>NZ_CP108863.1:4790000-9032248 GCF_045161815.1 Streptomyces avidinii
GGTAGAGCACTGGATAGGCGATGGGCCCTACCGGGTTACTGACCTTAGCCAAACTCCGAATGCCGGTAAGTGAGAGCACGGCAGTGAGACTGTGGGGGATAAGCTCCATGGTCGAGAGGGAAACAGCCCAGAGCATCGACTAAGGCCCCTAAGCGTACGCTAAGTGGGAAAGGATGTGGAGTCGCAGAGACAACCAGGAGGTTGGCTTAGAAGCAGCCACCCTTGAAAGAGTGCGTAATAGCTCACTGGTCAAGTGATTCCGCGCCGACAATGTAGCGGGGCTCAAGCGTACCGCCGAAGTCGTGTCATTGCAGCAATAGGGCCAACGCCCGCTGTGATGGGTAGGGGAGCGTCGTGTGCCGGGTGAAGCAGCAGCGGAAGCTAGTTGTGGACGGTTCACGAGTGAGAATGCAGGCATGAGTAGCGATACACACGTGAGAAACGTGTGCGCCGATTGACTAAGGGTTCCTGGGTCAAGCTGATCTGCCCAGGGTAAGTCGGGACCTAAGGCGAGGCCGACAGGCGTAGTCGATGGACAACCGGTTGATATTCCGGTACCCGCTTTGAAACGCCCAATATCGAATCAGGCGATGCTAAGTCCGTGAAGCCGTTCCGGACCCTTCGGGGAAAGGAAAGTGGTGGAGCCGACGAACCAGACTTGTAGTAGGTAAGCGATGGGGTGACGCAGGAAGGTAGTCCAGCCCGGGCGGTGGTAGTCCCGGGGTAAGGGTGTAGGCCGAGGGGTAGGCAAATCCGTCCCTCATTAAGGCTGAGACCTGATGCCGAGCCGATTGTGGTGAAGTGGATGATCCTATGCTGTCGAGAAAAGCCTCTAGCGAGTTTCATGGCGGCCCGTACCCTAAACCGACTCAGGTGGTCAGGTAGAGAATACCGAGGCGTTCGGGTGAACTATGGTTAAGGAACTCGGCAAAATGCCCCCGTAACTTCGGGAGAAGGGGGGCCATCACTGGTGATAGCACTTGCTGCTTGAGCTGGGGGTGGCCGCAGAGACCAGCGAGAAGCGACTGTTTACTAAAAACACAGGTCCGTGCGAAGCCGTAAGGCGATGTATACGGACTGACGCCTGCCCGGTGCTGGAACGTTAAGGGGACCGGTTAGTGACCTTTCGGGGTTGCGAAGCTGAGAACTTAAGCGCCAGTAAACGGCGGTGGTAACTATAACCATCCTAAGGTAGCGAAATTCCTTGTCGGGTAAGTTCCGACCTGCACGAATGGCGTAACGACTTCTCGACTGTCTCAACCATAGGCCCGGTGAAATTGCACTACGAGTAAAGATGCTCGTTTCGCGCAGCAGGACGGAAAGACCCCGGGACCTTTACTATAGTTTGATATTGGTGTTCGGTTCGGCTTGTGTAGGATAGGTGGGAGACTTTGAAGCAGCCACGCCAGTGGTTGTGGAGTCGCCGTTGAAATACCACTCTGGTCGTGCTGGATGTCTAACCTCGGTCCGTGATCCGGATCAGGGACAGTGTCTGATGGGTAGTTTAACTGGGGCGGTTGCCTCCCAAAGGGTAACGGAGGCGCCCAAAGGTTCCCTCAGCCTGGTTGGCAATCAGGTGTTGAGTGTAAGTGCACAAGGGAGCTTGACTGTGAGACCGACGGGTCGAGCAGGGACGAAAGTCGGGACTAGTGATCCGGCGGTGGCTTGTGGAAGCGCCGTCGCTCAACGGATAAAAGGTACCCCGGGGATAACAGGCTGATCTTCCCCAAGAGTCCATATCGACGGGATGGTTTGGCACCTCGATGTCGGCTCGTCGCATCCTGGGGCTGGAGTCGGTCCCAAGGGTTGGGCTGTTCGCCCATTAAAGCGGTACGCGAGCTGGGTTTAGAACGTCGTGAGACAGTTCGGTCCCTATCCGCTGTGCGCGTAGGAATATTGAGAAGGGCTGTCCCTAGTACGAGAGGACCGGGACGGACGAACCTCTGGTGTGCCAGTTGTCCTGCCAAGGGCATGGCTGGTTGGCTACGTTCGGGAGGGATAACCGCTGAAAGCATCTAAGCGGGAAGCCTGCTTCAAGATGAGTATTCCCACCTCCTTGAGAGGGTAAGGCTCCCAGTAGACGACTGGGTTGATAGGCCAGATGTGGAAGCCCGGTAACGGGTGAAGCTGACTGGTACTAATAGGCCGAGGGCTTGTCCTCAGTTGCTCGCGTCCACTGTGTTAGTTCTGAAATAACGAACAGCTGTGTCCATGCCAGCGTTCAAATTTCATAGTGTTTCGGTGGTCATAGCGTTAGGGAAACGCCCGGTTACATTCCGAACCCGGAAGCTAAGCCTTTCAGCGCCGATGGTACTGCAGGGGGGACCCTGTGGGAGAGTAGGACGCCGCCGAACAATCATTGTGGGAAAGCCCCGCACCAGCCCTTACGGGTTCGGTGCGGGGCTTTTCTGCGTTTCAGGGGCAGTAGGTTGACCGCCGGCCTCGAGGAGCACCAGCGGCTTTTCGTCGTGCTGCACAGGTTCGACCACGGAGGCCACCACCAGGAGTCCGACATCTGGTGCGCCGGCACTTGGGCCGAGCAGAGGCTGCGTCTGTACGGTGTGCAGTCTGCCGTTGCGCGCGGACCGCATCGGGCGGCCGGACGCCGTGGGCCGAGACGACAGGCCGGAGGGTTGTTCCGCCGCCTGCACCAGTGCGCACGCCACAGCTCCACAGAAGTGATGCTGTTGGTGATCTTCAGGTGGAACCACGGTGCGTGCGAATAGCCGCTGGTCGCGCGACACGCGGTTGAGCCGGACTGCTGGCCGAGGGCAGCCGAGGGCACGCCCATCGGCTGCAAGTCCGGCAGCCCCACGAGGTGGAACACTTCCGCGCAAACAGGCTGCGACGAGATCACCAACAGCATCCAGAAGTTGAGCCAGAGCCTGACAACCGGCGGCGCCTGTACGCAAGTTCGGGCGCGGTCGGCGGTGCGTCGTGTTCGACGGGGCCCGTGTAAGAAACCCGTTGGCGGACACGGCGGCCACTGCTACGTTTCCGGAGGCCGTGCGAGAGAACGAGGAGGTGGTACCCGTGAACGCAGTATCGACATGGGTGCTCCCCTCCGGGGTCACGGTCGGACGATAGGCAGGTCGTCCGGGAGCGCCGTTCACGAGCACTCCCGAAAGGCACGACCATGCGATTCACTTCCGAACAGCGCCTCGACGACGGCGTCGTCGAACGCGAATTCACCCTCGGCGAGATCCCCGGCACCCTGTGGACGCCCGAATCCGCCGTACCGGTCCCGCTGATCCTGATGGCCCACAACAACGGCCTGCCCAAGGCGGCAGCCCGGCTGGTGGCCCGGGCCCGGCACACCGCGGCGGCCGGCTACGCCGTGGCCACCATCGACGCCGCCGGGTGCGGTGACCGCCCCCGTTCGGCCGCCGACGAGCAGGCTCGCGCCGACCTCCGCCGGGCGATGCAGGCCGGCGAGCCGGTCGACGAGATCTTCGAGTCCCTCGTCGGCTCTCTGGTCGAGAAGGCGGTCCCGGAATGGCGGACCACCCTGGATGCCCTCCTCGCGCTGCCCGAGATCGGCGGCCCGGTCGGGTACTCGGGGTGGACCGCCGTAGGCATCCGCCTTGCGGTGGTCGAGCCGCGCATCGAGGCTGCCGGCTTCTTCGCCGGCGGTTACGTACCCCGCGCCCAGCGCGAGGAGGCCCGCCAGGTCGGTGTTCCGCTGCTGTTCCTGCTGCAGTGGGACGACGAAGGGAACCCCCGGCAACGGGCCCTGGACCTGTTCGACGCCTTCGGCGCCACGGAGAAGACGCTGCACGCCAATCTGGGCGGACACACCGGCACCCCGTGGTTCGAGGTGGAGGACGGGAGCCGGTTCTACGACCGGCACCTGAAGTGAGGCCGGGCCGTCAGGCCGACACCAGACGGTAAGCGGTGGCGGCCAGGACGCCGTTCTTCGCGACCAGGTCCTGGCCGCCCTCCGCAGCTCTCCACACCGCGGGCTCCTGCCGAGAGGTTGGGCAGGGGCCCGCGCTGCCCGAAGCCGTGAACTGCTCGATTCCGGCAGGGCTTTACGGGTCGGCATGTGAGGACGGGCACGGCTCCGGAGAGCCCGAGCCCAAGAGCCGGGGCGTGATTCCCGTGATTCCGGTGGGGCTCACTCATCCATGTGTGACCTGATATGAGTTGATCATGAATGCTGAAACTCTGGACCCGATGGAGCGTCTGCTGGCGGAGCGGGCCTGTGAGCGGCTGATCGTGGAGTTCGTCCACCGGCTCGACCTCGGGGATCCCGGCTCGGTGGCGGACCTGTTCACACGGGACGGGACCTGGGAATGGCCCGCCGGCGATCGCCGCATCGCAGGTCACGACGCTCTGCGCAGCTACTTCGGCGATCGGCCCGCAGACCGGCTGTCACGCCGTATATGCACCAACATCCTGGTCACGGTGGCTTCTGCGGACACGGCCTCCGCCACCACCTACTTCACCACGTACCGAGTCGACGGCTACACCGAAGGCCTCGTACCGCCCCGGCCCCCGGTTCAGGTGGGGCACTACGAGGACACGTTCCACAAGGTGGACGACACCTGGCTGCTCACCTCACGGACCCTGTTCCTCTCCTTCGCCGGGCCCACGGAACGCCTCGACGGACCTGATCAGTCGTGACGCTCAGGTGACGGGCACGTCCTGGTCGACATCGAAACGCGCCGCCCCATCGACTTGCTGCCGGACCGGGAGGCATCCAGCCTGGCGGCCTGGCTCGCCGAACGAGCCGTCGCCCAGCACTGTCGCTGCCTGCGCGCCCTGGTCCCCGCCGTCCCCGAACCCGAGCCGGAACCCGCCCCAGAAGAGGAGCCGCCCGGTTCACCCTGGCCGAACGGCCAACGGTTCGCCGACTGCACCAGGGCCCGGCACGCCGCCGTCCACGCATTGCTGGAGTCCGAGCACAGCCGCCGCTCGATCCAGCGTCAGCTCGCCATGACCTGGCGGACCGTCACGCAGCTTGCCGAGGCCGCGGTCCCGGAGGAACTGTGCACCGGCCAGTGGCAGAACCGGCCTTCGGTCCTCGATGACTACAAGCCCTACCTGGACGACCGGTGGAACGAGGGTTTCACCAACGCCTGGTCGGCTACAAAGGCAGCTACCAGCGCGTCCGTGCCTACCCGCACAGAAGCGCACCTCACCGCGACCGGTGACCGCCCGGCCACCGTCGCCCCGAACGGTTTCCAGATGGATCCTCAGCCGCCCAGAGGCCCTAACCGAGCCCGAACAACTCCAGCTCAAGACCGTCCGCACCCACTGTCCTGAGCTCGACGCCCTCACCCGACACGTCCGCTCCTTCGCGGTCATGCTCACCCAGCGCCAGGGCGAGTACCTGCCAGCCTGGCTCGAGGCTGTCCGGCAGGACGACCTGCCCAGCCTCTACACCCTCGCCGCCGGCATCGACCGCGACCTCAACGCCGTCACCACTGGACTCACCCTGCCCTGGAGCTCGGGCGCGGTCGAGGGACATGCCAACCGGATCAAGATGCTCAAGCGTCAGATGTTCGGGCGTGCTGGCTTCGCCCTTCTGCGGAAGCGCGTACTGCTCGCACAGTGATCGCAATGTCAGCGGCTGATGCGAGGATCCCGGCGCGACGACACGAGGAGATCAACATGGGCACCTGGGGCACTGGCCCCTTCGACAACGACACCGCCGCGGACTTCGCCAACGCTCTCGACGACGCCAAACCCGAGGAACGCGAGCCACTGATCCGTGGCGTCCTCACGCGCACCGTCGGCGCCACCGGCTGGCTCACCGAAGGAGAAGAAGCGGTGGCCGCAGCCGCACTGATTGCGGCGCAATGCCCTGGCGGCGGCCCAATCGACACACCTTACGGCCCTGAAGAACCCATGCCCGCCTTCCCTGACGATCTCCGGACGCTCGCGGACAAGGCCCTCGCTCGCATCATCAGCGACGAGGCTGGGCCGGCCTCGAACTGGGTCGATCCGGAAGACTGGAAGCAGTGGCGAGCTGACCTCAACCGCCTTCGCACAGTCCTTGCTCCGCCATCACCGTCCATCCCGTTGTTCGATGTCGAGCAAGGGGAGAGCGTCACCCGCCACAAAAACCTGAGCCGGAGCCCGAACTCGTGTACAGGTAGTGCCGGTTCGAGAACGGGAGCCGCCGGGACGGCTCGAACCAGAGATCCCCATGTCCACAGCACCGGAGTCTCGCGGACACCGGCCCGAAGGCATGCCACGTCCTTGACCTAGTGTTCCCGGGATGACCTCCCGAGAGGCTGCCCGCGTCGCGGCTTCCGTCACCGCCCGGCTGGACGCAGGCGAGCAGATGTTCGCGCCCGCAGCCGATGTCCCGCACTTCCTCGGCCAGGAGGCCGGCCACCGTGGCTGACATGCAGCTCGTCTGGACTCTCGGCGGGCCGGGATGGGCCGACTGCGCCATCGCCGATCACCAGGCGGAAGTCGAGGTCACAGCCTCGGACATCTCCGCAGCCCCCGAGGACCTGCTGACGGCGGTGGCCCGCCTCGTCACCCGCGAGTTGGAGACACGCGTGCAGTTCGAGGCGGAACCCACCGCGTTCCGCTGGATCCTCTACCGCGAGGGCACCGACGTGTGGATACGTGTGCTGAAGCTGGCCGACGGCAGCAAGCACGACAACGCCGGAACCGAAATCTGGTCGAGCCAACAAAGCATCGGCGCTGTGGCTCGCGCGGTGGTCCGCTGCTTCGACGAAGTCGCGCGGAAGTACGGTGAGAGCGGGTACCGCGGTAAGTGGGGCGAGCACTTCCCCCGCTTCGAACTCGAAGCCCTCAGGGATGCCTGGCACAAGATCCGCCCTCTGGAGAACACCTGAGCGGCCCGGCCGGACCTGGAAGGTTCGGCGCCGGTCAGTGGCGCAGGGCCTCGTCGAGCGCGTAGTAGAGCGTGTCCAGCCGGCTACGGCCGGGGCGGCGAGCCGGCATCCGGCGCAGCAGTTCGCGAACCGCCGGCGGGGCGTGCTCGATCGCCCATCGGATCTCCTCGTCACCGACGGCCGTGTCATCCTCCGCGCCGAGTTCCCGAGCGAGTGCCCCGTACACGGCGGGCCCCAGCACGTGCTTCGACTGGTGAGGGGTGGCCAGCGGGTGGATGTAGGGGGTCGCTGCCGCGTGGCACGCGGCGCGGGCCGCCGCGGTGGCCGCCGGGTCGTCGACCTCGCGAGCGGCCGCGTGTGCCGCCCAGGCCAGGGAGCGCAGCCGGGCTGTCCGTTTCCCCTCGCGTACAAAGGCCCGTATGCCCTCGATCGCTTCGCGAGGTCGGCTGTCGGAGGGCGCCTTCGCCTCGAACAGCGGGAGGGCCCGCTCCACACAATCGGCAGCCCAGCGCCCGAGCAGGCGGCGGTCTTCTTCGCTGATGGTCACCTCGTCCATCCGGCCATCATGCGCGGAGCCGGCTCAGCAGGGCGACCAGGTTGTTGCGCGCGGTGCGGCCCCGGAGCGCGCAGGACGAGGCCCCGCGGGCCGTCCCGGTCCCCTAACCTCCCGGCATGGCGAGATATGCGGATCCAGGGCTGGTCGACTGGGTGGAGTCCGGCGGCGGCCCGTTCGTGGTGGTGCCGGCTGCCGTGCTGAACCTGTGGGAGGGGGCGGACAGCGACGGCCCCGAATCCGACTACGACCGGGCTTGCACTGTCTCCGGCTACGCCCGCCTGCTTGCAGTGGGTCCGGCGCAGGCGCTGGTGCTGGGCGACGAGCCCTCGTCCACGGCGTTCCTCCCGGAGCACGGGGTCTTCGTGCGATGGGTGGCGGCCGAGTCCGAAGCGGACCTGCTGGGCAGCGTCGGGGCGGCACTGGCGGATGTCGTCTGGGAGGACAGCCAGGTTTGGGACGTACCGGGGCCGGTCGTGCTCTTCGACTCGGCCTGGCCCGGCTCCGAGGTGGAGCCCGACAACCACAGACGGGTGGACCTGGCAGCCGGCCGGTACGAGGTCCGGGCCGCCCTGGCCCACCGCGGCCCCGATACCGCGTTCCAACTGATCCAACTGCTCCCCTTGCGATAGGGCGAGGGCCGGCACCGGCGCACAGGTACGGCGGCCCAGTGCGGAGGTTCCTCACGATGGACGACCATCTACCACCGGATCTGCCGGC
The DNA here is from genome assembly GCF_045161815.1 of Streptomyces avidinii. NCBI lineage: Bacteria > Bacillati > Actinomycetota > Actinomycetes > Kitasatosporales > Streptomycetaceae > Streptomyces > Streptomyces avidinii. The sequence goes on from NZ_CP108863.1 coordinate 4,798,092, forward strand.
CGGGCATCTTCGTCCGGAACGCGATTGCGGCCCGGGCGGACACTCCGGCGGTCATGCGTGAGCGGGTGGTGGCCACCTTGCAACCTGCCAGCGACCTCGCGGAGTGGCTGCGGTCCTTCCTTCGGTCGCGGCAACCACACACACCGGCACCCGGCACCCGGCAACAGCGCCCCGGCCTGGAGGTCTGTCCTGGGCTCGACCAGGGCTGCCCGGGCCGTTTTGACACCCCCCAGGCCGGGTTGTAGAGTCAAACGGTTGCCTCGAACTGGACAAGTTCGGCAGCCCCACCCCCTGAGGAATGCAATTCCGTGCGGGGTGCACTCGATTCTTCAGAATCCGAAGCCGGGGAAATCCGGTGGAGAACTTCTGATAGAGTCGGAACCGCCGGAAAGGGAAACGCGAAAGCGAAAACCTGGAAAGCGCCGAGGAAGTCGGACACGAAAGAGTCTGATAGAGTCGGAAACGCAAGAACAGAACGAAAGCCCGGAGGAAAACCCGAGAGGGTGAGTACAAAGGAAGCGTCCGTTCCTTGAGAACTCAACAGCGTGCCAAAAATCAACGCCAGAAGTTGATACCTCGTCCACTTCGGTGGATGAGGTTCCTTTGAAAAAGACCTGTCGGGCCTTCGGGCACTGGCAGGCAACAACACAGCGAGGACGTTGTGGCGCGTCGGTCTTATTCCGACATGACGTGCCCGCTCTAAGTGATGTGTGCACCCGATTACGGGTAAACATTCATGGAGAGTTTGATCCTGGCTCAGGACGAACGCTGGCGGCGTGCTTAACACATGCAAGTCGAACGATGAAGCCCTTCGGGGTGGATTAGTGGCGAACGGGTGAGTAACACGTGGGCAATCTGCCCTTCACTCTGGGACAAGCCCTGGAAACGGGGTCTAATACCGGATACCACTCCTGCCTGCATGGGCGGGGGTTGAAAGCTCCGGCGGTGAAGGATGAGCCCGCGGCCTATCAGCTTGTTGGTGGGGTAATGGCCCACCAAGGCGACGACGGGTAGCCGGCCTGAGAGGGCGACCGGCCACACTGGGACTGAGACACGGCCCAGACTCCTACGGGAGGCAGCAGTGGGGAATATTGCACAATGGGCGAAAGCCTGATGCAGCGACGCCGCGTGAGGGATGACGGCCTTCGGGTTGTAAACCTCTTTCAGCAGGGAAGAAGCGAAAGTGACGGTACCTGCAGAAGAAGCGCCGGCTAACTACGTGCCAGCAGCCGCGGTAATACGTAGGGCGCAAGCGTTGTCCGGAATTATTGGGCGTAAAGAGCTCGTAGGCGGCTTGTCACGTCGGATGTGAAAGCCCGAGGCTTAACCTCGGGTCTGCATTCGATACGGGCTAGCTAGAGTGTGGTAGGGGAGATCGGAATTCCTGGTGTAGCGGTGAAATGCGCAGATATCAGGAGGAACACCGGTGGCGAAGGCGGATCTCTGGGCCATTACTGACGCTGAGGAGCGAAAGCGTGGGGAGCGAACAGGATTAGATACCCTGGTAGTCCACGCCGTAAACGTTGGGAACTAGGTGTTGGCGACATTCCACGTCGTCGGTGCCGCAGCTAACGCATTAAGTTCCCCGCCTGGGGAGTACGGCCGCAAGGCTAAAACTCAAAGGAATTGACGGGGGCCCGCACAAGCAGCGGAGCATGTGGCTTAATTCGACGCAACGCGAAGAACCTTACCAAGGCTTGACATATACCGGAAAGCATTAGAGATAGTGCCCCCCTTGTGGTCGGTATACAGGTGGTGCATGGCTGTCGTCAGCTCGTGTCGTGAGATGTTGGGTTAAGTCCCGCAACGAGCGCAACCCTTGTCCTGTGTTGCCAGCATGCCCTTCGGGGTGATGGGGACTCACAGGAGACCGCCGGGGTCAACTCGGAGGAAGGTGGGGACGACGTCAAGTCATCATGCCCCTTATGTCTTGGGCTGCACACGTGCTACAATGGCCGGTACAATGAGCTGCGATACCGCAAGGTGGAGCGAATCTCAAAAAGCCGGTCTCAGTTCGGATTGGGGTCTGCAACTCGACCCCATGAAGTCGGAGTTGCTAGTAATCGCAGATCAGCATTGCTGCGGTGAATACGTTCCCGGGCCTTGTACACACCGCCCGTCACGTCACGAAAGTCGGTAACACCCGAAGCCGGTGGCCCAACCCGTAAGGGAGGGAGCTGTCGAAGGTGGGACTGGCGATTGGGACGAAGTCGTAACAAGGTAGCCGTACCGGAAGGTGCGGCTGGATCACCTCCTTTCTAAGGAGCACAGTACCGATTGCAGACAAATGTTCTGCACGGTCAGCTCATGGGTGGAACGTTGATTAGTTGGCACGGTTCTTCTGATGGATCACAAGTACTGCTTCGGCGTGGAAAGTGACTCACTGATGAGGGATCGTGCTTGGCACGTTGTTGGGTCCTGAAGGTACGGCCGTAAGGTCATGTCTTCAGTGCCGGCCCCAGTGAACTTGATCCGTATGGGTCAGGGTGATGGGTGGCTGGTCGTTGTTTGAGAACTACACAGTGGACGCGAGCATCTGTGGCCAAGTTTTTAAGGGCGCACGGTGGATGCCTTGGCACCAGGAACCGATGAAGGACGTGAGAGGCCGCGATAGGCCCCGGGGAGCTGCCAACTGAGCTTTGATCCGGGGGTGTCCGAATGGGGAAACCCGGCAGTCGTCATGGGCTGTCACCCACTGCTGAACACATAGGCAGTGTGGAGGGAACGAGGGGAAGTGAAACATCTCAGTACCCTCAGGAAGAGAAAACAACCGTGATTCCGGGAGTAGTGGCGAGCGAAACCGGATGAGGCCAAACCGTATGCGTGTGATACCCGGCAGGGGTTGCGCATGCGGGGTTGTGGGAATTCTTTTGATCGGTCTGCCGGCCGGTCGGCGAGTCAGAAACCGTTGATGTAGTCGAAGGACATGCGAAAGGTCCGGCGTAGAGGGTAAGACCCCCGTAGACGAAACATCAGCGGCTTGCTTAAGAATCTCCCAAGTAGCACGGGGCCCGAGAAATCCCGTGTGAATCTGGCGGGACCACCCGCTAAGCCTAAATATTCCCTGGTGACCGATAGCGGATAGTACCGTGAGGGAATGGTGAAAAGTACCGCGGGAGCGGAGTGAAATAGTACCTGAAACCGTGTGCCTACAAGCCGTGGGAGCGTCGCCGTTGTTCTTCGGAACAACGGTCGTGACTGCGTGCCTTTTGAAGAATGAGCCTGCGAGTTAGCGGTGTGTAGCGAGGTTAACCCGTGTGGGGAAGCCGTAGCGAAAGCGAGTCCGAATAGGGCGATTGAGTTGCACGCTCTAGACCCGAAGCGGAGTGATCTAGCCATGGGCAGGTTGAAGCGGAGGTAAGACTTCGTGGAGGACCGAACCCACCAGGGTTGAAAACCTGGGGGATGACCTGTGGTTAGGGGTGAAAGGCCAATCAAACTCCGTGATAGCTGGTTCTCCCCGAAATGCATTTAGGTGCAGCGTCGTGTGTTTCTTGCCGGAGGTAGAGCACTGGATAGGCGATGGGCCCTACCGGGTTACTGACCTTAGCCAAACTCCGAATGCCGGTAAGTGAGAGCACGGCAGTGAGACTGTGGGGGATAAGCTCCATGGTCGAGAGGGAAACAGCCCAGAGCATCGACTAAGGCCCCTAAGCGTACGCTAAGTGGGAAAGGATGTGGAGTCGCAGAGACAACCAGGAGGTTGGCTTAGAAGCAGCCACCCTTGAAAGAGTGCGTAATAGCTCACTGGTCAAGTGATTCCGCGCCGACAATGTAGCGGGGCTCAAGCGTACCGCCGAAGTCGTGTCATTGCAGCAATAGGGCCAACGCCCGCTGTGATGGGTAGGGGAGCGTCGTGTGCCGGGTGAAGCAGCAGCGGAAGCTAGTTGTGGACGGTTCACGAGTGAGAATGCAGGCATGAGTAGCGATACACACGTGAGAAACGTGTGCGCCGATTGACTAAGGGTTCCTGGGTCAAGCTGATCTGCCCAGGGTAAGTCGGGACCTAAGGCGAGGCCGACAGGCGTAGTCGATGGACAACCGGTTGATATTCCGGTACCCGCTTTGAAACGCCCAATATCGAATCAGGCGATGCTAAGTCCGTGAAGCCGTTCCGGACCCTTCGGGGAAAGGAAAGTGGTGGAGCCGACGAACCAGACTTGTAGTAGGTAAGCGATGGGGTGACGCAGGAAGGTAGTCCAGCCCGGGCGGTGGTAGTCCCGGGGTAAGGGTGTAGGCCGAGGGGTAGGCAAATCCGTCCCTCATTAAGGCTGAGACCTGATGCCGAGCCGATTGTGGTGAAGTGGATGATCCTATGCTGTCGAGAAAAGCCTCTAGCGAGTTTCATGGCGGCCCGTACCCTAAACCGACTCAGGTGGTCAGGTAGAGAATACCGAGGCGTTCGGGTGAACTATGGTTAAGGAACTCGGCAAAATGCCCCCGTAACTTCGGGAGAAGGGGGGCCATCACTGGTGATAGCACTTGCTGCTTGAGCTGGGGGTGGCCGCAGAGACCAGCGAGAAGCGACTGTTTACTAAAAACACAGGTCCGTGCGAAGCCGTAAGGCGATGTATACGGACTGACGCCTGCCCGGTGCTGGAACGTTAAGGGGACCGGTTAGTGACCTTTCGGGGTTGCGAAGCTGAGAACTTAAGCGCCAGTAAACGGCGGTGGTAACTATAACCATCCTAAGGTAGCGAAATTCCTTGTCGGGTAAGTTCCGACCTGCACGAATGGCGTAACGACTTCTCGACTGTCTCAACCATAGGCCCGGTGAAATTGCACTACGAGTAAAGATGCTCGTTTCGCGCAGCAGGACGGAAAGACCCCGGGACCTTTACTATAGTTTGATATTGGTGTTCGGTTCGGCTTGTGTAGGATAGGTGGGAGACTTTGAAGCAGCCACGCCAGTGGTTGTGGAGTCGCCGTTGAAATACCACTCTGGTCGTGCTGGATGTCTAACCTCGGTCCGTGATCCGGATCAGGGACAGTGTCTGATGGGTAGTTTAACTGGGGCGGTTGCCTCCCAAAGGGTAACGGAGGCGCCCAAAGGTTCCCTCAGCCTGGTTGGCAATCAGGTGTTGAGTGTAAGTGCACAAGGGAGCTTGACTGTGAGACCGACGGGTCGAGCAGGGACGAAAGTCGGGACTAGTGATCCGGCGGTGGCTTGTGGAAGCGCCGTCGCTCAACGGATAAAAGGTACCCCGGGGATAACAGGCTGATCTTCCCCAAGAGTCCATATCGACGGGATGGTTTGGCACCTCGATGTCGGCTCGTCGCATCCTGGGGCTGGAGTCGGTCCCAAGGGTTGGGCTGTTCGCCCATTAAAGCGGTACGCGAGCTGGGTTTAGAACGTCGTGAGACAGTTCGGTCCCTATCCGCTGTGCGCGTAGGAATATTGAGAAGGGCTGTCCCTAGTACGAGAGGACCGGGACGGACGAACCTCTGGTGTGCCAGTTGTCCTGCCAAGGGCATGGCTGGTTGGCTACGTTCGGGAGGGATAACCGCTGAAAGCATCTAAGCGGGAAGCCTGCTTCAAGATGAGTATTCCCACCTCCTTGAGAGGGTAAGGCTCCCAGTAGACGACTGGGTTGATAGGCCAGATGTGGAAGCCCGGTAACGGGTGAAGCTGACTGGTACTAATAGGCCGAGGGCTTGTCCTCAGTTGCTCGCGTCCACTGTGTTAGTTCTGAAATAACGAACAGCTGTGTCCATGCCAGCGTTCAAATTTCATAGTGTTTCGGTGGTCATAGCGTTAGGGAAACGCCCGGTTACATTCCGAACCCGGAAGCTAAGCCTTTCAGCGCCGATGGTACTGCAGGGGGGACCCTGTGGGAGAGTAGGACGCCGCCGAACAATCATTGTGGGAAAGCCCCGCACCAGCCCTTACGGGTTCGGTGCGGGGCTTTTCTGCGTTTCAGGGCCGGTTTGACGTGCGGATTTTCAGGTGAAGCCCGCGTGATCCGTAGTTAGGATCTTGCCGCATGAGCGAGATTCGGCACTTGATACGTGCAGTACGTGGTGACGAGTGGGAGAAGGTCAAGGAGCTGCGGATCGCCGCGCTGCACGACCCGGCGGCGCCGGTGGCCTTCCTCGAGACGGTGGAGCAGGCCGAGGCGCAGCCCGATGAGTTCTGGCAGGGGCGCACGGAGGGGGCGTCCCAGGGGCGGGCGGTACGGCAGTTCGTGGCCGAGGCGCCCGACGGGACCTGGGACGGGTCGGTGGCTGTGATCGTCGAGGCGGGCGGGAGCACCGACTTCTTCGACCAGGGGGTCGAGCGGACGCAGGGGCATGTCGTGGGCGTGTTCGTGCGGGCCGGGGAGCGGGGGACCGGGTTGACCGAGGCCCTGTTCGCCGGCGCTCTGGAGTGGGCCTGGGGGCTGGAGGAGCCGGCACTGGAACGCGTACGGCTCTTCGTACACGAGGGCAATCCGCGGGCCGCGGCCTTCTACCGGCGGTACGGGTTCCGGCCGAGCGGCGTGGTCGTGCCGAAGCCCGGGAGCGCGGACGCCAAGGAGCTGGAGTACGTGATCCAGCGGCCGGCGACGGCGGCGGCGACGGTCTAGAAGTCGCCCTGGGGCCAGCGGGAACGGGCCTGTTCGCGGCTGCGGCACAGGGCGAGCACGGGGAGCGTCCCCTCGGTCACGAGTTCCGGGAGCTGGGGGATCGGGGCCACGGCAGCCACGTCGTCCAGCACCAGGGAAAGTGGTGGGTCGAGCCGACCGTGGGATGACCGTGCGGCCATGCGACGGCCGTGCTCGACCACGTGCGAGGCGAGTGCGGTGAGCAGGGGCATCGCACCCGGGTGGGTGCGGGGATCCTCCAGAGGTTCGCCCACCAGATAGAGGGTGCCCCCTTCGGTGACGAACGATGCCAAGGTGAGGGCCTCTGTTCGGTTCGGATTGCAGGCCTCGCGGATGTGGATCGAGGTCAGGCAGGACAGGGCCCGGGCCGTCAGGCTCTGGGCGAGCTCTCGGCGTTCGGGGTGGGCGGTGAGTGCGCTCTCCAGCTCGCCGGCGGCGCCGGGGGCGGCCTGGGGGTGGGTGCGCAGGATGCGGACCGGGTCCTGGGCGCTGTTGCCCTGGGCCCAGCGGTGGAGCAGCTTGAACGGGCGGTCGTCCAGGGCGGCGGCCTGGAGCCAGCTGCGCAGGAGGGTTTCGGCGGTGTCGGCGACGGCGGCGTCCATACGGGCCTGCGGCCGTACGGGAGCCAGCAGGGCGATGGCGCGGGCGGCTGCGGTCTCGCGGTCGGCGCAGCCCTCGGCCGGGTTCCAGTGCATGCGGGCCGGGGTGTCGCACAGGTGCGAAGGGTCGTAGAGGAGGACCGGGCCTAGTTTGGCGCGTGCGTCCTTGGTCTCGGCCCAGAGGGTGGGGGAGGAGGTCACGATGAGGGCGGCGCCCTCGGTCTCCCCGATGCGGTGGGCGGCGGCGCGGAGGCGGTCGTCGGGGCCGGCGAAGGTGACCCCGTGGGCTGTGGGTTGCGGTGTGGCGGCCGCCGGTTGGGGGGCGTAGCCGGAGCCGTAGCGGTAGGCCTCGTCGGACGGTGCGGTGGTCGTCGGTGCGGTGGCCACCGGTGTGGGCGGGTCGCCGGGGGCGCTGCCCCCGGCGACCCGCGCCTCGAACGCCGGCGAGGCCGAGTGAGCGGCCGGGGCTGCCGCTTCGGCCTCCGCGAGGTGTTTGGTCAGCGCGCGGCGGGATTTCGTGCGGGCGATCACGCCGATGGCGAAGACGGTGAGGACGAACAGCACCAGGAGCTGGCTGACGAACAGGCCCCAGAACAGGCCCCAGCCCGACAGGGCCGCCGGGTCGGTGTCCGGCCAGGCGCCCGGGATGTCGTGCGGCTGCGCTATCAGGGCGCGGACGGCCTCCGGGGTCCGGGTGAAGGTGACCGTGTCGGGCCAGGCGCCCTTGGCGGCGACGGCGGCCAGGCCGGTGGCCGACCAGACCAGGACGGCCAGGCCGAGGAGGAAGGCCAGGAGGCCGACCAGCAGGCCGTCCGGGATGCCGCCGCCGCGTGCGGGGGTCTCCGTACGTCGTGCGTCGTGCATGGTCAGGCCACCGTGGTCGCGGATCCCGGGCCGCCGCGGCGGCGTTCGATGGACAGGGCCCGTTCCTCCGCCTCCAGTTCGGCGGCGAGCATGTCGGCGGGGAGGCGGGTGGGGGCGGAGGACTCGGTCATGGCGCGGTCGGTGAAGACGAGGGGGCGTTCGGCTTCGGTGATCAGGTGTTTGACCACCTGGACGTTGCCGTTGACGTCCCAGACCGCGATGCCGGGGGTGAGGGTCGGGATGATTTCCACCGCCCAGCGGGGCAGGCCGAGGACCCGGCCCGTGGCTCGGGCCTCGTCCGCCTTCTGGGCGTAGATGGTTCTGGTCGAGGCCATCTTGAGGATGGCCGCGGCCTCGCGTGCGGCGGCGCCGTCGACGACGTCGGAGAGGTGGTGGACGACGGCGACGAAGGACAGGCCGAGGCGGCGGCCGAACTTCAGCAGGCGCTGGAACAGCTGGGCCACGAAGGGGCTGTTGATGATGTGCCAGGCCTCTTCGACGAGGAAGATGCGCTTCTTGCGGTCGGGCCGGATCCAGGTGTGCTCCAGCCAGACGCCGACGATCGCCATGAGGATCGGCATCGCGATGGAGTTGCGGTCGATGTGGGAGAGGTCGAAGACGATCAGCGGGGCGTCGAGGTCGATGCCGACGGTGGTCGGGCCGTCGAACATGCCGCGCAGGTCGCCGTCGACGAGGCGGTCGATGACGAGCGCGACGTCGAGACCCCAGGCCCGGACATCGTCTATGTCGACGTTCATGGCGAGGGCGGATTCGGCTTCGGGGTGACGCAGTTGCTCGACGATGTCGGTGAGGACGGGCTGGCGGTCGCGGATGGTGTCGACGACGTAGGCGTGCGCGACCTTCAGGGCGAAGCCGGCGCGCTCGTCGAGGCCGTGGCCCATGGCCACCTCGATGATGGTCCGGAGCAGGGCGAGCTGTCCGGTCGCGGTGATGGCCGGGTCGAGCGGGTTGAGGCGGATCCCGTCGTCATTGGCGGCGATGGGGTCCAGGCGGATGGGGGTTATTCCCAGCTGCTGGGCGATCAGGTTCCACTCGCCGACGCCGTCCTCGCCCTGGGCGTCGAGAACGACGACCTGGCGGTCCTTGAAGCGGAGCTGGCGCAGTACGTAGGTCTTCTCCAGGGCGGACTTGCCGTTTCCGGATTCGCCGAGGACCAGCCAGTGGGGGGCCGGGAGCTGCTGTCCGTACAGCTGGAAGGGGTCGTAGATGTAGCCCTTGCCGCTGTAGACCTCGCGGCCGATGATGACGCCGGAGTCGCCGAGTCCGGGGGCGGCGGTGGGCAGGTAGACGGCTTGCGCCTGCCCGGTGGAGGTGCGGACGGGCAGGCGCGTGGTTTCGACTTTGCCGAAGAGGAAGCTGGTGAAGGCGTCCGTCAGGGCGGACATGGGATCTCGCATGGGCGGCACTTCCCTCCAGCTAGCGTCGGATGCCGGTGGCGAACGGCAAGGTGTTGACGAAGGCGCGGTGGTGCTCGCGGTCGCACCATTCCAGCTTCAGGTAGGACTTGCCGGCGGAAGCGCGGATCGTCCGCTTGTCGCGGGCGAGTGCCTCCGGCGAACGCGAGGACACCGTGATGTACCCGACGAGGTTGACTCCCGCCGCACCGCTGGCGAGATCTTCACCTCTTTGGTCGAGTCGGCCGTGGGCGGCGATGTCGCGCGGGTCGACGGTCCGGTTCATCTTGGCGGCGCGGGAGGCGTCCGCCTCGTCGTTGGTCTTCTCGGTGAGCATGCGCTCGATGGCCACCTCGGTGGGCTCCAGGTCCATGGTGACGGCGACCGTACGGATCACGTCGGGGGTGTGGACGAGCAGCGGCGCGAGGAAGTTGACGCCGACCGGCGTCATCGGCCACTCCTTGACCCAGGCGGTGGCGTGGCACCAGGGGGCGCGGGTGGAGGACTCGCGGGTCTTGGCCTGGAGGAAGGTGGGCTCCACCGCGTCGAGCTCGGCCGGCCAGGCGTTGCGCTTGGTCATGGCCTGGATGTGGTCGATGGGGTGGTCCGGGTCGTACATGGAGTGCACGAGGGAGGAGAGGCGGCCCTGGCCGAGCGGCTGGCGGACGCGGATGTCGGCCTCGGCGAGGCGGGCGCAGATGTCGGTGAGTTCGCGGGCCATGACGATGGCGAGGCCGGCGTCGCGGTCGAGCTTGCGGCCCTTGTGGGGGGTGCCGGCGCGGGCGATGGCGTTGGCCTCGGCGGCGAGTTCGCGCGTGTAGTGCATGCAGGCGACGAGGTACGCGCGGTGCTGCTCGGAGGAGGTGGACACCATCGACTGGAGCTGGTCGTAGGAGTCGCGGAGCCAGCCGGGGGACTGGGTGTCGCCTCGCTGGGCCACGTCCTTGGCGTGCGCGTCGGGGTCGGCGGGGAGGGTGCGGGCGAGCATTTGGAGGCGGGTGACGAAGCCGTCGCCGTTGGCCACGTGCTTGAGGAGCGTGCCGAAGCGGTCGACGAGGGCCTCCTGGTCCTCGCTGTCGCGCAGGCCGACGCCGGGGCCCTCGATCTCGATGGCGGCGGTGACGGTGCGGCGGTCGGCGTGCAGGAGGACGGCGATCTCGTCGGGGCCGAAGGGGGCGGCGAGCCAGTTGATGCGGCCGATGCCGGGGGGCGGGCCGACCTCGACCTCGCGGCCGTCGGAGCCGCGGATGCCGGCTTCCATGGCGCCGGAGCGGTACGTCGTACCGCGGCGCAGGGTCCTCTTGTAGCTGCGGCTGATCTCGAACCAGCGGTAGAAGGTGCGGCCCTTGTACGGGACGTACACGGCGGCGAGCGCGAGCATGGGGAAGCCTGCGAGGCTGACGATGCGCAGGGTGAGGTCCGGGACGAGCAGTCCGCTCATCATGCCGAAGAACGCCCCGGCGATGATCAGGGAGATCTCGCCGGTCTCGCGGTTCTTGCCGACGATCGCGTTCGGCCGGGCGCGGCCGATGAGATACGTGCGGCGGGGCGCGACCGGGTGCATCTGGTGGGACTGGGTCGTCAACGCCCGTCACCTCCTGTGTTCCTCGTGCTCGAGCTCGTGCGGGGCGGGGGTGCGGCGGAGGGGACAGATCCGCCGCCGGCCCCGCCGCCGGAGGTGGGTCGGCTGCTGTGGGCGGCCACGCCTCCGGAGAGGGGGTTGGCGGGGCGGGGCGCGCTGTTGCCGCCGCCGCCGTCGCCTCCGCGGTGGGCGCCGCGGCTGCTGTGGGTCTTGATGCCCTGTGAGACGAGGGAGGCCGGGGAGCTGATGACGGCGGCCGCCTGGGCGCCGTCGGTGGCCTTGCTGCGGCCCGCGCGGGCGGAGGCGATCTCGTCGCCGAAGCCGGGGACGAAGCGGTAGATCATCGCGGAGGCGAAGATCGCCAGGAGGATGATCGCGAGGCCGGTGACGACGGCGGAGAAGGCGTTGGGGCCCTTCTCGCCGGTCAGGGCGCCGGCGAGGCCGAGGACGATGACGATGACCGGCTTCACGAGGATGACGGCGATCATGATGCCGGCCCAGCGGCGGACGTGGCCCCAGAGGTTGCGGTCGACGAGCCCGGAGTAGACGACGACGCCGAGGAGGGCGCCGACGTAGAGGAGGGCGGCCCGGATGAACAGCTCCAGGTAGAGCACGCCGGCGGCGAGGACGGTGACGAGTGCGACGACGATCAGCATGATCGGGCCGCCGCCGATGTCGTCGCCCTTCTTGAGGGCTTCGGAGAAGGAGCCGAAGAAGACGTCGGTCTGGCCGCCGGCGGCGGAGGCGATGACCTCGGTGACGCCGTCGGTGGCGGAGACGACGGTGTAGAGGATGAGGGGGGTGAAGGCGGAGGCGAGGACGGTGAGCCAGAGGAAGCCGATGGCTTCGGACATGGCGGTGGTGAGGGGGACGCCGCGGACGGCTCGCTTGGCGACGGCGAAGAGCCAGAGGACGAGGGTGAGGATGGTGGAGGCGGCGAAGACGACGGCGTACTGCTTGAGGAAGGCGGGGTTGGTGAAGTCGACCTCGGCCGAGCCCTTGACCGCTTCGCTGAGCTTGGTGACGATCCAGGCTGCGGCGTCTGCGCAGCCGCGGGCCAGGGAGGCGAGGGGGTTGAGGGCGTCGGCCGGGTCGCTGGGCGCGAGGCCGGGGGCTCCGCCGGTTCCGCCGCCGTTGCCGCGCTCGCAGTATTCCTTGGCCGGACCTCGGATCAGGTCGCAGGGATTGTTGGTCGCCTCAGGGGTCGGTGCAGGCGTGGGCGCGGCCACCGCGCGCGTGGACAGCAGGACCGCGGTCGCCTGTACTGCGGCCAGGACGGCCGCGAAGGACAAGCCGCGACGGCTAGCGTGCATAGGTGAGCCCCCCGAACTGCGATACGGCAGCGGCCATCTCCTCGGCGGTGGCAGCCCGCTGGTCCTGGCCCACGGGGGCCGGCCCGTCCTTCTGGGTGAAGTCGGCGATGCGCCAGTCGTTGTCGATCCAGCGCAGCTCGAACGTGTTCGTGTACCAGCTTTCCGTGACTGGGCTCTTCGAGCCTTCGCCGGCGAGGCCGAAGAGGGTCGAGTACCAGACCGACACGGTCGCGGTGTCCGCGCTGTACTTTTCGACCTTGGTCCCCACGGGGTTCGTGCGGGAGATGAAGGTCAGACCCTTGGGGGCCTTTCCGGCGGCGTCGAGCCCGATGCGCGCCAGGAACTGCGGATCGGTGTAGGCGCGGTCCAGGTCGCTCTGCCGCGCGGCGGCGACGTCCGGTGCGTACACCGCCTGGACGATGGGGCCTCTTCGGCTGGTGTTGAACATGCCGTCAGAGCCCAGCGCCACCGCGAAGTTGGCGGCGGCCGACTGCGCGCCCTGTTCGTCGTGGGCGAAGCCCTTGGGGATGCCTGCGGATTTGCCCGTGACCGGGTCCGTGCCCGTGGCGGCCGTGGAGGAGGTGGCCGGGGGTTTGTCCGAGGCGGGGTCCGAGGGGGTGTCCGGGCCCGAGTTGGCGAAGGCGATGGCCGCGATCAGGAGGACCACCACGCCGACCACCGTGATCAGGCTGCGGGAGGTGCGTGGGGTGCGGCGGGTGGGGCCGTAGGGGTCGGCCGGGGAGTCCGGGAGGCGGGTGCGGGTCTGGCCGGTGCCGCCGACCTCGCCGTAGCCGCCGGCGCCGCCGTACTGGTCGTCGTTGCTCATTCCCTGTTCGCCCCCTCCGCGTCGTACGACGGTAGCGCTGGTTCCCGCGTGGATGTGGTGTGGTGATGCGTCATCAGCTACGGGTTCCGGCGCGCGACCCGGCTAGACGGCCATCCCGTAGACGATCGTGAACAGCGTCCCGAGGGAGCCGATGATGAAGACTCCGGTGAGGCCGGCCACGATCAGGCCCTTGCCCTGTTCGGCGCTGAACGTGTCGCGCAGGGCGGTCGCGCCGATGCGCTGTTTGGCCGCCCCCCAGATGGCGATGCCCAGGCAGAGCAGGATCGCCACGGCCATGACCACCTCGATCATGACCTTCGCTTCGTTGCCGAGACTGCCGAAAGGCCCCCAGTTCGGGGCGATTCCGCCGATGATGGTGGTGATGTCGCCCTTTTCGGCTGCCAGGATCATGTAACTCACCGCCCCTGTATGGGTAGTTCCGGAAGGCCCTTGCCCGACGGCAGGGGTTACGCACTATCTTCGCTGATGAAACCGCCGCCGTCGTCGACTTGACGGCTCTCTTTACCCGATCTCGCGGCCCGCGCTCCGATTCCGCGCTCTGACCTGGGCAGGGGCGGGGTGTACGCGCGAGAACTTCCGGTCACTCTGTGTATCACGGGGGGTGACGCCGGGCAATGATTGTCGTCTTGTGGGTGCGCGGTGGCGCGGGCGACGGCGTTGTCAGTGGGGTGCGGCACGCTGGGGACCATGACGACTGTATGGACTCTCGCGGACCTCGAGGCGGCCATCCGGGCGGGGTGGTCGGCCGAGACCTGCGAGCCCTCCGACATCACGAAGATCCCCTGGACTCCGGAGAATCCCGGCTGGGGGCACTGTGACATCACCGCTCTCGTGGTGCAGGACCTCGTGGGTGGGGACCTGGTGCTGGGCGAGGTCTTCCACGACGGCCGGCAGGAGGGCTACCACTGGTGGAACCTGCTGCCCGGCGGCATCCGGATCGATCTGACGAGGGAACAGTTCCGGCGGGGAGAGACGGTTACGCCGGGGCGGGTCGTGAAGCGGCCGGGTGGGCGGCTGCGGAGGCGGTGGGAGGAGTACCAGCTGCTGCGGCAGCGGGTCATCGACAAGCTGGGGCCGTTGCCGGGGGTGATGCTGACGCAGGACGGGCGGCGGCTCGCCCATACGGACTTCGGTGGGCCGGGGGCTCCGCTGCTGGCGCTGCACGGGCACTTCGGGTCGGGGACGACGGCCTTCGGGCGGCTGGCCCGGGAGGTGGGTCCGGCGTGGCGGGTGATCGCCCTGGACCAGCGGGGGCACGGGGAATCGGACCGTGCGGGGGAGTACTCGCGGGAGGGGTACGTGGCGGATGCGGCGGCCCTGCTGGAGCAGCTGGGGCTGGGGCCGGCGGTGGTACTGGGGCATTCGCTGGGCGGGGTGAATGCTTACCAGCTCGCGGCGCGGCGGCCGGATCTGGTGCGGGCGGTGGTGGTCGAGGACATCGGGGCGGTGGTCGACGGCGACGTGTCGTTCGCACGGGAGTGGCCGAGGAGGGCCGCGACGCGGGAGGAGTTCCTGGCGGGGGTGGGCAGTGCCGCGCCGCACCTGGAGGGGTCCCTGCGGGAGTACCCGGACGGGTGGGGGACCGCGTTCGAGGTGGAGGACATGGTGGAGTCCCAGCGCGGGCTGAACGGGGACCACTGGGGGGACTGGCTGCGGGTGCGGCAGCCGACGCTGCTGGTGCGGGGGGATCGGAGCGGGGTGCTGTCGGCGGAGCATGCGCGGGAGATGACGGTGCGGAGGGCGGGGGTGCGGTTGGTCGAATTGCCGGCGGGGCATGCGGTGCGGGTCGGGGACCCGGAGGGGTACTTCGCTGCCGTGCGGGGGTTTTTGGCGCGGGTGTGAGGGCCGTCGCCGCCCGGGTGGGTGGGCCGGTGGGTGGGGCGGGTGCGGGGCCGTTGCCGGGGCTCCGCCCCGGACCCCGCGCCTCAAACGCCGGCGGGGCTGAAAGAGCGGGGCTCGGCCCCGGACCCCGCGGCCTCAAGCGCCGGCGGCGCTGGGGGTAGCGCCTCGAGCGTCGCCAGGGCTGGGGAGGCCGCCTCGAACGCCCATGGGGTCGGGAGGCCGCCTCGAACGTCGGTGGGGCTGAAAGAGCGGGGCTCGGCCCCGGACCCCGCGGCCTCAAGCGTCGGCGGCGCTGGGGGAACGAGGGGGAGTCGGGTCAGGTCCAGTGGGTGGGGCGGGTGAGGGTGGGGGGGAATTGGGTGGTGGGGTCGCCCTGGGCCGCGTTCAGCTGGGGTTGGGTGAGGAAGATGGCGTCGCGGAGGTCCGCTCCGCGGAGGTCGGTGTCGCGGAGGTCCGCGCCGATCAGGTCCGCCGTGCGCAGGTCGGCGCGGGTGAGGTCGGCGGCGATCAGGTAGGCGCCGCGGAGGTTCGCGCCGCGGAGGTCGGCCCCCGACAGGCGCGCGCCGATCAGGTCGGCGCCGCGGTGGTTCTTCTTGCGGCCCGGCACCTTCGCCCGTACGAGTTCGCTGGTCTTCAGGAGCAGCGTGTCGATCTGCTGGCGGAGGGGGCCGATGTCCAGGTCGGCCAGGGCCTGCGCGTCGGCGCGGGTCCGTTCCTCGGTCTCCGTCAGGGCCCGCCGCAGCTCGGCGTGGACCGGGGCGGCGGCCGGGAGGGTCAGGGCCTCGCTGACGTAGAAGAGCAGCTCGTGCAGCTGCCGCAGCACCGGGAAGACCTCGAACATCTGGGCGGCCGTGCCCGGGTGCGTGCGCCAGTCGCGGCCTCCGAAGGTGACCTGGGAGGCCTGCTGGCCCGCGCCGAAGCAGTCGAAGACCGTGCAGCCCTGGAAGCCCTTGTCGCGCAGCCGGGTGTGGATGCCGCAGCGGAAGTCCTGCCGGAGGTTCTTGCAGGGGGTTCCGGCGGGCTTGTTCACGGCGAAGTCGCTGGACTTGGCGAAGGGCAGCGCCACGCAGCAGAGCGCGAAGCAGTTCGCGCAGTCGGCCTGCAGGACGGGGAGCGGGGGGAGGGCGGCGGCGGGGTGGTTCGGCACGTTGTCCATTGTCCCCCGTCGCGTCGGGTCCCCGGGGACTTGATCCACGGGGGTCTTGATCCAGGGGGCGGCGGCGGTGAGCATCCCCGTATGACAGAAGTGATCGCAGTCGCTGTTATTACTCTCCTCGCCGTGATCAGTCCCGGTGCCGACTTCGCCATGGTGGTCCGCAACAGCTATCTCTACGGGCGCCCCACCGGGCTGTTCGCCGCCGCCGGGGTCGCGGCCGGCGTGCTGGTCCACGTCTCCTACACGATGCTCGGCGTCGGTCTGCTGATCGCGTCCTCCACCACCCTGTTCACCGTGATCAAGCTGGCGGGTGCGGCGTATCTGGTGTGGATCGGGATACGGACCTTCCGGGCGCGGGCGGAGGTGACCGTCGACCTGGAGTCGAAGCCGCAGCTGACCCGGCTGGGGGCGATGCGGTCGGGGTTCCTGACCAATGTGCTCAATCCGAAGACGACGCTGTTCGTGGTGTCGACCTTCACGCAGGTGGTGAACCCGGAGACCCCGGTGTGGCAGCAGGCGGGCTACGGGCTGTTCATGTCGGCGGCGCACCTGGGCTGGTTCGGGGCGGTCGCGCTGTTCTTCTCCGTCTCCCGGCTGCGCGACCGGATGCTGAAGGCGCAGAAGGCGCTGAACCGGGCCATCGGGTCGGTGCTGGTGGGGCTGGGGGTGGGGCTGGGGTTCGCCCGTTGAGTGCGTGGTCAGGGGGTGGTGGCCGCGGTTACCTGTCGGTAGCGTGAGCGGTATGGGTGCTGGCGAAGGGTACGAGGGGTTCTTCGAGCGGATCGACGCCGGGCGGTTCCTGGCCACCGAGTACACGCGGGGGCCGTGGGACCCGGGCTCGCAGCATGCCGGGCCGCCGGCCGCGCTGCTCGGGCGGGCCGTCGAGGATCGGGCGGGTGCGCGGACGGACATGCGGATCGCACGGATCACGTACGAGATCCTGCGCCCGGTCCCGATCGGCGAGCTGGAGATCACCACCGCCGTACTGCGGGCCGGGCGCGGTACCGAGGTGGTCGAGGCCGCCCTCGCCCCGGCGGGCGGTGCGCCCGTGATGCTCGCGCGGGCCCTGCGGATCCGGGTCGCCGAGGAGGCCGTGCCCGCCGTGGTCCCGGGACCGCAGCTGCCGCCGCCCGGGGAGGTGGAGGTGACGCCGTTCTTCCCCGTGCCGTGGGAGACCGGCTACCACTCGGCCATGGAGACCCGGTTCACCGAGGGCGCCTTCGTCGAACTGGGCCCCGGCACCTGCTGGATGCGGATGAGGGTGCCGCTCGTCGCCGGGGAGGAGACCAGGCCGCTGGACCGGGTGCTGATCGCCGCAGACTCGGGCAACGGGATCAGTTCGGTGATGGACTTCGGCCGGTACGTCTTCATCAACGGTGACCTGACCGTGCACCTCCACCGCCACCCGGTGGGCGAGTGGGCGTGCGTGGAGGCCCGTACGAGTGTGGACGCCGCCGGGATCGGGCTGGCGGACGCGCTGCTGCACGACGAGAAGGGGCCCATCGGGCGGAGCGCGCAGAGTCTGTACGTGGCGCCGCGCTCCTAGGAGTGTCCTGCCGGCCGGCCGCATCTCAACCCGCCTCCGTGGCACGGGAGTCGGTGTGGCAGGCTCGTGCCGGTGGAGGCCCTGAGAGACGTCGACCCCGCGCAGATCGGGGCGCATGCGCTGTTGGCCCGGCTCGGCGCCGGGGGGATGGGACAGGTGTATCTCGGGCGGTCGCCCGGTGGGCGCCTGGTCGCCGTGAAGGTGATCCGCGACGAGATCACCGGGCATCCGGAGGCGCTGGCCCGGTTCCGGCGTGAGGCCGAGACGGTGCGTGCGGTGCGGTCGGCGTACACGGCGAACCTGATCGACGCCTCGCTGGCAGCGGCGCCGTACTGGCTGGCGACCGAGTACGTGGCGGGGCCGACGCTCGGTCATGCGGTGGCGGAGCGCGGTGGTTTGCCGGTGGACACCTGCCGGCGGCTGTTCGCGGCCCTCGCGGAGGGGCTGGCGAGCGTGCACGCGTACGGGGTGACGCACCGGGACCTCAAGCCGCAGAACGTCATCCTGGGCGCGCAGGGGCCGCAGCTCATCGACTTCGGCATCGCGCGGGGCGTGGGCGAGACGGCCCTCACGCAGGACGGGCAGGCTCCGGGGACGCCGGGGTACACGGCGCCGGAGGTGCTGCTGGGCGCGGAGGCCGGGGCCGCGGCGGACGTCTTCGCGCTGGGCGCGACGCTGGCGTACGCGGCGACGGGGCGGCCGCCGTTCGGGACGGGCGTGGCGGCGACGGTGAGCTACCGGGCGGTGCACGAGCCGATCGACGTGGCCGGGGTGGAGCCGGGGCTGGCGGGGCTGATCGAGTCGTGCGTGGCGAAGGATCCGGCGGTGCGGCCGGATCCGGCCGAGGTCATCCGGCGCTGCGGGGTGCGGGACGCGCTGATCGACGATCCGGTGTATTCGGCACTGGGCGTGCTCGGCGACCCGGTTCCGGTGCACGAGATGCGCACCGAGGGCCCCGGCTACCCGTACGTCCCGACGGCTCCCGAGCAGGCTCCGCAGGCCGCCCGGGGAGCGCGGCTGCGACGCGGGGCCCGGGTCGGTGCGGTGGTGGCCGTGGCGGCGGCGCTCTCCCTGACGGCGTGGAAGCTGCTCCCGTTCGACGGCAGCGGAAACGGCGGCAGCAGCGGGGGCGCGGCGCGGGGCGGGGCCGACAAGGGTGGTGCCGCGAGTACCCCTCCTGCGGCGCAGGGCGGGCGGGCCCCCGAGGCAACCGGCTCCAAGGGTGCTGCCAAGCCACCGGCCGAGTACATCGACAACAACCAGATCTCGCGCTATGTGTGGACGGGCTCCCCCGACCTGGACCTGGCCGTGCAGGGGGTGGGTCAGTGCAACCAGCCCGCCGAAGAGAAGTCTCCTGGTGCGGGCTTCCAGTCGGCCGTGTCGACCACCAGCGTCAATGGGAAGCCGGGCAGGTCAGCGTCCGTCAAGATGCGGATCAAGTACGCGGAGATGGCTCAGTCCGCGCCGGATCCGTACTACGTCTCCGTGGCGGTCAAGTCCCCCCACGACATCGAGCCGTCCACGGGCAAGCCCTTTCCCATGGACAACCGGGCCGTCGGCTATACGAGCAAGCCCGTCGACATCTATACGCACTGGAAGTCGGGTGGCGACGTGACGCTCACCTACCCGGACGACTTCACGATGCACGCCGCGGGCAGGACGTGGCCCGCTGTGCCCCTGTCCGCCGACCCCGGGGACTGGACGGTCGTCTTCTACCACGTCGAGGATGATCCTACGAAGTACGCGAGCATCGCCTGTTCCGGCTTCCGAGTGGGGTAGTAGGACATGCGACACGGCCGATTCGCACGTTGAAGTGACAGGGATGGGGGAGGGTTGACGGGTGCGCAGATTCTGGATGGTCGGCGGGATCGGGTTCGGGCTGTGTCTGACGTTCGTGGCGCTCCTCGTCGTGGGGACGTACTCGGCGGCGGCGGGACTCGTGGGGTCCGGCGCGGGTGGTCGTGCGGTGGGGTTGGCGAAGGGCGCCGTCCCCGCGAAGTACCAGGCGCTGGTTGAGAAGTGGGGCAACCTCTGCCCGGCCATCAATCCGGCCCTGCTCGCTGCCCAGCTGTACTCCGAGAGCGGCTGGAACCCGAGCGCCGTGAGTCCGGCGGACGCGCGCGGCATCGCGCAGTTCATTCCGGGAACTTGGGCGGGCCACGGCATTGACGGGGACGGGGACGGGGACCGGGACATCTGGGACCCGAACGACGCGATTCCCTCGGCGGCCTCCTACGACTGCCAGCTGGCCAAGGACGTGGCGAGCGTGCCGGGGGACGACGCGTCCAACATGCTCGCGGCCTACAACGCGGGGGCCTATGCGGTCATCAAGTACGGCGGGGTGCCTCCGTACAAGGAGACCCAGGGGTACGTGAAGGCCATCGCCACCCTGGCCAAGAGTTTCGAGCGGCCCGTCGGGCGGGTGGCGCCCTCGCAACAGGCCGCAGGGGCCATCTACTTCGCGCAGAAGCAGCTCGGGACGCCGTATCTGTGGGGTGGGAACGGGACGCCCGACCAGGACGGGCGGTTCGACTGTTCCGGCTTGACCAAGGCCGCGTACGAGACCGTGGGGATCGAGTTGCCGCGGGTGGCCAACGACCAGTACAACGCCGGCCCGCACCCCTCCCGCGATCAACTCCTGCCCGGTGATCTCGTCTTCTTCTCCGACGATCTGACGAACTCCCGGGAGATCCGGCACGTCGGGCTGTACGTGGGCGGCGGGTACATGATCAACGCCCCTTATACCGGTGCCGTCATCCGGTTCGACAAGATCGACACCCCCGACTACTTCGGCGCGACGCGTGTGACCAAGGATGGTGCGGAGGCCCTTCCGGAGCGCCCCGCCGCTGGTCGGGCCTCGTAGTAACTCACCGTAATGCAAAGGCCCTGAGCTGCGACGATGAGTCACTCTTCGATAACGTTGGAGTGATCATTGCGTGGAGAATGGAACGTAGGAGCCAGAACGGGCGTTCCATGAACGCGGGGGTTGATCAAGCGGGGGCGAAGGGGCGCACACAGGGGTGCGTCCGCAGGGGACCACGGCAAGGCAAGGGGCCGCATCACCATGGCTGGACTCACAACAGGTGGGCCGAACGTGGATGTCAGCCTGCTGTACGAGATCAACGGAGCCGCCCGGCAGGCTCCGGCGTGGCTGGACCGGGTCGTGAGCCTGGTCGGGGAGTACGGGATCCTGCTCGCCCTGGTGCTCCTGGTCCTGTGGTGCTGGCACGGTGCCCGCCGGCAGGACGAGGCCGTCGCCGTCGAGTCCTTCGCCGCGCTCGTCTGGGCCCCGCTGGCCGCCGGGCTGGCGCTGCTCGTGAATGTGCCGCTGCGTGAGTTCGTGGGCCGGCCGAGGCCGTTCATGCAGCACGAGGGCCTCCAGGTGCTCGATCCCGGCTTCGGCTCGGGGCTCGGGCACACCGAGTTCTCCTTCGTCAGCGGCCACACCACCCTCGCGATGGCCCTGGGCGTAGGCCTGTTCGTGGCCAACCGGAAGTTCGGCCTCCTGGGGATCGGGCTGGCCTTCGCCGAAGGCCTCTGCCGCGTCTACATGGGCCTCCACTACCCGACCGACGTCATCGGGGCCTTCGCGCTCGGCACCGCCGTGGTGCTGCTGCTCGCGCCGCTCGCGATGGCGGCGTTGAACCCGGCGGTGCGGGCGGTGGCCCGGTCCCGGCGCGCCGGCCGGCTCGTACGCGCCAAGGGCCGCGCGCTGCCCCGGCCGGTCGATCTGCCGCAGGCGCAGACCCCGCCCGCGGGGCAGCGTACGCACGAGAGCGACCTCGCCGCCTGATGTGAAGGCGGCGGGCCGGGTTCAGGTCTGCGCGTACGAGTTCCACACGGCGAGCAGCACGGCCGCCAGCAGGCACAGCACCGCCGCCCCGAAGCACATCCGGACCGCCGTCGGCCGGGACCGCGGCCGCTGCGCGGGCCGTGGCCGGAGCCGAGGCCGAAGTCGGGGTCGGGGTCGGGGCGTCATGGATCGCCGCCGTCGGCGTCGCGGCGGTACCGGGCGCGCAGCCACCAGCCGGTGGCCACGGCCGCGGCGGAGGTGAGTCCGACGGCCAGGGCCACGTCGGCCGGGCTGTCCGCCGAGCCCAGGGGTCGGGCCCAGGCCGCGGCGGCCGGGGTGAGCGCGATGAGCAGGGCCCAGAGGAGGGCCGCGAGGCGGGCTGCGGATCCTGGCATGAGTCCAGGGCAGCGGCTGCGGCGGACCCCTGCCAGCCGGGCGGTCCGAACGGCCTAGGAAGACACGGCCCGTCCCCTACGGCGCCGGGTGGCGGGCGGCGTCCTTGCGGGCCAGGTCGCGCGAGCGGCGGGCCGGACCGCTCCAGCCGCAGGTGCAGACGGCGAGACAGAACGATCCGCGGTCGGCGGTGGATGTGGTGTGCCCGGTCGGTGGTTCCGGCTGCGTGTGCGGCCGCGGGAGCGGCAGGGAGTCAAGCGGACGGACCGGTGTCGCGTCGGTGTGCGGTTCCACATCTCCACGGTACCGGGGCGGGCGCCGGGCGGGGAGGGCGCGTCCCCGTGACGGGAAACCCCGGACCTCGTTAAGCGGAGCGGGTGGGGGCCTCGGGCAAGCAGCGGTCATGCGTTGGGGGTTGGCAGGCGATGGTGGTTCACCAGCACAGGCGTCGACGCGGGCGTGCGGGTGAGGCGGTGCTCGCCGCCGGCGTCGCCCTGGCGGTCACGGCGATGAGCGGGTGCGCGGGCGGCGGGAACGACGACCGGCCCCCGGCGGCGGATGCGGCGGCAGACGCGGCGGCGGTGGTCCGCGGGGCCGCCGACGCACTGGCGAGGGCCGGCAGCGCCCGGGCCCGTACGGCCATGGAGATGGCCACGGGCGGGACCCGGGTCACGATCCGCGGCGAGGGCGGGGTGGACTTCAAGAACCGGATGGGGCAGCTCCTGGTGATGCTCCCGGCCGATGTGAAGGGCAAGGCCGAGCACCGGCCCATCACCGAGCTGCTCGTGCCGGGCGCGTTGTACATGAAGAACCGCGGCGCGGGCGTCCCGGACGACAAGTGGGTCCGGGTCGACACGACGACCCTCAGCGACGGGAACCTCGTCACGGGCGGGGCCACCGATCCGGTGGTCGCGGCCGAGTTGCTGCGGGGCGTGCAGCAGGTGACGTACGTGGGGGAGACCGAGGTGGCGGGCACCAGGGTGCGCCACTACCGGGGGACCACGGACATCGGGCGGGCGGCGGCGAGCGCGTCGCCGGGAGTACGGGGGGCGCTGGAGGCTGCGGCGAAAGGGTTCAGCAAGGACGCCGTGCCGTTCGACGCCTACCTGGACGAGGAGGGGCGCCTGCGGAAGGTCAGGCACCGGTTCACGTACGTCAACAATGGCGTGATCGATGTGTCGTCGACCACGCTGCTCTACGGGTTCGGGACGCCGGTGACCGTCGTATTGCCCGCAAGCGGGGACATTTACGCCGGGAAGATCGCCGACTAGTGGGGATGGTGGGGGAGGGGCGGCGCGATCGGGCCATGGCCCGGTATCCGGAAATGGTCCATCCGTGTCATGCGGGGGGAGGCGCGGGCTCCCTACGCTGAGAAGTCGGGCGCCGGCGCGTGGTGCGGTGCGGTATGACCGAAGACGGCCGGTGGCCGGTGGCAGATTGAGGTGACACGCGTGACTCCCGCAGGCGGTACGACGGTGCAGGACCACGTGGCTCTCGCCGAGATCGAGTTGTGCGGTGAGCTGATCATCGCCGCGTCGGCGGCGGTCGAGGAGCGGCTGAGCCTGGACCGCATCGACGAGGTCCTGCTCGGGCAGTAGCCGCTCGCCGCTCGCCTCCCGGCGGGGTGGCGCAGGGCATGCTGCTGCTCGCCGTTGCCCGCCGGTGCCGGGGCTCCGCCCCGGACCCCGCGCTTCGAACGCCGGCGGGGCTGGGATCGGCCGGGGCGGTTACGTGCGCAGGAGGCGGGCGATGGCCTTGGTGGCTTCCTCGACCTTGGCGTCGATCTCCGTGCCGCCCTTGACCGCCGCGTCGGCTACGCAGTGCCGCAGGTGTTCCTCCAGCAGCTGGAGGGCGAAGGACTGCAGTGCCTTCGTGCTCGCGGAGACTTGGGTGAGTATGTCGATGCAGTAGACGTCCTCGTCGACGAGCCGCTGGAGGCCGCGGACCTGACCCTCGATCCGGCGCAGTCGCTTGAGGTGCTCGTCCTTCTGGTGGTGGTAGCCGTGGACGGTCCCGGAGCCCTCCGCGGAGCCCTCCGCCTCGATGGTCGTCATACGTCCTCCCGTGGTCCGGAACGAGGGATGCATACCCCTCGTGGGTATAGAATACCGGGCCCCGCCGCACAGGGCAGGGGTCCGTGGTCCTCACTCTGCCTGATGGAGGACACTGGGGAACGGCCGGTTAGCCGTGGCCGGGGGATGCGCCTAGCATCAGCCTGACCGAATCCAATGCACCCCGAGGACCTCACGTGCGATTTCGTCTGACCCCCAGGGAGACGAGCTTCTACGACATGTTCGCCGCATCCGCGGACAACATCGTCACGGGCTCCAAGCTCCTGATGGAACTGCTCGGAGCGGACTCCTCCGCCCGGGCCGAGATCGCGGAGCGGATGCGGGCAGCGGAGCACGCGGGGGACGACGCCACTCACGCGATCTTCCACCAGCTGAACTCCTCCTTCATCACGCCGTTCGACCGCGAGGACATCTACAACCTGGCCTCGTCGCTCGACGACATCATGGACTTCATGGAGGAGGCCGTCGACCTCGTCGTCCTCTACAACGTCGAGGAGCTTCCCAAGGGTGTGGAGCAGCAGATCGAGGTCCTGGCGCGCGCGGCCGAGCTGACCGCCGAGGCCATGCCGCACCTGCGGACGATGGACAACCTCACCGAGTACTGGATCGAGGTCAACCGCCTTGAGAACCAGGCCGACCAGATCCACCGCAAGTTGCTCGCCCAGCTCTTCAACGGCAAGTACGACGCCATCGAGGTGCTGAAGCTCAAGCAGATCGTCGACGTGCTCGAAGAGGCGGCCGACGCGTTCGAGCACGTCGCGAACACGGTGGAGACCATCGCGGTCAAGGAGTCCTGAACCTCGTGGACACCTTTGCTCTGGTCGTGACCATCGGTGTCGCGCTCGGCTTCACATATACGAACGGTTTCCACGACTCGGCGAACGCGATCGCGACCTCCGTCTCGACGCGGGCGCTGACCCCGCGCGCGGCCCTCGCGATGGCCGCCGTGATGAACCTCGCCGGCGCCTTCCTGGGCAGCGGGGTCGCCAAGACGGTCAGCGAGGGCCTGATCGAGACGCCCACGGGCCCCACCGGCATGTGGATCCTCTTCGCGGCGCTGGTCGGCGCGATCGTCTGGAACCTGATCACCTGGTACTTCGGCCTGCCCTCGTCCTCCTCGCACGCGCTCTTCGGCGGCATGGTGGGCGCGGCGCTGGCGGGCGGTACCGGGGTGATCTGGTCGGGTGTGATCGACAAGGTCGTCATCCCGATGTTCGTCTCGCCGGTCGTCGGTCTGGTCGTCGGTTACCTGGTCATGGTGGTCATCCTGTGGATGTTCCGCCGGTCCAACCCGCACAAGGCCAAGCACGGCTTCCGTATCGCGCAGACCGTGTCCGCGGCCGGCATGGCGCTGGGTCACGGTCTCCAGGACGCGCAGAAGACGATGGGCATCGTCGTGATGGCGCTGGTCATCGCCGACGTGCAGAGCGCCGACGCGCCGATTCCGGTCTGGGTCAAGGTCGTGTGTGCCGTGATGCTGTCGCTGGGTACGTACGCGGGTGGCTGGCGCATCATGCGTACGCTCGGCCGCAAGATCATCGAGCTGGACCCGCCGCAGGGCTTCGCGGCCGAGACCACGGGTGCCTCGATCATGTTCGGCTCGGCGTACCTCTTCCACGCGCCGATCTCCACCACCCACGTGATCACTTCGGCGATCATGGGCGTGGGCGCGACCAAGCGTGTGAACGCGGTCCGCTGGGGCGTCGCCAAGAACATCATCCTGGGCTGGTTCATCACGATGCCGGCCGCGGCGCTGGTCGCCGCGCTCAGCTTCTGGATCGTGAACCTGGCCTTCGGCTAGCGGGACCCCGCCCCGCCGCCGGGCGCAGCGGGGTACGAAAGCGGGCCGGCTCCCCCCACCCAGGGGGAGCCGGCCCTTTTTCTTTCTTTCGCCTTGCGGTGGCACCGCCATGCAGCACCGCAGGACGCCTGTCCCGGGTTTAGCCGAAGCGACCCGAGATGTAGTCCTCGGTCGCCTGGACGGACGGGTTGGAGAAGATCCGGTCCGTGTCGTCGAGCTCGATGAGCTTGCCGGGCTGGCCGACGGCCGAGAGGTTGAAGAAGGCGGTGCGGTCCGAGACGCGGGCCGCCTGCTGCATGTTGTGCGTCACGATGACGATCGTGAAGCGCTCCTTGAGCTCGCCGATCAGGTCCTCGATCGCCAGCGTGGAGATCGGGTCGAGGGCCGAGCAGGGCTCGTCCATCAGCAGGACCTGGGGCTCGACCGCGATGGCGCGGGCGATGCACAGACGCTGCTGCTGACCGCCGGAGAGGCCGGAGCCGGGCTTGTTCAGGCGGTCCTTGACCTCGTTCCAGAGGTTGGCGCCCTGGAGCGACTTCTCGACGATGTCCGCGAGCTCGGACTTCTTGAAGCTGCCGTTCAGTCGCAGGCCCGCCGCCACGTTGTCGAAGATCGACATGGTGGGGAAGGGGTTCGGGCGCTGGAAGACCATGCCGACGGTGCGGCGGACCGCGACCGGGTCGACGCCGGCGCCGTACAGGTTCTCGTCGTCCAGCAGGACCTTGCCCTCGACGCGGCCGCCGGGGGTGACCTCGTGCATGCGGTTGAGGGTGCGCAGGAAGGTGGACTTGCCGCAGCCGGAGGGGCCGATGAAGGCCGTCACGGAGCGGGGCTCCACGGTCATCGAGATGTCATCGATGGCCTTGTGGGTTCCGTAGAAGGCGGACAGTCCGGAGACGTCGATTCGCTTCGCCATGAGGGGTCACTTCGCTTTCATACAGTCGCGTCAGCGACCGGTCTTCGGGGCCTTCCAGCGGGCGATGCCGCGGGCCACCAGATTGAGGATCATGACGAAGGCGATCAGGACGAGCGCTGCGGCCCATGCCCGGTCGTAGGAGGGTTCACTGCCGACCTTGTACTGCTCCCAGATGTAGAGGGGGAGCGAGGACTGGGCGCCTTCGAAGGGGTTGCCGTTGATCAGCTGGGTGCCGAAGACCAGCAGCATGATCGGTGCGGTCTCGCCGGCGATGCGGGCGACGGCCAGCATCACACCGGTGGAGATACCGCCGATGGCGGTGGGGAGCACGACCTTGAGGATCACGCGCCACTTCGGCACACCGAGGGCGAGGGCGGCCTCGCGCAGCTCGTTCGGGACGAGCTTGAGCATCTCCTCGGTGGAGCGGACCACGACCGGCATCATCAGGATCGACAGGGCCATCGCGCCGGCGAAGCCGGACGGGCCGAAGCCGAGCATCAGGTTCCAGGTCGTCAGGATGAACAGACCCGCGACGATGGAGGGGATGCCGGTCATCACGTCGACGAAGAAGGTGACGGCCCGGGCGAGGCGGCCCTTGCCGTACTCGACCAGGTAGACGGCGGTCAGCAGGCCGATGGGGGCCGCGATCAGCGTGGCGAGGGCGACCTGCTCGATGGTGCCGAGCAGGGCGTGGTAGACGCCGCCGCCCTCGTCGAAGCTGGTCACACCGTTCATGGAGTGGCTGAGGAAGTTGCCGCTCAGCAGTTCCAGGCCGCGGCTGATCGTGGTCCACATCAGCGAGAGCAGCGGGATGACCGCGAGGACGAAGCAGACCCACACGAGGGAGGTCGCGACCCGGTCCTTGGCCTGGCGGCGGTTCTCGACGATCGCGCTGGCGGTGTACGTGATGCCGATGAACAGCAGGGCCGCGATGAGTCCCCACTGGACCTTGCTGTGCAGGTCGAAGACGAGGCCGAGGCCGCAGCCGAGTGCGATCGCGAGGGCCGCGACGGCGGCCGGCGCCCAGCGGGGCAGGCCGCCGCGGGTGAGGCTGGCGGGGGCGGCGGACTTACGGGCCCGGGTGGGCCGCTGGTCCTGGATTGCGTGGCTCATCAGGCGTTCGCCCCCGAGAAGTCCTTGCGGCGAGCGATGATCAGGCGAGCTGCACCGTTGACCAGCAGGGTGAGCAGGAAGAGGACGAGACCGGAGGCGATCAGCGCGTCCCGGCCGAACTCGTTGGCCTCGTCGAACTTCGCGGCGATGTTCTGCGCGAAGGTACCGCCACCCGGGTTCAGGATGTGGCCGGAGATCAGGAAGCTCGGGGAGAGGACGGTCGCGACGGCCATGGTCTCGCCGAGCGCGCGGCCGAGACCGAGCATCGAGGCGGAGATGACACCGGAGCGGCCGAAGGGCAGCACCGACATCCGGATGACCTCCCAGCGGGTCGCGCCGAGGGCCAGGGCGGCCTCCTCGTTCATGCGCGGGACCTGGAGGAAGACCTCGCGGCTGACGCTGGTCACGATCGGCAGGATCATGATCGCGAGCAGGATGCCGACGGTGAAGAGCGAACGGGCGACGCCGACCTGGGTCTTCTCGAACACGTACGTCCAGCCGAGGTACTCGTCCAGCCAGAGGTTCAGGCCGTTCAGCTGCGGGACGAGGAAGAGCGCGCCCCAGATGCCGTAGATGATCGACGGCACGGCGGCCAGCAGGTCGACCACGTACGCGAGGGGCGCGGCCAGCTTGCGCGGCGCGTAGTGCGAGATGAACAGGGCGATGCCGACAGCGATCGGAACCGCGATGGCCATCGCGATGATCGAGCTGACGACGGTGCCGAAGAGCAGGACGGCGATGCCGAAGACGGGCGGGTTGGCCGACGCGTTCCAGTCGAAGGTGGTGAGGAAGTTCCCCTCGTTCTTCGACAGGGCGATCGTGGCGCGGTAGGTGAGGAAGGCGGCGATCGACGCCATGATCACCAGGAGCAGGATGCCGGATCCCTTGGAGAGCCCGGAGAAGATCTTGTCACCGGCGCGGCCGGTGGACCTTCCGCTCTTGGCGACAGGCGGAGCCGTGTCTATCTGGGTGGGTGTGGTGGAAGCCATGGTCTTTCCGGTCTGTGTGGGGGGCAGGCCCCCTGGCGGCGGTGCACCGGATTCCCCCGGGTGAAGGGGAAGGGTCCCCGAGGTGTCGGTGCCCGGACGGGGGCGGCCGACACCTCGGGGGTCAGGATTTAGCCGAGGGTGTTGATGACTTCGCGAACCTTGGCGTTGATCTCGGCCGGGATCGGCGCGTAGCCGTTGTCGAGGAGGACCTTCTGGCCCGCGTCCGAGGCGGCGTAGTTCAGGAAGGACTTCACGGTCGGGAGGGTCTCGGCCTTGTTGCCCTTGTCGCAGACGACCTCGTAGGTCACCAGGACGAGCGGGTAGGCGCCCTCGGCCTTGGTGGTGTAGTCGAGCTTCAGGGCCAGGTCGGAGCCGGTGCCGGAGATCTTGGCGGCGGCGATGGCCTTGGAGGCGTTCTCACCGGTGGCCTTGACCGGGGCGGCGGCGCCCGTGTTCAGGTCGACGGTCTTGATGCCCTGGGCGCTGGCGAAGGAGAGCTCGAAGTAGCCGATCGCACCGTCGACCTGCTTGACCTGCGCGGCGACACCGGCGGAGCCGGAGGCGGCCTGGCCACCGGGGGCGGCCCACTTCTTCGCGGCCTCGTGCGGCCAGGCGTCGGGGGCGGCGGCCTTGAGGTACTTGGTGACGTTCTCGGTGGTGCCCGAGTCGTCGGAGCGGTGGAAGGCCTGGATGGCGGTGGAGGGAAGCGTGACGCCGGGGTTCAGCTTCTTGATCGCCTCGTCGTCCCACTTCTTGATCTTGTCGTTGAAGATGTTGGCGATCGTGGCGGCGTCGAGGTTCAGCTTCTCCACGCCGGCGACGTTGAAGCCGAGGGCGACGGGGCCGCCGACCATCGGGAGGTCGATGCCCTGACCACCGGTGCAGATCTTCTTCGACTCCTCGACCTGCTCCGGCTTCAGCGCCGAGTCGGAGCCGGCGAAGCCGACGGTGCCCTGGTTGAAGGCGACGATGCCCTCACCGGAGGAGGAGGACTTGTAGTTGACCTCGACGCCGGAGCAGGCGGCCATGTAGTTCTTGATCCACAGCTCGATCGCGTTCTTCTGCGCGGAGGAGCCGGACGCCAGGAGCTTGCCCTTGGCGTCGTCGCACTTGATGTCGCCCGCGGCAGCCGCGGAGGGCTTCGCCGAGCCGTCGGCGCCCTTGGTGTTGTCGTCCGAGCCGCACGCCGTGAGGACCAGGGCGCCGGACACGACAAGCGCCCCGAGGGCGGAGGCACGAAGCATGTTCTTGCGCTGAAGCTTCACTTTTCGGGTGTTCCTTCCAGAAGCCGCCGGCCGCTTTCTGTGTCGGGGCGGCGTGCGAAGAGGACTGCGTCGGTGGTGCGCGGCTGAGCTGCTCCGTCTGCTAGCGACTCGCTCCGTGCATCACCGAAATTAGGCAGAACAGGTGAAGCAGCCGACCGGGCCAAGTGAACGGGCGGTGAACCGTGGCGGACGACCCGGTGCGCCCCCGGCCGATCGCACACAGGCGTCATCATCCGTTATCCGTACGTTATCGCGGCGTGACCGCGGGCTCGGGAAGCCAGATGTGGTGGAAATCCAGCCGCGCGGCTTCGACCTCGTGGCGCTGGTCGGCGTGCAGGACGCCGAGGGCGTACGCCGTGGCCGGGGCGATCCGCGGGGTGCGGGCCGCCGTCGCCGAGGCGGTGGCCGCCTCGGCCGCGTCACGGTGGCGGTCCAGGGCATCGCCCGCGGCCGCCGGCCGGGTCACGTCCTCGCCCAGTGCCTCCCGCGCGTACCGGTGGACCCGCAGCAGGCGGCGTACCTCGTGCCAGGGCCCGTCGTGGTCCGCGTTGTACGGGTGGGCGGCGTCGACCGGGGGCAGCGCCGAGACCGCCGCCGACAGCCGGGTTTCGGCCACGGCCGCCAGAGGAACCAGTACGTCCGCCACCCGCCCCCGGGCCGCGACCGCGTCCAGCGGAACCTCCGAGGCCAGCACCGCCACCGCGTCCGCCACCGCGTGGAAGCGGGAGGAGCCGAGCGCCTGCAGGGTGGCCGAGTGGGCGCGGGTACGGGCCAGGGTCAGCTGGCGCTCCAGCAGGGCGCCCGCCCGCGCCGAGCCCACCGTCAGCGAGCCGGCCGCACCGGCCGAGCCGCGCGGAGTCGGCAGTTCCGGGGAGCCCGACAGCCGGTGCAGGGCGTTCACCAGCCGGGTCAGCCGGGCGGCGTACGCGTGTTCGTCCGCCAGGGTCGAGGACAGCCACACCAGCTCGGTGCGCAGCCCGTCGGCCCAGGAGGACTCGGTCACCACCCGGAAGGTGGCCAGGGATCCGCTGATGCGGCGCGCAGCCCCCCGCAGGCTGCGCGCCGCATCGCTTCCTTCGGCGGCTTCCGCACCGCTCGCTGCGCTTTCACCGTGCAGGCGCAGCGCGCGCAGGAATGCGGTGGCCTGGGCACGCAGGTACGCGCCGAGCACGTCACCCGCGTCCGCCGTCGCCGTAATCGGGTCATGGTTTGGCTGAGCCACGCCGGCGCCTCCGGGCGTCTATGAGCGTCTCCTGTACGTGCCGCAGCGGCAGGCCGTCCGCGTCCGTGCTGTGCCGGGTCCACTCGCCGTCCGGGCCCAGGTGCCAGGAGGAGGTGGCGTCGGACATGCCGGTTTCCAGCATTCGGTCCAGTGCCGCGCGGTGGGCCGGGTCGGTGACCCTGACCAGTGCCTCGATACGGCGGTCGAGATTGCGGTGCATCATGTCGGCGCTGCCGATCCACACCTCGGGTTCGCCGCCGTTGCCGAAGGCGAAGACCCGGGAGTGTTCCAGGAAGCGGCCGAGGATCGAACGGACCCGGATGTTCTCCGAGAGCCCGGGGACTCCGGGGCGCACCGCGCAGATCCCGCGCACCCAGATGTCGACGGGCACGCCCGCCTGGGCGGCCCGGTAGAGCGAGTCGATCAGGGCCTCGTCGACGATCGAGTTCATCTTGAGCCGGACGTACGCGGGGCGGCCGGCCCTGTGGTGGGCGGCCTCCTTGTCGATCCGCGCGATCAGTCCGTCCCGCAGCGAGCGGGGCGCCACCATCAGCCGGCGGTAGGTCTCGCGGCGCGAGTAGCCGGACAGCCGGTTGAAGAGGTCGGAGAGGTCCGCGCCGACCTGCGGGTCGGCGGTGAGCAGGCCGAGGTCCTCGTAGAGCCGGGCGGTCTTGGGGTGGTAGTTGCCGGTGCCGACGTGCGAGTAGCGGCGCAGCTGGTCGCCCTCCTGGCGGACGACGAGCGACAGCTTGCAGTGGGTCTTGAGGCCGACGAGCCCGTAGACGACGTGGCAGCCGGACTCCTCCAGCTTGCGCGCCCACTTGATGTTGGCCTGCTCGTCGAAGCGGGCCTTGATCTCGACGAGTACGAGGACCTGCTTGCCGGAGTCGGCCGCGTCGATCAGGGCGTCCACGATCGGGGAGTCGCCGGAGGTGCGGTAGAGCGTCTGCTTGATGGCGAGGACGTCCGGGTCGGCGGCGGCCTGCTCCAGGAAGGCCTGCACCGAGGTGGAGAAGGAGTCGTACGGGTGGTGCAGCAGGACGTCCCGCTCGCGCAGGGCGGCGAAGATGTCGGGCGCCGACGCGGACTCGACCTCGGCGAGGTCACGGTGGGTGCCGGCGACGAACTTGGGGTACTTCAGCTCCGGGATGTCCAGCGAGGCGATCCCGAAGAGGGCGGTCAGGTCCAGCGGCCCGGGCAGCGGGTAGACCTCGGAGGCGTTGACCTTCAGCTCCTGCACCAGCAGGTCCAGTACGCCGGGGTCGATGGACTCCTCGACCTCCAGGCGCACGGGCGGGCCGAAGCGGCGCCGCATGAGCTCCTTCTCCAGGGCCTGGAGCAGGTTCTCGGCGTCGTCCTCCTCCACCTCCAGGTCCTCGTTGCGGGTCACGCGGAACATGTGGTGCGCGAGCACCTCCATGCCCGGGAACAGCTCCTCCAGGTGCGCGGCGATGACGTCCTCCAGCGGGACGTAGCGCTGGGGGGAGGCCTCCAGGAAGCGGGAGAGGAGCGGCGGGACCTTGACCCGGGCGAAGTGGCGGTGACCGCTGACGGGGTTCCGGACGACCACGGCCAGGTTCAGGGAGAGGCCGGAGATGTACGGGAACGGGTGCGCGGGGTCCACGGCCAGCGGGGTCAGCACCGGGAAGATCTGGTTGCGGAACAGGGTGAAGAGGCGGGCCTGCTCCTTCTCGGTGAGATCGGGCCAGCGGATCAGGTGCACGCCCTCCTCGGCGAGTGCCGGGGAGATGTCCTGCTGGAAGCAGGCGGCGTGCCGGGCCATGAGTTCGCGCGAGCGCGTCCAGATGAGGTCCAGCACCTCGCGGGGCTGCAGGCCCGAGGCCGAACGGGTGGCGACACCGGTCGCGATGCGCCGCTTGAGGCCGGCCACGCGGACCATGAAGAACTCGTCGAGGTTGCTCGCGAAGATCGCCAGGAAGTTGGCGCGCTCCAGCAGCGGGGTCGTCGGGTCCTCGGCGAGCTCCAGCACCCGCTCGTTGAAGGCGAGCCAGCTGCGCTCCCGGTCGAGGAAGCGGCCCGGGGGCAGCTCGTCGCCGTCCTTGTCGTCGTAGGCGTCCAGATCGGCGTCGAGATCGGGTTCGAGGTCGACGTGCGGGCGGTGCGCGGAGATGGAGCCTATGCGGGCATGGGCTCCGGTGACGGCCCGGCCGGGGGCGGCGCCGGAGGGGCTGCCGGGGGTGTGAGACGGGTGCTGGGCGGGGACCTCGGTGGGACCTGCGCTGGGCTGGTGGCTCATGACTCCATTCTTCCGCGCACGCGGGAGGACAGGCACGTCGGACGAGTCGGCCGTCAGTCGGAGTCGGGGCTGCATTGGGGGAGAGTCGCAAGCGCTTCTGAATGCCCGGTTAATGGCGTGTGGCTTCCCGGGTCCGGCGTGGTGCACGAACCGCCTCCCCGGCGGGGGTGGCGGGGGCCCCTGCGCCCCGGCGTGCGCGGGTGCGGAGCCGTTGCGGGGGCTCCGCCCCCGGGCCCCCGCCGGGCGCTGCCCGGACCCGCGCCTCGAACGCCGGCGGGGTCGGGACGGGTCAGCTTTCCGTGCGGTACATCAGGTCGACCTCGTGGGTGCTGAAGCCGAGGCCCTCGTAGACGGAGAGGGCCGCCGGGTTGTCGGCGTCCACGTAGAGCATCGCCGTCGGGAGGCCCTGGGCCGCCAGGTGGCGCAGGCCGATCGCCGTGAGGGCCTTGCCGAGGCCGCCGCCCTGGGCGCCCGGGCGGACGCCGACCACGTAGACCTCGCCCAGCCGCTCCGCAGCGTGGACCTTGGTCCAGTGGAAGCCGACGAGCTCCCCGTCGCGCTCCGCGAGGAAGAAGCCCTTGGGGTCGAACCACGGCTGCGCGATCCGGTCGTCGAGGTCGCGCTGGGTGAGCGAGCCCTGCTCGGGGTGATGGGCGAAGGCGGCCGCGTTCGCCGCGAGCCAGGCGGCGTCGTCGGTGCCGGGCACGAAGGTCCGTACGCTCACGCCGGGCGGGAGCACCGGCTCCGGCAGCGGGTCGCCGCCGGCCAGTGGCCGGCGCAGCTGGCGGAGCTCGCGGAACAGGGTCAGGCCGAGGACCTGCGCGAGGTGCCGGGCGGCCGACTTGCCGCCGTGGGCCCATACCCGCAGCCGCTTGCCGGAGGCCGCCAGCAGGGCCGTGCCCATCGCCCGCCCGTGCCCGCGCCCGCGCAGGGCCGGGTGTACGACGAGCTCGGCGGCCGGGGCCTCCACCGGGTCGGTGTCCTCCAGTTGGCCATAGGCCGCGAGCCGGCCGCCCTCGGTGAGCAGGAAGTGCCGGATCCCCTCGCGCGGTCCGCCGCGCAGCTGGAGCCGTCCCTGTTCGGACACGGCGGTGGTGCCGTCCGTACGTGCCGCGTCCTCGATGAGTTCGAGTACGGCGCTCGCCTGTTCCCCCGTCAGCTCGTCGAGGGTCTGAATCTGCCGTCCCGGTTCCAGGGCCGCTGCTGCGTCAGTCATGGCACGAGCCTACGACCGCCGTGGGAAAGGGGCGGAGTGCGGGCGCGTGGTCGGTGCTTCTTCTGCACGTAACCAACGCGATACCCGTTACCCCCTGGTAGAGCTACGCGCGTTGACCATAGGCTTCGGCGGACTTCCCATGTCCTACCGCTGTCACATAAGGGGACTAAATGTCAGCGACGCCACAACGGCACCGCCGAACCCGCCGGTTGACCCTCGCCGCTCTCGCCGTCACGGCCGGGGCCGGGGCGATGGTCGCGGCCGCACTTCCGGCCGGTGCCGCGAGTGGTGGCGGTGCGGCCAAGAGCCGGACCGTCGATGTGCAGATGCTGTCGTTCAACGACTTCCACGGCACGCTGGAGCCCCCGCAGGGGTCCTCCGGCAACGTGACCGAGCGTCAGGCCGACGGCACCACCAAGTCCATACCCGCGGGCGGGGTCGAGTACCTCGCGACCGGCCTGCGCGAGGCCCGCAAGGGTCACGAGTACTCCGTCACGGCTGCGGCCGGTGACATGATCGGCGGCAGCCCGATGCTGTCCGGGCTCTTCCACGACGAGCCGAGCATCGAGGCGCTGAACAAGCTGGGCCTGGACGTGTCCAGTGTCGGCAACCACGAGTTCGACGAGGGCAAGACCGAGCTGCGCCGCATGGCGTACGGCGGCTGCCACCCGGTCGAGGGCTGCTTCGAGTTCGGCAAGGACTTCACGGGCGCCCAGTTCCAGTACCTGGCCGCCAACGTCACGGACGAGAAGACCAAGCGTCCGCTGATGTCGCCCACGTACGTCTGGAAGAAGGGGGACGTGAAGATCGGCTTCATCGGCGTCACCCTGGAGGGCACTCCGGACGTCGTGACCGCCGACGGCGTCAAGGGCCTCAAGTTCGGCGACGAGATCGAGACGATCAACAAGTACGCCGCCGAGCTGAACAAGCAGGGCGTGAAGTCGATCGTGGCGCTGATCCACGAGGGCGGCCTGCCCGCCAACGGCGCGTACAACTACGACTGCAACGTCCCGGGCGCCGGCGCCGGCATCTCGGGCGCGATCGTGGACATCGCCAAGAACGTGGACTCCAAGGTCGACGCGCTGGTCACCGGTCACACGCACCAGGCCTACGCCTGCAACATCCCCGACCCGGCGGGCAACCCGCGTACGGTGACCTCGGCCGCCTCCATCGGCCGCCTGTTCACCGACACCACGCTCACCTACGACCGGCAGACCAAGGACATCGTCCGTACGCCGATCACCTCGCCCAAGCCGGTCAACAAGGTCGTCACCCGGGACCAGCCCAAGGCCGCGGACATGACCGAGCTGATCCAGCGCTGGAACGCGCTGGCGGCCCCGATCGCCAACCGCCCGCAGGGCTTCATCTCGGCCGACATCCCCGGCCGCGGCTCCGAGGCGCCCGAGAAGCCGCTCGGTGACCTGATCGCCGACGCGCAGCTCGAAGCGCTCGCCCCGGCGGACAAGGGCGGCGCGCAGCTGGCCGTCATGAACCCGGGCGGCATCCGTTCGGACCTCGCCTACAAGGCCTCGGGCAGCGAGGGCGACGGTGTGGTGACCTACGGCGAGTCCTTCACGGTCCAGCCGTTCACCAACATGATGAACATCGTGGACCTGACCGGCGCGCAGCTCATCACCGCGCTCCAGCAGCAGGTCAGCGGCCCGGTCAACGGGGCGAACCCGAAGATCCTGCAGGTGTCGAAGGGCTTCACGTACACGCTGGACATGACGAAGGCGGGCGTCGACCGCATCGTCGTCGACTCGGTGAAGCTGAACGGCGCGGCCATCGACCCCGCCAAGACCTACCGGGTCGCGATGAACGAGTTCCTCGCGGGCGGCGGTGACGGCTTCACCGTCCTGAAGGAGCACAAGAACAAGCTCGTGGGCGCGTCCGACCTGGACTGCTTCAACGCCTACCTGACGAACAACTCCTCGCAGGCGTCCCCGATCGCCCCGCCGGCGGCGAACCGGATCACCGTCATCAAGTAACACGCGCGTGCGGTAAGCCCGGAGGGGCGGTGGGCCGGTCGGCCCACCGCCCCTCCGGCATTTCCCCGTGCACCCCCGTGGCACGGGGATCAGAGGGTGGCCAGGAACCCCTTGACGGCCCCGTGGAAGCCCTCCGGGTCCGTGAACGGCACGAAGTGGTCGCCGTCGAGGGGCGTGTACGAGGTCTTCGGGCGCCGGGCGGTCATCGCGTCGGCCACGGCCCGGCCGAGGGCCTGGCTGCGGGTGCCGTGGATCAGCAGGGCCG
Organism: Streptomyces avidinii; assembly: GCF_045161815.1. Classification (NCBI taxonomy): domain Bacteria; kingdom Bacillati; phylum Actinomycetota; class Actinomycetes; order Kitasatosporales; family Streptomycetaceae; genus Streptomyces; species Streptomyces avidinii. Next base: position 4,835,130 of record NZ_CP108863.1, read on the forward strand.
GGCAGGTGCTCGCGAGCCAGGTGTCCCAGTGGTCGCCCTCGCAGGCGCGGATGGAGTCGAGCATGTCCTGCGGGTGGTAGGCCAGGCGCCAGCCGCTCCCGTCCGGGAGCGGTCGCATTCCGTCGGCGACGAAGGGCGCGGCCGGCCCGGCGGCGGCGAGGAGTTCCTCGCGGGTGGCGGCGGTGTAGGGGAGGCCGTCGAGGAAGTCGTACCAGTGCGGTCCGGTGGGGATGCGGATCTCGACGGTGGCGTCGACGCCGATGAGTGCGGAGATCCGGTCGGGGTGGGCGGCGGCCAGGTGGTAGGCGTTGAGCCCGCCGACGGAGTAGCCGAGGAGGGCGACGGGCGCGTCGAGGCCGAGGTGGTCGAGCAGGGCGACGGCATCGCGTACGTAGCCCTCGCGGCGGTAGTCGGGCGCGCGGTCGGAGTCCCCGTGGCCGCGCTGGTCGGGGGCGATGACCCGCCACCGGCCGCGCAGGGTCTCGGCGAGGCCGGTGAAGGCGGCGCCCTCGGACATGCCGCCGTGCAGTGCGAGGAGCGGGCGGCCGGGGCCGCCGAAGTCCAGGTAGGAGAGGGTCCGGTCGTCGGTCTTCAGCTCGTGGCGCATGGCTCTTGCCTCCCGTTGTCCCGCGGATCTTCCGATGGCTGAAGCCTGCCAGGAGTTGGGCAAGCGCGCAATACATCTGTCTTGCGCGCTTGCCCAAATGCCTGCGCGGCTACGATCCCCGCATGGGAAATCGCGAGGACCTGCTGGCCGGAGCCCGGCGCTGCCTGGAGGAGAAGGGCTACCTGCGCACGACCGTGCGCGACATCGCCACGGCCTCGGGGGTGAGCATGGCCGCGATCGGCTACCACTTCGGATCCCGGGACGCCCTCCTCAACCAGGCCCTGTTCGCCGCCATGGAGGAGTGGGCCGCGGGGTCCGGCCGTCTCGCCGGTGAGGGCGAGAGCGCGGGGGAGCGCTACGCCGACACCTGGGACCGCAAGATCCGCGACTTCGGGGAGATGCGCTGGCTCTGGCTGGCCTCCGTCGAGGCCTTCGTTCACGCCCAGTCCTCGCCCGAGCTGCTCGCGATCCTCGCCGAGGGGCAGCGCCGCAACCGCCGGACGGTGGCCGCGGCCCTGCGCGGGGTGCCGCCGGAGGAGGTCTCCGAGGCGGACGTACGCTCCCTCGGCTCGATGCACATCGCGCTGCTCAGCGGGGTGATGGTGCAGGCCCTGACCGATCCGGGGCAGGCACCCGATGGCCGCGAGCTCCTGCAGGGGCTGCGGTCCATGGTCGAGCTGCTCGAAAGCTGACCCTTACCGACAGGTAGCAAAGCTGACGTGTGCACGCCATAATCCGGCCATCATCGGGTCGGCAAAGGGGCGGGCATGGGCATCGGCATGGGCACGGGCATGGACCGGCGGGCGTTTCTGACCGGAGCACTGGCCGCGGGCGCGGCCGTCGGGCTGGGAGCCGCTCCCGCCTCGGCGGCGGCACTCGGCACCCAGGACTGGATGGCGGGCCTCGGCGACTCCACCGCCCTCCAGCGGATGACCATCCCCGGCACCCACGACTCCGGCGCCACCAAGGGAGGCCTCTACGTCGCCTGCCAGAACACCTCGATCGCCCAGCAGCTCGACTCCGGAATCCGCTTCCTCGACGTCCGCTGCCGGGTCACCGGCGGCTCCTTCGCCATCCACCACGGGTCCTTCTACCAGGACCTGATGTTCGGCGACGTCCTCGTCGCCTGCTGGAACTTCCTCGCCGCGCACCCCTCCGAGACCGTCCTGATGCGCCTCAAGCAGGAGTACTCCGGGGAGAGCGACGCCGCCTTCCGCGCCGTCTTCGACGACTACCTGAACAACCGCGGCTGGCGCCCGCTGTTCCGGATCGCCGACTCCCTGCCCACCCTCGGACAGGCCCGCGGCAAGGTGGTCCTGCTCGCCGACAACGGCGGCCTGCCGGGCCTGCGCTACGGCGACGGCAACGTCTTCGACATCCAGGACGACTGGAACGCCGAGCCCTTCGCCAAGCGCGGCCTGATCGAGAACCACTTCCGCAAGGCCGTCCAGCAGCCCGGCAAGCTCTTCGTCAACTACGTCAGCACCTCGGCGTACATGCCGCCGCGCTGGAACTCCGACCGCCTGGGCCCGCAGGTCCACGGCTTCGTCGACGGCGGGGAAATGGCCGGCCGGACCGGGCTCGGCATCGCCGCGATGGACTTCCCGAACACCCGCTCCGGCCTGGTCGCCTCACTGATCCGGCACAACTGACGGATCGGAGGGCGGTGGCATCGGCGCCCCCGGAATACGGAGCACCGCCTCCGTACCCGCCCCGCCGTCGGCCGCCGCCCGCAGTTCGGCGCTGCCGCCCGCGCGCGCCACCGTACGGGCCACGATCGACAGGCCCAGGCCGCTGCCGGGCAGCGCGCGGGCCGACTGGGACCGCCAGAACCGCTCGAAGACGTGCGGCAGCTCCTCGGCCGGAATGCCCGGGCCGTGATCCCGTACGGTCAGCCGGCCCGCCCGCAGCGTCACCTCGACGGCGGCGCCCGGCGGGCTGAACTTCACCGCGTTGTCCAGGACGTTGACCACGGCCCGCTCCAGCGCGGCCGCCTCGCCCCGTACGAACCAGGGCCGCAGGTCCGATTCGAAGCGGAGCTCCGGACCGCGCAGCCGGGCCCGGGACAGCGCGGACCCGGCGATCTCGTGCAGGGCGACCACCCCGAGCGGGCCGGGGGAGGCCGCGTCCGGCCGGGACAGCTCCTGCAGATCGCCGATCAGCGAGGCCAGTTCCGTCATCTGCGCCTTGACCGAGGCCAGCAGCTCCCGCCGGTCGTCGGGCGGGATGGCCCGGCCGGTCTCCTCGCTGCGCGCGAGCAGTTCGATGTTGGTGCGCAGCGAGGTCAGCGGGGTGCGCAGCTCGTGCCCGGCGTCCGCGATCAGCTGGGCCTGGCGCTCCTGGGAGGAGGCGAGGGCCGCCGTCATCGAGTTGAAGGACCGCGACAGGCGGGCGATCTCGTCGTCCCCCTCGTCGGGGATCCGTACGGTCAGGTCCTCGGTCCGGGCGATGTGCTCGACGGTGCCGGTCAGTTCGTCGACGGGCCGCAGCCCCGTACGGGCCACCCACAGGCCGGCCGCGCCCGCGCCGACCACACCGATGCCGCAGACCAGGAGCAGCACCCAGGCCAGGGTGGACAGGGGCTTGTCGATGTCGGCGAGCGGCTTGGCCACGGTCAGCGCGGCGGCCCGCCCGTCGAGCAGGGCCGGCTGGGTGTAGACGCGGACCGCCACCCCGTCGGAGGTGGTCGCGTCGTAGAGGGCGGCTCCGCGCCGCCGCTGGGCGACCTCCAGGTCGGTGGCGCTGATCCGCAGGGTGCTGCGGCCGTCGACCCAGCAGTGGCTGCCGTCCGGCCGCACGATCTGCACCTGGGCGCTGAGGTTGTTGGCGGGCCGCTCCGGGAGCGCGCCCGTCACGGACACGCAGCCGAGCGAGCGGTAGACCTGGTTGGCCTGCGCCTCCGCGTTGGTGGCGCGCAGCGAGCTGTCCAGCTGGTCGCGCAGCTGGGTGCGGACCATCACCCAGGACACCGCCGCCACGCCCGCGACGGCCAGCGCCACCGCCACCGTGACCAGCAGGGCGAGCCGGGAGCGCAGCGGCAGCGTGCGGAATCTGGCCGCCGGGCTCACTCGGGCCCGCCCTCGCCGGCCCGCAGGGCGTAGCCGACCCCGCGCACGGTGTGGACCAGGCGCGGCTCGCCGCCCGCCTCGGTCTTGCGGCGCAGGTACATCACGTACACGTCCAGGGAGTTGGAGCTGGGCTCGAAGTCGAAGCCCCAGACGGTCTTGAGGATCTGCTCGCGGGTCAGGACCTGGCGCGGGTGCGCGAGGAACATCTCCAGCAGGGTGAACTCGGTCCGGGTCAGCTCCACCGGCCGTCCGGCCCGGGTGACCTCGCGGGTCGCGAGGTCCATGCGCAGGTCGCCGAAGGTCAGGGCGTCCTCCGGGGTCTCGGTGCCGGTCTGCGGGGCCGCGTAGGAGCTGCGGCGCAGCAGGGCGCGGACGCGGGCGAAGAGCTCGTCGAGCTCGAACGGCTTGACGAGGTAGTCGTCGGCGCCCGCGTCGAGGCCGGTGACGCGGTCGCCGACGGTGTCCCGTGCGGTGAGCATCAGGATCGGTGTGACGCTGCCGGCCGCCCGCAGCCGACGGGCGGCCGTCAGCCCGTCCATCCGGGGCATCTGGATGTCCAGGACGATCAGGTCGGGGGCGTACGAGGCCGCCCGGTCGAGGGCGTCGATCCCGTCGACGGCGGTCTGTACGGCGTACCCCTCGAAGGCGAGGCTGCGGCGCAGGGCCTCGCGTACGGCCGGCTCGTCGTCCACGACGAGGATCCGCGCTTCGCCTTCGGCGGGGTTCATGGATGGGTCTCCCAGGGGTGGTGGTCGGCCGGCGGGTGCGGCACAGGACGGCGCCTCCAGACTCGCACGGACGGGCGGCCGGACGGGCCCGCTGACGGCCTAGAAGCCGGTGCCGAAGCCGTTCGCGGCGCCGCCGGTGCCGGTGCCGGTGTTCGAGGAGCCCGCCCCGCCCGGGCCGCCCTTGCGGAGGGAGTCCAGGTCGGCCTTGATCGTGTCGACCGGGATGGCGAAGCCGAGGCCGACGCTGCCGGCGGCGGAGCTGCCGGTCGAGGGCGAGTAGATCGCGGAGGGCATGCCCACGATCTCGCCGTTCATGTTGACCAGGGCGCCGCCGGAGTTGCCGGGGTTGAGCGAGGCGTCGGTCTGGAGCGCCTTGTACGAGGTGGTGTCGGAACCGGTGTCCCCGTTGAACTGGCGGCCGTCGAAGGAGAACGGCCAGCTGTCCTCGCCCTGCTGCCGGTTCTGCGGGGACTGCTGCTCCGACTTCGGCACCTTCACCTCGCGGTTCAGCGCGGAGACGATGCCGCTGGTGACGGTGCCGGTGAGGCCGTCGGGGGAGCCGATGGCGACGACCTGGTCGCCGACCTTGACGCCGCCGGAGCTGCCCAGCTCGGCGGGGGTGAGCCCGGACGCGCCCTGGAGCTTGATCAGTGCGAGGTCCTTGTCGGGGTCGGTGCCGACGATCTTGGCGGAGTGCTTCTTGCCGTCGCTCATCGTCACCTGGATCTCGGAGGCGCCGCTCACCACGTGGTTGTTGGTGACGATCTCGCCGTCGGCGGTGATGACGATGCCGGACCCGGTGCCCTGACCGGATCCGGTGCGGACGTCGATACGGACGACCGAGGGGCTGACCTGCTCGGCGACACCGGCGACGGTACCGCTGCTGGACTGCGAGACGTTGGTGCCGTTGACCCCGCCGGAGGTGCCGGCCTGCCGTTCCATCAGCTGCTGGACGGCGGCCGCGGTGCCCCCGCCGACCAGGGCCGCGGCGAGCGCGACGGCGGCCAGCAGGGTGACGGGCCGCTTGGCGCGGGGTGCGGGGGCGGCGTGGGCGGGCTGGTGCGGGCCGCCGCCCTCTCCGCCGCCGCCCGTGGCGGTCGCTCCCGGGACCGTCTCGCCCCGGATGACCGGCGGCCGGTGCGCCTCGTGCCACCCGGGTGCGGCGGGCGGGTACGCGGGCGGCGGCGGGTAGGCCCCGGCCCGGGCCGGGGTCGGGGCGGCTGCCCCGACCCCGGTCTCGTGCGCCAGCCGGTCCCGCCCGCGCTGCCAGTCCTCGCCGAACGGCGCGTGCTGGGCCGGGCTGTTCTCCTGCGGGTACTCGCCTTCGCGGCGGAAGCTCTCGGTCATGACTACGACTCTGTCCACCGATCATGAGAGCTTCCTGAGTCCGGCCTGAGAAGCCCGACAGAACCGCGTATGACCGATATAAGGACCGGCCTTGACCCTCGACCTGGTGGAGGTCGCAGAGTCACGGGCGTGGAGAGCGAGATGCACAGCATTGGCGAGATGGGCCGGGACAGCGGGCTGGGCGTGAGCGCGCTGCGGTTCTACGACCGCGCCGGCGTCCTGGTGCCCGCCCGGGTGGATCCGGTGACCGGATACCGCTGGTACGCGCCCGAACAGCTCGACGAGGCCCGGCTGCTGGCCCGGCTCCGGCAGGCGGGGATGCCGCTCGCGGACGTCCGGCTCGTCCTGGCGGGCTGGGCCGGCGCGGACTCCGGGGACACCGGTCTGGTGCCCCGGCTGCTGGACGGCCACCTGCGACGGCTCGAACGCGAGCTCGCCGATGCGCGTGGGGCGCTCTCCACGGTCCGCGCGCTACTGGAACACAAGGAGAGCAGCATGACCACGACCACCACCCCGACCCGCACCGCCCGGCTCACCGTGCCCGCCACGGAGTTCGCGGCCGCGCTGGACGCCGTACGGTTCGCCGTCGGCAACGACCCCGAGCTGCCGGTGCTCGGCGGGATCCTCTTCGACGTGGAGGGGGCGGACCTGCACCTCGTGGCCACCGACCGCTACCGGATGGCGGTGGCCTGCGCGCCCACCGAAGGCCACGCCGGCGAGCGGGTCCGGACGACCGTGCCCACCCCGCTGGCCGATGCCATGCGGGCCCTGCTGGCCGACGGCTGCGAGGCCGTCCTCACCGTGGACGGCGACGCGGTCGAACTGGAGACCCAGGGCCGCCGGGTCGCCGGGCAGGGCCTCGGCGAGGAGTTCCCCGACTACCGCCGTCTGACGAGGCTTCCGGAGGGGCGCCGCATCACGCTGGACGTGCCGGCCCTGCGGCGGGCCCTCGCCGGGCAGGAAGGCGAACGGTGCGCGCTCGTCCTGACGGACACCGTGACCGTCGCCGCCGCCGACGACAGCGACGGCATCGGGGCGGCCGAGGGGGTCGGTGCCGCGGGCGACCGGGTCGGGGTCAACCCCGCCTTCCTCCTCGACGCGCTCGCCGCCGGGGAGGAGATGCAGCTGGAGTACGTCGGCCCCAGGGCCCCGCTCGTCCTGCTGCGGCCGGGCACCGAGGACGCCTTCTCCCTGCTGATGCCCTGCACGCTCGACGCCTGACCCGCCCGACCCGCCCGACCCGGTGTGGATCCGGGGTCAGCGGCAGCCGCAGGAGCGGCGGATCACCAGCGCCGACGGGAACTGCTTCAGCCGTTCCCGTCGGGAGCCGGCCACGCGCAGGCCGTCGTCCAGAACCAGGTCCACGGCCGCGCGGGCCATCGCCGGGCGGTCCGAGGCGATCGTGGTCAGCGGCGGGTCCGTGAGGGCGGCTTCCTTGACGTCGTCGAAGCCCGCGACGGCCAGTTCCCCGGGCACGTCGATGCGCAGCTCGCGCGCGGCCCGCAGCACACCGATCGCCTGGTCGTCCGTGGCGCAGAAGATGGCCGTCGGGCGGTCGGGCCGCGCAAGGACCTCCAGGGCGACCGTGTACGCGTCGTAGCGGTTGTACGGGGCCTCGATGAGCCGGCCCTCGACCGAGCGGCCGGCCTCCTGCATGGCCCGCCGCCAGCCCTCGACGTGGTCGGCGACCGGGTCGCCGACGGACGGGGTGTTCTCGACGCCGCCGATGCAGGCCACGTACTCGTGCCCGTGCTCCAGCAGGTGGCGGGTGGCGAGCTGGGCGCCGCCGATGTCGTCGGTGACGACGGCGACGTCGTCGATCGCCTCCGGGCGCTCGTGCAGCAGCACGATCCGCGCGTCCCAGGCCTCGATCTCCGACGCCGCGCGCTCGCTCATGCCCTGGCTGACCAGGATCAGGCCCGACACCCGCATGCCGAGGAAGGCCCGCAGGTAGTGGACCTCGCGCTCGTCCCGGTAGTCGGAGTTGCCGACGAGCACCATTTTTCCGCGCTCGGCGGCGGCCTGCTCGACCGCGTGCGCCATCTCCGCGAAGAACGGCTGACGGGCGTCCGGGACGATCATGCCTATGAGGTCGGTGCGCCGCGAGGCCATCGCCTGGGCGACCCGGTCCGGGCGGTAGCCCAGGTCCTTGATCGCGGCGAGGACACGCTCGCGCGTGGCCGGGGCGACCGGCCGGGGTCCGTTGTTGATGACGTAGCTCACGACGGCGGTAGACGTACCCGCAAGTCGTGCAACGTCATCCCGCGTCACCTTGGCCACGCGCGGCAGTCTACGCGGGGTGACCTACCTCTGGGCAGGGCGTCCGGCCGAGTGGATCCTCACAGTGTCCTCGGCCGATCGGGTGACGGACGCGGCCGTCCCGTCGGCCGGCTGCGCGGCAGCCGAGGCGGCCGAGGCGGCGACCTTGGCAGCCGCCTGGGCCGCGGCCTCCGCCGCCGCCCGCTCGACCTTCTCCGGCGTGACGAAGCGGTAGCCGACGTTGCGGACCGTGCCGATCAGGGACTCGTGCTCGGGGCCGAGCTTGGCGCGCAGCCGCCGTACGTGCACGTCGACCGTCCGGGTGCCGCCGAAGTAGTCGTAGCCCCAGACCTCCTGCAGCAGCTGGGCGCGCGTGAAGACCCGGCCCGGGTGCTGGGCCAGGTACTTGAGCAGCTCGAACTCCTTGAAGGTGAGGTCGAGCACCCGCCCCTTGAGCTTGGCGGAGTACGTCGCCTCGTCCACCGACAGATCGCCGTTGCGGATCTCCATCGGGGAGTCGTCCGAGCCGAGCTGCTGACGGCCGGTGGCCAGCCGCAGCCGCGCCTCGACCTCGGCGGGGCCGGCGGTGTCCAGCAGGACGTCGTCGATGCCCCAGTCGGCCGTGACGGCCGCCAGGCCGCCCTCGGTGACGACGAGGATCAGCGGACAGCCGGGTCCCGTGGAGCGGAGCAGCTGGCACAGCGACCGCACCTGCGGCAGGTCGCGGCGGCCGTCCACGAGGATGACATCGGCGCCCGGGGTGTCCACCAGGGCGGGGCCCTCGGCCGGGGCCACCCGGACGTTGTGCAGCAGCAGGCCGAGGGCGGGCAGCACCTCGGTGGACGGCTGCAGGGCGTTGGTGAGCAGCAGGAGTGAGCTCACGACCGACCACCTGCCCGGGTCGGACGGTGGTGCACGGTTCGCTGGTCCATCACGTCGGTTCCTCCTCGGTCCCGTCGAGGACGTGCGCGGTAATGCTTCGTACGGCTTGCCCGGTGTCCCTGCGGTCCCCGCGCCCTGGGGTCCGTATGGATACCACTGTTCTCGGTTCGTTCAACGCGCTGAAAGCACAAAAGGACCCGGGGGCAACGTTGCCCGGATCCTCTCGCCAAGCAGAATAGCCCACCCGTCGATGCGTGGCCGAGGCTTCTTCCTCTTCCGCTTCTGTGGTTCGTGCCACGCTCCCGACCTGCGTATGCCCGGGTTTCACCGGATCGGGGGCCCGCCGAGCGGCACCGCGGGGTCACCCGGGCGCACACCCGGCGCGTCGGGGCACGCCGGGCTCATCGGCGGGAGGGGCCATCATGGAGGCCGACGGTAGAGAGCCGACGATAGGAGCTGCAGTGGCAACCGGAACCATCCGCTACTGGGCGGCGGCCAAGGCCGCGGCCAAGACGGCGGAGGAGCCGTACTCGGCGGGCACACTCGCCGAGGCGCTCGACGCCGTGCGGCAACGCCACCCCGGGGAGCTGACCCGGGTCCTGCTGCGCTGCTCCTTCCTCGTGAACGACGAGCCTGTGGGCAAGCGCCCGCATGATTCCGTCCCGCTGACCGAGGGGGGCACCGTAGAGGTGCTCCCGCCGTTCGCGGGCGGGTGAGCGGGAGCCGATGAGTACGCCTGAGGAACAGCAGCGACAGCAGTACGCCCAGCAGCAACAGCAGCAACAGCAGCAAGCGCAGGATCCGTACGGGACCCAGACCTGGCAGTCCGACACCTGGGACACCAGCTACCAGCCGGTGCACCCGCCGCTGGGCGCGGTGCCCGGCCAGCCGGTGGCTCCGGAGGGCTGGTTCCGTGACGAGGCCCAGGAGGCCGCTGCCCCGGCCCCCGCGCCCGCCCCGGCCCCGTGGCAGGGCTACGTACCGGAGCCTGTGCAGGAGGCGTACCCGCAGCAGCCGGTCGCGCCCGAGGGCTGGTTCCGCGAAGAGGCTCCGGCGGCCCCGGCCCCGGCCCCGGCCCCGGCCCCCGCGCCCGCCCCGGCCCCGTGGCAGGGCTACGCGCCGGAGCCGGTGCAGGAGGCGTACCCGCAGCAGCCGGTCGCGCCCGAGGGCTGGTTCCGCGACGAGGCCCCCGCTCCCGCCCCCGCGCCGGTGCAGGACTGGCCGCAGGGCGCCGAGACGGCCTACCTGCCGCCGTACCCCGGCCCCGGCGCCGAGCAGCAGTCGCCGCCGGTCGAGCAGACCGCGTATCTGCCGCCGGTGATCGAGGAGCTGCCCGCCGCCGAGCAGACCGCCTACCTCCCGCCCCAGGCGGCCGCCGCCCCGGGCGAGGACCCGGCCGAGGCCCCCGGTCAGCCGCAGGAGATCACCTCCTGGTCCCCGCCCACCCTCGCCGGCAACACCCTGCGCGCCGTCGACCCCGCCCAGGCCCGTGCCGAGGGCCGGTCGCCGATCATCGACCCCGGCCCGCAGTCCGCCATACTGACCGCCGTCCTCGGGCTGCTGCTCGCCGGGGCCGCCGCCCTCGGGCAGTACGTCCTGCTGCTGCCGCTGATCGCCCTCCAGGGCCTCACCGCGGCCGGCTGGTTCCGCCTCAACGGCATGTGGCCGGCCCGCCAGGGCATCGCCCTCGCCTTCGCCGGAGCCGTCGTCGCCGACGCGGCCGTGCTCGCGGTGGACTCCCCGTACGGACCCGGCGCGATCGTCGGCACCCTCGGCGCCTGGGTGCTGCTCACGCTCGTCCTCCAGCTGCGCAGCCACGCCGATCCCGACGAGCGGATGTACGGGCTGATGGCCTCGGTGGCCTCGGCCGCCCTCGCCATCATCTGCGCGGGCTACCTCGCGGCCGACTCCGCCGCCGCCACGGTCGGCGCCGCGGCCGTCGCGGTCGCCGTCTTCGCCCGTGCGCTGCCGCTGCCCACGGTCCCCTCGGTCGTCGTCTCGCTGGCCGCGGCCGCCGGCGCCGGTATCGCGGTCGGCGGGATGACCTCGGTCGGTGTGGGCGGGGCCCTGATCGGTCTCGTCGCCGGGGTGTGTGCCCTGGTCGGGCTGCGGGTGGCCGCGTACGACTACCCGTCTAAGTTCGTGCACATGACGGCCGGTGTGGCGCTGCCGCTCGCCGCCGCCGCGCCCGCCGTGTACCTGATCGGCCGGGTGGTGGGCTGATCCCTGCCCGACAGGGGGCATGGTCAACTAGAACGCACGTACCGACTAGTAGGGGGAGGGAACGTGCGTTTCCTGCGCGTCGTTGTGATCATCGGAGTGGTGCTGGGAGCCCTGTTCGTGGGCGTGGACCGCTGGGCGGTCGGATACGTCGAGAACCGGCTGGCCGACCGAATACAGGCACGGCAGGGCCTGGCCGGTTCCTCGGAGGTGGAGATCGACGGGTTCCCCTTCCTCACCCAGCTGGCCGGCCGCGACCTGGAGCGGGTCGACCTGAAGCTCCGGGGCGTGGAGGTCGCCGCCGAGGGCCGCAAGACGCGGCTCTCGGAGCTGGACGCGAGCTTCCGCGGCGTGAAGCTGAACGGTGACTACAGCGGCGGCACCGCGACGCGGGCCGAGGGCACCGCGCTCATCACGTACGCCGACCTGACGGCGGCCTCGCAGACCGGCGCGACCCTCTCCTACGGCGGGGCGCCCGGCAAGGTGAAGGTCACCGCGTCGGTGGAGGTGCTCGGCAAGACGCTGACGCACAGCGTGGTGTCGACCGTCACCCTGGAGGACGCGCCGGACGGAAAGGGCGGCAAGATCGTCCGGGTCCGCGCCGACGAGGTGCCCGGCGGGAGCGTTCCCGGGGTCGAGAAGCTGATCCGCCGGAAGACCGACTTCGACCGCAATCTCGACGCCGGCATGCCGGCCGGACTGCACCTCTCGTCCCTGACCTCGGACGAGGCCGGTGTGCACCTCACGCTGGGCGGCGCGAACGTGGTGGTGGCCGGATCGTGAGACAGCGCGGTCCGATCCGCAGAAGGACGGGCCGTACGACGAGTCCCGGGGGCGGCGCGGCGGCCGTCCGGGGCACTCGCGTCCCAGAATTCGGACGATCCTGTCTCGACATATGACACACCGGTGACAGGGCGGCCGATTCGTCCCTACGATCCATGGCTATGAAGCATCAGCAGGCGGACCTCACGAAGCGACGGGCAGTAGACCTGTGTCGCGTCGCCGCCATGCTCTGTCGATCCATGTGACCTGTGAGCGCATCCGCTCCATCGACCGGACGACGGCCCCACGGCCCTTCCCGCGTGACCGCACCAGCCTCCTGATTCCCTGACGCCTCCCCGCGCAGGACCTCGAGCGCACCCGTAGGCACGCAGCACGCGTTACCCGCACAGCCCCGCCGCACACTGCCCCGGAGGAGAACACCATGAGCCGCAGCGACGTCCTCGTAGACGCCGACTGGGTCGAGGCCCACCTGAACGACGCCAACGTCGTGATCGTCGAGGTGGACGAGGACACGTCCGCGTACGACAAGAACCACATCACCAACGCCGTCCGGATCGACTGGAAGAGCGACCTCCAGGACCCGGTACGCCGCGACTTCGTGGACCAGGAGGGCTTCGAGAAGCTCCTCTCCGCCAAGGGCATCTCCAACGACGACACCGTCGTCCTCTACGGCGGCAACAACAACTGGTTCGCGTCCTACGCCTACTGGTACTTCAAGCTCTACGGCCACCAGGACGTGAAGCTCCTCGACGGCGGCCGCAAGAAGTGGGAGCTCGACTCCCGCGACCTGGTCGACGGCAAGGACGTCCCGAACCGCCCGGCCACCGCGTACAAGGCCAAGGCCCAGGACACCTCCATCCGCGCCTTCCGCGACGACGTCGTGGCCGCGATCGGCTCCCTGAACCTGGTCGACGTCCGTTCGCCCGACGAGTTCTCCGGCAAGCTGCTCGCCCCGGCGCACCTGCCGCAGGAGCAGTCGCAGCGCCCCGGCCACGTGCCGAGCGCCCGCAACATCCCGTGGTCGAAGAACGCCAACGACGACGGCACCTTCAAGTCGGACGAGGAGCTGACCGCCCTCTACGAGACGGAGCAGGTCGACCTCGCCAAGGACACCATCGCCTACTGCCGCATCGGTGAGCGCTCCGCGCTCACGTGGTTCGTGCTCCACGAGCTCCTGAACCAGGAGAACGTCAAGAACTACGACGGTTCGTGGACCGAGTACGGCTCGCTGGTCGGCGTGCCGATCGAGCTCGGCCCCAACAAGTAACCAGACGAACGACCGGGCACGCGACGCCCTCGTAGTACGACCTCTCTAGGACAGGACAGAGAACATGTGTGGAGCACAGATCGGCGGGCCCGACCTCGCGACCCTCAAGCCCGGTGAGACCGCGATCCAGGGTCAGATCACCAAGGACGGCGAGCCGGTGTCCGGCTACGTCCGCCTGCTGGACTCGACCGGCGAGTTCACCGCCGAGGTCCCGACCTCGGCCACCGGCCAGTTCCGTTTCTACGCCGCCACCGGCTCCTGGACGCTGCGCGCGCTCGTCCCGGGTGCCCAGGCGGACCGTGCCGTGGTCGTCGCCGAGGCCGGCGGCGTGACGGACGTGGCGATCGCGGTCTGAGCACCGCACATGTGATCGCCTGATCGATCGGCCGAAGGGCCGCACCCCCGGGGGTTGGACGCCACTGGAACGGGGTGCGGCCCTTCGTGCCGTCCCGGTCCTACTCTGGAGGCATGTACGCCCGGCGCCGGCGCGCCTATTTCCTGCTCATGGGCGGATGCCTGGTCCTCTTCGTCTCCGCCTGGGCCTTCGTGCGCCTGTGGTCGGTCGAGGCCGCGGTGGCCATGTGCGTGGTCGCCATGGTCATCCCGCCGGTCGCGGCGATGATCGCCAACCGGCGCGGCCCGGACGACCGCTGGTGGGACGACCCCTCGGGCGATCCGAAGTCCGACGAGTGGTGGGACGAACTGGACGGAAAGCGGCGTCACGAGGATTGAAACCTCATGAGACGAGAATGTGATCTTCGTTCGTACAACTGCTCCCCGCCGGTGCGGGTCATGGGGTACGCGCGGGTAATCAACCTGCGCCTGCAGTCCTGTGGGGGGCCACTTTGGAACACGAACAGACCATTCCCGAGCAGCGGAAAGGGGAGGAGAGTGCACCGGAGTCGGACACGTCGGCCCCGCGCCGCCGGACGGGCCGCACGACCCTCCTGATCGCGGGCGCCGCCGCACTCGGAGTCCTCGCGGGGACGATCACCGGCTACGCGGTCCAGTACCACCGCGAGCCCACCCCGCTGCCGCCGCTGGCCCAGCAGGAGATGGCCGCGGCGAAGCCGCAGGCGATGACCGACGCCACGACCCGGCACTCGATCAACGCCAACCGCTGGCACAAGGCGGACGAGGAACTGGCCAAGAAGCTGCTGGACGTTCCGGGCGGAGCGAAGAGCGACTTCTCGGGCGCCGCTTCCGTGGACATGTTCGCCGTGGGGTACTACAAGGAAGCCTCCGAGGGTCTCGGCGGCCTCATCACCGACCGGGTCCGGAGCATCGCCACCGCGGACTGGTCCGAGTCCGACCGGAACTTCGTCGAGATCAACCTGCTCCAGTTCAGCGACCGCAACCAGGCCGAGGACTTCCAGCTGGGCATCGAGCACTACATGCCCACCAAGGAGTACGCGGGCAACGCGGGTCAGGAGATTCCGGGCGTGCCCGAGGAGTTCGGCCACATGTGGGTCGACTCGAAGGCCAGCGAGAAGCCCGGCTACCACCCGCTCCGCAGCGGCCGTGCCGTCGTCCGCCGCGGCGACATCGTGATGAGCATCCAGTACATGAACAACCGCGGCGAGGTCGACGAGAGCGCCCTGGTCGACCTGGCCAAGCGACAGATGGAGCGGTTGTGACCGAGCAGCAGAACGTGTCCGGCGCCGACGCCGACGCCGAGGTCAAGGCCGTGACCGGGACCGAGGCCAAGACCGCGCCCCAGGCCAAGACCGCGCCCCAGGCCGGGACCGGGACCGAGGCCGGGACCCGGACCGAGGCCGGGACCCGGACCGACGTCACGGTGGAGCAGGAGCAGCCGGTCACCGCCGCGCCCGCGCGCAAGGTGAACCGCAAGGTGGTCACCCTGGTGGCGGCGGCCGTGGGCGTCGTCGTCCTCGTGGGCGCCGGCGTCGGGGCGGCGGCCGCGCTCGCCGGAGCCGACCGGACCTCGCCGACGCGGTACTGGCTGGCCGCGGACCACACGACCAGTGGTACGGCGGCCCCGGTGCCGTCCGTGCCCCCGAACGCGCTCACCGGCAAGCTGCTGCCGATGCCCAACGACTACTGGCCCGGCCCCGACATCGACAAGGAGGGCAACTTCTACTCCCTCTCGGGCGAGCGGGCGCTGGAGAGCTTCAAGGACGCCCGCAAGGGCCTGTCCAGCAGCGAGCGCGCCGAACGGGACAAGGTGCTCGCCGACCTGAAGCTCAAGGGCCTGGCCGGGCGCAGCTACTCGCGCAAGGACGGCGTCGGCGGCGGTGTCGTCGCCGAGATCCAGCTCGTCCAGGCCGACCCCGCACAGCTCGCGAAGTTCGGTGAGTTCGCCGGGAAGCTGATCGCGCTCGCCGGTTCCGACGGCGAGGCGCCGAAGGTGGACGGCCACCCGCAGGCCAAGTGCTCGGTGAGCACCATCGTCATCGAGAAGAAGGACAAGAAGAACAAGATCGACGCCCTCGACTGCCTGGCCGTCGAAGGAGACGTCATGGTGAGTTTCCGGATGTACGGGAGCGAGGGGTTCGTGGTGAAGGACGCCGCGGGCCTGTTCAAGCAGCAACTCGACCACCTCAAGTCCCCCGGAGAGTCCGCGTGAGCGAGCAGACCACCACCGCGGCCACCGAGCCCGAGCCCGTGCCCGCGGCGACGCCCGAGCCCGCTGCGGAGGCCGCCGAGACCGTCACCGGGACGGCCGCCGAGACCGCCACCGGGACGGCATCCGAGACCGCCGCCGAGACCGTCACCGACGCGGGCGCCGAGACCGTCGAGGCCCCCGCGACCGTCGAGGCCCCCGAGGCCGTGCCGGTCCCGCCCAAGGACCGGCGCAAGCTGTTCGCCGCCCTGCGGTGGACCGCCGCCGTCGCCGTCTTCGCCGCCGTCGGCACGGGGGTCGCGTACGGGATCACGGTGCCCGAGCGCACCGACGTCCCCGGCCTGGCCACCGAGGGGGACGGCCGCTGGACGTTCCCGGCGCTGTCCCAGCCGGCCCTGCCCGCGGGTGCCCCCCTGCCCCAGGGGCCGGACAACAAGGACGGGACGCACTACGCGCCCCTCAGCGGTCTGCTGCTGCCCGCTCCCGTGGGCGCCAAGGCCGACGACGCGGTCAAGGCGGACAAGGACGGGACGGTGTCGGTCGACACCTTCCTGGAGGAGTACACGCCCGACACCCGCGAGAAGCTGAAGCGGTCCCTCGAGTGGGACGGGCTGCGGCAGATCGCCGGACGGGGCTGGACGACGGCGGACGGCACGCGTACGCACGTGTACCTGCTGCGCTTCCACTCGTCCGGCTTCGTGGACGCGTTCAAGGGCTGCGACAGCAACATGCGGCTGAACGGGGTCTCGGCCCTCGACCTGGACGACGTGTGGAGCAAGGCCAAGGGCACCCAGATGAACAGCACCACGCTGGACTTCCCGGGGGCGGCCAACTTCGACGGCACCGAGCTCAGCGTGTACCAGGAGCTGAAGCCCTTCCTCGGCGAGGAGCAGAGCAAGATCGGGTGCCTCCGGACGGGTGACGTCCTGGGCATGGTCGTCCAGACCCGCAAGGGCGAGGTGGCCCCCGTTCCGTTCCACCAGACCGTGATCCTGCAGAGTCAGCTCCTGAGCTGACCGCCGGGGGGCCGACGGGTACGGGCCGACCGGTACGGCCCACCTCACACAGTGCGCCCGACCCCGGGCCAGTAGGCTTGGGAACCGGCCCGTACCCCCCGAACGAATTCCGAGGAGCACCCCGTGCTTGAGGCAGTCTTCACCTCCCTGCTGGTCCTGGTCTGCGTCGGCGTCATGGCCTTCACCGGCCTGGCCGTCAAGAAGCTGTACCAGGGTCAGCGCTGAGCGTCCGCCCAGCAGACCGCCCCGGAACCCCTCCCACAGATCGCCTGAGCAGCCATTCATGATTCAGATCCCGTCCGACCTGAACCCGGGCCTCGTCCCCCTCGCCTTCCTCCTCGGCAACTGGGAGGGTGCGGGAGTCTTCGACTTCCCCGGTGAGGAGAAGTGCAACTTCGGCCAGGAGGTCGTCTTCAGCCACGACGGCCGGGACTTCCTGGAGTACACCTCCCGCTCCTGGGTCCTGGACGCCGAGGGCAACAAGGTGCGCCCGCTGGAGTCCGAGTCGGGCTACTGGCGCATCGACAAGGACCGCAAGGTCGAGATCGTCATGGTCCGTGACCAGGGCGTCGTCGAGGTCTGGTACGGCGAGCTCGCCGACCAGAAGCCGCAGATCGACCTGGTCACCGACGCGGTCGCCCGTACCGCGGCCTCCGGCCCGTACAGCGGCGGCAAGCGGCTCTACGGCTACGTGAAGAGCGACCTCATGTGGGTCGGCGAGAAGGCCACGCCGGACGTCGAGCTGCGTCCGTACATGTCGGCCCAGCTGAAGAAGGTCGTCACGCCCGAGGAGGTCGCCGAGATGGCGCGCAACCTCCCGGACATGCCGGACGACGGCATCGCCTTCTTCCGCTGAGTCCACAGGCTGTGCGAAAGGGGACCGCGGGATCGCCCGGGGTCCCCTTCGCGCGCATACACTGACCGGGTGGGGAGCAGCGTGGACACCGAAGGCTCTGACTGGAAGAGCGACCTGCGGCAGCGCGGATACCGGCTGACACCGCAGCGCCAGCTCGTGCTGGAAGCGGTCGACGCCCTGGAGCACGCCACCCCGGACGAGATCCTCGTCGAGGTGCGCAGGACCGCCTCCGGAGTCAACATCTCCACCGTGTACCGCACGCTGGAGCTCCTGGAGGAGCTCAAGCTGGTCTCGCACGCCCATCTCGGGCACGGGGCCCCCACCTACCACCTCGCCGACCGGCACCACCACATCCACCTGGTCTGCCGCGACTGCGCCGAGGTCATCGAGGCGGATGTGGACGTGGCCGCCGAGTTCACGGCGAAGCTCCGCACCACCTTCGGTTTCGAGACCGACATGAAGCACTTCGCGATCTTCGGTCTGTGCCGCGAGTGCGCCGCCAAGCAGCGTGCCGCTCAGCCGTAGCAGGGTCGTACGCTTGGTCCCATGACCAGCAGCCCCTTGCTCCATCTCCCCGGCGCCGTACCGGCCGAAGGCCGTGACGAGGGCGTCGCCGCCCACTACGGCGAGCTGTACGGCGAACAGCGCTCCCTCGCGGAGGGCCGCGGCTTCGTCGACCTGTCCCACCGCGGGGTCGTCACCGTCAGCGGGCCCGAGCGCCTGAGCTGGCTGCACCTGCTGCTCACCCAGCACCTCACCGAGCTGCCGGCCGGGCAGGCCACCGAGGCGCTGATCCTCTCCGCCAACGGCCACATCGAGCACGCGCTCTACCTCGTCGACGACGGCGAGACCACGTGGGCGCACGTGGAACCGGGCACCCAGGGCGAGCTGATCGCCTACCTGGAGTCCATGAAGTTCTTCTACCGAGTCGAAGTCGCCGACCGCACCGAGGAGTTCGCGGTCGTGCACCTGCCGGCCGGCGCCATCGCCGAGGTCGCCAAGGAGCACGTCGTACGGGAGACCGCGCACGGCCGGGACGTCTTCCTGCCCCGCGCCGAGCTGGAGTCCTTCGCCGCCGGGCACGGCCCGGCCGCCGGACTCCTCGCGTACGAGGCCCTGCGCGTCGAGGCGCACCGGCCGCGGCTGGGCCTGGAGACCGACCACCGGACGATCCCGCACGAGCTGGGCTGGATCGGCACGGCCGTGCACCTGCAGAAGGGCTGCTACCGCGGCCAGGAGACGGTGGCCCGCGTCCACAACCTGGGCAAGCCCCCGCGCCGCCTGGTCTTCCTGCACCTGGACGGCTCGGAGGTGCTGCTTCCGGCGCACGGCACCCCGCTGCGGCTCGCCGCGGACGGGGAGGAGGGCCGCCAGCTGGGCTTCGTGACCACCGCCGTCCGCCACCACGAGCTGGGCCCGATCGCGCTGGCACTGGTCAAGCGGAACGTGCCGGTCGACGCGCCGCTGCTGGCCGGGTCGACTGCTGCCGCCCAGGAGGTCGTCGTAGCCCCGTGAGGCGCCCTGGACGCCCTGGACGCCCTGGACGCCCTGGACGTCCGGACGTCCGGACCTCCTAGACGTCGATGACGATGGTGAACGGGCCGTGATTGGTCAGCGAGACCCGCATGTCCGCGCCGAACCGGCCCGTCGCCACCGTCGCGCCCAGCGCGCGCAGCTGCGCCACGACCTCGTCGACCAGCGGCTCGGCGACCGGGCCGGGAGCCGCCGCGTTCCAGGTGGGGCGGCGGCCCTTGCGGGCGTCGCCGTAGAGCGTGAACTGGGAGATCACCAGCAGCGGTGCGCCGTTGTCGCTGCAGGACTTCTCGCCCTCCAGGATCCGTACGGACCACAGCTTGCGCGCCAGCACCGCCGCCTTCTCCGGGGTGTCGTCGTGGGTCACCCCCACCAGCACGCACAGCCCCTCGCCGACGATCTCGCCCACGGTCGCGCCGTCCACGACGACGCTCGCGCCGTCCACCCTCTGCACCACTGCTCGCATACCACCTGTGTACCAGGCTTGCACCCGTCCGGGGCCGATCGGGTGGCGTGGGACTGCACCCGGACCACGGAGAGTGGCACGATGCACGCAGGCGGTGCGGGTGCGCCGCACCGGTCGAGGGGACGGACTCGTTCGTATGAATACTTCTGGTACCTCCGTACCTGCATCACCCGCCTCCGTCGTAGCTGCCGCGGCAAGACCACCCGCGCAGCGCACGGCCGAGACGCAGGGGCAGCCCGCCCCGGCCACCGCGCTCGGACTGCCGGAGCTGCGCGCGCTGCGCCGCGACGCGCAGCGCGACGAGGCCGATCTGAGCTATGTACGCAGACTGCTCCAGGGCCGCATCGACATCCTGCGGGCCGAGCTGGCCCGGCGGGCGGACCCGGAGGCGGCCCGGCGGACGGACCCCGAGGCGCCGGTGGTGGACCGGCTCTCGGTGATCCTCGCCGACGCACCCTCCAGCCGCAGCGCCTCCGCCCGGCACGTCACGCTGGGCACCCCGCACAGCGAGGAGTACCGGCTGCTGGCGGCGGAGATGCTGGCCGACGTGGAGCTCTCGGACCTCGGCGCCCGCACGGACGACGAGTTGCACGACGGGATGGGCCGGCTGGTGCGCTACGAGCAGCAGGTCTCGCGGCGCCGCCAGCAGCTCCAGCGCACGGTCGACGACTGCAGCGTCGAGATCACCCGCCGGTACCGGGAGGGCGAGGCGCAGGTGGACGACCTGCTGGCGTAGAAAATCGGGCGACCGGCGGCGGTCGGAAGATTAGCGTGGGCGGCTATGACTGCTGACGTCCGGCCGATCGCCGAATCCGAGCTTCCCGACTGGCTGCGCACGGTGCACACCGGTTTCCTGACCGCGAACCGCGTGACCGATGCCGATATCGCGCAGCGGGCCAAGTACAGCGACTTCTCCCGGATGCTGGGAGCGTTCGACTCCGACAGCGGACGCTGTGTGGCGGCCCTGCGCTCCTTCCCGCAGGAACTGACGGTGCCCGGCGGGGCGGCCGTCCGTACCAGCGCCGTCTCCAATGTGGGCGTGCTGCCCACCCACCGCCGCCAGGGTCTGCTGACCCGGATGATGGCCGCCGAGTTCGCCGCGGCCGCGGCGCGCGGCGACGCGCTGGCCACGCTGATCGCCGCCGAGTACCCGATCTACGGGCGCTACGGCTTCGGACCCGCCACCTCCTTCGTGGAGTGGGAGATCGACGTACCGCGCACCGGGCTGGACCGGAGGCTGTCGGCGCCCGTGGACGGCGGGCGGATCGAGCTGGTGGACGTGGAGGAACTGCGGCGGGTGGGGCCGGGGCTGCACGAGCGGCTGCGGGCGCTCACGCCCGGGGTCGTGAGCCGCGACGAGCGCTGGTGGAGCCTGGCGACGGGCCTGGAGCAGTGGTCGTACCGCCCCTACAAGGACAAGTTCCACGCCGTGTACCGGACGGCGGACGGGGAGGTGGCCGGCTTCGTCGTCTACACCGCCGACGACCAGTGGGCGGACGCGAAGGTCCCGATGAACACCGTGCGGGTCCGGGACCTGGTGGCGCTCACCCCGCAGGCGGAGCGGGCCCTGTGGCAGTTCCTGTGCTCCATCGACTGGGTGCAGAAGGTCCGCACCGGCCACCGGGCCCCCGACGACCTCTGCCCGCAGCTGCTGCCCGATCCGCGGTCGGCCCGGGTCGTCGCCGCCGTGGACTTCCTGTGGGTGCGGGTGCTGGACGTCGTACGGGCGCTGGGCGCGCGGACGTACGAGGTGCCCGGGGTGCTCGTCCTGGAGGTGACCGACGAGGGGGGCCCGGCAGCCGGCCGCTACCGGCTGGACGCGGGCGCCGGCACGTGCGAGCGGACGTCGGAGGCGGCGGACCTGCGGCTGGACGTGGCCGCGCTGGGCTCCCTGTACCTGGGCGACACGTCGGCGGCGCGGCTGGCCGCGCTGGGCCGGGTGGGCGAGGAGCGGCCGGGGGCGGTGGCACTGGCGGACGCGGTGTTCCGTACCGCGCGCCGCCCGTGGTGCCCGGACATCTTCTGATCCCGGATCCTCGATCACCGACCGAGGCCCGATGACTGATGACTGATCACTGATGACCGAGGACTGAGCAATTTGACGTCACTTGTGGAATCCCTGCGCGCCGCCGGCTGCGTCTTCGCCGAGGAGGAGGCCGAGCTCCTCACCGGGGCCGCCGCCGACGCGGATCACCTGGCGGAGCTGCTGGAGCGCCGGGTGGGCGGCGAACCGCTGGAGCACGTCGTGGGCTGGGCGGAGTTCTGCGGGCTGCGCATGGAGGTCGGCGCGGGGGCCTTCGTGCCGCGCCGGCGCACCGAGTTCCTGGTGCAGGAGGCGGTGGCGCCGGCCCGGCCCGGCGCGGTGGTGCTGGACCTGTGCTGCGGGGTCGGCGCCCTGGGCGCGGCGGTGGCCGCGCAGCTGGCCGGCGGCGTGGAGCTGCACGCGGCGGACATCGACCCGGCGGCGCTGGCGTACGCGCGGCGCAACGTGGCCCCGTACGGCGGCCGGGTGTGGGAGGGCGACCTGTACGCCGCGCTCCCGTCGTCGCTGCGCGGCCGGGTGGACGTGCTGGTGGTCAACGCCCCGTACGTGCCGACGGAGGAGATCGGCCTGATGCCGGCGGAGGCGCGGGAACACGAGCCGCTGGTTTCCCTGGACGGCGGGGCCGACGGCCTGGACATCCACCGCCGGGTGGCGGCGGGCGCCCTGCCCTGGCTGGCCCCGGGGGGCAGGCTGCTGATCGAGACGAGCGCCCGCCAGTCCCCGTCGACGGCCTCGGCGCTGGCCTCGGCGGGCCTCGCGGTCCGGGCGGTCACGTCGGAGGAGCTGTACGCGACGGTGGTGATCGGAACGGCCTGACGCGCGGCCCGCGAGATTCCTCGCGAATTTCCTCGCGCGGGCTGTCACATGTGCGGGGCGGGGCGGGTCAGTGGAGTGAAGCAGGCGGGAAACCGACCGGGGCGAGTCCGCCCCGGGGCCCGCCCGAGGGGAGCGTCAGATGTCCACCACCGCTGTTGTCCTTGCCCTGGTCGGCGCGTTCATGGTCGGGTTCTCGGCGGCCTCGGTCTTCCTCGGGGCGAAGTGGGTCGTCGAGCCGCTGGCCGCGTACGGGGTCCCGCGTACGTGGTGGACCTGGCTCGGCGTGGCGAAGGCCGCGGGGGCGGCGGGCCTGGTGGCGGGAATCTTCGTCCCGGCGATCGGCATCGCGGCGGCCGTCGGGATCACCCTCTACTTCGCGGGGGCGGTGCTCACGGTGCTCCGGGCGAAGTCCTACGCCCACGTGGCCTTTCCGCTGATCTACGCGGCCCCGGCGGCGGCCACCCTGGCCCTGGCCCTGGGCGGCTGAGCCCGGGGCGGGGTGCGGCACGGGGGTCGGAGGTCGGGGTCGGAGGTCGGGGTCGGGCGTCGGTGGGAGATGTTGCAAGCAGGGCGCTTGCAATAGTTAGCAGAGTCGGGCAGGATCACAGCATGGCATCGCTCAACGTCGGAAATCTCGGCGAGTACCTCCGTGAGCAACGGCGGCAGGCTCAGCTCTCGCTGCGCCAGCTGGCCGAGCAGGCGGGGGTGTCGAATCCGTACCTGAGCCAGATCGAGCGCGGGCTGCGCAAGCCGAGCGCGGACATCCTGCAGCAGCTGGCCAAGGCGCTGCGGATCTCCGCGGAGACGCTGTACGTGCAGGCCGGGATCCTGGATGAGCGGGACCCGGACGAGGTGGAGACGCGAGCCGTCATACTCGCCGACCCGTCCATCAACGAGCGGCAGAAGCAGGTGCTGCTCCAGATCTACGAGTCGTTCCGCAAGGAGAACGCGCTCGAAGCGCCCGCCGACGAGATGCCGTCGAAGACGAACTGAAGTTGATCCGGGAGGACCAGCAGCATGGCCATCGCCGATGACCTGAAGAAGACCCTCACCGACCCCACTCCCCTCTACTTCGCCGCGGGCACCGCCGACCTGGCCGTGCAGCAGGCCAAGAAGGTGCCCGACCTGATCGAGCAGCTGCGCGCGGAGGCCCCCGCGCGCATCGAGGCCGTGAAGAACACGGACCCGAAGGCCGTACAGGAAGCGGTCACCGCCAAGGTCGCCGAGGTGCTCGGCGCGATCGACCCGAAGAAGCTCGGGGAGACCGCCCAGGACCTGGCACTGCGCGGTGTCGGCGTGGCCGCCGAGTACGCGGTGCGCGCCAAGGAGACCTACGACAAGGTCGCCGAGCACGGCGAGCAGGCCGTGCGGAGCTGGCGCGGCGAGGTCTCCGCGGAGATCGTCGACATCGCCGTGGCCGTCGAGCCCGAGGCCGGGGCGGAGCCGGCGAAGGAGCCGGTGGCCGAGGCCGCCGCCGACGAGAAGCCCGCGGCCAAGAAGTCCCCCGCGCGCAGGACCACGGCCAAGAAGGCCGCGGTCACGGCGGACGACGCGAGCTGAAGCGCAGCCGCATGAGCGACGGCGGGCCGGGCACCCTTCAGGTGCCCGGCCCGTTGTGGTTCATGACGGCGTCCGTGCCGGTAGCGTGGAGACGGGCGGCATCCGAAGTGCGAAGAAGAAGCTGAGAAGGCGGTCGAAGCGATGTTGATGGAAGGGTTCGATCGAGGCGTGATCCCGTTCCTCGGGCTCGCCATGCTGGTGCTCGCGGTCGTGGCCTTCGTGTTCGCGCTGCTGGCGCGGGACGACGCGTACCGGGCGGCCGACAAGCAGAGCAAGACCTTCTGGCTGGTCATCCTCGGCGTCACCGTGGCCGTGGACTTCTTCCTGGGGATGCTGTTCCTGCAGATCGCCGGCCTCGTCGCGACCATCGTGTTCTTCGTCGACGTGCGCCCCGCCCTCAAGCAGGTCTCGGGCGGCGGCGGTGGCGGCCGGCGCGGCGGCAGCAGCAGTGACGGCCCGTACGGGCCCTACAACGGCGGACGGTAGCCGCCCGCCCCCGGCGGCTCAGCCCTCGGCGCGGGAGAGCAGGACCACGGCCACGTCGTCCGTGAGCTCGCCGCCGTTGAGCCGGCGGGCCTCGGTGACGGAGGCCTCCAGCAGGCCCTCACCGCTCAGGCCGCGGTCCAGGTGCCGGTTGATCATGTCGACCATCCCGTCCTGGCCCAGGCGTTCCTTGCCCTCGCCGATGCGGCCCTCGATCAGCCCGTCGGTGTAGAGCATCAGGCTCCAGCTGCCGCCCAGCTCGACCTGGCGGCGCGGCCAGCGGGCCCGGGGCAGCAGGCCGAGGGCCGGTCCGCTGTTCTCGTACGGGAGCAGCCGCGCACGGCGGCCCGGCCGGGCGATCAGCGGTGCCGGATGGCCGGCCAGGCAGAGGCCGGCGCGGCGGCCGTCCGGGGCTATGTCGACCGTGCACAGCGTCGCGAAGATCTCCTCGCAGGGCCGTTCCACCTCCAGGACCTCCTGGAGGGTGGCCAGCAGGTCGTCGCCGCAGAGGCCCGCCAGGGTCAGGGCGCGCCAGGCGATACGGAGCTCGACGCCGAGCGCGGCCTCGTCGGGGCCGTGGCCGCAGACATCGCCGATCATGGCGTGGACGGTGCCGTCGGGGGTGCGGACGGTGTCGTAGAAGTCGCCTCCGAGCAGGGCCCGGCTGCGGCCGGGGCGGTAGCGCGCGGCGAAGCGGAGGTCGGAGCCCTCCAGGAGGGGCGTGGGGAGCAGACCGCGTTCGAGGCGGGCGTTCTCCTGGGCGCGCAGTTTCGATTCTGCGAGCTTGTACTGGGCGATGTCCGCCCGTTTTCTCTCCACGGCGTAGCGGATGGCGCGGCTCAGCAGCCGGCCGTCCAGCTCGTCCCGGAAGAGGAAGTCCTGGGCGCCGACCTGGACGGCCTCGGCGGCGCGCTCGGCGTCGTCCTCGCCGGTGAGGACGAGGACGGCGTGGTGCGGGGCGAGGCGCAGCACCTGGCGGAGGGCGAGCAGCTGGTCCACGGCGGTGGCGGTGGCGGTGGCCGTGCCGGTGGCGGTGACGGTGGCCGGGGCTCCCGGCAGCCGGGCGCCGGTGTCCGGGAGGGACAGGTCCAGCAGGATGCAGTGCACGTCGGGCGTGAGCAGCCGCTCGGCCTCGGTGAGGTTGCGGGCGGTGCGGAGCCGGATGCGGTGGCCGTCCGCGTCGAGGATCTCGGGGACGGTGAGGCCGCCGGCCGGGTCGTCCTCGATGACCAGGAGGGTCAGCTGGCTCGTGTGCGGGGCCGCGGCCGGGGTCTGCGGGGCCGGGGGCTGCGTGGGGTGGGGGTGCGGGGGCTGGGCGGGCCGAGGGGTCGCCTGCGCGTCGCCCGTGCCGGTTGCGGCCGGGGCGGCGGTGTACAGAACGGCCTGACCGCTCTCCGTGGCCGGGGTGTCCCTCTGCCGCGGTACGGGTACGGGCATCGTCTCCGGTTCCTTCCCTCCCCCCGAGGGTGCGCTCGTCCGGCAGACCCTAGCGGTCCCGGCCCGGCGAACGGAATGCCGTTGTTGGTGAGCGCCTCCGGCATATGCGGCTATCGCGGGGGAAAATCGGCCTCACTGATGACAAAGGTCACGGCGGGGCCGCTTTCAGTCCCGTCCATCGAGACGTGCCGAACCCCCCGGAGGTTGCCTCCGCCCCGGACCCTGCGCCTCAAACGCCGGCGAGGCTGGATTTTCGCCCCGCCGCGCACTCTCCAGCCCCTCCGGCGTTCGAGGAGCGGGGTCCGGGGCGGAGCTCCGGTGGGGGTCCGGGCCGCGCCCGGAACGGGGCCGCACGGTACGGGACCGCCGAGCGACCCCGCAGGGGCTACGCGTCGGGGCGGACCACTGCCTTGATCGGCATCGAGCCGGCACCCGCCATCGTCACGTTCCGGCCGGGCCGCGGCGCGTGGACCATCGCGCCGTCGCCGACGTACATGCCGACGTGGCTCGCGTCGTCGAAGTAGATGATCAGGTCGCCCGGCCGCATGTCCTTCAGCGCGACCTTCGGCAGCAGCCGCAGCTGCTCCTGCGAGGTGCGCGGGATGCCCTTGCCCGCCGCGCGCCAGGCCTGCGAGGTCAGCCCGGAGCAGTCGTAGGAGTCCGGACCCACGGCGCCCCATTTGTACGGCTTGCCCATCTGGGCGGTGGCGAACTGCACGGCCAGCTTGCCGGCTTCCGTCGCCTTGCCGTTGACGTCCTTCATCGCGCCCGTCGACAGCCACGCCGTTTGCGCCTTGTACTGGGCCTCCTGCTCCAGCTGGATCAGCCGGGCCTTCTCCTCGGCCTCCAGCTTGCTCTCCAGCCCCTCCGCGGCCTTGATCTTCTCCTCGATCTGCTTCTTGGACTCCTCCGACTTGATGCGGTTGGCCTCCAGGGTGGCCCAGCGCTCGCTCGCCTCCGTGGCGTAACGCTGCAAGTCCGCCTGGGTCCGGTCCAGTTCGGAGAGCAGGCCCGAGGTGGCCTTCTCGCCCTGGCGCAGCCGGCCCGCCCCGTCGAGGAACTGGTTCGGGTCGTCGCTCAGTGCCAGCTGCGCGCCCGGCGGCATGCCGCCCGAGCGGTACTGGGCGCGAGCGGCGGCGCCCGCCCGGTTCTTCAGGGCGGCGATCCTCTCCTTGCCGGCGACGACGAGCTTGGCGATCTCGACGATCTTGTCGGACTGGGCCTTGGTCTCGGCCTCGGCGAGGTTGTAGGCGTCGGTGGCGGTGCCCGCCTGCCGGTACAGCTCCTCGATCTCCTTGCGGACCTGCTCCAGGGACTTGCCGCCGGGCTCGGGCAGTGGCGCCGCAGGGGCGGCCGGTGAGGCCGGGGCCACGGGGGCCGCCGGAGCCGCGTACGCCATGCCGGTCGCGAGGCCCGGCGCCGTCAGCACGGCCATCGTGCACAACAGTACGAGCGAGCTCGCGCCGCGTCGTCGCCTTACGGCTCTCATGGTCCCCCCAGGCACCCGAGCCAGACCTCGTATCAGATCTGACTATTCATCAGTAACTTGTCACTGCCATCGGGATGGTGCCACGAGTCGATGAATTCCGACACCCTTGTGGACGGCGTTCCGATCTTGTCCGCCCCAACGGACGCCCGTCCCCGGCCCCTCACAGCTCAACGGCTCACCCGAGCCGCCGGTTCCCCACCCCGCCGCATTCACCCCAGCGGGCGCAACGCCTCCCAGGGCAGCGTCAGTTCCCCCTGCCGCCACCTCCGCGGACCGTCCACCAGCGGCCAGTCCCCGGCGAGCGCCCGCGCCGTCCGGATCCAGCGCTGCCGCGCCCCGTAGGCCGCGTACGGGGCCGCCGCCGCCCACGCCCGGTCGAAGTCCCGCAGGAACGCGTGCACCGGCTCGCCCGGCACGTTGCGGTGGATCAGCGCCTTCGGCAGCCGCTCCGCCAGGTCCGAGGGACGCTCAAGAGAACCCAGCCGGGTCGCGAACGTCACCGTGCGCGCCCCCTCCGGCCCCAGCGCCACCCACACGTGCCGTCGCCCGATCTCGTCGCAGGTCCCCTCCACCAGCAGCCCCTCCGGGGCCAGCCGCGCGCACAGCCGCGCCCACACCTGCGCGACCTGCTCCTCGTCGTACTGGCGCAGTACGTTCGCCGCGCGGATCAGCGCCGGCCGGGTCCCGCCGTCCAGCGGCACCTCGAAGCCGCCGTGCCGGAAGCTCAGCCCCTCCCGTTCGTACGGCTTCGCCCCCGCCACCCGAGCCGGCTCGATCTCGATGCCGACCACCCGCACCCGCGGCGCCGCGTCCCGCAGCCGCGCCAGCAGCTCGACCGCAGTCCAGGGCGCGGCCCCGTAGCCGAGGTCGACCGCGACCGGAGCCTCCGCGCGCCGCAGCGCGGCACCGTGGGTGGCCGCGATCCAGCGGTCCATCCGGCGCAACCGGTTCGGATTCGTCGTCCCGCGCGTCACCGAGCCCACGGGGCGGCCGGGCGCGCGGCTGGAGGGCGGGGTACTGCGGGAGGCCATGAGCCGAGGGTAAGCGGAGGGTCCGCACACCATGAAAATCGCGACGCACCTATGGACACGAGGAAACCCGCAGGAAAACCGGGCACCCCGGAATGCGGGGGACGGCCATCCGGGTTGCACTCCTTGCAGGGCGCCTTCCGCGCTCCCGCCGTCATGCCGTCCGGCATGCCGTCCGAGCGTCGTGCGCGCGCCGTCCGAGCCGAGAGGACTGGTCCCTTGAGCCAGTACGTGTCCCGCCTCAGTGGTCGCCTCGCCGCTGCCCGTGCCACCCGGTACGAGACGCCCCGCCTGCGTCTTCCGGCCGTCGGCCACCACCGCAAGCCGCGCCGCGTGGCCATGCTCAGCGTGCACACCTCACCGCTGCACCAGCCCGGTACCGGCGACGCGGGCGGCATGAACGTCTACATCGTGGAGCTGGCCAAGCGGCTCGCCGCGATCAACATCGAGGTCGAGATCTTCACCCGGGCCACCACCGGCGGGCTGCCGCCCGTGGTCGACCTGGCCCCCGGCGTCCTCGTACGGCACGTGGACGCGGGGCCCTACGAGGGCCTCGCCAAGGAGGAGCTCCCCGCCCAGCTGTGCGCCTTCACCCACGGCGTGATGCAGGCCTGGGCCGGCCACCGCCCCGGCTACTACGACCTCGTCCACTCCCACTACTGGCTCTCCGGCCACGTGGGCTGGCTCGCCGCCGAACGCTGGGGCGTCCCCCTCGTGCACGCCATGCACACCATGGCGAAGGTCAAGAACGCGGCGCTGGCCGAGGGGGACACGCCCGAGCCCGCCGCCCGCGTCATAGGCGAGACCCAGATCGTGGCCGCCGCCGACCGGCTCATCGCGAACACCGCCGAGGAGGCCGACGAGCTCGTCCGGCACTACGAGGCCGACCCCGCCAAGGTGGCCGTCGTCCACCCCGGCGTGAACCTCGACCGCTTCACGGTCGGCGACGGCCGGGCCGCCGCCCGCGCCCGCCTCGGCCTGCCGCAGGACGCCGTCATCCCGCTGTTCGCCGGGCGGATCCAGCCGCTGAAGGCCCCCGACATCCTGCTGCGCTCCGTCGCGGTCATGGTCGACCGGGACCCCTCGCTGCGCCGCCGCCTCTTCGTCCCCGTCGTCGGCGGCCCGTCCGGCAGCGGCCTCGCCAAGCCGGAGGGCCTGCAGAAGCTCGCCGCGAAGCTCGGCATCGCCGACCTCGTGCACTTCCACCCGCCCGTCGCGCAGGACGGGCTCGCCGACTGGTTCCGGGCGGCGTCCGTGCTGGTCATGCCCTCCTACAGCGAGTCCTTCGGGCTCGTCGCCATAGAGGCCCAGGCCGCCGGCACGCCGGTGCTCGCCGCCGAGGTCGGCGGGCTGCCCGTCGCCGTCAACGACGGGGTCACGGGAATCCTCGTACCCGGGCACGACCCGGTGGACTACGCGCGCGAGCTGCGGCGCTTCGTGGACGAGCCCGGGCTCGCGGACCGGATGGGCGCGGAGGCGGCGCGGCACGCGCAGTTCTTCGGCTGGGACACCGCGGCGAGCGGCACGGCCGACGTCTACACCGCAGCCATGCATGATCATCGTCGTCGCGTACGCTCCCACCATGGCTGACACCGCCGAGATCATCGAGAGCGCGCTCACCGCCGCGGAGCTGAGCTGGGAGAGCCCCGAGAAGGGGTCCTACGTCGTCCAGCTCCCCGGCACCCGCAAGCTGAGCACCACCTGCTCGCTCAAGGTCGGCCGGCACTCGCTGTCGGTCAACGCCTTCGTGATCCGGCACCCCGACGAGAACGAGGCGGGCGTCCACCGCTGGCTGCTGGAGCGCAACCTCAAGCTGTACGGCATGGCGTACGCGGTGGACCGCCTCGGCGACATCTACCTGACGGCCCGGCTCCCGCTGTCGGTCGTCGACCCGGAGGAGCTGGACCGGCTGCTCGGCACGGTCCTGGAGGCGGCGGACGGCTCCTTCAACACCTTGCTGGAGCTGGGTTTCGCGAGCGCGATCAGGCGCGAGTACGAATGGCGGGTCTCGCGCGGCGAGCCGACCTTCAACCTCGACGCCTTCAAGCACCTCACGCGCCCGTCCTGACCCGGCGCTCTCACGCGCCGGCGGTGGCGGGAGCGGCGCCGCGGGGTCGGAGCGGTGCTCACCCCTCCGCGGCGGCCGGAGTCGGCGCGGACACCGGTGCGGGAGCACCCGCGGCCGCGGCCCCGGCCGCGCCCCCGTCACCCCCGGGAAGGTTCCGCATCAGCAGCCAGTAGCCGACCGCCGCGACCGTGCCGAGGCCGGCCGTGGTCCCCCACAGCCAGGCCGCGCCGAAGCGGTCGATGACCGTGCCCGCCAGCAGCGGGGCCACCAGCGAGGCCACCGCCCACGACAGCGTGTACACGCCCTGGTAGCGGCCGCGCCCGTGCAGCGGGGAGAGCCGGACGACCAGGCTCATCTGGGTCGGCGAGTTGATGATCTCGGCCAGGGTCCAGACGCAGACGGTCAGGGCGAGGGCCCCGACCGAGCCGCCGAAGGCCGTGAGGCCGAATCCGTACCCCGCCAGCAGCGCCGAGAGCACCAGCAGCTTCTGCGGGTCGCGGTGTTCGATGAACCGGGTGACCGGGATCTGGAGCAGCACGATCAGGATGCCGTTGACGGCGACGACCAGGCCGTAGTCGGTGGTGGAGAAGCCCGCCGACCCCATCGCCAGCGGCAGCCCGAACGCCCCCTGCATGTAGATCAGCGAGATCAGGAAGGACAGCCCGACCACGCCCATGTAGCGCCCGTCGCGCAGCACCGTGCCCAGGCCGATCTCGGCCTCGGCGGCCGTCTGCGCCGCTGCTTTCTCCGGGCGGGACTCGGGCAGCTTGACGAAGACCAGCACCGCGCAGGTCAGCGTCAGGGCCGCCTCGCCCAGGAAGCCCGCCAGGTAGCTGTGCTGTGCGATCAGGCCCGCCACCATGGAGCTGATGGCGAAGCCGAGGTTGATGGCCCAGTAGTTGAGCGCGAAGGCCCGTACGCGGTCCTCGGGGCGGACGATGTCCGCCATCATCGCGGCGACCGCCGGCCGGGAGGCGTTCGAGGTCATACCGACGAGCAGGGCCACGGCCGCGATCGCCGCCGGGTGCTCCATGAAGCCCAGCAGTGCCACCGAGAAGGCGGTCGAGGCCTGGGCGGCCAGCAGCGTGGGACGGCGCCCCAGCCGGTCGGTCATCACACCGGCGACGAGGGAGGAGATCACCCCGCCCAGTCCGTGGAGGGCGACCACGAGTCCCGCGAAGGAGGCGGAGTAGCCGCGGTCGACGGTCAGGTACAGGGTCATGAAGGTGGCGACGAAGGCCCCGAGCCGGTTCACGAGGGTGCTCGTCCAGAGCCACCAGAACGCGGGCGGCAGCCCCGAGACGCTCTCCCGGGCGGCTTGTCCGATACGGGCAGCGGACATGGAAGGTTCCCCCCGGGACATCAGTATGTAAGCGGCTCTCTTGCAGTGGGCACATTACGATTGCCGGGGATCCGAGCGCCACCCGATTGACGCGGGCCGTCAATCCGGCGGGACCCGGCACCGCGCGCGAGCCCGCCCGGGCGTCCATTAGGCTCGTGCGCATGGCCGACGCACCGTACAAGCTGATCCTCCTCCGCCACGGCGAGAGCGACTGGAACGCGAAGAACCTGTTCACCGGCTGGGTGGACGTCAACCTCACCGAGAAGGGCGAGAAGGAGGCGGTCCGCGGCGGTGAGCTGCTCAAGGACGCCGGCCTGCTGCCCGACGTGCTGCACACCTCCCTCCAGAAGCGCGCCATCCGCACCGCGCAGCTCGCGCTGGAGGCCGCCGACCGCCACTGGATCCCGGTGCACCGCTCCTGGCGCCTGAACGAGCGCCACTACGGTGCGCTCCAGGGCAAGGACAAGGCGCAGACCCTCGCGGAGTTCGGCGAGGAGCAGTTCATGCTGTGGCGCCGCTCGTACGACACCCCGCCGCCGGTCCTGGAGGACGGCACGGAGTTCTCGCAGTCCGCGGACCCGCGCTACGCGTCGATCCCGAACGAGCTGCGCCCGCGCACGGAGTGCCTCAAGGACGTCGTCGAGCGCATGCTCCCGTACTGGTACGACGGCATCGTCCCGGACCTGCTGGCCGGCCGCACGGTCCTGGTCGCCGCGCACGGCAACTCCCTGCGCGGTCTGGTCAAGCACCTGGACGGCATCTCCGACGCCGACATCACGGGCCTGAACATCCCGACCGGCATCCCGCTCGTCTACGAGCTGGACGCCGACTTCAAGCCCCTGACCCCGGGCGGCACCTACCTCGACCCGGACGCCGCGGCGGCGGCCATCGAGGCGGTCAAGAACCAGGGCAAGAAGAAGTAACAAGCATGATCCGGCCCCTGACCTGCACGCATGTGCGGGTCGGGGGATTTCGTCTGCTCCGGCGCATAGGATTTATGAAGATCGGCTCAGGGGGAGCCGGTCCGCTTTTTTGGGGGATCCTTATGCGAAAGACCAACCGCGCCCTGGCCGCGACGGCCGGGGCGCTTCTGCTCTCCGGACTGTTGCCGTTCCAGAGCGCCCTGGCCGCCACCGAGCTGCCCAAGCTCTGGAACTTCTGCACGAACGGCTCGGGCGGGTCGCTGTTCGATCCCGCGGAGAAGCCGGTGACCGTGCCGGGCGGCGAGGACGCCGGCTCGGGCTGCTGGATCAACTTCACCAGCCCCGACTCCGGCAAGAACTGGACCGGCACGGACCTGCAGCTGACGCTCACCGCCGAGTCGGTGGCCGCCTCCGGGTACTCCCCGCAGCAGCTCGCCCGAATGCTGCTGGTCCGCACCAACTACTCCGCCACCGAGTGGGGCGAGGACTGGACCGTGCGCCACTGGACGGTCCACCGGGACGGTGCGATGACGGTGCGGATCCCGGCCTGCACCAACAACTGCACCGGGGTGTTCCTCCAGCTGTCCGGCGCGCCCCGGGAAGGTGGCGCCGAGCTGAAGGCCCAGTTGAGGGCCACCGGCTCCGGCTACGACCCGACCCCGATGCCGATGTCGTTCGACTACTTCGGCCGCGCGGGCACCAAGCCGGTCGCCTTCGGTACCCCCGGCACCTTCGTGCCGGTGACGCCCGCCCGGCTGCTGGACACCCGCAGCGGCCTCGGGGCGCCGACGGCCAAGGTCGGTTCCGGCCGGTCGGTCAACGTCGGGATCGCGGGCCGGGCCGGTGTGCCCGCCGCCGGTGTCACCGCGGTGGTCCTGAACGTGACGGCCACCAACCCGACCGCGGGCAGCTTCGTCACCGCCCACCCGCACGGCGCCGCGAGGCCGACCGCCTCGAACCTCAACTTCACGGCGGGGCAGACCGTGCCCAACCAGGTCACCGTCCCGGTCGGGGCCGACGGCACGGTCGACCTCTACAACCACTCCGGCACGGTCGATCTGATCGCCGACATCAGCGGCTACTACGTGGAAGGGGACAGCGGGCTGCGGTTCACCGGCGTGAGCCCGAAGCGGCTGATGGACACCCGCGACCCCTGGCTCAACCCGGGCACCCCGGAGAGGCCGTTCGGACCGGTCGGGTCGGGCGGGACCATCACCCTGGACGTCGCGGGCAAGTACCCCGGCGCCAAGGCGGTGACCCTGAACGTGACGGCCACCAACCCGACCGCGGGCAGCTTCGTCACCGCCTACCCGCACGGCGCCGCGAGGCCGACCGCCTCGAACCTCAACTTCACGGCGGGGCAGACCGTGCCCAACCAGGTCACCGTCCCGGTCGGGGCCGACGGCAAGGTCGAGTTCTACAACCACTCCGGGACGGTCGGGCTGATCGCCGACATCAGCGGCTACTACTCCGCCACGGGTGCGAAGTTCGTCCCGACCGGCCCCACCCGGGTCCTGGACACCCGCGAGGCCCCGGGCAAGCCGCTCGGCGAGCACAAGGAGCTGGACATCCAGCCCAACTCGTGGAAGCACGGCATCCCGCCGTTCGGGGTCACCGGCGTGACCATGAACGTCACCGCGACCAACGGCACGGCCGGCAGCCACCTGTCGGCCGCCCCCAGCTCGGGCTGCGAGCGCTACCAGGGCATGTGGCCGCAGTACTCGAACCTCAACTTCACCGCCGGGCAGACCATCGCGAACGCGGTGACCGGCCAGGTCCCCGAGCTGAACTACTGCGGCGGCAACATCTGGGCCGACGCGGTCAGCATCTACAACCACGAGGGCTCCGTGGACGTGATCGCCGACGTGAGCGGCTACTTCCTCCAGGACTGACCCTGCCCGGCGATTCCTGCGGCGTTCCCGGGCGCTGCCGCCGCCGGGCCGGCCCGGCGACGACAGCGCCCACACGTCCTCGACCCGCGACACGCGAAAGGCCCCGGCCGAGGGGACTCGGACGGGGCCTTCGTGCGCGTGCAGCCGGTGGCGGCGGTCAGCCGCCGCACTGGCAGGGGGCGCCGGACTGGCAGCCGCAGCCGCAGCCCGAGCCGCAGCCGCAGGCCGCGAGCAGAGGCAGCCGCAACGGCTCCGGCCGCGGCGGCTCCGCCTGCTCCGGGGTGATGGGGACGGGGGAATCGGGCATGGTTCCTCCTCGTAGAGGCGGTGCCCCGCGGCATACGGGACTTCGTACGACGACCGCTCTCGCCCTCATTCATGCCCAGCCGTACCGGCGCGTCAACGGCGCATTGGGGCTCGGACGGGATGCCCGGCTCAGACTCCGTCGACCTGGGTGGGCTGCTGGAGGTCGTCCGCGTGCTCACCCGTCACCAGGTAGACCACGCGCTTGGCCACCGACACCGCGTGGTCCGCGAAGCGCTCGTAGTAGCGGCCCAGCAGGGTCACGTCCACCGCCGTCTCGATGCCGTGCTTCCAGCGGTCGTCCATCAGGTGCTGGAAGAGCGTGCGGTGCAGCTGGTCCATCTCGTCGTCGTCCTGCTCCAGCTGGAGGGCGAGGTCGACGTCCTTCGTGATGATGACCTCGGCGGCCTTGGCCATCAGGCGCTGCGCCAGCTGCCCCATCTCCAGGATGGTGGCGTGCAGGTCGCGCGGCACGGCCGTGTCCGGGAAGCGCAGCCGGGCGAGCTTCGCCACGTGCTGGGCCAGGTCCCCGCTGCGCTCCAGGTCGGCGCTCATCCGCAGCGAGGTCACCACGATGCGCAGGTCGGTGGCGACGGGCTGCTGGCGGGCCAGCAGGGCGATGGCACGCGCCTCCAGGTCGTGCTGGAGGTCGTCGACCTTCTGGTCGGCGGCGATGACGCTCTCGGCGAGCTTCAGGTCGGCGTCGAGCATGGACGTCGTGGCCCGCCCGATCGCGGAACCGACCAGCCGGGCCATCTCGACGAGGCCTTCCCCGATCGAGTCCAGTTCCTCGTGGTACGCGTCGCGCATGTCTCGTGTCCCTCTCTCGACCTACTACTGCCTACTGCAAGCACTGCCCTGGGCGGGCCGGGGCGACCATCGGCCCCCACGTTGACACGGTGAGCCGCAAACGCGTCCGACTCCGGCATCCCAAGTGAATCAACCCGGTCGTCAGGGTGAACTCTGGGCGACGAGTGTTCGAGGTGCCACCCGAACGGCTGTGGAAGTGTTGTCCGGCCTGCTTAACCTGGATCCATGGACGTGAACGCGGCGGTCGCCGCAGCTGCAGCGATCGCCGGTCTTTGCACCGGTGTGATCGCGATGCTGGCGTTCCGCTGGAGCGAGCGCGACCAGGCCCGCCCCACCCGGAGCTCCATGCGCCCCGACATCAATGCGGTGCTCCCGCCCGGAGTGGACACCGTCCTCTCCGTGCTGCGCTCCTCGGCGGTCGTACTGGACGAGGGCGACGCGGTGGTCAAGGCCAGCTCGGCGGCGTACGCCCTCGGGCTGGTCCGCGGCGGCAAGCTGGCGGTGGAGCCCATGCTCCACATGGCCCGCGACACCCGCCGGGACGGAGAGATACGCCAGGTCGAGCTGGACCTGCCCCGGCGCGGTACCGGCCGGGGAGAGGCCCTCGCGGTCTCGGCGCGCGTCGCCCCGCTCGGCTCCCGCCTGGTGCTCCTCCTCGTCGAGGACCTCACCGAGGCCCGTCGCATCGAGGCCGTCCGCCGCGACTTCGTGGCCAACGTGTCGCACGAGCTGAAAACCCCGGTCGGGGCGATCTCCCTGCTGTCCGAGGCCGTCATGGACGCCGCGGACGACCCCGAGGCGGTCAGCCGCTTCGCCGGACGCATGCAGATCGAGTCCACCCGGCTGATCAACCTCGTGCAGGAGCTCATCGACCTCTCCCGGGTACAGAACGACGACCCGCTGGAGGACGCCGAGCCCGTGCGCGTGGACACGCTCGTCGCCGAGGCCATCGACCGCTGCCGCCACACGGCGTCCTCCAAGCAGATCACCATGGCCGCGGGCGGCACCGCCGACCTGCGGGTATGGGGCAACCGCGGACAGCTCGCGGCCGCCCTCGGAAATCTGGTCGAGAACGCCGTCAACTACAGCCCCGCCCGCACCCGCGTCGGCATCGCCGGACGCAGGGTGGCGGCTCCTGGGGGAGACTTGATCGAGATCGCCGTGACCGACCAGGGCATCGGCATCCCGGAAAAGGACCGCGAGCGCATCTTCGAGCGCTTCTACCGCGTGGACCCGGCCCGCTCCCGCGCCACGGGAGGAACGGGCCTCGGCCTTGCGATCGTGAAGCACGTGGCCGCCTCGCACGGCGGGGAGGTGTCGGTCTGGAGCTCGGAGGGACAGGGTTCCACGTTCACCCTGCGACTCCCCGAAGCGGCCGCGCCGGCCACGCCGGCGGCGGCTCCCGCCACCCACCCGACCCCTGCCTGAACCAAACCGCTCCAGCCATTCCTGCCCCGGAGGTCCTTCCGTGACCCGAGTGCTCGTCGTCGAGGATGAGGAATCCTTCAGCGACGCCCTGTCCTACATGCTCCGCAAGGAGGGCTTCGAGGTCGCCATCGCCGCGACCGGGCCCGACGGGCTGGACGAGTTCGAGCGCAACGGCGCCGACCTCGTCCTCCTCGACCTGATGCTTCCCGGCCTGCCCGGCACCGAGGTCTGCCGGCAGCTGCGCGGCCGGTCCAACGTGCCCGTGATCATGGTGACTGCCAAGGACAGCGAGATCGACAAGGTCGTCGGGCTGGAGATAGGAGCAGATGACTACGTCACCAAGCCCTTCTCCTCCCGCGAGCTGGTCGCCCGCATCCGCGCGGTCCTGCGCCGCCGCGGCGAACCGGAGGAGGTCACCCCGGCAGCGCTGGAGGCCGGCCCCGTACGGATGGACGTCGACCGCCACGTGGTCACCGTCGCCGGCGGCAAGGTGGACCTCCCGCTGAAGGAGTTCGACCTGCTGGAGATGCTGCTGCGCAACGCGGGCCGCGTGCTGACCCGTATGCAGCTCATCGACCGGGTCTGGGGCGCCGACTACGTCGGGGACACCAAGACGCTGGACGTCCACGTCAAGCGCCTGCGCGCCAAGATCGAGCCGGACCCGGGCGCGCCGCGCTACCTGGTCACGGTCCGCGGCCTGGGCTACAAGTTCGAGCCGTAGGCCGACGGCATCGCCGCGGTCCCGGGTCGGCCGGAGGCCGGCGCAGCGTCTCGAAGCCGGTGAGGCCCCGGGGCCTCACCGTGCGAGGGGCGCACGCGGGAGGAGTTCGAGCCGGACCCGGGCGCGCCGCGCTACCTGGTCACGGTCCGCGGCCTGGGCTACAGGTTCGAGCCGTAGGCCGGACCCGGCCGCCGGGCCGCCGGAGCAATGGGAAGGGCCCCCACCCGCGTCAGCGGGTGGGGGCCCTTCCCGTTTGCGTACGTCAGTGGCCCGCGGCGTGCGAGGCGGAGCCCGACGGGGAAGCGCCCGCGTTGCCCGAGGGGGACCCGGACGGGGAGCCCGAGGCGGAACCGGAGGCGCCGGCCGACGGGGAGCCCGACGGGGACCCGGACGGGGAGCCCGACGGCGTGCCCGAGGGGGAGCCGGACGGGGAGGCGCCCGTGGCCGGTGCCGCGGTCGGGCCGAACGGGGCCCATGCGCCGGTGGCCGGGACCACGAAGGCCTGCAGCCCGATGCCGCCCGTGCTGCTCAGCTGGAAGACGACGTCCTGCACTTCGCCGTCCCTGGCGGCCACGGAACCGTCCTCGATCACGGCGGAGGCGTTGCCCTTGCCGCCGATCACCACGTAGCCGAGGGGCGGCACGGTGATCTTGCCGGAGCCTCCTGCGGGCTTCAGCGCGACCTTGCCCTTGCCACCCGGAAGGGTGATGGCGTCCAGGGTCTGCGCCGTGGTGCCGTTGTTGAAGAGCGTCGCCGAGACGACCGCGGGGCCCTTCTCGCCCTTCTGGCCCTGGGTGATCACCAGCGCGTTCTGGACCTCGATGTCGCCCTTGGCGGCGGCGGCGTTGTCCGGCTTGATCTGGAGGGTCTGCGCGTCGTTGCCCGCACCGCATGCGGCCAGCGAGGCGATCGAGAACACGACGGCAGTGGCGGCGAGGGCGCCGCGTCGAAGGCTGCGGCTCACGGCGGCGGCAACTCCTTGGACGAACGGAAGGGGCGGGTGGTCGCTCGGAACGGCCGAGGTAAAGCCGCTCTAAGGGTGTGTCAGCGCGCTTAGGTTACCGAGCCGCCGCCCCGCCCCCGCACCCGACCCTCCGCAGCGGAGCCGCCACCCTGGCGGCGCCCCGCGATCTTGCATTCCGCTCGCCGTTCACCACCCCGTCCACCATCTCGTCCACCGCGCCGATCTTGGGTCGCTCGCATATCGTGCGCCGGACCCCCGTTGATCAATTTCCGGATTCCCTCGAACGCCTCTCCGTGATCAATTCGGGATTGGGCCGGAACCCGCCCGGCAGGGGCGGTCGCCAGTCGAACGGAGTAGTTCGGTTTCTCGACTCGGAAACCGGCAAAACGGGACGTACGTCACACGGATGGGGGTGCCGGGCAGGTGTAGCGTGGCCCTTTCGCCTGGTCCGCGCAGCGCCCCCGACCTGCGAATACCCCCTTCCGGAAGCCCTCCGCAGCACGTTCCTGTTGCTGTTGTCAAGCCCCGAGATGTGCCCTGACCTGCGAAAACGCCATTCATAACAGTCAGTTCTCGTGTTACCCTGGATAGCCACGGAAGGGGTACCTGTCACATGACGTTCAAGGTTGGCGACACCGTGGTCTATCCCCATCACGGGGCCGCGCTGATCGAGGCCATTGAGACTCGTCAGATCAAAGGCGTGGACAAGACCTACTTGGTGCTCAAGGTCGCTCAGGGCGACCTGACGGTTCGTGTGCCTGCGGACAATGCGGAGTTCGTCGGCGTTCGCGACGTAGTCGGCCAGGACGGGCTGGACCGGGTCTTCGAGGTGCTTCGTGCACCGTATGCCGAAGAGCCGACGAACTGGTCCCGGCGCTACAAGGCAAATCTGGAGAAGCTCGCTTCTGGCGATGTCATCAAGGTCGCCGAAGTGGTGCGTGACCTGTGGCGTCGTGAGCGTGAGCGCGGGCTTTCCGCGGGCGAGAAGCGCATGCTCGCGAAGGCACGCCAGATTCTGGTGAGCGAGCTCGCGCTCGCTGAGAACACGAACGAGGACAAGGCCGAGGCCCTCCTCGACGAGGTGCTCGCGTCCTGACGCGAGGCCCCGTGCACAGTTTGGTGCACAGCTTGCCGCGGTGCCCGATGACAAGGTCTCTCCTCCACGAGAGGCCTGTTGCCGGGCGCTGCGGCATGTCTGTATCCGTACCTCTTGTCCCCACTGCCTCATTGTCACCATCGCTGCCGTCGCGATGGCGTGCCGGGCCCGGGCAGCCTGCTCGACCGGTCGTCACGGAAGGGGCGAGGGCGTCGCACCCGGCACCCTTCAGGCCATACCCATGTCGGCCGAAGTCACAAACCTGGCTCGGAGCTACTGATGTCTGACGTAACGCGTCCCCACCGCACCGCCGCGGTGATCCCGGCCGCCGGCCGGGGGGTACGCCTCGGTCCGGGCGCCCCCAAGGCCCTGCGGGCCCTCGGCGGCACCCCGATGCTCATCCACGCCGTCCGCGCGATGGCCCGCTCCCGCGCGGTCTCCCTCGTGGTGGTCGTCGCCCCGCCCGCCGAGGCCGCCGAGGTGCGCCTGCTGCTCGGCGAGCACGCGCTGCCCGAGCGCACCGAGCTGCTGGTCGTTCCCGGCGGGGACACCCGGCAGGAGTCCGTACGCGCCGGACTGGACGCGCTGCCCGCGGACGTCACCTCCGTACTCATCCACGACGCGGCCCGCCCGCTGGTCCCCGTGGACACCGTGGACTCGGTCGTGGAGGCCGTACGCAAGGGAGCGCCCGCCGTGGTGCCCGCCCTGCCGCTGGCCGACACGGTCAAGGAGGTCGAACCCGGCAGGCCCGGCCAGGCGGAGCCGGTCCTCGGCACGCCCGAGCGGGCCCGGCTGCGCGCCGTCCAGACCCCGCAGGGCTTCGACCTCGCCACCCTCCTGCGTGCGCACGCCGAGATCGCCGTCGACGGCGAGGGCGCCACCGACGACGCGGGCATGGTGGAACGGCTCGGTGTCACCGTCGTGGTGATCCCCGGCCACGAAGAGGCCTTCAAGGTCACCCGTCCGCTCGACCTGGTCCTCGCCGAGGCCGTACTCGCCCGCAGGAGGGCCACCGATGGCTACTGAGCCGACCGCTTCGACCGCTGCCGCCGCTCCGCTGATCCCGCTCGTCGGCATCGGCACGGACGTGCACGCCTTCGAGACCGGCCGCGAGCTGTGGTGCGCCGGCCTGCTCTGGGAGGGCGAGGACGGCCTCGCCGGCCACTCCGACGGTGACGTCGCCGCCCACGCCGCCTGCGACGCGCTCTTCTCCGCCGCCGGTGTCGGTGACCTCGGCGCGCACTTCGGCACCTCCCGCCCCGAGTGGGCCGGCGCCGCCGGCGTCACCCTTCTGGCGGAGGCGGCCCGTATCGTCCGCGCCGAGGGCTTCGAGATCGGCAACATCGCCATTCAGGTGATCGGCGTCCGCCCGAAGATCGGCAAGCGGCGCGAAGAAGCACAGAAGACGCTCGCGGCCGCGGCGGGCGCCCCCGTCTCGGTCTCCGGCACCACCACCGACGGGCTGGGGCTCACCGGCCGCGCCGAGGGTCTCGCCGCCATCGCCACGGCCCTCGTGTACCGGACGAACCGGGCCTGAACCCCCGTAGCGGCCGCACATCTGCGCAACAAAGGTGCCCCGGGTCCCGAAAGGGTCGCGGGGCACTGCTACAGGGCCACTACCCTGGATGCCGTGACTATTCGCCTGTACGACACCAGCGCCCGGCAGATCCGCGACTTCGTCCCGCTCACCGCGGGCTGCGTCTCGATCTACCTCTGTGGCGCCACGGTG
Source organism: Streptomyces avidinii (assembly GCF_045161815.1). Classification (NCBI taxonomy): domain Bacteria; kingdom Bacillati; phylum Actinomycetota; class Actinomycetes; order Kitasatosporales; family Streptomycetaceae; genus Streptomyces; species Streptomyces avidinii. Next base: position 4,876,879 of record NZ_CP108863.1, read on the forward strand.
CAGGCCGCCCCGCACATCGGGCACATCCGGTCGGGCCTCAACTTCGACGTGATGCGCCGCTGGTTCGAGTACCGGGGCTACGAGGTCACCTTCATCCGCAACGTCACGGACATCGACGACAAGATCATCACGAAGGCCGCGAAGCAGGGCCGCCCGTGGTGGTCCATCGGCTACGAGAACGAACTGGCCTTCAACTCCGGCTACGACGCGCTCGGCTGCCTGCGGCCGACCTACGAGCCGCGCGCCACCGGGCACGTCCCGGAGATGATCGAGATGATGCGCGGGCTCATCGAGCGCGGTCACGCGTACGAGTCCGAGGGCAACGTCTACTTCGACGTGAAGTCCTTCCCCGGCTACCTCTCGCTCTCCCGCCAGGAGCTCGACAACATCCGCCAGCCGGAGAGCACCGGCGAGACCGGCAAGCGCGACGCGCGCGACTTCGCCATGTGGAAGTCCGTCAAGCCCGGCGAGCCCTCCTGGGAGACCCCGTGGGGCCGCGGCCGTCCCGGCTGGCACCTGGAGTGCTCCGCCATGGCGCACAAGTACCTCGGCCAGGCCTTCGACATCCACGGCGGCGGGCTCGACCTGATCTTCCCGCACCACGAGAACGAGATCGCCCAGGCCCAGGCCTTCGGCGACGAGTTCGCCAAGTACTGGGTCCACAACGCCTGGGTCACCATGTCGGGCGAGAAGATGTCCAAGTCGCTCGGCAACTCGGTGCTCGTCTCCGAGATGGTCAAGCAGTGGCGCCCGATCGTCCTGCGCTACTACCTGGGCACCCCGCACTACCGGTCGATGATCGAGTACAGCGAGGAGGCCCTGCGCGAGGCGGAGTCGGCCTTCGCCCGGATCGAGGGCTTCTACCAGCGCGTCATCGAGAAGGCCGGCGGTCCCGTCGAGCCTGCGATCGAGGTCCCGCCCGCCTTCGCCGAGGCCATGGACGACGACCTGGGCGTCCCGCAGGCGCTCGCCATCGTCCACACCACCGTCCGCCAGGGCAACAGCGCGCTCGCCGCCGACGACAAGGACGCGGCCATCGCGCGCCTGTCCGAGGTACGGGCCATGCTGGGCGTCCTCGGCCTGGACCCGCTCGACCCCCACTGGGACGGCGGGAACGGCTCCGACCGCGGCGAGGAGCTCCACGGCGCCGTGGACACCCTCGTACGGCTCGTCCTGGAGCAGCGCGAGTCCGCCCGGGGCCGCAAGGACTGGGCGACCGCCGACGCGATCCGCGACCAGCTCCAGCAGTCCGGGCTGGTCATCGAGGACAGCCCGACGGGCCCGCGCTGGACGCTCGGCCCCCGCTGAGCCCGGCCCCGGCCCGAGATCGGCCGACTGAGCTTGGTGTGCCGCCCGGCGCTCCGGGCGGCACACTCTTCATACGTACATACCGCAGCACCAACGAAAACAGGTAGAAGTCATGGCCGGGAACAGCCAGCGCAGGAACCGCCGCACGTCCAACAAGAAGGGCGCGACGGTCGGCAGCGGTGGCCAGCGGCGCAAGGGCCTGGAAGGCAAGGGCCCCACGCCCAAGGCCGAGGACCGCAAGAAGCACAAGGCGAACCGCATCAGCAACGCCATGGCCCGGCAGGCCGCCAAGCGCCGCCCGGCCCCGCGTCGCGGCGGCCCCAAGGGCACCAGCGAGATGGTCGTCGGCCGCAACCCGGTCTTCGAGGCGCTGCGCGACGGAGTTCCCGCCACCACGCTGTACGTCCAGCAGTTCATCGACAACGACGAGCGTGTCCGCGAGGCCCTCCAGCTCGCGGCCGAGCGCGGCAACATCAACCTGATGGAAGCCCCGCGCCCCGAGCTCGACCGGATGACGAACGGGCTCAACCACCAGGGCATGGTCCTCCAGGTCCCGCCGTACGAGTACGCGCACCCCGAGGACCTCACCGCGGCCGCCTACGACAACGGCGACGACCCGCTGATCGTCGCCCTCGACGGCGTCACCGACCCGCGCAACCTCGGCGCGATCGTCCGCTCCGTCTCCGCCTTCGGCGGTCACGGCGTGGTCATCCCCGAGCGCCGCGCCGCCGGCATGACCGCCGGTGCCTGGAAGACCTCGGCCGGCACCGCCGCCCGTACCCCGGTCTCGCGCGTCACCAACCTGACCCGCGCCCTCCAGGACTACAAGAAGGCCGGCATCACCATCGTCGGCCTCGCCGCCGAGGGCGAGCACTCGGTCAACGACCTGGAGGCGCTCGGCGGCCCGGTCGTCATCGTCGTCGGCTCCGAGGGCAAGGGTCTGGGCCGTCTCGTCGGCGAGAACTGCGACTACCTCGTGCGCATTCCGATGCCGGGCGGCGCCGAGTCGCTCAACGCCGGTGTCGCCGCGGGCGTCGTGCTGTACGAGGCGGCCCGCCGCCGCGCCGTCCGCGGCCGCGTCTGATCCACCGGTCAACTGATCCACTTGGCTCAGGGAATGTGACCCGTGAGCGTGTCACCCCGCCCGATTCGGGCGGGGTGGCTTGATCTTGACGGGTCTCGGACACATCACTGACGTCAAGGCAGTGTCCTAAACACTGATCACTCGGTTAGATGAGTGTGGACACCAGAACGTCAGGGTTCGACGACCAGCCCGCGCTGAGCATGGTCAAGGTGCCGTGCGATCCCGCACAGGTCATCGTCAACCACGCCAGCTTCCGCGTGCGGCTCGCACCGAGCCCGAGCGCGCGTTCCAAGCCCGCGAAGGCCCCCGGCCGCGCACCCGTCCTGGGTGGCGCCGTGGTGGCGGCCGCCGGGGCCACCCGCCGCCGGACCCCCGTGGTCTGGAGCGGCAAGTCCGACGCCGGCGACGCCGCGGCCATGGGCGGACTGCTCCAGGCCGTCCGCGAGGCCGGCCGGGGGCACGACGAGTACGACGGCGGCGCCACCCAGGTCATCCCGCGCGTCGACCTGGCCGAGGACACCGTCGTCACGCCGACCGTCGTCGGCCAGCGCAGCTACGGGGACCCGTCCGAGACGCGCCCGCTGGCCGCCGTACGGGACCTGCCGTACCAGGAGCCGCCCGGCTCCGGGTCCGGCGCGGACTCCCGCCGGGCCGGCCCCGACGCGCGCGGGCAGGCCTCGTACTACCCGGGCCGCCGGATGAACCTCGGCGTCGTGCTGCTCCCGCTGCGCGTCTTCCTCGGCTTCATCTCCATCTACGCCGGCATGGGCAAGCTGTGCGACCCCGTCTACTTCGACGGCGGCGAGCGCGGCTCCATGGTCACCTGGCTGCACACGCTGAACCCCTGGGCCCTCGCCGAGCCGCTGCGCGACTTCGCGCTCGCGCACCCGGTGGGCGCGGGCCTGAGCGTGGCCTTCGTCCAGGTCATCGTGGGCGTGCTGACGGTGTTCGGCCTGTGGCAGCGGTTCGCCGCCTGCTTCGGGGCGTTGCTGTCCGCCGCGCTGCTGATGACGGTGAGCTGGAAGACCGTCCCGGCCTACGACGCGCCCGACATCATCTACCTCGCCGCCTGGAGCCCGCTGATCATCGCGGGCGCCCCGGTCTACTCCCTCGACGGGCGGCTCGCCGGCGAGGCCTGGCGGACCCTCGGGCCGCGTTCCGAGATCTGGCGGCTGCGGCGGCGCGTGCTGCGCCGCGGGGCGGTCATGGCCAGCGTGGTGTGCGGGCTGACCCTGCTCATCGGCTCGCTCCTCGGCGGGGCCGTCCGTTCCTCCACCGTGGTCACCGTGCCCGGGCCGGGCGAGGCCCCCAGCAACTACCTGCCGGGCCGCCCGCTGCCGCAGGAGCCGGCCCGGCAGAAGCCGGGACAGCAGCAGTCCTCGCAGCCGCCGACCAAGTCGGCGTCGCCCTCGGCGAGCGCGACCGAGCCCGCCGCGAAGTCCGGGAAGACGGCCTCCGGCAGCCCCACCAAGGGGACCTCGGGGACGCGCTCCGAGTCGCCCGCCGCGACGCGGGGCACCACCGGCAAGCAGACCCCGCGCAGCGCCCCGCGGCAGTCCTCCTCGCCGCGGCAGCCGTCCTCCTCCGCGGGCAGCAGCACGGGTGGCGGGGCTCCGGCGCCGAAGCAGCCGGGCCTGATCGGCGGCCTCATCGGCTGACGCCGGGTACGGGGAGAGCGGGCCCGGCACGCAGGAGCGTGCCGGGCCCCTTCGCGTGTGCCGGGACCTCCGCGCGTGCTTCTCCGCGTGTGCCGGGCGCGCGAGGCCGCGTACGGGCGGCGGGGCGGGGGCGGTGGGGTGCGGCCGGGAAGGGCTTCAGGGGCCCGTCTGCGCCGCCAACTCCCGTGCGGCTTCGGTGAGGTCCTTCGCCGTGTCGATCGCCCGCCAGTAGGCCCCCTGCGGCAGCGGGAAGCCCGCGAGGCGCCGCTCACGGGCCAGCCGCGGGAAGGTCGTACGCTCGTGGTCGCCCAAGTCCGGGAGCAGCGAGGCGAATTCGGCGCTGAAGACGTACACCCCGGCGTTGACGAGGTAGGGCGACGGCGGGGCCTCGATGAAGTCCAGTACGTGCCCGAACTCATTGGTCTCCACGACGCCCCACGGGATCCGCGGCCGGGCCAGCGCCAGCGTGGCCACCGCGTCCCGCTCGGCGTGGAAGGCGGCCATCTCGCGGAGCGAGAAGCGGGTCCACACGTCGCCGTTGGTCGCGTACCAGGGCCGGTCGGGGTGCGGGAGACGGCGCGCGGCGTACTTGAGGCCGCCGCCGCGGCCCAGCGGCTCCTCCTCGACCACCGTGGTCACCCGGAGCGGCAACCGGGCCCCGGCCAGCCACTCCTGGAGCACCTCGGCGAGGTGTCCGCAGGAGACCACGGCGTCCGTGACGCCCTCGGAGGCCAGCCAGGCCAGCTGGTGCCCGATGATCGGCACGCCCGTCCCGGGGATCTCGACCATCGGCTTCGGACGGTCGTCCGTGTACGGGCGCAGCCGCGAACCCTGGCCGCCCGCCAGGACGACGGCCTGGGTGGGGGCGGCGGGGAACGCGGCTGCGGAGGGGGCGGGCGGGTCGGATCGGTGGTCGTCGGTCATGGCGGCCAGCGTAGGGAGGTGGCGCGGGTCAGCCCATGGAGGCGACGCCGGAGGCGTACGAGGTGTCGCAGACGGGACGGGCGAAGGACTGGGCCTTCGTCGGGCCGTACGCGTCGACGGCGGCCCGCCCCAGCGCCCGCGCGATCCCCACGCAGTGCTCGGCGAGCGAGGGCCGCTTGTTCACCTCCTGCTGGAGGTGGGTGAGGACGTCGTCCGGCCGGCCGCCCTGCTGCAGTTCGCCGACGAGCTGCTCGCGCAGCACCTCGTGCGCGGCGCGCGGCTTCGCGGGGACGGAGACGTCCTCGGCGGAGGCGGTCAGGACCTGGGAGGACGAGGTGTCCGCCCAAGGGACCATGGTGACCGCGAGGGTCCCGGACAGCACCAGGACGACGGGCAGGACCAGGGCGAGGGAACGGCCGATACGGCGGGCAGTGTGGGTCACGAGGGCGAGAGTAGCGCTCGGTGAAGATTTGGCGACATTTAGTCACCCTGTCGGGGGATGGTTCGACGTGGTTTTTCGAATTGGGGGTTGACGGTTGGGGCCGAATGGCCCGGTCTGCCGGGGTTCCGGCCGCCGCGGACACCGGGCAACGGACGCCGAAGGGGCGCCCCTTGACGGGACGCCCCTCCAAACCTGCTGAACCCCGCGGGAGCTGCTACTTGGACAGCCGCTCGCCGGAGGAGGTCGAGAAGACGTGGATCTCGTCCGCGCGCGGCACCACGTGGAGGCTGGAGCCCTTCTCCGGGACCTGGCGGCCGCCCACGCGGACCACGAGGTCCTGCGAGCCCTCGGCGGTCGCGGTGGAGCCGTAGACGTAGCCGTCGGCGCCGAGTTCCTCGACGACGTTCACGACGATGGTCAGACCGCCGGTCTCGGCGACGTCGAAGTGCTCGGGGCGGACGCCGACCGTGACGGTGCGGTCGCCCGCGTCGGCGGCGGCGGACAGCGCCTCGCGCGACACCGGGACGACGCTGTCGCCGAACTTCACGCCGCCGTCGGTGATCGGGACCTCGACCAGGTTCATGGCCGGGGAGCCGATGAAGCCGGCGACGAAGAGGTTCGCCGGGCGGTCGTACATGTTGCGCGGGGTGTCGACCTGCTGCAGCAGCCCGTCCTTGAGCACGGCCACGCGGTCGCCCATGGTCATGGCCTCGACCTGGTCGTGGGTGACGTAGACGGTGGTGATGCCGAGGTCGCGCTGGAGCGCGGCGATCTGGGTGCGGGTGGAGACGCGGAGCTTGGCGTCGAGGTTCGACAGCGGCTCGTCCATGAGGAACACCTGCGGCTTGCGCACGATGGCGCGGCCCATGGCGACGCGCTGGCGCTGACCGCCCGAGAGCGCCTTCGGCTTCCGGTCGAGGTACTGGGTGAGGTCGAGCATCTTCGCCGCGTCCTCCACCTTCTTGCGGATGGTGGCCTTGTCCTCACCGGCGATCTTGAGCGCGAAGCCCATGTTGTCGGCGACGGTCATGTGCGGGTACAGCGCGTAGTTCTGGAACACCATCGCGATGTCCCGGTCCTTGGGCGGCAGGTGCGTGACGTCGCGGTCACCGATGCGGATGGCGCCGCCGTTGACGTCCTCCAGGCCGGCGAGCATGCGCAGCGAGGTGGACTTGCCGCAGCCGGACGGGCCGACGAGGACGAGGAACTCGCCGTCGTGGATCTCCAGCTCCAGCTGGTCGACGGCGGGCTTGTCGCCGCCGGGGTACAGCCGGGTCGCCTTGTCGAAAGTGACAGAAGCCATGGTGATGAATCCCTTCTACCGGCAGGAACGTGCCGGACGATCCGAGTGGAAGGTCTAGTCCAGTAATCGGACTTCCGCACGACGCTACCTGCCGGAACGGTTTCTGTCAGTACCCGGGGCGTGCGTCGGTGCTCACGTGGGCGCGTTCAATGCGATGGCCCGGGGATTCGCGCGCTGTGTAGAGTGATGGCGGCTTCGCGCGCAGTACACACGGGCGTGCCGTGCCTCCTTAGCTCAGTCCGGCCAGAGCAACGCACTTGTAATGCGTAGGTCGTCGGTTCGAATCCGACAGGGGGCCCAACGTCAGGCCCAGCTCAGACATCGTCTGAGCTGGGCCTTTGTTTTTGGCGGATGCGGCGGCGGGCGCGGGAGCGGGCCGCGCGACGGTCTCCGGTCTCAGTTCTAGTCTCAGTCGCGGGCTCAGGGGCCAGCTGCGGGGCGGGCAGGAAGGTGTCTCCCATGCGGCGCATGGCGTCCTTCGAGAGATGCGAGCGGCCTTTGACGTAGCGGCGCGTCTGACTGATCTGGGTGTGCCGAAGGATCTCCATGATCGTGGGCATGTCCACCCCCAGCTCGTTCAGGATCGTGCCCGCCGTGTGGCGGCTCCCGTCGTAGAGGCGACGGTCACCGATGCCCGCCTCCGCAAGTAGGTCCTTGAACTCCTCCCGGTCGTCGCGGGGGTCGATGGGGCGGCCATCAGGCCGCGTGAACACGGCCCGGTGCTCCTGACAGAGTTCGCCGGCGGCCTCTCGTAGTTCGTCCTGCTGCGCCTTGTGCGCGATCAGATAGGGGATGAACGCGGGCGGGATCGGCACGGGGTTCGTGCTCTTCTTGGTCTTGGGGCGAGTGAAGGCCAGACCTCCGCCCTTGCGGTCGGGTCAGATGCTCGCGTGCTTGACGCAGGTCGCAGTGCACGGCTTTGGGCAGCCCCGCTTGTAGCTCCGGTGCGTGGCGCAGTCCGGCGGACAGTGCTCGAAGCGGTGCAGGCGCGCCCCACAGGCGTGCGCGTCGCCACAACCATGCCGCCACGTGAGCCGCTGTAGCTGCCACCGAGGGTGGAACAGCTCGGCCTGTAGGTCGACGTACGGCCACCGCAGACCGAGGGTCTCGCCCTGCCGGAACCCCATGCCGACGCCGACGATCCACCGCATGAACGTGGGCCGCTTGGCCGCCGCTTCCGGGAACGCTTTCGCCTCTTCCTGGGTGAACGGGTTCGTCTCGGTCTCGTCGATGCCGGGCGGGTCGACCAGCGTGGCGACGTTCTCGCCGATCATCCGGCGGCGGTGGGCAATCCTCAGGGCCCGCGACAGGTTGCGGTGCACGTTGACCACGTGGGACGGCGCGTGCCCGGCATCGAGCATGGCCCCGTACATCTGCTCCAGGTGCTCGGGGCCGGGCGGCCGCCCCGGCCCATGGTCGGGGCGACCGCGCGTCTCCGCCATACCGAATGTGACGAAATGTCATAATACGTCCCATTCTGTCAGCCCGGTCGAGAGGATTGCTGTGACCATCTGTCAAACCGTGAGGGGGGTGGGCGCGCAGGAGGCCCTCCCGTCGTCGGCGCCGCCTGGTCCTCGAGTGCGTCGCTCGTGGTGGGGTGGGTTGCTGCGGGCGCTGGTGGCAGGTCTCGTCCTGGTGGCCGGGCTGGCCCTGCCCATGGTGGCCCCGCAGCCTGCCCAGGCCGTGCCGCCCGGCACCTACGCCTACGTCGCCAACTTCCAAAATGCCACGGTGTCGGTGATCGACACAGCGACGAACACGGTGGTGGTCACGGTTCCCGTCGGCGATACGCCGTGGGGAGTGGCGGTGTCGCCGGACGGCACCCGCGCCTACGTCACCAACCGCGCCGATGCCACGGTGTCCGTGATCAACACCGCGACCGACACGGTCGTCGCCACCGTCCCCGTCGGCCTTGAGCCCCTGGGGGTGGCGGTGTCGCCGGACGGCACCCGCGCCTACGTCACCAACGGCGGAGACGACACGGTGTCCGTGATCAACACCGCCACCAACACCGTCGTCGCCACCATCCCCGTCGGCGATGCTCCCCTCGGGGTGGCAGTGTCCCCGAACGGCACCCGCGCCTACGTCACCAACTTCAGCGCCAACACGGTGTCCGTGATCAACACCGCCACCGACACGGTAGTCGCCACCATCCCCGTCGGCGACTTCCCGTTCGGGGTGGCGGTGTCGCCGGACGGCACCCGCGCCTACGTCACCAATTCCGACGCCGACACGGTGTCCGTGATCAACACGGCGACGAACACGGTCGTCGCCACCATCCCCGTCGGCGATGTGCCCCAGGGGGTGGCGGTGTCGCGGGACGGCACCCGCGCCTACGCCGTCAACGCCGACGCCGACACGGTGTCCGTGATCAACACGGCGACGAACACGGTCGTCGCCACCATCCCCGTCGGCGATGCACCTCGAGAGGTGGCGGTGTCGCCGGACGGCACCCGCGCCTACGTCACCAACGCCAACGCCGACACGGTGTCCGTGATCAACACCGCCACCAACACCGTCGTGGCCACCGTCCCCGTCGGCGACCTCCCGTTCGGGGTGGCGATCGGGATCGTGCCGGCGCCGGCGCTGACCTGCGCGACCGCCACGGCCACCATCACCGGCACCAACCGCAACGACGTCCTGACCGGCACCCCCGGCGACGACGTAATCTTCGCCCTTGCCGGGAACGACGTGGTCGACGGACGCGGCGGCAACGACCTGATCTGCGGCGCCGACGGCAACGACACCCTCACCGGCGGTGACGGAAACGACCGCGTCGAGGGGGCCAACGGCAACGACACCCTCACCGGCGGCAACGGCAACGACAACCTCATCGGCGGCAACGGCAACGACTCCCTGTCCGGCGGCGCCGGCAACGACGCCAACGACGGCGGCCCCGGCAACGACGCCCTCAACGGCGGTTCCGGGACCAACACCAACGACGGCGGACCCGGCCACAACAGCTGCACCAACCCCACCACCGGACCCGGCTGCAACACCTGACCAACGATCACCAGAAGCGGGCCCCGGCACGTCCCCCGCCGCAACGGCGACCGACGCACGGGGCCCGCATCAACGCTTTGTCCATCCGAGGCAAGTAAGCCTGCTCGCACGCGGAGCCAAGTCCAGCGGCAGGCGTTCAGCAGTGAAGTACCGCAACCCAGCAGCCGCCCCCGAACGGGGCGGAGAGAACCCGGCCGGCTCAGGTAGATCTACCGACCTTCGCCGTGGGGGCCAAACGGGGGGCCAAACAGTGAAGCCGGGCAGGGACCATCCCGGACGCCAGTGGACTGCCGCGGAGTGAACACACGGAGCACAGCGCGCCGAACCAAGGTCGCGTAGGGCCTCATCGCGTTCGGCACGAAGAGGTCGTAGGGGCAGTCCGTCGGCACGCCGGCAGACCGATTCGGTTTCGGGCGCTTCCCGGGGCACTCGCCGTGCTGGGCCGTCCGCGGGCCGTGACGCAACGGCGGCCGCACATGGGTCAGTCTCAGTTCTAGTCTCGATTGCTACCTGATCCGACGTGGTCTGTACCCGTCCACGAACGTCCGCCACATCACTTGACCTGCGAGGCGAGCCCCCTCCTGGACACCCCCGGACCGTCGTGGAACAAGCCCGGACAGCTTGTAATGCGTAGGTCGTCGGTTCGAATCCGACAGGGGGCCCCATCGGAACCCCGGCTCAGATCCGTGAGCCGGGGTTTTCGCGTTCCCGGGGTCAGTGGCGGCCCGAGATGCGGTCGGCCAGGCGGGCCAGGGGGGCGGTCGTCGGGGTGTGGCCGGCGGTCTCGCGGCGGTCCGCTTCGCGGTAGGCGGCGTAGAGGGCCTGGACGCCGAGCCAGCGCAAGGGCTCCGGCTCCCAGCGGCGGACGCGGTGGTTCACCCAGGGGAGGGTGGTCAGTTCGGTGGATTCGCCGAGGACCAGGTCGCGCAGGGTGCGGGCCGCGAGGTTGGCGGTGGCGACGCCCGAGCCGACGTAGCCGCCCGCCCAGCCCAGGCCCGAGGCGCGGTCCAGGGTGACGGTGGCGCACCAGTCGCGGGGCACGCCGAGCACGCCCGACCAGGCGTGGCTGATCTCCGTACCGGCGAGCTGCGGGAAGAAGGAGGTCAGGAGGGCGGTCAGCGCGGAGACGGTGGCCGGCTGGGTGCGGCCGTCGTTGTCGGTGCGGGAGCCGAAGCGGTACGGGACCCCGCGCCCGCCGATCGCGATCCGGTCGTCGGCGGTGCGCTGGGCATACATGTACGCGTGGGCCATGTCGCCGAGGAGCGTGCTGTCCGACCAGCCCAGCCGGGACCAGGTCTCGGGCGGGAGGGGGGCCGTCACGATCATCGAGGAGTTCATCGGGAGCCAGGAGCGCTTCTGGCCCTTGAGGGCGGCGGTGAAGCCCTCGGTGCAGCGCAGTACGTAGGGGGCACGGACCGTGCCGTACGGAGTGACGGCGCGGCGCGGGGCGATCTCGGTGACCGGCGTGGACTCGTGGATGACCACCCCGAGGGCCTCGACGGCGGCGGCCAGGCCCCTGACCAGCTTCAGGGGGTGGATGCGGGCGCCGTGCGGGCTCCAGCTGGAGCCGACGGCGTCGGCGATGTCGATGCGGGCGCGGGTGGCGGGGGCGTCGAGGAGTTCGCGGTCGCTCTCGCCGAAGTCGACCTCGTGGGCGTGGAAGGCCTTCAGACGGGCGAGTTGGGCGGGGGTGCGGGCCACTTCGAGGACGCCGCCGCGGTGGATGTCGGCGTCGATGCCCTCCTTGGCGGCGACGTCGATGACCTCGGTGACGGTCTCGTTCATGGCGTGCTGGAGGCGGCGGGCGGCGTGGGGGCTGTGGAGGGCGGCGTAGCGGTCGCGGCCGGCGATGCCGTTGTAGAGCCAGCCGCCGTTGCGGCCGGAGGCGCCGTAGCCGCAGAACTTCTGTTCCAGCACGGTGACGCGGAGGTCGGGGGCGGCGCTCTTCAGGTAATAGGCCGTCCACAGGCCGGTGTAGCCGCCGCCGATGACGACGACGTCGGCGGTGGCGTCACCGGTGAGGGGTGCGCGGGGTGGGGCGGGCGGGGTGCCGCCTCGCTCGGACGCGTACCAGAAGGAAATACCGCCGTTGATCGTCATGGGGGAGTTGGTACACCTCGTTCCGGAAGGGTGTCCAGGGACGGGATGTCGCGGCTACGGGCCGTTTGGGTGGCGGGATGGTTGATGCGGCCGCGGTGGTGTGGCTCGTGCTGGCTCGCACTGTGTGCCGGGTTCTGCCCGGACCCGCGCCTCAATCGCCGGCGAGGCTGGATGGTGCGGCGGGGTCGGTGGGGGTCGGTGCGTGGGGCCGTGCCGGGGTGTCTCCTCGGCTCGGCGCGCGCGGGCATCTCCCGGGCTGTACGGGGTGGTCGCGCCTCGTCCTGCGGGGACACCCCGGCACGTCCCCACTCCCCTCCGCCGTCCCAGCCGCGGTGTCGGGGATGCCCAGTACTGCCGAAGCCCGGGCGTGGGGCGGGGACACGCAGGAGGGTCCCCGCAGGACGAGGCGCGACCACCCCGTACGGCTGGACCGTGCCCGCGCGCGCCGAGCCGAGGAGACCCTCGTGCGGGGCCCCGACCCACAGCCCGAGCGGCCCGCAGGGCACCCCGCGCGGGGCACCGGCCCGCTCTTTGAGCCTCGCCGGCGATTGAGGCGCCCGCCCCGGGCAGGGACAGCCGCACCGCCGGGCCGCCCGCAATGGTTACCGTCGGGGGATGGTCGAGATTCCGGATGGGCTCATCGAGGCGCAGATTCCGTACAACGGTGATGCCGGGCGGGAGTTCATCGCCGAGTTGCCCGCGCGGGCAGCGCGCTTTCTGGAGCAGTGGGGCCTGCGGCGCGCCGGGCCCGCGATGCACGGGATGACGGCCCTGGTGCTGCCGGTGGTGCGGGCCGACGGGAGCGCGGCCGTGCTGAAGCTGGTGGCGGTGGACGAGGAGAGCGCGGGGGAGCCGGTCGCGCTGCGCGCGTGGGCCGGGCGGGGCTGCGTACGGCTGCTGGCGCACGACGTGGACACCGGCACTCTGCTGCTGGAACGGCTGGACGAGGGGCGGGACCTGGCGGCGCTCGCGCGGACCGACGCGCGGCGGGCGGTGGCGGTGGTCGGGGAGTTGCTGGCGCGGCTGACGGCGGTGCCGGCCCCGGCCGGGCTGCGGGAGCTCGGGGAGATGGCCGCCGGGATGCTGGAGGAGGTGCCGCAGGCGCTGGGGCGGTTGGTGGAGGAGCGGGAACGGCGGGTGCTGGCGGACTGCGCGGCGGCGGTGGCGGAGGTCGCCGGGGAGCCGGGGGACCGGCTGCTGCACTGGGACCTGCACTACGGCAACGTGCTGGCGGGCGGCCGGGAGCCGTGGCTGGCGATCGACCCGAAGCCGCTGGCGGGCGATCCGGGTTTCGAGCTGCTGCCGGCGATCGTCAACAACTTCCGCGCCGGGGACGTGCGGTGGCGGTTCGACCTGCTGGCGGAGGCGGTCGGGCTGGAGCGGGACCGGGAACGGGCGCGGGCCTGGACGCTGGGCCGGGTGCTCCAGAACTGCCTGTGGGACGTGGCGGACGGGGAAGAGCGCCTGGACGAGGACCAGTTGACGGTCGCCGAGGTGCTGCTGGAGCGCTGATCGGCCGCCGTTCTAGGCTGCGGGCATGATCCGTAGTGCTGAAGTCACCGACGTCCCCGCCCTTCAGACGATGATCCGCGAGCTCGCGGAGTACGAGAAGGTGCCGCACGAGGCGCGGGCCACCGAGGAGCAGCTGCGGGAGGCGCTGTTCGGGGCGCACCCGGCGGTGTTCGCGCACGTCGCGGAGACGGAGGAGGGGGAGGTCGTCGGCTTCGCGATGTGGTTCCTGTCCTTCTCGACGTGGCGCGGGGTGCACGGGATCTACCTGGAGGACCTGTACGTACGGCCGGGCGTGCGCGGCGGCGGTCACGGCAAGGCGCTGCTGCGGGAGCTGGCGCGCACGTGCGTGGAGCGGGGCTACGAGCGGCTGGAGTGGTCGGTCCTCGACTGGAATTTGTCTGCCATCGACTTCTATCGATCAGTTGGAGCGGTGTCCATGGACGAGTGGACGGTGAACCGCCTGACGGACGACGCGCTTCGAAAGCTGGGCGGGGCGGAGTAGCCGCCGGACGCCCGCCCGGGACCGTGAGAAGGCGGCACCGGGCGGGTTGGCTGTACGTCTATCCGACGGCCGGGACCGGGTGCTCCGGGGAGTCGAGCCAGGCCCAGGCGGTACCGTCGGGTTTCACGGTGAGTCCGAACCGCTCGAAGTCCGCACGGCCCTGGTCGTCCCACCAGGCGTGGGCGGCCGTGAGTTCGCTCCACAGCTCCCGCGGACCGGACTGGTAGACCTCGAACTCCTCCGCGTCGGGTACGAAGTCGATCGACGCCCAGGAACGACTCCCGGAGCACGGCTTGGTAGGCGGGGAGCCAGTCGGAGGTCAGGGCACCGGCATCCATGAGCCGGGAGGCCAACCCCTGGGGGCCGGCCTCCGGCGTGGCGCGTTCGGTCACTTGGTGCCGCTGCCCTTCGTGTCGCTGTGACCGGAGTCCTGGCCCTCCGAGCCGCCTCCGCCGTGACCGGCGCCCGACTGGCCGTCGTCCTGCTGGCTTCCGCCCTGGCCCGAGCCAGTGCCTCCGCCGTGCTGTCCGCCCATGAACGTGCTCCTTCTCGTGATGGATGAGTGGTGCTGTGGGCCGCCCCGGCTGAACGGTGGATCGGTCACCGGGGCGGAGTCTGAGGGGTGGGGTCAGTCGGACCTTGGGGTGAGGGCCCTGGGAGTGCGCTGCGGCCGGGCCTGCATCTGCCGTTCTCCGGCCTCTGCCAGGAACTCCAGAAGGAGACTTCCCAGGGTCAGGTCACCTTGGCGTTCAGCCGCTGGGTGCTGCCGGTGGCCGGGCGGAGTCGGGACAGAACGGTCGGCCGCACTCGCACGGACGCCACTTCAAGGCGTTGCCGGGACTCAGGTCCGGGCCCTCGAACCGTGCCCAACCGGGTTCCGTACCGTCCGGATGGCTGTCGCGTGCGCTCATCCGGTCCCCCGCTTCACGACCTGCGCCAGCTTCATGGCGACGTCGGGGCGGACACTGCCCAGCCTCACCAGCCCCGGTCCGGGCGGTGCCGGGTCGATGCCCAGCGAGGGAAGAACGATTCCGGCGGCCATCAGCGATTCGCGCAGCGACTCCACGACCGTGCTCGGGGTCACTGTCTCCAGTTCGTGCGAGCTGTCCATGAGAGGGACGCTAGGGCCGGGTGCCCGGTCCTGTCGGGGCTGATTCGCCGGGATTCTCGGGCTGATCCGTGATCTTCCGGTGGATTCTCAGGCGGTGTCGAGAGCCCGCCGGGCGCGGGCGATCACGCGGTGGGCGTCCGCCCCGTAGACCGCGGAATCGGAGAGTGCCTGCCAGACATTCCGGTACACGCCCACGCTGTCCGCGTCGTCCAGCCAGAGTTCCGCGTGCCAGTCCTCCGCGATCACCAGGCGGTCGTCGTACAGCCAGAAGCCGTTGGCCGGCGGGATCTTCAGGGAAGCGCCGAAGGGGACGATGCCCAGGGAGACGGTGTCCAGCCCGAGGACGCCCGTCAGGCGGTCGAGCTGGCCGGCCAGTACGGGAGGAGGGCATACGAGCGCCCGGAGCGCGGCCTCCCACATCACGATGTGGAACGTGCGCCCCGGCTCGTACAGCATCTCCTGACGCTTCACGCGGGCGCGTACGGCTTCCTCGGTGTCCCGGACGGACTGGTGGAGGTCGGCGTAGCGGGTGAAGACGTGACGGGCGTACTCGGCGGTCTGGAGCATGCCCACGACCGTGGAGCTCTGCCAGACGTGGAACGTCCTCGTGCGTTCGTACTCGGCCGTCAGCGTGTCCTGTACCGGCTTGTGGCCCGCCGCGAGCTGTCTGCGCCACGCGCGGGACCGGGACTCCAGGCTCCCGAGCCGGGTGATCAGCTCCTCCGCCGCCTGCGGATGGCCGGTGGCGTCCGCCCACGCCAGCAGGTCGTCCGACGTCGCGGTCTGGCGGCCGGTCTCCAGCTTGCTGATCTTGGACTGGGTCCAGCCGAGCAGGACCGCCAACTGGCGGCCGGTGAGCCGCCGATCGGTGCGCAGCTCGCGCAGCCGCGCACCGAGGGCAACCCTTGCTTGTTGGAAGTCGGTGCTCACTCGGCGGACGGCACCTGTTCCGCGAAGGTCTCGTACGGGACGGCGTGGTGCCACGCGGCGTCCCGGACCTGGCACGCGCGGGCCACCTCGACGGGGTTCGTGACCAGCTCGACGCCGGTCATCACGTCGTCGTCATCGAAGTGGACGAACCCCTCCCCATCCTTGACGTTCCGGAGCTGCGCCACGTCCTGGGGGTCGGTCACCGCGTCGCCCTGGACCAGGACCTCCCCGGTGTCCAGGTCCTCGTACAGGGTCGGGCATCCGTCGTTGCCGGAGTTGGTACCGATGAACCGGAGTCGCCGTGCCATTGCCGTTCCCCTCCCACCAGCGGACAAGTCCCGACCAGGATGGGACGGGCGCAGCCTCCCTGTCCTGCGTGATTCGCAATGATTCTCGGGACCGACGCAAAAAGGCCCCCAGCTCCCTGGCACATGCCGAGGAGTGGGGGCCGGGTTGGTTGCGGCGAACGGTGAGCCGAAATGGTGGTTTGTCGGAGAGGGGGCGCGGCCCCTTCGAGAGCGAGTATTCGCAGGCCAGAGGCCTAGCCGGCCCGTCCCCTTCGGCTCGGGTCCCTCCTTCAGGGTTCCAGGACGACCTTGCCCGTGGTGGCGCGGGTTTCCAGGGCGTGGTGGGCCGCGGCGGCTTCGGCGAGTGGGTAGCGGGTGAGGGCCGGGCGGAGGCGGCCGGTGGCGGCTTCGGTGAGGGCGCGGGTCTCCAGGACGCGCAGTGGGTCGGGGGCGCCGACCTGCTGGAGCATGGCCGGGCCGAGGACGCCGCGGGTGGTGATGGAGCGGGCGGCGAGGTCGGCGCGTTCGGCGTCGGTGAGGTCGAGGGGGCCGCCGGACCAGCCGAAGACGAGGTGGCGGGCGCCGGGGGCCAGCAGGCCGAGGGCGGTGCGGGCGGTTTCGCCGCCGACGGAGTCGAAGAGGACGGTGGCGCCGCCGGGGTGGTGGGCGCGTACGGCGTCGGCCCAGCCGGGGTCGGTGTAGTCGAGGGCGAGGTGGGCGCCGCCCGCGGCGGCCCGGGCGGTCTTGGCGGAGCCGCCGGCGAGGGCGATGACGGTGGCGCCGGCGTTCACCGCGGCCTGGACGAGCAGGGTGCCGATGCCTCCCGCGGCGGCGGGCACCAGGGCGACGGAGTCCGGGCCGAGGTCGGCGAACTGCAGGATCCCGAGGGCGGTGCGGCCGGTGCCGATCATGGCGACGGCCTCGGCGGGGTCCAGGCCGGGCGGTACGGGGTGCAGGCGGTCGGCGTCGGCGACGGCGTACTCGGCGTAGCCGCCGGGGGCGAAGCCGAGGTGGACGACGACGGCGCGGCCGAGCCAGGCGGGGTCGGTGCCGGGGCCGAGCGCGTCGACGGTGCCGGCGACCTCGCGGCCGGGGACGGTGGGGAGCTCGGGGAGCGGGGCGGGCGGGCCCTGGATGCCCCGGCGGAGGCTGGTGTCGAGGAGGTGGACACCGGCGGCGGCAACGGCGATGCGGACCTGGCCGGGGGCGGGGACGGGGATGTCCGTGCGCTCGTAGGAGAGGTTCTCGGCGGGGCCGAAGGCGTGGAGGCGGATGGCGCGCATGGTGGGCATGGCGACCACGGTGCGACCTCGAGCGGGGTTGAGGTCAAGGGCGGCCGTTGGCGGCCGTTGTCAGTGGGCTGGTTCACGATGGGGGGATGGTGCGCAAAGGACAGCAGGGGCAGCAGCAGACGGTGAAGGCGGCGCGGCGGCCGGAGCTGCGGCTGCCGGAGCTGACCGCGTGGGACGGGGGCGAGCTGGAGCCGGACGGGGACTACGACGGCCTGGAGTTCGCGGACCTGGACCTTGCGGGGCAGGAGGGGATCGGGGCCCGGTTCATGGACTGCGCGCTGCGGCGGTGTGCGCTGGACGAGGCGGGGCTGGCGAAGGCGCGGATCCTGGATTCGGTGCTGGAGGGGGTCCGGGGGGTGGGGACCGACCTGTCGGGGGCTTCGTTGCGGGACGTGGAGCTGGTGGACGCGCGGATGGGCGGCGTGCAGATGCACGGGGCCGTGCTGGAGCGGGTGGTGGTGCGCGGGGGCAAGATCGACTACCTGAACCTGCGGAAGGCGCGGCTCAAGGACGTGGTCTTCGAGGGGTGCGTGCTGGTGGAGCCGGACTTCGCGGGGGCGGTGCTGGAGCGCGTGGAGTTCCGGGACTGCGGGCTGCGGGGGGTGGACTTCAGCGGGGTCCGGATGGCGGATGTGGATCTGCGGGGCGTTTCGGTGCTGGAGATCGCGCGGGGGGTGGAGGCGCTGGGTGGGGCGGTGATCAGTCCGGGGCAGCTGTTCGAGCTGGCTCCGGCGATGGCCGCGCAGCTGGGGGTGCGGGTGGTTCCGTAGCCTCGGCGCCGTTTGCCGGGCGCTGCCCCGGACCTGCCGGGCGCTGCCCCGGACCTGCCGGGCGCTGCCCCGGACCTGCCGGGCGCTGCCCCGGACCTGCCGGGCGTCGGCCCGGACCTGCCGGGCGTCGGCCCGGACCTGCCGGGCGTCGGCCCGGACCCGTGCTTCGCATGCCGCGGGGGCGAGGGAGCCGGGGCGGGCGGAGACGGGTGGCTGCGGCGAATGGCTGAGCATCCGGGTACCTGGACGGGCAGTCCTCGGACTAGGTGCCTAACGTCGCAGGCAGATACACCGGTGCACGAGGCCTGTGGAGGTGTCATGTCCGATCGGGGCCGCCGCCTGGCGGGCGCCTGCGCGAGTACGGTCGCCGTCGGCCTGCTCCTCCTGGGGGGCATCCTCGGCACACCGCCGCCGCGGCAAGGGTCCGGGGGCAGCGCGGGGACCGAGGCCGGCGAGTTCGGCGAGGCCGCCGTGGGCGCCTACCTCCACTACGGCTCGCCCGGCGTCGAGCGGATGCAGGAGCTCTCGCGCTGGCTCGGCGGTACCGAGCTGCGCGCCGGGCACACCTATCTGCCGGGCGACACCTGGTCGAACATCGAGGGCGCCCCCGATTCCCTGCGCACCTGGGCACGGTGGCGCAACGAGAGGGCCGATCGGCTGTTCGTCCTGAACGTGCCCATGCAGGAGCGCAACGAGGCCGGTGTCCCCGACGGCCGGGTCGCAGAGCTGATCCGCTCCGGCGCACAGGGCGCGAACGACCATCACTTCCGGCAGTTGGCCAGGCGTCTGGTCGACCTCGGGGTGCCGGACACGGTGATCGTGCTCGGCTGGGAGATGAACGGCTTCAACTACACCCACCGCTGTCGCCCCGACCCCGAGAACTGGAAGACGTACTGGCGGCGCATCGTGGCCTCCATGCGTTCGGTGGAGGGGCAGCGGTTCCGTTTCGACTACGCCCCCAACCGCGGGGGTGACGCGATCGCCTGGACCAGCTGCTATCCCGGCGACGACGTGGTCGACATCGTCGGGATGGATTCCTACGACCAGGAGCCCGGCGCCACCTTCGACGAGCAGGTCACCCAGCCCTACGGACTCCAGCAGCAGGTCGACTTCGCGAAGGCGCACGGCAAGCGGATCTCGTACCCCGAATGGGGGCTGTTCCGGCACGGCGACAATCCCGAGTACATGCGGCGCATGCTGGCCTGGTTCGCGGAGCACGAGCCGGTCTACCACAGCATCACCGACTACTGCCCGCACGGCGTGTGGCAGTGCGGGCAGAACCCGCGTTCCACGCAGGTGTTCCGGGAGTTCCTGTCCGCCGGACCGGGCGGCGAACCGCGGCCCTGAGGCGGTCTACGCCGGGACGCGGGGGAAACGGGCCTGAAGGGTCCAGATGGCCGGGTTGTCGGCCAGGCCGTCGTGCATGTCGATCAGGTCCGCGATGAGGTCGTGCAGGAAGTCGCGGGCCTCGCGGCGCAGCAGGCGGTGGCTGAAGGTCAGCGGAGCCTCCTCGGCCGGCATCCAGTCGGCCTCGACGTCGACCCAGCCGAAGCGGCGTTCGAAGAGCATCCGGTCCGCGGACTCGGTGAAGTCGAGCTCGGCGTACTGCCGGTTGGCGGAGCGGTTGCCGCGGGGGTCCTTGTCGAGCTGTTCGACGATGTCGCACAGGGCCCAGGCGAAGTCCAGCACGGGCACCCATCCCCAGGCTGTGGACACTTCCCGGTCGGCGTTGGTGTCGGCGAGGTACACGTCCCCGCAGAACAGGTCGTGCCGCAGGGTGTGGACGTCCGCGGAGCGGTAGTCGGTCTGCGGGGGGTCGGGGAAGCGCCGGGAGAGGGAGTAGCCGATGTCGAGCACGTAGCTGATGGTGTCACGCGCGCCGGGGCCGCTCACCTCCGGTGTCAGGGCAGCAGGCGCTGTTCCTTGGCCACGGAGACCGCGCCCGCGCGGGTGTCGACGCCGAGCTTGTCGTAGATGCGGCCCAGGTGGGTCTTGACCGTGGCCTCGCTGATGAACAGGGCGCGGGCGATGTCGCGGTTGCCCAGGCCCCGGGCCAGCTGGCCGAGGATGTCCAGTTCGCGGTCGGTCAGGGTGGGGCGGGTGCCGCGCATGTGGGCCATCACCCGGCTGGCCACCGGCGCGGACAGGGTGGTGCGGCCCTGGGCCGCGGAGTGGATCGCGGCGAAGAGCTCCTCCGGGCGTTCGGCCTTGAGGAGGTAACCGGTGGCGCCCGCGCCGATCGCCCGGGTGATGTCCGCGTCCGTGTCGTAGGTGGTGAGGACCAGGACGTGCGGGGGCCGTGGGAGCACGGTGATGCGGCGGGTGGCCTCGACCCCGTCGATGCCCTCGCCCAGCTGGAGGTCCATCAGGACCACGTCGGGGTGGAGCTTCGCGGCGAGGGCGACCGCCTCCTCACCGCTGCCCGCCTCGCCGAGGACCTCGATGTCGGGCTCGCTGCCGAGCAGGGCCAGCAGTCCGGCGCGGACCACGACGTGGTCGTCGCAGAGGAGGATCGTCGTCATGGGGCCGGCTCCAGGGGGATGGCCGCGGAGAGCACGGTGCCCTCGCCCGGCGTGGATTCGATCGTCAGGGTGCCACCGAGCTGGCGGACGCGGGCGCGCATGGCCGGGAGCCCGTGCCCGCGCTCGGCGGCGTCGGTGCGGGGTGCGGTGAAGCCGTGGCCGTCGTCGGCGATGTCCAGGACGACCTGGTCGCCCAGGAAGCTCAGGGTGAGTGCGGCCGTACGGGCGCCGGAGTGCTCGCGGACGTTGGCCAGCGCGCCCTGGGCTATGCGCAGCAGGGCGGACTGGACCCGGTCGGGGAGCGGGGTCGGCGTGCCTTCGAGGTGGAAGCGGACCTCGATGTCCGGGCCGGCGTCCAGGGAGCGCAGGGCGTCGGCGAGGCCGGCGCCGTCGGCGAGCTCGGGCGGGGCCAGGTCGTGGACGAGCCGGCGGGCCTCGGAGAGGCCGTGTGCGGCGATGCCGGTGGCGGTACGGACATGCGCGCGGGCGGTGGCCGGGTCGGTCTCCCAGGTGCGGTCCGCGGCCTGGAGCAGCATCTGCTGGCTGGAGAGGTTCTGGGCGAGGGTGTCGTGGATCTCCATGGACAGCCTCTGCCGCTCGGCGAGGGTGCCTTCGCGGCGCTCGGTGGCGGCCAGCTCCCGGCGGGTGCGGATCAGGTCGTCGATCAGGGTGCGCTGGGCCTGGGCCTGGCGTTCCATGTGGACGAAGACGGCGGTGGCGAGGGCGGCGACGGCGGGCGGTGCCAGCAGCAGGTTGGGGTCGAAGGACTTGGCCAGCTGGAGCTGGGCGATCACCACGAAGGTGGTGAGGAGGGCCACGAGAACGATGGCGGCGCGCGGCGGCAGGGTGCGCAGGGCGGTGAAGAACAGCGGTACGGCGCACCAGGCGAAGCTCGGCGCGAGGACGACCAGGACCATCCAGGTGGTGACGACCAGGCCGAGCCACAGGAGCCGCCGGGCGGTGGGGGCGGCGCCGAGCGCGGGGCCGAGGACGTAGAGCAGGGCCAGGGTGATGCTGAGGGCGATGATCCACGGGGTGCGGGGTTCGCCGGGGTGGCGCAGCAGGAAGCGGACCACGGAGGCGCCGAGGAGCAGGAAGAAGGCGGTGTGGGCGACCGTGGCCAGTGTTCGGGTGTCCGGCCTGCTGGCGGGGTGGCTCACCGGTTGCTCCTGGTTTGCGAAGGGTGCGTTCATTGTCGCCCGCGGGCGCTGCCGTCGGGGCGCCGCTCCGGATCCCGCGCCTCGAACGCCGGCCAGGCTGATGGTTCCGTCGCCGGAGGCGGTGCGCATCGACCGATCGGATGACCCTCGGGTCAGCCGGTCCGGTGGGTGGGGCGAGCCGGTACGGGGACGGGGCGCGGGGGGTTTCGGGCCGAGGCTTGGAGCAGTGCAGGAGCCGGTCCCACCGGCCCGGCCCCGACCGACTCGAAGCCGTCACCGCGGCACCGTTCTCAGGAGCAGAGATGAAGACCCGCACCCGCGTTCTCACCGGTACCGCCCTCGCCGTCGCCCTGGGCGCCGGAGCCTTCGGTGCCGTGAGCGCCAGCGCGACTACCACCGCCGAGACCGCCCAGGTCTCCGTGGCCGGGAAGAAGGACGGCCCGGGCGGCAAGAACTTCACCACGACGACGCACCTCACCGTCGACGCCGCGACCCGCGCCGCCCAGGCCGCGCTGAAGGCCGCCGAGTCCGAGAATCAGAAGGTGACCGTCGCCGTCGTCGACCGCAACGGCAACACCATCGTCACCCTCCGCGGCGACGGCGCCGGCCCGCAGTCCTACGAGTCGGCCCAGCGCAAGGCCTTCACCGCCGTGTCCTGGAACGCCCCGACCTCGGTGCTCGTGGGCCGGCTCGCCCAGACCCCGAACCTGAAGGACATCCCCGGCACCCTCTTCCTCGGTGGCGGCACCCCGGTCCAGGCGGACGGCGCGCCCGTTGCGGGCATCGGTGTGGCCGGCGCCCCGAGCGGTGACCTGGACGAGAAGTTCGCCAAGGCCGGCGTGGACGCGCTGAACAAGTAGCCCGCGCGATCGCCCGCCCTAGGATCGAGTGCGTGGAACACCGTGCTCTCTCCCGCCTCGCCGCCCCCGCCGTCGCCGCCCTGCTCGCCCTCACCACGGGGTGTACGGGCGACACCGTGCAGGGGCGGCCGGGTGCGTCGGGGCTGCGCGATCCGTACTTCCCGCGGGCCGGGAACGGCGGCTACCAGGTCGACCACTACGCGCTGGACCTGGACTACGACCCCGCCGACGGGCAGCTGCACGGTACGGCCGTGATCACCGCCCGCGCCGAGCAGGGGCTCAGCTCCTTCAACCTGGACTTCAGCGGTCTGAACGTCGAGGGCGTGACCGTCCAGGGGGCGGGGGCCCGCTACAACCGGACCGGCAACGAGCTGACCGTGCGCCCCGCCGAGGACCTGAAGAAGGGCGAGGTCTTCCGTACGGAGGTCGACTACAGCGGGAAGCCGAAGCCCCTCGTGGATCCGGACGGTTCCAGGGAGGGCTGGATCACCACCGAGGGCGGCGCGGTCGCCGTCGGCGAGCCGGTCGGTTCGATGACCTGGTTCCCCGGCAATCACCACCCCAGCGACAAGGCCGCGTACGACATCACGCTGACCGTTCCGCGCGGCTACGAGGCCGTGTCGAACGGCGAGTTGCGTTCCCGTACCGAGGACGCGGACGGGCGGACCGCCTTCGCGTGGCACAGCCCGGAGCCGATGGCGAGCTATCTGGCGACCGCCGTGATCGGGCCGTACAAGGTGACGACGGGGCGGACGCCCTCGGGGATCGGCCTCTACAGCGCCGTGGCGCCGGGGGAGGGGGCCGCCGGTTCGGGGCCGCTCGCGCGGCTGCCGGAGATGGTGGAGTGGGGCAGCGGCCGGTTCGGTCCGTACCCCTTCGCGACGGCGGGCGCGATCGTGGTGCCCGCGGGGACCCTCGGCTACGCGCTGGAGACCCAGGGCCGGCCCGTCTTCCCCGGAGCGCCGACCGAGGAGGAGCTCGTCGTGCACGAGCTCGCCCACCAGTGGTTCGGCAACTCGGTGTCGCCGAAGTCCTGGAAGGACATGTGGCTCAACGAGGGATTCGCGACCTACGCCGAGTGGCTGTGGGCCGAGGAACACAACGGGCCCACGGCGCAGGAGTACTTCGAGGCCTTCCGGACGGGTGACACGGACGTCGACCGGGACGCCGACGTCGACTGGCGGGCCTTCCCGCCGGCCGCTCCGCCGGGGCCCGAGGACATTTCGGCGGAGCCGGTGTACTACGGCGGCGCGATGGTCCTGCACCGGATCCGCCAGGAGGTGGGCGACGAGAAGTTCTTCGCCCTGGTGCGCGGCTGGGTCGCCGACCACCGCCACGGGAACGCGAGCACGGCCGATTTCACCGCCTACGCCGAGAAGAAGACGGGGCACGACCTGAAGCAGGTCTGGGACGTGTGGCTGTACGGGAAGGACCGCTCCGAGTAGCGCCGCGCCGCTGCGTCGCGCCACTGTCCCGCGCGGCTGCGCTCCGCTCCGCTACGGGGCTTCGAGCGGCTTGCGCAGCACGGTGCAGGCGCGGCCCATTTTGCGGTCCTCGGCCTTGCGCAGCGGGACGTACCCCCGGGACTGCCAGAAGGCCAGGGCCTCGGGGTTGTTGTCCAGTACGGCGATCCGCACGCCCGCGCGTCCGGCGGTGCGGAAGCGGTCCTCGACCAGGGTGGCGACGGCCCGCCCGTACCCCTCCCGGTGGGCGGTGGCGTCGATGAGCAGCAGGCCGATCCACGGGTCCGGGTCGTCGGCGGCGGGTGCCTGCGCGAGGGTGGCGGCCAGGCCGACGAGGCGGCCGGCCGAGCGGGCGAGGAGTACCTCGGCGCTGTCGTGGGCCAGTTCGCCGGCGAGCGCTGCGGCGACCTGTTCGACCGTGATGCGGTCCGGGTCGGGGAAGTCGCCGCTGAGTTCGAAGAACGCGTGGTTCGTCGAGTAGAGGGCGGCGATCTCGGTGAGGACCGGGCCGGGGAGGGCACCGTCGACGGGGACGAGCAGTTGCAGGATCACCCGTCGAACGGTAGCGAAGAAGCCCCCTCCCCGGACGGCCGGGAGGGGGCTTCGCCGGCGCTGGCGCCCGGCAGGTCCCGGCGGTGCCGGACCTGCCCGACCCGGCCGCGGACTCACCGTGGAGTCGGGCGCGGAATCAGACGTTGACGCCGAAGTCCTGCGCGATGCCGGTGAGGCCGGAGGCGTAACCCTGGCCGACCGCGCGGAACTTCCACTCGGCGCCGCTGCGGTAGAGCTCGCCGAAGACCATGGCGGTCTCGGTCGCCGCGTCCTCGGAGAGGTCGTAGCGGGCGATCTCGGCGCCGCCGGCCTGGTTCACGACGCGGATGTACGCGTTGCGGACCTGGCCGAAGTTCTGGCTGCGCGCCTCGGCGTCGTAGATGGAGACCGGGAAGACGATCTTGTCCACGTCGGCCGGGAGGCCGGCGAGGTTGACGTTGATGGCCTCGTCGTCGCCCGCGCCCTCGCCGGTGCGGTTGTCACCGGTGTGGACGATGGTCTGGTCCGGGGTGGACTTGTTGTTGAAGAAGACGAAGTGGCCGTCGGAGACGACCTTGCCCGTCGGGTTGACGGCGATTGCCGAGGCGTCGAGGTCGAAGTCGACACCGGTCGTCGTACGGACGTCCCAGCCGAGGCCGACCGTGACGGCAGCGAGGCCCGGGGCCTCCTTCGTGAGCGAGACGTTGCCGCCCTTGGACAGGCTGACAGCCATGGGAATGTCCCTTTCCTCATCCAACATGCACGTACAGGCGGTCAAACTACCGCTGCCTCCTATAACGCGACGAGAGGCCGGTCGGGTTCCCGTCGTGAATTGTCCGTGACGGCGGATCCGCGTGAGCCGGAGGGCGGGCCGGTAAATGCGGGTGACGGCGGCGGTGCCGGGGGCGGATCATAGGGGCATGCCTGGTCCCTATGTCATCCGCGGTTCGGTCGTGCTCCCCGAGGGAGAGCTCGCCTGGCGGTTCTCGCGTTCCTCCGGGCCGGGCGGTCAGCACGTGAACACCTCCGACTCGCGAGCGGAGCTGCTGTTCGACCTGGCGGCGACGAAGGCGCTGCCCGAGGTGTGGAAGGAGCGGGCGCTGGAGCGGCTCGCCGGGAGGCTGGTGGACGGGGTGGTGACCGTACGGGCCTCCGAGCACCGCTCGCAGCTGCGCAACCGGGAGATGGCGCTGGTCCGGTTGGCTTCGCTGCTGGCCGAGGCGACGGCGCCGCCGCCGAAGCAGCGCCGGGCGACGAAGATTCCGCGCGGGATCAACGAGCGCCGGCTGCGCGAGAAGAAGGCGCGGGCCGAGACCAAGCGCGGCCGCACCGGCCGGGACTGGTAGCCGCGCCGTGCCCCTCTTACGGGTCCTGCCCGTCCTGCCCGCGCAACGCGCCCTACGTGCCCAGGTGCCGGTAGCGCCCGCGGAAGTACGTCAGCGGCGCCGAGTCCGGGGCCGGCAGGCCGGCCGTCAGGACCCGGCCGACGACCAGGGTGTGGTCGCCCGCCTCGACGCGGTTCTCCGTCCGGCATTCCAGGGTCGCCAGGGCGCCGGTCAGCAGGGGTGCGCCGGAGGCCTCGCCGCGTACGCAGGGCAGGTCGGCGAAGAGCAGCCGGTCGCTGATGCGCCCCTTCATCGAGAAGCGGCCCGCGACCTGGAGCTGGTGGTCGGCGAGCACGGAGACCGCCCACAGCGGCTGTTCCGCCAGCAGGTCGTCCATCCGGGAGCCCTCGCGCAGGCTCACCAGGACCAGCGGCGGGTCCAGGGACACGGACATGAAGGCGGTCGCCGTCATACCGACGTCCTCGCCGCGCGGGCCGTCCGCCGTCAGCGGGGGCTCGTGCGCCGTGATCAGGCACACGCCCGCCGCCAGCCGGGACATCGCGGCCCGGAACTCGTCATTGCTCACTCCCTCAGCATGGGGGGTTGCGTGGGGCGCGGTGGGTACGGGGGTCGTCTTCAGCACGCCGAAACGCTAATCTCGCCCTTCCGCGTCGCACATCGGGCCATGGTCCGAGTCGCGTCCCCGCCCCTTGGCCTAGGCCCCGGCGTATCGTTTGCTCTCGGGAATGTGAGGGAGCGCTCCCAGTCATGCACGGACCCACTGCGCACCGATATTCACCTGATGTGACTTGAGTCACAGAGGGCAAGATTTGTTGACCCTGTGTACCTGGCGCACAGCTCACTGTGATTCAGTGGACGGGACACCGCAACGAAACGCCGATGACAAACCTGGAGTTGCTGTCGAGGTCTCGGGGAGAGCGAGCAATGGAGACCGAGTCGGAGCCGTACGTCCGTCTTGCGACCCTGCGGCAGCTGCACCGGGTGGTGGCCGAGCTCAACACGGCCAGGAGCCTGGCGGACACTCTGCAGACCGTCGTGGACGGCATCGTCGTGGGCCTCGGCTACGAACTCGCCTGCGTCAACCTCGTTCGCCCGGACGGTGATCTCGTCGTCGCCGCCTTCGCCGGCGACCCCGCCGCGGAGGCCCTCATCACCGGCCGGGTCGGCTCCCGCGCCTCCTGGGAACGCCGCCTGACGATGGGTGAGAGCTGGGACGGACTCAGGTTCATCCCGCACACCGAGGGCTGGGTCCTCATGGAGGACGACGTCCCCCAGTGGCACACCGACGGCCCCGATCCGCGCTTCGAGGACGAGTGGCACCCCGAGGACCGGCTCTACGCCCCCATGTATGCGTCCGGCGGGGAACTTCTGGGTGTTATTTCGGTGGACAGACCGCGCAACGGCCGCCGGCCCGGCGCCTGGGGCCGCGAGGCGCTCCAGATGTACGCCTTCCAGGCGGCGATTGCGATCAGCAATGCCAGGCTCCGTGCGAACATGCAGCGCGCCCTCGTCCGGCTGGAGCGCGAGCAGCAGGCGCTGCGGGCCAGTGAAGAGTCGTTCCGCCAGGCCTTCGAGTACGCGCCCAGCGGCATGGCCATCGCCGAGATGGGCGGGGACCAGCACGGCCGGCTGCTGCGGACCAATGACGCGCTGTGCCGGCTGCTCGGCCGGCCCGCCTCCGTGCTGCGCCGCTACTCCTTCTCCGACCTGGTCCACCCCGAGGACATCGGGACGCTGCTGCGGACCTCCGCCGAGGGCGGCCGAGCCGAGCTGCGCCTGGGCCGCCGCGACGGCACGTATGTATGGGTCTCGCTGCGCAATTCCGTCGTCGCCGACGCCGCCGACGGGCCGCGGTTCCTGCTCACGCACGTCGAGGACATCGAGGAACGCAAGCGGCACGAGCTCCAGCTCGCCCACCGCGCCAGCCACGACTCGCTGACCGGCCTGCCCAACAGCGCCGAGCTGCGGGCCCGGCTCGGCGCGCGGCTGTGCCGCAGGCCACAGTCCGTACGGGCGACCGCCGTCGAGGCACTGGACGCGGCCTTCGAGGGGCGCGACGGCTACGACGGGCACACGGGGCACGTGGGGCACGACGGGCTCCCGGTGGGGGCGGAGGCGGGTGGTGCCGGTGAGCACGGGTTTCATCCCGACGGCCCCGACCGGTTCCCCGGGGCCGATCCCTTCGAGTTCCCCGGGGCGCCGCCCGCCCCGTCGGACGGACCGTACGACCACCACGTGCACACGGTGGCGCCCGCGACCGACATCGACGACGGCACGAAGGGGCTCGCGGTCCTCTTCTGCGATCTCGACGGGTTCAAGTCGATCAACGACCGGTTCGGGCACCACACGGGTGACGCGGTCCTGATCGAGGTCGCCCGGCGGCTGACGACCGGCGTCAGGGACGGTGACACCGTCGCTCGGCTGGGTGGTGATGAATTCGTCGTTCTGGCGGACGGTCTGGGCGCGGCGGACGCCGCCGACCTCGCGGTCCGGCTGCGCAACGCGATCATCCCGCCGATCCGGGTGGACGGCCGTGCGGTGCGGGTCGGAGCCAGTTTCGGCATCGGTTGGGCGAGTTGCGGGATGTCCGCGGACGAGGTGTTGCGCTCCGCCGACCAGCGGATGTATATCGAGAAAAGGTCCCGGTCGAAGGCCCATCGCAGGGCCGGCTGAGGCGGTCTGCCGCCCGTGGGCGCACGTGTTCGGGGTAGGCTCCCGGGGGTCGAAAGGAGTGACCTGCGATGACGACGCCCGCGAACAACGGCCCGCACGGTGGGGCGAACAAGCCCGAGGACGACGATCCGTTCGGCTACCTCTACGAGGACGGTCAGGCGGCCGGCGCCACACCGCCCGGCCAGGGCGGCGCATACGGCTACCCGGGGCCCGCGGCAGGCGGTCCTTCCGGCGCGCAGCGCGGGGTTCCCCGGACCTCCCACCACCAGGTGCGGACGGTCGGCGAGCGCCGCAACGGCGGCCAGCGCGGCCAGGTGCCCGCGCAGCAGCCCCCCGCGTACCCGCAGTACCAGGCCCCGGAAGCGCTCCAGGCGGGCGGCTACGGCGTCCCGCAGCAGGCGCAGCACCCGACCCAGACCGTCGACCGGCCGGGCGGCGGTCACGGTGGCGGTGGTTCCAGCCGCCGGGGTCTGCTGATCGCGGCGGTCGCGGTGGTCGCCGTGGTCGTGATCGGCATCGTCGCGGCGCTGCAGTTCGGCGACAAGGACAAGGGCAAGGACGACGCGGCCACGACGGGCGGCCAGCAGTCTGCGGCCCCGCAGAACCCGTCCAGCCCGACGCCCAGCGCGAAGCCGTCGCAGGTTCAGCTGCCGAAGGCCGACTTCGCCGGCAGCGGCATGTCCCTCACGGGCGGTGCCGTGCTGCAGAACACGGTGCCGGGCGCGAAGAGCGAGGGCGGCCAGTACGTGGGCGGCCTCAACGCGCAGGGTGCGGCGGCCACCTGGTCGCTGGACGTCCCCAAGGCGGGCAAGTACAAGCTGAAGATGACCTACGGGGTGCCGGGCAAGGACGCCAACACCACGCTGACCATCAACGGCGAGGCGCAGACCCGGCCGGTCAACATGGCGAACTTCTCCAAGGCCGCCGCGGGCGACTGGGCCAAGGGCTGGACCAACACCTACTCGCTGGTGGACCTCAAGCAGGGCGCCAACACGATCAAGATCTCGTGCGAGGCGGGCAACCAGTGCGAGGTCGTCCTCGACCAGCTCTGGCTGGAGCAGGGCTGATCGGCCCCGCGTCCCCGCCGGCCGGCTAGGCCGTCGTGACCTTCACCGACCCCCGTACCTCCTCGTAGGTGCGGGGGTCGAATGCTCCCGCCACCGGGGCCAGGACGGTGGCCGCCGAGAGGGCGACCGCGCGGGTGAGGCGTGCGGGCCAGTCCAGGCCCTCGGCCACCGCCGACAGCAGGCCGGCGACCGCGGAGTCGCCGGCTCCGGTGGGATTGCCGGACAGCGGGCGCGGTGGGGCCGCCTGCCAGGTGCCCTCGGCGGTGGCGGCCAGCAGGCCGGCCGGGCCCAGGGAGGTGACCACCGCGTGGGCACCCCGGCGGCGGGCGTCGCGGGTGGCGGGGAGCGGGTCGCGGGATCCGGTGAGCTCGGCCAGTTCGGCGGCGTTCGGCTTGATGATCTCGGGGCGGGCGGCGACCCCGCGGCGCAGGGCCTCGCCGCTGGTGTCCAGGAGGACGGGGACCCCGGCCGCGCGGGCCGAGCGGACGAGCAGGGCGTACGCGCCCACCGGCACGCCCGGCGGGAGGCTGCCGCACAGGGCCACGGCGCGGGCGCCGTACACGAGGTCCTCGTAGCGGGCGAGGAAGCGCGACCACTCGGCGGCGGTGATGAGCGGGCCCGGCTCGTTGAACTGGGTGGTGTCGCCGGAGGCCGCGTCGACCACGGCCACCGTGCGGCGGGTGTTGCCTGCGCAGGGCACCAGGGCGTCGACCACCCCCGGGGACTGCGCGAGCAGTCCGCGGACGACGGAGCCGACCGGGCCGCCCGCGAAGCCCGTCGCGGTCACCTCGTGGCCGAGGGCGGCCAGGACGTGCGCGACGTTGATCCCCTTGCCGCCGGGGCGTTCGGCGACGGCGGAGACCCGGTGCGAGGCGTGCGGAAGCAGCCGCGGCACTTGGTACGTGACGTCGAGCGCGGTGTTGAGCGTCACGGTAAGGATCATGGGCACTCCCGGGTCTGTTGCTGCCGGGATCATGCCAAACACAAGGCGGTCGGCCCAGTCCTCGGGCCGACCGTTTTCCCTGCGTACAGCCGCTTGGCCGTC
Organism: Streptomyces avidinii; assembly: GCF_045161815.1. Classification (NCBI taxonomy): domain Bacteria; kingdom Bacillati; phylum Actinomycetota; class Actinomycetes; order Kitasatosporales; family Streptomycetaceae; genus Streptomyces; species Streptomyces avidinii. The sequence goes on from NZ_CP108863.1 coordinate 4,907,772, forward strand.
AGATCGCCGGTCGCACGGGCGGGCTGACGATCCATTCGCCGCGCCGCATGACGCCCCGGACGTCGAACGCGGAGTCCAGGACGACGAGGTCCGCGTACTTGCCGGGCTCCAGCGAGCCGATCTCGTCGTAGAGGCCGATCAGCTTGGCCGGGTTGGCGGAGATCGCCTGGACCACGGACTCCACCGGCAGCTTGTCGAGGGTCACCGAGCGCTTGAAGGCGGTGTCCAGGGTCAGCGTCGAGCCGGCGATCGAGCCGCCCTCCACCAGCCGGGCCACTCCGTGCTTGACCTCGACCTCCAGCGGGCCCAGGTGGTAGGTCCCGTCGCCGAAGCCGGCCGCGTCCATCGCGTCGGTGATCAGCGCGACGCGGTGCGCGCCCGCGTGGTGGAAGGCCAGTTCGAGGGCCGCCGGGTGCAGGTGGGTGCCGTCGTTGATCAGCTCGACGGTGATCCGCTCGTCCTCCAGCAGCGCGGCGATCGGGCCGGGCTCGCGGTGGGCGAGGGGCGGCATCGCGTTGAAGAGGTGGGTGGCCACGGTCGCGCCCGCGTCGATGGCGGCGCGCGTCTGCTCGTACGTGGCGTCCGTGTGGCCGATCGCGGCGATGACGCCGTGCTCGGCCAGCAGCCGTACGGAGTCCAGGCCGCCCGGCAGTTCGGTGGCGAGGGTGACCATGCGGGCGGCGCCGTGCGCGGCGTCGATCAGCTTGCGGACCTCGGCCGGGTCGGGGTCGCGGAGCAGGTCCTCCTTGTGCGCGCCCTTGCGGCAGGCGTTGATGAACGGCCCCTCGAAGTGGATGCCCGCGATCTCGCCCTGCTGGGTCAGCTCGGCGAGGAGGGCGGCGCGGCGGGCCAGTTCGTCCAGGTCCCCGGTGACGGTGGAGGCGACGAGGGTGGTGGTGCCGTGCTCGCGGTGGGTGCGGACGCCCTTCAGGACGTCCTCGGCGGTGCCGGAGGTGAAGGAGGCGCCGCCGCCGCCGTGGTTGTGCATGTCGACGAAGCCGGGGACGATCCAGTACCCGGTCAGGTCGACGGTCGTGGTGGCGTCGTGGGCGCTGCCCGCGATGCGGTCGCCGTCGACGATGACCCGGCCGCCCGCCACCGTGCCGGTGGGCAGCACCACCCTGGCGCCCGAAAGAACAGTGCTGTGTGCGCTTCCGGACATCAGGCCGGTACCTCCGTGGCGAGTAGGTCCCAGGCGAGCAGCCCTGCGCCCAGGCATCCGGCGGTGTCCCCGAGGGCCGCCGGCACGATGTGGGGGAGCCGCTGGAACGTCACGCGCTCCTCCACGGCCGTCCGTAGTGGTGTGAACAAGGTTTCCCCCGCCTCCGCCAGCCCGCCACCGATGATCAGCGTGCGCGGGTCCAGCAGGGTGATCGCGGTGACCAGTCCGTCGGCGAGGGCGCCGACGGCGGCCAGCCACACCTCCCGGGCGCGCGCGTCGCCGGATTCGACGGCCTTGGCGCAGTCCGCCGCGTCGGCCTCGGGGTCGCCGGAGGCTGCCGCCCAGGCGCGGCTGACGGCCGCGGCGGAGGCGAGGGTCTCCAGGCAGCCGTGCTGGCCGCAGCCGCAGGCGGGCCCGCCGGGGCGCACCACGATGTGCCCGATCTCGCCCGCGTAGCCGTGGGCGCCGGCCTCGATGCGGCCGGCGATGCCGATGGCTCCGGCGATGCCGGTGCCCAGCGGGACGAAGAGGAAGCGGTCGGCGCCCCGGCCGGCGCCGATGCGGCCCTCGGCGAGTCCGCCCGTGCGCACGTCGTGGCCGAGGGCCACCGGGATGCCGCCGAGGCGTCTGCTGAGCAGGCTCCGCATCGGTACGTCCCGCCAGCCCAGGTTCGCCGCGTAGACGGCGATCCCGTGCTCGGAGTCGACGATGCCCGGGACGGCGACGCCGGCGGCCGACGCGGGCCGTCCGAAGCGTTCCCGGCCGGTGTCGAGCAGCTCGGCGGCGAAGTCCTGGATCGTCTCGACGACGGCGTCGGGGCCCCGGTCGCGGCCGGTGGCACGGCGCGCTTCGTGGAGCAGGGTGCCGTCCTCGGCGACGAGGGCAGCCTTCATCCCGGTGCCGCCCACATCGAGGGCGATGACGTGTTTCACGGGTTTCACAGAGACAGTCTCGCGTGCTCGGCGGGGAAAGGTCTAGTCCAATGAGGGAGATTGTTGAGCGGCCATACAAATTCGGGACTCCGGCCGGGAGCCCGATGTGGACGAGCCGCCAAAGTGGTGTAGACCTTACGTGGATCGTACGTACAACAAGGGGTGGATGGAGAACTGTGAAGGGCCGTTACCTGAGCCTGGCCGCGTCCGGCGCCGCGCTGTGCCTGACTGCCGTGACGCTGACGGGCTGCGGAGCCGTCGGCGGACTCACCGGAGACAACGAGGTGACCCTGCGGGTCGTGGCGGCCGACTACGGGGACAATCCGCAGAACTCCTCGGCGGCCTACTGGAAGGACCTCGCCGCCGGCTTCGAGAAGGCCAACCCGGGCACCAAGGTCGAGGTCAGCGTCTACTCCTGGTCCGAGGTCGACGCCAAGGTCGCCGAGATGGTCAAGGCCGGCAAGGCCCCCGACATAGCCCAGATCGGCGCCTACGCCGACTACGCGGCCGCCGACAAGCTGTACTCGACGGCCGAGCTGCTCTCCGTGAAGACCGAGGCCGACTTCCTCGGCCCGCTCGCGGACGCAGGCAAGGTCAAGCAGGTCCAGTACGGCATGCCCTTCGTGGCCAGCACCCGGCTGCTCTTCTACAACGAGAAGCTGCTCGCCGACGCCGGTGTGATCGGCAAGGACGCCAAGGGCTGGCAGCCGAAGAGCTGGGCGGACCTGGAGGCGGCCGCCAAGAAGCTCAAGGCCGCGGGCGTGCCCACGCCCTTCGCGCTGCCGCTGGGCCGCGAGGAGGCGCAGGCCGAGACGATGATGTGGATGCTCGCGGGCGGTGGCGGCTACACCGACAACGAGGAGCAGTACTCCATCGACTCCGCGGACAACGTCAAGGCGCTGGAGTTCCTGCGGGACAAGATGGTCGGCCAGGGGCTGACCGGCCCCGTGGAGCCCGGCAAGCTGGACCGGCAGGCCGCCTTCGAAGCCTTCACCAAGGGTGAGGTCGGCATGCTCAACGGGCACCCGACGCTGCTCAAGCAGGCCGAGGCCAAGGGCGTGAAGTACGGCATGGTGCCGCTGCCGACCGCCACCGGGTCCGAGGAGCCGTCCATGGGCGTCGCGGACTGGGTGATGGCCTTCAAGAACGGCCACCGCGAGCAGTCCGGCAAGTTCCTGGACTTCCTGTACCAGCCGAAGAACGTGTCGGCCTTCACCGAGAAGTACGACCTGCTGCCCGCCACCACCAGCGGCTACCAGGCCAAGCAGGCCGCGACGGCCGGCGGTGCCCCCCAGCTGAAGCCCTTCCTGACGGCACTGCCCGGCTCGCGGCTCTACCCGGTCGGCAAGAAGTCCTGGGCGGGCGTGAGCGAGGACATCAAGCAGAAGATCGGCAAGACCGTCCAGCCGGGCGGACAGCCGGCGAAGGTGCTGGAGGAGATCTCGACGGCCGCGCGGGCGGCCGACCCGCGCTGACCCGCGCCCGTACGCGCCCGCCCGCGCCGACCGGGTGCGGGCGGCGCGCCGGGTGTCAGACGGCGGCGTTAATCTGGCGGTATGACGGACGAGGGGCAGCTGACGGCCACGGAGGCCGCGGTGCTCGCGTACGAGGGACGCACCTGGCCCGGGCCCGGAGCCAAGGAGCGGGCCATCCGCGAAGGGCTGGGGATGACCCCCGTCCGCTACTACCAGCTCCTCAACGCGCTCATGGACGACCCACGGGCGCTGGCCCACGCCCCGGGCACGGTCAACCGGCTGCGCAGGATCCGCGAGGCCCAGCGAGCCCGGCGATAGCCGTAGCCGTCGCACGGTTGGGCCGTTAGGGTCGTGCTTATGGGGAGCCATCCGCACGATCTGCCGATGCCCGTCACCGCAGCGGGACGCGAGGGACTCGAAGCCCTCCTCCGCACACCTCGCCGGTCCGTGGTCGCCCTGGACTTCGACGGCACCCTCGCCGACATCGTCCCGGACCCGGACCAGGCCAGAGCCCACCCGGGCGCCGTCCCGGCCCTGTCCGCACTCGCCCCCGAGGTCGACTCGGTGGCCGTGATCACCGGCCGGCCGGCGGGCGTCGCCGTCCGCTACGGGGGCTTCGCCGGGGTCCCCGGACTGGAACACATGGTCGTCCTCGGCCACTACGGGGCCGAACGCTGGGACGCCGTCAGCGGCATCGTCCACGCCCCCGCCGAGCACCCCGGGGTGGCGGCGGTCCGGGCGGAGCTGCCGGGCTTCCTGGACTCGATCGGCGCCTGGCGCGGCACGTGGATCGAGGAGAAGGGCCGGGCGCTGGCCGTCCACACCCGCCGGGCGGAGAACCCGGCGGCGGCGTTCGCGGCACTGCGGGAGCCGCTGGCAGAGCTGGCGGCGCGGCACGGGCTGATGGTCGAGCCGGGCCGGGCGGTGCTGGAGCTGCGGCCGCCGGGCATGGACAAGGGCGTCGCCCTGACCGAGTTCCTGGCGGAGCGGGACGCGGAGGCGGTGCTGTACGCGGGCGACGACCTGGGCGACCTCGCGGCGTACTCGGCGGTCGAGAAGCGCCGGGCCGACGGCTTGCCGGGGGTGCTGGTGTGCAGTGGCTCCGCGGAGGTGCCGGAACTTGCCTCCCGCGCCGACCTCGTCCTCCCGGGCCCGGCCTCGGTGGCCGCCTTCCTGGCCGACCTGGCCGCCGCCATCCGCCGCTGACCTTCCGCTGCCGGGCGCGGCGCCGTTGCCGGGGGCGCTGCCCCCGGACCCCCGCTCCTCAATCGCCGGCGAGGCTGGATTTTCCAGCCGTCCGGCGTTTGAGGACCGGGTCCGGGCAGAGCCCGGTTTTTCAGCGCCGCCGGCGATTGAGGCGCGGAGCCCCAGCAGTGGATCAGGACAAGGCCGCGAGCTGGGCCGTGAACCAGGCCGCGGGCGGGAGGGCTGTGGCCGCGGCGGCCAGGCGCTTGGTCCGCTCCACGCGCTCACCCGTCGGCATGGCCAGCGCAGCGTGCAGCGCCTCCGCCGTCGCCGAGACGTCGTACGGGTTCACCGTCAGCGCGTCCTGGCGGAGCTCCTCGTAGGCCCCCGCCCCGGTGGACAGCACCAGCACGCACCCCGCCTCCGACACCACCGGGATCTCCTTCGCCACCAGGTTCATCCCGTCCCGCACCGGGTTCACCAGCGCCACGTCCGCCAGCCGGTACGCCGCCAGGGAGCGCGCGAAGTCGTCCTTCACCGACACCAGCACCGGCTGCCAGTCCTCCGTGCCGAACTCCGCGTTGATCTCCTCCGCCAGCGCCGCCACCGCGGCCGTGTACTCCCGGTACACCCGCAGGTCCTGCCGCGACGGGTACGCCGACGCCAGGTGGACCACCCGCCCGTGCCACTGCGGGCGCGTGGTCAGCAGTTCCCGGTAGGCCAGCAGGCCGCGCAGGATGTTCTTCGACAGTTCCGTGCGGTCCACGCGGACGATCGTCCGCAGGCCGTCCACCTCCGCCCGCAGCTCCGCCAGCTTGTCGTTCACCTCCGGGCGGTGCGCCAGCGCCCGCAGCTCGTCGCCGTCCACGCCCAGCGGGTACGCCCGCACCCGCGTGGTGCGGGTGGGCCACACCGAGTACCGGCGGTGCTCCACCACCGAGCCCTCCTGCACCTCGGCCTGCCCCCACGCGTCGTCGAGCCGCGCCGAGCCCAGGAACTCCGCCGCCCAGGCCTCGGTGTGGAAGCCGAGCACGTCCGCGCCGAGCATGCCCCACAGCAGGGTCTCGCGGACCAGGTCGGGCAGCATCGAGAGGTAGCCGGGCGCCGCCCACGGGGTGTGCGTGAAGTGCGCGATCCGCAGGTCGGGGCGGAGTACCCGCAGCAGCCCGGGGACCAGCGCCAGGTGGTAGTCCTGCACCAGTACCGACGCGCCCTGCGCGGCCTCCTCGGCCAGGGCCTCGGCGAAGGCCTGGTTGTAGCGCTCGTACGAGTCCCACCGGCGGCGGAACTCCGCGTCGAAGACCGGCTCGCGCGGGATGTCGTACAGGTGGTGGTGGGTGAACCACAGCACAGAGTTGGCGATGCCGTTGTAGGCGTCGTCGTACATGGTGGGATCGATGTCCAGCATCCGGACGCCCGGTTCGGCCACGCCCCGGCGGACCGCCTCCCGGTCCGCGTCCGACAGTGCCGCGCAGATCCACAGTGCATCCGGTTGCTCCGCGAGGGCCGTGGAGAGTCCGGAGACGAGACCGCCCCCGCCGCGCCGGGCGCTGAGCGTCCCGTCGTCGGCGAGGGCGTAGGAGAGGGGGCCGCGGTTCGCTGCAACGAGTACCTGGGAAGCCATGCGGCCAACCTAGCCCGGCCCGCGCCCGCTCAAACCGTACGTTCGCTCACGCCACGCGACGCAGGGCGTACTCCTTGATGCCCGCCATCGGGGGCCGCTCCTCGGTGTCCACCGGGTACGTCCGCGGCACGAAGCCCTCCGGCCCGCGCTCGAACTGTGTCAGCTCCGGCCGTACGAGGTGCCCGCGCGAGAGCCGTACCTGGGCGGTGCGGTAGATCGCCGCGGCCATCCGGCCCAGCGCCTGCCCGTCCTGATGGCGGTGGACGCGTACGCCCACGTCCACCTGGGCCAGCGCGTCCAGCCCGACCGTGTGCAGGGCGTCGACCAGCAGGCCCAGCTCGACGCCGTACCCGACGGGGAACGGCAGCCGTTCCAGCAGGCATCGGCGTACGGCGTACTCGCCGCCCAGGGGCTGGACGAAGCCGGCCAGCTGCGGCCAGTGCAGGTTGAGGAGGGGGCGGGCGACGAGTTCGGTGACCCGGCCGCCCTGGCCGGGGGTGTCCCCCAGCGGCCGGTCGTACATCGCCTTGACGAACTGCACGTCCGGGTCGGTCAGCAGCGGGCCCACGATCCCGGAGACGAAGGCGGCGGAGAAGTCCCGCAGGTCGGCGTCGACGAAGCAGACGATGTCCCCGTCGGTGGCCAGCAGCGAGCGCCACAGCACCTCGCCCTTGCCGGGCAGCGCCGGGATGCGGGGCAGCACGTCGTCGCGGTGCACCACCCGGGCCCCGGCCTTCGCCGCGACCTCCGCTGTGCGGTCGCTGGAGCCCGAGTCGACAACGACCAGTTCGTCGACCAGGGGGACGGGCAGTCCCTCGATCAGCTCACGCCGGATCACCTCGACGATCGCGCCGACCGTCGCCTCCTCGTCCAGCGCGGGCAGCACCACGCTGACCGTGGTCCCGGCCGCCCGTTTCCGGTCGAGCAGCTGGTCGAGCGGTCGGTCGGCGGCGGACCAGGAGCGGTCGGCCAGCCATCGCTCCACCTCTTCCAGCACCTTCAGCACTCCCTGCGTGTCGGCGAAATCCGCCGGTATGTGATCCATCTCGCGGTTCGGACGCCTGTCTCAACCGCCCGGCCCTTCGGTTACAGTCTTGAACAACGCGAAGGACCACCGCATGCCGGGGGTCCTCGTGACAAATGCCCGGGCGCGCCGAAGAGCGCGTCGCCCGGTGCCATACCGCTCATCCAGAGGGGCAGAGGGACACGGCCCGTTGAAGCCCCGGCAACCCTCCAGTCGGTTCTCGCGATCGCGCACATCAGCGACGTCAGCGAGGTCCCCGGCTAGGGAAGGTGCCAATTCCGTCTCATGGCGAAGTGCGCCATGGGGAAGATGAGGAGAAAGGGCCTCGCCATCATGGCTGCACAGACTGTCGCCACCTCTGTTGATCTCGGACCTGCCACCGGCCTTTCCTGTCGCGAGTGCGGTACCCGTTTCGAGCTCGGCCCCATCTTCGCGTGCGCCGAGTGCTTCGGACCGCTGGAAGTCGCCTACGACCTCCCGACCGGTGACCCCGAGGCCCTGCGCGCCGCGATCGAGGCCGGCCCCAACAACATCTGGCGCTACGCGCCGCTGCTGCCCGTCCCCGCCGACGTGGCCGCCAAGCCCAGCCTGAACCCCGGCTTCACCAAGCTCGTGGACGCGGCCAACCTGGCCAAGGAGCTGGGCGTCACCGGCAAGCTCTACGTCAAGGACGACTCCGGCAACCCGACGCACTCCTTCAAGGACCGCGTCGTGGCCATCGCCGTCGAGGCCGCCCGCGCCTTCGGCTTCACCACGCTGTCCTGCTCCTCCACCGGCAACCTGGCCGGCGCCGTCGGCGCCGCGGCCGCCCGGGCCGGCTTCCGCTCCTGCGTGTTCATCCCGCACGACCTGGAGCAGGGCAAGGTCGTCATGGCCGGTGTGTACGGCGGCGACCTGGTCGGCATCGAGGGCAACTACGACGATGTGAACCGTTTCTGCTCCGAGCTCATCGGCGACCCGCTGGGCGAGGGCTGGGGCTTCGTCAACGTCAACCTCCGCCCGTACTACGGCGAGGGCTCCAAGACCCTGGCGTACGAGATCTGCGAGCAGCTCGGCTGGCAGCTGCCCGACCAGATCGTCATCCCGATCGCTTCCGGCTCGCAGCTGACGAAGATCGACAAGGGTCTGCAGGAGCTCATCAAGCTCGGCCTCGTCGAGGACAAGCCGTACAAGATCTTCGGTGCGCAGGCCGAGGGCTGCTCCCCGGTGTCGACCGCCTTCAAGGCCGGTCACGACGTGGTCCGCCCGCAGAAGCCGAACACCATCGCCAAGTCGCTCGCGATCGGCAACCCGGCGGACGGCCCGTACGTCCTGGACATCGCGCGCCGCACCGGCGGTTTCGTCGAGGACGTGACCGACGAGCAGGTCGTCGAGGCCATCAAGATCCTCGCGCAGACCGAGGGCATCTTCGCCGAGACCGCGGGCGGTGTGACCGTCGGCGTGACGAAGAAGCTCATCGACAACGGGCAGCTCGACCCGACGCTGACCACGGTCGTCCTCAACACCGGTGACGGCCTCAAGACCCTGGAGGCGGTGGCCGCGGACAGCGGGCAGACCGCCACCATCCGCCCGAGCCTGGACGCGTTCCGCGCCGCCGGCCTGGTCTGATCCTTCTCCCTCTGCACCCGGAAAGGCAGTAGCGCCATGAGCGTCAACGTCCGCATCCCCACCATCCTGCGCACCTACACCGGCGGCGCCGCCGAGGTCCCGGCCGAGGGCGCGACCCTCGCCGAGGTCATCGAGTCCCTGGAGAAGAGCCACCCGGGCATCGCCGCGCGCGTCCTGGACGACCAGGGCAAGCTGCGCCGTTTCGTGAACGTCTACGTGAACGACGACGACGTGCGCTTCGAGGGCGGGCTGCAGGCGGCGACGCCGGACGGCGCAGGCGTCTCGATCATCCCGGCCGTGGCAGGCGGTTGCTGAATACCCGGATCCCCGGGATCACCCGACAGGTGACACGCGCAAACCGAAATTGCCCCCTCCGCTAAAAGCGGAGGGGGCAATTCTGCTTGATTGGGCACGGTAGGGTTGGGGAAGTCCCCTCCGCTGTTCTTGCCCCCTGCATATGAACGGGCCGCGCGAGGGTCGACATCGGGCCAATGTGCAAGTGCGGTATGGGGCTTTGGCGAGATATGCCCGGCCCGAGTTGCCCTGGAGTATGGCAAATTTTCACTCTATTTCAATGTTTCTCGGTGTCCAGAATTCTCATCGGATTGACCTGTTGCAGACAGCATCCGCGCAGATACATTCAGCCTCGGTCGACGCGTTCCGACGCAAGTTCTGACCCGGGATCGCGAAGTGCGTTCCTGCGCAAGGGCCAGTAATAGGGGAGTTAGGCATGGCTCAGGGCACCGTCAAGTGGTTCAACGCGGAGAAGGGCTACGGCTTCATCGCGGTCGACGGTGGTGCGGATGTGTTCGTCCACTACAGCGCCATCCAGATGGACGGGTACCGCACCCTTGAAGAGGGTCAGCGGGTCGAGTTCGAGATCTCGCAGGGCCAGAAGGGTCCGCAGGCGGACATGGTCAAGCTCGCACTCGGCTAGTCCTGGCGCGATCGACCGCCGACGCACAGTTGCATCGAAGACCTGGAACACCACGAGGGGCCCACATCCTGGACACGGGATGGGGGCCCCTCCTGCGTATGCCCGGTAGTGGCGGGGCGTTGCCCCAAGCCGCTTGCACTCGGAGGGGTCGAGTGCTAATCATTGGCGTTAGCACTCTCCTGGTGAGAGTGCTACTGAAACGAGGACCGGGTCGGTGAGGCCCGCAGGGTCCGGCGGGAAGGAACCGCCGGGCACTCAGGCCGTCCGTCGCGGGCGCGGGCGCGGTCCGGGAGCAATCCACCGCTGTCCGGGAGGACCACTTCAGATGGCCAAGATCATTGCGTTCAACGAGGAGGCCCGGCGCGGTCTCGAGCGAGGCATGAACCAGCTCGCCGACGCCGTCAAGGTCACCCTTGGCCCCAAGGGTCGCAACGTCGTCCTTGAGAAGAAGTGGGGCGCCCCCACGATCACCAACGATGGTGTCTCCATCGCCAAGGAGATCGAGCTCGAGGACCCGTACGAGAAGATCGGCGCCGAGCTGGTCAAGGAAGTCGCCAAGAAGACGGACGACGTCGCCGGCGACGGTACGACCACGGCCACCGTCCTGGCCCAGGCGCTCGTCCGCGAGGGCCTGCGCAACGTGGCCGCCGGTGCCAACCCGATGGCCCTCAAGCGTGGTATCGAGAAGGCCGTCGAGGCCGTCTCCGCCGCCCTGCTCGCCCAGGCCAAGGATGTCGAGACCAAGGAGCAGATCGCTTCGACGGCCTCCATCTCCGCCGCCGACACCCAGATCGGCGAGCTCATCGCCGAGGCCATGGACAAGGTCGGCAAGGAAGGCGTCATCACCGTCGAGGAGTCCCAGACCTTCGGTCTGGAGCTGGAGCTCACCGAGGGTATGCGCTTCGACAAGGGCTACATCTCGGCGTACTTCGCCACCGACATGGAGCGCATGGAGTCGTCCCTCGACGACCCGTACATCCTGATCGTCAACTCCAAGATCGGCTCGGTCAAGGACCTGCTGCCGCTCCTGGAGAAGGTCATGCAGTCGGGCAAGCCGCTGCTGATCATCGCCGAGGACGTCGAGGGCGAGGCGCTCTCCACCCTCGTCGTCAACAAGATCCGTGGCACCTTCAAGTCCGTCGCCGTCAAGGCTCCGGGCTTCGGCGACCGCCGCAAGGCCATGCTCGGTGACATCGCCATCCTCACGGGCGGCACGGTCATCTCCGAGGAGGTCGGCCTCAAGCTGGAGAACGCCGGTCTCGACCTGCTCGGCCGCGCCCGCAAGGTCGTCATCACCAAGGACGAGACCACCATCGTCGACGGTGCCGGTGACAGCGACCAGGTTCAGGGTCGCGTCAACCAGATCCGCGCCGAGATCGAGAACTCCGACTCGGACTACGACCGCGAGAAGCTCCAGGAGCGCCTCGCGAAGCTGGCCGGCGGCGTGGCCGTCATCAAGGCCGGTGCCGCGACCGAGGTCGAGCTCAAGGAGCGCAAGCACCGCATCGAGGACGCCGTTCGCAACGCGAAGGCGGCCGTCGAGGAGGGCATCGTCGCCGGTGGTGGCGTGGCCCTGCTGCAGGCCTCCGCGGTCTTCGAGAAGCTGGAGCTCGAGGGTGACGAGGCGACCGGCGCCAACGCCGTGAAGCTCGCCCTGGAGGCCCCGCTCAAGCAGATCGCCGTCAACGGTGGTCTCGAGGGTGGCGTCGTCGTCGAGAAGGTGCGCAACCTCCCGATCGGTCACGGCCTGAACGCCGCGACCGGCGAGTACGTCGACATGATCGCCGAGGGCATCATCGACCCGGCGAAGGTCACGCGTTCCGCGCTGCAGAACGCCGCGTCGATCGCCGCGCTGTTCCTGACGACCGAGGCCGTCATCGCCGACAAGCCCGAGAAGGCCGGCGCCGGTGCGCCGGGCGGAATGCCGGGCGGCGACATGGACTTCTGATCGACCCCCGGCTCCGGCCTGAAGGTTGATCGGCTGTTCTCGAACGAGGGCGGCACCCCCACGGGGGTGCCGCCCTCGGGCGTTTCCGGCCGGCTCAGAAGCCGGTGGTGTCGATCGCGAAGCCGAACGGCTCGGGGACATGCAGGGCCTCGCCGAAGGACACCGTCGTCCGGGAGCGGTATCCGTGCGGGGAAGGCTCCCAGAAGCAGGTGATCTCCGAGTCCTGCATGTCGACGACCATGTAGACCGGTACGAGCCGGCCGTACACGTCCAGCTTCTCGTTCCAGTCGGCATCCCTGGTGGAGACGGACGTGAACTCGCCGACGAGAGACAGGGCCGACCCGTCCGCGTGTCGACCCTCGCTCTCGAAGGCCGATTCGTCCGCCACGAAGAGGTCGGGCCCGTACGCGCGCTCCGCTGCCGAGAACCGGAACAGGAAGGGTGCGATCTCCGCGATGTGCCCCTCGGGTGCGTGCGCCTGGAGCTGTTCGCGCAGCGCACGCATGCGGCGCAGGTAGCGCAGCGTGGAAAACGGCGACACGATGATCTTCCCCCGGATGAGCTCGGCCTTGAAGCCGTCTGGCGTGTCCATCTCCTCGACGGTGCGCAGGAGCGTCTCGAATGTCGGCGGTGCCGCCCGCTCTATCGGTGTGGCCCGTTCGCTCATGATCGTCACCGTTGTCCTCCGAGTGGCGTGCCGTGCACTGGGCGTGAGCCCCGTTCCAGGCTAGCGGCGCATGGGCGGTCGCGCCCGGGTGCCGAGACGGAGCACACTGATCGGGCGGTTTTGGTTGACTGGAGGCATGAGCGATCTCTTCGTCAAGATCTGCGGCTTGAAGACCGCGCACGACGTCGACGTGGCGGTGGCCGCCGGGGCCGATGCCGTCGGGTTCGTGTTCGCGCCGGGCAGTCCGCGCACGGTCGATGCCGCCACCGCGCGGGAGCTGGCCGCGCGGGTGCCGGAGGGGGTGCTCACCGTCGGGGTGTTCCGGGGGCAGTCGGTGGCCCAGGTGTGCCGGTTCGCCGAGGAGAGCGGGGTGCGCGGGGTGCAGCTGCACGGCGAGGAGGGCCCCGAGGACTTCGCGGCGCTGCGCGCGGGCGGCCGGACCCTGCTGCGAGCCACCGCCGAGCACGTGAAGCGCTGCGGTGAGTACGGCGAGGACCTGCTGCTGCTGGACGCGCCCGACCCGGGCTCCGGCAAGCCGTGGAACTGGGGCTCGGCCGACTTCACCGCGCCCGAGGGGCGCTGGCTGCTGGCCGGCGGGCTGAACCCGGGCAACGTGCGGGAGGCGGTCGAGGTGACCGGCGCCTGGGGTGTGGACGTGTCCAGCGGGGTGGAGCGGGAGCGCGGCGTGAAGTCGCCGGAGCTGATCCGCGCCTTCATCGGGGCGGCCAGGGGCTAGGCCGCCCGGGCCACCCCCTGTCCCGGGGCGGTTGACGACGAGCCGTCGGCGTACGCGGCTACGCGTCCACCGGCGAACAGGGCGACGATCGCGAAGGCCATGCGGCGGGTCCTGGCGAGGGTCATGAGGGCGGTCCTTGGCGGTTTCGGGGAAGCGGGTCGACCTCCATTGCGCCGCGTGCGGGCGCCCGTGTCACGGTGCGGACATTCGGGGCTTGACGGACCGGGCACCGTGCCCGACTATTTCTGTAGTGATCGTTATTGAATTCAAGGGGGAGCTTCATGAGCAGGTCAGCGCTGGTCACGGGCGGCAGCCGCGGCATCGGACGGGCCATCGCCGAGCGCCTCGCCGCCGACGGCGTCACGGTCGTGCTCACCTACGCGAGCGACGAGCAGGCCGCCCGCGAGACCACCCGGCGGATCGCCGAGGACGGCGGCCGGGCCTTCGCCCTCCGCGCCGAGCTCGGCAGCCCCGGCGCCGCCGCCGCGCTCTGGACGGTGTACGACGCGCTGGGGCTGGAGGGGGTCGACGTCATCGTCAACAACGCGGGCATCGGACTGCCCGTTCCGCTCGGCGGGATCACCGAGGAGGACTTCGACCGGGTCTTCGCGGTGAACGTCCGGGCGCCGTTCTTCGTCGTCCAGGAGGCCCTCGGGCGGCTGCGCGACGGGGGCCGGATCATCAACATCTCCAGCGGCGCCGCCCGCATCGCGATGCCCGAGATCCTCGCCTACGGGGCCACCAAGGGCGCACTCGACACCCTCACCCTGAACCTCGCCAAGGCCCTCGGCGCGCGGGGGATCACCGTGAACTCGGTCGCCCCCGGCATCGTCGACACCGACGTCAACGCCGGCTGGCTGCGCGGCAACGCCGAGGCCGAGGCGCACGCCGCCTCCCTCTCCGCGCTCGGCCGGGTGGGCCGCCCCGAGGACATCGCGGACGTCGTCGGCTTCCTGGCCTCCGACGCCGCGCGCTGGGTGACGGGCCGCGTGGTCGACGCCACCGGCGGCACCGCGCTCTGATCCTCAGAAGCCGATGGCCCGGCCGTCCTCCTCCACGGACTCGACGTCCTGCATCGCCCGCAGGGCCTCGACCTGGGCGGGGCTCAGCCGGGCGGAGAAGCCGTGCAGGACGGTGCGGTAGACGTGGACCGGGGTGGCGCCGACCCGCTCGGCCACAGCGGCCGGGTCGACCTCCTCCCACACGGTGACGATGTACGAGGCGTGGTCGGCCGGAGCCGTGTGCGGTACGGGTTCCGGCACGTCGGCGGTGGCCGCGGACACGGGCAGGGCGGCGACGGCGGCCAGTACGGCGACGGCCACGGGCAGGCTTCGGCTCAGACGGATGCGCATGGCCCGAGGCCATCACGCGCGGCAGGGCGGGTCAACGACGCCGGCGGGTGTGGCGGGTGCACGGCGGGCTCCGGCCGTGCGCTCCCTGATCCGGGGGCGAGGCGTACGGGTGAATCCCGCACGGGATTCCACGCCCCGGGTGGAGCGGGCCAGGGCCCAAGCAGCACAAGGGATCAACCCTTTCTGCAGCGTGTCCGACCCGGCATGTTGACGCGGCAGTCGGACGATCGGCCAGGTGGAGGCGATGGTTCAAGCCGCGCCGAGGCGGTGCCCGATGTAGAGGAGGGCCGCACCCGCGGAGGACTCCAGGTCGCGGGGGCGGCTCCTCCACGTCGACCTTTCACAGCACGTCAGGGAGCTCCTTCCATGCGTCTGCTCGCCCGTCTGGCCACGGCCGTTCTCCTCACCGTCACCCCCGTCGCGGCCGCCACCGCCTCGGTCGCGGCCCCGGAGCCGACCCCGGTACCGCTGATCACCTCGGCCAACGCCATCGCCGACCAGTACATCGTCACTCTGGACAAGGCGACCGACGCGACGAGGTTCGCCGCGACCGTCGGGGTGAAGCCGAAGTTCAAGTACTCGGCCGCGTTCAACGGCTTCGCCGCCTCCCTCACCGCGGAGCAGCTGAAGATTGCCCGGACGACGCCCGGCGTGCTGAGGGTGGAGCAGGACGCGCAGGTCAGCGCCCCGCCGATGCCGGCCGCCGGCGCACAGACCAAGGCGCCCGCCAGCTCCTGGGGCCTGGACCGGATCGACCAGCGGTTCCTGCCGCTCGACAACAACTTCAGTGCCCACGGCAGCGGCCAGGGCGTGACGGCGTACATCGTCGACTCGGGCATCGACTACAGACACCCGGAGTTCGGCGGCCGGGCGCGCTTCGGCTTCGACGCGATCGGTGACGGCCGCAACGGCGCGGACTGCAACGGCCACGGCACGCACGTGGCGGGCACGGTCGGCGGCACCACGTTCGGCGTGGCGCACAAGGTCAACCTGGTGAGCGTCCGTGTCCTGGGCTGCGACGGCCGCGGCGCCTGGTCGGGCATCATCGCGGGCTTCGACTGGGTCGCCAGGAACGCCCAGCAGCCGGCCGTCCTGAACGCCTCCCTGGGCGGCGACCGCCTCGACTCGGTCAACGCGGCAGCCACCGCCGTGTCGGACCGCGGTGTGCTGCCGGTGATCGCGGCGGGCAACGAGAACCGGGATGCCTGTCGCGTCTCGCCCGCCTCGGCGCCCCGCGTGGTGACGGTCGGTGCGACGGACCGCTTCGACCAGGAGACCGACTTCTCGAACTGGGGCGAGTGCCTCGACATCTACGCCCCGGGCAAGGACATCGTCTCCGCGAGGCTGGGCGGCGGCAGCGTGGCCCTGAACGGTACGTCCATGGCCGCGCCGCACGTCGCCGGTGTGGCCGCGCTCTACAAGGCCGAGCACCCCAACGCGCTGCCGGCCGAGCTGCACAACTTCCTGTCGGACAAGTCCACGAAGGACGTCATCGAGAACCTGAGCGACAACAGCCCGAACCAGCTGCTGTTCACCAACGGCCTCTGATCCGTCAGAGCGCCGCGACGAAGGTCGCCCAGGCCCGCGCGTGGAACACCACGTGCGGGCCTTCGGGCTGCTTGGAGTCCCGTACGGGGACGACGCCGGGGTGGCCGTCGGCCACTTCGAGGCAGTTGCCGCCGTCGCCCGCGCTGTAGCTGGACTTGTGCCAGGAGGCCGCCGACAGGTCGTACTCAGGCTTGCTGATCATGTTCGTACTCCTCCGCCACCGATTCGATCAGGGCCAGGGACTTGCGCGGTGACAGCGCGTTGGCCGTGAGGAGATCGTAGGTCAGGGTGTGTTGGGCGACAGTGGCCGGATCGTCGAACAATTGGCCCATCCCGAGGCCGTCGACGTAGGAGAGTGGCGGCGCGTCATCGAACGACATCAGCTTGAGGGTGCCCGCCAGCCCCGCATGGAAGCCCGCGCTGAACGGGAGCACCTGCAGGATGATCCGGCAGGAGCGGATCAGTCGCGCGATGTGCCGCAGGGCCTCGGCCAGGATCGCCGGGCTGTCCCCGGCGCGTCGCAGTACCGCCTCGTCGAGGACACACCACAACAGTGGGGTTGTTGGATCATTGAGCAGCGAGGCCCTGGCCAGGCGATTCGTGACCAGCTCGTCGATGGTCTCCTCCGTGGCCGTCGGCTGATACGCGCGGAACACCTCGCGCGCGTACGCCTCTGTCTGGAGCAGTCCGGGGATCAGCTGCGGCGCGTACTCCCGGATGGTCTTCGCCAGGGCTTCGGCTTCGGCTGCCGCCGCGAAGTGGTCCGGGTACTTCGACTCGGCCGCGGCTCCGCAGTTGCGGACGAAGAAGCCGCCCGTGTCGAGGATCTCGTCGATCTGGCGGGCGAACTCCAGGTGCATCCGACGCGTGCCGGCTTCGAGCTGGCCGATGAACGCGCCGCTCACGAAGAGGCGTTCGCCGAGTTCGGCCTGGCTCATGCCCGCGCGCTCGCGCGCTACGCGCAGTTCCGCGCCCAGGAGGGCGCGGGGTGAGGAGGAGGGATCGAGGTTCTTTCGTGGCATGGCAACTCCCTGAGCAACATGTGCGGTTGTTGCGGGGTCCGCACTTGAAAGGCTAGTGAGCGCGTCGCCACTCTGTGTGAAGAAGTCGGATACTCAGAGTAGAAAGGTGACATGTCATGGTGCTCTCCCCACAGGAGCGCATGCAGGCGGCCGAGGAGGCCGTCCGGCAGCTGCGGGAGTCCCTCGCCGGGGTCGGGGTGCTGTTCCCCTCGCTGGACGTGGAACGGGTCTCGGCCGCCGGTACGTACGGCCTGCCGCTGGTGGACCTGGGGCGCTGCAACCTGGACACCGCGCTCCGCCTGGCGGCCGTGCTCCACGAGCGGGCGGCGGGTTCGTGAGCGAGGCCGTGGAGGCGGTGAACTTCGCCTTCGAACTCGGTTGGAAGCTCCGGGGGTTGGAGACGGCTCTGGCCAGTGGCGCGTGGAGGCGCGGAGGCATGGGACTGTCCGTGCGCGTGCAGAGCGAAGAGGGAGGCACGCTCTGGACGGCCGTGGGGGACGACGGGGAGCGGCGGGAGGCGCGGACGGCCGCCACGGCGGACGAGGCGACCGCGCTGGTACAGGAGGCCTTCGGGCTGACCGCATGGCGCCCCAAGCCGCCTCCGCCGCCGGGGTGGCAGCGGTTCACGCTGATCCACTGCCCGGTGGGGGAGCGGCCGAGCTACGAACGCATCGAGGCGCGGCCGCCGCGGGGGTGCGTGGTCGAGTACGTCGGCGGGTACTTCGGGCTGCGCTGCGAGCGGCCGGGGGCGCGGCTGCTGGATGCCGTCGCCGAGACCTGCCGGGAGGTCCGGACGGAGCACGGGCTGCTCATGTCCGACCTCGGCATCGAGAAGCTGTGGGAGTGGTCGCAGGACGGTACGGACGGCTGGGGCGCGGAGATTGTGGGCCAGTTGCTGCTGATGGCCGCCGAGCGCGGGCCGAAGCTCGGCTACGGCGCTGATGACCTGGTGCGGTTCTTGCGTACTGCCGCGGGCTGAGCCGTGTTCAGCTGGTGATGCGCTCGCCGTCGTACTCGCCGCCTACGCAGTTATAGATGCCAGTGGCGGAGTCGTACTCCACGGTTCCCCCTGTGTGCTCGCACGTCGGTCCGGCGACAGTCGGTACGGCGCCCTGTGCAACGGGGACCGTGGCGCCGAAGGCGGCCAGTACGAGGGCGGCGGTGACCGCGAGAATTCGGGTACGCATGGGACTCCTCCGGGGGTCGAGCAATACCAACACGTCAACACCAGCCTCCCTCTGCGCCGGGTCGGGTGCACCCCGGCGGGGGTGCACAAGGGGGCGCTCGAGGGGCGCCGCTCGCGGTCGAGCGGCAGGCTGGTGTTATGGCGAACACGCCCGAGGTAACTGTGGGGGCGCCTGGAGACCTCGGCTTGCGGCCGGTTTCGGTGGGCGGCAGGCGGGTCGGCAAGGCCGGATCCCTCAAGGAACTCCGAAAAATCCTGGATCGTTCCGGTGTGGATCCGGGGCACGAGATCCACTGGCTCGGCGGAGACAGCTCTGTCTGGCCGGATGTGGCGTGGGTGCGGCGAACCATTTGCTTCTTCATGGTCGTCGGCCTCCTCGCGACGGCATATCCGCTCTTCCGGATCGGAATGTCGGACAGCGGCGATGCCCTTACGTACGCCGGACGAATCGCGGGACTCACCATCCTCGCCGTGGCCATGGTGGAAGCCCTGGCCGGCCTGGCCGCCATCGACTACTGGACCAAGCGTCGGTGGCGTTACTCGGGAGTGGTCGTTCTGGTCGGAGTCGTGATCTCCCTCTTCTGTAGCGTCGCCCTGCTCCTACTGCAGATCGGCGAGCGGTTCACCGGTTACACCATGGTCGGGATAGCCCTCGGTGTCTGGTCCTCGGTGGCCCTGTGCGGACTTCTCAAATGCGGGGCGTGGAAGGGGCTCCGCGTTCCCAGGAAAATTGCGATCGGGTTGATGATTTCCACCCTCCTCGCCTCCGCCAACCTTGCGTATTCGCAGATCTATGTTCCCTTTGTGACGACGCCGCTGATCCAGAGTGGGGCCGAGTTCAAGGAGTCGAACATGGAAAGAGGGTCGCGGCGGGCGTATGTGACGGTCCATCTTTTCGTGAAGAACGCCGGCCAGGTGCCCGTCTACGTCCTCGGCAGCATTTACTGGGTCCACGGTGTGCCTGCGAGTAGCAAGTCTGACCGTCTGCCTGCGCGTACCAAGCCCGCCGCCAAGCCTGCCGCAGCTGAGTTGATTTACGATGGCGAGTTCGTCTCGCCGGTCGGCCGCGTACTCAATCCAGGGGAAGAGGTCGCCCAGGATGCGGTCATTGAGATAGAGGGTGCCGTTCCTCGCAAATATGAAGCGGTCAGGGCCCGGACCGAGGTGTACGTGATCAGGAAAGACAGAATGAAGATGACCGCGGACTACGAGCGCTCCTGGACGGCGGGGAAGACACTCAAGGAGGACTGCAAGCCGGGGGATCCGGCCAATGCGGAGTACAGATACCGGACCCCTATCTCGAACAGCAGCGAAGTCCTGAACGTGACCCGCGGCCCACAGCGCATCACCCTGTGGAGGGTGGGCGGCAAGAATCCACACGTCATTGTGGACGTGTCGCCACCGAATGAACGGATCTCCTTCGACCCCCTACACCCCATCGCGAACGAAGAAACCGCTGAACGGTACGGCCTCACGCAGGTGCGCGGCTCCACCGCGGAGACGCCCTACGCAGAGCTCCTGGAAAAGGCCAGTGCCACTGAAAAGGGTGCGACCCCGCCCCCGACCGCGACGCCGACCCCCACTCCGACCCCGACTCCGACCCCGTTCCAGCCCCCGCTCCAGCCCCGGCCCCAGGCCCGGTGACCCCCTCACACACCGGGGCGTCGGCTGCGGCAGGGCACGCATCCGGCCGGCGGGGACCACGGGAGGAATGGAGTTGATCATCTCTGCATCATTGCGGACCCGCGGCGCGCATGCGCATGCGCAGGAACAGCGCGTAGGGCGAGTCCGAGGCGAAGGTCTGGCGGTGCAGCGGCTCCGGGACCCGGGGGCCCCAGAGCCAGGCCATGTCGCAGCCGTAGCAGAACGCGGCCTCGTAGAGCGGCGGTCCGGCCGGGTCGGCGTACGCGCGGATGCCCCAGCCGGGGGCGAACCCGCACATGGTGAGGTCGGCGGCGGGGATCTTCCGTACGGCCGCGAGCATCTCCGCGACGGCGGGACCCTCCCATTGGCCCACGACGGGCCCGGTCATCGGGTCGCCGTGCCGCTCGGGACCGTCGGTGATGCGTACGACGTCGATACGGGTCGTGGCGGCGACGGCTTCGGCGGGGAGCAGCATCCGCACAGCATGGCGGCCTAGGCCGGGATGCGTTCCTGCGGGGGTGCTTCGGCGGCGGTGGTGGTGTCCGGGGCCGGGTCCGGGTCGGTGTCGAGGTCGGCCAGCATCCGGCGGGTGAAGCCGAAGAAGTAGGTGGCGACGAAGCCCGTCAGGTAGCCGACCAGCAGGCCGCCCGCGTAGATCGCGAGGGTGATGCCCGCGCTCGACCTGCCGTCGAGCAGCGGGAACAGGGCCCAGCCGGAGGGGCCGATGGCGGTGGAGCCGAAGGCGACGCCCAGTTGGTGGCAGAGGCCCACGAAGGCGCCGCCGGCCGCTCCGCCGATGCAGGCGGTGACGAAGGGGCGGCCGAGCGGCAGGGAGACGCCGTAGATCAGCGGTTCGCCGACGCCCAGGAAACCGGCCGGGAGCGCGGACTTGATGGTGGCGCGGAGCGAGCCGTTGCGCGGGAGCCGGTAGTAGACGGCGATGGCCGCCCCGACCTGGCCCGCGCCCGCCATGGCGAGGATGGGCAGCAGGACGGTGTAGCCGTCCTGCTCGATGAGGGTGGTGTGGATGGGGATCAGGGCCTGGTGCAGGCCGAGCATCACGAGGGGGAGGAAGAGGCCGCCGAGGACCAGGCCCGCGAAGGCGCCGCCGCCGGCGAGGAGCCGGTTCGCGAAGGTGCCGATGGCGGCGGAGGCCTCACCGGCGAGGTACATCAGGCCGAAGACGGTGACGAGGCCCGAGATCAGCACGGTGAGGGTGGGGGTGACGAGGACGTCCAGGGCCTCCGGCACCCACCTGCGGCACCACTTCTCCACGTACACGGCGAGGAGGGCGGCGGCGAGCGCGCCGAGGACGCCGCCCTGGCCCGGCTTGAGCTCCAGGCCGAAGGCGTCGATCTTCGCGACGCCCGGGAACACGATGATCGCGGCGACCGCACCGCCCAGGATCGGCGTACCGCCGAACTCCTTGGCCGTGTGGTAGCCGACGAAGACCGCGATCAGGGACATGAAGCCGGACGCGATGGCGGCGAGGGCGGGGACGACGGCCGGCACCCAGCCCAGATTCGTCAGCAGGCCGTTCAGCCCGGCGATGATGCCGCAGCCGATCAGGGCCGGGATCAGCGGGACGAAGATGTTCGCGATGCGGCGCAGGAACAGCTTGAAGGGGGTGGCGTTGCGGGCCTTCTGAGCCTCCTTCAGCGCCGCGCCCTGGGCGGCGAGGGCCTCTGCGGTAATCGCGCCGGAGGCTTGGGCGGCTTGGGCGGCTTGGGCGGCCGGGGCCACCGGCGCGGCCGAGCGGCCCTCCTCGACCAGTGCCTCGAACTCGGGGGTCACGCGGGCGACGGCGCCCGGGCCCAGCACGATCTGGTATGTGTCGTCCTCGACCACGCCGAGGACCGCCGGGAGGGCGCGCAGGGCCTCGTCCTGGACCAGCGAGCGGTCGCGCAGCGAGATGCGCAGGCGGGTCATGCAGTGCGCGATCGAGGTGATGTTGTCCGGGCCGCCGACCAGCGGAAGGATCGCGGCGGCGGTGGCGCGGTTCTTGTCAGTGGACATGTGGGATCGCCTTGGCTCGGGGGTCAGCGGGTGTGGGCGAGGGCGAGTTCGAGGGCGGCGCGCAGGTGGCCCTGCGAGGCGGCGAGCAGTTCGGCGGCCGTCGGGCCGTCCACCCCGCCGAGGACGACGAGTACGGCGTTCTTGACCTCGCCGCCGGTGGCGGTCAGGGCGGCCTCGATCTCCTCGTCGGGAGCGCCGGTGGCCAGTGCGACGATGCGGCGGGCGCGGGCGCGCAGCTTCTCGTTCGAGGAGCGCATGTCGACCATGAGGTTCCCGTACGTCTTGCCGAGGCGGATCATCGTGATGGTCGAGACGAGGTTGAGGACGAGCTTCTGCGCGGTGCCGGCCTTCAGGCGGGTGGATCCGGTGAGGAGTTCGGGTCCGACGACGACCTCGATGCCGTGGTCGGCGGCCGCGGCGAGGGCGGATCCGGCGTTGCAGGAGAGCCCGACGGTGAGCGCGCCGCGCATGCGGGCGAACTCGACCGCGCCGATCGCGTACGGGGTGCGGCCCGAGGCGGAGATGCCGACGACCGTGTCGTCCGGTCCGATCTCCAGCGCGATGAGGTCCTCGGCGGCCAGCTCCTCGGAGTCCTCGGCGCCCTCGACGGCCTTGACCATGGCGGTGGGGCCGCCCGCGATCAGTCCGACGACGTCGGCGGGGTCGGTGTTGAAGGTCGGCG
This sequence comes from Streptomyces avidinii, assembly GCF_045161815.1. NCBI lineage: Bacteria > Bacillati > Actinomycetota > Actinomycetes > Kitasatosporales > Streptomycetaceae > Streptomyces > Streptomyces avidinii. The sequence continues at coordinate 4,930,520 of NZ_CP108863.1, forward strand.
GGCACTCGCTGGCGTCCAGGACGCCCATCCGGCCGGCCGTGCCGGCGCCCGCGTAGACGAGCCGGCCGCCGCGGGCCATCCGCTCGGCGATCGCGTCGACGGCGGCGGCGATCCGCGGGAGCTGCGCGGCGACGGCGGCGGGGACGGTGGCGTCCTCGGCGTTCATGGTGCGGGCGATGTCGAGGGTGGACAGCCGGTCGATCTCGGCGAGGTCCTGGCGGAAGGCCTCGGTGGTGAGCGTGTCCAGCTGGGCGCGGAGTTCTGCGTGGGCGGTCATGGGTGGCTCCCGGGCGGGTGGCGGGTGGCGGGTGCTGCGCGGGCCGAGCTTCGAGATCGGGGCTCCGCCCCGGACCCCGCTCCTCAAGCGCCGGAGGGGCCGGATGTGGCGGGGCCGGACCTGTGGCGGTGGGTGAGGGCCTCGTACGAGGCGGCCAGGGCGGGTGCGGCGGTGTCGTAGGTCTGCTGTGCGACGCCGACGAAGAGGCAGTCGACGACGAGCAGCTGGCTGGTCCGGCTGGACATGGCGGCCGGGCGCAGCCGGGTCTCGCGGGCGGCGGAGGTGGCCAGTACGAGGTCGGCGTGGCGGGTGACGGGGCTGTTCGGGCGGCCGGTGAGGGCGAGGGTGGTGGCGCCGCGACCGAAGGCGACGCGCAGCGGTTCGATCACGTCGCCGGTGGTGCCGGAGTGGGTGATCGCGACGGCGACGTCGCCGGGGCGCAGTTGTACGGCGCCCGTGACCGCCAGGTGGGGGTCGCTGTGCGCGTGGGCGACGAGGCCGATGCGCAGCAGCTTCTGGGCGAGGTCCTGGCCGACGAGGGCGGAGGCGCCGACGCCGTAGATGTCGATGCGGCGGGCGGTGGCGAGGGCGGTGACGGCGGCGGCGAGCTGGGTGAGGTCGAGGGCGGCGGCGGTGTCGGTGAGGGTCTGCGCCTCCTCGTGGGCGAGCTTGGCGACGACGTCCGCGAGGGGGTCGTCGACGGCTATGTCGACGGTGACGGCGGGAGCGGCGCCGGACTCCTGCCGGGCGGCGAGGGCGGCGAGCGCGAGGCGCAGGTCGCGGTAGCCGGGATAGCCGAGGAGGCGGGCGGTGCGCACGACGGTGGCCTCGCTGGTGCCGGTGTGCTCGGCGAGGGCGGAGACGGTGAGCCGGGCGCAGGTGGCGGGGTCGGCGGCGACGGCGTCGGCGACGGCCTGCACGGAACGGGGCAGGGACGGGCCGAGACCGCGGATCCGGGCCCGGAGTGCGTGGGGCGGCGGAGCCGTGGCGGTGGGGGGCGCGGGGGTGTTGGAAGTTTCCTTCGGATTCCGGCTCACCTCTGAAACTTATTTTCAGGGGTGGCTCCGGTCAATCCGCCATTGGGCCCTCGGAAAGAGGGCCTTCGTCAGGGGCCCCGAACGGGTCCACAATGGGCGCATGGACCACGCGACTCCCCTGGAACAGGCGCTGCACGTCGCCCGTGCCCTCGTTCTCGCCGATCTCGCTGCCGGCGAGGTCGCCGATGCCGATGTCGTCTCCCTCGTCGAGGACTCGGTCACGCACCGCCGGTGGTGGGTGGAGCAGTGGCCGGAGGGGGTCGACTACCTTGCCGGACTCGTCGCCCAGGATGTGAAGGACGCACTGCTGGAGAAGTACGGACGCTGGCCGCTGTGCCCGGTCTGCAACCACGGAGACCCGCACGCGCTGGACGTGGAGCCGGAGCTGGGACCCGACCCGCACTGGGTCTGCTCGGAGGCGGGCGTGAAGGTGGCCGCGATCGGCGGCCTGGGCCCCGTCCTCGGCCGGCGATGAGCCGCCGGTGACCGTCTACATCGACCCGCCGACCTGGCCGGGCCACGGCCGCATGTGGTCGCACCTGGTCAGCGACGTCTCGTACGAGGAGCTGCACGCCTTCGCGGCGGGCATCGGGTGTCCGCCGCGGGCCTTCGAGCGGGACCACTACGACGTGCCGTCCTACCGGTACGCGGACGCGGTCGACGCCGGGGCGGTGGAGATCGGCAGCAAGGAACTCGTCCGCCGCCTCACCGCGGCGGGACTGCGCCGCCCGAAGGGCCGGCCGGCCGCCTGAAGTCCGTCCCTCAGGTGCTCGGGGCCGGGGCCGGGGCCGGGGCCGGGGCCGGGGCGGGCGTCGACGGCGACGGCTTCGGTGCGGAGGGCTCGGGGACGGTGTTGGGCTGGGCCGGCTGCGGGAGCTCCCAGACGTGCTCCGGCGTCACGATCTTGGTGACGGTGTTGGCGATGAGGGAACTCAGGCTGCCGAACTTTCCGTCGATGTCGGAGTTCACCACGATCACCAGGGTGGCGCGGGCCTGTGGGAGCCGGACGGCGATGGTCTCGTAGCCGGGCAGTTCGCCGTTGTGGCCGATCCAGCCGTCGAGCTCGGCGATGCCGAGCCCGTAGCCCACGTCGGGGTGCCCGGTGGGCAGCATGCGCAGCCGCTGGGCCTGGGTGCCCTGCTCCAGCAGGCGGCCGCCGTCGGGCAGCCGCCCGGTGACCAGGGTCGGGACCCAGGAGCGCAGGTCGTCCATGGTGGAGATCATCGCGCCGGCCGCCCAGCCCCAGGACGGGTTCCAGGTGGAGGCGTCGACGGTCGCGCCGTCCGGGGTGAAGTTCGTGTAGCCGTGCACGTAGGGGGACGCGATCTCCGCGCCGGTCGGCAGCGAGGTCGCCTCCAGTCCGGCCGGTTCGAAGACGTGCTGCTTCAGGTAGGTGTGCAGGGGCTGCCCGCTGATCTTCTCGACGAGCAGGCCGAGCACGACGGTGTTGGTGTTGGAGTACTCCCAGCGCGCGCCCGGCGGGAAGACGGCGGGGTGCGCGAAGGCGATGTCCAGCAGCTCCTGCGGGGTCCAGGCGCGGTGCGGGTCGGCCTTGAAGGTGGCCGTCCAGCGCGGGTCCTCCGTGTAGTTGTAGAGGCCGCTGCGCATGTCGGCGAGCTGCCGGACGGTGATCCTGTCGCCGCCGGGCACGCCGTCGAGGTACGTCGAGATCGGCGCGTCGAGCCGTACCTTCCCGTCGTCGACGAGCTGGAGGGCGGCGGTGATGGCGAAGGTCTTGGTGACGCTGCCGATGCGGGTGTGCATGTCGGTCTTGATGGGGGTGCCGGTGGCCTTGTCGGCGGTGCCGAAGGCGCGCACGTAGGAGTCGTTGCCGTCGATCCACAGGCCGACGCCCACACCGGGGACGGCGGCCTTGCGCATGGCCGCCGTGATCGCGTCGTCGAGCTGCTCGGCGATGACGGGGTCGATGTCGACCCGGCCCGGCGGGGTGGCCGCGGGGGCCTGGCCCGCGCACAGCGCGGTCAGCAGCAGGGAGGCGGCTGCGAGGACGGTGGGCGTGCGGTACCGGCCCATGGCGGATCCCCTCTGACGCACGTCCCCGAGCGGTGCCCTGTCCCCGAGCGGACCATCCCATCGTAGGAAGCCGGGTCAGGGGCGGCGACCGGGGACCGCGGTGCGGCCGGGACCGCGGTCAGGCGCGGGCGGGCTCCTCGGCGGGGGTCGCGGCGGCGCCGCCCGTGGCGACCACGCGGGTCGTGCGCGGCCGCGTACGGCGGTCCAGGCGCAGGGCGAGCACGGTGAGGGCGATCGCGGTGACCGTCATGGCGGCGCCCGCCCAGGCGGTGGCGGCGAAGCCCAGGTCGGCGTCGATGACGGTGCCGCCGAGCCAGGGGCCACCGGTGTTGCCGAGGTTGAAGGCGGCCGTGGTGGTGGCACCGGCCAGGGTCGGGGCGGCGCCGGCCACGTTGAACATGCGGGCGTTGAGCGCCGGGGCGGTGAAGAAGGCCGAGAAGCCGAGCAGGAAGGCGAGGGCCACCGCCGCGGCGGCCGTGGAGGCCAGCAGGGCGAGCGCGCCGAGGAAGACGGTGGAGGCGGTGATGCCCCAGATCATCACGCCGAACAGGTGCGCGTCGGCGACCCGGCCGCCGACGGTGGTGCCGGCCAGCGCGCCGATGCCGAAGAGGCCCAGGATCCACGGGACCCACTGCGAGTCCAGCCCGGCCACGTCCGTGAGCAGCGGTGAGAGGTAGCTGAAGGCGCAGAAGACGCCGCCCGCGGCCAGCGCCGTGATGCCGATGGAGAGCCACACCTGGCGGTCGCGGTAGATGCGCAGCTCGCGCGCGAGCGAGGGCTTCTCGGCGGGCAGCGGGATCTTCGGGATCAGCGCCAGGATGCCGAAGAGGGCGATCGCGGAGGCCGCGCCGACCGACCAGAAGGCGGAGCGCCAGCCCAGGTGCTCGCCGAGGAAGGCGCCGGCGGGGACGCCGAGGACGTTCGCGATGGACAGGCCGCCGATCATGACGGCCATCGCACGGGCCCGCTGGTCCTTGTCGACCATGGCGATGGCGACGGCCGCGCCGACGGCCCAGAAACCGGCGCAGGCGAGCGCGGAGACCACGCGGGAGGCGAAGAGGAGCTCGTACGAGGGGGCCAGCGCGCCCGCGACCTGCCCGAGGCCGAAGAGGCTGATCAGGGAGACGAGAGTGGTGCGGCGGGGGAGCCGCAGTGTGGCGACGGCCAGCAGCGGTGCCCCGACGACCATGCCGATCGCGAAGGCGGATATGAGCAGGCCCGCCTGCGGGATGGTGACGCCCATGTCCTCGGCGATGGGTGGCAGCAGCCCGGAGAGCATGAATTCGCTGGTGCCGAGCGCGAAGACGGACAGGCCGAGGACATACACGGCGACGGGCATGCGGGGGCGTGCGGCTGCTGCGGGCATGCCTGTCACCAACCAGCGCGAACGCGATCAAATTCCCCGGTCGGTGAGCGCGGCGAGTTCCGCGGCGAGGTTGGCCCGGGCCGGGGCCTCCCAGTGCGTGGCTCCGTAGGGCGTGCGGAAGAGCCGCGGCAGGTCGAGGAGCTGGCGCAGGACGGCGGCGCGGCCGGTGCGGAAGGCGTCGTCGGGGACGAAGCCGTACTCGGCGCGGACGGCGGCCGCGTACGCGGCGTAGGCGTCGGGTGATCCGGCCAGGACGGCCAGGTCGGCGTCGCAGAGGGCCTCGCCGTCGGTGTCGCCGGGGGCGGGGTCGTGGGTGACGGTGAGCCGGACCAGCCGGGCCACCTCGGCGGTGCGCGCGGGGTCGATGCCGAGCTCGGGCAGGGCGCGCTCGGCGAGGGCGGCGCTGCGCTCCTCGTTCTCGGAGCGGTCCGGGCGGTAGACGGCGTCGTGGAACCAGGCGGCGAGCCGCACGGCGGCCGGATCGGCGGCGTGCGGGGCCAGTACGTCGATCCGCGCGAGGACATCGGCCAGGTGCGCGGTGGTGTGGTACCGGCGCTGCGGTTCCGCCCAGGCGGCGAGGAGGCGGTCGGCGTAGGGGGCGGGGTCGCGGTCGGCGGGGGCGCCGGCGGCGGTGACGGTCGCGTGCCAGCGGGCCCGGAGATCGGCGGTGTCGCTGCGCGGGGTGCCTGTGTCCATGGGCACATTGTGGGGTGGCGTGATTGTGCTGGTGAAGGGCGGGGGGAGCCCCGTACCCTGAATATTGGACTAGACCTATTTATCTGGTTTCCCCGGTTTTCCGAGCTGCTTTCCGAAGGATGGGATCGAATGAGCAACCGTGCGCTCCTGGAGGTGATCGCCCTCGACGTGGAGGATGCGGTCGCGGCCCAGGCCGGTGGGGCGGACCGACTCGAACTGGTCACCGACATGGCCGCCGACGGGCTCACCCCGCCGCGCGAGACCTTCGCGGCGATCAGGGCGGCCGTCGGGATCCCGCTGCGCGTGATGCTCCGCAGGACCGACGGTTTCGCGGCCGGTGACGTGTCCGACCTGGTCCGGGCGGCGCGGGAGCTGCGCGCGGAGGGTGCGCAGGAGTTCGTCCTCGGCTTCCTGCACGCCGACGGCACCCCCGACCTGGCCGCCGTCGAGGCGGTCGTCGCGGAGCTGGACGGCTGCCCCTGGACCTTCCACCGGGCGATCGACCGCGCGGCGGACCGGGACCAGCTGCGCAAGACGCTGGCCGATGTGCCCGGGCTGGACACGTACCTGACGGCGGGCTCGCCGACGGGTGTGGAGGCGGGGCTGCCGGTGCTGCTCGCGGAGGCGGCGCGCGGGGGCGAGCCGGGGTACGGGGCGCGGATCCTCGTGGGCGGCGGCCTGACGCTGGCGCACCTGCCGGTGCTGCGGGCGGGCGGGATCGACGCGTTCCACATCGGCGGTGCGGCCCGTCCCTCCGGGTGGGACCGGCCCGTCTCGGCGGCGGCCGTCGCGGAATGGCGCGCCGCCCTGTCCTGACCGGAGGCTCCGCCCCCGAAACACACCGGGTCCCCGCCCCGAACCCCGCGCCTCGAAGGCCGGCCCGCACCAGCCCCGCCGGCGTTTGAGGCGCGGGGTCTGGGGCGGAGCCCCAGGAGCGGACCCGCAGGTCAGGACAGGGCGGTCGGCAGCGGGGCCGAGTGGAGGGCCGTCAGGCCCGAGACCGCGCGGGTGAGGCAGACGTACAGCCGGCGCAGGCCCGTCCGTTCGTCCGGCTCGCCGTCCACGATCGCCGCGGGCTCGTCCAGGACCACGTAGTCGTACTCCAGACCCTTCGCCAGCGACGCCGGCACCAGCGTCAGCCGGGACTGCGCGGTCGTCTCCTCGCCGGGGGACAGGTACGGCAGCCCCGCCGCCAGCAGAGCCTCGGCCAGTACCGGGATCCGCGCGTCCGCCGTGATCAGGCCGATCGAGCCCTCGTACGCCAAGGAGTCACGGCACGCGGCGACCACTGCCGCGTCGAGGTCCGCGACCGCCGCGATCCGCAGCGACCCCGGGGTCTCGCGGACCGAGGAGACCGGGGCCAGGCCCGGGGAGATCGACGGGAGCAGCCGGGAGGCGTAGGCGATCACCTCGCGCGGCACGCGGAAGCCCGCCGTCAGCTCCTCCAGGACCGCCTGCGGCTTGCCCAGGTGCGTGAGTGCCTCGTCCCAGCTGCGCGTGGCCCACGGGGTGGTGCCCTGCGCGAGGTCGCCGAGGACCGTCGCCGAGCCCGTGGTGCAGCGCCGCCCGACCGCCCGGTACTGCATCGGCGACAGGTCCTGGGCTTCGTCGAGCACCACGTGACCCAGCGAATGCGTCCGCTCCACCAGGTCGGCCACCTCGTCGATCAGGACCAGGTCGGCTGCCGACCACTTCGCCGCCTTCACGCTGCGGAACGGCTTCGGCCACAGCAGCAGCTTCTGCTCGTCCTCGGTGAGGACGTCCGCCGCGTGCAGAGCGAGGAACTCGGGGTCGGACAGCAGGCGCAGGACCAGCTTCGCCGGTTCGACGGGCGGCCAGATCTCCTTCACCGCCGCCTTCACGGCCGCGTTGCGGGCCACCGCGTCCTGCACCCGGTCGTCCGGAGCCTCGCCCGCCTGTTCCATCCGTACGAGCACCGCGTGCGCGATGCGCTGCGGCAGTGCCTCGCGGGCGGCGCCGTAGCGGATGTCGCGCTGCTGGAGTTCCGCGACCATCTCCTCCAGCTCGTACGCGGGCACCCGCCAGCGGCGCGAGCCGCGGACCACCATCAGCGGCTCCGTGGGGCGGCCGACGTGCGCGCGGACCGCACGGCTCAGCACCTCCGCCATCCGGGCGTCGCCCTTGACCACGGCGGTTTCGGCCGCGTCCGTGCCGCGTACCTCCAGGCCGGGGCGGGCGACCAGGTCGTCGACGGTGGCCTGCTTGACCTCCAGCTCGCCCAGGGCGGGCAGGACCTGCTCGATGTAGTGGAGGAAGGAACGGTTCGGCCCGATGACGAGGGTGCCGGTGCGGGCGAGGCGGTCGCGGTGCGCGTAGAGCAGGTACGCGACCCGGTGCAGGCCGACCGCGGTCTTTCCGGTGCCGGGGCCGCCCTGCACGCAGACGGAGCCGGACAGCCCGGAGCGGACGATCTCGTCCTGCTCGGGCTGGATCGTCGCGACGATGTCCCGCATCGGGCCGACGCGCGGGCGCTCGATCTCCTGCTGGAGCAGCTTGCTGACCGCGGCCGCCTCGGCGGGGTCGGACAGGTGCTCGTCCTCGTACGCGGTCAGCTCGCCGCCGGTGTACCCGAAGCGGCGGCGCAGGGAGATGTCCTGCGGGTCCTTCTTGGAGGCTCGGTAGAAGGGCTGGGAGACGGGCGCGCGCCAGTCGATGACCATGGGGTCGCCGCCGGCGTCGTGGACGTGGCGGCGGCCGATGTAGAACTGCTCTCCCTCCGCGCCCTCGGCGAGCTCGGAGCCGGGTGCGTGCAGGTAGTTCAGGCGGCCGAAGAAGAGCGGAGTGTGGGCGAGGTCGGCGAGGGCCTTGATGCGGTCGTCGATCTGGGCCTGGAGGACGATCGCGTTGACCCAGTTCGCGGTGACGTCGCGGATGTCGAGGGCCTCGACGTCCTCGCGCATGGCGCGCAGTGCGGAACGCGAGGCGGTGAGGTGGGCGCGTTCGCGGCCCAGCGGGTCGTCGTGCGTGGTCTCGGGGGCGTGCGCGGGCACGGAACTGCCTCCAGCTGCTGGGTGCGGAACAGATGGCCCGCCGGTTTCCGGCCGGAGGGCGGCTCTCCCCGATGAGGCGGCGGGAGGCGGCAAGAGCGGAGATTCTAGCCACCGGTGCGGTGCGGCGCGAATGGATTAACGCGTGGCGGCGGGGCGGCGGCAGGGACGGCGGCAGGGCGGTGGCAGGGGCGTCAGGGAGGAGCATCGAGGGGCGCCGGGTGGTCCGGAGCGGGCGTCATACCGGGGAGTGTCAGACCTCGGTAGCTCCCCTAGGGGTGCGCATGCGACGGGAGGAGGACCCGGGGACCCGTGAGGTTCCCTCCCGGGAGCGATGTGCGGGGCGGCGCGAAAACGCACCATGGATCCATGAGCACCGCAACCTTCACCCCGATCCAGGGCCGCCGCCCTAGCGGCGCCACCGACACCTCCGATTCCCGTCCGCGCCAGGGCCTCGGCGGCATGCTGCGCGCCGTCAGGATCTTCGCGGCGACCGCCGTCAGCGTCGTCGTCCTCGGCGAATACGCCGAGGACGCGGGCGTCATACGTCACTGACCTGCACCCCGCCCGCGCAGGCCCGGGCAGGCCCCGCGCAGGGCCGCGCAGCGCGTCCACCTGATCCACTAGGGTCACGCGGGTGACCCGGAGCCCCGTTCCCAGCCGCTCGCCGTCGCCTCTCGCCGATGTGCTGCTGACCGGCTCGCTGCTGGTGCTGGGCGTGCTCTGCATCGCCCTGCGCATTCCGGTGGCCGACGCGTTCGTCGAGGGTTTCTCCGCCGCCGAGTGGGGGCCGCCCGCCACGTATCCGCCGTTCGCGGCGATCCTGTTCACGCCGGCCGCGTGGCTGCCGGCCGGCGCGCTGAAGGCCTTCCTCGTCCTCGGCAACGCCGGTCTGCTCGCGCTCCTGGTCACGCTGTCCTGCCGCCTCGCGGGACTGCGGTCCCGGCCCGGGCCCGTGCTGGCCGCGACCATCGTGGGGCTGTGGCTGCAACCGCTGTTCCAGGCCCCGCTGCCCGGCCAGATCAACCTGGCCTTCGCCTGCCTGGTCCTGTGGGACCTCGGCCGGCCCCGCTCGGCCCTCGGCAAGGGCTTCGCGCTGGGCGTCGCCGCCGGGATCACCCTCGCCCCGGCGGCCATCGCCGCGTACCTCCTGCTGACCCGCCACGTCCGGGCCGGGCTCACGGCCCTGGCGGCCTCGGCCGCTACCGCCCTGCTCGGGCTGCTGGTCCTCCCGGAGGCCTCCGCCGCCTTCTGGACCGGGCAACTGCCCGCCGCCGCCCGGGCCCTCGTCCTGGACTGGCCGCCGCTGTGGGTGTGGTGCGCGCCCTTGCTGACCGTCCTCGCGGCCCGGGCCTGCCGGGGTCAGTCGCTGGTCAGCAGCTCGTCGGCGTCCATGATCCGGTAGGCGTACCCCTGCTCGGCGAGGAACCGCTGGCGGTGCGCCGCGAAGTCCTGGTCGATCGTGTCGCGCGCGACGACCGAGTAGAACCGCGCCTCGTGGCCGTCCGCCTTCGGCCGCAGCACGCGGCCCAGGCGCTGCGCCTCCTCCTGACGGGAGCCGAAGGTGCCCGACACCTGGATGGCGACGGTGGCCTCGGGCAGGTCGATGGAGAAGTTCGCGACCTTCGAGACGACCAGCACGCTGATCTCGCCCTCACGGAAGGCGTTGAAGAGCTTCTCGCGCTGCGCGTTGGAGGTCTCGCCCTTGATGACGGGCGCGTCCAGGTGCTCGCCCAGCTCGTCGAGCTGGTCGATGTACTGGCCGATCACCAGGGTCTGCTCACCGCGGTGCTTGGCCACGAGCGCCTCGGTGACCTTCCGCTTCGTCGCCGTCGTCGCGCAGAAGCGGTACTTCTCCTCCGTCTCGGCGGTGGCGTACGCGAGCCGCTCCGACTCCGTCAGGTTGACCCGGACCTCCACGCAGTCGGCGGGCGCGATGTAGCCCTGCGCCTCGATCTCCTTCCACGGGGCGTCGAACCGCTTCGGCCCGATGAGCGAGAAGACGTCCGACTCCCGCCCGTCCTCGCGCACCAGCGTCGCGGTCAGGCCGAGCCGGCGGCGCGCCTGGAGGTCGGCGGTGAACTTGAAGACCGGCGCGGGCAGCAGGTGCACCTCGTCGTAGACGATCAGACCCCAGTCCCGGGAGTCGAAGAGCTCCAGGTGCGGGTAGACACCCTTCCGCTTCGTCGTCAGCACCTGGTACGTGGCGATGGTGACGGGCCGGATCTCCTTGCGGGTGCCGGAGTACTCACCGATCTCGTCCTCCGTCAGCGAGGTCCGCTTCACCAGCTCGTGCTTCCACTGGCGGGCCGAGACGGTGTTCGTCACGAGGATCAGCGTCGTCGCCTTGGCCATCGCCATGGCTCCGGCGCCGACCAGCGTCTTGCCGGCGCCGCAGGGCAGCACGACCACGCCGGAGCCGCCGTGCCAGAAGCCCTCGACGGCCTGCTGCTGGTAGGGGCGCAGGGCCCAGCCGTTCTCGGCCAGGTCGATCGGGTGCGCCTCGCCGTCCACGTAACCGGCGAGGTCCTCGGCGGGCCAGCCCAGCTTGAGCAGGGTCTGCTTGATCTGCCCGCGCTCGGAGGGGTGCACGGCCACGGTGTCGGCGTCGAGCCGCGCACCGACGAGCGGGGCGACCTTCTTGGACCGCAGGATCTCCTCCAGCACCGGCCGGTCGGTGCTGGTCAGCACCAGCCCGTGGACGGGGTGCTTGCTGAGGGTGAGGCGGCCGTAGCGCGCCATCGTCTCGGCGACGTCGACGAGGAGTGCGTGCGGGACGGGGTAGCGGGAGAACTCGACGAGCGCGTCGACGACCTGCTCGGCGTCGTGCCCGGCGGCCCGGGCGTTCCAGAGGCCGAGCGGGGTGATCCGGTAGGTGTGGATGTGCTCGGGAGCCCGCTCCAGCTCGGCGAAGGGGGCGATGGCGCGCCGGGCGGCTCCGGCGAGCTCGTGGTCGACTTCGAGGAGGAGGGTTTTGTCGCTCTGGACGATGAGTGGACCATTCACGCGCGGCGCCCCGTTTCATTCAGGTCAAACCTCCAGTGTGCCGTACGGCGCGGAGGCTGGGAACACGGCGCTTCGGCGGGGCACCGGCCGGGGCACCCGGTCAGGCGCCCGGCGGGTCAGCGGCCCAGGCCGTCCAGGAGCAGGGCGAGGCCGCCGTGGAACTCGCGGTCCCGGGTGAGGGAGCGGGCGCCGAGGGCCGCCTCGGTCAGGTACGGGTACTCGTCCGCCGGGAGTTCGGCGATCGCGGCGGTGCCCGCGCCGGAGAGGGCACCGAGGTGTTCCTGCTGGATCGCGCCGATCACGTAGGCGAGCAGGGCCCGCAGGGCGATGATCCGCTGCTCGGCCCCCAGTCCGGCCTCGCCGAGCACTCCGAGGACCGTCTCCCCCCAGCGCAGCACCGCGGGGGAGCGGTGCCGGTGGGTCATGGTCAGCGGCAGCACGGCGGGGTGTGCGCCGACGGTGTCCCGCATCCGGTCGACGAGGAGAGTGACGCGGGCGCGCCAGGGTCCGGCCGTCAGGGGCGGCGGGGTGCTGTCGACGGCGCCGAGGACGAGTTCGACGACGAGGGCCTCCAGCTCCCCGCGGTCCGCGACGTACCGGTACAGGGCCATGGTGCTGATGCCGAGTTCGACGGCGACGGCGCGCATGGACAGTCCTGCGAGTCCCTCGCGGTCGATCACGGCGAGGGCGGCGGCGGCCAGTTGGTCCGGGGTGAGCGATCGGGGGCGCGGCATGGTGATTGACAGCGTACGACATACGCTTACGCTGTAGGTGTATGGCATACGCCTACCGAGGAGACCCCTGTGCAGCTCGACACCGGTGCCACCGTCCGTCCCCGCACCCTCACCGCCGTCGTGGACGGCGCACCCGTCGCCGTCCCCGACCCCGAACGGCTCGTGCACCTCCAGTTCCGCCGGTTCGCCGGCTGCCCCATCTGCCATCTGCACCTGCGCTCGGTGGTGCGGCGGCACGACGAGATAGCAGCCGCCGGGATCCGGGAGGTCGTGGTCTTCCACTCCGGCGCCGACGAACTGCGCGAGCACGTCGCCGACCTGCCCTTCGCGGTGATCGCGGACCCCCGCAAGCGGCTGTACGCGGAGTTCGGCGTCGAAACGTCCCCCCGCGCCCTGCTGGCCGCGCGCGCCTGGCGGGCCATCGCCCTCGGCACCCTCGACATCCTGCGCCGCCGGGCGAAGCCGCCGACGCTCGTCCAGGACGGCGGGCGCCTCGGCCTGCCGGCGGACTTCCTGATCGCGTCGGACGGGCGCGTCCTGGCCGCCGGGTACGGGGTGCACGCGGACGACCAGTGGCCGGTGGACAAGCTGCTGACCCTGGCGGCGGAGGCACGTACCGTCCCGGCGTGAGTCATGCTCAGCAGCCCTTCGTGCCCTTCGTACCCTTCGTGCCCTTCGTGCCCATCGACTTTGCGGCCCGTGTCAGCCGCGCCGCCGCCACCAGCGACGCTTCGGTTCGACGGACCCGGGCTCCGGGGCGGTGGTGGTGGCGGTGACCGTGACGACGGGGGCGAGGTCGCGCCGCTCCGGGGCGACGCTGAGCAGGGCGGCGCGGATACGGTCGAAGGTGGCGATCGGGTGCGGGCCCTCGCCCGGCAGTGCCACCCCGACGCAGACCAGCTTGAAGCTGTTCTCGCCGAGACCGGCGCCGATGAACACCGGCGCGCCCACACACCCCTGCGGCAGGGTTCCGAGCCAGCGGACGCCGTCCTCGTCGGTGCGCACGATCTCCCCGACCACCACGGCCTGCCCCCGCGGGCCGTCCACGTCGTCGTCGACGTGGCCCAGCAGGTAGGCGGGGACCGGCGCCCCGTCGAGGGCGGCGATGTCCTCCTCCGTCGCCGCGACACCGTCGGTGACCTCGTCCGTCGTCCAGCTCCACCCCTTGCGTGCGGCGTACGCGTACAGCGGGGTGTCGGGCATGACCGCCACGCCCAGGTCCCCGAGGTGGATCCATCCCTCCGCGAAGCCGGTCATCGCCAACTTCTCCGCGCTCATCGCGGGTGCGCACAGCTCCGGCCGAAGCGTGAACTCGGCCATGTCGTACCGCGTCCGCTCGCCCGCGGTCACCAGGTACTGCCGGACGGCCGCACCCTCGTCGGTCTCCTCGACGAGTTCGTTGAACCAGAAGGCCGTCGCGTGCTGCTCGGCCCGGTTGGCCCGCTGGAACGGCAGCGTCGCCCGGCCGGCGTGGTCCATGAGCGCGTCGATGATGGTGCTGTGGAAAGGAGGCAGGTCAGGCATGGTGCGTGAGCGTAACGGACCGCCGGGGGCGCCCCTCGCCGCGGTTGTGTCCAGTCGTTCTACGGCCGAACGGGTAGACGGCAGGGCCGATGGGGCGGGCCGGTGATGTTGCGCCGGGGTGTCGTGGGCGGGCGTCGTACGGTGGCCGTCGCTGCCAGGCGATCTCGGAACGGACCCTCATGATGCAGACAAGCTGGGACCGCACGCTCTTCAGCACCTCCTCGGCTCCCGCCACCACCATCACCCACGACACCGGCCTGCTCCTGCTCCGGCTCGTCGTCGGCCTCAGCATGGTCGGCCACGGCACGATGAAGCTCTTCGGCTGGTTCGGCGGTCCCGGCCTCACCGCGACCGGCAAGGGCTTCACGATGGCCGGCTACCCCGCCGGCGACGCCATGGCCGTCATCGCCGGGCTCTCCGAGACCCTCGGCGGCCTCGGTCTGGCCCTCGGCCTGCTCACCCCGCTCGCCGGAGCGGCCCTGACCGGCATCTTCATCAACGTCCTCGACGTCCGGGGCCTGAGCGCGTACTTCCCGCCCAAGGGCGTGGAGCTCGAAGTGGTGCTGTTCGCCGCGGTCGTCGCCCTCACCCTCACCGGCCCGGGACGCTTCGCCGTCGACCACTACCTCCCCGTGCTGCGCGAGTCCCGGCCCCGCTACTCCCTGCTCGCGCTGCTGGTGGGCGTCGTCGCGGGATTCATCGTCCTGATCATCCGGGACTGAACCGCCCCGCCGGGCCGTCTACGCACCCAGATGCGGCAGCGGCCCGGCCGGGTACGGGGTCTCCGCGGGCAGCAGGGCCCGCGCGGCCGCCTCGTCCCCGGACCCGAGCAGGCCGCGGATCTCCCGGGCCAGCCCGGTCACATCACGGATGCCGACCGTCCACTCGTCCGCGTAAGCACGCGACGCCGGACCGGACAGGCCCAGCTGGAGCGACCGGTACGGCAGCGGGTTCAGCCGAAGGTCCCGCTCCGGGTCCCACTGGACCCGGGCGGGCGCCCCGCGAAGGGCTTCCTTCCAGGCCGCCCGGTCCGCGTGCACGCCCGGCGCGTAGTGGGACAGGCAGGCGTCCCGCAGCGCCCGGTCGAAGCCCTCACGGGTGATCTCGACCGCGAGCACCGTCTCCTGGCCGGCCTTGGACCCCCAGCCGCAGCGGTACATCATCCACAGGAACGACGGCTTGATCCAGGTCATCCGCTCCCGCTTCCAGTCGGGCGGGAAGTGTCCGTCGCGGGCGGCCGGCACCCCGAGCGCCGGTGAGTAGGCCTGGTACACGGTGATGGTGGTGCCGGTGTGCGCCGCGCGGATCTGGCGGTTCGGTACGTCGTCGGACATGAGCACAGGATGGCGGTTCGGCATCCCGCCGACCAGCGGATTTCGGTCCGGGCGCGAGACGGGGGCGGGCCGGGGGCGGACCGTGGGCCGCCCCGGGCGGGCCGCCACCATCACTCCTACACCTGGTCGTCCGCCAGCTCCGCGACACCGGTGATCCGGTGCAGCGCGTACGTCCGTACCTCGTCCGCCGTGTGGTCGTACCCGGTGACGAAGCCGCCCTCCACCCGGACCGGCGCGATGACCCGCTGGCTCGCCGCACCCTCCGCGTTCACGTAGCCGATCCACACCGCCGACCCGGTCAGCGCCGCCGCCTGCACCGTCGCCAGGGTCTCCGCCGCACTCGTGCGCGGCAGCTCGCCCGGCACGTCCGCCGCGGAGGTCGCAGCGGGCTCCTTGCGCACCGCCGTCGCCGCCACGTCGCCCGCGCGGATCGCCCGTACGGCCGCCGCCAGCAGCGTGGCGTCCGGCACCGGCGGGCCCTCCGGCACCGGTACGGGCGCCGAGCGGGCCGGGGTGCGGTGGGCATCGGCCCGCGCCACCAGCACGTCGCCGGTACGGGACTCCGCGGCCGGCGCGTAGCCCATCGCCCGCAACCCCTCCAGCAGGACGGTCGGTTCGGCCTGCGCGGCCAGCACCGTCGGCGCGAGGCGGCGCAGTCCCAGCCCGGCCGAGCGCTTGTCGGCGAGGATCTCGCCCAGCATCGCGTCGTCGTCGCAGCGCACGTACGAGGAGGCCGCGCCGACCCGCAGGTGCCCGTGCCGGCGGGCCACGTCGTCGATCAGGTACGCCAGCGGCTGCGGGACCGGCGTACGGCTGTGCTCCTTGAGGAAGGCGTGCAGGTCGGCGGCGGCGTGGCCGGCGTCCAGGGCCCGGCGCACCGAGCCGGGCGTGAACCGGTACACCGTCGCCCCGCCCTTGGACTCCACGTCCGCGAGGACGGCCAGCGTGTCGCCCAGCGGGCGGCGCAGCGGGCCGGGGGCCACCGCCGTCAGGTCGGCCTGGAGCAGTACGTGGTCGACCGGCTCCGGGAGCAGCGGGGCCAGCAGCGGCGCCGGGTCGCGGTGCTCCAGCAGGGCCCGGCCGGGCCCGGACAGGGCGCCGCGGCCGGTCACGCCGAGGACCTCCGCCTCGGCCAGCACCCAGTGCGCGAGCCGGGCCCGCAGGTCGCTCGCGCCGCGTACGGGGCGTTCCCAGGCGAGCCGCCCCAGCAGGGTCTCGGGGTCGGGCGAGCCGCCCTCGGGGAGATCCGCGAGCAGTTCCAGCACGCGCCGGCGCACCTCGGGGGCGGCGGAACGGTCGAGTTCGGGGCCGAGCGCGGAGAGCGTGCGCCCCTTGGTGTCCTGCTCGCCGACCAGCGGGGCCGTGCGGGTGGCCGGCAACCAGGCCGCCGCGAGCCGCGACCAGCGCTCGGCGGGCGGCAGTTCGACCCAGTCGTCGAAGGCCGGGGTGGGCGCGTACCGCTCGTCGGCCTCCCCGTCGCTGGCCAGCAGCCCGGCCGCGTAGGCCAGTTCGATCCAGAACGCCGCCTGCGGCTCGGTCGTGTCCAGCAGGGCCGCGGCCCGCTTCAGGTCCCGTACGGAGAGCCCGCCCGCGCGCAGCACCGGTGGACCGGCGTGTTCCCAGGACTTCACCAGCTCCTCGACGGTGCCCAGCGCGGCCAGCGCCTGACCGGCGGCGTTCGCGTCCACAAGCTGTGGACGGTGCTCGCGGGCCGCGGGCACCGGCGGCGCCACCGGCGCGGTGTCCCGGTGCGCGAGCCCGCCGCGCAGGTGCAGTGCCACCTCGCGCGGCAGTACGACGGTCCGCGCCGTCGCGGGCAGCAGCAGTCCCCGGTCGCGCAGCCAGCGCACCGGCGGCGTCGGGTTCGGGGTCACCTCCCCGTACGGCGGCCCCCACACGAGCCGGCCCAGCACCTGGTGCGCCTCCGCCGGAGCCTCGTCCAGCAGCGCCGACATCCGCTCCGGGTCGGTGAAAAGCCCCGTCAGCGCGGCCACCGCGGACACCGGGTCGTGGGTGGCGGGCAGCCCGACGGCCGCCACGATCTCCTGCACCCGGGTCGGCGACATCCCGGAGGTGGCCTCCGCGACGGTCGGCCCGAGACCGGTGGGGGAGGGGCGGGAGGCGGCCGGGGCGAGCAGTTCGCGCGCGGTGCGGACCAGCCGCAGCCGGTCCTCGTCGCCCCACACCAGGGCCTGGTCGCGCAGGGTGGCCAGCGCGTCGGGGAGCGCCGCGCGGGCCCGTTCGTCCTCGCCGCCCGTCAACAGCCCCTCCAGCACCGGGTAGGGGCACGGGTCCGGAGCCACCGCGAGCGCCTCGGCGGTCTGCAGGGCGAACCGGTCCAGCCGGTCCAGGGCCCGCACCACCGAGGCCCGGGTCCCGGCGCGGGTGGCCAGCTGGGTCACGTCGCCCGGCACCGGGCCGAGCAGGTCCGGCCGGGCGCGCAACAGGGCCGCGAGCGCCGCGTCGTCACGGGCGCGCAGCGCCTCGGCGAGTGAACGCGGGGAGCTTCCCGCCGGGCTCCCGCCGGCGGATCCCGCCGCAGTGCTTGCCTCGGGCACAGTCGCCTCCTGGTCGCGTCGGCCGGTCAGTCGGCCGGTCCCCATCCGGTCAACGGTATCCGCTGCGCCCGCAGCAGCTCCACGGGCGCACGCGCTACCTTCGGGTCAGGGGGTAAGGGAGGAGCCTGGGCGTGGGGATCGAGAGCGACCACCTGGTCTACGAATATCTGAGCCGCGTCGGGGACTTGGCGCAACGGCGGCAGCTGTCCTCGGGCGACCGGATGCGGTTGGTGGCCGGGCTGCGGGACGAGATCGACCGTCGGCGCGCCAAGTACGACCCGGACACCCCGGCCGCCGTACGCCGCATCCTGGAGCGGATCGGCACGCCCGAGGAGGTCCTGGACACCCTCGGCTCCCGGCAGGGCGCGGCTCCCGCCCCCGCCCCGGCCCCCGCCCCCGCCGACGCCGGCCTGTCGGTCCCCGTCCAGCGGGGTCCGGGCCGGCTGCGCCGCCGGGAGGTGCCCCCGGCGCGCCCGGCGGAGGCCGAGAACGTACCGCCGCACCTGGCCGGGCTCGACGACCTCGGCCCCTCCGGCGGGGCCGAGCCCGACTGGTGGCGGGTGAGCCCGGGGGCGCACGGCGCGGGCCCGCAGGTGGAGGGCTTCGCGGGCGGCATCGAGATCCCGGACCTGTTCAAGGAGGGGCCGGAGGAGGAGCCCGCGGAAGCGGGGAAGGCCGGGGCGGCTCCGCCCGGGGAGGACGGGGGGCGCGCGCGGACCCTCGTACGGTTCCTGCGCGAGCGGCGGCGCGCGAAGAAGGAGGCGGCGGCCGGGGCCGCCGGGGAGGCCGCCGTGGCTCCTGCGGCCCGGCCGAGGCCGAACGCCTTCCTGCTGCTCGCCGCGGCGGTCCTCGTCGTCGGCGTGGTGACCGGCTACTGGCTGCTGCTCGTCATCGGCTGGCTCCTGCCGTACGCCTCCCGCGTGCTGCGGCCGGCGGAGCGCAAGTGGGTCGTCCTCGGGCCGCCCGGTGCGGTCCTCGCGGGGGCGGTGCTGTGGGTGTGGGGGCGGATGAACGGCAAGTGGGGGGAGGCCCTGGCCGACGAGCAGGTCAGCGGGGCGCTGCACGGGATGTGGCCGTGGGTGCTGAGGGGCGCGGCGCTGGCGTCCGTCCTCTACCTGGTGTGGCGGGCGCGGCGGCGGTAGCCCGCGGAGTGCGGCGCCGCTGCCCGGCCCCGGGCCCCGGACCCCGCGCCTCAATCGCCGGCGGGGCTGGTAGGGCCGGTAGTGCCGCCGGCGGGGCCGGTGGTCGTCCGTTCCCCCCGGCGTGGCCCCGGTGTCGGCCGCCCGTACGGCAGCCTCGGCACAATGGCAGGTATGAACCTCACAGTCGGCTTCGACCTCGACATGACCCTCATCGACTCGCGCCCGGGAATCAAGGCCGCCTACCAGGCCCTCTCGGCCGAAACGGGAACGTTCATCGACGCCGACGCGGCCATCACCCGACTGGGTCCGCCGCTGGACGAGGAGCTCGCGCACTGGTTCCCGAAGGCCCGGATCCCGGCTGTGGCCGACCGCTACCGGGAGATCTACCCCACCCACGCCATCGCGCCGACCCCGGCGATGCCGGGCGCCCGCGAGGCGATCGACGCCGTCCGGGCGCTCGGCGGCCGCGCGATCGTCGTCACGGCCAAGCACGAGCCCAACGCCCGCCTGCACCTGGCGCACCTGGGCATCGAGCCCGACGCGGTCATCGGCTGGCTCTGGGCGGAGGCCAAGGCCGGCGCGCTGCGCGAGTACGGTGCGCAGGTCTACGTCGGCGACCACGTCGGCGACGTGCGCGGGGCCCGTACGGCCGGCGCGCTGTCCGTGGTGGTGCCCACCGGCCCGTGCCCCGAGGCGGAGCTGCGCGAGGCGGGCGCGGACGTGATCCTGCCCGACCTCACCGCCCTGCCGCAGTGGCTCGCGCAGTACGTGGCCGCGCAGCCGGTGTAGGTCTCGCTACGCCTGCGAGGCGCGGGCCGCCCTGCGCTGCGCCGCCGCCGAGCGGAGCACGCCCGCCGCGGAGATCGCGAAGCCGACGCCCATGAGCATGCACACCGCCCACGCGTACGGCGGGAACGGGTCGATGTCGAGGAAGAGCGGAGCCATGGTCGCCAGCGTGGCCACGGCCCCGGCGATGAACACGATGCCGCCGGCCTTGACGAGTCCGTCGCCCGGCCGCGCTTCGTCGGAATGAGGAGTAACAGTCACCTCACCAGGGTAGTTGCCTGGCCGAAGGCAGCCGACGGCGAAGGACCGGGGAACGTCTTGTCACCCGGCACTGGACCATTAGCCTTGAGGTGGCGGGTCACACATGGCCCGCTGCGCTGTTGTCCGGAGCCGTTCACGGCACTCCGGACCCCGACGAGCACAAGGACAGAGGACGGACGTGCCTACCGGCAAGGTCAAGTGGTTCAACAGTGAGAAGGGCTTCGGCTTTCTCTCCCGTGACGACGGCGGCGACGTCTTCGTCCACTCGTCGGTGCTCCCTGCCGGGGTGGACGCACTCAAGCCCGGCCAGCGCGTCGAGTTCGGTGTCGTCGCGGGTCAGCGCGGTGACCAGGCACTTTCGGTGACAGTACTGGACCCGGCGCCCTCCGTCGCGGCGGCGCAGCGACGCAAGCCCGACGAGCTCGCCTCGATCGTGCAGGACCTCACGACCCTCCTGGAGAACATCACCCCGATGCTGGAGCGCGGCCGCTACCCCGACAAGGTGCACGGCACGAAGATCGCCGGCCTGCTGCGCGCGGTGGCCGACCAGCTCGACGTCTGACCCCCTCGCCGTCGCGTGCACGGCTGCGCCCCGCCACTCGCAAGAGTGGCGGGGCGCAGCCGTGCACGGGGCGATCAGCCCCGCGGGAAGTCCAGCGAGCCGGGCGCGATGGCCGGTACCAGCCCCTCCGCCGCCGCCCGGGTCAGCAGCCCGCGCACCGCCGCGTACCCGGAATCGCCGAGGTCGGCGGTGAACTCGTTGACGTAGAGGCCGATGTGCTGGTCGGCGACGGCCGGGTCCAGCTCCTGGGCGTGCGCGCGCACGTACGGGCGGGAGGCCTCCGGGTCGTCCCAGGCCATCCGGACCGACGTACGCGCCGCCGCGGCCAGCGCGCGCAGCCGCTCGGCGCCCAGCGAGCGCT
Source organism: Streptomyces avidinii (assembly GCF_045161815.1). NCBI lineage: Bacteria > Bacillati > Actinomycetota > Actinomycetes > Kitasatosporales > Streptomycetaceae > Streptomyces > Streptomyces avidinii. The sequence goes on from NZ_CP108863.1 coordinate 4,951,206, forward strand.
TGGCGATGATCGCACCGAGGGGGATCGGCAGGCCGGTCGTGGACTCCCAGTGCCCACCCATGTCGGCCAGGCAGTGCAGCCCGTAGTCCTGATAGGTGAACCGGGCCTCGTGGATGACCAGCCCGGCGTCCACCCGGCCGTCGCGGACCGCCGGCATGATCTCGTGGAACGGCAGGACGACCACCTTGCCGACACCCTCCGGCAGCACGTCCGCCGCCCACAGCCGGAACAGCAGGTAGGCGGTGGAGCGTTCGCTCGGCACGGCCACCGTCCGCCCGGCCAGATCGAGCCCCGGCTCACGGGTCAGGCTGGGATCTTTCACAAGCACAAGCGGACCGCAGCCGCGCCCCAGCGCACCGCCGCACGGCAGCAGCGCGTACTCCTCCAGCACCCACGGCAGCACCGCGTACGACACCTTCAGCACGTCCAGCTCACCGCGCTCGGCCATACCGTTGGTGAGGTCGATGTCCGCGAAGGTGACGTCGAGGGCGGGCGCGCCCGGGACCCGGCCGTGCGCCCACGCGTCGAAGACGAAGGTGTCGTTCGGGCAGGGCGAGTAGGCGATCCTCAGCGGGTCACCGGTGATCGTGCTCATGGCGTTCTCCCCAGTTCGCGAGTACGGGCCCCAGCACGCGGAAGCCCTCGGTGAGCGCGGCGAGCGCGTCCCCGATCCGCCAGGCGGCACGGTCCCGCGGGCCCACGGCGTTGGACACGGCGCGGACCTCCAGTACGGGCAGCCCGTGCGCGGCGGCCGCCTCCGCGACCCCGAAACCCTCCATGGCCTCGGCCCCGGCCATCGGGTGCCGGGCGGCGAGTTCGGCGGCCCGTTCGGCGGTGCCGGTGACGGTGGAGACGGTCAGCACGGGCGCGAGCAGCGCCCCGGTCGCCTCGGCGGCGCGGGCGGCGAGCTCGGCGGGCGGCAGGTGCACGCTGTGGCCGAAGCCGAGTTCCGTCACGTCGAGGAAGCCGTCGGGGGTCTCGGCCCCCAGGTCGGCGGCGACGATCGCGTCGGCGACCACGAGGGAACCGAGCGGGGCGGCGGGCGCGAACCCGCCGCCGATGCCGGCGGAGATGACGAGCGAGTAGTCGGCGAGGGCCAGGGCGGTGGCGGCAGCGGCGGCGGCCGCCGCGGGCCCGACGCCCCCGACGAGCACGTCGAAGGCGATGCCCGGAAGGTCCCGGCGGTGGATGAGGTAACCGCCGGGGAGCGTGCGCGGGTCGGGACCGAAGGCGTCCGGATGAGGGGTCAGCCCGGTGGTGACGGAGTCTGCCTCCGCCGCCACCGCGGTCACGACGAGCGCGCGCACCGGTGCCGCCCGGTTACTTGAGCTTGAGGTTGAAGGACCAGACGGCGAGCGGCTTGCCGTCCTCGCTGGTCTGCAGGAACGCCAGCTTCTTGGAGGAGGGGGCCTCGCCCTGGCCACCGGTGGCGAAGACGTCCGCGCCGGGGAAGCTGCGGTAGGTGTTCGAGGAGGGCTCGGTGATCGGCTGCCCGTCGAGGACCGCCGACCAGCGGCTGCCGTCCTCGACGATCTCGGGCTCGACACCGAGACGCAGCGTGTCACCCCGGGCGTACTCGACGGTCTTGGGGTTCTTGAGGTTGGTGAGGCACTCCTGGACCTGTTCCATGGAGAGCTCCTTGCCGTCGTTCTGGCAGGAGGCTTCGGCGGACACCGACGAGGTGCCGACCGTCACGGTCGCCAGCGGTGTCGGCTTCTCGCCGCAGGCGGAGAGGAGGAGGAGGCCGGCGGACACGGCTCCGAGGGCCGCGACGCTGCGGCGGGCCCTACCCGAGAAAAGCGGTGCGGTCATGAGCCGAAGGCTATCGGGCCGGTGGGCTGCGCCGCCGCACGGGGTACCGGTGGCCTGCGGCGCGGCGTTGCTCCGGTTGCGCGAAGCCCCGCCCGGAGGCATGCCGGGTGCGGCGCCGTTGCCGGGGGCCCTGCCCCCGGACCCCCGCGCCCCACACGCCGGCGGGGCCGATTTCGCTACGCCACGCGGGGGCGGGAGGTGCCCGGATGGTGGTGGGGAGTGGACAGGACGCCGCGGAGGGCCATCGTCGTGCCGAGGGCCACAATTGCGGCCGCCACGGACATCCCCAGTACGCCGTTCAGCGGCAGGACGATGCCGATCGCGCCGCCCATCACCCACGCCACCTGGAGCAACGTCTCCGAACGGGCGAAGGCCGAAGTGCGCACCGCCTCCGGCACGTCCCGCTGGATCATCGCGTCCAGCGACAGCTTCGCCAGCGCCTGGCAGAAGCCCGCCGTCGCGCCCAGTACGGCCATGAACAGCCCGCTGAAGAACACCGCCGCGAGCACCGCCACCCCGAGGGTCAGGCACAGCACCGCCGCGATGATGACCTCCGGCGCCCGGGCCCGCAGCCACGAGCCCACCGCCGTGCCGCACGCGTTGCCCACGCCCGCCGAGACGCCCACGATCCCCAGCGACACCGCCGCGCTCTGCCCCGCCAGGGGATGCTCGCGCAGCAGGAACGCCAGGAAGAAGATCAGGAACCCGGACAGGGCGCGCATCGAGGCGTTCGCCAGCAGCCCGCACAGCACCGACCGGCTCACCGTCCGCAGGCCCGGCCGCTTCGAGTGCGCCTCGTGCGTGGACAGCCGCGCCCGGCGCTCGCCCTTGGCCTCGTCCACCTTGTGCGGCAGCGTGAACGCCGCGAAGGTGCCCCATACGAAGATCACGCAGGCCCCGTACAGCGGCCACGGCGGCCCGATCATGTGCAGCGCGGCCCCCACCGGCGCCGCGGCGCCCGTGGCCAGCAGACCGGCCAGGGTGACCCGCGAGTTCGCCTTGACGAGTGAGAATTTCGGCGGCAGCAGCCGCGGCACCACCGCACTGCGCACCACCCCGTACGACTTCGACGCCACCAGCACGCCCAGGGCCGCCGGATACAGCTGGATGCCCCCCGTGGCCACCGCGCCCGACATCATCAGCGCGAGCAGCGCGCGGGCCAGCATCGCGGCCGCCATCGACGCCCGGCGGCCGTGCGGCAGCCGGTCCAGCAGCGGGCCGATCACCGGGGCCAGCACGGTGAAGGGGGCCATCGTGATGCCGAGGTACAGAGCCACCCGGCCGCGTGCCTCGTCCGTGGGGACGGAGAAGAACACCGTCGAGGCCAGCGCCACCGTGATCATCATGTCGCCGGCGCCGTTGATGGCGTGCAGCTCGATCAGCCGGCCGAGGCCCGATTCCCCGGCCCCGTGCGCGTGCGTGGCCCGCCGGATGCCGCGCGCCGGAAAGTGCAGCGCACGCCCGACAGCCCGGCCGGCCCGCCTGGCCGGTCCCGAGCCGTCGTCGGACGACCGTACGGGTGCCACACTCGACATAGTGCCCCACCCGGCCGTCCCGGGGCGCCTCCCGGCGCGTCGCCGACCCGGTGGCTTGTCCGCGAATCGGACCTTGCATGTGTGCCCGAGGCTTAAGAGGAGGTAGCGTGCGTAGCGCGCCACCGGCGGTTGCTCCTGGCCGCGCGCCTCTTCGTGATCCCGCAGAATGGGTTGCAGTGAGGTGCGCCCGGAGTCCGATCGGGTGCGGACGTCGACGCGGCCCTCTGGTCCGCTCCGCCCGTGCCACGTACGGACAGCACCGACGGGTCGTTGTGGACGACAGTACGGACGGCGCACACGTGAGACGGCGTAGGAGAGAACGAGACCAGTGAGTGCTGCGACGACGCGAAGCCGTACCCCGCGTACCCCCGACCGCCTGTGCGTCGAGGCGGTAGAACTCGCCCGTGCGGCGGCCGAGGAGGCCGCCTTCCCCGGAGTGGTGGGCGCGCACGTCTCCGCCGTGGCGGAGGGCGACCGCGTCGTCACCCACTTCTTCGAGTCCAAGGAACCCGGCTACCGGGGCTGGCGCTGGGCCGTCACCGTGACCCGCGCCTCCCGCGCGAAGAACGTCACCCTCGACGAAACGGTGCTCCTGCCCGGCGACGACGCGCTGCTGGCCCCCGAGTGGGTGCCGTGGAGCGAGCGGCTGCGCCCCGGCGACATGGGCCCCGGCGACCTGCTGCCCACCGACGCCGAGGACCTGCGGCTGGAGCCGGGCTGGTCGGGCGAGGACACCCCGCCGCCGAACTCCGTGGTCTCCACCGAGATGGCCGAATTGGTCGAGGCCGAGGACGCCGACGTCACCGACCGCGCGGTGGTCCCCGTACGCGGCTCCATCACGTCGGTCGCCGAGGAACTGGGCATGCGCAGGGCGCGCGTGCTGTCGCGGTACGGGCTGCACACCGCCGCCGACCGCTGGGACGAGTCCTTCGGCGCCAAGACCCCGATGGCGCAGGCCGCGCCCGCGTCGTGTGTCTCCTGCGGCTTCCTGGTCGCCATCGGCGGCTCGCTCGGCCAGGCCTTCGGCGTCTGCGCGAACGAGTTCAGCCCGGCCGACGGCCGTCTGGTGTCGCTGTCCTACGGCTGCGGCGGCCACTCGGAGGCCGCGGTCATGCCGGCGCCGCTGCGACCGGCTCCGCCGGTGCTCGACTCGATGGCCTCGGACGAGTTCACCCTGCGCCCGGCTCCCGACAGCGGTTCGGTGCCGGTTTCGGAGTCCGACCTGCCGGCCGCGGACCTCGGCCACTCGTAGACCGGTCGGCGTACCCTCGCCCCATGGGGGACACGGGCGCGGACACGGACATGGACATGGTGGGAATGACCGGCCGGGTGACCGGGACGGTCGGCCCCGGCCTGGTGGGCGAGGTCATCGTCCGGATCCGGGGCGGGGCGGAGCACTTCCTCGCCCATCCGGTCCACGGGACCGGCCGCCTCACCGTCGGGACGGTGGTCACGGTGGTCGAGTACCTGCCGCCGCGCACGGTGTACGTCATGGCGGCCTACGACAACTGACGCCCCGTCCCACCTGTACGTATCAGGATGGCGACAAGACGCGGCCCACGTCTTCCGGAGGGGCGGCGGCAGGCGCAGACTCGCCCTCGTCGGTGCCGAACGGCACCGCGCTAAGGGGGCGTTGCCGATGGCTATCGGCGTCGTGGCGGGAATCGTAGCCGCCGCAATCGTGGCTCTGATCGGCCTGTTCAAGCTCATGTGGCGGGTGGCCGAACCGAACGAGGCACTCGTCATCTCCGGCTCCACGCACAAGACCGAGGGCCTCGGTCAGGGCATGGGCTTCCGGATCGTCACCGGGCGGGGGACGCTCGTGCTTCCGGGCGTCCAGGCGGTGCGGAAACTGTCCCTGGACCTCAACGAGACCCAGCTGTCGGTGGACTGCGTCACCCACCAGGGCATCCCGCTGCGGGTGAAGGGCGTCGTCATCTTCAAGGTCGGCGACGACCTCGTGTCGATCGCCAACGCGGCCCGCCGCTTCCTGGACCAGCAGAAGATGATGCCCGAACGCGTGCACATCGTCTTCGCGGGTCATCTGCGGTCCAGCGTGGGCGGTTTGACGGTCGAGGACATGATCCGCGACCGGGAGAAGCTGACGGGCCAGACCCGGATGGCCTGCGGTACCGAGATGGAGAAGCTCGGCCTGATCGTCGACTCGCTGCAGATCCACGAGATCGAGGACCCGACCGGCTACATCAAGAACCTGGCGATGCCGCACGCGGCGGCCGTGCAGCGGGACGCGCGGATCGCGCAGGCCGAGGCGAACCGGCTGGCCACGGAGGCCGAGCAGGCCGCCTTCGCCCGGATGGCCGAGGCGACCCGGGACAGCGAGATCCTGCAGGCCGGCTACCAGGCCGAACGGGACAAGGCGGCGGCGACGGCCCGTCAGGCTGGCCCGCTGTCGGAGGCGGCCGCCCGCCAGGAGGTCGTCGTCCAGGAGACCCGGGTCGCGGAGCTGGAGGCGCACCGGCGCGAGCAGCAGCTGCAGGCGGACGTACGCAAGCCCGCGGACGCGGCGGCGTACGAGACCCGCACCCGGGCCGAGGCGGAGCGCGACGCCCGGATCTCGGCGGCGCAGGCGAAGGCGCGGGAGACCGAGCTCGCGGCGGCCGCCGAGGCGACGCGGGTGACGACGGCGGCGACCGCCGACGCCCAGGCCGTGGAGGCGCGGGGTATCGCGTCGGCGAAGGCCACGCGGGCGACGGGTGAGGCGGAGGCGGCGGCCACGCAGGCGCGGGGCCTCGCGGAGGCGGAGTCGGCGAAGGCCCGCGGTCTGGCCGAGGCGGAGTCGATCAAGGCGCGGGCCGCCGCGCTGGCGGAGAACCAGGAGGCGGTGGTCGCGCAGCAGCTGGCCGAGAACTGGCCTGCGATCGTCGAGGCGGGCGCCGGGGCCTTCGGGAACGTGGAGCACATGGTCCTGCTGAACGGGGCCGAGGGCATGTCGGAGATGTTCGCGAAGGCGCTCACGATGGGCGGTACGGGCCTGGGCGTGGCCCGCCAGCTGCTGGCCTCGATGGGCCAGACCCCGACGCCGGGCACCCCGTCCCCCGCGTCCCCACCGGTGAACGGCCGGATCCCGATCCGCGAGGAAAATTGAGCCCCTCCGGCGTTTGAGGAGCGGGGTTCGGGGCGGAGCCCCGGCAACGGCGCGGGCGCCGAACCGCCTGGTTCCGGGTGCGGCGCCGCCGCCGGGGGCGCCGCACCCGGACTCCCGCGCCTCGAACGCCGGCGGGGCTGAGGTGGGCGCCTCAAACGCCGGCGGGGCTGGATTCAGCGCCGCCGGAACAGTCGCTTCGCGCCGAAGACCAGTACCAGGCCCCCCGCCAGGACAAGGGCGCCCTTGCCGAAGCTGCCCGTCGGCTCCGTCAGGGGGGCCGCCTCCGGCGGGGAGCCCGGCTGGGGTGAGGCGGAGGGGGCTGCTGCGACCGGGACCGCGATGACCCGGCTGCCCTCGCCCTCCGCGCCGAACATCAGCGTGGAGCCGTCCGGCGTGTACGTCACCGACTCCGCCTGGCCCTGCCACGGCGCGTCCACCCGCTCGCCCCCGCCCACCGGCAGGCCGTCCTTCCACGGGTAGGTACGGGCCATGAAGTAGCCGCGCAGCGTCAGCCGGGTGCCGTCGGGGGAGAAGGTCCCGTCCGTCACCCACGGCACGTCGGCGACCCGCCGGAAGACGTTCGCGCCGCCCGCCGACAGCTCCGCGGGCCCCTCGTACAGCCCGCCCTTGTTCTCGTCCTTGCTGGCGATGTAGACGCGCCCGGTCACCGGATGCACCATCAGGGCCTCCGCGTTGCGCGGCCCGTCCGCGTACTTCACCGTGAACTGGGTGGCCTTGACGGTGACGTCGCCCAGTTGCTTCGGCTCCGGGAAGCGGTAGATCCACACGTGGTCCCAGGTGCCGCCCCGGTTGTCGCCGATGTCGCCGACGTAGAGCTGGCCGTCCGCTCCCAGGGAGATCGCCTCGACGTCGCGCGGTGTGCCGATGCCGGTCAGCGTCACCCGGGCCACCGTCCGGCCCGTGGCCGAGTCCACCGCGTAGATGTACGGGCCGTCGTCGCTGTCGTTGTGCGTCCAGTACACGCCCGGGTGGATCCGGCTGGCGGCCAGGCCGCTCGACTCCTTGATCCGCGGGTCGGAGATGGTGAAGGAGGCCGCGGCGGGGGTCTCCGCCGCGACGGCCGGGCCCGCCGGCACGGCGAGGGCGGCGGCGACGGAGGCGGTGACGGCGGCGGCCGCGGCGGCGGACGGCAGGGACAGGCGCATTCCCCCAGCCTGCCAGTACGTGCCGCGTGTCCGGCGTCACAGGGGTTTCTGTCGCGCGATCCGCGATGATGACCGGATGCGTTTCATGTTCGTCGGTGACTCCATGACCATCGGACGCGCCGGCGACTACACCTGGCGCTACCGGATGTGGCAGCACCTCAGCTCGACCTTCGGCGGTCCCTACCGGATCGTCGGCCCGCGCTGCGAGCTGTACGACACCGTCGCCGACACGCCCACCAGTCACGCGTACGCCGACCCGGGCTTTCCGGAGCACGCCCGCAGCCACCTGGCCGGCTGGGGCGAGGGCTGGCAGCACATGGCCCCCCTGATAGGCCCCGCGGTCGCCGCCACCGGCGCCGACGTCCTGCTGGTCTCCCTCGGGCTGATCGACCTCGGCTTCTACACCGACGCCGAGCAGACCGCCGCCAACGCCCGCCGGTTCGTCGCCGGGGCCCGCGCCGCCCGCCCCGGGGTCCGGATGGTCCTGCTGCCGGTCATCCCGAACAGCCGGGCCGAGGAGGACGCGCCCTTCGCGGCCGAGGTGGCCCGCTTCAACGAGCTCCTCGCGAAGGCGGTCGCCGACCTGACGACCGACGCCTCGCCGATCCTGCTGGCCGCGCGCCCGGAGGCGTACGACATCCACCGCGACACCTACGACGGCACGCACCCGAACGCCTCGGGCGAGCACCGGCTGGCGGGCGAGTTCGCGGCGGTCCTGCACCAGGCGTGGGGGATCGGCGGCCCCTACCGGCCCGCCCGGGGGCTGTAACACGCCCGTCACGGCGGGGTCTTGCTTCGAGCGCACTCGAAGCAGTTGGCTAGTGACCCATGAAGTACACGCAGCTCGGACGCACCGGACTCAAGGTCAGCCGACTCGTTCTCGGCACAATGAACTTCGGTCCGCAGACAGACGAACCGACCAGCCACAGCATCTTGGACACCGCCCTCGACGCGGGTCTGAATTTCGTGGACACCGCCAATGTGTATGGGTGGGGTGAGAACAAGGGCCGCACCGAGGAGATCATCGGCACCTGGTTCGCCCAGGGCGGCGACCGCCGGGAGAAGACGGTCCTCGCCACCAAGGTCTATGCATCCATGTCCCGCGAGGGCGACACCTGGCCCAACTACGACCGCCTCTCGGCGCTGAACATCCGCCGGGCCGTCGACGCCAGCCTCAAGCGGCTCCAGACCGACCACATCGACGTCTACCAGTTCCACCACGTGGACCGGCTGACCCCCTTCGAGGAGATCTGGCAGGCCGTCGAGGTCCTGGTCCAGCAGGGCAAGATCCTCTACGCGGGCTCCTCCAACTTCCCCGGCTGGAAGATCGCCCAGGCCAACGAGACCGCGGCCCGCCTCGGCCGGCTCGGCCTGGTCAGCGAGCAGTGCCTCTACAACCTCGCCGAGCGGCGCGCCGAGATGGAGGTCATCCCGGCCGCCGAGGCGTACGGGCTCGGGGTCATCCCGTGGTCCCCGCTCCACGGGGGCCTGCTGGGCGGGGTCATCAAGAAGGAGGTCGAGGGCGGCCGCCGTGCCTCCGGCCGGTCGGCGGAAGCGCTCGCCAACACCGCCGTACGGGCGCAGGTGCAGGCCTACGAGGACCTGCTGGACAAGCACGGCCTGGAGCCGGGCGAGGTCGGGCTGGCCTGGCTGCTGACGCGTCCCGGGGTCACGGGGCCGATCGTCGGGCCGCGCACGCAGGAGCAGCTCGACTCGGCGCTGCGCGCGGTGGAGCTGGAGCTGTCGGAGGAGGTCCTGGCGGGCCTGGAGGAGATCTTCCCCGGTCCCGGGGCGTCGCCGGAGGCCTTCGCCTGGTAGGCGGCGGGGGGCTACTGGCCGACGGCAGCCGCCACGGCCACGACGACGAACATCAGCACGAGCACACCGGCCATCACACGGTTTCGGGTCTTGGGATCCACCCGTCGAGCGTAACGCGGCGGCCCCTGCACCGTGGACGCAGGGGTTGTGCCGTGGTGGAGTGCGCTGCCGGCCGTGGCGTGGATCACGGTCCGGCCCGCCCGTGGGCGGCCGGGGTGCCGAGGGCCGGCGGCCGGTGGGTGACGCCGCTGCGGGACCGTCCGGGCTCAGCCGCCGAGCGGCCAGGCGCGGACGGTCTCGTACCGGGGCTGCTCGCCCGGCACCCCGCTGACGGGGAGGTTGCTGCGGACCAGGCTGAGCGTGTCCACCTGCCAGGGCGTGCCCTCGAACTCCGCGAGGGCGTCCAGGTACGGCTTCAGCGGGGTGGCGGCGTGGTGGCTGCGGGCCAGGGTGAGGTGCGGGGTGTACCGGCGGTGCTGGTCCATCGGTACCCCGGCCCGCCGGGCGGCGGCATCGGCCCGTTCGGCGAGCATCCGCAGGGCGGTGAGCTCACCGGCGGCGCCGGCCCACAGGGCCCGTTCCCCGAAGTGGCCGCTGCCGCGCAGCCGCAGCGCGAAGGGGGCGGTGCGGTGGGCGGCCCGCTCCAGGCGTGTGTACAGCTCCGGGAGCACCTCGTCCCGTACCTCGCCGAGGAAGGCGAGGGTGAAGTGCCAGCCGTCCCTCCCGGTCCAGGTCAGCCGGTCGTCGTGGACCTCGTCGACGGCCCGGGCCAGCTCGGCGACGGCCTCGTCCGGCGGGAGGGCGGCTACGAACAGTCTCATGCGGCGAGCGTAGCCGTGCGCGGCGCCGTTTTCGGGGGCTCCGCCCCCGGACCCCCGCGCCTCAAACGCCGGCGAGGCTGGATTTGGTCGGCGTTTGAGGCGCTGGGTCCGGGGCCGAGCCCCGGGAACCCGGGCCGCGGGGTCAGGCCACCGTCACCAGTTCGCGGCGGCGCGGAACGGCCGGGACGAAGGTCACGCCGCGGCGGTTCACGCGGAGCCGGAGGTTGCCGACGCGGGCCAGGACCACCGCGATCGCGAGGGAGGCCACCAGGGAGATCGCACCGCCCGCGGCCATGCCGATCCGGGCGCCGTAGGTGTCCGTGATCCAGCCCAGCAGCGGGGCGCCCAGCGGGGTGCCGCCGGTGAAGACCATCATGAACAGGGCCATGACCCGGCCGCGCATCTCGGGGTCGGTCGCCATCTGCACGCTGGAGTTGGCCGTGACGTTGACCGTCAGGCCGAAGATCCCGATGGGCACGAGCAGGGCGGCGAACAGCCAGAAACCGGGTGCGAAGGCGGTCACCAGGAGCAGGACCGAGAACAGCGCGGCCGCGACCACCAGCACCCGCAGGCGGGACTGTCCGCGCCGGGCGGCGAGCAGCGCGCCCGCCAGGGAGCCGGCCGCGATCAGGGTGTTGAAGAGCCCGTAGGTGCCCGCGTCCCCGTGGAAGACGTCGCTCACGTACGCGGAGAGCCAGATCGGGAAGTTGAACCCGAAGGTGCCGATGAAGCCCACGAGCACGATCGGCCAGATCAGCTCCGGGCGGCCGGCGACGTAGCGCAGGCCCTCGCGCAGCTGGCCCTTGGCGCGGGGCCGCGGTTCGACCGGGTGCAGTTCGTGCGTCCGCATCATCAGCAGGCCGGCGATGGGCGCCGCGAAGGACAGTCCGTTCAGCAGGAAGGCCCAGCCGGAGCCGACGGCGGTGATCAGCACACCGGCGATCGCCGGGCCGACCAGCCGCGCGGACTGGAAGTTGGCGGAGTTCAGGCTGACGGCGTTGGCCACCTGCTCCTTGCCGACCATCTCGGACACGAAGGTCTGCCGGGCCGGGTTGTCGACGACGGTGACCAGGCCGAGCGCGAAGGCGGCGAGGTAGACGTGCCACACCTGGACGTGTCCGGCCAGGGTGAGCGCGGCGAGGGCGATGCCGGTCAGGCCCATCGCGCTCTGGGTGGCGAGGAGCAGCGGCCGCTTGGGCAGCCGGTCCGCGAGTACGCCGCCGTAGAGGCCGAACATCAGCATCGGCAGGAACTGCAGGGCGATGGTGATGCCGACGGCGGAGGCGGAGCCGGTCAGTGAGAGGACCAGCCAGTCCTGGGCGATGCGCTGCATCCAGGTGCCCGTGTTGGAGACGACCTGGCCGGTGGCGAAGAGCCGGTAGTTCCGGATCCGCAGCGAGCTGAACATGGAGCCCTTGCCCGCGGGTGCTGCGACGGCCCGGTCGGCGGTCGCGGCGGTAGTGGGGGTGGATATGTGGCCGGGTGCGGAGTCTGCTCCGGTTCCCGTACTCAAAAGCGTTCGCCTCCTGGCGTCGTTCCTACAGGTGCGCGAGCTTCTCCAGGACGGGTGCGGCCGCGCGCAGCTTGGCCCATTCGTCCTCGGTCAGCTCGGCCGCGAGCCCGGCCAGGAAGGCGTTGCGCTTGCGGCGGCTCTCTTCGAGCATCGCTTCGGCCTCCTCCGTCTGGCGGACCACCTTCTGGCGGCGGTCGTCGGGGTGCGGTTCCAGCGTGACCAGTCCCTTGGCTTCCAGCAACGCGACGATGCGTGTCATCGACGGCGGCTGGACGTGCTCGCGGCGGGCGAGCTCTCCGGGTGTGGCCTGGCCGCAGCGGGCGAGGGTGCCGAGGACCGACATCTCGGTCGGGCTCAGCGACTCGTCGACGCGCTGGTGCTTCAGGCGTCGCCCCAGCCGCATGACGGCGGAGCGGAGGTCGTTCACGGCGGCAAGGTCGTCGCCATGGGAAAGGTCATGCATGTGTTTAGAGTAACTCATTACTCTTCCTAAGGAACACCGGTTTTCCGCCTCATGCCCGGGGTCACTCGTACGGGTGAGTCGGCGGCTGAAAGCGACACGCGTACGCACCCTCTGCCCCGACTCTTTCGGCATGGGGACACATGTGCTGAGCATGCGCATAGACGGGGAGCTCCTCGACAGGCTCCGGATCCATGCGGCCAAACGCGGAATGAGCGTCCAGGACTATGTCGTCCGGACGCTCATTCGCGATGACTTCGACGAGCGCTTCAAGGCGGCCGTCGACGAGACAGAGAAGTTCTACGGGCTGACGTGAGCTACTGGCCGAGGCCGAGGGCCGGCATCGCGTAGTAGAAGACGAACACCGCCGCCACCACGTACATCGCGACCGGGACCCCACGGCCCCGGCCGGTCGCCAGACGCAGCGCGCAGAAGCTGATGAAGCCGATGCCGATGCCGTTGGTGATCGAGTACGTGAAGGGCATCATCACCATGGCCAGGAAGGCCGGGACGGCGATGGTGAAGTCGCTCCAGTCGATGTCCTTGACCGAGCCCGCCAGGATCAGGAAGCCGACCGCCACGAGCGCCGGGGTGGCCGCCTGGGACGGGACCATGGTGGCCAGCGGGGTCAGGAACAGCGCCACGGCGAAGAGACCGCCCGTCACGACGTTCGCCAGACCCGTACGGGCGCCCTCGCCGACACCGGCCGTGGACTCCACGAAGCAGGTGGTCGCGGAGGAGGAGGTGGCGCCGCCCGAGGCGACCGCCAGGCCGTCGATCAGCAGGACGCGGTTGATCCCGGGGAACTCGCCGGTCGTCTTGTCGATCAGGTTCGCCTCGTCGCCGACGCCGAGGATCGTGCCCATGGCGTCGAAGAAGCAGGACAGCAGCACGGTGAAGACGAAGAGGATGCCGGTCAGCATCCCGACCTTGGCGAAGCCGCCGAACAGGCTGACCTCGCCGACGAGCCCGAAGTCGGGCCTGGACACCGGGTTGCCCGGCCACTCCGGGACGGTCAGGCCCCAGCCCGAGTCGGGCACCTTCGCGATCAGCTGGACGACGACGGCGACCAGGGTCATGGCCACGATGGAGATCAGGATCGCGCCCGGGACCTTGCGGATCAGCAGGGCGAGGGTGAGCAGCACGCCGACCGCGAAGATCAGGACGGGCCAGCCGTCCAGGTGACCGGTGGTGCCGAGCTGGAGCGGGACCGTGGTGTGCGCGGCGTCCGGGATGCGGGAGACGAAGCCCGCGTCGACCAGGCCGATCAGCATGATGAACAGGCCGATACCGATCGCGATGCCCTTGCGCAGGCCCACCGGCACGGCGCTCATGACCCGCTCGCGCAGTCCGGTGGCGACCAGCAGCATCACCACGAAGCCGGCCAGGACCACCATGCCCATGGCGTCGGGCCAGCTCATGCGCGGGGCGAGCTGGAGCGCGACGACCGTGTTCACGCCGAGACCGGCGGCGAGCGCGATCGGGACGTTGCCGATCACACCCATGAGGAGCGTGGTGAAGGCGGCCGTCAGGACGGTGGCCGTCACCAGCTGGCCGGAGTCGAGCTGGTGCCCGTACATGTCCTTCGCGCTGCCCAGGATGATCGGGTTGAGCACGATGATGTAGGCCATGGCGAAGAAGGTCGCGAAGCCGCCGCGGACCTCGCGGCCGAGGGTCGAGCCGCGCTCCGAGACCTTGAAACAGCGGTCCAGTCCGCCGGCGGGTCCCCGGGGGGAAGGCTCCGGGGCGGTGTCTGCGGGGGCGGGGGCCGGGGTGCTCATACGGTCCTCATTGGGTGGTTCATACGAAGAAAATGGGCCGCGCCCAAACCGTTTCAGTATGAACACATGAACGAAAGTGCGTCCATCTCCGCGCGTAGATGGCGTTTCGGGCCGCCTAGACTTGCCGCATGGCCAAATGGACTGCGAAGCACGAGGCGCCCGAGCCCCTGGAGGGCCCCGTCGTCGCCACCGTCACAGGTGGCACGATCCTGTGGTTCGCCCTCTTCCTGGTCCAGCTGCCCTTCTACGGATGGTTCGCGGACCGGGGCCAGCTGTGGTGGGTCTGGACGTGTGCGGCCGGTGGCTTCCTCGGCCTGATCGGCATCTGGTACGTCCGGGGGCGGGACGCGGCGCTGAAGCGCCACGCCGCCGAGGCCGAGGCCGATGCTGCTGCGCAGGCCGAGCAGGCCGAGCGGGACGGGCAGGCGGGGCAGGCCGAGCGGGACGGGCAGGCGGGGCAGTCCGAGCGGGACGGTCAGACGGGCTCGGGGCCGCAGGCCTAGGCCGCGGCGGCGCGGTTTCGGGTGGGGCGGTGCCCCTCCGGGACGTCTCCTCGGCTCGCGAACCCTTGGCCGGATCGGCCCGTGGTTCGGCGGCGGGTTCGCTCGGCCTGCGGGGACGTCCCGGAGTGTCCCCGCCCCACGGCACGGCTCTTCGGCCCGCGGACCCCGGGCCCGGTCGGCACGGGGCCGGCAGTGGGTTCGCTCGGTCTGCGGGGGACATCCCGGAGAGGCGTCGGCCCGCAGGGCTACCAGGGGACGATTCGGGTCATCCCGAAGTCGGATCTTCGGACTTCTCGGCGGGTGAAGCGCAAGAAGCCCGCTTAACGTCGAAGGCATGACGCAGCGGGCTGGAACCGAATCCGACGGGCCGGAGCCGGGTGGCGGGACGGCCGCTCCCGCCATCGACGCGGGAGCGGAGCTGGACCCCGTACACCCGATGCGGCCGCCCGCACCCCGTTTCAAGCCGGCCGGACTGACTACCGCCGAGGTCGCGGAGCGTGTCGCGCGGGGCGAGGTCAATGACGTTCCCGTCCGGAGCAGCCGCTCCACCACCGATATCGTCCGCGCCAACGTCTTCACCCGGTTCAACGCGATCATCGGCGTGCTCTGGGCGATCATGCTCTTCGTCGCACCGATCCAGGACAGCCTCTTCGGCTTCGTGATCGTCGCCAACACCGGCATCGGCATCATCCAGGAACTGCGCGCCAAGAAGACCCTCGACAGCCTCGCCGTCATCGGCGAGGCCAAACCCAGCGTGCGCCGCGACGGCCGGACCGCCGAGATCTCCACCTCCGAGATCGTCCTCGGCGACGTCATCGAACTCGGCCCCGGCGACAAGGTCGTCGTCGACGGGTCCGTCGGCGAGGCCGACGGCCTGGAGATCGACGAGTCCCTGCTCACCGGCGAGGCCGACCCCGTCCTGAAGAAGCCCGGGGACGCGGTCATGTCCGGCTCCTTCGTGGTCGCGGGCGGTGGCGCCTTCACCGCCACCAAGGTCGGCCGCGAGGCCTACGCCGCCCAGTTGGCGGAAGAGGCCTCCCGCTTCACGCTCGTCCACTCCGAGCTGCGCTCCGGCATCTCCACCATCCTCAAGTACGTCACCTGGATGATGATCCCGACCTCGATCGGCCTGATCATCAGCCAGCTCCTCGTCAAGGACAACAACCTCAAGGACTCCATCGCCCGGACTGTCGGCGGCATCGTCCCGATGATCCCCGAGGGGCTCGTCCTGCTCACCTCCGTGGCCTTCGCGATCGGCGTCATCCGGCTCGGCCGCAAGCAGTGCCTGGTCCAGGAGCTGCCCGCCATCGAGGGCCTCGCACGCGTCGACGTGGTCTGCCTCGACAAGACCGGCACCCTCACCGAGGGCGGCATGGACGTCACCGAGCTGCGTCCGCTCGGCGGCGCGGAACCCGCGTACGTCAAGAAGGTGCTCGGCGCGCTCGGCGAGTCGGACCCCCGCCCCAACGCCAGCCTCCAGGCGATCATCGACGCCTACCCGGACAGCGCGGAGTGGCGCTGCACCGAGTCCCTGCCCTTCTCCTCCGCCCGCAAGTACAGCGGCGCCAGCTTCAGCGAGGGCGACGGCGAGAACAACACCTGGCTGCTCGGCGCCCCCGACGTGCTGCTCCCCGCCGGGGACCCGGCCCTCGACGAGATCAACGACCTCAACGAACAGGGACTGCGGGTCCTCCTGCTGGCGCGCTCCGCCCGCGAACTCGACGACGCGGCCGTCGCCACCGGGGTCCGGCCGACCGCCCTCGTCGTGCTGGAGCAGCGGCTGCGCCCCGACGCCGCCGACACGCTGCGCTACTTCGAGGACCAGAACGTCCGGGCGAAGGTCATCTCCGGCGACAACGCGGTCTCCGTCGGTGCGGTCGCCGGCAAGCTGGGGCTGCCGGGCGCGGAGAACACCGTCGATGCCCGCAAGCTCCCCAACGACCGGGAGGACATGGCGAAGGTCCTCGACGCCAACTCCGTCTTCGGGCGCGTGAGCCCGCAGCAGAAGCGGGACATGGTCGGGGCCCTCCAGTCCCAGGGCCACACGGTCGCCATGACGGGCGACGGCGTCAATGACGTGCTCGCCCTCAAGGACGCCGACATCGGCGTGAGCATGGGCTCCGGCTCGGAGGCGACGAAGGCGGTGGCCCAGATCGTCCTCCTCAACAACAGCTTCTCGACCCTGCCCTCGGTGGTCGCCGAGGGCCGCCGGGTCATCGGCAACATCACCCGGGTGGCCACGCTCTTCCTCACCAAGACGGTCTACTCGGTGCTGCTGGCCATCCTGGTGGTCTGCTCGCAGGTCGAGTACCCGTTCCTGCCGCGCCACCTGACCCTGCTGTCCACGCTCACCATCGGCATCCCGGCCTTCTTCCTGGCCCTGGCCCCCAACAAGGAGCGCGCGAAACCGCACTTCGTGAAGCGGGTCATGCGGTACGCGATCCCCGGCGGTGTCATCGCGGCCGTGGCCACCTTCGTGTCGTACCTGATCGCCCGACACCACTACACGGGCCAGGGCGCCCTGGAGGCCGAGTCCAGCGCGGCCACGCTGACGCTGTTCCTGACCTCGATGTGGGTACTGGCGATCATCGCCCGGCCGTACACCTGGTGGCGGGTGGCCCTGGTCGGCGCGATGGGCGGGGCCTTCCTCATCGTCCTCGTCGTGCCGTGGCTGCAGGACTTCTTCCAGCTCAAGCTGGTCGGCGCCACGGTGCCGTGGATCGCGGTGGCCGTCGCGGTCGCCGCCGCGGTCCTGATCGAGTTCACCTTCAGGTGGGTCGACCGCAAGTTCC
This sequence comes from Streptomyces avidinii, assembly GCF_045161815.1. NCBI lineage: Bacteria > Bacillati > Actinomycetota > Actinomycetes > Kitasatosporales > Streptomycetaceae > Streptomyces > Streptomyces avidinii. Next base: position 4,968,513 of record NZ_CP108863.1, read on the forward strand.
CCGCCTAGGGCGGGGTGGCGGGTGGCCGGTGGCGGGTGGCCTAGGCGAGGCCGTCGGCGACCAGGCCGGCGAGGACCGCCTGGCCGAGGGCCTGCACGGCGGACTGCGGGCGGACCATCACGGTGAACTCCTTGATCCGGCCCGCCCCGTCGAAGTGGAGCAGGTCGATGCCGTGGATCTCCCTGCCGTCCACGGTGGCCCGGAAGAGCAGGACCTCCGCCGGGGCCTCCGTGCCGTCGGCGCCGGTCTCGGCGGCGCCCTCGAAGCGGCCGACGTAGCGGAAGTCCTCGAAGACGCGCAGCAGAACCCCGAAGAGCCCCAGCACCATGGGCCGGCCCTCGAAGGGGGTGAACTTCACCGGGCTGTAGAGCCGGACGTCCTCGGTGAACAGGTCCTCCATCGCAGTGAGATCCCGCTTCTCCACGGCGGCGCGGAAGCGTTCGGCAGTCTCCATGACCCCTCCTCGTACTCACACTCATACTCATGAATCTGACTAGTCACTTTCATGAGTATGATGCCGGGACAGGCGGTGAAGCGGAAGAGGTGGCCGGAATGGCTTTGAGGCATGCCGTACTGGCGGCGCTGCTGGACGGCGAGTACAGCGGCTACGAACTGGCCAAGTCCTTCGACATCGGCGTCGCGAACTTCTGGCACGCCCTGCCCCAGCAGCTGTACGCCGAGCTCGCCAAGCTGGAGAAGGAAGGGCTGGTCGAGGGCCGCGAGGTGGTCCAGGAGAGCCGGCCCAACAAACGCCTCTTCCAGGTCACCGAAGCCGGCCGCACCGAACTGGCGGAGTTCGCCGCGGCCCCCCTGAAGTCCTCCGTCATCCGCGACGACCTCCTCGTCAAGGTGCAGACCGCCGACCGGATCGGCATCGAGCCGGTGATCGAACAGCTCGAAGCGCGCGCGGTCGCCGCCGACGCCAAGATCGAGCTGCTCGGCAAGGTGCTGCGCAAGATGCGCGGAGAGACGGACGAGGAGGAGTTCCTGCTCCACGGCGAGCGGATCGGCGGGTATCTCACCGGCCTGCGCGGCCTCGCCTTCGAACAGGGACACCGCGACTGGTGCCGCCGCAGTGCGGCCGTCCTGAGGGAGAGGATGAACCGTGCCGAACGGTGAGTACCTGCGCTACGTCGCCCTGGGCGACAGTCAGACCGAAGGCCTCGGCGACGGGGACGACGCCGTGGGCCTGCGCGGCTTCGCCGACCGGTTCGCCGCGCACCTCGCCGCCGCCAACCCCGGCCTCCAGTACGCCAACCTGGCCGTACGGGGACGCCTCGCCGGGCAGGTCCGCGCCGAACAACTGGGCCCCGCCCTGGACCTGCGCCCCGACCTGGCCACCGTCGTCGCCGGGGTCAACGACATCCTCCGGCCCAGGTTCGACGCCGCCGAGGTCGCCGCGCACCTGGAGGAGATGTTCGCCGTGCTCACGGCCGCCGGGGCCCACGTGGCGACCGTGACCTTCCCCGACCTCAGCGTGCTCGTGCCCCTCGCCCGGCCCGTCGCACCCCGCATAGCCGACCTCAACGACCGCATCCGCGCCGCGGCCGCCCGCCACGGCGTCACCGTCGCCGAGACCGCCCGGCCGGTCGCCGTGACCGACCCGCGGATGTGGACCACCGACCGCCTCCACGCCAGCCCCGTCGGCCACGCCCGGATCGCCGCGGCCCTCGCCCACGCCGTCGGCCTGCCCGGCAGCGACGACACCTGGACGCACCCGCTCCCGCCGCAGCCGCCCACCGCCGGCGCCTCCACCATGGCGGCCGAGCTGCGCTGGGCGGCCGCCTTCCTCGGCCCCTGGCTGGGCCGCCGCCTCCGCGGCCGCTCCTCGGGCGACGGCCGCACCGCCAAGCGGCCGGAACTCCTGCCGTTCGGCCCGGCCTGAGCGCCCGCTCAATCAAATGTCAGTGCGATCTGCTAACCCATTCAGGAACACTGCAACTGATCGAATCGGTCAACAGCAGTAGTCCCAGGGGGGATTTCGCACACATGACACCCAAGGCACCCTTGCGCGCCCTGCCCGCGGCGGCCCTGTCGCTGGCGCTCGGCCTGGCCGCCGCGGCGCCGGCCGCGGCCGCCGCCGACCCGGCGACACCCAAGGTCACCGCGCCCCGCACCAGCCCGGTCCCCGGTTTCGCCGGTGAGGACCAGTACTCCGACTGCTACACCGACCCCTACTCCGGATCCGGAGCCGGCTGGATCGGCCTGAGCGATGTCATCACGACCAAGGTCACCGCCACCTCGGCGTCCGGTGCCCAGTTGCAGACGACGTTCCAGCTCTGGGACACCTCGTACGGGGGCAGGCGCACCGACCTCGCGACGGTGTGGTCCTCCCACCCCGAGGCCGCCACGACCGTCTCCCGCGACCTGCTGAAGGACGGCGGCCAGTACGCATGGCGGGCGCGCGCCACCGACGGGAAGCTGACCAGCCCGTACACGGCCTGGTGCTACTTCCGCGTGGACCACACCCGGCCCACCGCCGAGGTCACCACGGACGAGGCCCCCAAGAAGGTCGGCGAGGAGGCCAACTTCACCGTGAAGGGCGCCGACAGCGGCTCGGGAATCGCCTGCGCCCGCTGGCAGACGAGCCCGGTCTTCCCGGTCGGCTGGAGCTGCGCGGACGGGGCGACCGACTCCCGCGTGGTGCGGCTGACGGACGGCTCGGTCGACATCAAGGTCAAGCCCGCCACGTGGGGCAGCCAGTCCGTCCACCTCCAGACGATGGACAACGCGGGCAACCTCGGCCAGGCGCAGGTGGACTACTACGCGCAGCCCGCCACCAAGCCCGCCGCTTTCGGTGACATCGACGCCGACGGAAAGCCGGACGTCCTCGTCCCGGACGCCGAGGGCGACCTCCGCCGGTGGGGCGCGAGCCCGCTGGACCCCGCGAACGCCCACCACCTGGCCGCCCCGGGCAGCAGCGAGAGCTGGGCCGGCGTCCAGTACACCCACCGCGGAGCCCTCGGCGAGAGCAGGGTCGACGACCTGCTGGCCCATGCCCCCGGGGAGAGCAACCTCTACCGGTTCGACAACGACGGGGCGGGCCGCTTCACGGACCAGGCCCCGAGCGCCGTGAACAAGCCCGCCACGTGCCTGGACACGGCCGGCTCGGCCATCGACTGCGCCCAGCACGGGTTCGGTTCGGACTGGTCGCAGGTCACGCAGATCGCCGCGTACGGATCGCCCACCGGCGACAGCGCGGTCGACGGCCTCCTGCCCCGCAGCTCCCTGCTGTTCGTCGAGAACGGGCGGCTGTGGCTCGCGAAGCTGGGCGGCATCCGACTGCGGTCGGCCACGCTCCTCTCCGGCAACGACACCCGCTGGTCCGGCTACGACCTGCTCACCCCGGGCCGCGCGCAGGGCACGGACTTCCCGACCCTGTGGGCCCGTTCCCGGGCGGACGGCACGATCCGCGCCTTCTCCATCAAGGGCGCCGCGGACGCACCGGACTTCTCCGCCTTCGCCGACCCGGCCGCCGGGCCGGTCCTGTCCACCCTGACGCCGGCCGCGCACCCGCGCCTCGGCTCCGACGGCGACCTCACGGGTGACGGCCTGCCGGACCTCTGGTCCGCGGACGCCACCGGCAGGGTCACCGTCCTCCCGGGTACGGGCACGACCGCCCCGCACCCCACGGTCACCGGCTTCGGCCCGGCCGTCTGAGGCCGCCCGGCCCGGCCGAGTCGTCTCGGCCGGGCCGGGCGGCTGCTAGTCGAACCAGCGGTCGCGGGCCAGTTCCGCCGTGCGGGAGGGGTCCTCCAGGAGGGCCGCCACCTCGAAGCGGCGGGGCCACTGGCCCGCCGACCAGGCCAGGCCCGCGGCCACGCCCTCCAGGGTGGACGCGTGGAGGGTGCCGTCGGGGGTGCGGCGCCAGTCGAGTTCCGTGCCGCCCGCGACCAGTTCCTCGTGCTCGATGTACGTCGCCGGGGTGGCCGGGCCCAGCAGCAGCGCCACCGACTCCGGCACCTCGTGCTCCTCGCCGGGCGTGGTCACCTCCGCCGGGACCGTGTCCGAGAGCCGCCGGACCTGGAGGAGGTCCGCCAGGTCCGCGGCCCTCGACGGGGAGACGGGCAGGAGGGGCAGTCCCGCCGTCAGGGGGAGCAGGTCCGGGGCGTCCGCGATCAGCGCCTCCGCCGCGTCCACCACCACGACCTCGCCGTCCACCACCGCACGCAGCTCGTCCGGCAGGGTGACCTGCTCGGGGTCCAGATCGGCCAGCGCGCCGTACAGGCCGTGCAGCTGGTGGCCCGTCACCTCGCGTTCCGGGTCGGCGAGCCGGCCCAGCAGCTCGGCCGCGCCGCCGGGCTCGTCCAGCAGCGCCGCCACCGTGGTCCGTACTCCGAGCGCCCGCAGGACCTGCTCGTCCTCGAAGCCCGTGGCGTCCGCCGAGGTGTAGAGGCCCGCCAGCAGCGGGTCGCCGCCCGCCGCGCGCAGGCCCGCCGGGCGGCGGCCGTCGAGCACCGGGTGGTCGCGCAGCCACCAGGCGGTGTACGGGCGCACCGACTGCGTGGTGCCGTCCGGCAGCAGGATCCGTACGGGCTGGGTCAGCGCGTCGCGCAGCGGCGGCTGCGCGAGCATGGCCAGGGCCTGCGGCCAGCAGTCGTCGTCGACCAGGTCGAGGTCCCGTACGGCGATCAGCTCGGTCGCCACCGGCGGCACCGGGGTGTCCGGCAGCTGGTCCAGGACGTCCTCGCACCACACGTCCACCGCATCCAGCAGCCCCGCGTCGTCGGGCTCCGCGAAGTCCCCCTCGCGCGGCTCCAGTTCGTCCGGGTCGAGGACCACATCGGTGGCGCGGACCAGCTGGAAGGTGGCCAGTACCCCGCACGCGGTCAGCGGTCCGGCGCCCCACCGCTCCGCCAGGTCCGCGTCCACGTACGGGACCTCGTCCTCGCGGATCACAGAGGCCAGCGGGCTGCCGGGCAGCAGCAGTTCGCCCGCCGGAACCAGTTCGCCGTCCTCGTCGGGCAGGGCCAGTGCGCCGAGCCACGGCTCGTCGCCCGGTGCCAGATCGGCATCCCGGACCAGCCCCAGGACCACCTCGGCCAGCTCGTCCGCGTCCAGGGCGTCCGCGTCCTCGTCCCAGATCTCCCCGGCGTCCAGCGAGGCGGCGACGGCGGCCCGCACCTGCGGGGTCGTCAGGACCGCCCGTGCCGTGGCCGGGAGCGCGCCGAGCTTCTCCAGCAGCGGGTGCGCCGCGTCGGGGTGCGCGACCTTCAGCCCCAGCCGGGCCAGGCTCGTGGGCGTGTCCGCGCCCGGCAGCAGGATGTGCCGGGGGCCGATCGAGGTACGGCCGTCGGCGAGCGGCACGGGCAGCCCCGACAGCCGGTCCGGATCCACCCCGGCGAGGCTGTCGTAGAGCCGGTGCCACCAGTCGGGCGTCCGCTCGATGCCCGCGATCCGCTCGATGGCATCGCCCAGAGGGAGCCGGCCCACGCCCAGGGTGCGCAGCTCGGCGCGGCGCTCCAGGCCCGCGGGCAGCAGCGTCGGCAGGACCTCGGCGAGGACGCGTACGGTGTCGGCGCCCGCGCCCTCCACCACCTCGGCCTCGAAGGGGCGCAGGGCGGCGCGCTCCTCCGCGTGCTCGGGCGGGGCGGCGGGAGCGAGGAAGGCCGTACGGGGGAGGCGCTGGAGCACGGCGGCGCGCAGGGCCCCGTCGAGCTCGCCCTTGCCGAGCGGGCCGGGCACCAGGTCCACCAGCTCGGTGGTCACCGGGTCCCAGGCGCCGAGGAGTTCGGCGTACGCGTCGGCCGCGCGCTCCACGAGGAAGTCGGTCAGCGGCCCCGGCGCCGGGTGCCGGCGGGTGGTGTCCAGCGGCAGGGTCGCGATGAGCAGCGCCGGGATGCCCAGCGGCTCGTCGGTGGGGGTCGGCGCGTGCACCACGGGGGCCGTGACCGGGCGCACCGGGGCGCCGTCGGTGTCGACGGGCACCGCCCAGGACACCGCCCAGGCGGGCCGCAGCCGCTCCTCGACGGGCCGGTCGGCGAGCAGCGCGCGCTCGATGGGGCCGCCGTGACGGACGGTACGCCAGCGGTGGGTGACGGTGCCGGAAGCGGTGGTGTCCTCGATGACGGTGTACGGGCCCTCGTCGCGCCGGTACAGCGTGCGCGTGCCGTCGGCCGCGGTCTCCACAACGACCTCGCGCAGCCCGGGCAGCGTGAGCAGCAGGGCGTCGTCGATGCCCGCCAGCAGTCGCTCCACCAGCGCCTCGGCGGCGGAGTCGCGCAGCGGGAGGACCACGACGGTGTCGTAGCCCTCGGGGGCGGTGCCCTCGGCGGGCAACGGGAGGCGCAGCAGCGGGACGTGCCCGTCGCGGCGGCGCAGTTCGTCGCCGAGGCCGGGGCTGCCGACGGAGGCGTCCCGGGCCAGTTCGCGGGCCTCGGCCAGGGACCAGCGGACGCCGCCGTGGCGGCCGAGCACGGCGGGCTCGTCGGAGACGGCCAGCACGGCCGCGAAGCCGACGCCGAAGCGGCCGACGCTGTCCCCGGAGGGCTCCCGCTTGGCGGAGGCGCGCAGGGTGCTCAGCGACTCCACGCCCGTCGCGTCCAGCGGGGCACCGGTGTTGGCGACGGCCAGCAGGGCGTGCCCGCCCTCGCCCGGGTGCAGGGTGAGCCGCAGCCGGCCGGGGACCTTGGCGCGGGCCGCGGCGTCGGCGGCGTTCTGCGCCAGCTCGATGACGAGCCGGTCCCGGTAGCCGCCGAGCGCGAGGTCCTCCTCGGCGTTGGCGTCCTCGCGGAACCGGGCCGGGCCCGCACCCCACGCGTCGAGCACCCCGCGCCGCAGCCGGGCCGTGCCGAAGGGATCCACGCCGCTCTGGGCCGCCGTCACTCGCACGCTCACGCCGCTGCCTCCATGATTCGCCTCCGGACCCCTGAAGGTACCGCGTGCGGGAGACCCCCTACGCCGGTGGCCTTCGGGGTGTCCGGGGAACGCCGAAGCCCCCGGCGACAGCAGGTCACCGGGGGCTTCGCGTCGTACCGGGCGGGTGATGGTCAGAGCTTCTCGATCACGTGGTCGATGCAGGCGGTCAGCGCCTGCACGTCCGCCGGGTCGATCGCCGGGAACATCGCGATACGGAGCTGGTTGCGGCCGAGCTTGCGGTACGGCTCGGTGTCCACGATCCCGTTGGCGCGCAGCACCTTGGCGACGGCCGCCGCGTCGATGTCGTCCGAGAAGTCGATCGTCCCGATGACGGAGGAGCGCTTGTCGGCGTCCACGACGAACGGGGTCGCGTACTTCGACGCCTCCGCCCAGCCGTACAGATTGCGCGCACTGGCCGCCGTACGGCCGGTGGTGAACTCCAGGCCGCCCTGGCTGTTCATCCACTCCAGCTGCTGGTCCAGCAGGAAGAGGGTGGCCAGCGCCGGGGTGTTGTACGTCTGGTTCTTCAGCGAGTTGTCGATCGCCGTCGGCAGCGAGAAGAACTCCGGGATGTGCCGGCCGGACGCGTGCACGCGGGCCGCGCGCTCCAGGGCCGCCGGGGAGAACGCGGCCAGCCACAGGCCGCCGTCCGAGGCGAAGGACTTCTGCGGGGCGAAGTAGTAGACGTCCGTCTCGGTGATGTCCACCGGCAGACCGCCGGCGCCCGAGGTCGCGTCCACCAGAACGAGGGACCCGGCATCGGCGCCCGCGACGCGCTTGATCGGCGCCGCCACACCCGTCGAGGTCTCGTTGTGCGTGTACGCGTACACGTCCACGCCCGCCTCGGCCACCGGCTCCGGGTGCGTACCCGGCTCCGAGGAGATCACGGACGGCGCGTCCAGCCACGGCGCGAGCTTCGCGGCCGTGGCGAACTTCGAGGAGAACTCGCCGAAGGTGAGGTGCTGGGACTTCTGCTCGATCAGACCGGCGGTCGCGATGTCCCAGAAGGCGGTGGAGCCGCCGTTGCCCAGGATCACCTCGTACCCCTCGGGGAGGGAGAAGAGGTCCCGGAGGCCCTGGCGCACCGAGCCGACCAGGTTCTTGACCGGGGCCTGGCGGTGTGAGGTTCCGAGCAGGGAGGTACCGGTGGCGGCGAGGGCGTCCAGCGCCTCGGTCCGCACCTTGGAGGGGCCCGCGCCGAAGCGTCCGTCGGCGGGCTTGATGTCAGCGGGAATCTGGATCTCAGCCACGAGCGGAGCGTATCGGGTCCCGGTCCGCGCTCCGGACGCGCGTCCACCGGATGAGACGGCTCCGGCCGGTGGGAGGCTGGGGCCGTGACGTCACCCGGTGAACTCGAACGGACATTGCGGGAGAACCTGCGCGGGGAAGTCGACTTCGGCGCCGCCGCACGGGCCCTGACCACCATGGACGCCTCCAACTACCGCCGCGTGCCGGTGGGCGTGGTCGCCCCGCGCGACGCCGAGGACGTGGCGGCCGCACTCGCCGTGTGCGCCGGCGCCGGGGTGCCCGTCGTACCGCGCGGCGGCGGGACCTCCATCGCGGGCCAGGCCACCGGGGTGGGCGTGGTGCTCGACCTCACCCGGCACATGAACGCCCTCGTCTCGGTGGACCCGGCGGCGCGCACCGCCGTGGTCCAGCCGGGGCTGGTCCTCGACCGGCTGCGGGACGCGGTGCGCCCGTACGGGCTGACCTTCGGGCCCGACCCGTCCACGCACGCGCGCTGCACCCTCGGCGGCATGATCGGCAACAACGCGTGCGGGGCCCACTCGGTGGCCTGGGGCACCACCGCCGACAACGTGACCGAGCTCGCGGTGACGGCGTACGGGGGCACCGCCCACCGGATCGGAACGGGCTGGACGGGTGCCCCCGACGGGCTGCGGGCACTGGTCACCGCGCACCTCGGACTGCTGCGCACCGGGATGCGGCCCGGCGGGACGGCGCCCGGCGGAATGGCGGCCGGCGGAATGGCGGCCGGCGGGACGGCGCCCGCCTTCTCGCGGCGGATCTCCGGCTACGGGGGTCTCGACGCACTGCTGCCCGAGCACGGGGTGCAGCTCGCGCGGGCGTTCTGCGGGAGCGAGGGCACGCTCGGGGTGGTGACGGAGGCGGTGGTGCGTCTGGTGGAGGCGCCGTCCGCGCCGGTGCTCGCGGTGCTCGGGTACCCCGACGAGAGCGCGGCGGCGGACGCGGCGGCGGGGCTGCTGCCGTACGGGCCGCTCACGGTGGAGGGGATGGCCGAGGACCTGGTGCCGGGCGGGGCACCGGCGCTGCCGCGCGGCGGGGCATGGCTGTTCGTGGAGATGCCGGACGAGGGCGGGGCGCGGGCCCTCGTACGGGCCGCCGACCCGCTCGACGCGACGGTCGTCACCGACCCGGCGGCGCAGCGGGCGCTGTGGCGGATCCGCGAGGACGCGGCGGGCACGGCGACGAGGATGCCGGACGGAGGGATGGCCTGGCCGGGGTGGGAGGACTGCGCGGTGCCGCCGGCCCGGCTGGGGGCGTACCTGCGGGAGTTCCGGGCGCTGCTGGCGGCGCACGGGCTGCGCGGATCCCCGTACGGGCACTTCGGCGAGGGCTGTGTGCACGTACGCATCGACTTCGACCTGGTGTCGGCGGCGGGCATCGCGCGCTTCCGGGACTTCTCCGGGGAACTGGCCGATCTGGTCGTCGCGCACGGCGGCTCCCTGTCGGGGGAGCACGGGGACGGGCAGGCGCGGGCGGAACTGCTGCCGAAGATGTACGGCGCGGAGGTGATCCGGCTCTTCGGCGCCTACAAGGACGTGTGGGACCCGGCGGGCGGCATGAACCCGGGAATGCTGGTCAGGCCGGCGCGGCTGGACGAGAACCTGCGCTTCGCGGTGCTGCCGGCCACCTCGTTCGCGGGCGAGGTCGCACGGTGCGTGGGGGTCGCGAAGTGCCGTACGACCGAGCCGGGCGGGCCCGGCGTGATGTGCCCCTCCTACCGGGTCACGGGCGAGGAGCGGCACTCCACGCGGGGCCGGGCGCGGCTGCTGCACGAGATGCTGGCCGGGGAGATCGTCACGGACGGCTGGCGCTCGGCGGAGGTCGCCGAGGCGCTCGACCTGTGCCTGGGGTGCAAGGGCTGCCGCAGCGACTGCCCGGTGGGTGTGGACATGGCCGCGTACAAGGCGGAGTTCCTGGACCGGCACTGGGCGGGCCGGATCCGCCCGCTGTCCCACTACACGCTGGGCGGGCTGCCGGCCTGGCTCCGCCTGATCGCCCGCCTGCGGGCGGCGGGGGCCGTCAACGCGGCCGCGCGCCTGCTGCCGGTACCGGTGCCGGGGCTGACCCCGGAGCGGGCCCTGCCGGAACTCGCGAAGCGGCCGTTCACGCGCGGTACGGGCCACCGGCCCGAGGCGGCGGGGTGCGGGGCGGCGGCCGACCCGCCGCCCGGTTCCGGTCCCGCGCCCGGTCTCGCCGTCACCCTCTGGCCCGACACGTTCACGGAGTACCTCGCCCCCGAGGCCGGCCACGCCGCGCTCCGCGTGCTCCGGGCCGCGGGCCTGGATGTGTCCGTCCCCCGTGGCGGCCGGGTCTGCTGCGGCCTGACGTACGTCTCCACCGGCCGCCTCGACCGGGCCCGCCGGGTCCTGCGCCGGACGCTGGACGTGCTGGGAGACGCACCCGGGCCGTTCGTGGTCCTGGAACCGAGCTGCGCGGCGGCCCTGCGCACCGACCTGCCCGCGCTGCTCCCCGACCACCCCCGCGCAGCCCGCATGGCGGCGGCGGTGCGGACCTTCGCGCAGACCCTGGAGGAGTACGCCCCGGACTGGCGGCCGCCGCGGCTGGACCGGGCGGTGGTCGGCCAGACCCACTGCCACCAGCACGCGGTGCTCGGGGACGGCCCCGACCGGCGGCTGCGCGAGCGGGCCGGGCTGGTGGGCGAGCTCAGCGGGGGCTGCTGCGGCCTGGCGGGCAACTTCGGCTTCGAGCCCGGGCACCACGAGGTGTCCGTGGCCTGCGCGGAGGAACAGCTGCTCCCGTCCCTGCGCGCGGCCCCGCGGGACGCCGTGATCCAGGCGGACGGGTTCTCGTGCCGTACGCAGATCGCACAGCTGGGCGGGGGCCGGGCCCGGCACCTGGCGGAACTGCTGGCGGAGGGGTTGTAAGGCAGGACATACGGCAACACTCCTTACGGACCCTTAGGCTGGACAGATGCCCGCACCTTCCTCTTCGTCCCCGACGAGCTCGCCCACGGCCGCCACCGAAGCGGCTCCGGCGCCGGTTCCGTCGACCGCCGAGGGCTCCGTTTCCGGTTCCGCGTCGGGCTCCGGCTCCGGCTCCGGACTGGGGCCCGTGGCGCTGGTGATCTCGGCGGGGATCTCGGTGCAGTTCGGCGCCGCCCTCGCGGTCATGATCATGCCGAGGGCGGGCGCGGCGGGCGTGGTCACCCTGCGCCTCGCGGCCGCGGCGCTCGTACTGCTGCTCCTGTGCCGCCCGAAGGTGCGCGGCCACTCCCGTTCCGACTGGGGCACGGTGCTCGCCTTCGGCGCCGCCATGGCCGGTATGAACGGCCTCTTCTACCAGGCCATCGACCGGATCCCGCTCGGCCCGGCCGTCACCCTGGAGGTCCTCGGGCCGCTCGCCCTCTCCGTCATCGTCTCGCGGCGCCTGGTCAACCTGCTGTGGGCCGGCCTCGCACTCGGCGGTGTGGTCCTGCTGTCCGGGCACGGCGGGGGCGGCCTCGGCTTCGGCTCCCTCGACCCGCTGGGCGCGGCGTACGCGCTCGGGGCGGGCGCGATGTGGGCGGCGTACATCGTGTTCAGCGCGCGTACCGGCCGTCGCTTCCCGCAGGCGGACGGGCTGGCCCTCGCGATGGCGGTGGCCGCGGTCGTCTCGCTGCCGCTGGGCATCGCCGAAGCCGGCTCGGACCTGCTGGTCCCGAGCACGCTGGCCCTCGGCCTGGGCGTGGCCGTCCTGTCGTCGGTCCTCCCGTACACCCTGGAACTGCTCGCGCTGCGGCGGATGCCGGCTCCGACCTTCGCGATCCTGATGAGCCTGGAGCCGGCGATCGCCGCCACCGCGGGCTTCCTCGTCCTGAACCAGGCCATGTCCGCACTGGACGCGCTGGCCATCGCCCTCGTGATCGCGGCCAGCATGGGCGCGGTCCGCTCGCAGATCCGTAGGAAGGCCGCCTGATGGACGTCGCCACCTACCTGGCCGCGGCCCCGGAGGCCCGTCGGGGTGCCCTGGTGCGGCTGCGGGAGCTGTGTCTGGAGGAGCTGACCGGGTTCGAGGAGGGGATCGCGTACGGGATGCCGGTGTACGTGCGGGCGGGCGCGACCGCCGGCGAGATCGCCTGGGCGAACCAGAAGCAGTACATCTCCTTCTACCTGATGCGCACGGACATCCGGGACGCCTTCGCGTCCCGCCTGGCCCCGCACGACATGGGCAAGGCCTGCCTCCGCTTCCGCAACCCTGCCGAGGTCGACTTCGACCTCCTCCGGGACCTCCTGCGTGCGACGGCCCGGGCGGTCCCGGGCGAGGTCTGCTGAGCGCGGTACGGGACCCGGGCACGCGGAGCCTTCACCCCCTCGGCACCCCCGCACGCAGCCGGGGCCTTCCGCCGGACCTTGTCGAACGTCCAGGGTCCGGCCCGGCCGGTCGGAGGACCGGCCGGGCGGGTGGGCGGGTCAGCCGAGGGGGAGGTCCAGGTAGGACGGGGTGGCGTCCGGGGAGGTGAACGCCAGGGTGGCGCGCGGGAGGTTCGCGTCGCCGTAGAAGGGGTCGCGGGCGTCGATCACCAGCATCAGCCGGTGGCCGCGCGGCACGTCGTAGGCGGTGGCCTGGAGTTCGATGTCCGCGCTGATCAGGCTGTCGGGCGGGGAGTCGAGGTCGGTGTACGGGGCGTGCGTGACGATGTGCGCCGTCCCGTCGGGCGCCGTGTCGAGGAGGTACGCGACGAAGGTGGATCCCGGGTTCGCCGCCCGGTACGTCACGCGCAGCCTCGGTATGCCGCGGAGCCGGGTGGTCTCGGCGACGGGGTCCGCGGTCCACACGGCGGCGACGGTGCGGTCGATGTCCTGGGTCCGGTAGATCTTCGGGCGGCCGGCGATCTCCGCGTAGCCGGACTGCACCACCTGGTCGGCGACGGTCGCCGGGGTGTCCACCCCGCACAGCACGGTCGAGGTCCAGCCGGGCTGCGGCTCCTCGCCGAGCTCGCCGTCGTCCGCCAGGTGCAGCCGTTCCACGCGTTCGGTGAGGGAGGGCCAGGTGGGGCGGGGTTCGAGGGTCTTGCTCCACATGATCTCGCCGAGCACCTGACCCTCGGCGTCGATGCCGTTGTCGATGTCCTTGAGGTGGCGGTCGAGCCAGCGGTGGGCGTCCGTCCAGATCCGGTTGGGCAGGCCGAGCATGCCGGTCATCTCGGGGCCGGAGTGGTCGCCGATGGAGACGGCGAGGCGTTTGGGACCGGTCAGTTCGTTGAACATCTTCAGCGTCTGGTTGGGCGGGAAGAGCGTCTCGTGCCAGGCGTGCGAGAAGAACACCGGCACCTGGCGGCGGTTGAGCTCCTTGATGTGGGAGAAGGGCGAGCGGGTCTCCGCCCAGCGCAGGGTGCCCTGGACGTCGCGGTTGGCGAGCACGTTGTCGAAGACGCTCTGCGTCTGCGGGCTCAGCCGGGCCTTCGCGGCCGCGTCGAGCAGGGCCCGTACGGCCGCGACGTGCCGCGTGGAGTTCTCGTAGAAGGCCTCGCCGAGGTCGCCCCAGGTGCTGAGGGCGACGACGGCGTCGATGCGGGTGTCGTGCGCGGCGACGAGCTGGCTGATGCCGGAGCCGTACGAGTCCCCGAGGAAGCCGATCTTCGTCACGGTCCCGGTGCTGCGCTCGATGAGGTGGTCCAGGGCGCGGCTGCCGTCGGCGACGTCGAGCGGGCCCGCGACGTCGACCTGGCCCTCGGAGCCGGCGAAACCGCGGGTGGAGTAGGCGAGGACGTTGTAGCCGCGGGCCGCGAAGAGGGAGGCCTGGACGGCGTACGGGAGCCAGCCCAGGCCGGACCAGGGCGAGGGCATGACGATCGCGGGGCGGGGCTGGGTCCCGGTGTGCCGCCAGAGCGCGGCGTCGAGGAGGTCCCCGTCGGCCCCGGTCACCTTGCCGCGGGTGAAGACGGCGACCGAGCGGACCTCGGCGATCTCGGCGGCGCGGGCGGGGGCGAGGCCGGTGACGTCGCCGCTCTCCAGGGCGGCGACGAAGGCGGTGAGGGCGGTCGCGTCGAGTTCGGGATAGAGGGAGAAGGGAGTTCGGGCGGCTGGAGTCACGTCAGTCCATCCTCTTCGTCGTCGTCTTCGTCGTCGAGCGGTTCGAGTGACACGAACGTGGGGGTGCGGTGCGTGGTGTGTGCGCCCGTCCGGGCCGGAGCGGAACGTTCAGTATCGACGGGACATCCGGTGACGTATCGCGAGTTTCCGGGTTGCGGCCGAATTCGCCCCCTCCGTGCCCGCAGGCCGCCGTGCGGCGGGACCTGCGGCCGGTGGGCGGGGAAGCAACTGCCTTTCGGCTGTGCCGATTTGGTGCGCGTGGCGGGAAGGTGCCGACACCGGAAAAAATCATGCAAGCATGCTTGATTGTTTTGGTGGGTGCTGCCAGTGTTCCCCTCACGCCGAGAAGGGGAGCGCACCGTGCCCGATCCGTCCGCCGCCCGCGCAGCCGTCGCCGTCTTCGCAGACCTGCGCGAAGAGGGTCATGAACTGGACTCCCTCGTCAGCGAGTCGGCCGCTCCCGACTGGGCCCGGCCCACCCCGGCGCCCGGCTGGACCGTCGCCCACCAGATCGCCCACCTGCACTGGACCGACCGGGCCTCGCTGCTCTCCCTCACCGACGCCACCGGCTTCGGACGCATGGTCGAGGAAGCCCTGAAGGCCCCCGACACCTTCGTCGACGAGGGCGCCCGCGAAGGCGCGGAACTGGCGCCCGCCGAGCTGCTCGCCCGCTGGCGGGCCACGCGCGGCGCCCTCGACGCGGCACTGGCCGCGGCCTCGCCCGACACCCGCTTCCCCTGGTACGGGCCGCCCATGAAGGCCGCCTCGATGGCCAGCGCCCGGCTGATGGAGACCTGGGCGCACGGCCAGGACGTCGCCGACGCGCTCGGCGTGCGCCGCACCCCGACCGCGCGGCTGCGGCACGTCGCGCGGATCGGCGTACGGGCCCGCGACTACGCCTACGCCGTACGCGCCCTGCCCGCCCCCACCGAGGAGTTCCGGGTGGAGCTGACGGCCCCCGACGGCCCGCAGATGTGGACGTACGGCCCGCCGGACGCCCCGCAGCGGATCACCGGCCCCGCGCTCGACTTCTGCCTGCTGGTCACCCAGCGCGCCCACCGCGCCGACCTCGACCTCACCGCGACCGGCCCCGACGCGGACCGCTGGCTGGACATCGCCCAGGCCTTCGCCGGCCCCGCGGGGCCCGGCCGGGAACCGGCGGCCTCCCGGTGACCCGGCGCCCACTGGTCATCGGCAACGCCTCGGGCTTCTACGGGGACCGCTCCGACGCCCTGCGCGAGATGCTCACCGGTGGCCCGCTGGACGTGCTGACCGGGGACTACCTGGCCGAGCTCACGATGCTGATCCTGGGCCGCGACCGCCTGAAGAACCCGGAACTCGGCTACGCCAAGACCTTCCTGCGCCAGCTGGAGGAGGGGCTCGGGCTCGCGCACGAGCGGGGCGTACGGATCGTCGCGAACGCCGGCGGCCTCAACCCGGCCGGACTCGCCGACGCGGTACGGGCCCTGGCGGCGAAGACCGGGGTCCCGGTGCGGGTCGCCCACGTCGAGGGCGACGACCTCACCGCGCAGGTGGACGGGGCCCTGACGGCCAACGCGTATCTCGGGGGCGCCGGGATCACGGCCTGCCTGCGCGCCGGGGCGGACGTGGTGGTGACCGGCCGGGTCACGGACGCGGCGCTGGTCAGCGGCCCGGCGGCCTGGTGGTTCGACTGGGACCCCGGCGACCACGACCGGCTGGCGGGGGCGGTGGCCGCGGGCCACGTCCTGGAGTGCGGAACGCAGGCCACCGGCGGCAACTACTCCTTCTTCGCCCGGCACGACGTCCGCCGCCCCGGCTTCCCGCTCGCGGAGATCGCCGAGGACGGCTCGGCGGTCATCACCAAGCACCCGGGCACGGGCGGCGCCGTCACCACGGGCACCGTCACCGCCCAACTCCTCTACGAGACCCAGGGCGTCCGGTACCTCGGCCCCGACGTGACCACCCGCCTGGACACCGTCCGGCTGACCGACGAGGGCGCCGACCGCGTACGGATCTCGGGCGTGCGCGGGGAGGCCCCGCCGCCCACCCTCAAGGTGGGCGTCACCCGGATCGGCGGCTGGCGCAACGAGGTCGTCTTCGTCCTGACCGGCCTGGACATCGAGGCGAAGGCGGACCTCGTCCGCACCCAACTCGCCGACGTGTTGGATGGGGTGGCCGATGCCACCTGGACCCTGGCCCGTACCGACCACGAGGACGCCGACACGCAGGAGACGGCTTCCGCCCTGCTGCGACTGGTGGTCCGCGACCCGTCCCCGGACCGGGTGGGCCGCGCCCTGACCTCGGCGGCGATCGAACTCGCCCTCGGCAGCTACCCGGGCTTCCACGTCACCGCCCCACCCGGCCCGGCGCAGCCCTACGGCGTCTTCACGTCCACCCCCGCCCCGGCGGACGAGGTGCCGCACATGGCGGTCCTCCCGGACGGCACCCGCGTACCGGTGCCCGCTGCATCCCGGGACTCCGCCCCGCCGGCGTTCGAGGCGCGGAGTCCGGGGCGGAGCCCCGGTTCGGGAAGATCGCGGGTCTCCGGGCCCACCACCCGCGCCCCCCTCGGCGCAGTGGCCGGGGCCCGCAGCGGCGACAAGGGCGGCGACGCCAACGTCGGCGTCTGGGTCGAGACCGAGCCCGCCTGGGAGTGGCTGCACCGCACCCTCACCGCCGAGGTGTTCCAGGAGCTGCTCCCGGAGACCCGAGACCTCCCCGTCACCCGGCACGAACTCCCGCACCTGAGGGCCCTCAACTTCACCGTCACCGGCATCCTCGGCGACGGCGTCGCCTCCGGCCACCGCTTCGACCCCCAGGCCAAGGCCCTCGGCGAATGGCTCCGCGCCCGCCACCTCGACATCCCCGTCGCTCTCCTCCCGGCCCCGGAGGCCACCCCATGACCCGCCTCGGCACCACCGTCGACCCGCACGCCCCCGAGCACGCGCAGGCCCGTAACGCAGCGCTGGAGCGCCTCGCCGCCCTCGACACCGAACACGCCAAGGCCCTCGCGGGCGGCGGCGAGAAGTACACGGCCCGACACCGGGCCCGCGGCAAGCTCCTGGCGCGCGAGCGCATCGAGCTGCTCCTCGACCCGGACACCCCGTTCCTGGAGCTGTCCCCGCTCGCCGCGTGGGGCAGCGACTACCCCGTCGGCGCCTCCATGGTCACCGGCATCGGCACCGTCGAGGGCGTCGAGTGCCTGGTCACCGCCAACGACCCCACCGTCCGCGGCGGCGCCTCCAACCCCTGGACGCTGAAGAAGGCGCTGCGGGCCAACGAGATCGCCCGGCAGAACCGCCTCCCCTGCATCAGCCTCGTGGAGTCCGGCGGCGCCGACCTGCCCTCCCAGAAGGAGATCTTCATCCCGGGCGGCGCGATCTTCCGCGACCTCACCCGGCTCTCGGCCGAGGGCATCCCGACCGTCGCCGTCGTCTTCGGCAACTCCACCGCCGGAGGCGCGTACATCCCCGGCATGTCCGACCACACCATCATGATCAAGGACCGTTCCAAGGTGTTCCTCGGTGGTCCGCCCCTGGTCAAGATGGCCACCGGCGAGGAGAGCGACGACGAGTCCCTCGGCGGGGCCGACATGCACGCCCGCACCTCCGGACTCGCCGACTACTACGCCCTCGACGAGTACGACGCCATCCGCCGGGCCCGCCGCGTCGTCGCCCGGCTGAGCCACCGCAAGCCGCACGCGGACCCGCCCCGCGCCGAGGAACCCCTCCACGACCCCGAGGAACTCCTCGGCATCGTCCCGCCCGACCTCAAGACCCCCTTCGACCCGCGCGAAGTCATCGCCCGGATCGTCGACGCCTCCGACTTCGACGAGTTCAAGCCCCTCTACGGCCCCAGCCTCGTCACCGGCTGGGCCACCCTGCACGGCTACCCGGTCGGCATCCTCGCCAACGCGCAGGGCGTGCTGTTCAGCGCCGAGTCCCAGAAGGCCGCCCAGTTCATCCAGCTCGCCAACCAGCGCGACATCCCCCTCGTCTTCCTCCACAACACCACCGGCTACATGGTCGGCAAGGAGTACGAGCAGGGCGGCATCATCAAACACGGCTCGATGATGATCAACGCGGTCGCCAACTCCAAGGTCCCGCACCTGTCCGTGCTCATCGGCGCCAGCTACGGCGCCGGCCACTACGGCATGTGCGGCCGCGCCTACGAGCCCCGCTTCCTCTTCGCGTGGCCCAGCGCCAAGTCCGCCGTCATGGGCCCCCAGCAGCTGGCCGGCGTGCTCTCCATCGTGTCCCGGCAGTCCGCCGCCGCCAAGGGGCAGCCGTACGACGAAGAGGCCGACGCCGGGATGCGCGCCTTCGTGGAGGCCCAGATCGAGTCAGAGTCCCTGCCGATGTTCCTGTCCGGGCGGCTGTACGACGACGGGGTCATCGACCCGCGCGACACCCGTACCGTCCTCGGCCTGTGCCTGTCGGCCGTCCACAACGCCCCCGTCGAGGGCGCCCGTGGCGGCTTCGGCGTCTTCCGGATGTGAGCCCGCACATGACGAACCTGACCTCCCTCCTCGTCGCCAACCGCGGCGAGATCGCCGTCCGGATCTTCCGCACCGCCCGCGCCCTGGGCCTGGCCACCGTCGCCGTCCACTCCGACCCCGACGCCGACGCCCTGCACGTCCGCGACGCCGACGCGGCCGTACGCCTGCCCGGCGCGGCCCCCGCCGACACCTACCTGCGCGGCGACCTGATCATCAAGGCCGCCCTCGCCGCGGGCGCCGACGCCGTGCACCCCGGCTACGGCTTCCTCTCCGAGAACGCCGACTTCGCCCGCGAGGTCCTGGCCGCCGGCCTGACCTGGATCGGCCCGCCCCCCGAGGCCATCGAGGCCATGGCCTCCAAGACCCGGGCCAAGGAACTGATGCGCGCCGCCGCAGTACCGCTCCTCGACCCCGTCGACCCGGCCGCCGCCACCCCCGCCGACCTGCCCCTGCTCCTCAAGGCCGCGGCCGGCGGCGGTGGCCGCGGCATGCGCGTGGTCCGCGACCTCGACCAGTTGGGGGAAGCCCTCGACGCGGCCGTCGCCGAGGCCCGCTCGGCCTTCGGCGACGGCGAGGTCTTCGCCGAGCCCTACGTGGAACGCGGCCGCCACGTCGAGGTGCAGATCCTCGCCGACGCCCACGGCACCGTCTGGGCGCTCGGCACCCGCGACTGCTCCCTCCAGCGCCGCCACCAGAAGGTCATCGAGGAAGCCCCCGCCCCGGGCCTGTCCGAAGCCCTGCGCACCACCCTCCACGAAGCCGCCGTCGCCGCCGCCCGAGCCGTCTCCTACCGGGGCGCGGGCACCGTCGAGTTCCTCGTCACCGCCGACGGCCGCCCGTACTTCCTGGAGATGAACACCCGCCTCCAGGTCGAACACCCCGTCACCGAAGCCGTCTTCGACCTCGACCTCGTCGCGCTCCAGCTGCGCATCGCCGAGGGCGCGGCCCTGCGCCCGGAGCCCCCGCAGCCCACCGGCCACGCCGTCGAGGCCCGCCTCTACGCCGAGGACCCGGCCCAGGACTGGCGCCCGCAGACCGGCGCCCTGCACACCCTCGCCATCCCCGGCGAGGTCCGCGTCGACACCGGCTTCACCGACGGGGACACCGTCGGCATCCACTACGACCCCATGCTCGCCAAGGTCGTCGCCCACGCCCCCACCCGCGCCGAGGCCGTCCGCGCCCTCGCCCACGCCCTCGCCGGAGCCCGCATCCACGGTCTCACCACCAACCGCGAACTCCTCGTACGCTCCCTGCGGCACACGGAGTTCACCGCCGGACAACTCGACACCGGCTTCTACGAACGCCACCTCGACACCCTCACCGGCGGCGCCCCGGACGCCACCGCAGCGGCCCTCGCCGCCGCCCTCGCCGAAGCCGCCCCCACTCCGGACGCCCCCCTCGCCGCCCGCCTCGGCGGCTGGCGCAACGTCCGCTCCCAGCCGCACACCCGCCGCTACCGGTCCGCCGGCGTCGAGCACGAGGTCCAGTACCACCCGGTGAACCACCCCGGGATCCGGGTCGTGGCCGCCACCCCCACCCTCGTCACCCTCGAAGTCGAGGGAATCCGACGGGCGTTCCACGTGAAACAAAATTCGAACAAGACCGAGATCTACGTGGACTCCGCGCTCGGCGCCCATACCTTCACCCCCGTTCCCCGCTTCCCGGACCCCCAGGACCGCACGGAACCGGGCTCCCTGCTCGCCCCCATGCCCGGCACCGTCGTCCGCATCGCCGAGGGCCTGGCCCCCGGCAGCCCCGTCACCGCCGGCCAGCCCCTGCTCTGGCTGGAGGCCATGAAGATGGAGCACCGCATCCTCGCTCCGGCCTCCGGCACGCTCACCGCGCTCCACGTCGCCACCGGCCAACAGGTCGAATTCGGCGCCCTGCTCGCCGTAGTCCAGGAGGAACCGCAAGCATGAGCCCCGTCATCGAAACCGAAGAACACCAGGCCCTGCGCACCGCCGTCGCCGCGCTCGGCCGGCGCTACGGCCGCGAGTACCTCGCCCGCGTCGCCCGCGAAGGCGGCCACCCCGACGAGCTGTGGGCCGACGCCGCGAAGCTCGGCTACCTCGGGGTCAACCTTCCCGAGGAGTACGGCGGCGGAGGCGGCGGCATCGCCGAACTGTCCATCGTCCTGGAAGAACTCGGGGCCGCGGGCTGTCCCCTCCTCATGATGGTCGTCTCGCCCGCCATCTGCGGCACGGTCATCGCCCGCTTCGGCACCGACGCCCAGAAGGAGGCCTGGCTGCCCGGCCTCGCCGACGGCAGCCGCACCATGGCCTTCGGCATCACCGAACCCGACGCCGGATCCAACTCCCACCGGATCACCACCACGGCCCGCCGCGACGGCGACGACTGGATCCTCACCGGCCGCAAGGTCTTCATCTCCGGCGTCGACATCGCCGACGCCACCCTCATCGTCGGCCGCACCGAGGACGCCCGCACGGGCAGCCTCAAGCCCTGCCTGTTCATCGTGCCCCGCGACGCACCCGGCTTCGGCCGCACCGTCATAGACATGGAACTGCAGGCGGCGGAGAAGCAGTTCGAGCTCACCCTGGACGACGTCCGCCTGCCCGGGTCCGCCCTGGTCGGCGACGAGGACGCGGGCCTGCTCCAGCTGTTCGCCGGACTCAACCCCGAGCGGATCATGACGGCCGCCTTCGCCATCGGGATGGGCCGCCACGCCCTGGCCAAGGCCGTGGACTACGCGAAGACCCGCCAGGTGTGGAAGAGCCCCATCGGCGCGCACCAGGCCGTGGCCCACCCGCTGGCCCAGGCGCACATCGAGCTGGAACTGGCCCGCCTGATGATGCAGAAGGCTGCCCGCCTGTACGACGCGGGGGACGACATGGGGGCGGGCGAGGCGGCGAACATGGCGAAGTACGCGGCAGGGGAGGCGTGCGTGCGGGCCGTGGACCAGGCCGTCCACACCCTCGGCGGCAACGGCCTCACCCGCGAGTACGGCCTCGCCTCCCTCATCACCGCCTCCCGCGTGGCCCGCATCGCCCCGGTCAGCCGCGAGATGATCCTCAACTTCATCTCCCACCAAACCCTCGGCCTCCCCAAGTCGTACTGACCCCCCGGGGCAGTCGCGGCCGTGTGCCGTGCGCTGCCCGGACCCGCGGGTTGCCCTGCGGGCGGCTCGGTGTGCGGCTCGCGTCGTGTGCCGGGCGCTGCCCGGACCCGCGCCTCAATCGCCGGCGAGGCTGGATGGTGCGGCGGGGTCGGCGGGGGTCGGTGCGTGGGGCCGTGCCGGGGTGTCTCCTCGGCTCGGCGCGCGCGGGCATCTCGGGGATGCTCGGGGTGGTCGCGCCTCGTCCTGCGGGGACACCCCGGCACGTCCCCACTCCCCTCCGCCGTCCCAGCCGCGGTGTCGGGGATGCCCAGTACTGCCGAAGCCCGGGCGTGGGGCGGGGACACGCAGGAGGGTCCCCGCAGGACGAGGCGCGACCACCCCGTACGGCTGGACCGTGCCCGCGCGCGCCGAGCCGAGGAGACCCTCGTGCGGGGCACCGACCCACACCAGGACACCGCCGAGCACCCCGCAGGGGTACGGGTCGAGGAGACCCTGGTGCGGGGCACCGACCCACACCAGGACACCGCCGAGCACCCCGCAGGGGTACGGGTCGAGGAGACCCTGGTGCGGGGCACCGACCCACACCAGGACACCGCCGAGCACCCCGCAGGGGTACGGGTCGAGGAGACCCTGGTGCGGGGCACCGACCCACACCAGGACACCGCCGAGCACCCCGCAGGGGTACGGGTCGAGGAGACCGTGCGGGGCACCGGCCCACCCCCCGAGCCGCCCGCAGGGCACCCCGTGGGGGTGCTGCCCCCGAATACCGCCAAACCGCCCGCAGGGCAACGCGTACCCTCCCGGAGGGACCCCGCCCGGGTCTGCCGGGGAGAACCCCACCGCACACCGCTCCGGAGGAGACATGGCCCCACTCGTGCACGCCGCCCAGGCGACCGGCATCGCCACCCTCACCCTGGACTCCCCGGGCAACCGCAACGCCCTCTCCGCCGACCTCGTCGCAGAACTCCGCACCGCCCTGGCCACCGCCGCCGCGGACCCCGCCGTCCGCGCCGTTGTCCTCACCCACACCGGCAATACCTTCTGCGCCGGGGCCGACCTCAAGTCCCCCTGCGATCCCGCAGACTTCGTGGCCCTGCTCCGCGAGACCGCCGAGCTGCCCAAGCCCGTCGTCGCCCGCGTCACCGGCCACGTACGCGCCGGCGGCCTCGGCCTGCTCGGCGTCTGCGACATCGCCGCCGCCGGACCGCAGTCCTCGTACGCCTTCACCGAGACCCACCTGGGCCTCGCCCCGGCGGTGATCTCCATGCCCCTGCTGCCGCGCCTCGACCCGCGGGCCGCCGCCCGCTACTTCCTGACCGCCGAGGCCTTCGACTCCGCCGAAGCGGCCCGCATCGGCCTGCTCACCCTGGCCGCCGAGGACGTGGACGCCGCCCTGGAGCCCGTACTCGCCGGCCTGCGCAAGGCCTCCCCGCAGGGGCTGGCCGCGACCAAGGCGCTGACGGCCGCCGCCGTACGCGAGGCCCTCGCCCGCGACGGCTCCCGTCTCACCGAGCTGTCCGCAGGACTGTTCGCCTCCGCCGAGGCCCGCGAGGGCATCACCGCCCGCTTCGAGCGCCGGGAACCCTCATGGTCGCTGTGACCGGCCCCAAGCAGGGCTCCAAGCAGGGCCCCACGCAGGGCCCCAAGCAGGCGCGCAGCCGCGTCACCCGCCGCCACCTCCTCGAGGCGGCCGTGTCCTGCCTGGCGGAGCACGGCTGGGCCGGTTCGACCGTCTCGGTCGTCGCCGAACGGGCCGGGGTCTCGCGCGGCGCCGCCCAGCACCATTTCCCCACCCGCGAGGACCTGTTCACCGCGGCCGTCGAGTACGTCGCCGAGGAACGCTCCACCGCCCTGCGCGACCTCTTCCACGCCGGCCCGGCCGCCCGCCCGGCCGTCGTGGAGGCGCTCGTCGACCTGTACACCGGCGCGCTCTTCCGGGCCGCGCTCCAGCTGTGGGCGGCCGCCTCCAACGAGGAGCAGCTGCGCCCGCAGGTCACCGAGCTGGAGGCCCGGGTCGGCCGCGAGACCCATCGGATCGCGGTCGAGCTGCTGGGCGCGGACGAGTCGGTGCCGGGCGTACGGGAGACCGTGCAGGGGCTGCTGGACATGGCGCGGGGCCTGGGCCTGGCCAACGTGCTCACCGACGACACGGCCCGCCGGGCCCGGGTGGTGGCCCAGTGGTCCCGCATCCTCGACGCGAGCCTGGGCTGAAGCGCGGTAACGAGAAGGGCGCCGCACCCCGCGAGCGGGATACGGCGCCCAAGGACACGACCGGGGCCGCTACGCGGTCTCGGCGATGTCCGCGTAGCCCTCGATCTCCTGCGGGTTGCGCCGCCCCGGCCCGATGTAGCGGGCCGACGGCCGCACCAGGCGGCCCGTGCGCTTCTGCTCCAGGATGTGCGCCGACCAGCCGGCGGTACGGGCGCAGCTGAACATCGAGGTGAACATGTGCGCCGGGACCTCGGCGAAGTCCAGCATGATCGCGGCCCAGAACTCCACGTTCGTGGCGAGGACCCGATCGGGACGGCGCGCGTGCAGCTCCTCCAGCGCGGCCTTCTCCAGCGCGGCGGCCACCTCGTAGCGCGGCGCGTCCAGCTCCTTGGCCGTGCGCCGCAGCACGCGGGCGCGCGGGTCCTCGGCGCGGTAGACGCGGTGCCCGAAGCCCATCAGCCGCTCGCCCTTGTCCAGGGCCTTCTTCACGTACGCCACGGCGTCGCCGGTGCGCTCGATCTCCTCGATCATGCCGAGCACGCGGGACGGTGCTCCGCCGTGCAGCGGCCCCGACATGGCGCCGACCGCGCCGGAGAGTGCCGCGGCGACGTCCGCGCCGGTCGACGCGATCACCCGCGCGGTGAAGGTGGAGGCGTTCATGCCGTGCTCGGCGGCGGAGGTCCAGTACGCGTCGACGGCCTTGACGTGCCGCGGGTCGGGCTCGCCCCGCCAGCGGATCATGAACCGCTCGACCACGGACTCGGCCTTGTCGATCTCCCGCTGCGGCACCATGGGCAGGCCCTGGCCGCGGGCGGACTGGGCGACGTACGACAGTGCCATCACGGCCGCGCGCGCGAGGTCGTCGCGGGCGGTCTGCACGTCGATGTCCAGCAGCGGCTTCAGGCCCCACACGGGGGCGAGCATGGCCAGCGCGGACTGCACGTCGACACGGATGTCACCGGAGTGGACCGGAATGGGGAAGGGCTCGGCGGCCGGCAGGCCGGGGTTGAAGGCACCGTCGACCAGCAGGCCCCAGACGTTCCCGAAGGAGACGTGGCCGACGAGGTCTTCGATGTCGACGCCCCGGTAGCGGAGCGACCCGCCTTCCTTGTCGGGTTCGGCGATCTCCGTCTCGAACGCGACGACCCCTTCGAGCCCGGGTACGAAGTCGGACATCAGGCGGCTCCTCAGATAGTGCGAACACGCGCGGCTCCCGGCGTGACTCGCGGTCCGGCGCGGTCATCCCCGTTGATGCCCGGCACGGCCGTTGGTCACCCGCTTGGGGACCTTCGGACCGGCCCCAAGATTTTGGCCGTTCCGCCCCGACTGCGGAAGCGTGACATACGGCACACCGTGACGGGTCCTGCTGGGGCAGGATGGCCAGCGTGACCGATCAGGACATTGACCCCGCCACGATGCGCAAGCAGTACCGCTCGGAGATCGTCGACGAGCGGAGCCTCACCGAGAATCCGATGGACCAGTTCGCCCTCTGGTTCCAGCAGGCCGCCGACTCCCGCCTCTTCGAACCGAACGCCATGGTCGTATCGACGGCCACCCCCGACGGACGGCCCAGCTCGCGGACCGTGCTGATGAAGCAGTTCGACGGCCGGGGCTTCGTCTTCTTCACCAATTACGCCTCCCGCAAGGGCCGCGAGCTGGCCGAGAACCCGCATGTCGCGCTGCTCTTCCCCTGGCACCCCATCGCCCGCCAGGTGATCGTCACCGGTACGGCGGCCCGGATCGGCCGCGACGAGACGGCGGCGTACTTCCGCTCCCGTCCGCACGGCTCGCAGCTGGGCGCCTGGGCGAGCGAGCAGTCCAGCGTGATCGACTCCCGGGGCGAGCTGGACCGCCGCTACGCCGAGCTGGAGGCCCGCTACCCGGAGGGCGAGCAGGTGCCTGTCCCCCCGGAGTGGGGCGGCCTGCGCGTGTTCCCGGAGGCGATGGAGTTCTGGCAGGGCCACGAGAACCGCCTGCACGACCGCCTGCGCTACGTCCTGGACGGGGAGAAGTGGCGCGTCGAGCGCCTCTGCCCGTAGCCGTGCCGCGCCGGGCGGCAAACGCAGGCGACCCGCGGGCTCTGGTTTCTCTCCTGCAGTGAGAGAAGCCGGCCGGACGTACCGGCGAGCCCGCGGGTCGGGTGACTGCTTGGGATTGGCGCCTGGCGATCCCGCCGGGCACCGCACTGGGTGCGTGCGACGACGGGCGCTTAGCCCGCAGTCACCTCACGCGTCCGGAGTTCATACATTTCCGGGATCACCTCCTTTCAGTGTGTGTCCACTCTAGGCAGGCCTGTGCCGTCCGCTCAATCGAATTTCGTCGGTGAATCCGTAGCTGTATCCATCGGCTCGCTGGAGTAGCCGCAAATTCCGGTGGGAGACATCAAAGCGGCTGGTCAACGTCGTGATCCGATGCTGACCACTGGTCCGGACCGCGACGCGTCCCACCCAGCTGCCGGCCCGCTTTCCCTTGGGCACGACGGCCGCTACCAGGTCCCCGGTCGAGTACCCGTGGTGGACCTTGCCGCGCGGCCGCTGCAAGCGGGGGAACCCGAAGCGGTCAGGGGTGGTCCTGGCGTACGAACCACGCCCCGTCGACGCCACCACCAGGATCTGCGCGGGTACCCGGACGAGGGCGTCCCCTCGCGCGTGGTCGAAGACTCCGGTGGCCAGGGCATCGAGCGCCGGTCTCCCCTCGCCCATGTTCCACACCGGCGCCCGGCATTGCGAGGTGTGGACGATGGGGAGAGGTCACTCGAACGTGTGGGCGTTCCGGTCGTGCCTTCCCAGGTGCAGGGGGCACGTCGATTTCCCCGAATGCAGTGTGGGCTGGGTCACGTTGCAGTTCAATGATCTGACGTGCCGCACACGCGAACACCTGCAGGGGGTGCCAGGTGAGTGCCTACGGACGTAGCGAGACCGCCGACGATCTGCTCGCAGCCTTGTTGGACGGGATGGACGCCGCGCTGTGCGCGTTCGACTCCGACGGGGTGATCACCCACTGGAACCGTGAGGCCGAGCGGATCCTGGGCTGGAGTGCCACCGAGGCCGTGGGACGCAAGGGCTTCGAGGGGTGGGCGGTACGGGCCGCCGACGCGCACGACGTCCAGGACCGGCTGATGGCCGCCCAGCACGTGCCCGGCCGCCAGGTGCACGAGTTCGCGCTGCTGACCAAGGACGGCGGGCGCGTCCTCGTACGGACCCAGTCCGCCGGAGTGCCGGGCGCGGACGGGAAACCCGCCGGGGTGTACTGCGCGTTCAGCGAGGTGCACGCCCAGATCGACCTGGAACGCTCCATCGCCCTCAGCGAGGCCCTCATGGACGACGCCTCGTGGGGTGTCGTCCTGGTCGACGTCGATCTCCGCCCCGCCGTGGTCAACGCGCACGCCGCGCAGGCCTTCGGGACCGGCCGCACCGCGCTGCTCGGCAGGCCGCTCGGGGAACTGCTGACCCAGGGCGTCGAGGAGCTGGAGGGCGCGCTCCAGCACGTGCTCGCCGAGGGGGCCCCGCCCGCGCCCGTCGAGCTGTGGGTGTCGGTGCGCACTCCGGAGGGGGTGCGGCGCAGGTGCTGGCGGTGCGGGTTCCTGCGGCTGGCCTCGCCGCTCGCGGAGGAGCCCGTACCGCTGGGCGTCGGCTGGCTGTTCCAGGACGTCACCGAGGCCCGTCAGGAGCAGTTGGACACCGCGCAGCTCAGGTTCCGCTCGCACCAGCTCCACCGGGCGGGGAGGGCCGCCGCCGAGTGCGAGGATCCGGCCGAGGCCGCCGCCGTACGGCTGGACTTCGCCCTCGCCGGCTTCGCAGAGCAGGCGCTGCTGGACGTGCTGGACCCCTCGGTCGACCCCGAGCGGCGAAGGCTCGTACGGTCGGCCGCCTCGCCGCCGGTGCTGCCGGGGCCCGGGTCGATCCCCGTCCGGTACGCGGCCGGGCATCCGGCGCTCCAGGCCCTGGACCGGATCGGCTCGGTGCGGACCAGCGCGCCGCGCGGGGAGCCGGACGCGCAGTGGGCGCGGGCCCGCCAGTGGCCCGAGGGCGCGGCGCACGTGCTGTGCACGGTGCTGCGGAGCCGGGGGCGGACCCTGGGGGCGCTGACCTTCGTGCGCGGGCCCTCGCGTGCGCCCTTCGAGCGCGCGGACGCGGCGTACGCGGAGGAGGTAGCGGCCCGGGTGGCGGCCGACCTGGACCTGGCGGCAGGTCCCGTCGGCCCGGACAGGACGCCTTCCTAGGACGCCTTCCCCAATGGCTCAGTGCCGGAAGAAGATCCGGTCGCCGTACTGCTGCATCACGCGGCCGTTCCACTCGTGGCCGCCGTCGACGTTGCCCGAGCGCAGCAGCGGGGGCTCCACCCCGCGGGCGGCGAGTTCGCCGGCCGCCGCCGCCATGACCGCCTGCATGATCGCGCTGGTCACGACGGTGGAGGCGGGGGCGAAGGGTGCGTCGATGCCGTCGAGGGTCAGCTCGGCGTCGCCGACCGCGATCTTGCTGTCGAGGACGACGTCGCAGTGGTCCTTCAGGAACGTGCCGGAGACGTGCCGCGACTTCGTCCCGGTCGCGTACGCCACCGAGGTCACCCCGATGACCTTGAGGCCGATCGCGCGGGCGTTCATCGCCATCTCGACGGGCAGCGCGTTGCGCCCGGAGAGGGAGATGATCACGAGGACGTCGCCGTCGGAGGCGGGGCTGCTGTCGAGCACGGCGCCGGCCAGTCCGTCGACCCGTTCCAGGGCGCTGCCGAGGGTCGCGGGCATGACGTCGATGCCGGCGGTGCCGGGGACGGCGAGGAAGTTCATCAGGGCCAGGCCGCCGGCCCGGTAGACCACGTCCTGGGCGGGCAGCGAGGAGTGCCCGGCGCCGAAGGCGAAGAGCCGGTTGCCGGCGGCGACCGCGTCGGCGACGAGGGCGCCGGCCTCCGCGATCCGCGGGGCCTCCTCGTCCCGTACGCGCTCCAGCAGACCGATGGCGGCATCGAAGAACTGACCGGCCAGCTTGCTCTCGCTCATACGCCGATGGCCCTTCCAGAGGTGGGGGAGCGTCCGTGTCCGCCGCTCACCGTGCGGTCTGGACCAAGGGCGTGTCAATACGAACGTCAATCCCGGGCCGAAAGCCCCGGTCGCGCGCCCGGGACATCCCGGGGCGATCTTCGCGGGGGTGTCCGGGAGATGTCCGGGAGCGGTCTTGACCGTCGGCACGGGACGGTTGTCGGCCCGATGCGTCAGAATTGGGGGCAGGGCCAGCGCACGCAATCCGAGGGGCACGAATGTCCGGACTGATCGATACCACGGAGATGTATCTCCGCACCATCCTCGAGCTGGAAGAGGAAGGCGTGGTCCCCATGCGCGCCCGTATCGCGGAGCGGCTCGACCAGAGCGGCCCGACGGTGAGCCAGACGGTGGCGCGAATGGAGCGGGACGGCCTGGTGGCCGTCGCCAGCGACCGGCATCTCGAGCTGACGGAGGAGGGACGACGGCTGGCCACGCGTGTCATGCGCAAGCACCGGCTCGCGGAGTGCCTGCTCGTCGATGTCATCGGCCTGGAGTGGGAGCAGGTGCACGCGGAGGCCTGCCGTTGGGAGCACGTGATGAGCGAGGCGGTGGAGCGGCGGGTGCTGGAGCTGCTGCGTCACCCGACCGAGTCGCCGTACGGGAACCCGATCCCGGGGCTGGAGGAGCTGGGTGAGAAGGCCGAGGCGGACCCGTTCCTGGAGGACGGCATGGTCAGCCTGTCCGAGCTCGACCCGGGGACCGAGGGCAAGACCGTGGTCGTCCGGCGGATCGGTGAGCCGATCCAGACGGATGCCCAGTTGATGTATACGCTCCGGCGGGCGGGGGTACAGCCCGGCTCGGTGGTGAGTGTGACCGAGTCGCCCGGCGGTGTTCTGGTCGGCAGTGGCGGCGAGGCGGCCGAGCTGGACGTGGAGGTCGCCTCGCACGTGTTCGTGGCGAAGCGCTGACCTCGGTGCGTCGGCGTTCGCTTCGGCGGCCGGGCCGGCGCGGACTCCTCCGGTGGATGCGTTTGCACGAGCCGTGGCCCTTCGGGGCCCGACCCGTACCGGTGATCAGCTCTTGGTGTGGTCGGTCCCGGCGCCTTTCGGCGCCGGGACCGGTCCTCCCCTTGTGACCCGGAGCCCCGAGCTCTCAAGGTCGTCCCCTCGGACCGTCTTCCCCGAGCGGCCCGCCTCCCTGTTGAAAGGATCTCCATCGGCAGCGGCGGCCAATCCTTGAGCAAGGTCACTCGAAAGAGCGGTGTTGTGGGCGAGAAACCCGTTTTCGAATACGGGTTCGATAGTCTGGCGGGGAGCGAAGGGGGTGCATCTGCGGTGGTACAGCGCGTCGATGTGACAGGGGCCGAGGGTGTGCGCCTGGCCGCCTGGGAGTTCCGCGAAGCAGGGGCCGAGCCCGACCCCCGCCCCGGGGTGCTGTTACTGCACGGCCTGATGGGCCGCGCCTTCCACTGGGCCGGCACCGCCCGCTGGCTCCGCGAGCGCCACCGCGTCGTGGCCCTGGACCAGCGCGGACACGGCCAGAGCGGCCGACCGCCCGCCGACACCCCGACCTCCCTGGGCCGCGAGGCCTTCGTGGCCGACGCCGAGACCGCCGTCGAGCAGCTCGGTCTCGCCCCCGTCACCCTGATCGGCCACTCCATGGGCGCCCTGACGGCCTGGCAGCTCGCCGCCCGCCGCCCCGATCTCGTCGAAGCCCTCGTCATCTGTGACATGCGTGCCTCCGCCCTGGGCGCGGCCTCCCAGGAGGAGTGGGAGGACTGGTTCCACCACTGGCCGCTGCCCTTCCCCACCCAGGACGCGGCCCGCCGCTGGTTCGGCGAGGACGACCCCCGGGTGGAGCGGCCCGATCCCGGCCGCGGCGCCTTCTTCGCCGAGGTCATGCACGAGGCGCCGGACGGCTGGCGCCCGCTCTTCTCCCGCCGCCAGATGCTCACGGCCCGTGAGACCTGGGTCCACGACGCGCACTGGGAGGAGCTGGCCCAGGTCCGCTGCCCGACCCTGGTGGTCCGCGGTCTCGACGGCGAACTGGGCCGGGCCGAGGCCCAGGAGATGGTCCGCGTCCTCCCGGCGGGCCAGTACGCGGAAATCCCCGACGCCGGTCACTACCTCCACTACGACCAGCCGACGGCCTGGCGCGCCGTCGTGGAACCCTTCCTCGACGGGATCAAGGCCGAAGCCCCCTGACACGCCCCGGCACGCCGTCGTCCTCACGGGCTCCGCGGCCGCGCCGGTCCGGCCCACCGCCCACCGACACCAGTGGTCCCGCCCGGCGCCGGACCCACGAGAACGGGCCGGCCTCCTCTCCCGCAAGGGAAAGGAGGCCGGCCCGATCGGGTACGGCCGGTGGTCGGTGATCGGCGGTCAGCCCTTGCTGACCGCCGACAGGATCTCCGGCAGCTTGCGCGCCACCGTCGGGGCCGAGAGCCGCAGGCCCGCCCAGGTGGCCAGGGCGCCCCAGGCCACGCCCACCGGCAGCACGATCCAGGAGATGGCCCGGTGGTCGGCCGCGTTGAGCCAGATCGTCAGGGCGATGACCGGGGCGGAGATCACCGCCGAGACCAGCAGCCCGCCGAAGATGCCCGCCCAGGCGAGCCCGGCCTGCCCCGGGACGACGTTCTTGAAGGCGCCGTCCGACGGGATGGAGTACGGGAAGCGGGCGGAGGCCAGCGCCCCGGTGCAGAGCATCGAGCCCAGCAGGGCCAGGGACAGGCCCGTGGCTGCGGGGAAGGCCGACCAGTCGCCGATGACGGCGGCCGTGACCACGGTGACGAGGACCGTGAACGGGACGGTGACCAGGCCCAGTGCGACGGCCCGGGCGCGCAGCTCCACGTAGGCGTCACGCGTGTTCGAGATGGTCTGCGCGACCATCCAGAAGGCCGAGGTGTCCTGCCCGAACTGGTTGTACATCTGCATGCCGAGCATGCTCGCGCCGAAGCAGGCGAGGTAGACGGATCCCGTGCCCTGGAGGGCGTTGAAGACCGGGATGATCATGCCGATCGCCAGCGCGGTCACCCAGGCGGCCTTGGTCTTCGGGTCGCGGACGGCGTAGCGCAGGGTGCGCTGCACGGCCGCGCCCGTCCGGCCGGCGGGCAGCAGGGACCACACGCCGCCCGCGCCACGGTCCTTCGTCGGCCGGGCGGCTGCGATGGTCGAGCCGTCCGGGGTGACCATCAGCCGGGTCAGGCTCCGCTCCCAGAACCACAGGAGGGCGGTCACGGCGGCGACGGTCAGGGCCAGTTGGGCGGCCGCCACCCCGTACGCGCCCTCGCTCGCGGAGTCCACCATGCCGATGGCGGTCGCCGGCGGCAGCCAGCGCACCACGGCCTCGACGGGCTCCAGCGCGGCGAGGCCGCCCGCCTGGAACAGGCGCTGGCTGCCGAAGTTGACCAGCTGGCCGCCCACCGCGATCAGCAGACCGCTGAGGATCGCCAGGTCACGCCCCTTGCGGCTGCTCAGCAGCCGGACGTTGGCCGTGGCCACGGCCCGCGCGAGGGTCACGCAGCCGAGGACGAGCAGGGGCGCGGCCACCACCGCGGCCACCGCGCCGGCGGCGCCGCGCGCGACGGCCAGTACGGAGCCCACGGCCAGGCACAGCGTGAACAGCGGCCCGATGCCGACCAGCGAGGAGGCGAGCAGAGCCCGTACCAGCGGCCGCGGCCGCAGCGGCAGCATCACCAGCCGGCTCGGGTCGAGCGTCTCGTCCCCGGTGGGGAAGAACAGCGGCATGAAGGCCCAGCCGAGGGCCAGGAGCGCGGCCAGCAGGACGACGACGGTGCCCGCGTGGACGTTGCCGTGCAGCAGGGCCAGGCCGAGCGTCACGAAGAAGCCGACGACGAGGGCGAAGGCGAGCGACGAGAAGTAGGCGGCCTTGCGCTTCGACGAGCCCTTCAGGCCGTTGCGCAGAAGCGACAGCTTCAGGCGGACGAAGATCTGGGTCAGCGGGACGGCCGCGAGGGAAGAGGCCGCGGCGCTCCCGGCGCTCCCGGCGCTCCCGGCGCCCCCGGCGCCCCCGGCGACGCTTGCGGTGCTCGACGTGGAGGGTGTGGTCGCTATGGCGGCCGGATCGGCGGCCGGGCCGGCGGGCGAGGTCATCGCGATCCCGCCCCGGAGCCGCCGCCGAGCCACTCCAGCGAGTCCCCGGCCGCGTGGCGCCCGTGCGCTCCGACCAGTTCGAGGAAGGCGGCCTGCAGGGAGGGCGCGGAGCCCCGTACCTCGGCCAGCGGGCCCGCGGCGCGGATGCGTCCGGCGGCCATCACGGCCACCCAGTCGCACAGCGACTCGACGAGCTCCATCACGTGCGAGGAGAAGATGACGGTGGCGCCGGAAGCGGTGTAGCGCTCCAGCACCCCGCGGATGGTCTGCGCCGACACCGGGTCGACGCCCTCGAACGGCTCGTCCAGGAAGAGCACTTCGGGGTTGTGCAGCAGCGCCGCCGCCAGGCCGATCTTCTTGCGCATACCGGTCGAGTAGTCCACGACCAGCTTGTGCTGCGAACCCGCCAGGTCGAGGACCTCCAGCAGCTGCGTCGCCCGCTTGTCGGTCTCCTCGCCCGGCAGCCCGCGCATCCGGCCCATGTAGCCGAGCAGTTCGCGCCCCGACAGCCGCTCGAAGAGCCGCAGTCCCTCGGGCAGTACGCCGATCCGGGCCTTCACCTCGGTCGGGTCCGCCCACACGTCGTGCCCCGCGACGTGGACCCGTCCCATGTCCGGACGCAGCAGCCCGGTCACCATCGACAGCGTGGTCGTCTTGCCCGCGCCGTTGGGGCCCACCAGGCCGATGAACCGGCCCGCGGGCAGTTCCAGATCGATTCCGGCGACGGCCACCTGGTCGCCGAACCGCTTCCACAGACCTTCCACCCGCACGGCGGGCGGCGCGGACCGCGCGCCACCCGTTCCGTTCGTCCCACCCGTCGCATCGCCCTGGTCCGGCATGCGCCTGCCTCTCATTACGTCCCCGTTGGTCGTTCCTTCTTCACCATAGGAGGAGGGGGAGAGGCCTGAGCAGTTACTTATGTCATCAGTTTTCGCCCCGGATCGCAGGCCCGGCGGGGCGGGTTGTCACGTCGGTGCCTCAGTCCTGGCGCCGCTTCCGGTCCGCCGCGGCCTCGCTCCCGCAGGCGTACGCGAGCGCGTCGATCAGCTCCTCCGTGTCCGGCAGCCAGCGGTTCGCCGGCGTGGGCCGCCGCGCCCACTGGACCGAGCCGCGGCCGCCGAAGCGGGTGGGCGGCGCCGCCACGTACTCGCCCTCGCCGCGCGCGACCAGGTCGATCGTGGCCGGCGGCCAGCCCAGCTTGCGCACGAGGTCGGGCACCTTGACGCCGGCGCCCGGCAGGACGAAGAACAGCATCCGGTGGTCGGGCGTGAGGGTGACCGGGCCGAGGGTGCGCTCCATCCGCTCCAGGCGGGCCAGCGCGAGGAATCCGGCCGAGTCGGGCACGTCCAGCGCGTCGAAGGTCCGGCCGGTCGGCAGCAGGATCGAGGCCTGCGGGTGCTTCGCCCAGATCCGCCGGACCTGTACCGCGCTGCCGGTGGCCTGCGCCGCCCAGTCCTTCACCGCCGGGTGCGCGCCGGGCGCCGGGCAGTCCGCCGCCCCGCAGGAGCACACCTCGCGGCCGTCTGCGGGCTCCAACCAGGTGCCGGCGAAGACATCCCAGTGCCGTTCTTCCGCGTACCGCACGGCATGGTCCAGCAGCTGCTCGCCGCGCTGCTTGGGGATGGGTGCGGTCTCCGTGACTGTGATGGTCTCTTCCACGCCCATCACAACTGCCCGGGTCACCCGGGGTTACGGGCGTAAACCAAGGGGCGGGCGGAGCATCGATCCTGCATACGGGGCGCACTGATGCACGCGTGGGGGCGCGTAGGAGGCCGGGGCGCCGGAGTTGGGTAGCGACACGACGCAGAGCGGAAGATTCTCCGCACATCAGGCGGGAAGTGATCATTCCAACGGATCACCCGCGGTCAGCAGGGGGTTTTCATGGCAGCCAGGCCTCTCGTCGCCCGCCAGCCGAACGAACGGCTGCAGGCGCTCATCCAGGAAGCCGGGTGCTCCAACGCCGGGCTCGCCCGGCGCGTGAACATGTGCGGGGCCGAGCACGGCCTCGATCTCCGCTACGACAAGACCTCCGTGGCCCGGTGGCTGCGCGGCCAGCAGCCGCGCGGCCGGGCCCCCGGAATCATCGCCGAGGCGCTCGGGCGCAAGCTCGGCCGGACCGTCACCATCGACGAGATCGGCATGGCCAACGGGAAGAACCTCGCCTCCGGCGTCGGCCTGCAGTTCTCCCCGACCGTCATCGGCGCCATCGAGCAGGTCTGCGAGCTGTGGCGCAGCGACGTCGGCCGCCGCGACTTCCTCGCGGGCTCCAGCGTGGCCGCCTCCGCGCTCGTCGAGCCGAGCCGCGACTGGCTGATCACCGGGGCCGACACCCAGGTCGCCCGCAGCGGCGGCTCGCGGGTCGGCATGCCGGACGTCGAGGCGGTCCGGGCGACCACCGAGGCCCTCAAGGACCTCGACCACCGCTTCGGCAGCGGGCACGTCCGGCCGGTGGTCGTGCACTACCTCAACTCGGTGGTGTCCGGGCTGATCGGCGGCTCGTACCGGGAACCCGTCGGGCGGGCCCTGTTCGCGGCGGTGGCCCGGCTGACCGAGCTCGCCGGCTACATGGCGGTGGACACGGGCCAGCCCGGCCTGGCCCAGCGCTACTACATCCAGGCGCTGCGCCTCGCCCAGGCCGCGGGGGACCGGGCGTACGGGGGCTACGTGCTCGCGGCGTCCATGAGCCACCTCGCGGCCGAACTGGGCAACCCGCGGGAGATCGCGCAGCTGGCGCGGGCCGCCCAGGAGGGGACGCGGGGGCAGGTCACACCGCGGGTCGAGGCCATGTTCTACGCCGCCGAGGCGCGCGGGCACGCGCTGCTCGGGGACACCCGGGCGACGGCGGTGCTGTCCGGGCGGGCGGTGAGCGCGCTGGAGCGGGCGGAGCCTGAGTCGGACGACGACCCGGTGTGGATCCGCCACTTCGACACGGCGTACCTCGCGGACGAGCTGGCGCACTGCCACCGCGATCTGGGCCAGGCGGACGCGGCGGCCCGGCGGGCGGAGGAGGCGCTACGGGGTCTCCCGGCGGGCAAGGAGCGCCGCCGGGCCATCGGGCTGCTGCTGCTGGCGGCGGCGCAGGTGCAGCAGCGGGAGGTGGAACAGGCCTGCCAGACGGCGACGAAGGCGGCGGAGCTGCTGGAGGGGCTCCGCTCGAACCGGGGGGTGGAGTACCTGGACGACTTCCGGGCCCGGCTGGAGCCGTACCGGGAGGAGGCGGCGGTGCGGGAGTTCGCGGCGCGGCCGGAGGTGACGGCGTAGGCCTGCGGCCGGGGCGACGCCCCGGACCGCGCGCCCCGAACGCCGACGGGGCCGGACCGGGGGGACCGGGTGCACGGCGTGGGCCGGGTGGACCGGGTTCGGGGTGCTCTCACGGTGGCGGTGCGTGACGGGGTAGCGTGGCCCGACGGTTCCGTAGGGTCGGGCGAGTCGGAGAAGGAGTCCCGGTGACGCAGAGCGGACAAGGGGGCGCCCCCCAGCCGGGTGCCCCGTGGGGTCCGGACCCGGCGTCCGGATATCCGGCGTACCCGGAGCAGCCGCAGCCACCGCACCCCGGGGCCGCGTACGGGTACCCGCAGGCCTATCCCGCCCCGGAGGGCGAGCCCGGGCACGTGG
Source organism: Streptomyces avidinii (assembly GCF_045161815.1). NCBI lineage: Bacteria > Bacillati > Actinomycetota > Actinomycetes > Kitasatosporales > Streptomycetaceae > Streptomyces > Streptomyces avidinii. The sequence continues at coordinate 5,005,141 of NZ_CP108863.1, forward strand.
TCGGGCCCGGCTACGAGGGTCCGGGGGCTCCGCACGGCTACGGCTACCCGCCGCTGCCCGAGGCCGCGACCCAGTACATCCCGCCCGTGCCGGCCGCCGCCGCGCACGAGGAGGCGGCGACGCAGTACATCCCGCCGGTGCCCGCGGCCCCCGCGCACGACGAGGCCGCGACCCAGTACATCCCGCCCGTGCCGGCCGTTCCCGCGCACGAGGAGGCGGCGACGCAGTACATACCGCCGGTTCCCGCCGTCGAGGGGTTCGACGGGCTCTTCCGCGGCGACGACGCCGCCGGGCAGACCCAGCACCTGCCGCCCGTCCAGGAGCCCGTGCTGCGGCAGCAGCCGCGGCGGCCCCAGCAGCCACGCCCGCCGCAGCCGCAACAACCGCAGTACCAGCAGCCGCCGCCTCAGCAGCAGTACGCCCCGCCCCCGCCGCCCCCGGAGCCCGCGCGCCGGGTCTCGCCCGCGATCATCGGCGCGGTGGTCATCGGCCTGGCCGTCGTCGGGCTCGGCGTCGGTTCGCTGCTCGCCGACGGCAAGCCGCAGAACAACGACCCCGGCGCGGTCGCCGGCACCCCGACCGCGAGCGGCGGCTCCGCGGCCCCCGGTGGCGAGGCTCCCGTGGACCCGGCCCGCCCGCAGGCCGTCCAGCTGGACAAGCTCCTCGCGGACAGCAACGACAGCCGGGCCGCGGTGATCAAGGCCGTGGAGGACATCAAGGGCTGCAACAACCTCGACCAGGCGGCCGCCGACCTGCGCGACGCGGCCCGCCAGCGCGAGGAGCTCGTCACCCGCCTCCAGGAGCTGAAGCTGGACCGGCTCCCGGACCACGCCAAGCTCTCCGCGTCCCTCACGAAGGCCTGGCAGTCCTCCGCGGACGCCGACAACAGCTACGCGGCCTGGGCGGACGACGTCGACGACGACAAGTGCAAGGACGGCAAGGCCAAGGCCACCAAGAACGCCGCCGACGGCAACAAGTCCAGCGGCGAGGCGACGAAGGCCAAGGAGTCCGCCGCGACCCTGTGGAACTCGATCGCGACCAAGTACGGCCTCACCAAGCGCGACAAGTCCCAGCTGTGACGAGGCGCGCCGTGTGGGGCCGGCTGTTCGGCGGTGGGGATCCGCGACCCGGCGGCTCCTCGGGGCAGGGCCCGGAGCCGGAGGGCGTGAGCATGGCGCAGATCACGGAGCCCCTGAGCCGGAACATGGCCGCGATCGACGGGGACTTCAGCATGGAGGGCATCCAGAGGCTGGGGAACCCCGTTCCGATGCTCGTCGAGAACGCCGGGACGGGGCTCCTGGAGCTGTGGCTGGAGCCCTTCGGGCAGGACTACTGGCTCCTGCCCGGCGAGAGCTTCATCGTGACCTCGTACGGGCACTGGAGCGACCGGCCCTTCGAGACGGCCCACGAGCCGGAGCGCATCCAGGTGTGGGCCGCCTCGTGCTTCGCCACCGTCACCTTCCCGGACGGCACCGAGGTTCCGGGGGGCCACCAGAGGCCCCGCGCGGAGTACTACGAAAAAGGCTGAACGGCGGCCGACGGGGTCCGGGCGGGGTCCGGACGGGACCGGACGGGGCTCAGGCCGTGCGCGGGGCCTGCTCCAGGGTCGGGGTCATGTCCAGGGACTGCTCGCCGGGCTGGGCCACGACCCGTCCGGCCTGCACGATCTGGAAGGTGACCTGGCCGTTGACGATGCGGGGGAAGCCGGCGACGGCGCGCATGTCCTGGTAGCGCCAGCTCAGGTCGGGGGTGAGGCCGCCGGTCCTGATCGGCTGGGCCTCGTTCAGCGACCGCTTGACCATGCGGGCGGTGACGGCCTCGTCCTCCTTGAGGCGCTTCAGCACCTCACCGAAGACGGTGTAGGCGATCCAGGTGGTCTGCGCGCCGCTGTCGTCGGGGTCGACGGTGTCGTCACCGAAGGCGAAGTCGGCGACCACCTTGCGCATGGGCTCCCAGACGGGGTCGGAGGAGACCGGGTACCAGCTGGTCAGGTACGCGCCCTCGAAGGGGCTCTCCTTGCCGCCCGTGCGGTCCACCAGGGACTGGCTGACACTGCCCAGCACGGAGGAGATCTGCGGCTTCTTGCGCTGGGCGTCGGTCCGGCGGAAGGCGTCGAAGAAGGTCTCGGTGCGCTCGCCGAGGACGGCGGTGACGCAGCCCTTCTCCTTCTCCTTCTCCTTGCCGGTGCCGCTGGTGTGCGTGAGGGCCTCGCGGGCCTGCGGTCCGAAGTCCGCGGAGTCCTCGGCGGCCCGGATGTCGGCGGCGTCGGCCATCTTGTTGGCCCGCAGTCCGGCGTTGAGCAGCACCGGCAGCGTGTCGCCCGCGATGGTGTCGGGCCGGACCAGTGCGACCTGGTCGCAGGCGCGTCCCAGCTGGTGGCCGGCGCCGGCGATCAGGACGGACTGGCCGCCGTTCACCGGGTAGGACAGGGGGGACTGGAACTCCTCGGAGGAGACTCCGTAGCCGCCGATGAAGGGGATGCCCTCCGCCTCCAGCGGGGCCATGAAGGCGCGCCCGTGCTGGCTGTAGGAGCCGACGACGGCGACGGCCTTCTCGGCGACGGCCTTGCGGGCGCAGTCGGCGGCGCCGGTGGGCGTGTTCTTCTCGTTGCAGGTCAGTACGCGCAGTTTGTAACCGTTGATCCCGCCCTTGGAGTTCACCCAGCGCTCATAGGCCTTGGCCATGCCGGTCATACCAGGCATGTTGGTCGCCTTGGTGTTTTCCGGGGCGAACGTCATGACGGTGATGGTCTTCCCGGAGCCCCCCGGGCCGCCGGGCAGGGCCCCGCACCCGGCGATGAGACATGCACCCATCACCGTGGCCACGAGGATGCGGGAGGGGGATGCGTCGCGCCGCGAGTCGGTCATGTCCACGCACCATTCCGCCCCACCGGTAACTGTCGAGTGAGATGCGCACAACATGCGGTGACGCCCAGGTGAATTGCGGGGGTGGGTGGGCGCGGGCGTTCCCCCGTGGGCGCCTGAAGATCGCCCCGAACAGGAACGTACGATCGAAAGCGTGACATTCGCCCAAGGTTCGAAGAACTCTTCCCGCCGCGGTGGCCGCTCCTCCACCATGGGCGGCATGCCCCTCAATGACATGCCGTGGTGGCGCTGGCGCGGCAACGTGCGCTCGGCGCTGCACATGCTTTCGGATCCGGTCTTCCACGAGGACACCTGGCTGACCGGCGACGAGGCGTACGGAGACGTCACCGACGCCGTGTACCGGCTCGTCGAGGACACCTGGCTCGACAGCTGGTCCGCCGAGAAGTACGTCGGCACGATCTTCCGCGACTCGCAGGAGGCGACCCTCGTCGACCTCGCCGTGCTGCGGGTGCTCCGCATCCTCCACCAGGTCGGGCCCGACGCACCCGTCTCCGCCTACCTGGAGCACCACGCGTGGCCCGAGGCGGTACGTGCCGCGCGCGAGGCGCACGTACGGCTGGCGGAGGCGGACGGGGACGACCCCGACGTGCGGCCCACCTCGCTCGATGTGCTGAGGATCCTGACCCGCGCGGTGTGAAAGGCTGTGCGGTCATGAGCGACCCGCACAACGAGGCCCAGGCCCAGCCCCAGTACGTCCTGACCATGTCCTGCCCCGACAAGCAGGGCATCGTGCATGCCGTGTCGAGTTACCTCTTCATGACCGGATGCAACATCGTGGACAGCCAGCAGTTCGGAGACCGGGAGACCGGGCTCTTCTTCATGCGGGTGCACTTCGAGGCCGAGCCCCCGGTGACGGTCGAGAAACTGCGCGCCAGCTTCGCCGCGATCGGCGACTCGTTCAAGATGGACTGGCAGATCCACCGCTCCGAGGAGCGCATGCGGATCATCCTCATGGTGTCCAAGTTCGGGCACTGCCTCAACGACCTGCTCTTCCGCTCGAGCATCGGCGCGCTGCCGGTCGAGATCGCGGCCGTGGTCTCCAACCACACCGACTTCGCCGAGCTGGTCGCCTCGTACGACATCCCGTTCGTGCACATCCCGGTGACGAAGGACACGAAGGCGGCGGCGGAGGAGCAGCTGCTGGAGCTCGTGCGCGCCGAGAACGTCGACCTGGTGGTGCTGGCGCGGTACATGCAGGTGCTGTCCGACAAGCTGTGCACGGAGCTGAGCGGGCGGATCATCAACATCCACCACTCGTTCCTGCCGAGCTTCAAGGGAGCGAAGCCGTATCACCAGGCGCACGCACGGGGCGTGAAGCTGATCGGCGCGACCGCGCACTACGTGACGGCGAACCTCGACGAGGGGCCGATCATCGAGCAGGAGGTCGAGCGGGTCGGGCACGAGGTGACGCCCGACCAGCTGGTGGCGATCGGGCGGGACGTGGAGTGCCAGGCGCTCGCGCGGGCGGTGAAGTGGCACAGCGAGCACCGCGTGCTGCTGAACGGCGCCCGCACGGTGGTCTTCGCGTAGCCGCCCCACCATCCAGCCCCGGGGGCCGCGCAACTCCGGAATGGCCGCAGCATCCAGCCTCGCCGGCGTTTGAGGCGCGGGTCCGGGGGCGCCGCCCCGGACCCCGCGCCTCAAACGCCGGCGAGGCTGAATTGGCGCGGCCATGCCGGAAGGACGCGGCGCCGGCGAGGCCGTACGGTACGGCCTGGCCGGGTTCGCGTTACGCGTCCGGGGCTTCCACGCCGCAGTAGCCCGCGAAGGCCGACAGGATCTCCTCCTCCGAGATGCGGCCGTCGCCGTCGGCGTCCAGGGCCTGCGCCACCTGCGTGGCCAGCTCCGGGGCCGTGCCCAGGACGCGCAGGACCCGGGCCGCGTTCGGTGGGGTCGCGCCCGCGCCGTCCTCGTCCGCCACGGCGATCACGGCCCGCAGGAACGGCCGCGCGATCTCCGCGAACCGCTGCGGGTTGTCGCGCAGCCGCTTCGCCGCCCCGGTGATGAACTCCTCCCGGGAGACCCGCTGGTCCCCGTCGACGTCCGCGATGCCCGCCATGCCCTGCCAGAAGGCCTCGGCGCCCGCGAAGACGGCCTGGCCCTTGTCCGACCGGGCGGTGGTGCCGAATTCGGCCAGGACGGCCTTCGCGGCCGCGCTGAAGTCCTCCCGGTCGATGTAGCCGGACCCGTCCTGGTCGAAGGTGGCGAATCGGGCGGCGATCTTGCGCTCGTATTCTGCGCTTTCCATATTCGGCGTTCCGCCTTCACGTGTGCAGTGGGGTTCAGATCAAGACAAGGCAGGAGCGTAAGGCCTACGTGGCCAGCGCGTTAAGCGAAGCGGTCAAGGAGGCGTGCGCATCGAACCCGCGCACGGGGAGCGCGGTGGGGCGCGTACACCTGTCCCCATGTGCCCTCGGCCGTAGCACCGTTCACACCCTGCCACGGCCTTATCACGCAGGGCGCACTTCCAGGGTGAGGTTCTCCCAAAACAGGCGCGATCCGCCATGTGCCCCGTACATTCGATGCGTCGACACACGGCTGGGGGCATTCATGCCGAAGGACGCACCACCGCGCTGGGACCGCCGCATGCAGCAGCGGCTCGCCCGTGGCGAGGCCGCCGCGCTCGGGGAACTGTACGACCGCTTCGCCTCGCTCGTGCACAGCCTGGCGCACCGGGTGCTGGGCGACGAGAAGGCGGCGGACCGGATCACCCGCGAGGTCTTCGGCTACATCTGGGAGAACCCGGACGCCTACGACCCCAAGCAGGGCTCCATGCGCTCCTGGGTCGCCCGGATCACCCAGGGCCAGGCGGTGGCCCGGCTGCGCCAGGCCGAACTGGGCCGCGGCTCGCGCGAGGAGCTGGAGCAGAAGGTGCGCAGTGCCAACGCGGCCGCACGCGCCGACTACATCGTCACCTCGATGCCCGCGCCCCTGCGCGCCGCGCTGGAACTCGCGTACTTCAAGCGGCGCGACTACCGGCAGGCCGCCGCCGACCTGCAGATCAGCGAGGACGAGGCGCGGCGCAGGCTGCGGCTCGGGCTCCAGTTGCTGTCGACCGCCAACACCCTCCCGCAGGAGGAGACCGCCCGGTCCGGATATGGAACGCCTCGATGAACGGCCCTCCCCAGTCGCCCGATGACGGATACGCGCGTCCCGGCGGCCAGGCGCGGATACCGGGTCCGCGCGGAGCCGCCGACGATCTCGATCCGGGCCACGCGCCGCAGTCGCTGCCGCTGCCGGGGTCACCGGCGTCGCCGCCCGCGGCGCTGCCGGACCCGGCCCCGATGCGTGACCCGATGGGCGAATCGATGCCCGAGCCGGTGCTCGATCCGTCGCCGCCGCCCTCGCACGCCGTGCTGAAGTCCCTGCTCGGGGCATGGGCACTGGCAGCCTGCTCGGCCGAGGAGACCCAGGCGGTGGAGGACCACCTCACCGAATGCGCGCCCTGCGCGGAGGAGGCGCTGCGGCTGCGCGACGCCGTCGGGCTGCTGCATCCGGAGGAGAACCTCGACCTGAAGCCGCTGCTGCGCTCGCGCGTCCTGGAGGACTGCCTGGGCAAGCGGCCGGCCCGTATTCCGGTGCCGGTGTGGGCGAGTCCGTACGACACCGAGACCGCGCGGCTCGACGCGTTGCTGCAGGACTTCGGGGACTCGGAGTGGCACACCCCGGTGCGGCTCAAATGGTTCGAGGAGGAGCGGCGCCGGTCGCAGCGGACCACGGTGGCAGGGGTGATCGGTCATCTGCTGACGGTGGACGGGCTGATCGCCTCGGCGCTGGGGCTGGACGACCCGCTGGGTCCGGACGCGCCGAAGGGCGGTCCGACCGTGCGGACGGAACACTTCTGGGGCGCGTCGGCGAACCCGGTCACCCGGCAGGTCCGCGACCCGTGGCGGGAACAGGGCCACACGCTGGTGCGCACGGTCTCCTTCGCCGGCCGGGGAGTCGCCGAGCTGGCCGTGGACTACGGCGGCTTCGCCCTGCCGCTGGGGGACGCGTTCCTGGAACGGGCCTTCGAGTGCTGGGTGCACGCGTGGGACATCGCGGAGGCGGTGGACTACCCGTACGAGCCGCCGTCCGGGCCGCACCTGCACGGGATGATCGACCTGGCGGCGCGGCTCCTGCCGGGCGCGCTGGCACAGCGCAGGCGTGCGGGTCTGGCGGCCCCGCCGCGGGGCCTGGTCGCGGCGGGCGCGCCCGGACGGACCCTGCACCTGGAGATCGAGGGCGCGGGTGGCGGCGGCTGGGACATCGCGCTGGACTCGCCCGGAGCGAAGCCGTCGCCGGAACGGACGGTCGCGGAGATCGCCCTGGACGGCATCGAGTTCTGCCAGCTGGCCGCGGGCCACATCTCCCCGGAGGAGGCGGCGGTGGGCCAGCACGGGGACCGCGAGGCGATCCGCGACGTCCTGTTCGCGGCGGCGTCACTGAGCAGGTTGTAGGGGCGGGGGTGGGGGCGGGTGCGGGTGCGGGGTACGGGTCCTGCGCACGCGGGGCCTTCATCCCCTCGGCACGCCGCCTGCGGGCGGGGTCCACTGGGGCGGTGGTCAGCCTTGAGTCGTGACCGCCGTGTAGCGGAGCTGGGGGCGGAGATCGCCACGCTGAGCACGCTGGGACGAGAGGGGTAGGCATGTCGCAGACCGAGGGTGCACGACTGTTCCGGGAGGCCTGGATCGCAGGAGTGAGTCAGCACTTCCCCGGGGAGCCGAAGGCCGGCTACGTCACGCCGTGGGAGGACACCCCGCAGTGGGAGCGTGAGGCCGCCGGCTCGGTCTACGACCAAGTCCGTCAGTTCATCGAGATCAGCGGCGGTCGCACGGCGAGGCTCTCCCGCCAGCAGAAGAGCCGCTTCGTCGCCACGTGCTGGACGGCCCAGATGTTCAAGCACTTCGAAGATCCGAAGCCGGGCTACGTGGCCGACTGGGCCGATCTGCCGTCGTGGCAACAGGAGACCGACGCCGACATCTTCGAAGCCATCGAAAAGGCCGTCGGCTGACCGTTGCGCGGATCAGCGAACCCCTTCGTCCATCAGGACGTAGAGGAGGCCGACCAGGGAGCCGCTGCTGACGATCTCGCGGCGGTCGATCATGCCCCGGATGTTCGCCAGCGGGATCCATTCGACGCGATCCGACTCGTTCTTCTCGGTCGGCGGTCCGTTGTACGTCGCACCGTCCGCGCGGAACAGGTGGTGCTGGGAGTCGGTGATGCCGTTCGCCGGCTCGGCGTAGATCAGCGGCTTCATCGGGCCCGGACGCCAGCCGGTCTCTTCGAGGACTTCACGTGCGGCAGCCTCGCCGGGGGTCTCGTCCGCTTCCACCAGGCCCATGGGCAGCTCCCAGGCCCAGGCGTCCGTGATGAAGCGGTGGCGCCACATCATCAGGACCTCTTGGCGGTCGTTGAGCACGGCGGCCACGGCCAGGTGGCGGAGCTTGACGACGTGGTGTTCCCAGCGGTGGCCGTCCGGCGTTTCGATGTCGGTGAGCCACAGGTTCACCCACTTGTTTTCGTAGATCGGACGTTCCCCGTGGATCTTCCACTGCATCGCTGCGGCCCCTCTCGATCGGCCTCCAGCATTACAGAGCCTCGCTGAACAGCAGTCCGGTTCAGGCAAATTCACGTCACAGTGACGAATATGAGCGTAGCGAGGGAACACGCCCCCCGGCCGGGAAGCCGTCGCTCCTCCACGGCCGCCTTGGCCCACACACCTCGCCGTGCGCGCTCACGCGTACCGCTCCCGGAGTTTGTACTTCAGGACCTTGCGCAGGGTCTCGTTGCGGGGGAGGGACTCCAGGAGTTCCAGTTGTTCCGGGAGTTTGTGGGTGGCCAGGCCCTCCGTGCGGAGGTAGGCCGTCAGTTGGGGGAGGGTCAGGGGGGCGGCTCCCGGGGGTTGTTCCACCACCGCGCAGACGCGTTCGCCGCGGGTGGGGTCCGGCAGGCCGATGATCGCCACGTCCGCGACGGCCGGGAGGCGGTGGAGGAGGTCCTCGATCTCCTTCGCCGAGATGTTCTCGCCCTTGCGGATGATGACGTCCTTGCTGCGGCCGGTGAGGACCAGGTAGCCGTCCTGGGTCAGGTGGCCGAGGTCGCCCGTGATCAGGTAGCCGTCGGCGTCGAAGACCTCGGCCGACGCGTCCCGGTTCAGGTAGCCCCGGCAGACGGCCTCGCCGCGGAGCCGGACCTCGCCGTCCGAGTGCGGGGGCAGCGGGGTGCCGTCGGTGGCGGTGATGCGGATGGACATGCCCGCCGGGGGGCGGCCCTCGGTGGTGGCGAGGTTCTTGGCGGTGTCGTCCGGTGCGCCCATGGTGATCATCGGGACCTCGGTCATGCCGTAGCCGTGGGTGAGCTGGCAGCCCAGTTCCCGTACGACCGCGTGGTAGATCTCCGGCGGTTTGGGGGCGCCGCCGCCCGCGAGGAGGCGGAGGGTGGGGATGAGGGGGACGTCCGGGGCCTTGCGCTGCTCGGTCAGGAACATGGAGTAGAAGGCGGTCGATCCGCCGGCCACGGTGACCCCGTGGCGGCGGTAGCCGTCCAGTGCGTCCGGCATCGCGAACTTCTCGAAGAGCACCGCGGGGAAGCCGTACAGGAGCAGCATCACCAGGTAGTCCGGGCCGCCTATGTGCGCGTACGGGAAGGCCATCGAGCCGACGTCGGCCGGGCCCAGGCGCAGGGCGTGGGCGAGGCAGGAGCCGCCCGCGATCAGGGAGCGGTCGGTGTGCAGGACGCCCTTGGGGTCGGAGGTGGTGCCGGAGGTCCAGTAGATCCACCGGACGTCGGTGCCGGAGGCGGGCGGCGGGGGGAGTGCGGCCGGGTCGCCGTCGGGGAGGGAGGCGTAGGCCTCGAAGACGCCGCGGGCGCCGAGTCGCCGGGCCATGGCCGTGTGGTCGAAGCCGCGCCAGTTTCCGGGTACGGCGAAGTACTCGGCCTTGGCCTCGCGCAGGGCGAAGCCGACCTCGCGGTCCCGGTAGAAGGGGATGACGGGGGTCTGGACGGCGCCGATCCGGGCGAGGGCGGCGGAGAGCAGCACCGTTTCGATGCGGGTGGGGAGCTGCCAGGCGACGACGGTGCCGGGGCGGACCCCCATGTCGTGGAGGCCGGCGGCGACGCGTTCGGAGCGGTCGCGCAGCTCGCCGAAGGTGAGCCGGCGGTCCTCGGCGGGGTCCCCGGCAGGGGCGTCGGCAGGGTCCTCGGCGGGGCCGTCGGCGCGATCCTCGGCGCGGTCCTCGGCCGCCTCGATCAGGACGGGGGTGTCCGGGGTGAGTGCGGCCCGGCGGGTGATCAGTTCCCACAGGGTTCGGGACCGGCTCAGTTCTGTCGCGGTCGCGGTGTCCGTCATCCCAGACCTCCCCATAGCTGACGGATAGTCAGATCAAGCGCAGAGCGTAGAGCGCGCACGCTTGTCGGTCCAGGGGTGGCGGGGCTAGCTTGTTTCTGACGATCCATCAGATCGGTGAATTGGGGAGACCATGGAACTGCCTCGGATCATCAGCGTCGACGACCACGTGATCGAGCCCGCGCACCTGTTCGACGTCTGGCTGCCCGCCAAGTACCGCGACCGCGGCCCCAAGGCGCTCACCGCCGGCATCGGCGAACTCGCCTACACCGGTGGCAAGTACGTCATCACCATGGACCCCGACGGCCCGCCGACCGACTGGTGGATCTACGAGGACCTGAAGTTCCCGTACAAGCGCAACATCGCCGCCGTCGGCTTCGACCGCGACGACATGACCCTGGAGGGCATCACCCGCGAGGAGATGCGCCGCGGCTGCTGGGATCCCAAGGCGCGCCTCGCCGACATGGACCTCAACCACGTCGAGGCCTCGCTGTGCTTCCCGACGTTCCCGCGCTTCTGCGGGCAGACCTTCGCCGAGGCCCACGACAAGGAGGTCGCCCTCGCCTGCGTGCGCGCCTACAACGACTGGATGGTCGAGGAGTGGTGCGGCGACAGCGGCGGCCGGCTGATCCCGCTGTGCATCATCCCGCTCTGGGACATCGACCTCGCCGTCGCCGAGATCCGGCGCAACGCGGCCCGCGGCGTGAAGGCCGTGACCTTCTCCGAGATCCCCACCTACCTCGGGCTGCCCTCGATCCACTCCGGGTACTGGGACCCCTTCTTCGCCGTCTGCCAGGAGACCGGCACGGTGGTCAACATGCACATCGGGTCCAGCTCCCAGATGCCCGCCGCCTCCCCCGACGCGCCGCCCGCCGTCCAGGCCTCGCTCAGCTTCAACAACGCGATGGCCTCGATGATGGACTTCCTCTTCAGCGGCGTCCTGGTGAAGTTCCCGACGCTGAAGCTCGCCTACAGCGAGGGCCAGATGGGCTGGATCCCCTACGCCCTGGAGCGGGCCGACGACGTCTGGGAGGAGCACCGGGCCTGGGGCGGGGTCCGCGACCTGATCCCCGAGCCGCCGTCCACGTACTACTACCGGCAGATGTTCTGCTGCTTCTTCCGCGACAAGCACGGGATCGCCTCGCTCGACGTCGTCGGACGCGACAACGCCACCTTCGAGACCGACTACCCCCACGTGGACTCGACCTTCCCGCACACCAAGGAGGTCGCCCTCGACCACGTGAAGGGTCTGGACGACGAGACGGTCTACAAGCTGATGCGCGGCAACGCCATCCGCATGCTCGGCCTCGACCTGGACAAGAGCCGCCGCTGATGGACCTGACCTACACCGAGGAGGAGCAGGACTTCCGGGCCCGGCTGCGCGCCTGGCTCGCCAAGGTGCTCCCCGAGCTGCCCGCCAAGCCGTCCCCCGACGACTGGCCGGGCCGGCGCGCCTATGACCTCGGCTGGCAGCGCAGGCTGTACGAGGCCGGGTACGCGGGCCTGCACTGGCCCGTGGACGCGGGAGGCCGCGGGGCCACCCCGACCCAGCACCTGATCTTCCTGGAGGAGACCGAGCGCGCCGGGGCCCCGTACGTCGGCGCGAACTTCGTCGGGCTGCTGCACGCCGGTCCGACGATCGCCGCCGAGGGCACCGCGGAGCAGCGGGCGCGCTGGCTGCCGCCCGTCCTGCGGGGCGACGAGGTGTGGTGCCAGGGCTTCAGCGAGCCGGGCGCCGGTTCCGACCTGGCCTCCCTGCGCACCCGGGCCGTGCGCGACGGCAATGACTACGTGATCACCGGGTCGAAGATCTGGACCTCGCACGCGGAGGTCGCCGACTGGTGCGAGCTGCTGGTGCGGACGGAACCGGTCGGCGCCGGCGTCCCCAAGCACCGGGGGATCTCCTGGCTGGCCATGCGGATGGACGCGCCGGGAGTGACGGTACGGCCGCTGCGCACGCTCGCCGGGTCGGCGGAGTTCGCGGAGATGTTCCTCGACGAGGTGCGGGTCCCGGTGGCCGACCGGGTCGGCGCGGAGAACGACGGCTGGCGCGTCACCATGGTCACGCTGTCCTTCGAGCGCGGCACCGCCTTCGTCGGCGAGGTCGTCGCCTGCCGCCGCACCCTGGGGGAACTGGCCCGGGCGGCGAAGGCCAACGGCCGGTGGGACGACCCGGTGCTGCGGCGCAGGCTGGGCCGGCTGTACGGGGAGTTCGGCGCGCTGTGGCGGCTCACCCAGTGGAACGTGAGCGAGGCCGGGCGGTCGGCGGGCGGTGTCCCGGGCATCGGTGGTTCCGTCTTCAAACTCGCCTACTCGCACGCGCGCCAGGAGCTCTACGACACGGCGGCGGAGGTGCTCGGGGCGGCGTCCCTGTCCCTGGAGGAGGAATGGATGCCGGACCGGCTCTCGTCCCTCTCCTACACGATCGCCGCGGGCACCTCGCAGATCCAGCACAACATCGTCGCCGAGCGGATCCTCGGCCTTCCGAAGGGCCGGTGAGGGGCGTGGACTTCCAGCCGACCGAGGACCAGCAGGACCTGCGGGCGGGCGTACGGGGCCTGCTGGCGGGGCGGTACGGGCGTGAGGCGCTGCGGGCGTCGGTCGACGCGGCGGCTGACACAGGGACCGACACAGGGAGCGGCACAGGGACCGACACCGGGGCCGGCGTGGACCGCGCGCTGTGGCGGGAGCTGGGCGAGGCGGGCTTCTTCGCGCTGCGCCTGCCGGAGTCCGAGGGCGGTGTGGGCCTGGGGCTGCCGGAGGCGGTCCTGGTCTTCGAGGAGGCCGGGCGGGCGCTGGTGCCGGGGCCGCTGGTGGCCACACACCTGGCCGCGGGGGTGGTGCCGGGAGCGGCGGCGGGAACGGCGGTGGTGACCGCCTTCGACCTGGGCGGGCCGCTGGTGGCCCACCTCGGGGACGCGGACGCGGTGCTGGGCGCGGCCTCGGTGCCCGCCGGCGAGCCGGTGCGCTCGGTGGACCCGCTGACACCGCTGCACCGGGTCGCGGCGGTGGGCGACGTCTCGGCGTACCGCGATACGGGCGCGCTGCTGACGGCCGCGCTGCAGCTCGGGAGCGCGCTGCGGACGGTGGAGCTGGCGGTGCGGTACGCGGGCGAGCGCGAGCAGTTCGGGCAGCCGATCGGGGCGTTCCAGGCGGTCAAGCACCTGTGCGCGCGGATGCTGGTCCGGGCGGAGGTGGCCCGTACGGCGGTCTACGCGGCGGCGGTGACGGGGGACCCGGGCGAGGTGGCCGCGGCCAAGCTCCTGGCGGACGAGGCGGCCGTGCGGGGCGCCCGGGACTGCCTGCAGGTGCACGGCGGGATGGGCTTCACCTGGGAGGCCGACGTGCACCTGCACCTGAAGCGGGCCTGGGTGCGGGCCGAGCAGTGGCGGACGGCGGCGCAGGCGGAGGAGCTGCTCGCCGAGGAGCTGCTCGGCGGGGAGCTGCACGGGTCGGCGGGGTAGTGGGGCAGCGGCGTATTCGGGTGGCGGGGCGGCCGCGGCGGAGCTCGACCGGCGTTGCGCACGGTGATGTGGAGGCACGGCAGCGACGACGCGGGACGCATGTCTGATTACAGAGAGTTGATATCGGTTTGTGTCCTTCGCCCGACTCATTGCGACCCGGAAGCGGGGGCCTGCTCCGGTACGCTCCCACGAATGCGAGCGGTTGAGCGGCGCGAGCGTCGCACAGTATGCACCACGCCCACTCCTTCGCGCGGGAATATGCCCGAAGCGCTTGTTGTGGTGACTGTATGTCAACCATGCTGCTACGGAGGGGGATCACACTGGGTGATCCCGTCCTGTCGCGAGGCGAAGTGTCCGCCGGTTCGGATGGTGTGAGCGGTGCAGCTGCTTCAGGTTCAGCTGGAGGTCGGAGCGGATCCCGCCGAGGTCGGCCGGGCCCGCCGGTGGGCCCGGTCCCGGTTGGCGGGGTCGGGCATAGGGGACGACGAGCCGCTCGCCGAGACGCTGATCCTGCTGATCTCCGAGCTGGTCACGAACGCGGTCGTGCACACGGGCTGTCCGGCCGTGCTGCGGATGCTGTTCGGAGGGCCGGGGGTGCGGGTCGAGGTGGCCGACGCGAGCGACCGGGCACCGAACCGCCGTCAGGCGTGCGGGGAGGACACCGGCGGGCGCGGCCTGGAGCTGGTCGACGGCCTGGCGGACCGCTGGGGCTGGCAGCGCGAGGGTGCCGGCAAACGGATCTGGTGCGAGATCGACCGCGCGGAGAAATCGACCTCGGACTGCGCCTCCGAGCGGCCCTCGGACGGCCCGTCGGAAATTCACACCCCGCCGCGGGAACCGCGCGTGTACCTCTAACGAGGTGTTGACGGTTCGTCACATCTTGATCACCCTGGTGTGGAGCGATTCGACGCGAGGGGACGCCAAGGACAGGCCTTGACGAGTGCGGGTCGCGGGGTGGCGGCTGCCGTGCCGCGCTCGGGGCGTGCATGCGCGTCGCCGCCACCCGCAGAACCTGCCGGGCCTCCTCCTCCGGGAGGAGGCCGGACCGGGCCGCGGGTCCCGGGCGCCGGGAGCGATCGGGACCCGAGGCCTCGTGCCCGTGGCCGATGTGCCGTGCCGGGGCCGGTTCCTAGCCTCGGGGCATGCGATCACACGAAGCGGCCGATGCGCCGCCCACCGCCGACCGTACCCCCGTCCCCGCCGCTCGCCGCGCGTCGTCCGTGGGCCTCGTCCTCGCCGCCTGTCTCGCCACCATCCCCACCCTGGCCGTCGCCGCCGAGGCCGCGCCCGCCGGGGCCGCGCACCCGTCGGTGTCCACGTCCCCGTCGGCGTCGCGGGCCGCGTCCGCCGAGAACCGTTCCGCGGCCGGGCTCGACCGGTACTACCGGCAGCGGCCGGGCTGGGGCAGCTGCGTCACGGGCCCCGACGACACCACGGGCCGTGATCTGGACCGGGCCGGGGTGCAGTGTGCGGACGTGACGGTGCCGCTGGACTACGCCGCCCCCCGGGGCCGCACGATCACCGTGGCGATATCCCGGCTCAGGGCCACCGACACCCGTCACCGCATCGGCGCGATCCTGCTGAACATCGGCGGCCCCGGCGGCCCCGCCGTGGCACACCCGCCGGCGGCCCGCGCGGCGATGAAGGAGGTCGGGGCCCGCTACGACATCGTCGGCTTCGACCCGCGCTTCGTCGGGCGCAGCACCCCGCTGGACTGCGGCTGGCCCCTCGGCATGACCTGGCTGTCGGCCGGCGCCGACCGGGCGGGCTTCGACTGGCAGGTCGCCCTGCAGAAGAGCCTGGCGGACAAGTGCCGGGCCGCCGGTGCCTCCGTGCTCCCGCACATCAGTACCCGCAACACTGCACGCGACATGGACGTCATCCGCGGCGCGCTCGGCGAGCGGAAGATCTCCTACCTGGGCTACTCGTACGGCACCTACCTGGGCACGGTCTACACCCAGATGTTCCCCGGCCGCCACGACCGGATGGTGCTCGACGGGGCGATCGACCCGGGCGACTACCGCCCCCGGCTGCTGGAGGGCGCCGAGCGTGAGAACGAGAAGGCGCTTGCCGACTGGGCGGTCTGGGCCGCGGAGCGCCACGGCGTGTACGGCCTCGGCCGCACCCGCGCCGAGGTGCTCGCCTCCGTCGACCGCGTCGTCGCGGCATCCGCGCGCGGCCCGCTGACCATCGGTTCGGGCGCCGATGCCTTCCGGATCGACGACAGCCAGGTGCCGCTCCTGCTCTTCTCGGGCATCGCGGACGACACCGAGCCCGCGCGGGCGTCCTTCGGCGAGCTGCTGTCCGTACTGGTCAAGGCCGCCGGTGGGGCGCCCACCACGCTGCCCGAGGGGATCGCCGGTGAGCTCCGCTACGCGCTGCGCGGAGAGGGCGAGCCCACGGGCGCGCAGTCCGCGATCATCTGCGGGGACGTGGCCGCCGCGCGCGATCCCGAGCAGTACTGGCGGGACATCGAGCGCAGCCGCGCCGCGCATCCCCTGTTCGGCCCGCTGACCCACAACATCAACCCGTGCGCCTTCTGGGACCGGCCGCGCGAGGAGCCCACCCGGGTGCGGCGTGACGCGTCCGCGCTGATCGTGGCCGCCACGGGTGATCCGCGCACCACGTACAAGGGCAGCGTCGAGCTGCGCCGGCTGCTGCCGAGCTCCAGGCTGATCACCCTGGAGGGCGCCAACCGGCATGCCCTCTACGGGAGTTACGCCAACGCCTGCGTGGACGAGCAGGTCAACAGGTACCTGGCCACCGGCAGACTGCCGGCGAAGGACCGGACGTGCGTCAAGGAGACCGGCTGAAGCCGGCGCGGTTCACAGGCTCGCGAGGAGATCGTCGAGCGGGGCCGGTACCTCTTCGGGGGCGAGGGCCTCGGCGAGGAGGCGGCCGTAGCGGATCTTGCGACCCTTCGTCGTGCCCAGGAAACGCCGCAGCTGCCGCTGCCGGGGCCGGCCGCGCTGGGCGGGCTGGCGTACGAAGGTCTGCCAGGAGCGGAGCTCGCCCTCGGAGCGCAGGATGTCCTCGATCCGGGTGGTGCCCAAGGCGCGGATGAGTTCGTCCTCCAGGTCCGCCACGCACACGAAGAAGCCCTCGCGGGGCGCCCCGGCCCGGTCCAGGGCGCGGTCGTAGAAGGGCTGTTCGTTCTCGTCGGACAGTCCTGTCAGGCGCAGGCCGAGGCCGGGCGGCCCGAGGAGGTCGGTGTAGCGGGCGACGCTCATGGCGCCGCCCATCGATACGAGGCACACGCCCTCGGCGGGGAGGTCGCGGCCGCGGCGTTCGGCGAGCACCTCGACGGCCGCGAGGTCGCTGGGGCCCTCCAGCAGCACCGCCGTCCGTACGTTCAGCCGGGCGGCGAGCTCGCGCGCGGCCTCGCCGGTACCGCCGGCCGCCCAGTCGTCGACCGCTTCCCGGAACGCCCGCATGTCTGCCATGGGGTGAGTCTGCGCTCTCGCGGATGCGGGGGCACGCGCTTTTCGGCGGCCACGGCCGCCCGCTGTCCCGGGCGTCGTGCCGGGGCAGCGGGCGGACGGCTTCTAGCCGTCGGTGCAGATCACGTCGTACGGGCGGCCGATGGCCATGGTCAGCTCGATCGGGTCCGTGGTGCCGGAGGGGCACTCGGACTTCGACTTGACGAGGCCGAGGACCTTCTGGGCCCCCGAGCCGCCGCAGGCGACCTCCTTGGCCTGAGAGGTCACGCAGTCGCCCTTCACCAGCTGGCCGCCACCGGCGCCCGCGTCGCCGGGGTGGTCGCCCGACAGGTTGCGGCCGCAGACGGTGTTGGTGGGGATGCCGCTCGACTTGCCGCCGTTGTAGGAGATGCTCACGTCGATCATCAGGTCCGTGCCGGGCGGGCACTGGATCGCGCCCGGGAGGATGCTGGCCTCCTTGATGTCGATGGCCTTGAAGGTGGCCCCGGAGTCGGAGCAGCCCGTCCGCTTGTAGCCGTCGGGGGCCTTGGCCGGGTCGGGTCCGCCGCAGTCGCCGACCTTCCACGCGCTGGAGGTGTCGGAGGAGGACTCGGGGGATCCGGGGTCCTTGGCCGTGGGCTTGGCGGAGGGGGACGCCGAGGGGGACGCCGTCGGCTTGCTGTCGTCCTTGTTGACCGACTGCATGACGAAGTAGCCGCCGATGATGACCACGACGAGGACGATGACGGCGACGACGTTGCTGCCCGAGCGGCGCCCGGGGGCAGGTGGCGGCGGTACCTGGTACGGGTTGGTCATGCGTGCTTCTCCTGCGGGGAAGGTGGTGGGGACGGGGTGTGACGCGCGTACGGTGACGCGTCATGTCCACCTCATGGTTCCACCGGGTACGGCTCGTGCGTGGCCAGGGTCGTGGGGCCCGGCGCCGCCCGCCCTGCCGGTTTCAGAGAACGGCCACCGGAGCCACGGGAGTTCCGGTGCCGCCGACGAACGGTTCCGGCATCGCCGAGAGGAGGAAGGCGTACCGGTTTTCTTCTGCACAGGCTGTGGACAACTTTTCGAGGTTCCAGTTCTGGCCCTGGTGCATGCCCATCTCGACCAGGTCGAGGGCGTGCACCGGCAGCCACAGGTTCTCTGTCTCCGGCGGGAAGATCTCGAAGGTCAGGGTGTCGTTCGCGACCGCCGCCACGTCCCGCGCGTGGAACCACTCGGGCGTACGGACCGACAGCCCGGGCGAGGGGAAGCCGTAGCCGTGTTTGTCGCCCGCCAGGTAGACCTGGATCTGGCCGGTGCGCACCAGGACGATGTCCCCGGCGCGGACGGTGACCCCGCCGAACTCCTCTGCCTCCGCCAGGTCCCCGGGGGTCACCGCGTGGTCGCCCGGCAGCCGGTCCAGCCCCTTCGCGCGTGCGACGTCGAGGAGCACCCCGCGCGAGACGATGTGGCCGGCTTTGTCGATGCCGCTGAACTCGGCGCGGCCGTGTGCCGTGATGGTGCCGGCCGGGCGGCCGTTGTAGATCTTCCCCGAGTGCGAGACGTGGGTGAGGGCGTCCCAGTGGGTGCCGGCCTGGAGGCCCATGCTCACGGCGTCGTCGCTGCACGCCACCGTGCCGGGGCCGAAGAGCTCCTGGTTGATCTGCACCATCGTGTGCAGCGGGTTGATCCGGCCGGGGATCATGCCGACCTGGACCCCGTCCTCCTTGAGCGGGAGGGCGAGCGGGATGCGGCGGCCGGTGCGGATCTCCGCCGCGGCGGCGCGCACCACCTCGTCGGTGATCAGGTTCAGGGTGCCGATCTCGTCGTCGGCGCCCCACCGTCCCCAGTTGTTGACGCGCTTGGCGATGTCGTGGAACTCGGCGGGCAGGGTCATGGGTGTCGACAGCTCCTTGCGTGGATACGGCAACGACGGCAACGAGGGCTTGTGCAGGTGCATCCGACTACCCATAGAATCTAACGGTCCGTCAGAAATCGCGGGAAGGGGCCGGACGTGGGGAACTTCTTGGCAGGCAAGGCCGTCGCCGTCACCGGCGCCGGCCGGGGCATCGGGCGGGCCGTGGCACTCGCCGCGGCCGCCGAGGGCGCCAAGGTCGTCGTCAACGACTACGGGGTCGGGATCGAGGGCGCCGAGCCCACCAGCGAGATCGCCGAGGCGGTGGTGAAGGAGATCGTCGCCGCGGGCGGGGAGGCCGTCGCCGTCGCCGACGACATCTCCACCATGGCGGGCGGCCAGCGCCTCGTCGACACCGCCCTCACGCGGTACGGCCGCCTCGACGGCGTCGTGTGCGTGGCCGGCATCCTGCGCGAACGGATGCTGTTCAACATGTCCGAGGAGGAGTGGGACCCGGTCATCGCCACCCACCTCAAGGGCACCTTCACCGTCTTCCGCGCCGCCTCCGCCGTCATGCGCAGGCAGGGCTCGGGCACCCTGATCGGCTTCACCAGCGGCAACCACCAGGGCTCCGTCGCCCAGGCCAACTACAGCGCCGCCAAGGGCGGGATCATCTCGCTCGTCCGCTCCGCCGCGCTGGGCCTGGCCAAGTACGGGGTCACGGCCAACGCCGTCGCGCCCGTCGCCCGCACCCGCATGTCCGCGAACGTCCCCATGGAGCTCAAGGAGATCGGCGAGCCCGAGGACGTGGCGGCCCTCGTCACGTACCTGCTCAGCGACCGGGCCAGGGCCGAGGACATCACCGGGCAGGTCTACACGATCGCCGGCCCGAAGATCGCCGTCTGGGCGCAGCCGCGCGAACTGCGCGCCGGATACGCCGAAGGCTCCTGGACGCCGGAGAAGATCGCCGACTTCCTCCCCGGCACCGTGGGCACCGACCCGATGCCGATGCTCGCGCAGCTGGAGGCCATGGCGAAGGCGGCGGCCGCCAAGGACCGCCCCAACGCGTAGGCCCGGACGGACCGGATCGGACCAAGGGGGAGCGGCGTGGACTTCAGCTTCGGGGCCGAGGACGAGGAGCTGCGCGGGCGTGCCCGGGCGTGGCTGGCCGAGCACCTCGTGGGCCCGTACGCGCAGGCCGTCGGTCTCGGCGGACCGGGCAGCGAGCACGAGGGGGTCGAGGCCCGGCGCGCATGGGAGCGCGAGCTGGGCCGGGGCGGCTGGATCGGGCAGGGCTGGGAGGCCGACGGGTGGGGCAACCGCCGGCTGTCGCTGACCGGCCAAGTGGTGTGGGCCGAGGAGTACGCGGCCCTGCGCGCCCCCGGCCGGGTCGGCCACATCGGCGAGAACCTCCTCGCCCCGACGCTCATCGCCCACGGGACGCCCGAGCAGCAGGGCCGCTTCCTGCCCGGCATCGCACGCGGTGAGGAGCTGTGGTGCCAGGGCTACAGCGAGCCGGGCGCCGGATCCGACCTCGCGGGGATCCGTACGGCCGCGGTACGGGACGCGGCCGACGGCCTGTTCCGCGTCACCGGCCAGAAGATCTGGACCTCGCTCGCCCGCGACGCCGACTGGTGCTTCGTCCTGGCCCGCACCGAGCCCGGATCGCGCCGTCACCGGGGGCTGTCGTTCCTGCTCGTACGGATGGACCAGCCCGGACGCGTCGAGGTGCGGCCCATCCGGCAGATGTCGGGCACGAGCGAGTTCAACGAGGTGTTCTTCGACGGGGCGGTCGCGGCGGAGGTCGTCGGCGCCGAGGGCGACGGCTGGACCGTCGCCATGGGCCTGCTCGCCCTGGAGCGCGGCGTCTCGACCCTGGTCCAGCAGATCGGCTTCGCGGCGGAACTGGAGCGCGTCCTGGCCGCGTACGCGGCGCGGGACGCCTCGGGCGCCGGGGACCCCGTACTGCGGGAGCGGCTGGTCCGCCAGTGGGCCGAGCTGCGCACGATGCGGTGGAACGCGCTGCGCACCCTCGCCTCCGCGGGGGATCCGGGCGCGCCCAGCGTGGCCAAGCTGCTGTGGGGTGGCTGGCACCGGCGGCTCGGGGAGCTGGCGGTGGCGGTCCGCGGCGCGGCGGCCACCGCCGGACCGGCGCACTGGGCGCCCGGGCTCCCGTACGAACTCGGGCTCGACGAGGAGCAGCGCCTGTTCCTGTTCACCCGTGCCGACACCATCTACGGCGGCTCGGACGAGATCCAGCGGAACATCATCGCCGAGCGCGTGCTCGGCCTGCCTAAGGAGTCCAGGTGAGAGGCGTCGTGTTCGACGGCAAGCAGGCCCGGGTGGTCGACGACCTGGAGATCCGCGATCCGGGGCCGGGGGAGGTGCTGGTCGCGATCGGGGCGGCCGGGCTGTGCCACAGCGACCTGTCGGTGATCGACGGGACGATCCCGTTCCCGCCGCCGGTGGTGCTGGGGCACGAGGGCGCGGGCATCGTGGAGGCGGTGGGCCCGGGCGTCACGCACGTGGCGCCGGGCGATCACGTGGCGCTGTCCACCCTCGCCAACTGCGGGGCGTGCGCGGACTGCGACCGGGGCCGGCCGACGATGTGCCGCAAGGCGATCGGGATGCCGGGGCAGCCGTTCTCGCGCGGCGGCGAGCCGTTGTTCCAGTTCGCCTCCAACTCCGCCTTCGCCGAGCGCACGATCGTCAAGGCCGTGCAGGCGGTGAGGATCCCGGCCGACATCCCGCTGACCTCGGCGGCGCTCATCGGCTGCGGGGTCCTCACGGGGGTGGGGGCGGTGCTCAACCGGGCGCGCGTGGACCGGGGCGAGAGCGTGGTCGTCATCGGCACCGGCGGCATCGGTCTCAACGTCCTTCAGGGGGCCAGGATCGCCGGTGCCACGACGATCGTGGCCGTGGACGCGAACCCGGCGAAGGAGGCGGTGGCCCGGCAGTTCGGCGCCACGCACTTCATCGACGCGTCCGCCGTCGCCGACTCCTCGGCGGCCGTCCGCGAGATCCTGCCGACCGGCGCCGACCACGCCTTCGAGTGCGTGGGCAACGTCAAGCTGATCCGCCAGGCGATAGACCTCCTCGACCGGCACGGGCAGGCGGTCCTGCTCGGGGTGCCCGGCTTCCGGGAGGAGGCGTCGTTCCTCGTGTCGTCCATGTACCTGGACAAGACGATCATGGGCTGCCGGTACGGGTCCTCGCGCCCGCAGCGCGACATCGCCCTGTACGCCGAGCTCTACCGGCAGGGCAGGCTGCTGCTGGACGAGCTGGTGACGGAGGTCTACCCGGTGGAGGACTTCGCCAAGGCCGTGGACGACGCCCACCACGGGCGGGTGGCACGCGGCGTGCTCACCTTCTGACCCGCGGGGAGGGTGGCCCCGGAGCCCGGCCCGGAGCCCGGCCCCGGGGCCACCCTCGTGTCCTGCTTTCCCAACTGCCCTTACGCCTCGAACGCCGGGTCAGTACGCCGGGTCAGTCGGCGAGGCGGCCGAAGCGGCCCTTGTGGAAGAGGAGCGGCTCGCCCTCGCCGGCCGCGCCCATGGCCACGACCCGGCCCACGACGATGAGGTGGTCCCCGCCGGTGTGCACGGCCTGGATCCGGCAGTCGATCCAGGCGGGCACGGCGTCGAGCTGCGGTGATCCCGTGACGGGGGCGGGGGTGTGGGTCACCCCGGCGAACTTGTCGGCGCCGCTGACGGCGAAGGACCGGCACAGCTCGCCCTGTTCGGCCCCGAGGATGTTGACGCAGAACACCCCGGCGCGGGCGATCCGCGGCCAGGTGGTCGACGTGCGGGCCACCATGAAGGTGACCAGGGGCGGGTCGAGGGAGAGCGAGGCGAAGGACTGGCAGGCGAAGCCGGCCGGACCCTCCTCGTCCTCGCCGGGTGGCGCGGTGATGACGGTGACCCCGCTGGCGAAGTTCCCGAGCACGGCCCGGAACTCGGCGGGGGACACCGGCGCGCGCTCGTCCGCGCCGACGGCCCTCAGATCGGGACGCGGCAGGGCGTCGACGGACTCGGGTTCCCGCTGCGCCGGGGCGGAGGTGGGGGAGCCGACTGACCTGAGGTATCGGACGACGGTGGCCGCCATCCCTGCATGTCCCATCACCCTCCCGATTGAAGCTGACGGTTCGTCAGATGTGAAGGGGTGGGCGAGGTCCACCCGCGGGGATCGCGGCGCGGACAGGACGGGAGGGGGAGGGCGGCCGGTGTCCGTACCCCCGTACGGGTGAAACCCCCGGCCCCCGTGGGTCCGTACGCCCGGGCTCGGGTGGAGGCTCGGCATCGTGGCAGCGACCTCGTACCGCCGCCGTACCCCGGGAGGACCCCATGCTCGGCACCGACTTCACCACCGGATCACCCAACTGGCTCGACCTCGGCAGCCCCGACACCGACGCCGCCGTCGCGTTCTACGGAGCCGTCCTCGGCTGGGAGTTCGCCTCCGCCGGGCCCGAGGCGGGCGGGTACGGCTTCTTCCAGGTGGGGGGCAGGACCGTCGCCGCGCTCGGGCCGCTCACCGAGGAGGGGGCGACGCCCGCCTGGATGCAGCACTTCATGACCCCCGACATCCAGGCCACCACCGCGGCCGTCCGTGACGGCGGCGGCACGGTCCGGATGGAGCCCATGGACGTCATGGGCGAAGGCTGGCTGGCCCAGTACACCGACCCGCAGGGCGCCGAGTTCGCCGTCTGGCAGCCCGGCAAGACCGGCGGACTCCAGCTGACGTCCGCCGAGAACGCCCTGCTGTGGACGGAGCTCCACGTACCGGACCCCGTCGCCGACATCGCCTTCTACGCCGGACTGTTCGGGTGGCGCAGCGCCGAGATGCCCGCCCCCGGGATGACGTACCGGGTGCTGAGCACCGCCGACGGGGACCAGCAGGACGCCTCCTTCGGCGGGGCCGCCCCCTTCAGGGGCGAGGGCGAGGGCGAGCGGGCGCGCTGGGTGCCGTACTTCATGGCGGCGGACGTCGACGCGACCGTCGCGGTGGCCAGGGCGAACGGCGGATCGGTGCTCATGCCCGCCACCGACCTCCCGGAGGTCGGGCGGATCGCGTGGCTGGCCGACCCGGCCGGAGCGGTGTTCGCACTGCTCAAGCCCGACCCGCAGATGTAGTACGGATTCAGGTCGGGATTCGGGTCGGGAATCAGGATTCGGATTCGGGATTCAGCGGCCGAGGTACTTGGGCGTGCGCCGCTCCACGAAGCTGGCCACGCCCTCGTTCGCGTCGGCCGTGGTCATGTTGATCTCCTGAGCGGTGGCCTCGGCGGCCAGTGCGGCCGCCCGGTCCCCGTCCAGAGAGGCGTTGACCAGCTGCTTCGTCATGGCGAGGGCCCGGGTGGGCCCCTGCGCGAGGCGCTCGGCCCACGCCCGGGCGGTCGCCTCCAGCTCCTCGGCCGGAACCACCCGGTTCACCAGGCCCAGGCGCTCGGCCTCGACGGCCGGAACGGCGTCGCCGAAGAACATCAGCTCCTTGGCCTTCTGCGGGCCGACGAGCCTCGGCAGCAGGTACGCGCCCCCGCCGTCGGGGACCAGCCCGCGGCGGACGAACACCTCGATGAAGCGGGCCGGTTCGGCGGCGATGACGAGGTCGCAGGCGAGGGCCAGGTGCGCTCCGATACCGGCGGCCGTGCCGTTGACAGCGGCGAGGACCGGCTTCTCGCAGTCGAGCACGGCGGTGATCAGACGCTGCGCGCCGAGGCGGATCATCCGGGCGACGTCGCCGGCGACGCGCTCACCCGCGGGGGTGCTCCCGCCGCGCAGGTCGGCGCCCGCGCAGAAGCCCTTGCCGGTGGCGGTGACGACGACGGCCCGGACGCCGGGGTCGGCGGAGGCCTCGGCGAGCAGCGCGATGACGCGCTCGCGCTGGTCCCAGGTGACGGCGTTCATCGCCTCGGGGCGGTTGAGGGTGATCCAGGCGACGCCGTTGTCGATGCGGTGGAGGACTTCGTCCTCGGGTGTGCGGGTCATGGTGAACTCCGGTTCGGGGGTGGGTGCGGCGCCGTTGCCGGGGGCCCGCCCCCGGACCCCCGGGCCTCGAACGCCGGCGGGGCCGGTACATCCGGCCGCGCGGCGTTCGAGCGCACGGGCGTGCAACGCACGTACGGGGCCGGGGGCGCAGCCCTGGTGAACTGGGCGGTCAGCGGCAGATGGCGAGGGCGTCCAGGGCCACCGCCCCCTGACCGCGGGGGAGGACCATCAGGGGGTTGATGTCCAGCTCGGACAGCTCGTCGCCCAGTTCCAGGGCCATCCGCTGGATCCGCAGCACGACCTCCACCAGGGCGTCCACGTCCGCCGGCGGAGCCCCCCGTACGCCCTCCAGCAGCGCATGCCCGCGCAGCTCCCTCAGCATCGCCCGCGCCTGGTCCTCGCCGAACGGCGGCACGCGGACCGCCGCGTCGTGCAGGACCTCCACCAGGACCCCGCCCAGCCCGACCGTGACGGTGGGGCCGAAGAGGTCGTCCTGGGTCACGCCGACGACCATCTCCACGCCCCGCTCCACCATCTGGCAGACCAGGATCCCGTCGAGCGGCACGTTCTCGTAGCGCGCGATGTCGGTCAGCTCCCGGTACGCGTCGCGGATCTGGCTCGCCGAGGTGAGGCCGATCTTCACGAGGCCGAGTTCCGTCTTGTGGCCCAGCTGCGGGCCCGAGGCCTTCATCACCACCGGATAGCCGACGAGCCCGGCGGCGCGGACCGCCGCCGCCGCGCTGGTCACCAGCTGCTCGCGGGGGACCCGTATGCCGTAGGCGCGCAGGAGCTGCTTCGCCGCGTGCTCGCTGAGCTGCTGCGACGGCCGCATGAGTGCCTGCGCCTTGCGGTACGAGGGCGAGGGCGTGCGGGGTGCGTCCTCGAAGGGGGAGCGGTAGCCGGCGGTGAAGCGGTGGTGGCCGAGGTAGGCGCGGACGGCGGTGATGCAGTTGCCGAAGGTGCGGAAGGTGGCCACGCGGGAGGAGCCGAGGAGGGTGGTGCGGTAGGCCTCCTCGGTGCCGACGGGGGAGCCCCAGATCACACAGATCAGCTTGTCGCTCTGCTCGGCCGCGTCCACCAGGTCCTGCGCGAGCCTGTCGCTCATGGGCGGGAAGGGCCCGGTGATCGGGCAGATCAGGACGCCCACCTCGGGGTCGGCGAGGATCGCGTCGATGATCTTCCTGCCGCGCCAGTCGCCGACCGGGTGGCCGCCGTTGTCGACGGGGTTGGCGACGTTCAGGTACGCGGGGATCCACTGGTGGAGCTCGTCCTGCTTGGCCTGCGTGAGCGTGGGCAGGGTCAGGCCCGCCTCCGTGGCCAGGTCGGAGAAGTGGGCCCCGGTGCCGCCGGAGATCGAGTAGACGACGACCCCGTCGGCCTTGGGCCTGCGGGCGCGGGCGAGCAGGGCCGCGGTGTCCTGGAGCTCGTCGAGCCCGTCGACGCGGATGACGCCGAACTGGCGCATGGCGGCGTCCACGACGGTGTCGGCGCCGGTCAGCTTCCCGGTGTGGGAGGCGGCCGTGCGCGCGCCGGTCTCGGTGCGGCCGACCTTGACGGCGACGACCGGGACCCCGTTGCGTGCGGCCCGGTCGGCGGCGAGCAGGAAGGACCGGCCGTCCTTGAGGCCCTCGACGTAGCAGGCGATGGCCCCGACCTCGGGCTGCTCGGCGAAGTAGGAGATGAAGTCGGCGGTCTCCAGGTCGGCCTCGTTGCCGGTCGGCGCCCAGTGGGAGAGCCGGATGCCGAGCTCCTGGAGGGTGTAGACGGGCCGGCCCTGGTGGCCGGACTGGGTGATCAGGGCGATCGCGGGGCCGTCGAGGTCCTCGCGGAACTTCTCGAAGGCGTTGAGGTTGGTGTTGGGGCCCAGCAGACGCAGGCCCGAGCGCTGCACGGCGGCGCCCAGCCGCTCCTGGGCGGCGGCGCCCGCGTCCCCGGTCTCCGCGAAGCCGGAGGCGAAGGCGACGGCGAACTTGACCTTGGTCTCGGCCAGTTCCTCGATGACGGGGAGCGGGTCGGCGACGAGGAGGACGGCGAGGTCCACCTGTTCGGGCAGGTCGGCCACGGAGGCGTGGCAGGTCAGCCCGAAGACGGTGGGGCGGGTGGGGTGCACGGGGTGGAGCCGTGCGCCGACGCGCTCCGCCCAGGCGATGAGCTGGCGGGTGATTCCGGTGTTGGGTTTGCCGTCGGCGTCGGAGGCGCCGATGACGGCGACGGACTCGGGTCGGAAGAACCGGTCCAGGTCGGGGACGTCTGCGTGCAGCGGTCGTCCGCTGACGTCGAGGGGGACCGCGTCGTCGGCGGAGGGGGCCGCCGACGAGTGGACGGCGGTCCTGGGAGACTCCCCGCAGGCCTCGACACGTGCGCGGAAGTCGGTGGTGAGGGTGCCGTGAGTAGATCCAAGCATCGTTGCCGCCCACTCCTGCTCGATGAACCTCGATGGAACTCAATAACTGACGTGTAGTCAGATTACTGAACTGACGTGCCGTCAGGAACAGGGCTGCGCAGGAAAGGTGTGGAGGTGGTGTGGTGAAGTGAACGGTGACAGATCCCGCCGGGACCGGTCCAGGGCGCGATTCGGCCGACGCGGCGACCGGGGCGGGCCCGGCCCTCAGCCGCCTACCGGTCGGCCTTGGAGGCCGCACGGCGGGCTACCGCCCTGGCGATCTTCTCCGCGTCCAGGGCCATCTCCCGGAACATGCCGCTGATGGGGTTCGAGAAGCCCGTGAAGTACAGGCCGCGGGCCTGTTCGGGGGAGCGGGCGCCGTGGGTGAGGGGCCGGCCGCGCTCGTCCAGCACCCCCAGGTGGCCGACCAGTCCCTCCAGCGCCCGGCGGTAGCCGGTCGCCGCGATCACCGCGTCCGGGGTGATCCGCGAGCCGTCCGCGAGCAGCACCTCGGCGCCGTCGAAGGCCTCGACGGCGGCCACCGGCTCCACCCTGCCGCTGCGGACCGCGTCGATCAGACCGACGTCCTGAACCGGTATCGACCCCTGCTTCACCCTGCTGTACAGGCCGGTGGCGGGGCGCGGAAGTCCGTACGCCGACAGGTCCGGTACGGAGGCCCTGGCGACGACCGCCGACAGCCGGTCCACGAGCCGCGCCGGCAGCCGGCGTACGAGGATCCCGCTGCGCTGGGCCGGCCAGCCGGCGGTGGAGCGGCGCATGATGTGCGGCGCGGTGCGCACGGCGAGCCGCACCCGTGCCGCGCCGCCCTCGACGAGGTCGACGGCGATCTCGGCGCCGGTGTTGCCGACGCCGACGACGAGGACGTCCTGGCCCGCGTACGGCTGGGGGTTGCGGTACTCGCGGGCGTGCAGCAGCCGGCCCCCGTACCCGTCCAGGCCCGGCCAGTCGGGGAGCGCGGGCGTGTGGTTGTACCCGGTGGCGATGACGACGGCCGCGGCGGCCAGCTCCCGCCCGCCGCTGGCGTGCAGGGTCCAGCCGTCCTCGCCCTCGGGGGCGCGCTCGATCCGGGTCACCTCCACGCCGGTGACCAGCTCCAGCTCGTGGAACTCGGCGTACTTCTCCAGATAGCGCACGACGTCGTCGCGGGAGACCCAGCGCCCGAAGCGGCGCGGCATGGCCAGGCCCGGGAGGGCGGAGAGGCGGCGGGTGGTGTGCAGGCGCAGCCGGTCGTAGTGCCGCCGCCAGGACGAGCCGACCTCGTCGGACTTCTCGACGACCACCGCACGGACCCCGCGGGCGCGCAGCGCGGCGGCCGCGGCGAGGCCGCCGGGGCCGGCCCCGATGACGTACACGGGGCGGGGCTGGGTGGTCATGTCGGGTGCTGTGGGGTCTCCGGGCATGAGGTGTGATCGTATCGCCACGCTGGGTTGATGGGTCTCGGTCGGGCGGGGAATCGATTGCGGATCGATCACGGGCGTGCGCGGTGCCCGCGGGGCTCGTGGATCCGCGGCCGGCCGGGGGCCTTGCGGGAACGCTCCGGATCCGCTCAACTGACGTACCGTCAGATAGAGCGTACGCGTCGATCGCGAGAGGGGTGGGGGCTGCCGATGCAGACCATCTGGCTCAGTGGGGCCGAATGGCTCGCCGTGCTCCGGATAGGCCTCGGCCTGTGGTGGCTGGAGAGCTGGCGGCACAAGGACAAGAAGGGCTGGTTCGAACGCGGCACCGGCATCGCCTGGGCCGCCGACGTCGCCGGCAAACACCGCTGGACCTTCGTCAAGGGCGGCTTCGAACTGGTCGTCGCACCACGGCCTAAGGCGATGGCGTACATCGTCGTCTACGCGGAACTCGCACTCGGGCTGGGCCTGGTGCTCGGCCTCCTGACCCCGGTCGCCCTGATCGGCGGCCTCCTGCTGAACCTGCTCTACCTCGTGCTGATGATCCACGACTGGGCCGAGCAGGGACAGAACGCGATGATGGCGCTCATCTCGCTCGTCGCGCTCCTCGCGATGTCCTGGCAGACCTGGTCCCTCGACGCGGCGATCGGACTGTTCCTGTGACCGGCGCCGTGCGTTACGACCTCCCCGAGGCGGACGACTTCACCCGCCCCTACTGGGACGCCGCCGCCGAGGGCCGGCTGCTGCTGCGGCGCTGCGCCGACTGCGGGCGGGCGCACCACTACCCGCGCGAGTTCTGCCCGTTCTGCTGGGCGGGCGAGGACCGCGTCACGTGGGAGACGGCGAGCGGCCGGGCGACCCTCTACACCTGGTCGGTGATCCACCGCAACGACCTACCGCCGTTCGGTACGCGCGTCCCGTACACGGCGGCCGTCGTCGACCTGGCCGAGGGCCCGCGGATGATGACCGAAGTGGTGGACTGCGAGGCGGCGGACCTGCGCATCGGCATGCCGCTGACGGTCACCTTCCGCGAGGCGGCGGACGGGGTGTGGGTGGCGGTCTTCCGGGCCGCGCCGCCGGACTGAGGGATCAGGGCCAGAGCAGCTCGCGGTCCCAGGGCCCGCCGGGAGTACGGGAGTACCGCAGGCGGATGTGCCGGCGCGCGGCGTCCCCCTGGAAGAACTCCACCTCGGCGGGGTCCAGCACGTACCGCGTCCAGGTCGGAGCCGGCGCGTCCGGCTCGGCTCCGGCCCGCTCCCAGGCCGCCGCCGAGACCCGCGCCAGCTCCTCCAAGGAGCCGAGCACCTCACTCTGCCGGCCCGTGAGCGCGGCGGCGAGCGCACCCCGCGAGCGGACCGCCAGGTCCGCCCGGCTCTCCTCGGGCCCGCAGACGGTGACCCGACCCCGGACGCGGACCTGGCGGCCCACGGAGGGCCAGTAGAAGCCGAGCGCCGCCTCCGGCCGCGCGGCCAGCTGCACGCCCTTGGCGCTGGTGGCGTGCGAGGCGAAGTGCCAGCCGCGCGCGTCGGCATCGTGCAGCATCAACGTCCGCACATCGGGCCGCCCGTCCCCGTCCACCGTCGCCAGAGTCATGGTGTGCGGTTCGGGCTGCCCCGCCCGGGCGGCATGCACGAACCACTCCCGGAACAGCGCCAACGGCTCACGGGGCGCGGCCCCGGGGTCGAACCCGGGAAGCGGCGAGTCCCACACGCGCAGGGAGTGCAGGGTGGCGCGAAAGTCGTCGGGGGCGGCTCCACCGGCCTGGCCGGTTCCACTGGCATCGCTGGTCATGAGGCTCATGGAACAGCAGGGCGGGGGGCGGGGGCGAGGGGGGTGGGGGGTGGCGGTTCGGATTCGCGCGGGGGCGGCTTCGGGGGACGGGGTCCACTCTGACTGCCGCCCCCGTGGACCCCGCCCACCGGAGCCGCCCCGAACGTCACCGACACCGCCCGCCCGGCCCCCGCCTCGTCCCCCCGAAGAAGCTTCCCCAGGGCCGATGAGTTTCCGCCCCCGCCGCAGTCATACCTACGGAACGAGACACCACCCCGCACCCACCCCGCACCCGCACCCCACGGAGGAGACGCACCATGGCCGAGACAGCCAAGGGACCCGCCAGCTACTTCCCCTCGATCGAGAAGAAGTACGGGCGTCCGATCGGGGAGTGGCAGGACCTCATTCGCTCCTCGCCGCTGACCAAGCACATGGAGCTCGTCTCCTGGCTCAAGACGGAGCACGGCCTCGGGCACGGGCACGCCAACGCGCTCGTCGCCCACACCCTCGCCGAGGGGAAGTAGGCCCCCCGCCCCCCGGCCCCGCGACCCCCAGACCCCCCCCGCCCTCCCCCCCCGCACGGGCATGTCCCCTCACCCCCGCCCCAGCAGTACCGTCCCCGACGAGCAGAACCAGCCGCCCGTGCCCGAGGCGAGGGCGACCTCCGGGAGGCGGCCGCCGGGTTTGGTGACCTGGCCCGGGCCCGCCTCGCCGCGGAGTTGGCGGACGGCCTCGACCAGCAGGAACAGGCCGCGCATACCGGGGTGGCAGGCCGAGAGGCCGCCGCCGTCGGTGTTGACCGGGAGTTCCCCGTCACGCAGCAGGCGGCCCTTCTCCACGAAGGCCCCGCCCTCACCCTTGGCGCAGAAGCCGAGGTCCTCCAGAGTCACCAGGGTCATGTAGGTGAAGGCGTCGTAGATCTCCGCGAGGTCCACGTCGGCGGGGGTGAGGCCGGCGCGTTCGAAGGCGATGCGGCCCGAGACGGCCGCCGGGGACACCGTGAAGTCCTCCCACTCCGACATGGTGGTGTGGGAGACGGACGTGCCCGCCCCCAGGATCCAGACGGGGGCCTTGGCGGTGTCCGGTACGTAGTCCTCCGCCGCCAGGAGCACCGCGCAGCCGCCGTCCGAGCGGATGCAGCAGTGCAGTTTGGTGAAGGGGTCGGCGATCATGTCGCCGCCGAGCACGTCCTCGACGGTGATCGGGTCGCGGAACATCGCGTCCGGGTTCGTGGCGGCGTTCGCGCGGGCCTGTACGGCCACCGAGGCGAGCTGTTCCAGCGTCGTTCCGTACTCGTGCATGTGGCGGCGGGCGGCCATGGCGTACTTGGAGATCAGCGTGTGGCCGTACGGGACCTCGAACTGCAGCGGTCCCCGTGCTCCGAAGGAGAGGTTCGAGGTGCGCCGCCGGGCCTTGATGTCCGCCCGGGCGGTGGATCCGTAGACCAGGAGCACGGCGTTGGTGTGCCCGGCGGCGATGGCGTCCGCCGCGTGGGCGGTCATGACCTCCCAGGTCGAGCCGCCCACCGAGGTGGAGTCGACCCACGTGGGGCGCAGGCCCAGGTACTCGGCGACCTCCACCGGTGCCAGCGTGCCGAGGCCGGCCGAGGCGAAGCCGCCGATGACCGAGCGGTCCAGGCCGGAGTCGGCCAGGGCCCGCCGGGCGGCCTGCGCGTGCAGGGCGTAGGGGGTGGGGCCGTCGACCCGGCCGCAGTCCGAGAGGGCGACGCCGACCACCGCGACCCTCCGGCGGGGGCGGGACGTGGGTCCAGATGTGAGTCCAGGCATGAAGGAACGGTATATCTGACGCTGCGTCAGATGCTAGACCCCTCCTCGCAACCCACCCCCGCCGCCCCCTGTGCATCTGTCCCCGCCGGGCCTAACATGACGGCCCGTCAGATCCCTCCCGGCCGCCGCCGGGAGGTGCCCCCGGGAGGAGCCCGACGATGGATGCCGCCTTCACCGCGGAGCAGGACGAGATACGCCGTACCCTGCGCGAGATCCTCGGCAAACGCTGCGGCCCCGACGAGGTCAAGGCCGCAGTCCGCACCACCGCCGGACACGACCGCGAGCTCTGGCAACAGCTCGCCCGGCAGCTCGGGCTGCCGGGCATCGCCATCGCCGAGGAGTACGGCGGCGTCGGCTGCACCCCCGCCGACCTGGCGCTCGCCTGCGAGGAGACCGGCCGGGCGCTGCTGCCCTCGCCGCTGCTGGCCACCGCCGCGCTGTGCGTTCCGCTGATCACCGCTCTCGGTACCGCCGCCCAGCGCTCCGCGCTGCTTCCGCCGCTCGCGACGGGGGCGCTGACCGCCGCCCTTGCCGTCAGCGGCCCGGCGCTGGCCACCGCCCTCGCGCTGACCGGCGAGGACGCCTCCGGGCGGTGGGCCGGCGGTGGCCGCGCGGGCGGGGTCCAGGCCCGCGCCGACGCCGCCGGAGGCGGTTGGCGACTGTACGGGGAGGCCGCGCAGGTGCTCGACGGGCACAGCGCCGGGCTGCTTCTGGTCGCCGCGCACACCGGTGGCTTCGCGCGCAGCCGCACGCTGCTGTTCCTCGTACGGGAGGACGCGCCCGGCCTCGTACGGACCCGGCAGGCCGTCCTCGACGAGACCCGGCCGCAGGCCAGGATCCAGCTGAGGGACGTTCCGGCGGAGCTGCTCGGCGACGAAGGGGCCGATGTGCCGGCCGCCCTCGCCGCGACCGGGCGTACCGCCTCCGCCGTACTGGCCGCCGAGGCGGTCGGGGCGGCGGGCCGGGCACTCGCCCGCACGGTCGAGTACGTACGCCAGCGCGAGCAGTTCGGCCGGGCGATCGGGTCCTTCCAGGCGGTCAAGCACCGGCTCGCCGACCTGTACGTCCAGGTGCAGGCGGCCCGCTCGGCGGCCTACTACGCCGCCTGGGACCCGGACCAGGGTGGCCTCGCGCTCGCCCAGGCGCTGGAGGCCCTCCGGGTGACCGCGGGGGAGGCGATCCAGCTGCACGGCGGCATCGGCTTCACCTGGGAGCACGACGCGCACCTCTACTTCAAGCGGGCGGCGGCCGACGAGCTGCTGTTCGGCCCGGTCCACCGGCTGCGGGCGCACGCCGCCGACCGCGCGGGCCTGTTCACGGACCCGGCCGCGGCCGCCCCGCCGCCGAGACACCCCGCCCCGACCGTGCACGCGAACGCGACGGCGGACGCGACGGCGGACCCGGGCGCGGCATCCGCCTCCACCACGCCCACACCCACACCGACACCCCCGCCCCCGTTCCCGCCCGCGTCCGAGAAGGTGGCCGTCTGATGGCTCCCGGCGTCAAGCTCATGCAGAAGGTCTCCTCGACCATGCTCTTCGCCAAGATCGCGCCGCACTTCATCCCCGCCATGGACAGGGCGGTGCACAAACTGACCCGCGGCAAGGTCATCCTCAGCGCCCAGATGCTGCCGGGCGTGATCCTCACCGCCAAGGGCGCCAAAACCGGTGAACCGCGCACCACCCCGCTCGCCTGCATGCCGGAGGACGGCGGTACGACGTGGATCCTGATCGGCTCGAACTTCGGCCGGCCCGGGCACCCGGCATGGACCGGGAACTTGCTCAAGCACCCGGACGCGGACGTGAGTTGGCACGGCCGGGACATCCCCGTCCGGGCCCGGCTGCTGGCGGGTGAGGAACGCGCGGAGGCGTGGCAGGCGGTGCTGAGGTTCTGGCCGCCGTATGCGACGTACCAGGCGCGCATCGAGCGCGAGATCCGGTTGTTCCGCCTGGAGCGTCGCTGATCGCAGGCGTGACCTCAGGTGTGACCTCAGGTGTGACCTCAGGTGTGACCTCAGGCGTGGCCTCGGGCGAGGCACGACCTCGGGCGAGGCGTGACCTCGGGCGAGGCGCGGCCTCAGGCGTGATCGCAGGTGCGATCGGCGTGAACGCAGGCGTGATCGGAGTGATCGCAGTGGTTGGCGTGGACGGCGGGCCCCTGGAGGACGTCCGGGGGTCCGCCGCTACTTCGTCGGCTTCTTGCCCGTGATGCCGAGGTGGACGAGCAGCGCCAGGTTCGGCTTGAGCTCGGCCTGCTTGACGCCCCAGGTCTGGAAGCCCTTCTGGTGCGAGGCGACCGCGGCCAGCATCGCGACCAGCGAACCGGCCATCGCCGCGGGGCTGATGTCCTTGTCGACCTTGCCCTTGGCCTGGAGCTCCTTCATCGATTCCGTGAGGGAGTTGGTGACCGAGTTCAGGATCTTCATGCGGATCTTGTAGAAGCGCTTGTCGCCCTCGGCCGCACCGAGGTCGACGACCCGCAGGATCGCGTCGTTGCGGCGCCAGAACTCCAGGAAACCCTCGACGAGTTCCTCGGCGGCGGCCCAACCTGACTTGCCGACCCAGGTCCGGCCCTCGACGAGCGACGTCAACTGCGCGCCCTCGGTGGCCATTTGTTCGGCGATCTCCAGGACGGCGCCCTCGACGTCCGGGAAGTACTGGTAGAAGGTCGCGGGGGAGGTACCGGCCTTGCGGGCGACGTCGATCACTTTGACGTCGCGGTACGGCGAGGAGCTGAGCATCTCGCCGAGGCAGTCGAGCAGCTTCTGCCGCGTCGCCTGGCCGCGCCGGCCGGCGACACGCCCGTCGACGGTGCGTACTTGTCCTGTCATGCCGTCAGCTTACCGAGGGGTGATCGGCGCGCTATTCGGCCGCCTGCAAATGGGGTTACGGGGTCCCTGGCCTGGGCGGAAGGCGCTCCCGGCCGGCCGAGGGGGCGCATTCCGGCCGGAAATCGGGTCCTGCGCGCCCCCATCGCCGCCCCGGGCGTGTCGCCCGGTTCCGCAAGGTTTCCCCCGAATAGTCTTATCAACAGGCTGTGGACAAGTTTTCGGGCAGATCATGGCTGGGAGAGGTGGGAGGGTACACACCCCCGCACAACGGAAGGAAACGGGCCCATGGCCGCATTCGTGGAAGGCGCACCCTGCTGGGTGGACGCCTCGCTTCCGGACGTCGAGGCGGGCAAGCGGTTCTACGGTGAGCTCTTCGGGTGGACCTTCGCCGGCAGTGCGGGCGCCGAGTACGGCCACTACACCCAGGCCTACAGCCGCGGCCGCAACGTCGCCGCCCTCGCCCCCAAGCCCGACGGCCGCATGCCCACCGTCTGGGGGATCTACCTCTACACCACCGATGCCTACGCCTGCGCGCAGCGCATCCGCGCCGCCGGCGGCCAGATGGTCATGGACCCGATGCCGGTCGGCCCGTACGGCACCGCCGCGATGGCCGCCGACCCCGGCGGAGCCGTCTTCGGCCTGTGGCAGCCCGGCACCCACCACGGCTTCGAGGCCCAGCAGGAGCCGTACACGTACTGCTGGAGCGAGGTCTACACACGGGCCCGCGACGCCGTCGACGTCTTCTACGCCAAGGTTTTCGGCTACGTGCCGCAGGACCAGGACGACGCCGGCGTCGAGTACCGCATCTGGTCCCCGCCCGGGGCGGCGCCCGGCACGGACACCGCCGTCCTGGGCCGCAGCCTGATCACCGACGCCTTCCCCGAGATCATGCCCGCGCACTTCCTCGCCTACTTCGCCGTACCGGACTGCGACCAGTCGGTCATCACGGTGCAGCGGCTCGGGGGCCGGGTCACCGCCGACCCCTTCGACACCCCCTACGGGCGGATCGCTGTCGTCGCCGACAATCAGGGGGCGGTCTTCGGGCTGCTCTCGGAACCCCGCACGCAGCCCGACGCGTAGGGCGCCCGGAGGGATCGCCGGGCAGATCACACCGCGCTGCTCGACGTGCCGGGGCCGGACCGGGTCCGGGCCTGACAGAATCGGGGTTGCTCGACCCGGGCGGCGCCCGGGGTGAGACGCTGCACGGGGCAGGGCCCCGTGCCGGTGGAAGCGGGCCCGGTGAGTGGCCCGTACGGGGATGGGTGTGGAGGCGAGTGGTGGAGCAGCTGACGCAGCACGACCCGAGACGGATCGGCCCCTTCGAGGTGCTGGGACGGCTCGGCGCCGGCGGCATGGGGCTGGTCTATCTCGCGCGGTCCGCGTCCGGACGGCGGGTCGCGATCAAGACGGTGCGCACCGAGCTCGCCGAGGACCAGCTCTTCCGCGTCCGATTCACGCGCGAGGTGGAGGCGGCCCGGGCGGTTTCCGGTTTCTACACCGCGGCCGTGGTCGACGCCGATCCGCGGGCCGCCGTGCCGTGGCTGGCGACCGCGTACGTCCCGGCGCCCTCCCTGGAGGAGATCGTCAACGAGTGCGGGCCCATGCCGGCCCAGGCCGTACGGTGGCTCGCGGCCGGGATCGCCGAGGCCCTGCAGTCCATCCACGGCGCCGGTCTGGTCCACCGCGACCTGAAGCCGTCCAACGTGCTCGTCGTCGAGGACGGCCCGCGCGTGATCGACTTCGGTATCGCGAGCGGGGTGTCCAACACCCGCCTGACCATGACGAACGTCGCCGTCGGCACCCCGGCCTACATGTCGCCCGAGCAGGCTAAGGACTCGCGCAGCGTCAAGGGCGCCAGCGACATCTTCTCGCTCGGCTCCACCCTCGTCTTCGCCGCCACCGGGCACCCGCCCTACCACGGGGCGAACCCGGTGGAGACGGTCTTCATGCTGCTGCGCGAGGGCCCCAACCTGGAGGGCCTGCCCGCCGAGCTGCGGCCGCTGATCGACTCCTGCATGCAGATGGACGCCACGCTCCGGCCGACCCCGGCCGACCTGCAGGCGCAGCTCGCCCCGCACCTGTTCGACGGCGGTGACGACAGCGGGACCGCCTCGGCGTGGCTGCCCGCCCGGGCCGTCGCGATGATCGAGGCCCGGCGCGCGGGGCACCGTACGCCGCCCGCCCCCGTGGTGCCGGCGCCCGGCCCGCGCTCCGCCGGCCGGGGAGCGGCCTCCGAGGCCGCCACGCACCGCCGTCCGCGCGGGGCCGACTCGTGGGTGGACCCGCGCACCGGCCAGGCCGTCCCGCAGCGCCCGCACCACCCGCCGATGTCGCCGGTGCCCTCGGGCGAGCCGGTGCGCCTGGGCGGCTCTCCGGTGCCGATCGGGCCCGGGCCGCGTGCGAGCGCCGCGGCCCCGGCAGCGCACGCCTCCGCCGCCGCCTCGGACTCGGCGACCGGCTGGATCCGCCCGCCCGGCGGGTCGGTGGCCACCCCCTCGGCCGTGCAGCCCGTACCGGGCTCCGTACCGGGTCCCGGGCCGGCCCCGGACAGCGGCCGCTGGCGGCCGTGGCGCTTCCGCATGTCCAACGAGGTCTGGGGCACCCCGACGGTCGCCGGGAACCTGCTCTACGTGACCTCCTTCGAGGTCCACGCGCTGGACGTGGCGAGCGGCCGCCGCCAGTTCAAGACCCGCGACGTCGCCTGGTCCATGGCGGTCGCCGACGGCCGGATCCACGCCTCCGACGGCCCGTCCCTCTACGCGCTGGACGCCGGTGACGGCTCCGAGCGGTGGCGGCTGTCCACCGACGCGTGGGTGTACGCGGTGCGCGCCGAGCGCGGCACGGTCGTCACCGCCACGCGCGGGGGCGGCGTACAGGGCCGGGAGGGTTCGAGCGGCCACAAGCTGTGGGAGCTGACCGGCGCGCAGAGCGACTTCGAGACGCTGGAGGCCGCTCCGGTCCTCCACGACGGCACGGTGTACGTGTGGCAGGACGCCCGGCTGCGGGCCCTGGACGCGCGCAGCGGCCGGGAGTCCTGGTCCTACCCGATCGGGGACGCGGCCTCCTGCGGGAACGTGCCCGTCAGGGTCACTCCGGCTCCGGACGGCAATGTCTACATCGCGGCCGGTACCCGCGTCCTGTCGGTGGACAGGGCCTCGGGCCGGGTCCGCTGGCACTTCGAGGCGCCCGCGGTCTTCCTGGCACCCCCGGCGTTCGCGCCGGGCGCGGCCATCACGGGCGGCGGGGTCTACCTCGTCGACTACCTGGGCACCGTCTACGCCCTCGACGCGGCCACCGGGCAGGACCGCTGGCGGATCGCGACGGAGGCACGGCAGTCCTCGGACCCGGTGGTGGTCGCGAACGGCAACGTCCACCTGGGCGCGGGCAGTGCGCTGTACACGCTCGACGCGGTCACCGGCACCCCGAAGTGGCGGTTCGCTGCGGGCGGCGAGATCACCGGCCTGCCGGCGGTCGCGGACGGCCGCGTGCACTTCGGGTCGGCCGACCACTGCCTGTACACCCTGGACGCGGCGGGCGGCCAGCTGCGCTGGAAGCTGGCCACGGGCGGCGAGATCACGGGCTCCCCGGTGGCGGAGGCGGGCGTGGTCTACGCATGCAGCAAGGACCGCTGCGTGTACGCCCTGGACGCGGCCAAGGGCACGGGCACCCGTACGAGCGGTTGACCTGCGCGGAGGCGGGGCTGCGGCCCCGCCGGACAGCGCACCGCACCGGGAGTGACAGGATGGACCCCATGAGCGACAACGTCTACTTCGACATCAACATCAACGGCGCCCCCGCCGGCCGCATCGTCTTCGCCCTCTTCGACGAGGTCGTCCCGAAGACGGCGCGCAACTTCCGCGAGCTGTGCACCGGCCAGAACGGCTACGGCTACGCCGGCTCGGGCTTCCACCGCGTCATCCCCCAGTTCATGCTGCAGGGCGGTGACTTCACCAACCACAACGGCACCGGTGGCAAGAGCATCTACGGCGAGAAGTTCGAGGACGAGAACTTCCAGCTGAAGCACGACCGCCCGTACCTGCTGTCGATGGCGAACGCCGGCCGCAACACCAACGGCTCGCAGTTCTTCGTCACCACCGTCGTCACCTCGTGGCTCGACGGCAAGCACGTCGTCTTCGGCGAGGTCGTCGAGGGCCAGGCGCTCGTGGACCAGATCGAGGCCCTGGGCTCCCAGTCCGGCGCCCCCAAGGGCAAGGTCGAGATCGCGGCCTCCGGCGTCGTCAGCGCTGCCTGATTCCCACCCGCCTGCCCGGCCGGTCGGCCCCGCCCCCTCCCGGGGGCCGGGGCCGCCGCCATGTCCGGGCTACGAACCGTAGGCGTCCGGTGCCGTCGGGGGTGTGGGCGGGGGGAGCGGGTGGGGGCGGTGGGTGGGGCGGCCGCGCATGACCGCTGCGCCCAGGAGGATCAGGGCGCCCGCGCCGAAGGCGTTCGCGAGGCCGTCACCGAGGCCCCGGCCGTCGCCGCCGACGGTGAGGCTCCCGGCGGCCTGGCCCTGGCGGACCGTCCACAGGATGCTGAAGCCGAGGACGATGATCCCGGCCAGCGCCATGAGCAGCCGCGAGCGGAGCAGGACCGCGCACAGGGTGAGGACGGCGGCGAAGAGGTACGGGAGCAGGATCGAGCCCAGCAGGGTGGCCCGGTGATCGGTGATCCCGGTCGCGGTGAAGAGCTCCTGGACGCGGTAGTCGCGTCCGAGACGGCCGTCGTACCAGGCACGGAAGGGGCTCCAGACGGCGGCCGCCGCTCCGATCAGACCCATCAGGGAGCCGAGTGCGTTGCGGATCATGCCCGGCCCTCCGGTGCAGGGGTCTCGGTCCCGACGCTACGCCCGGCCCCTGCGGCCCGCACGCCAGGAGCCCTGACGGCGTGCGCGGTGCCTGGTAGCGTGACCCGCCGTTGTCCACGGGGGAGAGGTTTCGGGCCATGGTGGCTGGGCGTCGTATCAGGTTTACCGCGGTGCTGGTGGCGGTCGTGTTCGCACTGACCGGTTTCTCGTCGCACGGCGGGAGCAGCAGCAGCGGCAGCAGCGGAAAGAGCAAGAGCAAGAGCGGCAGCAGCGGTGGCGGGTGCTCCAGCTCCAAGAGCAAGAAGAAGGGCAACGGCAGCAGGAGCACGGCCACCGCGTCGCCCTCGGCGAGTGCGACCGGTTCCCCGGCCACGGCGGTCGTGGTCACCTGCGTCGGCAGCTCGCCGGTCACCACGGTCAGGCTCACCTCGAACGTGGACCGCAGGGCGACCTTCGTGGTGAACCTGCACCGGGAGGGCGCGAACGGCGCCACCGTCGAGTCGACCGTCGTCAAGGAGACCCTGGGCGCGCGCGAGAGCCGCGTGATCAGCGTTCCGCTCAAGGAGCCCGCGCGCGCGACCGAGGTCAAGACGTGCCGGCTCGACCGGCCGCGCGAATCCTGAGGCCCGCCGCCGGGCCCGTCAGCGCAGCCTGAACTCCGTACCGGGCCGCCGCGCGCCGAAGAGCTCCGCCTGCCGCTGCGGCGCCAGGTTCCCCAGCGCGATCAGCGCCGGGGCCTGCGCCAGGGCCTGCTGGAGCGACGCCTGCTTCGCCGACCACAGGGCCCGTACGGTGCCCTGCACGGCCTCCGTCGGGAAGCCGGCCAGGGTCTCCGCCGCCCGTAGGGCCGCCGGGAGCAGCCCCTCGGGCGCGGCCAGTTCCGAGACGAGGCCGATCTCGTGGGCCCGGTGCGCGGAGAGCCGTTCGGCGGTGCCCATGAGGGACATCCGGGCGGCCTCGCCGAAGGGCATGCGCTGCGCCATGTAGACGGCCTCGTAGGCGCTGACCATCCCGTAGGTGGTGTGCGGGTCGAAGAAGGTCGCGGTCTCGGAGGCGATCAGGAACTCCGCCTCGCCCAGCAGGTAGAAGGCCCCGCCGCAGGCCATGCCGTTGACGGCGGCGACGACCGGCTTCCACAGGTCGCCCGCCTTGGGGCCGATGGCGATCAGCGGGTCGTCCGCCGAGTACGGCGAGGCGGGCTGCGGCACGTCCACGCCGCGGTCGATGCCGGTGCAGAAGGCGGCCGGTCCGGCGCCCGTCAGCACCACCGCCCGTACCTCGTCGGCGAACCGGAACTCCCGCCACACCGCGCTCAGTTCTGCTGCGGTCGCCAGGTCGATGGCGTTGTGGCGGTGTTCCCGGTCGAGGGTGACGACCGCGACCCCGGTCGCCTTGTCCCGTTCCACCCGGACGGTCATGACTTCTCCAGGATCCAGCGGGGCACGGCCATGCCGCCCGTCTCGGTGAAGACGACCTGGACGCGGGCGCCGATGCGCAGCCGGGCCGGGTCCACCGAGTCGAGCGGGGCGTCGGCCGAGGTCACCAGGTTTCCGGCGAGCCGGATGTGCGGGGCGTCGGCGAGCTCCACGAGGATCACGTTGTACGGGGCCTGGGCGGCGTACGCGGGAAGCAGCGGCGGGTGCGGCCGTACGTAGGACCAGATGCGGCCGCGGCCGCTCATCCGGCGCCACTCGCTGTCGAAGGACCGGCAGTGCGGGCAGCAGGGGCGGGGCGGGAAGCGCAGCCGGCCGCAGGCGGCGCAGGCCTGGACGCGGAGCTCGCCGCGGGCGGCGTACTCCCAGAAGGGGGCGCCGTCCTCGTCGGGGACGGGCAGGAGCAGCTCGGCCGCGGCCTCGGCGGCGGCTTCGGGTGCGGTGGTCATCGGGGTCAGCTCCTCAGCAGGATCGCGGACGTCGGTACGCCCTCGCCGGCGGTCACCAGGCAGGTCGCGGCGTCGGGCACCTGGGAGGTGGAGACGCCGCGCAGCTGCTTGACGCCCTCGTTGATCAGGTTGAAGCCGTGCACGTACGCCTCGGACAGGCCGCCGCCCCCGGTGTTCAGGGGGAGCCGGCCGCCCATCTCCAGGGCGCCTCCCTCGGTGAAGGCGGCGCCCTCGCCGCGTCCGCAGAAGCCGTAGCCCTCCAGCGAGAGCGGGATCAGCGGGGTGAAGGCGTCGTAGATCTGGGCGACGTCCACGTCCTGGGGCCCGAAGTCGGCCTGCTTCCACAGGTGGCGGGCGGCGGTCCAGGCGGGGCCGGACAGGGGGTCGTCGTTCCAGTAGTTGACCATGCCGTGGTGCTGGGCGGGCAGGCCCTGGGCGACGGAGTGCACGTAGACGGGCTTGTGGCGGCAGTCGCGGGCGCGCTCGGCGGAGACGATCACGCAGGCCAGTGCCCCGTCGGTCTCCAGGCAGTTGTCGAAGAGGCAGAGCGGGTCGCTGATCATGCGGGAGGTCATGTACATCTCGCGGGTCAGCGGGCGCTCGTACATCATCGCCGCCGGGTTGGCGTTGGCCCGGTTTCGGCAGGCCATGGCGACGTTGAAGAGGTGGTCGCGGGTGGCGCCGTACTCGTGCATGTAGCGGCGGGCGAGCATGCCGATCTCGTCGGCGGGGCGCAGCAGGCCGAAGGGTCTGGTCCACTGGCCGGGGGTGGGCAGCTGGACGGCGGTGTTCTTCCAGGGGCGGGGGCCCGAGCCGCGCTTGCGGGAGCGCCAGGCGACGCCGACGGTGGCCTGACCGGTGGCGACGGCGGAGGCGAGGTGGCCGACGGTGGCGCAGGAACCGCCGCCGCCGTAGCCGATCTTGGAGAAGAAGGTGACGTCGCCGGCGCCGATGGCCTTGGCGACCTCGACCTCGTCGGTCTCCTCCATGGTGTAGGAGGCGAAGGCGTCGACCTCGGACGGCTCGATGCCGGCGTCGGCGAGGGCAGCCAGGATGGCCCGGCAGGCCAACTCCTTTTCGGACTGGGGCAGTTGTTTGGCAAAGGCGGTCTGCCCGATGCCGACTATCGCCGTCGCGTCCTTGAGCGTTGCCGCCATCGCCACCTCCGGGGTGCGCCAGTACTGACAGCCGCGAAGGCTACAGCTAATCTGACGGATAGTCAGCTACTGGGTCTGCGGGAAGGTGGCACGCATGGTCGACCACGGGCGCGAGAACGTAGGCGGAGACCTGCGCGGGGACCAGCGCGGAGACCTCCGCGGGGATCTCCGCTGGGGCAGCATCGCCGGGCTCGTCCGGGCGGCAGCGGCACAGTACGCCGAGCGGGAGGCCGTCGTCGACGGCCGCGCCCGGATCAGTTACACGCAGCTCGGCGAACGCGTCGAGCGGGCCGCCGCCGCCTGCCTCGCCGCCGGCATCGAGCCCGGTGACCGGGTCGCCGTCTGGGCCCCCAACACCCTGGAGTGGATCGTCTCCGCCCTCGGTGCCGTCTCCGCGGGCGCGGTGCTCGTCCCCCTCAACACCCGTTTCAAGGGCGCGGAGGCCGCGTACGTCCTGCAGCGCAGCCGGGCCCGGCTGCTCTTCGTCACCGGCACCTTCCTCGGCACCTCCTACGTCGCCTCCCTGCGCCGCGCGGCCGCCGAGGGCCCGGGGGCCGGCCCACTGCCGGGACTTCCGCACCTGGAACAGGTCGTCGTCCTCTCCGACGACGCCCCCGACTCCTTCCGCACCTGGAAGGACTTCCTCGCGGGCGGGGACGGCGTACCGGCCGCGGCGGTCCGCGAGCGCGCCGGGGCCATCCGCCCCGAGGACCCCTCCGACATCATCTTCACCTCCGGCACCACCGGCAGCCCCAAGGGCGCCGTCATCACCCACGCCCAGTCCCTGCGCTGCTACGACGTGTGGAGCGAGCTCGCCGGACTGCGCGAGGGCGACCGCTATCTGATCGTGAACCCCTTCTTCCACACCTTCGGCTACAAGGCCGGGATCCTCGCCTGCCTGATGCGCGGGGCCACGATGGTCCCGCAGCCCGTGTTCAACGTGGACACCGTCCTCGCCAACGTCGCCGCCGAGCGGATCTCCGTACTCCCCGGGCCGCCCACCCTCCACCAGTCGCTCCTCGACCACCCGCAACGCGGCCACCACGACCTGTCCGCCCTGCGCCTGGTCGTCACCGGCGCGGCCGTCGTCCCGCTCCGGCTCGTCGAGCGGCTGCGCGGCGAGCTGCACATCGGAGTCGTCCTCACGGCGTACGGGCTCTCGGAGTCCAGCGGGATCGTCACCATGTGCCGCCGGGGCGACCCCGCGGAGACCATCGCCTCGACCTCCGGCCGGGCCGTCCCGGACACGGAGGTGGAGATCCGGGACGCGGACGGGCGTCCGCAGCCGGCCGGGCAGCCGGGCGAGATCGTGGTCCGCGGCTACCACGTCATGCAGGGCTACTTCGAGGACCCCGAGGAGACCGCCCGGGCGATCACCCCGGACGGCTGGCTGCACACCGGTGACGTGGGGGTCCTGGACGGGGACGGCAACCTGCGCATCACCGACCGGATCAAGGACATGTTCATCGTCGGCGGCTTCAACGCCTACCCCGCCGAGATCGAGCAACTCCTCGGCCTCCACCCGGACATCGCGGACGTCGCGGTGATCGGCATCCCGGACCCGCGCCTGGGCGAGGTCGGCAAGGCCTACGCGGTCCGCCGCCCCGGCTCCACCCTGACCGCCGACGACCTGATCGCCTGGTCCCGCCGTGAGATGGCCAACTACAAGGTCCCGCGCGCCGTGGAGTTCGTGACGGAACTCCCCCGCAACGCGAGCGGCAAGATCCTCAAACGCGAACTGCGCGTCCACTGAGCCCGGGCGGCCCGCCGCGGCGCCGGCCCCGGCTCAGCG
Source organism: Streptomyces avidinii (assembly GCF_045161815.1). Lineage (NCBI taxonomy): Bacteria > Bacillati > Actinomycetota > Actinomycetes > Kitasatosporales > Streptomycetaceae > Streptomyces > Streptomyces avidinii. The sequence continues at coordinate 5,049,886 of NZ_CP108863.1, forward strand.
GGCGTACGAGCCGATGCCGACCAGGCAGTACACGTACTGGTTGAGGACGGTGGAGCCGCGCATGTAGCGGTAGGAGAAGGCGTACTGGGTCTCGGGGTTGTCGTTGCAGCTGTACAGGTCCGCGGTGCCGGGGATGCTCTCGATCACCCGGTAGTGCGCGTCGGACGCGGAGCAGGGCACCTCCGAGACGCCACTGACGCTGCGCGGCGTCGTCGAGTCCGGCAGCTGTCCGTTGAGGCAGGTGCCCCGGTCGAACGGGCTGGGCTCGGGGCTCGGCTCGGCGATCGCCTCGGGGCTGTACGGGGTTGCGGCTGCGCCGGGGGCCGACGACCCGGACGAGGGGGAGTCGTCGGGGGATCCGTAGGGGGAGGGCGAGGGAGTCCAGGACGACGACCAGGTGGGCGTGGCCTCGGCGGAGGCCTTGCCGTCACGGCCGTCGTCGTCGCCGTCGCTCAGCAGGAAGAAGCCGAGGACCAGCGCCGCGGCGACGCCGAGCGCCACCAGGCCGCCGCGGCCGCCGCCCGTCTGCGGGGGCCGCGCAGCCGGCGCGGGCTGCGTCGCACCCGTCCCGGCCGGGAACGCGGACGTGGCCGCGGCCGCGGCCGGCGGCGTGATTCCGCCGGCCCCCGCGATCCAGGCAGCGCCCGCCCCGGTCACATGGATGCGCAGCAGGACCTCCTCGCCGCCGACGCGGACCCGGACGAGATCGCCGTGCCGGCAGGACGGTATGCGCAGGCGGACCGTGCCGGTCGGCAGCTCCACGGGGAGGATCACACCGTAGGTCGCCTGCTGCGGAGTGAGCGTGATGAGCATTTCCTGTGACGACACCGGCTGCTCCATGGAGTGAGGTTGGTGCGCAGGCTCCCTGACGGTTCCTCACGGATTGTGCCCGGTGTCCCGATGGTGACGCAGCCGTTCCGCCGAGCCTCCCGGCGGACGCGGAGCCTCAGGTGCGGCGGGCCAGGACCAGCCGCCAGCGCGGGGCGCCGTCGGACTGCCGTCCGAAGTGCTCCAGCGGGACGGTCTCCACCGTGAAGCCGGCCGCTCGGAGGTCCTCGCGGACCGGGCCCAGGGGGAAGGTGCGGTAGTACATGACGAAGGGGGGACGCCAGAGCGCGTTGCGCACCCGCATCGCCGCGTCGAAGCCCGTCGTCGCCCACCACAACGTTGAGCCGAGCGGGAGCGGGGCGCCGATCGGGAAGGCGAGGACGCCGCCCTCGCGCAGGGCGGCGTGGATGCCCGAGAAGAGCGCGGGGCGCTCCGCGGGGAGGAAGTGGCCGAAGGCGCCGAAGCTGACCGCCAGGTCGTAGGTCTGCGCGAGGGCCGGCGGCAGGGTCCGCGCGTCGGCCCGTACGAAGTCCACGCGGTCATCGTCCGCGTGCGCGCGCCCGGCCTCCGCGAGCATGCCCGCGCTCAGGTCCACCCCGGTGATCCGGTCGCGGCACAGGCGGCGCAGCATGTCGATCCCCGCGCCCGTGCCGCAGCACACGTCCAGGCCGGCGTCGAAACCGCCCTCCACCTGGGCGAGGGTCTCCTCGACGGCATCGAGCATCCGGTCCGGGGTGCGGAAGGGGGTGTGGTCGAACTTCGGCGCGAGGAGGTCGTAGCCCCGCTCCACCGAGGAGAGGCCCTGCACTGCCAGTTCGCGGACGCTCGGCCCGTGGGAGGAGAACACACCCCCAGACTATGCCGCCGCCGGACTCCGGGGACCGGGCGCACGCGTGCGGCGGTCGCGGTGGCTCCCCCTCCGGGCCACCGCGACCGCCGTTCCCCCGTTGCCCCCCGTTGTCCCCCCGTGGATCCCCCCCCCGTGGTCCCCCGTGGAGCCCCCCCGTACGTCGTGCGCGTGCTACGGACGCGGGCCGGACGCGTGGTTGTCCAGCGTCTGGATCTCTTCGTCCGTGGTGGTGGTGCCGCCGGCCGGAGCCGGCTCCTTCTCGAGCGGCTTGATCTCGATGCCCGAGGCGTGGTTGTCCAGAGTCTCGATCTCGACGCCCGAGGCGTGGTTGTCGAGCGGCTTGAGGTTCTCGTTCGTCGTCATCGGTTCTCCTGATGGGTGGGTAGGGCTGGGCCCGTTCGGCGATTCCCCCGATGACCGCCGAACGGGTAGTCCACCAACCGGCCCGAGCGCCCCCCGACGCGCCGGGTCGATGCACTTATCGTGTCGGACGGCGATAAACGAACGATGAACGCCGCGTTCAACCGGCGTCCCCGCAGCTCAGGCCGCGATCTCCGCCGCCAGCAGGGCCTGTACCTCGCCCAGTTCGGTCGACCTCAGCTGCTTGAACACGGTCTCCGCGTCCCGCCAGCAGGCCCGTGCCCGGTCCGTCTGCCCCAGCCGCCGCAGCGCCTTGCCGAGCACCGTCAGCACCGTCGCCCGCCGCCACTCGCCGCCGATGCCGCGCAGCGCGATGGCCTGCTCGGCGTGCGAGGCGGCCAGCGTGGGCCGGCGCGCCGCCAGATGAGCCTCGGCGAGGCGGAAGTGGGTCACGCCCTCCCACAGCGGCTGGCGGTTCTCGTGGAACAGCGACAGCGCCTCGGCGAGCTGCGCGAGGGCCTCGCCGAGCCGTCCGGCCTGGGTGAGGGCGATGCCCAGCGCGTAACGGCCGTTGGCCAGCCGCAGGCTGAGCCCCATCCGGTCGTAGATGGCGATGCCCTGCTGGGCGAGGTCTATGGCGCTGGGCAGGCGGCCCAGTTCCACGTGGATGCGGGAGAGGTTGCACAGGGCGCTGGCCTCGCCGACGTTGTTGCCGTCGGCGCGGAAGCACTCGATGGCCTCCAGCAGGTAGCGCTCGCCGTCCGCGTGCCGGCCCTCGTAGAGCGCGATGATCCCGCGGTCGTTGGGCGCCCAGCACATGGGCAGCGGGTCGCCGGCCTCGCGGGCGAGCACGGTGGCCCGGGCGGCCTCGTCGTCGGCCTCGGCGAAGCGGCCCGCGACCAGGTGGACGTTGGTGAGGGTGGTGCGGGCGCGGCCCTCGGCGTACGGGTCCTTGGCGGCCTGGCCCGCATCGCGCAGGGCGACTGCGGCCGACTCGTACTGCCGGGAGTTGGCCCCCGACTCCGCCAGGTCCTTCGCCGCCCACAGCAGGTCCACGGCCCGGCGCAGGACCAGCGTCTCGCCGCCCCGCGCGGCGGCCTGCCGTACGCACGCCAGCAGCGGGTCGGCCTCGGCGTACAGCCAGTCCAGGGCGGCCCGCGGTTCGGCGAAGACCAGCCCGGGGTAGTGGGTGTCGGACAGATGCGCGGGCAGCCGGTCGCCGGGGCGTTCCAGGGCGTAGACCCCGGAGGCGGTGGCCAGGTAGAAGTCCAGCAGCCGGTCCAGGACCGCCTCGCGCCCGCTCGGCGGCTGCTCGTCGCGCTCGGCGCAGGCACGCGCGTAGAGCCGTACGAGGTCGTGGAAGCGGTAGCGGCCGGGGGCGGCGGATTCGAGCAGGGAGCAGTCGACCAAGGCTTCGAGGAGGTCCTCGGTGTCGTACTCGGGCAGGTCCAGTACGGCGGCTGCCGCGGACAGCGAGATGTCGGGGCCGTCGGCGAGGCCGAGGAGGCGGAACGCGCGCTGCTGGGCGGGCTCCAGCTGGCCGTAGCCCAGCTCGAAGGTGGCCTTGACGGCGAGGTCGCCGGCCTGGAGCTCGTCGAGGCGGCGGCGTTCGTCTGCGAGCTTGGCGGCCAGGACGGAGACGGTCCAGGTGCGGCGCGCGGCGAGCCGGGAGGCGGCGATGCGGATGGCGAGCGGCAGGAAGCCGCAGGCGCCGACGACGTCGAGGGCGGCCTGGCGTTCGGCGCGCACCCGCTCGTCGCCGACGATGCGGGTGAACAGCTGGAGGGCCTCCTCGGGGCTCATCACGTCGAGGTCGACGAGATGGGCCCCGGCGAGGCCCGCCATGCGGACCCGGCTCGTGACGAGGGCGGCGCAGCCGGCGGTGCCCGGCAGCAGCGGGCGGACCTGGGCGGCGTCGCGGGCGTTGTCGAGGAGGACCAGGACGCGGCGGCCGTCGAGGGTGGAGCGGTAGAGCGCGGCCCGCTCGGCGGAGGAGTCGGGGATGGCCGTGTCGGGGGTCCCGAGGGCGCGCAGGAAGGAGCCGAGGACGGCCTCCGGTTCGGCGGGGCGGGCCTCGGTGCCCTGGAGGTCGACGTAGAGCTGGCCGTCGGGGAAGAGCGGGCGGGCGGCGTGGGCCACGTGGACGGCGAGGGTGGTCTTGCCGACGCCGCCGATGCCGGCGAGCGCGGAGACGGCCATGACCTGGTCCTGGGCGCCGCCGCCGAGGATGGCGCCGAGCTCGGCGACGAAGCTGGAGCGGCCGGTGAAGTCGGGGACGGTCGCAGGCAATTGGGCGGGCCTCACGTGAACGGTCGCGGCGGCCGGGGCCGGGTCCTCCGCGCGGGCGAGATCGGCGTCGGCGTTCAGGATGCGCTGCTGGAGCGCGGCCAGTTCGGGGCGCGGGTCCACGCCGAGCTCGTCGGCGAGGAGGCGGCGGGTGTCGGCGTAGACGGCGAGGGCCTCGGCCTGCCGGCCGCTGCGGTAGAGGGCGAGCATCAGCAGCTCGCGCAGGCGTTCGCGCAGCGGGTGGGCGGCGGTGAGGGCGGTGAGCTCGGAGACGGCCTCGGCGTGCTGGCCGACCTCCAGGTCGAGGTCGAGGCGGGTCTCCAGCAGCTGGAGGCGCCATTCGGCGAGCCGGATGCGCTCGGTCTCGGCATGCGGGCCGGGGACCCCGGCGAGGGGTTCGCCCTCCCAGAGGTCGAGGGCGCGGGCGAGGAGCGTACGGGCGAGGGCGCGGTCACCGGCGGCGCGGGCCGTCTCGGCGTCGGCGGCGAGGCTGCGGGCTACGCCGAGGTCGAGGGTGGCGGCGGAGCGCAGCCGGATGGCGTAGCCGCCGGACTCGGTGACGAGCAGCCCGGGGGCGACGACCTTGCGCAGGCGGGAGGCGTACGTACGGATCGTGGCGAGGGCCTGCTGCGGCGGGTCCTCGCCCCAGATGGCGTCGATGAGCTCGGGCGCGGTGGCGGTGCGGCCGTCGCGCAGCAGGAGTACGGCGAGCAGGGCGCGCTGCTGGGGGGTGCCGGAGGGCAGGACCTCGGCGCCGCGCCAGGCGCGGACGGGGCCGAGGACGGCGAAACGCGACTCGCCGGGGCCGCTGCCCGCGCCGGTGCCCACGGCGTCTGCGGTGGTGGCGGTCGCTCCGGCGCGGGCGCCTGCGGGAGCCGCGGCGGTGGCCGCGGCGGAGCCCGCCGCCCGCGGCCCGGACTCGGCGAGGGCGTCGCCCGTGCCGGCTCTGCCGGGGCCGGCCGAGCCCGTGCGGGGCATGCCCGTGGCGGCTGTGCCCGTGCCGGTCGTGCCCGTGCGGGTCGTGGCCGTGGCTGTGCGGGTCGTGTCCGTGCGGGTCGTGTCCGCGCCGGACCTGCCCGTGCCGGCTGTGCCCGTGCCGGACCTGCCCGCGCCGGTCGTGCCCGTGGCGCTCCCGGTCGGCCCTGCCTTGCCCGCCGCCGCCGTGTCTGCACCGGTTCCGGCCGTACCTGTCCCGGAGCGGGGCGCGGGGGCAGCCGTAGGGGCCCCGGGGTGTTTCCGCGGGCTCGGGATGGCCGGTACGCCGTCCATCTGTCGTCCCCCTGCCTTCCGTTCGGTGTAGTGGTCAGTCTGCCCTGTCTCGCGCGTGGACGTCAGCCCGTCCTTGACCGATCACCGGCCAACTAGCTGACGGTTCGTCAGATCAGCGCTACCGTATGAGCCATGGAGACCTTCCCGAAGATCATCTCGGTGGACGACCACACGGTTGAGCCCCCCCACGTCTGGCGGGACCGGCTCCCGTCCAAGTACCACGACATCGGCCCCCGCGTCGTCCGCGCCCCGTTGAAGGAAATGACCTTCCTCGGCGGCAAGTTCGCCCCCGTCATGGGGGCGAAGGGCGACGACGGCCCGATCGGCGACTGGTGGGTGTACGAGGATCTGCACCGGCCGCTCACCCGGCTCGACACGGCTGTCGGGTACGACCGCGACGAGATCAAACTGGAAGTCATCACCTACGAGCAGATGCGCCCGGGGTCCTTCTCGGTTCCCGACCGCCTCGCGGACATGGACGTCAACCACGTCCAGTCGGCCCTCTGCTTCCCGACCTTTCCCCGCTTCTGCGGCCAGACCTTCACCGAGGCCAAGGACCGCGAGCTGGGGCTCCTCGGCGTTCGGGCCTACAACGACTGGATGGTGGAGGAGTGGTGCGGCCCGGACGCCCGCGGCCGGCTGATCCCCCTCACCCTGATCCCGCTCTGGGACGCCCGCCTGGCCGCCGCCGAGGTCCGCCGCAACGCCGCGCGCGGTGTGCGCGCGGTCGCCTTCTCCGAGATACCCCCGCACCTGGGCCTGCCCTCCATTCACACGGACGAGTGGGACCCCTTCCTGGAGGCGTGCAACGAGACCGGCACGGTCATCGCCATGCACATCGGCTCCTCCTCCCGCATGCCGTCCACCTCGGCGGACGCACCGCCGGCGGTGGGCTCCACCATCACCTTCGCCAACTGCTGCTTCTCGATGGTCGACTGGCTGATGAGCGGCAAGTTCGAGCGCTTCCCCAACCTGAAGATCATGTACGCGGAGGGTCAGATCGGCTGGATCCCGTACATCCTCGAGCGCGCGAACGTGGTCTGGGAGGAGAACCGCGGCTGGGGCGGGGTCGCGGACAAGGTGCTGCGCCCGCCGTCGGAGCTCTTCGCCGAGCACGTCTTCGGCTGCTTCTTCGACGACGCCTTCGGTCTGAAGAACCTCGACTCGATCGGCGTCGCCAACGTCCTCTACGAGACGGACTACCCGCACTCCGACTCGACCTGGCCCAAGTCCCGCGAGGTCGGCGAGGCGCAGATGGGCCACCTGTCGCCGGACGTGGTGGACCGCATCGTGCGCGGCAACGCGATCGACCTGCTCGGGCTCACGGCGGACGGCCTGTGGGCCGGGCCGGGAGCCTGAGCCCGCCGCCGTAGGGCGTGGCCCATCCCCCGAACGGCCACGCCCTACGGCCACCCCCACGGCGGCCCGTACCGTCACCCCCGCCCGGCCCGCGCCCCGGTCACGGCCGCGGCGCCGGCCCCGGCCCGGGCCGCGAGGAGCAGCGCCACCGTCAGTCCAGCGACCGTCAGCACCGGCAGCAGCACCCGTACGTCCACGAAGGCCACCAGGGCGGCCCCCAGCGCCAGGGCCAGCGCGTTCGGTACGAAGATCAGGGTGTTGGCCGTGGCCGCCGCGCGGCCCAGCGCCGCGTTCGGGACCTCGCGCTGCACCGCCGTCAGCGCGGCGATCAGCACGCACGGCAGCCCCGCCCCGATCACCGCACTGCACACCAGCGCCACCGCGTCGTAGGGCAGCGCCCGGCCCGCGACTCCCAGCGCGAACAGGGCCGTGCCCGCGGCCGCGAACAGCCGCTCGGGCATCCGCCGCAGCAGCGGGCCCGCCGCGAGCCCGGTGAGGACCGAGCCCGCGCCCTGCACCGCGTACAACACCCCCACGTAGGTGGGAGCGTGCCCCAGCACGTCGTCGGCGACGGCGTAGATCACCGCGCCGTTCAGACCGGCCAGGAGCATCACGGCGGCGCCGCCCGCCACCAGCGGCCGCAGCACGGGTGATCCCCACAGCTGCCGCGCCCCCTCCCGCACCCGGGGGAAGCCGCGCGTGACCGTGCAGCCGCGCGTGCCCGTGTCCGCGGTCCGCCCCCGCGGCTCCCCGCGGACCCGCAGGAGCGCGAAGATTCCCGCGGCCAGGGCGAACGTCACCGCGTCGAGCAGAGCCACCGACGCCCCGCCGAACCGGGCGAACAGGGCCGCGCCCACCGGCGGCGCGAGGAGCTTCATGCCCTCGTTGGCCGTCAGCCGCAGCCCGTTGAAGTCCCCGAGGAGCCGGACGTCGACGGCCTGCGGCACCAGGGCCGCCTCCGCCGCGTCGTGGAGGGCGCCGCAGACCCCGTACACGAGGAGGACGGCGAACAGCAGCCACACCCGGTCCGCGGAGTCGAGCAGGAGCAGGACGGGCAGCAGCGCGGCCATCAGCAGGCCGACGCCGACCAGCAGCGGCCGGCGGGGCAGCCGGTCGGCGAGCGCCCCCAGCGCGGGCCCGGCGAGCACCGGCGCCCACAGGGCGAACACGGTCAGCGCCGCGAGGGTGTCCGAGCCGGTCAGCGATTTCACCCAGACCCCGGCGACCAGCCACATCGCGGTCGTCCCGAAGCCCGAGACCACCACCCCGGACAGATAGAGCCCCGCATTGCGGTCCCGCAGGACCCGTACCGTTCCCCCACCGCTCATCGGGCCAGCGTGCGTTCTAAGGAGGGGCGGGGGGATCGGGCAATCGACCTAGGGTGCGTATCGAGTCGTGATCAATTTTGGACAGCCCGCAGTGATCTGGATCAAGGACCTCACCAGGACCACCCGATGAGCACGACTCGATATGCCCCTGGGTGACGCGCTGAGGTGCGGACGCCAAGGGCGGGCAGCAGTTGAGTCAACGGTCAACCAGCCGTGGACGCGGGGCCTCACCCGTGGATTCCGCGTCGGTGTCGTCGGTGCCGACCGGGCCGCGGGGAAGCATCCGGTCCAGCCACTTCGGCAGCCACCAGTTGGTCCGGCCGAGGAGTGTCATGGTCGCCGGTACCAGCACCATGCGTACGACCGTGGCGTCGATGAAGATCGCGGTGGCCAGGCCGAGCCCGAACATTTTGGTGGAGGGGTCCTCGGCGACGGCGAAGGACAGGAAGACCGCCACCATGATGAGGGCGGCCGAGGTGATGATCCGGGCGGTGCCCGAGATGCCCTCAACGATCGCCGTGCCGTTGTCGCCGGTGCGCAGGTACTCCTCGCGTACGCGGGAGAGGAGGAACACCTCGTAGTCCATCGACAGGCCGAACAGGATGGCGAAGAGGAACGTCGGGATGAACGACACGATCGGAACCGTCGCTTCCAGCCCGATGAGTGCGCCTCCCCAGCCCCACTGGAAGACCGCGACCATGATGCCGTAGGCCGCGCCGATGCTCAGCAGATTCAGCAGTACCGCCTTCAGCGGTACGAGTATCGAGCGGAAGACCAGCATCAGCAGCAGGAACGACATCGCCAGCACGGCGGCGACGATCACCGGCAGGCGTTGGCTGGTGCGTTGGCCCACATCGGACAGGCTTGCGGCGGCGCCGCCGACGTGGGCCCTGGCCGGGCCGTGCCCGATCGCCGTGGGCAGCACGCCGGTGCGCAGCCGGGCGATGGTGTCGGCCGTGGCCTTGTCCTGAGGGCTGGTGGTCGGGAACACCACGAGGGTCGCGATGCCTGTGGCCCGATCGATGTGCGTCGGCGCGACGGATGCGATGCCCGGATCCGCCGCGACCGTTGCGACGAGTCGGTCCAGCACTCCCGGATCACCGGCGGGGTCCGCGGCGATGACGAGGGGACCGTTGGTGCCCGGGCCGAACCCCTCGGCGACGAGGTCGTAGGCCCGGCGCTCGGTACGGCTGTGGGGCAGTGAGCCGTCGTCGGGCAGGCCGACGCGCAGGCCGAGCACGGGCAGCGTCGCGGTCAGCAGCAGCCCCGCCGCGCCGATCGCGTACAGCACCGGGTGCCGGCTGACGTGCCCGATCCAGCGACGCCACCCGGCGGCGGGAGCGGCGCCCGCCACCGTGTCCCGCTGCCGTGCGAGTCGGCCCGGCTTCCCGGTCTGCAGAGCCCGGCCGATCCGGCCGGCCCGGGCCAGGCGCGGGCCGGCGGCGCCGAGGAAGGCCGGCAGCAGCGTCACCGACGCGAGCACCATGGTCAGGACGACGATCGATACGGCGAGCCCGCCCACCGTCATGAACGGCACGTTCGCGACCGCCAGGCCGAGGATCGACACGACGACGGTTCCGCCGGCGAAGACCACCGGCCGCCCCGCCGTGGCCACCGCTCGTCCGGCCGCCTCGTGGGGATCGAGCCCGCGCGCGAGGTACTCCCGGTGCCTGGCGAGCACGAACAGCGCGTAGTCGATGCCCACTCCGAGCCCGACCATGCTGCCCAGGACCGGTGCGAAGGTGGGGACGTCCGTGAACCCCGCCAGTACCGTCATCGTGGCGACCCCGACGGTCAGCCCGAAGACCGCCATGCCGATCGGCAGCGCGGCGGCGACGAGCGAACCGAACGCCAGGAAAAGGATCGCGGCTGCGGCGAGGAGGCCGATCAGCTCGCTTGCGCCGCCGTCGGGGTCGGAGAAGGCGTAGAAGAGGTTCCCGCCCATCTCGATGCGCAGCGGCAGCTCGGCGCGCAGCCGGTCGCCGAGATCGACGAGGGCGTCGAGGTCTTCGGCCGACAGCCGGCTCTGGTCGGGGTACTGCACCCGGACGACTGCGATCCGCCCGTCGGCCGAAACGAGGCCGCCGCGCACGGCGGTGTCCCCGCCTGCGGCGAGCGCCCCCGCCGGGTCGCTCGTGCCGAGCACGTGCGGCAGCCGCTTCACCTCGGCCTGCAGCCGCGTGAGAGCGGTGCGCGCGCTGTCGTGTTCGAAGAACGTCACAGCGCCGTCGAGGGGGGTGACGACCACTTGGGCGGTCATCCCCTCCTGGCCGGTGCCGGCCCGCTCGATCAGTTCCGCAGCCCGTCGGGAGTCCAGTCCCGGAGCGGTCATCGAGTCCGCGGTCCGCCCGCCGAAGGCGACGGCGGCGAGGACGGCGAGCGTGGCGGCGATCAGCCATGCCGCGATCACCCGCCAGGGATGGCGGGCGGCGCTTGCGCCCAGGCGCAACAGGGCTTTCGAGAGCATCGGGTCCTCCAACCACCTCGTCGGCCGTCCTTGTACGGCCGCCGGTGTCGAGGCTCCTCGCCACGGCGCTCCGCGGCATCGGCCCGCGGGCCGCGGATCCGTCGGCCCCGGGGCGGAGTGACGACCCGTCCTTTCGGCCGATGCGCGGCACGCCGCGGTCCCTAGGCTGAGAACCGTGCTCCGAGACGACCTGCGAACCCTGTGGACCGAACCCCGGCCGCCCGACGCACCCGCCCGGGTGCGGCGGGACTGGGCGCTGCTCGCCGCGGGCCTTGCCGGTGTGGCGCTGGAGGCCACCCTGCGCGAGAACGTCGTGTGGCGGCCGGTGGCGGTGGTGGTCGCCGCATGGCTGTGCCTGCTGCCCCTGTGGCGCCGGACCCGCCCGCTGGCGATGGTGACGCTGGCGTTCGGCTCGGTGATGCTGCTTCCGGTGGCCTCGCTCGTCGCCGCACCGCGCGAGCCCGTCGGCCTGTACACCGGCGCGGTCGTGCTCGTGCTGGTGTACGCGCTGTCCCGGTGGGGATCGGGACGCGAGATCGTGCTGGGCGGCGCGGTGATCCTCGCGGTCGGCGTGCTGTGCGTCGTCACGGAGGAGACCCCGGTCGTCGAAAAGGTCGTGGGCCTCGTCTTCCTGCTGCTGCCCGGCGTGGTCGGGGCTGCCGTGCGGTTCCGGGTGACCGCTCGCGAGCGGCAGTTGGAGCAGGTGCGCTCCCGCGAGCGCGAGCAGCTCGCCCGGGAACTGCACGACACGGTGGCCCACCACGTGTCGGCCATGGTGATCATCGCCCAGGCGGGCCGGGTGCTCGCGGGCACCGACCCGTCCGCCGCCGTCGAGGCGCTGGAGGGGGTCGAGGAGGAAGGGGCGCGCACGCTGGAGGAAATGCGTGCCATGGTCGCCACGCTGCGCGACCGCGGGGTCGGCGCCGAGCTGGCGCCCCCTGCCGGAGTCGCGGATCTGGACCGCCTGGTGCGCACCCCGAGTGGTCGCCTCAGGGTCGACCTGGGACTCGACGGCGAACTGGACGCGCTGCCCCCGGCCGTGGACGCGGCCGTCTACCGGATCGTGCAGGAGTCGGTGACCAACGCGCTGCGCCATGCGGTCGACGCGACCGAGCTCGTCGTTCGGGTCGCCGCGGAACGGCACACGGTACGGGTGAGCGTGCGCGACAACGGCCGGCGCACCGGCCGGGGTCGCGACGGATACGGACTTACCGGACTGCGCGAGCGCGCGACCCTGCTCGGCGGCACACTACGAGCCGGCCCGGGTACCGACCGGGGCTGGCATGTCGAAGCCGAACTGCCGAGAGCGAGGAGCGAGAGCGGTGTCCATTCGCGTCCTCGTCGCTGACGACCAGACGATCATCCGCACCGGGTTGCGGATCATGCTGAACGCCCAGCCCGGCATCGAGGTGGTCGGCGAGGCCGCCGACGGGCGGGAAGCGGTACGTCTGGCCCGCGAACTACGCCCCGACGTCTGCCTGTTCGACATCCGCATGCCCGTACTCGACGGGCTCGAGGCCACCCGGCTGGTCGCCGGCCCGGGCGTCGCCGACCCGATGGCCGTGGTCGTCATCACCACGTTCGACCTCGACGAGTACGTCTACGGCTCACTGCGTGCCGGCGCCCGCGGATTCCTCCTCAAGGACACGGGACCGGACCTTCTGGCGCAGGCCGTACGGTCGGCGTCCGACGGTGAGGCGCTCATCGCGCCCAGCGTCACCGTCCGTCTGCTCCAGGCATTCGCGGACCTGCCCGCCGGCCGGCCCGTGGCCCAGCCGGTCTCCCCCGTCACCGCCCGCGAGGAGCAGGTGCTCCTCGCCGTCGCTCGCGGGCTGACCAACACCGAGATCGCCGATGCACTGCACATCAGCCTCAGCACGGTGAAGACGCATCTGGCCAGCCTGATGGCCAAACTCGGCGCCCGCAACCGGGTCGAGATCGCGATGTGGGCCTACGAAACGCGCCGTATCCTCCCCGGAACCTGAGCCGGGTGCCGGGCCATGTCCCGTGAGTCCCCGCCCGGACATCAGTGCACCGGTCGGCTCACGGCGGCTCCACGTGCCTCACCCGCCCCATAGCGTGACGTACCAGGAGGCCGGAACCGGGACGGTGAGACACCCGATACGAGAAGACTCCCGACAGCTACCTCGCCAGTCTCCACCTGCACGCCTCGATGATCTGGATCAAAGACCTCACCAGGGTCACCCGATGATCACGACTCGATACGCGCGCTAGGTCGTCTCTTTCGGATCTTGTCGGTCAGGTCCGCGTCGTCCCGGTGCCGTGCCTCGGCGTGCTGCCGGGGCTGCCGTGTACTGGACGTACTCGGTTGCCCCGGCAGTGCGGCGAGGTGCGGTGCCGGGCGTCGCGGGCCCGGCAGGATCCGGAAGAGACGGCCTAGTGCTGTGACCGGAGCGCGGGGCGGGGTTACTTCGGGGTGACCCAGACCTGGCGCTTGTTCGTGTTCGCCGTGTAGAGCTGGACCACGGTGCCGTTGGCGGTCGCGCCGCCGGTCACGTCGAGGACCTTGCTCGACGCCACGTGGACGATCTGGCCCTTGGCGTTGACGGACCAGCGCTGTGCGGCGGATCCGTTGCAGTCGTGGAGGCTGATCCTGTTGCCGTTGGTGCTCGCGTTGCGCGCGTTGTCCAGGCACTTCCCGAACGCGCGGAACGTGCCGTCCTTGCCCAGGATCCACGACTGGGCCGCGGACCCGTTGCACGTGTAGAGCTGGATCTGTGTGCCGTTGGCCGCCTTGCCGCCCTTGACGTCCAGGCACTTGGCGCCGATTCCGGTCACGCGGCCCTGCGGGGAGAGCGCGGCTCCGGCGCCGGCCGCGAGGCGGCGCAGGCCCTGGACGTCGAACTGCTGGACGTAGGTGCCGGCGCGCTTGTCCTGGTAGGCGTACGCGGGCGAGCACATGACCGGGAACTGCCCGGAGTCGGTCCCCTTGACGCAGTCGCTCTTCTCCGGACTGCGGTTGGCGTGCGTCAGGCCCAGCGTGTGGCCGAGCTCGTGGCTGATGTGGTTGCGCATGTACGTCTCGCCCATGGCGGCGGTCGGCTTGCCGGCCGAGGTGAAGAACTCGCTGTCGATGTAGGCGTGGCCGCTGGTCACGGTCTCGGCCACCGAAGAGCTGGTGAACCCGCAGCTGAGGTTGGCGCTGCCGGACCCGTCGCGGACCACCTTCCAGCCGGTGCTGCCCATGCTGCCCTCCCCGGCGGGCGGCAGGCAGGGGCGGTGCAGGACGCCGACGATCACTTCGCCCCTGGGCCGTACGTAGTCCCAGCCGACCGGCTTCGTGTCGACGGTGACCGGCAGGTTCGTGATGCGCCGCAGGTCGGCGGCGGAGGCCTGCACGTACGGGGCAAGCCAGTCCGCGGACTTCTGGTCGTAGAACTTGATCGTGTAGCCGGCCTGCAGCCACTTGGTCGCACCGCTCAGCTTCCACCCCTCGCCCTGGGGCGGTGCGGGCGCGGGCGCCGCGGCCGCCGCGGCTGCCCTCGCGGCGGTCCGGGAAGGCTCCGCACCGAGCGACATGACGCCGTCCTCGAAGGCCGTGCCGTCGCTCCCGTGGACGGCGGAGTCCGCCCCGTGGGAATCGGGCGCCTCCGCGGCCGGCGGCACGGTGATCCCGGTGTCCTCGGTGCCGAACGCGCTGGAGGGGAGCTGCAGACTTCCCACGATCGCGGCCGCCGCCGCCACGGCGACCAGGGATATCCGGTGCTTGCCTGTCAGTCGCACGTACTTGTTGCCTCTCGTCGAAACCGCTTCGCGCCCGCCCCGGCGTGGCACGGGCGGCGAAAATCGAAGCGATGATAGATCAATTCGCCAAATGGGCTTCGGAGCGCACAAGTTGTGGCGGTGCGTCGCCGGGCGTCGTGGGCCGACAGGACCGGCAGCATCCGAAAGAGACGGCCTAGCATCGAGCCATGCCTGAACTCCAGCCACTGAGCTTCGACCACGCCCCGGCCCTGCTCGCGTTCGAGCGGGAGAACCGGGCCTACTTCGCCGCGTCGGTGCCCGACCGCGGCGACCGCTATTTCGCCGACTTCGACGAGCGGCACGCCGCGCTGATGGCCGAGCAGGCCGCCGGGGCGTGCTTCTTCCACGTGCTGGTGGACGGCGGCGGGGAAGTGGTGGGCCGGGTCAACCTCGTGGACGTGGCCGACGGTTCGGCCGAGCTCGGATACCGGATCGCCGAGCGCGCCACGGGCCGGGGCCTGGCCACGGCCGCGGTCCGGGAGGCCCGCGGGCTGGCGGTCGCGCGGTACGGGCTGACCGCGCTGAGGGCGGTCACGACGCTCGACAACGCGGGCTCGCGCACGGTGCTGGCCCGCACGGGGTTCGTGCCCGTCGGGGATGTCGACCTGGACGGCCGCCCGGGCCTGCGATTCGTGTGCAACCTGCTGGTCGAAACGGTGTGACGAGGGGGCCGGGAGCCGTCCGCGTTCTTGCACCCACCCCCGCCGCCGAGGCATGCTTCGCCAGGGTGAAGCGGAAGGATGATCATGCCGGTGGACAAGCGGACCGTCGTGACGGCGGTGCTGTGTGCGGTAGCGGCTCTGGGGGCGTCCGCCGCCGTGGCGAAGCTGGCGCCGCCGCCCGAAGCGGTGCCGTCCGCACGGGCGAAGGCCGCGCCGACCGCGTCGCCGACGGGGCCGTCATCGCGTTCGCAAGCGGCGAAGCCCCAGCTCTCCGCCCCGCCCGGTGGCACCCTGCCGCCGGCCGTCACACCACCGCCCGGTGGGCCCGCGGCCTTCACCGGGGCCCTGTTCACCGACGGCCTGAACAGTGACCACTTCTGCACGGCCACCGTGGTGAGCAGCCCCGGCCGGAACATGATCATTACCGCCGGCCACTGTCTGCTCGAAGGGGACCAGAGCGGCGGCAGCGCCGTCTTCGCGCCCGCCTACGCCAACGGGGTCGCCCCGTACGGCACATGGAAGATCGAGCAGGTCTTCGAGGACGACCGCTGGGCCGAGGGGACGGACGACGACTACGACCTCGCCTTCGCCCGCCTGGCTCCGGACGACAAGGGCCGCACCGTCGAGGACGTGACGGGTGCGGCCGTGCTCGACACCAGCGGCCGTGCGGGCGAGGAGGTCACCGTGACCGGCTACCCCGCCGACCGCGGGGTTCCCCGTACGTGCACCTCGGTCGCCGTCCGCGAGAGCGCGACCCAGCAGCGCTTCGACTGCGCCGACTTCCCGGGCGGCACCAGCGGCAGCGCGTGGATCGCCCGCGACGGGAAGATCATCGGCATCCTCACGGGCGGGGACACGGACGACGTGTCGACCAGCACGGTCCTCGGGGAGTACGCGGCCTCGCTCTACGCCAAGGCCACCGCGAAGAAGCCCTAGGCCGTCTCTTTCGGATCTTGCCGGGCCCGCGACGCCCGGCACCGCACCCGGCCGCGTTGTCGGTGCGCCCGAGTACGTCCAGTACACGGGCGCTCCTCCGCCTTGCCGGGCACGGCACCGGACGCCGCGGACTCGGCCGACAAGATCCGAAAGAGACGGCCTAGGTCAGCAGGCCCAGGTGGACCGGTTCCGCCGGGAGGTCGGCCAGCAGGTCCGGCAGGCGCGGTGGCCACACCGGTTCGCCCAGGGCGGCCAGGCGCCGCGGGGAGAGCCACCGCCAGTGGATGTCCGGGGCCTCCAGGACGGGCTCGCGGCGCGGGCCCCTGGTGACGTAGATGTGCTCGTGCTGGCGGACCGGGACGCCCTGGTACGTGAAGTCGTGCTCCCAGGTGCAGAGCAGTCGTTCGGGCTCCAGGTCGGTCCAGCCGGTCTCCTCGCGCAGCTCGCGCCGCACGCAGTCCTCGGGGCTCTCGCCGGGATCGATGCCGCCGCCGGGCGGCAGCCAGTGGATGCCCACCTCCACGTTGTCCTCGCGGAAGAGGAACACGGATCCGGTGGGGGACAGGATGACAACGCGGGCCGCGTGACGTGGAGTTCGCCTCATCGATTCAATGTACGCCGGTGATCGGGTCCGGGGGACGGGCTTGCACCTGGCCTTTTGCCGCCCTGTGCCCGCCCGGCCCCGGGGCCCGGCCCCCGGACCCGGTCCCGCGACCCCCTCCGCTACCCCGCCGCCAGTGCCAGCGTCGGGGACAGCCGGGCCGCGCGCACCGCCGGGTAGAGCCCGGCCAGGGTGCCGATCACCAGCGTCGAGGCGAAGCCGCCGGTCACCGCCCAGAGCGGGACCACCCAGGGCAGGTCGCCGGCGCGGGCGTAGACGGCCGTGGCCGCGCCGCCCAGGGCGATGCCCGCCAGGCCGCCGAGGCCGGACAGCAGCAGGGACTCCGTCACGAACTGGATCCGGATCTGGCCCTTCGTGCCGCCCAGGGACCGCCGCAGGCCGATCTCGTGGCGCCGCTCCAGCACCGAGATGATCATGGTGTTGGCGACGCCGACCCCGCCCACCAGCAGCGCGATCCCGCCGAGCCCCAGCAGCAGCGTGCTGAACGCACCCTCCGTGGCCGCCTTCGCCTGGAGCGCCGCCGAGGGGTCGCTGACCTGCACCGCGCTCGGGGTCTGCGGGTTGGCCGTCCGGGGGATCAGCGCGCGGACCGCCGCCACCCGGTCGTCCGCCGACCGCTCGTACACCGCCGTCGGGTGACCGTTGAAGCCCAGCAGCTGCTCGGCCGCGTCCCACCCGATCAGTGCGGAGCGTTCGATCTCGGGCGCCAGCGGGACGGGCTCCAGGATGCCGATCACGGTGAAGTACCGGCCGCCGATGAAGACCTGCTGGCCCGGTTCGGTGATGCCGAGCCGGCGCGCGGAGACGTCCCCCAGCACCACCGAGGGGTAGCGGCCGGTGGCGGCGTTGAGCCAGGTGCCGCTCGCCGTCCGGGCGCGCAGGGTGCCCAGCAGGTCGTCCTTGGCCGCCTTGAGCACGATGCCGCCCGTCTCGCCCTTCGGGATGTTCTCCGACCGGCGTACGGACTCGGCCACGTCCCCCGTGGTGCCGACCGACTCGACCCCCGCGATCCGGGAGATCATGCCGGGCGCGTCCTTGGGCAGCTTGGTGTCCTGCCCGGTGAACATGCCCTCGCCCGGCTTCGCGACCAGCATGTCGGTGCCGAGTCTGTCGAGTTCCCGCAGCAGCTTCGCCTGGCTGGAGGAGGAGATCCCGACCACCGCGATCATCGTCGCGATGCCGATGGCGATGCCGAGCGCGGACAGGAACACCCGCATCGGGCGGGCGCGCAGGCCCGCCGATCCGACGTGCAGGACGTCCCGCGGGGACAGCCTCGGCGGCGTCAACCGCCGGGCGCGCGCCCGCCCCCGGGCTTCGGCGCGGCTCATGACGCCACCCCCGCCGCGCTCCGCAGGTCCGCGACGATCTCCCCGTCGCGGATCCGGACCTGCCGCGGCAGGCTCGCCGCGATCTCCTGGTCGTGGGTGATCACCGCGATGGTGGCCCCGTCCCGGTTCAGCTCGCGCAGCAGCTCCATCACCGATTCCCCGGACGCGGTGTCCAGCGCTCCCGTCGGCTCGTCGGCCAGCAGCAGGTCCGGCGCGCCCGCGACGGCCCGGGCGATCGCCACGCGCTGCTTCTGCCCGCCGGACAGCTCGTGCGGCCGGTGGTCCATCCGGTCCCCGAGGCCCACCCGTTCCAGCGCCTGCGCCGCCCGGCGCAGCCGCTCGGCCCGCGAGAGGCCGCTGTACAGCAGCCCCTCGGCGACGTTCGCCCTGGCACTGATGCCGGGCACCAGGTGGAAGGACTGGAAGACGAAGCCGACGTGCCGGGAGCGCAGGGCCGACAGCGAACGGTCCGAGAGGGCCGCGATGTCGTACCCGGCGATCCGTACGCCGCCCGCCGTCGGGCGGTCCAGGGTGCCGACGATGTGCAGCAGGGTGGACTTGCCGGATCCCGACGGGCCGACGATGGCGAGGAGTTCCCCGGCCGTGACGGTCAGGTCGACCCCGCGCAGGGCCGCGACCCCGCCCGGGTACTCCTTGGTGACCCCGGTCAGCTCCACGACCGCCTCCGCACGCGTCGTCGGATCAGCCGTCGGATCGGTCGTCGGGTCAGCTGTCGGGTGCGTCGTCGGATGCGTCGTCCTCATGTCCGTCACAGCTTGGGGATCCCCACCTGCATGCCCTCCTTGAGGGCGTCGCCGGTCACCTCGACCCGGCCGTTGCCGAACATGCCCAGCCCGACCGGGACCTCGCGGGCCCGGCCGTCCTCCACGACCTGGACGCCGAAGCCGCCGCCCGCGAGCGCGAGCAGCGCGTTGACCGGTACGGAGAGCACGTCCTTGCGGGTCTCGCCGGTCAGGCCGACGGTCACCGGGGACTGGTCCGGGGCGTTCACCTCGGCGGGCCTGTCGAAGCTCACGGCCACCTCGACCTTGGCCTTCTTGTCGCCGCCACCGGGGCCGCCACCGCCACCGGGGCCGCCCGCGCCGCCGTTCTTGTCGTCGGGCTGCGCGGAGCCGCCCACCGAGTCGATCTTTCCGGTGGCGCTGCCGCCTCCCGGCAGCCGTACGGTCACCGGGTCGCCGGACTTCACCGCGCCCGCCTTGGCCGCCTCCAGCTGGAAGCGGACGATCCGCTCGGTGCCCGTCACCGTCAGCACCGGCTTGCCCGGTCCCGCCTCGTCACCGACCGCCGCGTCGTTCCCGCGCACCCGCTGCGGTCCCGAGGCGAAGGCGATGTCCTCCTTGCCGACCTCGCCCGTCTCCGCCGCCCTGTGCGCCTTCTGCCAGCGCTTGACCGCCGTGGCCGTGCCCGCGGTGAACACCCCGTCCTCCGGGTCGAGCCCGGTGCCGTGGCCGAGGGCCTGCAGGTTCCGCTTGAGCTGCTTGACGTCCTCGCCCTTGTCACCGGTCTTCAGCGGCCGGTACATCGGCGTGGACCCGTACATGAGCCGTACCGTCCTGCCGTTGACCTCGTAGAGCCTTCCGTCCCGCTCCACCGCCGAGCCCTCGCCCGCGATCCACGTCAGCACCCCGGGCCCGCCCGCGTTCAGCTTGCGCTCCTGCGCGTAGCCGAGGGTGCCCTCCACCTGGAGGCCGGAGCCGAGGTCGCCGCGCTTGACCGGTGCCGTGGCCGGCGGCAGCCCGCCGGCCGCGCGCCGCTCCTGCCCGTGCGTGTCGCCCTGCTGCCGATCCATGACGGCCCAGCCGCCGCCCGAGACGGCCAGTACGGCGGCCAGCGAGCCCAGCAGCCACTTGGACCGCTTCCTCATCGGGCGGTTTCGCACTTCTTCTGGGCCTCCTCGAAGGCCTTCTCCTGCCCCTTGGGGATCTCGGTGGCGCTCTTCATGCCGCCGTTGTACTCAGGGTCCTTGAGGGCGACCCCGTTCTCGCGCATGCACCGGATCCACTCCAGTTCCTTGTCCTTCTCCTCCTGCGTGGGCTCCTTGCCGGCGCCGGTGCTCATCCCGCACGCCTTCATGGCCTCCTGCATCTTCTGCGGGTCGGCGTCCCCGCCCAGCGTCATCCCGCGCGGGTCCTGGCCGGGCTCGGGGTCGGGTACGTCTATGCCGTGCTCGCGCAGGCACTGGCGCATCTTCACGGCGTTGTCGGCCACCGAGCCGTTGCCGCTGCTGCTGCCGCCGCTCGAACCGCCGGAGGAGTCCTTCTTCCCCGCCGACGTGTCGTTCGCGCAGGCGGTGGCGAACAGGGTCAGCCCGGTGACGACCGCGGCCGTGGTCATGATCAGGGATCGCTTCATGGCGTCGAGCCTGCGGTGAAAGGGCCTTTCGCTTCCCTCTCGCACCCTGCTTACAACGGCGAAATACCGATCTCGGGTAAAGAGGACGCCATGCGCGTACTGGTGGTGGAGGACGAGGAATTCCTCCGGGAGATGATCGCCGAGGGGCTGCGCCGCGACGCGCTCGCCGTCGACGAGGCGAGCGACGGCCCGGAGGCCCTGCGGCTGCTGCGCCTGGGCGAGTACGACGTCCTCGTCCTGGACCGCGACCTGCCCGGCCTGCACGGTGACGAGGTCTGCCGGCAGGTGGTGCGCGAGCGGCTGCTGACCCGCGTCCTGATGCTGACCGCGTCCGGGACCGTACGGGACCGCGTCGAGGGCCTCGGTCTCGGCGCCGACGACTACCTCACCAAGCCCTTCGCCTACGACGAGCTGCTCGCCCGCGTCCTGGCTCTCGGCCGGCGGGCCCGCCCCGCCCTGCCTCCCGTACTGGAGCGCTCCGGGGTCGCCGTCGACACCGCCCGGCGCAGCGCCACCCGCGACGGGCACCGGCTCGCGCTGTCCCGCAAGGAGTTCGCGGTGCTGGAGGCGCTGCTGCGCGCCGAGGGCGCCGTCATCAGCAACGACGACCTGATCGAGCAGGTGTGGGAGCAGGACACCAGCTACTCCACCAACGCCGTCCGCGTCACCCTCAGCAAGCTCCGCGCCAAGCTGGGCGAGCCACCGCTGATCGAGACCGTGCCGGGCGCCGGCTACCGGATCGCGGCCCGGTGAGCGGGCGCCGGATGCGTCCGCGCCGGGTGCGGCTCCGTCCGATGCGGCTGCGCCGGGTGGCGCGCCTGCGTCCGACGTGGCTGCGCCCGCCGACCGGCCTGTTGCGGACCGAGCGCGGCCGCCTCACCGCCCTGTACGGCTCGCTGCTGCTCCTCGCGGGCGGCGGCCTGGTCGCGCTGGTCTACCTCCTGGTCGGCCAGGGCCTCTACGCGAGCGTCAACGGGGCCGTCCGCACCGTCAGTCCGGGCTACGTCCTCCAGTCGCCCGGGCCGGTCCCCGGCCGGACCTTCGCCCCGGACTGTCCCTGCGAACCGGCGCGGAAGCTGCCCCCGGGCCGGACGCCCACCCCCGAGCAGCTCAAGAGCTACGCCTACACCCAGAACCTCTCGGACGCCGTCACCGATGCCACCCGGCACCGGCTGCTGATGTACTCCCTCCTCGCGCTGGCCGTGTTCGCCGTGCTGTCGATCTGGCTCGCCTGGTGGATGGCCGGCCGGGTGCTGCGCCCGGTCGGCGTGATCACCGAGACCGCGCGCCGCCTGTCCGGGGAGAACCTGGACGAGCGGATCTCCCTCGACGCCCCGCCCGGCGAGCTCAAGCAGCTGGCCGACACCTTCGACGCGATGCTGGGCCGGATGGAGCAGCTCGTCTCGGCGCAGCGGCGGTTCGCGGCGAACGCGGCGCACGAGCTGCGCACCCCGCTGGCCGTGCAGCGGGCGGCCGCCGAGATCGGCCTGGCGGGGGACCCGTCGCCGGAGAAGGTCGCGCGGATCCGGGACAGGCTGATCGGGGTCGCGGACTCCAGCGAGCACCTCATCGAGTCCCTGCTGCTGCTCGCGGTCTCGGAGCAGGGGCTGGAGTCCACCGGTCCGGTGGACCTGGCGGCGCTCGCGGCGGCCGAGCTGGCGGCCTGCCCGCAGCAGGGGCTGACCGTCGTACGGACCCTCGCGCCGCTGACCGTGCCGGGCGACCGCACCCTGCTCGGGCATCTGCTGCGGAACCTGCTGATCAATGCGGTCCGCCACAACCGCGCCGAAGGCCGGATCGCCGTGTCCACGTCCCCGGAAGGGGAACTGACGGTGTCGAACACCGGTCCGGTGATCGACCCGGCGGACGTGCCGGGGCTCCTGGAGCCCTTCCGCAGGCGCGCCGAACGGCAGCACACCGCAGGTGAGGGCGCCGGACTCGGGCTGTCGATCGTGGCCTCGATCGCACGTGCGCACGGGGCGGAGCTGAGCGCCGAGGCCAATCCGGCCCCTGGGGGCGGCCTCACCGTCCGTGTGCGCTTCCCGAGTTCCGGCGAGGCGCGCACGTCGTAGCCACCCGGGCTGGGCGGGCCTGCTGATGTACGGTCGGAGGAATGAGCAAGCACGCCCGAGCCCGCTCCCGTCCGTCCGGCAAGCCCCGTCCGATCCGCAGGACCCGCCGGGTGGCCCTCGCCGCCGCCCTGGGCCTGGCGACCTTCACGGCCGGCTGGGCGTACGTGGCCCAGGACCAGGACAAGGCCGCCGCCGCGCGGCCGCAGGCCCGCGCGGACGCCCGCCCGCAGGCCGAGGGCCGTGCCGCGCGCGACGCCGGGCGGGAGGCCGCCCGGCGGGCCGCCGCCGAGCAGGGCCTGACCGGCGTCAGCGAGCAGACCCGGGCCCGGATCCCGGCCGAGTCCCGCCAGCTCATCCTGGTCACCGGCAGGGCGGTCGACTCCTCGGAGTCCACCGCCGCCTTCTACACGCGACCCGCGGCCGGCGCCGACTGGGTCCGGACCGAGAGCTGGCCCGCCCGCAACGGGGCCAACGGCTGGTCCGTCGAACGCGAGTACGGTGACCTGACCTCGCCGCAGGGCGTGTTCGCGCTCACCGACGCGGGAGGCCTGCTGCCGAAGCCGCCGGGCACCCGGTTCCCGTACGACCGGGACAACGGCTTCGTCGCCACCGGTCTCGGCGTGAACGGGGAGTCCCTGGCGGGCTCCTTCGACTACGTCGTCGCCATCGACTTCAATCGCAGGCCCGGCAGGTCCCCGCTGGACCCGGTCATGCCGGACGGTGAGGACAGGGGCGGCAACATCTGGCTCCACGTGGACCACGACGGCCCCTCGCAGGGCTGTGTCGGCATCCCGAAGGAGGCCATGAAGAAGGTCCTGGAGACCCTCGACCCGGCGGCGAAGCCGGTCATCGTGATGGGGCCGGCAGGCTTCTGACGCGGGCGAACCGGGGCCGGAGCAGCAGTCCGATGTAGGCGAGGTCGAAGACGCTGCACAGGATCCCGAGCCCGAGGACGAACGGCGCGTCCTCGACCACCCCGAACAGCAGGGTGGGGGCGAGCGTCCCGAGCCACTTGGCGACGGCGATCGTCAGGGACTGTCCGTGCGGGCCATGCCGGGCGGTGTACAGGCCGATGAACAGCATGGACATCAGGAGGTTCTGCAGGAAGGCCGAGTACCGGGTCGCGTCGTGCATCCCGAAGTGCGCCAGGAACAGCCACTGCACGGCGAAGCCCGTACCGAAGATCAGGACCGACCAGGTGGCGAAGAGCGGCCGGGTGACGAACTCCGGCAGCTCGGCCCGCCCGAAGCGCAGGTAGGTGTAGACGATCACGAGGTCGGCCACCGCCCACACCACGTTGACCACGCCCTGCGCGGAGACGCCGACCGAGAACTCGCGGACCGCGTAGGTGCTCTCCCAGGCGAAGTTGAGCGCGAGGGCGGCGACGGGCATCGCGTACGTCCGGTCCCGCAGCCCGACGCGGATCGCCTCCACGTACACGACCGTCCAGGCGATCCCGCTGACCAGCGTGAGCATCAGATCCACGCGCGCACCCTAGCGAGCGCGGCGCGTGAGGGGAACGGGCGGAACCGGCCCCGGCGCCCCGTCCTGCCGATCGGCCCGTTCCGCGCGAGCTGTGTCGCACCCCTTGTCTGACGATCCGTCAGCTACGACGATGGCCCGGCACCGATATGACGAATCGGCAGACGAAGGCGAGGCGGGCCCGCCATGGCGCGCGTATTTCCGGAAGGTCGGCTGGTCCACGGGATGCAGCTCCCGGTCCAGTCGCAGAGCACCATCTACGCCGAACCCTGGGAGGCCTCGGCCACCGCCGTCGATCTCGCCGAGATCGCGCGGGCCGCCGACCGGGCCGGCTTCGGGTACCTGGCCACCTGCGACCACGTGGCCATCCCGCGGCGGCTCGCCGGACCCATGAGCACCGTCTGGTACGACCCGGTGGCGACCCTGTCCTTCCTGGCCGGCATCACCGAGCACGTGCGCCTGCTGAGCCACGTCGCGATCCTGGGCCTGCGCCACCCGCTGATCAGCGCCAAGCAGTACGCCACCCTCGACCACCTCTCCGGCGGCCGGCTGATCCTCGGGGTGGGCGCCGGGCACGTGCAGGAGGAGTTCGAGATCCTCGGCGTGGACTTCGCGCGCCGCGGGGCCGTTCTCGACGAGACCCTGGACGCGCTGCGCCGGGCGCTGGGCCCCGAGGAGTACCCCGAGTTCGAGGGCGAGCTGTTCTCCTTCAAGGACCTCGGCCAGCTGCCCCGGCCCGCACAGGAGCGGATCCCCGTCTGGGTCGGCGGCTCCTCGCCCGCCGCCGTGCGCCGCGCCGCCGTCCGCGGGGACGGCTGGCTCCCGCAGGGCGACCCGCGCGAGCGGCTCCCGGAGCAGATCGCCCGGATCAGGGAGCTCCGCGAGGCGGCGGGGGTGAGCGACCCCATCGAGTTCGGCGCGATCACCGAGGCGCTGTACGTCGGCGAGCCCGGCTGGGACACCGGCCGCCGCACCCTCACCGGCAAGGCGGAGGCGCTCGCGGAGTCCCTGCGGGAGTACCGGGCGCTCGGCGTGGACCAGATCCAGGTCCGCTTCCGCAGCCGCGACCGCGCCGAACTCGTCGACCAGATCACCGCTTTCGGGGCCGAGGTGGCCCCCCTCCTCAATGACTAGGGGCTGACGGACCATGGGCAAGCTGGACGGGCGCGTCGTCATCATCACGGGCGCGGCACGCGGCCAGGGCGAGCAGGAGGCCCGGCTCTTCGCCGCCGAGGGTGCTTCGGTGCTCCTCGGCGACGTGCTGGACGAGCAGGGCGCGGCGGTGGCCAAGGACATCGGCGAGGACCGGGCGCGGTACGTACGGATGGACGTGAGCCGCGAGGAGGACTGGGCGGCCGCGATCGCCGTCGCGAAGGAGACCTTCGGCCCGATCGACGGCCTGGTCAACAATGCGGGCATCCTGCGCTTCAACGAGCTGACCGCGACCCCGCTGGAGGAGTTCCAGCAGGTGGTCCAGGTCAACCAGGTGGGCGCCTTCCTCGGCATCAAGACGGTGGCCCCCGAGATCGAGGCGGCCGGCGGCGGCACCATCGTCAACACCTCCTCGTACACGGGCCTGACGGGCATGGCGTACGTCGGCACCTACGCCGCCACCAAGGCGGCGATCCTCGGCCTGACCCGGGTGGCCGCGCTGGAGCTGGCCGGCAAGGGCATCCGGGTCAACGCGATGTGCCCGGGCGCCGTGGACACCCCGATGGCCAACCCTGGCCTGCTGGACCCGGCGAACCTGACCGACGAGGCCAAGGACGCGATGGCGGAGCTCTACAGGCGGGTGGTCCCGATGGGGCGCGTGGGGCAGCCGGAGGAGATCGCGAAGCTGGCGCTCTTCCTGACGGGCGAGGACTCCTCGTACATCACCGGCCAGCCGTTCGTGATCGACGGCGGCTGGATGGCGGGGGTCAGCATTCTCTGATGGAGCGTCAGGTATTGACGCTCGCACCCCGGCGATGGAACAGTCGAGACATCAAATCTGACGCAACGTCAGAAACCAAAGGACGGTGAACCCCCTTGGAATTCGGGCTCTTTGTGCAGGGATACGTGCCTGAGGCGCGGTCCAAGGTCGACCCCGAGGCAGAGCACAAGGCGCTGATCGAGGAGACCGAGTACGTCATACAGGCGGACAAGTCCGGCTTCAAGTACGCCTGGGCCTCCGAGCACCACTTCCTGGAGGAGTACTCGCACCTGTCGGCGAACGAGGTGTTCCTCGGGTACCTCGCCCACGCCACCGAGCGCATCCACCTCGGCTCCGGCATCTTCAACCCGCTGGCGCCGGTGAACCACCCGGTCAAGGTGGCCGAGAAGGTCGCCATGCTCGACCACCTCTCCAAGGGCCGCTTCGAGTTCGGTACCGGCCGCGGCGCGGGCAGCCACGAGATCCTCGGCTTCCTGCCGGGCATCGAGGACATGAACGGCACCAAGGAGATCTGGGAGGAGACCATCGCGGAGTTCCCCAAGATGTTCCTCCAGGAGGAATACGAGGGGTTCCAGGGCAAGCACTGGTCCCTGCCGCCGCGGAAGATCTTCCCCAAGCCGTACAGCAAGGCCCACCCGGCCATGTGGTACGCGGCCGGCTCCCCGTCCTCCTACGCCATGGCGGCGAAGAAGGGCCTCGGCGTGCTGGGCTTCAGCGTGCAGAAGGTCTCCGACATGGAGTGGGTCCTCGACCAGTACAAGACGGCCATCCGGGAGGCGAAGGCCATCGGCGCCTTCGTCAACGACAACGTCATGGTCACCTCGACCGCGATCTGTGCCGAGACCCACGACAAGGCCGTCGAGATCGCCGTCAACGCCAACATGAACCGCTTCCAGTCGCTGGTCTTCCGCTACCACGACACCTTCCCGCGGCCCGAGGCGATCCCGCAGTGGCCCGAGACCCTGCCGGAGTACAACGCGGAGATCATCGAGCTGCTGATCGCGGAGGAGCTGCTGATCTGCGGCGACCCGTCGGAGGTCCGCGCCCAGTGCAAGCGCTGGGAGCAGGCGGGGGCGGACCAGCTGTCCTTCGGTCTGCCGACCGGTGTCTCGCCCGAGGACACGATGACGACGATCAAGCTGATCGGCGAGCACGTGATCCCCCACATCGACACGGACCCGGTCCACCGCACGACCCGCTTCCGCCAGGCCGTCTGACTTTCAGCCCCGCCGGCGTTTGAGGCGCGGGGTGTGGGGCGGAGCCCCACCTGCCCCGGCAGGCCGGCGCGCGAACGGGGACGGCGTCTTCCCGGACCGCCGTCCCGCACCGGCCCCGGCCGGGCGGCCACCGGCCGGGGCCACATCCGGCCTCGCCGGCCATCTCCAGCCTCGCCGGCGTTTGAGGCGCGGGTCCGGGCGGAGCCTGCGTGGGCCCGGCGGAGCCGGGTTTCCCGGGGCGCCGCCCGGACCCCGCGCCTCAAACGCCGGCGAGGCTCAAAGCGTGAAGGGACGTCATGCTCGACCACCTGATCAAGGGCGCGACCGTCGTGGACGGCACCGGCGCCCCCGCCCGCGTCGCAGACCTCGGAATCCGGGACGGCCGCATCGCCGTCATCGCCGAGCCCGGCACCGTCACCGAAGAGGCCCGGACCACCGAGGACGCCACCGGCCTCGTCCTGACCCCCGGCTTCATCGATCCCCACACGCACTACGACGCCCAGCTCTTCTGGGACCCGTACGCCACGCCCTCCATGAACCACGGCGTGACCACCGTCGCCGGCGGGAACTGCGGCTTCACCCTGGCCCCGCTCAACCCGGCCCGCCCCGAGGACGCCGACTACACCCGCCGCATGATGAGCAAGGTCGAGGGCATGGCCCTCAAGGCCCTGGAGGAGGGCGTCGACTGGACCTGGTCCACCTTCGGCGAGTACCTCGACGCCCTGGAGGGCCGGATCGCCGTCAACGCCGGCTTCATGGTCGGCCACTGTGCCCTGCGCCGGCACGTGATGGGTGAGGACGCCGTAGGCGGCCAGCCCACCCCCGAGCAGATGCAGCAGATGCTCGACCTCTTCCACGACGCCATGAACGCCGGCGCCTGGGGCCTGTCCACCACCCAGTCCTCCACCCACTCCGACGGCTCCGGCGCCCCCGTGGCCTCCCGCCACGCCCGGCCCGCCGAGCTGCTGGCGCTGTCCGAGGCGGTCGCCGAACACGAGGGCACCCAGCTGGAGGCGATCGTCGCCGGCTGCCTCGACCAGTTCTCGGACGACGAGATCGACCTGTTCGTGGAGATGAGCGCCGCCGCCGGAAGGCCGCTCAACTGGAACGTCCTCACCATCGACGCGTCCGTCCCCGAGCGGGTCCCGCGCCAGCTGATCCCCAGTGAGCGCGCCCGCAAGGCCGGCGGCCGGATCGTCGCGCTGACGATGCCGATCCTCACCCCCATGAACATGTCGCTGGGCACCTTCTGCGCGCTCAACCTCATCCCCGGCTGGGGCGAGATCCTCGCCCTGCCCGTCCCCGAGCGGATCGCGAAGCTCCGCGACGCCGACGTACGGGCCGAGATGCTGCGCCGCGCCGACAGCAAGGAGGCCGGCGTCTTCCGGCGCCTCGCCAACTTCGGGCGCTACGTCATAGGGGACACGTACAGCAAGGAGAACGAGGGCCTCTCCGGCCGGGTCGTGAACGACATCGCCGCCGAGCGCGGTCTGGACCCCTTCCACTGCCTGGTGGAGATCTGCGCCAACGACGACCTGCGCACGGTGCTCTGGCCGATGCCCACCGACAACGATCCGGCGAGCTGGGCCCTGCGCCAGGAGACCTGGCAGCACGAGGACGTCATGCTCGGCGGCTCCGACGCCGGCGCGCACCTGGACCGGATGTGCGGGGCCCCGTACACGACCCGCTTCCTCGGCGACTGCCTGCGCGGCCGCAGGCTCGTCCCGCTGGAACAGGCGGTACGGATGCTCACCGACGACCCGGCCCGGCTGTTCGGGCTGCGCGAACGCGGCCGCCTCGCCGAGGGCTTCCACGCCGACCTGGTCCTCTTCGACCCGGACCGGATCGAGGCGGGCCCGGCGACCCTGGTCCACGACCTGCCCGGGGACAGCCCGCGGCTGGACGCGCGGGCCATCGGCATCGTCTCGGTACGGGTCAACGGCGTGGAGACCATCCGCGACGACGAGGTGACGGGGGCCGTTCCGGGCATCGTGCTCCGGTCCGGCCGGGACACGAGGACGGTGAGCACCCGATGACCGAGGCGCCGCAGCCGCTCTACATCGGCGGGGAGCGGGTGGAGCCCGCCGGTGGCCACTACGAGGTGATCGACCCGGCGGACGAGTCGGTGGTCGGGCTCGCGCCCGAGGCCTCGCGCGCCCAGGTCGAGGACGCGGCGCGCGCCGCCGCCGAGGCCTTCGTGAGCTGGTCCCGTACGAAGCCGGAGGAGCGCGCGGCGATCCTGGACCGGGCCGCGGACATCATGCAGCGGGAGTTCGAGCCGTGGACGGCGCTGGCCCGCGCCGAGACGGGCGCGCCGACCGCGATCGCGCGCGGCATGCAGGTCGGGGTGGGCGTCGCCCGCTTCCGGCGGTACGCCGAGGGGGCCCTCGAACCGGTCGAGCGGGGCCTGCCCCCGCAGGTCACGGAAGCCGGCCCGATGGGGCGGGCGAGCATCCTGGGCGCGCTGGAGGTGCGCCAGCCGGTCGGCGTGGTCACCTGCATCACCTCCTACAACAACCCGTGGGCGAACCCGGCGGGCAAGGTGGCCCCGGCCCTGGCCATGGGCAACACGGTGGTGGTGAAGCCGGCGCCGCAGGACCCGCTGTCGGTGTTCAGGATGGCGGACGCCCTGCACGAGGCCGGCGTGCCGGCGGGTGTGGTGAACGTCGTGAGCGGCCGTTCGGTGGGGGTCGGCGAGGCCGCGGTGGACTCCCCGCACGTGGACATGGTGTCCTTCACCGGTTCCACGGCCGTCGGGCAGCGCATCGCCGAGGTCTGCGGCCGGTCCATGAAGCGGCAGTTGATGGAGCTGGGCGGCAAGGGCGCGGCGATCGTCTTCGAGGACGCCGACCTGGACGCGGCGGTGATGGGGATCGGGACGACCTTCTCCTTCTACTCCGGCCAGATCTGCACGGCCCCGACCCGGGTGATAGCCCACCGGTCGGTCTACGACCGGCTGATCGAGAAACTGACCGGCTACCTGGCCTTCATGAAGGTCGGCGACCCGGCGGCGGCCGGGACGGTCGTCGGGCCGGTGATCTCGGCGGCCCACCGCGACCGCGTGGAGTCGTACGTCGAACTCGGGAAGAAGGAAGGCGCGCGGATCGCCTACGGCGGCGAGCGTCCGGTGGTCGGGGACGGCCGCGGCTTCTACGTGGCGCCGACCCTGCTCGTCGACTGCACGAACGACATGCGGGTGGTGCGCGAGGAGATCTTCGGCCCGGTGGTGGTGGTCGTGCCCTTCGACGGCGACGAGGAAGAGGCGATCCGGCTGGCCGACGACAGCGACTTCGGGCTGCTGAGCTACGTGTGGTCCGGGGACTCGGCGCGCGCGTTCCGCGTGGCGCGGCGGCTGCGGGCGGGCGGGGTCGGCGTGAACACCATCGGCCGCAACATGGAGGCGCCGTTCGGCGGCTTCAAGCGCAGCGGGGTGGGCCGCGACGTGGGCTCGTACGCACTGCACGCCTACAGCGAGATCCAGTCGATCGTCTGGACGGGCTGAGCCGGTAGCCGGGTCCGGCCGGGGGCGGACCCCGGCCGGACACTCCTTATTTCTGCGCCCGGTTGTAGCCGAGGGACTCGGCGAGGGCGCGGCTGCCCTCGTGGAGGGGCACGTCCTCGGGTTCGCCGAGACGGTTCAGCAGGGCCATGCCGACGCCGACGGCAGCGGCACGGGTGCCGGTGCGGATCAGTTGCCGGGCGGTTCGCCGGGCCGCGTCCTCGTCCGCCGGGAAGAGCCGTGCGACGTGTCCGTGCAGGATGTGGTGGGGCATCAGCAGCCCGGCGACCCGGCGGTGGACGGCTTCGGCGGCCCGTACGGGGTCGGGGTCGGCCAGCAGCGGCAGCAGTGCAGCCGTCACCACGGGGTGGGTCTTTTTCCAGGTCAGGCCCTTGCCGGAAGGCTCCGGAGGGGATCCGTCGGGCAAGGGGTAGCCCTCGCTCGGCACGTGGCCGTCCGGCTCGATGCCGTGCCGGAAGAGGGCGTAGTCGTACAGGGGGGTCGTCCGTGGGTCGAGCGGCTCGCGCTCGTCGCGGCCAGGCGGGGTCAGGGCGCGTCCAGCGAAAAAGCGGCCTCGCCGCGGACCCGCCCGTTGATCTGGAGCTGCACCAGGTGTTCGCCGGAGTGGTAGCGGCGGGTGGTGATCGGTTTGAAGGAGTGGCGCTTGGTGCCGCGCAGGGTTTCGCCGGGGGCCAGCGCGCGGGTGACGAGCTTGAACACCTTCGGGGTGCGGGTGCCGCCCGCCTTCACGTGGTGCACGACGTAGTCGACGACCAGCTCCGCCGGCAGCGGGCCGGTGTTGGTGACCGCCCAGTCGAAGACGAGGTACTCGCCGACGGCGACCTCCGGGGTGGCGACGACCGGCCCGCTCACACCGACCGGCACGTCGGGGGAGTGCCCGAGCAGGGTCAGCGCCCCGGGCCGGCCGGCCTTGACCAGGGTGCGCAGGCCGTGCCGTACGACGCGGTCCGTCGTGGCCCCGGGCACGGCCAGCCAGCGGGCCGCGGTCTCGACGGCGAGGTCGGGGTGGTCGCGGCTGATGTCGTTGAGGTGGTTGGAGACGGACCGGCGGACGTACTCGGACCCGTCCCGGTAGAGCGCGTCCAGCACGGGCAGGGCAGGCCGCGGGTCGGCGACGAAGGCGGGCAACTGCGCGGCCCACGGCAGCCGGGGCCGGGTGCCCTCGCTGGCGAGGCGGCGTACGTGCGGGTCCGGGTCGGTGGTCCACTTCTGTACGACGGCCAGGGCGCGGGCCGGGTCGGCGCGCAGGAAGGGCCGTACGGCGGACTCGGCGGTCAGCCGGGAGGTGAGGTCGTGCAGCAGCTCCAGCCCGGGCTCGAACACCTCCAGCCCGCGGACGGCGACGGCCTCGTTGACGGGGAAGGTCATCCACCCCTCGAAGCCGCGCCCGGCGAGGGCGGTCCGCACGACGGCCTCGAAGGCGGGCCATTCGGCGGGGAGGTCCTCGAGCACGGCGTCGCGGACGGCGGCGACGCGCTCGCTGTAGCTCAGCCCGTCGAGGGAATCGGCGCGGGCCCGCAGGGCGGGCGAGGACCGGCGGCCGCCCGCGCGGGCGAGCAGTCGGGCGAGGGTGGTGACGGTTTCCGCGCTGAGGAGCTCATCGGCCGTGGGCATGGGCCCAGTCTCACGGATGAATCCCCGGTTCCGGGCCGCGGTTCTTCCGGGTCCGGGGCCCGGACGAGGGGCGGTACCGCGGCCGCGCCGCTGTTACCGCTGGTCACCGCAAAGTCACGAGGGAAACTTTGAAAATACCCATAACGGACATGGCTGCGGTTTCCGCATGCCGAAAGACTCTCGGCCGATCCTGCCGAAATGTGGGCGCGCTCCAATGTGAACCTTGCATTAAGTGCTCATGAACTGCCTCGGTCTCAGGATTCCAAGGCGTTCGCAGGCCTACGCTTCCGGACTTCGATCGTCCAGATGTGGAAAACGCACCATCTAACGTCCTGACCCATGACTCAGCTGGACGTTCGGCCTCGGGCCGGAGACACGGTAAGCGGCGTCGCCGAGGGCGACGTTCGCGGCAAGGGCCTCGGCAAGGGGTCCGTCGGACTGGTCGGAAGCGCCGTCATCGGCATCTCCACCGTCGCCCCCGTCTACTGCCTGACCTCGACCCTCGGCTCCACCGCCGGTGAGGTCGGCATGCAGATGCCCGCGATCTTCCTCGCCGGCTTCCTCCCGATGCTCCTGGTCGCCTTCGCCTACCGCGAGCTCAACAAGGCCATGCCGGACTGCGGAACCTCCTTCACCTGGACCGTCAAGGCCTTCGGCCCGCGGATCGGCTGGATGTGCGGCTGGGGCCTGGTGATCGCCACGATCATCGTGCTCTCCAACCTCGCGGGCGTCGCCACCTCGTACTTCTGGCTGCTGGCCGGCGAGATCACGAACAATCCGTCGATCGCCGCCCTGGACGACAACAAGCTCGTCCACATCGCCACCTGCCTCACCCTGATCGCCGTGGCGACCGCCATCAGCTACCGCGGCATGACCGCCACCAAGGGCGTCCAGTACGCCCTGGTCGGCCTCCAGCTCGCCGTGCTCGCGATCTTCGTCGCCATGGCCTTCCAGAAGGCCTCCGCCGGCACCTTCGACACCGGCCTGGACTTCTCCTGGTCCTGGATGAACCCCTTCGCGGTCGAGTCCATGGCGGCCTTCACCGCCGGACTCTCGCTCTCGATCTTCATGTACTGGGGCTGGGACGCGTGCCTGGCCACCAACGAGGAGACCACCGGCTCCACGAAGACCCCGGGCCGCGCCTCGCTCATCGCGATGATGGTCCTGGTCGGCTCCTACCTGGCCACCGGCGTCGCCGCCCAGATGGCCGTCGGATCCGGCGGCGCGGGCCTGGGCCTCGCCAACGAGGAGACCTCCGACAACGTCTTCGCGGCCCTCGCCGGCCCCGTCATGGGCCCGGTCCTCGGCATCCTGCTCTTCGTGGCCGTCCTGGCCTCCGCCGCGGCCTCCCTGCAGACCACCTTCATCCCGGTGGCCCGCACGGTCCTCGCCATGTCCACGTACGAGGCCCTGCCGCCCTCCTACGCCAAGGTCCACCCGCGCTTCAAGACCCCGGGCCGCGCCACCGTCATGGCGGGCGTCGCGACCGGAGTCTTCTACACGGTGATGACCCTGGTCAGCGAGAACGTCCTGACCGACACGATCTTCGCGCTCGGCCTGATGATCTGCTTCTACTACTCGCTGACCGCCTTCGCCTGCGCCTGGTACTTCCGCGGCGAACTGCGCCGCTCCTCCCGCGACCTGTTCTTCAAGGGTGTCTTCCCGGTCCTGGGCGGACTGCTGCTGGCCGCGGTCTTCTGCAAGACCCTCTACGACATGGTTGACCCGGCCTACGGCTCCGGCTCCACCGTCCTCGGCGTCGGCAGCGTCTTCATCATCGGCGTCGGCCTGCTGGCCCTCGGACTGGTGATCATGTTCGTCACCGAGCGCCGCAGCCCCGCCTTCTTCCGCGGCCAGGTGCTGACGAAGTCCACCCCGGCCCTGGTGGTCGAGGACTGACCCGCCCCCTGCGCACCACCCGCTGAGTCATGCCCACGGCCCCGGATCGATTCCCCCGATCCGGGGCCGCGGGCGTTCAGGGCCCTTTCGCGCCCCCAAGTCGGGTGCGGGCGGTGACCCGGGGTGCGGCGGGGTCGTTGGACGGTGCATGAACGCCTTGAAGCGCACCCTCGCCGCCCTGGTCGTCTCCGGTGGAGCCCTCGCACTCACCCCCGTCGCCGCGCACGCCGACGAGCCCGCCGTCCAGGGGCCCCCGATCGTCGAGCGCGTCGGCGGCATCGTCGACCACCCCGGCCAGGCCGTGCAGGACACCAAGACCGCCGTCGGCGTGACCGCCTCGGCGGCCGGGTCGGCCACCCGGGCCACCGACTCCTCCCTCAAGGGCACCGGCACGGCCCTGACCGCCGGTCTCCCCCAGACCCCGAAGGTCGGCTGACCCGGCCGCCGGTACGGGTGACGGGCGGACCGGCACCCGCCGAGGCCGGTCTGTCGAGCGGCGGCGCTCGTTGAGCAGGGCATGATCCTCTGGCTGCTCAACCACCTCAGCACCCTCGTCATCGCCGTCCTGCTGGTCGGCGGCCTCACCGGCCTCGCCGTGGCCGGGAGCGTGGCCGCCCGCCGCCGCTTCCCGCACCTGGCCGACGGCGACCACAACGAGATGGTCGGGGTCGCGCTCGGCATGTTCGGCGCGATCTACGGCATCATCCTCGCCTTCGTCGTCGTCACCCTGTGGACGCAGCTGGAGAACACCCAGAACATCGTCGCCAGCGAGGCCACCGACCTGGCCCTCGTCGTCCGCAGCGCCGACGCCTTCCCGCCGGCCGACCGCGACCGGGTGCACCGGGCCGTCGGCGCGTACACGCACGCGGTCGTCGAGGTGCAGTGGCCGCTGATGCGCGAGGGACGGCCGAGCTACGAAGCGACCGGCCCGCAGACGCAGGCCCTGTACCAGGCCCTCCAGGCGTACGAGCCGCAGGGCGCCCGCGCCGAGACCTTCTACGCCGAGGCGGTCACCCGCCTCAACGACGTCGCCGCCCAGCGCCGGGCCCGCATCACCATGGCCGAGAGCTCACTGCCGATCCTGCTCCAGGTGCTGGTGTACGGGGGCGCGTTCGTGATCGTCCCGCTCACCTTCCTGTTCGGGCTGCGCAGCCTGAAGATGCAGCTGCTCTTCGTATCGGCGGTGGCCGGGCTGATCGGCTTCAGCCTGCTCCTGGTGGTCGCACTGGACCGGCCCTTCGCGGGGGACCTGAGTGTGACCCCGGCGCCGTACCGGGAAGCGGCCCTGGCGCAGTTCTGGGCCGCCGGCTGACGGCCCGCCGACCAGGCCCGGACTGTCAAGCCCCGAACTTCAGCGACGTGACGCCACCCGCTCCCTACGGCTGACTGGAAGTACGGACTCCCCGCCTCCGCCCTCCCCCGAGGAGCAATCCCATGGACCGCACCGCCACCGGCGCCTCCGGCACCCGTACCCGCACCTGGCGTCTCGTCCTGATCGTCGCCTCGACCGCGCTGTTCGTGGGAGCCGTCGCCACCCTGACCCACGGCGCCCGCACGGCCCCCGCGACGCCGCACACCACCCACGCCTCCACGGCGGCGGTGCACGGAGACGACGTTGGCTCCGGTGACCGCCTCCTGGCGGCGTTCAAGCACCTGTGGACGACGATCACCTAGGCCGTCCCCCAGGTGCGGGAGCAGAGCACCAGCCGGTAGCCGTCGGGGTCGGCGACGGTGACCCCCCACTCGTCCCAGTACGGGTTGTGCGCGGCGACGCGCGTCCCGCCGTGCTCGACGAGCCGCTGCACCAGGGCCTCGTCGGGGGTCTCGCCGAGGTACACGACGAACAGGTCGTCGACCGTGGGCGCGGGCACGACCGGGTTCGAGGCATCACGGGTGAGCTCGAAGTGCCAGCCGCCACCGGCCGGTCCGACCATCAGCAGCTCGTGCTCCCCGGGCCCGCCCCCGGCGCTGCGCCACTGCACTTCCAGCCCGAGCCCGTCGACGTAGAACCGCTCGGCGGCCGCGAGGTCGAGGGAAGGCCGGGCGACGCGGACATGTGTACGTGAATCGATCATGCTCGGCAGCGTACGGAACACGCGCGAGCAGGACTTGGCCGGTATTGGCCGCGCGGATCCGGTGTCCGGATTCCGCTTCGCCCGAGGTCCGCGTCCCGGCCGGGCGGTACGGGCGGCGTCCACGGTTCCCCCGCATTCGGGCCCTGGACGAGTATTGGCCAAATAGGGGTTGACCTGGGGAAATGCGTTTCGCGGGGCGCGGGATCCTTGCCTAGGATCGACCCTGCTGAACGGCTCCGGACCGTCGGCCCAGTCGCTTGCTCGGGGGGAGCGGCAGGGCTACGAGGGTTCCCGCGGGCCGTTCAGCCCTTGTACCGGCGCGAACGCCGAGGGCAGTCCCACCTGCCTGACCCCTGCGGCCGTCCTTTGACCCGAGCGGGCAGCGGTCCGGCGACGCGGCGGTCGTCCACGACCGGTGGACGTCCGAGCCGCCGGCCGGGGCCCGTATGACGGGCCCCGGCCGGCGAGCGCCGGTTGTCAGGCGCCCAGGTGGTGGTACTTCGCCCACTCCTTCTCGCCCTCGGCCGCGCAGTTGTCGGCGTACAGGGGGCCGATCTTGGCCGGAACGCCGGCGAAGGACGAGCAGGTGGACGCGAAGGCCTTGTGGCCGCCGGAGAAGTAATCGATGTCGACACCGTCGTTGGCCAGGGCCGCGCCGGCGCCGCCCAGCAGGATGCCGGCAGCCAGGACAGACGCCGTCAGGGCAGAGCGAATACGCATGACACTCTCCTAAGATCTCGATCAACGCGCCGGACAGACGGCACGCGACCGGCTCAACATCACGGAGAGTTCACGGGAAACGGTGCTTCACCCCAATGGCGGTCACCCTCTGTAACCCGGGCGTGGCGCGTCAGGGGCGGGCCGTGACCCCGGCCGGAAAGCCCCCGGCTCGAGGCCGCGACGGCCGGCTGCCGGCCCTGTTCCACCGAGCCGACGTACTGGACCGAGTACCCGACCATGGGGGCCAGTTGCTCCTGGGGCAGGCCGGCGCGTGGAGGTGTCCGACGCCCGCCGGGACCGACGCCCCGCGGTGCGGACGCCCGCCCGCCGGGCGGAATCCGGCTACGGGCTCCGCATCGCCGATGCCGTCGCCCCCGACCGGGGCGTCATGGACCGGCTGATCGGCAAGACGGTCCGGGCCGAGCCCGGGCGCTACGCCGGGCCCCCCGGGGTGGCGCGTGTAACCGGCGGATAAGCTCCGCCTGCCCGTATGGCTGTGACGATCACAGGGCTCGGGTGAATGTGGACTGGGGGGTTCATGAGACTGCTGCCGTTGGGCAGAAGAGCGCAGATCAGACGTGGCAGAGGAATCGCCCTCGGCTCGGGGGCCCTGCTGCTGGCCCTGCTGGCCTCGCTCACCGGCCAGGCGGCCGGTACCGCGCTCGCCGCGCCGTCCGAGCCGTCCGCCGCGGCCACACCCCGGCAGGGGGCCGCGACGAGCGCACCGCCGGCCGCGAAGGCGGGCCCGCAGGCGCCGCCCGAGGCGGACCCGAAGACGGGTCCCGAGGCGCAACACGAGGCCCAGGTGCGTGCGCTGGAGCAGAGCGCGGTGGCGGCGGTCTGCCCCGCCGACCTGGCGCCGCAGGCGGTCGTCACGTGCAGGGTCGAGGCGGGCAGGAACGTCTCCTTCCCGCTCACCCTGCCGCAGCCGAAGGACCTGGTCCGCTACCAGGCCGTCACGACTCAATCGCGCGTGAACATCCAGCTGCTCGCGCCGGACGGCACCGAGGTCGGCTGTCAGGCCATCGACGGCCTCGCCCACTGCCCCACGAGCCGGGCGGGGACGTACAAGCTGCAGTTCACGAACCTCGGTGACCTGCCCAGTGACCTATCGGTCTCGTACCTCGCGCTGCTCTCCGCCACCACCTGCAAGACCGTGGGCGCCGCCGACAGCAGGCTCGGCGCCCCGACGGTCTTCCAGGGACAGGTGCCGCTCGCCTCGGCGGGCGACTGCTACACCTTGGCCCTGGCCGCGAACGACATGCTGCGCGCCATCGCCCACACGCCCCACGTGGTCATGGGAGTCTACGACGGCGCCGGGAACAAGCTCTGCTACCGGCAGGGCGGCGAGAACCTCGACTGCAAGCTCACGGGCGTGGCGCCCTTCCGGGTCGTGACCACGGCGACCAACGGCGTGGACCTTCCCCACAAGCTCACCTTCGCCCGGCTCTCCGAGCCGGAAGGGTGCCCGGTGGTGGAGCCCCAGGTGTTCGGCACGTCGCCGGACCTGAGCTCCAAGGTGCCCTGCCGTGTCCTGCGGGCCACGGAGTCCGCCCGGTACACCTTCGGTCCCGTCGTCACCAAGGACTACTACGCGCCCCTGGGGCACTTGCTCTCCTCGGGCGGAACGCTCGTCGGCAACGACTGCGCGTACGGGGCCTGCGACCTGGCAGCCGGTGACTACACCTGGGTGAACTACACCCAGGTGCTGGACAGCTCCCCGTTCGGCATGGCCTTCCACTCGGCCAAGGAGGTGCGCGGCTGCACCGCGACCCATGACAACGCAATGGTGGCCGGTCCTGTCAACGTCGTCTTCGGCGGGCCCGGGCAGAAGCTCTGCCTCGCCCTGCCGACGGCCACGGGCCAGGGCGTGTACCTGCTCAACCGGCTCGCCCCCAACGGGCTGCGCGTCGTGGTCCACGACGCCGTGGGCCAACGGCAGTGTGAACTGGACGGCCCCAATGGCGACACGGCCGTGCCCTGCAGGCTGACAGGCACGGCCCCGTTCCGCGCGGTGCTCAGCGGCACTCCGGCCACTTCCTACGGACTGGCCGTCCACCGAACCGGCGAGCACGCCGGCTGTACCGCATGGCCGCGGACCGGTTTCGACGGTTCCGCCGGTGTCCAGGTTCCCGCGAACCAGGTGACCTGCCTGAGCGTTCCGGCCGACCAGCACTCCACCGCCGAGATGATGGACTTCGTCGATTCCGACAACCTGCGGTCGAGCGGGATCCAACTGGTCGACCCCTCGGGCACCGTGGCGTGCAGGGGTGGCGCCCCCCTCGTCTGCCGGCTCACTCCCGGGGTGGCCTACACCGCGCTGCTGGCAAGCAGCGGGCGGTACTCCGTCAAGCTGGCCCGGCGGGACGTCTCATCGGCAGCTGCCTGCACGGCCACGGCGTCCACCAAGGTCGGCGGCCCGTCCACTCCCGTCGTGCTCGGTTCGCTCCTGGACGCACGCTGCCTGCAGATCAGCGGCGCCGCGACCGACAAGTACTGGCTGGGCGACCGCATGCCCGGCCGATACACGAAGGACGGCACCTCCATGTGGCTGACGGTCGTCGATGCGGACGGCAAGCTGCTCTGCCGGCAGGCGAGCAGTCTTCCGTGCAAGGTGACCGGCTCGACCTCGTACAAGGCGGTCCTGTCCCCCCACGGCCCGTGGGACCAGCCCATCCACAGCACCATGGACATCTGGAAGGTGGGCACGGCCGGCGGCTGGGCGCCCGAGTGCACGGCCAATCCGATCTCGGTCGACGGCTTCCCGCTGCGGGGCGGTGTGCTCTCCGAGACCTCGACCGCCCATTGCGCCGTGGTCGACATGAAGCCCGGCGAGTCCTTCTACGTCACCGGCATCAGGAACCCTTCCGTCAAGAACACGCCCCCTCCCGCGCTGAGTCTGCACAGCGGCAGCGAGTGGGGCAGCGACAGCCCCCGGTACTCCTGCAGTCAGCGATGGGACTTGTTCAGCGCCGAGTGCGAGGCGGCCCCCGAGGCCGAGCCCTCCCGGGCGCTCCTGATGCTGAGCGCCGACCGGACCCCGACACCGACCGTCTACAGCGTGCGGGCGGTCTGCGGCCAGTGCTACGCCCCGGACATCGAGGCGCCGGCCTCGATCGGCCCCGACACCAGCGCGGTGAACACGCAGACCCAGGCCGTCGTCCGAGGTACCTCGCTCACCCTGAAGACCCGGCTGAAGCTGGTCCGTGACGGGAGCGACAAGCAGCCGGTGCTGACCCCGGTCTCCGTCACCGACGACCGCACCGCGCTGACCGTCCAGGTGGACACCGGGGGCCTGGAGCCGGGCCAGTACGACGTGGTGCTCGACGGCGTCGGGTACACCGCGGGAGTGCCCTCCCAGGGCTATCTCCCGAAGGCGTACACCGTCACTCCCGAGGACACCACGGGCAAGGGAAGGTTCGTGCCGATCGGCCCCTCCCGGTTCCTGGACACCCGTGAGGGTCTCGGGGCGCCCAAGGCCCGGGTCGGGGCGGGTGGAGTGGTCACGCTCCAGGTCGCGGGCGTGAAGGGCGTACCGGCCACCGGTGTGACCGCGGTGGTCATGAACGTCACCGCCGTCAGCCCGACCGCGGCCGGGCACGTCATGGTGTATCCGAACGGCCGGCCCCAGCCCTCCGTGTCGAACATCAACTTCAGTGCCGGGCAGATCGTGCCCAACCTGGTGACCGTCGCCGTCGTCAACGGCAAGGTCGACCTGCGCAACCACGCGGGATCCGTCGACCTGATCGCCGACGTC
This sequence comes from Streptomyces avidinii, assembly GCF_045161815.1. NCBI lineage: Bacteria > Bacillati > Actinomycetota > Actinomycetes > Kitasatosporales > Streptomycetaceae > Streptomyces > Streptomyces avidinii. The sequence goes on from NZ_CP108863.1 coordinate 5,090,611, forward strand.
ACCGGCTACTACACGGACAAGGGCCCCGGCTCCGCGCTGACACCCCTGACGCCGTCCCGGTTCCTGGACACCCGCGAGGGTCTCGGGGCGCCCAAGGCCCGGGTCGGGGCGGGTGGGGTCGTCACGCTCCAGGTCGCGGGCGTGAAGGGCGTACCGGCCACCGGTGTGACGGCGGTGGTCATGAACGTCACCGCCGTCAGCCCGACCGAGGCCGGTTTCGTCACCGTCTACCCCAACGGGCAGGCGGTCCCCGGGGTCTCGAACCTCAATTTCACCGCTGGGCAGATCGTTCCGAACCTGGTCACCGTCCCGGTGGTCAACGGGAAGGTCGACCTGCGCAACCACGCCGGTTCCGTCGACCTCGTCGCCGATGTCACCGGCTACTACTCGGCCACCGGATCCACCTTCTCCGCGGCCTCCCCGGTACGGCTCCTCGACACCCGCACCCCCATCGGCGGGCACCCCGCGCCGGCGGGCGGCGGAGAAACGGTCAACCTCAAGGTGGCCGGCGTCGAGGGAGTACCGGCGACCGGCGTGACGGCCGTCGTCCTCAACGTCACCGTCACCGCACCCGCCTCGGACAGTTTCCTGATCGTCTACCCGCACGGAGTGGCGCGGCCGAACGTGTCGAACCTCAACTACCGCGGCGGGCAGACTGTTTCGAACCTCGTCATCGTCCCCGTCATCGACGGGCAGGTGAGTTTCTACAGCCCGTACGGACCCGTCGACGTGATCGCGGATCTGAACGGCTGGTTCACCGGCTGACCGACCGGCCGAAGCGGCGGAGGGGCCCGTCCGATCCATCGATCGGACGGGCCCTCCGCCGTCGGCCGACCGCCGGTCAGAGGTACTGGGCGAACTGGTCCAGGGTGCGCAGGACTTCCGGCTTCGCCGCGGAGGGGAGCTGGAGGACGACCTCCTCGATGCCGAGGTCGGCGTAGTGGCTCATCTTGCCGGGGGAGGGCTGGACGGCGTACGGAACCACCTGGAGGGTCTTCGGGTCGCGCCCGGCCGTCTCCCAGACCTGGCGCAGCACCGGGAGGGATTCGGTGAGGCCGCCGCCGCCGATGGGGAGCCAGCCGTCGGCGTGGTCGGCGATGGCGGCGAAGAGCTTGGGGCCGGCCGCGCCTCCGATCAGGGTGCGCGGGCCGTGGAGCGGGGCGCCGGGGCCGAGTTCGCGCGGGGCCTGGACCGGCTTGGGGTGGGCGGTGCTGGCCTGGACGGAGCAGTACTGGCCCACGTACGCCGTGGGTTCGGGGGACCACAGGGCGCGCATCAGTGCCATCCGGTCGCGGACCAGGTCGCGCCGGGTGCGCCACTCGACGCCGTGGTCGGCGGCCTCCTCGACGTTCCAGCCGTAGCCGATGCCGAGGGTGAAACGGCCGTGGGAGAGGTGGTCCAGGGTGGCGACCTGCTTGGCGAGGTCGATCGGGTCGTGCTGGGCGACCAGGGTGATGCCGGTGCCGAGGTGCAGCCGCTCGGTGACGGCGGCGGCCTGGCCGAGGGCGACGAAGGGGTCGAGGGTGCGCCCGTACATCTCGGGGAGTTCGCCGCCCATGGGGGCGGCGGTGTCGCGGGTGACCGGGATGTGGGTGTGTTCGGGGAGGTAGAGGCCGGAGAAGCCGCGCTCCTCCAGGCTGTGGGCCAGCCGGACGGGGGAGACGGTGCGGTCGGTGAGGAAGATGGTCGTGGCGATCCGCATGGGCTCTGGCACCTCCGAGACGTGGGACCCGCCACGGTACGGGCTGGGCCCGCGAATGTTGAGGGGGCGTCAGGTGCCGGGGGCGCGGTTCAGCCGCGCGGGTAGCGGGCCAGCCAGCCCGGTGAGGAGGCCGTCGGGTTGTGCAGGGTCGGGCCCTGGGTCAGCTCCAGGGCGAAGTCGTCGGAGATCTCCAGCAACGCGGCCCGGCCTTCGAGCTCGGCGAGCCAGGCGGCCGGGAGGGCCGTCTCGCCGTGCAGGGCGCCGAGCAGGGCCCCGCACAGGGCGCCGGCGGCGATGGAGTCGCCGCCGTGGTTGACGGCGAGGCGCAGGCCCTGCGGGACGTCCGCGGCGACCAGTGCGCAGTAAACGGCGACGGCGAGGGCGTCCGCGGCCTCCTCGGGCCCGTCGGGGCCGTCGCCGCCCGGCGAGAGGGCTTCGACGGCCTCGGGCCCGGGGGAGCCCTGGGTGACTGCGGCCAGGGCGCGCTGCAGGGCGTCCGTGACGGGCTGGTGCCCGGGACGGGCGCCGAGCAGGCCGAGCGCGCGCTGGACGGCGGAGTCGAGGGAGTCGCCGCGGATCAGGCCGTGGACGATGACGGCGACGGCTCCGGCGGAGAGGCCCGCGGTGGGGTGGCCGTGGCTCTGCGCGGCGCATTCGACGGACAGCTGGAGGACGAGGGAGGGCTCCCAGCCGACCAGCAGCCCGAAGGGGGCCGAGCGGGTGGCGGCGGCCGCGTCGCGGGCACCGGGGTTCTTCGGCCGGTCGAGGGTGCCGAGGACGTCGTCGGCGAAGCCGGTCAGGCAGGCGCGGTGCGGGGCGCGGCGGGCGTAGAGCCATTCCTCCTGCGCGAGCCAGCCGTTGTCCTTGCGGCGCTCGTCGGGGCCCCAGTCGTGCTGGGTGGCGGCCCAGCGCAGGTACGCGCGGTGGAGGTCGGTGGGCGGGTGCCAGGCGCCGGTGTCACGGCGTACGTGGGCCCGTATCAGGCCGTCCACGGTGAAGAGGGTGAGCTGGGTGGCGGCGGTGACCCGGCCGCGGCGTCCCAGGGCGGGGGCCGGTTCGGTCAGGCCGTCCGGGCCGTGCGCCTCGCGGAGGGCGGCCAGGGTGAGGCCGGCGGCGGGTGCGCCGAGGGCGTCGCCGAGGGCGGAGCCGAGCAGGGTGCCGCGGACACGGCTGCGGAAGTCCTGCTGCTCGACGCGGCCCCAGAGGCCGGTGGCGATGCCCCGGCCGAGCGTGCGGTTCGCCCCGGCGGGGGCAGGCGTCCGAGCTCCGCCCGCGGAGGCGGGGGCGGGGCCGTGCAGGGGTGCGGTGGGGGCGTGGCCCGCCGGGTTCTCGCCCGGGACCGGGGCGCCGGCCGGGCGGCGGCCGTCGACCGGGCCGGGGCCGGGGCCTGCCGGGGCGGGGCCGCCCGTCGGGCCGAGGGTGTGCGCCGGGCCCGTACCGGCGGCGGTGGCTGCGGGGCCGGGGCCGGCCGCCGGGGCGGGGTCGGTCGGGGTGGCGCTCGGGCCGCTGTTCATGTCGTTCGTACCGTTCACTGCGTCCATCCCCGGCACCGCGCCCCCCGCTGACCAGTCCACTCGATGCCCGGCGTCCCTACCCGTACCCGCCGCGCACGCGAACCCGCACTGTAGTGGACACGATCGGTCGAATCCGGAAGAGGTCGGCCAAGCGGCCGGTGAGTGAGCGGAGATCGGCCAGAATCCGAACACTTCCGGCCGCCACCTGGGAAGTGGCACGTTTTGTCAGGCGCCTTCGAGCCGGTCGTTTCCGGTCACGCCTCGTTCATCCGACGTTCTCCCCGGCCGCCCAGCCTCGGAGCCATGAAGAAGGCACTCCTCGCCGCGACCGTCGTCGCCTCCGCGCTCACCGCTTCCCTGGTCGCTGCCCCGCTCGCCTCGGCCTCCGGCCGGGACCGGCACGACCGCTCGGCCGTCCCGTTCACCGAAGCCACCGTCACCGCCGGAGCCGACGGCTCCTTCACCCTCCGGTGGAAGGCCCGCGGCACCGACCGGGTCGAGATCAGGGCGAACGGCAAGGTCGTCGCCCAGGGCGGGTCCCAGGGCCGCGCCGTGGTCAGGGGTCTGCCCGCCGCCGACCGTCAGTGGTTCGACTTCACGCCGCAGCGCGGCCAGGGCCTGCGCCTCGCCGACCGGCTGATCAAGCTGGACGGCACCGCCAACTTCCGCGACGCCGGCGGCTACCGCACCGGCACCGGCCAGTGGGTCAGGATGGGCGAGGTCTACCGTTCCGACGCCCTCGACAAGCTGACCGGGAACGACCTGGCCAAGCTCCAGCGCCTGCGCATCAAGACGATCTTCGACCTCCGCATGGAGGACGAGCGCACCAAGGCCGCCGACAAGGTCCCCGCGGGCGCCGCCTACGTCGTGGCCGACGTCTTCGCCGGCTCCGGCTCCTTCCAGACCCTGCCCCGTACCCCCGACGAGGCCGTCAGGGCCATGGTCGACGCCGAGCGGGCGATGGTCTCCGGCGCCGGCGGCAAGAAGGCGTACACGCAGGTCTTTGAAGGGATCGAGCGCGACCGCAGCCGCTCCGTCCTCTTCCACTGCACCGCCGGCAAGGACCGCACCGGCTGGGCCAATGCCGCCCTGCTGACCGCCCTCGGCGTGCCGCGCGAGACCGTCGAGGCCGACTACCTGGCCAGCAACGACTACCGCAGGGCCGCCAACGACGCGATCCTCTCCCACCTGCCCGCCCAGCAGGCCGCCGTCTACAAGCCGATGCTCGACGTGCGCCCCGAGTACCTCAACGCGGGCTACGACGAGGTCAAGGTCACCTACGGCTCCTTCGACCGATACCTCAAGGACGGGCTCGGCATCGACTCCCACGAGCTGAAGCAGCTCAGGAAGGACCTGCTCGTCGGCTGACCCGGGCGCACGCCGCCACGGAGGGGAGCCGGGCCACCGGTCCCCCTCCGCTCGCGTTCAGTCCATTACGGGAAGCAGCTCCGGCAGGTGCCCGTCCGAGGCGCGGGCCGCCTCCTGCCGCTCCTGCGGCACCTCCCCGTACAGCGTCGTACGGGCCTTCGCGGGCCGCCCGGCCGCCTCGGCGACCGCGATCAGGTCCTGGACCGACTTGTACGAGCCGTAACTCGACCCGGCCATGCGCGAGATGGTCTCCTCCATCAGGGTCCCGCCCAGGTCGTTCGCACCGGACCGGAGCATTTCGGCCGCGCCCTCCGCGCCCAGCTTCACCCAACTCGTCTGGATGTTGGGAATGTGCGGGTGCAGCAGGATCCGGGCCATCGCCGTCACCGCCCGGTTGTCGCGGACCGTCGGGCCCGGCCGCGCGATGCCCGCCAGGTACACGGGCGCGTTGGTGTGGATGAAGGGGAGCGTGACGAACTCCGTGAAACCACCGGTCTGCTGCTGGATGCGGGCCAGTGTGCGGAAGTGGCCGAGCCAGTGCCGCGGCTGGTCCACGTGCCCGTACATCATCGTGGACGAGGAGCGGATCCCGAGCTCGTGCGCGGTGGTGATGACGTCGATCCAGTCCGCCGTCGGCAGCTTGCCCTTCGTCAGGACCCAGCGGACCTCGTCGTCCAGGATCTCCGCCGCCGTACCCGGGATCGAGTCCAGCCCCGCCTCCTTGGCCGCCGTCAGCCAGTCCCGTACGGACATCCCGGTCCGCGTCGCCCCGTTGACCACCTCCATCGGCGAGAAGGCGTGCACGTGCATGCCGGGGACCCGCTGCTTCACGGCGCGCGCGATGTCGAAGTACGCCGTCCCGGGGAGGTCCGGGTGGATGCCGCCCTGCATGCACACCTCGACCGCGCCCACGTCCCAGGCCTGGGCGGCCCGGTCGGCGACCTGGTCGAGGGAGAGGGTGTAGGCGTCCGCGTCCGTGCGGCGCTGCGCGAAGGCGCAGAACCGGCAGCCGGTGTAACAGACGTTGGTGAAGTTGATGTTCCGCGTGACGATGTAGGTGACCTCGTCGCCCACGACCGACCTGCGCAGGTCGTCGGCGATCCGGCACAGCGCGTCCAGGGCCGGCCCGTCCGCGTGCAGCAGCGCCAGCGCCTGGGCGTCCGTCAGCTTCGTCGGATCGTCGGCGGCCTGGGCGAGGGCGCCGCGTACGTCGGTGTCGATGCGCTCGGCGACCATCCCCGGCGCCGCCGCCTCCCGCAGGGCCTCCCAGTCGCCGTACACGTCGTCGAAGTCGTCGCGGCGGTCGCCGGTGCGTCCCTCGGTGTCGATGGTGGCGTGCAGGTCCGTGCGCCCGTACGCGGTGAAACCCTCGTCCGGCTCCTGCCACGGCCTGCCCTCGACGGGCGCGCCCTCGTCGGCCAGCCCGGTCTGCGGATCGGCCAGCGCCCGTACGTGCGGCAGCAGGCGGGGGTCGAGCCAGGGCTCGCCGCGCTGCAGGAACTCCGGGTAGATGGTCAGGCGTTCGCGCAGCTCGAAGCCGGCGGCGGCGGTCCGCTCGGCCAGCTCCTCGATGTGCGGCCAGGGACGCTCGGGGTTGACGTGGTCGGGGGTCAGCGGCGAGACCCCGCCCCAGTCGTCGATGCCCGCGCCGATGAGCAGCGCGTACTCGGCGTCCACCAGGTTCGGCGGGGCCTGGATCCGGGCGCTCGGGCCCAGGATGTGGCGGGCGACGGCGATGGCGGCGGCCAGCTCCTCCAGCTCCGCGTCCGGCATGCCGCGCATGGCGGTGTCCGGCTTGGCGCGGAAGTTCTGGACGATGACCTCCTGGATGCCGTGGTAGCTGCGCTGGATGCGGCGCAGCTCGAAGAAGGCCTCGGCCCGCTCCCCGTAGGACTCGCCGATGCCGATGAGGACACCGGTGGTGAAGGGGACGTTGGAGCGCCCCGCGTCCTCCAGGACGCGCAGCCGCACGGCCGGGTCCTTGTCGGGGGAGCCGTGGTGGGGGCCGCCCGGCTCGGACCACAGGCGGGTCGCGGTGGTCTCCAGCATCATGCCCATGCTCGGCGCGACCGGCTTCAGCCGCTGGAGGTCGGACCACGTCATGACCCCGGGGTTGAGGTGCGGCAGCAGGCCGGTCTCCTCCAGGACCCGGATCGCCATGGCGCGTACGTAGGCGAGGGTGTCGTCGTAGCCGTGCGCGTCGAGCCACTCGCGGGCCTCGGGCCAGCGGTCCTCGGGGCGGTCGCCGAGGGTGAAGAGGGCTTCCTTGCAGCCCATCGCGGCGCCCTGGCGGGCGATGTCGAGTACCTCGTCGGGGGAGAGGTACATCCCGTGGCCGCTCGCCCGCAGCTTCCCGGGGACGGTGACGAAGGTGCAGTAGTGACACCGGTCGCGGCACAGGCGGGTGAGGGGGATGAAGACCTTGCGTGAGTACGTGATGACACCGGGCCGCCCGGCGGCGGCGAGCCCGGCGTCCCTCACCCGTGCGGCGGAGGCGGCGAGGTCCTTGAGGTCCTCGCCGCGCGCCTGGAGGAGTACGGTCGCCTCGGTCGCGTCGAGCGCGACGCCGTCGCGGGCCCGCCGGAGCGCGCGGCGCATCGCGTTTTCGGTCGGAGCGTCACTCGGAGTGGTCATGGGCCGAGCATACGATCCGATGTTCCGGCGGTGGTGTGGCTCATCTCATCAGCTCACCCGCGTTGACCAGCAGCGACTGGCCGGTTATGGCCCGGGCCCGGTCGGAGGCGAGGAACGCGGCGGAGTCGGCCACGTCCCCGTCGGTGGCCAGATCGGGCAGGGCCATCCGTCGGGTCAGCCGGGAGTGCACCTCGGCCTCGGGGATGCCCTCGGTGTGGGCGGTGAAGGTGACGAAGGCCTGCACGGGCGGCCCCCACATCCAGCCGGGCAGCACGGTGTTGACGCGGATCCGGTGCGGGCCGAGCTCGCGGGCCATGGAGTACATGGCGGAGGTCAGGGCCCCCTTGGAGGCGGCGTAGGCGGCCTGCTGCACCTCGTTGGGGGCGGCGACCGCGGACTGCGTCCCGATGATCACCACGGAACCCCCGCGCTCCTTGAGGCCGGGCAGACAGGCACGGGTCATCCTCAGCGTCCCGAGCAGGTTGACGTCGATGATCTGCTGCCAGGTCCCGAAGTCGGCGTCCTCCAGCCCCCCGAAGTACGAGTCCCAGGCGGCCACGTGCACGACGGCGTCGATCCGGCCGAAGCGCGTGAGCGCGAGCTCGGCGAGGGCCTCGCACTGCCGCTCGTCCCCGATGTCGGTGGCGCGGTGGGCGGTGTGCGCGCCGTCGGGGTCGATCTCGGCGGCGGATTTGGCGAGATTCGCCTCGGTCCGCGCCCCGAGCACGGCGTTCCCGCCGTCCCGCACGACGGTGGCGGCCACCTGATGCCCGAGCCCGGCCCCGACGCCGGAGACGATGACGGTCTTCCCTTGCAGCAGCACGACGGACCTCCAGCCGACAGATGTATCTGACGACCCGTCAGGCTAGGTGAGCCCCGCGCCCGTGTGAAGGGGCGGGGCGAAGTGGAGTGGGAGGCGGCGGCGCGCTCCCCGGCGCCCGTCCGGCGCCGACCGGGGGGTCGACTTCGATGACGCGGCGGCGGGCGGGCCTCGAGCCTGCCCCGACCGGCGCCCACTCCGACAGCAGCCGGATTCGGGCGGCCTCCGCCGTGCAGCCGACGGTGGCCGTCAGTACCACGGTGGCCACCGTGGTGGGGCGAGGCCGAGCCGGACCACCGGCCGGGTCCTGTGCGGGTTCGCGTCCGCGTCGACGGTTGATCGGGTTCGGGAGATGATCGGAGATGACCCTGCGGCACGAGGCGAGGACGTGAGGAACATGTCGCTTGCGGATCCTTCCGGCCCGCCCCGGCATGTTCGGTGGTGGGCCCTGCTGGCCGTTGTCTGTGCGGTGCTCGCGGCGCTGACCCTGGTGGCCGAGGGCATCGTCGGTGGGCTGCTCGTCCTCGTCGTCGGGCTGGCCGGGGCGGCGCTCACCGCCATGGGGACCTGGTGGGTCGTGTCCCATCACGGAGCGGTACGGATGGTCGGCCTACTGCTGGTGGTGGCTGCGCCCGTGGCCATCCTGCTCATCTACGCCCGGGCGGACCTGTGGCCCACGGCGCTGGTCGCCATCGCGCTCTGGGCCGCCGCCGTGGCGTGCGCGCGGACCGCGCTGCGTTCGGCACGCCGGAGCCACGGCATGCGGGCGGTCATACGGGCCGGCCCCCGGAACCCGGTGCTGATCATGAACCCGAAGTCCGGGGGCGGGAAGGTCGGCCGGTTCGGCCTGGTCGAGAAGGCCGAGGCGCTCGGCGCCCGGGTGGTGCTGCTCGACCCGGAGGTCGTGACGGACGTCGCCGCCCTCGCCCGCCGGGCGGTGGCCGAGGGCGCGGACCTGCTCGGGGTGGCCGGCGGCGACGGGACCCAGGCCCGGGTGGCCGAAGTGGCGGCCGAGCACGACCTGCCGTTCCTCGTGATCTCCGCAGGCACCAGGAACCACTTCGCCATGGACCTCGGCCTGGACCGCGAGGACCCGTCCCGGTGCCTGGACGCGCTGTCCGACGGGGAGGAGCTCAGGGTCGACCTGGGTTTCGTGGGCGACCAGGCCTTCGTCAACACGGCCTCCTTCGGCGTCTACGCGGAGATCGTGCAGCGGCCGGAGTACCGGGATGCCAAGGCCGACTCGGCCCTCGCCGCTCTGCCCGACCTGCTGCTCGGCTACGCCGGCACCACCCTCGACGCAGCGACCGACGAGACGCGGCTGGAGGCCCAGCAGGCGCTGCTGGTCAGCAACAATCCGTACTCGTCCCCCGAACCGATGGGGGCCCGCAGGGCCCGGCTCGACCTGGGCGTGCTCGGTGTCGTCGGGATCCGGGTGAACAACGCCGCCCAGGCGGCCGATGTCGCGCTCCGCGGTGCGCGGGCGGCCGGCCTCCAGGTCCTGACCTCCCGCCAGGTCGTCGTCGGCTCGTCCGCGGAGCGGATCGCGGTCGCCGTGGACGGCGAGGCCCTGACCATGCCCACGCCCGTGACCTGCTCCGTGCGGCCGGGCGCACTGCGCGTACGGGTTCCCAGGCTCCGCCCGGGGGCCCCGCCGGCCGCGCCGCCCATGCAGTGGAGCGAGGTGCTCGGGCTCGCCTTCAACCGGCCGGCCCGGGATGCCCGACCTCCCGTACGGCGTGACAATGGCCAATGAGCCGGCCAATGAGCCCGACCCGGTGTGCGCAGCGGATTGGAGACTTCCGTGAAGGACCTCAAGTTCGAGCAGAAGCGTTCCCTTTCCCGTCTGGAGGCCGCCGACCAGCTATCGGCGCTCGCGGAGGCCCTGCGGCACGGCGGCAACGCCGAACTGGAACTCGGCCCGGGGAAGATGAGCCTGCGGGTCCCCGACGAGCTCCGCACCGAGATCGAGGTCGAGGTCGGCGACGGGGAGATCGAGATGGAGATCGAACTCAAGTGGCCGACCGCGCAGGCCAAGGCCGCGTGACAGCCTCCTCGGAGGGCGGCGCGGAAGGCGGCGCAGTGGGCGGCCCGCAAGGCGGCGGCCCGCAAGGCGGCGGCCCGCACGGTGGCAGCCCGCACGGTGGCCTCCCGGAAGGCGGCGTCCCCGCGGAGGCCCGGCCGCAGGAGGCCCCGCCGCAAGGGGCTCCGGCAGAACGTGAGCAGCGCGGGGACTACACCGGCGCCGTCTACGGCTCACTGCTCGCCGCCTCCGTGGTGGTCGGCGCCGGAACGCTCGGCCCCTACCCGCGGGTGCAACTCGTCGTGCTGCTCCTGTCCACCGGTCTGGTGTTCTGGGCCGCGCACGTCTTCTCCCGCCTCTTCGGGGCCCGCATCGTGAACCGCCTGACCTGGCCCGTGATCCGCAGTGAGGCCAGGCAGGAGCGCCCGATCATCGAGGCGGCCGTCCCACCCGCCGTCGCGGCGGCCATCAGCCCGTGGTTCGGCCTGGGACCCCAAGGGGTGGTGTGGCTGGCGCTTGTGGTCGCCCTGATCGGGCAGGTCGGCTGGGCCACCCTGGCCGCCAGCCGCGCCGGCGCCTCACGCCGGCTGATGCTGCTGGCCGGCGCGATCAACCTCTTCCTGGGGCTCCTCATCGTGCTGCTCAAGGTCGCCCTCCAGCACTGAAGCCCTGAAGCCGCTTCACGCCGTACTCCGCCAGCGCCGCGGCCAGCCGGCCGACGCCCTCGGTGATCTCGTCGGGGGTGTGCGTCGTGAAGTTCAGGCGCAGGGTGCGGGGGTCCGGGTCGGCGGCGAAGAAGGGGGCGCCCGGGACGAAGGCGACGCCGTGCGCGACGGCCGTCCCGAGAAGGGCCGTCGCATCGTGACCCTCCGGCAGCCGGGCCCAGAAGAACATCCCGCCCGCGGGCAGGTTCCACTCGCAGTCGGCCGGGAGGCCACGGCTCAGGGCGTCCTGCAGTGCGTCGCGGCGCTCGCGGTACGCCGTGCGGACCGTGGCTGTGTGGGCGTCGAGGTCCACCGTCCGGAGGTAGTGCGCCGCGGCCAGCTGGTCCACCGTGGAGGTGTGCAGGTCCGCCGACTGCTTCGCGACCACCGCGGCCCGCCGCAGCGCCGCCGGCGCCCGGAGCCAGCCCAGCCGCAGCCCCGGCGCCATGACCTTCGAGAAGCTGCCGAGCAGGGCCGTACGGTCCTGCGCGCCCGGGTGCGCGGCGAGCCACGGGACCTCGCGGCCACCTCTGCGGACACGGCAGCGGGCACGGGCAGCTCCTTCGGGAGGCGGGTGCGCGCATCGTAGCCAGGGAAAGTTGTAGACGGCATGTATGTATCAGGGGGTGGACCCGTCCCGACCCCTCCCCATCTGATGCCGCATCAGATAGACCGTTCCCATGACGACAGGAGAGCAGGACCCGCAGCAGGACACCCGCGTCGAGGACTACGCCGAGCTCGCGGCCGTCGGCCCCTACGGCGTCCGCCCGGGCCACGCGCTGATCACGATGGTGGAACCGCACCCGGGCCACGAGTACGCGTACAACCGCTGGTACGAGGACGACCACTACTACGCCGGCGCCATGGCCATGCCCTGGATGTACGCGGGCCGCCGCTGGGTGGCCACCCGCGAGCTGCAGGAACTGCGCTACCCCGAGAAGTCGGCCGTGGCCCAGCCCGTCACCGCGGGTTGCTACATGTCGACGTACTGGGTCACCGAGGGCCGCTACGACGAGCACATGAAGTGGACCGTCGGCATCAACAAGCGCCTGAACCGCGACGGGAGGGTCTACCAGGACCGCACCCACGTCTTCACGTCCTTCCAGGACCACGTGGCCACCGTCTACCGCGACGGCGCCGCCGGCCCGCGGGACCACCACGCCCTGGACCACCCGTACGCGGGCCTCGTCGTCCAGGTCGTCGACGCCGACGGGCCCGAGCAGCGGGCCGAGTTGCTGGAGTGGCTGCGCTCGCGCGCCCTGCCGAAGCGGCTGCACGGCGGTCCGGCCGCGATGGTGACGGTCTTCCGCCCCACCCCGCTGCCCGGCGACCGGATGACGTACGTCAAGCAGGTGGAGGGGGTCGACACCCGCCTCACGCTGCTGTGGTTCCTCCAGGAGGACCCCCGGACCTGCTGGGACAACTTCCGGGGACTGGACGCGGAGGTCGCGGAGGTGGGTCTGGGGCGGGTGGAGTTGGTGGCGCCCTTCATCCCGACGGTGCCGGGGACCGACCGTTACGTCGATCAGTTGCGCTGAGGGGCCGGCGGCAGCCACCGCGGGCATGGCCGAGCCCCCTCGGCCAAGACGGCGGGTCGGTCGAGAGGGCCCCAGTCAGTGGTGCAGGTGGTGCAGGTGATTCAGATGGCGCATCTGAATCAGGTCGTGCTCGGGGTGCAGCAGCCGGTCCCGCTTGTGCTGGACGCGGGGACCGAACGGCATGGACAGCGAGGACGGTCGGGACGAGCGCCGTGATGTTCAGGCCAGGCGTCCCGGCCGACCTTCGGTGACGTCGGCGACGAACGAGGTCCAGGAGTCGGGCGCGAAGGTGAGGGACGGTCCGTCCTGAACCTTCGAGTCGCGGACGGCGATGGCCTCCATGACAGGGGACTTGACCTCGACGCATGCGCCGTTGGCGGAGTAGGAGGACTTGATCCAGTTGGTCGTGGCGCCCTGGCGAATAGCCATGTTTCTCTCCGGTGAGCGAGTAGTGCCGGTAGATCCGGTGTCCTGTCGGCCATATTTCCGGCCGACCTGATCGACGCTACCGGCAGCTCCTGACGGGTGAAGCGACCATTCACCCGACCGGGTGGCATATTCCATTCAGGCCTTCTGTGGCTGGGGAGTGACGGTGTACCGTACCGGCCCGCCGCCCGCCCGCCCGATGGATATCGCCCGAATCCCGCCCCTATGCGCCCTTGTCGGCGTATTCGTTGATGATCCCCGAGATGAAGTCACGGGTCTGGTCGACGTTGAGGGCCTGCGCGCGCAGGTGTTCGTACATCACGCTGTACTTCTGGACGTCGTTGGCCTTCTCCAGGTACAGGTCGCTCGTCACGCCCTCGATGTAGACGACGGTCGAGTCGGACGCGTCCGGGAACTCCAGGATCGCGTACTGACCGTTGACGCCCGGATGCGCGCCCAGCTCGAAGGGCATCACCTGCACCGTGACGTGCGGCTGCTCCGACTGCTCTATCAAGTACTCCAGCTGCCGGATCATCAGCTGGGCGTCGCCCACCCGTCGGCGCAGCGCGGCCTCGTCGATCACGGCCCACAGGCGCAGCGGCCCGAGCTCCGGGTTGTTGTTCTCCGTCTCGGAGAGCCGCTTCTGGCGGTGCATGCGGACCTGGACGCGCTTGTCCACGTCGGCGGGGGCGGTCTCCGGCCACGCGCCGCGTACGAGGGACTGGGCGTACTCGGTGGTCTGGAGCAGCCCCGGGATCACCAGGGGCTCGTAGGTGCGCAGGCTGGCGGCGTCCGTCTCCAGGCCGATGTAGACGCTGTACGGGATGTCGCCGAAGGCGTGCCACCAGCCCTGCTGGCGGGAATCCTTCGCCATCTGCATGAGCGAGTCGATGAGGCGGCGGTCCTCCACCTCGTAGACGTCGCACAGGTCGCGGACATCGCGCTGGCTGATGGAGCGGCGGCCGTTCTCCAGGCGGCTGATCTTCGACTGGGAGACGAGCAGGCGCTCGGCGACCTGTTCGGCCGTCATGCCCTTGTCCTCACGGAGCTTGCGCAACTCCATGCCCAGTCGGCGGCGTCGGACGGTGGGATTGACATTGGACGCCACGTGAACGGCACCTCCGCCTTCTTCTGTCGTTGCAGCTGTCTCTCTGCGTATCTGGTGTTGAGCAGACTGCCACCGAAGCGGGCGGCGCCGCTGGGGAACGGCCCGGAAACACAGACGCGCGGGGTGGCGGGGTCGGCGAACCGGCCCCGCCACCCCGCGCGCCGGGGGCTCCCGAACCGACCGGGTCCTCACGGACGCCGGTCGGGGCGGTGGCGTTGCGATGGTGGTGCGGTGGTGCTGTGCGGTGCTGCGATGAAGCGGGGGTGGATCAGTGCGCGGCCGCGCGGGCCATGGCGCCCGTCCGGCGCGGCTGCAGCGGAACACTGCTCGCCGTAGCCCGGGCCGGCGGTGCCGGTGCGCGGTCACGGCGTGGCTGTGCGGCCACACCGTTCTGGACGTCCATCACGGCGTGCGCCACGAGTCCGCCCATCGGGTCGTGTCGGATCAGGTCCCGCAGCCGGGACCTGGACGACCGCCCCTCGTTGCCGGGGTACAGGTGCTTGCCGAGTCCGACCGCGTGGGCCAGTGCGGCGAGCGCCGCGGTCCGCGGGTCCGGCGGTACGCCGGTGCGGATCGCACTGTCGAGCCGGGCTCGGATCTCCCGGCTGATCTCCGTGTCCGTCGCCTGGTAGCGAGTCGTCGGCAACACTCCGCACATCTGTCCTGCGACGGCATGCACCATGCCGCAGCGCTCCAGATGAGCGAGGTAAATCTGACGGAGCCCCAGTCGGGGTCCGCCGATCCAGTGGACGGCCCGTACCGGGCTGCCGCGCCTGCGCAGCAGTTCCAGTGCGGAGTCCAGAGTCGGATCTCCTGTCGGCCGTGGCATCACCACGGCGATACGATCCCCATCAGGGGCTATCCGTCCTGCCAGAGCCAGCTCCACTAGCTGTGCCCCGGCCAGGCCGAGGTCGAGCGACTGCGGCTGCGCCGTGGTACCCGTGGCCGGGTCCAAGGCGAGCAGCAGAAGCTCCTCCGGAATTGTTCTGCGGCTCCTGCCCATCCATGCCTCCCCGCGTGGATGAGTGACAGGGTGACGCCTCTCACATTCATCTGTCGAGAGCGCGTGGCCGCTTTGTGGGGTAACCCGCAGTTATGTCGTTCTCGTCTGGCACGGGGGCGATGCTCCCGAGACGGGACACTGTTAGACATTCGGACAGCCGGACGTGGCGGCGATGGAGGAGGAACGGTGGCGGGCGAGTCCCCCGACAAGTCGGTAGATGAAGGAGTGCCGGGGGCGGCGGAGTCGTCCGCGGGGCGCGATCCGAGGCTGTCGGTGTTCCGGCCGCGCGATCCCGAGGGCGGCGGGGTCGCCCGTTCCGGTGTGGGCGTCGACGTCGAGACCGGGACCGAGGCCCGTGCCGACGCGGACGCCGATGCCGACGTCGATGCTCAGGTCGATTCCGATTCGGATTCGGATTCGGATGTCGAGACCGATGGCGCCGCCGGCGCCGAAGTCCGGGCCGACGCCGAGGCCGAGACGGATTCCGAGGGTGAAGCCGGCGGGCGGGATGCCCTGCGGGACGCCGTGGCGGCATGGGTCGCCTCGGCCGACGAGGCCGATGTCGATGCCGATCCCGACGACGCGGATGCCTCCGACGATGCGGACGAGGACCCCGCGCCGGGTGAAGCTGTGGATTCCGCTTCGGTGGATGCGAAGACGTCCGCGGGTGAGCCCGAGGCCGTCGGGTCCGACGCTTCCGAGGCCCGTTCCGGCGAGCCCGACTCCGATTCCGCTTCTGCTTCCGACCCGGTCGATGAGCCGGTGGACAACGAACGTACGGCCGTGTTCCGTGCGGTGAAGCCGCCGTCCACGCCTGCTCCCGCTGCCGAGGCGAAGCCCGCCGACAGCGAGCGCACCGCCGTGTTCCGGGCCGTGAAGCCGGATTCCGCTTCGACCTCCGTCCCGGAGCGGGCGAAGCCCGAGCCCGCGGCCGATGAGTCCGCGGACAGCGAGCGTACGGCCGTGTTCCGTGCGGTGAAGCCGCCTTCCGCTTCGGCTCCCGCCGATGAGGCGAAGCCCTCCGCGGACAAGCCCTCCTCCGCGGACAAGCCCGCAGCCGAGAAGCCCGCAGCCGAGAAGCCTGCGGACAGTGAGCGCACCGCCGTCTTCCGGGTCCCGAAGGTGGATGCGGTCAAGGCGGAGACCCCGAAGCCCGCCGCCGCCAAGCCCGCCGCCCCGAAGCCGAGTCTGGCCAAGCCGGCCGAAGCCAGGTTCACCCCGGCCAAGCCCGCCGAGTCCGGGCCCGCCGCCGAGGCGCCCAAGGGCAGCACCTTCGTGCCGCTGCGCCCGGAGGGCGTCGCGCCGGCCACCCCGGCCACCCCGGCCGCCGGGCAGCAGCCCAAGCCTCCGGTCACGCCCGCCTCGCGGTTCGACCGGATCGACAGCGCCGAGCGGACCACCCAGCAGCCGCTGCCGCCCAAGCCGCCGCTGGACATGCTGGCGGACCTCACGAACAACCCGCCCCCGCCGCCGAGCCCGATGCGCACCGCCATCCGGCGGTTCAAGATCTACGCGCCGCTCGTCGCGCTCCTGGCGCTCATCCTGGCCGTCGTGCAGCTGGTGCGCCCGCTGCCCGAGCCGAAGCTCGTGATGACCGAGAAGTCCGCGTACACCTTCGACGGCGCCGCGCCCCAGCTGCCGTGGCCCGCCGAGGGGCAGGCCTACATGGCGGCCGCCGGCCTCGGCACGCTCGGTCAGTCCGGCGAGCAGAAGCCGGTGCCGATCGCGAGCGTCACCAAGTCGATGACGGCGTACATCATCCTGCGCGACCACCCCATCAAGAAGGGTGAGCAGGGCGCGATGATCGACGTCGACAAGACGGCCGAGACCGAGGGCAAGAAGAACAACTCGACCGACAACGAGTCCACGCTCGACACGGTCAAGGAGGGCGACAAGATCTCGGAGTACGACGCGATCGCCGCCCTCATGATCCCGTCGGCCAACAACATCGCGCGGCTGCTCGCGCGCTGGGATTCCGGTTCGCAGGAGGCGTTCGTCAAGAAGATGAACGAGACCGCGAAGGAACTCGGCATGACCAAGACGACGTACACGGACCCCTCGGGTCTGGACGCGACCACGGTCAGCACCGCCGAGGACCAGGTGAAGCTGGGCCTGAAGCTCGTCGAGATCGAGACGCTGCTCGACATCACGAAGAAGCCCAGCTGGATCGACCCGTCGGGCAAGAAGTGGGACAACTGGAACCGCCTGGTTCCGTACAACGACTCGCTCGGCATCAAGACCGGTACGACGACGAAGGCCGGTGGAAACCTCCTCTTCGCCGCGCAGAAGAAGGTCGGCAACACCAACCAGCTGATCGTCGGGGCCGTCCTCGGCCAGCACAAGTCGCCGATCATCGACACCGTCATCGCCGCGAGCAAGCAGCTCATGATCGCCACCCAGAAGGCCCTCGAGGGTGCGCCCGTCGTGAAGAAGGGCGCTGTCGTGGGCTACGTCGACGACGGGCTCGGCGGCCGGACGCCGGTCGTCGCCACCGCCGACGTGCAGGCGGTCGGCTGGGCCTCGCTGACCGTCGACGTCAAACTCGCGGACGGCGGAGGCAAGCTGCCGCAGACCGCGACGGCCGGTACCGAGGTCGGTCTGCTGACCGTCGGCGAGGGCGCCAGCCAGGTCAAGGTGCCGGTCGCCCTCAAGGACGACCTCGCCGCGCCGGGCATCGGCAGCAAGCTGACGCGCGTCGGCTGACATCCGGTGAGAGCGTGGATCCGGCGCCCCGGGCAACCCCGGGGCGCCGGGCCGCGTCTTGGCTGCCGGGAAGTCGAAGTGTGGACTCGTGTGTGTTGGGGAGTGCGGCAGTGACCACCGCTGAGCAGCAGGGCCGGCGCGAGGAGGCCATCCCGTCGGCCGCCGACGGTGCTCCCGGCGTGTCCACCGATCCAGCCCGGCCCGCGGCTCCCGCGGCTCCCGCGGATCCAGCCGCTCCCGTGGCGACCGTGTCCTCCGGGGCCGTTGCGCCCGGCGGCACACGGCCGTCCCGCGGCCCCGTCGGGGCCGTCCTGGACCGGGCCCGGCGCCACCCGGTGGCCGTCGCCACCGTTCTGGCCGGGCTGCTGCACGTCGCCTGGTTCTTCAGCTTCGCCAACAGTGGCGGCGACCTGGCCGCGCAGGACGCCTGGGCCGAGTTCGTGGGCCGCCATCCCGACTCGGCGTACAACCTCGCCTGGTACGGCGGCATGCACCCGGTCTCGTACAGCGTGGTCTCGCCGTACCTCATGCACATGCTCGGCGTCCGGACCACGATGATGATCGCCGGCACCGTCTCGGCCGGGCTGTTCGCGCTGATCCTGACCCGTTGCCGCAGGGCTGTGCGCGAGCCCCTGTGGCCCGCCCTGGCCGGGGTCTACGGTCTGCTCTGCAACGCCCTGTCGGGCCGCGTCACCTTCGGCCTCGGCGTGATGTTCGCGCTCGGCGCCGTCGCCGCCGTCTTCTGCTGGCCCCGCAAGTGGGCGGAGCGGCGCTGGGCCAAGGCCGCGGTGGCGGCCCCGCTGGCCGGGCTCGCGACCGCCGCCAGCCCCGTCGCGGGGCTCTTCCTCGGGGTGATCGCGGCCGCGCTGTTCCTGAGCGGGCGGCGGCCGGGTGCGTACGCGCTCGGGCTGGCCCCGGTGGCCGTGGTCGGGCTGTCGTCCTGGCTGTTCCCGTTCTCCGGGACGCAGCCGATGAAGATCGGCTCGGCCGGGCTGCCGTTCGTGTTCGCGCTGCTGATCCTTTTCCTCGTACCGCGGCGCTGGAGGACCGTACGCATCGCCTCGGCCGTCTACGCCCTCGGCGTCTTCCTGACCTGGGCGATCGACTCCCAGGTCGGCTCGAACGTCACGCGGATGGTGATGCTGTTCGGCGGCGCCGTGCTGCTCGCGGCCCTCGCGTACGAGGTCCCGCGCACGCGGCGCTGGTACGGCGTGCTGCTCGCGTGCATCGGCCTGAACGCCTGGATCACCGCGAACAGCATCACCGACATCGTCCGCACCACGCCGCTGGCGGCCTGGAGCCGCGAGCTGGCGCCCCTCGTCGACCAGCTGCAGAAGGCGGGCGCCGACCGCGGCCGGGTCGAGGTGGTCCCGGCCAGCAGCCACCGCGAGTCCTCCGCCTTCCCCTCGTACGTGAACCTCGCGCGCGGCTGGAACCGGCAGGCCGACCTGGAGCGCAACCCGCTCTTCTACGACGACACCCTCACCGCCGACAGCTACCGGGCCTGGCTGGAGCGCTGGGCCGTGCACTACGTGGTGCTGCCCGCCGACAAACCCGACTCGGGCGGGGAGGACGAGGCGAAGCTGGTGCGCGCGGGGGTCCCGTACCTCCAGCAGGTGTGGGGCGACGCGAACTGGCAGCTCTTCAAGGTCCTCGATCCCACCGACCTGGTGTCCGGGCCGGCGACCGTGGTGCGGGCGAGTGCCGACCGGCTGATCGTCGACGTGAAGCAGCCCGGACGGGTGCTGGTACGGATCCCGCACTCGCCGTGGCTGGGGCTGGTGGACGCGGCGGGCAAGCCGGTGCCGCCGCCGCAGGAGACCTTCGCCTCGAAGGCGCGGGGCGCCGGTGGGGAGGGCGGCGCGCTGCGGAAGCAGTACGCGAACACGGCGGGATGCCTGTTCAAGGCCGCTCCGGACGAGACCGGGGACGTGTGGACGGAGCTGCTGGCGCCCGCCCCGGGGGAGTACCGGGTGGCGGCGAAGTACCAGCTGCCGCGGGGGACGCCCTGCCCGGAGGACCTGGTCCACCAGACGCTGGGCCAGCCGAACCGTCCGGCTCCGCCGCGCCCTTGATCGAGTCCCTTGATCGGAATTCTTTGCACGTCGGTCCGGGTGCGTTGGTCCGCATATGTGCATACGATCCCAGTAGTCCGATTGGGTGCTTCCCGAAGGAGTTGACGACGGGATGAACAAAGAGCAGAAGCGGGATGTCCGGGCCACCCTCGCGAAGGCGCAGGAGCAGGCGCAACCGCCACGCTCTGCCGGTCACGGCTTCGACGGTCCGGTACGGAGCAAGGTCAAGGGCGGAATGCACACGAAGGCCGCGCTCAAGCGGGCCGGCACTCCGCAGGGCGACCGTATCGGCGAACGCACCAGTGGCCTGAGCTGACCGTGACGGCGCAGCCCTTCCGGCCGCAGCCGGAAGGGCTTCGTGCGCCGTGTCGCCGTCGCGGGCGCAATCTGGCCTGATCCCGTGCGATCCGGCCGGATCCCGCCGCTCACCCGGCGGGGCTGGCGCATTACCGTGAGCTGACCATGAAGAACATGCAGCGCGGCGAGCGGCTGCGGCCGCGCCGGCGGCTGCTGCCCGCCTGGACCTCGACCCTGACCTGGAAGGCCACGGTCTTCATCACCCTCATGTGCTGCGGCCTCGCGGCGCTGCTGGGCTGCCTCGTGCACGGCGCCATGACCCGCCAGACCGTGGGCACGGCCCGCGAGAAGGCACTGACCCGGCTGGAACGGACCGTCGAGGCGTACGAGGCCGGCGCGCGCATGCCGCGCGGCGAGGGCATCGATCCGGTGGGCCTGCCCCCGGAGCTGCGCGCCCTGGCCGTCGGCGGCAAGCGCGGCACCGCCGTCGGCCGGCAGCGCGGCCGCCCCGTGATGTGGGCGGCCGGGCCTGCCGCCCAGGGCACGGCGATAGCCGTCTCCGTGGACTTCCGTGCCAGCGAGCGGACCATCGCCGAACTGGACCGGGCCATCCTCGGCTCCTCCGGGCTCGCCATCGGCGGCACCCTCCTCATCGGCGCGTTCGTCGTCACCCGGATCACCCGGCGGCTGCACCTGACCGCGCAGGTGGCCCGCCGGATCAGCGCCGGCGACCTGGACGCGCGGGTCGACGACAGCAGGCGCAGCAAGGACGAGGTGGCGGCCGTATCCCGCGCCCTGGACACCATGGCCGCGTCGTTGCAGGGCAAGCTCGAAGCCGAGCAGCGGTTCACGGCGGACGTGGCCCATGAGCTCCGCACCCCGCTGACCGGCCTGAACGCGGCCGCCGAGTTGCTGCCGCCGGGCCGCCCGGCCGAGCTCGTACGGGACCGGGTGCGGGCGATGCGCTCGCTCACCGAGGACCTGCTGGAGATCTCCCGGCTGGAGACCCGCAGCGAACGCGTCGAACTGGACTCGCACGACCTGGCCGACCTGGCGGCGCGCGCGATCCGCGCCTCCGGCACCGACACGGCCCTGGAGGTGCGCGGCTCGCGCGGCTCCCTGCGGGTCGACACCGACCGCCGCCGCCTGGAGCGGATCCTGGGCAACCTCGTGACCAACGCGCACCGGCACGGCGCGCCCCCGGTCGCGCTCACGGTCGACGGCCGGACCCTGACGGTGACCGACTCGGGCCCCGGCTATCCGGAGTACTTGCTGACCACCGGCCCGCAGCGGTTCCGTACGGAAGGCACCGGCAAGGGCCACGGGCTGGGCCTGACCATTGCCACCGGCCAGGCGCGGACCCTCGGCGCCACCCTCACCTTCCGCAACCGGGAGGCGGGCGGCGCCGAGGCCCGCGTCACGCTCCCAGGGCCCGCAGCACCGGGAGCAACTGTGCCTCCTCCCCGTCGAGATGGGCCTCCAGCTCCCGGCTCATCCGCTCCACCCGCTCGCTGAAACCGGCGCCGGGTGCGTCCAGGGCACGTACCAGCTCCTCCTGCAGCCGGGCGATCGTGGCGTGCTCGGCGCCGATCCGGCGGAAGAACTCCCGCATGTGCGGATGCTGTTGCTCCAGGTACGGGAAGAGCCCGGCGTCCTCGCTGCGGTGATGGAACTCCAGCGAATGACAGAACGCCAGGCAGTGCTGCCGCAGTTGCAGCCCGAGCGAAGCCGCCCCGCCGCCCTGCGGCTCCGCGCGCGCGAGCTCCCGTACGAGGGCCAGCTGCGCCCGCAGCCAGCCGTGCACGTCGAGCAGCTTCCCGGCGATCCCGCCCTCCCCGGCGGGAACCTCGTGCGTGCGCTGGAGCGCGACGACGGGAATCACCCGGCGGGTGCGCTCCTGGTACTCCCCGTACCCGGGCTCCGCGCGGACGACCCGCGCGAACAGCTCGTCACGCCGCGCCCCTTCGGCGGGGACGGCGACGGCCTCGTACTCCTCGGCGCCGGTCTCGACCTGTACGAGGGGCCGCGCGAGCAGGTTGTGGTACCAGGCGGGATGCCGATCGGCCCCGGCGGCGGACGCGACGACGAGCAGCTGCCCGCCCTCGCGGACGAACCCGAGCGGGACGGTGTGCGGCTTCCCGGACCTGGCTCCGGTGGTGGTGAGCAGGATCAGCTCGGAACCTTCGAAGGGCCCGCCGACGTGGCCGGCGTTCGCCCTGAACTCTTCGATGACGGTGTGATTGAACGATGACACGGAGTGTGGATTTCCTCACGGTGTGTGTGCGTGCGACGGCAGCGAAACAACCGGGGGAGATCACCCGTAGCCGGTGGCGTACATGCCCATGGGCTCGGTCCTTCAACAACAGGTGCCTGCCCGACCACCGCCCGGCCCACATCTCAGTAGGCGGCGTCACGCGACACACCTGACATCAAACCACAACGCGAAGAGGCCCCCCGGTCGCTGTCGACCGGGGGGCCTCGTCCGTGCCCTCGGCAGGATTCGAACCTGCGACACCGGCTTTAGGAGAGCCGTGCTCTATCCCCTGAGCTACGAAGGCGGGGGCTTGTCGGACACCGTTCCGGAAACACCGCGGTAGCCGACTGACCGCTGACAGCCTAGCGGATCAGCTGGTCGGGGTCGCCCCGATTGATGCGAGGGTCGCCTCACGCGACGGCGGTGCCCTCCAGTTCGACCAGCTGGCCGGGGACGGCCAGGCGGGTCACGCCGAGCATCGTGGTGGTCGGTGCCACCCGGGCGGCGCCCAGGCGGGCCGCGAGGCCGCCGTAGTGCTGGAAGAGGAGATCGACGTCGGTCGTGTAGACGCCCAGCCGCACCAGGTTCGCCAGAGACATGCCGGCCTCGCCGAGCACGGCCTCCAGGTTGTCGATGCTCAGCGCCAACTGGGCCGCCATGTCCCCCTCGTGCTGCGGCCTGCCGTCGGCGCTCATCGCGGTCTGGCCCGAGAGGTACAGGGTCCGGGTGTGCCCGGAGACCAGCTCGCCCTGGTTGAACCCCATCTCCACCGACCACGTCACCGGGTTGATCGCCGTTCGCTCCATTGCCCCATCAGCTCCGTTCGATTCGTCGGACGTCGTGGTGGAGAGCCTCCCAACAAATCACGACACCCTCTGTCGTGTATTTCGATAAAGTTCGCGCATGCGCGCCGACCGGCTGGTCTCGCTGGTGCTCCTGCTGCGCCGGCACGGTCGGCTGACCGCGGACACGCTGGCGCGGGAGCTGGGGGTGTCCACCCGCACCGTGCTGCGGGACATCGACGCGCTGTCCGCGGCCGGCGTCCCCGTCTACGCAGAACGCGGTCGGCACGGCGGGTTCGCGCTGCTGCCCGGCTTCCGGACCGAGCTCACCGGACTGAACCACGACGAGGCCCTCGCCCTGCTGGCCGCCGGACCGGGGCGCGGCGAGCAGGTGTTCGGCCTCGGCCCCGCGCTCGCCTCGGCCCTGCGCAAAGTGGTCGACGCGCTTCCCGAAAGCCATCGGGCCACCGCGAGCGACGCGGCCGGGCGGTTCCTCGTGGACCCCGAGACCGACCTGCTCTCGCGCCGACCGGTCACGGACGAGGTGCCCGGCGCGGCGATGATCGAGATCCGGCGGGCGGTGCTCGCCGGACACAAACTGCGCATCCACTACGCGGCCACGGGCCGGGCACCGCAGTGGCGCACGGTTGACCCGATCGGGCTGGTCACCGTACGCGACCGGGGGTATCTGCTGGCCACGAGATCCGGCGCCGACCGCACCTACCGGCTGTCGCGGGTGCTGGCCGCCGAGGAACTCCCCGAACCGGCACAGCGGCCCGGCCGGGTCGACCTGGACCGGATCTGGCGGGAACGCTCCACGCGGTTCCTCGGCGACGGCCACCTCACGGTGCTGGTACGGGTGGACCCGGCGCGGCGGGAGGACCTGCTGGACATGGCGGTGGCCGTCCGCGCCGAGGAACCCGACGCGGACGGCCGGCTGCGGCTGGAGGTGACGTTCCAGGACGCACGCCACGCCGAATGGGCCCTGTGGCAGCTCGGCACCGACGCGGAGGCCCTCGCCCCGCAGTCCCTGCGCACCGCCCTGCGCGACCGCGCCGCCGCGATGGCCGGCCGCTACGCGGACCCGTCCTGAGACGGGGTCACAGCTCGGCCACCGCCTCCAGGGGGCTCAGGGCTGCCGCACGGCGGGCCGGGAGGGCGGCTGCCACCGTGCCCGTGGTGAGGGAGACCAGGCAGAGCAGGAGCAGGGTGCCCCAGGGGAGGGCCAGGGAATAGTCCTTCAGTGCGCCGTTGGTCAGGGCGCCGACCGTCCAGGCCCCGAACAGGCCCGCCGCCAGGCCCAGTAGGGTGCCGAAGGCCGCCACGGTCAGGGATTCGAGGCGGATCATCCGGCGGATGCCGGCGCGGTCCATGCCGATGGCGCGCAGCACGCCGATCTCGCGGGTGCGGTCCGAGACGGACATGGCCAGGGTGTTCATGATGCCGAGGACGGCGATCACACCGCCGAGGGCGAGCAGGCCGTACGTCAGGGTCAGCAGGGTGCTCAGGGAGCCGGCGGCCTCCTGGACCAGTTCGTCCCGGTCCTGGACCTTGAGCAGCGGGTTGTTGCCCGTCGCGGTGCGCAGCCGGTCCTTGGTGGCGCCGCTGTCGGCGCGGACGAGGACGCGCTGGACGGAACCGGGGTCGAAGCCGCTCCGCTGCACCTCGGTGCGCAGGCCCAGCGCGTCCTGGGCGGTGGGGTTGTCCTCGTAGACGCCGACGACCGTGTACGGGGTGAGGTCCTGGCCGGGGCCGCCGATACGGGCGGCCACGCGCCCGCCGGTGCTCACGCCGTTCTCGCGGGCGAGGGTGCGGGAGACGGCGATGCGGCCGGGTCCGAGGTCCTTCAGGGATCCGCTGACGAAGTCGAGCCTCATGACGGACGGGACGGCGGCGGGGTCGACGCCGGAGATCCGGCGGACGCCCCCGCCGATGAAGAGGGTGGAGTCGCTGACGGCGGTGGCCGTCCGCACCCCGGGAGTATCGGCCACCCGCCGGACGGCCTCCGGGTCGATGCCGGTGGTCGAGGTGTGGGTGCCGATCACGTAGTCGGCGCCGAGGCCCGCCGCGGCCTGCCGGTCGAGGGCCCGGCCGGTGGAGTGGCCGATGACGGCGAGTCCGGCGACCAGGGCCGTGCTGACCAACAGGGCGGAGGCGGTGGCGGCGGTGCGCCGCGGGTCGCGCAGCGCGTTGCGGTGGGCCAGGCGGCCGGCGATGCCGAGGCGGCCGGTCAGCCGCCCGCTCAGCCCGATCACGGGGACGGCGAGGAGCGGCGCCAGCACGATCACGGCGACGACGATCAGGGCGCAGCCGAACATCGCGCTCCGCAGGTTCTCCTCGGAGGCGTCCTTCGCCCCCGCGAGCGACAGCAGCAGCCCGGCGCCGAGCACGAGCAGGAGCGCTCCGGCCGCGCCGCGGACCCGGGACGCGGTGGCGGTGGGCGGCCGGTCGGCCGTGCGCATGGCCTCGACCGGGGCGATCCGCGCCGCCTTGCGGGACGGCAGCCACGCGGCGAGCACGGTGACGCCCACCCCGACGGCGAGCGCGGCCACCACGGGGAGCGGGCCGACCACCACGGGGCCGCGGGGCAGTTCCTGCTGGGTGGTGCCGAGGAGCTCCGGCAGTACGGAGGCGATCCCGAGACCGAGCGGGAAGCCGAGGGCCGATGCGGCGAGGCCGACCAGGACGGCCTCCTGGAGGAGGGAACGGACCACCTGACGGCGCGTGGCACCGATCGCGCGCAGCAGGGCGATCTCACGGGTGCGCCGGGCGACGAGCATGGTGAAGGTGTTGACGATGAGGAACGACCCGATGAACAGGGCCACTCCGGCGAAGACCAGCGACAGCTTCTCGTTGCCGCGGGTGATCGTGTCGACCAGGACGCTCTGCTGGTTGGCCAGGGCGGTGCCTGTGGTGGCCTCGGCCCGGTCGGCGGGGAGCACGGCGGAGACCCGTCGGGAGAGTTCGGCCTCGTCGGTGCCGGGTACGGCGGACAGATCGATCGAGGTGTAGCGGCCCGGGGAGGCGAACAACTCCTGTGCGGTGGCCCGGTCGAACAGGGTGAGCGTGCCGCCGGCGGTGACCCGGGTGTCCGCGGTGGTCACGATGCCGACGAGCCGCTTGGTCATCGTCGGGCCGTCGATGGCCAGGGTGATCCGGTCGCCGATGCGGAATCCGCCGTCGGCGGCGGTGCCGCTGTCCACGGCGATCTCGTCGCCGGTGCGGGGTGCGCGGCCCTCGGTCAGCGGGTGGCGGCCGTCCTTGCCGTCGGGGCCGGGGACGTACGCGGCCGCCCGGTGCGCCTGGATCCGGCCGGTACGAAGCGGGGAGCCGTCCGAGGCGTTCAGGGTGGCCGGGCCGTCGGCGCAGGGCCGTACGGCGGCGACGCCGGGCAGCGCGGCCAGCGTGCGGGCGAGTGCGTCGTCGAGCACGGTGGCGTGCTCGCCGGGGTCGGGTCCGGAGGACCCGGCAGCGGCGGGCGGGGGGTCCTTCGGGGTCACGGAGACGGCGATGTCGGCGTAGTTCTTCGACACGGCGGCCCGGTGGGCCGCGGTGGAGGAGTCCGCGAAGACGAGGGTGCCGGAGACGAAGGCGACGCCGAGGGTGACGGCGAGCACCGTCATCAGCAGCCGGGCCTTGTGCGCCAGGACGTTGCGCAGGGCTGTTTTCAGCATGGGTGGGCGGCTTTCGGGAGGGTCGGTAAGGCCTACGAAGACGGGGGCGATGCGGGGGTGCGGGGTGGTGCGGGGCGCCGTGCGTCAGTTCGTGCGGGCGCGGGTGTCGAACCGCTTCATCCGGTCCAGGACCCGGTCCGGGGTGGGGCGCACCATCTCGTCGACCAGGCGGCCGTCGGAGAGGAACACGACGCGGTCGGCGAAGCCTGCGGCGACCGGATCGTGCGTCACCATGACCACCGTCCGGCCCAGCTCGCGCACGGAGTCGCGGAGGAAGCCGAGGACCTGCGCCCCGGCCCGGGAGTCGAGGTTCCCGGTGGGCTCGTCACCGAAGACGATCGCGGGCCGGGTGACCAGGGCCCGGGCCACCGCCACGCGCTGCTGCTGCCCGCCGGAGAGCTGTCCGGGCCGGTGGTCCAGGCGATCGGAGAGGCCGACCATGGACACCACGCGCTCCAGCCACTGCCGGTCGGGACGCCGTCCGGCGATGGACAGCGGCAGCGTGATGTTCTCTCGAGCGGTCAGCGTGGGCAGCAGGTTGAAGGCCTGGAAGATGAAGCCGACCCGGTCCCGGCGCAGCTCGGTGAGCTGCCGGTCGCCCAGGCTGCCCAGCTCGGTGGTGCCGATGCGGACGGAGCCGGAGCTGACGGAGTCGAGGCCCGCGGCGCAGTGCATGAGGGTGGATTTGCCGCAGCCGGAGGGGCCCATGATCGCGGTGAACTCGGCCTCCCGGAAGGAGACGCTGACACGGTCCAGGGCCACCACCCGGGTGTCGCCGCTGCCGTAGACCTTCGACAGGTCGGTGGTGGAGGCCGCGACGCCGGGCGTCGGGTGCGCGGGGAACGGGTCGGGGGTCACGGTCACGGTCACGGGGACTCCACTTCGGGTGCGGGGCGAATGAGGGTGCACGCCGAAGGCTGTCGGGCGGACGTATCCGGGCCCGGGCCGCCGTGTATCGGACTCCGCGCCGTTGCGCAGCAGTTGTGTACGGGGGCGGTCGCGGCCGGCCGGTCAGAGGGGGAGACGCAGGGTGGCGACGGCGCCGCCGTCCGGGGCGTTGTCCAGGAGCAGCTCGGCGCCGAGCACCCGGGCCTGTCCCAGGGCGATGGTCAGGCCGAGGCCGTGCCCGGTGCCGCGCTCGGCGGCGCCCGTACGGAAGCGGCGCGGGCCGTCGAGCAGCAGGTCGGCGGGGAAGCCGGGGCCGTGGTCGCGGACGACGACGGTCCGGCCCGCCACGGTGACCCGCACCGGGGTCCGTCCGTGCCGGTGCGCGTTGACGACGAGGTTGCCGACGATCCGCTCCAGGCGGCGCGGGTCGGTCTCCACGGGGTCCCCGGCTTCCACGGACACCCCGGATCCGGCGGATCCACCACCGGATTCCGCGGGTTCACCGGGTTCCCCGGTCTCCACCTCCGTGTCGAGGCCGGTACGGGCCACCGCCTCGCGGACCACCGCCGCGAGCGGGACCCGCGCGTGCACCGGCGCCTCGGCGCCCGCGTCCAGCCGGGAGATCTCCAGCAGGTCCTCGACCAGGCCGCGCAGGTCGCGTACGCGGGCCCGCAGCAGGTCCTCCGTCTCGCCGGGCGGCAGCAGGTCGGCCGCGGCCAGCAGGCCGCCGACCGGGGTGCGCAGTTCGTGGGCCACGTCCGCCGTGAACTGCCGCTCGATGCGCAGCCGTCGGCCGAGACTGTCGGCCATGAGGTCGACGGTGGCGGCGATGTCGGTCACCTCGTCGCGGCCGCCGGCGCGCTCCCCGCCTCCGGTCGTGCGGGCGCCGGTGCGGGCGTCGAGGTCCCCGGCGGAGATCCGGGCCGCGGTCTCGGCGACCCGGCGCAGCCGGCGGGCGACCAGCCCGGCCCCGTAGACCGCCAGGGGCAGGGCCGCCGCGAGCGAGACGAGGGAGGCCACCGCCATGCTCGCGTCGAGCCGGCCCAGGTCGTGCAGTTGCGGGCTCATGTTGATGCGGACGGCCAGCACCGGGCTGCGCGGGCCGGCGACCCGCTGGGCGCCCCAGACGCTCGGCCCCAGGTTCCCGTCGATGTGCCCGTCGTAGGCCACCCGCCGGTCACCGTCGGACGGATGGCGCAGGGCGGCGGGCAGCTCGGCCGGATCGAGCTCGGCGCCGCCCGCCAGCGTTCCCGTGCGCCGGTAGACGTCCATGGCGGAGTACACCGAGTTGGTGGCCTCCATCCCGGCCCGGTCGCGGATGTCCCGTGCGGTCCAGAGGTGGACGAGTACGCCCACCACCAGGGCGACCAGGCACGCCGTGGTCGCCGCCAGCGCGGCGATCTTCCAGCGCAGGGGCACACGGGCCGGCCACCACGGCCGGGGCAGAAGGCGCACGGGTCTCAGCGCCTGAGCTTGTAGCCGAAGCCGCGGACCGTCTCGATCCGTTCCCGGCCCAGTTTCCTGCGCAGCCGCTGCACGGCCAGGTCCACGACCCGGCTGTCGCCGTCCCAGCCGTACTCCCAGACGTTGCGCAGCAGGGTGTGCCGCTCCAGCACGATGCCCGGGTGGGCCGCGAACTCCAGCAGCAGCTTCAGCTCGGTGGGGGTGAGCGCCACCGGGCTGCCGGAGACGGAGACCTCCATCCCGCCGGTGTCGACGGTCAGGTCCCCGAAGACCAGTACGCCGTCCTCCTGGCCGGTGGTGGGCTCGCCGCCCGGGGCGGGTGCGTAGGACGCCCGCCGCAGCAGCGAGCGGATGCGTGCCACGAGGACGTTCGTCTCCACGGGCTTGACCACGTAGTCGTCGGCCCCGGCCTCCAGACCGGCGACGACATCGAGGCCGTCGCCGCGGGCGGACATCATCAGGACCGGCACCAGGCTGGTCTCCCGGACCCTGCGGCACAGGCCGATCCCGTCGAGGCCGGGCAGCATCACGTCCAGGATCAGCAGGTCGAAGTCCTCGTGGTCGCGGAAGTGCTCCAGCCCGGTCAGGCCGTCGGCCGCGACCGTGACCCGGTAGCCGTAGCGCTCCAGGGCGACGGCGAAGGACCGGCGCATCAGGTCGTCGTCCTCGACCAGCAGCACACGGACCGGAGGCTGAGATTCCGGGGCCGGGGCGGGCGAGGACACGGGCGGGACTCCTGTTCGTACGGGCCGGGCGACATGCCGCTCCGGGCGTGAACCCGACACGCGGCCGGCGACCCGAAAGGAACGATACGGGAGGCACCGGGCACGGCGAGTGCCGTCGACGGCGGGTGCGCGGTCCGAGCGGCAGCCGAGCGCCGGGTGATACACCCCGGATACAAAGGCCCGCCGCCCGGCCGTTTCCGGGTACGGGTAGTTACTCATGTGATGGAGAGCAAAGGAGGTCGACTCGGACGTATCTCGATGGTTCGGTCGGCGGCGGCTCCCGGCGGTGGAGAATCCTGCCCGTGCGGCGGTGTTGTGAGGCCGGCCACCGGATTCTTTATCGCGACGAGCGGGGGCGCAGCGAGGGGCAAATGATTTGCTTATGCTTCCACTGCAACGGCCGGTGTGAGATCCCGCCGGGGCGGGGCAGCGCCTGACCGCCGCGGACGTGCGACCCCACGTCCTCGGCGGAGGCGGCTTCGCGGGGCCTGCCGGCCTCGCCGGACCTGCGGGCGGGTGGTCGGCCGGGGTGGGTGGATTCCTGCCGGGGGCGCGCCCCGGACGGTCCCTGATTACCTGTTCTGCGCCGGGAAAGCCGATGTGCGGGAGGTGTCGGAATTCGCTTCCGTCGGGCCCGTCACGAAGTCCATTCATTTCATATGATCCGCGGTGCTGGGAAATCCTTCATTTCGCGCGCCCGTGGCCGCCGCCGGGGCCCCGGCGAATGCGGTGCGAGCGGCAGTAATGGCGTCGGGTCGGATGGTGTCGGGAAATCGACTGCCCGCCGGAAGCGAATGATGATATGCGCTTGCGTCCGTTGTCCCGCCGGCTCGCCGCGGTCCGTGTCCGTCCCGGGTCTCGCGGCGCCCGGGACGGTCCCCTCCAGGTCGCCGAGCTGTTGCCGCACCGCCTCCACCCCCTACGGACCCGCGGCGCCACCCCGTGTTCCAGGCCGTTCGAAGTTGGCCTGAATGGCTGTTTGTGTTGGCGCAAAACAGTCGGCCGGAAGGGCTCGAAAAGTGGAAGCGAGTCATCCGAGAGGGGGGAGATGTGGTTGATTCGTGAGAGCCGCGCATAATCCGGCGAATCGTTCTCCGCACCTCAAGTGTTCCTCAGATGAGAGTTGACCGGCTTGACTCGATCTAGGTCCCCCAATGAAGATCTATGGGTGCGGAGGGGGGCTGCATGGTGCAGGCCGATCGTTTGCGTCCCCTTCGTGGCGAAAGATCTACCAGGGGGAAATACCGTGAAGTTTCAAGTGCTCGGACCAGTTGAGATAGAGACAGAGGACGGGACCCAGGTATCGCCCAGGGCGCTCAAGCTCCGCTCCCTGCTGGCCTACCTCTGTACGCACCACGGTGAGGCCGTGTCCTCCGGCCGGCTCATCGAGGCCCTCTGGTCGGGCACTCCTCCCCAGACCGCCTCCACCGCCCTCCACGTCTACGTCTCCAAGCTGCGCAAGCACCTCCACGCCCTCGACCTCGACGCCGCCGCGCTCATCACGACGCAGCCGCCCGGATACCGGCTGCGGCTCGTCGGCTGCGACCTCGACGTCTACGAGTTCGACCGCCTGCTGGGAGTCGCCCGGGAGTGCCGTCGGGCGGGCGACAGGGAAAAAGCTTCCAAAACTCTGGATCGGGCCATCTCGCTGTGGCGCGGACAGGCGCTGGAGGACCTGCGCGGCATACCCGCCTTCGAGTCCCTCGGCCGCCGCCTGGACGAGCGCCGCTCCTTCGCGCACGAGCAGCGGTTCGAGCTGGAGCTCGAACTCGGCAACCACAAGGCCCTCGTCGGAGAGATCTACTCCCTGCTCGACGACCGCTCCACCTGGGAGAACCTGTACGCCTACCTGATGGTGGCGCTGTACCGGAGCGGACGGACGGCCGAGGCCCTCGCGACGTACAGCAGGGTCCGGCGGAACCTCGTCGAGGACCACGGGATCGAGCCCGCACCACGTCTCCAGCGGCTCCAGCACGCGATCCTCACCCACGCGCCGGCCCTGGACGACTGTGGCGCAGATCAGTTGGTCGGCGTGCTGGCCGCATGAGGGACGGTGGTCCCGCTGCATAGGCTGACCATTGGTCAATCCGGACCCGCAGCGGGTCCACGGAGCGAGGAGAAACACTGATGGTCGGGTCGCGTGTCCTTGCCTTCGGGCACTATCAGCCGTCAAGGGTCCTGACCAACGCGGATCTTGAACAGATGGTCGAGACCAGCGACGAGTGGATCCAGAGCCGGGTCGGGATCAAAACGCGCCGGGTGGCGGCCGAGGACGAGTCGGTGTCGGACATGGCCACGAAGGCCGCCGAGCACGCTCTGGCCAATGCCGGACTCACCGGGGCGGACATCGACTTCGTCATCGTGGCCACCTGCACGGCGCTCGACCGCTCGCCCAACATGGCGGCCCGGGTGGCCGCCGCGGTGGGGGCCGAGGCGCCCGCGGCCATCGACGTGAACACGGCCTGCTCCGGGTTCCCGCACGCCATGGCCCTGGCCGACCAGAGCATACGGACGGGTTCCGCGACGAAGGCCCTGGTCATCGGGGTGGAGAAGCTCACCGACTTCGCCGACTGGACCGACCGCACCACCTGCGTGCTGGTCGGTGACGGTGCGGGCGCGGCCGTCGTGGTCGCCTCCGAGGAGCCGGGGATCAGCCCCGTCGTGTGGGGGTCCGTACCCGAGATGGGGCGGGCCGTGCGCATCGAGGCGCCGTCCAACACCTTCGCCCAGGAAGGGCAGTCGGTGTACCGCTGGGCCACCACGGCGCTGCCGAAGGTCGCGCTGGAGGTCTGCGAGCGGGCCGGTGTGAAGCCGGAGGAGCTGGGCGGCGTCGTGCTGCACCAGGCCAACCTGCGGATCATCGAGCCCCTCGCCCGCAAGATCGGGGCGGTCAACGCCGTCATAGCCAGGGACGTCGTCGACTCGGGCAACACCTCGGCCGCGAGCATCCCGCTGGCGCTCTCCAAGATCGTCGAACGGGGTGAGATCGAGAAGGGATCGCCCGTGCTGCTCTTCGCGTTCGGCGGGGGCCTGTCCTACGCCGGCCAGATCATCAACTGCCCGTGACGGGGGCCTTCGGCGTGACGACGACGCGTTCCCCCGCCGTGCCGTGGTGGCCGCTGCTGCGGCTGCGGGAGCCGGTGACCGCACCCCGGGTGCGGCTGCTGGTGTTCCCGCACTCCGGGGCCGGCCCCAACACCCTCTTCCCCGTGGTCGAGTCGCTGCCCGACCACGTGGAGGTGCTCGGGCTCTCGCTGCCCGGGCGCGAGCGCCGGTTCGGCGAGCCACCCGGCTGCCGGCTCGACCAGGTCCTGGACTCCGTCTCCGACGAGGTGCTCGGCCGGGACCCGCTGCCCACGGTGGTCTTCGGGCACAGCCTCGGCGCGCTCCTGGCCACCCGCGCCGCGCGCCTGCTCGGCGCGCACTGCCGGGCGGCCGTCGTCAGCGGGCAGGTGCCCGGCCGGACCCCGCGCCGGGCGCACGCGACCACCACCGAGGAGGACGCCGTCCGGCTGCTGCGGGACGGCGGCGGCACCCCGGAGTGGGTGCTGCACGATCCGGAGATGCTGGCCCACGTGACGCGCGTCCTGCGGGCCGACCTCGACCTCGGCCGGGAGGCCGCGGCCGGGTTCGAGGACGTACGGCTCGACGTGCCCCTGCACGTGCTCGGCGGCACGGCGGACCCGCTGGTCCCGCACGAGCCGCTGGACGGCTGGGCCGCTCACACGACCGGATCCTGCCGGGTGCTGCGGTTCGACGGCGACCACTTCTTCCTGCTGGCCGCGGAGCACCGCCCCACGGTCGCGGAGGTCCTGCGCCGGGCGCTCGCGGAGAACTGACGGGGCGCCGCGGCCGTTTTCGCGTCGTGCGTGCGGGTCGTGGAATTCACGCCCCGGATTCCGCCGCCTGTCCGTGCGCCGCCGATTCCGTCCGGCTCTTCACCGTCGCGGCATAGGTGTGCACGTATTCCTGACCGGACAGCGCGGATATTTCCTGGGTGATCATGTCCGTCACCGTGCGGCGCGCCCGCCGGTCGGATTCGCGTCCGGTGTGCTCGGGGAATGCCATGGGCGCGCCGAAATGGACCTCGAAGCGTGCGACGTGGAGCCGTTTCGCACCGGCCGGGTGCACCCGCTCCGTGCCGACGAGCCCGCAGGGCACCACCGGTGCCCCGCTCCGCAGCGCGATCCACGCCGTGCCGGTGTTCCCCTTGTAGAGGCGCCCGTCGGGCGAGCGCGTGCCCTCGATGTGCACGCCGACCCCATGTCCCTCCCGCAGGATGCGCAGGGAGGTCTCCAGGCCCGCCACGGTCGCGGAACCGCTGGTGCTGTCCACGGAGATCATCCCGACGGCGCGGAAGAACACGCCCTGCAGCCGCCCCTTGAGGCCGGGCATCGTCAGCCATCCCTGCTTCCCGATGAAGTACAGGTGCCGGGGGGTGAGCAGGGCGATGAAGATGGAGTCGAAGAAGGACAGGTGGTTGGCCGCGATGATGAACGGGCCCGATGCCGGCAGGTTCTCGACGCCGGTGACGCGGGGTCGCAGGACGAGCCTCAGCGGAATGAGGAGAAGTCGCCTCAGCAGCATCCGGAGCATGTGCAGGTCTCCATATCTGAACGTCTCGGCCGAGCGTTCAAGGGGAATATAGAAGTGCCTCGAAGAGCGGGCAAGGCTGGTTTAGTTGTGCCGTCAGCCGGATGAAAGGATCGCTTTAGCGGGGCATTGCCCACCTGTTGTTAGGCTGCTGCGCGTTTCCCTGCCTGGTTTTCAGAGACGAGGATGTTGTGCTCCAGAGCGCCGATCTTGCTTCCGTCCGTTCCTTCGTCGTGCGCGAACTCGTCGACTTCGGGGCGGAGCCCGACATGGTCTCGGACGGGGCCAGGCTGGAGGAGCTGGAGATCGACTCGCTCGGCGTCGTCGAACTCACCGCGTCCATCAAGCGCGAGTTCGGCGTCGACGTCCCCCTGGAGGCGCTGACCAAGGACGTCACCGTCGCCGGGGTGATCGCCCTGATCCAGGGGGCGGCAGCAGCCTGACCGGGCGCCGCTGCCCGAGCGACCTGCCGCCACGAGCAGGCAGCGGGCCGGTCCCGGGTTCGCCCGGGACCGGCCCTTCCGCATGCTCCGGGCCGGATCACCCCGCGGGTGCGGGCTCCGCGTCCCGCGGGGCGTAGCGCCGCCGCTCCCACGGATAGGCGGGCAGGTCCAGCACCCGGCGCGGCAGCTCGCCGAAACCGGGCTCCGCGCCCGCCGTGACCTCCTCCGCCTCCGGCGGCAGGAGGCCCTCGGCGACCGCGGTCAGCACGGCCGCCGCGCGGTGGCGGTCGGTCGCCGCCACCCGGATCCGGGTGGCCAGCGCCGAGCGGCCGTGCGTGACGGTGTACGCGAAGGCGGCGTACTCCTCGTCCTTGATCCCGGCCAGCCGGCCCGCCAGCAGGGTCGCGTAGGCCCGTAGCGCGGCCGGGGTACGGGCCGACACCTCGAAGCCGGTGACCGGTACCGGGGCCGCCGCAGCGGCCGGGGCGTCCGGCGGCCGCTCCTCGGGCGCGCCGAGCACGACGTGCGCGTTGGTGCCGCTCATGCCGAAGGAGCTGACTCCCGCGTAGGCACCGGCGCCGGCCGGCCAGGGCTCCAGTTCGGTGGGGATACGCATGCCCGTGCCCGCGAGGTCGATGCGCGGGTTGAGCGTGGTGAAGTGCGGCAGTGGCGGGACCGCCCGGTGCCGCAGGCTCAGCATCGCCTTGATCAGGCCGAGTACGCCCGCCGCCGACTCGGTGTGGCCCAGGTTCGCCTTCGCGGAGCCGAGCAGCACCGGGGTTGCCGTGCCCGTCCGCCCGCCCAGGGCCGCCGCCAGGGCCTCCACCTCGATCGGATCGCCCAGCGCGGTACCGGTGCCGTGGGCCTCCACATGGCCGATGTCGGCCGGGCCGAGGCCGGCCTCCGCCAGCGCCCGCTCGACGAGCCGGGTCTGGGCCAGCACGTTGGGCGCGGTGAACCCCGAGGCGCGGCCGTCGTGGTTGACGGCCGAACCGTGGATCACCGCGTGCACCCGGTCGCCGTCGCGCACGGCGTCCGACAGCCGCTTGAGGACCACGATCCCGCAGCCCTCCGACCGCGTGAACCCGTTGGCCCGTGCGTCGAAGGGCCGGCACACCCCGTCGGGGGAGAGGGCGCCCGTACGCGCCGCCAGGGCGGTGCCGTGCGGTGACAGCACCAGGTTCACCCCGCCGGCCACGGCGATGTCGCACTCGCCGCCGCGCAGCGCCTGCCGGGCCAGATGGACCGTCACCAGCGAGGAGGAGCAGGCCGTGTCCACGGCCATGGCCGGGCCGGTCAGGCCCAGCGTGTGGGCGAGCCGGCCCGCCGAGAAGCAGTGCCCGTTGCCGGTGGCCCAGTACGAGTCGGGGCCCTCGCGCATCCACTCCCGGTAGTCCTGGCCCGTGATGCCCACGTACAGGCCGGTGGCGCCGTCGGCCGCCGCCCGGGCGGCGGGGATCCCGGCGTCGTCCAGGGCCTCCTGGACCACTTCGAGCAGCATCCGGTGCTGCGGGTCGAGGGCGCGCCCCTCACGGGGCGCGACGCCGAAGAAAGGGGCGTCGAACTCCAGCACCTCGTCCAGGAACCCGCCCCGGTGCGGCACCTCGTCCCAGGCAGCGCCGAAAGGATGGCGCCGGGACTCGGGGATCGGGCGCACCGCGTCCGTCCCCGAAGCCAGCGCCGACCAGTAGCCGTCGAGGTCGTCGATGCCGCCGGGCGCCCGCAGACCGACGCCGACCACGGCGATCGGCTGCGCGCCCTTGAGGGCCGCCAGTTCCTCGCGCAGGGCCCGGATCGTCTCCATGGCCCGGCTGACCGGGGTGACGCGGGCGGCTCCCACCGCCTTCGTGTCGTGCGCTTCCACTGTCAGGCCTCCTGTTCCGCGAGCCGCTCGACGAGGGCGCCGGCCAGCGGCCGCAGGGCGCCGTACGTCCACAGCAGGGTGGGTGACAGCCGAAGCCCGAGATCGGCCTCCAGCCGGTTGCGCAGCTCCAGACTCATCAACGAGTCCAGTCCCAGCGACTTGAGCGGGGTCTCCCGGTCGATGGATTCCGCGGGGATCCGCAGCACCCGGCCGGCGAGCTGCCGTACGCGTTCCTCGACCACCGCGGGCCGTTCCCCGGCGGCGCAGCCGTCCAGCAGTTGGCGGAAGTCCCCGCCGGAGGCGGCCCCCGGTTCCTTCGTGGCGCGCAGCAGGCTCCAGCTGGGCAGGCCCGCCGCGGCCGGGTACGTCTCGAACCAGCGGCGCGGATCCAGCGCGACGTAGCCCACGACGCTCTCGCCGTCCGTGAGGAAGAACTCCAGCGCCCGCCAGGCCTCGGCGGCCTCGAACCCGTCCATGCCGCGGTCGGCGAGCCGGTCGCCGCGCTCCGCGGACCGGGCCGCGAGGCCGATGCCGTCGAAGGTGCCCCACTGGACGCTGAGCGCGGGCCGCCCGGCGGCGCGCCGGGCCGTGGCCAGCGCGTCCATGGACGTGTTCGCCGCCGCGTAGGCGGACTGCCCGACGTTGCCGACGAGCCCGGCCGCCGAGGAGAACAGCACGAACAGGTCCAGCGGGTCGTTCGCCGTCAGCCGGTCCAGCTCGGCCGCGCCGTCCAGCTTGGGCGCCAGCACCCGGGCCACGCCCGCCTCGTCGAGGTTGCGCACCACCGCGTCGGAGAGGACGCCCGCCGCGTGGAACACCCCGCGCAGCGCCGGAAGTTCGGCCCGGATCCGGGCGAGGGCCAGGTCCAGGGAGGTGGCGTCGGCGACGTCCGCGTGCACCACCGACACCCGCGCGCCGGCCTCCCGGAGCGCCGCGATGCGCTCCGCCGCCCGCCCGCTCGGCTCCGAACGCCCCAGCAGGGCAAGGGCCGTGGCCCCGCGGGCCACCAGGTGCTCGGCGAGCGAGAGCCCGAGGTCGCCCAGGCCGCCGGTGATCAGGTAGCTCCCGTCGGCGCGGAACCGCCCGTGCGGCAGCGGATCCGCCACCACCCGCTCCACGGACTGCGGAGCGTGCAGCACGAACTTGCCGATGTGGTCGCCGTGCGACATGGCGCGCAGCGCCTCGGCCGCGTCGTCGAAGGTGTACTGGGTGACGGGCAGCGCGCTGAGCCGGCCCGCCTCCACCTCGTCCCAGACGGCGCGGAAGAGCCGGGCGAACCGGTCGGGGCGCCGCATGACGAGCCCCTCCAGGTCCACGGCCGCGAAGCTGACGCCCTTGCGGAACGGCGCGAGCCCCAGCGTGCGCTCGCCGTGGATGTCCTTCTTGCCGACCTCGATGAACCGGCCGTCCTCCGCGAGCACCTCCAGCCCGCGGGTGAGGGCGGCGCCGGTCAGCGAGTTGAGGACCACGTCCACCCCGCGGCCGCCGGTGCGGGTGCGTACCGCGTCCGCCCAGGACGGCTCGCGCGAGTCGAAGACGTGCTCGATGCCCAGCTCCCGCAGGTAGGCGCGCTTGGCCGCGCTGCCCGCCGTCGCGATGACCTCGGCGCCCAGTATCCGGGCCACCTGCACCGCGGCCAGGCCCAGACCGCCGGCCGCGGAGTGGACCAGTACGGTCTCGCCGGGCTCGATCCGGGCCAGGTCGTGCAGCGCGTACCAGGCGGTGGCCAGGACCAGCGGCAGCGCGGCGGCGTCCTCCTGCGTCATCTGCGCGGGCACCGGCCGCGCGTGGCCGGCGCGGACGGTCACGTGCGAGACGATCGCGCCGAAGATGCACGCCACCACCCGGTCGCCGATACGGAACCCGGTCGTGCCGGGGCCCACCGAGACGACGCGGCCCGAGCAGTCGCCGCCGAGCAGCTCCTTGCCGCCCGCCTCGTCGGGGTAGGTGCCCACGGCCTTCATCACGTCGATGAAGTTGAGGGAGGCCGCGTCCACCTCGATCTCGATCTCGCCCGGTCCGGGCGCGCGCCGTGCCAGCGGCAGGTAGCGCAGCGACTCCCACAGGCCCGGCCGCGGGCCGGGGTGCAGCCGGAAGGGCTGGCGGACCGTGTACGGCAGCACCTCACCGGTGTCGTCCGGCCGGCGCCCGCCGCGCTCCAGGCGGCCGGCGAGCCGCCGGCCCGCGCGCTGCAGGACCTGGTCCTCGCGCTCGGCGTCCAGCAGTTCGCGTACGACATCAGCCGCCCAGTCCGCCTCGCGCGCGGTGTCCACCAGCCGGGCCGCGAGGCCCGGGTGCTCGCCCTGCAGCACCCGTACGAACCCCCAGTACAGGGCCGACCCGGGGTCGGGCGCCTCGGTGGCCGAGGCGGCCTGCGCCCGGGTGGTCAGCACGGTCAGGCGCGGCGCGACCGGCCGGTCGGCGCAGGCACCGGCCAGCGCGGCCAGGGCCAGCAGGCCCGCCCGCTGCTCCGCCGCACCCGCCGCGCGGTCCGGGGCCACGAACACGACCTCGCCGCCGTCGGCGGCGCGCAGCGCCTCGGCCGGCACCGGGCCGGCCGGCGGCAGCGTCACCGCGGTACCACCGAGCGCGGCGGCCAGTTCCCCGGCGGCCGCCGCGGCCGACTCCGGGCCGCACACCAGCCAGGGGCCCTGCTGCCGCGCCCCGTCCGGCCCGGCGTACTCCCGTTCGTGGAAGCCGAAGCGGTGCACGCGTTCGGGGGCCGGCCCGGACCGCTCGCCCGTCAGCAGGCGGCGCAGTTCCAGCCCGGCCACCCGGGCGACCGGCTGGCGGTCGGACCCGTACAGGGCCAGGTCGAAGAGGCCGTCGGGCCGGCGCAGCGCGTGCACCCACAGCTCGGTCAGGTCCGAGGGCCGTCCCGGCAGGAGCGAGAGCCGGTCGATCGCCACCGGCACCACGGTGCCCTCGTCCCCGACGAGCGCGAGGGAGAGCTGGAACGCCCCGTCCCACAGGGCGGGGTGCAGCACGAACCGGCGGGCGCCGGGCCGGCACTGCTCGGCGAGGACCACCCGGCCGAGGGCCTCCTCGCCGCGCACGCGCAGTTCGCGTACGCCCTGGAAGGCGGGCCCGTACTGGAGTCCGCGCGCGGTGCAGGACCGGTAGAACGCGGCTCCGTCGACGGCCTGTTCCAGCAGCAGGGCGGCCGGGAAGTCCGGTACGGCCACCTGCTCGGCGCGGTACGAGGCCTGCGCGGTCATGTGCCGCGTCCAGCCGTCGGCTCCGTCGGCCAGCGACAGCACCTCCAGGCCAGCGCCCTCGCCGGCGTCCTCCCGCCAGACGCCGCCCAGGTGCAGTCCGGAGTCGGTGAGGGTCATGTCGCTCAGGAAGGACAGCCCGCGCAGCGACTGCGGGACCCCACCGGTACGGGCGGCCGCGGTGCCCAGGCACAGCTCGACGGAGGCCGCCGCGGGTACGACGACGGCGTCGTGCACCCGGTGGTCGGCGAGCCAGGGGTGGGAGCCGGTGCCGATCTCGGCGGTGCCGTGCCAGGTACCGGCCTCGGTCGGCAGCGGAACCAGCGGGAAGGCGAACGCCGCCGAACGGCCCGCACCGCGCTGCGCCGCACCGACCCAGTAGCTCTCGCGCTGCCACGGGTACGCGGGCACGCCCGCGTCGCGCGAGGCCGGACGCGGGCCGTACGGGGTCAGACCCGCCACGTGGCCCTCCGCGAAGCTCTCCGCGAGGTCCTCGGGGGCGCCCCGGTCCCGGTGCAGGGTGCCCAGGACGGCCGGCGGCTCCTTGCGCAGCGCGCCGATCTGCTCCAGCGCCGGCACCAGGACCGGATGGGCGCTGACCTCCACGACATGGGTGACGCCCTCGTCGAGGAGCGCGTCCACCGCCTCGGCGAACATCACCGGGCGGCACAGGTTCTCCACCCAGTACGCGCC
Source organism: Streptomyces avidinii (assembly GCF_045161815.1). Lineage (NCBI taxonomy): Bacteria > Bacillati > Actinomycetota > Actinomycetes > Kitasatosporales > Streptomycetaceae > Streptomyces > Streptomyces avidinii. Next base: position 5,131,121 of record NZ_CP108863.1, read on the forward strand.
GTCCATCTCCGGACCGTCCAGGGCCGCGGTGCGCACCGTGGACATGAGCGGGATCTCCGCCTTGCCGGGCCGCACCGGAGCCAGCACCTCGTGCAGCTCGCCGGTCAGTTCGCGCATGAGCGGGCTGTGGGAGGCGTAGTCCACGTTGATCAGCCGGCAGTACGTGCCGTCCGCCTCCAGGAGCTCCTTCAGCAGCAGCACCGAGTCGGCGTCGCCGGACAGCACACAGGAGCTGGGGCCGTTGTGCACGGCGAGCGCCACACAGTCCTCGAAGCCCTCCAGGGCGGCGGTGGCCGCGTGCACGTCGAGGTCCACGGCGAGCATTCGGCCCGTGCCCGCGGCGGTGCGCAGCAGGACGGCGCTGCGCCGGGCCACGACCAGGGCGGCGTCCTCCAGCGAGAGGATGCCCGCCACGGTGGCGGCGGAGATCTCGCCCTGGCTGTGGCCGACGACCACGTCCGGCTCGACACCGGCGGCGCGCCAGGCGGCGGCCAAGGCCACCGAGACCGCCCACAGCACCGGCTGGACGATGTCGACGCGCCCCATCCAGGCGTCACCGGCGCGGCCGGTGAGCACCTCGGTCAGGGACCAGCCGGTGTGCGGGGCGAGCGCCTCGGCGCAGCGGTCGATCACGGCGGCGAAGGCGGGGTCCTCGGCGTACAGCCGGGTGCCCATCGCGGCCCACTGCGAGCCCTGGCCGGGGAAGACGAAGGCAGTGCGGCCGCGTTCGCGGGCCCGGCCGGTGACGGTGCTCGACGAGGTGGCCTCCGGATCGGCCGCGTACGCGTCGAGCGCGGCGCGCAGCCCGTCGCCGTCGGTGGCGACGAGGCCGGCCCGGAAGGGGAACCGGTCGCGCTGCCAGCCCAGGGCCGCGGCGATCTCCCGCGGGTCGGCGCCGGGCCGGTCCAGGGCAGCGCGCACGTCGCGGGCGCGCTGCACGAGCGCCGGCCGGCTGTGGGCGCTGAGCGGCAGGACGAAGGGCGCGTCACGGCCGGTGGCGCCCGCGTCGGCGTCCGTTCCGGCGTCCGTTCCGGCTTCGGTTTCGGCTTCTGCTCCGGCGACCGGCGGGGCGGCGGTGATCACGGCGTGGGCGTTGGTGCCGCCCCAGCCGAAGGAGCTGACGCCGAGGTAGACCGGGCCGTCCGTGGGCAGCGGGAGCGGCTCCCGGACGACCTGGAGGCCCAGTTCGCCGAAGGGGATGTCGGGGTTCAGCTCGGCGGAGTGCAGGCTGGGCGGTACGACGCCGTTCTTCAGCGAGAGCACCGCCTTGAAGAGCCCGGCGAGGGCGGCCACCGGCTCCAGGTGCCCGATGTTCGTCTTCACCGAACCGATGCCGAGCGGCCGGCCCGCCCGCTCGGGGGCCTGACCCAGCACCCTGCCGAGGGCCGTCGCCTCGACGGGGTCGCCGGCCCGGGTGCCGGTGCCGTGCGCCTCCACGTACGCGACCCGGTCGAGCGGGATGCCGGAGTCCGCGTAGACGTGGCGCAGCAGGTCCTCCTGGCCGGCCGCACTGGGCGTCACCAGGCTGGTGCCGCCGCCGTCGTTGTTCGATGCGGTCCGCACGATCACCGCGTGCACCCGGTCGCCGTCCCGGCGGGCCTGCGCCAGGGACTTGAGGTAGACGGCGGCGACGCCCTCGCCGCGGACGAACCCGTCGGCCCCGGCGCCGAAGGCACTGCACCGGCCCTTCGGCGAGAGACCGCCGAAGTGGGTGAGTCCGATGGTCACGTCCGGGGTCAGCATCAGGTTGGCCGCGCCGACCAGGGCGCCGTCCACATCGCCGGAGCGGATCGCCTGGCAGGCCAGGTGGAGGGCGACCAGGGAGGAGGAGCAGCCGGTCTCCAGCGTCAGGCTGGGACCCGTGAGGCCGAGGAAGTAGGAGATCCGCGCGGAGAGCATGTCGAGCGCGTTGCCGGAGATGGAGTGCTGGGTCGGGCGGGCGCCGCGGTCCTCGCGCAGCCGCTCGTAGTCCTGCCACAGTCCGCCGAAGTAGACGCCGGTGCGGGTGCCGCCCAGGCTCGCGGTGGGTATGCCCGCGTCCTCCAGGGCCAGCCAGCTGGTCTCCAGCATCAGCCGCTGCTGCGGGTCGAGGACCTCCGCCTCGCGCGGGGAGACCCCGAAGAACGCGGCGTCGAACTCGTCGATGCCTTCCAGGAATCCGCCGTGGGCCTGGATCTCCTTCTCCGGGTCCAGGGGCTGATCGGTGTTCCAACGGGCCTTGGGGACGGGGCGGATCGCGTCACCGCGGTCCATGAGCAGGTCCCAGAACCGGTCCGTGTCGGGAGCGTCGGGGAATCGCCCTGCCATCCCCACGATGGCGATCAGCTCAGCCGGGTCGTGATTCACTTCCTACCTCCGTACGGCAGGGGCCGGAGGTCCGGTTCTCCCTGGTGCGTTCATGAGTTCTGGGTTCTGGGTTCTTGGTTCTGCGTTCCGGGGTCCGACTTCGGGAACCGCGTCGCTACGGGACGCGGACGACGACGGCCGCGGCCTGCCCGTTCCCGTCGGTCGTCAGGACCAGCGCGGGTCCGCCGCCGGGCCCCCGATCGGCCAGGGCCCGCGCGGTCAGCGCGACCTGGAGCAGGGTGGTGGCGCCCGCGCAGTCACCGAGGGCGCCGAAGGGGCTGAGGACGGGCACGTCCGGGCCGACGGCCTCCCGCACGGCGGCGGTTTCCGCGGCCTGCGGGCCGTCCGCGGTGTCCGCGGTGTCCGCCGGCTGCCCGCCGGTGGCGGAGGAGCAGACGAGGGACAGCTCCCCGGCCGCCACACCGGCCGCGGCCAGCGCCGCGCCGATCGCCGGGCCGGCGGCGCTCCCTCCGTCGACCGCGCCGCGCAGGGTGCTCGGTGCCGCGATCTCCGCGTGCACCCGGGCGCCGCGGGCGCGGGCCCGTCCGGCGTCCTCGACGACGAACACCACCGCGGCCTCACCGGGCGGCGCACCGCCGCCGTCCGCGGCGAGCCGGAGCGGATCCAGGATGTCCACGGCCGCCACGAGCACGGCCTCCGCCTGCCCGGTGGCCACGTAGTCGGCCGCGACGGTCAGCGCGTGGGCGCCCGAGCAGCGTCCGGCGGTGACCGTGACGATGCTGCCCTGCGCGCCCGCGGCGATGGACAGGTCCGAGGCCGCGGCGTTCAGGCTGCCCTGCGGGCCGGCGTACGGGCTGACGAGTTCGGGCCCGAGGGTCAGGCCGTCCCGCAGCACCTGGAGGTACCCGGACAGACCGGCGGCGGCGGTGCCCAGGACCACGGCCGTCTCCTGCGGGTCCGGCGCCGCGTCCGCCCCGAACCCGGCGTCCTGCCAGGCGAGCGTCCCGAGCCGGGAGACGAGCAGGGACTCGCGGCTCAGCGCCCGCAGCCGGCGGCGGCCGAAGGCCGGTACGTCGGGCAGGTCGTCGGCCAGCGCGCCCGCCGGGGCCTTGACCTCGCCCGGGTACAGGCCGTCGGTGGCGGCCGTCGGCGTGAAGCCGGTCCGGCCGGCCGCGAGCGCCTCCAGGGTCGCGTCGAGGCCGGGGCCGAGCGCGGTGGCCAGGGCCATGCCGGTGACGGCGGCGGTCGGGCCGGCGGTCGGGCTCATCGGGGGCTCCCTGCTGTGCTCGTGACGGTGCCCGGGCGGGCGCCTGTGCGGGTGCCAGTGACGGTGCCCGGTCGGGTGAAGACGGTGCAGGCGGTGTTGCCCCCGAAACCGAAGGCGTTGTTGACCGCCACCCGCACCGGGGTCTCGCGCGCCCGACCCCGTACGACGTCCACGTCGCACTCCGGGTCGAGGTCGACCAGGTTGGCCGTCGGCGGGATCACCCCGTCGCGCAGCGCCAGGACGCATGCCACGGCCTCGATCGCGCTCGCCGCGCCCTGGGTGTGGCCCAGGGCCCCCTTCAGCGAGGTCACGGCGGGGGTCAGCGGGCCGAAGACCTCCCGCAGGGCCTGGGCCTCGACCCGGTCGTTGGACGGGGTGCCGGTGCCGTGCGCGCTGACGTGGTCGACCCGGTCGGGCGAGATCCCGGCCATCCCCAGGGCCCGCAGCATCGAGCGGCGGGCGCCGCTGCCCTGCGGGTGCGGGGCCGTCATGTGGTGGGCGTCGGACGCCGAGGCCCAGCCCGCGAGTTCGGCGTACACATGCGCGCCGCGGCGGCGGGCGTGCTCGTACGACTCCAGGACCAGTGCCGCGGCGCCCTCGGAGACCACCAGCCCGGCGCGGCCCCGGTCGAACGGCCGCAGGCAGTCGGGGGCCAGCGAGCGCAGGCTGGCGAACATCATCATGATGCCGCTGGACAGCTCGTCCACCCCGCCGGCGATCATCACGTCGGCGCGGCCCGCCCGGATGGTGTCCGCGGCGTGCGCCAGCGCGCTGTTGCCCGAGGCGCAGGCCGTGGCGACCGCCGGGCCCGGGCCGAGGAAGCCCCGTTCACGGGCCACCGCGTCCATGAGGTCCGCCGCCGATCGCCGCGCGGCGGGGGCGTCCGTACCGCGGTGGAAGCCGGTGACGGCCGGTTCCAGTCCGGCGCGGCTGCCCAGCAGGGTGCCGAGGCAGATCCCGGCCCGGTACGGGTCCCCGGTCCACCGGGAGATCCCGGCGTCGGCCGCGGCGGCCGCCACCGCGGCCGAGGCGAGCCGCAGGCTGCGGTCACCGCGGGCGCGCGGCGCGTCGAAGCCGCTGACCTCGCCGGCCAGCCGGGCCGGGAAGTCGGCCGCGTCGGGGCGGTTCAGCGGCGCCGTGCCGACGACCCCGCGCACCGCCGCGTCCCAGAAGCCCTCCACGGTCGTACCGATCGGGGTGAGCACACCGAGGCCGGTCACGACGACCGCCGTGGACCTCCGGTGCGCCGTCGCCGCTGCTGTTGCTGCCATCAACGCGCTCCCTCAGTTGCCGATGCCGCCATCGATCCGGATCACTTGTCCCGTGATGTAGGCGGCGCGTTCCGACGCCAGGAACGCGACGGTGTCGGCCACCTCCGCCGCGGTGCCGATCCGGCCGAGCGGGATCTGGGCGAGGACGGCCTCGCGGGCCTTGGCCTTCATCCCGTCGGTCATGTCCGTCGCGATCAGACCGGGGGCCACGACGTTGGCGCGGATGCCGAACCGGGCCACTTCCTTGGCCAGCGACTTGGTGAAGCCGATGATCCCGGCCTTGGAGGCCGCGTAGTTGGCCTGCGTGGCGCTGCCGCACACCCCCGCCACGGACGACAGGGTGACGATGCTGCCCCGGCCCTGCTTCATGAGGGCGAAGACCGCGGCCCGGCACACGTTGTAGGTGCCGGTCAGGTTGGTGTCGATGACGCTGGTCCAGGCCTCCTGGCCCATCGTCACCAGCGGGCCGTCCTGGACGATGCCCGCGCTGGTGACGATCGCGTCGATCGCCCCGAGCCGCTCCTGCGTGCCGTCGAGGAAACCGCGTACGGCGTCCGGGTCCGTCACGTCCACGGACGCGGCGAGGACCCGGCCGCCGTGCTCGGCGGCGAGGCGCTCGATGGCATCGGCGTCGGCGGGGCGGGAGCGGTAGCAGTAGCCGACGTCGTAGCCGTCGGTCAGGAACCGCTCCACGACGGCCCGGCCGATGCCGCGCGATCCGCCGCTGACCACCGCGACCCGGCGGCTGTCCTGCGGCATCACGCGGTCTCGAGCTTCTCTGCCAGCAGGTCGTGCACGACCTTGAGGGAACGCATCAGCTGGAGGTTCGACTCCTCCATCTTCACGTGGTACTTGCGCTCCAGGGTGACGAGGATCTCCAGCGCCAGCAGGGAGTCGACGTCGAGGTCCTCCTTGAAGTCGGCGGTGTCGGTCACCTCGGAGGCGTCGACGTCCAGGATCTCCGCGATGGTGCCGCGGAGGTCCTCGATGTCCAGGACGGCGGCGCTGGTGGTCTGCTCGGGCATGATCGTTCTCTCCTGCTGTCGGATGGGCGGTGCGGGGATCAGACGAGGCCTTCGCCGCCGTCGACGTCGATGACGTTGCCGGTCATCCACGACGAGTCGGTGGCCGAGAGCATGACGACGGCCTCGGCGACGTCCTCGGGGACGGTGAGGCGGCCGTGCGGGTTCGACTCCGAGGCGTGCCGGGCCAGGCCGTCGCTGCCCGGGATGCGCAGCAGCGCCGGGGTGAGGGTCAGTCCGGCACGCAGGGCGTTCACCGAGACACCGGAGGGGGCCAGTTCGACGGCCAGCTGGCGCACGTGCGAGGCCAGGGCGGACTTGGCGGCGGAGACCGCGCCGTAGCTCGGCATCACCCGGCCGTCGCCGCGGCTGGTGAGCGCGAACACCTTGGCGCCGCGCGGCAGCAGTCCGGCCACCCACAGGTCCCGCACCCAGTACACGAGGCTGTGGCCCATGACGTCGACGGTCATGTCCATCTGGCGCGGGGTGATGACATCGTCCTGACCCTCCTGCGGGAGGAAGGGCAGCAGGCTGCCGAAGGCGAGGGAGTGCAGCAGCACCCGTACGCCGTCGGGCCCGGCCAGCTCCTTCAGCAGGGGCACCAGCTCGGCGCGGGTCTGCTTGCCGGCGGCGTTGGCGTTGTGGAAGGACACCTGCACCCCCGTGGCGCGCAGCTCCTCCACCAGCTGGTCGGCCTCCTCCTGCTGGGCCGCCGTGCCGAAGTGGACGCCGAAGATGTTCGCGCCCTCCTTGGCCATGGCCAGGGCGGTGGCCCGGCCCATGCCGCTGGAGGCGCCCAGGATCAGGCACCAGGAGCCCTTGACGGAAGTCAGCATGTGTACCTCTCAGTTGGTGTGTCGGTGGGAGTGGATCGAGGCCAGCGCCACGGTGCCCGCGCGGGAGGCGACGACGGCCACCCGGGTGCCGCCGGCCGCGGGGAGGGGGCGCGCCGCCAGCCGGGCCACCGGGGCGAGCGCCCCGGCACGCGCCCCGGAGTGCTCGGTCGAGACCGGCGCACGCCCGGCGCACCAGGCGCGCAGGGCGCGGGCGACGGCGTCGCCGACCGGGGAGGGGTCGGCCAGCAGCTCGACCTCGTAGGGGCCGGGACCGGCCGCGCAGAGGGCGTCCAGCGCCTGTCGTACGGAGTCCTCCGCGAGCGCGCGGCCCTGCGGAGCGGCCAGCGCGGGCGGCGGCAGGAACCGCAGTACGGTCCGCAGCACCGCCCCGTCGGCCGGTACGGGACCGCCGCCCGGGCGCAGCACGAGCAGCGCGGCACCCGCCTCCGGCACGGCGTCACCGGCCCGCGGGTCGGGGGCCTCGGTGGCACCGGCCAGCGCCACGGCGGTGCGGCCCGCGGCCAGTTCGAGGGCGGCCAGGTGCAGGGCTTCGATCCCGGCCACCCGGGGCGAGGTCACCGTCAGGTTGAAGCCCTTGAGCCGGTGTTCGGTCGACAGACGGGCGGCGACGAGGTTCACCGAGAAGTACGGCACGCCCATGGGACTCAGCGCGCCGGCCCCCTCCCGGCGGACCGTCCCCTCGATGTCGGCGTGCAGGGCCGCCACGGCGCTGTTCGTACCGACGACGGCGCCGCGGAGCTCCGGGGCGTGCCGCTGCTCCTCCTCGCCGGAGGCGGCCAGGGCGGTGCGGGCGGCCGCGAGCAGGTACTGGCAGGCGGGCGGGAGGTACTTGTACCCCCGGCCCAGCCGTGCGCGGTGGTCGAACCAGGGCGCCCGGGGGTCGGTCCCGTCCGGCGGCAGCACCAGGGCCGCGCCGTGCACGACGGACTCGGCCACCGAGACCGGCACCGGCACCGTCATCGCCGCCGTTGCCGTCACCGCGCCTCGCCCCCGAACACCATCGTGAAGTTGCTCCCGCCGAACGCGTACGCGTTGACCAGGACGTTCGGCCGCTCCAGCACGGTCGGTCCGTCCTGCGGCAGCAGGACCGGGCACTCGGGGTCCGGGTGCGCCAGCGGTACGTTCGCCGGGATCTCCCCGTGCCGGGCCATCAGCGCGGCGGACACGGCGGCGAAGGCCGCGGCGGCCCCGGCGGTGTGCCCGATGAAGGCCTTCAGACTGAACAGCGGCGTCCGCGCGGCGTGTTCGCCGAGGACCTCCCGCAGCACCTGGTGCTCGATCACGTCGTTCTGCCGGGTGCCGGTGCCGTGCGGGACGACGCAGCCGATGTCGCCGGGCCCGAGCGCCGCCTCGTCCAGGGCCGCGCGGGCGACCCGTACCAGCTGTTCGCCGCCCGGATCGGGTGCGGTGGGGTGGTGGGCGTCGCAGCTCCAGGCGGTGCCCAGCACCCGGCCGTATGTACGGCGCCCGGCCGCGGCCCGCGCCGACTGCAGGACCAGCACGGCGGCTCCCTCGCCGAAGACGGTTCCCCGGCGTTCGGCGTCGAAGGGGCGGCAGGTCTCGGGATCGGCGGCGCCGAGCCGGCTGAAGCTCGCGAGCGGTACCCAGGCGATTCCCTCGGCGCCGCCCAGCAGGACGGTGTCCGCCTCGCCGCGGCGGATCAGGTCCACGGCGACGGACAGCGCGTACCCGCTGGCGGCGCAGGCGTTGCTGACGCTGATGTTCGTGCCGAACGTGCCGAGTTCGCCGCCGACCGAGGCGGCGACGGAGAACATCGGCTCCCAGCCGCCGTCGCCGTCAACGGTGCTCCCGTCGGCGCCCTCGCGGCCGCCGCTCTCGCCGACCGCGGTGCCGATCACCACGGCCGCCTCCGCGAGCTCGCGCGGCCCGAGGCCGGCGTCCGCCACCGCCTCGCGGGCGGCGGCGAGCGCGAAGCCCGCGGCACGGCCCAGGTCGCCCCGCGCGCCGACGGCGGCCGGGCCGGCCGCTCCGGCCGCCCCGTCGGCGACCTGGTAGGCGAGGACGTCCGGTACCCGTTCGGTGAGGCCCGGCACGGGGGTGGGCCGCGCGGTGGCCGCGGCGGCCTTCAGCCCGGTCCAGAACTCGCTCGCGCTGCCGCCGAGACAGCTGACCGCGCCGATTCCGGTCACGAAGACGTCGGGGGTGGAGGGGTCCAAGGGGTCAACTCGCTCTCGTGGCGGCCGCGGACGGCGCCGCGATGTGTTCGGCGATCAGCCGGTGGACCGTGTCCGCGAACAGCCGGGGCCGCTCGCTCATCGGGAAGTGCCCGCAGCCCCGCAGCAGTTCCAGCCGTCCCTGGGGCAGGGCGGCCGCCAGTGCGGCGGCGTCGCGCGGCGGGGCGAAGCGGTCGTCCTCCCCGGCGACGACGAGCACCGGCAGGCCGAGGCCCCGGGTGTCGACGGAGGGGGTGCGCAGGTAGCTCTCCCAGAACCGCAGCCAGCCGTACGGACCGACGCGGTCGCGCACGAGGACGGCCATGTCCCGGCGCATCTGCGGGGCGAGCTCACGGACCGCATGGAGCCGCAGCGCCTCCTCGAAGACCTCCTGGAAGATGCCGAGGTAGTGGGCGGCGTCGTCCCAGTGGAAGTCGGCCGGGTCCGCGCGGTGGAAGGGCGATACGACGACCAGCGCGCGGGGCCGCTCGCCCCGCGGGACGCCGGCCAGGTACTGGACGGCGAGGACGGCGGAGAAGGAGTGCGCGACGACGACGTCGGCCCCGCCCGGTACCGCGGCCAGTGCGGAGCCGATCCACTCGGCGGGGTCACCGCCCCGGCTCCAGTCGGTCGGGCCGGCCGTTCCCCAGGGGAGCTCCGCCGTCCACAACTCGACGGCCGGGGCAGCGTGTTCGGCGTAGGCGCGCCAGCTGGTCCCGCTCGCGGCCAGCCCGTGCAGGGCGAGTACGCGTACGGGGCCCGTGCCCCGGGCGGGCCGCTCCAGGCGGACCTCCACGTGACTCCCGCTCATCCGCACCCCGTTCCTGGAATCGTTCGAAAGGGCGACGACCCGGAAATGGTGATTTCGATCGACGCGCGGCCGGTGTTCTCTACCCGTGTGCTCTCCGGGATTCTGCCGAGCCGACGGCGAGCGTACCGGGTGGCGGCTAAAACGAGACTTAAACAGTCCTGCTCGACTGCCCGTTATCGGCGGTGCAGGCGGGAGTTAAGGACGGCTTTAGGGGGCCTTTTAGGGAGCGTCTTTACGCTATTGCGGAAGTCGAAACCAAGGAGACAGACCGATGCTCGATAAGGTCCTGGACCGGCTGCACGATCCAGCGGTCTACGCCCTGCCCGCCATGGCCCTGCTGATCGTGATCGAGATGCTGGCGATCAAGTTCGGAGACGACCATGACGAGCGGCCCGGGTACGACCTCCGGGACCACCGGGCGAGCATCCTCACGGGCTTCGGCGCGCTGCTCTCGTCCACCCTGCTGCGGACCGTGGCGCTCGCGCTGTACCTGCTGGTCTACGAGTACGTGGCGCCCTGGCACCTGTCGTCCACGTCGTGGACCACGTGGGTGATCCTCTTCTTCGGCGTGGAGTTCCTCCTCTACTGGTACCACCGCGCCGCGCACGGCATCCGGCTCATCTGGGCCGGCCACCAGGTGCACCACTCCAGCCAGTACTTCAACCTCTCGACCGCCCTGCGCCGCAAGTGGGCCCAGTGGTTCGAGAAGATGATCTGGCTGCCGCTGCCCCTGCTGGGCGTGCACCCCGCGCTGGTGTTCACGATGCACTCGGCCCACCTCGTGTACGGGCTCTTCGCGCACACCGAGAAGATCGGCAAGCTGCCGCGCCCCATCGAGTACATCTTCGTGACGCCCTCGCACCACCGGGTGCACCACGGCAACGACCCGGAGTACCTGGACAAGAACTTCGGCAGCATCCTGATCTTCTGGGACCGCATCTTCGGCACCTTCCAGCCCGAGGTGCAGCGCCCCACGTACGGCCTGACCAAGCAGATCGAGACCTTCTCCATCTGGAAGATCCAGGTCCACGAGTTCGGCAACATGTTCCGCGACGTACGCGGGGCCCGCACCCTGCGCCACAAGCTCGGCTACGTCTTCGGCCCGCCCGGCTGGAAGCCCGCGGAGGACGGCGACGGCACCCGGGACGGCCGGCGCGGCGGCGAACGCGACGGCTCCGGCGAGACGTCCGGCCTGGCGGCCGCGAGGCAGCCGGGTGAGCTCCTTACATGAGCGGGGCGACCGGACACGCCGCGGCCGCCGAGGGGCAGGGCGGCCCGCCCGCCGCGACGCGCCGCGGGGTGCGGGGCCACCCCTGGCTGACCCTGCTGACCCTGTCGGTGGGGGCCATGATGGTCTCGCTCGACGGGACCATCGTCACCGTCGCCCAGCCGGCCATGCAGGCCGACCTGGGGGCGAGCCTGACCGGCATCCAGTGGGTGACGAACGGCTACCTGCTCGCGGTCGCCGCCCTGCTGATCGCCGCCGGCCGGCTCGGGGACCGGTACGGCCACCGCACCGTCTTCCTCATCGGCGCCGCCGGCTTCACGGCCACCTCGGTGGCCATCGGCGCCTCCGGCAGCCTGGGCTGGGTGATCGGCCTGCGCGTCCTGCAGGGCGTGTTCGGCGCGCTGATGCAGCCGGCCACCCTCGGCCTGCTGCGCACGGCCTTCCCGGCCGAGAAGCTCAACATGCCGATCGCCGTGCGCAGCGCCGTCATCGCGGCGTCGACCGCGGCCGGCCCCGTCGTCGGCGGACTGCTCGTCGAACACGCGGCATGGAGCTGGGTGTTCTTCCTCAACGTGCCGCTGGGCGCCCTCGCCCTGGTGCTGGGCGTCGTCGTCCTGCGCGACGCGCGGGCCGAGCGCGGGCGGTCCGGGCGGCTGGACCTGCTGGGCATGGCCGTCCTCGGCGGCGCGCTCTGCCTGTTCGTCGGCGGCCTGGCCACGGTCGCGGACCGGGGCCGGCCCGATGCCCGGACCACGGTGCTGCTGGCCGCCGCGCTGCTGCTCGGCGCCTTCTTCGCCTGGTGGGAGCGGCGGGCCGACGATCCGCTGGTGCCGCCGCGGATCTTCCGGTCGGTGCGGTTCACGGTGGGCGTCCTGACCATGCTCGCCATGTCGTTCGTGATGTTCGGAGCCCCGTTCGTCCTGATCTTCTACCTGCAGAACGTGCTCGGGCTGTCGCCCGCGGACTCGGGGATCCGGGTTCTCGGCCTGACCCTGCTGATGATCGTGGGCGCGCCGCCCGCGGCCATGTGGATCAGCAGGTCCGGCCCCCGGGCCCCGGTGGTCGCCGGACTGCTCGTCACGGCCACCGCCATGTGCGCCCTCTCCGGGCTCGACGCCCGGTCCGGGACGCTGGAGACGACCCTGTGCTTCTTCCTCCTCGGGCTCGGCTTCAGCCCGGTGATGGTCGGCGCCACCAAGCTCGTCATCAGCAGCGCGCCGGTGGAACTGTCCGGTGTGGCCGGCGGGATGCAGCAGACGTCCATGCAGGTGGGCGGCAGCCTGGGCACCGCCGTCGCGGGCGCCCTGGTCGCGGCCCACACCGCGTCCGCCCTGCCCGGCCGCCTCGCCGCGGAGGGCGTCGTGCTGGAGCCCGGCGCCCTCGACGAGGCGGTCCGCAAGGTGGCCGTGGGTCTCGCACCGGAGGCCGGTGCGGTCGACGCGGCGCAGGCCACGCTGACCCGGATCGGGCAGACGGTGTTCCTGGAGGGCATGCAGCAGGCTCTCCTGGCGACCGCGGCGGTGGCGGCCCTGGGCGCCGTCGCCGGCCTCTTCGCGGGGCGCGGCAAGGCCGCGCCCCCGGGATCCGGCGAAGGGCACGACCGGTGATCGAGCGGATCCTGCCCGCCGGCGTGGCCAGTGCGGCGGAGTACGCGGACGTACCCGCACCCCGGCTCTACCCGGAGGAACTGGCCGCCGTGGCCGGGGCCTCCGAGCGGCGCCGCCGCGCTTTCGGCACCGGGCGGCACTGCGCCCGCCGGGCGCTGGACCGCCTCGGCGTGCCCGCCGGGCCGGTGCCCGTGGGCGGCTCGGGGGAACCCCTGTGGCCCGCGGGGGTGGCCGGCGCCATCACCCACTGCGAGGGCTACCGGGCGGCGGCCGCCGCCCGGTCCGCGGAGCTGGCCGGACTCGGCATCGACGCCGAACCGCACGTTCCGCTGCCTCCGGGAGTCCTGGAGGCGGTGGCGCTCCCGCACGAGCGCCGGCAGCTGCGGGCGCTGGGCGGGTCCCGGCCCGGGCTGCACTGGGACACGGTCCTGTTCAGCGCCAAGGAGTCGGTCTACAAGGCGTGGTTCCCGCTCACCGGGCGCTGGCTCGACTTCACCCAGGCCGAGCTCCGGTTCCGTCCGGAACCGGGTCCGGCCACCGGCGAGGGCGAGTTCCACGCCCGCCTGCTCGTTCCGGGCCCGGTGGCGGGCGGCCGTACCGTACGGCATTTCGACGGCCGCTGGCTGGTGGCCGACGGCCTGGTGATCACGGCGGTCACCGTATGACCCGGGGCGTGAATGCGCGGCCCGTCGGACCGAATATCCGGACCGAATCCAGGGACCGTTTTTTCACCCCTACCCATTGAATTTCCGGCAATTGCATTATGTGGGCCGCCCCGATGATGCTGCGCCCCTCACGCACGAATGCGGACAACAGGAGAATCGGCATGACTACTGGGACGACAGAGGCACGCGGGGACCACAGGACGTCCGGAGCCCGCCGGCTCCGCGAACTGTTCGACCGCCCCGGCACGGTACGCATCATCGGCGCGCACAACCCGCTCGGTGCGCGCCTCGCCGAACGCGCCGGCTTCGACGGCGTCTGGTCGAGCGGTCTGGAGGTCTCGGCCTCCCAGGGCGTGCCCGACACCGACATCCTGACCATGAGCGAACTGCTCGCCACCGCAGGCTCGTTGGCGGCGGCGGTCGAGGTGCCCGTGGTGGCCGACTGCGACGCCGGCTACGGCAACGCCCACAACGTCATGAACATGATCCGGCGGTACGAGGCGGCCGGCATCGCCGGCGTATCCATCGAGGACAAGCGCTTCCCGAAGGTCAACAGCTTCATCCCGGGCCGTCAGGAACTGGCTCCGATCGCCGAGTTCTGCGGGAAGCTGCGCGCCGCCAAGGCCGCCCGGACCACGCCCGACCTGATGGTCATCGCCCGCATCGAGGCCCTCATCGCGGGCTGGGGCATGGACGAGGCCCTGCGCCGCGGCGAGGCGTACGCGGCGGCCGGCGCCGACGCGGTGCTGATCCACGCCAAGGGCAGCTCCCCGGAACCGGTGCTGCGCTTCCTGGAGCGCTGGACCCTGCCGACCCCGGTCGTCGTGGTCCCCACGACCTACCACACCATCACGGCCACCGAACTGTCCGAGGCCGGCGCCAAGATGGTCATCTACGCCAACCACGGCCTGCGCGCGGGCATCGCCGCCGTCACCGACGCCTTCGAGACGATCCTGCGCGACGACCGCACCACCGGCATCGAGGACCGGATCGCCCCCCTGGCCACCGTGTTCGACCTCCAGGGGATGTCCCTCCAGAAGCGGCACGAGGCCGAGTACATCACCCCGTACGCGAGCCGGGCCCGCTCCCTCATCGTCCCGGGCCCGCCCACCGCGCCCGCCGCCGGCCTGCTGGCGGAGCAGACCACCGCGCTGCGCCGGGCGGACATCGAGTCGGTGTCGGCGGTGGCGGCGATGGCGGCGGTGTCGGCCGGGGCCACCGCGGGCGACGACCCCGGGCCCGTCCCGCAGGACGTGACGCTGCTGCCCGCCCAGCCGGACGCCGCAGGCGCCGTACTGGCGCTGGACGACGGCTACCTGAGCGGCACGGTCATCGTCTCCGGCGACGTCTTCGTCGAGGGCGAGCCGCTGCGCCGGCTGGTCGCCGCGGGCGGCGACATCGCCGTCCTCGTCGACGTGTCCGACGGCCCCGGCGCGGAGCGCCGCGCCGACGCCCTGCCGCTGGCCCTGGACTCCGTCGCCCGAGGCGGCCGCCGGATCGGCGCCGCCTCGGGCAGCGGGGTCCTCGCCGCCGTCGGGGCCGAGGCGGACGGCGAGTTCGCCGGCGCCGCCGTCTTCTCCGCCGAGGGCTTCGGCGCGCTGCGCCAGGTCGCCGAGAAGCGCCGCGCCAACGGCCGCGAGGCGACCCTGGCCGACCTGCTCGTCGACCTGCTCGCCGCCGGACACCGGGTACGGGCCGTCGAGATCGGCTCCGGCTGGCTGGAACTGCGGACGCCGCAGGACCTCGCCCGCGCCGCCGAGCTGTTCGCCACCCGGGAGAGCGGCCAGTGAGCGCGGTGACGACGACGCCCACGACGCCCACGGCGGGACCCCCGCGGGTGCTCCGGGCCCGCACTGTGGTCGAACTGCTCCAGGCCCAAGGGCACGGGCCGTTCACCGGCGTGCCCTGCTCCTTCCTCGGCCCGGTCATCTCCTGCCTGGAGGCCGAGCACCCGCAGGAGTACGTCATCGCCGCCAACGAGGGCGAGGCCGTCGCGCTCGCCGCCGGGGCCCACCTCGCCGGCCGCCGCCCGGTGGTCATCCTGCAGAACTCGGGACTGGGCAACACCGTCAACCCGCTGACCTCCCTCTGCCACACCCTGCGCCTGCCGGTCCTGCTCCTCGTCACCTGGCGCGGCCGCCCCGGCCACCCCGACGAGCCGCAGCACGAGCTGATGGGCCGGATCACCCCGGACATGCTGACCGCCATGGGTGTGCGCAACGAGGTGCTCCCGGACGACCCCGCCCTGCTCGCGCAGCGCCTCGAAGCGGCCGCCGAGCACATGGCCGCCACGGGACTGCCGTTCGCGTTCATCGTGCCCAAGGGCGTCATCGCCCCCTACGAGGCACCCGTCGGCGGCAGCGCCGCCGCGCCCGGCCCGCAGCTCATGAAGCGCGCCGAGGCGATCGGCCACATCGTCTCCGCCATGGACCCGCACACCCTGCTCGTCGCCACCACCGGCAAGACCGCGCGGGAACTGGAGCGGGACCGCGACCGCCCCGAGAACCTCTACGTCGTCGGCTCCATGGGCTGCGCCTCCAGCGTGGCCCTCGGCGTCGCGATGCACGCCCGGGGCCGCCGGGTCGCCGTCCTCGACGGCGACGGCGCCGCCCTCATGCGGCTGGAGGCGATGGCGACCATCGGCCGCCGGCGGGACACCGACCTGTGCCACATCCTGCTGGACAACGAGTCCTACGAATCCACCGGCGGCCAGCCCACTGCCTCCGCCGGGGTGGACTTCGCAGCCATCGCCGCGGCCTGCGGATACCGCGCCACCCACGACGTCACGGACGCGGACGCCCTGCGCGCCGCCGTGCTGCGCGCCCAGCGGGACGGGGGAGCCCAGCTGATCCGCGTACGGATCGCCCCGGGATCCGACCCGAACCTCGGCCGCCCGGCCCTGGCCCCGCCCGCCTCGGCGGCCCGATTCAAGGAAGCGATCGCCCGATGAACGACAGCACGCCACCGCGCCCGGAGCGCCTCGTCCTCATGAACCCCGGCCCCGTCATCACCGACGACCGGGTGCGGGCGGCGCTCGCCGGGCCCGACATGTGCCACCGCGAGCCGGAGTTCTCCGACCTGCTCACCCGCGTCCGGCACAAGACCACCCTCGCCGCGGGCGGCGACGAGCGGCACACCTCGGTCGTCCTCACCGGCTCGGGCACCGCCGCCGTCGAGGCCGCCGTCAGCTCGGCCGTGCCCCGCGACGGCGCCCTCCTCGTCATCGACAACGGCCACTACGGCGAACGCTTCCAGCACATCGCGGACGCCCACGGCATCCGTGCCCACCGGCTCGAACTGGGCTGGGCCACCCCCGTGGACGTGGCGGCCGTCGACCGGGCCCTGGCCGCCGACCCGGGCCTGACCCATGTCGGCGTGGTCCACCACGAGACCAGCAGCGGCATGCTCAACGACGTGGCCGCAGTGACCCGGATCGCGCACGCACACGGCCGCGAGGTCGTCGTGGACGCCGTCAGCAGCATCGGCGCGGAATGCATCGGGCTCGCCGAGGACGGCATCGACTGGCTGGCGGGCTCCGCCAACAAGTGCCTGGAGGGCGCCCCCGGCCTCGGATTCGTCAGCGCGGCCAGGGCCGCCTTCGAAGGACTGGCCGGCGCCCCGCGCCGCAGCTACTACCTCGACCTGCACCGCCACTACACGGCCCAGGAGAAGGCACAGGCACCGGCGTTCACCCCCGGCATCCCCGCGTTCTACGCCTTCGACGAGGCCCTCGACCTGGCCCTGGCCGAGGGCCGCGAGGCCCGCCACGCCCGCTACTCGGCCCTGGCCGGGCGGCTGCGCGAGGGCCTGGCGGCACTCGGCCTGGAGATCCTCCTGCCGCCCGGACAGCGGGCCGCCTCGCTCACCGCCGTCCGCATCCCGGCCGGCACCGGCTACCGCGAACTGCACCGCGGCCTGCGCGCCGAGGGGTTCGTCATCTACAGCGCCCAGGAACAGCTGGCGGCCGACTTCTTCCGGCTCTCGACCATGGGCCGGATGACGGAGGGCGACATCGACCGCTTCCTCGCCGCCCTCGCCCGCACCCTGCCGGCCCGGGCCTGACCCGCCCCGGCCCAGGCCGTCCCTTCCGGATCCTGCCGGGCCCGGAGACGGCCCAGCCGCTCCGACCACTGAATGAGGTGCCCGTGACCACCCCCCGAGCTGACGCATCCGGCCGACCCGCGGCCACGTCCGAGCCCTACCGGCTCGCCGTGGTGGGCGGCGGGCCCAGGGCCACGTACGCCCTGGAGAGGCTCTCGGCGACGATCGACCGGCTCGGGGAGGGGCGCCGGCTGGAGGTCGACCTCTTCGAGCGCACCGGCGCGTTCGGCGCGGGCCGGGCGCACAGCCCGGACCAGGCGCGGACGAGCTACCTCAACCGCATAGGCGCCCAGGTCGGTTTCGCCGCCGACGAGACGGTGACCGGTGCCGGCCCGCTGCGCCCGCCGGCCGAGCGGCCCACCCTGCACGAGTGGTGCCGGCGCCGCTTCGAGGAGACCGGCGACCCGGACCTGGACCTGGGCCCGGAGGACTGGCCCAAGCGCTACGTCCACGGACTGGCCCTGCGCGACATGTTCGAGGCATTCGCCGCGGACCTGCGCCGCCACCCGGGCGCCGCACTGCACCTGCACCACGCGGAGGTCGTGGACATCGCCCCCGCAGCGGACCACCGGCTGGATGTCGTCACCGCCGACGGCGAACGCCGCACCGCGGACGAGGTGCTGCTGCTCACGGGGCACTCGTACCACGATCCGCGGCGCTCGGCCGCGGGCCGCAGCACAGCCGGCCCCGCCGCCGTCGGGACCCGCCACGTGCCGCACCCGTACCCGCTTGAGGACCGGCTCGACGCCGGCAGCTGCGGACCCGGCACGGTCGTCGGCTGCGCCGGCATGGGGCTCACCGCCATCGACACGATCCTCCATCTCACCGAAGGGCGCGGCGGCTCCTTCCACGAGGACGGGCCCGCCCTGGTCTACCGGCCCTCCGGCCGGGAACCGGCGGCCGTCGTGGCCTTCAGCGGCTCCGGGCTGTTCACCTTCGCCCGCCCCGACAACCACAAGCCCAGCGACGGGTCCGGCGACCACCCCGGCACCTTCCTGACGACCGCGGCGGTCGACCAGCTGCGGGCCCACGCCGGCCGGGCCCCGGCCGCGGACGGGTCGGGGCAGCCCCAGCTCGACTTCGAGCGCGACCTGCTGCCGCTGATCGTCCTGGAGATGGCCCACCTGCACTACGTCACCCTCTTCGGCCCGGCCGCGGCCCTGCTGCTGACCCAGCGCGCGCTCCCGGGCTACCTGGCCTTCGTGACGGGCACGCCCGCCGACGGGCCCGGCCACCTCCTCGCCCCGCTGGAGCGCGCGGTGGACGAGATCGCCGA
This sequence comes from Streptomyces avidinii, assembly GCF_045161815.1. Lineage (NCBI taxonomy): Bacteria > Bacillati > Actinomycetota > Actinomycetes > Kitasatosporales > Streptomycetaceae > Streptomyces > Streptomyces avidinii. The sequence goes on from NZ_CP108863.1 coordinate 5,149,707, forward strand.
CGTGCTGGAGGGCGTACTGCGCGGCAAGTCCGCGCTGTTCACCGCCCAGGGAGCGGTCACCTGGCCGGTCCGCGAGGTCCTGCTGCACTGGACCCGGACCGTGTACGGCCCCTCGGCCGAGGCGGAGGTCCGCCGCTGCGTCGACCGGTCGCTGCCGCCCGGCACGGTCACCGACGCCCTCGACTCGGCCTGGGGCCTGGAGACGTACCTGCACGGCAACCGCTTCGACTGGCACCGCGCCGTCGCCCCGGTCCCGCCGGCCGGCACCCCCGGTGAATTCCGCGCGGCGGTCCGGTCGTTCATGGCCCGCGACCGGCTGTGGGCCCGGCAGGGCAACCTCAGGAACCCCCACAAGGCGGCCTCGGACGGCGTCTGGCGCGACCTGCGCGGGGTCATCTCGTACGCGGTGGACCACGCGGGACTGACCGCCGCCTCCCAGCGCCACTTCCTGCGGCACTACGTACGCCACCACAACCGGCTGGCCAACGGCGCGGCCCCCGAGATCATGGAGAAGATGGCCGCCCTGATCGACTGCGGGCTGCTGGACATCGGCGCGGGACCCGAGGCCCGGGTCCGGCTCGACGAGGCCACCGGCAAGGCCGTGGTCGAGGGCCCGCACACCGGCCTGTCCCGACCCGTCGACGTCCTGGTCGAGGCCCGGATGCACGGCTTCGACCCGCGGCTCGACGCCCTGCCGCTCTACCGCAACCTGCTCGACCGGGGTCTGGTGCGGCTGTGGCGCAACCCGTCGGCGGACGGCGAGGACTTCCTGCCGGGCGGGCTCGACCTGACGCCGGAGTTCCACCCGGTCGGCTCCCAGGGCACGCCGGACCCCCGGTTCACCGTCCTGGGCGTGCCCTCCGAGGGCGCCCGGTCCTTCCTGCTCTCCGCGCTGCGCCCGAACGCCGACCACTACGTCATGCGGGACACCCTCGTGTGGCTGGACCGCTTCTGGCCCAGGGCCACGGGCCGCTGACCCCTCCCCGGCGGCCTGCGGAACGCCGATGGGCCCGCGCGACGCGGGGCCCATCGGCATGTCCGCCGGCCCGGAGCGCGGGTCCCGCCCCCGCCGCCGGGGTCACGGCCGGATGATGCGGACCTGGTAGCTGCCGTTGCGCAGTTCGCCGACCACGGAGACGCTGATGCCCGCCTTCTCGTCGGTGAACGTCTCGCCCGGCCGGAACGGCGCGTCCGAGAGTTCCGCGTGGACGTTGGGCCGCCGGGTGCAGCCGCCGCTCCCGTTCGCGCTGTCCGACACGGTGATCGGTCCGCGCCCGGTGTCCACGTCGGAGTCCACCTTGTAGACGAGGACGCCGGGCTTGCAGACGGCTTCGTCGTTCCCGGCCCGGGTCCGCACCTCCACCGCGTACCCGGCGCTCTCCGACAGCGGTACGAAGGCCAGCTTGGTGCCGCCCCGCACCCCCAGCGGGGAGAGGGTGTGGTCGCTGGTGCCCGACTTGGACGCGCAGCTGATCTGGGTGCTGTCCAGCCAGCCCAGCTTCCACTTGTGCCAGCCCATCAGGTCGTTGTTGGCACCCCAGTCCTCGCTCATGATGTCCCAGTGCCCGACCGTGCTCCCGCCGTCGGAGGTGTAGAGGTCGGGCAGCCCGAAGACGTGTCCGTTCTCGTGCGGGAGCACCCGGTAGCCGGTCTCCCGGTAGGTGCCGGACCCGTCGTCCTGCCGGCTGTAGACGAAGGACGTGTTGGCCAGCGGCACCCCGTCGGCGACCGGTGCCTCGCCGTTGCCCGAGAAGGTCACCGACAGGACGGTGTCCAGGGCGGACGGCCCGGCGTTCGGCGTGACCAGGATGTTGATCAGGTCGTACCGGCTGAAGTCCACCTCGGGGTCGGCGGCCTTCGCGATGTGCTCGACGAGCTGCCGGTACCCGGGCTCGTACGCGGACCCGCGCTCGATCCCGTACGCCGCGAAGGGCATCGGCATCCGCAGCCAGTCCCTTATCGGCGCCTCGGCCCGGTAGGCCAGCCGGCCGTAGGAGCTGGTGCGGAACCACTCGGCCGTCTGCGGGAAGAACTCGGCCATCCGGTCCGCCGCCGTGCCCTCGCCCTTGGCGTCGGGGAAGTCGACCATCAGGTTCAGGGCCCGGATCTCGCCGGTCGAGCGCGCGTACCCGGGAGGGGTCGGCATGCCCTCGGACATCTGCACCCCCATGGTGCCCGCGATCCGGCAGGGCGCGAGAGCCGATTCCACGGTCGTCGCCACCGCTCCGGCCGCCGAGTGCCCGCGGCTGGATATGCCGGTGCTCGCGGTCGTCGTGACGCCGAGGGCCAGCGCGGTCAGGCCGATGTACGCGCTGGTGCGGCGTGGTCTGCGTATCCGGCGGCGGGTCTGCGGCATGGAGATCGCCTTCGGGTCCGCGGCAGCCGGCCCTGCCCGGTCTGCGCTCTGTTCGATCACCCTCCGCCGGGCGCGCCGCGCCCGCGCGTCGGGAGAGGCCGAACGTGGACGGGGTGGTGACCCAGGTCACACCAGGGGGTGAAATAACCGGGGACCCGATCCCCGTTTGTACGTGAGTCCCGCCAAGTGGGGAGCGACTCCCCGTTTGGGCGGGGTGGTCGCGCCACAGGGACTGCAGGCACCGCACGCACCGTCCGCACCGTCCGCACCACGAGTCCACGAGTCCGCACCAGGGAGGCCCCGGAATGAAGCGCTCCACCAGCACCGCCACGGCGGCCCGGCCCGCCCCCGCGGCGACCGTGGACCCGGCGCCGGCACCGGCACCGACGGCTGTCCCGCGGCCGCGCGCCGACGCCGTCCGCAACCGCGAGCGCATCCTGACGGCGGCCCGCGAGGCCTTCGTCGAGTCCGGCTCGGCGACCCCCTTCGACGAGGTGGCCCGCCGGGCCGGCATCGGCAACGCCACGCTCTACCGGCACTTCCCCGACCGGGCCTCCCTCGTCCACCATGTCGTGCTCTTCACGATGGGCCGGGTGACGGCCTCGGCCGAGGCCTCCCTCGCCGAGGAGTCCGACGCCTTCGCCGCGCTCTGCCGGTTCACGCACGCCGCCGCGGACGAGCGGATCGGCGCCCTGTGCCCGATGCTCGCCGACGGTTTCGACGGCGAACACCCCGAACTCCTCGAGGCGCGCACCGTGTTGGAGGAGGCCGTCGTGACCCTGCTGACCGCCGGCCAGGCCGCCGGACTGGTCCGTACGGACATCGGCGCGGGTGACCTGATGGTCGCCCTGTCCCAGCTCAGCCGCCCCCTCCCGGGCGTCGGATGCCTGGACACCGACCGCTTCGCCCACCGCCATCTCCAGCTCTTCCTCGACGGCTTGCGGGCCCCGGCGCGCTCCGAGCTCCCGGGCTCGGCGGCCACGCTGGACGACCTGCGGCAGAAAACCATGTGACTCGCACAAAGCTCAAGAACTAGTCTTTTTCAGTCATTCCGCACAGTGAAGTGGGTACCTCCATGTCAAAAACAGCCGCGAGCCTCGCGCCGGCTGCCGATCCCAGCCGCTGGAAGGCACTCGTCTTCATAGCCCTGGCCCAGCTGATGGTCGTCCTCGACGCGACCATCGTGAACATCGCGCTCCCCTCCGCCCAGACCGACCTCGGCATCTCGGACGGCAACCGCCAGTGGGTCATCACCGCGTACGCGCTGGCCTTCGGCGGACTGCTCCTCTTCGGCGGCCGCATCGCCGACAAGTGGGGCCGTAAGAACGCCTTCGTCGTCGGCCTCATCGGCTTCGCCCTGGCCTCCGCGCTCGGCGGCGCCGCGAACGGCGAGGCCATGATGCTCGGCGCCCGCGCCCTCCAGGGTGCCTTCGGCGCACTGCTCGCACCGGCGGCCCTGTCGCTGCTCGCGGTCATGTTCACCGACGCCAAGGAGCGCGCCAAGGCCTTCGGCATCTACGGAGCCATCGCGGGCGGCGGCGGCGCCGTCGGCCTGATCCTCGGCGGCTTCCTGACCGAGTACCTCAACTGGCGCTGGACCTTCTTCGTCAACATCCCCTTCGCGATCGTCGCGGCCGTGGGTGCCTGGATGGTCATCCGTGAGCCCGCCGGTTCCCGCAACCGCGCGCCGCTCGACATCCCGGGCGTGGTCCTGTCCACCACCGGTCTCGTCGCCCTCGTGTACGGCTTCACCCGCGCCGAGTCCGCCGGCTGGTCGGACGCCCTGACGGTCGCCATGTTCGTCGCCTCGGTGCTGCTGCTGGCCGCCTTCGTCCTCGTCGAGTCCAAGGTCAAGTCCCCGCTGCTGCCGCTGCGCGTCCTGCTGGAGCGCAACCGCGGCGGTGTCTACCTCTCGCTGGGCCTCGCTGTCATCTCGATGTTCGGCCTGTTCCTCTTCCTCACCTACTACCTCCAGGTCGTGAAGGGCTTCTCGCCCGTCAAGACCGGCTTCGCCTTCATGCCGATGATCGTGGGCATGATCGCGGGCTCCACCCAGATCGGCGCCCGCCTGATGACCCGGGTCCCGCCGCGCCTGCTGATGGGCCCCGGCTTCCTGGTCGCCGCCCTCGGCATGCTGCTGCTGACCCAGCTCGAGGTCGGGTCCTCCTACCCGGCACTGATCCTGCCGGCGCAGCTGCTGCTCGGCCTCGGCATGGGCACGGCGTTCATGCCGGCGATGTCCCTGGCCACGCACGGGGTGAACCCGGCCGACGCCGGTGTCGCCTCCGCCATGGTCAACACCTCGCAGCAGGTCGGCGGCGCCATCGGCACCGCGCTGCTCAATACCATCGCCGCCTCGGCGACCACCGCCTACCTGACCGACCACGCGGCCGAGGCCGCGGCGGGCGGCCCGGCCGGGCAGCTGATCCAGGCGCAGGCCATGGTCGAGGGCTACGCCTCCGCGATCTGGTGGGCGGTCGGCATCCTCGTCGCCAGCGCGGCCATCGCCCTGGCGCTGATCAACACCGGCCGTCCGGGCGCCGGCGGCCCGGTGGCCTCCGGTTCCGCGGAGGACGCCGAGCTCAAGGTCCCGGTGATCGCCCACTGATCGGGGCCGAGGGCCCTGCGGAATGACTGACGACCCCATCTCGTTCAAATTTGAACGAGATGGGGTTAGTCTGTTTTCACTACGCATTTCAACCAAGTGGAGGAGTGCCCCGGTGACCCGCATACCGGCCCTGTACCTGAGCCACGGCGCACCCCCGCTGGCCGACGATCCGATCTGGCCCGGCGAGCTCGCCGAGTGGGCCGCCGGTCTGCCCCGCCCCCGGGCGATCCTGATGGTCTCCGCCCACTGGGAGGAGGCCCCGCTCGCCCTCGGCGCCACGGAGCGCGTCCCGCTCGTGTACGACTTCTGGGGCTTCCCCGAGCACTACTACCGGGTCCGCTACGACGCCCCCGGCGCCCCGGAGCTGGCCGCCTCGGTCCGCAAACTGCTGCGGGCCCCCGGTACGCCCGTCCAGGACATCCCCGATCGCGGCCTGGACCACGGGGCGTACGTCCCCCTGGTGGAGATGTACCCGGAGGCCGACATCCCGGTCCTCCAGATCTCCCTGCCCACCCTGGACCCGGCCCGGCTGATGGACCTCGGCCGCAAGCTGGCCCCGCTGCGCGACGAGGGCGTACTGATCGTCGGCAGCGGCTTCTTCACGCACAACCTGGCCGCCCTGCGCCACACGGGCCCGGGCGTCCCCGCCTGGTCGGCGGAGTTCGACGCGTGGGGGCGCGAGGCCCTGGCCGCGTCCGACCTGGACGCCCTGCTGGACTTCGAGAACAAGTCCCCGGCGGGCCGCCTGGCCCACCCGCGCACGGAGCACTTCGCCCCGCTCTTCGTCACCCTCGGTGCGGCCGCATCCGACCTGGCCGCCGCCCGCACCCCGGTGGACGGCTTCTGGATGGGCCTCTCGAAGCGCTCCCTCCAGTTCGGCTAGCCCTGTCGTTCGATCCCGGTGACTTCCTTTTTCATCCGTAATTCACCCCTTGCGGCCTATTCGGGCATTCGATCGTCGGTCCAGGCAACCGGAAGCCGGCAAAGGCCGTCTTCAGGGGCGAGGGGCAGCCGGGATCGCTGCTCTTCCGGGATGTACGGGGCTGTGTCAATGGTGACGGCGGTCTCAGAGGTCTGGTGGAGGTAAAGGCCCGCACGTGCCTCCGGATCCGCCTCCGTATCGGTCCTGACCTGCGCTCCTTCAAGCTCTCAGGGCATTCCGGCTTCGCCGGGGACGCGGCGCGGGCGGGGCAGGATACTGCAAGATCTCGAAAAAGAGGGAGCAGCGTGGGAATTCTGTCCCGATTCCAGTCGTTGTTTCCTTCGGAAGCGGGCACTCGGGAGAGTGTCCGTGACGTTCCGGACCGGTTGGCAGTCGTCCCGGTGACGTCCACCAGCCGCACCGCGACCGAACACTTCGCAAGGGAGCACGCATGGCAACCCGCGCCGTCGCCCGTCGTCAGTCCACGAGCAGCGCACGCGCTGTGGGCGGGGAGATAGCAGACCGCGACCTGGTCGGCATGTACCTGGACGAGATCGCGCGCACCCCGCTGCTCGACGCGGCCAAGGAAGTGGAGCTGTCCCAGATCATCGAGGCGGGCGTCTACGCCCGGCAGATCCTCGACGGGGCGATAGAACGGGACGGGGAGACCCCGGCCCGCGAGGAGCTGGAAGTGCTGGCCGCCGAGGGCGAGCACGCCAAGGAAGTCTTCATCCGCTCCAACCTCCGCCTCGTCGTGGCCGTCGCCCGGCGCTACCCGCGCAGCGGTCTGCCCCTGCTCGACCTGATCCAGGAGGGCAACGCCGGCCTGGTCCGCGCCGTCGAGAAGTTCGACTACGCCAAGGGCTTCAAGTTCTCCACGTACGCCACGTGGTGGATCCGGCAGGCGATCACCCGGTCCATCGCGGACCAGTCCCGCACCATCCGCCTCCCCGTCCACCTGGTCGAGGAGCTCGGCCGGATCCGCCGCATCCAGCGCGAATTCAACCGCGAGAACGGCCGCGACCCGGAGCACGCCGAGATCGCCGCCGAGCTGGACTCGACGGAGAAGCGCGTGGGCGACGTACTGGACTGGGCGCGCGACCCGGTCAGCCTGAACATGGGGGTCGACGACGACGGAGACACCCAGTTCGGTGACCTCCTGGAGGACACGTCGGCGATCTCGCCCGAGCAGTCCGTGCTCTCCCTGCTGCGCAGCGAGGAGCTGGAGGACCTGCTGGGCAAGCTCGACCGGCGCACGGCGTCGATCATCAAGATGCGGTACGGCATCGAGGACGGCCGCGAGCGGACCCTCACGGAGGTCGGCAAGCAGCACGGCCTGACCCGCGAGCGGATCCGCCAGATCGAGAAGCACGCGCTGCTGGAGCTGAAGCGGATGGCGCGCGACACCGGCTTCGACGCGGTGGCCTAGAGCGGCCCGCGGCCAAGCCCCCTGAACGAGCCCCGGTGCCTATCCCCCCCCAAGCGCCGGGGCTCCCTCCTGCCCGGCACCATTCAGCCCCTCCGGCGTGCCAGGAGCGGGGATCCGGGACGGAACCCCGGCTACGGCGCCGCGGCGACTGTCAGCCGCGCGGCCAGCGCCTCCGCCGCCGCCCGCAGCGCAGCCGGCTCCCGCACGGTGAAGGGCAGGCCCGTCAGGGCGAGGCGCGCCACCGTCCACTCCGGCGCGTCCGCGCTCTCGAAGCGCACCGGGGTCTCGCCGTCCGCCCCCGGCAGGGCCACCGCCCGCAGCCAGGCCGGCAGCTCCTCCGGGGCCGCCGCGAAGCTGACCTCCACCCGGTACGGCTGCTTCTCGCCGCCCCGCAGCCCCCGCCGTACGAACTCCTCCGCCTCCATCGGCAGGTCCCGCCGTACGAACCGGGCGCCCGTCGCGAGCGCCTCGTCGACCCGGTCCACCCGGAAGGTCCGCCAGTCCTCCCGCTCCAGGTCGTAGGCGACCAGGTACCACCGGCTCCCGGTGCTCACCAGCCGGTACGGCTCCACCAGCCGGCGCGACTCGGCGCCGTTCCCCGCCCGGTACGCGAACCGCAGCCGCTCCGGACCCGCCACCGCTGCCGCCATCGTCGTCAGCGTCCGCGGGTCCACGCTCGCGCCGTCGCCCCGGCTCAGGGCGATCGTGGCCGACTGGAGCGCGCTCACCCGGTGCCGCAGCCGCGAGGGCAGGACCTGCTCCAGCTTTGCCAGGGCCCGTACGGAGGCCTCCTCGACCCCCTCGATCGCATGCCCGGCCCCCGCCCGCAGCCCCACCGCGATCGCCACGGCCTCCTCGTCGTCGAGGAGCAGCGGGGGCATCGCCGCGCCCGCGACCAGCCGGTATCCGCCCTCGGCGCCCAGCGTGGCCTCCACCGGGTAGCCGAGCTCCCGCAGTCGCTCGATGTCGCGCCGGATCGTGCGGGCGCTCACCCGCAGCCGCAGCGCCAGCTCGCTCCCGGGCCATTCGCGCGGGGTCTGGAGGAGGGACAGCAGGGACAGCAGCCGTGCGGGGGTGTCGGTCATGAATCAAGGCTGCCAGCGAAATAGGACACGGACTGACCTAGACGCCGTCTAGGTTTCTCCTCATGAGCACCGAGACGCCCAAGACATCGCCCGAAAGAGAGAACGGGCCCGTACAAGAAGAGCGGAACGACGCAGCCCACGACGCAACCAGCTCGACCGCCGACCGCCGCCGCTGGCTGGCGCTCGCCATCGTGATGACCGCGGCCTTCATGGACCTGGTCGACGTCACGATCGTCAACATAGCCATCCGCACCATGCGCGAGGACTTCGGCGCCTCCACCAGCGCGATCCAGTGGATCACCGCGGGCTATGCGCTCGCCTTCGCCGCCGGCCTGATCACCGGCGGTCGTCTCGGTGACATCTACGGCCGCAAGCGCGTCTTCCTCATCGGCATCGCCGGGTTCACCGCGGCCTCGCTGCTCTGCGGCATCGCGTCGACCCCGGACGTGCTCGTCGTCGCCCGCCTCCTCCAGGGCGGTATGGCCGCCCTGATGGTTCCGCAGGTCCTGGCGATCATCCACGTCACCTTCCCGCCGCAGGAGCGCGGCAAGGTCTTCGGCATGTTCGGCGCGATCGTGGGCCTCGCGGCCGTCTCGGGCCCGCTGCTCGGCGCGCTGCTCATCGAGTGGGACCTCTTCGGTCTCGGCTGGCGCCCGATCTTCCTGATCAACCTGCCCGTCGGCATCATGGGCGTGATCCTGGGCCGCAAGTTCATCGCCGAGTCCAAGGCCCCGCAGGCGCTGCGCCTGGACCTGGTCGGCGTCGTCCTCGCCACCCTCGCCCTGGTCCTGCTGATCTTCCCGCTGACCCACGGCCACGAGAACGACTGGCCGCTGTGGGGCTTCGGCTGCATGATCGCCGCGCCGTTCGTCTTCGCCGCCTTCATCGCGTACGAGAAGTACAAGATCAAGAAGGACGGCTCCCCGCTCGTCGAGCTCTCCCTCTTCAAGGTCAAGAGCTTCGCCGGCGGTATCGCCGTCCAGCTGACCTTCGGCATCGCCACCGGCATCTTCTTCCTGGTCTGGACGATGTACATGCAGATGGGGCTCGGCTGGAGCGTGCTGCGCGCCGGTCTCACCGGCATCCCCTTCTCCATCGCCGTCTCGGTCGCCGCGGGTCTCTCGGTCGAGAAGCTCGTGCCCCGCTTCGGCCGCAAGGTGCTCCAGGCCGGCGCGCTGATCATGGCCGCAGGGCTGCTCCTCTACATCTGGGAGTCGCAGCACTACGGCATGGAGATCGCCTCCTGGCAGATGGCCGCCCCGCTGGTCGTCATGGGCGTCGGCATGGGCCTGATCGTGGCCCCGCTGAACGACACCGTGCTCTCCGAGGTGCCGCGTCAGCACGCCGGATCCGCCTCGGGTCTGATCAACACCACCGGTCAGATGGGCAACGCCCTGGGTCTGGCCCTGACCTCCGTCGTCTTCTTCGGCCTGATCGACGACGACATGGTCTTCGGTCCGCCCTACGTGGAGGCCTTCCGCGGCGCGCTGTGGTGGGTCGTGGCCGTACTCGTCGTGATCTTCGCGGTGATGTTCGTCCTGCCGCGCCGGGCGCTCCCGATGGAGCAGCGCGAGGGAGGCTCCGAGCACGCGGGCCGGACCCCCGAGAAGGTGCCGGCCGGCTGATCCGGTCCTCCGGCACGACCGCACGGACATGTCCGCCCCGAGGGGCGGGCATGTCCGTTCTTTTTTGTTTCTCGCCGCAAAGGTGCGTACGGTGGGTCGAATCCACCTATTCAGGCATGAAACGGACGTAAATCCACATGTACGCACCGGAGCGCCGCCAGGAGATCCTCCGCCTCGCCCACGAGGCCGGCAGCGTCGACGTGCTCTCCCTCGCCGACCGGTTCCAGGTCACCGCCGAGACCGTTCGCCGGGACCTCACAGCCCTCGACCGGTCCGGCCTCCTCCGCCGGGTGCACGGCGGGGCCATCCCGGCCGGCCGCCTCGACTTCGAGCCGGACCTCACCGAGCGCGAGGCCACCGCCGCCGACGAGAAGCACCGCATCGCAGCCGCCGCACTGGCCGAAATCCCCGACGGCGGCAGCGTGGTCCTGGACGCCGGCAGCACCGTCGCCCGGCTGGCCGCCGCGATCCCCGCCGACGCGGTGCTCACCGTGGTCACCCACGCCCTGCCCGTCGCGGCCCGCCTCGCCGGCCGCACCGGCATCGACCTCCACCTCGTCGGGGGCCGCGTCCGCCACCGCACCCGCGCCGCCGTGGACGCGTGGGCGCTGCGCGCGTACGCCGAGATCCGCGCGGACGTGCTCTTCCTCGCGACCAACGGCTTCACGGCCCAGGGCGGCCTGACCACCCCCGACCAGGCCGAGGCGGCCGTCAAGCGCGCAGCGATGGCCGCCGCCCGCCGTGTCGTCCTCCTCGCCGACTCCGCGAAGGCGGGCCAGGAACACTTCGCGCGCTTCGGGTCCTTCGCCGACATCGACCTGCTCATCACGGACACGGGGCTCGACCCCGCCCACCAGGCCTCCATCGGGGCCGCCGGTACGGAAGTTGTGCTCGTATGATCCTCACCGTCACCCCCAACCCCTCCCTCGACCGCACCTACGGGGTTCCCGCGCAGGCCCGGGGCCGGGTGCTGCGCGCCGACGGAGAGCGGGTCGACCCCGGGGGCGAGGGCGTCAACGTCTCCCGCGCGGTGGCCGCCGCGGGCGTCCGCACGACGGCGGTCCTCCCGCTCGGCGGCGCCCCGGGCGTGCTGCTCGCCGAACTCCTCGGCGCGCAGGGCGTGGACGTCACGGCCGTCTCGATCGCCGGGCAGACCCGCTCGAACATCGCGCTCGCCGAGCCGGACGGCACCCTCACCAGGATCGACTCGCCCGGTCCGGAGCTCTCCCGGGAGGAGTCCGCCCTCCTCCTGGACACCGTCCGCTCCTGCGCCGCCGACGTCGCCTGGATCGCCTGCTGCGGCAGCCTCCCGCGCGGCCCCGGGCCCGAGTGGTACGCCGAACTGGTCCACCGGGCCCACGCGGCCGGCGCCCGCATCGCCCTGGACACCTCGGGCCCGGCGCTGCGTGCGGCGCTCGCGGCCCGCCCGGACGTGATCAAGCCCGACGCGGCCGAGCTCGCGGCGGCCGTCGGCCGCCCGCTGCCCACCGTGGGCGACGTGGTCAAGGCCGCGGAGGAGCTCCGCACCCTCGGCGCCGGAGCCGTACTGACCTCCCTCGGCCGGGACGGCCGGCTCCTGGTCTCGGCGGAGGGCACCTTCTACGGCACCGCCCCGACCCAGGCGGTGCGCAGCAACGCAGGGGCCGACGACGCATCGCTCGCCGGCTTCCTGATCGCGGGAGGCACCGGATGGGAGGCCCTCGCCTCGGCCCTGGCCCACGGCGCGGCCGCCGCCCGGCTGCCGGGCAGCGCCATGCCCACCCCGGCGGACCTGCGCCCGGACCGGGTCCACATCACCCGGAACCCGCCCCTGGACCTGCCGCTCGACGGCTTCTAGGCCGTCTCTTTCGGATCTTGCCAAGATCCGAAAGAGACGGCCTGGTCCCGGTTCACCGGACGCGCGCGGAGTTCCATCGCTTCGCGCGCGGCCGCCTCGCTCTCGTACACCTCGCACATGTGCCGCCCGTCCGGCGTCGCCGTGTGCTCCACCTCCCACAGGCTGAGCTCGGTTCCGTCCAGCAGGACGAAGGCGTGCTCGTACAGGCTGAAACCGGCGCCCGAGCTGCGCCCGTCCGCCGGGCACTGCCGCGCGCCGAAGGCCTGGGTGATCTGGTGCGCGTACGCCGACCGCAGCAGCGTCGCCACCGGCTCACCCGGCCGGTCGGCGTTCTCCGCGCGGCGCAGCACCCGGCGGGCATGGTCGGCGGACTGCTCCACCACGTACTCCCGGTGCCGCTGCACCGGAGCGGAGGCCGCATACAGCGCGCTCAGCACCGACACGTCGTTCACCGGCTCCTCCTCGCCCGGCACCAGCACCGGATCGGGCGACGCCCCGGCGGACGCCTCGCCGAACAGCCGGGTCACGGCCAGGCAGGTCTCCGCCTTGCTCGCGAAGACCTCGTGCCGGACGGCCCGGTCGCCCACCAGCCGGTACGTCAGCTCCCACAGCGAGACGGATCCGCCGTCGCTCAGCAGGTAGGTGTGCCGGTGGGTCTCCCGCCAGATTCCCGCCTCCGGACTGTGGTGGGTGGTGTAGAGCGAAGAGCTGTGGGCGAGCGCCGTGCCGAGGCGCTCGACCAACCTGTCGGGCAGGTCGAAGGAGTTGAGGGCGCGGCCGAGGAGTCGTTCGAGGTGCGCCTCGGTTGTCTCGTACGGATCGCTCAAGGTGGGTCTCCAGGCCGTCGCAGCTTGTTACTTCGCGGAAGCTCAACGTAACCCCTGGTTCTGACATCACGTCCGGGGTTCGGTAAAACGTCCGGGAAGCATCGGAGGTTCCCGCCACACCTTCAGGTCAACTTGCATACCACTGAGCATGGTTGGGCCCGATCTGGTAGGAAGCGCGGGACTATGGGACACATGGCAACGAATACAGTGGGCCTCCCGCGCCAGCAGGTACGGCCCCGCAGTGGACACGAGGGCGAGCGGAACACCGCCCCGAGAGGGTTGGCCTGGCTGCTGGCCGTCACCGGGGCGGCCGGGCTGCTGGCCTCCTGGGTGATCACCCTCGACAAGTTCCTCCTGCTGGAGGACCCGGACTTCAAACCCGCGTGCAGTCTCAACCCGGTCGTCTCCTGCGGCAGCGTGATGCAGAGCGAGCAGGCGGCGGCCTTCGGCTTCCCCAACCCGATGCTCGGGCTCGTCGCGTACGGGGTCGTCGTCAGCGTCGGCGCGGGTCTGCTCGCCGGCGCCCGCTACCGCGGCTGGTTCTGGCTCGGACTGAACGCCGGCACGCTCTTCGGTGTCGGATTCTGCACCTGGCTGATGGTCCAGTCGCTCTACGAGATCAACGCGCTCTGCCTCTGGTGCTGCCTGGCCTGGGTCGCGACCCTGCTGATGTTCTGGGCGGTCACCGCACACAACGTCCGCACGCGCGTCCTGCCCGCGCCCGGTCCGGTGCGGGGCTTCTTCACCGAGTTCGGCTGGGCGCCGCCGGCCCTGCACATCGGAGTGATCGGCATGCTGGTCCTCACCCGCTGGTGGGACTTCTGGACCGGCTGACCGCCCGGGCGGCGTACGAAGAGGGCCCCGGCGGCTGGACGTCGCCGGGGCCCTCGTCATTCACTCCACAGGCTCAGCGGCCCGCGCTCGCCCGAAGGGCGGGGGAGCAGGTCAGCTGCCGCTGGAGAGGTTGCCCGACAGGACCGGGATGTTGGAGAGGATGTGCGAGAGCGGCTCGTCGCCCTTGGCCTGGGTGGAGTTCTCGGTGCACTGCTGGTTCTGCGGGTTGGACAGGACGTTGATGTCCTGGACCCCGATGTTGAGCGCGGCGACCAGCGACTGGGCGTTGACCTTGGCGGGCAGGCCGATGCAGGGCTTGTTGAGGGTGCCCTGGACCAGGCTGAGCTGCGGGCTCATGTCGCCGGCGGTCTTCTGGTTGCCGTAGGCCTGCACGGCACCGTTGCCGTTGACGGTGTTGACCCCGTTGTCGTTGCCGATGGCCATGGCCGGGGCCGCGGCGGCAGCGCCCGCGCCGATCGCAACGGCGGAGACCGCGGCGGCGGTCATGAACTTCTTGAACATCTTGTTCCTTCTGTCGCACGAGTGCCCGCTGATGGAGCGCCCTGGTCAACTGCCCGACCGGGGGGTTGGTTCCGCTGCTTCACTCAAACGGCCTGCGCGTGTCGAGGTTTTCCCCGGCCCGGGTGAAGAGCCTGCGGACGCGTGCGCGAAGCCCGTACGCAGCCCGCATCCGTTCAGGTTCCGGTTGCGCTCCGTGCGAGGTGTTCGCACGGTGGGTGAGGAAGCGGATCGTTCAGGTCCGTTTGTGTCTCCCCATCGAGAAGGAACCTTCATGCACCACACGAAGCCGTCCCGCGCCCGCCTCCTCGTCCCGGCGGCCCTCGCCGTCGTCATACTGTCCGGCGCGGCTGCTCCCGCGGTCGCCGCGGACGGCGAGGGCTCCGCGGCCCTCAACGGCCGGGTCGCCTCCGTCCAGCGCCAGGTCGAGAAGATCGAGCAGCGCGCCAAGGCCGGTCCGATCGACGATCTCCTGGCGGGGCTCACCAAGACGCTGCAGGACCTTCTCGCCTCCGTCGGGGGCCTGTTGCCCGACGGGGTGAAGCTGCCGCCGATCGAGCTGCCGAAGCTCCCGGAGCTGACCCTCCCCGACCTGTCCGGCCTCATCCCCAAGCTGCCGGTCGAGGTTCCGCCGGTCGACGGGCTGGTACCGGAACTGCCCGCGGTCCCCGAGGTTCCGGCGCTCCCGCAGCTTCCCGCCACCCCGCAGCTTCCCGCCACCCCGGAGCTTCCCGCCACCCCGGCGATCCCCGAGGTCCCGGCCCTTCCTGCCGTCCCGTAGGAGCGGTCGCGGACCGAACCCGCCCGATGGTTACGACAATTGAGCCGAACAGGTCTCATTGTGTGTGTGGCCGTGTCGTCCGGGATGATGGACCGTTTCGCTCGGTGTGAGCCCCGGATCGGGGCAGAACATCGAACAGAAGGTGCACTTCCCATGAACTCTGCCAAGAAGGCCGCCCTGGTTCTGGCCACCGCCGGTCTCGCCGCGGCCGGTGCCGCCGGCTCCGCCGTCGCCGACTCGTCGGCCGAGGGCGCGGCCGTGGGTTCCCCCGGCGTCCTCTCCGGCAACCTGGCTCAGGTCCCGGTCCACGTTCCGGTCAACGTCTGCGGCAACACCGTGAACGTCATCGGCCTGCTGAACCCGGCGTTCGGCAACGTCTGCGTCAACAGCTGACGTCGGCAGAACAACCGACTGTGGGCGCCCCGGCCTTGCCGGTGGCGCCCACAGTCGTGTCGGCGGGTATGCGGCCGGGACGGTTCAGCCCTGGCCGCCGTTGAGCTTCACGCCGCCGAGCATCGGGTTCGCCTGGGTGGCGCCGTTCGCGAGGCCGAGCACGGTGCCGGGTACGTCGTTGCGGACCTTGTTCACCTTCTGGGCGGTACCCACGACCTTGTTGACGGTGTCGCCCTGTTCGGCCAGCCCGTTGCCCACGGTCTGCGGAAGCGACTCGGAGACGGGCCCGACGGAGTTCAGCGTCTCGGTCACCCCGCCGGTCAGGCTCATGGGAGGCATCGCGGCCGTGGTGTCGGCGGCGAAGGCGGTGGTGGAGGCGCCGAGCGCGGCGACGGAGCCGACGACGACAGCGGCGACCTTCGTGAGCTTCATTATCGAAATCCTCTTCTTTTAGTGGACAGAGGTATCAGTGGCGACCGTCGCGCCACTTTCGCCCTGGGTAACGATTCCCCGCCGCTGCGGAAACGCGAACGCGCACGCGGTTAAGGGGTGGGGACATGACAGCGGCCGGAGAATCCGACGAGGGATTCTCCGGCCGATATTTTTTCTGATTACCGGTATTACCCGTATTGCCGGTCAGGAGACGCGGGACCGCCGGTACAGAATGGCGCCGCCCAGGATCAGGGCGCTGGCGAGGGCGGCCGCGGCAGCCGGCTGACCCGCGCCGGTCTCGGCCAGCATCGGACCGCTCACGTGCGCCGGAGCGGGGGCCGCCGGCGGCGCGGGAGCGGGCCCCGGGGCCGGGGCGGGGACCGGTGCCGGGGGGAGGTCGGCCGGGGTGTCACCACCGGGGGCGGCCGGCGGCTGGTCCGCCGGCGGTACGACCTCGGGCGCGGGCGCCGGAGCCGGCGCGGGGTGCTCCACGGGAAGGCTGCCGTGCGGCGGCCCGGACGGGGGGCCGTCCTCGACCACGGGCGGCGGGCCGGGGGCCGGGGCGGGCAGCGTGTGCGGCGCCTCCGGTGCCGGGAGGGGCTCCGGGGCGGGCAGCGGGGCCGGGGCCTCCGCCGCCGGGGGCTGCGGAGCGGGGGGCGCGGGCGGGGTCTCGGGAAGTGGCGCGGGCGCCTCCTGGACCGGTTCCGGCATGGGCAGCGGGGCCGGGTGCTCCTGGACCGGTTCCGGCATGGGGTGCGGCTGCTCGGGCGCGGGGGGAGCGTGGTGGGCCGGCGGGGGCGGCGCCGACCCGGGGTGGTCGTCGCACTCCTCCTTGTCCCGCTCCCCGCCCCGGCCGCCGTAGCCGCCCTCGTGGCGCGGCTCCTCGTGGCGGGGCTTCGCGTGCCGCGGTCCCTCCTGCCGGGGCCGCTCGTGACGGGGCTGCTCGTACCCGTTCTCATGGCGCTGCTCCGGGACCGCGTGCCGGCCGCCCCCGCGCTCGTCGAGGTAGCGTTCGAACGCCTCGGCGTGCTCGGGGCTGAGGTAGCGCCCGTAGTCGTGGCCGCCGTCCCCGTGGGAGCCGGTGCTGGTCACGCACGTGTTCCCCATCGAAGGGTTGAGCGCCGCACCGCCGTCCACGCTGTTGCCGCACACGTTGGGTGCGAAGGTGATCGGTACCGAGACGCTGTTGCCGGCCAGCACACCCGGCGAGTGCGAGGCCTCGGCGCTCGCTCCGGGGTGCGCGTAGGCCGCGCCGGTCGCGATCGACAGCAGACTCGAAGCGGCTGCCGCCGTGAGCATCCCCTTGCCCAGTACCTGTCGGCTCAGTACCTGTCGCATGGGTCCTTCCCTGTCTACCGGCGCCACGGCCGGTGTGGAATCGAAGGTGGCCTCGGAGTGCACCGCCGTGCACTCCGAGGCCACCCCGAGGAGGCTTGCCCTCACGGGCTCAAGCGCTTCGTCAGGCGTTGACGCAGGTGTTGCCGAACGCCGGGTTCAGCAGCGCGATGACGTTCACGGTGTTGCCGCAGACGTTGACCGGAACGTGGACCGGGACCTGGACCAGGTTCCCGGACAGGACGCCGGGGGAGCCCACGGCCGCGCCCTCGGCCGACGAGTCGGCCATGGCGGGGGAGGCGGCACCGGCGAGCATGAGAGCGCCGGCGGCCAGCACCACTGCCTTCTTGTACGTCATTTTGATTTCTTTCCTTCCCGCAGAGGCGTGTCCACTGCAGAATTAACAACGAGCGGTCCGGGAAAAAGAAACCGCACATTTTCGGCGGTCTTCCGGTAATTCACCCCGATGCCCCGGTTCAATGTTCGGGTCGAATTCGAGGTGCCGGCGGATTCGT
This sequence comes from Streptomyces avidinii, assembly GCF_045161815.1. NCBI lineage: Bacteria > Bacillati > Actinomycetota > Actinomycetes > Kitasatosporales > Streptomycetaceae > Streptomyces > Streptomyces avidinii. The sequence continues at coordinate 5,167,205 of NZ_CP108863.1, forward strand.
ATCGAAAATTCAGGGGCCGGGGAGGTTCCGGTCCCGGCCCATATGCGGCGAGGCCGCCGCGACCCCGTGGGTGCGACGGCCTCGCTGGCGCGGGCCTCGGTCAGCTGCCGTTGGAGACGTTGCCCGAGAGGATCGGGATGTTGTCCAGGATGTGCGAGAGGGCCTCGTCGCCCTTGGCCTGGGTGGAGTTCTCGGTGCACTGCTGGTTCTGCGGGCTGGACAGGACCGGGATGTCCTGGACGCCGACGTTGACCAGGGCCAGCACGGACTGCACGTTTGCCTTCGCGGGCAGGGCGATGCAGGGCTTGTTGAACGAGCCCTGGATCAGCGCCATCTGCGGGCTCATGTTGCCGTAGGTGGCCTGGTTGCCGTAGATCTGCGCGGCGCCGTTGCCCTGGACGGTGTTGACGCCGTTGTCGTTCCCGATCGCCATCGCCTGCGGCGCCATGGCGGCACCGATGCCCACGACCGAGGCGGCAACCGCGGCCGAGGCCATCATCTTCTTGATCATTGTCGTCCCTTTTTTGCAGGATTGCCCGGTAGTGGAGCACCCGGATCAACGGCGCGGACCCGGTTCGGGTTGCGTGGCTTCACTCGGATGCAGGCGTTTCGGGCAACACGGTTGACGGTCAGGCGTTGATGCAGGTGTTGGCGAAAGAGGGGTTCAGCAGGGCGATCACGTTCACGGTGAGGCCGCAGGCGCTCACCGGGACGTCGACGGGCACCTGGAGCAGGTTGCCGCTCAGGACGCCGGGGGACCCGCCGGCGAAGCCGTGGGCCGTCGCACCGTCCCCGCCGTGCGCGGAGGCGAGGCCCGCGCAGCCCATCAGCGCGGAGGCGCCCGCGACGGCGATGGCGGTGCCGCGCGCCGGCCTCTTCTTCATCTCCGCATTTCCTTTCGGTTCGAACAATGGTGCAAGCCATAACGACCCGCCCGTTGCGAGGGTGCGTGCTATCGCCCAAAAGGCCGTACGAGCGAGTCCGACGTGATTTCCAGCCTGATTTCTGACAAAGTTCACTCCTGTTTTGTCCCCTTGATCGAAAATGGAGACGGGGTCATGGGTTCCTCCCGCAGAATCCTCGGCGCGCTCGGTCTGCTGTCCTGCCTCACTCTTTCCGTGAACGCCCCGCTGGCCCACGCGGCGGCTCCCGCCCCCAAGGAGCTGCCCCGGATCCCGTTCACCCAGCGTTACCAGGCCGTGCAGCACGGCGGGCTGGTGCGCGCCTCCAACTCCGGCATCAGCTGCCGCAAGGAGCAGTCCCCGCAGGCCGAGCCGTGCGCCGAGGTAAAGAAGGGCGCGGCGGGGGTCAACAGCGACTTCGAGATGTTCTACAGCGAGGTGGACAAGGACCCGGACACCTACAACTCCACCCGGGCCGAGCTCAAGGTCCCGCAGGGCGCGAAGGTCTCGTATGCCCGTCTCTACTGGGGCGGCAACCTGCGGGTGGGCGAGCAGAAGCCGCCGGAGGACAACGGCCGGGTGCTGGTCGCCGAGCCCGGCGGCGCGTACAAGGAGGTCCTGGCCGACACGGTCATGGGTCACCGCACGGACGCGGGCAGCGACGCCTACCAGGCCTCCGCCGATGTGACCCCGCTGGTCCGCAAGGGCGGTGCCGGCCTGTGGACGGTGGCCCAGCTCAACATCGCGATGGGCCACTCCGAAGTGGGTGCCTGGGGCGGCTGGACGCTGGTCGTCGCCTACGAGCACCCGCAGGAGCCGATGCGCCGGATCTCGCTGTGGGACGGCTTCGAGTCGCTGGCCGCCCGGGCCGGTGACGGGGCGGTCGTGATCGAGGGCCTGGACGTGCCCCCCGGCTCCGCCGGCCGGGTCGGGGTGGTCGCGTACGACGGGGACCGGGGCGCCCTCGGGGACTCACTCACCGTGACCGCTGACAGCGGGCGTCGGGTGAGCCTCAGTGATGGAGAAAATCCTTTTAATGATGTTATGAATTCCACGATCACGGAATTCGGCGATCAGTCGTTCGTGCGACAGCCCGAACATATGAATAATCTCGGATATGACGCGGACGTGTTCGACCTGAGTCCCGCCCTGTCCGGTGGTGCCCGCAGCCTGGACTTCAGGTTCACGGGTGAAAGTCAGGGTCATTTCCTCGGTGTGCTCTTCGTTCAGACAGACGCGCGCCGCTGAACGCAGGAGACCACGCCACGTGCCCAGTCAACCTCGGGCGGCACAGCCCACGACCGTCCTCCACCTCGTACAACCCGTCGACGGAGGCGTGGCCAGGGTCGTCACCGACCTCGTCCGCGCGCAGACCGCCGAAGGGCTGCGCACCGTCGTCGGCTGTCCGCCCGGCGGCACGCTCGGCGACTCCGCGCGGGCGGCCGGGGCCGAGGTCCTCACCTGGCGGGCCGGCCGGGCCCCCGGGCCCGGGCTGCCCGCCGAGATCGCCGGCGCCCGGCAGGTGCTCCGCCGGGTGCGGCCCGACGTCCTGCACGCCCACAGCGCCAAGGCCGGCCTGGCCGGCCGGCTCGCCGCGCGCGGCACCGTACCCACCGTCTTCCAGCCCCACGCCTGGTCCTTCGACGCCGTCGGCGGGGTCACCGCCGCACTCGCGCTGCGCTGGGAGCGGTACGGGGCCCGTTGGGCCGACCGGGTGCTCTGCGTCAGCGAGGCCGAACGCGACGCGGGCGAGACCGAAGGGATCACCGCCCGCTGGTCGGTGATCCGCAACGGTGTGGACCTGGACCACTTCCGCCCCGGCGGCCCGGACCCCGAGCGCGACAGGGCCCGGGCCCGCGCCGAACTGCCGCTGCCCGCGGACTTCCCGGCCGACGGACCGCTCGTCGTCTGCGTCGGCCGGATCTGCTTCCAGAAGGGCCAGGACATCCTGCTCCGGGCCTGGCCGGAGCTGCTCGCCACCGTCCCCGGAGCCCGCCTCGCCCTCGTCGGAGACGGCCCCGACACCGAACGGCTGCGCCGCACCGCCCCGCCCCGCGTGCTCTTCGCGGGCGCCGCCGCCGACATCCGACCGTGGCTTCGGGCCGCCGATCTCGTTGTACTGCCGTCGCGGTGGGAAGGCATGGCGCTCGCCCCGCTCGAAGCCATGGCCTGTGGCCGCCCGGTCCTGGTCTCCGACGTCAGCGGTGCCGGGGAGAGCCTGCCACCGGGCCAGGGACGCCTGTGCCTGGTGCCGCCGGAGGACCCGACGGCCCTGGCCGGGGCCCTGGGACGGCTGCTCGCCGAGCCGCGGCTCCTCGCCGAACTCGGTGAGCAGGCCCGGCAGCACGCCCGGACCGACTTCGACGTGCGGCGGACCACGGACGCGGTCACCGGCCTGTACCACGAACTGCTGGGCAGGCCCCGGCCCTTGAACCAGGAGCGCATCAGCCGATGACGATGGACAGCGCACCCGCCCGGCACACCGGGCAGGGTGGCACGGGGCCCGCCGGCGGCAGCGCCTTCGCGCCCGCGCCCCACGTGGCGGCCCGCCGTTCGGCGACCGCCATCCACCCCCCGCGCGGGCCCAGGACCGACCAGGCCCGCTCCGCCCTGCGCCCGCAGCGGGTCCGCCGTCGCGGCCGCGCGCTCCCGCTGCTCACCACCGACGCGCTGGCCGTCGTACTCACCGCGACGACCCTGCCCGCGGCGGACCTGCCCGTCCTGTCCGCGGCCCCGCTGCTGCTCGCCGCGCTGCACGCCCAGGCCGGGCTCTACCGGCCGCGGCTCGCCCCCTCCGCGCTCCTCGAACTCCCCGTACTGGCAGGCCGGTCCGCCGTCCTGTGGTGCTCGCTCGCCGCCGTCGCGGCCGCCGTCGACCCGGCCCGGGCCATCGGCTGGAGCGCTCTGCTCACCGCCGTCTGCCTGCAGGCCGTACTGGCGTGCGCCGGCCGCGGCCTCGTCAACCAGCTCCGGCGCCGCGCCGCCGTACGCCGGCCCGCCTCCGCCCTCGTCGTCGGACCCGGCGCCGGGGCGAGCGCGGTGGCCGCGGCCCTGCACGGCCGCCCCGAGTTCGGCCTGCGCCCGGTGGGGCTCGCCGACACCGCACCGGCCGGCGAGGGCGTGGGCGGCGCCCTGCCGCTGCTCGCCACCCACGAGGACATCCGGCGCGCGGTCATCCAGAACTCCGTCGGGCACGCGGTGTTCACCCGCCCCCCGGAGGCCGACGAGCGCACCGCCTCCCTGGTCCGGCTCTTCCACGACCACGGCTGCCGGCTGTGGCTCGCCGACCCGGCCGGCACCGCCAGGATCACCGGCATGCGGGTGGCGCACCCCACCGACCAGCTGTGGGGGTACGCCGTGCAGCCGCTGCTGCCGCGCCTGGCCCGGCCGCTGGAGCGCTGGGTCAAGCGGGGCATCGACACCGTGCTCGCCCTGGTCGCGCTGCTCACCGCCGCACCCGTGATGGCGGCGTGCGCGCTGGCCGTACGGATCTGGGACGGACCGGGAGTGATCTTCCGGCAGGAGCGGGTCGGCCTGTACGGACGCCCCTTCACCCTGCTGAAGTTCCGTACCCTGCGCGCCGACGCGCACGAGGCCGCCACCCGCTGGACGGTGGCGGGCGACCGCGGGATGAGCCCGGTCGGCTCCTTCCTGCGCAAGTCCTCGCTGGACGAGCTGCCGCAGCTGTGGAACGTCGTACGCGGCGACATGGCCCTGGTCGGCCCGCGCCCCGAACGGCCGTTCTTCGTCGCCAAGTTCTCCACCGTCCACCCCGGCTACGAGGCCCGGCACCGGATGCCCGTCGGCATCACGGGCCTCGCCCAGATCAACGGCCTGCGCGGGGACACCTCCATCGAGGACCGGGCCCGCTTCGACAACCACTACATCGACACCTGGTCGCTCTGGCAGGACCTGTGGATCCTCGCCCGCACCGCGGCCTCCTTCTTCCGCTTCCGGCTGGGGGGCAGCTGATGAGCCTCGCCCTTCCCGCCCGGTGGAACCGGCCGGACATGCCGGGTCTGCTGCGCCGGCACTGGCCGCTGCTGCCGCTCGCCGCGACCGTGCTCTTCCTCCTCGCCCCGCTCCCGGCGGGCGACGCGACCGCCTCCGGGAAGGTCGGCCCGGCCGACGCCGCCTCGCTGCTGCTGGTCCTCGCCTGCGCGGTCCAGGCGCTGCGCGGCCGGGTGCGGGCGCTGAACCCGCTGGGCGTGCTCGTCCTCGGGCTGCCGGCCGTGGGCCTCGCGGTCGCCACGATGACCGCGGGGGATCCGTACGCCGCCCTGCCCGGCTTCGTGCGCTACCTCCAGGTCTTCGTCCTGGTCCCGGCCGCCGTGGTGCTGCTGGTGCAGGGCGCCGCGGAGTTCCGGCTGGCCGCCGGGTGCTTCGTGGTCCTGGCGCTCGTGCAGGGCGCGGTGGGCGTCGTCCAGTACGCCACCCACACCGGGGCCTCCTACCAGGGCGAGGACGTCAGGGCCGTCGGCACCTTCGGCCCCGGCGACGTCATGGGCATGGCCACCGTCGTGGCGTACGGGCTGATCGTGGCGACCGCAGCCGGGCTCGCCCCGGGGATGCCGCGGCGCCTCCGGCGGATCGCCGGGGGCTGCGCGCTCGCGCTGGTGCTGCCGCTGGTGCTGTCCTTCAGCCGGGGCGCGTGGATCGCCACCTTCGGCGCGGCGGTGCTGGTGATGGCGCTGGCCGGGATCAGGCGGGCCCTGAAGGTGGTCGCCGCGCTCGCCGCGGCCGGGGTGGTCCTGGTCGGCGGGTTCGGGGTCGGCTCGGAGATGGTCGCCGAGCGGCTGACCTCCATCACCCAGGTCTCCAGCGCCCCCGACCAGTCGGTGACCGACCGCTACACGATGTGGGCCGCGGCCGGGTCGATGTGGCGCGAGCGGCCGGCGGTCGGGGTGGGGCTCAAGGGCTTCCCGGCCAACCGTGACGGGCACGCCTCGCTGGGCCTCTCCTCCGGCAGCGACACCGCCGGCGCGGGTCAGGCGTACCTGCGCCAGCCGCTGCTCTCCCCGCACAACATGTACCTGCTGATCCTGAGCGAGCAGGGCCTGATCGGGCTGGTCGCGCTCGTGGGCGGCTGGGCGGCGCTGCTGGTGGCGGGGCTGCGGCGGCTCGCCTCCGGCGGGGGAGCCAGGGACTGCGGGCTGATCGCGATCGGGCTGTTCGTGTGGCAGCTGACCGACTTCCTCTACGCGGACATCGGCGGGCCGTCCACGGTGCTCACCGGAGTGATCATCGGCTTGGCGGCCTGGTGGGCGCTGCCCTCCCGGGGGGCTGCGGAGCCACCGGGCCGAGCTGCCGCGGATCCCGGAGCTCTCGGCGGTGCGGGTTCACGGGGCAGGTCCCCCGGGGTTGCGGCTCGCCCGTGACGGACACCACGCCTTGGCGGCCCGCCTCCGGCCCCCCGGCCGGGGCGGGCCACGCCCGTGTCCCGGGCACCCCGGACCCCGGCAGCACCGGAGTCGCCGAGGGGCCCGCCCCGGCGGACCCGGGGTTCGTGGCCGGGGGGCTCCCCGGTGGTGAACCGGGCACGCTCCGGCCCGTGTTCGGCGCCGCCGGGTATCCGGGCGGCGCTTCGGGCCGGCACAGCGTGCGGGTGGCCGGGCGGGCCGGGAACCCGGCCGTCGGGCCCGAGGCCCGGGCGGGCCGTTCCCACCGTGGGGGCCGGACCTCCGTCACCCCCGGCGGGAGCCGAGCGGCGGTCGGGCTCTCCGTCACCCCCGGCGGGGACCGGGCGGCCGGCGAGTCCGCCGCGTCCGGCGGGAGCCCGCCGCTCGGCAGGTTCCTGGCCAAGGCTGCCGCCGTCACCGCCGGATTGACCGCCGCCGGGGCGGTGTTCGGGCTGGTGCGCGACCAGACCATCGCGCACCTCTTCGGCGCCGGGCACGACAGCGACGCCTTCCTCATCGCCTGGACCGTGCCCGAGATGGCCTCGACGCTGCTGATCGAGGACGCCATGGCGCTGCTGATGGTGCCCGCCTTCAGCCACGCCCTGGCCCGGCGGGCCGCCGCCAGGGCCGGGCTCACCCGCCGGGAGGCCCGCGTCCAGGACCCCGTACGGCTCCTGGTGGGGGCGACCCTGCCGCGCCTCGTCGTGCTGCTGGCCGCTGTCGCCACCGTCCTGGTCATGGCCGCGCCGGCCGTCGTCGCCGTACTCGCCCCCGGCCTGCCCGACCCCCGGCTGGCCATCGAGTGCACCCGGCTCACGGCGCTGACCGTGCTCTCCTTCGGTATCGCCGGGTACTTCAGCGCCGCGCTGCGGGCGCACAGGTCCTTCGTACCGCCCGCCGCGATCTACGTGTCGTACAACGTCGGCATCATCGGCACGATGCTGGCCCTGCACGCCCTGTGGGGCGTACGGGCCGCCGCCGCGGGCGTCGCCGTCGGCGGGCTGCTGATGGCCCTCGTCCAGCTGCCCGCCTTCGTGCGGAACGTGGGCTTCGGCCCGCCGCGCGCCAAGAGGTCCGCCCCGCGCAACCAGCGCGACCGCGACCGTCCCACCCTCATCGCCTTCGGGGTCATCGCCCCAGTGATCTTCTTCGCCGTCTTCCGGCAGTCGCAGGTGCTCGTCGAGAGGTTCCTCGCCGCCTCCCTCCCGTCCGGGGCGATCTCCCATCTCAACTACGCGCAGAAGGTCGCGCAGATGCCGATGGTGCTCTCCCTGATGATCTGCACCGTCACCTTCCCCGTCGTCGCGCAGGCCATGGCCGGGGGAGAGCGGGAGAAGGCCCGGCGGCGGGTGGAGCGGGACCTCGCGCTGGCCTCGCTCGCCGTTCTCATGGGCACCGCACTCGTCATCGGCTACGCGCCCCAGATCATCCAGGTCCTCTTCGAACGCGGCGCCTTCACCCACCGGGACACCCTCGCCACCGCCTCCGTCATGCGGGTCTACGGACTCGGACTCCTCGGCCACTGCCTCGTCGGAGCACTGTCCCGGCCCTTCTTCTCGACCGCCCGGCCCACCTGGTTCCCGGCGTTCGCGATGGGCGCCGGCCTGCTCGTCAACATCGTGGCCGGAGCCTTCGCCGTCGGCTGGTGGGGCACCTACGGCATCGCCGCCGCCAACGCCGCCGGCATCTCCACCACCGCCGTCCTGCTGCTCACGGGCCTCGGCTCCCGAATCATCACCATCCAGGTCCGCCGGGTCGCCGTCAGCATCGGCCGGCTCGGCGTCGCCGCCGTCGCCGCGGCCGCCACCGGCTGGATCGCCGGCCCGATGATCCCCGACCCCATGCTCAGCGCCGCCCTCGGCTGCCTGCTGGTCCCGGCCATGTTCGGAGCCACCGGCATGGCCATACGCGCCCTCGAAGTCACCGCCCTGCCCGGTCAGATCTCCCAGCTCACGCAGAGGTTCCGCAATGTCCGCTGACACCGACACGGCTCCCGCCGCCGTGGTGGTCCCCGCCCGCCGGGCCGCTTCGCCGTGGGTCCTGATGTACCACTCGGTCGCCGAGTTCACCGACCCCGCGGAGGACCCGTACGGGATCACCGTCACCCCCCTCGCCCTGGAGGCCCAGCTGCTGTGGCTGCGCTCCCGCGGCCTGCGCGGAGTGTCCGTCGGCGAACTGCTGCGGGCCCGCGCGGCCGGGCTCGGGGCCGGACTGGTCGGGCTGACCTTCGACGACGGCTACACCGACTTCCTCACCCACGCGCTGCCGCTGCTGAGCCGCCACGGCTTCACCTCCACCCTCTTCGTGCTGCCCGGGCGGCTCGGCGTGGACAACGTGTGGGACCCGCTGGGCCCGCGCAAGTCCCTGCTCACCGCCGAGGGCATCCGCGAAGTCGCCGACGCCGGACAGGAGATCGGCTCGCACGGGCTGCTCCACCAGGACCTCACCGCGACCCCCGACGACCTGCTCCAGCAGGAGCTGCGGGGCAGCCGCGACCTGCTGCGCGAGCTGACCGGCACCCTGCCCGAGGGGTTCTGCTACCCGTACGGGCACCTGGACGCCCGGATCGTCGACGCCACGCGGGCCGCCGGATACGGCTACGCCTGCGCCATCGACCCCGGACGCCTCGCGGGCCCGCACGCGCTGCCGCGTACGCACATCAGCCAGGCCGACGGCGGCGCCCGGCTGCGGATCAAGCAGCTCCGCCACCAGGTGCGCGAGCTGCGGCGCGGGGTGCAGCGGTGAAGACGCTCCAGTCGGTCAAGGCACTGCACATCATCACCGGGCTCGGCGTCGGCGGCGCCGAGCAGCAACTGCGCCTGCTGCTGCGCCACATGCCCATGCACTGCGACGTACTCACGCTGACCAACCCCGGGCCCGTGGCCGAGGGGCTGCGCGCCGACGGGGTCCGGGTCGTCCACCTCGGCATGAGGGGCAACCGGGACCTGGGGGCGCTGCCCCGGCTGGTGAAGTTCATCCGGCGCGGCCAGTACGACCTCGTCCACACGCACCTGTACCGGGCCTGCGTGTACGGGCGCCTCGCGGCCCGGCTGGCGGGCACCGGCGCGACCGTGGCCACCGAACACTCCCTCGGCGAGGGCGAGATCGAGGGCAGGCCGCTGTCCGGCGGCGTGCGCACGCTCTACCTGGCCAGTGAACGCCTGGGCGCGGCGACGGTGGCCGTGTCGGACACCGTGGCCGCCCGGCTGGAGGGATGGGGGGTGCCGGCCGCCCGGGTCCACGTCGTACCGAACGGGATCGAGGCCGTCCGCTTCCGCTTCGACGAGGGCGTCCGGCGGGCCACCCGGGCCCGGACCGGGCTGCCCGAGCGGGCCTTCGTGGTCGGCGGGGTCGGCCGGCTGGTCCCGGGCAAGCGGTTCGACGTCCTGGTGCGGGCCGTGGCCGCGCTGCCGGGGGCGCACCTGCTGCTGGCCGGGGACGGGCCGGAGCGGGCGGGGCTGCGCCGGCTGGCCGCCGAGCTCGGTGCGCAGAGCCGGATCCACCTGCTGGGGGAGCGGGACCCGCTGGGCGACAGCGCGGACGGCCGCACCCCGGGCATTCCGGCGCTGCTGGCCGCCATGGACGTTTTCGTCTCCCCGTCGCGGGAGGAGGCCTTCGGGCTCGCCGTCGTGGAGGCCCTGGCCGCCGGGCTTCCCGTGCTGCACGTGACCTGCCCGGCCATCGACGACCTCCCGGCGGCGCAGGCCCCCGGAGCCCGTCGCATCGGCACCGGCACCGAGGAACTCGTGGCCGCCCTGCGCGGCCACATGGAGGCGGGCGCGCGCCGGCTGCCCCCGCCGCCGGTGGTCCGCCGCTACGACATCGCCCGCAGCGCGCGGCAGCTGCTGGACGTGTACGACCTCGCCCTCTCGGCCGCGCCGGGTGCCACCGGTGCGGCCCGGGGCCGCGGCGCCGCCGCCCCCGTGCCCGGCGGCAGAGCCGCCGTCGGCGGCCGGCGCGAGCCGGTCGGCCCCGGACCGGCGGAGCCGACCGGCACCGGCTGATCCGTCCCCTCCCCGACGGGGTCCCCACGGACCCGAAGGAACTCCCCTCCACCCAGGAAGCGAGCACGTTCATGGCCGATACCGCCGACCAGAAGCAGTCCGAGAAGAGGGCCGAGAGCCGGTCCGAGAGCAGGTCGGAGCGGAAGGCGGACCACCGCTCCGAGCGGAGGCCGCACCGCCGCAGGCTCTCGGCGCCCCTGCGGTGGCCGCTGCCCGCCTGCGCCCTGCTGGGGCTGGCCGCGGGCGGGGCGTACGGGGTGCTCAAGGCCCCCGAGTACGCCGCCACCAGCTATGTCGTCGCCGTCCCCGACGACACCACCGAGCCGGCCACCGCCCTCGGCTTCGCGCAGGCCTACGCCCGCATCGCGACCAGTAGCTCCACCCTCGCCTACGCCCAGCCGCGCGCGGGCATCAGCGCCGTGAAGCTGCGTACCCAGGTACGCGCGGAGACCTCCCCCGAGTCCCCGATGATCGCCATCACGGGCACCTCGAAGAGCCCTGCCGAGGCCGCCGACATCGCGAACGCGGTCGCCGACGCACTGTCCCTGAGCAGCAATCAGGCCGCCAAGAACACCGGCGTCCAGCTGCTCCTCTTCAACCAGGCCGTCGCCCCCTCCGAGCCCGCCTCCCCGTCCGCGGCCATCAGCGGCGCGGTCGGCCTGTGCGCCGGTGGACTGCTCGGCGGACTGTGGCTGCTCGCCCGGCCGGGCCGTGCCCGGCGCGGCGAGGAGAGCGCGGCCCGTGCTGCCGCCGCCTCCCCGGTCGAATCCTCGGTGCGGCCCGCCGTCGACTCCCCGGTCGAGGAGTACGCCTCGCTGCCCGCCCAGGGTGAGCCGGCCTCGGCCAAGGAGAAGGAGTCCGTTCGATGACCTCGGGCTCCGCCGGGGCCCTGTCGGTGACGCTGTGCCGCGACCCCCGGCAGTTCGCCGCGCTGGAGGAGTCGTGGAACAGGCTCTTCCGCGGCTGCCCCACCGCCACCCCCTTTCAGAGCCACGCCTGGCTGCATTCCTGGTGGCTGTCGTACGGCAAGGAGGGCCGGCTCCGGATCGTCCTCGTCCGGCGCGGCGAGGAGCTGGTCGGCGCGGCCCCGCTGATGCTCGTGCACCGGCCGATGCCGCTGCTGGTGCCGCTCGGCGGCCCCATCACCGACTACTTCGACGTGCTCGTGGCCGCGGAGCACGCCGGTCAGGTCGTCCCGGCGCTGGCCCGCGGGCTGCACCGGGCCGCCCGCGGCGCCGTGGTGGACCTGCGGGAGGTACGGCCCGGGGCCGCGGTGGAGGAGCTGTACCGGCAGTGGCCCGGGGTCTCCCGCCGGCTCGCCGACTCCACCTGCATGGAACTGCCCACGCTGCCGTTCGACGAGCTGGTCAAGCGGATGCCGGCCTCCGGCGCCCAGCGGGTGCGGGCCAAACTGCGCAAGACGGACGCGGCCGGCATCAAGGAGCACGAGGTCACCGAGCAGGAGGTGCCGCGCGCCGTACGGAACCTGCTGCGGCTGCACGAGAAGCAGTGGCGCGGCCGCGGGGTGACCCCCGAGCACCTGCGGCCCCGCTTCGCCGAGCACCTCACCCGGGCCACCCGGCGGATGGTCCGCGCGGGAGAGAGCCGGCTGACGGAGTTCCGGCTGGACGGGAAGGTGGTGGCGGCCAACGTCACGCTGCTGTCGTCCGGGCTCAGCGGCGGATACCTGTACGGGGCCGACCCGGACCTGCGCTCCCGGAAGGTGGACGTGGCGACGCTGCTGCTGCGCTACGAGGCCGGGCGGGCGCTCGCCGAGGGCCGGCCGGTGGTGAGCTTCCTGCGCGGCAACGAGCCGTACAAGAACCACTGGCGGCCCGCGACGGTCGTCAACCAGCGCTTCCTGCTGGCCACGGCGGCGCTCGCGCCCCTGCTGCGTGTGCACGAGTCGCAGGTGACGGGGCGCGAGCGGGCGGTGGACGTGCTGCGGGAGGCGCTGCCGGCCGCCAGGGACTGGCGGGCGCGGCTCAACGAACTGCGGGTGCGATGACCCGTCTAGAAGGGCCAGAGGCCGGAGTCCTTACCGAAGTCCAGCTTGATGCAGACCGCCTGCTTGCCGACCAGCTGGGAGAGCCACTCGCCGAAGTTGAGCGGCACGCACCACTGCTTGCTGTTGACCGGCGCCGGAGGGGTCGGCTCCGGCAGGGGCTTCGGCGGGGTGGACTCGGGCTTCGGCACGGCCGGGCTCGGCCGGACCGTGCTCGGGGTGACGGGGCTCGGGGTGACGGGGCTCGGCCGGGCCGGGCTCGGCCGGACCGGGCTCGGGGTGACCGGCGAGGGCGCCGGTACCTGGGGCGTGGGGACCGCCGGCGTGGGCTCGGGGGCGGGCTCGGGCTCGGGGACCTCGGGTGTCGGGACGAGCGGGCTGGGCGTGACCGGAAGCGGGACTTCCGGGCTGGGGGCGACCGGGCTCGGGACCGGCGTCGGGGTGACCGGCGTCGGGACGAGCGGGCTCGGAGCCACGGGCGACGGTGTGGGCGTGGGCTCGGGGACTTCCGGCGTCGGGACCTGCGGGGTCGGGACCTGGGGCGTCGGCACCTGCGGGGTCGGCACGACCGGCGTGGGCACCACGGGGGTCGGGACCACCGGGGTCGGGACCACCGGCGTGGGCACCACCGGGGTCGGGACCACCGGGCCGGGCCGCTCGGGCGTCAGCGCGTCGCGGAAGACCTTCGCGGACTGCGGGTTGTCCTTGCACTGCCACACGCCGTGCGGGCAGTAGTCGGTGATGGTGTGGTAGAGCGGCTTGTGCTGCTGGATCCACTTCAGCATGCGCCGTACGTACTCCGGATTGTCCCCGCGCCGGAACAGCCCCCACTCCGGGTAGGAGACCGGCTTGCCGTGTGCCTTCGCGAAGTCCACGTGATGCCGCAGTCCGTACGGCTGGGTGATCTGGTCGTCGAAGGTCTGGCCGGGAGCCTGGTCGTACGAATCCATTCCGATGACGTCGACCACGTCGTCGCCGGGGTAGCACTTCGTCCAGCCGATCGCGTCCGTACCCCTGTTCGGCGCGAAGTCGAACTTGAACTCCTGCCCGGGGACGGCGCGCATCGTGCTGACGATGCGCCTCCAGTACGCCTTCCAGTTCTCCGGGTCCGGTGCGCAGCGGTGGGTGTAGGTGATGCCGTTCATCTCCCAGCCGAGCACGATCACCGTGTCCGGGACGCCCAGCTCGACCAGTCGCTCGGCGAGCTCCCGGAAGTGCCGGTCGTACTGTCCCTGCGCGCCCGCCCTGATCAGCTGGGCCACCCGGTAGTCGGGCACCCGGCCCTCGTTGCGCTCCTGCATGGGCACGTTGAGGACGAACAGCCGGTCGTCCTCCTCCTGGCGCCACTCGGCCCAGTCGTCCAGGAACGACACCCGGCCCTCGATGCCCGCCCACGAGTCGCCGGGCAGATAGGTGTGGCCGACCCGGATCTCCTTGCCGCCCAGCCAGCTCGACAGGTGCGGGATCCGGGCCACCCCGGTCGGCCCGTAGTCGAGATAGGCACCCATGGCGATGTCGGAGCCCTCCGGCCGGTCCTCCTCCGGAGCCGCGAGCGCGGCGCCGGTGGCCAGCAGTCCGGCCGTGACCGTACCGATGCAGGTGCTCGCCAGTCGGCGGCGTGGTCTGGGCATGGCGTCTCCCGAGCTTTCCTGAATCGGTGTGCTTACCAAAGACGTTAGGCATCAGATCTGACGAATGGCCTGTCCGGTGACTGCCGCGTAGGCCATTCGCAGGTGCGCACCACCCCCGCTTGGTCCGACTAGGTGAAAGACGCCGTTGCCATGCACGCGTATCTCAACCATGTGCCCGCCGTTGTGCTCAGACTCGATCGCAATCCGTTCCACCACGGAACCCTCGGCGCCGTCAGATCCCTTGGCCGCAAGGGCGTGGAGGTCCATGCCGTCGTCGAGGCCGGGGGAGGTCCCGTGGGGCGTTCGCGGTATCTGCGTGCCGTGCATTCCGGGCCGGCGGGCGGGCTCGACCCCGAGGCGCCGGGGACGCTGCTGGAGTGCCTGACCGGGGTGTCGGAGCGGATCGGCCGCCCGGCCGTGCTCATCGCCATGGACGACCTGAGTGCGATCGCCGTGTCCCGGGTCGCGCCGATGCTCCGCGAGCGTTTCCGGATTCCCCATCAGCCCGACAACCTGCCCGCCCGGGTGGCCGACAAGGCCGAGCTCTCGCGGCTCTGCGCGCGGTGGGACGTCCCGCACCCGGAGACCGTGATCCCGGCGAGCGGGGCCGAGGCGGCCGAGGCGGCCTGGCGGCTCGGCCTGCCGGTGGTCGCCAAGTGGAGCCGGCCCTGGCTGCTGCCCGCCGGGGCGGACGGGCTGCGCAGCACCATGCTCCTGCACACCACCGCCGAGGCGCGCCGACTCTACGAGCGTTCCACCGAGGCCGGGAGCAGGCTGCTGCTCCAGCGGTTCCTGCCGGCCGGGCCGGACACCGACTGGTTCTTCCACGGCGCCTTCGCGCGGGGCGGGCGGCCGCTGCTCGCGGGCTCGGGCCGCAAGGAGATGTCCTGGCCGGTACGGACGGGGCTGACGGCCGTGGGGCGCTGGCTGCCGGATCCGGCGGTGGAGGAGGCCGGGCTGCGGCTCGCCGAACGGCTCGGCTACCAGGGGATCCTGGACCTGGACTTCCGCCGCGACGAGCGGGGCTGCTTCCGGCTGGTGGACTTCAACCCGCGGCCGGGCGCGCAGTTCCGGCTGTTCGCGGACGCGGCCGGGCTCGACGTCGTCCAGGCGATGTACCTGGACCTGACGGGCCAGCAGGTCCCGACGCCCTCGGGCGGCCCGGGCCGGGTGTTCGTCGCCGAGAACTACGCGCTGCTGGCGGCGGTCCGGGGCGGGTCGCTGCCGCGCCGCCGCGCGGCGGGCCCCGCGGAACCGGCGGGGTCGGCCGGGTCGGCCGGGTCGGCGGGGAAGTCGGGGGCTTCGGCGTCCGTGCTGCCGGGCGCGGACCGGCAGGCTGCCCCGAAGCGGGCCGCCGAGCGCGGGCGGGTCGAGACGGCCTGGTTCGCGGGCGACGACCCGATGCCCTTCCTGGCGATGCTCGGGGCCCTGCTGGGGCGCGGCGCGGGGAAGGGCGTACGGGCGCTGCGCGGGGTTCCGGAGCAGGGCCGCCGTACGGCGCTCGCGGTCGTCCGCACGCCCCGTCAGCGCGGTCGGAGCCAGCCCTCCTCGGGCTCCACAGGCTCCACCGGCTCCAAGGGCTCCCCGGGCTCCGCCGGACCGGCCTCCCGGCCCGTTCCGCCGGAGGCCCCGGCCGAGCCGGACGAGCTGGTGACCCGTTGAACGTGCCTGTCGCCGCGGACCGGGCCGGGCCCCTGACCATCGAGTGGGAGGAACGGCCGTGACGCGGATCGACGATCTCGTGGTGATCGGCGCGGGCCCGTACGGGCTGTCGATCGCCGCCCACGCGGCTGCCGCGGGGCTCGGCGTACGGGTGCTGGGGCGGCCGATGGCGTCCTGGCGCGACCACATGCCCGACGGCATGTTCCTGAAGTCGGAGCCCTGGTCGTCCAATCTGTCCGCGCCCGACGGGCGGCACACGCTGGCCGATTACTGCGCCACCCGCGGAACGGCCTCGGAACACGGCACTCCGCTGCCGATCGGGACGTTCAGCGCTTACGGGATGTGGTTCGCCCGGCAGGCCGCGCCCGAGGTGGAGGAGGTGACCGTGCTGGAGGTGACCCCGCAGGGTGACGGCTTCCGCGTCCGCACCGCCGAGGGCCCGCCCCTGCTCGCCCGTACGGTGGCCCTCGCGGTCGGGGTGATGCCCTTCGTCAACCACCCCGAGGTGCTGCGGGACCTCCCGCCCGGCCACTACTCGCACAGCAGCGGCCACCGGGACCTGAGCCGGTTCGAGGGCAGCGAGGTGGCCGTGCTCGGAGCCGGGCAGGCGGCCCTGGAGACCGCCGCCCTGCTGGCCGAGCAGGGCGCCCGGCCCTGCCTGGTCGCCCGGCGCACCCGGCTGAACTGGAACACCGTCCCGCAGCCCCTGGACCGGCCCCCGCTGCGGGCCCTGCGCGATCCCCACAGCGGGCTCGGCACCGGCTGGCGCAGCTGGGTCTGGTCGGAGCTGCCCTGGGCGGTGCGCCGGCTGCCCGCGCCCACCCGGGAGCGGATCGCGGCGACCGCGCTGGGGCCGGCCGGCGCCTGGTGGCTGCGGGACCGGTTCGAGCGGCGCGTCCCCGTCCTGCTCGGGCACCGGCTGCACCGGGCGGTGGCGGCGGACGGGCGGACCCGGCTCGGCCTGACCACGCGGGCGGGGGAGTCCGTGGTGCTGGACACCGCGCACGTCATCGCGGCCACCGGGTTCGTCCCGGAACTGGCCCGGCTGGAGCTCCTCGACGCGGGGCTGCGGGCCGCCCTGGAGACGGTGGGGCGGAGCGGGGCGCCGGAGCTGAGCCCCGGGTTCGAGTCCTCGTGGCCCGGGCTGTTCTTCGCGGGGCTGCTGTCGGCTCCCTCATTCGGCCCTTCCATGCGATTCGTGCACGGCGCGGGCTTCACGGCGGGGAGACTGGTGAGAGGAGTCCGCAAGCGCCTCGGCGCCCGGGGTCCGCGGCCGGGTTCCCCCGGCGTCGCCCGGCCGGACCGGGCTGCGTCCCCCGGGCACCTTCCGGGGGTACCCCCAGGGCATCCGAAGACGTATCTGCGGTGAGATCCGCGGAGAGAGGGGTCCGTGATGAGCTCGGAGCGAGGGCAGGGCCGCGGCTGGGTACGCATTCCAGCCAGCCGTGGGGAACAGCCCGCCAGGGCCAGGGCCGGCGGGTACGACCGGGCCCCGTACGCGGGTCCGTACGCGACGGCCTCGCACGCCGACCAGCCCACGATCTACCTCTCCATGGTCAAGCGCTGGCGGGAGGCCGGGCGCACCCTTCCGGGGCATCCTGACGAGGAATGGGAGAGGCTGATCTCCCAGCCGTGCTGGCCCGGCCGTTAGGGGGTGTGGACGTGGCAGCGGCGGAACGCGACGGACCCGAGCCCGTCCGGCGGTCCCGCGCGACCCTCCCCGGGGAGCGGTTCGCGCTCAACGGGATGGGCAGTCTCGAATGGGACCTGGGTGCCGGGACGGTGGTGCTGGACGAGGCCGCGCTGGAGGTCTTCGACCTCGGCCCGGAGGAGTTCGACGGCACCGTGCCCGGGGTCGGACTGCGCGTCCCGCCCGCGGACGGGGTCCGGCTGACCGAGATCATCGAAGGGGTCCTGGCCGGCGGCGGGGACACGTACGGCGCGTACTTCATGGTGCAGCGGCGCGACGGCCGCGACCAGTGGACGCACACCGCGGGCCGGCTGCTCCGGGACGCCGCGGGGCAGCCGGAGCGGATCGTGGGGATCGTCCGGGACGCCACGGCGGAGCTGGCCCAGGCGACGCTGCTGCGCAAGCTGGAGGCGGCCCGCGCCCAGCAGACCACGATCGTGCAGCGGACCACGGAGGCCCTGTCGCGGGCGGTGACGGTGGACGACGTCACGGCCGCGCTGACCGGGGCGGGCGCGCTGGAGCGGCTCGGTGCGGACGGGCTGGCCCTGGGACTGGTCGAGGGCGGCACCATCAAGATCATCGCGCTGAGCGGGGAGTCGCTGGACATCCTCAGCGAGCGCCGGTTCACCCGGCTGGACGGGTCCCTGCCGCTGTCGCAGGCGGTGGTCACCCGGCAGGCACGTTTCGTCACCTCGCTCAGCGAGCTCGACGGCGAGTTCCCGCTGCTGTCGGAGTACCTGGACCGGATCCAGTACGACGCGGCCGCCTACCTGCCGCTGATCGCGCAGGCCAAGGCCATCGGCGGGCTGGTCCTGTTCTACCGGCGCCGCAGTGAGTTCAGCCCGGAGGAGCGCAATCTCTGCCTGGGCCTGGCGGGCATTGTGGCCCAGTCCCTCCAGCGGGCGCTCCTCTTCGACCAGGAGCGGGAGTTCGCGACCGGCCTGCAGGCCGCCATGCTGCCGCGCCGGATCCCGGAGATCACCGGCGGCGAGATCGCGGTCCGCTACCACGCCGCCTGGAGCGGGCGGGAGGTCGGCGGGGACTGGTACGACGTGATCGCACTGCCCCGCGACCGCGTCGGCGTCGTCGTGGGCGACGTCCAGGGCCACGACACGCATGCGGCAGCCATCATGGGCCAGCTGCGGATCGCGCTGCGGGCGTACGCGGGGGAGGGCCATCCCCCCTCCACCGTGCTGGCGCGGGCCTCGCGCTTCCTTGCCGAGCTCGACACCGAACGCTTCGCCACCTGCATGTACGCGCAGGTGGACCTGGAGACGGGCGGCATCCGGGCGGTCCGCGCGGGCCACCTCGGCCCGCTGATCCGTCACACGGACGGGCGTACGGGCTGGCCCAAGGTGCGCGGTGGCCTGCCGCTCGGGCTGGCCACGTTCTTCGAGCACGAGGAGTTCCCCGAGACCCGGCTCGACCTGGTTCCCGGGGAGACGCTGGTGCTGTGCACGGACGGCCTCGTGGAGGAGCCGGGCACCACCATCACCGCCGGGATGGACGCCCTCGCCCAGGCGGTGCGCAGCGGCCCCCAGGGCGCCGGGCCGCTCGCCGACCACCTCTCGGACCGGCTCTGGGAGCGCTGGGGCTCGGGGGACGACGTGGCCCTGCTGGTGCTGCGCCGGGCCCCCGACCCGGGCACCCACCGCGCGCCGCGCATCCACCAGTACGTCCACCAGGCCGACCCGGAAGGCCTCTCGGAGGCGCGCTACGCGCTGCGCCAGGCCCTGCGCGACTGGGGCATGCCGGATCTCGCCGACGACGTGGAGCTGGCGGCCGGGGAGCTGCTGGTCAACGCCCTGCTGCACACCGACGGCGGGGCGGTGCTGACCATGGAGGTGCTGCCGGAGCCGGTCCGCAGGATCCGGTTGTGGGTCAAGGACCGCTCCAGCGTGTGGCCGCGCCGGCGCAGCCCGGGCGAGGCGGCCACCACCGGGCGCGGGCTTCTGCTGGTGGACGCGCTGGCCACGCACTGGGGCGTGGAGTCCCGGGGCGACGGCAAGGCGGTGTGGTGCGAGTTCGACGCCGGGGACGCCCCCCGGAGCGCGGGGTGACCGGACGATCACCCCGGGTTGTGGGGTGCCGGGGGCGGGGCGATGATGCGAGCCATGGAACGGATCGTGTTGTGCGCGGGCTGACCAAGGCGGCCGTGACGGGCGTCCTGGCCGCGCTGCTGCTCGTGGCCGGGGTGCCGGCCGTCGTGGACCGGGCGACGGGGCGACCCCATGCGGACCCCGAATGCCAGTCGGTGGCCTTCATGTCGATGACGGACGTCGCCCCCGACTGCCGGTAGCGGCGGCTACCGGCCCCGGGCACGTGCCCCGGGCCCGCCGCACCGCTCAGCGCTCGCGGACCTCGACGTCCTTGGTGTCCTGCGCGACGGTGGTCACCGACCGCGGCATCAGGCCCGAGAGCCGCACCTCCTGGAGCTCCGCGGTGACCACCGCGTGCCCCCGGTGCACGTTCACGAAGGCGCCCGGGGCGTTGGCCACCCAGCGGCGCTCCTGGCCGTCGCAGACGAGCTGCTCCGCGCCGATGCTCAGCCGGCCACTGCCCTCCTGGGCGAGGGTCGCCTTGATCTGCATCGCCCCCATGGGTGACGCCTGCTCGCAGTGGTACTTCCCGGAAAGGGTGACGGCGCCGTCGTGGGCGACGTAGGCGTCCTGTACGGAAATCCCCTGTTCGAAAACGGTGGCACCGGCCGGAGCGGTGAAAAGCGTGGTGGCGGCCAGTGCGGAGAAGGCCGCGAGGGACATTCTGCGGGCGGAGCTGCGCATTCATTCCTCCAGGTGTGTCGGACGGCGGGATTCCGCCGGAACGCATTGTGCTGGCAGCCGGGCGTACGCACTTGCTCCGCGCGCTCGTGTCGTTGAGTGCGATTTGCAGGTCGGGGGCGTGAGACTGACCGAAATACGTCCCAGAAGGGATCCCGCATGCGCCAGCCCGCCTCCCCCGGCCCCGCCTTCGCTCTTCGCCCCGCCCTCGCCGCCACCGCCCTCCTCCCGCTCCTCCTGTTCGGCTCCACGGGCTGCCGGAGCGCACCCGAGGGTGCGGCGCTCGCCCCTGCTGCCGCGCCCGCGGTCCCGGTGGACGACGGGGTGCCGGGCGCGGCGGAGGAGCCTGTACGGCCCGGAGCGAAGGATGCCCATGTGGGTGACCCCGTTCGGGTGCACGCCCGGCAGGTCGGCCGGCACCTCCAGGTCGAGCTCGGGGCGTTCGTGGACCCGGCGATCAGTGTCGAGAAGAACTTCGTCCCGCCCGCCGGGAAGCGCTGGGTGGCCGCCTCGATGTCCTTCGTCAACGTGGGCGGGGCCTCGTACGGGGCTCTCGGGCGCATGTGGGCGCACGACAGCGCGGGGCAGCGTCACCCGGTGGTGAAGACCGGCGAGCTGACGACCGGCAAACCGATCGTCTTCGATTCCCTGGAAGTCGGTGAGCGGGCCGAGGGGTGGGTCGTGTTCGAAATCCCGGAAAGCGCGCGCATTGTGCGCCTCCAGTACCAGGACGCGAACATGCAGACGAATTCCGGAGAGGGATTCTGGGCCGTCTAGCCCGGCCGGGTGAAGGGCCGTGAAAGGCCCGGCGGATAGACCACTAGGGTGCGCGCATGACTTCTACTCAAGCCGAAATCGACCGGTCCCAGCTCGGCACCCTTTCGGTGCTCGCCTGGATCGGTGATCCCGAAGAGGCGCACGACATCCCGTACCTCCTCGCCTACACCCTCGGTGACGGCCCGCAGGGCCGGGAGGCGGGCGAAGCGGCCGCCCGCGGGCTGCTGGAGGAGATCGGCCTGCCGATCGGCGACGTGGTCATGGACGGCACCCTCAAGGCGGCCACCTTCCCCGTGCAGATCCTGCTGGAGGGCAACCAGATCGCGCTCACCCTGCCCGGGATGAACGCGCGCTGCACCGCCCCCGACGAGTGGGTCGCCGCGGCCGACGAGAGCGGGCAGGCGTACTTCCTCTTCGCCACCCGTGCCTGGCCGGAGGCGGTCCCGGGCCGGCCGGTCGCGCCGGAGACCCTGCAGGCGTTCGCGGGCGACGAGTCGGTGCTCACCAGCAGCGCCCACTGCGTCCTCGCCGTGCGGCGCGTCCAGCGCTAGGCCGTCTCTTTCGGATCTTGCCGGGCCCGCGACGTCCGGCACCGCACCTCGCTGCGTTGTCGGGCCCGCCCCGGTACGTCCGGTACAAGGACGACCCTCCGCCTTGCGATGCTTCCCCTCGGCCCCTGCGGGCCTGGGGAGACCCCATGGCACCGGACGCCGCGGGCTCGGCCGACAAGATCCGAAAGAGACGGCCCAGGCCCCATCATCCGGGCGCCGGCCCCACCCGCTCCGGCCGCCGGGCTCCCAGCCTGCCCGGTGGCCGGTTCCGCCCTTCCGTGGGAGGGACGGGGGCCGCGGGCCGCGGTCAGGGGCGTTCGAAGGCGAACCTCAGCGAGCGGACCCGGTTGTCGAAGTTCGACCCCGCCAGGTCCGGCAGCCCCACCGCGCGCAGCCCGACCGGCCGGGTCAGCAGCTCGCGGAACAGCGCCTTCATCTCCACCCGGGCCAGGTGCGCGCCCAGGCAGAAGTGCGGGCCGCCGCCGCCGAACCCCAGGTGCGGATTGGGCGAGCGGGTGATGACGAAGGCGTCGGGGTCGGGGAAGACCGCCTCGTCGCGGTTGGCGGAGGCGTAGTAGAGGACCACCTTGTCGCCCGGCCGGAACAGGTGCCCGTCCATGGTGTGCTCGGCGGCCACGGTCCGGCGGAACTGGATGATCGGCGTCGAGTGACGGATCATCTCGTCCACCGCGCCGTCCGCGTACGCCTCGAAGTCCGAGAGCAGCAGGTCCCGCTGGTCCGGGTGATCGGTCAGCAGGGTCAGCCCGTGAGTGATCGCGTTCCGGGTGGTCTCCACCCCGGCGACCATCAACAGGGAGAAGAAGGCGCCGAGCTGGCGGGCCCCGAGGGCCTGGCCGTCGACGTTCGCGCACACCAGCGCCGAGATCAGATCGTCGGTGGGGTTCTTCCGGCGCTCCCGCCCGATCCCCGCCACCACCCGCTGCATCCGGGCGAGCGCGCGCAGACCGCGCCCCGGCATCCGCAGCCGGGAGGCCAGGCCCCGCTCCACCCCGATGTTCTCGGAGGCGTGGTTGACGCGGTCGGCGATCTCGGCGCGGTAGCGCTCCGGGATGCCCATCATGTTGCAGATGACCTCCAGGGGCAGGCGGGAGGCCACGGCGGAGACGAACTCGTCGGGCTGCCCGGCCAGTACGTCGTCCACGATGCGGGCGGCCACGGCGTGGATGTCGGCCTCGGCGGCGGCCAGCAGGCGGGGTGTGAAGGCGCGCTGCACGATCTTGCGCAGCTGGGCGTGGTCGGGGCCGTCCAGATTGACCATCGAGTCCCCGAAGAGGGCCCGCACCCAGCGGGCCGGCTCGGGAGTGGTCACGCCGGGGGCGCTGGCGAAGACCTTCGGCAGCCGACTCGCCTCCTGCACCTGGGCGTGGCGTACGAGGGCCCAGTGGCCGGGGCCGGACCCCTCCGGGACGTGGACCGGGCCCTCGGCCGCGCGCAGCCGGGCGAAGGCGGCGAGGCGGTGGGCGGGGGGCTGCTGCCAGAAGCCTGGCTCGGCCAGCTCCCTGCCGGGGTCGGTGCCGTGGCGTTGTGCCGGGAGTGTCAAGGCAGGGCCTCCAGTCGGTGCGCGTCGTTCTGCGCTGGAGAACGGTGTCGGGGGCGCGGGAGTGACGGCTCGGGGAGCCTGCGGGCGAGTCAGACGACGGCGGTGGCGCCGGCGTCGGCACGCGTGGACAGGGTCAGGCCGACCGCCACCGTCAGCACCCCGACGAGGCCCGCCCACAGGACGGCGTAGACCCCCGTCCAGGTGCAGGCGAGCGTCACCAGGGCGGACACCGGCAGGACCAGCTGCTGGGCGAGGCCGCGCTTGAAGTGGCGCGAGTGCAGCAGCCACACCATCAGCAGGAACAGTGCGGTCGGGACCATGACGGCGGCGTTCGCGGCGACCTGGGAGATGTGCGCCTTGCCGACCGCGTGCTCGACGGCGACCTCGATGCCGGCGCCGATCGCCGCGCCCGAGGCGAAGATCAGCAGGTGCCCGTACCCCCACGGGATGGCCTCGCGGTTGGACGTCAGGTGCTCGTGCATCGGCACGGCGAAGTAGATCCACCACGCGGCGAAGACGATCAGCAGCCCGCCCGCCGCGATGGGCAGCAGCTGGTCCAGCGCCTCGTGCTCGTCGATCGCGGACTTGACGGCCACCGTCGCCGCGGCGATCGTCTCGCCGAGCACGATGATGGTGAACAGGCCGTACCGCTCCACGATGTGGTGCGCGTGCCAGGGCGTCCGGTGCCCCCGCTCGGCGATCACCGGAACCGCCAGCTCGGCGAGGAGCAGGACGACGAACAGCCAGCGCTTCATGTCGTCCGGGACGAACAGCAGGCCGATCCAGCCCAGCTGACAGACCACCAGCCCGGCCGCGTACTTCAGCGCCGCCGTCCGGGCCTGGCCCTGCTCGCAGGAGGCGGCCCGCAGCCACTGCGACGTCAGGGCGACGCGCATGATGATGTAGCCGGTGACGGCGACCGCCCAGTCGTTGTCGTCGAAGGCCCGGCTCACCCCGGCCGCGTACACGAGCACCCCGGCGATCTGCACGAGCGTCGCGATCCGGTACGGGACGTCGTCCACGTCGTAGGCCGAGGCGAACCAGGTGAAGTTCATCCAGGCCCACCACACGCCGAAGAAGACGAAGAAGTAGCCGATGACCCCGGTGCCGGGATGGCCCTCCGCGAGCGAGTGCACCAGCCGGGCTCCGGCCTGCGCGATCGCGACGACGAAGCAGAGGTCGAAGAACAGCTCCAGCGGGGTGGCGGCGCGGTGCGGCTCGTAGGGGCTGCGAGCGGTCATGGGGGTGTAGGCCATACCGGCCAGGAGACCAGAGGGAGGTACCTCCGGCGGGGCGGACGCGCGGCCCGTATGCCCCGTGTGCCCCGGGCGGATGCCTGATCGTGCCGCTGCCGTGGCTGGGCTTCGCGGTGCGGAAACCGGACCCCCGTGCGGCACGACGGCGGCCGTCGCCGCCTGCGGCTTCCACGCCGCCGGCCCGGCCGTGCGCCGCCGGTTCCACGCCCGCACGGGGCCGAGGCGCCCGACCGGGCCGGGCCGGGGGCCGGGCCGGCCGTACCCTGGAGGCATGAGCAGCACCCCCGCCCCCGAGCCGCAGTCCCCGCGCCCCGCCCCCGAGGCGGACCGGCCCCGCCCGAAGCCGAGGCTGGTCTTCGACGACCCGCTGGACCAGCAGTCCTCGGACGACACCGACCGGGGCTGGGGCGAGCGGCCGCCCGCCGGAGGAAGCGCGGCCGACCTGGCCCGCTTCCTCGACGAGAAGCCCCCGCACCACATCTGACCGGCCGAGGCGGCCGGGGCGGTCAGAACCTGTCGCGCGCACCGGTCGGGGCCGCGCCATTGACTCGCTGTGTGACCAGCGCGTCGCGGATCTCCTTGAGGACCTCCAGCTCGGTGATCTCCATCGTCTCCTGCACACCCTGGCGCGCCTTGCGACGGGCCTCCTGCTTGGCGAGGTACTTCGCCATCGGCAGCACCATCAGGAAGTACACGACCGCGGCGGTGATCACGAAGGTCAGCGTCGCGTTCAGCACCGAGCCCCAGAGGATCTCGACACCCGTCGGCTGGCCGTTCGCGCCGATACCGCAGGGCGCCTTGAGGCAGGACTTGTAGCCGTCCAGGCTCTGCGTGCCGACCGCGCCCACCACCGGGCTGATGATCCCCTTGACCACCGAGTTCACGATGTTCGTGAACGCGGCGCCGATGACCACGGCCACCGCCAGGTCGACCACGTTGCCGCGCATCAGGAAGGCCTTGAAGCCTGCCAGCACGCTCTCCTTCTTCTTCTCGCTCACCACTGAGCCTTTCTTCACATGTGCCGAACACGGAGCCAACGGTTCCGAAAGCTACGGCAGGCCGGGTGTGTCGTGTCCAATCGGGCCCCGCCCCGAGGTGACTTGACTGGCCCTGTGTACGAATCAGCACAGCGTCACCGCCAGTCGCGTCGTGGCACCCGCACCCACGAGAACCCGCGCGGTGTCCCGCGGCACGGACAGCACCACCAGCGCCCCACCGTCCGCAACACCTTTGTCGGGATCGGGAACTTCGGCAACCCGCGCCCCGGCGGCCACCACCCTGGGCGGCCCGGTCCGCTCCGCCGCGACCACGTCCACCCGGTCCCCGGGCCGCAGCAGTCGCACGGTCGCGGCGTCCGCGATGCGCACCGGCGCCGACACCATCCGCACCGCGGCGGGTGGAGCGCCCCGGGCGACCCGCGCCCCGGGCGGCGCGGCGCCCCGCGAGGCCTGCGCCTCCGTCCCGCCCACCGCCAGCGCCGCCGCCACGACGGCCAGCGCGGCCGAGACGACCCGCCGCCGGCGCCGCACGGCACGGCGCAACCGGTCCCCGCCCCGCCCCACCCGAAGCGGCGGGAACGGCGGGACCGGGCGCGCGGGGGGACACACGGAGGAAGTCGAAGAGGCCGTGGAACAAAGAGACATGACGAACACCACCAGACGGAGTGAGGAGCCGGGCCCGGACCCGGTGCCCGGACACGTCCCACGATCCGGCCTCCCGGGGAATCCCGCCGGAGCCTGTGGACGATCCCCGGCCTGTGGACAACCCCGTCACCCGCAAGGGTCACCCAGCGGCCCGTACCACCCGTCGCAGCGCCGCCACCGGATCCGCCGCCCGGCTGACGGACCGGCCCACCACCACGTGCGAGGCCCCGGCCGCGAAGGCCGCCCGAGGCGTCCCCGGCCGGGCGTGCCCGCCGGCCGTCCCTCCGGAGCCTCCCGCGCCCCGGCCGCCCCGGCCGCCCTCGACGCCCTCGGTGCTCTCGGCGCCCTCCGGCTCCAGGGTCACCCCCGGTGTGACGATCAGCCGGTCGGGCCCCAGCAGCTCGCGCAGCACTCCGGCCTCTCGGGGTGATGCGATGACCCCGTCGCATCCGGCGCCCACCGCCAGCCGTGCCAGCCGCAGCACCTGCTCCTCCGTACCCGCGTCGACGCCGATGTCCGCCAGGTCGCTCCCGGTCATGCTCGTGACCACCGTCAGCGCGAGCACCCGGAGCCGCGGGAACTCCCGTGCCGCCTCCACCGCCGCGGACATGATCCCCGTACCGCCCATGGCGTGCACGGTCACCATGGACGCGCCCAGCGCGCCGGCGGCCCGGACGGCGCCGGCCACGGAGTTCGGGATCTCGAAGAGCTTCAGGTCGAGGAAGACCTCGTGCCCCCGCCCGACGAGGTCCCGTGCGAGTCCGGGACCGGCGGAGGTCAGCAGCTCCAGGCCGATCTTGTAGGAGCCGCAGGCGTCGCCGAGGCGATCGACGAGTGCCTCGGCGGCCCGGCGGTCGGCGAAGTCGAGGGCGACGATGACCCTGCGATCGGCGGGGGCGGCGGCGGGGGTGACGGCGATGGCCGGGGCGGGGTCCGTGTTCACGCCGTCATTGTCGAGGTCATCGCCCGGTCGGGACCCGGCAGGCCTCCGAGAAGCCCTGACTGGTCAGGCCGAAGGCGCTGTTGACGCGCGAGCGCCAGTTCTCCAGGGCGACCGTCGCGGTCAGCTCGACGAACGCCTCCTCGCCGAGCCGCGCGATCAGCTCCCGTGCGAGCTCGTCCGTGACCGTCGGCTCGGTCTCCGTCATGGCCTCGGCGTACTCCATGACCAGCAGTTCCAGCTCGGTGAACACCTCCGGGGCCTCCCGCCACCTCGGCACCCGTTCGATCTTCTCCACCGGCACGCCCAGCTCGTGGCCCTCCCAGTAGCCGAAGTCCATGCACCACGAGCAGTTGATGCGGGCCGCCGACGCCATCACCGCGAGGTGCTTGAGCCCGGCGTCGAGCGCCTTCCACTTCGCCGCGCTCCGCTCCAGGCGGACGTAGGACAGCAGTACCTGCGAGTGGTGCCCGTACGCCTGGCCCGGGTCGAGCACCTTGCCGTAGGAACGGCGCGAGTACCAGGAGCCGATGCGCAGGAGGAGGGTGCGGGGCGGGGTGAGCGAGATACGCGGCATGACAGTCATCTCCCGGGCAGGGGCGGCCTTTTTCCGCCTTCACCAGGGAGGACCGGACAGCCGGTCCGGATGTGACAGCCGGCCGCTACGCGCTCTCCGCTACGCGCTCTCCGCGGCGGGCGCCAGCCCGAGCGCGCCGAGCAGCCGGTCCGCGAGGTCTTCCGCGAAAGCCTCGGAACCGGTGAGAGCAGCCCGGATCCCCTCGCGGTCGGCGGTCAGCCCGGCGTCGGCCGCCCAGGCGAGCGCGCCCGCCAGGGCCGGCTCGACCGGGAACCGGTCGACGGATATCTCGTAGTCCTCCGTGGTGTCCCGGTTCAGCAGCGCCTTCCAGCGGCCCCCGGAGAAGGTGGCGGCGTCGACGAAGCCGACGTCACTGTCGAGGTGGTCCACCGTGAACACCGGTGCGCCGGTGCGCCGCGCCGGTGCCGGGGCGAGGCCGCCCAACTGGTCGGCGCAGTAGACCGCCGCAGAAGCCGCCACTGACAGCGGTCCCTACGGGAGCTCGATGCCCAGGTCCCAGCCGTCGTGGGCGTGCGTGCACAGGCAGTCCCGGGTCTCCGTGGCCGGCAGGGCCGCCACCGCGTCGAAGAGGACCTCGCGCAGCCGCCCGACGTTCTCGCCGAACACCTTCAGGACCTCCGTGTGGGACACCCCCTCGCCGGTTTCGGCGCCCGCGTCCAGGTCCGTGACCAGGGACATCGAGGTGTAGCAGAGCCCCAGCTCACGGGCGAGGACCGCCTCCGGGTGACCGGTCATGCCGACCACCGACCAGCCCGCCGCCGCGTGCCAGCGCGATTCGGCGCGCGTCGAGAACCGGGGTCCCTCGATGACGACCATGGTGCCGCCGTCCACCGGCTCCCAGCCGCGCCCCCGGGCCGCGGCCAGTGCCACGGACCGGCCCACCGGGCAGTAAGGGTCGGCGAAGGTGGTGTGCACGACGTTCGGAACGGAGCCGTCCGGCAGCGGCTCGCCGTCGAAGAAGGTCTGGGCGCGGGCCTTCGTGCGGTCGACCAGCTGGTCGGGAACGAGCAGCGTGCCCGGCCCGTACTCCGCTCGCAGGCCGCCGACCGCGCACGGGCCCAGCACCTGTCGCACCCCGACGGAGCGCAGGGCCCACAGGTTGGCCCGGTAGTTGATCTTGTGCGGCGGGACGGTGTGACTGCGCCCGTGCCGGGGGAGGAAGGCCACCCGGCGCCCGCCCAGCTCACCCATGTACAGGGAGTCGCTCGGGGGTCCGTACGGGGTCTCCACCTGGATTTCGGAGACGTCCTCCAGGAAGGAGTAGAAGCCCGAACCGCCGATGACACCGATCTCTGCGTTCACCATGCGGTCCACCCTAAGGCCCTGCCGTGGGCATGCCGAAGGCCCCGCTGCCGCTACGGCGGGCGGGGCCTCGGGGAGAAGCGATCAGGCGGCCGACGTGGAGCTGCTGCTCGACGAGCTCGACGAAGTCGAGGCGGACGAGGCGGCCGGAGCGGCGGCAGCGGTCGACGTCGAGGACGACGAGGAGCCGGACGACGGCTTCGAGGCAGGGGTGCTGCTCGACGACGCGCCACGGCTGTCGTTCCGGTAGAAACCGGAGCCCTTGAAGACGATGCCGACCGCGGAGAACACCTTCTTCAGGCGTCCGTCGCAGCTCGGGCACACGGTCAGTGCGTCATCGGTGAACTTCTGCACGGCCTCAAGGCCCTCACCGCACTCGGTGCACTGGTACTGGTAGGTCGGCACGAATTTCCTCCTGGCACTCTGACTCAATGAGTGCTAACGACGCTCCATGGTGACGTATTCCGGCGGATCAGTCCACCGTCACCGGCACGCGGTGACCCATCCCACGCTCGTTCACCCGGTTACGGGAGCCCGACGGGCCGGTGGCGGGGGCGGTGGCCGGGGCATGTGCCCGGCCCTTCGCCGGGGCCTCCGTACGGGCCGCGGGCGCGGCCTCCTGCGCGGACGCGTTCACGATCCGGCTCGGGGCCGTCGGGGCCAGCTTCGCCCGCAGCGCCAGCAGGGCGGCCAGCGCGAGCGCGGTGGCACCCATGGGCACCAGGAAGCCGTACGAGGATCCGTGCGCGTCCGTCAGGCGGCCGGCCAGGATGACGGCGACGGCCTGACCGAAGGCGATCGAGCCGGTCAGCCAGGTGAAGGCCTCGGTCCGGGCGCCCGCGGGGACCAGCTGCTCGACCATCGTGTAGCCGGTGATCAGCGCCGGGGCGATGAACAGGCCGACGACCAGGCCGAGCGCGCCCAGCAGGATCATCGAGTTCGCCGCCCACAGGACGGACGCGGCGGCGGTGAGGCCGATGTAGCCCAGGATCAGCCGGCGGCGCGGGCCGATCTTCCAGGCGATGGCGCCCATCGCGATGCCGGCGATCATGTTGCCCGCGGCGAAGACTCCGTAGAGCAGGCCGTTGGCGCCGGGGTTGCCGATCTCGTTGGAGAAGGCGGCGAGCGAGACCTGCATGCCGCCGAAGACGGCGCCGATCCCGAGGAAGGCGAAGATCAGGACGCGCAGGCCGGGGAAGGACAGCGCGAAGGCGCGCTTCTCACCGGTGACGGGCGGGGCGTGCGTCTTGGGCTGGGTGGCCCGCTGGGCCGCGAAGAGCAGGCCGCCGAGCAGGGTCAGCGTGGCCTCGGTGACCAGGCCGGCCGCCGGGTGGACGCCGGTGCACAGCGCGGTCGCGAGGACCGGGCCGACGACGAAGGTGAACTCGTCGGTGACGGACTCGAAGGCGGCGGCCGTCGGCAGCAGGGGCGAGCCCTCCAGCTTGGCGGCCCAGCGCGCCCGGACCATCGGTCCGACCTGCGGCACCGAGGCACCGGTGGGTACGGCGGCCAGCGCCAGGGCCCAGACCGGTGCGTCCAGCAGCGCGAGCGCGGCCAGGCCGGTGACGGCGGCGGAGTGCGCGAGGACCACGGGCAGCAGGACGGCGGTCTGGCCGAAGCGGTCGGTGAAGATGCCCATCAGCGGGGCGGACAGGGCCATGGAGATACCGGTGACGGCGGCGACGATGCCGGCGATGCCGTAGGAACCGGTGGTGTGCTGGACCAGCAGCAGGATGCTGATGGTCAGCATTCCGAAGGGGAGTCGCGCTGCGAAGCCGGGGAGTACGAAGCCGAGGGCGCCGGGAGTGCGCAGGAGCTGCCCGTAGCCGGGGCGGGCGGACGTGTCGGTCGTGACCGCGGATGTCACGGCCTTGCCTTTCCGCTGCCTGGTAGAGCTTCCCCGTCTGCGGACGGTGCTTCGCCTTGTGAGCGGCCGCACCCGTACATGTGGGAGCCCCGAGAGCTGTCCTCTTGCGCAGAACCGAGTGATACCTGGGCGCCCCACTGTGGGTGGTGCCACGGCCGCTTTGCGGTCGCGCCAGCTCTGCGTCAGGCAGAGTTGGTTCGATCTGGTGTGCCTTCATCGTACAGGGAAACCCACTACCACGCCCTGTGAATTCGGTGACAGGGGGTGTCTTCACCTGGGATTAACGGCAGCTTCGCATGTAAAGAGCCCGGAAAAGCGGGCAAAAGCGGGCATATCTCGGCGAATTCGGCCGAATTAGAACGACGCTCTAATGCGAAACGGGCCCGCCCGTGCCCAGCCACCCCGCGAGCTTGCCGCCCCGGGCCACCGCCCGCAGCCGCGTCTCCGCCGCGTCCCGGACCGGATCCGTGGCCACCACCAGCAGCTCGTCCCCGCGCCGCAGCACGGTCGACGGCGCCGGTACGAAGCTCTTCGCGTCCCGGACCACCAGCGTGACCGAGGCCCCCGGCGGCAGCCGCAGCTCGCTCACCTCCACGCCGTGCATCCGCGAGGCCGGCGGGATGGAGAAGGAGAGCAGGTGGCCGCGCAGCTTCTCCAGCGGCGCCGACTCGATCCCGAGGTCGGACGCGCCCTCGTCGCCGTTGCCGAGGTTCAGTTTGCGCGCGAGCCAGGGCAGGGTCGGGCCCTGCACCAGGGTGTAGACGACGACCAGTACGAAGACGATGTTGAAGACGCGGTCGCTGCCCTGGATCCCGGAGACCATCGGGATCGTCGCCAGGATGATGGGTACGGCGCCGCGCAGGCCCGCCCACGACATCAGCACCTGTTCCTGCCAGGAGATCCGGAAGGGCAGCAGGCTGATGAAGACCTCCAGGGGCCGCGCCACCATCGTGAGCACCAGCCCGATGACCACCGCGGGCCAGAAGTCGCGGACCAGCTCGTGCGGGGTGACCAGCAGGCCCAGCAGTACGAACATGCCGATCTGGGCGATCCAGCCGAGCCCGTCGGCGAACCCCCGGGTGGCCGGCCAGTGCGGGAGCTTCGCGTTCCCGAGCACCATCGCCGCCAGGTACACCGCGAGGAAGCCGGAGCCGTGCGCGATCGCGCCGGCCGCGTACGCCACGATGGCGATGGCCATCACGGCGATCGGGTAGAGGCCGGAGGCGGGCAGCGCCACGTGCCGCAGGCCGTAGGCGCCCAGGAAGCCCACGGTCAGGCCGATCGCGATGCCGATCGCCAGTTCGAGGGCGATCTTGCCGATCAGGACGTACCACTCGTCCACCGGGCCGACGGTCGAGAAGGCCACGACCAGGATGACGACGGGTGCGTCGTTGAAGCCGGACTCGGCCTCCAGGACGCCCGTGATCCGGGTGGGGAGCGGGACCTTCCGGAGCACCGAGAAGACGGCCGCGGCGTCGGTCGAGGAGACGACCGCACCGATCAGCAGGGCCTGCCGCCATTCCAGTCCGACGAGATAGTGCGCCCCTGCCGCCGTCACGCCCACGCTGATCGCAACGCCCACCAGGGAAAGCACGACCGCGGCCGGCAGGGCCGGCTTGATCTCTTTCCACTTCGTGCCCAGACCGCCCTCGGCAAGGATCACGACCAGCGCGGCATAGCCGATGACCTGGGTCAGCTCGGCATTGTCGAATACGACGTTGCCGATGCCGTCCTGTCCTATCGCGACGCCTATGCCGAGGTAGATGAGCAGGCTGGGGAGGCCGCTGCGCGAAGAGATGCGCACCGCCGCGACCGCGACGAGCAGCACGAGCGAGCAGACCAGCAGCAGCTCATTGAGCGTGTGGACAGTCAGCGGGCGGCCCTCCTCAATGCGCCCGGTGGACCGATCCTCCCGGGCGACAAGTTCGGCAAGTAGTTCGTTACCTTACCTAATCTTTGACGCGCCCTTTACGCGATAACCACATTGTGAAACGCCTGTTCGCCCCTGTCCTCGTCAGCTCCACCCCTGGCGGATCAACGAAGTCGGTCCTGCGCCTATGGTTGCTCCCAGCACTCCCAGGACCACCCTGCCCCTCTAAGGACAGCGATGCCCGCCAACGAAACCGCTCCTCCCGTCAAGAAGAAGGGACGACGCGCCCGTCTGATCGTGCTCGTCCTGGTCCTGGCTCTCGTCGCGGGCCTCGGCTACGGGGCGTACTGGAGCGTGGACGGCGTGCGCGCCTCCTTCCCCCAGACGACCGGCTCCCTGAAGGTGCCGGGCCTGACCGGGACCGTCGAGGTCAAGCGCGACGCCCGAGGCATTCCCCAGCTCTACGCGGACAGTGACGACGACCTCTTCCGCGCGCAGGGCTTCGTGCACGCGCAGGACCGCTTCTGGGAGATGGACGTACGACGTCACATGACGTCCGGACGGCTCTCCGAGATGTTCGGCTCCGGCCAGGTCGAGACGGACGCCTTCCTGCGCACGCTGGGCTGGCGCCAGGTCGCCCAGGCCGAGTACGACAAGAAGCTCTCGGAGGAGACCAAGAAGTATCTGCAGGCCTACGCCGACGGGGTCAACGCGTACCTGAAGGGGAAGTCCGGCAAGGACCTCTCCGTCGAGCACGCCGCCCTGAAGCTCAGCGACGACTACCGGCCCGAGCAGTGGTCGCCGGTGGACTCGGTGGCCTGGCTCAAGGCGATGGCATGGGACCTGCGCGGCAACATGCAGGACGAGATCGACCGCGCCCTGATGGCCACCAAGCTCTCGCAGGCGCAGATCGACGAGCTCTACCCGCCGTACCCCTTCGACCGGAACAAGCCGATCGTCGAGGGCGGCAAGGTCGACGGCGGGAAGTACACCCCGCAGGGCGGCGCCGCGGGCGGCGGCTCGGGCACCGGGACCGGATCCGGCAGCGGCAACGCCGTCGGGACCCAGACCGTGACCCCCACCGGCAACGGCACCGGCCTCGCCGACAACGCCACCGCCCAGGGCGCGACCGTGGGCCTGCGCACCCAGCTGACGGCACTCGCCGACACCCTGGACAAGGTCCCGGCGATCCTCGGCCCCAACGGCAGCGGCATCGGCTCGAACTCCTGGGTCGTCTCCGGCAAGTACACGACCACCGGCAAGCCGCTGCTCGCGAACGACCCGCACCTGTCCCCGCAGCTGCCCTCGGTCTGGTACCAGATGGGCCTGCACTGCCGCACGGTCTCGGCCCAGTGCCAGTACGACGTGGCCGGCTACACCTTCTCCGGCATGCCCGGCGTGGTCATCGGCCACAACACCGACATCGCCTGGGGCATGACCAACCTCGGCGCCGACGTCACCGACCTCTACCTGGAGCAGGTCAAGCCCGAGGGCTACGTCTACGACAACAAGGTGCTGCCCTTCACCACCCGTGAAGAGGTCATCAAGGTCGCGGGCGGCGCCAGCAAGAAGATCACCGTCCGCACCACCAACAACGGCCCGCTCGTCTCCGACCGCAGCGAGGAGCTCGCCACGGTCGGCACCCGAGCCCCCGTCGCCAGTGCCGCCCCCGACCGCGGTGACGGGTACGCCGTCGCCCTGCGCTGGACGGCGCTGGACCCGGGCAGGACGATGGACGCGGTCTTCAAGCTCAACCGGGCCAAGGACTTCGCGGCCTTCCGGGCGGCCGCCGCCGAGTTCGAGGTGCCGTCCCAGAACCTGATCTACGCCGACAACAAGGGCACCGCGGGCAACATCGGCTACCAGGCTCCGGGCCGGATCCCGGTGCGCGGCCAGGGCGACGGCCGGATGCCCACCCCGGGCTGGGACTCCAAGTACGCCTGGAAGGGCGGCAAGGACGGCAACGCCGGCTACATCCCGCAGAACGAGATGCCCTGGGACTACAACCCGTCCCGCGGCTACATCGTCACCGCCAACCAGGCGGTCGTGGAGACCGGGACCGGCGCGGGCAAGTACCCGTACCTGCTGACCACCGACTGGGGCTACGGCGCCCGCAGCCAGCGGATCAACGACCTCATCGAGGCGAAGATCAAGGACGGCGGCCGGATCTCGACCGACGACATGCGCACCATGCAGATGGACAACAGCAGCGAGATCGCCGCGCTGCTGACCCCGATGCTCTCGAAGATCGAGATCTCGGACCCGGGCGTGCGCGCCGCGCAGAAGCTGCTGGACGGCTGGAACTACACCCAGGAGTCCGACTCGGCCGCCGCGGCCTACTTCAACGCGGTCTGGCGCAACATCCTGAAGCTGTCCTTCGGCGACAAGATGCCCAAGGAGCTGCGGCTCGAGGGCAGCTGCATGAACGTCCTCGGCAACGGCACCGGCCCGGCCGACGACCTCGCCAAGACGGTCCGCGAGTGCGGTACCCGCGACGCGGACTCGGCGCAGCCCGACGGCGGCGACCGCTGGTTCGAGGTGGTCCGCCGCCTGGTCAAGGACGAGAAGTCGCCGTGGTGGAGCGCACCCGCCAAGGGCCTGAACAAGCCGGCCACCACCACCCGCGACGAGCTGTTCGCGCGGGCCATGGCGGACGCCCGCTGGGAGCTGACCGCCAAGCTCGGCAAGGACCAGTCCACCTGGAGCTGGGGCCGCCTGCACCAGCTGACGCTGAAGAACCAGACCATCGGCACCGAGGGCCCCGGCTTCATGCAGTGGCTCCTCAACCGCGGCCCGTGGAACCTGGGCGGCGGCGAGGCCACGGTCAACGCGACCGGCTGGAACGCCTCCAGCGGGTACGGGGTCACCTGGGTGCCCTCGATGCGGATGGTCGTGAACCTCAACGAGCTCGACAAGTCGCGCTGGATCAACCTGACGGGTGCCTCGGGGCACGCGTACAACGCGCACTACACGGACCAGACGACGATGTGGGCCAAGGGCGAGCTGCTGGAGTGGCCCTTCGGCAAGGACGCCGTCGAGAAGGCCACGGTCGACACCCTGACCCTCACGCCCGGGGGTTCCTAGGGCCGGCTGAAGCGGCGCACCCCTGACGGGGTCGCCACCGCCTGCACGGGGTGGTCGTGCGGTTCCTCCGGGACCCGCGCGACCACCTCGTCGTCGTAGAGGAGCACGACGAGCGCGGGATGCGCCCCGGCGCGCTCCAGCCGCTCCAGCACCCGGTCGTAGCTGCCCCCGCCGCGGCCCAGCCGCATGCCGCGGCCGTCCACCGCGAGCCCGGGCAGCAGCACGGCGTCGGCCCCGGTCACGGCATCCGGTCCGAGCGCGGGGCCGGTCGGCTCCAGCAGCCGCATCTTCCCCGGGTGGGCGGCCTCGGCGAGGCCGTCCGGGCCTTCGTACGCCGCCCAGTCGAGGTCGTTGTCGGGCAGCAGCAGGGGGAGCAGCACCCGCTTGCCGGCCGCGCGCAGGGCGTCGAGGAGCTCGCGGGTGCCGGGCTCGGTGCCGATCGAGACGTACGCCGCCACCGTGCGGGCATCGGCCAGTTCGGGCAGTTCGAAAGCCCTGACGGCGAGTGCGGTGGCCGCCGTACGGCAGTTCTCGGGCGACAGGGCGCGGCGCGCGGCGAGCAGTTCTCGGCGCAGCCCGGCCTTGATGGAGACGGTGTGCGGGTTCTCGGCCACGAGGAAATCAAATATCCTTCCCAATCGGTAAATACCGGTATCTACGTGCTGCCATCTCGTCTGGCGTTCGACAGAAGCCACTATCGTTCGGGGCATGACTATGTTGCACCCCGTGATCAAGAAGGCCGTGATTCCGGCCGCCGGCCTCGGTACTCGCTTCCTCCCCGCGACCAAGGCGACCCCGAAGGAAATGCTCCCGGTTGTGGACAAGCCGGCCATCCAGTACGTGGTGGAGGAGGCTGTGGGGGCCGGACTCGACGATGTACTCATGATCACTGGGCGTAACAAGCGTGCCCTGGAAGACCACTTCGACCGGAACTACGAGTTGGAGTCGGCCCTCATCGCCAAGGGCGACGACGACCGCCTGAAGAAGGTCCAGGAATCCAGCGACCTGGCCACCATGCACTACGTCCGCCAGGGCGACCCGCGGGGCCTGGGCCACGCGGTGCTGTGCGCCGAGCCGCACGTCGGCCGCGAGCCCTTCGCCGTCCTGCTCGGCGACGACCTCATCGACCCGCGTGACCCGCTGCTGCGTCAGATGGCCGACATCTACGCCCGCACCGGCGGCACCGTCATCGCGCTCATGGAGGTCGACCCGGCCAACGTCCACCTCTACGGCTGTGCCGCCGTCGAGGCCACGGACGAGGACGACGTGGTCCGCATCACCGGCCTCGTCGAGAAGCCGGACCCCCAGGACGCCCCCAGCAATTACGCGGTTATTGGACGCTACGTCCTCAACCCCGCGATCTTCGACATACTGCGGGAGACCGAGCCGGGCCGCGGTGGGGAGATCCAGCTCACCGACGCCCTGCAGAAGCTGGCCGCCGACGAGACCGTCGGTGGTCCGGTGCACGGCGTGGTCTTCCGGGGCCGTCGCTACGACACCGGGGACCGCGGCGACTACCTGCGGGCCATCGTCCGCCTCGCGTGCGAGCGCGAGGACCTGGGCCCCGAGTTCCGCACCTGGCTTCACCGTTACGTCACGGAGGAGATGTAGCACCTTGAGCAGTTCCGCACCGCAGGACACCGGCCACCGTCTGTGGTCCGTGGACGAGCACCTCGCGGACGTCCTCTCGGCCGTCCGGCCGTTGGAGCCCATCGAGCTCCAACTGCTGGACGCCCAGGGCTGTGTCCTGGTCGAGGACGTGACCGTGCCCGTCGCCCTCCCGCCCTTCGACAACAGCTCCATGGACGGCTACGCCGTCCGCACGGCCGATGTCCAGGGTGCGAGCGAGGAGTTTCCCGCGGTGCTGACGGTCGTCGGGGACGTCGCGGCGGGCAGCGGTGAGCTGCCCACCGTGGGCCCCGGCGAGGCTGCCCGGATCATGACCGGCGCCCCGCTGCCGCCCGGCGCGGAAGCCGTCGTACCGGTCGAGTGGACCGACGGCGGTACGGGCGGCGGCGCGGCCGCCGGGATGATCCCGGCCAGCGCCGCCCCCGAGCACGCGGGCGGAGAGGTACGGGTGCACCGCGCCGCCGAGGCGCGCGCGCACGTCCGTGCGCGCGGCAGCGACGTACAGGCCGGCGACCTGGCGCTCGCGGCCGGCACGGTCCTCGGGCCGCCGCAGATCGCCCTGCTGGCCGCCATCGGGCGCGGCACCGTACGGGTACGGCCGCGCCCCCGCGTGGTGGTCCTGTCCACCGGCAGCGAGCTGGTCCAGCCCGGCGAGGCGCTCACCGCGGGCACCATCTACGACTCGAACAGCTTCGCGCTGGCCGCGGCCGCGCGGGACGCCGGAGCCATCGCCTACCGGGTCGGCGCCGTCGCGGACGACGCCGACACCCTGCGCGCCACCATCGAGGACCAGCTGATCCGGGCCGACCTGCTGGTCACCACGGGCGGGGTCAGCGTCGGCGCGTACGACGTGGTCAAGGAGGCGCTGTCCTCCGTCGGGCAGTCCGACGAGGGCGAGGACGTCGACGGCGGCGGGATCGACTTCCGCAAGCTCGCCATGCAGCCCGGCAAGCCGCAGGGCTTCGGCTCGATCGGCCCGGACCACACCCCGCTGCTGGCGCTGCCCGGCAACCCGGTGTCCTCGTACGTCTCCTTCGAGCTGTTCGTGCGCCCCGCGATCCGCGTCCTCATGGGGCTGCCGGAGTCCGAGGTGCGGCGGCCGAGCGTGCGGGCGGTGCTGTCGGCCGACAAGGCGCTCGGCTCCCCGGCCGGCCGCCGCCAGTTCCTGCGCGGCAAGTACGACGCGCAGAGCGGGACGGTCAGCCCGGTCGGCGGATCGGGCTCCCACCTGATCGCCGCGCTGGCGCACGCCGACTCCCTGATGGTCGTACCGGAGGACGTCACCTCGGTGGAGCCCGGGAGCGAGCTGGAAGTGATCCTGCTCGGCTGAAGCGGTGCCGGTGCGGGTAGCGTGTGTCGCACCACACAGGCTCCTCGGGGGCCCAGAGCGGAGCGGCGCAGCAATGAGTACCGAGAGCAGGCTCACCCACATCGACGAGGCCGGCGCGGCCCGGATGGTCGACGTGTCCGGGAAGGACGTCACCACCCGGACGGCACGGGCCAGCGGACGCGTACTCGTCGCCCCGCGGGTGATCGAGCTGCTGCGCGGCGAGGGTGTGCCCAAGGGCGACGCCCTCGCCACCGCGCGGATCGCCGGGATCATGGGCGCGAAGAAGACGCCCGACCTGATCCCGCTGTGCCACCCGCTGGCGGTCTCGGGCGTCAAGGTCGACCTGCGGGTCGCCGACGACGCGGTCGAGATCCTCGCCACCGTGAAGACCACCGACCGCACCGGCGTCGAGATGGAGGCGCTGACCGCCGTCGCGGTCGCCGGCCTCACCGTGATCGACATGGTGAAGGCGGTCGACAAGGGCGCCGTCATCACGGACGTCCGGGTGGAGGAGAAGACCGGCGGCAAGTCCGGCGACTGGGCGCGCTCGTGAACGCCCCGCGCGGCGGCGAGGTGCACAGCCACAGCCATGCCGCTCCTGGCGAGGCTGCGGCGGCGCCCGTACAGCCGCTCGGCCGGGCCCTGGTCGTGACGGCCTCGAACCGGGCCTCGCAGGGCGTGTACGCGGACAAGGGCGGCCCCCTGCTCGCGGAGGCGCTGGAGCAGCTCGGATTCACGGTGGACGGCCCGCGGGTCGTCCCGGACGGCGATCCCGTGGAGCAGGCGCTGCGCGAGGGCGTGGCCGCCGGGTACGACGTCATCCTGACCACCGGCGGGACCGGAATCTCGCCGACCGACCGCACTCCGGACGCCACCGCGCGCGTGCTGGACTACGAGATCCCGGGCATCCCGCAGGCCATCCGCGCCGAGGGGCTGGCGAAGGTGCCGACCGCGGCCCTGTCCCGGGGCCTCGCGGGCGTGGCCGGGCACACCATCGTCGTCAACCTCCCCGGCTCGACGGGCGGGGTGCGCGACGGCCTCGCCGTCCTGTCCCGCGTCCTGCCGCACGCGGTCGACCAGATGCGGGGCGGGGACCACCCCAGACCGGCGGCGCCCTCCGGGAGCACGAGCTGAACGGCCCGACCTGGCCGGTGGTCCTGGCGGACGGCGATGTCACGCTCCGGCCGATAAAGCTGCGGGACCAGAAGGCCTGGCGCGAGGTCAACCGGCGCAACCGCGACTGGCTCCGGCCGTGGGAGGCCACGATTCCGCCGCCCGCGCCGTGGGGGCCGGTGATCCAGCGGCCCACGTACCGCCAGATGGTCCGCCATCTGCGGGCGGAGGCGAACGCCGGCCGGATGCTGCCCTTCGTCATCGAGTACCAGGGCCGCCTGGTGGGCCAGTTGACGGTCGCCGGGATCACTTGGGGCTCGATGTGCGCGGGCCACATCGGCTACTGGGTGGACCGTGAGGTGGCGGGCCGCGGAGTGATGCCGACGGCGGTCGCGCTGGCGGTGGACCACTGCTTCGGGAAGGTCGGCCTGCACCGGATCGAGGTGTGCATCCGCCCCGAGAACACGCCGAGCCGGCGGGTCGTGGAGAAGCTGGGCCTGCGCGAGGAGGGACTGCGTCCGCGGTACCTCCACATCGACGGCGCCTGGCGCGACCACCTCGTCTACGCGGTCACGGTGGAGGAGGTCCCGGAAGGGCTGCTGCGCCGCTGGCACCGGGCCCGGCACGCGCAGTCCCCGCCGAAGTCCCCGCCGAAATAGCGGGGCAGCACCGAGCGGCGATAAGCGAATATCTGTTCGAATTAATGCCCTCGGGTAACCGATTCGCCCATAACCTGATCCGAAGAATCACAAAAAAAGTCCGTGATATCAGCGAGATCGCGCGACACACCGGCCCAATTGGCCGATCCCCTCGGCCGCGCCCCTCTACGGTGTGAGGTGTGAGCAGCAGCGGCCTCATCTACGCAGTCATTGTCGGGGCCTGGGCCGCCTACTTGGTGCCCATGTGGCTCCGGAGGCAGGACGAGCTGAACGAAGCCCGTCCGACGGAACGCTTCTCCACTGCCATTCGGCTGCTTTCCGGCCGAGCGGGAATGGAGCGCCGTTACGCCAAGGGGCTGCGTGAGCGCGGTGACGAGCAGGCGGAGCCCCAGCCCCACGCGGACCCGGACGCCGCGACGGAAAAGGTTGATTCC
The DNA here is from genome assembly GCF_045161815.1 of Streptomyces avidinii. Lineage (NCBI taxonomy): Bacteria > Bacillati > Actinomycetota > Actinomycetes > Kitasatosporales > Streptomycetaceae > Streptomyces > Streptomyces avidinii. Next base: position 5,207,892 of record NZ_CP108863.1, read on the forward strand.
GTCGACGCCGACGCCCGGGCCTTTGTCGTGCCCCCGACCAGGGCGGAGTCGAGACCGGCCGCCGCCGAACGGGAGCAGCGCGCGGAGCGGGCCCGGCGCGAACAGCGCCTCCAGGTCCTCGCACGGCGCCGGCGCACGACCGCGCTCCTGTTCCTGGTCTTCACCCTCGGCGCCGTCGTCGCCGCGGTCGGGGGCCTGCGCTTCCTGTGGGCGCCCGCCGTGCCCGCCCTCCTGCTGAGCACGTACATCGTGCATCTGCGGGTCCAGGAGCGGCGGCGCTACGAGTTCACGATGGACCGGCGGCGCGCCGAGGCGGCCGCGCGGCAGCTGCGGGAGAACCGCCCGAGCCGCCGTGAGCCCGAGGCGGCGCCCGGCGGCGAACCGGACCCTGCGCCACCGGTTTCCCCGCAGGAGGCCGGACGGCGCGCCCTGGTCGAGCAGACCGACCACGCCGAGTGGGTGGACCAGCAGCGCGAGCGCGAACGCGGCCCCGCCCGCGGTGACAGCTGGGAGCCGGTCCCGGTCCCGCTGCCGACATACGTGACGGCCCCGGTGGCACCCCGGGCGACCGGCCCCACGGCCCCGGACGCCTGGAGCGCGACCCGCTCCAGCACGGCCGAGCCGACGGAACCCCGCCTGCGCGCCCAGCCCGGCCCTGCGAAGCCGGACCCGAAGCCGCAGACCACCACCCCGCGCCCCCGCGGCCAGGGCAAGGGGCGCACCCCGCTGTTCGACCAGTACGAGGGCGAGGACCGCCCGCGCGCCGCGAACGAGTGATCGGTGACCTGCGCGGACGCTCCGGGATATCGGTTTTGGAGCACCCGCGCGGGGATGCTAATGTTTCACACGTCGCAAGGGCCTGTGGCGCAGTCTGGTAGCGCACCTCGTTCGCATCGAGGGGGTCTGGGGTTCAAATCCCCACAGGTCCACAAACGACAGTTCGCGAGTAGCTCTCGGAACGTCACGAGATCCCGTCCGGTCGAAAGACCGGGCGGGATTTCGGCGTTCACAGGGTCATCCCCGTGGCGGCGACGGTCGCGGGCGCACGCTGCGCGGTCGGGGCCGACAGAACTCGATCGGCCCTCGCCGCACCGCGTTCAGTTGGCGGCGTCGAGTCGCGCGCGCTGGTCCGGGGTGAGGTCGATGTCCACCGCCGCCAGGCTCTCCTCCAGCTGGGCCACCGACGAGGCGCCGACCAGGGGGAGGACCGGGATGTCCCCGCCCATCAGCCAGGACAGCACCACCTGGTTGACGGTGGCGCCGGTCTCGGCCGCCACCTCGCGGACCGCGCGCAGCCGCGGCTCGGTGCCCGCGTGGTCGAAGCCCGGGCCCAGCGGCTTGTCCTCGCGGACGTACGCGCCGGCGATCAGCGGGGAGTACGAGACCTGCGTCAGCGACGGGTTGTCCCGCAGGTAGCTGAGCAGGTCCCCGCTGACCAGGCCCTGGTTGCCGTCCGGCGAGCGCAGGCTCGGGAGGTCGGTGCGCTGGCGCAGGTAGCTGTGGTGATGCTGGAGCACCTCGTACCCGGGTACGCCGGCCGCCGCGGCCAGCGCACGGGCGCGCTCCACGCGCCACGCCCAGTGGTTGCTGGCGCCGAGCAGGCCGGCCGTGCCGTCCGCGACGACCTCGGCGAAGCCCCGGACGGTCTCCTCCAGCGGGGTGTTCTCGTCCATGATGTGCGCGTACAGCAGGTGGATGCGCTCGATGCCGAGCCGCTCCCGGCTGCGCTCCGCGGACTCCCGGATGACCTTCGCGGACAGGCCCTCCACGTCGAGGCTGAAGCCGCTGGTGGGCCGGAGCGGGCGGGCGCCGAGCTTGGTGGCGACGGTGATCCCGTCGCCGACGCCACGGCTGCGCAGCCAGCGGCCGACCAGCTCCTCGCTCTCGCCGCCCTGGGTGCCGTTGACCCAGAAGGCGTAGTTGTTGGAGGTGTCGATGAAGGTGCCGCCCGCCTCCGCGAAACGGTCGAGGATCGCGTACGAGGTGGCCTCGTCGACGGTGGTTCCGAAGGTCATCGTGCCCAGGCTCAGCACGCTCACCTCGCGGCGGGTCTCGGCGGCGGTGCCTATCACGCGGTACTTCACGGTGGAGCCTTTCGGCGCGAGGGGGTGTTTCCCGAGAACGTACATGAGGCCCTGGGGAGCCGAAGAAGGCTTTGTCAGGCGCCGGTTGGGGGATCGTCGTCGAGCAAGCCGCTCCGGGCGATGAGGTGGGCGAGCTGTGCGCGGCTGCGGCTGCCGAAGTGGTCGGCGGTCCGGCGCATGCGGTGGGAGACGCTGTAAGTGCTCATGCCGACGCGGGCGGGCGCCCTCCGGCCGGGCGGCGGCAGGGGGTTGGAACGATGGCTTCATGACGACCGGTGAGGAACGCGACCACGGGACGGCCCAGGCCTGGAAGGCCCTCGGCGGGGCACCCGATCTGGCCGGGCGGGTGCGCTACCGCGGAGTCGGTGACCCGGATGACGGCCCGCTGCCCGTACGTGAACTGGCCCGCGCCACCGTCGGGGTGTGCGGACTCGCCGCGGCGGAGCTGGCCGCGGTACGGGCCGGTGGCGGGGCGGCGGACGTGGCCCCGCCGGTGGTGGACGAGGGCGCGGTGGCGACGGCGTTCGTCAGCGAACGGCACCTGCGGGTCGAGGGGCGCGCTCCGGTGACTTTCGCGCCGCTGTCCGGCTTCTGGCGGACCCGCGACGGATGGGTGCGCACGCACGCCAACTATCCGCACCACGAAGCCGCGTTGGTACGGGCGTTGCGGTTGTCGTCGGCGACGCCGGAGGCGGTACGCGCCGCGGTCGCGGGGCGCACGGCCGTCGAGGTGCAGGAGCTCGTCTACGGGGAGGGCGGACTCGCCGTCGCCGTGGCGCGGGAGTACGGGGAGCCGCAGCCGCTGATGGAGCCCGTACGGGTATCAGGGGCGCGGGGACGGACCCTCGGCGATGCCCCGGTCGGCCGGCCCGCCATGGGGGTGCGGGTACTGGATCTGACCCGGGTCATCGCCGGGCCCGTCGCCACGCGGACGCTGGGGGTGCTGGGGGCGGACGTGCTGCGGATCGACTCGCCGCGGCTGCCGGAGGCGGACGACGCGTACGCGGACACGGGCTTCGGGAAGCGGTCGGCGCTGCTGGACCTGGCGGGGGCGAAGGACCGGGCGGTTCTGGAAGGGCTGCTCGCCGGGGCCGACGTGGTGGTGACGGGGTACCGGCCGGGGGCGCTGGAGCGGTACGGGCTCGGGGCGCGGCAGCTGCTGGAGCGGTGGCCCGGGCTGGTGGTGGCCGAGCTGTGCGCGTGGGGGTGGCGGGAGTGGGGGCCGTGGGCCGGGCGGCGGGGGTTCGACTCGCTGGTGCAGGCGGGGTACGGGATCGCTTCGCGGTGCGGGGGGTCCGACGGCGCGCCGGGGGTGTTGCCGGCGCAGGCGCTGGATCACGGGACGGGGTATCTGGTGGCGGCCGGTGTGCTGCGGGCGCTGGCGGAGGGGGGCGGGCGGGGGCTGCGGTTCTCTTTGGCGGGGACGGGGTCGTGGCTCGTGCGGGGGCTGGGGGCGGGTGCCCCTGCCCGCGGCGCGGGGGGCGCGGCCGCCCGCGCCGCGGGGTATTCGGCGGAGCCGTGGCTGCGGGTGACTCCGTCGGGGTACGGGGTGTTGCGGCACGCCGCCAGTCCCTTCGGGGAGTGGGGGGTGGGGCCGTCCCGGTGGGGGACTGACCGGGCCGTCTGGCTCCCGCGGTAGGGCGGCGGGTGCGGGCCGGTTGCCGGGGGCGCTGCCCCCGGACCCCCGCGCCTCGAACGCCGGCGAGGCTGGATGTGGTGCCGGCGGGGCTGAGAGATGCGCCTCAACGCCGGCGGGGCTGCAGTGGGCGCCGGCGGGGCTGGATGGGCTGGTGGCAGGGTCAGAGCGGCTTGGCCATGCAGCGGCTGGAGTCGTAGTGGCGGTAGTGGCCGAACTTCGCCGACAGGGTGTAGCCCGAGGAGAGGTAGAGGGCTATCGCCTCCGGCTGCTGGTCGCCCGTTTCGAGGACCATGCGGTCGCGCCCCGCCGCGCGGGCGTCGTCCTCCAGGGTGGCCAGGATGCGGCGGGCCAGGCCCAGGCCGCGGGCCTCGGGGACGACGTACATGCGCTTGAGCTCGGCGTCGCCGTCCGCGTAGCCCTCGTCGTTCTCGTCCTGGCTGCGCCACCCGCCGCTGGCGACCGGGGTGCCCGTGGCGTCGTAGGCCAGCAGGTAGCGGCCCTGCGGCGGGGCGAACATCGCCGGGTCCAGGAAGGTGGCGTCGCCCTCACCGGCGTACCGCTCCTGGTACTCCAGCTGGACCTGGTCGTTGAGTTTGACCGCGTCCGGGTGGTCGTACGGCACGGTGCGAAGGTCTATCCGGTGAGACATTCGAATATCGTACGGAACCATCCCGCTATGGTGCTGGGATGCTCACTGTGACCTCCGTGAATGTGAATGGGATCCGCGCCGCCGCCAAGAAGGGCTTCGGGGCGTGGCTCGACGGATCCGACGCCGATGTGGTCTGCCTCCAGGAGGTGCGGGCCGAGGAGGGGCAGATTCCGGAGGAGGTCCGGACCCCCGCGGGCTGGCACACCGTCTTCGCGCCGGCCGCCGTCAAGGGGCGGGCCGGTGTCGCGCTCTACACGCGGCGGGCGCCCGAGCGGGTGCAGGTCGGATTCGGCAGCGCGGAGTTCGACGGCAGCGGGCGGTACCTGGAGATCGATCTTCCCGGTGTGACCGTGGCCAGCCTCTACCTGCCCTCGGGCGAGGCGGGGACGGAGAAGCAGGACGAGAAGTACCGGTTCATGGGGGAGTTCCTGACGTACCTGGCGGCGCTGAAGGAGCGGGCCGCCGCCGACGGCCGCGAGGTCGTGGTGTGCGGTGACTGGAACATCTGCCACCAGGAGGCCGACCTCAAGAACTGGAAGACGAACCGCAAGAACGCGGGATTCCTCCCCGAGGAGCGGGAGTGGCTCGGCAAGGTGTATTCGGAGGCGGGCTACGTCGACGTGGTGCGGGAGCTGCACCCGGACACCGAGGGGCCGTACTCGTGGTGGTCCTACCGCGGGCGGGCCTTCGACAACGACGCCGGCTGGCGGATCGACCTCCAGGTGGCGACCCCGGGGCTGGCGGCGAAGGCCGTGAAGGCCTTCGTGGAGCGGGCCGAGACGCACCCCGAGCGCTGGTCCGACCACGCGCCCGTGACCGTCGTCTACGAGCTGGGTGTCTGACCGGAATCCGTGCCGGAGGCCAGCAGGCGGTCCATCGCCATCGTCAGCTCGGCCTCGACCACGCTCTTCGCCAGTGGGCGCAGCCGGGTGAGCGAGTCCGGTGAGATGTGGGTCGATATGAGCTCGGTGAACAGCAGGGCCATCGCGTCCGCGTGCTCGCGGACGCGCCGGCCGGTCTCCAGGACCGCCGCCAGCGGGACGCCCTCGCGGACCAGGGCCGAGGAGACGTCCAGCAGGCGGCGGCTGACGTGCACGATCGCGTCGCCGTCGACGGCGAGGTAGCCGAGGTCCAGGGAGGCCGCCAGGTTCTCCGGGGTGACCTCGCCCTCGAAGTAGTCGGCCAGGGCCTCCGGGGTGAGCCGGACCGGGGTCTCCTCGGACCAGCCGATGCCGAGCAGCTCGCCGAGCTGGCTCACGTCGCGGCCGCTCTCGAAGGCGGCGGTGAGTTCGGCGATGCCGCCGAGGGTGTGGCCGCGCTCCAGCAGGGCGGCGATGGTGCGCAGCCGGGCCAGGTGGTGATCGTCGTACCAGGCGATGCGCCCCTCGCGGCGGGGCGGTGGGAGCAGTTTGCGCTCGCGGTAGAAGCGCAGGGTGCGGACCGGGATGCCGGCCGCCTCGGCCAGTTCCTCCGTGCGGTACTCGCGCACCGTCTTCGCTTGCGTCTCTTCCTTCGCCACAGACGCACCCTATGGCGTACCGGCAGTAACTTTCCGGGTCCGACCCCTACCCATGAGTACAGGGCTGCTCTACCCTCCCGATTGTGCCAGTGATTGCTGGCAGTGTTTCGATGGTGTGGTGCGTTGCGGCGTTGCGTGGCTGGAACTGCGGATGAGCGGAAGGCGGCGGGCATGGGCGGCATGGGCGGGCGCGAGGGGCGCGAGCACGTACGAGTGGCGGTGATCGGGTCAGGATTCGGCGGACTCGGGGCGGCCGTGCGGCTGCGGCGCGAGGGGATCACGGACTTCGTCGTCCTGGAGCGCGCCGACTCGGTCGGGGGAACCTGGCGGGACAACAGCTATCCGGGATGCGCCTGCGACGTCCCGTCGCACCTGTACTCCTTCTCCTTCGCGCCGAATCCGGACTGGCCGCGGACCTTCTCCGGGCAGCCCGCCATCCGGGAGTACCTGGAGCACGTCGCGGACACCTTCGGGCTGCGCCGGCACATCCGGCTCGATTCCGAGGTCCTGATGATGCGCTGGGACGCGGACGAGCTGCGCTGGGAGATCGAGACCGCGCAGGGCGAGCTGACCGCCGACGTGGTGGTCTCGGCGACCGGGCCGCTGTCGGAGCCGAAGCTGCCGGAGGTGCCGGGACTCGCCGGGTTCCCCGGCAAGGTCTTCCACTCCGCGCGCTGGGACCACGACTACGACCTCGCCGGCAAGCGCGTCGCCATGATCGGTACGGGGGCCTCCGCGATCCAGATCGTGCCGGCCATCGCCCCCGACGTGGAGCGCCTGACGCTCTTCCAGCGGACACCGCCGTGGGTGATGCCGCGCACCGACCGGGCGATCTCCGCGGTGGAACGCTGGCTGCACCGGCAGCTGCCCTTCACCCGCGCCGCGCGCCGGGGACTGCTGTGGGGCATCCGGGAGCTCCAGGTCAGCGCCTTCACCAAGCGGCCGAACCAGCTCGGACTCGTCGAAGCGCTCGCGAAGGCGAACATGGCCCGGTCGATCAAGGACCCGGAGCTGCGCGCCAGTCTGACGCCCACCTACCGGATCGGCTGCAAGCGGATCCTGCTCTCCAGCGAGTACTACCCGGCGCTGGCGCGGCCCAATGTGGACCTGGTCGCCTCCGGGCTGAAGGAGATCCGGGGCTCGGTCCTGGTCGCGGCCGACGGGACCGAGACCGAGGTCGACGCGATCGTCTTCGGTACGGGCTTCCACGTCACGGACATGCCGATCGCCGACCGGGTGGTGGGCGCGGAGGGCAGGACCCTCGCGGACGAGTGGAAGGACGGGATGCAGTCGCTGCGCGGGGCGACCGCGGCCGGCTTCCCCAACTGGATGACGATCATCGGCCCCAACACCGGCCTGGGGAACAGCTCGATGATCCTCATGATCGAGTCGCAGCTGAACTACATGGCCGACTACCTGCGGCAGCTGGGCATGCTGGGCGGGAAGGTCGCGCTCGCCGCGCGCCCCTCCGCCGTGAACAAGTGGAATCGTCAGGTCCAGACCCGGATGGAGCGGACGGTGTGGAACACCGGTGGCTGCACCAGCTGGTACCTGGACGCGAACGGCCGCAACACCACCGTCTGGCCCGGTACGACGGGCGAGTTCCGCCGCGAGACGCGCAGCGTCGATCTGGCCGAGTACGAGGTCGTGCGGGTGAGGGAGCGGGTGCCGGTGGTCGTCGCGGCTGCCTCTGCTGCGGCGCCGTTGCCGGGGGCGCTGCCCCCGGACCCCCGCGCCTCAATCGCCGGCGGGGCTGGTGTGGGCGAGCCCACTGCCGGTGAGGACGGGGCCCGGGCGGCGGAGGGCGTCGCGTGAGCCGCCCGCGGCACGTCCTCTCCGGTCCCTACGCACCACCCGCCGCGCGGCGCGAGCTCGTCGCCGTCTCCGCCGACGGGGCCCGGCTGCACGTCGAGGTCCACGGGGAGGAGGGGGCGCCGGCCGTGGTGCTGGCCCACGGCTGGACCTGTTCCACCGCCTTCTGGGCCGCGCAGATCCGGGCCCTGGCGGCCACCCACCGGGTCGTCGCCTACGACCAGCGCGGGCACGGGCGCAGCCCCGCCGCCCGGACGCACAGCACCACCGTCCTCGCCGACGACCTGGTCGCGGTCCTGGAGGCCGCTCTCGTCCCCGGGGAGCGCGCGGTCGTCGCCGGGCACTCCATGGGCGGCATGACGATCATGGCGGCGGCGGCCCGGCCGGAGTTCGCCGAGCACGCCGCGGCCGCGCTGCTGTGCAGCACCGGCAGCTCCCGGCTGGTCGCCGAGGCGCAGGTGCTGCCGGTGCGCGCCGGGCGCGCCCGGACCCGTGTCACCGGCGCGGTCCTCGGCTCCCGCGCCCCCCTCGGGCCGGTCACGCCCGTCGCACGGAAGATCCTGAAGTACGCCACCATGGGACCCGGTTCCGCGCCGGACAAGGTCGAGGCGTGCGCCCGTATCGTCCACGCCTGCCCCACCGGAGTGCGTCACGCCTGGTCCCGGGTGCTGGCCGGGCTGGACCTCGACGCGGACGTGGCCCGCCTCGTCGTGCCCACCGCCGTCATCGGCGGCACCGCCGACCGGCTCACCCCGATCGTGCACGCCCGCGGGCTGGCCGCCGCACTGCCGAACTGCGTGGGCCTGACCGAGCTCACCGGCATGGGGCACATGACCCCGGTCGAGGCCCCCGAGGCCGTCACCGGAGCCCTGCGCGAGCTGACCGAGCTGTACCTCGACACCACCGAGAAGGAGAAGACGCCGTGAGCGCTCGCAGGAGTCTGGAAGGCCAGGTCGCCGTCGTCACCGGTGCCGCCCGGGGGGTCGGCGAGCTGCTCGCGCGCAAGCTGTCGGCCCGCGGCGCGAAGGTCGCCCTCGTCGGCCTGGAGCCGGAGGCCCTCAAGGAGGTCTCCGAGCGGCTGCACACCGACAGCGACCACTGGTACGCCGACGTCACCGACCACGAGGCCATGGCCCGGGTCGCCGAGGAGGTCAAGCAGCGCTTCGGCAAGGTGGACCTCGTCGTCGCCAACGCGGGCGTGGCCGCGGGCGGGCCGTTCGCCGACTCGGACCCGGACGCCTGGCGCCGGGTGATCGAGGTCAACCTGATCGGCGGGGCCGTCACCGCCCGCGCCTTCCTGCCCGTACTGATGGAGAGCCGGGGCTACTTCCTCCAGATCGCCTCGCTCGCCGCGATCACCCCGGCGCCGATGATGACCGCCTACTGCGCCTCCAAGTCCGGGGTCGAGGCCTTCGCGCACTGCCTGCGCGCGGAGGTCGGCCACAAGGGGGTGAAGGTCGGGGTCGGTTACCTCTCCTGGACCGACACGGACATGGTGCGCGGGGCCGATCAGGACGAGGTCATGCGGGAGTTGCGGCAGCGGCTGCCGTGGCCGTCGAACCGTACGTACCCGCTGGGGCCGGCCGTCGACCGGATCGTCGCGGGCATCGAGCGGCGCTCGGCGCACGTGTACGCGCAGTGGTGGCTGCGCGGCATGCAGGGGATCCGCGGCTACCTGCCCGGCATGATCGCCACGGTCGGGCAGCGCGAGATGCGGCACTTCGAGCCGCGTCTGGGTCAGGTGTCCAAGGGGCTCGTCGGGGCCGGCGGGGCCGCCGACGAGAAGGAGCGCACGCAGAGTCACTGATCGAAATGCGTGCTTTGTCCGCCCGTGCAAGTCTGGTCGAGGCCTCACCACCGGGCCCCACCGACGACACCCCTCATGGAGTGAACAGCATGGGTATCAAGGACCAGTTCCAGGACAAGGCGCAGCAGATCGAGGAGAAGGCGCGGCACGCGCAGAAGCCCGGCAAGGGCGCGCGGGACGAGAGGTCCGCGCGCGCACCGCAGCCGCAGGACTCGCCGCAGCGGTCGTTCGACGACATCCGCGACGAGCTCGACGACCGGACCTGACGGCCGGAACCGGATACCGAGCGCCGAGGGGCGCGATCCCCGATGTCCCGGGGATCGCGCCCCTTGCGCATGCGCACCCCGCTCGCCTCGTGCGGGGGAGCGCTCGCCCCCTGGCGGGAGCGCTCACTTCCTCGGCGGCAGCTTCGGACGGCGCCGGTCCGGTACGTCCGTGTAGCCGGGCGGCACGGCGGCCGGGTCCTGCTCCAGCAGTTCCAGTGCCAGGTGCACGGCGTCGTCGAGCTGGGCGTGCCGCCCCTCCGCCCAGTCGAGCGGGGTGCGCTGGATCTCCAGGTCCGGCTCCACGCCGTGGTTCTCCACCGACCAGCCGTACTCCGGGAACCAGGCGGCATTCATCGGCACCGTGATCACCGTGCCGTCCCCGAGGGTGTGGCGGCCGGTCATGCCGACCACCCCGCCCCAGGTGCGCAGGCCCACCACCGGTCCCAGGCCCAGCAGTTTGAAGGCCGCGGTGATCATGTCCCCGTCCGAGGAGGTCGCCTCGTCGGCCAGCGCCACGATCGGACCGCGGGGCGCGTTGGAGGCGTAACTGACCGGCTGGGCATTGCGCGTCAGGTCCCAGCCGAGGATGGAGCGGGTCAGCTTCTCCACCACCAACTCGCTGATGTGCCCGCCCGCGTTGCCGCGCACGTCCACGATCAGCGCGGGCCGGGACATCTCCATCCGCAGGTCGCGGTTGAACTGCGCCCAGCCCGAGCCGCCCATGTCGGGGATGTGGAGGTAGCCGCAGCGGCCGCCGCTGATCTCCCGGACCGCCTCGCGCCGCTTGGACACCCAGTCCTGGTAGCGCAGCGGCCGCTCGTCGATCAGCGGCACGATGGCGACCCGGCGGGCCCGGCCCTCGCCCGCCGCGGGCTGGAAGGTCAGCTCCACGGTGGTCCCGCCCGCCGCCGCGAGCAGCGGGTAGGGCCCGGCGACCGGGTCCACCGGCCGCCCGTCGACATGGGTGAGCACCGCGCCCTCCCGGATGCCGGTGCCGGCCAGCGGGGAGCGGGCCTTGGAGTCCGAGGACTCGCCGGGCAGGATCCGGCTGACCACCCATTCCCCGTCCCGGGGGAAGAGGTTGGCGCCGAGCAGGCCGATCGCCCGCTGGTAGTGCGGGGGGCCTTCATTGCGGCGCGCGGGGGAGACGTAGGCGTGCGAGGTGCCGAGTTCGCCGAGGACCTCGCGCAGCAGGTCGGCGAACTCGTCGGGCGAGGCGACCCGTTCGACCAGGGAGCGGTACTGGCTCAGCACCCCGTCCCAGTCGATGCCGCACATCTTCGGCTCCCAGAAGTACGCGCGGATGATCCGCCCGGCCTCCTCGTAGGCCTGGCGCCACTCGGCCGCCGGGTCCACCTCGTGCAGGATGCGCCGCAGGTCCAGGTAGACGGTCGAGTCGCTGTCGCCCGACTCGGTCGCCGGGACCGCGCGCAGGTCGCCGTCGTCGTTGATCACGAGCCGGGTGCCGTCGCCGCTGACCGCGAACCAGTCGAGCCCCGAGGCCAGTTCGGTCTTGCGGGCCTTGGTGAGGTCGAAGTGCTCCAGCGTCGGCTTGCCGCTGATGTCGGCCGGGTTGGCGAAGGTCTCGCCGAGCGCGCCCGAAATCGGCCAGCGCAGCCACACCAGCCCGCCGCCGTGCACCGGGTACAGGGCCGAGTACTTGGACGCGGTCACCGGGAACGGCGTGACCCGGCTCTCCAGCCCCTCCACCTCCACGGTGACGGCTCCGTCGGCCTCGCCCGAGTCGCCCTCCGCCAGTTCGAGCCCGCCGGCCGCGGGCCGCCCCTCGGCGGAGAGCGCGAAGGGGGAGGGGGTCGCGGAGGACAGCGGCACCAGGTACGGGCGACAGCCCAGCGGGAAGGAGAGGTCGCCGGTGTGCACGTCGTAGACCGGGTCGAAGCCGCGCCACGACAGGAAGGCGAGGTAGCGCCCGTCCCGGGTGAAGACCGGGTTCTCGTCCTCGAAGCGGCCGTTGGTGACGTCCACGATGACCCGGGCGCCGGGGCCGGAGATCCGGGCCATCTTGATCTGCCGCAGCGACCGCCCGATGCCCGGGTGCGACCAGGTCAGCCAGGCCCCGTCGGGGGAGAACGCCAGGTCGGTGACGGGGCCGTTGATGGATGCGATCAGCTCGGTGACCTCGCCGTTGGACTCCTCGGTGGCGTCGATGAGCAGCAGCCGGCCGTCGTTGGAGGCGATGGCGAGCCGCTCGCCGTCCGGGTCGGAGAGCAGTTCGGTGACCCGCCCCAACTGGCCCGAGGCCAGTCGGCGCGGCTCCCGTTCGCCGGAGGCCCGCGGCAGGTAGGCGATCTCGATCGCGTCCTCGCCCTCGGCGTCGGTGATGTAGGCGACCTGTCCGCCGCTGCCGAGCATCTCCGGCAGCCGCACCCGTACGCCCGGGGTGTCGGCGATGGTCCGGGCCGGGCCGTCGCGGTGGGTCAGCCAGTAGAGGCTGCCGCGCACCACGACCGCGCTGGCGCGCCCGGTGGTGTCCACGGAGAGCGAGTCGACATGGCTGGCGGCGGGCACCTGGTACGTACGCCGGCCCGCGCGCGGGCCGCCGAGGCGGACGTCGAGCCTGCGCGGGACGGCGTCCCGGTCCAGGGACTCGACGAGCCAGAGGTCGCCGGCGCACTGGTAGACGACGCGGGAGCCGTCGCTGGAGGCGTGCCGGGCGTAGAACTCCTCGTGATCGGTGTGGCGGCGCAGATCGCTGCCGTCGGGCAGGCAGGAGTACAGGTTGCCGATGCCCTCGTGGTCGGAGAGGAAGGCGATCCTGCCGCCCACGAACATCGGGGAGTCGAGGTGTCCCTCGACGTCCTCCAGCAGCCGCTGCCCGTGCAGCCACAGCCGGCCCGTGGCGCCGCCGCGGTAGCGCTTCCAGGCGGCGGGCTCGTGCGGGGGTTTGCCGGTGAGGAGGAGGGAGTGCCGCTCGCCCTCCTCGGTGGCCTGCACCTGGATGTCGGAGACGGGCCCCCAGGGCAGGCGGCCGCCGGGGCTGCCGTCGGTCGGGAGGGTGTAGGCCCAGGCGAAGTAGGAGAAGGGCTGGCTGTGCGAGGACACGGCCAGGATGTCGCTGCGGCCGTCCTCGTCGGGCGGGGTCCAGCCGCAGACGCGGGTGTCGAGGGCGCCCCAGTAGCTGAGCCTGCGGGCGGGCCCGCCGTCGACCGGGGCGAGGTGGATCTCGGGGTCGAGGCTGCGCCAGCTGGTGAAGGCGATGTGCTTGCCGTCGGGGGAGAAGCGCGGGTGGCCGACCCGGGTCCGGTCGACGGTGATGCGCCAGGCCCGCCCGGGGGTCCGTCCGTCGGGGACCAGCGGGGCGACCCAGAGGTCGTCCTCGGCGGCGAAGCAGAGAAGGTCGTCGTGCAGGTGCGGGAACCGGAGGTACGCGACGTCGTGACTCACCCCCCAATGCTTTCCGCGCAGGGGGGCCATGGCAACTCGTACAGGTGATCCATGCCACCCCCACAAGCGAAACGGAACGGTTTCGTTTCGCTTGGAGTGGGGGTATGGTCTTAAGCGTACGGAACAGTTTCGATCGGACGGGAGACGGAGATGACCGAGGCGATGGCGGCTCGGCGCAGCCGGATCACCCCCGAACGACAGGCCGAACTGCACGAGGCGGTCCTCGACCTCCTGCGTGACGTCGGCTACGAGGCGCTGACCATGGACGCGGTCGCCGCCCGTACGAAGTCCAGCAAGGCCACCCTCTACCGCCAGTGGGGGAGCAAGCCGGAACTGGTCGCCAAGGCCCTGCGGTGCACCCAGCCGGTCTCGCTGCGCGAGATCGACACGGGCAGCCTGCGCGGGGACTTCGCGCGCATGGTCGAGCACTCCGACGACGCGCAGATGGCCAAGGACACCGCGCTGATGCGGGGTCTGGCCCATGCCGTCCACGAGAGCCCGGAGCTGCACAAGGCCCTGCGCGACCTGCTGGTCGACCCGGAGATCAACGGTCTCCAGGCGATGCTGCGGCGTGCGGTGGACCGGGGCGAGATCCGCCCGGACTGTCCCGCGCTCGACTTCGTACCGCACATGCTCATCGGGGCGTTCATCGCGCTCCCGCTGATCGAGGACCGCCCGGTGGACCGGGCCTTCCTCGGTGACTTCATCGACGCCGTGGTCTTCCCCGCCCTCGGCGTCTGATCCTCGCTCCACCCCGTCCCCGGCACCGCCTCCCCGCTGCTCCTGACACGCCGCTCTCGTCGTCGGGCCGGCTTTCGACGCCCTGATCCGATCCGGATCCATCCCACGACCTGAACGGGAGAACCACCGACGTGGCTACCTTCCTCTACCGACTCGGCAGGGGCGCCTTCCGGCGCCGCGGCCTCGTCGCCCTCCTCTGGGTGGCGCTGCTGTTCGCCGCCGGCTTCGGCGCCGCCTCGGCGGCAGCGCCCACCTCCGGCTCGTTCTCGATACCCGGCACGGAGGCCCAGAAGGCCTTCGACCTGCTGGACAAGCGCTTCCCGGGCATGGCCGCCGACGGCGCCACCGCCCGCATCGTCATCAAGGCCCCCGAGGGCGCCAAGGTCACCGACCCCGGCCCCAAGGCCGAGGTCCAGAAGATCGTCTCGGGTCTGAAGGCCGGACCGGGCGCGGCCGAGATCTCCTCCGTCGCCGACCCGTACGAGGCCCGGGCCGTGAGCCAGGACGGCTCCACCGCCTACATCAGTGCCAAGTACAACGTCAGCGGCATGGAGCTGAAGGACGCCACCCGCGACGCGCTCAAGGACTCGGGCGAGGGCGCCGAGGCCGCCGGGCTGAACGTCCAGATCGGCGGTGACGCGCTGATGGCCGCCCCCGAGACCGGATCCGGCGAGATCATCGGCATCGCGGTCGCCGCGATCGTCCTCGTCATCACCTTCGGCTCGCTGATCGCGGCCGGTCTGCCGCTGCTGACCGCGCTGATCGGCGTGGGCATCGGCGTCTCCTCCATCACCGCGCTCGCCAACGTGCTGGACCTCGGCAACACCACCGCCACCCTCGCGACGATGATCGGCCTCGCGGTCGGCATCGACTACGCCCTCTTCATCGTCTCCCGCTACCGCGCGGAGCTCGCCGAGGGCCGCGAGCGCGACGAGGCCGCGGGCCGCGCCGTCGGTACCGCCGGCTCCGCCGTCGTCTTCGCCGGCCTGACCGTGGTCATCGCCCTGGTGGGCCTGGCCGTCGTCAACATCCCGATGCTGACCAAGATGGGCTTCGCCGCCGCGGGCACTGTGGTCATCGCCGTGCTCGTCGCGCTCACCCTGGTCCCGGCCATCCTCGCCTTCGCGGGCAAGAAGGTGCTGCCCGCGGGCGAGAAGAGCCGCCTGTTCGGCAAGGGCAAGCCGGCCGGCGCCGAGAAGAAGGCCAACGGCGGCACCCGCTGGGCCCGCTTCGTCCTGCGCCGTCCGGTCATGGTGCTGCTGGCCGGTGTGATCGGTCTCGGCATCATCGCCATCCCGGCGAGCAAGCTGGAGATGGGCCTGCCGGACGACGGCGCCCAGCCGGTCTCCACCACCCAGCGCCAGGCGTACGACCTGCTGTCCGACGGCTTCGGCCCGGGCTTCAACGGCCCGCTGATGGTGGTCGTGGACGGCGACAAGGCGCTGGCCGACAAGACGGCCGACCGGATCAAGGGCCTGGACGGGGTCGTCGCGGTCACCCCGCCGACCCTCAACGAGGCCGGCGACGCCGCGGTGATCACCGTCATCCCGAAGGACCGCCCGTCCTCCACGCACACCGAGGAACTGGTCCACGAGATCCGCGACGGCAGCGGGGACGACGTCCTCGTCACCGGTGCCACCGCGATGAACATCGACTTCTCGCAGAAGATGAACGACGCGCTGCTGCCCTACCTGGCGCTCGTCGTCGGCCTCGCCTTCCTGCTGCTGATGCTCGTCTTCCGCTCGATCCTGGTCCCGCTCAAGGCGGCCCTCGGGTTCCTGCTCTCGGTCGTCGCCGCCCTCGGCGCCGTCGTCGCGGTCTTCCAGTGGGGCTGGCTCGGCTCGGTCTTCGGAGTGGAGCAGACCGGTCCGATCATGTCGATGATGCCGATCTTCATGGTGGGTGTCGTCTTCGGTCTGGCCATGGACTACGAGGTCTTCCTCGTCACCCGGATGCGTGAGGCGTACGTCCACGGCGAGCGCCCGGGCCAGGCCGTGGTCACCGGCTTCCAGTACAGCGCGCGGGTCGTCGTGGCCGCCGCCGTCATCATGATCGCGGTGTTCGCGGGCTTCATCGGGGCCAGCGAGCAGATGGTCAAGATGATCGGCTTCGGTCTGGCCGTCGCCGTCTTCTTCGACGCCTTCGTGGTCCGCATGGCCATCGTCCCGGCGGTGCTCGCACTGCTCGGGCACAAGGCCTGGTGGCTGCCGAAGTGGCTGGACCGGCTGCTGCCGAACGTGGACGTGGAGGGCGAGAGCCTGCGCAAGCACCTGGAGTCCGCGCAGTCCCCGGAGGGCCCGGACAAGGACCGCGAGCTGGTCAACGCCTGACCCCGCGAAACCCCGTCGGCCCCGCACCTGCCGACAGGACGGCCCGGCCCCGTACCGCCCGATCACCGGGTGGTACGGGGCCGGGCCCGGTTGCGCCTAACGGGTGGCGGCGGCCGCCACGGGGGCGTACGTACGCCGCAGGAACCGGCGCAGGGCGGCGATGTCGAACTGCACCACGGCGACACCCTCGGGGGAGTGGAACTCGACGACCGCCTGGACGCGGCCGCAGGGCCAGACCCGTACGTCCCCGGTCCCGGTCGGGGCCTGGAGGCCCGCCTCCAGGAGTGCGCGGGGGAAGACCCACTCGTTGTCGGTGCCCTCGGGGGACAGGCCCGCCGGGAAGACGATCCGTACGGCCAGCGGCTCGGCGACCGCGAAGCGCAGGGCGACCGGGATGGTCCGGTAGAGGGGGTCGTCCGTGATGACGCGGGCACGGACCCGCTCCTCGACGGCGGTTGCGGTGGCGGTCGCTGGTGGATTCTCGGCGGTGGCTGACATCGACAAGACTCCTCGATATCGGAACATTTGCGTCCGTTTGTCCTGTCCAGCCTCGCACATTCCCACGAAAGCGCACGGGTCTCTTTGTGGTGCGCCCGCTCTTGCCAACGGTTTGCAACTGGGCACTATGGTTGAACAGCTAAAGACTGCGTAAGAAGCGGAGCCATTTCCATGCATGTGCCCGACGGATTCATCAACGCACCCGTCTCGGTGGCCGCCGGAGTGGTGGCCGCCGCCGCGGTGGCCGTCAGCCTCCGCGGCGCCCGCCGCGAACTCGACGAACGGACCGCCCCGCTCGCCGGTCTCGTCGCCGCCTTCATCTTCGCCGTGCAGATGCTGAACTTCCCCGTCGCCGCGGGCACCAGCGGCCACCTCCTGGGCGGGGCGCTCGCCGCGATACTCGTCGGCCCGTACACCGGCGTGCTGTGCGTGTCCGTCGTCCTGCTCATGCAGGGCATCCTCTTCGCCGACGGCGGGCTGACCGCCCTCGGCGTGAACGTCACCGTCATGGGTGTCGTCACCGTCGTCGTCGCCTACGCGATCTTCCGCGGGCTGCTCGGGATCCTGCCGCCCACCCGCCGCTCCGTGACCGTGGCCGCCTTCACCGGCGCGCTGCTCTCGGTGCCCGCCGCGGCCGCGGCCTTCACCGCCGTCTACGCGGTCGGCGGCACCACCGACGTGCCCATCGGCAAGGTGATCACCGCCATGGTCGGCGTGCACGTGCTCATCGGTATCGGCGAGGCCGCCATCACCGCGGCGACCGTCGGCGCCGTGATCGCCGTCCGTCCCGATCTGGTGCACGGGGCCCGCGGGCTGACCGCTCCGCTGAAGCTGCGCGTCGACGGCGAGCTCGTCGACGCACCGGCCGCGGCCGCCGTGCCCGCGACGGCCGGTGCCGGCGCCGGATCGACGAAGAAGGTGTGGGTGACCGGCCTGGTCACCGCCCTCGTGCTCGCCGGTTTCGTCTCCTTCTACGCCTCCGCCGACCCCGACGGCCTGGAGAAGGTCGCCGCGGACAAGGGCATCGACGAGAAGGTCGAGGAGCACGCCGCCGCGGACTCCCCGCTCGCCGACTACAGCGTCAAGGAGGTCGACGACGCCCGCCTGTCCGGCGGCCTCGCCGGGGTCATCGGCGTCGGAGTGACCGTCGTCGCCGGCACCGGGATCTTCTGGACCGTGCGCCGCCGCCGGACGGAAGACCTCACCGCCGGCGCCACCGCCACCTCCGTCTCGGCGGGCTGACATGGGGGCCGGCCACGCCCACAAGCTCTACCGTCACGGCCACTCGCCGGTCCACGGCCTGCCCCCGCACTGCAAGCTCGCCGCGACCCTGGGCTTCGTCGTGGTCGTCGTGTCCACACCGCGCGAGGCGGTGTGGGCCTTCGGCCTGTACGCCGCCCTCCTCGCGGGAGTGGCGGCCGTGGCCCGGATCCCGGCCGGCTTCCTGCTGCGGCGGCTGCTGATCGAGGTCCCCTTCGTCGCCTTCGCCGTGCTCATGCCCTTCGTGGCCGAGGGCGAGCGCGTACAGGTGCTCGGCATGTCGCTCAGCGTCTCGGGCCTCTGGGGCGCCTGGAACGTCCTCGCCAAGGGCACCCTCGGCGTGGCCGCCTCCGTCCTGCTCGCCTCGACCACCGAGCTGCGGGCCCTGCTGCTGGGCCTGCAGCGGCTGAAGCTGCCGCCGCTGCTCGTCCAGATCGCCTCCTTCATGATCCGCTACGGCGATGTGATCAGCGACGAGCTGCGCCGGATGTCCATCGCCCGCCGCTCGCGCGGATTCGAGGCGAGCGGGATCCGGCACTGGGGGGTGCTGGCCAAGACCGCCGGCGCGCTGTTCATCCGCTCCTACGAACGCGGCGAGCGGGTCTACCTCGCGATGGTCAGCCGCGGCTACGCCGGCTCCATGCCGGTGATCGACGAGGTCGCGGCCACCCGCGCCCAGTGGGCGTACGCGGCCGTGCTCCCGGTGACGGCCCTCGCCGTCTGTCTGATGGGATGGACCCTGTGACCACGACCCCCTCCCTCGAAGTCAGCGGCCTCGCCTACGCCTACCCGGACGGCCACCAGGCCCTCTTCGGGGTGGACCTGACCGTCGGGCAGGGTGAGCGGGTCGCCCTGCTCGGACCCAACGGCGCCGGCAAGACCACCCTGGTGCTGCACCTCAACGGGATCCTCACCGGCGGGGTCGGCTCGGTGTCCGTGGCCGGCCTGCCGGTGGAGAAGCGGAACCTAGCCGAGATCCGCCGCCGCGTCGGGATCGTCTTCCAGGACCCCGACGACCAGCTGTTCATGCCGACCGTGCGGGAGGACGTCGCCTTCGGCCCGGCCGCGGCCGGAATGCGGGGCGCGGAACTGGAGGAGCGGGTCCGCGCCGCCCTGGACCAGGTCGGCATGGCGGACTTCGCCGACCGGCCGCCGCACCACCTGTCCTTCGGGCAGCGCCGCCGCGTCGCGGTGGCGACCGTCCTGGCCATGCGGCCCGAGATCCTGGTCCTGGACGAGCCCTCGTCCAATCTGGACCCGGCCTCGCGCCGCGAGCTCGCGGACATCCTGCGCTCGCTGGACGTGACCGTGCTGATGGTGACGCACGACCTGCCGTACGCGCTGGAACTGTGCCCGCGCGCGGTGGTCCTCAGCGAGGGGGCCATCGCGGCGGACGGCCGCACACAGGAGCTGCTGTGCGACGACGAGCTGATGCGGGCCCACCGGCTGGAGCTCCCGTTCGGCTTCGACCCGCGCACGCCCCTTCTGACGCGCCCCTCGCACTGATCGGCGCCGGGGCGCCTCCCCGGCTTCGAGCCGCCGGGAAGCAGGACCGCCCGGCGGGCGTTGCACGGTGAGGTAGGCGCAGGCGCCGTCGGGGCGTCGCGGCAGGTGCTGGGAGTAGACGTGGATGTCCACGGGACGGTGGCGGAGGGCTTCGAGCCCGTCAGAGACGCGTTCGTACGCAACTTCGAGGTGCTCGGGGACCGGGGTGCGGCCGTCGCCGTCCACCGGGACGGCCGCAAGGTCGTCGACCTGTGGGCCGGTACCCGGGACGCCGAGGGCACCGAGCCGTGGACCGAGGACACCGCGCAGATCGTCCGGTCCGCGACCAAGGGCGTGGCGGCCGCCGTGCCGCTGCTGCTGCACCAGCGCGGACTGCTGGACCTGGACGCACCCGTGGGCTCGTACTGGCCGGAGTTCAAGTCGGGCGGCAAGGAGCGGATCCTGGTCCGGGACGTGCTCGCGCACCGCGCGGGCATACCGGCGCTGGACCGCGGGCTGACCGCCGCCGAGGCCGCCGACGGGGTGTCCGGGGCGCGCGCGGTCGCCGCACAGCAGCCCTTCTGGGAGCCGGGCACCGGGCACGGCTACCACGCGCAGACCTACAGCTGGCTGCTGTCCGAGCTGGTGCTGCGGGCGACCGGCCGCACGTTGGGCTGCGTCCTGGCGGAGGAGATCGCCGAGCCGCTGGGGCTGGAGTTCTGGATCGGCCTGCCGGAGGCCGAGGCCCACCGGGTGGGCCGGGTGGCCCCGGTGGAGCCGCCCGAGAGCGCGGGCATGCTGCGGACCCGGCCGCGCCGCAACGTCTCCGAGGCCTACGCCGACCCGGACTCCCTCACCCGCCGGGCCTTCGCCGCCATCGAACCGCTGCCCGACGAGAACGACCCCGCCTACCGGGCCGCGGAGCTCCCCGCCTCGAACGGCATCGGGACGGCCCGCGCACTGGCCCGTTTCTACGGGGCCACGATCGGCGTGGTCGAGGACGGCGCGCGGATCTTCACCCCGGCCACCACCGCGCTGGCCGCCCGGGAGCACTCCGCCGGGCCGGACCGGGTGCTGGTCGTGAACACCCGCTTCGGCGCCGGCTACATGCTGCACGGACCGGCCTCACCGCTGCTCTCTCCGGCCTCCTTCGGCCACCCGGGCCGCGGCGGATCCCTGGGCTTCGCGGACCCGGAGGCGGGCATCGGCTTCGGCTACGTCACCAACGCCCTGGCCAAGTCGGTCACCGCGGACCCGCGGGCCCAGGCCCTGGTGCGGGCACTGCGCTCAGCCCTGTGACGGCTCCGGCGGCTGTTCGCGCACGTCGGCCAGGGTGGCCCCGGCGTACGTGACGAGCTCGGCGGGAGCCATCGGGAACACCGTGTGCGGGGTCCCGGCCGCCGCCCATACCGTGTCGTGGGCGAGCAGCGACCGGTCGGCCAGCACCCGGGTGCGCGTACGGTGCCCGAAGGGCGGCACCCCGCCGATGGCGTAGCCCGTGGTCTCCCGGACGACGGCCGCGTCCGCCCGGGTCACCCGGTCCGCTCCCAGCTCGCGGCCGACCGCTGCGACGTCGACGCGGGAGGACCCGTCCATCAGGACCAGGACGGGGACCCCGTCCGCCGCGAAGACCAGCGACTTGACGATCTGGCCGAGCTCGCAGCCGATCGCGGCCGCGGCCTCCGCCGCGGTCCGGGTGGCCTCCGGGAAGGCCCGTACCTCGGTGTCGATGCCCAGGGCGGCCAGTGCCTCGGCGAAACGGGGGTGCGCTGTGGTCGTCATGCCGGGAGCCTAGGGGGTGCCCTGCCGAGCGGGCCGGGCCTTTTCTGCCCGGCCCCGCCCGCCCGTGTCCGGCCTGTCCGGCCTGTCCGGGCGGCGTCAGCCCGCGTTCAGGACCTGGGCGACGATCGGGCCCGCCGCCTCGCCGCCGTGGCCGCCGCCCTCGACCATGGCCGCCGCGGCCACGTCGCCGCTGTAGCCGGTGAACCAGCTGTCGGGGCTGTCCCCGGCGCCGCCGACCTCCGCCGAGCCGGTCTTCGCGCCCTTGTCCGAGCCGCGGACCGGAGCCATCGCCTCCCGCGCGGTGCCGCTGGAGGCCGTCAGCTTCATCATGCCGACCAGCTGCTGCTGCACCGAGGACTTCATCCGGCGCTCGGCCTTCGCGATCGTCCGGCCGTCGAGCTCCGGCGAGACCAGCAGCGGCTGACGGAACACGCCGGTGCGGGCCGTCGCGGTGATGGACGCGACGTTCAGCGGGTTCATGGTGATCTGGCCCTGCCCGATGTACTCGGCGGCCGCCGCCGCGCCCGTGGCCGGCGGGACCTTGCCGTCGGTGGACTTGATGCCGGTCTTCCAGTCCAGGTCGATGCCGAAGACCTCCGTCGCCTCCTTCGGCAGCGCGGAGTCGTCGTTGACCGGCTTGATCTGCTTGATGAAGGCGGTGTTGCAGGAGCGGGCGAACGAGGTCGCGAAGTTGGTGCCGGGCGGCAGATCGAAGTTCTTCAGGTTGTGGAACTCACGGCCCCAGGTCACCGTCTTCGGGCACTCCGCCGGCTTGTCCGCTGCGACCAGGCCGCGGTCCAGCAGCATCGCGGCCGTCACGATCTTCATCGTGGATCCGGGTGCCCGGGTGCCCCGCATCGCCGCGTTGAAGCCGTCCTTGCGGTTGTTCGCGACGGCCAGGATGTGTCCGTTGCTGGGCTGGACGGCGACCACCGAGGCCTCGGGGAACTTGGTCACCGCCTGCTCGGCCGCGGCCTGCACCTTCGCGTCCAGGTACGTCTTGAGGGTGCTCGGCTCGCCCTCGACGAGGGTCAGCAGGGTCCTCTTGGGAGCCTCCTTGGCGGCCGGCTCGATCCACACCTCGGCCCCCGCCCTGCCGCCCGACTTGCCGCCGTAGGTCTGGCGCAGCTCGTCGAGGACCTGGCGCAGCGAGGGGTACTTCTCCGCGGTCAGCTCCTCGCCATTGCGGTCCACGGCCTTGACCGGCGGGCTCGCGGGGGCGCCGGCGCGCAGCGCCTCGTCCTTCTGGAGCTGCGGGTGGATCACCGAGGGCTGCCAGTCGACCAGCGGCTTCCCGCTGGTGACCCCGCGGACCACGGTCAGCCGGGAGTCGTAGGCCATCGGCTTGGTGGTGCCCTCGTAGGTGATCTCCGCCTCGACCTTGAAGGGCACGGTGGCGCCGTTCGGCGTGCCGGGGGTGATCACCGCCTTGGACACGTACGCCTTCGTCCTGAAGCCCCCGACCGCGGCCTGCGCGGCCGCGGCGTTGTTCGTCAGGTCGGCCGCCACCCGCTCGTCCCCGGCCGCCCACGCGGCCAGGAAGGCCTTCGCGGTCTTCGCCGCGTCCTTCTCGCCGACCGGTCCGCTGCCCTTGCCGGCCTGGGTGGTGGTCTCGCCGCCCCGGCCGTCCCCGCCGTCGTCCCCGACGAGCGTGTACACCCCGTACCCCGCGCCGCCGAGCATTGCGAGGAACACCCCGCCGACGATGGCACCCTTCGTCGCCCCGTTCACCTGCGTACCCTCCCCCATGAACCGACGGTTCCCTGAACATGTTCAAAGAACCCTTGGTGCGGACATTACGCTGTGTCGAGCTCTCGTATGCCGTTGTTACCGGACCGGAACCTCCGAACGAAAAGCGTTCGGGGCCGGTCGCCCCGTCCCTGGAGTGCCGCCGTGGAACTCGCCTACCACCGCTACGTCCCCTCGGAGGCCGATGACCTGGTCGCCTTCCTCACCGGGGACACCTGGCCGTTCCACGGCTCGGCCGTGGTCGACCCGGACCGGGCCCGGCAGTGGGCCGCGGACGGCCGGTACGACAACGCGGAGACCCGGTCGTTCTGGATCGCCGGCGCGGGCGAGACCCTCGGCCTGATCCGGCTGATGGACCTGGGCGACGGCACACCCGTCTTCGACCTGCGGATCCGGTCCCGGTACCGCGGGCGGGGGATCGGCCCCCGGGCGCTGACCTGGCTGACCGGGTACCTGTTCACCGAGCTCCCGCTGATCCGGCGGATCGAGGGCACCACGCGCCAGGACAACGGGGCGATGCGCCGCACCTTCCTGCGGTGCGGGTACGTCAAGGAGGCGCACTACCGGGAGGCGTGGCCCTCGGACGACGGCACGGTCCACGACGCCGTCGGGTACGCGATCCTGCGCCGGGACTGGACCACCGGCACGACGACGCCCCCCGCCTGGGACGACGAGCACCCGTCGACCCGCTGACGCAGGTTCGAAAGTGCGTGCACCGGCGCCGTGTTCTAGCGTCGGAAGGGCGAGGGTGACCGATGCGCCGAGCCGGTCGCCCCCCGGAGTGCCTGCTCCGCGCCGCCGCCCCCGCCCCCGCCCGCGGTCCGGCGCATCCGCGGATCGCGTGACCGACCGAGAGAGCAGGTGCATCCGTATGCGTCCGTCGGCTCGTATCCCCAGCATCCTCGCAGGACTGGCCCTCGCCCTGGGCGGCGCCGTCATCGCCGCCCCCTCCGCGCAGGCGGACGTGAAGGCCTGCGAGCAGTACGTCGCCAAGCACGCCGCGAAGGTGACCGACGGCGTCTCGGAGGCGTGTTACCAGGGGCAGATCGGTAACCAGACCAGCTGCGACGCCAGCCTCGTCGCGGCCGGCGCCAGCAAGGACGTCGCGGCCTCGGCCTGCGAGGCGTCCCGCTAGCCCACGTTCGTACGGCCACACGTACTGCCGCACCCAGGTGCCCGTCCGGACCTGCCCCGCGGTGAAAGGTTGGTGTGCGGGGCCGACGGGACCGGGTACCGTCTTTGTCATGTTCTTCCGGGCGCCGATTTACGAGTGAGGGCGTGATGGGCCCGTGCTGACGTCCTGCGACGTCGCTGTCCGTCCCCCACCGATGCATCCGTAGATCACTTCACATCATTACCGGGAGAACCCGTGACCGTGAGCAAGAACATCAACAACCCCGTGGGCCAGGGTGGCGGCCAGCGCAAGAGGCAGTCCCGCGCCGAACGGCAGAACAACGGCCCGCACCGCAACCTCGACCGCCGGGGTGCAGCCGACCAGAAGGCGGAGCTGGTGCGCAAGATGCGCGAGAAGGCAGGCGTGGCCGAGGGCGCCGGGCCCGAGGGCGACGACACCGCACAGAGCTGACGCACCGCCGCCGCAGGGCGGCGCCGCACGCAGCAGGGCCCGGACCGCGACGCGCGGTCCGGGCCCTGCCGCCGTACCGGGCGGGCCCGGCACCAAAAGGTGCCGGGCCCGTCGTTCTGCCTGCTAGACCCAGGTGTCCAGCCACATGCGGCCGCGCCAGGAGTCCATCGGGAGGGTCTGGCCCGTGTAGATGGGCCAGAAGTAGATGAAGTTCCAGGCGATCAGCAGGACCAGCACCCCCGCGCCGATCGCGCCCAGCGCCCGTCTGCGTTCGCTGGAGCCGGCCGGGCCCAGCAGGGCGCCGATCATCATCGCCACCGCCAGGCACAGGTACGGGACGAAGACCACCGCGTAGAAGTAGAAGATCGTCCGCTCCTGGTAGTTGAACCAGGGCAGCAGGCCCGCCGCCAGCGCGCACGCGATCGCGCCCGCCCGCCAGTCGCGGCGGAAGAACCACCGCCACAGCACGTACAGCAGCGCGAAGCAGCCCGCCCACCACAGCAGCGGGGTGCCGAGGGCCAGCACCTCCCGGGCGCACTTGCCCGCCGCCGTCGCCGGGCAGCCGTCGGTGCCCGGTTCGGGGGACTCGTAGAAGTAGGAGACGGGCCGGCCCAGGACCAGCCAGCTCCACGGGTTGGACTCGTAGGTGTGCCCCGAGGTCAGGCCGACGTGGAACTTGTACACCTCGGTCTCGTAGTGCCACAGGCTGCGCAGCCACTCCGGCAGGAACCCCAGCGAGCTGCCCCGGTCGTACTTGGCCGCCCAGTCGCGCAGATAGCCGCCCTTGCCGTTGTCCGGGCTGAGGATCCAGCCCGACCACGAGGCCAGGTACGTCACGATCGCGACCGGGACCGTGGAGACGAAGGCGGGCAGCGCGTCGCGCCGCAGCATCGCGGCGTACGGGGCACCCGCGCCCGCGGTGCGGCGCGCGGCGGCGTCCCACAGGACGGTCAGGATGCCGAAGAAGGCCAGGATGACGAAGCCGTTCCACTTGGTGCCCGCGGCCAGGCCCAGGCAGACGCCGGCCAGGATCCGGTACGGCCGCCAGCCCAGCCGCAGCGTCTCGGCGATCTTCGCGTCGGGCCGGGTCCGGCCCTCCTCGTCCACCGGCAGCGCGTCCGCGAGCCGGGCTCTGGCCCGGTCCCGGTCGATGAGCAGCGCCCCGAAGGCGGCGAGCACGAAGAACATCAGCACCAGGTCCAGCAGCGCCGTGCGGCTCATCACCAGGTGCAGGCCGTCCACCGCCAGCAGCGCGCCCGCCAGGCAGCCGAGGAAGGTCGAGCGGAACAGGCGCCGCCCGATCCGGCACAGCATCAGCACCGACAGCGTGCCGAGCACGGCGGTCATGAACCGCCAGCCGAAGGGCGTGAAGCCGAACATCCACTCGCCGAGCCCGATCACCCATTTGCCGACGGGCGGGTGCACGACGTACCCCGGATCCGTCGGGAGGGCGACCCCGGACGGGTTGGCGAGGATCGACTTGTCGATGTCCTTGGGCCAGCTCGCCTCGTAGCCCTGCTTGATCGTGGCCCAGGCGTCCTTCGCGTAGTACGTCTCGTCGAATATCACCGCCTTCGGGCTGCCCAGGTGCACGAACCGCAGCACCCCGGCGACCAGCGCCACCAGCACCGGCCCCGCCCACGAGACGATCCGCTGCCAGGTCCCCCACACCTCGGGCGGCAGCCCGAAGGTCATCCACAGCTGCTTGGACGGCCTGGCGTACGGGGGCACCAGCCGGGTACGGACGTCCGCGCGCGCGGACGGCCCGGCGGGCGGCACGTAGCCGAAGCCGCGCAGCCGGCGCAGCCAGGTGCTCGGATCGTCTTCGCGTCCCACCGGTGAGGCGGGCGGGGCCCCCGCGGGGCTGGGCGGCGGCGTCGCGGTACTGGTCACCGGCACATCGTAGGGAAGAGATCTGTGTGCGCCACCAGTGGCGGGGGGCGGCGGGGCACGGGGCTGAGAGGATGGGCGGGTGACAACTGACCAGCCCCGCAGTATCCGGCCCACCTCCACTGCCGCCGCGGCCGAAGGCCTGATGGGCACGCTCGTGCTCGCCGGCACCCCCATCGGCGATCTCGCGGACGCCCCGCCGCGTCTGGCGGCCGAGCTGGAGCGGGCCGATGTGATTGCCGCCGAGGACACCCGGCGGTTGCGCCGGCTGACCCAGGGGCTGGGCGTCCACACCACCGGGCGCGTCCTGTCGTACTTCGAGGGCAACGAGTCGGCGCGCACCCCGGAGCTGGTCGAAGCCCTGGCCGGCGGCGCGCGCGTCCTGCTGGTGACGGACGCGGGCATGCCCTCGGTGTCCGACCCCGGCTACCGGCTGGTCGCCGCCGCCGTGGAGAAGGACATCAAGGTCACGGCCGTTCCCGGGCCGTCCGCGGTGCTCACCGCGCTCGCCATGTCCGGGCTGCCGGTGGACCGGTTCTGCTTCGAGGGGTTCCTGCCCCGCAAGGCGGGGGAGCGCCTGGGCCGGCTGCGCGAGGTCGAGGGCGAGCGGCGCACGCTCGTCTACTTCGAGGCCCCGCACCGGCTCGACGACACCCTGGCCGCGATGGCCGAGGTCTTCGGGGCCGACCGGCGGGCCGCGGTGTGCCGTGAACTGACCAAGACGTACGAGGAGGTCAAGCGCGGCGGGCTCGGCGAGCTCGCGGCCTGGGCCGCCGAGGGCGTGCGCGGGGAGATCACGGTCGTGGTCGAGGGCGCTCCGGCGGCCGCGCCCGGCGACGTGGACGACGAGGAGCTGGTGCGCCGGGTGCGGGTGCGCGAGGAGGCCGGTGAGCGGCGCAAGGAGGCCATCGCGGCGGTCGCGGCCGAGGCCGGCGTACCCAAGCGCGGGGTGTTCGACGCAGTGGTCGCGGCAAAGAACGCGGCACAAAAGATGCCGTGAGCAGGTAAAGAGCTAACCTGAAAGGCAAAGCTCAGACCGCGCACCGGGCACTTTCGGAATGAGTCGCCCAAGGACCGCCCAACAGTAGACAGGGCCTGATGCGCTCCCGCCCGTTGAGGCGTCCACTGGCAATGGCACCAGTGGAACAAGAGGAGCTGGCATGAGTGAGATCGCAGACACCCCGGTACCCGTCTCCGCCCCCGTCGCAGTCCCTGTCGCTGTGACCGCCTCCGACGTGCACACCGTGCACGAGGCCTACTCCTTCGCGTGCATGAAATGCGGGTACGGCTGGGAGCAGGCGTACGCGATCGAGCACCACGTCGACGGCAAGGGCGAGCCGTTCATCATGTACAAGGTCGACGGCGAGCGGGTGCCCTCGCCCCTGTCCAACCCGACCTGCCTCAACTGCGGCGGACACGTCGTACGGATCATGCGGGCCGGGCAGGTCTCCTCGGTGATGGGCATGATCGACCACCTCTACCACCACCAGATAGCCCCCGGGATCGCCGGACCGGTGCCGGCCGGCGTGAACGTACCCCGGCCGCCGAAGCAGCACGGTGCGCCCCGCTCGCACGACGCCCCGGGGCCCGTGGCCATCGACCCGGCCGGGGAACGCCGGGGCCTGCTCTCCCGTCTGAAGGGGCTCTTGCGCCGGTCATAAGATCGGCCGTATGAGCACACGCGTGGAGAAGACGCAGCCCAAGGACGCACCGCCGCCGCTGCCCGAACCCCTCCGGGTGGCGGTCGCCGACTCGCACACCCACCTGGACATGCAGTCGGGCACCGTCGAGGAGGGCCTCGCGAAGGCCGCCTCGGTGGGCGTGACCACCGTCGTCCAGGTGGGCTGCGACGTGAAGGGCTCCCGGTGGGCCGCCGAGACCGCGGCCGCGTACGAGAACGTCCACGCGGCCGTGGCCCTCCACCCGAACGAAGCCCCGCGCATCGTCCACGGCGATCCAGGGGGCACCTCCCAGCCCCCTGGGGCTGGGGGAGGCTGGTCGCGGCAGGGCGCCCGGGCCGGTGGCGGCGAGGCCGCCCTCGACGAGGCGCTGGCCGAGATCGAGGCACTGGCCGCGCTCGACCACGTCAAGGCGGTCGGCGAGACCGGTCTGGACTACTTCCGCACCGGGCCGGAGGGCATGGCCGCGCAGGAGCGCTCCTTCCGCGCGCACATCGAGATCGCCAAGCGGCAGAACAAGGCGCTGGTCATCCACGACCGGGAGGCCCACGCGGACGTGCTGCGCGTCCTGCGCGAGGAGGGCGCCCCCGAACGGACCGTCTTCCACTGCTACTCCGGGGACGCCGACATGGCCCGCGAGTGCGCCGCCGCCGGGTACTACCTGTCCTTCGCCGGGACCGTCACCTTCAAGAACGCGGCCCCGCTGCGCGAGGCGCTGGCCGTGGCCCCGCTGGAACTTGTGCTCGTCGAGACGGACGCGCCGTACCTGACCCCCGCGCCTTACCGCGGACGGCCCAACGCGCCGTACCTCATTCCGCTGACGGTCCGGGCGATGGCCGCGGTCCGCGGCATCGACGAGGACGCGATGGCCACCGCGCTGGCGGCCAACACGGCCCGCGCCTTCGGCTACTGACGGCCACTGACACCCCGCCCGCTCCGACACGCTGAGTAGCCGTCCCGCTTTGGAGCGTGACGACTCCTCCGCTAGGGTGCCGTGCCCGCACTCAGAGGGTGCCGGATCACCAGTGGAGCGAGCGTCGTGAGCGATACGCAGGGCAGTCACCGCCGCGGCGGTCCCGTCCCCGAGGCGTACGAGGCCCAGCCCTTGGCCCGGCCGGCCGGTACGGGCGATCCCGGCCCCGCCGTGCGGGACCTCGGCCCCGCCGCCCGGGACCCCGAGCCCGCGGTCCCCGCCCCGCGCGGCGGGCGCCGCCGCCGGGCCGCCATGTCGCCGGCCGAGCTCGCCGGGGCCGACACCCTGGCCGGGGGACCGGTGGCACCCGGGTCGGGCCGCCGCCGGGCCGAGACCCCGGCGGGGGCCGTGACGGGCCCCGCCACCGCACCCGGCCTGCCCCTCGCCCCCGCAGTACCGGGCCAGGGCGCCGGCCCCGGCCGCCGCCGCGCCCGGGGCCGCGGGGTCCCCGACCGGCCCCCCGGCACGAACTGGCGGCGGATCGTGCCGCAGGCGCTCGTCGTCGCCTTCCTCGCGGGCGGCACCACGGCCTTCGTGGCCGCCGACAAGGCGGTACGGCTCACCGTGGACGGAGTCCCGCGCAACCTGCACACCTTCGCCGACGACATCGGCGAACTGCTCGCCGCCGAAGGCCTCGGCATCGGCCCCCACGACCTCGTCGCCCCCGCCGCCGGCGAACCCCTCGAAGACGGCGAGGAGATCGTCGTCCGCTACGGCCGCCCGCTGCGTCTGACCCTCGACGGGCAGCAGCGCCAGGTGTGGACCACCGCCCGCACCGTCGAGGGCGCGCTGCGCCAGTTCGGCATCCGCGCCGAGGGCGCCTACCTCTCAGCCCCCCGCACCGCCCCCGTCCCGCGCTCCGGGCTGGCCCTCAGCGTCCGCACCGAACGCAGCGTCACCTTCATGGCCGACGGCCGCGAACGCACCATCCGCACCAACGCCGCCACCGTCCAGGAGGCCCTCGACCAGGCCGGCATCACCCTTCAGGGCCAGGACACCACCTCCGTACCCCCCACCGACTTCCCGCGCGACGGCCAGACCGTCACCGTGCTGCGCATCACCGGCACCCGCGAGGTCCGCGAGGAGCGCGTCCCGTTCGAGACCGAGATGGTCAAGGACCCCGAGCTGTTCGCCGGTACCGAGGTCGTCGAGCGCGTCGGCCGCCCCGGGGCGCGCAGGGTCACGTACAGCCTGCGCACCGTCAACGGGGTCCGGCAGACGCCGCGGCCCATCGCCGACGAGGTCGTGCGCGAACCCGTCGCCCAGCTCGTGCGGGTCGGCACCAGAGCCCTGCCGAGCTCGGTCGCCGGCGCCGACGGCCTCAACTGGGCGGCCCTCGCCCAGTGCGAGTCCGGCGGGCGCCCCTCCGCCACCGACGCCTCGGGCACCTACGGCGGCCTTTACCAGTTCGACGTACGCACCTGGCAGGGCCTCGGCGGCAGCGGCCGCCCCCAGGACGCCTCGGGCACGGAACAGACGTACCGGGCGAAGAAGCTCTACGTGCAGCGGGGGGCGAGCCCGTGGCCGCACTGCGGCCGCAGGCTCACGTCGTAGATCCGGGAACCGGAGCGCCGGTCCGGCTCCGGATCACTCGGCCGATCTGAGACGCTTTACCGGTGAGCACCGCAGAGCAGCAGCCCGAGAACCCCGAGAACACCTCCCCCGGCACACCCGACGCCCTCCTCGGGCCGGCCGACATCAGGGAGCTGGCCGCCGCCCTCGGCGTACGCCCGACGAAGCAGAAGGGGCAGAACTTCGTCATCGACGCCAACACGGTGCGCCGGATCGTGCGCACCGCCGAGGTCCGCCCGGACGACGTCGTCGTCGAGGTCGGCCCGGGGCTGGGCTCGCTGACGCTCGCGCTGCTGGAGGCCGCGGACCGGGTCGTCGCCGTCGAGATCGACGACATCCTGGCCGCGGCGCTGCCCGCCACCATCGAGGCCCGGATGCCCGCGAAGAAGGACCGCTTCGCGCTGGTCCACTCCGACGCGATGCTCGTGACCGAACTGCCCGGCCCGCCGCCGACCGCGCTCGTCGCGAACCTGCCCTACAACGTGGCCGTGCCCGTCCTGCTGACGATGCTCGACCGCTTCCCGACCATCGAGCGGACCCTGGTGATGGTGCAGGCCGAGGTGGCCGACCGGCTGGCCGCCGAGCCGGGCAACAAGGTCTACGGGGTGCCCTCGGTCAAGGCCAACTGGTACGCGCACGTCAAGCGCGCCGGCGCCATCGGCCGCAAGGTCTTCTGGCCCGCCCCGAACGTCGACTCCGGTCTCGTCTCGCTGGTGCGCCGCACCGAGCCGATCAGGACCAGCGCCACCAAGGCGGAGGTCTTCGCGGTCGTGGACGCCGCCTTCGCCCAGCGCCGCAAGACGCTGCGTGCCGCGCTGGCCGGCTGGGCCGGGTCGGCGGCGGGCGCGGAGGCCGCGCTGGTCGCCGCCGGTGTCTCCCCGCAGGCCCGCGGGGAATCCCTGACGGTCGAGGAGTTCGCGGCGATCGCCGAGCACAAGCCCGCGGCGGAGAGGCCCGCACTGTGAGCGCGCGCCAGGCGGCCGTGACCGTACGGGTCCCCGCGAAGGTCAACGTGCAGCTGGCGGTGGGCGCGGCCCGCCCCGACGGCTTCCACGACCTGGCCAATGTCTTCCTCGCCGTCTCCCTCCACGACGAGGTCACCGCCACCCCGGCCGACACCCTGACCGTCACCTGCGCCGGCCCCGACGCCGACCAGGTCCCGCTGGACCGCACCAACCTCGCGGCGCGCGCCGCCGAGATCCTCGCGGCCCGGGCCGGCATCGAACCCGCCGTCCACCTCCACATCGCGAAGAACATCCCGGTGGCGGGCGGCATGGCGGGCGGCAGCGCGGACGGCGCGGCGGCCCTGCTGGCCTGCGACGCCCTGTGGGGCCTGAACACCCCGCGCGCCGAACTCCTCGACATCTGCGCCGAGCTCGGCAGCGACGTCCCCTTCAGCCTGGTCGGCGGGGCCGCGCTCGGCACCGGCCGCGGTGAGCTGCTGACCCCGGTGGAGGCCGGGACGTTCCACTGGGTGTTCGCGGTGGCCGACGGGGGCCTGTCCACCCCGGCGGTCTTCCGCGAGTTCGACCGCCTCGCCGAGGGCAGGCGGATCCCCGAGCCCGAGGCCTCCCCGGAGCTCCTGGCGGCCCTGGCCTCGGGCGACGCGGACGCGCTGGGCGCCGCGCTGGCCAACGACCTCCAGGCGGCGGCGCTCTCGCTCCGGCCGCAGTTGGCGCGGACGCTGGCCGCGGGCGTGGACGGTGGTGCGCTCGCCGCGCTGGTCTCCGGCTCCGGGCCGACGACGGCGTTCCTCGTCGCGGACGAGGAAACCGCCGCCAAGGTCGCGGCCGCGCTCGAGGCCTCCGGCACCTGCCGGGCCACTCGGATCGCCTCCAGCCCGGCCCCCGGCGCCACGGTCCTGCCGTCCTGACTCTGCGGGCCGTTGCCGGGGGCGCCGCCCCCGGACCCCCGCGCCCGGTGATTCAGCCTCGCGGGCGTTCGAGGCGCGGGGCTCGGGGCGGAGCCCCGGCAGCGGCGCCGCACTCGTACTCAGGCGGAAGTTGAGTACCCGCGCCCTGTCGGGAGACGCCCCCGGGCGGCGACCGTAGCGCCATGGGACAGACCGTCAGGGACATGGCCGAGGCCACCCCCGCCGACCGCGACCGGTACGTCGACCTGCTGCGTGTCGCCTCGCTCGGCACCGTCGTCGCCGGGCACTGGCTGATGGCAGCCGTCAGTGCGGACGGGATAGGGAATCTGCTCGCCCTCGTGCCCGCCCTCCAGGTGCTCACCTGGGGGCTGCAGATCATGCCCGTCTTCTTCTTCGTCGGCGGGTTCTCGCACGCCCTGTCCTACCGCTCCCTCGCCCGCCGCACCGACGGCCCCGTCTACGCCGTCTTCCTGCGGGCCCGGCTCCAGCGGCTGTTGCGCCCCACCCTCGTCTTCGTCCTGGTGTGGGCCGCGCTCGCGCTCGCCGTGCAGCTCACCGGCCGGGACGGCGGCGCGCTGACCGGGGCCGCGCTGCGGCTGGTCACCCAGCCGCTGTGGTTCATCGGGATCTACCTGGCCATGGTCGCCTTCACCCCGCCGCTGCTGAAGCTGCACGAGCGCCACGGCTGGGGCGCCTTCGCCGCACTGGCCGGGGCGGCCGCGCTGGTCGACGTACTGCGCTTCGCGCTCGGGGTCCCGTACGTGGAGTTCCTGAACTTCGCCTTCGTCTGGCTCGCCGTCCACCAGCTCGGCTTCCTGCGGGCCGACGGCCGGATCCGCCGGCCCGCCCTCCTCGCCGCCGCGGGTCTCGCCGCGGCCGTGCTGCTGGTGGCGTACGGCCCGTACCCGCTGTCCATGGTGGGGATGCCCGGCGAGAAGGTGTCCAACATGGCCCCGCCCACCCTGGCCCTGCTCTGCCACGGCCTGTGGCTCGTCGGCGCCGTCCAGCTGCCGGCCCGGCCCGCCACCGCCTGGCTGCGCCGCCCGCGCGTCTGGCGCGGGGTCGTCGCGGCCAACGGCCTCGCCATGACGGCCTTCCTGTGGCACCTCACCGCCATGCTCGGCGTGTACGGGGCCCAGCTCGCCCTCGGCCTCGGCCTGCCGGCCCCGGCCACCGCCGCCTGGTGGGCGCAGGTGCCGCTACGGATCCTGGCCGCGGCCGGGGTCACGGGCGGACTCGTCGCGCTGTTCCGCCGCTTCGAGGCGCCCCGGCCGAGCGCCCCCGCACCCGCCCCGGCCCCTCGGCGTACCGGCGGTCCGCTCGCCGCCCTCGGGATCACCCTGTGCCTGCTCGGCATCCTCGGCCTGTCCATGACCGGGCTCGGCGGTCTGCTCGACGGGCACAGCGCCACGCTGATCGCCCTGCCCGTCACCGCTCCGGCCGCGATCGCGATGGCACTGGGCGGCTGGTACCTCGTGGAACGGTCTGCCCCGGCCCGGAGGGTTAGGCTGAGGGGCTGATCCACACCCTTTCCCTGGAGCGCGTCTGATGGCCGTCAATCTGGTCAATGTCGAGGCAGTCAGCAAGGTGTACGGCACACGTACCCTGCTGGACGGCATCTCCCTCGGCGTGTCCGAGGGGGACCGGATCGGCGTGGTCGGCCGCAACGGAGACGGCAAGACCACCCTCATCCGGATGCTCGCCAAGCTGGAGGAGCCCGACACCGGACGGGTCACCCAGTCCGGCGGCCTGCGCATGGGCGTGCTCACCCAGCACGATTCCCTCGACCCCCGGGCGACCATCCGCCACGAGATCATCCGGGACATGGCGGACCACGAATGGGCCGGCAACTCCAAGATCCGTGACGTCCTGACCGGACTCTTCGGCGGCCTCGACCTGCCCGGCTTCGGCCAGGGCCTCGACACCGTCATCGGCCCGCTCTCCGGTGGCGAGCGCCGCCGGATCGCCCTGGCCCAGCTGCTCATCGCCGACCAGGACCTCCTGATCCTCGACGAGCCCACCAACCACCTCGACGTCGAGGGCATCTCCTGGCTGGCCAAGCACCTCCAGGAGCGCCGCTCCGCGCTCGTCTGCGTCACCCACGACCGCTGGTTCCTCGACCAGGTCTGCACCCGCATGTGGGACGTGCAGCGCGGGGACGTGCACGAGTACGAGGGTGGCTACAGCGACTACGTCTTCGCCCGCGCCGAGCGCGACCGGATCGCCGCCACCGAGGAGTCCAAGCGCCAGAACCTGATGCGCAAGGAGCTGGCCTGGCTGCGCCGCGGCGCCCCCGCCCGGACCTCCAAGCCCCGCTACCGCATCGAGGCGGCCAACGAGCTGATCGCCGATGTGCCGCCGCCGCGCGACACCAGCGAGCTGATGAGGTTCGCCAACGCCCGCCTCGGCAAGACGGTCTTCGACCTCGAGGACGTCAGCGTGCACGCCGGGCCGAAGGAGCTGCTCAAGCACCTCACCTGGCACCTGGGCCCCGGCGACCGCGTCGGCCTCGTCGGCGTCAACGGCGCCGGCAAGACCTCCCTGCTGCGCGCGCTCGCCGAGGCCGCCCGCACCCAGGGCGACGTCCAGCCCGCCGCCGGCAAGATCATCGTCGGCAGGACCGTCAAGCTGGCCTACCTCTCGCAGGAGGTCGGCGAACTCGACCCGTCCCTGCGCGTCCTGGAGGCCGTCCAGCGCGTCCGTGACCGCGTCGACCTCGGCAAGGGCCGCGAGATGACGGCGGGCCAGCTCTGTGAGCAGTTCGGCTTCACCAAGGAGAAGCAGTGGACGCCGGTCGGCGACCTCTCCGGCGGTGAGCGGCGCCGCCTGCAGATCCTGCGCCTGCTGATGGACGAGCCCAACGTCCTGTTCCTCGACGAGCCCACCAACGACCTCGACATCGAGACCCTGACCCAGCTGGAGGACCTCCTCGACGGCTGGCCCGGCTCGATGATCGTGATCTCCCACGACCGCTTCTTCATCGAGCGCACCACCGACACGGTGATGGCGCTGCTCGGGGACGCCAGCCTGCGGATGCTGCCGCGGGGCCTGGACGAGTACCTGGAGCGCCGGCAGCGGATGATCGAGGCGGCCGCCCCGGCGCCCGTCCAGGCCGCCACCACGGCGAAGTCCACCGCCTCGGGGGATTCGCGCGCGGCGAAGAAGGAGCTGCAGAAGATCGAGCGGCAGCTGAACAAGCTGTCCGACCGCGAGGGCAACCTGCACGCCCAGATCGCCGAGAACTCCACCGACTACGACAAGGTGGCCAAGCTCGACGCGGAGCTCCGCGAACTCCTCGCGGACCGCGACGATTTGGAGATGCGCTGGCTGGAGCTGGCCGAGGAGGCCTGACCGCGGCCGGGGCGATCAGCCCCGCACCGGCCCCGTCCGCGGGCCAACTGGCCGGATAACGGCGGCGTCACGGGCCGGTCCTCCCTTGGGAACAGGGGGTGGACCGGCCCGATGTATGAGCGCCGTCAGTGATAGAAAGGTCATCCTCCCCGACCGCCCGATGCCGAAAGTGTGCGCTGATGACCGAGCCGCCCCAGCCGCCGAACCAGCCACCGACACCTTCCGGTTACGGACACCTGCCCGGCCCGCCGCAGCAGGGCTACGGGTTCCCGCCGCCGAGCGACAACCCGTACGCCCAGCAGCCCGGCCACCCGCCGCAGCCGCCCACCGTGCAGCAGCACGCGGGCCACGGCTACCCGCCGCCCCCGCCCGGCGGCGGTCCCGGCGCGACGCCGAAGAAGAAGCGGGCCGTTCTGATCGCCGCCGCGGTGGCTGCCGCGCTCGTCCTGGGCGGCGTCGGCTACGTCGCGTTCTCCGGGGACGACAAGGACGCGAAGCCGACCGCGCAGGAGCCCACCGACGCCAAGCCCTCCGTCGCCCCGTCCGTGGAGAAGGGCGACGGCAACGGCGACGCCGGCCCCCAGCAGGCGGACCTCAACGTCGGCCGCAAGCAGGGCGAGGACAAGGTCCTCTGGCTCAAGACCCTCAAGGTCGACGGCCCGGGCATGGGCGTCGACTCCGCCGGCCAGTGGGTGGTGGGCGACACCGTCGTCAAGAGCGTCTGGAAGAACCTCACCGGCTACTCGGTCACCGACGGCAAGGAGAAGTGGACCCTCCCCTTCCCCGCCCTGATCTGCTCCGTCGCCGCACAGGCCACGCCCGAGGGCCGCACGGCCGTCATGTACCGCGACGGCGAGGGGGACGACACCACCTGCAACCAGCTGCGCGTGGTCGACCTCAAGACGGGCAAGGAGGTCTGGTCGAAGGAGGTGCCCAAGGAAGGGCTCTTCGACATCTTCACCAGCCCCACCCTGGCCATGACCGGCGACACGCTCGCCGTCAGCCGCGGCGGCACCGCCAGCGCCTTCAGGATCAGCAACGGTGACAAGCTCTTCGCGAACCCCCGGGGCGAGGGCTGCCTCCCGGACTCCTACGAGGCCGGCAACGGCAAGATGATCGCCCTGGTCACCTGCACGGACGAGGCGGCCAACACCGAGGTCCACGGCGTCGACCCCGTCACCGGCGCGAAGGCCTGGGCGTTCCGGCTCCCCGCGAAGTTCAAGGTCACCAGCATCTACTCGGTGCACCCGACCGTCATCGACATCGGCAACGAGCAGGAGAAGAAGCGCGCCATCGTGGTCCTGGGACCCGACGGAAAGCAGACCGCCACCGTCACCGGCGAGGGCAGCTTCGCCGTCGGCTGCGGTGACGCCGGCATCATCCGGGCCCTGTCGACCTGCCCCTCGGCCGTCGTCGACAACAACACCCTGTACCTGCCCACCGCGGCGGACACCGGCGCGGCCAACGAGATCGTCGCCTTCGACCTGACCACCGGCAAGGCCAAGTGGCGCACCCCGGCCGGGGACAAGCGCACCCTCACCCCGCTCAAGGCCTTGGACGGGCAGCTGATCGCCTACCGCAAGGCCGAGTCCGATCAGGGCGGCGAGGTCATCTCGATCCCGGCCGCGGGCGGCACGCCCACCGCGCTGCTGCGCCACCCCTCGGGCCCCGCCGCCCCGATCGAGAGCGCCTTCTACCGCCCGAAGATGGACTACGTGGACGGACGGTTCTTCATCTCCGTCAACCACCTGCGGGCCCAGAACGTGGAGGAGAAGCTCCTGATGGTCTTCGGCAAGTGAGAACGCGTCCAAGCAGCCGCCCACCGAGAGGCATGAGCAACCGATGAGTACCCCGCCGCCCCCCAGCCAGCCGCCGTCCGGCGGCTTCGGCGCGCCGCAGGATCCCCCGCCGGGCGGGTTCGGCGCGCCCGTACCGCCGCCCGGCCCGGCCGCGCCCCAGCCCGGTCCGCCGC
This sequence comes from Streptomyces avidinii, assembly GCF_045161815.1. Classification (NCBI taxonomy): domain Bacteria; kingdom Bacillati; phylum Actinomycetota; class Actinomycetes; order Kitasatosporales; family Streptomycetaceae; genus Streptomyces; species Streptomyces avidinii. The sequence continues at coordinate 5,245,813 of NZ_CP108863.1, forward strand.
AGCAGCCGCCGAGCGCGCAGCCCGCGTACGGGTACCCGCAGACGGGCCCCGGCTACGGCTACCCGCAGCAGCCCGGCACCCCGCCGCCGTTCGGCACGCCGCCGGCGCCCGCGGCCCCGCTCCAGGCCCCGGCCGCGGGCACCGCCAACGACAAGCGCAACCAGCTGATGATCGTCGGCGCGGCCCTCCTGGCCATCGTCCTCATCGTCGGCGGCGGCCTCTGGTACACCTCCGGCGACGGCGGCACGGACGACCGGGCGGACAGCGGCCCGAGCGCCTCCCCGGGCAGCGACAAGCCCCAGGACGTGGTGCCCGGTACCGAGAAGGTGCCCGGCAACCCGAAGTCGAAGACGCTCCTGCACCTGCCGAACCCGGTTCCGGCGGACATCGCCACGGTCGCCGGTTCCTGGCTGACCGACTCCACCTACATCAAGTCCGACCTCTCGAAGATCGTCGGCTACAACGTCGTCGACGGCGGCAAGAAGTGGGAGCTGCCCCTCGCGGGCGAGCTCTGCGCGGCGACCAAGCACGTCAGCGAGAACAAGACGGCGGTCCTCTTCAGGCCCACCCCGTCGACGCCCGAGAACAAGTACCCGCCGTGCACCGAGGTCGGTGTCATCGACCTGGAGAGCGGCAAGCTCGTCTGGTCCGGCAGCGCCAAGAGCGCCACCGGCGGCGACAAGCCCGTCTCCCTGAACACGGTCACCCTCAGCGGCAAGACCGTCGCGGCGGCCGGCATCTCCGGGGGCGGCGCCGCCTGGAACCTCGCCGACGGCAAGTCCCTGTGGCTGCCCAAGGTCGACGGCGAGGGCTGCCGCGACGTCGGTTACGCCGGAGGCGAGGCGCTCGGCGCCATCCGCAAGTGCGGCCAGAGCCCCAACTACACCCTGTACGGGCAGCTCCTCGACCCGACCAGCGGAGCGCCCACCGCCTCGTACAAGCTGTCGCAGGGCATCGAGGACGCGTCCATCGTCTCCACCAAGCCGCTGATCGTGGCCGCCGACGTCGGCAAGACGGCGAAGAACGCCACGGGAGTCAGCGACCTCTTCGTCATCGACCCCAAGGGCGAGCTGAAGGCCCGTATCCCGCTCGCCTCCGGGGACTTCGCCGGCAAGTGCGGACTGGACGTCGAGAAGTGCGTCAACATGGTGGTCGGCAACGGCAAGCTCTACCTGCCGTCCTACGAGCACCAGGGCCAGTCCTCCAGCGGCCGCACCAACGAGCTGCTCTCCTTCGACCTGGAGACCGGCAAGCAGACCACCGACCGCGCCGACGCGGGCGAGCGGTACACGATGTTCCCGCTGCGCATGGACGGGTCGAACATCATCGCGTACAAGAACCCCCCGTACGACAAGGGCGGCCAGATCGTCAGCATCGACAGCAGGACGATGAAGGAAACCCTGCTCATGGAGAACCCGGCGGACAAGGTGAGCCAGCGCGCCGAGACCCAGTTCTCGCCGGAGTACTCCGAGTACCTCTACCACAACGGCAAGTTCTTCATCTCGCGGACGACGGTCAGCAAGCCGTTCACGGACAAGTCCGACCCGGAGTACCTCTTCGCGTCCTTCACCGCGAGCTGACGCACACCGCGCCGGTCCGCCCTCCACCCGAGGCGCACAGCACCGCCGAAAGCCCCCGAACGGTCCGTACCGATCGGGGGCTTCTGCGCGGTATCCCCCGCGCGCCGTCGAACAAGCGTGTAGCTTGCCGGGTCAGAAGGGTGGGGGGTGGTTCCTCAATGGGCGTACGGGTCGTGGTGGTCGACGAGCACCGGCTGCTGGCCGAGGCGCTCGCCTCTGCCCTGAAGCTGCGCGGCCACCGGGTACTGGCCGCTGCCGCCCCGGCCGCGGGCGCCGCCGAGCTGGTCATCAGCCGCGCCCCGGAGGTCTGTCTCCTCGGCACCGCCACCCCCGCCGAGCCCGGGGTCTTCGAGCCCGTCGTCCGCATCAAGCGGGAGCGTCCGCAGATCGCCGTGGTCGTCCTGGGCCCGGTGCCCAGCCCGCGCGGGATCGCGGCCGCCTTCGCCGCCGGGGCCTCGGGGTACGTGCGCCAGGACGAGCGCATCGAGGGCGTGGAGCGGGCCCTGGCCAAGGCCAGGGCGGGGGAGGTGGCGATCGCCCCGCAGCTGTTGCAGGGGGCCTTCGCCGAGCTCCTGAACCCCGCCGCCCAGCCCGACGACGAGGGCAGCCGGCTGCTGCGGCTGCTCACCCCGCGCGAGGTGGAGGTGCTTGTCCGGGTCGCCGAGGGCGAGGACACCCGGCTGATCGCCGCGGGCATGGAGATCGCCCCGAGCACCGCCCGTACGCACGTGCAGCGGGTCCTGATGAAGCTGGGCGTGGGGTCACGGCTGGAGGCGGCCGCGCTGGCCGCCCGTACCGGCCTGCTGGACCGGGCGCTGCCCACGGCGCCGTCCGCCCCCGCGCCCGGCTGACGCGCACGGCCGGGCGCGGGGGCGGACGGGCCGCCGATTTCCCCATGGGCGCGGAATCGGGTAAGCCAGTCCTCAAGCACGTGCACGCACCCGCGCGTGCTCCCCCGCGAGAGGCAGTAGGCGAGTGAGCAAGTACCTGGTAACCGGTGGCGCCGGATACGTCGGCAGCGTGGTCGCGGCCCACCTTCTGGAGGCCGGCCACGAGGTGACCGTCCTCGACGACCTGAGCACGGGCTTCCGCGTCGGTGTCCCGGCGGGCGCCACGTTCGTCGAGGGCCGGATCCAGGACGCCGCCCGCCACATCGACTCCTCCTACGAGGCGGTGCTGCACTTCGCGGCCTCCTCGCAGGTCGGCGAGTCCGTGGTGAACCCGGGCAAGTACTGGGAGAACAACGTCGGCGGGACGCTGGCCCTGCTGGCGGCCATGCGCGGGGCGGGGGTGCGCAAGCTGGTGTTCTCCTCCACCGCCGCCACCTACGGTGAGCCCACGGAAGGCCTGCTGACCGAGGCCTCGGTGACCGCGCCGACCAACCCGTACGGCGCCTCGAAGCTCGCCGTCGACCACATGATCGCGGGGGAGTGCGTCGCGCACGGCCTGGCGGCGGTGTCCCTGCGCTACTTCAACGTGGCCGGTGCCTACGGGGAGTTCGGTGAGCGGCACACCCCCGAGACGCACCTGATCCCGCTGGTCCTCCAGGTCGCGCTGGGCGAGCGGGAGTCGATCTCGGTGTTCGGCGAGGACTACCCGACCCCGGACGGCACCTGCGTACGCGACTACATCCACGTCGCCGACCTGGCGGAGGCCCACCTGGCCGCCCTGCGGGTCGCCGCCGAGGGAGAGCACCTGATCTGCAACCTGGGCAACGGCAGCGGGTTCTCGGTCCGCGAGGTCGTCGAGACCGTCCGCAAGGTCACCGGCCGGGAGATCCCCGAGGTCGTCGCCCCGCGCCGGGCCGGCGACCCCGCGATGCTCGTCGCATCCGCGCGCACGGCCCACGAGCGCCTCGGCTGGACGCCGAGCCGCTCGGACCTCACCGGCATCATCACGGACGCGTGGAACTTCGCGCGCACGCACGCCTCCTGAGCCCGCGGGTCCTTCGGACCTCGGCCGTCCTTCGCGCCCCCCGCACCCGAATCGGTGCGGGGGGCGTGTGCGTGAAAGCCGTGCGCTGCGGGTGGGCGCCGCGCGCGGGCGCCCGGCGTGCACACGCCGGGTGAAATGCCCCCCGTGCAACTGCCCGCGGCACACGCCGGTACCGAAGCCGCCATCAGGACCTTCGGCGCAGTCGATTTCAAGCCACCACAAAGCCGGTTCGCAGCGCCCGCGCCGGAAAATCCCTGGGAAAACTTCTGCTATTCGGCCAACCGCCGGACGCCCCCGGGCCTACGCTGATGCGTGACACCGGTGGGGGCCGGTGTTGATTCAGGGGTCGAGACAAGTCGGGTACGTCGTCCGGTCCGGGGTAATGCAGATATGTCACGGCGGCGGCCGGGTCAGCTGCGGATCACCCGGTCCGGGCGCCGTACCCGCCGTCGTCCGTTCCCCTACCCTTGGGGGTTTTGTGGTTCGTATCCGGGTTCTCGTCGTCGACGATCACCGCATCTTCGCCGAATCGCTCGCAGCCGCGCTCGCGGCCGAGCCGGACGTGGACGTGTCCGCGGCCGGCAGCGGCCCCGCCGCGCTGCGCTGCCTCGAACGCGCGGCGGCCGAGGGCCGCCGCTTCGACGTCCTGCTGGTCGACGCCGATCTCGGCGCCGCCCCGGGGGCCGTACCCGCCCAGCGGGAGCCCGGCTCCGGGGCGCCGCCGCCCGGCTCGGACGGCATCGCGCTGGTCGCAGGGGTGCGGGTGTCCCACGCCGGCGTCCGCACCGTCGTGCTGGCCGAGCGGGACGACCCCCGTCGGGCCGCCCTCGCGCTCCAGGCGGGAGCCTCGGGATGGGTGGCGAAGGACTGCTCGCTCTCCCGGCTGCTGGCGGTCATCCGCGGGGTGCTGCGCGAGGAGACGCACCTGCCGCCCGCCCTGCTCACCGGGGTGCTCCGGGAGCTGACCGCGGCGCGCAAGCACCGTACGGACAGCGAGCGGCTGGTGGAGTCGCTGACCCCGCGCGAGCACGAGGTGCTGCGCTGCATGGTGGCGGGTCTGGGCCGCAAGGACGTGGCGGCGCGACTGTTCCTGTCCCCGCACACGGTCCGCACGCACATGCAGAACGTGCTGGGCAAGCTCGGGGTGCACTCCACGCTGGCGGCGGTGGCCCTGGCCCGGCGGGCCGGCGTACGACCGGCGGACCTAGCCGGGGATGTTGTCGAACGGAGCGGTCAACTGGCGTAGCAGCCCGGCGAGATCGCCGCGCTGGTTCTGGGAGAGCTGGGCCAGGATCGCCCGCTCCTGGGCCAGCAGCCCGGCGAGGGCCTGGTCGGCGCGGTCCCGGCCCTCGGGGGTGAGCCGCACCAGGACCCCGCGGCGGTCGCTGGGGTCCGGGAGCCGTTCGACGAGGCCCTTCTTGGCGAGCCGGTCGATGCGGTTGGTCATGGTGCCCGAGGTGACCAGGGTCTGGGTCAACAACTGGCCGGGAGAGAGCTGGTAGGGCGCGCCGGCGCGCCGCAATGATGTCAGGACGTCGAACTCCCACGGCTCCAGGCCGTGCTCGGAGAAGGCCAGCCTGCGGGCGCGGTCGAGATGGCGCGCGAGCCTGCTGACGCGGCTCAGTACCTCGAGCGGTTCCACGTCGAGGTCAGGGCGCTCCCGCCGCCATGCCGCCACCAGTCGGTCGACCTCGTCCTCCATGCCGATCAGTGTAAGGGGTCTGTCGATGTGAAGTCTCTTCATACCGAGTATCTTGATCACAAGTATCTTGACATCGAGATATAAATGAAGCGAGCATGGGGCATGGAGGGGGCCGGAACGGATTCCGCTTCCGATCGCCCCGCCAGCAGGGAGGCTCGAACATGTATTCCGATACCGCGCGCGCCGGGACCCCCACGTCTACCGCGCCCTCCGCCCCGACCTGGGATCCCCAGCAGTACCTCCGGCACTCGGGCCACCGCACACGGCCCTTCCTCGACCTGCTCACCCGCATACCCGAACTGCCCCACAGCCCCGCCCGCATCGCCGACCTCGGCTGCGGCCCCGGCAATGTCACCACCCTCCTCGCCGACCGGTGGCCCAATGCCCGCATCACCGGCTTCGACCTCTCCCGGGAGATGCTCCACCGCGCGGACCAGGAGTACGCCGGGCCCACCCCCGGCGGCGGCAGCCTCGACTTCCGCCACGGCGACCTCGCCACCTGGCTGCCCGAGGAGCCCTACGACCTGATCGTTTCCAACGCCGCCCTCCAGTGGGTCCCCGGTCACCCCGGCTCCTTCGGCGCCTGGATCAACGGCCTGCGCCCCGGCGGCACCTTCGCCTTCCAGATCCCCGGCAACTTCACCGCCCCCAGCCACGCCCTGCTCGCCGAACAGTGCGACACCCCGCGCTGGCGGCCCCGGCTCGCCGGTCACGGCGCCCGCTACATCCATCTCCTCGAACCTGCCGAATACCTCGCCCGGTTCACCGCCCTCGGCTGCACCGCCGACGTGTGGGAGACCACCTACCACCAGCTGCTCCAGGGTCCCGACCCCGTGCTCGACTGGGTCAAGGGCACCGCCCTGCGCCCGGTCCTCACCGCCCTCGGCGACGACCGCGACGCCGTGGACGCCTTCCTCACCGAATACCGTGACCGGCTGCGCGCGGCCTACCCGACCGGCCCGCGCGGCACCGTCTTCCCGTTCCGCCGCATCTTCGCCGTAGCCCGCAAGGAGGCATGACCGTGCTGACCGCAGTCGACCACGTACAACTGGCCGCGCCGCCGGACTCGGAGGACCGGCTCCGCGCGTACTACACGGACGTCCTCGGCATGACCGAGATCCCCAAGCCGCCCGTCCTGGCCGCCCGCGGGGGCTGCTGGTTCGCCGCCGGGCCGGTCCAGCTGCACCTGGGTGTGGAGGAGGACTTCCGGCCCGCCAGGAAGGCCCACCCGGGGCTGCGGGTGACCGACATCGAGGCGTACGCGAGCAGACTGCGGGAGCGGGGGGCCAAGGTCGTCTGGGACGAGAACCTGCCGGGCCACCGCCGCTTCTACTCGGAGGACCCCGTCGGCAACCGGCTCGAATTCCTGGAACGGCACCGTCCGGAACCGGCGGCGGTGGAACCCTGCGCGTAGCGGCACCACACGACGGCGCCCCGCCACCGGATCTCCGGTGACGGGGCGCCGTCGTGCCGTCCCGCGCAGGGGGCTCAGTTCTTGCGCCGGCCCACCAGCTGCGGCTTCGACTCCAGTCCGTCCAGCCCGTGCCAGGCCAGATTCACCAGGTGCGCCGCCACCTCGGCCTTCTTGGGCTTGCGCACGTCCAGCCACCACTGCCCGGTCAGCGCCACCATCCCGACCAGCGCCTGCGCGTACAGCGGGGCCAGCTTGGGATCAAAGCCGCGCGCCTTGAACTCCAGACCCAGGATGTCCTCGACCTGCGTGGCGATGTCGCTGATCAGCGACGCGAACGTGCCGGTCGACTGTGCGACCGGGGAGTCCCGCACGAGGATCCGGAAACCGTCCGTGTACGACTCGATGTAGTCGAGCAGTGCGAAGGCCGCCTGCTCCAGCAGCTCCCGCGGGTGCCCGGCCGTCAGCGCACCCGTCACCCCGTCCAGCAGCTGGCGCATCTCCCGGTCCACGACGACCGCGTACAGGCCCTCCTTGCCGCCGAAGTGCTCGTACACCACCGGCTTGGACACCCCGGCCTTCGCCGCGATCTCCTCCACCGAGGTGCCTTCGAAGCCCTTCTCCGCGAAGAGGGTCCGGCCGATGTCCAGCAGTTGCTGGCGCCGCTCCGCGCCCGTCATCCGTACCCGGCGGCCGCGCCTGGGCTTGTCGCTGCTGGAATTACCGCCGTCGATCGCCACGCCCCCCATCATGCCGCGTTCGACTCGTTTTCCCTGCGCCGGGCGTCGATGCGGGCAGCCGACGGCCAGCGCACGTCCGTCGCCCAGCCCAGCTGCTCGAACCAGCGGATCAGCCGCGCGCTGGAGTCGATCTGGCCGCGCAGCACACCGTGCCGCGCCGAGGTCGGGTCGGCGTGGTGCAGGTTGTGCCAGGACTCGCCGCACGAGAGCACCGCCAGCCACCAGACGTTTCCGCTGCGGTCCCGGGACTTGAACGGCCGCTTGCCCACGGCGTGGCAGATCGAGTTGATCGACCAGGTCACGTGGTGCAGCAGCGCGACCCGCACCAGGGAGCCCCAGAAGAACGCCGTGAACGCGCCCCACCAGGACATCGTCACCAGGCCGCCCACCAGCGGGGGGATCGCCAGCGAGAACATCGTCCAGAAGACGAAGTCCCGCGAGATCCGGCGGATCGCCGGGTCCTTGATCAGGTCGGGGGCGTACTTCTGCTGATCGGTCTGCTCCTCGTCGAAGAGCCAGCCGATGTGCGCCCACCACAGCCCCTTCATCAGGGCCGGCAGCGTCTCCCCGAACCGCCACGGCGAATGCGGGTCACCCTCGTGGTCCGAGAATTTGTGGTGCTTGCGGTGGTCCGCCACCCAGCGCACCAGCGGCCCCTCCACCGCCATCGACCCCATCACGGCGAGGACGATCCGCAACGGCCGCTTCGCCTTGAAGGAGCCGTGCGTGAAGTAGCGGTGGAAACCGATGGTGATCCCGTGGCAGGCCAGGAAGTACATGAAGACCATCAGGCCCAGGTCCAGCCAGCTCACACCCCAGCCCCAGGCCAGCGGGACCGCCGCCAGGAGGGCCACGAAGGGGACGGTGATGAACAGCAACAGGGCGATCTGTTCGATGGACCGCTTGTTCTCGCCGCCGAGGGTCGCGGACGGCGCAGTTGTCTCGGAGGGCGCGGACGCACCCTCGATCAGATCGGGACTGGTGGTCATGGGTGTCCCCTGGGGGGTGAGAGAAGTCGGCAGGCTCCCTGGTTACGAACCCTACGGCTCCGTAACCTACGGCATCGTAAGTATGGCGCAGCCGGATCCCGAGGCAAGAGGGGCAGCACCGGGAGACGGCGCGCGCGCGAGCTGTTCACGCGCCGCCTGGTGAGACGTTTGCCCAGGCACACGCATCGGACACCTATCCTGGTCCCGTCGGACAGCGCGGTCCGCACGGGCAGCCCGAGCTGCGCATCAGGAGCGGTGATCCGCCCCGGACCGAGTCCGGGGAAGGCATCGCCGTACGTCGCCGGGAGCCCACCGCCCAGTAGCGCTCGAACACTGCAAGGAGCCGCACCTGTGAGCAGTGCTGACCAGGCCCCCCAGGGCCAGGCCCCCGTCACCCCGGCCGCCACCGCCAACGCGGAACTGCGCGCGGACATCCGCCGCCTCGGCGACCTCCTCGGGGAGACCCTCGTACGCCAGGAGGGCCAGGACCTCCTCGACCTCGTCGAGCGCGTCCGCGCCCTCACCCGCACCGACGGCGAGGCCGCCGCCGCCCTGCTCGGCGACACCGACCTGGAGACCGCCGCCAAGCTCGTACGCGCCTTCTCCACCTACTTCCACCTCGCCAACGTCACCGAGCAGGTGCACCGCGGCAAGGAACTGCGCGCCCACCGTGCCGCCGAGGGCGGGCTCCTCGCCCGCACCGCCGACATGCTGAAGGACGCCGACCCCGAACACCTGCGCGAGACGGTCAAGAACCTCAACGTCCGCCCGGTCTTCACCGCGCACCCCACCGAGGCGGCCCGCCGCAGCGTCCTGAACAAGCTGCGCCGCATCGCCACCCTGCTGGAGGAGCCCGTCACCGGTGCCGGCGACCGCCGCCGCCACGACCTGCGCCTCGCCGAGAACATCGACCTCGTCTGGCAGACCGACGAACTGCGCGTCGTGCGCCCCGAGCCCGCCGACGAGGCCCGCAACGCCATCTACTACCTCGACGAGCTGCACGCGGGCGCCGTCGGCGACGTACTGGAGGACCTCGCCGCCGAGCTCCAGCGCGTCGGCGTCGAGATCCCCGCGGGCACCCGCCCGCTGACCTTCGGCACCTGGATCGGCGGTGACCGCGACGGCAACCCCAACGTCACCCCCGAGGTCACCCGGGACGTGCTGATCCTCCAGCACGAGCACGGCATCACCGACGCCCTGGAACTGATCGACTACCTGCGCGGACTCCTCTCCAACTCCATCCGCTACACCGGAGCCACCGAGGAACTCCTCGCCTCCCTCCAGGCCGACCTGGAGCGCCTCCCCGAGATCAGCCCGCGCTACAAGCGGCTGAACGCCGAGGAGCCGTACCGCCTCAAGGCCACCTGCGTCCGGCAGAAGCTCCTCAACACCCGCGAGCGCCTCGCCAAGGGCACCCCGCACGAGGAGGGCCGCGACTACCTCGGCACCGCCGAGCTGCTCACCGACCTCACCCTCGTCCAGACGTCCCTGCGCGAACACCGCGGCGCGCTCTTCGCCGACGGCCGCATGGACCGCACCATCCGCACCCTGGCCGCCTTCGGCCTCCAGCTCGCCACCATGGACGTGCGCGAGCACGCCGACGCGCACCACCACGCGCTCGGCCAGCTCTTCGACCGGCTCGGCGAGGAGTCCTGGCGCTACGCGGACATGCCGCGCGACTACCGGCAGAGGCTCCTCGCCAAGGAACTGCGCTCCCGCCGTCCGCTGGCCCCCACCCCGGCCCCCCTCGACGCCGCCGGCGCCAAGACCCTCGGTGTCTTCGGCGCCATCAAGGACGCCTTCGAGAAGTTCGGCCCCGAGGTCATCGAGTCCTACATCATCTCGATGTGCCAGGGCGCCGACGACGTGTTCGCCGCCGCCGTCCTCGCCCGCGAGGCCGGCCTCATCGACCTCCACAGCGGCTGGGCCAAGATCGGCATCGTCCCGCTCCTGGAGACCACCGACGAGCTGCGCGCCGCCGACGTCATCCTCGACGAGATGCTCGCCGACCCCTCCTACCGGCGCCTGGTCTCCCTGCGCGGTGACGTCCAGGAGGTCATGCTCGGCTACTCCGACTCCTCCAAGTTCGGCGGCATCACCACCTCCCAGTGGGAGATCCACCGCGCCCAGCGCCGGCTGCGCGACGTCGCCCACCGCTACGGCGTGCGCCTGCGCCTCTTCCACGGCCGCGGCGGCACCGTCGGCCGCGGCGGCGGCCCCTCCCACGACGCGATCCTCGCCCAGCCCTGGGGCACCCTCGAGGGCGAGATCAAGGTCACCGAGCAGGGCGAGGTCATCTCCGACAAGTACCTGGTCCCCTCGCTGGCCCGGGAGAACCTCGAACTGACCGTCGCGGCCACCCTGCAGGCCTCCGCCCTGCACACCGCGCCCCGCCAGTCCGACGAAGCCCTCTCCCGCTGGGACGCGGCCATGGACGTCGTCTCCGACGCCGCGCACGCCGCGTACCGCGAACTCGTCGAGGACCCCGACCTGCCCTCGTACTTCTTCGCCGCGACCCCGGTCGACCAGCTCGCCGACCTCCACCTGGGCTCCCGGCCCTCCCGCCGCCCCGACTCCGGCGCCGGCCTCGACGGCCTGCGCGCCATCCCGTGGGTCTTCGGCTGGACCCAGTCCCGCCAGATCGTCCCCGGCTGGTACGGGGTCGGCTCCGGCCTCAAGGCCCTGCGCGAGGCCGGCCAGGAGGACGTCCTCGCCGAGATGGGCGGACGCTGGCACTTCTTCCGCAACTTCCTGTCCAACGTCGAGATGACGCTGGCCAAGACCGACCTGCGGATCGCCCGCCACTACGTCGACACCCTCGTGCCCGAGAACCTCAAGCACGTCTTCGCCCGGATCGAGGCCGAGCACGAGCTGACCGTCCGCGAGGTCCTGCGCATCACCGGAGCCGAGGAGCTCCTCGGCTCCAACCCGGTGCTCCAGCAGACCTTCGCCGTGCGCGACGCCTACCTGGACCCGATCTCCTACCTCCAGGTCTCCCTGCTGGCCCGCCAGCGCGCGGCGGCCGCCCGGGGCGAGGAGGCGGACCCGCTGCTCGCCCGCGCCCTGCTGCTCACGGTCAACGGCGTCGCCGCGGGCCTGCGCAACACCGGCTGAGCGCACGCAGGGCCCCGTACCGGCCCGGAACGGAACACGAGGAAGCCCCCGCACCGGCCGGTGCGGGGGCTTCCCCGTGTCGTGTCCGTTCGTGTCCGTCAGGAGTTGTACGCCGACTGGGCGCGCTCCAGGCCCTCGGCGATCAGGCACTCCACGGAGTCCGCGGCCCGGTCCACGAACCACTCCAGCTCCTTGCGCTCCGTGGAGGAGAAGTCCTTCAGCACGAAGTCCGCGACCTGCATCCGGCCCGGCGGGCGCCCGATGCCGCACCGCACCCGGTGGTAGTCGGGGCCCATGGACTTGGTCATCGACTTCAGGCCGTTGTGCCCGTTGTCCCCGCCGCCCAGCTTCAGGCGCAGCGTCGGGTAGTCGATGTCCAGCTCGTCGTGGACCGCGACGATCCGCTCCAGCGGCACCTTGTAGAAGTCGCGCAGCGCCGTCACCGGGCCGCCGGACAGGTTCATGTACGTCATGGGCTTGGCCAGCACCACCCGGCGGTTCGCCGGTCCCGGCGGGCCCATGCGGCCCTCGACCACCTGGGCCCGGGCCTTGTGCGCCTTGAACTTCCCGCCGATCCGCTCCGCCAGCAGGTCGGCCACCATGAACCCGATGTTGTGGCGGTTGCCCGCGTACTCCGGTCCCGGGTTCCCCAGGCCCACGATCAGCCAGGGCGCCGCGTCGTCCGACATCAAAAGCTCCTCGGTTCCTCTATGAAGACGACCGCCGTCCCGCTCCAGTGGAGCCGGACGGCGGTCGGTCAGCAACTGCTGAGGGGGTGGGGTGAGGCTCAGGCCTCGGTGCCCTCGGCGCCCTCGGCGGCCGGCTCCTCGGCCTGCGGGGCGACGACCTGCAGGACGGCGATGTCGCCGTCGACGGCCAGGGTGGTGCCCGCCGGGAGGACCAGGTCCGAGGCGTGGATGGTGGCACCGGCCTCGAGGCCCGCGATGGAGACGGTGACCTCGGTCGGGATGTGCGTGGCCTCGGCCTCGACGGAGATGGTGTTCTGCAGGGTCTCCAGCATGTTGCCGCCGGCGGCCAGCTCGCCCTCGGTGACGATCGCGACGTCGACGGTGACCTTCTCGCCCTTCTTGACGATCAGGAAGTCGACGTGGGAGATGGAACGCTTCAGCGGGTGCTTCTGCACGGCCTTCGGGATGACCAGCTCGGTGCCGCCGTCCTTGATGTCCAGGGAGATCAGGACGTTCGGGGTGCGGAGCGCCAGCTGCAGGGCGTGGGCGTCGACGTTGACGTGCTTCGGGTCGGTGCCGTGGCCGTAGATGACCGCAGGGGTCAGGGCGTCACGACGGGCCTGGCGGGCAGAGCCCTTGCCGAAGTCGGTGCGGGTCTGGGCGGCAAGCTTGATCTCGGACATGCTCACTCCTCGTGGGGTGACGGAAAGCGGACGACAGTCACCCGGCCGGAACGGCCTGCTACGAAGAGCGCGTCGATAACGGAGCATCCGTACCGGAAACAGGTACGGCCTCCCTCGCCGAGCAACTCATGGAGTGTACCCGGCGGGGGAGGCCGCACCAAAAAGATCTACCGAGGAGCGGATGCCGCTCCCGTCACCGCTGCGGTTACTGCTGCTCCTCGAAGAGGCTGGTCACCGAGCCGTCCTCGAAGACCTCGCGCACCGCGCGCGCGATCATCGGGGCGATCGACAGCACCGTGATCTTGTCGAGCTCCAGGTCGGACGGGTCCGGCAGGGTGTTCGTGAAGACGAACTCGCTGACCTTGGAGTTCTTCAGGCGGTCGGCGGCCGGGCCCGACAGGATGCCGTGCGTGGCCGTGACGATGACGTCCTCCGCGCCGTGCGCGAACAGGGCGTCGGCGGCGGCGCAGATGGTGCCACCGGTGTCGATCATGTCGTCGACCAGGACGCAGACGCGGCCCCGGACCTCACCGACGACCTCGTGGACGGTCACCTGGTTGGCGACGTCCTTGTCGCGGCGCTTGTGCACGATCGCCAGCGGCGCGTCCAGGCGGTCGCACCAGCGGTCGGCCACGCGCACACGGCCGGCGTCCGGGGACACGATCGTGAGCTTCGTGCGGTCCACCTTGGCGCCGACGTAGTCCGCGAGGACGTTGAGGGCCGAGAGGTGGTCCACCGGGCCGTCGAAGAAGCCCTGGATCTGGTCCGTGTGCAGGTCGACCGTGAGGATGCGGTCCGCACCCGCGGTCTTCAGCAGATCGGCGACCAGGCGGGCCGAGATCGGCTCGCGGCCCTTGTGCTTCTTGTCCTGGCGGGCGTACCCGTAGGACGGGACGATCACGGTGATGGAGCGTGCCGACGCGCGCTTGAGCGCGTCGATCATGATCAGCTGCTCCATGATCCACTTGTTGATCGGAGCCGTGTGGCTCTGGATCAGGAAGCAGTCCGCGCCACGTGCCGACTCCTGGAAGCGGACGTAGATCTCGCCGTTCGCGAAGTCGAAAGCCTTGGTCGGCACGAGGGCGACGCCCAGCTGATGCGCAACCTCCTCGGCCAGCTCGGGGTGGGCGCGGCCGGAGAAGAGCATCAGCTTCTTCTCGCCGGTCGTCTTGATCCCGGTCACAGCACAGTCTCCTCAGACGTGTTGAAGCTGCTCGCCCCCATGTGCGTCCGTCCCGCACACGGTGAGCCAGCCGAATTGCGTGCACCTATCACGGTACGCCGTCACCGGCGTACCTGTTTCCGGTCAGTTCACCTCAGGGGCGCTCGGCGTCCTCCGCGGCCGCCGACTGCGCCGCCGTGGCAGCGGCACTGCCCGGACGCTTGCGGGCCACCCAGCCCTCGATATTCCGCTGCTGGCCACGGGCCACGGCCAGGGCGCCGGGCGGCACATCCTTGGTGATCACGGATCCGGCGGCCGTGTAGGCGCCGTCCCCGATCGTGACGGGAGCCACAAACATGTTGTCCGAGCCCGTCTTGCAGTGTGAGCCGACGGTGGTGTGGTGCTTGTGCTCACCGTCGTAGTTCACGAAGACGCTCGCGGCGCCGATGTTGGTGTACTCGCCGATCGTCGCGTCGCCCACGTACGACAGGTGGGGGACCTTGGTGCCCTCGCCGATCGTCGCGTTCTTCATCTCGACGTACGTGCCGGCCTTGGCCTTCGCGCCGAGGTTCGTGCCGGGGCGCAGGTACGCGAAGGGGCCCACGCTCGCCTGCGGGCCCACGACCGCACTCTCGGCGACCGTGTTGTCCACCCGGGCGCCCGCGCCCACGTGGGTGTCCTTGAGCCGGGTGTTGGGGCCGACCTCGGCGCCCTCGGCGATGTGCGTGGTGCCCAGCAGCTGGGTGCCGGGGTGCACGATCGCGTCCTGCCCGAAGGTGACGGTCACGTCGACGAAGGTGCCGGCCGGGTCGACGATCGTGACGCCCGCGAGCATGGCCTGCTCCAGCAGGCGTGCGTTCAGCAGGGCACGGGCCTCGGCGAGCTGGACGCGGTTGTTGATCCCGAGGATCTGCCGGTGGTCGCTGCCGACGGCGGCGCCGACGCGGTGCCCGGCCTCGCGCAGGATGCCGAGGACGTCGGTGAGGTACTCCTCGCCCTGGCTGTTGTCCGTGCGGACCTTGCCGAGCGCGTCGGCGAGCAGGGCGCCGTCGAAGGCGAAGACGCCCGAGTTGATCTCGCGGATCGCGCGCTGGGCGTCGGAGGCGTCCTTGTGCTCGACGATGGCCGTCACGGCGCCGCCGGCGTCCCGGACGATCCGCCCGTAGCCGGTGGAGTCGGGAACCTCGGCGGTCAGCACGGTGACGGCGTTGCCGTCGGCGTCGTGCGTCTGCGCGAGGCGGGCCAGGGTCTCCCCGGTCAGCAGCGGGGTGTCGCCGCAGACGACGATCACGGTGCCGGTGAGGCCGCCGCCGAGCTCTTCGAGGGCCATGCGGACGGCGTGCCCGGTGCCGTTCTGCTCGTACTGGACGGCGGTGCGGACATCGGCGTCGATGCCGGCCAGGTGCGCGGTGACCTGCTCCCGGGCGTGCCCGACGACCACGACGAGGTGCTCGGGGTCCAGCTCGCGGGAGGCGGCGACGACGTGACCGACGAGCGAGCGCCCGCAGATCTCGTGCAGAACCTTGGGAGTCGCCGACTTCATGCGGGTGCCTTCACCCGCTGCGAGTACGACGACGGCTGCCGGGCGGTTGGCGCTCACGGGTGTGCCCTTCGGCTTCGGGGGTGGACCCGTGAAGGATACCGGGGTGCCGGTCCGCCGGAACGAACGCGGGTCCCGACCTTGACGGTCCGGACCCGGAGCAGATCAGCTCCCCCGCCAGGACTCGAACCCGGACATAAGGCACCAAAAGCCTCAGTGCTGCCAATTACACCACAGGGGATAGTTAAGGTGGCTCAATCGGACATTTCGGCGTACCGATCAAGCTGGCCGTCCCTACTATGCCGTACCACCTGCCCTCACCGCGACGGTACCCGTCCCCGCCGTTTCGGTGGCGGTTATTTGCCCCGGGCGTCGCGGAAGCCGCCCGTACGCTGGACGGCATGACCAGTACGGGGGAAGTGGAAGGCCGCGCTGGGCCGCCTTTGTGGTGGGCGCGGCGGCGGGATGCCGTGGAGGACGTGGTGCTCGGCGGCCTGTCCGCCGTGGAGTGTGCGTGGGAGGGCGTGGCCTTCGCCGGAGAGGCGGGGCTGCCGACCCCGGTCGGGGTGCTGTTCGGGTTCGTGGTGGGGGCCACGCTCGTACTGCGGCGGCGGTGGCCGATCGCCGTGGTGCTCGTGGGGATCGCCGTGTCGCCGGCCGCGATGGGGTTCCTGCTCGCGGTGGTCGGGATGTACACGCTGGCCTCCTCCGAGGTGCCCCGCCGGATCACGGCCACGCTGGCCTCGATGTCGCTGGCGGCGACCTTCGTCGTGATGTACCTGCGCACCCGGGGGGACGTGGAGGCCGACACCACGCTCGTGGTCGTGCTGTCCGCGTTCGTCGCGGTGGCGCTGACCGTGCCGCCGGTGCTGTTCGGGCTCTACATCGGGGCCCGGCGCCGGCTGATGGAAAGCCTGCAGGAGCGCGCGGACTCGCTGGAGCGGGAGCTGTCGCTGCTGGCGGACCGGGCGGAGGAGCGGGCCGAGTGGGCCCGTACGGAGGAGCGCACCCGGATCGCGCGGGAGATGCACGACGTGGTGGCCCACCGGGTGTCGCTGATGGTGGTGCACGCGGCCGCGCTGGAGGCGGTGGCGGTCAAGGACCCGGCGCGGGCCGCGAAGAACGCGGCGCTGGTGGGGGACATGGGGCGGCAGGCTTTGACGGAGCTGCGGGAGATGCTCGGCGTGCTCCGGGCGGCGCCCAAGCCGGCGGTGGTGGATCCCGTGCCGGCCGTGGCCGTCGCGGCGGTGGCGTTCGTGGGGGGTGCGGAGGACGGGCCCTCGCTCGACGCGCTGGAGGTGCTGGTCGGGCAGTCGCGGGCGGCCGGGATGACGGTGGAGATGCTGGTGCACGGCGAGGGGGCGGGGTACGCGGCGGAGATCGAGCAGACCGCGTACCGCGTGGTGCAGGAGGCGCTCACCAACTGCCACAAGCACGCCCCGGGCGCGCGGGTCGTGGTGCGCCTCGCGCACCGGTCGGGGGAGATCGCCATGCAGGTGGAGAACGGCCCGTGCGACGGGAAGGCCACCGAGCCGGGGCTTCCCAGCGGGGGGAACGGGCTGGTCGGGATGCGGGAGCGGGTGCTGGCGCTGGGCGGGGTGTTCGTGTCCGGGCCGACGGACGCGGGGGGCTTCCGGGTGTCGGCGGTACTCCCGACGGCCTAGCCGGGCCGTCGGCGTCCTTCCCTCGGCGGGGCGGGCGGGTCCGAGTCGTCCTGCGGGCCGGGATCCGGGCGCGGTGCGGGCCGGTGCGGGCCGGTGCGCGGGGCCGTGGAGGGGTGTCTCCTCGGCTCGGCGCGTGCGGGCCATCTCGGCAGTACCCGGCGGTCGCGCGCTCGTCCTGCGGGGACACCCCTCCCCGTCCCCGCTCCCCACGCGTCGGGGCGGCTTCGGGGCACTGTCGGAGCACGCCATGGGGCGGGGACACGGCGGAGTGTCCCCGCAGGACGAGCGCGCACCACCGGGCACAACCGCGACATGCCGCACCGCGCGAGCCGAGGAGACACTCCGGCGGGGCACCGCCCCACAGCGCCCGGCCCCGCCGGCGGTTGAGGCGCGGGGTCTGGGGCAGAGCCTCGGAGTCGGCAACCCCGGCGGGAGCTAGGTGGTCAGGCGGGTCGGCTGGAGGCCCGTCAGGAGGAGGGTGAGGGCTTCGTCGACCGTGGGGCCGAGGTACCAGTCGCCGGTGTGGTCGATGCCGTAGACGCGGCCCTCGCGGTCGAGCGCGAGGTGGGAGCCGCCGTCGGCCTCGACGCCCAGGGGGCAGAGCTGGGTCGAGAGGGCCCGGCCGAGGTCGGCGAAGGTGCGCGCGAGGTGGAGTCCGGTGAGCGGGTCGATCCGGACCGGCGTCGGGGCGATCTGGCGGCCCGCGCCCGGCGCGGTGACCGTCAGGCCGCCGAATTCGGCCCACGCCTCGACGGCGGCGGGGAAGACGGCGTGCCGGTGTCCGGCGGGCGTGGTGTGGTCCCGGAGGGCGTCGGCCCAGTACTCGGCCTGCTTGATGTCCCAGCGGCCCGGCTCCCAGCCGGCGGTGCGCAGGGCGGAGTCCACAGCGGCCGGGAAGCGGGTGGCCGAGGAGCGGTCGTACGAGGCGGATGCGGTGGTCATGGCTACTCGGCTGGGGTGAGGTCGACGGAGCGTACGCCGAAGTGGGCGAGGAGGGCGTCGCAGGAGCGGCAGGGAGGGGCGTAGCTGCCGTGGAGGGGGTCGCCGTCCTCGCGGATGCGGCGTGCGGTGATCTTCGCGTGCTTGAGGGAGCGGCGGGCCTCGCTCGGCGAGAGGGGTTTGCGGGAGGCGCGCCGGGAGCGGGCGCCCTCGACGGCCGTGAGGTGGCGGGAGAGCAGGATCGCCTCCGGACACCGGCCGGTGAAGCGTTCGCGCTGGCCGCTGGTGAGGGTGTCCAGGAAGTCCTGGACGAGCGGGTGGAGCACGGGCGGCTGATCGGCCTTGCCGGCGGTGCCGGTGAGGGTCTCGCCGCGTACGGAGAGGGCGGCGGCGACGGTGGGGAGGATGCCGTCCCGGCGGAACCGCAGGACGGGCACGGCGGGGCGGCCGTCCGTACTGCTCCAGCGCAGGCGGGGGTCGCCGGCGGGACCGGCGGCCTCGCCGGCCGGGCCGGGCACGCCGGGTGCGCCGGGTGCACCCGGCGCGGTGTCGCCGGAATCTGTGCGTGTTGCCGTGTTGTGCATGGTCGCGCTTTTCCCTCCCGTGGCGGCGGTGGTGACCGCTGTCGCGCACGCCCCCGTGCTGCGGGGACAGCCTGTCAAACGTCACCTGTCATGCGGAAGTGGGGTCGAATATTCGTATCAATTCGGATGTTCCTGGCCCTCGGGCGGGTGCGCCGGTCGGCCGAGGGTGAGGCTCTTGCCCCAGCGCATAGGCTGTGGTGAACCAGCCAGATCCAGCAGGGGGCTACCGCCATGACGACAGGTCGGCTCGGGCAGCAGGCCGCGCCACCCAACGCCGCTTACTCGGGGCAGGTCGTGCACTTCCCGGACCCGGTCCGGGCCGCTCGGCATCCCCACGGGGTGCGGATGGACGGCAATGGGCATCCGGACTTCTCCGCCTACGCGCGCGCGGCCGTGGAGATCGCCGAACCGCCGGAGGGCTTCGGCGTGGACGAGCTGCGGCTGACGGACTACGTGTCCGCGAACGCGGCGATGAAGGCCGCCGGGCACGAGCTGTGGGACACGGTCGGGCCGGTGGCGACCCCGCACGGCTGGACCTGGCACCACGTGTCCGGTTCGCGGCGCATGGAGCTGGTCCCGGTCGAGGTGAAGGCCCTGCTGCGGCATCACGCGGGCCTGACGACGGCTCCGGTGGACCACGACAAGCGCGGTACGCGGCCGTTGCAGGAGGTGCGCCCGGTGCACCTGGGACTGCCGAAGTCCGTGGTGTCGGTCGCAGAGGAGCAGGTCCAGGGCGTCGAGGAGGACCTCGGCTACCGGCTGCCGGAGGCGTACCGCTCGTTCCTGAAGGCCGCGGGCGGCTGCGCACCGGCCGGGGCGGGCCTGGACGTGGACCTCGGTCTGCTGGTGGACCAGCCGTTCTTCACGGTGCGCGAGGAGGCGGCGATCAACGACCTCGTGTACGTCAACAAGTGTCTGCGCGACCACCTCACGAAGGACTACCTGTGCGTGGCCTTCGCCCAGGGCGGGCTGATCGCGCTGAAGGTCAAGGGCGAGGGCATCGGCTCGGTGTGGTTCTCCCCGTACGACGATGCCCGCGACCGGGACGGCTGGTCGGTCCAGGAGCGCGTGGAGCGGTTGTTGCTGCCGTGCGGTGCTGATTTCGACGCCTTTCTGGAGCGGCTGGCGGGTAACCCTCCGGAGCTGGAGACGGTGGCCGGTCTGATGGTGGACGGCGGATTCGCACGTTCGGTTCCGGTGTCGGGTTCGGCACCGGTGGAGGGGTGAGCGCGCGATGGTGACGTTTGCGCAGGCGCAGGAGCGCGCCGAGGAGTGGATCAACGGCGACGTGCCCGCGTACCAGCACCGAGAGGTGCGCGTACGGGAGTTCGGGCTCGGGTTCGTGGTGTGGGCGGAGGATCGCGCGGCCGGTCCCGTGTCCGGTGGTGGGCGGCAGCGGCTGGTCATCGCGCGGGACAGCGGGGAGGTGACGCTGTGGCCGGGACTGCCGGTGGGTGAGGTGATCCGCCGGTACGAGGAGGAGTACGGGGCCGTGCCCGCGGCTGCTTCGGAGGCTTCGGTCCCGCAACCGCGGATCGACTCCGAGCAGACCTCGTTCATGCTCAGCCCGCCGGAGTGGCTGCAGGAGGCCGCGGACCGGGCGGGGATCGCGCCGAGGTCGGCTCCGACGCCGGCTCCCGAGCCGGTGGCCCAGGCCCCGGCCGCCGCGGCTTCCGGCCCGGCGGCGCCCGCCGACGCCGCGGCCCCGGCCGGGCCCGCGCCCGTACCGGCGCCCGTCGAGGCCGTGCCGCTGCGGCGCGGGGGCGAGATCCCGTACGAGCCCACGGCCAACGACGGGGTGCCGGCCGCGGTGCCGACCGGTGCCACGCCCTGGGCGGGTACCGATGTGAACTCCGGTGCGGACGACGCGTCCGTGCCGCTGCCCGCGACCGTGTTCGCGCCGCCGCTGTCCGGGTCGGACCTGGAGGACGCGCCGTCGTCCGGGGTGGCCCCTGAGGCGAAGACCACGCTGATGGCGGGCGGCAGCCAGCTGCCGAGGACCGCGATCGTGCCCGCACTGGGGGCGCCGGACGGTGCTTCCGCGGGCGGCTCGGCGGGCGGTTCGGCGAACCGTTCCGCGGCGAGCGACATCGCGGACGCGCCGACCAGCAAGGCCCAGGTCTCCCGGCCGTCGACGCCGCCGGGTCCGCCCGCGGCTCCCGGTGCGCCGGGTGCGCCCGGTGGTGGGCTCGACCATGCCGCGACGATGCTGGCCGGCCCGGGCGTTCCGCAGCCGCCCGGTCCGCCGGGCGCTCCGGGGTCGCAGGGCCGGGGCATCGACCATGCCGCGACCATGCTTGCCGGTCCGGCCGTCACCGGCCAGCCGCCGGCGCCGCCCGGCCCGCCCGGTGCTCCGGGTGCGGGTCAGCCGCCGGCGCCGCCCGGTCCGCCGGGGGCTCCGGGGTCGCAGGGCCGGGGGATCGACCATGCCGCGACGATGCTTGCCGGTCCGGCCGTCACCGGCCAGCCGCCGGCGCCGCCCGGCCCGCCCGGTGCTCCGGGTGCGGGTCAGCCGCCGACGCCGCCCGGTCCGCCCGGTGTTCCCGGGGGCGGGGCCCATCACGCCGCCACCATGCTCGCGGGTCCCGGCGTACCGCAGCCGCCCGGTGCTCCCGGTGCGCCGGGGGCGCCCGGTGGTGGGCTCGACCACGCCGCGACGATGCTGGCCGGCCCCGGTGTTCCGCAGCCGCCCGGTCCGCCCGGCCCGCCGCCGGGTGCGCCCGTCGGACCCGGTGCGCAGCCCCCGGCCCCGACCGGGGCGCCCACCGTCGGCCCCGGCTACCAGGCCGTGCTCCGCTACCGCGCGCCCGACGGCTCCGAGCAGCAGCTCATCCGCCGCTCGGCGCCCGGCACCCCGCACCCGGAGTGGCAGATCCTCTACGAGCTGCGCGCCATGAACGTGCCGCCGCAGCAGGTGCTGGAACTGCACACCGAGCTGGAGTCCTGCGAACTGCCCGGCGGTTACTGCGCCCGGATGATCCGGGAGACCTGGCCGCAGGTGCGGATCACGAGCGTGGCCCCGTACGGCAAGGACCACGCGGGCCGTCAGCAGGGCATGCGGCACCTGCTCACGCACCAGGGCGAGCTGCACCAGGTGGCGGACGGTCCGGCGCGCCCCGCGCCGGTACGGGCGCCGCTGCCGCAGGTTCCGCTCCAGCCGGCGATCCCGCTGGAGGCGATCGGGCAGGAGCTGACGGCCGCTTTCGGACCGCAGGGCGTGTTCCGCTTCGACCAGCGGGCCGTGTCCCGTCAGGGTGTGCCGGAGATCGTGGCGCAGACACTGATGTGGTCGGGTCTGCCGGTCGATTTCGGGCCGTTCTTCTGGGCGCAGGCCGTGCCGGGCCAGCCGGTGCCGACGCTGGCCGAGCTGGCTCAGCAGCGGCAGGTGCAGCCCGCCTCGGACGCGGGCTCGTACCTGGTCATCGGCAGCGACTTCGGCAAGGCGCTGTGCGTCCAGTACGGCACGGCGCACATCGTCGCGGTGCCGGTGGAGGGCGGTCCCGGGGGTGCTCCGGTGCCGCCGCAGTTCGTGAATTCGAGCCTGCCGCAGTTCGTACGGTCCCTCGCGATGCTGGGTCACATGTGGCGGCTGCGCCAGCATCTGACGCCGGAGCAGGCGGGCCGCTGGACGGTCGATTTCCAGGCGAACCTGGCGGGGCTCGACAGCGCGGCGCTGTCCTCGCCGGAGAGCTGGTGGTCGGTGCTGCTGGAGCAGATGTGGGACGGATTGCTCTGATCGGTTGATCGGATGATCGATTGGATGGCCGGGTCGGGACCTTCGAACAGGGTCTCGGCCCGGCCATTCGGGCTTCCGGGAGCAAATGACGCATCCTTGACGGGAATCCCCGCGAGAGAGGCGCATCCAGGATGAGTGCACCCATTGCGACCGTGCGCGGTCGCGGCTACCGCATGGAAGAGGTCGACCGGTATCTCGCCCGGCTCTCCGGGAGCCGGGACGAGGCCTGGGAGCGGGTGGCACGGCTGACGGTCCTGGCCAAGCAGATGGAGGCGGAGGCGGCGCGGCTGCGGGAGGCGGTCTCCGCGCTCGCTCCGCAGACGTACGACGAACTGAGCGAGCGCGCCCGCCGGATCCTGCTGCTCGCGGAGGAGGAGGGGGACGCCGTACGGACGGACGCGCGGGTGGACGCCTCGGCGACGCTCGGCGCGGCCGAGGCGCATGCCGACCGGGTCGCGGAGCTCGCCCGGGGCGACGCGGAGGCGGTGCGCGAGCAGACGGAGGTACGGGCCCGGCAGGGGCTGTTGCGGGCGCAGCGCGAGGCGGACGACGTACGGGCGTCGGCGCGGGAGGACGCGGAGCAGTGGCGGGCTCAGGCGGTGGCCGCGCTGGCGGAGACGCGGCGGCGGGCGGACGCGGAGCTGGCGGAGCGCGAGCAGGAGCAGGCGGAGCGCTGGGAGGCGGCCGAGCGGGAGCTGGTGGCGCGCGAGGCCGAAGTGGACGCGCGCCATGCGGAGCTGGAGCGGTACGCCGAGGCGCGGTCGGCGGAGGCGCGGCGGGGCTTCGCGGAGGCCGAGGAGTCGGCGCGGCACGGGCAGGAGGACGCGGAGGCGCGGGCCGCGGAGCTGGTCGCGGGGGCGCGGGTGGCGGAGGAGCGGATCGGGCGCGAGACGCGGAGGCTCCTGCGGGAGCACGGGGAGGCGGCGGAGGAGTTGCGGGCGCACATGAACCATGTCCGGTCCAGTCTGGCGGCCTTGACGGGGCGGGCTCCTGCGGAGGGCTAGGCCGTCTCTTTCGGATCTTGCGGGCCCGGGCCCGGGCCCGGGCCCGGGGCCGGTGCCGGTGCTGTGCGGGTTCCCTGCTGCCGTGGCGCGGCGGGGGTTCTGCCGGGGCCGGGGCCGGGGTGGGGTGTCGTCCGGGACTGCATGATTCATGGCGCCCTGGGCGGAGCGGTCCGTACGGGCTCATGCCGCGCCGGCACATCACGTTCTACGTCCCGGCCGACACCTCACCCCGTCCCCGTCCTAGGGGGTGCCCGACCTGAAGAGGAAGTCCTCGATCGCGCGGACGTCGCGGTTCCAGTAGGTGACCCGGGCGTTGGTTCCGACGTTGAGGGAGCCGATCTCCTTGGACAGGGCGACGTCCAGCATCGAGGACTCCCTGTTGCTGTTGAGGGCGCGGTCCTGGTAGCCGATGGACACCGCGTCGACGGAGACCGTCGGCTCGCTCCCCCGGAAGAGGAACAGGCCCGCGTACGCCTTCTCCTTCGGCCCGATCGTGGCGACTGCCTGCGGCGCGGGCCCCATCGCATCGATGGGGCCGTCGATGACGGCGCCGAAACCGATGTACGGGTAGTGGTAGAGGGTGCAGGTCTTGTCGGTGAAGTTGGTGGCCGTGATGAGCAGGTGCTGGCCCGAGTCCTGACGCCAGACCGATGTGGCGATGCTGAGGTCGTTGTCGTTGCACGCCACCGTGGCCGTGGCCGTGGCCGTGGCCGTGCCCGTGGTCGAGCCTTGCGTGGGGCTGTTCGTGCCGGCCGCTGAAGGGCTGGAGGTTGTGGGGTTCTTGGTGTCCGCGATGCCCGGGTTGCAGGCCGTGGACGAGAGGAGCGCGGCGAGGGTCGCGGCTCCGAGTGCGTAGGTTCTCCAACTGGTGCGCAAGGTGGCCCCCGTGTGCGAGTGGACTGGTCGATCGCTCCGTTCATTCCCTGGAGGGAGCATCGGCGAGTCGATTCCGAGGGACCGTTACGGACTCAGTACGTGACCGCACGCCCGATCCCTGCTCGCCCTGACCGCTGAGGAAGTCCTCGATCAGCGGGGCGATCTGCGGCAGGTGGGTCTCCAGGGCGAAGTGGCCCGCGCCCTCGAAGATGTGGACCTCGGCGTCCGGGGCGTCGCGGAGGTAGGCCTTCGCGCCCGCCGGGGTGAAGAAGGGGTCGCCCGCTCCCCACACCACCAGCACCGGGATCCGGGCGGAGCGCAGCCACCCCTGCCAGACGGGGTAGTGGGCGAAGTTCGAGGCGTAGTCGAAGGCCAGGTCGGCCTGGGCGTCCGCGCGGCCCGGCAGGCCCAGGTGGTGCAGGTCGAGGGTCCAGCTGTCGGGGGAGAGCAGGTCGGGGTCGGCGACCCCGGTCTCGTACTGGAAGCGGGTGCCCTCCAGGGTGAAGAGGCCGCGGACGCGCTCCTCGTTGCCGGGGACCTCGCGCCGGAGGCTGGCGAACTCGCGGGCCGCGTCCGAGAGGCCCTCCTCGTAGGCGTTGCCGTTCTGGACGATCAGGCCGGTCACCCGCTCCGGGCGGCGCGTGGCGAGCCGCAGCCCGACCGGGGCGCCGAAGTCGAAGACGTACAGGGCGAAGCGGTCCAGGCCGAGGGCCTCGGTGAAGCCCTCCACGATGTCGGCGAGCCGGTCGAAGGTGTACGTGAACCCGGCCGGGGTCTCGGTGCGGCCGAAGCCGGGGTAGTCGGGGGCGATCAGTCGGTACGGGGTGCCGCCGAGCGCGTCCATCAGGCGGGCGAACTGGTGGGAGGCGGTGGGGAAGCCGTGCAGGAGCAGGAGTACGGGTCCGTCGGCGGGGCCGCTCTCGCGGTAGGCGACGCCGACTCCGTCCACGTCGACGGTGCGGTGCCGGATGGTGGGAATGGTGCGGCGAGCCGTGGTCATCACATGCCTCCTGCGTCCTTGTTTCCATTAGTCTTGCCGGTGATCGCTAATGGGTCAAGGCCTTGGAGTAGCATTAGGCTGGTGACAGTGACCTTTCCGCTCACCGGTGAGCCCCTCGCGCTGGACCTCCTCAACACGGAGGCCGCCACGGGCGACCTCGTCGCCGACCCGGCCGGGCTCGCGGCCTGGCTGGCCGCGCAGGCGGGGCGGCTGACCCCGGTCGCCGCGGTGGGCACGGCGGAGGTGGCCGCCGTGCGGGCCGTACGGGAGGCCGCGCGCCCGGCGCTCGACGCCGTGCGGCGCGGTGAGGGGCCCCCGGCCGGGGTGCTGCGCGTCCTGAACGAGGCCCTGGCCGCGGCGCCCTCGTACCGCGTGCTGGCCTGGACCGAGGAGGGCGGGACGGTCGCCGCCGCGCACCGCGGCGGCGAGCCGGCCCGTCGGCTCGCCGCGGAGCTGGCCGAGGCGGTCGCGGAGCTCCTGACGGACCCGCGGGTGGGGCAGGTGCGTGAGTGCGAGGCGCACGACTGCGTCCTGCTCTTCCTGCCGGCGCACCCCCGGCGCCGCTGGTGCGTGGCGTCGGTCTGCGGCAACCGCGCCCGGGTGGCCCGGTACTACGCCCGCCACAAGGGCGACACCCCGGCTTAGGCGGTCTCTTTCGAATCTTGTCGGCCGAGCCCGCGGCGTCCGGCGCCATGGGGTCTCCCCAGGCCCGCAGGGCCGAGGGGAAGCCTCGCAAGGCGGAGGGTCGTCCTTGTACTGGACGTACCGGGGCGGGCCCGACAACGCGGCGAGGTGCGGTGCCGGGCGTCGCGGGCCCGGCAGGATCCGAAAGAGACGGCCTGGCGGGAGGTCAGCCCGCCGGCTGCTGCTGGGCCGGGACGGCCGGCTTCGAGGGGGACTCGTAGCGGTACGGGTCGCTGCGCAGGCCCCGGGCCGTGACGACCACCGTGAACGGAGGTGTCCTCGGGGGATCGAGGGTGGCGGTCAGGGCGCCCGTGAGGGGGTCGGTCCCGGCCGGGAGGGGGATGTCGTCGACGGTGAGGAGGGTCGGGGGGCCGGCCGGGCCCGGGGCGAAGCCGCCGCCCTCGACCGTCAGCCGGCCGTCCTCCAGCGAGACGTGCGTGATCACCGGGTTCGCGCGCACGGCCAGCTTGTTGACCAGGTACGCGCCCGCCGGGGCGCCCGTCAGGGCCCACATCTCGGCGGGCAGGCGCGGGAGTCCGCCGCCCACGTCCGAGAGGAAGAACAGCACCACGTACAGCATCGTGACCGCGCTGAGCGCGACGTACTGGAGGTCCACCAGGTCGGTGCGCCCGCTGTCGTTCGCGATCAGCTCCCGCAGGGGCCGGCGGCCGGATGCGGTCGGCCTGGCGGCCGGCTTGGCCAGGGTGCCGTGTTCCACGCGCAGGCCGACGACGGCCTTCGCCGCGATCAGGGCCACGTACGGGCCGCCGAGCAGCGGCAGGTACACCGTGGTCAGGGTGGACAGCGGGCCGTCGGCGCCCCGGAAGTACGCGACCCCGCCGCCCGCGGTGAGCCCGTGGCCGAGGATCGCCAGCAGCAGCCAGAGCAGGATCACCGTCCAGGCGAGGGCGAGCGCCGTCGAGGTGGACAGGCGCCCGTCGCGGCCGGTGACGAAGCCCGGACGGCGGCGGAGCCGCAGGCAGAGCGGGCCGGCCAGCGCGGCCAGTAATGCGAGTGCGCAGAGTGCGGATGCCATGGTGTGGTCCCCCCGGATACGGTCCTGCCACGAGGGTCACTTACTGGCCCGGCCATGACAAGCCGACCCTCCGTTCTCCGCCCGCTCCCGCTACTCACGGCCCGGGTCGGGCAGTACGGGGAACCGGCGCGGGGCCACCAGCAGCAGGACCAGCAGCGCGGCGACGGCGGCCGCCGTCGCGCCGAGGAAGATGTGCTCCACGGCGAGGGCAACGGCCTCGCGCAGGTAGTCGGCGGCGGCGCCGGGGAGCAGCTCGGGCCGTTCCAGTGCCTCGGCCACGTCGTCCAGGTGCTCCGGGAGGCCGGGCACGGGTGCCTCCGCGAGGCGGGCGGCGATGGTGGCGTTGGCGACGGCGGCGAGCAGCGCGGCGCCCACGCTCTGGCCGACCTGCCGGCAGAACAGCACCGAGGCCGTGGTGGTCCCGCGCTCGGCCCAGCCCACGGTGGACTGGACCCCGACGATCAGCGGGAGCTGGAAGAGGCCGAGGGCGCCGCCCAGCAGCAGCATGATCAGTGCGGGCTGCCAGGGCCGGGCGGGGTAGGGGAGCAGGGTGAAGGAGTAGAGGATCAGCGCGGCCAGGCCGATCCCGACGGCCGCGGTGTTCCGGAAGCCGATGCGCCGGTAGACGTGCTGGCTGCAGGCGGCGGAGACGGGCCAGCTCAGGGTCATCACCGACATGACCAGCCCGGCGCCGACGGGGCCGAGGCCGAGCACGGACTGCGCGTAGGTCGGCATGAACACCATGGGCGCGACCATCAGCAGGCCGAGCGCACCCAGGGCCAGGTTGACGGCGGCGATGGTGCGCCGGCGCCACACCCAGCCGGGCAGGATCGGTTCCTCGGCCCGGCGTTCCACCCGGACCACGACGGCGGCCAGCACCGCGCTCGCGCCCAGCAGGCCCAGCGAGGGCGCGGACAGCCAGGGCCAGGCGACCCCGCCCTGGACGAGCGCGAAGAGCAGCAGCCCGCCGCAGGCGAAGACGCCCAGTGCCCCCGCCCAGTCGACGGGCCCCCGGCGCCCGGGCGACCGTACCGGCTCCTTCAGGTGACGGGCGATCATCCACAGGGCGAGGCCGGCCAGCGGCAGGTTGATCAGGAAGATCCAGCGCCAGTGCGCGTACGAGGCGAGCAGTCCGCCGAGCGCCGGGCCGGCCACGGCCGAGGTGGCCCAGACGCTGGACATCCGGGCCTGGATCCGCGGCCGTTCGGCCAGCGGGTACAGGTCGGCGGCCAGGGTCTGGATGGTGCCCTGGAGGGCGCCGCCGCCCAGGCCCTGGACCAGGCGGAAGGCGATCAGGGCGGCCATGTTCCAGGCGGACGCGCACAACAGCGAGCCGACGAGGAAGAGGCCGATGCCGAAGAGCAGGACGGGCTTGCGGCCGAAGGTGTCGGAGAGCTTTCCGTAGACGGGCAGGGTGACGGTCACCGCGAGCAGGTAGCCGGAGAAGAGCCAGGAGAAGACGGAGAACCCGCCGAGGTCTCCCACGATCTGCGGGACGGCGGTGGCGACGACGGTGCTGTCGAGGGCGACGAGGGCCATGCCGAGCATCAGCGAGGCGACGACCGGGGCCGCGGGACGCGCGGCGGGCTTCTCCGGGGGTGCGCCGCCGGTTCCGTCCTGGGCCGAAACCCCTGCTCCGGACGTGTGGTCCGGACGCCCCGCGGGTATGCCGTCCGGACTCGCGCCGGTGCCCTCCGCCGATGCCACCGAGATTCCTTCCCCCTGCACGTAACTGCGGGGAACACCATCTCACCGCCGCGTGCCCGGCGGTATCCCCCGGGGTCGCGTAGGCCGAAGGATGCAGATCCCCTAGGGGTCCCTCCGCACAACGGGCCAGGGGCCGTTCCTCCCGGCGGAGGAGGTGGGGTGGCCCGATGTCCCCTTGACTGGAACCCACGCAGCAGGAGCCGAGGGGTGGGGTTAACCCCCGGGCGGATACGGCGATGGGCACCAGCGCGCCGCGACTCCGTCCGGCGGAGACTTCATGACGGCGACGCGCACATCGGACGCACGCATTCGAAGAAGGAGAAAGACCGTGACAACGGCTATGACCGAAACCAGGCACGGGGGCACTGGAGGGCATGCAGCCGTCGCGGCCCGGGCACGCAAGGTCGTCAAGGCCTACGGCTCCGGGGAGACGCGTGTCGTCGCCCTCGACGACGTGGACGTCGACATCATGAGCGGCCAGTTCACCGCGATCATGGGACCCTCCGGCTCCGGCAAGTCCACGCTGATGCACTGCCTCGCCGGTCTCGACACGGTGACCAGCGGCCAGATCCACCTGGACGACACCGAGATCACCGGGCTGAAGGACAAGAAGCTCACGCAGCTGCGCCGCGACCGGATCGGCTTCATCTTCCAGGCCTTCAACCTGCTGCCCACGCTCAACGCCCTGGAGAACATCACGCTCCCCATGGACATCGCGGGCCGCAAGCCCGACGCGGAGTGGCTGAACCGGGTCGTGGAGACGGTCGGTCTCGCCGGCCGCCTCAAGCACCGCCCGACCGAGCTGTCCGGCGGCCAGCAGCAGCGCGTGGCGGTCGCCCGCGCCCTCGCCGCCCGCCCGCAGATCATCTTCGGCGACGAGCCGACCGGAAACCTGGACTCCAGGGCGGGCGCCGAGGTCCTCGGCTTCCTGCGCCGCTCGGTGGACGAGCTCGGCCAGACGATTGTCATGGTCACGCACGACCCGGTGGCCGCCTCCTACGCGGACCGCGTCATCTTCCTCGCCGACGGCCGGATCGTCGACGAGATGTACGGGCCCACCGCCGACCAGGTCCTGGACCGCATGAAGGACTTCGACGCGCGCGGGCGGACCTCATGAGCACCGTCCTGAAGACCTCGCGGCGCAACTTCGTCGCCCACAAGGGGCGGATGGCGCTCTCCGCCGTCGCCGTCCTGCTCTCCGTCGCCTTCGTCTGCGGCACCCTGGTGTTCACCGACACCATGAACACCACCTTCGACAAGCTGTTCGCCGTCACCAGCTCCGACGTGACCGTCAGCCCGAAGGAGGCCGCGGAAGGGGACGAGACCCCCGAACGCGGCCGCCCCGAGATCCTGTCCGGCTCGGCCGTCGAGCAGGTCCGCAAGGCCGAGGGCGTCAAGAGCGCCGAGGGCGGCGTCGTGTCGATGTCCGTCACGGTGGTCAACTCCAAGAACGAGAACATGGGCTCGACCACCGGCGCCCCGACCATCGCGGGCAACTGGAGCGACAACGAGCTCAAGTCCATGAAGATCACCTCGGGCAACGCACCGCGCGGTCCGACCGAGGTGATGGTCGACGCCGACACCGCCGAGAAGCACCACCTGAAGCTCGGTGACGAACTGCGCACCATCGCCATCACCGGCGACATCCGCGCCAGGATCAGCGGTATCGCCACCTTCACCGTGACCAACCCGGGTGCGGCGATCGTCTACTTCGACACCGCCACCTCGCAGCAGGCGCTGCTCGGCGCCCCCGGCTCCTTCACGCACGTCAACGTCACCGCCAAGGACGGGGTGAGCGACGAGCAGCTCAAGCAGAACATCGCCACGGCCGTCGGCGCGGACACGTACAAGCTGCAGACCGCCAAGGAAGCCGCGGACGCCAACCGCAAGGACGTCGGCTCCTTCCTCGACGTCATGAAGTACGTGATGCTCGGCTTCGCCGGGATCGCCTTCCTCGTCGGCATCTTCCTGATCTTCAACACCTTCTCGATGCTGGTCGCCCAGCGCACCCGCGAGATCGGCCTGATGCGCGCCATCGGCGCCGACAGCGGGCAGGTCCTGAAGTCCGTGGTCCTGGAGGCCTTCCTTCTCGGGATCGTCGGCTCGGTCCTGGGTGTCGGCGCCGGCGTGGGCCTGGCGATCGGCCTGATGAAGCTCATGGGCTCCATGGGCATGCACCTGTCCACCGACGACCTGACCATCGCCTGGACCACCCCGGTCATCGGCATCGTCCTCGGCGTCATCGTGACCGTCATCTCCGCCTTCGTCCCGGCCCGCCGGGCCGGCAAGGTCTCCCCGATGGCCGCGCTGCGCGAGTCCGGTACCCCGGGCGACAAGAAGGCCGGCGTCGTCCGCGCCGTCCTCGGCCTGGTCCTCACCGGCATCGGCGGCGCCGCGCTCTACCTCGCCACGGCCGCCGAGAAGGCCGGACCCGGATCGCTCTGGCTGGGCCTGGGCGTCGTCCTCACCCTCATCGGCTTCATCGTGATCGGCCCGCTGCTCGCCGCGGGCGTGGTCCGGGTGCTCTCCGGCGTGGTGCTGCGGCCCTTCGGGTCCGTCGGCCGGCTCGCCGAGCGCAACGCCCTGCGCAACCCGCGCCGCACCGGTGCCACCGCCGCCGCGCTGATGATCGGCCTCGCGCTGGTCGCCTGCCTGTCGGTGGTCGGCTCCTCGATGGTGGCCTCCGCGACCGAGGAGCTCGACAAGTCGGTCGGCGCGGACTTCATCGTCCAGTCGCAGACCGGCCAGCCGGTGATGCCGCAGGCCGAGCAGGCGCTGCGCTCCACCGGGGGCCTGGACCACGTCACCGCCTACCGGCAGGTCGAGGCCGCGGTCACCGCCCCGGACGGCTCGGCGGACACCTTCGCACTGAGCGTCACCGACCCGACGTACGCCGACGACGTGCGGCGCAAGATGATCGCCGGCGAGCACAAGGAGGCCTACGCCTCCGGGGCCATGTCGGTCGGCTCGCTCTACGCCACCGAGCACGGTGTGAAGGTCGGCGACACGATGAAGGTCGCCTTCGTCGGCGGCAACACCGTCAGCCTGAAGGTCGCCGCCATCACCAACGACGACGGCAACCTCGACAAGGGCGCGAAGTACATCAGCACCGAGGTCGCCCGGGCGAACGTCCCGGCCGACAAGCTGCCGCTCCCCTTCATGCTGCTGGCCAGCGCGCAGGACGGGCAGTCCGACGCCGCCGCGTACCAGGCGGTCAAGGCGGCCCTGGCCGAATCCCCGCAGTACAAGGTGCTCAACCAGGCCGACTACAAGCAGTCCCTCAAGGACCAGGTCGGCCAGCTGCTGAACATGGTCTACGGGCTCCTCGGCCTCGCGATCATCGTCGCGGTCCTGGGCGTCGTGAACACCCTGGCCCTGTCGGTGGTCGAGCGGACCCGCGAGATCGGCCTGATGCGCGCCATCGGCCTCTCCCGCCGCCAGCTGCGCCGCATGATCCGCCTGGAGTCGGTGGTCATCGCCCTCTTCGGCGCCCTGCTCGGCCTCGGGCTGGGCATGGGCTGGGGGATCGGCGCACAGCAGCTGCTGGCGCTCCAGGGCCTGAAGGTGCTGGAGATCCCGTGGCCGACGATCCTCGGGGTGTTCGCCGCCTCGGCCTTCGTGGGCCTGTTCGCCGCACTGGTCCCGGCCTTCCGGGCAGGGCGGATGAACGTTCTGAACGCGATCGCGAGCGAGTAACCGCTCACGATCGTTCGGGGGAACGCCGGTCCGGGACCTTCGGGTTCCGGACCGGCGTCGTTTCCGGCGTCGTTTCCGAGGGCGTTCCGGAGGCGCTCCGGGCGCGCTCCGGAGGGCGGTTCACCCCCGCTGCATCAGGACGATGCCGGCCGCCTCACCCACCAGGGTGAACTGCTCACCGGGGTGGAGCTGGCGGGCGTACCCGGTCGGGTCCTCGCCGGCCCACTTGGAGGAGTTGTCGATGGTGATCCAGTCGGGGACCACGCCCTTGCTGCCGCCGATCCACAGGACACGGCAGCGGGAGGTCAGCCGGGTCAGCGGGGTGGTGTCCGCCTCCACGGTCGCCCCGTCGGGGATCCGGTCCAGGAGCTCCTCGATGGCCGTGACCCGCTCGGGCTTCTCGTACGTACGGGCCTCCGCGAGCTTGGCCGTCGGCATGGCGGTCGCGCTCAGGGCGAGGGCGGCGGCGAGCACGGCGGTCGGCAGCTGGAGGGCGTACGAGCGCAGCCAGGGCCGCTCGCTGCGCCGGACGGTGTCGATGGCATCGACGAGGGCGAGCGTCACGACCGGCATCAGCACGGCGCTGTAGTGCCAGTCGGTGGACCAGTAGTGGTCGTCCCCCGACAGGAACCGCCAGCCGAGGGTGGGCGCGGCGACCAGGAGCAGCGGCGAGCGCAGGGCGAGCAGCCCGGAGGTGGGGATCAGCACCCAGGCCAGGGTGGTCAGCTTGGTGCCGATGCCGCCGAGCGGACCCGCGCCGTCGATCTTGTCCCAGTAGCCGTAGCCCGCGGTGGCGAAGGCCGGTATGACGACGGTGAACACAAGGACGGCGAAGACGCAGGCCGCGGCGGCGGCGCCGAGCGCGATCACGGTGATCCGCCGGTCGGTGGCCCTGGCCCGCCAGGCCACCACGACGGCCAGTGCGGCGAGGGTGAAGCCGAGGTCCTCCTTGACGAGGATCAGGGGCACCCCCCACAGCAGCGCGGCCCGCCAGCGCCGGGCGAGCACCGCCTCCAGGGCGAAGGCCAGCAGGGGCACGGCGAAGGCGATCTCGTGGAAGTCGAACTCCACGGCCCGCTGGATGCCCCAGGACAGCCCGTACGCGATGCCGACGGCGAGCCCGCGGGGCCGGCCGAGGAACCGCACGGCCGCCCGGGTCACGGGCACGGCGGACAGCGCGAACAGCGCGGCCTGTACGACCAGCAGGGTCAGGGGCCCCGGGAAGACCCGGTAGACGGGGGCGACGAGC
Source organism: Streptomyces avidinii (assembly GCF_045161815.1). Lineage (NCBI taxonomy): Bacteria > Bacillati > Actinomycetota > Actinomycetes > Kitasatosporales > Streptomycetaceae > Streptomyces > Streptomyces avidinii. The sequence goes on from NZ_CP108863.1 coordinate 5,279,533, forward strand.
GCGATGATCGGGCTGAAGTGGTCCCCGAGGATGTTGGCCCCCGGCCCCTTCAGGTCGACGACGGGCTCCTGGAGGTGCGCGTAGGCGCGGATCGCCTGCTCGAAGATCCCCAGGTCCCAGGAGGCCCAGTCCATCCGCCGGAACCGCCCGACGGACAGGGCGAGGTAGACGACGAACAGGCCGGCTGCCACCAGCCAGGGCGGTGCCCACGCGTACCGGTCCGGCTTCTCGGATGCCGGTACCACCGGCGCCGGGCGGGCTATCGCATCGCTCGTCACGGACTCGTGCTCCTCCGGGGAAGTCGTCTCCCCGGCGGAAGACGACGCGGCGAGCTCGGACAGTCACAACACGAACATCGTAAAGCGGCGCGAGGGGCGTCGTCGTAGGGTGGGAACCCCCGGCCCGTGCGACGTGTCGGGTCCTTCGCGTTGCCCGCCCCGCACCCCGCACCTTCACACCCCCAGACCTTCACCGGACGGAAAGCCTCTTCATGAGCCTGCACGGACTGCTCGACGCCGTCACCCGTGATGCCGCCCTCACCGAGGCGGTATCCGCGGCCGGGGACGGCAAGCGCATGCACGTGGACCTGGTCGGCCCCGCCGCCGCACGTCCCTTCGCGATCGCCGCGCTGGCCCGGCAGACCGGACGGACCGTGCTGGCGGTCACCGCCACCGGGCGCGAGGCCGAGGACCTGGCCGCCGCGCTGCGCTCCCTGCTGCCGCCGGACGAAGTGGTGGACTACCCGTCCTGGGAGACCCTCCCGCACGAGCGCCTCAGCCCGCGCAGCGACACCATGGGCCGCCGGCTCGCCGTACTGCGCCGCCTGGTGCACCCGAGCAAGGACGACCCGGCCGCGGGGCCGGTGAGCGTGCTCGTCGCGCCCATCCGGTCCGTGCTCCAGCCGCAGGTCAAGGGACTCGGGGAGCTGGTCCCGGTCAGCCTGCGGCAGGGCGGCGGCGCCGACCTCGGGGAGATCACCGAGGCGCTGGCCGCCGCCGCGTACGCGCGGGTCGAGCTCGTCGAGAAGCGCGGGGAGTTCGCCGTGCGCGGCGGCATCCTCGACGTGTTCCCGCCCACCGAGGAACACCCGCTGCGCATCGAGTTCTGGGGCGACGAGGTCGAGGAGATCCGCTACTTCAAGGTCGCCGACCAGCGCTCCCTGGAGATCGCCGAGCACGGACTGTGGGCCCCGCCCTGCCGCGAGCTGCTGCTGACCGACGCGGTACGGGAGCGGGCCGCGGCCCTCGCCGAGGCCCATCCCGAGCTCGGCGAGCTGCTGCACAAGATCGCCGAGGGGATCGCCGTGGAGGGCATGGAGTCCCTCGCCCCGGTCCTCGTGGACGAGATGGAACTGCTGATCGACGTGCTGCCCGCCGGGTCGATGGCCGTGGTCTGCGACCCCGAGCGGGTCCGGACCCGGGCCGCCGACCTCGTGGCCACCAGCCAGGAGTTCCTGATGGCCTCCTGGGCGGCCACCGCGGGCGGCGGCGAGGCACCCATCGACGTGGGCGCGGCCTCGCTCCGCGGGATCGCCGACGTCCGCGACCGGGCCCGCGAGCTCGGCATGATGTGGTGGTCCGTGTCCCCCTTCGCCGCCGACGAGACCGCGGGCGGCAGCGACACCCTGAAGCTCGGGATGCACGCCCCGGAGGCCTACCGCGGCGACACCGCCCGGGCGCTGGCCGACACCAAGGGCTGGATCGCCGACGGCTGGCACACCGTCTACCTCACCGAGGGCCACGGCCCGGCCGCCCGTACCGTCGAGGTGCTCGGCGGCGAGGGCATCGCGGCCCGCCTGGAGCCGGAACTGCGCGCCCTGGAGCCGAGCCTGGTCCACGTCGCCTGCGGCTCGATCGACAACGGCTTCGTCGACCCGGTGCTGCGCCTGGCCGTGCTGACCGAGACCGACCTGACCGGCCAGCGCACCGCCACCAAGGACCTCGGCCGGATGCCGACCCGGCGCCGCAAGACCATCGACCCGCTGACCCTGGAGGCCGGCGACTACATCGTCCACGAGCAGCACGGCGTGGGCCGCTACGTCGAGATGGTGCAGCGGACGGTCCAGGGCGCCACCCGCGAGTACCTGCTCGTGGAGTACGCGCCGGCCAAGCGCGGGCAGCCCGGCGACCGTCTCTACATCCCCACCGACCAGCTGGAGCAGGTCACCAAGTACGTGGGCGGCGAGGCCCCGACCCTGCACCGGCTCGGCGGCGCCGACTGGACCAAGACCAAGGCGCGCGCGAAGAAGGCGGTCAAGGAGATCGCCGCCGACCTCATCAAGCTCTACAGCGCGCGCATGGCGGCCCCCGGCCACACCTTCGGGCCGGACACCCCCTGGCAGCGCGAACTGGAGGACGCCTTCCCGTACGCGGAGACGCCCGACCAGCTCACCACCATCGCCGAGGTCAAGGAGGACATGGAGAAGTCGGTTCCGATGGACCGGCTGATCTGCGGCGACGTCGGCTACGGCAAGACCGAGATCGCGGTGCGCGCCGCCTTCAAGGCGGTCCAGGACGGCAAGCAGGTCGCCGTCCTCGTGCCCACGACCCTCCTCGTGCAGCAGCACTTCGGCACCTTCTCCGAGCGGTACGCGCAGTTCCCGGTCAACGTGAAGGCCCTGTCGCGCTTCCAGAGCGAGACGGAGTCGAAGGCCACCCTGGAGGGGCTGAAGGAGGGCTCTGTCGACCTCGTGATCGGCACGCACCGGCTCTTCTCGCAGGAGACGAAGTTCAAGGACCTGGGCCTGGTCATCGTCGACGAGGAGCAGCGGTTCGGCGTGGAGCACAAGGAGCAGCTGAAGAAGCTCCGTGCCAACGTCGACGTGCTCACGATGTCCGCGACCCCGATCCCGCGCACCCTGGAGATGGCGGTGACCGGCATCCGCGAGATGTCGACGATCACCACCCCGCCGGAGGAGCGGCACCCGGTGCTCACCTTCGTCGGCCCCTACGAGGAGAAGCAGATCGGCGCGGCCATCCGGCGCGAACTGCTGCGCGAGGGCCAGTGCTTCTACATCCACAACCGGGTCGAGTCCATCGACCGGGCGGCGGCCAAGCTGCGCGAGATCGTGCCCGAGGCGCGGATCGCGACGGCCCACGGCCAGATGTCGGAGCAGGCCCTGGAGCAGGTCGTCGTGGACTTCTGGGAGAAGAAGTTCGACGTGCTGGTGTCGACCACGATCGTCGAGTCGGGCATCGACATCTCCAACGCCAACACCCTGATCGTGGAGCGTGGCGACAACTTCGGCCTGAGCCAGCTGCACCAGCTTCGCGGCCGGGTGGGCCGCGGCCGCGAGCGCGGGTACGCGTACTTCCTGTACCCGCCGGAGAAGCCGCTCACGGAGACCGCGCACGAGCGGCTCGCGACGATCGCCCAGCACACCGAGATGGGCGCGGGCATGTACGTGGCGATGAAGGACCTGGAGATCCGCGGCGCGGGCAACCTGCTCGGCGGCGAGCAGTCCGGGCACATCGCGGGCGTCGGCTTCGACCTCTACATCCGCATGGTCGGCGAGGCGGTGGCCGACTACCGGGCCGCGGTCGAGGGCCAGGTGGAGGAGGAGCCGCCGCTGGAGGTCAAGATCGAGCTGCCGGTCGACGCGCACGTCCCGCACGACTACGCGCCCGGCGAGCGGCTGCGCCTGCAGGCGTACCGGTCCATCGCCTCCGCCAACTCCGAGGCCGACATCAAGGCGGTCCGGGAGGAACTCACCGACCGCTACGGCAAGCTGCCGGAGCCGGTGGAGAACCTGCTGCTGGTGGCCGGACTGCGGATGCTGGCCCGGGCCTGCGGGGTCGGGGACATCACCCTCCAGGGCAACAACGTCCGGTTCGGGCCGGTGGAGCTGCGCGAGTCGCAGGAACTGCGCCTCAAGCGGCTCTACCCGGGGACCGTACTCAAGCCTGCCACCTCGCAGGTCCTGGTCCCGCGCCCGAAGGCGGGGAAGATCGGCGGCAAGCCGGTGGTCGGCCGCGAGCTCCTCGCCTGGACCGGCGAGTTCCTCACCACGATCCTCGGCTCGTAGCGCCGACGACGGCCGCGGCCGCGGCCGGGGACCTCGTACGTCCCCGGCCGGGACCGGCGCGGCGGTGTGGTCACGGTGGAGCGAACCGCCGTGCAGCGAGCGTGCAACGGTTGCGCGCATCCCCTCACTCATGGCCGGGAACGCTGTATACCCTCAGAGCCGAAACTTCTTCCGCACGGCCCGTCAGGAGCAGCGATGCACGGCCCCGGCCTTCAGCCGCAGCACGGCCCCCAGTCCAATTCCGGGGGTGTGACGGCATTGCGCGTGGTGTTCATGCTGCTGCCCATCCTCAGCTGCGGCTTCCTCGCCTGGGGGTCGATGCTGCGGCTCGCCCTGGTCACCCGCAAGTCCCGTGACTGGGCGCTGATGGTGGTCAGCGGCATCCTCGCCGTCGTGTGGATGACGCTGATCCAGATCGACCCCACGCCCAATGTCAACGGCTGGCAGGGCAACCTGGGCGCCGGTGGCTCGATCCTCACCGGTTTCGCGATCTGTGTGTACTTCCTCGTCGCGGACATCAAGCACCACGAGGCCCTGCGGAACGCGCCGACCGCCCAGTGGTACCCGCAGCAGGCTCCGTACGTGCACCCGCAGCAGCACGGGCCCGCCTACGGGTACCCGCCCGCCACGGCGACCACCGTGCCCTCCACCCCGACGTCGACGCCCAACCCGGCGCCCCCGCAGGTGCCCCCGCAGGCGACCACGCCCCCGCGCATCGGGCAGGTCCGCGCCGAGCTCGACGAGCTCAGTGAGCTGCTGCGCAAGCAGACCCCGCCGGCCGGGGGCCCGCGTCACGATCCCCATCAGACCCCGTTCCAGGACCCGAACCGGTGACCGAACGCCTCATCGGCGACCGCTACCGGCTCGCGAGCATCCTCGGACAGGGCGGCATGGGCCAGGTCTGGACGGCGTACGACCAGCGGCTCGACCGCCGCGTCGCCGTCAAACTGCTGCGTCCGGACAAGGTCGCCGGCCCCGGCACCGTCGCCGAGGAGCTGCGCCGCCGCTTCGTGCGCGAGTGCCGGGTCACCGCGCAGGTCGACCACCCCGGCCTGGTCACCGTGCACGACGCGGGCAGTGACGGCGACGAACTCTTCCTCGTCATGGGCTACGTGGAGGGCGCCGACCTCGCCGACCACCTCGCCGAGCACACCCCGTACCCCTGGCAGTGGGCGGTCTCCGTCGTCGCGCAGTTGTGCTCGGTCCTGTCGGCCGTGCACGCGGTGCCGATCGTGCACCGGGACCTGAAGCCGCGCAATGTGATGGTCCGGCCGGACGGCACCGTGCTCGTCCTGGACCTCGGCGTGGCCTCGGTGATGGACACCGACACCACCCGCCTCACCAGCACCGGCTCACCCATCGGCAGCCCCGCGTACATGGCACCCGAGCAGGCCATAAGCGGCGCCGTGGGCCCGTACACCGACCTCTACGCCCTCGGTGTGCTGCTCTACGAACTCCTCAGCGGCAACGTCCCCTTCGTCGGTTCCACCGCCCTCGGGGTCCTGCACCGCCACCTGTACGAGCCCCCGGTCCCGGTCCGCCAACTGCGCCCGGAGATCCCGCAGGAGCTGGAGAAGATCCTGCTCCACCTCCTCGCCAAGGACCCGCAGGACCGGCCCGCCTCCGCCCAGGAGGTCTACGAGGCCCTGGCCCCGCTGCTCCCCGCCCGCGACGGCCGCACCCCGGTCGGCCCGCTCGACCCGACCCGGCCCTTCCTGCGCCCGCAGGCACCCTGGCCGGACCGGGCCACGGCCGTCCCGCCGCGGCCGAGCACCCCGCCCGCGCCGCCGAAGGCCGATGTCCCCGGCGCCGTGGACGAGGCCCGCAAGCTCCTGGACCAGGGGCGGCTCACCCAGGCCGTGGACATCCTCGGCGGGATCCTCCCGGCGGCGGCCGCCGAGCACGGGGAGCACTCCCCGGTGGTCCGCTCCCTGCGCAAGCAGTACGCGGCCACGCTGATGGACGACGGCCAGTACCGCCGCGCCCTGCCGGAACTGCGCCGCCTCGCCGACGAGTTCCCGGCCGGCGACCCGCAGTCCCTGCGCTTCCGCTACGACGGGGCCCAGTGCCTGGAGCAACTGGGCGAGCCGGCCGCCGCCCTGGCCGAGTACCGCTCACTGCTCCCGTTCTTCGAGAACCACTACGCCAACCCGGACCCGGGTCTGCCGCTGGAGGTCCGCCGCCGGATAGCCCACCTGCTGCTCTCCCTCGGCGACCGCCAGGCGGCCCACGAGAACCTGGCCCGCCTGCTGTTCGACGCGGAACGGCTGCACGGCCCGGCCCACCCCTTCCCGGCCGAGATCCGCCGCACCCTGCAGTGGCTCAGCCAGGTCCGCTGAGGCCCGGCCGGCGCCGCCGCCCCCTCACGAACAGCAGGACCAGGACCAGAGCCGCCGCCCCGGCCACGGCGGCCCCCGGGACCAGACCCGGCGGCCGGAACGCGCAGCTCACCCGGGTGGTGCCGGGGGAGAGCGGAATCGCCACCAGCCCCAAATGGGCGGCGGCCGGGCGGTCGTTGCAGGTCCAGCCGGCGATCGCGGGCACCGAGAGGACCGCCGTGCCGGTCGTGCCCGGCGGGAGCGTCGCGTGGACCCCGGAGGAGCCGACCCGGACCGAGGTGGCCGCCGTGGCCCGCAGGTGGGCCACCGCCCCGTCGAGCCGCGCCCGGTCCAGGCAGGACAGGGTCCACCGCGCGGGCGGGGCCGCGTCGAAGACCAGGGCCGAGGAGTCCCCGCGGGAGAGGCCCATCGGCTGGAGGGCCGCCCGGTTGCGGGGGGCGTTTCCGTTCAGCCGGAAGGCGGGGCCGTCCGCGAGTCGGGCCGTCGCGTTGTACTCCGGGGCCCACAGGTAGGCCTCCGTGCCCGCGCGGCAGACACCGGGCGCGAGCGGGTCCTCGTAGACCCGGGTGCCCAGCAGCGCCTCCTGGTTGGCGAAGGGGGAGTCGTCCGCGTACGCGAGGGGGGCGCCGGGCGGGCGGACCGTCACCAGCGGGGGCACCTGGGCGCGCAGGACCGTGCCGTCGGGCCGCAGGCGCGCGCCGACCGCGAAGACGGCGTCCGTCACCGGGTTGTCGATGCTCTGGACGTTGCGTCCGCGGGAGGTCCAGCCGGCGCCGAGCGCGACCATCGTGCGGGTGAACACGTCCGGGGTGTGGCTGCTGTAGTACGCGCCGCCCTCGCCGCCGAGCAGCAGCGGGTCGTTGCCCGACAGCGCGGGCCGGCTCGGGTCGGTGCGGTACGCGGGCCAGCCCTCGGCGCCGGCCAGCGCCTCGGCGCGCGCGGTGTGCGCCCGCCCCCAGGACGGGTAGTCGTCCAGGCCGCCCAGCTTGCCCTTGTGCCCGTAGGCGGTGGTCGCGGCGGCCTGCGCCAGCAGGACCAGGGCCAGCAGCCCGGCCGCCGGCCAAGCGAGCCGGCGGTGGCGCAGCGCCCACCAGGCCGCGCCCGCCAGCGCCAGCCCTCCGCCGAACAGCGCGTAGCCCGCCGCCGTCACCAGGGTGCTGTCGTGCGCCCACAGCACGGCGGCCGCCAGTACGCCCGCACCCGCCGCCAGCGCCGGCAGCCGCGGCGGGCCCGCCGCCAGCCCGGTCCAGGCGGCGATCACGGCGATCCCGGCCAGCACGAAGGTCTGCCGGTACGGGCTTCCGTTCGGCGTGGCGAACAGGTGCCAGGCCAGGTGGGTGGGCGCCCACTGGAGGGAGAGCGCCACGGCCACGGTCAGCCCCGACCACCACAGCCGGGTGCGCAGCGGGACCGCCCGGTGGAACGGCAGCGCGGCCACCAGCAGCAGTGTCCCGGTGCCCACGAAGACGGCGGGGGAGGAGAAGGAGTACGTCCCCGGCAGCAGCCGGGCGAACAGGTCCGCCCAGGACACCGGCAGGAACTCCTTGACCCACCCCGGGTAGGCCTGCCCGGAGCTGAGGAAGAGGGGCAGGAGCACGGGCGCCGAGAGCGCGATCCCGAGCACGGTCGTCCCGGCCGCCCGCCCGATCACCGGCAGCCGGTGCGGGGCGCCCTCCCGGGTGAGCACCACCCGTACCAGCAGGACCAGCGCGGCACCCAGCGTCGCCATGTAGGCGGTGTAGAAGTTGGCCGTCCAGCAGACCGCGACGACCAGGGGCGCGAGCAGGATCCGCCGCCCGCGCAGGGCCCATTCGCCGGTCAGGCACAGCAGGGGGAAGGCGATCAGACCGTCCAGCCACATCGGGTTGTAGGAGGCCTCGATCACCGACCAGCCGCACAGCGCGTACGAGGCCCCCAGCAGCCCGGCCGCCCACCAGCGCCCGCGGCGCTGCGTGCGCAGCAGCCAGCACATCGCCGCCGCCGCGGCCGACATCTTGAGCACGGTGACGACGTACACGGCGAGGTCTATGTCCGCGCGCGGGAAGAGCCCGACCAGGACCGCGAAGGGGCTGGTCAGGTAGGTGCCCAGGTCCGGCAGGAAGCTCATGCCGTATCCGGACCGCCAGTTGAACAGCAGTCCGCCCTCCGCGCGGCCGTGCAGGAGGTCCCACAGGTGCGCGTGGAAGGGGACGAACTGGTTGCCGAGGTCATTGATGCTGCGGTGGCGCGATCCGTACGGGAAGACGCGCGCGGCGGCGTCCCCGGCACACACGGCCACCGCCGTGAGGAGGGCGGCGAGCGCCGAGCCGAGCAGACTGCGGCGGCGCGGCGAGGGGTGCGTTGTCGACATGGTGGGCCGACCTTGGCAGCGCCGGGTGACCGAAGGGTGGCCTCAGGGTTGCCGGAGGCCGATCCGGTCGTCGCCCGGGGGCCGGGGTCCCCAGGATGGGTGACGGGTGGCGCGGCGGGTGCGCCGATGCCGGCCGACTCGCTTATGAACGGTGCGTGTTCGGTCCGCGTGTGAATCGTTGGTCGAACCGGTGGTCCGGATCACCGTGACCTCATAACATCGATCACCGCACGGCCCTTTGTGCATCGACGCACAATCTCCCGGCCCTGGAGGCTCCTTTGCACCGTCGCACAGCGCTCTCCGTCTCCGCCGCCCTGCTCGTGGCGGCGCCCCTGCTGTCCGCCTGCTCGGGCGAGCCGCGTCCCGGCACCGCGGCCGTCGTGGGCGGCGAACGGATCACCACCTCCGCGCTCCAGGCCCAGGTGAATGACGTCCGCGCGGCGCAGAACCGTTCCGGGCAGGCCGCCGCCGAACTCATCGCGAGCACTCCCCACCTGGAGCGCCAGAGGCTCGACGCGATCCTCCAGAGCCGGATCATCGACAAGATGGCCGACACCGCCGGGCTCGCGGCCACCCAGAAGGACGTCGAGGACGAACGCAAGACCTACGCCGACGAGAACGGCGGGAACGCGCAGTTCGAGGCGCTGCTCCTGCAGAAGGGGGCCATGGCCCCCGCCCAGGTCGACCGCTTCCTCCGGGACCGGGTGCTCCTCACCAAGCTCACGGCCAAGTACGGGGCCGGGAAGCTGGAGGAGCCCGCACGGGCCGCCGTCAAGGCGCTGCACATCGAGGTGAACCCGCGCTACGGCGCCTGGGACGCCAAGGAGATCAAGCTCGGGAACGGCGAGACGCCCTGGATCACCCAGCGGACCCGGCCCGAGCAGCCCCCCGCCGGAGCCTGAGACCCCGAGGGCCCGGAGCCCCGGGGGCCCCGGGGGCCCCGGGCCGTGGACCGGTGGATCGGAGGTAGGTTCGGAGGGTGACCGACCACTCCGGACCCGCTGCCGACACCACCGCCACCGACGCCGACGAGCCCACGGGCCGTATCGTCCTGCTGACCACCAGCCACCGGGTCGCCCCCGGCGTGCTGTCCTGGCCGGCGTGGCAGATCCTGCACGCCGCGGACCGGGTGCTCTGCGCCGACCCGGGCCACCCGCAGCTGCCGTACCTGCGGGAGGCGGGCATCGAGGTCGCCTTCGAGAGCCCGGACGCGCACGCGCTGGTCGAGGCCTGCGCGGGCGGCCGTACGGTCGTGGTGCTCCCGGGCGGCGAGGGCGATCAGCGGCTCACCGACGGCCTGGCCCGGCTGGCCGGCTCGGGCCGGGTCTCCATGCCCGACCTGGAACTCCTGCCCGGCTCCTACGACCTGCCCGGCGCGCGCCTGCTCGACCTGGTCCAGGTGATGGACCGGGTCCGGCGCGAGTGCCCGTGGACCTCCCGGCAGACCCACCGGGGACTGGCCAAGTACGCGATCGAGGAGGCGTACGAGCTGGTCGAGGCCATCGAGGACGGGGACCGGGACGAGCTGCGCGAGGAGCTCGGGGACGTGCTGCTCCAGGTGGTCTTCCACGCGCGGATCGCCGAGGAGGCCGGCGGGAACGGAGAGGACGGCGAGGACGGCGAGGAGGGCGAGGAGGGCGAGGGCGGCGAGGGCGGCGATGACGCGGCGGCGGCCTTCTCCATCGACGACGTGGCCGGCGCCCTCGTGACGAAGCTGATCCACCGGCATCCGCACGTCTTCGGCGACGCGCAGGCCGAGACCCCGGAGGACGTCAGCGCGCACTGGCAGCGCACCAAGGCGGTGGAGAAGCGGCGGGAGTCGGTCACCGACGGGATCCCGGTGGGCCAGCCCGGTCTGGCGCTCGCGGCCAAGCTCGCGGGCCGGGCCCGGACGGGCGGTGTGGCCGTGGAGCTGCCCCGCGGCGAGGGCATCGGGTACGAGCTGCTGGAACTCGCGGCCCGCGCCGAGGCGGAGGGGATCGACCCCGAGACCGCGCTGCGCGCGGCGGCCCGTGCCTACCGGGACGCGATCCGGGCGGCCGAGGGCCTCGCGGCGCCGGGCGAGTAGCCCCGGGCGGCCCCCTGGTACGTCCTCCTAGTACGTCCTCGGCGCGCGGGCCGAGGGGTTGTGCCAGTGGGGCGTCGGCGGGTTCAGGAACCACTCGCCGAAGCCCAGCGGGCGGTCCCCGGGTGCGGGGCCCCGGGCCGGGACGGCGTCGTGGAAGAGGCGTCCGGGGCGGGCGCCCAGCTCCTGGAGGAGGTGGGCGGTCTCGTCGACGAACTGCGGCGGGCCGCTGAGGTAGACGTCCTGGTCCGGCCACATGGCCCGGTGGCCCAGCGCCGTCGCGAGCCGGTCGGTGGCCTGGTTGCGGTGCCGGCCGGGGGCGGGCGTGATGTAGGTGACGGCGAGCCAGCCGCAGCGGGCGGCGTACGCGTCGATGAGCGGGCGGTCGTAGAGGTGCGCGCCGTCCCGGGCCACCACGAAGAGCCGTACGTCCTGGTCGGGCGGATGCTCCGCGAGGTCCTCCAGCATGGCCCGGATCGGTGCCCAGCCGGTGCCGGCGGCGATGAGGCTGACCGGGCGGTCCTCGCGGCGGAAGACCAGCTGCCCGCCGGCGGCGCCGAGGCGCAGTACGTCCCCCGGCCGGGTCTCGCGGACCAGGGCGGTGCTCAGGCGCCCCCGGTCGATCCGGCTGACGTGCAGGTCTACGGTGCCGTCGGGGCGGGGGGCGTTGCCGATGGAGTACGTGCGCCAGGTCGTCGGGACCCGATCGCTGCTCACGCTCGTGTACTGGCCCGGGAGATAGGGGAAGGGCAGGTGCGGCCGCAGGGTCAGGACGCCGATGTCCGGCCCGTACTGGAGGTGGCGCACGACCTCCGCGTCCCACCAGGGCGGGTCCTCGTTCCCTTCGGCACCGGCCGTCATCGCGTCGGCGATCACCTGGTAGGCCTCGGCCCAGGCCTTCTCGACCGGCGGGGTCCAGGCCGCGCCGGAGGTCTCGGCGAGCGCGGCGAGCAGGCTGGCGCCGACGGCCGCGTAGTGCTCGGGGCGGACCAGGAACTTGCGGTGGTCGCGTCCCAGGTCGTGCAGGTAGGGGCGGAGCGTCCCGTCGTCGAGGTGGGCGATGACGTGGGTGAGCGCGGCGAAGAGCCGGTCCCGCTGGCGCTCCATGTCGTGGAGGGAGTCCGGGAAGAGGGCACGAACGCCGGGGTTGTGCCAGAAGAGGTGGGAGTAGAAGAACTTGACGGCGTGCTCGGCTCGTCTCTCCACCACCGCGAAACTGCTTTTCAAGATCTTCACATCCACAAAACCGAAAGTAGGAATGTCGGAGAAGGTCACGTCAAGGGATGGCCGATCTACGGACAGCCGCGGCGAACCGCCCATATCGGATGGGGGCTCGGTGCCGGGATACGGTCTTGGGGTGCACGAGCAGACCTCCGCGAACCCGGCCGACACCCCTCCCGCCGAGGGCCCCACCCTCTTCGACTGGGAGTTCGCGACCGACCCCTACCCGGCCTACGCGTGGTTGCGCGAGCACTCCCCGGTGCACCGCACCAAGCTGCCCAGCGGGGTCGAGGCCTGGCTCGTCACCCGGTACGCCGACGCCCGCCAGGCCCTCGCCGACCAGCGGCTCAGCAAGAATCCGGCGCACCACGCGGAGCCCGCGCACGCCAAGGGCAAGACCGGGATCCCGGGGGAGCGCAAGGCGGAGCTGATGACGCACCTGCTCAACATCGATCCGCCGGACCACACCCGGCTGCGGCGGCTGGTGTCGAAGGCGTTCACCCCGCGCAGGGTCGCCGAGTTCGCCCCGCGGGTGCAGGCGCTCACCGACCATCTGATCGACGCCTTCGCGGCCAGGGGGGAGGCGGACCTCATCCACGAGTTCGCCTTCCCGCTCCCCATCTACGCCATCTGCGAGATGCTCGGGGTGCCGCGCGAGGACCAGGACGACTTCCGGGACTGGGCCGGCATGATGATCCGCCACGGTGGCGGTCCGCGCGGCGGGGTCGCCCGGTCGGTCAAGCAGATGCGGACCTATCTCGGTGAACTCATTCACCGCAAAAGGGATGATCTGGGCGACGATCTGATCTCCGACCTGATCCGGGCCAGCGACCACGGCGACCATCTGACGGAGGGCGAGGCCACTGCGATGGCCTTCATCCTGCTCTTCGCCGGCTTCGAGACCACCGTGAACCTCATCGGCAACGGGGTCCACTCCCTCTTCGTGAACCCCGACCAGCGCGAGCGCCTGCAGGCCTCCCTCGCGGCCGGCGAGAGCGCGCTGCTGGCCACCGGGGTCGAGGAACTGCTGCGCTACGACGGCCCCGTGGAGCTGGCGACCTGGCGGTTCGCCACCGAGCCGCTGACTCTCGGCGGCATGTCCGTCGCCGCCGGCGATCCGGTGCTGGTCGTCCTCGCGGCCGCCGACCGGGACCCCGAGCGGTTCGCGGACCCGGACACCCTCGACCTCTCCCGCACCGACAATCAGCACCTCGGGTACGGCCACGGCATCCACTACTGCCTCGGCGCCCCGCTCGCCCGGCTCGAAGGGCAGACCGCGCTCGCCACCCTGCTGACACGCCTGCCCGATCTGGAACTTGCTGTTCCGTCCCAAGACCTGCGCTGGCGTGGGGGGTTGATCATGCGGGGACTGCGCACTCTTCCCGTTCGCTTCACGGCTCAAAACACTTAAGCGGAGTCTGATTAAAAGTCAGATCCAGCTTGAACTTGTGACAATCGTTCGAAGGCCGCTAGGTTCTGCCGTTACCGAGCTGTTATGCGAAAGGTGCACCTACATGCGTTCCGGGAACGGCCGTCACAGACGCCCCCGCCAGGTCCCCGCGCTGGTCGTCACAGCCGGAGTCACTGGCTCCGCACTGGCCATGCCGCTGCTCGCGGCCACCAGCGCCACCGCTGCCGACACGTCCACATGGGACAAGGTCGCCGAGTGCGAGAGCGGTGGCTCCTGGAGTGCCAACTCCGGCAGCGGCGCCTACGGCGGACTCCAGTTCACCCAGGAGGAGTGGCAGGGTGCCGGCGGTCTCGAATTCGCCGAGCGCCCCGACCTTGCGAGCCGGTCCCAGCAGATCGCGGTGGCCGAGCGGGTGCTGAAGTCCACCGGTCCGCAGGCGTGGCCGCTGTGCGCGGCCTCGGCCGGCCTGGACCGGGAGAGCCCCGCCGCCCAGGTCGACCCCGGTCTGCCCGGCGGTAAGGGCCCTCTCGCCCCCGCCCCGTCCCGCCCGGACGACGTGGTCCCGTCCACCGGCGGCGGTGTGCGGTCCACGGACTACGGCGCGCCGACCCCGGCCCCGACCCCGTCCGGCACCCCCTTCCTCATTCCCGACGCCCCGTCCGTCGGACTGCCCGTCATGCCCGCGCCGGACGTCCCGACGACGCCTCCCGTGGACCCGACGGCCCCGACCCTGCCGGGCGACCCGACCACCACGCCGGCCCCCGTCGACCCGACGGCGCCCACGCTGCCGGTGGACCCGACCGCGCCGACGACCCCGCCGGCCACGCCCGGACTGCCTCCGGTCGACCCGTCGGCCCCTGCGACCCCCGGGTCCCCCGCGACCCCGCAGACGCTGGGCGCCACTCCCGCAGGGGGCGGCGGCAAGCACCGCGGTGCCCCGGCGACCGAGCCGACGGCCCCCTCTGACGCCGCGTCGGGCCCCACGTACACGGTCCAGGTGGGCGACAGCCTGGCGACCATCGCGGTCGCCAAGGGCGTAAAGGGCGGCTGGAACGGTCTCTACGAGGCCAATGAGCAGGTCATCGGCGGGGACGCCGATCTGATCAAGCCCGGCCAGAACCTGGATCTAACCACGCAATAAGGGCAGTTCAGTTATCCGGAAAGAGTTGAATGTCGCTTTTCTGCAAGTGAGACATGCATCTCTTCCGGTCAACTGGCGTGTCTCGCCGCGGGGCTTCCGCAAACCCCGTCCTCACCTGCGCAAACATCCCTCCGGGGAGCGCAAGTAGGGGCCGTTTCTCCCCGATGTTGCTCGTTGAACATCGGGGAGAGACCTGTCTACCTTCTGAATCGCTCGCCACCGCGGGCTCCTTCGACCGCATCGCCGAATCCTGCCGGCGGACGGGGGGAACAGTCGTCGCGTCAAGCGCCGAAGGCAGGAGCGGGGGAACCAAGGTAGGTGCCGGGAGCGGCCGTTGAGAGACGGTCACGCCACCGGCTTGGGGTTAAGACGTGCGCTAGGTCGCACGGCCGGGCAACTCACTCGCCCGAACCCGACAGCTCACCTCGTAGGCGTCGGTGAGGAGAACTCCATGCTGCTTTCCGGCAAGGGCAAGCACCGTCGCGGTACTGCAATCGAGCGGTCTGTCCGGATCGTCACGCTCGCCGGTGTCG
Source organism: Streptomyces avidinii (assembly GCF_045161815.1). NCBI lineage: Bacteria > Bacillati > Actinomycetota > Actinomycetes > Kitasatosporales > Streptomycetaceae > Streptomyces > Streptomyces avidinii. The sequence continues at coordinate 5,294,617 of NZ_CP108863.1, forward strand.
CCGGTGTGGCCGTGGCCGCGCCTCTGATGGCCGCGGGCACCGCCAGCGCCGCCACCGCTTCCGAGTGGGACAAGGTCGCGCAGTGCGAGTCCGGCGGCAACTGGGCCATCAACACGGGCAACGGCTACTACGGCGGCCTGCAGTTCTCGTCCTCCACGTGGGCCGGCTTCGGCGGCAAGTCGTACGCCCCGCAGGCCAACCAGGCCAGCAAGGCGCAGCAGATAGCCGTCGCGGAGAAGGTCCTCAAGAGCCAGGGCAAGGGTGCCTGGCCGTCCTGCGGCAAGGGCCTGTCGGGCTCCGCCTACAACGGTGGCGGTGCCGAGACCCCGGCGCAGAACAAGCCCCAGTCGAAGCCGAAGACCGAGACGAAGAAGACCGAGACCAAGGTCGCGCCGAAGACCAAGCGCGCAGAGGCCCCGGTCACCCGCTCCGAGCGCACCGAGACTCCGGCCGCGCCGAAGACCGGCAACGGCTCGTACGAGGTCAAGCCGGGCGACACCCTGGGCACCATCGCCGAGGCCAACGGCGTCAAGGGTGGCTGGGAGAAGCTCTTCGAGCTGAACAAGGACATCGTCTCGGACGCCGACCTGATCTTCCCGGGTCAGAAGCTGAAGCTCAGCTGAACAGTGCGGCAAATGCCGCAAAACCCTGCACCCGCGGTCCGCTGACTGTGTGCAGGATGTCCACCGCCCGGCGCGTGCCCCACGCGTCGGGCGGTGCCGTGTGCGGCCCCGAAATGCCGATGATCAAGAGACCTATGTCCCGGAAGAAGGGTATTCGGGCCCTTTTTCGTCCCAGGGTCCGGGCGGTCGGCCGGTCGAGTGCCCGGAGCCGGTTAGGCTCTAGGCGGCAAGGCCATCCCACGGCCTGACACGCCACCGCACACCCAGCGTCACATCCCAGAAGGAGATGCTCGTGCCGTCCATCGACGTCGTCGTAGCCCGGGAAATCCTGGACTCCCGAGGCAACCCCACGGTCGAGGTCGAGGTGGGCCTCGACGATGGCAGCACCGGCCGTGCTGCAGTTCCGTCCGGCGCCTCCACCGGTGCCTTCGAGGCCATCGAGCTCCGTGACGGTGACCCCAACCGTTACTTCGGCAAGGGTGTCGAGAAGGCCGTCCTCGCCGTCATCGAGCAGATCGGCCCGGAGCTCGTCGGCTACGACGCCACCGAGCAGCGCCTGATCGACCAGGCCATGTTCGACCTGGACGCCACCGACAACAAGGGCTCGCTCGGCGCCAACGCCATCCTCGGCGTGTCCCTGGCCGTCGCGCACGCCGCGTCCGAGGCCTCGGACCTTCCGCTCTTCCGCTACCTCGGCGGTCCGAACGCGCACCTGCTGCCCGTTCCGATGATGAACATCCTCAACGGTGGGTCGCACGCCGACTCCAACGTGGACATCCAGGAGTTCATGATCGCCCCCATCGGCGCGGAGTCCTTCTCCGAGGCGCTGCGTTGGGGTGCCGAGGTCTACCACACCCTCAAGAAGGTCCTGCACACCAAGGGCCTCTCCACCGGCCTGGGCGACGAGGGCGGCTTCGCCCCGAACCTGGAGTCCAACCGCGCCGCGCTCGACCTCATCGTCGAGGCCATCAAGCAGGCCGGCTACACCCCGGGCAAGGACATCGCGCTCGCGCTCGACGTCGCCGCGTCCGAGTTCTACAAGGACGGCAAGTACGAGTTCGAGGGCCAGTCCCGCTCGGCCGCCGAGATGACCGAGTACTACGAGGAGCTCGTCTCCGCGTACCCGATGGTCTCCATCGAGGACCCGCTGTACGAGGACGACTGGGCCGGCTGGAAGACCCTCACCGACAAGCTGGGCACCAAGGTCCAGATCGTCGGTGACGACCTGTTCGTCACCAACCCGGAGCGTCTGGCCCGCGGTATCGAGGAGGGCTCCGCGAACGCCCTGCTCGTGAAGGTGAACCAGATCGGTTCGCTGACCGAGACCCTGGACGCCGTCGAGATGGCCCAGCGCAACGGCTTCAAGTGCATGATGTCCCACCGCTCCGGTGAGACCGAGGACGTCACCATCGCCGACCTCGCCGTCGCCGTGAACTGCGGTCAGATCAAGACCGGCGCCCCGGCCCGCTCGGACCGTGTCGCCAAGTACAACCAGCTGCTGCGCATCGAGGAGATCCTCGACGACGCCGCCGTGTACGCGGGCCGCAGCGCCTTCCCGCGCTTCAAGGGCTAATCACCCCCCTGAGGGGCTGGCCTCCGTACGTCCCCGCACTCGGTCCCGTACCGTGTGCGGGGACGTATTGCGTAGTGCGTACCTAGGGGAGGCGGACCAATGGCCGGGAACCGGGATCGGTTCTCCACCTTCTCCACCGCGACCAGGCTCAAGCAGCTCGGCGAGCGGACCGCCGCCCACGTCTACCGGTCGCAGTCGCGGCGTCAGGTCCGCCGCAGCCGGCTCACCGGCCGCGCCGCGCTCCTGGTGCTCGTCCTCTGTACGCTGGTCGTCGCCCTCGCGTACCCGATGCGCCAGTACGTCTCCCAGCGCTCGGAGATCGCGCAGCAGCAGCGGGCGGCCGCGGCCGCGCGGGACCGCCTGGAGCGGCTCCGCGACGAGAAGGCCCGCTGGCAGGACGACGCCTATGCGGAGCAGCAGGCGCGCAAGCACCTGCACTTCCTGCGCCCGGGAGAGATCAGCTACATCATGAGCGACCCCGGGGCCCAGCCCCCCGAACCGCACCGGACCGGCCACGCCGGCTCCGACCGCCCCTGGTACTCCAACGTCTGGGACGGCGTCGACAAGGCCGACCGCCCCGGCGACTGACCCGTACCGCCGTACCGCAGCACCCATCCACGAGAACGAAGAGACTTCCTCCAGGCATGCAGACGCCCCCGCCCCAGACCGACCGGACCGAGCCGACCGACGCGGACATCGAGGCGTTCGAGCAGCAGCTCGGCCGCCCGCCGCGCGGGCTGCGCGCCATCGCGCACCGCTGCCCCTGCGGGCAGCCGGACGTGGTGGAGACCGCCCCGCGGCTCCCCGACGGCACCCCCTTCCCGACGACGTACTACCTGACGTGCCCGCGCGCGGCCTCCGCGATCGGCACGCTGGAGGCCAACGGCGTGATGAAGGAGATGCAGGCCCGGCTCTCCGAGGACAAGGAACTGGCCGCCGCCTACCAGGCCGCCCACGAGGACTACATCCAGCGGCGCGACGCCATCGAGGTGCTCCAGGGCTTCCCGAGCGCCGGCGGCATGCCGGACCGGGTGAAGTGCCTGCACGTGCTGGTCGGTCACTCCTTGGCCGCCGGCCCCGGCGTGAACCCGTTCGGCGACGAGGCCCTCGCCATGCTGCCGGAGTGGTGGGCCAAGGGCCCCTGCGTCGTCCCGTGCGGGGAGAAGAAGACGGACGACGAGGAGCCGCGGGCATGACCCGGGTCGCCGCCGTCGACTGCGGTACGAACTCCATCCGGCTGCTCGTGGCCGACTGCGACCCGGCCACCGGCGAGCTCGTCGAGCTGGACCGCCGGATGACCATCGTCCGGCTCGGCCAGGGCGTGGACCGGACCGGCCGGCTGGCTCCGGAGGCGCTGGAGCGCACCTTCGCCGCGTGCCGCGAGTACGCCGGGGTCATCGAGGAGTTCGGCGCGGAGCGGGTGCGTTTCGTGGCCACCTCGGCCTCCCGGGACGCCGAGAACCGGGCGGACTTCGTCCGGGGCGTCCTGGACATCCTGGGCGTCGAGCCCGAGGTGATCTCCGGTGACCAGGAGGCGGAGTTCTCCTTCACCGGCGCCACCAAGGAGCTCACGGCGCACGAACACCTGGAGCGGCCGTTCCTGGTGGTGGACATCGGCGGCGGTTCGACCGAGTTCGTGGTCGGCGAGGAGCACGTACGGGCCGCCCGTTCCGTGGACATCGGCTGTGTCCGGATGACCGAGCGCCACCTGGTGGTGGACGGGGTCGTCACCGACCCGCCGACCGCCGAGCAGGTCGCCGCGATCCGGGCCGACATCGAGGCGGCGCTGGACCTGGCGGCCGAGAGCGTGCCGCTGTCCGAGGCGCGCACGCTGGTGGGTCTGTCGGGCTCGGTGACCACGGTCGCCGGGATCGCCCTGGGGCTGCCGGAGTACCTCTCGTCGGCCATCCACCACTCCCGGATCTCCTACGAGCAGGTGCGGGAGATCAGCGGGCGGATGCTGACGGCGACGCACGCCGAGCGCGCGGCGATCCCCGTGATGCATGCGGGCCGGGTGGACGTGATCGGCGCGGGCGCGCTGGTGCTTCTGGCGATCATGGAACGGATCGGCGCTTCCGAGGTTGTCGTGTCGGAGCACGACATCCTCGATGGAATCGCTTGGTCCATCGCCTGAACGACCTTCGAAGCAGGTTGTGAAGGCCTCTTCGGGCGTTGTTGCGACAGTGATCCAAACGAACTTCGTGAAGTTCTTCACAAGGAAAAAGGGTCTGTTGGGTCAACAGGAGGGTCCTTTGGGCCCTTCCGGAGGCCTGCAGGCCCTTTTTCGCGTGCGTTCGTGCGATCGGCGAACGCGACGGGTTCCGCATCGGAGGTATGGACGAACCCCGGTGGTCCAGTCCGGTTCCGGCCTTGGAGGCCAGTTCAGGACGGGTGAACAACGACTCCCGACACCTTCTGGTTCCCGTTGCGCGCCATGACCTCGGTCACGTGGGCGGCGGAGTGTAGCAGAGGGTGTCCCGGTCCTTGTGAAGGGGCTCACGAGCGACACCCCTTTGGGTGCTGGATACTCGTTCCATGAGCACCACGGAGCGTCCCAGGATCCTCGTTGTAGGAGGTGGGTACGTAGGCCTGTACGCAGCCAAGCGCATCATGAAGAAGATGCGCTACGGCGAGGCGACCGTCACGGTCGTCGACCCGCGCTCGTACATGACCTACCAGCCCTTCCTCCCTGAAGTGGCCGCAGGCAGCATCTCGCCTCGGCACGTCGTCGTCCCGCTGCGACGCGTGCTGCCCAAGGCAGAGGTTCTCACCGGCCGGGTCACCAGCATCGACCAGGACCGCAAGGTCGCCGTCGTCACGCCGCTGGTCGGCGAGGCGTACGAGCTGCCCTTCGACTACCTGGTGATCGCGCTCGGCGCCGTCTCCCGCACCTTCCCGATCCCCGGCCTCGCCGAACAGGGCATCGGTATGAAGGGCGTCGAAGAGGGCATCGGCCTGCGCAACCACGTCCTTGAGCAGCTCGACAAGGCCGAGTCCACGACGGACGAGAACGTCCGCCGCAAGGCCCTCACCTTCGTCTTCGTCGGCGGCGGCTTCGCCGGTGCGGAGACCATCGGTGAGGTCGAGGACATGGCCCGCGACGCCGCGAAGTACTACTCCACGATCAAGCGCGAGGACATGCGCTTCATCCTGGTCGACGCGGCCGACAAGATCCTTCCCGAGGTCGGGCCCAAGCTCGGCACCTGGGGCAAGGAGCACCTCGAGTCCCGCGGCATCGAGATCTACCTCAACACCTCCATGGACTCCTGCGTGGACGGCCACGTGGTCCTGAAGAACGGCCTCGAGGTCGACTCCAGCACCATCGTCTGGACCGCCGGCGTCAAGCCGAACCCGGTGCTGGCCCGCTACGGCCTGCCGCTGGGCCCCCGCGGCCACGTGGACGCCCAGCCGACCCTCCAGGTCACGGGCACGGACTACATCTGGACCGCCGGCGACAACGCCCAGGTTCCGGACGTCGCCTCCCGCAAGGCCGGCGTCGAGAACGCCTGGTGCCCGCCGAACGCCCAGCACGCGCTGCGCCAGGCCAAGGTCCTCGGCGACAACGTCATCTCGGGCATGCGGGGCTTCCCGCAGGCCGAGTACTCGCACTCCAACAAGGGTGCGGTGGCGGGCCTCGGCCTCCACAAGGGCGTCGCGATGATCGTCATGGGCAAGACGAAGATCAAGCTCAAGGGCCGGCTCGCCTGGTACATGCACCGTGGCTACCACGGCATGGCCATGCCGACCTGGAACCGCAAGATCCGCGTCTTCGCCGACTGGACCCTCGCGATGTTCCTCAAGCGCGAGGTCGTCTCCCTCGGCGCGCTGGAGACCCCCCGCGAGGAGTTCTACGAGGCCGCCAAGCCGGCGCCGGCCCCGGCCGCCGCCGCTGCCCCGGCCGCGAAGGCCAAGGCCTCCTGACCGGTGTGACCGGCGGGACCTGAGCCGCACTGCTCCATCTGCTCCACCCCGCAGTACCTGTACGACCCCGAAGGGGCTGCCCGCCATCCGTGGTGCGGGCGGCCCCTTCGGCGTACCCGGGGCCCGGGATGGGTAGACGGAGGGGTCGGAGCTTTTGTGGAGGTGCGCCATGACCGACGCCGCGCCGCGGCTCGCCGTTGTTGCCGAGAGACTTCTGGGTGCCCCGCTGCCGGTACGCGTCCGGGCCTGGGACGGCAGTGAGGCCGGCCCGCCCGACGGCCCCGTGCTCGTCATCCACGACCGCCGCGCCGTGCGCCGGATGCTGTGGAGGCCCGGCGAGATGGGGCTGGCCCGCGCCTGGGTGGCGGGGGAACTGACGGTCGAAGGCAATCTGTTCGACCTCCTGGACCGGGTGGCAGGCCTGCTGTGGGAACGGGAGCGCGAGCCGGCGCCCATCGGCCCCGAGGTCTCCACGGCCCAGGGCGGGCCCGGGCCGTTCGCCGCGCTCGGGAGCCTCGCCCGCCGGGCCGGGCTGTCCGGCCTGCCGGGGGCGAGGTGGCGCGACCCGGCCCTGCGGGCCGCCGCGCGCGAGCTGATCGCCCTCGCCGGACCGCTGCCGCCGCCCGCGCCCCCCGCCGAGGAGGCGGCGTACCGGCGGGCCGGGCAGCGGCACAGCAAGAGCCGCGACCGCCGGGCCGTCAGCCACCACTACGACGTCGGCAACGACTTCTACGAGCGGGTGCTCGGCCCCTCGATGGTGTACTCCTGCGCCTACTGGAGCCCCGGCTCCACCCTGGAGGAGGCCCAGCGCGACAAGCTCGACCTGGTCTGCCGCAAACTCGCCCTGCGGCCGGGGGACCGGCTGCTCGACGTCGGATGCGGCTGGGGCTCCATGGCGCTGCACGCCGCCCGCGAGTACGGAGTCAGCGTCACCGGGGTCACGCTCTCGCGCGAGCAGGCCGCGTACGCCCGCAAACGGATCGCGGACGAGGGACTGACCGAGCAGGTGGACATCCGGATCCAGGACTACCGGGACGTCAAGGACGGCCCGTACGAGGCCATTTCCTCCATCGGGATGGCCGAACACGTCGGCGCCGAACGCTACCGGGACTACGCCCGCACCCTGCACGCCCTGCTGCGCCCGGGCGGGCGGCTGCTGAACCATCAGATCGCCCGCCGGCCGGAGCCGGACGAGGAGGCGTACCGGATCGACGAGTTCATCGATGCCTACGTCTTTCCCGACGGGGAGCTCTCCCCGCTCGGTACCACCGTGGGCGAACTGGAACGGGCCGGCTTCGAGGTCCGCGACGTGGAGGCGCTGCGCGAGCACTACGGGCTGACCCTGCGCGCCTGGGTGGCCCGGCTGGAGGAGCACTGGACCGAGGCGGTCCGGCTGACCTCGCCCGGACGGGCCCGGGTCTGGCAGCTCTACATGGCGGCCTGCGCCCTCGGTTTCGAGCGGGGCCGACTGGGCGTCAACCAGGTGCTGGCGGTGCGTCCCGCGGCCGCCGGGGACTCCCGGCTGCCGCTGCGGCTGCGCACCTGGGACGCAGAAACGGTCTAGCGGACGGGAAGGGCCCCGGGGCATGTCGCCCCGGGGCCCTTCCCCTTGTCCCTGCCGCTGCTACTCCGTCTTGATGGCGGTCAGCATGTTCAGGCGGGCGGCGCTGCGGGCCGGCCACATGGCGGCCAGGACACCGACCACGGCGGCCAGCAGGAGGAAGATGCCGATCCGGTCCCACGGGAGGATCAGCTCGTAGTTCGGCATGGCCTTCGCCATCGTGGTGCCGACGGCCCAGGCGAGGAAGATGCCGATGGCGATGCCCAGGGTGGCTCCGAAGAGCGAGATCACGACGGCCTCCAGGCGGATCATGTTCTTGACCCGGCCGCGGTCGAGACCGATCGCCCGCAGCATGCCGATCTCCTGGGTCCGCTCGAAGACGGACATCGCCAGGGTGTTGACCACACCGAGCACCGAGATGATCAGCGCCATGCCGAGCAGGCCGTACATGACGTTCAGCATGGTGTTGATCATGCCGCCCATCTCGTTGCGCATGTCCTGCTGGGTGGCGACGTTGATGGCCGGGTTCTTGCCCAGCGCGTCGACGACCTTCTGCTGGCCGGCCTTGGAGGCCCCGCCCTCGACGTTGACGTACACCTCGCTGACGGCACTCTCCTCGCTGTGCTGGGCGAGGATCTTGTCGTCGAGGACGAACGGGGAGAGCAGGCCCTCCATGTCCTTGTAGACCGAGCCGACCTTGAGGGTGCCCTCCTGGCCGTCCTCGTACTTCACCTTGAGGGTGGAGCCGACGGCGAGGTTCTGGCTCTTCGCGGTCTTCTCGGCGACCAGGACCTCGCCCTTGCCGAGGGAGTCCACCGAGCCGCTGACGGTCTCGATGTTCAGCAGCTGGCCGATGGCGGCCGGGTTGACGCCGGAGGCGGACCGGAAGTCGTCTCCGACCATGAAGTAGCCGGACGTCTGCGGGGAGACGGCCTTGATGCCGGGGGTCTTGCCCAGGGTCTCGGCCACCGACTTGTCGAGGTAGCCCATGCCGCCGGCCATGGAGACCTTGTAGTCGGCCTTGAGCTTCTCGGTGCTCATCCGGTCGACGACCTTGCCGACGGTGATGCCGAGCACCGACAGGGTGGTCACCAGGGTCAGGCCGATCGCCAGGGAGGCGGCGGTGACGGCGGTGCGGCGCGGGTTGCGGACGGCGTTCTGGGAGGCCAGCTTGCCGGGAACCCCGAACACCTTCTGCAGCAGCGGGCGGACGGCCCCGATGACCGGCCTGGAGAGCAGCGGCAGCAGCACGATCATGCCGATGAGCATGAAGAACGCGCCCGCGCCGATGGTCATGCGGCCGTTGTTGCCGCCCGTGGACACGCCGAGCACGACCAGGCCGATGCCGAGGACGCTGATGATCGAGCCGATGACGTTCCGCACGACCAGCGACTTCGAGGTGGCCGGCAGGTGGGCGCTGCCCATGGCGGCGACCGGGGCGATCCGGCCGGTGCGCCAGGCGGGCAGCACCGCCGCGATCGTCGTGACCAGGATGCCGATGACCAGGGCCGCGATGATCGTGCCCGGGGCGATCACGAGGTCGCCGCCCGGGAGCTTGGCACCGAAGGAGCTGATCGCGGAGCGCATGGCGACCGCCAGGCCGATACCGCTGATCAGGCCGACGACGGCGGACACGGCGCCGACGACCAGGGCCTCGGCGAGCACCGAGCGCATGACCTGGCCGCGGTTGGCGCCGACGGCGCGCAGCAGGGCCAGCTCCTTGGTGCGCTGGGTGACCAGCATGGTGAAGGTGTTGTAGATCAGGAAGATGCCGACGAAGAGCGAGATGCCGGCGAAGACGAGCAGCATGGTGCCCATCTGGCCGAGGCCCTCCTCGATGTCCTTGGCCTGCTTCTTGGCCAGCTCGGCGCCCGTCTGCGCCTTGGTGTGCTTGCTGTCGACCAGCGGCTTGATGTCGGCGAGCAGCTTGTCGGCGGAGGTGCCGTCCTTGGCCGCGACCGACATCTCCATGAAGTAGCCGGGCTTGAGGTAGAGCTCCTGGGCGACCTTGGTCTCGAAGAGCACCAGGCTGCCACCGGCCTGGACGGCGCCGTCCTCGGTGGTGAAGACACCGGCGAGGGAGTACTCCTTGACCGGTCCGTTGGTGGCGACGCGGACCTTGTCACCGACCTTGTACTTGCCCTGGTCCGCGGTCGCCCGGTCGAGGGCGATCTCGTCGGCCTTGGCCGGGCCGGCGCCCTGGACGAAGGTGTAGCGCGGGTCCTTGCCGTCCTTGACGGGCGTGTAGTTGGCGCCCTGGTTGGACCAGCCGGAGCCGATCAGCTTGCCGTTCTCGTCGCCGACGCCGGCGAAGCCCGTGACGCGTCCGGAGACGGATGCGACGCCGGGGAGCGCCTTGGCCTTGTCGAGGGTGGCCTGGCTCAGGCCGGGCTCGCCCTCCTTCTCGCCCTGTTCGTTGCGGCCCTGGCCGTACGAGGTGACGGAGACGGCCACGCCCGCGTAGTCCTTGGCGGACTGGCCGGAGAGGGACTTCTTGAGGGTGTCGGTGAAGACGAGGGTGCCGGAGACGAAGGCGACGCCGAGGGTGACGGCGAGCACCGTCATCAGCAGCCGGGCCTTGTGCGCAAGGACGTTGCGCAGGGCTGTACGGAACATGGGTTTCGAGTCCTGGGGCTGGAAGTCTGGAGGAGGGCTGCGGGCTGCGGAGGCGGCCCGGATCAGCTCGTACGGCCCTTGGCGTCGAAGGCCTTCATACGGTCGAGCACGCTGTCGGCGGTGGGGTCGAGCATCTCGTGGACGATCTCGCCGTCGGCGAGGAAGATGACGCGGTCCGCGTAGGAGGCGGCGACCGGGTCGTGGGTGACCATCACCACGGTCTGGCCGAGCTCGCGCACCGAGTTGCGCAGGAAGCCGAGGACCTCGGCGCCGGAGCGGGAGTCGAGGTTTCCGGTGGGCTCGTCACCGAAGATGATCTCGGGCCGGGAGGCCAGGGCGCGGGCCACGGCCACGCGCTGCTGCTGGCCGCCGGAGAGCTGGGTGGGGCGGTGGGAGAGACGGCCCGAGAGGCCGACCATGTCGATCACGGCGTCCAGCCACTGCTTGTCGGGCTTGCGGCCGGCGATGTCCATGGGGAGCGTGATGTTCTCCAGGGCCGTCAGGGTCGGCAGTAGGTTGAAGGCCTGGAAGATGAAGCCGATCTTGTCCCGGCGGAGCTGGGTGAGCTGCTTGTCCTTGAGGCTGCCCAGCTCGGTGTCACCGATGCGGACGGAACCCGCCGAGAAGGTGTCGAGGCCGGCGACGCAGTGCATCAGGGTGGACTTGCCGGAGCCCGAGGGGCCCATGATCGCGGTGAACTGGCCCTGCGTGAAGTCCACGGTGACGTTGTTGAGCGCGACCACCTGGGTCTCGCCCTGGCCGTACACCTTGGAGAGGCCGGTGGCGCGGGCGGCCACGGCCTGGGCGGTGTGCGGGGCGTAGTTCATGGTGGTCACGGGACGGCTCCTCGGTCTGCGGTGCGGGGACGTTTCCATCCTCGCCGCGGGCATGCCCGTTGCGGATCAGCCGCCGTGCCTGTTCCCCGGCCCACTGGAGTCTGACGGCGGGCGGGTGCGTCTCCTCCTCTGGTATGACAGAGGGCCTGCTCGCCGGGCGATGGCCCGGGGTGGCGTGGAGGGTGGCGTGGGGGTGGCGCGGGCCATCGAAATCCCGTCATTCCCGTACAGGCGGTGATCGACGTCCAGAACGGGCCCACCGCGCATTCTCGGGTCTGACGGACCCTCAAGCGCCAATAAAATCAGACAACATCGGTTAGACGGCCGGTCGGCGGGCCGATCGTTCCGGATAGGCTCGGCTCAGCGTTCAAGGCTTTTTGACGGGGGCCGCCACGCCTTGCCCGGATGGTGGAATGCAGACACGGCGAGCTTAAACCTCGCTGGCCTTCGGGCCGTGCCGGTTCAAGTCCGGCTCCGGGCACTCCGCAGCTCTCGCGGAGTCCCTCCTTTTATCTCCTGCGCTTCGCCCTGCCTTCTCCTAAGATCCTCCTCCAGCAGTAGGGTGCTTTCTTTGCGAGCGCATTACTCTTGTTGCAAGGCCGCGCTCGGTGGCCACGGAGGAGTGAGATGAGGAGCAGTAACCCGGTCTTCTCGCGACGGGGGTTCAGCCGCGACAACGGTGGCTATGCGGGGTTTGACGCGCAGCCGCAGCAGGCCGGGACCAACCCGTACGCGACGAACCCGTACGCGACCGACCCGGCCACGGGCATGCCGCAGGCCCCCGCCCGCGCCAATGTGATGACCATGGACGACGTCGTGAGCCGTACGGCCATGACGCTCGGCACGCTCATCGTGACGGCGGCCCTTTCCTGGGCGCTGCTGCCGGTCGACCCGGCCAACCTGGGCAAGTCGTACGCCATCGCTATCGGCGCCGGCCTCGTCGCGTTCGTCTTCGCGATCATCCAGTCGTTCAAGAGCAAGCCCGTCCCGGGCCTGATCCTGGCCTACGCGGCGTTCGAGGGTGTGTTCCTCGGCGTCATCAGCGCCGCGGTCAGCACCTACCTCGGCCCCGGCGTGGTCATGCAGGCCGTGATGGGCACGATGTGCGTCTTCGCCGCCGTGCTCTTCGCGTACAAGATGCGCTGGATCCGCGTCACCCGCCGCTTCTACGGCTTCGTGATGGCCGCGACGCTCGGCTTCATCCTGCTGATGCTCGTGAACACGCTGTTCGCGGTCTTCGGCGGCGGTGACGGCCTCGGCTTCCGCAGCGGCGGCCTCGGCCTGCTGTTCGGCGCCATCGGCGTCATCCTCGGTGCCTGCTTCCTCGCCCTCGACTTCAAGCAGGTCGAGGACGGCATCGCCTACGGTGCCCCCCGCGAGGAGGCCTGGCTGGGTGCCTTCGCCCTCACCATGACCCTGGTCTGGATCTACGTGGAGATGCTGCGCATCTTCTCGATCCTCTCGGGCGACGACTAGCAGGACCCGCGGACCGGCCGACCGGCCCGCGCACGGCATGGGGAAGGCCCCGCGAGCACAGCGCTCGCGGGGCCTTCCCGCATCCCGGGGTGCGGGACGGGGTCGGGGGATCGAGGGATCGGGGTCAGCCGAACCGGCGCGCGGCTCTGCGCAGGTCGTACTCGTGGATGATCGCCTTGGCCTGGCCGTACGACAGTTCGTGCGCGCCGCGCAGCCAGCTGACCTTCTCCTCGAACCGGACGAGTGAGGGGCCGTCGTCCACGGTGCGGAGCCAGTCGGAGAGTTCACGACCGGTGGTCTGGGGGATTCTGTCGATCATGTTGCGGTGGGTCTGTTCGGAGAACTCTACGGACATGGGCGCCTCCGGAGGTATCGCCGTGCTGTTCTCTTCACGCCACCGTGCCGGAGAGTTCGCCCGTTGGCAATGGTGCCCGGGCGGCGCGTAGGGTCGGCCGCGTGCTTGATACCTCGCCCCTGACCGCCGTCCTGGAACGTTTCGCCGACCGGCTGCGGGCCGCGCCGCAGAGCCGCCTGCAGCAGGGAGCCGCCGCCGCGGCGCTGGAGCTGGCCCGCGAGCTCTCCGTACGGGCCCAGCGGATCGAGACTCCCGGGCAGGCGCCGAAGGAGGTGCCGGACGCCGGCATCTTCGTGGTCGGCGACCAGGTCGCGGTGACCGGGCTGGACCTCGCCGAGGCGCTGCGCGCCGCGGCCGGAGCCCCCGCCGCGGCAGGGACCCCGGACAGCGCGAAGGCCCCGTCCGAGATGCTGGACGAGGCCGTGCGGCTGGTGGAGCAGGCGGAGATCAGAGCGATGCGATGACGCGGTCCGCGAGGATGTAGACGTTGCTGTCGGGGTCCTCGGCGTCACCGCAGGAGAAGGTCAGTGCGTAGGCGCCGGAAATGCCCGAGCCGCCCAGCAGGACCGGCGCGGTGCCCGAGCGCAGGGCCTCGGCGAGGCGCTCCGCGGTCTCCCGGTGGCCGGGGGTCATGCAGAGCGTGGTGCCGTCGGTGAAGACGTACACGTCGAGGGTGCCCAGCGGGCCCGGGCGGACGTCCGCGAGGGCCGTACGGGCCTCCGCGAGCTCCTCCAGGCGGTTCACGGTGCGCTCGTGGTCGGCGCCGGGGTGCGAGGCCTGGACGGGGACGAAGTCGGGGTGCGAGGGGTGGCGCCGGCGTGCGGCGGCCAGCTCGGCCGAATCCTCCGGGTACCCGGGAAGCTCGTCCAGGATGTCCTCGCCGACGACGGGCTCCAGCCCCACCAGGTCGGCCTGCCGGGGCAGGAAGACCGGGCTGTCCTCGCCGAGGCCGGGCAGACCGCCCAGCAGCGAGGGGGCGTCGGCGGCGTCGCGGGCCTCCTGCGCGGCCCAGAAGGCCCGCGCCTCGGCCAGCTCGCGCTCCCGCTCCTCGGCGAGGGCTTCGGCCACGGCGGCTCGTATCTCCGCGGCGGGGGACTCCACGGCGCTGCGGGCGTGCGGGACGGTCGTACCGCGGGTGTGGGCCGGCACCACCAGCTCGGTGCGCAGGGCGGTGACCTGCTTGCGCAGACCGTGGACGGCGTGCAGCGCAGCAGCGCCCACGGCCGTGGCAGCGGCCGTGGTCAGCAACAGGGCAAGAGACATGGCGCTCACTGACTAACTCCTGAAGTGATTCGATCCCCCGACTTCCTACATCAGAGTGTCCCGACCTGGGAATGGCGTGCAGTGCATTACGTCACGAAATGGACAGGGCTTTCGTCACACAGGCAGCATCTGTACCGGCCGTGACCTGCATAAACACCGATCCCCCAGGAGATAGGTCACATCCTGGGGGAAATTTGGTCACAGGTCGGCCGCGAGGGGGTTGGATCCGGGGCCGGTACGCCGCAAGGGATCCGGCCGGATCCCTTGCGGCGCCTGGGCACACTCTTGATCCAATTAGCTCAGGCGCTCGATCACCATGGCCATGCCCTGGCCGCCGCCGACGCACATGGTCTCGAGGCCGAACTGCTTGTCGTGGAACTGCAGGCTGTTGATCAGAGTGCCGGTGATGCGTGCGCCGGTCATCCCGAAGGGGTGACCGACGGCGATGGCGCCACCGTTGACGTTCAGCTTCTCCAGCGGGATCTCCAGGTCCCGGTACGACGGGATGACCTGGGCCGCGAAGGCCTCGTTGATCTCGAAGAGGTCGATGTCGCCGACGGTCAGCCCGGCCCGCTTCAGGGCCTGCTTCGATGCCTCGACCGGGCCCAGGCCCATGATCTCGGGGGAGAGGCCGGTGACGCCGGTGGAGACGATCCGGGCCAGCGGGGTCAGGCCCAGCTCGCGGGCCTTGGTGTCGCTCATGATGACCAGCGCCGCGGCGCCGTCGTTCAGCGGGCAGCAGTTGGCGGCCGTGACCAGGCCGTCGGGGCGGAAGACGGGCTTGAGGCCCTGCACGCCCTCCAGGGTCACGCCGGCGCGCGGGCCGTCGTCCGTGGAGACGACCGTGCCGTCCGGGGTGGTGACCGGGGTGATCTCGCGGGCCCAGAAGCCGTTCTTGATGGCCTCTTCCGCGAGGTTCTGCGAGCGGACGCCGAACTCGTCCATGTCCTGACGGGTCACGCCCTTGATGCGGGCCAGGTTCTCGGCGGTCTGGCCCATCGCGATGTACGCGTCCGGGACCAGGCCGTCCTCGCGCGGGTCGTGCCAGTCGGAGCCGGTCGACTCGGCGACGGCCGCCGTGCGGGCCTCGGCCTCGGCGAAGTGCGGGTTGTGGGTGTCGGGCCAGGAGTCCGAGTTGCCCTTGGCGAACCGCGACACCATCTCGACGCCGGCCGAGATGAAGACGTCGCCCTCGCCCGCCTTGATGGCGTGCAGGGCCATCCGGGAGGTCTGCAGCGAGGAGGAGCAGTAGCGGGTGATGGTGGTGCCGGGCAGGAAGTCCATGCCCATCTGCACGGCCACGATGCGGGCCAGGTTGTTGCCCTGCTCGCCGCCGGGCAGGCCGCAGCCCAGCATCAGGTCGTCGATCTCGCGCGGGTCCAGCCCGGGGACCTTGGCCAGGGCGGCCTGGATGATCGTCGCGGTCAGGTCGTCCGGCCGCACGTCCTTGAGGGACCCCTTGAAGGCGCGCCCGATGGGGGAGCGGGCGGTGGAAACGATGACGGCTTCGGGCATCGGGACTCCAAGGGTGTGTTGCGGCTCTGAGCGGGACCGCATGCGAAGTTACCGCCCCGTACGGTCCAGGTCACCGGCCGGGGCGTGTGACACGGGCCGCACTCGGCCCCGGGCACCCCCTCGGTGCCCTTCTCAGGTGACGGTCGTCTGCGCCGGGTCCGTGGCCGGTACCCGCCGCCTGCGGCGGTGCTTGAGCAGGACCCAGGGGCCACGGACCGCCGTGACCTCCGTACCCGCCTGGCCCGCCGCGGCCGACGCGGCCTTCGCCACCGGCAGCATGTCCTCGTCCCGGGAGACGTCCAGCCGGTCCGACTCCGGCCACAGGCCCAGCGCCGCGCACAGGGTCGGCAGCACGGCCATGGCGGCGGTCGCGTACCCCTCCGCGGACGGGTGGTAGGAGTCCGGGCCGAACATCTCGCGGGGGTTCGCCGCGAACTCCGGGCCCAGCAGGTCTCCCATGGAGACCGTACGGGCGCCCAGCGCGACCACCCCTATGGTCTGCGCGGCGGCCAGCTGGCGCGAGACCCGGCGGGCCAGCCAGCGCAGCGGCTGGTAGACCGGCTCGATCGTGCCGAGGTCGGGGCAGGTACCCACGACGACCTCGGCGCCGGCCATGCGCAGCCTGCGGACGGCCGAGGTCAGCAGCCGTACCGACTGCGTCGGCGGCATCCGGCGGGTCACGTCGTTCGCACCGATCATGATCACGCAGACGTCCGGGGGCGGCGCGGTGCCGTCCAGCAGCAGGCCCACCTGCCGGTCCAGATCGTCCGACATGGCCCCCGACAGGGCCACGTTGCGCAGCTCCACCGGCCGCTCCGCCACCGCCGCCAGGCCGGAGGCCAGCAGGGCCGCCGGCGTCTGCCGGGCCCGTCGTACGCCCAGCCCGGCGGCCGTGGAATCACCCAGCATGCCCAGGCGCAGGGGGCCCGGGCTCTGCTCCGGCCCGCCGAACTCGCTCCCGTACAGCCCGTCGGCGCGCGGCGGCTCCGGCAGCCCGGATCCGACCGCCCGCCTGGCGAACTGCATCTCGGCCACCACCAGCCCGACCGTGGCGGCCCCGACCAGCCCGAGGCCGCCTCCGCCGTACGCTGCCCCCGCCGCGATCCGGCGGGCTGTTCTCGCCCTGGACATCCTTCAGGCCACCTCCTCGGTCCTCATTGACCCCTACCTGCCCCGTACGGACGGTCGGCCAATCCCTTTCGGCATACTCTGGCCGGACCTCCCGGAGAACCCGTGGAGTCCCCTCCTTGGAGAACATGGTGCAATTCCACGACTCGATGATCAGCCTCGTCGGCAACACCCCGCTGGTGAAGCTCAACCGTGTGACCGAAGGCCTGCAGGCCACCGTCCTTGCGAAGGTCGAGTACTTCAATCCCGGTGGATCCGTGAAGGACCGGATCGCCGTACGGATGATCGAGGCCGCCGAGCAGAGCGGAGCCCTCAAGCCCGGCGGCACCATCGTGGAGCCGACCAGCGGCAACACGGGTGTAGGACTCGCCATCGTGGCCCAGCAGAAGGGCTACAAGTGCATCTTCGTCTGCCCTGACAAGGTGTCCATGGACAAGATCAACGTGATGCGCGCGTACGGCGCCGAGGTCGTGGTCTGCCCGACCGCCGTCGACCCCGAGCACCCGGACTCGTACTACAACGTGTCCGACCGCCTCGCGCGCGAGCCCGGCGCTTGGAAGCCCGACCAGTACAGCAACCCGAACAACCCCCGTTCGCACTACGAGACCACCGGCCCCGAGCTGTGGGACCAGACGGACGGGAAGATCACCCACTTCGTCGCGGGCGTCGGCACCGGCGGCACGATCTCCGGTACCGGCAACTACCTCAAGGAGGTCAGCGGCGGGAAGGTCAAGGTCATCGGGGCCGACCCCGAGGGCTCGGTCTACTCCGGCGGCTCCGGGCGTCCGTACCTCGTCGAAGGTGTCGGCGAGGACTTCTGGCCGACCGCCTACGACCCGGACGTCACCGACGAGATCATCGCGGTGTCCGACAAGGACTCGTTCCAGATGACCCGCCGCCTCGCCAAGGAGGAGGGCCTGCTCGTCGGCGGCTCCTGCGGCATGGCCGTCGTCGCCGCGCTCAAGGCCGCCGAGGGCCTCGGCCCGGACGACGTCGTCGTCGTCCTGCTGCCGGACAGCGGCCGCGGCTACCTCAGCAAGATCTTCAGCGACGAGTGGATGGCGGGACACGGCTTCCTGGAGGAGGCCGGCCCCGCCGCGCGCATCGGTGACGTGCTGAACGACAAGGAGGGCGGCATCCCGTCCCTCGTCCACATGCACCCCGAGGAGACCGTCGGCGAGGCCATCGAGGTCCTGCGCGAGTACGGCGTCTCGCAGATGCCGATCGTCAAGCCGGGCGCCGGTCACCCGGACGTGATGGCCGCCGAGGTCATCGGCTCCGTGGTCGAGAAGGAGCTGCTGGCGGCGCTGTTCGCCCAGCGGGCCTCGCTGACCGACCCGCTGGAGAAGCACATGAGCTCCCCGCTGCCGCAGGTGGGCTCCGGCGAGCCGGTGTCCGAGCTGATGGCGGTGCTCGGCGAGGCGGACGCGGCGATCGTGCTGGTCGAGGGCAAGCCCACCGGTGTGGTGAGCCGTCAGGACCTGCTGGCCTTCCTGGCCAAGGCCGCCAAGTAGCCTGCGGCCCGCCCGGGGGACGGGGAGCGGGCCCGCGGCCCGCCTCCGGCCCCGGGCACCCGGTCCGTGGCGCGGCCTTCGCGCAAACGGTACGGGCATGACACGTGACGGCAGCACCCGCTTAACACGGCTCCGGCACAGTGGTGGTTGTCGGCAGGGAAGTCCGGGAGACCGGAACCCGGCCGGCACCACGGAACGGCGTGTGCGTACCTCCGGAGCGGCTCCCGGACCGCGCGTACGCCACGGACGCGGACGGCCCTGACCCGGCCGTGTCCTTCGCGGGGACCGCCGTCGTCCCGCCCCTCGGGCAACCGAGGGTGCGGCGGTCCCCGCGCAATCCCTTTTTCGGGGCTCGGTTCGCCTCCGGGGCGCCTCTTGCCGGCTCGTGACGGCGTACGTGCTCGAAAACCGCTCGTGCCTCACGGTTTCCTCCGCGCGTTCGCCCTCACTCCCCGTCGCGCCCCTTCGGCTCACTCGCCCGTGCGGCGGCGGGACCGGCGTCAGTCCCGCGGGTCCGCCCCGCCGCGCCGGAGGCGATGGGCATGGATGAAGTTCACGCCCACGATGCCCGCCCAGGCGACGATCAGCCCCGGCAGCCGCGCCTGTGCGGCGGCGATGGCCGACAGCGGGATCGCCAGCACCAGTGTGATGATCGCGAAGCCGAAGCGTTCGCCGAAGTTCCCGTCCCCCGGGGCGGTGGACGGCGTCCGGGCGTCGCCGCGGGCCGCGGCCAGGCGTTCCTCCGCGAGGCGGCGCCGGACCTGGGTGTCGACCTTCTCGACGAACGAGTCCACCAGCGCGGCCTCGTACTCCGGGCCCAGCTCGCGCCGGGCGTCCATCGTCGCGTCGAATTCCTTCTTCAGCTCTTGGGTGTGGGCGTCCATGCCCCCACCGTAGGAACCTCCGCGGGTCCCGGCACTGGGGCTGTCCCCCGTATCCGCATCGCGGGCACGGCTTGCCCCGCTGCATAACCGCATGCAGAGTGCTCCGTGTCTGAATAACTCACCGGGACGGAGGGGACGGGATGAGTGACAGCCCGGCCGCGCGGCTGCAGAAGCTGTTCGAGGGGCACCGGCTGACGCCGACCCAGCGGCGGATCGCGCACTGCATGGTGCGCGGGGCGGCGGAGGTGCCCTTCCTGTCGAGCGTCGAGCTGGCCGAACTGGCCGGGGTGAGCCAGCCCTCGGTGACCCGGTTCGCCGTGGCGCTCGGCTTCGACGGATATCCCGCGCTGCGCCGCCACCTGCGCGAGGTGGCCCCGGCCGAGCGGCCCGAGGCCGCGCACGAGGACTCGTACAACGAATACCAGCAGGCCGTCCTCGGCGAGATCGAGAACCTGCGGCAGCTGGCGGCCATGCTCGCGGATCCCGCGCCGGTCCAGGAGGCCGGCCGGCTGCTCGCCGCCTCGACGCCGCTGCTGGTGCTCGGGCTGCGGGCGGCCTCGTCGCAGGCGCGCGGGTTCGCGTACTTCGCGTCGAAGGTCCACCCGGACGTACGGCTCCTCGACGAGGGTGGCACGATGCTGGAGGACCGCATCGACGCGGCGCGCTACGAGGGCGCAACGGCCCTGCTGTGCTTCGCGCTGCCCCGGCACCCCCGGGAGGTCGTGGAGACGCTGGAACGCTCGCGGGCGGCCGGTCTGACCGTGGTCACGGTCGCCGACTCGGCCTTCGCCCCCGTGGCCCGTCACTCGGACCTGCTGATCCCGGCGCAGGTCGGCACCGGGCTGGCCTTCGACACGGCGTGCGCGCCGATGCTGTTGGGGCGCGTGCTGCTGGAGTCGATGGCGGACGCGCTGCCGGACGCGCAGGCGCGGCTGGAGGCCTTCGACGCGCGGGCCGCGGCGCGGGGCCTCTTCGTGGAGTGAGCCGGGGAGAGGACAGCCTCGCCGGCCTTCGAGGCGCGGGGTGCGGGGCGGAACCCCGGGGCTACAGCAGGGCGTCGCGGAAGTCCCCGCCCGCCTCCGCGACGATCGACGGCACGTCCTGCGCCGGGCGCACGAGGCGGAAGCGGACCTCGCCCGACGGCGTGAGCGCGAAGCCGTGGATCGCCGGGCGGGGCAGGCTGTTGTAGCCGTAGTGGGCCGTGAAGAAGTACGCGCCGGTGTCCGGGACGCCGATCAGGTCGCCGGGGGCGAGCCGCGGCAGCTCGCGCGCCGTGGCCAGCAGGTCCCCCGCGAAGCAGGCCGGGCCCGCGATGTCCTGGGGCACCGGGTCGCCGGTCCTCGGGGCGCCCTTCGCGTCGTACGGCAGGATCCGCACCGGCCAGGCCGCCGGCGCGTACGCGGTGCGGGTCGCCAGCTGGACCCCGGCGTGGGTGAGCGCGATGGGCCGGGAGCCGCTGGTCTTGGTGTACTCGACGCGGGCCAGCACCAGGCCGTGCTTGGCCAGCAGGGACCGGCCGAACTCCGTGACCAGGCCGTACGAGCCGTCGAAGAGGGCAGGGGCCGCCTCGCGCAGGGCGGCCACGTACTGCGCGTGGGTGGGGGTCTCCTCGTCCGAGGCGAAGTTCACCGGCAGGCCGCCGCCGATGTCGAGGGTGTCGACCTGGCGCCGCCCGGCCGCCGCGTTGATCTCCTCGGCCAGCGCGTGCAGTTCCCGTACGCCTTCGGCGATCAGGGGCAGGGGGACGCCCTGGGAGCCCGAGTGGACGTGCAGGCGGGTGAGCCACGGCCGGTCCAGGTAGGCCCGTACGAGCCAGTCGCGCGCGCCGGGGTCGCGCAGCGCGATCCCGAACTTCGAGGTCGCGGTCGCCGTGGACAGGGCGTCGATGGCCCCGGCGCCGGTCTGCGGGTTGATCCGCAGGCCGATCGGGGTCGTGGTGGGCGCGGTCGCCGCCGCGACGAGCGCGTCGAGGCGGGCCAGCTCCTGCGGGTTGTCGGCGTTGAGGGCGATGCCCAGGGCCAGGGCCTCGCGCAGCTCGGCCACCGTCTTGGCGGGGGAGTCCAGGACGGTCCGGGCCGCGGGGACCCCCGCCGCCCGGGCCAGCGCCAGCTCGCCGGGGCTGGCCACCTCGCAGCCGAGTCCGGCGTCGGCGAGCAGCCGCAGGACCGGCACGAGCGGGGCGGCCTTGACGGCGAAGGCGTGCAGGACGGGGGTGCCGGGGGCCGCTGCGGCGGCGAAGGCACCGGTCAGGGCGGCGGCGGAGGCCCGGATCCCGGCGATGTCCAGCAGGCAGGTCAGCGGCTCCGCGGCGTCGGCCCCGCCCACGAGGCCCTGCGCGACGGCGGCCCGTACGGCCAGGTCCCGGCGCGCGGCGGCGCTCTCGGCGGCGGCCTCGACGGCGCCCTCGCGCTCCGTGTGTGCAGCCATGTCGGCCATCCCATCATTCGACGGGGCCGACCGCAGCTGTTGACTGAATCTATTCAGGGCGCGAGGATGTGAATAGATTGACCAACATCGGAGGAGGCACCGCCATGTCAGGACCCCGCCCCGTACGTGCCGCGCGAGGCACCGACCTCAGCACCCTGGGATGGCAGCAGGAGGCCGCGCTGCGGATGCTCCAGAACAACCTCGACCCCGAGGTCGCCGAGCACCCCGACAAGCTGGTCGTCTACGGCGGCACCGGCAAGGCCGCCCGTGACTGGCGCTCGTACGACGCCATGGTGCGCACCCTGCAGACCCTCAAGCAGGACGAGACCATGCTGGTCCAGTCCGGCCGCCCGGTCGGCGTGATGCAGACGCACGAGTGGGCGCCGCGCGTCCTGCTCGCCAACTCCAACCTGGTCGGCGACTGGGCCAACTGGGAGGAGTTCCGCCGCCTGGAGCACCTGGGCCTGACCATGTACGGCCAGATGACCGCCGGGTCCTGGATCTACATCGGCACGCAGGGCATCCTCCAGGGCACCTACGAGACCTTCGCCGCCGTCGCCGCCAAGCTGCATTCAATCGGTAAGGGAGGGGTCAACGGCACCCTCGCCGGCACCATCACCCTCACCGCCGGCCTCGGCGGCATGGGCGGCGCCCAGCCGCTGGCCGTGACGATGAACGACGGCGTCGCGATCTGCATCGACGTCGACCCGCGCGCCATCGACCGCCGCATCGAGCACCGCTACCTGGACGTCAAGGCCGACAACCTGCGCCACGCCCTCCAGCTGGCCGTGGAGGCCCGCGACGCCCGCAAGCCGCTCTCCATCGGCCTGCTCGGCAACGCCGCCGAGCTGCTCCCGCAGATGCTCGCCGAGGGCGCCCCGATCGACATCGTGACCGACCAGACCTCGGCCCACGACCCGCTCGCGTACCTGCCCGTCGGCGTCGACTTCGACGACATGGCCTCCTACGCCGCCAAGGACCCGGCCGGCTTCACCACCCGCGCCCGCGAGTCGATGGCCAAGCACGTCGAGGCCATGGTCGGCTTCATGGACGCCGGCGCCGAGGTCTTCGACTACGGCAACTCCATCCGCGGCGAGGCCCAGCTGGCCGGCTACGACCGCGCCTTCGCCTTCCCCGGCTTCGTCCCCGCCTACATCCGCCCGCTGTTCTGCGAGGGCAAGGGCCCCTTCCGCTGGGCGGCGCTGTCCGGCGAGGCCTCGGACATCCACAAGACCGACAAGGCGATGCTGGAGCTCTTCCCCGAGAACGAGTCCCTGCACCGCTGGATCAAGATGGCGGGCGAGCGCGTCCACTTCCAGGGCCTGCCCGCGCGCATCTGCTGGCTCGGCTACGGCGAGCGCGACAAGGCCGGCGAGCGCTTCAACGAGATGGTGGCCGACGGCACCCTCGCCGCGCCGCTGGTCATCGGCCGTGACCACCTCGACTGCGGCTCGGTGGCCTCCCCGTACCGCGAGACCGAGGCCATGCTCGACGGCTCCGACGCGATCGCCGACTGGCCGCTGCTCAACGCCATGGTCAACGTGGCCTCCGGCGCCTCCTGGGTCTCCATCCACCACGGTGGCGGCGTCGGCATGGGCCGCTCGATCCACGCGGGCCAGGTCACCGTCGCCGACGGCACCCCGCTCGCCGGCGAGAAGATCCGCCGCGTCCTCACCAACGACCCGGGCATGGGCGTCATCCGCCACGTCGACGCCGGCTACGACATCGCCGAGTCGGTGGCCGACGAGCGCGGCGTCCGCGTCCCCATGCGTGAGGGCGACGACGCGTGAGCGAGGCCGCATCGTTCCACAGCATGTGGGCCGAGCTCGCGCCCATCGGCCGGAACGCCGACACCGGCGGATACCGCCGCTACGCCTGGACCGGGGCCGACGCCGACTGCCGGACCTGGTTCCAGGAGCAGGCCGAGGCGCGCGGGCTCACGTACGAGACCGACCGCAACGGCAACCAGTGGGCCTGGCTCGGCGACCCCCTCGCGGGGGACGCCGTGGTCACCGGCTCCCACCTGGACTCCGTCCCCGACGGCGGGGCCTTCGACGGCCCCCTCGGGGTGGTGTCCTCCTTCGCGGCCCTGGACGAACTCCGCAGGAGGGGCGTGGAGTTCTCCCGGCCGCTGGCCATCACCAACTTCGGTGACGAGGAGGGCGCCCGCTTCGGGCTCGCCTGCGTCGGCTCCCGGCTCGCCGCCGGGCAGCTGACCAAGGAGAAGGCGTACGAGCTGCGCGACGCCGACGGCATCCCCCTGCCCCGGGCCATGGAGGCCGCCGGCTACGACCCCGAGACCATCGGGGCCGACCCCGAACGCCTCGGCCGCATCGGCGCCTTCGTCGAGCTGCACGTGGAGCAGGGCCGGGCCCTGGACCTGTCCGGGGACCGGGTCGGCATCGCCTCCGCGATCTGGCCGCACGGCCGCTGGCGGTTCGACTTCCGGGGCGAGGCCAACCACGCCGGCACCACCCGGCTGGTCGACCGCCGCGACCCGATGCTCACCTACGCGGCGACCGTGCTGGCGGCGCGCACCGAGGCGGCCCTCGCCGGGGCCGTGGCCACCTTCGGGAAGATCTCGGTCGAGCCCAACGGGGTCAACGCCATCCCCTCGCTGGTGCGCGGCTGGCTCGACTCCCGGGCCGCCGACCAGGCCACCCTCGACACGGTCGTCACCGCCATCGAGAAGGCCGCCCGCGAGCGCGCCGACCAGGACGGCATCGACCTCGGCATCGTCCGGGAGTCCTTCACCCCGGTCGTCGAGTTCGAGCACGCCCTGCGCGACGAGATGAACCGGATCCTGGGCGGTTCGGTCCCCGTCCTCGGGACCGGGGCGGGACACGACGCCGGAATCCTCTCCGCCGCCGTCCCGACCGCGATGCTGTTCGTACGGAACCCGACCGGCGTCTCCCACTCCCCGCGGGAGTTCGCCGCCGAGGACGACTGCGTGGCAGGCGTCCTCGCCCTCGCCGACGTACTGGAAGGCCTGGCATGTCGCTGACGACGTACTGGCTGGAGCACGCCTGGCTCGGCACCCACGTCGAGCCGGGCGTCGCCCTGGAGGTCACCGCGGAGGGCCGGATCGGCGCCCTGCGCACCGGCGTGAGCAGCCCGCCGCCCGGGGCGCAGGTGCTGCGCGGCCTGACGCTCCCGGGCCTGGCCAACGCGCACAGCCACGCCTTCCACCGGGCCCTGCGGGGCACCGTCCAGGTCGGCTCGGGCACCTTCTGGACCTGGCGCGACCTCATGTACAAGGTCGCCCAGAACCTCACGCCCGAGAGCTACTTCGCGCTCGCCCGCGCCGTCTACGCCGAGATGGCGCTGGCCGGCATCACCAACGTCGGCGAGTTCCACTACGTCCACCACGCGCCCGGCGGCGCCGCGTACGCCGACCCGAACGCCATGGGCGAGGCCCTGATCGAGGCCGCCGCCGCGGCCGGCATCCGCATCACCCTGCTGGACACGGCGTACCTGTCCTCCGGCTTCGGGGAGGCCCCCAACAGCCACCAGCTGCGCTTCTCCGACGGCACCGCCGAGGCCTGGGCGGAGCGCGCGAGCGCGCTGAAGCCGCGTGAGCACGCCCTGATCGGCGCCGCCATCCACTCGGTCCGCGCCGTACCGGCCGCCGAACTGGCCACCGTCGCCCGCTGGGCCGAGGAGCACCGGGCGCCCCTGCACGTCCACCTCTCGGAGCAGACCGCCGAGAACGACGCCTGCCTGGCCGCCCACGGGCGCACCCCGACCCAGCTGCTGGCCGACCACGGAGTGCTCGGCCCGCGCACCACCGGCGTGCACAACACGCACCTCACCGACGTGGACATCGCCCTCCTCGGCGGGACCACCACCGGCACCTGCATGTGCCCCACCACCGAACGCGACCTCGCGGACGGCATCGGCCCGGCGACCCGTCTCCAGCAGGCGGGCAGCCCGCTGTCCCTGGGCAGCGACAGCCACGCCGTGATCGACCTGCTCGAAGAGGCCCGCGCGATGGAGCTGAACGAGCGGCTGCGCAGCCGCACCCGGGGGCACTGGACGGCGAACGCCCTGCTCACCGCCGCCACCGAGGACGGCCACGCCGCCCTCGGACGCCCGGACGCGGGCCGCCTGGAGGCGGGCGCGCTGGCGGACTTCACCACGATCGCGCTGGACTCCGTACGCACGGCCGGTCCGCTGCCGCGGCTCGGCGCCGAGACGGCGGTCTTCGCCGCCACCGCCTCGGACGTCCGCCACACGGTGGTCGGCGGCCGGCATATCGTCCGCGACGGCGCCCACACCCTGGTGCCGGACGTCGCATCGGCCCTGGCCGAATCGATCGCAGCCCTCCGCTCCTGACCGAGCCGCCTGCGGCGGGCCTTCTCCCCCACCCCGCCCTTTCACCGTTTCCCGGGCTCCGCCCGGACCCGCGCCTCAAACGCCGGCGGGGCTGATTTCAGCCCGTCCGGCGTTTGAGGACCGGGGTCCGGGCGGAGCCCCAGGAAACGGCGAAAGGGCGGGGTGGGGGAGCGAACCCTCTGAGAGGAACCCCATGACCACCACCTGCATCACCAACATCGGCAGCCTCGTCACCAACGACCCCGCCGCAGGCGACGGCTCCCCCCTCGGCCTGATCGAGAACGCCGCCGTCGTCATCGACGGCGAGACCGTCGCCTGGGTCGGCCCCGCCGCCAAGGCCCCGGCCGCGGACGAGAGCTTCGACGCGCAGGGCCGGGCCGTCATCCCCGGCTTCGTCGACTCCCACTCGCACCTCGTCTTCGCCGGCGACCGCACCCAGGAGTTCAACGCCCGGATGTCGGGCCGCGCCTACTCCGCCGGAGGCATCCGCACCACCGTCGCCGCCACCCGCGCCGCCACCGACGCGGAGCTGGAGGCCAACCTGGTGCGCCACCTCGACGAGGCCCGCCGCCAGGGCACCACCACCTTCGAGACCAAGTCCGGCTACGGCCTCACCGTCGCCGACGAGGCCCGCGCCCTGCGCATCGCCGCCGCGCACACCGAGGAGGTCACCTACCTCGGCGCGCACATCGTCTCCCCCGACTACGCCGAGGACCCGGCCGGCTACGTCGGCCTCGTCACCGGCGAGATGCTGGCGGCCTGCGCCCCGTACGCCCGCTGGGTGGACGTCTTCTGCGAGAGGGGCGCCTTCGACGGCGACCAGGCCCGCGCGATCCTCACCGCCGGCGCCGCCGCCGGACTGATCCCGCGCGTGCACGCCAACCAGCTCTCCCACGGGCCCGGCGTCCAGCTCGCCGTCGAGCTCGAAGCGGCCTCCGCCGACCACTGCACCCACCTCACCGACGCCGACGTCGACGCCCTCGCCCAGGCCGCCGGCACCACCGTCGCCACCCTGCTGCCCGGCGCCGAGTTCTCCACCCGGGCCCAGTGGCCCGACGCCCGGCGCCTGATCGACGCGGGGGCGACCGTCGCCCTGTCCACGGACTGCAACCCCGGCTCCTCCTACACGAGTTCGATGCCGTTCTGCATCGCGCTCGCCGTCCGCGACATGCGCATGACCCCCGACGAGGCCCTCTGGTCGGCCACCGCCGGCGGTGCCCGCGCCCTGCGCCGCGACGACATCGGCCGGCTGGCCCCGGGCGCCCGCGCCGACCTGGCCCTGCTGGACGCCCCGAGCCACGTCCACCTCGCCTACCGGCCGGGCGTCCCGCTCGTTTCCACCGTCTGGCAGCGGGGCCGCCGCGTGCACTGACGAACGGTCAATCCCGGGTTGTCCTTTGTCTTCCCTCCGTAAGACCCCGGGCGTACCTTGAGCCACCGATCTGATGTCCCGTCAGTTATCTGTGGCCCGAGGGGAAGACGAAGGTGTCCGACCGCAAACGCTCCACCGCGCTCGCGCTGGCCTCCGCGCTGGCCGGAACGGCGGTGCTGCTCACCGCCCCCGCGGCCCGTGCCGCCGTCGTCGACGTGGCCTACGACTGCAAGACCCCGATCGGGGACAAGTCGGCGGTGTCGCCCATCGACATCAAGGCCGTCAAGGAGGGCGACGGCTACAAGCTGACGATGTCGTTCCAGAAGGGCGTCTCGTCCAGCCCCATCGAGCTGGGCAAGGGCGCGATGAACCCCAGCGCCGTCATCCTCGTCGACGGCGCCGAGAAGGTGTCCGTACCGGTCTCGGGTCCGCCCAACCCCGAGGCCGTACCGCCCGACACACCCATCAGGATCACCGACCTCTCGGGCACCTACACGCCCAGGAAGAGCGGCAAGGTCACCTTCACCGCCGGTGTGCTCACCATCATGGCGATGAGCACCACGACCACCTGCACCCCCGGCAACAGCCCGAAGCCCTCGCTGGAGCTGGACGTCACGGCGCCCGGCGGCGCGGGCACGCAGTCCGCCGCCGGCGCCGACACCACCGGCGACACCCTCCCGCAGACCGGGCCCACCGACTCCGCCCTCGCCCTCGGCACCCTCGGCGCCACCGTGCTGCTCTCCGGTGCCGCCGGAGTGCTCTGGCTGACCCGGCGCGGCCAGCGGGCCCGGTCCTGAACGGAGCACCCCGGTCATGCCCGTGCTCCACACCCTGAGGCGCGCCGGCGCCGTGCTCCTGCTCGCCGCTGCGGCCGCGTTGTACGCGGCTCCGGCGCCCCCCGCGGCCGCCGACGAGCCGGGCTGGACCGCCGAGCCCGCGGCGGGAACGGCCGCCGCCGTCCGCCCGTACTTCTACCTCGCGGGCGCCCCCGGCACCGTGCTGGAGGACCGCCTCGCCCTGGTCAACAGCACCGACCGGGAGCGCACCCTCGCGCTGCGCGGGGCCGACGCCTACAACACCGCCGACGGCGCCCTCGCGGTCCGCCCGGCCACCGCCGCCGCCCCCGCCACCTCCGGGGCCGGCTCCTGGATCAGCTTCGGGACCGCCACCACCGTGACGGTCCCGCCCCGCACCCGCGCCGTGGTCCCCTTCACGCTCACCGTGCCGCCCGCGTCCCCGCCCGGCGACCACCCCGCCGCCGTGGTCGCCACCGAGGCGGGCCGCGAGGTCGCCGTACGGGTCCACCTGCGGGTCGGCGGTCCCACCCTGGCCGCCCTCACGGTCGAGGACGTCGCCGTACGCGGCCGGGGCCGGTCCGCCGTCGTCGCCTACACCCTCGTCAACCGGGGGAACGTGGCCCTCGCCCCCGAACTCCGCATCCGGGCCGACGCCCTCTTCGGTGACGCGCCCGCCCCGCCCCGCGCCCGCACCCTGCCGCTGGAACTGCTGCCCGGGCAGCGGGTGGAGCTCACCGAGCCCTGGCCCGGCGCCCCGGCCCTCGACCGGGTCCGCGTCACCGTCACCGTGACCGCCCCCGGCGGCGCCGTCGGGAAGGCCGGTGGTTCGCGCTGGCTGGTCCCCGTCGGCCTTCCCGGCCGGACCGGCGCCGGTCTGCTCGTCCTCGGCGCGACCACCGCTGCCGCGCTGTACCTCGTACGCGGCCGGCGTTCCGAACCGGGCCCGGCGCCGGAGGGGCCGCCCGAGGCCGGACCGACGACCCCTGCACCGCACCACGAACTGACGGGAGCCGCCAGGTGAGAAGAGTCGGAGCCCTGCTGGCCGCGGGGCTGGCGGTGTGCGCCCTCGCCCTGTTCCCCGCGGGTCCGGCCACAGCGGCCGAGGGCAGGCCGGCCGTGGCGCTGTCGCTCCAGGAGGCCGCCAAGGGCACCGGGATCACCGTCACCGGTACGGGCTGGCCGGCCAGGACGCTGGTGATGCTGCTGGTCTGCGGGCAGAACATGATCGGCGGCACCAACAGCTGCGCCAACGCCGACGGCGCCGCCGTCTCGGTCGCCGCCGACGGGAGCTTCACCGCGCAGCTGCCCGTGGTGGCGCCGCCCAAGCCCTGCCCCTGCATCGTCAACGTCACCTCCGTCAACGGCGACCGGTCCACCGTCGCGACCCCGCTGAAGATCACCGACCACCCGGTCGCCGAGCTGCCCGCCGAATCCGGCACGGCCCGCCTCGCGATGCTCACCGGAGTCCGGCTGGAGGGCGAGGACGGAGTACTGACCTGGTTCGGCGCCCCGCCCGCCCGGAAGTTCAAGGTCACCGTCGGCAACCTCGGCCCGGTCCCGGTCAAGGACCCGGTCTTCCAGCTCGGCACCGCGCACGGGGTGTTCGCCCCGCTGTGGGAGGAGGCCCGCTGGAAGGGCACCATCGCGCCCGGGGGCAAGGCGGAGATCGCGCTCGACGTCGCCCTCGCCGCGGGCGCCCACGGCGACTACACGATCTCCCTCAAGTACGGCGAGACCGTCGTGGCCACGCAGCCCTGGGGCGTGGACCGCCCGTACGGGGTGCTGCTCTTCTGGGGCCTGCTCCTGCTGGTGATCCCGGCCGCGGTCTTCCGTATCGGCATGGCCGTCGTCGACCGGGTCCGGCCGCGCGCCGCGCCCGCCGCCGGCCGCCACCGGGGCGTACGGCTCCCCGACGCGGCCGCCGCCGTGACGGCCCGGCTGCCGCGGATCCCGGCCCTGCGGCCACCGGGGCCGGCCCCGCGCTCCGACCGCGCGGAGCGGTCCCCCCAGACCACCACGGCGAACCTGCCGTGGTTCACCCCGGACAGCGCGCCGGGCACAGCACCACAGGCGTCCGCACCGTCTGAGAACCGTTCGACGACGAAGGGACATTCGTGAAAACCCAACGGAGGGTGAGCGCGGTCGTGATCGCGCTGCTGCTCGGCGGCGCCGGTATCGCCATCGGAACGACCCCCGCCCAGGCCGCGGAGACCAAGTTCAACGTCAAGTGCGTTCCCCCGGCCGGGGGCGGCAGCCCGGTGGAGGGCGAGACCACCGCCAAGGTCACCGCGCCGGCCTCGGCGAAGGTCGGCGACGAGGTCGACGTGTCCTGGGAGACGGTGAAGCCGGCCTCGAACAACACGGACCTGATGGACATCCCGCAGGACGCGGTCCAGCCCACCGGCTGGATCACCGTGGGCGGCGGTGGCGGTGAGCTGAAGGTCGTCGGGGAGAAGAAGAACCCGCCGATCCCGAAGAAGGCGCCCATGCAGATGTCCGTGATGAAGGGCAAGCTGAAGCTCACCAAGGCCGGGAAGATCACGCTGACCCCCGGCAAGTACGACGTGGCGGTCACCTTCTCCTTCGGCACGTTCGTCACCAAGTGCGCGCCGACCGGCGCCGTGGGCATCGGGGCCACCATCGACGTGTCGGCCGGCTCCAGCGGTGGTACGACGACGGGTGGCACGACGACCGGTGGCACGACCACGACCGGCGGTACGACCACGGGCGGCTCCACCACCGGCGGTACCACCACGGGCGGATCGACCTCGGGCGGCTCCACCGGCGGCGGAGGCGGCCAGACCGACTTCCCGGGCAAGGCGGTCGAGGTGGCCTTCGACTGCGGGCCGGTCGTCCCGGGCGGCATCAAGACCCCGGTCACGGTCAACGCCAAGAAGAACGGCGGCAGCTACGACCTGACGGTCAAGACCGCCAAGGGCGCGATGGCGGCGCCCATGGCCCTGCCCGCGGGAGCCCTCAAGCCCTCGATGGACGTGAAGCTCGGCGGGGCGGACAGCGGCACGGTCAAGGTCTCCGGCCCGGCCAACGCCGAGCCGATCCCGGACAAGGCCCCGGTCAGCCTCAGCGACATGACCGGCACCTACAAGCCGGGGAAGTCCGGCAAGGTGACGCTGAGCCCGGACCAGCTGACGATCGACGTCACGATGGCCCCCGGCTCCACGCCGATCAACGTCCCCTGCAAGGCGACGAGCAGCGGCGTCTCGCTGGAACTGGACACCGCCGCCCAGCCGGGCGGCTCCGGTTCCTCGACGGCCTCCGGCAGCACCACCTCGGGCGGCGGCCTCGCCGAGACCGGCGCGGAGGACGAAGGCGGCATCAAGGCCCTCGCCCTGGTCGCCGGCACGGTGATCCTGCTCGGCGGCGCGGTGTTCACGTTCACCCCGTGGCGCCGCCTGCGCGGCACCCGCTGACACGCGAACGGCCCGGCACACCTTCCGGTGTGCCGGGCCGTTCGTCGTCGGGCGGGGGTGCGTCAGTGCACGTTGCCCATCAGGGCCTGGACCCTCTTGCGGTACATGTAGACCGCGAGACCCGCGAGCGCCGCGGCGGCGGCCTGCAGGCCGATGATGATCGTGCCGTTCAGGTCCACGCCGGCCAGCGCGAGCAGACCGGTGGTGCAGTCACCGGCGGTGACCGCGAGGAACCAGACACCCATCATCTGGGAGGCGTACTTCTGCGGAGCCATCTTGGTGGTGACCGAGAGGCCGACCGGGGACAGGCACAGCTCGGCGATCGTCTGGATCATGTATATCGAGACCAGCCACATCGGCGACACCTTGGTGCCGTCGCCCGCCATGCTCATCGGGATGATGAAGATGAAGAAGGACGCGCCGACCAGGACGAGGCCCATCGCGAACTTCACGATGGTGTTCGGCTCCTGGTTCTTGCGGGCCAGCCACAGCCACAGCCACGCGAAGACCGGGGCCAGCGCCATGACGAACAGCGGGTTCAGCGCCTGGTACAGGACGGTGGACGGGGTCCAGCCGAAGATCGAGCCGGTGCTGTTGTCGGCGAACAGGGAGAGCGTCGAGCCACCCTGGTCGTAGATCATCCAGAACGCGGCGGCGGCGACGAAGAACCAGATGTACGCGGACATCTTGGACTGCTCGGGACCCGACAGGGCCTTGTCCCGCTTGATGCGCACCAGCACGGTGACCGGGATGACCAGACCGGCGATGGTGATCGGGTACAGCGCCCAGTTGATGGTGAACATGCCCATCGCGACGACGGTGCCGTAGAAGGCGCCGATGATCGCCACGACGGCGGCGACCTTGACGACGAGGCTGTTGCGCTCGGTGACCGAGAGCGGGTTCGGGACGACGCTGCTGGTCGGGCTCAGCGTGCGGCCGAAGACCAGGAACACGACCAGGCCGATGGCCATGCCGATGGCGGCGAGCAGGAAGCCGAGGTGCCAGCTGAAGGTCTCGCCGATGATGCCGATCACCCACGGCGCACCGAAGGCACCCAGGTTGATGCCGATGTAGAACAGCGTGAAGCCGCCGTCACGGCGCGGGTCGTCCGGGCCGGCGTACAGGTGGCCGACCATCGTGGAGATGTTGGCCTTCAGCAGACCGGAACCGACGGCGACCAGCATCAGACCCGCGAAGAACGAGATCTGCCCCGGCAGCGCCAGCGCCACGTGACCGGCCATGATCACGAAGCTGGCGATGGTGACGGTCTTGCGGGCGCCCCAGACGCGGTCGCCGAACCAGCCACCGGGCATGGCCATCAGGTAGACCATGGCCACGTACACGGAGTAGATCGCCGTGGCGACACCCATCTTGAAGCCCAGGCCACCGCCCTGGCTCCCGGTCGCGGCGTCCGCACCGCCGGAGACCAGGTACAGGACGAGAAGCGCACGCATGCCGTAGTAGGAGAAGCGCTCCCACATCTCGGTCATGAACAGCGTGGCCAGGCCGATCGGGTGGCCGAGGAAGGTCTTCTCGTGAGCGGGGCTCGGAGAAGCCGTCGTCAGGCTGGAAGCCATGGTCGATCCTTGCTTGCTCGGGACGCTTGGCTTCGTGAGCTCATCCGCGCCCGGTGGGGGGTGGCCGGCACCGGCGACGGATCTCCCACCCCACGCCTCGGGGTCTCGCCCCCCAAGGGGTTGGAGGCGAAAGAACATCCGTAACCGGGATCCACGCCCGCTCTCGCACCATCGCGGAGGGGCCCGGCCCACAGGTCATTCACTGTCATCAAGCCCGGACAGGCGAATCCGACAGGACCGTCCTGTCCGATCAGGACAGAAATAGAGACCCTTGGCTCGGTTTTCGGCACAAAGGTCCCTGAGGTAGTGCATCAGGCGTCTCGCCACCATACGACACGACACGGTGGCATTTAAAAGGACTTGAGAGATGGATCACAAGGCGCGTCGGGAACCGTTCGACCATATTCGAAGGCGCTCAGTCGTTCATAAGCCCAGATCGAGAGGGGTCTGCAGGCGGGCCCCTGGATCCAGCCGCCGCGGACTACCATCACCCACATGACGCGTGTACTGCTCGCCGAGGACGACGCATCCATCTCGGAACCCCTGGCCCGCGCTCTGCGCCGGGAGGGGTACGAGGTCGAGGTCCGGGAGGACGGCCCCACCGCTCTGGACGCGGGACTGCAGGGCGGCGTCGACCTCGTCGTCCTCGACCTGGGCCTGCCGGGCATGGACGGCCTGGAGGTCGCCCGCCGACTGCGCGCCGAGGGCCACGGCTTCCCGATCCTGGTCCTCACCGCCCGCGCGGACGAGGTCGACACGGTCGTCGGCCTGGACGCGGGCGCCGACGACTACGTGACCAAGCCCTTCCGCCTGGCAGAGCTGCTCGCCCGGGTCCGGGCCCTGCTCCGGCGCGGCGCCACCGAGGCCCTCCAGCCCCCCGCCACCCACGGCGTGCGGATCGACGTCGAGTCGCACCGCGCCTGGATGGGGGAGGAGGAGCTCCAGCTCACGGCCAAGGAGTTCGACCTGCTGCGGGTCCTGGTCCGCGACGCGGGCCGGGTCGTCACCCGCGACCAGCTCATGCGCGAGGTCTGGGACACCACCTGGTGGTCCTCCACCAAGACCCTCGACATGCACATCTCCTGGCTGCGCAAGAAGCTCGGGGACGACGCCGCCAACCCCCGCTACATCGCCACCGTGCGGGGCGTCGGTTTCCGCTTCGAGAAGAGCTGACCGCCTCCCGCGGCCACTCCTGGGGCATGCTCTAGGGCATGCGCCGCCGCCTGATCAACTCCACGCTCGCCGTGGTGCTCGTCGTGATCGCCGTCTTCGGGGTCTCCCTCGTCATCGTGGAGACCAGGACCATCACCAGCAGCGCCCAGGACCGCATCGAGTCCGAGGCGCTGCGGCTCGTGGGCATCGTCGAGGCGAGCGTCCTGGAGAAGAAGCCGATCGACCCCGTGGCCCTCGGCGAGCAACTGGACGCCGGCCACTACGCGCGGATCACCGTCCCCGGCCAGCAGGCCGTGCAGGTGGGCGCCCCGATCCCGGACAGCGTCATCCGCGGCGTCGCCCGCGGGGAGCAGGGCGAGGTCGTGGTCGTCGAGGAGTCCCGCTCCATCGTGACCCGCGAGGTCGGCCGGACCCTGGCCGTGGTCGGCGCGGTGGCCCTGCTTGCCGTCGTGGCGGCCGTGCTGCTCGCCGTACGCCAGGCCAACCGGCTCGCCTCCCCGCTCACCGACCTGGCCGAGACGGCCGAGCAGCTCGGATCGGGCGACCCGCGGCCCCGGCACAAGCGGTACGGGGTTCCCGAGCTGGACCGGGTCGCGGACGTACTGGACTCCAGCGCCGAGCGGATCGGCCGGATGCTGACGGCCGAGCGGCGCCTGGCCGCGGACGCCTCCCACCAGCTGCGCACCCCGCTCACCGCGCTCTCCATGCGGCTGGAGGAGATCACGGTCACCGACGACCTGGAGACCGTACGGGAGGAGGCGACCATCGCCCTGACCCAGGTGGAGCGGCTCACGGACGTGGTGCAGCGGTTGCTCACGAACTCGCGGGACCCGCGGACCGGCTCGGCGGTCCCCTTCGACCTGGACGAGGTCGTCAAGCAGCAGGTGGAGGAGTGGCGGCCGGCCTACCGCAGCGCGGGCCGGGCCATCGTCCGCTCCGGGAAACAGGGCGTGCGGGCCGTCGGCACCCCGGGCGCGGTCTCGCAGGTGCTGGCCACCCTCGTGGAGAACGCCCTGATGCACGGTGGCGGCACGGTCGCGCTGCGCACCCGGGTGATCGGCAACCAGGCGGTGCTGGAGGTCACCGACGAGGGGCCGGGCGTTCCGCCGGACCTCGGGAACCGGATCTTCGAGCGGGCCATCAGTGGCCGCAACTCCACCGGGATCGGCCTCGCGGTGGCCCGGGACCTCGCGGAGGCGGACGGCGGACGGCTGGAGCTGCTCCAGACGCAGCCGCCGGTGTTCGCGCTGTTCCTCAGCCGGACGGCGCCGGAACCGGCCGAACCGCAGGCCACGGTGCGCTGAGGGGCGCAGAGCAGGGAGCCGGGAGGCCGGGGGAGACCGGGGGCCCGGAGACCGGGGAGCTAGTTGTTCGCGGGGGCCGGCTCGGGCACCGGCTCCGGCCGGCGCTCCGGCTTCGGCAGCGGCGCGGGATCCGGCATCGGCTCGGTGGGCTCGACCGGCACGGGCAGGGCCCTGAAGACCCAGGTCCGGTACGACCAGAAGCGGAACACGGTGGCGGTCCCGATGCCGATGAACTTGAACACGTTGCTCGCGACCGGGCCGTCCCAGCCGAAGCCGTAGGTGGCGGCGTAGAGCACACCGCTCTCGATGACCAGGCCGATCCCGCTGAACACGGCGAACAGGACGAGCTCGCGGGTGCGGCCGCTCTGGGCGCGGTCGCGGTAGGCGAAGTAGCGGAAGCCGATGTAGTTCGTGGCGATGGCGACGACGGTGGCTATCACGCTCGCGCGCACCACCTGGAGGTCGGTCGTGTTGCGGATCAGGTTGAAGACACCCAGGTTGACCAGGACGCCCAGACCGCCGACCGCCCCGAACTTGGCGACCTCTCGCACGAGGCCACGTACACGTTCGAGGACAGATCCGCCCGGCGTGCTCATCAGTAGGTCAGTCCTGTCGGTCACCGCCCGCTTACGGGGCGTCCGGTGTTCTCCGTCAACCCAACCACTCTAAGTCTCCCCCCAGTGCTCCGTCTGTGCCTTCCGGCACCCTGCGACGCACGGCACACGCACGGCACACGCACGGCACACGCACGGCACTCGCACGGATCGGGCCGGGGCCGCGTCCCGGGCGGGTCCCGGTGGCCGAATACCGGCGGATACCCTGGAGGAGTGACGTTCCCGGTAGTCGGCATGGTCGGCGGCGGTCAGCTCGCCCGCATGACCCACGAGGCGGGTATCCCCCTCGGCATCAGATTCAAGCTCCTCAGTGACAGCCCGCAGGACTCTGCGGCCCAGGTCGTGAGCGATGTCGTCATCGGCGACTATCGCGACCTGGAGACGTTGCGTGCCTTCGCGCGCGGCTGTGACGTGATCACCTTCGACCACGAGCATGTACCCATGGAGCACCTGCGGGCCCTGGAAGCGGACGGCATCCCCGTCCGCCCGGGGCCCGACGCTTTGGTACACGCCCAGGACAAGGGGGTGATGCGCGCCAAGCTCGACGAGATCGGCGCGCCCAGCCCCCGGCACCGGATCGTGAGCGATCCGGACGACGTGACCGCCTTCGCGGACGAGGTGGGCGGGTTCCCCGTCATCCTCAAGACCGTGCGGGGCGGGTACGACGGCAAGGGGGTGTGGTTCGTCCGCACCCCCGAGGACGCGGCAGCCCCCTTCAAGGCGGGCGTCCCCGTCCTTGCGGAGGAGAAGGTCGAGTACGTCCGCGAACTCGCGGCCAACATCGTCCGCTCCCCGCACGGACAGGCGGTCGCCTATCCCGTCGTGGAGTCCGTCCAGGTGGACGGGGTCTGCGACACGGTGATCGCCCCGGCCCCGAACCTCTCGGAGGCCCTCGCGGGCGAGGCCCAGGCCCTCGCCCTGCGCATCGCCAAGGAACTCGACGTGACCGGCCACCTGGCCGTGGAGCTGTTCGAGACCACCGACGGCCGGATCCTGGTCAACGAGCTGGCGATGCGCCCGCACAACAGCGGCCACTGGACCCAGGACGGCGCCGTCACCTCCCAGTTCGCCAACCACGTACGGGCGGTCCTGGACCTCCCGCTCGGCGACCCGCGCCCCCGCGCCCGGTGGACGGTCATGGCGAACGTGCTGGGCGGGGACTACCCCGACATGTACGCGGCGTACCTGCACTGCATGGCCCACGACCCCCAGCTGAAGATCCACATGTACGGCAAGGACGTGAAACACGGCCGCAAGGTCGGCCACGTCAACACCTACGGCGACGATCTGGACGATGTGCTGGAACGCGCACGCCACGCAGCCGGCTACCTCAGGGGAACGATCACCGCATGAGCACCACCTCCGCAGGCCCCGTCATCGGCATCGTCATGGGCTCCGACTCGGACTGGCCCGTCATGGAGGCGGCCGCCCAGGCCCTGGACGAGTTCGAGATCCCCTACGAGGTCGACGTCGTCTCCGCCCACCGGATGCCGCGCGAGATGATCACGTACGGGGAGCGGGCCGCCGACCGCGGGCTGAAGGCGATCATCGCGGGCGCGGGCGGTGCCGCCCACCTGCCCGGCATGCTCGCCTCGGTCACCCCGCTGCCGGTCATCGGCGTCCCGGTGCCGCTGAAGTACCTCGACGGCATGGACTCGCTGATGTCGATCGTCCAGATGCCCGCGGGGGTTCCCGTCGCCACCGTCTCGGTCGCCGGGGCGCGCAACGCGGGACTGCTGGCCGTACGGATGCTGGCCGCGCACGACACGGAGCTGCTGGCCCGGATGCGCGACTTCCAGCAGGAGCTGAACGACCAGGCCACCGAGAAGGGCAAGCGGCTGCGGACGAAGGTCGCGAACGCGGAGTCCTTCGGATTCGGCAAGTGAGCGCGGCGCAGCGTCTGGACGAGGCGCGCGAGCTGCTGGCCGAGCACCCCGTCGTGGACGGCCACAACGACCTGCCCTGGGCGCTGCGTCAGCAGGTGCGCTACGACCTGGCGCAACGCGACATCGCGGGCGACCAGTCCGCCCACCTGCACACCGACATCCCCCGGCTGCGCGCCGGCGGGGTCGGCGCGCAGTTCTGGTCCGTCTACGTACGCTCCGACTACGCCGGTGACGAGGCGGTCAGCGCCACCCTGGAGCAGATCGACGTCGTCGCCCAGCTGATCGACCGTTATCCCGGCGACCTGGTGCGGGCACTGACGGCGGACGACATGGAGGCGGCCCGCGCCGACGGCCGGATCGCCTCGCTGATGGGCGCCGAGGGCGGCCACTCCATCAACAACTCGCTCGCCACCCTGCGCGCCCTGCACCGGTTGGGCGTGCGGTACATGACGCTCACGCACAACGACACGATCGACTGGGCGGACTCGGCGACCGACGAGCCCCGGCACGGCGGTCTGACCGACTTCGGCCGCGAGGTCGTCCGCGAGATGAACCGCGTGGGCATGCTGGTGGACCTCTCGCACGTCGCCGCGACGACGATGCGCGACGCGATCGCGGTCTCGGCCGCGCCGGTGGTCTTCTCGCACTCCTCGGCCCGGGCGGTCTGCGACCACCCGCGCAACATCCCCGACGACGTGCTGGCGACGCTGCCGGGCAACGGCGGCGTGGCGATGGCCACCTTCGTACCGAAGTTCATCCTCCCGGCGGCGGTCGAGTGGACCCTGGCCGCAGACGAGAACCTGCGGGCGCACGGTTTCCACCACCTGGACACCACCCCCGAGGCGATGGCCCTGCACCGGGCCTTCGAGGCGGAGCGCCCGCGACCGGTGGCCACGGCCGCGACGGTCGCCGACCACCTGGACCACATGCGCGAGGTGGCCGGGATCGACCACATCGGCATCGGCGGCGATTACGACGGCACGGCCTTCACCCCGTCCGGCCTGGACGACGTGGCGGGCTACCCCAACCTGGTCGCCGAGCTGCTCACGCGCGGCTGGTCCCGGGCCGACCTGGCGAAGCTGACCTGGTCGAACGCGGTACGGGTGCTGCGCGACGCGGAGTCGGTGGCCCGTGACCTGTCGTCGTCCCGGGGCCCGTCGAACGCGGTGATCCGGTAGCGGAGGCGGTGCCCGGCGGATGCGGTAACAGGGTGTGACCTGCGGGTTCACTCGAACGCTGCGTCCGCCGGGCGGCCCTGCCGTCCCGCGTGTCACGGTGGCACCACCTCTCCCTGCTGCCGCCGAGACCGGAGCGAACGCCATGGCCGACCTGCAGGATGAACCCCACTCCGTGGGCATCGGAGCCGAAGACCTCCCCGCACCCGCAGCAGCGGTGGCGGCGGGCGCCCTCGACCGGGCCGTCGCGCTGCTGGCCGTCCATCCCGTGGCCGACGGGTGCAACACCCTGGTCCGGACCCTGCACCAGCGCCCGTACCACGACATCGAGACCTCGGACACGGGTGTGGACACCGACATCCCGCGGTTGCGCGCCGGGGGAGTGGGGGCCCAGTTCTGGTCCCTGCTCGTGCCGTCGGCGCGGGCGCCCGAGAACGCCACCGGTGACCAGGTGCTCTCCGACACGCTGGACCAGATCGACACGGCGCTGACCCTGATGCGCCGCTATCCCGACAGTCTGTGCCTGGCGCTCAGCGCCGACGACATGGCGGACGCCCGCAACCGCGGCCGGATCGCCTCGTTCCTGGGCCCGGTGCCCGGCCGCACGCTGACCGACTCCCTGGGTGCGCTGCGCGCCTTCCATGCGCTGGGCGTACGGAGCCTCGCGCCGGCGGGAGCGGCCTGGGCCCGGGAGGAGCTGACGGCCTTCGGCCACGAGGTGGTCCGCGAGGCGAACCGGCTGGCGATCCTGCTGGACCTCACGGACTGCCCGCCGGCGGTGGCCTGCCGGCTCGCGGGGGCCTCCAAGGCGCCGGTGATCATTTCGAACACGGCGGCGGCCTCGCTGAACCCGCATCCGGGGAACGTGACCGACGAGGTCCTGGCCGCGCTGCGGGAGGCGAACGGCCTCGCGATGGTCACCTTCGACAGCGCGCGCACGGGGGACTCCCTGCACGCGGTGGCGGACCACTTCGACCACGTACGGGCGATCGCGGGCCCGCACGGCGTCGGACTCGGCGCCGCCTTCGGCACCGGACCGGACCACCCCCGCCCGACGGGCCTGACCGACCCCGAGGGCTACCCGCGGCTGATCGCGGAGCTGCTGGAGCGCGGCTGGCCGGAGTCCGAGGTGGCCATGCTGACCTGGGGCAACGTCCAGCGCGTGGTCCGCGACGCGGAATTCACCGCCCGCGCCGCCGGGCACCGCCGCTAGTGCTGTGACCGGAAAGGTCCACCGGGTCGCGACGCCCGGCACGGCACCTCGCCGCGTTGTCGGACCACGGAAGTACGTCCAGTACGGCCCGCGGCCCTCCGCCTTGCGATGCTTCCCCCAGGCCCTGCGGGCCTGGGGATACCCCATGCACCGGACGCCGCGACCCGGCAAACCTTTCCGGTCACAGCACTAGGTCAGCCCCGCCGGCCACTCCCAGCCCCGCCTGCGTTCGAGGCGCGGGGTCCGGGGCAGCGCCCCGCCAACGGCGCCGCACCGGCAGCCCGGATCCGCACCCCACCCC
This sequence comes from Streptomyces avidinii, assembly GCF_045161815.1. Lineage (NCBI taxonomy): Bacteria > Bacillati > Actinomycetota > Actinomycetes > Kitasatosporales > Streptomycetaceae > Streptomyces > Streptomyces avidinii. Next base: position 5,335,487 of record NZ_CP108863.1, read on the forward strand.
GGCCCGAGGGCTAGGCCCGCGGGCGGCCCATCGCGCGGTAGGTCCAGCCCGCGGCACGCCACCGCACCGGGTCCAGCGCGTTGCGGCCGTCCAGGACGAGGCGGTCGGTGACCACACCGGCGAGCTCCGCCGGGTCGAGGTCGCGGAACTCGCGCCACTCGGTGAGGTGGAGGACGACCTCCGCACCCCGGGCCGCCGCCAGCGCGGAGTCCGCGTAGCCGAGGGTCGGGAAGACGCGCCGGGCGTTGTCCATGCCCTTGGGGTCGTAGACGGTGACCTGGCCGCCCTGGAGGTGGATCTGCCCGGCCACGTTCAGCGCGGGGGAGTCGCGGACGTCGTCCGAGTCCGGCTTGAAGGTGGCACCGAGCACGGCGACCCGCTTGCCGAGGAACGAACCGCCCACGGCCTCCCGGGCCAGCTCGACCATGTGCCCGCGGCGCCGCATGTTGATGGAGTCGACCTCGCGCAGGAAGGTCAGTGCCTGGTCGGCGCCCAGCTCACCGGCGCGCGCCATGAAGGCCCGGATGTCCTTCGGCAGGCAGCCGCCGCCGAAGCCGATCCCGGCGCGCAGGAACTTCGCGCCGATCCGGTCGTCGTAGCCGATGGCCTCGGCCAGCTTGACCACGTCGCCGCCGGCGGCCTCGCACACCTCCGCCATCGCGTTGATGAAGGAGATCTTGGTGGCGAGGAAGGAGTTGGCGGCGGTCTTGACCAGCTCGGCCGTCGGGAAGTCGGTGACGACCAGCGGGGTCCCCTCGGACATCGGCGTCTCGTACACCTCCCGCAGCAGCTTCTCGCCGCGCTCGCCCTGGACGCCGACCACGATCCGGTCGGGGTGCAGGGTGTCCTGCACGGCGAAGCCCTCCCGCAGGAACTCCGGGTTCCAGGCCAGCTCCACGTCCGCGCCCGCCGGGGCCAGCTCGGTGAGCTTCGCCGCCAGCCGCTCCGCCGATCCCACCGGGACCGTGGACTTGCCGACGACCAGCACCGGCCGGGTCAGGTGCGGGGCCAGGGAGGCCATCGCGGAGTCGACGTAGGACATGTCGCACGCGTACTCGCCGTGCTTCTGCGGGGTGTTCACGCAGACGAAGTGGACGTCGCCGAATTCCCCGACCTCCTCCCAGGAGGTGGTGAACCGCAGCCGTCCCGTCGAGCCGGGCAGTCCGGCCACGTGCTGGGCCAGCAGTTCCTCCAGCCCGGGCTCGTACATCGGGACCCGGCCGGAGGCGAGCATCTCGATCTTCTCCGGCACCACGTCCAGCCCGAGCACCTCGAAGCCCAGCTCCGCCATCGCCGCGGCGTGGGTGGCGCCGAGGTAGCCGGTGCCGATCACAGTGATCCTGAGGGGGGCCATGGGTGCTCCAGAGGTGCGGGGCCGTTTGCGGCCACTGAGCATAGTCGGGCCCACCAGCGGGGACGTTCCCCAGGAGGGCACCGCTGTCACGCAACTCACGTGGGCCGTCCATATCGCCATCCGTGACGGGCCCACTAGGATCGGGTTACTTAACGGTAGTTAGCATCACGCATCACCCTGGGGAGTGAGAGATCTTGGCGGGTTCTGCCGACTTCGACCTGTACCGCCCGGCCGAGGAGCACGACATGCTCCGCGAGTCGGTCCGCTCGCTCGCCGAGGCGAAGATCCTGCCGTTCGCCGCCGCGGTCGACGAGGAATCCCGCTTCCCGCAGGAGGCCCTGGACGCCCTGGTCGCCAGCGACCTGCACGCCGTCCACGTGCCCGAGACCTACGGCGGCGCGGGCGCCGACGCCCTCGCCACCGTGATCGTGATCGAGGAGGTGGCCCGTGTCTGCGCCTCTTCCTCCCTCATTCCCGCGGTGAACAAGCTCGGCTCGCTCCCGGTGATCCTCTCCGGTTCCGAGGAGCTCAAGGCCAAGTACCTGGGCCCGCTCGCCAAGGGCGACGCGATGTTCTCGTACGCGCTCTCCGAGCCGGACGCGGGCTCCGACGCCGCCGGCATGAAGACCCGCGCCGTGCGCGACGGGGACTTCTGGGTGCTCAACGGCGTCAAGCGCTGGATCACCAACGCGGGCGTCTCCGAGTACTACACGGTCATGGCCGTCACGGACCCCGAGAAGCGCTCCAAGGGCATCAGCGCCTTCGTCGTGGAGAAGTCGGACGAGGGCGTCTCCTTCGGCGCCCCGGAGAAGAAGCTCGGCATCAAGGGCTCCCCGACGCGCGAGGTCTACCTCGACAACGTCCGGATCCCGGCCGACCGCATGATCGGCGCCGAGGGCACCGGCTTCGCCACCGCGATGAAGACGCTGGACCACACCCGCATCACCATCGCGGCCCAGGCGCTCGGCATCGCCCAGGGCGCCCTGGACTACGCCAAGGGCTACGTCCAGGAGCGCAAGCAGTTCGGCAAGCCGATCGGCGACTTCCAGGGCGTGCAGTTCATGCTCGCCGACATGGCCATGAAGATCGAGGCCGCCCGCCAGCTCACGTACTCGGCCGCCGCCAAGTCCGAGCGCGTCTCCGCCGGAGGCGAGAAGGAGGACCTGACCTTCTTCGGTGCCGCGGCCAAGTGCTTCGCCTCCGACGTGGCCATGGAGGTCACCACGGACGCCGTCCAGCTCCTCGGCGGTTACGGCTACACCCGTGACTACCCGGTGGAGCGCATGATGCGCGACGCCAAGATCACCCAGATCTACGAGGGCACCAACCAGGTCCAGCGGATCGTCATGGCCCGCAACCTGCCGTAGCGGGTACCTGACCTGCAGCGACGCGGCGTCCCCCGGCACGGAGCCGGGGGACGTTCGCGCAGGGGGCGGCGGGCTAGGCTGTGCGGCTGTCAGCCGTAGGCGCGCAGGTGGGGCGGAAACAAGCATGTTCACGGAACGCCAGATATCGGCGATGCTCGGGCAGATCGCCCGCCAGGACGACGTCGAGATCGGCCCGGAGCAGACGGTCGGCCGGGTGGCCGCCCTGGCCCACGTCGCGGAGCAGTACGGCTATGCGTACGACCGGGCGCACCGGACCGGCCACAACGGCATGCTGATCCTGGTCCGGATGTACCGGGACCCGCACCCCGCGGCGCGTGCCCGCGAAGCGGCGACCATCGCCGCCCACCCGCAGGCCGGCAACGGCGGGACGGTGCCGGGAATGCGGCCGGGGACGGTCAAGCCGCTCCCCGAGGCGCAGGAGCCCGTGGCCCGGCTCAAGGACAGGATCATGCTCGACGTCATGGCCGAGGCCGCGAACAAGCGGCAGAAGCTGTTCGCCTGGGGGTCCTGCGGAGCCATGGTCCTCATGCTGCTCGTCCTCGGGATGCCGGTCGCCGCGCTGGTCGGCGGCGCGGCGCTCGCGGCGTTCCTGGGCGGCGGCCTCAAGCTGGGCGCGATCCGCCGGCAGCGGATCGCCCGCCGACTGACGGACGCCGGGTTCGTCCCGGTCTCGGACGACCACGGCCGGCAGCGCTTCCTGGAGCCGGGGCGGCAACTGCCGGGCCACGCCAATCCGTTCGCTTCCTGACCGGGCGGACAACGCGTCATTTCATGACATGTCGAGTGCGCCGAACCCGCGGGTGGGCGCACCGGTGGACACATCCGGCACCGGCCTTCGGGCGCCCCCGGATGGGCTAAATTTGGACCTTCGTACGCCGGAATCGGTTGGGGAGAACGCAATGACGGAAGCGATCCTGCTGGTCGGCGGACAGGGGACGCGGCTGCGTCCCGTGACGGTGAACACGCCGAAGCCGATGGTTCCCACGGCAGGCGTTCCCTTCCTCGCCCACCAGATAGCCAGGGCCGCCGCCGCCGGTGTCACGCACATCGTGATGGCCACCTGCTACCTCGCCGAGGTCTTCGAGCCCTACTTCGGCGACGGGTCCGACTTCGGCCTCAGCCTGGAGTACGTGGTCGAGGACGAGCCGCTGGGCACCGGCGGCGCCATCCGCAACGCCGGCCGGCGCCTGACCGGCGGCCCGGACTCCTCCGTCCTCGTCTTCAACGGCGACATCCTCACCGGTCTCGACATCGCCGGCCTGGTCGAATCCCACAAGGCGGCCGACGCCGACGTCTCCCTGCACCTGGTGCGGGTCGAGGACCCGCGCGCCTTCGGTCTGGTCCCCACCGACCCCGAGGGGCGGGTGCTGGCCTTCACCGAGAAGCCGCAGACCCCCGAGGAGATCATCACCGACCAGATCAATGCCGGCTGCTACGTCTTCCGCCGCAGCGTGATCGACTCCATCCCGGCCGGCCGCCCCGTCTCCGTCGAGCGCGAGACCTTCCCCGGCCTGCTCGCCGCGGGCGCCAAGCTGCACGGCGTCACCGAGAACACCTACTGGATGGACCTCGGCAAGCCCGAGTCGATCATCCAGGCCTCCGCCGACCTGGTACGCGGAGTGGTCTCCTCCCCGGCCGTCCCCGGACGCCGCGGCGAGTACCTGGTCCTGCCCGGCGCCGAGGTGGCGGCCGGTGCCAAGCTCTCCGGGGGCACCGTGGTGGGCGCCGGAGCCCGGATCGGGGCCGGAGCGGTCGTCCAGGGCTCGATCGTCCTCGACGACGCCGTGATCGGCCCCGACGCCCAGGTGAACGCCAGCCTCATCGGGGCCCGCGCCTCGGTCGGCGCGCGGACCGTGCTCGACGGCACGGTCGTCGGCGACGGCGCGGCCGTGGGAGCCGACAACGAACTGCGCGCCGGCGCCCGCGTCTGGTGCGAGGCACAGCTGCCCGCCGCCGCCATCCGCTTCTCCCCGGACGCCTGATCCCGGTCCGGGCAGGGAGCACGGCCGACCCGGCCGTGCTCCCTCACCGCCGTCAGTTGCCGCGGACGGTGACCTTCTCGTCGTTCTGGATCTGCTTCACCAGCTGCTGCACCTTCGCCTTGTCCCAGACGAGGTTGCCGCCGCGCTGACCGGAGATCGGCATGTTCATCGACACGCCGTCACCGCCGTTGACGCCCTTCATCGCGAAGAACATCTGGCCCATGTCGTACAGGCCCATGTCCTTGTCCACGATGAGCGTGTCCAGGCCCGCGCCCAGCATCGGGTAGAGCGAGAACGGGTTGAGGATCGTCGAGGGGGTCGCGGCCTGGCTGGCCAGCGCCGACAGGAACTTCTGCTGGTTCTTCGTGCGCTGGAGGTCGGACTCGGCGAAGGCGTACCGGGTCCGTACGAAGGCCAGTGACTGCTCGCCGTTGAGGGTCTGCTTGCCGGCCTTGAAGTCGGCGCCCGACTTCTCGTCCTTGAAGCCCTCCTCGATGTCGAGCTCCACACCGCCCAGCGCGTCCACGATGTTCGCGAAGCCGGCGAAGCCGATCTCCGCGTAGTGGTCGATGCGCAGGCCGGTGTTGTGCTCCACCGTCCGCACCAGCAGCTCGGGTCCGTCCTCCGCGTACGCCGCGTTGAGCTTGACCCGGCGTCCCTGCCCGGGGAACTTCTTGCCGGACTGCGAGCCGACGAAGGAGGGGATCTCCACGTCCGAGTCGCGGGGCAGCGAGATCATGGTGTTCCCGCTGGAGCACTTCGCCAGGATCATCATCGAGTCGGTCCGCTTGCCCTCGGCCGAGCCGGTGTGCAGCTTCTTCTTCTCCTCGGCGGACATGCCCTCGCGGCTGTCGGAGCCCACGATCAGGTACGTCGTGCAGTCGCCCTCCTTCGGGCGCTCGATGACCTTGGAGAGGTCCACCTCGCGGCGCACCTTGGAGTCGGCCCAGAAGTAGGTGGAGACGGACGTCACAAGGAGCGCCGAGACCAGCACGACCCCGCCGACCTTGATCCGCTTGCGCCAGTCCGGAGCGGGACCGGGCGCCCGCCCGGGGCGGCCGGGCCCGGACGGCCCGCCGGGGCCTCCCGGCCCGCCCGGAGCGCCGCCCGCGGGTGCCCCGTAGACCTGGCCGGTGTTGTAGCCGCTGTCGTAACCGCCGTACGTGTCGTGGCTCCCCGCCTGCTGCGGGGGTACGCCGTGCGCCGGCGGGCCCGCCGGTCCCTGCGGGCGCGGGGGCTGCCCGGGCCGCGGCGGTTGCTGCGGCTGCCGCTGGATGTGCCGCATCCGCTGCGCGCCCTCGGGCTGCGGCTGCGCGCTGCCGCGCCCGTACGCGTCGTCACGACCTTCTGGCCAGTCATTCATGCGCCCAAGAATGCCTGCCCGGGTGGGTCCTCCGACAGCCCGGTCCGCATTCCGTACCGGTGCTGTTGCGAAGCTGATGCCTCCATGACCCAACTAAGGTGTCCGTATGACACAGATACCGGGCGAGCTGCCCGGGAAGCCGACCGCAGCCTCCCGGACGACCCTCAGCCACATCATGACCGCCAACGACACCAACCTCCTCGGGACGGTGCACGGCGGCGTGATCATGAAGCTGGTGGACGACGCGGCGGGCGCCGTGGCCGGCCGCCACTCCGGCGGCCCGGCGGTCACCGCCTCCATGGACGAGATGGTCTTCCTCGCGCCCGTGCGCGTGGGCGACCTCGTCCATGTGAAGGCCCAGTGCAACTGGACCGGCCGCTCCTCCATGGAGATCGGCGTACGGGTCCTCGCGGAGCGGTGGAACGAGTCCACTCCCGCCACCCAGGTCGGCACGGCCTATCTCGTCTTCGCCGCGGTCGACGCCGACGGCAAGCCCCGCGAGGTCCCGCCGGTCCTCCCGGAGACGGAACAGGACGAGCGGCGCTACCAGGAGGCCCAGATCCGCCGCACCCACCGGCTCGCCCGCCGCCAGGCGATCAGGGCGCTGCGCGAGGAGCGGTCGGCCCAGGGCTTCGACGACTGACGCCCGCCCCCGGCCGGCCGGGCCCGCTCACTTCCCGCAGACCACCTGGTCGCCGGTGACCACCCCGAAAGTGCCCTGGTAGGGGTCCTCCGCGCGCACCGGCACCACCTTGCGGTAGTCCGCGCCCGCGATCACCACCACCGTCCGGCCCTGGCGCGCCACCGCACGCAGTTCGCTGCCCGGCAGCGCGGTCGCCACCGAGCGGGCGGAGCGGTCCCAGCGCGGGTCGTAGGTGATCACCGTGCGCTTGACCTCGCGGCTGGCGCCGTTGCCCGGGGCCCGGGTGGTGTCGAAGCCGGTGGCGCGCAGCGCGGCGTCGACCCGGCCGCCCAGCCCGTCGATCCGGGTGCCGTTCTCCACCTGGACGCGGACCTGGCGCGGGGGCACGTCCACCGGCACGGCCGCCGGCGGACCGCCGCCGGTCCGCCCGGGCCGGGCCGGGGCCAGCGGCCGGTCCTCGCGCAGCGCCTCGAACAGCTTGGCCGCCTTCGGCTCGTCCCACTTCACGGTGGATCCGATGCCCTTGACGGGGAAGGAGGGGCTCCCGATGGGCACCGAGGCGAACTCCGAGGAGGACGGCGTGAAGTCGCGCATCGCCTGCCCGAGGGCCAGCATCTGCTCCGAGCCGAAGTCCTTGTCGGCCCGGACCGAGCCGAGGAGGGTGGAGCTGACCTCCTTGAACTTCACCGGGTTCAGCAGCACCCCGCCCCCGGTCGCCTGCTTGATCAGGGCGGCGATGAAGCGCTGCTGGCGCTGCATCCGGCCGAGGTCGGAGGCCCCGTCGACATGGCGCGAGCGCACGTACTGCAGGGCCTGTCCGCCGCTGAGGCGGTGGCTGCCGGGCAGCAGGTCGAGGCCCGTGTTGCTGTCGCGCATGGTCTTGGCGGTGCAGATCTCCACGCCGCCCATCGCGTCGACCGTCTTCATGAAGCTGGTGAAGTCGACCTCCAGGTAGTGGTCGATCTTCACCCGGGTCATGTTCTCCACGGTCCGCACGGTCAGGTTGGGCCCGCCCTCCGCGTACGCCGCGTTCAGCCGCACGGGGTGGGGCTTGTGCGCCTTGCCGGTGACGAGGTCCCGGTGCGCGGGCACCTCGGCGTAGCTGTCGCGGGGCAGGCTGACCACACTGGCCCGCTCCTTGTCCGCCGACAGGTGCACCAGCATGATCGTGTCCGTGCAGTGGCAGGGCGCCCCGCCCAGGCGGTACTCGCGCTTCTCCTCCGGAGAGATCTTCTCCCGCCCGTCGGTGCCCACCAGAAGGAAGTTGAGGCCGTGTCCGGCCTGCGGGCGGTTCTTCATGTCCTTGAACGGGTCCACCCGCTCGATGCCGGTGTCCAGGCCGGTCATCACGGCATGCCCGACGGCCCCGGAGCCCAGTACCGCCACCGAGAGTCCGGCCGCGATCCGTACCCCCCACCGGGGTCGTCCGTCCCGGTGCCGGGCGGGACCGCCGCCTGTGCCGCGCCGGGCGCGCTGCGGCCGGGGCGGCCCGGCGGGACGGGCGGGACGGTGCGGCTGGGGCACGGTGGACACCTCCGCGGGGGCAGCAGGGACACCGGTCGGGACACCGGCGGGATTCAGCTGATGCGACAGACAGTAGGCCCATACGATCAGCCGCTGTCCTTACCGGTCGCTCGGCGCGCACCCGGTTCCCCCGTACGCGGTAACGTGACACCGATACCCGACCTTGAAGGACCACATGCCCGCCCAGCAGCCCGCAGTCTCGGTGATCATGCCGGTGCTCAATGAGGAGCACTACCTCCGCGATTCCGTCCGCCACATCCTCGAACAGGAGTATGCGGGCGAGATGGAGGTGGTGATCGCACTCGGGCCGTCCACGGACCGCACCGACGAGATCGCCGCCGAACTCGTCGCCGAGGATCCCCGAGTCCACACCGTCCCGAATCCCACCGGCCGCACCCCGGCGGCGCTCAACGCCGCCATCAAGGCCTCGCGCCACCCGATCGTGGTACGCGTCGACGGCCACGGCATGCTTTCGCCGAACTACATCGCCACCGCCGTCCGCCTCCTGGAGGAGACGGGTGCGCAGAACGTCGGCGGCATCATGCACGCCGAGGGCGAGAACGCCTGGGAGGAGGCCGTCGCCGCGGCGATGACCTCGAAGATCGGCGTCGGCAACGCCCCCTTCCACACCGGCGGCCAGGCCGGCCCGGCCGAGACCGTCTACCTCGGTGTCTTCCGCCGCGAGGCGCTGGAACAGCAGGGTGGTTACAACGAGGAGTTCATCCGCGCGCAGGACTGGGAGCTGAACTTCCGCATCCGCGAAGCCGGCGGCCTGATCTGGTTCTCGCCGGAGCTGATGGTCCAGTACCGCCCGCGGCGTTCCGTACGGGCCCTGGCCAAGCAGTACAAGGACTACGGGCGCTGGCGGCACGTGGTGGCCCGCTACCACTCGGGCTCCATCAATCTGCGCTACCTCGCCCCGCCGACCCTCGTCTGCGCGATCGCCGCGGGCGTGGTCGTGGGTGTCGCCGTGACCCCCCTCGGCTTCGCCGTCCCGGCCGGCTACTTCGCGGCGATCGCCGCGGGCTCCGTCCCGGCCGGCAAGGGGCTCGGGATCAAGGCCCGCGCGCAGATCCCCGTCGCCCTGGCGACCATGCACCTGAGCTGGGGCTTCGGCTTCCTGACCAGCCCGAAGGCGCTGGCGAACAAGGTGATCGCGAGCCGCCGCCCGGCCGTGCACCGGGACTCCTCGCAGGTCTGAGACAGCGGTCCGGGACGGCAGTCCGGGACCTTACGGAAGGGGCCCGGCCGGGCGGCTGCGTACGTCGCAGCCGCCCGGCCGGGCCCCTTCCGTGTGCGCACTACCAGGTGAAGCCCGGCTGGATCGGCATGCAGGCGCCCTCGTTGTCACCGTTGAGCGCGTGGGCCGAGGTCGGCGCCACGGTCGGGGCGGGCGGCGGCGTTGCCGGCGCGTTGCCGGTCCGCCAGTCCTTGCCGACGAACAGGGTGATCCCGGAGACGTCCTCGGACTTCTGCACCGAGGCGGCGGGCAGACCCAGGGCGGTGGCCAGGACGCCCGCGTCGGCCGCCTGCGCGTCCGTGGCGTAGCGGATCACCGTGGTGTCCTCGGCCCCGGTCTGGTTCTCGGCGGCGGCCTTGGTGAAGCCCTTGCCGACCAGCAGCGCGGCGACGTCGTTCGCCCGGTTCTTGACCCTGGCCTCGGTGCCGTTCCTGCCGCCGGTGGCGTTGCGCACGGAGACCGCGATCTTCGCGGGAGCGGCGGCCGGGGCCGTACTCGGTGCCGTGCTCGGGGCGGCCGCGGACGCGGAGGCACCCGGCGACGGCGAGGCACCGTCCGCGGGGGTACCGGAGCCCTTGCCGTCGAGCGCGATGTCCTCGCGGACCATCCGGAACACGGCCTCGGCCTCGCCCGCCATGGGCTCGACCCGGCCGTCCAGGCCGGGCTTGTCGCTGTAGACCCACGGCATGGTGGTCATGGTGATCCGGCCCGGCGGCACCTTCTTGAGCTCCATGCTCAGGTCGTACAGCTTGTCGATCTTGTTCAGGCCGTTGTCCACGACCATGGCCTGGATCGCCGCCTGCGCCAGGCTGTTGAGCTTCACCGGGTTGGTGAGCTTGGCGTTCTTGCGGAACTCGCGGGCCATCGAGGTCATGTACTGGTGCTGGGCGTGCGTGCGGCCGATGTCGGTGCCGTCCTCGAAGCCGTAGCGGGTACGCAGCCACTGCAGGGCGGTCTCGCCCTGGATGACGGACGTGCCCTTCGGCAGCTTCAGGCCGGAGCCCTTGCCCTCACGGTTGCGGGAGTGGACGTTCTCCTCGACGCAGACCGGGACGCCGCCGATGGCGTCCGCCATCGAGACCACACCCTTGAAGTCGATCATCATGAAGTGATCGACGGGGATCTTGGTCAGCTCCTGCCAGGCGGCGACCGTGCAGCCCGGACCGCCGCGCTGCAGGGACTCGTTGGTCTGTACGAGGCCCTTGCTGGCGGGGTGCACCTTGCCGCCCGGCTCGGTGCACTTGGGCATCATCAGCATCGTGTCGCGCGGCATCGAGACCACCGACATGTTGCTGCGGTCCGCGGACAGGTGCAGCAGCATCTGCACGTCCGCCAGCGGCGGGCCGCCGAAGGTGTCCCTGCCGCCACCGAGGGACTGGTTGGCCTCGTCGTCGCGGGCGTCGGAGCCGATCAGCAGGATGTTCAGCGGGGTCTGCCCGAAGGCGTTGGGCTTGGAACCGCCCAGCTTGGTCTCACCGAGGTTCAGCTCGTCCGTCTGGATGCTGCCGTTCAGATGGCGGTAGTACAGGTATCCGGCCGCCGCCGTTCCGAGTATCAGCAGGGACAGCACGGAGGCCACCCAGCGCAGCACGCGCCGCCGGCCCCGTCTGCCGGGACGGCGGTCGGCCGCCCGTCGGGCAGCTCTGGAGCCGCCCCGCGGTGGGGGCACTGTGGCGGAGGCGTCCGCCCCGCCGTCGGATATCTCCTCGGTGGTCCGGGCGGTCGCCCCCTCCCCTCGCACGCTGCTGTGCCTCACACATCCCCCTCAAGATCCATCTTGGTCGATAGCGGCCGGTACTCCCGGCCGGGTCCCGCTACTTGGCGCAGACGGCCTTGTCGGCCTGGGCCTGCTGAACGTCCTCGGGCAGCTGCTGCGGTGCCGCGGGCGCCAGCGGGGCGCCCGCCTGCTGAAAGTCCGGACCCAGCGTCAGCTTCATCGCGGTCTTCGCCGACGCGTCCGTCGTCCCCATCTTCAGCGCGGTGGCCGGCAGGCCCATCATGTCCGCCAGTGCCCGGGCCTGGTCGGCCTGGTTGGGCGCGAACTCCAGCTGCGTGGCACCGACCTTCGTGGGTGCGTTGCCTTCATTGCTGGACCTGGCCACGCCCTTGCTGTTCTGCAGCCAGTTCACCGTCGTGGAGGCGGAGCCCTTGGGCCCGCCGCCGTTGTAGATGTTGACCCGTACGTCCGCCGCGGGAGCGCGGTTGCCCTGGAGCAGCGCGTCCTGCTTGGCCTTCGAGTCGGCGTCGGCCGCCTCCTTGGCAGCCTGCTCCTTCTTCTCGACCTCGGTGAGCGAGACGTCCCCCCGGATCATCTGCAGCAGCGGATCGGCGAGGGCCTGGTTGACCACGACGGTGGCCTTGACCTTCTCGGCCGGGTTGTCGAGCACCGGCAGGGTGGTGAAGGTGATGTTCTTGAGGTCGATGTCCTTCAACTCGCCCGCGAGGTCGGTGAGTTTGTTGATGGAGCCCAGACCCTGATCCACAGTCAGCGACTTGGTGGCCGCCTCCGCCAGCGAGAAGAACTTCTTCGGACTGGTCAGCGTCTCCTTGGACTTCATCTCGCGCATCATCGAACCGAGGAACTGCTGCTGGGTCTTGATCCGGTCCAGGTCGCTCTCGTTGCCGAAGGCGTGCCGGGTCCGTACGAAGGCCAGGGCCTCCTCGCCCTGCAGCCGGTGCTCGCCCTGCGACAGCTTGAGCTTGGAGTCCTTGTCGTCGACGGCCTTCTCCAGGCAGACGGGCACCCCGCCGACCGCGGTGCTCAGGTTCTTCACCGCGTTGAAGTCGACCATCATGAAGTTGTCGACCTCTATGCCGGTGAGGTCCTTCACCGTGCGCATGGTGCAGCCCGCGTCGCGACCCTCCTGACCCAGGCTGTTGTTGAAGCGGATCCCCTTCGAGCCCCGGATCTCCTTCGTCGTCCCGTCCGGCTGCTTCGTCGGGCAGTCCGGGATGTTGGTGATCAGGTCGCGCGGGATGGACAGCGCGGTGGCGTTGCTGCGGTCCTTGGCGATGTGGAAGAGGATCGTGGTGTCGGCGTGGCCGACGCTCTCCTTGTCCCCGTAGCCCTCGTTGCCCGCACCGCTGCGCTTGTCGGTGCCGATGACCAGGATGTTGATGGCCTGGTCCTTCTTGAACCCGCCGGTGCCCGCGCCCGCGATGTCGGTGACGCTCAGGTTGCCGTTCAGGTGGTCGTAGTAGAGGTACGCCGCCAGCGATCCGCCGACCAGCAGGAACGCCAGGGTCCCACCGGTGATGACCAGCGCCTTCTTACGGCGTCCGCCACCGCCGGCCCCGCCGCCCTTGCGGGAGCGGCCGCCGCGCCGGCCGCCGGGCGGGGCGTCGCCGCGCCGCGGCTTCGGCACACCGGGTGAGGGAGAGGTGGGGGCGGAGGGAGCAGACGGCGATCTGCGAGGTGCGGTGACCCTGGGCCGCGCTTGCGCGGCGGAGTCGGCCAGTCGCAATTCGTAGTTGCCGGTGCGGGGATTGAGTACCCACTGGTCTGCGGGGTCGATTTCTTCCGCCCGCCCACGGCTTTGCGCATCCACGGTTGCTCGAATCCTCCGTCGGTGCCTCGCGACGCGCCTCCCCCAGGCGCACGGTCAACGATCCGGCTGCTGGCGCCCGATCTCTGGTCCGGCCGGGCACCGGATCGCTCACCCTATCCGCCCTGTTCGGCGGCAAACCATGCTGGTGACAAATTCCACTCCCCTTATAACGGGGTGAACCACCCATCCCACTCGGTTCGGTCACCGGCTTTTGGGATTGCTTTACCGGCAGTCGGCGTTCCCCGCAGTGGTTCCGGTGAAGGTGGGGACGGGTACGGGGGATGTGACGGTTCCCTCGTCGGTTCCGTCCACGTCCGTATCGGATGTTCCGGACGTACCGGACTCCGTGTCCTCGTCCGCGGCTTCGGCCGGGGCCGGGGTCGGCTCCGGCTTCGGCGGGGTCACCGTGACCGGCTTGTCCGTCCGCAGCTGCTGGAACAGCTGCTCCGCGGCAGGCTCGACCAATTCGTCACGGTTCGGGTTGGGTGCATAGGGCTTGCGCGGAACCGTAAGGAATTTAACCTGCTCAGTCGGTATGTCCCGCATGCCCCGGACGAGTTCGTACAGGCCGCGCAGCGAGGCCAGCTCCGGGTCCGTGGTCACCGAGGAGGTCGCCGCGTCCAGCAGCGGGTACAGCCGGGCCGGATTCAGCAGCACCCCGTTGCTCTGCACCTTCTTGACGAGCGAGCCGAGGAACTGCTGCTGGCGGTCCATCCGTTCGGTGTCGCTGCCGTTGCCCAGGCTGTGCCGGGCGCGGACGAAGCCCAGCGCCTTCTCGCCCTGGAGGGTCTGGCGCCCGGCGGCCAGCCGCAGCTTCGCCTCCGCGTCGTTCACCGGCTCCTTGAGGCAGACCTCGACACCGCCGATCGCGTCGACCATCTTCTTGAACCCGCCGAAGTCGATCACCATGTGGTGGTCGATCCGGATCCCGGTGAGCTTCTCCACGGTACGGATCGTGCAGGCGGCCCCGCCCCACTGGAACGCCCAGTTGAACTGTGCGAACTGCTCCCCGGTGCGGCTGCCGTCCACCTGCGTGCAGATGGGGATGTCCGTCATCAGGTCCCGGGGTATCGACACCGCGGTCGCGCTCCTGCGGTCCTGCGGCAGGTGCAGCAGGATCGTGGTGTCCGAGCGCTGGGTGCCCTTGTCCCGCCCGTACCCGGCGTTGTTCCTGCCGGAGCGCGAGTCCGAGCCGATCAGCAGGATGTTCTGGGCCCCGGTGGCCAGGTGGGCCGGGCGTTCGCGCTCGTAGCGCCGCAGCTCGGCCGCGGCCGAGGTGTCCTCGGTGATGTTCCCGTCGAGCTTGTTGTAGAGCCACCAGCCGGTGACCGTGCCCGCCAGGACCAGGAGGACCATCCCGAGCCCGATCCGGCGCAGCATGCGGCGCCGGCGCCCGCGGCCGCGCGGGGGCCGCCCCGGGCCCCCGGCCGCGTCGGTGCCGCCCGGTATGCCTGCGCTGTCCGTCACTGGCGTCCGTCCCCTCGCCGCTACGACTCTGGGCCGTCAGCCGTACGGGTGAGCACGGCCACTGCCGATGCTGCACCCGGGCTGCCGAAGAGGCCCGGGGGCAGGGGCTTGTCTAGGGCCATGCGGGTGACAGATCGCCCGTACCTGCTCTTCGCCGGTGTGGGTGAAGGGCGTCCGGTCGGCGATCAGACGGTGTGGGTGACGCGCTCGCTCTCGCTGCGCTGGGCCAGCCCCTCCGGCGAGAGCCGGTCCAGGTTCCGGCACAGCACCACGGACCCGCCCGCGGCCAGGGCGGCGTAGAGCCCGGCCGAGAGGCCGTCCCAGGTGTCGTAGCCGAGCCCGGTCAGCACCCGCGAGCCCTCGCCGAGGCCCCGCTTCGCCGCGTCCTCGCGGGCGCGGGCCACGAGCGCCGTGTGCGTGAGCTCCTCGCCGCCGACCACCAGCGCCGGACCCTCGGGGTCCACGGGCACGAAGGGGGCGAAGCGGTCGCCCTGCCCCGGCACCTCCACCGCGTAGTCGGCGAACCCGGCCGGCGGCTGCGGGAAGCGTCCGCCCAGCGGCCGCAGGGCGAGCGCCACGCGCTCACCGCCGCACGCCAGGGCCTGCTCCAGGGTGTCCGGCCCGCTGACGACGAGATCCGCACCGGCCGGATCGCCGCCGACCTCGGCGACGACCCCGACCGAGGCGCAGGCGAGCAGCCAGACCGCGCTCTGCCAGTGCGCCGGGAGCATCAGCGCGAGCCGGTCCCCGGGCTCGGCCCCCAGGTCGCCCTGGAGCAGATTGGCGGTCTTGGCCACCCAATTGGCGAAGGTCGCGACGGACAATTCGACGCGCTCGCCGGTGGCGTCGTCGTAGAAGGTGACGAGCGGGCGGCCCGGATCGGCGGCGAGCGCGGATCGCAGCAGGTCGGCAGGGGTGCGGTCAGTGGCGTTCACCCGGCACAGCGTACGCGGGGCCGTCCCTCGTACGGGGGCCACCGGCTCCTCCGTACGGGGGAGGCGTACCCGCGGGATGTCGGACGGAGCGTCAGTTCTCGGATGGCGCCGGGCGGTCCGGGTGCTCACCATCCTTTTCATGCGTGGATTCCTTGCTTCCTCGATCGGCGTCGCGACGGCCGCCGTACTGGCCCTGCCCCTCGCGCTCCCCACCCCCGCCCTGGCCGAGACCGCCCCCGTAGCCCCCGCCGGGTCCACCCAGTCGCTGCCGCTCGTCCCCCTGGGGCCGTCGGCGACACGGGCACCCGGAGTCCCCGGAATGAGCACCTCCGCGGGCCGCCCCGAGACGCAGGGTCTGACCCCACGCGAGGTCAAGACGTTCTCGTTGGTCGGCGTGATCTGGGACGACGCCACCACCGAACTGAACGGCCGGGTCCAGGTGCGTACCCGCTCCACCCGGACCGCCACCTGGTCGGACTGGCAGGACGTCGAGACCCACAACGGCGATCACGCCGCGGACCCCGACGCACCCGAGCGCGGCTCCCGCCCGATCCGGGGCGCCACCGCCCCGCTGTGGGTGGGCGAGTCCGACGGCGTGGAGGTCCGCGTCCAGGCCGAGCCCGGCGCCCCGACCACCCGCGCCCCCTCCCGGCTGCCCTCGGGCCTGCGGATCGAGCTGGTGGACCCGGGCGCGGAACCCCCCGCGGAGCCCGACGGCAAGAACACCGGGGCCGACGGCGACGGCGACGGCAAGGGCGAAGTGGTGCCGGCCCTGACGATGGAGACGGCGGAGTCCTCCGCCGCGAACGTCCCGCACGCCTCGCTCGGCGCGAACGAGATCAGCGCACTGGACAAGGCCGACTCCACCGCCGACGCGATCTTCGCGAGCGACGGCGAGCTGACCGCGGCCGCCGCCCCGTACATCGGCCCGCGCCCGCGCATCGTCACCCGCAAGGGCTGGGGCGCGGACGAGAAGCTGCGCGAGTCGGGCTTCGTCTACACCAGCACGGTCAAGGCTGCCTTCGTCCACCACAGCGCCTCCGGCAACAACTACGCCTGCAAGGAGGCCCCCGCGGTCCTGCGCAGCCTGTACCGCTACCACGTGGTCAGCAACGGCTGGCGGGACTTCGGCTACAACTTCGCCGTCGACAAGTGCGGCACGGTCTACGAGGGTCGCGCGGGCGGCGTCGCCAAGGCGGTCCTCGGCGCGCACACCATGGGCTTCAACACCAACAGCATGGGCGTCGCGGTGCTCGGCACCTTCACCTCCTCGGCCCCGCCGGCGGCGGCGGTCGACGCGGTCGCCCGTCTCACCGCCTGGAAGCTGGGCCTCTTCGGCCGGGACCCGCGCGCGAAGACGACCCTGACGTCGGGCGGCGGCAACCTCTACCCCAAGGGCCGGAACGTGTCGATGAACGTCATCTCGGGCCACCGGGACGGCTTCGCCACCCAGTGCCCGGGCACGAAGCTCTACGGCAAGCTGGGCACGACCCGCACGACCTCGGCCAAACTCCAGGGCCGCCCCTAGGAGCGGGGTCCGGGGCGGAGCCCCGGGGGACGTGGACGGGCCGGGCTACGCTCGGGGCATGGCCGGCCGCTTCGATCCCCTCACCCGCGCCGCCGTCCGTGGCGGCCGGACCGACGTACCCGCGGGCCGCGGCGGCGCCGCCGGCTCCGGGGCCGGGGAACGCCGCTGGACCCCCGACGGGCCGGTCGACCTCGGGCTCACCCTCGGCCCGCTCCGCCGCGGCCCCGCCGACCCCACCTTCCGCACCACCCCCGACGGCTCCGTCTGGCGTACCGGCAGAAGCCCTCAGGGACTCGCCGCCACCCTGCGCGTCTTCGGGACCGGCACGGAGATCACCGCCGAGGCCTGGGGCCCCGGCGCCGACTGGTTCCTCGAACAGCTGCCCGCGCTCCTCGGCGCGGGCGACGACCCCGCCGCCTTCGTGCCCCGCCACCGCCTCGTGCACGCGAGCCACCGCCGCCGCCCCGGCCTGCGCCTCACCCGCACCGGCCTGGTCCTCGAATCGCTGATCCCCACGGTCCTGGAGCAGAAGGTCACCGCCGACGAG
Organism: Streptomyces avidinii; assembly: GCF_045161815.1. NCBI lineage: Bacteria > Bacillati > Actinomycetota > Actinomycetes > Kitasatosporales > Streptomycetaceae > Streptomyces > Streptomyces avidinii. Next base: position 5,353,006 of record NZ_CP108863.1, read on the forward strand.
GCCTACCGCGCCTGGCGCCGCCTCGTCCGGCAGTACGGCGAGCCCGCCCCGGGCCCTGGCCCCGACCTGTACGTCCTGCCCGCCCCGCGGACCTGGGCGATGATCCCCTCCTGGGACTGGCACCGGGCCGGGGTCGACGCCAAGCGCTCCGACACGATCCTGCGGGCCGTCCGGGTGGCGAACCGGCTGGAGGAGGCGGCCGCGATGGACCTGCCCGAGGCCGTACGAAGGCTGGAGGCCGTCCCCGGCATCGGCCCGTGGACCTCCGCCGAGACCCTCCAGCGCAGCAACGGCGCCCCGGACGCGGTCACCACCGGTGACCTCCACCTGCCCGGCATCATCGGCTACGCCCTCGCGGGCGACCGCGACACCGACGACGCCGCCATGCTGGAGCTGCTCGCCCCGTACGCCGGCCAGCGCCACCGCGCGGCCCGTCTCATCCTCCTCGCGGGCCGCACCCCGCCCCGCCGCGCGCCCCGTATGCCGCGCGGCGACATCGGCCGGCTCTAGGCCGCCTCAGCGGACCTGGATGAAGTCCGCCGCGGACCGCCCCGGCCGCTCCGCCGGGGCCGCCGCCGGGTGCCCCACCGCCACCGTTCCCATCGGGTCCCAGTCCTGCGGCAGCTCCAGCACCTCCCGCACCACGTCCCGGCAGAACATCGTCGAGGACACCCACGCCGAGCCCAGCCGTTCCCCGGCCAGCGCGACCAGCAGGTTCTGCACGCCCGCGCCCATGGCGACCACGAACATCTCCCGCTCCGCGGTGTCCCGCCGCGCGTGTCCGTAGTGGTGTGCGCCGTCCGTCACCAGACACGGCACCACCAGGTACGGGGCGGCCCGCAGCACGTCCCCGCGCTTCACCCGCTTCGCGACGGACTCCTCGGACTTGCCGTCCGCCCGCAGGTCCGCGATCCACGCGTCCCGCATCGCGTCCAGCAGCCGCACCCGGGAGGCCTCGGACTCCAGCAGCACGAACCGCCACGGCGTCGTGTGGTGCGGAGCCGGGGCGGTCACGGCCGCCGCCACCGCCCGCCGTACCGCGCCCGGGTCCACCGGTTCCGCCGTGAAGGCCCGTACCGTACGGCGCTGCGTCACGGCTTCCCGTACCGCCTCCGAGGTGCCGAGCCGGAACATGTCGTCGGCCGGTGAGCGCACCAGGTCCCGGGCCGAGGAGCCCTCGCCCAGGACATGGGGCAGCCCGCGCACGACGGCCACCGGCAGCCCCGCCGCCTTCCCCTTGACCAGGTCACCGGCGGCGGCCAGCTCGTCCGCCGTCGCCACCACGGTCGCGCTCAGCGGATTGCCGTGCGCGTCCGTGCCGCCGCGCAGGTCGTCCAGGACCCGTACGCCGGCCGAGCCGATCGCCACGTCCGTCAGTCCGGTGCGCCACGGCCGCCCGAAGGTGTCCGTCACGACCACGCCCACGTCCACGGACAGGGTGTCGCGCACACCGGCGCGGATCGCGGCGGCCGAGCCGTCCGGATCCTCGGGCAGCAGCAGCACCGTGCCCGGAGCGGTGTTGGAGGCGTCCACGCCGGCCGCGGCCATCACCAGGCCCTGCCGGTTCTCGACGATCCGCAGCGGACCCCGGCGCGCGATCACCCGTACGGTCTCGGCGTCGATCGCGGCCTCGCGCGAGTCCGCCTCCATGATCCGGCCCTCCGCCTTGGAGACGATCTTCGAGGTGACCAGCAGGATGTCCCCGTCGCGCAGGTCGGGGGCGGCCGTCGTGATCAGCTTCGCGAGGTCGTCGCCCGGCCTGACCTCCGGTATCCCGTCGACGGCCCGCACCTCGTACGAGGGCACCTGCGTCACCGGGAGGCCTCCGCCAGCTCCAGCGCGGCGCGGGCCATCTCCGTGGTGGCCTCCAGGTCGGTCATCATCAGCGGCACCGCGCGGCAGGTGATGCCGGCGGCCTCCACCTCCGCGACGGCGCCGGCGTCCGCGGTGTCCACGAGCCAGCCGTCGAGCAGCCCGGTCCCGTAGTGCAGGGCGACCGCGGCGGCGGTGGACTCGACGCCCACCGCGGCGAGCACCTTGTCGGCCATCCCGCGCACGGGCGCGCCCCCGACGATGGGGGAGAGGCCGACGACGGGCGCCGCGGCGGAGGCCACGGCGTCCCGGATGCCGGGGACGGCGAGGATCGTGCCGACCGAGACCACGGGGTTCGACGGCGGGAAGATGATGACGTCGGCGGCGGCGATGGCCTCCAGCACGCCCGGGGCGGGCTTGGCCTGCTCGGCGCCCACGGGTACGACGGCCTCCGCGTCCACCGAGGCGCGCAGCCGGACCCAGTACTCCTGGAAGTGGATGACGCGGCGCTCCCCGGTGCCCGCCTCGGTGATCGCGACGTGGGTCTCGACCCGGTCGTCGGACATGGGCAGCAGCCGTACGCCGGGCTGCCAGCGGTCGCAGAGCGCCTCGGTGACGGCGCTCAGCGGGTAGCCCGCGCCCAGCATCTGCGTACGCACGATGTGGGTGGCGAAATCGCGGTCGCCGAGGCCGAACCAGGTGGGTCCGACCCCGTACGCCGCAAGTTCCTCCTTGACGGTGAAGGACTCGTCGGTGCGCCCCCAGCCCTGGTCCTCGTTGATGCCACCGCCGAGGGTGTACATCACCGTGTCCAGGTCGGGGCAGACCTTGAGCCCGAAGAGGTGAATGTCGTCACCGGTGTTGCCGATGACCGTGATGTCCGCGTCGGGCACTGCCGACTTGAGACCGCGAAGGAACCGGGCGCCGCCTATACCGCCGGCCAGAACAACGATGCGCATGCGGACAGTCTGTCAGCCGGAGGCTGTCGTCGAGGGGCGGTGGTCGGGCCGTTCGGGGTCAGGCGGGTACGGACGCCGGTTCGGCCGGGGAGCAGCTGTGCATCGGCATCTCGGTCAGGCCGGGGAAGTAGACGTGCAGGCTGACCGCGCCGTCGAGGGTGTCGTTGACGACCTCGTGGGCGCGGCCGGGGGCGAGGACGCGCTGGGTGCCGGGGCGGTGGGTGAGCCGGCCGCGGGCGGTGTGCTCGGTGAGCTCGCCCTCCAGGACGGTCATGACGCCGGAGGAGGCGCCGTGGTCGTGCGGGCCGCTGCCCTGGCCGGGGACCCAGCTGAGCAGCCAGACCTCGTAGCCGGGGCCGGTGCGCAGCCGGTGGTACCAGCGGGTGGTGGCGTCGTAGCGGACGAGGTGCTCCCAGGAGGCGCGGTCCTCGGCGACGGAACGGGCGAGCCCGACGAACTCGGCGACGGTGGCCGGGTGCTCCCGGGCGGGCTGGAGCAGGTGCTGGACGGCGAGGATGTCGCCGGCGATCTGGAGGTCGCTCTCGACGGCGGCGGGCGCGGCAGGCGCGGCGGGTGCGGCAGGAGCGGCGGGGGTGGCGCTGTACGTGCTGTTCATCGTGGGGGGTACCTCGACGGATGTCAGTCGTGCTGGCGGTTGCTGCGGGGGCGGGCCGGAGCTCTCGGGAGCCGGGGCTCCGCGGGCATCAACAGCTGCAACAGCAACAGCGAACCTGGGCAGCGCACAGGAACCCACGAATGGGGGTCCGGGTGGCGGCTGCGGGCGCTGACATGCGAACTAGGAGAACGGTTGGGGGGCCTGACTGTCAACCCAATGTCCGGTTTGGTGCAAAAGTTTCACCTCATCCGGTTACCGTGCGCGGAGAAAGGTTTGTGCAGGGTGGAGCAGGGGATTGGCGCTGTGTCGAGGCTCAAACCTGAACCTCGCATCCGTGACCTGAATGTGATCTGCGCCGCTTCTCCGGTGCGTTCGCAACCCCGTTCGGAGGCGGCGCGTGGAATACGGGTAAAGACGGCATCCCGTGGCGCCGGTGGCATGTGTCACGATTTTTGGCGATATGAACACTTTCTGCATAGGCTTGGTTCCGCAGAGTGAATAAGGGGCCCAATAGCAGATCTCGGCTTGACTGCCCCGGAGCCACGCACTTGTAATTTCACTCGTGTCGTTACGTAGCAATCAGTGACGGCATCGTCACGGGGACGCACAGACAGAGCGAGGGGCGCACATGACCGAGCTGTTTCAGGAACTGCTGGTCGAGGAGGCGGACGAAGAGCTCGGATGGCAGGAGCGCGCTCTCTGCGCCCAGACCGACCCCGAGTCCTTCTTTCCCGAGAAGGGCGGCTCCACCCGCGAGGCCAAGAAGGTCTGCCTCGCCTGCGAAGTCCGCTCCGAATGCCTTGAGTACGCCCTCGCCAACGACGAGCGATTCGGCATCTGGGGCGGTCTGTCCGAGCGGGAACGCCGCCGCCTGAAAAAGGCCGCGGTCTGAAACGGCCGACGCACCACCGGTCAGGTACCTACCGCACATCGCACGACATATCGAAAGCACGACACGGCACGACACACGGCATCGCACACGGCACGGCAAACGGTCCGCCTCCTGCACCTTCCCCGCAGGAGGCGGACCGCTGTCGTGGCAGCCGTTAGGGTGGGGCGCTGTCCAGCAGCCTCCGAGGGCACACCACCCCCGGACCCCCGGCCGGAGGGCCCGTACCGCGATGTCCCTGCACAGCCAGTCGACGGCCTCCTACCAGGCCCCAGCCACACCCGAGTTCCCCCGGCACGTCGTCACCGCGGTCCTCGTCGCCCACGACGGCGCCCGCTGGCTGCCCCGGACGCTCGCCGGCCTCCTCGGCCAGGAACGCCCCGCGCAGAACCACATGGCCGCCGACACCGGCAGCGCCGACGAATCCGCGCGCCTGCTCACCGAAGCCCTCGGCGACGACCGCGTCCTGCACCTCGCCCGCCGCACCGGATTCGGCACCGCGGTCGACGAAGCCGCCCGCTCCGCGGGCACCCTGACCCCCGAGGACCTCCCGTACCTCAAGCGCCCCAGCGGCTGGGACCCCGTCAGCCGCACCTGGCGCGACGACGCGTACGACCTGCCCGACCTCCCCCACGGCGAACCCGTTCAGTGGCTGTGGCTCCTGCACGACGACAGCGCCCCCGAACCCGACGCCCTCACCGAACTGCTCCGCGTCGCCGAGGACAACCCCGACGCCGCCGTCATCGGCCCCAAACTGCGCGGCTGGTACGACAAGAAGCAGCTCCTCGAAGCCGGCGTCACCATCGCCCGCAGCGGCCGCCGCTGGACCGGCCTCGACCGCCGCGAACAGGACCAGGGCCAGCACGACCAGGTCCGCCCCGTCCTGTCCGTCTCCACCGCGGGCATGCTGGTCCGCCGCGACGTCTACGACGCCCTCGGCGGCTTCGACCGGCGCCTGCCCCTGATGCGCGACGACGTCGACCTGTGCTGGCGCGCCCAGAGCGCCGGCCACACCGTCCTGGTCGCCCCCGACGCCGTCCTGCGGCACGCCGAGGCAGCCGCCCGCGAACGCCGCACCGTCGACTGCGCCGGACGCACCACGGCCGGCCCGCACCGCGTCGACAAGGCCGGCGCCGTCTACACGATGCTCGCCAACAGCTCCGGCCGCGCCCTGCCCTACGTCCTGCTGCGCGTCCTGTTCGGCACCGTGCTGCGCACCCTCGCCTACCTCATCGGCAAGGCCCCCGGCCAGGCCGTCGACGAGTTCACCGGCCTGCTCGCCACCCTGCTCCGGCCCGGCCGCGTCCTCGCCGCCCGCAAGGCCCGCCGCCGGCCCGCCGTCCCCGCCGCCGAACTGCGCCCGCTCTTCCCCCCGCCGGGAGCCTCCCTGCGGGCCAACGCCGAACAGCTCGCCGGCTACTTCGGCGGCGACCGCGACAACGATGCCGCCCCCGCCGGCCGGCACGGCGGCGGAAGCATCCTCAACGCCCCCGGCGAGGACGGCGACTACCTCCCCGAAGTCGAGCGCTTCGCCCGCCTCAAGCGGCTCGCCCGCAACCCGGCGCCCCTCCTCTTCGGCCTCCTCCTGGTCGTCTCCCTCGCCGCCTGCCGCGCCCTGATCGGCGGCGGCTCCCTGATGGGCGGCGCCCTGCTGCCCGCCCCCGACAGCGGCTCCGAGCTCTGGAGCGCCTACACCGGCGGCTGGCACGCCGTCGGCACCGGCTCCACCGCCTCCGCCCCGCCCTACCTGGCCGTCCTCGGCACCCTCGCCATCCTGCTGTTCGGGTCCACCCAGGCCGCCCTGACCCTGCTGCTCGTCGGATCCGTCCCGCTCGCCGGCCTCACCGCCTATTTCGCCTCCCGGCCGCTCGTCGAATCCCGGCTGCTGCGCGCCTGGGCGGCCATCGCCTACGCCTTCCTCCCCGCCGTGACCGGAGCTCTCGCCGGCGGCCGCCTCGGCACCGCCGTCCTCGCCGTCGTGCTCCCCCTCCTCGCCCGCTCCGCCGTCGCCGCCTTCGACCTCGCCGACGGCGCGCAGGCCACCGACCGGCGCGGCGGCCGGCGCGCGGTGTGGACGTACACGCTCCTGCTCACCCTCACCACCGCCTTCACCCCCGTCGTGTGGCCGCTCGCCGCCGTCCTCGGGGCCGCCGCGCTGGTCCTGCGCCGCGCGCACTGGAAGGCGTACGGCCTGCGGCTGCTCGCCACTCTCGCCGTCCCGCTCGTCGTGCTCGCCCCCTGGTCACTGGGGCTGCTCACGCACCCCGGCCGCCTCCTGCAGGAGGCCGGACTGCCCTTCGGAGCCGGCTCCGCCGACGCCCTCGGCCTCCTCACCATCAGCCCCGGCGGCCCCGGCACCGGCGCCGCACTGCTGCTCCTCGGCATCGTCCTGGCCGCCCTGGCCGCCCTGCTGCGCAGCGACCGCGCCTTCGCCGTCCGCACCGCCTGGGCCGTCGCCCTGGCCGCGCTGCTCCTGGCCGTCCTCGTCAACCGCAGCGCCTGGGCCGGCCCCGCCACCCTCGTCTACGGACTCGCGCTGCTCGCGGCCGCCGCCCTCGGCGCCGACGGGGCCCGCGAACGCGTCGCCGCGCGCAGCTTCGGCTGGCGCCAGCCGCTGGCCGCCCTGATCGCGCTGGCCGCCGCCGTGGGCCCGCTGGTGGCCGCCGCCACCTGGATGCTCGCCGGCGCCGACGGCCCGCTGCAGCGCCGCGACCCCGTACAGGTCCCGGCCTTCGTCGCGGACGCGGGCGGCGACGACAACCAGACCCGCACCCTGATCCTCGACCTGGACCCGCCCGCCACCGTCTCCTACAGCCTCGTCCGCGGCTCCGGCGGCCGTATCGGCGACGCGGAGGTCACCGCCCGCACCGGCGCCGACGCCCGCCTCGACAAGGTCGTCTCCAACCTCGTGGCCGGCTCCGGCGCCGACCAGTCCAGCCAGCTCAGCGCCTTCGCGATCCGCTTCGTGATGTTCCGCCCCGGCGGCCCCGAGGAGATCCGCCGCGTCCTCGACGCCACCCCGGGCCTCAGCCGCCGCCACCAGCAGGACGGCACCGCCCTGTGGGGCGTCGAGCCCTGGCTGCCCCGCGCGGTGATCGTCTCCGGCAAGCAGGGCGAGGCACCGATCCCGGTCGCCGCCGGACCCGTCGAGGCCCACAGCAAGATCCCCGCCGGGGAGGCGGGCCGCGTCCTGCGCATCGCCGACCGGGCCGACGAGGGCTGGCAGGCCACCCTCGACGGCAAGCCCCTCAAGCCCAAGAGCCTCGACGGCTGGGCACAGGGCTTCGAACTGCCCGCCGACGGCGGCCGCCTCGACCTCGTCCACGAGGACTCCCTGCTGCGGACCGCCTGGTACTGGGCCCAGGGCCTGCTCGCCCTGGTCCTGCTGGTGATGGCCCTGCCCGGCCGCCGCGCGCAGCTCGACGACGACCTGCCGGAGGAGGAGGCCGCGATCCCGGCCCAGCCCGGCCCGGGCGAGGCCGGCGAGGGCCGCCGCGCCCGCCGGCTGCGTGCCGAGGCCGAAGCGGCCCCCGCACCGGTGGAGACCGCGGCGGACGCCGACCCGTACGCCCAGATCCCCGCGCAGCCGGTGTACGGCGAGGACGCGTACGCGTACCAGGTGTATGGCGACCAGGGCGGCTACGCGTACGAGGCGCAGCAGCAGGCCCCGTACGACCAGTACCCGCAGTACGACCAGCAGGGCCAGCAGAGCCAGCCGGTCTACGAGGTCTCGTACCCGCAGCAGCCGCCGCACCAGCCGGTCCAGGACCCGGACCAGCAGCAGTACACCTACCCGTACGAGCCCTACCAGCCGTACGACCCCCACCACCCCCACGCACCGCACGACCCGCGTCCGGACGGGAGCCCCCAGCAGTGAAGCAGCGCGCACCCCTGACGCTGGCGGCGGTGACCGCGGCCCTGGCCGCCCTCACCGGCGTCGCCGCCCTCACCGCGCCCGCGGCCGACGGCAAGGCGGCCGACGGCAAGGCCGCTGCCGCGGCCCGGATGCCCGTGGAGCGGTCCCTGCTGGTGTGCCCGGGGCCCAGCTCCTCGGACATCGCCGAGACCACGTACACGTCCTTCACCCCCGGCGCCCCCGCCGGCGAGGGCAAGGGCTCGGCCCGGCTGCTCGGCGCGACCAAGGACGCCAAACCGGTGCTGGAACCCAAGGAGCCGGGCAAGCCCGTCGGGGCCACCGCCAGCGGCGCCGACGCACCGGCCCTCACCGGCAGCGCGGACGGCGTCCTCGCCCCCGGCTGGACCGCCCAGCTGACCACCAAGGTTTCGGTCGGCCGGACCCGCGGCGTCCTCGGTGCCGGCTGCACCGCACCCGGCACCGACTTCTGGTTCCCCGCGGTGAGCACGGCCAAGGGGCGCGAGGACTACGTCCACCTCACCAACCCCGACGACGCCGCGGCCATCGTCGACATCAAGCTCTTCGGCCCCGACGGACCGGCCAAGCCCGAGGCCGGCGCCAGCGAGAGCATCCGGGTCGACCCCAAGTCCTCCAAGACCGTCCTGCTCTCGTCCCTCGTCCCGGGCGCCCAGCTCGTGGACGCCACCGCCCACGTGACCACCCGCGCGGGCCGCGTGGGCGCGTCCGTGCAGGTCGGCGAGGAGCAGGTGGGCGCCGACTGGCTGGCGGCCTCCGCCGACCCGGCCGGCTCGATCGTCCTGCCCGGCATCCCGGCGGACGCCGCCTCCGTACGGCTGGTCGTCTTCGCACCGGGCGAGGAGGACGCGGACCTGAAGCTGCGCCTGGCCGGACCCGGCGGCGCGATCAGCCCGGCAGGCAACGAGCAGGTGCACGTCAAGGCCGGGATGACGGCGGCCGCTGACCTCAAGGACCTGACCCGGGGCGAGCCCGGCTCACTGCTGCTGACCCCGGCCGACCCCAAGAAGTCCGCCCCGGTCGTCGCGGCGCTCCGGGTGGTCCGCGGCAGCGGGGCCAAGCAGGAGATCGGCTTCATCCCCGCCACCGGACCCGTCGGCACCCGGGCCACCGTGGCCGACAACCGGCCCGAGGAGAACACGACGCTGCTGTCCCTCACGGCACCGGGCGCCGACGCGAAGGTCAAGGTGACGGCCTCGCCGGGCACCGGCGGCGGCGAGCCGGCCTCCCAGGAGGTCACCGTCAAGGCGGGCACCACGCAGACGCTGACCCTGGCCCCGGCGGGCGGCAAGGGCGCCTACGCCCTCACCGTCGAGACCCTCTCGGGCGGTCCGGTCCACGCGGCCCGCACCCTGTCGCTGCCGCACGAGGGCATCGCGATGTTCACCGTCCAGGGGTTCTCGGACGACCACTCCACGGTGTCGGTCCCCAAGGCGGCCCAGGACCTCTCGGTCCTGACCCGCTGACCCGCTGGCGGAACGCCCCCGGTACGGCCTGGGCCGTCTCTTCCGGATCTTGCCGGGCCCGCGACGCCCGGCACCGCACCTCGCCGCACTGCCGGGGCAACCGAGTACGTCCAGTACACGGCAGCCCCGGCAGCACGCCGAGGCACGGCACCGGACGACGCGGACCTGACCGACAAGATCCGAAAGAGACGACCTAGTCCTGGCCGTACCGGGGGTCCACCGTCTCCGGCGAGAGCCCCAGCAGGTCCGCGACCTGCTCCACCACGATCTCGTGGACCAGCATCGCCTTCTCGTCCCGCGTCTTGGTACGGATCTCCACCGGCCGCCGGAACACCACGATCCGGGCGGGCCGCCCCTCGCGGGACTCCGACGCCGCACCCAGCGGCACCGCCTCGTCGTTCCAGCCGCCGTCCGCACCGCCCGGCGGGCCGGGAACGTCACCGATCAGGAACTCCACGTCGGCCAGCTGCGGCCAGCGCCGCTCCAGCCGCTCCACGGAGTCCCGTACGAGGTCCCCGAACAGCTCCGACCGGCTCGCCGACAGCGGCACCTGCGGAGGCGCCACCGGACCGCGCATCCCGCGCCCGTGCCGGTCCCGCCGACGGACGCGCGGCTCGGCTGCGGCCCCCGCGGGGGGCTCGGCGGGGCAGGGGGGAAGAGGGGTGTCCGTCACCCCCGCAGGGTAGCCCTGAGCACGACACGGGGGAGTGAGCGGCGGTGGAGTCGTCGCGGCCCGGTCAAGAGTGCGGTACCGTCCAACGTCGTGAGCCTTGTACGTCGCTGTTCGCGCACTGCGTGCGGCCGCCCTGCCGTCGCGACACTGACGTACGTCTACGCCGATTCGACCGCAGTTCTCGGCCCGCTCGCCACCTACGCGGAACCCCACTGCTACGACCTGTGCGCCGAGCACTCCGAGCGCCTGACCGCCCCGCGGGGCTGGGACGTCGTGCGCCTGTCCGACGGCTCCGGGCCCTCGCGCCCCAGCGGCGACGACCTCGAAGCCCTGGCCAACGCCGTACGCGAAGCCGCCCGCCCGCCGGGGCGCGCGGCCGAGGCCGGGGGCCCCGGCCAGCGCGGCCAGTCCACCGGCGAGACCCGTCGTGGACACCTGCGCGTTCTGAGATCGCCCGATTCCTGACGCTCCTGCGGCCTGAAGAGCAGCTCCCGGTTCAGGGTAGGTTTTGCTGAACCGATCAGGATCCTCAGGAGGGCTGGCAGTGGCCGCAGATCTTTCGAACATCGTCAAGGCGTATGACGTGCGTGGCGTCGTGCCGGACGAGTGGGACGAGTCGTTGGCGGAGCTGTTCGGTGCGGCGTTCGTCGAGGTCGCGGGTGCTGAGGCGATTGTGGTCGGGCATGACATGCGGCCTTCGTCGCCGGGTCTGTCGGCGGCTTTTGCGCGGGGTGCGGCGGTGCGTGGTGTGGATGTGACGTTGATCGGTCTGTGTTCGACGGATCAGCTGTATTACGCGTCGGGTTCGTTGGGGCTGCCGGGTGCGATGTTCACGGCGTCGCACAATCCGGCGCGGTACAACGGGATCAAGATGTGCCGTGCGGGTGCGGCTCCGGTGGGTCAGGACACGGGTCTGTCGCAGATCCGTGGGCTGGTGGAGAAGTGGTCGGAGGCGGGTGCCCCGGCCGTTGCGGAGGGCACGGTGGCGGGGACGGTCACGGAGCTGGACAGCCTCCCCGGGTATGCGGCGCATCTGAAGGGTCTGGTGGACCTGTCGTCGATCCGCCCCTTGAGGGTGGTGGTGGATGCGGGGAACGGCATGGGTGGTCACACCGTTCCGACGGTGTTCGAGGGTCTGCCGCTGGATGTGGTGCCGATGTACTTCGAGTTGGACGGGACGTTCCCGAACCACGAGGCGAATCCGCTGGACCCGAAGAACATTGTGGATCTTCAGGCGCGGGTGCTGGCGGAGGGTGCCGACCTCGGGATCGCCTTCGACGGTGATGCGGACCGTTGTTTCATCGTGGACGAGCGTGGTATCGGTGTGTCGCCGTCGGCGATCACGGCGTTGGTCGCGGCGCGTGAGCTGGCCCGTAACGGTGGTTCGGGCACGGTGATCCACAACCTGATCACGTCCTGGTCGGTGCCGGAGGTGGTGCGTGAGAACGGTGGCACGCCGGTCCGGACGCGGGTGGGTCATTCCTTCATCAAGGAGGAGATGGCGAGGACGGGTGCGATTTTCGGTGGTGAGCACTCGGCGCACTACTACTTCAAGGATTTCTGGAACGCGGACACGGGCATGCTGGCGGCGTTGCATGTGCTGGCGGCCCTGGGTGGTCAGGGCGGTCCGTTGTCGGCGCTGGTGGCCTCGTACGACCGTTATGCGGGTTCGGGTGAGATCAACTCGACGGTCGCCGATCAGGCGGCGCGTCTGGCGGCGGTGAAGGCCGCCTACGGCAGCGCCGAGGGTGTGACGCTGGACGAGCTGGACGGTCTGACGGTGACGGCGGGGGACTGGTGGTTCAACGTGCGTGCGTCCAACACCGAGCCGCTCCTGCGTCTGAATGTGGAGGCGCGTGACGGGGCCACGCTGGCCAGGGTCCGCGACGAGGCCCTGGCCCTCATCCGCGCCTGACCCGAATCGAGCCCCGCGGCCGTTTCGGTCGCGGGCCGGTGCGGTGTCCCGGGGGCCGGCTCCGCCGAATCGAGCCTCGCCGGCGTTCGAGGCGCTGGTCCGGGCGGAGTCCGGTGCCCGGCGGAGCCGGGTTCCCCCGGGGCGCAGGCCCCGGGGCCCGGCCCGACCCGCCCCACGACACCGCACCGCCGCGGACTCGGCGGTACGCTGACCTCGCCCCACCCACATGCCCGAAGGGAACCTCCCCATGCCGCTCGAAGCCGGCCTCCTGCAGATCCTCGCCTGCCCCGCCTGCCACTCGCCCCTCGAGGACAAGTCGGCCGACGAGACGGCTCCCGAGCTGATCTGCACCGGCCAGGACTGCGGCCTCGCGTACCCGGTCCGTGACGGCATCCCGGTGCTCCTCGTCGACGAGGCCCGCCGCCCCGCCTGACCCCTGCCGCGCCGCGTAGGCACACGCACACACGCACACACGCGCAGACGCACGCAGACGCTGAGACCGATTCCGCCACCCTGGATCCGTCAACACCGCCGGAGGCCGCCATGCTCGACGAGTCGCTCCTCGACGCACCGGACGATCTCGCCCGCGTCGACCGCCGGGGCCTGCTCCGCGGTGCGGCCGAGGCGGGAGCCAGAGTCCGTACCGCCGCCCGGCACGCGAACGAGGCCGGCCTCGCCGAGCTGCGCCCCGAAGGCCGCCCGCGCTCCGTCCTGATCGCCGGCCCCGGTACCGCGGCCACCGGCGTCGCCGACCTGCTCGGCGCCCTCGCCGGAGCCTCCGCGCCCGTCATCCGGCTGGACCCCACCGGCGTCGCCCACGCGGCGGGCGCGCTGCGCTGGGTGCTGCCCGGCTGGGCCGGCCCCGTCGACATGCTGCTCCTCGCCACCACCGACGGCACGGAGCCCGGGCTCGGCGTCCTCGCCGAGCAGGCCTACCGGCGCGGCTGCACCGTCGTCGCCGTCGCCCCCGAACGCTCACCGCTGAGCGAGGCGGTGGAGGGCGCGCACGGGCTCCTCGTACCGATGGCCAAGGCCCCGTACCAGGAGTACGACGAGTCGGCCGCGGCCGGACCCGGCGCCCTGTGGGCCCTGCTGACGCCCCTGCTGCTGCTCCTCGACAAGGTCGGCCTGATCACGGCCGCCCCGGACACCCTGCAGCTCGTCGCCGACCGGCTCGACCGGACGGCCGAGCGCTGCGGGCCCGCCATCGCCACCTACTCCAACCCGGCCAAGACCCTCGCCGCCGAGCTGGCCGACTCCCTCCCGCTCATCTGGAGCGAGGGCACCGGCGCCGCCCCCGCGGGCCGCCGGTTCGCCGCCACGCTCGCCGAGCTCGCCGGCCGCCCCGCCTTGTCCGCGGTGCTTCCCGAGGCGCTGCCCGCCCACGGCGTCCTGCTCGCCGGGGCCTTCGCCGCCGGCGCCGACCCCGACGACTTCTTCCGGGACCGGGTCGATGAGCCCCAGGCCCTTCGTGCCCGCATCGTCCTGCTGCGTGACCGGCCGGCCGGTGGGCTCACCGCCGCTCCCGCCGCACGCGAGCTCGCCCACAGCCACGACACGGCCGTCAGCGAACTCGAGCCGGAGGAGGGCGTCGAGCTGGAGCAGCTCGCCGAACTCCTCGCCGTCACGGATTTCGCCACCGCCTACCTGGCGTTGGCTTCCGGGGGACACAGCTGAGGCACACAAGTCCCCAGCTCTATCCAGGAAGACGACGATGGACCGCCTGACGAACACGATCCGCCCCTACGCCTGGGGATCCACCACGGCCATCCCCGCGCTCCTCGGCGTCGAACCGACCGGTGAGCCCCAGGCCGAGATGTGGATGGGAGCCCACCCGGGCGCCCCCTCCCGCCTCGACCGCGGCGCGGGCGAGCAGGCGCTCTCGGACGTCATCGCCGCCGACCCCGAGCGCGAGCTGGGCGCCGCCACCGTCGCCAGGTTCGGTCCCCGGCTGCCCTTCCTGTTCAAGATCCTCGCCGCCGGCGCCCCGCTCTCCCTCCAGGTCCACCCCGACCTGGACCAGGCCCGGGCCGGCTTCGAGGACGAGGAGCGCCGCGGGGTCCCGATCGACGCGGACCACCGCAATTACAAGGACCCCAACCACAAGCCCGAAATGATCTGCGCGCTCACCGCGTTCGACGGGCTGTGCGGCTTCCGCCCGCCGCTGGAGGCCGCGGAGCTCCTCGCCGGCCTGGACGTGGACAGCCTCAAGCCGTACGTCGACCTGCTGCGGGCCCACCCCGAAGAGGCGGCCCTGCGCGAGATGCTGACGGCCGTACTGACCGCGGACCGCGCCGAGATGGCCCACACCGTGCACGAGGTCGCCGCGGCCGTCACGCGCCTCGATGGCCCGTACGCCCCGTACGCCACTCTGGTCCACCACTTCCCGGGCGACCCGGGAGTCATCGCGGCCATGCTGCTCAACCACGTCCGACTCCAGCCCGGCGAGGCGATGTTCCTCGGCGCCGGCGTCCCGCACGCCTACATCGACGGCCTCGGCGTCGAGCTGCTGGCCAACTCGGACAACGTGCTGCGCGCCGGACTCACCCCCAAACACGTGGACGTGCCAGAGCTGCTCAAGGTCGCGAAGTTCGAGCCGGGCGACCCGAACCTGCTGCGTCCCGAGGGCGACGCCGAGGAGGTCTACGCGACCCCCATCGACGAGTTCCGGCTCTCCCGCTTCCTGCTCGCGCCCGGTGGCGCCTCCCGGCTGCTCCCGCACGAGACCCCGCAGATCCTGCTCTGCACGGCCGGCTCCCCGCAGGTCGGCGAACTGGCCCTGACCCCTGGCGAGTCGGTCTTCGTACCGGCGGGCGAAAAGGTCGAACTGTCCGGAAACGGAACGGTCTTCCGTGCCACCGTGGTGGTCTGACGCAGCGTCCGTCCCACCGGCTGCAACAATGTGCGGCCGGTAGTCAGTGGCTAGGAAGGACATCCTGCACCCATGAGCGCGTCGGGCGGTACCAGGGCGATCGTGGCGGCACTCGCCGCCAACCTCGCCATCGCTGTAGCCAAATTCGTGGCATTCCTCTTCAGCGGCTCCTCGTCGATGCTCGCGGAAAGCGTCCACTCGCTGGCCGACTCCGGGAACCAGGGGCTGCTGCTCCTCGGCGGGAAGAAGGCCAAGCGCGAGGCGACGCCGCAACACCCCTTCGGGTACGGGCGCGAGCGCTACATCTACGCCTTCCTCGTCTCCATCGTGCTCTTCACCGTCGGTGGCATGTTCGCCATCTACGAGGGAATCGAGAAGATCAACCACCCGCACCCGATCGAGGCCTGGTACTGGCCGGTCGGCGTGCTCGTCTTCGCGATCATCGCCGAGTCCTTCTCCTTCCGCACCGCGATCAAGGAGTCGAACGAGATCCGCGGCAAGCAGACCTGGACCCAGTTCGTCCGGCGGGCCAAGGCCCCCGAGCTGCCCGTCGTCCTCCTGGAGGACCTCGGCGCGCTCGTCGGCCTGGTCCTGGCCCTCGGCGGCGTCGGCCTCGCCCTGCTGACCGGAAACGGCGTCTGGGACGGCATCGGCACCCTGTGCATCGGCGTCCTGCTGATCGTGATCGCGATCGTCCTGGCCGCGGAGACCAAGTCCCTGCTGCTCGGCGAGGCCGCCGGCATCGAAGAGATCGAGAAGATCAAGACCGCGCTCGTCGACGGTGACGTCGTCACCCGCGTCATCCACATGCGGACCCTGCACCTCGGCCCGGAGGAGCTGCTGGTCGCCGCCAAGATCGCCGTCGAGGGCCACGACACCGCGACCGAGGTGGCGAACGCGATCAACGCCGCCGAGGCCCGCATCCGCGAGGCCGTCCCGATCGCCCGCGTGATCTACCTGGAGCCGGACATCTACCGCCCCGAAGCGGCCCAGTAGCAAGGAAGGACCGAAGGCCCCCGCGAGCAGCTGCCCGCGGGGGCCTTCGGGTTGCCGCAGCCGTCCGGCCTACGGCTCGTCGACGCGCACGGCGCCCCAGACGGGTCCCGCCTGCGCCACCGGCCTCCTGCGGCGCACCACCAGCGCGGCGATCCCCAGGCCGATGCCGACGGGCAGGAGGACCGCGCCGCCGGTCATGCTCAGGCCGAGGACGCCGACCAGCGGATCGTTCTCGTCGATCCCGCTGTCGACGCCGGTCACGGCGGACACCGGGAGTGTCCCCTCGTGCGGCTGCGGGTGGAAACGGGAGTCCGCGGAGTTGCCGCGGTTGTCACCCATGATGAACACGCGGCCGTGCGGCACCGATACGGCGAAACTGACCCCACCCGCCCCGGGGGCGCCGTCCTGCACGTACGACTCGTTGAGCGGCTGCCCGTTGAGGGTGAGCGTCGGGTCGCCCTCCGCGTAGGCGATGTGATCGCCGCCCACCGCCACCACACGTCCGATGAAAGGGCCCGTCAGTCCCCACTCGGCCGGGTCGTAGGTCACCACGTCACCGCGCCGGACCTCCGACGGCTCCTTCTCCATGACGAGGAGGTCCGCGTGGCCCAGCGTGGGCAGCATGTTGTCGCTGCCCACCTTTGTCGGCGCGAACCGGCTCACCATGAACACCATCGGTCCGGCGATCAGCGCGACGCCGAGCACGAGCAGGGCGATCGCCCAGATCCCCCGTGTGCGACCAGGCCTGCGTGCCATGAACTCCCCATCCCTTCCAGCGGTATGACTGGCTGGAAGAATATGTTCTGGCTGAATTCGCACCTCGCTCGGGCGGCCGGGGAGCGGTTACCGGATCTCTCTCGGCCCTTCCAGGGCCGATATCTCGCCCGGGTCCGGCGGGATCGCGCTCGCAGTCCCGGTCCGTCGGCATCCCTCGGACGCAAACGGTGGATCAAAAGTCCGAAAGGCCCGGAAGATCCCAGCCGGAGGGCCCGACGTCACCACACACCTACTTCCTCGTCCGACTGGGGCTCGCTCGGCCGATCGGTGTAGATTCGTGCTCAGTGTCAGGCGTCGCTGCTGATGGCGGGTCGGGCGGTCCTTGCGACCGGCCGAGGGGAGAGAGGACCCCCGACGGACTGTGCTCGGTGTCCCGTCCCCAGGACGGCGCACGGCTCAGCCGTACCCACCCTCTCGAACCATGAGGAGCAGCACCCATGGACTTCAAGGTCGCAGACCTCTCCCTTGCCGCCTTCGGCCGCAAGGAGATCACCCTGGCCGAGCACGAGATGCCGGGCCTGATGTCGATCCGCGCGGAGTACGCGGAGGCGCAGCCGCTGGCCGGCGCCCGTATCACCGGCTCGCTGCACATGACCGTGCAGACGGCCGTGCTCATCGAGACCCTCGTCGCCCTCGGCGCCGACGTCCGCTGGGCCTCCTGCAACATCTTCTCCACCCAGGACCACGCGGCCGCCGCCATCGCGGTGGGCCCGAACGGCACCCCGGAGAACCCGCAGGGCATCCCGGTCTTCGCCTGGAAGGGCGAGACGCTGGAGGAGTACTGGTGGTGCACGGAGCAGGCGCTGACCTGGCCGAACACCCCCACCGGTGGCCCGAACATGATCCTCGACGACGGTGGTGACGCCACCCTCCTCGTCCACAAGGGCGTCGAGTTCGAGAAGGCCGGCTCGGCCCCGGACCCGTCGACGGCGGACTCGGAGGAGTACGCCCACATCCTCACCCTGCTCAACCGCACCCTCGGCGAGTCCCCCCAGAAGTGGACCCAGCTCGCGTCCGAGATCCGCGGTGTGACGGAGGAGACCACGACCGGTGTCCACCGTCTGTACGAGATGATGTCCGAGGGCAGCCTGCTGTTCCCGGCGATCAACGTGAACGACGCCGTGACGAAGTCGAAGTTCGACAACAAGTACGGCTGCCGTCACTCGCTGATCGACGGCATCAACCGTGCCACCGATGTCCTGATCGGCGGCAAGGTCGCGGTCGTCTTCGGTTACGGCGACGTCGGCAAGGGCTGTGCGGAGTCGCTGCGCGGCCAGGGCGCGCGGGTGATCGTCACCGAGATCGACCCGATCTGCGCGCTGCAGGCGGCGATGGACGGCTACCAGGTCGCCACCCTCGACGACGTGGTGGAGACGGCCGACATCTTCATCACCACGACCGGCAACAAGGACATCATCATGGCCTCGGACATGGCCAGGATGAAGCACCAGGCGATCGTCGGGAACATCGGTCACTTCGACAACGAGATCGACATGGCCGGTCTCGCGAAGATCGAGGGCATCGTCAAGGACGAGGTCAAGCCGCAGGTCCACACGTGGAAGTTCCCCGACGGCAAGGTCCTGATCGTGCTCTCCGAGGGCCGTCTGCTGAACCTGGGCAACGCCACCGGTCACCCGTCCTTCGTGATGTCGAACTCCTTCGCGGACCAGACGCTGGCCCAGATCGAGCTGTTCACCAAGCCGCAGGAGTACCCGACCGAGGTCTACGTGCTGCCCAAGCACCTCGACGAGAAGGTCGCCCGTCTCCACCTCGACGCCCTCGGCGTCCGCCTGACCACGCTCCGCCCGGAGCAGGCCGCCTACATCGGCGTCAAGGTCGAGGGCCCGTACAAGCCGGACCACTACCGCTACTGATCAACCCCTGATCAGCCTCTGATCAGCGGCAGCAGAACGTGAAGCAGGCCCCCGGCAGCGTGCCGGGGGCCTGCCCCGTATCTCTCGTCCCCTAGCCTCTTGCCCCTCGCCCCTCGCCCCTCGCCCCCAGCTCAGGAAGAGCGCGCACCATGCCCCGCGGCCGCTACTCGCTCCACGACCCGCACGACCACACCCCCCTCGGCGAGGAGCACTTCCACTGCGCCCCCGGCCCCTCCGGCTGGCGCTACGTCTCTCAGCTCACCGGCCCGGACGGGGACCACCGCGGTTCCGTCGACCTGGCGATCGACGAGCTGGGCCGCCCCATCCGCATGGAGGTCAACGCCGCGAGCTGGCAGGTGCGCGGCGCCGCCATCGACGGCGTCACCTGGGTCCGTACCGACCCCACCGGCACCGAGGCCACCGAGGGCAACATCGCGGCCCCCGGCTTCACCGGCACCTCCCCGGCCTTCCTCATCGCCACGTCCCGCCTGCTGCGCCTGACCCCCGGCGCCCCCGCCACCCGCGTCAGGCTCCTGGCTCTCACCGACCCGGTCCTGGCACCCCGTACGGTCGACCAGGCCTGGGCCCTGCTGGCCCGCGAGGAACACCCCACGGACAGCGGCCCGCTCCTGGTGGACGAGTACCGGGTCAGCGCACTGGACACGGGCGAGGTCCACACGATCCACATCGCCGGGGACGTGGTCCTCTCGGCCCCCGGCATCGAACTCGAACACCTGGAGACACCACCCTCGGCCTTCGAGGAGCAGTGACCCCTCAGGCGGGCGGCGCGAACCCGCCGGCGCGCGGAGCCTCCGCAGGCGCCACGGGAGCCGCGGGTGTCGCGGGCGCAGGAGCCACGTAGGCGACCGGCGCCGCCACGGGCATCGGCGTCGGCATCGGCATCGGAGAGGGATGGGGCGCGAACCCGGCCCCGGGGCCGGCTCCCGGGCCGGCAACGGCGGACGGCCGGAACGCCCGCGCGGCGTCCCGCGACTGCCGCTCGTGCACCACGGCCATCAGGAACGCGGCAGCGGGCACCCCGGCCGGCGGCGGGGCACCCGTACGCGCCACCAAGTCGTCCGCGAGCCGTACCGCCATCGCGGCACCCACCTGCGGATCCAGCTGGTTCATCCGTGTCAGGTACTGGCGAATCGCCAGCCACAGCCCGTCCGGCACCGCGGACAGATCCAGCCCGGTGAACCGCCCGGCCAGCCACGGCGGCGGCGGGGGCACCGGCATCACCCGCGCCCCCGGCACCCGCTCCCGGACCACGAGCGTCCCCGCGAACACGTCCCCGAGACGGCGCCCCCGCGCCGACACCAGCGAGGCGATGCACGCGATCGACCCGAAAGTCAGGATCAGCTCGACGATCCCCATCGCCCCGCGGACCATCGCGTGACGGAACCGGATGGGCCCGCCGTCGTCCCGTACGACCCGCAGCCCGCAGGCGAGCTTGCCGAGCGACCGCCCGTGGGACAGCGTCTCCACCGCGATCGGCACACCCACGACGAGCAGCAGGAAACTCGCCACCCCCACGGCCGCCCGGGCCGCCTCGTCCAGCGAAGCGGTCGCCATGGTCAGCCCGACGGAGATGAGTACGTACCCGGTGACGTACAGGGCAAGGTCCAGGAGGATCGCCAGCCCGCGGCTCGGCAGCCGCGCGGGCCTGAGCCCCAGGACGACCGCGTCCCCCGTCACCAGATCGCTCACCGCAGCACCTCTCATGTGACCCGCCCGCCCCGCCCTTACGGCATCCAGTCTGCCAAGCTGACCACACTAGGAATAGGCAGTGGCCAGGGGACCTGGGACAGGGGAGCGGCAACCGGATGGATCTCGACGTCTTCGTGACCGCACACCGTGCGGAGTGGGACCGCCTCGACCAGCTCCTGGGCCGCGGCCGCAAACTCACCGGCGAGGAGGCCGACGAACTCGTCGCGCTCTACCAGCGCACTTCCACCCACCTCTCCCAGATCCAGTCCAGCGCCCCGGACCCCCTGCTCACCGGGCGGCTGACCCAGCTGGTCGCCCGCGCCCGCGCCACTGTGACGGGCACCCGCCGGGCCGGCTGGCGCGACGCGGCCCTCTTCTTCACCGTGGGCTTCCCGGCCGCGGTCTACCGCAGCCGTCGCTGGTGGATACCGACCGCCCTGCTCTCCACGGCGCTCGGCGTGCTCATCGGCTGGTGGATAGCCACGCACCCGGAGGTCCAGAGCGCCATCGCGGCCCCCGAACACCTGAAGGCGCTCACGGAGCCGGGCGGCGAGTACGAGACCTACTACTCCAGCCACCCGGCGGGCTCCTTCGCCGCCCAGGTCTGGACGAACAACGCGCAGGCGGCTGCGATCTGCCTGGTCCTGGGCGCCTTCCTGGGGATACCGGTGCTCTGGATCCTCTTCCTGAACATGGCCAACCTCGGCGTCGGCCTGGGCCTCATGGCCTCCGCCGGCCGCCTCGACGTCTTCCTCGGCCTGATCCTCCCGCACGGCCTGCTCGAACTGACGGCGGTCTTCGTCGCCGCGGGCATGGGCCTGCGCCTGGGCTGGACGGTCATCGACCCGGGCCCCCGCACCCGCCGCACGGCCCTCGCGGAGCAGGGCCGCACCGCCCTCGGCATGGCCATCGGCCTGGCGGTGGTGCTCTTCATCTCGGGCCTGATCGAGGGCTTCGTGACCCCGTCCGGCCTCCCGACCTGGGCCCGCATCACGATCGGCGTCGCAGCCGAGGTGGCCTTCCTCCTCTACGTCTTCATCCTGGGCGGCAGGGCCGCACGCGCCGGCGAGGTGGGCGACGTGGAGGCGGCCGACCGGACGGCGACGCTCCCGACCGCGGCCTGATGTGCGTACCAGCCCGTTGAGCTGCTAGTCTCCTCGTCGTCCCGCGAAGACTGTTGACACGGAGCGCGCGGGGAGGTAGATTCGAACGGTTGCCTCGAACTGGACAAGTTCGGCAGCGATGGTTTAAACTCTCTCTCGCCCCCGATACGGAATTGAATTCCAGTGGGGTACGACCGACTCCTCATTCAGGAATCCGAAGCCGGGAAATCCGGTGGAGAACTTCTGATAGAGTCGGAACCGCCGGAAAGGGAAACGCGAAAGCGAAAACCTGGAAAGCGCCGAGGAAGTCGGACACGAAAGAGTCTGATAGAGTCGGAAACGCAAGAACAGAACGAAAGCCCGGAGGAAAGCCCGAGAGGGTGAGTACAAAGGAAGCGTCCGTTCCTTGAGAACTCAACAGCGTGCCAAAAATCAACGCCAGAAGTTGATACCCCGTCCACTTCGGTGGATGAGGTTCCTTTGAAAAAGACCTGTCGGGCCTTCGGGCACTGGCAGGCAACAAACACAGCGAGGACGTTGTGGCGCGTCGGTCTTATTCCGACATGACGTGCCCGCTCTAAGTGATGTGTGCACCCGATTACGGGTAAACATTCATGGAGAGTTTGATCCTGGCTCAGGACGAACGCTGGCGGCGTGCTTAACACATGCAAGTCGAACGATGAAGCCCTTCGGGGTGGATTAGTGGCGAACGGGTGAGTAACACGTGGGCAATCTGCCCTTCACTCTGGGACAAGCCCTGGAAACGGGGTCTAATACCGGATACCACTCCTGCCTGCATGGGCGGGGGTTGAAAGCTCCGGCGGTGAAGGATGAGCCCGCGGCCTATCAGCTTGTTGGTGGGGTAATGGCCCACCAAGGCGACGACGGGTAGCCGGCCTGAGAGGGCGACCGGCCACACTGGGACTGAGACACGGCCCAGACTCCTACGGGAGGCAGCAGTGGGGAATATTGCACAATGGGCGAAAGCCTGATGCAGCGACGCCGCGTGAGGGATGACGGCCTTCGGGTTGTAAACCTCTTTCAGCAGGGAAGAAGCGAAAGTGACGGTACCTGCAGAAGAAGCGCCGGCTAACTACGTGCCAGCAGCCGCGGTAATACGTAGGGCGCAAGCGTTGTCCGGAATTATTGGGCGTAAAGAGCTCGTAGGCGGCTTGTCACGTCGGATGTGAAAGCCCGAGGCTTAACCTCGGGTCTGCATTCGATACGGGCTAGCTAGAGTGTGGTAGGGGAGATCGGAATTCCTGGTGTAGCGGTGAAATGCGCAGATATCAGGAGGAACACCGGTGGCGAAGGCGGATCTCTGGGCCATTACTGACGCTGAGGAGCGAAAGCGTGGGGAGCGAACAGGATTAGATACCCTGGTAGTCCACGCCGTAAACGTTGGGAACTAGGTGTTGGCGACATTCCACGTCGTCGGTGCCGCAGCTAACGCATTAAGTTCCCCGCCTGGGGAGTACGGCCGCAAGGCTAAAACTCAAAGGAATTGACGGGGGCCCGCACAAGCAGCGGAGCATGTGGCTTAATTCGACGCAACGCGAAGAACCTTACCAAGGCTTGACATATACCGGAAAGCATTAGAGATAGTGCCCCCCTTGTGGTCGGTATACAGGTGGTGCATGGCTGTCGTCAGCTCGTGTCGTGAGATGTTGGGTTAAGTCCCGCAACGAGCGCAACCCTTGTCCTGTGTTGCCAGCATGCCCTTCGGGGTGATGGGGACTCACAGGAGACCGCCGGGGTCAACTCGGAGGAAGGTGGGGACGACGTCAAGTCATCATGCCCCTTATGTCTTGGGCTGCACACGTGCTACAATGGCCGGTACAATGAGCTGCGATACCGCAAGGTGGAGCGAATCTCAAAAAGCCGGTCTCAGTTCGGATTGGGGTCTGCAACTCGACCCCATGAAGTCGGAGTTGCTAGTAATCGCAGATCAGCATTGCTGCGGTGAATACGTTCCCGGGCCTTGTACACACCGCCCGTCACGTCACGAAAGTCGGTAACACCCGAAGCCGGTGGCCCAACCCGTAAGGGAGGGAGCTGTCGAAGGTGGGACTGGCGATTGGGACGAAGTCGTAACAAGGTAGCCGTACCGGAAGGTGCGGCTGGATCACCTCCTTTCTAAGGAGCACAGTACCGATTGCAGACAAATGTTCTGCACGGTCAGCTCATGGGTGGAACGTTGATTAGTTGGCACGGTTCTTCTGATGGATCACAAGTACTGCTTCGGCGTGGAAAGTGACTCACTGATGAGGGATCGTGCTTGGCACGTTGTTGGGTCCTGAAGGTACGGCCGTAAGGTCATGTCTTCAGTGCCGGCCCCAGTGAACTTGATCCGTATGGGTCAGGGTGATGGGTGGCTGGTCGTTGTTTGAGAACTACACAGTGGACGCGAGCATCTGTGGCCAAGTTTTTAAGGGCGCACGGTGGATGCCTTGGCACCAGGAACCGATGAAGGACGTGAGAGGCCGCGATAGGCCCCGGGGAGCTGCCAACTGAGCTTTGATCCGGGGGTGTCCGAATGGGGAAACCCGGCAGTCGTCATGGGCTGTCACCCACTGCTGAACACATAGGCAGTGTGGAGGGAACGAGGGGAAGTGAAACATCTCAGTACCCTCAGGAAGAGAAAACAACCGTGATTCCGGGAGTAGTGGCGAGCGAAACCGGATGAGGCCAAACCGTATGCGTGTGATACCCGGCAGGGGTTGCGCATGCGGGGTTGTGGGAATTCTTTTGATCGGTCTGCCGGCCGGTCGGCGAGTCAGAAACCGTTGATGTAGTCGAAGGACATGCGAAAGGTCCGGCGTAGAGGGTAAGACCCCCGTAGACGAAACATCAGCGGCTTGCTTAAGAATCTCCCAAGTAGCACGGGGCCCGAGAAATCCCGTGTGAATCTGGCGGGACCACCCGCTAAGCCTAAATATTCCCTGGTGACCGATAGCGGATAGTACCGTGAGGGAATGGTGAAAAGTACCGCGGGAGCGGAGTGAAATAGTACCTGAAACCGTGTGCCTACAAGCCGTGGGAGCGTCGCCGTTGTTCTTCGGAACAACGGTCGTGACTGCGTGCCTTTTGAAGAATGAGCCTGCGAGTTAGCGGTGTGTAGCGAGGTTAACCCGTGTGGGGAAGCCGTAGCGAAAGCGAGTCCGAATAGGGCGATTGAGTTGCACGCTCTAGACCCGAAGCGGAGTGATCTAGCCATGGGCAGGTTGAAGCGGAGGTAAGACTTCGTGGAGGACCGAACCCACCAGGGTTGAAAACCTGGGGGATGACCTGTGGTTAGGGGTGAAAGGCCAATCAAACTCCGTGATAGCTGGTTCTCCCCGAAATGCATTTAGGTGCAGCGTCGTGTGTTTCTTGCCGGAGGTAGAGCACTGGATAGGCGATGGGCCCTACCGGGTTACTGACCTTAGCCAAACTCCGAATGCCGGTAAGTGAGAGCACGGCAGTGAGACTGTGGGGGATAAGCTCCATGGTCGAGAGGGAAACAGCCCAGAGCATCGACTAAGGCCCCTAAGCGTACGCTAAGTGGGAAAGGATGTGGAGTCGCAGAGACAACCAGGAGGTTGGCTTAGAAGCAGCCACCCTTGAAAGAGTGCGTAATAGCTCACTGGTCAAGTGATTCCGCGCCGACAATGTAGCGGGGCTCAAGCGTACCGCCGAAGTCGTGTCATTGCAGCAATAGGGCCAACGCCCGCTGTGATGGGTAGGGGAGCGTCGTGTGCCGGGTGAAGCAGCAGCGGAAGCTAGTTGTGGACGGTTCACGAGTGAGAATGCAGGCATGAGTAGCGATACACACGTGAGAAACGTGTGCGCCGATTGACTAAGGGTTCCTGGGTCAAGCTGATCTGCCCAGGGTAAGTCGGGACCTAAGGCGAGGCCGACAGGCGTAGTCGATGGACAACCGGTTGATATTCCGGTACCCGCTTTGAAACGCCCAATATCGAATCAGGCGATGCTAAGTCCGTGAAGCCGTTCCGGACCCTTCGGGGAAAGGAAAGTGGTGGAGCCGACGAACCAGACTTGTAGTAGGTAAGCGATGGGGTGACGCAGGAAGGTAGTCCAGCCCGGGCGGTGGTAGTCCCGGGGTAAGGGTGTAGGCCGAGGGGTAGGCAAATCCGTCCCTCATTAAGGCTGAGACCTGATGCCGAGCCGATTGTGGTGAAGTGGATGATCCTATGCTGTCGAGAAAAGCCTCTAGCGAGTTTCATGGCGGCCCGTACCCTAAACCGACTCAGGTGGTCAGGTAGAGAATACCGAGGCGTTCGGGTGAACTATGGTTAAGGAACTCGGCAAAATGCCCCCGTAACTTCGGGAGAAGGGGGGCCATCACTGGTGATAGCACTTGCTGCTTGAGCTGGGGGTGGCCGCAGAGACCAGCGAGAAGCGACTGTTTACTAAAAACACAGGTCCGTGCGAAGCCGTAAGGCGATGTATACGGACTGACGCCTGCCCGGTGCTGGAACGTTAAGGGGACCGGTTAGTGACCTTTCGGGGTTGCGAAGCTGAGAACTTAAGCGCCAGTAAACGGCGGTGGTAACTATAACCATCCTAAGGTAGCGAAATTCCTTGTCGGGTAAGTTCCGACCTGCACGAATGGCGTAACGACTTCTCGACTGTCTCAACCATAGGCCCGGTGAAATTGCACTACGAGTAAAGATGCTCGTTTCGCGCAGCAGGACGGAAAGACCCCGGGACCTTTACTATAGTTTGATATTGGTGTTCGGTTCGGCTTGTGTAGGATAGGTGGGAGACTTTGAAGCAGCCACGCCAGTGGTTGTGGAGTCGCCGTTGAAATACCACTCTGGTCGTGCTGGATGTCTAACCTCGGTCCGTGATCCGGATCAGGGACAGTGTCTGATGGGTAGTTTAACTGGGGCGGTTGCCTCCCAAAGGGTAACGGAGGCGCCCAAAGGTTCCCTCAGCCTGGTTGGCAATCAGGTGTTGAGTGTAAGTGCACAAGGGAGCTTGACTGTGAGACCGACGGGTCGAGCAGGGACGAAAGTCGGGACTAGTGATCCGGCGGTGGCTTGTGGAAGCGCCGTCGCTCAACGGATAAAAGGTACCCCGGGGATAACAGGCTGATCTTCCCCAAGAGTCCATATCGACGGGATGGTTTGGCACCTCGATGTCGGCTCGTCGCATCCTGGGGCTGGAGTCGGTCCCAAGGGTTGGGCTGTTCGCCCATTAAAGCGGTACGCGAGCTGGGTTTAGAACGTCGTGAGACAGTTCGGTCCCTATCCGCTGTGCGCGTAGGAATATTGAGAAGGGCTGTCCCTAGTACGAGAGGACCGGGACGGACGAACCTCTGGTGTGCCAGTTGTCCTGCCAAGGGCATGGCTGGTTGGCTACGTTCGGGAGGGATAACCGCTGAAAGCATCTAAGCGGGAAGCCTGCTTCAAGATGAGTATTCCCACCTCCTTGAGAGGGTAAGGCTCCCAGTAGACGACTGGGTTGATAGGCCAGATGTGGAAGCCCGGTAACGGGTGAAGCTGACTGGTACTAATAGGCCGAGGGCTTGTCCTCAGTTGCTCGCGTCCACTGTGTTAGTTCTGAAATAACGAACAGCTGTGTCCATGCCAGCGTTCAAATTTCATAGTGTTTCGGTGGTCATAGCGTTAGGGAAACGCCCGGTTACATTCCGAACCCGGAAGCTAAGCCTTTCAGCGCCGATGGTACTGCAGGGGGGACCCTGTGGGAGAGTAGGACGCCGCCGAACAATCATTGTGGGAAAGCCCCGCACCAGCCCTTACGGGTTCGGTGCGGGGCTTTTCTGCGTTCACGACCCAAGCGGAGCTGGGTATCCTAGGGCTCTCCGTGGAGGACACGATGACAGCACAGCACGCAGAAGGCGATGGCCCGCTCATTGCTCAGCCGGCCATGACTCGTGAGGCGCTTCGCGACGGCGTGAGGCGCCTGGACATGCCGAGCCTCGCGGCCTTCGACAAGGAGTGTCACGAGGCGTTCGACCAGGCAGCCGAGACAGGGGCCATCAACCCGCTCCGGTTCTTTCTGATCAAGTGGGCCACTCACGTGGCCATCCACAGGTGGCCGATGAGGTCCGCGGCCTTGGCCGAAGCGGAGCGGGTCGCGGGCGACCCGACGGTGGGCGAGGAGGCCTTCCGGACATCCATGGAGACCAGCAGTCGTATTCTGGCGGAGGCTCAGCGGGAGATCGGTCTGTGACCGACCGCGGGGAGGCCGTCGAGAACGAGCAAGGCTGGGCGTGGGAGTGCGATCCGAGCCGCGCGTGGGTCCTTGGTCAGAGGCGGCCGGCGGCCTTCAGGGCGAGGTAGGCGTCCGCGAGAGCCGGGGCCAGGGTGTCCGGGGTGGCGTCGACCACGTGGACGCCGTGGCGGGTGAGCTGGTCGGAGGTGCGGCGGCGCTGGGACTGGGTCTGGGTGCCGGCCGCGGCCTCGTAGACCGCCTCCACCGTGCCGCGCGCGCTTGTCATGGTCGCGACATGGGGGTCGGCGACCGAAGCGAGCAGGACCGTGTGCCGCTGTGTGAGGCGGGGGAGCAGCGGGAGCAGGCCCTCTTCGATCGGGGCCGCGTCCAGGCTCGTCAGAAGGACCACCAGGGACCGGCGCGGGGCGCTGCGGAGGATGGTGGAGACCAGGGTCCTGGCGTCCGTCTCGACCAGTTCCGGCTCCAGCGGGGCCATCGCGTTGACGAACGACGGAAGGGTGTCGGCCGCCGAGCGGCCCTGGACCTGGGCGCGGGGGCGGCGGTCGTGGGCCAGGAGGTCCACGCGGTCGCCGGCGCGGGTGGCCAGGGCGGCGAGGAGCAGGGCCGCGTCCATCGCGGAGTCCAGGCGGGGGGCGTCGCCGACGCGGCCCGCCGAGGTGCGGCCGGTGTCGAGGCAGATGAGGATGTGCCGGTCGCGCTCGGGGCGCCAGGTGCGGACGGCCACCTTGTTCTGGCGGGCCGTGGCGCGCCAGTCGATGGAGCGGGTGTCGTCGCCGGGGACGTAGTCGCGGAGGCTGTCGAACTCGGTTCCCTCGCCGCGGGTCAGGACGCTGGTACGGCCGTCCAGTTCGCGCAGGCGGGCCAGCCGGGACGGCAGGTGCTTGCGGCTGGTGAAGGGCGGCAGGACGCGCACGGTCCAGGGGGACACCTGGGAGCCCTGGCGGGCCCACAGGCCCAGGGGCCCGTAGGAGCGGATCGTGACGCGGTCGGCCCGGCGGTCGCCGCGGCGGGTGGGCAGCAGCCGGGTGGTCAGGCGGCGGCGTTCGCCCGCGGGGACGACCACCTCGTGGCGGGATGCCGCGGCCTCCGTGCCCGGCACCCAGCTGCTCGGGGGCCAGGCGTCGCGGACGCGGGCCCGGAGCTTGCGGTTGCCGGGGTTGGTGACCGTGAGGTGGACGTCGGCCGGTTCGCCGAGGCGGACCGAGGTGTCGCCGGAGCGGGCCAGCAGGAGGCCGCGTACGGGCGCCGCCAGGGCGCAGTCGACCGCGCAGGCCAGTGCGATCGAGCCGTTGACCGCGAGCATCCCGGTCCAGCTCGGTTCGAGGAGGCCGACCGGGATGCTGCCGAGGGCCGCCAGCAGGGCGGCGCGTCCGGTGAGGGCCATCAGCGCGGGACGGGGACGTGGGAGAGGATCGCCGTGATGACGGCGTCGGCGGTGACTCCCTCCATCTCCGCTTCCGGGCGCAGCTGGACGCGGTGGCGCAGGGTCGGCAGGGAGAGGGCCTTGACGTCGTCGGGGGTGACGTAGTCGCGGCCGGTGAGCCAGGCCCAGGCGCGGGCGGTGGCCAGCAGGGCGGTCGCGCCGCGGGGCGAGACGCCGAGGGTGAGGGACGGCGATTCGCGGGTGGCCCGGCAGATGTCGACGACGTAGCCGGCGATCTCGGGGGAGACGGAGACCTTCGCGACGGCCCGGCGGGCGGCTTCGAGCTGGGCCGGGCCGGCGACCGGGCGGATCCCGGCGGCGTGCAGGTCGCGGGGGTTGAAGCCGGCGGCGTGGCGGGTCAGGACCCCGATCTCGTCCTCGCGGGAGGGGAGGGGGACGGTGAGCTTGAGGAGGAAGCGGTCCAGCTGGGCTTCCGGGAGGGGGTACGTGCCCTCGTACTCGACCGGGTTCATGGTGGCGGCGACGAGGAAGGGGTCGGGAAGCGCCCGCGGGGTGCCGTCGACGGTGACCTGGCGCTCCTCCATGGCCTCGAGGAGCGAGGACTGGGTCTTGGGCGGGGTCCGGTTGATCTCGTCCGCGAGGAGGAGGTTGGTGAAGACCGGGCCGTCCTGGAAGGAGAACTCGGCGGTGCGGGCGTCGTAGACGAGCGAGCCGGTGACGTCGCTCGGCATCAGGTCGGGGGTGAACTGGACGCGCTTGGTGTCGAGTTCCAGGGATGCGGCCAGAGCCCGTACGAGGAGGGTCTTGGCGACGCCGGGGACGCCTTCGAGGAGCACGTGGCCGCGGCACAGGAGCGCGACGACGAGGCCGGTGACCGCGGAGTCCTGGCCGACCACGGCCTTGCCGATCTCGGTGCGGAGCGCTTCGAGGGAAGCGCGGGCGCTGTCCGCGGTCACAGCCGTGGACTCGGTGGCCGGGTACGTCATGACGTACGGACCTCTCTTTCGAGGACGTCGAGGTGGTCGGCGAGCGCGACGAGTGCCGCGTCGTCGGAGGGGATGGGGCCGAAGAGGAGGGCGGTCACGTCCCGGGGCTCGCCCTGGAGGCGGGCGGAGACGGCCGGGACCAGTGCCACGGGGTCGTGGGCCCGGGTGTGCGGTACGCCGACCAGTGCGGCCAGGCGTTCGCGGGTGGCGGCGCGCAGCACGGTGGCGGCGCGGTCGCGGGCGTCGGCCTTGCGGTAGAGGCGGGCGCGGCCCTCGGTGGCTTCGGAGGCGCGGATGGCGACGGGGAGCTTCTCGGTGACGAGGGGGCCCAGGCGCCGGGCGCGCCAGAGGGCGGCGAGGACGGCGGCGACGAAGAGCTGGAGCAGGGCCCAGGACCAGCCGGCCGGGACGAGTTCGAGGAGGCCCTTGTCCTCGCCGGAGTCCGTGGCGGCGGGGTCGGAGTCCGCGAGGGACGGCAGGTACCAGACGAGGTCCGGGCGGGAGCCGAGGAGTTGGAGGGCGAGGGAGGCGTTGCCCTCGTCGGCGAGGTTCTTGTTGAGGAGGATCGTCTCGGAGCCGAGGAGGACGGTGTCGCCGCCGGCGGGGCCGGTGGGCAGGACGAGGAGGGTGGGGTGGCCGCCGCTGGGGTAGCAGCGGACGGCCCCGGGGAGGGCGGTGGTGTAGCGGTGGCCGCCGCCGGTGTCCGCGCGGCCTGCCGAGGTGGCGGCGGGCAGGGTGCAGCCGGGGTCGGGGCGGTCGGTGTCGGCGTCGCCCTCGGTGTGCACGCCGGGGGACAGGTCGGGAAGGCTGTGGCTGCTGGGGGCGAGCAGGACGGTGCGGCCGCCGGAGAGGTCGATGGCCGAGCGGATGACGTCGCGCTGGGTGGGTCCGAGCCGGTCGGGGTCGGTGACCAGGAGGGTGGTGCGGGGGCCGGCGGCGTCGGCGGCCTCGCGGGCCGTGGTGACGACGCGGGTGGTGACACCGCGTTCCTTGAGGAGCTCGGCGACGGCGCGGCTGCCGGCGGGGTCGGCGGAGCGGGGGTCGAGATAGCCGTGGCGGGTGCCGGAGCTGAGCACGGCCGTGGCGATGACGCCGACGGCGAGGACGGCCGTGATGGCGAGGGCGCGGCGGATCCGGCGCAGGCGGCGGGTGCGTGAGCCGCTGTCGGTGCCGGGGGTGTTGGCGGGGGCGTTGTCCGCGGACTCCCGGGCGTCGAGCGCCGGCGGGGCCGAAATCGCCGCCGGCGGGGCCGGGTTGGTCGGGCCGGTCATGCGGTGGGTCCCGTCAGCAGCGGCTTTGCGCGGTCCAGGGCGAGGTCGAGGGTGCGCAGGCGGGCGTACGTGTCGGCGTCGGCGGTGCGGCCGCCGTAGGTGACGTCGTCGAAGGTACGGGCGGCGGCGCGGAGGTCCGCGGCGTGGCCGGGGAGGGAGCGTGCCGCTTCGGCGGCGGCCTCGTCGGCGGTGCGGCCGGGGCGCGGGTCGAGCAGGGTGCGCTCCTCCAGGGAGCGGACGACGGCGCGCATGCGTTCCTGGACGGCTTCGGTCCAGCGGCCGGCGGTGGCGTGGGCCTCGGCGGCCGTGCGGTGGTCGGCGGCGCTGCGGACGCCGTCGTGGAAGAGGACGCCGGCGCCGGTGGCGACGCGGCCGGGGGTGCCGAGGCGCCACCACAGGGCGCCGCCGGCCAGGAGTACGAGGAGCAGGATCACGAGGAGGCCGATGCCGCCTCCGGGGGTCGCCCCGGAGGCGGCGTCGAGCATGTCGTCGAGCCAGTCGAAGAACCTGCGCAGGGCGCGGTCCATCAGGCTCGGGTCGTTCTCGTGGTACATCGGCTTGGACAGTTCGCGTTCGGCCGCCTCCCGGGCGGGTTCGCGCGGTGTCGTCACCGGTGGTGTCTCGGCGCTCGGCAGGAGCGCCGCGGCGCGGGTGATGAGGCCCCCCGTACTCATCATCGGTGTGTCAGCCTCCGGTCGTGCCGTAGTTCTCGAGGCCGGCGGCCCGGGCGAGCTCCAGGTCGAGTCCCTCGCGGCGGATGCGCTGGTCGACGTAGAGGAGGACGGTGACGCCGGACTGGAACGGCATGACGATGGTCTGGGCGATGATCAGGCCGATCGCGGGGAGGATGAGCATGCCCCAGTTGCCCATGTCGCTGCCGGCTTCCATCGCTTCGAGGCCGCCGCCGAAGGCGAAGATGCCGAAGAACTGGAACGGCGCGACGATCATCATCGAGATGAAGAAGGCGAGCACGCTGGTGAGCAGCGTGATGCCGAAGATGCGCCACCAGGTGTCCTTGACGAGCTTCGAGGAGCGCGCGAAGGCCTTGAGGACGGTGCTCTTCTCCAGCATCAGGGAGGGCGACGCCAGGCTGAACTTGATGCCCAGCCAGACCAGCAGCGGCAGCCAGACGAGGCCGCCGACGATGCCGAGGCCGATGCTGCCGGCGAGGACGCCGGGCAGGATCAGTACGGCGCCGAGCAGGATCGCGCCGACGGCCAGCAGCAGGGTGAGCCCAATCAGGCGCAGCAGCTGGGGGCGGGCGTCGTGCCAGGCGTCGGAGACCGAGGAGTTCTGGCCCAGTACGGCACGGCTGAAGACCATGGTGAGCATGGCGGTGACCACGATCGTCCCGAGGACCTGGATGAACTGGACCACCGCCGACGCGGCGAAGGTGCTGCCCAGGGTGTCGATCATTTCCTCGGCGCTGACGTCCTCGGAGGTGGCGACGACGAGGTCGTCCAGCATGAACTTCTGCAGGATCACGCTGATCACCTGGACGAGCGTGGCCACGACCAGGGTGATCGGCAGTACGGAGCGCCAGTGGGTGCGCATGGTGGCGACCGCGCCGTCGAGGATCTCGCCGAGGCCCAGGGGTCGCAGCGGGATCACACCGGGCTTGGCGGCGGGGGGCTGGCCCCACTGGCCGGGGCCGCCCGGGTAGCCGTACTGGGGCCCGTTCTGGCCCGCGTAGGGGCCTGTGGGCTGCTGTCCCCAGCCCGCGGCGGGCTGGGGCTGCGGCTGTGCCTGCGGGGCCTCGGGCGACTGGCCCGGGCTCGACCACTGACCGGGCGGGGGCTGCTCGGCGGACCACTTCGGGTCCCCGGCAGGCTGCGCGGGCGGTGCGGTGGGCTGCTGCGCGCCGCCGTCGGTACCCGGCCGCTCGCCGTCGGACGGAGAGGATCCGGGCGTAGCCCAGCCCGGAGAGTCGTTCATCGTCGCTCCTTCACGTGCGCCTGCTGCGGCGGGGGCGCTGGTCGCTGCCATCGTGCCACGTGGGGGGCCCGAACGGAGTAGGGGGTGGGCGGCGGATCGGGCGCTGTCGCGGGCGATCCGGGGCCGATCGTGACCGGTCGGAGGGGTCCGGGCGGTACCCGGGGTCTCCGACAGCCCGTACCTTCAATTGTCGACCCGATCAGGGGCAGACTGGTGGAGAGGATCTCCACGCAGGTCCGAGGGTCGATTTCCAGCCTTTTTGGCTGTGGGACAGCTCACCGCCGGGTAACGATTAGCTAATGGGATGATGTCAAGCATGAAGGGACGAGTCCTTGTCGTCGACGACGACACCGCGCTGGCCGAGATGCTCGGCATTGTGCTGCGTGGAGAAGGTTTTGAGCCGTCGTTCGTAGCGGACGGTGACAAGGCGCTGGCTGCCTTCCGGGAGGCGAAGCCCGACCTGGTGCTGCTGGACCTCATGCTGCCCGGAAGGGACGGCATAGAGGTGTGCAGGCTCATCCGGGCCGAGTCCGGCGTACCGATCGTCATGCTCACCGCCAAGAGCGACACGGTGGACGTCGTCGTGGGCCTGGAGTCCGGGGCCGACGACTACATCGTCAAGCCGTTCAAGCCGAAGGAGCTGGTGGCCCGTATCCGGGCCCGCCTGCGCCGCTCGGAGGAGCCCGCGCCCGAGCAGCTGGCCATCGGTGACCTGGTCATCGACGTGGCCGGGCACTCGGTCAAGCGGGACGGTGCTTCCATCGCCCTGACCCCGCTGGAGTTCGACCTGCTGGTCGCCCTCGCGCGCAAGCCCTGGCAGGTGTTCACCCGTGAGGTGCTGCTGGAGCAGGTCTGGGGCTACCGGCACGCGGCGGACACCCGCCTGGTCAACGTGCATGTGCAGCGTCTGCGCTCCAAGGTCGAGAAGGACCCGGAGCGCCCCGAGATCGTCGTGACGGTGCGTGGTGTCGGCTACAAGGCCGGACCCAGCTGACGTGCAGTCGGGCACGTCCACGTCCGGCACGTCCGGCGCGCCGGGCGCGTCCGGCCGGCCCGGCGGTGCCCGCCCGTGGCGGCTGCGCTTCGGCCGGCTGTTCCGCGGCGGACCGCCCGGCAACCGCGTCCTGCGGCTCTTCGTACGGCTGGCGCGCCGGCCGCTGCTTCCGGCTGTCCGTCTGTGGCGGCGCAACATCCAGCTGCGGGTGGTCGCCGCCACCCTGCTGATCTCGCTCGCCGTGGTCCTCGCCCTCGGTTTCGTCGTCATCGCCCAGGTCAGCAAGGGTCTCCTCGACGCCAAGGAGGAGGCGGCGCAGAGCCAGGCCGCGGGCGGGTTCGCGGTGGCGCAGGAGAAGGCCAATGCTCCGGCCACGGTCGACGGGCCCGACGCCACCGACAACAAGGTCGGCCGGGACGCCAGTACCTGGATGAACTCCCTGGTCAAGCAGTTGGCCAGTGGTGGCCAGACGGCCTTCGAGGTCGTCGCGCTCGGCGCGGGCACCGGCGAGCAGACGCTGCCCAGTGTGCAGGGCGTCAAGGGCGCCCGGGCCTCCGGCAACGTGGACCCGACCGCCAGCGTCCCGCCGGGGCTGCGCCGGGCCGTCAACCACGCCACCGGCGCCTTCAAGACCTTCTCCGAGATCCGCTACACGAGCGGGGACGGGAAGAAGGAACCCGAGCCGGCGCTCGTCATCGGCAAGCGGCTCTCGGACATCAATGGTGACCCGTACGACCTGTACTACCTCTTCCCGCTCACGCAGGAGGAGGAGTCCCTCAACCTGATCAAGGTCACCATCGTGACCGCGGGCATGTTCGTCGTCGTCCTGCTCTGCGGCATCGCCTGGCTCGTCGTGCGCCAGGTGGTGACCCCGGTCCGGATGGCCGCCGGGATCGCCGAGCGGCTCTCGGCCGGGCGGCTCCAGGAGCGGATGAAGGTCACCGGCGAGGACGACATCGCGCGGCTGGGCGAGGCCTTCAACAAGATGGCGCAGAACCTCCAGAACAAGATCCAGCAGCTGGAGGAGCTGTCCCGGATGCAGCGCCGGTTCGTCTCGGACGTCTCGCACGAGCTGCGCACCCCGCTGACGACCGTACGGATGGCCGCCGACGTCATCCACGACGCGCGGGTCGACTTCGACCCGATCACCGCGCGCTCCGCCGAGCTGCTCGCCGGTCAGCTCGACCGGTTCGAGTCGCTCCTGGCCGACCTGCTGGAGATCAGCCGCTTCGACGCCGGTGCGGCGGCCCTGGAGGCCGAGCCCATCGACCTGCGCGACGTCGTGCGCCGGGTCATCGACGGCGCCGAGCCGCTCGCCGAGCACAAGGGCACCCGGATCCGGGTCCTGGGCGACACCCAGCCCGTCATCGCCGAGGCCGACGCGCGCCGGGTGGAGCGGGTGCTGCGCAATCTCGTCGTCAACGCCGTGGAGCACGGCGAGGGGCGGGACGTGGTGGTCCGGCTGGCGTCCGCGGGCGGGGCCGTCGCCGTCGCCGTACGGGACTACGGGGTCGGGCTGAAGCCCGGCGAGGCCACCCGCGTGTTCAACCGCTTCTGGCGGGCCGACCCGGCGCGGGCGCGCACGACCGGCGGGACCGGCCTCGGCCTGTCCATCGCCGTCGAGGACGCCCGGCTGCACGGGGGCTGGCTGCAGGCCTGGGGCGAGCCGGGCGGCGGCTCGCAGTTCCGGCTGACGCTGCCGCGCACGGCCGACGAGCCGCTGCGGGGCTCGCCGATCCCGCTGGAGCCCGAGGACTCCCGGGCCAACCGGGCCAGGGCCGTCGCCGAGGCGCAGGCCGCGGGCAGCGCCTCGGGCCGTACGCCCTCCGACGGCGGCGACCGCTCGCCGATACCGCCGCGCTCGGCCGTCGCCGGAGCGATGCCGGTACCCGCCGACCCGACGGCCCTGCCGGGGAACGGGGCCCGGGTCGTGGCCCGCCCGGCCGACCAGGCACAACAGGAGGACCGAGCCGATGGACGCTGAGCCCTTGGACGCGTGGGCCGGGCGTGCGCGGGTGCGGCGCCGGCGGCTGCGCATCGTACGGGCGTACGCCTTCGGCACGGCCGGGCTGCTGCTGGCCGGCTGCGCGTCGATGCCCGACCACGGGGAGATCCGCCCGGTGGAGGCCTCGCAGGGCGTCGACTCGCAGGTGCGGGTGTTCGGTGTGCCGCCGGCCGACAAGGCCACCCCGGCGGAGATCGTCGACGGCTTCCTGGAGGCGATGACCAGCGACGACCCGCAGCTGGAGACCGCCCGCAAGTACCTCACCGAGGAGGCCGCGAAGAGCTGGCGGCCCGGCTCCGCCGTCACCGTGCTCTCCTCCGGACTGAACCGGGTTCCGACGCGGGGCGAGAAGGATCCCGAGGGGCCCAGCTGGAAGGTGACCGGCAAGAAGCTGGCGACCGTGGACGAGCGCAGCGCGTACCAGCCGGAGACCGGCGACGTGCAGTACGAGGAGTTCCTCCAGCTCGTCCAGGACGACGAGAAGCAGTGGCGGATCTCGAAGCCGCCCAGCGGCCTCGTGCTCAGCGAGTCGGACTTCCAGCGCATCTACATGCCGGTCAACAAGTACTACTTCGCGGCCGGCACGCTCGTCGCCGACCCCGTCTACGTGCGCCAGCGCACCGACCCGGACTCGCGGATGGACCCGACCACGCAGACCGTGCAGTCGCTGCTCGCGGGGCCGTCCCGTTGGCTCGGCCCCGTCGTCGAGTCGAGTTTCCCCACGGGCACCGAACTGCGTCCGGGCACCAAGTCCCTTTCGTACGACGGCCAGAACACGCTGCGCGTGCCGCTCAACGACAAGGCGGACAATGTCGCGCAGCCGCAGTGCAAGAAGATGGCCGCCCAACTCCTGTACACGGTGAAGGAGCTGACGGGCTCTCGGCTCGACCAGGTCGAACTGCTGCGCGCCGACGACAAGTCGTCCTCGCTGTGCTCGGTGACCGAGGTGAGCGCGGCCGCCATCGCGGGTCGGCCCGCGATCCCCGAGTACCAGTACTTCGTCGACGGCGAGAAGCGGCTGGTCCGGATGAAGCTGGACACGCACAGCGAGGACCAGCAGGCCAAGCCCGAGCCGGTGCCGGGGCCGCTGACCACGCCCCCCGCCTTCAAGGTCAGCTCGGCGGCCGTGACCTACGACGAGCGGCGCGCGGCCGTGGTGTCCGAGGACGGGCACGGGCTGACCGTCGTCCCGCTGGTCGGCGGCGGTCCCATGCCGCAGCCGATGCCGATCGGCAGGGGCGGCAAGGCGGCGACGCTGACCGCGCCCAGCTGGGACGCGGCGGGCGACCTGTGGGTCGCGGACCGCGATCCGCAGAACGTCGCGCTGTGGCGGGTCCCGGGTGGGGCCGGGACTCCCGAGAAGGTGCAGGTGGCCGGGCTCGGCGACGGGAAGATCACCTCGCTGAAGGCGTCCCCCGACGGGGTGCGGATCGCACTGCTCGTGGAGCGGGACGGCCACAAGAAGCTGTACGTCGGGCGGATCGAACGGCCCGACGGCAAGAGCGACTCCTCGGCGGTGTCGGTGCGCGAGCTGCGCGAGGCGGCTCCGCAGATGGTGGACGTGACGACGATGAGCTGGGCGCCGCGCGGGCGGCTGCTCGTCGTGGGCCGGGAGAACGGCGGTGTCCAGCAGGCCCGCTACATGCTGGCCGACGGCTCGATGGTCGCGGCGAGCCTGCCCGGGGCCACCGGGCTGTCCGAGGTCGCGGTGGCGGCCACGGAGGACGAGGCGAAGCCGAAGCCGGTGGTCGCGTACTCGGAGGACGGCATCGTGTGGCTGCCGCCGGGTGCCCAGTGGCGCACGGTGGCGGCGGACGGCCGGGCTCCGGTGTACCCGGGCTGACCTGCGGCCGCGCGGAACGGTGGGCCGGCCGGTGGCCGGGGCGGCCGGGTCGGCCCGTCGTTGGGTCGGCCGGTCGTCGAGGCGGTCACCGGCCGTTCGCGCGGCTGTCCACAGGGGTGGCGGGCCGCGGTCCGGCCCGCCAGTGTGGAGCCATGCGGGGGTGGTGGCAGGAACTCGCCGGGCTGGTCCTGCCGGTCGACTGCGCCGGCTGCGGAGCGGTGCGGGTGCTGGTGTGCGCCGGGTGCCGGGAGGCGCTGGGCGGGGCCGCGGCGGGTCCGGTGCGGCCGTCTCCGCGGCCTGTGGGCCTGCCCGCGGTGTGGGCCGCCGCCGTCTACGACGGGGGCGTACGGAGCCTCCTGCTGGCGCACAAGGAGCGCGGGGCGCTGCCGCTGGCGGGGGTGCTCGGCGCTGCCCTGGCGGCGGCCGTCCTGGCGGGCGGGACGGGTGGCCCCGGCGAGGCGGGCGAGGTGGCCCTGGTGCCCGTCCCGTCGGCCCGGCGGCAGGTACGGGCGCGCGGGCACGATCCGGCGCGCAGGATCGCCCTGGCGGCCGCGGGGCGGCTGCGGCGGGCCGGTGTTCCCGCGCGCGTGGCTCCCGTACTGGGGCTGCGGCGGGCGGTGGCGGACCAGGCGGGCCTGGGTGCCCGGCAGCGCCGGGAGAACCTCACGGGGGCGCTGGCGGTGCGCCGCGGCGGGCGGCGGCTCACCGACGGGGCCCGGATCGTGCTGGTGGACGACCTGATCACCACCGGGGCGACGCTGGCGGAGGCGGCCCGCGCGGTGCACGCCGCGGGCGCGGGGGCGGTGCTGCGGGCAGCGGTGGTGGCCGCGCCGGCGGACTCCTTCAGACGGATCGGACGGGTGCCACGCGATTGAGCAACTCGCACAGAAGAAAAATCCGTGTGAATAGATTTGGAACTGGCGGGGAAGGCCCATCGTTGCAGGTAGTACGAGGGAACAGCCACTTCGCCGGAAGTACATCCCGGTAGCGGGTGCCGACAACCGCCATAGAGGGATATGTTCGGTTGTAAGGAACTCAGGAGGCTGTCTCTCGACTCCGAAGTCGGTGGGGTGTTGATCTTGCCGATGGGGGAGGAGGAGGTGAAAGTCGCCAAGTCCGAGGCTCCGGCCTTCACCGGAGTCTGGTGCGAAAGGGAGACGCTTCGCCCCATCGGGCGGAGCTATCCGGGAACGGAGTTCTGCGTGGACATCGTCGTCAAGGGCCGCAAGACCGAGGTGCCCGAGCGGTTCCGCAAGCACGTGGCCGAGAAGCTGAATCCGGAGCGGATCCAGAAGCTCGACGCCAAGGTGATCAGCTTGGACGTCGAGGTGTCCAAGGAGCACAACCCGCGCCAGGCCGACCGTTCCGACCGCGTGGAGATCACCCTGCATTCGCGGGGCCCGGTGATCCGTGCCGAGGCCGCCGCCGCCGACGCGTATGCGGCGCTCGACCTGGCTCAGGACAAGCTGGAGGCCCGGCTGCGCAAGCAGCACGACAAGCGCTACACCCGCCGCGGCAGCGGCCGGATCCCGGCGGCAGAGGTCGCCGACGTGGTGCCGGGCGTGGCCTCGCTGAACGGCAGCGGCCAGCCGGTGTCGGAGGAGAAGACGGACGGGGTACCGATCACCCGGATCGGATCCATCGAGGTGCAGGGCGAAGGCCCGCTCATCGTCCGCGAGAAGACCCACTCGGCCGCCCCCATGTCGCTCGACCAGGCTCTGTACGAGATGGAACTGGTCGGCCACGACTTCTATCTGTTCGTCGACTCCGAGACGAAGCTGCCCAGTGTTGTCTACCGCCGTCATGCCTATGACTACGGCGTCATCCACGTGAACCCCGACGGGGCCTCCAGCTCGGAGGAGCCGCGGGGCGGCGCCGGTGGCGCGCTCGGCGGCTGAGGCCGAGCACCATCCGTTCGGTGCCCCCGCGCAGGCGCTCAGGCGCCCGCGCGGGGGCACCTGCATGACGCGTATGCGACGGGTATGCGCCAGGTGGCTCACTTATGGCCCCCGCGCCGTGGTGCGGGCATGGAATCATGGCGTGCAGTCAACCGGCTGCGGTGTGTGTCCGGTTGGCCCAGCAGCTGAGCACATGCAGGGGGAGGAACGATGGCGGACAGCTTCGGGCCGGTGCGCGGGGACGACGGCGTCGCGGGCTGCCGCGGGACGGACCCGTCGGCGGAGCCCGCCGGGGAACCCATCAGGGTGCTCGTGGTGGACGACCACGCGCTCTTCCGGCGGGGACTGGAGATCGTCCTCGCCCAGGAGGAGGACATCCAGGTCGTCGGCGAGGCGGGGGACGGGGCGGAGGCCGTGGACAAGGCGGCCGATCTGCTTCCGGACATCGTGCTGATGGACGTGCGGATGCCCCGGCGCGGCGGGATCGAGGCGTGCACCTCGATCAAGGAGGTGGCCCCCTCCGCGAAGATCATCATGCTGACGATCAGCGACGAGGAGGCGGACCTCTACGACGCGATCAAGGCGGGTGCGACGGGGTATCTCCTGAAGGAGATCTCGACGGACGAGGTGGCCACGGCGATCCGGGCGGTGGCGGACGGACAGTCCCAGATCAGTCCGTCGATGGCGTCGAAACTCCTCACCGAGTTCAAATCGATGATCCAGCGGACCGACGAGCGGCGGCTGGTGCCCGCGCCGAGACTCACGGACCGCGAACTGGAGGTCCTGAAACTGGTGGCCACCGGTATGAACAACCGCGATATCGCGAAGGAGTTGTTCATTTCCGAGAACACCGTGAAGAACCACGTCCGCAACATCCTGGAGAAGCTCCAGCTGCACTCCAGGATGGAGGCCGTGGTCTACGCGATGCGGGAAAAGATCCTCGAAATCCGCTAGGTCGCGGGCCGAACATGCGCGGGAACGCGCGCTAGAGCGCGGCCAGTTCCGCGGTGACGGCGGCCGCCTCCGCGGGCGAGCTCGCCCGCTCGACGCGTACGTCCTCGCAGCCCACCCATTCCGCCGCCTCCCGCAGGGCCCGCGCCATCGGGCCCGCGGCCTTCGGCGAGGTCAGGGAGAGCTGCCGGGCCACCAGCGTGCGGCCCTCGCGCGCCGGGTCGACGCGGCCCTGGAGCAGGCCGCCCGCCAGGAGCGGCATCGCGAAGTACCCGTGTATCCGCTTCGGCTTGGGGACGTACGCCTCCAGGCGGTGCGTGAAACCGAAGATCCGCTCCGTCCGGGGACGGTCCCAGACCAGGGAGTCGAAGGGCGAGAGCAGCGTCGTGCGGTGGCGGCCCCTGGGAGCCTCCGCGAGAGCCGCCGGGTCCGCCCACGCCGGCTTCGACCAGCCCTCCACCTCGACCGGGACCAGCCCGGAGTCCGCGACCACCGCGTCGAACTGCTCGCCCTTGAGGCGGTGGTAGTCCGCGATGTCGGCGCGGGTGCCGACCCCCAGGGAACGGCCGGCCAGGGCGACCAGGCGCCGTACGCACTCGCGGTCGTCCAGGTCGTCATGGAGCAGCGCGTCGGGGACGGCGCGCTCGGGCAGGTCGTAGACCCGCTTCCAGCCGCGGCGCTCGCTGCACACCACCTCGCCGGTGTCGAGGAGCCACTCGACCGCGATCTTGGTCTCGGACCACTCGAACCACTCGCCGCCGTTCTTGGCGCCGCCCAGCTCGGTGGAGGTGAGCGGGCCGTCGGACCGCAGCCGGTCCAGCACCGACCGCGTCGAGCGCTCCTTGTCCTGGAGGACGTGCCAGCGGTGGCCGCGCACCCGGTTGGCCCGGCGGCGGAAGGCGAAATGCGGCCATTCCTCGATGGGCAGGATGCAGGCCGCGTGCGACCAGTACTCGAAGGCGTGCCGGTCCGACCAGTACGCCTTCTCCACGGTGTCCCGGCCGACCGCGCCCAGGCGCGCGTACGGGATCAGCTCGTGCGAGCGGGCCAGGACCGAGATCGTGTCCAGCTGCACGGCGCCCAGGTGGCGCAGGACCCCGCGGACCCCGCCGCGGCGGTCGGGCGCGCCGAGGAAGCCCTGTGCGCGCAGGGCGATGCGGCGGGCCTCGTCGGCGGACAGCGAGAGAGAGGTGGTGCCCGTGGTCATGCCCGTAGTCATCCTCGAAGACTAGGACGTGCCACTGACAGCGGGCAGGTACGGCAGTCGCGAGGGCAGGCCCAGGTCGGAGGGGAGCAGGGAGCCGACCCAGCAGTCGCGGGAGGTGCCGCGCTGCTCGATGCCGGCCCGCAGGAGGCCCTCGATCCGGAAGCCGGCCTTCTCGGCGACGGCGCGGGAGCCCGCGTTGCCCACCTCGCCACGCCATTCCAGCCGTACGACGCCCCGCTCGGTGAAGGCCCAGCGGGCGACGGCCAGGACCGCCTCGGTGACGTAGCCCCGGCCGCGGTGTTCCTTGGCCGCCCAGTACCCGACCTCGTGGCTCGCGTAGCTGTTGCGGCCCTGGACGTGCATGCCGACGGACGCGACCAGGGGGCCCTCGGCCCCGAGGCGTACGGCGAAGGGGAAGGCCGTGCCCTCGCGCCAGCCGGTCGGGCCGATCTCGTTCACGAAGGCGTGCGCGTCCTCCCGCCTGTAAGGGGAGGGGACCAGCGTCCAGCGCTGGATTTCGGGGTCCTGCGCGGCGGCGTACACCTCGTCCTCGTCGGACGGGACGAAAGGCCGCAATACCAACCGGTCCGTGCTGAGTGTGGTGGGCTCCATGAACGAATTCTGCTGCCGCCCGGATGCCCGGGGCGAACAATTTTCGGTAATCCCTCCGGGCGATGCGGCACCTTCGGTGTCCCCCGTACGTTCTCAATCCGGGCACCCGTGCCCTCACGGGAACGGCGGACCTCCCGACGCGGCCACGTCCTCGCTTACGATGGCCGTTGCGGTGGGGCCCACCTGCCGTGCCCGTGTACGTACAGTGCCCAGGCCCGACCGGCAAGGAGACAAACCTCGGTGTCCGTCTTCAACAAGCTCATGCGTGCAGGCGAAGGCAAGATCCTGCGCAAACTGCACCGCATCGCGGACCAGGTCAACTCCATCGAAGAGGACTTCATCAACCTCTCCGACGCCGAGTTGCGAGCGCTCACGGACGAGTACAAGCAGCGTTTCCAGGACGGCGAGAGCCTGGACGACCTGCTGCCCGAGGCCTTCGCGACCGTACGCGAGGCGGCGAAGCGCGTCCTCGGTCAGCGGCACTACGACGTCCAGATCATGGGTGGCGCGGCGCTGCACCTCGGCCACGTGGCCGAGATGAAGACCGGTGAGGGCAAGACCCTCGTCGGCACGCTCCCCGCGTACCTGAACGCGCTGTCCGGCAAGGGCGTCCACCTGATCACGGTGAACGACTACCTCGCCGAGCGCGACTCCGAGCTGATGGGCCGGGTGCACAAGTTCCTCGGCCTGGAGGTCGGCTGCATCCTGGCGAACATGTCGCCGGCCCAGCGCCGCGAGCAGTACAACTGCGACATCACCTACGGCACGAACAACGAGTTCGGCTTCGACTACCTGCGCGACAACATGGCGTGGTCCCAGGACGAGCTCGTCCAGCGCGGCCACAACTTCGCCGTGGTCGACGAGGTCGACTCGATCCTGGTCGACGAGGCCCGTACCCCGCTGATCATCTCCGGCCCGGCCGACCAGGCCACGAAGTGGTACGGCGACTTCGCGAAGCTGGTGACCCGCCTGACCAGGGGCGAGGCCGGCCAGCCGCTGAAGGGCATCGAGGAGACCGGCGACTACGAGGTCGACGAGAAGAAGCGCACCGTCGCCATCCACGAGTCCGGCGTCGCCAAGGTCGAGGACTGGCTCGGCATCGAGAACCTCTACGAGTCGGTGAACACCCCGCTCGTCGGTTACCTCAACAACGCGATCAAGGCCAAGGAGCTCTTCAAGAACGACAAGGACTACGTCGTCATCGACGGCGAAGTCATGATCGTCGACGAGCACACCGGCCGTATCCTCGCCGGCCGCCGCTACAACGAGGGCATGCACCAGGCGATCGAGGCGAAGGAAGGGGTGGACATCAAGGACGAGAACCAGACCCTCGCCACGATCACCCTGCAGAACTTCTTCCGCCTCTACTCCAAGCTGTCGGGCATGACCGGTACGGCCATGACCGAGGCCGCCGAGTTCCACCAGATCTACAAGCTCGGCGTCGTCCCGATCCCGACCAACCGCGACATGGTCCGCAAGGACCAGCCGGACCTGATCTACCGGACCGAGGTCGCGAAGTTCGCCGCCGTCGTCGACGACATCGCGGAGAAGCACGAGAAGGGCCAGCCGATCCTCGTCGGTACGACGTCGGTCGAGAAGTCCGAGTACCTCTCCCAGCAGCTCTCCAAGCGCGGCATCCCGCACGAGGTGCTCAACGCCAAGCAGCACGACCGTGAGGCGACGATCGTCGCCC
This sequence comes from Streptomyces avidinii, assembly GCF_045161815.1. NCBI lineage: Bacteria > Bacillati > Actinomycetota > Actinomycetes > Kitasatosporales > Streptomycetaceae > Streptomyces > Streptomyces avidinii. The sequence goes on from NZ_CP108863.1 coordinate 5,397,543, forward strand.
AGGCCGGCCGCCGGGGCGCGGTCACCGTCGCCACGAACATGGCCGGCCGTGGTACCGACATCAAGCTCGGCGGCAACCCGGACGACCTCGCCGAGGCCGAGCTGCGCCAGCAGGGCCTGGACCCGGAGGAGCACATCGAGGAGTGGGCGCACGCCCTTCCCTCGGCGCTCACCCGCGCCGAGGCCGCGGTGAAGGCGGAGTTCGAGGAGGTCAAGGACCTCGGCGGGCTGTACGTGCTGGGCACCGAGCGCCACGAGTCGCGCCGTATCGACAACCAGCTGCGCGGCCGCTCCGGCCGACAGGGCGACCCGGGCGAGTCCCGCTTCTACCTGTCGCTGGGCGACGACCTGATGCGCCTGTTCAAGGCGCAGATGGTCGAGCGCGTCATGGCGATGGCGAACGTCCCGGACGACGTGCCGATCGAGAACAAGATGGTGACGCGCGCGATCGCGTCGGCCCAGTCGCAGGTCGAGACCCAGAACTTCGAGACGCGCAAGAACGTCCTGAAGTACGACGAGGTCCTCAACAGCCAGCGCGAGGTCATCTACGGCGAGCGCCGCCGCGTCCTGGAGGGCGAGGACCTCCAGGAGCAGGTCCGCTTCATGATGGACGACACCATCGACGCGTACATCGCGGCCGAGACGGTCGAGGGCTTCGCCGAGGAGTGGGACCTGGAGCGGCTGTGGAGCGCCTTCCGGCAGCTCTACCCGGTGAAGGTCACCATCGAGGAGCTGGAGGAGGCCGCGGGCGACCGAGCGGGCATCACCGCCGAGTTCATCGCGGAGTCCGTCAAGGACGACATCCACGAGCAGTACGAGACCCGCGAGAAGACGCTCGGCTCCGAGATCATGCGTGAACTGGAGCGGCGCGTGGTCCTGTCGGTGCTCGACCGCAAGTGGCGAGAGCACCTGTACGAGATGGACTACCTGCAGGAGGGCATCGGCCTGCGGGCCATGGCCCAGAAGGACCCGCTGGTCGAGTACCAGCGCGAGGGCTTCGACATGTTCAACGCCATGCAGGAGGGCATCAAGGAGGAGTCCGTCGGCTACCTGTTCAACCTGGAGGTCCAGGTCGAGCAGCAGGTCGAGGAGCTTCCGGTGCAGGACGTGGCGCCTTCGCTGACGAAGGAGCCGGCGGGTGCGCGTCCGGAGATCCGGGCGAAGGGGCTGGACGCTCCGCAGCGGCCGGACCGGCTGCACTTCTCGGCGCCGACGGTGGACGGGGAGGGCGGTGTCATCGAGGGCGACTTCGACAGTGACGCCGTCGGTGGCGAGGGTGACGGGATGACGCGGGCGGAGCGGCGCAAGGCGCAGAAGGCTGCCGGTGGGCGTCGTCGGAAGAAGTAACCCGGCGTTGCCGCTGGGCTGAGGGCGAGCTGTCGGCCGGGGCCGGACACCGTGGGGTGTCCGGCCCCGGCCGCGTTGTGCGGCGCCGTGCGGTGCCGTGTGCGGCGCCGTTGCCGGGGCTCCGCCCCGGACCCCGCGCCTCAAACGCCGGCGGGGCTGGAGTGGTGCGGCGGGGGTGGAGTGGTGCGGCGGGGCCGGGGTGGTGCGGGCGGGTTGCGGCGTCACGGGCGGCGGCCCTGGATTTCTACTGCTGCGCAGCGCCAGCGGAGGTCCGGGCCCTGTTCGAGGCGGAAGGCCATGGCCGAGAGGCGGTCGCCCGTGGCGATGCGGGCGAAGGCCTCGATGACTCCCGGGCCGGGGGTGAAGCGGCCGCACTGGCGGATGACCGGGCGCAGGCGGTCGCGGAGGGGCTCCGTGGGGGCCAGGGTGATCAGCTGCTGGTAGGCGGGGCCGACGGTGTGGCCGAGCAGCGAGTGGACCGGGCGCAGGCCGCTGACCACCGCGAGGAGGTGTTCGGCGAACCAGTGGTGCGGGCCCGGCCGCAGGGTGCGCGGGGGGCCGGCGGGGCGCCGCGGGTCGCGGCGGCCGGCCGGCCGGGTCCGGGCGCGGCCCCCGGGCCGCCGGCGGCTGCCGTCGTTGCCGGTCATCGTGCCGCGCATCGTGGTGTCCATCGCGATCTGCCCCCGAACAGGCCGGGCCCGGAGCCATACCGGGCGGTAACTTGATGGGGATCTTCTACGGCCGCCGAACACGCTCCGCAACCGCACCCGCGGCGCCGCGGGCCATCCGCCCGGTTCCCCTATCAGGGTGGGCGGCTCCCGGTCACGGGCCCCGGCCGGCGCCCGTACGAGGACCCGTGTGGACGGGGGCGGCTCCCGCTCCGGCGCCCCGAAGGGGGACGGCGTCCATCACCCGGCCGGCTCCGTCCGAGTCGTATCCTGGGGGCGTTTCCGACTACCGAAAGCAGCCGGCCATGCGCGTGTACGTCCCCCTGACCCTCCCCGGGCTCGCCGAGGTGCACCAGGCGGGTGAGCTGGGCCCCGCCCCGCTGCGGGCGTACGCCGTCACCCCCGGGCTCCGCGAGTGGTACGTGTCGGACGACATCGAGGAGCTGGAGTACGCGGCCCTGAACCGGGCCGCGCTCGCCTCCCTGCGGCTGGTCGCCGCGGACGCGGGCGCCCCGCGCCGACGCGTCGTGGTCGCCCTCGACGTCGACGACAAGGCCGCCACGGCCGCTCCCGAGCTCGACGAGGCCACGCTCGGCCAGGTGACCCTCGCCGCCGCCGTACGGCTCGACGTGGCCGCCGCCGTGCACGTGGACGCCGACGACGCCGAGGCGGACGTCGCCGCCGCCGCGGCGGCCCTGCCCGCCGCCGACGGCGGTGACGCGGACGCCCGGTTCACCGTCGACGGTGCCGAGGACCACGAGCTGCTGTGGTTCGGCGTCCAGGAGATCCCGGGGCTGCTGAAGTGATGCCGGTGATCCCGATCCCGAACCCGCACCCGAACCACATCGTCTGGGACTGGAACGGCACGCTCCTCCACGACATCGACGCCGTCATAGCCGCGACCAACGCCTCCTTCGCCGAGCTCGGCTTCGCGCCGATCACCCTGGAGACCTACCGCGACCTGTACGTCGTACCGGTGCCCAAGTTCTACGAGCGCCTCATGGGACGGCTGCCCACCGAGGAGGAGTGGCTCGTCATGGACGACACCTTCCACCGCCACTACTGGGCCGCCGCCGAGGGCGCCGGGCTGGCCGAGGGTGCCCGTGAGCTGCTCCGGGACTGGCAGCTGGGCGGGCTGACCCAGTCCCTGCTGTCCCTCGCGCCCCACGACAAGCTCGTGCCCCTGGTCCGGTCCCACGGCATCGACCAGCACTTCCTGCGCGTCGACGGGCGGACCGGACCCTCCCACACCTCCAAGGCGGGACACCTCGTACGCCACCTGGCCGCCCTCGACGGGACGGGTGTGACGGCGGATCGTACGGTCCTCATCGGAGACGCCGTGGACGACGCGCTCGCCGCTGCCCACGTCGGTGCCCGGGCCGTTCTCTACACGGGCGGTTCGCACAGCCGCAGCAGTCTGGAATCAGCCGGGGTGCCGGTCGTCGACAGCCTGGCAGAGGCCGTACTCACAGCTCGCGAGCTGGCCGGATAGCGACTGGACAGTGACTGGACAGCGACTGGACGGGCCGCTGCACGGACGGCCGGTCACGTCGCTGGCCAGAGTGTCAAAGTTCCACCCCAAGATTTGTACAGAAGCAGCGAATGACGTCCTGGGGGTAGGTCGGGATAGCCTTGTACCCGTGATCAGCGCGATAGTCATCGGGGGCACTGGAGCCTCCGGCCTGCGCCCGGCGCACGACCGTGCCCGGGCCTTCGCTGATCCCCGCCCCCGGGACATCCGGCCGATCATGGCTCATTCCCTCCCGGGCGGCTCTCTCGACGACATAGCGTCGATCCCGAACGGACACCCCGCCTCGCGGTGCTATGTCATTCCTTCCTTCACCTACGTCACGCAATGGCGCGCGACAGGAGCCAGAGGACATGCAGACCAAGCTGGACGAAGCAAAGGCCGAGCTGCTCGCACGGGCGGCCCGGGTAGCTGAGCACAGCCCGGCCGGGGGGCTACTTCCGACTGGGTCCGAGCGGGGAGAGCGTCCAGATCAGGACGCGGTGATCTCCTACCTCCAGCGCTACTACCTGCACACGGCGCCCGAGGACCTCGCGGACCGGGACCCGGTCGACGTGTTCGGAGCCGCGCTCTCGCACTACCGGCTCGCCGAGAACCGGCCGCAGGGCACCGCGAACGTGCGCGTGCACACCCCCACGGTGGAGGAGAACGGCTGGACCTCCAGCCACTCCGTCGTCGAGGTCGTCACCGACGACATGCCCTTCCTCGTGGACTCCGTGACGAACGAGTTGTCCCGCCAGGGCCGCGGCATCCACGTCGTGATCCACCCGCAGGTCGTCGTCCGCCGTGACATCACCGGCAAGCTGATCGAGATCCTCGGCCCCGACTGCGACGCCCACGGCCCCGCCACCGCGCGTCCCCACGACTCCCTCGTCGAGTCCTGGATCCACGTCGAGATCGACCGCGAGACCGACAGGGCCGATCTCAAGCAGATCACCGCCGATCTGCAGCGCGTCCTGTCCGACGTCCGGGAGTCCGTCGAGGACTGGGAGAAGATGCGCGACGCCGCGCTGCGCATCGCCGAGGGCCTGCCCGAGGAGCCGACCGCCCCCGACCTGCGCGAGTACGAGCTCGAAGAGGCCCGTGAGCTGCTGCGCTGGCTCGCCGACGACCACTTCACCTTCCTCGGCTACCGCGAGTACAACCTCGTCGACGGCGACGCCCTGTCCGCCGTGCCCGGCACCGGCCTCGGCATCCTGCGCTCCGACCCGCACCACAGCGGCAAGGACGACGGCCACCCGGTCTCGCCGTCCTTCAACCGGCTGCCGGCCGACGCCCGCGCCAAGGCCCGCGAGCACCGCCTGCTGGTGCTGACCAAGGCCAACAGCCGCTCCACCGTGCACCGCCCCTCGTACCTCGACTACGTGGGCGTCAAGAAGTTCGACGCCGAGGGCAACGTCGTCGGCGAGCGCCGCTTCCTCGGCCTGTTCTCCTCCGCCGCGTACACCGAGTCCGTGCGCCGCGTCCCGGTCATCCGCCGCAAGGTCGTCGAGGTCCTCGACGGCGCCGGCTTCGCGCCGAGCAGCCACGACGGCCGCGACCTGCTGCAGATCCTGGAGACCTACCCGCGCGACGAGCTGTTCCAGACCCCGGTCGACCAGCTCCAGGCCATCGTCACCTCCGTCCTGTACCTCCAGGAACGCCGCCGGCTGCGGCTCTACCTGCGCCAGGACGAGTACGGCCGCTACTACTCGGCGCTGGTCTACCTGCCCCGCGACCGATTCACCACCGGTGTCCGGCTGCGCCTGATGGACATCCTCCGGGAGGAACTCGGCGGCATCAGCGTCGACTTCACCGCGTGGAACACCGAGTCGATCCTGTCCCGCATCCACTTCGTCGTCCGCGTCCCGCAGGGCACCGAGCTGCCCGCCCTGACCGACTCCGACGTCGAGCGCATCGAGGGCCGTCTCGTCGAGGCCGCCCGTTCCTGGTCCGACGGCTTCCAGGAAGCGCTGATCGCCGAGTGCGGCGAGGAGCGCGCCGCGGAGCTGCTGCGCCGCTACGGCACCTCCTTCACCGAGGGCTACAAGGCCGACCACTCGCCGCGCGCCGCCGTCGCCGACCTGGTCCACCTGGAGCGGCTCGCCGCCAGCGACCGCAAGTTCGCGCTCTCGCTCTACGAGCCCGTGGGCGCGGGCCCCGGCGAGCGCCGGTTCAAGATCTTCCGCACCGGCGACCAGGTCTCGCTCTCCGCGGTCCTGCCGGTGCTGCAGCGCCTGGGCGTCGAGGTCACCGACGAGCGCCCCTACGAGCTGCGCCGCTCCGACCGGGTCAGCGCGTGGATCTACGACTTCGGTCTGCGGATGCCCGTCGCCGGCAGCGGGGACAGCAACTACCTCGGCGACGACGCCCGCGAGCGCTTCCAGGACGCCTTCGCCGCGGTCTGGCAGGGCGACGCCGAGAACGACAACTTCAACGCCCTGGTGCTGAGCGCCGGGCTCACCTGGCGGCAGGCCGTCGTCCTGCGCGCGTACGCCAAGTACCTGCGCCAGGCCGGCTCCACCTTCAGCCAGGACTACATGGAGGACACCCTCCGCAACAACGTCCACACCACCCGCCTGCTGGTCTCGCTCTTCGAGGCCCGGATGGCGCCCGTGCGCCAGACCGCCGGCAGCGAGCTCGTGGACGCCATGCTGGAGGAGCTCGACGGAGCCCTGGACCAGGTCGCCTCGCTCGACGAGGACCGCATCCTGCGGGCCTTCCTCACCCTCATCAAGGCCACGCTGCGCACGAACTTCTTCCAGCTCAACGGTGTGGGCGAGCAGCACGCGTACGTGTCGATGAAGTTCGACCCGCAGGCCATCCCGGACCTGCCGGCCCCGCGTCCGGCCTTCGAGATCTGGGTGTACTCCCCGCGCGTCGAGGGCGTCCACCTGCGCTTCGGCAAGGTCGCCCGAGGCGGCCTGCGCTGGTCCGACCGCCGCGAGGACTTCCGTACGGAGATCCTCGGCCTGGTCAAGGCGCAGATGGTCAAGAACACCGTGATCGTGCCGGTCGGCGCCAAGGGCGGCTTCGTCGCGAAGAACCTCCCCGACCCGTCGGTGGACCGCGACGCCTGGCTCGCCGAGGGCATCGCCTCGTACAAGATCTTCATCTCGGCGCTGCTCGACATCACCGACAACATGGTCGCCGGCGAGGTCCTGCCCCCCAAGGGCGTGGTCCGCCACGACGAGGACGACACCTACCTCGTCGTCGCCGCCGACAAGGGCACCGCGACCTTCTCCGACATCGCCAACGGAGTGGCCGAGTCCTACGGATTCTGGCTCGGCGACGCCTTCGCGTCGGGCGGCTCCGCCGGCTACGACCACAAGGGCATGGGCATCACCGCCCGCGGCGCGTGGGAGTCCGTCAAGCGGCACTTCCGCGAGCTCGGCCACGACACCCAGACCGAGGACTTCACCGTCGTCGGCGTCGGTGACATGTCCGGTGACGTGTTCGGCAACGGCATGCTGCTCTCCGAGCACATCCGCCTGGTCGCCGCCTTCGACCACCGGCACATCTTCATCGACCCGAACCCGGACGCGGCCACCTCGTACGCCGAGCGCCGGCGCCTGTTCGAGCTGCCGCGCTCCTCGTGGGCCGACTACGACACCTCGCTGATCTCGGCGGGCGGTGGCATCCACCCGCGTTCGGCGAAGGCCGTCCCGATCACCGCGCAGATCCGTGAGGCCCTCGGCATCGAGGCCGGCGTCACCAAGATGACCCCGGCCGACCTGATGAAGGCGATCCTGCAGTCCCCCGTGGACCTGCTGTGGAACGGCGGCATCGGTACGTACGTCAAGGCCACCGCCGAGACGCACGCGGACGTCGGCGACAAGGCCAACGACGCGATCCGCGTCAACGGCTCCGATGTGCGGGCCAAGGTCATCGGCGAGGGCGGCAACCTGGGTCTGACCCAGCTCGGCCGGATCGAGTTCGCCCGCAGCGGCGCCGGCGGCGAGGGCGGCAAGGTCAACACCGACGCCATCGACAACAGCGCGGGCGTGGACACCTCCGACCACGAGGTGAACATCAAGATCCTGCTCAACGCGGTCGTCACGGACGGCGACATGACCGTCAAGCAGCGCAACAAGCTGCTCGCTCAGATGACCGACGAGGTCGGCCACCTGGTGCTGCGCAACAACTACGCGCAGAACGTCGCGCTCGCCAACGGCGCGGCGCAGGCCCCGAGCCTGCTCCACGCCCAGCAGCGCTACATGCGCCGGCTGGAGAACGACGGACGGCTGGACCGGGCGCTGGAGTTCCTGCCCACCGACCGGCAGATCCGCGAGCTGCTCAGCAGCGGCAAGGGCCTGACCCAGCCGGAGCTGGCCGTGCTGTTCGCCTACACCAAGATCACGGTGGCGGACGAGCTGATCGCCACCGAGCTGCCGGACGACCCGTACCTGCGCCGCCTGCTCTTCGCGTACTTCCCGGCCGCGCTGGCCGAGAGGCTCACCGAGCAGATCGACGTGCACGCGCTGCGCCGGGAGATCATCACCACCATCCTGGTCAACGACACCGTCAACACCGGTGGATCGACCTTCCTGCACCGTCTGCGCGAGGAGAGCGGGGCCTCCACGGAGGAGATCGTCCGGGCGCAGCTCGCGGCCCGCGAGATCTTCGGCCTGGCCGACGTGTGGGACGCGGTGGAGGCGCTCGACAACAAGGTCGCCGCCGATGTCCAGACCCGGGTGCGGCTGCACTCGCGGCGCCTGGTCGAGCGCGGTACCCGCTGGCTGCTGAACAACCGGCCGCAGCCGCTCCAGATCACCGAGACCATCGCCCTCTTCGCCGAGCGCGTGGTCCAGGTCTGGGCCGAGCTGCCGAAGCTGGTGCGCGGTGCCGACCTGGACTGGTACCAGTCGATCATGGACGAGCTGACGGGCGAGGGCGTTCCGGAGGAACTGGCCGCCAAGGTGGCCGGCTTCTCGTCCGCCTTCCCGGCGCTCGACATCGTGGCGATCGCGGACCGTACGGGTGTGGACCCGCTGGAGGTCGCCGAGGTGTACTACGACCTCGCCGACCGCCTGAAGATCACCCAGCTGATGGACCGGATCATCGAGCTGCCGCGGTCCGACCGCTGGCAGTCGATGGCCCGCGCGTCCATCCGCGAGGACCTGTTCGCGGCGCACGCGGCCCTGACCGCCGATGTGCTGTCGGTGGGCAACGGGTCGTCGACTCCCGAGGAGCGCTTCAAGGCGTGGGAGGAGAAGAACGCGGCGATCATCGGGCGGGCGCGGACGACTCTGGACGAGATCCAGGGGTCGGACGACTTCGACCTGGCGAATCTGTCGGTGGCGATGCGGACGATGCGGTCGCTGTTGCGCGTGCACAGCTGATCGGGTCGTACGGAACGGAACGGAACGGGCCGGGCCCGGGACCTTGTGGTCCCGGGCCCGGCCCGTTCCCGGTTCCGGTGTGTCCGCGGGTGCGGCGCCGTTGCGGGGGCGCTGCCCCCGGGCCCCCGCGCCTCAAACGCCGGCGGGGCTGAAAAGAGCGCCTCAAACGCCGGCGGGGCTGAAAAGAGCGCCTCAAATGCCGGCGGGGCTGGATTTTCCAGCCCCGCCGGCATTTGAGGCGCGGGTCCGGGCGGGGCTGGTCAGCGGCCCGCCGTGAAGGCCTCGTAGGCGTCGCAGACCTCCGCCGAGGGGCCGTCCATGCGGAGGACGCCCGACTCCAGCCAGATCGCGCGGTCGCAGGTCTCGCGGACCGTGTTGATGCTGTGGCTGACGAGGAAGACGGTGCCCGCGTGCTCGCGGAGTTCCTCGATGCGGGCCTGGCTGCGGCGCTGGAACGCGGCGTCGCCCGTGGCCAGGGCCTCGTCGATCATCAGGACGTCGTGGTCCTTGGCGGCGGCGATGGAGAACCGCAGCCGGGCGCCCATCCCGGAGGAGTACGTCCGCATGGGCAGGGAGATGAAGTCGCCCTTCTCGTTGATGCCGGAGAAGTCGACGATGCCCTGGTAGCGCTCGCGGATCTGCTGCTTGGACATGCCCATCGCGAGGCCGCCGAGGACGACGTTGCGCTCGCCCGTCAGGTCGTTCATCAGGGCGGCGTTCACGCCCAGCAGGGACGGCTGGCCGTGCGAGTAGATCCGGCCGTGGGCCACCGGCTGGAGGCCGGCGATGGCGGCCAGCAGGGTGGACTTGCCCGAGCCGTTGGAGCCGATGAGCCCGATGGCCTCGCCCTTGTGGGCGGTGAAGGTGACGCCCTTGACGGCGTGCACCTCCTTCATGCCGGGGGAGGGGCGGCGGGAGAAGACCCGGCTGAGCGCCGCGGTGGCGCCGCCCTTGCGGGCGCCGGCGCCGTGGACCTTGTAGATGACGTGGACCCCGTCGGCGATGACGGTGGGCACCCGGGTGTCGGTCTTCGTCGCGGTGTCAGCCACGGCCGTACTCCTCTTCTGCCTTCCAGAACCAGATGAAGCCGCCGACGCCGGCGAGCAGGGCCCAGCCGAGGGCGACGAGCCACGCGTGCGGCGGGAGCGAGTGCGCTCCGAAGCTGTCGATCAGCGAGAAGCGCATCAGGTCGATGTAGACGGCCGCGGGGTTGAACTTGAGCGCCATGAGCACCCAGTGCGGCAGGTGGTCCGTCTTGAGCATCTGGTCGATGGACCACATGACGCCCGAGGAGTACATCCAGGTGCGCAGCACGAAGGGCATCAGCTGGCTGACGTCCGGGCTCTTGCTGCCGATACGGGCCATGACCATCGCGCAGCCGGTGGCGAAGACGGCCATCAGCAGCAGCGCCGGCAGGGCCAGGAACCAGGACCAGGCGGGCCGCTGGCCGAAGGCCAGCAGTAGGATGACCAGCGCGCCCATGGTGACGAGCAGCTGCTGGAAGAGCTGGACGACTGTGGAGATGGGCAGGCTCGCGCGGGGGAAGTGCAGGGCGCGGACCAGGCCGCGGTTGCTGTGGACGGCGCGGGTGCCGGCGTTGATGGAGCTGCCGATGAAGTCCCAGACGAAGATGCCGGTGATCAGGAAGGGGACGTAGTCCGGCACGCCGTTGCTGGCCTTCATCACGATGCCGAAGATGAAGTAGTAGACCGCCGCGTTCAGCAGCGGGGTCACCAGGTGCCAGAGCTGGCCGAGCTTGGCCGAGCTGTACGTGGCCTGCATACGGGCGGTCGCGTACGCGGTCACGAAGTGACGGCGGTCCCAGAGCTCCGCGATGTAGCGGGGGAGCGTGGGGCGGGCGCCGCTGAGGGTGAGGCCGTGGGCGGCGGCGAGTTGCGCGAGTTCCGCGGAGGGCGCGGGCGCGGTCTTGGGTGCGGTCGCGGTGGTCACAGGTTCGCTTTCGACGGGGGTCAGTACGTCGCTGCCGAGGTCGGGACGGGTCCGTATCGTCGCTACGGCGAGGTTAAGCCGTGGCGCGTCGGAACGCAACCGTATCGTCGTGACGGGGCGCGGCTATGCTCTGTGCATGACCACGGACCCCGCCGCCGCCCCCGCCCCCGCCCGTAGAGCCCCCGCCGGGGCCGCCGTCCTGCGCGCGGACGTGACGGAGGCGATCCGCGACGCGGTGGTGGAGGAACTGGCCGCGGTCGGCTTCGCGCGGATGTCCATCGAGGGCATCGCCCGGCGGGCGGGGGTCGGCAAGACCGCGGTCTACCGGCGGTGGAAGTCGAAGCTGCACCTGGTGCTGGACCTGGTGGGGGCCTTCGCCGTGGACGGCCTGCCGGTGCCCGCGACGGGCTCGCTGTACGGGGACGTACGCGCCCTGCTGGAGGTCATGTCACACGTACTGCGTCACCCGGTGGCGTCCGCGGTCATCCCCGACCTGCTGGTGGAGGCGGCGCGGAACCCGGAGATCGCCGAAGCGGTGCGCGGCGCACTGCTCGACGGACAGCGCCGCATGGCGGAGGGGATCGTCTCCGGAGCCGTCACGCGCGGCGAGCTGGCGGAGGGCACCGACCCGGGGCGGGCGCTCGACCTGGCGATCGGGCCGCTCTACTGGCGGCAGGTGGTCGTCCGGGACGAGGTCACCGCCGGGTACCTCGACGAACTGGCCCGGTCGGTCGTGGCGGGGCTGCGCGCCGTCTGAGCCCCGCCGCCGGCCGGCCGCTACGGCCAGACGGGGGCCAGCGCCGGTGCCGGTGCAGCCGAGGCCGAGGCCGGGGTCGAGGTCGAGGCCGCGGGGGCCGCGGGCGTCGGGCGGCGGTCCTCCAGGGGCATGACCGCCGGGATCGGGGCCGTCTGCCCCAGGAAGATCCGGCGCACGACCCGCTCCGCCGCGTGGCCGTCGTCGAACTGGCAGAAGCGCGCACGGAAGGCCGCCCGCAGCTGCGCGGAGCGCGAGCCCTGCCAGTGACCGGTGGTGAAGATGTCCACCAGCTCGTCCTGGGTCCGGGCGATCGCCCCCGGCGGGCAGGACCGCAGGTCGAAGTACGTGCCCCGGGCCGCCTCGTACGCCTCCCAGTCGTCCGCGTGGATCACGATCGGCCGGTCCAGCGCCGCGTAGTCGAACATCAGGGACGAGTAGTCCGTCACCAGCGCGTCCGAGGCCAGCGCGAGCTCCTCCACCGAGGGGTGGGAGGAGACGTCGATCAGGCGCGGGTGGGTGTCCGGTGACGGCGGGAGGTCCGCGTACGTGAGGTGGGTGCGGGCGAGGATCGTGAAGCGCGGGCCCAGGTCCCGCAGGACCCGCTCGAAGTCCAGGTGGTCCGGCCGGCTGCGCCGGTAGTCGCGGTGCGTGGGCGCGTACAGCACGGCCGTGGAGCCCGCCGGGATGCCCAGGCGTTCGCGCAGCTCCAGCACCTCGGCCGGGCCCGCCCGGTGGAAGATGTCGTTGCGCGGATAGCCGTACTCCAGCGTCGTGTAGGAGGACGGGACGGCCTTCTCCCAGACCAGGGTGGAGTGCCGGTTCGAGGAGAGCAGGTAGTCCCACTGGTCGGCGCCGCGCAGCAGGCCCGCGAAGTCCGGGGTCGGGGTGGCCGCCGGGCGGTCCAGGAGGTCGAGGCCCACGCGCTTGAGCGGGGTCCCGTGCTGGGTCTGGACGAGGATCTGGCCCGGCCGCTTGACCAGGGCGCGGTCGAAGTTGACGTTCGTGATCAGGTGGCCGGCCCGGGCCAGGGCGGTCCAGTACGCCGCCGAGCCCGGGCGCAGTGCCACCGTCTCGCGGGGCAGGGTCGAGGCGTGCGCCGGGTCGCAGATCCACGCCGTGCGCATCCGCGGCGCCAGCTCCCGCAGCTTGGCCTCGATCGCCGCCGGGTTGCAGGCGTAGCCGCCGTGCCAGTACGCGGAGAAGACCGCGAGCTCCGGGCGCAGCGGCAGCAGCCGCTGGATCCGGTAGTGCAGCCGCAGCGAGGACTCCCGCAGACCCCGCCCGAGCGCCGAGGCCGCGCGGCCCAGCGCCAGTGCCGCCGAGCGCAGCGCCGACAGCAGCCGGTACGTGCGCCGGGTGCCCAGCCGCATCAGGGTGTGCCGGACCCGGTCGGTCCGCGACAGGGCCGGCGGCAGCGCGCCGCTGCCGCTGCCGCCCTGGGGGTGGTAGCGGCGCAGCAGGGCGCAGGCCCGGCCGAAGAACTCGGCCCGGGCGGCGCGCGGGAGGCGGCGCGGGTCGGCGTACAGGGCGCAGAAGTGCTCGGCCATCCGGCGGTGCAGGGCGGGGCGCCAGCGCTCCAGCTCGGGGCGGCCGGCGAGGTGTCCGAAGACGCGGTCGTACTGGTCGAAGATGTCGAGGTGGCGGCGGCTGGTGGTGGTCAGGATCGAGCCGGTGCGCCGCTGCCGGTAATGGACGCAGATCCGGTCCAGGACGGCAATGGACTCCGCGGCCAGCAGTGCCGGGTAGGTCCAGGGGGTGTCCTCGTAGAAGCCGGGCGGGAAGGACAGGCCCTCGCGCTCGACGAACTCGCGGCGGTACGTCTTGTTCCACACCACCATCAGCATGCCGAGGAGGGCCGGGCGGTCGGCGAGGCGGAAGCTGGCCGGGCCCTCCTCGGACAGCCGGTGCGAGAGGCGGTTGCGCACCAGTTCGCCCGACCAGAAGGTGCGCGCGTAGTCGTGGATCAGGACGTCGGGGGAGCCGGTGGCCTTCAGCCGGTCGGTGATGGCCTGCAGGGCGCCCGGAGCGAGGGTGTCGTCACCGTCGAGGAAGACCAGGTAGTCGCCGGTCGCCCGGGCCAGGCCCGCGTTGCGGGCCGGTCCCAGCCCCAGGTTGTGCGCCAGGTGCACCGCCGTCACCCGGGGGTCCCGGGACGCGTACTCGTCGATGATCGAGCCGCAGGCGTCCGGAGAGGCGTCGTCGACCGCGATCAGCTCCAGATCCGGGTACGACTGCGTCAGGACCGAGTCCAGACTCTCCTGGAGGTAGGCCTGGACCTTGTACGCGGGCACGATGACGCTGAACCGGGGCACGGCACATCCAGGGGTCGGCACGGGCATATGGCCCAGGAACCCCCGGTGTGGCGATCGGGTTACGCAGCGTGCGGCATTCGGATTACGCAGCGTCAAGGGGGCACGTCACCGGCGGTGCGGAGAGCCGGCTACTTGATCGCCCCGGCCATCACCCCCGAGACGAAATGCCGCTGGAAGGCGAAGAAGACGACGAGCGGGATCACCATCGACAGGAACGCGCCGGGCGCGAGCACGTCGATGTTGTTCCCGAACTGCCGTACCTGCTGCTGGAGGGCGACCGTGACGGGCGGGCTGGCGGAGTCCGCGAAGACCAGGGCCACCAGCATGTCGTTCCACACCCACAGGAACTGGAAGATGCCGAGCGAGGCGATCGCCGGGCCGCCGAGCGGCAGCACCACCGTTGCGAACAGGCGCAGTTCACCCGCCCCGTCGAGGCGGGCGGCCTCCAGCAGCTCGCGCGGGATCTCCGCGAAGAAGTTGCGCAGCAGGAACACGGCGAAGGGCAGTCCGAAGGCGGTGTGGAAGAGGACCACGCCCGCCGTGGTCTCGAACAGCCCGATGGAGCCGAAGAGTTCGGACACCGGGATCAGGGCCACCTGAACGGGGACCACGAGCAGCCCGACGACGACGAGGAAGAGCCAGTCCCGGCCGGGGAACTCCAGCCAGGCGAAGGCGTATCCGGCGAACGCGCCGAGGGTCAGGACCAGCAGGGTGGCCGGTACGGCGATCGCGAACGTGTTCAGGAGGGAGCCGGTGATCGTGTCATTGGCCAGCAGCCGCTCGTAGTTGTCGGACGTCAGCCGCGCGGGCGCGGTCAGCACCTGCCACCAGCCGCCGTTGTTGAGATCGGTGGGGGACAGGAAGGAGGAGAGCAGCAGCCCGAGCGTGGGCAGCAGCCAGAACAGTGCCGCGACGACCAGGAAGACGCGCAGGGCGCCTGCGGCGAGTTTGCCGGAGAGGAGGGTGGCGTACGAGGACGTGGCGTGCGGGGGCTTCGCGGTCGCGGGCTCCGGAGTCGAGGGCTTAGCCACCTGCGGGCCCGCCGCCGGGCCGTCCGCCACCGGGTCCGGCGTCACGTCGGAACGGCTCATCGGGACCCCTCCTTGCGCAGCCGGCGGATATTCACGAGCATCACCGGGATCACCAGCACCAGCAGCAGTACCGCGATCGCGCTGCCCAGCCCCGGATCGGCGTCCGTGCCGAAGGAGGTCCGGTACAGCTGGAGCGCCAGCACGTTCGCGTCGTCCTGGACGGCGCCCGGTGCGATCACGAAGACCAGGTCGAAGATCTTCATGACGTTGATGACGAGGGTGACGAGCACGACCGCCAGGACGGGCGCCAGCAGCGGGACGGTGATCCGGCGGAACACCTGCCACTCGTTCGCCCCGTCCACGCGCGCGGCCTCCAGCAGTTCACGCGGTACGGCGGCCAGCCCGGCCCCGATCAGCACCATCGAGAAACCGGCCCACATCCATACGTACGCCCCGATGACCGCCGGGGTGACGAGCGACGGGCCCAGCCACTCCACCCCGGAGTACGCCTCCCGGAAGTTGGCCGCGGGCAGCCGCAGCAGGGCCCCGTCGGCCTTCCCGGACAGGGTGAAGGTGCCGTCGGAGCGCGCGGTCGTCGTATCGACCACCCTGCCGTCCTCGACCGCCTCGATCCGCATCCCGGCGAAGCCCTGCTCGGTCGGGTCGACCACGTTGGCCGACCCGCCCCCGCCCCGGGTGAAGTCCTGCCAGACGGTGCCGGTGACCTTCCCCGGCTCGGCCCCGGCGGTGCCCGCGGTACGGGTCCCGTCCGGCAGGGCCTCCGGGGCCACGCCGACCAGCGGGAGCAGCACCGGGGTGCCCGCGCGGACCGGGTCGCGGGTGGTGAAGGCGCCGCCGCCGGCGTCCGTGAGCGGCGAGTCCCGGCCCGGGCGGGCCTTGGGGAAGGCCGAGGACTCCGCGAAGGTGTCGTGGACCCCGACCCAGACCGCGTTCGCGACCCCGCGGTCGGGATCGTGGTCGTAGACGAGCCGGAAGATGATGCCCGCGGCCAGCATCGAGATCGCCATCGGCATGAACACCAGCAGCTTGAACGCCGTCCCCCAGCGCACCCGTTCGGTGAGCACCGCGAAGATCAGGCCGAGGGCGGTGGCCGTGGCCGGGGCGAGCACCACCCAGAGCGCCGTGTTCTTCAGGGCGGTGCGGATCGTGTCGTCGCTCAGGATCTCCCGGTAGTTGTCGCCGCCGACGAAGGTGGCGCCGGAGCGGTCGAAAAAGCTGCGGTAGAGGGAGTAGCCGATCGGGTGCACGACGAGCGCGCCGAGCAGCACGAGGGCCGGGAGGAGGAAGGCGGCCGCGATCAGTCGGCGGCGGCGCGCCTCGGCCGTGACGCCGCTCGCGGGGACGCGCTCGGCGGGCACGCGCCTCTCGGGGACACCCGTCCCCGAGGCGCCCTTTGCGGCAGGGGCCGACACGGGGTCAGTTCCCGTAGGCCTTGGCCGCGTCCGCCTCCAGTTTCGCCTGGGTGCCCGCCACGTCCGACGGGTTCGCCAGGAAGTCCTGGAGCGCCTTCCACTCACCCGCGCCCGGGGTCCCGCCGAAGGCCGCCGGGGCCTGGTCCGACATGTCGAAGCGGAAGTCGTCGCCCGCGGCGATCAGCGCCTTGGCGATGTCCCGCTGGATGGTGTTCGGATAGGCCTTCAGGTCCACCGCCTTGTTCGGGGAGACGAAACCGCCCTCCCGCGCCTGGATCTCCGCCGCGTCCGCCGAGGCCAGGAAGGTGAGCAGGGCCTGCGCCCCCTTCGACGGCTTCAGCGCGACCGCCACGTCGCCGCCCGAGACCACCGGCGCCTTCCCGCCGACCGCCGGGAAGGGGAACACGAGGGCGTCCTCTCCCACCTTCGCCTCGGTCTGCGCGATGTTCACCGCCACGAAGTCGCCCTCGAAGACCATCGCCGCCGCGGGCCGGTCGCCGCCGGTGAAGGTCTGCGTCACCGACTTCGGGAACTCGGTGGACAGCGCCCCGCTCGGCCCGCCCGCCAGGAAGTCCTTGCGGCCGAACAGCTCGCCGAGCGTGGTCAACGCCTGCTTGACACTGTCGTCCGTCCACTTGATCTGATGCTTGGCCAGCTGGTCGTACTTCTCCGGGCCCGCCTGGGAGAGGTAGATGTTCTCGAACCAGTCGGTGAGGGTCCAGCCGTCCGCACCCGCCACCGAGACGGGCGGAGTACCGGAGGCGGACAGCGTGTCGGCCGCGGTGATCAGTTCCTTCCAGGTCTTGGGCGGCTTGACGCCCGCCGCCTCGAAGGCCTTCGCGTTGTACCAGATCAGCGACTTGTTGGCGGCCTTGTAGTAGACGCCGTACTGGGTGCCCTCGACCGCGCCGAGCTTCTTCCAGCCCGCCGAGTAGTTCGCGTCGAGCTGCGCGGCGGCCTCCGGGCCCACCGGCTGCGCCCACTTGTTCTGCACCGCCGAGACCAGCGCACCGACCTGCGGGAGCAGTGCCACGTCCGGCGGCGCCCCGCCCGCGATCTTCGTACCGAGGAAGGTGACGATCGGGTCCTGGGCCGGCACGAAGGTGACGGAGGCTCCCGTCCGCTTCTCGAACTCCTTCAGGACCTTGGTGAAGTTCTCCTGCTCCGGGCCCGTCCAGACCGCGGCGACCTCCAGCTTCTCGCCGGGCAGTTTCGGTAATTCCACCCGGGGCGCGGCGGCCGAGCTGCCCTCGGGCCCCTGCGGTTCCTTCTTCCCGCCGTCCCCGCACGCGGTGAGCGCGAGCGCGCCCGCCGCCGCGAGCGCCGTCCAGGTGAGTGTCGTACGGCTCGTTCCCTGCCTGCGCATGGCTCTGCCCCCGATGCCCGTGGTGTGTCCCGGACCACAAGGTCTACGCCGAGCCGTGCGACCCCGCAATACCGCGTCGCGGGCGGGCGCGCGGGCGTCAGGGCGCGGGAGGGAACTGCACGGGTATCGCCGAGACCAGGTGCGCGGCCCGGTCCAGGGCGCTGGCCAGCAGTGCCAGGTCGGTCGGCCCGTTGCCCAGCTCACGTACCGGGCGGCGGGCCGGTGGATCGCCCATCCGCTCCCACTCCACCGTGACCACAGTCGGCCTCAGGGTCGCCGTCCGAGGGATCCGGCCGGTGACCCGGCCCGCCTGGAACGGGACCGTCCGGCCGTCCCCGAACCGGAGCAGGCCGCGGCCCGGGCCCGGCTGGTCGGGTGCGTCGAGCTCCACGCGCAGGGTCGTCAGCCGGGCCAGCCCGGTGTCCGCCGTCCGGTCCGGGTGGGCGCTGGTGGCCACCAGGTGCACGCCGAGCCGGGCGCCCTCGCGGGCCACCGCCTCCAGCGCCCGGACCACCGAGCCGGCGGCGGGGCGGCCCGTACTGCCCAGCCCCGGCGCGACCAGCGCGTCGAGGTCGTCCACGAGCACCACCAGGCGGGGCAGCGGGCCCGGCCCGGCCGGTTCGGTACGGGGCGCAGCGGCGCGCAGCCGGAGCGTGCCGGTGCGCTGGGGGTCGAGGTCGCCGCGCTGCTCGCCCGGGGCGGGGCGGCGGGGCGAGACCATCCGGTCGGCCACCTCGCGCTGCGCGTGCCACTCGGCGAAGGACAGCTCCGCCAGCAGCTCGGAGCGGCGCTTGAGCTCCGCGCCCAGTGCCTGCGCGAACTCCCGCATGCGCAGCGGATCGGAGGCGACCAGGTGGGCGGAGACGTGCGGCAGTTCGGTGCAGGGCAGCAGCCCGTCGCCGCGCTCCCCGCCGGCCCCGTCGAGGAGCAGCAGCCCGAGCCGGTCGGGCCGGGCGGCCGCGGACAGCGAGGCGGCCACCGACCGCAGCAGCTCGGTCCGCCCGCTCCCGGCGGGCCCCTCGATGAGCAGGTGCGGGCCGTCGTGGACGAGCTCGGTGCCGACGGGCCCGCGCCGTCCGCTGCCCAGCACGATCTCGGCGAGGCCGCCCACGCCCTGCCCCTGGTCGGTGGCGGCGGCCCAGCGGGCCATCAGGGAGGCGGGGGTGGCCCGGGCCAGCCCCAGCTCGTCCAGCAGCCGTGCGGTGGCGGGCAGCGTGGCGGCGGCCGGCCGGTACGCCGCGACGGAGCCGACCTCGGCGGTGCGCAACGGGGCCAGGGCGCGGGCGAAGCGCTCGGCCCAGGCGGCGGAGACGGCGTCGGCGGTGGCGGTGCCCCCGGCGGGGACCGGCCGGCCGCCGCTGATCTCGAAGGTCCGTACGGCCGTGGCCACATCGCCGCTGAGCAGCGCGACCGCGCCGCAGTGCCGGAAGGCGGGGGCGCCCGCGCAGGCGGCCTCGTACGTCTCGGTGACCGGGGAGGCGGGGGTGGCGGGCGGGGCCTCGGCGAGGACGAGCACGTGGATCCCGGCGGCCGGGCCGTGCGAGGCGAGGCGCCCGGTGATGTCGCGCAGCGGGCCCGCCCCGGGATCGCCGTCGATCACGACGAGCGTGTACGGGCCGTCGTAAACGGCGGCGGCCCGCCGGACCTGCCCGGCGTCGGCGGCGGCCCAGTGCACGCCGAGCGGACCTTCGTCGAGGCGCCGGGTCAGCTCACCCGTACGGGCGACGGCCTGGTCGCGGTCGTACGCGAGGAGGAGCCGGCAGTCCTGGCCGTGCGCGGGCCGTACGTGGGGCAGCCAGCCGAGCCAGCCCCAGTCGCGCCGCCGGTCGGCGAGGCCGCGCGCCCGGTCGGTGGAGACGAGCACGATCTCCAGCTGCCCCGGGGCGTGCAGCCCCGCCATCTGCGCGACCACCCAGCGGGCGACCCCGGCCAGCCGGGCCCGCGGCCCGGCGAGCCCGAGGGCGCCGACGGCGGGCAGGGACACCCGGCTCCCGGCGCCGAGCCCCACGTCCAGCACGGCGAGCTGCCCGGTGGTACGGGACCACAGGCGCTCGGTGGGGCCCATCGCGGCCAGCAGCAGCGCGGCGGGGTCGTCGGGGTCGGGAGCGGCGGCCGGCGGTTCCTGCGGGGCCCCTGCGGGCTCCTCGCCCCGCACCCACTTGCGGGCCCAGGCCCCGATGCCCTTGCGCCGCCCGGCCCCGGCGGCAGGGGCGGAGGTGTCGGGGGCCTCGGGGGCCCCGGCGGGTCCGGAGGCGTCGGGCGCCGGCACGGGGGCGGCGGGGTCGGCCCCGGGGAGCGGGCCGGCCGACGGGCCGACCGACGGGCCCGGGACGGCGGGCGGCGGGGCGGAGACCGAGAGGTGGCCCTGGAGGTCCGGGGTCACCGGCAGCGCGGGTGCGCCCGAGGGTGCCAGCCGCAGGGTGGACTCGCCGACCCGCAGCAGCGCACCCGGGGGCAGGGCGACGGGCTGCGGTCCCACCGGGGCGCAGTCCAGGGTGGTGCCGTTCGTCGAGTCCAGGTCGGCGACCACGACGCGCCCGTCGCGGATCACGGTCACCGCGCAGTGCAGCCGGGAGACGTCGGGGTCGTCCAGCGGGACGTCGGCGTCGGCGGAGCGGCCCACCCGGATCTGCCCGCTGTGCAGGAGGTGGACTCCGCCCGCGTCGGGTCCGGCGACCACGTGCAGCTGGGGAGTGCCGAGGCCGTCCTCGGGCAGGACGTCCGGCACCGGTCCGTGCAGGGCCACGACCGCACCGTCCACGAGCGGCGGCTCGCCGAGCACCCGCCGCTGGAGGTCGAGGCGCTCGGAACCGGCGTACAGCACGACCGTGCCCCCGGTATCGGGTCCGCCGACGGTCGCCGCGAGCCCGGAGGCGACCGCGGCCAGCGCGGTGCCGACAGGCGCGGTGACGAGCACGTCACAGCTCGCGGGGGCGGTCGCGGTCTGGTGGCCGCTGCGCGACCCAAGGACGGTCAGCCGGATCTGCATCGCCGTCAGCGGTCCCTTCTGCGCGGTGCGCGGTGTGTGCGCCCGGCAGGGGAATCCCGTGACACGACCGTCCGGTCGACCCCCACCCGGCACGGACGCGTCGTCCGGTCAGGTCTGCCCGGAAGGCGGGGCTCCCGTCCCGTGCCGTTCCGTACGGGTGCATCCTCGCACCTGTCACGGACAACACGCCCGGCACCCGGCAACAAATGATCTTGATGTGATCCGACCCGGGGCGGACCCCGGCCGGATCCGGACGGCGAGGTGGCGAAAGACGGGGAAAAACGCCTCCGGCATACCCCGCAAACATCACCCTCCGTACATATGTGCGGCAACCAACCTCTGCGGACCGGCGTCTTCCCGGGGGACACCCCCTAGAGTGGGCCGGAAAACCAATCAGCAGATCGACCACAGCAGGACGACAGCAGGGGAGCGCGAGACGTGCGGCCAGTCGGCAGCAAATACCTGCTCGAGGAGCCGCTCGGGCGCGGCGCCACGGGCACTGTCTGGCGTGCCCGCCAGAGGGAGGCCGCCGGCGCGGAGGCGGCCGTGGCGGGCCAGCCCGGCGAGACCGTGGCCATCAAGGTCCTCAAGGAGGAGCTGGCCCAGGATCCCGACATCGTCATGCGCTTCCTGCGGGAGCGCTCGGTCCTGCTGCGCCTGACCCACCCCAACATCGTGCGCACCCGCGACCTCGTCGTCGAGGGTGATCTGCTGGCCCTGGTCATGGACCTGATCGACGGCCCGGACCTGCACCGCTACCTCCGCGAGAACGGCCCCTTCACGCCCGTCGCCGCGAGCCTGCTGACCGCCCAGATCGCGGACGCCCTCGCCGCCAGCCACGCCGACGGAGTGGTCCACCGCGACCTGAAGCCGGCCAACGTGCTGCTCGACGAGCGCGGCGGGCAGATGAAGCCGATGCTCACCGACTTCGGCATCGCCCGCCTCGCGGACTCCCCGGGCCTGACCCGCACCCACGAGTTCGTCGGTACCCCCGCCTACGTCGCCCCCGAGTCCGCGGAGGGTCGTCCGCAGACCTCCGCCGTCGACATCTACGGCGCCGGCATCCTCCTCTACGAGCTGCTCACCGGACGCCCGCCGTTCGCCGGCGGCACCGCGCTCGAAGTGCTCCACCGCCACCTCAGCGAGGACCCGCAGCGGCCCTCGATCGTGCCGGAGCCGCTGTGGACGGTCATCGAGCGCTGCCTGCGCAAGGAGCCGAACGAGCGCCCCAGCGCCCAGAGCCTGGCCCGCGCACTGCGCGTGGTGGCCGCCGGCATCGGCGTGCACTCCTCGGCCGCCGAGGTGGAGGCCGCGCTCGGCGTGGGCGCGCTGCTCGCGCCCGACCCCTCGCCGGCCCCGGTCCCCGAGACCCCCGGCGCCGCCGACCCCACCCAGATGCTTCCCGGGACGGGCGCGCAGGCCGGCGCGTACGACCCGAACGCGATGACCAGCGTCATGCCGCCGGTCGGTGCGGCCGACGCCACCTCGGTGCTGCCGAGCACAGGCGGCCCCGGCGCCGACCCGACCTCGGTGATGCCCCCGGTGCAGCGGCCCGACCAGCCGCATCCGTGGCAGTCGCAGATGCAGGCCGCCCGTGATCGCAACGAGCAGACGCAGATCCAGTACCTCGACCCGAACGAGGACCCGCTGCGCCGCCGCCCGCAGCGACAGGCGCCTCCGCCGCCGCAGCACCGGCCCCAGCAGCAGCCGTACCGGCAGGGCCCGCCGCCCCAGCAGCAGCAGTACCAGCAGCAGCCGCCGCCGCCGCAGCAGTACCGCCAGCCGCAGCAGCGGCCCCAGCAGCAGTACGCGCCTCCGCCGCCGCAGCACTACCAGCCGCAGCAGCACCAGCCCCAGCCGTACCAGCAGCAGCCTCAGCCGCAGCAGCCCCAGTACCGCCAGCCCCAGCCGCAGCAGCAGCCCCCGCAGGCTCCGCCGCCGCAGCGGCCGGCCCCCCGGGAGCCGCGCGAGCCGCGCCGCCGCAGCGCCAACCCGGTGCGGATCCCCGGCCTCGGCTGCCTCAAGGGCTGTCTGGTGCTGATCCTGGTGTTCTTCGTCGCGGGCTGGCTGGTCTGGGAGCTGACCCCGCTCCAGGAGTGGGTCGGCACCGGCCGGGGTTGGTGGGACCAGGTGTGGACCTGGGGTTCCGGCGTGGTCGACTGGGTCAGCACGATCGGGGATTCCGCGGGCTCCTCGGGCTCGACGAACCCCTGACGGGAGCTCCGGCAGTGCCGACCTCGTAGATTTGTCGACTTCTAGGACGTGATTTCGCCCGCAGAAGTGAAGGTCGCCACGAATCCGGCCCCCTGCTGGCCTCCAACGCCCACTCGGCCGCGTAGCTTTGGTGCGTACGCCAGCCGCTGAGGGAGCAGTCGTGGCACGGAAGATCGGCAGCCGGTACACCGCGCACCAGATCCTGGGGCGCGGCAGCGCGGGCACGGTGTGGCTGGGCGAGGGGCCTGACGGGCCCGTCGCCGTCAAACTGCTGCGCGAGGACCTCGCGTCCGACCAGGAACTCGTCGGACGGTTCGTCCAGGAGCGCAGCGCGCTGCTCGGCCTGGAGCACCCGCACGTCGTGTCCGTCCGCGACCTCGTCGTGGACGGCAACGACCTCGCCCTCGTCATGGACCTCGTCCGCGGTACGGACCTGCGCACGCGCCTCGACCGCGAGCGGCGGCTCGCCCCCGAGGCGGCCGTGGCGATCGTCGCGGACGTCGCCGACGCGCTGGCTGCGGCGCACGCGGCGGGGGTCGTCCACCGGGACGTCAAGCCGGAGAACGTCCTGCTGGACATGCAGGGCCCGCTCGGCCCGGGCGGTTCGCACCCGGCGCTGCTGACCGACTTCGGCGTGGCCAAGCTGATCGACTCCCCGCGGCGGGCCGCGGCGGGCCGGGCCTCGGCGCCGACGACCCGGATCATCGGCACCCCGGACTACCTGGCGCCGGAGATCGTGGAGGGCCTGCCCCCGCGGGCCGCGGTGGACATATACGCCCTGGCCACGGTCCTGTACGAGCTGCTGGCCGGGTTCACCCCCTTCGGCGGGGGCCACCCGGGAGCGGTCCTGCGGCGGCACGTGACCGAGACGGTCGTCCCGCTGCCGGGCATCCCCGACGAGCTGTGGCAGCTCATCGTGCAGTGCCTGGCCAAGGCGCCGGCCTCGCGGCTGCGGGCCTCGGAGCTGTCGGTCCGGCTGCGGGACCTGCTCCCGATGCTGGCCGGGATGCCGCCGCTGGACGTGGACGAGCCGGACGACGCGGAACCGGACCCCGAGCCCTCGGAGGAACCGGCGGCGGATCCGGTCCGGCGGCGTGGCGTGGTTCCGCTGGTGCCGGGCTCGGCGACGGACTCCAACCGGGACACCCACACCTCGATGCGCGTGCCGGGGCCGGACGAGCTGGCGGGCGGGGCGCTGGGCACCGCCCGCGTGCCGCGCCCGGCCGGCGGCCACCGGCCGGGCTCCGCCCGCCACCGCGCGGAGGCCGCGCGCAAGCGTCGGCTGGTCCTGTCGGTGTCGGCCCTGGCACTGGCCGCGGCCGTCGGCCTGGGCACGTGGCTGGCCGTCTCCGGGGGCGAGGAGCCCCCGCCCCAGGACAGCAAGCAGTCGGTCCCTCGGGTCCCGTAACGCCGTGCGGCGCCGCTCCCGGGGCTCCGCCCCGGACCCCGCGCCACAAACGCCGGACGGCTGGATTTTCGAGCCGTCCGGCGTTTGAGGACCGGGTCCGGGCAGAGCCCGGGAAACGGCGAAAGGGCGGGGCGGGGAGAGAGCTCCGCGCAGCGGTCACCCGCGGCCGGGGACGGCTACGCGTTGGCCAGTTCCGGGTGCCAGCGCCGCGCCACGGCCGGGTGGGCGCGGACCCAGCCCTTGAGTTCGTTGCGGCCGTACTCGGCGTGCAGCGGGTTCGACTCGTCGTGCGCGACCCCCGGCGCGGAGCGCAGGTACTCGCCCGGAACGGTCTCGATCACCGCGTCCAGCCGCGGGTTGTAGAAGAACGGCACCGAGTACCGCTCCACCGCCCCCGGCGGGCTGACCACCCGATGGTCCGTCGCCGTCAGGTAGCCCTCGGTCGCGATCTCCAGCAGCTCGCCCAGGTTCACCACGAACGCGCCCGGCATCGGCGGCACGTCCAGGTAGCCGCCGTCCCGGACCACCTGGAGGCCGCCCACCGAGTCCTGGAGCAGCAGCGTCAGGAACCCGTAGTCCTTGTGTGCGCCCACGCCCTGGTCGGCGCCGGAGGGGGCCGATCCCGGGTAGCGAATCAGCTTGGTGTGCAGGTGCGGGCGGTCCGCGAAGGCCGCGTCGAAGAAGTCCGCCGGGGCGCCGATCGCGACGAGCAGCTCCTGGAGCAGGCGGTGGGCCACCGCCGCGAGCCGGGACTGCCAGTCCAGGACCACCGTGCGCAGTTCCGGGAGGGCGGCGGGCCACTGGTTCGGGCCCTCCAGCCACAGGTACGCCGGGTCGTCCGGTCCCACCGCCGGCGCCGGGCGCTCCGCGCCGACGTCCAGCTGGTCCCGCCAGTCGGAGGCTCCGCCGGTCAGCTCGTGGCCGATGCGGGTGTAGCCGCGGAAGTGCGGGGAGTTCAGATTGCTGACCGAGAGCCGCTCGGACTCCGGGAGGGCGAAGAACGCCCTGGTCAGTTCGAGGATGCGGGCGCTCTCGGCGGCGGTGACGCCGTGCCCGGTCAGGTGCAGGAAACCGGAGTCCCGGGCGGCTGCGTGCAGCTTCTTCAGGAAGTCGGCCCGCTGGGCCGGGTCGTCCGCCTGGGAGAGGTCCAGGACGGGGAGAGTGTGCGCGGACGGCATGACGGCTCCGTTTCGGGATGTCACGGGGTCCTGTTCCCCAGAGGTGGCGGGGGCCGCGGGGCGGGGGAGGGTCTCCGACAGGGGTGGTGCCGGGACCGCGGGAGCCGCGCGTACAGGACCAAGTCGGATCGGGTCGGATCAGGCTTGGGTTCGGTCCGGCGGCAGACAGCTCGTCGTCGTGACACGCATGTGGTCCACATGGCGGCGCTTGACGAGGAGAACGGTCATACGGTGAGCGTACGCCCGTACGAGCTCTCATCAGTACGGGTGATCCGGCCTGCCCGGACGGCATCGTCCGGGGACCGGCTACGCTGGACCCGTGGCAGTCGTCGATGTTTCCGAAGAGCTGAAGTCCCTCTCCTCGACCATGGGGTCGATCGAGGCCGTCCTGGACCTCGACAAGCTGAGGGCAGATATCGCCGTGCTCGAGGAGCAGGCCGCCGCGCCGTCCCTGTGGGACGACCCGGAGGCGGCTCAGAAGATCACGAGCAAGCTTTCGCACCTCCAGGCGGAGGTCCGTAAGACCGAAACGCTGCGGGGGCGCATCGACGACCTCGGGGTGCTCTTCGACCTCGCCCAGGAGATGGACGACGCGGACACCCTGGCCGAGGCCGAGGTCGAGCTCGTCTCCGTCCGCAAGGCGCTGGACGAGATGGAGGTCCGGACCCTGCTCTCCGGCGAGTACGCCGAGCGCGAGGCCCTGGTCAACATCCGTGCCGAGGCCGGTGGCGTCGACGCCTCCGACTTCGCCGAGCGCCTCCAGCGCATGTACCTGCGCTGGGCCGAGCGCCACGGGTACTCGACGGAGATCTACGAGACCTCGTACGCGGAAGAGGCCGGCATCAAGTCGACCACCTTCGTCGTCAAGGCCCCGTACGCCTACGGAACGCTCTCGGTCGAGCAGGGCACCCACCGCCTCGTGCGGATCTCGCCCTTCGACAACCAGGGCCGCCGCCAGACCTCCTTCGCGGGCGTCGAGGTGCTCCCGGTCGTCGAGACCAGCGACCACGTCGAGATCGACGAGACCGAGCTGCGCGTCGACGTGTACCGCGCCTCCGGCCCCGGCGGCCAGGGCGTCAACACCACCGACTCCGCGGTGCGCATCACGCACCTGCCGACCGGAATCGTGGTCTCCTGCCAGAACGAGCGCTCGCAGATCCAGAACAAGGCCAGCGCCATGAACGTCCTCCAGGCCAAGCTGCTCGAGCGGCGCCGCCAGGAGGAGAAGGACAAGATGGACGCCCTCAAGGACGGCGGCAGCTCCTGGGGCAACCAGATGCGCTCCTACGTCCTGCACCCGTACCAGATGGTCAAGGACCTGCGGACGGAGTTCGAGGTCGGCAACCCGCAGGCCGTGCTCGACGGCGAGATCGACGGCTTCCTGGAGGCCGGAATCCGCTGGCGCAAGCAGCAGGAGCAGACCGCGTAACGGCGCGGCACGAGACACAGCACGAGGAGAAGGGCCCGGACACCAGGTGTCCGGGCCCTTCTCGCGTGTGTGATCGGGTACGCGGCACGGATACCGCGCGCACCGCGACGGGGCGGTGTGAGCGCTCTAGGCGGCGTGCTGGGCCACCAGCGCCAGAGCTGCCACGAGGACCACCATGAGCACGATAAGGGTCATGGGGTTCAGGCCGGAGAAGGGGCTGCCCTCCTGCTGGAGGCGCTCCCGGTTCGCCCGGCACACCGGGCAGCGGCCCTGGCTGACGGGTGCGGCGCAGTTCGCGCACACGAGCCGGTCATATGTCATGCGCTCCTCCTCTCGTCCCCTCGGTCTTCTCGTTGCGTACAACGGTGCGGGGACCCGGACCGTTCCCCCTACCACTGTGCCAGCTTCGCCGACATTCGGCGCGGCCCGTCCGGGCAATCACGGTCCGGACGGGCCGGCACCCCGGGATAAATCGGGCAAGTCCGGAGGCCGGGTCCACACCTCGCGCCCGTTCGCGTATGGTCACGCACACCTACTCCCGGCGACCGTGGTGCACCCGTGATCCGATTCGACAGTGTCTCCAAGTCCTACCCGAAGCAGAGCCGTCCCGCACTGAGAGAAGTCTCCCTCGACATTGCGAAGGGCGAGTTCGTCTTCCTCGTCGGCTCCTCCGGCTCCGGCAAGTCCACGTTCCTGCGCCTGATCCTGCGCGAGGAACGGGCGAGCCACGGCCAGGTGCACGTCCTGGGCAAGGACCTCGCCAAGCTCTCCAACTGGAAGGTTCCGCAGATGCGGCGCCAGTTGGGGACCGTCTTCCAGGACTTCCGCCTGCTGCCCAACAAGACGGTGGCCGAGAACGTGGCCTTCGCCCAGGAGGTCATCGGCAAGCCGCGCGGCGAGATCCGCAAGGCCGTCCCGCAGGTCCTCGAACTCGTGGGCCTGGGCGGCAAGGAGGACCGCATGCCCGGCGAGCTCTCCGGCGGTGAGCAGCAGCGCGTGGCCATCGCCCGCGCCTTCGTCAACCGCCCCGCCCTGCTGATCGCGGACGAGCCCACCGGCAACCTCGACCCCCAGACCTCGGTCGGGATCATGAAGCTGCTGGACCGGATCAACCGGACCGGCACCACGGTGATCATGGCCACACACGACCAGCAGATCGTCGACCAGATGCGCAAGCGCGTCATCGAACTCGAACAGGGCCGACTCGTGCGCGACCAGTCGCGCGGCGTCTACGGCTACCAGCACTGAAAGGTCCCTGAGACGCAATGCGCGCCCAGTTCGTCATGTCGGAGATCGGCGTCGGTCTCCGTCGCAATCTCACCATGACCTTCGCGGTCATCATCTCCGTGGCCCTCTCACTGGCCCTGTTCGGCGGCTCCCTGCTCATGCGCGAGCAGGTGAGCCGGATGAAGGGCTTCTGGTACGACAAGGCCAACGTCTCGATCTACCTCTGCAACAAGCAGGACGCCCAGGAGGCCGGCGAGGCGGCCGCCAAGCCGGACGGTTCGGCGAGCGGCTCCGGAGGCGTAGCCACCTGCCGCAAGGGCGCCGTGACCGATGAGCAGAAGAAGCAGATCGACTCCGAGCTCAAGCAGATGACGCTGGTCAAGAGCGTCGCGTACGAATCGGCGGACGAGGCGTACAAGCACTACCAGGAGCAGTACGGGCACACCGCGCTCGCCTCCTCCATCACGCCCGACCAGATGCAGGAGTCCTTCCGGGTCAAGCTCAAGAACCCGGAGAAGTACAAGGTGGTCACCTCCGCCTTCGCCGGCCGCGACGGCATCCACACCGTCGACGACCAGCGCAAGGAGATCGACGACCTCTTCCGGATCCTGAACTACCTCAACTACGCGGCCCTCGGCATCATGTTGATCATGCTGATCGTGGCGCTGCTGCTGATCGTCAACACCGTGCGCGTCTCGGCGTTCAGCCGAAGGCGGGAGACCGGGATCATGCGGCTGGTGGGTGCCTCCAGCTTCTACATCCAGGTTCCCTTCATCATGGAGGCGGCCGTCGCCGGCCTCATCGGCGCGCTCTTCGCCTGCGTCATGCTCGTCTCCGGGCAGTACTTCGTGATCGACCACGGCGTCGGACTGCGGGACAAGATCCAGCTGATCGACTTCATGGGCTGGGGATCGGTGCTGGCCAAGCTCCCGTACGTCCTCTTCATCGGCCTCCTGATGCCCTCCATGGCCGCCTTCGTCGCCCTGCGCAAGTACCTGAAGGTGTGACAAGCGCCCCGCGAGCGGTCCGGTCAACCACCCGTACCGGCGCGGGGCTTGTCCTAGACTCGGCGCCATGCTGGGCTTGCCGAGTATTCCCGCCTTCTGTCTCCGGCCCCGCGACCTGCGTCGCGGGGCCGTTTTGACGTTGGCCTTCCTCACCGCCGTGGGCGCCGGTGCGTACACCGGCTGCTGGGACCGCGAAGAGGGTGCCGTGGCCGCCGCGGCCCTGACCGGCGCCCCCGCTCCGGAGGCCCCGCGCCAGGCCGGCACCGCCGACCGGGACGCGGTCGCCCGGGCCGCCGCGGAGGCCGTCGCCGAGGGCAAGTCCGGCAAGAAGGCCGCGCAGGAGGTGGTCAGCCGCAGCGGCGACCGCTGGGGCACCGTCTACGACCAGGGCGAGTACGCCGCCTTCGCCGAGGGCCTCGACGGCCGCTGGACCGGCGTGGGCGTCTGGGCCGAGCGGGCCCACGACGGCATGATCAAGGTCGACAAGGTCCAGCCGGGCAGCCCCGCCGCCCGGGCGGGACTGCGCGCCGGGGACCGGCTGCTGAGCGTCGACGGGCACACCGTGACCGGCCTGGCCGTCGCCGACGTGGTCGCCCTGCTGCGCGGTGTGGCCGGCACCCCCGTCGTGCTGAACCTGAACCGGGACGGCGCGGACCTCACCGAGACGGTGCGCCGCGAGCAACTGCGCACCGAGCCGGTGACCGTACGCCGGCGCCCGGACGGGGTCACGGTCATCAAGGTGGTCTCCTTCACCCGCGGTTCCGGCGAGCGCGTCAGGTCCGCCGTGCGCGCGGCCCCGCCCGGTGAGGGGGTCGTGCTCGACCTGCGCGGCAACCCGGGCGGCCTGGTCGCCGAGGCGGTCACCGCCGCCTCGGCCTTCCTGGACGGCGGGCTCGTGGCCACGTACGACGTACGCGGCGACCAGCGGGTCCTGTACGCGGCCCCGGGCGGGGACACCACCCGGCCGCTGGTGGCCCTCGTCGACGGCGGCACGATGAGCGCGGCCGAGCTGGTGACGGGCGCCCTGCAGGACCGGGGCCGGGCCGTGGCGGTGGGCAGCCGGACCTTCGGCAAGGGCTCGGTGCAGATGCCGACCGAGCTGCCTGACGGCTCGGTGGCCGAGCTGACGGTGGGCACGTACCGCACACCGGCGGGCCGGAGCCTGGACGGCGAGGGCATCACCCCGGACGTGCCGGCGGGCGAGGCGGTCGAGGAGCGGGCGGTCACAGTATTGGGTGGCCTCGGGGTGGGTCCGTAGTGCGAAAATGACCGCACTATGGCTAAGGAAAAAGGGCGCAAGCTGATCGCCCAGAACAAGAAGGCGCGCCACGACTACGCGATCATCGACACCTACGAGTGCGGTCTCGTGCTCACGGGTACCGAGGTCAAGTCCATGCGCCAGGGCCGGGCCTCGCTGGTGGACGGCTTCGTGTCGGTGGAGGGCGGGGAGGCCTGGCTCTACAACGTGCACGTGCCGGAGTACAGCCAGGGCACCTGGACCAACCACAGCGCCCGGCGCAAGCGCAAGCTCCTCATGCACCGCGAGGAGATCGACAAGCTGGAGCGCAAGGCGGACGAGTCGGGTCACACGATCGTGCCCCTCTCGCTGTACTTCAAGGACGGCCGGGCGAAGGTCGAGATCGCGCTGGCCAAGGGCAAGAAGGAGTACGACAAGCGGCAGACGCTGCGGGAGAAGCAGGACACCCGCGAGACGAACCGGGCGATCTCGGCCGTCCGGCGCAAGCAGCGCGGCACGGTTTAATCACCTGGCACGCGGCGCTCCACTTCGCGTACCATGGCGTCAGCACCGCCCCCCGGGGTGGAGCAGCTTGTTAAAAAAACATGGGGATGATCGGTTTCGACAGCGGATGTCGATGCAGGGGAAGCGAGCCGAGGAAGCGGCAATGATCTCGCTAACCATATGTCGCAAAAAATAATCGCCAACTCCAAGAGCGATAACTCCCGCTTCACCCTCGCTGCCTAATAACAGTGAGCTGAAGCCTCTGTGAGGAGCGTCAGCCCGGAAGTGGTCCCGGTCCGGATCCTGGCGTCAATTAGGGATCTAAACCTCTAGCCCCGGTCACGGGGGTTGGAGGGAAACCAAACAGTGACTGAGCCCGTCGGAGACTTGTCCGTGTGATCTCCGGGGCTGAGAAAAGCGCAGCGGACTGCGCTCGGAGAAGCCCTGCTTCTGCACCGTTGGACGCGGGTTCGATTCCCGCCATCTCCACTCATCCCATGTGGGCAAAGGCCCCGCAGCCTCTCGGCTGCGGGGCCTTTGTCATGCGTCAGTAGTGGTAGCGGGCCTTGACGACCTTCACTTCCTTGTCGTCGGCCCGGTACACGAGGCGGTGCTCGTCGTCGATGCGGCGGGACCAGTAGCCCGTCAGTTCGCCCTTCAGGGGCTCGGGCTTGCCGATGCCGGTGAACGGGTCCCGCTGGATCTCGCCGATCAGGCGAGTGATCCGGCGGGCCATCTTCCGGTCCGACGAGAGCCAGAACAGGAAGTCCTCCCAGGCGGCGGGGTCGAAGTGAACGCTCCTCACTCCTCGCCCCCGGCCAACTCCCTCAGCTCGTCCAGCGTCCTGGTGACCGTGGAGGCGCCCTCGCGGTCGCGCGCGACGGCTTCCATCAACCGCTGGGCGTTGGCGGGGGAGCGCAGGAGGTAGACGGTCTCCTGCCAGGAGTCGTAGTCGTCGGCGGACATGAGGACCGCGTCACCGCTCTTCGAGGTGATGCGCACCGGGGCGTGGTCGGTGTTGACGCGCTCGATCAGCGGGAACAGGGTCGCCCTGGCTTCGCTGGCGCTTATGGACATGGTGCGCTCCTCTCGTCGAGTCGTACCAATCTATGGTACAAGTCCGGTACGGGAAACCGGTACGACTTTCGTGAGGGCGAGCGCGAGGAAGGCCGCCGCGGCCGGGAGGGCGTACGCGGCGGACGGGCCCAGGTGGTCGACCAGGGTGCCGGCCGTGGCCGCGCCCAGGGCGATGCCCGCGAGGATGGCGGTGACTGCCAGGGTCATGCCCTCGTTGAGGCGGCCCTCCGGCGTCAGGGCGTGGACCCGGGACATCGCCGTCACCATCGTCGGAGCCGTGGCCATGCCCGCCAGCAGCAGGGCGCAGGCCAGCGGGAGGAGCGAGTCCGTGCTCGCCGCGAGCCACGGCAGGGTCATCGCGGCGGCCATGGCGACCAGGCAGGTGCGCAGGCCGAGCGGACGCAGCGTTCCGTAGAGCAGCCCGGCCGCGCAGGAGCCCGCCGCCTGGAGGGCCAGCACCGGGCCGGAGGCGGCGCCCAGCCCCAGGGCGCCGAGGTGGGCGATCGAGGCGATCTCCATCGAGCCGAAGACCACACCGGTGGCCAGGAAGAGAGGCAGCAGCGGGGCCAGGGCGCGCAGCGGTGAGCCGCGGCGCGGTCCCGCCGACACCGGGGGCTGGGTGGCGCGGCAGGAGGTGAACACCAGCATGCCGGTCAGCAGCAGGACGGCCGCGGTGAGGGTGCCGGCCTCGGGGAGGACGACCGAGCAGAGGAAGGCCGCCAGCACCGGGCCGAGCATGTAGCAGAGCTCGTCGGCGGCCTGTTCGAAGGACATCGCGGTGTGGTGCGCGGCCGGGGAGTCGCGCAGCAGGTGCGTCCAGCGGGCGCGGGACATCCCGCCGATGTTCGGGGTGGTGGCGGTCGCGGCGTACGAGGCGAAGAGGGTCCAGGCGGGGGCCCCGGTGCGGACGCACACGACCAGGGACAGCGAACCGAGGACCGCGATCAGGGTCGCCGGGACGGCGATCCGGGCCTGGCCGTGCCGGTCGACCAGCCGGGCGGTCCAGGGCGCGACCAGTGCGGTGGCGGCCATGCCGGTCGCCGTGACCGCGCCGGCGAGGGCGTACGAGCCGCGCTGGCCGGCGATCATCATGACCGCGCTGACCCCGAACATGCCCATCGGGAGGCGGGCGAGGAGATTCCCGGCGGTGAAGCCGCGGGTGCCGGGCAGCGCGAACAGGCGGCGGTAGGGGCCCTGCGGGCGCGGGGGAGTGCGTCGGGGGGTGCGCCGGGCGGACGGTGCGGCGAGGACGAGGGTGCTGCCGGTGACGGACATGAGGGGCATGACCACCACCCTCGGCCGGGACCGGGCGCGGCGTCCAACACCTGTCCGGCAGCCATTCACGCCGATCCGTTGTTAGTCTCCGGGGATGATGCCCCGTGACGTGGACCCCCGCCTGCTGCGCGGGTTCGTCGCCGTGGCCGAGGAACTGCACTTCACCCGCGCCGCCGCCCGGCTGTACGTCGCCCAGCAGGCGCTGAGCCGCGACGTACGGCGGCTGGAAGAGGCCCTCGGCACCACGTTGTTCGTCCGTACGACCCGCGCCGTCGAGCCGACCCCCGACGGGGAGCGGCTGCTGCCGCTCGCCCGGCGGGTGCTGGCCGCGCACGAGGCGGTCGCCGCCGCCTTCGCCGCGCCCAGGGCGCTGCTCGTCGACCTGAACACCGACGGGCCGAGCACCGCGCGCACCGTCCTGGAACGGGCCCGCGAACTCGCCCCGGACTGCGAGCTGATGGCCCGCTGGGAGAGCGGGCTGACCTACGCCGCCGCCGAGGTCGCCGCCGGGCGCCTCGACGTCTCCTTCGGGTACGCCGCCGGGCTGGACCCGGTGTGGCGCTCCCGCATCGCGCACCGGCCCGTGCGGTACGAGCCGCTCGCCGTGCTGCTGCCCGAGGCGCACCCGCTGGCCGGGCGGCCGACCGTACCGCTCGACGCGCTGGCCGGGGAGACCGTGTACGCGGGCGCCGGGAACCCGCGGACGCCGGAGTGGACGGGGCTGGCGCGCGAGCTGTTCGCCGGACGCGGGATCCTGATGGCGCCGCCCGCGCCGGTGGCCATGGGCAAGGACGAGTTCCGCCGGGTCATGGCCAAGACCGGCCACCCGGTACTGGTGACCGTGGACTTCGTCGACATGCCCGGGTCCGTGAAGCGGCCGCTGGTCGACCCGGTACCGCTGTCCCCGCTGTCCATGGTGTGGCGCAAGGGCTTCGGCCACCCCGGTCTCGAAGCGCTGCACCGGGCCGCGGCCACCCTCTCCGCGGAACACGGCTGGCTGGAAGTGCCCCCGGGGAGCTGGCGCCCGGCCGCGCTCACAGGCGCCCTTGGCGGCGGGTGAGAGCAAGGTTTCCCGGCGGTCATCCGGCGGGGACCGGGGCGGAAACGCGCCGTTCCTACGGTCGTGCCACGGACGCGAGAGCTGTGGACGCGAGAGCTGTGGAGGCGTGTGATGACCGGTACGACCGCACCGCGCAAGGGGGGCCGCTGGATCGAGCGGTGGGACCCCGAGGACGAGACCTTCTGGAAGGAGACGGGGGAGCGGACCGCCCGCCGCAACCTGGTCTACTCCGTGTTCTCCGAGCACATCGGCTTCTCGATCTGGTCGCTCTGGTCCGTGATGGTCCTCTTCATGGGACCGGCCTACGGGATCGACCCGGCCGGGAAGTTCTTCCTGATCGCCACCGCCACCCTGGTGGGCGCGGTCGTCCGGGTCCCGTACACCTTCGCCGTCGCCCGCTTCGGCGGCCGGAACTGGACCGTCGTCAGCGCGCTGCTGCTGCTCGCGCCGACGGTCGCCGCGCTCGTGGTGATGGAGCCCGGGACCTCGTACGGGACCTTCCTGGTCGTCGCGGCCCTCACCGGCGTCGGCGGCGGCAACTTCGCCTCCTCCATGACCAACATCAACGCCTTCTTCCCGCTGCGCAAGAAGGGCTGGGCACTCGGCCTGAACGCCGGCGGCGGCAACATCGGCGTTCCCGTGGTGCAGCTCGCCGGGCTGCTGGTCATCGCGACCGCCGGGGCCGCTCACCCGCGGTACCTGCTGGCCGCCTACATCCCGCTGATCGTGCTCGCGGCCGTCCTGGCGGCCGTACGGATGGACAACCTGGCGCCCGTGCGCAACGACACCGGCGCGGTCCGCGAGGCGCTGAAGGACGCGCACACCTGGATCATGGCGTTCCTCTACATCGGGACCTTCGGGTCCTTCATCGGCTACAGCTTCGCCTTCGGGCTGGTGCTGCAGACCCAGTTCGGCCGCACCCCGCTCCAGGCCGCCTCGCTGACCTTCATGGGGCCGCTGCTCGGATCGCTGATCAGGCCGGTGGGCGGGGCGCTCGCGGACCGCTTCGGCGGGGCGAGGATCACCCTGGGCACGTTCGTGGCGATGGCGGCGGCCACCGCAGTGGTGGTGTTCGCCTCCCAGCGGTCCTCGCTGCCGGTCTTCCTCGTGGGGTTCGTGGCGCTGTTCGTCCTGAGCGGGCTCGGCAACGGATCGACGTACAAGATGATCCCGGGCATCTTCCAGGCGAAGGCGCTGGCGCGCGGCATGACCGGCGAGGGCGCGGCCGCGTACGGGCGGCGGCTCTCCGGCGCCTCCATGGGGCTCATCGGCGCCGTCGGCGCGCTCGGCGGACTGGGCATCAACCTGGTCTTCCGGGAGGCGTTCCGTACCTCCGGCTCCGGAACGGCGGCCTTCGTCACCTTCCTCGGCTTCTACGCCCTGTGCTGCGCGGTGACGTGGGCGGTATACCTTCGCCGCCCCGCGGCCCCGGTGATCCACACGGTCGGGGCCGAGACGAAACCGCAGCTCACGTCGGTGTAACCGGGGCGAAATACGGGTGAACCGAGTCCGACACGACAGGTTGGCAGGCTCGGTCCGCCCGTACCGCCCCACACCGCCCCGCATGCGTCACTAGGCAGGTCACGATGGTCACGATGGACGACACGAACAACGGCCCGCTCGCGGGCTTCACCGTCGGGGTCACGGCAGCCCGGCGGGCGGACGAGCTCATCGCCCTGCTCCGGCGGCGCGGAGCGGCCGTACTGCACGCGCCGGCACTGCGGATCGTGCCGCTCGCCGACGACAGCGAGCTGCTGGCCGCCACGAAGGAACTGATCGACTGCGCACCCGACGTGGTCGTGGCCACCACCGCGATCGGTTTCCGGGGATGGATCGAGGCGGCCGACGGGTGGGGTGTCGGCGAGGACCTGCTGGAACGGCTGCGGGCCACCGAACTGCTGGCACGCGGACCGAAGGTGAAGGGTGCGATCCGGGCCGCCGGGCTCGTGGAGACCTGGTCCCCGGACTCCGAATCGCTCGCCGAGGTACTGCAGCGGCTGCTGACGGCGGGGGTGGCCGGCCGGCGAATCGCGCTCCAGCTGCACGGGGAGCCGCTGCCCGGCTTCGTCGAGGCGCTGCGGGAGGGCGGCGGCGAGGTGGTGGTGGTCCCGGTGTACCGGTGGATGGCCCCGGAGGACCTCGGGCCGCTGGACCGCCTGCTGGACGCGGTGATCGCCGGCGGGGTGGACGCGGTCAGCTTCACCTCCGCGCCGGCGGCGGCCTCGTTGCTGTCCCGGGCGGAGGAGCGGGGGCTGCGCGAGGCCGTACTGGAAGCCCTGCGCGGCAGGCTGCTGTCCGCGTGCGTGGGCCCGGTGACCGCGCTGCCGCTCCAGGCGCACGGGGTGGACACGGTGCAGCCCGAGCGGTTCCGGCTGGGCCCGCTCGTGCAGTTGCTCTGCCGCGAGCTGCCCGGCCGGGCCCGGGTGCTGCCGGTGGCCGGGCACCGGCTGGAGATCCGCGGCCACGCGGTCCTGGTGGACACGCAGCTGAGGCCCGTACCGCCGGCGGGCATGGCCCTGCTGCGGGCGCTGGCCCGGCGCCCGGGCTGGGTGGTCTCCCGCGCGGACCTGCTGCGCGCACTGCCGGGCGCGGGCCGGGACGAGCACGCGGTGGAGACGGCGATGGCCCGCCTGCGGGTGGCGCTCGGGGCGCCGAACGTGATCCAGACGGTGGTCAAGCGGGGATACCGGCTCTCGCTGGACGCGGGCGGGGAGGCCAAGTACGGGGAGCTTCCCGCCGACGCGGTGACGGCCAGGGGGGTCCTCGGCTAGCGTGCCGGGATGATCATTGACGGGGTTGAGATGAGGGGCGTCGTGCTCGGCGACGCCGCCGGGCTGGCCGAGGCGTTCGCCCGGAACCGGGCGTTCATGGCACACGTCGAGCCGGTCCGCCAGGACGCCTACTACACGGAGGCCGGCCAGCGGGAGCGGCTGGAGGGGGTGCTCGCGGAACGGGACGCGGGGCGGATCGTCCCGTACGTGTTCGTCGAGACGGCCACCGGTGCGCCCGTCGGCGCGATCAACCTCGGCTCGATCGCGTACGGGCCGCTGTGCAGCGGCGGTGTCGGGTACTGGGTCGACCCCGCCTGGCACGGCAAGGGGCTGGCCACCGCGGGCCTGGAGGAGGTCTGCCGGGTCGCCCGCGACGAGCTGGGCCTGCACCGCGTGGAGGCGGGCACCCTGGTCGACAACCTGGCCTCGCAGCGGGTGCTGGCGAAGGCGGGCTTCGAGCAGTTCGGCCTCGCGCCGCGCTACCTGCACATCAACGGTGCCTGGCGCGACCACCGCCTCTTCCAACGCCTCCTCCACGACAACCCTCCGGCGGCCTAGCCGACCCAGCCCCGCTGGCCGATCCAGCCCCTCCGGCACACCTCAAACGCCGGCGAGGCTGAAGATGGCCGGCAGCAGCCCGTGGGTGCGCGCAGCGCAAGGACGAGCCCACCGGTTCGGGGGCTTCCGCTGTGACCCGCCGGGCGGCAATCTGGTACGGCACCCCCACGACGGGAGGCTGACGGCATGCGGTTCGATTCCGGGCGGATCTGCCTGGACCTGGTGGCCACCTTCACTCCCCATGAGGCGATCCCGGACGGTGACGAGCTGCGGCTGTGGCTCGCCGGGGCCGGCCTGGTACCCGACCGGACGCCGCTCGCCCGGGTGGGACCCGAGTGGGCCGCGGCCTTCCGGGCCCTGCGCGCCGACGTGGAAACCCTCGTACGGGCGGAGCTGCTCGGCACCGATCCCGACGAGCACGCCCTCGCCCGCGTCAACGCACTGGCCGCCGGACCACCCCCTGGCCTGTGCGCCGTACGGGACCAGGAAGGGCACCTCGTACGGGAGTTGTGCGGCGGCGTGGAGTGCGGCGCGCTGCTCGCGGCCGTCGCCCGGGACGCCGTCGAGCTGCTGACCGATCCCGGTGACCTGGCGCTGCTGCGGGCCTGCGACGGAGACGGCTGCACCCGCGTCTACCTGGACACCTCCCGCGGGCACCGGCGCCGCTGGTGCTCCAGCGAGCGCTGCGGCAACCGCGAGCGCGTGGCCCGGCACCGGCGCCGGGCCCTGGCCGCCGGGCCCCGGTAGCCGGGCCCACCACCCCGCGTACCACTCTGCGAGACCCATTCCGGAACGGGCGTGCGGACAGGGGGCCGATTCGCGTACGGTTGACGGTCGCCCATGCACGTCAGAAGGGGGCCTTGGTGGCCGCGCAGAATGCCGCTGTCGACAGCACGGCGGATTCCGTCCGCGATCGGGAGATCGCGGTCGAGCAGACGCATCTCGACCAGGTGTACCGACGCCTTGAGGAGAAGATCCACGAGGCCGAGTTCCTCATGAACGACGCCGCCAAGCGCGGCCAGGTGGGTACGCCCGGCGCACTCGCCGAGCGCGACGCGCAGGTCTTCCGGGCGGGCATCCACCTGAACCGGCTGAACAACGAGTTCGAGGACTTCCTCTTCGGCCGCATCGACCTGGTGCTCGGCAAGGACGGGGAGCGCGGCGCGGACGGCGCGTACACCTCCGTCGACCCCGCCGACGACGCGATCCGCGAGGACCTCACCGCCGACGTCGCCGAGACGCTGCACATCGGCCGCATCGGAGTCCTGGACTCCGACTACGCGCCGCTGGTCATCGACTGGCGCGCACCGGCGGCCGCGCCGTTCTACCGGTCCACGCCCAAGGACCCGGGCCGGGTCGTGCGACGCCGCGTCATCCGTTCCAAGGGCCGCAAGGTGCTGGGGGTCGAGGACGACCTGATGCGCCCGGAGGTCACCGCGTTCCTGGACGGCCGGGAGCTGCCCGCCATCGGCGACGGCGCCCTGATGGCCGCCCTCGGGCGGGCCCGTACGCACTCCATGCGCGACATCGTCTCCTCCATCCAGGCCGAGCAGGACCTGGTCATCCGGGCCCCCGCCGCCTCCGTCGCCGAGGTCGCCGGCGGCCCCGGCACCGGCAAGACCGCCGTCGCCCTGCACCGCGCCGCCTACCTGCTCTACCAGGACCGGCGCCGCTACTCCGGCGGCATCCTGATCGTCTCCCCGACCCCGCTGCTCGTCGCGTACACCGAGGGCGTGCTGCCCTCGCTGGGCGAGGAGGGCCAGGTGGCGATCCGGGCCCTCGGCTCGCTCGTCGACGGCGCGGAGGCCACCACCTACGACTCCCCGGCCGTGGCCCGCATCAAGGGCTCCTCGCGGATGCTGAAGGTGCTCCGCAAGGCCGTACGCGGCGCACTGGAGCTCGGTGGCGCCCCCGACCGGCTGCGCGTGGTGGCCTTCGGCCGCCGCCACGAGCTGGAGGCGGCCGAGCTGAACCGGATCCGGCAGAACGTGCTCAGTGGCACCGCCCCGGTCAACCTGCTGCGCCCGCGCGCCCGCAAGCTGCTGCTCGACGCCCTCTACGCGAAGTCCGGCGGCGCGGGCCGGCACAGCGACCCGGAGCTGGCCGCCGAACTGCGCTCCGCCTTCGACGAGGACATCTCCACCGAGGACGCCTTCATCGGCTTCCTCAATGCCTGGTGGCCCGAGCTGACACCGCGCGCGGTGCTTGCCGCGCTCGCCGACGAGCGCCACCTCGGCCGCTGGTCGCGCCGGGACCTGAACCCGCGCGAGACCCGCCAGCTGGCCCGCTCGCTGCGCCGGGTGGGTCCGGACGGCAAGGGCCCCCTGTCGGTGCACGACGTGGCGCTGCTGGACGAGCTCCAGCAGCTGCTCGGCGCCCCGGCGCGGCCGAGGCGCAAGCGCGAGATGGACCCGCTCGACCAGCTCAGCGGGCTGGAGGAGCTGATGCCGACCCGCGAGGAGACCCAGTGGGAGCGGGCCGAGCGGCTCGCGGCGGAGCGCACCGAGTACGCGCACGTCATCGTGGACGAGGCCCAGGACCTGACGCCGATGCAGTGGCGGATGGTGGGCCGCCGGGGCCGGCACGGCACCTGGACGGTCGTCGGCGACCCGGCGCAGTCCTCCTGGACGGACCCGGAGGAGGCCGCCGCGGCCCGCGACGAGGCCCTCGGGTCGCGCCCGCGCCGGCGGTTCACCCTGACGGTGAACTACCGCAACCCGGCCGAGGTCGCCGAGGTCGCCTCCCGGGTGCTGCGGCTGGCGATGCCCGGGATGGAGCCGCCGTCCGCGGTGCGCTCCACGGGGCTGGAGCCCCGCTTCACGGCCGCCCGGGGCGACCTCGGCACCGCGGTGCGGGAGGAGACCCGGCGGCTGCTGGAGCAGGTGGACGGCACGGTCGGCGTGGTCGTGGCCATGGACCGGCGCGCGGAGGCCGCGGGCTGGCTCGCGGACCTCGGCGAGCGGGCGGTGGCGCTGGGCAGCCTGGAGGCCAAGGGCCTGGAGTACGACGCCACGGTGGTCGTCTCCCCGGCGGAGATCGCGGACGAGTCCCCGGCGGGCCTGCGGGTGCTGTACGTGGCGCTGACGCGCGCGACGCAGCAGCTGACGGTGGTCTCGGCCGACCGGGACAAGCCCGGCGCGGACGGGGTGCCGGAGCTGCTGCTGCCGTAGGCCGTCGCTCGGGGCCCCGTACGGCCGGATGGCCCGCGGCCAGGAGCGTGGCGCTCGGATTACGGGCGTGAGCAGGGGGATCACTTTCGGCGATCCTTTGTTAGCCTGGGTACGGCACCGACTCGATCCAAGCCCCCGGGCCCAACCTTCGTCGCTCAGAGCGACCACTTGCCGCGAGGCGAGCATGGCGGGTCGGTGTCATAGACGTACGAATCACCAGGTCCGCGTCCCCCACCTGTGGGGGGCGCGGACCTGTTTTGTATGACCCCACCATTCCGAACCCCCCTGGAATCTCGTATGGTGGAAGAGTCTTTCCGAATTTTGTAGCTGGTTACCTTGTACTGGCTGGTAGGTGGGACGATCGGACAACAGGTCCTGCCGCACCTGCTGTGCAGCGGGGCTCTGTGTGTTACAGCGAACCAGGGACAGAAGAGGAACACGGCCATGGCAACGGCGCCCAGCGTCTCGTATTCGATGACGGTCCGTCTGGAAGTGCCCGCGAGCGGAACCGCGGTCTCCCAGCTCACCACCGCCGTGGAGTCCTCCGGCGGATCGGTCACCGGCCTCGACGTGACCGCATCCGGCCACGAGAAGCTCCGGATCGACGTCACCATCGCCGCGACCTCCACCGCGCACGCGGACGAGATCGTCGAGAAGCTGCGCGGCATCGAGGGCGTCAGCCTCGGCAAGGTCTCCGACCGCACCTTCCTGATGCACCTCGGCGGCAAGATCGAGATGTCGTCCAAGCACCCCATCCGCAACCGTGACGACCTCTCGATGATCTACACCCCGGGCGTCGCCCGCGTGTGCATGGCGATCGCCGAGAACCCCGAGGACGCGCGCCGCCTCACCATCAAGCGCAACTCCGTCGCAGTCGTGACCGACGGCTCGGCCGTCCTGGGCCTCGGCAACATCGGCCCGATGGCCGCGCTGCCCGTCATGGAGGGCAAGGCGGCCCTCTTCAAGCGCTTCGCCGGCATCGACGCCTGGCCGATCTGCCTCGACACCCAGGACGCCGACGAGATCGTCGCGATCGTCAAGGCCATCGCCCCCGGCTTCGCCGGCATCAACCTGGAGGACATCTCCGCGCCGCGCTGCTTCGAGATCGAGGCCCGGCTGCGCGAGGCCCTCGACATCCCCGTCTTCCACGACGACCAGCACGGCACCGCGATCGTCGTGCTCGCCGCCCTCACCAACGCACTGCGCGTGGTGGGCAAGGCAGTTGGCGACGTCAAGGTCGTCATGTCGGGCGCCGGCGCGGCCGGTACCGCCATCCTCAAGCTGCTCCTCGCGGCGGGCGTCAAGAACGCGGTGAGCGCCGACATCCACGGTGTCGTGCACGCGGACCGCCCCGACCTCGTGGACGCCGCGCCCGACTCCCCGCTGCGCTGGATCGCCGACAACACCAACCCCGAGGGCTACACGGGCACCCTGAAGGAGGCCGTGGTCGGCGCCGACGTGTTCATCGGCGTCTCGGCCCCGAACGTACTGTCCGGCGAGGACGTCGCCGCGATGGCGGAGGGCGCGATCGTGTTCGCGCTCGCGAACCCGGACCCCGAGGTGGACCCGGCCGTCGCCCGTCAGACCGCCGCGGTCGTCGCCACCGGCCGCTCCGACTTCCCGAACCAGATCAACAACGTGCTGGTCTTCCCGGGTGTCTTCCGCGGTCTGCTGGACGCTCAGTCCCGCACCGTGAACACGGAGATGATGCTGGCCGCCGCGAGCGCGCTGGCGGACGTCGTCGGCGAGGACGAGCTGAACGCGAACTACATCATCCCGTCGGTGTTCAACGACAAGGTCGCCGGTGCGGTCGCGGGCGCCGTCCGCAAGGCCGCCTCGGGGGCGTGAGCCCCGCTGTGACGGCCCTCACGGCGCTCTGATCCCGGCGCGTCGCGAGAT
Organism: Streptomyces avidinii; assembly: GCF_045161815.1. NCBI lineage: Bacteria > Bacillati > Actinomycetota > Actinomycetes > Kitasatosporales > Streptomycetaceae > Streptomyces > Streptomyces avidinii. The sequence goes on from NZ_CP108863.1 coordinate 5,440,258, forward strand.
GCGGGCCCGACGGGCCGCCTCTAGGGTTGCGGGGATGCCCGCGAGGTCCGCGGTCCGCAGCGGCGTGTGAGCGAGGGCGTGGACAGAGCGTCACCGTGGTGTGACTGTGGCGCTTTTCGTGTGACCCCGACGGGTGCCGGATTGGCTTTCCCGCCGCTGGTGGGGGCAGGATGCGTAACCGGGCGAGAGGGTCTGACGTTCAGACCCGGGTCCGGGGACTGTCCTAGGGCCCTGGCAGCATCGGCTTCGATCTCACGCCTCTAAGGCAAGTTGAACACGGGAGTACAACATGAACCGCAGTGAGCTGGTGGCCGCTCTGTCCGAGCGCGCCGAGGTGACCCGCAAGGACGCCGACGCCGTTCTGGCCGCGCTCGCCGAGACCGTCGGCGAGATTGTCGCCAAGGGCGACGAGAAGGTCACCATCCCCGGCTTCCTGACCTTCGAGCGCACCCACCGTGCCGCTCGCACCGCGCGCAACCCGCAGACCGGCGACCCCATCCAGATCCCGGCCGGCTACAGCGTGAAGGTCTCCGCGGGCTCCAAGCTCAAGGAAGCCGCCAAGGGCAAGTAAGTCCTGCCCCGGCGCCGAGGGCCGCACAGGCCTTTGGAACGGCAGTAGTACGCAGAACGACGATGGGCGGTCACCCCCGGGCGGGGTGGCCGCCCTTCGGCCTGTCCGGGGCCGGACGGTGCCGGCCGGGGCCGGAATCGGACGGGCGGACGCGGGCGGACGGGACGCGGGCCGGGGGAGCCGCGCCGGCCGGGGTCCGGCCCGGGTGGCCCGGGACCGCCCGGCAGGCCCTGTGAGGCCCCGTCAGGGCCCTTGGCGGGGCCCCGGTATGCCCGTGGCATGCCCCACCCGGCCGCGGGAGGCCACGAGAAAGCCCCCCGGGCCCTGTGCGGGGCCCGGGGGGCTGCTGCGTATGCGACCCGCGCGGTGCGGCTCGTACGTCCCGGTACGGCTAGACGAGGTCGCCGCCCGGGAGCTCGACCTTCGCGCCGAGTTCCACGAGCTTCTCCATGAAGTTCTCGTAGCCGCGGTTGATCAGGTCGATGCCGTGGACGCGCGAGGTGCCCTCGGCGGCCAGTGCCGCGATCAGGTACGAGAACCCGCCGCGCAGGTCGGGGATGACCAGGTCGGCGCCCTGCAGCTTGGTGGGGCCGGAGACGACCGCCGAGTGCAGGAAGTTGCGCTGGCCGAAGCGGCAGGCCGAGCCGCCCAGGCACTCGCGGTACAGCTGGATGTGAGCACCCATCTGGTTGAGCGCCGAGGTGAAGCCGAGCCGGGACTCGTAGACCGTCTCGTGGACGATCGACAGGCCGGAGGCCTGCGTCAGGGCCACGACCAGCGGCTGCTGCCAGTCGGTCTGGAAGCCGGGGTGGACGTCCGTCTCCAGCGCGATGGCCTTGAGCGGGCCGCCCGGGTGCCAGAAGCGGATGCCGTCGTCGTCGATCTCGAACGCCCCGCCGACCCGGCGGAAGGTGTTCAGGAAAGTCATCATCGAGCGCTGCTGGGCGCCGCGCACGTAGATGTTGCCGCCGGTGGCGAGGGCCGCGGACGCCCAGGAGGCGGCCTCCAGACGGTCCGGGAGGGCCTTGTGGTTGTAACCGCCGAGGCTGTCGACACCGGTGATCCGGATGGTCCGGTCGGTGTCGACGGAGATGATCGCGCCCATCTTCTGCAGGACGCAGATGAGGTCTTCGATCTCCGGCTCCACCGCGGCGTTGCTGAGCTCGGTGACGCCCTCGGCCAGGACGGCCGTCAGCAGCACCTGCTCGGTCGAGCCGACCGACGGGTAGGGGAGGCGGATCTTGCAGCCCCGCAGGCGCTGCGGGGCTTCCAGGTACTGGCCGCCCTCGCGCTTCTCGATGGTCGCGCCGAACTGGCGGAGCACGTCGAAGTGGAAGTCGATCGGCCGGCCGCCGATGTCGCAGCCGCCCAGACCCGGGATGAAGGCGTGGCCGAGCCGGTGCAGCAGGGGGCCGCAGAACAGGATCGGGATGCGCGAGGAGCCCGCGTGGGCGTCGATGTCGGCGACGTTCGCGCTCTCGACGTGGGTCGGGTCGAGGACGAGCTCGCCCGGCTCCTCGCCGGGACGGACCGTCACCCCGTGCAGCTGGAGCAGCCCGCGGACGACGCGCACGTCACGGATGTCGGGAACGTTGCGCAGCCGGCTGGGTCCGCTGCCGAGCAGAGCGGCGACCATGGCCTTGGGCACGAGGTTCTTCGCACCACGGACACGGATCTCGCCCTCGAGCGGGGTACCGCCGTGGACAAGCAGTACATCGTCACTGATGCCGGTCATGAATCTCGCGTTCCGGAGAGGGGTGGGCAGGGGGCCAGGGAAAAGGGTAAGGGTCACCACCCCCTTGTTCGTAAGGCCGACGTGGCCGTAGGACTGTAAGGAATTCGGTACAACACCCTCCGTATCCACCGCATGGCGGAGTGTTGCGTTCCGCCTACTCCGTCCGCGCGCGCTCCTCGCTGCTGCCGTGCGCCCTGAGCTGCGGGCGATCCGATCTCTGCGCCCGCACCCCGTAATCGGCCGATGTGCGGGATCATGGCGGCATGACCGAGGTGTCCTCCCTCACAGGGCGGCTGCTCGTGGCCACCCCAGCCCTCGCGGACCCGAATTTCGACCGCGCGGTGGTGCTGCTGCTCGACCACGACGAGCAGGGCTCCCTCGGCGTGGTCCTCAACCGGCCGACGCCCGTGGGCGTCGGCGACGTCCTGCTGCCCTGGGCGCCCCTGGCGGGCGACCCCGGTGTGGTCTTCCAGGGCGGGCCCGTGGCGCTGGACTCGGCCCTGGGCCTGGCGGTCATCCCGGGCGAGGAGGGTCCGCTGGGCTGGCGCCGGGTGTACGGGGCGATCGGACTGGTCGACCTGGAGGCGCCGCCGGAGCTGCTGGCCGCGGCGCTGGGAGGCCTGCGGATCTTCGCGGGTTACTCCGGCTGGGGCCCGGGGCAGCTGGAGGCGGAGCTCGGCGAGGGCGCCTGGTACGTGGTCGAGTCGGAGCCCGGGGACGTGTCCTTCCCCGACCCGGAGCGGCTCTGGCGGGCGGTGCTGCGCCGCCAGCGCAGTGACCTCGCGATGGTCGCCACGTATCCGGACGACCCGTCGCTCAACTGACGGGCGCGGGGTTAAGTACCCTGGGTTCCATGAGCACTCTTGAGCCCGAGCGCGGGACTGGCACGGGGACCCTCGTAGAGCCGACGCCGCAGGTGTCGCACGGTGACGGCGACCACGAGCGCTTCGCCCACTACGTCCAGAAGGACAAGATCATGGCGAGCGCCCTCGACGGGACCCCCGTCGTCGCGCTCTGCGGCAAGGTCTGGGTGCCGGGCCGGGACCCCAAGAAGTACCCGGTCTGCCCCATGTGCAAGGAGATCTACGAGTCCATGGGCCCCGGTGGGGACAAGGACAAGGGCGGCAAGGACAAGTAGTCCGACCCCCGGCCTCTTCTTTTCCGCAGGACCGAGACCCCCGGTGCGCCACAGCGCGTCCGGGGGTCTTTGCCGTGCCCGCACGGCGCGTTAGGGTCGGCGCCACGAGCGCCCTGCGGAACGAGCGTTGCGCAGGACGCAACACGTGGTCGTGAAGGGCTGACGCATGGATCTGATCCCCGCACCCCGGGCCCTACGCCTCGACGAGGACGGACGCCGCTTCGCGTTCGGGCCCGAGCCCGTCCTCGACGCCGGGCCGGGCGCCGGCCCGGTCGCCCGCTGGCTGCGGCGGGAGCTCGGGGCGGCCACCGGCTGGGAACTGCCCGCCGCCGGGGCCGGCGTGATCGCGGAGCTGCGGCTGCGCGTCGACCCGGACCTCGCGGGGGACCGGGGGCCGGAGTCGTACCGCATGGACATCGGCCCGGACGGGGCGGAGCTGACGGGCGCGACGGCCGCCGGGCTGTTCTGGGGCGCCCAGACGCTGCGTCAGCTGCTGGGGCCCGACGCGTACCGCAGCGCGCCGCTGCCCGGCCGCACGTGGAGCCTGCCGTACGCCTGCGTCGTGGACGGTCCGCGGTTCGGCTGGCGCGGGATGATGCTGGACGTCGCCCGGCACTTCATGCCCAAGGACGGCGTACTGCGCTACATCGACCTGCTCGCCGCGCACAAGCTCAACGTGCTGCACCTGCACCTGACCGACGACCAGGGCTGGCGGATCGAGATCAAGCGCCACCCGCGGCTGACCGAGGTCGGCGGATGGCGGGCGCGCAGCCGGTGGGGCCACCGGGCCTCGCCGCTGTGGAACGAGACCCCGCACGGCGGCTTCTACACCCAGGACGACATCCGCGAGATCGTCGCGTACGCCGCCGAGCGGCACGTCCGGGTGGTCCCGGAGATCGACGTACCGGGGCATTCGCAGGCGGCGATCGCCGCGTACCCGGAGCTGGGGAACACCGACGTGGTCGACACCGCCGCGCTGGGGGTGTGGGACGACTGGGGGATCACCGAGAACGTGCTCGCGCCGACCGAGGCCGTGCTGCGGTTCTACGAAGGGGTCTTCGAGGAGCTGCTGGAGCTGTTCCCGGTGGAGGTCTCGCCCTTCGTGCACGTGGGCGGGGACGAATGCCCCAAAGCGCAGTGGAAGGCCTCGGCGGTCGCCCAGGAACGGATCCGCGAGCTGGGCGTGGACGGGGAGGACGGGCTGCAGGCCTGGTTCGTCCGGCACTTCGACGGCTGGCTCGCCGCACGCGGGCGGCGGCTGATCGGATGGGACGAGATCCTGGAGGGCGGGCTCGCGGACGGCGCCGCGGTGTCCTCGTGGCGCGGCTACGCGGGCGGGATCGCCGCCGCCGAGGCCGGGCACGACGTGGTCATGTGCCCCGAGCAGCAGGTGTACCTGGACCACCGGCAGGCGGGCGGCCCGGACGAGCCGATGCCCATCGGGTACGTCCGCTCGCTGGAGGACGTCTACCGCTTCGAGCCGGTGCCGCCGAAGCTGTCGGCGGAGGCCGCCGCCCACGTGCTGGGCGCGCAGGCCAACGTCTGGACCGAGGTGATGGAGAACCGGGACCGGGTCGACTACCAGGTGTTCCCGCGGCTGGCGGCCTTCGCGGAAGTGGTGTGGTCGGCGCAGCCCGAGCCCCTCGAACGCGACTTCGCGGGGTTCGAGGGGCGGATGGCCGCGCACTACGCGCGGTTGGACGCCCAGGGGGTCGATTATCGGCCGCCGGGCGGGCCGTTGCCGCGCCAGCGGCGGCCCGGGGTGTCGGGGCGCCCGATCGAGGGCGCGCCCCCGAACGTGTGACACAGGGGTGACGGCGCACACCGGAACCGAAAGGGAACGGGAGCGGAACTCTGCCTCAATTTCCGGCTATACGGGGAAAACCGGGCAATCGGGGAGGAGCGCTGCCGAAGGCCGTGCGACGGGGCCCTACGGCCCGTACGGGGCACCGTGTGCGGTGCCGGGTGCGGTGGGCGGACCCTCGCGCCGGGCGGCCCGGAACATGTGCCAGAGTTGCCACGTCCCGGCGGTGAGCACGTACCGTACGGCGGACAGGCGTGAGCGCCGGGACCGGGACATCGGGAAGGGGCAGCTGGGTTGACCACGCACGCACCGCACGCACTGGATTCACCTCAGGGGCCGCAGGGCCCGCAGGCGGCGCAGTCCGTGACGCTGCCGGCCTCGCTCGACGAGGCCGTGGCGGCGCTCACCGCCATGCCCGCCGCCGTGCCGGTCGCGGGCGGCACCGACCTGATGGCCGCCGTCAACGCAGGGCTGCTGCGGCCCGCCGCCCTGGTGGGCCTGGGCCGGATCAACGAGATCCGCGGCTGGCAGTACCAGGACGGCCACGCGCTGCTCGGCGCGGGACTCACGCACGCACGGATGGGGCGGCCGGATTTCGCCGCTCTGATCCCCGCGCTCGCGGCCGCGGCCCGCGCCGCCGGCCCCCCGCAGATCCGCAACGCCGGCACCCTCGGCGGCAACATCGCGACCGCCGCGCCCACCGGTGACGCACTGCCCGTGCTGGCCGCGCTGGAGGCCGTACTCGTCATCGTCGGCCCGGGCGGGCAGCGGGAGATCCCGGTGTCGTACCTGCTGGCCGGGCGGGAGATGCTGCGGCCCGGGGAGCTGATCGGCTTCGTGCGGGTGCCGCTGCTGCACGCGCCACAGGTGTTCCTGAAGGCCACGGGCCGTACCGGGCCGGGGCGTGCGGTGGCCTCCGTGGGGCTCGTCCTGGACCCCGCGCGCAGGGGCGTGCGCTGCGCGATCGGCGCGGTCGCCCCGATGCCGCTGCGGCCGCTGGAGGCCGAGCAGTGGGTGGCCTCGCTGATCGACTGGGACGGCGGGCGGAGCCTGGCCCCCGAGGCACTGGAGGCCTTCGGCGAGTACGTCGCGGCCGCCTGCGTGCCCGACCAGGGCGAACCGGTGGCTCCCGGAGTACTGCATCTGCGGCGGACGGTGGCCGTGCTGGCGCGCAGGGCCCTCGGGAGGGCGCTGACCTCATGAGCGAGAACGAGAACGAGAACGTGACCCAGGGGAACGGCACAGCGGGCTGGGGCTGGGAACCCGTCCCGCAGGGCGGCGAGTACGACTCGGACGCCACGGCCTTCGTGAAACTGCCGCAGGACATGCTGGACGCGCTCGGCACCGGGGAGCCGCTCGCGGCGCCCGGCCACGGCTACGTGCCGCCGCCGATGATCGTGCCGCTCGGCTCGGCCAGTACGGATCCGGCGGCCACGGGCACGTGGACGATTCCGGTGCAGTGGTCGGAGGCGGGCGGTTCGGGGCAGGCGGATGCGGAGCACGCGGCCGGTGCGGGCCAGGGTCCCGGTGCGGGCCACGGTTCCGGTGCGGGCCACGGCCAGGGGCCGGGGTCCGGGTCGGTGGGCGGGCCGATCCCGGCGTCGGTCCCGATCCCGGCGTCGGTCGCCGCGGCCTTCGCCGAGGCCGAGCCGGAGCAGCCGGTGTCCGATCCCAGTGCGACGGCCGAGTGGCGGTTCCCGGAGGTGGCGCACGACCCCGAGGCGGCCGCTTCGGCGACCGGTCAGTGGGCCGTGCCCGAGTACAACGAATACCCCGAACCGCAGAACGACTTCCGGCCGGGCGCGCTGGACGCCGACTGGAGCCAGGCCCCGGCGACGCTGCCGGGCGGCGCCCCGGCGCCGTGGGCCTACCTGACGCAGCAGCCCGCCGGGGACCCGCACGCGGGCACCGGTGCGGGTGCGGGTACGGCGGCCGGTGCGGGCGCCGGTGTGCTGCCCGGCACGGACGAGGCCGCCGCCGCTTCGGCCGCCGCAGCCGCGACCGCGCACGCCGCCGGGCGGCTGCTCGGCGGGCCCGGGGTGGGCGCCGCCGGGCGCGGGCCGCGGGTGCTGGGCGGACCCGGGGTGGGCACCCCGCTGCCCGAGGACGAGCCGGTGCACCCGGCCCCGCACGACATCGAGGCCGCGCACGGCCCGGCGGCGGAGCCGGCCGAGGGCGCCAGGGCCGCCGACCACGCGGGTCACACCGGGCACGTGGAGCACACGGGGCACGCGGGCCACGCGGGGCACACGGGGCAGGGCGATTACGCCGGGTACGCGGAGGCGGCCGATTACGCCGAGCAGGCCGCCGCGGCCGTAGCGGCCGTCGCCGCCACCGAGCAGCAGTCGGTGGCCTCCGGCGGCCTGGACATCTTCGGCGGAGTGCGCGCGCAGGAGCAGGCGCCGGCCGCCGAGTCCGCGCAGCCCGACGGCACCGAGAGCGCCGACGGCATCCACGGCACCGACGGGCGCGGCTTCAGCGCCTTCGGCCACGTGCCGGAGCCCGGGCCCACGGAGGCACACCGGGTCGCGCACGAGGACCCGCACCGGGTCGCGCACGAGGACGCCTACGCGGGGGAGCCCGCCGCCGCGGAGTCCGACCCCGGCAGCGGGGACGGGCCGGCCGAGCAGGAGCCCCCGGCCGACCTCATGCCGACCGCGGACACCGCCGACAGCGGGGACGCGCTCCGGGACGAGGGCACCGCCGCAGGTTTCCCGGACGAGGTGGCGACGTACGAAGAAGAAGCGACCGCCGGGGCCGTCGCCCAACACGAGCACGAGCACCCGTCGGCCTCCTACGTCCTGCGCGTCAACGGCGCCGACCGGCCCGTCACCGGCGCCTGGATCGGCGAGTCCCTCCTGTACGTGCTGCGCGAGCGCCTCGGCCTCGCCGGCGCCAAGGACGGCTGCTCGCAGGGCGAGTGCGGCGCCTGCGCCGTGCAGGTCGACGGCCGGCTCGTCGCCTCCTGCCTGGTGCCCGCGGCCACGGCCGCCGGCAGCGAGGTCCGTACCGTCGAGGGTCTCGCGACGAACGGGGAACTCTCGGACGTCCAGCAGGCGTTGTGCAGGTCGGGCGCGGTGCAGTGCGGGTTCTGCGTGCCCGGCATGGCCATGACGATCCACGACCTGCTGGAGGGCAACCACGCCCCCAGCGAGCTGGAGACCCGGCAGGCCCTCTGCGGCAACCTCTGCCGCTGCTCGGGCTACTCGGGCGTCGTCGACGCCGTGCGCGAGGTCGTGGCCGAGCGCGAGGCGGCGGCCGCGGAGCCCGCGGCCCCGGGCGCGAGCGAGGGCGTCGGCCCGGGCGTCGGCCCGGGTGGACCGGAGCCGCGTATCCCGCACCAGGCAGCGCCCGGCGAGGGCGGCATCCACCACGGAGGCACGGCGTGAGCGGTCAGGACGCGGCGACCGCGACGACGGCGCTGAACACGACGGTGACGGCACTGGCCGCCACCGATTCCGAAGCCTCCGAGCAGCAGGAGCCGCGCGGAATCGGCGCCTCCGTCCCGGCCGCGGACACCCGCGCCAAGACCGAGGGCACCTTCCCCTACGCCGCCGACCTGTGGGCCGAGGGCCTCCTGTGGGCCGCCGTACTGCGCTCCCCGCACGCCCACGCCCGGATCCTGTCCATCGACACCACGGCCGCCTCGGAGATGCCCGGCGTCCGCGCCGTCGTCACCCACGCCGACGTGCCCGGCGCCACCACGCACGGCCGCCGCATCGCGGACCGGCCGGTGTTCGCGCACGATGTCGTACGCCACCACGGCGAGCCCATCGCCGCCGTCGCCGCAGACCACCCGGACACGGCGCGGCTCGCCGCGGCCGCGATCGCCGTCGAGTACGAACTCCTCGACCCGGTCACCGACCCCGAGCAGTCCTTCGGCGCCCCCGCCCTGCACCCCGACGGCAACCTCATCCGGCACATCCCGCTCCGCTACGGCGACCCGGAGGCCACCGGCGAGGTGGTCGTCGAGGGCCTGTACCGGATCGGCCGCCAGGACCCCGCCCCCATCGGCGCCGAGGCCGGACTGGCCGTGCCGCGCCCCGACGGCGGGGTGGAGCTCTACACCGCCTCCACCGACCCGCACAGCGACCGCGACCTGGCCGCCGCCTGCTTCGGACTGGAACCGGACCGCGTGCGCGTCGTCGTCACCGGCGTGCCGGGCGCGACGGCGGACCGCGAGGACGCCGCCTTCCAGCTCCCGCTCGGCCTGCTCGCCCTGCGCACCGGCTGCCCGGTCAAACTGGCCGCCACCCGCGAGGAGTCCTTCCTCGGCCACACCCACCGGCACCCGACCCTGCTGCGCTACCGCCACCACGCGGACGCGGAGGGCCGGCTGGTCAAGGTCGAGGCGCAGATCCTGATGGACGCGGGCGCGTACGCCGACGCCTCCGCGGAATCCCTGGCCGCGGCGGTGGCCTTCGCCTGCGGCCCGTACGTCGTCCCGCACGCCTTCGTCGAGGGCTGGGCGGTCCGCACCAACAACCCGCCGTCGGGCCACGTCCGCGGCGAGGGCGCCATGCAGGTGTGCGCCGCGTACGAGGGCCAGATGGACAAGCTCGCGGCCGCCCTCGGCCTCGACGGCGCGGAACTGCGCCTGCGCAACGTCCTGGCCACGGGCGACCTCCTGCCGACCGGCCAGACGGTGACCTGCCCGGCGCCGGTGGCCGAACTGCTCCGCGCGGTCCGGGACTTCGAACTGCCCTCCCTGCCCAAGGACGCCCCCGAGGACGAGTGGCTGCTGCCGGGCGGCCCGGAGGGCGCGGGCGAGCCGGGCGCGGTGCGCCGCGGCGTCGGCTACGGCGTCGGCATGGTGCACATGCTCGGCGCGGAGGGCACGGACGAGGTCTCCACGGCCACGGTGAAGGTGGTCAACGGCGCTGCCACGGTCATCTGCGCGGCCGTCGACACCGGCCAGGGCTTCGCCACGCTGGCCCGCCAGATCGTCCAGGAGGTCCTGGGCGTCGACGAGGTCATCACGGCCCCGGTCGACACCGACCAGCCGCCGGCCGGCCCGTCGGCGCACGGCCGCCACACGTGGGTGTCCGGGGGCGCGGTGGAGCGCGCGGCCAAGATGGTCCGCACCCAACTCCTCCAGCCGATGGCCCACAAGCTGGGCATGTCCACGGAGCTCCTGCAGATCCAGGACGGCCGGATCACCTCGTACGACGGAGCCTTCTCGACCACGGTCGCCGAGGCCATGGCGGGCAAGGAACTCTGGGCGACGGCCCAGTGCCGCCCCCACCCGACGGAACCCCTGGACGCCGACGGCCAGGGCGACGCCTTCGTGGGCCTCGCCTTCTGCGCGATCCGCGCGGTGGTGGACGTGGACATCGAGCTGGGCTCGGTACGGGTCGTGGAACTCGCCGTCGCCCAGGACGTGGGCCGCATCCTGAACCCCCGTCAGCTGGAGGCCCGTATCGAGGCGGGCGTCACCCAGGGCGTGGGAGCGGCCCTGACGGAGAACCTCCGCACGGTCGCCGGCCTGGTCCGCCACCCGGACCTGACGGGCTACGCCCTGCCGACGGCGCTGGACGCCCCGACGGTCCGCATCGTCAAACTGGTCGAGGAACGCGACGTGGTGGCCCCCTTCGGCGCGAAGGCGGCGAGTGCGGTTCCCGTGGTGACAACCCCGGCGGCGGTGGCCTCCGCGGTCCGCGCGGCCACGGGCCGCCCGGTGAACCGCCTGCCGATCAGGCCCTCCGCCGCGGTGGGTGCGCCCAACTCGTGACCGTGTGACCCACATTGCACGTGCAACCCCGGACTTGGGGCTGTCCGTGCCGGTCGCTAGAGTGATCGGCACGGGTGTGCGTGTACGTGTGCACGCGGGTGCGAACGGGGTTGGGGAGCGGCGCGAGCGCTGCGCCCACGGGGATGACGGGGAGTCGGGAGGCCCAGGTGGCAGAGGACAACGGGGTAGGTCTGCTCGGGATCAACATCGCGGCCGGAGTTTCGGCCGGGATCGCCGCGCAGGCGGCCGCGCAGGCCGCGGCGGCGGCGCTGCGGATCCAGTACGACGACCTGAAGGACTACAAGAACCTGGTGGACGGCCTCCTGACGAAGCTTCAGGAGTCGCCGGCACACCACGGGAAGCTGGCGGACGGCACGATGCCGGCGGGAGCCCTGGGCACGGGCTTCCCCGCGGCCGAGAAGCTCAACAAGGCGTACAACACCGTCCACTCGGAGCTGCAGAAGCTGTCGAAGGGGCTGGCGGTGCAGATCGAGGCCCTGGGTATTGCCGTCCAGTCCGCGGGCAAGGGCTACAGCGGGGTGGACGAGGAGACGAAGCGCCGCATGGCCGCACTGGCCAAGCAGGCTCACGATCAATACGTGGAGAAGCGTGACCCGTACGCGGTGAAGGCGGCTGCCGAGCCGCAGGGGAAGAAGGGAGCTTCCTACGGATGAGCGATTTCGAGAGCTACACGCATGCACAGCTCTACGCGATGATCGCCGCGCTCGACGACGAGGTGGTCAGCGCTCGGGGAACGCAGCTCACCGACGCCGCCAAGGTGATCGAGGAGATCGGCAACAACCTCAAGGACCACAAGGTCAAGGGCTGGGAGGGCGAGGCGGCGACGGCCTTCCAGAACTGGGTGAACCAGGCGGGAAGCGCCACGCTGGTCCTGGCCGAGTACAGCGCTGCGGGCGGCAAGTACATGACGCAGACGGCCCAGGTCATGCGCGAGGTCAAGCCGAAGAGCGGTACGGGCGACATGCCCAAGTACAGCGCGTCGGCGGAGGCGACCCTCAAGGAGAACCTCGCGACGTCCCGCGAGTACCACAACGACCCGGATGCGGTGCAGCTCGGGCAGGAGGCGTGGTCGAAGCTGAGCGGAGACCACGCACGGGCCGTGGACGCGATGAACAAGCTGTCCGGGTCGTACGAGCAGTCGTCCGCGGAAATGGACAAGGCAAAGATCCCGACGTTCCCGCTGCCGCCGCCAGTGCTTGTGCCGGACGGCTATTTCGACGGGCAGGACATGGCGAGGCCGGGAGGGGGGTCTGGCGGGGAATACGGTTCGTCCAGTTCCTCCTACACGCCGTCGAGTTCGGGCAATGGTGCGACGTCGAACGACTCGGGCTCGGTAACTGGGCATCAGCCGAAGCCGGACAACACGCTTCCGTCGACGCCCCCGCCGGTGATCCCGGACCGCGAGGTGAACGTGGACCTGGACAGCGTCGCGACCCTTCCAGACCGTACCGCGCTGCCAGTGACGACCGTGCCTGGTGGTCAGCCGCCCACGGGTCCCGTTGGGCCCACTCCTGGCCCCCTTGCTCCGCCAGTGGCTTTCCCGCCGGTCGGCGGATTGAAGGGGCCCGGCCCCATTGCCGCCGGTCCCGGTATCGGCCCGTACCCGGGTCTGACCGGTCCCGGCGCCCCTGGTGGCAAGGTCGGCGGTACGCCCGGCCTGCTTCCGCGTGACAGCGGTATCACCGGCGGTCGTCCTGTCACCTCCACCGGACCCAGCTCGGGCATCCCGCGCGGCACGGTCATCGGCGAGGGAACTCAGACCGGCCGTCCCATGGGCGGCGGCGGGATGGGACACGGTGCCGGAGGCGGCCACGGCAGCAGCCAGGGAGGCTTCCAGGCTGGTCGTCGGCTGGCAACGGAGCCGGGTGGTGTCCTCGGAGGGCGTCAGACCGGTGCGGTCGGCCGCCCGATTGCCGGCGGTCAGCCGTTCACCCAGGGAGGCTCTGGCCTCGTGCGTAACGGCGCGGGTCCCATGGGCCACGCCGGCGCAGGTGCGCAGGCTCCGGGCAAACGACGGAACGACCAGGGTGGCGAACGCCCCGACTACCTGACCGAGGACGAAGAGACCTGGCAGGGCAACCGTCGCGTTGCCCCGCCCGTGATCGACTGAGCAGAACGGACATTGCACGGGATGCGCATGCGTAAGGCGACCTCGGCCCTGGTGGGCCTCCTGCTGGCCGGGGTCGCCGCGACCCCGGCCCACGCGGAGACCATCCGTGCGCAGCAATGGCATCTCGACGCCATGAAGGCCGACGAGATTTGGAAGATCACCAACGGAAAAGGGATCACCGTTGCGGTGATCGATACAGGTGTCAACCAGATCCCGGAGCTGGAGGGTCAAGTCCTTCCGGGCAAGGCTTTCCCTATTGGCGACGCAGAGGTTGGTAGGGACAACGACTACTTCGGTCACGGCACTGGCATGGCTGCGATGATCGCCGCTACCGGAAAGCACCCCAGTGGTGATGGGGCATACGGCCTTGCACCTGGAGTCAAGATCCTGCCGATCCGAGTACCCGACTCCATGGAGTCGGCATCGACCCCATCGATGGTCGAAGGCATCCGATATGCGGCAGACTCGGACGCCAAGGTGATCAATATTTCGATGGGTATTCCAAGTAAGCCTGAGGAAGATCAGGATCGGGCTGCCGCTGTGAAGTATGCGATCTCGAGAGGAAAGCTGATCTTCGCCGCGGCAGGAAACACAGGCGACTCCACCAATCTCATCGCCTACCCTGCGGCGACTCCTGGAGTGGTGGGTGTTGGCGCGGTCGACGCCAACGGGGAGCCGACCAAGGAGTCGCAGCACGGACCGCAGATCGATCTGGCAGCACCGGGCATCGACATCGTTTCGGCCTGCAAGGGCAAGTCGGGGCTGTGCAAGACCCACGGCACCAGTGACGCCGCCGGACTCGCCTCCGCCTCCGCCGCTCTCCTCTGGTCCGCCCACCCCGACTGGACCAACAACCAGGTACTCCGCGTCCTCCTGAACACCGCCGGCAAGCCCGCCGACGGCTCCGGGCGCAACGACTACGTCGGCCATGGAATTGTCCGGCCCCGTGTCGCGCTGCAGAATCCCGGTGACCCCGGACCGGCCGATGTCTACCCGCTGCCCGACCTCGCGGCCGCAGCCGGCGGCACGGCCCCCTCCGGCTCCCCGGACGGCAAGGCGCCCGACTCCGCGGCGTCCAAGCCGGCCGCGCGGGCCGAGGAGAAGAAGAGCGGCAGCTCGCTTCCCTGGATCGCGCTCGGGCTCGGGGCCTGCGTGCTGATCGGTGGGGCCGTGACCGTGGTCGTCGTACGCCGCAATCGCTGAAGAAGTACGTCGCTCGGGCGAAGCCGGGCCGGAAAAGGCGAAGGCCGCTCAGGGGTGCGCCTGCCCCTGAGCGGCCCGCCGCGAAGCCGTGACCGGAATCGAACCGGCGTAACTCGCTTTGCAGGCGAGTCCCTCAACCACTCGGGCACACGGCTGTGTGGTGGTGATGTGCACGACCGTACGGGGGCCCGTGGGGGCGGGGAAGGTTTTGCCGGGCCGTGCAACGCGACTGCCATGCCGCGTTCACAGTCGGACGACCTAGGTCTCGCGGCCGAGGGCGGGATCCGTCGAATTGACAGGGTCACTCCAGGGCTACGCACCTTACTCTGGGGCGATGAGCGCCCTTGAACCCCGTGTGCCCCAGCGAACCGCACCGCCCCCGCCCCTGCCCGGGGGCGGGGTTCTCGGGCCCGCCTACCGGACGCTCAGCATCGGGGTCATCTCCGTCGTCTTCCTCATCGCCTTCGAGGCCACCGCCGTCGGTACGGCCATGCCCGTCGCCGCCCGCGAGCTCGACGGGGTCGGGCTCTACGCCTTCGCCTTCTCCGCCTACTTCACCACCAGCCTCTTCGGCATGGTCCTGGCCGGCCAGTGGGCCGACCGGCAGGGGCCGCTGCGGCCCCTGACCGTCGGGATCGCAGCCTTCGCCTCCGGGCTCGTGGTCTCCGGGACCGCCGGCGTCATGTGGGTGTTCGTGCTCGGCCGGGCCGTGCAGGGCTTCGGGGGCGGGCTGGTCATCGTCGCCCTGTACGTCGTCGTCAGCCGGGCCTACGAGGAGCGGCTGCGGCCCGCGATCATGGCCGCCTTCGCCGCGAGCTGGGTGGTCCCCTCCATCGTCGGGCCGCTGGCTTCCGGGACGGTCACCGAGCACCTCGGGTGGCGGTGGGTGTTCCTCGGGATACCGGCGCTGGTCGTGGTCCCGCTCGTGGTGGCGCTGCCCGCGATACGGCGGACCGCGTCCGGGCCCGTCGACCCCGACGCCCCGCCCGTGGCCTTCGACCGGCGGCGGATCCGGCTGGCCCTCGGCATCTCGGTGGGGGCCGGGCTGCTCCAGTACGCCGCCCAGGACCCGCGGTGGCTCTCGATCGTGCCGGGCATCGCCGGCGCCGCCCTGCTGGTGCCCGCCGTGCTGGGGCTGCTGCCGCGCGGGACCTACCGGGCGCGGCGCGGGCTGCCGTCCGTGGTGCTGCTGCGCGGGGTGGCCGCCGGGTCGTTCATCGCGGCGGAGAGCTTCGTACCGCTGATGCTGGTCACCCAGCGGGGGCTGAGCCCGACGCTGGCCGGGTTCTCGCTCGCGCTGGGCGGGCTCACCTGGGCGGGCGGCTCCTGGGTGCAGTCCAAGGGGCGGATGGCGCCGTACCGGGAACGGCTGATGGTGGGCGGGATGGTGATGGTGGCGCTGGCCATCGCCGCGGCGCCCGCCGTGCTGATCGAGTCGGTGCCGGTGTGGACGCTGGCGCTGGCCTGGGCGGTGGGCTGCCTGGGCATGGGCCTGGTGATCGGCTCCACGAGCGTGCTGCTGCTCCAGCTGTCGGCGCCGGATGAGGTGGGGTCCAACTCGGCCGCGCTGCAGATCTCCGACGCGCTGGCGAACGTGGTGCTGCTGGCCGGCGGTGGCGCCGCCTTCGCCGCGCTGGGCGGTGGCGCCGTCGGTGCCTCCCACGCCCTGACGGACGGGGCGTCGGCCTCGCACCCGGCCGCGTTCGCCGTGGTGTTCCTGCCGATGGCCTGCGTGGCGCTGGTGGGCGCCTGGGCCGCGACCCGGCTGGAGCCCGCCGACGCGTGAGTGCCGACGCGTGAGTGCCGGCGCGTGAGCGGCGGGGCGGACGCCTGAGCGCCGGGGCGTTCGGGTGCCGCGGGAAAAGGGCTGCGTCACCGCCGACCGCGTCGCTACCGTTCCCGTCATGAACGAGCTGATCATCCGGCTGTCCGCCGCCGAGCGCACGGAATGCGCCGACCTGGCCGACGCCACCGGCCGAACGCCCGAGGAGCTGGCGCTGGACGCCGTACGTGCGCGGCTGCGGGCCGAGCGGGACCGGGTCGGGGCGGAGGCGCTGCGGCTCGCGCTGCGGCACGCGCCCCTGCTGAAGCGGCTCGGCGAATGAGCGCCGCCGCCGCCCCGGTGCGGCACCTCACGCTCGCCGAGGTCCTCGACCTGGCCCGGCACGCCTGCCTGGCCCAGGACCAGCCCGTCGAACTGCGCGCCCCCGGGCTGCTGGAGTCGGCGGTGCACCGGCCCCGCGCGCGCATGTTCGGGACTCCGGCGTACGAGGATCCGTACGAGCAGGCCGCCGCGTTGCTGCACGGCATCGCGACGAACCACCCGCTGGTCGACGGGAACAAGCGCACCGCCTGGCTCGCCGCGGCGACCTTCCTCGCCGTGAACGGGACCGACCCGGGCGACGCGGACCAGGAGGCCGCGTACGCGCTGGTCATCGATGTGGCCGCCGGACACGAGCCGGACGTCGCGCGGATCGCCCGCCGACTGCGGGCGTTGTGCGAAGCGGTGTGACGCTCGCCGCACCCGCCGAGGTCACGGGCCTGTCCCTCCGCGAGGGGCGGGCCCGGGCCGGTAGGGTGGCCCGGTTGTCCTACGTACGACTGCCTGCCACCCGTACCAGATACGCCGAGAGCACGAACCGGAGACCGTGACTACTACCGCCTCCCACCATCTCTCACCCGCCTTCCCCGGCCGTGCCCCCTGGGGTACCGCCAACAAGCTGCGTGCCTGGCAGCAGGGGGCGCTCGACCGCTACATCCAGAACCAGCCGCGGGACTTCCTCGCGGTCGCCACGCCCGGCGCCGGCAAGACCACCTTCGCGCTCACCCTCGCCTCCTGGCTGCTGCACCACCACATCGTGCAGCAGGTGACCGTCGTCGCGCCGACCGAGCACCTGAAGAAGCAGTGGGCCGAAGCGGCGGCGCGGATAGGTATCCGGCTCGACCCCGAGTACTCCGCCGGACCGCTCAGCAAGGACTACCACGGGGTCGCCGTCACCTACGCCGGTGTCGGCGTGCGGCCGATGCTGCACCGCAACCGCTGCGAGCAGCGCAAGACCCTCGTCATCCTCGACGAGATCCACCACGCCGGTGACTCGAAGTCCTGGGGCGAGGCCTGCCTGGAGGCCTTCGACCCGGCCACCCGGCGCCTGGCCCTGACCGGTACGCCCTTCCGGTCCGACACCAATCCCATTCCCTTCGTGACCTACGAAGAGGGGAACGACGGGATCCGGCGGTCTTCCGCCGACTACACCTACGGCTACGGGAACGCGCTCGGCGACGGCGTCGTCCGGCCGGTCATCTTCCTCTCCTACAGCGGCAACATGCGCTGGCGGACCAAGGCGGGCGACGAGATCGCCGCCCGGCTCGGCGAGCCGATGACCAAGGACGCCATCTCCCAGGCCTGGCGCACCGCGCTGGACCCGCGCGGCGACTGGATGCCGAACGTGCTGCGCGCCGCCGACCAGCGGCTGACGGAGGTCCGCAAGGGCATTCCGGACGCCGGTGGCCTCGTCATCGCCTCCGACCAGGACTCGGCGCGCGCCTACGCCAAGCTGCTCCGGGAGATCACGGGCAGCAAGGCGACCGTGGTGCTGTCCGACGACACCGGCGCGTCGAAGCGGATCGACGAGTTCAGCGAGGACGGCAGCCGCTGGATGGTCGCGGTCCGCATGGTGTCCGAGGGCGTCGACGTACCGCGCCTCGCGGTGGGCGTCTACGCCACCACCATCTCGACGCCCCTGTTCTTCGCGCAGGCCGTCGGGCGTTTCGTGCGTTCGCGCAGGCGCGGCGAGACCGCTTCCGTGTTCCTTCCGACCATTCCCTACCTCCTCGGCTTCGCGAACGAGATGGAGGTCGAGCGCGACCACGTCCTCGACAAGCCGAAGAAGCAGGGCGAGGAGGATCCGTACGCCGAGTCCGAGAAGGAAATGGACGAGGCGAACAAGCAGGAGGACGAGGACACCGGCGAGGACGAGCAGATGTCCTTCGAGGCGCTGGAGTCCGACGCGGTCTTCGACCGGGTCCTCTACGACGGCGCCGAGTTCGGCATGCAGGCGCACCCCGGCAGCGAGGAGGAGCAGGACTACCTCGGTATCCCCGGGCTGCTGGAGCCGGACCAGGTGCAGATGCTGCTGCAGAAGCGGCAGTCGCGCCAGATCGCGCACAGCAGGCGCAAGCCGGACGCGGAGGCGGACCTGCTGGAGCTGCCGGCCGACCGGCGGCCCGTGGTCTCGCACAAGGAGCTGCTGGAACTGCGGAAGTCGCTGAACACGATGGTGGGCGCGTACGTCCACCAGAGCGGCAAGCCGCACGGGGTGATCCACACGGAGCTGCGCCGGGTGTGCGGCGGTCCGCCGAGCGCCGAGGCGACGGCGGGGCAGCTGCGCGAGCGGATCAAGAAGGTGCAGGAGTGGGCCACCCGTATGCGGTGAGTCCATCCGGAGGAACGGAAGAGAAGAGGGGACGGGGTACGTGCGGAGGTCCGCACGTACCCCGTCCCCTCTCTGCCGGTGTCCTTGCCGAGCTTCATCCGAAGCTCGGGATCGAAGACCTCGTTCGTTTCGCCATCGACGCCGACGTCGGGCGGGTGGCAACCGAGGTCACGAAACGACACCGAGGTCGATCAGGAAACGGCACAAACAGGTAGCACGCGCCCGGATTCTGGACGAGCCCTTCCGCTGAGCGAACCTGCTCGCTACTGTCCCCGCATCAAACGCACCGTGGCAGCGCCGCCGCGGGAGCGCAGCCGGTGCAATGGCCGCTACCGGCGGCCTCTCCGTGCGTCGCCGCGGGACCGGCGACGTGCCGCCCCGAGAGTCACCGCCGCTCACCGAAAGAGGGAGAGGCGTCGTGACCGCGGAAACCTCCCAGACTCTCGACAGAGGGCTCAGAGTCCTCAAACTGCTCGCCGACACCGACCACGGTCTGACCGTCACCGAGCTCTCCAACCGCCTCGGTGTGAACCGCACCGTGGTCTACCGGCTCCTCGCGACCCTCGAACAGCACGCCCTGGTCCGCCGCGACCTCGGCGGCCGGGCCCGGGTCGGCCTCGGAGTGCTGCGGCTGGGCCGACAGGTCCATCCGCTCGTACGCGAGGCCGCCCTGCCCGCGCTGCGGTCCCTCGCCGAGGACATAGGTGCCACCGCGCACCTGACCCTCGTCGACGGCACCGAGGCGCTCGCCGTCGCCGTCGTGGAGCCGACCTGGACGGACTACCACGTGGCCTACCGGGCCGGCTTCCGTCACCCGCTGGACCGCGGGGCCGCCGGGCGGGCCATCCTGGCAGCCCGTCAGGGCTCCCTCATCGAGCCGGGGTACACGCTGACCCACGGGGAGCTGGAAGCGGGCGCCAGTGGCGCTGCCGCGCCTCTCGTGGGCGTCACCGGGCTGGAGGGCAGCGTCGGCGTCGTCATGCTGGCGGATGCGGTGCCGGAGCGGGTGGGGCCGCGGGTGGTCGACGCGGCGCGCGAGGTCGCCGACGCCCTTCGCTGAGCCGTGCGCCGAGCCGCGGGCCGTGCGCCGAGCCGCGGGCCCGACGGTCGGTCCGATGCCGGGTGCGGCGCCGTTGCCGGGGGCGCTGCCCCCGGACCCCCGCGCCTCGAACGCCGGCGAGGCTGGGTGGGTGCGCCTCGAACGCCGGCGGGGCTGCGAGAGCGCCTCGAACGCCGGCGGGGCTGGGTGGGTGCGCCTCGAACGCCGGCGGGGCTGGAGGGTGGCCCGGCGGGGTTGGTCGAGGCGGGCGGATAGATTGGGCCGGTGCTCTCACGCCTCACACGTCTGCCGCGTCCCGCCGCCCTGGCCGTCTGCGCCGTGCCCGTGCTCGGGCTGTTCGTCGCGGCGGCCTTCGCGCCGCTGCCCTTCGTGGTCGCCATTCCCGGGCTCACGGCCGACGTTCTGGGCTCGGACCAGGGCAAGCCGGTCATCAGTGTCACCGGGGCCCCGGTCCGGGACACCAAGGGCGAACTGCGGATGACCACCATCCGGGCCACCGGTCCGTCCTCGTCCATGAAGCTGCACGAGCTCGTCGGGCACTGGTTCAAGACGGATCAGGCGGTCATGCCCAGGGAGGCCGTCTACTCCTCGGGCGGAAGCGACGAGGAGATCGAGAAGCACAACCTGGAGGAAATGGCCAAGTCGCAGTCGGCCGCCGCCGACGCGGCCCTCGGCTATCTCCACAAGGACCCCAAGGACGTGAAGGTCGATCTCAACCTCGCCGACGTCGGCGGCCCGAGCGCCGGGCTGCTCTTCTCCCTCGGCATCGTCGACAAGCTCGACGGCGACGGCAGCGGCGGCGATCTCACCGGCGGTCGCACCATCGCCGGTACGGGCACCATCACCGCCGACGGCCAGGTCGGCGCGGTCGGCGGGGTGGCCCTGAAGACCCAGGCCGCGCGGCGCGACGGGGCGAGCGTGTTCCTCGTACCGAAGGCCGAGTGCGCGGACGCGCAGTCGGAGCTGCCCGAGGGGCTGCGGCTCGTCCCCGTCACTTCGCTGACGGATGCGGTGAACTCCCTTCGCGCACTGAACCGGGGAGAGGCCGTCCCGAGCTGCTGACGGCCGGCTCCGGCTCCGGGGCCGCGTCCAGTCCGCGCCAGGCCGGGAAGACCATCGGGGAGAGCGTCGTCAGCAGGTACGTGCCGCCGAACAGCAGCAGCGCCGTGGCGACCCCGAACCCGTCGACCAGCAGACCCGCCGCGAGCCCGCCCAGCGGCATGGTCAGCTCGCAGCCCGCCGTGGCCACCCCCGAGACGCGGCTGCGCAGCGCCTCCGGCACCTGCTCGTACATGACCGTGGTCAGGATCGGGTTGAGCATGCCCGCGCCCAGGCCGGCCAGCGCCATGGTGACGGCGAGCGGCAGGGTCGTGTCGGTGACGGCGGCCACCACGTACCGGGTGGCCCCGGAGAGCAGGAAGGCCGCCGTGAAGACCGCCCGGCGCGGGAAGCGTTCGCCCCACATGCCGTAGAGCAGGGCGCCGAGCAGTGCGAAGCCGCCGAAGAGGGAGATCATCAGGCCGATCGCGGTGGCGCCGCCGAGGGACTCCCGGCCGTGCACCGGCAGCAGGACCGAGGACCATCCCTGGTCCAGGCCGTTGGTCATCATCACCATCACCGTGACGCCCAGCAGCAGCCGGGTGCGGACCATGAAGGCCCAGCCCTCGGCGAGTTCGGCGCGGTACGCCTTGAGGGACACCTTCCCGGCGGTGCGCTGCGGTTCGGCGGCCGGGACCCCGCGCAGGAAGGCGGTGACCAGCAGCGCCGACGCCCCGAAGGTCGCGGCGTCCAGCAGCAGGACGGTCTCGGCGCCGAACACGGCGATGAGCAGGCCGGCCACCGCGGCCCCGGTCATCCGGGCGCCGCGCGAGACCGCGTCGTAGAGGCCGGCGGCCCGGGTGATGGTGGTGCCGGCGTGCTCGGCGAGATTCGGCAGGAGCACGGCGCGGGCGGTCAGGCCCGGGGTGTGCACGAGGCCGCCGACGGCCATCAGCGCGCACAGCATCCAGAAGTCCAGCACGCCGGCGTAGTGCAGCAGCGGGATCGCGCCGACCGACACTCCGCTGATCAGGTCGGAGGCGACCGAGACCCGGCGGCGGCCGATCCGGTCGATGACCGGTCCGCCGACCAGGGCGGCCACGATGACCGGCAGGGTGGCGCAGAAGGCGACGACCCCGGCCCGGCCGGCGCTGCCCGTGGTCTGCAGCACGAACCACGGGACGCCGATGAGGGTGAGTGAACTCCCGGCTATGGAGACGGTGTTGGCGGCCAGTACGCCGACCAGTGGGCGCTTGTCCGTACGGCGCTCCGCGCGCGGCGGCCCGTCCGGTGTTAAGGCGTGCACAGCAGGACTCCTCGGATGGATGGATGGGGGGAGGGAGGGAGGGAGGGAGGGGAAGGCGGGTGCGGCGGGGCCGCTACCCGGCCGACTCGCGCGGGAAGGCGTGCGTGTGGAGGCGGACCGCCTTCGTGCCCTCCGAGGCCGGCAGGTCGCGATAGCTGTTGATCAGGTCGTGCATCCTGTGGATCAGTTCGAGGCTCTGCCCGGCGGTCAGGTGCAGGGTGAAGTCGCTCATGTCCGAGCCGCGCCGCCACTCCCGGGGCCAGCTGTGGGCGTTGCCGAGCCAGGTGCTCAGCTCCTGCGTGTGGATCGTCGCGATCTCGTGGAGGAAGAGGTCCGCCGCACCGCGCACGGCCGGGTCCTCGTCGAGCGTCAGCGTCTCGTCGAACGCCGTGCCGTCGTACACGGCCCGCCACCAGCGCTCGCGGCCCTTGCCGTGCTCGGGCGCGTCCTCGACGAACCCGTGGGCCGCGAGCTGGCGCAGGTGGTAGCTGGTGGCGCCGCTCGACTCCCCGAGCCGGTCGGCCAGTCGGGAGGCGGTCGCGGGGCCGTCGTGGCGCAGGGCGGCCAGCAGCCGGATGCGCAGGGGGTGGGCGAGGCCGCGCAGTGAACGGGCGTCGAGCGTGCGGACGTTGGGCTCTGGGGGCCCTGCGGGCTCGGGCTTCTCGGGCATGGCTCGACGATAGAGTTGCAAAGACTTCTGTGCAAGGGTTTCTTTGCAACGCCTTCTTTGGATGTCAGGCCCGGGTGTCGTCCTCCGCCGCCTGCTCCACCAGCGGGATGATCCGCAGCGGTACCGGGTTCTCCATGACGATCGCCGTCGACGCCCGCACGATCCCCTCGAAGCCGACGACGCGGTCGATCACCCGCTGGAGGTCGGCGTTGGACCGGGCCACCAGCCGGCACAGCATGTCCCCGTGCCCGGTCGTGGTGTGCAGCTCCAGTACCTCCGGCACCCCGTTCAGGTGCGCCCGTACATCCGCACCCTGCCCCTGCTTGATCTCCAGGGTCGCGAAGGCGGTCACCGGATAGCCGAGGGCCGTCGGGTCGACCTGCGGGCCGAACCCGCGGATCACCCCGTTCGACTGGAGCCGGTCCAGACGTGCCTGCACCGTCCCGCGGGCCACGCCGAGCCTGCGCGAGGCCTCCAGGACCCCGATCCGCGGCTCGCGGGCGAGCAGGACGATGAGCCGGCCGTCGAGTTCGTCGATGCCCATGGATGCCTCCGAGTGCCCACGCGTGCTCGCTGGTGGTCATAGTGCACAGATGTTTCAACCAGCCTGCGGTCATCCTGGGCAGTTTGTACAGCCAAACAGGAAACTATTGCGCAGCTTGTGGATCGGCGGGACTCTGCGGTCATGACTGAGACCCTCGACACCACCCCGCACACCGCGCGTGAGGCAGACCCCTTCCCGGTGAAGGGCATGGACGCGGTCGTCTTCGCCGTCGGCAACGCCAAGCAGTCCGCGCACTACTACTCGACCGCCTTCGGCATGAAGCTCGTGGCCTACTCCGGACCGGAGACCGGCTCGCGCGAGACGGCCAGCTACGTCCTGACCAACGGCTCCGCGCGCTTCGTGCTGACCTCGGTCATCAAGGCGACGACCGACCACGGCCGCTTCCTCGACGAGCACGTGGCCGAGCACGGCGACGGCGTGATCGACCTCGCCATCGAGGTCCCGGACGTCCGCGCGGCGTACGCGTACGCCGTCGAGCAGGGCGCCCGCGGTCTGGACGAGCCGTACGAGGTCAAGGACGAGCACGGCACGGTCGTACTGGCCGCCATCGCGACCTACGGCCAGACCCGCCACACGCTGGTCGAGCGCGGCGACTACACCGGCCCGTACCTGCCGGGCTACGTGGCCGCCGACCCGATCGTCGAGCCCCCGGCGAAGCGGACCTTCCAGGCCATCGACCACTGCGTCGGCAACGTCGAGCTCGGCCGGATGAACGAGTGGGTCGCGTTCTACAACAAGGTCATGGGCTTCACGAACATGAAGGAGTTCGTGGGCGACGACATCGCGACCGAGTACTCGGCGCTGATGTCCAAGGTGGTCGCGGACGGCACCAAGAAGGTCAAGTTCCCGATCAACGAGCCGGCGATCGCGAAGAAGAAGTCGCAGATCGACGAGTACCTGGAGTTCTACAACGGCCCCGGTGTCCAGCACATCGCGCTGGCCTCGAACGACATCGTCGCGACGGTCCGCACGATGCGCGCGGCGGGCGTCCAGTTCCTGTCCGTCCCGGACACGTACTACGACACCCTCGGCGAGTGGGTCGGCGACACCCGCGTGCCGATCGACGAGCTGCGCCAGCTGAAGATCCTCGCGGACCGCGACGAGGACGGCTACCTGCTGCAGATCTTCACCAAGCCGGTGCAGGACCGCCCGACGGTCTTCTTCGAGATCATCGAGCGGCACGGCTCGATGGGCTTCGGCAAGGGCAACTTCAAGGCCCTGTTCGAGGCGATCGAGCGCGAGCAGGACAAGCGCGGCAACCTCTAGCCTCCGGCTCGGCCCGAGGGGGGCCTCGGCGCCGCACCCGTTCCCACGGGTGCGGCGCCGCCGTGTTTCCCGGGGGCGCCGCCCCCGGACCCCCGAACCCCCGCGCCCACACGCCGGCGGGGCCGGGATTCAGCGCCCCGACGGCTTCGGCGTGGGCGTCGGTTTGGCCGCCTTCGGGAGCTCCGGTTCCACCCACGGGGCCGTCGGCCGGATGTTCTCCGGGCCCCCCGGCGGCGGCGCGGCGATCGCCGCCAGGGCCTCCTTCGCCAGCGGCCCGCGCAGCGGCGAGAAGTACGGGTTCGTCCGCATGGCCTCCTCCAGGTGGCGGCGGGCCGCCGCCTCGTCGCCGAGGCCGCGCTCGATCATCGCCCGGTGGAAGGCGAACTCCGCGCTCCGCAGGCCCGGTTCCGTGGCCTTCTTCGCGTACTCCAACGCCGCCTCGTCCTCGCCGGCCTGGTGCAGCGCCCACCCCAGCGCGTCCGCGACCTGCACGCTCTTGTGCCGCGACCACTCCTGCGACAGCCGCCGGACCGCCGCCGTCGCATCGCCGTGGTCCGCCTCGTACAGGCCGAGGACCACGTCGTCGTCCACCCCGTTGCGGCCGTCCCGGGCCGCCATCATGGCCAGCGTCCCGTACTGGGCGCGCGCCTCCTGGCCCCGGCCGAGCGAGTCCAGCAGTTCGCCCAGCTCCCGCGCCAGCTGCGGCACCGGGGTACGTCCCAGCGCCATCCGGTAGTCCCGTACCGCCTCACCGCCGCGCCCCAGCGCCGCCAGCGCGCGGGCCCGCCCGCCGAGGGCCTCCGCCTGCGCCGGATCCGTGCGCAGCGCGCCCTCGTACTGCCGCAGGGCCTCCGCCGGGTCGCCCCGCTCCCAGGACAGCTCCCCGAGCCGGAACAGCGCGTACGCCTTCTCCGCCGGGGCCTTCGCCGCACCCGCCGCGTGCTCCATCGCCATCACCGCGTCCTCGCGCCAACCGCGGTCCCGGTAGACCTGCGAGGCCCTGACGTACGCGACCAGGCCCGGCCGCATCTCCATCAGCAGCTCCATCGCCTTCTGCGCGCCCTTGTAGTCGCCGAGCCCGGTGTACGCGTCCACCAGCACCGGGTACGCCGTCCACCGCTTGGGCGCCTGCGCCCGTACGAGCTCGCCCCACTTGCGGGCCGTACCGAAGTCCCGCCGGGCGTTGGCCAGCGCGCCCATGGCCGTCATCGCGTCGAGGTTGCCCTTCTCGGCCGGTCGTGCCTCCAGCGACCGTTTCAGGGCCTTCTCCGCCCTGGGGAACCAGCCCGAATCGGCCGTGCGCCGCGCCTGTTCGAGGTAGGCGGAGCCGAGGACGGCCCACGAGGCCTCGTCGTCCGGATGCGCCGCCAGCCACTTCTCCCGGTCCGTGACCAGCGCCTTCAGGTCCACCACCGCCGCGGGTGCGCCCATCCCCACGGCGGAGGCGGCGCGCTCGCTCGGCCGGGGCGGGCGGGCGTCGTCATCGGTCCTGGCGGGCCGGATCAGCAGGGCCCCGGCGATCAGGACCACGGCGACCGCGGCCGCCACGAGCGTCTTGCGGCCGGTGAAGGTCACGGGCGGCGCCGGCGTCTGCGATTCCTCGTCGATACGGTCCATGGGGTCACTGTGCGTCAATATGAAGAGTTCGCCGAGGTGCCCGAAGTGGGGCGCGGGCGTGTTCACACCGATGGCCCCGGGTGCCACGCTGGTCCCATGGATGACGATCTCTTCGCACGTCTACGGGCCGGCCTGCTGGAAGGGCTCCCCGCCGAGGCCCTGCTCACCGATCCCCAGGTGACCACCTCCTACGCCACCGACATGGCCAGCTTCTGCGCCGCCGGAACCCCGGCCGCCGTCGTCCTGCC
Organism: Streptomyces avidinii; assembly: GCF_045161815.1. NCBI lineage: Bacteria > Bacillati > Actinomycetota > Actinomycetes > Kitasatosporales > Streptomycetaceae > Streptomyces > Streptomyces avidinii. The sequence goes on from NZ_CP108863.1 coordinate 5,466,774, forward strand.
CCGGACCGTGGAACAGGTCCAGCACGTCCTGCGCACCGCCACCGCCCTACGGGTCCCCGTGGTCCCGCAGGGTGCCCGGACGGGCCTGTCGGGCGGCGCCAACGCCTCCGACGGCTGCATCGTGCTCTCGCTCGTCAAGATGGACCGGATCCTGGAGATCAGCGCCGTCGACCGGATCGCGGTGGTCGAGCCGGGCGTGGTGAACGCCGTGCTCTCGCGCGAGGTCGCCCGCCAGGGCCTGTACTACCCGCCCGACCCCTCCAGCTGGGAGCAGTGCACCATCGGCGGCAACATCGGCACCGCCTCGGGCGGGCTGTGCTGCGTCAAGTACGGGGTCACCGCCGAGTACGTGCTCGGCCTCGACGTGGTCCTGGCCGACGGACGGCTGCTGCGCACGGGCCGGCGTACGGCCAAGGGCGTGGCCGGCTACGACCTCACCCGGCTGTTCGTGGGCTCCGAGGGCAGCCTGGGCGTCGTGGTCCAGGCCGTCCTCGCCCTGCGTCCGGCGCCGCCCCGGCAGCTGGCGCTGGCCGCCGAGTTCCCCTCCGTCGCGGCCGCCTGCGAGGCCGTGTGCGCCGTCATGGAGGCGGGCCTGACCCCCTCGCTGCTGGAGCTGATGGACCGTACGACCGTCCACGCCGTCAACCGGCTCGGGAAGATGGGGCTCCCGGAGTCCACGGAGGCCCTGCTGCTGGCCGCCTTCGACACCCCGCACGCCCCCGAGGACCTCGCGGCCGTCGGGGAGCTGTGCACGGCCGCCGGGGCCACCGCCGTCGTGCCCGCCGAGGACGAGGCGGAGTCCGAACTGCTGCTGCAGGCGCGGCGGATGTCCTTCCCGGCGCTGGAGGCGCTGCGGCCCGCGACGATGATCGACGACGTGTGCGTACCGCGCTCGCGGCTCGGCGAGATGCTGGACGGGACGGCCGCCATCGCCCGCGCCCAGAACCTGCTCATCGGCGTCTGCGCGCACGCCGGGGACGGCAACACCCACCCGATCGTCTGCTTCGACCCCGCGGACGAGGACGAGACGCGGCGGGCCCGCGAGTCCTTCGGCGAGATCATGGCGCTCGGCCTCTCCCTGGGCGGGACCATCACCGGCGAGCACGGGGTCGGCGTGCTGAAGAAGGAGTGGCTGGCCCGCGAACTCGGCCCGGTGGGCATGGAGATGCAGCGGGCCGTCAAGCAGGCCTTCGACCCCCTGGGGCTGCTCAACCCGGGCAAGCTCTTCTGACGCGTCCCGCGCGGGGCGGCCGGGCGTGCGGTCGCCCGGCATCACAGCTCCCCGTCCGCCGATTCGTCCGACGGCCACGGGCCGCGCAGCCACAGGTCGTCGGCCGGGGTCGGGGTGAGCAGCTCGGCCAGCGCGGCGTCCAGGCCGAGCCGTTCGGCCTCGGTGCCGGGCGGGACGACGCGCAGGGTGCGTTCCAGCCAGGCCGACACGGAGGCCGCGGGCGCCTCCAGGAGGGCGTCGCCGTCGGGGGAGGTGAGCGCCATGCAGAGCACGGCCTTGTTGTCGACCTTGGTGGGCCAGATCCGGACGTCGCCGTGACCGCAGGGGCGGAACACGCCCTCGACGAGCAGTTCGCGGGCGAAGGTCCAGTTGACGGGCGTGTGGGAGCCGGTGTGGAAGGTGATGTGCACGGCGTACGGGTCGTCCGTGAGGTAGAGGAGCCGCGCGGGGACGGGGATGCTGCGCTCGGGGGACAGGACCAGCTTCAGTTCCAGCTCGCGCTCGATGACGGGGTGGTGCATGACGGCCTCACTTCGGTTCGGTGTGCGGGGCCGGACGGCGCCCCACACCCGGAGAGAGCACCGGTGTGCCGGGGTATGACGCGACTTCCGGAAGCGAACCGGAGATTGGCCGATTTCTTTCGGCTGACCGAAAACCGTCGTGCAGGGTGTCGTTCGCTCGTTTGCTTGGATTCTCCCGTTACCGGACCTGCCGGGGGGTGGTTCTTGGCTATGGTCCTCCCTTGCACAAGCCTCAAGCCACGATCGGAGTTGGGGACATGACGGCCTCCCCTGGTGACGGCGAGCACGCGGCCCGCGAGGGCTACTACCCGGATCCGTCCATCCCGGGGTACATCCGCTACTGGAACGGCGCGGCCTGGGTTCCGGGTACGAGCCGCCCTGCCCCGCAACCGGCACCCGCCGCGCCCGCTCCCGTCGCCACGCCGGCCGCCCCCGCGGCCCCCGCGGCCCGTGTGGGGCACGCGCCGCGCGCGGACGAGACCGGGCCGGTGTTCCTGGACGAGACCTCCATGACCGAGGCGCTCCCGGAGCCCGCGCCTGCACCGGCACCTGCACCTGCACCTGCACCTGCACCCGCCCATGTCCCTGCCCCCGCTCCGGCTCCCGCCCCCGCGCCCGTTGCCGAGGCGGCCGCAGAGCCCGTGGTGTGGCAGGCCGACCCCGTGCACCAGGCCGGCTTCGGCGGGCCCCGGGACCACCGGGTGTCGTGGGGCAGCACACCGGATCCGGAACCCGAAGCGGAAGCCGAACCGGAACCGGCTGCCGAACCGGTTGCGGAAGGCGCTCCGCGGTCGGCGGGGATCTCCCTGGCCCGTACGGCGGCCGCCGCGGCCGCCCCCGCCGCGGCCACTGCGAGACGTCCCGAGCAGGCCTCCGCGGGGATCCTGTCCGTGCGCTCCCCGGCCGCCCAGAACCCGGCTCCGGCCCAGGCTCCGGCCCAGGCCCCGGCCCAGGCCCCGGCGTGGCCCGACGCCCCCGGAGCCGGCGGGTCCGGGCTCACCTCCTCGTGGCCCGAGGCGGTCGCCGCCGCCCCCGCACCTGCGCCCGCACCGGCGCCCGCACCGGCCCCCGCACCGGCGCCCGCGCCGTCCCGGACCCGCGCGGCAGCGCCCGCCCCCGCGTCCGCCCCCGCCCCCGAAGCCCCGGCCGCCGACCGGCCCGAGGTGTGGGCCCCGCGTCCCGCCGGAGTGCGCCCGAGGATCGCCGCCGAGCCCCGCCCGCGGACGCCCGAGCCGCGCGCGCCCGAGGAGGCCCGCCCGGGCGACTCCGGCTCCCGGCCCGCGGGGGCCCGTACGCCCCGGGAGGTGTTCGAGCGCATGGCCGAACGGGCCGTGCGCCCCGCCGGGCTGGTGCGCCGCGCCGTGGCCCGCGCCCTGGACTCCCTCGTCCTCGCCGCCGTCGCGGCCGCCGTCGCCCGGCCCCTCCTGCCCGCGGCCACCGCCCACGTCGAGGCCAAGGTGGACGCCGCCCGGGTGAGCGGCCGCACCACCACCGTCTGGCTCCTCGACGCGACCATCGCCGGCCAGTTGGGCCTGGTCCTCGGCGCGGTCCTCCTCTTCGGGGTCCTGTACGAGGCGCTGCCCACCGCCCGCTGGGGCCGCACCCCGGGCAAGAAGCTGCTGGGCGTCCGGGTCCTGGCGACCGCCACCCTGAGCCCGCCCACCTTCGGCGCGGCCCTGCGCCGCTGGCTGGTGTACGCCCTCCTCGGCATTCCGGGCAGCCTCTGGTGCCTTGTGGACCGCCCGCGTCGGCAGGCCTGGCACGACAAGGCGGCGAGGACGTACGTGGCCCGCTGAGGGCGCCCCGCCGCCTCCGGAACCGACCCTCCCCCCGAATGGACGCGGTCCCGTTGCGGGGCTGCCGGAGCCGGGTTCGACTCGGGCCATGAGTACCGACCAGCCGCCGCCGGGCCAGCCGCCCGAGGACGACCCGTTCCTCAAGAAGCCCCAGGAACCGACGCCTCCGTCGGGCGGTTCGCCGTACGGCTCGCCGCCCCCCGGAAGCGGTGGTGCGCCGCCGCCCCCGCCCGGAGGCCCGGGTGGTGGCGGGGGATACCCGCCACCGCCGCCCCCGTACGGCGGCGGGGACCCGTACGGCGGGAGCGGCGGCTACGGCATGCCCGACCCGCTCGCCGGGATGCCCCCGCTCGCCGACTTCGGCAAGCGGCTCCTCGCGCGCATCATCGACGTCGTGATCATCGCGATCCCGCTGGCACTCATCCAGCTGGCCTTCGGGACGAACCGCTACCGCTTCGACACGGACCAGGGCGAGGACGTCAGCGAGGTCGTCACCAGGTCCTACAGCGGCAGCGGCCTGGTGATGACCCTGATCTCGATCGTCGCGTACGTCGGCTACGACTGGTGGTTCACCAAGAAGAACGGCCAGACGGTCGGCAAGAAGGCCATGGGCCTGCGCGTCGCGATGCTCAACGACGGCACCGTGCCGAACTCCAGCGCCTCGCTCACCCGGGCCGCGGTCCTCTGGCTGCCGACGCTGCTCTGCTGCGCCTGCCTGTGGCCGATCGCACTGATCGTCTCGATCCTGGTCGACAAGCCGTACAAGCAGGGCCTGCACGACAAGGTGGCCAAGACGGTCGTGGTCCGGGCCACCACCTAGGCGCCGGGCGCGGGCATCGCGCAGCGCAACGCGGGCGGTCTCCCTCCGGGGAGGCCGCCCGCGCCGTGTCGGGCGCGGTCCGTCAGTGGTGGACGGGGTGTTCGGCCGTGGCCGTCCGGGGCTCGGGCACCCGGGCGGCTCCGGTCGCGCCCTCCCGGGCCGCGGGGGCTCCGGCGGCCGCGGGGGCGCCCGTACGGGCCGCATGGCGGCCGCGGCGCCGCGGGAGGGGCACGGTGAGGGCGACGAGCAGACCCAGGGCGAGCGCCGCGGCGGAGATGACCGCGACGCCGAGGCCGGTGGTCGTCTGCGAGAGCAGCAGCATGGCGATCGTCGACACGACGACCGTGGCGGACCCGTACGCGAGCTGTGCGGCAGTCGGTCGCGGCATGGCGATATCCGTCCTCAGGAGTGGAGGGGGAGTCGGCTCGACCGGTTCGCGTGTCAAGTGACTCTACGACGGGATGCCCGAGCCGGACCGCCGGTATGCGTGACCTAACACACGGTGCCGGAGCACAGGGGGCGCACGGCATCATTTTCCGGGCGATGCCGGGGGGAGAAAGGGGGACGGGACGGACCGTCAGCGGGGTCGTGAAGCGCCGTTCGCCCCGTATGGCTGCGGAACGTCCGGATAGCGGAACTCCCTGACCGCATAGTGCAGTTGTAAGGGTCAAGTCAAGGTCTGTCTTTTCTTGCTTCCCTCCGGTCAAATGTCGTCACTTGAGACGCGCGCCGCGCGGAACCCCCCGCTCCTATGGAGAAGTTCCGACCAACGTTGCGGCCGCGGGAGGGGAACGACATCAAGTGACCAGCAATTCCGCCAGACGGCGTGCGATACGTGCTGCCGCCGTCACCGTGACCATGGCCGCTTGTGCGACAAGCGCCACCTTCTTCACCGTCACCGCGGCCCAGGCCGAGGGCAAGAACCAGGCCGCTCCGGCGGCCGACCGGCAGGACCCGACCGCTCCCGCCAAGGTCGTCGAGCACGACCTCAAGGGCCCGTTCAGCGAGCAGCAGGCCCAGCAGCGCAAGGCCGCTCTGGACCAGGTGCTCCAGGGCAAGAAGGGCGTCGAGCAGCGCGGCGCCTCCAAGGTCGTCAAGCTGGACGACAAGAAGTACGTCGAGCTCGGCCGCGAGAAGACCGACAAGATCTTCACGATCCTCGTCGAGTTCGGCGACCAGGTCGACAACACGACCATGTTCGACCCGGACGGCCCGGGCCCCAAGCCCGAGGTCCCCAAGTACGGCGGTACCCCCGGTCCGCTGCACAACACGATCGCCCAGCCGGACCGCGCCAAGGACAACAGCACCGCCTGGCGCAAGGACTTCAGCCGTGAGTACTTCCAGGACCTGTACTTCGCCACGGGTCAGGGCAAGGACTCGCTGAAGACCTACTACGAGAAGACCTCCTCGGGCCGTTACTCGGTCGAGGGCGAGGTCGCCGACTGGGTCAAGGTCCCGTACAACGAGGGCCGTTACGGCTCCAACTACTGCGGCCAGACCAACTGCTCCAACGTGTGGGACACCGTCAAGGACGGCGTCACCGCATGGTCGGAGGCCCAGAAGAAGGCCGGCAAGACCGACGCGCAGATCAAGGCGCAGCTGTCCCAGTACGACCAGTGGGACCGCTACGACTTCGACGGCGACGGCAACTTCAACGAGCCCGACGGCTACATCGACCACTTCCAGATCGTCCACGCGGGCGAGGACGAGTCGGCCGGTGGCGGCGTGCAGGGCACGACCGCGCTGTGGGCGCACCGCTGGTACGCCTACGGCACCGCGGCGGGCAAGACCGGCCCGGACAACAACAAGGCCGGCGGCACCCAGATCGGCAGCACCGGCATCTGGGTCGGCGACTACACGATGCAGCCCGAGAACGGCGGCCTCGGCGTCTTCGCGCACGAGTACGGCCACGACCTGGGCCTGCCCGACCTCTACGACACCTCCGGTGGCGGCGAGAACGGCGTCGGCTTCTGGTCCCTGATGTCGGCCGGTTCCTGGCTCGGCAAGGGCCAGGACTCCATCGGCGACCTCCCGGGCGACATGACTGCCTGGGACAAGCTGCAGCTGGGCTGGCTGAACTACGACGTGGCCAAGGCCGGCACGAAGTCCACCCACAAGCTGGGCGTGGCGGAGTACAACACCAAGGACAAGCAGGCGCTGGTCGTCGAGCTGCCCAAGAAGAAGGTCAAGACCGAGGTCGTCAAGCCGGCCGAGGGCGCCACCCAGTGGTGGAGCAACATGGGTGACGACCTCAAGAACACCCTGACCCGGTCGGTCGACCTGACGGGCAAGAAGTCCGCCGCCCTGTCCCTCAAGGGCTGGTGGGACATCGAGGCCGACTACGACTACCTCTACACCGAGGTGTCCACGGACGGCGGCGCCACCTGGACCGCCCTCGCCGGCACCGCCGACGGCGCGGCCCTCCCGGCCGACGCCTCCGGCAGCCCGTCGCTCACCGGTGTCTCGGGTGACTGGAAGAACCTGAACTTCCCGCTCGACGCCTACGCGGGCAAGAAGGTCGACCTCCGCTTCCGCTACCAGACGGACGGCGGCGCGGGCGGCAAGGGCTTCACGGCCGACGCCGTCACCCTGACCGCGGACGGCTCCGCGCTGTTCACCGACGGCGCCGAGAACGGCGACAACGGCTGGACCGGCAAGGGCTTCTCCCGCATCGGCGCCGACTTCACCAAGGAGTACGACCAGCGCTACATCGCCGAGAACCGCCGCTACGTCTCGTACGACTCCACCCTCAAGGTGGGCCCGTACAACTTCGGCTTCGGCAACACGCGTCCGGACTGGGTCGAGCACTACCCGTACCAGGACGGCCTGCTCATCTGGCAGTGGGACACCAGCCAGAAGGACAACAACACCAGCGTCCACCCGGGCCAGGGTCTGATCCTGCCGATCGACGCCAACGCCAAGCCCATGAAGTGGGCGGACGGCACCCTGCTGCGCAACAAGATCCAGCCGTACGACGCCGCCTTCAGCGCGTACTCGACGGATGCCTTCACGCTGCACAAGAACGGCGAGTCGCTGTTCCTGAAGCCGAAGCCCGCCAACCTGGTCTTCGACGACCACAAGGGCAAGTACTACTACGACGAGAACCCGACCGGATCGGTGAAGGTCACTGACACCAACACCAAGATCAAGATCCTGAAGGAGACCTACGACGGTGAGGTCATGACCGTCGAGGTCGGCCCCTCCTCGAAGTAACTCGGTAAAACCGCAGGTCAAAGCATGATCGGCCGTCGCCCTCTAGCGGGCGGCGGCCGTTCGCGTTTAGATGCCCGGTACGAGTTTCTTATTGACGGGGGAGATGACAGCCATGCCAGGCGGAGGTTTTGTCAGATTGCCGGGCGGCAGTGTGGTGGTTGCACTCATGCTGCCGAGGCCGTCCGGAGAAGGTGGAAATGTCCGCGTGCTGGTGCACGCCGCGAACCGGGCCCGCGCCCTGACCAGGCTGCGGAACCTCGGGATGCGGGCGGTGTACCTGCGGGGCAACGCGCACCCGCCGACGCCGGACGAGATCACGGCGGTCCTGCACCACCCGGACGGGCTGCTCTGGCGCGGCGCACCGGACCGGGCGCAGGAGCTCTGGCACCCCATCCGGGCCCTGCTGGGCACCTAGGCCGTCTCTTCCGGATCCTGCCGGGCCGGCAGGATCCGGAAGAGGCGGCCTAGGGGGCCGTCCCGTCGGCCCGGCCGCCCTGGTCGCCGACGAGGGTCACACCGGCCGCACGGAGCTCGTCCAGGGCCCGTGCGGCCGTGTGCGGGGCCACGGCGGCGGTCAGGTCCAGCAGGACGCGCGTGCCGAAGCCGGCGCGGGCGGCGTCGAGGGCGGTGGCCCGCACGCAGTGGTCGGTGGCGATGCCGACCACGTCCACCTCGGTGACCTGCCGGTCCCGCAGCCACTGGCCGAGCCCCGTCCCGTTCTCGTCGGCGCCCTCGAAACCGCTGTACGCGGCCTCGTAGGCGCCCTTGTCGAAGACGGCGGAGACGGCTCCCGAGGCGACGGCGGGGGCGAAGTTCGGGTGGAAGCCCACGCCCTCGGTCCCGGCGACGCAGTGCACGGGCCAGGACGTCTCGTAGTCCGGCTCGGCCGGGGGGTGGGCGAAGTGCGACCCGGGGTCGACGTGGTGGTCGCGGGTGGCGACGACGTGCCGGTACGCGGGCGTGGCCTGGCCGATGTACTCGGTGACGGCGGCGGCGACGTCGGCTCCGCCGGTGACCGCGAGGCTGCCGCCCTCGCAGAAGTCGTTCTGTACGTCGACGACGATCAGTGCGCGGTGCATGACGTGTCCTTCGGCTCGATGTCTCTGTGCGGCGGCGGGGCCCTGCGAGGGCTCTTCCCCCACCCCGCCCCTTCCCGAAACTGGGGCGCTGCCCCAGACCCCTACGGCGCTCCGCGCCCGCGGCGGAGCCCCCCGCAGCGGCGCCGCAGGGTTACACGTACTCCGTGGGGAGCACGGCCTCGCCGCGCGACAGCTGCGTCGCGGACAGCGGCAGGCCCGCGAGGGCCTCGCGGTGGCGGTCCCGGGCGGCCTCCAGCGGCTCGCGGGCGACCACCTCGCCCGCCTTGACCAGCTGGGTCAGGAGCTGCTGGTCGGCCAGGGCCGCCGGCACCGGCCCCACGCCGATCACCTCGGCCTCCGCCACCCCCTCCGCGTCCCGCCGCCGGGCCGCCCACTTGCGGCCGCCGATCGAGGTCTTCCCGCCCGTGGACTTCTTCGCCACCGGCGCCAGCGCCGCCTTCGGGTCGGCCGAGGTGGCCCGCGCCACCAGCTTGTAGACCATCGAACACGTCGGGTGCCCGCTGCCCGTCACCAGCTGGGTGCCCACGCCGTACGCGTCCACGGGGGCCGCCGCCAGCGAGGCGATGGCGTACTCGTCGAGGTCCGAGGTGACCACGATCTTCGTCGAGGTCGCGCCGAGCTCGTCGAGCTGCTGCCGCACCCGGTGGGCCACCAGCAGCAGGTCGCCGGAGTCGATGCGGACCGCGCCCAGCTCGGGGCCGGCCACCTCGACGGCCGTTCGGACGGCCTCGGCCACGTCGTACGTGTCCACCAGCAGGGTGGTGCCCCGCCCCAGCGAGGCCACCTGCGCGGTGAAGGCGTCCCGCTCGCTGTCGTGGACCAGGGTGAAGGCGTGCGCGCTGGTGCCGACGGTCGGGATCCCGTACCGGAATCCGGCCGCCAGGTCCGAGGTGGAGGTGAAGCCGCCCACGTACGCGGCCCGCGACGCGGCGACGGCCGCCAGCTCGTGGGTGCGCCGGGCGCCCATCTCGATCAGCGGGCGTCCGCCCGCCGCCGAGGACATCCGGGAGGCGGCCGCGGCGATCGCCGAGTCGTGGTTCAGGATCGACAGGATCACGGTCTCCAGCAGCACGCACTCGGCGAAGCTGCCCTCCACCCGCAGGACGGGGGAGCCGGGGAAGTAGACCTCTCCCTCCGGGTAGCCCCAGATGTCGCCGGAGAAGCGGTACGAGGCCAGCCAGTCCAGGGTCCGCATGTCGACGACGGCCCGCTCGCGCAGGAACTCCAGCACCGCGCCGTCGAAGCGGAAGTTCTCCACCGCGTCGAGCACCCGCCCGGTTCCGGCGACCACCCCGTAGCGGCGTCCTTCGGGGAGCCGCCGGGTGAACACCTCGAAGACCGAGCGTCGGTCGGCGGTGCCGTTGGCCAGGGCGGCCTGCAACATCGTGAGCTCGTAATGGTCCGTGAAGAGCGCTGTCGACGGTACGTCCACCGGCAGGCCCAGGTCCGCAGGGTTCATGGCTGGGATGCTAGCGCACATTTCGTCAAAGTGACGAGATGTGGGTGCCGATGGTGAGACCGGCCCGTCGCGGGGCAGAAGAGCGGTCGGCGACGGGGTCCGTCCGGCCCCTGTTTGGGCGGCGGCGCAGTCGAGGTGGCAGCATGGGACGAGTGAGTGTTGCTCCTGTTGAGATCGAACGCACCGAATCCGCCGAAGAGACCTTCGCGGTCCCCGAACCCGACGTCCCCTGGGTGACCCTGGTGCACAACGACCCGGTCAACCTCATGAGCTACGTGGCGTACGTGTTCCAGGCGTACTTCGGCTATTCGAAGGACGTGGCGCACAAGCTGATGCTCGACGTCCATCACAAGGGGCGGGCCGTCGTTTCCAGCGGCACCCGCGAGGAAATGGAGCGCGACGTGCAGGCCATGCACGGCTACGGCCTGTGGGCGACCCTCTCGCAGGACCGCAACTGATGGGCGGCACCTTCGAGTCCATGAAGGGCGGCGGCGCCGCCATCGCGCTCGACGAGATCGAGATCTCGATCCTGCGCTCCCTGGCAGTGCAGTTGCTGGAGTTGATCGGCCCCGGTGCGCCGGAGCCGGCCGAGGACGCCGACCCGCTCGCCGCGCTGTTCGCCGAGGGCCCCTCCGAGCCCCCGTCCGACCCGGCGCTGGCCCGGCTCTTCCCCGACGCGTACGGGGCCCCGGACGGGGCCGGCGACGAGGGGGTGGACCCGAAGGAGCTGGAGGCCCGCTCCGCGGAGTTCCGCCGCTTCACCGAGAACGACCTGCGCGCCCGCAAGCGCGAGGACGCGCTCGCGGTCGTACGCAGCCTGGACGGGCTGACCCCGGCCGGCGACGGGGCGGCGGTGCTGGAGCTGTCCGGCGAGCTGCCGCTGCACTGGCTCGGCGCGCTCAACGACCTGCGGCTGACCATCGCGGCCCGCCTGGACATCACCGAGGACGACGAGAGCGCGGTGCTGTTCCGGCTGCCGGACGAGGATCCGCGCAAGCCGATGGTGATGGCGTACCTCTGGCTCGGCGGCCTCCAGGAAACCTTGATCGAAACCCTCTGAGAATCCTCAAACCGGAACGTCGTTCGCTCAGCGGACGCTCAAATCCGGATAACGATCAGATCACCGCCATGCGGTGATCTGATCCATTTCCATGACTTTGGGGTGAATTTTTGATGCCCTGCGCCACATTTCTCCCCCTCCGGCAGCCGTAAGCACGTGATAAATCTTCACGATCGCCGCCGGGACGCCACCCATGTCCCCCGGCCCGCTTGGACCGGCTGACCGCCGGCGTGCAACTCCATCCGTATCCGGGGGGATCGAGGACCCGATCCGCAGCCAATGAAGGCGCGGGTCGGCGTGGAGAAAGGCGCACCAGACATGACCTCTGTGCAGGTCGAGCAGCACGACAAGAAGCCCGGCGAGGGCACTCAGGGCGACGGCGGCGAGGGTTACCACCGCACGCTCGGCGCCCGCCAGATCCAGATGATCGCGATCGGCGGCGCCATCGGCACCGGCCTGTTCCTGGGCGCGGGCAAGGCGATCTCCAAGGCCGGCCCCAGCCTGATCCTGGCGTACGCCATCGCGGGCCTGGTCATCTTCTTCATCATGCGGGCCCTGGGCGAGCTGCTCATGTACCGGCCCGTCTCCGGCTCCTTCTCGGACTACGCCCGCGAGTTCCTGGGCCCGTTCTGGGGATACGTCACCGGCTGGACGTACTGGCTGTTCTGGGTGGTCACCGGCATCACCGAGGTCACCGCGGCCGCGCAGTACATGTCGTACTGGACCCACGACAGCTTCCCGCAATGGGCCTACGCGCTGATCTTCACGGTCGTCCTCTACGCCGCCAACCTGATCTCCGTGAAGCTCTTCGGTGAGCTGGAGTTCTGGTTCTCCATGGTCAAGGTCACCGCCATCGTCGGCATGATCCTGATCTGCGCCGGCATCCTCACCATCGGCTTCTCCGACGCGGCCGACACCGCCACCGTCTCCAACCTGTGGAACGACGGCGGCTTCTTCCCCAAGGGCATCGGCGGCACGCTGATGACCCTGCAGATCGTGATGTTCGCCTTCCTCGCGGTCGAGCTGGTCGGCGTCACCGCCGGCGAGTCCAAGGACCCCGAGAAGACCCTGCCCAAGGCCATCAACACCGTGCCGTGGCGCATCGCCGTCTTCTACGTCGGCGCGCTGATCATGATCCTGTCGGTCGTCCCGTGGACGCACTTCCAGCCCGGCGTCTCGCCCTTCGTCGCCGCCTTCGAGCGCATGGGCCTCGGCATCGGCGCCGCGATCGTCAACTTCGTCGTGCTGACCGCCGCGCTGTCCTCCTGCAACTCGGGCATGTACTCCACCGGCCGCATGCTGCGCGACCTCGCGCTCAACGGCCAGGGCCCGAAGTTCTTCACCAGGCTCACCAAGAGCGGCACCCCGCTCATCGGCACCACCTTCTCCGCCGCGCTGATGCTGGTGGGCGTCTGGATCAACTACGTCGCCCCGGGCAAGGCCTTCGACTACGTCGTCTCCTTCGCCACCATCTCCGGCATGTGGGCCTGGATCATGATCCTGGTCTGCCAGATCCGCTACCGGGCCAAGGCCGACCGCGGCGAGCTGCCGCAGTCCGCGTTCCGCGCCCCCGGCGCCCCGTACACGAGCTGGTTCGCGCTGCTCTTCATCGGCATGGTCATCGTGATGATGGGCGCCGACAAGGACTCCCGCGTCTCGCTGTACTGCGCCCCGCTGTGGGGCCTGATCCTGGGCGTCGCGTACCTGGTCATGAAGTCCCGCGACCCGCGCGGTGCGGCCTTCAGCAAGGCCTCGTAGGACACCGGAGCCCGACTGCCGTACCGGTTCCCGGCCGCCTGCCGCGGCCGGGAGCCTCGCTCCCACAGACGTCGTGTCCACCATGCGGGCCCTTCCGTACCACTCCTCGGTACGGAAGGGCCCGTCTGCTTATCCTGTCGCTCATGCTGACCCTCACCCAGGATCTGTACGACCGGATCGTCGAGCACGCCCGCCAGGACCACCCCGACGAGGCGTGCGGTGTCGTGGCCGGCCCGGCGGGCACCGACCGCCCCGAGCGGTTCGTCCCGATGCTCAACGCCGCCCGCTCGCCCACGTTCTACGAGTTCGACTCGAAGGATCTGCTGAAGCTCTACCGCGATCTGGACGACCGCGACGAGGAGCCGGTGATCGTCTACCACTCGCACACCGCGACCGAGGCCTACCCCTCGCGCACGGACGTCACCTACGCCAACGAGCCCGGCGCGCACTACGTACTCGTCTCGACGGCGGACAAGGACGGCCTCGGAGAGTTCCAGTTCCGCTCCTACCGGATCGTCGACGGAGTGATCACCGAGGAAGAAGTGCAGGTCGTCGAGGCCTACTGACCACCATGTGAGCACTGGGCGTCCACGATGCGGGATCACACTCCAAACGGGGCACCGGGAATCGTTAACATGACCGCATGGTTTCCCACGACGTGAGCATCGAGACGCCCGGCAGGCTGCTGCTCGTGGCGCGGCTGCACGTCGACCTGTGCCGCCTCGCCAGCGCCATCTGTCCTGCCGTCTGAAGCACCAGAGCCCTTCCGCGCGGAGGGCCGACGAACCGCGCGCCGCACCCTTCTCACGCACTCCCCGACGACTGGAGACAGCCATGGCCATCGAGGTCCGCATCCCCACCATCCTCCGCACCTACACCGAAGGCGAGAAGGCCGTCTCCGGTGAGGGCGCGACCCTCGCCGACCTCTTCGCGGACCTGGAAACCCGTCACAAGGGCATTCGAGAGCGACTCATCGACCAGGCGGCCGGCGGCCAGCTGCGCCGCTTCGTCAACGTCTACCTCAACGACGAGGACGTCCGCTTCCTCGACGGCATCTCCACCGCCCTCAAGGACGGCGACAGCGTCACCATCCTCCCGGCCGTGGCCGGCGGATCGAAGTAATGCGCTACGACTCCCCGCTGGCCGCGGTCGGCAACACGCCGCTGGTCCGGCTGCCCCGGCTGTCGCCCTCGGACGACGTCCGCCTCTGGGCGAAGCTGGAGGACCGCAACCCGACCGGCTCGATCAAGGACCGCCCCGCGCTCCACATGGTCGAGCAGGCCGAGAAGGACGGCCGGCTCCACCCCGGCTGCACCATCCTGGAGCCCACCTCGGGCAACACCGGCATCTCGCTGGCGATGGCGGCCAAGCTCAAGGGCTACCGCATCGTGTGCGTCATGCCGGAGAACACCAGCCAGGAGCGGCGTGACCTGCTGGCCATGTGGGGAGCCGAGATCATCTCGTCGCCGGCCGCCGGCGGCTCGAACACCGCGGTCCGGGTGGCCAAGGAACTGGCCGCGGAGCACCCGGACTGGGTGATGCTCTACCAGTACGGCAACCCGGACAACGCGGGCGCGCACTACGCCACCACGGGCCCGGAGATCCTCGCCGACCTCCCCTCGATCACCCACTTCGTGGCGGGCCTGGGCACCACCGGCACCCTCATGGGCGTCGGCCGCTACCTCCGCGAGCACGTGCCCGGCATCAAGGTCGTCGCCGCCGAGCCGCGCTACGACGACCTGGTCTACGGGCTGCGCAACCTGGACGAGGGCTTCGTCCCGGAGCTCTACGACGCCTCCGTGCTCACCACCCGCTTCTCGGTGGGCTCGGCGGACGCGGTGACCCGCACGCGGGACCTCCTCCAGCAGGAGGGGATCTTCGCGGGCGTCTCCACCGGAGCCGCCCTGCACGCGGCGATCGGCGTCGGCCGCAAGGCGGTGGCCGCGGGCGAATCGGCGGACATCGTCTTCGTCGTGGCCGACGGCGGCTGGAAGTACCTGTCGACGGGCGTCTACACGGCCGCGACGACCGAGGAAGCCATCGAGGTCCTCCAGGGCCAACTCTGGGCGTAGCCCCTGCCGTGTCCCCTGCGGGGTCGCCCACGGGTATCGGGCGCGGCGCCGCTGCCGGGGCTCTGCCCCGGACCCCGCGCCTCAAACGCCGGCGAGGCCGGCTCTTCAGCCGTCCGGCGTTTGAGGACCGGGTCCGGGCAGCCCGGGAAGCGGCGCTGCAGGGTCAGCCGCCCAGCAGCTCCGCGAGCACGGCCGCGTGACTGGCCGCCGGGTCCTTGACCGAGGTCAGCAACGTGATCGGCCCCGCCGCGGCCAGCTCGCGCAGGCGGGCCAGCTCCGCCACCGCCCCCGGATCCGCCAGCTCGGCCTCGTACCGGCGCCGGAACTCCTGCGCCGAGCCGCCGTCGTGGAACCACTTCCGCAGCTCCGTCGACGGCGTCACCGCCTTCGGCCACTCCTCCACCCCGGCCACCGCCTTCGCCAGGCCGCGGGGCCAGAGCCGGTCCACCAGGACCCTTACCCCGTCCGCGGCCGGATCCGGCGGGTCGTACACCCGCCGCAGGCGGATCACCGGCCGCTGCGTCACCGTGCGCCTCCCAGGCCCTTGATCTCGTCCCACACCGCGGGGTCCAGCATCCCCAGCCTGGTCCGGAACTCCCACAGCGACACCTCCTCCGGCCGGTCCGCCTCCAGGAAGCCCGCCCGGCCCTGCGCCCCCACCGTCCCCGGGGGCAGCGGGATCACCCCGGCCCGCCGGTCGTCGTACTTCCCGGTGATCCATGCGACCCGCGCGCGGTGGCCCCGTACCGACCCCACCGCGAGGACCAGGCATGTACGGCCGTCCGCCAGGGACCACAGCTCACCCGCCTTCGGCTGCGGCGGCGGACCGGTCCCGTGCGCCGGCGGGGTCCGCCGGGGCAACCCGACCCGACCCCCGGCGAACAGCACCAGCAGCGCCACGGCCACCACCGCGGCCACTGCGGGCCACCAGGACGTGTCCATGTTTCGACCGTAGCCGCGCGGGAACGCCCCGGCATGGCAACGCCCGTACCCACCGTCGCTCCCCCGGGTGACAGCGCAGGTGATTCCCCCCACAACGGCCTGCCGCGGAGGAGCGACCGGACGTTTCGCGCCTTACGCTCGACCCACGCACGGCCCGCATTCCGTCCACGGACCGTCCTCGGAGGTTCACGCTCCATGAAGCTCACCGTCGTCGGCTGTTCGGGGTCGTTCCCCTCCGCGGAATCGGCCTGTTCGAGCTACCTCGTCGAGGCCGACGGTTTCCGGCTGCTCCTCGACATGGGCAACGGCGCCCTCGGCGAGCTCCAGCGCCACATCGGTCTCTACGACCTCGACGCGATCTTCCTGAGCCACCTGCACGCCGACCACTGCATCGACATGTGCGCCTACTTCGTGGCCCGCTACTACCGGCACGAGGGCGGCCGCTGCGGCACCATCCCCGTCTACGGGCCCGAGGGCACCGAGCGCCGTCTGACCACCGCCTACGACGACGTCCCCGACGAGCGCTCGATGAGCGAGGTCTTCGACTTCCGCACGCTGAAGTCGGGGACCTTCGAGATCGGCCCCTTCCAGGTCCGCACCGAGCGGGTCTCCCACCCGGTCGAGGCGTACGGCATCCGCATCGAGCACGGCGGCCGCTCGCTCACGTACTCCGGGGACACCGGCACCTGCCCCGAGCTGGGCCTGCTCGCCGACGGCACCGACCTCTTCCTGTGCGAGTCCTCCTTCACGCACGGCAAGGAGGACATCCCGGGCCTGCACCTGAACGGCCGCGAGGCGGGCGAGTACGCGGCGGGCGGCGGCGTCGGCCGGCTCGTCCTGACGCACATCCCGCCGTGGACCGACCCGGAGCAGAACCTCGCCGACGCCCGAGCGGTCTACGACGGCCGGGTCGACCTGGCGCACGCGGGCGCGGTCTACGAGGTCTGAGTCCCAGCAGCCGGAACGCGGAAGCCCCCGCCCTCCCGGAAGGGAGAGCGGGGGCTTCTTCGGTGGTACGGGGCCTACTTGGCCTCGGCCTTCTCCATCTCGGCCAGCTCCTCGTCGGACTCGCGGCCCGGCGTAGGAAGGTTGAACTTGGTGATCGCGAAACGGAACCCGAAGTAGTAGATGGCTCCGAAGACCAGACCGATCGGGATGATCATCCATGGGTTGGTCGCCTTGCTCCAGCCGAGGCCGAGGTCGATCAGACCCGCGGAGAAGGTGAAGCCCGCGTGGACCCCGAGCGCCCAGGTGATCGCCATGGAGAGGGCGGTCAGGACCGCGTGGATCGCGTAGAGCACCGGCGCGATGAACATGAACGAGAACTCGATGGGCTCGGTGACACCCGTGACGAACGAGGTGAGCGCGAGCGAGACCATCATGCCCGTGACGGCCTTGCGGCGCTCCGGGCGGGCGGTGTGCGCGATGGCCAGGGCGGCGGCCGGCAGGCCGAACATCATGATCGGGAAGAAGCCCGTCATGAACAGACCGGCGTCCGGGTCACCGGCGAAGAAGCGGTTCAGGTCACCGTGAACGACCTCGCCGGCGGCGTTGGTGAAGTCACCGATCTGGAACCACGCGACGGTGTTGACGAACTGGTGCATGCCGATCGGGATCAGCGCGCGGTTGATGGCACCGAAGACGCCGGCGCCCGCGGCGCCCAGACCGGTCATCCACTCACCGAAGTTGGAGATGACCTCGCCGATCGGCTCCCAGACCACACCGAAGAACACACCGGCGAGGACGCCGACGAACGCCATGATGATCGGCACGAGCCGGCGGCCGTTGAAGAAGCCGAGCCAGTCCACCAGCTTGGTGCGGTGGTAGCGCTGCCACAGGACGGCGGCGAGCAGACCCATGATGATGCCGCCGAGAACGCCCGGGTTGTTGTACGTCGCGGCGACGTCGACACCCTTGTTCTCAGTGGTGTTGATGACGGCCTCGGTCACCGGGAAGGCGGTGAGGACGTTCTTGTAGACCAGGAAGCCGACCAGTGCGGCGAGCGCCGTGGAACCGTCCGCCTTCTTGGCGAAGCCGATCGCCACGCCGATGCAGAACAGCAGCGGCAGGTTCGCGAAGACGGCGTCACCGGCGGTGGCGAACACCGCGGCGACCTTGTCCCAGCCGAGGCCGTCCTTGCCGAAGACGTCGGGCTGGCCGAGGCGCATCAGGATGCCGGCGGCGGGCAGAACGGCGATGGGCAGCTGGAGGCTGCGGCCGACCTTCTGCAGACCCTGGATCAGGCCGGCTCCTCGCTTCTTGGCGGGCGGCGCAGCGGCGTCAGTAGCCGTACTCATAACTTCCTCCGGGGAGCAAGGCGCCGCCAAGGGGGTGAAACCTAGGGGGACGGCGACGTCTCAGAAAGGGGGCACACGCCGCCGGGGGGAAGCGGTCGTGGTCTACACCAATTCATGGTGTAGACCAGTTGTAACACGGTGAGGGATAGATAAGGAACCTTCGATTTCCTGTGGCCTGGGTCACATGCCCCGGGGTGTGCCGAAGGGCCCCCGGATCGTGATCCGAGGGCCCTTGACGGGCCGGTCCGGGCCCTGTTCCGAAGCGGGTTCAGGCCTTGGTGTTCTCCGCCTCCATCACCGCGATCTCCTCGTCCGACTCCCGCCCCGGGGTCGGGATGTCGAACTTCGTGATCGCGAAGCGGAAGACCACGTAATAGACGACCGCGAAGGCGAGGCCGATCGGAATGATCATCCAGGGCTTCGTCGCCAGGCTCCAGTTGATGACGTAGTCGATCAGCCCGGCCGAGAAGCTGAAGCCGTCGTGGACGCCCAGCCCCCACGTCACCGCCATCGAGACACCCGTCAGCAGCGCATGGATCGCGTACAGCGCGGGCGCCACGAACAGGAAGGAGTACTCCAGCGGCTCCGTGATGCCCGTGACGAACGAGGTCAGGGCCACCGAGAGCATCAGACCGCCGACCTCCTTGCGGCGCTGCGGCTTCGCGCAGTGCGTGATCGCCAGCGCCGCCGCGGGAAGGGCGAACATCATGATCGGGAAGAAGCCGGAGAGGAACTGCCCGGCGTTCGGATCGCCCGCCAGGAACATCGGGATGTCACCGTGCGCGACCGGGCCGCCCGGCGGGGTGTAGCTGCCGAACTGGAACCACACCGGCACGTTCAGGAACTGGTGCAGGCCGATCACCAGCAGCGCGCGGTTCGCGACGCCGAAGATGCCGGAACCCCAGGAGCCCAGGCCGACCAGCCAGTCGGAGAAGCTCTCCAGCGCGTCGCCGATCGGCGGCCAGATCCACAGGCAGAGCGCGGCGAAGGCGATCGCGACGAAGGTCATGATGATCGGGACCAGCCGGCGGCCGTTGAAGAAGCCGAGCCAGGCCACCAGCTTGACCCGGTGGTAGCGCTGCCAGAACCAGGCGGCCAGCAGGCCCATGACGATGCCGCCGAAGACCCCCGGATTCTGGAAGGTGTACTCGGCGAAGGTGTCGTCCGGCCCCAGGCAGCCGCCCCCGATGTCCTTGGTCCCCACGGGGCAGGGGGTGGGGAAGACCCGCAGCACGCTCCGGTAGACGAGGAAGCCGACCACCGCGGCCAGGGCCGTCGAGCCGTCCGCCTTCTTGGCCATGCCGATCGCGACGCCGACGCAGAACAGCAGCGGCAGACCGAGGTCCGCGTTGAGCAGCGCGCCACCTGCGGCGGCCATGACCTTGGCGACGTCCGTCCAGCCCAGGCCGTCCGCGCCGAACATGTCGGGCTGGCCGAAGCGGTTGAGGATGCCGGCCGCGGGGAGGACTGCGATCGGCAGCTGAAGACTGCGGCCCATCTTCTGCAACGACTGGAACAGGCTGTTCCGCCAATTCGGTTGCGGCACTGCGGCGGCGCTGGTCGCGCTCATCGGTGTCCTCCTGACCGGCCCGTTTTTGGCTGCCGCAACACTTACGGCACACTGGTGTAGACCAGTTGTGGGTAGGTTGCTGCTGATCGTCATCATTCGGCAGGGACCGGACATGCGCTCGCATAGATGGGCCAACCGTGCGTTACCGTGACAATGCGGACCGCGCAGGTGGGTATCCATGATCCGGCCGCTGAGACTCGTTCTTCGCATCACTCAGGGAGAAACACATGGCCACCAAGGCTGAGAAGATCGTCGCCGGGCTCGGCGGCATCGACAACATCGAAGAGGTCGAAGGCTGCATCACCCGCCTGCGCACCGAGGTCAAGGACCCCGGCCTCGTCGACGAAGTCGCGCTCAAGGCCGCCGGCGCCCACGGCGTCGTCAAGATGGGCACCGCGATCCAGGTCGTCATCGGCACCGACGCCGACCCGATCGCCGCCGACATCGAAGACATGATGTGATCCGGACTCCCTAGTCCGGGCCTCGCGCCCCACAGCACAGCGGACCCCGTCCCGGAAGCACCCGGACGGGGTCTTCGCGTTCCACCGCACCGACTAGGCTCGGAGCCATGTCTCGCATCGACGGCCGTACGCCCGAACAGCTCCGCCCGGTCACCATCGAACGCGGATGGAGCAAGCACGCCGAGGGCTCCGTCCTCATCTCCTTCGGAGACACCAAGGTCTTCTGCACCGCCTCCTTCACCGAAGGCGTCCCGCGCTGGCGCAAGGGCAGCGGCGAAGGCTGGGTCACCTCCGAGTACTCGATGCTGCCGCGCTCCACCAACACCCGCGGCGACCGCGAATCCGTCCGCGGCAAGATCGGCGGCCGCACCCACGAGATCTCCCGCCTGATCGGCCGCTCCCTGCGCGCCGTCATCGACTACAAGGCCCTCGGCGAGAACACCGTCGTCCTGGACTGCGACGTCCTCCAGGCCGACGGCGGCACCCGCACCGCCGCCATCACCGGCGCCTACGTCGCCCTCGCCGACGCCGTCGCCTGGGGCCAGAAGAAGAAGCTGATCAAGGCCGGCCGCAAGCCCCTCACCGGCACCGTCGCCGCCGTCAGCGTCGGCATCGTCGATGGCGTCCCGCTCCTCGACCTCTGCTACGAGGAGGACGTGCGCGCCGAGACCGACATGAACGTGGTCTGCACCGGCGACGGCCGCTTCGTCGAGGTCCAGGGCACCGCCGAGGGCGAGCCCTTCGACCGCAAGGAACTGAACGCCCTCCTCGACCTCGCCGCCGGCGGCTGCGCGGACCTGGAAGCCATCCAGCTGGGCGCGCTCGAACTGTAGGGCAACCGTCGGGCCCGGCCCGGCGTCCAGGAAGATACGGGCGCACGGTTTCAGAGCCGTGCGCCCGTCCTCGTAGCGTCCAAGCCCTCAGGGGGAGAACCGCATGAAGCTCCGCATAGCGGCCGTAGCCGTGGCCGTCGTACTCACCGTCCCGGCCCTGTCCGCGTGCGACGCGATCTCCACGGCAATGGACTGCGCGAACACGGCCGTGGCCATCACGGACGGCGCCAACGACCTCCAGCAGGCCGTCTCCCAGGCGGGCAACAGCCCCCAGGACGCCAAGAACGCGCTCGACCAGATCGAGGCGAACCTCAAGAAGATCGGCGACCAGACGGACAACGCCGACCTCGGCAAGGCCATCGACTCGATGAACACCGCCGTGAAGAACGTCCGCACCTCCATCGAGAGCGGCAACACCGTCCCGGACATCCAGCCGGTCGCGGACGCGGCCAGCGAGATCTCCAAGGTCTGCACCCCGGGATAATGGGGGCATGACCTCGACGCCCAGCCGCCTCATCCTGGCCACCCGCAACGCGGGCAAAGTCTCCGAACTCCGCGCGATCCTGTCCGACGCCGGCCTGCCGCACGAGCTGGTCGGCGCGGACGCGTACCCGGAGATCCCGGACGTCAAGGAGACCGGAGTCACCTTCGCCGAGAACGCCCTCCTCAAGGCCCACGCCCTCGCGCAGGCCACCGGCCTCCCGGCGGTCGCCGACGACTCCGGCCTCTGCGTGGACGTCCTGCACGGCGCCCCCGGCATCTTCTCGGCGCGCTGGGCCGGCACCCACGGCGACGACAAGGGCAACCTGGACCTGCTGCTGGCCCAGCTCGGGGACATCGCCGACGAGAACCGCGGGGCCCACTTCGCGTGCGCGGCGGCCCTGGCCCTGCCGGACGGCACCGAACGCGTCGTCGAGGGCCGCCTCCTGGGCACCCTCCGCCACACCCCGTCCGGCACGGGCGGCTTCGGCTACGACCCGATCCTCCAGCCGCAGGGCGACACCCGCACGTGCGCGGAGCTGACGGCGGCGGAGAAGAACGCCATCTCCCACCGCGGCCAGGCCTTCCGCGCCCTGGTCCCCTTCGTCCGCGCCCTCCTGGGCTGAGCCCTGAACGGCGACGGCCGGTCATCTCATGACGAGACGACCGGCCGTTGATGTGGGCCCGGTGGGACTCGAACCCACGACACACCGGACCTAAACCGGCGCCCTCTGGCCAGCTGGGGTACGGACCCGTGCGACCACCTTACTGGTCGACGGGGGTCCGTTGCGATGGAATGGCCGACCTTGATCGTTTGGCGAAGGTCGGCGTCTGGCTGTGGCAGGAGGGGCACAAATAGCGGAGGTTCTCCCGGCGGTTGTCCAGCCGGTCACCGTTCACGTGGTCGATCTCCAGGACGAGTCTCTGACCGCGCCACACGTCCCCGATGCCGCACTCCGTGCATACACGTGGCACTCCGAGGTCGTCCAGGGCTCGACGCAGAGTCGCGGTCTTGGTGCGGGACGAGCCGACTTCGAGTCGCCTCAGGATCTCTGGTGCCGACTTGCGCGCCGGGGAAGGGCGGCCGACGGCGTGCCCCTGGCCCGTGAAGTGCTCTGTCGACAGCCCGTATTCCTCGATGCTCCGCCTGGCTCTGGAGCGTGCGGCGCCGTCGAAGGGGTGGTGGCCGAGGGCGCGCATGACCCCGGCCATGCTCTTCGAGCCGGCGACCGCGGGTGCGATCTCCTCGTGGACGAAGAGGCGTGACGAAATGCCTCGACGGGGAAAGTGCGACGTGTCTGTCCCGAACCGTTCGATGAGCTTGGCGATATGGACGTGAGCGCTGTTGTACGGCTCGACGCCCATGTGGGCGAGCATGCCCGTGATGCTGTCCGTGTGGGCGGCTGCTTCCCGTAGCCGCTCTTCCGTGTAGCGCTGCCGGACACGGACGGGAAGTGGCTCGTCGACGAAGTGGGATGTGTCGATGCCGTAGTGAGCCAGCCTGTCACGCACGTACCGTCGGGGGCCGGCGAGCAGTGGGGCGTCCAGCCGCCTCAGGAGGTCGACCAGGCTGGTGGCCAGTGGCGCGGTTCGGCTCAGCAGGTCCCGGGTGTACCTGACCTCGCTCATGCGGCCCTCCTCGCCTTGCGGCCGCGGTACGTGTCGGTGGCCGCATGGCAGTTGGGGCACAGGATCCGGAGGTTTTCCCGCCGGTTGTCCCACCACTCGCCATTGATGTGATCGACCTCGTGCCGAAGTGGTTTGTCGTTCCACTGCGTGCCGACCCCGCACTCGGCGCATTCCTCGGGAACGCCGACCTTCAGCAGTTCCCGTCGCAAGCGGTCACCGGGGACCCTGCCGTCCTGCGGATCTCTGAGGGAGAGCGTCGGTCCCAGAGCCCCCTTGGGGCGAGGCTTTCGGGCAGCGACGAAGTGCGATGTGTCGATGCAAAGGGTCGAGATCCGCCGGGCGATGTGCGTCTGGTTGCCGCCGACGTTGCTGATGCCGAGGCGGCTGACCACCTCTGAGATCGATGTCGATCCGGAAACGACTTCCCGCAGCCGCTCCTCGGTGTGCCGCGCCCATTTCGTGGGGAAGTGGGAACAGTCGATCCCCGATTCCCGCATCTTCGCCCGTAGATAGCGCCTGCTTCCGCTGCTCGGCGTGCCGCCGCACCATCGGACGGCGTCGTCCCACGTGTTCGTCTCGCGAGCCGCGGCTTCCAACAGCTCTCGGGTGTATCGGACCGCCATTGCCTTCTCCTCCCGGCCGCGTGTGCGACTCCCGTATGGAGTAACGGACCGACAGGCGGGCAGTTACGGCCGGTCTCGTCCGATAAACGGAACGGCCCGCACCGGGTGGGTGCGGGCCGTTGCTTCCGGGGGCGGGGTGGGGTCAGAGGCCCAGGTCTTTGATGATCTTGGCTACGTGGCCCGTCGCCTTGACGTTGTAAAAGGCGTGCTCGACCTTGCCGTCCTCGTCGACGACCACCGTGGAGCGGATGACCCCGGTGACCGTCTTGCCGTACAGCTTCTTCTCGCCGTACGCGCCGTACGCCGTCAGCGTCTCCTTCTCCGGGTCGCTGACCAGGGTGACCTTCAGGTCCTCCTTCTCGCGGAACTTCGCCAGCTTCTCCGGCTTGTCCGGGGACACGCCGATGACGTCGTAGCCGTGTCCCGTCAGGAAGGACAAGTTGTCCGTGAAGTCGCAGGCCTGCTTCGTGCAGCCCGGCGTCAGCGCGGACGGGTAGAAGTAGACGATCACCTTGCGGCCCTTGTGGTCGGCGAGCGAGACCTCGTTGCCGTCCGCGTCGGGCAGGGTGAAGGCGGGGGCGGTGTCGCCCGGCTGGAGCCGCTCGCTCATCGTTGACACTCTCCTCGGGAGGGGATCGGTATGCCATGAGACTAAGCTGACAGACTGTTCATGGCGGACTACGCCCCACAGGACCACGACGACGGAGGCAGCGCGGTGTCGGAAGCCAGGACCCCCGCACAGATCGAGGCGGACATCGTCCGCCGCCGCGAGCAGCTCGCCGAGACGCTCGACGAGATCGGCGTGCGCATGCACCCGAAGACGATCATCGGGGACGCGAAGGCACGGGTCGCTTCGACCGTCGACCACACCGCCGGGCGGGCCTTCGCCACGGTGAACCGGATCGTGACCGATCTGAAGGACGGCCTGCGCCACGACGACGGGGCCCCGCGCGTCGACCGGATCGTGCCCGTCGCCCTGGTCGCGGTGGGTCTGGTCGGGCTGCTCGTGGTGTCGGCGCGCCGCAGGCGCGGATGACCCTGAGCGGTACGGGGCGGGTAGGGACAGGTAGGTTCGGGGCGTGAGCGAGAACACCACCCACGACAAGCTGCCCATCCGCATGCTGCACGACCGCGTGCTCGTGAAGTCCGATCTGCCGGAGGGCGAGCGCCGCTCGGGCGGCGGCATCCTGATTCCCGCGACGGCCGCGGTGGGCAAGCGGCTGGCCTGGGCCGAGGTGGTCGCGGTCGGGCAGAACGTACGGACGGTCGAGCCCGGTGACCGGGTGCTGTACGACCCCGAGGACCGTGCCGAGGTCGAGGTGCGGGGAGCGACGTACGTGCTGATGCGCGAGCGGGACCTGCACGCCGTGGCCGCGGAGCGGCTGGAGGGGTCTGAGGACTCGACCGGGCTGTATCTGTAGGTCTGCGGCTCTCACAGGAGCGGTGAAAGGGCTGGTGGCGCAGGTCACCGGCCCTTTTGGCTGCCTTTTGCTACGGTGGAGGAGAACCCGACGAGACGCGCCGTACCGGGTACGACAAGACGACGCACCCCGTATCGCTCGATGTCTCGGAGGTGCCGTCATGGCATGGGTTCTTCTTCTCGTCGCCGGTCTGATCGAGGTCGGCTGGTCGATCGGCATGAAGTTCACCGAAGGTTTCACCCGGCTGTGGCCCAGTGTGTTCACGGGCGCCGGGATCGTCGCGAGCATGGTGCTGCTGTCCTACGCCGCGAAGACCCTGCCCATCGGGACGGCGTACGGGGTGTGGGTGGGCATCGGCGCCGCCGGTGCTGCCGTGCTCGGTATGGCGGTGCTGGGTGAGCCCGTCACCGCCGCCCGGATCTTCTTCATCTGTCTGCTGCTGGTCGCCGTCGTGGGGTTGAAGGTGACCTCCGGTCACTGACCTGATCGGCGAGTTCTGGCGGCCTATTCGAGGAATGCCGACGGCGGTCGCAGGCCCTCCGCCGGGTCGCTGTCGGTTCCTTGTGTGCTGCCCCGGGCGCTGCCCTCCGTGCCCTGGGTGGTGCCGCCCTGGTCGCCGCCCTGGGTGGTGCCGCCGTTGTCCTGGCCGCCGTTGCCCTGACCGCCGTTGTCCCGGCCGCCGTTCGTGCGGCCGCCGTTGTCCTGGCCGCCCTGGTTCTGGCCGCCGTTGTTCTGTCCGCCCTGGTTGCGGCCGCCGGTCCCGTTCGAGGGGGTGGGCCGGGTCGGGCGTTCCGGGGTGCTGGGCGTGGGTTCGCCGGGGGTTTCCCGGGGCGGTTCGGACTCGGGGCCGGTCGGCGGCGGGGGCTGTGCGGCTCCGGGCTGGAGTTCCAGGTCGAAGTCGACGGGGTCGGTGCCCTCCAGGGCGGTCTTCGTGTACGCGGCCCAGATCCGGGCCGGGTATCCGCCGCCGCCGATGCGGGGCTCGCCGAGGGCGCCGTAGAGGGATTGCAGGGTTCCGGTGTCCGGGTCCTGGCCCATCATCGCGATCACGGTGACGAGCTCGGGGGTGTAGGCCGCGAACCAGGCCGAGCGGTCCAGTTCGCCGGTGCCGGTCTTGCCGGCGGCCGGGTGGCCGGCGGCGAGGGCGGCCGTACCGGTGCCGTTGTCCACGACGCTGACCAGCATGGATGTGGTGGTGTCGGCGGCTTCGCGGCTGATGGCCTGGGTGGGGGTGCGCGGGGGGAGGCCGATCGTGTCGCCGCCCTTGGTGATCTTTTCGACGAAGGTGTAGGGGGTGCGTCGGCCGTGGTCGGCGAGGGTGGCGTAGGCCTGGGCCATGTCCACGACGCCGGCCTGGAGGGTGCCGAGTGCCATGGCGGGGCCGGATACGAAGTTCGGGGTGTTCTCGGGGATGCCGAGGTCGATGGCGGTCTGCCTGACCGTGCCGGTGCCGACGTCGACCGCCATCTGTGCGTACACGGCGTTGACGGAGAGGTCGGTGGCGGTGTTGACGGTGATGTTGCCGTAGGAGACCTGGCCCTCGTTCTCGGGGGCGAAACGGATCCGGCCGCCGACGACGGGGCGCTTGTTGTCGCCGTTGTAGATCGTGTTCGGGGTGATCCGGCGGCCGTCCTGGGTGCGGGAGCCGTTCTCGGCGGCGGCGGCGAAGACGAACGGCTTGAAGGTGGAGGCGACCTGGTAGTCGTGCCGGGTCGCGTTGTTGACGTACTGCTTGGTGTAGTCGATGCCGCCGTACATGGCGACGACCTTGCCGGTGGCCGGGTCGATGGAGACCCCGCCGGCCCGGACCAGGCGGTCGGCCTTGCGCGTGTCGGGTTCGAGCTTGCTGACCAGCTGTTGGTCGACGGCGTCGACGAGGGCGGTCTGGCGGCGCTTGTCGACGGTGGTGGAGATGCGGTAGCCGCCCTCGGCGAGGGTCTTGTCGCCGAGGATCTTGTTGTCGACGACGTAGTCCTTGATCGCTTCGACGAGGTAGCCGCGCTGGCCGGACAGTCCGGCGGCCGCGCGGACCTTGCCCGGTTCCGGGAACGTGGTTGTCGCGCGGTCGGCGGCGTGCAGCCACCGCTTCTTGACCATGCCGTCGAGTACGTAGTTCCAGCGGGCGAGGGCGCGCGGGCGGCTCTGGGGGTGTGAGACGACGTCGAAGGCGCTGGGGGAGTTGAGGAGGGTGGCGAGGTAGGCGCCCTCGGCGATGGTGAGCTTGTTGACGTCCTTGCCGTAGTAGGCCTGGGCGGCGGCCTGGATGCCGTAGGCGTTGCGGCCGAAGTAACTGGTGTTCAGGTAGCCCTCGAGGATGTAGTCCTTCGACTTCTCGCGACCGAGTTTGATCGCGATGAAGAACTCCTTGACCTTGCGTTTGATCGTCTGTTCCTGGCCCAAGTAGTAGTTCTTGACGTACTGCTGGGTGATCGTCGAGCCGGACTGGGTGCCCTTGCCGGTCGCGGTGTTCCAGGCGGCGCGGACCATCGCCTTGGGGTCGACCGCCCGTTCGGAGTAGAAGTCCCGGTCCTCGGCGGCCAGTACGGCCTCCTGCACGGTCCGTGGGACCTGCGTGAGGGGCACGTTGACGCGGTTGACCTCGCCGTCGCGCGCGATCAGGGAGCCGTCGGAGTAGAGGTAGACGTTGGACTGCGCGGTGGCGGCGGCGTTGGCCGGCGGGATGTCGACCAGCAGGTAGCCGGCCACGAGGGCGCCGCCGATCAGCAGGGCGAGGAGCAGGAGGCCGCCCAGGACCATGCGCCAGGTGGGGACGGCGCGGCGCCAGCCGGTCCTCGGGCGCCGGGGTTTCCCGCTCCGGCCGGGCGGGTGCGGCGGCCGCTTCCGGTCCTGGTCGTGCGCCCGCGGCTGCGGGACGTCGTGGGGTGCGCCGGGCGGGGTGTCGGGGTCGCGAGGGGTCCAGCCCGGGGGTGGTGACTGGTCGCTCATCTCCAGGACTCCTCGACGCCGTTCGAAATATCCACTTCTGTACCTCATGGTGTCTACCCGATGGCCGCTGATTCCGCTCCGGACGGGCATAAATCGGTCGCGTGGCTCGCCCCTCCGCACTAAGCTCGCGCGCTTTGGCCGACGTAGGAACGACCTGGGAAACGGAGGGATACGGTGCGCCGGAGAGTGCGTCTCTACCTGGCGGTCGCGGCAGGCGGATTCAGGCGGTACGCCACCTACGGGACGGCGACAGCGGCCGGGGTGTTCACCAATACCGTGTTCGGGTTCATCGTCGCGTACACGTACATCGCGCTGTGGGACGAGCGTCCCGGACTCGGCGGCTACGACCAGGCACAGGCGCTGACCTTCGTCTGGGTGAGCCAATCGCTGCTGGCCGCCGGTGCCCTGATCGGCGGCGGGTTCCAGGAGGAGCTCCAGGAGCGGATCCGGACGGGCGACATCGCCGTCGACCTGTACCGGCCGGCGGACCTCCAGATGTGGTGGCTCGCGGCCGATCTGGGCCGGGCGGGCTTCCAGTTGCTGGGCCGCGGCGTGGTGCCGCTGGTGGCGGGGGCGCTCGCGTTCCCGCTGGCGCTGCCCGTCGATCCGCTGCGCTGGCTGCTGTTCCTGGTGTCCGTGCTGCTCGCCCTGGTGGTGAGCTTCGCGCTGCGCTACATGGTCGGGCTGGTGGCGTTCTGGCTGATGGACGGGGCGGGCGTCAACATCATGGCCACCGTCACCTCGATCTTCTTCTCCGGGATGCTGCTGCCGCTGACCGTCTTCCCGGGCGGCTTCGGCGAGTTCGTCCGGGCCCTGCCGTGGTCGGCGATGCTCCAGGTTCCGCTGGACGTCCTGCTGGGCAAGCACGCGGGGGCCGGGGGCGCGGCCGGGGCGCTGGGCTTCCAGGCCGGGTGGGCGCTCGTACTGCTGGGAACGGGGCGGCTGTTGCAGTCGGCCGCGACGCGGAAGGTGGTGGTCCAGGGTGGCTGAGGCGGAGGTGGGGGTGGAGACGGAGGTGCAGGCGGTACCGGCGAGGCCGCGGGGGTTCGCCGTGGACGTCGGCCCTGTGCCGATGGAGGGGCGGGTGCGGCGCGGCGGCCCGGTCCGGGAGGGGCTGCGCGGCTACCGGCTGATCGTGGGCATGTGGATCCGCTCCACGATGACGTACCGGACGTCCTTCGTCCTGACGACCGTCGGGCACGCGGCGATCACCCTGCTGGACTTCGTCGCGATCTACATCATGTTCTCCCACGTGGACGCCCTCGGCGGTTTCACGCTGCCCGAGATCGCCCTGCTGTACGGCTCCTGCTCGGCCTCCCTGGGCCTGGCGGACATGCTGCTGGGGAACACCGACCGGATCGGCGCCCGGATCCGCGACGGCTCGCTCGACACGATGCTGGTGCGCCCCGTCCCGGTCCTCGCGCAGGTCGCTGCGGACCGCTTCGCGCTGCGCCGGCTGGGCCGCATCGGGCAGGGGCTGGGCGTGATGGGCTGGGCGGTCTGGACCCTGGACGTGGACTGGACGGCCGGCAAGGTGCTGCTGGTTCCCGGGATGGTCCTCGCCGGGGCGGCGATCTTCGCGGCGGTGATGGTCACCGGCGCGGCCTTCCAGTTCGTGACCGGTGACGCGGCGGAGGTGCAGAACTCCTTCACCTACGGCGGCTGCACGATGCTCCAGTACCCGCCGACGGTCTTCGCGAAGGACCTGCTGCGCGGGGTGACCTTCGTCGTCCCGCTGGCCTTCGTCAACTGGCTGCCCGCACTGCACGTGTTGGGGCGGCCCGATCCGCTGGGGCTGCCCGGGTGGGTCGCGTACCTGAGCCCACTGGTGGCCTTCGTGGTGTTCCTGCCCGCGTCGCTGGCGTGGCGCGCGGGAGTCCGTTCGTACCGAAGCACGGGGAGCTAGAGCTGTGGCGGATGCGCTGATCTCGTTGGACGGGGTCGAGAAGGTCTTTGACGTACGGCGCCGGGTGAGCCTGATGCGCCGGGAGAAACGCCGGGTCAGGGCGGTGGACGGGATCAGTTTCGAGGTCGCCCGCGGTGAGATGGTCGGCTACATCGGGCCGAACGGCGCCGGGAAGTCGACCACGATCAAGATGCTGACGGGCATCCTGACGCCGAGCGGCGGCCGGCTGCGGGTCGCGGGCATCGATCCGGCGCGGGAGCGGATGCGGCTCGCCCACCGGATCGGGGTGGTGTTCGGGCAGCGCACCACGCTGTGGTGGGACCTGCCGCTGAAGGACTCGTACGGGCTGATGCGGCGGCTGTACCGGGTGCCGCGGGCCCGGTTCGAGGAGAACCTGGAGCGCTGCGTGGACCGCCTGGACCTGGGCGAGCTGCTGGACGTGCCGGTACGGCAGTTGTCGCTCGGGCAGCGGATGCGCGGGGACATCGCGGCGGCTCTGCTGCACGATCCGGAGGTGCTGTACCTGGACGAGCCGACGATCGGGCTGGACGTGGTGAGCAAGGCGAAGGTACGGGGCTTCCTGCGGCAGCTGAACGAGGAACTCGGCACGACGGTGCTGCTCACGACGCACGACCTCCAGGACATCGAGCAGCTGTGCGAGCGGGTGATGGTGATCGACCACGGGCGGCTGATGTACGACGGGCCGCTGGGCGGGCTGCACGCGGCGGGGGCGGTGGGGGAGAGCGAGCGCACGCTGGTGGTCGACCTGGAACGGGAGCTCGCGCCGATCAGCGTGGCGGGTGCGCGGGTGGTGAAGGTGGAGGGGCCGCGGCAGTGGCTGGCCTTCCCGGCGGGGGCGTCGGCGGCGCCGCTGGTGGCGGCGGTGGCGGCGGACTACCCGCTGGTGGACCTGTCGGTGCGGGAGCCGGACATCGAGGACGTGATCGCGCGGATGTACGCGGGCCGGGGGTGACACCGGGGGTGATCTCGGGGAAAAGGTGGGGTCGATCTCGGGACGATCTCAGGGGATTGGTCATACAACTCCCCGACAACCCTGCATAGTCTGGTCCGCATGAGTGACGAGCGGCCGGAGAAGCCGTTGCCGGAGCTGAGGGCGTCGGATGCCGACCGGGACCGGGTGGTGGAGCGTCTGCGGGACGCCGTCGCCGAGGGCCGGCTCGACATGGAGGAGTTCGAGGAGCGGCTGGAGGCGGCGTACAAGTCCCGGACGTACGCGGAACTGGAGCCGCTGACGCGGGACCTGCCGGCCCCGGCGGGCGGTCCGGCGGGCCGGCCGTCGACGGCCGCGGAGCCCTGGACGGGCCGGATCGGCGGGGCGGGCTCCTCGACGGCCGCCGTGGCGGTCATGTCGGGCTTCCAGCGCAAGGGCCGGTGGACGGTGCCGGCGCGGTTCGACGCGGTGGCGTTCTGGGGCGGCGGCCAGCTGGACCTGCGCGAGGCGGACTTCGCGCAGCGCGAGGTGGTGATCAACTGCGTCGCGATCATGGGCGGCATCGAGATCACGGTCCCGCCGGGGGTGGAGCTGGACGTCCGCGGCTTCGGCTTCATGGGCGCCTTCGACCAGCGCGACAACCCGGGCCCGTTCGAACCGGGCGCTCCGCGGGTGGTCGTGACGGGCTTCGCCTTCTGGGGCGGCGTGGAGATCAAGGTCAAGCAACGCAAACGCCCCCCGGGCGGCCACTCCCTCCGCAAGGAGCTGTAGCCCTGCGGGGTGCTCGGCGGTGTACGGCCCGGGCCGTGGCCCCGCGCGGGTTGCCCTGCGGGCGGCTGGGGGTGGGTCGGTGCCCCGCACCCCGCCGTTGCACGGGGCTCCGCCCCGGACCCCGCGCCTCAAACGCCGGCGAGGCTTGATGTGGCGGATCCCGGGTGGGTCGGTGCCGCGGCCCCTGCGGGGTGCTCGGCGGTGTGCGGCCGGCCGTGTCCTGGTGTGGGTCGGTGCCCCGCACGAGGGTCTCCTCGGCTCGGCGCGCGCGGCAGTGCCGTGTTGTGCGGCCTGGGTCGCGCCTCGTCCTGCGGGGACCCTCCTGCGTGTCCCCGCCCCACGCCCGGGCTTCGGCAGTACTGGGCATCCCCGACACCGCGGCTGGGACGGCGGAGGGGAGTGGGGACGTGCCGGGGTGTCCCCGCAGGACGAGGCGCGACCGCCCCGAGCATCCCCGAGATGCCCGCGCGCGCCGAGCCGAGGAGACACCCCGGCACGGCCCCACGCACCGACCAGCGCCGACAGGCCCGCACCATCCAGCCTCGCCGGCGATTGAGGCGCGGGTCCGGGCAGCGCCCGGCACACGGCCCGCAGGAGCGCCCGGACTGCTTCCCCCGCGGGAGCGGACGGGCGTGGCGGGAACTCCACCGGCCTCCCGGGAGTCGGATGCTATGCAGACAAAACCGGCGCCCCCGGGGGAAGGCAGGAGCACGTGGAGAACCGCAGCACCACCGGAGGTAACGGCACCACCGGAGGTAACGGCACCACCGGCGGTACCGGCACCGCCCCACCGCCACCACCCACCCGCGGCGCGTTCGTCTTCAGCGCCGCCGACGAGGAGCGCCGCCGCGGGGTCCGGCGGATGAAGACCACCGCGACCGGTCTGCTGATCCTGGTCGCGCTGATCTACGTACTGGCCAAGTACGCCCAGCACTCCTGGGGCGCCGGCGGCTGGGCCGGGTACGTCGCCGCCGCGGCCGAGGCCGGTATGGTCGGCGCGCTCGCGGACTGGTTCGCCGTCACCGCCCTCTTCCGGCACCCGCTCGGCCTGCCCATCCCGCACACCGCGATCATTCCGACCAAGAAGGACCAGCTCGGTGTGTCCCTGGGCGAGTTCGTCGGGGAGAACTTCCTCTCCTCCGACGTGGTCCGGGCCCGCCTCCACGCCCTCGGCATCGGCGGCCGCCTCGGCTCCTGGCTGGCCGAGCCCGAGCACGCCGACCGGGTCACCGCCGAGCTGGCCGCCGCGCTCCGCGGCGCCCTGACCGTGCTGCGCGACTCCGACGTGCAGGCCGTCGTGGGTGAGGCCATCACCCGGCGCGCCGAGAGCGCCGAGATCGCGCCGGGCATCGGCAAGACGCTGGAGCGGGTCGTCGAGGACGGCGGCCACCGCCGCGCCGTCGACCTCATCTGCGCCAAGGCCCATGACTGGCTGGTCACGCACGGGGCCTCGATCACGGACGCGGTCCAGGGCGGCGCCCCCGGCTGGACCCCGCGGTTCGTGGACCGCAAGGTGGGCGAGCGCGTCTACAAGGAGCTGCTCCGCTTCGTGACGGAGATGCGGGACATGCCGGAGCATCCGGCGCGCGCGGCGGTGGACCGGTTCCTGACGGACTTCGCGTCCGACCTCCAGTCGGACACGGAGACCCGCGCGAAGGTGGAACGGCTCAAGTCCGAGATCCTGGCCCGCGACGAGGTCCAGGACGTCATCGCCTCCGCCTGGTCGGCGATCCGCTCGATGATCATCTCGGCGGCGGAGGACGAGCAGAGCGAGCTGCGCCTGCGGGTCCGTGCCTCGCTGATCTCCCTCGGTGCGCGACTGGCCACCGACGGCCGCCTGCAGGCGAAGGTGGAGGGCTGGATCGAGGGCGCGGTCGTCTATGTCGTCACCACCTACCGGACCGAGATCACCTCGCTGATCACGGACACGGTGGCGGGCTGGGACGCCGAGCACACCTCCCGCAAGATCGAGGCCCACATCGGCCGTGACCTGCAGTTCATCCGTATCAACGGAACGGTGGTCGGCGCCCTGGCCGGCCTGATGATCTATACGGTGTCCCGCGCCTTCGGGGCGTAGGGCGGCGGGAGCGGCAGTTCCGGCTGGGCGTGCCCGCGTGCCGTGACCGTCGGGGGTGCGGCGGGCGGCGCCCAGGGAGAGGAGGGCGCACAGCGCGGCGATCACGTCCGCCGGTCTGTCGCGGAGGATCCCCGGCGTCGTGCTGACCACCAGGACCCCGCGGGACTCCAGGCGCAGCCGCCGGAGCAGGGTGGCCTGCCAGGCGTCGCGCGTGTAGTGGTACTCCACGGAGTCGATCTCCAGTGCCACGCCCTCCTCGGGCCAGTACGCGTCCGGGCTGGCGAGGAAGGCCCCGTCCGGGCCGTGGAGGCGGGCGTTCCAGATCGGGGCCGGGAGGTCGGTGGCCGCCAGGGTGTCGCGTGCGCGGCCCTCGGCGATCGAACGGACCCCCGCGACCAGTTCCGCGGCCGCCATCCGCACGGCGGGGCGGCCGCGAAGGCGGCCCGCGCGCAGTTCGGCGTGCAGGTCGTGCGGGTGGCACCAGCCGCCCTGCACGACGTTGGCCAGTACGGAACGCACGAGGTCGAGATCGTCCGTACGGGCCGCGAAGTCCGCGGCGGCCCGGATCGGGCGGGTGCCGGGGACGCCGGAGATGTGGATGGTGGCGGGCCAGCGCGAGGTCGGGCAGGGCCGGACCCGGCCCGCGGCGGCCGGCGAACGCGGGACGCGGACGAGGACGTCCAGCGGTTCGGGCGGGGCGTCGCGGATGCCCAGGAGCGCGAGGGCGGCGCCGCCCGTGAGTGCGGCGGTGGACCCGGAGAGCGGGTCGGCCGCGGGGTGGGCGGCGTACAGGACGGCGGACAGCGCCTGCTGCCGGGTGTCCGGCGGGCCGGTCTGCAGGAGGTACACCCGTGGCAGGAGCCGCTGCCAGGGCCCTCCGCGGCGGCTGCGGCCGCTGATGGTGCCGGCCGGGATCCCGGCCTGCTTGAGCTGGTGGTAGGTGGCCAATGTTCAGCTGGCGCCGGGCGATGCGGGCGAGGGAGCCGGGGCAGGTGATCATGCCCGGGATATGCCCGGTGGGGCGCGCGCGATGCTCAGGCCGCGGGGTGGTTCGGGGCGAGGAAGACGACGACGCCGTTCTGCGTGCCGGGCAGCGGGGTGATCTCGTGCCAGCCCAGGCGCCGGTAGGTGGCGACGGTGTCGGTGGCCACCCGGGCGGTCAGCAGCCAGGCGCGGTCGTCGGGGGCGTCGGCGGTGATCTCGGCGAGCAGGGCGCGCCCGGTGCCGTGTCCGCGCGCGTGCGGGCGTACGGCGAGCTCGTCGATCTCCAGTGCGCCGATGAGCAGTTCCCGTACGCGCGGCCGGCCGAGCTGCGCGGCGACCTGCCCGTACGCACGGTCCCGGGGGAAGGTCCTGGGGGTCAGCCAGGCGGTGGCGAAGCCGTCGATGCCGGCGGGTGACTGGGCGAAGGCGGTACGGAATCCGGTGCGGCGGCTGTCCGCCTGGAGCCGGAGGGAGAACTGGCGAATGGTTTCTTCGTCCTCGTTCCACGGTGGCGCGGAGAAGACCTCGCTGTAGGCGTCGGCCAGTTCGTCCGACAGGTCCAGCACGGCCGGTCCGTAACAGATCACGTTTGCAGCTCCTTGGGCCGGCTTGGGCGTCTTCGGTCGTATCGCCCGTGTAGGAGAGTGAATCTACGCCGGGGAGGTTCCACGGAGGGCACGTGCGCGGATCCGGAGGGTGTGCGACAAATCCGACTTCCGTCCACCGGATCCGGACCGCCCGTATCGCCGCACCCCGGCGCGGCGTTGAACCCGTGTGCGTACTTCTCTCCTGCGCCGGGCCCTGGCCGGGCTCACCGCGTCCGCGGTGGCGTTCTTCATCATCCTGGGCGTCATGGCGGTGCTGCCCCGAGCCGTCCAGGACACGCTGCCGCCCGGCGTCCTCGGCGGCGCGGTCGTGGTCCTCGGGGTGATGGCCGCCCGCCGCTTCACGCGGCGCGCGCGTTAGCCTCGTACGGTCATGTTCGAACGACCGGAGGCCTCCACGATGGCGCAGATCCCTACCTCGGCAATAGCGGCGGCCGGCCTCGTCGGCGGCTACGCCACGGCCCGCTGGACCGGCCGGCGCCCGCTCGGCGGCGTGATCCTCGCGGCCGCCGGCACCCTCGCGGGACGCGAATGGCACCGCCGCACGTCCCCGACGACGACGGCCCTCCTCGGCACGGCCTACGTCGCCGCGTTCGCGGGATCGCACCCCCTGGCGAAGAAGATCGGCGCCTGGCCGGCGGTCTTCACGGCGGCCGCCGCAATGGCCGCAGCCTCGTACGTTGCGGCGGACCGCCGGAACCAGGCCTGAGGGGCTCCGCGCCGGACCCGTCGCTTCAGGGCTTCAGGCGCTTCGGTCGGGGCGCGGTGGCGGGGGAGCGAGGTACGTCGGGGAGCCGTCGCGCGTCAGCGTGATCGAGCGGGCCACCTCCTCCGGCGTCTGGTGCTCCCAGAACCGCAGCACCGTCCAGCCTGTCGCCTCCAGGTGAGCGGTCGTCTCGCGGTCGCGGGACATGTTCTTGTCCAGCTTGGCCCGCCACCATTCGGCATTCGCCTTCGGCTGCGTCGCGTGCGCGGGGCAGCCGTGCCAGAAACAGCCGTCGAGGAAGACGGCGATCTTCGCGCGGGTGAAGGCGATGTCGATGGTGCGGCGGCGTATGCCGGGAACCGGGAAGTTCACGCGGTAGCGGAGGCCGGACGCGTGGAGGAGACGGCGAACGGCCAACTCCTGTGTCGTGTCGCGTGAGGCCTGTCGACTCATACGCGCCGAGACACCGGGGGAGGAGGGGGCAGCACCAGGCATGGACGCATGATGTCAGCCCCCCTCGTCCACCATCGACCCGGACTCAGGTGGTGCTGTGGCACTCCGAGTACGGCTTGCCCGATGTGCACCAGCAGGGGGCCGTGGGGGTCGGGGGCCAGGGGGTGGCCTTGCCGCGGGCGGCCAGGGTCGTGGCGTACTCGGCCAGGAGGGACGGGGAGGCCGGAGAGGTCTTCTCCGACGCCGCGAAGGCCTCGTAGGACGGGACGCTCGCCGTGACGATGCCGAGGTTCGTGGTGCCCGAGGCGGCCAGGGCGCGCAGGGAGGTCTCGATGTCCCTCAGGTGGGCCTCGTGCGAGGGGTACTCGGAGGCGAGGGTCGGGTAGCTGGTCAGCAGCTCGGACAGTTCGCGCTGCGGCCAGTGCAGGATCGCCACCGGGAAGGGGCGGGAGAGGGCCGCACGGCGGTCGCCCAGTTCGGCGCGCAGGCGGGCGATCTCCGCGCGCAGCTCGGTGGGGTCGTCGGAGCCCAGGGCCCAGATGCGCTTCGGGTCGTGGAGCTCGTCGAGGGGGATCGGGCCGATGTGGCGGGTGTCCGCGACCATGTCCCAGTCGTCGTGCGGGCGTCCGAGGAGGCGGCGTACGCGGTGGCGGCCGGTGAGGAGCGCGGTGGTGGCCGGGGTCAGCGGGTCGTCCTCCGCGATGAGGAGGGTGGCCGCCTCGGTGAAGCAGTCGTGCGAGGCCTCCAACTCGTCGTGAGCCTCCAGGGCTTCCGCGATGACCTCCCACGGCGCCGGGTCCTTGGGCGAGGCGGCACGGATGCCCGAGATGAGGGCGCGGGCCTCCGCCTCGTGGCCGTACTCCCAGAGGTTGGCCGCCTGCAGGGCCTTGACCAGGTGGGGGTCGGACGGGGAGGAGGAGAGGAGTTGGTCGTACAGGGCACTCGCCCGGTCGCGTGCGTCGGCCAGTTCGAGGTGGGCCGCGGCCTGGAGGAGCAAGGGCTCCTGGTCCTCGGGGTAGCGGGTCGCCGTGCGGATGAGGCGCTCGGCTTCGGCGATGTGCTCGGCAGGCGTGTCGGGGCGCATGGTTCACACCGTACTGCCCTGGTCAGTTGACGGGGGAGGACTTAGGGTGCCGCCCGTGCGAGATCGCGTACCCGTGGTGGTGCAGGGGGGCGGCCGGCGTGGGCGCCGGGCCGGTCTCGCCGGTGTGCTGTGGGCGTCCGCCGAGCTGATCGTCACCATGGGCGTGGTGGTCCTGTTACTGGTGGTGCACCAGGTGTGGTGGACCAACCGGCAGGCGGTGGCCGCCGCGCACGAGCAGGTGCGGGCACTGGAGCGGGCCTGGGGCGGCGCCGACCCCGCCGCGGGGTCTCCTTCGGAGGCTCCCGCCGGTGTCGATCCGGGGCCCGGGTCCGGGGGTGCGGAGGTGCCGGTGGCCGGGCGTGTTCCGGACCCGGCCGCGACCCGGGCCGCCGGGTCCGCGGAGCGGGAGGACCGGGAGGTCCGGCAGGGCCGGGAGAGCGGGGCGTACGCCGTCCTGCGCATCCCGCGGCTGGGCCTGGTCGTCCCCGTCGCGCAGGGGGTCGACAAGCGGGCCGTCCTGGACAAGGGCTACGCCGGGCAGTACCCGGGGACCGCCGGGCCCGGGGCGCAGGGGAACTTCGCGCTGGCCGGGCACCGCAACACCCACGGCGAGCCGTTCCGGTACATCAACCGGCTGCGGGCGGGCGACGAGCTGATCGTCGACATGCGGGGGCGCCGCTACACGTACGTGGTCGGGAAGGTCCTGAGCCAGACCACCGAGCGGGACACCGGGGTGATCGCGCCCGTGCCGCGGAGCGTGGTGAAGCCGGACCAGGGGTACGGCGAGCCGGGCGCCTACATCACGCTCACCACCTGCACGCCCGAGTACAGCTCGAAGTACCGGCTCGTGGTCTGGGGGACCCTCAAGGCCTCCTAGACGTCGCAGGCGTCCTGGGCCTCCAAGGCCTCCAAGGCCTCCAAGGCCTCCAAGGCCTCCAAGGCCTCCAAGGCGTCCGAGGCGGCCGAGGCGTCCTGGCCGACGGCGTTGTCGGTGGGCCCGGCTACCATCGGTCTCGTACTCGTACGGGAGTTCGTGCGCGGGAGTGGAGAGGAGGAGGTCCGTATGGCTCGGCAGCAACGACAGCGTCGAGGCGGCGGCCTGCTGCCCTTCGCGCTGTTCGCCCGGACCTCGCGGGTCCTCGCCGTGCTGCTCCCGATCGTGCTGCTCGGGGGTCTCCTCGGGCTGTTCGCCGGGGAGGGCGGGCTGGGCGCCGTGGTGGTCGCCCTCACGGCCACCGTCGCCGTGGGCACCGCGGCCCTGGCCGCCGCCGCGCGGCTCGTGCGGCCCGTGCCGCCGCACCGAATACGCACCGCGATCCGTGATCGCGAGCAGCGCACGGCCTTCCTGCCGCAGCGCGATCCCGATGCCTCGGGCCGGTCGCGGCCCAGGGCGCCCGGCCGTCTCGTCCCGACGGCCGCGTAGGGGCGCGCAGCACATCCCGCCTTCTGCTGACTGATCACTGCTGTCGCCCCTCGCGGGTCGTCACGCCGAAATGCATCTCTTTCGACGTTCGACGAGACCCTTCGGAGGGCCCGCGTGTCCGTTTTCACCCACCTTGTTGCTGAGCTGGGCCGGCTTCTCGAGCCGGTGCTGGCGCAGTCCGCGACCGCTGCCGCGATCGTGCTGTTCACCGTGCTCGTACGGCTCGCCCTGCATCCGCTGAGCCGGGCCGCGTTCCGCGGGGCGACCCCGGCGGCGGGGTGCCTGCCGGTGCTGCTGCAGCTGCCGGTGTTCTTCGTGATGTACCACGCGTTCTCCTCCGCCGAGGTGGGCGGGAAGGCCAACGAGCTGCTCGGGCACCGGCTCTTCGCCGCGCCGCTCGGGTCCCGGTGGACCGATGCGCTCGGCGAGGGCGGCCTGTTCGGGGCGCAGGGGCTGGTGTTCCTCGGCCTGTTCGCGGCGATCGCGGTGGTGGCCGCGTGGAGTGCGGTGCGGGGGCGCCGGACGGCCGCCGCGGTCGCGGCTGCCACCGCCGCTGCCCCTGCGAAGGCCGCTGCCGCCAAGAAGCCCGGGGCGCGCGCCGGCGTCGGGGCGGGGGTCATGGCCGAGGTGAGCGCCGAGCAGCAGGAAGTCATGCGCAAGCTGGGCGGCGTACTGCCCCTGCTCTCCTTCGGGACGCTGATCACCGCCGCCGTGGTGCCACTGGCCGCCGGGCTCTACCTGGTGACCACCACCGCGTGGTCGGTGGCGGAGCGGGCCTGGCTCCAGTACCGCAAGGAGCGCGCGGAGCAGCGGTCGGAGCAGCGCGCGGACCAGCCGGTGGACGGAGGCATGCGTTCCAGTCTGTGAACAGGGTCTTGCGGATTGGGTGGCCATCTTGGAGGATCGACCAAATCCTCCGATGGCCGCAACCCATCGGCCGGCCCGGGGCACGCCCATGGGCCGACCACCCACGACCACGGGAGAATGCCCATGAAGCTGCTGCGTGTCGGACCCGTAGGGTCGGAGCGCCCCGCGCTGCTCGACCAGGACGGCACCCTGCGTGACCTGTCCGGCCTGATCACGGATGTGGACGGGGCCCTGCTCGCCGACGACACCGTGCTGACCCGGGTGCGGGACGCGGCCGATTCCGGCGAGCTTCCGGTGCTGGGCGCCGAGGGTCTGCGGATCGGTGCGCCGGTGGGCCGGATCGGCAAGGTCGTGGGCATCGGCCTGAACTACTTCGGGCACGCGGCCGAGATCGGCGCGGAGCCGCCGGCCGAGCCGATCCTGTTCCTGAAGGCCGCGGACACCGTGGTCGGCCCCGACGACACCGTGCTGATCCCGCGCGGCAGCGTGAAGACCGACTGGGAGGCGGAGCTCGGCGTCGTCATCGGCAGCACCGCGCGCTACCTGGACTCCGCGGAGCAGGGGCTCGCGCACGTCGGCGGCTACGTGCTGGTCAACGACGTCTCGGAGCGCGAGTTCCAGATCGAACGCGGCGGCACCTGGGACAAGGGCAAGAACTGCGAGACCTTCACCCCGCTCGGCCCGTGGCTGGTCACGGCCGACGAGGTACCGGACCCGCAGGCCCTGGACGTGAAGCTGTGGGTCAACGGCGAGCTCAAGCAGGACGGCAACACCGCGGACCAGATCTTCCCGGTCGGCGACGTCGTCCGGTACCTGAGCCACTTCATGACCCTGTACCCGGGCGATGTCATCGTCACCGGTACGCCGGCGGGCGTGGCCATGGGCCAGCCGGAGCCGAAGCCGTACCTGCGCGCCGGTGACGTCGTGGAGGTGGAGATCGAGGGTCTCGGCCGTCAGCGCCAGGAGTTCAAGGGCGCGTAGCGGCGGAACAGGGGAGGGGACGGGAGGGGCGGGGCCGCCGGTGGCGGCCCCGCCCCTCCCGTGCGTGCGGGTGCGGAGCCCGAGGGCCCGTCCGCCCGCACGGGCGTCACTCCGCGGCGGGAATCTCCACCACCACACCCTCCTGGGACGACCGGCGGGCCGCCTCCAGTACGTCGAGGCACCGCGCGGCCTCGTGCGCCGTCACCGGCGCGGGCCCGCCCGTGCGCAGTGCGGCCTCCACCGCCGCGTAGTACGCCGGGTAGTCGCCCTGCTCCGTCGGCACCGGGATCCCGCCGCCGGTCAGCGGCGACTCGCCGGAGCCCAGCCGCCCCCACAGGTGCGGGGGCTCCTCGCCCCAGGGCAGATCCCCGCCCGGCCGCAGCCCGTCGCGCAGGGCGCCCTCCTGCGGGTCGAGGCCGTACTTCACGTACCCGGCCCGGGAGCCCAGGACGCGCAGCCGCGGCCCGAGCTGGGCGGTGGTCGCGCTGACGTAGAGGTGGGAGCGGACCCCGTTCGCGTGCGTGATCGCGATGAAGGTGTCGTCGTCGGTCTCGGCGCCCGGGCGGCGTACGTCGGTCTCCGCGTAGACCCGTACCGCCGGGCCGAACAGCACGAGGGCCTGGTCGACGACATGGCTGCCGAGGTCGTACAGCAGGCCGCCGATCTCCTCCGGGGCGCCCGACTCGCGCCAGCCGCCCTTCAGCTGCGGGCGCCAGCGCTCGAAACGGGACTCGAAGCGCTGGACCTCGCCCAGTTCGTCATCGGCGAGCAGACGGCGCAGGGTCAGGAAGTCGTTGTCCCAGCGCCGGTTCTGGAAGACGGAGAGGAAGGTTCCGCTGCGGTCCGCGAGGGCGGCGAGCGCGCGGGCCTCGGCGGCCGTGGCGGCGAGCGGCTTGTCCACGACGACCGGGATGCCGGCTTCGAGGGCGGTGGTGGCGAGCGGGACGTGCGTACGGTTGGGGGAGGCGATCACGACGAGGTCGAGGTCCCGGTCCCACAGCTCGGCGGCGGTGGCGGCGATGCGGACGTCGGGGAACTCCGCTCGGGCCCGGGCCTGCCGGTCCGGGTCGGAGGTGACGACGGTGTCGAGGGCGAGCCCGTCCGTGGCGGCCACGAGGGGGGCGTGGAAGACGGAGCCGGCGAGTCCGTAGCCGATGA
This sequence comes from Streptomyces avidinii, assembly GCF_045161815.1. Classification (NCBI taxonomy): domain Bacteria; kingdom Bacillati; phylum Actinomycetota; class Actinomycetes; order Kitasatosporales; family Streptomycetaceae; genus Streptomyces; species Streptomyces avidinii. Next base: position 5,508,973 of record NZ_CP108863.1, read on the forward strand.
GGCCGACACGGAGGGGTGCGGGGGAGGCGGGGGAGGCGGGGTTGCTCATGGAGCCACTTTGGCAACAGTGTTGCCGAAGTGCAAGGAAGGTGGACAATGGACTCGTGAACAGGGGTAGCGGGGACGGACGCGGCGGGGTGAACCTGCCGGCGCTGCGCGGGTACAACGAGGCGCTGATGCTGGATCTGCTGCGCGGCGCGGGCCCGGCCGGCCTGGGCCGCGCCGAGCTGGCGGCCCGTACGGGACTCACCCCGCAGGCCGTCAGCAAGATCACGGCCCGGCTCGGCGCGGACGGGCTGGTCGCCGAGGCCGGGCGAGCCGCGTCCACCGGCGGCAAACCGCGCACCCTGCTCCGGCTGGTGCCGGACGTGCATCACGCCGTCGGAGTGCACCTGGACCGCGACGAGCTCCGGGCGGTACGGGTGGACCTGGCGGGCCGCGTCGTCGCCGAGACCAGTGGCCCGCTGGACTTCGGGGCCGGCCCGGAGGCGGTGGTGGAGGCCGTCGTACGGGCGGTCGCGAGGGTCGAAGACCCGGCCGGGCTGCCGCCCCTGGGCGTCGGGGTGGCCGCACCGGGGCCGCTCGACCACCGGGCCGGGACGATGGGGCGGGTGACGGGGTACCCGAGCTGGAAGGGCTTTCCGCTGCGGGGGGTGCTCCAGGGGCGGCTGGGCATGCCGGTGCTGCTGGACAAGGACACGAACGCCGGTGCGGCCGCGGCTGCCGGGGCGTGGCTCCTGGCCGCCTGGCCGGATGGGGATGCGGATGCGGATATGGACGCGGATGCGGTTGCCGGGCGGGACGCGGATGGCGGGCCGTACGCGTACGCGGATGCCGTTAGAGGGCCCCGCACCTGCGTGTACCTGCACGTCGGGACCGGGCTCGGCGCGGGGTTGTGGCTGGGCGGCGGGGTCTACCGCGGTGAGCGCTCGGCGGCGGGGGAGTTCGGGCACCAGGTGATCCTGCTGGACGGCCCGCCGTGCCGGTGCGGGGCGCGCGGTTGCGTGGAGGCGCTGTGCCTGGGGGCGGTGGCCCGGGGCGATCTTCCCGAGGCGGCGCGGATCCTGGGCGAGGCTGCGGCCAATCTGGTGGCGCTGCTGGATGTGGACCGTGTGCTGCTCGGGGGGCGTGTGGTGGCGGCGGCGCCGGACGTGTTCGTGGCCGGGGTCGGGGCCGTTCTCGCGGCCCGCGCGCTGGATCCGGCCCGGCCGGTGGTCGCCCTGGCGGGGGCGGGGGTGGCGGAGGGGGCGGCGGAGTTGGCGCTCGGGCCGGTGTTCGGGCGGGCGGGGTGACGTGGTGCGGGTGCGGGTGCGGTGTGCCGGGTGCGGCGCCGTTGCCGGGGGCGCTGCCCCCGGACCCCCGCGCCTCAAGCGCCGGCGGGGCTGAAAGATTGCCTCAAGCGCCGGCGGGGCCGGGTTTGCCGGCGGGGCTGGATTGGCGGGGTGGGGTTGACCCTTGCGGCATTCGGGCGTAAACCGGAACGACTCAGGCGTGGCTCCCCGGGAGGGGTTGCGCGGGGGTGGCAGGGTGCGGGCAGGGCCGGGGTGATTGTCACCTGGTCCGATCATCGTCCCGTCCGGCGAGCAGCGAAGGTCTTCCATGCGACTGCGCAAAGCCCTTGCCCTCACCGCCGTGTTCTCCGCCGCCCTGGTCGCCGTCACCGCGCCCACCGCCGGGGCCGACATCGGTGCGGGCGGTGGCCGTCCCGCGCCCGCGCTGCCCTCCCGTACACAGGCCACCTGCGGCGACGGGAAGAGCACCGCCTTCCCCATCGGGGCGCGCATCCGCGGCGGTCCGCCCGTGTACCGCACCGGTGCCGGGCCGCAGACCTGGTACCTGGACCTGACCAACACCACGAACTCCGAGTGCACGGCCATCCACCCGATCGTCGTCTTCACGGACAAGGCCCGCACCCTGCGCCCCGCCCACCTGCGCATGGACTTCGACGCCCCGGGCGGTACCTTCCCCGTCAGCCTGGAGCGGAGCGACCGCGACGAGATCATCGCCGTCTTCGACGGCGGTGACGCCTTCCCCGGGTTCTCCGTCGGTCCCGGCGGGTCCCTCACCGTCAAGGTGGGCCTCGCCTTCGCCCCCGACGCCCCCGTCGGCGAGGTCGTCGCCGACGCGGCCCTCGTCCAGCGCGAGGGTGACGACGGTGACTGGATCGGCGAGGCCGGCGGCTACCGGTTCTCGGTCGAGGGCCCGGCCGATCCCGTCGAGGCGGGCTCCCTCGCCCACACCGGCCCCCGCGAGTGGGCGTACGGCGCCGGGGCCGTGGCCGCGCTCGCCACCGGAGGCGGGCTGCTGCTGGGCGCCCGGCGGCTGCGCCGTTCCATGAGCTGAACGCGGCCGTCCGCCGGTGGCCGCTCCGCGCCCCCGTGCCCACGCCGCTCCGGGCGCCCCGCATAGAGTCCCATCGTGGAAGAACAGACCCATCGTCACCGCCCCGGCTCGCCCGTCCGTTCCGGTATTCCCGAGCACGGCCGCATCCCCAAGTACTACGCCGTCAAGGCCCGGATCTCCGAGCTCCTCGACGAGCTCGGCGAGGGCGGCGCGCTGCCCACCGAGCGTGATCTCGCCGAGCGGTACGAGGTGTCCCGCGAGACCGTCCGCCAGGCCCTGCGCGAGCTGCTGCTGGAGGGCCGGCTGCGCCGCTCCGGCCGCGGGACCGTCGCCGCCGGGCCCAAGCTGGAGCAGCCCCTCTCCCTCGCCAGCTACACCGAGGGCGTGCGCCGCCAGGGCCGCCGTCCGGGCCGTCACCTCATCGGCCTGGAGCAGTTCCGCTGCCCGCCCGACGTCGCTCCCGGTATCGGCGCCGAGCCCGGCGAGCCCGTCTGGCACCTGGAGCGGGTCCTGCTCGCCGACGACGAGCGCGTCGGCCTGGAGAGCACGTACATCCGGGTGGCGCGGGCCCCGCGCCTGGACGTCGATTTCCAGCCCGACTCATCCTTCTACGGGTACCTCCGCGACAGCCTCGGCATCTCCTTCGGCGAGGCCGACGAGAAGCTGGAGACGGTCCTCGCGACCCCCCGCGAAGCCCTGCTGATCGGCACCCCTCCCGCCCTCCCCATGCTGCTCATCCACCGCTTCTCGCGGGACCAGGACGGCCGGCCGCTGGAGCGGGTCCGTTCGCTCTACCGTGGTGATCGGTTCAGCTTCACGACCCGCCTGCGCGCCGAATAGCGCAGGATCCATCCCTCCGTACCGGGCATAGTGGGGCGTATTTCCATCACGGAAAGGTAACGGGTCTAGTCCAAGTGTCGAGGTCTGTTCACCGGCGCGTTGCCGGGCCGATCCTCCCGGGTCACGGGCCGCACCCACCGTTGCCGACGTGAGAGTCATAGTCGTCGGAGGCGGCGTGGTCGGTACCATGCACGCCTGGCAAGCAGTCGAACGCGGCCACGAGGTCGTCCAGATCGAGCGAGAAGCGGAGGCCCGCGGCGCGTCGCTGCGCAATTTCGGCCAGATCTGGGTCAGCGGACGGGCCGGGGGCGAGGAGCTCGACACCGCCCTGCGGGCCCGCGAGCTCTGGGAACGCATCGGCGCGGAGGTGCCCGGCCTGGGCTTCCGCGCCAACGGCTCCCTCACCCCCGTCCGCACCCCCCGCGAACTCGCGGTCGCCGAGGCGGCCCTGGCCCGCCCGGACGCCGCCGCCCGCGGCTACAAGCTGGTCACCGCGGCCGAGGCGCGGGAGATCAACCCGGCGCTGCGCGGCGCCTTCGAGGCCGCCCTGTGGTGCGAGCGGGACGCGGCCGTCGAGCCGCGCACCGCGCAGCTCCACCTGCGCGAGGCCCTGCGCGCCTCCGGCCGCTACACCTTCCTCACCGGCCGCGAGGTCCGCGAGGTGGTCGGCCGCGCCGCCGTCCGCGACGACCACGGCGACGTGCACCGCGCCGACGCGGTGGTCCTGGCCACCGGCGCCTGGCTGTCCGGCCTGGTCCGCGAACTGGCCCCCGACCTGCCCGTGCGCCGCGTCCGCCTCCAGATGATGCAGACCGACCCGCTCGGCGAACGGCTGACGACCTCGATCGCGGACGCCGACAGCTTCCGCTACTACCCGGCCTACACGTCCCCGGCGCTCGACGTCCTCAACGCCGAGCAGGAGCAGGCGCCGATCGCCGCCGCGCACAAGATGCAGCTGCTGATGGTCCAGCGCCGGGACGGCGGACTGACCATCGGCGACACCCACGAGTACGAGCACCCCTTCGCCTTCGACACCCTCGAAGACCCCTACGAGCACGTCGCCGCCGTGGCCGAGTCCTTCCTGGGCCGCCCGCTGCCGAGGATCCGCCGCCGCTGGGCGGGCGTGTACGCGCAGTGCACCGACACCACCCGCGTCGTCCACCGCCAGCAGGTGGCCGACGACGTCTGGCTGGTGACCGGACCCGGCGGGCGCGGCATGACCTGCTCGCCCGCCATGGCCGAGACCACCGCGAACGAACTGGGCTGGTAAGTCAGATGAGCGACATCACGAACGACACCCATGACACCGCCGAAGCCTCCGGCGTCGTCACCCGCCGCAAGCTGGTCGTCCTCGACATGGCCGGCACCACCGTCGCCGACGGCGGCCTCGTCGAGCGCGCCTTCGAGCAGGCCGCCGAGCGCCTCGGCGTCGAGCCCGGCACCCCCGACCACGCCGCGAAGCTCCAGTACGTCCTCGACACCATGGGCGAGTCCAAGATCTCCGTCTTCCGTCACCTCTTCGGTACGGAGGAACTGGCCCGCCGCGCCAACTCCGCCTTCGAGGAGGCCTACGGGGAACTCGTCGACGGCGGTCTCGTCACCCCGCTCCCCGGCGCCCGCGCCGCGATCGAGAAGCTCCGCGCCGACGGCCGCACCGTCGCCCTGACCACCGGCTTCGCCCGGGTCACCCAGGACGCCATCCTCGACGCCCTGGGCTGGCAGGACCTCGCCGACCTCACCCTCTGCCCCGCGGACGCGGGCGGCCGCGGCCGCCCCTTCCCGGACATGGTGCTGACCGCGTTCCTGCGCACCGGCGCCGTGGACGACGTGACCGACGTCGTGGTCGCGGGCGACACCGCCTACGACATGCTCAGCGGCCGCCGCGCCGGCGCCGGGATCGTGGCGGGCGTCCTCACCGGCGCCCACGACCGCGCGGCGCTCACCGAGCACGGCGCGACGCACGTCCTCGCCTCCGTCGCCGAACTCCCCGCCCTGCTCGTGGAGTCGCCGTGAGCGGTATCCGTTTCGACGGCGTCAGCGTCGCCTACGGCGGCAACACCGTGCTGGACTCCCTCGACCTGACCGTCGAACCGGGCGAGGTGATGGCCCTGCTCGGCCCCTCCGGTTCGGGCAAGACCACCGCCCTGCGCGCCGTCGCCGGCTTCGTACGGCCGGTCAGCGGCCGGGTGCTGATCGGCGACCGGGACGTCACCGCGCTCCCGCCGCACAAGCGCGGCATCGGCATGGTCGTCCAGCAGTACGCGCTCTTCCCGCACATGCGGGTCGAGGACAACGTCGCCTTCGGCCTCAAGGCGCAGAAGGCGCCCCGGGCCGAGATCCCGGGGCGCGTCGCCGAGGCGCTCGAGATGACCGGGATGGCGGCGTACGCCGGGCGCTATCCGCGCGAGCTGTCCGGCGGTCAGCAGCAGCGCGTGGCCATCGCCCGCGCCCTCGCGATCCGCCCCGGAGTGCTGCTGCTCGACGAGCCGCTGTCCGCCCTCGACGCGCAGCTGCGCTCCGGGATGCTCGCCGAACTGGCCCGGCTGCACCGCGAACTGCCCGACGTATCGATTCTGTACGTCACCCACGACCAGGTGGAGGCGCTCACCCTGGCCGACCGGATCGCCGTCATGGACCGGGCCGGGCTGCAGGACTGCGGGACCCCGCAGGAGCTGTACCGGGCCCCGCGCACCGAGTTCACCGCCTCGTTCGTCGGCAACGCGAACCTGCTGCCGGTGACGGTCGCCGAGGTCGGCGCGGTCTTCGAGGGCCGGGCGCTGACCCTCGACCGCGGCCGCGCGGCGCCGGGCTCCACGGCCACCCTGTGCGTACGGCCGCACCTGCTCGGGCTCGGGGCCGGCCCCAACGCGCTGAGCGGCACCATCGCCGAGGTCCAGTGGCGGGGCTCGACGCACCGGCTTTACGTGGACGTCGGCGGCCACCGGGTGAAGGCGGACCTCCCCGAGCTGCGGGAGACGCCCGCGCTGGGGGACCGGGTCACGCTCCACTTCGAGCCGCGGGACGCGGTGCTGTTGGCCGCGGGGGTGTCGGATGGCTGAGGCCACGCGGCGCGCCGCTCCCGTCCCGGTGCCGGTGCCGGTGCCGGTGCCGGCTCAGGATCGGGGCTCCGCCCCGGGCCCCGCGCCTCGAACGCCGGCGAGGCTGAACCCGGTCTGGGCGCTGCCGCCCGTGGTCGTGCTCGGGCTGGTGTTCCTGTACCCGCTCGCGCTCGTCGTCCAGCAGTCGTTCAGCCCCGAGAACGGCGGGGGCGCCTTCGACGCGTACACCTCCGTCTTCGCCTCGCAGAGCTTCCGCGAGGCTCTCGGGACCACGGTCTGGCTGGCCGTCGGCGCCACTGTCGGCTGCCTCGTACTCGGCTTCGCGCTCGCGCTGGTCATCGCCTTCGTGCCCTTCCCCGGGGCCCGCGCCGTCGCCAGGTTCATCGACGTCTTCCTCTCCTTCCCCTCCTTCCTCATCACCCTCGCCCTCCTCTTCGTCTACGGCACGGTCGGCATGGCCAACGGTCTCGTCACCGACCTCACCGGCACGGCCGAAGGGCCCTTCCACTTCCTGACCACCCCCTGGGGCGTCCTGCTCGCGGAGATCACGTACTTCACGCCCTTCGTGATGCGCCCGCTGCTCGCCGCCTTCTCCCAGTTGGACACCGCCCAGCTGGAGGTCGCCGCCGGCCTCGGCGCGCGGCCCGCCCGGATCGTCCGGCAGGTGATCCTGCCCGAGGCCCTCCCGGCCCTCGCCGCCGGCGGCAGCCTCGTCCTGGTCATGTGCCTCAACGAGTTCGGGATCGTCCTGTTCACCGGCGCCAAGGACGTCACGACCCTCCCGATGCTCATCTACGGCAAGGCCATCCTCGAATCCGACTACTCGGCCGCCTGTGTGGTCGCCGTCGTCAACATCGCGATATCCGTCGGCCTGTTCGGCCTCTACCGGATGGTGGGCAAGCGTGCTGGTGCATAGCAAGAGCGGCCGCTGGGCCGCCTGGGGCCTCTTCGGCCTCCTCTTCCTGCCGCTGTTCGCCCTGCCCCTGCTCGTCGTGGTGGCCGCGTCCTTCTCGACGCACTGGTCCGGGGCCTTCCCCTCCGGTCCGACCACCGAGAACTACGCCGCCGCCGTGCGCGGCGAATCCCTCCAGGCCCTGACCACCAGCCTGGTCACCGCCGTCGCCGCCAGCCTGCTCGCGCTCGCCGTCGGGACCTGGGCGGCGCTGGCCGCGGCCACGCTGAAGAAGCGGGGGAAGCGGCTCATGGACGCGCTGTTCATGCTGCCCGTCGCCGTGCCGTCCGTGGTCGTCGGCCTCGCCGTGCTCGTCGCCTTCAGCCGGCCGCCGGTCCTGCTCAACGGCACCGGCTCGATCGTCATCCTCGCGCACACGATCCTTGTCACGGCGTTCGCCCACCAGTCGGTTTCGGCGGCGATCGTACGGCTCGACCCCGCGTACGAGCAGGCGGCGGCCTCCCTGGGCGCCCGTCCCGCGTACGTGCTGTGGCGGGTCAAACTCCCCCTCCTGCTGCCGTCCCTCACGGCCGCGGCCGGCCTCTGCTTCGCCCTGTCCATGGGCGAGCTGAGCGCCACGATGATGCTCTACCCGCCGGACTGGATGCCCCTCCCGGTCCGCATCTTCACCGCCACCGACCGCGGTTCGCTCTTCAGCGGTTCCGCCGTCGCCGTGGTCCTGATGGCCACCACCCTCCTGGTCCTCCTGGCCGTCTCCTGCGTCCGCACCAGGGCCTCCTACCGCTGAACCGCCCTCCCCGCAGCTCTCATCCTCCGCTGGCTCCCTTTCCCCGTAAGGAAGTTCCATGAACGGCAAGAGACTCCTCCGCACCACCACCGTCGTCACCGGCAGCCTCGCCCTCGCCTCCTCCCTCACCGCCTGCGGCGGCGGCTCCTCCGCCGCGGACTCCGAGGGCGGCGAGAAGGTCGTCACCGTCTACAGCGCCGACGGCCTCAAGAGCGAGAAGGGCGACGGCTGGTACGACAAGGTCTTCGCCGACTTCACCAAGAAGACCGGCATCGAGGTCAAGTACGTCGAGGGCGGCTCGGGCGAGATGGTGCAGCGCGCCGTCCGCGAGAAGACCAACACCCAGGCCGACGTACTGATCACCCTGCCGCCCTTCATCCAGCAGGCCGACGGCAAGGGCCTGCTGCAGGCGTACAAGCCGCAGGGCTCCGACAAGGTCAACGGCGGGGACAAGTCCTCCGACGGCAAGTGGACCTCGGTCGTCAACAACTACTTCGGCTTCGTCTACAACAAGAAGGAGCTCGCCGAGGCACCCAGGACCTGGGAGGAGCTGCTGGACGCCAAGTACAAGGGCAAGCTGCAGTACTCCACCCCGGGCGTCGCGGGCGACGGCACCGCCGTGCTCATCAAGGCGATGCACGACTTCGGCGGCAAGGAGCCGGCGATGGAGTACCTGAAGAAGCTCCAGGCCAACAACGTCGGCCCGTCCTCCTCCACCAGCAAGCTGGCGCCCAAGACCGACAAGGGCGAGCTGCTCGTGGCCAACGGCGACGTCCAGATGAACTTCGCGCAGTCCAGGTCCATGCCGAACCTCGGCATCTGGTTCCCCGCCAAGGACGGCGGCAAGCCCACCACCTTCGCCCTGCCGTACGCGGCCGGTCTGGTCGACAAGGCCCCGCACACCGAGAACGGCAAGAAGCTCCTCGACCACCTCCTCAGCGAGGAGGCCCAGCAGCTGGTCAGCGGGATCGGCGGCGGCTTCCCGGCGCGCACCGACGTCAAGGCGACCGACGCCAACGCCGTCGAACTGACCAGGCTCATGTCGGGTGTCGAGATCTTCGAGCCGGACTGGGCGGACATCGACAAGAACCTCACCGGCTACGTCGACGCGTGGAAGTCGGCAACCGGAAGCTGACCGGTTACTTCCTGGCCACCCAGGAACGGCAGAGTGACGCTTGCATAACGGGTCTGGACCGAGGACCGCACCCCCGGTCCGACCCGGCACATGCCCCAAGCCCCACGCCCCCGCTCTTTCGCCGCTCACTTGCTCCCAGGAGGAGTACGTGTCCCCTGCCCTGCCCGGACGTCGTGCCATCGCCGCGACCGCCGTCACCTCCGCCCTGATCGCCGCCACGGTCGCGGCCACCCCCGCCGGCGCCGCCGACGCGGCCGCCAACACCGACAAGGTCCTCGTCATCGGCATCGACGGCGCGGTCCTGGACCGCGTCAAGGTCGCCAACGCGCCGCACCTGAACGGCCTGATGGCCCAGGGGCTGACCGCCCGCAGCACCCTCTACGCGAATCCCATGGCCGCCACCTCCTCGGGCCCCGGCTGGTCCACCATCGCCACCGGAGCCTGGCCCGACAAGCACGGGGTGAAGGACAACTCCTTCACCGGCAAGAACTACACGGCCTACCCGGACTTCCTGACCCGCATCGAGAACGCGAAGCCGGCGCTCAACACGTACGCGGCCGCCGACTGGGAGCCCATCACCTCCACCGACCAGAACGGCCCGATCTTCTCCCCGAAGGTGGACAAGCGGCTCTCCCTCAAGGGCGACCGCGACGGATACCGCAACGAGGACCCGAAGATCGCCGCCGCGGCCGCCGCCGAACTGCGCGACCAGAACCCGGACGCCGCGTTCGTCTACCTCGGCGAGATCGACGCGGCCGGCCACTCCTACGGCGCGGCCAGCCAGCAGTACCTCGACACCATCGCCCGCGTCGACACCCTGGTCGGCCGGCTCCTCACCGCCGTCCAGAACCGCCCGACGTACGCGCAGGAGAACTGGAAGGTCCTGGTCACCACCGACCACGGCCACACCAACTCCGGCGGCCACGGCGGCTCCACCATCCAGGAGCGCGGCACCTTCGTCATCGCCAGGGGCGCGGGCATCCCGGCCGGTTCGGTGCGCGACGACGTGAAGCTGGTCGACGTCGCCGCGACCGCCCTCGCCCAGGTCGGCGTCAGCGCCCCCGGCATCGACGGCACCCCGCTGAACGCCCCCGACTCCGACCCCTTCGACACCCTGCGCCCGAACCTCCAGGCCCGGGTGGACGAGACGGGTATCCCGGCCGGGGTGAAGGGCTTCACGCACACCCCGCCCGCCGGCTGGTCCGTCGACAACTCCGGGATGGGCACCGGCGGTGTCACCGAGTGGGCCGGCTGGGCCTTCGCGACCGACGAGTTCTGGAGCCAGTCGCAGCGCGACCAGTGGCGCGAGCTGAACGTCCGCTCCCGTGACGTCTTCGCCGTCGCCGACTCCGACGAGTGGGACGACAAGAGCCACACCGGAAGCTTCGACTCCACCCTGATCACCCCCAAGTGGGCGGTCACCGGCGGCAGCACCCGGAATCTGACCTTCCAGACGCACTACCGCCAGGAAGCCGGCCAGACCGCGCAGGTCCTGGTCTCCTACAACGGCGCCGCCCCGACCGTGGTGAAGTCCTACACGGCCGACGCCGTCGCCCGGTCCGAGTCCATCGCCCTCCAGGTGCCGGCCGGCGCCACCGACGTCCAGGTCCGCTTCCGCTACAGCGGCAACAACAACTGGTACTGGACCGTCGACGACGTCCGTCTGGGCTGATCACCCGGTCCGGTTCCCGGGGCCGGTGCCCCCTCGAGGTCCGGGCTGTGGACGTCCCTGCCGTCCACGGCCCGGCCCCGATAGGGTGGTACAGACCAGATGTCGCAGGTCACCGAGAGCGGAGAACAGTCCAGTGGCAGAGCGCAAGCCGATCGAATCCTGGCTCACCGACATGGACGGGGTCCTCATCCACGAGGGCACCCCGATCCCCGGCGCCGATGCCTTCATCAAGCGGCTGCGCGAGTCCGGCAAGCCCTTCCTGGTGCTGACCAACAACTCCATCTACACCCCCCGCGACCTCCAGGCCCGGCTGCACCGGATGGGCCTCGACGTTCCCGTCGAGAACATCTGGACCTCGGCGCTGGCCACCGCCAAGTTCCTCGACGACCAGCGCCCCGGCGGCACGGCGTACGTCATCGGCGAGGCCGGTCTGACCACAGCCCTGCACGACATCGGCTACATCCTGACCGACCACGAGCCCGACTACGTGGTCCTGGGCGAGACCCGGACGTACAGCTTCGAGGCGATGACCAAGGCGGTCCGCCTGATCAACGCGGGCGCGCGCTTCATCTGCACCAACCCCGACGAGACCGGCCCCTCCACCGAGGGCCCGCTCCCGGCCACCGGCGCGGTCGCCGCGCTGATCACGAAGGCGACCGGCAAGAAGCCGTACTTCGCCGGCAAGCCGAACCCGCTGATGATGCGTACCGGCCTGAACGCCATCGGCGCGCACTCGGAGACCAGCGCGATGATCGGCGACCGGATGGACACCGACGTGCTGGCCGGTCTGGAGGCGGGCATGCAGACCTTCCTCGTCCTCACCGGGCTGACCACCGAGCGGGACACCGAGAAGTTCCCGTTCCGCCCGACCAAGACGGTCGCCTCGATCGCGGACCTGGTCGACCTGGTCTGACGCCGGGGCGCCAGTGCGCCGGGTCGCGGGGTCGCCGGGTGGGGGATCTCGGGCCGCGCAGGGCCGAACGGGCGTACCGCGTTTGGGGCGTACGGCTGACACATACGGCGCCGCTCCGGATGCGCGGCGGCGCGCCGCGCGTGAATCTCCTTGTCGAGGAGGTTCACCATGCGCAGTGTTCCGATCGCTGTCCGCGCCACCGCGATGGCCGTCACCCTGGCGGCGTTCTCGGTGGTGACCGCACCGATCGCCCTGGCCGGCGAGGAGGATCGCGGCGGCCGCGGCGACCGCGGCAGCATCGCGGTCGACCCGAATCCGGCGCACCCCGGGGCGCAGGTCAAGCTGCGCGTCCAGGGCTGCGACGGCACCCGCGGATCGGCCAAGTCCGCCGCCTTCGTGTCGGACATCGACCTGTACGGACGGGACGGCGGCCGCAGCCCGCTCTACGGCGAGGGGACGGTCAGCTCGCACGTCTCGCCCGGCTGGCACTCCGTCCGGGTGATGTGCGACGGCCACGAGAAGATCAGCGGCTCGGTCCAGATCTCGCAGTACCGCCCCTCCCACCACCCCAGTCCCGTCTGGCCGGTCCACGCGGGAGGCGGCGGCATGGCGGCCGAGCTCGCGGCCGAGACGGCCAAGAAGAGCCACAGCGCCGACGGTCCCGGGTTGCCGCACACGGTGATCGGCGCCATCCTCGCCGCGGTGGCCACCCTGGCCGTGGCGGGCCGGGCGCTGGCGCTGCGCCGCCGCCGCAGCGGTGAGTGAGGGCGGTGAGCGAGGACAAGGCCTCCGCGGGCGGCCGGCTGCTGACCTTCGCCGCCTGGGCGGTGCTGGTCCTCGGCCTGTGGCTGTGGGGCCGCCAGCTCACCGTGGCCCCGGCCCCGCCCGCGGGTCAGGCGGGCGGGACGGTGGGGCCGGGGCTGCCGGCCGCGCACGCCCCGGTCGCCGCGGCGCTGCCGCAGCGCGTCGACCTGCCCTCCATAGGCATCCAGGCCCCGGTGATCCCCCGGGACCTGGACAAGGACGGCGCGATCGAGCCGCCCCCGTACGACCGGCCGGGCACGGTGGGCTGGTGGGGCCGGGGCACCCAGCCGGGGGCGGCCGGGACGGCGCTGATGGTGGGGCACGTGGACACCCGCTCGAAGCCGGCGGTGTTCTACGGGCTGAGCTCGGCGCAGCCCGGCGCCAAGGTGCGGGTGGTGCGGGCGGACGGTTCGGTCGCCGAGTTCACGGTCGAGGACGTACGGGTCTACGAGCGCGCCGCCTTCGACCCGCACAAGGCCTACGGCCAGCGGGTGCGCGGCCGCGCGGAGCTGCGGCTGGTGACCTGCGGGGGCTCGTACGACAAGGTGGCCAAGGAGTACACGGCGAACGTGGTGGTCTCCGCCTACCTGACGGGCGTGGGAGCCCGCCCGGGCACGCCGGGTACCGCGGCCTGAGCACGAAACGGATCGGCGAAACGGATCGCGAACGCAGCAGGAAACGAAGAAGCCCCCGCAGCTTTCGCTGCGAGGGGCTTCCTCCGTCTGTGCGCCGCCAGGGACTCGAACCCCGGACCCGCTGATTAAGAGTCAGCTGCTCTAACCAACTGAGCTAGCGGCGCGTGCTGACAGAGAAAACTCTACCCCACGTCCGGGAGTGTCCGTGACCAGCCACGCCCGCCTTGTCCGATTAACCCATGTTTGACGGGTTTATCGTGCACGATATGTCTGCGCGTGCCGCATCTGATGCTTTATCAGGTGCGGCCTCCGCCGACCAGTGGACGAGTGGACGAGCAGGGGAGTGGACGGAACCGCATGACGATGCAGCCTCCGACGCATGTGCAGATGCCGATGCCCGGTTTCGAGGAGTACGAGCCCGCGGGCGACTGCGTGTGCCGGGGCTGCGCGCAGCATCGCCGCGCCCTCGCCCGCGCGCGGGCCATACCGCTCCGGGACGGGGGGCACCCGGCCGCACGCGGCGCCCGCCGGGCGCTGGTGCTGGCCACCGCCGCGGGAGTGGTCCTCGGTGGCGGAAGTGCGACCGCAGTGGCGGTGACCACCCCGGCCCCGGGGCCGGTGGCCCTGGACGACCCCGGTTCCCCGCAGGGCGGGCGGACCCCGCTGCACGGCCCGAAGGGCGGGCCCGTCGGGAAGCCCGGCGCTCCGGCGGCCAAGCCGGGCGCCGTGCGGCGGATCGACCGCGCGACGATCATCAACCGGGCGAAGCTGTGGCTGGACGCCAAGGTCCCGTACAGCATGTCCGAGTACTGGACGGACGGATACCGGCAGGACTGCTCCGGCTACGTCTCCATGGTCTGGAACCTCGGTACGAACGAGTGGACCGGCAGCCTCGACAAATTCGCCACCAAGATCACCAAGGATGAGCTGCTGCCGGGGGACATGCTGCTCTTCCACAACCCGGCGGACCCCAACAACGGCTCGCACGTCGTCATCTTCGGCGGCTGGGTCGACGAGACGCACACGCACTACGTCGCCTACGAGCAGACGCGCCCGATCACGCGGAAGCTGGCCACGCCCTACGGGTACTGGAGCAACACGACCAAGTACGTCCCGTACCGGTTCAACGGGGTGCCGGGCGGGATCCTGCCGGACACCCCCGGCGCCGAGCCGCCTGCGGGCCCCAAGCCGGGCGACGCGAAGGTCTTCCCGGGCGTGGCCAAGTTCGGTCCCGGCGCCACCAACGATTACGTGGCCCAGCTCGGCCGGATGCTGATCGAGCGGGGCGCGTACCGCTTCTACCCCAAGGGGGTGGCCGACCGGACGTGGAGCGACCACGACAAGCTCGCCACCGCCGCCTTCCAGCGCGCGCAGGGCTGGACGGGCGCGGAGGCCGACGGCATTCCGGGCGCGCACACCTGGCGGCTGCTGGTCGAGAAGCAGGGCAAGAACATCCCGCCGACGGTGGTGGGCGCGCCGGGGCCGGGCGGCGTACGGGCCTACCCGGGCGCCTCGGTGTTCCGCCCGGGCCAGTCGAGCGAGGCCATCAGGGCCCTCGGCCTCCAGCTGGTGAAGAAGGGCTTCGGCAAGTACTACACATCCGGTCCGGGGCCGCGCTGGAGCGAGGCCGACCGCCGCAACGTCGAGGCCTTCCAGCGCGCGCAGGGCTGGACCGGCGCCTCGGCCGACGGCTACCCGGGCCCGGAAACCTGGCGCCGGCTGTTCGCATGACGGAGGTAACGATGTTCCCCACGCGCACCACCTCGACCACGGGCACCCTCCGAGTGCCGCCGCTGGCCGCCCCGATGGCGGTCCGGGCGGCGGACCCCGCAGCCACGCCGCCTCCCGCCCCCGCGCCCGCCCCGGCGCCCGAGCCCGCCGCGGCGCCGATGCCGGCAGCCGCGCCCCTGCCGACGCCCGCCCCCGCGGCCCACCCGGTGTACGGCGCCGCGCCCGAGCCCGGACCCGCGGCCCACCCCGTGTACACGACCGTGCCGACGCGGGAACACACGGCCGCGCCGGTGGCCGTGGCCGTCGCCGGGCCGCGCGCGGCGGTCGAACCGAGCCCGCCGCCGGCCCTGGTGGGCGGCCCCGCCGTGGCGGAGCACGCCGGAGCCGCCGAGACCTCGTTCGGCTGGGCCGCGGCGGAGGCCGCCCGCCCGGCGCCCGAGCTGCCGCAGGGGTGGGAGGTGCCGGCGGCCCGGGCCCACCCGTACGACGAAGGGGACCAGGGCGCCGACCTGCCGGCCGCCGCCCCGGGGCCGGACATCCCGCACCCGCAGGACGAGGAGGCCCACGCCGGGGTCGCCACCCTGCGCCTGCGGGCCGTCGAGCCGGAGCCGGAGCCGGAGCTCGCGCCCGAAGCGGGGGCCGAAGCCGAGGCGGCCGCCGAAGCCGCCGTCGAGGCCGAGGCCGAGGCCGAGATCGAGGCCGCCCCGGCACCCGCACCCGAGCCGCCGGCCGCGGCGCAGCCGCACTCCGGCATCCCCGGCCCCGGGCCGATGGAGATCGTCGCCCGGGCCGTGGCCCGCGGCCTGGACGACGCCGACGGTGTGCCGGACCTCCCGCGCCCGGAGGCCCACCGGGGCACCTCGGTCGTCGAGGTGCCGGTGCACCTCCCGTTCAGCGTCACGCAGCAGCTCCCGGTGGTTCCCGCAGCCACGCCCGCCGCTCCCGTCGCCCGCGCCCCCCGCCCCGCCCCCGGTCGCCGTGTCCCCCGCGGCGACGACCGGCTCCGGGAGCACCGCGGGCCGGTGCTGCCCGGCTGGGTCGGCGTGTCCGTCGGCGGGCTCGCGCTCGCCGGCTGCATGGCCGTGCTCTGGCGGACCGGGGTCGTCCCCGCCCCCTTCGTGGCCGCCTTCGGTGCGGCCCCCCGGGCGTACCAGGGCCTGCGCGCCACCCACTGGCCCCCGCTCGCCTTCCTCGGCATCGTCGCCCTCGTGGCGCTCGGCGGCCTCGGCCGGGCCCGTACCGGGCACGCCTGGGTGCTCACCCTCTTCGGCCGCTACCGCGGCACGGTCCGTCGTACCGGCCTGACCTGGGTGAGCCCGCTCCTGCTGCGCCGCCGGGTGGACGTGCGCCTGCGTCACTGGCGCAGCGACCCCATGCCCGCCGTGGACTCGGGCGGCCTCGCCCTCCAGGTGGTCGTCCAGGTCGTCTGGCAGGTCAGGGACACCGCCCGGGCCACCCTCGCCGTCGAGGACCACACGGAGTACCTCGCCGAGCAGGTCGAATCGGCGATGGCCCGCGTGCTCTCGCAGTTGCCCGCCGACGCCTTCCACGAGGACGCCCCGACCCTGCGCGACGCCGAGGCCGTCGGTGACGCGCTGACCCGGATGCTGGCGGCCGAGACCGAGGCCGTCGGGATCGAGGTCTTCTCTGCCCAGCCGACCCGGATCGAGTACGCGGCCGAGGTGGCCGAGGCCATGCGCCGCCGCCGGGTCGCGGCGATCGACGCCAAGCACCGGGACAGCGTGCTCACCTCGGTCGTGGACGCGGTCGACGACACCGTCCACCGGCTGACCTCGCGCGGACTGGTGGAGCTCGACGACTACGAGCGCAAGGCGCTGGTGAAGGACCTCACGGTCGCCTTCTACACGGGCCGCTCCGAGTAGGGCGACCGGGGAGTTCGGGGCGAGGGGCTCGGGGGAGTTCAGCGGTGCGGGAGCGGGTGGCCGGAAGTTACCGGACCACCCGTTTTCCCATTGGTATGGACATGGCCAACTCTCGTCAATAATCTGGGACTTGGTCTAGACCTAATCCCCACACGCGCGCGCTCTCACCGAACTCCCCCCACGTTCAAGGAGCATCATGCGTCCCATCCGCATGCCCAAACGGGCCGGCGTCGCCGCGCTCGGCCTCGGCCTCGTCGCCGGAATCACCCTCGTCAGCGCCCCCGCCGCCAGCAGCCACGGCTACACCGACACCCCGATCAGCCGCCAGAAGCTCTGCGCCAACCGGACCGTCTCCGACTGCGGCGCGATCCAGTGGGAGCCGCAGAGCGTCGAGGGCTTCAAGGGGTTCCCGGCCGCCGGTCCCGCCGACGGCAAGATATGTTCCGGCGGGCTCTCCCAGTTCTCCGAGCTCGACAACCCGCGCGGTGGCGCCTGGCCCACCACCAAGGTGACCAGCGGGCAGAGCTACGGCTTCCGGTGGCAGTTCACCGCCAACCACTCCACCACCGACTTCAAGTACTACGTCACCAAGAACGGCTGGACCGGCACCAAGGCCCTCACCCGCGCCGACCTCGAACCGCAGCCCTTCCTCACGGTCGCCTACAACGGCGCCCGCCCCGCCATGACCACCGTCCACCAGGGCGCCATGCCGAGCGGCAAGTCGGGCCGGCACCTGATCCTGGCGGTCTGGACCGTCAACGACACCCCGATGGCCTTCTACGCCTGCTCCGACGTTCAGTTCTGACGATACGTCAGCTACCCTCCGGCGGCATGCGGACGACGACTGCACCCGAAACCGTCGCGGAGCTCATAGCGCGCCAATGGGGCGACCACCGGCCCGGGCTGAAACACGAGGACGGCCTCCTCACCCACCACCGGACCGCCCAGGAGGCCGCCGCGCGCGCCGCGCTCCTCGTCGACCTCATGCCTCCGGGGGCCGAGCCCCACCTCGGGGTCCTGCTCGACAACACCCCCGAGTTCCCGTTCTGGCTCGGCGCGGCGGCCCTCGCCGGGGCCGCCGTCGCCGGGATCAACCCCACCCGGCGCGGCCCCGAGCTGGTCCGCGACATCCTGCACACCGACTGCCGGATCCTGATCACCGAGCGCGCCCACCTGCCGCTGCTGCGCGGCCTCGACCTGCCCGGCGTACGCGTCCTGGTCACCGGCACCGAGGAGTACGAGGCCCTCCTCGCCCCCTACGCCGCCGCCAAGCCCGGCGAAGCCGCGCTGCGGGCCCCCGGACCCGACTCCCGCCTCCTGCTCTACTTCACCTCCGGCTCCACCGGCGCCCCCAAGGCCGCCATCTGCACCCAGGGCCGGCTCGCGGCGGCCGGATCCGCGCTGGCCCGCCGGTTCGGCGTCACCCCGGACGACGTCCACTACGTCTGCATGCCGCTCTTCCACGGCAACGCCGTCATCGCCGACTGGCTGCCGGCGCTCGTCGGCGGGGCCGCGGTGGCCCTGCGGCGCCGCTTCTCGGCCTCCGCGTTCCTGGACGACGTACGGGCGTACAGGGCCACGTACTTCACTTACGTCGGACGGGCGATCCAGTACCTCCTGGCCACCGAACCCCGCCCCGACGACCGCACGCACACCCTGCGCCTCGGCTTCGGCACCGAGGCCGGGGCGGTGGACGCGGCCCGCTTCGCCGAGCGGTTCGGGGTCCGGCTGGTGGAGGGCTACGGAGCCACCGAGGGCGGCGCCTCGGTCCAGCGCACCCCGGACACCCCACCGGGCGCCCTGGGCCGGGCGGGCGCGGGCGACGACCTGGCGGTGATCGACCCGGAGACGGGCGCGGAATGCCCGCCCGCGCTCCTCGCCCCGGACGGCCGTCTGCTCAACGGCTCGGCGGCGATCGGCGAGCTGGTCAACCGGGGCCGCAGCCTCTTCGAGGGGTACTGGCGCAACCCGGACGCGGAGGCCGACCGCACCCGGGACGGCTGGTACTGGACCGGGGACCTCTTCTTCCGCGACGCGGCGGGCTTCCTCTATTTCGCGGGCCGCACCGACGACCGGCTCCGGGTCGACAGCGAGAACCTCGCCGCGGCGATGATCGAGAACATCCTGGCCCGCTGGACGGACGCGGCGGCGGTCGCCGTCTACGCCGTCCCGGACGAGGTGGCGGGGGACCAGGTCATGGCGGCGCTGGCCCTCCGGGAGGGCGCGGTGTTCTCCCCGGAGGCCTTCGCGGCCTTCCTCTCCCGCCAGCCGGACCTGGGTACGAAGATGGCCCCGCGCTACGTCCGGATCGTCGGGGCGATGCCGACCACGGCGACGAACAAGGTCCACCGCGTCTCCCTCCGCCGCGCGGGCTTCCGCTGCGAAGACCCCGTCTGGCACCGATCCCCCGCCGGGGCCTACACCCCCCTCGACGCCGCCACTTTGACCACCCTCCTCGCGTCCTACGAGGCCCACGGCCGCACAGCCCTTCTCACGCACTGACCCACCGCTGCGGGGGGCTCCGCCGCGAACCCCGCGCCTCGAACGCCGGGCAAAATCCAGCCCCGCCGGCGTTTGAGGCGCGGGGTCCGGGGCGGAGACCCGGGGCTTTCGGCCGCGCCGGCACATCCGGCCCCACCCCCGGGCCGCCCCCGGGGGTAGGGCCGGCCATACCCGCGGACGCCCCCTGGGGCCATGGTTCGAGCGGGCGGCCCGCGGCTGGCGTTCCCGTATGGACGAACGAGCCCGCACCCCCTGGCAGGCCCTGGCCCGCGGCCGGTACCTCCGCTCCGCATGGCCCTGGCGAGCCGCCGGCCACCTCGCCGGGAGCGCCCTCACCGGGGCCGCGCACGCTCCGGACATCGTCGTGACCGACGTACGATGCCCCCGGGTCTCGCCGACGACGGACTGCGCGCCGCCGTGGAGCTCCGGGCGGTCCGGCCCGACCTGCCGGTGCTGGTGCTCAGCCAGTACGTGCAGCGCTCGTACGCCGCCGACCTGCTGGACTCCGGGGACGGCAGCGGCGTCGGCTACCTGCTCAAGGACCGGGTCGGGCAGGTGGAGCAGTTCCTCGACGCGGTGGTCACGGTGGCCGCCGGCGGCACGGTGGTGGACCCGGAGGTCGTACGCCAGCTCCTGCGCCGGCGGCGCGACCCGCTGGCCGCGCTGACCCCGCGGGAGCGGGAGGTGCTCGGCCTGGTGGCGGAGGGCAAGTCGAACGGGGCCATAGCCCGGGAGCTGGTCGTGTCCGAGGCGGCCGTCGGTAAACACATCGGGAACATCCTCGGAGAGCTCGACCTGCCGCCCGCAGAGGACACCCACCGCCGGGTCCTGGCGGTCCTCGCCTACCTCCGCGGGTAATGGTTTTGAGCACCCCTGGGGACCGGGTAGTATTTTCTCTGTCAGCAGGCGCCGCTAGCTCAGTTGGTTAGAGCAGCTGACTCTTAATCAGCGGGTCCGGGGTTCGAGTCCCTGGCGGCGCACCTGTCCTTCGGGCGGTTTCCGGTTCACCGGGAACCGCCCGAAGTGTTTTCCGGCCCGCGGATCCACCGGCCCCGCCCCCCCGGAACCCCGTTAGAGCGTGAGTGACAGCAGCAGCGGTGCGGCCTTCCGGTTCAGGGTGTCCGCGGCGGCCCGCAGCCGGTGCGCGTGCTCGACCGGCATGGACAGGGCCAGGCAGCCCACCGAGGCCCCGGCCGTGATCGGAACGGCCGCGCAGACCGTGCCCACCGCGTATTCCTGCAGGTCCAGTACGGGCACGGTGGCCGGCTGGGCGTCCAGCTTGGAGAACAGGATCCGCTCGTTCACGATCGTCTTCGACGTGAGCCGGGCGATCTTGTGCCGGGACAGGTGGTCGCGCCGCCCGTTCAGGTCGAGCTGCGTCAGCAGGCACTTGCCGACCGCGCTGGCGTGCGCCGCGGAGCGGAAGTCGACCCACTCGTGCACCTTCGGAGTGCGGGGACTGTCCGCGAACTGCGTGATCCGCACCTCGCCGTCCACGTACCGGCTGATGTAGACGGCCGCGCCGACCGAGTCGCGCAGCCGGTCCAGCGTCTCCTGGAGCTTGTCCGTGAGTGCCTGCTGCCGGTCGATGCCCGAGCCGAGCAGTACGAGGGAGTCCCCTATGGCGTACGCCCCGTCGGACACCTGCAGCACATATCCCTCCCGGCGCAGCATGAGCAGCATCGGGGCGAGATGGACTGCGGGCAGGCCGGTCTCACGCGCGATCTGCACGTCCGTCACACCGCCGGTGTGACGTGCGATCGTTTCGAGTACGCGTAGTGCGTACTGCACCGAGTGGAACGGCGCGGTCGGCTCGGGCTTCAGCGCCACGGTTTCCCCCTAGCAGGTTGTTACCGCTTGCCCTACCACGATAGCCATCAAGGGGCCCATGTGGAGCGCCTGTTGATGAGATTGATGGCTCAATCATGACTGTCTGCCTGGACCTACTCCATTGGCATATGCCACAGGCATGAACATCGCCCCGCACGGCCGGGAATGCCCGGCGGCCGCCCACGGTTCGAGTTCTTCGTACGGTGTCGCACTGATGTCGTGCGCACGGAAGAGCGAAACGGGAGCGACGATGAGTGACGCAGGGGACGACGCACAGGGCCGGTCGGGCGCGGACGGGGCGGCGAACCGGAACGCGAGCGGGATCCGCGGCACCGCACACGGCCGGGCGGCCGTACCGCTCTCCGTCCTGGACCTCGTCACGGTGGGCGCGGGCAGCACCGCCCACGCCTCCCTCCGCACCAGCGTGGAGATCGCCCGCCTCGCCGAGTCCCGCGGCTACTACCGCCACTGGGTGGCCGAACACCACTCCATGCCCGGCGTGGCCAGCTCCTCGCCCGCCGTGATCCTGGCCCACCTCGCCGCGCACACCTCCCGCATCCGGCTCGGTTCCGGCGGGGTCATGCTGCCCAACCACGCCCCGCTCGCCGTCGCCGAGCAGTTCGGCACCCTGGAGGCGCTCGCCCCGGGCCGGATCGACCTCGGACTCGGCCGCGCCCCCGGCACCGACGGCCGCACGGCCGCCGCGCTCCGCGGGCCCGGGCGCCTCGACGAGGCCGCGGACGAGTTCCCCCGGCGCCTCGCGGAGCTCACCCGCTTCCTCGACGACGACTTCCCCGACGGGCACCCGTACGCCCGCGTGCACGCCGTACCGGGCCCGGTGCAGGGCCCCGCCGGACGCCCGCCGCTGTGGCTGCTCGGCTCCTCCGGCTTCAGCGCCCGCCTGGCCGGCGAGCTCGGCCTGCCCTTCGCCTACGCCCACCACTTCTCGGCCGCCGGCACCCTGCCCGCGCTCGACCTCTACCGCCGGAGCTTCCGCCCCTCGGCCGTCCTCGACGCCCCCTACGCCGTCATCGGGGTCTCCGCGCTCGCCGCCGACACCGACGAGGAGGCCCGCGCGCAGGTACTGACGGGCGCGCTGTCGATGCTGCGGCTGCGCAGCGGACGGCCCGGCCTGATCCCGACGCCCGAGGAGGCGGCGGCGTACGCCTTCTCCCCGCTGGAGCGGGAGTTCGTGGACGGCTGGCTCGCGAACGTGGTCCACGGCATCCCCGACGAGGTCCGCACCGGGCTCGACGACCTCGTCGGACGGACGGGTGCGGACGAGCTGATGCTGACCGCCAACGCCCACAGCGGGGCAGCCCGGTTGCGTTCCTACGGGCTCGTCGCCGATGTATACGGCATGCCGGTGGAGGCGCCCGCCGGTGATTGACGGAGTACGAACGGGGTTTTGCTGGTTCGTTGCCGAAACCTTGCGGGGGGCTTCCTGAAGGCAGCCTTAAACCGCTCGTCACCCGGGGTGGCGAGCGGTTTCTGATGTGCGCTCAGCTCTCTGACTTGGGGAAATGGCGCTTGAGTGG
This sequence comes from Streptomyces avidinii, assembly GCF_045161815.1. Classification (NCBI taxonomy): domain Bacteria; kingdom Bacillati; phylum Actinomycetota; class Actinomycetes; order Kitasatosporales; family Streptomycetaceae; genus Streptomyces; species Streptomyces avidinii. The sequence continues at coordinate 5,531,558 of NZ_CP108863.1, forward strand.
TCTAGTCCTTCTTTGGTCCGAACCATTGACGCGGGGCTGGCGTGATCGCTATCACTTCTCTCACCCGAACCTCTTGCTCTCTCCTCCCAGCCCCCCCCCGGAGGCAGTTCATGCACATCCGTAAACCCCTCATCGCGGCCGCCGCCACGGCCGCGCTGGCAGCCGGAGCGCTTGCCTCCTTCGCGGGACTCGGCACGGCCCAGGCCGCCGACGCCGGCACCACCGTCGCGGCGGGCGGTGTCCGTATCGCCTACTACGACCAGTGGAGCGTGTACGGGAACGCCTTCTACCCCAAGCACCTCGACACCCGCGGCATCGCGGGCAAGCTGGACGTCATCAACTACTCGTTCGGCAATATCCACCCCACCGACCTCACCTGTTTCGAGGCGAACAAGGCGGCGGGCGACGACAACAACCCCAACGCCGGTGACGGCGCGGGCGACTCGTACGCCGACTACCAGAAGTCCTTCAGCGCCGCGGACAGCGTCAGCGGGGTCGCCGACAAGTGGGACCAGCCGATCGTCGGCGTCTTCAACCAGTTCAAGCAGCTCAAGGCCAAGTACCCCCACCTGAAGATCAACATCTCGCTGGGCGGCTGGACCTACTCCAAGTACTTCAGCGACGCGGCCAAGACCGACGCCTCCCGCAAGAAGCTCGTGTCCTCCTGCATCGACCAGTACATCAAGGGCAACCTGCCGGTCGAGGGCGGCTACGGTGGCCAGGGCGTCGCCGCCGGCATCTTCGACGGCATCGACATCGACTGGGAGTACCCGGGCTCGTCCGGCGGCCACCTCGGCAACCACTACGCCCCCGAGGACAAGCAGAACTTCACGCTCCTGCTCAAGGAGTTCCGCGAGCAGCTCGACGCCTACGGCCAGGCCAACGGCGGCAAGAAGTACATGCTGACCTCGGCCCTCCCGGCCGGCCAGGACAAGATCAAGTACATCGAGACGGACAAGATCGGCGCGTACCTCGACTACGCGAACATCATGACGTACGACATGCACGGCGCCTGGGACAGCGACGGCCCGACGTACCACCAGTCCCCGCTGTACTCCCCGGCGGGCGACCCGACCGACCCGATCGCGCCGGGCACCCAGAAGTACAGCATCGACAACGCGATCGACTCCTGGATCGACGGCAACCCGGCCTACGGGATCACCGGCGGCTTCCCCGCCAACAAGCTGACGCTGGGCTACGAGTTCTACTACCGCGGCTGGAAGGGCGTCCCCGCCGGGGCGAACAACGGCCTCGCCCAGTCCGCGACCGGCGCCTCGGGCGCCCGGCCCACCAGCCAGCAGGCGGGCATCGCCAACTACAAGGAGCTCGGCGGCCTCGTCGACAACGCGGCTACCACCTTCTGGGACGACCAGGCCAAGGCCTCCTACTTCTACAAGGACGGCGAGTTCTTCACCGGCCTGAACCAGAAGTCCATCCAGGCCCGGGTCGACTACGGCAAGCAGCGCGGCCTGGCCGGCGCGATGATGTACTCCCTGCTCGGCCTGGACAACAACACCACGCTGCTGAACCAGATCTCGGACGCCCTCGGTGGCACCACGGTCCCGCCGACCACCCCGCCGACGACGCCTCCGACCACTCCGCCCACGACGCCTCCGACCACGCCTCCGACGACCCCGCCGACCACGGGCTGCGGCTCGACCCCGGCGTACGTCGCGGGCACCGTCTACACCGCCGGCAACGAGGTGTCCCACAACGGCCGCAAGTACAAGGCCCAGTGGTGGACGCAGAACGAGACGCCGGGCACCACGGGTGAGTGGGGTGTCTGGAAGGACCTCGGCGCCTGCTGATCTCCCCCCACCCCGCGCCGAGCGACACCCCGCCCTGCCCCCTCTCTCCCGGGGGTGGGGCGGAGGTGTGTCACACGGTTGCGGGATTCACGGCACCGCCGCGTGTCGGCATCGCTACGCTCGGCGACAAGCTCGTTCTCCGCTTGGAGGTGCCGTCCCATGGTTCAGGCCCGCGACATCGATCCCAGTGCCTCGCCACTGGACTACTACAGTTACGAGCTGCGGCGGCTGAGAGAAGAGGCGGGCCTGAAGCAGGCCCAGTTGGGCGCGATCATCTTCTGCACCGGTTCCCTGATCGGCATGATCGAGAACGGCAAGCGGGTCCCGACCCGGGACTTCTCGGAACGGGTGGACGCGGCGCTGGGCACGGACGGGCACTTCTCCCGCCTGGTGGGGTTGGTCCTGCGGAGCGTCCTGCCGACGTGGTTCCAGGCGTACGCGGAGATGGAGGCCCGGGCGACGTTCATCTCCACCTACCAGTCGCAGGTGGTGTACGGACTCCTCCAGACGGAGGCGTACGCGCGGGCGGTGCTGATGACCGGAATGCCGGACCGACTCGATGAGTTGGTGGCGGCGCGGATGGAGCGTCACCGCATCCTGCATCGGGAGCAGTCCCCGATGATCTGGGTGGTGCTCGATGAGGGAGTGCTGCACCGGCCGATAGGGGGTCATCAGGTGATGCACGCGCAACTCGCCCACCTGCTGAGCTTCCATGAGAACCGGTGGGTTCAGATCCAGGTGCTGCCGTGTGCGGCAGGTGAACACGCTGGCCTGATCGGGTCGTTCAATGGACTGCGCTTCGACAGTGATCCGGACATCGTCTACACGGAAGACCTCATCTCGGGTCACATGACGGCCAACCCCGACACAGTCAGGGAAGCCGCGCTTCGTTACGCTCACTTGCAGGCCGCCGCACTCTCCGTAGAGGACTCGGCGGTGTTGATCGCGCAGGTAATGGAGGAGCGTTATGGGGAGCAGCCAGAACCTGACCGGCATGCTGTGGCGTAAGTCCAGCTACAGCGGGAACACCGGTGGCGACTGCGTCGAGTGCGCCCCGCTCGGCACCGCCGCCTGGCGCAAGGCCTCGTACAGCGGAACCACCGGAGGAGACGGCCAGGTCGCTGTGCGGGACTCCAAGAACCCCGGCGGGCCGGTCTTCACGGTCACGGCAGAGGCGTTCGGGACCTTCGTTCGGAGTCTCTGACCGTCAGAGCCAGTCCTGCTGCGCCGCTTTGAAGCGGCTCGTCGCGTGGAGGCGTTCCATGAGGGCGGGCATCTGGCGCCTGACGGTACGCAAGGACACCCCGAGGCCAGGAGCTTCAACAGTTCGAGCTCGGTCGCGGTCGGGGTCGATCGGGACCACCGCCACGGCGCGGTCGAATATCAGGAGGCGGGGCGGCAGGAGCGGGCTGGTCCGCACCTGGCCGCCCTGCTCGGTCAGCCACCGGGCGTAGGCCGGCGTCGTCGGATCGTTGCGCGCGCTGTCCCGGTGGACCGAGCGCATCTCGATGCCGCGGGCCAGCGCACGCCGGTCCCGCGGCCGGGAGGCGTCCAGGCTCGCCCCGGACAGTGCGCCGCCGGGCAGGATCGCCAGGCATTCCCGCTCCAGGCCGTGGGCGAGCTGCTCCAGCCGGCTCTGGATGGCGTGCATCCCCACGAGCCGTTCCGCGCCGTCGACCTCGGTGTTCGGGCTGAGTTCCGCGAATTCGGAGACCACCTGCGCGGCGGCCGCCTTGCTGCGGGGCAGCCCCTGCTGCTGCCGGGCCGGCTTCTCCTCCTGGCGGCGCAGCAGAGCTCCAGGCCCAGTTCGGGTCTCACCGCGCGCAGCTCGCCCGGGCAGTCCCGTGACGGTCGGAGCAGGTCGAGATCGACGGGCCGGTCCAGGCCCTCGCGGACCCGGGTCTCGGTGCGGCCGAGTCGGGCGCTCGGCTCGGCGACCCCTCCCGAAGGGTCGGCCGGCATGCCCCGGTACACGGCTTCCACATCCGCCCCGAGACCCGGCGTTTGCAGCATCTCCCAGCCCCCGGGTGCAGTCGGCCGCCCCCGGCGAGCGCCGCCTCCGTGTTCGTGGGCGGGACGGCGGGGACGAGAGTCCCCGACTCGGGCCGGAGCCGCAAGGACGATCCGGATCAGCGCGCAGCCGGGACACGGCGCCCGCGTCCGTCGAGGAGCGGGCGGCCCGGCCTCCTCGTGTCAGAGCTGGTACTGGCCGACCGTGATGAAGTACCGGAGCTCCTCCGGGGTGCCGCCGTCCAGGAGCCTGCCCGCCTCGGCGCGCAGGGCGTCGCTGATGCCCGGGCGGGCGAGGATACGGGCGACGTCGACGCGGTCGTCCTCGGCCTGGGCCAGTCGCAGGCCGGTCTTCAGGAAGGCGACCCGGTCGGCGGCGGTGCCGTCGAGGGCCTTGTCGGCCTCGCGCTTGACGGCCTTCCCGGTGGCCGGGTTGGCGAACAGGATCTTGGCGATGGCGACCCGGTTGTCCTCGTCCTGGGCCTTGGCGAGGCCGGTGGCCAGGAAGGCGACGCGGTCGGCCGGAGTGCCGTCGAGGGCCTTGCCGGCCTCGCGGGTCACGCCCTTGCCGGGCTTGGTGTTGAGGATCCGCAGGATCGCGACCTTGTTGTCGTCGTCCTGCGCCTTGGCCAGGCCCGTCTTCAGGAAGGTGCGTACGTCCTCGGTGGTGCCGTCGAGAGCCTTGTTGGCCGCCCGGGTGACCCCCTTGCCCGGGTTGGTGGCCAGGATGCGGGCGACCTCGACGCGCAGGTCGGCGTCCGACATGGTGTCGTACGGCGACTCCCCGGCCGTCACCGCCGCCGCCTTGGCGGGCGCTGCGGCGGCCGGGCCGGCCGCCAGGGCCGGGGTGGCGAGCAGCAGGGCCGGGGCCAAGGCGCCGACGGTCAGGGCGAGCGCGGAACGGGTGAGCTTCATGCTGGTTTCCCCCACAACATCACGGAAGCCGGTCGGACTTCCTGCGTTTGAAGATCGTCACAGGGGGGTTTTGGCCTGTCCAGCGATGAAAGGGACCCTAGAAGCCCTCGGAACCGCGAAGCGGAACGGGCTAGCGGGGGTGGTCGGCACCCGGCCGGGTGCCGATCATCTCGGCGATCCGCTCCGGGGCCACGGCCCGCGAGTAGAGCCAGCCCTGGCCGGTGTCGCAGCCCACGCGCCGCAGCCGTGCGGCCTGTCCCGCGGTCTCCACGCACTCGGCGGTGACCGTCAGGCCCAGCCGGTGCGCGAGCTGGACCAGGGCCTCGACGATGGTCTCGTCGGCCGGGTTCGGGTGGGTGCCCTCCTCGTAGCGGAATCCCCGGACGAAGGAGCCGTCCAGTTTCAGAACTGATACAGGGAGCCTGCTGAGGTAGGCGAGGTTCGAGTAGCCGGTGCCGAAGTCGTCGATCGCGATCCGCACGCCCATGTCGCTGAGCGCCTGAAGGGCCTGCAAGGGGCGCCCGGCGGAGCCCATCACCGCCGACTCGGTCAGTTCCAGCTGCAGGAGCTGCGGAGCGAGGCCCGTCTCGGCCAGGATCTCCGCGACGTCGCCCACGAGGTCGGAGTCCCAGACCTGCCGGACGGCGACATTGACGGACACGAAGACCGGGGCGTCGCTGGGTTGTTCGATCTGCCAGCGGCGGGCCTGCCGGCAGGCGGTCCGCAGGACCCACTGCCCCAACTGGACGATGGAGCCGTCCTCTTCCGCGATCCCGATGAACCGATTCGGCGTGAGCGTGCCGAATTGCGGGTGGTTCCAGCGCACCAGGGCCTCGACGCCGCGCACCGCGCCGCTCTCCAGGTCCACCAGCGGCTGGTACTCCAGCTCGAACTCGTCCCGCTCCACGGCCGGCCGGAGCGTCGAGGAGAGCGCCTGGCGGGTCATCCGGTGAGCGTTGCGCTCCGGGTCGAAGAGCGTCCAGCGGGCCTTGCCGTCCGCCTTGGCCCAGTACAGGGTCGTGTCGGCGGCCTGCATCAGACCGGTCGCCGAGGTGCCGGCCGCGGCCCGCTCCACGACCCCGATCGAGGCGGAGACGGACAGCCGCTGTCCGGCCAGATCGAAAGGTTCCTGTACGGCGGCGAGGACGCTCCGCGCCAGGTCCGCGAGCTGTTCGGTGCCGGTGGAGTCCTCGACCAGCAGGGCGAACTCGTCGCCGCCGAGCCGCGCGACCAGGTGCCCGCCGGTGCGCCCGTAGCCGGACTGGTCGGCGCACTGGGTGAGTCGGGCGGCGACGGCGGTGAGCAGCCGGTCGCCGACCCGGTGGCCGAGGGTGTCGTTGACGGCCTTGAACCCGTCGAGGTCCAGGTAGCACAGCCCGATCCGGCCGGTGCCGCCGCCGTGTTCGTACGAGGCGGCCTCCAGGGCGGCGGAGAGCCGTTCGAAGAACAGGGCGCGGTTCGGCAGGCGCGTGACCGGGTCGTGCATCTGGAGGTGGCGCAGGCGGGCCTGGAGGTCGCGGCGGTCGCTGATGTCGGCCACCGACAGCAGGACGTTCCCGGTGCCGGGGACGGGTCCGAGGGTGACCTCGGTCCAGAGCGAGTGCCCGTCGGGGTGCTTGAGGCGGCGGGTGCAGCGCAGCCGGGCCTGCCGCCCGCGGAGCACCTCCTGGTACGCGGCCCAGGTGCGGGCCTCCGCGGCCAGGTCCACCAGGTCGGCGGCGCACCGGTGGACGAGGGCGTGGGGCTCGCTGCCGAGGAGCCCGGCGAAGGCCTGGTTGGCGGCGACGACGTAGCCCTCGCGGTCCACGACGGCCATGGCGAGGTGGGCCGCGTTGAAGGCGGCCCGGTAGTCGCGCAGGTCGGATTCGGCGCGGTGCGGCGACGCCGGGGCGGCCCGGGTGGCCGATGCCGACGGCACTGCCGGCACTGCCGGGTGACGCTCCGTAATGGCCGATCGGATGCTGTCGGCCGCCGAACCGGTTCCTTCTGAGGTTCCGCTCACCGTTGGCTCCCGCAGTGTTCGTGAGTGTCCGCGCAGGAAAGTGTGCCGATCATAGAGGCTGCCGGGAGGCTCTATCCAGCGGCGCCACCGGTTGGGACGGGTCAGTTCGGTGTGATGACGGATCGCCGCCCGAAGATCGGGTGATCGTTTCTGCGCGGCTCTGAGCATGCGGATGCCCCTGCTGATCTCAGGTGATCGGTCGTGACGTTCTGTAGGCAGGGGCGTGAAGTCCGGGGGTCACCGGCTTGCCGCATTGCTCACTCGTGTGGGGCAGCGGAACAGGGCATTAGTAAGACAATCGCCTCAAGGTGGATGAACAGGCACGAATCCACCACCGGAGGTCGATGTGGCGCGACAGCAGACACCCGGGGGAGTGGAACCCTCCCGCATCCGAAGTACCGCCGCGGCGCTCACCTCCCTGACGGCGCTCGCCGCCATGTCGCTCGTCGCCGGACCCGCAGTGGCCGACTCCGGAGCCGGACCCTGCGCACTGACCCGCACCACGGCGCACCACTCCCTCGGCCTGGACACCTGGAACGGCGCCTACCCCAAGCCCGAGCGCACGCTCGACGCGGTCATGGTCTTCCTCTCCTTCCCCGACCACCGCAGCGCCCTGACGACCGAGGAGATCGTCGGCGACTACTTCCCCGCCACCAGCAACTTCTTCGAGCAGGCCTCGTACGGGCGGTTCCGGCTGGCCCCGCACCCGCAGAAGCAGTGGATCCAGATGCCCAAGCCGTCCACGGCGTACGGCATAAAGCGAGACTGGGCCGCCGCGGACCGGGCGGCCTACCTGCGGGACGCGGTCGCGACCGCCGACGCGCAGGTGGACTTCCGCAAGTACGACGTCGTGTACTTCGTGGCCGACCCGGACGCGCCCGGCGTGGACTCCGACGCCACGAAGGTCGTCAACTTCGAGCACCCGATCGTCGCGGACGGCACGGAACTGCGCCGGATCGTGACCGTCTTCGAGCGCCACCCGCCGGACCGGAACGTCCTGGCCCATGAGACCGGGCACGTCTTCGACCTGCCCGACCTCTACCACCGGCCCACGGACGGCAAGGGCGACTGGGACACGTACGTCGGGGACTGGGACGTCATGGGCAGCCAGTTCGGCATGGCCCCGGACCTCTTCGCCTGGCACAAGTGGAAGCTGGGCTGGCTGGACGCGTCCCAGGTGGACTGCGTGCAGTCGGGCTCCTCGCTGCACACCCTCCAGCCGCTGGCCGAGGCCCCGCCGAGCGGCGGGATCGGCGGGACCAGACTCGCGGTGATCCGTACGGGCCCCGGCAGCGCGATCGCCGTCGAGGCGCGGGGCTCCGCCGGCAACGACGGCGACACCTGCACGGAGGGCGTCCTGGTCTACCGGGTGCGCAACGAGGCGGCGTCGGGCGGCGGCCCCATCGAGGTGCTGGACGCGCACCCGTCCACGGAGGCGTGCTGGGACCGCTCGGTGTACCCGCCGCTGGCGGACGCGCCGCTGGAGGTGGGCGAGACGTACACCGTGCCGGGGGAGCGGATCACCATCGAGGTGGCGGACCGCACCCGGTCCGGCGCGTACACGGTGAAGATCACGACATGACGAAGAAGGCCCCCACTCGCGTGGGGGCCTTCTTCCGTCTGTGCGCCGCCAGGGACTCGAACCCCGGACCCGCTGATTAAGAGTCAGCTGCTCTAACCAACTGAGCTAGCGGCGCTTGCTGACGAGGAAGACATTAGCAGGAGGATCCGCGGAACGAAAAATCGATATCCCCAGGTCCGGTCGGTGCCGGGGTGCGGGCCGCCCGTACGAAGGCCCAGAGCAGGGCCTCGGGCCCGGGGAGCCACGGCTCCCGCATGTCGGGCGCCACGAGCCACCGGGCGGGGCCGGGCGTGGCGGCCAGCGGCGGCACGGTGACGGCGTCCCCGCGGCCGTGGCACAGCGGCACCGGGGCGGTACGGGAACCGCCCCACTCCTCCCACGCCAGCAGGGCGGGCAGCCGGTGCGCGGTACCGGGGGCGGCGAAGAGCAGCATCCGGCCGCGGTGCACGGCGACCGGCCCGGAGCCGGGCCCCTCGGCCCGGAGCAGGTCCAGGACGCGGCGCCCGAGGACGAGCGGGACGTTGACGACGTCGAAGGGGTCCCCGCAGGGCAGCGTGGCGGGCAGTCCGGGCCGCGCCTGCCACACCGCGAGGGTGCGCCGGGGGTGGGCGGCTGCGGAGGCGAGCCAGGCGGCGCCCTGCGGGGTGACGTGGGTGGCGGGAGCGGTGAGCGCGGGAGCCGTCGTCAGCGTCGTCATATGCCAGGTGTACCCGCCGTAGCGATATGAATGCCCCGAGTCACCGAAAACCGGGACGCGGCGGGTGGCACTGGAGTATCTTGCGCCCGCCGGTCCGCCGCGCTCGGCGGTGCGGGTGGCGTGCGGGCCCGACGATCACCCGCACGCCCGTCGCGGGCCCGAGCGGTTCGGATCAACCGGCCGGGATCTCCTTGATCCGGTCGACGATCGTCCGCGTCGTGACGGCACTGGTGAACACGACCGTGCCGGGCTTGATCAGGCCCTGTTCGCCGGACTCGCCCTGCACCTGGACGCTGCGCTCGCCGAGGAACGCAAGGGTCTGACGGTCGAAGATCCACTCCTCGCGCTGGCCGGAGTGCTCGTCGAGCCGGGCGACCGCGATGCCGCTGCGGCCCGCGGCGTCGACCGCGTCGTCGACCATCACCACGCCGGGGATCTTCGCCGCCGCCCGGTAGAGCGCGGTCGTGAGCTCGGCCGGCGGATAGCTGCCGCGCAGCAGGTCGCCGATCGTGGTGAAGGCCTCCTGGTCGGGGCTGTTGCCCTTGCCCTTGGTCTCCTCGTAGATCCGCCGGAGCAGCGCGTCGGGGTCGGTGGGCAGCCCCGCGAGGTAGTTGTGGGTGGGCGCGTTGAGGTGCGGCGTCGGAGCATTGCCGTTTTCGTCGGGCCCGGCCAGGGTCACGCCCTCCGGTCCGGTGTTGCCGGGCTCGATCAGCCAGCCCATCGTGCCGTCCGCGGAGTTCCACTGGTGGCGCATGTGCAGTTGCTCGCTGACCAGGGTGCTCTTGTTGCCGACGGTCTTCACGTAGGTGTTGGCCGTCTTGCTGCCGATGTAGATGAACTGGTCCGCGCGCACCGCCGGGCCGGCGATGGAGGCGGAGGCCAGGGAGATGCGGTCCAGGAGCTGCGGGGCCCCCTTGGGGTCGGCGGCGCCGATCCGGGTGGTCAGTGCCGGGCCCGTGGCGATCGTGGAGCCGGGTCCGTCCGCGGCGCCCCGGTCCACGTAGGAGAAGAAGCCGACGGCGAGCGCGCCGGCCAGGGCGAAGCCGGCGGCGGGCACGAGGAACGAGCGGCGCAGGAACGGGTTGCGCGAGGTGGTGGTGCGGGCGCGGGCCGGGGTCGCGGTGGTGCCGGCGTCGGCGGCGCGGAGGTCTTCGTGGATCTGGGCCATCAGTCGCTCCTTGTGGAACTGGTGGCGGCCCGCGGGCAGTTCCCGTTCGGCGAACGGCAGAAGGGGAGAGTTCTCCTCCTGGCCGGCCGGGTGGGGGCGGGAAAGGTCGGCGTTCATCGGGTTCCTTCCTGTGCGGACCGGACCGCTTTCGCGCGGTCGCCATATGTCTGTCGGGGGCGAGCCGCGAGTTCCCGTTTGTTCTTCTTCAGTTCCGCGTCGGCGAGTTTGCGCAGCTTCGTACGGGCCCGGGACAGCCGGGAGCGCACGGTCCCGACCGGGATGCCGAGGACCCGGGCTGCCTCGGCGTACTCCAGGCCCTCGCACAGGCACAGCAGGAGCACCTCGCGCTCGGGTCCGCGCAGCGCGCTCAACTGCGCCAGCGTGGCCGCGATCTGCTGCCGGTCGTCCAGCCGGCCGGCCACCTCGTCGGCGTGGTCGGGCGCGGATGCGGCGCCGGCCGCCGCCGTGGCGGCGGCAGCGGCGGCCCGGTAGCGCCGGTTGCTGCGGCAGTGGTTGCGGGCGAGGTTGGTGGCGATGCCCAGGAGCCAGGGCCGCAGTGACCCGCCCTCGGCGTCGACCGTGCCGCGCAGTCGCCATGCCTCCAGGAAGACCGCCGACATGACGTCCTCGGCGGAGGCCCAGTCCCCGGTCATCCGGAAGGCATGGTTGTAGACGGTGCGGGCGTAGCTGTCGAACAGCTCCGCATAGGCGTCCGGATCCCCGGACCGCACCCGGGTTCGCATCTCTGTTGTCACTCCTGTCGGCTGTCCGGCACCCACGAGGGGGTTCCCGTGACCTGCGTCACGTCCCCGCCGTGGAACGACCCCTCATACGAGGTCGGTGCCGGTGCCGCGCTGGAGGGTTTCGCCGAACTCGATCATCTTGCGGGCGTAGTCCTCGGTCCACTCCGCCTGCTCGGCGATGAGCGCCGGCGTCAGCCGGTCGAACCGCCGGGGGTCCGCCAGCTGGGCGGCCGCCAGGGCCTGGAACTCCACCGCCCGCTCCTGCGCGGCCCGGAAGGCCAGCGTCAGCTCGGTCGCACGGGCCAGCAGTTCGCGCGGGTCCTCGATCGACTCCAGGTCGAAGAAGTGCTCCGGGTCCGCCACGGCCTCCGAGGGCTCGAAGAGCAGAGGCGCCGGCCGCAGCCGCCGCTCGGTCCGCTCGGGCTCTGCCATGCGTGTCCTCCTGCTGCGCGTGCGAAGTGATTCCGGGCCACCGTCCATTGTCCAACGCCGCGCAAGACCCCTGCGCGACGGGCTGGAACACCTGTACGGCCGACGGGACGCAGGAGCAGGTCGACGGTTTCCGTGGTGAGGGAGTCGAGCTGGTGAGCGGCCGGCGCCGGTCTCCGCGCCCGCGGAATCCCCGTCAGGCGGTCCTGGGGGCGGACATCCGGTCGACCATTCGCACGACCGTGCGGCGGCTCGCGAACCGGCCGGCGAAGGCCATGGCCCGGTTCATGCCTCCGGAGATCACGCTCGGCGGCGGGTTCTTCCGGTCGAGCGCCTTCAGCGCGGTGCGTACGACCTCCTCGGAGGTCTGCATCCGGGTGCCGCCGGCGGCGTCCTCCGTGCCGACCACGTCGAAGAACTCCGTCTTCGTCGCGCCGGGCGACAGGGCCAGGACGCGCAGCCCGGTGCCCCGGTTCTCCTGCCAGAGGGCCTCGGTGAAGCTGAGCACGAACGCCTTGGTGGCGGCGTACACGGCCATGTTCGGGACGGGCTGGTAGGCGGCCATGCTGGCGACGTTCACCAGCACGCCCTCGCCGTGGGCGCGCAGCCGCCCGATGAAGGCGCGGCTGATGTCGACGACGGCCATCACGTCGAGGCCCACTTCCTGGCGCAGGCGCTGCGGGTCCTCCTCGTGGAAGCGGCCGTAGGTGCCGAAGCCGGCGTTGTTGATGACGCCGGAGACCTTGATGCCGCGCCGGTCGACCTCGGCGGCCAGCAGTTCGCCCGACCCGTCGACGGCCAGGTCCATGGTGATCGTCTCCACCGCGACGCCGTGGGCCGCGGACAGCTGTCCGGCGAGCTCCTTCAGGCGGTCCTCGCGGCGGGCGACGAGCACGAGGTCGGAACCCCGGGCGGCGATCCGGCGGGCGAACTCGGCGCCCAGGCCGGAGCTGGCGCCGGTGATGAGAGTGGTCCTGCCTCGGTAGTCGACCGCGTTCACAGTGGCTCCTCGCTCATGGGATGACGGACAGCATCGAGCATCACTGTATGCCCGTCTGGCAGTCACTGCCAATCGGGCAGTATAGGCCAGACAGGCGGTCCGCCTATATGCTGGCCGGATGGGGACCACCGCAACGCAGCCGAGCCTGTGGGACCGCTCCCGGCAGGCCGTGGTTGCGAGCATCTTCGAGACGGCCATGCGGCTCTTCGCCGAGCGGGGCTACGAGGCCACGACGATCGCGCAGATCGCCAAGGAGGCGGGCATCTCCCAGCGGTCGCTGTTCCGGTACTTCGGCACCAAGGAGGACATCGTCTGCGGTGAGCAGGAGGAGCACGGCGAACTGCTCCGCGCGGCGGTGGAGGCCCAGCCCGCCGCCGCCACCCCGTGGGAGGCCCTGCGCGCCGGCTTCGAGGCACTCATGGATGCTCACGGCAGCCCCGAGCAGCTGCTGGAGATCACGACGCTGATCTTCGACACCCCGTCGCTGCGCGCCCGCTACACGCAGAAGCGGCTGCGCTGGCAGGAAATGGTCCTGCCCGCCGTCACGGCCCGCATGGCCGCGGGGGAGGGGCCGGTCTCCGAGGTGCGCGCCGCAGCGGTCGTCGCGACCGTCTTCGCCTGCGTGGACGCCGCCACCGAAGTCTGGGTCCGCAGCGGCGGCCGCACCGACCTGGCGGCCCTCTACGACGAGGCGCTGACCGCCGTACGGGGCTGAGTGAACGGCGGGGGGCGCCCGCGGAGTTCCCCGTGGACGCCCTCGACGCGCAGCGGCGCGGAGATCAGACCGTGACGGCCTCCGCGGCGCGCTGCGCCGCCAGTTCGGCCACGTCGTCCAGGACCCCGGCGAGTTCGCCCGCGAGCGTCTCCGGGGCCAGGAAGCCCTCGGGCCCGAGCAGCTTGGGGATGCCGGGGACGGCGACCGAGCGCTCGGCGGGCAGCATGCCGAGCCGGGTGAGGACGGGGAGCAGCATCTGGGCGGCCGGGGCGCCGCCGGTGGGGCCGGCGCTGTAGCTGACGATGCCGACCGGCTTGCCCTTCCACTCGTTGTAGAGGAAGTCGATCGCGTTCTTGAACGGGGCCGTGAAGCCGCCGTTGTACATCGGCAGGACGAAGAGGAAGGCGTCGGCCGAGTCGACCAGGGCGCTCCAGTCGCGGGTGTGCTGATGCGCGTAGTTGCCGGTGGAGGCGTATTCGGGCTCGTCCAGGAACGGCAGGGCGATCTCGGCGAGGTCGACGGGGGTGACCTCGAAGTCGCCCCGCTCGCGGGCCTGCTCGGTGACCCAGTGGGCGAGCGGGCGGCCGGCGGAGGTGGGGCGGGTGGCGGCGGAGATGACGTGCAGGCGGGTCATGTGAGTGCTTCCGGTCGATGTGGTTGTTGATGTGTCATCTATAGAAGCGGGAATCTGGGTGACGTGTCAATCAGATAAGTGATGTGTCACCGACCTGGTTAGAGTGGCGGACATGACCCCCGCACCGGAGCCCGGGCCCCGCTGGCTCACCGAGTCCGAACAGGACGCCTGGTACGCGTGGCGGCGGATGTTCCCGCTGGTCAACGCCGAGATCGCGCGCGACCTCAACCAGGACAGCGGACTCTCCGAGGCCGACTACGACGTCCTGTCGGTGCTCGGGTCCACCGACGGCCACCGCATGCGCATCAGCGCACTGGCCGAGCTGATGCGCTGGTCGCGCAGCCGGCTGTCCCACCAGCTCACCCGGATGGAACAGCGGGGCGTCGTCCGCCGCGAGGAAGTGGCCTCCGACGGGCGGGGAGCCGAGGTGGTCCTCACCGAGTCCGGCGTCACCATGATCACGGAAGCCGCCCCGCTGCACGTGGAGTCCGTACGCCGCCACCTGCTCGACGCCCTGACACCGGACCAGCTGCGCACCCTGGCCGAGGTCGGCGAGGTGGTCCGCGAACGCCTCGGCGCCCGGCGCAAGACATGAACCGGTCCCGCCGCAGGCACCGGGCACCAGCGCCACGGTGACGCCCCGGCCGGTTCAGGGCCGCCAGGACACCCGGTGCTCGGCCAGATGCGCCAGGACCGAGTGGTTCGCCTCCCAGCCGTCCGGGAACTTCACCGTCACGCCCAGCTGGACCGGCTCCGTCGACGGGTGGTCGTCCAGCAGCTCCGCTATCCCCGCCCGGGCCACCACCACACACGCGTGCCGGTGCCGGGAGGCCAGGACGCACAACCGGCCCGTCTCCAGATGGAACGCCGTCGCGTCCGGGCGCCCCGACAGCGGGTGCAGGACCACCGTGAGGTCGTACTCGCGGCCCTGGAGCCGGTTCGCGGTGTCCACGGTGACCCCCGTGACCCCGAGCGAGGCCAGCGCCGCGCGGACCGCGGCCGCCTGGTCCCGGTGCGCCGTGCCGACCGCGATCCGGTCCGCCGTCAGCGGAGCCGGGGCCGGGGACTGCTCGTCGGAGGTCACCGCCCCGCGGTCCAGCGCCCGGCGGACCACCAGGGCCACCGCCCGGACCGCCTCCGGATCGGTGCGCGGAGTGTGCCGGGCGGGCAGCTCCAGCAGGCCCCAGCCCGCCTCGGCCGCCTCGTCCAGGACCCGGTCCGGGCCCGAGCCGTCCGACGGGACCCCGTACGACAGCCGCCGCTCGCCCGGGCCCGTACCGCTGCGGAACTGCGTGTACGGGTAGAAGGCGCGGGAGACCAGCGGCGCGGCCGACGCCGGGAGCCGCCAGGACACCGGCAACCGGTGCTGCGGCAGCTGCGGGTTGTGCGCGAGCAGGGTGCTCACCGCCGACGCGGAGGGATCGTAGGACAGGCCCGCCCACTGCTCCGCGCCGACCACACTGAACGGGTCCAGCTGCCCCGGGTCGCCCACGAACAGCGCCCGCTCGAACAGCCCGGCCACGGCCAGCAGCGCGTCCGAGCGCATCTGGTACGCCTCGTCGACGATGGCGTGCTGCCAGGGCTCCACGTCCTTGACGAACGCCCACTTCGCCGCCGTGGAGATGGTGATCGGCAGCTCCGCCAGGTCCTTCGGCTTCGCCGACAGGGTGACCGAGGGCAACTCGCGCAGCGCCGGGTCGTAGGCGTCCCCCTCGCTGCTGTGCAGCCGGCCCACCTTCAGTCCGGGGTCCTTGTCGGCGAGGCGCAGCACCAGGTCGTCGACCTGCGCGTTGGTCTGCGCGACCACCATCAGCCGGCGCCCCGCCGCGGCCAGCTCCCGGGCCGCCCGGACCACGAGCGTGGACTTGCCGGCACCGGGCGGGGAATCGACGACCACCCCCCGCTCCGTCCCGTGCAGGGTGTCGGCCAGGATCGCGGCGGTCGCCCGGGCAGCCGCCGCGCCCGGATCGAATGGAGCGGTCGTGGTCACAGCAGGTCCTCGTCGGTCACGGAATCGGGCAGGGGGAGGGCACCCGCGCTCCCGGGCGGGCCGCCGTGGGTCCACGGGGTCTGCTCGGGCTCCGGGAGCTTCGGGCCACCGCGCGCGTCGTGCTCGAAGAGCGTCCAGCAGACCCGGTCACCCTTCTCCGGGACGGACCCCGGCTCCGGGTCGCGGCCGCGGCCCATCTTGTCGAGGAGCCGGAGCACCAGCCGCCCGTCCTCCTCGAAGCGGACGAACTGCGCGCTCTGCGGGCGCCCGTCCAGCGAGCGGAACACCTTCCCGCCGCCCTCGTCCGCGAGCTGCGGCCGGTCCTCCGTCACCACGGTCACCAGCGGGCGCGGGCTCGGCCGCTTCGACTCAGTCCATTCCATCACCACCTCGGCGACCTCACCGGCGAAGGCCTCGCCCGCGAGCCGACGGCCCGCCATCACCAGCGGGTCGTCCAGCGCCTCCTGGGCGTCGAGCCGCACCTGCTCCGTCTCCCGCGTGGCCAGCTTCTGGGCCGCCGTCACCGCGTCGTCGCGCCGCGGCTGCGGCGGCTCGCCCGCCCGTACGCGGTCCCGATGGCCGGTGTACGACCAGCGGTCGCGCGTCCAGCGCTCCTCCGCGCGCTCGCCCGGCGGCAGGGCGCGCAGCAGGTCGATCGCCTCCCAGGTGTTCCACCAGGTGCTCGACAGCTGGGAGGCGACCAGCCGGTACACCTCCTGCTCGGCCGACCGGACATGGCGGTCGTCGTCCCCGGGACCGGCCGCCAGGGCCGCGCGCGCGGCGTCGTAGCGGGCGATCGCCGGAGCCAGCAGCTTGTTGTCGAAGGCCGGGTCGGTCGCCGGACCGGCGGGCGGGCACAGCAACTGGCCGTCCTTGTCGCGGCCCAGCTCGGCCCGGTGGGCGGCCTCCGCGCCGCAGTGGCCCTCCGGCGGGTCGATCCAGCCCAGCAGGGCGCCCAGGTGCTGGTCCTCCAGATTGCTCTGGCCGGTGGCCCAGTGCCGGGACAACAGATCGGTGGCCGACAGCAGCATCGAGGAGCCGGGCACCCGGGACCGCTCGGCGAGGTGGGTGAACCAGCGCCCGAGCATCGGCACCTGCGAGGGAGCCGGATACGGATTGTCCGGGTCCTCCTCGGCGGTACGGCGGAACCGCATCGAGCGCCCGAGCAGCCGTACGTACTCGATGCCCGCCCGGCTCGGCACGATCAGCTGCGGCGCGTCCACGCACAGCTCGGTCTCGACCTTGACCCGCTTGCCCGTCTCCGGGTCGGTCTCGCTGCGCTCGGCCGGCTCCACGATGTCCGCGTACGCGTCTATGTGGCCCAGCACCTGGACCGCCAGGTCCGCGAGGAAGGCCCAGCGCCGGTCGCGGTCGCGCGGCTGGGGGATCACGAAGACCTGCGGCGCGTGCCGGTCGGTGCCGACCATGGCGCCGAGCGGGGCGCCCGCCTCACCGGCAGTGGTCAGCGGCACGAAGACCATCGGGCGCTCGCTCAGGTGGCGGTGCCGCACGGTCGCGAGGGGCTGGGCGCGGCCCGCGCGTACGGCCTCCAGCCGGGCCAGGGTGTTCAGCAGGGACATGCGGGGGTCTCCGGGACGTGGTGCGGCGGGCGGGCGGCGGCCGCATCCAGGGCCTCGGCGCGCAGCCGGGCGGCGCGGTGCAGCGCGGCGGCGGTCGGATCCTCGGCGCAGCCGGCTCCGGCGGCCGCCGCGAGGGCGGCCTCGACCGTGGTCAGGGCGCCCAGCTCACCCCGCACGGACCGGCCCAGCGCCGTGACGTGATCGGCGGCGCGGGCCCGGTCGCGGCAGTGGAAGGCCAGCTCGCAGGCGGCCAGGCACTCGGGCGCGTAGGCGGCGTCCACCGCGGACACCGCCAGGGCGAGCTCCTCGGTGGTCCGGGTCGCCGGATCGAAGCTGAGGCCCTCGGGCAGATCGGCGGCCAGCTCCTCGACGCGGGTCAGCCGGTCCAGCTGGCGGCGGGTCACGGAACGCTCGCGGCGGATGTCGACGGCGGAGGCGGTGGGCAGGTTCGAGAAGTCCTTCGGACAGACCAGCAGCACGGTGTGCGACACCTCGGCGCCGGTCAGCTTCTCGGCGGTCCTCTCCAGGGCCAGGACATAGACGGCGGCCTGGCGGGCGGCGGCGCCCACCTTCGCGGCGTCGGCGGCGCCGTCGATCATCGGGAACGATTTGATCTCCACGACGGTCCAGCGGCCGTCGGGGTGGACGACGACGGCGTCCGGCTCCAGGTAGGCGGGGGAACCGGCCACGTCCAGGGCGAGCATCGGATGGTCCAGCAGCGTCCAGGCCCCGCTGTCCCGGCCGGCGGCGGTCGCCTCGCGCAGCGCGAGCGCGGTCCGGGCGGCCCGGCCCTCGGGCCCGGCGGCGGTGAGGTCGGGGACGCGGGCGCCGGCCCCGGGGGACCCGGGCGGCTCGGCGGCGGGCGCGAGGTGTGCGTGGACCAGCCGCAGCAGCTCGGCTCCGCCGTCGCCCTTGACCTTGGCCTCGAAGGAGTTCCCGCGGACTATGGCGAACTGCGACTGCCCGAAGGAGGCGGGGGAGCCGAGCGCCGTGGCGAGGGCCGTCTTGTCCACGCCGGCACCGTCGAGCAGGGCGCGTCTGCCGCACCCGGGATTCGCGGCGAGGGCCGCGAGCGCCCGGGCGTCGAGCGGGCGGGGCGGCACGGCGGGGCCACGCAGACCGGCGAGCCGCTGCCGCAGTGTCGTCGGCTGCGCGGGGCTGGCGGGCGGGTAGGAGCTCACCCGCGGAAGTGTCCCATCCGCCACTGACAATCGTGGACTTAGTGCGGAAACCGGCTGCGGGGGCGGGTGATGGATGATGTACGGACCTCGAACGAACCGGGAGAATTCACATGGCCCCCCGCATCCTGCTGGCCCGCCACGGCCAGACGGCGTGGTCCCAGCTCGGCAAGCACACCGGACGCACGGACGTGCCGATGCTGGAGGAGGGCAAGCAGGGCGCGAAGCTGCTCGGCGAGCGGCTGGCCCGTGACCCGTGGCGGGGGCTGCCGGGCGTGGAGGTCCGCACCAGCCCACTGGTGCGCGCGAGCGAGAGCTGCGACCTGGCGGGCTTCGGAGCCAGGGCCGAGCCGTGGGACGCGCTGATGGAGTGGGACTACGGCGACTACGAGGGCATGACCCCGGCGGAGATCCAGGCGGTCCGGCCGGGCTGGCTGATCTGGCGCGACGGGGTCCCGGGCGGTGAGTCCGTGGCGGACGTCGCTGCGCGCGCGGACGAGGTCGTCGCCTGGGCCCGCGCGGCGGAGCGCGACGTCCTGGTCTTCGCGCACGGCCACATCCTGCGGACGCTGGCCGCGCGCTGGCTGGGCTTCGAAGCCGCCTTCGGGGCCCGTATCCGGCTGGAGCCGGCGTCCCTCTCCGTCCTGGGCTGGGCCTACGGGGCGCCGGCGCTGGAACGCTGGAACGACACGGGCCACCTCGCGTAGCGCCGGCTCCGGCCGCGCCGTGTCCCGGGCGCTGCCCGGACCCGCGCCTCAATCGCCGGCGAGGCTGGATGGTGCGGCGGGGTCGGCGCAGGTCGGTGCGTGGGGCCGTGCCGGGGTGTCTCCTCGGCTCGGCGCGCGCGGGCATGTCCCGGATGCTCGGGGTGGTCGCGCCTCGTCCTGCGGGGACACCCCGGCACGTCCCCACTCCCCTCCGCCGACCACGCCGCCAGGAGCCGCCCGCCCCCGGGGCCGACCCGGTCGGGCGAGGCATGCAACGGGATGCCCGGCACGGTCGAAGTCGGCCGTGGGGCGGGGACACGCAGGAGGGTCCCCGCAGGACGAGGCGCGACTCAGGCCGCACAACACGGCACTGCCGCGCGCGCCGAGCCGAGGAGACCCTCGTGCGGGGCACCGACCCACACCCGCACACCGCCGAGCACCCCGCAGGGGCACCGGCCGAGGAGACCCTCGTGCGGGGCACCGACCCACACCCCCAGCCGCCCGCAGGGCAACCCGCGCGCGGCACCGGCCCGCACATCAAATGCAGCCTCGCCGGCGTTTGAGGCGCGGGGTCTGGGGCGGAGCCCCAGGAGTGGTGGCGCGGCCAGGGTCAGGCCGTCGCGTGGCGGGTGAGGAAGGCGCCGACCCGGGGGGAGCGTTGATGCGGGACAAGGGTGTCGGCCGTTTCCGACAGCATCGACCGGACCCGCGTCGACTGAACCTCCGCGAGGAGGTCCAGCACCCGGCCCCCCGCCCACGCGGCCTCGTCCGGCGCCCCCGCCCGCGCCAGGTCACCGGCCAGCTCCGCGGTGTACAGCGCCACGTTCCGGGCGAAGTGCGGGTCCTGGAGGTCCGCCGCACGGCGGGCGTGCCGGGCCGCGCGGGCGTGCTCGCCCAGCGACGACCAGCAGCGCGCCTCCAGCGACTCCAGCTCCGCCTGCCCGAAGAAGGACATCCACTCGGGGTCGGCGTCCGACTCGCCCCGCGAGAACTCCGTGTGCGCCCGGGTCAGCGCCTCCTCGCACGCCCTGCGGTCGCCCAGCCCCGCCCAGCCCCCGGCCTCCCGCAGCGCGAGCAGGGACAGCAGCCGCGGGGAACCGAGGGAGCGCGCGGCGCGGCAGCCCGCCTGGGCGGCCCGTACCGCCTCGCGGGAGCGCCCGCGGTCCCGGGCCAGGAAGGCCATGTTGCTGAAGGCGTGTGCCTCCAGGCCCGAGTCCCGGGCGACCCGGGCCGTCGCCAGGGCCTCCGCGTAGTGGGAGCGGGCGTCGTCGAAGCGGCCCGAGTCGTGGGCCAGCCAGCCGACCGAGACGGCCAGTTCCCCGGCGCCGGAGTGCAGCCGGTCCTCGGTGGACTGCCGGGTGGCTCCCGCGTCGAGCAGCGCGTAGGCGGTGCGCAGCGGCTCGGCGGCCCGGCGGTACAGGGCGTCGGCGCCGTGCCGGTCGTCCAGCAGGCGGATCTGGCGTACCGCGTCCTCGACCGCGTCGGCCTCGGACTCGCCGGCGCGGGAGGGGAGCCGGCGGGTGTCGCCGAGCAGGGTGAGGCTGAGCGTCGCGGCCGCCACGGTCGCGGAGCCGCCCGCCATGAACGCGCGACGCAGCACGTCGCTCTCCTTGGCACTGGAAGGGGAACGGTGGGTGAGGACGGAGGAGGGATCGCGCTGGGCCGAGCGGCCGCGGACGCTCTCGCGGGGGGAGAAGCCCAGATCGGCCAGGGCGCGGCCGGGGAACATATGGCGGAAGACCCGCTCGTACGCGTAGTTGGGGCAGCGGATCTCGCCGGACTCGACCCGGCCGATGTAGCGCGCGTCGCAGGAAACCGTTTCTCCGATTTCCTTCGCCGCCCGGCGCACCAGCGCCGCGAACTCGGCCGGGGAGTGCTGACCGCGCAGCCGCCGGAACGTGGAGTTGGGTGAGTGGGGGGACGCCGCCATGGACGTGGCCTCTCTGGCAAGGAACGCTGCACCGGTGCTGTGACTTGGGGTCCGGCGCGCATGAACGTACCGCCAGTGACGGGGTGTTCACACGATGTTTGGCTACAAAACGGATATCTCACCCACGATCCGCCATGAACTGCCATCCTTTGCGGCGTCTTGCCACCGCACCCGTTGACGTTCCCGTGCGTTGAACCCATGCGGATACGGATCGAGGAGGGGTTCCCTTGGTGGAGGGCGGCATGGAGAGCACTGGAACGAATACCCCGGCCCCGGACCTGGACCTGGTGACCGTTCCCACCCGGCAGGGGCTGGAGGCGGTGGACATCATCCGCCGCGCGGCCAGCCAGGCGGGCGGGGTCGGGCCGGTCCTGCACGACGGGTCCGGCGACACCCTCGGCTTCCTCGTCCCGTCCGGCACCGCCGACGCCTGGGACATGCCGGGCAGCGCGTGCACGCAGACCAACGGGCGCGGGATGCGCTTCGGCGACGACGCCGCCTCGCCCACCGCGGGCGCCACCGGCTGGCTGCTCCCGCCGGAGGCGGTCGGGCCGGTCACCGACCCGGAGGTGCTGCGCGCGGCGCTCGGCGAGGCGGCCCGGCTGATCGAGGCCGCGGACAACTGCCGCTGACCGGTCCGGGAGCTGTCGTCGTCCGCCGCCCCGCACAATGGGGTGGTGGCAGGCAAGGACAGGAACAAGGACAGGAACAAGGGCAGGCAGCAGCGCGGACGCGGCAGCGCCGAGGCGGTCGTCGGGCAGGTGGACGGCGGCCGGGCGGAGCTGGAGCCGGACCGCGAGCGGGCCGATGCCTGGACCCTGCTGATCGACGGGGCCCCGCAGTCGCACGTGGACCTGGCCGATCCCGGGTACCTGGACTTCGCGTACCAGCGGCGGATCGGCCACCTGATCGATCTCGTCGCGCCCGCCCGGCAGCCCCTGAACGTGGTGCACCTGGGCGGCGGCGCCTTCACCCTCGCCCGCTACACCGCCGCCTCCCGCCCCCGCTCCACCCAGCAGATCGTGGAGATCGACGCCGCCCTGGTGGCCTTCGTACGGGAACACCTGCCGCTGGATCCGCAGGCGCGGGTGCGGGTCCGGGCGGTGGACGCGCGTGCGGGCCTGGCGAAGGTCCCGGACGGCTGGGCGGACCTGGTGATCGCGGACGTGTTCAGCGGGGCGCGCACCCCGGCGCACCTGACGAGCACCGAGTTCCTGGACGACGTACGCCGTGCCCTCGCGCCCACCGGGTGGTACGTGGCCAATCTGGCGGACGGTCCGCCGCTGACCCATCTGCGGAGCCAGATCGCGACGGCCGCGTCGCGGTTCACGGAGCTGGCGCTGGCCGCCGATCCGGTGGTGTGGCGGGGTAAACGATTCGGCAACGCCGTCCTGGTGGCGGCCGACCGTGAGCTGCCGGTGGCGGACTTCACCCGCCGGGTCGCGAGCGACCCGCACCCGGGCCGCGTCGAGCACGGCCGGGCGCTTGCGGACTTCGCGGGAGGCGCGGCCCCGGTGGCGGACGCCTCGGCGGTGGCCTCGCCGCAGCCGCCGCCCTCGGTGTTTCGGTGACGGTCCGGCCCAGGATGTGGACTGGTACTTGGCAGATAAAGATCCGCGGAGTACTCCCGGTGAGCGCCCGCTCTGCGTAGCCTGTGAACCCCGAGGAGGTTCACCCCTTCTACGACGCGTTCAGGAGATGGCACGAGCAATGTCTGATTCCCCCGCCACCCCCGGTGCTCCGTCCTCGGGCACCCCGGGCACTCCCAGCACCGCCACGTCCGACTACACCCAGCGGCTCGCGCGCCTGGAGCAGTCCGGAATCAAGCGGTTCGTGCCCACGCAGGCGCCCTACCGGTGGAACCTGCAGCGGCTGCAGCTGGGCCGGGTCCTCGACGTCGGCTGTGGGCTGGGCCGGAACCTCCTCAACTGCGGACCCGACAGTGTCGGGGTCGACCACAACCCGCACTCGGTGCAGACCTGCCGCGAGCGCGGACTGAACGCGTACACCCCCGACGAGCTGGCCGCCGCGCCGGACTGCGGGCCGGGATCCTTCGACAGCATGCTGATCGCGCACGTGCTGGAGCACATCGACGAGGAGACCGCGGCCTCGCTGCTGGAGCAGTACCTTCCGCTGGTCAGGCCGGGCGGCTCGGTCGTCATGATCACCCCGCAGGAGCTCGGCTACCGCACCGACGCCACCCACATCCGCTGGGTCGGCTTCGAGGAGATGCGCAGCCACGCGGGCAAGGCCGGCATCGCGGTCCGGCGGACCTACTCCTTCCCCTTCCCCCGCCCGATGGGCAAGGTCTTCCCGTACAACGAGTTCGTGCTGGTCGGCACCGTTCCCGCGTAGGGCGTCGGGGTATCGGGGCCCCGGGCCCCGATGCCTCAGGGGTCGACGATCTCCACCATCGGCGGGTGGTCGTGCCAGGTGCAGAAAACCGACACCTCACGGCCGTCCCGGGTGAAGGTGACCCGGATCCAGAAGTCCTGCTTCCACACCTGCATCCGCCACCCGGCCGCCGGGGTGGCCGAAACCAGCTCGGCCGTGGACGCGCCCAGGGAGAAGACGACCCGGCCGCCGGACACCGGATAGGCCTGCACCTTGCCCGCGTCCTGCCCCACCGCCGGCTGGTACCCGCGGGGGGTGTCCGAGGGCTTCGGGGACTTCTCCGGGGTCGACCCGGCGCTCGGCGACGACGCGTCCGGGCCGGGCGATCCGGAGGGCGACGGGGACGCGGACGGGGACGCGGACGCCGACCCCGACGGGGACCGGGACTCCTGCGCGTCGTGCGTGGACGAGGACAGCGGCCGGGCGGCCAGGGGCACCGCGAGCGGTGGATCGTAGGCCGTTCCCGACATGACGGTGTGCACGCCCCACCAGGACAGCGTCACCGCCGCACCGGTCGCCAGCGTCCAAGCCATGGCATGAAGAAGTCCTCGTCGCATCAGGGCACATACTGCACCACGCGCCCCAACAGTGGCCCGACACCCCGCTGGGTCGCTCGGATGGACTACGGTGCGGGCCATGGCAAGTGTGCTCGTGGTCGAGGACGACCAGTTCGTACGTTCCGCCCTCATCCGGCACCTGACCGAGGCCTCGCACGCCGTGCGGAGCGTCGGCACGGCCCTGGAGGCCCTGCGCGAGGTCGCGCACCACCGCTTCGACGTGGTCATCCTCGACCTCGGACTGCCCGACCTGGACGGGTCCGAGGCGCTCAAGATGCTGCGCGGCATCACCGAC
The DNA here is from genome assembly GCF_045161815.1 of Streptomyces avidinii. Lineage (NCBI taxonomy): Bacteria > Bacillati > Actinomycetota > Actinomycetes > Kitasatosporales > Streptomycetaceae > Streptomyces > Streptomyces avidinii. The sequence goes on from NZ_CP108863.1 coordinate 5,555,892, forward strand.
GTACCCGTGATCATCGCCACCGCGCGCGACGACGAGGCGGAGATCGTCCGGCTGCTCAACGACGGCGCCGACGACTACCTGACCAAACCGTTCTCCGTCGAGCACCTCTCCGCCCGGATGGCCGCCGTCCTGCGCCGCGCCCGGGCCACCGCCGGGGCCGAACCGCCCTCGCGCGTCCTGCGCGTCGGCGGGCTCGCCATCGACCCGCTGCGCCGCCAGGCCGAGCTCGACGGGGCCGTACTCGACCTCACGCGGCGCGAGTTCGACCTGCTGGCCTTCCTCGCCGAGCGGCCCGGGGTGGTCGTGGCCCGCCGCGAACTGCTCGCCGAGGTCTGGCAGCAGTCGTACGGGGACGACCAGACCATCGACGTCCACCTGTCCTGGCTGCGCCGCAAACTCGGCGAGACCGCCGCCCGGCCGCGCTACCTGCACACGCTGCGGGGGGTCGGGGTCAAGCTGGAGCCGCCCCGGTGAGCGCGCGATGAGATGGGCGCTGGTCAAGGTGTGCCTCGCGGTCACGGCCATGGTGGTCGTGGCCTTCGCCGTCCCCCTCGGGCTCGTCGTCCAGGAGATGGCCAGCGACCGGGCCTTCTCCAATGCCGAACGGCAGGCCGCCACCATCGGGCCGACGCTGTCCATCACCACCGACCCCGTGCAGCTGCGCAAGGCGGTGGAGTCCACGCAGATGGGCGCCGCCCGGCGGATGGCCGTCCACGTGCCCAAGATCGGTGACAGCCCGCCGGTGAGCATCGGCGAGGGCCGGGCCGGGGAGCGTGCCGTCGCGGAGACCCGGCGGATGGGGCGGGCCACGACGGCATCGGTGTCGGGCAGCGGCTCGGCGCTGCTCCAGCCGACCGCGCTCGGGTCCGGGGACATCGCCGTGGTGGAGATCTTCGTACCGGAGAGCGAGGTCAGCAACGGGGTCGCGACCGCCTGGCTGGTGCTCGCGGGCGTCGGCCTGGCCCTGATCGTGGGCTCGGTCGGGGTCGCCGACCGGCTCGGCGCCCGGCTGGTCCGGCCCGCCGAACGGCTCGCGGACGCGGCGCACCAGCTCGGCGAGGGCAGGCTCGGCGCCCGGGTGCCCGAGGACGGGCCCAAGGAACTCCGGTCGGCGGCCGTCGCGTTCAACGCGATGGCGGACCAGGTCGTCGAACTCCTCGCCAACGAGCGGGAACTGGCCGCCGACCTGTCGCACCGGCTGCGCACCCCGCTGACCGTGCTGCGGCTCAACACGGCCTCGCTCGGCGACGGGCCGGCCGCCGAGCAGACCCGGGCAGCCGTCGAGCAGCTGGAGCGCGAGGTCGACACGATCATCCGGACGGCCCGCGAGCAGCGCCCGGCGACCGGCCTGGTCGGGGCGGGCGCCGGCTGCGACGCCTCCGAGGTGATCCGCGACCGGATGGCCTTCTGGTCGGCGCTCGCGGAGGACGAGGGCCGCGAGGTGCGGCTCGCGGGCGTGGACCGTACGGTACGGATCCCCGTGGCGCGGCCCGAACTCGCCGCCGCCCTCGACGCCATGCTCGGCAACGTCTTCCGGCACACCCCGGAGGGCACCCCCTTCGCGGTGGACGTCCACGACGCGGGGGACGCGGTCATCGTGCTCGTCTCGGACGCCGGCCCCGGCATCGCCGACCCGGACGCGGCCCTGCGCCGCGGCAACGACGGCGGCCGGGACGGGTCGACGGGCCTCGGCCTGGACATCGTGCGCCGGGTCGCGGAGTCGACCGGCGGCGACGTACGGCTGGGGCGCTCGGTGCTCGGCGGTACGGAGGTCCGGGTCTGGATCGGCCTGGACGGCCGGAGCCTCGGCGGCCCCGGTGCGGGGCGGGCCGGGCGCGGCCGGCGCGGCAACCGACGTAACCGGGGGCGCGCCTCGCAGGCGTGAAGTCGCCGTCTCGGTACGGTCCGCGGCATGGACACTCTGATCTCGAGCGGGCTCCCCGCCACGCTGAGCGCCCTGTACCGGAACGCGTCCCGGATGGTCGTGCTCGGCGCCTGGTGGGTCGTGCTGATCGCCGTCACCCTGCTGACGGCGTACCACATCACCAGCGGTGTCGCGACGGCGCCGAGCCGTGTGGGTTTCCCGGGCTGACCCCGGTCCGGCCCGGCCCGGACGGGGGCGCATATGTTGCCGCGCCCCGGGCCCGCGCCGAGGGTGGGCGTGACGGAAGGAGTCACGCATGAGAGTCATGCTCAGGGCGCACATGGACACGGCCGCGACCAACGACAGCATCAAGACCGGCGCCCTGCCCCAGGTGGTGCAGCAGTTGATGGACCGGGTGAAGCCGGAGGCCGCCTACTTCGGTCTGCACGAGGGCGTGCGCTCCTGCTGGATCGTCTTCGACCTCCAGGACAGTTCGCAGATGCCGTCGCTGATGGAGGACCTGTTCCTGCAGTTCAACGCCGAGGTCGAGGTCGCCCCCGTGATGACGGCCGAGGACCTGGCGAAGGGCCTGGCGGCGATGCGGACCTCAGCGCCGTCCTGAGGGCGGGAGGGCGGTCCCGAGGGCTCACCCCTCCTTCCCGTACGCCGCCGGCGGGACCGCGCGGAAGCCGTCACTGGACGCTGAAGCGGTGCGGGTGGGCCGGGTCGCGGGTGCAGGCGAAGACGTTGAGCCTGCCGTGGTTGCCGACGACCACCCCGGTCGGGTTCCGCTGCCTGTCCTCCAGCGGGATCCAGCTCAGGCTGTCCGTGTGCCACTCGTTCGTCGCGACGGTCAGCAGCAGCTCCATCGGCCCGGCGCAGGCCTCGCAGTCCGTGGACCCGGGCCCGGTGAGGTTCCAGGCGGCGTGCCCGCCGGCCTTCCAGCCGGGGGCGATGGAGAGATCGCTCTGGTAGGACGGCGGCCAGGCCCCGTCCGGGGTCTCCTCGCCCCTCGCCTCCGCCGCCTCCTCGGCCGCGTCGGCGGCCTCCTCCTGGGCGTCCTCCCACTCCTCGACCGCCGCCCCCAGCTCCCCGGTGAGCAGCTCGATGTACGGGTACTCGGTGACCCGCTCCGGATGCAGCAGGCACGGGGTGGGCACGTACCCGTCGAAGCCGACGGCCCCTGGCGCCGGCTGCTCCGCCGCCACCGCGCGGACCTCCACCGCCCGGCGCCACCGCAGGTGCACGTACATGCCGTGGCCCGTGGGCCCGTGGGCGTCGAAGGGGCACCAGAACACCTGGAGCAGGTCGCAGCCGTCCGGCCCGGCGGGCAGGTCCGGCACGTCCCGGGCGTGGAGCTGGGCCAGGGCGAGCAGCGGCAGCGGTCCCGGACCGGGGGCGCGCCGGTGCGGGGTCGTGCACACCGGCCACGGGTCGTCGGCGGGCCACAGCAGCGGCCCGCCGACGTGGCTGTCGTGCGGACCGGGCGTGCCGGGGCGCGGGTGCAGCCGGGTCGCCGTGCGGCGGTGGGCGGCCAGCCCGGGGAAGAGGGACTCCACGTCCAGGGGGCGCGGGGGCGTGGTGCGGCCCGGCCCGTCAGCTGCGCGCATCGTCGTCTCCGGGGCCGCCTCGGGCGAGGGAGTCGATCCAGCGTTCCAGTCGGTGGGCCTCGGTGGTCATGAGGTCCGGGTCGCGGAAGGTGTTGGTGAGCAGCGAGATGCCCTGGTAGGAGGCGATCAGGGCGACGGCGAGCTCGCGGGCGTCGGCCCGGCCCATCTGCGCGAACTGCCGCTCGGCCCAGTCGAGCAGGGTCCGCATGACCGCCGCGATCGACCGGTCGAGTCCGTCGGCGCGCTTGTCGAGCTCCGAGGCGAGGGTGCCGGTGGGGCAGCCGTACTTGGCGGTGAGCTCGCGCTGTTCGGCCCAGCCGTTGAGCAGGGCCTTCAACCGGTCCTCGGGGGTGGGCAGTTCGTCGAGTGCGGCGATCAGTCCGTCGAGGGTCCGGCCGTGCGCGTCGATCGCGGCCTCGACGAGCTGGTCCTTGGTCTTGAAGTAGTAGTAGACGTTGCCCACCGGGACCTCCGCCGCGCGGGCGATGTCCGCGAGCGTGGTCCGGTCGACGCCCTGGGTGTGGAGGACCTCGGCCGCGGCGGCCGCCAGCCGCTCCCGCTTGCCCGAACCCCGTCGGCCCCTCGTTGAGTCAGTCACCTGACTGACTCTAGACGAACGGTCGGGGAGAGAGCTATGGTCGCAACTAAGTCAGTCGACTAACTCACAGGGGGAATCGTCATGATCGTAGTGACCGGTGCGACCGGGAACGTGGGACGCGAACTCGTACGGATCCTCGCCGCGGGCGGTGAGCGCGTCACCGCCGTCTCCCGGCGGCCGGGGCGGCTGCCCGAAGGGGTCCGCCACCACCTGGGCGACCTCGCCGAGCCGCAGAGCATCGCCCCCGCGCTGGAGGGGGCCGAGGCACTGTTCCTGCTCGTCGCCGGCGAGGATCCGGAGGGCATCCTGGACCGGGCCGCGGCCGCCGGGATCCGGCGTGTCGTCCTGCTCTCGTCCCAGGGCGTCGGAACCCGCCCGGAGGTCTACGCCCACCCCGCGCGGTTCGAGGACGCCGTCCGCCGCAGCGGCCTGGAGTGGACGATCCTGCGCTCCGGCGGCCTCGATTCCAACGCCTACGCCTGGGCCGGGAGCATCCGTACGACACGCACGGCCGCCGCGCCGTTCGGCGACGTCGGGCTCCCGACCGTCGACCCCGCCGACATCGCCGAGGTCGCGGCCGCCGTCCTGCGGGATCCGGGCCACGCGGGCCGCACCCACGAGCTCACCGGGCCCGCCCCGGTCACCCCGAGGGAGCGGGCCGAGGCCATCGGCGCGGCCCTGGGCGAGCCGGTCCGCTTCGTCGAGCAGACCCGGGAGGAGGCCCGCGCCCAGATGCTGACCTTCATGCCCGAGCCGGTCGTGGAGGGCACCCTCGCCATCCTCGGGGAACCCCTGCCCGCGGAACGGGAGCCGAGCCCGGCCGTGCGGGAGATCCTCGGCCGGGCGCCGCGCCCCTTCGCGGAGTGGGCGGCACGCTCCGCCCCGGCATTCCGCTGAGCCCTGGAGCCCCTAGAGCCCCTGGAGCCCCTCGTCCCCGTAGGTGAGGAAGCCTCCCGTCCGGGCCAGCCGGGCGTACCAGTGGGCGCTGGAGCGCGGGGTGCGGGCCTGGGTCTCGTAGTCGACGTGCACGATGCCGAAGCGCTTGCTGTATCCGTAGGACCACTCGAAGTTGTCCATCAGCGACCAGAGGAAGTAGCCCTCCACCGGGGCGCCGTCCGTCAGGGCGCGGTGGACGGCCGAGAGATGGTCCTCCAGGTAGCCGATGCGCTGCGGGTCGTGCAGGTCGGGGGCGTACGCCGCGCCGTTCTCGGTGACCAGCAGCGGCAGCCCGGGCGCCTCGCGGGTGAAGCGCATCAGCAGGTCGTACAGGCCGGTCGGGTCGACCGACCAGCCCATGTCGGTCCGCTCGCCCGGCGGTTGGTGGAAGGCGACGGTGTCCGCCGCGGGCCAGGGCGAGTGCTCCGCCGCCCCGTGACCGTCGGCGCGCGGGCCGTTCCCCCCGGGGGCGGCCGAGACCACCGCCGGGGTGTAGTAGTTCACCCCGAGGAAGTCCAGCGGCTGGTGGATCAGCGCCTCGTCGCCGTGGCGGACGAAGGACCAGTCCGTCACCGGGGCCGTGTCCGCGAGCAGGTCCTGCGGGTAGGCCCCGTGCAGCAGCGGACCGGTGAAGACCCGGTTGGCCAGGGCGTCGATCCGGCGGGCGGCGTCCAGATCGGCCGCCGAGCCGGTCAGCGGCCGTACCGCGCTGGGGTTGAGCGCGATACCGGCCCTGGCCCGGGCGGGCAGGGCCGCGGCGGCCAGCCCGTGCGCCAGGTTGAGGTGGTGGGCGGCGCGCAACGAGTCCGCGGGGGAGGTGCGGCCGGGGGCGTGCACCCCCGAGGCGTAGCCGAGGAAGGCGCTGCACCAGGGCTCGTTGAGGGTGGTCCACAGCTCGACCCGGTCGGCCAGCACCTCCGCGACCTGCTCGGCGTACCGGGCGAAGGCGTACGCGGTCTCCCGCTCGGGCCAGCCGCCCGCGCTCTCCAGCTCCTGCGGCAGGTCCCAGTGGTACAGGGTCACGCAGGGCTGGATCCCGTACGAGAGCAGCTCGTCCACGAGCGCGTCGTAGAAGCCGATCCCGCCGGCGAGCACCCGCGGCCAGGACACCGAGAACCGGTAGGCGCCCAGCCCGAGCGAGGCCATCAGCCGGACGTCCTCCCGCCACAGCCGGTGGTGGTCCGCGGCCACCTCGCCCGTGTGCCCGCCGTACACCTTGCCCGGGGTACTGCAGAAGGTGTCCCAGATGGACGGACCGCGCAGTGCGGCGGCGCCCTCGATCTGGAAGGCCGCGGTGGCCGTGCCCCACAGGAACCCGTCGGGGAACCGCAGTTCCCGCGCCCCGATGTCCGTGTCCGTCTCCGCGCTCTCCGCGCTCTCCGCGCTCTCCGCGCTCTCCGCGCTCTCCGCGCTCTCCGCGCTCTCCGCGCTCTCCGCGCTCGTGTTCGCGTCCGTGTTCGTGTGCGTCATCCCTTGACCGCTCCCTGCATGATGCCGCCGACGATCTGGCGGCCGAAGACGAGGAACACCAGCAAGAGCGGGAGCGTGCCCAGCAGCGCGCCCGCCATGATCACCGACTGGTCGGGGATGTAGCCCCGGCCCAGCCCGGTCAGGGCCACCTGCACCGTCGGGCTGCCGTTCTGGGTCAGCGCGACGATCGGCCAGAAGAAGTCGTTCCAGGCCATGACGAAGGTCAGCATCCCCAGCACCGCCATCGCGGGCCGGGCCGCCGGGAACACCACGTGCCACAGCACCCGCAGCGAACTCGCCCCGTCCGTCCGCGCCGCCTCCACCAGCTCCATCGGCAGCGCGTGGACCAGGTACTGGCGCATGAAGAACACCCCGAAGGCACCCACCAGGGTCGGCAGGATCACCGCCTGGAGCCGGTCGGTCCACGACAGCTTCGCGATCAGCATGTAGAGCGGCACCACACTCAGCTGCGGCGGGATCAGCATCGTCCCGACCACCAGGGCCAGCAGCCCCCTGCTGCCGCGGAAGCGGAGCTTGGCGAAGGCGAACCCGGCGAGCGTGGAGAAGAAGACGGTGCCTGCGGCGACCGTGCCCGCCACGATCACCGTGTTCAGCAGGGCGGTGCCCATGTTGGCGTCGGTCCACGCCACCCGGAGGTTGTGCCCCAGGTTGCCGCCGAACCAGAACGGGGGCGGGGTCTGGGCCAGGCGCGTGTTGCTCCGGGAGGCCGCGATCGCCGTCCACACCAGGGGGAAGAGCGAGCCGGCCGTGAACAGGGCGAGCACCACGTAGGTGAACCTGCCCGCGCGCAGTGATCTCATCGGGAGCCGTCCTTCCGTCCGCGCAGCAGCCGCGCCGCCCCGGCGATCAGCAGCAGGATCAGGAACATCGCCCACGCGATGGCCGAGGCCCGCCCGAGGTGCAGGTTCACCCAGCCCTGCTCGTACAGGTACAGGCCGAGCGTCTGGAACTGGTGGTCCGAGCCGCCCGTCGCACCCGCCCCGCCGTTGAACAGCAGCGGTTCGCCGAACAGTTGGGTGGCGCCGATCGTCGACACCACGCAGGTGAAGAAGATGGTCGGCCGCAGCGAGGGCACCGTGACGTGCAGGAACTGCTGGAAGCGCGAGGCCCCGTCCAGTGCGGCCGACTCGTACAACTCGCCCGGTACGGCCTGCATCGCCGCCAGGTAGATCAGCGCGTTGTAGCCGGTCCACCGCCAGATCACGATGGTGGAGACGGCGAGCTGGGAGGCGAAGGGGCCGTTCTGCCAGTCGACCGCGTCGAAACCCACCGCCGACAGGGCCCAGTTGACCATTCCGTAGTCCCGGCCGAAGAGCAGCACGAAGACGAGCGTTGCCGCCGCCACCGAGGTCGCGTACGGGGTGAGCACCGCGACCCGGAAGAAGGCCGAGCCGCGCAGCCGGTAGTTGAGCAGGTGGGCCAGGCCCAGCGCGATCGCCAGCTGCGGCACCGTGGACAGCAGCCCGATGGTCACCGTGTTGCGCAGCGCGTTCCAGAAGAACTCGTCGTCCCACAGTCGGGTGAAGTTCCGCAGCCCCACCCACGTCATGCTGTCGGGATCCGTCAGCTCCACCTGGTGCAGCGCCGCCCAGCCCGTGTAGAGCAGCGGGAACAGCCCGAAGGCGGCGAAGAAGAGGAAGAAGGGCGCCACGAAGGCGTAGGGGCTGAAGCGCAGGTCCCAGCGGTAGCGGCGCGAGCGCCACACCTGGCCCGGCCGGCCCCGGCCGCCCCCCTCCGCCGCCGGCCGCTCCGGGCCGACGGTGGAAGGGGACAGAACAGCCGTCTCGTCCGTCACCAGTGCCTCACTGGTCCAGGGCGTTGTCGATCGCCTTCACCGCGGCCTCCCAGCCCTCCTGCGGGCTGCGGCCCTTCTGGTCGACCTGGAGCATCCCGATGTCCGCCAGGTTCTGCGCGATCACCAGGTCCTTCGGGCCGACCGCGGCAACCGGCACGCCCTCGGCCGCCTTCGAGAAGATCTCGCCGATCGGGGCGCCGCCGAAGTACGCGTGCTGCGCGCCCGACACCGAGGGCAGCTTGTACGCGGCGCTCGCGCTCGGGAAACTGCCCCGCTTCTCGAAGAGCTTCGCCTGCTGCGCCGGGGCCGTCAGCCACGCCGCCAGCTTCGCCGCCTCCTGCGCCTTCTTGCCCGCCTTCGGCACGATCAGGAAGGAACCGCCCCAGTTGCTGGGCTTCGGCGCCTGGGCCACGTCCCACTTGTCCTTGGCCGCCGGGCCCGCCTTGTCCTGGATGTAGCCGAGCATCCAGGCCGGGCAGGAGACCGTCGCGAAGGAGCCGTTGGAGAAGCCCTGGTCCCAGGTCGGGGTGAACTGCTGGAGCTTGGCGCTCAGCCCGTCGGTGGCGAAGGAGGCCGCCAGGTCGAAGGCCCCGCGCACCGCCGGGTTGGTCTTGTAGACGACCTTGCCCTGGTCGTCGTAGAAGCGCTGGGCGCTGCTGCCGGTCACCGCCGCCATCACGCCCGACGCCGAGTCCACGAAGGCCTTCCCGTCGCCGGCCTTCGCCTTGTAGACGCGGCCCGCCTCCAGGTACTTGTTCCAGTCGCCCGCCCACAGTGCCCCGACCGCCGCCCGGTCGGTGGGCAGCCCGGCCGCCTCGAAGAGGTCCTTGCGGTAGCAGATGCCCTGCGGGCCGATGTCGGTGCCGAGGCCGACGGTGGCCCCGCCCTTGGCCGCGCTCGCCGTGCCCTGCGCCCACTTCCAGGGCAGGTACGCGGCCTTGTCCACGCCGGGCGCCTTGGCCAGGTCGACCAGCTTGTCGGCCTGGGTGGCGGTGATCTCGGCGATGTTGTTGACCTCGACGGCCTGGATGTCGGCGAGCCCGCTGCCCGTGCCCAGGTGGGTGAGGAGCTGGGGGTAGTAGTTCTCGTTGCGCTCGATGGAGGTCTGCTCGATGCGGATCCCGGGATTCTGCGCCATGTACTCGTCGTAGAGCCCGGCCTCCTGGAGGCCGAAGGCTCCGAAGACGCCGACGGTGAGGGTGGTCTGTGCGCCGCCGCCGGACTTGCCGGCGGCCGGGGCGCCCTTCCCGGTCCCCTCCTCCGGGTCCTGGGCGCACCCCGCGAGGAGCAGGGCCGCCGCTCCGACGGCTGTGACGGTCGTGAGGAGGGTTCTTCGGGCTCGGGTTCGGGCTCGGACGCGCATGGGCTTCCTCCCTGAAGGACGAAACGTGCCGGGTGTCGTGTGACACAGTGTGGGAGCGCTCCCACAGTCGTCAAGGGGTAGATTCACAACCGGGAGGAAGCCATGAACGGGCACGGGCGCAGTGGGGGACGGCCGACCCTGGAGGAGGTCGCGGCGCGCGCCGGAGTCGGGCGCGGCACGGTCTCCCGGGTGATCAACGGATCCTCCAAGGTCAGCGAGCACACCAGGGTCGCCGTCGAGGCGGCCGTGGCCGAGCTGGGGTACGTACCGAACCGCGCCGCACGTGCGCTCGCGGCCAACCGCACCGACGCCATCGCCCTCGTGATCCCCGAACCCGAGGCCCGTTTCTTCGCCGAGCCCTACTTCTCCGAAGTGGTCCGCGGGGTCGGCGCCGCCCTCGCCGAGACCGAGGTCCAGCTCGTCCTCACGCTGGCGGGCGGCGACCGCGAGCGGCGCCGCCTCTCGCAGTACCTGGCCGGGCACCGCGTCGACGGGGTGCTCCTCGTCTCCGTCCACGCCGGCGACCCGCTGCCGGAGCTGCTGGCCGAGCTCGGCATCCCGACGGTGATCAGCGGCCGTCGGTCGGCCGCCGAGACCCTGCCCAGCGTGGACTCCGACAACCTGGCGGGTGCGGCCGAGGCGGTACGCCACCTCCTCGACCGGGGCCGCCGCACGATCGCCACGATCACCGGCCCGCTGGACGTGTACGGGGCCCAGTGCCGCCTCGACGGCTACCGGCAGGCTCTGGCCGCCGCCGGGCACGCTGTCGACGAGCCGCTGGTCGCGGTCGGCGACTTCACCGAGGAGGGTGGCCGGCGGGCCATGTGCGAACTGCTGGAGCGCCGTCCCGCGCTCGACGCGGTCTTCGCGGCCTCGGACGTCATGGCGGCGGGCGCCCGGCGGGAGCTGCGCGCGGCCGGCCGGCGGATCCCCGAGGACGTGGCGCTGGTCGGCTTCGACGACTCGGTGGTGGCCCGGCACATGGACCCGCCGCTGACCAGCGTCCGGCAGCCGATCGAGGAGATGGGCCGGACCATGACGACGATGCTGCTGGGGAGGATCGCCGGGGAGACGGGCGAGGCGGCCGCCGTGCTGCCGAACCGGCTGGTGGTCCGGGAGTCGTCCTGACGGCCCCGGTGCCGCCCGTGCAGATGCCCGGTCATGCAGAAGGCCCCGGTCCGCTTTCGCGTACCGGGGCCTTCCCGCAGGGTGAGTGACGGGACTTGAACCCGCGGCCACCTGGACCACAACCAGGTGCTCTACCAACTGAGCTACACCCACCATGTCCGGTCGGAAAACCGACCGGCCGAAGAAAAGGGTACAGGGTCCGGGAGGGTGCTCGCTCCCCCGTTTCCCGCCACCCCTCTCCGGAGAGGCCTGGTCGGCCGCTAGGCGCGGGGCGCGGCGTGCTTGGCGGCGATGCCCCGGGCCGTGTCCGAGTCGGGCCCGGGCTGGGGCACGAAGACCGCCTCCCGGTAGTAGCGCAGCTCGGTGATGGAGTCCTTGATGTCCGCCAGCGCCCGGTGGTTGCCGTTCTTCGGCGGGCTGTTGAAGTACGCCCGCGGGTACCAGCGGCGCGCCAGCTCCTTGACCGAGGACACGTCCACGATCCGGTAGTGCAGGTAGCTCTCCAGCGCGGCCATGTCGCGCAGCAGGAAGCCGCGGTCGGTGCCGACCGAGTTTCCGCAGAGGGGCGCCTTGCGGGGTTCCTTCACGTGCTCCCGCACATAGGCCAGGACCTGCGCCTCTGCGTCCGCGAGGGTGGTCCCGCCGGCCAGCTCGTCGAGCAGGCCGGAGGCGGTGTGCATCTCGCGCACCACGTCGGGCATGGTCTCCAGGGCGGCGTCCGGCGGGCGGATCACGATGTCCACGCCTTCGCCGAGCACGTTGAGCTCCGAGTCGGTGACCAGTGCGGCCACCTCGATAAGTGCGTCGTCCGTCAACGAGAGCCCGGTCATCTCGCAGTCGATCCACACCATGCGATCGTTCATGTGTCCCACCTTATGCGGTCCCCCGTGGCGCGGACCGCATATGCGGAAGGTCCCCCATCGGCGATGACCGATGGAGGACCTTCGTGCGTCGTACGGATCGAGCGGCTACGCGTGTTCCCGCAGCGCCCGGCCCGGCGCGTACAGCTCCGTCACCGTGGGACCCGCCGCGGCCAGGGCCGCCGCCGCCCGGTGGGGCTGCGGGGTGCGCTGGTGCGGAACCGGACCGGAGTTGATCTCGGACACCTGCGCCACGTCGGCCTGCGGCCGCCGTGCCCGGTAGGCCGAGCGGTAGGCGGCCGGCGAGGACCCCAGCTGCCGCCGGAAGTGACCCCGCAGGGCCACCGGCGAACGGAACCCGCAGCGTCCGGCGACCTCGTCGACCGAGTAGTCGGAGGTCTCCAGCAGCCGCTGGGCCTGGAGCACCCGCTGCGTGATCAGCCACTGGAGCGGAGCGCTGCCGGTGAGCGAGCGGAACCGCCGGTCGAAGGTGCGCCTGCTCATGTAGGCGCGGGCGGCCAGCGTCTCCACGTCGAACTGCTCGTGGAGGTGTTCCAGTGCCCAGGCGACGACCTCGGCCAGCGGGTCGGCGCCGATCTCCTCCGGCAGTGACCGGTCGAGATAGCGTTCCTGGCCACCCGTGCGGCGCGGCGGCACGACGAGCCTGCGGGCCAGGGCCCCGGCCGCCTCGCTGCCGTGGTCCGTGCGCACGATGTGCAGGCACAGGTCGATTCCGGCCGCCGTGCCGGCGGACGTGAGCACGTCGCCGTCGTCGACGAACAGTTCGCGCGGGTCGACGTGGACGGACGGGTACCGCTTGGCCAGCGTCGGCGCGTACATCCAGTGCGTCGTCGCGGGCCGGCCGTCCAGCAGACCTGCGGCCGCGAGCACGAAGGCCCCGGTGCACAGTCCGACGATCCGGGCCCCCTCCTCGTGCGCCAGACGCAGTGCGTCGAGCGCCTCCGGAGGCGGCGGTGATGTGATGGAGCGCCAGGCGGGAACGACGACCGTCCCTGCCCGGGCGATCGCCTCCAACCCGTACGGCGCGGTCAGTTCGAGTCCGCCGGTGGTCCTGAGCGGACCGTCCTCACCGGCGCACACGAGCAATCGATAGCGTGGAACTCCCGCGTCCTGCCGGTCAATGCCGAACACGGAAAGTGGAATGGAGCTCTCGAAGATTGGTCCGCCGCTGAAGAGCAGCACCGCGACGATCTCCCTGCGGCGACGCCCCGCGAGCTTCCGGCCGGCGTCTGCTGTGACGACGGCGGTGGAATCCTGGCTCATGGCGCTAAGCCCCCCTTGGGTGTCGCGACTCCTTGGTCTGGTCGCACCTGCACGTTTCCCCTCGGCCTTGCACGTGGATCCCCCGCCGTAAATACATGATCGAATCTACTGCGTCCCGTGGTGTCGGCGTGACAAGTTCAGCACGCAGCGCTATGTCGACTTCTCAACTTGGCGAAAAGCATTCGATCAGTAAGCGTTCCACTCCGCTACCCGAACAGGAAGCGTGCTCCCCGGCCATGGCCAGTACCTGTAGGGCCGGAACGCCCCCCGAGGTCTGTCGTCGCTGGTGGTGAGGGGGGCGGGGGGACATTCCGGCAAGGGGGGCAACCTGCCGGGAAGTTGGCTGAAAACATGCGTGTGTGGGTGTGCGAATGAGTCAGCCCTGCGGGGAGCCGGGGTCGGAGCTCCGGCAACCGCGGCGGTTCCCGGCGCCGCCGCGCGAGTGCCGGCCGCGGTGCGCGGACGGCAGGGGCTCCTCCGCGCGCACCCGGGCCTCGGCCCGCTGCACCTTCTCCGAGTGGCGCAGCAGGACCCGGCACGCGGCCGTGACGGCGAGCAGGCCGAGGGTCGCGACGGCCGCCCCGCCGTAGGAGGTTCCGTAGACGACGAGGACCACGGGGACGAGCAGGCAGCTGAAGGCGGCCCAGCGCACGACGTCACCCGCGGGGTCGTCATGGGGGTGTCCGGAGGGACGCACGGACGAGTGAAGGGGTGAACGGGGGACTTGCGTCGGCTGAGCTGGCTGGACGGGGTGAACCGGATGACCGGGCACGGCGTGCTCCCTGCGGGCTCTTACCTGTTGGTCGGACGCATGTCCCAACGCCCGGCGGCGGGGCTCGGTCACTGCGCGCACGGGTGGCGATGTCCCGTCTCGTCACTGGCTGTAGGGGACAGCGGCCATTGCCAAGGCGCGCTCGCTCCGGCATGCTCCCTGGGACGCTCTCCAAGGGCGGCAAGCCCTGTGCAGGACAGGAGTGTCGCCGTACCCTGGTGGGTATGGGCTTGGGAAGATGCTTCCCGGACAGAGCTCCGTCACACTGCGTCGCCGATTTCGCCCCTGTTGCTTCCTCCAAGGACCTCTTCGCCGAGACACCCATGGCCGGTCACGAATTCTCCGAACCAGCGGACCGCAAGCGCAAACGCGTCGTCGACCCCGAGTCGGCCGCCGATCTGCGCGCGGTGGAACAGACACGTACGCACTGCGATCCGGCCTTCCGGCACGGGGTCGTTGTGGGATTCGACGGATCCACGTCGAGCGAGCGCGCGCTCGCCTATGCGATCGGTATGGCCCGTCGCTCCGGGTCCGGTCTGATCATCGTCCACGTCGCCAACCGGCTGCCCACCACGGTGTGGGCCGGCTGCGAGCCGCCCGTCTTCGTCGACGTGCCGGACCATCGCACCGAGGTGCTCGGGCTGGAACTCGCCTGCGCGGACTATCTGGCCGAAGTGCCGTGGATCCTGGTCGAGCGCGGTGGTGACATCTGCCATGAGCTGGAGGAGGTCGGCCGGGAGTATTCGGCCGACGCCATCGTGGTCGGCTCCACGCACGGGATCGTGGGCCGGATCTTCGGCTCGGTCGCCGGCCGGCTGGCCAAGCGCGCACAGCGACCCGTCGTTGTCATTCCGTGACCCTCTGTTAAGCCGCTTGTGCGGTTGTGCCCCCGTGTAAAGGGTAGATAAATGCTGCTGGGACGCAGCAAACAACTGCAGATCGAAGGGAGCCCGCCGTGGACAATGGTGTCTCTGCGGGAAGCACGGCCTCGACTTCGACCCTCGGGAACATAGCCCTGGGTCTCACCCTTCTCGCATTCGGTATCGGCCACACCGGTGTCATCGACGGCGTGTCCGCTGCCAACTCCGTGTCGCTCGCGATGTACGTCGGCGGCGCGGCCCTCTTCCTCCTCGGGCTCCTCGAGTACCGCGGCGGCAACGGGTTCAACGGCACCGCGTTCGCGGGCCTCGGCATCTTCTGGTTCACGTGGGCCAAGGGCGCGGGCGGTTCGGTCACCGACGAAGCCGCCGGAACGTTTCTTGTCCTGTTCGCGATGCTCGCGCTGACCCTCACGGTCGCCGCCGCGAGCGGTCTGTTCAGCCAGGGCGTCTACGCCCTGCTGACCCTGTCGCTGCTCCTGCTGGCCATCGGCGCCTTCGTCGACAACGGCACGCTCGCCAAGGCGGGCGGCTGGGTCGCCGCGGTGACCGGACTGCTGGCCTGGTACGGGGCCACCGCGGCACTGGCGCACTGGCCGATGGCCGTCGGCAAGGCCCGGCGCGGGGCGGTCGCCGCGAGCTGAGCGGCGGCGGGGCACCACCGGCACCACCGGCACCACCGCACCGACAGCGGAGAACCCCCGTGCGCACCGCGCACGGGGGTTCTCCGCTGTGGGGACGACGATTACTCGACGGTGACCGACTTCGCCAGGTTGCGCGGCTTGTCGATGTCCCGGCCCATGGCCAGGGCCGTGTGGTACGCCAGCAGCTGGAGCGGGATGCCCATCAGGATCGGGTCCAGCTCGTCCTCGTTCTTCGGCACCAGGATGGTGTGGTCCGCCTTCTCCTGCTCGCGGTGGGCCACCGCCAGGATCCGGCCACTGCGGGCCTTGATCTCCTCCAGCGCCGCGCGGTTCTTCTCCAGCAGGTCGTCGTCCGGGACGATCGCGACCGTCGGCAGCGAGGGCTCGATCAGGGCGAGGGGCCCGTGCTTGAGCTCGGAGGCCGGGTACGCCTCGGCGTGGATGTAGGAGATCTCCTTCAGCTTGAGGGAGGCCTCCAGTGCCACCGGGTAGCCGCGCACCCGGCCGATGAACATCATCGACTTGGCCTCGGCGAACTCGGCCGCGAGCTTCTTGATGTCCTCTTCGCCGTCGAGGATCTCCTGGATCTGCGCGGGCAGCTTGCGCAGGCCCTCGATGATCCGCTTGCCGTCGGTGACCGAGAGGTCCCGGATGCGGCCCAGGTGCACGGCGAGCAGCGCGAAGGCCACGACCGTGTTGGTGAAGCACTTGGTGGAGACGACGCAGACCTCGGGGCCGGCGTGCACGTACACGCCGCCGTCGGCCTCGCGGGCGATCGCGGAGCCGACCACGTTGACCACGCCGAGGACGCGGGCGCCCTTGCGCTTGAGCTCCTGCACCGCCGCGAGCACGTCGTACGTCTCACCCGACTGGGAGACCGCGATGTACAGGGTGTCGGGGTCCACGACCGGGTTGCGGTAGCGGAATTCGGAGGCCGGCTCGGCGTCCGCGGGGATGCGGGCCATGCCCTCGATGAGACCGGCACCGATGAGGCCCGCGTGGTACGAGGTGCCGCAGCCCAGGATCTTGACCCGGCGGATGCCGCGCGCCTCGCGCGGGTCCAGGTTCAGGCCGCCCAGGTGCACGGTGTTGAAGCGGTCGTCGATCCGGCCGCGCAGCACGCGGTCGACCGCGTCGGGCTGCTCGGAGATCTCCTTGTGCATGTAGGTGTCGTGACCGCCCATGTCGTACGAGGCGGCCTCCCACTCCACGGTCTCCGGGGTGGCGGTCGTGGTCGCACCGCTGGTGGTGTAGGTGCGGAAGTCGTCGGCCTTCAGGGTGGCCATCTCGCCGTCGTCGAGGGTGACGACCTGGCGGGTGTGGGCGACCAGCGCGGCGACGTCCGAGGCGACGAACATCTCCTTCTCGCCGATGCCGAGGACGACCGGGGAGCCGTTGCGGGCGACGACGATGCGGTCGGCGAAGTCGGCGTGCATGACGGCGATGCCGTAGGTGCCCTCGATCGCCTTGACGGCCTCGCGGACCTTGTCCTCCAGGGACTCGGCCTCGGAGCGGGCGATCAGGTGGACGATCACCTCGGTGTCGGTCTCCGAGACGAAGACGACGCCGTCGGCCTCCAGCTTGGCGCGCAGCTCGGAGGCGTTGTCGACGATGCCGTTGTGGACGACGGCGACCTTGTTCTCGGCGTCCAGGTGCGGGTGCGAGTTGATGTCGCTCGGGGCGCCGTGCGTGGCCCAGCGGGTGTGGGCGATGCCGGTGGTGCCGGTGAAGCGCTTGGGGACGCGGGACTCCAGCTCGCGGACCCGGCCCTTGGCCTTGACCACCTTGAGGGCGGAGGCCTTCGGGCTGTTCACGACGATGCCCGCGGAGTCGTACCCGCGGTACTCCAGCCGCTGCAGACCTTCGAGCAGCAGCGGTGCCACGTCACGCTTGCCGATGTAACCGACGATTCCGCACATACGGTTTAGCCCCTCCTGAAGTTCGGTTCGTGTACCCGCCCGCAGCCGCCTGCGCGGCCGCCGGCTCAGCCGTAGACGATGCGGCGCAACTGCCGGAGCGACAGCTCCGGCGGCGCCACGGCGCGGTGCGGCAGTTCGGCCGCGATCCGCTCGAAGATCTCCGCGTTCACCGCTCCGCCGGACTGCAGTTCCCGGTGGCGGCGGCGGACGAACTCCTCGGTCGTCTCGTCGAAGTAGGCGAGCACGTCCAGTACCACCCGGGCGGCCTCGCCGCGCTGCAGCGCGGTGCTGCGCACCAGGTGGTCGACGAGGTCGTCATGCGACGGGCGGCGATCGAGCACTCGTAGATATTGGCGGCTAACGGCGGTGAACGCAAAGATCCTGCCCGATTTCGGGCAGGATCTCTCTGGTCTGGACCAGAAGAGCGCTCGGTGTGACCTCCTTCGGATGATTTCCGCCCGCCCTGGATGACCGCAGCGGACGGGACGGCCCACTTGGCCTATACCTGTGCGCATGAGAGTCCTGCGACGTACGCTCGGCGCCCTCCTCGCCCTCGGTGCGGCCCCGGCCCTGCTCACGGCCTGCACCTCCGCCCACGGTGACGACGCCAGACCCGGGGACGACCCGCCGGTGGCCCTCACCCCCTTCGAACGGCTGCTGCCCGCGCCCGTCTCCGCGCGCGGCGCGGGACCCGGGTACGCCTTCGGCGCGGGCACGGTCATCCGTACCGGCCGCGGGAGGGGCGGGGAGGTCCGCCGGGTCGGCGAACTCCTCGCCGAGCAGCTGCGCGGCCCGAGCGGGCTGCCGCTGCCGGTGGTCGACGGGGCGCAGGGCGACGGGATCCGGCTCAGGATCGACGAGGGCGCGCAGGGGGTGGGGGAGGAGGGGTACCGGCTGGATTCGGACCCGAGCGGGGTCACCCTCACCGCGCGGACACCGGCCGGGCTGTTCCACGCGGGGCAGACGCTGCGGCAGCTGGTGCCGGTGGCCGGTCCCGGGACGGTGCCGGGCGGCACGGTCGCCGACCGGCCGCGGTTCGCGTACCGGGGGGCCATGGTCGACATCGCGCGGCACTTCTTCTCGGTGGAGCAGGTGAAGAGGTACGTGGACCAGCTCGCCCAGTACAAGGTCAACACCCTGCACCTGCACCTGACCGACGATCAGGGCTGGCGCCTCGCGATCGACTCCTGGCCGCGGCTGGCGGAGTACGGGGGCGGCAGCGAGGTCGGCGGCGGGCCCGGCGGGCACTGGACGAAGGACGAGTACCGGGAGCTGGTGGCCTACGCGCAGCAGCGGTACGTGGACGTGGTCCCCGAGATCGACATGCCTGGGCACACGAACGCGGCGCTCGCCTCCTACGCCGAGCTGAACTGCGACGGCAGGGCACCGGACCGGTACACCGGCATCAAGGTCGGTTTCAGCTCGCTGTGCGTGGCCGGGGAGCAGACCTACGAGTTCATCGACGAGGTGCTCGGCGAGCTGGCGGAGCTGACCCCCGGCCGCTACCTGCACATCGGCGGCGACGAGGCGCACGCGACACCGGCGGCGGACTACGCGGCCTTCATGGACCGGGCCCAGGCGGTGGTGGGGCGGTACGGCAAGACGGTGGTGGCCTGGCACCAGCTGGCGGCGGCCCGTCCGGCACCGGGAGCGGTGCTCCAGTACTGGGGCCACGACAGGACCGCGGCCGCGGACAAGGCCGCGGTGGTGGCGGCGGCGAAGGCGGGGCACCCGCTGATCCTGTCGCCGGCGGACCGGCTGTACCTGGACATGAAGTACGACCCGGCGACGAAGCCGGGCCTGGCGTGGGCGGGGTACGTCCCCGTGCGGCGCGCCTACTCCTGGAACCCGGGGGCGTACCTGGCCGGGGTGCCGGAGTCCGCCGTGCTGGGGGTGGAGGCGCCGCTGTGGACGGAGACCGTCTCGACGCGGGGGGAGTGGGAGCAGCTGGCCTTCCCGCGGGTCCTGGGCCTGGCGGAACTGGGCTGGTCCCCCTCGTCCGCGCTCGACTGGGCCGCGTACAGCCGCCGGCTGGCGGCGCAGGCGCCCCGGCTGGACGCCCAGGGCATCGGCTTCTTCCGGGCGCCGGACGTGCCCTGGTCCTAGCGGGGGACAGCGGGGGAGAGCGGGGGAGCACGAGGGCGTGACCGCGAAGAGGGCCGGTCGGAGCTTCGCGGTCACGCCGTCGGGTCATGCGGAGGAGGGGGAGGCACCGAGGGACCGTATCGATGCCTCCCCGCCCCGTGTGTCACCGCCGGGCGAAGGCCGCGACGGGGTTCTTGAGGTTGCCGATCAGCTGGAGGGCCGCCGCCGGGTCGGCGAGGTCTACCATCTGCTTGTTGTTGCGCAGCTGGAGGCGGTTCAGGCAGGACAGCTGGAACTCCTCCGCGAAGAGGTCGTACCGCTCGAAGCGCTCCGCGAGCTGCGGCATCGACTCCTGGTACGCGTGGCCGCAGTCCGCGACCGCCTGCCAGAAGGTGTCCTCCTCGCAGATGCCCTCGTCCGCGAGGATCGCGCCGAGGAAGCGGAAGAAGCAGTCGAAGACGTCCGTGAAGATCGACAGGAGCTTCATGTCCTCGGGGATGTCCGCCCGGACCCGCTCGACCGCGGGCGGCAGCACCGCGTCCGCGTCCATGATGACGATCTCCTCGGCGATGTCCTTGAAGATCGCCCGCTTCACCAGGCCGCCCTCGATGACGAGGATGGTGTTCTCGCCGTGCGGCATGTATGCGAGGTCGTACTGGTAGAAGCAGTGCAGCAGCGGCACCAGGTAGGCGCGCAGGTAGTGGCGCAGCCACTCGGCCGGGGTCAGGCCCGACTCCGCGATCAGCGCGCCGACGAAGGACTTGCCCTCGGCGTCCACGTGCAGGAGCGAGGCCATCGTGGCGAGGCGCTCGTCCCCCTGGATCGAGTTCACCGGGGACTCGCGCCACAGCGCGGCGAGCATCTTGCGGTACGGGGAGTACCGGTCGGTGGCGCGCTCGTACTGGCGGTGGTGGTAGCCGATCGCCGCGCGCTCGCGGATGATCGAGAAGTCCACCGACTTGAGGACCTCGTCGCCCTCGATCAGCTGGTGCAGCCAGTCGTTGATGGCCGGGGTGGCCTCCATGTACGCGGCCGACAGGCCTCGCATGAAGCCCATGTTCAGGACCGAGATGGCGGTCTTGACGTAGTGCTTGCGCGGCGCGCTCCGGTTGAAGAACGTGCGGATCGACTGCTGCGCGAGGTACGCGTCCGGGCCCTCGCCCAGCAGCACCAGGCGGCGGTTCGCGATCTCGGCCGCGAAGGTGACCGTGGTCTTGTTCCACCACTGCCAGGGGTGCACGGGGAAGAGGTGGAAGTCGGCCAGGTCCAGGCCCAGCGCGGTCATCCGCTCGGCGAAGACGCCGATGGTCCCGTCGCCGAGCTCCTCGCGCATGAAGGAGTCGTGGTCCAGGCCCGCGCCCGCCGTGAAGGTGGAGACGTCCTTGCGGGCGGCGACCCACACGAGGTGGACGGGGCTGGCGGTCTCCGGGGCGTACGAGAGGTACTCGTGCACGCCGAAGCCGAGCCGGCCGTTGTTCGCGACGAAGCAGGGGTGGCCCTCGGTCATGCCCGTCTCGATGTCCTGGAAGGAGGACTTCGCGAGGACGTCGGAGGAGACCTGCGGCTTCGTGTACTTGTAGCCGGTGCCGGCCAGGGTGGAGGAGATCTCCTCCAGGTAGACGGGCAGCACCTGCGGGCTCAGGCCCAGGCTCTCGCGCAGCTCGATGTGGAAGTCGAGGGCGTCCAGCGGCAGCTCGGCACCGTCACGGTGGCGGGTGATGGAGGCCTCGTCGACCGACCAGTGGTCGAGGGCGTGCAGGACCGCCTCGAAGCGGTACTCCACGGTGGCGTCGTCGCTGAGGACCGAGTAGCGGCCTTCGCCCAGCGGCTTCGGGGTCAGCAGGCGCTCGTGGGAGAACTCCGCGAGGCCCTTGCGGACCAGGGCGCGGTTGGCGCGGGCCCACAGCTCGGGGGAGAGGTGGGCGACGGCGTCGGCGAGGCTCATATGGAGACCCCCTGGGCGGCCGTGGCGGCCTCGAACTGTGCGCGGGTGCAGAAGCTCAGCAGGGCTTCCTTCTCCGGCTTGGTGACCTGGCGTTCCGCAGTGAAGCCGACGGCCTCGTTGAGGGCGTGCACGGCGGTGTTGGCGATGTCCGGCTCGACCACGACGCGCTCGGTGGCCGGGTCGGCGAAGACCGCGGCCATGACGGTGGTGATCACGGCGCGGGTGAAGCCGTGCAGCGGGGTGTCGCTCGGCGCGACGAGGAAGTGCATGCCGACGTCGCCGGGGCGGGCGTCGTAGAGGCCGACCAGCTCCAGCTCGGACGGGTCGTAGGTCTCCATCAGGAACGCGGGGCGGCCCTCGTGCAGGCCGATGAAGGCCTGGTGGTGCTCGTGGGCGGCGATCCTCATGTACTCGCGCTCGACGTCCGGCAGGGACGCGTCCTGCATCATCCAGAACGAAGCCTTCGGGTGGGTGACCCAGCCGTGGAGCAGCTCCGCGTCGGCGAAGGGGTCCAGGGGGCGCACGGCGAAGGAACCGAGTTCTTTGTCGGTGCGGGAGAAGAGGAGTTCGGTGGTGCTCATCAGAGGGTGCCTTCCGGGGCGGCGAACTGCTGGAACGCGATGGACTTCTCGACCTTGTAGTGCTCGCGGCCGAGGAGCTCACCGACGATGTACGCGTTCCGGTACGCCGCCATGCCCAGGTCGGGCGAGGTGAGGGAGTGGTTGTGGGTGGTGCCGTTCTGCAGGTAGACCCCGCGGCCCGTGGTGTCGATGCTGTAGTTGCGGGCGGCGTCGAGACGGCCGTGCCCGTCGAAGTTCAGCCGGTCGCGCACCGGGTTCAGGAACTCCGGGAAGCTGTACTTGTAGCCGGTGGCCAGCACCAGGCCCTCGGAGGTGAGGGAGAAGTCCCGCTCCTGCTCCTCCTGGCGCAGCCCCAGCGTGTACGTGCCCGTGGTGGTGTCGTACGCGGTGCTGTTCAGGGAGGTGTTGGTCAGCAGGGTGGTCGGGACCTGGCCCGGCATGCTGATCTTCTTCTGGTAGAGCAGGTCGAAGATGGCGTTGATCAGGTCGCCGTCGATGCCCTTGAAGAGGTTCTTCTGCTGGGTCTCCAGCCGGTACCGGGTGTCCTCGGGGAGCGCGTGGAAGTAGTCCACGTACTCGGGGGAGGTCATCTCCAGGGTCAGCTTCGTGTACTCGAGCGGGAAGAACCGCGGCGAGCGGGTCACCCAGTTGAGCCGGTAGCCGTGGACGTCGATCTCGGCGAGGAGGTCGTAGTAGATCTCGGCCGCGCTCTGGCCGGAGCCGATGAGGGTGATCGACTTCTTCTTCTGCAGCTCCGCCTTGTTCTGCATGTAGACGGAGTTGTGCAGGAAGTCGCCGCCGAGGCCCTCGCAGGCCTGCGGGACGTGCGGCGGGGTGCCGGTGCCCAGGACCAGGCGGCGGGCCAGGTGGGTCTCGCCCTTGTCCGTGTGGACCTCGTACAGGCCGGCCTGCTCGTCGTAGGTGACCTCGGTGACCGAGGTGGACCATTGGACGTTGTCGAGGCGGTCGGCGGCCCAGCGGCAGTAGTCGTTGTACTCGGCCCGCAGCGGGTAGAAGTTCTCCCGGATGTAGAAGGAGTACAGCCGGTCCTTGTCCTTCAGGTAGTTCAGGAAGGAGAAGGGCGAGGTCGGGTCGGCGAGCGTGACCAGGTCCGACATGAAGGGCGTCTGCAGGTGGGCGCCGTCCAGGAACATCCCGGCGTGCCACTCGAAGTGCGGCTTCGACTCGATGAAGAGACCGTCGATCTCGTCGAGCGGGGCGGTCAGGCAGGCGAGTCCCAGATTGAACGGACCGACGCCGATGCCGATGAAGTCGTGGGTCTTAGCGGTGGAGGGCAAGGGATTCTCCCAGGAACTGCTCGGCATGTGCGGCGAGAAGGTCGAGGACGGCGGTGATGTCGGCCGTCGTGGTCTGCGGGTTGAGGAGGGTGAACTTCAGGTACTGCTTCCCGTCCACCTTGGTGCCGGCGACGACGGCCTCACCGGAGGCGAACAGGGCCTTGCGGGCGTGCAGGTTGGCCTCGTCGACCAGGTCGCCGCGGATCCCGTCGCCCTCGGGGACGTAGCGGAAGACGAGCGTGGAGATCTGCGGCTTGACGACGACCTCGAAGCGCGGGTCGGCGTCGATGATGTCCCAGCCGGCCGCGGCCAGGTCGATGACCTCGTCGAAGAGCGAGCCGACACCGTCGGCGCCCATGACGCGCAGGGTCACCCAGAGCTTGAGCGCGTCGAAGCGGCGCGTGGTCTGGATGGACTTGTCGACCTGGTTGGGGATGCGCTCCTCGGCCATGCGGCGCGGGTTGAGGTAGTCCGCGTGGTACGTGGCGTGCTTGAGGGTGTCGCGGTCGCGCACCAGCATGGCGCTGGAACTGACCGGCTGGAAGAACGACTTGTGATAGTCGACGGTGACCGAGTCGGCGCGCTCGATGCCGTCGAGGAGGTGACGGCGGGTCGGGGAGGCCAGCAGTCCGCAGCCGTAGGCGGCGTCCACGTGCATCCACGCGGAGTGCTCGTCGGCCAGGCGGGCGATCTCGGGGAGCGGGTCGATGGACCCGAAGTCGGTGGTGCCTGCGGTGGCGACGACGGCCATGGGGAAGAGGCCCTCGGCGGCGCACTCCTCCAGCTCCAGGGCGAGCACAGCGGTGTCCATCCGGCGGTTGCGGTCGACCGGGACGGAGATGACGGCCTCGTAGCCGAGTCCGAGCATCGCGGCGGACTTCTGGACGCTGAAGTGGCTGGCCTCGGAGGTGAAGATGCGCAGCTTCGGCAGGAGTTCGGCCTTGGTGAGCTCGCGTCCCTCGTCGAGCGCCTTCTTCATGACGAGGCGGCAGGCCTCGTCGCGGGCCAGGAGCAGCGCGTGGAAGTTGGACTGGCTGCCGCCGGAGGTGAAGATGCCGTCCGCGCCGGGGCCGAGGCCGATGCGCTCGGTGGTCCAGTCGATGAGGCGGCGCTCGATGAGCGTGCCGCCGATGGACTGGTCCCAGGTGTCGAGGGAGGAGTTGACGGCCGACAGGATCGCCTCGCCGAGCACGGCGGGGATGACGACCGGGCAGTTGAGGTGGCCCAGGTAGCGCGGGTGGTGGAAGTACACCGCGTCGCGCAGGTAGACGTCCTCCAGCTCGTCCAGGACGGCGGCCGCGTCCGCGAGCGGCTTGTCCAGGTCGATTCCGTTGATGACCGGAGCGAGTTCGTCGACGGATATACCGGTGTGGGGTCGCTGCGTCGTCGCGAGTTTGGCGGCGACGCGGTCGACGCCCTCGGTGACGGAGCGCCGGTAGAGGTCCGCGGTCGTCTCGTTCAGCAGATGCGAGCGCATCAACTTTCCTCCGGGCAGGGGGGAGAGGGGGTGGGGTGTGGCGTGCGAGGATTAGGTTAGCCTAACCTTAGTATTTCGCCAAACGCAGATGGGCCCTGGCTGAAAAGCCAGGGCCCATCTCAACTGCGCTGCGGGGTAAGGAAACTGACTACAGCTCGGACGCCGGGTCCTCGCTCGGAGCCTTGCCCGCGTATGCCTCGGCGAGCAGCTGTTCCTCGCTCGCGCCGAGTCGCCAGTAGCCCGTGAAGCGGACGGCGCGGCGGTCGACGAATCGTTCCTGCACAAAGTGGCGGCGCACGGAACGAATCGTTCCGGCCTCGCCCGCCAGCCAGGCGTACGGGGCGACGGCGGCGGCGGGTCCGGCCGAGCGCAGCGCGTTCAGCACCTGCTCCGTCCGCTCCCGGCCGTCGCTCTCGCGCACGATCCAGGTGATGTCCGCGTCGGCGGGCGTCACCAGGTCGAGCCGGTCGTCCTCGTGCGGAACCTCGAACCAGGCCCGGACCCGGGTCCCGGCGGGCAGCCGGTCCAGGATCGCGGCCGCGGCCGGCAGGGCGGTCTCGTCCGCGTACATCCAGATCGCGTCGGTGTCGGCCGGCGGCTGGAAGCGTACGGACTTGTTCTCCGCGACGGCCGGTCCGATCGCCAGGATCCGGCGGCCGGCCACGGCCTGCCCGGCCCAGCGGGACGCCGGGCCGGTGTCCCCGTGCAGGACGAAGTCGATGTCGACCTCGTCCGCCCCCTCGGGCGTACGGCGCTGCTCTCGCACCGTGTAGGAGCGCATCACCGGCCGCTCCTCCTCCGGCATTTCGCGCCAGGCGGCGAACCAGGTGTCCTCGTCCGTGGACGGGAGCACCGTGTGCTCCTGACCGGACGGGGGCAGGAAGAGGGACAGGCTCTGGTCGAAGCCGCCCGAACGGAAGCCCGCGAGGGACTCCCCGCCGAACGTGACCCGCAGGAACGAGTGGCCCAGACGACGCGTGCGGACGACTTCGAGCTCGAAGAACCGGAAGTGTGCGACGGCCGGGGCGTCGGATGCGGTGGCGGTCATGCGGAGAGGTCCCCCTGGAGTCGGTACGGCCTGCAGGGCGCCCGGGGTCACCGGGCGCCGAGGGTCAGCTGACCTTCTTGGCGCTCTGGATGGACTTCGCGAGGTCTTCCAGGAGCTGGGCGCACTTGTCGTACGAGAAGATCGGCTCGGTCACGCGCGGGGTGATCTGGCCGGCCTTGACGGCGGGGAGCTCGGCCCAGGTGGCCTTCTCCTTCAGCGTGTCGGGCTGCAGCGTGCCGGTGCGGTTGTCGAGCAGGACGACGTCGGCCTTGTACTTGCCGGCGTTCTCCCAGCTGAGGCTCTCGAAGAAGCCGCCCTCGTCCAGCTTCTCCGGGGTGACGAACTCGACGCCGAGCTGCTTGAAGTACTTCAGGTCGGCCGAGGTCTCCGGGGTGGAGACGTAGAACAGGTCGGCGGAGCCGGAGCCCACGAGGACCTTGATGCCCGGGTTGGCCTTGGTGGCCTCGCGGACCTTCGCGGCGGCGGCCTCGAAGCGGGCCTTCGCGTCGACGGTCTTCTTGGCGTTCAGGTCGGCGCCGAGGGACTTGGCGAGGTCCGCGGTGCGCTCCAGCGCCTTGTCGAGGGTGACGTCGCCGCCCACCTTGACCGCGGCGGCCGGGGCCAGCTTCAGGATCTTGTCCTTGGAGGCCTCCGGTACGTACCAGTACGTGCCGTCCCAGGTGTTGGTGACGAGGAGGTCGGGCTGGAGGGCCGCGTACTTCTCGACGTTGAACTCGTCGTAGACGTTGCCGAGGATCTCGACCTTGGAGATGTCCATCGAGCCGGCCTGGACGTCGGGCTTGCCGTCGGCGGTCTTGGTCGGGCCGAACACGCCCTTGACCGGGACGCCGTAGTCGTACAGGGCGGCGGCGGTGCCGGTGAAGGCGACGATGTTCTTCGGCGTGGACTTGGTGCTGACGTCCTTGCCGAGGTCGTCCTTGAAGGTCCAGGGGCCGGAGGCCGCGGCGCCGTTGTCCTTGCCGCCGTCGCCCTTCGCCGAGTCGGTGCCACCGCACGCGGCGAGGACCGCTACGAGGCCGAGGGCGCCACCTGCCGCGACGAAGCCGCGACGGGTGAAGGAGGAGGTTCGGGACTTGGGCATGTCGATGTCCGTTTTCGTGCGTACCGGGCGGCCACTGAGCCGTTCGTGGGGAAGGTTAGCCTAACCTTGGCCTGAAACGGTAAGGGGGTCCTAAGTTTTTTCAGGACCCCCTCGTTCCCGCCCGTCGCTGCGTCCGCGTGCGGACGAGCCCGACGACTAGCCGCCGAAGCCCAGTTCACGCGCGATCAGCATGCGCTGGACCTCGCTCGTGCCCTCGCCGATCTCCAGGATCTTGGAGTCCCGCCACATGCGGGCCACCGGGTACTCGTTCATGAAACCGTAGCCGCCGTGGATCTGGGTCGCCTCGCGCGCGTTGTCCACGGCGACCGTCGAGGAGTACAGCTTCGCGATCGCCGCCTCCTTCTTGAACGGCTCACCGGCCACCAGCCGGGAGGCCGCGTCGCGCCAGCCGATGCGGGCCATGTGCGCGCGCATCTCCATGTCGGCCAGCTTGAACTGGATGGCCTGGTTGTCGCCGATCGCCTTGCCGAAGGCGTGCCGCTCCTTGGCGTACTTCACCGACTCGTCCACACAGCCCTGCGCGAGCCCGGTCGCGAGCGCGGAGATGGCGATCCGGCCCTCGTCGAGGATCCGCAGGAACTGCGCGTAACCGCGGCCCTCCTGGCCCACCAGGTTGGCCAGGGGGACCCGTACGCCGTCGAAGGACAGCTCACGGGTGTCCGAGGAGTTCCAGCCCACCTTGGAGTACGGAGCGGCCACCGTGAAGCCCGGGGTGCCGGACGGGACGATGATCGAGGAGATCTCCGGGCGGCCGTCCGCCTTGCGGCCCGTCACGGCCGTGACGGTGACCAGACCGGTGATGTCCGTACCGGAGTTGGTGATGAAGCACTTCGAGCCGTTGATGACCCACTCGTCGCCGTCCTTGACGGCGGTGGTGCGGGTGCCGCCCGCGTCGGAGCCCGCACCGGGCTCCGTCAGGCCGAAGGCGCCGAGGATCTCGCCGGAGCACATCCTCGGCAGCCACTCGCGCTTCTGCTCCTCGGAGCCGAAGAGATAGAGCGGCATGGCGCCGAGGGAAACCCCGGCCTCCAGGGTGATGGCGACCGAGGAGTCGACGCGGGCCAGCTCCTCCAGGGCGATGCCGAGGGCGAGGTAGTCCCCGCCCATGCCGCCGTACTCCTCCGGGAAGGGCAGGCCGAACAGGCCCATGCGGCCCATCTCGGCGACGATCTCGTAGGGGAACTCGTGCCGCTCGTACAGGTCGCCGATCTTCGGGGCGACGACGTCGTGCGCGAACGCCTCCACGGTGCGGCGGAGTTCCTCGTGCTCAGGGGTGAGCCGGTGGTCGAGGGACATGGTGTGACTACTCCTTGTGGGAGAGGGCGCGGACGGTACGGGAGGGGCTGGGGCGTCCCAGCTGTTCGGCCATCCACACGCTCGTGGCGGTGAGGGCGGCCAGGTCGACCCCGGTTTCGATGCCGAGGCCGTCGAGCATCCACACCAGGTCCTCGGTCGCGAGGTTCCCGGTGGCGCTCTTCGCGTACGGGCATCCGCCGAGGCCGCCTGCGGAGGCGTCGACGGTGGTCACGCCGTGCTGGAGCGCGGCGAGGGTGTTGGACAGGGCCTGGCCGTAGGTGTCGTGGAAGTGCACGCCGATACGGTCGGTCGTGACGCCGGCCTCGTTCAGCGCGGCGAGCAGGGCCTGGACATGTCCCGGAGTGGCCACGCCGATCGTGTCGCCGAGGCTCAGCTCGTCACAGCCGAGGTCCAGCAGGGCCTTGGCGACGGAGACGACCTGGTGGACCGGGACCGGGCCCTCCCAGGGGTCGCCGAAGCACATCGAGAGATAGCCGCGCACGTGCGCGTCGCCCTCCTTGGCCCGGGCCACGACGGGCTCGAACATGGCGAGGGACTCGGCGACGGTGCGGTTGAGGTTGCGGGCGGCGAAGGTCTCGGTGGCCGATCCGAACACCGCGATGCGCCGGGCCCCGAGGGCGAGCGCGCGGTCGAGGCCGCGCTCGTTGGGGACGAGCACGGGCAGATCCGCCGCGACGTCGGCGAGCTGCGGGAACAGCTCCTCCGCATCGGCCAGTTGGGGCACCCACTTGGGGTGCACGAAACTGGTGGCCTCGATGGTGGTCAGCCCGGCGGCGGCGAGACGGTGGATGAACTCCGCCTTCACGGCCGTGGGGACCGCGCCCTTCTCGTTCTGCAGCCCGTCGCGGGCACCGACCTCGTGGATGCGGACCCGGGCCGGGAGACCGGGGGCCGGGACGTTCATGGGCAGCCTGTTCACGCGGCCCCCTCCTCGTCCTCGTCGGGGGTGACGACGGCCAGGATCTGGTCCATCGCGACCGTGGTGCCGGGGGTCACGTCCAGCTCGGTGACGGTGCCGGCGTGCGGGGCGGAGATGACATGCTCCATCTTCATGGCCTCGACGACCAGGAGGCTCTGCCCGGCCGTGACCCTGTCGCCGACGGCCACCTTGACGACGGTGACGGTGCCGGGCATGGGGGCGGCGAGGGTGTTCGCCCCTGCGCTCGCCGCGCCGTGGGCGGACACGGGGTCGTGGTGCTGCACGTGCCAGCTGTCTGCGTCCCGCCCGAGCCAGGTTCCCTCCGGGGAGGTGGCGTGGCTGAAGCGGTGGGTGACGCCGTCGAGTTCGACGGTGACGGTGTCGGGGGTACGGGCGATGATCCGGCCGCGGGCCGGTGCGCCGGGGCTCTGCCCCGGACCCCGCGCCTCGATCGCCGGCGAGGCTGCAAGGGCGAGCTCGGTGTCGGAGCCCGAACGCCGGCTACGGACCTGCACGGCGTCCTGGCCGGGAAGGCGGAAGTGGTGGACCGTCCAGGCGGGCGTGCCGCCCAGGCGCCAGCCGCTGGCGGCGTCGAAGGGGTCGACCCATCCCTCCTGCTGTGGCGCCGCGGGCTGCGCCAGCAGGGCTGCCGCCGCGTACACCTCGTCCGGGACCCCTTCCGGCAGGAGCTCGGCGAGGTCGCGCTCCACCAGCCCGGTGTCGAGGTCGCCCGACACCACGTCGGGGTGGGCCAGCAGCCTGCGCAGGAAGCCCGCGTTGGTCTGCACGCCGAGGATCACCGTGTCGGCCAGCGCCGCCCGCAGCATGCGCAGCGCGGTGGCGCGGTCCGGACCGTGGACGATGACCTTGGAGAGCATCGGGTCGTACGTCGAGCCCACCGGTACGCCCGCCGTCAGCCCGGAGTCCGTCCGCACGGCACCGCCCGAGGGCTCGGACAGGGCCAGCACGGTGCCGCCGGACGGCAGGAACCCGCGCGCCGGGTCCTCCGCGCAGACGCGGGCCTCGATGGCGTGCCCGGTCAGCGTCACGTCGGACTGGTCGAAGCCCAGCGGTTCGCCCGCCGCCACCCGGAGCTGCAGCTCCACCAGGTCCAGCCCGGTGATCAGCTCCGTCACCGGGTGCTCGACCTGGAGGCGGGTGTTCATCTCCATGAAGTAGTAGGAGGAGGGGTCGCCGCCCGGGACGATGAA
The DNA here is from genome assembly GCF_045161815.1 of Streptomyces avidinii. NCBI lineage: Bacteria > Bacillati > Actinomycetota > Actinomycetes > Kitasatosporales > Streptomycetaceae > Streptomyces > Streptomyces avidinii. The sequence goes on from NZ_CP108863.1 coordinate 5,586,038, forward strand.
CTCCACCGTGCCCGCACCGACGTACCCGCAGGAGCGGGCCGCGTCGACCGCCGCCGCGCCCATCGCCGCCCGGGTCTTCTCGTCGAGCAGGACCGACGGCGCCTCCTCGATCACCTTCTGGTGCCGGCGCTGCAGCGAGCACTCGCGCTCGCCGAGGTGCACCACGTTCCCGTGGGCGTCCGCCAGCACCTGGATCTCGATGTGCCGCGGCCGGTCCACCCACCGCTCGACCAGGAGGGTGTCGTCACCGAAGGAGGACCGCGCCTCGCGGCGGGCCGCCGCGATCTCCTCGGCCAGCACCGCCTCGTCGCGCACCAGACGCATGCCCTTGCCGCCGCCGCCCGCCGAGGGCTTGAGCAGCACCGGCATGCCGATCTCCATCGAGGCGGAGACCAGTTCGGCGTCGGTCAGGCCGCTGCCCGAGGAGCCCGGCACCACGGGCACGCCCGCCGCCTTCACGGTCTCCTTGGCGCGGATCTTGTCGCCCATCAGGTTGATGGCGCCGGCCGGCGGCCCGATGAAGACGAGGCCGGCGTCGGCGCAGGCCTGCGCGAAGGCCGCGTTCTCGGCGAGGAAGCCGTAACCGGGGTGGACAGCCTCGGCGCCGGTGCGCCGGGCGGCATCGAGCAGCCGCTCCACCGAGAGGTAGCTCTCGGCGGCCGCGGCCGGACCGATCCGGACGGCCGTGTCGGCCTCCCGGACGTGGCGGGCGTCCGCGTCGGCGTCGCTGAAGACGGCCACGGAGCGGATGCCGAGCTGCCGAAGGGTGCGGATGACCCGGACCGCGATCTCGCCCCGGTTCGCCACCAGAACAGTGCTGAACATCAGTGAGGTCCTCACGTCACATACGGAAGATGCCGAAGCCCGAGTCGCCCAGCGGGGCGTTCGCGCACGCGGTCAGGGCCAGTCCCAGCACCTGCCGGGTTTCCATCGGGTCGATGACCCCGTCGTCCCACAGCCGCGCGGTGGCGTAGTAGGCGTTGCCCTGCTCCTCGTACTGCGCGCGGACCGGGGCCTTGAAGGACTCCTCGTCCTCGGCGGGCCATTCCTGGCCCGCGCCCTCGATCTGGTCGCGCTTGACCGTGGCGAGCACCGAGGCGGCCTGCTCCCCGCCCATCACGGAGATCTTGGCGTTGGGCCACATCCACAGGAAGCGGGGCGAGTACGCCCGGCCGCACATCGAGTAGTTGCCGGCGCCGTACGAGCCGCCGACCACCACCGTCAGCTTCGGCACCCGGGTGCAGGCCACCGCCGTCACCATCTTGGCGCCGTGCTTGGCGATGCCGCCGGCCTCGTAGTCCTTGCCGACCATGAAGCCCGAGATGTTCTGGAGGAAGAGGAGCGGGATACCGCGCTGGTCGCACAGCTCGATGAAGTGCGCGCCCTTCTGCGCGGACTCGGCGAACAGGATGCCGTTGTTGGCGATGATCCCGACCGGGTGTCCGTGGATCCGGGCGAAGCCGGTGACCAGCGTCTGGCCGAACTCGGACTTGAACTCCTGGAAGCGGGAGCCGTCCACGATCCGGGCGATGATCTCGCGGGCGTCGTACGGGGTGCGCGAGTCGACGGGGACCGCGCCGTACAGCCCGTCCGGGTCCACCTTCGGCTCTTCCGGCGCCTCGACCGACCAGGGCAGGGCCCCGCGCTCGGGCAGGGTCGCCACGATGTTCCGTACGATCCGCAGCGCGTGCGCGTCGTCCTCCGCGAGGTGGTCGGTCACGCCCGAGATCCGCGAGTGGACCTCGCCGCCGCCGAGCTCCTCGGCCGTGACCACCTCACCGGTGGCGGCCTTCACCAGCGGCGGGCCGCCGAGGAAGATCGTGCCCTGGTTGCGGACGATGACCGCCTCGTCGCTCATGGCCGGCACGTACGCCCCGCCGGCCGTGCAGGAGCCGAGGACGGCGGCGATCTGCGGGATGCCGGCCCCCGACATGCGGGCCTGGTTGTAGAAGATGCGGCCGAAGTGCTCCCGGTCGGGGAAGACCTCGTCCTGCATCGGCAGGAAGGCGCCGCCCGAGTCGACCAGGTACAGGCAGGGGAGACGATTCTCCAGCGCCACCTCCTGGGCGCGCAGGTGCTTCTTGACGGTCATCGGGTAGTACGTGCCGCCCTTGACGGTGGCGTCGTTCGCGACGATCACGCACTCGCGGCCGCTGACCCGGCCGATGCCCGCGATGACCCCGGCGGCGGGGGCCGCGCCCCCGTACATGTCCTCGGCGGCCAGCGGGGCCAGCTCCAGGAAGGGGGATCCGGGGTCGAGGAGGGTGTCCACGCGGTCGCGCGGAAGGAGCTTCCCGCGGGCGGTGTGGCGGGCGCGGGCCTTCTCGCCGCCACCGAGCCGGGCCGCGTCGAGCCGGGCGCGCAGGCCCTCGGTCAGCTCGCGGTGGGCGGCCTCGTTGGTCCGCCAGGCCTCGGACGCCGGGTCCGCGGCGCTCGTCAGCACTGGTGCCTGCTGCATCGGTCGAGCTCCCTTGCTCGGTCCACTTGCTCGGTGCACGCTGTTAATAAGCGTTAACGCATGTACGGCTTAGGTTAACGACCGCTAACGGCCCTGTCTAGAATGGTTTCCCATGAGCACCAGAGCGGCCGCCCCCACCCGTCGCGAGCAGATCCTCAGTGAGGCCGCTCGTCTCTTCGCAGCGCGCGGATTCCACGGCGTCGGCGTCGATGAGATAGGGGCCGCGGTGGGCATCAGCGGCCCCGGCCTGTACCGGCACTTCGCGGGCAAGGACGCCATGCTCGCCGAGCTGCTCGTCGGCATCAGCGAGCGGCTGCTGACCGGCGGCCGCCACCGGGTGGCCGAGGCCGCGGGCGCCCCGGAGCGGGTCCTGTCCTCCCTCATCGACGGACACATCGACTTCGCGCTCGACGACCAGGCGCTGATCACCCTGCACGACCGGGAGCTCGACCGGCTGCGGGAGGCCGACCGCAAGCTCGTACGGCAGCTGCAGCGCCAGTACGTGGAGCTGTGGGTGGAGGTCGTACGGGAACAGCACCCCGAGGTCGGCGAGGCCGAGGTACGGGTCGCCGTGCACGCGGTCTTCGGCCTGCTCAACTCCACCCCGCACCTGGCGGCCCTGGGGCGCGAGGCCACGGAAGAGCTGCTGCGGCGCCTCGCGCACGGAGCGTTCGGGGCGCTGTCGCCATGAGCCGGGGCGTCCGCCGATCGGAATGGACGCGCCGCCTCCGGCCGGGCGGCGGCAGAATGGCCCGTATGCCGAAGCCGATAGAGACGCCGAGCCGTGCCGAACTCATCGACCACCTGGTCCGCACGCGGATCGCGGGACAGGTCGCGACGCCGCGGGAGAACAACCTCTCCCACTACCGCAAGCTCGCCAACGGCGACCGGCACTACTGGTTCGGCCTGGAGCTGGGCGACCGCTGGACGGACGAGCAGGACGTGCTCGCGGTGATGGCGGAGCGGTGCGGGGTGGTGGACGACCCCGAGTTCCGCTACGGCCAGGACACCATCGACCCGGAGCTGACCGTGGCCGGCCTGGACCGGCTGGCGGCGCGGCTGCGCAAGGCCGCGCTGGACCGGCAGAGCGTGCTGTTCGCCACCGGCCACCCGGGCGGCCTGCTGGACGTCCACCGGGCGACGGCCGCGGCCCTGCGCGCCGCGGGCTGCGAGATCGTCGTCATTCCGCAGGGCCTCGTGGCGGACGAGGGCTCGGTGTGGCAGTTCGCCGACGTCGCGGTGCTGGAACGCGGCGCGACGCTGTGGCACACCCATTCGCCGGAGCCGATGGCCGCGGTCCTGGACGGCTTGACGGCGGAGAACCGCCCGCAGCCGGACCTGGTCGTCGCCGACCACGGCTGGGCGGGCTGCGCGGCCCAGCGCGGTCTGGACGCGGTGGGCTACGCCGACTGCAACGACCCGGCGCTCTTCCTCGGCGAGGCCGAGGGCACCGTCCAGGTGACGATCCCCCTGGACGACCACGTCCGCGACCCGCGCTTCTACGACCCGATGGTGGCGTACCTCCTGGACGCGGCGGGCCTGCAGGGCGCTTAGGCCGTCCCGGGCCGTCCCGGGCAGCCCCCGGGGTGGCGCGTTCCGGCTCGTCGGCCCGGTTGTCAGTGGCGGTGGCTACGGTCGCTGTATGTCGAAGTCCGCGAAGACGTACAACCCGCTGTCCGTACTGGCCGACGATCCCCAAGGGCGCTCCCTGGGGCCCCAGTTGCCGCCGGGTTCGGTCATCGGCACGCCGGGGCGGCGGCGGTGGGGGAAGACGGCCGAGCCGTTGGTGTGGGTGTCCGACGAGGCCGTGGGGATCGGGGCGCTCGCCGCGCACCGGAGCCCCGCGCTCGCGGCCGCCGGCCTGCAGGCCGTGCTGTTCCAGGACCGCCGCGGGCTCGAACGGTGGTGGCAGGACCGGGAGTTCTCACCGGAGCGGATGTCCGACCCCGACGACCACCACGTCGAGCCGGTGCTGCGCGAGTTCTGGGGCCGCGTGGTCCCCGATCCGGAGGAGGGCGAGGAGGGTGAGGAGATCATCGCGCCCTTCGGCCGGGACTGGCCCGGGCTCGCGGACCCGGGAGCCGACGGACCGGAGGACGGACCGGACCCGGAGGCGGCGGCCTGTGCCCTCGCGGACGAGCTGATCGAGGAGGGCGCGCTGCCGGCCCCGCGGCTCGCGCTGGTCCCCGCCGGCCGCCCGGCGGACGTACCCACCATCGTGGGCTGGGGCGGCCCGACCAACCACGAGAACGACACCGCCCTCATCAGCACGGTCCTGCGCTCCTGGGAGGACCGCTTCGGTGCCCGCGTCGTCGCCCTCGGCTTCGACGAGCTCCACCTGTCCGTCGCGGCCCCGCCGCGTACGGTCGTCCGCGCCCTTCCCGTCGCGGCGGAGCACTTCGCCCTCGCGCCCGACAACATCTGGCAGGGCTCCGGCAGCATCCGCGCCTACGCAGACGAGGCGGTCACCGGCAGCAACCACTGGGGCTTCTGGTGGGACTGAGGCCGGCCGGGCGGCGTGGCGCTCACGCGCGCGGGACGCGTACGACACCCTCCTGGATGACCGTCACGGCCAGCCGGCCGTCCTGCGTCCAGATGCGGGCCTGGCCCAGGCCCCGGCCCGCGGCCGCCGAGGGCGACTCCTGGTCGTACAGCAGCCACTCGTCCGCGCGGAAGGGCCGGTGGAACCACATCGCGTGGTCCAGCGAGGCGCCGACCACGTCGCCCACCGCCCAGCCGCCCCGCCCGTGCGCGAGCAGCACCGAGTCCAGCAGGGTCATGTCGGAGACGTAGGTGGCCAGGCAGGTGTGCAGCAGCGGATCGTCGCCGTCCAGCTTGCCGGCCGTACGGAACCACACCTGCGAGCGCGGTTCCACGGGCTCGCCGACGCTGCCCCAGGGCGGGGTCGTGGCGTAGCGCAGGTCCACCGCTTCCCGGGTCTCGATCAGCCGCTCCACCGTGCCGGGATCGCGGAAGATCTCCCGGTACGCGGGCAGCGACTCGGCCGCGGTGGGCAGGGTCTCCGGGTCGGGGGCCGACGGCATCGCGACCTGGTGGTCGAGGCCGTCCTCGTACTTCTGGAAGGACGCGGAGAGGTGGAAGATCGGCTGTCCGTGCTGGACGGCGACGACCCGGCGCGTGGTGAAGGAGCGGCCGTCGCGGATCCGGTCCACCGAGTACACGATGGGCGCGCCGGTGTCCCCGGTGCGCAGGAAGTACGAGTGCAGCGAGTGCGCGGTGCGGTCCGCGGGGACGGTCCGCCCGGCCGCGACCAGCGCCTGGGCCGCGACCTGGCCGCCGAAGACGCGCGGCACCAGGGAAGGCCTGCTGGTGCCGCGGAAGATGTTCTCCTCGATCTGCTCGAGGTCGAGCAGATCGAGGAGCGACGTCAGTGCCTCGTTCATGGGTGAAGGCTAAGCGCCCGAACGTTCCTAGAGGCCCATGGACTTGGCGATGATGGACTTCATGACCTCGCTGGTGCCGCCGTAGATGCGGTTCACGCGGTTGTCGGCGTACAGGCGGGCGATCGGGTACTCGTTCATGTAGCCGTAACCGCCGTGCAGCTGGAGGCACTTGTCGATCACGCGGTGCGCGACCTCGGTGCAGAACAGCTTGGCGGAGGCGGCCTCGGCGGCGGTCAGCTCGCCGGCGTCCAGGGCCTCCAGGGCGCGGTCGGCGACGGCCTCGGCGGCGTCCACCTCGGCCTGGCAGGAGGCCAGCTCGAACTTGGTGTTCTGGAAGTGGGCGACCGGCTTGCCGAAGACGGTGCGCTCGGTCACGTACTGCTGGGCGAACCGGATGGCGGCCTTGGCCTGCGCGTAGGCGCCGAAGGCGATGCCCCAGCGCTCGGAGGGCAGGTTGGCGCCGAGGTAGTAGAAGCCCTTGTTCTCCTCGCCGAGGAGGTCCTCGACCGGGACCTTCACGTCGACGAAGGCCAGCTCGGCGGTGTCGGAGGTGCGCAGGCCCAGCTTGTCCAGCTTGCGGCCGATGGAGTAGCCCTCGGACTTGGTGTCCACGGCGAAGAGGGAGATGCCGAAGCGGCGGTCCTGCTCGCTGGGGGCGGAGGTGCGGGCGCAGACGATCACGCGGTCGGCGTGCACGCCACCGGTGATGAAGGTCTTGGAGCCGTTGAGGACGTAGTGCGTGCCGTCCTCGGAGAGCTTGGCGGTGGTCTTCATGCCCGCGACGTCGGAGCCGGTGCCCGGCTCGGTCATCGCGAGGGCCCACATCTCCTCACCGGAGACGAACTTCGGCAGGTAGCGCTTCTTCTGCTCGTCGTCGGCCAGCATCTTGATGTAGGGGAGGGCGAGCAGCACGTGCACGCCGGAGCCGCCGAAGTTGACGCCCGCGCGGGAGGTCTCCTCGTAGAGGACGGCCTCGAACTTGTGGGTGTCCAGGCCCGCGCCGCCGAACTCCTCGGGCACGTTGATGCCGAAGACGCCCAGCTCGCCGAGCTTGTAGTAGAAGTCGCGCGGCGCCTGGCCGGCCGCGAACCACTCGTCGTAGACCGGGACGACCTCGGCCTCGATGAAGGCGCGAATGGTCTCGCGGAATGCCTCGTGGTCCTCGTTGAAAACGGTACGGCGCACGGCCGGCTCCCTTCGGTCGCGGCGGTCCGCCGCCATGCCTAAGCGCTTGCTCAGTCTAAGTTACCGGCCAGTCAAACTGGCTGTCCAGAGCCGAGGCGCCATGGAAAGGGTGGGGTGGCTCACCCCGGCCCTCCGGCGGGTGTTTCGGCGGGTGTTCCGGCGGAGGTTCCCGTGGGGGTTCCGGCGGGGGCTCCCGCGGGGCTCGGGCGGAGGAGGTGCGTCCGCGCCGCGGTGGCCGGAATGTGCTCAAGAACGCCTTGTTCGTGCTCTCACGTACCGATTCGCCCTCCCCTAGCCTGCCCGGCATGCCATTTTTCCGGAGAGCGAAGAAGGCCGGCGCGGACACGGGCGGCGCCGGTGCGGGGGGTGGGTCGGGGGCGTCGCCGGTACCGCCGTGGTGCGCGTGGTTCAGCCCCGCCGACTGGCACGCCTTCGAGGCGCTCCTCAATGACCTCTTCCTGGACGGGAACAAGACCGGGCCGCCCATGCGCTTCGGGGAGAACCAGCACCTTTCGCTCGCCGCCGAGGGCGAGCCCGGCGCACCGCTGGACCTCGCGGAGATGGCGGAGCTGGTCCGCGCGCTGCCGCACGCGAACTGGAGGTCGGCCGCCGTCTCCTTCCTGAACCAGAAGCAGCGGCTCGCCGAGCGCCGGCGCGGACTGGAGCGCGCGAGCTTCGCCGAGGTCCGCAACCTGCTCATGCCGAGGCTGGTGACCGTCGACACGGTGACGGAGCACCAAGCGCCGGCGGTCGTCCTCACCGAGGAACTCGCGGCCGTCCTGGTGATCCAGGTGGGCGGCGCCCTCTCCGCACCCGTCCCGCAGGCACAGTTCGACTCCTGGCAGGTGGACGGCTCCGAGGTCTGGGCCGCCGCCATGGCCAACCTCGACGCCGCACCCGTCTCGCTCCGGTACAACGACGACGAGAACCCGCTGGTGAACGTCGAGGCCGACGGCGGATGGACCTCCACCCACCTCCTGCGCGCCGCCGATCTGATCGACCGCCCGGCGCCGCTCGGCATCCTCGCGATGGTCCCCTTCCACGGTCACCTGATGCTGTGGGCCGTGGAGGGGCCCGAGCTGCACACCTGCGTGATCGCCTACGGTCCGCTCGTACGGCAGATGTGGGAGGACGCACCGGAGGCGTACCGGCTGAGCTCGCGGCTGCTGTGGATCAGTGAGGACGGGATCGAGGCCGTCGGGGTCGATCCCGCGCCGCCCGGCAGCACGGAGCCGGGTGTGATCACCGGATCCGCCCGCTTCGTGGAGCTGCTCTCCTCCTTCCGGCCGCCGGACGACTACTCCGGCTGAGCGGGGCGGCGTTCGGCGACCCGCAGCGCGAACCACAGCTCCATCCGGACGTCCGGGTCGTCCAGGTTCCGGTCCAGCAGTTCGGTGGCGCGGGTGACGCGCTGGCGGACGGTGTTGCGGTGGACGCCCAGGGCGGCGGCCGAGCGGTCCCAGTTGCCGTGGTGGGCCAGCCAGCCGCGCAGGGTCTCCCGCAGGGCGGGGGAGAGCGGCCCCAGCAGGGCCTCGGCGTGGGCGCGGGCCTCGGCCTCGCCGACCAGGCCCGCGAGACCCGGCTCGGTGTGGCGGGCCAGCGGGGTCCGGGCCGCCTCCGCGCGCCCCAGGGCCCGCTCGGCCTGGGCGCCGGCCGTGACCAGGGCGGCGGGCGCGGCCGGGGCGCTCACCCCCAGCCGCCAGCCGGGCTGCGGGGCGGGGTCCCGGTCGGTGAGCAGCCGTACGGAGTCCTCTTGCGGGTCGAGCAGTACGGTGCCCAGCGCGGCCGCGAGGGCCTGCGGATCCCCGGCCCCGCGGGCGTGGACGGCGTACCAGGGCCCGGCCGTCAGGGCCGCGGCCGGATCCCCGTCGAGCAGCAGCCGGGTCAGGGCCGCGGCCTCCGCCCCGGCGGGCCGCTCGGCGGTGAGCAGGGTCAGCAGTACGGCGGCGATGGAGGCGATGGTGTGGTCGCCCGGGGTCCGGACCCCAGTGGCCAGGGCCAGCACCCGGCCCCCGCCGACGGCGTACGCGGCCAGGCTCGTGGCGCCGACGGCGTCGGTGGCGGTGGCGGCGGAGCCCGGGGCCACGCGGCGGGCCAGGGCGACCACGGCATCGAGCGCGTCCGTGCCGGGAGCGGTACCGCCGGCGAGGGCGCCCCGGGTGGTTCCAGGGGCTCCGGCCGCCCCGGCCGCCCCGGCTGCCCCGGCCGCCCCGGCTGCTCCGGTGCCCGGGGCGCCGCCCGCGGTCCCGGCGGTCCCCGCGGTCCCGGCCGTCCGGGGCGGGGCCTCGGCCCGCCCGCCGCCCCCGCCCTCCGGTGTGAGCAGGGCGGCCCAGCCGCTCAGGCTCGCCGCCAGCCGCGACAGCACCGCCGGGACCGGGTCCGGGCGGGCGGCGGCCGCCGCCAGGGCCTGCTGGGCCTCGGCGACCCGGCGCAGCTCCCGCGTACGGGCTTCCGCCATCAGCCGCCCGACGGTACGGGCGACCGCGGTGAAGGGGGTCCCCGGCGGGACCTCCACGAGCGGCAGGCCGTACCGCTCGCACGCCTCGGCCAGGCCGGGCGGGACCACCTCGTGCACCGGGGTCACGCCGAAGCCGAGCGCGGCGGCTCCGGCGCGGGCGAGCCGGCCGACATAGGCAGCCGCTCCGGCCTGCGTCAGCGCGGCGCCGGCCGTCAGCAGCAGCTCGCCGCCCAGCAGGTACGGGGACGGGTCCGCCATCTCTGAGGCGTGCACCCCGTGCACCTCCGCCGCCCGCGGCCCCGCGAGATGCCGCAGCCCGAGCGCCCGCTCACCGAGCAGCCCGCCGAGCAGCACGGGCGGCGTCATCGGCTCCCCGGCGAAAGTTCCGGGCCCGGCTCCGGCCGGAGACCCCGCCGGCTCCTCCGCGGGGGCGTGGCCCGCCGCCGGGCCGTTGCCGGGTTTCGGGTCGCCGGGAAGGGTGGCCATGGATACTCCGTACATATCAGCTGATCCAGATGGATGAAACGTACACTGCCCAGCCCTGGGCGGCCCGCTTACGCTCGAAGGACCGCACACGTCAGGACAGAGAAAGAGGCACCAGCCATGAGCACGCAGCCGCGCGGACCCGTCGACTCCTCCCGCATCCCGCGCTACGCGGGCCCGGCGACCTTCGCCCGCCTGCCCCGCCTCGACGAGGTCGGCTCCGCCGACGTCGCCGTCGTCGGCGTGCCCTTCGACTCCGGCGTGTCCTACCGCCCCGGCGCCCGCTTCGGCGGCAACGCCATCCGCGAGGCCTCCCGCCTGCTGCGCCCGTACAACCCGGCCCAGGACGCCTCCCCCTTCGCGCTCGCGCAGGTCGCCGACGCCGGTGACATCGCCGTGAACCCCTTCAACATCAACGAGGCCGTCGAGACGGTCGAGGCCGCCGCCGACGAGCTGCTCGGTGCCGGCTCCCGCCTGATGACCCTGGGCGGCGACCACACCATCGCCCTCCCGCTGCTCCGTTCCGTCGCGAAGAAGCACGGCCCGGTCGCGCTGCTCCACTTCGACGCCCACCTGGACACCTGGGACACCTACTTCGGCGCCGAGTACACCCACGGCACCCCGTTCCGCCGTGCGGTGGAGGAAGGCATCCTCGACACCGAGGCGCTCTCCCACGTCGGTACCCGCGGCCCGCTGTACGGCAAGCAGGACCTGGACGACGACGCCAAGATGGGCTTCGGCATCGTCACCTCGGCCGACGTCTACCGCCGCGGCGCCGACGAGGTCGCCGACCAGCTGCGCCAGCGCATCGGCGACCGCCCGCTGTACATCTCCATCGACATCGACGTGCTCGACCCGGCGCACGCGCCCGGCACCGGCACCCCGGAGGCGGGCGGCATGACCTCCCGCGAGCTGCTGGAGATCATCCGCGGCCTGTCCTCCTGCAACCTCGTTTCCGCCGACGTCGTCGAGGTCGCCCCGGCGTACGATCACGCCGAGATCACCTCGGTCGCGGCCTCGCACACCGCGTACGAGCTGACCACGATCATGTCGCGACAGATCGCGCAGGCGAAGGGCAAGTAAGCGAAGTGACGCACGACCACGACCTGGTACTCCGTCCCACCGAAGCCCAGACGGCGGCCGCGCTCGCGCCGCCGCCGGGCCGGACGGGCGGGGACCTGGTCGTGGAAACGCTCCGCGGCCTCGGCGCGACCACCGTCTTCGGTCTGCCGGGGCAGCACGCACTCGCCCTCTTCGACGCCGTCGGCCGCTCCGACCTGCGCCTCGTGGGACTGCGTACGGAGAACAACGCGGGCTTCGCGGCCGACGCGTACGGCCGGATCACCGGCGAGGCCGTGCCGCTGCTGCTCTCCACCGGCCCGGGCGCGCTGATGGCGCTGCCCGCCCTGGCGGAGGCGGCGGCCGCCTCGGCGCCGGTGCTCGCGATCTCCTCGCAGGTCCCGGTGGCGGGCCTGGGCGGCGGGCGGCGCGGGCACCTGCACGAGCTGCGGGACCAGTCGGCCTCCTTCCGGGACGTGGTGAAGTCCGTCCACACGGTCCGCACGCCCTCCCAGATCCCCTCCGTGATCGCCGCGGCATGGGAGTCGGCGCTGAGCGCCCCGCACGGCCCGGTGTTCGTCGAGATCCCGGAGGACGTGCTGCGGGCGGGGACCGTCATCCCGCAGGTCACCGGCGTGGACGCGACCCCGCACGAGCTCGCGCCGCGGCCCGAGCTCACGGCGCTCGCCGCCCACTGGCTCGAGAGCGCCACCCGACCCGTGATCATCGCGGGCGGCGGCGTCGTCCGCTCGGACGCGGCGGGCAAGCTGAAGCAGCTGGCCGAGCGGCTGAACGCGCCCGTCGTCACCACCTTCGGCGGCAAGGGCGCCTTCCCCTGGACCCACCCGCTCTCCCTCCAGTCCTGGCTGGAGGACCGCCACATGACGGACTTCCTGGAGGACGCGGACGTCCTGCTGGTCGTCGGCTCGGGCCTCGGCGAGCTCTCGTCGAACTACCACACGTTCTTCCCGACGGGCCGGGTCGTCCAGATCGAGGCGGACCTCGGCAAGCTGGAGTCGAACCACGCGGGCCTCGGCATCCACGCGGACGCCCGCCTGGCGCTGCAGGCCCTGCTGGAGACGGTGTCCGAGCGCGAGGACCCGTCCGCCCCGGAGCGCGTCCGCCTGCTCCTCGCGGACATCGCGGCCCGCCTCGCCACCCAGGACCTGGCGCAGGAGCAGCAGCTCCTCACCTCGATCCGGACCGCTCTGCCCGCCCGCTCCCCGTCCTTCTGGGACATGACGATCCTGTCCTACTGGGCCTGGTCGGCCTTCGACCCGAAGCACCCCAACACCATGCACTCGGCCCAGGGTGCGGGCGGTCTCGGCTACGCCTTCCCGGCGGCTCTCGGCGCGTGCCTGGCGGAACCGGGCACCCCGGTCCTGGCGGTCTCCGGCGACGGCGGCGCGATGTACTCCCTCGCGGAGCTGGCCACGGCGCGGCAGCACGACCTCGACGTCACCTGGCTGATCGTGGACGACGGCGGCTACGGCATCCTGCGCGAGTACGGCTGCACGACCGGTACGCAGCTGGCGGGCCCGGACTTCGTGGCCCTCGCGGAGTCCTTCGGCGTCCCGGCCGCCACCACCGCACCGGAGTCCCTGACCTCCGACCTCAGGAAGGCGCTGGCGACCCCGGGGCCCTCGGTCCTGGTCCTGCCGGCCACCCTGAGGATGTTCGCCCCGACGCACGTCTGAGAGGCGACCGCCCCGGTCACCGCCCCGGTCGCCGGGGCAGTCGCCGGGGCGCCGGTCACGAGTCGGCGGCCTGCTCCTCGGCCTCCTCGTAGGGGTGGAAGAGGAGGCTGATCACGGCCACCCCGACCGCTGTCGCCAGCCTGGTCCAGCCGTTGTCGGTCACCAGGCTCACGACCTTCGCCGCGAGCACAGCGATGAAGAAGGCGGTGACGAAGGGGACGACGGCGCGGGCGGTCCGCTGCACGAAGCTGTGGCTGGTCGGCTGCTGCTCGTGAGTGCTCATGGCCCTGGATCCCTTCGGTCCCGCCACCACGGTCGGCGGTCGGCATCGGCTGTGCTTCCAGCATCGGCAGCGCGGCCCGACGGGCCCAGATCCGGAAAGTCGGGACTTGACAGGGCCCGGCGCCGCCCACTCGCGCCCCCCGCCCCGTCCCCGCCCCGTCCCCGCCCCGCCTCCACGCCCGCGTCCACGCCCCGGTCGGACGCGGCCCGCGCGCCGCCGCCGTACGGGAGTGCGATTGTTGCGGCGGGATGAAATCCGCCGGTCGGAGCGTTGGCGCTTCCGGCAGGTCAGGACGAACGGGGAGGCCTCACGTGGCGGCGGCACAGACAGCGACTGGGGAAAAACGGGGCTGGGGCAGGCGGCTGGCGGCCTACACCTGGCGGTACAGGACCAATGTGCTGCTCGCGCTCGGCTCCTCCCTGGCCGGCATGGCCGTCATGGCGGTCGTCCCGCTGGTCACCAAGGTGATCATCGATGACGTCATCGGGGACGGGACCAGGCCCATGGGGCCCTGGGCCGGCATGCTCATAGCCGCGGCCCTTCTCGTGTACGTGCTGACCTACATACGCAGGTACTACGGCGGGCGGCTCGCCCTCGACGTGCAGCACGACCTGCGCACCGACATGTACACCACGATCGCCCGCCTCGACGGGCGGCGGCAGGACGAGCTGAACACCGGCCAGGTCATCGGCCGCGCCACCAGCGACCTCCAGCTGATCCAGGGCCTGCTCTTCATGCTGCCCATGACGATCGGGAACTTCCTCCTCTTCGGGATATCCCTGGGGATCATGCTCTGGCTCTCGCCGTTGCTGACCCTCGTCGCCCTGCTCATGGCACCCGCCCTGTGGTTCATAGCCAAGCGCAGCCGCAAGAAGCTCTTCCCCGCCACCTGGTGGGCCCAGGGCCAGGCCGCCGCCGTCGCGACCGTCGTCGACGGCGCCGTCACCGGCGTCCGCGTCGTCAAGGGCTTCGGCCAGGAGGAACAGGAGACCGGCAAGCTGCGCGAGGCGGGCCGCCGGCTGTTCGCCGGGCGGATGCGGACCATCCGGCTCAACTCGCGCTATACGCCCGCCCTCCAGGCCGTGCCCGCGCTCGCCCAGGTCGCCATGCTGGCCCTCGGCGGCTGGATGGCCACCAACGGCCAGGTCACCCTCGGCACCTTCGTCGCCTTCTCGACCTACCTCGCCCAGCTCGTCGGACCCGTCCGCATGCTCGCCATGGTTCTCACCGTCGGCCAGCAGGCCCGGGCCGGCGCGGAGCGCGTGTTCGAGCTCATCGACACCGAGCCCGAGATCCGCGAGGGCACCCACGAGCTGCCCGCCGACGCGCCCGCCACCGTCGAGTTCGACGACGTCCGCTTCGGCTACGACCCCGAGCGGCCCGTCCTCGACGGGTTCTCGCTCACCGTGGCGGAGGGGGAGACCGTCGCCGTCGTCGGGTCCTCCGGCAGCGGCAAGTCCACGGTCGCGCTCCTGCTGCCCCGGTTCTACGACGCCGACGGCGGCGCGGTCCGCGTCGGCGGCCACGACGTCCGCGAGCTGACCTACGACTCCCTGCGCGGCGCGATAGGCCTCGTCCCCGAGGACTCCTTCCTCTTCTCCGACACCATCCGCGCCAACATCGCCTACGGGCATCCCGGCGCCACCGAGGAGCAGATCGAGGCCGCCGCCCGCGCCGCCCAGGCCGACGGGTTCGTCCGGGCACTGCCCGCCGGATACGACACCAAGGTCGGCGAGCAGGGGCTCACCCTCTCGGGCGGCCAGCGCCAGCGCATCGCCCTGGCCCGGGCCATCCTCACCGACCCGCGGCTGCTGCTCCTCGACGATGCCACCTCCGCCGTGGACGCCCGAGTCGAGCACGAGATCCACGAGGCCCTGCGCTCCGTCATGGCCGGCCGGACCACCCTGCTGATCGCGCACCGCCGCTCCACGCTCGCACTGGCCGACCGGATCGCCGTACTCGACCGCGGACGGCTCGCCGACATCGGGACGCACGAGCAGCTGGAGGGCCGCTCGGCGCTCTACCGCAGGCTGCTCACCGACCCCGAGGCGCTCGGCGCCGGCTCGCCGCGCACCCCGGACAACCGCGTGATGACCGAGTTCGAGCGCGAGCTCGACCGTGACCTCGAACGCGGCATCGAGCTCGAGGCCGAGATCGACTCCGAGCCCGTCAACGCCAAGCGCAGGGTCGCCGGCGGGGTCACCCCAGAGCTCTGGCGCCGCCAGGAGGACACCGAGGGCGCGGCCGGCACCGCCACCGCTCCCGGCACCGCCACCGCTCCCGCCGCCGGGAGCGGTGCGCCCGGACCCGGGCCGTCCATGGCCGGGTCCGTCGCCGGGATGCCCGCCACCCCCGAACTGCTCGCGCAGGTGGCCGCGCTGCCGCCCGCCGACGACCTGCCCGAGGTGGACGAGACCCGCGCCGCGGCAGCCGAGGAGAGCTACGGCCTGCGCCGCCTGCTCCACGGGTTCTGGGCGCCGCTCGCCATCAGCCTCGGCCTCGTCGCCGCGGACGCGGGAGCCGGACTGCTGCTGCCGATCCTGATCCGGCACGGCATCGACCAGGGCGTGGAGCAGGCCGTGCTCCGCGCCGTCTGGGTGGCCGCCGGCCTCGCCCTCGTGGTCGTCGTCGCGCAGTGGGCCGCGCAGTTCGCCGAGACCCGGATGACGGGCCGTACCGGCGAGCGCGTGCTGTACGCCCTCCGCGTCAAGATCTTCGCCCAGCTCCAGCGCCTCGGCCTGGACTACTACGAGCGCGAGCTGACCGGCAAGATCATGACCCGGATGACCACCGACGTGGACTCGCTGAGCTCGTTCCTGCAGACCGGGCTGGTGACCGCCGTGGTCTCCGTCTTCACTTTCTTCGGCATCCTGGTCGCCCTGCTCGTCCTGGACGTCGAGCTCGCGCTGATCGTCTTCGCGACCCTGCCGGTCCTGGTCGTCGCCACCGTCGTGTTCCGCCGCAAGTCCGTCGCGGCCTACGAGCTCGCCCGCGACCGGGTCAGCCTGGTCAACGCCGACCTCCAGGAGTCCGTCTCGGGCCTGCGCATCGTCCAGGCCTTCCGCCGCGAGGGCTCGGGCGCCAAGCGCTTCGCCGAGCGCAGCCACTCGTACCGCGAGGCCCGGGTCCGCGGCCAGTGGCTGATATCCGTCTACTTCCCCTTCGTGCAGCTGCTGTCCTCGGGCGCCGCGGCCGCCGTGCTGATCGTCGGCGCGGGCCGGGTGGAGGCCGGGACGCTCACCACCGGCGCGCTGGTCGCGTACCTGCTCTACATCGACCTGTTCTTCGCGCCCGTCCAGCAGCTCTCCCAGGTCTTCGACGGCTACCAGCAGGCCACGGTGGCCCTCGGCCGCATCCAGGGGCTGCTGCGCGAGCCCACCACCACCCCGCGGCCCGAGCGGCCGAGCGCACCGCGGCAGCCGGTCGGTGAGATCGCCTTCGAGAACGTCCGCTTCCAGTACGGGACGGCCGAGGAACGGGGCGAGAACGGGGAGGCGCTGGCCGGCATCAACCTGCGGATACCCGCCGGGCAGACCGTCGCCTTCGTCGGCGAGACCGGAGCCGGCAAGTCCACGCTGGTCAAGATGGTGGCCCGGTTCTACGACCCGACCTCCGGCCGGGTCACCGCCGACGGCGCCGACCTGCGGGAGCTGGAGCTCACGGCGTACCGCCACCGTCTGGGGGTCGTCCCCCAGGAGGCCTACCTCTTCCCGGGGACGGTCCGTGACGCCATCGCCTACGGGCGCCCGGGCGCGAGCGACGCCGAGGTGGAGGCCGCCGCCCGCGCGGTCGGCGCCCACGACATGATCGCCACCCTCGACGGCGGCTATCTGCACACCGTCGCCGAGCGCGGCCGCAACCTCTCCGCGGGCCAGCGCCAGTTGATCGCCCTGGCCCGGGCCGAGCTCGTCGACCCGGACGTGCTGCTGCTCGACGAGGCCACCGCCGCCCTCGACCTGGCCACCGAGGCCCAGGTCAACCAGGCGACGGACCGGCTCGTGGGCAAGCGCACCACCCTGGTGGTCGCGCACCGGCTGACCACCGCGGCGCGCGCCGACCGGGTCGTGGTCATGGACCGCGGCCGCGTCGTGGAGGACGGCACCCACGCCGAACTCCTGGCGCGCGGCGGCCGGTACGCCGAGCTGTGGCGCACCTTCATCGGCGAGGACGAGCGCGCCGCGGCCTGAGCCGCCCGCGCCGCCCGAGCGGACGCCGGCCCGTCGGGGACGCCCCGGGATCAGAACTCGCCGAAGAGCAGGTTCCCCGGGGCGTCCTCGTCGGTACCGGTGTAGTACTCGCGTACCGCGTCGAGGAGTTCGTCGAGCGTGAGCGAGCCGTCCCCGTCCGCGTCGATGCGCCGGAAGAGCGCCTCGGTGTCGGCCGGGCTCAGCTGCGTGTCGAAGGCCTCCTGCGCCCGGTGGAACTCCTGCGGGCTGATGCGCCCGTCGCCGTCCGTGTCGACGATCGTGAGGATCGCCCGCATCATCGGGCGGAACGAGCGGTCGTAGGCGGGCCCGCCCTGCGCGTACAGGCGGGTCATGCCCAGCTTGTACTCCTCGGGCGTGACCTTGCCGTCCCGGTCGATGTCCAGTTCGGTGAACAGGTCCTGCCAGAAGTCGGCCAGCCCGCCCATCACCAGGTCCGCCTTGGGCGAGGCGGCCGGCTCCGCGAGGGCCGTCAGCAGCCGGGAGCCGAGCGCGATGATGTCGTCGGCGTCGATCACGCCGCTCCCGTCGGCGTCCAGGTGCGTGAAGGCGCGCTCCAGCTTGCGGTCGAGCAGGTCGTTCGTCATCTCATGGCCTTTCACGGCTGAGGCGTGGGTACGGGTGCGGGTGCGGGTGCGGGTACGGGTATCGGTACGGCTACGAGCAGAGGGGATTCCGTCACCTAGCGTAATCGCCCCTCCGGGCGTGAACTCCCGCTGTCCCGCCGGGAGGTGGCGGATGCACTCGTACGAGGGAGGGGTGCCGGCGCCGGCGGGGCGGGTCCTTGCGCGCGGCAACCTTCCGGCGGGCTCGGGCGTCGTACGTATGTGCGTGCGTGCGCTGTACGTACGACCGATCGGGGGACAAGGTGTTGCAGGGACGAGGGAGGCGTGGCCGTCGGGCCGCGTCCCCGGTGGTTTTCGTGGCGGCACTGTGGCTCTGTGCGGGCGGGCTGTTCGCGCCGCCGGCGGCGCGGGCCGCGACCGAGAGCTGCGCGGGCCGGCTGGCCAGGACGATGTCCTTCGGGGCGGGCGAGGTGCGCGTCTACAAGAGCCGCAATCAGGCCTGCGCGATGACCGTGGCCAGGGACGCCGGCGAGCGCCGGCGGATGGCGGTGAGCATCCAGCCGCGCGGCGGCGCCCCGGTGCGCGAGGCCGGGGGGTTCACCCGATATGCCGGGCCTGTCACGGTCGGCGCGATCAGCCGCTGCGTGTATGTAAAGGGGAGCGTGGGGGCCGGATCCGCTGATTCCGGCTGGATCCTGTGCTGACGGACAGGCCCAACTAGGTCTGGTCAGTGGCGTGTTGACCCGGCTAGGTTCACGGCGACCGAAGTGAACTCAAGGGGAGGGTGAATGCGCAAGACGCTCGGATGGCTGCTGTCGCTCGTGGTGCTCATCGGCACGATGGGCGCGGCCGGCTCCACGGCGCAAGCGGCCACAGCCGCGGAGCCCGCGGCCGCCACGGACATCAAGGACCAGATCCTCGGCATTCCCGGGATGAGCCTGATCGAGGAGAAGCCGTACCCCGGCTACCGCTTCTTCGTACTGAACTACGAGCAGCCGGTGGACCACCGGCAGCCGTTGAAGGGCACCTTCAAGCAGCGCCTGACCCTGTTGCACAAGGACGTCTCGCGGCCGTCGGTGTTCTTCACCTCCGGCTACAACGTCAACACCAACCCGCGCCGCAGTGAGCCGACGACCATCGTCGACGGCAACCAGGTGTCTCTGGAGTATCGATTCTTCACGCCCTCCCGGCCCGACCCGGCCAACTGGGCGAACCTGGACATCTGGCAGGCCGCGAGCGACCAGCACCGCCTCTTCACCGCGCTGAAGAAGATCTACAAGAAGAACTGGCTGTCCACGGGCGGCAGCAAGGGCGGTATGACGGCGACGTACTACGAGCGCTTCTATCCGCGCGACATGGACGGTGTCGTCGCGTACGTCGCGCCCAACGACGTCGTCAACAACGAGGACTCGGCCTACGACCGCTTCTTCGCCAAGGTCGGCACCAAGGAGTGCCGCGACAGGCTGAACGCGGTGCAGCGCGAGGCGCTGGTGCGCCGCGAGCCGCTGGAGGCCAAGTACGCCGTCGCCGCCGCCGAGAACGGCTGGACCTTCACCACCGTCGGCAACCTCGACAAGGCCTACGAGGCCGTCGTGCTCGACTACGTCTGGGCCTTCTGGCAGTACAGCCTGCTCGCCGACTGCGGCTCCGTCCCGGACGCCAGGACCGCGAGCGACCAGGAGATCTGGGACACGATCGACGCGATCTCCGGTTTCTCGGCCTACTCCGACCAGGGCCTTGAGACGTACACGCCGTACTACTACCAGGCGGGTACGCAGCTCGGTTCCCCCGACATCAAGCAGCCGCACCTGAAGGGCCTGAGCCGCTACGGCTACCAGCCGCCGCGCAACTTCGTGCCCCGCGACATCCCCATGACCTTCCAGCCGGGGGCGATGGCGGACGTCGACAAGTGGGTGCGCAACAACGCCCATCAGATGCTCTTCGTGTACGGGCAGAACGACCCGTGGGGCGCCGAGCCGTTCCACCTCGGCTACGGGGTGCGCGACAGCTACGTGATGATCGCGCCGGGCGCCAACCACGGGGCGAACGTGGCCAAGCTGATGGACGGCGAGAAGGCCCTCGCCACCGCGAAGATCCTGCAGTGGGCCGGGGTGGCCCCGGCCGCCGCGCTCGCCGACGCGGGCCGGGCGGCGCCGCTGGCCGCGCCGGACGCGCAGCTCGACCAGGTCGACCCGGAGCGCGAGCCGCAGCTGCGGCCGTAACCGGGAAGCGGGACGCGCGGGCCGCGGGCGGGCGCCGAGGAGTTCAGGGCGTCAGTCCGTGGCCCAGCGGGTAGCGGCCCGGGACCGGGACGGGGAGGCGGCCGGCGGGCCGCAGCCCCCCGGTGAGCACCCGGGCCGCCGCCCGCATCTCCACGTCCGTCCAGGAGTACGTGGCCAGCTCCGCCGCACAGGCCGGCAGCCGGGCCGGGTCGTACGGGTTGCGGACCGCCAGCGTGATGACCGGCACCCCGGACGCGATCAGGTCCGCCACGAGGGTGCGCTGCGCACTCTCGCCCTCCGGGACGTTGTACGTGCACACGAGCACCGCCGCGTGACCGGCCGCGGCGGCCACGGCCCGGGTGGGAGGCAGCGCCGTGGCCCGGCAGCCCAGGGCGGTCAGCTCCCGGGCCAGTACGACCGTAGGGGGGCCGGTGGTACCCGTGGGGGAGACCGGGTCCGTCCCGGTGACCAGCAGCCGCGGCCCGGCCGTCGCATCGAGGGGTACCAGCCCCCGTGGATTCGCCAGCAGGGTCGTCGTGGCGGCCGCGATCGTGTCGGCGGCGTCGAGGTGCTCCTGGACGCCCACGACGGAGTCGACCTCCCGCCCCGTCGTGTAGGCCTCGTCGAACAGCCCCCGGCGGGCCTTCAGTTCCAGGATCCGCAGCACCGACTCCTCGACGCGCGCCGGCGTCAGCTCACCCGACTCGACGGCCGCCCGCACGCTGCGGTGCGCGAGTCCCAGGTCCGGCGGGTTCAGCAGCTGGTCGCAGCCCGCCAGCAGGGCCAGTACGGGCACGCGGTCGTTCCCGTACTTCTGGCGGACCCCGGCCATGTCGAGGGCATCGGTGATCACCACCCCCTGGAAGCCGAGGCGTTCACGCAGCAGGCCCGTGACGATCGGCCGGGAGAGGGTCGCCGGGTCCCCCGAGGGATCGAGCGCGGGGAAGACGATGTGCGCCGTCATGATGGCGTCCACGCCCGCCTCCACCGCGGCCCGGAAGGGCGGCTCGTCCAGCTCCTCCCAGACGGCCCGGCTGTGCCGCATCACCGGCAGGCCCACATGGCTGTCGGTCTCGGTGTCCCCGTGGCCGGGGAAGTGCTTGGCGGTGGCGGCCACCCCGGCGCCCTGGTAGCCCCGGACCTGGGCCGCGACGAGCTCCGCCACGGCCTGCGGGTCGGAGCCGAAGGACCGGACGCCGATCACCGGATTGGCCGGGTTGACGTTGACGTCGGCCACCGGCGCGTAGTCCTGCCGGATGCCCATGGCGGCCAGCTCGGCACCCGCGATGCGCGCGGCCCGCCGGGCGTGGGCGGTGGAACCGGCCGCCCCGAGCGCCATCGCCCCCGGGAGCAGGGTCGCGGGCCGGCCGATCCGGGCGACGGCGCCGTGCTCCTGGTCGGTGGAGAGCAGCAGGGGGATCCGGGCGCCGGTGGTGAGGGCGGTCTGCTGCAGGCCGACCGAGAGCGCGGCGATCTGCTGCGGGGCCCGGGTGTTGTGGGCCCAGGCGAAGTAGATGATCCCGCCGAGGTGGTAGCGGGCGACCAGCTCGGCGGCGGTGCGCACGCCGAAGGCCGCCAGGTTCTGCTCGGCGTCCGCCGGGTCGGGATCGGTCGCCGAATGCCCGTACGCCCGGGAGACGAAGAGCTGCCCGATCTTCTCGTCGAGGCTCATCCGGTCCACGAGGGCGCGCAGTCGCGCCCGGCCGGGGCGACTGCCGGGCCCGCCGCCCGGGGGCCGCGAGTCGTCGGGGGCCGGGTGGGGGCCGACGGCTGCGGAGGCGGCCCCGGCGGCCGTGACGGCGACCATGGCGGCTGCGGCGAGCAGGTTCCGGCGCGAGGCGAGGTACGGCACGCGCCGGACCCTACTGCCGTGGTACGCCCGGGGAGTGACGGACACTCGGAAGGTCCCCCGGATGACACCACCGCCGGACGACACCCGCTACCGCTGGGACGCCCAGTGTTCCTGCAGGGTCCGAACCGCCTCGGTGATCGCGGGCCGCCGGGCCGCCCCGGTCCGCCACAGGGCGTACAACCGCCGTACGGGGCCCGGCTCCAGCGGTACCGCGACCGCCCCCGGGGGCAGGGCTCCCGTGCCCAGCCGGGGTACGACGGCCACCCCGAGCCCCGCCGCGACCAGGGCGACGATGGTGTGGTTCTCCTCCGCGACGTGCGCGACGTCGGGCTCGAACCCGGCGGTGCGCAGGGTGCGTACCAGCCAGTCGTGGCAGACCCGGCCGGGCGGCTGGCAGACCCAGCGCTCGCCGCCCAGGTCCGAGCGCCGGATGACCCGGCGCGTGGTGAACGGATGCCCGGCCGGGACCACGAGGTCGCAGAGGTCGTCCCCGATCACCGCCTGTTCGATGCCCTCGGGTGCGGGCAGCGGGGCGATGTCCCAGTCGTGTGCCACCGCCAGATCGGTGACCCCGCGGGCCACCAGCTCCACGGACAGGTGCGGGTCCACCTCCGTGAGACGTACGTCCAGCGCGGGATACCGGCGGGCCAGATCGGCCAGGACCTCCGGCAGCAGGCCGCGCGCCGCCGAGGCGAAGGCGGCCACCGTCAGCAGTCCGCCGGGCTGCCCGCGCCGCTCCTCCAGAGTGGTCTCGGCGCGCTCCACGATCGCCAGCAACTCCTGTGCGGTGTCGGCCAGATGGTGGGCCTCCTCGGTGAGGGCGACCCCGCGCCCGCGCCGCTCCAGCAGGGTGGTGCGGGTCTCCCGTTCCAGCTTGGAGATCTGCTGCGAGACGGCCGAGGGGGTGTAGCCGAGGGCGGCCGCGGCGGCGGCGACCGAGCCGTGGACGGAGACGGCGTGCAGGGCGCGCAGCCGGGCGAGATCGAGCATGCCTCCATCGTGGCACCGCGTACATCCGTAAGCAACGCTTCATCCATCCCGGAAGACATTCGCGCTGGTGCTACACGGTCGGGCGGTCGATGCTCGGACCATGCGTCCCGTACACAGCGCACTCGCCGTGCTCGTCGCCGCCGTCTGGGGCTTCAACTTCGTGGTCATCGAGATCGGCCTCGACCACTTCCCGCCCCTGCTGCTGTCCGCGCTGCGCTTCCTCGTCGCCGCCCTGCCCGCCGTGTTCTTCGTCGGGCGGCCCAAGGTCGCCTGGAAGTGGATCGTGGGGGTCGGGATCGCCCTCGGCGTCGCCAAGTTCGGGCTGCTCTTCACCGGCATGGACGCGGGGATGCCGGCCGGCCTGTCTTCCCTCGTCCTGCAGGTCCAGGCCGTCTTCACCGCCGCCCTCGCCGCCGTCGTTCTGCGCGAGCGGCCGGGCCGGGTACGGGTGCTGGGCATGGCCGTGGCGCTGGCCGGGATCGCGGTCGCCGCGGTGGACGGGGGGACCTCCGGGCCGGTGCTCGGCTTCACCCTGGTCGTGGCGGCCGCCGCCTGCTGGGGCGTGTCCAACGTCCTGACCCGGAGGGCCGCACCGCCCCACGCCCTGAACTTCATGGTGTGGGTGTGCACGGTGCCCGTGCTGCCGCTGCTCGCGCTCTCGCTGCTGCTGGAGGGGCCCGAGCGGGACCTGGCCGCGCTGCGCGCCCTCGACTGGTCCGGGGTGGCCGTCATCGGCTACGTCGCCTGGGTGTCCACCGTCTTCGGCTTCGTCGCCTGGAGCCACCTGCTGCGCCGCTACCCGGCCTCCTCGGTGGCCCCGTTCTCGCTGCTCGTCCCGGTGTTCGGCATGTCCTCCGCGGCCCTGGTGCTCGGGGAGTCCGTCTCCGGGCTGCGCTGGCTGGCGGCTGTCCTGCTGGTGGGCGGGGTGGCGCTGACCTCGCTGGCCCCCGCGCGCGCCGTGAACCGTACGGGGGTCGGTTCGGGCGTCAGCGCGGGGAGCCCTCCTGCAACGGCAGCCGCCAGTCCTGTCCCGTCAGGCTCACTCCGTACGAGCGGTGCGGCCGCTCCGCGATCAGGGTGAACCCGGCCCGCAGGTAGAGCTCGCGGGCCTCGGTCAGCACGTCGTTGGTCCAGAGCACCAGCTCGCGGTAGCCGACCGAACGGGCGAAGGCGACGACGGTGTCGACCAGCAGGGTGCCGACGCCGCGGCCGCGGCCCTTCGGGTCGACGAGGAGCAGCCGCAGCCGGGCGGTGCCGGGCGCGCCCTCCTCCCGTACGCACATCACCGAGCCGACGGGCCGGCCGTCCAGCTCCGCGATCCACACGCGTTCGAGGTAGGGGTCGTGGTCCTGGGCGAAGTCCGCGACGATCCGGGCGACCAGGCCCTCGAAGTCGCTGTTCCAGCCGTACTCGGCGGCGTACAGCGCGCCGTGGCGCTGCACGATCCACCCCAGGTCCCCCGGTTCCGGGTCGCGGAGCCGCACGCTCTCAGCCATGGGGTCAACTCTAGGGGGGTGGGCTCGGGGTGGGGCACCCGGAGGGGTTACTTCTTGCCGCTGCCGAGGATTTGGCCCAGCAGGTCGGCGAGGCCGCCGCCCGGGGCGGGGGAGGTGCCGGGAGCCGCGCCGGGAGCCGTGCCCGCCGCACCCGGAGCCGTGCCCGCCGCTCCGGCGCCCGCCGCCTTGCCGGAGGCGCGCCTGGCGAGGACCGCCAGCACCACCGGGATCAGCATCTCGATGACCCGGCTGACGGTGGCCGCGGGGATGCCGGTCTTCTTCGAGACGGCGCCGGCCACGGGCTTGCTCACCTTGGCCAGTACCCCCGCCATCATTCCGCCGCCGAGCAGGCCGCCGAGGCCCCCGAGCGTGGCCACGCCCTGCAGCGGCGGCTCGGCCACCTCGGCGAGGGCCTGGCGCACCTCCTCGCCGTCGGCGTCGTCCTCGGCGGCCTTCTGCTCGAGGTCTCCCGTCATGGTGCCGACGGTCTCGGAGACGGCCTCCTTGGCGCCGGCGGTGTCCGTACCGAGCAGGCCGGCGATCTCGGTCAGCCTGTCGTCGCCGAGTTCGCCCAGCACCTCGTCCTGGAATGAAGATTCGCTCATGCCGGAAACGCTACTTCTGTGCCGTTTCACCGGCACCTTGAGTAGGCATTGGGTAACGGAAACGTAAAGCTGTGGCTCCGGATGCAACCCTTCGGGCGCATCGAGGGTCGTATGTTGCGTCGGCGCTTCCGGGGAGGGATCTGGGGGGATCGGGAAGTCCGACACGGGAGGGGTAACCGTGAGGGGGTCCGGCCGCGAGGCGGGACCCCCTTTGCGTTGCCCCCGCCGCGCCCCCGGCATTGCCCTGCCGCGTTGTCCACAGGCCCGACGCGTTGTCGGCGCCGCCCGGTAGTTTCGGGTCATGGCAGCAGCAGAAGGGGCGTCGCGGGCGCTTCAACTGGCAGTGGTCGACGGCGTCCTCGAACGCATCACCTACGCCAACGAGGAGAGCGGGTACACGGTCGCCCGCGTGGACACCGGCCGCGGCAGCGGTGACCTGCTCACCGTGGTCGGCTCGCTGCTGGGCGCACAGCCCGGAGAGTCCCTGCGCATGGAGGGCCGCTGGGGCTCCCACCCGCAGTACGGCAAGCAGTTCACCGTGGAGAACTACCGCACCGTCCTCCCGGCGACGATCCAGGGCATCCGCCGCTACCTCGGCTCCGGCCTGATCAAGGGCATCGGCCCGAAGATCGCCGAGCGGATCGTGGACCACTTCGGCACCGACACCCTCGACGTCATCGAGGGCGAGCCGAAGCGGCTGATCGAGGTACCCGGGCTGGGCCCCAAGCGGACGAAGCTGATCGGCGCCGCCTGGGAGGAGCAGAAGGCCATCAAGGAGGTCATGGTCTTCCTCCAGGGGGTCGGCGTCTCCACCTCCATCGCCGTGCGCATCTACAAGAAGTACGCCGACGCCTCCATCTCCGTGGTGAAGAACCAGCCCTACCGGCTCGCCGCCGACGTCTGGGGCATCGGCTTCCTCACCGCCGACCGCATCGCCCAGGCCGTCGGCATCCCGCACGACAGCCCCGAACGGGTCAAGGCCGGCCTCCAGTACGCCCTGTCCCAGTCCACCGACCAGGGGCACTGCTTCCTCCCCGAGGACCGGCTCATCGCCGACGGGGTCAAGCTGCTCCAGGTGGACACGGGGCTGGTGATCGACTGCCTGGCCGAGCTCGCCGCCGATCCGGAAGGGGTCGTACGGGAGTCCGTACCGGATCCGCAGGGCGGGCCGGACCCGCTGACCGCCGTGTACCTGGTGCCCTTCCACCGGGCCGAGCTGTCCCTGGTGGGGCAGGTGCGCCGGCTGCTGTCCGCCGAGGACGACCGGATGCCCGGCTTCCGGGACGTGGACTGGGAGAAGGCCCTGGGCTGGCTCGCCGGGCGGACGGGAGCCACGCTCGCGCCCGAGCAGCGCGACGCGGTCAAGCTGGCGCTGACCCGCCGGGTCGCCGTCCTCACGGGCGGGCCGGGCTGCGGGAAGTCCTTCACCGTGCGCTCGATCGTCGAGCTGGCCCGGGCGAAGAAGGCCAAGGTGGTGCTGGCCGCACCCACCGGCCGGGCGGCGAAACGGCTGGCCGAGCTCACCGGGGCCGAGGCCTCCACGGTGCACCGGCTGCTGGAGCTCAAACCGGGCGGGGACGCGGCGTACGACCGCGACCGCCCCCTGGACGCGGACCTGGTCGTGGTCGACGAGGCCTCGATGCTCGACCTGCTGCTGGCCAACAAGCTGATCAAGGCGGTGGCGCCGGGGGCGCACCTGCTGCTGGTCGGCGATGTGGACCAGCTGCCCTCCGTCGGCGCCGGGGAGGTGCTGCGGGACCTGCTGGCCGAGGGCGGCCCGGTGCCCGCGGTGCGGCTGACCCGGATCTTCCGGCAGGCCCAGCAGTCGGGGGTGGTCACCAACGCCCACCGGATCAACACCGGATTGCCGCCGATCACGGACGGCCTGCCGGACTTCTTCCTCTTCCCGGAGGAGGACACCGAGGCGGCCGGAGTGCTGGCCGTGGACGTGGCGGCCCGGCGGATTCCGGCCAGATTCGGGCTCGACCCGCGGCGGGACGTCCAGGTGCTCGCCCCGATGCACCGCGGCCCGGCCGGCGCCGGAAACCTCAACGGGCTGCTCCAGCAGGCGATGACGCCGGCCCGGCCGGACCTGCCGGAGAAGCGGTTCGGCGGCCGGGTCTTCCGGGTGGGCGACAAGGTGACCCAGATCCGGAACAACTACGAGAAGGGCGCCAACGGCGTCTTCAACGGCACGGTCGGCGTGGTCACCGGCCTGGACGTGGACGAACAGCGCCTGACGGTACGGACGGAGGAGGACGAGGAGATCGTGTACGAGTTCGGGGAGCTCGACGAGCTGGCCCACGCGTACGCCGTCACCATTCACCGTTCACAGGGGAGTGAATATCCGGCGGTGGTGATCCCTGTCACGACCGGAGCCTGGATGATGCTCCAGCGCAACCTGCTCTACACGGCGGTGACCAGGGCGAAGAAACTGGTCGTCCTCGTCGGGTCCCGCAAGGCCCTCGGGCAGGCGGTGCGTACCGTTTCCGCAGGCAGGAGGTACACGGCGGTCGCTGCCAGGCTGTCCGGCCGGATACCGGTGGGAAACATCACCTAAATGA
This sequence comes from Streptomyces avidinii, assembly GCF_045161815.1. Taxonomy (NCBI): domain Bacteria; kingdom Bacillati; phylum Actinomycetota; class Actinomycetes; order Kitasatosporales; family Streptomycetaceae; genus Streptomyces; species Streptomyces avidinii. The sequence goes on from NZ_CP108863.1 coordinate 5,613,565, forward strand.
TCGATCATTTGGGGTTCCCGCACCGGTGCGGAGGGGGCAGGATGAGCAGCTTGACGGCACTCAGTGCCGTCGAAAGCACCAAACGCCGACCCCGAGTGCACTCTCCTGCGCCAAATGGGGGAAGGTAGAGGCAGTCAGGGCACCTCGAAGAAGAGGCACTACGTCGGTGAGGGATGACGTGAGCGACAACTCTGTAGTACTCCGGTACGCGGACGGTGAATACACCTACCCGGTGGTCGAGAGCACCGTCGGTGACCAGGGCTTCGACATCTCGAAGCTGCGGGCCCAGACCGGGCTCGTCACCTTGGACAGTGGTTACGGCAACACCGCGGCCTACAAGTCCGCGATCACCTACCTCGACGGTGAGCAGGGCATCCTGCGTTACCGCGGCTACCCGATCGAGCAGCTGGCCGAGCGTTCGACCTTCATCGAGGTCGCGTACCTGCTGATCAACGGCGAGCTGCCGACCGTCGACCAGCTCGCGTCGTTCCGCAACGAGATCACCCAGCACACGCTGCTGCACGAGGACGTGAAGCGCTTCTACGACGGCTTCCCGCGGGACGCGCACCCGATGGCGATGCTGTCCTCCGTGGTCAGCGCACTGTCGACGTTCTACCAGGACAGCCACAACCCGTTCGACGAGACGCAGCGCAACCTCTCGACGATCCGGCTGCTGGCCAAGCTCCCGACGATCGCGGCGTACGCGTACAAGAAGTCGGTCGGCCACCCGGTGGTCTACCCGCGCAACGACCTCGGCTACGTCGAGAACTTCCTGCGCATGACCTTCTCCGTGCCGGCCCAGGAGTACGACCTGGACCCGGTCGTGGTCTCCGCGCTCGACAAGCTGCTGATCCTGCACGCGGACCACGAGCAGAACTGCTCGACCTCCACCGTGCGTCTGGTCGGTTCCTCGCAGGCGAACATGTTCGCCTCGATCTCCGCCGGCATCTCGGCCCTGTGGGGTCCGCTGCACGGTGGCGCCAACCAGTCCGTCCTCGAGATGCTGGAAGGCATCAAGAACGACGGCGGCGACGTCGACGCCTTCATCCGCAAGGTGAAGAACAAGGAGGACGGCGTCCGGCTCATGGGCTTCGGACACCGCGTCTACAAGAGCTTCGACCCCCGGGCGAAGATCATCAAGGCGGCGGCGCACGACGTCCTCTCGGCGCTCGGCAAGAGCGACGAGCTGCTCGACATCGCGCTCAAGCTGGAGGAGCACGCGCTGGCCGACGACTACTTCGTCGAGCGCAACCTCTACCCGAACGTGGACTTCTACACCGGTCTCATCTACCGGGCGATGGGCTTCCCCACCGAGATGTTCACCGTGCTCTTCGCGCTCGGCCGACTGCCCGGCTGGATCGCCCAGTGGCACGAGATGATCAAGGAGCCGGGTTCCCGCATCGGTCGCCCGCGCCAGATCTACACCGGCGAGGTCCTGCGCGACTTCGTTCCCGTAGAGGCCCGCTGACCCGAGGCCTTCCCGTCGCGCGGCGTGCGGCCGCGCGGCGGTGCCCCAGAGATGCGAGAAGCGCCCCGCCGTCGATCCCCCCACGGGTCGACGGTCGGGGCGCTTCCCTTTTCCCCGAAACGGATTCCCCCCACGGGACCCGAGCCGGGGCGTCGGTGTGCCGGGACCCGTTCGTCCGGGAGGGCCGCTCAAAGCCTCCCGCGGGTACGTGTCCCGGCCGGCGGATACCCACGGAAACCCCCCAGGTCTCCGTGAAACGTCCCCCAAGACGTTCTTGGTATCGCCCCATTAGACCCGCGACGACCCCGGATGGTTACGTTGCGGTCACTGTGATCTGCGTCTCCTGTGAAGGAAGTGTGCGGACCATGGGGAGGGGATCCGTCAGCGGAAGGACCGCAACCGGAGGCTGTTGGTCACCACGAAGACCGAGGAGAAGGCCATCGCGGCCCCCGCGATCATCGGATTGAGCAGACCGGCGGCCGCCAGCGGCAGGGCCGCCACGTTGTAGCCGAAGGCCCAGAACAGGTTGCCCTTGATCGTGGCCAGGGTCCGGCGGGAGAGCCGGATCGCGTCCGCCGCGACCCGCAGGTCGCCCCGGACGAGGGTCAGATCGCCCGCCTCGATGGCCGCGTCCGTGCCGGTGCCCATGGCCAGCCCCAGGTCGGCCTGGGCGAGGGCGGCCGCGTCGTTGACCCCGTCGCCGACCATGGCGACCGTACGGCCCTCGGCCTGGAGCCGGCGTACGACGTCCACCTTGTCCTGCGGAAGCACCTCGGCGATCACCTCGTCGATGCCCACCTCGCGGGCCACCGTCTCGGCGACGGCCCTGTGGTCACCGGTCAGCAGGACCGGGGTGAGGCCCAGCGCCCGGAGCCGGGCGACCGCCTCGGCGCTGGTCTCCTTGACCGCGTCGGCCACGGTCAGGACCCCGCGCGCCGCCCCGTCCCAGGCCACCAGGACGGCGGTGCTGCCCGCGGCCTCGGCGGCCGCCTTGGCCTCGGCGAGTCCGGCCGGCAGCCCGATCGACCAGTCGGCCAGCAGCCGCTCGCGGCCCACCAGGACGGCGTGGCCGTCGACCACGCCCTGGACGCCGAGCCCGGCGACGTTCTCGAAGGACTCCGGTACGGGAAGGGCGCCCGCCCGCTGCGCCGCCCCGGTGGCCACGGCCCGGGCGATCGGGTGCTCGGAGGCGTGCTCCAGGGACCCGGCGAGGCGCAGGAGTTCGCGCTCGTCGACGCCCGCGGCGGTGAAGACGCCGTCGAGGGTCATCCGGCCGGTGGTGACGGTGCCGGTCTTGTCCAGGACGACGGTGTCCACGCGGCGGGTGGACTCCAGCACCTCGGGGCCCTTGATCAGGATGCCGAGCTGCGCGCCGCGTCCGGTGCCGACCATCAGGGCGGTCGGGGTGGCGAGGCCCAGGGCGCAGGGGCAGGCGATGATCAGGACGGCCACGGCGGCGGTGAAGGCGGCGGTGGGGTCGTCGGTGATGAGCAGCCAGGTGATCCAGGTGCCGAGCGCGAGCGCCAGGACGACGGGCACGAAGATCCCGGAGACCTGATCGGCGAGGCGCTGCACCTCGGCCTTGCCGTTCTGCGCGTCCTCCACCATCTTCGCCATCCGGGCCAGCTGGGTGTCGGCCCCGATCCGGGTGGCCTCGACGACCAGGCGTCCGGAGGTGTTGACGGTGGCTCCGGTGACGGAGTCGCCCGCGGTGACGTCGACCGGCACGGACTCGCCGGTCAGCATGGAGGCGTCCACGGCGGAGCTGCCCTCGACGACGGTGCCGTCGGTGGCGATCTTCTCGCCGGGGCGGACGACGAACCGGTCGCCGACCGCGAGCGAGCCCACCGGGATCCGTACCTCCTGGCCGGCGCGCAGGACGACGACGTCCTTGGCGCCCAGTTCCATCAGGGCCCGCAGGGCCGCGCCCGCCTTCCGCTTGGAGCGGGCCTCCAGGTAGCGGCCCAGCAGGATGAAGGAGACGACGCCGGCCGCCACCTCCAGGTAGATGGCGGAGGAGCCGTCGGTGCGGGAGATTCCGAAGTCGAATCCGTGCCGCATGCCGGGCATGCCCGCGTGGCCGAAGAACAGGGCCCACAGCGACCAGGCGAAGGCGGCCAGCGTGCCGACCGAGACCAGGGTGTCCATGGTGGCGGCGCCGTGCCGGGCGTTGGTCCAGGCGGCCTTGTGGAAGGGGAGGCCGCCCCAGATGACGACGGGGGCCGCGAGGGTCAGGGAGAGCCACTGCCAGTTGTCGAACTGGAGGGCGGGGACCATCGCCAGCAGGACGACGGGCACGGCGAGCGTGACGGAGACCAGCAGTCGTTGCCGCAGGGCGGCGAGCACCGGGTCGGCAGCCGTCGCCCCGTCCCCGGTCCGTACCGCTTCGGTGGCGGCGTCGGCTTCCGGGGCGGGCGGCGGCGGGGGCTCCTCGGCGGTGTAGCCGGTCCTGACGACGGTCGCGATCAGGTCGGCGACCCGGACGTCACCGGTGTAGGAGACGTGGGCCTTCTCGGTGGCGTAGTTCACCGTGGCCTCGACGCCGTCCATCCGGTTGAGCTTCTTCTCGATGCGGGCGGCGCAGGAGGCGCAGGTCATCCCGCCGATCGAGAGTTCGACCGCCGCTATCGGTCCGTCGTGCACTGTGCTGCTGGTCATGTTCCGGCTCCAGGGGGATGGCCGGGCCGTACGGGACCAGTATGAGCTGGCCGGCACGGCCCGGCAGGGTTCCGCGGGGCTGCCGCGGGTGCCGTGCGGGAGGGCGGGCCGCTCAGACCTGTCCGGCGAACTCGTAGCCGGCCTCGTCCACGGCGGCGCGGACGTCCTCGTCCGCGAGCGGGGCGGCGGAGACCACGGTGACCTCGCCCGTCGCGGCGACGGCCTTGACGGTGCTGACGCCCGGCAGGGCGGAGATCTCGGTGGTCACCGCGCCCTCGCAGTGTCCGCAGGTCATGCCGGTCACCCGGTAGACGGTGGTGGTCTGGGTGTCCGTCTCGGCGGTCATGTCGTTCTCCTCTTCAGGGGCGTGTGCCGGTCACCGGGAGGGGTGGCCGATGGCTCCACCGTCCTCCCGACTCTTCGAGACTATACCCCTGGGGGGTATGAATGCGAGCGTCCGCTCCCAGTCTTTCGAACCGTGTGGGAAAGCTGGCCGGTATGGGTGAACTGTACGTAAATGGCTGATATGGATCACTCGGGAAGCCTCGTCCTGATCATGGCCGCGGCCGTACTCGCCCCCCTGCTCGCCTACGGGGTCTCGCGCTGGCTGTCGGTTCCGCTGGTCATCTTCGAGATCCTGCTCGGCATCCTGATCGGCCCGGACGTGCTCGGCTGGGCCGGGACGGGCGAGGTGATCGACGTACTGAGCCGGCTCGGACTGGCCATGCTGATCTTCCTGGCCGGGTACGAGATCCGGTTCGACCGGGTGAGGGGGGACACCCTCAAGCGCTCGGTGTGGGCCTGGCTGATCACGCTCGCCCTGGGCCTGGGCATCGGGACCCTGCTCGCGCAGGGCGGCGGCTTCACCAAGGGCGTGTACGTGGGCACCGCGCTCACCAGCACCGCGCTGGGCGCCGTCCTGCCCATCCTCAGGGACACCGGGGACCTTCAGGGCCGGTTCGGGACCGTGATGATGGCGATGGGCGCGGTGGGCGAGTTCGGGCCGATCATCGCCATGTCGCTGCTGCTGAGCGGGCGGGCACCGGCCGGCTCCGCTGCGCTCCTGGTGGTCTTCGCGCTGCTGACGGCGGCTGCGGTGTTCTGGGCGCTGCGGCCCAAGCCGCCGTGGCTCTCGCGGGTCATCGCCAGGACCCTGCACAGCAGTGCGCAGTTCGCCGTACGGCTGGTCCTCCTGCTGCTGGTGGCGATGCTGGCGCTGTCCGAGGTGCTCGGACTCGACGTACTGCTCGGCGCCTTCGCGGCCGGACTGATCACGCGGCTGGTCCTGGAGGGGGCGGCGCCGGAGAGCAGTGGGACCGTGCTGTCGAAGGTGGAGGCCATGGGCTTCGGTTTCCTCGTGCCGCTGTTCTTCGTGGTCACGGGGATCGAGTTCGATCTGCGGGCGCTGCTGTCGGGCGGACGGCCGCTGGCGCTGCTGCCGGTCTTCCTGCTGCTGTTCCTCGTGGTGCGCGGGCTGCCGATCCGGCTGCTGGCGCCGCGCGACCTGGGGCGGCCGGAGCGGTCGGCCCTGGTGCTGTTCGGGTCCACCGCGCTGCCGCTGGTGGTGGCCATCACGACGCTGGGCGTGGACGACGGGATGATGGCGCCGGGGGAGGCGGCGGCGCTGGTGGGGGCCGGGATGGTGTCCGTCCTGGTGTTCCCGCTGGTGGGGCTGCGGCTGCTGGCCCGCGGGCAGGGCCCGGAGGGCGCCGAGGTGGTGCGGGCCGGCCGGGCCGGGCGGGTCAGCGAGGGGGAGTCGTGGTGAGCATCGGCTCCAGGTAGCGCAGCAGGACGGTCTTGAGCTCGGCGGTGTAGGCGGCGCGCTCGTCGCCCTCGTGGGCCAGGATCAGGTCGAGGGACGACTTGAAGATGCCCAGGATCATGTTCGAGACGTGGGCGAGCTCGTGGGCCGTGGCCCCGGGGCAGAAGTCGCGCAGCACGGCCTCGATCCGGGTGAGCAGTCCTTCGTGCAGTTCCTCGTGCTCCTGGGCGATGCCGGGGACGCCGGTGCCGTGCATGAGGGCCCAGAAGGCCGGATTCTCGCAGTTGAAGGCGATGACCGGGTCGAGGACGGCGTCGAGCAGCTCGGGCAGGGGGCGCTGGAGGTTCTCGGGGCGGAAGGCCTGGCCGTGCGTCTCGTGGGCGCGCTGGAGCAGTTGGCCGCCGAGCTCGATCGCGATGGCCTCCTTGTTCGGGAAGTACTGGTAGAGGGTGCCCGGGGACACGCCCGCCTCACGCGCGATGGCGTTGGTGCTGGCGGCGGCGTAGCCGGTACGGCAGAACACGCCGGCGGCGGCGGCCAGCAGCTGGGAGATCCGGCGTTCGCCGCGGGCCTGGCGGCGGCGCGGGGTGGTGGGCGTGGTGGCGGAGCTCTTGGCGGCGGTGGAGCCCTTGGTCCCCTTTTCGATGTTTTTGCCCGTGGGTGTCCCCGGCATGTCCAATCCCCTGCTTCCCGTGGGTGATTGACAAACGCGAGAGATCGCTCGCATTCTTGGAAAACGCGAGCGACTGCTCGTGTTTGCCAGTCTATGTGGCCTGGCAATCACGGTGAAGGGGACACCGAGTCATGTCCGAAGTCAAGAATCCGCCGTCCTCCCGGACGGACGGGGGGTGGACCCGGTTCGTCACGGCCCGGCCGCGGCTCACGCTGCTGCTCGCCCTGCTGGTCACGGCTCTCGCCGTGGTCGCGGGCGGCGGCGTCGCCGACCGGCTGGGAAGTGGCGGCTGGGAGGACCCGGGCGCCCGGTCCACCTACGCCGCGCGGGCCCTGGAACGCGAGTTCCCGCACTCCGAGCCCAACCTGCTCCTGCTCGTCGACGCCACGGCGGGCACCGCCGGAGTGGACGACCCCGCCGTCGCCGCCGAGGCCGAGCGGCTCACCACCACCCTCGCCGCCGAACGGGGGGTCGTCGGCGTCGGCTCGTACTGGCGCGCGCAACTGCCCACGCTGCGTTCCGAGGACGGCCGGCAGGCACTGATCGTCGCCCGCGTCCAGGGCGACGAGAAGACGGCCACCGCGACGCTGGAGCGCATCGCCCCGCACTATGAAGGCGAGCACGGCCCGGTGCGGGTGTCGCTCGGCGGCCCCGCCGCGGTGCAGCGCGAGGTCACCGAGACCATCCAGGAGGACCTGCTGCGCGCCGAGCTCATCGCGCTGCCGGTCACCCTCGTGCTGCTCGTCCTCGTCTTCGGCAGCGCGGTCGCCGCACTGCTCCCGCTGGGCGTCGGCATCGTGGCCATCCTCGGCACCAATGCCGTCCTGCGCGGTCTCACCGAGGTCACCGACGTCTCCGTCTTCGCCCAGAACCTGACCACCGCGCTCGGCCTCGGACTCGCCATCGACTACGCCCTGTTCATCGTCCGCAGGTTCCGCGAGGAACTCGCCGCCGGGCGCGACCCGGTGGCTGCCGTCGGGGCCACCCTGCGCACCGCCGGGCGCACCGTGCTCTTCTCGGCGCTCACCGTCGCCGTCTCGCTCTCGGCGATGCTCTTCTTCCCGATGTACTTCCTGCGCTCCTTCGCCTACGCCGGGGTCGCGGTGGTGCTGCTCGCGGCGGCCGCCGCGCTGATCCTGCTGCCGGCCGCGCTGGTGCTCCTCGGCGAGCGTGTCAACGCCCTCGACCTGCGCCGGATGTGGCAGCGCCGCCGTCCCGGCGCCGCCGCCGCGGCCGCGCCGACGGGCAAGGGCTGGGGGTGGACGGCCGCCCTCGTGATGCGACGCGCCCCGGTGTTCGCCGTGGCCACCACCGTGGGCCTGCTGCTCCTCGGACTGCCCTTCATCGGAGTCAAGTTCGGCACGGTCGACGACCGGCAGCTCCCGAAGGACGCTCCCTCCCACGTGGTGCAGGAGCAGATCCGGCACCACTTCCCGAACAGCCCGGGCGGCGGTCTCACCGTGCTCGTCGAGGGATCGCCCGGACCCGACCGCCTCGCGGCCTACCGGGACCGGCTGGCCGCCCTGCCCGGAGTGATCCGGGTCGACGGGCCGATCGACTCCACGACGGGAAGCGCGTACTCCTCCCTCTCGGTCGCCGTGGAGGGCGAGAGCGTGGGGGAGCGGGCCCAGGACCTGGTCGACGAGGTCCGCGCCGTGGACCCCGGCTTCAAGACCTCGGTGACCGGACAGGCGGCCGTCCTCGTGGACGCCCAGAAAGCCATCGCGGGCGCCCTGCCCGCGGCGGCTGCCCTGGTGGTCCTGGCGACGCTGCTGCTGGTGTTCCTGCTCACCGGAAGCCTGCTGATACCCCTGCAGGCGGTACTGCTCAACGCCCTCAGCCTGACCGCGATGTTCGGGGCGGTGGTGTGGGTGTTCCAGGAGGGCCACCTCTCGGGGCTCCTCTCCTTCACCGCCACCGGTGACATAGAGACCACCCTGCCGGTGCTGATGTTCTGCATCGCCTTCGGACTCTCCATGGACTACGGGGTGTTCCTCATATCCCGTATCAAGGAGGAGTACGACCGGACCGGCGACCACGAGAGCGCCGTCCGGACGGGGCTGGCCCGCACCGGCGGGCTGATCACCGCGGCCGCCGTGATCCTGGCGGTGGTGATGGTGGCCATCGGCACCTCCCGGGTGACCAACACCAAGATGCTGGGGCTCGGGATCGCGCTGGCGGTCCTGATGGACGCCATGGTCGTCCGCAGCCTCCTGGTCCCGGCGGTGATGAAGCTGACCGGCCGGGCCACTTGGTGGGCGCCCGCCCCGCTGCGCCGGCTGCACGAGAGGTTCGGCCTGAGCGAGGGGGAGGCCGCGCCCCCGAGGCCGGAGGCGGACCGGATACCCGTCGGAGCCGGGGCGTAGGCGCCGGCCCGGTGCCGGGTGAGGGGGCCCGTGGCGGCCCCCTCACCGGCACTGGGGTCAGTCCTCCTCGCGCCGGCCCCGGTTTCCGGGCCGGCGGGCCACCCAGGCGCGCACGGTGTCGGCGTACCAGTAGGGCTTGCCCCCTTCCACATGGTCGGGGGCGGGGAGCAGTCCGTGCTTGCGATAGGAGCGCACGGTGTCCGGCTGGACCCGGATGTGGGCAGCGATCTCCTTGTACGACCACAGCTGTCGGTCGCTCATGCTGGACACCTCCTTGTCCACGCCGCGGGGCCGGCCGGGAGGCCGTCGGGGGAGCCGGCGCGTGGACACTGACGATCACTCGAGTTGTGCCCGGGGAACGACACGGAGTAAGGACAGGGGAGGGCCTGTCGACTGCCTGTGACGGAACACCCGCGTAATGCGGACATGCGTGACAGAACGGGGACCCCTGTGACAAGGGCGCCACAGGGGCCCGGTGAGGCAGGAAGGAGCGGGCGTCAGCCGTACAGGGCCGGGCGCTCCACCAGTTCCACCACGGTCCGTACGCCGCTGCGGGCCGCCGCGATCCCCGCCTCGGAGACGGCGGCCGCCGCGTAGCCGTCCCAGGCGTCGGGCCCCGCCACCCGGCCGTGCCCGGCCGCGGCCACCCAGCTGCGAAGCTGCCGGTCGTAGGCATCGGCGAAGCGCACCGTGAAGTCCTGGTCGATCGCGCCGCCCCAGCGGCCCGCCGACTGGACCACCATGGCGTGGCCGTCGCCGATCCGGGCACTGCCCGCCTCGCCGACCGCCTCGCACTGCACCTGGTAGCCGAAACCGCAGTTGACGAAGATCTCCACATCGACGACGGCCCCGCCGGACGTCTCCAGCAGCACCAGCCGGGGATCGCTCAACCCCTCGGGAGCGGCCGCCGAGGGCCGGGGGGAGAGCACGGTGACCGCGGTGATCTCCTGCCCCAGCAACCAGCGGGCCGCGTCCACCTCGTGCACCACCGAGTCGCTGATCAGCATGTCGCTGGTGAAGAACGACGGCGAGGAGGCGTTGCGGTGCCGGCAGTGCAGGAAGAGCGGACGCCCGATCCCGTCCGCGTCCAGCAGTTGCTTCAGCCGTTCGTACTCCGGGTCGTACCGCCGCATGAAGCCCACCTGCACCAGGCGCCGTCCCAGCCGCTGCTCGGCCTCCATCACGCGCAGCGCCCCCGCCGGGTCCGGGGTCAGCGGCTTCTCGCACAGCACCGGCAGCTCCCGCTCCAGCGCGTGCAGGATCGCCTCCTCGTGGGCGGGGCCGGGCGAGGCGATCAGGACGGCCTCGACCCCGGGGGCGGCTATCGCGGCCGCGGGGTCGGTGTGCGCCGACGCCCCGTCCAGGGTGCCCGCGACCTCCTTGACCCGGTCCCCGTCCGGGTCGGCCACGGCCACCACGCGGGCCCCGCCGACCGTCCGCCCGATCCGGCGCACGTGGTCGGCGCCCATCTTCCCGGTGCCGATGACGGCGATGCCGAGCGTGCTCATGTCGTACTCCTCTTCCTTCCGAAGGATCAGCGGGCGCCGCAGGAGCGGAGGTAGTCGCGGGTCCGCCGGGCGATCGGCAGCGGCCGGTCCGGCGGACAGGGGTACATGTCCTGCTCCACGATGGCGAAGAGGTCCACGTCCAGACGCTGCGCCGCCGCGAGCACCGGCTCCAGCGCGGGCACCCCCGAGGGCGGTTCGCACATCACCCCACGGCCCACCGCCGGCCCGAAGGGCAGCCCCTCGGCGACGACTTCGGCGAGGATCCGCGGATCCACCTGCTTGAGGTGGAGGTAGCCGATGCGTTCGGCGAAGGCCTCGATCGCCCGGACGCTGTCGCCGCCGCAGTACGCGTAGTGCCCCGTGTCCAGGCAGAGGGAGACGAGGCCGGGGTCGGTGGCGTCCAGGAAGCGGGCCACGTTCGAAGGCGTGTCGATGTGGGTGTCGGCGTGCGGATGGACGACGATCCGCAGCCCGTACCGGTCCTGGACCTCCCGGCCGAGGCGCTCGGTCTGGGAGGCCAGTTCACGCCATTGGGCGGGCGTGAGGGTGCGGTCCTCCAGTACCTCCCCGGTCTTGTCGTCCCGCCAGAAGGAGGGGATGACGACGAGATGGGCCGCGCCCATGGCCCGGGTGAGCGCCGCGATCCGCGACACGTGCTCCCAGGTGTCCTCCCACACGGCGGGCCCGTGATGGAGTCCGGTGAAGACGGTTCCGGCCGAGACGCGCAGCCCGCGCTTGGCCGTTTCCTCGGTGAGGCGGGCGGGATCGGTGGGCAGATAGCCGTAGGGGCCGAGCTCGATCCACTCGTACCCGGCGTCGGCGACCTCGTCGAGGAACCGTTCCCAGGGGGTCTGCCGGGGGTCGTCGGGAAACCAGACACCCCAGGAGTCCGGGGCCGAACCGATGCGGATACGGGTCAACGCGGGCGGGGAGGACGTCATAACGGCCACCTTAGGGTGGAGGACCAACGGGAGGACTGACTGTGACCGGCACCGGCGATCCGCTCGCCTTCGACCTGATCACGATGGGCCGGATCGGGGTGGATCTCTACCCGCTGACGACCGGCATTCCACTGGCCGAGGCGGAGACCTTCGGCAAGTTCCTCGGCGGCTCCCCGGCCAACGTGGCCGTTGCGGCGGCCCGGCTGGGCCGGCGGGTGGCGGTGATCACCCGTACTGGCGCGGACCCCTTCGGCGGGTACCTTCGCGCCGAGCTGCGGCGGTTCGGGGTGGACGAACGGTGGGTGTCCGAGGTCCCCGGGCTGCCGACTCCCGTCACCTTCTGCGAGATCTTCCCGCCGGACCATTTCCCGCTGTACTTCTACCGGTTGCCGAAGGCCCCGGACCTGGAGATCGCGGTGGACGAGGTGGACCTGGCGGCGGTACGGGCGGCCCGTGTGTTCTGGATGACGGGCACGGGCCTGAGCGAGGAGCCCTCGCGGGCGGCGACGCTGGCGGCGCTGGAGGCCCGCGCGCGGACGGGGACGACGGTCTTCGACCTGGACTGGCGGCCGATGCTGTGGCGGGAGAAGCCCGAGCCGTTCTACGAGCGGGCTCTGCGGTCCGCGACGGTGGCCGTGGGCAACGTGGAAGAGTGCGCGATCGCCACGGGCGAGTCGGACCCGTACGCGGCGGCGCGGGCGCTGCTCGCGGCGGGCGTGGAGCTGGCGGTGGTCAAGCGCGGACCGGAGGGCGTGCTGGCGGTCCACCGCGACGGGACGGTCGCGGAGGTGGCACCGGTGCCGGTGGAGGTGGTCAACGGGCTGGGCGCGGGGGACGCGTTCGGCGGGGCACTGTGCCACGGGCTGCTGGCGGGGTGGGAACTGGAGACGGTGATGCGGTACGCGAACGCGGCCGGGGCGATCGTCGCCTCGCGGCTGGCGTGTGCGGTGGCGATGCCGTTCGCGGACGAGGTGGAAGAGGTGGTGGGACGTGCCGGTGGTGTCTGAGTGGCGGATGGAGTGGACGAGGTTGAAGGTCCTCGACCTGGCCCCGGGGGAGATGTACGCGCACCCGTGCGGGGAGTCGGAGTGGATCGTGCTCCCGTTGTCGGGCGCGTGCGAGGTCCGCTGCCGGGCGCTGTCTCATCAAGCCCCGCCGGCGTTTGAGGCGCGGGGGTTCGGGGGCAGCGCCACCGCAGCGGAGCCGCAGGTGTTCCAACTGCATGGGAGGTCCGGGGTGTTCGACGGGGTCAGTGACTTCGCGTACCTGCCCCGGGACGCGCAAGCGGAGATCCGCTCGGCCGCCGGCGGGCGGTTCGCCCTCGCCGGGGCCCGGTGCGAGCGCGAGCTCCCCGCCGGGTACGGCCCCGCCGAAGCCGTCCCCGTGGAGCTCCGCGGCGCCGGCCACTGCTCCCGCCAGGTCAACAACTTCGCCGCCGCCGACACCTTCCCCGCCGACCGCCTCATCGCCGTCGAGGTGCTCACCCCCGGCGGCAACTGGTCCTCGTACCCGCCCCACAAGCACGACGAGCACCACCCCGGCGAGGAGTCCCGCCTGGAGGAGATCTACTACTTCGAGATCGCCCCGCACGGGGACACCCCCGGGCTCGGCTATCAGCGCGTCACCCCCTCCCCGGCGGGGAAGACCGACATCCTCACCGAGGTGCGCACCGGGGACGCGGTTCTGATCCCCGACGGCTGGCACGGCCCGTCCATCGCCGCCCCCGGGCACGACATGTACTACCTGAACGTGATGGCCGGACCGGACGCCACCCGGGAGTGGCTGATCCGGGACCACCCCGACCACGGCTGGATCCGCGGCAGCTGGGACGGCCAGGACATCGACCCCCGGCTCCCCTTCCCGTCCCACCACCGAGCGGAGGACCCCCGGTGAGGCTCACCGTCGCGCAGGCGCTCGTCCGTTTCCTGTCCCGCCAGTACACCGAGCGCGACGGGCACCGGCACCGGCTGATCGCCGCCACCTGGGGGATCTTCGGGCACGGGAACGTGGCGGGCATCGGCCAGGCACTGCTGGAGAGCGGGCCGGAGGCCATGCCCTTCCTCCAGGGCCGCAACGAGCAGGCCATGGTGCACGCCGCCGTCGGGTACGCCCGCCAGTGCGGCCGGCTCTCCGCGCACGCCGTCACCACCTCCATCGGGCCCGGCGCCACCAACCTCGTCACCGGCGCCGCCCTCGCCACGATCAACCGGATCCCGGTGCTCCTGCTCCCGGGGGACACCTTCGCCACCCGGCCCGCCGACCCCGTCCTCCAGCAGCTGGAGGTGCCCTACGCCGGGGACATCTCCGTCAACGACACCCTGCGGCCCGTCTCCCGCTTCTTCGACCGGATCGCCCGGCCCGAGGCCCTGATCCCGGCCGCGCTCCAGGCCGTACGGGTGCTCACCGACCCCGTGCAGACCGGCGCCGTCACCCTCGCGCTCCCGCAGGACGTGCAGGCGCAGGCGTACGACTGGCCCGAGGAGTTCTTCGCCGAGCGGGTGTGGGGCGTGCGCCGGCCGCGGCCCGACCGGCACGAGCTGGCCCGCGCCGCCGAGGCCGTACGGGGCTCCGTGCGCCCGCTGATCGTCGCCGGCGGCGGGATCCGGCACAGCGAGGCCCGCGCGGCCCTGGCCGCCTTCGCGGAGGCCACGGGGATCCCGGTGGCCGTCACCCAGGCGGGCAAGGGCGTCCTGCCGTACGGGCATCCCGCCGACGTGGGCGGGATCGGCCACACCGGGACCTCCACCGCCGCCGCGCTCGCCCGGGAGGCCGACCTCGTCATCGCCGCCGGGACCCGGCTGAGCGACTTCACCACCGCCTCGGCGACCCTCTTCCAGCACCCGGCCGTCCGGTTCGTCGGCCTCAACCTCGACCCGTACGACGCCCACAAACTCGCCGCCCTGCCCCTGGTCGCCGACGCCCGCGAGGGGCTCGACGAGCTGCGGGGCGCCCTCGCCGGTCACCGTACGGACCCGGCGTACGGGGAGCGGTACGCGGCGGAGCGGGCCCGCTGGGAGAGCCGCGTCGAGCGGGCGTACGCCGTCGCGGAGGCCGACGAGGACGCTCCGCCCACCCAGGCCCAGGTGCTCGGGCTGCTCGACGCCCTCGTCGACGACACCGACATCCTGATCAACGCGGCCGGATCCCTCCCCGGCGACCTGCACAAGCTGTGGCGGGCCCGGTCGCACGACCAGTACCACGTGGAGTACGGGTACTCCTGCATGGGCTACGAGATCCCCGCGGCCATCGGGGTGGCGCTGGCCGCGCCCGGCCGGCCGGTGTGGGCGCTGGTCGGCGACGGGACGTACCTGATGAACCCGACCGAGATCGTCACGGCCGTCCAGGAGGGGCTCCCGGTCAGGGTGGTGATCCTCGACAACCACGGCTACGCCTCCATCGGCGGCCTGTCGGATGCGGTGGGCGGCGAGGGCTTCGGCACCGCCTACCGCTTCCGGGCGCCCGATTCCGGGTATACGGAAGACCCGCTTCCGGTGGACCTCGCGGCCAACGCGGGCTCCCTCGGGATGGCCGTGATCCGCGCCCGCACCACGCGTGACCTGCGCGAAGCCCTCGCCGAGGCCCGTTCGGCGACGCGTCCCACATGTGTCTACGTACAGACCCGAACGCCCGACACTGTGTCGGGCCCACCCCCGGCACAGGCGTGGTGGGATGTTCCTGTGGCCGAGACCGCGACCCGCAAGGCCGCTGCCACGGCCCGTGAAGAGTACGACCGGCAAGCCGCGCAGCGACGTCGCCATCTGTGAAGGAGCAAGGCATGAAGACCGTCAACCACTGGATCGGTGGCAAGACCGTCGAGGGCGCGTCGGGCAACTACGGCCCGGTCACCGACCCGGCCACCGGCGAGGTCACCACGCAGGTCGCGCTCGCCTCGGCCGACGAGGTCGACGCGGCCGTACAGGTCGCCAAGGAGGCCTACCTCACCTGGGGGCAGTCCTCGCTGGCCGCCCGCACCAAGGTGCTGTTCGCCTACCGCGCCCTGCTGGACGCCAACCGCGACGCCATCGCCGCCCTGATCACCGCCGAGCACGGCAAGGTCCACTCGGACGCGCTGGGCGAGGTCGCCCGCGGCCTGGAGATCGTCGAGCTGGCCTGCGGCATCACCACGCAGCTCAAGGGCGAGCTGTCCACGTCGGTCTCCAACCGGGTGGACGTCTCCTCGATCCGCCAGCCGCTGGGCGTCGTCGCGGGCATCACCCCCTTCAACTTCCCGGCGATGGTCCCGATGTGGATGTTCCCGCTGGCCGTGGCCTGCGGAAACACCTTCATCCTCAAGCCGAGCGAGAAGGACCCGTCGGCCGCCAACAAGCTCGCCGAGCTGGCGAGCGAGGCCGGTCTGCCGGCGGGCGTGCTGAACGTGGTCCACGGCGACAAGGTGGCCGTGGACGCGCTGCTCGCCCACCCCGGCATCGCGGCCGTCTCCTTCGTCGGCTCGACCCCGATCGCCCGCCACATCCACACCACCGCCTCGGCCAACGGCAAGCGCGTCCAGGCCCTGGGCGGCGCCAAGAACCACATGCTGGTGCTGCCGGACGCCGACCTGGACGCCGCCGCCGACGCGGCCGTCTCCGCGGCCTACGGCTCGGCCGGTGAGCGCTGCATGGCGATCTCCGCCGTGGTGGCCGTCGGTGCGATCGGCGACGAGCTCGTCGACAAGATCCGCGAGCGTGCCGAGAAGATCAAGATCGGCCCCGGCAACGACCCGACCTCCGAGATGGGCCCGCTGATCACGGCCGCCCACCGCGACAAGGTCGCCTCGTACGTGAAGGGCGCGGCCGACCAGGGCGCGGAGGTCGTCCTCGACGGCACCGGCTTCACGGTCGAGGGCAACGAGAACGGCCACTGGATCGGCCTGTCCCTGCTGGACCGGGTGAAGACCGACTCCGACGCCTACCGCGACGAGATCTTCGGCCCGGTGCTGTGCGTGCTGCGCGCCGAGACCTACGAGGAGGGCGTGGCCCTCATCAACGCCTCGCCGTTCGGCAACGGCACCGCGATCTTCACCCGCGACGGCGGCGCCGCGCGCCGCTTCCAGCTGGAGATCGAGGCCGGCATGGTCGGCGTCAACGTCCCGATCCCGGTGCCGGTGGGCTACCACTCCTTCGGTGGCTGGAAGGACTCGCTCTTCGGCGACCACCACATCTACGGCAACGACGGCATCCACTTCTACACCCGCGGCAAGGTCGTCACGACCCGCTGGCCGGACCCGGCCGAGGGCCACATCGGCGTGGACCTGGGCTTCCCCCGCAACCACTGACCGCGCGGACCCCGTAGGCCGTCTCGCCCCCCGCAACCCTCACCGCGGGGGGCGAGTTCCGTTTTTCGGCGGGCGTCAGAACCTCGACCAGACGTCCGCCGCGGCCTGGGCGCCCCAGACCACGTCGCCGTGGCCGTAACCGGGGACCACGCTGAAGGTCACCCGCTCGTTGCCGCCCGCGCGGATCAGCTCCGCGCCGCGCGGCTGGTCGCCCCGGCCCAGCTCGGCGTTGACCCAGGCCACCTCGGCGCGGATCCGGTCCCAGGCGATCCCGTACAGCTCGTCGTCGCCCGCCCAGACCGCGGCGAGGTCCCGCATCAGGGCGGTCGGGACGAGGCCGCTGCCGAGGGCGGCGGTGGCCGCGTGCCAGACGGCCAGCGGGGTGTGGGCCAGCTCGAACCGGTCCTCCGCGGGAGTGGGGCCGAAGGCGTGGCTCCCGGCGCTGTGACCCCGGACGTAGATCCAGTTCGCCGGGCCGGGGAGGGCGGCCGTGCGGACCAGCGCGTAGTGGGCAAGTCCCGCGTGGGTGAAGCGTCGGGATGGGTCCGGCGGCCAGGGCACCGGGGAGACGCCGTCCGGATCGGCCACCGCCTTCGCGATCGCGGCCGCGAGCCCCGGATCGACGGTGGTGACGCCCTGCGCGAGCTGGGTGGCGTACGCGTCCCGCGTCGCGGCCGCCCGCAGTGCCAGGTCACCCGTGTACGGCCCGGTCGTGTCCAGGGCCACCACCCGGCGCAGCCGCGGCGAGGTGTCGTGCGAGGCGGCGTCCAGGGCGAGGGCCGCCCCGGCGGAGTGCCCCGCGTAGGTGTAGGGCAGCCCCAGTACGGAGTCCAGCGCGCGCACCACCCCGGCCAGGTCCCGGCGGTGCGCCGCGAGCCCCCACTCGGCGGTGATGTCGGCCGCGGTGGCGGCGTCCTCGCGCGGGGTGACCCCGACGACGAGCAGACCCCGGCGGCGCAGTGCGTGGGCGAGGTTGCCGCGGCCCGGGCCGCTCGGGGTGAAGAACTCCGCCGCGAAGTTCAGCCCGCCGCCGGGCAGCAGGTAGACGATCCCCTGCGGGGCCCGCACGGTGTCCGCGATCACGTCCACCGTGACGGGCGCGGGGCCGCCGTCGTCGAGCGGGAGGGTCAGCCGGATCCAGCCGTTGCCGGGCAGGTAGGCGGCGGTGCCGGTGCCCAGGGCCCGCTCGATGCGGGTCAGCAGCCCCGTGCCCTTCCCCGCGTCGTCGTGCCGTTGTTCCATTGCAGGTGCCCCCCTCGCGACGGTGAGGCCGAATACCGTCACCCGGGGACACCTTCGCCGGTCAGCGGGTTCCAGCCAAGTCCGGGACGGGCTCAGGATGTTCGCCCTTGGCGTGATGGCGGCGGCGCAGGACCCACACCGTGGCGCCCGCGCCCGCCAGCACCAGGAGCAGGCCCACGGCCGGCCAGGGCACGGCGACGAACTCCGTCGCGGACTCCGAGACCAGATCGGGGTGGGCCGCCGCTCCGGCCGTGACCTTGACGGTCACCCAGTCCGACTGGGGCGCGTCGGGCCACGGTTCGGTCAGCTCGATCCGCTGGCCCGGCAGCAGCGACAGCTTCAGCTCGCGGGCGGGCCGGTTCAGCACCTCGCGCCCGAACAGCCCCTCGGCGGAGACCGCCACCCTGGGCTCGACGACCACGTTGCCCCGGTTGACCAGCGCGTACGACACGGTGGCGCGGGCGTTGTCGACCCAGGGCAGCAGTGGCGCCGACCGGCTGACCCGTACGTCCTCCACGCTCAGCCCCGCCGTGATGGGTCCCGGCACCCGGAAGTACAGCCGGGCGCCCACCGAGCGCTTGACCCCGACCTGGACCTTGCCCTCCTTCTGCACGCCCTCCACGGCGGTGCCCAGGGCGACGATCCCGCCGACGTGGTCACCGGGCGTCGCGTCCGCCGGCACCCTCACGGTGAACGGGATGTCCTTGCGGCCCTTGGCGGGCACGGTGACGGTGCTCGCGGCCTCCGGTGCCAGGGCGATCCACGCGCCGATGTCCTTGGGCCGGGTCTCCACCGGCAGCAGCGCGAAGGCGCCGCCCGCCGGGGTGTTCACGGCGTCCGTGGCGAAGACCTGGAAGGTCAGTTCCCGGTCGGAGGAGTTCAGGATCGTGACGCTGTCGCCGAGCGTGCTCCCGGCCGCGCCCTGGTGGAAGAAGTACGCGCGGTCGGTCATGGCCGCACCGGCCGCGGGCGTCGGGAAGACCCCCCACGTGCCGTTGTCGGCGGCCGTCGCCGCGGTGGCCGGCAGCAGGCCCGCGCCGAGCAGCAGGCCGAGGAGCAGACCGTACAGGAGGGCGCGGGTGCGGCTTCGGGTGCGGCTACGGGGGCGCATGGGCGGTCTCCAGTCGGCGCGGAAAGGGGAAAGGGGTGGTGCGGCGCCGGAGCGCCGCACCACCCTGGTCGAGCGGGCCGTACGGGTCAGGCGATCGAGAAGGTCACGACCGTCTGATAGGTGTCGGCGAACATGAAGGGCGGGAGCTGGATCATTCCGGCGCCGCCGACGGCGAACTCGCCACCGGTCAGCTCGTCCCCGCCGGCGGCCTGGGAGGCCACCTTCATCGGGACGTCGGAGATCGCGCCGGGGGTGCCCGCGGTGCAGGTGGACGGGCTGTCCGGGTTGGTGACGGTGCAGGACGGCTGGATGCCGATCTGCGCCTTCGCCATCGAGTGGCCGGTGGTCTGGTTCAGGAACGGCGTACGCGTCGCCGTCACGTCCCAGCCGAGCGAGCCGCCGCGGAAGTCCTGGACGGTCGCGGCGTTGAAGACGCCGACCACCGACTGGGCCTTGCCGTTGATGGTGACCGCGCCGAAGTTGACGGCCGGCTGGCCGTCCTTGGGGCCGAGGGCCAGCGGTCCGGGCAGGACCTCGACGTCGACCGGGTTCTTCACACCGGCCTGCTCCTCCAGGAAGACGAAGGCCTTGTACGGGGTGATCGAACCGTCGATCCGGATCGCGTCGGCCTTCTTGGTGACCGTGATGTTGCAGGTGGCGGCGCCGGACGCGTCCGCCGTACCGGTACCGGTGTCACCGGTCGCCGTCCCCGCGAGCAGGGCGGAACAGGCGACGGGGCCGGCCGGGAAGTTGGCGCCGGTCACGGCGACGGCGGTGCCCGCCGGGCCGCTGTTGGGCGTCAGCTTCGTGGTGACCGGGTCCTTGGGCAGGGCCTCGACCGCGACCGATCCGAGCGAGGCGCTCGGGCGGGGGGCCGGGGTGCAGGTGGTGGTGAAGACCGAACCGGAGAGGTCCGCGTCGGTCACCGCCAGGTCGAGGGCGACCTGGACCGTGGTGCCTTCGGTGCCGTCCGGGATCTTGATCGTTCCGGAGAACGCCTTGGGGTCGAGCGGCTGCCCGGCCACGACGGAGACGGTCTCCGGCGGGCTGGTGACCACCTGCGTGGTGGTCCCGACCTTGAGGGTGATCTTGGAGGTGTTCACCGTGGTGACGGAGAACGAGGGGATCAGGGGGCTCGCACCCGGGTCGATCGTGATCGGGACGACGTCGCCGGCCTTGGCGCCGTCGGGCAGGGTCACCGTGTAGTTCTGGTTGCCCGAGCCGTCCGGCTGCGGCGCCGGGGCGTCGCAGTTCTCGAAGACGGCCGTGGTCTTGGTCGCGGCCTGCGCGGATCCCGTCAGGGCCACCACGCCGCCCGTCAGGGCCAGAGACAGGGCTCCCGCCCCGGCCAGCACTCTTCGTCTGAGCATTCTCGTACTCACTGGGTCGCGACTCCTTCGTCATGACGAACCCCTCCCCCCACCCGCTGTGTGGGGGAGGCCGAGCCGGTGCGGTGGCCGATATTGACGCGTCGCCGTGATGAGAAGTCAATGACTTGCTTTCGCCCGAAGCACACAGAAATTGATGGGCCATCAGGGAGAGTCTGATGGCCCATCGGATACCGACTGGTCGGGGTGGGTGGGAAGAGACGGGCTAGGCCGTCTCTTTCGGATCTTGTCGGCCGGGCCCGCGGCGTCCGGTGCCGTGCCCGGCAAGGCGGAGGGGCGCCCGTGTACTGGACGTACTCGGGCGCCCCGACAACGCGGCCGGGTGCGGCACCGGACGCCGAGGGCCCGGCAAGATCGGAAAGAGCCGGCCTAGCGGCCGGTGGGGGTGTGGAGCAGCCGGTTCGGGGTGCCTGCCGGGAGGCCGGTGATCCGGTCGGGCACGGCGCTGTGCAGCAGTTCCTGGGACACCTGCGCCGGGGTGCGCGCCGTACCGCGTGCCAGGACGAGGGCGGCGACGCCGGCCACGTGCGGGGTGGCCATCGAGGTGCCGGAGGCTCGGGCCGTGGCGGTGGTGGAGCCCTTCCAGGCCGAGGTGATGCCCACGCCGGGCGCCGACAGGTCCACGCAGCGGCCGTGGTTGGAGAACGGCGCCCGCCGGTCCCGGGCGTCGGTCGCGCCGACCGTGATGGCCTGCGGGACGGCGGCCGGGGATCCGGAACAGGCGTCCCGGCCGTCGTTCCCGGCGGCCACGGTGAAGGTGATCCCGGAGGCGACGGCCCGGCTCACCGCCGCGTCGAGCGCGTAGCTGCGGCTGCCGCCGATGCTCATATTGGCCACGGCCGGGGTGGCAGGGGCCTTGGCGGCGTCCTTCACCACCCAGTCGAGACCCTTGAGCATGGCCGACAGGGCGGCGCCACCACGGCAGTCGGCCACCTTCACGCCGACGAGCGAGACCCCCTTGGCGACCCCGTACGTCTGCCCGCCCACGGTTGCCGCGACGTGCGTGCCATGGCCGTTGCAGTCGCGGGAGCTGCCGAGGAACACCGCGTTGTAGCCGTTGCGGGCGCGGCCGCCGAACTCCACGTGCCCGGTGTTGATGCCGGTGTCGACGACGTAGACGGTGACGCCCTCGGCCCGGGTGGGGTACGTGTACGAGCCGTCGAGCGGGAGTTCGCGCTGGTCGATGCGGTCCAGGGACCAGGGTGCGGGCGCCTGCGGCTGGGTCTGAGGCGTGTCGGTGGTGCCGGTGGTGCCGGTGGTGCCCGTGGTGTCCGTGGTGTCCGTGGTGTCCGTGGTGTGGAACTCCGCGTCCGGCTCCACGGAGGCCACCCGGGGGTCGGTGGCCAGGGCGGCGGCCCGGGCGGCCGTGGTGCGGACGGCGAAGCCGTTCAGGGCCGCCTCGTAGACGGGTCCGAGCTCGTCCCCGGCGTCCACGGCCTCGGCGGCCAGGGTGTGGGTCGGGGCGCGGGAGGTGGTGTCCTTGAGGACGACGACGTAGGGGGCGGTGGCGTCCGGGCCGGGAGTCGAAGGGGAGCCGGTGACGGTGGCTGCGAGCAGGGCGGCGGCGGGGAGGAGCGCGGCGAATGCGGTCATGCGGCCGATGCTCTGCGAGCGGCGGCGCGGGCGCGCGGAGGGTGCGCCGAGTGGACGCACGACACGCCGCCGCCCGGGCGTATCCGCGCGCGCCGGCGCCCGGCGGCGGACGCCCGGCGGCCGCCCCGCCGGCGGCTCGCTCCGTCAGCCCGCACGCCAGACCGTCATGTCGGCCGACACCGTGGCCGGCAGGTCGGGCAGGTCCGAGATCGCCTTGATCGTGATCACGAACAGCGCGATGTCCCCCGACGGGTGCTTGAGGCAGAACTCGCTGCCGGCCGCCGCCAGGTGCAGGGACTGGCTCTTCCTGGTGGCGTCCTCGAGGGCGGTCCGGCAGGAGTCGAGGGAGCCGTTCGGCTTGCCCCGCAGCATGGTGATCACACTGGTGCTGCTCACCAGCGAGCACTCGTAGTCTCCGCATTCCAGGCGGATGTCCCCCGCGCGGTCGGCGTGCTGGACCGGCTCCTGGATGCCGATCGAGTTGTCCTCCTCCAGGCGCAGCATGGGGTAGGGAATCGCCCTCGGCGGGCTGCTCGGGCTCGGGTTCGGGCTCTGGCTCTGGCTCTGTGCGGACGGGCTGACTCCCGGGGCCGGGTTGCCGCTCGCCGCACGGGTCGCCCCGGCCGGGCTCCCCTTGTCCGTCCTGTCCGTCGGGGCGTGCGCCGCGTCGCGCACCCGGTCCGCCGCCCTGTCGAGGACCAGCCAGCCCGAGCCCAGCACCAGGGTGACGGTCAGCAGCGATGTGACGGTGACCAGTGCGTTGCGCCGGCGGCGCTTGCGCCGTTGCTCCGGTGTTTCCGGTGTCGCCGGCTGCGGGGGTTGCCATACCTGGCGCATCGTGTCCGCGGAGAGGGGAGCGCGGGCGGGCGCCGGGGCGGCGGGTACTCGGCCGGGCGTCCAGGGGAGAGCGCCATGAGCGGGCGACGGGGCCGGCTCCTCCGATACCTGCTCCGGAGCCCGAGCCGGTTCCGGTTCCGGGACCGGGACCGGTTCCGGAACGCTCGGCTCCGGCCCGGTCACCTCCCGCCAGAGGGCCGGGCCGCTGTCCGCGTCGAGGTCCTCGCCCATCAGCTGCCGGCATGCCGCCACGAGCTCCGCGGGGGTGGCCCGCTCCTGCGGGTCGGCGGCCAGACACCGGGCGATCAGCGGCCGCAGCTCCTGCGGCAGCCGGGTCAGGTCGGGCTCGGAGTGGACGATCCGGTAGAGCACCAACGCGGAGGGGCCGGTGCCGTACAGCGGTTCGCCCAGTGCGGCGAACGCCGCCGTCTGCCCCAGCGCGAAGACATCGGCGGCTGCCGTGACCTCGCCCGCCGACGCCTGCTCGGGGGCCATGTACTGGGGCGTGCCCACGGTGGCGCCCGTGGTGGTGTGCGCGGTGGTGTCGGAGGCGAGCGAGATGCCGAAGTCGATGACACGGGGCCCGTCGGCGGCCAGGAGTACGTTCGACGGCTTCATGTCCCGGTGCACGATGCCCGCGGCGTGGATGGCCTGCAGGGCCTCGGCCACACCCGCCATCAGCCACAGCACGGCGGACACGGGCAGCGGTCCGCGCCGGGCCACGGCCTGCGACAGCGAGGGCCCGGGCACGTACAGGGTGGCCAGCCAGGGCGGCGTCCCGTCCGCGTCGGCGTCGATCAACTCGGCCGTGTATGCGCCCCGGACCCGCCGGGCGGCCTCCACCTCGCGGCGGAACCGCCGCCGGAACGCCGGGTCCTCGGCCAGTTCCGGCCGTACGACCTTGATGGCCACCGGCCGGCCGCCCTGGGTGTGCGACAGATAGACCCGGCCCATGCCACCCGCGCCGAGCCGGGCCGCGATGCGGTATCCGGCGACGGCGGACGGATCGTCCGCCCGCAGTGGCTCGAACACCTCGGTGGCGCTGTTCATGGCCATCCCCCGATCCCCCGATCCCCGGATCAACCTACGAGTTGATCCGCGCTCACCCTAAGCTCCGGCCCGAGCACGGAGGTTGCCGGGGAGGCCGTGCGGGGAGGGCCCGTCCGGGCTACGGAGCGAGGGGCCAGCCGCGCATCGAGAAGACCCCCTCGTCGCGCGCGCCTGCCGACGCGTAGGTGGCCAGGGCGGCCTCGTTGTCGGTGTCGACCCCCACCCACATGCCGTAACAACCGCGCGCCTTCGCCTCCTCGGCGAGGGCCAGCGTCAGGTCGCGCCCGATGCCGCGGCGGCGGTACCCCTCGTCCACGGAGAGTTCGTACAGACACATCTCGGTGCCCTTGTCGGGGTGGCTCATCTCGACGCCGGAGACCATTCCGGCGGGCACACCGTCGACGTAGGCGATGAGCATCACGTGGCCCGGGGCGGCGAGGAACCGCTCGGACCACTCGGTGCGGGCGGGCCCGTCGAAGAGGGATTCGGCGGCCGAGAGCTCGGCGGGGGTGTGGGCCCGGCGGATGTCCATGGCGGCCACGATAGTGCGCACATGACGGAGGGTCAGCCGATATGCGGCACGGCGTGGCGGGCAGGGGCAGCCCGGGCCGGGGACCCCTTAGCCTGTTCCGGCCGTCAAGGGCGCAGACGTGAGGGGGAGCATCGTGAGGAACGCCGTGGTCACGCCGGAGGGCGACCGGATCCGCTGGGTCGAGCTGCCGGGGGAGGAGCCGGCCCGGGTCTACGTGCACGGGCTGGGGGCCACCTCGCCCGCCTACTTCACGGCGAGTGCCACGCATCAGCTGCTGGCGGGGCGGCGTTCGCTGCTGGTCGATCTGCTGGGCCACGGGCACAGCGACCGGCCCGAGGGGTTCTCCTACACCCTCGAAGCGCACGCCGACGCTCTGGCCGCCGCCCTCACGGAGGCCGGCGCGAAGGACGCCGAGCTGATCGCGCACAGCATGGGCGGGGCCGTCGCCATCGTGCTCGCCCACCGGCATCCCCACCTGGTGTCCCGGCTGGTGCTCGTCGATGCCAACCTGGACCCGCAGCAGCCCGTGCCCGTCATGCCCGGGAGCAGCGGGATCGCCTCCTACACCGAGGAGGAGTTCCTGAGCGGGGGCTGGGCCGAGGTACGGGACCGAGTCGGCGCGCACTGGTGGGCCACGATGCGGCTCGCCGGCCGAACCGCCCTGTACCGCACCGCCGTCCACCTGGTCGCGGGCACCACGCCCACCATGCGTGAGCTGCTGCTGGAGTCGAAGATCCCGTGCACCTACCTGCTGCCGGAGGCGGACGGCCCGCTCCCGGGCGCTGGAGCCCTGGAGGCCTCGGGTGTGGCCGTGGTGTCCGTCCCCGACTGCGGGCACAACATCATGCTCGACAACCCGGAAGGCTTCGCCCGGGCGACCGCGGCGGCGCTGGCCCGCGACTGAACACTCCGGGGAGCCGGAGCCGGAGCCGGAGCCGGAGCCGGAGCCGGAGCCGGAGCCGGAGCGGGAACGGCACGCCCGCGCCGCCCGCTCGGTGCCGTGCGGCCGAGGGCGGTCAGCCGTGGGCGCGGAGCGCGGGGGCGCCGTCCCGGGAGCCGGCGCCCGGGGTGCCGTCCGTCCAGGCGTAGACCCGCTTGCCGCGCACCACGACCTGGTACTGGTGGGTGCCCCGGCACTCGGAACGCACCCCGTCCCGCAGGGTGCCGCCCGGCCACCACTTGGCGTGCAGCTCCGGGTCGCCCACGGGCTTCGGCGTGCTCGCGCCGCACTGGGGGCCGTCCAGCGGCGTCGCGCCGAGGGTGAACCGGATCAGCCGGGCCTCGCCGGTCGTGCGCACCCGTATGCGAACGTCGGTGGCGTCCTTGGGTATCCAGGACGGCAGGGCGAAGGGAGCCTTCTCGCGCTTGGGGGCATCGGCGGCGCTCGCGAAGCGCTTGCCCTTCTCCTTGTACACCTTGTTGTCGATGGTGTCGGTCACGGGATTCGGCGGCAGGTTGGGCAGTGCGAAGGCGGCGGTGGCGAGCACTCCCACGGTGGCTGCGGCGATGACGAGCGGGCGGCGGTTCATGCTCTCCAGTCTCGGCGGCCGGGCCCCGCAGCGCGTCCCTCCTCAGAACGAAACGGGAGTGCGCCGCAGGTCCCATACGGCCTCATACCTGGGAGGGTGTCGGTTTCGGCCGGGTCGAGGCGCAGCGGCCGACACGCAGTAACCGCAGGGCGCCCGCGGCAGTTGGCCGGAGGTGACCCGTCCGACCAGGCACCGAGGAACCCCATGCGCCGTCGCCGCCTCGTCCCCGCTCTCGCCACCGCCGCCGCCACCGCGGTGCTCGCCCTCGCCCCGGCGGCCTGGGCCGCACCGCAGGTCCCGGCCGACAAGCCGCAGGTGCTCAGCCGCTGGACGCAGACCGGCGCCGCCAGTTACCACGCGTGGGCCGAGGCGCGCGAGCACCGGGCGGCCTGGGCCGCGTACGCCTTCGACTGGTCGACGGACCAGTGCACCTCGTCCCCCGACAACCCCTTCGGCTTCCCCTTCGCGGACGCCTGCGCGCGCCATGACTTCGGCTACCGGAACCATCGCGCCGCAGGGCTGTTTCCGGCCGCGAAGCAACGGCTGGACCTGGCGTTCCACGCGGACATGAAGCGGGTCTGCGCGCAGTATTCGGGCAGCCGCAGGAACGCGTGCGACGGCACTGCCCGGACCTACTACCAAGCGGTGCGGCTCCTCGGAATTTCCTAGGCACCACAGGGCGCACACACGCCCCCTCCGCTCGGTGCGATGTTCTCCAGCCCCTCCGACCGGCGCACCGCGGACCACGTCGAGGGCCCCTTCGGCCGACGGCGCCGCTGTCCGCGGCTCAGCAGCACAGGACCGGGACGTGCTGGACCATGTTGTTGCCGAAGCCGCCCCGGTTCCAGGGCTGTTCGAGGGGCTGCGTACGGCCCTCGAAGTCGGTGGCGCGGACGGTCAGCGTGTGGCGGCCCGGTGCGGCCCGCCAGACACAGGACCAGGCCTGCCACGCCCACCGGTGCGGCTGCGGCGGCGCGACCTCGGCCCTGGTCCAGGAGCGGCCGCCGTCGGCGCTCACCTCCACCCGGGCCACGGCCCCGTGGCCGGACCAGGCCCGCCCCTCCAGCGGTACGGGGCCCGGGCGCACGACACGGGTGCGGGTCATGAAGTCGGGGAAGCCCGGCGGGACCATCAGGGCGCGCGGCGCGATCAGGGTGACCGGCTCGCCGGGCTCGTCCGGATCGTCGGCGGACCGCCGGTAGCGGTAGGCCACGGCCTGCTGGAAACCGGTGAACGGCGCGTCGACGAGGGTGATCTCGCGCAGCCACTTGACGTGCGCCATGCCGTACCAGCCGGGGACGACCAGCCGCAGCGGGAACCCGTGCTGCGGGGGCAGCGGCAGGCCGTTCATGGCGTAGGCGATCAGCACCTCCGGATCGTCCCCGGTGGCGGCCGCCACCGGCAGGCTGCGCCGGTAGTCCTGCTCGACGCCGCGCTCGATCCCGTGGTCGGCGCCGGTGAACACGGCCTCGACGGCATCCGGCCGCACCCCGGCCTCGGCGAGTACGAGCCGCAGCGGAACGCCCGTCCAGTCGGCGGTGCCCACCGCCTCGACCAGCCACGGCTGGCTGACCGGCCGGGGGGTGAGGCGGGCCCGACCGTTGCCCGCGCACTCCATGGTGACGCGGTGGGTGACCGCGGGGAACGCGCGCAGGGCGGCGAGGTCCAGCGCCAGCGGGGTACGGACCCGGCCGCCGACGGAGAGGGACCACCGGGCGGCGTCGGCGGCGGGTATGTCGTAGTGGACCAGGACGTAGTGCAGTCCGGGCGGTGTGACCTCGTAGCGCAGGGCTTCCAACGGAAGTCCGTGGTTGCGGGCCGCGAGCGCCAGCTCCTCGGGGCCGATGCCCTCACCCGGCGCCGCGATGCGGCCCGGGGCGCTGACCTGCCGCGCCTGCTCCCGCGCCCGCTCCCGCGCCTGCTCCCCGGCCGGGACCTGCACAGACGCCTGATCCCTCGCCTGCTCCATCTCCTCATGGTCGCGGCCCGGCCGCTGCCGCGCCACTGCTGTCCCCCCCGGACACACAGGTCACGGGGTCAGGTGGCGGATGAACCAGTCCCGGGCCAGGACGGCCACCTCCTCCAGGGTGCCCGGCTCATCGAAGAGGTGTGTGGCCCCCGGAACGACCTCCAGCCGGTTCTCGCAGCGCAGCTCGCTCCGCGCCCGGCGGTTGAGGTCGAGGACCGTCGTGTCCCGGCCGCCCACGATCAGCAGCGTGGGGGCCCGTACGGCGGCGAGCCGCGGGCCGGCCAGGTCGGGGCGGCCGCCGCGGGAGACCACGGCGCCGACCTCCGGGTCCGCGGCGGCGGCCCAGAGTGCCGCCGCGGCTCCGGTGCTCGCCCCGAACCAGCCGATCGGCAGGGACACCCGGCCGCGCAGCCACGCGGTGGCGTCCGCGAGCCGCCCGGCCAGCGTCTCCACGTCGAAGACATGGGCCCGGTCGGTTTCCTCGGCGGGCGTGAGCAGGTCGAGGAGCAGGGTGCCGAGGCCGGCCCGGTTGAGCTCCGCCGCCACCGACCGGTTGCGGGGGCTGTGGCGGCTGCTGCCGGAGCCGTGGGCGAACACCACGACCGCCCCGGCGCCCTCCGGAAGGGCGAGGTCCCCGGGCAGGGTGAGGCCGCCGGCGTCCACCTCGACCGCGGTGGGCCGGACCGGCGGGCGGGAGAGGGGATCGGCCGCGGCCCGTGCCAGCAGGAAGACGACCTCCTCGTCGGGGGTCTGGGAGAAGTCCTGGTACCACTCGCCGACGGCGCGGAAGGCGTGCGGTGTGGAGAGGCACACCACCTCGTCGACGGCGGAGCCCAGCCGGGCGACCGCGTCCGGCGGGGCCACCGGAACGGCCAGCACCACGCGCGCCGCGCCCTGTGCCCGGACGACCTCGCACGCGGCTGCCGCCGTGGCGCCGGTCGCGATCCCGTCGTCCACGACGATCACGGTCCGGCCGTCGAGGGGCACCCGCGGCCGGTCCCCGCGGAACCGGCGGGCCTGCCGGGCGAGCTCCGCCTCCTCGGCGTGCTCGACCTCCGCGAGATCCTCGGGGCGGAGCCGGCTGCTGCGGACGATGTCCTCGCTGATGACGCGTACGCCGCCCTCGCCGATCGCGCCGAAGCCCAGCTCGCGGTGGTGGGGGACACCGAGCTTGCGCACGACGATCACATCGAGCGGGGCGCCGAGCGCGCGGGCCACCCGGTAGGCGACCGGGACTCCGCCGCGGGGCAGGCCCAGTACGACGGGATCCTCCTCCTTCAGGTGCCGGAGCGCCTGGGCGAGCTGCTCGCCGGCGTCCGCGCGATGGGAGAACAGCACAATGGCTCACCCCCAAACCAGGGGAGACGGGAACCACGTACCCATCTCCTTCGACGCAACCGCATCCCCGGCCTTCCCGCAAGTCGGTCGGGCCGCGAAGGGGGCCCGCCGGAGGAGCCGGCCCGCGAGGTCGATGCCCACGACCGTGCCCTCCGCGACGATGCGCTCGGCGCTCGGTCCCGGACCAGGACGCCGATGGCGGCCCGCGTTCCCGGCCGCGCGGATCTCCGGCTCGATCCCCACCGCCGGCGTGAGGCGGGTGCCGTCGGCCTGCCGGCCCACGAAGCTGGTCAACCGGGCCGGAAGCCGCCCCGGTACGGGCGCCGGCCGCCGCGCGTCCCGGCCCGCAGAGCCGCCGAACTCGCCGCCGAGCCCTGCGAGATGGACGCTCCGCAGCACGGGTGAGGGCCGACGCCGGGCCCGTCGCCCATCCGGCGCCGCAGCATCCCGGTGTGCCGAGCCCGTACCCCAAGTGGTTCCGAACGGCGCGGCGTTGCGGCAGACCGCTCGCACAGGGACCCGGAATCGGCCGCGCGGGGGAGGGTCGGTCGTCGGCTGTCGCAGGGGAGAGGACCAGCCTTACCGTGGTGCTACGAGGCACTCCCCAGGCCGCTCCGACCTGCACGAAAGCCCTCCGCGAGGGAGGGCTTCGGGTGGTGCGGAAAGAGTGCCCCCGGCAGGACTCGAACCTGCGGCCAAGTGCTTAGAAGGCACCTGCTCTATCCACTGAGCTACGGGGGCCGGTAGGTGGCCTTGGTGGGCCTGGAGCCCCTGGTGGGGGTGGGGCTGAGGTCCGTGCCGGGTCAAGGATAGGGCTCCGGTTGCCTTGTCCCGGTTGCTTCACTCGCGGGCCACGATGTGGAGGTTCGGTGAAGCGGTCCCGATAATCGCAGGCAGGTGCGATTCTCGCATCGCTTTTGCGCCGCGTCGCCCTTGGTGTTGTGCACTCGTTATGCCTGCGCCCCACTCGTCCGTCGTGCCCAGAATGTCCCACTGGAGTCGCCGTCGGCGCGCAGAGGACGTATAAGCTTCAAAAATGGTCCTAAATTGGGCATTCTTCGCATGTGGTGACCTTGGATGTTCGGCCTCAGCTGCTCGATGCCCTGTCCGCCCTGCGCGACCGGGTCGCGTCCGTGCGTCTGCCGCTGCCCTTGCCCGGCGCTCCACGCGCCCGTCAGACCAGAGCCGAGCTGCTCGCGCAGCTCGACGACTACCTCGTACCCCGGCTGAAGGCGCCCGAGGCGCCGATGCTCGCCGTCGTCGGCGGGTCCACCGGGGCCGGTAAGTCCACCCTCGTCAACTCCCTCGTCGGCCGGCAGGTCAGCGAAGCCGGGGTGCTGCGCCCGACCACCCGTACCCCGGTGCTTGTCTGCCATCCGGATGACCACCACTGGTTCGCCGGAATGCGTGTACTGCCCGACCTGATGCGGGTCTGGGTGCCGCACGAGGAAGAAGAGGTGCCCCCCGCCGCCAGGTCCCGGGTCCGCGATCGCGGACCGGCCAACACCCATGCGACCCGCGAGATGCGGATCGAAACCGTTTCCAGCCTGCCGCGCGGCCTGGCCATCCTCGACGCGCCCGACATCGACTCCCTGGTGGTCGAGAACCGGACCCTCGCCGCCGAACTCATCTGCGCCGCCGACGTCTGGGTGATGGTCACCACCGCCTCGCGGTACGCCGACGCCGTCCCCTGGCATCTGCTGCGCACCGCGAAGCAGTACAGGGCCACCCTCGTCACCGTTCTCGACCGGGTCCCGCACCAGGTGCTCACCGAGGTCTCGCGGCAGTACGGGGCCCTGCTCACCAAGGCGGGGCTGGGCGACGTACCGCGGTTCACCGTTCCGGAACTGCCCGAGTCCGCAGGCGGGGGCGGGTTGTTGCCGGCCAGTGCCGTCGCCCCGCTGTTCGCCTGGCTCGCCCACCACGCGCAGGATCCGGCCGCCCGGCAGTACGCCGTCGGGCGCACCGCGCTCGGCGCGCTGGACTCCCTCGGGCGCCGGATGCCGGAGCTCGCCTCCGCCGTCGCCGCCCAGCACGCCGCCGCCGTTCGGCTGACCTCGGCCGTCGAGGACGCGTACAAACGGGAGGGCAAGCGGGTCCGCAACCGCCTCGACCACGGCGCCGTACTGGCCGGGGACGCCCTGACCCGGTGGCGCGGCTACCCCCTCGACACCAGCGCCGACGAACTGCTGGACTCGCTCGCCGAATCCCTCGCCGCGCTCCTCCAGTGCGCCGTCGCCGCCGCCGACGAGCGGATCGCCGAGGCCTGGCGGCGCGAGCCGGCCGCCGGTGCGGTCGCGCTGCCCGCGCCCGACCGGGAGGCGGGCGAACGCATCGGCATGGCCGTACGCCGGTGGCGGCGGGTCCTGGAGGAACTCGCCGAGGAGGAGGTGGCCAAGCTCGACAAGCAGCCCGCACCCGACCCCGACGGCGTCGCCGCCCTCCTCGTCGCCGCCCTCCTCGGCGGCAAACGGGCCCGGCCCGCCGGGGAGAAGCTCGCCGAACGGATCGGCGCGCAGGCCGCCCTGCGGCTGCGCGACCGGGGCGGGGAACTGGTCGGCGACCACCTCGACCAGGTGCTGCGCGCCGAACGCAACCGCCGGCTCGCCCCGCTGGAGGCGCTCGAGGTGACCCCGGAACCACAGGCCGAGCTGATTGCCGCGCTGTCCGTACTGCAGAAGGAGAGGTGACGCGGTGACCGCCCTGACCGACCGCACCGACGACCGCTGGGACGACGGACTCATCGCGCGCTCGCGCCCCCGGGCCGTCGACGGGAGCGAGGAGGAGGACGGGGGCGACGAGAACGACGACGCGCTCGTCCGGGCCGTCTCCGGCGCGGGCAGCGACGGCGGCAAGTCGACCGCGCCCCCGCTCAGCCCCGAGGGGCAGGCCCTGCGACTGCGCCTCGACGCGCTGCGCCAACTGGTCGGTCTGTCCCGGACCAGGCTCGACGGCAAGACCCTCGCCGAGGCGGGGCGGGTCCTGGACGAGGCGGCGTCGCGTCGCGGGCTGTCGCCCCAGCACACGGTCGTCGCCATCGCCGGAGCCACCGGAAGTGGCAAGTCCACTCTGTTCAATTCACTCGCCGGAGTGCAGATCTCAGAAATGGGCCTGCGCCGCCCGACCACCGCCGCTCCCATCGCGTGCAGCTGGTCGGACGGGGCCGCCGGGCTGCTGGACCGGCTGGAGATCCCGGGCCGGCTGCGGCGCCGCCCCCGCGAGACCTCGGAGGCGGAGGCGCTGCGCGGCATGGTCCTCGTCGACCTGCCCGACCTGGACTCGGCGGTCGGCGCCCACCGGGACCACGTGGACCGCGTACTGGCGCTGGTCGACGCCGTGGTGTGGGTGGTGGACCCGGAGAAGTACGCGGACGCCGTCCTGCACGAGCGGTACCTGCGACCGCTCGCCGGGCACGCGGAGGTCACCTTCGTCGTCCTGAACCAGGTGGACCGGCTGCCCGGAGAGGCCGCCGACCTCGTACTGGACGACCTCCGCCGGCTCCTCGACGACGACGGGATCGCGCTCGGCGAGCACGGCGAGCCCGGCGCCACCGTCCTCGGGCTGTCCGCACTCACCGGGGAGGGCGTCGGGGAACTGCGCGAGCTGCTCGGACAGTTCACCCAGGAGAAGGGTGCGGCCACCCGCCGGATCTCCGCCGACGTCGACCGTGCGGCCGCACGCCTGCGCCCGCTGTACGTTGCCGACGGGCACGCCGGGCCGGAGATCGGGGAGGCGGCGCGCGCCGAGTTCGAGGACCGGCTCGCCGAGGCGGTCGGGGCGTACGCGGCCGGGCTCGCCGCCGAGCGCGCGTGGCGGCGCAATGCGGGGAAGGCGTGCGGGACGCCGTGGCTGCGGCTGTGGCGCTGGTACGAGGGCCGGCGCGCGCCGCGCACCCTGTCGGGTCTGGCCGCCCTGGCGGCGATCGGCGGTCGCGGCCCGGCGGTCGCGGAGGCCCCCGTCGAGGAGGAGGTGACCGCACGCCAGCGGGTGGAGCAGGCCGTACGGGTGGTCGCAGACGAGGCGGTCGCCGGGCTGCCCGACCCGTGGGCGCAGGCGGTCCGGGAGACCGCGGTGCGCGGCGCCGACCGGCTCCCGGAGGCACTGGACGAGATCGCGGTGACCCTCGGCGCGGCGGTCGCGGTGCCGAGCGCCAGACCGCCGCGCCCCAGGTGGTGGCCGGCGGCCGTGCTGACGCAGGCGGCCATGACCCTGCTGCAGATCTTCGGCGGGCTGTGGCTGGTCGGGCAGATCGTCGGGGTGCTGGAACCGAGGCTGCTGCCGCCCGTGCTGCTGATGGTGGCGGGCATCATCGGCGGGCCGCTCGTGGAGTGGTCCTGCTCGATCGCCGCCCGGGGCCCGGCGCGGCGCTACGGGCAGGACGCGGAGCGCAGACTGCGCCAGGCCGCGGCCGGGTGCGGGCGGGCCCGGGTGCTGGAACCGGTGGCGGCGGAGCTGCTGCGCTACCGGGAGGTGCGGGAGCAGTACGCCACGGTGGCCGCAGGGGGGAGCAAGTTGTCCACAACCCGTCAGTAATCCACAGGCCGGAGCGGGAGACCGCGGCCTGCCCCAGCATGGTTCGTACCTCGTACGGATGGTCCGTACTAGGCCCGTACGGATGACCGTACGGGTGGGAACCACGGGGGAGGGCGGCCGGGATGTACGACACCCAGGTGACGCTGGTGGGCTGTGTGGCGACGCAGATCGACTACAAGGAGACGGTGAACGGCCCGGCGGCGCGGTTCCGCTTCGCGGTCACGCCGAGGTACTACGACCGCCGCAAGGACACCTGGACCGATGGGAGCACCAGCTTCTACACGGTCTGGGCGCGGCGGACACTCGCGGTGAACCTCGCCGGATCCGTATCGGTCGGCGAGCCGCTGGTGGTGCACGGGCGGCTGCGCGTACGGGAGGACCCGCCCGACGGGGAGGGCAACCGCTGGTTCTCGGCGGATATCGACGCCACGGCCATCGGGCACGACCTGAACCGGGGTACGGCCGCCTTCCGGCGCGTGGTCCGGACGGACACGCCACTGATGGTCACTCAGAAGGCGGCGGTGGTCTGAGTGTTCGAGGCGGATAGGATTCCCCGGTACTCACGGGCACCAGGGTCTTTGGCCCGAAGGGGAAGACTGTGTCGATTGCCGTTCCCGCATCCTCCGCTCCTCGTTCCGCTCCTGCGGCTGCGCCGACTCCTTCGGCTGCTCCTGCTCCCGCCTCTGCTCCCGCCTTCGTTCCTGCCTTCGTTCCTCCCTGTCCCGAATCTCCTGCGGCGGTACGGGGCTCCGCGCGCCGGCCGCTGGCGGCGGCCCTGCTGGCCGCGGCCCTCGCCACCGCGCCCGGAGCGCGGGCGGCCGCCGACTCCGGCCCGGCCGCGCCCAGGTCACCCGAGGGTGCGAGCGCCGTGCTGGACGGGCTGAAGACGTACGGGCAGGCGGTCCTGCGCTCCGGGGACGGATCGGTCCGGCAGATCCCGGCCGGGCTCTACGAGATGCGGGTCGACGGCGGCGGAATGCTCCAGACTTACGGGGTCGGCGTGACGGGCAACGCCCAGCCGCAGTCCCGGTACACCGAGAGCGGCTGGAGCCGCAGCCCGCTGGCCGGGAACCGGGAGGCGGGCCGGATCCGCTGGGTCCTGGAACACTCCTACCCGCAGCTGAACGATCTGGCCGACCTCGCCAAGGCGGCCGGGGCCGGGGCCCTCACCGCGGAGAGCGCCGCGGCCGGCACCCAGGTGGCGATCTGGCGACTGGCGGACGGGGTGAACGTGGAGGCCACGGACCCGGCGGCCGAGAAGCTGGCCGACTATCTGCAGCGGGCGGCGGGGCAGCTCCCGGAGCCCCCGGCCTCGCTCGGGCTGGACCCGGGGGACGTGTCCGGGGCGGTGGGCACCCGGCTCGGCCCGGTGACCGTGCGCACCGGGGCGCGCAGCGTGTCGGTGATCCCGGACGCGGCGGCCGTCGCGATGGGGGTGC
This sequence comes from Streptomyces avidinii, assembly GCF_045161815.1. NCBI lineage: Bacteria > Bacillati > Actinomycetota > Actinomycetes > Kitasatosporales > Streptomycetaceae > Streptomyces > Streptomyces avidinii. The sequence goes on from NZ_CP108863.1 coordinate 5,648,777, forward strand.
GGGTGGTGGACGCCGAGGGGCAGCCGCTGACCACCGCGGTCAACGGGAGCCGGCTGTACTTCGAGGTGCCCGCGGGCACCCCCGACGGGACGGCCTCGGTCACCGTCCAGGGTGCGACCAAGGTGCCGGTCGGCCGGGTCTTCACCGGTGAGCTGCCGATGCAGGCGCAGATCGTGGCCGGCTCCAGTGAGTCCGCGGCCGCCGCCACAGCCATGGCGGTCTGGCCGCAGCCGTCGGCGACGGCGGTCGGCACGACCCCGGGCGCCGCCTCGGGCACCACCGAGGACGCGGGCTCCGGCTCGACGATCGAGGCGATGGGCGGGCAGTCCGCGGCCCTCCCGACGACCTCCCCCGACGAGGAGCGGCTGGCGACCAGCGGCAGCTCGGCGGCCACTCCGGTCATCGCCTCCCTGGCGGTGGGCCTGGTGGTCCTGGGCGGGCTCGTGGTGCTGCTGCTCCGCAAGCGTCCGCTGGACGAGGAGGACGAGGCATAGGGGCGGCCCGCCGCGGCTGGGCCGAGTGGCCGTCGGTCCCGGTTCGGATCCGGCGCCCGGGGTAGGGGCACAGGATGGCTGATCAAGAACTGACCTGGTCCGGCACCCTCGCGCTGTGGGACCGCCGACTGTTCGACGCGGTGGCCCAGCGGCACTGGCCCGGGGCCGACCGGGTGCTGCCGCGGCTCGGGCGGGCCGCGAACCACGGGGTGCTGTGGGGCGGGGCCGCCGCCGCGATCGCCGTCCTCGGATCGAACGGTGCCCGCCGGGCCGCCGTGCGCGGGGTCGCCTCGCTGGCACTGGCCTCCGCGACCATCAACACCATCGGCAAGTGGTCCGTACGCCGGCCGCGGCCGCTGCTGGAGGGCGTGCCCCTGATCCGGCAGCTGGCCACGCAGCCGCAGACCACCTCCTTCCCCTCCGGGCACTCGGCATCGGCCTTCGCCTTCGCCACCGGCGTGGCGCTGGCCTCCCCGGGCTGGGGGGCCGCGCTGGCCCCGGTCGCCGCATCCGTGGCGTTCTCCCGCGTGTACACCGGGGTCCACTACCCCTCCGACGTGCTCGCGGGCGCGTCCCTGGGGATGCTCGCGGGCTTCGTCGTACGCCGCCTCGCGCGGGACGCGCAGGAGGCCCGGGTCGTGCCGGGCGACGAGCGGCCGGCCGCCGGGGCCCCGGCCCTGCCCGACGGGGCCGGGCTCACCGTGGTGGTCAACACCGCGTCGGGGACGGCCTCGGCCGCGGGTCTCGACGTGGTGCGCACCCGCCTGCCCGGGGCCGAGGTGATCGAGTGCGAGGCTTCTGAGCTGACCGCGACCCTCGCGAAGGCGGCGTCGCGGGCCGCCGTGCTCGGGATCTGCGGCGGCGACGGCACGGTCAACGCGGCCGCCGCCGCCGCGCTGCGGGCCGGGGTGCCGCTGGCCGTGTTCCCCGGGGGCACCCTCAACCACTTCGCGATGGACCTCGGCCTCGCCGGAGCGGCGGCGACCTGCGAGGCCGTGGCGCAGGGGCAGGCCGTCCGCGTCGGCGTGGGCCGCTTCTCCCCGGGGCCCGGCGGGGAGCCCGGCTACTTCCTGAACAACTTCAGCATCGGCGCGTATCCGGAACTGCTCGGCCACCGGCTGCGCTGGGCCCCGCGCATCGGCGGCGGCCCGGCCGCGCTGCTGGCGGCCTGGCGGGTGCTGCGCGCGCAGCGGCCCGTGCGGCTGCGGCTGGCAGGGCGGCCCCGCAGCGTATGGCTGCTCTTCGCGGGCAACGGCACCTACCACGGCACCGGCCCCACCCCCCGTCGCCGCGACAACCTCGGCGAGGGCCTGCTGGACCTCCGGCTCGTCCACGGCGGCGGCCGCCCCGGCCCGCGGCTCCTGGCCGCCGCCTTCACGGGGCCGCTGAGCCGCTCCCCGGTCCACGTGGCCACCCGCCTGCGCAGCCTGCGCATCGGGGACATCCCCGAGGGCACCCCGCTCGCCTACGACGGCGAGTACGCGGAGGCCCCGACGGCCCTCGTCCTCGACGAGCTCCCCCACGCCCTGACCGTCTACCGCCCCCGCTGACCGGCGGCCGCCCCCCGCCGACCGGCGGCCGCGTCCCCCTGCCGCCAGGCGGCTCCCGGGTCAGGGGGTCCTGACCTACCCATTCGCCCGAGGGTATGGACGTACGGCAAGATGGGGTGTATCTGCCCACCATCGATCTGCCGGACGGTTTCTCTTGGCTGAGTTCATCTACACCATGCGCAAGACGCGCAAGGCGCACGGCGACAAGGTGATTCTTGATGACGTCTCCTTGAACTTCCTGCCCGGCGCGAAGATCGGTGTGGTCGGCCCCAACGGCGCCGGTAAGTCCACCGTTCTGAAGATCATGGCGGGCCTGGAGCAGCCGTCCAACGGTGACGCCTTCCTGTCGCCCGGCTACACCGTCGGCATCCTCATGCAGGAGCCCAAGCTCGACGAGTCCAAGTCGGTCCTGGAGAACGTCCAGGACGGCGCCGCCGACGTCATGAAGAAGCTCAAGCGCTTCAACGAGGTCGCCGAGCTGATGGGCGTCGAGTACACCGACGCACTCATGGACGAGATGGGCAAGCTCCAGGAGGACCTGGACCACGCCAACGCGTGGGACCTGGACGCCCAGCTGGAGCAGGCCATGGACGCCCTGGGCTGCCCGCCCGGCGACTGGCCGGTCACCACCCTCTCCGGTGGCGAGAAGCGCCGCGTGGCGCTCTGCAAGCTGCTGATCGAGGCCCCGGACCTGCTCCTCCTCGACGAGCCCACCAACCACCTCGACGCCGAGTCGGTGAACTGGCTGGAGCAGCACCTCTCCCAGTACAAGGGCGCCGTCGTGGCCGTCACCCACGACCGCTACTTCCTGAACAACGTCGCCGAGTGGATCCTCGAGCTCGACCGCGGCCGCGCGCACCCCTACGAGGGCAACTACTCCACCTACCTGGAGAAGAAGGCCACCCGCCTCAAGGTCGAGGGCCGCAAGGACGAGAAGCGCCAGAAGCGCCTCAAGGAAGAGCTGGAGTGGGTCCGCTCCAACGCCAAGGGCCGCCAGACCAAGTCCAAGGCCCGCCTCGCCCGCTACGAGGAGATGGCCGCCGAGGCGGACAAGATGCGGAAGCTGGACTTCGAGGAGATCCAGATCCCGCCGGGCCCGCGTCTGGGCTCGATCGTGGTCGAGGTCAACAACCTCTCCAAGGCGTTCGGCGACAAGGTCCTCATCGACGACCTGTCCTTCACGCTGCCGCGCAACGGCATCGTCGGCATCATCGGCCCGAACGGCGCCGGCAAGACCACGCTCTTCAAGATGATCCAGGGCCTGGAGGCGCCGGACTCCGGCTCCGTCAAGGTCGGCGAGACCGTCAAGATCAGCTACGTCGACCAGTCCCGCGCCAACATCGACCCCAAGAAGACCCTCTGGGCGGTCGTGTCGGACGAGCTGGACTACATCAACGTGGGCCAGGTCGAGATGCCGTCCCGCGCGTACGTCAGCGCCTTCGGCTTCAAGGGCCCGGACCAGCAGAAGCCGGCCGGCGTCCTGTCCGGTGGTGAGCGCAACCGCCTCAACCTGGCGCTGACCCTCAAGGAGGGCGGCAACCTGCTGCTCCTCGACGAGCCCACCAACGACCTCGACGTCGAGACCCTGTCCTCGCTCGAGAACGCGCTGCTGGAGTTCCCCGGTGCGGCCGTGGTCATCTCCCACGACCGCTGGTTCCTCGACCGAGTCGCCACGCACATCCTGGCGTACGAGGGCGAGTCCAAGTGGTACTGGTTCGAGGGCAACTTCGAGTCGTACGAGAAGAACAAGATCGAGCGGCTGGGCCCGGACGCGGCCCGTCCGCACCGTGCCACCTACAAGAAGCTCACCCGAGGCTGAGGTCGCCGTCATGGCCAGACACCACTACCGGTGCCCCTTGCGCTGGGCGGACATGGATGCCTTCGGGCACGTCAACAACGTCGTCTTCCTCCGCTACCTGGAGGAGGCGCGGATCGACTTCATGTTCCGCCTCGCGCCGGGGGAGGGCAGTGAGTCCTTCACGGGCGGGTCCGTCGTGGCCCGTCACGAGATCGACTACAAGTTGCCCCTCGTGCACCGCCACGAGCCGGTCCTCATCGAGTCCTGGGTGACCCGGATAGGCGCCGCGTCCCTGACCATCCGCTACGAGGTCAAGGACGAGGCGACCGAGGACGCGCCCGAGACGGTCTACGTGCGCGCCGAGACCGTGGTCGTGCCCTACAACCTCGCCGCCGGGCGGCCCCGCCGCATCACGGCCGAGGAGAGGCGTTTCCTCCAGGAGTACCTCGACGAGCCCGAGCCGGCGTCCTCGTCCGCGACCGGATCCCTCGCGGCATGAACGACCGGCTGCGCTTCGCCGATTCCGGGGAGGCGGCGGACCTCGCCGCCTTCCTGGGCCGGCTGGTGCACTACGACCGCGCCGCCGCCGTCCGCCTCCAGGCGGGTGGCGGCGCGCTCGCCGTCTTCGGGCGGCCGCCGTCCTTCGACATCCTCGCCATCCGCACGGTGCGGCTCGCCGCGCCCGTCGCGACGCCGCTGGACCTGACGGTGTCCGCCGGGGAGCTGCTGGAGTCCGTGGACGAGTCCTCGGCCGAGGCCGCCGTGCCCGGGCCGGTCACCGGCCCGCCCTGGGCCGGGGTGCTCCCGCCCCGCGGTGGCTGGCGGCAGGTTCCGGGGCTGCCCGGACCCGAGGCGATGGGGGCGGCCGTGGCTGCCGCCGTCGCCGAGTTCCGGGCCCGTGACGAGGCCCTGCCCGTGCAGCACCGGACCCGCTCCGAGCGCGACCGCATCGGCCGCGAGATCTGGTCCCGCACGCTCGGCGACACCGAGCTTCCGCTGCGCGCCGTGCACGCCGCACAGTCCCTGGGCTTCCTGCGGCCGGTACGGGCATCCGTGCCGGCCCCCGTCCCCGCACCCGGTGCGCCCGGCGCCCCCGCCCCCGTGGCGCTGCTCGCCGCCGGGACCTGGCTCCGGCTGCGCACCCCGTACGGCTCCGTCGCCATGCGCCGCCCCGGCGTCACCGGCGGCCTGGGCGCCCTCCAGGTCCGGCCGGTCTGACCGGCCGGACCCGGTCCCGCCCCCGAAAAGCCTGCCGTCCCCCAGTCCCGCTATCCCGCCGTATTGATCATCGAGGCGGCGGCGTACGTCAGGTACTTCCACAGCTGCGCCTCGTGCTCCGGCGTCAGGCCCAGCTCGTCCAGCGCGACCCGCATGTGGCTCAGCCACGCGTCGTGGGCGGCCGCGTCCACCTGGAACGGCGCGTGCCGCATCCGCAGGCGCGGGTGGCCGCGGTGCTGGCTGTAGGTGGTCGGACCGCCCCAGTACTGCATCAGGAACAGCGCGAACCGCTCCTCGGCGGGGCCCAGGTCCTCCTCCGGGTACATCGGACGCAGCAGCGGGTCCTCCGCGACCCCCTGGTAGAAGCGCCGGACGAGGCGGCGGAAGGTCTCCTCGCCGCCCACCTGCTCGTAGAACGTCTGCTCCTGAACTGCGCCCCGCGGAATCTCATTCACCCGACCATCGTCTCAGACGCCCGGAACCAGGACCCCGGTCCCGGGACCCCTCGCACTCGCACCCTGCGCCCCGGCGCAGGACAGTGGAGGCATGGCCGCACACACCGCACGCATCGAGGCACGGGACCTGCGGGACACCGCGCACGCCGCCCAGGTGCGGGAGCTCACCGCCGCCGGGGTGCTGGAGGACCCGCGCTGGCGGGCGGCGTTCGCCGCCGTGCCGCGGCACGTGTTCGTCCCGTACTTCTGGACCGGACGCGGCGCCGGTCACGAGCGGCTGTGGGCCGAGGACCCCGACCCCGAACGCCGGGCCCGCTGGCTGCGCGGGGTCTACGTCGACACCCCCCTGGCGACCCGGCTGCGCGACGGCCGGCTGGTCTCCTCCAGCAGTCAGCCCTCCCTGATGGCGAAGATGCTGGCCGCCCTGGACGTGCGCGAGGGCGACGACGTACTGGAGATCGGCGCGGGCACCGGCTACAACGCGGCCCTGCTCTGCCACCGGCTCGGCGACGAGCACGTCACCACCGTCGACCTGGACGAGGAGATCACCGAGTCCGCGCGGTCGCACCTGGCCGAACTCGGCTACCACCCCGTGGTGATCACCGGCGACGGAGCGCGCGGCTGCCCCGCCCGGGCCCCCTTCGACCGGATCATGGTGACCTGCACCCTGCCGCTGATCCCGCACACCTGGCCGGCCCAGTGCCGCCCGGGAGCCCGGATCCTGGCCCCGCTGTCGACGGGCCTGATCGCACTGACCGTCCGGGACGCCGATTTCGCCGAGGGCAACTTCCTGCACACCCCGGCGTACTTCGTCCCGCTGCGCGGCGCCACGGCCGTGCCGCCGCCCGACCCGGCCGGCCTGGAGTACGGCCTCCCGTACGAGCTGGTGGAGAACGAGCGCTTCCAGTTCATGCTGGTACTGACCGCGGGCGTACTGCACCCCCGCGAGGCCCTGGACCTCTGGCGCCGCGAGGACCGCCCGGCCCGCGAACGCTTCGGCGTCTCGGTCAGCGCGGAGGGCCAATGGTCCTGGCTGGACGACCCCCAGGGACCCTACGTATGGCCCCTGGGGGAGACCTGACTCAGCCGCGGCGGATCGTGATCGTGGTCCAGGCGCCCACGTGGACGCGGTCGCCGTCGGCGAGGGGGACCGGGACGTAGGGCTGGATCGGGTCCTCGCCGCCGTTGATCGTGGTGCCGTTGGTGGAGTTCTGGTCCACCACCGCCCAGCTGAGGTCCGGCTGCTGGACCAGGACCGCGTGCTGGTGGGAGACGCCCGGGTCCTCCGGGGGCACCGACAGGTCGATGTCGGGGGACTCGCCCGTGGAGGCGCGGCGGCGGCCGATGGTGATCTGGCCGCCGGACAGCGGGAGATGCTGCTCCGGGGAGTAGGCGGGCAGGTTGAGCCCGGCCGCCTCGGGGCCGCTGCGCTGCATCATCGCCATGAAGTACGAGCGGTCGGGGCCGACCGTCGCGTTCCAGGCGCCGCCCTGGGGCGGGAAGGGCTGGTACTGCTGCTGCTGGGGCGGCGGGCCCTGCTGCTGGTACTCCTGCTGGTACTCCCGCTGCTGGGGCGGCGGCGGGGGCTGCTGCTGGTACTGGGGCTGCGGGGCGGCCTGCTGGTACTCCCGCTGCGGCTCGTGCGCGGGCGGCGGCAGCAGCCAGTCGTCCTCGCGCTGGAGCGGCTCGGCCGGCCGGTTGACCCGGGACGGCCGCGAGCCCTGGTACTCGAAGTGGTCCTGGGAGTAGCTCCCGGGAGCGGGCACGGGCGGCGGGGGCGTACCGCGACCGCCCGCACCCGTCGGCTGGGGTCCCGGGTCCGGGGCCTGGGCCGGCGGGGTGTACGAGGTCGAGGTGCGGGTCAGGAAGTTGTACCGGCACTCCTCGCAGAACGGGGCCATGGCCTCGCGCGGGGTCCGGCACTGCGGGCAGAGCTCGGCCTGGGCGGTGGGTTCACCGGCGGTCGGGGGGAAGCCGTAGCCGTAGGAGGGCACCGGGGGCGGGCCCTCCGAGGCAGCCATGCGGTGGCCGCAGACCTCGCACCAGTCGTCGGACGCGGACTGGTGCCCGTTCGGGCAGGTCGGCATGGCGGCGCTTCCCCCTTCTTCTCCCTGCGTCATCACGTCAGGTCTCAGGTCTTCTTCACTCGGACGGTCTGCGTCGAACGCGTGTCGAGAGTCATCTCGTCGGCATCGGCGACCTTCGCTTTCAGCCGCACAGTACCCGCCACCGCGTCCACCACATCCACCACCTTGGACAGGAGTCGTGCTGTGTCGGCGTTCCCGGAGGAACTAGCCAGTTGTACCGCACGTCCCAGCTTGGCCGTGGCACCACCGACATCGCCCATTTTGCGGGCTTCCAGGCCCTGCTGGATAGCGTCCGCCAGCTCCGCCTGCCCCGTGTAGTGGGCGACCTGCGCGTTGATGGCCGTGGACGCCGCCAGATCGTCCGTCCACACCGCGCGCACCAGGCCCTGGGCCAGCACGGTCGCCGGCTCGCCCGCCACTCCCGGCAGGACCAGGGTGGTGCGGGCGGCGAGCATCTCCTGGCCCACGGTCGCCGTCGGGACGCGGACGCACACGTGGTACTCGCGGGACTCGTCGCCCCACGACCCGGTCGGGTAGTCGCCGGCACGCGGGCCCGCCTCGGTGCGGCGGTCGGTCAGGTCCAGGAGGGAGGGTGCCACCTGCTTGACGTACTGGATCTCCACGCCGACCGGGGTCCACAGGCGCAGCGCGACGTCCGCGACCTCCTTGCCCATGACGTTCTCCATCATGCGCGTGAAGTCCTCGGCCAGGTGAGCCGGGTCGGCCACGATGTCGGCCGAGCCGAGCAGCGCGTGCGCGATCCCGGTGACCTCCTTGACGTCCCAGTCGGTGCCCACGCCGCGGGCGTCGCAGGTGAAGCGGCCCGCGCAGGCGTCGAGGGTGGCGCGGAGCACGGCCGGCTCCTCGTGCTCGTTGCGGCCGTCGGTGAGCAGGATGCCGTGCCGGATGGCGGCGGTGGAGCCGCGCAGCAGGCCGTCGGCGAGCCGCAGCCAGGTACCGATGGCGGTGCCGCCGCCGGAGCTCAGCCCGCGCAGGGCCTCCTTGGCCCGCTCGCGGGTGGTCGCGTCCGCCACTGCGAGGCGGCCCTGGCCGGGGTAGACCTCCTTGGCCACGTGCGTACCGGCGATCACGGCGAAGGCCGTGCCGTCGCGGAGGGTGTCGATGGCCGCCGCAGTGGCCTCACGGGCGCCGCGCATCTTCTCCGGCGGGTACTCCATGGAACCCGAGCAGTCGACCATGAGCACCACGGCCGCCGTGCCGTCGGCGACCGCCGTGCGGGTGGCGGTGGCACCACCGGCGGCGGTGACCGTGACGATGGCGTGGACGTCCCGTCCGCCCTCGGGGAGGAACTCGTTCTGGTACACCTCCACGCTGAAGCGCGGGGCGTTCGGCTTGGCGAAATTCGCCATCGGTTGGACTCCTAGGGGGCTCGGGCAGGCGGGTCAGACCTGCGGGCGCGCTTCCACTTCCTATTCCTGTCCTGCCGCCGGGCCCGGCTCCGCATCCGGTCCCGGTTCCTGCTCGGGTTGCATGGCGAACGGCACGATCGCCACGGTGACGTTGTCGTGGCCGCCGCCGTCGAGGGCGTGGCCCACCAGTACCTGGGCGCTGTGCAGCGGGCGGGTCGCGGCGTCGGCGGGCAGCACCTGGGCCATCTCCCGCGCGGATTCCGCGTAGTTCCACAGTCCGTCGGTGCAGACCACCACCACCCCGGGGTGGTCCGGCTTGAAGGTCGCGGTGTGCGGGTCGAGGTCGTACGCGTCGGCGCCCAGCCAGCCGGTGATGGCGTGCGCGCGGACGTCCGCGTAGGCCTCGGCCTCGCCCATCAGACCGGCGGCGACCATCTGGGCGGCCCAGGAGTCGTCCTCGGTGAGCCGGCGGGGCAGGGCGGCGCGGTCGTCGGGGACCCAGTAGGCGCGGCTGTCGCCCACCCAGCCGATGGTCAGCAGGCCGCCGCTGACGACGGCGCCGACCAGGGTGCAGGCGGGGGCGTTCTGTGCGCCCGGGGTCTGCGGGGCCAGCGCGTTCACCGCGGCGGCGGCGGCCAGGATCGCCTCGTGCATGGCCTCCTGGGGGTGGGCGCCGCGGGGGAGTGCCTCGAGCAGCGCCTCGTTGGCGGCGCCGGCCGCGGCGGCCGAGGCCTCGTCGGGGCGGCTGGCGGAGGAGACCCCGTCGCAGACGATGGCCACGGTGGCGGCGGAGCCACCCGGCAGGGCGGTGGCCGCCACGGCGAACGAGTCCTCGTTGCGGTGGTGGCGCAGGCCCCGGTCGCTGACGGCGGCGACGCTGCCGAGCTCCTCCTCGAGGTGGTCGCGCTCGCGGGGCTGCGCGTGCCCGCAGTGCTCGCAGTACCCGTCGGTGTCGACGTGGCCGGCCCGGCAGGCGACACAGGTCCTGCCGCCGCCCGCTCCGCCGGGCTGGGACGGATTCTCGTACGGGGCTTCGCCCGTGCCCCAGGGGGTCCCCTCCGCAGGCGTGCCGGGGTCGGCCTCGGGCCGGTCGTGGCGGGGCTCGGGGCCGTCCGCGGAGGCTCCGGAGGCGTACGGGGCCCCGGCCGGGCCCCACGGGGTGCCCTCCGGCGGGGTGTTGGCGCCGTACGGGTTCCCGTGGCCGGAGGAGGCGTAGGTGGCCCCGGCCGGGCCCTGCCGCGGCTCGGGCTCCGGTTCCGGCTCCGGTTCCGGCTCCGGTTCCGCCGGGGTGGCGGCCCAGGCGGCGGGGTCGTCCACCAGCGTCGGCGCGGCCGAGGCGGCGCTGCCCCAGCCGGGGGCGGGCTCGGAGGCGGCGTGCGGTACGCCGGGGGCCGGGGTCCCGTAACCGCCCGCGGCGGCGGCCGGCGCCGGTGGGGCCGGTGGGATGGGGATGGTGGGGTTGTCCGCGGCGGCGGCCGGGGGAGGAGCGCTCACGGCACAGCCGCAGACGCCGCAGAAGCGGTCACCCTCCTCCAGGGGTTCCGCGCAGCTGGGGCAGCCCGACAGCCGATGCATCGACATCACTCACACCCACGTCCGGGGACGGAAACGGTTTGCCCGCTCCACCAGTTCGATCCTCTCCTCGCCACGCCGCGCCAGCCGTGCGAGTACGCGGTACGAGCGCTCCAGTCCGAAGCGCAGGCCCCGCTCGTCCAGTTGACTGCCGAGCAGCGAGGTCCGACCGGGGTCGGAACCCCGGCTACCCGACAGTACCCAGTCCAGGGCCGAGCCCAGAACTTCCGTCGCGAGCCTCTCCTGCCGCTCCGGGTCCAGTCCGAACCGCCGCAGGGCCTCCACCTGGTCGGCTGCCGCCGACAGGTCGGCCAGCAGCGGCTCCTGCGGAGACCGGTCGCGCAGACGTGCCCGTACGGCCGCCACCCGCGCGGCGGTGTAGTGGATGGACGCCTCCGGTACGGATTCCAGCGTGCGCACGGCCGCGTCCCGGTCCCCGGCGGCCAACTGGACGCGGGCCAGTCCGAAGGCCGCGCTGACGAACCCGGGGTCGGTGATCCACACGAGGCGGTAGTACTCGGCGGCGTTGTCCAGCTGGCCGAGCACCTCCGCGCACAGCCCGAGGGCCAGCTTCGGCGCGGGCTCGCCCGGGAAGGCGTCGTAGATAGCGTCGAAGGACAGGGCCGCTATCTCGTCGTCACCGGTGGCCAGCGAGGCGATGCCGCGGGCCCACACCACCCGCCAGTCGTCCGGATGCCGTGCTTCCAGATCCGCCAGGGTGTGTCCGGCCTCAGCCAGTTCGCCCAGTTCCAGGCGGGCCCGCAGCTCCCGCAGCCGCAATTCGGCCGAGTCGGCCGGCGCCGTGCTCAGCGCGCCCAACAGGTCGCCCGGCGCGGAGGCGAGCAGACCGGTCAGGAACCCGGCGTTCGGGTCGCCCGCGTCCACCAGCGGTACCGGCAGGGCCAGCGCGGTGTCGCGCGGGTCGAGCGTGGTCGCTCCCGCGGCGGGCGGCGGCGAGGTGAGGGGTACGGGGGCGGGTGGTGCCCCCGCGCCCCGGACCGGGGCGGGCGGCGCGGACCGGGGCCCCGGCACCGGTGCGCCCGTCACGTGCGTGGCGGTGGTTCCGAGGGACGGCAGCGGCGCACCCGCGCCGGGCGCGTGACCCGGCGGCCCGAACGCCCCCACCGCGGCGGCGCCCAGCGGAGCAGTGCCCACCGGGACCCCCGCCCCGGGTCTTGAAGCGGCCGCGGGGACGGCCGTCGCGGGCGCACCGGCCACGGGAGCACCGGCCGCGCCGCCGGGTGCGTGCGTCCCCGCCGGGACCGGGCCACGGCCCATCAGCCCGAACAGCCCGCCACCGCGCCGCGAGGCGATCGCCCGGTGGCCCAGCCGGGAGACGACGATGTCGTCCGCGTCGGCGAACAGCCGGGCGTCCGGAACCCGCAGTTCCGGACCGAAGAGGGTCGACAGCTGCGGCCGCGGCCGGCCCGTCTGCAGCGCGACCACCTCCCGCAGCACGCCCGTCAGCTGGTCGGCCATCTCCTGCGCGGACGCGAACCGCCGCCCGGGGTCCGGGTCGGTCGCCCGTACCAGCAGCCGGTAGAAGGACTCGTAGCGCCGGAACACCTCGATGTGCTCCGGATCCGGCAGCGAATCCACGAACACATTGGTGTAGCCCTGGAAGTCGAAGGTCAGCACGGCCAGCGTCCGCGCCACCGTGTACAAGTCGGAGGCGACCGAGGGGCCCAGCTCCGCGACCTCCGGCGCCTGGTAGCCCACCGTGCCGTAGATGGCCGACTCCTCGTCGTCCATCCGCCGTACCGCGCCCATGTCGATCAGCTTCAGCTGGTCCTGCTGCTGGATCGCGTTGTCGACCTTGAAGTCGCAGTACAGAAGGTTCCTGCTGTGCAGGTGGCCGAGCGCCTCGAGCGCCTCGATGCCGTACGCGCAGGCCTGTTCCACCGGCAGCGGGTCCCGCCGCCCGTCCGGCCTGCGCCGCTCGTTCGCGATCTCCTTGAGCGACTTGCCGCCCACGTACTCCATGACGATGTACCCGTCCAGCGAACCGGTCCGCTGGTCCAGGTGCTCCACGAAGTTGTAGATCCGCACGATGTTGGAGTGCTCGATCTCCGCGAGGAAGCGCCGCTCCGAGATCGCGGCCTCCATCGCGTCCTGGTCCCCGGTGTCCAGCAGGCCCTTGAGGACCACCCACCGGTCCGCGACCGCCCGGTCCACCGCCAGGTACACCCAGCCGAGGCCGCCGTGCGCCAGGCAGCCCAGCACCTCGTACTGGCCGCGCACCACATCACCGGAGCGCAGCTTGGGCACGAAGGAGTACGGGTGCCCGCACTTGGTGCAGAACCCTTCCGTCCGGCCCGGCCGGTCGCCCCTGGAGCGGCCCACCGGGGCCCCGCAGTCCGAGCGCGAGCAGAACCGCTTGCGCTCCGGCACCTCCGGGTTCTCCAGGACCGCCGTCGACGGATTCGGACGCGGCACTTCCGGTACGTTGACCAGCCCGGCCCCCAGCCGGCTGCGGCCCGAGGCCGCCGAGCCCGAACTGCGCACCGACACCGACCGGGTGGACATCGTCCCCGACACCGAGCGCGACAGCCGCCCGGACACCGAGCGGCGCGAGGACGAGGACCGGGAGGACCTCGCCGAGGCCGAGGAGCGCGCCGAGCCGTGGGAACCCTGCGAGCCCATCGACCCCCGGGACCCGCCGGATCCCAGCGAGCCGCGGGCCGCGCTCGTCATCCCCGTCGGCGGCGACACCAGCTCGTCCGCGCCCGCCGCGATCGAGCCGATCGGCGCCAGCCCGCAGGTGTCGCAGTAGACCTCGCCGCCGCCCATGTCCTCGTACGCCCCCGGGCACCCGGGGCGAACGCACGCGGTTCCGATCAGGCTCATGCGTCCTCCTCCCCCGGCCCGTCGGGCCGCTGTTCCTGGTGTCGTTGCCCGGGCCGGTCCTGGGGCGCCGGCAAGGACTCCGCCGTCGCCTGCTGATAGCGCAGGACGGCCTGCTCGGCGGCCCGCAGGTCGCAGGGCGCGCTCCACAGCATCCGCCGGGCGGCGTCGTACCGCTCGATGAGCAGGGGGTCCTCCGCCAGTCCGTGGCGGGCGACCTTCGCCTTGTACGCGTCGAGGCGCCCGCGCAGCTCGGCCCGTACGGCCAGCGGCGCCGTCACCGCGGTCAACGATTCACGGGCCCGCCGCAGTTCCTCCTCGGCACGCTCCTCCAGCGATTCCAGCAACGGCGAGAGCCGGTGCCAGCGCGCCTGACGCCGGTGCTCGGCCGCCGCCGCGAGCTGCTCCTGGAGCACCGTGGGCGGGCCGCTCACCGCGGGCACCTCGGACGCGGCGATCTTCGCCAGCACCTCGCCGCGCGCGGTCCGGGCCTCCGCCAGCGTCCGGTCGGCCCGCGAGAGCACGTCCCGCAGGGCGATCAGCCGCTGCTCGGCGTCCTGCCGTACGTCCAGCACCGCCTCGACCTCGCGGCGTACGTCCTCCAGCGCGAGCGCGGCCCGGTCGTAGCGCCCGGTGTCCGGACGGCCGCCGCCGGGCGCCGCGCTGCCCGCCGCCGGCAGCCAGAAGGCCAGCGGGTCCGCGATCACCTGCGTGCGCAGCTCGGCCAGCTCGGCGGTGATGTCCTCCAGGTCGTCGCCCGAGGGGTGCTCACCCGGCCGCACGCCCACCGAATGGGCCAGCGAGCGGGTGCGGTGCAGCTCGGCCGCGAGCAGGTCGATCCGGGCGGGCAGCGCCGACCACACGGCGTCGGCGGCGACCACCACGTCGAGCGAGCGCGCGTACAGGCCGTTCATCCGGGCCACCAGTTCGGCGAGTGAGAGCCGTTCCGCCAGGGCGACGCCCTCGGCGGCGGCCCCGGCGATCAGCACTCCGGGTCCGCGCAGCCGCTCGGTCAGTTCGACGAGGTCCTCGCGGTTCGGCCAGCGGCGCCGCTCCCGTACCGCCCGGGCGGCGGTCAGGGCCCCGCTGTAGGCGTCGAAGTAGGTCCACAGGCGGGTGATGTCCGCGTCGGCGGCCGTCCACCGGTCCTTGGTGGTCCCGGTCAGCGCGGCGCCCTCCAGCAGCCGGCGCCCGGCGTGGTCCTGGAGGGCGAGCAGCGAGGTCTCGACGGCCTCGTGCTCCGCGCCCAGCCTGGCCAGGGCGCGGTCGACGTCGTCCCGGTCCATCACTGCAGACCCCACCTCCACCGACTGTGCCTCCGCTTCCGCTGCCGCCTCCGTGTCCGTCCTCGTATCCTGCCCCGCGCCCGGTCCCGTTTCCGAAACCGTCACGGACCTCAGCCGTCCCGGTACTTGGGCGCGGGGGGCGCGGTCACGCCGGGCAGCACGGGCTGCAGGTGCTTGAGGTACGCCTTCATCCACGGGCTCTCACCGCCGCCCGCGCGGTAGTTCTCCAGCACCTTGTTGACCCTGCGGACCAGGTCCGAGGCGTCCTTGTTCATCGCCACCCCGTAGAACTCACGGGTGAAGGGGGAGCCCACCAGCTGTACGGAGGGGTCCTGGGCGGCCTGGCCGGCCGCGAGGGCGTTGTCGGTGATGATGCCGTCGACCTCGCCCAGCTGGAGCCGGACCAGGCAGTCCAGCTGGTTGGCGACGGTGACCGGCACCGAGCCGTACGCCTGGGCCTTCAGGGCCGCCTCCGCGGTGGAGCCGGCCGCGAAACAGATCCGCCGGTCCTTCAGGGAGGTGTCGTAGCCGGTGATCGGCGAGCCCTTGGGTGCCAGCACCTGCTGCCCCGCCTCGAAGTAGGCCGTCGAGAAGGCGACGTCCTCCAGCCGCTTGCAGTTGATGGTCATGGTTCGCACGACGACGTCCACGCGCCCCTCCTGGAGGGCGGGGATGCGCTGACTGGTGGGGATGGCCCGGTAGATGACCGCGTTCTCGTCGCCCAGGATGTCCTTGGCGATGGCCTTCACCAGGTCGATGTCGAAGCCGTCGAGGCGGCTGCCCTCGGCCGTCTGGTTGCGGTAGCCCCAGCGGAAGCTGTTCTGGTCCACACCGGCGACGAGCTTGCCCGCCGCCTTGATGCGGGCGATGGTCGCCCCGTCCACCTCGGCGGGGCGCAGGCTGGCCTCGGGGTCCTGGCAGGTGTCGGTGGGGACCCACGGTGCGGCCGGGGCCGCGGCCATCGAGGCGGGCCGGCGGACCACCGGCCGGCCGGTGTCGGGCGTCGCGTGCGCCAGCGGCAGCAGGACGACGGCGGCGGTCGTCGCGCAGGCGACGGCCATCGCGCTCACCCCGCCCCAGCCGCGCAGCCGGCGTGCCGCGCGGCGGATCCCGGACACGGCGGCCGGAGCCGCCTCCGGACCCTCGGGACCAGCGTGGTTCTCGTGGTTCTCGTGACCTTCGGCGGCCCGCCCGGCTCGTATCCGCATCGCGCTCACCTGTACTCCGAAAGCCTGCGCCCGATGCCGAGCAGAGCCGCTGCCGCGCCGATGACCACCAGGGCCGCGGAGCCGGTCACCAGACCGCTCAGCGCCCCGAGGCCGTCCCCGGCCGCCCGGGTGAATTCCCGCTGCTCGTGGGCGACGGCCTGCTCCAGGGAGGCGTCCACCGTGTCGAAGGCGGCGCCGCTGCTCTCCTTGTGCTCGTCGTCCCCGACGACCTGGGGCAGCGCGGCCTCGTAGTCCCCCTTCAAGTCCGCCTCCCGGGCCGCGGTGTGCCGCTGCTGCCACTGCTTCACGCCGTCCACGGCCCGGCTGACGGGGCTCCGGCCGGCTTCGTCGTCGGCCAGCCGCAGCGCGGTCGCCAGCCCGGCGTCCAACTGCTTCATGTTGTTGGTGAAGTCCACGTCGTACTTGTCGGACTTCTTGTCCTCGGCCAGTACGGCGCCCCGCGCGATCAGGGTCAGGTTCTCACCCGCCCGCGCCTGGAGGGAGGCGATCCGCGCGTCATTGAGCACCTTCATGGACTCCTGCCCGTCGACCCGGGCCTCGTTCAGCGAGGACCGCGCCACCGTATGCCCCACGGCCAGCCACAGCAGGACCACCACCGACGCGGCCGTCGCGGCCACCAGTCCGTGGTTGAGCACCCGGTTCGTGTGCCGGTAGTTGCGGCGCTGCGCCCACACCAGGGCGGCGACCGCGAGCAGGCCCAGACCGATCGAGGCCAGTGGCCAGGACCGGGCGTCGTCGTGGTCCGTGTAGAGCCGCTTGGTCTCCGACTCGTACAGGCGCTGCGCGGCGGGCAGCAGTTGGGTGGTCATCTGCTCGTTGGCGTAGCGGAGGTAGGCGCCGCCCAGCGGCAGGCCCTGCCGATTGGTGGCCCGGGCCTGCTCGACCAGGCCGGTGTAGCGCGGGAGCTGCTCGCTCAGCAGGGTGATCTGCTTGCGGGAGTCCTCGTTGCCGCCGGTGTTGGCGGCCGCGCTCACCAGCAGCCTGGAGGCGTTGGCGATGTCCTTCTCGTACCGCTGGCGGACCTCGCGCGGCTCCTGGGCGCCCAGCAGGAACCCGCTGGAGGAGGTGGTGTCGGCGTCCGCCAGGGAGCGGTAGATGCTCGCCGCGTCCGCGCTCAGCGGCTGGCTGCGGCCCACCACGTCATCGGCGGCCGCGGCCCGGTCGGAGATCTCCCAGACGCTCACCGTGCCGAACAGCACGATCAGGGCGGCCAGTACCGCGCCGATGATGCGCAGCCGGCCCGGCTCGGTGGTCGCCGCCTCGCGCAGCCGCTCGACGCCCTCGGCCCAGGCGGTGCCGCGCGGCGGTCCGCCGGGCGGTGGCACCGACGGCCCGGCGGGCGGCACGGAAACACCGCCCCCGGGCGCGGGCGCGCGTGATGTGATCGCCACCGTGACCTCCCCCTCGGTCCTGTCGTCCCCCAGCCGACGCTGGGAGGTACCCCCTGCGCAGCAGTATGGCCGTAGTGCCGGTCGACCACAGCACCCGGTGCTGGATCCGGGGCGATCCGCCCCCGGGGGTGCCTTTCGTCGCCCCTTCACCGTCAATACGTCCGCACGTGCGCCACGGTTCCAGACCGGAGGACTTCCGGGGCGGGTTCACCCGAAATGAGCACGGAGTTTTTCGTACGCCCCGTGCGGGGCCCCGAGCGCGTCGAGGCCGAGCAGTCCGGCGCCCAGCACCGGCGGCGCCGTGATCACGGAGATCCGGGCGCGCGGGGCCCGGCGGGCGAGACCCGCCGCGATCCGGTCGTCCAGCTGCGGGTGGCCGGCCGTCAGCACGCTGCCGCCCAGCACCACCGGCACCTCCTGCCCCAGCAGGCCCAGGCGGTCCAGTGCCACCGACGCCATCGCCACGACCTCGTCCGCCTGCCGGTGCACCAGTGAGAGGGCCACCGGGTCACCGGCCGCCGCCACAGCGAACAGCACCGGCGCCAGCTCGTGGCGCCGCTCGTGCGGCACCCGGCCCAGGTGCATCGCCTCGATCAGCGAGGCCATCGAAGCGTGGCCGAGGTGCGCGGGCAGTGCCCGGGCCAGCTCCGTCGGCCCGCCCCGGCCGTCCTCGGCCCGGGCCGCGAACCACAGGGCCTCCTTGGCGAGTCCGCCCCCGCCTCCCCAGTCGCCGGAGATCCGGCCGATCGCGGGGAAGCGTGCGGTCCGCCCGTCCGGGGTCATCCCCACGCAGTTGATGCCCGCCCCGCACACCACCGCGACACCGCACGGGTCGGCCCCCGTCGGCATCCCGGAGCGCAGCAGCGCGAAGGTGTCGTTGTGCACCGCCGTCGCGCGGCCCCAGTTGCGGCCCTCGATCTCGCGCGCCAGTTCCTCCTCCTCCACGGCGAAGTCGGCGTTGGCCAGGCACGCCGACACCCGCTCGGCCCACGGTCCGGCCGCGCGGTCGGCGCTCAGTCCGGCGTCGGCCATCGCCTCGGCGAGCACGTCGACGGCCGCCGCAACCCCCGTCCGCGGAGGCTGGAAACCCCCGGCCCGGCCGGAGCACAGCACCGAGCCGTCCGGGGCGAGGAGCGCCACGTCCGTCTTGCTGTTGCCCGCGTCGATGGCCAGCACCGAGGGGAGGGTCACGCCCATGGCAGGTGCTCCTTGTTGTGGGCGAGCAGCCGGTCGGTCAGCCCCTCGGCCAGCTCGAACTGCCCGACCAGCGGGTGCGCCAGCAGTGCCTTGAACACCCGCTCGCGCCCGCCGCGCAGCGCCGCGTCCAGCGCGAGGTCCTCGTAGGCGCTCACGTGCGAGATCAGCCCGGCGAAGAGCGGGTCCAGCCGCGGCACCGCCAGCGGAGCCGCGCCCGAGCCGTCGACGCGGGCCTGGACCTCGATGACCGCGTCGTCCGGCAGGAAGGGCAGGGTGCCGTTGTTGTACGTGTTGACCACCTGCACGGCCGGGCTGCCGTCGCCCAGCAGGGAGGCGGCCAGGTCCACGGCCGCCTCGGAGTAGAAGGCGCCGCCCCGCTTCGCCAGCAGGGCCGGCTTCTCGTCGAGCGCGGGATCCCCGTACAGGGCGAGCAGTTCACGCTCCATCGCGGCGACCTCGGCCGCCCGCGAGGGCTTGGTCCCGAGCTCCCGGACGACCTCGTCGTGGGCGTAGAAGTAGCGCAGGTAGTACGAGGGCACGACGCCGAGCCGGTCCAGCACCGCCCGGGGCAGCCGCAGGTCCCCGGCGACGGCCTCGCCGTGCTCGGCGAGCAGGGTCGCCAGCAGGTCCTCGCCGTCCGGGCCGCCCCGGCGTACGCCCAGCTCCCAGGTGAGGTGGTTGAGGCCCACGTGGTCCAGGTGGATGTCGGCCGGCGCCAGGTCCAGCAGCGCCGCGAATTTCCGCTGGAGGCCGATGGCGACGTTGCACAGCCCGACGGCCTTGTGCCCGGCCTGCAGGAGGGCCCGGGTGACGATCCCGACCGGGTTGGTGAAGTCGATGATCCACGCGTCCGGGTTCGTCCGCCGGACCCGGTCGGCGATGTCGAGGACCACCGGGACGGTGCGCAGCGCCTTGGCGAGCCCGCCCGCGCCCGTGGTCTCCTGCCCGACACAGCCGCACTCCAGCGGCCAGGTCTCGTCCTGCAGCCGGGCGGCCTGCCCGCCGATGCGCAGCTGGAGCAGGACCGCGTCCGCCCCGGCGATGCCCGCGTCGAGGTCGGAGGTGGTGGTGATGCGGCCCGGGTGACCCTGCCGGGCGAAGATCCGCCGGGCCAGGCCGCCGATCAGCTCCAGCCGTTCGGCGGCCGGGTCGATCAGGACGAGCTCGCTGACGGGCAGGGTGTCGCGCAGCCGCGCGAATCCGTCGATCAGTTCGGGGGTGTAGGTGGAACCGCCGCCCACCACTGCGAGTTTCATCGTCTTCAGCCTTTCACGCCGGTCAGGGTGACTCCCTCGACGAACGCCTTCTGGGCGAAGAAGAAGAGGACGATCACCGGTGCCATGACCAGTACGGTCGCGGCCATGGTCAGGTTCCAGTTGGTGTGGTGCGCTCCCTTGAAGGACTCCAGTCCGTAACTGAGGGTCCAGGCGGCCGGGTTGTCGGAGGCGTAGATCTGCGGGCCGAAGTAGTCGTTCCAGGCGGAGAAGAACTGGAAGAGCGCGACGGCGGCGATCCCGGGCCGGGCCATCGGCAGGACCACGCGCAGCAGGGTGCGCACCTCGCCGCAGCCGTCGACGCGGGCCGCGTCCAGGTACTCGTCGGGGATGGTCAGCAGGAACTGGCGGAGCAGGAAGATGGAGAAGGCGTCGCCGAAGGCCATCGGGACGATCAGCGGCCACAGGGTGCCGGACAGGTCGAGCTGCTTGGCCCAGAAGAGGTACATGGGGATGACCACCACCTGCGGCGGCAGCATCATCATGGCGATCACGAGCAGCAGCGAGAGCCGCCGGCCGCGGAAGCGGAACTTGGCGAGCGCGTACGCGACGGGCACGGAGGAGACCACGGTCAACAGGGTGCCGAGTCCTGCGTACAGGAGCGTGTTGCGCCACCAGGTCAGGAAGCCCGGGGTGTGCCAGACCTTCGCGTAGTTGCCCCATTCCCAGGTGTGGGGCCACAGGTCGCGGGTCAGTGCCTGCCGGTCGCCCATCAGGGAGGTGAGGAGGAGGAAGACGAAGGGGAGGACGAAGAAGAGGGCGGCGGCCACGCCGAGCGAGTGCACCCCGACCCAGTGCAGGACCGCCCGGGACGATCTCCGGCTGCTGCTGCTGCCGTTGTCACCGCTGCCGCCGCTGTGCGTGCGCGTACTCATTCACCTGCTCCGATCAGACCGCCACGGCGCCGCATCAGGAGCGCGGTGAAGGCCATGGAGAGGGCGAACAGGACGAGCGCGACGACACACGCGGTGCCGTAGTCGAAGCGCTGGAACCCGAGGTTGTAGACGAGCTGCGGCAGGGTCAGGGTGGACTTGTCGGGGTAGCCCGGCTCGAACTGCTGGCCCGAGCCGCCGATCACACCGGCCGCGACCTTCCCCGCCACCAGCGGCTGGGCGTAGTACTGCATGGCCTGGATGACGCCGGTGACCACCGCGAACATGATGATCGGCGAGATGTTGGGCAGGGTGATGTGCCGGAACCGCGCCCAGGCACCGGCCCCGTCCAGCTCGGCGGCCTCGTACTGCTCCTTCGGTACGTCGAGCAGTGCGGCCATGAAGATGACCATCAGGTCGCCCACCCCCCACAGCGCGAGGGCGGTCAGCGCCGGCTTGGACCAGTCGGCGTCGGTGAACCAGCCGGGGGTGGGCAGCCCCACCGCGTCCAGCAGGGTGTTGACGGGGCCGGTGCCGGGGTTCAGCAGGAAGACGAAGGCCAGGGTCGCGGCGACCGGCGGGGCCAGGTACGGCAGGTAGAACAGGGTCCGGAAGACCCCGGTCGCCGTCTTGATCTTCGTGATGAGCAGGCCGATGCCGAGGCCGAAGGCGACCCGGCAGGTCACCATCACCAGGACCAGCCACAGTGTGTTGCGCATCGCCGGCCAGAACAGCGGATAGTCCGAGAAGACGTAGCTCCAGTTGTCCAGGCCGTTGAAGGAGGGCTGCCGGAAGCCGTCGTACCGGGTGAAGGAGAAGTACACGGTGGACAGCAGCGGGTAGACGAAGAAGACCGAGAAGCCGATCAGCCAGGGGGACATGAAGGCCGCGGTCCGCAGGGCGGAGCGCCGCTGCTTCGATCGCAGGGGGTGGGCGGCGGGCATCGGGCTACTTCGCCTTCGCGATGTCCGTGTCGATCTGCTGGTCGGTCCTGGCGAGACCGGCCGGGATGTCGCTGACATCGCCCTTCTCGACGGCGTAAGCGAAGTCCGTGAAGGTCAGCTGGTAGGTGCCGCCGTCGGCCTTGGCCGGGGTGGTGCTGGACTTCGGGTGCCGGGCGATGTCGAGGAACGTCTTGAACTCCGGAGTCACCTGGAGGTCCGGGGACTCCAGGGCGGCGAGCGTGGACGGCACGTTGTGGATGGCGTTGGCGAAGGCCACCACCGCCTCGGTGTCGGTGGTCATGTACTTGACCAGCTCCCAGGCGGCGTTCTGCTTCGCGCTGCCCGCGGCGATGCCCATGATCGTGCCGGAGAGGTAGCCCTTGCCGTAGTCGGCGAGCTGATCGTCGGGGACGGGCAGCGGCGCGGTGCCGATCTCGAAGGTGACGCCGGCCTCCTTGGCCATCGGCGCGCGCCACTCGCCGTCGACCTGCATGGCCACCTGGCCTGTGTGGAAGGGGTGTTCGGCGCCCCACTCGTCACCGAAGGTGTTGCGGAAGCGCTCCAGCTTCTCGTAGCCGCCGAGCTTTGCCACCAGGTCCTTCTGCGCGGTCAGCATCTTCGCGAAGGCCGGGTCCCCGGCCAGGTTGGAGCTGCCGTCGGCGGCGAAGTAGGTGGGGCTCCACTGGGCGGCGAGCCGCATGGGGGTGGTCTCGTAGCCGTGGAAGGTGGGCATCAGGCCGACCTGCTCGTACGAGTCGCCCTTGGGCTTGGTCAGCCTCTGCGCGACCTCGACGAACTGGCTCCAGGTCTTCGGGGGTTCGGTGATGCCGGCGGCCGCGAAGGCGGTCTTGTTGTAGACGAGCCCGTACGCGTCGTTGAGCAGCGGCAGCGTGCACTGGTTGCCGTTGAACTCCGTGTACTCCAGCAGGGTCTTGGGGAAGACCTTCGTCTTGTCCACCCCGGACTTCGCGAGGAAGGGGTTCAGGTCGGCGAAGGCGCGGGAGTTGCAGAACTTGCCCACGCTGTCGGTGGTGAAGGAGGAGACCACGTCGGGGGCCTTGTCCCCGCCCGCGCGCAGCGCCTGGTTGATCTTGTCGTCGGTCATGTTGCCGGTGACCTTGACCTTGATGTTCGGGTGCGCCTTCTCGAACCGGGCGATGTTGTCCTCGATCGCCTTGGCCTCGCTCGGCGCGGACCAGCCGTGCCAGAAGTTGAGGGTGACGTCCGCCTTCGGGTCGTCGGAGGCGGTGTCCGCGCTCTGGCCGGTACAGGCCGTGGCGAGGGCGGATATCGCCGCGAGGAGGGCGGTTGCGGTGGTCAGGCGTGCGGTTCGACCGGTTCTGGGCATGGCGGGGCTCGCTCTCTGCGGGAGGAACTTCCGTGGGGGTGCCTGTGGGGTGGAGCGTGGCGGTGCGAGGGGTGCGAGGGGTGCGAGGGGTGTGGCCGGTGTGAGTGGTGCGGGTGCGCGGGGTGCGCGCGGGATCAGCCGGAGGTGTCGAACACTTCGTCCCGGGTGGCGACCAGCGCGCTCTCCAGCGCCCCGTGCAGGACCGCGCGTTCCCGTACCTCGCCGGGGACCAGCCGGGGCCGGGAGGGAGCCAGTTCGGCGAGCTCTGCCTCCAGCAGGGCGCGCAGCGGCTCGCCGCCCGCGCTGATCGCGGCCCCGGACAGGACCACGATCTCCGGGTCCAGTACGGCGACCACCGAGGCGAGACCGGTGGCGAGCGCGGTGGCGTACGACTGGAGGAAGCTCAGGTTCGCCCCTTCGGGCGCGGCGGCGGCCCGCGTGAGCAGGGCGACGGCGGCGGCGACCTCCGGGCCGTGCGGGGCCCCGGACGCGGCCGGGCCCGGGGCGGGGGCCGCGGACGCATCGGCCGCACCGGGCGCGGCCGCGGCTTCGACGCCCAGTTCCGCGGCGAGCCGGGGCAGTCCCTCCACTCCGGCCAGCTCCTGGTACCCGCCGGAGTTGGCCCGGGTGACCTGCCGGACCAGGGGGCGGCCCGGCACGGGCAGGAAGCCCACCTCGCCCGCGCCGCCGGTCCAGCCGCGGTGCAGCCGGCCGCCCAGCACCAGCGCGGCGCCGAGGCCCTCCTCGTTCCACAGCAGGACGAAGTCCTCGTGGCCGCGGGCGGCGCCGAGCCGTTGTTCGGCGACGGCGGCGAGATTGACGTCGTTCTCGTACTCGACGGGCATCGGCAGGGCCGCCGCCAGGTCCTCCAGGAGGGTGGGGGAGTGCCAGCCGGGGAGGTGGCTGGCGTAGCGCAGCCGGCCGGTCTGCGGGTCGAAGGCGCCCGGGGTGCCGATGACCACCCGCCGCAGGTCGGAGCGGTGCAGCCCGGCGGCCTTGACGGCCTCCCCGAGGGCCTCGGTCACCTGGTCGACGGCCTCGGCGCCCTCGGTGTAGGGGACCTCGTGGGTGGCGACGACCGTGCCCGTGATGTCGGCGACGGCCGCCAGTACCCGCTCCGGGGTGACGTCGAGGCCGCCGACGTACGCGGCCCGCGGGTTGATCGCGTAGAGCTGGGCGCTGGGGCCGGGGCGGCCGCCGTCGGTGCCGGTGGCGACGACGAGTCCGACCGCTTCCAGACGGGCCAGCAACTGGGAGGCGGTGGGCTTGGACAGCCCGGTCAGGTGCCCGATACGGGTCCGGGAGAGCGGGCCGTGCGTCAGCATGAGTTCGAGTGCGGCCCGGTCGTTCATGGCGCGCAACAGGCTGGGCGTTCCGGGCGTGGCGGCGGGCATCGAGCGGCTCTCCCTCACCGAGGTGATCTGTTAGGTAAGTTTCCTATCACCTGTTGAACTGTGTCAATGCCGCTGCCCCGCAGGCTCTGCCATTTCGGCAATGACCTGCGGGGCGGCGGGTGCTCGTGCGGTGCTCGTGCGGCGTGCTGCGGCTACTTGGTGATTCGGGGGCCGGCCGGCGGCGGGATCGGGGCGGTGGCGAGCGACTGCGGTGAGGCCGGGTTCGACAGGGCGGACGGCGCGGCGACCGAGGCCGACGGGTCCGCCGGGGTCTCCTCGTCCTCGTCGGCGGCCGGCATGCCGCCGATGATCCGGATGCCCGCGGCGTCGAAGGCCTCCTTGATCCGCCAGCGCAGCTCCCGCTCCACCGCGAACTGCTGGCCGGGCATGGTCTTGGCGGACACCTTCACGGTCATCGAGGCGAGCAGCACCTCGTCCAGGCCCAGTACCTCCACCGGACCCCACAGGCGCTCGTCCCACGGGGACTCCTTGGCCATGGAGTCGGCTACCTCCTTGACCACCTCGCGGATCCTGGCCAGGTTCTCCGAGGGCTTGACCTGCACGTCCACGCCCGCGGTCGCCCAGCCCTGGCTGAGGTTGCCGATGCGCTTGATCTCCCCGTTGCGGACGTACCAGATCTCACCGTTGTCGCCGCGGAGCTTGGTCACGCGCAGTCCGACCTCTATGACCTCGCCCGAGGCCACACCCGCGTCGATCTTGTCGCCGACGCCGTACTGGTCCTCCATGATCATGAAGACGCCGGACAGGAAGTCCGTCACCAGGTTCCGGGCGCCGAAACCGATCGCCACACCGGCCACACCGGCACTCGCCAGCAGCGGGGCCAGATCGATCTTCAGGGCGGCCAGGACCATCAGCGCGGCCGTGCCGAGGATGAGGAACGAGGCCACCGACCGGAGCACCGAGCCGATCGCCTCCGAACGCTGGCGCCGCCGCTCGGCATTGACCAACAGGCCGCCCAGCGCGGTGCCCTCCACGGCCTCGGCGCTGCTGTTCATCCGGTTTATGAGCTTGGTCAGGGCCTTGCGGACCGCCGAGCGGATGACTGCCGCTATCACGACGATGAGCAGGATCCGCAGGCCGATGCTCAGCCAGGTGGCCCAGTTCTGCTCGATGAAGCTGGCGGCCTCGGTGACGCTCGCCTGCGCCTCCTTGACCGATTCGGGCGCGTCCGGAACTTCGGCTGCCTGCGGCAGCAGAGCGGCGGGCCAGGGCACGACGGGAACCTCCAGGTGTAGCGGTCTGCCCGCGGAACCGGGGGTACCCCCGGACGGAACCGGGGGTATGCGGGGCAGACCAACCACACTAACGGGGCAATCCCTTCACCTTGGTGCCGTGTTCGAGGGAGAGACCAGACTCACCTGGGGATGACTGAGTGTGGTTGAAAACACCTCGGACCCGTTACGGGCGCGTGGTGGCGTTTCGACCAGCCGTAAGGAGAGACTGGAGAGCAGATCGTCCCGGCGCGAGCCACGCGCCGCCGGCGTACAAGGAGGCAGTCCGTGCCGCACGTCCTGGTCCTCAACGCGTCGTACGAGCCCCTCGGCGTCGTACCGCTCCGCCGCGCGCTCGTCCTCGTCCTGGAGAACAAAGCAGTCTCCCTGGAGGAATCCGGCGCCTATCTGCACAGCGCGACAAGGGTCGTCCCCGCGCCCAGCGTGGTACGGCTCAAGCGCTTCGTGCGGGTCCCCTACCGGGGGCCCGTTCCACTCACCCGGCGCGCACTGTTCGCGCGGGACGGCGGCCGCTGCATGTACTGCGGGGCCGTCGCCACCAGCGTCGACCATGTCATTCCGCGCAGCCGGGGCGGCCAGCACGCCTGGGACAACGTCGTCGCCGCGTGCCGCCGCTGCAACCACGTCAAGGCCGACCGGCACCTGCTGGAACTCGGCTGGCGCCTGCGTCATCAGCCGGCGCCGCCGTCCGGGCTGGCGTGGCGGATCATCGGTACGGGCCACCGGGATCCGCGCTGGATGCCGTACCTCCAGCCGTACGGGGCGCAGGACGCGCTGGAGCGGATCGGGGTGGCGGCCGGCTAGCTTCCACAGGGCCGCAGGTTCCGTCCGGGGTCGCGCCCGGTGGGGAACCTGCGGCCCGGCCTCCACGGGGCTCCGCCCCGGACCCCGCGCCTCAAACGCCGGCGGGGCTGGAAGAGCGGGGCTCCGCCCCCGGCCCCGCGCCTCGAACGCCGGCGGGGCTGGGGGAGCGGGGTCGAGTGGGGCGGGGGCTACGGGGTGACTGCGTAGGCTTCCGCCGACCAGAGGGAGCAGCCGTAGCGCGTCGCGCGGGTTTCGCACGTGATCCGCACGAAGCGGGTGTCCGGGGCGTCCAGCCGGAGGGACTCGCGGCCGCCGCGGGAGGCGGAGACGGCTGCCCCCGGGCGCCAGGTCACCCCGTCCGCGGAGGTCTCCACCCGGTACGCCGAGGGGTACGCGTCCTGCCAGT
Source organism: Streptomyces avidinii (assembly GCF_045161815.1). Lineage (NCBI taxonomy): Bacteria > Bacillati > Actinomycetota > Actinomycetes > Kitasatosporales > Streptomycetaceae > Streptomyces > Streptomyces avidinii. The sequence goes on from NZ_CP108863.1 coordinate 5,675,563, forward strand.
GGAGCTCCACCCGGCCCACCCGCGCCGGGGCGCGCAGCTCGGCCTGCCACCACGCACCGTCCACCGCCGGTGAGGACCAGCGCGTCGTCGCCGAGCCGTCCACCGCCGCCGGAGCCGGGAAATCGGCGGTCTCGTTCGCCGACGAGGTCGCCCGCGCGGTGCGCAGGAGGTCCGGGCCGCCGGTACGGGCCACCGCACGCACGGTCAGGGTGCGTGACTCCCCGTCGAAGGTCACCGGCACCTGGTAGCTGCCCGGCGCGGTGCCCGGGGCGACGCTGACCTCCAGCGGGATCGACGCCTGGCCGCCGCGCGGGACCACCGCGGTCTGCGGAAGGCGGACCACGATGCCCGCCGGCGGCCGCGCCGACAGCGGCCCGCGGACCTCGCCCGGGCCCAGGGCCGACAGCTGCGCCGTGACCCGCTGCGCGGCGCCGCCGATCTCGGCGTCCACCGCGGCCCGGTCCGCCAGTTCGAAGCGGGCCCGCGGGCCGTCCGCGAACCACGGCACCACCTGGTGCACCGCCGGTGCCGACTCGGCCCCGGCCCAGGACAGCCGTACCGCGTCCGCCCTCAGCCCCGCCGTGTCCACCTGGGTCCAGCCCGCGGCGGCGGCGTCGGCGACCTTGCGCCAGCCCTCGCCGGGTACGTGGGCCTCCACCACGGCGCCCCGCGCCCCCGCCGGGAGCGGCTCGGTCATCACCGTCACCGCCGACACCGGGCGCGGGGCCTCCAGCCGTACGGTCCAGGCCTCGGCCTCCTTGGTGACCGTGCCGGTCCTGCGGGTGACCCCGGTCCAGGCATCGGCCTCCGACGCCGCCTTCGCGAGGAAGGGATCCAGTACCGCCTTGTCCACCTGGGCCGTGCCCTGCTCCGCCAGCGCCTCGCGGGCCTCGGCCAGGGCGCGGGAGGCCTGCCAGGCGGCTGCCCCGTCCCCGCGGGCCTGGGCCTGCAGGACGTCCACCGCCAGCTCGGCCGCCGCCCCGTAGCGCGACAGGCGCTCCAGCCAGGGCCCGGCCTCGCCGGACAGGGCCGGCAGCCGGCCCGGGGCCTCGCGCAGGACGGCGAACGCCCTGCGCAGCGCCGTTCCGGCAGCCGGGTCGCCCGCGGCGCGGGCCCGCCAGAACTGCTCGACCAGCGGCTTCAGGTACGCCGACTCCTCCTGCCCCAGCCCCGACGACGCGGTGTTCCCGGCCAGTGCCGCCACCGCCTCGCGCGTGCGCGGATCGGCGCCCGCCAGGTCGCGCACCGCCGCGGCCCAGGACTCGCCGGCCCGGTAGCCGCGCGGGTTCCATGCGAAGTCGGCGGCCGTGAACAGCGGGATACGGGACAGGGTGCCCTGCGGCATGGCGTTGGCCAGCAGCGCCGCCGAGCCGCCCACCACCGCCGGTTCGCGGCCCGTGTACGGGCCGAGGAAGATCCGGCCCGGATCCCAGTCGTTCACCGGGTAGTTGTCCATGGTGATCAGGGGGTGCCCCAGGGCGGAGCGCGCCCCGGCCAGGTCCTTGCCCGTGATCGTCTGAGGGACCACGCCCACACCCGTCCAGGCCACCTCCACCCGCGGGTCCAGCGCGCCCGCCAGGGCGGTCCGGTAGGCGGTGGCGCCCTCCTGGTAGTACTCCGTCGGCAGCAGCGAGAGCGCGGGCGCCCCCGGGTACCGGGCGGCCAGGTGCGCCGCGACATGGCCCGCGACCTCCGCGTGCGCCTTCGCGGCCGCCGCCGGGCCCTTCCCGTACCGGTCCCGGTCGGCCTTGCAGCCCCACTCGGTGTAGCTGACGTCCTGGAACTGCACCTGGAAGGCGCGGAAACCGAGGTCCCACATCGCGTCCAGCTTGCGGGTGAGCGCCGCCCGGTCGGCCTCCGAGGCCAGGCACATCGACTGCCCGGGCGTCACCGCCCAGGCCAGGACTATCCGGTTGGCGCGGGCCCGTTCGGCCAGTGCGCGGAAATCCTCCTGCTGCGCCTGCGGGTAGTCCTGGCGCCAGGCGGTCGTGCGGTACGGGTCGTCGCCGGGCGCGAGCAGCAGCCGGTTCTGCTTGGTGCGGCCCATGAAGTCCACCTGGGCGAGGCGCTGTTCCCGGGTCCACGGCTGTCCGTAGAAGCCCTCGGTGATCCCGCGCACCGGGGCGGCCGGCCAGTCCCGCACCAGTACTCCGGGCACCTTCCCGCCGCCCGCCGCGAGCACTTGGCGCAGCGTCTGCGCCGCGTGGAACAGCCCGTCCTCCCCGACTCCGGACAGCGCGATCGTGTCCCGGCCCGCGTGGCGGCCCACGCCCAGCCGGTAGCCCCCGGCCGGCAGGTCCGCCGGGGCGCTCGCGCCGAGCGCCCGCAGCGCCTCCTCCGCGCCCGGCTCCTGGAGCCGTACGAGGGTGCCGCGCACGGGCAGCGGCGTCCCGGGGGCCTGCTCGTGGACGGTCCGTACGCCCGCCGCGCGCAGGGCGTCCCGCACCACCTGGACGGCGTACGGATCGGCGTCGGCCGGTGCGACGAGTACGGCCTCGGCGCCCAGCGGCAGCTCGCGCGCCGGATCGGCGGTCATCGACTGCGGCCGGGGCCATACGGCGGGCCCCTCGGAGGCCGCCCGGGGGGTGTCGGCGCCGGGGTCCAGCGCGGGCCCCCCGACGGCGATGCCGGAGGCCGGCACACGGCCGGGTCCGGTCGGTACGGAGGGCGCCGCGAGGCTCCCGGGTGGCGCGGAGGCCACGGCGCCGCCCAGCAGCGTACCGATCACCGCCACAGCGACGGCGGTGGTCCGCCTCCTGCCCCTGAGCTGCACCGAGCCTCCTCGTCGCGAGACGTCCCCCACTCGTACGAATGAGCTTGAGCCCACCATCCGTGCGGCTGGAGTGTCAATGTGAGTGGGTGATCTGCCCCGGATGTGCCAGGAATGCGGTGCCTCCGAGTGGGTATGGACGCGGTGTTCCCCGGCGGCGTCCGACCCCCGTGCACCACTCTTCTGACACATCCTCATGCCCTCATGCCCGCACGCACGAAGGAGCGCCCGCAGATGGACGACCTGGCCCGGCTCGCTGCCCAGTACGGCGTCGCCACCGACTACCGGCCCGCCGCCGACGTCACTGTCCCGGTGCCGGAGGCCACCGTCAAGGCGGTCCTCGCCGTGCTGGGGGTGGTCACCGACGACGCCGGAAGCATCCGGGCCGGCGCCGAGGCCGCACGGGAGGCGGCCGGGCGGCTGCTGCCGCCCACGGTGGTGCTCTGGCAGGGGGAGCCCGTGGCCCCGGAACCCGCCGTGCTGCCGCCGGGCACCCGGGTGCGGGTGGCGGAGGAGGAGACGGGTGCGGTGCTCGCGTGGGGCCCCGGGCTGCCCCTCGGCGTCCACCGGCTCACCGCCGAGGCCCCCGACGGGCGCACCGCCGAGGCCACCCTGGTCGTGGCCCCGCGGCGGGCGCCGGCCGCGCCCGAGCGGGCCCACGGGCTGCTCGTGCAGCTCTACTCCCTGCTCTCCGAGCGCTCCTGGGGCATGGGCGACCTCGGAGACCTCGCGGAACTGGCCCGCTGGGCGGGCCGCACCCACGGCGCCGGGTTCATCCAGGTCAATCCGCTGCACGCGGCCGTGCCCGGGGACCCGACCGACCCCTCCCCGTACCGGCCCTCCTCGCGGCGCTTCCCGGACCCCGTGCACCTGCGGATCGAGGACGTTCCCGAGTACGCCGACTGCCCCGACCGCCGGGCGCTCGACGACCTCGCCTCGCGCGGCGGTGAGCTGCGCCGCCAGGTCCTGGAGAAGGGCGCGCTGATCGACCGGGACGCGGTCTGGGAGCTCAAGCGGTCCGCCCTGGAACTGCTGTACGCCGTCCCGCGCACGCCCGAACGCGAAGCCGCCTACCGGGCGTTCTGCGCCGAACAGGGCGCTCCGCTGGATGTGCACGCCGCCTGGTGCGCCGGGCACGCGGGGGAGGAGGACCCGAAGGAGCGGAGCGATTTCCACCGCTGGCTGGTCTGGCTGACGGACGGCCAGCTCGCTGCGGCGCAGCGGGCCGCCCGCGAGGCCGGCATGACGGTCGGCATCGTCCACGACCTCGCCGTCGGGGTGCACCCGCAGGGCTCCGACGTCTTCGGCTCCCCCTGCTACGCCCGGCACATCTCGGTCGGCGCGCCGCCGGACGCCTTCAACGCGCGCGGCCAGGACTGGGGGCTGCCCCCGTGGCGCCCGGACGTACTGGCCGCCACCGGCTACGCGCCCTTCCGGTCGCTGCTGCGCGGGGTGTTCCGGTACGCGGGCGCCCTGCGGATCGACCACGTGATGGGGCTGTTCCGGCTCTGGTGGATCCCGGAGGGGACCCCGCCCGCGGAGGGGGCGTACGTCAGCTACGACGGCGAGGCCATGCTGGCGATCCTCGTCCTGGAGGCTCACCGGGCGGGCGCGCTCGTCATCGGCGAGGACCTCGGGACGGTGGAGCCGCGGGTCCGTCAGGAGCTGGCCCGGCGCGGGGTGCTCGGCACATCGGTGCTCTGGTTCGAGCGGGACTGGGACGGCGGCGGGAGTCCGCTCGCCCCGCAGGCCTGGCGGGCCGACTGCCTGGCCACCGTCACCACGCACGACCTGCCGCCGACGGCCGCCAAACTCGCCGGGGGCCATGTGGAACTGCGCGACCGGCTCGGCCTGCTGACCCGACCGGCCGAGCTGGAGCGGGACCAGGACGCCGCCGACACCGCCGAGTGGCTGGAGCTGCTGGACGGCCTGGGACTGGACACCAAGGGCGAGGAGGCCGCCGTACGGGCCCTGTACGCCTTCCTTCTGCGCACCCCGGCGCGATTGGTCGGGGTATGGCTGCCGGACGCGGTCGGGGACCGGCGGCCGCAGAACCTGCCGGGCACCTGGGACCAGTACCCCAACTGGCGGCTGCCGGTCGCCGACGCCGCCGGGCGGCCGCTGACGCTGGAGGAGCTGGTGTCCTCGCCCCGGGCGAACGCCCTGCTGAGCGCGGTGGGGGAGGGCGCGCGTACTCGTACGGCACCCCCGGGCGCGCGCCCCGTTTAGGTGTTCGCTACGTTTGCACCGTGGACAAGAAGAACGCTCTGCGCGCCGGCGCCGTCACGGCCGGAACCGCGCTGATGATGCTGCTGATGACGTCTCCCGCCCTCGCGCTCACCCGCGACGACGGTGACGACCCGGGTCCGGGTCTGAGCGTCGGCGAGACGGTCGGCCTGTACGTGGTGCTTCCGATCGTGATCTTCCTGGTCATCACGGGTCTCGTGATGGTCCTCGACAAGTCGGACAGGAAGCCGAAGCAGGCCTGATCCGGTCCGGCCCCCAGGGGTCGGGACCAGTAGATCTTCCCGGGCGCCGGGGGTCCGCACCGCCGATTCGAATCGGCCGTGTGGCGACCCCCGGCGCCTTGTCGTGTCCTCAGACGCCGGCCAGGAGCCGGCGGAGCAGGCCGGTGAGGACGGCGACCTCCTCGTCGGTGAGCCCGGTGAGCGCGGCGCGCTGTACTTCCAGCCCTGCGGTGACGGCCTCGTCGATGAGCGCGAGGCCGCGGTCGGTGATCGTCACGTGGAGCCCCCGCCGGTCGTGGGGATCGGGCTTGCGGACGAGCAGTCCGGCCTTCTCCAGTTTGTCCAGACGCCCGGTCATGCCGCCCGTGGTGAGCATGAGCGTGGCCGAGAGCTGGCGGGGCGAGAGGGTATAGGGGTCGCCCGACCTGCGCAGGGTGGCCACGACGTCGAACTCGCCGCGTGAGATGCCGAAGCGCCCGTAGCACTGCTCCATCGCGTCGCCCATGGCCTTGGCGATCCGGTAGATGCGTCCGAAGACGGCCATGGGAGCCGTCTCCAGGTCGGGGCGCACAGCGAACCACTGGGCCGTGATCGCGTCCACCGCGTCCTTGTCGTCACTCATGGGTGCAGTATCCGGCTTCCCCGAGATCGTTCGCAAGAAAGTTGCTTGACGGTAAGTAGCTTAGCGGTAAGCTACTTACTGGCAATCGAGTTCGGGGGAGGGGTCATGGCAGTGTTCACGGGAAAGACGGCCGGGTCGGGGGAGGCGAAGGTCGCGGGGGAGCGGTCGCTGCTCCTCGGTATCGGCATCAGCGCGGTCGGGATCGGTATGTACATCCCGTTCTCGCTGGTCTTCTTCCATCACGTCACCGGCCTCTCCCTCACTCTCGTCGGCCTGGTCATGACCGTCACCGGGCTGGCCGGACTGGCGTTCATGCCGCTGGCCGGCTCGGCCGTCGACCGGTTCGGCGCCAAGCGGGTCAACCTGGTGCTCTACGGGATACGGGCGCTGGGCTTCGCCCTCTACCCCTTCGCGGGCTCCCTGCCCGCCTTCGCGGCCGTCGCCCTCGTCACCGCGCTCGCCGACCGCTCCTTCGGCGTCGTCCAGCAGTCCCTGATCGGCGAGGTGGCCCGGGGCGCCGCCCGCGACCGGCTCCAGGCGTCCACCCGCGCCCTGCAGAACGCCGGGATGGGCGCGGGCGCCCTGCTCGTGTCCGGGGTGCTGGCGCTGTGGGGCACCGGCGGATTCACGTACACCGCCTGGGGCAGCGCCCTGGCCTTCGCCCTCGCCGGACTGCTCGTCAGCCGGGTCCGGTCGGTCCGCACGGCAGGCGTGGCAGGCACGGCAGACGTGAAAGGCACGGCCGCGAGCGGATCCATCGGGTACCGGACGGTCCTGCGCGACCGGCCCTTCCTCGGGCTCACCGCCACCAACTTCCTCACCGCGCTGGGCTACTCCGCCCTCTCCGTCCTCTTCCCGCTCTACCTCTCCACCTGGCTGAAGGCCCCCGATTCCCTCACCGGAGCCGCCTTCACCGTCAACACCGTCCTGTGCGCCGGGATCGGTGTACTGATCGCGGGCCGGGTCCGCCGCTCCGGTGCCCGCCGCACCCGCTCCGCCGCGCTCGGCGCCCTGCTCTTCGCCGCCGCCTTCGTGGGGCAGATCGTGCTCGGCACCCTGCGGCCCGGGCAGAGCGTCACCCTGGTCGCCCTGCTGGCCATCGTCGTCGCCTACACCCTCGGGGAGCTCGTGCACAGTCCCTCCGGCGGCGCCCTGTCGGTCTCCGCCGCCCCCGAGCCGGTCCGCGGCCGCTACCTGGCCACCTACCAGCTGTCCTACTCGCTGGCCGGGGCGCTCGCCCCCTCCCTCTTCACCGCCCTGCTCGCCGTCGACGGCCGCCTGCCCTGGGCCGTTCTGGCCGTCGCCGCCCTCGGCGCCGCCCTGGCGCTGCTCCGCCTGGAGCGGCACCTGCCGGCCGAGGCCGTGCACGCCGAGCCGCCGGTGTCCGTCGGGGCCGCCGCCGAGACGCCGACGGCGGCGCCGCCCGCGACGCCGGCCGCCGCGCCGGTGGACGTGACCGCCGCCGCCTGAGGCCCGTCACCGTTCCGCCCGCCCGCCCGCTCGCCCCGCCCGATCGAGGAGCCGCCCGCCATGAAGCGTCCAGTCACCGTCGCGCTGACCGCGCTCGCCCCCATCTCCTGGGGTTCCACCTACGCCGTGGCCACCGAACTGCTTCCGCCCGACCGGCCCCTGTTCACCGGGGTGATGCGGGCGCTGCCCGCGGGGTTGCTGCTGACCGCGCTCGCCCGCACCCTGCCCAAGGGCCGGTGGTGGTGGAAGTCCGCGGTCCTCGGCATCCTCAACATCAGCGCCTTCTTCCCGCTGCTGTTCCTCTCCGCCTACCGGCTCCCCGGCGGGGTCGCGGCCGTACTGGGCGCCGCCGGCCCGCTGTTCGTCGTGGGACTGGCCGCGCTGGTCCTCGGGGAGCGGGCGAGCCTGCGCACCGTGCTGGCGGCCGTCGTGGGGGCGTTCGGCGTGAGCATGGTCGTCCTCACCGCCGAGGCGAGGCTGGATGCGGTCGGCGTCATCGCCGGTGTGATCTCCTCCGCCTCCATGGGCGCCGGCACCGTGATGACCAAGCGCTGGGGCCGCCCCGAGGGTGTGGGCCCGCTGGCGATGACCGGCTGGCAGCTCACCGCGGGCGGGCTGTTCATCATCCCGGTCGCCGCCCTCGTCGAGGGAGCCCCGCCCGCACTCGACGGCAAGGCCTTCCTCGGCTACGGCTACATGATTCTGATCAACACCGGTATCGCGTACTGGCTGTGGTTCCGCGGCATCGGAGCCCTCAGTGCCACCTCGGTGACCCTGCTCGGCCCGCTCTCCCCGCTGACCGCCGCCGTCATCGGCTGGGCCGCCCTCGGGCAGGCGCTGTCGCCCGTGCAGCTCGTCGGGATGACGATCGCCTTCGCGGCCACCGTGGCCGGTCAGCCGGCAGCCGCCCGCAGCGCCAAATCGTTCAGTTCTCCTGAAAAGAGCGATCAGAACATTTCGATGGACCTGACGGATGGAGGGGTGCGACGGTAGGTCGCACGCACCACCCGCCGACTTCGAGGAGCAGACCCACAGTGGCCGTCATGGACCGCGTCCGTACCGTCTCGCAGGCCGAGCCCGGCAGTACCGCAAGGAAGGGCGCCGCCGGGCTCGGCGTGCTCCTCGCGCTGCTGGCGACGGTCGTCTGGTCCGGCAGCTTCGTCGCCACCCGGGGCATGGCCGAGACCGTCCCGCCCGTCCAGGCGGTCTTCTGGCGCTGGATCATCGCCCTGCTCGCCGTCGCCCCCTTCGCCGCCCGGCAGGCCTGGCAGCAGCGGGCCCTGATCCGGCGCCACCTCGGCTTCATCGCCCTCGCCTCGCTGTTCGGAGTCACCCTCTACAACACGCTCGTGCACCAGGCCGGACTGACCACCTCCGCCTCCAACATGGGCATGATCATGGCCGCCTCGCCCGTCATCATGGCGCTCTACGCCCGCCTCGGCGGCGAACGGCTCGGCAGGCGGCGGACCTTCGGCCTCCTGCTCGCCGCCTTCGGAGTGCTGCTGCTCGTCGGGGACGGCTCGATCGGCTTCGACTTCGGCGCCGGCGACCTGTGGATGTTCGGCGCCGCCCTGTCCTTCGCCACGTACAGCGCCCTGCTGCGGCGAAAGCCCGCCGAACTCGGCGGACTCGCCTTCCTGATCACCACCTTCGTGCTCGGCGCGCTGATGCTGGCACCCGCCTATGCCGTCTCCGTCTCCGTCCAGGGCGGCTTCGAGATCAACGCCGGGACGGTCGGACCGCTGCTGTACGTCGGGGTCTTCTCCTCCGCCGTCGCCTTCTTCGCCTGGAACAAGGCCGTTTCGATGATCGGGGCGGCCCGCGCGGGAGTCGTCTACTACCTCCAGCCGGTGTGTGTGGCCGGGCTCGGCCTCCTGCTCCTGGGCGAGCGGACCGGACCGGCGCAGCTGCTGTGCATGGCGCTGATCCTCGGAGGGGTCGGGCTGGGGAGTGCCCGGCGGTAGGTTCGGGCCCATGACGGAGTGGGACATCAAGAAGCTGCGGATCCTGCGGACCCTCGCCGAACAGGGGACCGTGACCCGGACGGCCGAGGCGCTGCACATGACGCCCTCGGCCGTTTCGCAGCAACTGACCAACCTCGCCCGGCAACTGGGAGTGGTGCTGCTGGAGGCCGACGGCCGCCGGGTACGGCTCACCGACGCGTCCCACCTCGTCCTGCGGCACACGGAGGCGGTGTTCGCCCAACTGGAGCGGGCCGACGCGGAACTGGCCGGATACCTCGCCGGTGACACGGGGGAGGTGCGGGTGGGCGCCTTCTCCACCGCGGTACCGGCGCTCGTGGTCCCCGCGGTGGCCGCCCTGCGGCGGGCCCACCCCGGTGTGGAGGTCCGGGTCCGGGAGACGGAGGCCGCGGAGTCGTACGAGCTCCTGTCCGCCGGGGGCGTGGACCTGGCGCTGTCCCTGGCGGCCCATGCGCCCACCGCGCGGGATCCCCGGTTCACCCGGGTCGTGCTCCTGGAGGACCCGCTGGACGTGGCGCTCCCGCCGGGCCATCCGCTGGCGGCCGCGGCCGACCTGCGGCTGGCGGACCTGTCCGGCGACCCGTGGATCTACGGGGGCAGCGGCCCCTGGTCGGAGATCGCCCGGTCCGCCTGCGAGGCGGCGGGCTTCGTCCCGGAACAGGCGCATTCGGCGTCCGGGTGGACCGCGATCCTGGCGATGGTGGAGGCGGGGATGGGGGTGGCACTGGTCCCCCGGATGGTGTCGAGCCGGGCCTCGGGCGGGACGGTCCGGGTGCTGGCCCACGACCGTCCGACCCGCCACGTGATCGCGGCGGTCCGCCGCGGCGCCGAGTCCGCGCCCGCCCTGTCCCACGTCCTGACGGCCCTCCGCGAAGCGGCCGCGGCCAGGCGGTAGGGGTTCCCGGGCTCCGCCCGGACCCGGGCCTCGACCGCCGGACGGGCTGAAATTCAGCCCCGCCGGCGTTCGAGGCGCGGGGTCCGGGCGGAGACCCGGCTACGGCGAGAGCCGTCAGACCTGCGCGGCGGCGGCGTCGGCGGCCTGGGCCTTCAGGGCGCGCTCGACGCCCGCGCGGGACTCCGAGATCAGGCGGCGCAGGGCCGCGTTCGGCTCGGCCGAGGCCAGCCACGCGTCCGTCGCGTCCAGGGTCTCCTGCGAGACCTGGAGCGCCGGGTACAGGCCCACCGCGATCTGCTGGGCGATCTCGTGGCTGCGGGTCTCCCAGACCTGCTTGACCGCCGAGAAGAACTTCTCGGTGTACGGGGCCAGCAGCTCGCGCTGGTCGGTCTGGACGAAGCCGCCGATCACCGCCTCCTGCACCGCGTTCGGCAGGTCGCCGGACTCGACCACCGAGGCCCACGCCCCGGCCTTGGCCTCCGCCGTCGGGAGCGCCGCCCGGGCGGTTGCCGCGTGGCGCTCGCCCGCCGCGGTGGCATCCCGCTCCAGCTCCGCCGCGATGGCCTCCTCCCCGGCGACGCCCGTCGCGGCGAGCCGCTCCAGGAAGGTCCACCGCAGCTCGGTGTCGACGGCCAGGCCCTCGATCTCCGCCGCGCCGTCGAGCAGCGCCGAAAGGTAGGTCAGCTGCCCCTCGGTGCGGGCCGTGGCCGCGAAGGCGCGCGCCCACGCCAGCTGGTGGTCGCCGGCCGGCTCGGCCCCGCGCAGGTGCTCCAGGGTGGCCTCGGTCCAGGCCGCCAGGCCCTCCTCCCGCCACGCCGGGTCGGCGTACAGGTCGAGGGCCAGCTTCACCTGGCGGTGCAGCGACTGGACGACGCCGATGTCGGACTCCTTGCCGATGCCCGAGAGGACCAGCGAGAGGTAGTCGCGGGTGGCGAGCTCGCCGTCGCGCGTCATGTCCCAGGCCGAGGCCCAGCACAGGGCGCGCGGCAGGGACTCGGTGAAGTCGCCGATGTGCGCGGTGACGACGGCGAGGGACGCCTCGTCCAGGCGGACCTTCGCGTAGGACAGGTCGTCGTCGTTCAGCAGGAAGACCGCCGGGCGGGTGCGGCCCACCAGCTCCGGCACCGTGGTCAGCGCGCCGTCGATGTCCAGCTCGATCCGGTCGGTGCGCACGAGGGCGCCGTCCTGGAGCTCGTACAGGCCGACCGCGATGCGGTGCGGGCGCAGGGTGGAGTCGCCCTTGGCGCCGGCGGGCAGGGCGGGCGCCTCCTGGCGGATGCCGAAGGCGGTGATCACACCGTTCGCGTCGGTGGTGACCTCCGGGCGCAGGATGTTGATGCCGGCCGTCTCCAGCCACGCCTTCGACCAGGCGGTCAGGTCGCGGCCGGAGGTCTCCTCCAGCGCGCCCAGCAGGTCGGACAGGCGCGTGTTCCCGAACGCGTGCGCCTTGAAGTACGCCTGCACGCCCTTGAAGAAGGCGTCCATGCCGACGTAGGCGACGAGCTGCTTGAGGACCGAGGCGCCCTTGGCATAGGTGATGCCGTCGAAGTTGACCATGACGTCGTCGAGGTCACGGATGTCCGCCATGATCGGGTGCGTGGACGGCAGCTGGTCCTGCCGGTACGCCCAGGTCTTCATGGAGTTGGCGAAGGTGGTCCACGCGTGCGGCCACTTCGAGCCCTCGGCGTACGCCTGGCAGGCGATCGACGTGTACGTCGCGAAGGACTCGTTCAGCCACAGGTCGTTCCACCACTCCATGGTGACCAGGTCGCCGAACCACATGTGCGCGAGCTCGTGGAGGATGGTCTCCGCGCGCACCTCGTACGCCGCGTCGGTCACCTTCGAGCGGAAGACGTACTGGTCGCGGATGGTGACCGCGCCCGCGTTCTCCATGGCGCCCGCGTTGAACTCGGGGACGAAGAGCTGGTCGTACTTGGCGAAGGGGTAGTCGTAGGCGAACTTCTCCTGGAACCAGTCGAAGCCCTGCCGGGTCACGTCGAAGATCGCGTCCGCGTCGAGGAACTCGGCGAGCGAGGGCCGGCAGTAGATGCCGAGCGGCACGGACTGGCCGTCCGGGCCCTCGTAGGAGCTGTGCACCGCGTGGTACGGACCGACGATCAGCGCCGTGATGTACGAGGAGATGCGCGGGGTCGGCTCGAAGCGCCAGACGTTGTCCTTGACGTCGGCGGCCTCCGCCCCCTCAGGAATGTCCCGTGGGGAGTTCGAGATGACCGTCCAGCCCTCGGGGGCCGTCACGGTGAACTGGAACGTGGCCTTCAGGTCGGGCTGCTCGAAGCTGGCGAAGACCCGCCGCGCGTCCGGAACCTCGAACTGGGTGTAGAGATATGCCTGCTGGTCGACCGGGTCGACGAAGCGGTGGAGGCCCTCACCGGTGTTCGTGTACGCGCAGTCCGCGACGACACGGAGCTCGTTGGCCCCGGCCGCCAGGTGGTTCAGCGCGATACGGGAGTCGTGGAAGACGGCCGCGACGTCCAGCGACTTGCCGTTGAGGACGACCTCGTGCACGGCCGGAGCGACCAGGTCGATGAAAGTCTCGCCCCCGGCCTCGGCCGACTGGAAGCGCACGGTGGTCACGGACGGGTAGGTGCCACCCTCCTGTGCGCCACTGAGATCGAGTTCGATCTCGTAGGAGTCGACGGTCAGCAGCTTGGCCCGCTGCTGAGCCTCTTCACGGGTGAGATTCGTGCCTGGCACGCGTTCATCTCCTTCGATGGTGACGTTGCCCGGCCATCCTGCCATCCGGACACGGCCGCCGCCTCGGAGTAATCCACAGGCGAAAAAACGCGCGCGGGGGCGCCGCCGTGACGGCGGCGCCCCCGCGTCGGGCGAGCGGGATCAGCCCCGCAGCTCCTCGGCCACGAGCTCGGCGATCTGCACCGCGTTCAGCGCCGCGCCCTTGCGGAGGTTGTCGTTCGAGAGGAACAGCGCGAGGCCGTTGTCCACGGTCTCGTCGCCGCGGATGCGGCCCACGTAAGAGGCGTCCTTGCCCGCCGCCTGCAGGGGGGTCGGGATCTCCGAGAGCTCGACGCCGGGGGCGTCCTTCAGCAGCTCGTAGGCGCGCTCGACGCTGATCGGGTTCGCGAAACGGGCGTTGACCTGGAGGGAGTGGCCGGAGAAGACCGGTACGCGCACGCAGGTGCCGGAGACCTTGAGCTCCGGGATCTCCAGGATCTTGCGGGACTCGTTGCGGAGCTTCTGCTCCTCGTCGGTCTCGAAGGAGCCGTCGTCGACCAGGTTGCCCGCGAGCGGGACCACGTTGTAGGCGATCGGGCGCTTGTAGACGGCCGGCTCCGGGAAGTCCACCGCCCCGCCGTCGAAGGTGAGCTGGTCGGCGGTCTCGGAGACCGCGCAGGCCTGGCCCTTGAGCTCGGCCACACCGGCCAGGCCCGAGCCGGAGACGGCCTGGTAGGTGGTGGCGACCATCGCGGTCAGCCCGGCCTCCTCGTGCAGCGGGCGCAGGACCGGCATCGCGGCCATGGTGGTGCAGTTCGGGTTCGCGATGATGCCCTTGGGGCGGTTCTTGATCGCGTGCGGGTTGACCTCGGAGACCACGAGGGGGACCTCCGGGTGGCTGCGCCAGGCGGAGGAGTTGTCGATCACGACGGCGCCCTGGGAGGCGACCTTCTCGGCCAGCGCGCGGGAGGTGGCGCCGCCCGCCGAGAACAGCACGATGTCCAGGCCCGAGTAGTCGGCCGCGGAGGCGTCCTCGATGGTGATCTCCCGGCCCTCCCATTCGAGGGTGGAGCCCGCGGAACGGGCCGAGGCGAACAGCCGCAGCTCGTCCACCGGGAACTTCCGCTCGGCGAGGATGCCGCGCATGACTCCGCCGACCTGTCCGGTGGCTCCGACGATTCCGACCCTCACGGTGACTCCTTTTGGTACGTACGACGCGGGCGCGCGTGAAGCCATCATGCGTTCGACCCCACGAGCCTTGTCCAATCCATTGTCCGAGGTGCGGACGGTGTCCTGAATGTGAACGCCTGTGGCGAGTTCGTGGCGGGCGTGTTGCAGGGCTCCCGAGCACCCGTTTTGCCTGGTCGGAGCCGGTTAACGTCCGGTCTGTCGTGTCCGCTTTCCGGACATGACCGACCGCAGAACGACCATCCGATTCGGGGAGATCCACCGTGCGCGCCATCCGCCACCGCCGACGGTCCATACCGGCGTTCGCCGCCCTCGCGGCCGTCGCCGTCGCCGCACCCGTCCTGCTGACCGCCGCTCCGGCGGCCGCCCACCCGCGCGAGGGCCGGCTGGCCAAGGAGCTGGTGGAGGAGGTCACCGCCAAGGGCGCCTACCGCCACCTGAAGAAGTTCCAGCAGATCGCCGACGCCAACGGCGGCAACCGCGCCGCCGGTACGCCGGGCCACGCGGCCTCCGCCGCCTACGTCCACGACACGCTCAAGAAGGCCGGGTACCAGGTCTCGTACCAGGACTTCGACATCTACGAGGCGCACACGAGGACGGAGCGGACCACCGTCCTCGGCCAGAACTCCCGCGAGCTGGCCACCGCCGCCTTCACCTTCACCAAGTCCACCCCGGCCGGCGGTCTGGTCGCGCCGCTCGCCCTCGCCCGGGTCGACGAGACCCCCGGCTGCACGGCCGACGACTACCCGGCCGGCGCCTTCGCCGGGAAGATCGCCCTGGTCAAGCGGGGCGCGTGCACCTTCGTGGAGAAGCAGCGGGCCGCGGCCGAGGCCGGCGCGATCGGCGTGATCGTCTACAACCACAGCGGCACCACCCCGGTGCGCGGCGGCTTCTCCTCGCCCGCCGAGGGGATCATCCCGAGCGCCGGCATCACGCTGGCCGACGGCGAGGCGCTCGCCGCGGCCGCCGCCGCGGGCGAGGTGAGCGTACGCCTGGAGCTCGACCAGGAGCACGAGAAGAAGACCACCCGCAACGTGATCGCCGAGACCCGCGGCGGCCGCGCCGACCGGGTGGTGACCCTGGGCGCCCACCTGGACTCCGTACCGGAGGGCCCCGGCATCAACGACAACGGCTCCGGCTCGGCCGGGCTGCTGGAGGTGGCCCTCAGGCTCGCGGACGAGGGCGCCAACAAGAAGGGCAAGGGGCCCGCCAACAAGGTGCGCTTCGGCTGGTGGTCGGCGGAGGAGCTGGGCCTGCTGGGCTCGGAGCACTACGTCGCGCAGCTGTCCGAGAAGCAGAAGAAGGACATCGCGCTCTACCTGAACTTCGACATGATCGCCTCGCCGAACCCGGTGCAGTTCGTCTACGACGGGGACGACTCGGACAGGACCGGTGCGGGCGCGGGACCGGCGGGCTCGGCGCAGATCGAGGCGCTGATCAACGGCTTCCTCGACCGCAAGGGCAAGCCGCACGAGGGCAGTGACTTCGACGGCCGCTCCGACTACGGCCCGTTCATCGCGAACGGCATCCCGGCGGGCGGCACCTTCACCGGCGCCGAGGGCATCAAGACCGCCGAGCAGGCGGGGCGCTACGGCGGCACGGCCGGGGCCCCGTACGACCCGAACTACCACGGGGCCGGGGACGACCTGAAGAACCTGGACCTGGGGGTCTTCGACATCAACCTGGACGTGATCGCGCACGCGGTCGGCACCTACGCCGAGTCGCTGCGCTCGCTCGGCAGGCCGTAGGACCCGGGGGAACGTTCGGGGGGACGTTTCGGGGAACGGCCCGAGGGGGCGGTGCTCGTCAGAGCGCCGCCCCCTCGGGTTCCGTACTGCGGGGTCCTACGGGAGGACCTTCTCGATCTGCACGCTGCCGGTGCCGGCGGCGGTGCCGCGGGCGTTGAGCAGCTGGACCTGGCCGAAGAACTGACGGCCCTCGGGGGCCGCGCTGCTGACCAGGACGTTCGCCGAGACCTGCGCGGTGGCGCCGTTGGCGAGGTTCACCGCGGCCGCCTCGTCGACCTGGACGGAGCCCAGAGCGGTCGAGAAGAACACGTCGCGGTAGTCGTACGTGGTGGAACCGGACGGGACCGCGTAGCCCAGCACCTCGATGGTGTAGGTGCCCGCGGCCGGGTTGACGAGGCTCACGGCCTCCTCGGAGTC
Organism: Streptomyces avidinii; assembly: GCF_045161815.1. Taxonomy (NCBI): domain Bacteria; kingdom Bacillati; phylum Actinomycetota; class Actinomycetes; order Kitasatosporales; family Streptomycetaceae; genus Streptomyces; species Streptomyces avidinii. Next base: position 5,691,817 of record NZ_CP108863.1, read on the forward strand.
GCCGTCGGCGGAGGTGCCGACCTTGACGCCGTCCTTGAACACGTCCAGGTCGAGGTCGGCGCCCGTGTCGGACGTCTTGCCGATGGCGATGTCGAGGCGGGAGACGCCCTCGCCGATGGTGACCTCGGTGGTGTGGGTCTCACCGGTGGCGATGGTCGGCTTGGCGACCTTCGCGGAGCCGAGCGGGCCGCCCTTGAGCTTGCCGCCGGAGATGGCCGCGGCGTCGTTCTTGACGCTCCACTGGACCGGCGCCGGGGTGCCCTGCTTGACCTCGGGCAGGACCTTGACCGCGGGGTCGAAGGCCGCGCCGAGCACGGAGACGTCCAGCTTGAACGGGTTGTCCAGCAGCGGCGACGTACGGCGCGACTCGACCTCGATCTCCCAGACGCCCGGCTGCGGGTCGGCGTAGGAGCGCAGGTCGGGGCGGCAGGTGTTCGCCGGGTTGTTGTAGTTCGGGTAGCACTGCGTCGTCGCGCTGTCCTCGACACCCAGACCGTACGGGTGGATCGAGATGAAGCGGGTCTGGCTGCCCGGCTGCAGACCGCCGAGGGCGACCTCAAGGGTCTTGGCGCCCTGCGGGACGGTGACGAAGTACGACTTGTGGCTGTTGCGCTGCACCGAGGAGGTGTCCGACAGCGTGAACGAGGGCTTCGCCAGCGGGGTCGAGGCGACGACCGTCGTCAGGATCTGCTTGTCGATGCCCTCGGTGGTCTCGTCGTCCAGCTGCAGGATGCCGCTGTGCACGCCGGCCGACGTGGCCTTGGCCTCGACCTTGATGGTGACGGGCTTGTTCAGCGGCAGCGTGACGTAGTCGTAGCCGCCGATGACCTTGAAGGTCCCGTCGTTGTTGCGCCAGCTCAGGTCGTGCCGGGTGCCGTACTTGACGCCCGTGGTGCGGGTGACGACGACGTCGTAGACCTTCTTCTGCCCGACCTTGAGGCCGCCCTCGCGGTCGTAGAGGCCGGTGCCGAAGCCCGGGGTCTTCAGGAACTGGTCGATCGCGGTGTCGACCGGCGCCTTGACGGTGAACTCGTTCGCCTTGGCGTCGCGCTGGATGGACTCCCACGCGCCGGGGACGTCGATCAGACCCGAGCCCTGGGCGTGCGCCGGGACGTCGGCGATCTTCTTCGCGCTGCTGGTGAGCGCGACCCGCAGGGAGGCCGGGGTCAGCTTGATGCCCTGCTGCTTCGCGGCCGAGATCAGCAGGGCGCTGGCGCCCGCCGCCTGCGGCGAGGACATCGAGGTGCCCTGGAGCATGCCGTAGCCGGCCGGCAGGGTGTAACCCGCCTCGGCCACCGGGGCGCCCGGCAGCCAGGTCTGGATGGTGTTGATGGCCGCACCGGGGGCGGTGATGGTCGGCGTGAACCCGCCGTCCTCACGCGGACCGCGCGAGGAGAAGGGGAACATGTTGTACTTCTTGCTCACGCCGGAGCCGTAGTTGGCGGCCCAGGTCTCCTTGGAGACCGCGGCACCCACGGAGATGACCTTGTCCGCGAGACCGGGGTCGCCGATCGTGTTGACGCCGGGACCCTCGTTGCCCGCCGAGATGACGAGCTGGACACCGTAGGTGTCGATGAGGTTCTTGTAGAGCTCGGAACGCGCGTTGTTGCCGTCGTTCAGCGCCGGGAGGCCGCCGATCGACATGTTGACGATGTCCACCCCGCGGTTGACGACGAGGTCGATCATGCCCTCGGTCAGCGCGATGTTGGTGCAGCCGCCGGACCAGGAGCAGGCGCGCGAGGAGACGAGCTTGGCGCCGGGCGCCTCGCCGTTCATCTTGCCGCCGAAGAGGCTGTTGGCGGCGGTGATGCCGGCGACGTGCGTGCCGTGCTCGGACTCGATGATGCCGACGTTGACGAAGTCGGCCTTCTTGCCGACCCAGTCACCGCCCAGCGGGTCCATCGGGACGTCCTTGCGGATCTCGATCACGAACGGGATGCGCTCGGCGACGTCGGTCGCCGGGTTGTCCGTGCCGAAGTAGCCGATCTGGTAGCCGTCCTTGTACGGCTTCATCGGCTCGTTGTTCGTGAAGTCGCCGTCCTGGTCGGTGTCGACGCGGACGGTGCCGGCCGCCGCGTCGTAGAGCATGCCGAACCGGTCGGTGGTGTCCCCGTCCCGGTTGACGTCGCCCTTCATGTCACCGGTGGCGGTGATCGACTCGCTGAAGCGGCTCCACTGGAAGCTGCCCTCCGGGGCCTTCCAGCTCTGGCCGCCCGCGGTGAAGGTGCCGCCGGCGGCGGTGACCGGGGTGATCTGGGCGCGCCAGGTGGCGTCGTTGTCCGTGATCGGGTCGGTCGCCGTGACCCAGTCGACGATCTTGCGCTCGCCGGTGGTGGTCTTCTGCAGGGCCGGGTGGCCGAGGTCGACGCCCGAGTCCATGATGCCGATGGTCACGCCGCGGCCGTCGGCCTGCGGGTTGTTCTGCACGAAGTCGACCGCACCCGTCTCGAAGGACGGGTTGTACGGGTTCTTCGCCGGGGTGTTCTTGTCCGGCGCCGCGTAGGTCTCGGCCGCGGTCTTCTTCACCGCGCCGGCCTCACGGTCCGCGTCGGGGCGCGGGTCCGGCAGCTTGATCTCGTGCCGCAGGTCGATGCCGTGCACGGAGGACAGCTTCGCGGCCGCCTTCAGGGCGGCGTCCGCCTTGCCGGTGGGCAGGGTGGCGCGGACGTAGCCGAGCTTGTCGTACGTCTGGCCCACCGAGGCGCCCTGGACGGCGCCCAGCTGGTCGGCCACCTGCTTGGTCTGGCCGGGGGCGGTCGCGACCATGACGGTGACGTTCGCGTCACCCTTGGCCTTCGCCTCCTGGAGGAGCTCCGCGTCGGCCGAACCGAGCTTCTGCTCCGCCGACTTGACGGCCGGGTTGGTGCCCGGAGTGTCCGCACCGGGCGCCGCGAGGACGGGCCCGGCGCCGGTGGCCGCGAGGGCGGCGACCAGACCGGCCGCGGCCGCGACGCGCGCGACGCGTCTGGCCCCGGATATGGAGCTGGGGGATTCGAGGGTCATCAGCATCCCTGGTAAGTGAAAGATACGGTCCGGATTTCGGTGCCGGATGACCGGTCAGCTTGGCCTACGTGACTGCTCTTTGGGGAGGGTTGTCATTGACCGAGACCTGCCATGGCGCACTTCCGCCAGCGCGAACAATGCGCCAGCGCGGCCCAACCGGGGCACAGCGGTGCGAACCACAAGGTCTGCTGGGTCTATTTATCGACTTAGTGGCCATGTGTCAGCGCCGGGACGCGGCTGCGCCCCGGTGCGGGTGTGACAGATTCGGTCCGCTCAGCGCTCGCGCGTGCGCGCGTAGTGGCGTGAGGCCTTAGCGCGGTTTCCGCAGGCGGCCATCGAGCACCAGCGCCGGGTGCCGTTGCGCGAGACGTCGAAGAAACGCAGGACGCAGCTCTCGGACGCGCAGGTGCGGATCCGCTCGGGCGCGGAGCCCAGCAGGTCGAGGTAGTCGCGCGCGGCCGTCCAGGCCGGACCCCAGGCCGGGTCGGCGAACTCGGCCCGCTCGCCCGGGCCTTCGGCGGTCAGGGTGGCCCGGATGCGGCCGTGCTCCAGTACGGCGTCGACCAGCGTACGGGCGCTCTCGTCGGCCGGGTCCGCGACCGCGCGGGACAGCGCCTCACGGGCGGTCAGCAGGTGGACGAGGGTCGAGGCGTCGGCGCGGAAGCGGTCGGCCAGGCCGGTGCTCTCCAGCCAGACCGCGAGCCCCTGCACCCGGGTGAGCCCGGCCGCGCCGGCGAAGAGGTCCAGCGGTTCGCCGTCGGCGACCCAGCGGGTGTTGAGCAGGTCGAGGGCGACCGGTTCGCCGGTCAGGGGTCGTGGATCCAGCGCCGTCATGTCCCGCTTGCCCCTCTTCCACCGCCCGGCTGACCCCTTGAGGGTACGGGAGCGGTTGACCTCTCGATTCTAACCTCTTATTCTAGATTTAGAAGGTTAGATCTGGATGGGTGCATTCCTCAGCGGAAGGACCGTCATGACCTCCGGGGCGTACCACTGGGGCGCGCTGGCCGTGCAGGAGCGGGTCGGCGTACGGGACCTCGCCGAGCACGTCGGACGCTCGATCGGCGCGGGCATCGGCGATGTCGCCGCGGCCTTCCTGGGACTCCAGCCGCACCTGGTCGTCGGCGCCGCCGACGGCGCGGGGCGGGTGTGGGCCTCCCTGCTCACCGGACCGCCCGGTTTCGTACGGGCCACCGGGCCGGACCGGATGGTGGTCGCCGGCGGCCCACCGGAGGGCGACCCGCTCGCCGAGGCGCTGGCCACGGCCGGGACCCGGGTGGGGAGCATCGCGCTCGACCCGCGCACCCGGCGCCGGATGCGGCTGAACGGCACCCTCGCGCAGACGCGGCGGGGCTTCGCCGTCGAGGCGGAGCAGGTCTTCGCCAACTGCCCGAAGTACATCCAGCGGCGGCAGCCGCTGGAACTGGCCGGGCAGGGGGCGGGTGTCGTACGGCGCGGGGACGCGCTGACCCCCGGCCAGCAGCGGAGCGTGCGCGGCGCCGACACCTTCTTCATCGCCACCACGGCGGAGGCGGACGGGGTCGACGCCAGCCACCGGGGCGGGTTGCCGGGCTTCGTGGAGGTGCTCTCGCCGGTCGAGCTGGCCTGGCCGGACTACGCGGGCAACGCCATGTTCCTGACCCTGGGGAACCTGACCGCCGATGCGCGGGCCGGGCTGCTCTTCCCGGACTGGGAGAGCGGGGCCGTCCTGCAGCTCAGCGGCCGGGCCCGGACGGATTTCGGGGCGGACGGGAGCCGGCTCACCCGCTTCCGGGTGGAGTCGGTCGTGGAGGCATTGCACCCGGGGCGGCTGCTCTGGAGCACCCCGGAGTACTCGCCTCACCTGGGCAGGACCACCAGGTAGGCGGCGGGTTCCCGGTCGTCCGAGGCCGTCAGGGCGGTCCGGATGACCGCCGCCTGCTGCTCGGGCCAGTCGCGGAGCTTGCGCGGGGTGATGTGGATGACGGTCACCCCGAGCCGCTCCAGCGTCTCGCGCTTGCGCACGGACTCGGACCACTGCTCGTCCTCGCCCTGGCGCGGGGCGCGGGTGTCGATCTCCACGGCGACGGAGTGCTCGGGCCAGTACGCGTCGACCCCGCCGAGGTGCGGGCCGCCGGGCAGTCGCAGGTCGACGTTCCAGACGGGGTCGGGAAGCTCGTGGCCCCGTACGACGTGGTACAGCCGGTCCTCGGCGATGGCCCGGCCCTCGGCGAGCAGCGACTCGACCGCGTCGACCACGTGCGGCCGGTTCAGCAGCCGGGCCACCGTCAGCTCCCGTACGACGGCGGCCGGTTCGCAGTGCCCGCCGCGGACGGCCTCGCTCAGCAGGCGGCGTACGGTGCCGGCGTCGGAGAGCTGGGTGACGGCATCGGCGACGGCCCGCGCGACGGGCGCCACCGGCAGCCCGGTCACCTCCTGGGAGCGCGGCGGCGTGTGCGTCCGTACGATCCGCACGTCCCCGGTGGAGCGCAGCCGCCGGGTGCCGGGCACCAGGACGTCGATGTGCGAGAGGGCGAGCAGTGCGGGCGCGGAGCCGAACCGGTACAGGGCGAGCGCCGCCAGCCCGGTGATCATGGCCTCGCCGCCGCGTCGCCCCGCGTACAGCAGTGCGGCGTGCAGCCGCTCCTCGCTGGTCGCCGGGCCGGAGTGGAGGAGGAACACCCCGGGCAGGATCTGCTGCCAGGGTCGCTCGGCGGCGTCGGAGGCGGTGACGCCGTGCTCGCGCAGCTGGGCGAGGGTCAGCACGCGGGGGCGGCTGCCGGTGAGGTGCGCGAGGGGGAGGGGTGCGTTGTGGTTCATGACGCGGTGATTCCCTCAGGCCATGGCCTTGCTAACCCCTGTTACACGCTCGTCGACAAATCCGGACAAGCTGGGGCTAAAGTACGGGCGTTCGACTGCCGATGGGGTGCGCCCGTGCGGGCTACCGCCGCGCGGAGCTGCCCCGGCCCCACCCTTCCTCCGTTCCCCGGGCTCTGCCCGGACCCGGTCCTCAAACGCCGGACGGCTGGAAGATCCAGCCTCGCCGGCGCTTGAGCCGCGGGGTCCGGGGCGGAGCCCCGGCAACGGCGCCGCGGGCTAGTTGCCCGCCGCCGCGTCGCACCGCTGCGCGGCAAGGGCCCGGGCCAGGTCGTCCCGGGACTCCAGCACCAGGCGGCGCAGGGCCGGAGCCGCGTCCGCGTGGGCGGCGAGCCAGGTGTCGGTGGCGTCCAGCGTGGCGGAGTCACCCTGCAGTGACGGGTACAGGCCCTTCACCACGTCCATGCCGATCTGGATCGACCGGTCCGCCCACACCCGCTCGATCACCTCGAAGTAGCGCCCCGCGTAGGCCGCCAGCAGGCCCCGCTGCGAGGACTGCTGCATGCCCGCGATCGTCGCCTCCACCAGCGCGTTGGACAGCGCGTCCGACTCGACCACCGCCGCCCACGCCTGGTCCTTCACCGCCTGCGAGGGCCGCGCCGCCAGGCACCGCACCTGGTGCCGCTTGCCCGAGGCCGTGTCGTCGCGCGCCAGTTCGGCGGCGAGCACCCCCTCGTCCACCGCCCCGTGCGCGGCCAGCGGCAGCAGGAAGTCCCAGCGCAGTTCCTGGTCCACGTCCAGCCCGTCGATCCGCGCCGACCCCTCCAGCAGCCCCAGCAGCAGCTGGAAGTCGCCCTCCGTCGCCGCGCTCGCCGCGAAGAAGCGGGCCCAGGTCAGCTGGTGCTCCGACCCCGGCGCCGCGACCCGCAGTTCGTGCAGCGCGCCCGCCGCGAGCTCCCGGCCGCCCTGCTCGCGCCAGTCCGGGGCCGCGTAGTGGGTGACCGAGGACAGCGCCTGCGCGTGCAGCATCTGCAGGACGCCGACGTCCGTCTCCCGGCCCGCGTGCGCCAGTACCAGCGAGACGAAGTCACGCGCAGGCATCAGCCCGTCGCGCGTCAGGTTCCACAGCGCCGACCAGCTCAGTGCCCGCGCGAGCGGGTCCGTCAGGTCGCCGAGGTGGGCCCGCAGGGTGTCCAGGGAGCCCTCGTCGAAGCGGATCTTGCAGTAGGTGAGGTCCTCGTCGTTGACCAGGACCAGGTCGGGCCGCTCCGTGCCCGCCAGCTCCGTGACGACCGTCCGCGCGCCCGACACGTCCGCGTCGGCACGGGCGTAGCGGACCAGGGCTCCGTCGGACTCCAGCCGGTACAGGCCCACCGCGACCCGGTGCGGGCGCAGCTCGTCGCCCTCCTGGACGACGGCCAGTTCCGTCACGCGGCCGCCCGCGTCGTAGGTGAGCACCGGGGTCAGCGCGTTCACCCCGGCCGTCTGCAGCCAGGCCCGCGACCACTCGGCCATGTCCCGCCCGGAGACCTCGGCGAGCACCGACAGCAGGTCGTCGAGCGTCGTGTTCCCGTAGGCGTTGGCCTTGAAGTAGCGCCGGGCGCCCTCCAGGAAGGCCTCCCGTCCCACGTAGGCGACCAGCTGCTTGAGCACCGAGGCACCCTTGGCGTAGGTGATGCCGTCGAAGTTCAGCTTGGCGTCCTCCAGGTCACGGATGTCGGCCGTGATCGGGTGCGTGGACGGCAGCTGGTCGGCCCGGTAGGCCCATGACTTGCGGCGGTTGGCGAAGGTGATCCACGCCTGGTCGAAACGGGTGGCCTCGACCAGCCCGAAGGAGCCCATGAAGTCGGCGAAGGACTCCTTCAGCCACAGGTCGTCCCACCACTTCATGGTGACCAGGTCGCCGAACCACATGTGCGCCATCTCGTGCAGGATGACGTTCGCGCGCGCCTCGTACGAAGCCTGCGTGACCTTGCCGCGGAAGATGTACTCCTCGCGGAAGGTCACCAGCCCCGGGTTCTCCATCGCGCCCAGGTTGTACTCCGGCACGAAGGCCTGGTCGTACTTGCCGAAGGGGTACGGGTAGTCGAAGAGCTCGTGGAACAGATCGAAGCCCTGCTTGGTGATGAGGAAGATGTCATCGGCGTCGAAGTGCTTCGCCAGACCCTTGCGGCACATCGCGCCCAGCGGGATGGTCAGGTCCCCGCGGGTGTAGGAGTCCGTCACGTAGTGGTAGGGGCCCGCGACCACGCAGGTGATGTACGTGGAGATCGGCGCGGTCTCGGCGAACCGCCACACGCCCGCCTCGCGGGACTCCTCCGCGCCGTTGCTCCACACCTGCCAGCCCTCGGGGGCCGTCACCTCGAAGCGGTACGGGGCCTTGAGGTCGGGCTGCTCGAAGTTCGCGTACACCCGCCGCGCGTCGGCCGGCTCGTACTGGGTGTAGAGGTAGACCTCGCCGTCCTCCGGGTCGACGAAGCGGTGCAGGCCCTCGCCCGTCCGGCTGTACGCGCAGTTCGCGTCCACCACGAGGACGTTCTCGGCGGCCAGGCCGTCGAGGGCGACCCGGGATCCGTCGAAGACCGCGGCCACGTCCAGCGCGCGCCCGTTCAGGGTCACGGCGTTCACCGAAGGGGCGATCAGGTCCGCGAAGGTGGAGGAGCCGGCGGCCGCCGCCCGGAAGCGGATCGTCGTCACCGAGCGGAAGGTCCGCGGACCCTCGGCCGGTTCGGCCTCGTCCACCGCCGACCTGATGTCGAGGACCACCTCGTACCCGTCGACGGACAGCAGCTCGGCCCGCTCGCGGGCCTCCTCGCGGGACAGATTCTCTCCGGGCACGTGCACTCCTTCGTGCGTGATCGCGTTCTTGGGTCGAATCCTCGCACGAGGGAATGCGCGCCACTCCGCACTGGTTGGTGACGGGGAACGTGAGCTCAGCGATGCCCTTTTTGCGACCCATGCCGAGACTGAGGAGAGAAATGACCGACACCCAGGTGCGCGAGAAGACCCCGGTCGACTTCTGGTTCGACCCGCTCTGCCCTTGGGCCTGGATGACGTCCCGCTGGATGGTCGAGGTCGAGAAGGTCCGCGACGTCGAGGTCCGCTGGCACGTGATGAGCCTCGCGGTGCTCAACGAGAACAAGCTCGACGAGCTGCCCGAGGTCTACCGCGAGCTCCTCGGCCCCAAGGGCTGGGCTCCGGTGCGCGTGGTCATAGCGGCCCAGCAGAAGCACGGTGAGGAAGTCACCGGCAAGCTCTACACCGCGCTCGGCACCCGCATACACAACGACGAGAAGGGCCCGACCCGCGAGGTGATCGCGGAGGCGCTGGCCGAGGCCGGCCTGCCGGCCGAGCTGCTCGCGTACGCCGACTCGGACGAGTACGACGAGGTGCTGCGGGCCTCGCACAACGACGGCATCGACCGGGTGGGCCAGGAGGTCGGCACCCCGGTGATCTCGGTGCCCGGCTCCGAGGGCGACGTCGCCTTCTTCGGCCCGGTGGTCACCCCGACCCCGCGCGGCGAGGCCGCTGCCCGGCTGTGGGACGGCACCCTGCTCGTCGCCTCCACGCCCGGCTTCTACGAGATCAAGCGCACCCGTACCAAGGGCCCGTCCTTCGAGTAGGACGTGGCCAGGAGGCGGCGGACCTGCCGCGTCCGGCCGGCGCACCGCACAGAAGACCCCCGTGAGTCACGTCCTCACGGGGGTCTTCCGTTCAACACGCCCGCAGGTGAAGGTTGAGAAGACGATCACGAGGCGGACGGGCTTGTGGTGGTGCGATCAGCCCTTGGCGGGGATCAGAAGCGGGGTGTTCGCCTTGGCGTCGGCGTAGCGCTTCGACACGTCCTGCCAGTTGACGACGTTCCACATGGCCTCGATGAAGTCCACCTTCTGGTTCTTGTACTGAAGGTAGAAGGCGTGCTCCCAGGCGTCGAAGACCAGGATCGGGGTGCTGGCCACGCCCACGTTGCCCTGGTGGTCGTAGACCTGCTCGACGACCAGACGGCCGCTTACGGGCTCGTACGCGAGCACGCCCCAGCCGGAGCCCTGGGTGGCGGAGGAGGCGAAGGTCAGCTGCTTCTTGAACTTCGCGAAGGAGCCGAAGGACTCGGTGATCGCGTCGGCCAGGTCGCCCAGGCCGTCGGCCGCGGTGGGCTCGCCGCCGCCCTCGCCGGTCTTCGGGCTGGCCATGTTGTGCCAGTAGATGCTGTGCAGGATGTGGCCGGAGAGGTGGAACGCGAGGTTCTTCTCGAGGCCGTTGAGGGCGCCCCAGTTCTCCTTGTCGCGCGCCTCTGCCAGCTGCTCCAGCGTGTTGTTGGCGCCCGTGACGTAGGCCGCGTGGTGCTTGTCGTGGTGCAGCTCGATGATCTGCGGGTTGATCACCGGCTCCAGCGCCGCGTAGTCGTACGGAAGCTCAGGAAGCGTGTAGATGGCCATGCGTGTTATCCGGTCCCCTCAGCGTGCCAACTGCTTATTGCAATCAATGCGCAACTGCACGCTAGCAGTATCTATTCCGCCTCACATGTAAGGGTTACCTCTGTGAAACGCAGGTGGGCCCCGTGCGAACGCACGGGGCCCACCTGCGGTCGAGGGGCTGTCAGCGGGTGTCGGCCGCCCGGCGCCGCACCGCGCGGTTCTGCACGACCCGGCCGGTCACCGCGAGGGCGAGGGTGAGCCCGCCGGTGAAGACGACCTGGACCCGCGTGTCCTCGCCCAGGGCCATCAGCACCAGGACCCCGGCCACCCCGGCCAGCGCCACCCAGGTCAGATGGGGGAAGCCCCACATCTTCACGACCAGCTTCTCGGGGGCCTCGCGCTCCAGCCGGCGGCGCAGCACGAGCTGCGAGACGGCGATGAAGCCCCAGACGATCAGGATGACCCCGCCCACCATGTTCAGCAGCCAGGCGAACAGGGTGTCCGGGTACCAGTAGGACAGCAGCACGGTGACGAAGCCGAAGCCGCAGGAGGCGAGCACCGCCCGGCGCGGCACCCGGCCGGTGACCTTGCCCAGCGCCTTCGGGCCCTGGCCGCGCGAGACGAGGGAGTAGGCCATGCGCGAGGAGCCGTAGATGTTGGCGTTCATCGCGGACATCAGGGCGATCAGGATGACCACGTTCATGATCTCGCCGGCGGCCGGGATGCCCAGGCGGTCGAGGGTGGCGGCGTACGGGCCGTCCGCCGTGACCGCCGGGTCGTTCCACGGCAGGAGGGTGACGATCACCAGCATGGAGCCGACGTAGACGATCGCGATCCGCCACATGGTGGTGCGCACCGCCTTGGCCACGCCCTGGACCGGGTTCTCGGACTCGGCGGCCGCGATGGTCACCGTCTCCAGGCCGCCGTACGCGACGACCGAGGCCAGCAGTCCGACCAGCAGGCCGTCCACGCCGTGGGGCAGGAAGCCGCCGTCGTGCAGCAGATTGGCGGCGCCGGGAGAGTCGGTGCCGGGCAGCAGGCCGAGCACGGCGAGGACCCCCAGGCCCAGGAAGAGGGCGATCGCGCCGATCTTGAGGGCGGCGAACCAGAACTCGAACTCGCCGAAGTTCGAGACGGCGGCGAGGTTGGAGCCGCAGAACACCGCCATGAAGACCAGCACCCACATCCAGGAGGGGGTACCCGGGAACCAGCCGGTCATGATGTGCGCCGCGCCGATGGCCTCGATGGCCACGCCCACGCACAACAGGGTCCAGAACATCCAGCCGGCGGTGAATCCGGCCCACGGGCCGATCGCCCGCTCCGCGTGGACGGAGAAGGAACCGGAGGCGGGGTCGGCGGCGGACATCTCGCCGAGCATCCGCATCACGAACATCACGAGCAGTCCGGACGCGGCGTACGCGAACACGATCGAGGGACCCGCCGCGGCGATGCCGGCTCCGGAGCCGACGAACAGCCCGGCGCCGATGACACCGCCGAGGGCGATCATCGAGAGGTGGCGCTGCTTGAGTCCGTTGCCGAGGGGTGATCCGCCGCCGGTCTGCGGTGCTTCGGGGGGTGTCAGGGTGCTCTGGCTCATTTGCGCCAGTCTGCCGAGTGTCCGATCGCCGGACGTTGGCTGTCCGATATTCGGACGACGGCTTCACGGTTCGTGATCACGCCCGTACGCTCACGGCGACGTCGCAGCCACCGGATGCGGCGAACGCACCGGATCGAGGGGGCAGTCGATGGGCCGGACCGTGACAGGACTTCGCAGCACCGGCCGGGGCGTACTCGTCACCGGCGCCTCCCGGGGGATCGGCCGGGCGATCGCGGCCGCCTTCGCCGGGCAGGGCGACCGGGTCGCCGTCCACTGCTCCACCCGGCGGGCGGACGCGGAGGAGACCCTCGCCTCGCTGGAGGGGGAGGGCCACGTACTGGTCGCCGCGGACCTCGGTGACGCGGCCCGCGTCGAGGCCCTGGCGGCCGAGGCGGAGGAGGCGCTCGGCGGAGTGGACGTCCTGGTCAACAATGCCGCGGTCATGGTCGCCCACCCGCTGCCGGACACCTCGTACGAGAGCTGGCAGGAGGCCTGGCGGCGGACCGCCGACGTGAACCTCTTCGGCTCCGCCAACCTGAGCTACTGCGTCGCGCGCCGCATGATCGAAGCGGGACGCGAGGGACGCATCGTCAACATCGGCTCGCGCGGCGCCTTCCGGGGCGAGCCCGACCACCCCGCCTACGGCGCGACCAAGGCCGCGATGCATGCCCTGGGCCAGTCCCTCGCCGTGTCCCTCGCCCCGCACGGCATCGCCGTCGCCTCCGTCGCACCCGGCTTCGTCGCCACCGAGCGGGTCGCCGGCCGGCTGGAGGGGCCCGAGGGCGCCGGCATCCGGGCGCAGAGCCCCTTCGGCCGCGTCGCGGACCCGGAAGAGATCGCCTCCGCCGTGCTCTACCTGGCCTCCCCCGAGGCTGCCTGGAGCTCGGGCACGGTCCTCGACGTCAACGGGGCCTCGTACCTGCGCACCTGAGACGAGCGGGCCCGGCGCGCCACGACGCGCAGGGCCCGCACCTACGTCCCTCGTCAGGCCTTGCGGGCCCGCAGCTCCCGGATCCCCGCCACGGCCAGCACCAGCGCGGCCGCGCCGGTGGACCACAGCAACTGGGGCCGCGCCGAGTCGTCGAACAGCATCAGGACCAGCACCGCCGCCATCCCGAGCAGCGCCGCCCAGGTCGCGTACGGGAACAGCCACATCGGCAGGGTCAGCCGCTCGGGCATGTCCCGCTCGATCCGGCGGCGCAGCTTCAGCTGCGACACGGCGATCAGTGCCCACACGAACAGCAGCACCGCGCCGACCGCGTTGAGCATGTAGAGGAAGATCGTTTCCGGCCACAGCAGGTTGAGCACCACCGACACGAAGCCGAAGGCCACCGAGGCGAACACCGCCCGGCGCGGCACCCCGCCGCCCGAGACCCGCAGCAGCGACTTGGGCGCCTCACCGCGCTCGGCCAGCGAGAAGACCATGCGCGAGGACCCGTAGAGGTTCGCGTTGAGCGCCGACAGCAGCGCCACGAACACCACGATGTTCATGATCTGGCCGGCCGCCGGGATGCCGATCGAGTCGAGGACCGCGACGTACGGGCTCTCGCCCGGCTTCAGCGAGTCCCACGGCAGCAGGGTCACGATGACCACCATCGAGCCCACGTAGAAGAAGAGGATGCGCCAGACCGCGCTGCGCACCGCCCGGGACACCGACCGCGCCGGGTCGTCCGACTCGGCGGCCGCGATGGTGACGACCTCCAGGCCGCCGAAGGCGAAGATGACCGCGAGCATGCCGGCGACCACTCCGCCGAAGCCCTCGGGGAAGAAGCCGCCCCGGCCGGTGAGGTTGGCCGTGCCGATCGGCTCCGTGTCCGGGAGCAGGCCGAAGATCGCGAGGGTGCCGAGGACCAGGAAGAGCACGATCGCGCCGACCTTCAGGGCGGCGAACCAGAACTCGAACTCACCGAAGTTCTTCACGGCGGCCAGGTTGCTCACCGTGAAGACCACCATGAAGAGCAGCACCCAGACCCACTGGTCGACCGAGGGCACCCAGCCGTTCGCGATCTTCGCCGCGCCGGTCGCCTCCACCGCCAGCACCACGACCAGCAGGAACCAGTACAGCCAGCCCGCCGAGAAACCGGCCCAGCGGCCGAGCGCCCGCTCCGCGTAGACGGAGAAGGAGCCCGAGGCGGGCATCGCGGCCGACATCTCGCCCAGTGCCCGCATCACCAGCATCGCGAGGACGCCCGCGAGCAGGTAGGAGCAGATGATCGCGGGACCGGCGATGCCGATGCCGGCTCCGGAGCCGACGAAGAGCCCGGCGCCGATGACGCCGCCGAGGCCCAGCATGGTCAGGTGGCGCTGCTTGAGGCTGTGGCTGAGGGGTTCCGCGGGCAGGTCGCCCGTCGTGGGAGGTGCTGCTTCCAGGCGCTCGCGCATGAAGGGTGCTCGTACTCTCGTTCGGCCCAGCGGCGGTGGGGGTTCCGCATCAGGATTGGCGGGACCCTACAGTCTCGCTGAGCGGCGGTCGTCCGTGCAAAACGGACGTGTTGTCTGATCTTCCTCGTGACGAGGATCACGTCGACTCGGGCGTGGGGCACAGACTTTGTGGTATCCCCACCAAAGCGGGGAGGCGGGCTTTGTTCCGGGCAGCGCTGGGGCAGTGGGGGAGCGCGCACTAGCGTCGGTGATCGTCCTGCCACCCCCACCCCGTGGAGTTCCCCGATGAGCACTGCCTCCGTCTCCCTCCGGCCCGGCGCCGTCCTCGCCGATCTGCTGCCCGCGAGCCGCGTCCGCGACATCGCGCTCGTCGTCGGCGGCGCGGCGCTCACCGGACTGGCCGCCCAGATCGCGGTTCCCGTTCCCGGCTCCCCGGTCCCCGTGACGGGCCAGACCTTCGCAGCGCTGCTCGTCGGTACCGCTTTCGGCGCCCGCCGCGGCTTCCTCTCGCTGGCGCTGTACGCCCTCGTCGGCATGGCCGGCATGCCGTGGTTCGCGGGCGGGACCTCCGGTGCGGGCGGGGCTTCCTTCGGGTACGTCCTCGGGATGCTGCTGGCCGCCACCGTCGTCGGCGCCCTCGCGCGGCGCGGCGGCGACCGCTCGGTGCTGCGTACGGCCGGCTCGATGGTGGTGGGCTCCGCCGTGATCTACGCGGTGGGCGTGCCGTACCTGATGGCCGTCACCGGGATGTCCCTCGGCGCGGCCGTCGCGGCGGGCCTGGTCCCCTTCCTGATCGGCGACGCGCTCAAGGCCGCGCTGGCCATGGGCGCCCTGCCGGCCGCCTGGAAGCTGGTCGGCCGCCGCGGCTGAGCGGCCCCCGAAACGCACCGGAGCCCGGCCCGCCTTGCGAAGGCGGGCCGGGCTCCGGTGTACGTGCACGTGCGATCAGCCCTGCAGGGCCCGCTTGCGGCGGAAGTCCAGGACCACACCGACGAGCACGACCAGGCCGGCGACCAGCGTGGACAGGGTGACGACCTCGCGGTTGGCGTCGTCCACGAACATGTAGCCGATCACGAACATGATCAGTGCGGCGGTGGCCCAGGTCAGCCACGGGAACAGCCACATCTTCACGGTCAGCTTCTCCGGGGCCTCGCGGACCAGGATCCCGCGCATCTTCAGCTGGGTGAAGCAGATCACCAGCCAGACGAAGAGCGCGATGGCACCCGAGGAGTTGAGGAGGAAGTTGAAGACCGTGTCCTTGAAGGCGTAGTTGAAGTAGACGGCGACGAAGCCGAAGACCGTGGAGCCCAGGATCGCGGCGACCGGCACACCGTTCTTGTTGACCTTGGCGAACGCCTTGGGGGCGTCACCGCGCTCACCGAGCGAGAAGGCCATGCGGGAGGCGGTGTAGAGGCCCGAGTTCAGGCAGGACAGCACGGCGGTCAGGACGATGACCTCCATGATCGTGCCGGCGTGCGCGATGCCGATCGAGTCCAGGGCGGCGACGTACGAGCCCTTCTCGGTGATCGACTTGTCGTTCCACGGGAGCAGGGTCAGCACGATGAAGATCGAGCCCAGGTAGAAGACGCCGATCCGCCAGATGACGGAGTTGGTGGCCCGGGTGACCGCCTTGCGGGGGTTCTCCGACTCGCCGGCCGCCAGGGTGACGATCTCGCTGCCCATGAAGGAGAAGACGACCATCAGCACACCGGTGAGGACGGCGCCGTAGCCGTTGGGGAAGAACCCGCCGGCGTCGGTGAGGTGCGCGAAGCCCGAGCCCGGGTTGTCGGAGCCCGGCAGCAGGCCGAAGACGGCCAGCATGCCGACGATCACGAACGCGCCGATGGCGACGACCTTGATGCCCGCGAACCAGAACTCGAACTCACCGTAGGAGGCGACCGAGCCGAGGTTGGTGGCGGTCAGCACCGCCATCACGATCAGCGCCCAGGCCCACTGCGGAACGGCCGGGATCCAGCTCTCCAGGATGGCGGCACCGGCGGTGGCCTCCACGGCGAGGACGACGACCCAGAAGAACCAGTAGAGCCAGCCGATGGAGAAGCCCGCCCAGCGGCCGAGCGCGCGGTCGGCGTAGGCCGAGAAGGAGCCCGAGTTCGGGCTCGCGGCAGCCATCTCGCCGAGCATCCGCATCACGAAGACGACCATCGCGCCGACCAGCGCGTAGGAGATCAGGATGGCGGGTCCGGCCTTGGCGATACCGCCGCCGGAGCCGACGAAGAGACCGGCGCCGATGACGCCGCCGATGGCGATCATGGACAGGTGGCGGTTCTTGAGACCGGCCTTCAGACCGTCGGAGGGCTGACCCTCACCGGGGTTCCCGGTGGGGTCGCCTTCCTTCTGAAGGGTCGTCGTGGAGCTCATGGACGGATCCTTAGGTTCTCGGGTTGCGAGCCCCGGCATTCAAACCTGAGATGAACGCAGGACGGAAGACCTCAGTCCGGATCGTTGCCTTGGGACGAACGTCCAGGACCGAAGCCCTGCCGTGTCCCATCTGCGTTCTTTGGGTTTACTTGAGCTTTAGAAGTGATTTACGCGACACCCGCTGCGGGCTGTCGGACGTCCTCGTGCCACACTCGTCCCATGCGCGTGTACCTCGGATCCGACCATGCCGGCTTTGAGCTCAAGAACCACCTGGTGGACTGGCTCAAGAACAACGGCCACGAGCCCGTCGACTGTGGGCCCCACATCTACGACGCGGTGGACGACTACCCGCCGTTCTGCCTCCGCGCCGCGGAGAAGACCGCCGCCGACGCCGGCAGCCTCGGCATCGTGATCGGCGGCTCCGGCAACGGGGAGCAGATCGCCGCGAACAAGGTCAAGGGCGTCCGCGCCATCCTGGCCTGGAGCGTCCAGACCGCCCAGCTCGGCCGTGAGCACAACAACGCCAACGTCATCTCGGTCGGCGGCCGCATGCACACGCAGGACGAGGCCGTCAGCTTCATCGAGGCCTTCCTGGCGACCCCGTACTCCGACGAGGAGCGCCACACCCGCCGCATCGAGATGCTCTCCGCCTACGAGACCACCGGCGAGCTCCCCCCGATCCCGGCCCACCACCCGCAGGGCTGATTCCCCTTCCGGCCGTGCCGCCCTCCGGGGGCGGCACGGCCGGTTTCTCTTTAAGAGGAGCTTCGCCGTGCCCGAGGGGCATACGATCCACCGCCTCGCCCAGGACCACGCCGAGCGGTTCGCGGGCCGGCCGGTCCGCGTCAGCAGCCCCCAGGGCCGCTTCGAGCAGAGCGCGGCCGTACTCGACGGGCGCGAGCTGGGCGGCGCCGAGGCGCACGGCAAGCACCTCTTCCTGGAACTCGGCGACGCCTGGATCCACATCCACCTCGGGCTGTTCGGCAAGCTCGGCTTCGGCCCCGCCCCGGCCCCGCCCGCCACGGACACCGTCCGGCTGCGCCTGCTGAACGAGGACCACTACGCGGACCTGCGCGGCCCCACCGCCTGCGCGCTGATCGGCGAGGGCGAGAAGAAGGCGATACACGACCGGCTCGGCCCGGACCCGTTGCGCCCCGCCGACGACCCCGACCGGGCCTGGCGGCGGATCTCCCGCTCCCGCACCACCGTCGCCGCCCTGCTCATGGACCAGAAGGTGATCGCGGGCGTCGGCAACGTCTACCGCGCCGAGGTCCTCTTCCGGCACGGCATCGACCCGTACCGCCCGGGCAAGGACCTCATGCGCGGCGAATGGGACGCGATGTGGATCGACCTCGCCGCCCTGATGCGCGAGGGCGTGCGCAACAACCGCATCGACACCGTCCGCGACGAGCACCTGCCCGAGGCGATGGGCCGGCCGCCGCGCGTCGACGACCACGGCGGCGAGGTGTACGTCTACCGGCGGGCGACCATGCCGTGCCACATCTGCGGGAGCGAGATCCGCACCGCCGACCTCGCCGCCCGCAACCTCTTCTGGTGTCCCGGCTGCCAGTCCCGCTGAGACGGCCTAGAAACCGTGCGGCAGCCAGGGCGCCACGTCCCCGGCGAAGGCCCGCGAGGTCTCCGTCAGCGCGCCGGGGCGCAGCTCCCGCACCAGGCCGGCCGCGGCCAGCGAGGTGAGGGTGATCCCGCCCAGGTACGCCGACCCCAGCTCCCGGACCGACAGCTCCAGGTCCGCGGGCTCCTCGGTCCGGGTGCAGCGGGCCGCGCCCTTGGCGTCCACGACCAGCCGCCACCGCCCCTCGTTCCACGGGCCGAACGGGTCCCGGACCGCCAGGACCACGTCCACCGGCGCCCCGTACGTCCGCGCCTCCAGCGCCGCCGCCAGGTCCACCAGCCGTACATGCAGCGAGTCCCGGGTCCGCGGCCGCGACCGCCGGATGTCGCTCACCAGGTGCAGCAGCGGGTCGTCCACCGGCCGCCGCGGCGCCCGTACCGTCCAGGTCAGGTCGATCGAGAACAGGTAGCGCCACAGGGCCGCGCACGCCGCCGGGTCCAGCGCGTCGAGATCGCTCACGTCGACCTTGCCCTCCGAGCCCGCCGGGTCCCAGTCGGGCTTGACCCGGTAGCGGGCGTACCCGACCACCTCGCCGTCCTCCCGCTCGGCGACCACGCACTTCAGCGGTGACCCGCCGCCGCGCATCGCGGGCGGGTCCAGCAGCGACTGGCGCTCCCAGCCGGGCTGCCGGGCCGGCATGCCCGGCCGGGTCGGTACCAGCGCCGCGTAGACCCGCTCGCAGTCGGCCAGCGCCCGCTGCGGGTCCACGAGGCGCAGCCGTATCGCGTCCGTCCCCGGCGGCACGGACAGCCGTACGCGGGTCGTGTCGACCTCCACCGCCAGGGCGTAGGTGGCCGGGCCGTAGCCGAAGCGCCCGTAGATCGCCGGATCCGAGGCCGTCAGCACGGCGAGCGGTTCGCCACCCGCCCGGATGTCGTCGAGCTGGCGGCGCATCAAAGAGGTGAGCACCCCGCGTCGGCGGTGGGTGGGGGAGACGCCCACCATCGTGACGCCGGCCGCCGGGACGATCGCCCCGCCCGGCACGGACAGCCGGAAGCCGAAGGCGCCGGCCGAGCCCACGCATGCGTCACCGTCCCAGACGCCCAGCGAACGGTCGACATCGGTCAGTGACTTGTAGAGCTCGCGCTCCTCCGGGGCATCGGGCACACCGCCGAACGCCAGTTCCAGGTGGTCGTACCAGACATCCCACTCATCCGCCTGTAATACGCGCATCTCAAGAGCCATACGGCCATCCCTATCAGGGCATTCCGCCCCAGTCGATCTGTTTTCGGGCCGGTCCGGACCCCCGGTCCGGGGGTACCCCTGCGCATCCACAGCCAGGATGGATAAGGTCCCGAAGCAATGGCCGGAGCACGCGTGGAATCCCTCATGGCCCGGATGCGCATGCTGTCGCACCGGGGCCGCACCGCCCTGCGCAAATCAGCCGTCGACTACTTCCGCGGTGACGCCTCCGACTGGCTCGCCTTCGGCGGACTGCTGCTCACCGTCCCCGCCATCGCCTGCGGCACGCTGATGCTGCCTGTCTGGTTCTCGCCGTCGGCGCTCGTCCTGCCGATCGTGGCCGGCGGACTGCTGCTGCGCCCCGCCAGCCTCCTCGCCCTGTACGCCGCGTCCGCGACCGCACTGATCGTCGAAGCCCTCGTACTGGGCCCCTATACCCAGGGTCCGGCGCGGGTCACCCCCGGCACCGTGCTGGTGGTCGCCGCCTGCGGGTTCTTCGGACTGGTCATCGCCCAGTTCCGCAGCCGCGTCGGGGTGCCCTGGCGGCGCGGCGGCACCATGCTCTTCGACCTGCGCGAACGCATCCGCGTCCAGAGCAAGCTGCCCGCCCTGCCGCGCGGCTGGCACCGCGAGATGGCCCTGCGCCCGGCCGGCGGCCAGTCCTTCTCCGGCGACTTCGTCGTCGCGGCCCGCACCAACGGCGGCCGGACCCTGGAGATCGTGCTCACCGACGTCTCCGGCAAGGGCATGGAGGCGGGCTCCCGCGCCCTGCTCCTGTCCGGCGCCTTCGGCGGACTGCTCGGCGCCCTGCCCGCGCACGGCTTCCTGCCCGCCGCCAACGGCTACCTCCTCCGCCAGGACTGGGACGAGGGCTTCGCCACCTCCATCCACCTCGTCCTGGACCTGGAGACCGGCGACTACGAACTCCTCTCGGCCGGCCACCTCCCCGCCCTCCAGCTCTGCGCGGGCACCGGCCGCTGGCAGGAGAAGACCGGCGAGGGCCCGCTCCTGGGCGTCTACGACGGAGCCGAATTCACCCCCGCCCGCGGCAACCTGCGCCGCGGCGACGTGCTGATGCTCTTCACCGACGGCCTGGTCGAGACCTCCGACCGCGAGATCAGCGAGGGCATCGACCGCCTCACCGGCGAGGCCGACCGCTACGTGGCCGCCGGCTGGGAGGGCGCCGCCTGGCACCTGATCGAAAAGGTCGCCAAGGACGTCAACGACGACCGCGCACTCCTGCTCATCCGCCGCTCCGCCTGAGCCCCGACGGGCCGGCGGCGGGCACCGGCCCTCGCCGCCGTCCGCGCCTCAGCGCACCAGCGGCCGCCACGGTCCGAGCCCCAGCTTCCCGGTGTTCCCGAGGTCCACCGGCGCGGCGAGCCGCAGCCACAGCCGGGGCGCGCCGGGCCGGGGCTCGACCTCCACGATCCGCGCCGTGGTGGCCACTACCGCCGAGTCGGTGACGAGGTTGCGCCACACGATCCCGAAGAGGGCCGCCTGCCCCGGGGCCAGCGTCACCCGCTCCGGAGCCTCGTCCAGGTTCTGTGTGCCCGTGGTGATCCCCGCCGAGCCGTGCTCCACCGCGACCTCCACCGGACCGTTGCGGTCGTCGCGCAGCGACAGCTGCGGATAGCCCTCCAGTACGTAGGGCTCCGCACCGCAGTTGACCAGCTGGAAGTTCGCCACCCGCAGCCCCATGGCCGCGTCCCCGTCCATCTCGACGAGCCGCACACCGCCCTCGGGGCACGGCTCCGCCGAGGCCGGCGGCGCCGAGGGGGCACTCCGGCCGGGCGCAGGCTTCGCGGTCACGGTCACCGCGGTCGGCCCGGGGGCCGCCCTCGGGGCCGGCGGTGTCGAGCACCCGGCCGCCCCCGCCAGCGCCCCCGCCGTGACCAGGGCCGGTATCCATCTCCTCATCCGCATCCGCCGCTTCGCGATCATCCGGTGAGCCTACGGCGCCACGCGGGCCAATTCCGGCGGATTGGCCCGCCCCCTCGGCCCCGCTCGCGCCTACCGTGCCCGCATGGACCGCACGCTCGCCGCCGACCTCGCCCGGCTTCCCGAACTCCTCGACGCCACCCGCGCCGCAGCCGCCGAAGCGCTCGCCACGCTGGCGGCGCGCCCCGTCGTACCGCCCACCGGCAAGCCGCACGCCCCCGAACCCCTCCCGGAGCACGCGACCGGCACGGAAGCCGCCCTCGCCGCCTTCCGCGACCGTTGGGAGCCGCGGCTGTCGGCCTCCGCGGGACCGCGCTACCTCGGCTTCGTCACGGGAGGCGCCACCCCCGCCGCCCTCGCCGGGGACTGGCTCACCGCCGCCCACGACCAGAACTCCAACTCCGCGCTCGACAGCGGCGGCCAGGACCTCGAACGCGAGACCGTCGGCTGGCTCCGCGAGCTCTTCGGGCTCTCCGCCGCGCACTCCGGCACCTTCGTTTCCGGGGCCACCATGTCCAACACCACCGGCCTCGCCATCGCCCGCGAATGGCTCGGCGAACGCCTCGGCGTCTCCCCGGCCGAGGACGGCGCGGCCGCCCTCGGCCCGGTCCGCGTGCTCTCCGGCGCCCCGCACTCCTCGATCGGCAAGGCCCTCTCGGTCCTCGGCCTGGGCCGCGCCTCCCTGGTCCCGGTCCCCACCCTGCCCGGCCGCGAGGCCGTCGACCCGGCCGCCCTGGAGCGGGCGCTGGCCGACACCCCCGGACCGGCCGTGGTCGTCGCCAACGCGGGCACCGTCAACACCGTGGACTTCGACGACCTCCGGGCGATCGCGGCCCTGCGCGAACGCCACGACTTCTGGCTCCACACCGACGCGGCGTTCGGCGCCTTCGCCGCCCTCTCCCCGGAGCACGCGCACCTCGCCGACGGCCTCGACGCCTCCGACTCCCTCTGCGTCGACCTCCACAAGTGGCTCAACGTCCCCTACGACAGCGCCGTCCAGTTCACCCGCCGCCGCGACCTCCAGGCCCGCGTCTTCCAGAACTCCGCCGCCTACCTCGGCCCGCTCGGCGACCGTCCCGACCTCGTCCACCTCACCCCGGAGAACTCCCACCGGCTGCGCGCCCTCGCCGCCTGGTTCACGCTCCGCGCGTACGGCCGCCAGGGCCACCGGGAGATCGTCGAGCGCGACATCGCCTGCGCGCGCGCCCTGGGCACCGCCCTGGAGGGGGACCCGGCCCTCACCCTCCTCGCCCCGGTCCGCCTCAACGTCGTCTGCTTCACCCTCGCCGAGGCCCCCACCCCGGAACGCGTCGCCGCGCTGCGGGAGGCGGTGGCCGCCGAGGTGTTCGTCACTCCGACCGTGTACGGGGGAACCGCCGCGCTGCGCGCGGCGTTCTCCAACTGGCGTACCACTGAAGACGATGTACGCCGGGCAGCGGAGGCACTCGGCGCAGCGGCAAGGGAGATCGCATGACGAACAGCCCCCTGACCCTCATCGAGGTCGAGTCACTCGCCCGCAGCGCGCACGAGGGCCAGACGGACAAGGCCGGCCGGCCGTACGCCGAACACCTCGCGGCCGTGGCCGAGGGCGTCCGGCTGCGCGGCGGCAGCCCCGAACAGCAGGCGGCGGCCTGGCTGCACGACGCCATCGAGGACGAGGCCCTCAGCCTCACCTGGCTGGACGCGGCGGCCCTCCCGCAGACGGTGAAGGACATGGTCCTCGCGGTCACCAAACGCCCGGGCGAACCGGTCGAACAGTACGCGGCCCGCATCCTGGCCACCCCGGGCGCCCTGCTGGTCAAGGAGGCCGACCTCGCGCACAACGCGGACCCCGTACGTCTCTCCGTGCTGGACGACCCCACGCGCGAACGGCTGTCCGCAAAGTATGCGAATATCCGTTCCCTCCTCGGCCTCACCACCCCGTGACCGGTGCCCCGCGCCCGAAATATTCCTGTCGCACTTGTGGTTGGCGGAAACGGAACCAGAGCCATTCGTCACGGGGCGTATAGCCGGGGCCCGTTGGTGGGAGGATGGTCCATGTGGGGGTGTGCCTGGCCGTGCGCCCCGGGCCGACCAGGGGACGACCGAAGGTGTGATCAGTAGTGGCCATTTCGCTGTCAGTGGTGGTTCTGTTGGCGGTCATCCTGGTGGTGCTGATCCGCGGCAACCACATCAAGACGGGCCCCGCCATCGTCGCGGCGCTCTTCGGCTTCTTCCTCGCGTCCAGCTCGATCGCGGACGACGTGAACCGTTTCCTGAACTCCCTCGCGACGATGATCGCGAACATCAAACTCTGACCCCGCCGCGGACCGGACGCCCCCGGGCGCCGCTCCAGCGTGTCGAGGACCATATGGGGGAAGTCGGGCCTGGCGGGCCGACAGGGGTAGCCGAAGAACACCGCCGGAGCCTCGACGACCCCGCATCCACCGCCTCCTTGGTGACCTGGACGGCATCAACTCCGTTGCACTTCCCGGCCCTTCAGGAACTCCTGCGGCAAATGCTGCGCCCAGACCGCCCGCACACCCGCTGCCGCCCCGGCAACCCCCGCCACCTCCGCCGGCGTTTCCCTGTCCTAATCTGCCGGGGTGAACCTGCTCGACGCCCCGTCCCGCTGGCACGTCCGCCTGACAGGCGGCGGCCTGGTCGAAGTCTGGGCCGACGGCTATGCGATCGACGGAGACTCCTACGTCTTCGACGTCCTCGTGACGGCTCCCCCGGAATACCGGGCGAAAGTCGAGATCACGGCCAGGACCCCGACCGCCCCGGAACGCGTCTGCGTCGCCGTTGCTCGCATCCCCACCGGCGCCGTACAGGAACTGCACACGGCCGGCATCGGCCCCGACCACGACTGCGCATGCGGGAACGACGAAGGGCCAGGTCGAGGAAACATCCTCTGACCTGGCCCTTTGTGCTCTGGAGCGGGTGACGGGAATCGAACCCGCGTAGCTAGTTTGGAAGATCGCGTACGCGCCCGGCCCCTCACCAGCCAAGCCCCTGACCTGCACGTCCCCGCCCACCTGCCCGGCATTCCCCGAGGCTCCCCGCAGAGGTCCGCCGGTTCGGGCACGTGGGGGACACGGCCCGACGGGCCTCTGGGGAGGTGGTGACGACGGGCCGGGGAGGCCGCGGCGCCCTTCCCCAGACGCTCAGGCTGCGGCTTGGCTGGGTCCTTCGTGCTCATCCTCGTCATCCGAGGAGCCGCCCCGCTCGTAACCCGCAATGGGAACGACGCGCCCGTCAGCAAGGGTCCTCGTATGCCCGACCACCGGGTGCTTGACGGGGGACTTCCGTCGCTCGTCCTCGGCCGCAAGGTCGGCGACCGATTCAGTGTCCTCGGCGTCCTCAGTGGTGCTCTGTTCCTTGGCCTGCCTGGCGACCACGACGAGGACGGCCAGGGCGATGCCACCCAAGGCGGTGCCGGCGGCGATGACCTTCCCCCTGTGCTTCCCGTACAGATTCTTCGTCTTCTCGACCAGGGAGGTGGGTTCGCCATCCTCGGACGTGGAGTCATTCATGCGCACACGTCTACCGGACCCATGCCTCACCTGTCAGGCAATCACCCGACCTCGCCGGATCGAGTTCAATAGCTCGGCTTTGCGGGCCGTTCGCTCCACGTTTCCAGCGGATAACCTCGGCGCGCCTCCGCCCGCCGCTCTAGCGACCGACAGGGATCTCGTAGACGATCTCGCACAGTGCGGCGGGGACGACGATGTCCGCAGTCTCCACGGGCTGCCCCTGGTCGCTGTAGTACGTCCGCCGGATGTGCGTCACCAGGGCCGCTTTCTGGATCCCGAGGAGTGACGCCTCCTCGGCGGTCGCTCGCCGCGGCTCCGGCTGCTCCACGGCGTGGCTGACCGTGATCCCAATGGCGGCCATCCGGTTCACGACGCCAGCACCGGCATGCGGCCCACCCTCGGGCAGGACCACGAGCGTGCCGGCGGTGAGCCCGTACGGCTCCCAACTCGTTGACAGCTGCACCGGCCGGCCATCGGCGAGGAACTCGTACACCGTGCGCACGCACAGCTCACCAACGGCGATACCGAGACGCGCGGCGATCTCGACCGGCGCGGGAATCTTCGCCTCGGTCCGACTCTCCCAGTTCCCCTGCCGACCCAAGGCCTGCATGTCCGCGCGGAACGGTGAACCGCCCGGTTGCTCACGAGCCGACGACCGAACGACCCGCACGCGCTGCCGGGGCTCCGCGACGTACGTGCCCGAACCCGCGCGACCTTCCAACACGCCCTGGGAGATCAGGAGCTCCTGTGCCCGGCGGACGACGTTCTCGCCAACCCCGCACTCCTCGGCGATCTGCGCTCGCGAAGGGAGCCGGTCACCCGCGTTCCAGTCGTGCTCCGCGATCCGCTGCCGCAGGACGTCGGCGATGCGGAGATAAGGCGGCTGCTCAGGCATGTAGAAAATCTAGTCCACTAGCTCTAATCTAGTTAACTAGCTTCACTCAACGTGTTCAATCGGCGACGGAGGCCCTCTGTGCCCGCTTCGAAAGCCAGGGCCGAGGACATCGCCGCCCGACTGTCCGCCCTGGGGCTGACCACGCGAGTGGAAGAGCACACCCGCTACACGTCGATCGAATCGGAGGTACCGGAATCGCTGCCCGCCGACTCGTGGCGGGAGGTCCTGGAAGTAGTTGCGGAGGCTGACCGATTCGGTCTCCTCGCCAGCAGCCTGACCGGCCGCACTCTCTGGGCCGCTGTACGCAGAGCGGTCCCCGCGACGGGCGACGTCCGGGGACCTGGCCATCAGCAATAGGAGCTGATCAGCATGTCGAACCGTACGATCCCCACCACCGCCCGCACCAGTGGGCACCTTCTCCGGCCAGCATTACCACTCGGTGCGGACGCCACCCCCTACCGGTCGAGCTCATGCGCGATCGGCACTCACCGCGAGTGCGCGCAGTCGTCCCCGGCCACGGCACCGATCGGTGTACCTGTGATCTACGAGGCCTGCGACTGCCTCTGCCACGACACGGACAACGGATCCCAGCTGCGGCGGGTGACCCCGTGAAGGGATGGACGCCCAGCGGCGCCGTCGCCACGAACGTCGAGATCACCTCGGCCACCGTCCAGCGCGGCGACGTCATCCAGATCGGCGGGCAACCGTGCCGTGTCATCGACCTGATCCAACTCCCCGCCAGCGCCAAACGGCTCTGCTTCGAGTCGGGCGAGCTTCTGACGATGCACGCCCGAACCCGCTTCATCGCCCTCCGGATGCGGAGGACCTGGTGACACAACCCGCACCGTCCCGACGCCACGCCATCGCGGACGACCTCCGGAACCAGATCTCGAAGGGCCACTTGAGGGCCGGTGAACGTCTTCCCTCGGAAGCCCAACTAGCCGCCCGCTACGCGGTCAGCACGCCCACCCTGCGGAACGCCCTCGCTCTCCTCCAGGCCGAAGGCCTCGTAGAGAAGATCCACGGCACCGGCAACTTCATCCGCCAACCGCTTCGCAGGGCCAGGTACGTCGGCGGCGGATCCACGCCGTGCGCACTGACCTCGGTCGAGGGGGAGCTCCACACCACAATCCGCACCACCAACCTGGGAGCGCACGGTCACCTGACCGCCCTCCTCCGGGTCTCGCCCCGAAGTCCCCTGACGGAATTCCTGTGCCTCACCCACGAGGGGAAGACACCGCACAGCCTGGCTCGTATCTACATACCGCGAGACCTGGCGCCGACCGACGTCCCGGAAGGCCTGCTAGCCGCACGACTGCCAAACCTGCGCCCACCGCTGGCCGTGATTCAGGAGACGGTGAGCACCCGCCTCCCCACTCCAGACGAAGCGACGACCCTTCGCATCGGCTCAACCCTGGCCGTCCTCTCGATCACCCGCGTGGCAACCGACACCGCCGGCCGCGTGGTCGAGGTGGCTCTCCTGGCCCTCCCCGGAGACCGAGCCGACGCAGTCTTCACCGCGCCCCACACAGCCGAAGCCAGGAGGGCGGAATGACGACACGCCACGACGAGCTGCGGCTCTTGCCCTGGTCGGGCCCCGACGGCAAGCCCTGCTTCTTGAGTGCCGACGACAACGCCGGCTACCTGTCCCGTCTCGCTGACAACACCGAGGCGATGCAACTCGGCTTGGGCTCGGAACTCCTGGACCATGCCCTTGCTGTCCTCTCGGATGAGCACGCGGACACGCACGAACTCCGCCTTCTTGTATCGGACCTGACCGGAGCCCTGAGGGACGCGGTGCGAGTAGCAACCAGCCGCGGCCACCGTCTAGCGACACCAGCCCCCTCCACCCGATAGGAACGCACTGAAGCTCTTCGCCAACCAGCGGCCTTGGGTTTGACGCCCAACGAGACTGAAGCCCCCAGTCGATCTCTGGGGGCTTCAATGTGCACGCGTGATTGCGACTGGCAAACGGCTCCGGAGGCCCTATGCGTCTCATGCGTTAGGCCTGTTCAGTGGCCTGCGCATGGTCTGGGAGGTATAGGCCGTCCACGGATGGTCCACGGCTCCATGTGCTCGAGGCAGGCTTCGAGGTCTCCGCCGTGGTCGTCTCGGGCCATGCTCCTGAGTTGCTGGGTCAAAGCCATGCCGTTGATCAGGACGATCGAGTCATTGCTCTGCTGGACGCGGGGTCCCGGCACTGCTTCGCCAGTGTTTCGAGCACGTAACCCCGCAGGCTTCCGCTGGTGAGCTCGTTGAGCGCGGCGGTGAGGCGCGCGACGTAAGCCTCCGCCGCCTCGGGGTCCTTCTCGGTTCTCAGAGTGCCCCCTCGAAACCCGAGGGCTCGGGGCAGTTCTTCGCAGACCAGCCTGTCCGTGGCGGTCGCTCCGGACAGCACCTCGCGGAGCGCGAGCGTGTCGGCGCCGAGCAGCCGTGGGCCCAGGGAAGCGGCAGTGTTCTATCGCCCTCACAGCTAAGGTTGCAGGATGTAGCTCCCCTGGACCGACTCGGTCTCCAGGGCGAGGGCTGACGCACGCTAGGAAGGACGAGCTGCCGGATGCCACGCTTGACTTTGCCGCAGCTGGAGCGGCACCTGTTCGCCGCTGCCGATGTGTTGCGCGGCTCCATGGAGGCCTCGGCCTACAAGGAGTACATCTTCGGGATGCTGTTCCTGAAATATGCCTCCGACCAGTTCGAGGCCGAGCGGCGGCAGGTCATCTCGGAGCAGCGGGCACGGGGACGCTCTCAGGCCGAGGCCGAGCAGCGGGCCGAGTCGCCTTCGTTCTATCGGACGTTCTACGTTCCGCAGCGGGCCCGCTGGGACCAAATCCGCGATCACCTCCATAAGTCGGTCGGCAGTGGCCTGAACAAGGCTCTGGAGGAGCTGGAGCACAGCAACCGGTCCCTGGACGGGGTGCTGCAGCACATCGACTTCAACCGCAAGATCGGTCAGTCGTCGATGTCCGACAAGAAGCTGCGTGAGCTGATCATGCACTTCAACAAGGTGCCGCTTCGGCAGCAGGACTTTGAGTTCCCCGACCTCCTCGGCGCCGCTTACGAGTATCTGATCCGGGACTTCGCCGATTCGGCCGGTAAGAAGGGCGGGGAATTTTACACCCCGCGTGACGTCGTCCGCCTCATGGTGCAGATCGCCGACCCGCGTCCCGGAATGAGCGTCTACGACCCGTGCACTGGCTCGGGCGGCATGCTGATCCTCTCCAAGGAGTACGTCGAGGAATCTGGTGGTGACGGCCGAAACCTGGCACTCGCCGGCCAGGAGAAGGACGGGAGTGTCTGGGCCATCTCTAAGATGAACATGCTGCTGCATGGCATCCCCGATGCGGACCTTCGCAACAACGATGACGGCACCCTGGAGGACCCGGCACACATCACTGGCGGTGAGCTGCAGCGCTTCGACCGCGTGGTCACCAACCCACCATTCTCGATGAATTACAGCGCCGATGCCATCCCGTTCCCCGAGCGCTTCCGCTACGGCTACACCCCCGAGAAGGGTAAGAAGGCTGACCTGATGTTCGTCCAGCACATGCTGGCGGTCACACGGTCTGGTGGGCTCGTCACGACGGTCATGCCACATGGCGTGCTGTTCCGTGGTGGTGACGAGGGGAGGATTCGCAGCGGCTTCCTGAACGACGACGTCATCGAGGCCGTGATCGGTCTCGGACCGCAACTCTTCTACGGCACGGGCATCCCTGCCTGCATCCTTGTGCTGCGGCCGTTCGGCTCGAAGCCGAAGGACCGCGAGGGCAGGGTGCTGTTTATCAACGCGGATCGGGATTACCGAGAAGGCCGGGCGCAGAATTATCTGGAGCCCGAGCACATCGAGAAGATTGTCTCGGCCTATCGCACGTTCGAAGATGTCCCCGGCTTCGCGCACGTCGTCTCCCGCGGCGAGCTAGCTGAGAACGACGACAACCTCAATATCCGCCGCTACGTCGACACCACGCCGTCTCCTGAGCCGCAGGACGTGCGGGCGCATCTGCACGGCGGCATCCCGAAGACCGAGGTCAACGCCAAGGCTGACTTGTTCGCCGCCCATGGCCTGAAGCCAGAGCACCTCTTGGCCCCGAAGAGCGATGACTACTTGCAGTTTGCCGACGTCGTAAGTGAGCGGCGCGACCTCCCGCGTCTGATCGAGGCCGACGCCGGCGTGGTCGCCACGGAGAGCGCCGTCCTCGACGCCATCGGGGTTTGGTGGGACGCACAGGAAGCGCGCTTCGACAAGCTGGAGTCGCCTGGCGACCTCGTCGATCTGCGCAAGGACCTGATCGAGACGTTCCGAGACGCGCTGGCCTCCACGCCGCTACTGGATCCGTTCGCGATTCGCGGCATCGTGGCGTCGTGGTGGGGCGAGAGCCTGCCAGACCTCAAGGCGCTCGCGACCCACGGCTACCGCGGCCTTATTGAGGCGTGGGTTGCCACGGTGCTCGATGCCCTGGCCGAAGAGAAGGCCAAGGTCACCCCGCTCGACCACAAGGTGGCGAGGGCGCTGCTGCCCGAGTACCTCGACCGCCTGGCCGCCCTCGAAGCCGAGGTTGCTGAGCTGGACAGCACTATCAAGGCGGGCACTGCCTCCGACGATGAGGAGGACGCCGAGCCTAGTGAAGACGCCCTCTCGCCGGCTGAAGTCAAGAAACTGAGGACGAAGCTTACGGCCACCAAGAAGCAGCTGAAGTCGGAGAAGGGCACCTTTGCCGACCGCCTCGAGGCCGCCGGTGCCGCTCTCGATGACGCCATCGCCCGCCGGGTTGTGCTCGACGCCATGGAGCGGGATCTCGTAGCGGAAGCCCTAGACCGCATTACCCGGCATCGTCGGGCGGTGATCTCGGCATTCGAGATCTGGTGGGCCAAGTACCGCACGCCGCTCTCCACGCTCGAAGCCGAGCGTGACGCCGCCGCCACCACGCTCGCTGGGTTCCTGAAGGAGCTTGGTTATGCATAACGTCCGGATTGGTGATGTTGTCCAATTCCAGCGAGGCGTGAGCTGGTCTGCCGATCAGGAGCACCGTGAGCCTGGGCCGGGAAGAGTTCCCGTGCTGAGGATTCCAAACGTCCAGGAAAATCTGACAACGAACGACCTAGTATATTTGTCGGGTATTGCCGATAGCGTGCGGGAACGTACGGCTGCATCCAAAGGATGGATTCTAGCTGTTGGCTCGAACGGCAATCCCGATAGAATCGGAAACGCGGTCATCATTGAAGATGAGAGCGACTTCCTGTTTGCCTCCTTTCTCGTGGGCATTAAATGCGATTCGCGCCAGGTGCTCGGTCGATACCTGCTCAGATTGCTCCACTCCGACGAAATCCGGTCGCATTTGAGAGTGGCCATGCGTGGGAGTACAGGGCTACAGAACATCAATCTGCCCGCCTTGGGTGATTTCCGAGTTAAGCTACCGTCCTTGCCTGTGCAGCGGCGTATCGTAGAGATGCTGGATGCAGTGGATGCTCAGATTGGCGTTGCTCGTGCGCTATT
Organism: Streptomyces avidinii; assembly: GCF_045161815.1. NCBI lineage: Bacteria > Bacillati > Actinomycetota > Actinomycetes > Kitasatosporales > Streptomycetaceae > Streptomyces > Streptomyces avidinii. The sequence continues at coordinate 5,723,046 of NZ_CP108863.1, forward strand.
GAGTAAGCGTCAGCAGCAGGCGGACGGCCTACTCGACGGCCTTGTATCGAATATTTCAGACGCGCAGATCAAGCCTTTGTCGGAACTCTGCGTGGCAGATATTTGCTATGGAATCGTGCAGTCGGGTGAATTCGTGGCGGGCGGCGTTCCGGTGCTCTCGATCCGGGACATCAGCGGAGACTTTGAGACTGACTTGCACCGCACCCACCCGGCAATCGATGCGCGGTACCGTCGTAGTCGGGTTATTTCAGGTGATGTCCTCCTATCAATCAAGGGCACGATCGGCCGCGTCGGTGTCGCACCGACGCACTTCGTTGGAAACGTTAGTCGAGAGCTTGCCAGGCTCCGCTTCGGCAATCAGGTGCTACCTGAATTTGCGCGCTTGTACTTCCTGAGTCGTGAGGCCCAGCGACGCCTCGATCTCGCAGTTGTGGGTACGACGCGGGCCGAGGTCTCGATCCACGTCCTAAAGCGTTTCAGCTTTCCGGTGCCGTCACTAGCGCGTCAGGAACACGTGATCAAGGTCTACCGATCCATCGAGCGACAGGTTTTGTCTGAGCGGCAATGTCTCGCAAAGCTCCTGACCATGAGGTCTGGGCTTAGGGAGGATCTCGTCACCGGGCGCGTGCGCATCCCTGCTGAGGCTGCCTCATGAGTAAAGGCCCCGAGTACACCGAGGTCGAGAAGCCGCTGCTTGACCAGCTGTCCGGTCTCGGCTGGCAGGTTATCGAGGGGTCTAAGTCAGACCCGTCAGTCACCGAGCGCGATTCGTTTCGCGGCTCGATCCTTGAAGGTAAGCTCCGCGCCGCGCTACTCAAGATCAACCCGGGGCCGGGCGGTTTGCCCTGGCTCGACGACGCACGCCTGGCCGAGGCGGTCTCGTCGCTCACGCGCTCCGAGGTGGGCAAGCTCATCGAGCTCAACGAGCGGATGACCGAGCGCCTCCTTGAGGGCGTGTCCGTTGCGGGTCTACCGGACTGGGATCAGGGACGCTCCCAGCGCGTCCGATTCATCGACTTCGAAAACCCCTCGAATAACGACTTCATGGCGATCAGCCAGTTTCGGGTGGATGAGCCCGGCGGCCAGGCCAAGAAGTTCGTTGCTCCCGACGTCGTGCTGTTCGTCAACGGCATCCCGCTGGTGGTCATCGAGTGTAAGAGCCCGTACATCACTGACCCCATGGCCGAGGGCATCACCCAGCTACGTCGCTACGCCAACCAGCGTCACCTCGGCCTCCCCGAGGGCAACGAGCAGTTGTTCTGGACGAACCAGTTCGTGGTCTCGACCTACGGCGACAGCGCACGCGTTGCGACCTTCACCGCGGGACTGGAGCACTTCCTGGAGTGGAAGGACGCTTTCCCGCTCACCCGTGACGAGCTGGCGAGTCGACTCGGCAAGCCCGCGGCGAAGCTGACGGGTCAAGAGCTGCTCACTGCCGGGATGCTGGCGCCGTCCAACCTCCTCGACCTCGTCCGGCACTTCACTCTTTTTACGGAGGCCAATGGCCGGCGGATTAAAATCGTCGCCCGTTACCAGCAGTACCGCGCCGTCGGCCGGGCGCTCACGCGCCTCCGAACCGGCAAGACACGAGCCCAGGACGGCGAGAGCGACCGCCGTGGCGGTCTGATCTGGCACACCCAGGGATCGGGTAAATCTCTGACCATGGTGTTCTTGGTACGGGCTATGCGCTCGGATCCAGTGCTGCGCGCCTTTAAGGTCGTGGTCATCACTGACCGGACCGACCTCGAAAAGCAGCTTTCCGAGACCGCCAAGCTCTCCGGTGAGGGCGTCGTCCGGGCACGGCGCACGGCGCAGCTGCGGACCATCCTGGCGGAGAAGGGCCCTGCGCTGGTCTTCGCCATGATCCAGAAGTACCGGGACACTGATGCCGCCGGCGCCGGTGAGAGCCGCATGGCCGCGGACGAGAAGAACGAGGCACTCGGGGTCCTCAATACCGAAGAGACCGTCGTGATCCTCGTCGACGAGGCGCACCGCTCCCAGACCTCGACGCTGCACGCCAACCTCATGGCGGCGCTGCCGAACGCAGCCAAGATCGGCTTCACCGGCACCCCGATCATGCGGGAAGGGAAGAAGCGCACCGACGCCATCTTCGGGTTGTTCATCGACAAGTACACGATTCGCCAGGCCGAGCACGACGGCGCCGTCGTCCCCATCTTCTACGAGGGACGCACCGCCAAGGGGGCGGTTGTCGGTGGCAGTGACCTGGACGAACTGTTCGAGGACATGTTCGCCGAGCACACCGACGAGGAGATCGAGAAACTCAAGGCGCGCTACGCCACGACCGGCGCCGTGCTGGAAGCCCCGAAACTCATCGCTGCTAAGGCGAAGTCGATCCTCTGGCACTTCGTGTCGACAGTGCTTCCCGGCGGCTTTAAGGCGCAGCTGTCGGCTACCAGCCGCCTGGCGACAGTGCGGTACCGCGAGGCGCTCCTTAGCGCGCGGGACGACCTCGTCGCGCAGATCGAGCGTTTGCCGGAGCAGCTCGTGCGCGGGGCCGAGGACGGCACCCTGGACATCGACGGGCTCGATCGGCGCAAGCAGGTCTTGGTCCGCGCCCTGCCGCACCTTGAACTCATCCGGATTCTGGACTTCGTCCCGGTCATCTCGGGCGGCAACAACGATGTCCCGACGTGGCTGCAGTGGACCGACAAGGCTCGCCAGGACGCGGTTATCGCGGAGTTCAAGAAGCCGCTGGGCCTCCCGGGTGATCGGACGAGTCCCGTCGCGTTCCTGTTGGTACGCACCATGCTGCTGACCGGCTTCGATGCCCCAGTCGAGCAGGCGCTCTACCTCGACCGCTTTATCCAGGACGCCGAACTGCTCCAGGCCATTGCCCGTGTCAACCGGACCAGCCCGGGTAAGGCCGCTGGCCTGCTGGTCGACTACTTCGGCGTTGGCGCCCATTTGCAAAAGGCGCTCCAAGCCTACGCGCCCGAGGACGCCGAGGATGCTATCGGGGCGCTGGCCTCGATTGCGGACGAGGTGCCGAAGCTACGCGACCGGCACGCCCGTGTGGTGGCGCTCTTCGCCCAGGCGGGTGTCGAGACGTTCGATCTGGATGAGGACATCGAGGCCTGCGTCGATCTGCTCTCAGATGACGCTCTCAGGGCCCGCTTCGGCGTGCTGCTGAAGCAGTTCCTTACCACGCTTGACACCGTCCTTCCCCGTCCCGAGGCGTTGCCCTTCGTGGCTGACGCCAAGCGGCTTGGCCTGATCCAAAAGGTTGCCCGGCGACGCTACCGGGACGACGGCCTCGGAGACTTCAACGCCTCGCTGTACGGCGAGAAGGTGCGTGCCCTGATCGACGAGCACGTCACGGCGCTCGACATCGTGACGAAGATCGCGCCCGTCTCGGTCACCGACCCGGACTTCCTCGCGAAGGTTAAGGGCCTTAGCTCCGACAAGGCGAAGGCCTCGGAGATGGAGCATGCCCTGCGGTTCCACATCCGGACGAACTTCGACGAGGATCCCGCGCGCTACACCAAGCTCTCCGAGCGCCTCGATGAGATACTGAAGTCGCTTACCGGCAAATGGGACCAGCTCAGCCTCGCGCTCGAGGCGCTGCTCGGCGACATAGCGGACGAGTCCAGCTCGTGGCGCGTCCACGAAGACCCGCTCGTTGCCCGCTTCTACGGCCTTCTGGAGAGCGAGTCCGCCACCAGTGCCACCTTGCCAGACGAGGTGCGGGCGGACATCCAGCACCTGGCTGAAGACATTGTCGGTGAGGTGCTGCGGCACGCCAGCATCGTGCGATTCTGGCAAAACCCGCACGCCCAGGACGAGCTGCGTAAGGACATCGTCCACCAGCTGGACGATCGTGACCTGTTTCCGTTCTCCGAGCAGGCGGCCGTTGCTGACCGCCTCATGGAGCTGGCGCGCTCCAATCAGTCTTTGATCAGGGAGCAGATCCGTATCCGGGGGCGCTCATGACCACTGTCCTCCAGCTTGACGATGTGCGCGTACCGGTCGAGATCGGCGGCAGCAGCCGTAAAGCTCGGCTCACCATCGAGGTCGACGGATCGCTGCGTCTGAGGGCCGCCGATGACGTGGCGACCGAGGAGCTGCAGCAATTCCTGGCATCGAAACGCGAGTGGGTCTACCGCAAGCTAGCGGAGAAGGAAGTCCTGCAGCACGATCCCATCACCAGGGAGCTCGTCGACGGTGAGGGCTTCCTGTACCTGGGCCGCAGCCATCGACTGAAGATCGACGACGTGGACGGCGCTGTCCGCCTGGAGCGCGGCCGACTCGTCCTGCCGCGACAGCTACTCGGTGTGGGAGAGGCAAGCCTGATCGCCTGGTACCAGCGCTGCGGCGAGGCCTGGCTAGGACCCCGCTCTCGGGCATGGGTAGAGCGACTACGAGTCGATGCGGGGCCCATCGAGGTGGCAGACCTCGGCCACAAGTGGGGAAGTGCGACGGCCGGACGGCGGGTGCGCATCCATTGGGCGACGCTCCAGCTGTCCCCACCACTCGTTGATTACGTGTTGGCGCACGAACTCGCGCATCTGCGCGAGCCTCACCACGGCCCCGCGTTCTGGCAGCTACTCGCCCGCATCATGCCAGACTACGACGAGCGCAAGCAGGAACTGGCGAGGCGCGGTGCTTGCCTCTGGTTTGGGGGAATGTCGTGACTGAGTGACCTTCGCACTCTGGTCAGACGATCTGGCGTGCCCCTTCGTCAACCGCAAGCTCGTTGCTGTCGTCGCTCTGTACGGCTTGCGTCCCTGCCGTAGATCAACGCTTGAGGTCGGTGGAGCGGCTTTGGGCTGGAGCTGCTTTGGCGCGAGTGATCATGGCCCCGTAAGCTTCCGGCGCGTCGGGCAGTCTGTGGACCTGCCCGGTAAAGCACGACGTTGGGGCCATGATCTTCGAGGCTCGCGCCAAAGTGGCTGCCTAAAGCCGTGGAACCGACCCCCCAGCCACGACGTACCCCTTCTCTCGCTTCAGGTGGCTGATTGCTCTGAGCGCGGTACGGGCGCCGGCCGGGCTGGAGCGGGGCGGAGACAGGAGCGCAGGCCCGGCAGGGGGCCGGGCCGCGCGCGGGGAGCGGAGCGAGCCGCCTTGATGAAGTAGGGAAACTCTTACCGCGCTACGGCCCCGTGGCTGCAAGGGTGGCTCGGTTGGCGTTGATGTGCGCTGCAAGTTCGGTAAGCGTGCACTCGATGCGGGCACTGGCGATCGGGTCGAAGTCCGCTACTTCGGCCGCGGTGGCCAGGTAGTTGGAGGGCTCGATCCCCCAGGCCTCGATCAGGCTCCATCCAGCCTGGACCTGGGCAGTCTGCCCGTCTGCGGATGACACTCGTAGCCAGGCTGTGCACTGGTCCGAGAAGTCGTACGGCAGGTAGGCGGTCCCGCCCACATCCTTGAGCCCGATGATCTGTGCGCCCCACTGCTCAAGCAGCCGAGCGAGCCGCGCACCGAGGCCGCCTGGGGCAGTCGCCGAGCCATCGAGCGCCAGGTAGTACGAATCGCATGAGTGCTGATGGGAGCCGATGCGTAGCCGGAGATCGTTGTGGGCTCCTCGGGTGCGGACACGATCAAAGTGCAGAGCGATATCCGCGGGCATGAGCGTCTCTTTCAGTACGTGCTTGTGGTCAGCTGGCGGCCGTCGTGGCTGCGGACGTGGGGGCCTGCATCGTCCAGGGCGTCCAGGAGGCGGATCGCGTAGACCTCGGACATCTGCTCGGACACCTCCTCCGGGGTGAGCCAAGCGACCGCGGTGGATTCATCCGACGTGCGCTCGGTCCCGCCCGACGGCTTGCAACGGAAGACCAAGGCGATGATGCCTCGGGACGTGTTCTTGTAGACCCCGGTCAGCTCGTCTACCTCGACGTGGATGCCCGTCTCCTCCAGAACCTCGCGCCGTACGCCGGCCTCCGGGGACTCCGTGAGTTCGAGTACTCCGCCCGGCAGTTCCCAAGTCCCGTTGTCCGCTCGGCGGATCGCCAGGAGTCGGCCGTCCTCGCGCAGCACTGCCCCGGCTACGGACACGGAGTGCAGTGGCGTTGACTTGTGCTGCGGGGAACCCGTACTCATGTACAGGAGCATAGGAGGAAGAGAAGGACTATGGGAACCGCAGTAGGAGGTGGCAGGGCCGTACCTCGGTACGTGCAGATCGCCGACGACCTCGTCCAGCAGATCCGCGCCGGGGTGCTGGCTCCCGGCGACATGGTGCCGAGTGAGTCGGAGCTCGTGGAGCGCTACGGCGTGGCCGGCGGGACGATCCGCAAGGCCATGGTCGAGGTCCGTGCGAGCGGCCTGGTGGAGACGCGGCACGGTAAGGGCTCGCTGGTGAAGGCCCGGCCGCCGGTACGACACCGGTCCTCGGACCGTTTCCGGCGTACCCACCGGCAGGAGGGCAGGGCCGCGTATCTCGCCGAGTCCGCCCAGTCCGGGGCCGAAGCCAAGGTGAGCGTGCTGTTCATCGGGCCCATGGAGGCGCCGGAAGAGATCGCGGAGCGGCTCGCGGTCACCGCGGGGACTCAGGTGCTGGCCCGGCGGCGGCTGTACTTCCGTAACGGGACTCCGGTGGAGACGGCTACCTCGTACTTGCCCTGGGACGTCGTGAAGGACATCCCCGAGCTGTTCGCGGAGAACCCCGGTCCCGGCGGCATCTATGCGCGGCTGGAGGACCATGGTCATGTCTTCGCCGAGTACGTGGAGACCCTCCAGGCCCGGCCGGCCGCGAAGGCTGAGGCAACTGAGCTGTCGCTGAGCCCCGGCGCCCCGGTGGTTCACCTGCTCCGTGACGCCGTCACGGAGGAAGGCCGAGTGGTGGAGGTCTGCGACACCCTCATGGCCGCTGACCAGTTCGTCTTCGAGTACCGGATCCCCGCGCGCGACTGACGCCTACTCAACTCCTCGCAGCCCGCCGTGAGTTTCTCTTCGCGGCGGGTTGACTCATGTATAGGAGTCAGGCACTCTTCTTCATGTCACTCCTATACATGAGTGACGGAGTCCAGCATCTATAGAGGAGTGATCTGCTGTGCGTCAGATTCCCGTTGACACGTCCGCCGCCCTGGTGATGGTGGCCCAGCCCCCGACCGTGAAGATCAAGGACCGCCGTACCGGTGAGATCGCCACCGATGTCGAGACGGGCGCCCAGATGATGACGGTGGACGTGCTCTTCGCCGCGAACGGCGAGGCGGAAGTCCTGTCCATCGTGGTTCCGGCCCCGGGCCTCACGGGTGACCTGGTGATGGGGACCTCGGTCGCGCTGACCGGTCTGGTCGCCCGGCCGTGGGAGAACGAGTTCAACGGCCAGAAGCGCCACGGGATCAGCTTCCGCGCCGTCGCCGTCACCTCGCTGGCCAAGGAGGGCTGAGCGTGAACGCCTTATGGGTCACGCTGCTGGTGGTCCTGGCCGTCGCGCTCGTCCTGCGCTGGCTGCGGCCCACCTGGTACTGGTTGACCTTCGGGGTCACCTTCGCGACGATCCGCGTCCTGATCCGCTACCGCTCGGTGATGGACGCCTGCGGGCTCACCGTCCCGCCCGCCCGATGGCGACTGGCACTCGCCCGGGTCACCAACCGCCCCGCCCCCGACGACCGTTCGCCGCGGATTCTGCGGCTGCGGCCCACGTCGACCGGCCTGGTCCTGCGGCTGAAACTCCGGCCCGGACAGGACGCGTTCGACTTCTCCGCCTCCTCCGACCGGCTACGGCACTCCTTCGCCCTCCACAACGTCGTCTCGCGAGAGATCCGCTCCGGCGTCGTAGAGCTGCGGATGACCGGCTACGACGTACTCAAGCGGGTGCGCATGCCGGCCGCCGTCCCCGATGGCGTGCTCCGGGTCCCTGTGGCCCTGCGGGAGGACGGGGAGGTTCACCACCGCGACTACCGGCAGGTCCCGCACGCCTTGAACGTCGGCGCGACCCAATCCGGGAAGTCCGTCTACCAACGCACGCTTGTCGCCGGCCTCGCTCCGCGGAACGTCGCCTTAGTCGGCATCGACTGCAAGAACGGCGTGGAACTCTCGCCGCTCGCTGCCCGGTTCACCGCCCTGGCCGACAACCCCGTGGAAGCGGCCGAGCTGCTGGCCGCGCTCGTCCAGTACATGGGCCGCGTCTACGAAGTCATCCGGGCCGAACAGCGCATCAGCGTCGGGCTGCCCGATGCGGAGATCACTGCCGATATCTGGGACCTTCCCGCGCACCTCCGTCCCGTACCCGTCGTGCTCCTGGTGGACGAAGTCGCGGAGCTCGCCCTCGCCGCGGTCAAGGCAGACGAAGCCCGGCGCGACCAGATCATCACCGACCTCGTCCGCCTCGCCCAGCTCGGCCGCGCCGCCGGCATCTACCTGGAGATCTGCGGCCAACGCTTCGGCTCCGAACTCGGCAAGGGCATCACCATGCTGCGCGCCCAACTCACCGGCCGCACCGCCCACCGCGTCAACGACGAGACCTCGGCGAACATGGCCTTCGGGGACATCTCCCCGGACGCCGTCCTCGCCGCCGTCCAGATCGGCAAGGACCGCCCCGGCACGGCGGTGGCCGGTGACTCCTCCGGCGGCTGGTCCCGCATCCGGGCCCCGCACACCACGCTCCGCCAGGCCGTCGACACCTGCAACGCCCACGCGCACCGGACCCCGAGCATCCCGGAGCTGGAGCGCTTCCGGCCCGCGCTCCCCGTGCGCGTCCTCGTTGGCAAGGTCCAGTCGAAGAGCGCTACAGCGGGTGCCTTCTAAGCACATGCCCCACCTGGTCGGCGCGGCCTCTCGCGCCACGTCCCTACCCCACCCATGCCTGAAACGAGGTGAAGACCATGACCCGCCTGGTCCGCCCGGACGCTGTCCTCGTCCAGGCCGTCATCGCCGGAGCCCTCTCCTTCGCCCACCTCCACGACCTCGCCGAAGCCGCAGGACAGCACGGCTGGAAGGCCTGGGCCTACCCGATCAGCGTGGACCTGCTCCTCGTCGCCTCCTGGCACCGCCTGCGCACCCTGCGGGAAGCGGGGGAGCCCTCACGCTCGGCCTGGTCCTGGTTCGCCGTCGCCTTGGCGGCCTCGCTCGGCGCGAACGTCGCGACCGCCGGCCTCCTCGACCTGGGCGACGTCCCGGACTGGCTCCGGATCCTCGTCGCCGGATGGCCTGCGCTCGCCTTCCTCGGCGGCACCCTCCTGGTTCACAGGCCTACGCCGCCCAACGACCCGGAGCTCGCTCCGGCGCCCCGGCCCGTGGTCGAGCGGGAAACAGAACCCGGCGTACAGGCCGCCCCGGCTCCTGCACTCCCTGCTCCGGCCCCGGTACCCGCACCCGCGGTCGCCGCTCCGCCCGCCCTCGTCGCCCACGCCCAGAAGATCGCCGCCGATCACCGCACCCGCACCGGCTCGGACATCGACACCGAGACCTTGCGCGCCCGGCTCGGCGTCCCGTCCTCGATGGCTGAGGCCATTGCCGCCCAGCTCGCCTGAGGAGGCCCGATGCCCGCCCGCATCAACTTCCGCTCACTGATGAAGATCGGCCCCGTTCAGATCGGCACCTACCGCGACCGGCGCGGCCGCACCAAGGACTCCGCCGTGTGCACCGCCGACGCCTGCGGCTGGTCCTCCGACTACAGCTCCTCGACCGCCGCCCAGCTCGCCGCCCGCTCCCACCGCTGCCGCGTCAGCTGACCTGAAAGGCCACGTCATGGACGTACCGCTCTGGTTCGCCCTCCTCGCCGTCGGAGTGCTCGGCGTGAAGCTCATCCGCCCGCCCTGGTGGCTCGTCGCCGTGATCCTCCTCGGCGGATTCCTCCTCGCGGACAGCTTCCTCGCCCCCGCCATCGACACCGCGATCAACAAGTAGCCCGCCCCGGAAGGAGAACAGCCGTGTTCAAGCCCAAGTACCCCAGCCCCGACACGTACACCCCGGCAACCATCCACCCCGCCCCGGCGCCCACCGAGTACGTGGTGCCCGCCCCGGCCCCGGTCCCCGCCAAGGCTCCGACTGCCCTCGGCGGCCTGGTCCGCAACTCGCCCGGAACCGCGCTCGCCCTCGCCGCCGGCGGAGTCGCCGGAGTCCTCGCGCTGGCCTCTGTAGCGGTCTCGCTGCTCCTGGCCGTCGCCGTCACCGCGGTCGCCCTGTCCCTCAGCGCCGTCGTCCTGCTCTTCCTCGTCCGCGCCCTGCGCCAGGAGTTCAAGAGCCGTTGACCGGCCCCGGGACGGCCTCAACCGCCAAGTTTCCGCCGTCCCGGCGCCGCGCTCCTGCCCGAACCAACAGATCCGGAAGGAACCACAAGCATGACTCAGAACGCTCCGGGACAGCTCTGCGCGAACTGCGCCGGCCACGCCTCCGTTGCCATCACCTTCGGCGGCCGCGACCGCTCCGGCCGCCTCCGCACGATCACCGCGCACTGCCCGACCTGCCACGGCACCGGCAAGCGCCTTGCCCTCCGCTCCGTCTTCACTTCGGCCGGGCGGTGACCGCCATGCTGCCGGACAACGACATGACGAACCCGCTGACCGCACAGGCCGCCGCGTTCCTGGTCTTTGCGCAGTTGGCGGAGCTCCACCCGACACTGCCAGGCGCCTACATCACCACCAGCCAGATCAGCCCCACAGAGGCGAGCGTCCTTCTCGACAGCCCTGCCGACCTCGAAGCCTGGCGTCTGGCCACGTACACGGAAGTCGACAACGTGCAGCTCGCCGACCTCAGGGGCGAGAGGAAACTCCACTTCACTGCACCACTCGGCCGGATCACTCTGAAGGTCTTCACGGTGTTCGCCCCGGCCGTGGCGGTGAGCGCGTGACCAACCGCGCGACCGTCGCGGACCTGGACCCCGGCCTCCTCGGCGATATCCTGAGGGTGGCCGGGGCTCCCGGTTACGCCCGCTGGGAAGACCAGATCCGCCGCACCGGCGGCTGCTCCGACCCCATCCACATCACCGGCTGGACCGTTGCCAAGGACAAGACCACCGGCGAGACCCTGCACCGCTACTCCACCGCCGAAGAACCCGGCGCCCGCCTCCGCATCGCCTGCGGCAACCGCCGTGCCTCACGCTGCCCCGCCTGCGCCTGGACGTACTCCGGCGACACCTACCACCTGATCCGCGCCGGGCTCGCCGGAGACGACCGCCGCGACATCCCCGCCACCGTCCGCGAACACCCCCGCGTCTTCACCACCCTCACCGCCCCGTCCTTCGGCCCGGTCCACAACCGCCCCGCCGGCCGTCCCTGCCGCTGCGGCAAGCACCACCAGGAGGACGCCGCTGAACTCGGCACCGCCCTCGACCCGGCCACCTACGACTACGCCGCCGCCGTCCTCTTCAACAACCACGCCGGACAGCTCTGGCAGCGCTTCACGACCCGCCTGCGCCGCGAGATCGCTGCGTACGCCGGACGGACCCAACGCGAGCTGAAGGAGGAAGCCCGGATCTCCTACGGCAAGGTCGCCGAGTTTCAGAAGCGCGGCGCCATCCACTTCCACGCCGTCATCCGCATCGACGGCCCCGCCGGCCCGACCAGCCCGCCGCCCTCCTGGGCCAGCACCGAACTCCTCGACCGCTCGATCCGCGCGGCCGTCGCCCACGCCTACACCTCGGTGTCCGTCCCTGCCGCTGCCGACCAGCCCGCCCGTACGTTCCGCTGGGGCACGCAGCTCGACGTGCGCCCCATCAAGGCCTTCGGGGATGGCTCCGACATCACAGAGCAGGCGGTCGCCTCGTACGTGGCCAAGTACGCGACGAAGGCGGCAGAGAACACCGGCTCCCTCGACCGCCGCATCGGCAACCGCGAAGCCCTCGTCCTCCTCGACGTCCCCGACCACACCGCGCGCCTGATCGGGGCCTGCCTCGACCTGGACCCGCTGTACCCGGACCGCCGCCTCACCGCCTGGTCGCACATGCTCGGCTTCCGCGGCCACTTCTCCACGAAGTCCCGCCAGTACTCCACCACCCTCGGCGCCCTCCGCCAGACCCGCGCCGACTACCGCGCAGCCCAGGAACGCGAAGCCCGCGGCCTGGACGACGTCGAGCCGGACACGGTGCTCGTCCTCGCCTCCTGGCAGTACGCCGGCCACGGACACAGCCCGGGGGAGTCGGTACTCGCCGCCAGCATCGCCCGGGACATTCAGCTGAACCGCCAGACCGCCCGCGAAGCCCTGCAAGGAGAGCAGCATGAATGAGCGTTTCCTCAGCGTCGTCCAGGTCGCCGAACTGCTCGGCACCACCGTGCGGTTCCCCCGGCGCCTCGTCGAGGAGCGGCGGATCACGTACGTGAAGGTCGGCCGCCACGTGCGCATCCCGGAAAGCGCCGTCCGGGCGTACATCACCGCGAACACCGTCGAGCCGCGTCGCCGTCGGCGCCTGGGGGTGGCTGCCTGATGGCCGGGAAGCGCCGCCAGTTCGGCCGGGTCCGCAAGCTGCCGTCCGGCCGGTACCAGGCCCGCTACCTCGGACCGGACGGGGAGCTCCGTCCCGCGCCCGAGACGTTCCGTACGAAGAAGGACGCGGACGACTGGCTCGCCGACACGCAGACCGAGATGCGCCGGGGCGACTGGCGCGACCCGGACGCCGGGAAGGTCGCCTTCGGGCCGTACGCCGTCGCCTGGATCAAAGAACGCGAGCTGACCAGCACCACGCGGCAGCTGTACGCCTCTCTCCTCAAGCACCACCTGGAGCCGGCCCTCGGCGCCGTCAACCTGGCGGAGATCACGCCGCCCCTCGTCCGCAGCTGGCGTGCCGACAAGCTCGCCGCCGGCACCGGCCCGACCACGGTCGCCAAGTCCTACGCCCTGCTCCGGGCCGTTCTGGGGACGGCGCTGTCGGATGAGCTGATCCGGCGGAACCCCTGCCAGGTCAAGGGCGCCAGCTCCGTGCACACCCCGGAGCGGCCGACCGCGACGGTAAAGGAGGTCTACGCGCTGGCCGAGGCGATTCAGCCGCGCTACCGGGCCCTCGTACTCATGGCCGGATTCCTCGGGCTGCGCTGGGGCGAATTGATCGGGCTCAGCCGGCGGGACGTGGACCTTGAGCACCGAACCGTGCGGGTTCGCCGGTCCGTGGCCGAGCTGAGCAACGGACAGCGGGAGATCAAGGCGCCGAAGAGTGCCGCGGGAAAGAGGACGGTCTCCATTCCCGGCGTGATCCTCCCGGACCTTCACGAGCACCTGAAGCGGTACGCCGAGGCCGGTGTCGACGGGCGCGTGTTCATCGGGGCCAAGGGGGCGACCCCGCGCCGGAATCACTTCAATCTGCTGTGGCACAAGGCTTGTCGAGAAGCGGGGATCAAGGGTCTTCACTTCCATGACCTTCGGCACACGGGGAACACGCTCGCCGCGTCCACGGGGGCCAGCACGCGGGAGTTGATGACGCGCATGGGCCACAGCACCGCCCGCGCCGCGCTGATCTATCAACACGCGAGTGCCGATCGGGACCGGCTGATCGCCGACGCGTTGAGCGGACTGGTGAAGAAGAGCCGCCAGAGCAAGAAAAAGGGCGTGCGGGGCACGAAGGAAGATCCACAGCGGAAGGGGCACGCAGGGGGCACGCGGGGCTGATCGGGGCCCCGGGAACGGCGAAGGGCCAGGTCGAGGAGACGTCCTCTGACCTGGCCCTTTTCGCTTCAGAGCGGGTGACGGGAATCGAACCCGCGTAGCTAGTTTGGAAGACTAGTGCTCTACCATTGAGCTACACCCGCAACGCGCGCGCCGCAGGTCCGGGGACCTCGGCACGGACAGCATCCTAGCGGGTCGCTCCCGGTGGGTGCACACCACATTCGGCGCCGTGGCGGAGACCTGCCCGAAATACCTCGGGGAACCCCGCGCATCAGAGTGTCCCCGGGCATGTACCCTACGTGTCGCACCGACGGGGTGTGGCGCAGCTTGGTAGCGCGTCCGCTTTGGGAGCGGAAGGTCGTCGGTTCGAATCCGGCCACCCCGACCAGCAGCAGTGTCTCCACAAGATCGCGTTGTGGGCTGATTGCCGCTTGCGGTTACTATGCAAGCTGCGTGCCCGTGTGTCTGATGTACCGGGCCGAAGTCCGCCGAACCGCTGAATCACAGCGTGACGGCAGAATCCCCAGCAGTCAGCCACCAAGGAGACCGAACCGTGAAGAGCGCCGTGGAGACCCTGAACCCGACTCGGGTTCGGCTCACTGTTGAGGTGCCCTTCGAGGAGCTCAAGGACAGCCTCGACGCGGCGTACAAGAAGATCAACCAGCAGGTCACGGTGAAGGGCTTCCGCAAGGGCAAGATCCCGGCCCGCGTCATCGACCAGCGCTTCGGCCGCGGTGCGGTGCTGGAGGAGGCCGTCAACGACGCCCTCCCGAAGTTCTACACCGAGGCGGTCAACGAGGCCGACCTGAACCCGCTGGGCCAGCCCGAGGTGGACATCACGGAGCTGAAGGACGGCGAGATCCTCGCCTTCACCGCCGAGGTGGACGTCCGCCCCGAGATCGAGATCCCGGACTTCTCCGGCATCGAGGTCGAGGTCGACGCCATCGAGGTCTCCGACGAGGACGTCGAGAAGTCCGTCGAGCAGCTGCGCGGCCGCTTCGGGTCCACCAAGGACGTCGAGCGCGCCGCCGCCGAGGGTGACGTCGTCACCATCGACCTCGAGGCCAAGGTCGACGGCGAGGTGCTGCCCGACGGCGTCGCCTCCGACGTCTCCTACACCATCGGCTCGGGCGAGCTCCTCGAGGGCATCGACGAGGCCGTCACGGGCCTGGAGGCCGGTGGCGAGGCCACCTTCACCTCCCAGCTCAAGGGCGGCTCCGCCGAGGGCAAGGACGCCGAGGTCACCGTCAAGGTCACCAAGGTCTCCGCCAAGGAGCTCCCGGAGCTGGACGACGAGTTCGCGCAGATGGCGAGCGAGTTCGACACCCTCGAGGACCTCAAGGCCGACAGCCGCAAGCGCCTCGAGAACATGAAGCAGTACGACCAGGCCACGCAGGCCCAGGAGCGCGTCCTGGAGAAGCTGCTGGAGCTCGTCGAGGTCCCGATCCCCGAGAAGCTCCTCGCGGACGAGGTCCAGACCCGCAAGCACAACCTCGAGCACCACCAGCTCGGCCAGATGGGTCTGACCATCGAGAAGTACCTGGAGTTCCAGGGCAAGACGGTCGAGGAGTTCGACGCCGAGACCTCCGAGCAGGCGATCAAGGGCATCAAGACCCAGTTCGTCCTCGACGCGCTGGTCAACAAGGAGAAGCTGGGCGTCGACCAGGAGGAGCTCACCGAGCACCTCATGCGCCGCGCCGCTTCCTCCGGCATGTCCCCCGACCAGTTCGCCCAGGCCGTGGTCGAGGGTGGCCAGGTCCCGATGCTGGTCGGCGAGGTCGCCCGCGGCAAGGCCCTCGCGGTCGTCGTCGAGGCCGCCAAGGTCGTCGACACCAACGGTGAGGTCGTGGACCTGTCCGACGAGGACGAGGAGCAGGCCGTCGAGACCGTCGAGGCCGCCGTTGACGGCGACGACGAGGTCAAGGCCGACGAGGCCAAGTAACACCCCGGGCGAAGCCCACTGAGCAGTGCCCCGAAGGGCCCGGACGCCGTCGCGTCCGGGCCCTTCGGCGCGCTCCCTGTAAGGCCCGCGGACCTTGCGCTCCGAGCGAACAGTTCGGGAAGCGGGATGGCGTTGTCCTACCTGCGCGTTAGGGTCCATGAATACGAGGGCACGTGAGTACCCGGGCGCCGGCGGACTCGTCCGCTCCGGCCGGACCGGGCCCCAGAACGAGACGCTGAGACGGCACATGGCCGTCGGAGACGAGCAGGTGGATACGTGACGAATCTGAAGCCTTACGCCGCGGGTGAGCCGTCCATCGGTGGCGGCCTCGGCGACCATGTCTACAACCGGCTGCTCGGCGAGCGCATCATCTTCCTCGGCCAGCAGGTCGACGACGACATCGCCAACAAGATCACCGCGCAGCTCCTGCTCCTGGCCGCCGAGCCGGAGAAGGACATCTACCTCTACATCAACAGCCCCGGTGGCTCCGTGACGGCCGGTATGGCCGTCTACGACACCATGCAGTACATCCCGAACGACGTCGTCACGATCGGTATGGGCATGGCGGCCTCGATGGGCCAGTTCCTGCTCACCGGTGGCGCCAAGGGCAAGCGCTTCGCCCTGCCGAACACCGACATCCTGATGCACCAGGGCTCCGCCGGTATCGGTGGCACCGCGTCGGACATCAAGATCCAGGCCCAGTACCTGCTGCGCACCAAGCAGCGGATGGCCGAGATCACCGCGTTCCACTCGGGCCAGACCGTCGAGGCGATCATCCGCGACGGTGACCGCGACCGCTGGTTCACCTCCGAGGAGGCCAAGGACTACGGCCTCATCGACGAGATCATCTCGGCAGCGTCCAACGTTCCGGGCGGCGGCGGCACCGGGGCCTGATCCCGGGACCCACCGTCAGTACCCCGCAGCCGACAGCCCGCAGAACGCCACCAGGATGGTGAACACCCAGATGCAGAACAACTTCTCCGCGAGCAGCCTCTACACCGGCCCGCAGGTGGACAACCGCTACGTCATCCCGCGCTTCGTCGAGCGCACCTCGCAGGGCGTGCGCGAGTACGACCCGTACGCGAAGCTCTTCGAGGAGCGCGTGATCTTCCTCGGCGTGCAGATCGACGACGCGTCCGCCAACGACGTCATGGCGCAGCTGCTGTGCCTGGAGTCGATGGACCCGGACCGCGACATCTCGATCTACATCAACAGCCCCGGTGGCTCCTTCACCGCGCTGACGGCGATCTACGACACGATGCAGTTCGTGAAGCCGGACATCCAGACGGTCTGCATGGGCCAGGCGGCCTCCGCCGCCGCGGTCCTGCTCGCCGCCGGTACCCCCGGCAAGCGCATGGCCCTGCCGAACGCCCGCGTGCTGATCCACCAGCCCTCCGGTGGCACCGGCCGTGAGCAGCTCTCCGACCTGGAGATCGCGGCCAACGAGATCCTGCGCATGCGTGACCAGCTGGAGACCATGCTGGCCAAGCACTCGACGACGCCGATCGAGAAGATCCGCGACGACATCGAGCGCGACAAGATCCTCACGGCCGAGGACGCGCTCGCGTACGGGCTGATCGACCAGATCATCTCCACCCGTAAGAGCAGCAAGGCCTGATCCTTGCCACCAGTTGGCGTGAGCACGTCCCCGGATTGGGCGATGTGAACCACGTCAAGGGGGCCCCGCTCGGGGCCCCCGGCAAGGTACCGTCGGATATGAGGCACCAGGAGCGCTGAACCAGGCGTCTCCCAGGCGAAGGGGAAGCACCTCGTGGCACGCATCGGTGACGGCGGCGATCTGCTCAAGTGCTCGTTCTGCGGAAAGAGCCAGAAGCAGGTGAAGAAGCTCATCGCAGGACCCGGTGTGTACATCTGCGACGAGTGCATCGACCTCTGCAACGAGATCATCGAAGAGGAGCTCGCGGAGACCTCCGAGGTCCGGTGGGAGGAACTCCCCAAGCCCCGTGAGATCTACGAGTTCCTGGAGAGCTACGTCGTCGGCCAGGAGCCGGCGAAGAAGGCGCTCTCGGTAGCGGTCTACAACCACTACAAGCGGGTTCAGGCCGGCGAGAACGGCGGCGCACAGGGCCGGGACGACGCGATCGAGCTCGCGAAGTCCAACATCCTGCTGCTGGGCCCCACGGGCTCCGGCAAGACGCTGCTCGCGCAGACCCTCGCCCGGATGCTGAACGTCCCGTTCGCCATCGCCGACGCGACGGCGCTGACGGAGGCCGGGTACGTCGGTGAGGACGTCGAGAACATCCTCCTGAAGCTGATCCAGGCCGCCGACTACGACGTCAAGAAGGCCGAGACCGGGATCATCTACATCGACGAGATCGACAAGGTGGCCCGCAAGAGCGAGAACCCGTCGATCACGCGCGACGTGAGCGGCGAGGGCGTGCAGCAGGCACTGCTGAAGATCCTGGAGGGCACGACCGCCTCCGTACCGCCGCAGGGCGGCCGCAAGCACCCGCACCAGGAGTTCATCCAGATCGACACGACGAACGTGCTCTTCATCGTGGGCGGCGCCTTCGCCGGCCTGGAGAAGATCATCGAGTCGCGTGCGGGCGCCAAGGGCATCGGCTTCGGGGCGACCATCCGCTCGAAGCGCGAGATCGAGGCCAGTGACCAGTTCCAGGAGGTCATGCCGGAGGACCTGGTGAAGTTCGGGATGATCCCCGAGTTCATCGGCCGCCTCCCCGTGCTGACCTCCGTGCACAACCTGGACCGCGAGGCCCTGCTCCAGATCCTCATCGAGCCGCGCAACGCGCTGGTGAAGCAGTACCAGCGGCTGTTCGAACTCGACGGCGTGGAGCTGGACTTCGAGCGCGAGGCGCTGGAGGCCATCGCGGACCAGGCCATCCTCCGCCAGACGGGCGCGCGCGGCCTGCGCGCCATCATGGAAGAGGTCCTGATGTCGGTGATGTACGAGGTCCCGTCCCGCAAGGACGTGGCCCGCGTGGTCATCACCTCGGACGTGGTCCGCTCCAACGTCAACCCGACGCTGGTCCCGCGCATCGTCCCGAAGGACCAGGGCCCGCACGAGAAGTCGGCCTGACCGACCGGCCGTAGAGCAATACGCAGAAGGGGCGCCCCCGGCCGGGGGCGCCCCTTCTGCGTGTGCCGCGCGCGGTTACTTCTTGACGCGGGCGGTGTTGTAGAGCTTCGCGGCGAGCTCGGCGGTCTGCTCCTGGGTGTAGCCGGGCTTGCCGGCCAGGATGGACGCCACGTCCGAGGCGCTGACCATGCTCAGGGTGCTGTAGTCACCCCAGACGCAGAAGGGGAGCGTGGCCTCCTTGGGCCCCTTGGTGCTCGTGTCCTTCGAAGTGAACTTGATGTCCTGGCACTTCATCACGGCGCCCTTGAAGTTGGCCGGGGACATCGTCTTGGGGCTGCCGAGGAGCTGCACATCGGACTTGCCGTCCTTGGCGGCCTCCATCCTGGCCTTGGCGAAGTACCCGTCCACTGCCTTCTCCGGGTCGGCGACCTCGCCGTAGACGCCGGAGAAGTTGAGGCCCTTGGTCGCCAGCGGGTTCTTCGGGTCGCCGGCCGCGTAGGTCATCCCCACCTGGGTCGCGTTCTTGACGCCCGCCGCCTCGGCTTCCTTCTTGTCCTCGTCGGTGAAGGGCTTGTCCTTGTACTTCGGGTCCTTCTTGAAGTCGTCCACCGACTCCGGGGCCACCAGCTTGTAGCCCTTGGTGTCGGCGGAGATGTTTCCGCCCGCGCCGCCGCCCAGGAGGTACCAGCCGCCGCCCGCGATCACTGCGACCGCGACGACCACGCCGATGATCACGCCGGCCTTGGACTTCTTCGGGGGCTGGCCGCCGTACGGGGGCTGCTGCTGCGGGTGGCCGTAGGCCGGGGTCGGCGGCTGCTGCGGGTATCCCTGCGGGGGGACGCCCGGCTGCTGCGGGTAGCCGTAGCCCGGCTGCGGGGCCGGGGGCTGGCCGGGCTGGCCGTACGGGTTGGGCTGGGGGGCGGGCTGGCCGTACGGTCCCGGCGGCGGGGGCTGCTGCCCGTACGGTCCTGGCTGCTGAGGCTGCTGCCCGTAGGGCCCTGGCTGGTTGTAGCTCATCCCGCGTCCCCCAATGAGGTTGCTTATACGTTTCTCACATCCTGACGGAAGCCCGGGGCGGTCAGGGCCCCGGGCCCCGGGAATACCGGTTTCATGACTGGACTGTTACCGCTCTAAACTGTGCCCCGTGACCGAGAACACGCAGACACCCAGCAGCCCCGACTCCGAACTGCCGACCGCGTACGCCCCGGCGGCCGTAGAGGGGAAGCTCTACGAGAGCTGGGTAGAGCGTGGCTACTTCACGGCCGACCCCGCGAGCGAGAAGCCCCCGTACACGATCGTCATCCCGCCGCCGAACGTCACCGGCTCCCTGCACCTGGGCCACGCCTTCCAGCACACGCTCATGGACGCCCTCACCCGTCGCAAGCGGATGCAGGGCTACGAGTCGCTGTGGCTGCCCGGCATGGACCACGCCGGTATCGCCACCCAGAACAAGGTCGAGCAGCAGCTCGCCGAGGAGGGCAAGTCCCGCCACGACCTGGGCCGCGAGGAGTTCGTCGAGCGGGTCTGGCAGTGGAAGGAAGAGTACGGCGGCAAGATCCTCGGCCAGATGCGCCGTCTCGGCGACGGCGTCGACTGGTCCCGTGAGCGCTTCACCATGGACGAGGGCCTGTCCAAGGCCGTCCAGACCATCTTCAAGAAGCTCTTCGACGACGGCCTGATCTACCGGGCCGAGCGCATCATCAACTGGTGCCCCCGCTGTCTGACGGCCATCTCCGACATCGAGGTGGAGTACCAGGAGGACGCGGGCGAGCTCGTCTCCATCAGGTACGGCGAGGGCGAGGACAGCCTGGTCGTCGCGACCACCCGCGCCGAGACGATGCTCGGTGACACGGCCGTCGCCGTCCACCCGGACGACGAGCGCTACAAGCACCTGGTCGGCAAGCTCATCAAGCTCCCGCTCACCGACCGTTCGATCCCGGTCGTCGCGGACACCCACGTCGACCCCGAGTTCGGTACCGGCTGCGTCAAGGTGACGCCCGCCCACGACCCGAACGACTTCGCCATCGGGCAGCGCCACAACCTGCCCAACATGACGATCATGGACGAGCACGGTGTCATCACCGTCCACGGCCCCTTCCTCGGCCTGGACCGCTTCGAGGCCCGTTCCGCGGTCGTCGGCGCCCTGCGCGGGCAGGGTCGCATCGTCGCGGAGAAGCGTCCGTACCTGCACTCCGTCGGCCACTGCTCGCGCTGCAGCACCACCGTCGAGCCCCGCCTGTCCCTCCAGTGGTGGGTCAAGGTCGAGACCCTGGCCAAGGCCGCCGGTGACGCGGTCCGCGACGGCCGTGTCGCGATCCACCCGCAGGAGATGGAGAAGCGCTACTTCGACTGGGTCGACAACCTCAACGACTGGTGCATCTCGCGCCAGCTGTGGTGGGGCCACCGCATCCCGGTCTGGTACGGCCCGGACGGCGAGGTCGTCTGCCTCGGCCCCGACGACGAGGCGCCGACGGGCGAGGGCTGGACCCAGGACACCGACGTCCTCGACACCTGGTTCTCCTCCGGCCTGTGGCCGTTCTCCACGCTCGGCTGGCCGGAGAAGACCCCGGACCTGGAGAAGTTCTACTCCACCGACGTCCTGGTCACCGGCCACGACATCATCTTCTTCTGGGTCGCCCGGATGATGATGTTCGGCCTGTACGCCATGGACGGCGAGGTCCCCTTCAAGACGATCGCGCTGACCGGTCTGGTCCGCGACGAGCGCGGCAAGAAGATGTCGAAGTCCTTCGGCAACGTCGTCGACCCGCTGGACTGGATGGACAAGTACGGCTCCGACGCCGTCCGCTTCACCCTGGCCAAGGGCGCCAACCCCGGCACCGACGTCCCGATCGGCGAGGACTGGGTCCAGGCGTCCAGCAAGTTCGCCAACAAGATCTGGAACGCCACGCGCTTCGCGCTGATGAACGGCGCCACGATCGAGGGCGAGCTGCCGCCGGTCGAGCAGCTGTCGGCCACCGACCGCTGGATCCTGTCCCGCCTGAACAAGACGGTCGCGCAGGTCGACGCGTACTACGACGACTTCCAGTTCTCGAAGCTCAGCGAGGCGCTCTACCACTTCGCGTGGGACGAGGTCTTCGACTGGTACGTCGAGCTGTCGAAGACGACCTTCTTCGCGGGCGGCGAGCAGGCCCAGGTCTCCAGCCGCGTCCTCGGTGAGGTCATCGACGTCATGCTGCGGCTGCTCCACCCGGTCGTCCCCTTCGTCACCGAGACGCTGTGGACCACGCTGACCGGCGGCGAGTCGCTCGTCATCGCCGACTGGCCGAAGGACAGCGGCTTCCGTGACGAGGCCGCCGAGACCGAGATCGGGAACGTCCAGAACCTCGTCCGCGAGGTCCGCCGGTTCCGCAAGGAACAGGGCCTCGACGACAAGCAGAAGGTGCCGGCCCGTCTCGACCTGTCCGGTACGGCGCTCGCCGCGCACGAGGCGGCCATCCGCCAGGTGCTGCGCCTCCAGCCGGAGGGCGACGCCTTCAGCGCCTCCGCGACCCTCCCGGTCGCCGGCGCCACGGTGGCTCTCGACCTGTCGGGCACGATCGACGTCGAGGCCGAGCGCAAGCGCCTGACGAAGGACCTCGGCGCCGCAGAGAAGGAGAAGCTGCAGGCCGAGGCGAAGCTCGGGAACGAGGCCTTCCTGGCCAAGGCCCCCGACAACGTCGTGGACAAGATCAAGGGACGGCTGACCAAGGCCGAGGCGGACATCGCCCGGCTCCGGGCGCAGCTGGACGGCCTGCCGGCCGCGTAGCACCCGGTAGCGCCCCGTAGGTACGCACAGGTGAAGGCCCCCACGCCGTCGGTCGACGTGGGGGCCTTCCCCGTATGCCTTCCCCGGGCGGGGGCCGGCGTCACAGCGGACGGTCGCCGGCCCCCGCCCGGATCAGCGCGGGCCGCCCTGCACCGCCGCCGGGCACAGGGACCCGAAGCCTGTCCGAAGTGCCCGAAATCACGCCGTTTTTCGTTCTGGGGCCATCCGAACCGGGACGCCGACCACGGATGATGGAGTGCATGCGCGTCAAGCCCGTCGTCCCGGCCCTCGACCGGCTGGTGGCCTCCGGCCGTCGGCTCGCCGAGAGCTGGGCCGGGTCTCCGCGGGCCGTGGACGTGCTCACCGCGCTGGGCTGCCTCGGCCTGATGGCCCTCGACCTGCCGGGCCTCGCCGCCGCCGACAACTCGCTGAGCGGTCCCGCCGCCGCCGTCGTCCTCGCCCTGGGCTGCTCGACCCTGCTGGTGCGCCGCCGACAGCCCTGGATCTCGTACCTGGCCGCGCTGCTCCTCATCGGGTGGCTGCACGAGCTGACCCTGATCCAGTTCGCCCTCTACTCGGTCGGCCGCTACCGGGGGCGCCGGGCCGGGATCCTCGCCACGCTCGGGTACGTCGCCTTCGCGCTGGTGATGTTCGTCCTGCCGGGCTGGCCCGAGCCGCAGGGGCAGACCCTCAGCGGCTTCCTCAGCCTGGTCGTGCCGATCGGGGTGCTCGCCTCGGCGGTGGGCATCGCCGCCTACCGGCACGACCTGGTGGGGGAGCTGACCGCGCGGCGGGCCGAGTCCGCCGTGCTCCAGGCCGTCCAGCAGGAGCGCACCTCCGTCGCCCGTGACGTGCACGACTTCGTCGGGCGGGAGCTGACCCTGCTCACGGTCCGCTCCGAGGTGCTCTCGATGCGGGCGCGCGAGACGGCGTACGGGCCGGACTTCGAGGAGCTGGCCGACACCGCGCGCCGGGCCCACCTGGTGCTCAACGAGATCATCGTGCAGCGCGGGGAGCGGGCCTCGACCCCGGGCGTGGACGGGCTGGCGGCGCTCGCGCAGGAGAGCGGGCGGGCCGGATCACCCGTCCGGCTCGCCATGGACGAGGACGCGCACGCGCTGTCGCCGCTGCGGCAGGCGGCGGTCTACCGGGTGGTCCAGGAGTGCCTGACCAATGCGGCCAAGCACGCGCACGGCGAGACCATCGACGTGTCGATCACGGCGGACGGCCCGTGGCTGCGGATCGCCGTCGGCAATGCCCTGCCGGCCCGGACCCCGGGCCGGGCCCCCGTCTCGGCGGGCTCGGGCACGGCGAGCATGTCCGAGCGCGTCCGCAGCCTGGGCGGAACCCTGACGGCGACGCGCACGCGGGACACGTACGAGGTCGTGGCCACCCTCCCGCGCGGCTGACCTGCACCTGCCCCTGGGCCGTCTCTAGGCCTTCGCCGGGGCCGGCAGGCCCCCCAGGGCGTCCAGTTCCTCCACGCACCGGCCGGTGCCCAGCGCCACGCAGTCGAGCGGGTCGTCCGCGACGAAGACCGGGATGCCGGTCGCCGAGGCCATCCGCAGGTCCAGGCCGGGCAGCAGCGCGCCGCCGCCGGTCAGCACGATGCCGTGCTCCATCACGTCGCCGGACAGCTCCGGCGGGCACTCCTCCAGGGTGGTGCGCACGGCCGCGATGATCGCCTCGATCGGTTCGTCGAGCGCGGCCCGGACGTCCGGGGCGGTCAGCGTGAGGGTCTTGGGCATGCCGCCGACCCGCTCGCGGCCGCGCACGGTGAAGGTGCGCGTCTCCAGCTCCGGCCGGTCGGGGACCGGCCAGGCGGAGCCGAGGCCCAGCTTGACGTCCTCGGCGGTGCGCTCGCCGATGAGCAGCCCGTGTTCCTTGCGTACGTGGTCCATGACCGCCGCGTCGAGCCGGTCCCCGCCGACCCGCAGCGACCGGGACGTGACGATGCCGCCCAGGGAGATGACGGCGACCTCCGAGGTGCCGCCGCCGATGTCCACGACCATGGAGCCACGGGGTTCGGCCACGGGCAGCCCGGCGCCGATCGCCGCGGCCATCGGCTCCTCGATGAGGTGCACGGCCCGGGCGCCGGCCCGGGTGGACGCCTGGACGATGGCCCGCCGCTCGACCGGGGTGACGCCGGAGGGCACGCAGATCACCATCCGGGTGCGGGGCCGCCGGCCCGGGACCGCCTTGCGGACGAAGTGCCGGATCATCTCCTCGGCGGCCTCGTAGTCGCAGATCACGCCGCCCTTGAGAGGGCGGATCGCGGTGATGGAGCCCGGGGTGCGGCCGATGGTCTCCTTGGCGTCCGCGCCGACGGCCAGGGCGGTGGTGGTGCCCGCCCTCACGGCGACCACGGACGGCTCATTGAGGACGATTCCGTGCCCCCGCGCGTAGACGAGGGTGTTGGCGGTGCCCAGGTCGATCCCTATGTCGCGGCTGGATGCTGTCTTGTTGCTGCTGGCCTGCGGCATTTATTCCCCTATCTCCTGCCGCAAGGCTTGCATAACGATCCGGTCGCTCCGGCCGCCGGAGGTCCCGAAACGGCCGGGCCGAAAGTCCTGCGGGTCCCCGTCCGTAGACTGGCCCTGTGAGTGACCAGCAGCCCGAGAGCCACGACCGCGACGACAACGACGACCTCGCCGGTACCTTCGACGAGTTCGACCAGATCGTGGCGGAAGAGTCCGACCGCGACCCCGACCTGGCGGTGATCGAGGCCGGTAGCCGCACCCTGCGCGCCCAGGCCGGATCACCGCAGGGCGACCCGGTACCCGCCCGGCCCGTCGACCCGGAGGTCGCCAAGGCGCTGCTGGAGGTGGAGCAGGAGCTCGCCACCCGCTGGGGCGAGACCAAGCTGGAGCCCTCGGTGTCGCGGATCGCGGCGCTGATGGACGTGCTGGGCGAGCCGCAGCGCGCGTACCCGTCCATCCACATCACCGGCACCAACGGCAAGACGAGCACGGCCCGCATGATCGAGGCCCTGCTGAACGCCTTCGAGCTGCGCACGGGTCGCTACACCAGCCCGCACGTGCAGTCGATCACCGAGCGGATCAGCCTCGACGGGGCGCCGATCACCGCCGAGCGGTTCGTCGAGACATACCACGACATCAAGCCGTACGTGGAGATGGTCGACGCCGCCGAGGAGTTCCGGCTGTCGTTCTTCGAGGTGCTCACCGGGATGGCCTACGCGGCCTTCGCGGACGCCCCGGTGGATGTGGCCGTGGTCGAGGTGGGCATGGGCGGCAGCTGGGACGCGACCAACGTCATCGACGCGTCCGTCGCGGTGGTCACCCCCATCAGCCTGGACCACACCGACCGGCTCGGCTCCACGCCCGGTGAGATCGCCGTGGAGAAGGGCGGCATCATCAAGCAGGACGCCACCGTGATCCTGGCCCAGCAGCCGGTGGACGCGGCGCAGGTGCTGCTGAAGAAGGCCGTCGAGGTGGACGCGACCGTGGCCCGTGAGGGCATGGAGTTCGGCGTCGTCTCGCGCGAGGTCGCGGTCGGCGGCCAGCAGCTGACGCTGCGCGGCGTGGGCGGCGAGTACGACGACATCTTCCTGCCGCTGTACGGCGCGCACATGGCCCACAACGCGGCGGTCGCCCTGGCCGCCGTGGAGGCCTTCTTCGGCATCGGCCAGGAGCACGCCCGGGTCCTGGACATGGAGACCGTGCGCAAGGCCTTCGCCTCGGTGGCCTCGCCCGGCCGCATGGAGGTCGTCCGGCGCAGCCCGACCGTGGTCCTGGACGCGGCCCACAACCCGGCCGGCGCCGTGGCCACCGCGGAGGCGGTCACCGAGTCCTTCGGCTTCAGCCGGCTGATCGGGGTCGTCGCCGCGAGCGAGGGCAAGGACGTCCGCGGAGTGCTGGAGGCCTTCGAGCCGATCTTCGCCGAGGTGGTGCTGACGGAGAACTCCAGCCACCGGGCGATGGGCGCGGACGAGCTGGCGGCCGTAGCGGTCGAGGTCTTCGGCGCGGACCGGGTGCAGGTGGAGCCGCGGCTGGACGACGCCCTGGAGGCGGCGATCACCCTGGCGGAGGAAGAGGCCGAGTACGGAGGGGCCGGGGTCCTGGTGACCGGTTCCGTGATCACGGTGGGCGAGGCCCGCCTGCTGCTGAAGAGGGGCTGAGGGATGCGCACGCTGTGTGCGAGCACGCTGATCGGCGAGTTCTTCGTGATCGGCTTCGCGGGGCTGGTGGCGATGAAGGACCCCGACCTGACCCAGGCCGCGGTCTGGACGGTGTGCGGGGTCACCATGCTGCTGTCGGTGCTGCTGTGCGGGATGCTGTCGCGTCCCGGGGCGGTCCAGCTGGGCTGGGCCCTGCAGATCGGTCTGGTCCTCAGTGGTTTCGTCGTGCCGACGATGTTCTTCCTCGGCGCGGTGTTCGCCGGACTGTGGTGGTGCTCCGTGCACTACGGACGCAAGATCGACACGATCAAGGCGCGCTGGGCGGCCGCCCAGGAGGCGCAGGGGGCACCCGGGGCGCCTGACGCTGCGTGACGGGTCCCCGGATCGGCCCTGTAGATTCGCCCTACCGCACCCGTTTGCCGCAAGGAGCCGCAACATGACCCAGCGCACCCTCGTCCTGCTCAAGCCCGACGCCGTCCGTCGTGGTCTGGTCGGCGAGATCATCGGCCGTATCGAGCGGAAGGCCGGCTGGACCATCCCCGCACTGGAGCTGCGTACGCTGGACCAGGACACCCTGGAGGCGCACTACGGCGAGCACAAGGGCAAGCCCTTCTACGAGCCCCTCATGGGCTTCATGGCGAGCGGCCCGATCGTCGCCCTGGTCGTCGAAGGGGAGCGTGTCATCGAGGGTGTCCGCCAGCTGGCCGGACCCACTGACCCGATTGCCGCGGCACCCGGCTCCATCCGGGGTGATTTCGGCACGATCACGCGTGAGAACCTGATCCACGCCTCGGACTCGGAGGAGTCCGCGGAGCGTGAGCTGAAGCTGTTCTTCCCGGCGCTCTGAGCACTCTTTCCTGACGCAACATCAGCCGAATAGCGCTCATGACCTGGGGCGACCGAAGTAATTTCGGTCGCCCCCCGGTATTTCCGGGCCGGAGCGGGAACGCCTGGGCAGGACACGTCGTCACCACTGAGGGGGCGGGTATCCATTCCGGCGGGATTGCCGGAGTCCCGTCGCGCGGTCTTCGTACTTGCGGCACTACGATGGGGCCTCCACCCACACACCCACCTCGCCGACCTGACAGCAGCCGCTATCAACTGGAAGGCCAGACGCTCCTCATGGGGAACAAGGGGAACAAAATGTCGTTCATCGGCCGTGACATGGCGATCGACCTCGGGACCGCCAACACGCTGGTGTACGTGAGGGGCCGGGGGATCGTCCTGAACGAGCCGTCCGTGGTCGCCATCAACACGAACACCGGTGGCATCCTGGCGGTCGGCTCCGAGGCGAAGAAGATGATCGGGCGCACGCCCGGCAACATCGTCGCCGTGCGGCCCCTCAAGGACGGCGTGATCGCCGACTTCGAGATCACCGAGCGTATGCTCCGGTACTTCATCCTCAAGATCCACAAGCGCCGCTACCTGGCCCGACCGCGCGTGGTGGTCTGCGTTCCCTCCGGCATCACCGGAGTCGAGCGACGCGCCGTCATCGAGGCGTCCACGCAGGCCGGCGCCCGCCAGGTGCACATCATCGAAGAGCCCATGGCCGCCGCCATCGGCTCGGGCCTGCCCGTCCACGAGGCCACCGGCAACATGGTCGTGGACATCGGTGGCGGCACCACCGAGGTCGCCGTCATCTCCCTCGGCGGAATCGTCACGGCACAGTCCATCCGGGTGGCCGGTGACGAGCTCGACAACGCGATCATCCAGCACATCAAGAAGGAGTACTCGCTCCTCCTCGGTGAGCGCACGGCCGAGCAGATCAAGATCACCATCGGGTCGGCGTACGACCTCGACAAGGACGAGCACACCGAGATCCGCGGTCGCGACCTGGTCTCCGGCCTGCCCAAGACGGTCGTCATCTCGGCCGCCGAGGTGCGCAAGGCCATCGAGGAGCCGGTCAACGCCATCGTCGACGCGGTCAAGACCACGCTCGACAAGTGCCCGCCGGAGCTGTCCGGCGACATCATGGACCGCGGCATCGTCCTGACCGGCGGCGGCGCCCTGCTCCGCGGCCTCGACGAGCGGCTGCGCCGGGAGACCGGCATGCCGATCCACATCGCCGAGGACCCGCTCGACTCCGTCGCGCTCGGCTCCGGCAAGTGTGTCGAGGAGTTCGAGGCCCTCCAGCAGGTCCTGGACGCCCAGCCCCGTCGCTGACAGATGCCCCTCCCTGCCGGAGGGGCCATGCGGAACACAAGGATCCGCCGTACGGGTGCTACCGGGCCCGTGCGGCGGATCGTTGATATACAGGCAAAAGAGAATTCCGACGAGGAAGGCACGGCCGCCGCACGTGAGGGACACACGAGAAAGCCGGCTGCTCCTGGTGCTTCTGATCGCCATCGCGTTCGCGTTGATCACGGTGGACATCAGGGCAGGCGAGGAGTCGCCGGTCGACGGTGCCCGGCAGGCCGCCGCGGCGGTCTTCGGTCCGGTCGAGGAAGGTGTGGCGACCGCGGTCGATCCGGTCGCCAACGCCATAGGGGCGGTACGGGACTCCGGCGAGCGCCACAACCGCATCGCCACGCTGGAGCGCGAGAACGCGGCGCTGAAGGCCAAGCTGGGCAGCGAGGACCAGACCCGCAGCCGCATCCACGAGCTCGACGAGATGCTCAAGCGGGCCGGCGCCGGGCAGTACGGCATCAAGGGCGCCGAGGTCATCGCGATAGGAGCGGCCCAGGGCTTCTCCTGGACCGTCACCATCGACGCCGGCAGCAAGGACGGCATCGAGCGCGACATGACCGTCCTCAACGGCGACGGCCTCGTCGGCCGGGTCAGCACGGTCGGCCCCGACACCGCCACGGTCGTCCTCGCCAACGACCCCGACTTCACCGTCGGCACCCGCCTGGAGAAGACCGGTGAACTGGGCTTCGCCACCGGTCAGGGCGACCGCGCCCTCTCCGTCCAGATGCTCAACGGCAAGGCCAAGGTCAACCCCGGCGACCGGCTCGTCACCTTCGGCTCGCGCGGCAACAAGCCGTTCGTGCCCGGGGTGCCGATCGGCGAGGTGGTCAAGGTCGACCCCTCCCGCGGCGACCTCACCCGCACCGTCTGGGTGCGTCCGTTCGTCGGGTTCTCGCGCCTGGACATCGTCGGCGTCGTGGTGATGCCGCCGCGGGAGGACCCGCGTGACGCGGTCCTGCCGCCCAAGCCCGAGGCCCCCAAGCCCATCCCGACGGTCACCGTCACGGTCACCCCGTCCGGGTCCGCCAGTGTGCCCGGCAAGCCGGCCGACGAGTAGGGAAGATCGCCATGCGCTTCAACAGGATCCTGCTCTCGGCGAGCCTGATCGTGGTCGCCCTCGTCATCCAGGTGACCGTCCTGGGCCGGCTCCAACTGCCCGGCGCCGTGCCCGACCTGCTGCTGCTCACCGTCGTCTCGCTCGCACTCGTGTACGGGCACGTCAGCGGTGCGCTCATCGGGTTCTCCGCCGGTCTCCTCGCCGACCTGGCCCCGCCCGCCGACCACGCCGCCGGACGGTACGCGCTCGTCCTGTGCGTCATCGGCTACGCCGTCGGTCTGGTCCGCCCCGACGGCGGCCGGTTCCGTTCCGCCTGGGGCCCGATGCTCACCGTCGTCGCCGCCGCGATCGGCTCCACCCTGCTCTACGCGGGGGTGGGCGCCCTCGTCGGCGACACCGCGGCCCGTCACGTCGGCCTGACCGGGCTGCTGTTCACCGCGACCCTCTACGACCTGCTGCTCGCGCCGTTCACCGTGCCGTTCATCATGGCCCTGGCCCGGCGCGCCGAGAACGACCCGATGGCCGTCGAGGCCGGCGGCGGCCCCGCCAACAAGGCGGCCGACGTCTCCGCCGGCTGGCTGGCCGGCGGCACGGGCCTGCGCATCGGCAGCCAGCGCGGCGGCCTGCGCCTGAAGACCGCGCGGTCCCGCGCCAACAAGGCGGTCCGCATAAAGGGCATCAAGCCGGCCAAGGGTGTGAAGACCATCAAGAAGCTGTGAGGGAGGAGCAGACGTGACCAACGTCCCGGAGACAGGCCGCACCTCCCGGGTGCACATCAGGCTCGTCATCATGCAGGTCCTCGTCTTCTCGATGCTGATCACCCTCGGCGGCCGGCTCTGGTTCCTCCAGATCCGCAACGGCGCGGAGTACTACCACGAGGCGAAGAGCAACCACGTCCAGCGGGTCGTCCAGCCCGCCGTGCGCGGCTCGATCCTCGACGCCCGCGGGGTCGCGCTCGCCGACAACGAGACCCGCCTCGTCGTCTCCGCCAGCCGCACCGCGCTGATGAAGATGAAGGACAAGGGCAAGGGCGTCATGACCCGCCTCGCCGACGTCCTGGACATGGACCCCAAGGAGGTCATGGACAAGGTCCGGCTCTGCGACTCCCAGACCCCCAAGCCCTGCTGGAACGGCTCCCCCTACCAGCCGATCCCGGTCACCCTCGAAGCCACCACGCAGCAGGCGCTGCAGCTGCGCGAACGCCCGGAGGAGTTCCCCGGCATCACGGCGGAGCCCACCGCCGTCCGCCGCTACCCGGCCCCCGGCGGGGCCCGCACCTCCCAGGTGCTCGGCTACCTCTCGCCGGTCACCGACGAAGAGATCCAGAAGGCCAAGGACACCGACTCGCCGCACCTGAGGTCGGACCAGGTCGGCCGCTCCGGAATCGAGCGCACCTACGACCGGCAGTTGCGCGGCAAGGCGGAAGTCACCTCGTACGAGGTCGACAACCTCGGCCGGGTCATGGGCCAGACCAAGTCCGACCCGGGCGTGGCCGGATCCACCCTCGTCACCAGCATCGACACCCGGATCCAGGCCGTCGCCGAGTACGAGCTCCAGGACGCGATGAAGGTCGTCCGCAACGAGACCGACAACATCACCGGCCGCAAGTACGAGGCCGACTCGGGCGCCGTCGTCGTCATGGAGGCCAAGACCGGCCGCATCGTCGCGATGGCCTCCCAGCCCGACTACGACCCCAACGCCTGGGTCGGCGGCATCTCCGGCAAGGACTACGCCAGACTCACCAGCAAGAGCTCCAACTACCCGCTGCTCAACCGGGGCATCCAGGGCATGGCCCCCGCGGGCTCCATCTTCAAGGTGGTCTCCGCGAGTGCGGCCGTCCGGGCCGGCTACAAGTTCGACGACAAGTACAGCTGCAGCAGCTCCTACAGCCTCGGCGGCCGCAGCTTCGCGAACTTCGAGTCCAAGGGACACGGCCCCATCACCCTCGGCGACGCCCTCAAGTTCTCCTGCAACACCGTCTTCTACGCCCTGGGCCACAAGGAGTGGCAGCGCGACGGCGGCCTCAGCCCCAAGAAGGACGCGCACGACTGGTTCTACCGGACCGCCCGGGAGTTCGGACTCGGCTCCGAGACCGGGATCGACCTGCCGAACGAGGTCACCGGCCGCATCCCCGACCGGAGGTGGAAGCAGAACTTCTGGAAGGCCAACAAGAACGCCTGGTGCAAGCAGGGCAAGCGGGGCGGCACCTACGTCGAGCAGATCGCCTACGAGAGCTGCCTCGAGGGCAACCAGCTGAAGGCCTACGACAGCATCAACTTCGCCATCGGCCAGGGTGACGTCCTCGTCACCCCCATCCAGATGGCCACCGCGTACTCCGCCATCAGCAACGGGGGCACCCTCTACAACCCCACGGTGGGCAAGGCCGTGATCAGCCCCGACGGCAAGCACATCGAGATGATCAAGCCCCAGTCCCACGGCAGGCTGCCGATCGACGCCAAGACCGTCAGGGACCTCGACAAGGGCCTGCGCTCGGTCGTCGAGCCCGGCGGCACCGCCGCCTGGCGCTTCGGCGGCTGGCCGATGGACAAGATCCCGATGCACGCCAAGACCGGCACCGCACAGGTCTACGGCAAGCAGACCACGTCCTGGCTGGCGACCTACACCAAGGACTTCACGATCGTCATGACGATCTCCCAGGGCGGCACCGGCTCCGGAGCCTCCGGCCCCGCCGTACGCAACCTCTACAACGCCATCTACGGTCTGACCATGGACGGGAAGCCGAGCCCGAAGGGTGCCCTGCTGCCGGGCCCGGAGGCCGGACTGCCCAGGATCAACCCGGACGGTTCCATCGACTCCCCCGAGATCCGGCCGTACGTACCGCCGTCCCCGGAGCAACTGGAGCCGCCGGCGCTCGCCGGGCCACCCCCGACACGGCACGACTGAGGACCGAATACGACATGCCCACCGCCAACAAGTTCTCCGTCTCCCGGTACGCGCCCGAGCGCGGGGCGATGGCCAGGCTCACCGCCCGCGACTCCGTGGTGCGCCGGCTCGACTGGCCGATCCTCCTCTCGTCGCTCGCCCTCTCCTTCCTCGGCGCCCTGCTGGTGTGGTCGGCGACCCGCAACAGGACCGCGCTGAACCAGGGAGACCCGTACTACTTCCTGGCCCGGCACGCCCTGAACACCGGCATCGGCCTCGTCCTGATGATCGGCACCATCTGGCTCGGCCACCGCACCCTGCGCGGCGCGGTGCCGGTCCTCTACGGGCTCTCCCTCGTGCTGATCCTGGCCGTGCTGACCCCGCTCGGCGCCACCATCAACGGCGCCCACGCGTGGATCGTCATCGGCGGCGGGTTCTCCCTCCAGCCGTCCGAGTTCGTGAAGATCACGATCATCCTGGTGATGGCGATGCTGCTGGCCACCCGGGTGGACGCGGGCGATCTGGCTCACCCGGACCACCGCACGGTCGTCAAGGCGCTCTGCCTCGCGGCCGCCCCCATGGGCATCGTCATGCTGATGCCCGACCTCGGCTCCGTGATGGTCATGATCGTCATCGTGCTCGGGGTGCTGCTGGCCTCCGGTGCCTCCAACCGCTGGGTGCTCGGCCTGATGGGGGCGGGCGCGAGCGGCGCCATCCTGATCTGGCAGCTCGGCGTCCTCGACGAGTACCAGATCAACCGCTTCGCGGCCTTCGCCAACCCCGAGCTCGACCCGGCCGGCGTCGGCTACAACACCAACCAGGCGCGCATCGCGATCGGCTCCGGCGGGCTGACCGGATCCGGGCTCTTCAAGGGCTCACAGACCACCGGCCAGTTCGTGCCCGAGCAGCAGACCGACTTCGTCTTCACGGTGGCGGGCGAGGAGTTGGGCTTCCTCGGGGCCGGGCTGATCCTGCTCCTGCTCGGCGTCATCCTGTGGCGGGCCTGCGTGATCGCCCGGGAGACCACCGAGCTGTACGGGACGATCGTGTGCGCCGGGATCATCGCCTGGTTCGCCTTCCAGTCCTTCGAGAACATCGGCATGACCCTCGGGATCATGCCGGTGGCCGGGCTCCCGCTGCCGTTCGTCTCGTACGGAGGCTCGTCGATGTTCGCGGTGTGGGTGGCGATCGGACTACTGCAGTCGATCAAGGTGCAACGGCCATTGTCGGCCTGATGTTCCGTTCACCCTGCCGACGTGATCCGTTCAGGACTAAGTTCGGTATATGGCGGACACCAAGCGCGAAATCGAGCGGAAATTCGAGTTCTCCAAGGCCAAATCTGCCCGGCGCGGAGTGCCGGACCTGACGGGCACGGCCGCCATCGCGGCCGTCTCCGACCAGGGCACCGTCGACCTCGACGCCGTGTACTACGACACCCCCGACCAGCGGCTCGCAGCCGACGGTCTCACCCTCCGGCGCAGAACGGGCGGCGCGGACGAGGGCTGGCACCTCAAACTGCCCGTCTCACCGGGAGTGCGCGACGAGATCGGGTCCTCGCTCAGCGACACCGTCCCGCCCTCCCTCGCCGCCCTCGTCCGCTCCCGCGTACGCGGCGCCGGACTCCGGCCGCAGGTCAGGCTGGTCTCCTCGCGCCGCATCAGCCACCTGCTCGACGCCGAGGGAGCCCTGCTCGCGGAACTGAGCACCGACGAGGTCCTGGCCGAGCGGGGCGACGCCACCGCCGCCTGGACCGAGGTCGAGGTCGAACTCGCCGACGGCGTCGACCCCGAACTGCTCGACGCCGTCGAGAAGACCTTCCGCAAAGCCGGGCTCCGGGTCTCCGACGCCCCCTCGAAGCTCGCCCGGGCCCTCGCCGAGACCGATGCCGAGCCCCCGGTCCGGCCCGAGGGCGGCGCCCCCGAGGGCTCCGCCGGCGCGCACGTGCTGGCGTACCTGCGCGAACAACGTGACGCCCTGGTCGCGCAGGATCCGGCCGTGCGGCGCAACCTCCCGGACTCCGTCCACCAGATGCGGGTCGCCTGCCGCAGGCTGCGCAGCGCCCTCAAGACCTACCGCAAGGTCCTGGACCGCGGCGTCACCGACCCGATCGGGGAGGAACTGCGCTGGCTCGCCGCCGAACTCGGTGTCGACCGCGACCGGGAAGTCCTGCTGGAGCGGATCCAGGGCCACCTCGGCGAGCTGCCGCGCACCCTGCTGCTCGGCCCCGTCCGGGCCCGGCTGAAGATCTGGAATGCCGCCCGCCGCTCGGATGCGCGGCGCCGGTCGCTCGGCGCGCTCGACAGCGCGCGCCACCTGGCCCTCCTGGACTCCCTCGACGCCCTGCTGGAGAGGCCCCCGCTGCTGAAAGCCGCGGACGGGCAGGCCGAACGCATCCTGCCGAAGGCCGTGCTCCACGACTACAAGCGACTCGCCGACCGGATCGACACGGCGCTGACCCTTGCGCCGGGCCATGAACGGGACCTGGCCCTGCACGAGGCCCGCAAGGCGGCCAAGCGTTCCCGCTACGCGGCGGAGGCCGCCGTACCGGCCCTCGGGAAACCCGCGAAACACCTGGCCAAGGCCGTGAAGAAGGTCCAGACCCTGCTCGGTGACCACCAGGACAGCGTCGTCGCCCGCGACGCCCTGCGCGGCCTCGCCGTCCAGGCGGCCGGGGCGGGGGAGTCGGCCTTCACCTGGGGCGTGCTCTACGCCCGCGAGGAGGCCCTGGCCGAGCGGAGCGAAAGGGAGCTTCCGGATATCTGGGCGAAGGCCGCCGCCCCCGCGATGCGGGCCGGACTGGAATGATCATGTGGGTGGGGGCGGCCGAGCCTAGGGGTACGCTTGAGAGCTGCCCCCTGCCCGCTTCACGAAAGTCGCGTGATGACCGAGTCGGTCTTCCCTCAGCTTGAGGCCCTGCTTCCGCATGTGCAGAAGCCCATCCAGTACGTCGGCGGTGAACTCAACTCCACGGTCAAGGAGTGGGAGAGCTGCGACGTCCGCTGGGCGCTCATGTACCCGGACGCGTACGAAGTCGGGCTGCCCAACCAGGGCGTCATGATCCTTTACGAGGTGCTCAACGAACGCGAGGGCGTCCTCGCCGAGCGCACCTACAGCGTGTGGCCGGACCTCGAAGAGCTGATGCGCGAGCACAAGGTGCCGCAGTTCACCGTGGACAGCCACCGCCCGGTCTCCGCCTTCGA
This sequence comes from Streptomyces avidinii, assembly GCF_045161815.1. Taxonomy (NCBI): domain Bacteria; kingdom Bacillati; phylum Actinomycetota; class Actinomycetes; order Kitasatosporales; family Streptomycetaceae; genus Streptomyces; species Streptomyces avidinii. The sequence goes on from NZ_CP108863.1 coordinate 5,758,771, forward strand.
CGTGTTCGGCCTGTCCTTCTCCACGGAGCTGGGCTACACCAACATGCTCACGGCCCTGGACCTCGCAGGCATCCCGCTGGAGGCCCGCAACCGTACCGTCGACCACCCGATCGTCCTCGCGGGCGGCCACGCGGCCTTCAACCCCGAGCCGATCGCGGAGTTCATCGACTGCGCGGTCATCGGCGACGGCGAGCAGGCCGTCCTCGACATGACCGAGATCATCCGCACCTGGAAGGCCGAGGGGCGGCCGGGCGGGCGCGAGGAAGTACTGCTGCGCCTGGCGAAGACCGGCAATGTCTACGTGCCGGGCTTCTACGACGTCGAGTACCTGGCGGACGGCCGCATCGGCCGTGTCGTGCCCAACCGCTCCGGCGTGCCGTGGCGCGTGTCCAAGCACACCGTCATGGACCTCGACGAGTGGCCCTACCCCAAGCAGCCCCTGGTCCCGCTCGCCGAGACCGTCCACGAGCGCATGTCCGTGGAGATCTTCCGCGGCTGCACCCGCGGCTGCCGTTTCTGCCAGGCCGGCATGATCACGCGCCCCGTGCGGGAGCGAAGCATCACCGGCATCGGCGAGATGGTGGAGAAGGGCCTGAAGGCCACCGGCTTCGAGGAGGTCGGTCTCCTCTCCCTGTCCTCCGCGGACCACACGGAGATCGCCGACATCGCCAAGGGTCTCGCCGACCGCTACACGGACGACAAGGTGGGCCTGTCCCTGCCGTCGACCCGCGTGGACGCGTTCAACGTGGACCTCGCCAACGAGCTGACCCGCAACGGGCGCCGCTCCGGCCTGACCTTCGCCCCCGAGGGCGGCTCCGAGCGCATGCGCAAGGTCATCAACAAGATGGTCTCCGAAGAGGACCTGATCCGGACCGTCTCCACCGCCTACGGCAACGGCTGGCGCCAGGTGAAGCTGTACTTCATGTGCGGCCTGCCCACCGAGACCGACGAGGACGTCCTCCAGATCGGCGACATGGCGGTCAACGTCATCGCCAAGGGACGTGAGGTCTCCGGCCAGAACGACATCCGCTGCACGGTGTCCATCGGCGGGTTCGTCCCGAAGCCGCACACCCCCTTCCAGTGGGCCCCGCAGCTGTCGGCCGAGGAGACGGACGCCCGCCTGGGCAAGCTCCGCGACAAGATCCGCGGCGACAAGAAGTACGGCCGCTCCATCGGCTTCCGCTACCACGACGGCAAGCCGGGCATCGTCGAGGGCCTCCTCTCGCGCGGTGACCGCCGCATCGGCGACGTCATCCGCGCCGTGTACGAGTCGGGCGGCCGCTTCGACGGCTGGCGCGAGCACTTCAGCTACGACCGCTGGATGGAGGCGGCCGAGAAGACGCTGCCCGCCTACGGCGTGGACGTGGCCTGGTACACGACCCGCGAGCGCACCTACGAAGAGGTCCTGCCCTGGGACCACCTGGACTCCGGCCTCGACAAGGACTGGCTCTGGGAGGACTGGCAGGACGCCCTCGACGAGACCGAGGTCGAGGACTGCCGCTGGACCCCCTGCTTCGACTGCGGCGTCTGTCCTCAGATGCAGACCGAGATCCAGATCGGCCCGACCGGCAAGAAGCTGCTGCCGCTGTCCGTCGTGAAGTGACCGGTTCCGGCCGCTGATCCGCAGGTGAAGGGCCCCCGACTGCAACGGTCGGGGGCCCTTCCTGTGTCCTAGGTGACATGAACACCGATACGTCGCAGCCCATCACCGGAGGTGAAGGCTGCCTGGTCGGGGCCCTCCGGATCCCCGTGAAGATCGTGGCGCTGCTGGTCGTACTGCCCGTACGGGTGGTCTGGGACCTGCTGGCCGCCCTCGGGCGGCTGCTGTACCGCCATGTGCTGGCGCCCCTCCTCACCCACATCGTGGAACCGGTGCTGCGCGCCCTGGGATGGCTGGTGACCACGCTGGCCAAACTCGTCTTCGTCTGGCCCTGGACCGGACTGTGGCGCTACGTCCTGCGGCCGGTGGGCTCGTGGCTGTACGTCCGTCTCCTCGCCCCCCTCGGGCGTCTGCTGTACGTGTACGTCCTGCGTCCGCCGGCCCTGGTGACCTGGCGGTACGTCCTCGTTCCGGTCGGGCGGGCCCTGATCCGGCTGGCCGAGGCGGCCCACCGGTACCTGCTCCTGCCGCTCTACCGGTACGTCCTCACCCCGCTCGGCACGGCCCTCTCCTGGGCCTGGCACGTGGCCGGGCTCATCACCCGAGCGCTGTGGCGGGCCGTGAAGTGGAGCGGCCGGGTACTGATCGGATGGCCCGCCGCGCAGGTGTACCGGTACGTCCTGACACCGGCCGGACATCTCGTGCGCGCCGTGTGGCGGCCGGTCCGCGACACCGTCCGGGAGGTCCGCGCCGAGGTCCGCCGCGCACTGTTCGGTACTCCTCCCGTGGAACCGACGAGGTCACGGGCGCGTACTCTGGGTAGTACGACAGCCGCAGGCAACACGCCCGCTCCCGAGATCTCCCTCCACGAACGGCAGGGGTGAGCCGGAGGCAGGGCGGCGCCCGCCGGCCCCACAGACGCTCAGGGCGACGCGCGAGCCGCGGAGCCCCGCACAAGGAGAAGAACCACTGGGCAAGCGACAGCCCGAAGGCCCGCCTCCCGCACCGGTGGTGCAGCGCATCCGACTGCGCTACACCAAGCGCGGCCGCCTCCGGTTCACCAGTCACCGCGACTTCCAGCGCGCCTTCGAGCGGGCCCTGCGCCGCGCCGAGGTGCCCATGGCGTACTCGGCAGGCTTCACCCCGCACCCGCGCGTCTCGTACGCGAACGCCGCCCCGACCGGGACCGGCAGCGAGGCGGAGTACCTGGAGATCGCCCTCGCCGAGCCCCGCGACCCCGAGAAGCTCCGTGAGCTGCTCGACGAGTCGATGCCCACCGGGCTCGACATCATCGACGCCGTCGAGGCCCGCACCTCGGGCCTCGCCGACCGGCTGACCGCCTCCGTGTGGGAGCTGCGCCTGGACGGCGTGGAGCCCGCGGAGGCCGAGCGGGCCGTGACGGCGTTCCTCGCCGCCGAGACCGTGGAGGTGCAGCGCCGGACCAAGAACGGCATGCGGACCTTCGACACACGTGGCGCGGTCGTCAGCCTGGAAGCCCTTCCCGCCCCGGCTGATAGGCCCCTGGACAATGCCTGTGCGATACTGCGCCTGGTTGTTCGGCATCTGACACCTGCCGTGCGACCCGACGACGTCCTGTCCGGTCTCCGAGCTGTGGCCGACCTGGCGCCGCCGGTCCCCTCTGCGGTGACCAGGCTGGCGCAGGGGCTCTTCGACGAGGAGTCCGGCACGGTGACCGACCCGCTCGCGCCCGACCGCGAGGCTGACACGGCCGCCCCACCCACGGCCGCCGTAGCAGCCGACGCGAAGGCGCCGGAAGGTCCCGCCGCGTAGGGATCGTCGTCGTCGCGCAGCCCTGGTACTCGGGAGCCACCTGGGTCGGGCCGCGCACTGACCTGAAGACTTCCGCCAGGCCGTACGGACAACACGTACGGAACCGGCGGCCATGGACTACAGCTCCCGTGTGGCGAACGCGCCCCGGAGGCCGGTTCCGCGCTCATTACGCGGGCCGTGCCGGACCGGAAGTCAGCCGCGGCGCCCGGGAGCGTGACGGGAGAACCGCCCGCAATGCTCAACAACGAAAATGACATCACCCCTGCCGGTAGCGCCGACAACGGCAGCCCCAGCGACAACCTGCCGCCGCGCCGTCGCCGCCGTGCCGCCTCCCGGCCCGCGGGTCCGCCCGGTGGGGCCGTCGCGGAGACCGCCCCGGTGACGGAGGCCGCACCGGCCGCCCCCGCCGAAGAGGCCGCTCCGGCCGCCGCCCCCGCTCGTACCCGCCGCCGCGCGACCCGCGCCGTGGCCGCTCCGGTGACCCCGGCCGCCGAGGCCGTCGTCGTCGACACCCCGGCCGCCGAGCCCGCACCGGTCGCCGAGGAGGCTCCGGCCGCTCCGGCCCCGCGTACCCGCCGCCGCGCCACCCGCGCCGTTGCCGCCCCGGAGGCTCCGGCTGCCGAGGCTGCGCCCGCGCCGGTCGTGGAGGAGGAGGCTGCGGCTGCTCCGGCTCCGCGTGCCCGTCGTCGCGCCACTCGCGCCGTGACCGCTCCGGAGGCTCCGGCTGCCGAGGCTGCGCCCGCGCCGGTTGTGGAGGAGGAGGCTGCGGCTGCTCCGGCTCCGCGTGCCCGTCGTCGTGCCACTCGCGCCGTTGCCGCTCCGGCTGCCGAGGCTGCTGCTGTGGTCGAGGCTCCGGCCGCCGAGGCTGCGCCCGCGCCGGTTGTGGAGGAGGAGGCTGCGGCTGCTCCGGCTCCGCGTGCCCGTCGTCGTGCCACTCGCGCCGTGACCGCTCCGGCCGCCGAGGCTGCTGCTGTGGTCGAGGCTCCGGCCGCCGAGGCCGAGCCGGTCGTCGAGGAGGCCCCCAAGGCCACCGCCCGCACCTTCACCGTGGCCGACGCCCTGGACTCCCCGAAGCGCGGTGGCCGCCGCCGCGCCACCCGCTCCACCACCGCACCGGCCGCCCCCGCGCAGCCCGCCGCGGCCGCCGAGGCCGAGGCGCCCGCCGCCCCGGCCCGCGCCCGCCGCGCCGCGCGTCCCGCCGTGGCCGTCTTCCAGGCCCCGGTCTTCGCCGAGCCGATGTTCCAGACCCCGGAGACCGCCGCCATGGCCGCCGCGGCCGCCCGCGCAGCCGCCCCGGCCGAGGAGGTCGAAGAGGAGGAGGAGCTCACCGAGGTCACCGCCGAGACCGAGGCCGCCCCGGCCCCCGCCGCGCAGCCCGCCGGCCGTCGCCGTCGCCGCGGTCGCGGCGCCGCCGAGGCCGCTCCGGTCGCCGAGACCGCTCCCGTATCCCTTCCCGAGGTGCTCGCGGAGGAGGAGCCCGAGGCCGAGGCCGCCGAGCTCGACGAGGAGTTCGACGAGGGCGACGAGTCGGGCGAGCGCCCGTCCCGCCGTCGCCGTCGCGGGGGCCGTCGCCGCCGCCGCGGTGAGGCCGCCGACCTCGACGAGTCCGCCGAGGAGGAGACCGAGACCGAGACCGCCGAGCGCGACGCCGCCGATCAGGAGGGCGAGGAGGAAGAGGACGAGGAGGCCGAAGAGGCCCTCGGCTCCAGCTCCAGCCGCCGTCGTCGCCGTCGCCGCCGCCGCAGTGGCGAGGGCTCTGCCGAGGTCGCCGAAGCGGGCGACGAGGACGGCGTCCGTACCGTCGTCAAGGTCCGCGAGCCGCGCCCGGCGCGCGAGAAGGCCGAGCCCTCCGACGAGGTTCAGTCCATCAAGGGCTCGACCCGCCTGGAGGCGAAGAAGCAGCGCCGCCGCGAGGGCCGCGAGCAGGGCCGCCGCCGCGTTCCGATCATCACCGAGGCCGAGTTCCTGGCCCGCCGTGAGGCCGTCGAGCGCGTGATGGTCGTCCGCCAGGCCGGCGAGCGCACCCAGATCGGCGTCCTCGAGGACAACGTGCTCGTCGAGCACTACGTCAACAAGGAAGAGGCCACCTCGTACGTCGGCAACGTCTACCTGGGCAAGGTCCAGAACGTGCTGCCGTCGATGGAGGCCGCCTTCATCGACATCGGCAAGGGCCGCAACGCCGTCCTGTACGCCGGTGAGGTCAACTTCGAGGCGCTCGGCATGGCCAACGGGCCGCGCCGCATCGAGTCCGCCCTCAAGTCCGGCCAGTCGGTCCTGGTGCAGGTCACCAAGGACCCGATCGGCCACAAGGGCGCACGCCTGACCAGCCAGGTCTCGCTGCCCGGCCGCTACCTGGTCTACGTGCCCGAGGGCTCGATGACCGGCATCAGCCGCAAGCTGCCCGACACCGAGCGCGCGCGTCTGAAGACCATCCTCAAGAAGATCGTCCCCGAGGACGCGGGCGTCATCGTGCGCACCGCGGCCGAGGGTGCGAGCGAGGACGAGCTGCGCCGCGACGTCGAGCGTCTGCAGGCCCAGTGGGAGGACATCCAGAAGAAGTCGAAGCAGATCTCGACGTCTTCGCCGAGCCTGCTGTACGGCGAGCCGGACATGACCGTCCGCGTCGTGCGCGACATCTTCAACGAGGACTTCTCGAAGGTCATCGTCAGTGGTGACGGCGCCTGGGAGACCATCCACGGCTACGTGAACCACGTGGCCCCGGACCTGGCCGACCGGCTGTCCCGCTGGACCTCCGAGGTCGACGTCTTCGCGACGTACCGGATCGACGAGCAGCTCGCCAAGGCGCTCGACCGCAAGGTGTGGCTGCCCTCGGGCGGCTCGCTTGTGATCGACAAGACCGAAGCGATGATCGTCATCGACGTCAACACCGGCAAGTTCACCGGTCAGGGCGGCAACCTCGAGGAGACCGTCACCAGGAACAACCTGGAGGCGGCCGAGGAGATCGTGCGCCAGCTGCGGCTGCGCGACCTGGGCGGCATCGTCGTCATCGACTTCATCGACATGGTCCTGGAGTCCAACCGCGACCTGGTCCTGAGGCGCATGCTGGAGTGCCTGGGCCGCGACCGTACGAAGCACCAGGTGGCCGAGGTCACCTCGCTGGGCCTGGTCCAGATGACCCGCAAGCGGGTGGGCCAGGGTCTGCTGGAGTCCTTCTCCGAGACCTGCGTCCACTGCAACGGCCGCGGTGTCATCGTCCACATGGAGACCCCGACCGTGGTCGGCGGCGGTGGCAACGGCAAGCGCTCCAAGCGCCGCGGTGGCCGCTCCGAATTCGACCAGCACGACCACGAGGTCGAGACCGTCGACACGGAGGGCTTTGAGTCCGAGGCCGAGGTGGCCGCCGAGGCCGCCGCGCCGCGGGCCCTGCCCGAGCCGGAGTTCGTCGCGGACGAGGAGCTCTACAGCAGCCCGGCCGAGGCCGAGGCCGCCGCGGGCATCAGCGGCCGTCGCAACCGGCGCCGTGCCACCCGCAAGGCCACCGCTCCGGCGGGCGCCCCGCGCGGTGCGGCCGCTCCGGCGCAGGCCCCGGCCCCCGTGGTCGAGGCCGAGCCGGTGGTCGAGCCCGCCGACACGGTGCTGGAGCCGGCCGCCGAGGTCGTCGCCGAAGCCGTGGAGGCCTCGGAGGTCGTCGCGGAGGTCGTGGCCGAAGCGGTGACCGAGGAAGCCGCGCCGAAGGGCCGTACCCGTCGCCGGGCGACCCGTAAGGCCACCGCCCCGGCCGGCGCCCCGGCGTCCGCGGCCGAGGTGGCCCCGGAGCCCGAGCCGGAGCCGGTCGTCGTGCCGGAGCCCGAGCCGGTCGTCGAGCCCGAGCCCGTCGCCGTCGCCGAGGTCGAGGAGGCTCCCGTCGCGGAGGCCGCTCCGGCCCGTCCGCGCCGCCGTGCCACCCGTAAGGCCACCGCGCCCGCCGGTTCCCCGGCCGGCTCGGCAGAGGCCGCCGTGGTGGTCGTGGAGGCCCCGGTGACCGAGGCCGAGACGCCGGCCGAGGAAGCCGCACCGGTCGAGGAGGCCGCACCGGCCAAGAAGACCGCCAGGAAGGCTGCGGCCAAGAAGGCGCCCGCCGCGAAGAAGGCCCCGGCCAAGAAGGCGGCGGCCGCCAAGAAGACCGTGGCCAAGAAGGCGGCCACGACCAAGAAGACCGCGGCGAAGCGGACGACGAAGAAGACCGCGGCGGCGGAGCAGCAGACGCTGCCCTCCGTCTCGGCTCCGACCGAAGCCTGATCCACCGCTGAGTGACACAGCGGCCGTGGGCCCCGCCGGACGGCGGGGCCCACGGCCGTGCGGGGCCCGGTTTGCTCCTACGGGACCGGCCCCGTAACCTAGACCGTCGGCGTGTCTTAGCGCGCGCCGCGCTCCTGAGCACCTTCCTCACGTTCCGTACGCGCAAGCGTCGTGCGAGAGAGGCCGCTCGTCCAATCCGGATCGGTGCGGTCCTGTCCTTGAGACGGGATCTGCCTGAGCGGCTGGCTTCAGGAGCATCCGTCCCGAGTGAGAGAGAGATCCGCGTGTACGCCATCGTGCGCAGCGGTGGTCGCCAGCACAAGGTTGCTGTTGGTGACATCGTTGAGGTTGACAAGATTTCCACTGCCAAGGTTGGCGACACGGTCGAGCTCTCGACCCTGCTCGTTGTCGACGGCGAAGCCGTGACCAGCGACCCGTGGGTCCTGGCCGGTATCAAGGTCACGGCCGAGATTGTGGACCACCACAAGGGCGCCAAGATCGACATCCTGCGCTACAAGAACAAGACCGGCTACCGCCGTCGCCAGGGTCACCGCCAGCAGTACACGGCGATCAAGGTCACCGGTATCCCCGCGGCTGCGAAGTAAGAGGGACTGAGACATGGCACACAAGAAGGGCGCATCGTCCACCCGGAACGGGCGCGACTCCAATGCCCAGCGGCTCGGCGTGAAGCGCTTCGGCGGTCAGGTCGTTTCCGCTGGTGAGATCCTCGTCCGCCAGCGCGGCACCCACTTCCACCCGGGTTCGGGTGTCGGTCGTGGTGGCGACGACACGCTGTTCGCGCTGCTGGCCGGTTCGGTCCAGTTCGGCACGCACCGTGGCCGCAAGGTCGTCAACATCGTTCCGGCCGCCTGATCCAGCTTCGGCTGATCGAGCGTTCGTAACTTCCCGAGGGCGGATCTCAGCTCTTTCCGGCGCAAGCCGGGAAGAGAGGTCCGCCCTCGGCGCGTTGTCACATAGACACGTTTAATGGGCAGCAAGGCCTGCCACCGGATTTTCCGGACTATTCCCGCTGTATCTGGAGGAACACCCATGACCACCTTCGTGGACCGCGTCGAGCTGCACGTCGCCGCGGGTAACGGGGGCCACGGCTGCGCCTCCGTTCACCGGGAGAAGTTCAAGCCGCTCGGCGGCCCCGACGGCGGCAACGGCGGCCGTGGCGGCGACGTCATCCTGGTGGTGGAGCAGGCGATCACGACCCTGCTGGACTACCACCACAGCCCCCACCGCAAGGCCACCAACGGCAAGCCCGGCGAGGGCGGCAACCGCTCCGGCAAGGACGGCCAGGACCTGGTCCTGCCCGTGCCGGACGGCACCGTCGTCCTCGACAAGGAGGGCAACGTCCTCGCCGACCTCGTCGGCCAGGGCACCACCTACGTCGCCGCCGACGGCGGCCGCGGCGGCCTCGGCAACGCCGCGCTCTCCTCGGCCCGCCGCAAGGCCCCCGGCTTCGCGCTCCTCGGCGTCCCCGGCACCACCGGCGACATCGTCCTGGAGCTCAAGACCGTCGCCGACGTGGCGCTGGTCGGCTTCCCGAGCGCCGGCAAGTCCTCGCTGATCTCCGTGCTCTCCTCGGCCAAGCCGAAGATCGCGGACTACCCCTTCACCACCCTCGTCCCTAACCTGGGCGTCGTCACGGCCGGTTCCACGGTCTACACGATCGCCGACGTCCCGGGTCTGATCCCCGGCGCCAGCCAGGGCCGTGGCCTGGGCCTGGAGTTCCTGCGCCACGTCGAGCGCTGCTCGGTGCTGGTGCACGTCCTGGACACCGCCACGCTGGAGTCCGACCGCGACCCGATCGCCGACCTCGACGTCATCGAGGAGGAGCTCAAGCTCTACGGCGGCGGACTGGAGAAGCGTCCGCGCCTCGTCGTCCTCAACAAGGTCGACATCCCGGACGGCCAGGAGCTCGCCGACATGGTCCGCCCGGACCTGGAGGCCCGCGGCTACAAGGTCTTCGAGGTCTCGGCGGTCGCCCGCACGGGTCTGAAGGAGCTCTCCTTCTTCCTCGCCGAGGTCATCGCCAAGGCCCGCGCCCGCAAGCCGAAGGAGGAGGCGACCCGTATCGTCATCCGCCCGAAGGCCGTGGACGACGCCGGCTTCACCGTCACCTACGACGAGGTCGAGGACGTCTACCAGGTGCGCGGCGAGAAGCCGGAGCGCTGGGTCCGCCAGACCGACTTCAACAACGACGAGGCCGTCGGCTACCTGGCCGACCGCCTCAACCGCCTCGGCGTCGAGGACGCGCTCAAGAAGGCCGGCGCCCGCGCCGGTGACGGCGTGGCCATCGGCTCCGACGCGAACGCGGTCGTCTTCGACTGGGAGCCGACCATGATGGCCGGCGCCGAGATGCTGGGCCGCCGTGGCGAGGACCACCGTCTGGAGGCTCCGCGCCCGGCCACCACGCGCCGCAAGGAGAAGGACGCCAAGCGCGGGGACTCGGCGCAGCAGGAGTACGACGAATTCCGGCCGTTCTGAGCCCCATCCGAGGGACGTATGCCCGGAAGGTTTGAAGGCGCCTTTATGTCGGTCGCCTAGGATCTTCCGGGTGAACAGCAGCAACCTCCCCACGGTTTCCGTCGTGGTCATCGCGTACAACGACGCCGGGCTCGTGGGCGAGGCCGTTTCCTCGGCTCTCGCCCAGGGTCCGGTGGTCCTCGAGGTCATCGCGGTGAACGACGCCTCGTCGGACAACACCGCGCAGGTGCTGGACGAGCTGGTGGCCGTCCACCCCCGCCTCAAGGTGGTGCACCGGACGGAGAACAGCGGAGGGTGCGGCACCCCGCGCAACGACGGGATCGCGGTCGCGTCCGGCCGGTACGTCCTCTTCCTCGACAGCGACGACATCCTGCCACCGGGAGCGGCCGAGGCCCTGGTGCGCACCGCCGAGGAGCACGGCGCCCCGGTCACCGTCGGAGCGGCGGTACGGCGCGAGCTGCCCCAGCACCACGACGTCCCGTGGATGCCCGGACTCCATACGCCGGGCGACGTCATCGAGCGGCCGGTGGACCGGCCCGATCTCGTCCGCGACACCCTCTGCGTCAACAAGCTGTACGCGCGCTCCTTCCTCCAGGACCACGGCCTGCGCTTCCCCGACGGCCGGTTCATCTACGAGGACTTCGTCTTCACCGCCCGTGTGCTCGCCGCGGCCCCCCGCATCGCGGTCACCGGCGACCTCGTCTACGTCTGGCACGTACGCCGCAGCGCCGCCCAGGTGTCGATCTCCCTGGACCGCAAGGACGTCGGGAACTGGCGCGCCCGCGTCGAGGCCCACCGCGCCGCCGCCAGGATCCTCGAAGAGGCCTCGCCGGTGCTGGGCAGTGCCTGCCGGGTGAAGTTCCTGGAGTACGACCTGCGCATGTACCTGCGCGAGCTCGGCCGCGACCCCGAGTACCAGGCCGCCTGGTGGACCCTGACCCGCGAGTACCTCGACACCTTCCCCGAGGCCGACATCGACTCCGCGGCGGCCCACGCGCGCTGGATCGTGTCCGTGCTGCGCGCCACGCCGACCCCGCCCGCCGACGTCGAGCGGCTCACCCGGCTGGCCGCCGAACCGCCGCGGCTGCTGCCCCCGTACGCGACCGGCCCCACCGGCGCGCCCGTGTGGAGCGAGGGGCTCCCGGTGGAGCTGGTGGGCCTGCCCACGCTGCCGGTCGCCGAACTGCCCGTCACCGTCGACGCCGAACCGGCCGGCCGCGGCGCCGTCCGGATCCGCGTGCACGACCTGTACGGGCGCCTCGCCGCGGCCGGGCCGGTCACCGCCCAGCTGAGTTTCCTGCCCCGTGCGGGCGGCGACCCGGTGCTCGCGCAGCCGGTCCCGCTGCGCCCCGACTCCAGCGGCGGCTGGACGGCCGTACTGCCGTTCCGCCTCGCCGATCTGGCCGTCACGGGCCGCCGCCAGGGGCTGCGCAGGATGCAGGCGTGGAACGTCGGGGTGGGCGTGCGGTGCGCCGACGGGAGCTCGGTGTTCACCTCCCTGCGCCCCCGGGGCCGACTGCTTCGCCGTCGGGCGCTGCCCAGCAGCCGGTACGGTGTTCTGCTGGCGCAGCCCTACCGGACGGGGGCCGGCGCCCTCGCGCTGCGCCTCGCGCCCGGCGCCGAGGGCGCGCTGTACCTCGTACGCAACCGCCTCCACCGGGCCCGCGCGGGCCGCGGGGCGGGCTGACGGCCCGGGGCGGGTCCCGCAGGAGCCCCTGCGGACGGCCGTGCCCCTCATCCCGAAGTCGGACAGGACCAAGGAGATACACATGACGTTTCTGATCACCGGTGGCGCCGGGTACATCGGCGCGCACGTCGTCCGCGCGATGCTGCTCGCGGGGGAGGAGGTCGTCGTCCTCGACGACCTCTCCACGGGCAACGAGGACCGCGTGCCGGAAGGCGTCGGGCTGGTGGTCGGATCCGTCCTCGACCGGCTGGTCGTGGACGAGGTCATCCGCAAGCACAAGATCACCGGCGTGGTGCACCTCGCGGGCAAGAAGCAGGTCGGCGAGTCCGTCGCGAAGCCGATGCACTACTACCACGAGAACGTGCAGGGCCTCGCGGTCCTGCTCCAGGCCGTGGCCGACGCGGGCATCCGCAACTTCCTCTTCTCCTCCTCCGCCTCCGTCTACGGCATGCCCGACGTGGACCTGGTCACCGAGGACACCCCGTGCGCGCCGATGAGCCCCTACGGCGAGACCAAGCTGGCCGGCGAGTGGCTGGTGCGCGCCGCGGGCCGGGCGCACGGCATCTCCACCGCCTGCCTGCGCTACTTCAACGTGGCGGGCGCCGCGACCCCCGAACTCGCCGACACCGGCGTCTTCAACCTGGTCCCGATGGTCTTCGAGCGTTACGACGCGGGCCAGGGCGCCAAGATCTTCGGTGACGACTACCCGACGCCGGACGGCACCTGCATCCGTGACTACATCCACGTCGAGGACCTCGCGGAGGCCCACGTGGCGGCCGCCCGCAAGCTCGCCGAGTGGGGCGCGGCCGGTGAGTACAAGGATCTGACCGTCAACATCGGCCGCGGCGAGGGCGTCTCGGTCGCCGAGATGGTCGCGCTCATGAACGAGAGCACCGGGCACGACATCGCCCCCGTGATCAGCCCGCGCCGCCCCGGCGACCCGGCGAAGGTCGTGGCATCGGCGGACCGGATCACCAGCGAGCTTGGCTGGAAGGCCCGGCACGACGTCCGCGAGATGGTCACTTCCGCCTGGGCGGGCTGGCAGGCCAACAAGGTGGCCCGCAAGGACGCCCACCGGGACGTCCACAAGCCCTGATCCGCACTGCACGACGGCCCGCCCCGGAGGATCCCGGGGCGGGCCGTGGCGTGTGTGCCGTGGAGGGCGCGGTCAGCGCTCCAGGAAGGAGAACAGCTCCTCCCACCGGTCGGTGATCTCGGCGCTGGAGTAACGCTGCACCGAACGGAAGGCGTTGTCCCCGAGCCGGTCGCGCAGCTCGCGGTCGGCCATCATCGCGCGCAGGTGCCCGGCCAGCTCCATCGTGTTGCCCAGCCGGGCCAGCAGCCCGTCCTCACCGTGCTCGACGATCTCCCGTACGCCCGGTGCGCAGTCGAAGGCGGCCGGCGGCACGCCCGCCGCCATCGCCTCCAGCAGTGTGATCGGGAAGCCCTCGGCCCGTGAGGCCTGGGCGAAGACCGAGGCGCCGCGCAGCGCGCCCAGCACGTCGTCGGTGCTGCCCATCCACTCCACGGAGTCGTCCAGGCCCAGCGCGGTGGAGTGCGCCTTCAGCGTCGCCTCCTCCACGCCCGCCCCGTAGATCCTCAGGGTCCAGTCGGGATGGTGCGGCGCGACGTCCGCCCAGGTGTCGAGCAGCAGGTCGACGCCCTTCTCGAAGGCGAGGCGGCCGACGCTCGCCACGACCTTCTCCGTGCGAGGGGCGGGGGAGCCGGGCATGAAGGGCAGCGGATTCGGCATGCTGCCGACGTTCTCCATGCCCGCCCGGATCCACAGGTCCGCGTCCTCGGAGGTCAGCACCAGCAGCCGGTCGACCTGCGGGTAGAAGCGGCGTACCCGCTCCCCGCGGGTGGACTTCTGGCTGGCCTCGAACGACTCGTGACTCATCCCGATGACGGAGAGCCCCTTGGTGTCGGCGAGCGCCACCCACTCCATCGCCCAGACCTGGGTGACGATGACCACACCGCCCGGACGGGCCGCGCGCAGCAGTTCGCTCAGCTGCTCGGCCTTGACCCGCATCTTGGCCCGCCGGGCCGCCTGGCGGCGCCGCTCGGGCGCGTTCAGCCGGCCCTTGATCCCGCGCAGCCGGCGGGCCGACGGGGGGTGGGCTTCGTAGAGCGTCGTCATCTCGTACGGCAGGTCCTGCGGCAGCTTCTGGCGGATCTCCTCGGCGACCGGGGCGATGCCCACGATGTGCACGCGGTGGCCGCGGTCGGTGAACTGCCGGGCCATCTGGTGCGACCAGGTGGTCACGCCGCCGATCTCGTCGACGTTGTTGGAGACGATGAAGATGTCACGGCCGCCCGGGGTGGCGGTCTGCTGGCTCACTTGCCGCTCCTGGTGAAGAACTTCTCTACGATCTGGCGGGCCGCGTCCCCGCGGTCGTACTCGCCGAACTCGGCGAGGAAACGCTCCCGCGCCTGGGCGTACTTGGCGTCGGCCTCCTCGAAGGCGGCGAGCGCCTGCAGGAGTTCGTCCGCCGTGGCCACCACCGGGCCCGGGGCCTTCTCCTTCAGGTCGAAGTACGTGCCGCGGATGTCGGTGGCGTACTTCTCGTAGTCGTACGCGAAGAACAGCATCGGCCGGTCCAGGACCGCGTAGTCGAACATCACGGACGAGTAGTCGGTGATCAGACCGTCGGCGAGGGCCAGCAGCGGGGTGATGTCGTGGTGCCGGGACACGTCGACGACCCGGCCCTCGACCGACGGCGGCAGCGAGACGCTGTTGAGGTAGTGGGTCCGCACCAGCAGCGTGAAGCGGTCGCCGAGCCGGTCCGCGAACTCCTCCACGTCGAAGGGGAAGGTGAAGCCCTCCACCGCGCCGTCCGCTCCCGCCCGGAAGGTCGGCGCGTACAGCAGCACCTTCTTGTCCGGGTCGATGCCGAGCTCCACGGCCAGGGGACCGCGTACCCGCTCGCCGCTGTCCGCCTCGGTCCGGTACGCCTCGACGAGGGCGTCGTTGCGCGGGTAGCCCGTGCGCAGCAGCACCTCGTCGCGCAGCCGGAAGCCCTTGGCGAGGGTGCGGGTGTCGTGCTCGGAGCGGATCAGGAAGTGGTCGAAGCGGTCGACGGCCGCCTGGAAGCGGGCCTGACCGGCCCGGCCCTGTGCCTTGGTCCGGGGCTCGTGGAAGCCCATCCGCTTGAGCGCCGAGCCGTGCCAGGTCTGGATGTACGTGGTCCCCGGGCGCTTGGCCAGCGCGAGCGGGAAGCCCTGGTTGTCGACCCAGTACTCGGCCTGGGCCAGGGCGCGCAGGTACTGCCAGCTCCAGCGCCTGACCAGGGTGGCCTCCTTGGGGAAGCCGGTGGGCTTGGCGCCCGCGTACGACCAGACCGCCTCGAACGGCGCGCCCTGGCGCACCATCTCCTCGTAGATCGCCTTGGGGCTGTCGCTGTACTGCTTGCCCATGTGACTCTCGAAGACGACCGTGCCCTTCTTGATCGGCAGCTTCGAGAAGATCTCGTGGTAGACCTTCACCTTCTGCTCGCCGGAGCCCATGTTCCGGCGGGCCCGCAGTGCCTTGCGCAGGCCCCGCTTGACCACGCCGGCCGCCTTGCCCTGTATGGCGTTGTTGATCAGCGACTGGGTGCGGACGGCGGCGGCGCCCTCGGCGCTCAGCACGTAGCTGAGGTTGCCCTTCTTGGTCATCTCGGGCCCGAAGCGGTCCGATACCAGCCGGGTCAGCCGCGGGCGCACGCGCAGCCGGGCCGCCGACTCCAGGTCGACCCCGCCGATCGCGACGCGGGTGGTGATCCGCTCGCCGCCGGCGGTCAGCTTGAGCCGGACGTCCCAGACGGCGTCGATGATGCCGAGCGGGCGGACGGTGCTCGCGATGTCGGCGGTGCCGGTCCACTCGATCGTGTCACCGGCGTGGCGCACGGTTGCCACGGGGAAGCCGAAGGACCGTACGCCGATCTGCCGGCGGGCCCGGAACTCCAGGGTCGCCTTCAGCTCCGCGTCGGACGGGATCCGGCCCAGCGGGTTCACGATCGAGCCGGACATGGTGACGGTGCCCCGGCCGTCGTCCTCGTAGGAGGTGAGGCGGTTGCCCAGGGTGAGGGAGGTGAGCGGCGTGGTGTGGAACGCCTGCTCGGTGACATCCAGTATCCGTCGCGCTTCGTCGCCGTCGGGACCGTCGATGTGCTGCGCGCACCAGTAGACGCGGCCGTCGCGCTCGGCGAGCGGGGAGGTGAGCCGGCCCTTGTTGGTCATCGCGTCGGCGGCCGGGAGCAGGTTGTCCCAGTCCTCCTTGCCCAGCAGGTAGGCACAGATCGCCTGGAGGTACGTGACGTTCTCGTACGCGGCCGGGTCGATCCCCGCGAGGTAGCCGTTGGCGAGGCGGGCGAACTCCTGGCGGTACTCGTCGCTCAGCAGCGGCAGGTCGCGCAGGTGCAGCACGAGGTCGTGCTTGAGGAACTTGGCGTCCTTCGCGGACTTGATGTCCGTGTGGCCCTTTTCGGCCAGCAGACGGTCGACGCGGCGGTGGATCTCCATCCGGTGGACGAAGTTCGCGATCTCGTGGCGCCGGTTGCTGATCGACAGCGCCGCGGCCTTCTCGACCACGTTCCAGAAGTAGACGTGGTTCGGGATCAGCGTGATGCGGCGGGCGGCCACGTACGCCTGCGCCGAGAACAGCAGGTCCTCGTAGTGGATGCCGACCGGGAACTCCAGGCCCTGCTCCAGCAGGAACTCGCGCCGGTAGCACTTGTTCGTGGAGAGGGTGTCGTAGACCAGCAGGTCGGGGAACTCGGTGATCGATTCCAGCGTGCGGGTGCGGGAGTAGATCCAGGGGTACCACTCGGTGGTCTTGCCCCACCGGTTGTCGAGGTGCACGCGTACGCACATGCCCGCGACCAGGTCGGAGCCGGTCCGCTCGGCGGCGTCCAGCATGTTCCGGCAGGCGTTGCGCTCCAGCACGTCGTCGCTGTCGAGGAACATCACGTACGTTCCGGTGGCCTGCTGGATGCCGTGGTTGCGCGGCGCACCGCAGCCGCCGCTGTTCTCCGGCAGGCGGAAGGCGCGCACTCTCCCCGGATGCGCGGACTCCAGTTCCTGGGCGACCGCGTACGAGCGGTCCTTGCTGAAGTCGTCGACGATCACGACTTCGACGTTGTGCAGGGTCTGGTCCAGAACCGACTGGACTGCTGTCGGCAGACGCTCTGCGTCGTTGTAGACGATGACGACCACGGAGACGTCGGGCACGTGCACCTCGATCCCTTCGTTTCGTTACGTTGAGCTCAATCCGATTCCGCTTATCTCGTCAAAGCTACCGTGTGCCGCCCTCGGCTCCGGCAGCCCGACTCCCGCCCGACCCTCGCCGTGCATACTTCTAAGGAAGAGGTGAGAGGCGGGTCCGGTCGCCGACAATCACCCGTTCGGACCCAGCAGGAAGTGTTCATGACGAAGCTGTCCGTAGTCGTCCCTTGCTACAACGAAGAAGCCGTCATCGACAGCTTCGACGCGGAGATCCGAAGGGTTCTGGACGCCCTCCCCGTCGAGTACGAGGTCTGCTACGTCGACGACGGAAGCCGCGACGGCACTCTCGGCAAGCTCCGGAAGATCGCCGCCGAGTACGGAGACCAGACCCGGTACGTCTCCTTCAGCCGTAACTTCGGCAAGGAGGCCGGCATGCTCGCCGGCCTGCGCGAGGCCACCGGCGACGCCGTCGTGATCATGGACGCGGACCTCCAGCACCCGCCGGAGCTCATCGCGACCATGCTGGAGCACTACCGGCAGGGCCACGACCAGATCATCGCCCGCCGCACGCGCGAGGGTGACAAGAAACTCCGTTCCGCGCTCAGCAGCCTCTACTACCGCGGCGTCAACCGCTGGGTCGACGTGGAGCTCACCGACGGCGTCGGCGACTTCCGCATGCTCTCGCGCCCGGCCGTGGACGCCCTGCTGTCGCTGCCCGAGTACAACCGCTTCTCCAAGGGACTGTTCTCCTGGATCGGCTTCGACACCGTCCACTTCGACTACCGCAACGCGCAGCGCGAGGCCGGCGAGACGAAGTGGAAGTTCGGCTCCCTGCTGAACTACGGCATGGACGGCCTGATCTCCTTCAACAACAGGCCGCTGCGGATCGGGATCTGGTTCGGCGTGTCGCTGGTCGCCCTGACCGGCCTGTACGCGCTGTGGATCACGATCATGGCGATCACCAACGGCGTCGAGTCCCCCGGATACGTCACCCTTGTGGCCATCATCACGGGCCTGGGCGGCGTACAGCTGATCATGCTGGGCCTGATCGGCGAGTACATCGGCCGTATCTACTACGAGACCAAGCGCAGGCCGCACTTCCTGGTCAAGGAATCGCACGGCGCGCAGCCGCTCCCGCGGACCGGGCCGGCGGCCGCCCCGGCCGAGGAGCCGACGATCGTGGAGCGCAGCGCCCGATGAGCCGCAGGGAGCAGTTCGGCCAGATCTTCCGCTTCGCCCTCGTGGGCGGGGTCAACACCGGCACCTTCTTCGGCATCTACCTGCTCCTGCACCCGTGGATGCCGTACTTCGCCGCCTACTCGCTCGCCTTCGTCCTGGCGATGGTCGGCTCGTTCTTCATGAACACCTACTTCACCTACCGGACCCGGCCGACCTGGAAGAAGTTCCTCCTCTTCCCGCTGACGAACGTCACCAACTACGTCATCCAGTCCGCCGGCCTCTATGCCCTGGTGACGTGGGCCGGGATGGACACCCGGATCGCCCCACTGGTCGCGGCCATCGTGGCCATCCCCTTCACCTTCCTGCTCTCCCGCAAGATCCTCGTCCCGGGCGCCGCCCGGGCCGAGGAGGCCCAGCAGGTGGGAGCGGGGGCCTCGTCCAGGGGCTGAAACCCCCGAGCAGCCCCGCGCGCCCACCCCGTAGATTGAGACGGCAGGCATTTTGGGCAACAGGGGCAAGGGGACAGACGTGTCAGCGGCTAGGCAAGGTGTCGTGGACGCCCGCAGGATCGTGGTCAAGGTCGGCTCCTCCTCCCTGACCACCGCGGCCGGCGGACTCGACGCCGATCGGGTGGACGCGCTGGTCGACGTCCTCGCCAAGGCCCGCAGCGGAGGAGAGAAGGAGATCGTCCTCGTCTCCAGCGGAGCCATCGCCGCCGGACTCTCACCGCTCGGCCTGCGCCGGCGCCCGAAGGACCTGGCGCGGCAGCAGGCGGCCGCGAGCGTCGGGCAGGGCCTGCTCGTCGCCCGCTACACCGCCTCCTTCGCCCGGTACGGAGTCCGCGTCGGCCAGGTGCTCCTCACCACCGACGACACCAGCCGCCGCGCCCACTACCGCAACGCCTACCGCACCCTCGACCAATTGCTCGCCATGGGCGCCCTGCCCGTCGTCAACGAGAACGACACCGTCGCCACGGACGAGATCCGGTTCGGCGACAACGACCGGCTCGCGGCACTCGTCGCCCACCTGGTCCGGGCCGACCTCCTCGTGCTCCTCTCGGACGTGGACGGCCTCTACGACGGCGACCCGTCCCAGCCCGGCACCACCCGCATCGCAGAGGTCCGCGGACCCGAGGACATCGCGCACGTCTCCATCGGCAGCGCCGGCAAGGCCGGCGTCGGCACCGGCGGCATGGTCACCAAGGTCGAGGCCGCCCGGATCGCGGCCGCCGCCGGGATCCCCGTGGTACTGACCTCCGCGAGCCAGGCCGCCGACGCCCTCGCCGGACGGGGCACCGGCACCCTGTTCCACGCCACCGGGCGCCGCTCGGCGGACCGGCTGCTGTGGCTCCAGCACGCGTCGACCCCGCAGGGGCACCTCGTCCTGGACGACGGCGCGGTACGCGCCGTCACCGAACGCGGCAGCTCGCTCCTCCCGGCCGGCATCGCCGCGGTCGAGGGCGACTTCGTCGCGGGGGACCCGGTGGAACTGCGCGCGGCCGACGGCCGCGCCGTCGCCCGGGGCCTGGTCAACTTCGACGCCAAGGAGCTCCCGCAGCTCCTCGGCCGCTCCACTCGCGAGCTCGCGCGGGAACTCGGACCCGCGTACGAGCGGGAGGTCGTCCACCGGGACGATCTGGTCCTGCTGGAGGGCTGAGGTTCGCCAAAAGCGCAGCGCGGCGGCCCGTGGACTGGTCAACTGTGAAGGGCGGGCGGACCCGCGTGGCGGAGACAGGAGGCGGCTGGTGAGGCGAGCGCTGACCAGCGTCGGCACGGGGGACGGTGACGGCGGTGGTGGTGGCGGGGAGGAGCAGGATCACGCGTCGCGCCTGTGGCACGTGACCCTGAGCGTCTCCGGCAAGCCGGCCCCGCTCTCCGAGGTCCGGCGCGGGCTGGAACAACTGGCCCACGACCACCCCTTCCTGCTGACCAGCCGCTACGCCGACGACCACGCGGAGATCCGCTACTGGGAAGAGGCCCGCGACCTCCACGACGCGGCGGCCGTCGCCCTGCGCCTGTGGGGCGAACACCGCTCCTCGGCGCAGCTCCCGCCCTGGGAGATCGTCGGCCTGGAGGTCATCGACCGCGCCACCTACCACCAACGCGTGGCAGAGGGCTACGGCCCACCCCCGGCCCACCCGGTGGGGGTCCATCCGTACTGAACGCGCCCCTCGCGCGGCTCGCTCCCAGCCCGTCCGGCGTTCGAGGACCGGGTCCGGGGCCCGTTCCAGCCCCGGGATCCTTCAGCCCGTCCGGCGATTGAGGACCGGGTCCGGGCAGAGCCCGGGAAACGGCGAAAGGGCGGGGCGGGGAGAGCAGCCCGCGCAGCGCCCCCACCCCGCCCGGCCAGGGCAACGGCCGGAGGCCGTCTCGCGGGGTGGAAACCCCGGCTGCCCGGGCCTGACCGGGGACTACCCTGGGCGGCATGACCTCGCTCGATGCCGCCACCTCGCCCGTCCTCGCCACCGCGCAGCGGTCCCGTACCGCCGCAGCCGCCATCGCCCCGCTCCCGCGGTCCGCCAAGGACATCGCCCTGCTGGCGATCGCGGACGCGCTGGAGGCCCGTACGGCCGAGATCATCGCCGCCAACGCCGTGGACACGGACAAGGCCCGCGCCGCCGGCACGAGCGAGACCGTCATCGACCGTCTCACCCTCACCTCCGAGCGTGTCGCCGCCATCGCCTCCGACGTGCGCGACGTCGCGGCCCTCCCCGACCCCGTCGGCGAGGTCGTGCGCGGCAACACCCTCCCCAACGGCATCGACCTCCGCCAGATCCGCGTCCCGCTCGGCGTCGTCGGCATCATCTACGAGGCCCGCCCCAACGTCACCGTCGACGCCGCCGCCCTCTGCCTCAAGTCCGGGAACGCGGTCCTCCTGCGCGGCAGTTCCTCCGCCTACTCCTCCAATACCGCGCTCGTCGCCATCCTGCGGGACGCAATCGAGAGCGTCGGCCTGCCCGCCGACGCGATCCAGCTCGTCCCGGGCGAGTCCCGCGAGTCCGTCCGTGAGCTGATGCGCGCCCGCGGCCTCGTGGACGTGCTCATCCCGCGCGGCGGCGCCTCCCTCATCAAGACCGTGGTCGAGGAATCCACCGTCCCCGTCATCGAGACCGGTACCGGCAACTGCCACGTCTACGTCGACGCCCAGGCCGACCTGGACATGGCGGTGGACATCCTCATCAACTCCAAGGCCCAGCGACCCTCCGTCTGCAATTCCGCCGAGACCCTCCTCGTCCACCGGGACATCGCCGACGCCTTCCTGCCGCGAGCCCTCGACGCGCTCGCCGACGCGGGCGTCACCGTCCACGGCGACGCCCGGGTCCTCGCCGCCGCCGAGGGCAGCAAGGCCACCGCCGTGCCCGCCACGGACGAGGACTGGGCCGCCGAGTACCTGTCCTACGACATCGCCGCCGGAGTCGTGGACTCCCTCGACGACGCGGTCACCCACATCCGCCGCTGGACCTCCGGTCACACCGAGGCGATCGTCACCACCTCGCAGGCCGCCGCGCGCCGCTTCACCCAGCTGGTCGACTCGACCACGGTCGCCGTGAATGCATCCACTCGGTTCACGGACGGTGGACAGTTCGGATTCGGCGCCGAGATCGGCATCTCCACCCAAAAACTGCACGCCAGGGGCCCGATGGGGCTTCCCGAGCTGACCTCCACCAAGTACATCGTCACGGGCGACGGTCACATTCGGTAGTCACCCTTTGAGCGCGGTGTGGCCGAAATTCGGCGGACACCCTGCCCAAGGCGGCCCCCCAGGTCTAGGCTGGTCCTGTGCCGGACGACGTGGGGGGCAAGCCGTTCCCGGACGACGGGGAGCCCGACGACGACCGCGGAGGCGCGGAGTACGACTTCGCCTCCGTGGTGTTCGACGAGGACTTCGTCCGGAACGCCGAGATCCGTGAACCGAGCGCCGCCGAGCGACAGCGGGCGGCGGACCGGGCGCGCGCGGAGGCCGAGGCGGCCCGCGCGGTCGCCGGCGGCTGGACGGGCGACGACGAATACGACAGCTACGGTTACGGCCATCCCGACGGCTACGACGAACACGGCTGGGACCACGACGACCGGGCCCACGGGTACCCGGACGGCCCGTACGGGGCCTACGGCGGCAGCCTGCGCCCGTACCGCGGACGTGCGCCCTGGCTGCGCCCGGTCGCCTGGGTGCTCGCCTTCGTGATGGGCCTCGGCATGGTCGCCCTCGCCTTCAGCGCCGTCTACCGCAGCGCCTCGGGCGAGGCGGACCCCGCTCCGGCGCCCGCCAGCACCCCCAGGGGTGAAGTCACCGGCGTCGGCGCGTTTACGTACCCCTCCGTTCGCCAACCCTGAAGGTACGACCCCACTCGCGTACGCCGGAGCCGGGGGCTTCTCTGAAGCGGGGACAGCGGGGAGAAGCGATGGCCGTGCCAGGAGATCCACCCAACGGCACCCCCGAGGGCATGGGCGGGGGCGACGACGAATTCCGGTCGGACGAGTACCGATCGGTGGTGTTCGACGAGGACTTCGTCCGGGCTGCCCGGCTCCAGGAGTACTCGGCACAGGAACGCATGGGCGAACACGCCCGCGCGGTGCGCACCCGCTCCATCTGGTCGGGCGGCGGCTCCGCCTCCCGGACCAGCACCCCCGGCCGCGGCGCCCGGCAGGGCATGCTCCTGGTGCTGCTCATCGCCACGGCCTTCGCCGCCGCCGTCTACATGGGCCTGCGCAACCCGTACCAGCCACCGCCCGGCACAGCCGCCCAGCCGCTCAGCAGCACCGTGGTCCCGCTCGCGCCGACCACCGACGTGCCCGGCGGACGCCCCGCCGACCTGTACGCGAGCAGCCCCGCCGCCGACTACCGGGTCGGGGCGGCCGGGATCGCCCTGCCCGCCGTGCGCCGCACGCACCACTTCACCGACAACCAGGTCGTCACCGCGCTGTCGATCGCCAAGGACTACCTCGTGCAGTCCTCGCTGGACCCCGACATCCTGGCCGGAGCGGCCACCCGCCCGGTGCGCGTCCTGCTCGACCCCGACCAGCTGGCGCAGTTCGACCGCAGCATGACCTCGCCCTCCGGCGACGGCCGCCACGCGGCCACCGGCTGGCTGGTCCGCTTCGACCAGGCCACCGCCGTCGTGGCCGACTCCCGGGTCCGGGTGAGCGGCACGCTCGCCTTCGAGGAGGTGACCCCGGACCTGCTGGAGGTCACCACCGACCACACCTTCGTCTACGCCGTACGGCCGGCCACCGGAGCCCCGGCCGCGGCCGACGGGGCCTCGCTCTTCACCGTCCGGCGCGAGCTGCGGCTGCGCTTCGACCGGGACGACCTGGGGGCCCGGCGGCTGGAGCTGGCCTCGGCCTACGTGATGGCCGGCCCGCAGGACTGCTCCGCCGACCCGGCAGGGGCCTTCCGGCCGCTCCTGGCGGGCGCCGCCCCGACCACGGTGGGCCCGGCCGCGAGCGACCCGTACGCCAGCGGCCAGCCGCGGCGCACGGCCGGGCTGTGCGGCGTACTGGCCCCGCCCGCGACCCCGCAGGCCGCTCCGGTCAGCCCTGCTCCGTAGCCCCGCCCTTGGCCTCGGGCCCGGCAGCGCCGGCGCCGGTCCCGGATCCGCCCGCGGCAGCCGCGCCGGTGAACTTGTCGCGGAGCCTGCCGCCCAGGTCGCCGGCGCCGCCCGCGATGTCGCCCACCAGCTTCAGCAGCGGGTCCTTGCTGGTGCGCACCGTGTCGGCGTAGTGAGCGGCGGACTGCCGGAAGGAGTCCGTCACCGAGGTGTCCTTGTCGTCCTCGCGCCGCGGGTAGTGGCCGTCCATGATCCGCTGGTGGTCGCGGCTCTCCGCCCACTTCTTCAGCTCGGCCGCCCGAACCGTCGTGAAGGGGTGCGTCCGGGGCAGCAGATTGAGGATCTTCAGCACGGAGTCGCGCAGATCGCCGGCCGACTCGTACTCCTCGGCCTGGGCCAGGAAGGCGTCCACGTTCATCTCGTGGAGGTGGTTGCCGCCCGCGATCTTCATCAGCCCCCGCATCGAGGCCTGCACGTCCTGTCCCACCAGCAGCCCGGCCCGGTCGGCCGAGAGCTCCGACTTGCGGAACCACTCCCGCAGCGCGGTCACGATGGTCATGATCGCCACATTGCCCAGCGGGATCCACGCGACCTTCATCGCCAGGTTGGTCAGGAACAGCAGGACCGTGCGGTAGACCGCGTGCCCCGACAGCGCGTGGCCCACCTCGTGGCCCACCACCGCCCGCATCTCCTCCTCGTCGAGGAGCTCGACGAGACCCGTGGTCACCACGATGATCGGCTCGTCCAGCCCGATGCACATGGCATTGGGGTTCGGGTCCTGCTGCACGTACATCTGCGGGACCTTCTCCAGGTCCAGGATGTAACAGGCGTCCCGCAACATCGCGTGCAGGTGCGGGAACTGCGTCTCGCCCACCCGCACCGACTCCGACAGGAACAGCAGCCGAAGGCTACGCTCCGGAAGCAGCCCGCTCAGGGCCTTGAACACCGTGTCGAAGCCGCTCAGCTTGCGCAGCGCCACCAGCGCGGAGCGGTCCGCCGGATGCTCGTACGCCCGCGACGAGATGCCGGGAAACCTCCGGCGGTCCCGCGCCGGTACCTTCTCGAAGCCTGTTTCCGTCATAGCGCCCTCCCCTGGATGGACCTGATCGACCCTGCGTCTATCCTCTCCAACGCCTGAGTCGGCGTGAGCGTGCCCCAGGCCCCCGCATACGATGTGAGCGAAGTCTCCGCCCGCTCCCCGACTCGATAGGTACCTGCCTGATGAGCCTCGCCTCCACCGCCCACAACCTGGTCGTCCTCGCCTCGGAGGGGGCCGAGCAGCACGGCGGCAACCACGACAGCCTGAACCCGTACCTGACCGGCGGTGGCGCCTTCGTCATCCTGATGCTGATGCTCTGGGTCACCACGCGCCTGAACCGCGACCGCTGAGCCCCGCCGAGACCGCCGGGACCACGTCGTCCGCCGGGCCAGTAGGCTCTGCGCTCATGGGAGAGCAGGAGATGCCTACCGGTCCGGTCAAGCGCCGGCTCGGCGTGATGGGCGGGACATTCGACCCGATCCATCACGGACACCTGGTGGCCGCCAGCGAGGTGGCCGCCCTTTTCCACCTCGACGAGGTGATGTTCGTGCCGACCGGCGAGCCGTGGCAGAAGTCCCAGCGAGCCGTTTCGCCGGCCGAGGACCGCTACCTGATGACGGTCATCGCCACGGCCTCGAACCCGCAGTTCTCGGTGAGCCGCATCGACATCGACCGCGGCGGGCCTACGTACACCATCGACACCCTGCGGGACCTGAAGGCGCAGAACGACGACGCCGACCTGTTCTTCATCACCGGTGCCGACGCGCTCGCGCAGATCCTGACCTGGCGCAACGCCGAAGAGCTCTTCTCGCTCTCCCACTTCATCGGAGTCACCCGGCCGGGCCACGTGCTCACCGACGACGGGCTCCCGGAAGGCGGCGTTTCCCTGGTGGAGGTCCCCGCGCTCGCGATCTCGTCCACCGACTGCCGTGCGAGGGTCGCCCAGGGGGATCCTGTCTGGTACTTGGTGCCGGACGGCGTGGTGCGCTACATCGACAAGCGTGAGCTGTACCGGGGAGCCTGAGCTTCCGGAGAGAGGGGCCCCGCGGTGAACGACCGACAGGATCCGTACGACCCGTATGCCGCCCAGGAGCAGCAGCTCGTCGGCTACGACGCGTACGGGCGGCCGGTGTACGGCCAGGTGCCCGCCCAGCCCGTCCAGCCCGCTCCGGCTGCCCCGCAGCAGTACGAGCAGTCGTACGAACAGCAGCAGTACGGCTACGGCTACCAGGGCTACGGTCAGCAGCCGCAGCAGTACTACCCCCAGCAACAGCAACAGCAACAGCAGCAGCAGCCGGCCGCCCAGGAGTACGGGCAGCAGGATTACACCCAGGCCCCCGGCTACGGGTACGACACGCAGCAGACCCAGCAGTGGATCCCGCAGCAGACCGCCCCGGAGCCCCCGGCCCCCGCCGCCGAGCGGCCGGCCGACCGGGTCCCCGAGCCGCGCCGGCCCGACAGCGAGCCGGGTGGTGCGTCCGGCGGCGAGCCCGAGGGGGCGGACCGGGACTACCGCACCGAGATGTTCGCCTTCATCGACCAGCCGGACGAGGACTCCGAGGACGTCATCGACTGGCTCAAGTTCACCGAGAGCCGCACCGAGCGCCGCGAGGAGGCCCGCCGCCGCGGCCGCAACCGGGTGGTGGCGCTGATCGTCGTCCTCGCCGTGTTCGCCGTCGGCGGCCTCGGCTACCTCTGGTACGCGGGCAAGCTGCCGTTCCTCGACGGCCTCGGCCAGAAGAAGACCGTCGCGACCGCCGACGCCGCGGCGCAGAAGCGCGACATGATCGTCGTCCACCTGCACAACACCAAGAAGGGCGGCACCTCCTCGGCGCTGCTCGTCGACAACGTCACCACCAAGCAGGGCGCCACCGTGCTGCTGCCGAACACCCTCGGCGTCACCGGCCAGGACGGGACGGTCATGGCGCTCGGCAAGTCGGTCGAGGAGGGCGGCCTCGGCACCCGCGAGGCCCTCGACTCCGTGCTCGGCACGCACATCGGCGGCACCTGGCGCCTGGACACCCCCTTCCTGGAGAACCTGGTCGAGCTGGTCGGCGGCATCGAGGTCGACACCGACACCGCGGTCCCGGCCGACGACGCGGCCAAGACCCCGGCCGTGGCCCAGGGCCAGAAGCAGAGCCTGAGCGGCCCGATGGCCGTGGCGTACGCCACCTTCCGCGGCCAGGGCGAACCGGAGGCCAAGCAGCTGGACCGGGTGGGCAAGGTGCTCCAGGCGGTGCTGCGCAAGGTCCCGAGCGACCCGAAGGCGGCCGCCGTGACCGTGGAGAGCATCGGCCAGATCCTCGACCCGGCCCTGAACGCGCAGACCCTCGGGGCCCTGCTGTCCCGGCTCGGCGAGCACGCCAAGGTGGGCGCGTACCGCACCGACCTCCTCACGGTGAAGCAGGACGGGACGCTCACGGACGAGGCCAACAAGAACGTCGTCAAGGAGGTACTGGGCGGCTCCGTCGGCGCGGCGCAGCCCGGCGCCGCCCCGCGTGTCGGCCTCAAGGACGCCACCGGCGACGAGAAGACCCAGATCGCGGCGAAGGCGGCGCTGATGAACGGCGGCTACACCTTCGTCGACGGCGGCAAGGCCGACAAGAGCGCCGCCACCTCGCAGATCACCTACCAGGACGACGCGCAGCGGGACCGCGCGATCGAGGTGGCCAAGACCCTCGGGTTGCCCGAGACGGTCGTGAAGAAGGCCGAGAACGCGGTGAACGCGGAGGTCGTGGTGATCCTGGGCAAGGACTACAAGGCGTCCTGACGGGTGGCGTCCCGACCGGGGCCCGGGAGGGCTCCCCGGGGGTCCGAGGGGACCCCGAGGGGGGCTTTCGCCCGCGCGCGACGCTGCGCGCGGGCGGTGTCGGCGGTACATGAGACCCTTGTAAGGATCTGCCCGCCAACCCGAAAGCATGGCCAGTGACCGCCACGGACCGCTCCATCGAGCTCATCACCGCCGCCGCCCAGGCCGCGGCCGACCGGCTCGCGCACGACATCATCGCGTACGACGTCAGCGACGTGCTGTCGATCACCGACGCCTTCCTGCTCGCCTCGGCGCCCAACGACCGCCAGGTCAAGTCGATCGTGGACGAGATCGAGGAGCAGCTCCTCAAGAAGCTCGGCGCCAAGCCGGTGCGCCGCGAGGGCGACCGCGACGCCCGCTGGATCCTGCTCGACTACGTCGACATCGTCGTCCACGTCCAGCACAGCGAGGAGCGCGTCTTCTACGCGCTGGAGCGCCTGTGGAAGGACTGCCCCGAGATCGAGCTTCCCGAGGACGCCAAGCTCACCATCGGCAAGGCCGAGGAGCACGCCAAGCTGCGAGAGGCGGCGGGCGACGACGAACTGGACGGTGATCTGTTCTGAGCGCGACCACCTCGGGCAAGTCCGGTAGGAAGATCGTCCTCTGGCGACACGGCCAGACCTCGTGGAACCTGGAGCGTCGCTTCCAGGGCTCCACGGACATCGAGCTGACCGAGACGGGTGTGGCGCAGGCGCGCCGCTCCGCTCGGTTGCTCGCCTCGCTGAAGCCCGACGCCATCGTGGCCTCCGACCTCCGGCGCGCCTCCGACACGGCTGCCGAGCTGGCCGCCGTCACGGGGCTGCCGGTGACCCGGGACGCGGCGCTGCGCGAGACGTACGCCGGCGAGTGGCAGGGCCTCACGCACGAAGAGATCCTCGAGAAGTACGGCGAGCAGTACGCGGCGTGGAAGCGCGGCGAACCGGTTCGCCGGGGCGGCGGTGAGCTGGAGACCGAGGTCGCCGACCGCGCCGCGCCGGTGGTGCTGGAACACGCCGCCCGCCTCCCGCAGTCCGGCACGCTCGTCGTGGTCAGCCACGGCGGCACCATCCGTACGACGATCGGGCGGCTGCTCGGCCTGGACTCGTACAACTGGGAGGGCCTGGGCGGGCTCTCCAACTGCTGCTGGTCCGTCCTCGGCGAGGGCGCCCGCGGCTGGCGCCTGCTGGAGCACAACGCCGGCACGCTGCCGGAACCGGTGCTCGGCGACGACGACTGAGCGGCCTTTCGCCGCCCCCCGGTGGGGCTGCCGCCCGGATTTCACTTTCCGGCTGGTCACAGGCTAGAGTTCTTCTTGTTCGCAGCGCGGAACACCGGAGACGGGGGGAGCGCGGCGGAGAGCGGGGCTATAGCTCAGTTGGTAGAGCGCCTGCATGGCATGCAGGAGGTCAGGAGTTCAATTCTCCTTAGCTCCACAATCAGGATCCCGTCCCCAATGGGGGGCGGGATCCTTGCTTTTGTACCCTTTGCGTTTGCTGACCTGTCCCGCACCGGCATGGCAGAATCGTGACCGCCGGAGGGGGAGACGACGGCCCGACGCGGGAGGGAGTCGCTGACGGATGGGTGCACACCGGCGCCGGTGCGACTGGTGCAACAACGGCACGCCGATCGTGCGGGACATGGACCCGGTCAACCCCGACTACCAGTACTGGTGCGAGGAATGCGCGCGGGCGCTGATCATAAAGGGCGACCCGATCGAGACGTACCGGGAGCTGGAAGGGGAGCCGATCTACGGACGGCTGCTCGACGAGCACTGCACGCTCAAGCGGTTCTATCAGTTCGCGAGAGCGTGACAGGTTGGATCAAATCGGACATGGCCCGTGGTCGGCGGAAACCGATTTTTGGACCAGGGCCATGACCGTGTAATGTTTGGGACGTCGCCAAGGGGAACCGGCAAGGGACACCGAAGCGGCAAGCACAACAAGGGGCTATAGCTCAGTTGGTAGAGCGCCTGCATGGCATGCAGGAGGTCAGGAGTTCAATTCTCCTTAGCTCCACAGTGAAGAAGCGGGCCACCCGGATCGGGTGGCCCGCTTCTCGTTGTGTCGACGGGTGGAACGGCCGAGCGTCGGAAGGGGCCGCTGCGGTACCCTGACGCCATGCGTGCCGTACGCCTTCTGCTTACCGAGCCGCGCTGATCAGTACCGACCCCTCGAGACGGTCGGACCCGGCGCGGCGTCCCCTCCTGTGCGAGGGGTTTTTTCGTTTGGGCAGGCAGAGACGGCAGAGACGATCGATGGAGCTTCAGAAATCATGAGCGAGACGAACACCCCGGCCCCCGAGGCGGCCGAGGCGCACCGTTACACGGCTGCCATGGCCGCCGACATCGAGGCACGCTGGCAGGACGTATGGGACGCGCAGGGCACGTACGAGGCCCCGAACCCGACCGGTGACCTGGCCGGGGATCCCGCGGTGGTCGCACGGCCCAAGAAGTTCATCATGGACATGTTCCCGTACCCCTCCGGTGCGGGCCTGCACGTCGGACACCCGCTCGGGTACATCGCCACCGATGTCTTCGCCCGCCACCAGCGGATGACCGGCCACAACGTCCTGCACACCCTGGGCTTCGACGCCTTCGGCCTGCCGGCCGAGCAGTACGCCGTGCAGACCGGCACGCACCCGCGCGTCTCGACCGAGGCCAACATCGAGAACATGAAGGTCCAGCTGCGCCGGCTGGGCCTGGGCCACGACAAGCGGCGGTCGTTCGCCACGATCGACCCGGACTACTACAAGTGGACCCAGTGGATCTTCCTGCAGATCTACAACTCCTGGTACGACGACGACGCGAAGAAGGCCCGGCCGATCACCGAGCTGGTCGCCGCCTTCGAGGACGGCTCCCGTGAGGTCCCCGGCGGCCGCGCCTGGGCCGGTCTGACCGCGGCCGAGCGGGCCGACGTGCTGAACGAGTACCGCCTGGCGTACTCCTCGGACGCGCCGGTGAACTGGTGCCCCGGGCTGGGCACCGTACTGGCCAACGAGGAGGTCACCGCGGACGGCCGCTCCGAGCGCGGCAACTTCCCCGTCTTCAAGTCCCGGCTGAGCCAGTGGAACATGCGGATCACCGCGTATGCCGACCGGCTGCTGGACGACCTGGACGCGCTGGACTGGCCCGAGGCCATCAAGCTGCAGCAGCGCAACTGGATCGGCCGCAGCGAGGGCGCGCGCGTCGACTTCGCGCTGGGCGACGAGGCCATCACCGTCTTCACCACCCGCCCGGACACCCTGTTCGGCGCCACCTACATGGTGCTGGCGCCCGAGCACCCGCTGGTCGAGAAGTTCATCCCGGCCGCCTGGCCCGAAGGCACCCACGAGGTGTGGACCGGCGGGCACGCCACGCCGGCCGAGGCCGTCAGCGCGTACCGCAAGCAGGCCGCCTCGAAGTCGGACGTCGAGCGGCAGGCCGAGGCCAAGGACAAGACCGGTGTCTTCACCGGCGAGTACGCGATCAACCCGGTCAGCGGCGACAAGGTCCCGGTCTTCATCGCCGACTACGTGCTGATGGGCTACGGCACCGGCGCGATCATGGCCGTCCCGGCGCACGACGGCCGCGACTTCGAGTTCGCGCGCGCCTTCGAGCTGCCGATGCGCTGCGTCGTGGAGCCGTCGGACGGGCGTGGCACCGACCCGGCCGAGTGGGACGACGCCTTCGTCTCCTACGACGCGAAGCTGGTCAACTCGACGGGTGAGGGCATCGCGCTGGACGGCCTGGGCGTCGTCGAGGCGAAGGCCGCGATCACCGACTGGCTGGCCGAGCGCGGCATCGGCAAGGGGACCGTCAACTTCCGGCTGCGCGACTGGCTGTTCAGCCGGCAGCGCTACTGGGGCGAGCCCTTCCCGATCGTCTACGACGAGGACGGCGTCGCGCACCCGCTGCCCGAGTCGATGCTGCCCCTGGAGCTGCCGGAGGTCGAGGACTACTCGCCGCGCACCTTCGAGCCGGACGACGCCACCTCCAAGCCGGAGACCCCGCTGTCGCGCAACGGCGAGTGGGTGAACGTCGAGCTGGACCTGGGCGACGGCCGGGGCGTGCGCTCCTTCCGCCGCGAGACCAACACCATGCCGAACTGGGCCGGTTCCTGCTGGTACGAGCTGCGCTACCTGGACCCGAACAACGCGTCGGCCCTGGTGGACCCGGAGATCGAGCAGTACTGGATGGGACCGCGCGAGGGCGCGCCGCACGGCGGTGTCGACCTGTACGTGGGCGGCGCCGAGCACGCGGTGCTGCACCTGCTGTACGCCCGCTTCTGGTCCAAGGTGCTGTTCGACCTGGGCCACGTGTCCTCGGCGGAGCCGTTCCACAAGCTCTTCAACCAGGGCATGATCCAGGCGTACGCCTACACCGACGAGCGCGGTGTGTACGTCCCGGCGGCCGAGGTCGAGGAGCGGGACGGGGCCTACTTCTACGAGGGCAAGCAGGTCAAGCGCGAGCACGGCAAGATGGGCAAGTCCCTGAAGAACGCCGTCACGCCGGACGAGATCTGCGAGGAGTACGGCGCGGACACCCTGCGCCTGTACGAGATGGCGATGGGCCCGCTGGACGTCTCCCGTCCGTGGGACACCCGGGCCGTGGTCGGCCAGTACCGGCTGCTGCAGCGCCTGTGGCGCAACATCGTGGACGAGGAGACGGGCGCGGTGACGGTCGTCGACGCCGAGCCCGCCGAGGACACGCTGCGCGCGCTGCACAAGGCGATCGACGGGGCCGGCTCGGACCTGACGGGGCTGCGCTTCAACACCGCCATCGCGAAGATCACCGAGCTGAACAATGCCCTGACGAAGGCCGGCCGCCCGCTGGAGCGCTCGGTCGCCGAGGCCCTGGTGCTGCTGGTAGCCCCGCTGGCCCCGCACATCGCGGAGGAGCTGTGGCACCGCCTGGGTCACAGCGAGTCGGTCGTCCACCAGGACTTTCCGGTCGCGGACCCGGCGTACGTCGTGGACGAGAGCGTGACGTGCGTGGTGCAGGTCAAGGGCAAGGTCAAGGCGCGGCTGGAGGTGTCGCCGACGATCTCGGAGGCGGAGCTGGAGCAGCTGGCCGTGACCGATGAGGGTGTCGTGGCGGCGCTGGGCGGCGCGGAGATCCGCAAGGTGATCGTGCGAGCGCCGAAGCTGGTGAACATCGTCATCTGAGTCCGAGGCGCCCCTCCCGCATAGGGGGGATCCCGTACGGGCAGGTTGGGGGTCCGATTGGAACCCCCGACCTGCCCGTTGCGTTTACCGTGGAGGGGACGGAAAAGAGCCGTCGGGTACTGGGGAAGGGACGCTCATGGAGGCCGCGTTGATCATCTTCGCGCTGATGGTGCTTTTCACCTTCCTGGGGTTGGGTGTGTACGCGACCGTCAAGGTGGTGCAGGCGACCAAGCGCGGTGTGGACCGGACCATCACGCAGGCGCGGCGGACCGTGGAGGACACCACCCTGCGCGCCAAGAGCTTCGGGCAGGTCGGGGTCGCGGGAGCGCTGGCGCAGCTGCGGCTCGACCTGCGGACCTCGATGCGCGCCACGCAGCAGGCGCTGCAGGACGGGGTCCGGACGGATGCCTCGCTGCAGGAGTCGATCGCGCTGTTCGAGCGGCTGAATGCGCACGGACGCGAGCTCGACGACGAGCTGAAGCGGCTGGAGCAGGACCCGGATCGCGGGCGGATCGCGGAGCGCCTGCCGGACCTGCGGGAGCGGACGGCCAAGATCAAGCAGGCCGCGGACTCGCTGCGGTGGGCCGCGCGGGACCGGGCCCAGCGCTTCGCGCAGGACGATCTGTCCACGCTGTCCGAGCAGATCGAGGTCGAGTCCGACGCGCTGCGGGACTGGGCGCGGGAGCCGGTGGACGACCTCGCGGCGGCGGCCGCGGCATGGGACGCGGCGCAGGCGAACGGGCCGGCGGCGGGTCCGGCGGCAGGTCCGGCCACCGGCGCGAGCCCGGGCGCGGAGCAGTCCCGGGCCGCCCTGAATCCGGCGGCCCCGGCGCCGCAGTACCCCTGGCAGAAGACGCGCCGGCCGGAGAGCACGACCTGAGAGCACGAGCTGCGGGCACGGCCTGCGGGCACGAGCTGCGGGCACGACCTGAGAGCACGAGCTGCGGGTACGGCCTGAGACGGGCCGACCGGGC
Organism: Streptomyces avidinii; assembly: GCF_045161815.1. Taxonomy (NCBI): domain Bacteria; kingdom Bacillati; phylum Actinomycetota; class Actinomycetes; order Kitasatosporales; family Streptomycetaceae; genus Streptomyces; species Streptomyces avidinii. Next base: position 5,792,456 of record NZ_CP108863.1, read on the forward strand.
CGACCGGGTGGGCCGGGGCTGACCGGAGCAGGGGCGTGGCAGGGCCGGCGGGTGAGCCGGGCGGGGGCTCGTACCGTAGGCTCGCGTCGCCTCCGGGAGCGCCGCGACGGTCGCGTCATGGGTCCGGGCTGCCGTCCTGCCCCCACTGGCGGTAACCTCCGGCTCATGTCCCGCCATGTCGCCATCGTCACCGATTCCACGGCCTACCTGCCCCGACCGGCCATGGCGCGGCACGGAATCACCGCCGTCCCGCTCACCGTCGTACTCGGCGGCGAGGCACTGGAGGAGGGCACCGAGATCTCGGCGCGCAGCCTGGCCCTCGCCCTGCAGAAGCGTCGCTCGGTCACCACGTCGCGCCCCAGCACGGAGGAGTTCGTCCGGGCCTACCGGGCGGCGGCGGACGCCGGGGCGACCGGCATCGTCAGCCTTCACCTGTCCGCCGAGTTCTCCGGCACCTACGACGCGGCCGTGGTCGCGGCGAGGACCGCTCCCGTGCCCGTCCGTGTCCTGGACACCGGCATGGTCGCGATGGCCCTCGGCTTCTGCGCGCTCGCCGCCGCCGAGGTGGCCGAGGCGGGCGGATCCGTGGACGAGGCGGTGGCGGCCGCCGAGAAGCGGGCGGCGGACATGTCCGCGTACTTCTACGTCGACACCCTCGACTACCTCCGCCGCGGCGGGCGGATCGGGGCCGCGCAGGCGCTGCTCGGATCCGCCCTGGCGGTGAAGCCCCTGCTGACGCTGGACGGCGGCCGGATCGAGATGCTGGAGAAGGTCCGTACGTCGTCCAAGGCCATCGCCCGCCTGGAGGAGCTGGCCGTCGAGCGCGCCGGGTCCGCCGCCGTGGACGTGGCGGTGCACCACCTGGCCGCTCCGGAGCGGGCGGAGAAGCTCGCCGAGCGGCTTCGCGAGCGCATCCCCGGCCTGGTCGAGCTGCACGTCAGTGAGGTCGGCGCGGTGATCGGGGCGCACACCGGGCCGGGGCTGCTGGCGGCGGTCGTCTCACCCCGCTGACCACCGGAACGAGTGGCTCGGTTATCCACAACGATCTTTTTTTCCACCGGAATTGAGTGTTCCGAACGGGGCCGGGGGTCGGCCCCTACGGTCGTCGCATGACTCTTCGAACGCGTGCTTCGTATCCGTCGGGCGCCACCAGTGGCCCGGGCCGTCCCCGACTCTCCGACAGCCGTCTGCGGCACCGTCGTGCGGCCCGTCGCGGTCGGCGGGTCGCTCATCCCGACCCGGGCGCGGTGCGCCGGCGGGCCGAGGCCCTGCTCGGGGGCAGCAGCCCGCCCGAGGCGCTGCCCGAGGTGCCGGCCGGCGTTGCGGCCGGGGTGCCGGTCGAGGTCGCGGCCGGGGCGCGGGCCGGGGCGGATCCGCAGGTGCCCGCTGCCGAGGCGCCCGGGCTGACCCCGGGGGCCGCGCGGGGGCTGGCCGTCCGGGAGCGGCTGCCGCTGTGGCTGCAGGACCGGTGCGAGGTACGGCCGCGCACGGTGGCGGCGGTCGCCGTGGTGCTGGTCGCCGCCGTCGGATTCGCCGGGCAGCAGTACTGGTGGGCCCGGCCGCAGGCGGTGACCGCACCCGCGGTGGTGGCCCCGGGGGCGGTTCCGGCGGCGTCCGCTGCGTCCTCTGCGTCCGCGGGGGCACCGGCCGGGGGAGGCAGTCCCGGTGGGTCCGGCGGCGCCGTGCGGATCGTCGTCGACATCAGCGGCAAGGTCCGGGACCCGGGGGTGCGGAGGCTGCCCGCCGGTTCGCGGGTGGAGGACGCGCTGGCCGCCGCCGGGGGAGTGCGCCCGGGCACCGACACCTCCGGGCTGAACCGGGCCCGCGTGCTGGTGGACGGCGAGCAGGTGGTGGTCGGCGCCCCGGCGCAGCCGCCACCGGGCGGGGCGGGCGGCGGGCCGGGCTCCGGACCGCTCAGTCTCGGCTCGGCCACGGTCGCCCAGCTGGACGGTCTGCCGGGGGTCGGGCCGGTGCTGGCACAGCACATCGTCGACTTCCGTACGGCCCGCGGCGGCTTCCGCTCCGTGGAGGAGCTCCGCCAGGTCGACGGCATCGGGGAGCGGCGCTTCGCCGACCTGCGCACGCTGGTGCGGCCGTGAACGGCCCGGAGGGCGCGGGCCCGGTGGACCTGCGCCTCGCGGTGCCCGCCGTGTCCGCCTGGGCGGCCGCCGCCCTCGCCCTGGACGCGCCCGTCGGCCGCACGGCTCTCGGGGTGGGGCTGGGGGTGGCCTGCGCGGGCCTGCTGATGCTGTGCGGGTGCCTGCGTCCGGGACGGCTCTGGCGGCTCGCCCCGGCCGCGGCAGCGGTCCTGCTGTGCGCGGCCGCCGGGGCCGGGGTGGCGGGGCTCCAGCGGGCCGAGGCGCGGGCCGGGCCGGTGGCGGGGCTGGCGCGGGAACACGCCCGTGTGCTCGCGGAGCTCACCGTGGGCTCCGACCCGAGGGCCGCCCGGAGCGGGAGCGGGCCGCCCGTGACGGTTCTGGACGCGGTGGTGACCCGGGTGACCGGGCCCGACGGGACGAGCACCCGGGTCGAGACCCCCGTGCGGGTGCTGGCCGGGCATGCGCAGTGGGCCCGGCTGCAGCCGTCCACCCGGGTGGTGGTCGTCGCCCGGCTGGCCCCGGCGCGGGGCGGGGAGCGGGCCGTGGCGCTGCTCCGGCCGGCCGGTGACACCCCGCCCCGGGTGACCGCCGGCCCGGACACCGTCCAGCGGTTCGCGGGGCGGTTGCGGGCCGGGCTGCGCGAGGCCACCGAGGGGCTCGCACCGGATGCCAGGGCCCTGCTGCCGGGACTGGTCGTCGGGGACACGTCCAGGGTTCCGCCCGATCTGCACGAGGCCTTCCGGGCCACCGACCTGCTGCACCTGCTGGCCGTCTCCGGATCCAACCTGACCGTGGTGCTGTTCCTGCTCATCGGGCCCCCGGCCCGCGCGCAGCAGGCCGAGCGGCGCGGGCTGGCACCCCGGCTCGGGCTCTCGCTGAGGGTCACCGCCCTGTGCGGGGCGGCCCTGACGCTGGCGTTCGTGGTGGTGTGCCGGCCGGAGCCGAGCGTGCTGCGGGCCGCGGCCTGCGGGGCGGTCACCCTGCTGGCCATCGCGACCGGGCGGCGCCGGTCCCTGATCCCGGCCCTGGGCGCTGCCGTGCTGCTGCTGGTGCTCCACGACCCGTGGCTGGCCCGCAGCCATGGCTTCCTGCTCTCCGTCCTGGCCACCGGGGCGCTGCTCACCCTCGCGCCCCGGTGGAGCGAGGCCCTGCGGCGCCGTGGGACCGGGCCCCGGCTCGCCGAGGCACTGGGGGCCGCCGCGGCCGCCCAGGCGGTGTGCGCGCCCGTGGTGGCCGTCCTCGCCGCCCGGGTCAGCCTGGTGGCGGTGCCGTGCAACCTGCTGGCCGAGCTGGCGGCCGGTCCGGCGACGGTGCTCGGTTTCGCCGCGCTGGCGGCCGCCCCGGTCTGGATGCCCGCCGCGGAGGTGCTGGCGCGCTGCGCGGGGGTGCCGGCCGGGTGGATCGCGGGCGTGGCCCGGGCAGGGGCGGGGTTTCCCGGCGCGGAGCTGTCCTGGCCGGGCGGGCTCACCGGTGGCGTGCTGCTGGCCGGCGTCACCCTGGCCGTCGTGGCCATCGCCGCTGCCCGGTTCCGCGGGCGCGGGTGGCTCTGCTCGGCGCTGGCGGTACTGCTGCTCCTGGCCGTGCTGCGGCCGCCGCAGCTCACCCGTACGCTCACCGGCTGGCCGCCGCCCGACTGGAGCTACGTCCAGTGCGCCGTGGGGCAGGGGGACGCCGCCGTCCTTGCGGTCGGCCCGGGAGAGGCCCTCGTGGTCGACGCCGGCCCGGATCCCGGCCCGGTGGACGAGTGCCTGCGCACCCTGGGGGTGCAGCGGGTGCCGCTGCTCCTGCTGACGCATTTTCACGCCGACCACGTGGGAGGCCTGTCCGGGGTCCTGCGGGGCCGGTCCGTGGGTGTGATCCAGGCCACCGCCCTGGAAGAGCCCCCGGCGCAGGCCGAGTTCGTCCGGCGGACCGCGGCGGCCGCCGGCGTGCCGATCGTGCGGGCCGTGCAGGGGGAGCGGCGCCGGGCCGGGGCGTTCGAGTGGCAGGTGCTCTGGCCGCCGCCGGCCGGCCCGCCGCCCGAGGGGCCCAACGACGCGAGCGTCGCCCTGCTGGTGCGTGGCGCGGGCCTGACCCTGTTGCTGCTCGGAGATCTCGAACCGCCCGCGCAGCAGGGCCTCTTGAGGGAGCATCCGCATCTCGGCCCGGTGGACGTGCTCAAGGTGGCCCACCACGGCTCCGCCCACCAGGACCCCGAGCTGTACGCACGGGTCCGGCCGCGATTCGCACTCGTTCCCGTCGGCGTGGGCAACCGCTACGGACACCCCGCGCCGGGTACGCTCGCCCGGCTGCGGGAGACGGGGGCGACCGTGCTGCGTACCGACATCGACGGCTCGATCGCCGTCGCCGGAGCCGGAGTTCGGCTGCATGCGTTTCCGGCCAACCGGCGGCGGAAAAGGCGCGGTCATACCGGGCGTGACCCCTCTGTTTGCCCACAACCCGACAGCATGATCGAATGCGTCTTCGCCAGAACGGTCCAAGTCCACACAGCACGGGGGTGCATCAGCCATGTTCGGTCGCAGACGGGGGATGGAGACGGCCGGGACGGCCGGGAGTTCCAGTCCCTCCACATCCGCGACACTGACGCTGCCGCCGACGGCGCGTCTGCTCAGCTGCCGGGTCCTCGACACGGTTCACCGGCCGCTCCGACAGGCCGTGTTCGAGGTGACCGACCCGATCGGCCGCCGCATCGTCAAGGGCGAGACCGACCCGTACGGCGGTTTCACCGCGGCCGTGCCGGAGGGGGAGTACAGGCTCTCGGTGACCGCCGAGGGATACGCGCCGTTCCACGGGGTGACGATCGTGGGGGACCCGGCGCAGTCCGGCACCGCGGAGATCATCCTGGACGCGGTGGAGCCGCCGCTGCTGCCGCAGCCCGGCCACTGGGAGCTCGACCCGACGCACTCGACCATCGGGTTCACGGCCCGGCACATCGGCCTGGCCCGGATCCGCGGCCGGTTCAGCACGTTCGCCGGGGCGGTGCGGATAGCCGAGCGCATGGAGGACTCCTCCATGCACGTGATCATCGACGCGGCCAGCATCGACACCGGGGTGCGGCTGCGCGACGACCACCTGAGGTCGGGGGACTTCCTGGACGCGGTCCGCCACCCCACGGTGGAGTTCTACAGCGAGCGGTTCATCCACCGCAGCGGCAGCGGCTGGACCGTCGCCGGCGCGCTCACCCTGCACGGGGTCAGCCGGTCCGTGACCCTGGACACCGAGTACCTCGGTCTGGGCAACGGCATGGAGGGTGAACTGCGGGCGGCCTGCCGGGCCACCACCGAACTGCACCGCGAGGACTTCACCCTCAACTGGCAGTCGATGCTGGCGCACGGGATCGCGGCGATCGGTTCGAGCGTGGAAGTGACGCTGGACATCCAGGCCGTTCGCAAGGCCTGATCGGCAGAGCCCTACGGGGCCTCCAGCCAGCCCTCGTACTCGGCGGCGAGGTCGTCCAGCGAGGTGGTGTCGAGCCGTTCCTGCGGGTCCTCGACGACCACCAGCCACTGTGCGTCCTCGGCGTCGTCCTCGCCGGCGAGCGCGTCGCGGAACAACTGCGGCTCCTCCGGGAGTCCGAAGCGGTCGACGGCCTCCTGGGCCACCTCCTCGGCGGCGTCGCGGTCGGGCAGGACGAGTACATGTCGCACATTCACGCGACCATTCTCGGGCACGCGGGGCGGAGGGCTGTCAGTGCGGCGTGGGATGCTGGAGGCGATGGCCACCAGGAAGAACTCCACCGACGATCCGCTTGCCCCGCTCACCCTCGCGGTGGGGCAGGAGGAGCTGCTGCTCGACCGCGCCGTGCGCGAGGTGGTGGCGGCCGCCCGCGCCGCCGACGCCGACACGGACGTCCGCGACCTCGCCTCCGAGCAGCTCCAGCCCGGCACGCTCGCCGAGCTGACGAGCCCCTCGCTCTTCTCCGAGCGCAAGGTGCTGGTCGTGCGCAACGCGCAGGACCTGTCCGCGGACTCCGTCAAGGAGGTCAAGGCCTACCTCGCCGCGCCCTACGAGGAGATCATCCTGGTCCTCCTCCACGCCGGCGGGGTCAAGGGCAAGGGCCTGCTGGACGCGGCGCGCAAGGCGGGCGCGCGGGAGATCGCCTGCCCGAAGATGACGAAGGCGGCGGACCGACTGTCCTTCGTGCGGGGCGAATTCCGCACGCTCGGCAGGTCGGCGACCCCCGAGGCCTGCCAGAACCTGGTGGACGCCATCGGCAGCGACCTGCGGGAGCTGGCCAGCGCGGCCGCGCAGCTGTGCGCCGACGTCGAGGGCACCATCGACGAGGCCGTCGTCGCCCGCTACTACACCGGCCGGGCCGAGGCCTCCAGCTTCACGGTCGCCGACCGGGCGGTCGAGGGGCGGGCGGCCGATGCCCTGGAAGCCCTGCGCTGGTCCCTGTCCACCGGGGTGGCGCCGGTCCTGATCACCAGCGCCCTGGCCCAGGCGGTCCGCGCGATCGGCAAGCTCGCCTCCGCCCCGCGCGGAGCCCGCCCCGGTGACCTCGCCCGGGACCTGGGCATGCCCCCGTGGAAGATCGACCGGGTCCGCCAGCAGATGCGCGGCTGGTCGGCGGACGGGGTCTCGGAAGCGCTGCGCGCCGTGGCCGCCGCCGACGCGGGGGTCAAGGGCGGCGGCGACGACCCCGAGTACGCCTTGGAGAAGGCCGTCGTGGCGGTGGCCCGCGCGGCCCGCCCCCAGCGCGGTTAGCGCGCACCCCGCATGTACGACGATGCCGACTACTGGGAGCGCTGGATCGCGAGGCTGCTGGTCGTCCTCGCCGCCGATGCCGCGGATCAGCTGGCCTGGGCCGGTGAGCACGGGGTGAAGAGCGTTCCTGTCACCGACGACGCCGACTTCGTCCTCCACCTGGCCGAGGGGATGGCGGAGCGGGGGACCCTCGCACCGGAGGCCCTGCAGGACCTCCGGGCCATCGGCCGGATCCTCGGCGAGGCCGACGTCCGCGGCCGCGCCGGCCTGTGGGCCGAGTCACTGACCGCCGAGCAGGGCTGGTGCGAGGCGCGCACCCTGGCCCGCCGGGTCCTCGTGGCCCGTGAGGGCGACTGGCGTCGGCCCCTGCCGCACCGCGTACCGCCTCAGCACATCTACGACTGAGCCCCGCCCGGTGAGGCCCGCCGGGCAGCGCGAAAGCCCCGGCCACCGCCCTGGGGAAGGGTGGGGGCCGGGGCCTTCGGTTACTTCTGGTTGCTCCGCACCCGCGTGGCGAACGCTTCGTGTGCGGAGCGGGGTGCCGGTCAGGAGCGGGAGAGAGGGCCCGCTGGGTCCTTCCCGGCATTCACATCAGGGAGCTCAGCCCTGCAGGGAGGCAACCTTGGTGGCCAGCGCCGACTTCTTGTTGGCGGCGGCGTTCTTGTGGATGACACCCTTCGAGACAGCCTTGTCGAGCGCACGCGCGGCAGCGCGGGAAGCCACGGTGGCCTTCTCGACGTCACCGGCGACGACGGCCTCGCGGGCCTTGCGGATCGCGGTCTTGAGCGAGGACTTGACGGCCTTGTTGCGCAGGCGCGCCTTCTCGTTCGTCTTGTTCCGCTTGATCTGGGACTTGATGTTCGCCACGAATAGAGCCTTTTCAGGTTCAGAGGTTGATCTTCGGATTGTGCCTCGACAGCTGAGAGGGCATACGAGACACAGCTGCCCAGGCTACCAGGCACGCTCCTGGCGGCCCAAACCGAGCGCACTGCCCCGTCCATGGGACCATGGGAGTCTGCGTACAGATCCGACATCGCGCCGCCGAGAGCGACGGGAGCCGGACTTTCGCTCCGACCGACGCTCCGCAAACGCTTCCGACTGCGACCGAGAATCAGGACACTGCGTGCCCGCGATCCCCAGCCACGTGCCCGAGCCGAGCCGTACCGACCCGGCGCTGATCCGCAACTTCTGCATCATCGCGCACATCGACCACGGCAAGTCGACCCTCGCCGACCGGATGCTCCAGCTCACCGGTGTGGTCGACCAGCGGCAGATGCGCGCCCAGTACCTCGACCGCATGGACATCGAGCGTGAGCGCGGCATCACGATCAAGTCCCAGGCGGTCCGGCTGCCCTGGGCGCCCACCACGGGCGAGGGGCAGGGCAACACCCACGTCCTCAACATGATCGACACCCCCGGGCACGTCGACTTCACCTACGAGGTCTCGCGCTCCCTCGCCGCCTGCGAGGGCACCGTCCTCCTCGTGGACGCCGCCCAGGGCATCGAGGCCCAGACCCTCGCCAACCTGTACCTGGCGATGGAGAAGGACCTCGCGATCGTCCCGGTCCTGAACAAGATCGACCTGCCGGCCGCCCAGCCGGAGAAGTTCGCCGAGGAGCTCGCGAACCTGGTCGGCTGCCAGCCGGAGGACGTCCTGCGCGTCTCGGCGAAGACCGGTCTCGGCGTGGACGCGCTGCTGGACAAGATCGTCGCCACGGTCCCGGCCCCGGTCGGCCCCAAGGACGCCCCGGCCCGCGCGATGATCTTCGACTCGGTCTACGACTCGTACCGCGGTGTCGTGACCTACGTCCGTGTCGTCGACGGCCAGCTCAACAAGCGCGAGCGCATCCGGATGATGTCGACCGGCGCCACCCACGAGCTGCTGGAGATCGGCGTCTCCTCGCCGGAGATGACCCCGGCCGACGGCATCGGCGTCGGCGAGGTGGGCTACATCATCACCGGCGTGAAGGACGTCCGCCAGTCCAAGGTCGGTGACACCATCACCAGCCTGCACAACGGCGCGACCGAGGCCCTCGGCGGCTACAAGGACCCGCGTCCGATGGTCTTCTCCGGCCTGTACCCGCTCGACGGCTCGGACTACCCGGACCTGCGCGAGGCCCTCGACAAGCTGCAGCTCAACGACGCCGCGCTGGTCTACGAGCCGGAGACCTCGGCGGCGCTCGGCTTCGGCTTCCGCGTCGGCTTCCTCGGCCTGCTCCACCTCGACGTGGTGCGCGAGCGCCTGGAGCGCGAGTTCGGTCTCGACCTGATCGCCACCGCGCCCAACGTGGTCTACCGCGTGGTCATGGAAGACGGCAAGGAAGTCTCCGTCACCAACCCGAGCGAGTTCCCCGAGGGCAAGATCTCGGACGTGTTCGAGCCGGTCGTCCGGGCCACCCTGCTCGCGCCCTCCGAGTTCATCGGCGCGATCATGGAGCTCTGCCAGCAGCGCCGCGGCACCCTGCTCGGCATGGACTACCTCTCCGAGGACCGCGTCGAGATCCGCTACACCCTCCCCCTCGCGGAGATCGTCTTCGACTTCTTCGACCAGCTGAAGTCCAAGACGCGCGGCTACGCCTCCCTGGACTACGAGCCCACCGGGGAGCAGTCCGGCAGCCTGGTCAAGGTCGACATCCTGCTGCACGGCGACAAGGTCGACGCCTTCTCCGCCGTCTGCCACAAGGACGCCGCCTACGCCTACGGCGTGCGCCTGGTCGCCAAGCTGCGCGAGCTCATCCCGCGGCAGGCCTTCGAGATCCCGATCCAGGCGGCCGTCGGCTCCCGCGTCATCGCCCGCGAGACCATCCGCGCCATCCGCAAGGACGTCCTCGCCAAGTGCTACGGCGGTGACATCTCCCGTAAGCGGAAGCTGCTGGAGAAGCAGAAGGAAGGCAAGAAGCGGATGAAGATGGTCGGCTCCGTGGAGGTCCCGCAGGAGGCCTTCATCGCCGTCCTCTCCAGTGACGAGTCCGGCGGCAAGAAGAAGTAGCCGCCCCGCCGTCACCCGACGCAAGCAGGCCCCCGCACTCCGGTGCGGGGGCCTGTTTCGTTATGAAGCGGCCGCTCGCGGGCTCTTACGCACGCGGCGGAGTCGCTCTAGTCTGATCACTGCTCGACGGTTACTCGCCAGTTTAAAAAGTCAACGGCTGCAAACCCGCCAGTCCCAAGCGCCCCCAGCGCCCCACGCCCACGCACTGCCGCGTGGAACGGTCCGGAGGATGTCGTGAGCGACACACAGACCTATCTCGAGAACCGCCCGCCCACCGTGGCGGTGCTCTTCCTTGAGCGCGTCGCCGCGACGCCGAACGACGAGGCCTACCGGTACCCGGTGCCCGCGGCCGGCGGCCGGGGCGGCCCGGACGACTGGAAATCACTCAGCTGGGGCCAGGCGGCCGAGCGGGTATTCGCCATCGCGGCCGGGCTGATCTCCCTCGGCCTGGAGACGGAGCAGCGCGTCGCGCTCGCCTCCGAAACCCGGGTCGACTGGATCCTCTCCGACCTCGGCGTGATGTGCGCCGGTGGCGCGGTCACCACGATCTACCCCAGCACCAACGCCGACGAGTCGGCCTTCATCCTCTCGGACTCCGAGAGCCGGGTGCTCATCGCCGAGAACGCGAAGCAGCTGGCGAAGGCGCGCGAGCGCCGCGCCGACCTGCCGAATCTCGCACACGTCGTGGTCCTGGACGCCACCGACGCGGTCGCGGCCGAGGGCGACCCCGAGGGCTGGGTGCTCTCCCTCGCCGAGCTGGAGGCCCGCGGCAAGGAGTACCTCGCCAAGCACCCCGAGGCGGTCGACGAGCGGATCGCGTCCATCACCTCGGACCAGCTCGCCACCCTCATCTACACCTCCGGCACGACCGGCCGTCCCAAGGGCGTCCGGCTGCCCCACGACAACTGGTCGTACCTGGCCAAGGCCATGACGGCCACCGGCCTGATCGGCAAGGACGACGTCCAGTACCTGTGGCTGCCGCTGGCCCACGTCTTCGGCAAGGTGCTGACCTCCGGGCAGATCGAGGCCGGCCACGTGACCGCCGTCGACGGCCGGATCGACAAGATCATCGAGAACCTGCCGGTCGTGCAGCCCACCTACATGGCGGCCGTCCCGCGCATCTTCGAGAAGGTCTACAACGGCGTGGCCGCCAAGGCCCGGGCCGCCGGCGGCGCCAAGTACAAGATCTTCCAGTGGTCGGCGGGCGTCGCCCGCGAGTACGCCAAGGTCACGCAGGACAACTTCCGCCGCACCGGCCAGGCGACCGCCCCGTTCGGCCTGACCACCAAGCACAAGATCGCCGACGCGCTCGTCTACTCCAAGCTCCGCGAGGCCTTCGGCGGCAAGCTGCGCGCCGCCGTCTCCGGCGCCTCCGCACTGGCCCCCGAGATCGGCTTCTTCTTCTCGGGTGCGGGCGTGCACATCCTGGAGGGCTACGGCCTGACCGAGTCCAGCGCGGCCTCCTTCGTCAACCCGGGCGAGGCCTACCGCACCGGCACGGTCGGCAAGCCGCTCCCCGGCACCGAGGTACGCATCGCCGACGACGGCGAGGTCATGCTGCGCGGCCCCGGCATCATGCAGGGCTACCACGGGCAGCCCGACAAGACCGCCGAGGTACTGGAGTCCGACGGCTGGCTGCACACGGGCGACATCGGCGAGCTGTCGGCCGACGGCTACCTGCGCATCACCGACCGCAAGAAGGACCTGATCAAGACCTCGGGCGGCAAGTACGTCGCCCCGGCGGAGATCGAGGGCCAGTTCAAGGCGATCTGCCCGTACGTGTCCACGATCGTCGTGCACGGCGCCGACCGTAACTTCTGCTCCGCCCTGATCGCCCTCGACGAGCCGTCCATCCTGACCTGGGCGGCCGACAACGGGCTGGAGGGCAAGACGTACGGACAGGTCCTGGCGGCGCCGGAGACCAACCGCCTGATCGAGACCTACGTACAGACCCTCAACGAGGGACTGCAGCGCTGGCAGACGGTCAAGAAGTTCCGGCTGCTGCCGCGCGACCTCGACGTCGAGCACGGCGACCTCACGCCCAGCCTGAAGCTGAAGCGGCCGGTGGTCGAGCGTGAGTTCAAGCACCTGATCGAGGAGATGTACGAGGGGTCCCGCGAGGCGTAGCGCCTGCCGCGGGCCCGGCGGGGCGGGGCGGTGGCCCGCCCTGCCGGGGCCCCCGCCGCTCCCTGGCGGGCCCGGGGGAGGGGGCTGCCGGTTCGTGCTTCCCTACGGGTCCGTTTCCCAGGGCTCCGCCCCGGACCCCGCGCCTCGAACGCCGGCGGGCCGGAGTGGTGCCGGGCGGGGCTGACCATGTGCGGGGTGCGGGATGATGGGGGCATGCCTTCCGCACTCCCCGACGGTGAACCCATGCCCGAAGACGGCGCGCTGCCGTCGCATGCCCTGGCGGGCGCGGGGGAGCGGCCGCTCGGTTTCTACCTGCACGTCCCCTACTGCGCCACGCGCTGCGGTTACTGCGACTTCAACACCTACACGGCCACCGAGCTGCGGGGAACCGGCGGTGTGCTCGCCTCCCGGGAGAACTACGCCGACACCCTGATCGACGAGGTCAGGCTCGCGCGGAAGGTGCTCGGCGACGACCCGCGGCAGGTCCGGACCGTCTTCGTCGGAGGCGGCACTCCCACGCTGCTGCCCGCCGCCGACCTCGTACGCATGCTCGCGGCGATCCGGGACGAATTCGGCCTCGCCGAGGACGCCGAGATCACCACGGAGGCCAATCCGGATTCGGTGGATCCGAAGTACCTGGCCGAGCTGCGCGCCGGGGGCTTCAACCGGGTCTCCTTCGGCATGCAGAGCGCCAAGCAGCACGTCCTGAAGGTGCTGGACCGTACCCACACGCCGGGGCGGCCCGAGGCGTGTGTCGCGGAGGCGCGGGCGGCGGGCTTCGAGCACGTCAACCTGGACCTGATCTACGGGACCCCGGGGGAGTCGGACGAGGACTGGCGCGCCACGCTCGCGGCGGCGCTCGGCGCCGGGCCGGACCACATCAGCGCCTACGCGCTGATCGTCGAGGAGGGCACGCAGCTGGCGCGGCGGATCCGCCGCGGCGAGGTCCCGATGACGGACGACGACGTCCACGCCGACCGGTACCTGATCGCGGACTCGGTGATGGCCGAGGCCGGCTACTCCTGGTACGAGGTCTCCAACTGGGCCACTTCGGAGGCCGGCCGCTGCCTGCACAACGAGCTGTACTGGCGCGGCGCCGACTGGTGGGGCGCGGGTCCGGGTGCGCACTCGCACGTGGGCGGGGTGCGGTGGTGGAACGTGAAGCACCCGGGCGCCTACGCCGCGGCGCTGGCCGAGGGGCGCTCGCCCGGGGCGGGACGGGAGCTCCTGTCGGCGGAGGACCGGCGGGTGGAGCGGATCCTGCTGGAGCTGCGGCTGGTGGACGGCGTGCCGCTGTCCCTGCTGGCCGTGGAGGGGCTCGCGGCGTCGCGGCGGGCGCTGGCGGACGGACTGCTGGAGCCGGGGCCGTACGAGGCCGGGCGGGCCGTGCTGACCCTGCGGGGGCGGTTGCTGGCCGATGCGGTGGTGCGGGACCTGGTGGACTGACCGGGCCGCGGCGCCGTTGCCGGGGGCGCTGCCCCCGGACCCCCGCGCCTCAAACGCCGGCGGGGCTGAAGGATCGCCTCAAGCGCCGGCGGGGCTGGGGGGTGCCGGCCCGGCTGGGGGTGCGGACGGGGGCTGGGGTGGCCGGCGGGGCTGAAGGGTCGGCCGGGCGTCGGTCAGGCCGTGACGTGGTCGATGAGGTGTTCCACCGAGCCCAGGAGGGCGGGTTCCAGGTCGCGGTACGAGGTGACCCGGGACAGGATGTGCTGCCAGGCGGCGCCGGTGTTCTCCGGCCAGCCCAGGGCCCGGCAGACGCCCGTCTTCCAGTCCTGGCCGGGCGGGATCACCGGCCACGCGGGGATGCCCAGCGCGGACGGTTTCACCGCCTGCCAGACGTCCACGTACGGGTGGCCCACGATCAGGACGTGCGGGGAGGTCACCGACGCCGCGATGCGGGACTCCTTCGAGCCCGGGACGAGGTGGTCGACCAGGATGCCGAGGCGGGCGTCCGCGGCCGGGTCGAACTCGGCGACGACGGCCGGGAGGTCGTCGATGCCCTCCAGGTACTCGACGACCACGCCCTCGATCCGCAGGTCGTCCCCCCAGACCCGCTCCACCAGCTCCGCGTCGTGCCGGCCCTCGACGTAGATCCGGCCCGCCCGCGCCACCCGCGCCCGCGCCCCGGGGACGGCCAGCGAGCCCGAGGCCGTCAGCCGCGGCCCCGAGGGCCCGCGCGCTGGCCGGACCAGGGTGACCACCTCGCCGTCCAGCAGGAACCCGCGCGGCTCCATCGGGAACACCCGCCGCTTGCCGAAGCGGTCCTCCAGCGTCACCGTGCCCGCCTCGCAGGCCACCACCGCGCCGCAGAAGTCTGTACCGGCGACCTCGACCACGAGGTCCCGGTCCGCCGCCACCTCCGGCACGGCCTTGGGTCGCTTCCACTGCGGGGTCAGGTCGGGGGAGTACTCGCGCATCCGGCCGACAGTAGGAGAGCCGCGCGCGTCACGCCTTCGACACGCCGATACGGGCCGCCAGTGTGGCGCGTTGCGCACGGACGAACTCCGCCCCGACCACCGCTCCGTGACCGGGTACGTACAGTGCGTCGTCCCCGCCCAGTGACAGCATCCGGTCCAGGGCGGCGGGCCACTGCCCGGGGGTGGCGTCCGAGCCGGCCTGGGGCTCGCCCGACTCCTCGACCAGATCCCCGCAGAAGACCACCTCGCGCTCGCCCGGCACGAAAACGGCCAGGTCGTGCCCGGTGTGCCCGGGTCCCACATTGGCCAGCAGTACCTGCACGCCGCCCAGTTCCAGCGTCCACTCGCCCGACACCTCGTGCCGGGGCAGCACCAGCAGGTCCACCGCCTCCGCCGCTTCCGCCTCCGCGAGCCCCTGCCGGACCGCGTCCCCGCGCAGCTCCTCGCGTCCCGTCGACAGCAGCGAGGCCAGCCCGACCGCCCCGAACACCTCGGCCCCCGAGAAGGCGGCCCCGCCCAGCACGTGATCGAAATGACCGTGCGTGAATGCGATATGGGTCACGCGCCGGCCCGTCAGCCGCTCCGCCTCGGCACGCACCTGCGCGCCCTCGCGCAGACACGACCCGGGGTCGATCAGGAGGACCGAATCCTCGCCCACCACCAGCCCCACGGTGCAGTCCCACACCGGCAGCCGCCGCCGGCCGGCCCGTCCGGTCAGCCGTTCCCAGCCGGAGTCTTCCCAACGCACGTCCATGCGGCGACGCTACCCTGGCGGGCCTCCCTTGCCAGGGGCTTACCGCCCGGCCGTACACTGAGCGGGGGCTCTCTGGCACTCGAACGATCAGAGTGCCAACGAACACGGCAGAACACGGCAACGGACCACAGCTGGAGGTGTGCGCGATGCTCAGCGAACGCAGACTCGAAGTGCTGCGCGCCATCGTCCAGGACTATGTCGGGACGGAGGAGCCCGTCGGCTCCAAGGCGCTCACCGAGCGGCACCGGCTCGGCGTCTCGCCCGCCACCGTGCGCAACGACATGGCCGTGCTGGAGGAGGAGGGCTACATCGCCCAGCCCCACACCAGCGCCGGCCGGATCCCCACCGACAAGGGCTACCGCCTCTTCGTCGACAAGCTGGCGGGGGTCAAGCCGCTGTCGTCGCCCGAGCGCCGGGCCATCCAGAACTTCCTCGACGGCGCCGTCGACCTCGACGACGTGGTCGGCCGCACGGTGCGGCTGCTCGCGCAGCTCACCCGGCAGGTCGCGGTCGTCCAGTACCCGAGCCTGACCCGGTCGACCGTCCGGCACGTGGAGCTGCTCTCGCTGGCTCCCGCGCGCCTGATGCTCGTACTGATCACGGACACCGGACGCGTCGAGCAGCGGCTCATCGACTGCCCGAGCCCCTTCGGCGAGACCTCTCTCGCGGACCTGCGGGCCCGGCTCAACAGCCGGGTGGTCGGGCGGCGCTTCACCGATGTGCCCCCGCTCGTCCAGGACCTCCCCGAATCCTTCGAGGCCGAGGACCGCGGCACGGTCTCCACGGTGCTCGCGACCCTCCTCGAAACCCTGGTCGAGGAGGCCGAGGAGCGGCTGATGATCGGCGGTACCGCCAATCTCACCCGCTTCGGACATGATTTTCCCCTGACGATCAGGCCGGTGCTCGAAGCGCTGGAGGAGCAGGTCGTGCTCCTCAAGCTGCTGGGCGAGGTCAACGAGTCGGGAATGGCCGTACGGATCGGGCACGAGAACGCCTACGAGGGACTGAACTCCACGTCGGTCGTCTCGGTCGGTTACGGTTCGGGCGGCGAAACAGTCGCCAAACTCGGCGTGGTCGGACCGACCCGCATGGACTACCCCGGAACGATGGGAGCGGTACGCGCAGTGGCACGTTACGTCGGACAGATCCTGGCGGAGTCGTAAGTGGCCACGGACTACTACGCCGTTCTCGGCGTGCGCCGCGACGCATCGCAGGACGAGATCAAGAAGGCCTTCCGGCGCCTCGCGCGTGAACTCCACCCGGATGTGAATCCGGATCCGAAGACGCAGGAGCGCTTCAAGGAGATCAACGCGGCCTACGAGGTGCTGTCGGACCCGCAGAAGAAGCAGGTCTACGACCTCGGCGGCGACCCGCTGTCCTCCTCGGGGGGCGGCGGCGGAGCGGGCGGCTTCGGAGCGGGTGGCTTCGGCAACTTCTCCGACATCATGGACGCCTTCTTCGGCCAGGCCTCGCAGCGCGGCCCGCGCTCGCGGACCCGCCGCGGCCAGGACGCCATGATCCGCCTGGACCTGGAGCTGGACGAGGCGGCCTTCGGGACCACCAAGGACATCCAGGTCGACACGGCCGTGGTCTGCAACACCTGCTCCGGTGAGGGTGCCGCTCCCGGCACCTCGGCGCAGACGTGTGACATGTGCCGTGGCCGCGGTGAGGTCTCGCAGGTCACCCGGTCCTTCCTGGGCCAGGTCATGACCTCGCGCCCCTGCCCGCAGTGCCAGGGCTTCGGCACCGTGGTCCCGACCCCGTGCCACGAGTGCGCGGGCGACGGCCGGGTCCGCTCCCGCCGCAGCCTCACGGTCAAGATCCCGGCCGGTGTCGAGAACGGCACCAGGATCCAGCTCGCGGGCGAGGGCGAGGTCGGCCCCGGCGGCGGCCCCGCCGGTGACCTGTACGTGGAGATCCACGAGCTGGCGCACGCGACCTTCCAGCGGCGCGGAGACGACCTGCACTGCACGGTGACCATCCCGATGACGGCGGCCGCACTGGGCACCAAATGCCCGCTGGAGACGCTCGACGGGCTGGAGGAGATCGACATCCGGCCCGGCACCGGGTCCGGCCAGGCGATCCCGCTGCACGGCCGCGGTGTCACCCACCTGCGCGGTGGCGGACGCGGCGACCTGATCGTCCACGTCGAGGTCACCACCCCGGGCAAGCTGGACGCGCAGCAGGAGGACCTGCTCCGCCAGCTCGCGAAGCTGCGCGGCGAGGAGCGGCCGATGGGCCAGTTCGCGCCGGGTCAGCAGGGGCTGTTCAGCCGTCTGAAGGACGCGTTCAACGGTCGCTGACCGACCGCGCACCACCGTCACGAGCCCGGCCGGGGATTCCCCGGCCGGGCTCGTCGCATTTGCCGGGCCGGGGGCCGGAGGCGGGCCGGGAAGGGGACTATGCCAGGCGAATGCCATGATTCGGCCCCGTGCGCGGGACGTGGCACGATGCAGTCCATGTCCTCGGCACCGAACGGTCTCTCCCCGTACCCGATCGTGCAGGCTCCCATGGCGGGCGGCGCCTCCTGCCCCCCGCTCGCCGCCGCCGTGTGCGAGGCGGGCGGACTGGGGTTCCTGGCCGGCGGCTACAAGACCGCCGACGGGATGTACCACGAGATCAAGCAGGTGCGCGCGCTCACCCGGCGCCGTTTCGGCGTCAACCTCTTCATGCCGCAGACCGGTTACGTCGATCCGGCCGCCGTGGAGACCTACCGGGGGCAGCTGGCCGGTGAGGCGAGCTGGTACGAGATCTCGCTCGCCGACGAGGAGGTGTTCGGCACCAGCGACGACGGCTACGACGCCAAGCTCGCCATCCTCCTCGAAGACCCGGTCCCCGTGGTCTCGTTCACCTTCGGCTGTCCCGCTTCCGCGGCCCTCGCCGCCCTGCGCAAGGCCGGTACGTACACCGTCGTCACGGTGACCTCCGTCGAGGAGGCCCGCAGCGCCCAGCACGCGGGCGCCGACGCGGTCTGCGTCCAGGGCACCGAGGCCGGCGGCCACCAGGGCACCCACCGGGACGACCCGCACATCGACGGCACGGCGGCCGTGGGCCTCCTCGCGCTGGTGGCCCAGGTACGCGAGGCCGTGGCCCTCCCGATCATCGCGGCGGGCGGTCTCATGCGCGGCTCGCAGATCGCGGCCCTGCTGGCGGCCGGCGCGGAGGCGGCGCAGCTCGGGACGGCCTTCCTGGCCTGCCCGGAGTCCGGGGCGGACCCGGTGCACAAGAAGGCGCTGACGGACCCGCTGTTCTCCCGCACCGAGCTCACCCGGGCCTTCTCCGGGCGGCCGGCGCGGGGGCTGGTGAACCGCTTCATGCGCGAGCACGGGCCGTACGCCCCGGCGGCGTACCCGCAGGTCCACCACCTGACCTCGGGGCTGCGCAAGGCCGCCGCGGCGGCCGGGGACCCGCAGGGCATGGCCCTGTGGGCGGGCCAGGGCCACCGGCTGGCGCGACCGCTCCCGGCGGGGGAGCTGGTGGAGGTGCTGGCGGCCGAACTGGCCGAGGCGCAGAGCACGTTGAAGGCAATGCAGATGAGGAGTGCGTCATGACCGCCCCGGTGTTCGTGGTGGAAGAGGTCCCCGCGGGGGCGGAGTTCGTCCTGGACGGCCCGGAGGGCCGGCACGCCGTGTCCGTGAAGCGGCTGAACCCGGGCGAGGCCGTGGTCCTCACGGACGGCCGGGGCGGCTGGGCGGAGGCGGTCGTCAAGGCCGCCGAGGGCAAGGACCGGCTCGTCGTGGCGGTCTCCTCGGCCGGGCAGGAGGAGCAGCCGCCGGTCCGGATCACGGTGGTCCAGGCCCTTCCCAAGGGCGACCGGGGCGAGCTGGCCGTCGAGACGATGACCGAGACCGGCGTGGACGCGATCGTGCCCTGGCAGGCCTCCCGCTGCATCACGCAGTGGCGCGGGGACCGCGGCGCCAAGTCCCTGGCCAAGTGGCGGGCCACGGCCCGGGAGGCGGGCAAGCAGTCCCGCCGGGTGCGCTTCCCGGAGGTGGCCGAGGCCATGTCCACCAAGCAGGTGGCGGCCCTGCTGGCCGGCGCCGACCTGGCGATGGTCCTGCACGAGGACCGCGACACCCCCTCCGGGGCCCTGGCCACGGCCGAGCTGCCCGCCTCGGGCTCCGTCGTCCTGGTGGTCGGCCCGGAGGGGGGCGTCTCCCCGGAGGAGCTGGCGGTCTTCGCCGAGGCGGGGGCCCACCCCTACCGCCTGGGCCGTTCCGTCCTGCGGACCTCCACGGCCGGGACGGCGGCGACCGCGGTCCTGCTGGCCCGCACGGGCCGCTGGTCGTGACGTGGTCCTGACGGCCGGCCGGTCCTGACGGTCCGCTCCGCCTCCCGGTCCGGCCGTGCCCGGTCCAGCCGTGCCCGGTCCGGCCCTGCCCGTTTCCGGACGGCCCGTCCGGCCGTGCCCGGCCCCGACGGGCTCCGGACCCGGGCCGGCGGGCCGAAATGCCCGCCCGCGGCGGGCACCGGGCTGGATACGATGCCCGGACCGATCAACGTCACGGGAGGCTCAGCAATGGCCGGGGAACCGCAGGCAGACTGCCTGTTCTGCAAGATCGTCGCGGGGAGCATCCCCGCGACCGTGGTCAGGGAGACCGAGACCACGGTCGCCTTCCGGGACATCAACCCGCAGGCGCCCACGCACGTGCTCGTGATCCCGAAGGTGCACTACGCCGACGGGGCCTCGCTGGCCGCCGCCGAGCCGACCGTCGCCGCCGACATACTGCGTGAGGCGGGCCAGGTCGCCCTCGACGAGAAGATCGTCGACCACGGCTACCGGGTCGTCTTCAACACCGGCTCCGGCGCCGGTCAGACCGTCTTCCACGCCCACGCGCACGTCCTCGGCGGCCGCGGCCTCCAGTGGCCCCCCGGATAGCACGTGTCCGTACGAGAGTTCGTGGTGCTGGGCACCGCCAGCCAGGTGCCCACCCGCCACCGCAACCACAACGGCTACCTGCTGCGCTGGGACGGCGAGGGGATCCTCTTCGACCCGGGCGAGGGCACCCAGCGCCAGATGCTGCGTGCCGGGGTGGCCGCGCACGACATCAACCGGATCTGCGTCACCCACTTCCACGGTGACCACAGCCTCGGCCTCGCCGGGGTGATCCAGCGGATCAACCTCGACCAGGTCCCGCACCCCGTCACCGCGCACTACCCGGCCTCGGGGCAGAAGTTCTTCGACCGGCTGCGGTACGCCACGGCCTACCGCGAGACCGTCCCGCTCCGCGAGGAACCGGTGGCCGCGGACGGCACGCTGGCAGACGGGCCCTCGTACACCCTCGAGGCCCGGCTGCTCTCGCACCCCGTCGAGTCCTTCGGCTACCGGATCACCGAGCCCGACGGGCGCCGCATGGTGCCCGAGCTGCTCGCCCGGCACGGGATCAAGGGGCCGGACGTGGGCCGGATCCAGCGCGAGGGCAGGCTCGGCGCGGTCACCCTGGACGAGGTGAGCGAGCCCAGGCCCGGGCAGCGGTTCGCCTTCGTCATGGACACCCGGCTGTGCCCCGGCGTGGACGCCCTCGCCGAGGGCTGCGACATGCTGGTCATCGAGTCGACCTTCCTCGACGAGGACGAACGGCTGGCCACCGACCACGGACACCTCACCGCCGGCCAGGCGGCGCGCGTGGCGCGGGACGCGGGCGTACGGCACCTCGTGCTGACGCACTTCTCGCAGCGCTACACCGACCCCGCCGAGTTCGAGCGCCAGGCGCGCGCGGCCGGCTTCGAGGGCGAGCTCACGGTGGCCGCCGACCTGATGCGGGTGCCCCTGCCCAAGCGGGGCTGACGGCGGCCCGGGACCCGGCCGGGACCGGGACCGGGACCGGGGCCGGGGCCCCCGTCCCGGCCTGCGGTTTGCCGAGTGGTCCGAGTGACGAGGGGCCATCCGAGGGTGATCTGCGCCACACTGGGTTTGGTCCTGCCCGGGGCGGGCAGGGCTGGCAGCTTTCCACTGGAAAACGTCATGCAGAAACGGGCCTTCGAGAAACAACGGGGAGATCGCCGTGACCGGTCGGGACTACGAAATCCGCGCAGCAGCAGTGGACCCGCTCGGTCCGCTGCGTGACCCGCAGGAACCGGGCTGCGACGTCTTCCTGACCGGAACGGTCTTCCTCGACATCATCTTCACCGGCCTCGACTCGGCCCCGGTGCGCGGTACGGAGTCCTGGGCGCGCGGCATGGGCTCCAGCCCCGGCGGCGTCGCCAACATGGCCACCGCCCTGGCCCGGCTCGGTCTGCGCACCTCGCTGGCCGCCGCCTTCGGGGACGACCACTACGGCGAGTACTGCTGGGACGCCCTGGAGCAGGGCGAGGGCATCGACCTGTCCATGTCGCACACCATCCCCGGCTGGCACAGCCCCGTCACCGTGTCGATGGCCTACGAGGGCGAGCGCACGATGGTCTCGCACGGCCACGAGGCCCCTTTGCCCGCGGGCCCCGGCCCCTTCCCGCAGTGCCCGCCGCTGGCCCGTGCGGCAGTGGCCTCGCTCGGGCCCGGCCGCGGCGAGGAGTGGATCGGCGAGGCCGCCCGGCGCGGCTCGCGGATCTTCGCCGACGTCGGATGGGACGAGAGCGGCCGCTGGGACCTGGGAGCCCTGGCCGACCTGGAGCACTGCGAGGCCTTCCTGCCGAACGCGGGCGAGGCGATGCGGTACACCCGGACCGACTGTCCGAGAGCCGCGGCCCGGGCGCTGGCCGAGAAGGTGCCGATCGCGGTGGTGACGATGGGCGCGGAGGGCTCGTACGCGGTGGACGGGCGCACCGGGGAGACGGCGCACGTCCCCGGGATCACGGTGGACGAGCTGGACCCGACCGGTGCGGGCGACGTCTACGTGGCGGGCTTCGTGACCGGCACGCTGGCGGGCTGGCCGCTCGCGGACCGGCTCGCCTTCGCCGGCCTGACGGCGGCCCTGTCGGTCCAGGAGTTCGGCGGCTCCCTGTCGGCCCCGGGCTGGCCGGAGGTGGCCCACTGGTGGCAGGCGGCCCCGCAGGAGCTGCGCGGCCGGTACGGCTTCCTCGACGACCTGATCCCCTCGGGCGGGGCCCCGGCGGCCCGGCGCAGGGCCGTACCGACGATCGGCTTCCGGCACTCCGCGTAGCCGCTGCCGCCCGGGCCCGGCAGGATCCGTAGGGGGCGGCGCAGGGGCCGGGCGACAGGCCCGGGCGGCTGCGTCCCCGCTCACGGCGGGGCCCGCGGTCGGCCGGGTCAAGGGCCGGGGAAAACCCCTCGGGGAAGCCGCGCCGGAGACGTACGCTTGGTAATCCGGAGGTCGTCGATCGGCGCGGCCCCTCAGCGGGAGGTATGTGCAGGCCACAGTGCCGGCCCATGACTCAGACACCCACAGCCCACATCCCTGCGCCGGGGCAGGCGCGAGCCCACTTCACCGTTCCGGCCACGCACCCGATGGTGACCGTGCTCGGCTCGGGTGACGCCCTGTTGCGCGTGATCGAGAAGGCCTTCCCGAAGGCCGACATCCATGTTCGGGGCAATCAGGTCAGCGCGATCGGCGAAGCGGCGGAAGTCGCCCTGATCCAGCGACTTTTCGACGAGATGATGCTGGTGCTCCGCACCGGGCAGCCGATGACGGAGGACGCAGTGGAACGCTCGATCGCCATGCTCAAGGCGAGCGGCAACGGCAATGGCAACGGGCCCGCCGAGACACCGGCCGAGGTGCTCACCCAGAACATCCTCTCCAGCCGCGGCCGCACCATCCGCCCCAAGACCCTGAACCAGAAGCGGTACGTCGACGCGATCGACAAGAACACGATCGTCTTCGGCATCGGCCCCGCCGGTACCGGCAAGACCTACCTCGCCATGGCCAAGGCCGTGCAGGCCCTCCAGTCCAAGCAGGTCAGCCGGATCATCCTGACCCGGCCCGCCGTCGAGGCGGGGGAGCGGCTCGGCTTCCTGCCGGGCACCCTCTTCGACAAGATCGACCCGTACCTGCGCCCGCTCTACGACGCGCTGCACGACATGCTCGACCCCGACTCGATCCCGCGGCTGATGGCCGCCGGGACCATCGAGGTCGCGCCCCTCGCATACATGAGGGGGCGCGCGATGCCCGTCTTCACGAAGGTTCTGACGCCGGACGGCTGGCGCCCCATCGGGGACCTCCAGGTGGGTGACCTGGTCGTCGGATCGAACGGCGAGCCGACCCCGGTCCTCGGTGTGTACCCGCAGGGCGAGAAGGACATCTACCGTCTCACGGCCCAGGACGGGTCCTGGACCCTGTGCTGCGGCGAGCACCTGTGGACTGTCAGGACGCGCGACGACAAGCGCCGCGACAAGCCGTGGCGGGTCCTGGAGACCAAGGACATGATCGGCAACCTCCGTGCGGCCCATGCCCGCCGCTACGAGCTGCCGATGCTCACCGCTCCGGTCGCCTTCCCGGAGCGCGAGGTCCCGATGGACCCGTACGCGCTGGGTCTGCTGCTCGGCGACGGGTGCCTCACCGGCTCCACCACGCCGTCCTTCGCCACAGAGGACGAGGAGCTCGTCCGCGCCCTGGAAACGGCGCTTCCTGGAGTCGCCGCACGACACAAGGGCGGGCCCGACTACGTTCTGAACAGGGTGAAGTCGCCCGGTGACGTGGTCACTCTGGAGAACCCCGTCACCCGGGTGATGCGCGAGCTCGATCTGCTCGGCAGTCGCTCGCACTCCAAGTTCGTGCCGGACGTTTACCTGTTCAACACGGCAGAGGTCCGCCTCGCGGTACTCCAAGGCCTGCTCGACTCCGACGGAGGCCCGGTCGCTCAGCGAGACCGTACCTGCCGCATCCAGTACTCCACGACGTCGATCGTCCTGCGCGACGATGTGATCGCCCTCGTACAGTCCCTCGGCGGTGTCGCCCACACCCGGCGCCGCACCGCAGAGGGCCGCAAGCAGGGCACTGCCCTGGCCGCCCACCGGCGGGATGCGCACGTCGTCGACATCCGGCTCCCCGAGGACATCGAGCCCTTCCGCCTCGCTCGCAAGCGGGACGCGTACCACGCGGCCGGCGGAGGAGGGCGCCCGATGCGCTTCATCGACTCCATCGAGCCCGCGGGCCGCGAGGAAGCGGTGTGCATCCAGGTGGCAGCCGAGGACTCGCTGTACGTGACGCAGGACTACCTGCTGACGCACAACACCCTCAATGATGCGTTCGTCGTCCTCGACGAGGCGCAGAACACGACCGCCGAGCAGATGAAGATGTTCCTGACCCGGCTCGGCTTCGACTCGAAGATCGTCGTCACCGGTGACGTCACGCAGATCGACCTGCCGGGTGGCGCCAAGAGTGGTCTGCGTCAGGTCCAGGAGATCCTCGAAGGGCTCCCGGACATCCACTTCTCGCGGCTCACGTCCGAGGATGTCGTCCGTCATAAGCTGGTCGGCCGTATCGTCGACGCGTACGAGAAGTACGACGACAGCCAGCAGGCCGCGAACGGCCATCCACGGAAGTAGAACCCAGCGCACCATGTCGATCGACGTCAACAACGAGTCCGGAACCGAGGTCGACGAGCAGGCGATCCTCGACATCGCCCGCTACGCGCTCACCCGGATGCGGATCCACCCGCTCTCCGAGCTCTCCGTCATCGTCATCGACGAGGACGCCATGGAGCAGCTCCACATCCAGTGGATGGATCTGCCCGGTCCGACCGACGTCATGTCCTTCCCGATGGACGAGCTCCGTCCGCCGACCAAGGACGACGAGGAGCCCCCGCAGGGGCTCCTCGGTGACATCGTGCTCTGCCCCGAGGTCGCCAAGAGGCAGGGCGAGGAAGCCCCGACGGAGCACTCCATGGACGAGGAGCTCCAGCTCCTGACCGTCCACGGAGTGCTGCACCTGCTCGGCTACGACCACGAGGAGCCGGACGAGAAGGCCGAGATGTTCGGTCTCCAGGCGGCCATCGTCGACGGCTGGCGCGGCGAGCGCGGTATGACGGGACCGTCCCCGGCTCCGACCGTCTCGTGAACGCGCCGCAACTGATCACCGGAGCCGTCCTGCTGGTGGTGGTGGCCTGGTTCGCGGCGTGCGCCGAGTCCGGTCTCGCCCGCATTTCCGGCTTCCGGGCCGAGCAGGCCGTACGGGAGGGCCGGCGCGGCAGCGAGAAGCTCGCCCAGGTCGCCGGTGACCCCACCCGCTACCTCAATGTGGCCCTGCTGGTCCGGGTCACCTGCGAGATGGCCGCCGGGGTGCTCGTCACCTACGTCTGCCTCGACGAGTTCGGCGAGAACTGGACCGCGCTGCTCGTGGCCATCGCCGTCATGGTGCTCGTCTCCTTCGTCGCCGTGGGAGTGTCCCCCCGTACGATCGGCCGCCAGCACCCGCTGAACACGGCGACGGCGGCCGCGTACGTGCTCGTACCGCTGGCCAGGATCATGGGGCCGATCCCGCAGCTGCTGATCCTCATCGGCAACGCGCTCACGCCCGGCAAGGGCTTCCGCAAGGGGCCGTTCGCCTCCGAGGCCGAGCTGCGCGCGATGGTGGACCTCGCGGAGCGGGAATCGCTGATCGAGGACGACGAACGCCGCATGGTGCACCAGGTCTTCGAGCTCGGCGACACGCTGGTGCGCGAGGTGATGGTGCCGCGCACCGACCTGGTCTGCATCGAGCGGTACAAGACGGTCCGTCAGGCGACCACGCTCGCGCTGCGGTCCGGCTTCTCGCGCATCCCGGTGACCGGGGAGAACGAGGACGACATAGTCGGGATCGTCTACCTGAAGGACCTGGTCCGCAAGACGCACATCAGCCGGGAGGCGGAGGCGGACCTGGTGTCGACGGCGATGCGGTCGGCGGTCTTCGTGCCGGACACCAAGAACGCGGGCGATCTGCTGCGCGAGATGCAGCAGGTGCGCAACCACGTGGCCGTCGTCATCGACGAGTACGGCGGCACGGCCGGCATCGTCACCATCGAGGACATCCTGGAAGAGATCGTCGGCGAGATCACCGACGAGTACGACCGGGAGATCCCGCCGGTCGAGGACCTGGGCGAGGACCGCTACCGGGTCACGGCGCGGCTGGACATCACCGACCTCGGTGAGCTGTTCAAGGTCGAGGCCTTCGACGACGAGGACGTGGAGACGGTCGGCGGACTGCTGGCCAAGGCGCTGGGCCGGGTGCCGATCGCCGGTGCCTCGGCGGTGGTGGAACTGCCGGACGGCCGTCCGCTGCTGCTGACGGCCGAGTCCCCGGCGGGACGGCGGAACAAGATCGTGACGGTGCTGGTGGAGCCGGTGGCCGCGGCGGAGTCCGCGGGGGAGGAGGGGGAATGACCCCGGAGCAGCTGCGCGCGTTCTGTCTGGGCTTCAACGCGGCGGTGGAGGAGTTCCCCTTCACGCCGGAGACCTCGGTGTTCAAGGTACTGGGCAAGGTGTTCGCGCTGTCGGCGCTGGACGCGGAGCCGCTGAAGGTCAACCTCAAGTGCGACCCGGAGCTGGCGGTGCGGCTGCGCGAGGAGCACGAGGCGATCGTGCCGGGCTACCACATGAACAAGCGGCACTGGAACACGGTGACGGTGGGCGGGCCGGGCGGCCTGCCGGACCGGCTGGTGCGGGAGCTGGTGGAGGACTCGTACGACCTGGTGGTCGCGGGCCTGCCGAAGGCGGAGCGGCTGCGGCTCGACCGGCCGTGACGGGCCCTGCGGGGCTTCGGCGGGGTGGTCGTGCGGGGGCGCAGGGCGGCTCCCTATGCTTTCGACCATGACCGACAGCACCGGGATCGACCCCGAGGACAGCAAGATCATCACGCTGGCGCGCAGCGCCCGGGCCCGTAACGCGGTGCCCGAGGGGGCGGCGGTGCGGGACGAGACGGGCCGCACGTACGTCGCCGGGACGGTGGAGCTCGACTCCCTGAAGCTGAGCGCGCTGCAGACGGCGGTCGCGATGGCCGTGGCGAGCGGGGCGCGGTCGCTCGAGGCGGCGGCGGTCGTCAGCACGGCCGAGACCCCGGCCGAGGCCGACCGCGCGGCGGTCCGCGACCTCGGTGGCCCGGACACCCCGGTCCTGCTGGCAGGCCCGGACGGCACCCTGAAGTCCACCACGCCCGCAGGCCGCTAGCCTCCCGGCGGGGCTGGCGACGGACCCTGCGCGCCCGGGCCGCGTCGGCCTAGCCGGCGGCACCATCGAGCCTCGGCCGGGCCATATTCAGCCTCGCCGGCGTTTGAGGCGCGGGTCCGGGCGGAGCCCGGTGCCCGGCGGAGCCGGGTTTCCCGGGGCGCCGCCCCAGACCCCGCGCCTCAAACGCCGGCGAGGCTGGATTCGGCCCGGGCGCCCCTCAAGCGCCGGCGGGGCTGGATCGGGCCGGGCCGTCGGAGGCTAGTGGCGGCGGTGGATGGTCATGGCCAGCAGCGCAGCGATCGCGCACAGCGCGCCCGACGCGTACCAGACCACGTCGTACGAGCCGGTGAGGTCACGGGCCAGGCCGCCCAGGAAGGCCACCACCGCCGCGCCGAGCTGGTGCGAGGCCAGGACCCAGCCGAAGACGATCGCGCCGTCGTCCCCGTAGTGCTCGCGGCACAGCGCGATCGTCGGCGGGACGGTCGCGACCCAGTCCAGGCCGTAGAAGACGATGAAGAAGACCAGCGGTGGCCGGACCGACGGCGCCAGCAGGATCGGCAGGAAGAGCAGCGAGATCCCGCGCAGGGCGTAGTAGACGGCCAGCAGCCGCCGGGAGTCGAAGCGGTCCGTGAACCAGCCCGAGGCCACCGTGCCGATCACGTCGAACACGCCGACCACCGCCAGCAGCCCGGCGGCGGCCGTCACCGGCATGCCGTGGTCGTGGGCGGCGGGCACGAAGTGGGTCCTGACCAGGCCGTTCGTCGAGGCGCCGCAGATCGCGAAGGTGCCCGCCAGCAGCCAGAAGGGGCCGGTCCGGGCGGCGTCGAGGAGTACCTTCAGCGCACGCCGGGTCGCGCCCGGGGTCGGGGCCGGCTTCGGCCCGTAGGTGCCGCCGTACGGCGCGAGCCCCACGTCCGCCGGGTGGTCGCGCATCAGCAGCCACACGAAGGGGGCGACGGCCAGCGCTGCCAGGGAGACCGTCACCGTGGCCGGCCGCCAGCCGTGGTGGTCCACCAGCCAGGCCAGCAGCGGCAGGAAGACCAGCTGGCCCGAGGCCCCGGCCGCGGTCAGGACACCGGTGACCAGGCCACGCCGGGCGGTGAACCAGCGGTTGGTCACCGTCGCCGCGAAGGCCAGGGCCATCGAGCCGCTGCCCAGCCCGACCAGTACGCCCCAGCACAGCACCAGCTGCCACGGCGCGGTCATCCACACCGTGGCCAGCGCGCCGCAGGCGATGACGAGCAGGGCCACGGCCACCACCCGGCGGATGCCGAAGCGGTCCATCAGAGCCGCGGCGAAGGGCGCGGTGAGCCCGTAGAGCGCGAGGTTGACCGAGACGGCGAGGCCGATCGTGCCGCGGGACCAGTCGAACTCCGCGTGCAGCGGCTCGATGAGCAGTCCGGGCAGGGAGGCGAAGCCGGCCGCGCCGATGATCGTCACAAAGGCGACGGCGGCGACGAACCAGGCGCGGTGGATGCGGGCGGCCTCCCGTGGGGCGCGCGCGGGGGCCGTGGAGGCGGGGGCTGTCTGGGGCACGCCGACAGCTTCCGGCCGGCGGGGGACCGTACGAAAGTGGCTTGACTGTCATGCTTCGCTATGATCGGGCCATGGAGTCGCAGCAGGCACATCGGGTCGTCGTCCTCGCGCTCACCGGGTTGCTGCCCTTCGAGCTCGGCATCCCGCACCGGATCTTCGGGCGGGCGAAGGACCCGGCCGGGCGGCCGCTGTACGAGATCCTCACGTGCGGGCTCGCCCCCGGGCCGGTGCGCACGGACGCCGACTTCGCGATCCACGTCGAGCACGGCCCCGAGCTGCTGGCCACGGCCGACACGGTGGTGGTGCCGGCCTCGTACGAACTGGGCCCGGTGCACGAGGAGGGCAGGCTGACCGACGAGCTCGCGGCGGCCCTCGCCCACATTCGGCCCGGCACCCGGCTCGTCTCCATCTGTACGGGCGGCTACGTGCTGGCCGCCGCCGGGTTCCTCGACGGGCGTCCCGCCACCACCCACTGGGCCTCGGCCGAGCACTTCCAGCGGCTCTTCCCGGCGGTCCGGGTCGACCCGGACGTGCTCTACACCGACGACGGTGACGTGCTGACCTCGGCCGGGGTCGCCGCCGGAGTCGATCTGTGCCTGCACATCGTGCGCCGCGACCACGGCACGGCCGTCGCCAACGAGGTGGCCCGGCGAACCGTCGTACCGCCCCACCGCGAGGGCGGGCAGGCGCAGTTCATCGCACGCCCGATGCCGGAGCCGCAGCTCGCCACCACCACGGCGGCCCGCGCGTGGGTGCTGGACCGGCTGCACGAACCGCTGCGGCTGACCGACCTGGCCCGGCAGGAGGCGATGTCGGTACGGACCTTCACGCGCCGCTTCCGGGAGGAGTCGGGCGTCAGCCCCGGCCAGTGGATCGTGGGCCGGCGGGTGGAGCGGGCCCGTCAGCTGCTGGAGCAGACGGAGCTGCCGATGGAGCAGGTCGCGCGGGACAGCGGTTTCGGGACGGCCCAGTCGTTGCGCAAACACGTGCAGGCGGCGCTGGGGGTGAGCCCGACCGCCTACCGCCGCACCTTCCGCGCGGCAGCCGCGACCGGGCCGGCGGGTACCCTGCCATCTCCTGATGGGCCATCAGTTGATGCCGGAGCCGTGCATTGACTTCTCCCGCCCCCCGCTCGTGAATGACCCCCTGCGCAGGGCGCGGGCGCGAGGGAACCCAGGGGGCGGGCAGTGCGAACAGGGGCGCGGAAGCGGAGATGGTCGGCAGCCGTCGGCATGGCCGTGCTGGCCGCCACGACCGGGGGCGCCCTGAGCCCGCCCGCCGCGGCCGAGGGCGAGACACCCCCCGGCCAGGTGGACTTCCCCACGCACTGCCTGCCGCCCCAGGAGGCCGGCCTCCCGCCCGCGGACGGGCCGACCACCGCCCGGATCACCGTCGACAACCCGGCCCCGCAGGTCGGCGACACCGTCACCGTCACCTACCAGGTGCTCCGCACCCCTGCCATGGCGCCCCCGGACCCGAACGGGGCCGGCGGCGAACTCCCCGCCGACACGCTGACCCCGACCGGCCGGATCCTGCTGGCGGGCGCCCAGAGCGGCGAGGTCACCGTGGTCGGGGTCAAGCGCAACGACCCCGTCCCGGCGGGAGCGCCCCTCCCCGCCGTCACCATGACCGGCACCTTCACCGTCACCGCGCCCGGCGAGACCACCCTGGCCCCGGGCAGCTACACCCTGCACACCAGCCACCTGCTGGAGCTCGACACCACCTGCGCCGCGGACACGACGTCCGCCGCCCCCGTCTCCGCACGCCTGACCGCGACCGCACTGCCCACGGCCAACCTGCGCAGCGTCTTCCTCGGCGCGGCCCACGGCGGACCGGGCGACCGGGTGAAGGTCACCGCCGCGGGCTTCCCGCCGGGCGCGGCCGTCACGGTGGCCGGGCGGGCGGGCGCGGCCGAGACCGCCGACCGGGTCCGCGCCACCGCCGACGAGCGGGGCACGGCCCTGGTCGAGCTGCCGGTGACGGACCGGGCCACCACGGCGGTGGTGGCCTACGAGGGAGCCGCCTGGTCGGCGGGCAAGGGCTCGGGCCCGGCCGCGTACACCGTCATCGCCGTCAATCCGCCGCCCTCCATCACACCGCCACCGCCCTCCGGTACCCGGAAGGTCACGGCGACGGTCGAGCCGGGCGCTCTCGGCCTGACCCAGACCGGCGAGGACATCACCCTGGGCGCCGTCCCCTACGGCGCCGGCGGCGCGGCCCCCGGCCGGATCGGGACGATCACCGTCACCGACGCCCGCGGCGGCCCGGCCGGCTGGTCCCTGATCGGCAAGGTCACCGACTTCACCGGCCCCGGTGGGATCCGCATCCCGGGCGCCTCCCTGTCCTGGACCCCGAGGTGCGTGGCGGCCGAGGGGAGCCGCAGCGCCTGTACGCCGGGCAGTGCGGGTGTGGTCGGCCCCGACGGCGCGCTCCTCGCCTCCACCCCCGACGCGCCCCTGGTCGGCGGCACCTTCACCATCGATGCCACGGTCACCCTCCAGGTGCCGGCGTACACCCCGCCGGGTGCGTACACGGCGGTCCTGACCCTGACCCTGTCGTGACGGGCCGTCTGCGACTGCTGCTGCGCGGAGCTGTCCCCGCCCCGCCCTTTCTCCGTTTCCTGGTGCTCCGCCCCAGACCCCGCGCCTCAAACGCCGGCGGGGCTGATATTCAGCCCGTCCGGCGTTTGGGGACCGGGTCCGGGCAGAGCCCGGGGAACGGCGGATGGGCGGGTAGGGGATGGCTCCGCGCAGCGGCAGCCGCAGGAGGGGCGGCGTTGGTGATGCTCGGCGGGCTCGGCGGGACGGCCGCCGCGGACGACGGGCAGTGGTCCGTGCTGCCCGTCGCGACCGGCGTCGGGCAGCGGCCCTGCTTCTACCTCGCCGCCGCGCCCGGCCAGGCCGTGGCCGACGCCGTCACCGTCACCAACCGCACCGACCGGCCGCGCACCTTCCGGCTCTACGCCGCCGACGCCCACAACACCGCCCGCGACGGCGGATTCGCCGTGCGCGGGCCCGACGAGCCGCGGCGGGCCGCCGCCGCGTGGGCGAAGCTCGACCGGGAGCGGGTGACCGTACCGGCCGGGGGCTCGGTCGCCGTCGGCTTCACCGTCACCGTCCCCGACCGGGCGGAACCGGGGGACCACCCCGGCGCCGTCGTGGCCCTGGAGGAGCGCCCCGCCGCGGCCACGACCGGCGGCGGGATCGGCGTACAGCGGGCCGTCGCCGCCCGGCTGTACCTGCGGGTGACCGGCCCCACCGCGCCCGCCCTCACCGTCCGGGGGGTCACCGTGCAGCGTCGCGGCTCCGGCGCGGACATCTCGTACACGCTCCACAACATCGGCAATGTCACCCTCCGCCCCCGTGTCACCCTCACCGCCACCGGAGTTCTCGGCCGCCGGCTCCTCGGAGGTGAGACCGGCGGGCTGCCCGCAGAGCTGCTGCCGGGTCAGGAAGTACGGATCGGCGCCCGTTGGGAGGGCGCGCCCAGAGCGGAATGGGCCGAGGTCACGGTGCGCGCCCGGGCCGACGGAACCACAGCTCAGGGCCGTGCGGACCTCGCCGAGTACCCCTCGCTCACGGCCGTGCCGGCCCTCGCCGCGGCGATCTGGTCGGCGCTGCGAGCCGCATCGGGGAGAATGGCCCGTATGAGCGATCGTTCCCCCGAGTCCACCGCCCCGCACCGTGCGGGTTTCGCCTGCTTCGTCGGCCGCCCCAACGCGGGGAAGTCGACCCTCACCAACGCACTCGTGGGCACCAAGGTCGCGATCACCTCCAACCGGCCGCAGACCACCCGCCACACCGTCCGCGGCATCGTGCACCGCCCCGACGCCCAGCTCGTCCTCGTCGACACGCCCGGCCTGCACAAGCCGCGCACCCTGCTCGGCGAGCGCCTGAACGATGTCGTGCGGACCACCTGGGCCGAGGTCGACGTGATCGGCTTCTGCCTGCCGGCCGACCAGAAGCTCGGCCCCGGCGACAAGTTCATCGCCAAGGAGCTGGCGGGGATCAAGAAGACCCCCAAGATCGCCATCATCACCAAGACCGACCTGGTCGAGTCCAAGCAGCTGGCCGAGCAGCTCCTCGCCGTGCACCAGCTCGGTGCCGAGCTCGGCTTCGAGTGGACCGAGATCGTTCCCGTCTCGGCCGTCGGGGACACCCAGGTCCAGCTGCTGGCCGACCTGATCGCCCCGCTGCTGCCGGAGAGCCCGCCCCTGTACCCGGAGGGCGACCTCACCGACGAGCCCGAGATGGTCATGGTCGCGGAGCTGATCCGCGAGGCCGCGCTGGAGGGCGTACGGGACGAGCTCCCGCACTCCATCGCCGTGGTCGTCGAGGAGATGATCCCGCGCGAGAACCGTCCGGCGGACCGCCCGCTGCTCGACATCCACGCCAACGTCTACATCGAGCGGCCGAGCCAGAAGGGCATCATCATCGGCCCGAAGGGCTCCCGGCTGAAGGAGGTCGGGATGAAGTCGCGCAAGCACATCGAGGCGCTGCTCGGCACCCCGGTCTTCCTCGACCTGCACGTGAAGGTCGCCAAGGACTGGCAGCGGGACCCCAAGCAGCTGCGCAAGCTCGGTTTCTGAGGCGCGGGGCGAACGACACGACGACGACGCACGGACGCGGCCCCCACCCGGGGGACCGCGTCCGTGCGTCGCTGTTTGTGCGTCGTCGTCCGTGCGGCTACGCGGGCCTGCGCACCCGCACCACGTTGTCCGTGCGGGTGCCCGGCGTACCGTCGGGCTGCGCCTGGACCCGCTCGGTCTCCTCGGCCCGCAGCACCTCCCAGCCCGCCGTGACCGGCTCCAGCTGCGCGAGGACCTCCTCGGGAGTGGGGAAGTGCGCCTCCTCACGCTCCTCCTGCCACGGTGCCCAGCCCGCGTGGCCCACCACCAGCAGGGTGCCGCCGGGGGCCACGGCCGCGGCGGCCGTGCGCAGGACGGCATCACGGGGGAAGTCCCCGTAGTTGTGCAGGAAGCACGCCGAGACGAGGTCGAACTCCCCCTCCGGGAAGGCCTCCGTCAGGTCGTGCCGTGCGAAGGAGATCCGGTCCGCGACCCCGGCGTCCGCCGCGTGCTCGGCCGCCCGGCCGAGGGCGACCCCGGAGATGTCGGTCCCGGTGACGGTCCACCCCCGGCGGGCCAGCCAGACGGCGTCGCCGCCCTCCCCGCAGCCGAGGTCCAGGGCCCGCCCCGGGGCGAGGCCGGACACCTCGCGCACCAGCATGGCGTTGGCCTCGCCGCTCCAGATCCGGTCGCTCTCGCCGTAGCGGCCGTTCCAGAACTCCTCGCCCGCCGGGGGCCCGTCCACGGGGTAGTCGTGGGAGTGGGCGTGCGTGTGCGTGTGCTCGGTCATGGGTCCCTCTTCCAGTACGGGTGCCGGTACGGCCGATGCTCCGCCCGACCCGCCCGTACGGGCAAACCCTGTTGCCGTTCCGGCAAACAGGGAGCACCTCACTCCTGCGGTTCGGCGATCAGGGCCGTGGCCACCCGGCGGAAGCCGATGCGGGCGTAGACGCGGGCCACGTCCTCGTCGCCGGCCGAGAGGAAGACCGTACGGGCCCCGCGCGCCAGGGCCTCCGCGACGAGCGCGGCCGTCACCCCGAGGGCCAGGCCCTGACGGCGGGCCGACGGGAGGGTGCCGACGCCCACGACCTCCGCGACGTCCCCGACCGGGTTGTGCATGCCGGAGCAGAGGACGACGCCGTCCCGTACGGCCGCGGCCATGGCCGAAGTGCCCGCCGCCAGCTTTCCGGACACCCGGGCCCGGCCCTCCTCGGCCGAGGGCTCCGCCATCGCCGCCGCCAGTTCCGCGGGTCCGGCTTCGCCCACCGCCGTGCCCGGGGACCCGAAGGCCAGCGCCGGGACCGTCACCGCGGCGGTCAGCAGCGGGTCGTCCGCGCCGAGCAGACGCACGTCCGGATGCGGGGGGAGGGCTTCGGCCGAGGGGTCCAGCACCATGAGCGGGTGCGCGTGGACATGGAGTCCCGCCGCCTCCACCGCGGTCCGCAGCGAGGGGCTGGTTTCGGCCACCCACTCGAAGGCCTCGGGCACCTTCAGCTCCCGCTGGCGCTCCAGGACCCGTTGCACGTCGGCCGGGGTCGCCTCGGGGCCGCCGAGCGCGGGCCGCGCGTAGTACGGCCAGCCCGCGCCCTCCTGGACGAACAGGGTCAGCGCGCCGAAGTCCTCGGCGCGGGCCCCGCCCACTCGCGGCACCGTGTCGTAGTACCGCTCCAGCTCGGACAGCGTTGATTCGATCATGTGGTCGGTCATCCGGCCATCCAAACAAAGCGGCGCCGCCCGGGCACCTTCTTTCCGGGCACCCTGCGTCGGGCACCCTGCGTCAGGCGCCCTCCTTCAAGACCCTTGAGATCAGCGTCCGCTGGGCCTCCGAGAGGTTCGGCTCCGCGCAGGCCACCGTCCGCCCGTCCACCGTGATCCGGTACGAGAAGCCGTCCCGTACCCGGTCGGCCGGGTGGCCCGGCGGACCGGGCCGCAGTGCGAGCCGGGCCAGGGCCTGCCACTCGACCTCGTCCGGCCGGCCCGTGGTGTCCACCTCGGCCCGGCGCTCGATGCCCGCGAAGCCGCCCGTCCGTATCACCTGAATCCGCATGGGAGCCCTCTACCCGACGAGCGGGACGCCCACCGCGGACCATGCCTTCTGGAGCGCCTGGTGCTCGGCGCCGCCGTCCCCGTACCGGGTCACGGCCGCCGCCGTCGAGAGCCGGGCGAAGTCGGCGAAGTCCGCGTTCTCGGCGAGCTCCCCGCCGGTCAGGGTGTCGTACCAGATCTGCCCGGCCCGCTCCCAGGCCTTGCCGCCCAGCTCGGTCGCCGCGATGTAGAAGGCGTGGTTGGGGATGCCCGAGTTGATGTGGACCCCGCCGTTGTCGCTGTGCGTGTTCACGTAGTCGTCCATCGTGGCCGGCTGCGGGTCCTTGCCGAGCTCGTCGTCGTCGTACGCGGTGCCGGGCGCCTTCATGGAGCGCAGCGCGACCCCGGTGACGTTGGGGCCGAGGAGCCCGGCGCCGATGAGCCAGTCGGCCTGCTCGGCCGTCTGTTCCAGCGAGTACTGCTTGATCAGCGAGCCGAAGACGTCCGACATCGACTCGTTCAGGGCGCCTGACTGCCCGTGGTAGGTCAGGTTCGCCGTGTACTGGGTGACCCCGTGGGTCAGCTCGTGCCCGATGACGTCCACCGACACGGTGAAGTCGAGGAAGAGGTCCCCGTCCCCGTCGCCGAAGACCATCTGCTGGCCGTCCCAGAAGGCGTTGTTGTACTCCTCGCCGTAGTGGACGGTCGCGTCCAGCGCGAGCCCGGAGTCGTCGATCGAGCGCCGCCCGAAGCCCTTCAGGAACAGGTCGTACGTGGCCCCGAGCCCGGCGTGGGCGCGGTTGACGGTGGCGTCCTTGCTCAGCGGGTCGCCCTCGCCGCGGACCTTCCTGCCGGGCAGCCGGGTGCGGTGCTGGGCGTCGTAGATCGTCCGGTCCGGTTCGTCGGACGCCGGCGCGGCGAGGGTGGGGACGATCCCGCGCACGGCCGTGACCCGGCGCCTGGTGCGCAGGAGGGAGTCGCGTTCGAGGGTGCGCTGGGCGAGGTCGGCGCGGCGGGCGTCCGCGGACCGGGCGGCCTTGTCGAGGAGGTGCGGCGGTACGACCGTGCAGAAGACGGGGTGATGGCGGTGAGCGTGGGAGGCATCCATGCCCGGCAATGTGGCAGTGGGTCATGACGCTGTCACTAGCTGCGACCATGATTCATTCACTTGTCTGAAAGCGGTAACGCCGGATTGACGGAACAACCCGACTCGACGGGACGAAAGGAGGTTTAGCTCACATTTGGTGCAAATCGGACCCCAGGGTCTTGCATACTGAAACAGGTCCTCGCGATACGGCGCGGCTCGGCTAGGCTCGGTCCATCATGCGTTTCGGGCTGCTTCTCCTTAGCTGCCGCGGCGAGGGTCTGTAGTCGTAGGCCGACCCCCTCCCCGCGGAGTTTGGTGTTGCGGTTTTCACTACCGCCGTCGGCCGTCCCAGCGAACTACACGCGGACACGCGAGGAGCCCAACGCCATGAGCCAGCAGCCTTTTGTCGGTCGCCCCACGCCCATCACGAACGCGACCCACACCCAGCAGTCCACCGGGATGCCGATCCACAAGTACGGACAGTACGAGCAGGTGGACATCCCGGACCGCACCTGGCCGGACGCCCGCGTCACCAAGGCTCCCCGCTGGCTCTCCACCGACCTGCGCGACGGCAACCAGTCGCTGATCGACCCGATGACCCCCGCCCGCAAGCGCGAGATGTTCGACCTGCTGGTGCGCATGGGCTACAAGGAGATCGAGGTCGGCTTCCCCTCCTCCGGCGAGACCGACTTCGCCTTCGTGCGCTCCATCATCGAAGAGGGCGCGATCCCGGACGACGTCACCATCTCCGTACTGACCCAGGCCCGCGAGGACCTGATCGAGCGGACCGTGGAGTCCCTGGCCGGCGCCAAGCGCGCCACCGTGCACCTGTACAACGCGACCGCCCCGACCTTCCGCCGGGTCGTCTTCCGCGGCTCCAAGGAGCAGATCAAGCAGATCGCCGTCGACGGCACCCGCCTGGTCATGGAGTACGCCGAGAAGCTGCTGGGCCCGGAGACCACCTTCGGCTACCAGTACAGCCCGGAGATCTTCACCGACACCGAGCTGGACTTCGCCCTGGAGGTCTGCGAGGCCGTCTGTGACGTCTGGCAGCCGTCCGAGGGCCGCGAGATCATCCTGAACCTGCCCGCCACCGTGGAGCGCTCGACGCCGTCCACGCACGCGGACCGCTTCGAGTGGATGGCCCGAAACCTGACCCGGCGCGAGCACATCTGCATCTCCGTCCACCCGCACAACGACCGCGGCACCGCCGTCGCCGCCGCCGAGCTGGCCCTGATGGCCGGCGCCGACCGCATCGAGGGCTGCCTGTTCGGGCAGGGCGAGCGCACCGGCAACGTGGACCTGATCACCCTGGGCATGAACCTGTTCTCGCAGGGCATCGACCCGCAGATCGACTTCTCGCAGATCGACGAGATCCGCCGCACCAGCGAGTACTGCAACCAGATGGAGGTCCACCCGCGCCACCCCTACGCGGGCGACCTGGTCTACACCGCCTTCTCCGGCTCCCACCAGGACGCCATCAAGAAGGGCTTCGACGCCATGGAGGCCGACGCGGCCGCCCAGGGCAAGACGGTCGACGACATCGAGTGGGCGGTCCCGTACCTGCCGATCGACCCGAAGGACGTCGGCCGCTCCTACGAGGCGGTCATCCGGGTCAACTCGCAGTCCGGCAAGGGCGGCATCGCGTACGTCCTGAAGAACGACCACAAGCTGGACCTGCCGCGCCGCATGCAGATCGAGTTCTCGCGGATCATCCAGGCCAAGACCGACGCCGAGGGCGGCGAGGTCACGCCGAAGGCGATCTGGGACGTCTTCTCCGACGAGTACCTGCCCAACCCCGACAACCCGTGGGGCCGCATCCAGCTGCGCTCCGGTTCGACGGCCACCGACAAGGACGGCACGGACACGCTGACCGTCGAGGCGGTCGTGGACGGCGTGGAGACGGTCCTGAACGGCACCGGCAACGGCCCGATCTCCGCCTTCTTCGACGCGCTGGCCGGCATCGGCATCGACGCCCGCCTGCTGGACTACACCGAGCACACCATGAGCGAGGGCGCCTCCGCCGTGGCCGCCTCGTACATCGAGTGCGTGATCGACGGCCGCGTCCTGTGGGGCATCGGCATCGACGCCAACACCACCCGCGCCTCCCTGAAGGCGGTCATCTCCGCCGTCAACCGCGCGGGCCGCTGACTCCTCCTTCGTGAAGCCCCGCCCCCTTCCTCGCCGAAGGGGGCGGGGCTCCGTCGTTCAGCGGGCGAGGTAGCCGCCGTCCACCGGCACGATCGCGCCCGTCACGAACGAAGCCGCGTCGGAGGCCAGGAAGGCGATGACCCGGGCCACCTCCTCCGGCTCGCCGAGCCGGCCCATCGGGTGCGCCCCGGTGATCTCGGCCAGGTACTCCGGCCCGCCCGGCTCGTCCTTCAGCGCGATCACCCGCTCCGTACGGATGGTTCCGGGCGCCACCGCGTTGACCCGGATCCCGCGCGCGGCCCACTCCACCGCGAGGTGCTTCGTCAGCCCCGACGCCACGAACTTCGCGGGTCCGTACGCGGCCTGGCGGGCCTGCCCGGCCACTCCCGAGATCGAGGACACGCAGACCAGAGCCCCGCCGGGCCGCGGCTGCGCGGTCATCGCCTCGATGGCGTACTTGCAGGTCAGGAACATGCCGCGGCCGTCCACCGCCATGACGTGGTCCCAGTCCTCGGGACTGGTCTCCCGTACGTCGGACAGCGGCAGCACCCCGGCGTTCGCCACGGCGACGTCCAGGCGCCCGTAGGCCCGGGTCGCGGCGGCCACCATCGCGTGATTGGCCGCCGGATCGGCGACGTCACCGGTGACCGCGGTGATCGCGTACCCCTCGGCGGCCAGTTCTCCCCGCAGGGCCTCCACCCCCGGGCCATTGATGTCGGCCGCGGTCACCCGGGCCCCGGAGCGGGCCAGGAGCAGGGCGGTGGCCCGGCCGATCCCGCTCGCCGCGCCCGTGACCAGACAGGACTTCTCGTTCATGCCGCGAACCCTAGGACGGGCGGGGCGGGGCCGGGGGGACGTCGGGGGCGCAGACCGGCCAAGTCCACCGTCCGGCACATGTTGTCTTGTCACACGACTGACGCATCCTCATCGATGTGGCTAACATCACGCCCACCCGGCGATGTTGCCGGAAGGTTACGGAGGTGCGACGTGCTGCCAGTTCGGGGTGGGGACGGCCGGAAGCTGACGGTCTGGGGCACCCGTACCACCTGGAGCACCGTGGGCGACGGGGAGTTCTTCTGCCCCGCCTGCGGTGGCGACCGCAACTA
The DNA here is from genome assembly GCF_045161815.1 of Streptomyces avidinii. Classification (NCBI taxonomy): domain Bacteria; kingdom Bacillati; phylum Actinomycetota; class Actinomycetes; order Kitasatosporales; family Streptomycetaceae; genus Streptomyces; species Streptomyces avidinii. Next base: position 5,832,058 of record NZ_CP108863.1, read on the forward strand.
CCGCCGGCGCACCGGACGACGCCGGTTCACCGTTCTCGGGGTGCCGCTGCTGCCCCGCGGGCAGGACGGGCCCGTCATCGAGTGCCAGGCCTGCCGGGCCCGCTTCGACACCGACGTCCTGGACCACCTCACCACGACCCGCTTCACCGCCCTGCTGCGCGACGCCGTGCACACCGTGGCGCTGGCCGTGCTCACCGCGGGCGGGACGGCCTCCCGCAGCGCGCTGGAGGCCGCGGTGGGCGCCGTACGGGCCGCGGGCTTCCAGGACTGCACCGAGGAGCAGCTGGAGTCCCTCGTGGAGGCGCTGTCCACGGACGAGGGCCGGCTCGGGCTGTACGACGTCCCGGAGTGCTGCGGGGCGGCGCTGTCGATAGAGCTGCACGAGGCCCTGGAGCCGCTGGCTCCGCACCTGGCCGGCCCGGGCCGTGAATCGATCCTGCTCCAGGGGGCCCGTATCGCGCTCGCGGACGGCCCGTACACCCCGGCCGAGCGCGAGGTGCTGGCCACGGTCGGCTCGGCGCTGCGGATCGACACGGACGAGGTGTCCCGGCTGCTGTCGGCGGTACGCGCGCCGTAGTGAGCGTGGACCGGACGTGGAGAGGCGTGAGAGGCCCTGCGCGAGGACGAGGCGCAGGGCCCTTTCGTGTCCGTTCGGTGGCCCCGATCCGTCCGAAACGGTCTTCCGCGACGTAACGATCCGGCCTCGCAGGGCCGTTTTCGGGACGCGTGAACGCCGTGTGAAGGCCGGAGGCGATCCCTCCGTGCCCGGCGTGTCCACCAGTCGGACGGCCGGAACAGCACCTTCGGGTTTGCCCGTCGGGAGCGCCGCAAACGCCGTACCCGCACGTCACGGCAGGTGCGCTTCGCGGTCGCGCGGCGGGAAGGCCGGACTCCGTACCGCTGTGCGCATACTCCTGTCGCCGAGTACGCACCACTGGAGAAACCTCCAGATCGAGCACGCCTGAACGTCAACAGTTTGTCGAAGTCGACGATACCTGTGAGGCCTCCCACAGGCGTTCAATTCCGGTCACACGACAAGACGGCGCCGTTAACACAGCGCGGCTTCGATTCACCTCGACGTGAACGCACTGACAACCCTGGCGTACCAACGGGTTAGCGACCCACTGCGACCAGGGACAACCAGATCTCCTCTCACTTACCTACCTTGAAGGGCAAGGCTGAGATGGCACGTGTCGCCGCCCGGCTTTCCACCGACGGAGAGCAGAGCACCCACCCGGTCGACGAGGTGCTCCCCGTCCCCAAGCTCGCGCTGTACGGCTTCCAGCACGTACTCGCCTTCTACGCCGGTGCGGTGATCGTTCCGATCATCGTCGGCAACGCGCTGAAGCTGAGCCCTGAACAGCTGGTCTACCTGATCAACGCGGACCTCTTCACCTGCGGTATCGCCTCGATCATCCAGGCCTTGGGCATAGGCCGGATCGGTGCCCGACTGCCGCTGATCCAGGGCGTGACCTTCACCGCGGTCTCCCCGATGATCGCCATCGGTCTCGGCGCCGGAGGCGGCACCGCCGCCCTCCTGGTCATCTACGGCGCGGTGATCACCGCAGGCATCGCCACCTTCGCCTTCGCCTGGCTGCCGGCCAAGGCGTTCCGGACCGTCATGCGGCTGTTCCCACCGGTCGTCACCGGCACGGTGATCACCGTGCTGGGCATCGTCCTGATCCCGGTCGGTCTCAACGACGCGGCGGGCGGCCTCGGCAGCCCCGACTTCGGAGACCCGAAGAACTTCGCCTACGCCGGCGGCACGATGCTCTTCATCCTCGTCCTGATGAAGATCGGCAAGCCGTTCCTCTCCAGCATCTCGATCCTGCTCGGCCTGGTCGTCGGCACCACCGTCGCCTTCCTCCTCGGAGACGCGAAGTTCGGCGACGTGAGCAACTCCGCGTGGGTCGGCATCACCACCCCCTTCCACTTCGGTGCGCCGAAGTTCGAGTGGTTCCCGATCGTGCTGATGCTCATCGTCATGCTGATCACCATGGTCGAGACGACCGGTGACACCTACGCCGTCGGCGACATCGTCGGCAAGGAGGTCGACAGCGAGACCGTGGCCCGCGCCCTGCGCGCCGACGGTGCCGCGACCGCCCTCGGCGGTGTCCTCAACTCCTTCCCGTACGTGGCCTTCGCCGAGAACGTGGGCCTGGTGCGGATGACGAAGGTGAAGAGCCGGTTCGTGGTCGTCGCCGCGGGTGTCTTCATGATCATCCTCGGTCTTCTGCCCAAGGCCGCCGCGATCGTCGCCGCCGTCCCGCACGGGGTCCTCGGCGGCGCCGCGACCGTCATGTTCGCCATGGTCGCCCTGGCCGGTATCCAGACCCTGGCCAAGGTGGACCTGAAGGAGGAGAAGAACGCGCTGATCGTCGGCGTCTCCCTCGCCTTCGCCCTGCTCCCCGCGACCGTCCCGGTCTTCTTCACCAAGCACATGGACCCGGACCTGTCCTCGCTGCTCAACAGCGGTGTGACGCTGGGCGCCACGTCCGCCATCGTCCTGAACCTGATCTTCAACGGCCTGGCCAAGGACGGGGCCCACGACGTACCCAAGGTCGAACTGCCCGCCCAGGTTGCGGCGGCCGCGGACACCGCGGACTCCGCGGACGACGCGGAATCCGCAGCAGCCGTACCGGACCCGTCGGGTGAGGGCGAAGCAGCCCGGACCCCGGCCTCCTGACCCTCCCAAGGGGTGCTGGCCCCTCGTCGGGACCGGGTCCGGACGAGGGGCCATCGCTGTGCCCGCCACCCCGACGCCGATCGCCCCCGCCGGGCGGGCACCGCGCCCGTTGCCCGTCGCGTCCCGCTGTCTGCGGCGTACGGGACAATGGGCGCATGAGTCTGTTCCGCGACGACGGCATCGTGCTGCGCACCCAGAAGCTGGGTGAGGCGGACCGCATCATCACGCTGCTGACCCGCGGACACGGCCGGGTGCGGGCCGTCGCCCGCGGGGTCCGGCGTACGAAGTCCAAGTTCGGCGCGGGGCTGGAACCTTTCTCCCACGCCGACGTGCAGTTCTTCGCCCGCGGCAGCGAGCTGATCGGCCGCAGCCTCCCGCTCTGCACCCAGACCCAGATCATCGCCCCGTACGGCAACGGCATCGTCACCGACTACGCCCGCTACACCGCCGGCACCGCGATGCTGGAGACGGCCGAGCGGTTCACCGAGAACGAGGGCGAGCCCGCCGTGCAGCAGTACCTGCTGCTCGTCGGAGCCCTGCGCACCCTCTCGCGGGGCGAGCACGAGCCCCACCTGATCCTCGACGCCTTCCTGCTGCGCTCCCTCGCCGTCAACGGCTACGCGCCCAGCTTCGAGGACTGCGCGAAGTGCGGCATCCACGGCCCCAACCGGCACTTCTCCGTCGCCGCGGGCGGGGTCATATGCGGGGACTGCCGGGTGCCCGGCAGCGTCGTACCCTCGTCGGAGGCCATCGCCCTGCTCAGCGCCCTGCTGACGGGCGACTGGGGGCATGCCGACGGGTGTGAGGCGCGTCATGTGCGGGAGGGCAGCGGGCTGGTCTCCGCCTATTTGCACTGGCATCTGGAGCGCGGGCTACGCTCCCTGCGATACGTCGAGAAATAGGAGCTGGACACATGGCACGACGCGGGATTCTGGGGCGCTCTCGCCGCGAGTACAAGGTTCCCGAGCCGCACCCCTCCGGCGCGGTCCCGCCGAAGATCCCCGGTGAGCTGGTCCCGAACCACGTCGCGGTCGTCATGGACGGCAACGGCCGCTGGGCCAAGGAGCGCGGTCTGCCGCGCACCGAGGGTCACAAGGTCGGCGAGGGCGTCGTGCTCGACGTGCTCAAGGGGTGCCTGGAGATGGGCGTCAAGAACCTCTCCCTGTACGCCTTCTCGACGGAGAACTGGAAGCGCTCGCCCGACGAGGTCCGCTTCCTGATGAACTTCAACCGCGACGTCATCCGGCGCCGCCGCGACGAGATGAACGAGCTGGGCATCCGCATCCGCTGGGTCGGCCGGATGCCGAAGATGTGGAAGTCGGTCGTCCAGGAGCTCCAGATCGCCCAGGAGCAGACCATCGACAACGACGCCATGACCCTGTACTTCTGCGTCAACTACGGCGGCCGCGCGGAGATCGCGGACGCGGCGCAGGCCATCGCCCGCGATGTCGCGGCGGGCAGGCTGGACCCGTCGAAGGTGAACGAGAAGACCGTCGCGAAGTACATGTACTACCCGGACATGCCGGACGTGGACCTCTTCCTGCGCCCCAGCGGCGAGCAGCGCACGTCCAACTACCTGCTCTGGCAGAGCGCGTACGCCGAGATGGTCTTCCAGGACGTCCTGTGGCCGGACTTCGACCGCCGCAACCTGTGGGCGGCCTGCCTGGAGTACGCGCAGCGCGACCGCCGCTTCGGCGGCGCCGTCCCGAACCAGCCGGAGCCGGGCACCTCTGCCTGACCGGGGGCGTGATCGCCGGCACCCGCCCCGCCGGTAGGGTCCGCTGTCATGAACACGAATGACCAGGCGGTTCGGCGGGACGGGCGGACGGTCGAGCTCGTCTACCGGGCCACCACGGCGGACATGGCCCAGGCGCTCCGCGCCCGGGACGCGCACACGGCCGCGGGGCGGCGCAGGCGATGGGCGTTTCCCGCCGCCGGGACCTTCGGAATCGGCGTCGGCCTGCTGGTGACGGTGACCGACGGGACCGTCACCGGGGCGCCGCTGGGCCTGGTGGCCGCCGGCGTGCTGTTGTGGGTGATCACCCTGTTCGGTCCGCGGCTCCAGGCACGGGCCTTCCGCGGCCTGCTGGAGAAGTCGGGGGAGACCCGGGCCGTCATCGACGGCTCGGGAGCCCTGCTGACGGCGGCGTCCTGCGAGGTGCGCGTCGGCTGGGCCGCGCAGCCGAGGTACGTGGAGACGGCCGACGCGTTCGTCATGCTGAGCGACGACAAGCGGGCGGTGGCCATGACGGTCCTGCCCAAGCGGGGGATCCAGGCACCGGCCGACGTCGACGGGCTGCGGGCGCTGCTGGACACGCACCTGCGCAGGCTCTAGCGGCCGGGGGCCGTGGGCCGCGCCCGGGGCGGGCGGGTCGGTCAGCCCGCGGCGGCGCAGTCGGCGCAGGTGCCGAAGATCTCCACCGTGTGCGCCACGTTCACGTAGCCGTGCTCGGCCGCGATGGACTCCGCCCACTTCTCCACGGCCGGACCCTCCACCTCGACCGCCTTGCCGCACTTGCGGCACACCAGGTGGTGGTGGTGATCGCCGGTGGAGCAGCGGCGGTAGACGGACTCGCCGTCGCTGGTGCGCAGGACGTCGACCTCACCGGCGTCCGCGAGCGACTGGAGGGTGCGGTAGACGGTGGTCAGGCCCACGGAGTCGCCACGGTGCTTGAGCATGTCGTGGAGTTCCTGGGCGCTGCGGAACTCGTCCACCTCGTCCAGCGCCGCCGCGACCGCGGCCCGCTGCCGGGTGGATCGTCCTCGTACTGGCGCGGTATTCATCTCGCCAGGCGCAGTCGCCACCGGTTCCTCCTCGTATCGGCCTCGGCCCATTGTGCCAGGCGGCCGACATTTCTAGACCTTCACATCGTCCCTCGTGCAGACCTCTTCGGTGGCGGCGCGGGCCGTCTTCGCCCGGCGCCTGGCCAGAGGCGCCGACACGGCCGTCATCACGACGAAGACGGCGATGGCGAGCAGCACGATCGCCGCGCCGGAGGGCGCGTCGAGGTAGTACGTGGCGGTCACGCCGCTGAGGGAGACCAGCACGCCGATCAGCATGGCCAGGGACAGCGTCGCGGCGAAGCCGCGGGTGACCCGCTGGGCGGCCGCGACGGGGATCACCATCATGGCGCTGACCAGCAGCAGGCCCACGATCCGCATCGCCACCGTGACGGTGAGGGCGGCCGTGACGGCCATCAGGAGGTTCAGCGCGCGCACCGGCATGCCGGTGACCCGGGCGAATTCCTCGTCCTGGCTGATGGCGAACAGCTGGCGGCGCAGTCCGACGGTGACGGCGAGCACGAAGACGGCGAGGATCACCGCGGCCCAGACGTCCTCCGGCGCGACGGTGGTGATGCCGCCGAAGAGGTAGCTGCTCAGCGTGGCGGTGGAACCGCCGGCCATGTTGATGATCATGACGCCGCCGGCCAGGCCGCCGTAGAAGAGCATGGCGAGCGCGATGTCGCCGCTGGTCTTCCCGCGGGAGCGGATGTGCTCCATGCCCACCGCACCGACGACGGCGACGAGGGAGGCCATCCACACCGGGCTGGTGTTGAGCAGGAAGCCGAGGCCGACACCGGTGGTGGCCACGTGGCCGATGCCGTCGCCCATGACCGCCTGGCGGCGCTGGACGAGGTACGTGCCGATCGCGGGCGCCGTGAGGCCGACGATGGCGGCCGCGATGAGGGCCCGCTGCATGAAGGCGTATTCGAGGAGGTCCATCAGCTCAGCAGTCCCGTCCGCAGGGGCTCGGCGTCGTGCGCCGCGTGGGGGTGTACGTGGTCGTGGCCGGGCAGCGCGTGCTGGCCCACGGCCTCCGGGGGCGGCCCGTCGTGGACCACGCAGCCGTCGCGCAGGACGACGGCCCGGTCGATCAGGGGCTCCAGCGGGCCCAGCTCGTGCAGGACGAGGAGGAGGGTGGTGCCGAGGGCCTTCTGCTCGCGCAGGGCGGTCGCCAGGACCTCCTGGTTGGCGAGGTCCACGCCCGCCATCGGCTCGTCCATGATCAGCAGTTCGGGTTCGACGGCGAGCGCCCGGGCTATGAGCACCCGCTGGTGCTGGCCGCCGGAGAGGGCGTTGACCGAGGAGGAGGCGTACTGCTCCATGCCGAGCAGGGCCAGCGCGCGCTCGACCGCCGCCTTGTCGGCCTTGCGCAGGATCCCGAAGCGGGAGCGGGCGAGCCGGCCGGCGGAGACGACCTCGCGGACGGTGGCGGGGACCCCGCTGGCCGCCGTGGTGCGCTGCGGGACGTATCCGATGCGCGACCACGCGCGGAAGCGCTTGAAGTCGGTGCCGAAGAGGGACAGCTCGCCGGCGGTCAGCGGGACCTGGCCGACCACGGCGCGCACGGCCGTGGACTTGCCGGAGCCGTTGGCGCCGAGCAGGGCGACGACCTCACCGCGGTGGACGCTGAGGTCGACCCCGCGCAGCACGGGGCGCGAGCCGAGCGAGGCCGTGGCCCCGCGCAGGGATATGACGGGCTGGTCCGCTGACTGTGCCGGCGTCGACTGCATGGCTCGCGCCTCCGTTGCTGCTGTCATCTACTTGGCTCCGAGCGCCTTCTGGAGGTTCTTCAGGTTGGACCGCATGACCTCGAAGTAGTCAGCGCCCTGGGACTTGTCGGTGATTCCTTCGAGCGGGTCCAGGACGTCGGTCTTCAGTCCGGTGTCCGCCGCCAGGGTGCGGGCCGTCTTGTCGCTGGCCAGGGTCTCGAAGAACACGGTGGAGACATTCTCCTGCTTCGCGAGGCCCTGGAGTTCCTTCATCCGGGCCGGGCTCGGCTCGGACTCGGGGTCGACGCCGGAGATGGCCTCCTGGTCGAGGCCGTAGCGCTCGGCGAGGTAGCCGAAGGCGGAGTGGGTGGTGATGAACGTCCTGGACGCGGTGTTCTGCAGACCGTCCTTGAACTCCGTGTCCAGCGCGGTCAGTTTGCCGACCAGCTCGTCGGTGTTCTTGCGGTAGTCCGCCGCGTGGCCGGGGTCGGCCTTCTCCAGGGCCGCGCCGACGCCCTTGGCGATCTCGGCGTACTTGGCGGGGTCGAGCCAGACGTGCGGGTCCTGGCCGGCCTCGCCGTGGCCGTGGTCGTGGCCCTCGCCCTCGGCGTGGCCCTCCTCGGCGCCGTGGTCGTGGCCGGAGGAGCCGTGGACCTCCAGCTCGGTCAGGGTGGCGGCGTCGACGATGTTCTTCACGCCGGACTGGGCGACGGCCTTGTCGACGGCGGGCTGCAGGCTCTTGAGGTAGACGACGACGTCGGCCTCGCCGAGCTGCGCGGTCTGCTTGGGGGTGATCTCCAGGTCGTGCGGTTCGACGCCGGGCTTGGTCAGGCTGTCGACCTTCACGTGGTCCTTGCCGATCTGCTCGGCGAGGAACTGCATCGGGTAGAACGACGCCGTCACGCCGACCTTGCCGTCCTTGCTGCCGGCGGCGCCTGCTCCGGAGCAGGCGGTCAGGGCCGTGGCGCCGAGGGCAACGGCTCCGGCGAGGGCGGCGGTGGGTATGAGGCGTCGTACGTTCATGACATCCATTTTCATCAAAGATGGAAACGATTGTCAAAAACCCAGGTGGGAGGCCTGGGCGGGCGGCCGTGGAACGGGAACCGATTTGAAAGGGGGGGTGCGGGCGCCGGTAATCTAAAGACTTCGCCGTTCGTCCTCGTAATGAAGAGAGCACCGTGGCCGCCGACAAGATCGAAACCATCGTCAGCCTGAGCAAGCGCCGTGGCTTCGTTTTCCCGTGCAGTGACATCTACGGCGGCTCCAGGGCCGCCTGGGACTACGGCCCGCTCGGCGTCGAGCTCAAGGAGAACATCAAGCGCCAGTGGTGGAAGGCGATGGTCACCGGGCGTGAGGATGTCGTCGGCCTCGACTCGTCCGTGATCCTGGCCCCCGAGGTGTGGGTGGCCTCCGGCCACGTCGCCACCTTCTCGGACCCGCTCACCGAGTGCACCTCCTGTCACAAGCGTCACCGCGCCGACCACCTTGAAGAGGCGTACGAGGCCAAGCACGGCCGTGCGGCCGCCAACGGCCTTGCCGACATCAACTGCCCCAACTGCGGTGTGAAGGGCCAGTTCACCGAGCCCAAGCAGTTCTCCGGCATGCTGGAGACCCACCTCGGCCCGACCCAGGACACCGGCTCGAAGGCGTACCTGCGCCCCGAGACCGCCCAGGGCATCTTCACCAACTTCGCCCACGTGCAGACCACTTCGCGCAAGAAGCCCCCCTTCGGCATCGCGCAGATGGGCAAGTCCTTCCGGAACGAGATCACTCCGGGCAACTTCATCTTCCGCACCCGCGAGTTCGAGCAGATGGAGATGGAGTTCTTCGTCAAGCCGGGCGAGGACGAGCAGTGGCAGGAGTACTGGATGCAGGAGCGGTGGAACTGGTACCGCGACCTCGGCATCCGCGAGGAGAACATCCGCTGGTACGACCACCCGAAGGAGAAGCTGTCCCACTACTCGAAGCGCACCGCCGACATCGAGTACCGCTTCAACTTCGGTGGCAGCGAGTTCTCCGAGCTCGAAGGTGTGGCCAACCGCACCGACTTCGACCTCAAGGCCCACTCCGCCGCCTCCGGTCAGAACCTCAGCTACCTCGACCAGGAGTCGGGTGAGCGCTACACCCCGTACGTCATCGAGCCGGCCGCCGGTGTGAACCGCGCCATGCTCGCCTTCATGCTCGACGCGTACAACGAGGACGAGGCCCCGAACGCCAAGGGCGTGATGGAGAAGCGCACCGTGATGCGCTTCGACCCGCGCCTGGCCCCGATCAAGGTCGCCGTCCTGCCGCTGTCCCGCAACGCGCAGCTGTCGCCGAAGGCCAAGGGCCTCGCCGCCGACCTGCGCAAGAACTGGAACATCGAGTTCGACGACGCGGGCGCCATCGGCCGCCGCTACCGCCGCCAGGACGAGATCGGTACGCCGTTCTGCGTCACCGTCGACTTCGACACCCTGGACGACAACGCGGTGACCGTGCGCGAGCGCGACACCATGAAGCAGGAGCGCGTCTCCCTGGACCAGATCCAGGCCTACCTCGGCAGCCGTCTGCTCGGCTGCTAGGTCCTGTCGGCCCTGCCGTACGAGGAAGGGTGGCCCGGTGCGCGGACAGCGCACCGGGCCACCCTTCCTTTCGTCTTTTCGCGGGGCGGGCCGGGGTCAGGAGGCGGCGGCCGCCTCGCCCGCCCCGCCCGCCCCGGCCCCCGCGGCTGCCGCTTCCGCCGCGCGACGCTCGCCCTCGGCCTGGGACCGCTTCCCGTACATGGCGGTCCACACGCCGAGCGCGCCCAGCACTCCGTAGATCATGATCGGGCTGACCACCACCATGGTCCCGGTGCTCAGCGTGTAGGCGAGGAAGACACGGACGAGCGCCTCGGCGACGTAGGCGAGGCCCCACACCAGCGTCATCCGGTTCATCGTGGTGCGGAAGCCCTCGTACTGCCACAGGCCGTTCCACCAAGCGGTGCTCTCCGGGGTGCCGTCGGTGGCGAACTTCCGGCCGAAGTAGAACATCAACGGGCGCGGTGCGAGCAGCGTCGCCAGGCAGAGCAGCCCGAACAGCCCGGTCACGCCCGAGTCCTTGATCAGCAGGGCGCGGGCCGAGTGGGCGCCGACGAGCGAGACGACGGCGGTGATCACCAGGAAGACCAGGGTGACGACGGCGAACTCGTCGAGCTTGCGCCGCCAGGCCAGGCTGATGACGCTGTCGAGGACCGGCCAGGCGCTGCTGAGCAGCAGCGCGGAGAAGGCGCTCCAGTGGCGGTCCTCGGTGAGCACGTTGTAGGTGATGATCGGCGCGACCACGTTGAGCCCGATGGTCAGGATCCAGCCGAGCGCGGCGGCGCCGCGCGAGCGCTTCGGAGGTGCCGGTTGTGAGTCGTGTGTGGTCGCAGTGGACAAGGTTCCCCCTGGAACGCGCCTGATGAAGTGCGGTAGGGGGACCGTAGAGAGATTGACGGGACGCGAACAACCCCAACGCGTCCCAAATGATCATCAAGTTGTCCGGACTGACCGATTCCGGGAGGGGGCCGGGTTGCCCCGCGTCAGGCGCGCAGGCCCCGGATCACGAGGGCGGTGACGGCCTCGAACTCGGTGATGATCGTCGGCGAGAGCCAGTCCGCCGCGTACTGAGGATCGTGGAAGCGGCCCGTGGCGTCGAACACAGCGCGCGCGGCCGCCGGCACGTCGTCGGCTGCGAGCGAGCCCGCCGTGACGCCCTCGGAGATGATCCGGCCCAGCTGGTCGATCAGCTCCGTCAGGTGTGTGTCCACCACGCCGCTGTTCTCGGTGAGCAGCACGGTGTAGGTGGCGAACAGCTCCGGGTCGTCGCCCGCCTTGTGGCGCTTGGCCTCGAAGAGCGCCTCCAGCCACGCCTCCAGCTTGGAGGGGGCGCTCTCGGCGGGGGCCGAGGTGATCTCCTCCAGCATGACCACGCTCCTGGCGAGCCAGCGGTCCGTGACGGCCTCGCGCAGCGCCGCCTTCGACGGGAAGTGCCGGTACACGCTGCCGTGGCTGACCCCCAGGGCCCGGGCCACGTCCACCACTGTCGCCTTGGTGGGACCGAAGCGGCGCAGCACCTCCTCGGTGGTTTCGAGGATGCGCTCGGGAGTCAGGGGCTCGGCAGCAGCGGGGGGCATGAGTACGACCGTACCGTCAGCTCAGTGCTCGCTGTCGAGGTGGGCCATCTGGGCGGCCGGGTACCGCTCTCCGGCTGCGGCGCCCACCGGAACGGCCTCCTCGATGGCGACCAGGTCGGCGGCGTCGAGGGAGACGTCCATGGCACCCAGTGCCTCGGCGAGCCGGTCCCGGCGCCTGGCACCCACCAGCGGCACGAGGTCGACCCCGCGCCGGGGGCCCTGCGCGAGAACCCAGGCGATGGCGGTCTGCGCGACACTCGCGCCCTTGCCCTCGGCGACCTTGCGCAGCGCTTCCACCAGGTCGAGGTTCCGGTCGAGGTTGTCGCCCTGGAAGCGGGGGCTCATACCGCGGAAGTCGCCCGGGGCCAGCGCGCGGTCACGGGAGAAGTGACCGCTGATCAGGCCGCGTGACAGCACGCCGTACGCCGTGATCCCGATGCCGAGCTCGCGCGCCGCCGGCAGGATCTCGTCCTCGATGCCGCGGGAGATCAGCGAGTACTCGATCTGGAGGTCGGAGATCGGGGCCACGGCGGCGGCCCGGCGCAGGGTGTCCGCGCCGACCTCGGAGAGGCCGATGTGCCGCACGTGCCCGGCCTCGACCGCCTCGGCGATGGCTCCGACGGTCTCCTCGATCGGTACGTCCGGGTCCACGCGGGCGATCCGGTAGATGTCGATGTGGTCCCGGCCGAGCCGCTGGAGCGAGTAGGCCAGGAAGTTCTTGACGGCCTGGGGGCGGCCGTCGTAGCCGGTGAAGCCGCCCTCGACCGTGCGGAGCGCGCCGAATTTGACGCTGGTCAGCGCCCGCTCGCGGGCCGCGGCGGGGGCCGTGCGCAGGGCTTCGTTGATCAGCAGTTCGTTGTGGCCCATGCCGTAGAAGTCGCCGGTGTCCAGCAGGGCGTCCGTGCCGGCGGGGGTGGCTTCCAGGTAGGCGTGGATGGTCGCGATGGATTCGGCGCGGTCCGCCTCCCCGTAGAGAGCGGACATCCCCATGCAGCCCAGCCCCAGCGGGAAGACGGTGGGGCCGGTGCTGCCGAGGGCGTGCCGTGCGGTGGCCATGTCGGAAGTGTTCTCGTTCTTCGTCATGCAACGAGAATGGCATGACGAGTGACAGATTTCAATATCTGTCACTCGTCAGTGTCAGGCGAGGATCCGCAGGGTCAGTGCGGCGGCCGCGACCAGGGTCAGGACGGCCGCCGGCGCGAGCTCGTAGTCCTTGACGCGGAGGTGGCTGATGACCGCGCCGATGAAGTAGAGGGTCACGCCGACGGCGGCGGCCACGCCGAGCGGAGTCACCCACAGGCCGGCCACCAGGCCGATCGCGCCCGCAGCCTTGAGGGCGGCCAGGCGTGGCAGCCATGAGTCCGGCACCTGGACCTTCTGCATGTTCGCCACGATCTGGTCGTTGCGCTGGAGGGTGAAGGTGGCCGAGGCGGTGAGGGCGAGTGCGAGCAGGACGCCGACGACGGCATAGGCGATGAACATGGAGATCCCCAACGGTCGATGTTGTGAAACCATTGAATAGCATCAACGATATCTCCAATGCAATCATTTCCTGGTTGCTACGATGTGGACCATGACGGCAGAACAGGACGGACCGCACCCTCCGCAGCGGCTGGGCCTGCTGCTCGCCTGGCACGGATCGGTCACCCAGACCCGGATGAAGCGGGCCCTCGGCGCGGCCGGACTCACCCCGCGGCACGCGATGACGCTGATGCACCTGGAGAGCGGCCCCGTCAGCCAGCGGGCGCTCGCCGAGCGCCTGGAGGTGGACCCGAGCGTGCTCGTCGGGATCCTGAACGACCTGGAGGGCGAGGGGCTGGCCGAGCGCCGCCGGGACCCGGCCGACCGCCGCCGTCACAACGTGGCCATCACCGACGCCGGGGAAGCGGCCCTGCACAAGACGAACGCCGCCCTCGACGAGGTCGAGAGCGGCATCTTCGCGGGCCTCTCGGCCGCGGAGTGCGACCTCCTGCGCGGCCTCCTCGACCGGGTCAACACCTCGGCCGAGGACTTCGAGTGCGGCGAGTAGCCGCCCGGGCCCGGCAGGTTCCGGAAGAGACGGCCTAGCCGCGCCGCGAGCCCGCCACGGCGGCTTCCCCCGTCTGCTCCTCCAGGGTGCGGGCGGTCCGTTCCGCCGTCGCGCGGGCCCAGGTGCCGCTCGTCGCCGCGCCCACGACCAGGACCAGCAGCCCGCAGAGCGTGATGATCCACCACGCCGGCTGGGCCGCCGCCGAGAAGTCGGAGCCGTGCGCCAGCCCGGCCGCCAGCACGGAGCCGATCACCGCGACGCCCAGGGTGCCGCCGGTCTGCCGGCTCGTGGAGGCGATGGCGGCGGCGACCCCCGCCTGGGAGCGCGGCATCCCGGACACCGCCGTATTGGTGATCGGCGCGTTCACCATGCCGAAGCCGAGCCCGAAGAGCATGTACCCGGTGAACAGCAGCGGGTTCGACGTCTCGGCCTCGAACAGGGCGAACAGCAGACCGCTCGCCGCCATCGACACCCCCGCGATCAGCAGGCAGATCCGCGGCCCACGGCTGCCCACCAGCCGCCCGGCCAGCGGGGCGAAGACGACGGTCAGGCCCGCCATCGGCAGCATGTACAGCCCGGCGTGCAGCGCGCTGAGCCCGCGGACGTCCTGGAGGTACAGCGTGTTCAGGAAGAGGAAACCGGCCAGCCCGGCGAACGCGCTGATCGCGATCACCGTCGCGCCGCTGAAGGGAGCGCTCCGGAAGAACCGGAGATCGATCAGCGGTTCCTTGCAGCGGGGCTCGTGGATCAGCAGCCCCACGAACGAGGCGACGGCCACCACCGCGCACCCCAGGATCAGGGGGGAGCGCCAGCCGGCGGCCGGGGCCTCGATGATCCCGTACGTCAGACTGCCCAGCAGGGCGATGACCAGCACCTGGCCCAGCGGGTCCGGGCGCCGCGGCCGGGCCGCCCGGGACTCCGGGATGTGGCGCAGGGTCAGCGCGAACGCCGCCAGCCCGATCGGCAGGTTGATCAGGAAGATCGAACGCCAGCCCACGGAGTCGACCAGCACGCCGCCGATCAGCGGGCCCGCCGCCATGGAGATGCCCCCGACCGCCCCCCACACGCCGATGGCCCGGGCCCGCTCGGCGGGATCGGTGAAGGTGTTGGTGATGATCGACATCGCCACCGGGTTGAGCATCGCGCCGCCCACCGCCTGCACCATGCGGAAGACGATCAGCCAGTCGAGGCTGGGGGCGAGCGAACAGAGCAGGGAGCCGACGGTGAAGGCCACCAGCCCGGCCACGAACACCTTGCGGCGGCCGATCCGGTCGGCGGTGGACCCCGCGAGCATCAGCAGCGAGGCCAGGACGAGGGTGTAGGCGTCGATGCTCCACTGCAGCCCCGAGACCGAGGCGTCCAGATCGCGGCGCATCGAGGGCAGGGCGACATTGAGCACGGTGTTGTCGAGGCTGACGATCAGCAGGCTCATGCAGCAGATCGCCAGGACGAGCACGCGCTGCCGGGGACTCGACTCGATCATGCGCCGATGCTACGTCCGCCCCACCCCCTCGGCATGCGGGACAATGGGCGGATGACCACGCTCCCTCCGCCCCTCGCGATCGGCCCGCACACCGTGCAGCCCCCGGTGGTGCTCGCGCCCATGGCCGGCATCACCAATGCCCCGTTCCGTACCCTCTGCCGGGAGTTCTCGGGCGGCAAGGGGCTGTTCGTGAGCGAGATGATCACGACCCGCGCCCTGGTCGAGCGCAACGAGAAGACCATGCAGCTGATCCACTTCGACGAGACCGAGAAGCCCCGCTCGATTCAGCTGTACGGGGTGGACCCGGCCACGGTCGGCAAGGCGGTCCGCATGATCGTCGAAGAGGACCGCGCCGACCACATCGACCTCAACTTCGGCTGCCCGGTCCCCAAGGTGACCCGCAAGGGCGGCGGCTCGGCCCTGCCCTACAAGCGCAACCTGCTGCGGGCGATCCTGCGCGAGGCCGTCGCCGGCGCCGGTGACCTGCCGGTCACCATGAAGATGCGCAAGGGCATCAACGACGACCACCTCACCTACCTCGACGCGGGCCGGATCGCCGTCGAGGAGGGGGTCACCGCCATAGCCCTGCACGGGCGGACCACCGCCCAGCACTACGGCGGCACGGCCGACTGGGACGCCATTGCACGGCTGAAGGAGCACGTGCCGGAGATCCCGGTGCTCGGCAACGGCGACATCTGGTGCGCGGAGGACGCGCTGCGCATGGTCCGGGAGACCGGCTGCGACGGCGTGGTCGTGGGCCGCGGCTGCCTGGGGCGGCCGTGGCTGTTCAACGACCTGGTGGCGGCCTTCGAGGGGCGGCCCGAGGACTTCCACAAGCCCACCCTGCGCGAGGTCGCGACGAGCATGCACCGCCACGCGCAGCTGCTGGGGGAGTGGATCGGCGACGAGGCCCGCGGGGTGATCGACTTCCGTAAGCACGTGGCCTGGTACCTCAAGGGCTTCTCGGTGGGGTCCGAGATGCGGCAGAAGCTCGCGGTCACCTCTTCGCTGGCGGAGCTGGACGCTCATCTGAGCGAGCTCGACCTGGATCAGTCCTGGCCCGAGAGCGCCGACGGCCCTCGTGGCCGGACGTCCGGAAACAACCGAGTTGTCCTGCCGGACGGCTGGCTGAAGGACCCGTACGACTGCGCGGGCGTGAGCGAGGACGCAGAACTGGACACCTCCGGAGGCTGACAAATCGCCCTCCGTGGCGCGTGATATACGCCACGCATGGGAAGGGTTTCGCTCAGATGAGCAGGTGAATCGCGGATAAGACTTTCAAAGGGTGGCACTGGGTGCCACCCTTTGTGCGTTCAACACTTGAACGCAAATGTATCGATGATCGCTCATCCGAGCGTGATCAGGCCTCAGGAGCCCCCTCACCCTTCGGGATGTGAAGGCTCTTCGTACTTTCTGATTACCCATGAGTTACTTTCGATCTGCTGGCGCACGGGTGGTTACGGCCGTATGACGACCAAGTGGACGTACCCAGAAGCCTTCGATCTGGGTATGTTCCTGGCCGTCAGGGCAGCCACCGAGCCTCGAGGAGTCGAGACCCGTGTCGGAAAACAAAGATCAGAAGCTCGTCTACGACTTCACCGAGGGCAACCGGGACCTCAAGGACCTTCTCGGCGGCAAGGGAGCCAACCTCGCCGAGATGACCAACCTGGGTCTGCCGGTCCCTCCCGGCTTCACCATCACCACCGAGGCCTGCAAGGTCTACCTCGACAGCGGCACGGCCCCGGCCGCGCTGCGCGACGAGGTCAGCGCCCACCTTGCCGCTCTCGAGACCAAGATGGGCAAGAAGCTCGGCCAGTCGGACGACCCGCTGCTGGTCTCCGTGCGTTCCGGTGCGAAGTTCTCGATGCCCGGCATGATGGACACCGTCCTGAACATCGGTCTCTCCGACGCCTCCGTGAAGGGCCTCGCCTCGCAGGCGGGCAACGAGCGCTTCGCGTGGGACTCGTACCGCCGCCTCATCCAGATGTTCGGCAAGACCGTCCTGGACGTCGACGGCGAGCTCTTCGAGGAGGCCCTCGACGAGGCCAAGGCCGCCAAGAAGGTCACCGTCGACACCGACCTCGACGCCGCCGACCTGAAGAAGCTGGTCACCCGCTTCAAGAAGATCGTCGCCAAGCAGGCCGGCCGCGACTTCCCGCAGGACGCCCGCGAGCAGCTCGACCTCGCCGTCGAGGCCGTCTTCAACTCGTGGAACACCGACCGTGCCAAGCTCTACCGCCGCCAGGAGCGCATCCCGAGCGACCTGGGCACCGCGGTCAACGTCTGCTCCATGGTCTTCGGCAACCTCGGCCCCGACTCCGGCACCGGCGTCGCCTTCACCCGTGACCCCGCCAGCGGCCACGCGGGCGTCTACGGCGACTACCTCCAGAACGCCCAGGGCGAGGACGTCGTCGCGGGCATCCGCAACACGGTGCCGCTCGCGGACCTGGAGACCATCGACAAGGCCTCGTACGACCAGCTCATGACGATCATGACGACGCTGGAGAACCACTACAAGGATCTCTGCGACATCGAGTTCACCATCGAGCGCGGCCAGCTGTGGATGCTCCAGACCCGCGTCGGCAAGCGCACGGCGGGTGCGGCCTTCCGCATCGCCACGCAGCTCGTGGACCAGGGCCTGATCACCGAGGCCGAGGCCCTCCAGCGCGTCACCGGTCACCAGCTGGCGCAGCTGATGTTCCCGCGCTTCGACGAGGACGCGAAGACCGAGCTGCTCGGCCGCGGTATCGCCGCCTCGCCGGGCGCGGCCGTCGGCAAGGCCGTCTTCGACTCGTACACGGCCGTCAAGTGGTCCCGCTCCGGCGAGAAGGTCATCCTGATCCGCCGCGAGACCAACCCGGACGACCTGGACGGCATGATCGCCTCCGAGGGCATCCTGACCTCGCGCGGCGGCAAGACCTCGCACGCCGCCGTCGTCGCCCGCGGCATGGGCAAGACCTGTGTCTGCGGCGCCGAGGAGCTCGACGTCGACACCAAGCGCCGCCGTATGACGGTCGGCGACACGGTCATCGAAGAGGGCGACGTCGTCTCCATCGACGGCTCCACCGGCAAGGTCTACCTCGGTGAGGTACCCGTCGTACCGTCCCCGGTCGTCGAGTACTTCGAGGGCCGGATGCATGCCGGCGCCGACGACGCCGACGAGCTCGTCGCCGCCGTTCACCGGATCATGGCCTACGCGGACCGCGTCCGCCGCCTGCGGGTGCGCGCCAACGCCGACAACGCCGAGGACGCGCTGCGCGCCCGCCGCTTCGGCGCCCAGGGCATCGGCCTGTGCCGCACCGAGCACATGTTCCTCGGCGAGCGCCGTGAACTGGTGGAGCGACTGATCCTCGCGGACACCGACGAAGAGCGCGAGGCGGCACTCAGTGCCCTCCTGCCGCTGCAGAAGAAGGACTTCGTCGAGCTGTTCGAGGCGATGGACGGCCTGCCCGTCACCGTGCGCCTCCTGGACCCGCCGCTGCACGAGTTCCTGCCCGACATCACCGAGCTGTCGGTGCGCGTCGCCCTCGCCGAGTCCCGCAAGGACCACAACGAGAACGACCTGCGCCTGCTCCAGGCCGTCCACAAGCTGCACGAGCAGAACCCGATGCTGGGTCTGCGCGGTGTCCGCCTCGGTCTGGTCATCCCCGGTCTGTTCAAGATGCAGGTCCGGGCGATCGCCGAGGCCGCCGCCGAGCGCAAGAACGCCAAGGGCGACCCGCGCGCCGAGATCATGGTCCCGCTCGTCGGCACCGTCCAGGAGCTGGAGATCGTCCGCGACGAGGCCGACCAGGTCATCGCCGAGGTCGAGGCCGCCACCGGCACCAACCTCAAGCTGACCATCGGCACCATGATCGAGCTGCCGCGCGCCGCCCTGACGGCCGCCCAGATCGCCGAGGCCGCGCAGTTCTTCTCCTTCGGCACGAACGACCTGACCCAGACGGTGTGGGGCTTCTCCCGCGACGACGTCGAGGCCAGCTTCTTCACCGCCTACCTGGAGAAGGGCATCTTCGGGGTCTCGCCCTTCGAGACCATCGACAAGGACGGCGTCGGCTCCCTCGTCCGCCACGCGGTCAAGCAGGGCCGGGCCACCCGCCCCGACCTCAAGCTCGGCGTCTGCGGTGAGCACGGCGGCGACCCCGAGTCCGTCCACTTCTTCCACGAGGTGGGCCTCGACTACGTCTCCTGCTCGCCCTTCCGGATTCCGGTGGCGCGCCTGGAGGCCGGCCGTGCGGCCGCCGAGGCGAAGGGCAGCGACAGCCGCTGACCCCTGGGCCGCCAAGGGCCCCATAGACCGCGCCTGTCCCCGGGTTCCCTGACTGCCCGGGGGCGGGCGCGCCTATTTTTCTTGTTCAACAAATCTTTACGCCAGCAGGCGGTGGACGGATCCCCACCCGTCCACCGCCGCTGTCATTCTGCCGGGCACGTCGGCGCTTCCCGGTGCGACCGACCGCCAGGCCCCGCAAAGCCCCCCACGGCCTTCGCGGAGCGTTTCGGTCGCACCGGAGTGTGCCCGGCGGAGTACAGGATTTCGGTTGTCACGCCCCTGCCGAAAGGGGTTTCAACTGTGGCCGAAAGGGCGTGGTGACCACGTGTGACGGCGTGCATACTCATGGAGCGGGGGGATTGCGGTTGCACAGGTGGGGGTTCGGTGCTGCGTATCCATTTCACTGGAGTGGACCTGGCACGCGTACGGATGGCAGGGCGTCCCGATGCGTTGTGGGAAACGATTCTCAGCTTTCACCGCTTAAGAGACCGGCGTGACGCCCGGTTGTTCGGTGAATGGCGTACGGAAACCCGGAGCAGGTTGAATAGTGAAACACGTACGCTCGGTATGCTCATACCGAGTCGTGGTTATTTCCCCGATTTCCTGACCCCTGTGGAGGGGCAGTACGGGTGGGACGTGGGCCTCGACGCCCTGCGCGGGATCCGTCCCGAGCGCATGCGGCGCGAGCTGCAGCTGCTGGGCGCCGGTGCGCCGATGACGCCGCGGCTCCGCGAGTTCATGGACGACGGCGGCAAGCAGCTGCCGCGGCTCATGGGCGAGCTGCGCGCCTACCACCGGGCGGCCGTGGAGCCGTACTGGACGCACATCCAGGCGCAGATCGAGGCCGAGCGGGCCGCGCGCGGCCGGGCCCTGCTGGACGGGGGCGCGGACGAGCTGCTGTCCTCGCTGCCGCCCATGCTGCGCTGGCGGGCTCCGGTACTGGAGTGCGACTACCCCGTGGACCGTGACGTACGGCTGCGGGGGCGCGGGCTGCTGCTCCAGCCGTCCTTCTTCTGCCGGCGCACGGCGGTGACCCTGCACGACCCGGAACTGCCGCCGGTGCTGGTCTACCCGGCTGCGGCGCAGCTGGCCTCGGCGCCCGCGGGCGGCGAGTCGGCCCGGCCCGTGGAGGAGCAGCGCCAGCGCACCCTGGGGAAGCTCGTCGGGCACACCCGCTCGGTCGTGCTGCGGGCCATAGGGGACGGCGCGACCACCAGCGAGCTGGCCCGCCGGGCCGGGGTCTCGCTGGCCTCCGCGAGCCAGCACGCCTGCGTGATGCGGGAGGCGGGGCTGGTGACCACGCTGCGGCGGGGGAACGCGGTGCTGCACACCGTGACGCCGCTGGGAGCCGCGCTGCTGAAGGGCGGGGCCGTCGCCTCATGACGGAGCCGCGCCCCGGCGGAGTCGTACCCGTCGGGGCGCGGTCGGTCGTGCGGGCGCGGCGCCGTTGCGGGGGCGCTGCCCCCGAGCCCCCGCGCCTCAAACGCCGGCGGGGCTGAAAGAACGGGGCTCCGCCCCCGGACCCCGCGCCTCAAACGCCGGCGGGGCTGGATGGGAACGCCGGCGGGGCTGGATGGGGCGCCGGTGGGGCCGGGAGGGAGCGTCGGCGGGGTTGAAGGCGGTCAGACGCGGAAGGGGCCCGTCACCTCGTACGTGATGCCGCCGGACGAGCTGCCGCTCGTACCGCGCTGGCTGGAGAAGTAGAGCCGGTTGCCGGCGGGCGAGAAGGCCGGGCCGGTGATCTCCGAGGAGGACTGGCCGGTGACCCGCAGGAAGGGCGCAACCACGTCGTCCGGGGTGATCACGCAGATCTCCATGTTGCCGCCGTCCTCGGCGACGTACAGGTCGCCGAACGAGGACCCGGTGACGTTGTCCACACCGGTCAGCGGGGCCGCTCCGCCGGGCACGAGCGAGTCGTCGTACGCCAGCTCGTACGTGTTGTTCGTGAGGTTGAGCTGCCAGACCCGGTTGTCGCCCTTGGTGGTGAACCAGACGGTGTCGTTGGCGTAGTGGCAGCCCTCGCCGCCGTTGAACTTCTTCGAACCGGAGACCTGGCTGCGGGTCGCGGTCGGCGAGCCGTCCGGGTCCGGGACGTTCTGCCAGGTGAAGGAGCCGGAGGTGGCTGTGCCGGCCTTCAGCACCTGGAGGGTGCCGGAGGAGAGGTTGCCCCAGGTGGTCGGGACGAACCGGTAGAAACAGCCGCTGGTCTCGTCCTCGGTCAGGTAGATGACCTTGCGCACCGGGTCGGCGGCCGCCGCCTCGTGCTTGAACCGGCCCATCGCCGGGCGCTGGACGGCCGCGTTCACCCCGTACGGGTCGGTCTCGTAGACGAAGCCGCGGTCTACCTCCTCGCAGGACAGCCAGGTGTTCCAGGGGGTCTTGCCGCCCGCGCAGTTCTGCCGGGTGTTGGAGAGGATCCGGTGGGCACCGACGACGGTGCCGGCGGAGTCGAACCGCACCGCGCTCGCGCCGCCGGAGGGGTTGATCTCCGAGTTGGACACGTAGATCCAGCCCGAGCCGTCGACGAAACACGCCCCGCCGTCGGGGGCGCTGTGCCAGGTGTACGAGGTACCGCTGACGGTCTGGCCCGAGCGGGCGATGACCCGGCTCGTGAAGCCGCTGGGGAGCATGATGCCGTTGGCGTCGGCCGCGCCGAGCGCCCCGTAGGGACCGGCACCGGGCTGGGCGGGGGCGGCGTACGCGGCCCCGTGCATCAACGTGCCGCCGAAGGCGGCCGCAGACGAACCGATCACCGCGCCGCGCAGGAAGGTACGACGTTCCACGGTCACTCCTGTGGGAGGAAGGCCCCGCGGCCGGTCGGACGCGGGGTCGCACGCGTCGAGGAACCTAGGTGGCGCCAGTTGACGTGGCGCCAACTCCTCATTACGCACGAGCGACCGCTCGGCGTTCAATCCTCCTGCGGCGCCGCGTCGTGACGTCGGGGAGGCCGGTGGAGCGACGAACCACCGCGCCGCCGACGTCCCGTACGGGAGCTGCGCCCGGTGGCAGTGGCCTGACCTGCGGTTTCGCGGTCCGGAAAGAAGATGCGAAAAAACTTCGCGGGCAGCGATGAGTTTCCCGGGGACCTGAGGTCTATCTCTCGAAAGCACCGAGCAGCACGCACCGAGCACACGCACCGGGCGCCCCGCGCGAGAGAAGAGAGACCTCGATGTCCGCCACCATGATCTTCGTCAACCTGCCGGTCAAGGACCTGGAGGCCAGCAAGGCGTTCTGGAGCAAGCTGGGCTACTCCTTCAACGCCCAGTTCACCGACGAGAACTGCGCCTCGATGGTGATCAGCGACACCATCGTCGCGATGCTCCTGACCGAGGACCGCTACAAGGACTTCACCCACAAGGAGATCGCGGACGCGACGAAGACGTCCGAGGTGCTGATCTGTCTGAGCGCCGAGAGCCGCACCGCGGTCGACGAGCTGGTCGACGGGGCCCTGGCGGCCGGCGCCACCGAGCCCCGCCCCGCCCAGGACCACGGCGTCATGTACGGCCGTGCCTTCGACGACCTCGACGGTCACACCTGGGAGATCATGTGGATGGACCCGTCGATGGTCCAGAGCTGACGACACCACCACCCGCGGTCACGAGGTCGCGGCGGTCCGCACCGGGTAGGTCCGGACCGCCGTCTCCTCGTCGTCCAGGCAGCGCCCCGACTCCAGGTCGAAGCGCTGCTTGAGCAGCGGGGAGGCCACGAAGGGCCGGCCCCCCGCAGTCCCCACCAGCCCGCGCGAGAGCACGTGCGCCCCGGTGAAGGGGTCCTGGTTGCCGATGGCGTACGGGCGACCCGCGCGGTCGACGAACACCGCGGCCTGGCTGCCGTCGGGCAGCAGCGCCGCGACCCCGCGCCCGGGGGTGAGGGCGGACAGCTCGCACACCGTCAGCCAGCCCTGCGCAACCTGCAGTTCCACGGTCATCGGACGGGTCCTCCTATGGTCAGGACGGCCAGGTCGGGCTTGACCTGGTCGCGCTCGGGTACGAACTTCACGGTCGGGTCGGGGGCGCCCGGCGCGTTGACGAAGGACACGAACCGGCCCAGCCGCTCCGGGTCCTGGAGCGTCTCGGCCCATTCGTCCCGGTAGTGCGCCACGTGGTCGGCCATCAGTGCCTCCAGCTCCGCGCACAGCCCGAGCGAGTCGTGCACGACCACGTCCCGCAGGTGCGCCAGGCCCCCCTCCAGCCGCTCCAGCCAGGTGGAGGTCCGCTCCAGCCGGTCGGCGGTGCGGATGTAGAACATCAGGAACCGGTCGATCAGCCGCACCAGTTCCGCGTCCGACAGGTCCTGGGCCAGCAGGTCGGCGTGGCGCGGGGTGGCCCCGCCGTTGCCGCCGACGTACAGGTTCCAGCCACTCGCCGTCGCGATGACCCCGAAGTCCTTGCTCTGTGCCTCCGCGCATTCGCGGGCGCAGCCGGAGACCGCCGACTTCAGCTTGTGCGGGGCGCGCAGCCCCCGGTAGCGCAGCTCCAGGTCGATGGCCATCCGGACGCTGTCCTGGACCCCGTAGCGGCACCAGGTCTGCCCCACGCAGGACTTCACCGTCCGCAGCGCCTTCCCGTACGCGTGCCCGGACTCGAATCCGGCGTCGACGAGCCGTGCCCAGATCCGCGGGAGCTGGTCCACGCTCGCGCCGAAGAGATCGATCCGCTGCCCGCCGGTGATCTTCGTGTAGAGACCGAAGTCGCGGGCCACCTCACCGATCACGATCAGCTTGTCCGGGGTGATCTCACCGCCCGGGATGCGCGGGACGACCGAGTACGAGCCGTTGCGCTGCATGTTCGCGAGGAAGTGGTCGTTGGTGTCCTGGAGGGCGGCCTGCTCCCCGTCCAGGACGTAGCCGCTCGCGCCGAGGGTCGGGGCGAGGGAGGCGATGATCGAGCCGACGGTGGGCTTGCAGACCTCACAGCCGTCGCCGCCCCGCGCCTCCGGGCGGCCGTGGCCGTCGAGCAGCTCCTGGTACGAGGTCAGCCGGCGGGTGCGGACGATCTCGTAGAGCTCTGCCCGGGTGAAGGGGAAGCAGCCGCACAGCCCCTGGTCGGCGGCGGCGGGCAGCAGCTGCCCGATCACCTTGACGCAGCTGCCGCAGCCGGTGCCCGCCTTGGTGCACTTCTTGACCTCGGCGAGGGTGGCGCAGGCGGCGATGGCCTTCTTGGTGACGTTGTGACAGGAGCAGATCACCGCGTGGTCGGGGAGCGCGGAGGGGCCGAGCGCGACCGGGGCGCCGACGCCGGCGGGCAGCACCAGCTGCTCGGGGGACACGGGCGGGACGCTGCCGGTGAGCGGACGCAGCAGCCCGTAGGAGTCCGCGTCGCCGACCAGCACCCCGCCGAGGAGGACCCCGTCGGGCGAGACGACCAGCTTCTTGTAGACGCCGGAGCGGGAGTCGGACCAGACGACGTCCAGGCTGTCCGGGGTGGTGCCGTGGGCGTCGCCGAAGGAGGCCACGTCCACGCCGAGCAGCTTGAGCTTGGTGGACAGGTCGGCTCCGGTGAACTCCTTGGCGCGGCCCAGCAGATCGTCGGCGGCGGTCTCGGCCATCTCGTAGCCGGGAGCGACCAGCCCGTAGACGCGGCCGTCGACGGCGAGGGCGCATTCGCCGATGGCGTAGACGTGCGGGTCGGAGGTCAGGCAGCGGGCGTCGACCGCGATGCCGCCGCGCTCGCCGACGTCCAGCCCGGCGTCGCGGGCCAGTTGGTCGCGGGGGCGGACGCCGGCGGAGAAGACCACGAGGTCGGTGTCGACGGTGGAGCCGTCGGACAGCCGCATTCCGCTGACGTGGCCGTCCTCGCCGATCACCACTTCCTGGGTGCCGACGCCGGTGTGGACGGTCAGCCCCATGGACTCGATGGTGCGCAGCAGGGCCGCGCCGCCGCCCTCGTCGACCTGTACGGGCATCAGGCGCGGGGCGAACTCGACGACACGGGTGGCCAGTCCCAGCCCCTGGAGGGCGCCGGCGGCCTCCAGCCCGAGGAGACCGCCGCCGACGACCGCGCCGGAGCTGCGGCTCTTGGCGTACTCCTCGATCGCGAGGAGGTCCTCGATGGTGCGGTAGACGAAGCAGCCCGGGGCGTCCTTGCCGGGGACCGGCGGGACGAAGGGATAGCTGCCGGTGGCCAGCACCAGGACGTCGTACGGGAACACCCGCCCGGAGCGTGAGGTGACGGTGCGGGCGGCCCGGTCGATGTGCTCGGCGGGGTCGTCGAGGTGGAGGGCGATGCCGTGCTGCTCCATGAACCCGGTGGGGGTCATGGACAGGTCCTCGGGGGTGCTGCCGGAGAAGTACGAGGTCAGGTGCACGCGGTCGTAGGCGGGCCGGGGCTCCTCGCAGAGCACGGTGACCCGGTGCGTGGCGGTGGCCCCGCGCTCGGCGAGGGCTTCGAGGTAGCGCTGGCCGACCATGCCGTGCCCGATGAGCACGATCGTGGGCAAGGGCTCGGACATGTCAGTGGCCTCCGTCGTCGGTGAGCAGGTGGAACAGGTCATGCGGTGCTTCCCCGCCCTCCCAGGTGCGGGCGAGCGCCCCCACGGTGGAGAGCTCGCCGAGCAGCACGCCGCCGACGAGGCGGTCGCCCCGCACGACGACCTTCCGGTAGGTCCGGCGGGTGGCGTCGGCGAGGCGGACCACGTCGTCGCCGGGGAGGGCGGTGACCTCGCCGAAGGCGGCGAGGTCCAGGGAGCCGTTCCCGGCTCCGCCGAGGGTGAGGCGGGTGAGGGCGCGGGTGCCGGTGTACGGCGCGGGGGTTCCGGTGAGGACCGCCGCCAGGGCGTCGGCCTGCTCCAGGGCGGGGCCCGCGAGGCCGTACACCTGGCCGTCGTGTTCGGCGCAGTCGCCGATGGCGTGGATGCGGGGGTCGTCGGTGCGGAGGTGGTCGTCGACCACGATGCCCTTGCGGACTTCCAGTCCGGCGGCCCGGGCGAGGCCCGTGCGGGGGCGTACGCCGCAGGCGAGCACGACGACATCGGCGTCGAGCCGGTACCCGTCGGCCAGCTCGACCCCGGTGACGCGGCGTTGCCCGAGGGCGGCGCCGTTGCCGGGGGCGCTGCCCCCGGACCCGCGCGCCTCGAACGCCGGCGAGGCCGGATGTGCCGTGGTCAGGCCGCGGACCCGGCACTCCGTGTGGATTTCGACCCCGAGTGAGGTCAGGTGGGTGTGCAGCAGCGCGGAGGCCCCGGCGTCCAGTTGGCGTTCCATCAGGTGCTCGCCCTGCTGCGCCAGGACCACCTGCGCGCCCCGCGCGGCGAGCGCACGGGTCGCCGAGACGCCCAGCAGGCCGCCGCCGATCACCACCGCCCGCACTCCGGGGCGCAGCGCCGCCGAGAGCGCCAGGCAGTCGTCCATCGTGCGGAAGGCGTGGACCCCGTCCGGGAGTTCCCGCCCCTCGGGTTCGAAGAGCCCGCGCAGCGGTGGGAGTACCGCGTTCGAGCCGGTGGCCAGCACCAGCGTGTCGTACCGGGCCACCGTGCCGTCGTCGCAGTGCACGGCCCGCTCCGCGCGGTCCACGCGCACGGCCCGGACCCCCCGCCGCAACACCGGGCCGGGCGCCGGGAGGGCGGTCACCTCCGGCGCGTACCGGCCCGCGAGGACCTCCGCGAGCAGCACCCGGTTGTACGGCGCGTGGGTCTCCTCGCCGAGTACGGTCACGGCCGCGGCCGGGCCGAGCCGCTGCGCGAGCCGCAGGCCCGCGAGGCCGCCGCCGATCACCACCACACGCTGGTCCGAGGTCATGCCACGAGCGTGCGCGGCCGCTGTTTCCCCTCGGCATCGCCCCTGTTACCCGGACGGAACGCCGACCTCAGCGCCCGGGTTAAGGGTCGGTGAGGCCTTCCTCAAGGCCGGCTTAAGGGTCATCAGCGCCGCCACCAGGGCCCTTAGCGTGCTCCGTATGCGAGATGCGGTGGTGCGCGTGAGGGGCGGGATGCTGGGCGGTGCGGGGGTGGTGGTCCTGCTCTGGGCGGTGCAGGTGCGGCCCTCGGCACGGCCCGACGCGCTGTTCGCCACCGCCGCGCACCTGTCCGGCCTGCTCGCCGGCTACGGGGTGCTGGTGCTGCTCTTCCTGATGGCCCGGGTTCCCGCCGTGGAGCACGGGGTCGGCGCCGACCGGCTCGCCCGCTGGCACGCCTTCGGCGGCCGGTACGTGCTCCTCCTCTGCTTCGGGCACGGGCTCTTCGCCCTGCTCGGATACGCCGTGCACGAGGGCGTCGACGTGGTCTGCGCCGTCCGGGAGCTGCTCGGCTACCCCGCGCTCGCCGCCGCCGCGGCCGGGACCGTCCTCCTGGCCGCGGTCGGCGTGACCTCCGCCCGGGCGGTGCGCCGCCGGGTGCCGCACGAAACCTGGCGCGGCGTGCACCTGCTCGTCTACCTCGCCGCCGCCCTCGCCTTCGGGCACCAGCTCGCCGGGCCCGATCTGGCCGCGGCCGCCTGGTTCTGGGCGCTCGCCCACACCGTGGTCGCCGTACTGCTGGTCTGGTACCGCGCCGTGGTTCCCGTACGGCAGGCCCTGCGGCACGCGCTGCGGGTGGCGGACGTCCGGGTCGAGGGGCCCGGGGTGGTCTCCGTCGTCATGTACGGGCAGCACCTGGCCGAGCTGCGCGCGGAGCCGGGGCAGTTCCTGCGCTGGCGGTTCCTCCAGCGGCGGCTCTGGCACACCGCCCTGCCGTTCTCGCTGTCCGCCCCGGTCCGCGGGAACGCCCTGCGGATCACGGTCAAGGGGCTCGGCGGCCACTCCCGCCGGATCCGGCGGCTGCGCCCCGGGACACGGGTGCTGGCCACCGGGCCGTTCGGCGCGCTCACCGCCGCCCGGCGGACCCGGCCGAAGGTACTGCTGATCGCGGGCGGGGTCGGGATCACGCCGATGCGGGCCCTGTTCGAGACGCTGCCCGGCGGTCCCGGGGACATCACCCTGCTCTACCGGGCGGGGGCCGAGGAGCACCTGGTCCTGCGGGCCGAGCTGGAGGCCATCGCCGCCGGGCGGCAGGCCGGTCTGCACTATCTGCTCGGGCCGTCCGGCGCCGCCTACGATCCGCTGGCCCCGCAGGCGCTGACCGCGCTGGTGCCGGACCTGGCCGAGCACGACGTGTACCTGTGCGGGCCGCCGGGGATGGCCGAGGCGACCCGGGCCGCGCTGCTGCGGGCCGGGGTGCCGGCCGGTCGTATCCATTCCGAGTGCTTCAGCCTCTGAGCCGCTGCCCGTTTTCCGCTGCCCGCTAATACCACTGCCCGCGATCCTGCTGCCCGCGTTGCCCGCGTTGCCCGCGTTTCCCCCCTGAGGAGTCACCGCCCCATGCGTCACCCGCTGCACGTCGCCCTTTCCGTACCCGTCGGCTCCGGGGGCCCGGCGACGACGGCCCGGCACCGCAAGCCGCGCCGCCCCTCGCCGGTGCGGGCCGCACTCGCCGCGCTGGCCTGCGTACCGCCCGCGCGGCGGCTGGCGGCGGGGCTGGGGGCGGCCAGTGTGCTGGCCGCGAGCGTGCTGACGGCGGCCGTGGACCCGGCCGCTCCGGTGGCGCCGGACCGGGTCCCGGCCCGGCAAACCTCAACCTTTGCGCAAGTTTCCGGGGATTGATGGTCACTGCACCGGACAGCTCCATAAGGTCGAGTCGTGCCTGACATATCAACGACCATGATTGTCGTCCTGTGCGTGGCCGCGGCGGCCGCCGGCTGGATCGATGCGGTGGTGGGCGGCGGCGGCCTGCTGCTCCTGCCCGCCCTCCTGCTCGGCCTGCCGGGCGCCCACCCCGCCACCGTCCTCGGTACCAACAAGGCCGTGGCCATCGTCGGCACCGCCGGGGCGGCCGTGACGTACGTCCGCAAGGCCCCGGTGAACGTGAAGCTGGCCGTCCGGATCGGCCTGGCCGCGCTCGCCGGCTCGATGGGCGGCGCCGCGCTCGCGGGCGGCATCAGCAAGGACGCGCTCCGCCCGCTGATCATGGGGGTGCTCGTGATCGTCGCCGGTGTCGTGATCTTCAAGCCGGGCTTCGGCACCGCCCCCTCGACCGCGCCCGTCAGCCGGCAGCGGGTGCTGCTCACCATCGGGCTCGCGGGCCTCGGCATCGGCTTCTACGACGGCCTGATCGGGCCCGGCACCGGCACCTTCCTGGTGCTCGCGCTCACCGCGCTGCTCCACCTCGACCTGGTCACCGCCTCCGCCACCGCCAAGATCGTGAACTGCTGCACCAACGCCGGGGCGCTCGCGATGTTCGCCTATCAGGGCATGGTGCTGTGGCAGCTGGCCGCGCTGATGGCGGTGTTCAACCTGGCCGGCGGCATGATCGGCGCCCGGATGGCGCTCAAGAAGGGCAGCGGCTTCGTCCGCGGCGTGCTGCTCACGGTGGTGGGCGCGCTGGTGGTCAAGCTGGGCCTGGAGCAGTGGGGCTGACCCCCTGCAGGAAACTCCCGAAAGAGACGGCCTAGTACGTCCCGGTGAGGTGTGCGAAGACGACCACGTTGCCGCGATAGCCCGTGCGCGGTGAGAAGCCGCCGCCGCAGGTGATCACCCGCAGCTCGGCTCGCCCCGACGGCCCGTACACGCGGGTGTCGGGGAAGGCCTTGGCGTCGTAGACCTCGACCGCGTGGACCGTGAACACCGCCGTACGGCCGTCCGCGCGCGGGATCTCGATGGACGCCCCGCGGCGCAGCGCACCCAGGTGGTAGAAGACCCCCGGCCCGGCGGCGTCGTCCACGTGCCCGGCGATGACGGCGGTGCCGGTGGCGCCCGGGGTGGTGCCGTCGCGGTACCAGCCGGCCAGGTCGCGCCGGTCGGGCGGCGGTACTTCGAGGCTGCCGTGCGCATCCAGCCCGAGCCCGGTCAGCGGGGCGTCGACCCGGATGGCGGGGATCCGGATCCGGCCCGGGGGTGAACCGGGGAGCGGGGCGATACCGGGCCCCACGGCGCCCGCGGCGGTCAGGGACTCGGCGGGGGAGGGCAGCGGCGGTCCGACCGGCTCGCGGGAACCGCTGGTGACGAGCCAGATGCCGACGCACGCGGCGAGCGCGACGAGGCCTCCGTGGCGGGCGGTGGGGGTGCGGGGGACCCGGCTCCGCGCGCCACCGAAATCGCCACCCATGCGTTACCCCCTCGGCTTCCGTTTCCGTTTCGGGGTGACTGGCCGTCGCCCGGCCCCGCGAACGGGGGGGACCTCGCGGGGCGGGCGACGGGGGACGGTACCGGTCGGACCGCGGCCGCAGCCGCGGTGGGCGTCCGTCAGCTCCGCGTGCCGCTCGCCCGGCGACGCAGGAGCCAGGTACCGCCGACGGCGGCAGCGGCCAGCACGGCCGCTCCCGCCGCGATCTTGGCGGGGTCGGTGGTGGTGGTTGTGCCACCGCCCACCCCGGTGTTGACGTGGCCCTGCGGGCCGCGTTCGGTGACGATCAGGTCGCCGGTGGCGAACTTGCCGTTCGCGCAGGTCGCGCCGATGCCGTAGGTGCCGGGGCGGGTCCGGGCGACGTGGAACTGCCCCACGACCACCTCCTTGTGGGTGCCCGGGACCAGCTTGAACCGGCCTCCGCCGACCGTCGTGGCATCGCCGTCCGCGTGACTTCCGCTGCCGCAGGCGGTGGTGTTCACGGTGACGGTGGCGCCGGGGGCGGCGGACTTGGGCCACACCTCCAGCGGCGAGAAGTCCCCGGGCGCGAAGCCCACCATGCCGAGGTCCGCGGCGGCGACCGCGCCGGCGACCGGCCCGGTGAACGCGGCGGCGGTCAGCACGGTCGCGGTCAGCACGTGTGCGGTACGTCGGCGCATGGGGACTCTCCTGGAGACACGGGGTCGTGATTCCGAGGAAACCCGGCCCACTCACCGCGCGCCTGCTGATGTCCCGTCAGGTATGCCCTTCCCTGCCCGCCGGCACCACGTTTTCGCAGGTCGGACCCGTAGCTGAGGCCATCGGGGCCGTCCGCTCCGTCCGGGTGATTCCGCCTGCCGCCTGCCGCCTGCCGCCTGCCGCCCGCCCGCACGTCAGGCCGGCGGCAGCGTCACCGTCGCCGAGGCACCCGCGGGGGCCGGGTTCGTGAGCGTGACCCGGGCCCCGATGACCTGCGCCTGGCCGAGCGCGATGGTCAGCCCCAGACCCGTGCCCCGGCCGCGTTCGGGCGCGCCCGTCAGGAACCGCTGGGGACCCTCCCGCAGCAGCCGCTCCGGGAAACCGGGCCCGCGGTCCCGTACCGTCACGGTCGTCCCCGTCCCCGTCCCCGTCACCGTCACCGTCACCGTCACCGGATCCCCGCCGTGCCGCCGGGCATTGGCCAGCAGGTTCGCCAGGATCCGCTCCAGCCTCCGTACGTCGGTGCGCACCCGGGTCGGCGTCCGCCCGCCGACTACCTCCGCCGCCACCCCCGAACGCCGCGTGATCGACTCCACCAGCGGCCCCAGTGGGTGGGCCTCCCACTGCGGCTCCTCCCGGTTCGCGTCGAGCCGGGCCACCTCCAGCAGGTCCTCGGTCAGCGTCCGAAGCGCCGCGACCCGGTCCCGCACCAGCTCCGTCGGCCGCCCCGGCGGCAGCAGTTCGGCCCACCGCCGCACCGGGTGCCGAGGACCAGGCGGGCCAGAGCGGTTCGGGGTGCGGCTGGCTGGACACCGGCGGCGCGGGCGTCGTGGCGCCGAGCCCGCCGCCGGGCACGGAGCAGCCGCCGGCGGCGAGTGCGCAGACGCACAGGAGGGCGGCGGGGAGGCGGCGGGACGGAGGTGTCATGGACCCGGAACCGTGAGGCGGAAGGGGACATCGTCGACGCTGGACGGCCCGGGTCACGGCCGCCGGGAGGTTGTGCAACAGCGGTGCGTACGGTGGTGGGACGCGGGAAGGCCGGGACTTTCGGCCCGGCCCGCGCACTGCCGCGCCATACCCGAGGGAGGGCCCCGTGACATCGGTCGAACGGCTACCGGACCCGAGCGATCCGCTCCCGTTCTTCGTCTACGGGACCCTGCGCCCGGGCGAGGTCAACCACGACCTCTTCCTGCGCGGCCGCACGGCCCGGGAGGAGCCCGCCGTCCTCCCGGACGCGGTGCTCTACGACGGCCCCGGATACCCGTACGCGGTCCACCGCCCCGGCACCGCGATCGTCGGCGAACTGATCACGGCGGCGCCGGGCGCGTATGGGAAGCTGCTCGCCGCGCTGGACCAGCTGGAGGAGTACGAGGGCCCGGGCCGCCCGGGGAACATCTACGACCGGATCGCCCGGCCGGCCCTGCGCCCCGGCGGCACCACGGTCCGCGCCTGGGTCTATCTGGCGTCCCCGCTGATAGCCCGTGACCTGCGGGAAACGGGTAGGGAGATCCCCGGCGGCGACTGGTTCGCGCGCCGCTGAACCGCGGCTACAGACCCTCGGCGCCGCGGTTGCGCAGCCGCTGGCCGTACTGCTGGAGCACCCACAGCTCCTGCTGGACGGCCGCGTGCTGCTCCGGCGGGGCCTGCGGGCTCAGGCGCGTCATGGTGCCCTGGATCTCCAGGACCCGTCGGTCGACGGCACGCAGGCGGACCTGGACCAGCTGGACCCCGGCGTAGATCTCGTCCACCGTCTTGGCGTGGATGGCCTCGACCGCCAGCTCCGTGACCATCGCGCGGACGGTGTCGTTCGGGGCGGCCTCGCGGACCCGCGCCAGGTAGTCGTCGGTGGCCTGCGAGGCGCCGCCCGCATCCTGGATGGCCTGGCGGACCGCGGCGTAGGGCGGGGCGGTGAACTCGTCGATCCCGTACGCGTCGAAGGCGGGGGAGACCAGGGCAGGCCGCTGGAGGGCGAGCTTCAGCAGCTCGCGCTCGGTGCGGTGCGCCGGGCTGCGCAGGTTCAGCGCGGGACCGCCGGCCGGTTGGGCGGCGGGCGCGGGAGCGGCCTCGTGGGACGGGCGGCCCCGCTGCCGGTCCCCGCCGGGGCGGCCGCCCTGCGGCCCGTCGCCCTGGCCGCGCTCGCGGGCCCAGCGGGCCAGCTGCGCGACCCGCTTGACCACGAACGGCTCGTCGAGGATGCCCAGCATGCCCGCCAGCTGGACCGCCGACTCGTGCTGGATCGAGAGGTCCTTGATGCTCGCGACGACCGGCGCGGCCTCGGCCAGCGCGGCCGCCCGGCCCGCCGGGTTCTCCAGGTTGTGCCGGGACACGATGTGCCGCAGGGCGAACTCGAACAGCGGCGTGCGGGCCTCCACCAGGCCGGACACGGCCGCGTCGCCCTGGGCGAGGCGCAGGTCGCAGGGGTCCATCCCGCCGGGGGCGATGGTGATCGAGGTCTCCGCCGCGAACTTCTGGTCGTCCTCGAAGGCCCGCAGCGCGGCCTTCTGGCCCGCCGCGTCGCCGTCGAAGGTGAAGATCACCTCGGCGGTGGCGTTGTCCATCAGCAGCCGGCGCAGGATCTTGATGTGGTCCCCGCCGAAGGCCGTGCCGCAGGTCGCGATCGCGGTGGTGACCCCGGCCATGTGGCAGGCCATCACGTCCGTGTAGCCCTCGACCACCACGGCCCGGGAGGTCTTCGCGATCTCCTTCTTCGCCAGGTCGATGCCGTACAGCACCTGGGACTTGCGGTAGATGGCCGTCTCGGGGGTGTTCAGGTACTTCGGCCCGTTGTCGTCGTCGCGCAGCTTGCGCGCGCCGAAGCCGACCACCTCGCCGCTGATGTCGCGGATCGGCCACATCAGGCGACCGCGGAAGCGGTCGATCGGCTTGCCGCTGCGGCTGTCCTGGGCGAGCCCGGAGGTGATCAGCTCCTTGTCGCTGAAGCCCTTCCCGCGCAGGAAGCGGGTCAGGTGGTCCCATCCGGCCGGGCTGTAGCCCACGCTGAAGTGCGTGGCCGCGGCCTGGTCGAAGCCGCGCTCCGCCAGGAACTTGCGGCCGATCTCCGCCTCGGGGCTGCCCAGCTGGTCGACGTAGAACTGGGCGGCGGCCTTGTGCGCCTCGACCAGCCGGATGCGGTCACCGCGGCCGCTGGTGCCGGCGGTGTAGCCGCCCTCCTCGTACCGCAGGGTGATGCCGGCCAGGCCGGCCAGGCGCTCGACCGCCTCCGAGAAGGAGAGGTGGTCGATCTTCATGACGAAGTCGAGGGTGTCCCCGCCCGCCTGGCAGCCGAAGCAGTGGTAGAGCCCCTTGCTGGGGCTGACCTGGAAGGAAGGGGACTTCTCGTCGTGGAAGGGGCACAGGCCCTTGAGGTTGCCGCCGCCCGCGTTGCGCAGCTGGAGGTACTCGGAGACCACGGCGTCGATCGGGACCGCGTCCCGTACCGCCTTCACGTCGTCGTCGTTGATCCGTCCTGCCACCCGTGAAGTCTACGGCCGGGCGCCGGCAATCCTGTCAGGCCCCCTGGGACCGCACCAGGGCGTCGAGCGGAACGGACGGGTCCGCCAGTGCCTCGCGGTTGACCGGGGCCTTTGACCTGATCAGAGCCTGGATGTGCTCGGTGACATCCCAGACGTTCACGTTCATTCCGGCCAGCACCCGCCCCTCCGACAGCCAGAACGCGATGAACTCCCGCTTGCCCACGTCCCCGCGGATCAGCACCTGGTCGTAGCCGCCGGGCGGCGCGTACCCCGAGTACTCCAGGCCCACGTCGTACTGGTCCGAGAAGAAGTACGGCACGCGGTCGTAGCCGGCCTCCTGTCCCAGCATCGCCCGAGCGGCGGCCGGTCCGCCGTTCAGCGCGTTGGCCCAGTGCTCCACCCGCAGCCGGGTCCCGAGCGTCGGGTGGTGCGCGGCGGCCACGTCCCCGACCGCGTACACGTCCGGGTCGGAGGTGCGCAGGGACGAGTCCACCGCGATCCCGCCGCCGTGCTCCCGGTCGACCAGGGCGAGCCCGGCGGTCTCGGCGAGCGCGGTCCGCGGGGCGGCCCCGATGGCGGCGAGCACCGCGTGCGCCGGGTGCTCGTCCCCGTCGTCCGTACGGGCGGCCAGCACCATGCCGTCGTGGCCGACGATCTCGGTCAGCCGCGCCCCGAAGTGGAACCGCACCCCGTGATCGGCGTGCAGGTCCGCGAAGAGCCGGCCGATCTCCGGGCCGAGGACCGTGTGCAGCGGCGTGGCTTCCGGCTCGACGACGGTGACCTCCGCGCCGTAGCCGCGGGCCGCGGCCGCCACCTCCAGGCCGATCCACCCGGCGCCCGCGATCAGCAGGTGACCGTTGTCCCGGCCGAGACCGGCCAGGACGCCCTTCAGCCGTTCCGCGTGCGCGAGGCGCCGCAGGTGGTGCACCCCGGCCAGATCGGTGCCGGGGATGTCGAGCCGGCGCGGCTCGGCGCCGGTGGCCAGCAGCAGCTTGTCGTAGTGCAGGACCGTGCCGTCGCCGAGGAGCACCTTCTTGGCGTCCCGGTCGAGGTGCACCGCCGGCTGGCCGAGGTGCAGCTCGACGTCGGCGGCCGCGTACCAGGACGGCTCGTGGACGAAGACGCTCTCCCGGTCCTCCTTGCCCGTCAGGTAGCCCTTGGACAGCGGAGGGCGTTCGTACGGATGGTCGCGCTCGTCGCCGATCAGGATCACCCGCCCCGTGAACCCCTCGGACCTCAGCGCTTCGGCCGCCTTGGCCCCGGCGAGCCCTGCGCCGACGATGACGAATGTCCGGTGTGCGTCGACCACCTGATGCCTCCTCATAACCTCTCCGCCACATGCGAGCACATGCGAGCGTCCCGCACCGAGCCTGCCGCGTGAAGGGGGAGTGGCTCGATCGGCTCACCTTTCGGCGCGTCGGCCGCGCCGGGTGAGGCGTGCGTGAAGGGAACGGGCGGATGCGTCCGTGAGGCACGCGATCTGGTCGATGACCGCCCTTTTCCTGGCCCGGTCGTCCGGGGCCGCGTCGAAGGTCGCCCGGAACTGCGGGTCCAGTCCCTCGGGCGCGCGGGCGCTGAGCGCCTCCGCCAGTTCGGCCAGGACGATGCGCTGGTCGGCGCGGATCCGTTCCTGCTCGTCGCGCTGCATGACGTACAGGTCGGCGACAGCCTTGAGCACCGCGCACTCGTTGCGCGCCTCGCGCGGGACCACCAGTTCGGCGCCGTAGCGGGTGAGGCGGCCGGAGCCGTACGCCTCCCGCGTGGCCCCCTCGGCGGCCAGGCAGAACCGGCCGATCAGCTGGCTCGTGGCGTCCTTCAGCCGGGCCTGGGCGACGGCCGAGCCGTCGTACCCGTGCGGCCACCACTCCTCCTCCATCAGCCGGTCGAGGGCGGCCCGCAGCTCCTCGGGCGCGGTGTCGGCGGGGACGTACCGGCCGATGGCGACCTGCCAGATCGCCGTGCGCTCGGGCTCCGAGAAGAGGAGGTTGGGGTCGAGGTGGCCGGCGTGCAGGCCGTCCTCGAAGTCGTGGACGGAGTACGCGACGTCGTCGGCCCAGTCCATGACCTGGGCCTCGAAGCACTTGCGGTCCGCGGGTGCGCCGCGGCGCAGCCAGGCGAAGACGGGCAGGTCGTCCTCGTACGCTCCGAACTTCACCGAGTCGGGGTCGGTGGGGTGGTCCCCGCGCGCCCACGGGTACTTGGTGGCGGCGTCCAGGCAGGCCCGGGTGAGGTTGAGGCCGACGCTGACGAGTTCCCCGCTCGCCGGATTGGGCACGAAGCGCTTGGGCTCCAGGCGGGTCAGCAGGCGCAGCGACTGGGCGTTGCCCTCGAAGCCCCCGCAGTCCTTGGCGAACTCGTTGAGCGCCTCCTCGCCGTTGTGGCCGAAGGGCGGGTGGCCCATGTCGTGGGAGAGGCAGGCGGCTTCGACGAGGTCGGGGTCGCAGCCGAGCGCGGCGCCGAGCTCCCGCCCGACCTGGGCGCACTCCAGCGAGTGGGTGAGGCGGGTACGAGGGCTCGCGTCCCAGTCGTACGAACGGCTGCCCGGGGTGACGACCTGGGTCTTCCCGGCGAGCCGGCGCAGGGCGGCGGAGTGCAGCACGCGGGCGCGGTCGCGCTGGAAGGCGGTCCGGCCGGGCCGTTTGTCGGGCTCGGTGGCCCATCGCTCGGTGTCGGCCGCGCCGTAGAGGCCGTGGTGGTCGTCGGTGAGGGCGTGCGTGGTGCCTTCCATGACTAGACGGTAACCGGAACCTCTGACAAATCGGGATCAGGCGGAGAGCAGTTCCGGCCGCGCCAGGTCGAGGGGGAGGGTGCGCGCCTCGTCGTAGCGGTGCAGCAACAGGCGGGCCAGGGCCGGGTGGTCGCCCAGCGGAGCGGCGGCGTTGCCCGGCGCGGCCGCTGCGGTCTGGGTGGCGAAGCGGCCGGGAGCGGCGAAGTACGAGGCCACGGCGATCCGGTGGTGCCCTCGGGCGGCAAGGGCCCGGACCGCGTCGGGGGCGGTCGGCGCGGCGGCGGAGGCGTAGGCGGGGGTCACCGGGACGCCGCCGAGGCGTTCGGAGAGCAGGGCGGCGGTGCGGCGCGTGTCGGCCGCCGAGTCGGGGTCGCGGGAACCGGCGGCGGCCAGCACGACGGCCGAACCGGGGGCCGGGGTCCAGCCCGTCTCCAGGAGCCGCTCGTACAGGGCCTCGACGAGCAGCGGATGCGGACCCAGCGGTGCGGCGACGCGGGTGAGCAGGTGTCCGGCCCGGGCGGCGGCCGCCGGGAGATCACGCTTGACGTGGTACCCGCGGCCGAGCAGCAGCGGGACGAGCACCGCCGAGCCGGACAGCCCGCTCAGGGTGTCGTCGAGCAGCGGCTCGTTCAGCTCGATGTGGCCGAGCCGGACGTCGAGGCGCGGGCGGAGCTCGCGGACCCGGTCGAGGAGGGCGCGGGCGGTGTGCAGGGCGCGCGGGTCACGGCTGCCGTGGGCCACGGCGACGAGGGTGGGCTGCATGGGCGGACTCCGGGTCGGCGCAGGCCGCTGAGCTGGGTGCCCAGCTGGAGGGTGATGCGGCCGAGGAGCTCGGCCGTGCTGTCGAAGGGGAGGGCGGGAAATTCGGGAGGGTGCACCGGCTCCGTCATGAATCGATCCTGCGCGCCGGAGATTGCCGGTGCGTTGCGCGGGGATGACGGGTGTTTGCCGGGTGCTCACAGGGCGGCCGGCGCGGTTGTCGGAGCCGGTGGCGGCGCGCGGGGTGCCCGCCCGGCCCGCCCGCCCGGCCTGCGGGCCCGGGTGAACCGCGCGGCGCCCGTACGCGTCCTGACCAGCGGACCAGCAGCCGAGAAACCAGGGGATGGATGATGCGCCGACCGCGCCTGCCGAGAGTCGAGTGGAGCCGGGCGGTGGCGGCGCTGCGCAGCGTACGGACGCGGCGGCTGGCGGTGCAGACCGTCATGGCGGGCTGTGTGCTGGCGCTGCTGCCCTCGGCGTGGATGCACGCGGTGGCCGCCGACCGGCTGCGGACCACGGCCGACGCGCCCGCCGCCGAGGTGGCCGTGGTGTTCGGCGCGGGCCTGTGGCGGGGGCGGCCCACCCCCTACCTGGCCGACCGGCTGGACGCCGCCGCCGAGCTGTACCGCACCGGCAAGGTCAGGGTCGTCCTGGTCACCGGGGACAACAGCCGCACCGAGTACGACGAGCCGAACGCGATGCGGACGTACCTCACGGGCCAGGGGGTGCCGGACACCCGGATCGTCAGCGACTACGCGGGCTTCGACACCTGGGACTCCTGCGTACGGGCCAAGGAGATCTTCGGTGTGGAGCGGGCCGTGCTGGTCACCCAGGGCTTCCACATCCGCCGGGCCGTCGCGCTGTGCCAGGCGGCGGGCCTGGACTCGTACGGCGTCGGGGTGGCCGACGTGCACGACGCCACCTGGTACTACGGCGAGACCCGCGAGGTCTTCGCGGCGGGCAAGGCGGCGCTGGACGCGGTCTTCAAGCCCGCCCCGCACTTCCTGGGACCGAAGGAGGAAGGGGTGTCGCGGGCGCTGGCCGCTCTGGCAGACTGACGCGGCGCCGGTTATGCCGATTAGTCATATGCCGGTCAGTCCCGTACGAGAGCGTCAGGGGTGTGGAACCGTGGCTGTTGTGGATCTGAGCGGCAAGGTCGTCGTCATCACCGGTGGAGCCCGCGGCCTGGGCGCCGCAGCCGCACAGGCCGTCGTGGACGGCGGCGGCCGGGTACTGATCACCGACGTGCTGGAGGCGGAGGGCGCCGGGACGGCCGCGAAGCTCGGGGACGCGGCGCGCTTCGTCCGGCACGACGTGACGAGCGAGGCGGACTGGCAGGCGGCCCTGGAGTACGCGGTCGCCGAGTTCGGCCGCATCGACGGCCTGGTGAACAACGCGGGCATATCCACCGGCCGGTTCCTGGAACACGAGAGCGTCGAGCACTTCCGCCGGGTCGTCGAGATCAACCTGGTGGGCGTGTTCATCGGCATCAAGGCCGCGATCCCGCTGCTGCGCGCGAACGGCGGCGGGTCCATCGTCAACATCTCCTCCGCCGCCGGCCTGACCGGCCTCGCGCTCACCGCCGGGTACGGGGCCTCCAAGTGGGGCGTGCGCGGCCTGTCGAAGATCGGCGCGGTGGAGCTCGCCGAGGCGGGGATCCGCGTCAACTCCGTGCACCCCGGCATGACGCTGACCCCGATGACCGCCCCGATCGGCATCCGGGCGGGCGAGGGCAACTACCCCGGCGCCCCGCTGGGCCGCGTCGGCGTGCCCGAGGAGATCGCGGCCGCGATCGCCTTCCTCCTCTCGGACGCCGCCGGGTACATGACGGGCGCCGAGCTCGCCGTCGACGGCGGCTGGACGGCCGGCCTGACGGTGAAGTACCTGACGGGCCGGTGACCGGCCCGGCGCCCCGCCCCGACCGCCGGTTATTCGCGTGCCGTCGGCGGGGCGCCGGACTACGGTCCGGCCTGTGGAACAGGAAGATCAAGCCCAGGAGCGTGCCCCGGCCCAGGACCAGGAGCGCGCCGCACCCCTCGTGCGCGACGTCCTCCCCGCCCTGGCGGCCGAACTCGTGCGGCTGCTGGAGGAGGAGGGCGAGCGCGAACTCGCCATCTGCGCCAACGACCTGCGCATCGTCGCGGACTGCGGCTGCGGCGACGACTTCTGCCAGAGCTTCTACACCGAACGCCGCCCGACCGGGCCGTACGGCCCGGGCCACCGCAACGTGCCGCTCTCCGCGGACCGCGGCTACCTGATCCTCGACGTCGTCCACGGACGGATCATGTTCGTGGAGGTCCTCGACCGGCCCGAGCTGCGGCCGGCGCTCACCGCAGCTCTCGCCGCGGCCCGCACGCCGGACCGGGCCGCGGCCTCACCGGGGCCGGCGGCCGGCGCTGAGGGGGAGCACCCAGGGCCGTAACGCGCGGCGGCCGCCCGTGTAACACCGGCGGCGCACGCTGGGGCCATGCGCACCTCCGACTCCGCCACCGACACGCACTGCCCGTACTGCGCCCTGCAGTGCGGGATGCGGCTCCGCCCCGAACCGGGCGGCGCCACCGTGACCGTGGAGGAGCGGGCCGACTTCCCCGTCAACCGGGGCGCGCTGTGCGGCAAGGGCCGCACCGCGCCCGCCCTGCTCTCCTCCCGGGTGCGCCTGACCGAGCCGCTCGTCCGCACCCACGCCGGGCGGCTGGAGCCGGCCACCTGGGAGGAGGCCCTCGATGCCGTCGCCGAGGGCCTCGCCCGCACGGGCCGCTCGTACGGGCCGGACGCCGTCGGCGTCTTCGGGGGCGGCGGGCTCACCAACGAGAAGGCCTACGCGCTCGGCAAGTTCGCCCGGGTCGCCCTGCGCACCTCGCAGATCGACTACAACGGCCGCTTCTGCATGTCCTCGGCCGCCGCCGCCCACCAGCGGGCCTTCGGGCTCGACCGCGGGCTGCCCTTCCCGCTGGAGGACATCCCGCGCACCGGCTGCGTGATCCTCGTCGGCTCGAACCTGGCCGAGACCATGCCGCCCGCCCTGCGCTACCTCACCGAGCTCAGGGCGAACGGCGGCACCCTCGTCGTCATCGACCCGCGCCGTACCCGCACCGCCGAACAGGCCGACCTGCACCTCGCCCCGCGCCCCGGCACCGACCTCGCCCTCGCGCTCGGCCTGCTCCACCTGATCGTCGCGGAAGGCCGCACGGACGAGGAGTTCATCGCCGCCCGCACCACCGGCTGGGAGCAGGCCCGGGCCGCCGCGATGGCCCACTGGCCGGAGCTGGTGGAACGCATCACCGGGGTACCGGTCCCCAGGCTCCGCGAGGCCGCGGACCTGTTCTGCGCCCCGGAATCCGCCATGGTCCTCACCGCCCGCGGCCCCGAGCAGCAGTCCAAGGGCACCGACACCGTCGGCGCCTGGATCAACCTGTGCCTGGCCACCGGCCGGGCCGGCCGCCCGCTCTCCGGCTACGGCTGCCTCACCGGGCAGGGCAACGGCCAGGGCGGCCGCGAGCACGGCCAGAAGGCCGACCAGCTCCCCGGCTACCGCAAGCTCACCGACCCGGCGGCCCGCGCCCACGTCGGCGCGGTCTGGGGCGTCGACCCCGACAGCCTCCCCGGCCCGGGCCGCAGCGCCTACGAACTCCTCGACGCCCTCGGCACGGACGTGAAGGCCCTGCTCCTGATGGGCTCGAACCCGGTGGTCTCGGCCCCCCGCGCCGCCCACATCGAGGACCGCATCCGCTCCCTGGACTTCCTCGCGGTCGCCGACGTCGTCCTCTCCGAGACGGCGGCCCTCGCGGACGTGGTCCTCCCGGTCGCCCAGTGGGCGGAGGAGACCGGCACCACCACCAACCTGGAGGGCCGCGTCCTGCTCCGCCGCCGGGCCCTGACCCCGCCGCCGGGGGTCCGCAGCGACCTCGACGTCCTGCACGGACTCGCCACCCGCCTGGGCGTCGAAAAGGGATTCCCCACCGAACCGGAGGAGGTCTTCGAGGAGCTGCGCCGCGCATCTGCCGGCGGCCCGGCGGACTACTCGGGCATCACCTACGCCCGGATCGAGGCCGAACAGGGCGTCTTCTGGCCCTGCCCCGAAGGCTCCGTGGGAACCGAGCGCCTCTTCCTGGACCGCTTCGCCACCGACGACGGCAGGGCCCGCTTCGTCCCCGTCTCCCACCGCGACGCCGCCGAGGTCCCCGACGCGGACTACCCGCTGCTGCTCACCACCGGCCGGGTGGTCGCCCAGTACCAGTCCGGAGCCCAGACCCGCCGGGTGGACGAGCTCAACGCGGCCGCCCCCGGCCCCTTCGTGGAACTGCACCCGCGGCTGGCCGCCAGGATCGGCGCGGTCGACGGCAGCCCCCTGGCCGTGACCTCCCGCCGGGGCCGCGCGGTGGCCCCGGCCCGCATCACCGACACCATCCGGGCGGACACCGTCTTCATGCCCTTCCACTGGCCGGGCGAGGGCCGCGCCAACTCCCTGACCAACCCCGCGCTCGACCCGGTGTCCCGGATGCCGGAGTTCAAGGTCTGCGCGGTCCGCGTCGAGCCGGCCTAGCCACGACCCGCGAAGGTCGGCGCAAGGGCGGTCAGAAGCCGCTCGGCGTAGGACTCGGCGGAGCCGGAGATCCCCGGGTAGTCGGCCCGGAAGGTGTCCCAGTCGGCCCACTTGACCTCGGCGAAGGCCTCCAGGGTCAGCGGGGTGTCCTGGGGCGCCTTCGGCGGGAAGTACTCGCCCGACTCCCGGAAGACCGTGTGGACCAGCTCGTACGGAGCCGTGCAGCGCTCGGCGAGCAGGACCGCGTCGTAGAGGTCCTTGCCCTGCGGGTACATGTCGGTGGCCAGCCAGATCAGCTTCCACGCCAGCGACAGCTCCGGCGTGGCCGCCCGCAGACGCACCCCCGCGACATCGGCCGGCTCCGGCGCCGCCGGGAGCCGCTCGTTGAAGACGAAGTCCAGCTGGACCTGGCCCCCGGGCAGCCCCGGTGCCGACCAGGGCAGGACCAGACGGCGCCCGGGGACGCGCTCGTACGTCCAGATGTCCTCGCAGACCGCCGCGCCGGCGGCGATCACCGGCCCGCCCTGCTCGTCGGCGGCCCGCTCGGCCGCCTCCGCGA
This sequence comes from Streptomyces avidinii, assembly GCF_045161815.1. NCBI lineage: Bacteria > Bacillati > Actinomycetota > Actinomycetes > Kitasatosporales > Streptomycetaceae > Streptomyces > Streptomyces avidinii. Next base: position 5,874,982 of record NZ_CP108863.1, read on the forward strand.
CGGCCGTCAGCAGCCGCGCGGTACGCGGCTCCTCGATCGCCCAGTCCTGGGGGACCACCACGAAGTCCAGGTCGTGCGGCTCCCGCGCCGCCGCCCCGAACCATCCGGACATGAGCATGCTGCCGCGCAGCACCAGCGAATCCGCCCAGCCCGACCCGGCGACACCCCGCGCCACCACGTCGAGTGCCGTGCGGCGGGCGGCCCGCCAGGCGGGGCGCAGCGCGCCGTCCACGGCCGCGTCCGTGATCCGGTAGCCGTCCGCGAAGTGCTTCAGCGCCGGGTCGAAGACCCGGGCATCGGGGCCCGCCGCGTCCAGTCCGGCCGTGGAGGTGCGCGGCAGCTGGATCTGGCGCCGCCTCCAGTCGTCCCCGGCCGCGTCCTGCGTGCTCGTCCCGGTCATGCCGTCACCTCTTCGCCGATCCACCCGTCGTCCACCGACAGGTCACTGTCGTACAGCACGAACTCCCGCTCCTCCGAACGGATTTCGTACCCGGCCGAGCCGAGCGCGGCGACCAGCGCGTCGCAGGCCGCGCCCGCCCCCGCCGCCGTGCCGCGCCACCGCTGGGTCACGAACCGTTCGTGCGCGCCCCCGGCCAGGACCCGGCGGGCGTTCCAGGACAGGTGGGCCCCGTGCGGGACGACCAGGGACTCCAGGGCGCCGCGGTCGAAGTCCGCCGGCAGCAGCAGCTTGAGGTGGTGCTCGAAGTAGCCGCCGCCCGGGCCGGGGGACTCGGTGGTCCACGGGACCGTCTCCACCTTCACCCGGACCGGGTCGAAGCCGGCCGACCGCAGCCGCGGCACCAGCCGCTCGTGGCCCGTGCGGTCCGGCAGGGTCAGCATCGGCTGCGAGACCATCCGGCCCCGGGCCAGCAGGATGTGGGTGACCTTCAGCTCCCGTGCCCCGGCCCAGGCGCCGAGCCGCGCCAGCTCGGCCGCGTCCGCGCAGCGCACCGTCACATGGGTCTCGTACTCCGACATGGAGTCGATCATCTCGGACATGCGTCCGAGCCGCATCGGGATTCCCGCCGGGGGGTAACCATCCGGTCACGCACCGGACTCAGAAAGTGCTCGCACGCCCCTCGTGGCCGCGATGTGTCGTACCCCACACTGAGGTGCGGTGCCCCCGTCCTCGGAGCCCTGGAGGTCGCCCCCGTGCAGACCCGGACCCTGACCGTGAACGTGAGCGAGTCCTCGGAGGCCAAGGCCGTGGACGAAGAGCCCGAGGTACCGGAGCTCATCGAGCCGGTGCCCGTGCAGCGCAGGCGCAGCAACAGCGACAGTGGAGGCGGAGCGGGCCCGTCCGCCGATCTGTTCCGGCAGTACCTCCGCGAGATAGGCAGGATCCCGCTGCTCACCGCCGCCGAGGAGGTGGACCTCGCGCGACGCGTCGAAGCCGGCCTGTTCGCCGAGGAGAAACTCGGCAACACCCCCGACCTCGACTCCCAACTCGCCCTCGACCTGGACAAGCTCGTCGTCATGGGGCGGATGGCCAAGCGCCGTCTCATCGAGTCGAACCTGCGGCTCGTCGTCTCCGTCGCCAAGCGGTACGTGGGCCGCGGGCTCACCATGCTCGACCTCGTGCAGGAGGGGAACCTCGGGCTGATCCGGGCCGTCGAGAAGTTCGACTACGCCCGCGGGTACAAGTTCTCCACCTACGCCACCTGGTGGATCAGGCAGGCGATGTCCCGGGCCCTCGCCGACCAGGCCCGGACCATCCGCGTCCCCGTCCACGTGGTCGAGCTGATCAACCGGGTCGTCCGGGTGCAGCGCCGCATGCTCCAGGAGCGCGGGTACGAGCCGACGGCCGAAGAGGTGGCGGTCCAGCTGGAGTTGACCCCCGAGCGGGTCCTCGAGGTGCTTCGCCTGGCCCAGGAGCCGGTCTCCCTGCACGCCCCGGTGGGCGAGGAGGACGACGTCGCGCTCGGCGACCTCATCGAGGACGGGGACGCCGCCTCGCCCGTGGAGTCGGCCGCCTTCTTCCTGCTGCGCGAGCATCTGGAAGCCGTCCTGTCGACCCTCGGCGAGCGCGAGCGCAAAGTCGTGCAGCTGCGGTACGGCCTCGCCGACGGGCGGCCGCGCACCCTGGAGGAGATCGGCCGGATCTTCGGCGTGACGCGCGAGCGGATCCGCCAGATCGAGTCCAAGACCCTCAACAAGCTCCGCGACCACGCCTTCGCCGACCAGCTCCGCGGTTACCTGGACTGACGGACCGACGGACCGACGGACCGACGGAAAAGGGGGCGCCCCGCCAGGCGCCCCCACTCCGTTGCCACCGTTACGGGTGCGCAGAGTCGGGGGAGTCGGACAGGCACCGGCTCATCCACACGTCGTCGACATAGGCCCCGTCCAGAAAGAACTCCTCGGGCAGGACACCCACCACTGCGAAGCCGCATCGCCGGTAGAGCTGCTGCGCCGGCTTGTTGTGGCCGAGGACGCGCAGGTTCATGCGGCGGGCACCACCGGCCCGGGCGGCGGCGCAGGCGGCCTCGACGAGGGCCTGCCCGACCCCGCTGCCGCGGGCCGATTCGAGGACCGCCAGTCCTTGGATGTGACGGACGTGCCGATTGGAGTCGAGGGGGCCGGCCGGGGCCTGGGCGACGTATCCGACGATCCTGTGCCCGCGTTCCGCGACGAGGTAGCTCTCCACGGGGTGCCGTTCGTCGAAGAGGGACGCATCGGCCGGGCGCTCGGGGCCGGGTTCGCTCACGCGGGACCATGCCGAGCGAAGCAGCGCCACTATCTCGCGTTCGTCTTCCGCCCGGGCCGGGCGAATCACCACGTCCAATGCCATGCCGTCATGCTAGCCACGGCCGTTGCGCCGTGGCCCCCCGGGCCGGAGGGGCATCCGAGTACGTCCCGTACCGGATGCCCCTCCGCCGTGCGACGCGTGAAAGAGACGACCTAGTCGACCTCGGCCACCGCCTGCGCGAACTGCGCCGCGTACAGCCGGGCGTACGCGCCGTTCGAGGCCAGGAGCTCCTCGTGCGTGCCCTGTTCCACGATCGAGCCGCTCTCCATCACCAGGATCACGTCCGCGTCGCGGATCGTGGACAGCCGGTGCGCGATCACGAAGGACGTACGGCCGTGCGCGAGGCGCGCCATCGCCTTCTGGATCAGCACCTCGGTACGGGTGTCCACCGAGCTCGTCGCCTCGTCGAGCACCAGGATCACCGGGTCCGACAGGAACGCCCGGGCAATGGTGATCAGCTGCTTCTCGCCCGCGCTGACACCCGCCCCCTCGTCGTCCAGCACGGTGTCGTAGCCGTCCGGCAGGGTGCGGATGAACCGGTCGGCGTGGGCGGCCCGCGCCGCCTCCTCGATCTCGGCGCGCGTGACCTCGCGCGAAGCACCGTAGGCGATGTTCTCGGCGATGGTGCCGCCGAACAGCCAGGTGTCCTGGAGCACCATGCCGATGCCGCTGCGCAGGTCCTCGCGGGTCATCTTCGCGATGTCCACCCCGTCGAGGGCGATCTCCCCGCCCGTGACCTCGTAGAACCGCATCAGCAGATTGACCAGGGTGGTCTTGCCGGCGCCGGTCGGGCCGACGATCGCGACCGTGTGGCCCGGCTCCACCGTGAGCGAGAGGTTGTCGATCAGCGGCTTGTCCGGCTCGTAGCGGAAGGCCACCTTGTCGAAGGTGACCTGACCGCGCAGGTCCTCGGGACGCTCCGGAACCTCGGCGTCCGGCTCCTGCTCCGCCGCGTCCAGCAGCTCGTAGACCCGCTCCGCGGAGGCGACACCGGACTGCACGAGATTCGCCATCGAGGCGACCTGCGTCAGCGGCATCGAGAACTGCCGCGAGTACTGGATGAAGGCCTGCACGTCACCGATCGACAGCGTGCCGGACGCGACCCGTAGCCCGCCGACGACGGCTATCAGCACGTAGTTGATGTTCGAGATGAAGAACATCACCGGCTGCATGATGCCGCTGACCAGCTGCGCCTTGAAGGAGGCCCGGTACAGCGCCTCGTTCTGCTCGGCGAAGACGGCCGCGGACTCCTTCTGCCGGCCGAAGACCTTGACCAGGTTGTGCCCCGAGTACATCTCCTCGATATGGGCGTTGAGCGCGCCGGTCGACTTCCACTGCGCCACGAACTGCGGCTGCGACTTCTTGCCGATCTTCGCCGCGACGAAGATCGACAGCGGTACGGTCGCCAGCGCGACGAGCGCCAGCAGCGGCGAGATCCAGAACATCATCACGAGCACGCCGACGATGGTCAGCAGTGAGTTCAGCAGCTGGCCCATCGTCTGCTGCAGCGTCTGGCCGATGTTGTCGATGTCGTTCGTGGCCCGGCTCAGCACCTCGCCGCGCTTCTGCTGGTCGAAGTACGACAGCGGCAGCCGCGACAGCTTCGCCTGGAGCTCCTCGCGCATCCGGTAGACGGTGCCGTTCATGACGTGGTTCGACAGCCGCGTCGCGACCAGCATCAGCAGCCCGGCCAGGGTGAAGACCACCAGCGCCCAGATCGCCACGACGCCGACGGCGCCGAAGTCGACGCCCTGCCCCGGGGTGAAGTCGGTACCGGCGAGCATGTCCGCCATACCGTCCTGGCCCCGGGCGCGCAGCCCGTCCAGCGCCTGCTGCTTGGTGGTCCCGGCCGGCATCTCCCGGCCGACGATCCCCGCGAACACCAGGTCGGTGGCCTCGCCGAGGATCTTCGGGCCCACCACGGCGCAGCCGACACTGCCGACGACGGCCGCGACCATGCCCCAGATCTTGGCCCGGTCGTACGCGAGCTGACGCAGCAGCCGCTTCCCCGAGCCCTTGAAGTCCATGGACCGCTGGGCCGGTCCCATCATCATCCGTCCTCCGGGCCCGCTCATGCGGCCTCCGCCTCCGTCAGCTGGGAGAGCACGATCTCCCGGTAGGTCTCGTTGCCGGCCATCAGCTCGTGGTGGCGGCCCTCGCCCACGACCTGGCCCTCGTCCAGGACGATGATCCGGTCGGCGTCGCGGATCGTGGAGACCCGCTGGGCCACGATGACCACGGTCGCCTCCTCGGTCTCGCGGGCGAGCGCCGCGCGCAGCGCCGCGTCCGTCGCGTAGTCCAGGGCGGAGAAGGAGTCGTCGAAGAGGTAGATCTCCGGGCGCTGCACGAGCGTGCGGGCGATGGCCAGACGCTGGCGCTGGCCGCCGGAGACATTGGTTCCGCCCTGGGCGACGGGGGCCTCCAGGCCACCCTCCAGCGCGGAGACGAACTCCTTGGCCTGGGCCACCTCCAGCGCCTGCCAGAGCTCTTCGTCACTCGCGTCCGGGCGCCCGTAGCGCAGGTTGGAGGCGATGGTTCCGGAGAACAGGTACGGCTTCTGAGGCACCATGCCGACCGTTCTGGCCAGCAGCTCCGGGTCGAGCGCGCGGACGTCCTCCCCGTCGACGAGGACCTCGCCGCCGGTCGCGTCGAACAGCCGCGGGACCAGGCCCAGCAGCGTGGACTTGCCGCTTCCGGTGGAGCCGATCACCGCCGTGGTCTCGCCGGGGCGGGCCACCAGGTCCACCCCGCGCAGCACCGGCGCCTCGGCGCCCGGGTAGCGGAAGTCGGCGCCGCGCAGCTCCAGGCGCCCGCGGCGGACGAGTTCGCGCACCGGGTCCTTGGGCGGGACCACGCTGGACTCGGTGTCCAGGACCTCCTGGATGCGCTCGCCGCAGACCTCGGCGCGCGGCACCATCATGAACATGAAGGTGGCCATCATCACGGCCATCACGATCTGCATCAGGTAGGCGAGGAAGGCCGTCAGCTGGCCGATCTCCATGCCGCCGCTGTCGACGCGCATAGCGCCGAACCAGATCACGGCGACGCTGGAGATGTTCACGACCACGATGACGGTGGGGAACATGTACGCCAGGAGCTTGCCGGCGGCCAGCGAGACGCCGGTCAGGTCGGCGTTGGCCTCGCGGAAGCGGTCCTTCTCGTAGTCGTCGCGGACGAAGGCGCGGATCACCCGGTTGCCGGTGATCTGCTCGCGCAGCACCCGGTTCACGGTGTCCAGCCGCTCCTGCATCTGGCGGAACAGCGGCCGCGTCCTGAAGACGATCGCGCCGACCGAGATCCCGAGCACGGGGACCACGGCGAGCAGGACGCCGGACAGCTTCACGTCGAGCGAGAGCGCCATGGCGATGCCGCCGACGCACATGATCGGTGCCGAGACCATCAGGGTGAAGGTCATCAGCACCAGCATCTGGACCTGCTGGACGTCGTTCGTCGTACGAGTGATCAGCGAGGGCGCGCCGAACTGGCCGAGCTCCCGCGCCGAGAAGCTCTGCACGCGGTCGAAGACGGCGGCACGCAGGTCCCGGCCGACGGCCGCGGCCGTACGGGCCCCGTAGTAGACGGCCCCGACGTTGCAGACGAGCTGGACGAGGGAGACACCGAGCATCAGCGCGCCGAAGCGCAGGATGTAGCCGGTGTCGCCGTTGACGACACCGTTGTCAATGATGTCGGCGTTGAGGGTGGGCAGGTAGAGGCTGGCGCTGGTCTGCAGCAGTTGCAGCAGGACCAGCACCGCGATGGGTTTGCGGTACGGACCCAGATGGGTCCGCAGAAGTCGTATGAGCACGCGCAGGCTCCGGTCGGCACGATCGAGGGGGTCAACCCATATTGGGCCAACCGGCCCCGCGATCCCCACCGGATTTCGCAAAGGCCGGTCAAAAGGACCAGCCCACCCCGACCCGCGACCTAGGGAGCGTTGTGCCTGTCGGGCCCCTGGAACGCCCCGGGGTGGATCTGCTCCCGCGTCGCGATGTACTGCTGGCGCACGGCCTGCCACGCCGGGAACTCGTCGCCCGGCTCGAAGACCTGGGCCGCGGGGGCCGGCCAGACCGGCGGGGTGTGCGGGGCCAGCGTGCCCTGCGCCACACCCAGCGCCCAGGCCGCCTGGCGCGCCGCGCCCAGCGCCGCGTAGTCCGCCGGTGCCGGCACCACGACCTGGGTGCCGAACAGCCCGGGAGCCGCGGCCTGCACGGCGGGCAGCTCGGCCGCCGCGCCCAGCAGGAACACCCGGCGGATCTCGACCCCGCGCGAGCGCAGCACGTCCAGCGCGTCCACGAGCCCGCACAGCATGCCCTCGAAGGCGGCGCGGGCCAGGTGCTCCGGCTTCATCGAGTCCCGGCGCAGCCCGGACAGGGTGCCGGCGCTGTGCGGCAGGTTCGGCGTCCGCTCCCCCTCCAGGTACGGCAGGAGTACGAGGCCGTGCGCGCCCGGTGTCGACTTCAGCGCGAGCTCGGACAGCCCCTCCAGATCGGTGCCGAGCAGCTCGGCGGTGCCGCGCAGGGCCCGTACGGCATTGGAGGTGTTCACCACGGGCAGGTGCATGCCGGTGGCGTCGGCCAGGGAGGTGACGAGCCCGCCCGGCTCCGACACCGCCTCGTGGTGCACCGCCATCACCGAACCGGAGGCACCGAGCGAGACCACCGCGTCGCCGGGGCCGAGCCCCAGCCCGAGCGCGGCGGCCATCGTCTCGCCGGTGCCGGCGGATATCAGCAGCCCCTCGGGCGTGGTCCCGGCGGCATCGGCCGGGCCGAGCACCTCGGGCAGCAGCGCCCGGTGGCCGAGCGCCAGCTCGACCAGGTCGGGGCGCCAGGTTCCGGTGGCCGCCGACCAGTACCCGGTACCGGAGGCGCCGCCGCGGTCGGTGGTCCGCCGGGCCGGTCGGCCCAGCAGCTGCCAGACCAGCCAGTCGTGCGCGGACATCAGCACGGCGATCCGGCGGGCCGCCTCGGGCTCGGTGCGGGCCAGCCAGGCCAGCTTCGCCACCGGCTGCGCGGCGTGCGGGACCGAGCCCACCGCCTCGACCCAGGGCTGCCGGCCGCCGAAGGCCTCGATGAGTTCGGCGGCGGCGACCTGGCCGCGCTTGTCGTTGCCGACGAGGGCGGGACGTACCAGCCCGCCCTGCGGGTCCAGCGGCAGCAGACCGTGCTGCTGGGCCGAGACCCCTATGGCCTGAACCCCTTCGAGGAGCCCGCCGCCGGCGGCCTCGCCGAGCGAGAGCAGCCAGGCCTGCGGATCGGTCTCATGGGGACTCGCGCCGTCCGGTTCGGCCGTGGGCTGCGGATGGGGTGCATACCCCTGGCGCAGCACGGCGCCGGTCTCGGTGTCACAGACGACGATGCGTGTGAACGCGGAAGAGCTGTCCAGCCCGGCGACTATCCCCATGTGGACGATTCTGCCGCACGCGGGGCCGGTCTCGACCGCTCCGGAGCCCCCGGAACCTCATGGATCCCGTGGGCCCCGGCGCGTGGACCTGTGGGTCCGGGCCGTCCCTTTCGGATCTTCGAAAGGGACGGCCTAGGTGTTGCTGGTGCCCCAGTCGTCGTCGGCGCCGCCGCCGACCCTGTCGCGCAGTCCCCGTACCCGCCCGGCGATCGACTCCGGGACGGCGTCGCCGACCTTCTGGCTCACCGCGGTGAAGGCCTTCCCGGCGAACTCGCGCCCGGTCTGGCCGGCGGTCTCGGCGGCGTTGCGCACCGCCGGGTTCTGCGCGATCTGCCGTGCGGACTTGCGCAGCTGCTCGTAGCGCTCGCGTCCGGCCCGGGTTCCGAGCACGTACCCGAGGGCCAGTCCGACCACGAACGTGACCTTGTACCGCATGCCTGCCACCCTTCGTCGTGTGGTGCCCGGCCGCGCTGGTGAAACCGATTGGCGGAGCACCCCCCTGCTTGCGCTAATCTATGACTCGCAACGGGCACTCGCCCCCCGGCAAGGCCGGAGGTGGGCTGTTCGATGCACCGCAGCAATCCCCTGTAGCTCAATTGGCAGAGCAGCCGGCTGTTAACCGGCAGGTTACTGGTTCGAGTCCAGTCGGGGGAGCGCGGTCCCCTGTAGCTCAATTGGCAGAGCATTCGGCTGTTAACCGGAGGGTTGCTGGTTCGAGTCCAGCCGGGGGAGCAAGGAAGAAGAAGAGGGCCCCACGGGGTCCTCTTCTTTTCTTTTGCCACCCCGTCCGGGAACCGGACAGCCTTCAGCGCGGTCTCTCTGAACAGGCGAAGCCGATCATGCGAGGCATCCGAGGCAGGAGATCGTATGAGCGGCTATGCTGCGGCAGACGGCGCGCACACGTGTACGCGCCACGCCGTGAAGGGGCGGTAGCTCAGCCGGTTAGAGCAGCGGACTCATAATCCGTCGGCCGTGGGTTCGAGTCCCACCCGCCCCACTGCGAGCCGCAGGTGCAGAAACGATCGCACCTGCGGCTTCGGCGTTTTCCAGGGGCGCCGTGCCCTCAGGTGCGTCCGATCCGGCGCCGGGGTCAGCGGCGGTCGTCGGGCGGTGCGGACCGCGGGGCCGGTGCAGCCGTGGGCGGCTCCGGGGGCGTCAGGGTGTGGATCAGGTGGTTCATGCGCTCCCGATGGCGCGCGCTCACCCGCACCGGCCGCACGGAGCCGATCGGGACCACCCGGTCGGGGGCCGCGAGCTGCAGCTGCACGAGTGTGCGGCGCAGGGCCGCCTCCTCGCCGCCGTGGGCCTCCGCCGCGATCAGCGTCTCGACGGACGTGCCGAGCTTCTCCCAGCGGTGCGGGGGCAGCTCCCAGTCCGTCAGTGCGTAGTCGAGGAGGGCCAGGATCCGGTCGACGAGGGCGGTCCGCCCGTCCGGTCCGGGGGGTGTCCGAGGAGAGGCTCCGGGCGCTGACATGGCGTCAGCATAGCCAGCGGAGCCCGCCCGGGGAGGGCGGTCGCGCAGGAGACGACGATGATCCCGGACCACCCCTCGCGGCCGGTGCTCCCTTGGTACGCTCGACCGGCCGCATGGGGGCACGGAGCCGGCGATGGAGTCCTGTATTGACGGACGTTTACGTGAGCGTGCTGGGAGCCACCACGCTCGAACGGGGAGGCACCGGCATCCGGATCACCCCCCTGACGACCAAACTGCTGTTACGCCTGGTCGCGGCGGAGGGCAAGGCCGTCGCCTCCGGGGATCTGTACACGGATCTCTGGGGAAGACCGGAGCGGGGCCGGATCACCCGGGCCCACCGCACCGAGGTGCAGAAGCGCGTTCTCGAGCTGCGCCGGGCACTGGAACCCGCCCCCGGCGGTGCGGACGAGCCCGTGCTGCGGACCGAGCAGATTCTGACCCAGGGCGGCCAGGAGTCGGCCTACCGGCTGGTGCTCGGCCCGGACCGCCTCGACGCCCTGCAGTTCACCGACCTCTTCCACCGGGCTGCCCACACCGGCTCGGCCACAGCGACGATGCTGCTCAACCGGGCGCTCGAGCTGTGGCGGGGACGCCCGCTGGGCGACGTGGCCGACGCGAAGTTCGCCCGGCCCCTGGTGCTGCGGCTGACGGGGATGTACGAAGCGGCCTGCGCCGAACTCATCCGGACCCACACCAAGTGGGACCGGCCCGAGCTCGCCCTGCCGGTCGCGGAGCGGCTCGTGGTGCAGCGGCCCGACGACGAGGAGGCGTTGGCGACGCTCCAGGGGCTGTGGGCACGACTGCGTGAACGCAACGGCGCTGAGCTGCTGCGCCATGAATTCCCCCGGCTCCGGACCACGGTGGTCGTCAAGAGCGGGGACCTCTTCGAGGAGACCGACGCGAGCCTCGTCGCCGGCTTCGGGGACACCTTCGACACGGCCACCGAGGACGACCTCATCATCAGCCGGGGCAGCGTGCAGGGACAACTGCTGCACCGGGTCTTCGACGGCGACCGGGCGCTGCTCGACCGGGAACTGCGAAAGGGGCTGCGAGCCGTCCAGCCGGTCGGCCGGGAGAGCGCCCGGGACAAACCGAGGGGCAAACGCCTGCGCTACCCGATCGGGACGGTGGTCCCGGTGCCGCTGGCCGAGCCCGGACGCCGGGTGTTCGCGGTCGCCTACAGCAGACAGGGGCTGGACCTGGTCGCCCGGTCGAGCCCGGACGAACTCCGGGTCGCCCTCGACCGGCTGTGGGAGTCCGTCGCCGTCCACGGCCTGCTCAGACCGGTCGCGCTCCCGCTGGTGGGGTCCGGTCTGGCGCGGGTCACCGCACTCCGGGGGCACGAGTTGATCGCCCTGATCGCGGACAGCTTCCTGCGCGCCTGCCGGGACCGGCCGGTCACTCCGGAACTACGGGTCGTCGTACGGCCGGAAGACCTGCGCGGGGTCGGGCTCCCCGATGTCGCACGCTACTTCGAGGGCCTGGACGGCGACGGGCTCCGATCGCGGGAGGCGGCGCCGCGGTGATCCTCGACCAGCAGTTCGTCGCGCACCTCGTCCTGCCGGCCGACGGCCCCGCGGCCGATGCGGCCCACCGGGGGCTGGTGGAGATCTGGCGGGGCTGCACGACCCTGCTGCACCTCACCGACCCCGTCCCGGGGACCGGGCTCCCGCCGATGCCCCCGGCCACCCCCGACGGTCTGCCGCCCGGGGGCGAGCACGCGGTGGCCGCCCTCCAACACCCGGCCGCCCACTCCCAGGTGATCCTGCGCCGCCACCACGACGTGCTCCTGTTGTCCGTGGCGCTGGCACCGCCGGAGGCAGCCGCGCCGGTCGGCCCTGCGCCGTCGGTCCCGTGGCTGTGGTGGCGCATCCTCGACCACCAGTGGCAGGCGCTGGTCGGCGCCCACCTCCCGTACGCGATCGGCGAGTCCCGGATCTACCTGGCCCGGGTCGACGCGCGGGAGCAGGTCGCATCGGCGGACCCGGCGCTGCACCGGGCGCTGGACGAAGTGCTTCCGGACGCGGCCCGGGGACGGCACGGACAGTATCCCGGCGTACGGCTGTCGGCGAGCCTGGCGCTGTGGGAGAACCTGCCCGAACCCGACGAGCGCGCGCTGCGCAGGTTCGTCCTCGCGGTACGGCAGGACGCCGACCCGGAGGCCAGCGGGTGGATCTGGTCCGACGGCGGCAGCACCGTCCCCCCGCTGGCGCGCTACCTCCTGCACGCCGCCAAACTCCGCTACCAGCTGCTGGTCTGGCAGCGTGACGGGCAGGCGCGGCGGCTCCGGGAGACGATCGACCTGCTCGTCCCGCAGGTACGGGTGCCGGGGGCGGACCGCCCCGCGAAGGCGGAGCAGCTCCGGGAGTACCGGCGCGACGCCATGCTGCTGCGTTCCGGCCTGCAGGACATGCGCCGCACGGCGGAGATCGCCGCCGACAACCTCGGCCGGGCGCTCGACCTGGCGGGGCCGTGCGAGCGGGGCGGTCCGTTCGCCGACGACCTGGAGCTGGCCCACTCCTTTGTGGAACGGCTGGAGGACGAGGTGGCCTACCTCGCCGCGGCGGCCTCCCGCGCGGGCATCGCGGCCGCCCCCGTCCCGGCGCCCGAGGTGCCGGGCGCGACGGAGCCCGGCACCGGTACCGCCCCCGTCCCACCGCTCACCACCGGGTCCGCGGAACCGGAGACGGCGCGGAACGTCTTCGTCGTCTACGGCCGGGACGAGTCGGCCCGCAGCGCGGTCTTCACCTTCCTGCGCGCGCTCGGGCTCAACCCCCTGGAGTGGGAGGAACTGGTGGCCCTGACCGGGAAGGCCACCCCGTCCCTGGGAGAGGCGATCGGCCGGGCGCTGCCGCTGGCCGGGGCGGTCGTCGTCCTGCTGACGCCTGACGACGTCGTCGGTCTCCACCCCGACCTGCACGAGAGACGGGAGTCGCGGGCCGAGAAGGGCCCCAGCCTCCAGGCGCGCCCCAACGTCCTTCTGGAACTCGGCATGGCCCTCGCAGTCCATCCGACGCGGACGGTGATCCTCCAGTTCGGTGACATGCGTCCGGTCACCGACCTGGGCGGCCTCAACTACATCACCGTCTCGGACTCCCCGGGCTTCCGCTCGAAGGTCGCCAACCGGCTGGCGCTCATCGGCTGCCCGGTCAAGCCCCGGGGCCAGGACTGGCTCACCGCGGGCGACTTCGGGGCCCTGACCGCCTACGACCGCGGCCCGTGCGCACCGGGTGGGGAACCGCCCCGGAAGCGCACCGGAAGCAGCGGGCAGCTGCCGGGGGAAGCAGGACCGGACCTCTGATGGACCGTACGAGAACGGGTCGTCCGCGGCCCGTTCCCACCTGCGCGGTGCAGAGGAGAAGCGGTTGAGTGAACTGTCCACAGGCGTGCTGATCGTCCTGGCGATCGCGGTCCTCGCGATGCTGGGCGTTGCGATCGTGCTCGCCGTGAAGCTCGTGAAGATATCCAAGCTGCTGCGCAGCGAGGACCTCCCCCTGTCCAACAAGGTGGCCTTCTGGGCCTCCCTCGTCTACACCGTCAGTCCGGTCGACCTGATTCCCGACCCCGTCTACCTCGATGACATCGGAGTGCTGCTGCTGACGATCCACTTCATCCAGAACACGGCGAAAAGACTCGGTGTGCTCACCGGCCCCGCCTCCGACGGAGTGGCACGCATCGAGCGATGAGCGGTCCGGTTCCGAACGAGCGGCCGCCGGAGCACACCGGCGGCCGCAGGCACGAGTAAGGATGATGACGCATGATCGGGAAGCTGTTCGGCATACTTCGCCAGGCCCGGCTCCGGTACGACGGCAGCAGCATGGAGGCCGAACTCCTCGCAGCGGGGGCGGGGCGGCTTTCCGACCGGCGGCTCGACGGGCTGATCGAGGCCCTCGAGGCGACCGACCCGGCGGATCCCGGTTTCGGACTTGCCCAACACCACCTGCAGCTCGCGCTGCTCCTGCGCTACCGCGGCCGCGGGGCCGCCGCCGACCTGGACCGCAAGCTGGAGCTGGCGACGGACATGCTCGGCCGGGTGCCCGAGGACCATCCCGGTCACGTGCTGGCCCAGGGACACCGCCTGGTCACCCTGCTGATGGTCTACGAGAAGGAAGGCGACCCGGCCCTCCTCGACGAGGTGGTCGGCACCGGACAGCCGCTGCTGGCGGACGACGCACTCGATCCGCAGTTGCGCCTGTGGCTCGCCGACACGGTCTCCAGCGCTCTGGTCAGCCGGTTCAAGCGGAACGGGCGCAAGGAGGACCTGATCCGGGGCGTCGACCTGCTGCGGGAGATGTGCGACAGCACCCGCCCCGGCTCTCCCGACCGGGAGCAGTTCCTGGCGAAGCTGGGCGTGGCCCTGCTGTTCCTCCACGAGATGTCCGAGGACGCGGCCGATCTGGACGAGGCGGTGCGACGCTGCCGGGAAGCGGCCCGTACGACCCCGCCCTCGTACCCGGAACACTCCGCGATCCAGTCCAACCTCGCCCTGGTCCTCGCACACGCGGGCCGGGCCCGCGCCGCCACCCCGGAGGGCAGGGCGATGCTGCTGGAGGCGGTGGAGGCAGGCCGCACCTCGGTGCGGTCCGCCCCGCCGGGGCATCCGGCGCTGATCGACCTCCTCAACCACCACGTGGGATCCCTGATGACGGCCGGCGAACTGCTCGCCCGGACCGACCTGCTGGACGAGGCGCTGCAGACGTGCGCGGTGATCGTGGAGCGGCTGTCCGCCGACCACCCGACGTACGCCGAGTGCCTGACCAACCGGGGCACCGCCGCACGGATGCGCTACGACCTGACCGGGGACGCCGCGGACGCGGCGACGGCCGTCGCCGCCTGGCGGGAGGCGGTCGGTGCTACCGGCGGACGGCCGTGGGCGCGGCTGGACGCCGCCCAGAAGTGGGGTCTGCTGGCGGGGGAGCGCGGCGAGTGGGCCACGGCCCTGGAGGGCTACCGGGCCGCCGTGCACCTGCTGCCGGAACTCGCCCACCGCGGGCTGGAACGCTCCGACCAGGAGTTGCACCTGTCACGGCGGGCCTGGGCCGGCATGGCGGCGGACGCAGCCGCGTGCGCCCTCCACGCGCAGGAACCCGCAGCGGCCGTGGAACTGCTGGAGCGGGGCCGTGCCGTGACCTGGGCGCAGTCGCTGACCGGTTCGGACGCCACCGGTTCGGACGCCGGACCGCCCTTGCTCACCTTGGAGGACCTGGTCTCGGGGTGGGCGGTGGACGGCCCGGCCGTCCTGATCAACTTCAGCCGCTGGCGCAGCGACGCGCTCGTCGTCTCCTCCGCCGGGCTGCGGGTGGTGCCGCTTCCCGGCCTGCGCTTCGAGGAGGCGGTCGACCTGCTCGCCGGACACCTGGGGGTGCTCCTCGGCGAGGAGGAGGCCGAGCCCGAGGACCGGCAGACCCGCGCCCGCATGCTGCTGGAGTGGGCCTGGGACGTGATCGCGGAGCCGGTCATGGCGGCGCTCGGCCTCGAGCCGGACGAGTCCGGGCAGGAACTGCCCCGCATCTGGTGGTGCCCCACCAGCCTGCTGTCCTTCGTACCGCTGCACGCCGCCGGACGCCACGACGGCGCGGCGGGCCGCGGAGCGAGCGTGATCGACCGGGCCGTCTCCTCCTACACGCCCACGCTGCGACTGCTGAGCGGTGCCGCGCCCGCACCGGAGGCGACGAAGCCCCCGGGACCCGGTGGCGTCCCGCCCCGGCTGCTCATCGCGACGGTGCCGGAGGCCGAAGGCCTGTGGCGCCTGAGTGTCCCGGAGGCCAAGCGGCTGGCCGAGCTCTTCCCGGGGGACCGGCACACGGCGCTGGACGGACCCGGGGCCGGCCAGGAGCGGGTCCGGGAGGAGCTGCGCCGCCATCCGTACGTGCACTTCGGCTGCCACGGTCGGCAGGACCTCGCCGACCCCTCCCAGGGCGGACTGGTCCTGTACGACGGGGTGCTGACCATCGCCCGGCTCGTGGAGGACGCGCACCCCGGCCGGCTGGCCTTCCTCGCGGCCTGCCACACGGCGACCGGCGGACTGGTCAACATGGACGAGGCCATCAGCCTGACCGCCGCGCTGCGGTTCGCGGGCTGGCAGGACGTGGTCGGTTCGGTCTGGTCGGCCAGCGAGATCAGCATCCCGGACGTCGCCGAGGCGGTCTTCGCAGCCGTGGCCGGGCAGGACGACCTGCCGCCGGACGCCGTGGCCCGGGCGGTGCACGCCGCGACCCGCGAGCTGCGGGACCGGTTCGGCGACGAACTCCCGGCCTTGTGGGCCCCGTTCCTCCACATGGGCCGCTGAGCCCGGGCGCCGGTTCACCTGGGCGGGCAGGCCTCCACGGCCGTCAGGTCGAGCACCTGGTCGAGCGGGATCCGCATCTCCATGGTGCGGGTCCGGACCGTGAGCGCTCCCCCGCCGACGCTCCGTACGGTGCCGCACGCGGTGACGTCCGGGGTGACCACCTTCACCTGCGGCTTCGCCCGCTCCGGGCCGTACCAGGTGACGGCGACGGCGGCGATCAGCAGCGTCGCGTGGACCACCACCAGGGCGCTGCCCCGGCGCAGGTCGCGGGCGGCGGCGGTGGCCAGCTGGTGCTCGTGCGTCACCCGGCCGGGCAACTGCTCGGCCGGGACCACCCGGGGCAGGCCGTGCGCGGCCCGCAGCACCAGCCAGGCGGCGAGCGCACCGAACAGGGTCACTAGGCCCAGCAGCACGCCCACCGCGGCAGCCGCGCCGGGTGCCAGCTGGGTGACGTCGGACCGGCCCTTGACCAGCCCGAAGCCGATCAGGCCGGCGATCAGACCTGCCAGGCCGTTGCGCCAGGCGAGCGCCGCGGAGCGGATGCGCTCCAGTTCGCCGCCCTCCAGCAACTCCTCCTGGTACTGGGCGCGGTGCAGGTCGTCCGGGGTCGCGGGAGGCCCCGGGCGCAGCGTCGGATCGGTCGTCACGGCTGCCTCCGCTGCTCGACGAGGACGTTCCAGTACGCGCCGCAGCCGCGCAGGCCCTCCGGCCGTCCGGGGTGCGGGGCCCGGCAGTTGCACCGCACCGTCCGGTACGGCTGCGGCGGTGCCTGCCGGGCCCGTCGGCGCACTCCGCGGCGCAGGACGTCGTTGACCAGGTGGACGGAGATCACCGCCCGGCAGCGGGGGCAGGGCCCTGTCAGCAGGCTGATGCCCTCGGCGAGCCGGCGCGCGCCGAACGTGCGTGCGGCAGTGGTCGCGTAGGCGTCGGAGGTGGTTTCCCGGTAGGGAAGGGCGTCATCGTGGCCGACGGCGGCCGTCATCGCCGTGCACCCCGTCGGGATACCGGCTCCCACTGTCCTCGTTCCCCGCTCATGGCGGCCTCCCTCGCTCCGGCGCCCGCATCCGCGGACCTCCGTCAGGAGACCCGGGCGGCCGCTGCCGGGGGAAGCCCCGGCCCGCTTCCGGTCCGCTTCCGGCCACCGCGGCGTCGCAGCCGCAGGTGCGCGCGGGGCACCTGCGGCTGCGGTGGGCGCTCGGGTCAGAAGTCCTCCGTCTCGTCCGTGAGGTGGCGCAGGACGTCCGTCAGGTCCTGGCGCCGGGCGAACGCCACGCGCTGGCGGTGGGCGCCCGAGCCGTCGCGCAGGAGGCCCGCCAGGGTCTTGGCCGCGTGGTCGAGGTCGCCGGTGGCGGCCAGGTCCGGGGCGACCAGGTCCAGCAGGGCCTCCGCCAGGTCCGCCGCGGGGAGTTCCGTCCCCGTGTACGGGTCGAGGCCGAAGCCCTCCAGTCCGTCGTGGGCCGCCCGCCAGCGCGCGAGGCGCAGTACGTCGTCCCGTACGGCCGGCTCGGGGCGCCGCTCGGCGATCTCGCGCAGCGCCGTCGAGACCAGCGCGCGGGCCAGTTCGGCCTGGAGGACGGCCGAGTCGATGTCCGGGGACATGTCGGGCGCCCGGATCTCGAGCGTCGGCCAGTGCCCGGAGGGGCGGAGGTCCCAATAGACCATCTTCGTGTCCAGGGCCGCCCCGGAGCCGAGCAGGGTCTGCACCGAGCGCCGGAAGTGGGCCGTGGACGTGAAGTGCGGGGGCAGGCCCGCCGAGGGCCAGCCCGACCAGGCCATCGCCCGCCAGCTGGCGTGACCGGTGTCACGGCCGCCCCAGAACGGCGAGTTGGCGGCCAGCGCGATCAGCGTGGGCAGCCAGGGTCTGATCCGGTTGGACACGGCCACCGCCGTGTCCACGTCGAGCGTGCCGATGTGGATGTGGCGGCCGCAGCTGACCAGCGTGTCGGTGAGCGCGCCGAAGCGGCGGTGCTGCTCGCGCTGGCGCGGCTCGTCGTCGGTCAGGTGCAGCGGCCCCTCCACGGCGACGACCGGCGAGGGGGCGGCCAGCAGCCGGCAGCCGTGGGCCCGGGCGGCCCGGCCGAGGGTGCGCCGCAGGGCGGCGAGCTCGGCGCGCAGCGTGGCGGCCGAGTGGGCTATCGGGGTGGATATCTCCACCTGGTAGCGGGTGCCCTCGGGGTGCAGCTCGCCGGGCAGCCCGCCGGCCGTCGCGAGGACCAGCGGGGCGGCGGGGACCACCCGGAAGGTGCGGGTGTCGACGAGCAGGAACTCCTCCTCGACACCGACGGTGAGGGGAACGGTGGGGGGCACCGTGTTCTGCGTCGTGCCGGTGCTCGTGGTGCTGTTGCCAGGTTCGATCACTACGCCTCCCTGGACATACGAGTCTTTTCATCATGAGCTGAAGCCGAGGTGAGGAGCGCACGTCGATTCGGTCAAATGTCCGGTGATAGTGGCGAGTTACCGGCAAATGGCGGCCCGCGCCGAAAGCCCGGAGCCGGGTGTGGCGGCTGTTGCCGGTGTGTGAAGCGGCGGAAAATCCCCGGGGGTGCGGTACGGCCGGTGGTTATCATCCGCTGTGACCCGGACGACCGCCCCACCCCAGCTCTGGCAGCGAATATTCGCCGACCTGACCCCGCTGAGCGCATCCCTCGACTACCGGCGGCTGTGGTTCGGCGGAACCATCTCCTGGGTCGGCCAGGCGATGACCACCCTCGCGATCTCGCTCCAGGTCTACGACATCACCCGCTCCAGCTTCTCGGTCGGGCTCGTCGGACTCTTCTCCCTCGTCCCGCTCGTCGTCTTCGGCCTCTACGGCGGCGCGATCGCCGACACCGTCGACCGGCGCAAGCTCGGCCTCTACAGCTCGCTGGGCGCCGCCGCGCTGTCCGTCGTGCTCGCCGTGGCCGCGGTCCTCGGCTTCCACCATGTGTGGTTCCTGTACGCCGTCGTCGCGCTCCAGGCGGTCTGCGGGGCGCTCACCGGACCGGCGCGGTCCGCCATGATCCCGAGGCTGCTCCCGGTCGAACAGCTGCCCGCCGCCAACGCCCTGAACTCGGTGACCATGACCTTCGGGTCGATGGTCGGCCCGGCCCTCGGCGGGGTCATCGTCACCTTCGCGGGCTACGGGACGGCCTACGTGATCGACGTCGTCACCTTCACCGCCGCGCTCTACGCGATGTGGAAGCTGCCGTCGATGAAGCCAGACCGGGCCGAGGGCGCCCGGGGCAGGGCCTCCGTGCTCGACGGACTGCGCTTCCTCGGCACCCGGCCCAACATCCGGATGACCTTCTTCTCCGACCTGGCCGCCATGGTGCTCGCGCAGCCCCGGGCGCTGTTCCCGGCCATCGCCGGGCTCTGGTTCGGCGGGGGCGCCGGCACCGTCGGCCTGCTGGTCGCCGCGATGGCCGCCGGGGCGCTGCTCGGCGGGCTGTTCTCCGGCTGGCAGGGCCGCATCCGCCGGCACGGGCTGGCGATCCTGCTGGCCGTCGCCGGCTGGGGGCTGGCCGTCGCGGTGTTCGGGCTCACCCGGAACCTGTGGCTCGGCATGTTCTTCTTGGCCCTGGCCGGGTACGCGGACACCGCCTCCATGGTGTTCCGCACGACCATGCTCCAGGCCGCCACCCCCGACGACATGCGGGGCCGGCTCCAGGGCGTCTTCATCATCGTCGTCGCGGGCGGGCCCCGGCTCGGCGACTTCCTCGCCGGGACCACCGCCGACCTGATCTCCCCGACCGTGGCCGTCACGGGCGGCGGGCTGGCCTGCGTACTGGTGCTGGGTCTGCTCGCCCTGCGGTGGCGGAACTTCGCCCGGTACGACGCGCGGTTCCCGCAGGCCTAGTCGCTGGGACCGCTGGGCCGGACGGTACATCGGCCGGTGGCCGGTTGGCCCCGGCACGACCGGCCGGGCTACGCGTCCACCGGTTCCCGGGTGCGGTCCCCGCCCTCGGCGCCGGTGTTGACGGTGCCGGCCGGCTCGAAGAGCAGGATCTGCGCCTCCTCCCGCGCCGCCGGGCAGTGCTCGACCCCGCGCGGGACGACGTACATCTCCCCGGGACCGAGCACCACGTCCCCGTCGCGCAGGCGGATCGTCAGCGTGCCGCCGACCACGAGGAAGAGCTCGTCGGTGTCCTCGTGGGTGTGCCAGACGAATTCGCCCTCGATCCGGGCCACCTTGACCTCGTAGTCGTTGACGCGGGCGATGCGCCGCGGGGCCCACTGCTCGGTGAAACCGGCCAGCTTTTCGGCGATGTTGACCTTGTGTGTCGTCATGCGGACAGCCTGGCGGCCCGCCCGCGGACCGGTCTTGTACGTTCCTGACATGGCCGCGATACGTCCGCGCAGCACCGTCCGCGCCTGGAAGCCGGCGGTTCCCGGGATCGCGGAGGTCTTCCACGCCCGCTTCACCGAGCACGCGTACCCGGCCCACGTGCACGACACCTGGGCGCTGATGATCCTCGACGGCGGCCGGGTGGACTTCGCCCTCGACGGGGAAAGGCACGGTTTCGGGGTGTCGGACGCGGTGATCCTGCTGCCGCCCGGGGTGGCTCACGACGGGCGGACCGTGACCGAGGCGGGCTTCCGCAAGCGCGTGCTGTACCTGGACACCTCGGTGCTGCCGGAGCGGCTCACCGGAGCCGCCGTGGACACTCCGTCGCTGGCCGATCCGGCGCTGCGCGAGCGGGTGCACGGGCTGCACCTGGCGCTCGCGGAGCGCGACCCGGACCCCCTCGAGGCGCAGTCGCGGCTCGCCTTCGTACAAGAGCGGCTGCACCGGCGGCTGGCCGGGCGCGCGGCCCCCGGGGCGGGGGCGGGGG
This sequence comes from Streptomyces avidinii, assembly GCF_045161815.1. Taxonomy (NCBI): domain Bacteria; kingdom Bacillati; phylum Actinomycetota; class Actinomycetes; order Kitasatosporales; family Streptomycetaceae; genus Streptomyces; species Streptomyces avidinii. The sequence goes on from NZ_CP108863.1 coordinate 5,895,705, forward strand.
CGGCGGGCGCGGTGGTCGCCGTACGGCTGCGCGAGCTGCTCGACGCGCGGGTGGCCGAGGGGATCACGCTGGAGGAGGCCTCGGCCGAGCTCGGGCACCCGCACCCCACGCACCTGATCCGGAGCTTCCGGGCGGCCTACGGGCTGCCGCCGCACGCGTATCTGACCGCGCGGCGGGTGGCGGTGGCGCGGCGGCTGCTGCTGGCGGGGGTGCGGCCGGCCGAGGCGGCGGTGGCGGCGGGGTTCTACGACCAGGCGCATCTGACCAGGCACTTCGGGCGGCACGTGGGGATCGGCCCGGCACGGTTCGCCCGATCCGGCCGGTTGTGAAGGGAAGTTGGCCGGTTCGTTGCCTTCCTGTTTCAGGGCCTTCCGCTTTCTTTCGATTCGCGCTCGACAAGACCACGCTCGACGGGAGCCTGGTCGGAGGCATCTCCGGTCTCGCCGTCGACCGGGACGGCACGGTCGCCGCCGTCTCCGACAGGTCGGCGCTGTACTCGCTGAAGGTGGGACGCGGCGACACCCCGAACACCCGGGCCACCGCGCGGCTGCCGCTGACGGACGGCGCCGGGAAGCCCGTCGACTCGGAGGGCGTCGTCGTCGACCGGGACGGCTCCTACCTGGTCACCGACGAGCTCGCCCCCACCGTCCGCCGCTACGGCCGGGACGGGAAGGTGCTGGGCACCCTGCCGGTCCCGGACGCCCTCCGGCTCGCGCCGCAGGGTCGGGCCTCCGCCAACCAGACCTTCGAGTCGCTGACCCTGCTGCCCGGAGGGCGCACCCTGGTCGCGGGCGTCGAGGGGCCGCTGGCCGGTGACGGCAAGGACGCGCAGGGGCGGACCCTCCAGCGGATCCAGACCTGGGAGCGGGGCCGCGACGGCGAGTTCCGGCCGGGCCGCCAGTACGCCTACCCCGTGGACGCCGGGCACGGCCTCGTCGAGCTCGCGCCGACCCGCGACGGCCGGTTGATCGTCCTGGAGCGCGGTTTCACGCAGCAGTTCGCCATCACGGTGCGGCTGTACGTCGCCGACCCGCTGGGCGCGACCGACACCTCCGCGGTGGGGACGCTGACCGAGGGCCGCGGCCTGCGGGTCGCCCGCAAGACGGCGATCGGGGACTTCGACGACTGCCCGACGCTGGGCGCGCCGTCGAAGCTGCCGCAGAACCACCCGCTGGTGGACAACATCGAGGGCATGGTCGTCACGGACCACGACGGCCTCGGCCGGGTACGGCTGCTGCTGGCCAGCGATGACAACGAGCTGGACCGGCAGGTCACGCGGCTCTACCGGATGGACGTCCGGCTTCCGGCCCGCCGGAACCACGGCCTGGGCGCCTACCGGGGCTGACCGGGCGGGACGATGCCGCGTGCCACCCCCAGGGCCACCAGGTCCTGGGGGCGGATGCGCAGTTGGTCCGCCGTGGCCGGGGCGGCCTCCGGCGGGCGTTTGAGGATGGCTGCCGCCAGCTCGGGGGCGATCACCGAGAAGTAGCTGTCCGGGGTGACCCAGGTGTTCCCCGGAGCGGCCAGCGCGAGGGCGCCGCCCGAGCCGCCCTCGCCGATCAGCAGGGTGGTGACGGGGACGGTGGCCGCGGCGAGCGCCGCGAAGGTGTCCGCGATGGCCGCGCCCGCCCCGGCGTGTTCGGCGGCGGCGTCGTTGGCCGCGCCCGGGGTGTCCACCAGGGTGAGCACCGGGATGCCGAGCCGGTCGGCGAGGCGGACGACGCGGGCGGCCGTACGGTAGCCCGCCGGGCGGGTGGCGGTGCCGCACTGGGCGGCGTAGGCGACGGCGCGGCCCTCGCGCAGCCCGAATCCGCACAGCATGCCGGGGTCGGTGCCGCCCGCCCGGTCCCCCGAGAGCGGCAGGCGGAGCTCGAAGTACGCGTCCAGGTACGCGGCGGCGCGCGGCCGGTCGGGGTGACGGGCCTGCAGGACGGCGTCCCAGCCGGTCCGCGGCGGTGCTACGTCGGCCAGCGCCGCCGGCGGCTCGACCGGCCCGGCGGGGCGGGGTGCGGCCAGCACACGGAGCCAGCCGGCGAGGGTCCCCGGCAGCTCGGCGGCGGCCACCACGGCGTCCACGTGTCCGGCGGCGTACTGGCCCTCGGCGGAGTAGGCCACCGGGTCCGCGTCGGCCGGGCGCACCCGGGACCCGGCGAAGCCGACCTGGGCCCCGGGGAGCGCGAGGACGACGTCGGCCCCGGCCCCGAGGGTGGCCCAGCCGCCGCCCGTGGTCGGATCGCGCAGGACGGCGAGCTGGGGGAGGCCCGCGGCCCGGGTCAGGACGCACTGACGGGCCGCCCGCTGGAGCTGGGTCAGCGCGAGCATGCCCTCCTGCATCCGGGAGCCGCCGGTGGCGATGAGCGAGACGAGGGGGAGCCGGTGCTCGCGGGCGTGGGCGTAGGCGGCTTCGAGCCGGTCCCCGGTGCGCTCGCCCAGCGAGCCGCCGAGGAAGCCGAACTCGAAGGAGACGACGGCGGTTTCGTGACCGCCGATGCGGGCGGTCCCGGTGACCACGGACTCCTGCTCGCCGGTGCGGGCGGCGGCGCGGGCGCGGGAGTCCGCGTAGCCGGTCCACTCCAGCGGGCCGTCGGGTCCGTCGGGTCCGTCCGGGCCGCCGGGTCCGTCGGGCGGGGACTCCCGCCGGGGGGCGGGGAGTTCGGTGAAGCTGCCGGGGTCGGTCACGGAGGCGATGGCCGCACGGGCCGAGAGGCGAGTCGTCACGGGGTCACACTAGAAGGTTCCCGTCGATCGGGCCGGGTGGTCAGGGGGAGGGACAGGGGGAGCAGGGCCGCGGTGAAGAAGAGGGCGCCGAGCGGCAGCAGGTCGAGGCTGACGGCGGTGGTGGCCGTGCCCAGCAGCACCATGACGGGGCGCCAGGGGCTGACCCGGCGCTGGACGGCGAGGTGGATCAGGAGCCAGACGAGGCCGACGTAGAAAAGCATCGGGCCGACGGTGTAGACGGCGGGCAGCACTCCGGGGTGGCTCTGGATCTCCTCGAAGAGCCGTGCCATCTCCGGACGGTCGGCGGCGCGGAAACCGACGACGAGGTCGATGACGGCCTGGGCGACGACCGCCAGGGCGCCGGCCAGGCCGAGGAGGGTGGCGGCGCCGGCGCCCAGGCGGGCCGCTCCGCGGGCGGGCCCGGTCAGCCGGCGCAGGGCCGGGAGGATCACGGCGAACTGCAGCACCCCGGCCAGCAGCGCGATGTGGCCCGCGGTCCAGGCGGGGCCCGGGCCGTGGTCGGGGTCGCTGAGCCGGATGGCGCCGTAGGCCAGCATGCACAGGGGAGCGGCGACGAAGGCGGCCCGGGTGAGGGCCGCCCGGCGGCGCCCCAGGGGGTGATTGGTCATGTACTGATCATTCAAGCCGGGGGATCGGCCCGTATCCGGCATGCCCCCGAGGCTTCCCCGAGCCCACCCCGAGTCGCCCCCGAGCGGGCCCGGCGCCTCATCCCGGGGTCGGCAGCGGGAAGGCGATCTTGAGGGCGTAGGCGGCGACCAGCCCGTAGCCGAGGCGGAAGGTCCAGACGCGGGCGCGGTCCGGGATGCGGGTACCGGCGAGGGCGCCGAGCGCCACGAGCGACTGCTGCCACAGGAGGGAGGCGGCGCCGACCCCGAGGAGGAACGCGGCTCCGGCCGGGCCGGTGCCCAGGGTGGCGCCCTGGGCGGTGGTGAGGGCGGCGAAGTAGAGGGCGGTGGTGGGGTTGAGGGCGGTGAGACCGACATACCGTGCGAAGACCCTGACCGGCCGCGCCGGGGCGGCCGATGTGGCGGTCCGGCCCGGGGAAGCCAGGGAGCCCGGCGCGGCCGCGGCGGTCCGGGTGGGGGAGGTGGCGCCGCGGAGGCCGTGGGCCGCGATGGCCAGGAGGATCACCGCCGAGGCCAGCCGGACCCAGGCCTCGACCGGGGAGATGTGGGAGGCCGCCCAGGGTCCGACCGCGGTGGCGAGGGCCGCGTAGCCGAGGTCGACCGCCGCGATTCCCGCGGCGGCGGCCACGGCCGTGCGGCGCTCGCGCATGGCCTCCTGGAGCAGCAGCACGCTCATCGCCCCCATGGGCATCGCCACGCCCAGACCCGCGGCCGCGCCCGCGAGCGCCGGTGTCATCAGTTCGCTCATGGGGCGAGGTTCGGTCCAGCCGCCCGGGGGATGAGCGCGAATACCGGCCCCGGCTGCGAGAATCGCGGTATGGACCGCCTCGACAGGGAAATCCTCGGCATCCTCCAGCAGGATGCGCGGATCTCGTACCGGGATCTGGGGGTCCGCGTCGGCCTCAGCGCCAACGCCACCGCCGACCGGGTGCGACGGATGCGCCGCGACGGGGTGATCCGCGCCTTCACCACGATCGTGGACCCGGCCGCCGACACCGGAGGCGGACTCGTCGTCTTCATCGACGTCACCCTGCGCCAGGACACCACCAACGAGGAGTTCGAACGGCAGGTCGCCAAGCTTCCCGGGATCACCGAGGTCGTGCACGTCACCGGCGAGCACGACTACCTCGTCCGCGCCCGGGCCGCCGACCCCGCGGTCCTCGACGGGTTGCTCCGCCGGCTGAAACGGGAGGCGGGGGTGGCCCAGTCCAACACCCGGATCGCGCTGCGCGCTGCCACCCGACCGGCCTGATCGGCAGGACACTCCCCCCCTACAGCACCGACTCCCAGGTCGTCGTCGTGCCGCGCGCGCCCGACTCGGTACGGCCGTCGTCCGCCACCGTCAGCCGGACCCGGGACGGGTCCGCGTCCACCTGCACGTCGATGAAGGTGATCTCGCCGCGCCGGTGCGCCGCGGCCAGGGCTCCGCGCAGCGCCCCGAGCAGCGCGTCCGCCACCGGGTCCGGCAGCAGGGCGTCCACCGCGCCCCCGAAGTGCACCGACGGCTGGAAGCCGAGCACGGCGGCCGCCCCGCCCGTCTCGCGCAGCACCCGGCCCCGGAAGGTCGTCGGGGCGTCGGTCGGCGGCTGCTGGAGGGCGAAGATGGCCGTCCGGACCTCCTGGATCGTGGAGTCCAGCTCGTCCACGGCCCGGCTGAGCTCGTCGCCGACGGTGTCCCCGGACGGGGCGTTCGCGGCCCGCCGCCGGGTGCTCTCGAGCATCATCTCGGTGGCGAAGAGCCGCTGGACCACCAGGTCGTGCAGGTCCCGGGCGATCCGGTCGCGGTCCTCGTACACGGCCAGCTGCTCCCGGTCGTGCTGGGCGTCCGCCAGTACGAGGGCCAGCGCGGCCTGCGAGGCGAACTGCGAGGCGAGCAGCCGGTCCACCGCGTCGTACGCGGGGCCGCCGCGGGCGCGGGGCAGGGCCAGGGTGCCGATCAGCTGGCCGCCGCTCTGCAGCGGAAGCATCATGCTCGGCCCGAACCGTTCCCGGACGTGCGTGGTCATCCGGGGGTCGGTCGCCGAGTCGTCGATGAAGACGGGTTCGCCGCCGAGGAGTTGTTCCAGCACCGGCGAACCGGGGGCGATCGCCGTTCCCACCAGGTCCCCGGGGTCCCCCTGCGTGGAGGCGGCCACGATCTCCATGCCGCCCTCGGGGGTCGGCTGGAGCACCACTCCGGCCGCGGCGTCCGCCAGCAGCCGGGCCCGTTCGGCCACGCACTTCAGGGCGTCCGCGGCCGGGCGTCCGGCGAGCAGGGCCGTGGTGACGGCGGCGGCGCCGTCGATCCAGCGCTCCCGGCGGCGCGCGGTCTCGTAGAGCCGGGCGTTGCCGATCGCTATGCCCGCCTGCGAGGCCAGGACGCGCAGCAGGGCGAGGTCCTCGTCCGTGAACGGGCCGCCGCCGCGCTTCTCGGTGAGGTAGAGATTGCCGAAGACCTCCGTGTGCACCCGGATCGGGACGCCCAGGAGGCTGCTCATGGGCGGGTGGCCCGGAGGGAAACCAGCCGCCCGCGGGTCCTGGGTGACATCGTCCAGGAGCAGCGGGCGCGGGTCGCCGACGAGGATTCCGAGCACCCCGGCGCGCGCGTCCGGCAGGTGCGGGATCGCGGCCCGCTGCTCCTCGGTCAGCCCGGCCGTGAACAGCTGGGTCAACAGGACGCGCTCGGGGTCGACGACCCCGAGCGCTCCGTACCGGGCCTCGCACAGCTCGGTCGCCGACTCCACGATGTGCTGGAGGGTGGCGTGCAGCTCCAGCTCGGACCCGACGTCGAGGACGGCTTCCAGCAGCACCGGAAGGAGCGCCGCCTCCTCGTCGGGCCGGTCGGGCATCAGGTCGGGCCGGTCGGGCCTCGCGTCGGGCTCCTGCCCGGCGTTCGTCATTCGGCCAGCGGGTTGAGGACCATCGGGGCGATCTTCCCTTCGAGCATCGCGCCGAGACCGAGTACGGCGCACACGTCCGGCCGTTCCGCGATGGCGACGGGCATTCCGGTGGCGTCCCGCAGCATCTGGTCCAGGCCCGGCAGCAGGGCGCTGCCGCCCACCATCATGATCCCCCGGTCCGTCAGATCGGCCACGAGGTCCGGCGGGCAGTCCCGCAGCACCTTGCCGATGCCGTCCAGGACGGCGGTCAGCGGGGTGTAGATCGCGTCCCGTACGGCGGCGGTGTCCACCTGCACGGAACGGGCCAGTCCGGTGGCCACGTCGCGGCCGTGGATCAGGGTGGAGGTCGGGCCGCCGACGGTGAGGCCATTGCCGTGGAGGGCCAGCTGGAGCGGCCGGACCGCCTGGCTGGGCAGCATCAGCTCGTGCGCGTGGCGCAGGTGCTGGACGACCGCGTGGTCGATGGCCTCGCCGCCGACCGGGATCCGCTGGGCGGTGACGATCGAGCCGAGGGAGAGGACGGCCACCTGGGTGGCCGCGGCCCCGCACACCATGATCATCGTGGCGGTCGGCTGCTCCACGGGCAGTCCGCAGCCGACGGCCGCCGCGATCAGGGTGTCGACCAGTTCGACGCGCCGGGCGCCGAGTCCGACGAGGGTCTCCACGGTGGCCCGCTGGGCGAGCGGATCCGCGTCGTGCGGGGTGCAGGCGGCGGCCCGCAGCCGCGGCTTGCGGCGCAGGGCGCGCCGCAGCTTCTCGCCGAGGAGGTGACGCAGCATCCGCTGGGCCATCTCGATGTCGACGACGGTGCCGCCGGAGACGGGGCGCACGACCCGGATGTAGTCGGGCGTGCGGCCGGTCATCCGTTCGGCGAAGGAGCCGACGGCGATGAGTGCACCGGTGCGCGTGTTGACCGCGGCGACGCTGGGTTCGTCGACCACGAGGCCGGCGCCCTTGACGTACACGCGGGTCCTTGCCGCCCCCAGGTCGACGGCGACGTGGCAGCGGCGCAACTGCTCAAGACTGACGGTCACGGCAGATCCTCCCGAGAGCGCTGGCGCAAGAGGACCGACGGAAGTGTCGGTCACTTTTCATATCATCGCGGGCAATTCGGGCTAATGGCCCGTTGGGATGCTCCGGCCGGGGGGTGCGTCGCGGCTGCATGGGGGTGGATTTCTGTACCGACAGGCAGCACCATGCCCGCACCGCACGCGCTACTCATGCGTAACAAGGTAAAGGGGACTCGATGCTGACGGCCCGACAGAGACTGCTGCCCCTTCGCGCGCTTCCGGCACTCCTGGCACTCCTGACCCTCTGTCTCGCGCTGCCCGCAGCCGTCCCGGCCCACGCCGCCGACCGGGCGGCCGCCCGAAACCCGGTGGTCCTCGTGCACGGCTACAACGCCGACCCGGGCGTCTGGGGAGCCCTGCGCGGCGACCTTCGCGCCGCCGGGTACACGGACGCCGAGCTGTTCTCCTTCGGCTACGACACCCACCTGTCCGTCAACGAGGTCCTTGCCGGGCGACTCGGTGCCTACGTCGACCAGGTCCGCCGGGAGACCGGCGCCGCCAGGGTCGACGTCGTCGCGCACTCCTTCGGCTCGCTGGTGAGCCGCTGGTACGTGAAGTTCGGCGGCGGCGGGGCCACCGTGGACCACTGGGTCTCGCTGGCCGGACCCAACCGCGGCACCTCCACCGCCTGGGCCTGCGCCCTGTGGGACCAGGCCTGCCGGGACATGACCCCCGGGTCGTACGTCGTGAAGAACCTGAACGGCGGGGACGAGACCCCGGGTGCGGTGAGGTACGCGACCTTCTGGTCCGACTGCGACGAGGTCGTCAACCCCGACGACAGCGTCCGGCTGACCGGAGCCGCCAACACGGCGGTCGGCTGCCTGGGGCACAACGACCTGCTCGGCGACGACGCGACCTCGGCGGGGGTCCGCGCCTTCCTCGCCTCCTAGGCGGTCTCTTTCGGATCTTGTCGGCCGGGCCCGCGGCGTCCGGTGCCGTGCCCGGCAAGGCGGAGGGGCGCCCTTGTACTGGACGTACTCGGGCGCCCCGACAACGCGGCCGGGTGCGGTGCCGGGCGTCGTGGGCCCGGCAGGATCCGAAAGAGACGGCCTAGTGCTGTGACAGCACTAGGTTCCGCCCGCCCCGGTCCGCCCGTCGAGGGAGAAGCGCTGGAGCAGGCCGTACGTGAACTCCGCCACGCAGGGCCGGCCCCGTACGGCGAAGGCCAGGCGCCAGCGGGTCGGCGCGGTCCCCTCCATCGGGCGGACCGGGGCGAAGGCCCGCGCGACCTCGTCCACCGTCGCCGACCAGGGCCGCAGGTCGTCCGGCGACTCCAGTACGGGCCCCGGCGCGCCCGGGGCCCGTACCAGCCACTCGTTCCACACCGCCCCGTCCGGCGCGGCCAGCACCTCGAAGCGCAGGTCCGGCCAGAGCGGCAGCGGCCACAGGAGCGCCTCGCACTCCAGATCGCCGATCGTGCGCCGCTCGGCGGATTCCGGCGGTCCGAGCACCGAGCGGTACCGGGCCAGCGCCCCGCGGGAGCGGGGCGAGCGGACCATCGCCTGCCAGTGCTTGTTCGCCTCCCGCTGGTCCGCGAGCGAGGCGCCCAGCCGGCGGCGGGCCTCGTCGGCGAGGTCCGGCTGGAAGTCGGCCATCCGCCGCAACAGCACCAACTGGAATGCGCTCGGCCCGAAAGATGTCATGCCGGAAACGATTCCACACAGGATCCTTACGTTCTCGGGATCCGGATGTTGCCGCAGACCACGTAGCCTGCGGGCGCCATGAACTACTGCCACGCATGCCGGAGGCACCTCAACGGCGCACTGGCGTGCGCCGGATGCGGAACGCCCGCCGAGTACCTGATACCCGCCCCGTCCGCCGCGCTGCCGGGTGCTGCGCCAGGTGTCGCAGCCCCGTCGCAAACCATGCCGACCGAGCTCTCCGAGGTGTTCGCGGACTCCCTCGTCGTGCTGTCCGCCCCGAACGAGCGGCGCGCCGGTGCGCGGCGCCGGGTCACGCACCGGCGCCGCCGCCGGACCGTGCTGACCCTCGCGCTCGGCGCGCTGATCGCGGTCGGGGGCTCGATGGCGGTGGCCCGAATGGCCGCCGACGGGGAGCGCTCCGACCGTGCCGCGAACGTGGTGCTGACCGACGACGGGCCGCAGCAGCCCGCTCCGCTGCCGGACGCGCCGACGCCCGGGGCGCCCACGGGTTCCGTGAAGGCCACGGCGAAGGCCGCCGCCGTCAGTGCCACGAGGACGGCCGGGGCCGGCGGGCCCTCCGGAGGCGTCACGCAGCCGGGTCCGGCCCCGTCCGCCCCCGCGCCCGCGACATCGGGCCCGGCCTCCCGTACTCCCGGCCCGGGGTCGTCCGTACAGGGAGGTGCCTCCGGGAAGCCGTCGCAGAGCGCCACCGCGAGCACGCAGGCACCGCCGCCCCCGCCGTCCCCGTCGCCGAGCCCCTCGCCGACGAAGGACTGCTGGATCTTCTGCGGCTGGTTCTAGGCAGTCCCGTCCCTGTCCCGGCCTACTCGCTCAGCATCCGCCTGAGCAGGTCCCGCAGGGCCGTGCGCTCCTCCGCGGACAGGCCCGCCAGCGGTTCGCGTGCGAAGTCCAGGGACTCGCGCAGCCGCTCCGCGGTCAGTGTGCCCTCCTCGGTGGGGGCGGCCAGCTTCACCCGGCGGTCGGCCGGATCCGGGCGGCGTTCGACCAGGCCACGGGTCTCCAGGCGGTCGACGATGCCGGTCACGTTCGAGGGCTCGCACCGCAGCTTCAGTGCGATGCGCCGCATCGGCATGGGCTCCAGCGAGAGCATGTTCAGCACCTTGGCCTGGGCGCCGGTGAGCTGGTGGCTGGCGGCCGCGTGCTCGTACTCCATGTGATACCTGGCCACGACGTCGCCGATGAGTTCGACGACTTCGATGGTCACTGGGTCTACGCGACGACTGGGCATGGAACCAGCGTACCCATTTACTTGACAACATGAAATATCTAGGCGCATGGTTGTTTCACCTAGTGAAGCAATTTCGTTCTGACCAGGAGCGTCGCATGTCCCAGATCCCCGCCGTCAGCCGCGAGTGGCACCTCGTCCGTCGCCCGCAGGGCTGGCCCGTCGCCGAGGACTTCGCCCTGCGCGAGGTGCCCGTGTCCGCCGAGCCCGCAGCCGGCCGGATCCTCGTGCGCAACCTGCACATGTCCGTGGACCCGTACATGCGCGGCCGCATGAACGACGTGAAGTCGTACATCCCGCCGTTCCAGCTGGACGAGCCGATGCAGGGCGGCGCGGTCGGCGAGATCGTGGCCTCCTCCGCCGAGGGCTTCGCCGTCGGCGACCACGTCCTGCACCACCTCGGCTGGCGCGAGTACGCGGACCTCGACGCCGCGCACGCCACCAAGGTGGACGGCTCGCTCGCCCCGCTCTCCGCCTACCTCGGTGTTCTCGGCATGCCGGGCCTGACCGCCTACGCCGGCCTCTTCGAGGTCGCCTCCTTCAAGGAGGGCGACTCCGTCTTCGTCTCCGGCGCCGCCGGTGCGGTCGGCAGCCTCGTCGGCCAGTTCGCGAAGATCAAGGGCGCGTCCCGGGTGATCGGCTCCGCCGGCTCGGACGACAAGGTGACGCTGCTCACGGAGAAGTACGGCTTCGACGCCGCCTTCAACTACAAGAACGGCCCCGTCGCCGAGCAGCTGCCGGCCGCGGCCCCCGAGGGCATCGACGTCTACTTCGACAACGTCGGCGGTGATCACCTGGAGGCCGCCATCTCCTCGATGAAGGTGAACGGCCGGGCCACCCTCTGCGGCGCGATCGCCGGTTACAACGACACCGAGGCCGCCCCCGGTCCGCGCAACCTGATGCAGGTCATCGGCAAGCGCCTGCGCCTGCAGGGCATCCTCGTCAACGACCACGCCGGACTGCAGCAGCAGTTCGTCCAGGACGTCGCCGGATGGCTGCGTTCCGGTGAGCTGCGCTACGACGAGACGGTCGTCGAGGGCGTCGAGAACGCGACCTCCGCCTTCCTCGGCATGCTCCGCGGCGAGAACACCGGAAAGATGATCGTTTCTTTCACCGGCTAGGCTCACTGCACACCGTCGTGATCGTGGGCGCGAGTCACGGCGATTACCAGGAGGATTTTCCTTTATGTCCATCCACCAGTCCGACGTCGCCTACACCGCTGTCGCCACCGCGGAGAACGGCCGTGACGGTCGCGTCGCGACCAACGACGGCCAGCTCGACGTCGTCGTGAACCCGCCGAAGGAGCTCGGTGGCAGCGGCGCCGGTACCAACCCGGAGCAGCTGTTCGCCGCCGGCTACAGCGCCTGCTTCCAGGGCGCCCTGGGCGTCGTCGCGAAGAACGTGAACGCCGACATATCCGGCTCCACGGTCACCGCCGAGGTCGGCATCGGCAAGAACGACGAGGGCTTCGGTCTGATCGTCAAGATCTCCGCCGTGATCCCGAACGTGGACACCGCCACCGCCAAGGAGCTCATCGAGAAGGCCCACGAGGTCTGCCCGTACTCCAAGGCCACCCGCGGCAACATCACCGTCGAGCTCGCCGTCTGATCCGGCGCTCGCAGCGCGAGGGCCGCACCCCGACCGGGGTGCGGCCTTCGCCGTAAACTGGCCCCATGCGTGATCTTGCGGGGGGCTTCCGGTATCTGCTGGCCGGACAGCGATGGGTGTTCCGGCACGGCCGGTGGCTGGGCTTCGGGTTGCTGCCCGGGCTCGTGGCGTTCGTCCTCTACGCCGGCGCCCTGATCGGGCTCGGCTACGGGGCCGACGACCTGACCGCCTGGGCCACCCCCTTCGCCGACGGCTGGTCCTCGCCGTGGCTCGCGCTCTTCCGCGGCTTCCTGACCACCCTGCTCTTCGGCCTGGGGCTCTTCGTCGCGGTGATCACCTTCACCGCCGTGACCCTGCTGATCGGCCAGCCGTTCTACGAGTCCCTCTCGGAGCAGGTCGACCGCAGCGAGGGCGGCGAGGTCCCCGAGTCGGGGCTCCCGCTCTGGCTGGAGCTGTGGGTCTCGGCCCGGGACAGCGTCAAGGTGCTCGCACGGGTGCTGCTGTACGGGATCCTGCTGTTCGCCCTCGGGTTCGTCCCGGTGATCGGGCAGACCGTGATCCCGGTGCTCGGGTTCTGCGTCTCCGGATACTTCCTCACCCAGGAGCTCACCGCCGTGGCCCTCCAGCGGCGCAAGGTGGAACTGCCCGACCGGCTGGCACTGATGCGCTCGCGGCGGATGCTGGTGCTGGGCTTCGGGGTGCCGCTGGTGCTGGCCTTCCTGGTGCCGCTCGTCGCGGTGTTCCTGATGCCGGGAGCGGTGGCCGGGGCCACCCTCATGGCGCGCGACCTCATGCGGACCGACGAGGCTCCGGCTGCCGAAACCACCCCCGCGGGTTTCGGACCGCCGCCGCCCGCGTACTCGTAACCGCCGGGCCGCGGTCCGGGCTCCGGCCCTGACCCCCGGTCGGCTACCGCTTGAGCAGCAGGATGGCCCCGGTGGTGTCCTCCCCGCCGTGCGCGGCCGGGTCCGCGGCCAGCCGGCGCCGCAGCAGGTCCACGTACGGGGAGATCAGCTCGGTGCTGACGCCCTGCTCCTCGGCGGTGCGCAGCATGGTGCCGCTGCCCGTGACCTGCATGGCCAGGTTGGACACCACCCCCGAGGTGAAGTCCCGCGAGGTCAGCCGCTCGGCCGCGTTGCCGACGAAGAAGCCCATCGCGCCGAGCCACTCGGACAGCAGCGGAGCCAGGTCCTTCGGGGCGATGTCCTCGCCCTCGATCAGCGCGTAGGCCTGCGAGATGCCGGCGAACATCCCCCACATCGCGCTGAGCAGCGCCACGTCGTGCAGGGCGGCGTGCCCGGGGTTCTCGCCGACGAAACGGGCCCCGGCCGGGACCGCCAGAACGGCCCGGTGGGCATCGAAGAGTGCGCGCGAACCGCTGTGGAAGACGTACCCGCCGGCCTCGGGGACGCCGATCATCGTCGGTGTGGCCATGATCCCGCCGTCCAGGTACCGGGCACCGCGCTCCTCGGCCCAGGCGGCCCGGGCGCGCGCCTCGGCCGGGGTGCCGGTGGTGAGGTTGACGAGGTCCTTGCCGGCCAGGTCGATGCCGTCCAGGGCGGCGCCGACGCTGGCGTCGTCCAGCAGGCAGACCACGACCAGCCGGTTCGCGGCGACGGCCGCGGCCGCGCTCGGGGCGGCGACGGCCCCTTCGGCGGCCAGTGCCCCGGCCTTGGCGGGGGTGCGGTTCCAGACGGTCAGGGGGTGCCCGGCGGCGAGCCAGGTGCGGGCGAGGGCGGTGCCCATGTCGCCCAGGCCGAGGAGGGTGAGGGAACTCTGCGGTGTGGTGTCGGTCATGACGATTAGCCTGGTGGCAGGCGTGGAAGCGCTCAAGTACGCACTTCGGAGTGGGTGGTTACCCCGAGGTGAGCGAGCAGGTGGGGAGGGGTGTGCGATGGCGGTGACACGAAGGCCCGGTGCGGATCACTGTGGGATCGCGGCGGCGATGTCCGTGATCGACGGCAAATGGAAGGTGTCGCTCCTGTGGGAGCTCGATCAGCGCCCGCGCCGGTTCGGTGAACTGCGCAGGCTCGTCCCGGGCGTATCCGAGAAGGTGCTCGCCGCCCAGCTGCGCGAGCTGGAGACCGACGGCATCGTGCACCGCGAGGTGTACGACGAGGTTCCGCCGCGCGTCGAGTACTCCCTGACCCCGCTGGGCCAGGACCTGAACGCGGCCCTGGAACCCCTCGGGATGTGGGGCAGCAAGCACCTGCTGCCCGATTCCGCGTGAGCCGTTACGGGCGCGGGCGCGGCTCCACCCACAGCGCCTCGCCGACGGCGCACAGTTCGCCGTCGGCCGTGGCCAGGGCCGTGCCCACGGTGTACTTGCGGCCCGAGGCCGACAGCATCCAGGCGTACGAGACGAGCCCCTCGCCCACCGGTACCGGCCGCAGCAGCCGGGCACCCAGCGCGGCGGTGACCGCACCGGCCCCGCGGCCGTCGAGCAGCCGGCCGGCCGCGTTCCCGGGGCAGTCCAGCGCGCCCCACACCAGCTCGGGCGGCAGCAGCCCGTCCGCGCCGCCCAGTTCGGGCGCGGGGGTCCAGGCGGCGGCGACCAGCTCGCGGCCCGGCACCGTACCGCAGTGCAGGCGCAGCCCGGTGGCGGGCGTCCGGTCCAGGCCGCAGCCGAAGCAGTCGGCCTGGCCCTCCGGCGGGTCCGCCCGGAAGGCCTCGGCAGCTGCCACGGCGCGGTCCCAGGAGGGGGCTCCGGGGGAGTCCGCGGGAGGCGCTTCGGCGGGGCTCGCCACGGCCAGCAGCAGCTCGCCGGCTGTCAGCTCGCAGCCGCCGTCCGCGGTCGCGGCGAGCCGGACCGGAGCCCCGGTCGGCACGGGCCGCCGGAAGTCCACCCGCACGCTCTTCGCCGCGGCGCGGGCGGCCAGCACGCCCGCCACGTAGCCGCCGAAGGCCACCCCCGGATATCCGTGGAGGCGTTCCGGCACCGTGATCGTCTCGAAGTCGCTCATGGCGCCCACCTCATCACACCGGGGGCCGTCAGGACCGGGCCGTCCCGACCGAGGCCGTCACCACCGAGGGCGTACGGTCGTCCGCCTCCGCCAGCAGGGCCCCGCCGGGGGCCCACACGGCCGCCCGGCCGCAGCCGGTCCACGGGCCCGCCGGGCCGACGTGGTTGGCGAGGACCACGTACACGCCGTGCTCCCGCGCGATCCCCGGGTACACGGTGGCGCGCTCGTGGATCCCGTCGCCCGTCCCGTACAGGGAGCTCGCCAGGTGGACCCGGCAGCCGTCGGCCGCGCCCCGGCCGGGCAGTTCGGGGAAGTGGTTGTCGTAGCAGACGCCCAGGGAGAAACGGATCCCGCCGAGTTCGAAGCGCCCGTCGCCCTCACCGGCCCGGAAGAAGTCCTGCTCGTGCCGGTACAGGTGCTGCTTCGCGTACGTCGTCACGTGCGCGCCGTCCGCGTCGTGGACCAGGGTCGCGATGGCGGGGCGCGGGCCGCCGGTGGGCAGGGCGACGTTCACCGCGGTGGCGATCCCGGCGGAGCGCAGCGGATCCAGCCGGGGGTCGTCGGCGGCCGTCCACAGGCCCGGGTCGGCGGCCAGCGCGGCGAGCTCGTACCCGGTCAGCGCGAGCTCGGGGAACACCACCAGCCCGGCGCCCTGTTCACGGGCCTCGGCGGCGAGTTCCGCGGCCCGGGCGACATTGGCCCGTACATCGGCGGGGGTACACGTCAGCTGCGCTGCGGCGATCTTCACCCGGTCAGGATGCCAGCCCGGCCGCGGCCTCCCTGAGCAGGGCCAGGAAGGCGAGGGCGGCGGGGGAGGGGGCGATCCCGCGCGGGGTGGCGGCGTAGACCCGGCGGCGCGGGGTGTCGTCCGGATGCAGGGGGACGAGTGCGAGGTCGGCCCGGGCCGAGGAGGCGGCGAGCGCCGGGACCAGGGTGACGCCGAGCCCGGCCGCGACGAAGCCCTGCTTGGCGATCCAGTCGGCGGCGACGAAACCGGTGCGCGGGCGGAAGCCACCGGCCAGCGCGGAGTGCATGAGGGTCTCCTCCGGCCGGGCGTCCGCCGCGATCCACTCCTCGTCGGCCAGTTCGGCCAGCCGTACGTCGGTGCGCCCGGCGAGCCGGTGGCCGTGCGGCAGGGCCACGTACATCCGCTCGTCGAGCAGGTGGTGCGGGGTGCAGCCGAGGGGCGGCTCCGCGGAGGTGTCCGCGACGACGGCGAGGTCGAGGTCCCCGGCGGCGAGGAGGGCCAGGTGCTTGGCGGAGGGGCCCTCGGTACGGGTGACGGCCACGCCGGGGTGGCGGGCCCGGAAGGCGGCCAGCGCGCGGGGCAGCAGCGCGGCGTCGGCGGTGGAGATGGCGCCGATGCGCAGCCGGCCGGCGCCGAGGG
Source organism: Streptomyces avidinii (assembly GCF_045161815.1). NCBI lineage: Bacteria > Bacillati > Actinomycetota > Actinomycetes > Kitasatosporales > Streptomycetaceae > Streptomyces > Streptomyces avidinii. The sequence goes on from NZ_CP108863.1 coordinate 5,911,866, forward strand.
TGTGCAGTGCGTCGAGTTCGGCGCGGGCGGTGCGCAGCCGCTCGCCGACGGCCTGGGCGTGCGGGAGCAGGATCCGGCCGGCCTCGGTCAGCCGGACCCCGCGGGGGAGGCGGTCGAAGAGCGGGGTCCCCCATTCGTCCTCCAGGGTCTGGATCTGCCGGGAGACCGCGGACTGGGTGTAGCCGAGGGAGCGGGCTGCGGCGGTGAAGGAGGCCAGGCGGGCCACGTGCAGGAAGACCTCGTACAGGCTGTGCGAAGTGGGCATGGCGGCCATGCTAGACATTCGCCTGTCGCATGAGTGTGCCTATCTGGCGTCGAGGGCATGGACACAGCACTGAAGATCGCGTTTCTCGGCCTCGGCCGGATGGGCGCCCCGATGGCCCGTCACCCCCTGTCCGGCATCCGCCCCCAGGTCGTCTTCTCCGGCCCTCGCAGCAGGATCAGGAACGAGCGGAAGGCGGCGGGCATGTCCACCGATTCGGGGGCCAGCAGCCACTGGTACTGGAGGCCGTCCATGACCGCCGTCAGCAGCGGGGCCGCCTGCTCCGGGGTGAGGCCCGAGGGGAGGTGGTCGCCGAACTCGGCGCGCAGTACCGCCGCCATCTCCGAGCGGACCTGGGCGTAGCGCTCGGTGAAGAACTCCCGGGCGGGGTGCCCGTCGGTGACGCTCTCGCCCAGCAGTGCCGAGAAGGTCTGCACGATGCCAGGGCGCATGGCGTTGTACTCGACCAGCGAGGCGAGCAGGTCCAGGCGCCAGGTGCCGGCCGCGGAGCGCGAGCCGCCGCCGGTGTCCCAGCGGTCGCGCTCCTCCAGCACCGCGACGAGCAGGGCCTCCTTGGTCGGGAAGTAGTGCAGCAGCCCCTGCTGGGTCAGGCCCACGCGTTCGGCGACGGTGGCCAGGGACGCGCCCCGGTAGCCGCGCTCCGCGATGACCTCGACGGCGGCGCGGACGATCTCCCCGCGGCGCTCCTCGCTCCTCGCCCTGACCATCTCCCCGGCACCCCTTCCCGTTCAGGCCCTGCTCACAGGACCGTACGGCATTCGAATATCACGAACAGATTACGAACCCTACCGTTCAACAGGTATCAGGTCCACGATGGGGGCACCGCACCGAGCAACCGCACTCAACGAGGAGGCACGGCCGTGACCGATGCCGATCAGGTCCGCGAGCAGTCACGCAACGACGCCGTCGAGGCGGCGCTGGGCAAACTGGACCTCGACACCAAGACCCGGCTCCTGGCCGGCCAGGACATGTGGTCCCTGCCCGCCGTCCCCTCGATCGGCCTGGAGTCCCTCGTCATGTCCGACGGCCCCATCGGGGTCCGCGGCGTGCGCTGGACCGCCGACGACCCGTCCATCGCCCTGCCGTCCCCGACCGCGCTCGCCGCCGCCTGGGACCCGGAGCTCGCCCGCCGCGCCGGCCGGCTCCTCGCCCAGGAGGCCCGCCGCAAGGGCGTCCACGTCCTCCTCGCGCCCACCGTCAACCTGCACCGTTCCCCGCTCGGCGGCCGGCACTTCGAGTGCTACTCCGAGGACCCGTACCTCACCGGCGTCGTCGGCTCCGGCTACGTGAACGGCGTCCAGGACGGCGGGGTCGGCACCACCGTCAAGCACTACGTCGGCAACGACGCCGAGACCGACCGGTTCACCGTCGACAGCGTCATCGCCCCGCGCCCGCTGCGCGAGCTGTACCTCGCGCCCTTCGAGGCCATCGTCGCCAATGCCCACCCCTGGGGCATCATGACCGCCTACAACCGGGTCAACGGCACGACCATGACGGAGCACCAGTACCTGGTGAACGAGGTCCTGCGCGCCGAGTGGGGCTTCGACGGCTGCAACGTCTCCGACTGGATGGCCGCCCGCTCCACCACCGGCGACATCCGAGGCGGCATGGACGTGGCCATGCCCGGCCCCACCACCGTCTACGGCCCCGCCCTCGCCGAGGCCGTCCGCGCCGGGGAGGTCCCCGAGTCCGCCGTGGACGAGGCCGTGCGCAACGTCCTGCGCCTCGCCGCCCGCGTCGGCGTCCTGGAGGGCGCCCCCGCCGCCGTGGAGAGCGCCCCGGCCCCGATCGACGGCCAGGCGCTGGCCCGCGAGCTCGCCGCCCGCGGCTTCGTCCTGGTCCGCAACGCGGGGGCGCTGCCGCTCGACGCCGGCCGCACCGTCGCCCTCGCGGGCGCCGCCGCCCGCGACGCCCGCGTCCTCGGCGGGGGCAGCGCCACCGTCTTCCCCGAGCGGATCGTCTCCCCGCTCGACGGGCTCACCGCGGCTCTGCCCGACGGCGCCCTCACCTACAGCGTCGGCGCCGACCCCTCCGACGAACTCACCCCCGCCGGTCAGGGCTTCGAGCTCCACGCCGTCTGCCGCGACGCCTCCGGCGCCGTCCTCGGCGAGGGCGGCCTGCCGTCCGGCCAGGTCCAGTGGATCGGCGACGACCTGCCCGCGGGGGCCACGTACGAGACCATGGCGAGCATCGAGGTGCGCGGTACGTTCGTGCCGCGGGAGAGCGGCGAGCACGCCTTCGGCACCCGCGGACTCGGCGCCTTCGCCCTCGCCGTCGGCGGCGAGAGCCTGTGGAGCGGCGTCCAGGAGATGGGCAACGAGGCCGACCCCTTCGAGGCCTTCTTCGGCGCCCCCAACGAGCGGGCCCGCGTCACCCTCACCGCGGGCGAGCCGGTCGAGGTGTCACTGACCTTCCAGGTCCCCGACATGACCGCGCTGCCGCTCAGAGCGATCATGTTTTCGCTGCTCCACCTCGGCCCGCGGCGCGACGCCGACGAGCTGATCGCCGAGGCCGTGGCCGCCGCCCGCGAGGCCGACACCGCCGTCGTGGTCGTCGCCACCACCGAGCGCGTGGAGTCCGAGGGCTTCGACCGGCAGGACCTCGCCCTCCCGGGCCGCCAGGACGACCTGGTGCGCGCCGTCGCCGCCGTCAACCCGAACACGGTGGTCGTCGTCAACGCGGGCTCCCCGGTGGAGCTCCCGTGGCGCGAGGACGTCGCCGCCGTCCTGCTGACCTGGTTCCCCGGGCAGGAGGGCGGGGCCGCGCTGGCCGACGTACTCCTCGGCGACGCGGAGCCGGGCGGGCGGCTGCCCACCACCTGGCCCGCGCGGTTCTCGGACGCGCCCGTCACCGAGGTGGTCCCCACCGACGGGCGACTGGACTACCGCGAGGGGCTCTTCATCGGCTACCGGGCGTACGAGAAGCACGCCGTGACCCCCGCCTACCCCTTCGGGCACGGCCTCGGCTACACCGAGTGGACCTACGAGTCCCTGGAGGCCACCGCCGACACGGTCCGGGTCCGTCTCACCAACACCGGCACCCGGTCCGGCCGCGAGGTCGTCCAGGTCTACCTGGCGCCCGCGCAGGACGGTGTGGAGCGCCCGGCGAGCTGGCTGGCCGCCTTCGCGGGCGTCGTGGCGGGCCCCGGCGAGAGCGTCGAGACCGAGATCCCGCTGCCCGCCCGGGCCTTCGAGATCTGGGACGAGGAGGCCCGCGGCTGGCGGCGGATCGGCGGCGCCTACGAGGTCCGCGTGAGCCACTCGCACGGTGACACCCGGCTGACCGCGACGCTCGACATCGCGTGACACACCGTATGGCCGGAAGTCACCCCTGAAAACCGGTCCGGGGGCGGGCCCTGACACCCGCCCCCGGACCCTTTCCGCAGCGGAGCGTCAACGCGGCGGCTCGGCCGCCGTCACCTGGCGGTGCGCCAGTTCCGCGAGCCGCGCCTGCCCGTCCTTGCCCGGATGGAACCAGTCCCAGCGGCTCAACTGATCCGCGGCGAAGGGGTACTGGAACACCGCGCCGCCGTCGTAGCGGCACAGCGGATCCTTTCCGCAGACCTCGCGCAGCACCTCGTTGTACTCCACCACCCGCGCCCGCACCTGCTCGCGCCGGGCCGTCGCCCCCGTGGCCGCCGACAGCGGATCGGCGAGCATGGACTGGCAGATGCCCAGCTTCCAGACCTGCCGCACCATCGGCAGGTCCTTGCCCTGCTCCCACAGCCGCTGCAGGTCCGGCACGCTGGAGACGTACACCTGGGAGGCGGGGGAGGCGGTCCGCAGCTCCGCGAGAGCCTTCTCGAATCCGGCCCGGAAGTCCGCCACCGGGGTCATCGACGAAGCCGTGGGCCGGCAGGCGTCGTTCGAGCCCACCATCACCGTGACCAGGTCGGGCTTGTGCGCGGCGGCCCCCGCCAGCTGGGCCGGCAGGTCCGCCATCCGCGAGCCGGTCACCGCGTAGTTCCAGCTCCGGGCGGGCGCCTCGGCGTCCCCGAGCAGCCGCGTGGCGAGGGAGCGGACCGCCGGGTCGTTCCCGGTGGCCCAGGAGACCTCCGGGCAGTCGGCCAGCACCGAACAGGCGTCGAACCCGCGCGTGATGGAGTCGCCCACGGCCGCGATCGAGGCGGGCGCCGTGTTCCAGCGCGGTGCGCTCTGTGCCCCGCGCTCGCCGCCCTGCTCGGTCGACCCGCCCGAGCTGCACCCGGTGGCCGCCCCGGCCAGCAGCACGACCGCCGTGCCCGCGCCCGCGAGAGTCCGGCGCGCGCGGCGGCGCGCAGCGGTGGTGCGCATGGGAAGGGACCCTCCTTGTCGCCCCCGTGTCGTTCGGGGGGTCCTGCTGAGTGAAAGCTCTGTGTTTACCGGGTTCGGAGCGACCGTACGTCACACCATGACCCCTGGCGCACGGTAGCTTTTTCCCGTGGCGTTTCGGCCGCAGGTCCCGTAGCGCAATGTCAAATAATTTCCGTTACATTACATCACGTCACATACTGTCCGTTTTCTGGAGTTTATTCCCGACCTCGTCCCACACTGGAGGTCCCGGTGACGACACGTGGAGTTCTGTACGTGCATTCCGCACCGCGCGCGCTCTGCCCGCACGTGGAATGGGCTGTTGCGGGGGTGCTCGGGGTGCGGGTGAACCTCGACTGGATCAGACAGCCCGCCTCTCCCGGCACTTGGAGAGCGGAGTTCTCCTGGCAGGCCGAAGCGGGCACCGCCTCGAAGCTCGCCTCCGCGCTGCGCGGCTGGCACCTGCTGCGTTTCGAGGTGACCGCGGAACCGTGCCCGAACGCCGAGGGCGAGCGCTACAGCTCCACCCCGGAGCTCGGCATCTTCCACGCCGTCACCGGTATGCACGGCGACATCCTGATCCCGGAGGACCGGCTGCGTGCCGCCCTCGCCCGGTCCGCGCGCGGCGAGACCGACCTGGAGGCGGAGATCGCCAAACTGCTCGGCAAGCCGTGGGACGACGAACTGGAGCCCTTCCGCTACGCGGGCGAGGGTGCCCCGGTCCGCTGGCTCCACCAGGTGGTCTGAGCCCGGTCCGAGCCGCCCGGTCCGAGCCGCCCGGCCCGAGCCGCCCGGCCCGAGCCCGCGGCAGACATGAGAAGGGCCCACCCGGTGAATCCGGGTGGGCCCTTCTCATGTCTGCCGCGCGGTTACTGGACCGTGCGGAAGGCCAGGGTCACATTGTGACCGCCGAAGCCGAAGGAGTTGTTGATCGCGGAGATCGGGCCGTCGGCCGGCAGCTTGCGCGGCTCGCCGACGATGATGTCCGCGTCGATGTCCTCGTCGAGGTCGTCGACGTTGATCGTCGGCGGGGCCAGCCGGTTGTACAGCGCCAGCACGGTCGCGACGGTCTCGATACCGCCCGCGCCGCCCAGCAGGTGACCGGTCATCGACTTGGTCGCGGAGATCGCGATGTGGTCGAGGTCGTCGCCCAGCACCTTGCGCAGGGCCTTCAGCTCGGCCGTGTCACCCTGCGGGGTCGACGTGGCGTGCGCGTTCAGGTGGACCAGCTCGGCCGGGTCCAGACCCGTGTTGTCGAGCAGGTTCTGCACCGCGGCCGCGACACCGCGGCCGGTCGGCTCCGGCTGCGCGATGTGGTGGCTGTCCGCGGACAGGCCCTGGCCCAGCACCTCGCAGTAGACCCGGGCGCCGCGCGCGGCGGCGTGCTCGGCGGACTCCAGGATGACGACGCCCGCGCCCTCGCCCAGTACGAAGCCGTCACGGGCCTTGTCGTACGGGCGGGAAGCCTGCTCGGGGTTCTCGTTGTTCTTGGACATCGCCATCATGTTGGCGAACGCGGCGATCGGCAGCGGGTGGATCGCCGCCTCGGTGCCGCCGGCCACGACCACGTCGGCACGGCCGGTACGGATCATCTCGACGGCGTAGCCGATGGCCTCGGCGCCGGACGCGCAGGCGCTGACCGGAGTGTGCACGCCCGCCTGGGCGTTGACCTCCAGGCCGACGTTGGCGGACGGGCCGTTCGGCATGAGCATGGGGACGGTGTGCGGGGAGACCCGGCGCACGCCCTTGTCCTTCAGGACGTCGTACTGGTCGAGCAGGGTGGTGACACCGCCGATGCCGGAGGCGATCACGGTGCCCAGACGCTCGGGCGCAACGAACGCGCCCTCTTCCGTCTCTTCGCCGGCCGGGGTGGTGTAGCCGGCGTCGGCCCACGCCTCGCGGGCCGCGATGACGGCGAACTGCGCCGAGCGGTCCAGCTTGCGGGCCAGCGGCCGGGGCAGGACCTCACTCGGGTCGACGGCGGCCCGAGCGGCGATGCGTACCGGGAGTTCGGCGAAGCGCTCGCCCTCCAGGGGCTTGACGCCGGAACGGCCGGCAAGCAGACCTTCCCAGGTCGAAGCGCTGTCGCCACCCAGCGGAGTGGTTGCGCCGATACCGGTGACGACCACGGTGCGATTGGTCGGGCTCACAGGAATTCTTTCTCCACGTCTCAGGGGGTGCTGAATTGTCACGGCGCCACCGCCAGGTGGCGACAAACGCTCGTCAGGCTCAGGCAGCCTGGTGCTTCAGGATGTACTCGGCGGCGTCGCCGACCGTCTTGAGGTTCTTGACGTCCTCGTCCGGGATCTTGACGTCGAAGCGCTCTTCGGCGGCGACGACGACCTCGACCATGGAGAGCGAGTCGACGTCCAGGTCGTCGGTGAAGGACTTCTCGATCGCGACGTCCTCGGTGGGGATACCGGCGATCTCGTTGACGATCTCCGCGAGACCCTCGACGATCTCTTCCTGCGTGGCGGCCATGTGGCGCTCCTTCTATAGCTAACTGGGGTGGAACAGGGCGGGATGTGTATCCCGGCCCTAGGGGAGGGTAACGACCGTCGCGGCGTAGACGAGTCCCGCCCCGAAGCCGATGACGAGCGCGGTGTCGCCGCTCTTCGCCGCTCCGGTCGCCAGGAGCCGCTCCATAGCGAGCGGAATCGAGGCGGCCGAGGTGTTGCCGGTGGTCTCCACGTCACGGGCGACCGTGACGTGCTCCGGCAGCTTCAGAGTCTTCACCATCGAGTCGATGATCCGCATGTTCGCCTGGTGCGGAATGAAGACGTCCAGGTCATCCGCGGTGATCCCGGCGGCGTCGAGCGCCTGCTGGGCCACCTTGGCCATCTCGAAGACGGCCCAGCGGAAGACCGCCTGACCCTCCTGGGTGATGGCCGGGAACTTTTCGCCGCCGTCCTTGCCGAGGTACTCGTCCCACGGCACGGTCTGCTTGATCGTCTCGGACTTGTCGCCCTCCGAACCCCACACCGTGGGGCCGATGGCCGGCACGTCCGAGGGACCGACGACCACGGCGCCGGCGCCGTCACCGAACAGGAAGGCCGTCGCGCGGTCCTCCAGGTCGGTCAGGTCCGAGAGCCGCTCCACGCCGATCACGAGGACGTACTCCGCGGAACCCTCGACCACCAGACCCTTGGCCAGGGTCAGGCCGTAGCCGAATCCGGCACAGCCGGCGGAGATGTCGAAGGCGGCGGGCCTGCCCGCGCCGATCCGGTGCGCGATCTCGGTCGCGATCGCCGGAGTCTGCTTGAAGTGCGAGACCGTCGAGACGATCACGGCACCGATCTGCTCCGGGGCGACACCGGCGTCGGCCAGCGCCTTCCCCGAGGCCTCCACCGACATCGCGGCGACGGTCTCCTGGGGCGAGGCCCAGTGCCGGGTCGCGATGCCGGAGCGGGAGCGGATCCACTCGTCGGACGAGTCGATGGTCTCGAGGATGACCTCGTTGGGCACCACACGGGTCGGGCGGTAGCCGCCGACACCGAGGATGCGGGCGTAAGGGGAGCCCTTGGCCGGCTTGATCTTGGACATGCTGTGTGGGCTCCTTCTCTCAGGCCGTCAGTTCGGCGATGAGCGCCGCGGCCTTGTCGAGATCGTCCGGGGTCTTCAGACCCACGCTCGGTACGCCCTTCAGCGCGCGCTTGGCCAGACCCGTCAGGGTGCCACCGGGGCAGAGCTCGATGATCCCCGTGACGCCCAGCTCGGCGAACGTCTCCATGCACAGGTCCCAGCGGACCGGGTTGGCGACCTGGCCGACCAGGCGGGCGACGACATCGGCGCCCGTGGCGACGACGAGGCCGTCCCTGTTCGAAACGTACTTCAGCGCCGGGTCCGCCGGGGTGAGGGCCTCCGCGGCCTTCTCCAGGGTGGCGACCGCCGGGGCCATGTGGTGCGTGTGGAAGGCGCCCGCGACCTTGAGGGCGACGACCTTCATGGAGCCTTCGGGCTTGTCGGCCTGCAGAGCTTCGATCTGCTCCATCGTGCCGGCGGCCACGATCTGGCCCGCGCCGTTGATGTTGGCCGGCGTCAGCCCCAGCTTCTCCAGGTGGGCCACGACCACGTCGCGGTCACCGCCGAGGACCGCGGCCATGCCGGTCTCGGTGACGGCGGAGGCCTCGGCCATGGCGAGCCCACGGGTCCGGACGAGCGACAGCGCGTCGGCGTCGGACAGCACACCGGCGTACGCGGCGGCGGTGATCTCACCGACGCTGTGGCCGGCCACGGCGCCGAAGGCGGCCGGGGAACCGAGCGCCGAGGCGGACAGCAGACCCGCGGCGACCAGCAGGGGCTGGGCCACGGCCGTGTCGCGGATCTCGTCGGCGTCGGCGTTCGTGCCGTAGTGGGCAAGGTCCAGCCCGATGGCATCCGACCATGCGGCGACGCGGTCGGCGGCACCGGGAAGTTCGAGCCAGGGAGTCAAGAAGCCGGGCGTCTGAGCGCCTTGGCCGGGAGCGACGAGTACGAGCACCCTCACACTCTCTCTTGTGGATGGTCCCTGCCGCCCGTGGGGACAGGGACGAAGAACCGTCGGGGTAATTGTTGATGTCCGACAAAAGTCTAGGACTGCGGATCGCCGTCGGCCAGACGCCCCAGAATCAGGGCGATCCGCAACGTGAACGCAGAGCGGACATCGGAAGGAGACCATCCGGTGACGTCGGTCACACGTCGTAGCCGGTAGCGCACCGTGTTGGGGTGCACGAACAGCATCCGCGCCGCCCCTTCGAGGCTGCTGGCCTGCTCCAGGTAGACGCTCAGGGTCTCCAGTAGTGCGGACCCCGCCTCCTCCAGTGGTCTGTAGATCTCCTCCACCAGCTGATCCCTGGCAGCGGGATCGGAGGCGATGGCCCGTTCCGGCAGGAGATCGTCCGCCAGGACGGGCCGAGGGGCATCCTGCCAGGCCGTGCACGCTTTCAGCCCTGCCGCCGCGGCCTGCGCCGACTTCGTTGCGTTCAGCAGGTCGGACACCACCGGTCCGGCGACCACCGGACCCGCCGCGAACGGCCCGATCAGCGACTTGGCCACCTGGATCGGGTTGTCGCTGCCGCCCGCGATCACCACCAGACGATCCCCGAGCACACCCGTGAGGACCTGGAGCTTGTGGTGACGGGCCGCGCGCCGGATCGCCTCGACCGTGAGCTCGCTGTCCCCCTCCGGCGCCGTGCCGAGCACCACGCACACGTGCTCCGGGGAGTTCCAGCCCAGCGCAGCCGCACGGGACAGCGCCCCCTCGTCCGCCTCGCCGGACAGCACCGCGTTGACCACCAGGGACTCCAGCCGGGCGTCCCAGGCCCCGCGAGCCTCGGCGGCCTGGGCGTACACCTGGGCGGTGGCGAAGGCGATCTCCCGGGCGTACACCAGCAGCGCCTCGCGCAGGATCGACTCGTCGCCCGGCGCCGCCACCTCCTCGATCGCGGCCTCCATGACCTCGATCGTGGTGCGGACCATCTCGACGGTCTGCCGCAGGGTGATCGCCCGGGTCAGCTCGCGCGGAGCCGTCCCGAAGACGTCGGTGGAGATCGCCTGCGGGGTCTCCGGGTGCCTGAACCACTCCGTGAACGCGGCGATACCCGCTTGGGCGACCAGGCCGATCCAGGACCGGTTCTCGGGCGGCATGGCCCGGTACCACGGCAGGGTCTCGTCCATCCGCGCGATCGCGTTGGCGGCCAGCCGGCCGGAGGACTTCTCCAGTCGGCGGAGCGTCGCGGTGTGCGGATGGGCGGGAGCGGGATGCGCGGCAGGGGTGGCGGGCGAATGCTCACGTTCGGGTTGGGGCACGTGACAAGACTGCCTTATCGGGACGGGTGCGCGGAGTCCGGTCCCGTGTCCGGACCGCGCCCCGACCCGTGGCCGGGTCTACCGTGGCCTTCATGATTGATGTTCGCCGCGGCGCCGACCGGTACCAGGGCGGGGACCCGGCCGCCGGGATCACCACCCGGCACGCCTTCTCCTTCGGCGCCTTCTACGACCCGGACAACCTGCGCTTCGGCCCGGTCCTCGCCTGCAACGAGGAGACCCTCGCGCCGGGCGCCGGCTTCGACGAGCACCCGCACAGCCACACCGAAATCGTGACCTGGGTGATCGAGGGCGAGCTCACCCACCAGGACAGCACCGGGGAGAAGAGCCAGGTGCGGCCCGGGGACGTGCAGCGGCTCGGCGCCGGGTCCGGGGCGCGGCACGCGGAGCGCAACGACGGCACCGGTCGGCTGCGCTTCGTGCAGATGTGGCTCGCACCGCTCGTCGCGGGCGGCGAGCCCTCGTACGAGGTGGTCCGGGAGCTCACCGACGACGCGCCCTACGAGGTCCCGGCGGCCGGCGCCGTCCTGCACGTCCGGCGGCCCGGCGCGGGCGAGCGCGTCGCCGTACCGGCGGCGGACCGGGTGTACCTGCACGTGGTGCGCGGGGACCTGCGCCTGGACGGGGAGGAGCTGGGCCCCGGCGACTCGGTACGGATCTCCGCCGAGCGGGACCTGGAGATCACCGCCGGGTCCCCGGGCGAGCTGCTGATCTGGGAATTCCCCGCCCCCGCCCCCGCCTAGGCCGTCTCTTTCGGATCTTGCCGGGCCCGCAACGCCCGGCACCGCACCCGGCCGCGCTGTCGGGGCGCCCGAGTACGTCCAGTACACGGGCGCCCCTCCGCCTTGCCGGGCACGGCACCGGACGCCGCGGGCCCGGCCGACAAGATCCGAAAGAGACCGCCTAGGCCGAGCGGAGCTCGGCCAGCACCGCGTCGGTGAACGGGGTCCAGGCCTCGGCCGCCCACGGCCCGAAGGCGCGGTCGGTCAGGGCCACGCACGCCGCGCGTGCGTCCGGGTCCACCCACAGGAAGGTGCCGGCCTGGCCGAAGTGGCCGAAGGTGCGGGGCGAGGAGGAAGCGCCCGTCCAGTGCGGGGACTTGTGGTCGCGGATCTCCAGGCCGAGGCCCCAGTCGTTGGGGGACTGGTGTCCGTAGCCCGGCAGGACGCCCTTGAGCCCGGGGTGGACGACGGAGGTGGCGTCGGCGACCGTACGGACGTCCAGCAGCCGGGGTGCCTGCAGCTCGGCGGCGAACCGCAGCAGGTCGGAGACGGTGGAGACGCCGTCCTTGGCGGGCGAGCCCTCCAGGGTGGTCCGCTCCATGCCCAGCGGTTCGAAGACCGCCTGGTGCAGGTACTCCGCGAAGGGGATCCCGGTGGCCTTGGCGATGTGGTCGCCGAGCTCCTCGAAACCGGCGTTCGAGTACAGCCGGCGCTGTCCGGGCGGGGCCGACACCCGGTGCTCGTCGAAGGCCAGGCCGCTGGTGTGCGCCAGCAGGTGACGGACCGTCGACCCCTCGGGGCCGGCCGGCTCGTCCAGCTCGATCGCCCCCTCCTCGTACGCGACGAGGGCGGCGTACGCGGCGAGCGGCTTGGTGACCGACGCCAGGGCGAACCGGTGGTCGACGGGCCCGTGGGAGCCGGCGAGGCTCCCGTCGGCCCGCACGACGCCCGCCGCGGCGGTCGGTACCGGCCAGGTCTCTATGATCCGCAGGCTTTCCATGCCGTTCACGGCCTCCACGCTCTCCATGCCGCCGAGCCTACTTGCTTGGAGTGCACTCAAGGGTTTTAGCGTGGAGCCATGAGCCAGAGCCTGACGCAGACGCGGTACACGATCAGCGAGGTCGAGGCCCGGACCGGTCTGACCCAGCACACCCTGCGCTGGTACGAGCGGATCGGCCTGATGCCGCACGTGGACCGCTCCCACTCGGGACAGCGGCGCTTCACCGACAAGGACCTCGACTGGCTGGCCTTCGTCGGCAAGCTGAGGGCCACGGGGATGTCGGTGGCGGACATGGTCCGGTACGCCGAACTGGTCCGTGAGGGCGCCCACACGGTCGGGGAGCGCCGGGAGCTGCTGGAACGCACGCGCCGCGAGGTGCGGTCGCGGATCACGGAGCTCACGGACGCACTCGCCGTACTGGACTACAAGATCGACATGTACGCCATGAAAACGGTACCGGGGAAGGCACAGCAATGACGGAGCACGGAACCACCCTCGAACAGGTCGAGCTCGGCAAGGGCGGCCCGCCGGTCGGGGTCCAGGGGCTCGGCTGCATGGGCATGAGCGAGTTCTACGGCGACACCGACGAGGCGGCGGCCCGGGAGACCCTGGAGGCGGCGCTGGCCGCCGGCGTCACCCTCTTCGACACCGCGGACGTCTACGGACGGGGACGCAACGAGGAGTTCCTGGCGCCCTTCGTGGCCGCCCACCGGGACGAGATCACCCTGGCGACGAAGTTCGCGATAGAGCGCACCGACGACCCGCAGTACCGGGGTATCCGCAACGACCGCGCCTACGTCCGCGCGTCCGTCGAGGCGAGTCTGCGCCGGCTCGGCGTGGACGTCATCGACCTGTACTACATGCACCGGCGCGATCCGGCGGTGCCGCTGAGCGAATCGGTCGGCGCCATGGCGGAGTTGGTGCAGGAGGGCAAGGTCCGCCACCTCGGCCTCAGCGAGGTCACGGGCGCCGAACTGCGCGAGGCGCACGCCGTGCACCCGATCGCGGCGCTCCAGTCGGAGTGGTCGCTGTTCAGCCGGGACGTGGAGCGCAGCGCGGTGGGCGCGGCGGCGGAGCTGGGCGTGGCCGTCGCGGCGTACTCCCCGCTCGGCCGGGGCTTCCTGACCGGGTCCTTCGCGGACGCGTCCGCGGAGCTGTCGCAGAACGACTTCCGCCGCTACCAGCCGCGCTTCAACGGCGACAACGCCAAGGCCAACGCGGAGCTGCTGGTCCCGGTCCGGGAGATCGCCGCGCAGCGCGGTGCGACCCCGGCGCAGATCGCCCTGGCCTGGGTGCAGCAGCGGGCGAAGGTGCACGGGCTGACCGTGGTCCCGATCCCGGGCACCCGCAAGCCGGAACGGCTGCGCGAGAACACCGCGGCGACCCGGATCGCCCTCACGCAGGCCGAGCTGGACCTGCTGGAGCCGATCGCCGCGCAGGTCGCCGGGGACCGCTACCCGGACATGAGCGCCACCTCGACGGCGCGGGAGGCCTGAGCTGCCGGGGCGCGCGAGCATTCGCCCGCGCGCCCGTCCGCTACAGCGACTCGGCGGCGAACCGGTCCCGCAGCGCGGCGTATTCCGCGTCCGTGAGCAGTCCCGCCGTGTGCAGCTCGCTCAGGTGCCGCAGCCGGTCGTCGCCGGAGCGGACCCGTGGCACGGCGGCGACCGGGGTGCGGCTGCGCAGGGCGGCCAGGACGGCCGCGGCGAACGGCAGCGACTCGTGGACCGCCCCGTAGCCCGTGCCGAAGACCGCCGACGACAGGTCGTGGTCCGGGCGGGGGTCACTGGCGGTGTCCCGCAGCATCAGCCGCAGGTGGCCGCCGGGGCCCTCGGGGGAGCACCACTCGACGCCGGTGAGGGCGGTCAGCGGGTAGCGCTGGTCGCCCGCCTTCCACTTGGTGCCGGTGGCGCCCGTACGGGACCAGTGGAAGGTGATCGCCGAGCCGTCGAAGGACACCCGGGCGTCGTACGCCTTCAGGTGCACCGGCGGCGGCTGCGGCACGTCGACGAGGAAGCGCTCGGACGGCTCGTCGGCATCCGGCCCGAGCCGGGACCGCAGCGCGTCGGCGAACGCGGCGGCCAGCGGCGCCCGGTCACCCGGCAGCACCAGCCGGTACGGGTCGCAGGCGTCCTTCAGCTGCCCGGCGGCGGCTTCCGTCAGCGGATCGGCGCCCGGCCGCGGCTGGACACGCAGGACCACCGCGTCGCGCTTGCCGCCGGTCTCGGTCACGGACACGGCGGACACCGCTTCGAGGGGGATTCGACGCGAGCCAAGGGCATGGAGCAGCCTCGGCGTTCTGATCCCCCGTGTGAAGCGGATGAGCACCGAGTCCGAGTCGAACTCCCAGACGGCATGATTTCCGGCCAGTACGTCACCCATGCGGCACATCGTAAACGGCGGCGCCCCCGCGCGTCCCCCCGGTTGCGGGGCCCGTTTTCCGCGCCTCTACGCGCGTCAGTCCTGCTCTGTCCCGGAAATTCCGCGCCGACAGGCATCGTCCCCGGTCGCGCAGACAACGGAACCGAACGCACCGGTTCCGATCCTGGCGAAGTTGTCCATCGAGTCCGTCCCTGGCGCGAAATAGCCGGTGTGGCTCTTGGCCCTGGCCGAGGACAGCAGCCGTGCGCCGAACTCCGGGGACACCGGATCGGCGCCGTGGCCGAGCCCGCCGACCTCCAGGTGCGGAACGTCCGCGATCCAGTCGCCCTCGTCGCGCGTCGCCCAGACACGGGCCGAGGTGTGCAGCTCGGCCACGTTCTCCGCGCGCATCCCGGGGCTGCCCGCCACCACCACGTCGGTCACCCGGCGCGGCAGCTCGTGCGCCGCCACCCCGCAGACCACCGATCCGTAGCTGTGGCAGAACAGCGCCACGCTCGCGTCCCCGGGCAGGGTCGTGGTGAGGGCCTTCAGCAGGACGGCGCCGTCGACGGCCATCCGGCCCGTGGCCGCGTCCATGCCGACCCCGGTGGGGGCGGTGTAGCCGGCCCAGGCGATGACCGCCGTCCGGCGGTCCGGCTCGGCCGTGCGCTGGGCCCCGTACAGAGACTCGGCCATACCGACGGGGGAGGTCAGACGGCGCTGGGTGCGCTCGAAGGTCAGTACGTCGGTGTCGACACCCGGGACGATCACCGAGACCCGCTCGGCCCGGGCGAGGTCGCCGAAGACCTCGGCCACCCGGCCGCCGCCGGTCGGGTCGAAGGCGAGGATCTGCCGGTTCGGGTCGGCAAGGGAGGCGAACCGGTGCGAGCGCCGGGTGGCCGTGGCCCGGTCGGCCGGGGTCAGCGCGACATCGCGGCCGCGGGCCTCCTCGACCCGGCGGGCCTGCTCCAGGCCCTTCAGGTTGGCCCGGTAGCGAACGGCGGGAGGGACTCCGTCGAGGTTGCCGACGATGAGGGGGTATCCGTCGACCAGGCGGGCCTGCTGGGCGCCGTCGAGGCCGGCGAAGAAACGGGCCACGGTCCGCGCGGGAGCGTTCGCGGGCGGCACGGGGTGGCCGTCGACCCGGGCCTTGGCCCACGCGCCGAGGGCGGTCGTCCGCAGCGGAGTGCCCCCCTCCGGCCGGTGCACGGCCGTCCAGCCGGTCGTCGCCAGCAGGATGAAGACCACCGCCAGCGCGAGCAGGACACGCAGGGCGGCAGGGCGCGGGTCGGCGCCGAGGGCGGTGGGGTGGGCAAGGCCGGGCACGTTCACTGCGACCAGCCTATGAGACGAAATGCGGCCCGCGGGTGCCGGGTGACCGGACTCACGGCCGACCGTGGGACCCCGTGAGGCCCGGCCGGGGGAACCCGGCCGCCCCCGCGGACCGGACACAGCGACCGGTCGGGCTAGGCGCGTTCGCGCCACGTCGAGGTCAGCGCCGGTCCGATCCCGTCGAGGTACGTCTCCGTCAGCTTGCGGATCGACTCCACGCTGGTGTCCTCGCCCTGACCCCACAGCCGCCCTGTGACGCGCATCACGCCACAGAACGCGGCGACGGCGACCCGCGGGCGCGGATCGGCGTCCACGTCCAGGCCCTCCCGGGCGCCGATCAGCCGGGCGATCCGGTCCTCCAGCTCGGTCGAGCGCCGCAGGTGCACGGCGAGCAGGGCCGGGGTGGACTCGATCAGCCGGTAGCTGCGCATGTAGAGATCGACCGGGACCACCTCGGACAGGGTCACCTCGACGGTGTCCCAGGCGGCGAGCATCGCGCCCCGCAGGGCCGCGAAGGGGCCCTCGGCGGCCGGCCGGGCCCGCAGTTCGGTGACGAACTGCGACTCGACCAGCTCCTGGAGGGCGAAGACGACCTCCTCCTTGTTGGCGAAGTAGCGGAAGAAGGTGCGCTGGGACACGTGTACGGCGTCGGTGATCTCGTCGACGGTGGTGCGCTCGTAGCCCTGGGAGAGGAACAGCAGCAGAGCGGCGCGCAGCAGGGCGCCCCGGGTGCGCCGCTTCTTGCGCTCGCGCAGTCCGGCCACCGGCGCGGCCGTCGTCGGCCGCTCGTCGATCACCACCGCGGGGGCTCCTTCCTGACGCCCAGTGGGCGGTCAGAGTACCGGTGCGGGCGGGGCCGGAGAGGGCTCCGCCAGGGGGTGTCGACGTGCCGTCCCACGTCCGCGGCGCGCCGCCGCGGCCGTTCGCGCATGACTCGTTCGGGTCGGTCACCGGCCGGGCCGGCAGCCGGTCCCGCGGCGGGGCCGGGGCGCCGGCGGGCCCGGGCGGGGGCGGCCGGGCCGTTCCCGGAGGCGTCAACTCCGTACGTACGACAGCCCCGCCGGACGGTTCCGGCGGGGCTGTCGCCTATCAGGGTGGATGCGCGCGCGGCCTCTTCCGCCCGCCTGTCACCGCAGGTCAGCGTGGTGTCGGCGGAGCTTTCGGAAACGGTCCGGGTGCCCGCCGTCCACAAGGAGTTGACCCGTCATGCGTACGTGTCGAAACGCCCGTGCCACCGCCACGACCACCCTGGCCGCGACCGTCCTGGCCCTGACCGCCCTCATCCCGAGTACGGCCGGCACGGCGCACGCCGCGGGACCGCCGACGCTCGGGGCCTGCGCCACCGGGCAGCTGTGCCTGTGGGCGAAACCGGAGTTCAAGGGAGCCCGGCAGACGCACGAACTGAGCAACCTGGACATCGACAGCTGCACCGCGCTGCCGGCCGGTACCAGCGCCCAGTCCCTCACCAACCGCACCGGGCGCCCGGTGACCACGTACCAGTCGGCCGAGTGCGCGGAGACGGGCGAGTTCCAGACCTACCCCGGCGACGGGGTCTGGCTGCCCCAGTCGCCCTACCAGGTGAGGGCGTTCAAGGTGTGGGAGAGGTAGCTTCCCGCTGCGCCGGGGCGCTCGGCGAGGCGCTCGCCGGGGCGGACGCGGCCCCGGCGACGTCGGCCGCCGTGCCGCCCAGCCGGGCGACCTCGCCGCGCAGCGCCCGTACCTCCGCCCGGAGCTCCAGGAGGGCGGCCAGCTGGAGCCGTTCGGCCTGGTCGTCGCGTTCGAAGCGGGCGATGAACCAGGCCGCGATGTTCGCGGTGACCACACCCAGCAGGGCGATGCCGGACAGCATCAGGCCGACCGCCAGCAGCCGGCCGAGGCCGGTCGTGGGGGAGTGGTCCCCGTACCCGACCGTCGTCATCGTGGTGAAGGACCACCACACGGCGTCGCCCAGGTTCTTGATGTTGCCGTCGGGAGCGTCCCGCTCCACGCTCAGGACCGCCAGCGAGCCGAACATCAGCAGGCCCACCACGGCCCCGGCCACGTAGGTCGTCAGCTGGACCTGCGGGGCCATCCGGGCCCGGCGGCCCACCAGCATCAAGGTGGCCACCAGCCGCAGCAGCCGCAGCGGCTGGACGAGCGGCAGCACCACCGCGGCCAGGTCCAGCCAGTGCGTGCGCACGAAGTGCTTGCGGTCGCACGTGAGGCCCAGCCGTACGAGGTAGTCGACGGCGAAGGCACCCCACACCGTCCACTCCGCGTAGGTGCAGGCGCGGTGCACGCCCGCGTCGGCGTCCGGAACGACGATGGGGACGGCGTACGCGACCGCGAACACCGCGGCGAGCACGAGCAGCGGGAGCTGGCTCCGCCGCTCCCACTGCCGCTGACGTGAGGGTTCCTTCATGCCGAGCATCGTAGGGAACCCGTGAACGGGAGCGGGCCCCGGCCGAGGCCGGGACCCGCCCGCCGCTGTGATCCGTCCCGCCGGGCGGCGACTACGCGTCGCCGCCCGCCGCTCCCGGGTCCGCCGCCGCCACGTCCAGCAGCTGGTACCGGTCGATCGCCTGCTTCAGCACCGAGCGGTCGATCTTCCCCGCCCGGGCCAGCTCGGTGAGCGCCGCCAGGACCACCGACTGCGCGTCGATGTGGAAGAAGCGCCGTGCGGCGCCACGGGTGTCCGCGAAGCCGAAGCCGTCCGCGCCCAGCGAGGTGTACGCGCCGGGCACCCACCGCGAGATCTGGTCCGGAACCGAGCGCATCCAGTCCGAGACCGCCACGAACGGCCCCTCCGCACCCGACAGCTTCCGCGTCACGTACGGGACGCGCTGTTCCTCCTCCGGGTGGAGCAGATTGTGCTCCTCGACCTCGACCGCCTCGCGGCGCAGCTCGTTCCAGGAGGTCGCCGACCAGACGTCCGCCCGGACGCCCCAGTCGGCGGCCAGGATCCGCTGCGCCTCCAGCGCCCACGGCACCGCCACGCCCGAGGCCATGAGCTGCGCCCCGATCGTGCCCTCGGTGCCCTGCGACACCCGGTGGAGCCCCTTGAGGATGCCGTCCACGTCGACGTCCGCCGGCTCGGCCGGGTGCTGGATCGGCTCGTTGTAGACGGTCAGGTAGTAGAAGACGTCCTCCGCCTCCGGGCCGTACATCCGCCGCAGGCCGTCCTTGACGATGTGCGCGATCTCGTAGCCGTAGGCCGGGTCGTAGGCCACGCAGCCCGGGTTCGTCGAGGCCAGCAGCTGGGAGTGGCCGTCGGCGTGCTGGAGCCCCTCACCCGTGAGGGTGGTCCGCCCGGCGGTCGCACCGAGCACGAAACCGCGCGCGAGCTGGTCGGCCATCTGCCAGAACTGGTCACCCGTGCGCTGGAACCCGAACATCGAGTAGAAGACGTAGACCGGGATCAGCGGCTCGCCGTGCGTCGCGTACGCCGAACCCGCGGCGATCAGCGAGGCCGTGCAGCCCGCCTCCGAGATGCCGTCGTGCAGCATCTGGCCGGTCGGGGACTCCTTGTACGCGAGCAGCAGGTCGCGGTCGACCGCCTCGTACTGCTGTCCCAGCGGGTTGTAGATCTTGGCGCTCGGGAAGAAGGCGTCCATACCGAAGGTGCGGTACTCGTCGGGCGCGATCAGCACGAAGCGCTTGCCGATCTCCTTGTCCCGCATCAGGTCCTTCAGGATGCGGACGAAGGCCATGGTCGTGGCGATCGACTGCTGCCCGGAGCCCTTCCTGGCGGCCGCGTACGTCTTGTCGTCCGGCAGCTGCAGCGGCTTCGCCCGCACCACGCGGGTCGGCACGTACCCGCCCAGGGCGCTGCGCTGGTCGTGCATGTACTGGATCTCGGGGGAGTCCGGGCCCGGGTGGTAGTACGGCGGGGCCCCGCCCTCCAGCTGCGCGTCCGTGATCGGGATGTGCAGGCGGTCGCGGAAGCGCTTGAGGTCGTCGACCGTCAGCTTCTTCATCTGGTGCGTCGCGTTGCGGCCCTCGAAGTTCGGGCCGAGCGTCCAGCCCTTGACCGTCTGGGCCAGGATCACCGTCGGCTGGCCCTTGTGGGCCTTGGCCGCCGCGTAGGCCGCGTAGACCTTCTTGTGGTCGTGACCGCCGCGGCCCAGGTGCTGGATCTGCTGGTCGGACATGTTCTCGACCATGGCGCGCAGCCGCTGGTCACCGCCGAAGAAGTGCTCGCGGATGTACGCACCCGACTCGGTGGCGTACGTCTGGAACTGCCCGTCGGGGGTGGAGTTCATCTTGTTGACGAGGATGCCGTCACGGTCCTGGGCCAGCAGCGGGTCCCAGGAACGGTCCCAGATCAGCTTGATGACGTTCCAGCCGGCGCCGCGGAAGATCGACTCCAGCTCCTGGATGATCTTGCCGTTGCCGCGCACCGGGCCGTCGAGGCGCTGCAGGTTGCAGTTGACGACGAAGGTCAGGTTGTCCAGGCCCTCGCGCGCGGCGATCGACAGCTGGCCGAGCGACTCCGGCTCGTCCATCTCGCCGTCGCCGAGATACGCCCAAACGTGGGACTTGGAGGTGTCCGCGATACCGCGCGCCTCCATGTACCGGTTCATCCGTGCCTGGTAGATCGCACCGAGCGGACCGAGGCCCATCGAGACGGTCGGGAACTCCCAGAAGTCCGGCATCAGCCGCGGGTGCGGGTAGCTCGAGAGGCCGTACGGGGCCTTCGACTTCTCCTGGCGGAACGAGTCGAGCTGCTGCTCGGAGAGCCGGTCCAGCAGATAGGCGCGGGCGTAGATGCCGGGGGAGGCGTGACCCTGGAAGAAGATCTGGTCGCCGCCGTCGCCCTCGTCCTTGCCCCGGAAGAAGTGGTTGAAGCCCACGTCGTAGAGGGAGGCGGAGGAGGCGAACGTGGCGATGTGGCCGCCGACGCCGATGCCGGGACGCTGGGCGCGCGAGACCATGACGGCCGCGTTCCACCGGGTGGCGTTGAGGACCTTGCGCTCGATCTCCTCGTTGCCGGGGAAGAACGGCTCGTCCCGGGTGGCGATCGTGTTGACGTAGTCCGTGCTGCGCATCTCGGGTACGGCCACGCGCTTCTCGCGGGCCCGCTCGATCAGCCGCAGCATCAGGTAGCGGGCGCGTTCACGGCCCCGCTCGTCGACCGCGGCGTCGAGGGAGTCGAGCCACTCCTGCGTCTCCTCCGGATCGAAGTCCGGGACCTGACTCGGCAGGCCGCCAATGATGATCGGATTGCGATCGGATGCGGAAGCCACGCTGTTCCTTCGCTGTCGGGGGAGTCGTGCCTTGGGTTCGCCGCCTCCCATGCTCTTACGCTGGGCCGAAATCTTCATCTTTACCACCGGGTAATCCCTGGAAACCGCAGGGAACCCGGTGGAACCCGGGAGGGGAGGATCGGCGGGGATCCTTCGCGAGTCCGTCCGAATCGTTACCTTACGCCCAAAGCGGGCACCGGCTTCGCAAGGCCGTTCGTCCCTCAAAGAGGTAGGAAAGGCGTCAAGCGACGACGATGATGCCGAATGAGCTGGAATGGTGTGGGATGAATCACGAGAGGTGCACACGGGAAGGCTGAAAGTTGCGGCGAGACGGCCGCAATCGTCACCGTTTCGACGGTCTCGATGGCCGGGTACTTGCGCGATCCGCCGCGCCCGTGTGGACTACGCCCAATGCTGCGCGTACGCGCGCCGCCAGATGACATTCACCGAACATGAGCAGGAGGCACCCCGTGAGCGCGACCGCGGACCACGCGGAGAGCCTGGCCGCCCGGCTGGGTTTCCAGTCCGAACAGGTGGTCCAGGAGATCGGCTACGACGACGACGTCGATCAGGAATTCCGTGACGCCGTCGAGAAGCTCGTCAGCGAGCTGGCCGACGAGGACTACGACGACGTCGCCGACGCGGTGCTGTTGTGGTTCCGCGACGAGGACGGCGATCTGACGGACGCCCTGGTCGATGCGACCGAGCTGGTCGAGGACGGCGCACTGATCCTGCTGCTGACCCCCAAGACGGGCCGTGACGGCTACGTCGAGGCCAGCGACATCAGCGAGGCAGCCGAGACGGCCGGCCTCTCGCTTGCCAAGGGCCTGCCCGTCGGCAAGGAGTGGACCTCCACCAAGCTGGTGACGCCGAAGGCCGCCAAGGCCAAGCGCTGACCATTACCCGCAGCCAAGCGGACGCGCACCCCGCCGACCAGGTGACCCCGGTCGGCGGGGTGTGTGCGTTCCGTGCCCGCGCCGCGATCAGGACCTAGTCTGTGACTCACCCGAACAGCCCAACGCGGGGATGCGGGAACGAAGGGATGCGAGAGATGGCGATCGTGGTCGGCGACAAGGCCCCGGACTTCGAGCTCAAGGACAACCACGGCCGGGCCGTGCGGCTCTCCGACTTCCGGGGCGAGAAGGCAGTGGTGCTGCTCTTCTACCCCTTCGCCTTCACCGGCGTCTGCACCGGCGAGCTGTGCGAGCTGCGCGACCAGCTCCCGCGCTTCCAGAACGACGACGTACAGCTCCTCGCGGTCTCCAACGACTCCGTGCCCACCCTGCGCGTCTTCGGGGAGCAGGAGGGTCTGGAGTACCCGCTGCTGTCCGACTTCTGGCCGCACGGCGAGACCTCCCGCGCCTACGGAGTCTTCGACGAGGACAAGGGATGCGCGGTCCGCGGCACCTTCATCATCGACAAGGACGGCATCGTGCGCTGGACTGTCGTCAACGGACTGCCCGACGCGCGTGACCTGAACGAGTACATCAAGGCACTCGACAGTCTCTGAGCGCGCCCGCGCGGGCCGTACACGCATTTTCCCTGCGAAAACCGCTTACAGGCGGGAACCCGTCACTAGGATCGAAACGTTGATCCGGTAGCTCCCCCGGTCACGACCGGGAGGGCCCCCTGCACGACGGGGCACCGCCCCACACACAGAACCCAATGGAGGACCCGTGGGAGTCAGCCTCAGCAAGGGCGGCAACGTCTCGCTGACCAAGGCCGCGCCTAACCTGACGGCGGTCATCGTCGGTCTGGGCTGGGATGCTCGCACCACCACCGGTGTCGACTTCGACCTCGACGCCAGCGCGATCCTGACCAGCGACCAGGGCAAGGTCACCAGCGACGCGAACTTCGTCTTCTTCAACAACCTGAAGAGCCCCGACGGCTCGGTGGAGCACACCGGTGACAACACCACCGGTGAGGGCGAGGGTGACGACGAGGCGATCAAGGTCAACCTGGCCGGCGTCCCTGCCGACGTTGCGAAGATCGTCTTCCCGGTCTCGATCTACGAGGCCGAGAGCCGTCAGCAGAGCTTCGGCCAGGTCCGCAACGCGTACATCCGCGTCGTGAACCAGGCCGACAACACCGAGCTCGCCCGTTACGACCTCTCCGAGGACGCCTCGACCGAGACCGCCATGGTCTTCGGCGAGCTGTACCGCAACGGTGCGGAGTGGAAGTTCCGCGCCATCGGTCAGGGTTACGCATCGGGCCTGCGCGGCATCGCGCAGGACTTCGGCGTCAACGTCTGAGTCCGAGAGCAGTCCGTCCGTCCGGCGCCGTGCACTGTGTGTACGGCGCCGGACCGGCTTTACCCGCGGACACCTCCGCAGGAGGCACACCGCAACACCGTTGCACCGCACCACCCGTCACAACCGCGCCACCCGTCGCACCACTGCACCGTCACACCGCACCACCGGCACATCGCCGAACCGCCACACCGTCGTCCGGGGAGGACCACAACATGGGCGTCACACTCGCCAAGGGGGGCAATGTCTCCCTCTCCAAGGCCGCACCGAACCTGACCAGGGTTCTGATCGGTCTCGGATGGGACGCGCGCTCGACCACGGGAGCCGACTTCGACCTCGACGCCAGCGCGCTGCTGTGCAACAGCGGCCGGGTGCTGGGGGACGAGTACTTCGTCTTCTACAACAACCTGAAGAGCCCCGACGGCTCCGTCGAACACACGGGGGACAACCTCACCGGCGAGGGTGAAGGCGACGACGAGTCGATCATCATCGACCTCACCAAGGTGCCGCAGGCCGTCGACAAGATCGTCTTCCCGGTCTCGATCCACGACGCCGACTCCCGCCGGCAGAGCTTCGGCCAGGTCAGCAATGCCTTCATCCGTGTGGTGAACCAGGCCGACGGTCAGGAGCTGGCCCGCTACGACCTCTCCGAGGACGCCTCCAGCGAGACCGCGATGATCTTCGGTGAGGTCTACCGGTACGGCGGCGAATGGAAGTTCCGTGCGGTGGGGCAGGGGTACGCGTCGGGGCTCCGAGGCATCGCTCTAGACTTCGGGGTCAACGTTTCGTAAAGCCGTACAAGACGATGGGGTGCCAGTGGTTCTCAAAACCTTCGGCTGGTCGTTCGCAATCACTGCGCTCGGTCTGGTCGCAGCGGTGTTCTACGGGGGGTGGCAGGCCTTCGGTATCGTCGCGATCCTGTCGGTCCTCGAGATCTCGCTGTCTTTCGACAATGCGGTGGTCAACGCCGGAATCCTGAAGAAGATGAATGCCTTCTGGCAGAAGATCTTCCTCACCATCGGCGTCCTCATCGCGGTCTTCGGTATGCGACTGGTCTTCCCCGTCGTGATCGTCGCGATCAGCGCCAAGATCGGGCCCATCGAGGCCGTGGAGCTTGCCCTCAACGACAAGGAGATGTACGAGCAGCTGGTCACGGACGCCCACCCGTCCATCGCCGCGTTCGGTGGCATGTTCCTGCTGATGATCTTCCTCGACTTCATCTTCGAGGACCGTGACATCAAGTGGCTCGCGTGGCTGGAGCGTCCGCTCGCCAAGCTCGGCAAGGTCGACATGCTGTCCGCCTGCATCGCGCTGATCGTCCTGGTCGTCGCCTCGATGACCGTGGGGGCCAACGCCCACCAGCACGGTGGCATCCACGTGGACAAGGCGCAGACCGTCCTGATCTCCGGCATCCTCGGTCTGATCACCTACATGGTCGTCGGTGGTCTCTCCGGCTACTTCGAGAACAAGCTCGAGGAAGAGGAAGAGGCCGAGCACGAGGCCGAGGAAGAGGCCAAGAGGACCGGCAAGCCCGTTTCGGCCGTCGCCATGGCCGGCAAGGCCGCCTTCTTCATGTTCCTCTACCTCGAAGTCCTCGACGCCTCCTTCTCCTTCGACGGGGTCATCGGCGCCTTCGCCATCACCAACGACATCGTGCTGATGGCCCTCGGCCTCGGCATCGGTGCCATGTACGTCCGTTCGCTGACGGTCTACCTGGTCCGCCAGGGCACCCTCGACGACTACGTGTACCTGGAGCACGGCGCGCACTACGCGATCGGCGCCCTCGCCGTGATCCTGCTCGTCACCATCCAGTACGAGATCAACGAGATCATCACCGGTCTCGTCGGCGTGCTGCTCATCGGTTGGTCCTTCTGGTCCTCCGTGCGCCGCAACAAGCGCCTGGAACTGGAGGGTTCCACCGCCGAGGCATGACCGCGGCGGTAATGCGGAACGCTCCATGGCGGGGCGGTCCACCGGGTTCACGGACCCGGCGGGCCGCCCCGCTTCCGTAGGCTCAGGGCGATCAGGGGATCAGGGGATCAGGGGGTAGGGGATGGGCTTCTTCGACGGCATCATGGGCAGCCGGGCCGTGCAGTTCCAGTCGGGCAGTGCCTCGTCGAACGCGATCGAGCTGACCAAGCGGCAATCGACGGTGTCGCTGACCAAACAGGGGGCCGTCCACGGCAATCTGCGCGTCAATCTTTCCTGGCGCATGCGCACCTCGGACATCGGCGGCCGCTCCGGCCAGAGCGGTCAGCTGTTCCGGCACCCGTTCAAGCTGTTCAAGCCGGACATCGTGCAGGCGCACACCCAGGGCATGGTCAATGTCGACCTCGACATGGGCTGCCTGTACGAGCTGACGGACGGCACCCGCGGCGCCGTGCAGCCGCTGGGGAACCTGCTGGGCGACCTCAACGACCCGCCGTACGTCAAGCTCAGTGGCGACGACCGGTTCGGTTCGGCGTCGGGGGAGACCCTGTACGTCAATCTCGACCACGCCGACGAGATCAAGCGGCTGCTGGTCTTCGTCTACATCTACGACCAGACCCCGGCCTTCGACCGGACGCACGCCATGGTCACCCTCTACCCCGTCACGGGGCCGAGGATCGAGATCCCGCTGGACGAGCGGCACCCGCAGGCCCGCTCCTGCGCGGTCGTCTCCCTGGAGAAGGTCAAGGGGGAGCTGGTCGTGCGGCGCGAGGTGAAGTTCGTGTACGGGTTCCAGGCCGAGCTCGACCGGCTGTACGGCTGGGGGCTCCAGTGGGGGCGGGGCTACAAGAGCGCCAAGAGCTGACCGGGGCCGGGGCCGGGGCTGGGGCCTGCCGGGCCGACGCCGTGCCGACGCCGGGCCGGGCGGGCCGACCCGGGGCCCGCCGGGTCGGCGCCGGCATCGGCGGTGGCGTCAGCGACGGATGAACTGCGGGCCCTGCACCGGCAGCCGGAAGGACGGATCGCCGCCCGGACCCGGCACCGGAGCCGGGGACACCGGCTGCGGGTACCCGTAGGCGGGCTGGATGGGCGGCGGGGCCTGCGTGGGCGGGGCCATCATCGCGGTCTGCTCGGAGCCGGCGTCGGGGGCCGGACCGGAGGCGGAACCGGCCGCGGCGTCCGCTTCCGGCCCGGCGGCGTTCTCGTCGACCGAGATCCCGTGGTCGGTCGCCAGACCCACCAGCCCGTCGGAGTAGCCCTCGCCGAGCGCCCGGAACTTCCACCCCTCGCCGCGCCGGTACAGCTCCCCGCAGATCAGCGCCGTCTCGGCGCCGGTCTCGGGCCGTACGTCGAAGTAGGCCAGCGGTTCGGAGCTGCCGCTCGGGGAGGCGTCGTAGAGGAGGATCCGCAGGTCGTGGACCCGCTGGAAGGGGACGTCCTCGGCGGAGGCCACCACCAGGATCCGGTCCACCGTCGGGGTCACCGTGCGCAGGTCCGCCTGGACGGCGTCGGTGATCGCGTCGCCGATCTGCTTCTTGCCCAGCCGCCAGACGGCCCCGGAGGGGTGCCGGGGCTGGTTGTAGAAGACGAAGTCCTCGTCCGAACGCACCCGGCCGTCCGGGCCGACGAGCAGCGCCGAGGCGTCCACGTCCGGCACCTCGGGGCCGCCGGTCCAGCGCAGCACCGCCCGGACCGCCACGGCGGCCACCGGGATGTTCGAGCCCTTCTGCATCGCGTGCGTCATGCACGTCATCCTGCCCTCCCGGGGTGGACAGGGACAATGCGGCCCCCCGTAGGGCCTTGTACCGAACGCGAGAGCTGGGCATGGTGCAAGAGGGTTACCTGAACTTCATGTGCTTGAGGAACTCTTGACTCACGTTCGTACGTACTATTACCGGCCATGCCAGTTGGGCCGCCGAGGCAGTACGGGGGAAGCACATGCGTCACTTTGGGCACATAACGCCCACCGTCCGTAAGGACCTCTTCCACCAGGAACCGGCGGAATTCACCGGAGCCTCGCCCTCCCATGTCCTTGCCGCGGCGCTGGGAGCCACGCTCTACAGCCCCGCCACCCGCCCCACGCTCGCCGCGGACATCCGCAAGCAGGCCGGCCGCGGCGTCGTCTCCATGGTCCTCTGCCTGGAGGATTCCATCAGCGACGGCGATGTCGCCGGAGCCGAGGAAAACCTCGTCCGGCACTTCACCGAGCTCGACGCCGACCGCGCGGAGCTCCCGCTGCTGTTCATCCGCGTCCGCACGGCCGAGCAGATACCCGACCTGGTCCGCAGGCTCGGCGGCTCCGTGCGGCGGTTGGCCGGATTCGTACTCCCGAAGTTCGACGAGAACCGCGGGGTCGCCTTCCTCGAAGCCGTCGCCGAGGCCGAGGCCGTCAGCGGATTGCCCCGCCTGTATGCCATGCCGGTCCTGGAGACCCCGGAGCTCCTCCACCTCGAAACCCGCGTCGAGGCGCTCGCCGGGATCTCCCGCACGGTCAACAGCCACCGCGAGCGGGTCCTGGCGCTGCGACTCGGCGTGACCGACTTCTGCTCGGCCTACGGCCTGCGGCGCACGCCCGACATGACCGCCTACGACGTCCAGATCGTGGCGGGCGTCATCGCGGACGTCGTCAACGTCCTCAGCCGCGCCGACGGCACCGGCTTCACCGTGACCGGGCCCGTCTGGGAGTACTTCCGCAGCCAGCAGCGCCTCTTCAAGCCCCAGCTGCGCCGCAGCCCCTTCCTGGAGGAGGGCGTGGAGGAACTGCGCACCGCCCTGATCGAGCACGACCTGGACGGCCTGCTGCGCGAGATCGAGCTGGACCGGGCCAACGGACTGCTCGGCAAGACCTGCATCCACCCCGCCCACGTGACGCCCGTGCATGCGCTGTCGGTGGTCTCGCACGAGGAGTTCTGCGACGCCCAGGACATCCTGCGGCCCGAGCGCGGCGGCGGCGGAGTGATGCGCAGCGCCTACACGAACAAGATGAACGAGGTGAAGCCCCACCGGGCCTGGGCCGAGCGCACCATGCTGCGCGCGGAGGTCTTCGGTGTGGCCAGGGAAGAGGTCGGCTTCGTCGACCTGCTCACGGCCGGGCTCCAGGTGTGAGCACGCCCGCGCGGAAGCCGGCGGCGGCACGGACAATGACGATGACGAGGAAAGGCAAGACGATCGAAGCGGTGTGGTCGGGTACCTGGGTCGCGGACCGGCTGGGCGTGAGCCTGGAGGACTCCGGTGGGGGTCCGCGGCTGACAGAGCTGCTCGGACTGGCCCTGCGGCGCAACCCAAAGCGCGCCCACCTGCTGGTCTCGCAGGTGCTCGGCAAGCACGTCCCGCAGTCCCCGGAGGTCGTGTACGCGGCCGGCTTCGGGCTCGGCGAACGCGTCCGGGCCCTGCTCGGCGAGGACGGGGCCGCGGCCGCGGTGGTCCTCGGCTACGCCGAGACCGCCACCGGGCTCGGCCACTGCGTGGCCGACGGCCTGGGCCCGGCCCCCTACCTGCACTCCACCCGCCGCCCCGTGCCGGGCGTGGAACCGGCCGGCGGCTTCGAGGAGGCGCACTCGCACGCCACCTCGCACCTGCTGCTGCCCGAGGACCCGCGGCTGCTCGCGGGCAACGGGCCCCTGGTCCTGGTCGACGACGAGTTCTCCACCGGCAACACGGTCCTGAACACCATCCGCGACCTGCACGCCCGCCACCCCCGCTCGCACTACGTGGTCGTCGCCCTCGTCGACATGCGCTCCGCAGCCGACCGGGACCGGCTCACCGCCTTCGCCGCCGAGCTGGGCGCCCGCGTGGACCTGATCGCCCTCGCCTCGGGCACCGTGTCCCTCCCGGACGGCGTCCTCGCCAAGGGCCGGGCCCTGGTCGAGGAGCACGAGGAAGCCGGACAGGACCAGCCCCTCCGGCGCTCGGGGAGCGGGGCCCCGGACGAAGCCCCGGCAGACGGCCCGGGCAGAGCCCCGGCAGGCGGCCCGCAGCCGATCACGCGCGTCGACCTGGACTGGCCCTCGGAGGTCCCCGACGGCGGACGCCACGGCTTCACCCCGGCCCACCGCACGGCGCTGGAGGCCGCTCTCCCCGCTCTGGCCGGGCAGCTCACCGCCGCGCTCGGGACCGAACCCGGCCGGATCCTCGTACTCGGCAACGAGGAGCTGATGTACGCGCCGCTGCGCCTGGCCAAGGCCCTGGAGGAGGCGGGGGCGGCCTGCGAGGTCCGCTTCTCGACCACCACCCGCTCGCCCGTCCTCGCCGTGGACGACCCCGGCTACGCCATCCGCACCCGGCTGGTCTTCCCGGCCCACGACGCCCCGGCCGACGGCCCCGGCGACCGCTACGCCTACAACGTCCGGCGCACGGACGGCGCCGGCTTCGACGCAGTCGTCGCCGTCGTGGACTCGGCCGGGGACACCCCCGAGCTGCACACGGGACTGCTGGCGGCCCTCGCCCCGCACACCGGCCGCGTCGTCCTGGCCGTCGTCCCGTCCTACATACCCGACCGGCGGGAGCCGAAGCCGATCATGACCGAGCCCACCGAGCCCACCGAGCCCACCGAGCTCATAGAGCAGCCCACCGCGCTCGAGCCCACCGCGCCGGAGTCCACCGAGCCGGCCCTGCGCGAGCCGCTGCGCGGCCCCGCCTTCTCCTCCTACGCCGCCGAGGACGTCGCCTGGCTGCTCCAGGACCTCTCCGACATCGAGCTCGAGGCCCCAACGGAGGAGCGCGAGGAGGCGATCCAGGCCGGCGGGGCGCACTACGCCGAGTCCCTGCCCGTCGAGTACCAGCCGTCCCCCCAGTACCAGGAGCTGTACCGGAGCGCGCTGGCCGCCTCCGCCGTCCGCGTCGCCCGGGCCGTCGGCACGGTCACCGAGACCGTCCTCGCCGAGCGCTCCCCGTCCCCGGTCCTGGTCTCCCTGGCCCGTGCCGGCACCCCCGTCGGCGTACTGATGCGCCGCTGGGCCCGCGCCCGCCACGGCCTGGACCTGCCGCACTACGCCGTCTCCATCGTGCGCGGCCGCGGCATCGACGCCAACGCCCTGCGCTGGCTGGCCGCCCACCACGACCCGGCCGACGTCGTCTTCGTCGACGGCTGGACCGGCAAGGGCGCCATCACCCGCGAGCTCAAGGTCGCCCTCGAGGAGTTCCCCGGCTTCGACCCGGAGATCGTCGTCCTGGCCGACCCCGGCTCCTGCGTGCCCACGTACGGCACCCGTGAGGACTTCCTGATCCCCTCCGCCTGCCTCAACTCCACCGTCTCCGGTCTCATCTCGCGTACGGTGCTGAGGTCCGACCTCGTCGGTCCCGCCGACTTCCACGGCGCGAAGTTCTACCGCGAGCTCGCCGGGGCCGATGTCTCCGTCGAGTTCGTCGACACCGTCGCCGCACACTTCGACGAGGTCGCCGACGCCGTCGACGACGAGGTCAAGGAACTCCTCGCCGCCGACCGCACACCCACCTGGGAGGGCTGGGCGGCCGTCGAACGGATCAGCGAGGAGTACGGCATCCACGACGTGAACCTCGTCAAGCCCGGCGTCGGCGAGACCACCCGCGTCCTGCTGCGCCGGGTGCCGTGGAAGATCCTGGCGCAGCGCGGCGCCGGGGCCGACCTGGACCACGTACGGCTGCTCGCCGAGCAGCGCGGCGTACCGGTGGAAGAGGTCGACGGCCTGCCCTACACGTGCGTAGGCCTCATCCACCCCCGATTCACGCGCGGCGCCACGGGCGCCGACGGAAAGGCTGTGGCCTCGAAGTGACTGTCCTCGTAGCCAGTGATCTCGACCGTACGCTCATCTACTCGACGGCCGCCCTCGGTCTGACCATGCCCGACCCGGTGGCCCCGCGGCTGCTGTGCGTCGAGGTCCACGAGAGCAAGCCGCTGTCCTACATGACGGAGACGGCGGCGGGACTGCTGGCGGAGCTGACGGCCGACCCCTCGGTGGTCTTCGTCCCCACCACCACCCGGACCCGCAAGCAGTACCAGCGCATCCAGTTCCCCGGCCGCCCGGCCACGTACGCCATCTGCGCCAACGGCGGGCAGCTCCTCGTCGACGGCGTACCGGACCGGGACTGGCGGCGGCAGGTCGCCGCGCGCCTGGCCGAGGAGTGCGCCCCCCTGGACGAGGTGCACCAGCACCTGCTGTCCACGGCCGACCCGGCGTGGCTGCGCAAGGCGCGCCTGGCGGAGGACCTCTTCGCGTACCTCGTCGTCGAGCGCGCCCTGGTCCCGGACGAGTGGGTGAAGGCCCTCTCGGAGTGGGCCGACGCCCGCGGCTGGGCGGTCTCCCTCCAGGGCCGGAAGATCTACGCCGTCCCGCGCCCGCTCACCAAGAGCGCGGCGATGTACGAGGTCGCCCGCCGGACCGGAGCCAGCACCACCCTCGCCGCCGGCGACTCCCTGCTCGACGCGGACCTGCTGCTGGCGGCGGACGCCGCCTGGCGCCCGGGCCACGGCGAACTGGCCGACGCGGCCTGGACGGCGCCGACGGTGACCGCCCTCGCGACGGCGGGCGTCCTGGCGGGCGAGGAAATCGTGCGCGCATTCGCCCGGGAAGCCGCCCGACTCGGCAGACTGGACGCATGACCAAGGGCAACAGCACCAAGATCACCGACGAGCTCTACCGGTACATGCTCGACCACAACCCCCCGCTGGACCCGGTCCAGCGGGGGCTGGTGGCGACGACCTACGCCAAGTTCCCCGACGTGGCCGGGATGCAGTCGGCCGAGGAGCAGGGCCCGTTGCTGGCCTTCCTGGTCCGGCTGACCGGCGCCCGCCACATCGTCGAGGTCGGCACCTTCACCGGCTTCTCGGCCCTGTCGATGGCCCAGGCGCTGCCCGCCGACGGCCGCCTCATCGCCTGCGACGTCTCCGAGGAGTGGACGCAGTACGGCCGGCAGGCCTGGGAGGAGGCGGGCGTCGCGGACCGCATCGAGCTGCGCATCGCGCCGGCCCTGGAGACCCTGCGCGCCATGCCGACCGAACCGCACATCGACATGGCGTACGTCGACGCGGACAAGGAGAGCCAGATCGCCTACTGGGAGGAGCTGGTGCCGAGGCTGCGGCCGGGCGGCCTGATCGTCACCGACAACACCCTGTTCCACGGCACGGTCCTCGACGAGTCGGCCACCGGCTCGGCGGCCGGCGTCCGCGCCTTCAACGACCACGTATCGGCCGACGCGCGCATGGATTCCGTCCTCCTGGCCATCTCGGACGGCCTGACCCTGTCGCGCAAGCGCTGACCTTCCCTGCCGCTGAGGTTCCTGCCCGCCCGAGCTGTGGGCTCAGCCGCAGCCGCCACCACCGCAGCAGCCGCCCCCGCCGCCACCCATCGCGGGCGCGGGGGCGCCGCTGCTCGCGCCGCCCACGGCCACGGCGGACAGCAGCTTCACGGTGTCGGCGTGTCCCGCCGGGCAGTCGGCGGGCGCGGAGGACTC
The DNA here is from genome assembly GCF_045161815.1 of Streptomyces avidinii. Lineage (NCBI taxonomy): Bacteria > Bacillati > Actinomycetota > Actinomycetes > Kitasatosporales > Streptomycetaceae > Streptomyces > Streptomyces avidinii. The sequence continues at coordinate 5,944,489 of NZ_CP108863.1, forward strand.
GGCCATGGGCCGGCTGACCTCAAAGGTGTCGTCGCAGGTCCGGCAGCGGAATTCGTATCGAGGCATGCGCACAGGCTAAGCGCGCCCGGCCGCCGCGCGCTACGTACGGCGCGACCACCTACCGCGCGCGGCTACGGACAGCGGCCGTGCACCACGGGTGTCCGCCCCTGGGGGCGCCGCGCCCGGTCCTCCCGGGCCGCCTGTTCGGGGTGGCGGGCACGCCAGTACGGATTGTCGTGCGGGAGGGCGCTGCCCACCCGCCCGTACATCCCGAACCACATCAGCATCACGCCCACGACGAAGCTGAACAGCACGTTCTGGATCCGGAAGGCCAGGAAGTTCAGCTCCGTGTCCAGCAGCGCCAGATTCACGAACCCGCTCGCGATGAACAGCACGCCCAGCACGATGTTCAGGGTCGAGGCGAAGGTGCCGCCCACCACCATTCCGAAGAACAGCAGGGCACCGATACAGATCGACAGGACACTCAGCGCCCCGTTGGTGTTGAGCGCGAGCACCGTGTCCCCGCCGGTGTCGAAGAACCCGATCTGATCGATCAGCCCCAGGATTCCGAAGACGACCAGCAGCAGGCCGGTCAGGCCCGCCCCGACCCGGTACACCTGGCTGAGCTTGTGGTCCGTGGGCAGATGATCGTCGAGCCGCGCGTTGACCGGATGCAGCGCGCGCCCCACGCGCCGGGACACCGTGTCGGCGAAGCGCGGTGGAACGGGGGCATCGGGATCGGGCTCGTGGGCCACATAGGGCGCGTAGTGCTCATGCGGCTCGGTGCACCCGTACGCCGCGTGAGCCACGTAAGGCTCATGCGCCGCGTGAGGCTCGTGGGTGGTGTGGGCAGCCATGGTGCCCTCCTCTGCTCCGTTCCCGGCACCTCCCAGCATCCGTCGCCTCGCGCCACGAAACAAACGGGGGCCGCCTTCGACCCCTGACCTCGGACGCCGCGGACCTCACCGGCCGACAAGATCCGAAAGAGACGACCTAGCCCTGCCCGCGTTCCGCCCGGATCCCGCTCACCACCCGGTTCACGGAACCCCGTACTTCCTCCATCTCCAGCAGGAACGCCCAGTAATCGGGATGACGCCCCTCCAGAGCCTCCAGCGCCCGGCCCACCCGGGCCACCGCATCGTCCAGCGGCCGCGCGTGCCGCGGATCCGGCACACTGCGCCCCGCCATCGCCAGCCGCTGCGCGTCCCGGATCGCGAAGCGGGTCCGGTCCACCTCCGCCTGCGGATCCCGCGCCACCGCCTCCAGCCGCGTCAGCCGGTCCTGCGCCGCCGACACCGCCTCGTCCGTCGCCTCCAGCGAGCCGCGGACCGCCTCGATCAGCGCCCCCACATCGGCCCAACGCTGCTCGTCCCGGGCCCGGCCCGCCTCCTGCAGCTGCTCCTCGGCCCGCGCCACGTCCCGTACCGCCTGGTCCGGCACGTGCTGCAGGTCCTGCCAGCAGGCCGCACTGAACCGCCGGCGCAGCTCGCTGAGCACCGGATCCACCCGGTCCGCCCGATTGCGCAACGCCTGCGCGCGCGTCCGCAGGCTCACCAGTCGCCGGTCGATCTCCGCCGCCCGCTCGGGCAGCCGCGCCACCTCGGCCCGTATGGCCTCCGCGTCCCGCAGGATCCGGTCGGCGCGCTGCACCGTCTCCTGCACCCCGTGCTGGGCCGCGCCCTGGTTCAGCTTGGTCAGCTCCGGGCCGAGCGCCGCCAGCCGCGCCGCCAGATCATCGGCCCGCATCCCCTTCGCCCTTACGGCGTCGAGCGCGTCACTGGCCCCGATCAGCGCGGCCTTGGCCCGCTCCCGGGCCGGCGCCACCCGCGCGAGCTGCGTCTCGGCCTTGTCCAGCAGCGGCTGCAGCCCCTGCGCGAACCGCTCCAGCTCCCCCTGCACCCGCACCAGCTCGTCCCGCGCCCGGGTCAGCTCGTCCCGGGCGCGCGTGGCGACCGAAGCCTCCAACTCGGCCCGGTCCAGGTCGTGCGCGTCGACCGCCTGGATGTAGACGTGACTGACCTGGTCGATCCGCTGCCCCAGCGCGGCGAACCCCTCGGTCGCCTGCCGCGCGGCGGGCGACCCGTCCGCCGCGGCGATCGTCTCGATCGAGATCCGCAGATCCCGCTGCGCCGTATCCAGCTCGTAGAACGCGGCGGCGGCAGCATCCTTCGCCGCCTGCGCATCCGCCCGTCGACTCTCGTCCCGCCCACCGAACCACCGCCGGGATGCCGTCGTCACAATCCCTCTCCCGTACCGTGTCCGCCATGCCCCGATCCATTCTCCCCCACGGGAACGGGTTTGCGTGGGGGGTGTGCCCGCCATGTAGGCTGTCCACTCATCCACGGGTGCGTAGCTCAGGGGTAGAGCGCTGCTCTTACAAAGCAGATGTCGGCGGTTCGAAACCGTCCGCGCCCACCAGCGAAAGGGCCCCCCGCCGATCACGGCGGGGGGCCTTTTGCATCTACATCTGACATCAACGGGAGCGGTCGGAAACGGCCGGGACGCTGCCTCAGAAGCCGGTCCATGTGCCCGATGGCCTCGCGCTGCGTGAGGTGAAGAACTCCGCGCGGGCGGTGGTCCGGTCGGGCCAGCGGCGGGTGCCGATCTCCGCTTTCAGCAGCGCGAAGAAGCTCTCGGCGGCGGCATTGTCATAGCACGAACCGGTTCGGACCATGCTCTGCCGTAGTCCCAACCAACTTATCGCGCAGCGGAGTTCGTCGGAGGTGTGCTCCGACCCGCGATCCGAGTGCACGATGCAGCCGGGCTGGAGCCGGCCACGGCCGCCAGCCATTGCCCGTGCGTCGACCACCAGGGAGGCGCGGTGGTGGTCGGCCATCGAGTAGCCGACGATCTCGCGAGTCGCCAGGTCCAGCCAGGTCCAGCCAGGTCGCCAGATACAGCAAGCCTTCGTCGGTGGGGATGTAGGTGATGTCACCGACCAGTTTCGGGACCGGGGCGTCGGCCGTGAAGTTGCGGCCGGTCCAGCCTGCGCAGCTCGCCGTGGATGCGCGGCACTCCGTAGGTGTGTCTGGAGGCGATGTGCAGCACGGTGATCTCGTGGGCCAGGGCGTCGTCGGCGGCGCGGGCCTGCTCGCCGGCCTGCCAGGCGTAGAAGGAGGAGCGGGCCACCTTCAGGAGCCGGCACAAGAGAGCAACACCGTGGGTGGTCTTCTCCGCTTCGATGAACGCGTACTCGTCGCTCATCGATCGCTCTCCTTCGCGAAGAAGACCGCGGCTTTTCGCAGCACCTCGATCGTCTCGACCTGCTCACGGTTCTGCCGCCGCAGCCGACGCAGTTCCTCCCGCTCCGCGCTCGTCAGCTCGCCCGGCGTCCCCTGCCCGCGGTCGATCATGTCCTGCTTGACCCGGTTGCGCAGACCTCGGCACTGACCCCGATCTCCCGGGCCACCTCGGTGACGGTCTTGCCGGAGGACCGGACAAGCGCGACCGCGTCGCGCTTGAACTCCTCCCGGCAGCGTGACAGCACTCTCACGCCCCCTGGCGAATCAGGGCCAACAGGATCGAACCACCCATTCGCCGACGCCTCGCGTACGGCATTCCTCTCCCCGTCCTCAATATCTTTGGCTTCATCGCAGGCGAAGAAAACGGAGAGACTAATGATTCGTAGGCCTCGATGTGCCGCCATCGGCGTCGCCGCTGCCGTCGTCTTTACCATGGGGACGACAGCTGCCGTGGCAGCGCCCGAACTCCCCGTACCGGCCCGGGCCGCCGTCCCCTTGCCGCTGGGCGACGACAGCACGATCCAGGTGTCTCTGCCGTTCACCTTCCGGATCTGCGGACAGGCCTACACCTCCGTGTGGGTGAACTCGAACGGCAACCTCACCTTCGGATCGGGTGATACAAACTTCGTCGAATCGACCCCCCAATTCCTGAACGGGCCGCCCCGGATCGCAGGACTCTGGGACGACCTCAACCCCGGAGCCGGGGGTACCGTCTCCTATACCTCCACCCAGAACGAGTTCACCGTGGCCTTCGAGAACGTGCCCGAGTTCTTCAATTCGGGCTCCAACACGTTCTCGATGACGCTGCGCAGGTCCTCCAACCAGATCGATCTCAAGTACGGCGGACTCACCGCGCAGGACGGCATCGCCGGAGTCAGTTGCGGCGGCGCGATCACGACGGGCACGGAAACCGAGCGCAACCTGAGGACCGAGCCCGACCAGGTCACCCACAACATGCGCGGGCTCACCGCGTTCTTCGAGCAGTTCACGGGCCCGGCCTCCGACTCGGTCGATCTCGCCAACTACCGGGTTCGCTTCACGAACCAGTGACGTGAACGCGAAAGTGCCTTCCGGTCGACGGAAGGCACTTTCCGGGTGACAAGCGTTGTCCGGAATGGCCGAAGCCGTCCGCTGGACCTCGTTCGCCCGCTTGAGCCGGACACCGGTGAGGATCGGCTGCCGGGCGAGATTGCAAAGCAGATGGGTTCGGAATCGTCCGCGCCCACCAGCGAAAAGGCCCCCGGCCGATCAGGGCGGGGGCCTTTTCGCGTCCGATTCCGGCACAGAGCTTGCCGTCGAAGGCTGAAGCGGAAGCCCGGGTGCAGCGAGCCCGTGCGGGCAGTGGCGGGGACGCCGAGGTCTCCGCCTGTGTGGCCGTGGGTGTCTTTGAGAGGCGTGAAGTCGCCTTCCGGACTGAGGAGATGACGGTCATCGACGCGCCCCGGAGTGCTGCCTGATCGCAGTTGGGTAGGTTCTGGCCATGATTAATGACTGGCGCAAGGACCGGATCGGAACGGCGCTGCGGGGTGAAAACCCTTCGGTGCTGCGGCGCTTGGACGCCGGTTTCGCTGTGATCGGCGACGTGCAGTTCCTGCCGGGCTACTCGGTGCTCCTCACCGACGATCCGGCGGTGGAGAGGCTGTCGGACCTGACCAGGGACAGGCGGCTGGCGTTCCTGTCCGACATGGACCGGCTGGGGGAGGCGGTCGAGCGGGCCTGCCGCCGGATGGACGGAGCCTTCCGCCGCGTCAATCTGGAGATCCTGGGCAACACCGACGGCTTCCTGCATGCGCACGTGTGGCCGCGATTCGAGTGGGAGCCGTCCGACCTGGTGCGTAGGCCGGTGTGGCTCTATCCCCGCGCCAGATGGAGCGACGAGCAGTACGCGCTCGGCCCACAGCACGACCGGATGCGAGAAGCAATCGGCAGCGAGCTGGACCGGTTGCGCTCGGACTCGTGACGGGCGAGCTGCTCCCGGAGTGCCGGGAAGTGCCTGCGGCGGGACAATCGGGATCCGCGAGGCCTAGCCCGGAGGATGCCATGAGCCCTCAGCCGTCGCCGCAGTGGGGGCCTGCCCCGGAGCGTCCGCCGGATCGGCGCGGGTGGTTCGCCCGGCACCGGCTGTTGACGGTGTTGTTGGCCGTCACCGCCGGGCTTGTGGTCCTGGGGGTCGCCGGATCGTTCGCAGGTAAGGAGTCGGCCGCACCGCCGACTGCAACCAAGGCCAAGGCCGTCACGGATTCCGGGCGTCTGCCCGGGGTGGGGGAGCCGGTTCGGGACGGGAAGTTCGAGTTCACCGTCACCAGGCTGCAGCCCGGGGTGGGAAATGTGGGGGGTGCGTACGGTCAGGATGCGCAAGGGCAGTTCTTGCTCGTCCACGTGACCGTGAAGAACATCGGGGACCGGGCCCAGACCTTCGACGGCGCCGACCAGAAGCTCATCGACCGCAACGGCAGCAAGTACAGCGCGGACACCGCCGCGGCGCTCCATCTCGACGGCAGCGAGTCCTTCCTCCAGCAGATCAACCCGGGCGTCGTCGTCGACGGCATTGTCGTCTTCGACGTTCCGAAGGGTGCGGACCCCGTCCGTATGGAGCTGCACGACTCGCTCTTCAGCGGCGGTACCACCGTCGATCTGACCCGTCGGCCTTGACCCGTGTGTGTGCCCGTCGTGCTTTCGTCCGCGTGTGGTGCGCCTCCCACGGGGCTGCGGCGAGCGGGACCATGCCGGGGTGGGGAGGGAGGGCGATGTGACTCGGCCCAGATGTGGGGCGCAGACGGCCGCGGGGCGGCCGTGTACCAAGCCCGCGATGGTGAACAGCTCTCGGTGCCAGTTGCACCAGGGCGGCTGGTCCGCCTACGGAGTGGCGCAGCGGAAGAAGAAGGAAGCCGAAGCGGAGATGCGGAAGCTTCGGAAGAGGAAGTGACCGCGAAGACCCCCGGCCGGTGCGGTCGGGGGTCTTTCGGGTTCAGGCGTTGGGGCGCTTGCCGTGGTTGGCCTTCTTCTTCTTGCGGGCCCGACGCTTGTTGCCTCGCTTGGCCATGCTGGTCTCCCTCGTCGGCGACAGTTCATGCCTCGGTCAGTCTAGGTTCGGTGTGATTCATCCGCATTTGGGGCGACGGATGCTCCCTTGGCCGGCGGTTCCGGGCGTGGGATCGTCGGGGGATGGGCGAGCTCGCGTGGGGTGGGTCGGTCGTGGCCGTTGTCGCCGTGGCGCTGGCGCTGATGGAGCGGTCTCTCGGGGTGGGGTTCGAGCGGAAGCGGGACGAGGAACGGGCGCGGCTGCTCGCGAGTCTCGCCGAGGACGAGGAGCCCGCTGCCGGGCCCGCGGGGCGGAAGTTCCAGGACGTCGGCGGGATCCGGGAAACCGTGGAGCGGCGGGACGAATTCACGCCGATCCTCGTGGAGTACTACGCCTACGGACTGACCCAGGCGCGCAGCAGCTTCGCCACCAGCCAGCGGTTCGCCGGGGCCGGGGCGGCGATCCTGCTCCTGGGGATCGGGCTGGCCGTCTGGAAGGCCGAGGCCGGCGGGGAGCTCTACCTGGGGATCGTCACGAGCTCGGCGGGACTGGTCACCGCCCTGATCGGGCAGCTCTTCCACCGGCGGGCCGACATCGCGCTCAAGCACATGGCCGACCAGACCGCCTCGCTGCGCGACGACCGGCGCGCCGCCGAGACGACCCAGCAGGCCATCGAGCTGCTGGACACGGTCGAGGACCCGGTGCTCCGGGCCCGCCTCCAAGCCGGTTTGATCATGAAACTTTCCGGGGCCGAGCTGCCCCGGTAGCGGGATAGTAGGGGTATGTGCCGTTCCATTAAGACTCTGCGCCCGCCCGCCATCCCCGAGAGGGCGACCGAGGAGGAGATCCGCGCCGCCGCCCTGCAGTACGTACGGAAGGTGTCCGGGTTCCGGGCGCCCGCCGCGCACAACCGCGAGGTGTTCGAGGCGGCGGTGGACGCCGTCGCCGAGGCCACCGCGGCGCTGCTCGACGGGGTGCACGTACGGGGGCAGGCCGCCCCGGTGTGACCCGGCCCGACCCGGTCAGGGCCTACGAGGCCGCCGCGCGGCGGCGCATCACCCACACTCCGGCGCCCAGCGCGCCCGCGGTGAGGGCACTGCCGACGGCGATCTGCCCGGGGCTCATCGAACCGATGCTGCCGCCCGTACCACCACGCGCCGCACCCGTGGTGACCTGCAGCGACAGGGTGACGCGCTCGCCGCCGGGGCCACCGCACTCGAAGATGACGCGGTGCGCGCCCGAATTGGCGTTGTTGAAGACGGTGGCGCTGCCGATGAGGCTGGCGGCCGTCTGGTTGCCCGGGGTCAGCCGGACCTCGCCGAAGGCGGTCGACGTGACCCTGGCGACCTGGGTTCCGCAGCCCGCGACACTGAGCGCGACCCGGCCGCCCGGGGCGACAGCGGTGGGGGAGACGGTGGCGGAGGGGAAGGCGTACGCGAGTGTGGCGGGCGCGGCGGCAGCGGCGATGAGGGTCGCGGCCGCGACGGTCATCAGGCGGCGGGCTGCCGGCGGCGGTCCGGCGGGCGCTTCTGCGGGCGGTTTGGCGGGCATGGAGAGGACTCCTCGGCTCGTCGAAACGGCGCGGCCGGGCACGGATGTGACCGGGATTCGGTTGCGCACCGTTCTGTCGACGCTAGGAGCCCGGCCCGGGGGCGGCGATCGGGGCCGGGTGAACGGGTGAGCCACTGCTCCGCCCGGGGGAGCCGAGCCGTGGGGGACGGCCTAACCCGCCGTCGCCGCGGCCGGCGGCGGGCGGCGCACGAGGAAGGCCGCGAGGGCGCCCGCGGCGAACAGGGCGACCACCGAGAGGGCGGTGCCCAGCCACTGGGTACCGAGCCATTGGGTGCCGAAGTAACCGAGGGCCACGCTGTAGCCGGCCCAGGCCATGCCCGCCAGGACCGACCAGGGCAGGAATTCCGCGACCTTGCGCTGGGTCTTGCCCGCGCCCAGGGACACCACCGAGCGTCCGGCCGGGGCGAAGCGGGCGATCACCACGAGGGCGCCGCCACCGCGGGCCAGAGCCGTACCGAGCCGCTCGTGGGCCCGGGTCAGCCGGCGGGAGCGGGCGATGGCCCGGTCCAGCCGGGCTCCGCCGCGCCGGCCCAGCCGGAACGCCGCCATGTCACCCAGCACCGAGGCGCTCGTCGCGATCACGAGCAGCAGCAGGATGTCCGGGACCTGCTCGGGCACCGGCACCGGTACGGGTCCCGCCGCCCCGGCGGCCGCAGCCGCCGCCGCAGCGGTGATCACCAGAACCCCGCTCGGGAGCACCGGGAGGAAGACGTCGAGCACGATGGACACCGCCACGAGGGCGTAGATCCATGGGCTCGCGGTCAGCGACCCCAGCGTCTCAAACAAAGCGGGACTCCCCAGTCCGGTTGACGTACTGCGGCATGAAGCGCCGCGACGTCGCGGGGAGCGGCAGGAGCGGCTGACAGCCATACAGCGTACGCCCGGCGTTCGCATCCCGGATGCCCGGGGCGCCACCCGCCCCGCCGCCGCGCCAAGTCACCGCTGCGCCAAGTCCACCGCACCGTCCCGCACCGCCGGAGCCCACAGCAACCCCTACTCCGCCGCGGTGAGGTCCCGGTCCAGCACCGTCACCAGGACGGCCCCCTCACGCTTCTTGCGCGCCTGGTCCAGCCGCAGCCGAGCCGTCCGCCCCGACAGAGCCAGCGTCATCAGCTGATTGCCGAACCAGGGCCCGCCCGTACGCCGCCAGTTCACCGGCGGCCGCCCCGTCCGCCCGTGCAGGGAGAAACCACGCCCCAGCCACCGCCCGGTCCGGGACCAGCCCAGCCGAAAACCCCACTTCACCGCGGTATGGATGGAATTGTGAACCGGCGAGCACGTCAGCTGGAACACTCGCGCCGTGGTCGGTATTCGAGGCTCGGCCACATACGCGTGATGCACGTCCCCGGACAGCACGCACACCGTCGCCGGCGCCCGCGGCCCCGTGCCCACCTCCTCGATCAGATCGGTCAGCGCCGTGAACGAGGCAGGGAACGCCGCCCAGTGCTCCAGATCGCTGCGCCGGCGCAGATCCTCCCCGATCCGCGCCCACCGCGGCCCCCGCTCCCCGCGGCACAGCGCCGCATTCCACGTCTCGGCATCGTGGATCAGCGGCGGCATCAGCCACGGCAGCGAGGACCCGATCAGCAGATGGTCGTAACCGCCGTGCCCGGCCAGGGCGTTCTCCCGCAGCCACTGCTGCTCCGCCGGATCGAGCATCGCCCGCCCGTCCTCCGCCAGCACCCGCGCGGCCCGGGTGTCGACCATCAGCAGCCGGGTCCGGCCGAAGTCGCGCCGGTAGCTCCAGCGCACCGTGCCCGGATCGGCGTCCGCCGCGGACGCGAAGGCCCGTAGCACCTCCGTACCGTCGGGGGTCTCGCGTATCGCCTCGTACAGCCCGTCGGCGGCCAGCTCGGCGGGGGAGAGATTACCCAGGTGCTGGTACACCCAGTACGACATCAGCCCGCTGAGGACCCGCTCCCGCCACCACGGCGTCGCACGCATCTCCGCCAGCCACGCCGCGCTCGTGTTCCAGTCGTCGATGACGTCGTGGTCGTCGAATATGTGCAGGCTGGGCACGGTCGACAGCAGCCAGCGGATCTCCGGGTCGAGCCAGGACTCGTAGTAGAGCCGGGTGTACTCCTCGTAGTCCGCGACCTGGGCGCCCGGCGGCTCCCGAAGGTCCCGCCGGGCCGCGAGCCACGCCCGGGTCTCCCGCGACAGCGCGTCGGCGTACACCTGGTCGCCGAGCAGCAGCAGGACGTCCGGGCGCACCGCCTCCGGGTCTGCGGCCAGCCGCGCCGCGAGGGTGTCGAGCGCGTCCGCGCCGTGCGGCCCGTGCCGGCCGGCGGGCGGCGCCGCCTGCCGGCACGAGCCGAAGGTGACGCGCAGCCCCGGGCCCGGACGGCCGGGGCCGGTCACCGCCGGGGTGGTGATCGTGCTCGGCGGGAAGCCGCTGTCGGGCAGGGGCCACACCGGCCGGTCGTCGAGCAGCACCTCGTACGCCGTGGTCGCGCCGGGGGTCAGGCCGGTCACCGGCACCAGCGCATAGTGGTGACCGGCTATCTGAAAGGTGCGCGCACGGCCGCCCGCCCCGTCGGCGCACCGCACCTCGGCCGTGCACGGGCGGTCGGCCTCGACCCATATCGTGGCCGCCCCGCCCGTGTCCCAGTCGACGTGACGCAGCAGTGGCCCCAGACGCAGTCCGGCCATGCAACTCCCCCTCCTCCGTAAGCCCCTTCGATCACGGTACGACGGGTGGGGGGAGCCACGCCTCCCCCTGACGGGGGAAAGATCGGCCGGCTTGGTCAGCAGCCGTTCAGGATGTTGACCAGGGCCGTCTTCTCGCCGGAGTCCATGCTCAGACCGTAGTACTGCTTCACGTTGACCCACATCCGTGCGTACGTACAACGGTAGGCCGTCCGAGAGGGCAGCCACTTGCCGGGGTCGAGGTCGCCCTTGGCCTGGTTGACGTTGTCGGTGACCGCGATGAGCTGCGGTCGGGTGAGGTCGTTGGCGAACTGCTGGCGCTTGCTCGTGGTCCAGGAATTGGCGCCGGAGCGCCAGGCCTCGGCGAGCGGGACGACGTGGTCGATGTCGAGGTCGGAGGCCGCGGTCCAGGTGGCTCCGTCGTACTCGGAGTACCAGCTTCCGCTGACGGCGGCGCATGCGGAGTCCTGGACGACGTTGACGCCGTCGCGCTTGAGGACGGTCTCGCGGGTGTTGCAGGTGCCGGAGACGGTGCTCCAGTGCGGGAAGAGGTCGCGGCTGTAGCCGCTGGTGGATCCCTCGGTCCTGGGGGTGACCGTCGCCAGGTAGGAACGGGCGGCCGAGGCACTGATGGGGGTGGGCGGGGCGGCCTGGGCGGCGGGGGCGTTCAGGAGCGAGGTGAGCGCGGCGAGTGCGGCGGCTGACGCGAGCACGCCAATTCGACGCGCGTAGATGCTGGGTATGAGTGCCATGAGGGGCTCCCTGGGTGCGGGGGGTGTGGCCGTGCGACCCCGGTGGGGCGTGGCCATGGTGGTGGCGCCGGGTGTCGCTGGGGTGGGCGCCAGATGACAGCCTGGCGACATGAGCACGTCACATCAAGTCACCCAACGCTCCTGATTTAAAAGGAGGTTGGGATTCCGGTGAGGGTGGGTGCGGCGAGGTCGACCGGCCGGGCCCAGGTCGCAGGCGCGGTGGGGCGGGAGCGGGGCGAAGCCCGGGCGGTTGCGGCGCGGGGGGCGTGGGTGGGCGGGATCGGGCGGGAGCGGGCCGGAGCGGGACCAAAGTCCTATTCCGGCCGTCGTGGGCGTCGCGTACTCTGTTCTGAGCAGAAGGGGAGTAGCTCTTCGCCGGACCGTCGACATACTGCTGGGTCACACCAGCCGGCGCCCGGAGGCAGGACGCGTACAGCGGCCGGCCAGCGAGACCTTCGGCCGCAGTGTCCTGTTCAGGTGCAGGCGCGTTTCGTACGCGCATGCGCAAGCCAGGGCGCCGCCGAGCCGAAGCGACCCCCGCAACAAGCACCCCAGGTCTCTCGGTCCCGATGGCGTCCTGCCCGACCGATTGAGGTTTCACCCCCGTGTTCAGCTTCAGCATCACGGCGATCGCCTTCGGCGTCGTCTTCCTTGCCGAACTCCCCGACAAGACGGCCCTCGCCGGCCTGATGCTCGGCACGCGCTACCGCGCCTCCTACGTCTTCGCAGGCGTCGCCGCCGCCTTTGCCGTACACGTCGCGCTCGCCATCGCCGCAGGCAGCGTCCTCACGCTGCTCCCGCACCGGCTCGTCCAGGCCGTCGTCGGAGTCCTGTTCCTCCTGGGCGCGGCCATGCTGCTCCTGAAGAAGGACGACGGGGACGAGGAGATCAAGCAGCCCGCCGACCAGTCCTTCTGGAAGGTGTCCGGTGCAGGCTTCATGCTGATCCTGGTGGCGGAGTTCGGTGACCTGACCCAGATCATGACCGCCAACCTCGCCGCTCGCTACGACGACCCCGTCTCGGTCGGAATCGGCGCCGTACTCGCCCTGTGGGCGGTCGCCGGCATCGGCATCCTGGGCGGGCGCACGCTGATGAAGTACGTGCCGCTGCGGCTCATCACCAAGATCGCGGCTGCCGTGATGGCGGCACTGGCCGCGTTCTCGCTGTACGAGGCCATCGCGGGCTGAGCCGGCGGGTCCGGTGGGTATGGGCCGGGATGGTGGGCCGGGGCGGTGGGCTGCGGAGGGCGGGCTGCGGTGGTGGCGGATATTTCCTTGCGGGCGGGGAGCGCGCGGGTCACGCTCGTGCGCGTGACCGATACCACCGCCTCCACCGGGCCCTCCGCCGGCCTCTCCACCCAGTCTGCGTCTGTATCTGTATCTGTATCTGTGCCTGTGTCTGCGGCTGTGCCCGTGTCCGCCGAGGACCGGCAGTTCGGCTGGTCCAACATGTTCGTCCACCCCGACGAGGACTCCCGGACCGACGGCGGATTCCAGGGCGAGCGCGCCGTGCTCGCCGGCTACCTGCGCGACCAGCGCCTGACGCTGGAGCTCAAGTGTGCGGGCCTCGACGCGGAGGCCCTGGCGCGACGCTCGGTGGAACCGTCCAACCTGTCCCTACTGGGTCTCGTACGCCACCTCGCGGGCGTCGAGCAGTACTGGTTCCGGCAGGTCATGGCGGGCCAGGCGGTACGTCGGCACTACCGCTCGGCGGAGGACCGCGCGGGGGAGTTCACCGGCGCGGTGGCCGACCCGGCGGTGGTCGCGGACGCGTGGGCCACCTGGCGGGCCGAAGTCGCCTTCGCGGAACAGCTCGTTGCGGAGGCCCCCAGCCTGGACGTCACGGGTGAGACCGAACACGACGACGAGCGGATGGAACTCCGCGAGGTCCTGGTCCACATGATCGAGGAGTACGCCCGCCACAACGGCCACGCGGACTTCCTGCGGGAACGCATCGACGGGCGGGTGGGGCAGTAGGGGGTGGGGCGGGCTGGGCGGGGTCGGGATGCTGGGCGGGGCTTCGGTGGGCGGGGTCCACTCGGGCGGTAGTCAGGGATGTGTATGGGGGTTTCCCGTCAGTCTTCGACTTTCCGGGGCGGGACGGTCGGTCAAGGGTGGCCGAAGGCCATCGCGCAGCGACGCGACGACGAAGGAGGAGCGCCCTTGAGGGACCGGCACGAACCGGAGAGACGATGAGACTGACGGGAAACCCCCATACGCCACTCTGACCACCGCCCCCGTGAACCCCGCCCACCCGAAGCTCCCGCCCCGGGTGCTGGTCCCGCCCGACTTGACCCCGTAGCCGCTACTGCGCCGGCTGCACCGTGATGGTGATCGAGCCGTCCGGGGTGGTCGTGACCTGGAGTGATGTCAGGTCCGGGACGTGGGCCGTCGGGGCGTGGGCGGCCGCGCGGGGGCCCACGCCGATCACGCGCATGCCCGCCGCCCGGCCCGCTGTGATGCCCGCGGCCGAGTCCTCGAAGACGATGCAGTCGGCCGGGTCCACCCCCAGTGCGGCGGCGCCCATGAGGAAGCCCTCGGGGTCGGGCTTGCTGGCCCGGACGGATTCGGCCGTGACCCTGACGTCGGGCATCGGCAGGGAGGCGGCCGCCATCCGGGCCGTGGCCAGGGCGGCGTCGGCCGAGGTGACCAGGGCGTGCGGCAGGCCGTCTATCGAGGCCATGAACTCGGGGGCGCCCGCGACCGGGATCACGCCGTCGGTGTCGGCCGTCTCGCGGGCCAGCATCACCGCGTTCTCGGCGTGGTTGACCTCCATGGGGCGGTCCGGCAGAAGGACGGCCATGGTGGCGTAGCCCTGGCGGCCGTGGACCACCTTCATGGCTTCCTGGGGGTCCAGCCCGTGGGACAGCGCCCAGTCGCGCCAGCAGCGTTCGACCACCGCGTCGGAGTTGACGATCGTGCCGTCCATGTCCAGGAGCAGGGCCTTGGCGGTGAGGGCAACGGGTGCGGTGGTGGTGCTGGCCGGCATGGGCGGGGCTCCAGACGGGGCGGGAAAGAGAACAAGTGGTTCCGTCCACCGGTCAGGGAGAGAGGACGGAACCACTTTGTTCCCTCACGATACAAAACAAAGGGCGGTCTGCGCCAACCGTGGGCATGTGACCCTCATCCCTCCAGAGCCTTGCGCGTCACCGGGCCGTAGAAGCCCCACTCCTGATCGTCGATGCCCTTGTCGTACTGGAACTCCGACAGGGCGTCCTCCACCCGCCAGTCGAACCGCCCGTTGATCTTGCCGCGGTACAGGCCCCGCGCGGCCAGCAGCCGCTGGAGCTTCTCCACCTCCGGACCCGTGTCCCCGAACCGCAGGATCGCTGCCTGCGTGGGCGGCGAACTGGAAGCGCGGCTCGCACTCGGGGTCGGGCTGGGGGACGGCGGCGCCGACGAGCGGGATGCGCTGGGTGACGGGGACGGCGACGCCGACTTCGAGGCGCTCGGCGACGGGGAGGCCGAAGGGGACGCGCTCGTACTGCTCGGGGACGGGCTCGCGGAGGGCGCGGCCGGGGCGGCGCTCGCCGACGGCGTCGACGCCTTCGCCTCCACCATCGCGGCGTCGCTCCCGTCGGAGCTCGGCAGCGCCCACATCGCCGCCGCCGTCCCGCTGAGGGCGACCACCGCCGCGGCGCCGAGGAGCAGCGCGAGGGGCTTGCGGGCGGCCGGGCCGGTTCGCTTCTCCGGGCCCCCGCCCCCACCCCCTCCGCTCCCTCCGGTCGTGCGGCCCGCTTGCGGGATCGTGCGGAGCCGGACCGTCTCCGCCGGGTGCGGCGCGTGCGCGGGCACGGCGGGCACGGCCGGCCATGGTCCGTCCACCGGCGGTACGGGTATCCCGTACGCCGGGGTGTCGTCCTGCTCGTGCTCCGGCGCCGGTATCGGCGCCGGGCGCGGCTCCGGAGCCACCGCGCCGGACACCGGCTGCGGGGACACCGGGGTGTCCGGCTCGCCGGGATCGGGCAACGTCACGTACGGGCGGATGCGCAGGGGGTTGAAACCCACCCCGGGCACACACCCGCAGCCGGCGCCGGGGGCGCCGCATTCTGGACAGTGCTGACGGCTCACTGGACTCCCTCCCTGGCTATTGCCTGCGATTATGCAGACCCGCAGGGGCCCTCCCAACCGTCCGAGAGGCCATAACCGGACACACCGCTCAGGATGGAGATGTTGATCCGGCCTGAGGAGGTATCGATGGCTCAGGATGTGACCGCGCACGGCACGGATCCCGCTCCCGACCCGGAGAAGAAGACCGGCCCCGCCACCGAGCACACTTCCCGCGAGGTGCTCGTCTCCATCGGGGCGCTGCTGCTGGGCCTGCTGATCGCCGCACTCGACCAGACCATCGTCTCCACCGCCCTGCCGACCATCGTCAGCGACCTCGGTGGCATGGCACACCTGTCGTGGGTCGTCACCGCCTACATGCTCGCCGCCACCGCAGCCACCCCGCTGTGGGGCAAGCTCGGCGATCAGTACGGGCGCAAGAGGCTCTTCCAGTACGCGATCGTCCTCTTCCTCCTCGGGTCGGCACTGTGCGGGCTCGCCCAGGACATGCCCCAGCTCATCGGCTTCCGTGCGCTCCAGGGCCTGGGCGGCGGCGGTCTGATCGTGCTGTCGATGGCGATCGTCGGCGACATCGTCCCGCCCCGCGAACGAGGCAAGTACCAGGGCCTCTTCGGTGGCGTCTTCGGCGCGACCAGCGTGCTGGGCCCGCTGCTCGGCGGACTCTTCGTGGACAACCTGTCCTGGCGCTGGGTCTTCTACATCAACCTCCCCATCGGTCTCGTCGCGCTCGTCGTCATCGCCGCCGTCCTGCACATCCCGAAGCGCTCCTCGAAGCACACCATCGACTACCTCGGCACCTTCCTCATCGCCTGCGTCGCCACCTGCCTCGTGCTCGTCGCCTCCCTCGGTGGAACCTGGGGCTGGGGCTCGGCCCGGATCGTCGGCGTCGCCGTCCTCGGCGCCGTACTGCTCGCCGTCTTCCTCCTGGTGGAACGCAAGGCCACCGAACCCGTCCTGCCGCTGGGTCTGTTCCGCATCCGCACCTTCACCCTCTGCTCAGTGATCAGCTTCATCGTCGGCTTCGCGATGTTCGGTGCGATGGTCTACCTGCCGACCTTCCTGCAGATCGTCCAGGGCGTCTCACCGACCATGTCGGGCGTCCACATGCTGCCGATGGTGATCGGCATGCTGATCTCCTCCACCGCCTCCGGCCAGATCGTCAGCCGCACCGGGCGCTGGAAGGTCTTCCCGATCGCGGGCACGGGCGTGACCGCGATCGGTCTGCTCCTCCTGCACCAGTTGCACCGCACCAGCTCCACCTGGGAGATGAGCGTCTACTTCTTCGTCTTCGGCGCCGGACTCGGCCTGGTCATGCAGGTACTCGTCCTGGTGGTGCAGAACGCGGTCAGCTATGCCGACCTCGGAGTCGCCACCTCCGGTGCCACCTTCTTCCGTTCCATCGGGGCCTCCTTCGGCGTCGCGATCTTCGGCACGGTCTTCACCAACCAGCTGGACGACAAGCTCGCCACCGCGCTGGCCGGTGTCACCTTGCCGGCCGGTGCGAGCATCGCCCAGCTGGAAGCCGATCCGCGGGCCATCAGCGCGCTTCCCGACGGGCTCCAGCCGCAAGTGCTCGACGCCTACGCCACCGCCATCACCGACGTGTTCCTCTACGCCGTGCCGATCGTGCTGGTCGCTTTCGTGATCGCCTGGTTCCTGAAGGAGGACAAGCTCCGCGCCTCGGTCACCGCACCCGATGTGACGGAGACCCTGGCCTCCAACCCGGTCCAACGCTCCTCACGCGACGAGGTGGCCCGTGCGCTGTCGGTCCTCGGCACCCGGGAGGGCCGCCGGCACGTCTACGAGAAGATCACCGAGAAGGCCGGCTACGACCTGCTGCCCGCCGCCAGCTGGATGCTGCTGCGGATCAAGAAGTACGGCTCCACGGAGCCCTCGATGCTCGCCGAGCGCGCCAACGTGCCGTTGAAGGTCATCACGGATGCCGCTCGTCAGGTCGAGGAGCGCGGGCTCGCCGCCCGGGAAGGGCTGGCGCTGGTCCTGACCGAACAGGGGCAGGTGGCCGCCGCCCGGCTCGCCGAGGCCCGGCAGGCCTCCCTCGCCGAGCTGCTCGGCGACTGGTGGGGCCCGGACCGTCCGACCGACCTGGTGAAGCTGGTGCAGGAGATCAACACGGAACTGTGCGGGTCCGACGCAGAGGAGCCCTACGATGCCGCGCCGCGCCGGGACCACGCCGCGCCCTAGCGCTCCGTAGCGGCCGGCTCTCCGCCGCGTGGGCTCAGGGCGCTCAGGGCAGGGGCTTCTCGAACCAGTGCTCGGCGTACTGGCCGTCGTTGTAGGCCGGTATTTCCGCGTACCCGTGCCGCGCGTACAACGCGCGGGCTTCCACGAGATCCGACCGGGTGTCCAGCCGGACCCGCCCGGCGCCCAGCGCGCGGGCCTCCGCCTCCAGGACCTCCAGCAGAGCCGCCCCGCCGCCCGTGCCGCGGGCGCGCCGGTCGACGTACACCCTCGTGAGCTCGGCGGTGACGGGGTCGAGCAGCCGGACGCCGCCGCACGCCAGGGGCTCGCTGCCCAGCCTGCCGACGACGAACTGCCCTGTCGGCGGGACCAGCCCGTCGTCCGGGAAGTCCAGCAGGCCCTGGTCGATCTCGGCCTCGGTGACCTGGCGTTTCCAGTACCGGCCGGCGACCTCGGCGTAGTACGCACGGCGCAGGGCGGTGGCGTCCCGGGTGGTGAACGCCTCGGGGGTCACGGTCCACGACGGGACGGATGCGTTGGGAGGGGTGGTGGGTCGAGCGGTGGGAGGGGTGAGGGTGCGGTGTTCGCTGTGAGTGGTCATGGCGTCATTGTGGAGTTCGCGGGAGAGCTCCCGCGTGGAATATCCACAGGGCCGGGCCGATGATAGGAAAAAGGACATTCCCCTGTGTACCCGGAGGGTGGGAACGCCATGTCAGAGCACCCCGACTGTGCCCTGGTCCGCCGCGGCTACGAGGCCTTCGGCAAGGGCGACATGGAGACGATGAGCACGCTGCTGACGGCCGACGTCATCCACCACGTGCCGGGCAGCAACCCGCTGTCCGGGCACCACAAGGGGCGGGAGAACGTCCTCGACCTCTTCCGCCGCCTTTCCGAGGAGACGAACGGGACCTTCCAGGTGCACCTGGAATCGGTGCTGGCGGACGGGCGGGGCCACGTGATGAGTTTCCACACGGCGCGCGGCGACCGCGGTGACCGCGGGATCGAGATCCGTCAGGGACTCTTCTTCACGATCATCGGAGGCAAGATCACCGACATCGACCAGTGCACCGCGGACATCGACGAGGAAGACGTCTTCTGGAGCTGAGCCGGCCACGGGCCGGCCCCGCCCTGTGGCCGGCTCAGGCCTTCTTCGGCGCCGCCTGCTGCACGACCTCGAACGACCACACCGTCGAGGCGGACGCCGCCGGCTTCGGCCGCTCGCCGCCACCGCCCTGACCGCCCTGGCCGCCGCCCTGGTGAGCGGCCTTCATCGGCCCCTCCATCCACGCCTGGAAATCCTCCTCCGAACGCCAGCGCGTGTAGACCAGGTACTGGTCGGTGCCCTCCACCGGGCGCAGCAGCTCGAACCACTCGAAGCCGTCCGAGCTCTCCACCGCCCCGGCGCGGGAGGCGAAGCGCTGCTCCAGCACCTCCCGCTGCTCGGTGGGAACCGTCAGCACGTTGATCTTTACAACACTCGGCACGTGGCACCTCTCATGAAACGCAACCCGGGCTGTGCGCCCGGCCTCGACGACGTGCGTGCAGTCTCCTACATCCGCTACGTCCCCGCGGGCGCGCAGGAGTCCCGGCGGTCACTCGGACCGCCGGGACCCGGCCACGGGGTCACTGCCCAGGTGGTCACTGCTGGGGCGGACGCCCCTCCCCGGAGGTGGGCGGCTGGTTGCCGATCTGTTCGTTCAGCTTCTGCTGCGCCGTGTCGACCTGGCTCTGGTACTTGTCGCCGGTCTTGGCGTCGAAGGCGTCTCCGGCCTTCTCGACGCCTTGGCGGGCCTGGTCAGGGTGTCCCTTGATCAGGTCTTTGAGCTTGTCAAACATGGACATGAGCCGTCCCTCTCCACGGAATGCGTGTCACTTTTCAGCTTCGCCAGGAAGCGCGGTGTCCGCACCCTGAGCAGCCCTGAGCAGCCCTGAGCACCCCTGCGCTCCCCCCGAGTACCCCGCAGCCGCCGGATCGCTTCCCCGGCGGGCGATCGGCGGCACGGTGCCCGTCCGGGCGCACGCAGGTCAGAGCCCCATCTGCCCTGCGCCGACGCACCGGTTGATCTTCCCGATGTCCGTGAGGGCCGTCCGGGGTATCCCGCGGGAGATATCGTCTTGCGGGTAATGGAGCGCGGCAGCCAGGCAAAGTCAGGGTTGCGGTCAACAGGGCGGGAGGCCGGCGAGGCGTGGCTAACGCGGCAGAGCACAGCGGTGCGAACGGACATGCCGGAGTCATAGGCGACAACAGCAGGCTCGGGGCGGCACGCCTCCTCCTGTGGGCGCTGGCGGGCGCTCTCGCCGTCAGACAGGCCGCCGCCGTGCTGCGCGTGCCACCGGGGGAGTGGCTGAGCGGCTTCCACCTTCCCGGCAGCCTGCCCGGATCGGTCTACGACACCGGCCAGTTCTCCGGCACGCCCTTCGCCGGGTTGGTCCTCAAGCCGCTG
Source organism: Streptomyces avidinii (assembly GCF_045161815.1). NCBI lineage: Bacteria > Bacillati > Actinomycetota > Actinomycetes > Kitasatosporales > Streptomycetaceae > Streptomyces > Streptomyces avidinii. The sequence continues at coordinate 5,964,436 of NZ_CP108863.1, forward strand.
GTCGGCCTCGACGCCCCGTCGCTGGAGGTCGCCTGGACCTGCGTGACGCTGCTGTGCGTCGCCGCCATCGGGCTCGTCGCCGCGCGCGGCCTGCCCGACCCGGTGCCGCGGCGCACCGCGCTGCTCGCCGCGCCCGCGCTCACCGCCCTGATGATGGTCTCGATTCCCGTCCGCGAGGCCGCATCGCCCGGCCGGACCGCCGTCCTGCCCGTCCTGCTCGTGCTGCTGGCCGTCTTCCGCGTGCCCGGCGACCGGCCCGCGGGCTTCCTCGTCGGCCTCGCCGCCGCGCTCCAGCCGGCACTGCTGCTCTTCGCCCCGCTGCTGTGGCTGACCGGACGCCGCCCCGCCGCGCACACCGCCGCCGTGACCTTCGCCGGAGCCACCGCGCTGTCCTGGGCGGCCATGCCGCGCGACTCCTGGACGTACTGGGTCCAGCACCTGGCCGGTACCGGCCTCGGCGGCGCCCCCGACGGCCTCGCCAACCAGTCCGTGCACGGCGCGCTGCTGCGTCTCGGCCTGACCGGACCGCTCGAGATCCTGCTCTACGCCGCCCTCGCGGGCGCCATCGTCTGGTTCGGCCTGCGCCGCGCGGTCCGCTACGCCCGCGACGGCCAGCTGCTGCTCGCCGTCGCCGTCACCGGCTGCGTGGCCGTCGCCGTGTCCCCGGCCGGCTGGCGCCACCAGTTGCTGTGGGTGCTGCTTGCCGTCGCGGGCAAGGTGGGCAAGCGGGCCGCCGACCGCCCCGTGTGGCCGGTGGCCGTGGTCCTCGCCATGACCCTGCCGAGCACGGTGCTGCTGCCGAACCTGGCCGCCCTGGCCCCCGTACGCGACAACGTGCTGCTGCTCACCGCCGTGGCCGCAGCCTGCGCGGTACCGTTTCTGCCGCGCTCCTCGCCGTACTGGCGCGAGCCCGTACCCACCGACTACGGGCGGCCGGCGGCGGCCCGCTGGGCGCGGGTGCCGCTGCTGCCGTTCTGGCGGCGCGTGCTGTCCCGCCCGAACCTGCTGCTGGAACTCCTGCTGATACGGGTGGGCTACTCGCTCTACTCGCACATCCGGGCCGCCGCGCCCACCAGCCGCAGCCTCGCCGAGGGCAACGGCAGCCAGATCCACGGGATCGAGAAGGCGCTCGGCATCGACATCGAGCACGCCGTGAACCACGCCGTGGTGGGCACGCCCTGGCTGGAGGCGTTCTTCAACTTCTACTACACCTCCTTCCACTTCGTGGTCCCGCTGACGATCCTGGCGGTCCTGTACTGGCGCCGTCCCGGCGACTACCGCTGGGCCCGCGCCTCCCTGGGCCTGGCCACCGTCCTCGCTCTCGTCGGCTTCTGGCTCTACCCGCTGGCGCCGCCGCGCCTGATGCCCGGACTCGACTTCATCGACACCGTGCACGGGCCGCAGGACTTGGCCAACCCCTCGTACGGGGCCATGACCGCGATCTCCAACCAGTACGCGGCGATGCCCTCGCTGCACTTCGGCTGGTCGCTGTGGTGCGGGATCGTGATCGTGGTGCTGGCGCCCAAGGGCTGGCAGAAGCTGCTCGGCGCGCTGCACCCGCTGATCACGGTGTGCGCGATCGTGGCCACCGCCAACCACTGGGTGCTGGACGCGGTGGGCGGCGCCGTCGTCGTGACCGCCGGCTTCGGGCTCGTGTACGTGTTGTCCGGGCCGCGGGGGCTCCAGGTGGACCTCCCTGCGCAGCGCACGGCCGGCGGGGACCGGACGACGGCCGCCCCGGCCGGGACCGGCGCCGCCGAACCCGTCGCAGGGGCGCGTTCGTAGCGGCGGAGGCCATACCGGCACGGACGGGGCGGGCGGGGCGGGCCGGCCGCCCCGCCGCTTCAGCCCTGGCCGCGCCGTCTGCGCAGCAGGGTGCGCAGCGGTCCCGGGCTTTCGTACCCGACTCGCCGGGCGACCGCCGTCAGCGGCAGGTCCGTGGTGCGCAGCAGGTGCTCGGCCTGCTCCACCCGTAGGTCCTGCACCAGCCCGACCGGTGTGCGGCCGAGCGTACGGGCGACCGCGCGCTGCAGGGTGCGCTCGCTGACGCCGAGCTCGCGCGCCGCGTCCGCGATCGGCGCGGGCTCCGCGAGCCGGGTCCGCGCCCACTCCTCGAAGGCGGCGACCAGCGGATCGTGGCGGGCCAGGGCGCTGGGGATGGCGTACGCCGCCTGGGACGCCCGGTCGTCGACGACGAGGTAGCGCCGGACCAGATCCGCGAGGGCCGGACTGCGCGCTCCGACGAGGGACAGGGCCAGGTCGAGGTGGCCGAAGGCGGCGCCCGCCGTCGTGACCCCGTCGGAGCTGACGACCATCCGGGTCTCCTCGACGGCGACCCGGCGGTAGCGGTCCCGGAAGAGCGGGGCCAGCCACCAACTGGTCGTCGCCCGCAGCCCGTCCAGCACGCCGGCCTCGGCCAGCAGGAAGGTGCCGGTGCAGGCGGTGGCCAGTGGGGTGCCGCGTTCGCGGGCCTCGGCCACGATCCGGCGGGCCGGACGCAACCCGCCCGATGCCACGGCCTCGACCAGGAGGTCCGGGCGGCGCTCCATCAGCGCGGGCACCACCAGCAGGTCCGCGTCCTCGGCGACGCCCGCCGGTTCGGTGTCGATGCGGTGGCCGAGCCCGGTGCGGACCCGGCGCCGCACGCCGACCGTACGGATGTCGTAGGCGGGCGGTGGGGTCCCGGCCACCTGGCGGCGCAGCGCGTGCGCCGTGTGCAGCACGTCGAGGACGGCGGATATGCCCGAGTCGAAGACCCCGTCGAGGGCCAGAACGGCGACTTTCACCGCTCCACGGTAGCGCTGACCCGCCTCGAACGGGGTGTCGGAAACCATGCGGAAGCTGCCGGATCCGACACTCGCGGCCGGCCCCGGGCCGCGCCTAGGGTCGTTGCCATGACCACGTATGAGACCGGCGCCGCCGAGACCGGCGCCGCCGAGACCGGCGCCGCCGAGACCGGCGCCGCCGAGACCGGCGCCGCCGAGACCGGCGCCGCCGAGACCGGCGCCGCCGAGACCGGCGCCGCGCTCCGCAGTCGTACGCACACCTGGCAGCAGCGGCCGGAGATGACCCCGGAGATCCTCGGCATGAGCGGGCTGGAGATCCTGCAGGCGAGCATGAAGGGCGAACTGCCGGGTGCGTCGATGATGAGCACCCTGGGCTTCCGGCTCACCGACGCCTCGGAGGGGGTCGCCGTTTTCGAGGGGGAACCGGGCGACCACCTGCTCAACCCGATGGGGACGGTGCACGGCGGCTTCCTGGCCACCCTGCTCGACTCGGCCCTCGGCTCGGCGGTGATGACCCGGCTTCCGGCGGGCACGAGCTACACCACGGTGCAGCTCGGGGTGCACATGATCCGGCCGGTGATGGCGGACACGCCCACGCTGCGCTGCGAAGGGACGGCGCTGCACGTGGGGCGGAGCACGGCCACCGCGGAGGCGCGGGTCGTGGGCACGCACGACGGGAAGCTGTATGCCCATGGCACGACGACGTGTGTGGTGCTGCGGATGGGGTGAGCGGCGGGGCGGTCGCGCTGCGCTGCGCGGGCCGAAGGGGCGCCGGGGCGTGGATAGCCTGCCCCGGCGCCCCTTCGGCTGGATCGCCGCTGCTTGTCAGGATCGCCCCGTTCGGGGTGGGCCGCCACTCGGACGGGTGCGGCGCCGTTGCCGGGGCGCCGCCCCGGACCCCGCGCCTCAAACGCCGGCGAGGCTGAAAGAATCGGGGCGCCGACCCGGACCCCGCGCCTCAAACGCCGGCGAGGCTGAAGGAGCGCCTCAAGCGCCGGCGGGGCTGGGTGGGGCCTCGGCGAGGCTGGGTGGGGCGTCGGCGGGGTCGGTGGGGTGTCAGGGGTGGGTTACGCGGAGTTCCTTGATGCCGTTGAGCCAGGCCGCGCGGAGGCGGCGAGGGGGCTGCGTGGTCAGGCGGAGGTCGGGGAGGGTGTCGGCCAGGGCATTGAAGATCAGGTCGATCTCCATGACCGCCAGGGACTTGCCCAGGCAGAAGTGCGGGCCGCCGCCGCCGAAGCCCAGGTGGGGGTTGGGGTCGCGGGTGATGTCGAAGACGTCCGGGTCCGTGAAGACCTCGGGGTCGTGATTGGCGGAGGAGTAGAACATCCCCACCCGGTCGCCCGCCTTGATCTTCTGGCCGCCCAGTTCGGTGTCCTGGGTCGCGGTGCGCTGGAAGGACACCACCGGGGTGGCCCAGCGCACGATCTCCTCCGCGGCCGTCGACGGCCGGGTCGCCTTGTAGAGCTCCCACTGTTCGGGGTGGGTGAGGAAGGCGTGCATGCCGTGGCTGATGGCGTTGCGCGTGGTCTCGTTGCCCGCGACCGCCAGCAGCAGCACGAAGAAGCCGAACTCGTCGGAGCCGAGGTTGCCCTGGCCCTCGGCGGCCACCAGCTGGGTGACGATGTCCTTGGCCGGACATTCCTTGCGCTGGGCGGAGAGGTTCATCGCGTAACCGATGAGCTCCATCGCGGCGTTGGAGCCGACCTCCTCGGTGATCGCGTACTCCGGGTCGTCGTAGGCGATCATCTTGTTCGACCAGTCGAAGATCTTGGTGCGGTCCTTCTGCGGTACGCCGATCAGTTCGGCGATGGCCTGCAGCGGGAGCTCGCACGCCACCTGCGTGACGAAGTCGAAGCTGCCGTCGGCCGCCGTGGCCGCGGCCTCCTCGACGATCTTCCGGGCGCGGTCCCGCAGGGCCTCCTCCAGGCCGCGGATGGCCCGCGGGGTGAAGCCCCGCTGCACGATCTGGCGTACGCGCGTGTGTTCCGGCGGATCCATGTTCAACATGATCAGGCGCTGGGCATCTATCGCATCACGCGCGATGTGCTCGTTGAAGCGGATGATCGCGGTGTTGGTCGTCGAGGAGAACAGTTCCGGGTGCGTGGAGACGTACTTGACGTCCGCGTGCCGGGTCACGGCCCAGTAGCCCTCGTCGTCGAAGCCGGTGATGCCCCGCCGCTGCGGGCACCACCACACGGGTGCGGTCTGCCGCAGCTGCGCGAACTCCGGGAAGGGGACGCGGCTTTGGAGCAGGTCTGGATCGGTGGCGTCGAAGCCTTCGGGCAGTGCGGGGCAGGACATCGGGCAACTCCAAAGTCTGACGGACCATCAGAAGTTGGCTTGAAGGTAGTAACGAGTTCCAGAAGTGACAAGGGTCGTGGCGCCAACTGTTGCGTGTGGAATCCGTGCAGGGCGCGTGCAAGACCCTTGCGTGCCGGGCCTCGGGTCATAAGACTGCGGGGAGAACTAGAACGCGTACTAGTTCGGGGCGGGGCGCCGGGACGGCCCGCCGTGCTGACGCAGTGCAGGAGAGGACGAGCTCATGGCCGCGGAACCCGTCATTGTCGAAGCCGTACGCACCCCCATCGGTAAGCGCGGGGGCGCTCTCGCCAACCTCCATCCCGCCTACCTGCTCGGTGAGACCTACCGCGAACTGCTGGCCCGTACCGGAATCCAGCCCGACTGCGTCGAGCAGATCGTCGGCGGCACCGTGACGCACGCCGGCGAGCAGTCGATGAACCCCGCCCGCAACGCCTGGCTCGCCATGGGACTCCCGTACGAGACCGCCGCGACGACCGTGGACTGTCAGTGCGGAAGCTCGCAGCAGGCCAACCACATGGTCGCCAACATGATCTCCGGCGGGGTGATGGACATCGGCATCGCCTGCGGCGTCGAGGCGATGAGCCGCGTGCCGCTGGGTTCGGGATCCAAGCACGGTCCGGGCAAGCCCTTCCCGGACGAGTGGAACGTCGACCTCCCCAACCAGTTCGAGGCCGCCGAGCGGATCGCCCGCCACCGCGGCCTGTCCCGCGAGGACGTCGACCGGCTCGGGCTCCTCTCCCAGGAGCGCGCCGCCGCGGCGTGGGCCGAGGAGCGGTTCAAGCGCGAGACGTTCGCCGTGCAGGTGCCGACGACCGAGGAGGAGCAGGCCGCCGGACAGGGCATGTGGCGCCTGGTCGACCGGGACGAGGGCCTGCGCGACACGAGCATGGAGGCGCTGGCCCGGCTCAAGCCGGTCATGCCCACCGCCGTGCACACCGCCGGGAACTCCTCGCAGATATCCGACGGAGCCGCCGCCGTGATGTGGGCCTCGCGCAAGATGGCGCGCGCCCTCAAGCTCAAGCCGCGCGCCCGGATCGTCGCCCAGACGCTCGTCGGCGCCGACCCCCACTACCACCTGGACGGGCCGATCGACGCGACCCGGGCCGTGCTCGGCAAGGCCGGGATGTCGCTGCGCGACATCGACCTCGTCGAGATCAACGAGGCCTTCGCCTCCGTCGTCCTGTCCTGGGCGCAGGTCTTCGACCAGGACCTGGAGAAGGTCAACGTCAATGGCGGGGGCATCGCGCTCGGCCACCCCGTCGGCGCCACCGGCGCCCGGCTGATCACCACGGCGCTCCACGAACTGGAGCGCCGTGACAAGGAGTTCGCGCTGATCACCATGTGCGCGGGAGGCGCGCTGGCGACCGGCACGATCATCCAGCGCCTGTGAGGCGCCCCTGAGTCCCGTGGGATGGGATGCAGAAGGCCCCGGTGGCCGGACCTGGGGAGGCCGGCCGCCGGGGCCTTCGTATGTCTTGGTGCTGCGCGCCGTGCACTGCGTGCTGCGTGCTGCCTACCGTGTGCCGGTGGCTCAGTACCAGTGGTTGGCGGACCAGAAGTTCCAGGCGCCGACCGGGCTGCCGTAGCGGTCGTTCATGTAGTCCAGGCCCCACTTGATCTGGGTGGCGGGGTTGGTCTTCCAGTCGGCACCGGCGGAGGCCATCTTCGAGGCCGGCAGGGCCTGGGCCAGGCCGTACGCGCCGGAGGAGGCGTTGGTCGCGGTGTAGTCCCAGCCGCTCTCGTGCGAGATGATCTTGTCGAAGGCGGCGAACTGGGCCGGGTCCTTGATCATCTGCTGGGCGATCGCCTTGGCGCTCGTCGGGGCGGCCTGCGCGGGAACCGCGGCCAGCATGGAGCCGGCGATGCCCAGGGCGAGGACGGAACCGGCGAGGGTCTTCTTCGAGGCGGCGATGCGGCGGATGACGGGGTTGGGCACGGATTGACCTTCCGAAGGGGGCAAGGGCGGTCGCACGGCATGTCGAGGACATGCGTGAGCCACTCACGCAAAGGAGAGGGGTTCGCGGGCGGCGGGTGAAGTACCCGTGCCGCCCGGCGACTCATCCAGTTCTACAGACGCCCCGGCGGCCTGGCAAAGCTCCCGCTTACTAGCGGTCCTCGCAGCTGGGGGTCGGCCGCTCCCGGCGAACCCGCGGAGGGGGTGGGGTCCGGGCCTACTAGCCGGGGTCGTATGTGACGTGGGTCCTATGGGGCGGGTCACCGGGGGAGGGCCCGGATGTCACCCTCCGCAGTCGCCCGTATCTGTATTTGTGTGTGCGTTTGTCTGCCTTTGAGGGGCCGGTTCGTGCGCGGTCTCGACCCCCGGATCGAAGGAGACGGGGGCGTCGAAGGCAGCTTTGCGGGTCGCCCGGCGCAGCGCCTTCAGCAGGGTCGCCCCGAGCGTGAGTGTCAGGACGACCGTCAGCACGGCCCGGCCCAGGTCCCAGCCCACCGACGTCGCCAGGCAGTAGGCGACGAACCGCGCCAGATTCGCGGCCACCGGCTCCCCCGGGCGGAAGGAGATGCCCTGCCCCATGCCCTGCAGGATCACCCAGCCCTGCAGATTCATGACCGTGCCGTACGCGAACGAGCCCACGAAGCCGTACGCCGCCAGCATCAGCAGCTCCGCCCGCCCCCGGATCCGCTCAGGGCCCGGCAGCAGCCCCGCCCCCAGCGCGAACCAGCCCATGGCCAGCATCTGGAACGGCATCCACGGCCCGACCCCGCCCGTCAGCAGGGCGGAGGCGAACATCGTCACCGAGCCCAGGACGAAACCGAAGCCGGGGCCGAGCACCCGCCCGCTGAGCACCAGCAGGAAGAACATCGGCTCCAGCCCGGCCGTGCCCGCGCCCAGCGGTCTCAGCGCCGCCCCGACGGCGGCCAGTACACCGAGCATCGCCACCGCCTTGGCGTCCATGCCGTTGTCGGCGATGGTCGCCACGACGACCGCCACCAGGAGCGGGAGGAGCGCGGCGAAGAGCCAGGGGGCGTCCTGGGAGTGGGCGAGGCCCGACTGCCGGTCGGCGAGCAGCGGCCAGCCGAAGGCCGCGATGCCGATGAGGGTGACGAGGACCAGGGCGATGGCGGCGCGGGGGCCGACGCGGACGGGGCGCGCGGTGCCGGCGGGGCGGGAGGAGCGAGCGGGGCGGGTCATCGGGCTTCCGCCGCCTTGAGGGCCTCGGCGACCTGGGCCACGGTGAGCCAGTGGCCCGGCGCCAGGACCTTCGCCACCTGCGGCGCGAAGGCGGGGGAGGAGACGACGACCTCGGCGGTCGGACCGTCCGCGACGACCTCGCCGCCGGCCAGGATCACCACGCGGTGGGCCAGCTCGGCGGCGAGCTCCACGTCATGGGTGGCCAGGACGATGGCGTGGCCCTCGGCGGCCAGGCCGCGCAGGATCTCGATCAGGCGGACCTTGGCGGCGTAGTCCAGGCCGCGGGTCGGCTCGTCGAGGAGCAGCAGGGCCGGGCGGCCGGTGAGGACCAGCGACAGGGCGAGGGCCAGGCGCTGGCCCTCGGAGAGATCGCGCGGGTGGATGTCGTCGGGGACATCCGGAAGCAGCGCGGAGACGAGAGCGCGGCAGGTGCCGGGGGCCGCGGCGGCGTCGGAGTCGGCGGCGGCGCACTCGGCGGCGACCGTGTCGGCGTAGAGGAGGTCGCGGGGTTCCTGAGGGACGAGGCCGACGCGGCGCACCATCTCGGGCGGGGGCGTGCGGTGGGGGGTGCGGCCGCCGACGGTCACCTCGCCGGTGGTGGGGGTGACCGTACCGACGAGGGTGGAGAGCAGGGTGGACTTGCCGGCGCCGTTGCGGCCCATGAGGGCGATGGTCTCGCCGGGGGAGACGGTGAGGGTGACTTCGTGCAGGGCCTGAACGCGGCCGCGGCGGACGGAGAGGTCGCGGACCTCGGCGGGGGCCGTGCGGGTGGCTGCGGCGGGGGTCGGCCTGCCGCGGCGGAGCAGGCGCGCGAGGAGCCCGGGGGCTTCGGCAACGGGGGCTCCGCCCCCGGACCCCCGCGCCTCAAACGCCGGCGAGGCTGGATTTGCCTCGAGCGTCGGCGGGGCCGGATCTGCCGGGCGCGCCGGTGTGGCTGGATCTGCCGGGCCGGCCGCAGCGGACAGTCGGGCCACCAGCGGAGCGGATCGGCGGCGGGCGTCGCGGACCGAGAGGGGGAGCGGGGACCAGCCTGCGAGACGGCCCAGGGAGACCACCGGCGGGTGGACCGGGGAGACGGCCATGATCTCCGCCGGGCCGCCGATGACCGGGGCCGCGCCCGGCGACGGCAGGAGCAGGACACGGTCGGCGTACTGGACGACCCGCTCCAGGCGGTGCTCCGCCATCAGCACGGTCGTCCCCAGGTCGTGGACCAGGCGCTGGAGGACCGCGAGGACATCCTCCGCCGCCGCCGGGTCGAGCGCGGACGTCGGCTCGTCCAGCACCAGCACCTTCGGGTGCGGGGTGAGGACCGAGCCGATGGCGACCCGCTGCTGCTGGCCGCCGGACAGTGTGGCGATCGGCCGGTCGCGCAGCTCGTTCAGGCCCAGCAGGTCCAGGGTCTCCTCCACCCGGCGGCGCATCACCGCAGGTGGCAGGCCCAGGGACTCCATGCCGTAGGCGAGCTCGTCCTCCACCGTGTCCGTCACGAAGTGCGCGAGCGGGTCCTGGCCGACCGTGCCCACCACGTCCGCGAGTTCGCGCGGCTTGTGGGTGCGCGTGTCGCGGCCGGCAACCGTGACCCGGCCGCGCAGAGTGCCGCCCGTGAAGTGCGGGACCAGGCCGGAGACCGTCCCCAGCAGGGTGGACTTGCCGACGCCCGACGGGCCGACCAGCAGCGTCAGCTCCCCCTCGGGGATCTCCAGGTCGACGTCCCGCAGGGACGGGCCGGCCGCGCCCTCGTAGGTGACCGACACCTGCTCGAAGCGGATCACTGCGACGCCTCCTTGGGCGGTACGGGTGCCACGAAGGCGGGCAGCAGGCCGATCAGGATCGCGGCCGCCGGCCACAGCGGGAGCGTGGGGGCCGCCAGCGGGACCACGCCCGGGTGCAGGGCGGCCGGGTCGACGGAGCCGGCGTGGATCAGCAGGGCGGCGACGGCCGCGCCCGAACCGGCGACCAGCCAGGCGCGCGGACCCCAGCGGTCCGGCCGGTAGCGGGTGCGCACCGACCGGCGGCCGCCCAGGCGCAGGCCCGCGACGGCCAGGGCGGCGCCGATGCCGAGCAAGGGCAGCCCGTACGCGGCGCCCTGCGCGGCGAGCAGGCCGTACGTGCCCGCGCACATGCCGAGGAGGCCGCCGAGGGTGAGGGCGTTGGTGGTGTGCCGGACGGCGGGCGGGACCTCGGCCGTGCGGCCGTAGCCACGCGCGTCCATCGACGCGGCGATGGCGACGGAGCGTTCCAGGGCGCCCTCCAGGACCGGCAGGCCGATCTGGAGGATCGCCTTCACCCCGCCGGTGGGGCGGCCGCGCAGCCTGCGGGCGGTCCGCAGGCGGACGACGTCGGCGACCATGTTCGGCGCGAAGGTCATGGCGACGACGACGGCGACCCCGGCCTCGTACAGGGCGGCCGGGAGGGACTTCAGCAGCCGCGCCGGATTGGCCAGGGCGTTCGCGGCGCCGACGCACACCAGGAGGGTGGCCAGCTTCAGGCCGTCGTAGAAGGCGAAGACGAGCTGCTCGGCGGTGACCCGGCCGCCGAAGCGGATGCCCTGGGCCCAGGCCGGGAGCGGGATCTCCGGGAGGGTGAACAGCAGGTGGGAGCCGGGGATGGGGGAGCCGAGGAGCATGGAGAAGAGCAGGCGCAGGCCGATGACGAAGAAGCCGAGCTTGAGGAAGGCGCCGTAGGAACGGGCCCAGGGTGCGTCGGTGCGGCGCGCCGCGACCACGTACCCGGCGACGCCGATGATCAGCCCGAGGAGGAGCGGGTTGGTGGTGCGGGAGGCGGCGGTGGCGAGGCCGAGGGCCCACAGCCACCAGGCCCCCGCGTGCAGGGCGGTGGCCCGGCCGGCCTGCGGGGGCTTCCACCTTTCGTACGTCGACCGGCGCGGGGCGGCCTGCGCCGCGGCCGGACTCCGGCGGGCCGGTGTCACGTCGCCGGGTGCGGCTCCGGTGGGGGCGGGCCGCCGTGGCCGGGGGCGGGCACCGCCGGGAGGGGGCGCCGGGTGCGGCACGTCCTGCGTCGTGGCGGCCGGATTCCGGCGGGGCGCGGCCTTTGCGCCGCCGCGTGCCGGTTCGCGGGCAGCCCGCCGGGCGTCGCCGTCCGCCGGGACCACGACGTCCGGGACCACGACGTCCCGGATTGCGCCGTCGGGCGAGGCTCCGCCGGCCGGCGGACGGGCGTCGCCGTCCGCCGGCGGGGTCGGCCCGGATCCGGGCCGGGGATCGACCGGGGGAGTCATCGCGTGCGGCGGCGGGATTGCCAGATGCCGGCGGCGGCCAGGACGGCCACCGCGGCGATGCCGGCCAGCAGGCCCGCCGACGGGCCGCCGCCCGACTCCGCCGCGGAGGACCGCGCCGGAGCGGAGGGTCCGGGCGCTGCCGCGCCGTCCGCGACCTGGTCGCCGCAACCCTGCTTCGGGTAGCCGGAGATCGCGCACAGCAGCGCCGCGCTGTTGTAGCGCAGCGGCTTGGCGACCGAGGCCAGCGCCTCGGCCGTCGTGGCGTCCGGAGCCACCTGCGCGCAGGCCGTGCGCGCGGCGGCCTCGGGCGGGGTGTCGCCCGCCGGGGCGTCGGCCGGGACGCCGAAGTCGATGACGAGCGCCACCCGCTTGCGGCCCTCCGCCGGGGCGGTGGCCCCGCAGACGGCCTCGAAGTCGGCCGCCGTGCGCGGCTGGGCCGCCTGCGCCGCCGCGTCCTTGCTCACCGAGAAGCGGAAGCCCTGGACGGCGCCGTCCGCCGGGCGGGCCATCGACGGGCCCTGCGTGGCGTACGACCACTGGCCGCCCGCCGCGCCGTCCCAGAACGACCAGTAGCGGTAGCCGGCCGCCAGCGCCGGAGTGGCGGCCAGCAGGGCCAGGGCGATCCCGAGAGCGAGGGCCACGGCGGGCAGGCGGCGGCGCATCAGGACTGGTTCTTCTTCCGGCGGCCGCTCAGCAGGATGCCGATGCCGATACCGGCCGCGGCGCCCGCACCGACGATCCACCAGACGTTCTGGCCGCCGGAGGGCTTGTCCTTCTCGCTGTCCACCGAGGTCGCTTCGGTGTCCGCGCCCTGCGGGGCCGGGCCGGTCGCGTTCAGCGCGGCGACCAGGTCGGTGCCACCGAAGGACTTCGGGTCGGTGCCGGTGGCGTGCGCGGCCAGCACCAGCGTGCCCAGGGCGGCCGGGCTGCCCTTCGCCCACTCGGCGGAGTTGGCCTTCAGCCACTCCAGCGCGCCCGCGGCCGACTCCTTGTGCCCGGCGGCGGCCAGGGCCAGTACGGCGTCGGCGGTGTTGCCGGTGTCCGGGGTGGGCTGGTCCGCGCCCGGGGTGACGGCCGTGAGGTGGCCGTCCTTCTTGAGGGCCTCGGCCAGGTAACCGGCCGCGCCCTGGGCGGCGGCCACCGGGTCGGCGGCGTTCGCGGCCGGGCAGGCCAGCGGGGCGGCGGGGGTGTTCTCGGCGGCGGGGACGACGGCCGCGCCCTTGCCGAGGCCGGCCAGGGCCGCGGCGGCCGTGGCGTCGGCGTTGGCGACGAGCTTGCCGTCGGCCGGCTGGTAGGCGAAGGCGCCGCGGTCGGCGGCCGGCTCGGCGGTGCAGCCCAGCTGGAAGGGGAGCAGGCCGTCGTACGCGGACTTGCCCGCCTTGGACTTGACCTCGGCCGGCTTCTCGCCCGCCACGGCCAGCGCGCTGATCACCACGGCGGTGGAGTTGGCGTCGCTGGGGGAGCCGGGGACGTAGCTCCAGCCGCCGTCCTCGTTCTGGACGGACTTCAGCCAGTCCACGCTCTTCCTGACGGCCGGGTCCTGGCCGCCGAGGGCCTGCATCGCCTGCACGGCCGCCGCGGTGGCGTTCGTGTCGTACATCGTCTGCGCATCGCACGCCAGAGCGGCGTTCGGGCGGAAGGAGGCGAAGCCGCCGTTGTCGCACTGCTGGGCGGCCAGCCAGACCACGGCCTTGACGGAGGGCTTGACGCCGACCGTGTGCTGGGCGAGCAGCGCGAAGGACTGCCGCCACACGCCGTCGTAGGTGGGGTCGTTCTTGCCGTAGAGACCGGCGGGGACGACCGGCGGCGCGGAGGGGGAGGCGGGCGGCGCGGTGTCGGCGAGGGCTGCGGGGGCGGCGCCCACGCAGAGCACGGCGGAGGCGGCGAGCACGGCTGCGCTGCGGCGGACGTTCATGGGGAGCGGGTGCCTCTCGTACGGGGAAACCGGCAGCAGGCACGCACAGGCACCGGGCTCCGGCTCCGTTTACCTCGACGGTGCCGGCCGCCGGGGGCTCCGGCGGCACGAGCCGCGCACCTCAGGTACGGGGCATTCCGGCTCCCCGCCCGGGCGGTGCCGGGTGTGGGTCACGGTTGCGGGTCAGCGCCGGAATTGCACCGGCTTCCCCCCGTACAGAGGTGTGGACGACAGGTTCACTCTACCGGCCCGTAACCGGCGGGCTCCGGGGCGCAGGGGCCGGGCGCCCCTTACAGGGCCCGGTACGTCACCGGGTCCGTGCCCGGCACCGCCTCGGCATGGCCCTGCTTGACCAGCCGCCGCAGGTGGGCCTCGGCTTCCGAGACGGCGATATTGCGGGAGCCGTACGGAATCTGCTCCCAGGGCCGGTTCCACTCCATCCGCTCGGCCAGGCCCCACGGGGTCAGCGGCTCGGCCAGCAGCGCCCGGAGCCCGGCGAGGCGTTCCTCGTGGTGGTCGAGGAGCTCCCGTACGCGGGCGGGTGCGTCGGTGAAGGCGTGCTGGTGGGCGGGGAGCACCTCGGCGGGGCCGAGCCGGCCGATGCGTTCGAGGGAGTCGAGGTAGTCGCCGAGGGGGTCGGTGACGCGGGTGTCCTCCGGGGCCTCGTACAGGCCGATGTGCGGGGAGATCCCGGGCAGCAGGTGGTCCCCGGAGAAGAGGCGGCCGTTGCCGGGGAGGTGCGCCGGGTGCTGTTCCTCCAGGTGCAGGCAGACGTGGCCGGGGGTGTGGCCGGGGGTCCAGATCGCGCGCAGCCGGCGCCCGGCGAGGGGGAGCAGCTCGGCGGGGACGATCTCCCGGTCGGGGACGGCGGCGCGCAGGCCGGGCAGGGTCCGCATGCGGCCGCTCGCGCGGGCGGCGCGCAGCGGGGCGATGTGTTCCTCGGGGGCTCCGGCGGCGGCGAGCTTGTCGCTCATGTAGTCGAACCAGACGCCGGGCTCGGAGGCGCGGGTCCGTACGACGACCTCGGTGTCGGCGGCGTGCATGGCGATCCAGGCACCGGAGGCCTCGCGGACCCGGCCGGAGAGGCCGTGGTGGTCGGGGTGGTGGTGGGTGATGACGACGCCGTGGACGTCGGCGACGCCGGTTCCGAGCGCGGCGAGGCCGGCGACGAGGGTGTCCCAGGAGGCGGGGTCGTCCCAGCCGGTGTCGATGAGGACCGGGCCGCGGTCGGTGTCGAGGACGTGGACGAGGGTGTGGCCGAGGGGGTTGTCCGGGATGGGGACCTTGATGGCCCACACGCCTCCGCCGTGATCGGTGACCTGTGGCGTGTCCTCGGTGGTGGGTGGCGCGGCCTGTGAGGTGTCCTCCGCGGCCTGTGGCGTGTCCTCCGTCATGTGTCCTCCCCCTGTCGCCGCCCTCGGATGAGAACGTGTTTCAGTAGTAGCCCAAGTCGACCACTTTCCCGGCTTCCTGACTAGGCGTTCGATCTTCTTCGCTGTTCCGTCCTGGCCGTGGACTCCTCTAACTAGAACTGGTATCAGTTCTGGAACGCCAAGCCGCAGGGCAAGCCGCAGGAGGCCTCAGCCATGACCGAGCTCGTGGAACACGGAAAACTGTTCATCGGCGGGGAGTGGACGGATCCGCTGGGCACCGACACGATCCGGATCGTCTCCCCCCACACCGAGCAGGTCATCGGCTCCGTCCCGCACGCCTCGAAGGCGGACGTCGACCGCGCCGTCGCCGTCGCGCGCAAGGCGTTCGACGAGGGGCCCTGGCCGCGGATGACCCTGGACGAGCGGATCGCCGTCGTCTCCCGGATCAAGGACGCCATCGCCGTCCGGCACGAGGAGATAGCCCGGTCCATCAGCTCCCAGAACGGCTCCCCGTACTCCTGGAGCGTCCTCGCCCAGGCGCTCGGCCCGATGATGGTCTACGACGCCGCGATCACGGTCGCCCGCGCCTACCCGTACGAGGAGCACCGCCAGGGCGTGCTCGGCCCGATCCTGGTGCGCCGGGAGCCGGTGGGCGTGGTCGCCGCCGTCATCCCGTGGAACGTCCCGCAGTTCGTGGCGGCGGCCAAGCTGGCGCCGGCGCTCCTGACGGGTTCGACGGTGATCCTCAAGCCGTCGCCCGAGGCGCCGCTGGACTCCTACATCCTCGCCGACATCGCGCGCGAGGCCGGACTCCCCGAGGGCGTGCTGTCGATCCTGCCCGCCGACCGGGAGGTCAGCGAGTACCTGGTCGGCCACCCCGGCATCGACAAGGTCGCCTTCACCGGCTCGGTCGCGGCCGGCAGGCGCGTGATGGAGGTCGCCGCGCGCAACCTCACCCGCGTCACCCTCGAACTCGGCGGCAAGTCGGCGGCCGTGGTCCTCCCGGACGCGGACGTGGCGACCGCGGTCGCCGGGATCGTGCCCGCGGCCTGGATGAACAACGGCCAGGCGTGCGTGGCCCAGACCCGCATCCTCGCCCCCCGCAGCCGGTACGAGGAGGTGGCCGAGGCCCTCGCGGCGGCGGCCGGCGCGCTGGTGGTCGGCGACCCGCTCGACCCGGCGACCCAGCTCGGCCCGCTGGTGGCCCAGCGGCAGCAGCAGCGCTCCCTGGACTACATCCGGATCGGGCAGGAGGAGGGCGCGAAGGTCCTTTCGGGCGGCGGCCGCCCGGCGGGCCTGGACCGCGGCTGGTACGTGGAGCCCACCCTCTTCGGGGACGTGGACAACTCCATGCGGATCGCGCGCGAGGAGATCTTCGGCCCGGTCGTCTGCCTGATCCCGTACGGGGACGAGGCGGAGGCGGTACGGGTGGCCAACGACTCGGAGTTCGGCCTCAGCGGCAGCGTCTGGACCGGCGACGTCGAGCACGGCATCGACTTCGCCCGGCAGATCCGCACCGGCACCTTCAACGTGAACACCTTCAGCCTGGACATGCTGGGGCCGTTCGGCGGCTACAAGAACAGCGGTGTGGGGCGGGAGTTCGGCCCGGAGGGCCTGAGCGAGTACCTGGAGCACAAGATGATCCACCTCCCGGCGGGCTACGAGGCGGGTGCCTGATGGGTGACCGCTGGCAGGTCGAGGTGGACCGCGGGGTCTGCATCGGCTCGGGCATGTGCGTCAACCACGCCCCGGACGGCTTCGTCCTGGACACGGCACGCCAGTCCCACCCGCGCACCGCCGAGTCGGACGCGAACGAACCGATCCTGACGGCGGCGGAGGGCTGCCCGGTGGAGGCCATCCTCATCACCCTGGCGGAGACGGGGGAGCCGGTCTTCCCGCCGGAGGAGTAGAGGAGTAGGGGGGCGGGGGGCTTCGGGCGGCGGGATGTTGGTGGGCGGGGGCGACCTGCTCGGGGCGGCTTCGGTGGGCGGGGTCCACGGAGAGACGATGAGACTGACGGGAAACCCCCATACGCATCCCTGACTACCGCCCGAGTGGACCCCGCCCACCGGAGCACCCGCCCCGGGATCCGGCTCCGCCCGCCCGGGCCCCGACGCCCCGGGCTCCGTCGCCCCGGGCCCCGCCCCCCACCAACTGGTTCAGGCCTTTTCCGGGGACGTCAGGTCGATCAGGCGGCACACCATTTCGATGTCGATCTTGACCTGGGCGATCGAGGCGCGGCCGGAAAGCCACGTGATCAGGGCCGAGTGCCAGGTGTGCTCGATGACGCGGACCGCCGAGAGCTGTTCCGCCGTCGGTGGCTTTTCCAGGCCCATCGCGTCCAGGATGATCGCCGTGGTCAGCCGGGACACGGTGTCCACCTCGGGGCTCACGCTCCGGTCCGCGAATGTCAGTGCCCGCACCATCGCGTCGGCCAGCTGCGGCTCCCGCTGGAGGGCGCGGAAGGCGCGCATCAGGGTCTCCGCGACCCGGGCCGCCGGGTCGTCCCCGGCCGGCGGGCGTTTGCGCAGCGTGGTGTGCATGTGCTGGAGCTGGTCCTGCATGGTGGCGACCAGCAGGTGCACCTTGGACGGGAAGTAACGGTAGAGCGTGCCCAGCGCCACGCCCGCCGCCTCCGCGACCTCGCGCATCTGGACCGCGTCGAAACCGCCCCGGCTGGCCAGCTGGGCGCTGGCGTGCAGGATCCGGCGGCGGCGCGCTTCCTGGCGCTCCGTCAGGGGAGGCGACGCCGGTGTGGTGACGGCCTTCACTTCCGCTGTCATGTGTCCCGTTCCGTGTCGTTGCGCGGGCTGAATCCGGGCTGGTCCGCAGTCAGCATCGCAGGCGCCGGAGCCGTGGCGCGAATCACCTGCTCCGCCTCTTACGGTGTAGTTTCCGGCCGGTAGATTCAATGGTCTCAACGGATCAAGTCTGAAACTTGTTCTACATTATCCGAGCGGTTACGCTCCGGCGAAAGTTGCAGTGAGAAGGGGGCCGAGAGTGACCGCTGAGGCCATGGTGACGAGCCCTTTCGCGGGTTCCGCCGCCGACGGCGATCGCCCGCTGCGTATCGCACTCCTCACCTATAAGGGGAACCCGTTCTGCGGCGGCCAGGGCGTCTACGTCCGCCACCTCTCGCGCGAGCTCGTACAGCTGGGGCACTCCGTCGAGGTCATCGGCGCGCAGCCCTACCCGGTGCTCGACACGGGCGCCTCGCTCACCGAGCTCCCGAGCCTGGACCTGTACCGCAGCCCCGACCCCTTCCGTACCCCCAAGCGCGACGAGTACCGGGACTGGATCGACGCCGTCGAGGTCGCCACCATGTGGACCGGCGGCTTCCCCGAGCCGCTGACCTTCTCGCTGCGCGCCCGCCGCCATCTGGCCGCGCGCGCGGGTGATTTCGACGTCATCCACGACAATCAGACGCTCGGGTACGGGCTCCTCGCCGACCTCGGCGCCCCGCTGGTCACCACGATCCACCACCCGATCACCGTCGACCGCAAGCTCGACCTCGACGCCGCGACCGGTCGCGTGAAGCGGGCCTCCGTGCGCCGCTGGTACGCCTTCACCCGCATGCAGGGCCGCGTGGCCCGCCGCCTGCCGTCCGTGCTCACCGTCTCCGGGTCCTCCCAGCAGGAGATCGCCCAGCACCTGGGCGTCCGCGACGAGCGCATCCACGTCGTGCACATCGGCGCCGACACCGACCTCTGGTCGCCGGACCCGTCCGTCGCCGAGGTGCCGGGCCGCATCGTCACCACCTCCAGCGCCGACGTGCCGCTCAAGGGGCTCGTGTACCTCGTCGAGGCGCTCGCGAAGCTGCGCACCGAGCAGCCCGAGGCGCACCTCGTCGTCGTCGGCAAGCGCGCCGAGCAGGGCCCCGTCGCCCGCGCCATCGAGACGTACGGACTCCAGGACGCCGTCCGCTTCGTCAAGGGCATCACCGACACCGAACTCGTCGACCTCGTCCGCAGCGCCCAGATCGCCTGCGTGCCCTCCCTCTACGAAGGCTTCTCGCTCCCGGCGGCCGAAGCCATGGCCACCGGTACCCCGCTCGTCGCCACCACCGGCGGTGCGATCCCCGAGGTCGCCGGACCCGACGGCGAGACCTGCCTCGCGGTGCCCCCGGGCGACGCGGGCGCGCTGGCTGCCGCGCTGGGCCGGTTGCTGGGCGACCCGGAGCTGCGGGCCCGCCTCGGCGCCGCCGGGCGCGAGCGGGTCCTGACCCGGTTCACCTGGGCCAAGGCGGCCGAGGGCACCGTCGCGCACTACCGCGCCGCCATCGAGCAGGCCGCCGCCGGCCGTACCCGCCGGGCGCGCTGACCTTCCGCCTCCCCCGCTTCTTCCCCATCCCCCGAACACCCCCGCGACCGCGAAGGCAGGACCCCGTGCTGACCGTCGATTTCTCCCGGTTCCCGCTCGCCGCAGGCGACCGCGTACTCGACCTGGGCTGCGGCGCAGGCCGGCACGCCTTCGAGTGCTACCGGAGAGGCGCCCAGGTGGTCGCCGTCGACCGCAACGGCGAGGAGATCCGCGAGGTCGCCAAGTGGTTCGCCGCCATGAAGGAGGCCGGTGAGGCCCCGGTCGGGGCCACCGCCACCGCCATGGAGGGCGACGCGCTCGCCCTGCCCTTCCCCGACGACTCCTTCGACGTCGTCATCATCTCCGAGGTGATGGAGCACATCCCCGACGACAAGGGCGTGCTCGCGGAGATGGTCCGCGTGCTCAAGCCCGGCGGGCGCATCGCCATCACCGTGCCGCGCTACGGCCCCGAGAAGATCTGCTGGGCGCTCTCCGACGCCTACCACGAGGTCGAGGGCGGCCACATTCGCATCTACAAGGCGGACGAGCTGCTCGGCAAGATGAAGGCCGCGGGCCTCAAGCCGTACGGCACGCACCACGCGCACGGCCTGCACTCCCCGTACTGGTGGCTCAAGTGCGCCTTCGGCGTCGACAACGACAAGGCGCTGCCCGTCAAGGCGTACCACAAGCTCCTGGTCTGGGACATCATGAAGAAGCCGATGGCCACGCGGCTCGCGGAGCAGGCCCTGAACCCGCTCATCGGCAAGAGCTTCGTGGCCTACGCCACCAAGCCCCACCTTCCCGTCGGCGCCACCCAGTGAGCTCGCCCGGGCGCACCGAACACCTGGTCCTGGACGGCGTACTGACGGCCGAGCAGGCCGCCCTGACGGTGGCGGGCATCCTCGCCGCGCAGCGCGCCGACGGGGCCATACCGTGGTTCCGCGGGCACCACCTGGACCCGTGGGACCACACCGAGGCCGCGATGGCGCTGGACGCGGCCGGTGAGCACGAGGCCGCGGACCGGGCGTACGCGTGGCTGGCGCGGCACCAGAACCAGGACGGCTCCTGGTACGCGGCCTACGCCGACCGGCCGGACGGCGTGGACACCGCCGAGCCGCAGGACGCGAGCCGCGAGAGCAACTTCACCGCCTACATAGCCGTCGGCGTGTGGCACCACTACCTGTCCACCGGCGACGACACCTTCCTCGACCGCATGTGGCCGGCCGTCTACGCGGCCGTGGAGTGCGTCCTGACGCTCCAGCAGCCGGGCGGGGAGATCGGCTGGAAGCGGGAGGCGGACGGCACGGCCGTCACCGACGCCCTGCTCACCGGCTCCTCCTCCATCCACCAGGCGCTGCGCTGCGCCCTGGCCATCGCCGAGCACCGCGAGGAGCCGCAGCCCGACTGGGAGCTCGCGGCGGGCGCGCTGCGGCACGCCATCCGGCGCCACCCGGAGCGGTTCCTCGACAAGAACCACTACTCGATGGACTGGTACTACCCGGTCCTCGGCGGGGCCCTGACCGGCTCCGAGGCCAAGGCGCGCATCGACGGGCGCTGGGACGAGTTCGTGGTCCCGGACCTGGGCGTGCGCTGCGTGCTGCCCAACCCGTGGGTGACGGGCGGCGAGTCCTGCGAGCTGGCGCTCGCGCTGTGGGCGACGGGGGAGTCGGACCGGGCGCTGGAGATCCTGCGCTCGATCACGCACCTGCGCGCGGACAACGGCATGTACTGGACGGGCTACGTGTTCCAGGACGACGCCGTCTGGCCGGTCGAGCAGACCACCTGGACCGCGGGGTCCCTGCTGCTCGCCGTCGCGGCGCTCGGCGGGGACGAGGCCACCACCGAGGTGTTCGGCGGGGCCTCGCTCCCGGCCGGGCTGGAGCCGGACTGCTGCGGCTGAGCGGTCAGCGGCGGTAGAGCCAGCCGGCTATGGCGTGGCCGACGAGGAGGTAGGTGACGGCGGCGATGCCGTAGCCGATCACGACCTGGACCCATTCACGGCTGAAGGTGAACAGGTCGTAGGACCAGGTCGCGAGCCAGGAGGCGACGTCGTGGATGAGGTCGACCAGGGAGTTGCCCTGGTTGGCGTCCAGGAAGTAGAGCAGGATCCAGAGTGCGATGACGAAGGCGAGCACGTCCGCCACCAGCGCGACGGCACGGCCTGCCTGACTGCTTCCTCGGGTTCGTGCTCGTGTGTGAGTGCTCATACGGCGCGTGTTGCCGCCTTGACGTGTCGTAAACCCGAACGGGTTCCCCCGGTGGCGGGGCCGGGGGACGGGGGTGAGGCTGCGGAGGACGCCTCAGTCCCCGGAGGGAAACCGTGCCCGTACCCACGACCGTCCGATTCCGACGCGCCGTCACGGCGGTGGTCCTGTCCACCGCGCTGATGGTCGGCGCCACCGCATGCGGCAGTGGCGGCAGCGGCCCGCGCGAGGAGCTCTCCGCCGCGTCGATGGGGGAGCTGGCCGCCCTGGCGGCGGCGGAGCCCGTCGCCGCCGAGGCCGACGAACTGGCCGCGGTGACGCCGTCGCCCAGCACGTCCGCCGAGAAGCAGAAGTTCGCCAAGACCCGCTTCGTCGCCAACGCGAGCCTGGCGGCCGGTGCGACGTACCAGTGGGTCGTGAAGCCGTACCGCGCGGGCAAGTTCAAGAAGGGCGCCAAGGGGCGCACCTTCGCGCTGATCAAGGCGGGGCTCGCGGGTGCGTTCGCGTACAACCGGCTGAAGGCGGCGACCCAGAACGCGAAGGGCGACCCGCTGCTGGCGAAGGCGGTGGCCCCGCTCGCGGCGGGCATCGAGTCCCTGAAGGGGCTGGGGAGCAAGCTCCGCAAGGGGCAGGCGGGTGACGGTGACATCGACGCGTTCGACAGCGTCATCAACAGCGTGAAGGAAGCGGGCCAGAGCGCGGGTGCGACGGTGACGGACAAGGTCCCGAGCGCGTCGCAGCTGGGCGGTTAGCGCGTCCCGGGTCCCGGGTGCGGCCCGGTGGCCGCGCCTCAATCGCCGGCGGGGCTGGGTTTGGCTTCGGGTGGGGCGGTGCCCCTCCGGGGGCTCTCCTCGGCTCGCGCCTGCGGCGGTGGTTCTGCCGTACGGCCCGGGTTGCGCGCTCGTCCTGCGGGGAGCCCCCGGAGTGTCACCGCCCCACGGCCCCTGGGTAGGTCTGCCGGGGTGGGGGTGTGGCGACGGTGGGGGGTGTCCCCGCAGGACGAGCGCGCAACCACCCCGTACGGCCGGGACATCCCCGCAGGCGCGAGCCGAGGAGACACCCGCCGGCGGCGCCGCGCCCCCACCCCCGGACCCGACCCCGCCCGGGCGGCACCACCCAGCCCCGCCGGCGTTTGAGGCGCGGCCACCGGGCCGCACCCGGAGGGGGAACCGCACCCCGGACTGGTTCAATGGGTGGGTGATCGAGATCGTGGTGGTCGGGCTCGGCGTCGTCGGGGCCGGGTGGCTGCTGCGGCGCAAGCATCGTGCGCGGGTGGCGGCCGGGCCCGTACCCGGGATTCCGTGCATGGTCCGGATCCCGGCCGGCGAGGGCCGATGGCGGCCCGGGCGGGTGTACGCCGAGGACGGCGCGGCCCGGTGGGTCCCGCAGCGCGGGGAGACCGTGGAGTTGCCCGGCGGCCGGGCCACCGGCGTGCGGATGCCCTCCGTGAAGGAGGGGATCTCCATCCATCCCGGCTCGCGCATCGTCACCTGCGCCTACGACGGCGACCGCGGCGGCAGCATCGAGATCGCCGTCATGCCGCTGGACGTCCGGGAACTGCTGGCCGCGGTGCCGCAGGCGGAGCCGGACACCCCGTAGACGGCGGACCCCTAGCTGTTGAGTTCCGCCAGGACGCGCAGCGTGTGCGGGTCCGGGGCGGTGAGGAGGAGGTCGGTCACCGGGCCCTTGCGCCAGAGTTCCAGGCGTTCGGCGATGCGTTCCCGGGGGCCGACGAGGGAGATCTCGTCGGCGAACGCGTCCGGCACGGCCAGGACCGCCTCCTCCTTGCGGCCCGCGAGGAACAGCTCCTGGATGCGGCGGGCCTCCTCCTCGTACCCCATGCGGGCCATCAGGTCGGCGTGGAAGTTGCGGGCCGCGTGGCCCATGCCGCCGATGTAGAAGCCGAGCATCGCCTTGACCGGCAGCAGCCCCTCCGCGACGTCGTCGCAGACCTTCGCGCGGGCCATCGGCGCGATCATGAAGCCGTCGGGGAGGTCGGTGAGTGAGGCCCGGTAGACGTCCGTGCGGGTCGGCGACCAGTACAGGGGCAGCCAGCCGTCCGCGATGCGGGTGGTCTGGGCGATGTTCTTCGGGCCCTCCGCGCCGAGGAGGAGCGGCAGGTCCGCGCGGAGCGGGTGGGTGATGGGCTTCAGCGGTTTGCCGATGCCGGTGCCGTCGGCGCCGCGGTACGGGTGGCTGTGGAAGCGGCCGTCCAGTTCCACCGGGGCCTCGCGGCGCAGTACCTGGCGGATGACGTCCACGTACTCGCGGGTGGCCGTGAGCGGGCTGGCGGGGAAGGGGCGCCCGTACCAGCCCTCGACCACCTGCGGCCCGGACAGGCCGAGGCCGAGCATCATCCGGCCGCCGGAGAGGTGGTCCAGGGTCAGGGCGTGCATGGCGGTGGCGGTCGGGGTGCGGGCGGCCATCTGGGCGATGGCCGTACCGAGGCGGATCCGCGAGGTGTGCGCGGCGATCCAGGTCAGCGGGGTGAAGGCGTCCGATCCCCAGGCCTCGGCCGTCCACACCGAGTGGTAGCCGAGGTTCTCGGCCTCGGTGGCGAGGTCGAGGTGGGCGGGGCCGGGCCCGCGGCCCCAGTAGCCGAGTGCGAGTCCGAGGCGCATCTGCGGTCCCTTCAGAATCTGACGAGGCGTCAGGTGACTGTAGGGCAACGGCCCCCCGCCCGGAAGGGCGGGGGGCCGTCGGCCGGGTCCGGGGCGCGTCAGCCGCGCTGGATGCCCGAGGTGTCGTTCAGGACGCCGCGACGTCCGTCCTGGGTCTGGGCGATCAGGGTGGCCGCGCCACGCTGCTCGACGGCCAGGTACCAGGTGCCGGGCGCGAGCTCGGCGATCGGCGACGGGGAGCCGTCCTCCCCGTAGAGCGGACGGGCCACCGGGACCGCGAACCAGAACGGCGTGAAGTCCGCCGCCGGGGCCGGGGCCGGGGTCTGCTGGGAGTCCTGCGGACCCGGCGTCGGGTTCGGCGTACCGCCGTACGCCGGGACCGGCTGCGGGGTGGACCCGTACGGGGTCTGCTGCGCGCCCGGGTAGCCGTACCCGGCACCCGGCTGCGGCTGGCCCGGCTGGCCCGCGTACGGCGGGACGGCGGCCGGCTTCGGCTCCGGCACCAGCTGCCCGGCCAGCGCCGGGATCTTCACGCCGGCCACGGCCACACCGGCCAGGACCAGCGTGGCGAGGAAGGCGAGGATGGAGCCCGCGCCCAGGTCGAGCAGGTCCGGGCACTTGATCAGTGACCACAGCGCGGACCAGGCGGCCGACACGGTGAGCACGGTGCCCCACGCCGACAGCGGCAGACCGAGGACCTTGCGGGTCTCCGGCTGGAAGCGGGCGGCGATCAGCAGGCCCGCGGCGATGAAGCCGATCAGGAAGACGCTGGGGAGCACCAGGGAGCCGTCGGCGTTCCACGCGCTGGGCATGTCCACACCGGTGGCGGAATAGAAATCGAGGAACGAGGCGATGAACAGCAGCGCCGCTGCTCCGATCACCACGCCGTCGCCTCGAGTGAGGGAGCGGATGTTCACGTCTCAGGTGTCCTTCTCGGTCTCGGTCGTCTCGTGGTGCCGCGGTCGCAGAGCATGCCTGCAGCGGGGCGGGCGGCACCATGGTACGGAGGTTTCCGGCGGCCGAGATGATCGGGTCGGCGGGTGGTCCCGCCGGGCTCCCCGAGGAGGACTACCCGCCCAGGAAGCCGACGATGCCGTCCGCGATGCCCTGGGCCGCCTTCTGCCGCCACTCCGGACTCGTCAATTGCGCCGCGTCCTTGGCGTCACGCATGTTGCCGCATTCGATGAACACCTTGGGCTGAGTTGACAGGTTCAGTCCGCCGAGATCGTCGCGGACCACCAAGCCGGTGCCGCTGCCGAGGTAGTTGGCGGGGGCGGAGCCGGTGGTCCGGGCGAAGTTCCCGGCGATCCGCTCGCCGAGTTCCCGGGACGGCCCGACGATCTTCGCGGTGTCGGCGGCACCGCCCTTGACCTTGGCCGGAAGAATGACGTGGAAGCCGCGGTTGCCCGCCGAGACCCCGTCTGCGTGGACGGAGACGACGGCGTCGGCCTTCGCCTCGTTGCCGATGCGGGCGCGCTCGGTGATGCAGGGGCCCCACGGGCGGTCGGCCTGGTGGGTGAGGACCACCTTGGCGCCCTGGGCCTCCAGAGCGGTCCGCAGGCGCCGGGAGACGTCGAGGGTGAAGTCCGCCTCCTTGTAGCCGGCGTTGGTGGTGGTGCCGGTGGTGTCGCACTCCTTGCGGGCCGTGCCGATGTCGACCTGCTGGTCGATCTCGTCGGTGTGGCTGAAGTTGCCGGCGTTGTGGCCGGGGTCGACGACCACGGTCTTGCCGGTGAGCGGCCCCTTGGCGGGTGCGGGCGCTGCGGCCGGGGTGCTCGCACCGGCACCGGGGCTCGCACCGGCGCTTGCGCTCGTGCTCGGCGTGGAGCCGGGCTTCGCGTCCCGATGGCCCGGCGACAGGGTCGAGTGGGAGGCGGGCTGCGGCGCCGGGCGGGCCCCGTCCGTCCCCGACCCGGCGAACGCCTGGGTCAGTACCCAGCCCGCCAGAGCGGCCGGCGCGAGTGCGGCCACCCCGACGACGAGCGTCGAGCGTCGGGTGAACCAGGGCCGGTCCGGGTTGACGGAGGATCCGGACTCGGGGGGCGGGGGGCTGTCGTCATTGCGCACGCGGCGATGCTAGACCGCTGCGCGGTCGCCCGGCCGGACCCTGAGCCATCCGGGGGCGTGGTGTGATTGTCGGCCTGCCGCTCGTCGGCTCAGATACCCGGGCCCGTGCGGCGCAGCACGCGCAGCGAGTCGGTGACGGAGATCTCCTCGAAGGCGCCGGACGCCAGGGCGCGCAGGTAGATCCGGTACGGGGCCTGGCCGCCGTCGGCCGGGTCCGGGAAGACGTCGTGGATGACGAGCGTGCCGCCCACCGCGACGTGCGGGGCCCAGCCCTCGTAGTCGCCGCTCGCGTGCTCGTCGGTGTGGCCGCCGTCGATGAAGACGAAGCCGAGCCTGCCGCCCCAGGTGGCCGCGACCTGCGGGGAACGGCCGACGATCGCGATCACGTGGTCCTCCAGCCCGGCCCGGTGGAGGGTCCGGCGGAAGGTCGGCAGCGTGTCCATCAGCCCGATCTCCGGGTCCACGACCGTCGGGTCGTGGTACTCCCAGCCCGGCTGCTGCTCCTCGCTGCCCCGGTGGTGGTCGACGGTGATCGCGGCCACGCCGGCCTCGCGGGCCGCGTCGGCGAGCAGGATGGTGGAGCGGCCGCAGTACGTCCCGACCTCCAGCAGCGGCAGCCCGAGCTCCCCGGCCGCGGCGGCCGCCTCGTGCAGGGCGAGACCCTCCCGTACGGGCATGAACCCCTTGGCGGCCTCGAAGGCGGCGAGGGTCTCCGGCTTGGGGGTGGCCATGGTTCCTCCGGCGGTGATCGTGTGTGGCGGCCCATGGTGCCTTACCCGCTGGTAGGACGCTACGGCCGGGGTGGGGTGCGTCGCTTTCCGACCGACCGGGACCGCTTGCCCTGTTCGGAGTACCGGAGCGCACCCGGCTGATTACGCTCGGCGACAGGGCGAAACGAACGCCGAACGCACAGCGTGAACTTGGGGGTGACCGCCTCATGGTCAAGATCCGCGAGCTCGATCCCAGCGCCTCGCCGCTGGACTACTACGGTTACGAACTGCGGCGCCTCAGGGAGCAGGCCGGGCTGAAACAGGCGCAGTTGGGCGAGATCATCTTCTGTACGGGCTCCCTGATCGGCCAGATCGAGACGACGAAGCGGGTCCCGACCCGGGATTTCTCCGAGCGGGTGGACGCGGCGCTGAACACCGGCGGGGTGTTCTCGCGACTGGTGGGGCTGGTGTTGCGGTGCCAGCTGCCGACGTGGTTCCAGCCCTACGCGGAGATGGAGGCCCGGGCCTCGTACATCTCGACCTTCCAGGCGCAGTTGGTCTACGGGCTGCTGCAGACGCCCGCCTACGCGCGGGCCGTGCTCGGCGTGCGGACCGAGGGGGACCTCGACGCGAAGGTGGCCGCCCGGATGGAGCGGCAGCGGATCCTCGACCGCGAAGACCCGCCACTGATGTGGGTGGTGATGGGTGAAGGTGTGCTGCACCAGGAGGTCGGTGGCCGCGAGGTCATGCGGAACCAGCTCGCTCACTTGTTGGAGCTGCAGAGGAGGGAGTGGGTGAAGGTGCAGATCCTGCCGTTCGAGGCGGGCGCCCATGCCGGGGTGATGGGCTCGTTCAACCTTCTGCGGTTCGAGGACGACCCCGACATCGTCTATACCGAGGACTTCGTGCAGGGTCATATGACGGCCAATCCGCAAGCTCTCAGGGAGGGTTCGCTCCGATACGATCATTTGCAGGCAGCCGCCCTGTCCCTGGAGGACTCGGTGGCACGGATCGCCCGCGTAATGGAGGAGCGTTATGGACACCATCCGGAACCTGACGGGCGCGCAGTGGCGTAAGTCCTCGTACAGCGGGGACACGGGCGGCGAGTGCGTCGAGTGCGCGCCGCTCGGTGACACCGGCTGGCTCAAGTCCTCGTACAGCGGGGACACCGGCGGTGATTGCGTCGAGGTCGCCGCTCAGCCCTGCCTCGTCGCCGTCCGGGACTCCAAGAACCCCGAGGGTCCCGTTTTCGCCGTCCGCCCCGCGGCGTTCGAGGCTTTCGTGAGGTCCGTCTCTGTATGATCCGCTCCCTGCCGAGGGGGAGGGAGTCGGGGGGATATGGAGCACGTGGGACCGGCCGGTCCGACGCATGTGGGGCCGTTCAAGGTGGCCGGTGTGCTCGGCCGGGGCGGGATGGGGCGGGTGCTGCTGTGTGCCGGGCCCGACGGGCGGCTCGTGGCCGTCAAGCAGGTGCTCGCGCACTTCGCCGACGACGAGGGCTTCCGGGCCCGGTTCCGCCGTGAGGTGGCGGCCTCGCGCAAGGTCTCCGGTGCCTATACGGCGGCCGTGATGGACGCCGACCCGGACGCGCCGACGCCCTGGCTCGCCTCGGTGTTCGTGGCCGGGCCCTCGCTCGGGGCCGTGGTCAAGTCGGACGGGGTGCTGGACGGCTCCGTCGTCCACCGGCTCGCGGCGGGGTTGGCGTCGGCGCTCGTGGAGATCCACCGGGCGGGGCTGATCCATCGGGACCTCAAGCCCGACAACGTGCTCCTCACAGAGGACGGGGTGCGCGTCATCGACCTGGGGATCGCGCGGGCGACCGAGGGGGAGTCCGACGGCGACACCGGGCTGACGCGCACCGGGTGGGTGATCGGGTCGCCCGCCTTCATGTCGCCCGAGCAGGCCGAGAGCAAGCCGCTGACGCCGGCGAGCGATGTGTTCTCGCTCGGTTCCGTGCTGGTCATGGCGGTGACGGGCAGCAGCCCCTTCGCCGGGACCTCGACCCTCCGGACGCTCTACGACGTGGTGCACTCCGCGCCCGACCTGAGCGCGGTGCCGGCCGGGCTGCGCGGGATCGTGGAGCGGTGCCTGGCCAAGGACCCGGCCGCCCGGCCGACCCCGGCGCAGCTGCTCGAACTCCTCGGACCGGTCGCTCCCGCCGGTCGGCAGTGGCCGCCCGCCGTGTACCGGATGCTGGCCGCGCAACGGGCGGACATCGACCGGCTGTTCTCGGACGATCCGGCCGGTGAGGCGGAGCCGGCCGCCCCGGAGCCGGCCGCTCCGGAGCCGGCCGCTCCGGAGCCGACCGCTCCGGAGCCGACCGCTCCGGAGCCGGCGGACGGGACCGAGCCGATGCCCGTACCCGCGCGTGCCCCCGAGGTGGAGGGGGATCCGGTCGCGGCGCCGACGCGGGACGCGCCGGAGCCCGTCCCTCCGCGTCCGGCGGGGCCGCCCACCGGGCCGGGCGGGGCTTCCCGGAGTCCGTGGCGCGGTCCGCGCCGGCTCGCGGCCCTGGTGGTGGCCGGTGTCCTCCTCGTGGCCGGTACCGGGGTCGCCCTGTACGTACGGGACCGGGTCACGTCTGCCATCGCCTACGCGGCCGTCCCGAGCTGTCAGGTGGCGCGCCGGGACCTGCCGCTGGAGTTGGAGCCGTCCACCAAGGACACCTGGTTCGAGACGGCCGAGGGCGCGCAGTCGAGCTGCAACGGGGGTAGCGGTACCGCCGCGTCGCCGACCGTCCTGGTCCGGTGGGACCTGAGCCTCGGTGGGGACGCGGATGCCAACGCGGCCACGCAGAAGCAGCGTTTCCTGTCGGAGGCGGCCGGTCAGCGGCCGGCGCCCCGCCTCGGATTCGGCACCGAGGCCTACTGGGGACCCGCCGGTGCCGAATGGACCTGCGTCCTCGCCGTGCGTGAGGGCAATCTCTCCGCCTGGGTGGGCCTGCGGGCGAAGCCGTACAGCAAGGGTGCCTGCGAGGCGAAGGCGAAGGACGTGGCCCGGGCCGCGCTGAAGGCCGCCGAACGGCGCTGACCGGGCGGCGGGCGCGAGGCCGGGCCGCCGCGTCGGCGGGCGAGCGAAGAACACGCTCATCTGACCTTCCGTCAGATTGGAACGTGTTCTAGTCTGCCGCGCATGGGCATCGGAATCACGCAGGAGCAGCGGGAGTTGGCCGAGGCGGTGCGCGGCTGGGTCGCGCGGGCCGTGCCTCCCGAGGAGGTCCGCAAGCTGCTCGACACCCCGCCGCAGACCGGGGCGCGGCCCGCGTACTGGGACGCCATGATCGAGCAGGGGCTGCTGGAGCCGCACCTGGACGGCGGGACCCTGCTCGACCTGGCCGTGGTCGTCGAGGAGGCGGCCCGGGCCGCGCTGCCCGGGGCGTACCTGCCGAGCGCCCTGGCCTCCGTACTGCTGGAGCGGGCCGGGGTCGAGCCCCTCGCGGGGCGGGTCGGGGCGGTCGCGCTCGGGCCCGGGACGCTGACCGCCGTGGCCGTCGAGGGCGGCGGGTACCTGCTCGACGGGATCGCCCCGCCCGTGCTCGGCGCGGGCGGGGCCGACCTGGTGCTGCTCGCCGCCGAGGCCGCGCACGGCACGTGCTGGTTCGCCGTGGACGCCGGCGCGCTGGACATCCGTACGCACGAGAGCGCCGACCCGACCCGCCCCACCGCCGAGGTGCGGGCGCGCGGGGTCGCCACCGCCCCGGACCGGCTGCTGGAACTGGACGCGGCGCTGGTCCGGGACCTGGCCTGCACGCTGTTCGCCGCCGACGCCTGCGGCACCGCGGCCTGGGCCCTGCACACGGCCGCCGCGTACGCGAAGGTGCGCGAGCAGTTCGGCCGGCCCATCGGGCAGTTCCAGGGCGTCAAGCACCTGTGCGCCGACATGCTGGTCCGGCTGGAACAGGCCCGGGCGCTGGCCTGGGACGCGGCACAGGCCATGGACGAACCCGCCGAGGTGCGCTCGCTGGTCGCCGCCCTCGCCGCCGGGACCGCCCTGGACGCCGCCTACTCCTGCGCCAAGGACTGCATCCAGATCCTCGGCGGCATCGGCTTCACCTGGGAGCACGACGCCCACATCTACCTGCGGCGGGCGCTCGTCGCCCGCCAGCTGCTGGGGCCCGGCGACGGGCACCGGGTCCGGGCCGTGCGGTGCGCGGCGGCCGGTGCGCGGCGCGAGCTGCGCCTGGAACTCCCCGCGCAGGCCGAGGCGTACCGTGCGAGGGCCCGTACCGCCGTCGCGGACGCGCGCGGGCTCGACCCGGCGGCCGCCCGCCGGATCCTGGCCCCCACGGGCTACGCCGCCCCGTACCTGCCGCCCCCGTACGGGCTCGGCGCGGGGCCCGTCGAGCAGCTCGTCGTCCAGCAGGAGCTGGCCGCGGCCGGGGTGAAGGTCGCCGACCTGGGGATCGCCACCTGGGTGGTGCCCTCGCTGATCGCCTACGGGACGCAGGCGCAGCGGGAGTCCTACGTACCGGCGACCCTGCGCGGGGACATCACCTGGTGCCAGCTCTTCTCGGAGCCCGGCGCGGGCTCCGACCTGGCCTCGCTGCGGACCCGGGCGGAGCGGCGGGAGGACGGCTCCTGGAGGGTCAACGGGCAGAAGGTGTGGACGAGTTCCGCGCACAGCGCCGACTACGGGATCCTGCTCGCCCGTACCGACCCGGACGTGCCCAAGCACAAGGGGCTCGGCTACTTCGTCGTCGACATGAAGAACACCCCCGGCATCGACATCCGGCCGCTGAAGGAGATCACCGGCGAGGCCCTCTTCAACGAGGTGTACTTCGACGACGTGGAACTCCCGGCGGACGCGCTGGTCGGCGCCGCGGACGGCGGGTGGAGGGTGGCCCGCAACACCCTCGGCAACGAACGCGTCCACATGGCCGACCAGATGACCTTCGACACCGGCCTGGAGGCGCTCCTCGCACACGCCGCCGAGCTCGACGGCACCTACCGCAGGCGGATCGGCGCGCTGGCCGCCGAGGCGCACGCCCTGGCCTGCATCGGGCTGCGCACCACGCTCCAGCAGGTGTCGGGGCTGGAGCCGGGCGCGGGCGCCTCCGTGCGCAAGCTCGTCCAGACCCCGCACCAGCAGCGGACCGCCGAGCTCGCGCTCGAACTGCTGGGACCGGCGGGCGCGGTGCGGGAGGGGGCGGGGGAGCGGGCGGTGCACGGGATGCTCATGTCCCGCTGCCTGACGATCGCCGGGGGCACCACACAGGTCCAGCTCAATGTCGTCGCCGAGCGGATTCTCGGCCTCCCGAGGGACTGAAGGGACACCAGGGGCATGAAGTCGTACATCGTGGGCGTCGGCATGACGAAGTTCGAGAAGCCGGAGTCGCGGGACTGGCAGTACTGGGACATGGCGAAGGAGGCCGGGACGGCGGCGCTCGCGGACGCGGGCGTGGACTACGGGCTCGTCGAGCAGGTCCCGGTGGGCTACTGCTTCCAGGCCTCCACCGCCGGCCAGCGGGCGGCGTACGAGCTGGGGCTGAGCGGGGTGCCGGTCTACAACGTCAACAACAACTGCGCGACGGGCTCGACGGCGCTGATGATGGCGCGGCAGTTCGTGGCGGGCGGGATCAGCGACTGCGTGCTGGCGCTGGGCTTCGAGAAGATGAAGCGCGGTGCGCTGGGCGGGGGCGCCGACGGCGGTGCCCGCGGCGGAGCCGCTGAGAACTTCGGCACGACCTCGCCGGTGGCCCGCCACTACGGGATCATGGCCGCGGGCCACGGCTTCGAGATGTCCCCGCCCACGGCGCAGATCTTCGGCAACGCGGCGCGGGAGCACATGGAGCGCTACGGGACCACGGCCGCGCAGCTCGCGATGGTGGGCGCGAAGAACCACCGGCACTCGGCGAACAACCCGAACGCGCAGTTCCAGGACGTGTACTCGGTGGAGGAGATCCTGGCGGCGAAGGAGATCCACGCGCCGCTCACGAAGCTCCAGTGCTCGCCGACCTCGGACGGCGCGGCGGCCGCGCTGGTGGTGTCGGAGCGGTTCGTGGTGCGGCACGGGCTGCACGACAAGGCGGTGGAGATCGTCGGCCAGGCGATGACGACGGACACGGAGGCCTCCTTCGCGTCGGGCTCGTGCATCGACGTGGTGGGCAAGCCGATGACGGCGGCGGCGGCGCGGCAGGCGTACGAGGCGTCCGGGCTCGGCATCGAGGACGTGGACGTGGTGGAGCTGCACGACTGCTTCTCGATCAACGAGCTGCTGACGTACGAGGCGCTGGGCATGTGCGCGGACGGCGCCGCCGGGAAGCTGGTGGAGTCGGGCGCGACCACGTACGGCGGGCGGTGGGTGGTCAATCCGTCGGGCGGGCTGATCTCGAAGGGGCATCCGCTCGGGGCGACGGGGCTGGCGCAGGCGGCGGAGCTGGTCTGGCAGCTGCGGGGCGAGGCGGGGGCGCGGCAGGTCGAGGGCGCCCGTACCGGCCTCGCCCACAACATCGGCCTCGGCGGCGCGGCCGTCGTGACCCTCCTGCGGCGGGGATAGGAAAGCACTTTCGGTCGCGGGTGCGGGGCGTTAGGCTCCGCCCCCGTGAGTGAGATGCGCGAGGCGTCCTTCAGCGCCACCGGCAGCCTGACCAGGGACGAGTACGACGAGGCCGCCCGGGCGGCGGGGCTGTTCCGCAGGGGCCGGGCGGTGGCTGCCCTCAGCACGGTCTTCCTCGCCGCGGCGGGCGTGACGCTGTCCTCCGAAGGCCTGAGCGTGCGGCCCGCCGTCCTCGGGATCGCGGCGGCGTACGGCCTCCTCGTGCTGGTGGTCCTGCCGCGGTGGGCGGTGGCCCGGGGCTTCCGTACGGGCAGGGCCGCCGAGGAGAAGCGGGTCGTGGTGGACGGCGCGGGCATCGAGGTGCTCCGCGGCGGGGAGGCGCAGCGGATCGTGTGGGACGAGATGCGCTACTACCACGAGACGCCCCGGCTGCACGTGTTCGTGGGGCGTTCGCACCGCCGGACGTGTCTCGTGGCGCTGCCCAAGCGGCTCTTCACCGCGCCGGGCGAGAGCGGCCTCCTCGCCGCCTTCGCGCACGCCCGCGCCGGCGACGGTTCGTAGCGCCCCGCCTCGCCCCGCCCCGGCGCCCCCGCCCCGCCCCGGCCTGCACGCCCTCAGCGGGCGGCGGGTCCGGGGCCGGCTGTCCGCAGTGTGCAGCTGCCGTTCTCGGTGCACTCCCGTTGCAGCCGGCCGCGGGAGAGGGTCTGGGCCAGGCCGATCGCCCAGCACATCGGGCAGCCGCGCAGGGCCACCAGGCCGACCGGGGCGAGGGCCAGGGTGATCGGGCCGTAGAGCGGCAGGAGCGCGAAGGCGCCGATCAGGCTGCCGAGGCCGACCGCGCCGCGGGCCAGGTGCCGGGGCAGGGTGGAGCTCGCGAAGTCGGGGCCGTCAGCGGTCTTCATCGTTGCCTCCGGGGGCGCCGAGCAGGGAGTCCTGGAGGGCCGCGCGGGCCCGGTGCAGCCGCGACTTCATCGCGGCGGTGCTGAGCCCGAGGGCGTCGGCGGCCATCCGCCCGCTGTAGCCCTGGATGTCCCGCATGATCAGCACGCGCCGCTGGTCCTCGGGGAGGGCGGAGATCGCCCGCGCCACCCGGGCCGCCTCCATGCGTTGCAGCACCTCGTCCTCGGCCGACCGCACGGCCGTGTCCTGCAGCGGGGCGCGCTCGCGCGGGACCAGCCGGGTGCGGCGCAGGCACTCGTTGCGGACGATGCGGAACATCCACGAGGCCAGGGCGCCGGACGCGCGCAGCATCCCGATCCTGCGGTAGAGGATGATCAGCGCTTCCTGGGCCGCGTCCTCGGCGTCCTCGGGCGAGGCGCACAGCGAGTACGCGAACTTCCGTACGTTCGGGTGCGAGCCGCAGACCAGCGCGGTCAGCGATTCGAGGTCCCCGCCCTGCGCGGCGAGGATCAGCGGCTCGGCGGGCCAGGTCGACTCAGCCACGGGAGCGGCCCCGACGGCGCAGCACGACGACGGTGCAGGTGCAGAGCAGCAGAACGGCGACGGCGCCGGCAACGACAGCGATCATGAGAACCTCCGGGTCAGGTGCCGCACTCGGCGTCGGCACATGCATAAGAGGCACGGGCCCCGCAAAAGGATTCACCCTGATCCCAAGGGGTTCACCCCAGGGCCGGGTCCACCACGGTTTCGCCCATGGACGCGCGGCGGATGGAGTCCGCCAGCTCCTCGACGCGGCCGTCGCGCAGGACCAGTCCCGCGGCGCCCGCGGCGAGGGCGGCTTCCGCCAGGCCGGGGTGGGCCGAGCCGGTGAGGACCAGTACCCGGCACTCCGGGTCGTCGGCCAGCAGGGCGGTCACGGCCGCGAGTTCCTCCACGAGGGCCACCGCGGGCCGGGCCATCGGGTCCCGTACGACCTCGATGTCCGGCTGGAGGCCGAGCTGGAGCGCCAGGGCCGGATTCGGCGGCTCCAGCAGGACGCGCAGGGCGCGGGCCGCGCGGTGATCAACAGGCATTTCGTCCACGCGGGCAGGGTATGGCCCAGGCCCCCGACGGGCAGGCAACACGCCCCGCACGCAGCGGATCTGACGTGAAGTCAAGAGTCTTCCCAAGTGCGGGGGTGTGCGTTATACATTCCCTCACCGGTCGGGGCTAGAACGCGTTCTAGAACCGGCCCCCGCATGCGACCTCGGTGCGGCCGACGGTGCGGACGGCCGCACCGAGGTCTTCCACAGCTCCTCCACAGCTCTTCCCGGCACTTCCACGGCCCCGGTTCTCCAACGACAGGGAGCAGCATCCCCATGCCGATCGATGCCGCCAAGGCCCTCGCCGCCGACCCCCGCCACGGGGACATCGGCTGGGACCACAAGGACATCCAGCTCTACCACCTCGGCCTCGGCGCGGGCCGGCCGGCCACCGACCCGGACGAGCTGCGCTACACCCTCGAATCCAAGCTCCACGTCCTGCCCAGCTTCGCGACCGTCGCCGGCGCCGGGATGGCCATGATGGGCGGCCTCGCCGCACCCGGGATCGAGATCAACCTCGCCGACGTCCTGCACGGCGGCCAGTCCATCGAGCTGCACCGGCCCATCCCCGTCAAGGGCAGTGCCACCTCCACCGCCAGGGTCGCGGCCCTCTACGACAAGGGCAAGGCCGCCGTCGTCGTCCTGCGCACCGAGGTGGCCGACGCCGACGGGCCGCTGTGGACCAGCGACGCGCAGATCTTCGTACGGGGAGAGGGCGGGTTCGGCGGCGAGCGCGGCCCCTCCGCCAAGGAGGAACTGCCCGAGCGCGCCCCCGACCGCGTCGAGGAGCGGCACATCCGCGAGGAG
Organism: Streptomyces avidinii; assembly: GCF_045161815.1. Classification (NCBI taxonomy): domain Bacteria; kingdom Bacillati; phylum Actinomycetota; class Actinomycetes; order Kitasatosporales; family Streptomycetaceae; genus Streptomyces; species Streptomyces avidinii. The sequence goes on from NZ_CP108863.1 coordinate 6,000,406, forward strand.
CAGGCGCTGCTCTACCGGCTCTCCGGCGACTGGAACCCGCTGCACGCCGACCCGGAGTTCGCCAAGACGGCCGGCTTCGACCGGCCGATCCTGCACGGCCTGTGCTCGTACGGGATGACCCTCAAGGCCGTCGTGGACACGGTCCTGGGCGGGGACGTCTCCCGGGTCCGTGCCTACCGCACGCGCTTCGCCGGGATCGTCTTCCCGGGCGAGACGCTGCGCATCCGGATGTGGCAGGAGCCCGGCCGCGTCCTGGTGTCGGTGACCGCCGTCGAACGGGAGGACGCGCCGGTCCTCGCCGACACCGTCGTCGAACACGCGTAGGCACGCGAACGAGCACCGAGCACCGAGCGCCGAGAACGAGCACAGACCGTACGAGACCCAAGGAGCCGCACCGTGCGCGCAGCACTGCAGAGCGAGATCGGCCAGGACAAGCTGGAGGTCGTCGACGACATGGAGGCCGTGGGCCTCGGCCCCGGCAAGGTGAGGATCCGGGTCAAGGCCACCGGCCTGTGCCACTCGGACCTCTCCGCGATGAGCGGTGTCCTGCCGCAGCCCGCCCCCTTCGTCCCGGGCCACGAGGGCTCCGGGGTGATCGCCGACGTCGGTGACGGGGTCACCACCCTCAAGCAGGGCGACCGGGTCCTCGTCTGCTGGCTGCCGCCGTGCGGCCACTGTCCGTCCTGCAAGCGCGGCCAGGGCCACCTGTGCCTGGCGAGCCTGGTCAACGCGGGCACCCCCAACTTCCGCCGCGCGGGCGGGGACATCTTCGGCTTCGCCGCGACCGGCACCTTCGCCGAGGAGCTCGTGGTCGACGCCGCGTGTGCCGTCCCGATCCCCGACGACGTGCCCTTCGACATCGCCGCGCTCATCGGCTGCGGGGTCACCACGGGCCTCGGCGCGGCCATCAACACGGCCAAGGTGGAGGCCGGCTCCTCGGTCGCCGTCATCGGCTGCGGCGGCGTCGGCATCTCCGTCATCCAGGGCGCCAAGGTCCAGGGCGCGGCCCAGGTCATCGCCGTCGACCCGGTCGAGTCGCGGCGCGAGGCGGCCCTGAGGTTCGGGGCCACCGAGGCCGTGGGACCGGAGGCCTTCGACGACGCCAAGAACCGGATCACGGGCGGCGAGGGCTTCGACTACGTCTTCGAGGTCGTCGGCAAGTCCGCCACCGCGCAGACGGCGTACAGGATGACCCGCCGCGGCGGCAGCGTGGTCATCGTCGGCGCGGGCGCGCTGGACGACAACTTCCAGATCGACATGTTCTCGCTCTTCTTCGACGAGAAGAAGATCCTGCCGTCGATGTACGGCGGCGGGGACGTGCTCCGCTCCTACGAGCGCACCATCGCGCTGTGGCGGGCCGGCCGGGTGGACCTGGCGAGCCTGATCACGCACCGGGTGCAGCTCGCCGAGATCAACGACGCGCTCGACCAGATGCGTACGGGCGTGGCCCTGCGCACCTGCATCGAGCTCTGACCGCCGACCAGTCACCACCGACCCGCTCCGAGAACTGCGAAAGGAACGCTACGGATGTCACTCCCACTTGAGGGGCTCTCCGCCATCGTCACGGGCGCGGGCCGCGGGCTCGGCCGGGCCGAGGCGATCGAGCTCGCGCGGCTCGGCGCGAGCGTGGTCGTCAACGACTTCGGCCAGCCGGGCCGGGACGGCTCCGGGGAGGCCTCGGCCGCCCCGGCGGAGGAGGTCGCCGAGGAGATCCGTGCCGCGGGCGGCCGGGCGGTGGCGCACCTGGGCGACGTGGCCGACTTCGAGCAGGCGCGGGAGCTGGTCGACCTGGCGGTGTCCAGCTTCGGGAAGCTGGACATCCTGGTCAACAACGCGGGCATCCTGCGCGACCGGATGGTCTTCTCGATGTCGGAGGAGGAGTGGGATTCGGTGATCCGGGTCCACCTCAAGGGCCACTTCAACACCACCCACTTCGCTTCCGTGAACTGGCGCGAGCGGTCCAAGGCGGCGGGCGGACCCGTCTACGGCCGGATCGTCAACACCTCCTCCGAGGCCTTCCTCGGCGGCTCGGCCGGCCAGCCCAACTACGCGGCGGCCAAGGGCGGCATCGTGGGCCTGACCACCTCGACCGCGCTCGCGCTCGCCAAGTACGGGGTGACGGCCAATGCCATCTGCCCGCGTGCCCGCACCCGGATGACCGAGGACGTCTTCGCCGGTTTCGAGGTGCCGGAGGACGGCAAGCTGGACGCCCTCGCCCCCGAGCACGTCTCCCCGCTCGTCGGGTACCTGGCCTCGCCCGCCTCGGCCGGGGCCAACGGCCAGCTGTTCGTCGTGCACGGCGGGATCGTGGTCGTCATGGAACGCCCGAAGGTGGCCGCCAAGTTCGACACGGCCAAGGAATCCTTCTCCTACGAGGAGCTCGACGAGCTGCTCACCCCGCACTACGCGTCCCGCCCGGCGAACGAGACCTTCGCCGCGACCGAGGTACTGGGCCTCAAGCACGCCTAGGCGTCCCCGCCGAGCGGTCCCGTCCTACCGTCCGGCCAGCGGTGCCTGCTGGAGCGGGACCGGGCGGGGGACGGTCGCCGCGGGCGGATCGAGGACCACCGGCGGGGGAGGGGCGGCCGGCAGGTTCATGCTGGCCATCCCGCAGGACACCTCGGGGGTCGCGTACGGGAGGTGCAGGCTGCCCTGCGGGCTCCACAGGCCGCTGCCGCCGAGCCACCCGGCCGGGGCGCCGGTCCGGAAGGCATGCCGGTCGGCGGGGCGCCACAGGCCCACGTCGCCCCCGGGCAGCCGCAGCGCCACCCCGCAGGTCTCCGGCATCAGGGCCTGGCCGGGCTGGACCGCGAACGGGCGGGCGTCGCCCAGACGGGCCAGGCACTCCGGGAAGCGGACGGGCAGGGAGCTGCCCAGCACCCCCCAGCCGAGGCGTGCTTCGCCCGGTGCGTCGGAGCGGATCAGCAGCAGCCCGCTGTCCGGGTCGGCCAGCAGCAACAGGTCGTCGCTGTCCTCGGTGATCTGCAGCAGCGGGGAGACCTCGCCCAGCGCCAGGTCGACGGCGACGGCCTTGGTGGTGCCGTCCAGCTCGCGGTCCAGGGCCAGCAGCCGGCCCGCCCGGTCCAGCCAGACGCCACCCGAGCAGCGTCCCGCGATCCGGGCGACGGGCGTCGGGCCGAAGGGAGCCCCGGCCACCTGCCAGACCGTGGTCACGGTGTCCTCCGCGGCCAGGGCGAAGGCACAGGAGCCGTCCGGGGACGGCGGCAGCAGGCGCACCCGTACGCCGTCCTGCGCCTCCACCCCGCCCAGTTGGAGCTCCCCGGTGCGCGGGCCGCTCGCGGCGCCCGTCGGGTACAGCAGCGCGAAGGCGTGCCGCTCGGCCACCCGCCGGTGGATCAGGACCCGTCCGTCGGCCAGCGGCAGCACCTCGCTGTCCGCCTCCTCGGGCTGCGCGAGCGGCAGCGGTACCGCGTACGCCTCGGGCCCGGCCAGGGTCCAGCGCTCCGCGTAGAGCGACTCGCCCGCCCCGGCCAGCCGGGCGGCGTACGACCCGTCGGCGGCGATGGTGAACGCGGCCGTGGTCGTCATTTCGATGGCACAGACAGTCATCCGTGGTCACCTCCGGGGTGGAAGCTAGTTTTCGGGCAACCTGGCGAACAACACCACCAACACCGCTTCACACATACGGGTGTCCGCTCGGCGATTCGTGCGTGGCGAACGAGGCGGTTGTGCTGCGGCGGACAGGACCGGGCGGGAATCGGCCGAGGCCACCCGCCGTGGCAGGGCCCGGAGGCCGTGCGGCAGGGCCGGGCCGAGGACGTACCGGACGGGACCCGGTACCCGGGCCCGCCGTGATCGCCGCCTACCGGATACCGGGCGACCTGCGCGGCTTCCCGGGCAGGTGGCGGGAGAAGGGGCCGGACGGGGCTGACCGGGACGGTCGCCCCGGACGGTAGCCTTGGCCCGTGCCCCGTCTCTCTGAAGTCATCGCCGCGCTGGACGCTCTCTGGCCCCCCTCGCGGGCCGAGCAGTGGGATGCCGTCGGAACCGTCTGCGGCGACCCGGACGCCGAGGTCAGCCGGGTCCTGTTCGCCGTGGACCCCGTCCAGGAGATCGCCGACGAGGCGGTCAAGCTGGGGGCCGACCTGATCATCACCCACCACCCCCTCTACCTGCGGGGCACCACCACCGTCGAGGCCGGCACCTTCAAGGGCCGCGTCGTGCACACGCTGATCAAGAACGACATCGCGCTGCACGTCGCCCACACCAACGCCGACACCGCCGCCCCCGGAGTCTCCGACGCCCTCGCCGGCGCCCTGGACCTGCGGATCACCGGGCCGCTCGTGCCCGACCCCAGCGACCCCGAGGGCCGCCGCGGCCTCGGCCGGATCTGCGAACTGGACCACCCCGAGACCCTGCGCGAGTTCGCCGCGCGCGCCGCGGCCTGGCTGCCGCCGACCGCCCAGGGCATCCGCGTGGCCGGTGACCCGGACATGCCGGTCCGCCGCGTCGCCGTCAGCGGCGGCTCCGGAGACAGCCTCTTCGAGCAGGTCCGCGCCGCCGGTGTGGACGTCTTCCTGACCGCCGACCTGCGCCACCACCCGGTGTCCGAGGCCCGCGAGCAGAGCCGCCCGCTCGCTCTCGTCGACGCCGCCCACTGGGCCACCGAGTGGCCCTGGTGCGAACAGGCCGCCGCGCAGCTCGACGCCATCTCCGAGCGCCACGGCTGGGGTCTGCGCACCCACGTCTCGCGCACGGTCACCGACCCGTGGACGGCCCACGCGCCGTCCGTCACACCCCCTTCTATCTCTGGAGCCCCCAACTGAACGCCGAGCCCGCCGACCAGATCCGACTTCTCGACGTCCAGGCGCTGGACGTCCGGCTGTCTCAGCTCGCCCACAAGCTCAAGTCGCTGCCCGAGCACGCCGAGCTCGACTCGCTGACCAAGGACCTGGCGCAGCAGCGCGACCTGCTCGTCGCCGCCCAGACCCAGGCGAGCGACACCGCGCGCGAGCAGACCAAGGCGGAGCAGGACGTGGACCAGGTGCGCCAGCGCGCCGTCCGCGACCAGCAGCGGCTCGACTCGGGCGTGGGCATCTCGGCCCGGGACCTGGCGAACCTGCAGAGCGAGGTCGTCTCCCTCGCCAAGCGCCAGGGTGACCTGGAGGACGTGGTCCTGGAGGTCATGGAGCGCCTGGAGGGTGCGCAGGAGCGCGTCACCGGGCTCACCGAGCGCGTCTCCGCCCTGGAGGCCAAGGTCGCGGACGCGACCGCGCGCCGGGACGCGGCCACCACCGAGATCGACACCGAGGCCGCCAAGGTCACCAAGGACCGCGAGGTCATCGTCGCGTCCATGCCGGCCGACCTGATGGCGCTGTACGAGAAGATCCGCGTCAAGCAGGGCGGGGTCGGCGCCGCGCGCCTCTACCAGCGCCGCTGCGAGGGCTGCCGGCTGGAGCTGGACATGGCCGAGGTCAACGAGATCAAGGCCGCTGCCCGCGACCAGGTCGTCCGTCACGAGAACTGCGGCCGCATCCTGGTCCGTACGGCCGACTCGGGCATCTGATGCCGCGGTTTGTCGTGGAGGCGGACGGCGGGTCCCGGGGCAACCCCGGGCCCGCCGGCTACGGCGCGGTGGTGCTCGACCCGGCGACGGGCGAGACGCTGGCCGAGCGCGCCGAGTACATCGGCGTCGCGACGAACAACGTGGCGGAGTACAAGGGCCTGATCGCCGGGCTCGCGGCCGCCCGTGACCTGGCGTCCGACGCACAGGTCCTGGTCCGGATGGACTCGAAGCTGGTCGTCGAGCAGATGTCGGGCCGCTGGAAGATCAAGCACCCGGACATGAAGCCGCTCGCGGCCGAGGCCGCACGGATCCTGCCGCGCGCGCAGGTGACGTACGAGTGGATCCCGCGCGAGCGGAACAAGCACGCGGACCGGCTCGCCAACGAGGCGATGGACGCGGGCAAGCGCGGCGAGCAGTGGCAGCCGTCGGCCTCCACGGCCGCCCTCGACCACGGCGCGGCGCGCGCCCTGGCCACTGCGCCGGCGCCGTCGGGCCCGCCCGGTGACGCCGCCGCGGGCGCGGCGGCCGTCCGCTCGGCCCTGGCCGCGGCCTCGGCCGCCTCCGGTGCCACGGCCGCGGTGGCGCAGGAGCTCGCCGACACGCTGTTCGCCGACGCCGAGGCCCTGGCGGACGCGATCGAGCCCTGCCTCGACTCCGAGGCCCCGGCGGTGACGACCGGGGCCGGCTGGGGCCCGGACTTGGGCGCCCCCGCGACCTTCGTCCTGCTGCGGCACGGCGAGACCGCCCTCACCCCGCAGAAGCGCTTCTCAGGCAGCGGCGGCAGCGACCCCGAACTGTCCCCGGCGGGCCGGCGGCAGGCCGCCGCGGTGGCCGAGGCGCTGGCGGCCCGCGGCACCGTCCAGACGGTCATCAGCTCCCCGCTGCGCCGCTGCCGGGAGACCGCCCAGGCCGTCGCGGTCCGCCTCGGGCTCACCGTGACGGTCGAAGAGGGCCTGCGCGAGGTGGACTTCGGGGCGTGGGAGGGTCTGACCTTCGCGGAGGTGCAGGAGCGCTTCCCGGACGACCTCCAGGCGTGGCTGGACTCCCCGAAGGCGGCCCCCACCGGTGGCGGCGAGAGCTTCATGGCCGCCACCCGCCGGATCTCGGCGACCCGTGACCGCCTGCTGTCCGCGTACGCGGGCCGCACGGTCCTGCTGGTCACCCACGTGACCCCGGTCAAGATCCTGGTCCGCCTCGCCCTGGGTGCCCCGCCGGAAGCACTGTTCCGCATGGAACTGTCGGCGGCCTCCCTGTCGGCGGTGGCCTACTACGCGGACGGCAACGCCTCGGTCCGGCTGCTGAACGACACGTCGCACCTGCGGTAGGACCCGCTGGTGCCGGGCCCTCGCCGACGGCAGCCCGTCGGCGAGGGCGGATCGCGGATTGCCGATGCGGATCGCGCATCGCGTCCGCGTCGGGTCAGGGCGCGGGCGTGATGTGACCGAGGGCCTCCACCGCCCGGTCGAGGGCTCGGGCCATGTTCCGCGCCTCGGCCTGGGCGGACTGGACGGCGCCGCCCGCCTGCCGCGCGTACGGTCGGGGCCGTTCTCCGTCCCGGGCGGCCCAGTCGCCGTCGTCACGCCGTCCGATGTGGACCTCCAGATGGCGCAGCGCGTCTTCGAGATGCCGGGCGAGTTCGCGCAGGCTCCCGGTCACGGCAGTGATCTCGGCAGGGCTCGCGTAGGCGTTGCGGGGGTCGGTGGTCGCTTCGGCGAGGTCGTGTATGTGCGCGGCAGCCGCGGCCGCGCGGGCAGGGTGATCGCTCATGTGGCTGAGAGTGCCGCATCGGCCGGACCGCCGAAGGGCGTTCGCGCCGACGGCCGGATCCGGTGTCGGGGCAGACGGCCGCGATCGCCGGGAAAGCCCGGGCCGGGCCGCCGCCGGGCGGGGCCGGGGCGGCGGGAGCCAATCGCCCCCGAACGAGTGGAAAAGGCAGACGAGCCGGCCTGTACGCCGGGTTCTGTCGCCCGGGGACCTCGCGGTCGCCGGGGAGACGGCCATCCATCTAGGACCGGTGTTGCCACCGGCCTCGTGCGGTCTACCCGCGAACTCGGGCGGGCAGCCCTCAAGCGTTCGCGCAGACCCGTCCGGGGACGGATCCTCTTGACCTTGCTCCGGGTGGGGTTTACCTAGCCGCCTGAGTCACCTCAGGCGCTGGTGGTCTCTTACACCACCGTTTCACCCTTACCGGGGGCCGAAGCCCCTGGCGGTCTGTTTTCTGTGGCACTGTCCCGCGGGTCACCCCGGGTGGGCGTTACCCACCACCCTGCCCTGTGGAGCCCGGACGTTCCTCGGCGGGATCCGAGGATCCCGACGCGGCCGCCCGGCCGACTCGTCTGCCGTGGCGACCATGTTACCCGTGGCGACGGCCTCGCTTGACCTTGACGCAGCGGCAGGGTTTCTACTGGGCGCATGCGGATCGGAGAGATCGCCGCGGTCGTCGGGGTCACCACCCGGGCGATCCGGCACTACCACCATGTCGGGCTGCTCCCGGAACCGGAGCGGCGCCCCAACGGCTACCGGGCCTACAGCCTCCGTGACGCCGTCCTGCTGGCCCGCGTACGCCGGCTCACCGAGCTCGGGCTCAGCCTCGACGAGGTGCGCGACGTCCTCGCGGACGACGCCGGCCGCGAACTGGCCGACGTCCTCACGGAACTCGACGCCGACCTCGCCCGGCAGGAGGCCGAGATCCGGGAGCGCCGGCGGCGGCTCGCGGTGCTGCTCGCCGCCGGGCCGGGAGAGGCCGAACCGCTTTCGCCCGCGCTCGCCGAGCTGTTGGCGAAGGCGCCCCCGACCGATTCCCCGACCGCGGCGAAGGACCGCGAACACCTGATCCTCCTCGACGCGGCGGGCGCGGGCGGCCAGGAGATCTACGCCGCCCTCGGGCCGCTCGCCGCCGATCCGGCCGTGCTCGCGCTGTACGAGCGGCTCGACGAGCTCGCCGACGCGCCCGTGGACGACCCGCGGATCGGGCCCCTCGCGGCGCAGCTGGTGGCGGCCGTCCCGGACGAGGTGTTCGCAGCGATCCCCGCCGACGGGGCGGTCGTGGCCGGGTTCAAGGAGGCGCTGCTCGCCGAGTACGCGCCGGCGCAGGCGGAGGTCGTCCGCCGCGTCATGGAGGCCTTCATCGAGAGGGGGCGGGGATGACCCGCATACGGGCGGCGCGGATCGCCGTCACCGCCGTCGTACCGGCGGAGCTGGCGCTCGTGGTGTGCCTGGCGGCGGGGGTGCGCCTGCCGGGGTGGGCGCTCGCCGCCACCGAGGTGCTCCTCGTCGGCGTGCTGCTGCTGGAGGCTTGGGTGCTGTACGGGCTGTACGCCGCCGAGCGGGCCCGCGGCGCCGACCGGCGGGCCGCCGGTCGCGCGGCGGTCCGGGCCGTGGTCCCCGTGCAGGTGCGGCGGCTGGTGCTGCACGAGCTGCGCGCCATCGCCTCCCTCGCCCGGTGGGCGCTGCGCGGGAGGCACGGGGTGCGCCCCGGGGACCTCGCCGCCGCGTACACGGGACCGCAGACGGCCATGATGTACGGGCTGCTGTTCGTGTCGGTGGTCGAGACGGTCGCCCTGGCCGTGCTCATCCCCTGGCCCGCGGTGCACCGGGTGGTGCTCGTGCTGGACGTCTACGGCATCCTGCTCGTCCTCGCCCTGCACGCCGCGTGCGTGACCCGGCCGCACGTGGTCCGCCCCGACGGGTCCCTGCGGATCCGCTACGGGGCCCTCTTCGACCTCGTCGTGCCGCCGGACGCGGTCGCCTCGGTACGGGTGGACCGCCGCTACCCCGAGGGCCGGCTGGTCACGCTGTCCGAGGACGGGGTGCTCGACCTCATCGTCGGCAGCCAGACCTCCGTCACCGTGGAGCTGAACCGGCCGCTCCCCTTCACCCGGCCGCTCGGTGCCACGGGCGAGGCACGGACCGTCCGCTTCCACGCCGACGACCCGCGCGCCCTGGTCACCGCCCTGCGCCGACAGCCCACCCCCTCGTAGGCCGTCTCAGACCGGAGCGAAGAGGATCTTCGACGTGCCCGGGTCGGCCTGCGCCAGCCGGACCCGGATCCGGTCGCCCAGCGGCAGGGCGGACCCGGTGGACTCGACGCGGCCGACCACCGCCGGGTCCTCCAGGTGGACCGTGCCCACCAGCGGTTCCCGATCCCTGACGTCGATGACCGTGGCCTCGAAGGTCTCCCCGACCCGGTCCTTCAGCACGGCCGCCTCGACGAGGTCCACGGACTCCCGCTCCACCGTGTTCGCCAGCCGCGTGCCCTGCGCCATCTCGTCCGGGAGCGAGGGGAGCGCCGCCATCACCCAGTCCGGCGGTTCGGTTCCGGCCACCGCCGCCACGCACAGCTCGCCGGCGTACCGGTCGACGAGGCGGCGCAGCGGCGCCGTGCAGTGCGTGTACGGGGCCGCCACCGCGGAATGGATCGCCGGGTCGGGGCTCTCGCCGCCGGTGAACGCGGTGTAGCCGGCGCCGCGCAGCAGGGCCGTGCACTCCTGGAGGAAGGCGGCGTGGGCGGGGCGGTGCGGGTCGAGGGAGCGTACGAGTTCGGCGTACGGGACGTGGTGCGGCCAGTCGATCCGCAGGGCCTTCGCCGTCCGCCGCAGCCTGCCGACCGCGCCGTCGGGGGCGCTGGGCAGGGTGCGCAGGATGCCCGTGCCGGTGGCCAGCATCAGATCGGCCGCGGCCATGCCGGTCATCAGGGAGATCTGCGCGTTCCAGCCGTCGGCGGGCAGCGGGGCGCGGTAGGCCAGCGCGTACCTGCCGTCGCGCTCGACGACCTCCTGCTCGGGCACGTTGAGGGAGATGCCGCCGCGGGCCTGTTCCAGGGCCTCGCGGAGCCGGCCGATGTCCTTCAGCAGGGCGAGCGGCTCCTCCGCCGTGCCGGTGTCGATGGCCTTCTGGACGCCCTCGTAGTCGAGTCTGTGCCGGCTGCGGATCAGTGCGCGGCGGACGTCGACGGTCTCCACCCGGGCGTCGGGGTCCAGGTCGAACCGCCACACCAGCGCCGGGCGGACCTGGTCGGGCAACAGGCTGGCCGCGCCCTCGGAGAGGACGGCCGGGTGCAACGGGACCCTCCCGTCGGGGAAGTAGAGGGTGCTCACGCGGCGGTGCGCCTCGGTGTCGAGCGGTCCGCCCGGGGTGACGAAGGCGGCGACGTCGGCGATGGCGTAGCGGACCGTGTAGCCGCCGCCGGGGCGCTTCGCGAGGTGTACGGCCTGGTCGAGGTCGACGGAGTCCGGCGGGTCGATCGTGAAGAAGGGGATGTCGGTGCTGTCCAGGTCCGGGAGCCGGGGGTGCGCCGCCGCGTGCTCGGCCTCCGCGAGGACCGCCGCCGGGAAGGCCTCCGGCACCTCCAGCTTCGTCCGCAGTTCACGCAGCGCGGCCCGCAGAGCAGCCCCGTCTGCGCCGGTCATGTGCATCTGACGGCGTGGCATGCGTCGAGCGTAGGGGCGGCGGGCGTGTACGGCGCGGCGAAGTGGGGCCCGCGGCCCCGGACGGCGCGGCGGGCGGGGGCGGCGGACGTCTACCCTGGCCCGGGGGCCGCACCCCCTGCGATGTCGTACCGAAGGAGAACCACCGTGCTCGTGCTGCTGCCGCCGTCCGAAGGAAAGGCCGCCGGCGGCTCCGGCGCACCCCTGAAGCCGGAGACGCTGTCGCTGCCCGGTCTCGCCCCGGCCCGTGCGGCGGTGCTTGAGGAGCTGGTCGAGCTGTGCGCGGCGGACGAACCGAAGGCGCGCGAGGTGCTGGGCCTGAGCGAGGGGCTGCGCGGCGAGGTCGCCAAGAACGTGGAACTGCGCACGGCGGGCGCCCGTCCGGCGGGCGAGATCTACACGGGCGTGCTCTACGACGCACTCGGCCCGGCCGACCTGCCGGCGGCGGCGCGGGGCCTGGCGGAGGACGCGCTGCTCGTCTTCTCGGGGCTGTGGGGCGCGGTCCGGATCACCGACGCGATCCCCTCGTACCGCTGCTCGATGGGGGTGAAGCTGCCCGGGCTGGGTGCGCTCGGCGCGTACTGGCGGGGGCCGATGGCGGAGGTCATGCCGGAGGCGGCCGGGGCCGGGCTGGTGCTGGACCTGCGGTCGGCGGCGTACGGGGCCGCGTGGAAGCCGAAGGGCGAGGTGGCGGGGCGGACCGCGAGCGTCCGCGTGCTGCACTCGCAGATGGTCGACGGGGTGGAGAAGCGGTCGGTGGTGAGCCACTTCAACAAGGCGACCAAGGGGCGGCTGGTACGGGACCTGCTGCTGGCCGGGGCCGCTCCGGCTTCGCCCGCCGAACTGGTCACGGCCCTGCGGGACCTGGGCTACACGGTCGAGGCCGAGGCCCCTGCGAAGGCGGGCAAGGCGTGGTCCCTCGACGTGGTGGTCACGCAGATCCACCACTGACGCGCCGTACCGGCGGCTCCGCCCCCCCGGCACCCCCGCGCGATTTCAGCCTCGCCGGCGTTTGAGGCGCGGGGTTCGGGGCGGAGCCCCGAGGCCGGGCGGAGCCCGGGCTACTGGCCCAGGGGCCAGGCGACCGCGGCCGGGGTCAGGTTCGCGGTACCCGCGTACGCGGCGCAGGCGTCCGTCAGGGTTTCCAGGAGGGTGAGCGGGTCCGGCAGAGTGTGTTCGATGCCGCGGATCCAGGTCACCGCCTGGTCACCGGGCAGGGCCGCCGGCGGGACCAGGACGTAGCTGCCGCGGCAGTGCCAGCGCAGGCCCGGGTGTTCGTCCATCGTCTCGGGGTGGCAGTCCAGCGCGCACGGCCACCACTCGTCCTCGTCCTCGGGGGTGCCGCGGGTGGCGGTGAAGAAGAGCATCCGGGCCTGGTCGCCGGTGCCGCCCGATTCGGCGACGGGGCCGACCTCGATCCCGGCCTCCAGCAGGCGGGCCAGGGCGTCGGCGCCGGCCTCCAGCGGGACGTCGAGCACGTCGTGGACCATGCCGGTCGCGGTGATGAAGTTGGCCTGGGGCTCGTTGCGCGCCCAGCGCTCGACCTGTGCGCGGTCGGTGGTCGACTGGGTCTGCCAGGCGAAGGAGACGGGGTGCCGTGCGGGCGTCGGACAGCCGATGCGGTCGCACGAACAGCGGTAACCGGCGGGATGGGCGGCGGGGGCGAGCGGCAGGCCCGCGGCGGCGACGGCCAGGAGGAGCGCCTCGCGCTCGACTCCGGGGTCCTCGGCGATGGGTTTCTGCCGCCGGCGCAGCCACTGGGAAATCCTGCTCTGCTCGCCGCGTTTGACGCGGCCGGACTCAGACCCCATCTATCCCCTCACCTCACCGTATCCCCGGCGGACCAACCCATGGTCCCACCATCCTGAGCCCCGGGTGACCGCTCTCGACGACTGGGGGGTTGGAGAGGGGTGGCCTGAAATCCCTATAAAACCCAAGAAACAGGCCAAATCTTCCCGGCCGGTTCCCGACCGTCGGCCCGTCAGCGGGCGGTGACGTTGGCCACCCCGCCCAGAACCCGGTCCACGAGCGCGTCGGTGTACGCGTGCGTGAGGGGCGCGGTGCGCAGCAGCCAGCGGTAGGTGAGCGGCCCCAGCAGCATCTCCACCGTCAGTCGCAGGTCGGTGTCGGCTGCGAGCTGGCCGGCCTCCCGGGCGGTGCGCAACCGCGCCTCGTACAGGGCGAGCTGGGGTTCCAGCAGCTGCTCGGTGAAGCGGGCGCCGAGCTCGGGGTCGGTGGCCCCGGCCGCCGTGAGGGCGCGCGCGGGGGCGTCGTACTTCTCGTCGTTGAACTCGTCGACCGTCGCCCGCAGGACGTGCTTCAGGTCGGCCGCGAGGTCCCCGGTGTCGGGGAAGCCGGTCCACTCGGCCTCCGTCTCCGCGTCCCCGGCCAGGGCCAGCGAGGCGTCGAGGAGGACGGCGGCCTTCGACGGCCACCAGCGGTAGATGGTCTGCTTGCCGACGCCCGCGCGCGCGGCGATGGCCTCGATGGTCAGCTTGTTGTAACCGACCTCCCCGACGAGGGCGAGCGCGGCGTCGAGGATGGCGCGGCGGGAGCGGTCGCTGCGGCGGGTGGCGTCAGGGGTCTTGGGCATGGCCCGAAACTACCAAAGCGAGACGTCTCGTCTTTCCATAGGTTTGCTTAAACCACCCAATCAGTTCACTGTGCTGTCCTGGTGGAGGAGAGACGATTCTCTCCAGCACTCGTCCAGAGTCGTGAAAGTCGTGAGGAGCCTTCTTTGCGCAGAGACGCCACACCCCGGCGCTACCTGATGTGCCCACCCGCACACTTCAAGGTCACGTACTCCATCAATCCGTGGATGGATCCCACGAAACCGGTGGACCTGCCCCTCGCACTGGCCCAGTGGGAGGACCTGAGGGACCGCTACCGCGCCCTCGGGCACATCGTCGAGACCCTCGAACCCGACCCCGCGCTGCCCGACATGGTCTTCGCGGCGAACGGCGCGCTCGTCGTCGACGGCCGGGTCCTCGGGGCCCGGTTCGCCTACCCGGAACGGGCCGCCGAGGCCGGGATCCACCTCGACTGGTTCCGCGCCAACGGCTACACCGACATCCACGAGCCGTCCCACGTCAACGAGGGCGAGGGGGACTTCGCGGTCACCGACCGCTACGTCCTGGCCGGCCGGGGCTTCCGCTCCAGCCCGCTCTCGCACGACGAGGCCCAGGAGTTCTTCGGCCGCCCGGTCATCGGCCTCGACCTGGTGGATCCGCGCTACTACCACCTGGACACGGCGCTCAGCGTGCTCGACGGCGACGAGATCATGTACTACCCGGACGCCTTCTCGCCCGGCAGCCAGGGAGTGCTCAGGAGGCTCTTCCCGGACGCCCTGATCGCCGACGGCCGGGACGCGGCGGCCCTCGGCCTGAACGCCGTCTCCGACGGCCTGCACGTACTGCTCCCGCAGGCGGCGACCGGGCTGCTGGCACCGCTGCGGGACCGGGGGTTCGAGCCGGTCCCGATGGACCTGGGCGAGCTGCTCAAGGGCGGCGGCAGCGTGAAGTGCTGCACCCAGGAGCTGCGGCCGTAGGGCCCGTTACGGCGCCGGGGGCCAGGCCTGGCCCCAGTCGACGTCCCGTGCGGCCTTGTAGAGGTCACCCTGGCGCTTGGTCACATTGACCCGCGTCAGGCCCGCTTCCTCGGGGCCGCACAGCTCCAGCAGGACGAGCCCCTTCCGGATCTGCGGCTTCCGCGTGATCCGGGAGGTGGCCGGCTCCGTCGGGAAACGGGTCGCGGCGACGTAGCTGAACTTCTCGTCCTCGTAGGGGAGCGAGCCGCCCTTGACCTGCCGGTGCAGGGAGGAGCGGCTGACCCGCGCCGAGAAGTGGCACCAGTCCTGGCCGACCTCGATCGGGCAGGTCCCGTCGTGCGGGCACGGGGCGGCGATCCGCAGCCCGGCCGCGATCAGCTGGTCGCGGGCCTCCCGGATGCGCAGGTAGCCCTCCGGCGTGCCCGGCTCGATCAGCACCACGGCCTGCCCGGCCCGCGCCGCCTCGGCGACGACGGCCGTGCGCGCCTGCGGGGTCAGCTCGCCCAGTACGTACGACACCGTCACCAGATCGGCCTCGGGGAGGCTCAGCCCCGCGCCGATGACGGCCCGCCGCCACGCGGCGCCGCGCAGCACCTCGGAGGTCGAGGCGGCCGCGAGCTCCCGGCCGAGGGCCAGCGCCGGCTCGGCCCAGTCCAGCACCGTGGTCTCCCGCGGGCCGCCCCAGGTGGCGTCCACGGCCCAGGTCGCCGCTCCCGTACCGCCGCCCACGTCCACGTGGGAGGCGGGCGCCCAGTCGGGGGCCGCGTCGGCCAGCCCGTCGAGGGCGCTGCGGACGGCCTCGAAGGTGGCGGGCATCCGGTAGGCCGCGTACGCCGCCACGTCGGAGCGGTCGCGCAGCACGGGCGCGTCGGTCGGGGTCTGCCCCCGGTAGCTGGCGATGAGCCGCTCGACGGCGGCCGCGGCCTGCTTCTGCGGGAGTCCGTCGAGCAGTTCGCCGAGGGTGCTGCGCAGGGTCTCGGCGGTGGTGGGGGCGGAGGCGTTCACCTGCGAAGTTTATGCCGTGGCCGGGTCGGCCCCTGCCCGAGGGCGGAGGCCGACCGGCCGGGCTGCGCCCCGGACCCTGCGCCTCACACGCCGGCGGGGCTGGACGTGGTGGATGCGGTCTGCCAGGGGCGGCACAGGCCCAGGAAGGCGCTCACGGCGAGGAGGGCGCACACCAGCTGGACCACGGCCATGGGGACGGCCGTGTCCTCGCCCGCGATTCCCACCAGCGGCGAGGCGATCGCGCCGATCAGGAACGAGGACGTGCCGAGCAGTGCGGAGGCCGATCCGGCCGCGTGCGGGGTCCGCATCAGGGCCTGCGCGTTGGTGTTCGGCAGCACCACACCCATGGCCGACATCAGGACGAACAGGGCGGCGGCGATCGGGGTCAGCCCGACCTCCCCGAACACCCCGGTCGACATCAGCAGCAACGCCACCGCGGCGGCCATGACCACCGCGAGCCCGACGGCCAGCACCTTGTCCAGGCGGACCCGGCCCACCAGCAGCTTGCCGTTGATCTGGCCGACGAGGATCAGGCCGACGGAGTTGAGCCCGAAGAGCAGGGCGAAGGCCTGGGGCGAGGCCCCGTAGATCTCCTGCACCACGAACGGCGAGGCGGATATGTAGGAGAAGAGCACGGCGAAGGAGAAGCCGCCGGTCAGGGTGTAGCCGGCGAAGACGCGGTCGCCGAGCAGCCCGCGCATGGTCCGCAGGGCCGAGCCGACCCCGCCGGTGTGCCGCCGCTCGGGCGGGAGGGTCTCGCCGAGGCCGCGCCAGACCATCAGGGTGAGCACCGCGCCGACGACGGTGAGGACGAGGAAGACCCCGCGCCAGTCGGCGAACCGGAGCACCTGGCCGCCGATCAGCGGGGCGATGATCGGGGCGGCCCCGGATATGAGCATCAGGGTGGAGAAGAAGCGGGCCATCTCGTCGCCGTCGTACAGGTCGCGTACGACGGCCCGTGCGATGACGATGGCGGCGGCGCCGGCCAGACCCTGGAGCAGCCGGAAGGAGATCAGCAGCTCGGTGGTCGGGGCGAGCGCGCAGATCGCGGTGGCCAGGACGTAGACGACCATCCCGATGAGCAGGGGCCGGCGGCGGCCCCACTTGTCGCTCATCGGGCCGATGACGAGCTGACCCAGGGCCATGCCGGCGAGGCAGGCGGTGAGGGTGAGCTGGACGGTCGCGGCAGGGCTGTGCAGGGCGTCGGTGACCTGCGGCAGGGCCGGCAGGTACATGTCCATGGACAGCGGGGGGAGGGCGGTGAGCCCGCCGAGTATGAAGGTGACCAGAAGGCTCGTGCGGCGTGCGGCCGTCAGGGGCACCGTGGCAGTGGGAGGAGTGGGGGCAGAGGGCGAATCGGGCGACGAGTCGTGCGAGGGGGCCGTCGCGGGGCCTCTCTCCGACATACGGGACTCCAGTCTTCTCATCTGATCTACGCACCCCTGACCGAGCCATGCTCTCAGCAATCGGAACGTCCGGGGAGCGGGGCGCCGTGTGACGTACCCTGCGGCCCCATGGACGAAAGTACGAAGAAGATCGCCGTGGTGACCGGCGCCGGATCCGGGATCGGCCGCTCCGTGGCGCTGACCCTGGCCGCCGCGGGCTGGGCCGTGGCCGTCGCCGGCCGCCGGGCCGAGCCGCTGGAGGAGACCGCCAAGGCAGCCGGTGACGGCGCCGACGTGCTGTGCGTACGGGCGGACGTGAGCGACCCGGACGCGGTGACTGCGCTGTTCGAGTCGGTCCGCGCGCGGTACGGGCGCCTCGACCTGCTCTTCAACAACGCGGGTACCTTCGGCCCCGGCGGGGTCCCGCTGGAGGACATCAGCTACGAGGCCTGGCGCTCGGTCGTCGACGTCAACCTGACCGGCGCCTTCCTGTGCGCGCAGGCCGCCTTCCGGCAGATGAAGCAGCAGGACCCGCAGGGCGGCCG
Source organism: Streptomyces avidinii (assembly GCF_045161815.1). Classification (NCBI taxonomy): domain Bacteria; kingdom Bacillati; phylum Actinomycetota; class Actinomycetes; order Kitasatosporales; family Streptomycetaceae; genus Streptomyces; species Streptomyces avidinii. The sequence goes on from NZ_CP108863.1 coordinate 6,017,841, forward strand.
CATCATCAACAACGGCTCCATCTCGGCGCACGTGCCCCGGCCGAACTCCATCGCCTACACCGCGACCAAGCACGCCATGACGGGCCTGACCAAGTCCCTGTCGCTGGACGGGCGGCCGTACCGGATCGCCTGCGGCCAGATCGACATCGGCAACGCGGCGACCGAGATGACCGAGCGGATGCAGACCGGCATCCTCCAGGCCAACGGGCAGCTGGCCGTCGAGCCGGTGATGGACGCCGCCGACGTGGCCCGCACCGTCCTGCACATGGCGGAGCTCCCGCTGGAGGCGAACGTGCAGTTCGCGACGGTGATGGCGACCTCGATGCCGTACATCGGCCGCGGCTGACGGCGCGACCGACGGCGTGACCGACGGTGTGACCGACGGCCCGGCAGACCGCCGGGAATGGCGCACGGGCGGCCGGGGTTGAGCCGATCATGACGACCGAGGTACTGCGTTACACCGCCTTCTCCCACGACCCGGACGGCGGCAACCCCGCCGGGGTCGTGCTCGACGCCGCCGGCCTGGACGAGAGCGCCATGCTGGAGATCGCCGCCGGGCTGGGCTACAGCGAGACGGCCTTCCTGACCGCACCGCCCGAGGGGTTCGGCGGTCCGCAGGGGGAGGGCCGGGCCTTCACCGTGCGCTACTTCAGCCCCAAGGCGGAGGTCCCCTTCTGCGGGCACGCGACCGTGGCCACGGCCGTCGCGCTGGCCGAGCGGATCGGGCCGGGGGAGATCCTCCTCGCCACCCGGGCCGGCACCGTACCGGTGTCCGTCACCTCCGAGGGCGGGCAGCTGCGGGCCACGCTCACCAGCGTCGAGCCCCACACCGAGGAGATCGGCGCGGCGGACCTCGCCGAAGCACTGGCCGCCCTGGACTGGCCCGAGGCCGACCTGGACCCGGCGATCCCGCCCGCGATCGCCTATGCCGGTGCCCGTCACCTGGTGCTCGGCGCCGCCACCCGGGCCCGGCTCGCGGACCTCGCCTACGACTTCGCCCGGCTGGAGGCCCTGATGCGCCGTCTGGACCTCACCACGGTCCAGCTGGTGCACCGGGCGGGCCCGGCGGAGTTCCACGTACGGGACCCCTTCCCGGTCGGCGGAGTGGTCGAGGACCCCGCCACGGGAGCCGCCGCGGCCGCCTTCGGCGCGTACGCCCGCGAACGCGGCCTGGTCCCGGCGGACGCCGTGCTCACCCTCCACCAGGGCGCGGACATGGGCCGCCCCGGGCTGCTCACCGTGGAACTGCGCGCCGGCGACCCCCGGGTCAGGGTGGGCGGCGAGGGCGTCCGCATCCCGTGAGCGAATCCATCGGCCCGGATTCCCGGGGCTCCGCCCCGGACCCCGCTCCTCGAACTCCCCCCGGCTACCGCTGGGAGGTACCCCCTGGAGGGGCTGGATTCGTGAGGGTGGTCCGTTACGCCGAGGCGGACCTGCCCGCAGGGCCGGCGCGGCAGGTCGCGGAGCTGGAGGCCGCGGCCTGGCCGGGGGCCGAGCCCGGGCACGACCCGGCCCTGGCCCCGCGGGCCCTGCTCCTGCTGACCGCGGACGACACCGTGGCCGCCTCGCTGGCACTGCTGTTCAAGGAGATCCGGCTCGCGGGGCGGACGTACCGGGCCGCCGGGCTCAGCTCGGTGGTCACCCGGCCGGAACTGCGGGGCCGCGGCCTCGGCGGCCGGCTGGTGGCGGCGGCCCGCGCCGAGCTGGCGGCGGACCCGGCCGTGGACCTGGCGCTGTTCAGCTGCGACCGGCCCCTGGCGCCGTTCTACGAGGCGGCCGGCTTCCCGGTGCTGCCGGGCACGGTGCTGGTCGGCGGGACCCCCGGGGAACCCCTGGCCACCGACGCCCCGGACTTCGACAAGGTGGCGGTGGCGGCCTTCTTCACGGACGAACCGGCCCGGGACCGCGCCGCCTTCACGGGAGTCCGCGTCCCGCTGTACCCCGGAAACACCGACAGGCTGTGGTGAAGGGCCCGAGAGCCCTTCACCACAGCCTGTCGGCCGAAATTCTGCTGCCGCCCGTCAGCCGGCGGGCGTGGAGTCCGTCCCCGCGTCCGCGGGCCGCGCCTTCAGCGGGGGCGCCGCCGGGCGGCCGCGGTCCACGAGGAACAGCGTCAGCACGGGGACCAGGTACAGCACCCACACCGTGAGCTGGAGGACGGTGGGGTCCGGCTGGAAGTTGAAGACGCCCTTGAGCAGGGTCCCGTACCAGCTGTCCGGCGGGATCGTCTCGCTGATGTCGAAGGCCCTGTCGCCCAGGCCGCCCAGGAAGCGGGCCTCCTGGAGGTCGTGGACCCCGTACGCGAGCACGCCCGCGGCGACGATCACCAGCATGGCGCCGGTCCACCGGAAGAACTTCGCCAGATTGATCTTCAGGGTGCCCCGGTAGAAGAGGTACCCGAGCACGATCGCCGTGCCGATGCCCAGCAGCACACCGATCAGCGGCGCCGAGGAGCCCTCGCCGCTGGCCCGTACCGACGCCCATACGAACAGCGCCGTCTCCAGGCCCTCACGGCCGACGGCCAGGAAGGCGGTCGCGACCAGCGCGCCGGTGCCCATGGCGAGCGCCGTGTCGAGCCTGCCGTGCAGGTCGGCCTTCAGATGGCGCGCGGTGCGCTTCATCCAGAAGACCATCCACGTCACCAGACCCACCGAGATGATCGACAGGGTGCCGCCGAGCAGTTCCTGCGCCTCGAAGGTCAGCTCCTGGGTGCCGAATTCGAGCATCGCGCCGAAGGCGAGGGACAGCGCGCAGGCGATCGCGATGCCCATCCACACGGGACGCAGGGCGTCCCGGCGCTCGGTCTTCACCAGGTACGCGACGAGGATGCAGACGACCAGGCTGGCCTCCAGCCCCTCGCGAAGGCCGATCAGATAGTTGCCGAACACGGCGGTTGTTCCTCTCCGGCGGGGACTACGCGAACAGCGTCCGGCCCCACCAGTCGTCCTTGTCGCGGACGCCCGGCGGGACGGCGAAGATCGCCGAACCCACGTGCTGGATGTATTCGTTGAGGACGTCGGACTTCGCCAGGTTGCGCTGGATCGGGACGAACCCCTTGCGGACGTCGCGCTGGTAGGCGAGGAAGAACAGGCCCGCGTCGAGGCGGCCCAGACCGTCCGTGCCGTCGGTGAAGGAGTAGCCGCGGCGCAGGATCGTCGCACCGTTGTTGGTGTCCGGGTGCGCGAGGCGGACGTGCGCCTCCGGCTTCATCGCCTTCAGGAAGGGCTCGTCGCGCTCCCTGGACTTGCCGACCGGGGCACCCTCGCCCTTGTCGCGGCCGAAGATGTCCTCCTGCTCCTGGAGCGGGGTGCGGTCCCAGGTCTCGATGTTCATCCGGATCCGGCGGGCCACCAGGTACGAGCCGCCGGTCAGCCAGTCGCTGCCGTCGCCCGCGCCGACCCACACGTGCTTGTCGAGGGCCGCCGCGTCGGTGCCGGCGATGTTCCGGGTGCCGTCCTTGAAGCCCATCATGTTGCGCGGGGTCTGCTCGTCGGGCGTGGTCGACGAGGTCTTGCCGAAGCCGAGCTGCGACCAGCGCATCGCGGTGCGGCCGAAGCCGATGCGGGCCAGCTGGCGGATGGCGTGCACGGCGACCTGGGGGTCGTCGGCGCAGGCCTGGACGCAGAGGTCGCCGCCGGAGCGGGCCGGGTCCAGGTTGTCGCCGGGGAACAGCTCCAGGTCCACCAGGGCCTCGGGGCGCTTGCCCTCCAGCCCGAACCGGTCCTTGGCGAACAGGCCCGGCCCGAAGCCGATGGTCAGGGTGAGGCGGGAGGCCTTCAGGCCCAGTGCCTCGCCCGTGTCGTCCGGCGGGGCCTCCGGGAGGCCGCCGAAGCCGCCCTCGCCGACCGGCAGACCGGCCGTCATCAGCCGGGCGGCCGCGGTCCACTCCTTGAGGAGCTTGATCAGCTCCGCACGGTCCTTCGTCTTCACGTCGAAGGCCGCGAAGTGCAGGCGGTCCTGGACCGCGGTGGCGATACCGGCCTGGTGCTCGCCGTGGAAGGGCACGGCCGCGCCCGTGGACGCCGCCGACACCATGTCCGAGCCGGGGCCGAACGCCGCGACCGCACCGCCGGCCGCGGCGGCGCCGAGTGCGAACCCGGCCCCGCCCCAGCCCAGCACCGCGCGCCGCGACGGCGCGCCTTCCGCCCGCTCATGCTGCTCCGCAGCCGAATCCGACTCGGTCATCGCCCTCTCCCGCCTGCTCCTCTTTCCCTGTCCTGCTTACTTGGTGACCGCGGCGGCGAGCTTGGAGAGCGGCTCGGCCAGCGCGTTCACGCCGTCCGAGAGCTCCTTGCGCTCCGCCTCGCCGACCTTGTCGTACGAGGTGAACTCGTAGGAGGTCTTGTCGGCGCGGTACTTGTCCAGCAGTACGGTCAGGGCCGCGAACTGGGTGTCCAGCTGCTTCACCAGCTCGGGGTCGTTCTTCGCAGCGATCGGCTTGAGCAGCTCGTACGCCTTCTGCGCACCCTCGACGTTGGCCTTGAAGTCGACCAGGTCGGTGTGCGAGTAGCGCTCCTCCTCACCGGTGACCTTGCCGGTGGCGACCTCGTCCAGGAGCTCCTTGGCGCCGTTGGCGATCGAGGTCGGGGTGATCTCCGCCTGGCCGACCTTCTTCTGCCAGTCGGTCAGGTCCGTGATCAGGAGACCCGCGAGTTCCTTCTCCCGGTCGCCGATCTTGTTGTCGACCCACAGGGCCTTCTCCAGGCGGTGCCAGCCGGTCCAGTCCTTCTCCAGGTCCTGGCCGGCCTCCAGGCCGTCCTCGCGGACGTCGACCTTGGGGTCGATGTCGCCGAAGGACTCGGCGACCGGCTCGGTGCGCTCCCAGCCGATGCGGGAGGCGGCGTAGAGCTTCTTCGCGCCCTCGACGTCACCGGCCTTCACCGCGTCCGCGAAGGCCTGCGCCTTGGGGAGGGTCTCCTCGGCCTGCGTGACCACGTACGCGCGGTAGGCGGCGACCGCGGCGTCCATCTCGGGGGAGCGCTTCTCGCCGCCGCCCTTGCCGGTGGCCTTGACCTTCTGGGAGATGCCGTCGCCCTTCATGCCGGGCTTGCAGACGATCTCGTAGTCGCCCGCCTTGATCTCGGCGGTGATGGAGGCCTTGGTGCCGGGGCCGATGTTCTCGCGCTCGGTCACGATGCGGGCGTCCGGGAAGAGGACGTAGACCTCGGTGACCTTGGAGCCCTTGTTCTCGACGTCGATCTGCACCTTGCCGGACGGGAACTCCGTCTTCGACACGTCGCAGGCGCTGTCGGACGCCGCCACCTTGATCGCGTCGTCGCCGCCCGCGTCGCTCTTCTGCGAGCAGCCGGTGACGGCGGTCAGTGCGGCCGCCACGGAGGCCGCGGCGATGACAGTGAGGCGAGCGGGGCGCATTTGGAGGCTCCTGGCGTCGGACGAAGTGGCCGTCCCAAAGGGGAGAGGCCGGTGAGGCGGACCTAACTTAACCGAGGCTTACCTCACCCATACCCCCGCGTACCGTGATTCAGCTCATATCTTCGGGACCCGGACACGGCGCTGTCACGAGCCCTCCATGACAGCCCCATGGCACGGTCAAGCGGAGGTCAAGCCCGTACGGGAACCACCAGCGGGGCGCCGGTGCGCGGGTGCGGGAGGACCTCCACCGGCTGCCGGTAGACCCGGCTCAGCAGCTCGTCCTCGAACACCTCGGCCGGCGGTCCGTCCGCGGCGATCCGCCCGTCGTGCAGGACCGCGGCCCGGTCCGCGTAGGCGGCGGCGAGCCCCAGGTCGTGCAGGACGACGACGACCGCGTCCCCCGCCCCGGCCCGCTCCCGGCAGATCCGCAGGACGAGCTCCTGGTGGCGCAGGTCGAGGGCGGCGGTGGGTTCGTCGAGCAGCAGCAGCGGGGCCCGCTGGGCCAGTACGCGCGCCAGCGCGACCCGGGCCCGTTCGCCGCCGGAGAGGGCGGAGAAGGGGCGCGCGGCGAAGTCCGTGACCTCGGTGGCGGCCATGGCGACGGCCACCGCCTCCTCGTCGGCCTCCGCGAGGTGGGTGCCGGACCAGGGCGCGCGGCCCATCCGTACGACGTCCTCCACGGGGAAGGGGAAGGACAGCGCGGCCGACTGGGGGAGTACGGAGCGGCGCAGCGCGAGATCCGGGGCGCTCCAGTCGCCCACCGGGCGGCCGTCGATCCGGATCTCCCCGGAAGCGGCGGGCAGGTCGGCGGCGAGCGCGCCCAGCAGCGTGGACTTGCCCGCGCCGTTCGGGCCGACGAGCGCCAGCACCTCACCGGCCCGGGCGGTCAGGTCGATACCGGCGAGGACCTCGCGCTGCCCGAGCCGGACGTGCAGGTCCACGGCCTCGGCGACGGCGGCGCCCGGGGCGGGGCGGGCCGGGACGGTCCTTCGCGTGCGGGTGAGCAGCCCCGTCAGCCTGCTGGTCACGCCCAGCCTCCTTGCTTGCGGCGGGTGCGGCGCAGCAGCCAGAAGAAGAACGGGCTGCCGAGCAGGGCGGTCAGGACACCGAGCGGCAGCTCGGCGGGCTGGGCGAGGGTCCGGGCCGCCAGGTCGCCCGCGACCAGGACCAGGGCGCCGGCGAGGGCGCTGCCGGGGACCAGGAACCGGTGGCCGGGGCCGTTGGCCATGCGCAGCAGGTGCGGGACGAGCAGGCCGATGAAGGTGATGACCCCGGCCACGGCGACGGCGGCGGCGGTGAGCAGCGCGACGACCAGGATGAGGGCGCGGCGCAGCCGTTCCACGTCGATGCCCAGGTGGCGGGCGGGCCGTTCGCCGAGTGAGAGCAGGTCGAGCCGGCGGGAGTAGAGGGGTGCGACGAGCAGACCGGCGAGGGCGCAGGGGAGGACGGCGAGGACCTTGGGCCAGGTGGCCTGGGCGAGGGAGCCGAGCTGCCAGAAGGTGATCTGGTTGACCTGGCCGCTGTCGGCGAAGAAGACGAACAGGCCGATGAGGGCGCCGGCGAAGGCGTTGACGGCGATACCGGTGAGGATCAGGGTGACGACCTCCGTCTTCCCGCCGTTGCGGGAGAGGAGGTAGACCGAGCCGACGGTGATCAGGCCCGCGATGAACGCGCAGACGGTGATGGTCCAGTTGCCGAAGAAGGTCAGGCCGAGGCCGATGGCCGCGACCGCGCCGACGGCGGCGCCGGCCGAGATGCCGATGACGCCGGGCTCGGCGAGGGGGTTGCCGAAGACGCCCTGCATGAGCGCGCCCGCGCAGCCGAGGCTGGCGCCGACGAGCAGGGCGAGCACGACGCGGGGGAGGCGGACGTTCCACAGCACGCTCTCGCCGACGCGGTCGAGGGGGGCGCCGCCGAGGCCGAGGTGGTGCTGGACGGAGGTGAGGACGTCCCCGAGGGGGATGTCGTAGGCGCCGGTTCCGGCGGAGACGAGGGCGAGGACGGCCAGGGCCGCGACGAGGGCGACGGTGAGCAGGGCGGGTCTGCCGCCGCCGCGGCCGCTGCCGCTGCGGGGTTTGGGTTTGGGCGGGGTGGTTTCGGCGGGGGCGGGGGCGGGGGCGGTGGCGGGGGTTCCGACGGGGCCGGGCGCGCGCCGGGGCGTCTCCTCGGACGCCGAATGTGACGAGACGTCGGAGGGTGCGGCGGCGGTGCATTCGGCGCCCTGCGGGGATCGCCCCGACACACTCCCGGCCCCGTCGGAACCGGTCGGCCGGTCGGCGGGCTCAGTGGTGGTGGCGGTGGGTTCGGATCGCCCCGACACACTCCTGGCCCCGTCGGAACCGGTCGGCCGGTCGGCGGGTGCGGTGGTGGTGGCGGTGCGTTCGGTCTGTGGGGGGTGCCCCGGCAGGCTTCCGGCCCCGTCGGAGCGGTCGTGCAGGGTCATGTCAGGCGCCCTTGTTGTAGAGCTGGGTGACCAGGGAGGAGAGGACCTGGTCGGTGCGCGGGCCGTAGTTGAGGAGGACGCCGTCGTCGACCGCGAGGACCCGGCGGTCCATGCCGGCCGGGGTCTGGGCGACGCCCGGGATCTTCACCAGGCCGTCGACGCCGCCGACCGACTCGAGGCCCTTGGACATGACGAGGATCGCGTCGGGTGCGGCGGCCGCCAGGGCCTCGCTGGTGATCGGCGTGAAGTCCTTGCCGAGTCCGGAGTCCTTGCCGGTGTCGACCGCGCCGGCGGCCTCCAGCAGGGAGGCGGCGCCGGAGTCCGAACCGCCCAGCAGGTAGACGGAGGCGGTGCCGCGGAGGTAGAGGAAGGCCACCCGGGGCTTCTTGCCGGAGGCGTCCGGGATGTCCTTGCGGACGGTGGCGATCCGGTCGGCGGTGCGCTGGTTCAGCTGCGTGCCCGCCTCCTTGACGCCGAGCGCGGCGGCCACCGCGTCGATCCGCTTCGGGACGTCGTCCAGCCCCTTGGCGGGGGCGATGACGAGCACCGGGATGCCGGCGTCGCGGATCTGCTGAATCGCTTCTCCGGGACCGCTGGTGGTCTCCGCGAGCACCAGCGTCGGGCGCAGCGAGAGCACGCTCTCGGCGGAGACGTCGTGGCCACGTGTCACCACCGGTAGCTGGGCTGCCTGTTCGAAGGTGGCCGTGATGTCCCGGGCGACGACCTGCTTGCCGAGGCCCAGGGTGTGGACGATCTCGTTGAGGCTGCCGCTCAGCGGAACGACCCGGTCCGCGGACGTGACGGTGACCTGGGCGCCGTCGACCGAGGGCACGGTGACCGGGAGCGCGGGCTGTGGCGCCTGAGCGAGTGGTTCCACCCGGTCCGGGACGGCGGCCGCGCCGGGGGTCGCCCGGTCCGGGGTGGTGGCCGTACCTCCGCAGGCCGTCAGCGCGAGTGCCAGTGCTGTCACGGCAACGGCGAGACGGGGAAAGCGGTGTGACGCGGCGGGCGTAGGCACGAAGGCACCGTCCTGGTCGTCCGACTGAGGTTCTGGAGACCGGGGGGTGTTCATCCGGCCGTGGTTAGCTTAGGTTAGCCTAACCTTGCTCGCTAGACCTCAGGAGGGGGCATTCATGCCCACGAGACCCGTCCGTGCGTTCGCCGTCGCCCTGTTGGCGGCCCTGCTGGGGGCCCTGCTCCCGGCGACCGCCGCTCAGGCCGGCACCGTACAGGGGGGTCGACTCGACTGGGGCATCAAATCGTCCTTCCAGAGTTATGTCACGGGTCCGGTGGCAAAAGGCAGTTTCAAGCTGAAGAGCGGAGCCGCCACGGTCGGCGGCAGCCTGTTTCGCTTCCACTCCGCGAACGGCTCCTACGACCCGGACTCCGGCGCCTTCGAGGCCTCCTACTCGGGCGGGGTGACCTTCCAGGGCCACCAGAAGCCCGACGGCGTCCACGAGTTGGACATGACCATCGGCCGCCCGACCGTCAAGATCTCCGGCGGCAGCGGCACGCTGTACGTGGACGTCTCCAGCAAGGCCAAGGACAGCGGCGCGGTCACCAGCCAGTCGCAGGTCGCCTTCGCCTCCCTCGGCGTGGGCGGCATCAACATGAAGGGCGGCGCCGGCCCGCTGACCCTCACCAACCTCCCGGCCACCCTGACCGCGGAAGGCGCCAAGGCCTTCGCCGGCTACTACGGCGCCGGTACCCGGCTCGACCCCGTCTCGCTCTCCGCCGACGTCCTGGCCGCCCCGGCCGCCGCGCCCTCGCCGTCGGCGACCGCGCAGCCCGGTGCCGGTGCCGGTACCGGTGCCGAAGCCACGCAGGCGCCGGGGGCCTTCGCCGACGCCGCCGTCGACTGGGGAGTGCGCCGCACCTTCCGCGAGTACGTCACCGGCTCGATCGGCCAGGGCAAGTGGGTCCTCGCCGAGGGCGCCCAGGACGGCGGCGCGCTGTTCCGCTTCCCCCGGGGCAACGGCTCGTTCGACGGCGCGAAGGGCACTCTTGACGCGGCCTTCGCCGGTACGGTCCAGTTCACCGGCGCCCACCTGGACCTCACGCTCGGCAAGGTGAACGTGAAGGTGGAGAACGGCAAGGGCGTCCTGGCCGCCGACGTCACCAGCGGCGGCCAGACGAAGAACGCCGTCCCGCTCGTCGAGTTCGACGCCAAGGGTCTGAAGACCGAGGGCAAACTGGCGACGCTGACAGAAGCTCCGGCCACCCTCACCGAGGGCGGCTCCCAGGCCTTCAACGCCATGTACAAGGCCGGCACCGAGATGGACCCCGTCTCCCTCGCCGTCGCCCTGGACTCCACCGCCCAGCTGCCCGCCCTGCCCGACCTGGGCTCGACGGCCCCGCCCGCCCCCGCGTCCGCATCGCCGTCCGCCGAGCCCGCCCCGGTCGCGAAGGACACGGAGTCCTCCGACACCGGACTGTTCATCGCCCTCGCCGTGGCCGTCCTGGTCCTCGCCGGCGGCGGCGCCTTCCTGGTCGTGCGCAAGCGGCGTACGGCCCGGGCCTCGGCCGCAGGCTCAGGCTCCGGCCCGGATGCGGCAAGCCCCGCGGACGCGCCCACCGACGCGCCCCGGTAGGCCCCTCCCCCTGCCGTTCCCCCTTCTCTGTTCCTTCAGGAGTACCCAGCCATGTCGTCCATCCGACGCCCGATCTCCCTCGCGGCCGCCGTCCTGACCGCCGCCGCGCTCGGCGCCACCGTCTACGCCGTGCCGGCCACCGCCGCGGGCGGCCCGCCCACCGACCCGATGAAGATCACCGGTGGCACGCTCGACTGGGGCGTGCTCGCGAGCTACCGCGCCTACGTGACCGGCATGGCCAAGGGCACCATCACCGTCGCGGACGGCGCCGAGCAGAACGCGGACGGCACCCTGCGCTTCGTCCGGCCGACCGGTGCGTACGAGCCGGCCAACGGGCACGTGGTGAAGGCGGCCTTCAAGGGCAGCGTCACCTTCTCCTCGCCCGCCCCGCCGACCGGCCACGGCTTCGAGGTCAAGCTTTCGGACATCCGTATCGACACGGGCACCAAGAAGCTCACCGCGGACGTCACCAAGGGCGGTACGACCACCCAGGACGTGCCCATGGCCACGGTGGCCTTCGCCGGCCAGTCGATGACCAACCTGGCGACCACGCTCACCCAGGAGGCCGCGGACGCGCTCGGTTCGCCGGGTTACAAGGACAAGCCGGGCGACCCGCTCAACGCGAAGCTGGAGTTCGAGAAGCCGGCGCCCGAGCCGACTCCGTCCACCACCACCAAGAACCCGACGCCTCCGGCCGACGACACGCAGAAGGTGCTCAGCGGCAAGCTGACCTGGGGCGTGAAGGAGTCCTTCCGCAAGTACGTGCTGAGCGCGGGCTCGATCACCCCGGCCGGCGGCGCCGCCAAGAACGGCGACACCTTCGACTTCGCCTTCGGCAAGGGCGATCTCGACGTCAAGAAGCAGAAGCTGAACGCCTCCTTCGAGGGCAACCTCCGCTTCCAGTACGCCGCCCACGGCATCGACATGACCTTCGGCAACCCCCGCGTCGAGGCCACCGGCAAGACCGGCACCCTCTACGTGGACGTCAAGAACGGCTCCGGTACCAGGACGGGCCTTCGCTTCGCCACGCTCGACCTGTCGAAGACCGACTACAAGACCAGGAACGGCGTCCTGGCGCTGAACGCGGTCCCGGCGTTCTTCACCGCCGAGGGCGCGGGGGCCTTCGCCAACGACACCACCGGTTCCATGTACAAGGCGGGCGACCCGATCGACCCGCTCACCTTCGCCGTGGCGGTGGACAAGGACGCCACCCTGCCCAGCACCGGCGGCACGACGGGCGGCTCGAACGGCGGCACCACCGGCGGCTCGAACGGCGGGACCACGGGCGGTACGACCGGCGGCACCACCGGCGGTACGGGCGCCGCCGTGGGCGGCGGCTCCTCCACCGTGGGCGGCGGCTCCTCCACCGTCGGCGGCAACCTCGCGAACACCGGCGCCGAGATCCCCGCCGGAGCCCTGCTCACCACCTCCGGCGTGGTGATCGCGGCCGGTGCGGGCGCGGTGTACTTCGCGCGCAGGCGCCGTACGGCCCAGGTCTGAGCCGTGCTTCAATTCCCGCGTGAACGATCTCGACGTGTTGAAGGTCTTCTGCGCGGGTGACGGCCGGTTCGGCAACCTGCTCGGTGTCGTACGCGACGGCCGGACCTGCCCCGACGACGAGTCGCGGCAGGCCCTGGCCGCCGAACTGGGCTACAGCGAGACGGTGTTCGTCGACGACCCCGAGCGCGGGGTCGTCGACATCCGCACCCCCGGCACGCAGATGTCCTTCGCGGGACACCCGCTGGTCGGGGTCGCGTGGTTGCTGGACATCGAGGAGCTCCAGCCGCCCGCCGGATCCGTATGGGCCCGTGACGACGGGGAGTTCACCTGGATCACGGCCCGCCCCGAGTGGGTCGAGGGCAAGCGCACCGAGCAGTACGGATCCGTCGCCGAGGTCGAGGCGCTGCCGGCCCCGCCGCCCGGCGAGGGCTGGCTGTACGCCTGGGCCTGGGAGGACGAGGCCGCGGGCCGCGTGCGCGCCCGGGGTTTCCCGCGCCGCCCCGACGGGATCATCACGGAGGACGAGGCGACCGGCTCGGCGGCGATCCTGCTGACGGCCCAGCTCAACCGCGCTCTGAACATCACCCAGGGCGCCGGCTCCCAGATCCTCACCGCCCCCGGCCCGGACGGCACGGTGGAGATCGGCGGCCGCGTCCGCTTCGCCCCGAATCCGGCCTGACCGGGCCTTCCGCCACCCCCACGCCCCCTCCCACGCCCCCCTCCCGCGAAATCCGCTGCGAAATCCTGCGCGCCGCAGCGGACGCAGGGCCCGGATTTTTTACCGACAGGACGTCGGGAACTCATTGACTTAGGCAAGCCTAAGTAGGAGGATCGAGCGTGACGGCGATGCCGTCGCGCCTGTTTCCTCTTCCTGGAGGTCCGCCTTGGACGCCTTCTCTACGGTCATCCGCGTCGCCTCGCACGAGCAGCACACCGAGGCCGAGACGTCGACCTTCATGAGCGATCTGCTGGGTGGACGGCTCGGCGTGGACGCGTACACGCGCTACACCGAGCAGCTGTGGTTCGTGTACCGGGCCCTGGAGGATGCGGCCGGGTCCCTGGCGGACGACCCGGTGGCCGGCCCCTTCATCCGGCCCGAGCTCATGCGCGTCGCCGAGATCGAGCGCGACCTCGCCCACCTGGTGGGCCCGGACTGGCGCGAGAACGTGGTGGCCCTGCCCGCGACGCGTGCGTACGCGGACCGGGTGACTCAGTGCGCGGCAGAGTGGCCGGGCGGGTACGTCGCCCACCACTACACCCGCTACCTGGGCGACCTCTCCGGCGGTCAGATCATCCGCGACAAGGCCGAACGCACCTGGGGCTTCGAGCGCAAGGGCGACGGCGTCCGGTTCTACGTCTTCGCGGACATCTCCAACCCGGCGGCTTTCAAGCGGACCTACCGCGAGCTGCTCGACGCCATCGCCGCGGACGACCTGGAGAAGCAGCGCATCATCGACGAGTGCAAGCGCGCCTTCGACTTCAACGGCGCGGTCTTCCGCGAGCTGGGCGAGCAGTTCCCGCTCAGCGCGTAGCCCCTCGGGAAGTCCGCGGGGAGTCCTCGGGAAGTCCGCGGGGAGTCCGCGGGGAGTCTGCGGGAACAGGTCCGGGCCCGGTGCACAGGTGCACCGGGCCCGGACGCAGGTGTGGTGACGGCTACGGAAGGGTCAGGATCTCCGCGCCGGAGTCCGTCACGACCAGCGTGTGCTCGAACTGCGCCGTGCGCTTGCGGTCCTTCGTGACGACCGTCCAGCCGTCCTCCCACATGTCGTACTCGTGGGTGCCCAGCGTCAGCATCGGCTCGATGGTGAAGGTCATCCCGGGCTCGATGACGGTGGTGGCGTGCGGGCTGTCGTAGTGCGGGACGATCAGGCCGGAGTGGAAGGACGAGTTGATGCCGTGGCCGGTGAAGTCCCGGACCACGCCGTAGCCGAAGCGCTTCGCGTACGACTCGATGACCCGGCCGATGACGTTGATCTGGCGGCCCGGCCGGACGGCCTTGACGGCCCGGTTCAGCGCCTCGCGGGTGCGCTCCACCAGCAGCCGCGACTCCTCGTCCACCTCCCCGCACAGGTAGGTCGCGTTGTTGTCGCCGTGCACGCCGCCGATGTACGCGGTCACGTCGAGGTTCACGATGTCGCCGTCCTTCAGGACGGTCGAGTCGGGGATCCCGTGGCAGATGACCTCGTTCAGCGAGGAGCACAGGGACTTCGGGAAGCCCCGGTACCCCAGCGTCGACGGGTAGGCGCCGTGGTCGCACATGTACTCGTGCGCGACCCGGTCCAGCTCGTCGGTGGTCACCCCCGGAGCGATGTGCTTGGCGGCCTCCTCCATCGCCTGGGCGGCGATCCGGCCGGCGATGCGCATGGCCTCGATGGTCTCGGCCGTCTGCACCTCCGGTCCGGTGTACGGAGTGGGCGCGGGCTTGCCCACGTACTCGGGCCGGCGGATGTTTCCGGGAACGGAACGGACGGGAGAGAGCTCGCCTGGTACGAGCAGCGACTGGCCAGACATGCGAGCGAGTGTATCCAGCGGGGATGGGGCAGCATGGCGGCATAGAGAGGTACGAGAGGAGCCCGACGACGATGGCCCTGTTCAAGAAGCGTCAGGTGGGCAAACCCGGCGAGTGGTACTACTGCCTGGTCCACAAGAAGGTCGAGGAGGGCCCCGAGTGCCCGGCCAAGGACCGGTTCGGGCCCTACGCGACCCCGGAGGAGGCGAACCACGCCATGGAGACGGCGCAGGAACGCAACCTCGAATGGCAGAACGACCCCAAGTGGAACGACAGGACCCGCGAGAACGAAGAGGGCACCACCGGCACGGGCGGGGCGTAGGCCCTACCAGCGGCTGGGCGGCGGCGCGGTCAGCCGGTCGGCCAGCCGCGCCAGCCGGTCCCGGAACCGGTGCCGGCCGCCGCGCTGCACCGGCAGGCCGTTCTCCCCGGCCGCCGCGCTGACCAGGTGCTGCACGGTGTCGAGATCCATCTCCCCGTCGGGTTCCGGCACCGACAGCGCATCGTGCGCGAGCGTGCCCAGGTCCGGGTCCCCGCCGTCCAGGGACAGTACGGTCGCCCCCGCGCGCCGGGCGTCGTGGACGCGCTCCAGCAGCCCCTCGCCCGGCGCCCCGGGCGCCACCACCAGCAGGGTGTGCCCGCGCCGGGCCGCCGCCAGCCTGCCCAGCCCCACCGACAGGTGCGGCGGCTCACCGGGCCGCACGTGGTGGCGTACGAGCGTGGGCGCCAGCTCCGGCAGGCCCGACCAGGCGGCCTCGTCCACCAGGTGCGCCGCCAGGTGCCAGGGCTCGTAGCCCTCGGTCCCCACCAGCAGCAGCTGCCCGCCGGCCGGCACGACCGACCGGCGCAGCGACCCGGCGAAGCGGCGGGCGGAGCCCGGCCACTGCGTACCGGCGAGCACCTCGCGCAGCAACGCGACCCTCACGGCGTCCATATCGGCATCCTGCACCATGCAAGGGACACGGGGAGCGGTTCCTTCCCCTTCGACACCCTTCGACTGTGGGCTACCCGGCAGTACCCTCGCCCCCATGACTTCCTCAGACAACACGCAGAAGCCGCCGGTCAAGGACCCGTGGGAGCTGCCGGACGTGTCCGGCCTCGTCGTCGGCGTCCTCGGCGGCACCGGAGACCAGGGCCGGGGCCTGGCCTACCGGCTCGCCAGGGCCGGCCAGAAGGTGATCATCGGCTCCCGTGCCGCCGACCGCGCGCGGACCGCGGCCGAAGAGCTCGGCCTCGGCGTGGAGGGCGCGGACAACGCCGAGTGCGCGCGCCGCAGCGACATCGTCATCATCGCGGTGCCGTGGGAGGGCCACGCCAAGACCCTGGAAGCGCTCCGCGAGGACCTCGCGGGCAAGCTCGTGGTGGACTGCGTCAACCCGCTGGGCTTTGACAAGCAGGGCGCGTACGCACTCCAGGTCGAGGAGGGCAGCGCCGCCCAGCAGGCCGCCGCCCTGCTCCCGGACTCCCGCGTCACGGCGGCCTTCCACCACCTCTCGGCCGTTCTGCTCCAGGACGAGTCGATCGACGAGATCGACACCGACGTGATGGTCCTCGGCGAGGCCCGCGCCGACACGGACCTCGTCCAGGCCCTCGCCGCCCGCATCCCGGGCATGCGCGGCGTCTTCGCCGGCCGCCTGCGCAACGCCCACCAGGTCGAGTCCCTGGTGGCCAACCTGATCTCCACGAACCGCCGCTACAAGGCCCACGCAGGCCTGCGCATCACGGACGTCTGACCCCCCGCGGGTCGCGGGCGTGCTTACGACAGCACTGCGGGGCATGGGGGACACTGGTGGAGCTCGACCCCGTTCAGTGTTTCCGAGGAGCTCTTCCCATGCCCCGCCTTGCCGTCTTCGCCGTTGTCGTCTGCGTCTGTGCGGTGGCCGCGGCCGTCGTCGCCTTCGTGGAGGGCAGCTTCCTCGGGATCGTGTGGGTGCTGCTCGCCGGCCTCACGTCCAACATGGCCTGGTACTACCTGCGCAAGGCGAAGGCCGAGAAGGCCGCCGCCGCGCGCAACGCCGTCTAGTCCTGCGGGACGGCGCAGAAGCCGTCCGTGTCCCGCCAGAAGCTGTAGAGGTCGCGGCCGCAGTACGTCTCCAGGTCCGACACGCCGAGTGCGGACATCAGGCCGTCCACCGCGCCGAAGAAGAACGCGTTGACCCCCGGGATCCACAGCAGCGCGAAGACGGCGAGCAGGCCGAACGGCGCCAGCGGCTCCACCTCGCGGCGGATCCGGTACGACAGCCAGGGCTCGATGACCCCGTAGCCGTCGAGGCCCGGTACCGGCAGGAAGTTCAGGATCGCCGCCGTGACCTGGAGCATGGCGAGGAAGGCGAGCGCGTAGCGGAAGGCCAGCGGCACCCCGTCGAGGGCGCCCAGCCAGAACGGGGCCGTGCACACGACGGCGAAGGCCACGTTGGTCAGCGGGCCCGCCGCCGAGATGAGGCTGTGCTTCCAGCGGCCCTGGATCCGGTTGCGCTCGATGAAGACCGCGCCGCCGGGCAGGCCGATGCCGCCCAGGATCACGAAGATCACCGGCAGCACGATGCTGAGCAGCGCGTGCGTGTACTTGAGCGGATTCAGCGTCAGGTAGCCCTTGGCGCCCACCGTGAGGTCGCCGCCGTGCAGGGCGGTGCGGGCGTGCGCGTACTCGTGCAGGCACAGGGAGACGATCCACGCCGAGGTCACGAAGAGGAACACGGCCAGGCCGGCGCTCGCCGAGTACCCCGTCCACACCGCCCATCCCGTGACGGCCATGATCGCGACGATGCCGAGGAATACCGAACTTATCCGCCGCTCGCCGCGGCCGCCCTGATGACCCATGCGGGCAACCTATCCCGCGGCCCCGGCGTAAAACGGTGTGGGTCCGGGTCCCGCTGCGGGGACAATGGGCCGGTGCGTTACGCGATCCTCGGAACCGCCCAGGCCATTCACGACGACGGGACCCCCGTGGCCGTCGGCGGAGCGCGCCTTCGGGCGCTCCTGACGGCGCTCGCGCTGCGGCCGGGGCGGGTGGTGCCGGCCCGGATGCTCGTCGCCGAGGTGTGGGACACCGACCCGCCGGCCGACGCGGTGGCGGCCCTGCAGGCGCTGGTCGCCCGGCTGCGGCGGGCGCTCGGGCACGCGGCCGTGCGGTCCGCGGAGGGCGGCTACGAGCTGGCCGCCGCGCGGGAGGACATCGACCTGTACCGCTTCGAGCGGCTGGTCCGGGCCGGGGGCGCGGCCCCCGACCCGGCCGAGGCGGCGGCCCGGTACGACGAGGCCCTCGCCCTGTGGCGCGGCCCCGCCCTCGCCGACCTGCCGGACCCGGGCGCGGAGGCCGCGCGCTGGGAGGCCGTACGGTCGGACGCGCGCCGGGGCCGGCTCGCCGCGGCCCTGGCGCTGGGCGAGGCGGAGCGGTCCCTGCCGGAGCTGACCGCGCTGTGCGCTCAGCACCCGCTGGACGAGCCGCTGCACACCCTGCGCATCCGGGCCCTGCGCGACGCGGGCCGCCCGGCGGAGGCGCTGGCCGCCTACGACGGCGTCCGCCGGGAGCTGGCCGACCGGCTGGGCACGGACCCGGGCCCGGAGCTGCGCGCCCTGCACAGCGAACTACTGGCCTCGGACCCCGAGCCGCCCCGCACGGCCGCCGCACCCGCGCCCGCTCCGGCGCCCTCTCACGCTCCGGCGCCCGCCCCCGCACCCGTGTCCGCGGGCAACCTGCGCGCCCGCCTGACCACCTTCGTCGGGCGCGAGGACGACATCCGCACCATCGGCGACGATCTCGCGCGGGCCCGCCTCGTCACGCTGCTCGGGCCCGGCGGCGCAGGCAAGACGCGGCTGTCCCAGGAGGCCGCCGAGGCCCAGCACGAGAGCGCCTGGCCCGACGGGGTGTGGCTCGTCGAACTCGCTCCCATCGACGGGCCCGGCGACCCCGAGGACGTCGCCGAAGCCACCCTCGCCGCCCTCGGCGCCCGCGAGACCAAGCTGCGCGGCGCCGCCGCCGAGGAACTGCGGGCCTTCACCGAGCGCGCCGGGGACGACCCCCTCGACCGGCTCGCCGAGCACTGCGCCCGGCGCCGGCTCCTGCTGCTGCTCGACAACTGCGAGCACGTCATCGGCGCTGCCGCCGCCCTCGCCGAGCGCCTGCTCACGCACTGCCCCGGCGTACGGATCCTGGCCACCAGCCGCGAACCCCTCGGCGTCCCGGGGGAGTCCCTGCGCCCGGTGGAACCACTGCCCGACCCCATCGCGCTGCGGCTGCTCGGCGACCGCGGGGCCGCGGCCCGGGCCGGCTTCAGCGTCGACGAGGACCCGGCCGCGGCCGCCGAGATCTGCCGCCGTCTCGACGGGCTGCCGCTCGCGATCGAGCTGGCCGCGGCCCGGCTGAGGCTGCTCACCCCGCGGCAGATCGCGGACCGCCTGGACGACCGGTTCCGGCTGCTGACCAGTGGCAGCCGTACGGTCCTGCCGCGCCAGCAGACCCTGCGCGCCGTCGTCGACTGGTCCTGGGACCTGCTCGACGAGCCCGAACGGACGGTCCTGCGCCGGCTGTCCGTCTTCGCCGGCGGCTGCGACCTGGCCGCAGCCGAGGCCGTCTGCGCCGACCCCCGCGACCCGGCCCCGTACGACGCCGCCGACATCCTCGGCTCCCTCGTCGACAAGTCCCTCGTCGTGGCCACCCCCGGCCCCGACGGCCGCGGCATGCGCTACCGCCTGCTGGAAACCGTCGCCGAGTACGCCGCCGAACGCCTCGCCGAGGCCGCCGGCGACCGCGAGACCACCGAGCACCGCCACCTCGTCCACTACCGCGAACTGGCCCGCGCCACCGAGCCGGTGCTGCGCGGCCACGGCCAGCGGGCGGCCACCGACCGGCTCGCCACCGAGTACGAGAACCTGCGTACCGCGCTGCGCCGGGCCATTGCCGTCCGCGACACCGACGAAGTGCTGTGCCTGGTCCACTCGCTGGGCTGGTACTGGCACATGCACGACCTGCGCTCCGAGTCCCGGCACTGGTCCGAGGCCGCCGCCGCGCTCGGCCCGAACCCCTTCGAGGCGCCCTGCGCCCCCGCCGAGCCCGTCTACGAACGGCTCGTCGACACGCCCCCGCCCTACTCCGAGGAAATGCGCATCGAGGGCTGGCGCGCGCTCAACCTGGTCCTGCTGGCCTCCCGCGACCAGACCAACGAGACCTGGAACACCCCCTCGGTCCGCGCCCTGATCGACGGGGTCCTCGCCACCTACCGGCCCGGACTCCCGCAGACCTGCCGGACCCCCGCCTCCCTGTGGATCTACGCCGTCATGATCGCCGGCGACCCCGGACTGCTCCAGGAGGTCGTCAACGCGACCGTCGCGACCGCCCGCGAGCTCGGCTACCGCTGGGAGCTGGCCTCCGGCCTCCAGTTGCGCGCCAACATCCTCGCCAACCGGGCCGACTGGGCCGGGGACGCCTCGCGCGACGCCGACGAGAGTCTGGTGCTGTTCCGCGAGCTGGGCGATGCCTGGGGCTGCGCCGAGGCGCTGTCCGCCCGCGCCGAGGCCCGGGAGAAGCGCGGAGAGTACGCGCTCGCCGCCCGCGACTACCGCGAGGCGATCGCGTACGCCGAACGTCTCGGGGCCATGGCGCAGGTGACCGTGCTGCGGGTACGGATGGCCGGGACGCTGACCGAGGCCGGCCGGATCGAGGAGGCCGAGGAGATCCTCACCGAGATCACCGCCAGGGTGCAGCGGTACGGCAACGAGGCCATGCCCGCCGCCCGGATGTTCCTCGCGGGCATCTTCGGCCGCACGGGACGGATCGCCGAGGCCCGCGAGCAGCTGCAACTCCTGCGGGACGAGTTCGCCTTCGGCGCGTTCGCCATCTTCGACGGCTTCCTGCTCGGCACGATGGCCTGGCTGGACAACCGGCAGGGGCGTCACGAGGAGGCCCTCGTCCGGGTGCGCCAGGCACTGGAGACCGCCACGGACCCGATGGCGCGGATGGTGGCCCCGCAGATGCCGGCGGTCTACCTGATGACCGGGGCCCTCTCCCTGGTCTCGCTCGGCGGTCCGCGCCGGGAGTACGACGCCGCCCGGCTGCTGGGCGCCTACCACGCGCAGCTGCCGCCCGCGCACTTCCCCGTGACGACGGAACGGGAGGACTTCGCCCTCGCGCAGGAGCTGACCCGGGCCGCGCTGGGCGACGCCGCCTACGAGAAGGCGTACGCCGAAGGCGGTGGCCTCTCCCTGGAGGAGGCCACCGCCCTCATCTGACCCGGCCCCCGGCCGGTGTCCGTCCGGGACGCGATCCGGAACGGATCGGTCCGCGGGTCAGGTCTTCTGGCGGAACTTGCGCACCGCGAGCGGCATGGTGACCGCCGTGATGGCCAGCGACCAGCCCAGGGTCATCCACACCGAGTCGCCGACCGGCATCCCGTTGATCAGGGCGCGGGCCGCGTCGGCCAGGTTGGACAGCGGGTTGTAGTCCGTGAAGGACTGCAGCCAGCCCGGCATCGTGGTCGGCGGGGCGAAGATCGAGCTGCCGAACTGCAGCGGCATCAGGACCATCATCGCCATGCCCTGGACCGCCTGCGGGGTCTTCAGGGTGAGACCGAGCAGGACGAAGATCCACATCAGCGAAGCGCCGAAGACGGCCGACAGCCCGATGGCGAGGAACAGGCCCACCACCGGACCCTTGATCGACAGGCCGAGCAGGAAGCCCACGGCGAGCAGGATGGCGATGGCGACCATCATCCGGCCGAGCTCAACGGCGATCTTGGCGATGAGTACCGACGACCGGGCGATGGGCATGGACCGGAACCGGTCCATGACGCCCTTCTTGAAGTCGTCGTTGACCCCGGTGCCGACGCCCATGGCGATGTTCATGCCCATCATGGCCATGAGGCCCGGGACCACGTAGTTGACGTACTCCGCCTGGTTCCCCTTGCCGGAGATCGCGCCGCCGAAGACGAACACGAACAGCAGCGTGAAGATGATCGGCATGAACACGACGTCGAACATCGACTCGGGATCCTGCTTGATCTGCAGGGCGTTGCGGCGCACCAGGGCGCCGATGTGCCGCAGGTTGCCCCGCAGGCCGATCCGTCCCTCTCCGTGCGCGGCGGCCACCGAGGCCGGACCGGGCGCGGTGGGAGCGGGCTTCGTCGTGGTTACGGTGCTCATGCCGCGACCTCCTCGGTCTTCTCGGTGGGAACGGAGTCCTCGACCGGGGTGGGCTTCTGGCCGGTGATGGCCAGGAACACCTCGTCGAGGCTGGGCAGGTAGGTGCCGAGGTCGGCGATCGCGTACCCGCGGGCGGCCAGCAGGCCGACGACGGCCGTCAGCTGCTCGTCGCTCAGGATCGGGACGAGCAGCACGCCCTCGTCCGGTACGGCCTGGCTGCCGGCGACGCCGTCCAGTCCGGCCTCGGCCAGCGAGCGGGCCATGCCCGGCAGGTCGGAGGCGGTCGCCGGGCGGATCTTCAGGGTGCGGCCGCCGACGCGCGCCTTCAGCTCGTCGACCTTGCCGTTGGCGATGACCTTGCCGCGGTCGATGACCGTCAGCTCGCTGGCGAGCTGCTCGGCCTCCTCCATGTACTGCGTGGTGAGCAGCACGGTGGCGCCCTCGGCGACCAGGCGCTGGACCTCGTCCCACACCTCGTTGCGGGTGCGGGGGTCGAGACCGGTGGTCGGCTCGTCCAGGTAGAGCACGGCCGGGTTGCCGATCAGGGAGGCGGCGAGGTCGAGCCGGCGGCGCATACCGCCGGAGTAGTTCATGACGGCCTTCTTGGCCGCCTCGGTCAGGGAGAACCGCTCCAGCATCTCGTCCGCGCGGCGGCGGGCGTCCTTGCGGGAGAGATCGAGCAGCCGCCCGATCATGTAGAGGTTCTCCCAGCCGGAGAGCTTCTCGTCCACCGAGGCGTACTGGCCGGTGAGGCCGATGGTGCGGCGCAGCTGCCGCGGCTGGCGGACCACGTCGTAGCCCGCGACGGTCGCGGTGCCGGAGTCCGGGACGATCAGGGTGGAGAGGCAGCGGACCAGCGTCGTCTTGCCGGCGCCGTTGGGGCCGAGGACCCCGAGGACCGTGCCCTCCCGGACATCCAGGTCGACACCGTCGAGGGCCTTGGTCTCGCCGTAGTGCTTGACCAGGCCCCGTACCTCCACGGCGTTGGGCTTGTTGTTGTTTCGCGTCATGGCCCCATAGGAGCAGCCGCCACTGACAAAGCACCGACAGCCGACCGACAAACGTACGACAGACATACGACAGCCCGCCGACACACGGTCGGCGGGCTGTCGGAGCGATCATGCGCGCGATCAGTGGAAGGCGTGCTCCGCCTGCGGGAACGTGCCGCCGACCACGTCCTCGGCGAAGGCCCTCGCCGCGCCGGTCATGGTCTCGCGGAGCTGCGCGTACTGCTTGACGAACTTCGGCATCTTCCCGCCGGTCAGGCCCATCATGTCGGTCCACACCAGCACCTGCGCGTCGCACTCCGCGCCCGCGCCGATGCCGACGGTCGGGATGTGCAGGGACCGGGTGACCTCGGCGGCCAGCTCGGCCGGAACGAGCTCCAGCACCACCGCGAACGCGCCCGCGTCCTGCGCCGCCTTCGCGTCGCGCAGCAGCTGGTGCGCGGCCTCGTCGCCGCGGCCCTGGACCCGGTAGCCCATGGCGTTGACGGACTGCGGGGTCAGGCCCAGGTGGGACATGACGGGGATGCCGGACTGCACGATCAGCTCGGTCTGGGCCAGCGAGCGCTCGCCGCCCTCCAGCTTCACCGCGCCGACCCCGGCCTCCTTGACGAGGCGGGTGGCGCTGCGCAGGGCCTGCACGGCGCCTTCCTGGTACGAGCCGAACGGCATGTCGCCGATGACCAGCGCACGGCTCGTGCCGCGTACGACGGCCGCCGAGAGCATGGTCATCTGGTCCATCGTCACCGGGACGGTGGAGTCGTAGCCGAGGTGACAGTTGCCCATGGAGTCCCCGACGAGGATGACCGGGATACCGGCCTCGTCGAAGACGGACGCGGTCATCGCGTCGTATGCGGTGAGCATGGGCCACTTCTCGCCGCGTTCCTTGGCGAGGGTCAGGTCGCGGACGGTGATGCGCCGGGTGCCCGTGCCTCCGTACAGGGTGGGGGAGGCCGCGGGTGCGGGTTCGCGGGCAGGCGAAACGGCAGGCGTCATTGCAACTGCTCCTTGTGTCATCTCGAGGCGCCCTTACGGCGTCCCCGGACTCACCCCCCATGGTGACATCCGGGTGGCCGCAGGCGGAAGTGGTCCGCGGTGCGAGCCCGGCCACGGGCTCCAATGTGCGCGTTTCGTGACAAGCGGAACCCCCTGCGTACGGCCGTTCGTCCTCCCGGACGTACGACCGTGACCGGCGGTCGTGACGTACGGCACGGAAGGCTCCGGTTCATCGCCTAGGGTCAAGGGGCGGGGACGGAGCGCGAGCACGGCAGTGAGGGCAGTGGTATGGCACAGGCGTACATGACGGAGTCGGGGAACGGCGGCTCGGAGCCCGAGCCCTCCGGAACCCGCCTCCGGCGCCGGCTGACCGCACTGCGCAAGGATCCGGGGATCTGGCGGCGCGGACTGGTCCTCGCCGGGATCGCCGCCCTGATCGCGCTCGTCATGATCTTCCACGCGGACCTGCCCAACGACGTGGGCAACCTCGGCAGCCTCACCGAGACCTTCCTGCCCTGGCTGGGTCTGGCCGTCCCGCTGCTGCTGGCCGGGGCCGTCTACCGCAGGTCGGCCACCGCGATCGTCGCGACGCTGCTGACGGCCGCGGTCTGGGCGAACCTCTTCGGCGGCCTGGTCACCGACAAGTCCGGCTCCGGCGGCAACCTGATGGTGGCCACCCACAATGTCGACGCCGACAACCCCGACCCGCGCGGCACCGCCGAGTCCGTCGCCCGCTCCGGCGCCGACGTCCTGGCCCTGACCGAGCTCAAGGGCAGCGCCGTCCCCGTCTACGAGAAGGCCCTCGCGGCCACGTACAAGTACCACTCGGTCGAGGGCACGGTCGGCCTGTGGAGCAAGTACCCGCTGCACGCCGGCGCGCCCGTCGACATCCGGATGGGCTGGACCCGGGCCATGCGCGCCACCGTCACCACCCCGCACGGCGAGGTCGCCGCCTTCGTCGCGCACCTGCCCTCGGTCCGGGTCAAGATGAACGCCGGCTTCACCGCCAACCAGCGCGACGACAGCGCCGACGCGCTGGGCGCCGCGCTCGCCGCCGAACCGTTGAAGAAGGTCATCCTGCTCGGCGACCTCAACGGCACCATGAACGACCGCGCCCTGTCCGAGGTGACCTCGCAGATGCGCTCCACCCAGGGCGCGGCGGGCGACGGCTTCGGCTTCAGCTGGCCTGCGCAGTTCCCGATGGCCCGCATCGACCAGATCATGGTCCGCGGGATCAAGCCGGAGGCCTCCTGGACCCTGCCCCGGACCGGCAGCGACCACCTGCCCGTCGCTGCCCGGGTCACCGTCAGGTCCTGACGGCCGGAGCGGGCTACGCCCGCTCGCGCCAGCCGTTCGTGATGGGCAGCCGGCGGTCCTTGCCGAAGCCCTTCGCGGAGATCTTCGTACCCGGCGGGTACTGGCGCCGCTTGTACTCCGCCGTGTCCACCATCCGCAGCGTCCCGGCCACCAGCTCCGGGTCGAAGCCGGCCGCCACGATCGCGTCCATGCCCTGGTCGCGGTCCACGTACATGGCCAGGATCGCGTCCAGCACCGGGTAGTCCGGCAGCGAGTCCGTGTCCACCTGGCCCGGGCGCAGCTCGGCGCTCGGCGGCTTCACGATCGAGTTCTCCGGGATCGGCGGGATCTCGCCGCGCTCGGCGGCCGCCCGGTTGCGGTACTCCGCCAGGCGGAAGACGTCCGACTTGTACACGTCCTTGATCGGCCCGTACGCACCCACCGAGTCGCCGTACAGGGTGGAGTAGCCGACGGCCAGCTCCGACTTGTTGCCCGGGGCCAGCACGATGTGGCCCTCCTGGTTGGACAGGGCCATCAGCAGGGTGCCGCGCAGCCGGGACTGCAGGTTCTCCTCGGCCAGGCCGGTCAGCCCCAGCGCGCCCATGTAGGCGTCGAACATCGGCTCGACGGAGACGGTCCGGAAGTTCAGACCGGTGCGTTCGGCCAGGTCGGCGGCGTCGCTGCGGGAGTGGTCCGAGGAGTACTTCGAGGGCATCGAGACGCCGTACACGTTCTGCGCGCCGATCGCGTCGCAGGCGACGGCGGCGACGAGCGCGGAGTCGATGCCGCCGGAGAGTCCGATCAGGACGGAGCGGAACCCGTTCTTCCTGACGTACGCGCGCAGGCCCACGACCAGCGCGTCGTAGACCTCCTCGTCGTCGTCGAGCCGGTCGGCGTATCCGCCGGTGACGACCGGGTCGTACGGCTCCACGGGCGCCTCGGAGAGGATCACGCGCTCGATGCGCAGTCCGTCGTCCACCACGCCCTCGGGCGCGTCGGCGCGGGCCGCGGGCAGGTCGAGGTCGACCAGGACGCAGCCTTCGGAGAACTGCGGGGCGCGGGCGATGACCTCCCCGTCGGCGCCGACGACGATCGAGTCGCCGTCGAAGACCAGCTCGTCCTGGCCGCCGATCATCGCCAGGTAGGCGAGGGTGCAGCCGGCCTCCTGGGCCCGCTTGCGGACCAGTTCGAGACGCTGGTCGTCCTTGTTGCGCTCGTACGGGGAGGCGTTCACGGAGATCAGCAGCCCGGCCCCGGCGGAGCGGGTGGCCGGGACCCGGCCGCCCTCCTGCCAGAGGTCCTCGCAGATGGCCAGGGCCACGTCGATGCCGCCCACCCGGATCACCGGCTGGGTGTCGCCCGGCACGAAGTACCGGAACTCGTCGAACACGCCGTAGTTGGGGAGGTGGTGCTTGGCGAAGCGCAGGACGACCCGCCCGCGGTGCAGCACGGCGGCCGCGTTCTCGGGGGAGCCGGCCGGGCGGCCCAGCCGGGGCGTGGCCCGCTCGGTGCGGTCGAGGTAGCCGACGACGACGGGCAGTTCGCCGAGGCCCTCGGCGGCCAGCCGCTCGGCGAGCTCGCGCAGCGCGGTGCGGGAGGCCTCCACGAAGGAGCCGCGCAGGGCGAGGTCCTCGACGGGGTACCCGGTCAGCATCATCTCCGGGAACGCCACCAGATGGGCGCCCTGCTCGGCGGAGTGCCGGGTCCAGTGGACGACCGAGTCGGCGTTGGCGGCGATGTCGCCGACGTGCGAGTCGATCTGATTCAGAGCGAGTCGAAGTTGAGGCACGGGGCCCAGTGTAATCGTCTTTCTGACGCGATGTCCTGGGCCCCGCTTGTTCCCGGCTGTTTTCCGGGTGGTTTCCGGGTGTTTCCGGCGGTGGTGACGCTCCGTCAGCCGATGGGTCCGGCGTACTTGACGTCGTCGAGCATCGTCCCGGCGGAGATGTCCGCGGTGACGCTCTTGGTGCCCTCGGGGACCTCGAAGGCCACGACCCCGCTGGCGGATTCGCCCGGCAGGATGGAACCGCGGATCAGCTTCGGCACGTTGCCCGAGCCGTCGTAGACGGTGTCCGCGGTCATGCCCTTGTCGTCGCGGACGTTGGGCATGGCGTAGATCACCTCGTGCGGGGCGGTCGAGCCGTTGGTGATGGTGACGGTGATCTGGATGGCGTTCTCGACCCGCTCGCGGGCGACGATGCCCTTCGGCTCGTACTTCTTCGGCGCGGAGAGGCTCACCTTCACGCCGTTCGGGTAGGTGAAGGTCTCGCCGAACGGCAGCGCGCTGGTCAGGCCGGGGACCTGGGAGGGCGAGGCGGACTTGGACGGCCAGGGCTCACCGCTGGGTTCGAGCCCCTCCAGGTCGTGTCCCCAGTCCTCGTCCTCGATCTGCCGGTCCAGGCGGTCGGAGGCCCGTTCGACGACCATGGCGGTGAGGAAGAAGCCGCCGACCGAGGCGAGCATGCCGGCCAGGCCGAGAACGGTGCCGACGACGGCCATCGGCTTGTTCGGGGCGCCCTTGTTGGCGCGGACGATACCGCCGGTGCCGAGGCCCACACCGACGATCGCGACCACGGCGCCGGCCCAGAAGAGGAACGGGATGACGGCGAGGAGGAGGCCGAAGCCGCTGACGACGAGGGCGGCGACGGCGAGGCCGTTGCCGGGCGGGGCGGCCTGCGGGTAGGCGCCGTACGGGGCTCCTCCTCCGGCGTAGCCGGGGGCGGGCGCGCTCCACACGTCGGCGGGGGCGCCGGGGGTGCCGAAGCCCGGGGCCGCGGCACCGGGGGCGGGGGCGGGGGTGGGCGAGGGCGGGGCGAAGGGCGACGGGGCCGGGGCCTGCTCCGGGGTGGCCGCGGCGGGGGCCGCGGGTGCCTCGGGGGCCGCTGCGGCCT
Source organism: Streptomyces avidinii (assembly GCF_045161815.1). Lineage (NCBI taxonomy): Bacteria > Bacillati > Actinomycetota > Actinomycetes > Kitasatosporales > Streptomycetaceae > Streptomyces > Streptomyces avidinii. The sequence continues at coordinate 6,045,581 of NZ_CP108863.1, forward strand.
CGGAGGTCTCGGGAGCCGCGGCGCTGTCGGAGGGCTCGGAGGGCTCGGAGGGCTCGGAGGTCTCGGGGGTTTCGGGGGTCTGCTCCGGGACGACCGGGGCGACCGGGGTCTTCTTCAGCGAGAGCGGCTGCGCGGGCGCCGGTATGGAGTCCGACTCGGGTATCGGTGTGCCCTCCGGCTCGGTCGGCGGACCGGCAGGGGTGCTGGGCGGGTTCGGCGGGGTGCTCATACCGGCGGGGCCGTCCTTCTTTCGCGACAGTCGTGATCACGGCAAGGGTGCCATGCCCATGACCGGGCCCCATCCGAATTCCCGTGCTGCCCCCGGCGCCGGGGGCAGCACGGGAGACGGCCCCTACAGCTGGTAGCCGAGCACCGTCATCATCCCGGACTCCGAGTGGTAGACGTTGTGACAGTGCGCCATCCACAGACCGGGGTTGTCGGCGTCGAAGTCCACCGTCAGCCTGCGGCCCGGCAGGACGATCGCGGTGTCCTTGCGCGCCCCGCCCGGCTGCTCGCCCAGCGCGAAGGTGTGCCCGTGCAGGTGCACCGGGTGCCACATGGGTGTCGCGTTGGCGAAGACGAGCCGGACCCGCTCGCCCGCCTTCACCGGATGCCGCTGATCAGGGGTGTACGGCTTGCCGTCGAAGGCCCAGTTGTAGTTCTGCATGGAGCCGGTCAGCCGGATCTGCACCGTACGGTCCGGATCGCGCGGGGCGAGTGCGGCCGACCCGGCGGCCCTGAGCGCGTCCGCCATCAGCGCGGGCGCGTCCAGCTCCGCCGGCCGGGTCGCGGCCGTGGGCGCCGTCCCCGACCCGGTGCGCAGCACCGCGAGCGCCGAACCCTCCTTGCCCTCGGCCAGCGCGGTGAGCGGGAACACCCCGTCCTTGGCGGTGACCAGGACGTCGTAGCGCTCGCCCATGCCCAGCAGCAACGAGGTGGTCGTGGTCTGCTCGACCGGGTAGCCGTCGGTGTGGGTGACCGTCAGTTCGTGTCCGCCGAGGGCGATGCGGAACGCGGTGTCCCCGCCGGCGTTGATGATGCGCAGCCGGATCCGGTCGCCGGGGCGGGCGGTGAGGACCGACGGGTCGTCCGGCACCCGTCCGTTGATCAGGTAGTGCGCGTAGGCCACGTCGCCCGCGTCCCCGCCGAGGTAGTCGCTGTGGCCGCCCATGGCGACGTAGGAGCGCTTCTTGCTGCCGCCGGGGGAGGGCGCTGCGGCCGAGGGGGTCTGCCCGTGGGCCGCGTGGGCTCCGTCGCTGCCGTTCATGCCCTTGCGGAGCTCGGCGAGGACGGCGTCCGGGGTGGCGCCGTCCACTCCGTCGATCCAGTCGTCCAGGACCACCACCCACTCCTTGTCGTAGGAGAGGGGCTCCTTCGGGTCCTCGATGATGAGCGGGGCGTACAGACCGCGGTCCTGCTGGACTCCGGTGTGCGGGTGGAACCAGTAGGTCCCCGGGTCGGGGACGGCGAACCTGTACGGGAAGGACCCGCCGGGGGCGACGTCCCGCTGGGTCAGCCCCGGGACCCCGTCCATGTCGTTGCGCAGCGCGAGGCCGTGCCAGTGCAGGGAGGTGGCCTCGGGGAGGTTGTTGGCCAGGGTGAGGGCGAGCGTGCCGCCCGCGGTGGCCCGGACCTCCTGGCCCGGGAGCCTGTCCCCGTACGCCCAGGAGCGGACGGTGACCCCGGCGCCGAGGTCCAGCGGGGTGGCGGTGGCGGTCACCTTGACCTCGGTGACGGGTCCGGTGGCCTTGCGGGCGGCTTCGGCGGCCCGCACCTCGGGCCCGGCCGGGTCGACGTACCCCGCAGGCACGTCGGCGGCGGAACCGCCGTGCATCGAGCCGTGGCCGGTGCCGGAGCCGGTCCCGCCGGAGTTGCCGGAAGAGCCGGAGCAGGCGGCGAGCAGCCCGGGGCCGAGGACGGCGGCAGCGGAGGCGCCGAGCACGGCGCGACGTGTGGGAAGAGAGCGCATGGAAGCACCTCATGGGTGTGGTGTTACGGACGCATGGGCACGGTTCGGCGCCGCCCCCGGGCACGCACGGGCATGCACGGGCATACGGGGGCGGACGCCGGGGCCGGGCCTAGATCCGCAGGACCGCCAGCCGGGTGAGGAGCTCGCGCGGGGTGGGCGGGTCCGGGCCACCACCGGACCGGCCCGGAATGCGGGCCGCGCCCCCGAGCGGCGCGGCTGCGCGGGATCCGGACCGGCCGGTGCCGATGAGCAGCACCACGAGCCCCGTGAGCACGGCGAGGCAGACCGACATGGGGTCCATCTCGGTCGCGGGCATCGTGTGCCCCCACGAGGAGACCGTGGGGGCGGGCGCGTCGGCGGCCGGGGCCGCGGTGTGGCGAGTGCCACCGTGCCCGGCCGGGGCAGCCGGCCCCGCCGAGGCAACGGAGTGGGCCGTGGACACGTCCTCCATGGCGTGGGACTCAGTCGGATGGCCCAGGGTGTGCATGGTGACGATGCCCAGCAACAGCGCGGCGAGCAGCAGCAACCGGACTCCCGGGGCGGCTCGCCGAGCACTGCGCGTCATGGAGGGAACCCTACCCGGGGTGGGTATCCGTTCGGAGGACCGACCCCGGGTTTGCTTAGGATTAGTCACACTATGTCCCGATATGGACTTTCCCCGCGGACCGCCCGGCCGGTCGCCGCCCTGATCGGCCTCGCCGCGGCCGCCTACACCGCGTGGGTGCTCGAAGTCGTCCTCTCCACGGGCCTCAACCCCATCGAGACGTACGTCAGCGAGCTCGCCGCCCAGGACCAGCCGCTCGGCGGCCTGTTCCGGGCCACCGACTTCACCGCCGGGCTGCTGGCCTTCGCCGGTGGACTGCTGGCGCTCTTCCGGCTGCTGAAGTGCGCCGAATCCCGTCGCCCCTGGGCCGTCATCGGCTGGGCCGGGGTCACGCTGTTCGGCGCGGCCACCGCCGCCGACGCCTGGCTGCCGCTGAGCTGCACCCCCACCGTGGACCCCGTGTGCGCCGCCCGGGAGACCGCCGGGCTGGTCCCCGCCACCCATCAGGCCCACGCCGTCAGTAGCGGCCTCGCGATGATCGGGGCCCTCGTCGGCCTCGTCGCCCTCACGGTGGCCGCCCGACGTTACGGCTGGTTCGCCCCGCTCGCCCGCTACGGGCCCGCGATCGTCGCCCTCGAACTGCTCGCCACCGTCTGGACCCTGACCGCGATCGCCCTGTTCACCGCCGGGCGCGGGACCTGGGCCCTCGGCGCCGGCCAGCGGCTCCAGGTGCTGCTGGTGGCGATCTGGCTGGGCCTGCTCGCCCACTCCGTCCACAAGGAAGGCCGTACGTGAGCCCGGACGCGGACACGGGTGCGGGTACGGGTGCGGGTACGGCTGCGGGTGCGTACGCGGGCGGCACCGGCCGGTTCGTCCGCGTGGGCGGGGTCCCGCTGCACGTCCTCGTCGAGGGCCGGGGGCCCGTGTGCGTGCTCAGCGCCGGGCTCGCCATGGCCTGGTTCGACTGGGACCCGGTCGTCGCACCGCTCGTCGCCGCGGGCCGCACCGTCGTCCGCTTCGACCGCCCCGGTCACGGCCTCAGCGGCCCCGCCGCCGAGCCGCCCACCACGGCCGGCGAGGCCCACCGGATCGCCGGCCTGCTGGACGCGCTGGGGATGGGGCCGGGGCCGGAGCAGGTGCAGCCGGGGGAGCGAGGGCAGGCGGGGCTGCCGGGGCCGGCCGGGCCCGACGTCCCACGGGTCACCGTGGTCGGGCACTCCATCGCCGGGTTCCACGCCGAGGCCTTCGCCCGCCTGTACCCCGAGCGCACCGCCGCGCTGGTCCTGGTCGACGGGAGCGTCGAGGAGGCCCCCCGTACGGCCGTGCCCGTCGCGCTGCGCATCGCCGCCGCCCGGGCCCTCGGCCGGGCCGTGAGCGCCGTCGGACTGCCGGCCGCGCTGGGGCCACTGGCCCGGCGCGCCACCGTACGGGCCTCCCGCACCGGCGGCTCCGACCCGGCCGCACGGGAACTCGTACGCCGCTGCTACCGCACCGGCCGCGTCTGGCGCGGCGCCCTGCTGGAGAACTCCCGCTACCCGGACATGGCCGCCGAACTGCAGGCCCTGCGCGCCGCGCACCCGCTGGCCGCCCCCACCACCGTCCTCGCCGGTCACGACGGCTCGGCCGGCCGCGGGGCCCTGCACTGGCTGTCCCGCCAGGCGGACCTCGCCGACCTGCTCGGCGCCCGCTTCGAGGTCGCCGAGCCCGCCGGACACCTGGTCATGCTGGACCGCCCGGACGAGGTGGTCCGGGCGGTCCTGGAAACGGCGGAGCGGGGTCAGGCCCGCGCGTAGACCTTCTCGACGAAGGTCGCCATCTGGTCGTCGGAGAGGTGCTGGGCGAGGTCGGCCTCGCTGATCATGCCCACCAGCTTCTTGTTCCGGATCACGGGCAGCCGGCGGATCTGGTGGCTCTGCATCTCGTCCAGCACATCGCCGACGTCCGCCCCCGCGTCGATCCAGCGCGGGGTGCCCTGGGCCATGTCACCGCAGGTGACCTTGGCCGGGTCGTGGCCCTTGGCCACACAGTTCACGACGATGTCGCGGTCGGTGATGATGCCGCACAGCCGCTCCTCGGCGTCACTGATGGGCAGGGCGCCCACATCGAGCCGGGCCATCAGCTGGGCGGCCCGGTCGAGGGTCTCGGTGGCGGGAATCCACTGGGCCCCGGGGTGCATGATGTCTGCGGCGGTGGTCATCGCTGAACCTCCTGAGCACGCCTTGGGACACCGGACGCGGACGCGTCCGGCGTGGCGTCCCCACGCGGGCCCGTTTCCGAGGCGGGTCCCCGCACGGCCGAGTACGCCCGTACGGGTGAGAGGGCGCCTCCCACCACCGTACGGGCGTGTCCCGTCACCCGCGCGGCGCGGCTCCGCGCTGCTTCAGCATGTCCGCCATCAGGGTGAGCTCCGAGCGCTGGGCGTCGACCATGCCCTGCGCCAGCGCCTTCTCGACCGGGGTCTCGCACTGCTGCGCACAGCCCTCGGCCATCGTGACGCCGCCCTTGTGGTGGTCGGTCATCAGCTGGAGGAAGAGCACCTCCGCGTCCCGGCCCGAGGCGGCGCCCAACCGGTCGAGCTCCTCCCTGGTGGCCATGCCCGGCATCAGCGCGCCGGACCCGGCGCCCGCCTCGTGGGCCCCGTGGCCGCCGTGGCCGCCCGAGGCTCCCATCCAGGACATCGGCGGCTCGTCGGCCACCACCTTCGGCAGCCCCCACAGGTCCAGCCAGCCGAGCATCATGCCCCGCTGGTTGGCCTGGGTGTTGGCGATGTCGTAGGCCAGGGTGCGCACCGCCTCGTCCTGGGTGCGGTCGCGCACGATGAAGGACATCTCCACCGCCTGCTGGTGATGCACCGCCATGTCCCGGGCGAAGCCGGCGTCCGGCGACCGGAGCCCCGGCGTACGGGGCTCCGTACGGGCGGGCGTACCGGATCCGGCGGATCCGCCGCCGCCGTTCGCGGCGGCGACCGTGGCCGCCGCCGCGAACAGCAGGGCCAGCAGGACGGCCGTGCCCGCGACCCAGTACGTACGGGGGACGGGGCGGGCCGGGCGGCTCACTTGCCGGCCAGCCCGCTCGTGCAGGCCGCGCCCGGCTCCGGGGTCTGCTCGCCCTGCACGTACTTGGTGAAGAACTGCGTCACCCGGGGGTCGTCCGCGCTGTCCACGGTCAGCTGCTTGCCCCACGCGCTGAGCATGATCGAACCCGTCTGCTCCTTGACCGGGCTCATCAGCGTGTAGGGGGTCTTGCCGACGGTCGCGGCGAGCTTGTCCACGTCGCCCTTGGGGGCCTTCTCGTTGTACGTCACCCAGACCGCGCCGTGCTCCAGCGAGTGCACGGCGTTCACCTCCGGCACCGGGCTCTTGTAGACGTCACCGTTGCAGTTCATCCAGCGGGGGTGGTGGTCACCGCCGATCGGCGGGTTCATCTCGTACTTCACCGGGGTCTCGACGTGGTTGCGGCCGAGCTTCTTCACGTCCCAGAGCTGCTCGCCCTCGACCGGCTTCTTACGGATCTCCTCGGCCTCCTTGCGGATCTTCTCCGCGGCGGCCTGCTTGCGCTCCTCGGCCTGCTTCTGGTCGATCAGCACCCAGGTGCCGAAGCCGACCAGGCCGACGACGATGGCCGACGCGGCCGTGATCGCGATGGCCTTGTTGCGCCGCTCCCGGATCTTTTCGGCGCGGCGCATCTCGGCTATGCGCGCCTGCCGGGAGTTCGGGTCGGTGTACTGGTTGGTCCTGCCGGACTTGCTGGCCATGTGCCCTGGTTCCTTCTGCTGAGGGGGGTGGATGAAAGCGAAACCAAACCGGACCTGTCAGGTCCGCAGCACCTGGAGGGCATGCAGGTCGGGGGCGCGAGCCGGCGGGCCTGCCGTCCGGATCCGCCCCGGCGGGGCCAGGGGCGCGGTGGACGGCAGCCCACCGCCCGCGACGGTCACGGCGGGCGGCGGAACGGGCAGCACGCCCGGGGTGACGCGCGCGAGGGGCGAACACCCGGGCAGGTCGTACGGAGACACGCAGACGACCTGCGCCGCCGAACCGTGTCCCTGCGCCACCACCCGGTTACCGGCCGGTGGCGGCGGTGCGTGCGACTCGCCCGAACGCGCGCACAGCAGCAGCGCGCCGGCCAGCACCCCGAAGACCGTCAGCAGGACGGCACGCCGAAGTCCGGGACGTCCGCGACGCCCCGACCGCGTGTGCTGCCGGCCCCCCATGGGCGCAGATGGTAATGCTCATGACCGGCCCCAGGTCAGTGCGGGGGTGCCGCGAGCTTTACAGGGTGCGTAATGTGGCGGAAACCACGGCTGGCGATACTGGGCGCGCCCGACTGTGCCCCGACTGTCGAGGCGGTGGTGCACAGGCCGTCTGAACTGCGAGGATGAAGGCATGGACAAGCAGCAGGAATTCGTCCTCCGGACGCTTGAGGAGCGCGACATCCGCTTCGTGCGCCTGTGGTTCACCGACGTACTGGGCTTCCTGAAGTCCGTCGCGGTCGCCCCCGCGGAGCTGGAGCAGGCCTTCGACGAGGGCATCGGTTTCGACGGCTCCGCGATCGAGGGCTTCGCGCGGGTCTACGAGTCCGACATGATCGCCAAGCCGGACCCGAGCACGTTCCAGATACTGCCGTGGCGCGCGGAGGCCCCCGGGACCGCCCGGATGTTCTGCGACATCCTGATGCCGGACGGCTCGCCGTCCTTCGCGGACCCGCGCTACGTCCTCAAGCGCATCCTGGCCAAGACCTCCGACCTGGGCTTCACCTTCTACACCCACCCGGAGATCGAGTTCTTCCTGCTGAAGGACAAGCCGCTGGACGGCACCCGCCCGGTTCCGGCCGACAACTCCGGCTACTTCGACCACACGCCGCAGAACGTGGGCATGGACTTCCGCCGTCAGGCGATCACCATGCTCGAATCGATGGGCATCTCGGTGGAGTTCAGCCACCACGAGGGCGCCCCCGGCCAGCAGGAGATCGACCTCCGCTACGCCGACGCGCTCTCCACCGCGGACAACATCATGACGTTCCGTCTGGTGATGAAGCAGGTGGCCCTCGAACAGGGCGTGCAGGCCACCTTCATGCCGAAGCCGTTCTCGGAGTACCCGGGCTCGGGCATGCACACCCACCTCTCCCTCTTCGAGGGCGACCGCAACGCCTTCTACGAGTCGGGCGCCGAGTACCAGCTCTCCAAGGTCGGCCGCTCCTTCATCGCGGGTCTGCTGAAGCACGCCGCCGAAACGGCGGCGGTCACCAACCAGTGGGTCAACTCCTACAAGCGCATCTGGGGCGGCTCCTCCCGCAGCGCCGGCGCGGGCGGCGAGGCCCCGTCGTACATCTGCTGGGGCCACAACAACCGCTCGGCCCTGATCCGCGTCCCGATGTACAAGCCGGGCAAGACGGGCTCCTCCCGCGTCGAGGTCCGCTCGATCGACTCGGGCGCCAACCCGTACCTCACGTACGCGGTCCTCCTGGCGGCCGGCCTCAAGGGCATCGAGGAGGGCTACGAACTCCCGGCGGGCGCCGACGACGACGTCTGGGCCCTCTCCGACGCCGAACGCCGCGCGATGGGCATCGAACCCCTCCCGCAGAACCTCGGCGAGGCCATCGCCCTGATGGAACGCAGCGAACTGGTCGCCGAAACCCTCGGCGAACACGTCTTCGACTTCTTCCTGCGCAACAAGAAGCAGGAGTGGGAGGAATACCGCTCGGAGGTCACGGCCTTCGAACTCCGCAAGAACCTCCCGGTCCTGTAACCGCAGGTCAGCACCACTGTCGGAATCTTCTGACACCCCGGGCCGGTGGTCGACGACCACCGGCCCGATGCCGTCTCATTCGCCCTGGGCCGTCCGCCGCTGCCCCCCCGGGCCTGGGGTGCCGAGGCCTGTGCTGGTGCCCCCTCGGCCACTGATTCCTACTGCTCCAGGAGATCCGGCTCCGGGCCCGGATTGAGAAGCTCGTCATGCGTCGGGCCTCCCATCGTCGCGTGGCGCCCGCTGTGACATGCCGAGCAGAGCGTTACGAGGTTGTCCCGGTCGTTGTCGCCACCCCGGTGCACAGGCAGGATGTGGTGAACCTGAAGCTCGACGCCTTGGCCGGTGCGCCGGCAGTCCTGGCACGTCTTCTTGTCCCGGTCCAGAATCTCGTACCGGAGCTTGATGGCCCGCCGGACGCGGGGCGGTCGCTTCTCCAGGCCGGCAAGCCGGTACGAGCCCGGCGGCAGGGCGCGGTCGTCGACGTTCGAGACGATCTCCCATCCCTCCTCTTCAAGTTCGCGCATCCGTCGCGGCCAGTCCTGTATCCCCGCTGTGTGAGCCAATTGCTCCTTGTCCGCGGCACGCGGGGAGATCTCCGTGAGGTAGTGGAGGAGTCGAGCCTTCCCCGATGCGGCCTTACTCCCCGACTTCACCAGCTTCTTCGCGGCCTTGGCTGCTCGCCAACGTTCTGCCAGGTCGGTGTCGGGCTCTTCCGCGACGAGCCTGTAGTGGTCGTGAGGCATACCGTCCCGGTTCGCTCCCGACTCGATCGGCCAGCCGAAGTCGACCCGAAGCTCTCGGAGTCGCCTCTGCCAGTCTTCTATACCTGCCACGCCGGCAAGGGCGCCGGCGGGTACGGGCTTGCCCACGTGGTTCCGCAAGTACAGCAACATGGCTTTCTGACCGGACGTGATGCCGAAGGCCTTGTTCACTTGGGAGAGGGCCTCTCTCAGCTCAGCCGACAGAAGGCCGATCCTGGCCGCGGACTCCAGCCATGAATCTTGTCGAGTGACTCCCCGGGAGACTCCTTGATCGCGTCCAAGTACTGTCCAGCGGCTACCTTCACACTGGACAGAGCCGCTCCGGGATCCTTGTCCGCCTTTGCTGCCACCGTTCCCACCCCCTGGTGCCTCATGATCGTGCGGGCAGCCTGGTCGGGCCCGCGGCCAGCTACAGCGGACCCCGACTGCGGGCCGATTGCACTCCTTGGGGGAGTCGTGAGGTCCTGGCTCCGAGCGGCCATGTCGGTCTAGGCTTCGGCCAGGATGATCTTCTTGGCCGAGGCTGAGTCCCTGGCCGGGGAGGTTCGGTGGAACGGAGGGGTGGGCCGTGACCCAGGAGCCGCTGATGTTGGATCTGCCGACTCAACGTCAGGTCGAGGTGTACGAACAGCGAGACGTGGAGCTTGACCGGGTCCACGCGTGGTTCATCGGTCAGAAGGACTACGAACAGCGATTCGGGGCGATCTTCCGGAAGTCCATCGACGAAGTCCTGGACGGCCAGCGGACGGGTCGGTACGACCTCTACAAGGCGGGCAAGGGGCGGGTTGAGAAGACCGAGAAGACGTACCTCGGAACCAAAGTGGAGATCGTCGCCAGAGAAGAGTTCGATCTCGGGTATGGAAAGTCGATGGACTATTCCATATCCGGAATCGATGTGGATGCCAAATGGACCATGCGGGATACTTGGACAATCCCGAAAGAGGCCATGGGGCACCTCTGCCTCGTGATGCATGCGGACGACCGTACGAGGCGTTTCGAAGTGGGTCTGGTTCGCATTACGCAGGAGCTCCTCAATCTGGGCAAGAATGGGGATGGCAAAAGAACTGTAGCGGCTCCGCAGAAGAAGAGAATCCGCTGGATCGTGCAGAACGGGACTCTTCCCCGGAATTTTCTGCTCGATCTGGAGAAGCGGGCTCCCGAGATGCTTGCAGAGATCTTCGGTGTTTCCGTTGGGCATCGGGGATCCGGAAACGGTGGCCAGCGTCGAGTCAACTCTCTCTTTGAGAGTGTTCCCGGAGAGCTCGTGGACCGCACGACGGTGGTGACTGTGGCTCGGCAGGACGACGGTCCCAAGCGGGCCCGGGACGCACGTAAGCACCTCAGGCCCAAGGGTTTCGTGGTGTTGGGGCACTTGCAGCCGCATCCCCGGATTGCCGCTGATCTGGGCTTGCCCGTGCCGGACAAGGGATCTTGGGTGTCGGCCAGGCTGGCACCCGTCGATGATGCCGATGTCCGCGCAGCGGTGGTCATCGGCGGTCATCGCTACGGGCTTTGGCGTGAGGGCGACGTCTGTGTGCAGGCGCCCGACATCCCGACCAAGCGGGCAGAGTCCTCCTGAGCGCCGCCCGGTGAGGGTGTCAGTGGGCCGCGATACCCTTGGGGGCGCTGTTGGGCTTGGCCGATAGACGCGGAGAAGCCCCCAGTCCCTGCAACGACCCCTGGAGATCGAGTGCACCCCGTCCAGATCGTGGACCTGTTTGCCGGCCCCGGCGGGCTGGACGTAGCCGCTGAGAAGCTTGGCATTGCCACGGCGGGTGTGGAGTGGGATTCGGCTGCGTGCACCACGCGTCGCGCTGCCGGCCTCGCGACCTGGGAAGGTGACGTGCGTCGCTTCGGGCCGTCCGACTTCCCGGACGCGGATGTCCTTGCGGGCGGCCCCCCCTGTCAGACGTTCACCGTCGCCGGGACCGGAGCCGGGCGACGGGCGCTGGACGACGTGTTGGCGTTCGTCGATCGAATGGTTGCCAGGGAAGACCGGGAAGAGATCTCGAAGGATCTCTCCAAGCTGGAGGACGAACGGACCGGCTTGGTGCTGGAGCCCCTCCGCTGGGCGCTCGAAGCGATTGATGAGCGTGACAAGCCCTATCGGGCGATTGTCCTGGAGCAGGTCCCTGCGGTGCTGCCGGTATGGGAGGCGTATGCCAAAGCCTTGCAATCCGAGGGCTACGCCGTTGATTGTGGGCTTTTGCGTACAGAGGCGTTCGGTGTCCCGCAGACACGTAAGAGGGCTGTGCTGATCGCTCGCATGGGGGGTGAGGCCGTCCAGCTTCCTTCCCCCACTCACCGCACATACCGTAAGGGTGTTGCACGAGATTCCGGGGACGGCAGTCTGAAGCCGTGGTCCACCATGGGCGAGGTGCTCGACCGTGAATCGCCGTTTCTCGTGATCTCCAATTACGGAACAGGTGGCGATCCCAAGGCTCGAGGCCGTCGAGGCTCCTGGGAGCCCTCTGCCACTGTCACGGGCAAGATTTCACGCAACCGTGTCGTGGGGCTGGACGGCGAAGAGCTGGATCGCTTCTCTTTCTCCGAGGCCGGCCGCCTGCAGACCTTCCCGACGGATTACCCGTGGTCGGGGCGCGATGTCGGGCAGCAGATCGGTAATGCCGTGCCTCCCCGCTTGGCCATCCACGTTCTCTCCGCGGCGTTCGGGTGGAACCCGCCGTCGGACGAGGTGCTGGACTCGCTCAGGACCTGGACGGTGGCTGAACCGGAGCCCGAGGCCATCCCCGTTCCGTCCGGGACCGTCCCCGAGTACGTCTGACGCTCCGCGGCAAGGCCTGGGTACAGAGCGAGACCGCCCGGCGCTGATACTCCCCACGGATTCCGCAGCCGGCCCGTCCTGGTACCCCTGCACCGTCAGTGGACCGCGCGGTGCCAGGTGGGGTGGGTGGGGGGTTTGGGGGTGGTTGTGGTGTGGAGTTCGGCGTCCAGGCCCAGGACGGCCGTCGTCGTGGTGCCCGAGGGTTCGAGGACGGCCGACGGGGCGCCCGCGAAGTGCATGCGGGATTCCGCCCAGGCCGGGGGGCCGCCGAGGCCCGTGGTGCTGATCGTGCCGCTGTCCGCGCGGCCCACCATCAGGCGGCCCGCCGCGCCGACCGCGCCGTAGCCCGCGCGGCCGCCCGCCTCCGTGACGCTGGAGACCTGGGGCCGGGCCGTCGGGGCCGCCGTGACCAGGGCCGTGCGAACGACCCCGGAGTCGGGGCGGCGGAAGAAGAGGCGGACGCCCGCGCCGTCCGGGGAGGCCGACAGGGGGACCGTGGTGGCGGGCAGGCCCGTCGGGGCCGGGCCGAGCAGCGGGGCGTCCGGGGTGCGCTGGGTCCACGCCAGGACGGACCCGGTCGTCGTGGCGTACACGTGGCGCCGGCCGGCCGCGTCGACCGCCGTCACCGGATCGCTCTGCAGGTCCTCGCCGCCGAGGCGGTCCCACACGGAGAAGCTGCCGTCCGGCCGCTGGGTGCTCGCGCGCAGGGTCCGGCGCGAGTCGCGGAGGTAGACGGTGAGGCGGCCCGCCGCGTCCACGGCCGCCGCGGGGGCGCTGATCGCCGAGGTGCCCTCGTCGTCGCTGCGCTCCGGGGTGCCGAGCGACTGCCACGGGCCGAACGGGCCGTCGGGCGCGGACTGGACGGCGTACACGACCTCGCGCCGGTACTCCGCGGGCGCGGAGCCGAGGGTGGTGCGGGTGGCGAGGACACCGACGCGGCCGTCGGGGAAGCGGGCCGCCGTGGCCCCCGGGTCGATGCCCGTGCCCGGGAGGAGGGCCGGGCCCTCCCAGTCGCCGCCGGGGCTGCGCGTCCAGTACGCGCTCCGGCCGTCCAGCGTGGCGAAGGCCCACAGGCGGCCGGGCGTTCCCTCGGTCATCCAGGAGGTGTTGTCGGCGCGGGAGTAGCGCAGCGACTGGGCCCAGTTGCGCCCGGTCGGGTTCCCCGCGACCTTGCGGTCGCCGCATCCCGACGGGCTGCCGCAGTAGTCCTGGCGGTCCTGCCAGGCGTAGGTCCGCAGGAAGCCGGTCTTCGTCTCGGCGGTCTGCGGGTCCAGCGAGTGCGGGAGGGTGCTGTTGTGGTAGCCGAGGTAGCTCTGGACCGAGAAGTGCGGGCGGTTGCGGACCCGGTCGGCGTAGGCGGCGGTGGCGGCCTGCACGAAGCGGGCGCCGTACATGTGGTCCTGGTGGTCGGTGTAACGGCCGGTGCCGTTCTCGCCGTACCGGTTCGGCGTCGGGTCCTGCATCCGTATCGTCGTCGGCCGGTAGCGCTCCAGGACCCCGGCTATCGCCTGGACGAGCTGGTCCTTCGTGTACGTGAACGGCTGCTTGACCGGTGTGCCGGAGGTGAGCTGGGCCTCCAGCGCGGGTATCCGGCCGTTCCACAGGCCGCGCAGGCTCTCGGGGGTGTCCCCGCCGGTGCTGCGGGCCTCCCGCAGCATCAACCACACCAGGTTGACCTGCGGCTTCGCTATGAGGACGTCGAGCTCGGCCCGGCCGCCCACGGCGGTGGCGATGACCGTACGCTTCCACGGGCTGGTGCGGTCCCCGGTGGCCATCTGGGCGTACGCGGACCGGATGCCGTTCTGCCGCGCCTCCGCGTAGTGGGCGTGGTCGGCGGGCTGCTCGGGGTCGTTGGCGCCGGCCCCGTGGGCCTCGTTGCGGCCGTCGGACTCGCCGGAGGTGAGGTACGCGGTGGTGACCTGGGTGCCGGACAGCAGGGAACGGCTGAGGTCCGGGTTCATGAAGAACAGGTCGTCGTCGGGGTGGGCGACGATCTGGACGACCGACCCGGCGGTGACGCTCGCGGGGAGGACCGCGGCCGGGTTCTTCTCCTGAGTGCCTTCGGCGGCGGTCTGCTGGCCGGTGGCCACGGAGAGCACACCGGTGGCGCCGGCTGTCAGCACGGTGAGCAGAGCCGCGAAGCGGCGACGGGTCACGGGCAACGGCATCGGGTCACGCCTTGGTTCGTTCCGGGCGGGAGAAAAGCGCTGAGCAGTCAGAGAGAGGCAAAATCGGCGTACTTGGTTCACCCGTTCCGCCGACAACTCCGCTTTTTGGCGAAGGAAGACAAACGGAGGTGGGTCGTCCGACCGTCGCCGCCTGCCACCGGCGGATCCACCGGCCGCCCTACGGAGCCGTGTTGCGCGGCCCCACCGGCTGCCACGGCGCCAGGTGCGCGTCCGGCGCGTCCGGCGACGAGGTGACGTACAGCCGCGCGTCCAGCCCCACCACCGCCAGGCTGACCATGCTCCGGCCGGTCATGGTAGAGGAGGGCGCCCCGACGAACATCAGCGGGGACCGCTCCCACGGCCGCCCCGACCCGGCCTCCGAGCCCAGCTGCCCGCCCGCCGTGCGGCCCGCCAGTACGTGCCCGCTCGCCGTGACCGCGCCGAAGCCCTGGAGGCCCCCGAGGTCGGTCATCTGGCTCACCTTCAGCCCGCCCTCGCCCGTGACCAGGGCGGTACGGACATTGCCCGAGCCGGGTTTGCGGAACCACAGCCGCACCCCGCCCTCGCGGCCCTGCGCGGTCAGCGGGAGCGTGGTGTCCGGCAGCCCGGTGGGCGTGACCGGGCCCAGCGGGGCGCCCGGCTTCGGCTGACCCCAGCCCACCACCGACTTGGAGGTGGCGGCGAACACCATGCGCCGCCCGGTGCCGTCGGTCGCCGTGACCGGGCTGCCGTGCAGGTCGGAGCCGCCGTACTTCTCCCACGGGCCCCAGGTGCCGTCCGCGTGCTGCACCCGGCCGCGCAGGGTGCCCGCACCGTCGCGGACGTACGCCGCCAACTGCCCGGTGCCGTCGACCGAGACGGCCGGCGCGCTGATGTCGGAGGTCCAGCTCTCGTCCGCCGTCTCGGGGGTGCCGAGCGACTGCCACTCCGTGAACTCCTCGGCCCCCGGGCGCTTCTGGACCACGTAGACGACCTCGCGCCGGTAGTCGGCGGGCCTGGTGCCGATGGAGGTGCGGGTGCCGAAGGCGGCCGTGCGGCCGTCCGGCAGGGTCACGGTGCTCACGCCTGGGTCCATCCCCGTGCCGGGGAGCAGGTCCGGGCCCTTCCAGCGGCCGACGAGACCGGGCCGGTGCCAGAGCGCCACCTGCCCGTCGAGCACCTTGAAGGCCCACAGCCCGTGGTCCTTGTCGGAGGTCAGCCAGGTGGTGCCGGTGCCGCGGGCGTAGTTGATGGAGTCCGACCAGCGGTTGCCGCCGGGCTGGTCGGAGACCTTGAGGTCGCCGCAGCCGGCGTCGCTCTTGCAGTGGTTCTGCTTGTCGAGCCAGGCGTAGGTGCCCAGGATGTCCAGCTTCTCCTTGGCCTCGGCCGGGTCCAGCGCGCTGGGGAGGGAGCCGTTGACGTAGCCGACGTAGTTCTGCACCGCGAAGTGCGGGCGGTCCTTGACGTCCTTGGCGTAGGCGGCGGTGGCCAGTTGCACGAACCGGGCGCCGTAGAAGTGGTCCTGGTGGTCGGTGTACCGCTTGGTGTCGGGGAACCGGCCCGGGGTCGGGTCCTGCGAGCGGACGGTCGTCGGCCGGTACTGCTCCAGGATGCCGACGAGGGTCTGGACGACCTGGTCCTTCGTGTACGAGAAGCGCTGCTTGACCGGGGTACCGGAGGCGAGCATCGACTCCAGGCGGGGAACCCTGCCGTCCCACAGGCCGTGCAGGCTGTCCGGGGCGTCGTCGTAGACGGTGCCGGCCTCGCGCAGTTGCAGCCAGACGAGATTGACCAGGGGTTTGGCGACGAGGACGTCGACCTCGGCGTGGCCGCCGCCCTTGGTCGGGACGACGGTGCGTTGCCAGGGGCTGCTGCGGTCGCCGGTGGCCATCAGGGCGTAGGCGGCGCGGATGCCGTTCTGGCGGGCCTCGGCGTAGGCGGGCTTGTTCGGGCGGGTGGTGGCCGCCTTGCCGGCGCCGGCGTTGATGCCGTCGGCCTCGCCCGCGGTCAGGTAGACGGAGGTGACGGGGTGGCCGGCGGATATGGAATACCGCAGGTCCGGGTTCATGAAGTAGAGGTCGTCATCGGGGTGGGCGACGAACTGGAGCACCCGGCCGGGGTCGGGCGCGTCGACGACGGCGGCGGGGGCGCCGGCCGCGCTGTCGGGGACGGTGGGGGAGCCGAGGCGGTGGAGGGCCTCGTTGCCCCGGAGCAGGAGCATGCTTCCGGCGGCGGTGGCCGCGCAGAAGGCGACGACCTTGACGAAGCCGGCCCGGCGGTGCCGGTGTGCCTCGCGGCGCGTCACGGTACGGAGGGTCCGCCGCGCGGCCCCCCGCCCACCCTCGGCCGGGGCCTCCGGCTCGGGTGCGGAGGCGCGGCGGCGCCCGCGCCGGCTCTCGGCGGCTCGGGCCTCGCGGGCCTCGTCGGTCTCACCGGCCTCACCGGCCTCGTCGGGTACGCCCGCCTCGCGCGCGGCGCGGTCGGCCTGCGCGGCGCGGTCGGCGAGTCCGGCCGGGTCGGCCTGCGGCGGCTGCGGCTGCGGGTCGGCCTGCGGCGGCGCCAGCTGGGTCTGCTGCGCCCTGCGGGCCTGCTCCGCCTGGTAGGACTGCCGGCTCTGGTACGCCAGTTGGGCCTGGTGGGCCTGTTGAGGGCGATGGGCCCCGCGGGGCGCGGTCGCCTGCTGAGGCAGTTCCGCCGGGTAGGTCTGCCGGCCCGGGTGAGGAGGTTGCGCCTGCTGTGCCTGGTGGTACTGCGGCGCCTGGCGGGCCGGTTGCGCCTGCTGCGCCTGGTAGGGCTGCTGAAGGTGATGGGCCTCGCGGGGCGGGTAGGTCTGCTGAGGTTGCTGGGCCTGGTCGACCTGCCGGTACGGATACGCGTGCTGCTGCGGGTAGTCCTGGGACGCCTGTTGCGCCGGGTGTCCCTCGTACGCCCGGTAGACCTGGTTCTCCTCGTACCCCGGGTGCCCGTGGTGCCCGGGATGCGTCTGCCCCCACGCGGCCTCCGCCGGCGGACCCTGCTGGTCCCAGGCACCCGCACCCGCACCCGCACCCGCACCGGCTCCCGCACCCGCATCCGCACCGGCCCCAGGGCTCTGCCAGGAGTCGGACATGTGGCTCCCCCCGGGCCGATCGGCGAGGAGCTGCCCCCATCACACGATAAATATTCTGATAATCCGATAACTCTCGGCATCGTACGTGCCTTGAGTCGAACACCTGCTCAGGACACGCCCTGAGCAGTGCCGCAGCCGGGCCGGGACTCCGCCGACAGGTTCCAGGGCCTAGGCTCAGGAGGAGAGCACGCCAGGGCAGTGGCAGCGACAACCGCGGGAGGCGGCGGGATGACGGTCCCGGGACGCAGGAGCAGCACTTTCATCCGGCTGCTCCGCAGCGGCTTCACCGACCCCTCCGCGGCCGCACGGCTGCTGGACTGCGACGCGCTGGCGGCCGTACGCACCGATCCCGTACTGCTCGACGCCCTCGGCGCGACCGCCGACCCCGACCTCGCCCTCCTCGGACTCGTCCGGCTCGCCGAGGCCCAGCCGGACGGCGAGCTGCCCGGGTTCCTCGACACCCTCGTCAGCGCCAAGCCGCTGCGGGACCGGCTGCTCGGCGTCCTCGGCGCCTCCGAGGCCCTCGGCGACCACCTCGCCCGCCACCCCCGCGACTGGCTCGGCCTCGTCACCTACGAGGCCGCCGACCTGCACCCCGGACTCGCCGAGTTCGAGCGCGGGCTCGCCGACGCGCACGAGCCCGTCGGCCTGCGCGTCGCCTACCGCCGCTGCCTGCTCTCCATCGCCGCCCGCGACGTCTGCGGCACCATCGACGTCGCCCAGACCGCCGCCGAGCTCGCCGATCTGGCCACCGCCACCCTCCGCGCCGCCCTGCGGATCGCCTCCGCCGCCGCCCCCGACGACGCGGCCCTCTGCCGCCTCGCCGTCATCGCGATGGGCAAGTGCGGCGGCAACGAGCTGAACTACGTCTCCGACGTCGACGTCATCTTCGTCGGCGATTCGGCCCCCGGCGCCGACGAGGGCAAGGCCCTCCAGGCCGCCACCCGCCTCGCCTCCCACCTCATGCGGATCTGCTCGGAGACCACCGTCGAGGGCACGATCTGGCCCGTCGACGCCAACCTCCGCCCCGAGGGCCGCAACGGGCCCCTCGTCCGCACCCTCGCCTCCCACCTGGCCTACTACCAGCGCTGGGCCAAGACCTGGGAGTTCCAGGCCCTCCTCAAGGCCCGCGCCGTGGCCGGCGACGAGGCCCTGGGCGCCGAGTACATCGCCGCCATAAGCCCGCTGGTCTGGCAGGCCGCCGAACGCGAGAACTTCGTTCCCGACGTCCAGAAGATGCGCCGCCGCGTCGTCGACAACATCCCCGCCGCCCAGGTCGACCGCGAGCTGAAACTGGGTCCGGGCGGCCTGCGCGACGTCGAGTTCGCCGTCCAGCTGCTCCAGCTCGTGCACGGCCGCAGCGACGCCACCCTGCACTCCGGCACCACCCTCGACGCCCTGCACGCCCTCGCCGCCGGCGGCTACGTCGGCCGCGCCGACGCCGCCCAACTGCACGACGCGTACCGCTTCCTGCGCGCCATGGAGCACCGCATCCAGCTCTACCGGCTGCGCCGCACCCACCTCGTCCCCGAGGACGAGAGCGACCTGCGGCGCCTCGGCCGCTCCATGGGCCTGCGCACCGAACCGGTCGCCGAGCTCAACAAGGCCTGGCGCCGGCACGCCTCCGTGGTCCGGCGGCTGCACGAGAAGCTCTTCTACCGGCCGCTGCTCGACGCCGTCGCCCAGCTCACCCCGGGCGAGACCCGGCTCTCGCCGCGCGCCGCCGGCCAGCGCCTCGAAGCCCTCGGCTACGCCGACCCGGCCTCGGCCCTGCGCCACCTCGAGGCCCTCGCCTCCGGCGTCACCCGCAAGGCCGCCATCCAGCGCACCCTCCTGCCGGTGATGCTCGGCTGGTTCGCCGACTCCGCAGACCCGGACGCCGGCCTGCTGAACTTCCGCAAGGTCTCCGACGCGCTCGGCAAGACCCCCTGGTACCTGCGCCTGCTGCGCGACGAGGGCGCCGCCGCCGAGAACCTCGCCCGCGTCCTGTCCGCCGGGCGCCTCGCTCCCGACCTGCTGATGCGCGCCCCCGAGGCCGTGGCCCTGCTGGGCGACCCCGAGGGCCTGCAGCCCCGTACGCACGAGGCCCTCCAGCAGGAGGTCCTCGCCGCCGTCGGGCGCGCCGAGAACCCCGAGGCCGCCGTCGCCGTCGCCCGCGGCGTGCGCCGCCGCGAGCTGTTCCGGACCACCGCGGGCGACATCATCGGCTCGTACGGCACGGAGGACAATCCGGCCGAGGAGGACCACGGAGCCCTCGTCGACCGGGTCGGCGGGGCCGTCTCCGACCTGACCGCCGCCACCCTCGCCGGGGCCCTGCGCGCCGCCGTCCACAGCCACTACGGCGATACGCTGCCCACCCGCTTCGCCGTCATCGGCGTCGGCCGCTTCGGCGGACACGAACTCGGCTACGGCTCCGACGCCGACGTGCTGTTCGTCCACGAGCCCCGCGAGGGTGTCGACGAGCAGGAGGCCGCGAAGGCCGCCCAGACCGTCATCGCCGAAATGCGCAGGCTGCTCCAGCTGCCCACCACCGACCCGCCGCTGCTCATCGACGCCGACCTGCGCCCGGAGGGCCGCTCCGGCCCGCTGGTGCGCACGCTGGCCTCCTACGCCGCCTACTACCGGCGCTGGTCGCTGACCTGGGAGAGCCAGGCCCTGCTGCGTGCCGAGCCGGTGGCGGGCGATGCCGAGCTCGGAGCGCGGTTCATCGAGCTGATCGATCCGCTGCGCTACCCGATGGAGGGGCTCGGCGAGGACGCCGCACGGGAGATCCGCCGGCTCAAGGCCCGCATGGAGTCGGAGCGGATGCCGCGCGGGGCCGACCCGACCCTGCACACCAAGCTCGGCCGCGGGGGCCTCAGCGACGTCGAGTGGACCGTCCAGCTGATCCAGATGCGGCACGCCTGGGCCGAACCGGGCCTGCGCACCACGCGTACCCGCGAGGCCCTCGCGGCCGCCCACTCGGCCGGGCTGATCCCGACCGAGGAGGCGCAGATCCTGGACGAGGCCTGGGTACTGGCGACCCGGGTCCGCAACGCGGTGATGCTGGTGCGTGGCCGCGCCGGGGACACCTTCCCGACCGAGGCCCGGGAACTGGCGGCCGTGGGGCGCTACCTCGGATACGCCGAGGGCACGGTCGGGGAGATGCTGGACGACTACCGTCGCATCACCCGCCGTGCCCGGGCGGTGGTGGAGGAACTCTTCTACGGCGCCTGACCGCTCCCGGCGCACGGCCGGATGCCGCCCGGGGCCGGGTCCGGCGGGGTCAGCGCGCCGTGCCGAAGTCCTGCGTCCAGTAGTTGCCGGGCTGCGCCAGGCCGATACCGATCTCCTTGAAGGCGCAGTTCAGGATGTTCTCCCGGTGGCCCTGGCTGTTCATCCAGCCCTCCATGACCTTCTCGGGGGAGCTGTAGCCGTAGGCGACGTTCTCGCCGTACGTGCGCCACGTGTATCCGGCGCGGGTGATGCGCGCGCCCGGGTCCGAGCCGTCGGAGCCGGTGTGGGACATGTTGCTGTGGGAGGCCATGTCGGCGCTGTGGTCCTGCGCGGCCTTCGTGAGCTTCGCGTTGAGCGAGACGGCCGAGCATCCGGCGGCGGCGCGCTCCTGGTTGACGAGCGCGAGGACCGCGGCGACGTCGCCGGAGGCCGGCGGGGCGGCCGGCTTCGACGGCTGGGGCGCCTGCGGCTTCGGGGTGACGACCGGCGGCTTCACCGGCTTCGGCTGCTGCGCGGGCGGCGTGGTCTCCACGACGGGCTGCGAGGGCGCGGCGGGGCTGCTCGGGGAGGCCTCGGCGGGGCTGCTGCTCGGCGACGTGACCGGGAGCGGGGCATCCACGGGCGCGAGGGTGCTCGGAGTGGCCGAGGGAGCGTACTGCCACGGGCGCTGCTGCTGGTGGCTCGCGGTCCGCGTCCGGCTGTTGCCGTCGTCCTGCGTGTCGAAGCAGGCCATGGCGGCGGTGGGAACACCCACGATGGCGAGCGTGCCGACGCCGATGGCTATTTTCTTGTAGGACGACTTCTTCCGATGCTTCTGCATGCCTGACCTCATTCAGTGATCGCGAAGCTTCCGGCGCCGGAATCGCAGGGCGCCGAAGAGGCCGCCATTCTTAAAAGCCTCTGAATGGCCTGGCAAGTTTCCGCTGATCACGAGCCTGGGGCGGTCGGCATGCGGCTTGAAACGGGACCGTGATCGTGCATCATCACGATTTGGTCACTCCTGCAACCGTCTGATGGGCGATCAGAAACGGCTGTGACCTGGCAGGTCGGTGGCGGGTCCGCCGGTACCGCGGATTCCGTTTTCCGGCGGAGAGGGGAATGTCAATTCCAAAAGGGACAAATATCGAAATGTCGGCGGGTTAGCGCTCCATCAAGAAAGCCCGGCGCCGACGTGTGCACCGTGACGCATGTCACTGTTTCCCGGTCGGGAGGCCGGGAGATCGGGAGGCCGGGACAGCACGAAGCGCCCGTTTCCCCTCGGGTCGCCTGGCTCTGCATCGACGACGTACGGAGGGAAACGGGCGCTGCGGGCGCTGCCGCAGACCTACCGAGGTTCGTAGGCCGCGGCCCGGCAGGCACCGTTCGCGGCGCCACCCGGCACTCCGGCCGCGGTCAGGCCGCTCACACAGCCCTGGAGATCGCCGCTCACGCCACGCGTACAGGCCGCCGTGACGGCGTCCGTGACCTCGGCGCCCGCCTGCGAGGCCATGTTGATGCACGCGGGGATGTCCGCGTGGGCGGCGGGGACGGCGAGGGCCGTGCCGGCGAGGGAGAGGAACAGACCGGCGAGGACACCGGCGGTACGGCTCGACGTGCGCATGGGGCACACACCTGCTCTCGGAATCGTCGCGCGCGGAACTCCTACTGCGGGGCCACCTTGCAGGCGCTCTCCGCGGTCCCGTTGGTGACGGCTGCCGCGGTCAGGCCGGACACGCACTGCGCGTGGTCGCCGGTCAGGCCGACGTAGCACGCCATACGGACGGAGTCCGGGGCCTCACCGCCCTGCAGCTCGCGCTCGACCTGGTTGATGCAGGCCGTGACGTCCGCGTGGGCGGCGGGGGCCGCGAAGGCGGCGCCGCCGAGGGCGAGGGCCAGGCCGGTGAGGACACCGGCGATACGGGTCGACATGTGCATGGGGACGTACCTGCTCTCCGAATTCGTCGCCGCCGGGTCCGGTCCTCCCCCGTACCGGACCGCTCGGCAGGGCTTCCCCCCCGTTCGGTGCTGGATGAGCTGTGCGGCTACCTCGCCTGGACGGCGAAGAGCTGGACGGCGTACTGGCCGCTCGTGCCGATTCCGGTCTGCTTGTACGTGCAGTTCAAAATGGCGGCCCGGTGGCCCTTGTCGCTGGCCATCCAGCCGTCCACGTGCGCCTTGGAGGAGTCGTAGCCCGGCCCCGAGACGTTCTCCGAGGACTGGCCTGCGGGCGAGTAGCCGGCCTTCTCCATACGGGACAGGTAAGTGGAACCGTCCGAGCCGTCGTGCCCGGTCAGGTTGTTCGCCGCCATGTCGTCGGCGTGGGCCTGGGCGGCCGCCGCGAGCCGCGGGTCCACCGTCAGGGGATCGCAACCTGCGGTTTTGCGTTCGTTGTTGACCAGCGTGAGGATCTCGCCCGGGGAGGACTGCTGCACGCTGCGGGTGATGGAGGCCGACGTCGCTGTGGCTGCCGCCGGGGCGGCGATCGCGGTGACCGCGCCGCCGAGCACGAGCAGCGGGACGGTACAGGCGGCGGCGCAGACGCGACGGATCCGGCTGTTCTTGGTACGCATCAGAGTCTTCCCCTCGTCGGGGGTCGTGGGGAGCCGCCCACAGCACCCCCGGCTGTCGGGGGCGGCCGCCCTGGGGCGGCCACGGGGTGCTGCGCGGCCTGTGGAAGGACGGGCAC
This sequence comes from Streptomyces avidinii, assembly GCF_045161815.1. Taxonomy (NCBI): domain Bacteria; kingdom Bacillati; phylum Actinomycetota; class Actinomycetes; order Kitasatosporales; family Streptomycetaceae; genus Streptomyces; species Streptomyces avidinii. The sequence continues at coordinate 6,068,521 of NZ_CP108863.1, forward strand.
CACCGCAGGCTGCTGCGGGGGCGCGCGCCTCCTTCCACCGTACGACCGGTGGCACCTCACCACGACCGGGCGCCTCGGCGTGCGCCATCGGCGAAGGTGTGCGGGGTGGTCGGGTGGCCGGTGCTAAGCGGCTGTCGCCGCCGCGGCCGGTGGTGGGCTGCAGCTGCAGCTGCGGCAGCGGCCCGGGGTGGGGGAGCGGAAGGCCCGGTCGCACTCTTCGCACGAGCGGAGCGGATGGACCTCGCGGTCCGGGGGCACGGGGTGCGCCGCCGCCCGGGGGTCCGGGATCCGGGGCGGCAGCTGTGCCCGCAGTCGGTGGGCGAGCAGCGCCGCCGGGGAGTGGATGGCGGCCGACGGCAGCGCGCGCGTCAGGGCGGCGGTGACGGCGCCCGGGACGAGCCCGCGCTCCAGCCAGACGGCCGCCGCGGGCGCGAGCCGCACGGTGTCGCGCTCGGAGAGCACCAGCCGGGGATCGCGCAGCCGCAGCCGGGCCAGCAACTGCCGTGCCTGGAGCTCGACCTCGGGAACGTCCGCCGGAACGTCCGCCGGGGCCTGTGCCGGTTCGGGGGCGTTGTCGGTTTCCGGGTCCGGCCCCGGGTCCGGGTCGGGCTCCGGATCGGGGGACGACTGCGGCTCGCGGGCCGCCTCCGCCGACCTGGCGGGCGGGTTGTTGTACGAGACCGTGCAGGTCACGACACGCCCGGACGGGAGCCGTTCCTGGAAGCGGGCGAGGTAGCCGTGCACCTCCAGCTCGCGCAGGGCGGCGGCGATCCGCACCTCGCCCTCCGGGAAGCGTTCGGCCAGGGCCTTGATGGTCACCTTGCAGCCGGTGGGAAGGGACTGGATGTGCGTGGCCAGCCCGATCGCCGTCATGCTCAGCTCGCGGTGCTGGGCGAGATGGTTGCCGATCTTGACGTATCCGCGACGGTGGTCGTGGTTGATGTGCCGGATGCCCGACGAGGCGCGCGCAGGCGCGCTAAGCTGCTGGTCAGCCATGGGGGAAGCGACTCTCTTCCGCTGTGGTCAGGCCCTCGCTCGGGATGCCAGTCCCGTACGAGGGCCGTACGCGTTTTATGGGGTTGTCGGGAGCCAGAGTGCCCGGCGAATTGTCATATGCGCCAGCCCGGTTGGGGTGATTCACCCGACCGAGTGAGAGGGGAGGGGGAGGTATGGAGAGGTCTTTCCCCCCGGTTATCCAATCCTTAGGCGTCGTGCGCGACCGGTAGTCGATCCACCGGATCGTGGAAACCTCGATCCGGTGAAATCGGACTCCCCAAATCCATTTCCGCCCATACGGTTTTCAGCGGCGCGGGCCCGTGATCGGTCCCCCAGCGCGCGGCGAGCGCGGTGACCAGTACGAGCCCCCGCCCCGATTCGGCCCCTGGTGCCGCCGCCGGTACTGCGGACGGCGTGAACTCACCCCTGGTGTCGGACACCTCGATACGGAGCGTAGGCCCGGCCGTGATCCGCAACGCGAGCCGGAAGTTCCGTCCCGGCACCCGCCCGTGGGTCACGGCGTTCGCGGCGAGTTCGGCGACGACCTGCGCGGCGTCCTCGAACGGAAGCCGTTGCTCCGCGAGTTGGGCGACGGTGAGGGCGCGGGCGGCGCGTGCTCCGCGCGGGGTGGACGGGAGCGTGGCGACGAGGCAGGTTTCCTGATTCACGTGACTCAGCGTGGCCATCCGTGCGTAACCTGAACAGAGTTGAGGGCGCTGTGTACGACGGCTGTCCAAGGTGGTCCCGTGGTGTCCTCCCGGTCCAACGGAGGTGGCATGAACACCGACGGCGCCGACGAGTCGAGCTGGGAACTCGACCCGGAGGGCGAATCCGGGGCGGTCATTGCCGCGGTGGGACGCCAGTTGAAAATGTGGCGAGAGGCGAGTGGACTTGACCGTTCCAAGTTCGGTGAACGGATGGGCTACGGCGCCAATCTGATCTACAAGATCGAGCGCGGCGCCCGCATTCCGCGTCCGGAGTTCCTGGACAAGGCGGACGAGGTTCTGGGGGCGGGCGGGAAAATCGCCGCGATGAAGGTGGATATCGAGCGGGCGCGGTACCCGAAGAAGGTTCGGGATCTGGCCAAGCTTGAATCCGACGCGGTTGAGTTGGGTGCCTACGGGAACCACAATCTGCACGGGTTGCTGCAGACCGAGGCCTACGTCCGCACGCTCACCGATGCGCTGGAACGGATCGCTCCCGAAGCGGCCGACACCGTTCCGGCGTCCCGGGACGTGGCGCGGATAGGCTGACCGGATGTTCACCTTTCGCCGCGCGGGCCGGTACGACGGGGACAGCCTCGGCGAGATCCACGCCGCAGCCTGGGAGGCGGCCTACGCCCCCTTCTTCGATCCGGAGTTCGCCGCGGACGGGGTCCGGAGCAGACTGACGCGATGGCACGCAAGGGTCGCGCCGGGAGCCGCCACGTCCGCCACGATGCTGCTGGCCGAACGCGACGGTCGCGCTCTGGCACTGTCCGCCTTCGGCCCGTCCCCGACCCGGCCGGGCCTTGCCGAGATCCTCTCCTTCTACAGTCACCCCGACAGCTGGGGCAGCGGCGTCGCCGCGGCGCTGATGACCGAGACGCTGCACCACCTGCGCGACGCCGGATTCGCCCGGGCGCACCTGTGGACCCTGCGCGACACCCCGCAGTCCCGGCGCTTCTACACCAAGTGCGGCTTCACCGAGACCGGCTCCGCACGCCCCTACGACTTCGGCGACGGGAAGCCGCTCACCCAGGTCGAGTACGAGCGCGGCTGCTGACACTGCGCCGAACTCCTCCGAACTCCGCCGACTGCGCAGAACTCTGCCGAACGCCACGGAACTCCGGCAGAATCCGACTGCCGTTCGCCTGACGTACCCGCCGCCGTCATACCGGGCTCCCTCTCCGGTACTCCGGGCACGCTGTTCTTGAGAGCGCTCAAGCACCCTCGAACAAAGCAGAGGTCTCTCGCCATGGCAGAACTCAACCGCCGCCGTTTCCTCCAGCTCACCGGTGGCGCCGCCGCCCTGAGCCTGCTCAACGAGAGCATCGCGCGCGCCGCCGCCATCCCCGCGCAGGGGACGACCGGAACCATCGCCGATGTCGAGCACATCGTGGTCCTGATGCAGGAGAACCGTTCCTTCGACCACTACTACGGTGCGCTGCGCGGTGTCCGCGGCTTCGGCGACCCGCGCCCGGTGACCCTGCCCGGCGGCAAGTCCGTCTGGCACCAGGCCGACAACGCGGGCAAGGAGACGCTGCCCTTCCGCCCGCCGTCCGACGACCTCGGCATGGAGTTCCTCCAGGGCCTCAACCACGACTGGGCGGGCGGCCAGAGCGCCTTCAACAAGGGCAAGTACGACAACTGGGTGCCCGCCAAGACGCCGGCCACCATGGCGTACCTGACGCGCGACGACATCCCGTTCCACTACGCCCTCGCGGACACGTTCACCATCTGCGACGCCTACCACTGCTCCTTCATCGGCTCGACCGACCCCAACCGCTACTACCTCTGGTCGGGCCACACCGGCAACGACGGCACCGGCGGCGGCCCGGTCCTCAACAACGCCGAGGCCGGCTACGGCTGGACCACCTACCCCGAGCGCCTGGAGCAGGCCGGCATCTCCTGGAAGGTCTACCAGGACATCGGCAACGGCCTCGACGCCGCCGGGTCCTGGGGCTGGATCGACGACGCCTACCGCGGCAACTACGGCGACAACTCGCTCCTCTACTTCAACAACTACCGCAACGCCCAGCCCGGCAACCCGCTCCACGACAAGGCCCGCACCGGCACCGACGCCAGGACCGGCGAGGGCTACTTCGACCGGCTGCGCGCCGACGTCGCCGCCGGCACCCTGCCCCAGGTCTCCTGGATCGCGGCCCCCGAGGCGTTCAGCGAACACTCCAACTGGCCCTCCAACTACGGTGCGTGGTACATCGCGCAGGTGCTGGACGCGCTGACCTCCAACCCCGACGTGTGGGCCCGTACCGCGCTGTTCATCACCTACGACGAGAACGACGGCTTCTTCGACCACGTCGTCCCGCCGTACGCCCCGGCCGATGCCGACCAGGGCCTGTCGACCACGCCGACCGCCCTGGACGTCTTCCCCGGCAAGGCCGGCTACGTCGCCGGACCGTACGGGCTGGGCCCGCGCGTTCCGATGCTCGTCGTCTCGCCGTGGAGCACCGGCGGCTACTCCTGCTCCGAGACCTTCGACCACACCTCCGTGATCCGCTTCATGGAGAAGCGCTTCGGTGTGCACGAGCCCAACATCTCCCCCTGGCGCCGCGCCGTCTGCGGTGACCTGACCTCGGCCTTCGACTTCGCCCGCCGGGACACGGCCACGGTGTCGCTGCCCGACACCGGTTCGTGGGAGCCGCAGGACCGCGAGCGCCACCCCGATTTCCGGGCCACCCCGCCGGCCGTGGGGAGCATGCCGCGCCAGGAGAAGGGCCTGTGCCACACCCGTCCGCTGAAGTACGCCCCGTACGTGGACGGCGCCGCGCTCACCGCCGAGGGCAGGTTCAAGCTGACCTTCAGCGGCGGTCCGGACCTGGGCGCCCAGTTCTACGTCACCGCGGGCAACCGGACCGACGCACCCTGGACCTACACCACCGAGGCCGGCAAGTCGATCTCGGACACGTGGAACACCCGCTACTCCGCCGGCGTCACCGACCTGACCGTCCACGGCCCCAACGGCTTCCTGCGCGGCTTCCGCAACCCGGGCACCACCCCCGGCCCCGAGGTCACCGCCCGCCACAACGCCACCACGGGCAACCTGGACCTCACCCTCACCAACGCCGGGGCGTCGACCGCGACGCTCACCGTCACCAACGCCTACGGCGGCGGCCCCAAGCGCCTCACGGTCGCCAAGGGCGCCACCGTCACCCACAGCGTCTCCCTGAAGAACACCCGACGCTGGTACGACGTGACGGTCACCGCGTCCGAGTTCGCGGACTTCCGCCGCCGCTTCGCCGGCAAGGTCGAGACCGGCGCGGCCGGCCTGTCGGACCCGGCGATCCTGACGAACCAGTCCTCCTGACCCGCTGACCCGGCAGCGCCCGCGCCCCCGGACTTCTCCGGGCGCGCGGGCGCTGCTTGGATGTCGGGATGAGCGATCACCTTCCCGACGGTTACGAGATCTCCACCGACGCCGCCCGGCTGGACGTCGGGCTCGTCCACCGGTGGCTGTCCGAGGACGCGTACTGGGCCCTCGGGCGCAGCCGGCAGAAGCAGGAGGACGCCATCGCGCACTCCCTGAACTTCGGCCTCTACGACCAGGCCTCCGGGGCCCAGCTCGCGTACGCCCGGGTCGTCACCGACCGGGCCACCTTCGCCTGGCTGTGCGATGTCTACGTCGATCCGGGCGCCCGCGGCAAGGGGCTCGGCGGGGCCCTCGTCGATGCGGTGTGCGCGCACCTGGAGCCGTACGGGCTGCGCCGGGTCATGCTCGCCACCGCCGACGCGCACGCCGTCTACGCCCGGTCCGGCTTCGAGCCCCTGGCCACGCCGGAGAAGTGGATGGCCCTCGGGGAGCAGTAGCCCCAGGAGCCTCAGGCGCGGGTGCGGACCCGGACCCGGTTCAGCAGATCCGCGGCCGGGTGCGGACCCGTGTGTTCGGGGTGGCGGGGCAGGCGGTGGGCGAAGGAGCCGTACCAGGAACGCGAGACCGCGTACCCGAAGGCCAGGCAGATCATGCCGCCCACGGCGTCGAGCCAGAAGTGGTTGGCCGTGGCCACGATGACGACGAGGGTCGCCGTCGGGTAGAGCAGGCCCAGGATCCGGGCCCAGGGGGCCGAGGCGACCGCGAAGATCGTCAGGCCGCACCAGAGCGACCACCCTATGTGCATGGACGGCATCGCAGCGTACTGGTTCGACATCTGCTTGAGGTTGCCGGAGGCCATCGAGCCCCAGGTGTGGTGAACCAGCACGGTGTCGATGAAGTTCTGCCCGTTCATCAGCCGGGGCGGTGCGAGCGGGTAGCAGTAGTAGCCCACGAGGGCCACGCCCGTGGTGGCGAAGAGGACCATGCGGGTGGCGGCGTACCGCCCCGGATGGAAACGGTAGATCCAGACCAGCACGCCGATCGTCACGACGAAGTGGAGCGTGGCGTAGTAGTAGTTCATGCCCACGATCAGCCACGTCACGGAGTTCACCGCGTGGTTGACCGACTGCTCGACGGCGATGCCGAGCGTCCGCTCCGCGTCCCAGATCCAGTCGGCGTTGGCGAGGGCGGCCGCCTTCTGCTCGGGCACCGCGTTGCGGATCAGCGAGTACGTCCAGTAGCTGATCGCGATGAGCAGGACCTCGAACCAGATACGCGGCCGTCGAGGAGCACGCAACCGGGAGAACAGGGTGCGCTCGGACCCCGGACGGGTCTCGGTCTCGGCCACGGTGGGTGGTGAGACATCCGTCCGGGTTTCCAGTGTCTTCACGCTCGATTCACCCATGGGGAGAGAGTCTGCCAGATGCGTTCTCGCCTCCGATCATCCCTCGGGACGGTCTTCGGCGCCTCTGGTCCGCCTTGGGTACGACACGGGACCGGAGACAACCCGGGTCCCGGCTGCTCTCCCACCTTCCCGGCGATGATCTGCTGCCCCCGGGTGGCGTCGACGACGATGGGCAGGCCGTCGGGGACCTGCCCCTCGAGGTCCGCGAGGAGGTCCTCGATCGGCGGGAGGCCACCGGGGCTGCGCACGTGGACGTAGAAGGTCCTGGACTGCGCGCCGACGCCGGTGACGGCCGCGCCGATCAGGAGCACCAGGAGGCCGCCGAGCGCCACGAAGGCGACGGCCGTGGAGCGGCGGCGCTGCACAGCACCGGGGGCGATGCCCATGATCGGCGTGGAGAACGGCGCGATGATCATCGCGCCGGTGGCGTACCGGGAGAGACGTACTAGTCCCGGCGGCGCTGGCCCGGGCCCGAGGCCGTGGAGCCGCGCACCACCAGTTCGGGTAGGAAGACGAACTCGCTGTGCGGGGCCGGCGTGCCGCCGATCTCCTCCAGCAGGGTGCGGACGGCCGCCTGCCCCATCGCCTGCACGGGCTGGCGGATGGTGGTCAGCGGCGGGTCGGTGAACGCTATGAGCGGGGAGTCGTCGAAGCCGACCACCGACACGTCCTGCGGCACCCGCAGCCCCTGCTGCCGGGCCGCACGGATCGCACCGAGCGCCATCATGTCGCTCGCGCACACCACCGCCGTGCAGCCCCGCGAGATCAGCGCGGCCGCCGCGGCCTGGCCGCCCTCCAGCGAGTAGAGGGAGTGCTGGATCAGCTCCTCGACCTCGGCCTCGCCGAGCCCGAGCCGCTCCTTCATGCCGAGCCGGAAGCCCTCGATCTTGCGGAGGACCGGCACGAACCGCTTCGGCCCGACCGCGAGCCCGATCCGGGTGTGCCCGAGCGCGGTCAGGTGGGTGACGGCGAGGACCATCGCGGCCCGGTCGTCGGGGGAGACGAAGGGGGCCTGCACCTTGTCGGAGAACCCGTTGATCAGGACGTACGGGACGCCCTGTCCGCGGAGTTGGTCGTAGCGGCCCATGTCGGCCGTGGTGTCGGCGTGCAGGCCGGAGACGAAGATGATCCCGGAGACCCCGCGGTCGACCAGCATCTCGGTCAGCTCGTCCTCGGTGGACCCGCCGGGCGTCTGCGTGGCCAGCACCGGCGTGTACCCCTGCCGGGTCAGGGCCTGGCCGATGACCTGGGCGAGCGCCGGGAAGATCGGGTTGTCCAGTTCCGGAGTTATCAGACCGACGAGCCCCGCACTGCGCTGGCGCAGCTTCACGGGCCGCTCGTAGCCGAGTACGTCGAGGGCGGCCAGCACGGATTCACGGGTGCCTGCGGCCACACCGGGCTTGCCGTTGAGCACGCGGCTGACTGTGGCTTCGCTGACCCCCGCCTGGGCTGCGATGTCGGCTAGCCGTGCGGTCACGGGATTGGACTGTACCGGTCGGACGTTCACCATGACCACCAGGTGCACGATTCCGGCGGAAGCCGGACGGTCCGCCCGTCGGTCTCCACCGGGGCGCTGGAGAGTACGGGACGTCCGGGCGCGGGAAGTTCCACCGGGTCGGGGCGGCTGTTGAGGGTGCAGGCGAAGCCGGGGCGGGTGAAGAGGAGCACCCCCTCGGGGGCGGACTGCCAGCGCATCCCGCACGGGTACGGGCCTTCGGCCGACCCGTCGGGGCCGGCCCCCGCCTCCGGCCCGCCCTCCGGCCCGGCCCCCTCCCCGCTCCCCGTCCCCGCCTCGGGCGCGCCCAGCCCCGGCATCGCCCGGCGCAGCTCCAGCGCGGCCCGGTACAGCTCCAGCGTGGAGTGCGGGTCGCCGGTCTGGGCGGCGACGCTGAGGTCGCCCCAGCCGGCGGGCTGCGGGAGCCAGCTGCCGGCCGGCCCGAAGCCGTACGGGGCCCGGTCGCCGGACCAGGGCAGCGGCACCCGGCAGCCGTCGCGGAGCCCGTCCTGTCCGGGAGCCTCCGGCGGGGTCGTGCCATCGGGGTCGGACCCGCGCCCGCTCCCGGATGCGGCCGCGGGCCCGGACGCGGCCGAGGGCCCGGCCGCGGGCCCGGACGCGACCCCGGACCCCGGCCCGGTGGGGGTGGTGGCCCGGGGTCCGGAGGCGTCGGGGGCAGGGGAGCCGGCCCCGTCGGCCTCCCGCTCCGGCCCCGCCGGGTCGGCCGTGGCCCACTGCTGACGGCGCCCGCGGCGGAAGGCCGGGTCCCGGCGGAGCCGGTCCGGGAGGTCCGCCACCTCCGGCAGGCCGAGCTCCTCGCCCTGGTAGACGTACGCCGACCCGGGCAGGGCCAGCATCAGCAGCGCGGCCGCCCGGGCCCGGGCCAGGCCGCGGGCCCCGCCGCCGTACCGGGTCACATGGCGCACGACGTCGTGGTTGGACAGCACCCAGGTGGTCGGGGCGCCGACGGCGGTGGTGGCGGCCAGCGACTCGTCGATGACGGTGCGCATCGCGGTGGGGTCCCACGGGCAGTTGAGGAAGCGGAAGTTGAAGGCGTGGTGCAGTTCGTCGGGGCGCACGTACAGGGCGAGCCGTTCGGAGGTCGGCGCCCAGGCCTCGGCCACCCCGATCCGCCCGTCCCCGTAGGAGTCCAGGAGGCGGCGCCAGGAGCGGTGGATCTCGTGGACCCCGTCCTGGTCGAAGAAGGGGAGCGGCTCGGTGCCGATCAGGGTGGCCTGGGCGCCGCGGCCGATGTCCGGCAGGCCCGGGGCCTTGACCATGCCGTGGGCGACGTCGATGCGGAAGCCGTCGATGCCGAGGTCGAGCCAGAAGCGCAGGACGGAGGCGAATTCGGCGGCGACCTCGGGGTGGTCCCAGTCGAGGTCCGGCTGCTCGGGGGCGAAGAGGTGCAGGTACCAGTCGCCGTCCGGCACCCGGGTCCAGGCCGGGCCGCCGAAGATCGACTCCCAGTCGTTGGGCGGCAGCTCCCCGGAAGCCCCCCGCCCCGGGCGGAAGTGGTAGCGCCCGCGGGCCCCCGGCTCCCCGGCGAGGGCGGCGCGGAACCACGGGTGCTGCTCGGAGGTGTGGTTCGGCACCACGTCGACGATGACCCGCAGCCCGAGCGCGTGCGCGGCGCGGACCAGCTCGTCGGCGTCGGAGAGGTCCCCGAAGAGGGGGTCGACGGCCCGGTAGTCGGCGACGTCGTAGCCGCCGTCCGCCTGCGGGGAGACGTAGAAGGGGGTGAGCCACACGGCGTCGACCCCGAGCCGGGCGAGGTGGGGGAGGCGGGAGCGGACCCCGCGGAGGTCGCCGATGCCGTCTCCGTCGCTGTCGGCGAAGGATCGTACGTACACCTGGTAGATGACGGCATCGCGCCACCAGCCGCCACCGCTCGCGGTCGCGTTGCTGGAAGAGCTTGCAAGCTGGACGGCCGTCGAGTCGTGGGTCATATCGGGGTCAACGCGGGTACATGCCCCCTGGTTGCGGGCCCGGGCAGTCGAAGGTGACTCGAACTAACAGCAAGCTGCGGCAACCGTACGGACACACGGATGTAACGATCGCCTCCGCTTGCAGAAAGTTTGCGCAAGCTCTTTCGGTCCTCTTTCAGTCTTGTTACGTTCCTGGCAACTCGGGACCGCGAGGCGCGGCCGGGATCATCGAAGGAGTTCATATGCGGCGTGGCATAGCGGCCACCGCGCTGGTCGCGACCCTGGCGCTCGCGGCAACGGCTTGCGGTGGGGACGACAAGGACGCGGCCGACGGCACCAAGGCAGGCGGCGAGCTTTCCGGCACGGTCACGTGGTGGGACACCTCGAACGACGCCGAGAAGGCCAGCTTCCAGAAGATCGCCGAGGGGTTCACGGCGAAGCACCCGAAGGTGACCGTCAAGTACGTCAACGTCCCGTACGGCGACGCGCAGAACAAGGTCAAGAACGCCTTCAGCAGCGGCTCCGACGCGCCTGACGTCATCCGCGCCGACGTCGGCTGGGTCGCGGACTTCGCCTCGCTGGGCTACCTCGACGAGGTCCCGGCCGAGACGGCGAAGAAGGTCGACGCCGAGTTCCTCCCGCAGGCCGCGGCCAGCGGCAAGTTCGAGGGCAAGACCTACGCCGTCCCGCAGGTCATCGACAGCCTCGGCCTCTTCTACAACAAGAAGATGCTCGCCGACGCCGGCGTCCAGCCCCCCAAGACGCTGGCGGAGCTGAAGACCGCCGCCGAGGCCATCAAGGCGAAGACCGGCAAGGCCGCTCTCTACCTGCGCGGCGACGACTCCTACTGGTTCCTCCCGCTGATCTACGGCGAGGGCGGCGACCTCGTCGACGCGAAGAACAAGACGGTCACCGTCGACAACGAGGCGGGCGTCAAGGCCTTCAAGACCGCCCGCGACCTGGTCAGCTCCGGTGCGGCGATCACCAACGCAACCGACGGCTACACCAACATGCAGACGGCCTTCAAGACCGGCGAGGCCGCCATGATGATCAACGGCCCGTGGGCCGTCGCCGACACCTACGCCGGCGACCAGTTCAAGGACAAGGCCAACCTCGGCATCGCCGCCGTCCCGGCCGGCTCGGCCAAGGCCGGTGCCCCGCAGGGCGGCCACGACCTCGGCGTCTACGCCGGCTCCAAGAACACCGCCGCCGCGCACGCCTTCGTCGAGTACATGACCTCGCAGGAGGTCCAGGTGCAGTCGACCAAGGAGCTCAGCCTGCTCCCGACCCGGACCGCCGCCTACGAGCAGCCGGACGTCAAGGGCAACGAGATGGTCCAGTTCTTCAAGCCGGCCGTGGACAAGGCCGTCGAGCGCGCCTGGATCCCGGAGAACGGCTCCCTCTTCGAGCCGCTGAAGGTCGAATACACCAAGGCGATCACCGGGGCGTCGAGCCCGGAGGACGCGGCCAAGGCGGCCGGCGTCGAGTTCCGCAAGATCCTCAAGGGCTGGAAGTAACGAAACCATGGCTGCTCACACCAGCCAGTCGGTGGCGAAGGCCGCGGGCGACGACGTCGAGAACGACGTCGCCGCCCGCGGCCGGAGCCGCAGGACTGACAGCGACAGCGGTAACCGCGGCGGTGCCCGCGGTGGGAAAGGCGCGTCCGGCCTCCGGCGCGCCGTCGGCACGCACTGGTACGCCTGGGCCATGGTCGCCCCGGTGGTGCTCGTCCTCGGCGTGATCATCGGCTGGCCGCTGGTCCGGGGCGTCTACCTGTCTCTGACCGACGCCACCGAGCGCAACGTCTCGCGCACCATCGGCGCCCGGCACATCGAGGCCACGTACGAGTTCGTCGGACTCGACAACTACGTGGCCGTGCTCGGCGACCCGGTGTTCCTGCAGCGGCTGGTGTGGACGGTGATGTGGACCGTCGCGTGCGTGTCCATCACCTTCACGCTCGGTCTGATCCTGGCCAACATGCTCAACCGGGACTTCCGGGGCCGCGCCGCCTACCGGATGGCGCTCATCCTGCCCTGGGCCGTCCCCGGCTTCGTCTCCGTCTTCGCCTGGCGGTTCCTCTTCAACCGCGACAACGGCATCCTCAACAAGATCCTCGACGGTGGCGGCATCGCCGCGATCCCGTGGCTCGACGACCCCACCTGGGCCAAGTTCTCGGTCGTCGCCGTCAACGTCTGGCTCGGCGTCCCCTTCATGATGGTCGCCCTGCTCGGCGGCCTGCAGTCGATCCCCGGCGAGCTCTACGAGGCGGCCGAGATGGACGGCGCCAGCGCTTGGCAGCGCTTCCGGCACATCACCCTGCCCGGACTGCGCGCGGTGAGCATGACGGTGATCCTGCTCTCCACCATCTGGACCTTCAACATGTTCCCGGTGATCTTCCTGCTCACCCGGGGCGGACCCGGCGACTCCACCGAGATCCTGGTGACCCAGGCCTTCCGCGAGGCGTTCGTGTCGAGCCCGCGCGACTTCGCCGGCTCGGCCACGTGGGGCGTCCTGATCCTCGCCCTGCTCATGATCTTCGCGCTGGTCTACCGGCGCTCGCTGCGCAAGCAGGGAGAGGTGTGGTGACCATGTCCACCGCGACCGACGCCCGTACGACCACCGCCCGCGGCCGGGGCAGCCGTTCCCCGCTCGCCTCCGTCGGCCTGCACGCCACCCTCGTCGTGGCGTCCGTGATCGCCGTCTTCCCGGTGCTGTGGATCGTGCTGACCTCGCTCAAGCCGGCCAAGCACGCGGTCACCACCGACTTCGTCAAGGAACCGAGCTTCAGCAACTACACGAACCTGCTGGAGCAGAGCCACTTCCTCAGCTGGTTCGCCAACTCCGTCCTGGTCGCCGGCGTCACCACCGTCCTCGGTGTCTTCATCGCCGCCACCACCGGATACGCGGTCAGCCGCTTCAAGTTCCCCGGCATGCGGCCGCTGATGTGGACCCTGCTCATCACGCAGATGTTCCCGATGGCGATCCTCATCGTGCCGCTGTACAACCTGATGGGCGACCTCGGCCTGCTCAACCAGCCGCTCGGCCTGATCATCACCTACCTCACCATCGCCGTGCCGTTCTGCGCCTGGATGATGAAGGGCTTCTTCGACACCATCCCGGTGGAGATCGACGAATCCGGCCGCGTCGACGGGCTCAACCCCTTCGGCACCTTCTGGCGCCTCATCCTGCCGCTCGCCAAGCCCGGCCTGGCCGTCACCGGCTTCTACGCCTTCATCACCGCCTGGGGCGAGGTCGCGTACGCCTCCGCCTTCATGGTCGGCGAGGAGAACCTCACCCTGGCCGGCGGCCTGCAGACCTTCGTCACGCAGTACACCTCCAACTGGGGAGCCATGAGCGCCGCTTCGGTCCTCATCGCGATCCCCGCGGCGATCTTCTTCGTCTTCGCCCAGCGTCACCTCGTCGCCGGGATGACGGCAGGCGCCACCAAGGGCTGACCACCCGAGCCTGCCCCTTCTCACCCCCGGCCCGATCTCTCCAAGGACACCATGACCCAGCACCTCGCCGACGCACTCCCCACCTCCACCGGCACGCAGCCCGGCTGGTGGAGAGAAGCGGTGATCTACCAGGTCTATCCGCGCAGCTTCGCCGACTCCAACGGGGACGGCATGGGGGACCTCGAAGGCATCCGCAGCCGCCTGCCCTACCTCAAGGAGCTGGGCGTCGACGCCGTCTGGCTCAGCCCCTTCTACGCCTCCCCGCAGGCCGACGCCGGCTACGACGTCGCCGACTACCGGGCCATCGACCCGATGTTCGGCACCCTGCACGACGCCGACGCCGTGATCCGCGAAGCCCACGAACTGGGCCTGCGCATCATCGTGGACCTCGTCCCGAACCACTGCTCCGACCAGCACGAATGGTTCAAGCAGGCACTGCGCGAAGGCCCCGGCACCCCGCTGCGCGAGCGCTTCCACTTCCGCCCCGGGCAGGGGGCCTCCGGAGAGCTGCCGCCCAACGACTGGGAGTCGATCTTCGGCGGTCCGGCCTGGACCCGGGTCGCGGACGGCGAGTGGTACCTGCACCTCTTCGCCCCCGAGCAGCCCGACTTCAACTGGGAACACCCCGCCGTACAGGACGAGTTCCGATCCATCCTGCGGTTCTGGCTCGACCTCGGCGCCGACGGCTTCCGCATCGACGTCGCGCACGGCCTGGTCAAGGCCCCCGGCCTGCCCGACCTCGGCCGCGACGAGCAGCTCAAGCTGCTCGGCAACCAGGTGCTGCCCTTCTTCGACCAGGACGGCGTCCACGAGATCTACCGCTCCTGGCGCCTGGTCCTCGACGAGTACGCGGGCGACCGCATCGGCGTCGCCGAGGCCTGGACCCCCAGCGCCGACCGCACCGCCCTGTACCTGCGCCCCGACGAGCTGCACCAGGCCTTCAACTTCCACTACCTGAACACCGGCTGGGACGCCGAAGCGCTGCGCGCCACCATCGACGAGTCGCTCGACTCGATGCGGCCCGTCGGCGCCCCGACGACGTGGGTGCTCTCCAACCACGACGTGGTCCGCCACCGCACCCGCTTCGGCAGCCTGGAGAAGGCCCGCGCCGCCGCGCTGCTGATGTTGGCCCTGCCCGGGTCGGCGTACGTCTACCAGGGCGAGGAGCTCGGCCTCCCGGAGGTGGTGGACCTCCCGGACGAGGTGCGCCAGGACCCCTCCTTCTTCAAGGCGAACGGCCAGGACGGGCTCCGCGACGGCTGTCGCGTACCGATCCCGTGGAGCGGCGACCGGGCCCCGTACGGCTTCGGGACGGGCGGCAGCTGGCTGCCGCAGCCCGCGGAATGGGCCGGGCTGAGCGTGGAGGCGCAGACCGGCGACCCCGACTCCACGCTGGAGCTCTACCGCTCCGCGCTGCGGGTGCGGCGCGCGCACCCGGCGCTGGGCCCGGGCGACGCCGTCGAGTGGCTGCCCGCCCCGGCCGGCGTACTGGCCTTCCGGCGCGGCGACTTCGTCTGCACCGTGAACACCACCGACGAGCCGGTACGGCTGCCCGCACCGGGCACGGTCCTGCTCGCCAGCGGTGAACTCGGCGAGCCCGACGTCCTTCCGGCGGACTGCACGGTGTGGTGGCAGGGGTGACTTCCCCTCTCAGGCTGACGGACATCGCCGCGCAGGCCGAGGTCAGCGAGGCGACCGTCAGCCGTGTGCTCAACGGCAAACCGGGCGTGGCGGCCGGCACCCGGCACAAGGTGCTGGCCGCGCTCGACCTGCTCGGATACGAGCGGCCCGTACGGCTCAAACGCCGCAGCAACGGGCTCGTCGGGCTGCTCATCCCGGAGCTCACCAACCCGATCTTCCCGGCGTTCGCGCAGGTCATAGAGCAGGCGCTGGCCGGGCACGGGTACACGCCGGTGCTGTGCACGCAGACGCCGGGCGGGGCCACCGAGGACGAACTGGTGGAACAGCTGGAGGAGCGCGGGGTCACCGGGATCGTCTTCCTGTCGGGCCTGCACGCCGACGCCCACGCGGACCCCGCGCGCTACCAGAGACTGGCGGCGCGCGGGGTGCCGTTCGTTCTGATCAACGGCTTCAACGAGCAGGTGAATGCCCCGTTCATCTCCCCGGACGACCGGGCGGCGGCCGACATGGCCGTACGGCACCTGCAGGACCTGGGGCACCGCCGCATCGGACTCGCGATCGGGCCGACGCGGTACGTGCCGTCGGCCCGCAAGGAGCAGGGCTTCCTCACCGCCCTGCCGGCGGCCGAGGAGGACGGGCTGATCCAGCGCACGCTCTTCACGGTGGAGGGCGGGCACGCGGCCGGCATGGCCCTGCTGGACCGCGGCTGCACGGGCATCGTGTGCGGCAGCGACCCGATGGCGCTCGGTGTCATCCGCGCGGTGCGCGAGCGCGGGCTGCGGGTGCCGCAGGACGTATCGGTGGTCGGTTTCGACGACTCCCCGCTGATCGCGTTCACGGACCCGCCGCTGACGACGGTCCGCCAGCCGGTACGCGCGATGGCGACGGCGGCGGTGGGTGCCCTCCTGGAGGCGGTGTCGGGCACCCCGGTCCAGCGCACGGAGTACGTCTTCCAGCCGGAACTGGTGGTCCGCGGCTCGACGGCGGAGGCGCCGTAGGCTTCGGCGGGCGGGATGACCGGTCCCTCGGCACCCCGCTCGCGAGCGGGCGTTGCCCGGCCCGGCCCGCCCGGCTCCTGCCCGCCGCAGCCGCCCCGGCCTCCGCTAATCCCGCGTGAGGGTCCACCTCGTGCCGTCCGGGCCCCTGAGGTCGAGGATCGGGGCGGCCACTGTGCCGCCCGCTATGTAGAGCATGACGCTGTTGGTGCCGGGGAGGCACGCGGTGGTCGCCGTGTCCTGGTGCAGCCGGGCTTTGACCGAGGTCGTCACCGCCGGGTTGTCCAGAGTCCAGGAGCCCTCCTCCGAGCACCCTTCCCGCTGCAGGGTGTACTGCCCGTCTCCAAGCCGGCTGTCGGTCAGGGTGAGGGTGAGGTCGTGCCGATCGGCGGTCCAGGTTCCGGCGAAGTCCACGTCCTCCATCCCCCCGCCCATGGACAGCGAGGCCACCAGTGCGACAGCGGCCAGGGCCGTCGCGGCCTTCCCGATGTCACCGCCGGGCGTGGCGCCTGCTCCGGCGCCACCTTCCGGCGCGTGCCGGGACGCACGTCGGAGGCTCACGACGGCGCCTGCGGGAATCGCGAGCAGTGCTACGGCGCACCCGGTGAACCAGTCCCCCATCCCCGACTCCATCAGCATCATCAGGACCGCCAGCAGGGCAATCGTGGAAGCGGCCGCCCACCAGGCCGGACCGGATCGCCGGTGCGCCAGTGCGAGCACGAGGGCTATGAACGACCCGCACCCGGCGATGAGCAGTACGCACATGGCGAGCAGGCCGCTGGAGTGGTCGGGTCGAAGGCTGGTGGGTTCGGCGAGCCCGAATCCCACCAGCAGCCCCACCGCCTCGATGCCGAGCGCCCAACACAGCGCGATGTCCGGCCGGCGTTGTGTCCCACCCATGTGACCCCTTGGTTTGAACGAGTTCAATTGCCGAGGGTGCAGGCTACCCGAGTGTCCGCGGCAGATCGATGCCTCAGTGGCCGTGGCCCCCGTGGCCCCCGTGGCCCCCGTGGCCCCCGTGGCCGCCGTCGTCGCCCGGTGCGGGGAGGGGGGCGTCGGGGTCGACGATGGTGAACGGGCGCATCAGGTCGTCGTCCTCGTGTTCCAGCAGGTGGCAGTGGTGGACGTACGTCGCCGGGAGCTCGGTTCCGCTGTTCGGGATCGACGCGATCGGCTCCATCGGCGGGCTCCACGGATCGGTGATGATTCTGGTCACCGTCTCCGGATAGGACTTGAACGTGTCCTTGTAGGACAGGGCCTCGTCCGGGTCCGGCGGGATCGGAGGACCGGTGAAGTAGTTCGCCAGCACCGGCTTGTCCGCCGCCTTGCGGCCGCCGTCGATCCACTTCTCGTAATCCGCCTGGTAGGCGGCCGCGTCGATCGGCTGCCTGTTCAGCACCTGGAAGTTGACGAGGTGGACGTGCATCGGGTGGGCGTCGTGGTTGGGGTTGACGTACTCCCAGATCTCCTTCGCGCCCGCCTTGATGAAGTCCTGGGACGGCTCCATGAAGGGCACCGCGTTGAACGACATGGTGCTGAAGAGCTTGTGCTGGTAGACGACCCATTCCCGCCGGTGGATCTGCGGTTCCGGTTCGTTGGGCACGACCGCCGGCAGCTTCAGCTTCGGCGGCGGCGTCGTCCGGTCCGCACCGGACAGCGGTTTGGTGACCTGGAACTGCATGACTTCCGAGATTTCCGGTCCCTGACCGGGCACGCCCGGGTAATGCACCGGCGCGTGGTAGTTCGTCAGCGTCACCTTCGATCCCATCGGCAGCCGACTGAAGTCGACGATCAGGTCGTACCGTTCGGCCGGCCCGATCAGGAAATTCAGCATTTGCAGCGGAGCGCGGAATCCGCCGTCGGTGCCGATCAGCCAGAACGGAAGATTGGGCTGGAGCACCACGTCCCGGGGCGGGTCGAACCTCAGCCGCCAGAAACGCTCGTTCGAGGCGTTGAGGATGCGCAGCCGGTAGCGCCGCGGCTCCACGGCCAGGAAGGGGTACGCCTTGCCGTTGACGACCGGGGTGTCCTCGCCCTCCTGCTGGGTCATGGTGTAGGCGAGTCTGCCGTCCGGGTGGAAGGTCCGGTCCTGCAGGATGAGCGGGACCTCGAACTCGCCCTGCGGCAGCCCGAGCCGCTCGTCGGCGGGGTCGCGGATGAGGTACAGGCCGGCCAGACCCGCGTAGACGTTGACGCTGGTCATCCCCATGCCGTGGTCGTGGTACCAGAGCATGGACGCGCGTTCGTGGTTGGTGTACGCGCAGATGGCCTCGTTGCGCTTGACGCGGTCCGGGTCCAGGGTCGTGTAGGACTCGGCGTCTTCGGCACCGGGGCGTCGTCGGGCCCCGGCGTGTGGCCGTGATGACGGCCGGGACCGGGATCCGCGTGCGCCTGTGCTCCGGCACCGTTGCCCGAGAGCATCGCCGCACCCCCGGCGGCACCGGCCATGAGGAAATTCCTTCGCCCGACCATTCGTCTCCAGCCTTCCGTCGACGGCGCGTGTCATTGAAGGCATACCGCGCTGATTCCGGGGCGTTGTCGCAGCGGCCGATCCCTTTCGAGAAAGGCTCGTTGAGCCGATCCCGGCCGTAATCGGGCAGGAATTGAGATCGAGTTATTGTCGCCGGTCCAAAAATATCTCCTGCGGTGCGACGGAATGCTTTCCTTCCCCGGCGCACTCCGCCCGGTGCGACGCGGGCCGCGGGTGAGGCCGGCCGCGGGCTCCGTCCGTCCGGTGGGCGGTCCGTGCCCGGCCCGGCGAGGGTGCCGTGGCGGCGTCCTGAGCAGGTGAACTCGGCGCGCCGGGGCCGGAGTCGAGGGAGTCCGCCGTCCAGCAGGACACGCCTCGGAAACAATTCTGCAATCTCTTGCGCAAACTCTTGCAGGGCTCCTACCTGGCCCCTACGGTCGCTCCAATCCCCACCTCTTCCGCCAGGAGGCCCCCCGCATGCCTGCCAGAGCCGTCAGAGCTGCAACCTTTTGCGCCACCACCGCACTCGCCGCCGCCGCGCTCACCGCCGTCGGGCCGCAGGCCGCCGCCGCGCCGCCCGGCGAGAAGGACGTCACCGCCGTCCTGTTCGAGTGGCGCTTCGATTCCGTCGCCAAGGCCTGCACCGATTCCCTGGGGCCCGCGGGGTACGGGTACGTGCAGGTCTCGCCTCCCCAGGAGCACGTCCAGGGCGGGCAGTGGTGGACCTCGTACCAGCCCGTCAGCTACCGGATCGCCGGTCGGCTCGGCGACCGGGCCGCCTTCAAGGCCATGGTCGACACCTGCCACGCCGCCGGTGTGAAGGTCGTCGTCGACTCCGTCATCAACCACATGGCCGGCCCCGCGGACCCGGGCGCCACCCTCACCGGGACCGGGGGGTCTTCGTACACGAAATACGGCTACCCCGGGCTCTACTCGGGCGCCGACATGGACGACTGCCGCGCGACGATCTCCAACTACCAGGACCGGGGCAACATCCAGAACTGCGAGCTCGTGCAGCTCGCCGACCTGGACACCGGTGAGGACTACGTGCGCGGGCGCATCGCCGGGTACCTGAACGACCTGCTGTCGCTCGGCGTGGACGGATTCCGGATCGACGCCGCCAAGCACATGCCCTCCGCCGACCTCGCCGACATCAAGTCCCGGCTGACCAACCCGGGCGTCTACTGGAAGCAGGAGGCGATATACGGGGCCGGCGAGGCCGTCTCGCCCGGCGAGTACCTCGGGAACGGGGACGTGCAGGAGTTCCGGTACGCCCGGGACCTCAAGCGCGTCTTCCAGAACGAGAACCTCGCCCACCTGAAGAACTTCGGTGAGGCCTGGGGGTACATGGCGAGCGGGCAGGCCGGGGTCTTCGTCGACAACCACGACACCGAGCGCGGCGGCGACACCCTCAGCTACAAGGACGGTTCCGCCTACACGCTGGCCAACGTGTTCGCGCTGGCCTGGCCCTACGGGTCGCCCGATGTGCACTCCGGCTACGAGTGGACCGACAAGGACGCCGGACCGCCCAACGGTGGCTCTGTGAGCGCCTGTTACGCGGACGGCTGGAAGTGCCAGCACGCCTGGCGGGAGATCTCCTCCATGGTCGCCTTCCGGAACGCGGCCCGCGGTCAGGGTGTCACGAACTGGTGGGACAACGGCGGCGACCAGATCGCCTTCGGCCGCGGCACCAAGGCGTACGTCGCGATCAACCACGAGGGTTCCGCCCTCACCCGGACCTTCCAGACCTCCCTCCCCGGCGGCGACTACTGCGACGTGCAGAGCGGGCGGACCGTCACGGTCGGCTCGGGCGGGCAGTTCACCGCCACGGTCGCCGCGGGGACGGCTCTCGCCCTGCACACCGGGGCCCGTACCTGCTCCGGAAGCCCGGCGGGGTCCGCAGGGGCCGCTTTCGGCGTCAACGCCACCACCGTGCCCGGGCAGAACATCTACGTCACCGGTGACCGCGCCGAGCTCGGCGGCTGGAACACCGGTGGCGCCCTGAAGCTCGACCCGGCGGCCTATCCCGTCTGGAAGCTCGACGTGACGCTTCCGGCCGGCACCGCGTTCTCGTACAAGTACCTCCGCAAGGACGCCGCCGGAAACGTCACGTGGGAGAGCGGAGCCAACCGCACCGCCACCGTGCCCGCGAGCGGCAGGGTCACGCTGACCGACACCTGGCGCAGCTGAGCCGCCGCTCCACCGACCAGGGCCGCCCGGCACCATCATCCCCGCCAGGCCGGGCGGCCCTCATCCATGCGACACGTACACAAGGAGACCTGCCTTGATACGCCCTGCCGCAGGAGTGCTCGCCGCCGCCCTGGCCGTGACGCTCCTGCCCGCCCTTCCCGCCGCGGCCGCCACCACCGGGCCGCCCGCCCCGCCCTCCGACGCGAAACTGGCCGCCGAACCGGCCCGGCACGACCTGACCCGGGAGCAGTTCTACTTCGTGCTCCCGGACCGGTTCGCGAACGGTGACCCGCGCAACGACCGGGGCGGGCTGACCGGCTCGCGTCTGGAGACCGGCCTGGACCCCACGGACAAGGGCTTCTACCAGGGCGGCGACCTCAAGGGGCTCACCGACCGGCTCGACTACATCCACGGGCTCGGCACCACGGCCATCTGGCTGGCGCCGATCTTCAAGAACCAGCCGGTGCAGGGCAAGGGGGCCGACGTCTCCGCCGGCTACCACGGCTACTGGATCACCGACTTCACCCAGGTCGACCCGCACTTCGGTACCAACGCCGATCTGGAGCGGCTGATCGACAAGGCGCACGGGAAGGGGATGAAGGTCTTCTTCGACGTCATCACCAACCACACCGCCGATGTCGTGGACTACCGCGAGGCGTCGTACTCGTACCTGTCGAAGGGGGCGTTCCCCTATCTGACGAAGGACGGGGTGCCGTTCGAGGACCAGGACTATGCCGACGGGAAGGCGAAGTTCCCGAAGGTGGACGGCGAGTCCTTCCCGAGGACGCCCTTCGTGCCCGACGCGAAGAAGAACCTCAAGGTGCCGGGCTGGCTCAACGACCCGACGATGTACCACAACCGCGGCGACTCGACCTTCGCGGGCGAGTCCTCCGACCAGGGTGACTTCTTCGGCCTCGACGACCTGTGGACCGAGCGTCCCGAGGTGGTCGGCGGGATGGAGAAGATCTACGAGAAGTGGGTCCGGGACTTCCGGATCGACGGCTTCCGGATCGACACGGTCAAGCACGTCAACACCGAGTTCTGGACGCAGTGGGCGACGGCCCTCGACACCTACGCGGCGAAGCGCGGCCGCGACGACTTCTTCATGTTCGGCGAGGTCTACTCCGCCGACACCGCCGTCACCTCCCCGTACGTGACGCGCGGGAAGCTCGACGCCACCCTCGACTTCCCGCTCCAGGACGCGATCCGCGCGTACGCCTCCCAGGGCGCGGGAGCCGGCCGGCTGGCCTCCGTACTGGGTGACGACTACCGGTACACCTCGGGGAAGGCCAACGCCTACGAGCAGGTGACCTTCCTCGGCAACCACGACATGGGCCGCTTCGCGACCTTCCTGAAGCAGGACCGGCCGGGGGCGGGGGAGCAGGAGCTGCTGGACCGCTATCGGCTCGCCAACGAGCTGATGTTCTTCTCCCGGGGCAACCCGGTGATCTACTCCGGTGACGAGCAGGGCTTCACGGGTGCGGGCGGCGACAAGGACGCCCGGCAGCCGCTGTTCGCCTCGCAGGTCGCCGACTACCTGGACGACGACCAGCTCGGAACGGTGCGCACACATGCGAGCGATGCTTACGATCCGGGACACCCGCTCTACGAGCAGATCAGTGCTCTCTCCAAGCTGACGAAGGCGCACCCGGCCCTGCGGGACGGCGTTCAGAGCGAACGTTTCTCCGACGGCTCCGTCTACGCCTTCGCCCGCACCGACACCAAGACCCGCACCGAGTACCTGGTCGCCGCCAACAACGGCGCCGCACCCCGCACCGTCGAGATCGACGCCCCGGCCGGCGCCCAGTACCGCACCCTCTACGGCGGCACCGCGCTGATCCGCGCCTCGGCGGCCGGCAAGCTCACCGTCCCCGTCCCCGCCCTCGGCTCCGTCGTCCTCCGGGCCGTGGCCCCCGCCGCCAAGCCCACCGCCAAGCCCGCCCTGACCCTGAAGGCCCCCGCGCCCGGTGCCACCGGCACCGTCGAGCTCTCCGCCGACATCACCGGCGGCGGCCAGAACCGGGTCGTCTTCGCCGCCCAGACCGGCAACGCCAAGTGGGAGGTCCTCGGCACCGCCGACCACGCCCCCTACAAGGTCACCCAGCACCTCGACGCCAAGACCCCGGCCGGCACCGCCCTGCGCTACAAGGCCGTCGTCGTCGACTCCGCCGGCCGCACCGCGAGCGCCCTCGCCGAGTCCGCCGCCGGCCAGGCCCCGCCCACCGAGATCCCCACCGCCACCCAGCGGGACTACGCGGTCGTCCACTACAACCGCCCCGACGGCGACTACACGAACTGGCGGCTGTACGCCTGGGGCGACATAGCCGACGGCGAAGCCACCCCCTGGCCCGCCGGCCACGACTTCACCGGCCGCGACGCCTACGGCGCCTTCGCGTACGTCAGGCTCAAGCCCGGCGCCTCCTCCGTGGGCTACCTCGTCATCGACAAGGACGGCAACAAGGACGTCGCCGCCGACCGCACCATCGACGTGACGAAGACCGGCGAGATCTGGCTGGAGCAGGGCAAGGAACCCGCCCGCACCGACCGCCCCGCCCAGCCGCCGCAGGACACCTCGAAGGCCGTCCTGCACTACCAGCGCCCCGACGGCGCCTACGACGGCTGGGGCCTGCACCTCTGGACCGGAGCCGCCACCCCCACCGACTGGTCCAAGCCGCTGCTCCCCACCCGCACCGACTCCTACGGCGCGGTCTACGAGGTCCCGCTCGCGGCCGGCGCCACCACCCTCAGCTACATCCTCCACAAGGGCGACGAGAAGGACCTGCCCTCCGACCAGTCCCTGGACCTGAAGGCCACCGGCCACGAGGTGTGGATGCTGGGCGGCCGGGAGAAGTACCTCCTGCCGCAGCCCGCCGGATCCGCCGCCGCCCTGGACCCCACCAAGTCCCAGGCCGTCTGGATCGACCGCGACACCCTCGCCTGGAACGCCCCCGCCGCAGCCGCCTCCGTACAGCTCCTCGCCTCCCGCGACGGCGCCGTCAAGGCCGAGAACGGCACCCTGACCGGCCGCGCCCAGTGGCTGCGCCTGGGAACCCGGACCGAGCTGACCGCCGCCCAGAAGCAGAAGTTCCCGCACCTGGCCGCATACGGCGCGTACCCCGTCGACCCGCGCGACCGCGACCGGGTCCGCGAGGCCCTGCGCGGCCAGCTCGTCGCGAGCGCCCGCGCCGCGAACGGCGCGGTCCTCGCCGCCACCGGCGTACAGCTCGCCGGAGTCCTCGACGACCTGTACGCGACCACCGCCTCCCTCGGCCCCGTCTTCAAGGACGGCCGCCCCACCCTCTCCGTCTGGGCCCCCACCGCCCAGCAGGTCTCCCTCGAACTCGACGGCCGCACCGTCGCCATGCGCCGCGACGACGCCACCGGCGTCTGGTCGGTGCGCGGCGAGCGCTCCTGGACCGGCAAGCCCTACCGCTACGACGTCACCGTCTGGGCCCCCAGCACCCGCCAGGTGGTCCGCAACCTCGTCACCGACCCCTACTCCACCGCGCTGACCGCGGACTCCGTCCACAGCCTGGCCGTCGACCTGGCCGACCCGAAGCTCGCCCCGCCCGGCTGGAAGGCCCTGCGCAAGCCCGCCCCCGTTCCCTTCACCTCCGCGCAGATCCAGGAGCTGCACATCCGCGACTTCTCCGCCCTGGACCGCACCAGCACGCACCCCGGCCAGTACCTGGCCTTCACCGACACCGCCTCGGCGGGCATGCGGCACCTGCGCGACCTGGCCGCCGCCGGGACCTCGTACGTCCACCTGCTCCCGGCCTTCGACATCGGCACCGTCCCGGAGAAGGCCGCCGACCGCACCGAGCCCGCCTGCGACCTCAAGGTGTACGCCCCCGACTCGCAGGAGCAGCAGGCGTGCGTGGCCGCCGCGGCCGCGAAGGACGCGTACAACTGGGGCTACGACCCGCTGCACTACACCGTCCCCGAGGGCAGCTACGCCAGTGACCCGAACGGCACCGCCCGCACCGTCGAGTTCCGCAGGATGGTCCAGTCCCTCAACGGGTCCGGACTGCGCACGGTGATGGACGTCGTCTACAACCACACCGTCGCCGCGGGCCAGTCGGACAAGTCGGTCCTGGACCGCATCGTCCCCGGCTACTACCAGCGCCTGCTGGCCGACGGCAGCGTCGCCACCTCCACCTGCTGCGCCAACACCGCCCCCGAGAACGCCATGATGGGGCGCCTCGTCGTCGACTCGATCGTCACCTGGGCGAAGGAGTACAAGGTCGACGGCTTCCGCTTCGACCTGATGGGCCACCACCCGAAGGCCAACATCCTGGCCGTGCGCACGGCGCTCGACGCCCTGACCGTCGCCAAGGACGGCGTCGACGGCAAGAAGATCGTGCTCTACGGCGAGGGCTGGAACTTCGGCGAGATCGCCGACGACGCCCGCTTCGTGCAGGCCACGCAGAAGAACATGGCCGGCACCGGCATCGCCACCTTCTCCGACCGGGCCCGCGACGCCGTCCGCGGCGGCGGCCCCTTCGACGAGGACCCGCGCGTGCAGGGCTTCGCGTCCGGCCTGTTCACCAGCCCGAACGCCTCGCCCGCCAACGGCACCCCCGAGCAGCAGAGGGCCCGCCTCCTGCACGCCCAGGACCTGATCAAGGTCGGGCTCTCCGGGAACCTCGCCTCGTACGCCTTCACCGACACCACCGGCCGCCGCATCAAGGGCTCCGAGCTGGACTACAACGGCGCCCCGGCCGGCTACGCGGCCGCCCCCGGCGACGCCCTCGCCTACGCCGACGCCCACGACAACGAGACCCTCGCCGACGCCCTGACCTACAAACTCCCGCCGGCCACGAGCAACGCGGACAAGGCCCGCATGCAGGTCCTGGCCATGGCCACGGCCACCCTCTCCCAGGGCCCGGCCCTCTCCCAGGCGGGCACCGACCTGCTCCGCTCCAAGTCCCTGGACCGCAACTCCTACGACAGCGGCGACTGGTTCAACGCCGTCCACTGGGACTGCCGGGACGGCAACGGCTTCGGCCGCGGCCTGCCCCCGGCCGCCGACAACGCCTCGAAGTGGCTCTACGCGAAGCCGCTCCTGACGGGACCGGCGCCCACCTGCACCGACATCGACGCCACCTCGGCCGCCTACCGCGACCTGCTGAGGATCCGCGCCACCGAGCCCGACTTCGCCCTCACCACGACCGAGGCCGTCCAGTCCCGGCTGGCCTTCCCCCTCTCGGGCAAGGACGAGACCCCGGGCGTGATCACCATGACCCTGGGCGACCTGGTGGTCGTCTTCAACGCGGCCCCCACCGCACAGACCCAGCGCGTCCCCGCCCTCGCCGGCGCCGCCCACCGGCTGCACCCCGTGCAGGCCGCGGGCTCCGACGCCACCGTCAAGCGGTCCGCGTACGACGCGAAGACAGGAGAGTTCACCGTCCCCGCCCGCACCGTGGCGGTCTTCACACGGCGTTGAGCCGGTCCAGCCGCTTCTCCAGCAGGATCACCCCGTAGGTCCTGCCGTCCTTCCCCTGCTTGTCGGGGAGCTCCCCGACCACCCGGTAGCCCGCACCCCGGTAGTACGCGAGCAGCCGGGGGTTGGTGGAGACGCAGTCCAGCCGCGCCCGTTCCCGACCGGTCCGGGCGGTCCGCCGCTCGGCGTGTTCGAGCAGGCGCCGCCCGGCCCCGGCGGGGGCCACCTCGCGCGCCACCATCAGCCGGTGCACGTAGCCCGCCACGGGCGGCTGGACCCCCCAGGCGTCCTCGTCGGACCACCACAACTCGTAGGCCCCGCACACGCGCCCGTCGGCGTCGGCGGCGAGCCACACCTCGCCCTCGCGCATCTTCGACCGGAAGTGCGCGGCGTCCTTGTCGCCGGGCTTCCACTGATCGATCCCGTGCTTGCGCATCCACCGGGCAGCCTGGTCGTACAGCTGCACCAGCGTGCCGGCGTCCTTCTCCACGGCCGGCCGGAACAGGATCTCGTCGTCAATGATCACGCGGGCATTATCGATGATCTTGGGCGGCCGTCACACACCTGATCAACGCTGCTGCGCCACCTCGGCGGGTGCCCCGACCGCCATCCCGGCCGCCACCTCGCCCGCCACCTCGCCCGCCACCTCGCCCGCCACCTCGGTCGGCGCCTCGGTCGGCGCCTCGCCCGGTACCAGCGACACCAGCCGCCCGACCAGCTCCCCGAAGGGCCCGTCGGCGGGCTCGTCGGCCAGGATCCGTACGAGGATCCCCGCCATCTCCACGTCGTACGCGGCGCTCACCGCGGCCAGCGCCGCGAAGTCGTGCACCAGCTGCAACTCCAGCTCGCCCCGCGGGATCCGCCGCCCCTCCAGCCAGATCAGCGCGGTGGACTCGGCGAGCGACACCCAGGACCGCACCACGAGCTCCATGCGGGCGGGAATGTGTTCCAGCCCCAGCCCCAGGTGCGTGAGGATCTGCTCGTACGCCGCCTGCCGGACCTCGCCGATCATCGCGTTCGTCCGGCTGCTGCCGACGGCCGGACCGCCGCGCATCAGCGCCGAGAAGCCCGGCCCGTGGTCGTCGACGAAATCGAAGAACCGCCCCATCACCCGCAGCAGCCGCGCCCCGAGCGGCCCTTCCCGCGGCTCCACGAACCGCAGCGCCAGCTCGTCGGCGGCCCGCCGCAGCGCGGCCTCGTACAGGCTCAGCTTGCCCGGAAAGTAGTGGTAGACGAGCGGCCGGGATATCCCCGCGGCCGCCGCGATCTCGTCGATCGACACATCGTCGGGCGAGCGGTGGCTGAACAGCTCCAGGGCAACCCCGATCAGCTGCTGCCGCCGCTCCTCGACACCCATTCTGCGTCGCACCCCGGTTGTCATGCGGAACACCCTACTGGGGCGCGTTCACAGGTCCGGGACTCAGAGGTCCAGGACGAGGCGGTCCCCCTCCGCGCGCGAGACGCACAGCAGCATCGAGTCCTCGCGCTCCTGGTCGGTGAGCAGCTCGTCGCGGTGGTCCACCGCGCCCGCCAGGACCCGGTGTTGGCAGGTCCCGCAGAACCCCTGCTCGCAGGAGTACGGGGTGTCCGGCAGCTCCCGGCGCACCGCGGCCAGCGTGCTTTCGTCCGCGGCCACCTCGACGGCCCGTCCCGAGCGGCGCAGTTCGACCGTGAAGGCCCTGCCGGGGCCGGGCTCCGCCGCCGGGGCGAACCGCTCCAGGTGCACCGCCGCCGGATCCGCGGCGGTCGCGGTGACGGCCGCCATCAGCGGCTCCGGGCCGCAGCAGTAGACCGGCGTGCCGGGCCCGGCGGCGGCCACCGGGGCCAGGTCGGGCAGGCCCGTCTCGTCCTCGGCGAGGACCGACACCCGGTCGCCGTAGGGCGCGAGGTCGGCGAGGAAGGGCATCGCGGCGCGCGAGCGTCCCCCGTAGAGGAGGGTCCAGTCGGCGTCCGCCGCCGTCGCGGCCCGCAGCATCGGCAGGATCGGCGTGATGCCGATGCCGCCCGCGACGAAGACGTACGAGGCCGCCGGGACCAGCTCGAAGCGGTTGCGCGGCGGGCGCAGCTCCAGCTCGGCGCCCTCGACCAGCTGCGCGTGCGCCTCGCGGGAGCCGCCCCGGCCGTCCTCGATCAGCCGGATCGCGATGGTGTACCGGCCGCCGTCCGCCGGGTCGCCGCACAGCGAGTACTGGCGGACCAGGCCCGAGGGCAGGGTCACGTCCACGTGCGCGCCCGGGGTCCACGCCGGGAGGTCCGGTGACTCCAGGGTCAGTTGCAGCACGCCCTGCGCCGGCTCCGTACGGGAGACGATCAGCGCGCGCAGCGCTCGGCGCGGGGAGTGGCCCGAGACCGGGGTCTCCAGGGCCGGCAGCGGCCAGAGCGGGGACCGCCCGATGCGGCGGCGCAGGGCCCGCCGGGTCACCCAGGTCGCGCCCGCGACGGCCGTGACCGCGAGGGCGCGCCTCATGCCCGCACCCCGCCGTTCGCACCCGGGGACGCGGCGAGGTAGGCCACCGCCTGGGCCGTCGAGCCCTCCTGCGAGGGGTGGTAGGTGCGGGAGAGGTACTTCGGGATGGACTTCAGCATGGCCCCGGTCGACGGGAGCACCCCCTGCTGCCCGGCCAGGAAGAACTGCCCGAAGGAGGCCCTGCCCTCCACCAGGTGCGGGTCGTTCTCCATGAAGAAGCGGACGCCGCGCTGCCACAGGAAGACCAGTGCCGAGAAGGCGGTCGCCCAGGTCCGGGCCCGGCGGCGGTAGTTGCCGTCCACGTGCATGAAGAGGTCGAAGGCCACCGAGCGGTGCTCGACCTCCTCCGCGCCGTGCCAGCGCAGCAGGTCCAGCATGGTGGGGTCGGCGCCGCGCCGGTCGAGTGCGTCGGCGTTGAGGACCCAGTCGCCGAGGAAGGCCGTGTAGTGCTCGATCGCGGCGATCATCGCGACCCGTTCCATCAGCCACCAGTGGCGGGCCCGGCCGGGCGGCAGGGTCCGGTCGCCGAGCAGCTTCTCGAACAGCCAGTCGACCTGCGCGGTGTACGGGGTGGGGTCCAGTCCCAGCCGCTTCAGGTGGGGGAGTACGTCGTCGTGCGCGGTGGCGTGCATGGCCTCCTGGCCGATGAAGCCGACCACGTCCTCCCGCAGCCGCTCGTCCTCGATGTACGGGAGCGCCTGCTTGTAGACGTGCACGAACCAGCGCTCTCCGGCGGGGAGCAGCAGGTGCAGCACATTGATCATGTGTCCGGCGAAGGGGTCGCCGGGCAGCCAGTGGAGCGGGGTGTCCTCCCAGCCGAAGGACACGTTCCGGGGCCTCAGGTCCACGTGTTCCGACGCCACGGGGGCGGGCGCGAGCGGCGTATTAGACATGGCGTCAATGTACTGACGGGTAAGGGGGAGGAGAAGACCCCTGCGCGGACTTCTCCGACATGCCACTGCCCGGGCGCATCGGCGCCCGGGCAGTGGCTGCTGTCTTGTATCGCGCGGGCTATCGCCCGACGTGGCCGCCTATCGCCCGACGTGGCCGGTCGAGAGCGCCCACTCGCGGTTGAGGGTGCCCAGCGGGATCCGGCGCTCGAAGAGGGGCGTGCCGAACAGCGAGAGCTGGAGCTGGAGGTTCCCGCTCAGGTCGAAGCCGCCGTAGAGCGCCCAGGCGCCGCTCACGGAGGCCTTGCCGTCACTGGACGCGGCCGCCTTGAGGTCGGCCTCGCCGCGCAGGTACGGGGCGAAGTCCGCGGTGACGCCGACGGCCCCGTAGAGACCGACGGAGGCCTCGGCGCCGAGCGCGCCCTTGACCCGGCCGGCGGCGGTGACGCCGGCCCTGACCGGCGTGCTCTGCACGTTCGAGGCGCTCACGGGGGTCCAGCCCTTGCCCGCGGCGTAGCTGCCGCCGATCTTGAAGTCGCCCTTGACGTCCTGCTGGACCTCCAGCGTCACGCTGCCGTCGGCCTCCACCTGGATGTAGCAGGTCAGGTCGAGGTTGACGACGACCGGGACCGGGCCCACCTGGATGACCGGCGAGCTGTGCAGCTTGGCGAAGGGGATCCGCTTGGGCGCCCCGGTGCTCGCGGCGGCGCGGCCCTGGAGCTTCCACTGCGAGGACCAGTCGCCGCTCATGCCGAGGAAGGCACCGCGCGGGCCGGGGGCGCCGCCCGGGCTGCCGTCGTACGCGAACTCGACCTGCGGGGCGAGCTGGACGAACCCGGACACCGACGCGCCGGCCGAGGCGGGGGCGCCCGGGGCGGTGTCGACGGCGGCGTTCACGTCGAGCCGCAGGTTGCCGAGGGGGAGCTTCGCACCCTCGGGGCCGAAGGTCAGGCCCTGGCCCTTGGCCCAGGAGAAGGTGACGCCCTTCATCAGGGGCTCGACGGTGACCGCCGACGGGTCGACGGGGACCTTGCCGTCGGCCTTGTCGTCACCCAGGACGGCGGCGAGCGTGGTGGACGCGGTCTTGACCTCGGTGCCCTTGTCGGTCTTGCCGACGACCTCGGTGACCTTGGCGAGCAGCCCGGCCGGGGCCCCGGGGGCCGGTGCGCTGGCGATGACGTCGCCGACCGCGACGGGCTTGTCGGCCTCGGGCGACGCGCTCGGCGCCTTGCCGGGCGACTTGCCGGGCGCGGGCGAACTG
Source organism: Streptomyces avidinii (assembly GCF_045161815.1). NCBI lineage: Bacteria > Bacillati > Actinomycetota > Actinomycetes > Kitasatosporales > Streptomycetaceae > Streptomyces > Streptomyces avidinii. Next base: position 6,099,186 of record NZ_CP108863.1, read on the forward strand.
CCGGATCCCTGCGGGGCCTTGGCGATCACGGCCCGGCCGCTGGCCTTGTCGTAGGAGGCGACCTTCAGGGTGGACTTCTCGGTCCGGCCCTTGCCGTCGGCGCGGGCCACGGCCGCCGGGGTCGGCGTCCCCTGCGGGGCGGCGGCCACGTCGAGCTGCTGCGAGGTGCCGTCGGCGGAGGGGCCGAGGGTGACGGGGGCGGCCGGGTCGGCGGCGCCGGCGTGGGGGGTCGAGGAGCAGCCGGTGGCGGCGAGAGCGAGGGCGGTCAGGCCGGGTATGAGGACTCGTCGGGCGAGCGTGCGCACGTGGGGTGACCTTCGGGTGGGGGAGGGGTGTTGGGGTTACCAACAGGTAACCGGAACCCGATCATGCCATGTGTCCCCTGCGACCGTCATGTCCGGATCCCGCCAACTGGCCGACAGGCGCAGTAAGTTGAATCTTCATCAGCCTGTCGGGCGACCCCGCGGTGCGTTCCCGCCAACTTGGCGTCGGTGCTTAGCGGAATGTTTGTTGTCCCTTTCCGCTCCCTTTACTGAGCGTGGCGCCCGGGAGGCGGGTGCGTGCACGTGCCATCTGCATGGATGAGGGGCCTGTGACGCAGGGCGAGCGCGGGGTGCCTGCGGTGCGCAAAGCGTCTCCCGGTGTGCGGCATGGCTGACTTCAGGTCAGCCCGCCAAACGTAGTTGACCTTCCTGAAGGGGGTCGTGAAGGCTGATCAAGCAAATCGCCAACGCAACACGAATCGATGAGGGGGCGGGACTGTGAAGAGCATTCGACGCATCGGTGCCATGGGGGCTGCAGCAGCGGTGCTGGGCGGCCTGGTGATGGTCGGCGGAGGCGCAACAGTGGCTCAGGCCGACACCCGGTGCGACTGGAGCACGGTCTACATCAACGGCAACCCCGGTGCTGAGCCCGGCAGTTGGGCCTCCGGCCACAGCCACCGCACCGGAAACCACTACGTCGGCGCCTACGCCAACGGCCTGGTGGACTGGTACGCCGACAACAACGGCGGGGATGATGGCGACACGAAGGACTCGTACTACGGTACGCGTGCCTGCTGATTCCGTTTGTTGACTGACCCACTGTCCCCTGTGCAGAAGCAATCCCCTGCACAGGGGCGGTGGGTTCCCGCACGACCGAAGGCGAGTCAAGCATGCGTCGATCCCCCACTCTCTTACTGGCGACGGCGGTCCTCGGCGTCCTGACGCTGGCAGGCTGCGCCACCACCTCGGACAAGCCCGCCGGGGCCACCCCGGACGCCGGGCAGCCCTCCGGGCCGCCGCCGTCGGACCCCTTCAAGGACCTGCCCCAGGGCACCCAGGTCGCCTTCAAGGACCTGAAGGTCGGCATGTGTTCCAACCATCGGGGCGACGTGGAGTCCGACCGGACCGTCGGCACCGTGGACTGCGGGACCCCGCACTTCTTCGAGGTCGTCTCCCAGGTGACGCTGCCGGACGACGCGGCCGCCCAGTTCCCCGGCGACCGCGGCGTGATGGACCGCATGCGCACCGCCTGCGAGCCGAAACTCGCACCGATGATCGGCTCCCAACGGGGCGAGCTCATCAGCCTCTACCTGGCCCCCATGAACAAGAAGTCCTGGGAAGCCGGCAACCGGCTCGGACACTGCGGAATCGCCTACGCCACCCCCAGGTCCGACACCCTCGCCCAGTCCGGCGGCCAGGGGTGAGCGTGACCGGGACCGAGGGCGGTGCGCCGGAAATCCTGGTCCGCTTCGACCAGGTGTTCAAGTCGTTCCGGACCTCGCGCGGGCGGCGCCAGGTCGCTCTCGACGGATTCTCCATGTCCGTCCCGCGCGGCGCCGTCGTCGGACTGCTGGGGCCCAACGGATCGGGCAAGACCACGGCACTCAAGGCGCTCCTCGGCCTCGTCCGCCCCGACCGGGGAACGATCACCGCCTTCGGCCGGGAACTGCCGGCCGACCAGCGGTTCGTCGCCCGCCGGATGGGAGCCCTCATCGAGGGACCGGCCTTCACCGGCTCGCTCACCGGCGAACACAACCTGCGCCTCCTCGGCGAACTGCACGGCGCCCGCCGCGGCGAGGTCGCCGACGTGCTCGAACTGGTCGGCCTGGACGGGGCCGCCCACCGCTCGTACTCCGGATACTCGCTCGGCATGAAGCAGCGGCTCGGCGTCGCGGCCGCGCTGATCTCCCGCCCCGATCTCCTGGTCCTGGACGAACCGATGAACGGCCTGGACCCCGAGGCCGTCCGGCACATGCGCGAGCTGCTGAAGCGGCTCCGGGACGAGCGGGGCATGACCGTCGTCGTCTCCTCGCACATCCTCTCCGAGGTGGAACTCGTCAGCGACTGGGTCACGATCGTCCGAAACGGTCGGGTCATCTGCGACGCGAGCGTTCCCGAACTGCTCGCCCGGGGCACGTCACGCCTGGTCGTACGGGTCCACGACGCGGTGACCGCCCGGTCCGTCCTGACGGACCACGGGTACACGGCCGTCCCCGCCGTTGGTCCCGCCGGCGCCGAGCTCCAGGTCGAGCCGCTCGCCACCGGCCCGACCCCTTCCGACGGCTCGGACGTCCTCAGGCTGCTTACCGACCGGGACGTCTACCCGCGCGAACTGGTCGTCGAGTCGGCGTCGCTCGAGGACATCTACGTCGCCGCCGTCCGCGCGGCGGACGCGGCCACGGCCACGGCGCGCCAGGAGCCGCGGCATGGCATCTGACCGGGCCGTCGCCCCGCCGCCGGCCCCGGCCCCGGCCCGCGCGGACGGCGAGCCGCTTCCCTGGCGCCGGCTCGCCCGGGCCGAACTGCTGCGCCTGAGGGCGCCGCGCGCCATGCGGTACGCCGGGATCGGCCTGCCCCTGGCGATCGTCGCGTTCGGCCTCTCCAAACTGCTGCTCCACGACCGTGACACCGCCGCCGCCTGGCGTTCGGCCGAGGACCGGTACGCCACCTTCCTCGCCGACGCCCAGACCTACGGGCTGCCCGTCGGCTCCGGCCTCAGCGCGAGGAACTACTTCCGCGACCCGCGCTACCTCATGGACACCCTGTCCTTCGGCGACCTGCGCACCGTCGTCACCGCCCTGGCCGCCGCGGCCGTGGTCTTCGGCATGGTCGCGGGCGGGGCCGACTGGTCCTCGCGCGTCATGCTCACCCTCGCGGCCGCCGAGCCACGCCGGTTCAGGCTCTTCGCCACCCGGGCCCTGCTCGTCGCCGCCCTGTCGATGGCCGCGACCGCGGCCGCCGGACTGCTCCTCGTTCCCCTGCTCCTGCTCGCGGCGTTCACCCGAGGGAGCGCGGCCGGCCTCGACGGCGTCTACTGGGCCGCGCTCGCCAGCCAGTACGCGCGGGGCGTGCTCCTGGTGGGACTGCTCTGCCTGCTCGGCTACGGGCTGGCCATGCTGACGCGCAGGGCGTCCGTGGCGCTCGCCATCGGGTTCCTCTACCTGGCCGGTTCGGACCGGATCTTCGCCGGCCGGGGGCCACGGGGCGCCGAGTACGCCATGGACGGGCTGGTCTTCGCCGTGCTCAACGAGAAGCCCGTCATCCCCATGGCCCAGTCCGAGTGCATCGCCGGCCCCGGCTGCGAGGCCGTCCACGTCGACCTCACCGCCGCGGACGGGTTCCTCGGCGTGCTGATCTATCTCGTACCCGTGCTGCTGGTGGCCCTGTGGCGCTTCACCCGAACGGACATCACCTGATGACGACGGCAGTCGCACCCCCGGCCGGTCCCGCGGCCCCCGGCCCCCGCGCGGACCGCTCCAGCCCCCTGCCCCTGCGCCGGCTCGCCCGCTCCGAACTGCGCAGGATCCTCAGCCCCAAGCCGGTGCGCCGGGCCCTGTACGCCCTGCCGCTGCTCCTCGGCGCGTTCGCGCTCGCCGCGTACCTCGGCCACAACACCGACATGGCCACCGCGTGGCGCGAGGCGGAGGCGGCCTACCGGCAGTACACCGCGGAGGCGGCCCGGCGGCCGGGCACCGCCGGGCCCCTGTCGGCGCAGTACTTCTTCGACGATCCGCGCTACCAGCTGACCAAGGCGTCGTTCGTGGACCTGCGGACCGTACTGTCCGGGGTCGCGGTGGCCGCCCTGGCCTTCGGCCTCGTCAGCGGAGGCACGGACTGGGCCTCCCGGGTCATCCTCAACCTGGTCGCGGCCGAGCCCCGCCGGGCCCGGCTGTTCGTCACCCGCGGTGTTCTCGTCGCCGCCGTCGCCGCGGTGACCGCCCTGGCCACCTCGGTCGTCCTGGTCCCGCTGCTCCTGGTCACCGCCCACCTGCGGGGCACCACGGCCGACGCCGACGCGCACTTCTGGACCGTACTGACCACCATCGTGCTCAGAGGCGCCCTCTTCGTCGCCCTGGTGGCCCTGCTCGGCTACTGCCTGGCCATGCTGACCCGCAGCCTGACCGTGGCGTTCGGGATCGCCCTGGCCTACCTCGTCGTCGCCGAACGGCTCGTCCGGGACTACGTCCCCTCACTGACGGAGTACCACTTCTCCGGCATCACCTTCGCCGTCCTCAACGAACGGCTCCTGATGCTCAACGACAAGACCGAGTGCGTCGGTGAGATCGCCTGTGCCGCGATGCGCGAAGGGACCCCCGCGACCCACGCCTTCCTGGCCCTGGCCTGCTACCTGCTCCCCGTCGCCGCGGCCGCCCTGTGGCGATTCACCCGCACCGACATCGGCTGAGCGCCCGGGGGCCGGGGGTGGCGATCGGGGTGCACCCCGGTGCGCCCCGGGGCTGTCAGCGCAGTACGCCTGCCTTCGTTCCGTCCGTCAGCTTGCCCGACAGGTCCACCTGGGCGCCCGCCTGCGCCTTCACCGCCAGCCGGTTGCCGTTCGCCGAGCCGTTCACCCCGCCGCCCGACACCGACAGCGAGGCGAACTGGGCGCTGCCCGCCGCCAGTACGTACCACTGGCCGGCCCGCGACTTCCACAGCACGCCCGCCAGTACCCGCGGCTCGCGCGGTCCGCACGCCGCGGACCCCTCCGACCGGGCCGCCTGCGCCGCCATCGGGGCGCCCGGGGCCAGGAACTGCGCCTGCACCCGGTCCGCCGCGCCCTGCCAGGTCTCGGCCCGCGTGCAGAGCCAGGCCGCCGTCCCGTCGCCCTCCGGCAGCGGCTGCTTCGCGTACGTCCAGGCGTTGACCGTACGGACCCCGTGCGAGCGGACCGCGGGCAGCAGGCAGGCGATCCGCGACCAGTCCCCGAGCTCCGCGGCCTCCGTCACATCGCGCTCCGCACCCGGCGCGCCCGACGTCAGCCGGGCCGGGGTCAGTTCACCGAGGTCGGTGATCAGCCGGGTGGCGCCGTCGCCCGTCAGGGCCAGCGCGTTCCAGCCCGTACAGCTGCCCGCCGGAGCGGGGCCCGCCACCGGCGGGGTCACCCCGTCCGGGGTCGACTTCAGCACCACCGCCGGGACGGCCGGCTTGAGCAGGTCCCGCAGGGCGGCGCCGGTCACCCAGGGCGCGGTGAGATAGCGGACGTTGCCGTCGACCCGGCTGAGCACCAGCGCGGTCGCGGTGTCCGCCGAGGCGCCGTCGGTGCGGGCGAAGTCGAGGGCGGCGCCCACGGCCCCGGTCCGCGGTTCGGCGTAGCGGACCACGCGCAGGCCGTCGTACATCAGGACCACGACGGCCTGGTCCACGGCGCCCGCGAACAGCAGCTGCGCCGGTCCCATCGGCGGCCCGGCGGGCGTGCCCGGGGTCGCCGAGGTGACCACCGACGGGCCGGGCCGGGCCCAGACGGCCAGTGCCCGGCGCAGCAGCTCCGTGTCGGCGGCGCGGTCACCGCGGGCGGGCCAGGTGGAGAAGTCCGTACGGGAGGACGTGCGCCAGAGGGTGGGCGCGGCCCGGACCAGCTTCCCGGGATCCAGGGCCTGCTCGGCCACGGCGTTGCGCGCGTACAGCGGAGCGGCGGCCCCGTCGGAGCCCCAGCCCCCGCCCGGCAGCGCGAGCAGCGCCCCGCAGATCGCGAGGGCGGCCCCGGCGGCCAGCGCGGCCCGCCCGAGGCGGCGCCGCCGCAGCAGGTCGGTGGGCCGGGCCTGGAGCACGCACGGGTCGAACTCGGGGGAGGTGAACAGGGCGTCGTTCGCCGGATCCCCGGACTCCGCGACTGCGGCGGCCGGCTCCGGGACCCCGGCCTCGTCGAGCACCCGGAGCACCTCCGGTTCGGGCAGCCGCTCCAGCGCCCGCAGTACGCAGGCGGCCCGCCCCGGCCCGTCGAGGGTGGCCAGCCACTGGTCGAGGGCGAGCTCCTCGGCCCCGCCCGAGCGCGGGAACAGTCGCAGCCCCCACACCTGGGGGAGCACCGGCGGGAGCTGCGCCCGCCGGGGCAGTGCCCGGAAGCTCAGCGGGATCCCCGCCTCCAGGGCGGCACGCAGCACCCGCAGCCGGACGTAGGTGTACCCGGAGTCGTCCGCGCCGCCCCGCTGCCCCGGAACCCCGCCCTGCACGGCGGCCGCGGCCGCCCCCGCGTCCCGCCGCCCGCGCGGCAGCGCCCGCTGGACCAGCGAGTGGGCGGTGAGCACCCGCCGGTTGCGGCCGAGTGCGGGCGGCAGCACCAGATAGGCGAGCCGCACCAGCCGGGGGTAGTGCTCGACGATGGCGGCTTCGGCCTGCTCGACGTCCGGCGGCACGGGAGACACGGGGGGAATGGGGCGGGTGGCGGTATCCGGCGCAGTCACGTTCAGCAGAACGAGCGAATCGTCGGATGGTCACCGGTCACCGGTCCCCCGGTCACCGGTCCCCGGCCCCCCGGTCCTCCCGGTGCCGGACCGGACCGGGTGCGGGACCGGACCCGGGGCGGGACCGGACCCGTTGTGGGCTCAGGCCACCAAACGGGCGCGCAGCGCCTCGACCGTCTCGTCGGCGACGCCGAGCCCCTCGCGCACGTACTTCTCCATGGAGCCGTACCGGGTTTCGACCTCGTCCAGCGCCGCCTGCAGGTAGGAGGGGAAGACCCCGATCAGCGCGAGCGCGATGTCCGGGTCGCCGCCGGCCGCCGTGAAACCCTCGATCATCGGGGCGAAGGCCTGCTTGACCGCCGGATTGACGGACAAGTACTCGGCCATCAGCGTGGCGTCGTCCGCGCCCAGCAGTGCCAGGACGACCGTCGCGCCCCAGCCGGTACGGTCCTTGCCGGCCGTGCAGTGGAACAGCAGCGGGCCCGAGTCGGCGTCGGCGGCCTCGGTGAGCAGCATCCGGTACGCGGCCTGCGCGGAGCCGGTGTTCACGAAGGACCGGTACGTGTCGGCGAAGAGCGCCTGCGCCCGGCCGCCGCCCAGGTGCTCCTCGGCCACGGCCGGGTCGGACAGCAGGTCCTTGAGCTGCACCGCGGCGGGCATCCTGGCGGAGTTCAGCTTGTCGGCGAGGACATCGCCCACCAGGAGCCGGGCCCCGGCGGGTATCCGGTCGGGGTGGTCGGCGCGCTCGGTGTCGGTCCGGAAGTCGATGACGGTACGCAGGCCGAGCGCGGCCACCACCGGGTCGGCGTCGAGGTCGAGCCGGTCGAGCTGGCCGGAGCGCAGGAGCAGGCCGGGGCGGACGGTGCGGCCGCCGGGGAGCGGGGTGCCGCCGAGGTCGCGGAGGTTGGCGACGGTGGTGGACGGGGTGGCGGTCATCGTGGCGGCTCCAGCGAGGTCATACGGTGATGGTCGGTTCATGTAATTTTCGGATGTTTCATCCCGGAAAGACAATCGAGGGCCAGGGAGACCCCGACGCCCATCCCGAGCGCGGCCAGGTGTCCGACGTCCGTGAAGGTCCGGCCGCGCCGGACCACCGGCGCCGCCGCCAGGGCCAGCAGGCCCACCCGGGCGGCCGTGCGGACCGGCCCGCGCGGCAGGGCCGAGGTGAGGGCGCCGAGCACGGCGTTGAACCCGTAGCTCGTCCCCACGTCCAGCGCACGCCGGGTCCCCGGATCGGCCGTCCTGCGCAGGGCCCCGTACACGATGAGGGTCGCCGTGGCGTGCCCGAACAGGAACACCGCGGCCGCCCACCAGGCCCCGTACGCGTATTCGGCGTAGCCGAGCACCGCGACCAGCAGCAGGGCGTAGGGCAGGGGCATCGGTTCCTCGACGACGAGAGCACTGCTCAGCAGCGTCTCCCAGCGCCCGGCGGCGAGATTGTCGACATTCGTGGAGCAGTCGCGGAGCAGCCGCTCCCGCTCGGCCGGTCCGGAGCGCTCCAGTGCGTACGCCCCGAGCTGGACCCCGCCGGCGTACACCGCTCCCCATGGAATTGGGTTCATCCACTCATGATCGGATAAGCCTCTGGCGGAACCCGAGGGGCCCCGTGCGAACATGTCCCGGCCATGTTCGAATCATTCGCGCCGATGCGCGCCACGCGAGCCGCGACCTTCGCGGCCATGTGTGTTGCCCTGGGCGCGATCGGGCATGCGTACATGTCCGGCACGGACATACCCCTCTTCGGCCTTCTGGGTGCCTTCGGGGTGACCTCCGGGCTCGCCTGGCTCGCCGCCGGACGGCGCCGGGGCCCCCTCGGCATCACCACCGCAGTGCTCGGCGTCCAGGGCGTGCTGCACCTCGTCTTCTCGGGGAGCGGGGCGGCCGCGAAGCACCACGCCGCTCCCGTCCCCGGCCCGGTGTACGGGCACCACCGGATGCCCGCCGCGGAGGCGGGCGCCATGGCCGCCGAGACCCCCGGCACGGCCGACATGGCGGGCCTGGCAGGCATGGCCGCACACGGCGGCGCCGGCATGATCGCCGCACACGTGCTCGCCGGGCTGCTCTGCGCCGCCTGGCTCGCGCGCGGCGAGGCCGCCGTCTTCCGCCTGGCCCGCGTCCTGGCCACCGCCGCGCTGCACGCGGCCCGGCCGCTCGCCCGCGCGCTCGCCCTGGTCCGGACCCGGGCGGCCGCCGTACCGGCCCCGCCCGTCCACCCCACCCCGTACGAACGGCCGCGCCGCCTGCGCGGAGCCGTCCACGCCCATGCCGTGGTGCGCCGCGGGCCACCCGGACGCCTTCCGCTCCCGCGCGTCACGGCCCCCGGCCGGCCCGCCCACGCCTGATCCCGGCGTCGCGGCGAGACCTGGGGCCGACTCCCCATGTCTTCGCCAACACTGAGGATCCCCATGTCTCTTGACGAGGCTCAAGACGTCCACACCCAGGACGTCGAACCGGCCGAGAAGGCCACGAACCGGGGCGGCAACTGGGCCGCCGTACGGCCGCTGCTCCTGCGCCTGCACTTCTACGCCGGCCTGCTCATCGCCCCGCTGCTCTTCCTCGCCGCCGCCACCGGGCTGCTCTACGCCGCCTCCTGGCAGGCCGAGGCGATCATCTACTCCGACGAACTGACCGTCGCCCGCGTCGGCGACAGCGTCCTGCCGCTCAGCGCTCAGGTCGACGCCGCCAAGGGCGCCGCCCCCGAGGGCGAGGTCGTGTCCGTGTGGCCCGCCCCCGACGCCGAGGCCACCACCCGGGTGATCATGGAGAGCCCGGGCCTCCCCGAGGGCGAGACCCTCACCGTCTTCGTCGACCCGTATACGGCCGAGGTGCGCGGACAGCTCGCCACCGTCGGCGACGCGCTGCCGCTGCGGGCCTGGCTGAGCGAGTTCCACTCCAGCCTCCAGCTCGGCGAGTTCGGCCGGAACTACAGCGAGCTCGCCGCCAGCTGGATGTGGGTGGTCGCGCTCGGCGGACTCGCCCTGTGGCTCGGCCGGCGCCGTAAGCGCAGGTCGCAGCTGATCCTCCCGGACCGCAAGGCCACCGGGCGCCGCCGCACCCTCTCCTGGCACGGAACCGTCGGCCTGTGGGCCGTCGCCGGACTCGTCGTACTCTCCGCCACCGGCCTGACCTGGTCGAAGTACGCCGGCGAGAACATCGGGCAGCTCCAGGACAGCCTCGGCGGGGCCACCCCCACCGTCTCCGCCAACCTGGCCGCAGGCGCGGACTCCGGCTCCGACGAGCACGCCGGGCACACCATGCCCGACGGCACGCCGATGGCCCCGCCGCCCGCACCCACCACCGACGTCGGCATCGACCGGGCCGTGGACGCCGCCCGCGCCGCCGGGGTCACCGAGGCGCTCCGCGTGACCCTGCCCGCCAAGGGCAAGGGGTACGTCGTCAAGGAGCAGGACAAGCTGGTGCCGGTGCACCTGGACGCGGTCTCCGTCGACCCCGCGGACGCCCGGGTGATGGACGAACTGCGCTTCGCGGACTATCCGCTGCTCGCCAAGATGACCCGCTTCGGCATCGACCTGCACATGGGCACGACCTTCGGGCTCGTCAACCAGCTCGCGCTGGCCGCGCTCGCCCTCGCCGTGATGTTCCTCGTCTTCTGGGGCTACCGGATGTGGTGGCTGCGCCGGCCGACCAAGGAACGCCGGCTGTCCGTCGGCCGTGCGCAGCCGCGCGGCGCCTGGCGCAGGCTCCCGGTGACCGTGCTGCTGCCGCTGGCCGCGGTGACCGCCGTCATCGGCTGGTTCATCCCGCTGCTCGGGATCAGCCTGCTCGTCTTCCTCGTGGTCGACGTCCTGCTGGGCTTCGTCGCGAGCCGCCGCCGGGCCGCGGCGGCGTAGCCGTTGGCCGTTGGGCGGTAGGCGGTAGGCGCTGATCGTCACGAACGCGGTGGGCCCGTACTCCCCCAGGGGAGTACGGGCCCACCGTCGTCCCGGGTCAACGGGCCGCTCAGGGGGCGTACTTGTAACCTACGCGGCGCACCGTCTGGATGGCGGAGCGGTGGGACGCGCCCAGCTTGCGGCGCAGCCGGGCGATGTGGACGTCCACGGTCCGGCCGTCGCCGACGTGGCCGTAGCCCCAGACCGTGGTGACCAGCTGGTCCCGGCTGTGCACCCGGTGCGGGTGCTGCACGAGGTGGGCCAGCAGCTCGAACTCGAGGTACGTCAGGTCGAGCACCCGGCCGTCGACCTCGGCGGTGCGCTGCGCGGAGTCGATGCGGACCAGGCCGTCACCCGGCCCGGCCGCGGCCGGAGCCCGGTCCGCGACCCGGCCGGCGGGAGCCGCCTGGACGGCGGCGGCCACGGCCTGCGGGGCGAAGGCGACCGGCGGCTGCTGGTCGGCCGGTACGAGGACCAGGTAGCCGATCATCGGCGGCTGGCCCGGCAGCGTCGGGAGGGTGTGCTGGGGCGCGGGCAGCCAGGTGGCGCCCGGCGGCAGGAGGTCCACGACCCGGGCCACTTCGTCTCGGTCAACGGAACGGAGCCGGTGGCGCGGACTGGGCGGATAGGTCAGGGAAGCGGTCGCAGCGGAGGCGGCGGAGGAGAGGGAGCGGGTGTTCGCCATGAGTGGTCAGCTCTTTCACGCGAGTGGTCGGCAGGGAGACGTGCGTACGTCGTCGATGTCGATACCGCGCAGACCGAAGGCCTCGGGGAAGGTCGGGTGGATGGTCCCGGAGGCTTTAGAGGGCCGGCGCGTTCTTCGCGCGGCAACACTCCCGGTCGTAATCGTGATCCTGACGGGACGGCCAGAAAGGCTCGAGGTCGCTGCGACCTGACGAGGTGTGCGAATGGCTGGCCATGGCCCCATTCAAGCAGATGTCACCTCTCCGGGGCAGGCTCCGTCTCACACCGTGGATCGAAATCTCACATTTCGAGCCCACCCCCCAGTCAATCCGGGACAAAAGCCAACTCCCCGGCGGCCTCAGGGGAGACGCAGTCGCTGCCAACCCGGGCCGACGTCCCAGCCCTTCTCCTGGCGGGCCCAGCGCGCCATGACCTCCACCACCTCGGCCGCCGCGGGCAGATGCACCTGGAAGTGGCGCTCCGCCGACCCGTCCCGGTGCTCCAACTGGTAGTCGTCGCCCTCGTCGTGCCAGACCTGTATGTAGACGTCCGGCTCCTCGACGATCCGCTCGACGATGACGAAGCGGTCCCCGTCCGCGCCGATGCGCTCCACGAGTTCGGACAGCACGCCGAGCGCGGGGCGTTCGTAGGACTCGCCGCGCTCCGTCTGGATCTTGATCGCCAACATGGCCACACCGTGCCACACGCCACTGACAACGCCCGCCGGACCATGAGGTCGGGCGGGCGTCGGGCGGGCGGGCCGGGTGGGGCGGGCGTGGTCCTAGACCAGGCCCTCCTTCTCCAGGCCGGTGCAGCAGGTGTCCGTGATGAGGCGGGTCACCACGTACGGGTCCACGTTCGCGTTCGGACGGCGGTCCTCGATGTAGCCCTTGCCGTCCTTCTCCACCTGCCACGGGATACGGACCGAGGCGCCGCGGTCCGAGACGCCGTAGCTGAACTCGTTCCAGGGGGCGGTCTCGTGCAGACCCGTCAGGCGCTCGTCGATGCCGGCGCCGTAGTTCTTCACGTGGTCGAGCGGCTTGCTGCCCTCGCCCAGGGCCTCGCACGCGGTGATGATCGCGCGGTAGTCCTCGCGCATCGCCTTCGTCGAGAAGTTGGTGTGCGCACCCGCGCCGTTCCAGTCGCCCTTGACCGGCTTCGGGTTCAGCGTCGCGGAGACGTTGAAGTCCTCGGCGGTGCGGTAGAGCAGCCAGCGCGCGATCCACAGCTGGTCGGAGACCTCCAGCGGGCCGACGGGGCCGACCTGGAACTCCCACTGCCCGGGCATGACCTCGGCGTTGATGCCGGAGATGCTCAGGCCCGCCGCGAGGCAGTGGTCCAGGTGCTTCTCGACGATGTCGCGGCCGAAGATCTCGTCCGAGCCGACACCGCAGTAGTAGCCGCCCTGCGCCGCCGGGAAGCCGTTCACGGGGAAGCCGAGCGGGCGGGTGCCGTCGAAGAACGTGTACTCCTGCTCGATGCCGAAGATCGGCTCCTGGCCGGCGAACTTCTCGGCGACCGGACGCAGCAGCGCGCGCGTGTTCGACTCGTGCGGGGTCATGTCGATGTTCAGGACCTCGCACATCACGAGGACGTTGTCGCCGCCGCGGATCGGGTCCGGGCACGAGAACACCGGGTTGAGCACGCGGTCGGAGGCGTGGCCCTCGGCCTGGTTCGTGCTCGATCCGTCGAAGCCCCAGATCGGCAGCGCGTCGCCGTCCCCGAGGATCTTCGTCTTGGAGCGAAGCTTCGCCGTCGGCTCGGTGCCGTCGATCCAGATGTACTCAGCCTTGTAGCTCACGGGCCCCATCCTCAGACTCTGCGGGTGCTGCTGGTCGCTGCTTCATCGCTGCGGTGATGACCGCAGCGTGCCCGCCCGCGATTTCTCTTCCGTTGCCCGTGTGTGAACCCCGTGTTACCGAGGTTTGCACCGCAGGTCGGGCGGGTTGTGCGGGTTGGTGGCGGCGCGCCCGTCCAGGTGGGGCAGACTGGCCGCGTGAGCATTTCGTCTGATTTGAACTCCGCCGAGGGCCCCGTCGAGAGCACCGCCGACCGTGCCGCCGATCAGGCCCCCGCAGGCCGCCGCCCCCGGGTCGGGCTGCTGGGCACCGGCCCCTGGGCGCACCGCACCCACGCCCCCGCCCTCGCCGCCCACCCCGGCTCCGAATTCGCCGGCGTGTGGGGCCGCCGGCCCGAAGCGGCCGCCGAACTGGCCCACGAGTACGGCGTGAAGGTGTACGAAGACCCCGACGAGCTCTTCGCCGAATGCGACGCCGTGGCCTTCGCCCTGCCGCCCGACATCCAGGCCCCGATGGCCGTCCGCGCCGCGGCCGCCGGATGCCACCTGCTCCTCGACAAGCCCGTCGCCACCACCGTGGAAGATGCCCGCGCCCTCGCCGAAGCCGTCGCGCGCCACCGGGTCGCCTCCGTCGTCTTCCTCACCCTGCGCTTCGCCGAGCCCACCGCCGGCTGGGTCGAGGAGCAGGCCGCGCGCTCCGGATGGTTCACGGCCGCCGCCCACTGGCTCGGCGCCGTCTTCCCGCCCGACGGCACGCCCAGCGCCTACGCCGACTCGCCCTGGCGCAAGGCCAAGGGCGGGCTGTGGGACGTCGGCCCGCACGCCCTCTCCGTCCTGATCCCGGTCCTCGGCGAGGTCACCGAGGTCAGCGCCACCCGGGGCCCCGCCGACGTCGTCCAACTGGCACTCCGGCACACCTCGGGCGCGGCCAGCACCGCTGTGCTCAGCCTGGGCGCGCCGCGCGCGGCCGCCGGAGTGGGTCTGGAACTGCGCGGCACCGAGGGCGTGCACGAACTGCCCGGCTGGAGCGACGTACCGGGCGCCTACGGACGCGCCCTGGACGCGCTGCTCACCGCGGCCCGGACGGGGGTGCCGGATCCGCGCGGGGTGGAGTTCGGGGCCCGGCTCACGGAGATCCTGGCGGAGGCCGAGGCGCAGCTCGCTACTTGATCACGGCGTTCGCGACGATGATGGCAAGGCCGATCGTCGCGTCGGCCATGCCGATCAACAGGGCGGAGCCGATCCGGTAGCCCACGCGGAGCGCGACGAGCGAGCCCCACGCGAACAGCAGGGCGGTGTTCAGCCCCAGCCCGACGGCGGTCACCTCGTACGAGTCCCAGTGGAAGAGCCCGGCGCCGAGCAGCAGCAGGACGGTGGGGAGGGTGGCCACGATCAGTGGCCACTCGTTCCACAGGGCCAGGGCCAGCATCCGCCACCGGTGCCCGGCGGACTCCTGCCGGTGGTCCGCCATGTGGTGCGAGTACCCGTGCGCGAGCCCGGCGGTGGCGCCCGTCACGAACACCCAGCTCGCGTCGTAGAACGGGGTGAATGCCTCCCCCTCCTGACCGAGCGCGGCCAGCAACGCACTGGCCAGAACGGTCCCGTACACCCCACCGAACATCCAGTCGGCCCCCCGCCGTCCGGGCCGGGAGCCCGACCGGCCGGGGAAGGCCGACTGGGCTGGCTGGGCCGACTGGCCTTGCGGATGCGGATGCGGATGCGGCTCGGGCTGAGGCTGCTGCTCGTTCACAGGTGTCCTTTGGTGCGATTCGTCCTCTTTGATACCCCGGCCACCCTACGGGGGCGGGGGGTGGGGGCGAGATGAAGAGGCGGGGCGACCTGCTCGGGGCGGCCTTGGGGGACCGGCCCGACACGGAGAGACGATGAGACTGACGGGAAACCCCCATACGCATCTCTGACTACCGCCCAGGTGGATCCCGCATACCGAAGCCGCCGCCCCGGGTGCTGGCTCCGCCCCCCCCGAAGCCCCCGCCCCCCAAGCCGCCCGCGACACCGACAAGAATGCGCGGGCGCTTCTGGCGAAGATCGACATCGGTTCGTCGGGCCGTGCTCGGTGAGGATGGAGGCAGGGCCCGTCCCGGGCGAGACCGGGCGCGATTCGGCCTCGTCTCCGGCGAAGCCACCGGCCGGCAGGAAACCGTCGATCACGATCCCCGCACACGAAGGACCCCGCCAGTGAGCCTCCGCGAGATCAAGCCCGGCAACCGCGGCTACCTGTACGTCAACAGCCACCCGACCGGCTGCCGAGCAGTGGTCGACCGCATGTGGGAGCAGGCGCCGGAGCCGGCCGGCGACCGGCCCGGTCCGGTGGCCCTCGTCATCGGTTCGAGCGCCGGCTACGGACTGGCCGCGACCCTGGTCGGCCTGCGCGCCCACCGGATGCGAGGGCTCGGCATCGCCTTCGAGGCCGCCGAGACCGAGCGCCGCACCGCCGGCGCGGGCTGGTACCGCACCGCGCGGACCGCCGAACTCGCCGCCGGGGCCGGCGCCGACTTCACCTTCCTCAACGGCGACGCCTTCTCCGACGCCGTGAAGGACGAGGCCGCAGGCCGGCTCGCCGCCCGCTTCGGCAAGGTCGACCTGCTCATCTACAGCATCGCGGCCCCGCGTCGCACGGACCCGCTGACCGGCGAGGTCCACCACTCGGTCATCAAGCCGCTCGGCACCGACTACCGGGCCAAGACCCTCGTGTTCGAGGAAGGCGTCCCGCAGGTCGGCGAGTTGCACCTGCAGGCTGCGGACGAGGCGGAGCGCGACGCGACCGTGCAGGTCATGGGCGGCGCCGACTGGCAGATGTGGATCGACGCCCTGCAGTCCAAGGACCTGCTCGCCGACGGCTTCCGGACCGTCGCCCTCTCGTACGTCGGCTCCGACATCACCGCCCCCATCTACCGGGCCGGAACCATCGGCGCCGCCAAGCAGGACCTGGAGGACACCGCGCGCGCCATCAACACCCGGCTCAAGGGCACGGGTCACGCCCACACCGTCGTCGCGGGCGCGGCCGTCACCCAGGCCTCCACCGCCATCCCGAGCATCGCGCTCTACACCGGCATCCTTCACCGCGTCACCGGTGACCGCTGGCAGGGCACCGTCGACCAGGCGGCGGACCTGTGGAGCCGGCTCTCCGGTGACGCCGGGCTCGGCCTGGACGACCAGGACCGCATCCGGCTGGACGACTGGGAGATGGATCCCGGGGTTCAGGCCGCCGTCCGCGCCACGTGGGACCAGGTCGACTCGGACACCATCGCCACCGGCGCGGACACCCGTTGGTTCCGCGAACAGGTCGGCCGGCTCTACGGCTGGGACGTTCCCGGCGTCGACTACGGGGTCGAGGCCGAGACCACTGTCCCGTGGCCCGCCGACGTCCGAACCACCACCTCCGCCAGTGCCCCCAGCGCACGGGTGAACGCAGTGTCCGAGGGCGCCGCGTAGCCGACCACCAGGCCCTCGAGGGGTGGGGTCGGGGCGGCCGGGTGGCGGTAGGACGAGAGGCCGTCCAGGGCCAGGCCCGCGGCGTGGGCCGCCGCGAGGGCCCGGGCCTCGTGGCCCGGCGGGAGTTCCAGGACGGCGTGGAGCCCGGCCGAGATGCCGGTCACCCGGACCTCCGGGGCGCGTGCCGCCAGTACGGTGACCAGCTGGTCGCGGCGGTCCCGGTAGCGCAGCCGCATCCGGCGGACGTGGCGGTCGTACGCCCCGCACTCGATGAAGTCGGCCAGCGCCAGCTGGTCCAGCGCGCTCGCCCAGGACTCCCGCAGACCCTTCGCGGCCAGGACCTGGTCGCGGAGGTGGTCCGGGAGGACCAGCCAGCCCAGGCGCAGCGCGGGGGAGAGGCTCTTGCTCAGCGAGCCCGCGTACACCACGTGTTCGGGGGCCAGTCCCTGCAAAGCGCCTACGGGTTTGCGGTCGTAGCGGAACTCCCCGTCGTAGTCGTCCTCCACGATCACGCCACCGGCCGCGCGGGCCCATTCCACCGCGGCGGCGCGCCGCGCGGGCAGCAGGCGGGCGCCGGTCGGGAACTGGTGCGCCGGCGTGAGCAGCAACGTACGGACCCGGGCGGGGAGTTCCTCCCCCGGCCTCCGGCCGGGAGATACCCCCAGCCGGGCGCCGTCCTCGTCGACCGCGACGGGGTGCGGGCGGACGCCGGCGGTCCGGAGGATGCCGTGGTGGAAGGGGAGCCCGTACGCCTCGAGGGCCCAGTCGCGGGGCCGGACGGAGGCCAGGAGACGCAGTCCGTTGGCGAAGCCCGAGCAGATCACGATGTTCTCGGGGGTGCAGCGCACGCCCCGGGCCCGTGCGAGGTAGCCGGCGAGGGCCCGCCGCAGTTCGGGGCGGCCCTGCGGGTCGCCCGGGCCGAAGGCCTCGGTGGGCGCCTGGGCCAGGGCCCGGCGGGCGCTGGCCGCCCAGGGGCTCCGGGGGAAGGAGGCGGGGTCGGGTTTGCCCTGGAGCAGGTCGTGGCGCAGCCGCGCCGGCGCGGGTCCGGCCGCGGCGGCCGGGACACCGGTGGCCGCGACTCCCTCGGCGACCCGGGTGCCGGATCCCTGGCGGGCCGTGAACCAGCCCTCGGCGACCAGTTCGGCGTACGCGTCGGCGACGGCGTTGCGTGCCAGTCCGAGGTCCGCGGCCAGGGTCCGGTACGGCGGCAGCCGGGTGCCGCCGGCCAGTCGCCCGCTGCGTACGGCGCCCCGCAGGGCCTGGGCGAGGGCGGTCCGCCGGGCGCCCTCGGCGGGGAGGTCGAGGTGCAGGTCTGTGCCGCCCGGGTCGGGGGTGGTCATGGGCGCGGCTCCGTGGCGAAGACGGCGTGGGTGGCCGTCAGGAAGCGGCGTACGGTCTCCCGTTCGGCGGGATCGAAGGAGTCGAGCACCTGGAGCACCCCGTCGATCAGCGGCCCGAAGAAGTCTCGGCCCAGGCGGATCGCCGCCGGCTCCACGCGCAGCAGGATCCGGCGCCGGTCGTGGTCGTCGCGGACCCGTGCCACGTGGCCGAGCCGCTCGAGGCGGTCGATCACGGCGGTGGTGCCGGCGGAGTTGAGGCCGAGCCGGGTGCCGAGCAGGCCCGCGGTGGCCGCTTCGCCCGCGCGGGCCGCGTCCAGCAGGCAGATCAGGGCGCGTACGTCGGTGGGGTGCATGCCGTTGCGCGCGGCGAAGTCCGCCTGGCGCAGGCCGAACTCGACGGTCACCGCCCTCAGCAGGTGCACCAGCCGGAGGTTGTCCGGCTCCCGGTCCACCGCGTCGTTCACTTCGTCGTGCACATCGACTCCTGTCCGGCCCCCGCCCAGAATGCCTTGCTGAGCGATATTATCGCTCAGCGAGATATTGGCCGAGGCATTGGAGCGGGACATGCCCCGAACGTCTTCCACGTCTTCTTCCACGTCTTCCACGGCTTCCTTCCGTGCCGCCTACGACGCCGCGCTCGGCCAGTGGCCCGGCCCCGTCGAGGCCGTCGACCTGCCCACCCCCTTCGGGCTCACGCGCGTCAACCGCTGCGGCCCCGCCGGCGCCCCGCCGCTGGTGCTGCTGCCCGGCGGTGGGGCCACCTCCACCGTGTGGGGGGCCTGCGCCGCCGCCGGGGCGGCCCGCACCCACCGCGTGCACGCCGTGGACCTGGTCGGGGACCCCGGGCTCAGTGTCCCGGCGCCCGGGCGGGCGGTCAGGGCCGTCGGGGACCTGGTCGGCTGGCTCGACGCGGTCCTCGACGCCGTCGTCGACGATCTCCACTACGGGCCCGGACCACAGGAGCCGGTGACCCTCGGCGGGCACTCGTACGGGGCCTGGATCGCGGCCCACTACGCCGCCCGGCGTCCGGCCCGGCTCGGGCGCCTCGTGCTGCTCGACCCGACCCAGGTCTTCGCCGGGCTGCGCCCCGGCTACGTCCTGCGCGCGCTGCCCGTGCTGGTGCGGCCCACCCCGGAGCGGATCCGTTCCTTCCTCACCTGGGAGACCCGCGGGGCCGCGCTCGAACCGGCCTGGCTGCGGCTGCAGGAGGAGAGCGCCCGCTTCCCGGGCGTTCGGCCGGTCACCGGGCCGCGTCCGGACCTGGCCGGGCTCGCGGGCCCGCGGGTCGACGTCCTCTTCGCCGAGCGGTCCCGCTGTCACGACTCCGTCCGCGCGGCCCGCGCCGCGCGCGAGGCGCTGCCGGGCGCGCGCGTCGACGTACTGCCCGGGGTCGCGCACCACGCGCTGCCGCTGACGGCCGCGGCGGAGATCGCCCGACGCGTCTTCTAGGCCTTGCGGGACAGGGCCTCGCGGACGGCCTCCTCGGAGCGGGCGACCACGGCCGTGCCGTCCTCGGCCGTGATGATCGGGCGCTGGATGAGCTTCGGGTGGGCGGCCAGGTGGGCGATCCAGAGCCCGCGTGCCGCGTCGGTCTCCTCGCGCGGCAGCTCCCGTACGCCGGTCTCCTTCGCGAGCGGGTCCGAGGTGCGCGTGATGTCCCACGGCTCCAGCCCGAGGCGGCCGAGCACCTCGCGGATCTCGTCCTCGGAGGGCACGTCCTCCAGGTAGCGGCGCACCGTGTAGTCGGCGCCCTCCGCGTCCAGCAGGGTCAGCGCGCTGCGGCAGTTGGAACATGCGGGATTGATCCAGATCTCCATGGCGCGAACCCTACCCAGAGCCGGTCTGGCCAGGGTCTTCTGTCAGTGGTCCCCGGTAAAATCGAGGGAGAACGACAGGAAGCCAACTACCGTTTGGGAGGCTGTAGATGGCCACTGCCACCACCGTCCGGCACGTCAAGAAGAAGCCGCTGCCGGCGGGCCTGCCCCGCGAGTGGTACGAGAGCCACAACCGCCGTCTGAAGGCGATGCGGCTGGCCATATCCCTGCTCGATTCGGGGACGTACGACGCCCGGCGCGCCACCAACCGGAAGATCCGGACGATGGCCGTCCGGACGGGGATCCACCGGCCGTCGAACGTCACCTGCAAGATGGTGCGCGCGTTCATCATGGAGTCGTAGGCACAGGGGCCGGCCGCCCTACGCGGCGGCCGGATCCTCTCCGTCCAGCGAGAGCAGCAGCAGGGCCACGTCGTCGTGCGGACCGCCGTCCGTGAAGGCCGCGAGGTCCCGCCACACCGCCCCGACCAGGCCCGCCGGGTCCCGCGCCAGTACGGGCACCCGGTCGGCCAGCGGGTAGAAGTGCCCCGTCGCGTCCCGGGCCTCCGTCACGCCGTCGGTGTGCAGCAGCAGCTGGTCCCCGGGGCGCACCGGCAGCTCCGTCACCCTCAGCGGGGTCGGGCCGGCGAGGCCCAGGCCCAGCGGTGGTCCCGGATCCACGGCCACCTCCTCGACCACCCGGCCGCGCATCCGCAGAGCCGGCGGATGCCCGCACGACACGATCCGTACGCGGTCCAGCCCGGGCGGGAACTCCAGCAGCACCGCCGTCGCGAACAGCTCCGGATGTTCGACGGAGGTGGCCGCCGCGTCCGCCACCAGGCGCCGGTCCAGCCGCGCCGCGACCGCCGCCAGCCCGGCGTCGTCGATCACGGCCTCGCGGAAGGCCCCGAGCAGCGCCGCCACCGTGCCGACCGCGGCCAGGCCGTGCCCCTGCACGTCCCCGACCAGCGCCCGCACCCCGTACGGCCCGGCCCGTACGTCGTACAGGTCGCCGCCGACCAGCGTGCCGTGCTGCGCCGCCCGGTAGAGGCCCGAGCAGCGCACCGGACCCACCCGCTCCGGTACTGGTGGGAGGACGGCGAGCTGGGCCGCCTCCGCCACCGTCCGTACGCTGACCAGCTGCGCGTCCCGGCGCTGGCGGACCCAGGCGATCACCACGCTGAGCACGCCGACGACGGCCACCGTGGCCAGGTCCGTTCCCCGGGCGTGGGCGACACCGAGCTCGTGCACGCCCAGCAGCAGCAGGACGATGGCGGCGAAGACCGCGGTCCCGGCCGCCCCGTACGCGAAGGCGGCCACCGGGGGCAGGCCGGCCAGGAAGAACCCGAGCTCCACATCGCCCGGGGTGATCGCCTGGGCCAGGACCAGCACGACCAGGGCGACCGCGGGCGCGATCCGGGCCCAGCGCGGCGGCGGCTCGCCGCGCAGCCAGCCCGTCTCCTGACGTCGGCGTCTCACTACTCCACCCTGGTACGGGGGCGGGGCCCGCGCACCCCGGACCGGTCCGCCGGGTGGCCCCGTGTGCCCCGGGCCGCGACAGTGGTGGCGTGACGGCGAGCGAAGGCGCGGGCGAAGGCACGGGCAAACGGCCGACCCGGGCGCACATCGAGGCGCACGGCGCGGGCGGCGGGACGCAGAGCGCGGAGATCAGCACACGGCTCAACTGGCTGCGCGCGGGAGTGCTCGGTGCCAACGACGGGATCATCTCCACCGCGGGCCTGGTGGTCGGCGTGGCGGGGGCCACCACCTCGCGCTCGGCGATCCTGGCGGCGGGTGTCGCCGGGCTGCTGGCGGGCTCGCTGTCGATGGCGGCGGGGGAGTACGTCTCCGTCAGCTCCCAGCGGGACTCCGAGCGGGCCGCGCTCGACCTGGAACGCCGGGAACTGGCCGAGGAGCCGGCGGCGGAGCTCGACGAGCTGACCGACCTGCTGGCCGAGCGGGGGCTCAGCCGGGACGTGGCGCGGGAGGCCGCGGAGCAGCTGACGGAACGGGACGCGCTGCGGGCCCACGCCCGGGTGGAGCTCGGGATCAACCCGGACGAGCTGGCCAACCCGTGGCACGCGGCCTTCGCGAGCCTCGTCGCCTTCACGGTGGGGGCGCTGCTCCCGTTGCTGGCGATCATCCTGCCGGGGCCGTCGGCGCGGGTGCCGGTGACGGTGGTCGCGGTGCTGGCGGCGCTCACGCTGTGCGGGGTGATCAGTGCGCGGCTGGGTGGGGCGCCTGTGCCGAGGGCGGTCGCCCGCAATGTCCTGGGCGGCGCCCTGGCGATGGCGGTCACCTACACGGTGGGCACCTGGCTCGGCACGACCGCCTGACCGGGGGCCGGTTTTTCAGCCCCGCCGGCGATTGAGGCGCGGGCGCGGAGCGCCGTGTGGTGACGTCCGCGGACGGCGCGCCCCCAAACCCGGCCGAGCAAGCGCAGCGACCCGGCAGGATGGGGGCATGCGGATTGCTGTCACCGGGGCGACCGGGCTCATCGGAAGTGCACTCGTGCGGTCCCTGCGGGCGGACGGGCACGAGGTGGTGCGGTTCGTGCGGCGGGAGCCGGTCGGGGCGGACGAGGTGCGGTGGGATCCCGCGCGCGGCCACGTCGACCCGGCCGGGCTCGCCGGCTGCGGAGCCGTCGTGCACCTGGCCGGCGCCGGGGTCGGGGACCACCGGTGGACGGCCGCGTACAAGAGGGAGATCCGCGACAGCCGGGTGCTCGGCACCGCCGCGCTCGCGAACGCCCTCGCCGCCCTCGACGAGCCGCCCGCGGTCCTGGTCAGCGGTTCCGCCGTCGGCTACTACGGGGACACCGGCGACCGGCCCGTCGACGAGGGCGCCCCGGCCGGGCACGGTTTCCTGCCCTCGGTCTGCGTGGAGTGGGAGGCGGCGGCCGCCGCCGCCCAGGAGGCCGGGATCCGGACGGCGTTCGCCCGTACCGGTCTGGTCGTCGCCCGTGAGGGCGGGGCCTGGGGGCGGATGTTCCCCCTCTTCCGGGCCGGTCTCGGCGGCCGGCTCGGCAACGGCCGCCAGTACTGGTCGTACATCTCGCTCCGGGACGAGGTCGCGGCCCTGCGGCACATCATCGACACCCCCCGGCTGTCCGGCCCGGTCAACCTCACCGCACCGGAGCCGCTGACCAACCGCCAGGTCACCGAGGCCATGGCCCGGGTGCTGCACCGGCCCGCGCTGCTGCCCGTACCGGCCGTGGCGCTGCGCGTCGCGCTGGGGGAGTTCGCCGAGGACGTGCTGGGCAGTCAGCGGGCCCGGCCCGCGCGGCTGCTGGAGTCCGGCTTCGTCTTCCGCGACCCGGGCATCGAGCAGGCGCTCCGCGCCGCGCTGTCCTCCACGTGAGAGCTCCCTGATAGCTCCCCGGAGCTATCAGGGAGCACCCCGAGATCCGTGTGCGACCACCGTGCGACCGTTTGTGACCCGTATGCGACCGTCGTGCGACCGGAGTTGACCGCAATACCACACCGAACTCGGGTTCCCCTTTAACCGGTTGGGGGAAGGAGGATCCCCACACAGCCGCGCCGACCTCGGGGAGGGGCACGTGCTCAGCAGCGCACACCATGCCGCACACCATGCGGACGTCGTCATCGTAGGAGCCGGAGTCTCAGGACTCGCGGCAGCGCAGCACCTGATCGCAGCAGGAGTCACGGTCACCGTCCTGGAGGCCGCGGACGACCCCGGCGGGCGGATGGCCACGGAGTCCGCCGACGGGTTCCGGCTGGACCGGATCGGCCAGTTGCTCAACACCTCGTACACGGAGCTCGAACGCACCCCCGGTCTGCAGGACCTGACCCTGCGACCGTTCACACCGGGAGTCCTCGTCCACACCGACGGGAAACAGCTGCGGGTCGGGGTCCTCACCCCGGCCCGGGCCCTGGCCAGCGGCTCCCTCGACCAGGCCCGGATCAGCGCCGCCCTCGGCCGGCTCGCCACGCTGCCCGAGGAGAAGCTGCTCGCCCGGCCCGAACGCACGGCGTACGCCGCCCTGCGCTCCCGCGGGCTGCCGCCGCGCACCCTGCACGGGGCGCTCCGCCCGCTCCTGGCCACCCTGCTGCGCGACCCGGAACTCACCACCTCCAGCCGGGTCGCCGACCTGGCCCTGCGCACCTTCGCCCGCGGCCGGCTCGCCGTGCCCGAGGGCGGCGCGGCGGCCCTGCCGGACCTGCTCGCCGCCGCCCTGCCGCCCGGCACCGTACGCACCGGGGTCCGGGTCCGGTCGGTGGCGACCAACCTGGTCACCACCGAGGAGCACGGCGACTTCCGCTGCCGCTCCGTCCTCCTGGCCACCGGAGCGCGGGCCGCCGCCGAGCTGTTGCCCGGCCTGCGCGTGCCCGCCTTCCACGAGGTCACCGTCCTGCACCACGCCACCGACGCACCCCTGTCCCGGGACGGCTCGCTGCTCCTGGACGGGGACCCCAGGTGGCCCGTCGCCCACACGGCCGTGATGAGCGCGGTCGACCCGACCAGGGCCCCGGCCGGCCGGAGCCTGGTCACCACCACCGTGCTCGGCCCGCCGCCGCCCGCGCGCTCGGTCGCCTCCCGGCTGGCCCGGCTCTACGACACCCCCACCCGCGAGTGGGAGCTGCTGGCCGTCCACCACACCCCGGAGGCGGTCCCCGCGATGCCCCCGCCCTACGACCTGCGGCGTCCGGTACGGGTACTGGCCGGGCTGTACGTGTGCGGTGACCACCGCGACACCAACACCGTCCAGGGGGCCCTGCACTCGGCCCGCCGCGCCGCCGGCGCCGTCCTGCGCGACTTCGGCATCCCGCTCCCGGTCGTCCCGGAGCCCGCGCTTCCGGTGGCGGCCTGAGAACCACAGACGCCCCCAGGGGCCCGGTCCCGCCACGGGACCGGGCCCCTGCTGCGCGCCCGCTCAGGACAGGGCCGCCACCCGGTCCCGGTAGGTCCGCACGGCCGAGGCGTCCCGGTACGGCTCCAGCCGCCGCTCGAAGTCCCGTACGTACTCCACCGCGCGCACCGACCGCATCTCCATCGCCTGCTGCGCCGCTTCCGCGCCCAGCGCGCACGCCTGGTCCAGCTCGCCCAGCCCCAGCCGGGCCGTGGCCAGCACCACCCGGCAGAACAGCCGGGACCGCGCGTACCCGGGCGCCCGCAGCTGCAGGGACCGCTCCGCGTGCTGCGCCGAGGCCCGGTACTGCTGGAGGTCCCGGTGGCAGTGCCCGAACTCGTCCGCCAGCTGTGCCTCGTCGTAGAACCGGGCCCAGTGCGGTACGTCGTCCCCCGGCCGGGCCGCGCCCAGCGCCCGCTCGGCCCGCACCAGGGAGGCGGTCGACGCGCGGACCTCGCCGAGGACCGCGTGTCCGCGCGCCTCGGCCGAGTGGAGCAGCGCCTGGACCACCGGCGGCGGCCCGGAGCCGACGCCCTGCTGGGCCACCCGGGCCAGCTGGACGGCCTCGCGTCCGTGGCCGAGGTAGACCGCCTGGCGGCTCATGGTGACGAGCACGTACGAGCCGTACGGGCGGTCCGCGGCCGCCTGCGCGAGCCGCAGCGCCTGCACGAAGTACCGCTGGGCCAGCCCGTGCGCGGCGATGTCGTACGAGGTCCAGCCCGCGAGCCGGGTCAGATCGGCGGCGGCCGAGAACAGCCGCCGCCCGGTGGTCTCCCCGTAGGTCCCGCGGAGCATCGGCTCGGCCTCGTGCTCCAGGTAGCGCACCAGGGCCTGCCGGGCGTGCCCGCCGCCGTAGGCCTGGTCCAGGGTCCGGAACAGCTCGCTCACCGATCTCAGCGCTGCGATGTCCCCGCCGGTCACGCGCTGCCCGGGGCCGCGGTCGATCTGCCGCTGCCGGGGCACCGAGGCCCGCCCCTGCAGCGGGACGCGGGCCGCCGAGGGCTCCGTGCCCCGGCCGACCCGCTCGTCGGCCCGCCCGATGAGCCAGTCGCGGCTGGGCACGACCAGCCCGGCCGGGGTGAAGGCGATCTTCCGGAGCTCGGCGTGCGAGCCGGAGTCCTTGCGCCACAGCCCGCTCGCGATGTCGACGGCCTCCTCGGGGGTGGCCGCGAACTCCAGGCCCGCGTAGACGGGCGCACAGGCGTCCAGGCCCAGGTCCTGGGCGGAGAGCCGCCGTCCGAGGCGGCGCGTGAACACCTCGGCGATCAGCGCGGGGGTGGTGCCGCGTGGCTGCTGCCCGCGCAGCCATCTGGTCACCGAGGTTTTGTCGTACCGCAGATCGAGACCGTGTTCCAGGCCGAGCTGGTCGACACGGCGGGCGAGCCCGGCGTTGGAGAACCCGGCTTCCGCGATCAGCGCCGCGAGCTGCCGGTTGGGGACGCGCTGGGCAGGTCGTTCCGTCATCGGCTCCACGGTCTCCTGACGTGACGGACCGGGGTCCCGGCCCTGTGAACGGCGTGAATGTAGCGGCGAACTCCGCCGATGCCGCCCTCTCTGCCCTACATTCATCCGATCGTGTGCAGAATGCGTAGGGCCCTTTACGGACCGGACCCCTCCGCCCGCGTACGCTGCGGCCCATGACCCCTCGGCCCCACGGGGCGCACCTCCCCGAGGAGCGAACCGAATCCACAGCCCCCCTGTCCCCGCCCGAACTGACCGAGGCGGAGTGCCGGCGCTGCGGCACCTACATCGCGGGGCTCGACGGCCGGTACGCGTGCGGGGTGTGCGGCTGGGTCAACGACCACTCGGAGGGCCACCGGCGCCTGCCGCGCGCCGACGAGGACCCGGACCGGCCCAAGGGACGGCGCCGGCCGAAGCAGCTGCCGTGGCCCCCGGTGGAGCCCGCGCCGGGTCCCTGAAGGGCCCCCGGAGGCGGTTCGAAGGGGGCCTGATGGGGCCCGGACGGGCCGCCGTACCCTTGGCTCGGTGAGGTACGTGCACACAGCAGGTTCAATGAGGAGGCGCTGCGGTGGCTGAGCTTGGGTTTGTCCATCTGGGCTTCGGGCCGGAATCCGTCGAGTACACCCGGGCCTGGGAAGAGCAGCGCAGGGTGCACGCCGCCCGCTTCGCGGACGAGATCGAGGACACCTGCCTGCTGCTGGAGCACCTGCCGGTCTACACGGCCGGCCGGCGCACCGACCCCAGCGAGCGCCCGCTCGACGGCACCCCCGTCGTCGACGTGGACCGCGGCGGCAAGATCACCTGGCACGGCCCGGGCCAGCTGGTCGGCTACCCGATCATGAAGCTGCCCCGCCCGGTCGACGTGGTCGCACACGTCCGCCGCCTCGAAGAGGCCCTGATCCGCACCGCCGCCGAGTTCGGCGTGGAGACCACCCGGGTCGAGGGCCGCTCCGGCGTCTGGGTCCTGGGCGACCCGGTCGAGGAGCGCCCCGCGATCGGCGGCCTCTCCCTGGAGTTCGACCCCCGGCTGCACGACGAGGAGTTCGACGCGCGGCTGAACGGCCCCGAGTACGCCCCGTCCAACGCCGGCCAGCGCCGCGAGGACCGCAAGCTCGCCGCCATCGGCATCCGGGTCGCCAAGGGCGTCACGATGCACGGCTTCGCGATCAACGTGAACCCGGACAGCACCTGGTTCGACCGGATCATCCCGTGCGGGATCCGGGACGCCGGTGTGACCTCGCTCTCCTACGAGCTGGGTCGCGAGATCACCATCGCCGAGGTGCTGCCGGTGGCCGAGCGCCACCTGAAGGCCGTACTGGAGCACGCCGAGCTGCGCCCCCGCGAAATCGAGCCGGTCGCAGGCGCCTAGCCGTCGGGAATGCGGCCGGTCGCTCGCAGGTTGGCCGACGTAAGAGCGTACGAAATTACGGGCGTACCCTGGTGGGCGCCCGAACAATCGAAGTCACAGGGAGCCGGTCGTGTCCGCAGTCGCACCCGACGGACGCAAGATGCTGCGCCTGGAGGTCCGTAACGCCCAGACCCCCATCGAGCGCAAGCCCGAGTGGATCAAGACCCGGGCGAAGATGGGTCCCGAGTACACCAAGATGCAGGCCCTGGTGAAGGGCGAAGGACTGCACACGGTGTGCCAGGAAGCCGGTTGTCCGAACATTTACGAATGCTGGGAGGACCGCGAGGCCACCTTCCTCATCGGTGGTGACCAGTGCACCCGGCGTTGTGACTTCTGCCAGATCGACACGGGCAAGCCCGAGGCGCTGGACCGTGACGAGCCGCGGCGCGTCGGCGAGTCCGTGGTCACGATGGACCTGAACTACGCCACCATCACGGGCGTCGCGCGCGACGACCTGGCCGACGGCGGCGCCTGGCTGTACGCGGAGACCGTGCGCCAGATCCACCAGCAGACGGCGGGCCGCGAGACCGGCCACACCAAGGTCGAGCTGCTGGCCCCCGACTTCAACGCGGTCCCGGAGCTGCTGGAGGAGGTCTTCGCCTCCCGCCCCGAGGTCTTCGCGCACAACGTCGAGACGGTGCCGCGGATCTTCAAGCGGATCCGCCCCGGCTTCCGCTACGAGCGCTCGCTCGAGGTGATCACCAAGGCCCGCGCCTACGGCCTGGTGACCAAGTCGAACCTGATCCTCGGCATGGGCGAGGAGCGCGAGGAGGTCTCGCAGGCCCTGAAGGACCTGCACGAGGCCGGCTGCGAGCTCATCACCATCACCCAGTACCTGCGGCCCTCGCCGCGGCACCACCCCGTCGAGCGCTGGGTGAAGCCGGCCGAGTTCGTGGAGCTGGCGAAGGAGGCCGAGGAGATCGGCTACTCCGGCGTGATGTCCGGCCCGCTGGTCCGGTCCTCGTACCGGGCGGGCCGCCTGTACCAGCAGGCGATGGAGAAGCGCGCGACTGTCTGACTCGCTTGCGACGAACGTGTGAAGTCGCGCACAAAACATTACTAACGAGTAATACCGCATCGACGCGGCCCCTAGGCTCTTTTTCGAAGAAGAGTCCGGCGGGCCGCGTCAGTGTTTGCAACGTGTACATCACATTTGACCGACCGGTCACGCCCTGGTAACACCAGTCAGTGACGCTTGGTCCACGCACCGCACACAGCGCTCGCATCACGCCGAGGCGAGCATCGTGAAAGGGATCGACATCATGCAGGCCGCGCCCGTACGCGCCATTGCCATCCCGACGCTCTCCGACGCCTTCCGGGGCATCGAGTCCCTGCTGATGAGCGGGGCCCGCCGCAACGCCTGGACGGCGGTCCTGGAGGACCGCAAGCGGGCCAAGGATCGGGTCGAAACCGAACATGTACTTGAGGCTGCGGCTACCCGAACCCCGCAGGCCACGTAAACTTCGCTGTATGGCGAGGAAGTCAAACGCAGAGACTGCTGCGAACCCCGGGCGACTGAAGCAGATCGCCCTGACGTACAAGATGACGCGCAAGGCCGACCCGAAGGTCGGTCTGATCGTCGCGGGCGTGGGAATCGTCACCTTCGGTGTCTTTCTCGCGATCGGCTTCCTGATCGGGCACGAGCTCTACCTGGGCATCCTGGGATTCCTGGTGGCGTTCCTCGCGATGGCGATCGTCTTCGGACGACGGGCCGAGCGGGCCGCCTTCGGGCAGATGGAAGGACAGCCGGGAGCGGCCGCGGCCGTACTGGACAACGTGGGACGGGGCTGGACGACCACCCCGGCCGTCGCGATGACCCGACAGCAGGACATCGTCCACCGGGCCGTCGGCAAGGCCGGCGTCGTGCTGATCGCCGAGGGCAACCCGAACCGCGTGAAGCCGCTGCTCGCGAACGAGAAGAAGAAGCTGGCCCGGATCATGCCGGACGTGCCGGTCCACGACTTCATCGTGGGCACGGGCGAGGGCGAGGTGCCGCTCAAGAAGGTGCGCACCACCCTGCTCAAGCTGCCGCGCGTGCTGGCCGGACCGCAGATCACCGAGGTCAACGACAAGCTGCGTGCCATGGGTGACCTCATGAGCAACATGCCGCTGCCGAAGGGCCCCATGCCGAAGGGCATGAAGATGCCGCGCGGCGGAAAGATGCGCTGACCCGGTCACCTGATTTTCGTATACGACACAGGGGTGCCCCCCGAGCCCGCGGGCTCGGGGGGCACCCCTGTGTCGTATGTCCGGGTCTTCGTCCTAGATGCGGACCTGGACCGCGCGGGCCAGCCGGTCGTGCAGGCCGCGGCCGTCCCGGTCCCAGATCAGCGCCGGGACGACCAGGGCCAGCAGTACCGTGCGCAGGACCACCCGGACGATGCCGAGGCGGTCACCGGCCTCCGAGACCACCCGGAGGCCGAGGATCCGCTTGCCGGGGGTGAAGCCCACGGTGCCGACCGTCAGGATGGTGAGGGCCACGAAGAGCCCAAGGGTCCAGTTGCCCGCCGCGGCCAGGTTGCCGCCGGTGATCAGCCCGTAGGCAATCAGCTGGCAGCCGATCCAGTCGATCGCGACGGCGCCGAGCCGGCGCCCGAACCGCGCCACCGAGCCGGGCCCCTGCTGGGGCAGGCCGAGTTGCTGGCCCGGATAGCCGAAGTCGACGCCCATGTCCTCGGCGGCCGCGCGGGGGCCGGAGAGCCAGGATCCGATTGCCTGTCTGTTGTCCACCCGAACACGGTACCCGTGGCGCCGCACGGCCCTCCGCCCGGACCCTGGTTAACTTGTGCGAAACAAATGGGTCATGCTTGGGAAATCCCGTCTGCTTATGGTCGGGTCAGCGTGCGGCACCGCACTGACGCACCACGAGCTATAAAGCCCGTCCCTGCCCCGGGGCCGGGAGTAGGAGGAGTTGGATGTTCAAGAACGCCGACGAAGTGACGCAGTACATCAAGGAGAACGACGTCAAGTTCGTTGACGTCCGCTTCTGCGACCTGCCTGGTGTGATGCAGCACTTCACCATCCCGGGGCGCGCGTTCGACCCGAACGAGGAGCTGGCCTTCGACGGCTCCTCGATCCGCGGCTTCCAGGCGATCCACGAGTCCGACATGGCGCTGCGTGCCGACATCAGCACCGCGCGTCTGGACCCGTTCCGCAAGGACAAGACGCTCAACATCAACTTCTTCATCCACGACCCGATCACGGGCGAGGCCTACAGCCGCGACCCGCGCAACATCGCGAAGAAGGCCGAGGCGTACCTCGCCTCCACCGGCATCGCCGACACCGCGTTCTTCGGCCCCGAGGCCGAGTTCTACGTGTTCGACAGCGTGCGCTTCGCGACCTCCGCGAACGAGAGCTTCTACCACATCGACTCCGAGGCCGGTGCCTGGAACACGGGCTCCGAGGAGAACAACCGTGGTTACAAGGTCCGCTACAAGGGTGGTTACTTCCCCGTAGCCCCGGTCGACCACTTCGCCGACCTGCGCGCCGAGATCTCCCTGGAGCTCGACGCCCAGGGCCTCCAGGTCGAGCGCCAGCACCACGAGGTCGGCACCGGCGGCCAGGCCGAGATCAACTACAAGTTCAACACGCTGCTCGCCGCGGCCGACGACCTGATGCTCTTCAAGTACATCGTGAAGAACGTCGCCTGGCGCAACGGCAAGACCGCGACCTTCATGCCGAAGCCGATCTTCGGTGACAACGGCTCTGGCATGCACGTGCACCAGTCGCTGTGGGCGAACGGCGACCCGCTGTTCTACGACGAGGCCGGCTACGCGGGCCTGTCGGACACCGCGCGCTACTACATCGGCGGCATCCTCAAGCACGCCCCGTCGCTGCTGGCGTTCACCAACCCGACGGTGAACTCCTACCACCGCCTGGTCCCGGGCTTCGAGGCGCCGGTCAACATGGTGTACTCGCAGCGCAACCGCTCCGCCGCCATGCGCATCCCGATCACGGGCTCGAACCCGAAGGCCAAGCGCGTCGAGTTCCGCGCCCCGGACCCGTCGTCCAACCCGTACCTCGCCTTCTCGGCGCTGCTGCTCGCGGGCCTCGACGGCATCAAGAACAAGATCGAGCCGATGGAGCCGATCGACAAGGACCTCTACGAGCTCTCGCCCGACGAGCACGCGAGCGTCCCGCAGGTCCCGACCAGCCTCGAGGACGTCCTCAAGGCCCTGGAGGAGGACCACGAGTACCTCCTGGCCGGCGGTGTCTTCACCCCCGACCTGATCGAGACCTGGATCGACTACAAGCGCACGCACGAGATCGCCCCGATCGCGCTGCGCCCGCACCCGCACGAGTTCGAGCTGTACTTCGACCTCTAGAAATGCCTGATGGGAGGCCCCCTGTCACTCTCCACGGAGAGCGGCAGGGGGCCTTTCCGCTTTGACAGGGCCGCATGGGCGAGTGAGGGTGGAAATGACCTAAAAGCCTCATAAGCGAGACATGTGCGGAGGTGCATGAGAATGCGCCGTAAGATCGTTGCGGCAGCCATGACGGGCGCCGCGGGAATCGCGATAGGTCTGCTGCCCGTCGCCGGCGCCTCGGCCTCGGTCGTCACGGGTAGTGGCGGCGGTGGCGGGAACGGCGGCTACGACTGCTACCGGTACCCCTCGAACCGCTCCGACGCCCGGTGGAACTGGTGCTGCGACCGCGACTGGCGCGACCGTCCGAGCTGGTGCTGGGACCAGGGCGGTGTCGGCGGATACAACGACAACTGGCGCGACAACAACTACTGGCGCGACGCCAGCTGGCGTGACTCGAACTGGTCGAACTGGAACGACTCCGGCCGCGGTGGCAACGGTGACTGGGGCAACCACAACGACTGGGGCAACGGTCGTGGCGGCAACGGTGACTGGGGCAACGGCAACGGTGACTGGGGCGGCGGTCGCGGCGGTGACGGCGGCAACGGCGGCGGCAACTGGGGTGGCGGCGGCGGGAACGGCGGCGACGGCGGCGGCAACTGGGGCGGCGGTGGCGGCGACGGTGGCGGCGGCAACTGGAATGGCGGAGGCGGCGGCGGGGGTGGCGGCGACGGCGGCGACGGCGGCGGCGGCTGGGGTGGCCGCTGAACCCCACGGGAAACCCAGGGCCTCGGGCCCGACCGACGATGCCTCTGCTCCGGACCTCAGTCCAGGAGCAGGGGCATCGCCCCTGTGAGGTCCCGCAGGCAGCGGACCGCGAGTTCCGCGGGGGAGCCGGGACCCGAGACCGGGGCGTCCGTCGTCGACCACAGCTCCAGCGAGACGCGGATCGCGTCCGTGGCCGCCGCCGCGAGCAGCCGTACCTCCAGGGCGTCGGCCTCCGGGCCCACCAGGCGGGTGATCACCGGGACCAGGTTCTCCTCGGAGTCCTGGTTCACGCGGTACCAGACCGCGCGCAGGGCCTGGTCGTCCGCAGCCGCGCGCAGCAGGCCGCGGGTCACCTCCAGGCCCTCCTCGACCGCCTGCTGTCCGCTCAGCGACCGGGTCACCGCGCGCTCCAGCGCCTCGCCCAGCGGTGTGCCGGGATCCTCCTCGGCGAGCAGTGCGCGCCAGGCGTCGCCGCCGCCCGCCAGCAGCGGGGCCACGGCTTCCTGCTTGTTGCGGAAGTAGCGGTAGAAGGTGCGCAGAGCCACCCCCGCGCGGTGGGCGATGTCCTCGGCGGTGGTGCCGTCGGGGCCGTGCTCGGCGAACAGTTCGCAGGCCGCGCGGGCGATGTCGAGCTGGGTGGCGGCCTTGCGGCGCTCGGTCAGCGACTGGGCTCCGGGGCCGGCCTGGGGAGAGTACGGACGAGGGGATCTCACGGTTGAAGCGTACCTTCCGTCCACCTCGGAAATTACGTTCTTTGTCATCATGGCAAAACGTGTCATGCCTTCGGTACGCTCGCGCCATGAACCGTTACGAAGGACGTCGCGTCCTCATCACCGGCGGTGGTTCCGGCATCGGCCGGGCCACCGTCCACCGCATCCTCGCCGAGGGCGGCCGGGTCCACACCGTGGACGTCGACGAGGCCGGCCTGAAGGCCACCGCCGACCGGGCAGCCGCCGACGGCCACGCGGACCGGCTCACCACCGCGCTCCTCGACATATCCGACGAGAACGCGGTCAAGGAGGGTGTGGCCGCCGCGGTCGACGCCCTCGGCGGGATCGACGTACTCGTCAACGCCGCCGGGATCCTGCGCTCCGCGCACACCCACCTGACCACGCTCGACCTGTGGAACCAGGTCATCGGGGTCAACCTGACCGGCACCTTCCTGATGATCCGCGAGTCCCTCCCGGCGCTGCTCGCCGGCGACCGGCCGGCCGTCGTGAACTTCAGCTCCACCTCGGCGTCCTTCGCCCACCCCTACATGTCCGCCTACGCGGCCAGCAAGGGCGGCATCCAGTCCATGACCCACGCGCTGGCCGCCGAGTACAGCAAGCAGGGACTGCGGTTCGTCAGCGTCGCACCCGGCTCCATCGAGAGCGGGATGACCACCGGCAACGGCCCCGGCCTGCCGGAGGACACCGACTGGTCCCTCTTCACCAAGCTCGCCCCGGCCCTCGGCCAGGGCTTCGCAGGCCCGCAGACCGTCGCCGGCGTCGTCGCCATGCTGGGTTCCGAGGACGGTGCGTTCATCACCGGCACGGAGATCCGCATCGACGGCGGCACGCACTACTGATCAGACGACGGCACGCGCTGTACTGATCAGGCGCGGAACCGGTCCCACAGCCGGGGGAAGCGCTCCGCGAGCACGGCTTCGTTCTCGAAGTCCAGCGGGGCGCCCTCCGGCTCCGCCGCCTGCAGCGGGATACCCAGATCGGGCGCCACCGCCCCGGTCAGCTGCTCGTACGCCTCGTCGGCCGCGTACCCAAGCTCCTCGCCGTCCCCGTCGATCTCCTCGTCGAAGTCGCCCAGGAGCTCCGCCAGCTGGTCGGGATCGTGCACCCCGCCCTCGAACACCTCCCGCCCCTGGCCGATGAGCCAGCAGCGGAAGTAGTCGAAGGCGTCGTCGCTCGCCCCGTCGAGCAGCACCCAGGCCGCGCCCCACAGGTCCCAGGTGTACGCCCGGTTGTACCGGGACTCGAAGTGCCGGGCGAAGTCCAGGACGGAGTCCGGATCGAGCTGTGCGAGCCGCTCGACGAGCAGCTCGGCGTGTTCCTCGGGGTCGCCGTCGGCGGCCTCGCGGGAACGGTCCACGATCTCCCAGAACTCCGTCTCGTCCATCACCGCTCCAGCATCACGGGTTCACCCCGCCGCCGCCACCGCGTGTGCGTCGAAGGGCTGGTTCCGTCCTTCCGGGTTCCGGGCGCGCCGCGCTGCCGCGGCCCCATACTCGACGGCAGGGCACGGCGGGGCGGGAGGGGCCCTGGGACGGCAGGCCACGGAGAACGCGGTCCGGGTGCTGACCGAGGCGGACCGGGCCCGGGCCGAGGCCTGCGAGCTCCGCGCACAGGCGGACCGGGCCCGGGCCGAGGCCTGCGAGCTCCGCGCACAGGCGGACCGGGCCCGGGCCGAGGCCCTGAGGGACGCCGAGGCCGCCGCCGGCCTGCGTGCCTGGGCCCTGGAGACGGACCGGGCCGCGCGCAGGACCCAGGAGGAGGCGGCAGCCCGGCTCCGGGAGGTCGACTTCGTCCACGAGGAGGCCCGGGTGCTGGCGACCCGGGCCGCCACCGCTCTGGCGGAGGAGCTCCGAGAACGCCGGGACAGGGCGGCGCGGGACCTCGCGCAGTGGGAGGCGGAGGCCGAAGAACGCGTCGCGCAGGCGGAGGAGTACGCACAGGGGTGCTGGCTGGAGGCGGAGCGGGCCCTGGAGGACGCGGACGAGCAGGCCCGTTTCGTCATCGCCGATGCCCGCAAGTGGGCCGCCGGCCTGGTGGCCGAGGCGCGCGCGGACGCCGAACGGCTGCGGGAGGAGACCGCATGGCAGCTCGACGCGGAGCGGGCCGACCTGAGCCGGCACCTGGAAACCGTGCTCAGGCGGCTCGGTCGGCCCGGGGCCCGAGCCGTCGCCGGCCCGGCCGGGGCGGCAAGGGCGGCGGAAAAGCCGGGAGGCGGCCCGCCCCCGTAGGGGTGGACCGCCTCCCGGCAGGACGCGGACGGCTCAGAGGCCGTAGCGCTCCCTTGCCTCCTTGACGGCGGACGCCGGTACCTCGCCGCGGCGGGCGAGCTGGGCCAGCGCGGCCACCACGATCGACTGGGCGTCGACACCGAAGTGGCGGCGGGCGCCCTCACGGGTGTCGGACAGACCGAAGCCGTCCGTACCGAGCGAGGTGTAGTCCTGCTCGACCCACTGGCTGATCTGGTCCGGGACCTGACGCATCCAGTCGGAGACGGCCAGCACCGGGCCCTGGGCGCCTTCCAGCGCGCGGGTGACGTACGGGGTGCGGACCTCGCCGCGCAGCAGCGCCTCGTCGCACTCCAGCGCCTCGCGCCGCAGCTCGCCCCAGGAGGTGGCGGACCAGACGTCGGCGGCCACGTTCCACTCGGCGGCGAGCAGCTTCTGCGCCTCCAGGATCCAGTGGATCGCGGTACCCGAGGCCATCAGCTGGACCTTGGGGGCGTCGGCCGCCGGGGCCGCCTCCGCCAGGTCGGCCGCCGTGTTGAAGCGGTACAGACCCTTGAGGATGCCTTCCTCGACGCCCTCGGGCATCGCGGGCTGCACCTTCGGCTCGTTGTAGACCGTCAGGTAGTAGAAGACGTCTTCCGGCGTCTCGCCGTACATCCGGCGCAGACCGTCCTTGACGATCACCGCGATCTCGTACGCGAAGGCCGGGTCGTAGTTGAGCGACGCCGGGTTCGTGGACGCGATCAGGTGCGAGTGGCCGTCCGCGTGCTGGAGGCCCTCACCGGTCAGCGTGGTGCGGCCGGCGGTGGCGCCGACGATGAAGCCCTTGCCGAGCTGGTCGGCGAGCTGCCACATCTGGTCGGCGGTGCGCTGCCAGCCGAACATCGAGTAGAAGATGTAGAACGGGATCATCGGCTCGCCGTGCGTCGCGTACGACGTGCAGGCGGCGATGAAGTCGGCCATGGCGCCGGCCTCGGTGATCCCCTCGTTGAGGATCTGGCCGTCCTTGGCTTCCTTGTAGTACATCAGCTGGTCGCGGTCGACCGGCTCGTACGTCTGGCCCAGCGGCGAGTAGATGCCGGCCGACGGGAAGAGGGACTCCATACCGAAGGTGCGGGCCTCGTCGGGGACGATCGGCACCCAGCGCTTGCCGGTCTCCTTGTCCCGCATCAGGTCCTTGACGAGGCGGACGAAGGCCATGGTGGTGGCCATCTCCTGCTTGCCGGAACCCTTGAGCAGCGGGGCGAAGGAACGGTCCGCGGGGGCGGGCAGGGCGACCTGCTTGACCTTGCGGGCCGGGGCGGGGCCGCCGAGCGCCGCGCGGCGCTCGTTCAGGTACCGGACCTCGGGGCTGTTCGCGCCCGGGTGGCCGTACGGGACCTGGCCGTCGGCGAAGGCGCTGTCCGGGATCGGGAGGTCGAGCTTGTCGCGCATGCTCTTGAACTCGTCGATCGTCAGCTTCTTCATCTGGTGGTTCGCGTTCTTCGACTCGAACCCGGCGCCCAGCGTGTAGCCCTTGACGGTCTGCGCGAGGATGACCGTCGGCGCGCCCTTGTGCTCCAGGGCGGCCTTGTACGCGGCGTAGACCTTGCGGGGCTCGTGGCCGCCGCGGGAGCTGTGGAAGCACTCGGCGATCTTCGCGTCGGAGAGCAGGCCGCCCAGCTGCACGAGGTCGGCGTTGGCGCCGAAGAAGTGCTGGCGGATGTAGGCCACGTCGCGGGTCGCGTACGTCTGGAACTGTGCGTCCGGTACCTCGCGCAGGCGGCGTACGAGGGCGCCCGTGGTGTCGAGCTGGAAGAGCTCGTCCCAGGCGGAGCCCCACAGCGACTTGATGACGTTCCAGCCGGCGCCGCGGAACTGGGCCTCCAGCTCCTGGACCACGCGGAAGTTGGCGCGGACCGGACCGTCGAGGCGCTGCAGGTTGCAGTTGATGACGAAGGTCAGGTTGTCGAGCTGCTCGCGGGAGGCGAGGGCGAGGGCGGCGGTCGACTCGGGCTCGTCCATCTCGCCGTCGCCCAGGAAGGCCCAGACGTGCGAGTTCGCGGTGTCCTTGATGCTCCGGTTCTGCAGGTAGCGGTTGAAGCGCGCCTGGTAGATCGCGGAGAGCGGGCCGAGGCCCATGGACACCGTCGGGAACTCCCACAGCCACGGCAGGCGCCGCGGGTGCGGGTAGGACGGCAGGCCGTTGCCGCCGGACTCCTGGCGGAAGTTGTCGAGCTGCTGCTCGGAGATCCGGCCGTCGAGGAAGGCACGGGCGTAGATGCCGGGGGAGGCGTGGCCCTGGATGTAGAGCTGGTCGCCCGATCCGTCGGCCTCCTTCCCGCGGAAGAAGTGCTGGAAGCCGGTCTCGTAGAGCCACGCGGCGGAGGCGAAGGTGGCGATGTGGCCGCCGACGCCGTACTTGGAGCCGCGGGTCACCATGGCGGCCGCGTTCCAGCGGTTCCATGCGGTGATCCTGGCTTCCATCTCCTCGTCACCGGGGAACTCGGGCTCCGCGGCGGTCGGGATGGTGTTGACGTAGTCCGTCTCCAGCAGCTTGGGCAGGGCGAGGCCGGCGGCCTCGGCGTGCTGGAGCGTGCGGCGGAGCAGGTATTCGGCGCGGCGCGTACCGGCGGCCTGTGCGACGGCGTCGAGAGAGGCCGCCCATTCGGCGGTCTCCTCGGTGTCGCGGTCCGGGAGCTGGTCGAGCTCGCTCGGAAGCTTTCCTACGGGGTCGGACATTGCTGTGCGCCGCCTTCCGGACAAAGGAGAGGTGGTGAAAAAATCCCTGACGGGCAGGACAGGGGTGGTGGACCTGGTTGAGGTCCGCGACGACTGTAAATCGCTGATCGATGATCGATCAAATGAAAGTGACGAAGAAACGTCCATCCGGCGAAAGTCGGCACCGCGTGCCAGCGAAAAAGGCACGCGGTGCCGGTCAAACCGGGACAAGATGGCGGGGTCCGGCGCGGTCGGGTGCGGTCAGGACGCGGTCGGGCGCGGTCAGGCGCGCGGGGCGCACCCCAGAACATGCCGCTTCACGAGCACGCCGATGTCCGGATCCTGGCTCCGGAACGCCTCGACGAGAGCCGCGTGCTCCTCCGCGTACGACTTCTGGACGGTCCCCAGCCAGCGGATGGACAGGGCCGTGAAGACCTCGATCCCCAGGCTCTCCCAGGTGTGCAGCAGCACGCTGTTCCCGGCGGCCCGCACCATCTCCCGGTGGAACCCGACGGTGTGCCGCACCTGCGCGGTCCCGTCCTCGGTCCGGTCGGCCTCCCACAGCGCCGCCACGTGCGGCTCCAGCGCCGAACAGTCCGTTGCCAGCCGCGGGGCGGCCAGCTCGGCCGCGATCTGCTCCAGGCCGGCCCGGACCGGGTAGATCTCCTCCAGATCGGCCGCGGACAGGTTCCGTACGCGCACGCCCTTGTTCGGCGCCGACTCGATCAGCCGCAGCGTCTCCAGCTCGCGCAGGGCCTCCCGCACGGGCGTCTGGCTGACCTCCAGCTCCACCGCGATCCGCCGCTCGACGATCCGCTCGCCGGGCTTCCAGCGCCCGCTGACGATCCCCTCCACGATGTGCTCGCGGATCTGCTCGCGCAGCGAGTGCACGACGGGTGGGGTGATCATCGGGGCTTCATCTCCTGTAGGGGCATGTATCGCTTCGATGCGTAGACAATACGGCCGAGCAGCCCTGAGCGAGGTGTTCCGGGGCGGGGACCCCGGGTGAGGCTGGTTACAAGCGCTGCGGGCGGGGGCGGTCAGCCGGCCAGCAGACTCTGGAGGAGGGCGCCCAGGGCCGCGGCGTGCCGGGGGTGCCGGCCGATGAGAGCGGCGATCTCGGACATGACCCGGTCGCGCTCCCCGGGCCCGGCGGGGGGCCAGGTGGTGGGGGGATCGGTGGGGGTGTCGGTCAGGGCGACGGCCAGCGCGTTGTAGGCGGTGCCGGTGAACTCGCCGTGATGGACGCAGAGTTCCAGCAGGGCGGACGCCTGGAGGAGCTCGGGCGCGACTTCGGGAGCGGCCAGGAGCTCCTCGATCCGGCGGCGCAGGTCGGACCGGTCGGCCACGTACGCGTAGGCAGTGGGGATCCCGTCCGCGCGGGCGAGGCTGACCAGGGCCACGTGGACCAGCGATCGAGGCGATTCCGACTGGGAGCCGAGGAGGATGCGGGCCTGCTCCTGGAGGAGTTCTGCCTGGTGGTCGGTGAGGTAGGACTGGGACTCCGCCCAGTTCGGCAGGCCCATCCAGGCATGCAGCAGCTCTCCGGTCAGGTACGGGCGGAAGGCCGTGCAGGCATCGGCTTCCTCGGCCACGCGGAGGATCTGCAGATGTACCTCGGCGCTCTCTGTCGCGAGGGCGAGCTCCCTCAGGGCCGACACCGTCATGTCCGATCGCAACGTGTCGGCGTGTGCGTGCCAGAAGTCCTGGGAGTGGGCCCAGGTGGGGCAGCTGATCCACTGGGTGGCGAGGTCGAGCGCGGCCTGGGTGAGGGCCAGCCAGGGCGGGGGCTCGGTGCCGGTCTCTTCGCGCCAGAGGGCTGCCACCTGGGATGCGTGCGCCGTGTCGGCCCGGTGGTGGTACGCCCGCAGTCGCAGCCTGGCCTCGAAGGCCGCCGGGTCGGGGGTTCCGGGAACCTGCTGTGGATGGGACAGAGCGATGAGGCTGCGAATGCCGAGGTTCGTATCGATGCCTGTGAGCTCGACCTGTGCGCGCTGGACGCCGAGGCTCCGGGATGCCTGCGGATAGGCGCGGAGCAGTTCCTCCGCTGCGGAATAGGCAGCAACGGCTTCATGGGGCGGGGCAAGTCTGGCCAGGTTGTTGAGGGTCAGCGTCAGGTTGGACCGGTAGGCGGCGGGATGCTGCCCGGCGAGGCTGAGATAGAGGTCTGTGGCTTCGGTGATGTTGCTGAGCGCGCTGCGCGGGTCCCCGCTCTTGACCTGGTACTTGGCGAGGTTGTTGAGGGAGGAGGCGAGGTCGGGCCGGTAGGCGGCGGGATTGTCGGCGGCGAGGGTGCGGTAGAGGTCGGTGGCCTCGGTGATGGTGCTGAGCGCGCTGCTCAGGTCCCCGGCGCCGCCCTGCCGGAGGCTGAGGTTGTTGAGGGACATCGCGAGTCTCGGCAGGTGGGCGGTCGGGTGCTGCGTGGCGAGGGTGCGGTAGAGGTCTGTGGCTTCGGTGATGTTGCTGAGCGCGTTGCTCAGGTCCCCCTTTTCGGCCTGGCAGTTGGCGAGGTTGTTGAGGGAGGTGGCGAGGTCGGGTCGGTAGGCGGCGGGGTTGTCGGCGGCGAGGGTGCGTCGGATGGTGACGGCTTCGGTGATGGTGGTGAGTGCGCTGTTCAGGTCTCCGGTCTGGGCCTGGCGAATGGCGAGGTTGTTGAGGGAGGTGGCGAGCTCGGGCCGGTAGGCGGCGGGGTTGTCCATTGCGAGGGTGCGGTAGAGGTCGGCGCCTTCGGTGATGGTGGTGAGTGCGCTGTTCAGGTCTCCGGTCTCGGCCTGGCGGTTGCCGAGGTTGTTGAGGGACATCGCGAGGCTGGGCCGGTAGGCGGCGGGGTTGTCGGCGGCGAGGGTGCGGT
Organism: Streptomyces avidinii; assembly: GCF_045161815.1. Classification (NCBI taxonomy): domain Bacteria; kingdom Bacillati; phylum Actinomycetota; class Actinomycetes; order Kitasatosporales; family Streptomycetaceae; genus Streptomyces; species Streptomyces avidinii. The sequence continues at coordinate 6,140,146 of NZ_CP108863.1, forward strand.
GGATGGTGACGGCTTCGGTGATGGTGGTGAGTGCGCCGTTCAGGTCTCCGGTCTCGGCCTGGCGGTTGCCGAGGTTGTTGAGGGACATCGCGACGCTGGGCCGGTAGGCGGCGGGGTTGTCGGCGGCGAGGGTGCGGTAGAGGTCGGTGGCTTCGGTGATGGTGGTGAGTGCGCCGTTCAGGTCTCCGGCTTCGGCCTGGCAGTTGGCGAGGTTGTTGAGGGAGGTGGCGAGGTTGGACCGGTGGGCGGTGGGGTTGTCCATTGCGAGGGTGCGGTAGAGGTCGGTGGCTTCGGTGATGGTGGTGAGTGCGCCGTTCAGGTCTCCGGCTTCGGCCTGGCAGTTGGCGAGGTTGTTGAGGGAGGTGGCGAGGTTGGACCGGTGGGCGCTGGGGTTGTCGGCGGCGAGGGCGCGGTACAGCTCCGTGGCTTCGGTGATGGTGGTGAGTGCGCCGCTCCGGTCTCCTGTTTTGGCCTGGCAGGTGGCGAGGTTGTTGAGCGCACCGGCGAGGTTGGACCGGTGGGCGGCGGGGTTGTCGGCGGCGAGGGTGCGGTGGATGGTGACGGCTTCTTCGATGGTGGTGAGTGCGCTGTTCCGGTCTCCGATTTCGGCCTGGCGGATGGCGAGGTTGTTGAGGGACATCGCGAGGCTGGGCCGGTAGGCGGCGGGGTTGTCGGCGGCGAGGGTGCGTCGAATGGTGACGGCTTCGGTGATGGTGGTGAGTGAGCTGTTCAGGTCTCCGGTTTCGGCCTGGCGGATGGCGAGATTGTTGAGTACACCGGCGAGGTTGGACCTGTGGGCGGCGGGGTTGTCGGCGGCGAGGGTGCGGTAGAGGTCGGTGGCTTCGGTGATGGTGGTGAGTGCGCTGTTCAGGTCTCCGGCTTCGGCTTGCCGGTCGGCGAGGTTGTTGAGGGACGTCGCGAGGCTGGGCCGGTAGGCGGCGGGTTTGTCGGCGGCGAGGGTGCGGTACAGCTCCGTGGCTTCCTGCGACGAGCTGAGTGCCGCCTCCCGCAGACTGCCGGCGCGCAGCACAACCGCCATCCTGCTCAGTGCCGCAGCGAGATCGGGCCGGAACACATCGGCCCGAGCCTTGACGAGCTCACGAATCAGGTCGATCCCCTGCTCTCCGGCCATGGGCGCATGGGCGGACAAACCCCATCGGACGTAAGGGTTCGCGTTCTCGATCACCGCGGCGTCGTCGGTCTGAGTACGCAGGAGATCGATCAGCGCCCGGACCACGCGATAGGCCGGATCGGCCGGTTCGCTCCGCCGCACCAGGTGAACGATGAACTCCCGGTGGTACAGCCGGTAGACCGCCTGTACACCGTCGGTGTCCTCGACCACATACCGGCCGTACTCGTTGAGCAGCCAGTCCACGTCCTCCGGGCCGTACGTGACCCCGTCCGTGCTGAGGGCCGAGGCCACCGCCTCCCACACTCCCTGGGCCGGCAAGCCGTTCCCCTGGCTCCAGGCGAGTGCGGTCAGCAGGTCCTCGGCCGCACGCGGCAGGAGCTCTCCGCCCCGCTCACGTTTCGGCCCGTCCCGCAGGTCCTCCCTGAAGGCGGTGCTGATGGACGACGGAACGACCTCCACCCAATCCCAATCCTCGCCCTGCGAGGCGGCGAGACGCCTGATCACGGAGTCCGTCGCCATCTTGGCGAAGAGGAATCCGCCGGTGTGGGGAGCCGCGCGTCCCGCGATGCCCCGGGCGACCGTCGCGGCGTCCTCCGCAGGCAGGTCCCGGGACACCAGCCGCTGCTGGACGTACTCCTGGATGTCGTTCCGGGTGTTGTTCTCCTGGTTCAGGTCCACCGCCCGGGCCCGGACGTCCAGCAGGCGGCTCACCGCGCGGTCCAGTGGCTCCCGCAGTTCCCCCTCCGGGCGGAACGGGCGGTCCCGGGAGCCGAGCAGGACGGATGCCAGTCGGCTCAGCGGTGCCAGGAGCTGCTCGACGATCGGGTGGGCCTGGTCCGGGGCCGCCTCGTCCAGGCCGTCCAGGACCAGCACCAGGTGCGGGGGCGCGCCGGGCCAGCCCTGTTCCACCTCGGCGATCAGTGCGGCCGGGGTCTGCGGCGGGTCCAGGTTCAGCCTGCGGGCTATGGCCTCCGCCAGCTGCTGCACGGTGAAGCCCCGCAGGTGCAGGGAGACGTGCACCGATCCCACACCCGGGTCGGGGTCGTCCTCCTCGAGCGGCCGGTACGCCATGATGCTCGCCCGGTGCTCCCGGTCCGACAGCGTCGCGATCCGCCCGAGCACCGCCGATTTGCCGCTGCCCGCGCTCCCCGTCACCAGGAACAGCCCGGGCTCCCGGGCCGCCAGCCACTCCACGATGGCCCCCAGCACGCCGCGCCGGCCGCTGAAGAACCAGCCCTCGTCCGTCGGGGAGGCCCCACGGGCCGCCTGGACCAGGTGCTCCACCAGCTCCGGCTCCGGAGCGGCCCGGCGGAGCGGATTGGCGAACATCGGCAGGTCCAGGCCGGTCATGGCCTCGAGTGGACGCTGGCCGAGGTCCTCGGGCCACTGGGCGAGGAGCGTCTTGACGACCGTGCTCCCGCTGATCAGCTCGTTGCGGCGGCTCCACTCGTGGCGGTACGTGTCCGGCTGCGGCCCTTCACGCAGCAGCCGGCCGAAGGACTCCAGGAGGACGCCGTCGGCCTCGGCCTCCTCCTGGGGGCGGCAGCCGGCCAGCACGCCCAGCCACGCCGACCGGCCCGGGGGGAGGTTCTTCGCGGACAGTTTGGTCAGTGCCTTCTTCAGGGACTCGCCGACCCCCGCGCCCGCATGGCAGGTGTCGATGAGCAGTAACACCTGGTCCGCCCTGCTCAGCAGGGCCGTCGCCGTCAGCTCGTTGGCCGAGAACGTCTCACCCTCGTACTCCGGGTTCTCGGTGTCGCCCAGCATGAGCCGCAGTTCCCCGTCGTCCAGCTTCCCGTGCCCGGACCACACCACGACGGCGGGTCCGTGGCGCCCGCCGCGCCCCCAGTCCACCGCCCAGTCCCGCACGGGCTCACGGACGGCCTTCCAACCGGGGTCGGTCAGCATCCTCGCCGTGTAGCCGTGCCCCTCCAGCAGCTCGCACAGCTCCCGCATCTGCTCGGTCGCCCCGGTCAGCCGCCGGAGGCCGGACTTCTCGTACTGCTCGACCACGATCCCGAGGGCGGTGCCCCGGATTCCCCCGGAGGTCTCACTCACCGGCTTCTCCCACCACCGTCAGCGCCGTCACCGTCGTCTCCGGCCGCGCGGTCACCCGTACGGACAGCCGGTACGCGCCGGGATCGGGTGCCGGGAAGGTCGTGGTGTAGCGGCCCTCGCCGAGGGGGCGCAGCGTCCGCGGGATCGGCTCCGTCCCGTCGGTCGGTCGGAGTTCCGCCGTGAGGTGGAGCGAGTCGTGGTCGGGGATCTCCGCGGGGATCGTCACCGCGACCTCGTACGGGTCGCCCGGGGCGGGGAGGGAGGGGGCCAGGACGCTCAGCGGGACGTCGTCGTCCTCGCCCCGGCGGAAGGGCCGCTCGTGGCCCAGCAGGCCGGACAGGGCGTCCCGTACTCCCTTGTTGTTCTGGAGGGAGCCGTGCTGCTCGCACGGGGTGTGGGACTCCGGTACCGCGTAGTCGGTGTTGTCGGTGTTCGTGGGGCGGGCCGACAGCCGCGGGACCGTACCGTCGCCCCGTTCGTCGTTCCCGTCGATCAGCCAGAGCGGGGTCAGGGTGTCGCCCGAGAGCTCCGCGGTGGTGAGCGTCGGCTGGCTGATGCCGGTGATGGCGTGCAGTGGCACCGTCGTGGGCCGCTCGGCCCCGGCCCCGCGCAGGTCCGCGTGGAAGGCGGCTGCGTCCGCCAGCAGGGTGGGGTCGACGCCGGGCAGGCCCGGCAGGTCACGGGCGTGCGCGAGGCCCCCGGGACCCGTCACGCAGGCGTAGTCGGGAGCCAGCTGGTGCAGGGAGGGCAGGCTGCGGGCGAAGGCGCTCAGGTCGACGCCGAGCGGGCCCCAGCCCTTGCGGAGGCCGTTGACCAGGTGGACCAGGGCGTCCAGGGATCCGCGGTGCGGGGTGCCCATGGTGATCACGCGGCGGGTGATTTCGTGGCCGCCGAGGAGCTCCACGTAGTGGCGGGCGATCAGACCGCCCATCGAGTGGCAGACGAAGACCACCCGGGCGTCGCGGCGCTCGGGCGCCGAGTCCTGCCAGCGGCCCAGCGAGCGGGCGACGGTCTTGCGCAGGCGCTCCGCGTTGTAGCGGCAGGACAGCCGCCAGTCGTACGGGAAGGGGACGAGGTTCTCCCCGAGGGTCAGGCTGAAGGAGCGCTCCAGCCGGCCCAGCAGGTCGGTGTAGCCGTCGATCGGCTGCCAGATGCCGGGGAGGGCGTGCACGTCGGGCATGAGGCCGACGGGAACCACTCCGTCGCCGGGATGGTCGTCGCCGATGTCGTTCGGGAGGCGCAGGTTCTTCACCGAGCCGCCGAAGGTGCGCAAGCCCCTGCCCAGTGCGCCGCCCGACAGGTCCCAGACCGGTTTGCCGTCGGCGTTCGCCAGTCTGCTGCCCATGATGCCCGGCAGTACCACCACAAGATCGATCACCCGTGCGCGTGACATGCGTGCCCCCGCCGACTCGTTGCTGGACCAGTCAGCGTATGACGACGGCGCCCCCTCCCGGAGGGTGTTCCGGGAGGGGGCGCCGTATCGAGTGGCTGCCGCAGGGCGTGAGCCTTACAGGCCGAGTTCGACCTCGAACTCGCCGGCCTCGAGGATCGCCTTGACGGCCGAGAGGTACCGGGCCGCGTCCGCGCCGTCCACCAGGCGGTGGTCGTAGGACAGGGTCAGGTACGTCATGTCGCGGATGCCGATGTTCGTGCCCTCGGCGGTCTCGATGACCACCGGGCGCTTCACCGTGGCACCGATGCCCAGGATGGCGACCTGGTTCGGCGGCACGATGACCGTGTCGAACAGCGCACCGCGCGAGCCGGTGTTGCTGATGGTGAAGGTCGCGCCCGACAGCTCGTCCGGCGTGATCTTGTTGCCGCGGACCTTGGAGGCGAGGTCGGCGGTCGCCTTGGAGATGCCCGCCAGGTTGAGGTCACCGGCACCCTTGATGACCGGGGTCATCAGGCCCTTCTCGGAGTCCACGGCGATGCCGATGTTCTCCGAGTCGAAGTAGGTGATGGTGCCCTCGTCCTCGTTGATCCGGGCGTTGACGACCGCGTGGGCCTTCAGCGCCTGGGCGGCGGCCTTGACGAAGAACGGCATCGGCGAGAGCTTGACGCCCTCACGGGCCAGGAACGCGCCCTTGGCCTTCTCGCGCAGCTTCATGATCTTGGTGATGTCCACCTCGACCACGGAGCTGAGCTGAGCCTGCGAGTGCAGGGCCTTCATCATGTTGTCGCCGATGACCTTGCGCATGCGGGTCATCTTGACCGTCTGACCGCGCAGCTCGGACACCGCGGCGGCCGGGGCCTTCGCGGCGGGAGCGGCAGCGGCCGGGGCGGCGGCAGCGGCCTTGGCGGCCTCGGCGGCGGCCAGGACGTCCTGCTTGCGGATACGGCCACCGACACCGGTGCCCGAGACCGTGGACAGGTTGACGCCGGACTCCGAGGCGAGCTTGCGCACCAGCGGGGTCACGTACGCGGCCTCGTCACCGGCGGACGCCGGAGCGGCGGCCGGAGCCGGGGCGGCGGGGGTGACCGGAGCCGGAGCGGCCACCGGGGCGGCGGCCTGGACCGGAGCCGGGGCGGCGACCGGAGCGGCCGGAGCCGGAGCGGCCGGGGCAGCCGGGGCGGCCGGGGCAGCCGGGGCGGCCGGAGCAGCCGGGGCAGCCGGAGCCGGAGCGGCGACCGGAGCCGGAGCGGCAGCCGGAGCGGCCTCGGGGGCCGGGGCGGCAGCCGGAGCCGGGGCGGCCGGAGCGGCACCGGCAACGCCGATGACGGCCAGACGGGCGCCGACCTCGGCGGTCTCGTCCTCGCCGACGAGGATCTCCAGCAGGGTGCCGGAGACCGGCGCGGGGATCTCGGTGTCGACCTTGTCCGTGGAGACCTCGAGCAGCGGCTCGTCGGCCTCGATGGACTCGCCGACCTGCTTCAGCCAGCGGGTGACGGTGCCCTCGGTGACGGACTCGCCCAGGGCGGGGAGCACGACATCGGTACCGGCGGCAGCCGGAGCAGCGGCGGCCGGAGCGGCAGCGGGAGCCTCGGCGGCGGGAGCCGGGGCCGCGGGGGCCTCGGCAACCGGAGCCGGAGCGGCCGCGGGGGCCTCGGCGGCGGCCGGCTCGGCGGCCGGAGCCGCAGCAGCGGCCGGAGCGCCGGAGCCGTCGTCGATGACGGCCAGCTCGGCGCCGACCTCGACGGTCTCGTCCTCGGCGACCTTGATGGAGGCCAGGATGCCCGACACGGGGGAGGGGATCTCGGTGTCGACCTTGTCGGTCGAGACCTCGAGCAGCGGCTCGTCGGCCTCGACGCGCTCGCCCTCGGCCTTCAGCCAGCGGGTGACAGTGCCCTCGGTGACGCTCTCACCGAGCGCCGGAAGGGTTACGGAAACCGACATGGTTTCAGTTGCTCCTAACGAAAGTGCGGAAGTGGTCGTCGCGCCCGTGACGAATTAGTCGTGGGAGTGAAGCGGCTTGCCGGCGAGGGCCAGGTGGGCCTCGCCCATCGCTTCGTTCTGGGTCGGGTGCGCGTGGATGAGCTGCGCGACCTCGGCCGGCAGAGCTTCCCAGTTGTAGATCAGCTGGGCCTCGCCGACCTGCTCGCCCATCCGGTCACCGACCATGTGGACGCCGACCACGGCACCGTCCTTGACCTGGACGAGCTTGATCTCGCCCGCGGTCTTGAGGATCTTGCTCTTGCCGTTGCCCGCCAGGTTGTACTTCAGGGCCACGACCTTGTCCGCGCCGTAGATCTCCTTGGCCTTGGCCTCGGTGATGCCGACGGAAGCGACCTCGGGGTGGCAGTAGGTGACGCGCGGGACACCGTCGTAGTCGATCGGGACGGCCTTGAGACCGGCCAGACGCTCCGCAACCAGGATGCCCTCGGCGAAGCCGACGTGCGCGAGCTGGAGGGTCGGGACGAGGTCACCGACGGCCGAGACGGTCGGCACGTTGGTCTGCATGTACTCGTCGACCAGGACGTAGCCGCGGTCCATCGCGACGCCCTGCTCCTCGTAGCCCAGGCCCTGGGAGACGGGGCCACGGCCCACGGCGACCAGCAGCACCTCGGCCTCGAAGGTCTTGCCGTCGACCAGCGTCACGCGGACGCCGTTCTCGGTGTACTCGGCCTTGTCGAAGAAGGTGCCCAGGTTGAACTTGATGCCGCGCTTGCGGAACGCGCGCTCCAGCAGCTTCGAGCTGTTCTCGTCCTCGACCGGCACGAGGTGCTTGAGGCCCTCGATGACGGTGATGTCGGAGCCGAAGGACTTCCACGCCGAGGCGAACTCGACGCCGATGACGCCGCCGCCCAGGACGATCGCCGACTCGGGGACGCGGTCCAGGACCAGCGCGTGGTCCGAGGAGATGATGCGGTTGCCGTCGATGTTCAGGCCCGGCAGCGACTTCGGCACGGAGCCGGTCGCCAGCAGGATGTGGCGGCCCTGGATGCGCCGGCCGTTCACGTCGACGGAAGTCGGGGAGGAGAGGCGGCCCTCTCCCTCGATGTAGGTCACCTTGCGGGAGGCGACCAGGCCCTGCAGACCCTTGTACAGGCCCGAGATGACCTCGTCCTTGTACTTGTGGACACCCGCGATGTCGATCCCCTCGAAGGAGGTCTTGACACCGAACTGGGCGGCCTCACGAGCCTGGTCCGCGATCTCGCCCGCGTGCAGCAGAGCCTTCGTGGGGATGCAGCCGTTGTGCAGGCAGGTGCCGCCGAGCTTGTTCTTCTCGATCAGGGCAACGTCCAGACCCAGCTGGGATGCGCGCAGCGCCGCGGCGTAACCGCCACTGCCACCGCCGAGGATCACTAGGTCGAAAACGGTGCTGGCGTCGTTCGCCACGTCACGTCCTCCATGCATGTGCGCCGGGCACCGGTCCTCTGTGACCGGGCGGCGGCTGGTAATCGGCCGCTTGTTTCTTCGGCCCTGTGGTGGGGGCCCTGTCCTGCCGAGAACCCATCTTCGCATTTGTCGGGGGAACACGGGACGCCGGGCCCACGATGTGATCGGGCGATCTGCCCGGACCGACGGTTACCGTTGCGTAGGTATCTCCGTAGGTACCTACGGAGATACCTACCGATTCCTTGAGGTTTCGTCGTGAGACGGACGCGGAGCGGCCCGCCCGGGTGCCCGGGCGGGCGCCGGACGTGACGCACCCCGGGCCCCGACCCGGGCCCGGGGTGCGTCACGTCACATCACGCGCGTCGTTCACGCGGCATCACACGCGGTGGTCAGCCGAGGTCGCCCGTGGCCGTGCGCTCGGCCAGCCGCACCAGGGTGCGCACGGCCGAGCCGGTGCCGCCCTTGGGGGTGTAGCCGTGCGGCGCGCCCTCGTGGAAGGCCGGGCCGGCGATGTCGAGGTGGGCCCAGGTGATGCCCTCGCCGACGAACTCCTGCAGGAAGAGGCCGGCCACCAGGCCGCCGCCCATGCGGACACCCATGTTCGCGATGTCGGCGGTGGGGGAGTCCATGGTCTTGCGCAGCTCGGCGGGGAGCGGCATCGGCCAGGAGGACTCGCCGACCTCCTCGGCGATCTCGTGGATCGACGTACGGAAGGCGTCGTCGTTCGCCATGATGCCGAAGGTGCGGTCGCCGAGGGCGAGCACCATCGCGCCGGTCAGGGTGGCGACGTCGACGATCGCGTCCGGGTTGTCCTCGGAGGCCTTGGTCAGAGCGTCACCGAGGACCAGACGGCCCTCGGCGTCCGTGTTGAGGACCTCGACGGTCTTGCCGCTGTACATGCGCAGCACGTCACCGGGCTTGGTGGCGGAGCCCGACGGCATGTTCTCGGCGAGCGCCAGCCAGCCGGTGACGTTGACGCGCAGGCCCAGCTTCGCGGCCGCGACCACGGAGGCGAAGACGGCGGCGGCGCCGGCCATGTCGCACTTCATCGTCTCGTTGTGGCCGGCCGGCTTGAGGGAGATGCCGCCCGAGTCGTAGGTGATGCCCTTGCCGACGAAGGCCAGGGTCTTCTCCGCCTTCGGGTGCGTGTACGTGAGCTTCACCAGGCGCGGCAGGTTCTCGGAGCCCTTGCCGACGCCCATGATGCCGCCGTAGCCGCCCTTGACCAGGGCCTTCTCGTCCAGCACCTGGACCTTGATGCCGTTCTCCTTCGCGGCCGCGGAGGCGACCGCGGCGAAGGCCTCGGGGGTCAGGTCGTTCGGCGGGGTGTTCACCAGGTCACGGGCGACGTTGACCTCGGCCGCCACGACCGCGGCGCGCTCGACCGCGGCCTTGTGCTCCTTGTCGCGGGGCTTGGCGCCCAGCAGGGCCACCTCGGCGAGGGGGGCCTTCGGGGCCGCGCCCTTGGCCTCCTTGCGGGCCTTGTTCTCGCCGCCCTGGTAGGCGGTGAAGGCGTACGCGCCCAGCAGCGCGCCCTCGGCGACGGCGGTGACGGCGGAGGCGTCCTCCAGCGGGAGGGCGAAGGCGGCCTTCTTGCTGCCGTGCAGCGCGCGGGCGGCGGCGCCGGCGGCGCGGCGCAGCACCTCCTCGTCGAACGACTCGTCCTTCTCGGGGACGGAGCCCAGCCCGACCGCCAGCACGACCGGGACCTTCAGGCCCGCCGGAGCCGGCAGCTTGGTGACCTCGCCTTCGGCGCCCGAGGCGCCGAGTGCGTCGAGGACACCGGCGAGCTTGCCGTCGAACGCCTTGTCCACGGCCTCGGCGCCCGCGGCGACGATCGGTCCCTTGGGGCCCTTCGCCACGCCGACCACGAGGGCGTCGGCGCGGAGCGTCGCCGCGCCGGCAGTGCTGAGAGTCAGAGCAGTCACGGTGGTGAAGTCTCGCTTCCGTTTGTGTGTGTGGGCCGAGTGGGTGGACGGCCATCCGTAGCGATCGTATTCGGGCCCGACGGCCGCCAGAAATGAGCCTACGCGTACGCGCTCGTCCGTACGTCACTCGAAGGTTTGGCAAGTTGTTCGATCAAGAGGCCATCAGGTTCACCCATCTGTGGACTCTGCTCCAGGTTTGCCTCGTAGACCTGACGAGGTCCGAGAGACTCGGTCCACTCTCGCAAGGGGACGCGGGGTTCCTTTGCATGATTTCCACAGAGCCTCCCGGGCCCGGCTGTCCGCCAAGGGCCGAGTCGAGGGACGCCTGCGGGGGGAAAGGCCGAAATGGTCAAGAAGAATCGGATGAACAGGGTCGCCGCGATGATGGCGGCAGCCGCCCTGGTATCCGTGGCAGTACCCGCCGCGACCGCCACGGCGGCCGTGACGCCGCGCATCGACCTGAAGGTGCTGGTCGTCGACGACGGCGGCAGCTCGGTCGAGGCGATCACCGCGGAACTCCGCGACACGGGGGTGCCGTACACCCGCGTCCAGCTGGGCAGCAGCGGCCGCCCGGTCATCAACGCGGGCTTCCTCAGCGACACCGTGGACGGCCGTCCGCGCGCCAAGTACCAGGGTGTCGTCCTGCCGAACGAGAACCCCTTCGGCGAGGGATCGGCCGAGATGGCCGCGCTCGCCGCCTACGAGACGACGTACGGGATCCGCCAGGTCGACGCCTACACCTGGGCCCACCCGGGCGTCGGGCTGGAATACACCGACAACGGCGGCTTCAGCGGCCAGCTCGACGGCACCCAGGCCGCCGTCACCACCGCCGGCAAGGCCGGCCCCTTCGGCTACCTCGGCGGCCAGGTCACCTTCGAGGACAACTCGGCCCTGGTCCCCGAGAGCTACGGCTTCATGGGCAAGCCGCGCCCCGGCTACACCAGCTACGTCGACGCGCCCGTCGGCTCCGGCCGGGCCTCCCTCGTCGGCGAGTACACCCACGACGGCCGCAGCGAACTCGTCGTCACCTTCGGCTACAACCAGTACCAGCAGCAGTTCCGGCTGCTCGCCCGCGGCATCGTCGACTGGCTGACCCAGGGGGTGCACCTCGGCCAGAGCCGCAACTACTTCGCCGTCCACGTCGACGACGTCTTCGCCCCCGACGCCCGCTGGAACAAGGACCTGAACTGCACGCCGGGCGACTACGCCTGCGCGGGCGGCGAGGGCAAGGAGAGCACCATCCGGATGTCCGCCGCCGACGCCGTGTACGCGGCGCAGTGGCAGACGTCCAAGAGCTTCAAGCTCGACATGCTCTTCAACGGCGGCGCCGGGGAGGAGTGGAAGGCCGAGAACGGCGGCGTCGACGCGCTGACCGCCCAGCTCGTCGCCGACCGCGCCAAGTACCGCTGGATGAACCACACCTACACCCACCCGTTCCTCGGCTGCGTCCAGAACACCGCGGTCACCCCCTGGACCTGCACCAAGAACGCCCAGGGCGTGATCCAGTACATGAGCCGCGCCGAGATCTCCGCCCAGATCCGCGACAACAACAACTGGGCCGCCACCAAGGGCATCACCACCGACCGGACCGAGCTGGTCACCGGCGAGCACTCCGGCCTCAAGACGGCCCCGCAGCAGCCCGTCGACAACCCCAACCTGGCCGGCGCCCTCGCCGACAACGGGGTCAAGTGGGCCGGCAGCGACAACTCCCGCGAACCGGCGCAGCGCGCGATCGGCTCCACCCTCACGGTCCCCCGGCATCCGATGAACGTGTACTACAACACGGGCACCAACGCCGAGATGGCCGACGAGTACAACTGGATCTACACCAGCCGCGCCCACGGCGGCAGCGGCATCTGCGAGGACAACCCGGGGACCTCCACCTGCCTGCCGGCCCCGCTGGACGTCAACACCGGCTACCTCAACAACATCGTCCCGGCCGAGGCCCGCACCGCCCTGCGCCACGTCCTGGCCAACGACCCGCGCCCGCACTACGTCCACCAGTCCAACCTCGCCGAGGACCGCACCCTCTACCCCGTGCTCAACCAGGTCCTCGACACCTACCGGACCCTGTACGCCCCGAGCGCGCCGATCGTCAACCAGAGCATGAAGGACACCGGCGTCGAGTTCCAGCGCCGCGCCGCCTGGGACAAGGCGCTCGCGGACGGCAAGGTCACCGCCTACCGCATCGGCAACGACGTCACCATCAAGGCGCCCTCGGGGGTCGTCGCCCCGGTGACCGCCCCCACCGGCACCAAGAAGCAGATGCTGCTCGGCACCGCCGACTTCGGCACCGCGTACGCCGGTACCCGCTCCGCCTGGGCCGGTCCGGAGCTGCTCCAGAGCGCCGTCACGCTCAAGCTGCCCGCCTGACCGTCCCGCAAGCCACCACGAGTACCACCTAGCGCCGGCGCACCGCGAACCCACGGGCGCCGGCCCCTTTTCCGTCCTGGGGGGACACACCGCATGAGTCATGGGCGTCACGTCACCATGCTCACCGAAGGCACCTACCCGCACGTCCACGGGGGCGTCAGCACCTGGTGCGACCAACTGGTACGAGGAATGCCCGAGGTCGACTTCAACGTCATAGCCCTGACCGGCTCCGGACGAGAGCCGGTCACCTGGGAACTGCCCCGCAACGTCTACCGGCACACCGCCTTCCCGCTGTGGGGGCCGCTCCCGTCCCGCATCCGCCGGTCGGCCCTGCGCGGCAAGGCCCACCGCCGCTTCACCGAGATCTACGAGAGCTTCCTGCTCTCCCTGCTCGACCCCGCGGGCGACCCCGCCCGGCACAGCTTCTCCGAGGCCCTGCGCGAACTGGCCGTCCTCGCCCGGGCCGGAAAACTCGCACCGGCCCTGCGTTCAGAATCGGTTCTGCGCCTGCTGATGACCGTATGGACCCGCCCCGGTCTCGCCACCGCCGACGCGGCGCCCACCATCCACGACGCGCTCACCGCCACCGACCTGCTGGAGCACGCGCTGCGCCCGCTCGGTGTCCGGATCCCGCCCGACAGCGTCGCGCACGCCGTCAGCAGCGGCCTCGCCACCCTCCCGGCCCTCGCCGCCAAATACCTCGACGGGGTCCCCTTCCTCCTCACCGAGCACGGCATCTACCTGCGCGAGCGCTACCTGGGCTACCGCAGCGCCGCCCAGCGCTGGCCCGTCAAGGCCCTCATGCTCGGCTTCTACCGCGAGCTGAACTCCGAGGGCTACCGGCAGGCCGACCTCATCACCCCGTGCAACCAGTACAACCGCCGCTGGGAGGAGCGCGGAGGCGCCGAGTCGACACGCATCCGCACCGTCTACAACGGCGTCGACCCGCACGCCTTCCCCGAGGCCGGCCCCGAACCGGACGTCCCCACCCTCAGCTGGTGCGGCCGCATCGACCCCATCAAGGACCTCGAAACCCTCATCCGGGCCTACGCCTTCATGCGCGAGGAACTGCCCGCCCTGCGGCTGCGCCTCTTCGGGCCCGTGCCGCCCGGCTGCGAGGAGTACAAGCTCCGCCTGGAGAAGCTCGCCGCCGAGCTCGGCGTGACCGACGGCATCACCTACGAGGGCCGCATCGAGCAGGTGGCCCGGGCCTACGCGGCCGGCAGCGTCGTCATGCTCTCCTCCATCAGCGAGGGCTTCCCCTTCAGCATCATCGAAGCCATGTCCTGCGGCCGCACCACCGTCTCCACCGACGTCGGCGGAGTCCGCGAGGCCGTCGGGGACACCGGCCTCGTCGTACCGCCGCGCGAGCCCGAGACCATGGCCCGCGCCACCCTCGCCCTGCTGCGCGACGACGAACGCCGGGCCGAGCTGGGCCGGATGTCGCGCAAGCGGGTGGTGGAGAAGTTCACCCTGCACCAGTCCGTGGACGGCTTCCGGCACATCTACCGGGAACTCGCCGGCCAGCCCGTCCTGCCCGTCCACGCGGGCGACGTGTGGACCCAGCGGCTCGCGGATCCCTGGTACCGCGAACTCGCGGCCGACGGGAGCCTGTGGTGAGCGGATCCCTCTGGCTCAAGCCGCCCGGCCCCGGCAACGGCCCCCACAACGGCCACGGCCATGGCCACGGCGCCGACACGCTGCCGGCCGTCCCGCGACCGCGCCGCGACGGCCCCGGCGGCGCACCCGCCGCCGACCCGATGGACGAACTCGCCGAGCGTCTCGACGTGTTCATCGCCTCGGCCGTCCACCCCGACGAGATCGCCGCCATCCTCGAATCCGACGGCATGACGGACGAGTACATCCGGCTCACCTACGGCCGGCACGACTCCTTCGGACTCGCCGAGGAGCTCTACGCCCGGGTGCCCCGGTCCTTCCCGGACCCGGGCGCCGCCCCCGACCCCTGGAAGGTCTCCCTCACCGCCTGCCTGCTGCGCGGGGTGATCTTCGCCCTGCCCGGCCTGGCCTACCTGCTCGGAGCGCCCCTGCTCGAAGGCCCGCAGGACCGCCTCGGCCTGCCCGCCGGGACGCTGACCCTGCTCGCCGGCGCGCTCATCGGCTGGGTCTGGGACCAGACCCTCTCCCACCGCGCCTACTCCTGGCTCGGCCTCGGCGACCGGGGCGCCGCCGGGCGGACCCTGCTCGTCGGAGCCCCGGTCGGCGCCCTGCTGGGCACCGCCGCCGCACTCTCGGTGCCCGGCGGACCACCGTTCTCCTACGCCTTCGCCGCCGGACAGGCCCTGTACGTCGGGGCCGCCACCGTCCTGCTGGTCCTCGGCCGCGAACGGGTCCTGCTCGCCGCGCTCGCCCCGATGGCCGTCGGCGCGGCGCTCGCCCTCTTCGTCGACCTGCCCGTACCCGTACGGGTGACGCTGCTCGCGATCTCCCTGCTGGCCGCCTGCACCCTGGCCGTACGGGAGCTCCCGCTGGCCGACGGACTCCGGGCCGTCGCGCACCGGATCCGCGGCTGGGCGGCCCGCCGGCCCGGCCAGGGGCCCGTGCGCTGGCAGATGCTGCGCGGCGCCGAGGAGGACTTCGCCCCGCGCGGGCCCCGGCTCGGGGACTCGGTCCCGTACGGGGTGTTCGGCCTCGGCACCGGCCTGCTCGTGCTGTACGCCGCCCTCGGGGAGGTGCTCGCAGGCGGTCCCGCCGAGGCGGTCGCCGCCCCCTCGGCAGTGGCCCTCACCCTCAGCATGGGCCCGGCCGAATGGCTGCTCCACCGCTTCCGCAGCGGAAGCCTCTCCGGACTCCAGGGGGCCCGCTCGCCCGGCGCCTTCCGGCGGCGGATGCTCACCACCCTGGCCCGCTGCCTCGCGTTCTACCTGACGGTACTGCTGGCTCTGGGGCTCGCCGGCACCCTGCTCTGGCCGGGCGCACCGGTCCTCACCGGAGTCCGGATCGCGACCCTGCTGCTGCTCGGGGCCGTCATGTGGACCGGACTCCTCCTGCAGTCCTTCGGGGCGGTCCGGCCCGCGGCCGTGGTCTGCTCCTCGGCCGCCGTCGCCCAGAGCCTGGCCCTGCTGACCGGGCTGGGCCAGCCCCGGGCGGTCCAACTGGTGGTGGCGGGCGCGGCCGCCACCGTACTGGCCGCCCTGGTCTGCCTGCTCCTCGGCCGCGCGACCGCCCACCGATGACGCACCATCCGTCCGAGAAGAAGGACCCCATGCTGCTGGTGCCCCTCTACGAGCACCCCGCCGAACGGCCCGAAGCCTGGGAGCGGCTCATCCGCTCCGCGAGCCGGCTGCACTCGGTGGTGCTCAACCCCGACAGCGGGCCGGGCGCCGCCCGCGACGAACGGTTCGCCCTCGTCGCCGAGCGGCTGCGCGAGGCCGGGGTGCCCGTCCTCGGATACGCCGACACCGACTACGGCAGGCGCCCGCACGCCGCGGTGGTGCAGGACCTGCTGCGCCACCGCGACTGGTACGCCACCGACGGGGCCTTCCTCGACCAGGCCTCCGCCGACCCCGACCTGCTCCCGCACTACGGGCGGCTCGCGGTCGCCGCCCGGGCCGCGGGAGCCTCCACCCTCGTCCTCAACCACGGGGTCCACCCGCACCCCGGCTACGCCGAACTCGCCGACCTGCTCGTCACCTTCGAGGGCCCCTGGGACGCCTACCGGGACGCGGACGCGGCACCGCCCTGGACCGCCGACCACCCCGCCCAGCGGTTCTGCCACCTCGTCTACGCCGTCCCGCCGGGCGCGCTCGCCGCCCGGCTCGCCGAGGAACTCGCCGCCGAACGCGGGGCGGGCGTGCACTGCGCCGTCCCGGGCAGCGGCGCGCACCCCTGGGGGACCCTCCCGTACGTCCTGGAGGAGGCGGGATGAGACGGCTCGCGGCCCTGCTGGCCGTACCCCTGCTGCTGCTCGCCGCGTGCACGGCCCAGCCGGAACCGGAACGGGACGAGCTGTCGCCCGACCCGCCGCCGGGGCAGCGCTGGCAGCCGAAACCGGGGGTGGGCTGGCAGTGGCAGCTCACCGGCAGGCTGGACACCTCGGTGAAGGCGGCGGTGTACGACGTGGACGGGTTCAACACCACGAAGGCGCAGGTCGCGACCCTGAAGAAGGACGGCCGCAAGACGATCTGCTACATCTCCACCGGTGCCTGGGAGGACTTCCGTCCGGACGCCGACGCCTTCCCGAAAACGATGCTGGGCGAGGGCAACGGCTGGGAGGGCGAGCGCTGGCTGGACATCCGGCGCCTGGCGGAACTGGAACCGCTGATCGGCAAGCGGTTCGACATGTGCAAGGAGAAGGGCTTCGACGCGGTGGAGCCGGACAACATGGACGGCTACGCCAACAGGTCCGGCTTCCCGCTGACCGCGGAGGACCAGCTGAAGTACAACCGGCTCGTCGCCCGGCTGGCGCACGACCGGGGCATGTCGGTCGGGCTGAAGAACGACCTGGACCAGATCCCGCAGCTGGTGGGTGACTTCGACTTCGCGGTCAACGAGCAGTGCATGGAGTACGAGGAATGCGACCGGTACGTCCCGTTCATCGACGCGGGCAAGGCGGTGTTCCACGTGGAGTACGAGGGCCGGCTGAACCGCTGGTGCCCGGGCGCCCGCGCGGCGAAGCTGAGCTCCATGCAGAAACGGTACGACCTCGACGCGTGGCGCCAGGTCTGTCAGTAGCGACTCCAACCTCGCGGCGGCAGTTTCAGACCCTCCGGCGTTTGAGGAGCGGGGTCTTGGGGCGGCGCCCCGGGAAACCCGGCTCCGCCGGGCACCGGGCTCCGCCCGGACCCGCGCCTCGAACGCCGGCGAGGCTGGAAGTGGCCCGGCAAGGCTGGATTCGGCCCGGCCCGGGCTGGATGGTGCGGCCGGGTCGGAAGGGCGGACTACGCCAGGGGGAGGATGGCGTGGACGCGGTAGCCGCCGCCGTAGCGGGGGCCCGCGAAGCAGGTGCCGCCCAGCGCGCCGGTGCGTTCGCGCATGCCGAGCAGTCCGTGCCCGCCGCCCGGCGCATCGGCCGGCTCCGGCGCCGGGTCCGCCGACCGGCCGCCGTCGTCCAGCACCGTCACCTCCACCGACGGCCCCACCCGGACCACGCTGACCTCCGCCTTCGCCCCCGGCCCCGCGTGCTTGCGCACGTTCGTCAGCGCCTCCTGGATCACCCGGTACGCCGCCAGGTCCACGGCCGCCGGCAGCGGCCCCGCCGCCCCGTCCAGCTGGACTATCACCTCCACCGGCAGCCCGGCGTGCCGGAAGGTGTCCACGAGCTCGTCCAGGACGCCCAGCCCGGGAGCGGGCTCCGTCGGTGCCTCCGGGTCGCCGGACTGTCGCAGCAGGCCGACCGTGGCCCGCAGTTCGTTCAGCGCCGACCGGCTGGCGTCGCGTACGTGCGCCAGCGCCTCCTTCGCCTGGTCCGGGCGCTTGTCCATGACGTGTGCGGCCACTCCCGCCTGCACGTTGACCAGGGCGATGTGATGGGCCACCACGTCGTGCAGGTCCCGGGCGATCCGCAGCCGCTCCTCGGCGACCCGTCGCCGGGCCTCCTCGTCCCGGGTCCGCTCGGCGCGCTCGGCCCGCTCCCGGATCGCGTCGACGAAGGCCCGCCGGCTGCGCACGGCGTCCCCGGCGGCCGCGGCCATGCCGGTCCAGGCGAAGATCCCGATGTTCTCCTGCGCGTACCAGGGCAGCGGCCCGGCCAGCATGGCCACGCCCGTCAGCCCCGCCATCGTGAGCAGCCCGATCCGCCAGGTCGTCGGCCGGTCGGTGCGGGCGGCCACCGTGTACAGGGCGATCACCGTGCACATGGCGACGGGCGCCCGCGGCTCCCCGGTGGTCAGCTCCAGCAGGGACAACCCACAGGTCACGGCGAGCACGGCGCGCGGCCGGCGGCGCCGGAAGACCAGGGCGGCCGCGCCGAGCAGCATCAGCAGCAGCGAGAACGGCTCGGGGGTGCGCGTCCCGAAGGTGGGCCCGTGCGGTCCGTGCGGATCGGCGAAGGAGCCGACGACCATGGCGACGAACGCCCCGAACGCCAGCACGGCATCGGTGGCGAGCGGATGGGCCCGCATCCACTGCCGGGTGGGGGCGAACCGCCCGAGGTCTGTCGTCACCCGGATACGGTACGGCCTCGCCCGCCGCCACCCTCTACGGCGGAGGGTGGGAGTGCTGTCCCAGCGGGACGCGGGAGCGCGCCGGCCCCCACTGAGCCCGCACCACGCACACCGCCATGACCGCGGCGATGGCCGCCAGGTGCTCCTTGCCCGCCAGGTTGTCCTTGAAGAGCACCTCGACGATCATCACGAGGATCACCAGGGCGCCGGTGAGGTAGGCCCGGTAGCGCCAGCAGACGTAGATGGCCAGCCCCACCACCGCCGCCGAGGGCCCGGTGTCGTTGACGATGCGGTCCGACACCGGCAGGCCGAGGGGGTGTTCCGGGCCCAGCGCGAGTCCGATCCGCGCGTACGTGGTCCCGGCGAGGGTGGCGACGTAGCCGACCAGCAGGGTGCGCCACCAGCCGATGCAGATCTCGGCGATCCCGAAGACGAGCAGGATCTGCGCGAGCGCCCCCCACACCGGCAGGTCCAGGGCCGGGACGAACAGCGACAGAGGGGTGCGCAGGAGGGCCAGCCAGAGCGGGTCGGCCGCCTTCACCGAGCCGAGGTTCTGGACGGGCTGGAAGCCCCAGGAGGTGTTCTGCACGATCTGGAAGACGGACGTGAGGCACACCGCGCCGAGGGTCATCGGGATCGCCCGCCACTTCTCGTGGACGAGCGCGTCCCGGACGGTCCAGAACATCGGCCCCCACTCACGGCGGGCGAACCGCCGTAGTGGGGAGGTGTTCCACGCTGTCAACGGCGGGTCTCCAGGTGTCTGCGGTGCAGCCACTTCGGAAGGCCGGGAGCCTCCAGGAAGCCCTCGGCCCGGCCGGCCGCGACACCGATCCGCAGCAGGTCCGAACTCTTCTCGAAGAGCATGAACCGCGGTTCCCAGATCGGCCGGTATTTGGCGTTGGCCCGGTAGAGGGACTCGATCTGCCACCAGCGGGAGAAGAAGCTGAGCAGCGAGCGCCACATCCGCAGCACCGGGCCCGCCCCGAGCTTGGACCCGCGCTCGAAGACGGACCGGAACATCGCGAAGTTGAGCGAGACCTGGGTGACCCCGATCTCCTTGGAGCGTTCGAGGAGTTCGATGACCATGAACTCCATCAGGCCGTTCTCGGAGTCCCGGTCGCGGCGCATCAGGTCCAGCGACAGGCCCTTGGGCCCCCACGGTACGAAGGACAGCACGGCCCGCAGGTCGCCGTTGCCGTCGGTGCACTCCAGCATCACGCACTGGCCGTCGGCGGGATCACCCAGTCGGCCCAGTGCCATGGAGAAGCCGCGCTCGGTGGCGCCGTCGCGCCAGTCGTCGGCGCGTTCGAGGAGTACGTCCATCTCCTCGGCCGGGATGTCCGCGTGGCGGCGGATGCGGACGGTGTACCCGGCCCGCTTGACGCGGTTGTACGCCTGCCGGACGGTCCGCATGGCGCGGCCCTCCAGAGTGAACTCGGCGGTCTCGACGATCGCCTCGTCACCGAGTTCGAGGGCGTCCAGGCCGTGCCGGGCGTAGATCTGCCCGGCCTCCTCGCTCGCGCCCATCACGGCCGGCACCCAGCCGTGCTCGCGGGCCTCGGCCAGCCACGGTTCGATGGCGCCGGGCCAGGCCTCGGGGTCGCCGATCGGGTCGCCGGAGGCCAGCGAGACCCCGCCGACGACGCGGTAGGTGACGGCGGCCTTGCCGGTGGGGGACCAGATGACGGACTTCTCGCGGCGCAGCGCGAAGTAGCCGAGCGAGTCGCGGTCGCCCTGGCGGGCCAGCAGCGCCCGCAGCCGCTCCTCGTCCTCCTCGCTGAGCGGGTCGACGGCGCGGCGCGAGCGGAAGGCGGCGAACAGCACGGCGAGCAGCAGCAGCATCGACATGACGTTGATGCAGACGTCCACCCAGCCGGGGGTGGTGATCGCCTCGTAGGCCCGGTCGTCGGGCGCCAGGGTGATCAGCCGCATCACGCCGTACTTCCAGCGGGCCGGGAAGGAGGCCTCGGCGCTGAGCGGGGAGGTGTTGGTGGCGCCGACGAGCAGGGCCGCGACCAGCGAGGTGAGCAGCAGGCCGATGGCGGCGACGGCGGTGGCGAGCGCCGGGTTGGAGCGGTCGCCCCTGGCGTAGAACTCGCGGCGGCCCAGCAGCAGGGCCCCGGTGAAGGCTGCGGTCAGGGCCAGGGAGACCCAGTTCTGCGGGTGCTCGCGGATCTCCTCGTAGGCGTAGAGCGCGTAGGCGAGCAGCAGGGCCAGGAGGCCGCTGAGGACGAGGTTGAGGATCCAGGAGGCCCGTTTGCGGCGGCCGAGGGTGACGGCGAGCAGCAGGGTGAACAGCCCGGAGGCGAAGCCCGCGGTGAGCATGTACGGGGTGTAGAAGTCCTCGATGTTGTGGCGCCTCAGGTCCTGCCCGAGCGAAACCCACACCGCGCTGAGGAAGTTGATGAAGGTGACGGCGCGCAGGTACCACACCGCGAAGGCGGCGCCGCGCCGCGAGCGGGTGCTCCCCCGGCCGGTCTCCCGGCCACCCCCCGCCGCCCTGCCGGCGGGGTCGCCGCCGGACTCTTTCCTGCCGGCTGACGGACCGGTCGCCGGTACGGCGGTGCGGTCGGTCTCTGCGCTGGTCAAACGGACCTCTCCCATAAAAAGCGATCATATGGGGCGCAGCTGTCCGTGATTGCGCGGTCGGGGGCCTCGGCCTGGTCAGGACCCAGGGCCCCGGCGGCTCATTCCGTCGGCTCCTCCGCCGCCCGCTCAGGGAGTTCCGCCGCGAGTGCGGCGGCCGCCTGGACGAGGGGGAGAGCCAGCAGTGCCCCGGTACCTTCACCTACTGTGACGCCGTGATCGAGCACGGGGTTGAGCGCCATTCGGTCAAGTGCCTTCGCCTGGCCCGGCTCGCCGCTCGCCTGACCGGCCAGCCACCAGTCGGGAGCCCGGAACGCGGCCCGCTGGGCCACCAGCCCGCACGCGGCCGAAACCACCCCGTCGAGGATGACGGGAGTACGACGTACCGCGCACTGGAGAAGGAAACCGGTGATGGCGGCCACGTCCGCACCGCCGACCGCGGCCAGCAGCGCCACCTGGTCGCCCAGGACCGGGCGGGCCCGGCGCAGCGCGTCGCGGATCGCCGCGCACTTGCGCATCCAGGCGAGGTCGTCGATGGGCAGTCCGCCGCGGCCGGTGACCACGGAGGCGTCCGTTCCGCACAGGGCGGCGACAAGGGTGGCGGCGACGGTGGTGCCGCCCACGCTGAGGTCACCGAGGACGACCAGGTCCGTTCCGGAGTCGGCCTCCTCGTCGGCGATCCGCATCCCGAGCCGGACCGCGGCCTCGGCCTCCTCGGCCGTCAGCGCGTCCTCCACGTCGATCCGGCCGCTGCCGCGCCGCACGCGGTGCCCGACCACGTCGGCGGGGAGCAGCCCGGGATCGCAGTCGAGCCCGGCGTCGACGATTCGTATGGTGGCGCCGAGCCGGCCGGCCAGGATGGCCACGGGGCTGGTCCCGTCGAGGACGGCCCGCACCAGTTCGTGGCCGGTGGACGCGGCCCGGGCGGAGAC
Organism: Streptomyces avidinii; assembly: GCF_045161815.1. Lineage (NCBI taxonomy): Bacteria > Bacillati > Actinomycetota > Actinomycetes > Kitasatosporales > Streptomycetaceae > Streptomyces > Streptomyces avidinii. The sequence continues at coordinate 6,162,054 of NZ_CP108863.1, forward strand.
GCCCTCGGCGGCGATCCCGTGGTCGGCGGCGAACAGCACCACGCGGGGCCGCTCGATCGGCTTGACCGGAACCTGCCCCTGCGCGGCGGCGAGCCATTCGGCGAGCTCGTCGAGCCGGCCCAGCGCGCCCGGCGGGACGGCGAGGCGCTCACGGCGTTCCTCGGCATCACGTCGAACACCCCCGTCGGGGCGCTCGATCAGATCGGAGAAGTCGTCGAGATTCAGCGTGCTCATCTGCCAGAGAGTACAGCCGGTAAGGCCTTCCCTCAGGCCTTGGGCGCCCTGTTCCGGCCCGCTCCCGCACGAGCGTCCGACCGGACCGATCCGCCTCTGTCCGCCGGGCCCTGTCCGGCCGGACGGGACCGGAGGACGCCCGGGACCCCGGCTACTCCTTGAGCACGACGGCGAGGCCCGCGATGACGAGGAGCACGTGCTCGCACTCGTCCGCGACCGCCGCGTTCAGCCGGCCCAGTTCGTCGCGGAAGCGGCGGCCGGAGGCGGTCGCCGGGACGACGCCCGAGCCGACCTCGTTGCTGACCAGCACCACCTGACGGCGCGTCGCGCGCACGGCCGCCACCAACTCCGCGGACCGCTCGGCGAACCGGCGCTGCCCGCCGCCCGCCCACACGGCGTCGTCCCAGGCCCCGGCCCGGTCCATCGCGTCCGTCAGCCACATGGCCAGGCAGTCGATCAGCAGCGGCGGCCCGTCGGCCGCCAGCAGCGGGACCAGCTCGCAGGTCTCCACCGTCCGCCAGGTCCCTGGCCGGCGGTCCCGGTGCAGACCGACCCGCTGCGCCCATTCCGGGTCCCCCTCCCGGGTGCCGCCGGTGGCCACGTAGACCACCTCGGGAAAGGACTCCATCCGTCGCTCCGCCTCCACGGACTTGCCGGAGCGGGCCCCGCCCAGCACCAGGGTCCGGCGCGGCAGATCCGGCACCGCGTGGTAGTCCCCGACGATCAGCGTGGTCCCGTCCGGCACCGCCCGTGCCCCGGCGGCCGCGCACCGGCGGGCCAGCTCCGGACCCGGCGGGGTGTCGTGGTCCAGGTGGACGGCGATCACGTCGGTGGCCGGGCCGACGGCGCCGCTCGCCCGCAGCCGCGCCAGCGCATCGGGCCGGCCCAGCACATCGGCGAGGACCATGTCGTACGGGCGCTGCCCGGCCAGGTCGGCCGCCCCGGCGGGGGCGCCGCCGGGCGGCAGGTACAGCAGCCGGCTGCCGTCCGGGCCGGTCACCTCGTACCCGGTGCCCGGCGAGTCCATCGGCACGGCCCGCACCCGGTGCCCGGAGATCACCGCGAGCTCCCGCCCGTCCGGCACCCGCCCGGCGGTCGGCAGCCCGGGCGGCAGCTCGACCGCGGGCCCGTCGTGCGGGTGGGTCAGCAGGACCTGCCGCACACCGGCCAGCGAATGCCCGGCCCGGGCCCCGGCCAGTACCGCCCCGGGGGTCAGGTCCAGCAGCAGCGCCCCGTCGACAAGGAGGGCCGTGGCGGCGCGGGAGCGCGACCCGACGGAGACCGCGCAGGCAGCACAGGGGCAGTCGGGGCGGGGCAGCCCCTCGGGTGTGCCGGTGCCGAGCAGAGTGAGTTCCACAGGATGATCCTCCCGCGTCGCCGAGACTGCTGCGCGCCCGGTTACTCTGCGGGCAGACTCAGGACACGAAGTGTGCGAGCAACGGAGGCGACATGGCGTGGACGTGGCGGTTCGAGACGGCCGACGGCACCGAGACGAGCCCGTCGGTGGTGCCCGAGGAGTTCACCACGCAGGGCGACGCGGAGTCCTGGATCGGTGAGTACTGGAAGGACCTGCTGGAAGGCGGCGTCGAGCAGGTCAAGCTCTCCGACGACGCCGGGACCGAGCTCTACACGATGAGCCTGCGCGCCGCGCTGGACGCGTAGCCGTTCGGCAGGCACGAGAACGACGGAGCCGCCGGGTCTGCGACCCGGCGGCTCCGTCGTTCTCGTGCCTGCCGATCTTCCTAGCCCCGTACCCCGCACAGGTGCAGCAGCGCGGCCACGCCACGGTAGGGGTCGCTGCGCCCGGCGCGGTCCTCGGCGGCCAGCAGCCGCTCCAGCTCCTCGTCGGGCGGCAGGATCTCGCCCGCCTCGGTGCCGTCGGTGAAGACGCGTACCCCGTACCAGGCCTGCAGCGGCGCGCCGATCCCCGACAGGGTGGCCGTCAGCCCGGCCAGCCGGTCCGCGCGGACGTCCAGGCCGAGCCGGTTCGTGTAGTCGATGGAGTCGAACGCGGCCAGCGCGGCCTGCCAGTCGCCGTCCAGCCCCGGCCGCATGGCGAGCGCGTCGCCGTTGCGCACCAGCAGGGACAGCAGCCCGCCCGGGGCCAGCATCCGGGCCAGCCCGGCCAGCATGGCGTCCGGCTCGGGCACGTACATCAGCACGCCGTGGCACAGCACCACATCGAAGCTGCCCGGCAGGAAGTGGGCCCCGGTCTCGCGGCCGTCGCCCTCCATGAGGCTGACACGGTCACGGATCCCGGGGGGCTCCGCGGCCAGCGCCTCGCGGGCGACGGCCAGCATGCCCGGGTCCTGCTCCAGGCCCGTCACCTTGTGCCCGGCGCGGGCCAGCCGCAGTGCCTGCGTGCCCTGGCCCATGCCGACGTCGAGCACGCGCAGCCGCTGCCCGACCGGGAAGCGCTGCGCGATCTGCTCGTCGACCTGCCGGCCCACGAGCTCCTGCCGGACGGCGTTGCGCAGTCCGCCGAGGCCTTCGAGCCAGAGCCGGGCGCCCTCCGCGAAGCCTTCCCCCGACATACCGGGCGTCGCTCGGCTCAGGGCCGTTCCCCGCGCTTGACCTGCGGCTTCGGCAGGCGCAGCCGGCGCATCTGGAGGGTGCGCATGAGGCCGTAGGCGATGGCGCCGCGGCGGGGCTCGTTCGGGAAGCGCTCGACGAGGGACTTGCGGAGGCGGAAGACCAGGCCGATGGAGTCGAGGAGGATCAGGACGATCACACCGAGCCACAGCATCAGCGCGATGCTCTGGATCGCCGGCTGGCGCACCATGCTCAGCACCAGGATGACGACGGCCAGGGGCAGGAACATCTCGGCGACCGAGTAACGGGAGTCCACGTAGTCACGGACGAACCGGCGCACGGGACCCTTGTCACGGGTCGGCAGATAACGCTCGTCGCCATTGGCCAGCGCCTCGCGCTGCTTGGCCATCTCGGTACGGCGGCGCTCACGCGCTCGCTTGGCATCCTCCTTGCGATTGCCGGTCGAGGCCACCACGGCCTTGCGCTGCGACTGGGCCACAGCACGCTTCGGCGTAGGGCGGCCCTTCGGGGCCTGCGGGTCACGGGGCTGCGAGAGGTCGGCGCTCACCTTGTCGGTGGCGGCGGCCTTCTCTTCCTTGGAGGAGCGGCTACCAAACACAAAACCCAAGCCTACGTGGTTGCGGGCATGGCCCCCACCCCGCTTGGGAACGATCCGGCAACGGCGGGCGTCTTCCCATTGCACGGTGCGTGCGGTGGGCCCGCTCTCCTGGGATCACCTACTCCTTACGCCTGATGGGGCGCGGGCGTAGTCGTCCTGGAGGAGGAGCGCATCCGTACTCGAACAGTGCGGTAATGGAGACAGGGCCCGTACTGTGGGTTCTGTCGGTGACCTGGAGCACAGTCCGTCTAGAAGGGGGCGCGCGAAGCCCATGAGCGGTGTCATGAAGCGTATGGGGATGATCTTCCGCGCGAAGGCGAACAAGGCCCTTGACCGGGCCGAGGACCCGCGCGAGACCCTCGACTACTCGTACCAGAAGCAGCTCGAGCTGCTGCAGAAGGTGCGCCGCGGAGTCGCCGACGTGGCGACCTCCCGCAAGCGCCTGGAGCTGCAGCTCAACCAGCTCCAGGGGCAGTCCGCCAAGCTGGAGGACCAGGGCCGCAAGGCCCTCGCCCTCGGCCGCGAGGACCTGGCCCGCGAAGCCCTGTCTCGCCGCGCCTCGCTCCAGCAGCAGGTCAGCGACCTGGAGGTGCAGCACCAGACCCTGCAGGGCGAGGAGGAGAAGCTCACCCTCGCCGCCCAGCGGCTCCAGGCCAAGGTGGACGCCTTCCGGACGAAGAAGGAGACCATCAAGGCGACCTACACGGCGGCCCAGGCGCAGACCCGGATCGCGGAGTCCTTCTCCGGCATCTCCGAGGAGATGAGCGACGTCGGCGTGGCCATCCAGCGGGCCGAGGACAAGACCGCCCAGCTGCAGGCCCGCGCCGGCGCGATCGACGAGCTGCTGGCCTCCGGCGCGCTCGACGACCAGAGCGGGCTCGGCTCCAAGGACGACATCCAGGCCGAGCTGGACCGCCTCTCGGGCGGCACCGACGTGGAACTGGAGCTCCAGCGCATGAAGGCCGAGCTCGCGGGCGGCCCGTCCGCCCAGCAGCAGGCCATCGAGGGCGGCGCCCAGGGCAACGGGCAGCAGCCGCAGACTCCGCACCGGTTCGACAAGCAGTAGGACGGGGCCCGTCATGATTGTCCGCATCATGGGGGAAGGCCAGGTGGAGCTGGCGGACGGCCACTTCATCGAGCTCAACAAGCTGGACGACGAACTGCTCGCGGAGATGGAGAACGGCGACGAGGAGGGCTTCCGGCGCACGCTGGGCGCACTGCTCGAAGCCGTACGGCGGCTCGGTCGGCCGCTGCCCGACGACGCGCTGGAGCCGTCCGACCTGATCCTGCCGGCCCCCGACGCGACACTCGACGAGGTCCGGGAGATGCTCAGCGACGACGGCCTGATCCCGGGCTGAGTCCCGGCCGGGCACACCGACGCAGCGGCGGCGGGCCCTCCCCCTCCCGGGGAGGGCCCGCCGCCGTTCTCACTGCGGGGGACGTTTCTCCAGGGACACCACGTGGTCCGGATCGTGCTCCGGGTCGGGGGTCCCGCCGATGAAGTTCTCGAACCTGCGGCGCGGCCCCGCCCAGCGCCGGTCGTGGTGGAAGGCCCGCAGCCCGGCCCTGGCCCGGGCGCGCGGACGGTTCGCGTAGAACTTGTTCGCGTACGGGGACCCGGGCCGGGCCAGCCGGATCGCGCCGACCAGCGCGACGAAGGGGACCACCAGGCCGAAGAGGGCGGTGCGCGCCTTGCCCTTCCACAGGGCGATCAGGGCCAGGAAGAAGTTGGTGGCCGCGTTCATGATGACCAGGCTGCGGCTCTGGCGCTCCTCGGTGGACAGGTCGTTCACGCCGAAGGGCACGAAGCCGCCCAGCACCAGCGCCACCAGGGCGGCGGTGACGACGACGATCTCCACGCTCTTGCGGCCCTGCTCGCTCCAGTAGACGTCGTCGAGGTGCAGGATCAGCGCGAACTCGTCCAGGACCAGGCCCGCGCCCAGCCCGAAGATCACGGCCGAGGCGCACGCGCCGAAGCCGTGCCGGCCGCTGCCCACCGCGCCGAACCCGCCGATGATCACGAGGATCACCCCGGGCACCACGTGGTGGATGTGCATGCCGCCCGGGGTGACGTTCTTGAAGGGGCCGCGGCCGGCCCGGATCAGCCGGGTGATCACGCGGGTGACCAGGAACGACATCACAAACGAGAGCAGGGCGAGCAGGAGGGGCAGCTTGCCCGGTTCGACGATGTTCCGATACCACCAGTGACCCATCCCACTGACTCCCTATTTGGCACGTAATGGGTAATTTACCGCTCGTGTCGAGCGGGTACCGTTCCCGCCGATGACAGATTCGTTCGACGGCCCGCCCCTGACGCCGCCCCCGGAACGCGCCTCGTTCCTCGACGGCGTCCGTTTCGCGTTCGGCACCCTCACCGTGCTGCCCGCCCGCATCACCCGCTGGGACCGCCCCGCCGCCCGCACCGGAATGGCCTGCGCCCCGCTCGCCGGTCTGGCCGTGGGCCTGCTCGCGGCCGTACCCGGCGTGCTCCTCCTGCTGCTCGGCGGGGGCCCGCTGCTCGCCGCGACCCTCACCGTCGCCGTGCCGGCCGCGCTGACCCGGGGACTGCACCTGGACGGCCTCGCCGACACCGCGGACGGCCTGGGCAGCGCCAAACCCGCCGGCGAGGCCCTGCGCATCATGAAGCAGTCCGACATCGGCCCCTTCGGCGTCGTCGCGCTGATCATCGTGCTGCTCCTGCAGGTGGCCGCCCTGTCCGAGATCTACGCCGACAGCTGGGTCCGCGGCGCCCTCGCCGCCGTGGTCGCCGCCGTCGCGGCCCGCCTCGCCATGACCCTGGCCTCGCGCGAAGGCGTCCCGGCGGCCCGCCCCGGGGGACTGGGCGCCGCGGTCGCCGGAGTGGTCCCGCGGCGCGCCGCCGTACTGATCACCCTGCTCGCCGTCGCGGCGGCCGCGGCCGCCGCCCTCCCGCTGGGCCCGGCCGCCGCCGCCCAGTGCGCGGCGGCCGTCCTGGCCGCCCTGCTCGCCGCCGAACTGCTGCTCCGCCGCTGCGTACGCCGCTTCGACGGGGTCACCGGCGACGTCTTCGGCGCCCTCGAGGAGGTCGCGGCGACCACCGCCCTGATCGTCCTCGCCCTGGGCTGAGCGGTCCGGCGGCGGGGCCGCGTACCCTCACCCCGTGGACCACACAGCCCCGGACCTGCCCACCGCCGCGCCCCTCAGGGTGCTGCTCGCCGACGACCAGGCACTGCTGCGCAGCGCCTTCAAGGTGCTCGTCGACTCCGAGCACGACATGGAGGTCGTGGGGGAGGCGTCCGACGGGGCGCAGGCCGTCGAACTCGCCCGCCGCACGCGCCCCGACGTCGTCCTCATGGACATCCGCATGCCCGGTACCGACGGGCTCGCCGCCACCCGCATGATCAGCGCGGACCCGGAACTCGCCGCCGTGCGCGTGGTGATGCTGACGACCTTCGAGGTCGACGAATACGTGGTCTCGGCGCTGCGGGCCGGCGCCTCCGGCTTCCTCGGCAAGGGCGCCGAGCCCGACGAACTGCTCAACGCCATCCGGGTCGCCGCGGCCGGTGAGGCCCTGCTCTCCCCGGCCGCCACCAAAGGGCTCATCGCCACCTTCCTCGCCCAGGGCGGCGGCGCCGACCCGGCCGCCGCGATGGACTCGGCCGGCGCGCACGCGCAGCGGCTCGCCGCGCTGACCGTCCGGGAGCGCGAGGTCCTCGTCCATGTCGCGGCGGGGCTGTCCAACGACGGGATCGCCGGACGGCTGGAGGTCAGCCCGCTGACCGTCAAGACCCACGTGAACCGGGCCATGGCCAAGCTCGGCGCCCGCGACCGGGCCCAATTGGTGGTTATTGCGTACGAATCGGGACTGGTCCGCCCTCGCGCGGAGTAGCACCGCCCGCTGCGACGTACTCCAGACGCGGTATGCCGCACATAAGGACGGCACCTGCGAGCGACGAAATCCGCCACCGCCGTGGGACAGGGTGGTGGTGCCCTCGCGTTCGTCACTGCAGAGAGATCCCATACCCATGTCGTGGCTGTCCCGCTTCAGCCTTGCCCAAAGGGCGTTGGTCGGCCTCGTGTCGATCGTCGCGCTCCTCTTCGGCGCCATAGCCATCCCGCAGCTCAAGCAGCAGCTGCTGCCCTCCATCGAATTGCCGATGGTCTCCGTGCTCGCGCCGTATCAGGGCGCCTCGCCCGACGTGGTGGAGAAGCAGGTCGTCGAACCGATCGAGGCCATGCTCAAGGGTGTCGACGGCCTCACCGGCATCACCTCCACCGCCAGCGAGGGCAACGCCCTCATCATGGCCACCTTCGACTACGGCGACAGCGGCACCAAGCAGCTCGTCGCCGACGTCCAGCAGGCCGTCAACCGGGCCCGCGTCCGGCTGCCCGCCGAGGTGGACCCGCAGGTCGTGGCCGGTTCCACCGACGACATCCCGACGGTCATCCTGGCCGTCACCTCCGACAAGGACCAGCAGGCGCTGGCCGACCAGCTGGAACGTTCCGTCGTCCCCGTCCTGTCGGACATCGAGGGCGTCGGCCAGGTCACCGTCGACGGCGTCCAGGACCTCCAGGTCACCGTCACCCCCGACGACGCCAAGCTCGCGGCCGCCGGCCTCGACGGCGCCTCCCTCGCCCAGGGCCTCCAGGCGGGCGGCGCGGCCGTCCCCGCCGGCTCCTTCGACGAGGCGGGCAAGAACCGGACCGTCCGCGTGGGCTCGGGCTACACCTCCCTCGCCCAGCTGGAGGAGCTGCGCCTGAGCCCCGGCCCGGGCAAGCCGGCCGTCCGCCTCGGCGACGTCGCCGCCGTCAAGCAGGAGCCGGCCAAGGCCGTTTCCATCACCCGGACCAACGGCAAGCCCAGCCTCGCCCTCGTCCTCACCATGGACAAGGACGGCAGCGCCGTCGCCATCTCCGACGCGGTCAAGGACAAGCTCCCCGAGCTGCGCACCACGCTCGGCGCCGGCGCCGACCTGACCGTCGTCAGCGACCAGGGCCCGGCCGTCGCCAAGTCCATCTCCAGCCTGACCACCGAGGGCCTGCTCGGCCTGCTGTTCGCGGTGATCGTGATCCTGGTCTTCCTCGCCTCGCTGCGCTCGACGCTGGTCACCGCGGTCTCCATCCCGCTGTCCGTGGTCCTCGCGCTCATCGTGCTGTGGACCCAGGACCTGTCGCTCAACATGCTGACCCTGGGCGCCCTCACCATCGCCATCGGCCGTGTCGTCGACGACTCGATCGTGGTCCTGGAGAACATCAAGCGCCACCTCGGCTACGGCGAGGAGCGCGAGGCCGCCATCATCACGGCGGTCAAGGAGGTCGCCGGCGCGGTCACCTCCTCCACCCTCACCACCGTCGCCGTCTTCCTGCCGATCGGTCTCACCGGCGGCATGATCGGCGAGCTCTTCGGCTCGTTCTCGCTCACGGTCACCGCGGCCCTGCTGGCCTCGCTGCTCGTGTCGCTGACGGTCGTACCGGTGCTCTCGTACTGGTTCCTGAGCGCCCCCAAGGGCGTCGATCCCGCGAACGCGGAGAGCGCGGCGAAGGCCCGCCGCGAGGCCGAGGAGAAGGAGGCGCGCAGCCGCCTCCAGCTCTTCTACGTCCGCGTCCTGGGCTTCGCCACCCGGCGCCGGCTGACCAGCGTGGCCATAGCGGTGGTCGTGCTCATCGGGACCCTCGCGATGACCCCGATGCTGAAGACCAACTTCTTCGACCAGGGCGAGCAGGAAGTCCTGACGGTCAAGCAGGAGCTCGCGCCCGGCACCTCGCTGGCCGCCTCCGACGAGGCGAGCCGCAAGATCGAGAAGGTGCTGGGCTCGGTCGAGGGCGTCAAGAGCTACCAGGTCACCGTCGGTTCCTCCGGCTTCCTCGCGGCCTTCGGCGGCGGTACGGGCTCCAACCAGGCCTCGTACCAGGTCACCCTGAAGGACTCCGGCAAGGCGGACTCCGTCAAGAAGGGCATCGAGGACAAGCTGGCCGCCCTCGACGGCATCGGCGAGACCCGCATCGTGGCGGGCGACGGCTTCGGCAGCCAGAACCTCAGCGTGGTCGTCAAGGCCGGTGACGCCAAGGTCCTCGCCGAGGCGGCCGAGCAGGTCCGCGGCGAGGTGGCGAAGCTCAAGAACGTCGCCGACGTGCAGAGCGACCTGTCCCAGTCCGTGCCCCGCATCTCCGTGACCGCCACCCCGAAGGCGGCCGAGGTCGGTCTGAACCAGGCCGCGCTCGGCGCCGTCGTCGCGCAGGCCGTACGGGGCAACCCGGCGGGCAAGGCCGTACTGGACGACACCGAGCGGGACATCGTCATCAAGTCCGCGCAGCCGGCCACCACCCTGGCCGAACTGCAGGCGCTCCCGGTCGGCCCCGTCAAGCTCGGTGACATCGCCGATGTCAAGGAGGTCCCCGGACCGGTCGCGATGACCCGGATCGACGGCGCCCGCGCCGCCACCGTCACCGCCCGGCCGCTCGGCGACAACACCGGCGCGGTCAGCGCCGAGCTCCAGACCAAGCTCAAGGCGCTGGACCTGCCGGACGGCGCCACGGCCTCCATCGGCGGCGTCTCCGAGGACCAGGACGAGGCCTTCGGCTCGCTCGGCCTGGCCATGCTCGCGGCCATCGCGATCGTGTTCATGCTGCTGGTCACGACCTTCCGCTCGCTGGTCCAGCCGCTGATCCTGCTGGTCTCCATCCCGTTCGCGGCGACCGGCGCACTCGGCCTGCTGCTCGTCACGGGCACCCCGATGGGCGTCCCGGCGATGATCGGCATGCTGATGCTCATCGGCATCGTCGTGACCAACGCGATCGTCCTGATCGACCTGGTCAACCAGTACCGCGCCCAGGGCCTGGGCGTCGTCGAAGCGGTCGTCGAGGGCGGCCGGCACCGACTGCGCCCGATCCTGATGACGGCCCTGGCGACGATCTTCGCGCTGCTCCCGATGGCGCTGGGCGTCACCGGCGAGGGCGGCTTCATCTCGCAGCCGCTCGCGGTCGTGGTGATCGGCGGCCTGGTCAGCTCCACCCTGCTGACGCTGCTGCTGGTGCCGACCCTCTACACGATGGTCGAACTCCGCAAGGAGCGCCGCCGTGCCAAGAAGACGGCCCGCCTGACGGTGGTCCCGGCCCCGTCCGACTCCTCGGACGACGCTCCGGCCCACGTCTGACCGGCCCGGGCGGGCCGAGTCACTCGGCCCGCCCGGCCGAATGCCCGAATGCCCGAAGGGGCGGCTCCCGTACGGGAGCCGCCCCTTCGGGCATCTGCGGGCCGGAGCCGTACCGGTCGCCCCTACGGGAGGGCGAGCATCCGCTCCAGCGCGAGCTTCGCGAAGCTCTCCGTCTCCTTGTCGACCCGGATCTGGTTGACGAGGTTGCCCTCGGCCAGGGACTCCAGGGTCCACACCAGGTGCGGGAGGTCGATGCGGTTCATGGTCGAGCAGAAGCAGACCGTCTTGTCGAGGAAGACGACTTCCTTGTCCTCGGCGGCGAACCGGTTCGCCAGGCGGCGGACCAGGTTCAGCTCGGTGCCGATGGCCCACTTGGAGCCGGCCGGGGCCGCCTCCAGCGCCTTGATGATGTACTCCGTCGAGCCGACGTAGTCCGCGGCCGCCACGACCTCGTGCTTGCACTCGGGGTGGACCAGCACGTTCACGCCGGGGATCCGGGCACGGACGTCGTTGACCGAGTCGACCGAGAACCGGCCGTGCACCGAGCAGTGCCCGCGCCACAGGATCATCTTGGCGCTGCGCAGCTGCTCGACGGTCAGGCCGCCGTTCGGCTTGTGCGGGTTGTAGAGCACGCAGTCGTCCAGGGACATGCCCATGTCGCGGACGGCGGTGTTGCGGCCCAGGTGCTGGTCCGGGAGGAAGAGGATCTTCTCGCCCTGCTCGAACGCCCACTCCAGGGCCTTCTTCGCGTTGGACGAGGTACAGATCGTGCCGCCGTGCTTGCCGGTGAAGGCCTTGATGTCGGCGGAGGAGTTCATGTACGAGACGGGAACCGTTGTCCCGGCTATGCCGGCCTCGGTCAGCACGTCCCAGCACTCCGCGACCTGCTCGGCGGTGGCCATGTCGGCCATCGAGCAGCCGGCGGCCAGGTCCGGCAGGACCACCTTCTGGTCGTCCGAGGTCAGGATGTCCGCGGACTCGGCCATGAAGTGCACGCCGCAGAAGACGATGTACTCGGCCTCCGGCTTGGCGGCCGCGTCCTTGGCCAGCTTGAAGGAGTCGCCGGTGACGTCCGCGAACTCGATGACCTCGTCACGCTGGTAGTGGTGGCCCAGGATGAAGACCTTGTCCCCGAGCTTCTCCTTGGCCGCGCGGGCACGCGCCACGAGGTTCGGGTCCGACGGCGAGGGCAGGTCGCCGGGGCACTCCACCCCGCGCTCGCTCTTGGGGTCGGCCTCACGGCCGAGCAGCAGCAGGGCAAGGGGCGTCGGCTGGACGTCCAAAGGCTGGGCGGTGGTCACGACACGCACCCTTTCTGTTCTGCGACAAGGGACTTCTGGATCATCACTTCGACTTCTCGTCTATTTGACGCTATCTATCATAACCGCTTCACGTCAGTTTGACGATGCCGATAGTGTCAATGTGACGCATCAGCCCACGATTCGCCGGACCCGACCCCGCGCGCGGTGTGCGAGCATGGAATATCTGAAACAAGCGTCGGGTCCCGGAATGAATCCGCGGTCCCGCTCGTTGCCACCGACGGCAAGAGTCCGACGTTTCCTCGCCTCCGGCGGGGAGCCGCCCACTTCGGGAGTGAATGCAGATGTCCGTACAGGACGACAAGACCACTGTGAGCGACGGCATCCTCCTGTCCGACGCCGCCGCCGAGAAGGTCAGGACCCTGCTGGAGCAGGAAGGCCGCGATGACCTGGCGCTCCGCGTCGCCGTCCAGCCCGGTGGCTGCTCCGGCCTGCGCTACCAGCTCTTCTTCGACGAGCGCTCCCTCGACGGCGACGTCGTGAAGGACTTCGACGGTGTGAAGGTCGTCACGGACCGGATGAGCTCCCCGTACCTCCACGGTGCCTCCATCGACTTCGTCGACACCATCGAGAAGCAGGGCTTCACGATCGACAACCCCAACGCCACCGGCTCCTGCGCCTGCGGCGACTCGTTCAGCTAAGCCCGAGGGCCACGCCTGAACGCCGCACCACCCCGGCATGACGCGAGGGCCCGCCTCCGGTCGAATCCGACCCGGAGGCGGGCCCTCGCGCATGCCCGGGAGCGCCCGGGACCGCCGCGGTGCCGGCTACTGCCGGGGGAGCGGCTTGCCCGTCGTCGCGTCGACCACCTTCCGGTCGCCCAGCGGCTGCTGGAGCGTCACCGTCGAGGACATCTCCTGCGCCAGCATGATGCAGGCCTGCCCCGGCTTCTTCGGCGTGTCAGTGATCTTCACCATGACCGATTCCGGCTGCTCCCGCGCCTCCACGGCGTAGGTGCTGCACGGGCTGCCCCAGAAGTTCACGGTCAGCTTCCGGTCGGCCTCCGCGTACGAGAATCCGGGCACGGTACGGCCGTCCTGCGGGCCCGGGGTGTCCTCCTGGGCCGCGGCCGGCTGGGCCACCGTGTGGCCGGGCCCGCCGCCCTGGCCCGCCACCTCGAAGAGCCAGGCCGGGACCAGACCCTGCGCCCCGTTCACCGTGCCGGGGACCAGCCCGAGCACGGCGCCCCGTACCGTCTCCGTCCGCGGGGGCTTCATGGGCCGCGGCTCCGGATTGCACGGCACCGTGTCCGTGCCCGCCGCCGGGACGTCCGCCGTCAGCGGGACGGCGCTCGCGCAACCGCTGGGCTCGGGGTTCCCCGACCCGCCGCCCGACTTCTCGTTCAGCCTGGCCAGCGCCTCCACGGCCCCGACCACCGGCTGCTCGGCCGCCCGTGCGGGGGCCTTCAGCTCGCCGTTGGCCCCCACCACCGAGCCGTCGCCGCCCACGCTCACCTTCGTGGACCAGCCCTGCGTGGGCAGCCCGCCGACCACCGGGTCCGCGGACACCACCCGCACCGAGCCCTGGGTGAGCCGGGCGTCCGGCTTCGACCCCTCCACCCCCGCGGCGGCCAGCACCGGGGCCGCGGCGGCCTTGGCGGCCTCCTCGGACACCGGCTTGCCCGCCCCCGCCCCGCCCTCCGCGCTCGCGCCGCCCGCGTCCCGCGGAAGGGTGGCCGGGCCGCAGGTGTCCTTGCCGCGCACGCAGTCGTCCCCGGCGCCGTTGCCGGTTCCGTTGCCCGGGGCCTGGAAGCGCGCGAAGTTCCACGTCCCCGGCGCCGTACGGGTCACCGTGAGCCGGGGCCCGGACCCGTCGGCGGCCTCCCCGGCCAGCCAGACGTCCCCGCTCAGCCGCGGCTCGCCCGGCAGGCCCAGGGCCGCGGCGAGCCGGGCCACCTCCGCCGAGGTGACCTCGCCGGACAGGGCGTACGTCGGCGCGCTCGCCGGGGCCTCCGGAAGCTTCACGTCGGCCCGGTAGACCACCCCGCCGCCGGACGGGTCGGGCTCCCCCGGCGCGATGCCGGGCCCCGAGGGGTCTCCCGCGTCACGGGGCGCGGAGGCCGCGCTGTCACCCGTACGGTGGCCCGACCCGCCGTCGCCGTAGGCGGTCGACGCCCAGTACGCGGTGCCGCCGCCCGTGAGCAGGACGGCGGCCGCGATCGAGCCGACGGCCCAGGCGGGCCGCCGCCGAGTGCCGCGTGATGTGTCGGGTTCTTCGCTGGTCACCGCATCGCTCCTTCTCCGGTTCCGTCGTACCTGATGCGGGTGTGACGGAGCCGGCGGGCAACCGGTTCCCTCCTACTGGTCCCCGTACACGGACGTGGCGGCGATCAGCCGGGCCGAGGAGGGCGGAACACTGATCCCGTGGATCTGCGAAGGGGTCACACGGGCCGGCCGGGGACCCGCCGGAACCGCCCAGTGCGGGGCCATCCGGGCGCAGTCACCCAGCAGGCGGGCGAAGCCGGGCTGTCGTGGGGCTTCCGCGCCGCGCCTGTCGGCGGTGTACTCGGAGTAGCCGAAACCGTCGGTATAGGTCATGGAGGCACCGTAGGCATCGGAGCTCACGCGAAGAAAGACCTACTAAGGGGTAGTTTCTGGGGTTCGGCCTGGGGTCGCGGACCGGGTAGTTTTGACTGTCCCTCGCCGTCCTCAGCAGGAGCGTCCTCGCCGTGCGCATCGCAGTCACCGGCTCCATCGCCACCGACCACCTCATGACCTTCCCCGGCCGTTTCGCGGACCAGCTCGTCGCGGACCAGCTGCACACGGTCTCCCTCTCCTTCCTCGTCGACAACCTCGATGTCCGTCGGGGCGGGGTCGGCCCGAACATCTGCTTCGGCATGGGGCAGCTCGGCACCCGCCCGATCCTCGTCGGCGCCGCCGGCTACGACTTCGACGAGTACCGCGCCTGGCTGGACCGGCACGGCGTCGACACCGAGTCCGTCCGGATCTCCGAGGTGCTGCACACCGCGCGCTTCGTGTGCACCACGGACGCCGACCACAACCAGATCGGCTCCTTCTACACGGGCGCGATGAGCGAGGCCCGGCTGATCGAGCTGAAGGCCGTCGCCGACCGGGTCGGCGGACTGGACCTGGTCCTCATCGGCGCGGACGACCCCGAGGCGATGCTGCGCCACACGGAGGAGTGCCGCACCCGCGGGATCCCCTTCGCCGCCGACTTCTCGCAGCAGATCGCCCGCATGGACGGCGACAACATCCGCACCCTGATGGAGGGCGCGACCTTCCTCTTCTCGAACGAGTACGAGAAGGGCCTCATCGAGTCGAAGTCCGGCTGGACCGACGAGGAGATCCTGGCCAAGGTCGGCACCCGCGTGACCACGCTGGGCTCCAACGGCGTCAAGATCGAGCGCGTCGGCGAGGCCCCGATCGTCGTCGGCTGCCCCGAGGAGACCGCGAAGGTCGACCCGACGGGTGTCGGCGACGCGTTCCGCGCCGGGTTCCTGACCGGTCTGGGCTGGGGGGTCGGCCTGGAGCGCGCGGCGCAGCTGGGCTGCATGCTCGCGACGCTGGTCATCGAGACGCTGGGCACCCAGGAGTACACCCTGGCCCGGGCCCACTTCATGGAGCGCTTCACCAAGGCCTACGGCGACGAGGCGGCGGCGGAAGTCCGCGCCCACCTCGCGTAGCCGCCCCGCCGCTGCTTGAGCCCCGGGCCCGTCCCGGGCTCCGCCGGCGCTGAGCCCGGGCCCCTTCAGCCTTGCCGGCGTCGGGCCCGGGCCCCTTTCAGCCTTGCCGGTGTTGGGCCCGGGCCGCTTTCAGCCCCTCCGGCGTTTGAGGAGCGGGGTCTGGGGCGGAGCCCCAGGAAACCCGGCTCCGCCGGGCACCGGGCTCCGCCCGGACCCGCGCCTCAAACGCCGGCGAGGCTGGATGTGCGCGGCCTCAAACGCCGGCGAGGCTGGATGCGGCCCGGCAAAGCTGGATTGGCGCGGGAGAGGCCGGGCTGGCCCGGCGAGGCTCGGATGGGCCCGGCGGAGCCGGGCGGGGCCGGCCGGTCAGGTGGCTCGGCGGACCGTGTAGGCCGTGCCCGTGGGGCGGGGGGACTCGCCCACGTAGGTGTGCCCCCGCATCGCGCACCACGCCGGAATGTCCAGCCGCGCCACCTCGTCGTCGGAGACGACCGTCACGGTGCCGCCCACCGGGACCGTCACGATGGCCCGGGCCAGCTCGATCACCGGCTGCGGACACCGCAGCCCCAGCGCGTCGAGCTCCAGGGAGTCCGCCACCGGCGCCACGGCCGGGGGCTCCGACACGCCGAGCCGTTCCCGTACGCCGGCCACCGCGCGCGGCAGTACGTCCAGGAACGCGTTGACCTCCTCCGCCGAGGTACCCGGCGGCAGGGACACCCGTACGTTCCCCTCCGACAGCACGCCCATCGCCCGCAGCACGTGACTGGGGGTCAGCGTGGAGCTCGTGCACGAGGAGCCCGAGGAGACCGAGAAGCCGGCCCGGTCCAGCTCGTGCAGCAGCGTCTCCCCGTCGACGTACAGGCAGGAGAAGGTGACCAGGTGCGGCAGCCGCCGTTCCGGATCGCCCACCACCTCCACGTCCGGGACCAGCCGCACCACCCGCCGCCGGATGCGGTCCACCAGGACCCGCAGCCGGGCCGCCTCCGCGTCCGCCTCGGCCCGTACGGCCCGCAGGGAGGCCGCCGCGGCCACGATCGCGGGCAGGTTCACGAAACCGGGGGAGCGCCCCGACTCCCGTTCGTCAGCGGGGCCTTGGGGGGAGAAGCGCACCCCCTTGCGGACCGCGAGCAGGCCGACCCCGGGCGGGCCGCCCCACTTGTGCGCACTCGCGGCCAGGACGGACCAGGCACCCTCCACCGGGCCCCAGGCCAGCGACTGGGCCGCGTCCACCAGCAGCGGCACGCCGGCCGCGCCGCAGAGCTCGGCCACCTCCGCCACCGGCTGGACCGTGCCCACCTCGTGGTTGGCCGACTGGAGGCAGGCGAGGGCGCTCCCGGGGACCAGCGCGTCCGCGTAACCGGCGGGCGTCACCGCGCCCCACCGGTCCACCGCGACCTCGGTCACCGTCCCGCCGAGCGCCTCGTGCACCTGCGCCGCATGCAATACCGAACTGTGTTCGACCGCCGATACGACGAGATGGTTTCCGACGCGGCGGCGCCCCGCGAGGACCCCGGCCACGCCGGTGTGAACCGCGTGCGTCCCCGAAGGAGTGAACACGAGCTCGTCGGCGCGGCATCCCACCGCCTCCGCGGCGGCCTCCCGCGCCGCGTCCAGCAGCAGCCGGGCCCGCCTGCCCTCCCGGTACAGCCGGGCCGGATCCGCCCAGCCCTCGTCCAGGGAAGCCTGCAACGCCTGCCGGGCCACGGGGTGCAGGGGAGCGGCGGACGCGCTGTCGAAGTAGGGCATCCGGTCACGCTAACCCGGGGCCCGTAGCGTTCGAGGTCAGGGGGCGTCAGATGTGCTCCGGAGACCGCCATTCAGGGCCATTCGCATCGTCCCCCGGACGGCGGATCCATCCCTTCGGGGGCAGTAGCGGCGCGTTGGGCACCCTCCCCGCGCGACCCCAAATAGCGTCCAGTAGGGTTTGGTCCGCATAAACATCCAAACCCCTGCCTGCGTCAGGGCCGGCGACCGACCCGAACACGGCCGCGGCCGGCCGCGCGGGCCGAGACTCTCGGGAAGGCGCTACGTGAGTCCCTACGGCTCCGACCGCTCGCCGCGGCGCCCGATGCGGCGGAAGCTGCTGCAGGCGCTGACTGCGGGCGTGGTCCTGGCGACCGCCACTGGTTGCTCGTATACATGGAAAGACTTCCCCCGCCTCGGAATGCCGACTCCGGTAACCGAGGAGGCGCCGCGCATCCTCTCCCTGTGGCAGGGATCCTGGGCGGCCGCGCTCATCACGGGCATCCTCGTGTGGGGCCTGATCATCTGGAGCATCATCTTCCACCGGCGCAGCCGGACGAAGATCGAGGTCCCGGCTCAGACCCGGTACAACATGCCCATCGAGGCGCTGTACACCGTGGTCCCGCTCATCATCGTCTCGGTGCTCTTCTACTTCACCGCTCGTGACGAGTCGAAGCTCCTGGCACTCACCCCGAAGCCGCCGCACACGATCAACGTGATCGGCTTCCAGTGGAGCTGGGGCTTCAACTACATCGAGAACGTCGACGGCGAAGCGGCGACCCCGAAGGCGGGCGAGGTTCCCAAGGAGCTCGCCTCCATCCCGGACCGCTTCACCAAGGACTTCCCGGCGGGCGCCGAGGGCGTCTACGAGAAGGGTGTCCCCGGCGACCGGAACCCGCAGACGGGCAACCCGGGTCCGACCCTGGTTCTCCCCAAGGGCGAGAAGGTCCGTTTCATCCTGTCGTCGAACGACGTGATCCACTCCTTCTGGGTGGTCCCGTTCCTGTTCAAGCAGGACGTCATCCCGGGCCACACCAATGTCTTCGAGGTCATTCCGTCCCAGAACGGCACCTTCATGGGCAAGTGCGCCGAGCTCTGCGGCGTTGACCACTCCCGGATGCTCTTCAACGTCAAGGTGGTCTCCCCCGAGGAGTACCGGGCGTACCTGAAGGACCTCGCGGAGAAGGGTCAGACCGGCTACCTCCCGGCCGGCATCAAGCAGACCGACCCGGCCCGGAATGCGGAAGTGAACAAACTGTGAGCATCCTCAACGAATCCCAGGGTGCCGCCGCCGACTCGTATGAGAACGAGCTGCCGGTACGGCGCAAGCAGCCGGGCAACGTGGTCGTGAAGTGGATGACCACGACCGACCACAAGACCATCGGCACGATGTACCTGGTCACGTCGTTCGTGTTCTTCCTGGTCGGCGGTGTGCTGGCGCTCTTCATGCGCGCCGAGCTGGCCCGTCCGGGCACGCAGATCATGTCGAACGAGCAGTTCAACCAGGCGTTCACCATGCATGGCACGATCATGCTGCTGATGTTCGCCACCCCGCTCTTCGCGGGCTTCGCCAACTGGATCATGCCGCTGCAGATCGGCGCGCCCGACGTGGCGTTCCCGCGGCTGAACATGTTCGCGTACTGGCTGTACCTCTTCGGCTCGACCATCGCGGTGGCCGGCTTCGTCACGCCGAACGGCGCCGCCGACTTCGGTTGGTTCGCCTACTCCCCGCTGTCGGACGCGGTCCGGTCGCCGGGCATCGGCGCCGACATGTGGATCATGGGTCTGGCCTTCTCCGGCTTCGGCACGATCCTCGGTTCGGTCAACTTCATCACCACGATCATCTGCATGCGCGCTCCCGGCATGACGATGTTCCGCATGCCGATCTTCACCTGGAACGTGCTGCTGACCGGTGTGCTGGTCCTGCTCGCCTTCCCGGTCCTGGCCGCCGCGCTCTTCGCGCTGGAGGCCGACCGCAAGTTCGGTTCGCACGTCTTCGACGCGGCCAACGGCGGCGCACTGCTCTGGCAACACCTCTTCTGGTTCTTCGGGCACCCAGAGGTGTACATCATCGCGCTACCGTTCTTCGGCATCGTCTCCGAGATCATCCCGGTCTTCAGCCGCAAGCCGATGTTCGGCTACATCGGCCTGATCGCCGCGACGATCGCGATCGCCGGTCTCTCCGTGACCGTGTGGGCCCACCACATGTACGTCACCGGTGGTGTGCTGCTGCCGTTCTTCTCCTTCATGACCTTCCTGATCGCGGTACCGACCGGTGTGAAGTTCTTCAACTGGATCGGCACCATGTGGAAGGGCTCGCTGTCCTTCGAGACCCCGATGCTCTGGACGATCGGCTTCCTGGTCACCTTCACCTTCGGTGGTCTGACCGGCGTCATCCTGGCCTCGCCCCCGATGGACTTCCACGTCTCCGACTCGTACTTCGTCGTCGCGCACTTCCACTACGTCGTCTTCGGCACCGTGGTGTTCGCGATGTTCGCCGGCTTCCACTTCTGGTGGCCGAAGTTCACGGGCAAGATGCTGGACGAGCGCCTCGGCAAGATCACGTTCTGGACGCTGTTCATCGGCTTCCACGGCACCTTCCTGGTGCAGCACTGGCTGGGTGCCGAGGGCATGCCGCGTCGTTACGCGGACTACCTCGCCGCCGACGGCTTCACCGCGCTGAACACGATCTCGACGATCAGCTCCTTCGTGCTGGGCCTGTCGATGCTGCCGTTCATCTACAACGTGTGGAAGACGGCCAAGTACGGCAAGCAGGTCGAGGTCGACGACCCGTGGGGCTACGGCCGTTCGCTGGAGTGGGCGACGTCCTGCCCGCCCCCGCGGCACAACTTCCTCACCCTGCCGCGGATCCGTTCCGAGTCCCCGGCGTTCGACCTGCACCACCCTGAGATCGCGGCCCTCGACCACCTCGAGGACCACAGCGTCGCCGCCAAGGCCGTCACTGGTGGCAAGGAGGCCGACAAGTGAAGATCCAGGGCAAGATGTTCCTCTGGCTCTCCTTCTTCATCCTGGTCATGGCCGTCGTGTACGGCGTGTGGTCGAAGGAGCCCGTCGGTACCACCGCGCTCTTCCTGGCCTTCGGCCTGAGCGTCATGATCGGCTACTACCTGGCCTTCACGGCCAAGCGTGTCGACGAGATGGCCCAGGACAACCTGGAGGCCGACGTCGCCGACGAGGCGGGCGAGCTGGGGTTCTTCTCCCCGCACAGCTGGCAGCCGCTCTCGCTGGCGATCGGTGGAGCCTTCGCCTTCATGGGCGTCGTCTTCGGCTGGTGGCTCATGTACTTCTCCGCTCCGTTGATCCTGATCGGTCTGTGGGGCTGGGTGTACGAGTACTACCGCGGTGAGAACCAGAACCAGTAGCAGTACCTCCGCGGCCGCGCCGCGACCTGTACTTGGGGCCCGGGCACCTCTCAGAGGAGCCCGGGCCCCTCGTTTGCAGTCACACCGCGCGCCGTAATTGTCATATCTTCATAGCGTTGGCTCCATGAAGCACTCACCGCGTCTTTGGACGGTACTCAGCTGCTCCCTGCTGGTCGCGTCCCTCGGGGCCGGGGCCACCGCATGCGGGTCCGGCGACAAGAACCCGCTGTCGGCCCGCCCGTACGACGCGGGCGATCAGGTCGCCTTCAACCAGAGCGCCGGCAGCCGCCCCGTGGACCCCGACCGGCCCCTCGAAATCACCGCCAAGAGCGGCGGTGGCAGGATCACCGACGTGCTGGCCGTGGACACCCACGGCCGCCGCCTGGCGGGCGAACTCAGCGCCAAGGGGGACCGCTGGCACAGCACGACCTCGATGGCCGCAGGCGTCCGCTACACGGTCACCGTGAGCACCGAGGACGAGCGGGGCGCCCCCGGGCAGCGCACGCTCACCTTCGACACCACCCCGTCCAAGGGGATCCTCAAGGTCGAGTTCGGCCCGGACGAGGGCAAGTACGGCGTCGGACAGCCCATCACCGCCGAACTCAGCGAGCCCGTCAAGGACAAGGCCGCCCGCGCCGTCGTGGAACGGGGCCTCGTCGTCGACGCCCCGTCCGGAGTCGAGGGCGCCTGGCACTGGGTGGACGACAAGAACATCCACTACCGGCCCAAGGACTACTGGCCCGCCAACTCCGCCGTCTCCGTACGGAGCAACCTGGAGGGCGTCAGGATCACCGACGAGCTCCACGGAGCCGTGGCCAAGCCGCTGAAGCTGGAGATCGGGGACCGGGTCGAGGTCACCACCGACGCCTCCTCGCACTACCTGACCTTCAAGCGCAACGGAGAAGTGATCAACACCATTCCGGTGACCACCGGGAAGCCCGGCTTCTCCACCCGCAACGGCATCAAGGTGGTGCTGGGCAAGCAGTACTTCGTACAGATGCGCGGTGACACCGTCGGCATCGGCGGCAGCGAGTACTACAACCTGCCCGTCTACTACGCCACCCGCGTCACCTGGAGTGGTGAATACGTCCACGCCGCGCCGTGGTCCGTCGGCTCCCAGGGCTACGAGAACGTCAGCCACGGCTGCACCGGCATGAGCACCGGCAACGCCGCCTGGTTCTACGAGAACATCACCGAGGGCGACATCGTCCAGGTCGTCAACAGCATCGGCGACGACATGGACATCTTCGGCAACGGCTTCGGCGACTGGAACATGGACTGGAAGGACTGGCGCCAGGGCAGCGCCCTCCTCAAGGGCACCCAGGAAGGCCGCAGCCCCGTCGACCAGGCCCGCCTGCGGCCCACCGTCTGAGCGGTCCCCAGCCGGGCACCTCCCCCCGGACGCCGTCCGGGGGGAGGGTTCACCGGATCATTCACCCGAACGGGCCACAGTCGGGCCCGTACGGCCCCACAGGACGTACGGGGCGGCTCAGGCGTCCAGCGACAGACGCGTCCTCAGGAGGCCCGCCAGGGCGTCCGCGAACGCCACCGGGTCCACCGGAAGGGTCACCGCGGCGTCGGCGCGGCTCCACGTGGCCAGCCAGGCGTCCTGGGGCCGCCCCATCAGCAGCAGCACCGGCGGACACCGGAAGATCTCGTCCTTGATCTGCCGGCACACGCCCATGCCCCCGGCGGGGACCGCCTCGCCGTCGAGCACGCACACGTCGATGCCGCCCGCGTCCAGCTCCGTCAGCACCGCCGGCAGCGTGGCGCACTCCAGGAACTCCACCGGCGGCAGGTCCGCGGCGGGCCTGCGTCCTGCCGCCAGCCGCACCTGCTCCCGGGTGCCCGCGTCGTCGCTGTAGACCAGAACCCGCGCAGTCGCCCGCATTTCGTTCCTCCACGTGTGCCCGTGAATCACGTTGATGTTGCGCGGGATGCTACTCCTCCCGGCCCACTGTCAACATCGGTTCGCCGAGGGAAGCACGGGGCATCCCGCAGAGGCCATCTGATGGGCCGTTCGGGCCTTGCACACGCCCCTGACACTCCGAACGGCACCCCCCGGGGTGAGGGCGGGATAAGCGACCGACATAATGTCGGTCGTGGCGACAGCAACGACAGTAGATACCGGGCACGCGCACCCGACGGTCAACCGGCCGAACCTCGTCAGCGTCGGAACCATCATCTGGTTGAGTTCCGAGCTGATGTTCTTCGCGGCCCTCTTCGCGATGTACTTCACCCTGCGATCCGTGACGGGTCCCGAGTACTGGACAGAGCAGGCCTCGGCCTTGAATCTGCCCTTCTCGGCGACGAACACGACGATCCTGGTGCTTTCCTCGCTCACCTGCCAGCTCGGCGTATTCGCCGCCGAGCGCGGTGACGTGAAGAAGCTCCGGACGTGGTTCATCATCACGTTCGTCATGGGTGCGATCTTCATTGGCGGCCAGGTGTTCGAGTACACCGAGCTGGTCAAGCACGAGGGCATGAGCCTCTCGTCCGGTCCGTACGGCTCGGTCTTCTACCTGACCACCGGGTTCCACGGTCTGCACGTGACGGGCGGTCTCATCGCCTTCCTGCTGGTCCTCGGCCGGACGTACGCGGCCAAGAGGTTCACCCACGAACAGGCCACGTCGGCCATCGTCGTGTCCTACTACTGGCACTTCGTCGATGTCGTCTGGATCGGCCTCTTCGCGACGATCTACCTGATCAAGTAGCGAACACGTCACCGGGCAAGACCCGGCACTCCATCCAGACACACCGACGCAGAAGATCCTGACACCGGGGTAATCCGTGAAAAAGCTCTCCGCACGACGACGCCATCCGCTGGCGGCGGTCGTCGTTCTACTCCTCGCGCTGGCGGCCACTGGGGGGCTGTACGCCGCCTTCGCCCCCGCGGGCAAGGCGCAGGCCGATGAAACTGCCCAGTCCCTCGCCATCGAGGAGGGCAAGAAGCTCTACGCCGTGGGTTGCGCAAGCTGCCACGGAACCGGCGGTCAGGGTTCCTCTGACGGCCCGAGCCTGGTCGGCGTCGGCTCCGCGGCCGTCGACTTCCAGGTGAGCACGGGCCGCATGCCCGCCCAGCAGCCCGGCGCCCAGGTGCCGAAGAAGCCCGTCATCTACACCCAGGCGCAGATCGACCAGCTGGCCGCGTACATCGCGTCCCTCGGTGCCGGTCCGATCACGCCGACCGAGAAGCAGTACGACACGGCAGGTGCCGACATCGCCAACGGTGGTGAGCTGTTCCGCAACAACTGCGCGCAGTGCCACAACTTCACCGGTGAGGGCGGCGCGCTGACGAACGGCAAGTACGCCCCCAACCTTGAGGACGTTTCGCCGAAGCACATCTACGAGGCCATGCAGACCGGCCCGCAGAACATGCCCTCCTTCCCCGACAGCACCATGCCGGAGAAGCAGAAGAAGGACATCATCGCGTACCTGGAGAACGTGAACGGCGAGAAGTCGACCAGCCCCGGCGGCCTGAAGCTCGGCGGCCTCGGCCCCGTCTCCGAGGGTCTGTTCGGCTGGATCTTCGCCCTGGGTGCGTTGATCGCTGTCGCCGTCTGGGTCGCGGCCCACACCGCTAAGGCCAAGAAGTCATGAGTAGCCAAGAGATTCCCGAAGACAAGCACCTGCCGAGCGAGCAGGGCGACGCCCACCACGGTGGCGTAGCGATCGCGGACGACCCGTTCGCGGACCCGGGCCTGCCGGTCCACAAGCCGCGCATCCAGGACATCGACGAGCGGGCGGCGAAGCGCTCCGAGCGCACCGTCGCGATGCTCTTCACGCTGTCGATGCTGGCCACGATCGGCTTCATCGCGTCCTACGTGATCTTCCCGGTCGACAAGATCGTGTACATCTTCCCCATCGGGAAGGTCAGCGCGCTCAACTTCTCCCTGGGCATGACCCTGGGCGCGGCCCTCTTCTGCATCGGCGCGGGCGCGGTCCACTGGGCCCGCACCCTGATGTCCGACGTCGAGGTCGCCGACGACCGCCACGAGATCGCCGCCCCGGCGGAGGTCAAGGCCAAGGTCCTGCAGGACTTCGCGGACGGTGCGAACGAGTCCGGCATCGGCCGGCGTCCGCTGATCCGCAACACGATGCTGGGCGCGCTGGCCATGCTGCCGCTGTCCGCCGTCATGATCATGCGCGACCTGGGCCCGCTGCCCGAGGAGAAGCTGCGCAAGACCCTGTGGGCCAAGGGCAAGCTGCTCATCAACCAGAACACGATGGAGCCGCTGCGTCCCGAGGACGTCCTCGTCGGTTCGCTGACCTTCGCCATGCCGGAAGGCCTGGAGGAGGAGCAGCACGACTTCCAGGTCCAGATCGCCAAGGCCGCCCTGATGATCGTCCGCATTCAGCCGGACGACATCAAGGACAAGCAGGAACTGGAGTGGTCCCACGACGGGATCGTGGCCTACTCCAAGATCTGCACCCACGTCGGCTGCCCGATCAGCCTGTACGAGCAGCAGACGCACCACGTGCTCTGCCCGTGCCACCAGTCCACCTTCGACCTCTCCGACGGCGCCCGTGTCATCTTCGGCCCGGCCGGTCACGCGCTTCCGCAGCTGCGGATCGGCGTGAATGACGAAGGCTTCCTCGAAGCGCTCGGCGACTTCGAAGAGCCCGTCGGTCCTGCATTCTGGGAGCGCGGATGAGCACTGCCTCTACCAAGTCATCTGTTGGCAAGGCGCGCAAAGCGCCCGCCGGCGAGCGAGTAGCGGACTGGGCGGACGGCCGCCTGGGCATCTACAGCCTCGCCAAGGCCAACATGCGCAAGATCTTCCCGGACCACTGGTCCTTCATGCTGGGTGAGATCTGCCTCTACAGCTTCATCATCATCATCCTCACGGGTGTGTACCTGACGCTGTTCTTCCACCCGAGCATGAACGAGGTCGTGTATCACGGCTCGTACGTGCCGATGCAGGGCGTCATGATGTCCGAGGCCTTCGCCTCGACGCTGGACATCAGCTTCGACGTCCGCGGTGGCCTGCTGATCCGCCAGATCCACCACTGGGCGGCACTGATCTTCGTCGCGGCGATGATCGTGCACATGATGCGCGTCTTCTTCACCGGCGCGTTCCGCAAGCCCCGTGAGGTCAACTGGATCTTCGGCTTCCTGCTGCTGGTCCTCGGCATGTTCACCGGCTTCACCGGTTACTCGCTGCCGGACGACCTGCTCTCGGGTACCGGTGTCCGCTTCATGCAGGGCGCCATCCTGTCCGTCCCGGTCGTCGGTACGTACCTGTCGATGTTCCTGTTCGGCGGGGAGTTCCCGGGCGGCGACTTCGTCGCACGGTTCTACTCGGTGCACATCCTGCTGCTGCCCGGCATCATGATGGGCCTGCTCGTGGCCCACCTGATCCTGGTCTTCTACCACAAGCACACCCAGTACGCGGGTCCCGGCAAGACGAACAACAATGTCGTCGGCATGCCGCTGCTGCCGGTCTACATGGCCAAGGCCGGAGGCTTCTTCTTCCTGGTCTTCGGTGTCATCGCGGCCGTCGCGGCGATCGCCTCGATCAACCCGATCTGGGCGCTCGGCCCGTACCGCCCGGACCACGTGTCCACCGGTGCGCAGCCCGACTGGTACATGGGTATGCCGGAAGGCCTGATCCGAGCCATGCCCGGCTGGGAGATCAACCTGTGGGGCCACACGCTCGTCCTGGGCGTGTTCATCCCGCTGCTGCTCTTCCCGCTGGTGCTCGGCGCGATCGCCGTCTGGCCCTTCATCGAGTCCTGGGTCACCGGGGACAAGCGCGAGCACCACATCCTGGACCGCCCGCGCAACGTCCCGACCCGTACGGCCTTCGGTGTCGCCTGGATCGCGGAGTACATCGTGCTCCTGATCGGCGGTGGAAACGACATGTTCGCGCAGTACTTCCACCTCTCGATCAACTCGATCACCTGGTTCGTCCGGATCGGCTTCTTCGTCGTCCCGGTCCTCGCCTTCATCGTCACCAAGCGGATCTGCCTCGGCCTCCAGCGCCGGGACCACGACAAGGTGCTGCACGGTCGCGAGACCGGCATCATCAAGCGTCTGCCGCACGGTGAGTTCGTCGAGGTCCACGAGCCGCTCCCGCAGGGCCAGCTGCACACCCTCACCGCGCACGAGCAGTACAAGCCGATCGAGATCGGCCCGACGGTCGACGAGAACGGTGTCGAGCGCAAGGTGAAGGCCACCGAGAAGCTCCGCGCGAAGCTCAGCAAGGGCTTCTACGGCGAGAACAACCAGATTCCGAAGCCCACGGTGGAGGAATACAAGGAGATCCAGTCCGGCCACGGCCACCACTGATCCCCGCGCGCCACGCATGACCGCATGAGGGACTGATTTCGGTCAGTCCTGGTGTCGCCACGGCAAGAGCCCCGTCCGGACTCCGGACGGGGCTCTTTGCCGTAACCGGGGCTGGATAGGCTGAACCCGGACCCATTCGACGTGGGCGGCAGAGATGGGCACGGCCCACCAACAGCAGGAGCGGACCATGAACGTTGCGACCCCGGCAGGCGGCGACAGCGTGGCGGCCCGTGGCTGGCCGGGCGTTCTCGACGCTCTGCTGACCGGCCGGGACCTGCGCGCCGAGGACACCGCCTGGGCGATGGACCGGATCATGCGCGGGGAGGCCACCGACGCCCAGATCGCCGGCTTCACCGTCGCGCTGCGGGCCAAGGGGGAGACCGTCGAGGAGATCAACGGCCTCGTACGGGCGATGTACGCGCACGCCAACCTGATCGAGGTGCCGGGCCGCACGGTGGACATCGTCGGTACCGGCGGCGACGGGGCCAAAACGGTGAACATCTCCACGATGTCCGCCATCGTGGTGGCCGGCACCGGAGCCAAGGTCGTCAAGCACGGAAACCGGGCCGCGTCCTCCGCGAGCGGCTCCTCGGACGTCCTGGAGAAGCTCGGCGTCAACCTCGACCTCAGCACGGCGCGGGTCGTCGAGGTCGCCGAGGAGGCCGGCATCACCTTCTGCTTCGCGGTGAAGTTCCACCCGGCACTGCGCCACGTGGCGGCCGCCCGCAAGGAGCTCGGCATCCGCACCACCTTCAACATCCTCGGCCCGCTGACCAACCCGGCCCGGGTACGGGCCCAGGCCTCGGGCGTGGCCGACCCCCGGATGGCCCCGATCGTCGCGGGCGTCCTCGCCGAGCGGGGCTCCTCCGCGCTGGTCTTCCGCGGCGACGACGGCCTGGACGAACTGACCACGGCCTCGACCTCGCGGATCTGGTGGGTCCGGGACGGCAAGGTCACCGAGCAGACCTTCGACCCGCGCGACGTGGGCATCTCCCTGGTCGACGTCTCCGCCCTGGCCGGCGGGGACCCCTCCTACAACGCGGATGTGGCCCGCCGACTGCTGGCCGGCGAGACCGGCCCGGTCCGCGACGCCGTACTCCTGAACTCGGCGGCGGCCCTGGTGGCCCTGGACCCCGCCGCGGGCACCCTGGAGGAGCAGATCGCGGCGGGCATGACCCGCGCGGCGGAGTCGATCGACTCGGGTGCCGCCCGGGACGTCCTGGAGCGCTGGGTGGCGGCCAGCAACGCCTAGGCCGCGCGGGAACGGCGCGAAAACGCTGACCCCGGTCCACCATACGGACCGGGGTCTTGCGTTCGCGTGATCTTGTGGCAGGATGCTGACCAGGTCACGAGTGACAGCGTTTAGGCCCCGGCTTGCTGTCCGGCAACCCTCCTTCCGTGGCGGGGTGCCCCGGGTGATGACCAGGTCGTAGGCAGCAAGGCCTACGGCAAGCGCGGATCCCTCGACACCAGGGGTCCTGGTCTCTCGAGGAGCGTTTTCCGTGAGCAAGCGAATGCGATAGGGCGACTCCGCCCCCACTTCACCCTCGGACCAGGGTCACTTCCGTGCATCCCCGCGTCGCTCCGAGGACTTTCCCGTACCCCCGACGGCCGCAGCGCCGTACCCGCGTACGGGCACACCGAAGCCATTCAGCCCTGCCTGCCGGGAGATATCGCCATGTCCGCATCCCTGAACGCCGCCGTCGCCACCACCGCCACCGCCGTGGACCCCGCCTGTGCCGAGCCGCTCGCCGTCCTCGGCCGGGACGTCACCGTCCCCCTCGTCACCGGCGGCGAGGTCACCTACGCGGCCCTCGACTACGCGGCCAGCGCCCCCGCCCTGCAGCGCGTCTGGGACGACGTGGCCGCGTACGCCCCCTACTACGGCAGCGTGCACCGCGGCGCCGGGTACCTCTCGCAGCTCTCCACCGACCTCTTCGAGCAGAGCCGGGTCACGGTGGCCGAGTTCCTCGACTGCCGCCCCGCCGACCAGGTGGTCTTCACCCGGTCCACCACCGACTCGCTGAACCTGCTGGCCGCCGTACTCCCCGCCGACTGCCAGGTGTTCGTCTTCGAGACCGAGCACCACGCCTCGCTGCTGCCGTGGGTGGACGCGCAGGTCACCTACCTCAACGCGCCGCGCACCCCCGCCGAGGCCGTCGCCACCCTGGAGCGCGCGCTCGCCGACCGCGACCCCTACGGCCCGGCCCTGGTCTGCGTCACCGGCGCCTCCAACGTCACCGGTGAGCTGTGGCCGGTGAAGGAACTCGCCGCCGCCGCGCACGCCCACGGCGCGCGCATCGTGCTGGACGCCGCCCAACTGGCCCCGCACCACCCCGTCTCGGTACAGGAACTGGACGTCGACTGGGTCGCCTTCTCCGGGCACAAGCTCTACGCACCCTTCGGCTCGGGCGTACTCGCCGGCCGCGCGGACTGGCTGCAGGAGGCGCAGCCGTACCTGGCCGGCGGCGGGGCCTCCCGCAAGGTGGCCCGGCGCGAGGACGGCGGCGTGGACGTCGAGTGGCACACCACCGCCGCCCGCCACGAGGCCGGCTCCCCGAACGTCATCGGCGTCTACTCCATCGCCTCGGCCTGCAAGGCCCTGACCGAGGCCGGCTTCGAGAACCTCGTCGCCCGCGAACGCCACCTCATCGCGAAGGTCCGCGAAGGCCTGGCGGAGGTCCCGGCGGTCCGGATCCTCTCCCTCTTCGGTGACGACGCCCCGCGGGTCGGCGTCATCTCCTTCGTGGTGGACGGCTGGAACAGCTCGCACTTCGCGGCGGCCCTGTCCGCGGAGTACGGGATCGGCGTGCGCGACGGCCTGTTCTGCGCCCACCCGCTGGTCCGCACCCTGCTGGGCAGCGAGCCGCAGGCGCAGGGCGAGTGCGGTGCCCCGGAGGCGGCCCCGGGTGAGCGCTCCCTCAACGCCATCCGCGTCAGCTTCGGCGCCGGCACCCCCGACGAGCACGTGGAGCGGTTCGTCCGCGCGGTGAAGGAACTCGTCGCGGACGGTGCGAAGTGGCAGTACCGCACGGAGGAAGGCCGCTGCGTCCCGGCCGTCTGACCTGCGGTCGGCTCTGCGGTGTACGGCCGTGCCCCCCCTCGGGGTGCGCCTCAATCGCCGGCGAGGCTCAAATGGGGGTCGGTGCCCGGCGCGGGGTGCCCTGCGGGCGGCCCGGCGGTGCGGCTGTCCCTGCCCGGGGCGGGCGCCTCAATCGCCGGCGAGGCTCAAAGAGGGGGCCGGTGCCCCGCGCGGGGTGCCCTGCGGGCCGCTGGGGGTGTGGGTCGGGGCCCCGCACGAGGGTCTCCTCGGCTCGGCGCGCGCGGGCACGGTCCAGTCGTACGGGGTGGTCGCGCCTCGTCCTGCGGGGACCCTCCTGCGTGTCCCCGCCCCACGGCCGACTTCGACCGTGCCGGGCATCCCCTTGCATGCCTCGCCCGACCGGGTCGGCCCCGGGGGCGGACGGCTCCTGGCGGCTGGGACGGCGGAGGGGAGTGGGGACGTGCCGGGGTGTCCCCGCAGGACGAGGCGCGACCGCCCCGAGCATCCGGGACATGCCCGCGCGCGCCGAGCCGAGGAGACACCCCGGCACGGCCCCACGCACCGACCTGCGCCGACCCCGCCGCACCATTCAGCCTCGCCGGCGATTGAGGCGCGGGTCCGGGCAGCGCCCGGGACACGGCGCGGCCGGAGCCAGCGCTACGCGTCGAGGCCGATCGCGAACGCCGCCTCCAGGTCGTGCTGCGAGTACGTGCGGAACGCCACGTGCGTGTCCGTCGCCTCGACGCCCGGGATCTTGCTGATGCGGCCGGGGATGATGTCCGCCAGGTTCTCGTGACGGGCCACGCGGACCAGCGCGATCAGGTCGTACGTCCCCGTGACGGAGTAGACCTCACTGACGTTTTCGAGGGCGGCGATGGCCTCGGCGATCTCGGGAATCCGGTCCACGCTGGTCTTGATGAGCACGATCGCGGTGATCACGGCTGGCTGTCTCCCTCGGTGGCCGTCGCTGGTCGCCTCACTCTAGTCGTACCCCGATAGCGGGCCCACGCGTAGAGGAAGCCGAGCGAGAAGCCCACCAGATGGGCCAGATAGGCGACTCCCGGCCCGCTGCCGGCCCGCTGCGCCGCCACCCATTGGAGGGCGAACCAGAACAGCAGCACGATCCACGCCGGGAACCGCAGCGGCAGGAAGAAGAGGAACGGGAACAGGCTCGTCACCCTTGCCCGCGGGAGCAGGAAGAGGAAGGCGCCCAGGACGGCCGAGATCGCGCCGGACGCCCCGACCAGCGTCTGCGGGGACCCCGCGTTGGCCGCCGCGTACGTCGCCATCGCCAGGTACCCCGTACAGAGGTAGAAGACGAGGAACGCCGGGCGGCCCATCCGCTCCTCCGCCATCGCGCCGAAGACATGGAGGAAGAGCATGTTCCCGAGCAGGTGCAGCCAGCTGCCGTGGACGAAGAGCGCCGTGAGCGGGGTCAGCCAGGCCCGGGGGGTGCCCGTGAACAGCTCGTCCGGGACCACGCCCCAGCGCCGGAAGTACGCCGCCCCGTTGGAGAGCAGCTCCTCGCCGGTCCCGTAGACCGGGTTGAGACCCGAGGCCGGGCCGAGTACGAACACCACGGCGCAGCCCGCGATCAGCGCTTGGGTGACCACCGGTCCCCGGGCAGCCTCGCGAACGGCCCGCCACCTTACGATCATGTGACAGAGCATGACGCAAGGGGACCCACCTGAAGCGGTGGCAGGCCGTAGGGTTACGAGCTGCGGTCCGCAGGACGACGCATACAGCGGCGCGGACGGCTTTAATTGAATCAGCTACGAAGGAGAGAGCGGCCTGATGACGGTTCCCCTGCCGACCGACACCACCCGGTGGCGCTGCACCCTGTGCGGCAACCTCACGCGCTTCGACGTCACCCGTTCGTCGAAGGTCGTGGAGTACGTCCACCTGGACCTCGCCGGGGAGCCCAAGGTCGAGGAGCGCGAGGTGGTCAATGAGACCATCGAGTCGGTCCGCTGTCGCTGGTGCAACGCGGTGGACCAGATCGAGCTCGTGGACAGGCCGGGCGCGGACTCCTGACGGAGGCGCACCCACAGGAAGATCACGGTAGGGGTGACGGATTGTGGAGCCAGCAAGCGGCGCTGAGCCGGCCGATGCGGCCGGCGACGCCGCCGAGGCGCTCGACCACCCGCTGCCGGAAGGCGTGCGGCGCCGGGTCGTCGCGCTCGTCTCTGACGCCTTCGGCGCGCTGACGGTCGCGGACCTCCCGGCGCAGCTGCGTCAGTATGCCCGGTTCACCCCGACCCGGCGCGCCAAGTTCGCGGGCAACGCCATGGCCGCGGCGGTCGAGAGCGACCCCGTGTTCCGGAGCAGGGTCGCCGAGAAGCTGCGTGAGGCGCAGGCCGATCTGGCCGCCGCCCTGGAGGCCGGCGCGCCGCCGGCCGCCGCGGATCCGCTGGACGTGGCCGCCGCCGCCTTCGTCCTGCGGCCGGCCGGCTGGGTCAAGCTGGTGGCCGCCGCGGGCGAGGAGGCGCAGCGCGCCGACGCCGAGCGGGTGGGCGAGGAGACCCGGCGCGAGCTGGAGCGGCTGCGCGAGGAGCTGGCCCACGTACGGGATCTGCAGCGCGCGGGCGGAGAGCAGGTACGGGTGGAGCTGGACGCGGCCCGCAAGGAAGCGGAATCGCTTCAGCGGAAGCTGCGCAGCGCTCTCAGCGACGTCAAGCGGGGTGACGCGGCCCTGCGCAAGGTGAATGCGGAGATCGACGGGATCCGTGGTGACGCGGCCGCCCGGGTGGCCGCGGCCGAGAGCGAGAGCCGGCGGCTCAAGTCCCGTCTCGCGGAGGTGGAGACGGCGCTGGAGACCTCGCGCCGGGCCACCCGTGAGGGGCGCAGTATCGAGGACATGCGGCTGAGGCTGCTGCTGGACACGGTGCTGGATGCCGCCCAGGGGCTGCGCCGGGAGCTGGCCCTGCCGCCGGTCTCGACGCGGCCCGCCGACACGGTGGACGCGGTGGAGCCGGGCCGGATGACGCCGAAGGACATCGCGGCGCGCGCCCTCTCGGAGACCGATCCGGCGTTGCTGGACCAGCTGTTGGCACTGCCGCAGGCCCATTTGGTGGTCGACGGCTACAACGTGACCAAGACGGGCTATCCGACGATGCCGCTGGAGAAGCAGCGGCTGCGGCTGCTGGGCGGGCTGTCGATGCTGGCGGCGCAGACGGGTGCGGAGATGACCTGTGTCTTCGACGGGGCGGAGTTGGCGGCCCCGGTGCTGCTCGCGCCGCCGCGCGGGGTGCGGGTGCTGTTCTCCAAGGCCGGGGTGACGGCGGACGAGCTGATCCGCCAGCTGGTGCGTGCGGAGCCGCCCGGCCGGCCGGTGGTCGTGGTCTCCACGGACCGGGAGGTCGCCGACGGGGTGGCCAAGGCGGGTGCGCGGCCGGTGACGTCCGCTTTGTTGCTGAAGCGGCTTTCGCGCGTTTCGTAACTCCTCGCCCCGATGCCCGAATTGGTGGGACTCGCGGGGGACGCACCGTCAAGTGACCTGCACAGAGCGTGCGCTGTAGGTAAAGAACCTGGTCGGGGCCCGAATTTTTTCCCGGCAGGATTTGAACTGATCACAGATGGGTCACTAGGGTCTCCTCAAACCTTCGTGCGGTAGATCACTCATTAGGGGTGGCAGCGAAGGTGCTGCCGAGTTGCGTTCTTCGGCGGCTCGAGGAAGAAGGAGCTCGCCTTCGTGGCGTCCCACCGTCGACCCAAGCAGCCGACCCGCGCTCGTGTGACCGTGCTCACCTCGGTCGCGGCCGCTGCCGTCGCCCTCACCGCGCAGAGCGCCTCCGCCGCGCCGGCGAAGCCGAGCAAGGACGAGGTCAAGTCCCAGGTCGACGCGCTCTACGAAGAGGCGGAGCAGGCCACCGAGAAGTTCAACGGCGCCAAGGAGCGCCAGGACAAGCTCGAGAAGGAGATAGCCCAGCTCCAGGATCAGGTCGCGCGCGGCCAGGGCGACCTCAACGACCTGCGCAGCACGCTCGGTTCGATGGCGAGCGCCCAGTACCGCAACGGCGGCATCGACCCCTCCCTCGGCCTCCTCCTCTCCGAGGACCCCGACAGCTACCTCGACAAGGCCTCCTCCCTGGAGCACTTGAGCGGCAAGCAGGTCGAGTCGGTCCAGCGGATCCAGGCCAAGCAGCGCACCCTCGCGCAGCAGCGTCAGGAGGCCGCCGGCAAGCTCGCCGACCTCGACGCCACGCGCAAGGAACTCGCCGAGAAGAAGAAGGCCTCGGCCGACAAGCTCGCCGAGGCCCAGGCCCTCCTCAACACGCTGACCGCGCAGGAGCGCTCCGCGCTCAAGGACGAGGAGTCCCGCGCCAGCCGCGCCGACAGCCAGCGCGTCGACCTCGGTGACGTGAAGGCCTCCGGCCGCGCCGGCGCCGCCCTCGCGGCCGCCAAGACGAAGCTGGGCTTCACCTACCAGTCCGGCGGCACCGGCCCCAACGTCTACGACTGCTCGGGCCTGACCCAGTGGGCGTACAAGCAGGCCGGCGTCAACATCAGCCGCACCACCTTCACCCAGGTGAACGACGGCACGCGCATCAGCCGCAGCCAGCTGCAGCCCGGTGACCTGGTCTTCTTCTACGGCGACCTGCACCACGTCGGCCTCTACGCCGGCAACAACATGACGCTGCACGCCTCGAACCCGCGCAGCGGCATCAAGTACGAGTCCATGGACAACATGCCGTTCCAGTTCGGCGTCCGGGTCGGCTGATCCGCTCCGCGCCCGGGTCCGGGACGCGCCGCACACCGCCCATCCGGGCGAATTCCCGGCCCGCCCTCTGACCACACGCCCCGCCGGTGACCTGCGTCTCCTGCGGGGCGTCGGCATGTGCGCCCTCCGACGGTCGTTGGTCGGTGCGTGGTCGCGCCGCTACTGTCTGCCAGCGCGGAACCCGGCACACGGCCGTCCACGGAGGGCGGACCCGGGCCCCGCACAGCGGAAGGGAGCGGTTTCACGTGGCGTCCCATCGCCGGGCCGGGCTCGGCAGCCTCGACCGGAACACGAAGGTCACCGTCCTCACCGCCGCCGCCGCGGCCACGGCCGCGGTCGCCATGACGGGGGTACCCGCGAGCGCGGCCCCCGGCCTCCCGCACGAACCCGGTGGCGCGGCGAGAACCGGCATCAGCGCCCAGGTCGACCGCCTCTTCGAGGAGGCCGAGCAGGCCACCGAGCGCTTCAACGACGCGGGCGAGAAGGCCGGCCGGCTGCGCGTCGAGGTCAACCGGGCCCAGGACGCGGTGGCCCGCGGCCAGGAGCGCATCAACGCCATGCGGGGAGTCCTCGGCACCTTCGCCGGGGCCCAGTACCGCAGCGGCGGCATCGACCCCGCCGTCGGGCTGATGCTCGCCGACGACCCCGACGCGTATCTGGAGCAGGCCGCCGCCCTCGACCGGCTGACCGGCCGCCAGGCCCGGCAGCTCGCCGAACTCCGCGAGGAGCAGCGCGAACTCGGCCAGGAGCGCCAGGAGGCCTCCAGCAAGCTCGCCGAACTCGACGCCCTGCGCTCCGACGTGGCCCGGCACAAGCGCTCCGTCACCGCGAAGCTCGCGGCGGCCCGGCGGCTGCTCAACGCCATGCCCTCCGAGGAGCGGGCCGACTACGAGCGCTCCTCGCGCTCCGGGGGCCGCTCCGAGGGAATGCCCGAGCTGCCCTCCTTCGGCCCGTCCTCGGGCCGCGCCGCGACCGCGGTGATGGCGGCCCGGGCCGCGGTCGGCAAGCCGTACGTATGGGGGTCCACCGGCCCCTCCGGTTTCGACTGCTCCGGGCTGATGGTCTGGTCGTACCGGCAGGCCGGCGTCTCGCTGCCGCGCACCTCGCAGGCCCAGCGGCACGCGGGCCGCCAGGTGCCGCTGTCGCAGGCCCGCCCCGGTGACCTGGTGACGTACCGCTCGGACGCCAGCCACGTCGGCATGTACGTCGGCAACGGCCAGGTGGTGCACGCCCCCTATCCGGGGGCCCGGGTCCGCTACGACCCCGTCGGGATGATGCCCGTCTCCTCGGTGACCCGCCCCTGACCCACCCGTGCGTACGATCGTCGGATGTCGCCCCTCCGCCGGTCCCTCCTACGCGTGCTGCCGCTCCTGCTGAGCGCGCTGCTCGCCGGGTGCGGGGTGCCCGCACCGCGGGACGCCGCCGAGCGGGACGTGCGGCAGGCCGTCGCAGACTGGGCGCGGACGCCGCCCGCACAGCTCGCCGGGATCCCGCTGGAGGGGTGGGCGTACGAGGTCTCCGCGGTCCGGCGCAGCGGTGGCGGGGCCACGGCCCGGGCGGAGCTGCGCTACCGGCTCGGCGGCTACGACGCGGCCGCGGCCGGCTCGGCGCGCGAGGTGCGCGTCGCCCGGGAGGACGGCCGGTGGCGGGTCACCGGGGACCGGGCGGCGCCGGGCGCGTTGCCGCAGCTGTGGGACCAGGGCCCGGTGGAGGTGGTCCGCGGGGCGCACTCCCTGGTGCTGGGCGTCGGGCAGGACGCCGGGACGCTGTCCGCGATCGCGGCGGAGGCCGACCGGGCGGTGCCCGCGGTGAGCGGTGCCTGGCCGGGCCCCTGGGCGGGGCGGGCGGTGGTACTGGTCCCGGGCTCCCTGGAGCGGATGGCGGAGCTGCTGGGCCGCCCGGCCGCCGAGTACCGGGGCATGGGGGCCGTCACGACCGGCCGGGTGGGCGCGGCTCCCGCCCCCGCCGACCGGGTCGTCGTCAACCCGGAGGGGTGGGCGCAGCTCAGTACGGCGGGCCGCCGGGTCGTCCTGACCCACGAGGTGACCCATGTGGCCACCCGGGCGGCGACCACCGCCACCACCCCGCTGTGGCTGTCCGAGGGCTTCGCGGACTGGGCGGCGTACCGCGGTACCCCCGCCACCCCGGAGCAGGCCGCTCCGGCGCTGGCCGGGGCCGTGCGGCGGGGCGAGGTGCCCCATGAGCTGCCGGGGCCGCAGGACTTCGCCTTCGGCGGTGACCCGGAGGCGCTGGCCCGGGCCTACGAGGGTGCCTGGATGGCCTGCCGGATGGTCGCGGGGCGCCGGGGCGAGGCGGCGCTCGTCGACCTGTACGGGAGGGCGGGGCGCGAGCCGTGGCCGGTGGCGGTGCGGGAAGCCCTCGGCGTCGATCCGGAGGGGCTGACGAAGGACTGGCAGGAGGACCTGCGGGAGCAGTTCCGCTGAGGGCGTCCGGTACGTTGTCAGCGATGCACAAGACGCTGATCGTGACCAACGACTTCCCGCCGCGACCGGGCGGCATCCAGGCCTTCCTGCACAACATGGCGCTTCGGCTGGATCCCGACCGGATCGTCGTCTACGCCTCCACGTGGAAGCACGGCGCGGAGGGCCGGGAGGCCACCGCGGCCTTCGACGCGGAGCAGCCGTTCCAGGTGGTCCGCGACCGTACGACGATGCTGCTGCCGACTCCGCGCGTGACGCGCCGGGCCGTCGGTCTGCTGCGCGAACACGGCTGCGAGTCCGTGTGGTTCGGGGCCGCGGCCCCGCTCGGGCTGATGGGCCCGGCGCTGCGGCGGGCGGGCGCGCGGCGGATCGTGGCGACCACCCACGGGCACGAGGCGGGCTGGGCCCAGCTGCCGGCCGCGCGGCAGTTGCTGCGGCGGATCGGCGAGGGCACCGACACGCTGACCTACCTGGGGGAGTACACGCGCTCGCGGATCGCCTCGGCGGTGACGGACCGGGCGGCGGCCCGGATGGTCCAACTCCCGCCGGGAGTGGACGAGAAGACCTTCCACCCCGGATCGGGCGGGCCGGAGGTCCGGGCCCGGCTCGGGCTGACGGACCGGCCGGTGGTCGTCTGCGTCTCGCGGCTGGTGCCGCGCAAGGGGCAGGACACGCTGATCGAGGCGATGCCGCGGATCCTGGCGGCGGTGCCGGACGCGGTGCTGCTGATCGTGGGCGGCGGGCCCTACGAGGCGGACCTGCGGGCGCTGGCCGTCCGGGCCGGGGTCTCGGAGTCCGTGGTCTTCACCGGCGCCGTCCCGTGGTCGGAGCTCGCGGCGCACTACGGCGCGGGGGACGTCTTCGCGATGCCGTGCCGGACCCGGCGGGGCGGCCTGGACGTGGAGGGCCTCGGCATCGTCTACCTGGAGGCCTCGGCCACGGGTCTGCCGGTGATCGCGGGCGACTCGGGCGGGGCGCCGGACGCGGTGCTGGACGGCGAGACGGGCTGGGTCGTCCGGGGCGGTTCCCCCGAGGAGGCGGCCGACCGGATCGTCACCCTGCTGAAGGATCCGGAACTGCGCCGCCGGATGGGCGAGCGGGGCCGTGAGTGGGTCGAGGAGAAGTGGCGCTGGGACCTCCTGGCGGAACGCCTGCGCGAGCTGCTCTGATTGCCGGGTGCCGCGCCGTTGCCGGGGGCCCTGCCCCCGGGCCTCCGCGCCTCGATCGCCGGCAAGAATCAGCCCCTCCGGCGTTTGAGGAGCGGGGTTCGGGGCGGAGCCCCGACGGCGGAGCCGCCGGCGACGGGCCGTGCAGCCACGCCTGACTGTCTCTCAGATGCCTGTCAAGACGGCGTCTGGCCGGAAGGCCGGATTCCGCCCATGATGCGGCCATGACATCCAACCTGACGCGCCGTCAACTCATGGGACTCGGCGCCCTCTCGACCGCCGCCGCGCTCGGCTTCACCCGGATCGGGGCGGCCTCCGCCGCAGCCGTGGAGCCCGCCGCCGCCCAGTACGCCCCCGCCATCGTCGTCGGCTCCGGCTACGGGTCCGCCGTCGCCGCGCTGCGCCTCGGGCAGGCGGGCGTGCGTACCGTCGTCCTGGAGATGGGCCGGCTCTGGGACACCCCCGGGGCCGACGGCAAGGTCTTCCCCTCCACCTCCGCGCCCGACCAGCGCTCCATGTGGTTCCGCAACCGCACCGAGGCCCCGCTCGCCCAGTTCCTCTGGCTCGACGTGGTCAACCGCGACATCAGCCCGTACCCCGGGGTCCTCGACCGCGTGAACTACGGCGACATGTCCGTGTACGTCGGCCGGGGGGTGGGCGGCGGATCGCTCGTCAACGGCGGTATGGCCCCCACGCCCCGCCGCTCGTACTTCTCCGAGGTGCTGCCCCAGGTCGACGCCGACGAGATGTACGGCACGTACTACCCGCGCGCCCGCGCCATGCTCGGGGTGAACGACATCGATCCGGCCTGGTTCGAATCCACCGAGTGGTACCGCTTCGCCCGGATCTCCCGCAAGCACGCCCAGAACACCGGCCTGAAGACCGTCTTCGTCCCCAACGTCTACGACTTCGCGTACATGAAGCGCGAGGCCGCCGGCACCGCCACCCGCTCGGCCCTGGCGGGCGAGGTCATCTACGGCAACAACCACGGCAAGAAGAGCGTCGACAAGACCTACCTCGCCGCCGCCATCGGCACCGGCAACGTCACCATCGAGACCATGCAGCGCGTGGTCGGCGTACGCCCCGACCCGGCCGGGGGGTACGTCCTGACGGTCCGCACCAGCGACATCACCGGACGGGTCACCCAGGTCCGCGAACTCGGCTGCAGGCAGCTCTTCCTCGGGGCCGGGAGCCTCGGGACCACCGAGATCCTGCTGCGGGCCCGCGAGAGGGGGACGCTGCCCGCGCTCAGCGACAGGGTCGGCCTCGGCTGGGGCCCCAACGGCAACGTCATGACCGCCCGCGCCAACCACCTGTGGGACACCGTCGGCTGCAACCAGGCCACCATGCCCGCGCTGGGCATCGACGACTGGGACAACGCCACGAACCCGGTCTTCGCAGAGATCGCCCCGCTCCCCATGGGCATCGAGCACTGGATCTCGATGTACCTGGCCATCACCAAGAACCGGGAACGCGGCCACTTCACCTACGACGCCGCCACCGACTCGGCCCGGCTCAACTGGCGGCGGGACCAGAACACGCCCTCGGTCAACGCCGCGAAGAACCTCTTCGACCGCATCAACCGGCGGAACTTCACGATCTACCGCTACGACCTCTTCGGCGACAACCGGCCCTTCGCGGACAACTTCACCTACCACCCGCTCGGCGGCTGCGTCCTCGGGGACGCCACCGACGTGTACGGGCGGGCCAAGGGCTACCAGGGGCTGTACGTGGTCGACGGCTCCCTGGTCCCCGGATCGCTCGGCGTGAACCCGTTCGTGACCATCACCGCCCTCGCGGAGCGGAACATGGCCCGGATCCTCGCCGAGGATCCCCGCTGACGCCCCGAAAGAGACGACCTAGCCGCGGTACAGCGCCTCGATCTCGTCCGCGAAGTCCTTCGCCACCACATTGCGCTTGAGCTTCAGCGACGGCGTGATGTGACCCGACTCCTCCGTGAACTGGGAGGGCAGAATGCGGAATTTCCGCACCGATTCCGCCTTGGAAACCGCCGCGTTGCCGTCATCCACGGCCTTCTGGACGGCGGCGATCAGGTCTGCGTCCTCACGCAGCTCCGCCGCCGTCACACCGGCCGGCTTGCCGTTCTCCGCGGCCCACCGGCCGAGGAACTCCTCGTCGATGGTGACCAGCGCCGCCACGAAGGGCCGCGCGTCGCCCACCACCATGCACTCCGCGACCAGCGCGTGCGCGCGGATCCGGTCCTCGATCACGGCCGGCGCGACGTTCTTGCCGCCCGCCGTGACGATGAGCTCCTTCTTGCGGCCGGTGATCGCGAGGTAGCCGTCCTCGTCGAGGGTGCCGACGTCGCCGGTGTGGAACCAGCCGTCGGTCAGCGCCTCGGCGGTCGCCGTCTCGTTCTTCCAGTACTCCTTGAAGATGTGCTCGCCGTGCAGCAGCACCTCGCCGTCGTCCGCGATGCGCACCACGGAGCCGGGCAGCGGCTGGCCGACCGTACCGATCTTCGTCTTGTCCCACGGGTTGAAGGCCGTGGCCGCACAGGACTCCGTCAGGCCGTAGCCCTCCAGCACCGTAAAGCCGATGCCGCGGAAGAAGTGGCCGAGCCGCTCGCCCAGCGGGGCGCCGCCGGAGATCGCGTACTCGCCGCGACCGCCGAGGACCGTGTGCAGCTTGCTGTAGACCAGCTTGGAGAACAGCTTGTGCTTCAGGCGCAGCCCCAGCGACGGGCCGCCCGGGGCGTCCAGCGCGCGGCTGTAGGCGATCGCCGTCTCCGCGGCGGCGTCGAAGATCTTGCCCTTGCCGTCGGCCTGGGCCTTGGCGCGCGCCGAGTTGTAGACCTTCTCGAAGACGCGCGGGACACCGAGGATCAGCGTGGGACGGAAGGACTGGAGCTCGTCCGTCAGGTTCTTGATGTCCGGTACGCAGCCCAGCCGGATCGGCGCCAGCACGGCCGCCACCTCCACCAGGCGCCCGAAGACGTGCGCGGCCGGCAGGAAGAGCAGCACGGAGCACTCGCCGGTGCGGAAGAGCGGGCTCAGGCGCTCCACCACGTTGCCGCACTCGGCGAAGAAGTTGCGGTGGGTCAGCACGCAGCCCTTGGGGCGGCCGGTGGTGCCCGAGGTGTAGACGATCGTGGCCGGGTCGTCGGCGTTCGCGTGGCTGCTGCGCTCCTCGACCTCGGCGTCGGAGATCTCCGCGCCTGCGGCCTTCAGCGTCTCCAGCGCGCCCTGCTCGATCTCCCAGACCTCGCGCAGCTCCGGAAGCCGGTCGCGCAGCGAGGCCACGGACGCGCTGTGCGCCGGGCTCTCCACGATGACGGCGACGGCGCCGGAGTCTCCGAGGATCCACTGGACCTGCTCGGGGGAGCTGGTCTCGTACACGGGGACGGTGACGCCGCCCGCGCTCCAGATCGCGAAGTCGAACAGCACCCACTCGTAGCGGGTGCGGGAAATGAGGGCGACCCGGTCGCCGGGCCGGATGCCGGCCGCGACGAGGCCCTTGGCCGCGGCCCGGACCTCGGCGAGGAACTCGGTCGCGGTCACGTCCTGCCACCGGCCGTCGACCTTGCGGCTCATGACGGCGGTGTCTGGATGCTGAGCGGCGTTGCGGCGGATGAGATCCGTCAGGTTCCCGTCCGACGGGACCTCGTACAGGGCCGGAAGGCTGAACTCGCGCAAGACTGCTGCTCCTCTGGGCGCCATCGCCACCATGTGGACCGACCGGACGTTACCCACCGGTAGTGGGTTCCGGATAGGGGGAACCGGCCAGATGTTCCGTGCGTCACATTCTGTACCTACCCCGTCTCACCCTTACGCGCCGACATTAGTCGACCCCCCTTGCGACTCGGAAGTAACCGCAGGTCCGACCACCTCTCCCACCCCCTCTACCCGCCGTCACCAGGCAGCCCTAGGGTGGTCGGCATGGGTGGCAGCATGCGGGGAGCGCAGTTCGGTACGAGCGGATCAGGCCGCACCCGCGTCCACGTCGTCAGCGACGTGCACGGCAACACCGAGGCCCTCGCCCGCGCCGGCGACGGCGCGGACGCCCTGATCTGCCTCGGCGACCTCGTGCTCTTCCTCGACTACGCCGACCACTCGCGCGGGATCTTCCCCGACCTGTTCGGCGTCGAGAACGCCGACCGGATCGTCGAGCTGCGCACCGCGCGCCGCTTCGCGGAGGCCCACGCCTTCGGCCGGCAGCTGTGGACCGGCCTGGACCGGGAGTCCCTGATCGAGGGGGCCGTGCGCCGCCAGTACGCGCAGATGTTCGCCGCCTTCCCCACCCCCACGTACGCCACCTACGGCAACGTCGACATCCCGGGTCTGTGGCCCGAGTACGCCGCCCGCGACGGCATCACCGTGCTCGACGGGCAGCGCGTCGAGATCGGCGGCCGC
Source organism: Streptomyces avidinii (assembly GCF_045161815.1). Taxonomy (NCBI): domain Bacteria; kingdom Bacillati; phylum Actinomycetota; class Actinomycetes; order Kitasatosporales; family Streptomycetaceae; genus Streptomyces; species Streptomyces avidinii. Next base: position 6,204,695 of record NZ_CP108863.1, read on the forward strand.
GTCTTCGGCTTCGTCGGCGGCGGACTGCCCTCCCCGATGCGGACCCCGTACGAGGTGGACGTGGAGGAGTACGCCGCCAAGGTCGAGGCCCTCGGAGAGGTGGACGTGCTCTGCTCGCACATCCCGCCCGAGGTGCCCGAGCTCTGCTACGACACCGTCGCCCGGCGCTTCGAACGCGGCAGCGAGGCCCTGCTCGCCGCCATCCGCCGCACCCGCCCCCGCTACGCCCTCTTCGGACACGTCCACCAGCCGCTCGCCCGCCGCATGCGCATCGGGAACACCGAGTGCGTGAACGTGGGCCACTTCGCGGCGACCGGCCGGCCCTGGGTCCTCGAATGGTAGGGATCAAGCCGCTTCACGGCGGGCTCCGGCAGGGTGCGGGAGGCACTGGAGTGGCGACGTCCACACGCGCGGTAGCCTTCACGCGGCGGCCCCAGGCCGCACACATCCTCGAACTCCCCCAGCTGCCGCTGGGAGGTACCACCCCCAGCCCGGAGGAGCGACCGCGATGGCGGAACACACCAGCTCAAGCATCACGATCGAGGCTGCGCCCACCGACGTGATGGCCGTGATCGCCGACTTCGCCCGTTACCCCGAGTGGACCGGCGAGGTGAAGGAGGCCGAGGTGCTGGCCACCGACGCCGAGGGGCGGGCCGAGAAGGTGCGCCTGCTGCTCGACGCGGGCGCGATCAAGGACGACCACACCCTCGCCTACGCCTGGAAGGGCACGGACGAGGTCAGCTGGACCCTGGACAAGTCCCAGATGCTGCGCCAGCTGGACGGCTCGTACCGGCTGACCGCCATCGACGGCGGCAAGCGCACCGAGGTGACCTACCAGCTGACCGTGGACGTCAAGATCCCCATGCTCGGCATGATCAAGCGCAAGGCCGAGAAGGTCATCATCGACCGGGCGCTCGCGGGCCTGAAGAAGCGCGTCGAGACCGTCTGACCCCGCTTCCCCGCTTCCCCCGCTTTCCGCACACCGGAGCACCCGCACCATGCACACCTTGCTGATCACCGGCCCCGGCGGGGCCGGGCGGACCACCGTGGCGGCGGCCACCGCCCTCGCCGCGGCCCGCCGCGGGCGGCGGGTGCTGCTGCTCTCCGGCGACATCGGCGACCCGCTCGCCGCCCTGGTCGGTGACCCGGCCGCGGCCGGGCTGCGGGTGGCCCGGGTGGACTCCGGCGAGGAGTTCCGCGAAGAACTCGTCGCCCTCCAGCAGCGCGGATCCGCCCTGCTCGGCATGGTCGGGGCCCGGCCACTGGGCGCCGAGGAGATCACCGAACTGCCCGGCGCCGAGCAGTTCGCCCTGCTCCGCGCCCTGCGGCGGGCCGCCGCCGCGCCCGGCACCGACCTCGTCGTCGTCGACATGCCGCCGCTCCACCAGACCGTGGCCACCCTCGCCCTCCCCGCCCAGCTGCGCCGCTACCTCGCCCGGCTGCTCCCGGCCGAGAGGCAGGCCGCCCGCGCCCTGCGGCCCGTACTGGCCCAGCTGGCCGGCGTACCCATGCCCGCGCAGTGGCTCTACGAGACCGCCGCCCGCTGGGACGAGGAGCTGGCCGCCGTCCAGGCCGTCGTCGAGGCCGACACCACCGAGCTGCGGCTGGTCGCCGAACCGGGCCCGGCCGCCGCCGACGCGCTGCGCCTCGGCCGGCTCGGGCTCGCCCTCCAGCAGCTGCCCGTCTCCGCCCTCGTGGCCAACCGCACCGTGCCGACGGAATCCGCCGACCCCTGGCTGGCCGGGCTCGCCGCCCAGCAGCAGAAGTACGCCGCCGAGTGGGCCGAGGAGCTCCCGGTGGTGGCCCTCGACCACCTCGGCCGCGACCCGCGCGGCCCGCAGGACCTGGAGCGGCTCGCCGACACCGACGCCCTCGTGCCCGCGGCGCCCGCACCCCGCCGGGCCTGGGCCGTCGAGGACCGGCTCGCGGAGGACGGGGTGCTCGTCTGGGTGGTACCACTGCCCGGCGCGCACAAGCGGGACCTCGACCTCGTCCGCCGCGGCGACGAGCTGCTGCTCACGGCCGGCCCCCACCGCAGGATCGTTCCGCTCCCCGGGGCGCTGCGCCGCTGCACCGTCTCCGGCGCCGCCCTCGCCGAGGGGGAACTGCGCATCCGCTTCACCCCGGACCCGGGACTGTGGCCCCGTACGCAATGAACCGCGTACCCCCGTTCGGGTACCGTCGAAGGTAGCCAGTACCGCACGTCCAGCAGCCGCCGCAGGAGAGAGTCCGCCATGAGCGAGGCCACCGACCGCCCCACCGACGACGACGCCTGGGCCAGGGCCTGCGCCGAGGACCTCGCCGCGGAGAAGGAGCGCCTGCGCGGACAGGGCCAGGCCGGAGCCGGTGGCACCGGTACCGCCGCCGAGGAGCTGTTCAAGCTCTTCGAAGCCGTCGCCGACAAGGTCTCCGGGCTGAACAACCCGCTGTTCGGCGTGGCCGCACAGGGTGCGGTGCGCCAGATCGTCGACCAGGCCAAGACCGCCGCCAAGCCCGTCATCGAGCGCAACCCGGAGGTCTTCGACCACCTCGCGGCCGCCGGCTCCGAACTGCTCGCCGCCTACCGCTCTGCCGTCGAGGGCCACGAGCGCCGCTGGACCCGGGACGAGCCCCCGGCCCCCCGGAAGGCCTCCCACGACCACGACCCCCGCGACGACGGCCCCGACGACGGCCCCTCCGAGCGGATCGATCTCGACTGAAGCTCCGGAAGCCTCGGGTACCGTTGGCCGTGGCGGGGTTTGACCGGAAACCGAGGGACTAATGGGACTCACCATCGGCGTCGACATCGGCGGCACGAAGATCGCGGCCGGCGTGGTCGACGAAGAGGGCACGATCCTTGAGACGTACAAGGTGCCCACCCCGCCGACCGCGGACGGAGTGACGGAGGCCATCTGCGCCGCCGTTTCCGAGGTCAGCAGCAACCACACCATCGAGGCCGTCGGCATCGGCGCCGCCGGATACGTGGACGACAAGCGCGCGACCGTGCTCTTCGCGCCCAACATCAACTGGCGGCACGAGCCGCTCAAGGACAAGGTCGAGCAGCGCATCGGCCTGCCCGTCGTCGTCGAGAACGACGCGAACTGCGCCGCCTGGGGCGAGTACCGCTTCGGCGCGGGCCAGGGCCACGAGGACGTCATCTGCATCACGCTCGGCACCGGCCTCGGCGGCGGCATCATCATCGGCAACAAGCTGCGGCGCGGACGCTTCGGCGTCGCCGCCGAGTTCGGCCACATCCGGGTCGTACCGGACGGGCTGCTGTGCGGCTGCGGCAGCCAGGGCTGCTGGGAGCAGTACGCCTCCGGGCGCGCGCTCGTCCGGTACGCGAAGCAGCGCGCCAACGCCACCCCCGAGAACGCGACGATCCTCCTCTCGCTCGGCGACGGCACCCCCGAGGGCATCGAGGGCAAGCACATCAGCGAGGCCGCCCGGCAGGGCGACCTGGTGGCCATCGACGCCTTCCGCGAGCTGGCCCGCTGGGCCGGCGCCGGCCTGGCCGACCTGGCCTCGCTGTTCGACCCGTCCGCGTTCATCGTCGGCGGCGGGGTCTCCGACGAGGGCGACCTCGTTCTCGACCCGATCCGCAAGTCCTTCAAGCGCTGGCTGGTGGGCGGCGCCTGGCGGCCGCACGCCCAGGTCCTCGCCGCACAGCTCGGCGGCAAGGCCGGACTCGTAGGCGCTGCCGACCTGGCCCGCCAGGGCTGAGCACCTCCCGCTGCATTCCACGCCGGCCGCCCGCCGCGCCCCTTGGGGGAGCGGCGGGCGGCTGCGTATCTTGCGGGCATGGACCAGCTGCCGAAGTCCCGTACGGAGCCCGACGGTTCTGCCGTGATCCGGGTACTCAGCTACAACATCCGCTCGCTGCGCGACGACGAGGAGGCGCTGGCCCGGGTCATCCGGGCGTGCGAGCCCGACCTCGTTCTCGCACAGGAGGCCCCTCGGTTCTTCCGGTGGCGCAAACACGCGGCGCGCCTGGCGGCCAAATGCGACCTGGTGGTGCTGGGCGGGGGCGCGACGGCGGCCGGCCCGCTGCTGCTGTGCTCGCTGCGGGTCTTCGTGGAGCGCACGCAGGACGTGCTGCTGCCGCGCACGCCCGGCCTGCACCGCCGGGGCTTCGCGACGGCGGTGGTCCGGGTCGGAGGCGTCCGGGTGGGCCTGGCCTCCCTGCACCTGTCGCTGCAGGCCGCGGAGCGGCGGGCCCACGCGGAGCTGCTGCTGGACCGGCTGGCCGGGCTGGACGTGCCGTACGCGATCGCCGCGGGCGACCTGAACGAGGGCCCGGACGGGCCGGCGTACGGGAGGCTGGCCGCCGAGCTCCAGGACTGCCGGGCGGTGGCCCCGTGGGGCGGCGGACCGACCTTCCCGGCGGCGGCGCCGGAGCGGCGCATCGACGCCGTGTTCGCCTCGAAGGGGGTGGAGGTACTGGCCTGCGGGGTCCCTGCGGGGCTGCCGGGGGTCCTCGCCGAGGACCTGCGGTCGGCGACGGACCACCTGCCGGTGCTGGCGGCCCTGCGCCTCGCGGCTGCGCCGTAGCCCGGCGGTCCCGTACCCCGGGTGCGGCGCCGTTGCCGGGGGCGCTGCCCCCGGACCCCCGCGCCTCGAACGCCGGCGGGGCTGAATATGCCGGCGGGGCCGAGTTCAGCCCCGCCGGCGGTCAGACGACCGCGCCGCGGCCCGGGTCGTCGTCGTCCTCGTCGTCGTGCGCCATGCGCGCCACCAGCGTCGCGAAGCCGCCCAGGAAGCCGCCGATGCCCAGCGTCGTCAGCCACCAGGTCATCTCCCACTGCAGGAGCACCGCCAGCAGGAGCAGCACCGGGCCGCCGACCACCGCCAGCCACGCGAACTTCGACGTCGTGTCCGCGGGCGGGAGCTCCGGCTCCGGCGGAACGAAGTGGCCCTCCTCGGCCGGGGACAGGTCGTCGTCCTTCGGCTCCACCAGTGAATGGTCCCGGGGGCCCGTCATGCCCACGCCCGGGGCGAAGACGACGGAGCTGCCCAGTGCCACCGGCGGCTCCGGTTCCGCCTCCTTGGCCGGTTTGGCCGGCTCCTTGGCCGACTCCGGTTCCGGCCCGGGCTCCGGCTCGGGCAGCGGTTTCACGTCCTCCTCCGGCAGGAGGAGGTTCTCGATCGGCTTGAACGGCCGGGCCCCCGGCGGGTCCGGCGGCTCCTGCCCGTACCCGGCGACGATCGCCGCCCACGCCGCTTCCTCGTCCAGCGGGGGCACCCCGCCGGACTGCTCCTCGTGCTCAGCCACCGGCCTGCGCCCCCTCCCTGCCCACGCTCTCCGCCAGTCGGCCGATGAACGCATAGCTGTCCGCGAAGATCCGCTCCGCGTCATGGTCCAACGTCGCGACGTGGTAGCTCTGTTCCAGCAGGGTCTCGGTGACATCCGTGGAGGAGACCCGGGCCAGTACCCGTGCGGAGTCGACGGGCGGTACGACATGGTCCTGCGGGCTGTGCAGCAGCAGCATCGGCTGCGTGACCTGCGGCAGCTCGGCGTCGACCAGCTGCAGGAACTTCTTCAGCGAGTGCGCGGCCCGGGTCGGGACCCGGTCGTAGCCGACCTCCTCCGAGCCCGGCTTCGCGATGTCGCTCGCGATGCCCGGGGTGGACCGGATGAAGTGCTTGGTCACCGGAAGGGTCACGGCCAGCGGGTCGTGCACCTTGTTGGCCGGGTTGACGAGCACGATGCCGCTGATGGCGTCCCCGTGCTTGGCCGCCAGCCGCAGGGTCAGCGCCCCGCCCATCGACAGCCCGAAGACGAACACCTGCTCGCACCGGTCCAGCAGTTCCCGCAGGGCGCGGTCCACCTCGGCGTACCAGTCCTGCCAGCCCGTGAGCTGCATGTCCTGCCAGCGCGTCCCGTGTCCGGGCAGCAGCGGCAGCGACACCGTGAGGCCCCGCCCGGCGAGATAGTCGGCCCAGGGGCGCAGCGACTGCGGGGAACCGGTGAAGCCGTGGCAGAGGAGGACGCCGACCTCTCCGCCCTCGTGGCGGAACGGCTCGGCTCCAGGGAGGACGGGCACCAGGGTCTCCTTGATCATGATGTACGTCGGGTGGGTGCGTTGCTCTGTGTGACTTCACCGTACGCGACCGGGGTGGTACCGGCCAGGGTCGTCGGGTCCCTGCCGGTGTGGGCACGGGATATGGTCTGTTCGACAGACACAGGAAGGCTTTCGAGTTGATCTACGGCGCAATGAAGTTCTCGATCGGCGGTTCACTGAAACTTGCTTTCAGGCCGTGGGTGGAGGGCCTCGAGAACGTTCCCGCCGAGGGGCCGGCGATCCTCGCGAGCAACCACCTGTCCTTCTCCGACTCGCTGTTCCTCCCGGCCGTGCTGGACCGCAAGGTCACCTTCATCGCCAAGGCGGAGTACTTCACCTCCCCGGGGGTCAAGGGCAGGCTGACGGCCGCCTTCTTCAAGGGCGTCGGTCAGCTTCCGGTGGACCGCTCCGGCGCCCGCGGGGCCGGCGAGGCCGCCATCAGGAGCGGCATCGAGGTCATCGAACGCGGGGAGCTGTTCGGTATTTACCCCGAGGGCACGCGTTCACCCGACGGACGCCTGTACCGCGGCAAGCCCGGCGGTCTGGCCCGGGTGGCCCTGGCCACCGGTGCGCCCGTGATCCCCGTCGCGATGATCGACACGGAGAAGATCCAGCCGCCCGGCAAGGTGATCCCCAAGCTGATGCGTCCGGGCATCCGGATCGGCAAGCCGCTGGACTTCAGCCGCTACCACGGCATGGACAACGACCGCTTCATCCTCCGCTCGGTGACCGACGAGGTCATGTACGAGATCATGAAGCTCTCCGGCCAGGAGTACGTCGACATCTACGCGACGGCGGCCAAGCGCCAGATCGCCGACGCCGAGAAGGCCGCCAAGGCCGAGAAGTCGGAGAAGCCGGAAAAGGGCGAACAGGCCGGCGGCACGTCGCAGTAGCCGGGCGCGGGCGGTACCGCCCGCGGGGGGTGGGGGAGATGGCGAAGCGGGAACGCGTCGTACGCATGTCGGTCGAGCAGCCGCTCTGGCGCGCCCTGACGGCGTACCGGCTGCTGACCATGATCTACGCGGTGCTGCTGTTCGCCGCCTCGTACAAGGAGTTCCCGCACCCCGGGGTCGCGGCCGGCTACCTCTCCTTCCTCGCCCTGTGGACGTTCGCGACCTTCGGCAAGGTCGCGAACGCCGCCAGCTGCACCAAGGGCTTCCTGGTCGCCGACCTCACCGTCGCGATCGTCGGGATCGCGCTCACCCCGATCGCCGACACCCACGAGCGGATCGCCGGGGGCGGTCCCACCCTCCCCACGATCTGGACCGGGGGCGCGGTCCTCGGCTTCGCCATCAAGGGCGGCTGGCGCTGGGCCTGCTTCGCCTCCACCTTCGTGGCCGCGGCCACCATCCTCATCCACGGCGGCCAGCCCACCCGGGACGCCCTGCACAACGTCCTGCTCGTCTGGGTCTCCTCGGTAGCCATCGGCTACGTCGTCGAAGTCGCCCGGGCCAGTGAGAACACCCTCGCCCGCGCACTGGAGATCGAGGCCGCCACGCGCGAGCGCGAGCGGCTCGCCCGCGACATCCACGACGGGGTCCTCCAGGTCCTCGCCATGGTCCAGCGGCGCGGCAGCGAGCTGGGCGGCGAGGCCGAGGAGCTCGGCCGGATGGCGGGGGAGCAGGAGGTGGCGCTGCGCACGCTGGTCTCCAGCGGGCTGGTGCAGCCCTCCCGGGTCTGCCGCGACGGGTCGCGCGGCGCGCTGGTGGACACGTACGAGGTGGAGGAGCCGGGCGCCGACGACGGCGAGCTGGACCTGCGCTCGCTCCTCGCCCCCCACGCCGGGTCCCGGGTGAGTTTCGCCGAGCCGGGCACCCCGGTGCCGCTGCCGGTACCCGCCGCGAAGGAGCTGGCCGCGGCGGTCGGCGCCGCCCTGGACAACGTGCGCAAGCACGCCGGGGAAGGGGCGCGGGCCTGGATCCTGGTCGAGGACTGGGGCGACGAGGTGATCGTGACCGTTCGCGACGACGGCCCCGGCATCCCGGCGGGCCGTCTCGACCAGGCGGAGGGCGAGGGCCGGATGGGGGTGGCCCTGTCCATCCGCGGCAGGCTGCGCGACCTCGGCGGCAGCGCCGATCTGGTGTCCGTCCCCGGGCAGGGCACCGAAGTGGAACTGAAGGTACCCAGGGGCAGGACGGACAAGAGATGAGCGAGCGCACCGACGTGAACGACCCGAACAGGCCGAACGAGCTGCACGAGATCCGGGTGATGGTCGTCGACGACCACCCGATGTGGCGGGACGCGGTCGCCCGCGACCTGGCCGCGGCCGGCTTCGACGTCGTCGCCACCGCCGGCGACGGCGCCGAGGCGGTACGCCGGGCCCGCGCCGTCACTCCCGACGTGCTGGTCCTCGACCTCAACCTGCCCGGGATGCCGGGGGTCCAGGTCTGCAAGGAGCTGGTCGGCGCCAATCCGGCCCTGCGGGTCCTGGTCCTGTCGGCCAGCGGTGAGCACGCGGACGTCCTGGAGGCGGTGAAGTCCGGCGCGACCGGATACCTGCTGAAGTCCGCCGGCGCCCAGGAGCTGATCGACGCCGTCCGCCGCACCGCGGCGGGCGACCCGGTCTTCACCCCGGGCCTGGCCGGGCTGGTGCTCGGCGAGTACCGGCGCCTGGCCACCGACCCGCTGCCGGCCACCTCCGACGAGCCGAAGGCACCCCAACTGACCGACCGGGAGACCGAGGTACTGCGGCTGGTGGCCAAGGGGCTGTCGTACAAGCAGATCGCCGAGCGGCTGGTCATTTCCCACCGCACCGTCCAGAACCACGTCCAGAACACCCTGGGCAAGCTCCAGTTGCACAACCGGGTGGAGCTCGTCCGGTACGCCATAGAGCGCGGCCTCGACGACGAGTAGAACGGGCCCGGAGACGTCCGAACCGCCCGTCGATCGTACTTACGTCCTCGTACGAGTGAACGGGCGTACGCAACGCCTCATGATTCCACCGGAATTGCCCTCGCCGCTCCCCTTGCTGTGACCTGGGTCACCACTAGCGTGACCGTCATGGCGATTGGAGATTCCATGAAGGTCGGAGTGCTGACCGGCGGCGGCGACTGCCCCGGGCTCAACGCGGTGATCAGGGCGGTCGTCCGCAAGGGCGAGCAGGAGTACGGCTGCGGGTTCGTCGGGTTCAAGGACGGCTGGCGGGGCGCGGTCGAGGGGCGCACCGTCCCGCTCGACATCCCCGCCGTCCGCGGCATCCTGCCCCGCGGCGGCACCATCCTCGGCTCCTCGCGCACCAATCCGTTCAAGACGGAGAACGGCGTGCGGGACATCAAGGAAAACCTCGCGAAGTACGAGGTGGACGCGCTGATCGCGATCGGCGGCGAGGACACCCTCGGGGTCGCGGCCCGGCTGTACGAGGAATACGGCATTCCCTGCGTCGGCGTGCCGAAGACCATCGACAACGACCTGTCCGCCACCGACTACACCTTCGGCTTCGACACCGCCGTCGGCATCGCGACCGAGGCGATCGACCGGCTGCACACCACGGCCGAGTCCCACATGCGCGTCCTGGTCGTCGAGGTCATGGGCCGGCACGCCGGCTGGATCGCCCTGCACTCGGGCCTCGCGGGCGGCGCCAACGTCATCCTCATCCCGGAGCAGCGCTTCGACGTGGACCAGGTCTGCGCGTGGGTGACCTCCCGGTTCCGGGCCAGCTACGCGCCGATCGTGGTGGTCGCCGAGGGGGCGATGCCCAAGGACGGCGAGATGGTGCTGAAGGACGGCACGAAGGACTCCTTCGGGCACGTCCGGCTGTCCGGCGTGGGCGAGTGGCTGGCGAAGGAGATCGAGGAGCGGACCGGCAAGGAGGCCCGTACGACGGTGCTCGGGCACATCCAGCGGGGCGGCACGCCGAGCGCCTTCGACCGGTGGCTGGCGACCCGGTTCGGGCTGCACGCGATCGACGCGGTGCGCGACGGGGACTTCGGGAAGATGGTCGCACTCAAGGGGACGGACATCGTCCGGGTGCCGATCGCGGAGGCCACGTCGAAGCTGAAGACGGTGGATCCCGCGCTCTACCAGGAGGCCGGAGTCTTCTTCGGCTGAGCGGCGACCCGACACCATGGGCCGTAGGGTGACAGACGGCCCATGGTTCGAGCTGCGGGAGCAAGCGGGAGCACGCGTGGAGATCCTGGCATTCGGTGTGACCGCCGACGAGAAGCCGCTCCTGGAGCAGGCCTTCGCGGGAGCGCACGAGGTCCGCTGCCTCGACGTCTTCCTCGGCGAGGACACCGCACCGATCGCCGCCGGGTACGAGGTCATCTCCTCCAGCGTGAACGCCGACCTGAACGGCCGGGTGCTGCGGACCCTGGCGGCGGGCGGGACGAAGATGATCGCCCAGCGCTCCACCGGCTTCAACAACATCGACCTGGACGAGGCCGGGCGCCTGGGTCTGACGATCAGCCGGGTCTCGTACTACTCGCCGCACTCGGTCGCCGAGTTCGCCTGGGCCCTCGCGATGGCCGTGAACCGGCGGATCGTCCGGGCCTCGAACCGGACCCGGGACTTCGACTTCCGCCTGAACGGGCTGATGGGCCGGGACTTCCACGGCCGCACGGTCGGCGTCCTCGGCACCGGCAGGATCGGTGAGGCGTTCACCCGCATCGCGCACGGCTTCGGCATGCGGCTGCTCGGCTGGGACGTGGTGCAGAACCCGGCGTGCGTGGAGCTCGGCATGACGTACGTGGACAAGGACGAGCTGCTGGACTCCTCGGACCTGATCAGCCTGCACGTGCCGCTGCTGCAGTCCACCCGCCGCATCATCGACGCGGCCGCACTGCGGCGGATGCGCGACGACGCGATCCTGGTGAACTCCAGCCGCGGCGGGCTGATCGACACCGAGGCACTGGTCGACCAGCTCCGCGCGGGCCGCTTCACGGGCGTCGGCCTGGACGTGTACGAGGCGGAGGCCGGCCTCTTCTTCCTCGACAAGTCCCTGGAGGCCGTCGAGGACGACACCCTGGCCCGCCTCGTCACCTTCCCGAACGTCGTCGTGACCTCCCACCAGGCGTACTACACGACGGACGCGGTGGGCCAGATCATCGACACCACGGTCCGGAACGTGGCCGACTACCTGGCGGGCCACCGCTCCGAGAACACCCTGGTACCCGCCTGACGCGCCGTCGCCGGGGGACCGGGTCCGGGCAGAGCCCGGGGAACGGTGGAGGGGCGGGTAGGGGACAGCCCCGCGCAGCGGTTGCCCCGCCTACGCCGGGGTCGGGGCCATCACTTCGGTGAGCAGCTCGCGCAACAGGTCCGCGCCCCGCAGGGTGAGCACCGACTCCGGGTGGAACTGGACCCCCGCGAAGCCCCCGGCCGGGGACCGCAGGGCATGGACCTCCCCGGCCGCCGGGTCGCGCGACACCTCGACGCCCGACTCCGCAAGCCGCCCGGCGTGCGCGTCGTCGCAGTGCGCGGTGTACGTGTTGTAGAAGCCGACCACCTCCTCGGCCCCGAACAGGTCGATCCGGACCTGCGCCCCCTGCGCCGGCTCCGCCTTGCGGATCAGCGGGAGCCCGAGCTCCGCCGCCAGCAGCTCGTGGCCCAGGCAGACCCCGACCAGGCCGTGGCGGTGCCCGGCCAGCAGGTCGGCCGCGAGCGCGCGCAGCATCCGCATCTTGGGGTCCGCAGACTCGGCCGGGTTGCCCGGGCCGGGGCCCAGCACGATCGGTCCCTCCCAGGCCAGGGCCGCCGCCCGCAGCCCCGGATCGTCGTAGCGGCGTACGGTCACCGCCAGTCCGGCCACCCGCAGGACGTGCGCCAGCATCGCCGTGAAGGTGTCCTCGCCGTCCACCACCAGCGCGTGCCCGGTCACCGGAGCCCGCCGCTCCTGCATCCGGAGCCAGAACGGCGCGAGGTCCGACCGCCGGGCCGCCAGCGCCGCCTGCACCCGCGGGTCGTCCGCCAGCCGGGCCCCCTCGAACGCCGGCCGCGCCGCCGCCGGCCGCACCCCAAGGGCTGCCAGCACGCCCGCCGCCTTCGCGTGCGTCTCCGCCACCTCGCCGTCCGGGTCCGAGTGCCGCACCAGCGTCGCGCCCACCGGCACCCGCAGCCCGCCGTCCGCCGCGATGTCGGCGGTGCGGATCAGGATGGGCGAGTCCAGCGTCTGCGCACCGGCGGAGTCGACGCCGAGCAGGGCCAGCGCCCCCGCGTAGTAGCCGCGCCCGCCCGTCTCGTACCGCTCGATGACACGGCAGGCGTTCTGCACCGGCGATCCGGTCACCGTCGCCGCGAACATGGTCTCGCGCAGCACCTCCCGCACGTCCATCGACGACCGGCCGCGCAGCTCGTACTCGGTGTGCGCGAGGTGGGACATCTCCTTCAGCCGCGGTCCGACGACGACCCCGCCCCGGTCCCCGACCGTGCACATCATCTTCAGTTCCTCGTCGACCACCATCGACAGCTCCTCGGTCTCCTTGCGGTCGCCGAGGAAGGCGAGGAGGGACTCGGCGGTCGGCCCTCCGGCCGGATACCGGTACGTGCCGCTGATCGGGTTCATCACGACCGTCCGGCCGGACATCCGCACGTGCACCTCCGGGCTGGCCCCGACGAGGGTCCGCTCCCCGGTGTGGACGACGTACGTCCAGTACGCTCCCCGCTCGCCCTCCAGCAGACGCCGGAACAGCGCGAGCGCGTCCGCCCGGCCGAATCCGTCGATGCGGCCCTCGTAGGTGCGCCGGATGACGAAGTTCGCGCCCTCGCCGCGGCCGATCTCGTCCTCGACGACCCGCCGGACGGTGGCCGCGTACTCCTCGTCGGGGACGTCGAAGCCCCCGCCGTCGACCCGCACCGGGTGGCTCGGCAGCGCGGCCAGCGCCTCGGCGAGCGGGACCTCGTACGCCTCATCGGCGACGAGCACGCTCAGCGGCGTGCCGTCGTCCCGTACGTCGAAGCCGCGCTCGCGGATCTGCCGGAAGGGGACGAGGGCCAGGGCGGGCAGCTCGCCCACGGGCAGGTCGGCGAGCCGTTCGACCTCCCCGACCTGCCCGATCAGCACCTCGACGGTGTCGTGGTCGTGGCCGGGGGTCCGCCGGCGCAGCAGGGCGAACGGCGGGCAGGAGGGATCGAGCAGTCGGCTCGAAAGGTTGGGGCGGCGGGGTTCCATGGGGCGGGGGCGTCCTTCCGTTGGGAGGAGCCGCCCCCGGGATGCGACCGTGCGGTCGCAAACGACGAAGGCCGCCCCTCGGGGCGGCCTTCGTGTCGTGCGTGTCTTCAGGTACGCGCGAGAAGTGGACCGCCGGGAGCGGGCCACCACCAGGTCTGGTGCGATTGCGCGTACATGGTGGGCACCTTAGCCCAGACCGCCCACGTGACGCAGGATCTGTCTCACGGCGTGGGCTGAACCATGGATTCCGTTCCGCTGGGCGCCCGGAGCCTTTGAGCGGGTTCGTCTCACGTTGTGGGCGGGGGGCCGAACGCGGCCTGTGACGCCGTAATGTGTACGAGGTGACCGTGAACGCTGAAACCCAAGCCCCCGCCGTCAAGGCGACCTGGCGAGACCTTCCCGCGGCGCAGCAGCCTTCGTACCCCGATGCCGAGGCTCTGCGCGCTGTCGTCGCGGACCTCGAGTCGTATCCTCCCCTCGTTTTCGCGGGTGAATGCGACCAGCTGCGTGCCCGTCTGGGAGCCGTCGCCAAGGGCGAGGCGTTCCTGCTCCAGGGCGGCGACTGTGCCGAGGCCTTCGACGGTGTCTCCGCCGACCACATCCGAGCCAAGCTGAAGACGCTGCTCCAGATGAGCGCCGTCCTGACCTACGCCGCGTCCGTGCCGGTCGTCAAGGTCGGCCGCATCGCGGGCCAGTACTCCAAGCCGCGCTCCAAGGACACCGAGACCCGCGACGGCGTCACCCTGCCGACCTACCGCGGCGACTCCGTCAACGGCTTCGCCTTCACCGAAGAGGCCCGGATCCCGGACCCCGAGCGGCTGAAGCGCATGTACAACGCGTCCGCCTCGACGCTCAACCTGGTGCGCGCCTTCACCACCGGTGGCTACGCCGACCTGCGCCAGGTGCACGCCTGGAACCAGGACTTCGTGAAGTCCAGCCCGTCCGGTCAGCGGTACGAGCAGCTGGCGCGCGAGATCGACAACGCGCTGAACTTCATGAAGGCGTGCGGCACCGACCCGGCCGAGTTCAAGGCCGTCGAGTTCTACGCCTCCCACGAGGCGCTGCTGCTCGACTACGAGGGTGCGCTGACCCGCACCGACTCGCGCACCGGCAAGCTGTACGACACCTCCGGCCACATGGTCTGGATCGGTGAGCGCACCCGCCAGCTGGACCACGCGCACATCGAGTTCTGCTCGCAGATCGCCAACCCGATCGGCATCAAGCTCGGCCCCACCACCACGGTGGACGAGGCGCTGACGTACATCGACCGTCTGGACCCCGAGCGCGAGCCGGGCCGGCTGACCTTCGTCGTCCGCATGGGCGCCGACAAGGTCCGCGACAAGCTCCCCGAGCTGGTCGAGAAGGTCACCGCCTCCGGTGCGACCGTGGGCTGGGTCACCGACCCGATGCACGGCAACACCTTCGAGGCGGCCTCGGGCCACAAGACGCGCCGTTTCGACGACGTGCTCGACGAGGTCAAGGGCTTCTTCGAGGTCCACAAGGCGCTGGGCACCCACCCGGGCGGTATCCACGTCGAGCTCACCGGTGACGACGTCACCGAGTGCGTGGGCGGCGGCGACGAGATCTTCGTCGACGACCTGCACCAGCGCTACGAGACGGCCTGCGACCCGCGGCTCAACCGCAGCCAGTCCCTGGACCTGGCATTCCTGGTCGCCGAGATGTACCGGGACCAGTAGGGATCAGTCAGTACCTTCGTACGACAGTGGGGCACGGATCGATGTGATCCGTGCCCCACTGTCGTGCGGGGGGCTTTTAGGCCACCCTAACTTTGGGTACGGTTAGGTAAGCCTCACCGAATAGGGGATGGCTCGCCGAACCGCTGAAGCTGAACCATTCCGCCCTGGGAGGTGAACCGCGTGTACGTCTGCTCTTGCTTCGGAATCACCGACAAGCAGGTCAAGGAGCACGCGGCTGCCGGGGCCTGCACCCCGCGCCAGATCGCCTCGGCCACCAAGGCCGGCACCGACTGCGGTTCCTGCGTGCGCACCATCCAGGGCATCCTCGGCCGCGGGGCGTGCCCGCGCAGGGAGCTGATGGAGAAGGGCGAGGCTGCGGCCGTGCTCGCCGCGGAGCCGGGTTCGGTCCGGTCGGCGGAGCTGGCGGAAGCGGCCTAGAGCCGGTTAGCTCGGCTGCTCGATCAGCTGGGCGATGTACAGCGGCTCGCCGAGGGACTCGATGAGCTCCAGCTGGGTGTCGAGGTAGTCGATGTGGTGCTCCTCGTCCTCCAGGATCTCCTCGAAGAGCCGTGCCGAGGTGATGTCACCCTTGCCGCGCATGACCTCGATGCCCCGCTTGAGGCGGTCGATGGCCTCGACCTCGACCTGGCGGTCCGCCTGGAACATCTCCGTGAGCGTCTGCCCGACGCGCACGTGGAAGAGGCGCTGGTAGTTCGGCAGGCCATCGAGCATCAGAATGCGCTCGGTGATCTTGTCCGCGTGCTTCATCTCGTCGATGGACTCTTCACGCGTGTACTTGGCGAGCTTGGTCCAGCCCTTGTTGTCCTGGATGCGGTAGTGCAGCCAGTACTGGTTGATGGCCGTCAGCTCGCCGGTCAGCTGCTCGTTCAGAAACTCAAGGACCTCGGGGTCGCCCTGCATCGCAGAGGCTCCTTCCAGGCAATGTCAGCTATGTGACGGGGCAGTTGCGCGCATCCTTGCACCGCCGCTGGGGGCCGTCCAGTAAGTGCCTCCTTAGTGGGAGTTACCGTGACTTGCCCGAATCGGCCCAGACCTGGTCATGACCACCCTGCCCAGTCTGTCACCATGGAGTCATGGGTCAGCCGGAAAGCCGGGAATCTCCGGGAGCAGAGCAGCTGGAGCTTCCACCGGGGCAGCGGTTGCAGCGGGGCTGGCCGGTCACCCACTACGGGCCCGTACCCAAGTTCAAGCCGGACCGCTGGGAGTTCCGCGTCTTCGGCGCGACGGCCGACGGGGACAAGCACTGCTGGAATCACGAGGAGTTCACGGCCCTGCCGTTCGACTCCGTCGTGGCCGATCTGCACTGCGTCACGAAGTTCAGCATGCAGGGCGCCGAATGGGGCGGTGTGCTCGCCCGCGAGGTGCTCGCGCTGGCCCCGCCCGCGCCGCAGGTCACGCACGTCATGGTGTGGGCCGAGTACGGCTTCAGCTCCAACCTGCGGCTGGTCGACTTCGCTTCCGACCGGACCGTTTTCGCCACCCACGAGGGCGGTGAACTGCTCACCGCCGAGCACGGTTTCCCGGTCCGGCTGGTGGTGCCGCACCTGTACGCCTGGAAGGGCCCCAAGTGGGTCCGCGGCATCGAGTACATGACCGCCGACCGCCGTGGCTTCTGGGAGGAGCGCGGCTACCACAACATCGGCGACCCGTGGCGGGAGCAGCGCTACTCGTACCAGGAGGAGCCCGGGGAGGGCCCCGAACTGTAAGGGGTGCCCCGTGTGCCCCGTGGTCAGTGGTGGTACTGGTGCACGACCGCGTGACCCTTGCCGCGGCCGATCATCCACTTGTTGACCGGAGTCGTGATCACGAAGGCGGCGGCCAGCGCGATGGCCAGGACGATCCAGAACAGGGGATCCGACAGGTGCGCGTCCATGGCGCCGGGCCACAGGGCGATCACCCCGTTGTCGATCAGCTCCATGACGGCGATCGAAAGAGTGTCCGCGGCCAGCGCCACCCGGATGGCCGTACGCAGGTCGACGCCCGCGGCGAGGATTCCGCGCAGGGTGAGCGCGTAGCCGAAGAAGAACGCCAGGACGATCGCCAGGATCATCGTCTGGACGTTCCCCCAGCCCAGCGCGGTGCCGATGATCATGCCGAGCACCTCGCCGATGGCGCATCCGGTGAGGCAGTGCAGGGTGGCCCGGGCGGCCGTGCCCCAGCTGACCGGTTCGCCGGCGGCGCCGTATGCGTGCCCGTGCTGCCGGTGGTCGTTCTGCTCGTGCTGCTGGTGTCCGTGCTCCTCGTGGTGCTGCTCCATGACAACCCCCTCGTGGGAACGCCGGGTAGCGGTCCGTCGATATGACCGAACCGTATACCCCCCTGGGGTATTCCTCAAGGATCGGCGGATCACTGCGAGCCGCGCAGCTCCTTCAGTAGCGCCACGTCCGCCGCATGGCCTTCCTTGCCCCCGGGCGTCTCGATGATCAGCGGGACGCCGTCCATCGCGGGGTGCGTGATCAGCTCGGCGAAGGCGTCCCGGCCGATGTGCCCCTGGCCGATGTTCGCGTGCCGGTCCTTGTGCGCGCCGACGCCCTCCTTGGAGTCGTTCGCGTGGACCAGCTTCAGTCGCCCCTCGCCGACCGTGTCCACCAGCAGGTCCAGCATCAGCTTCGTTCCGCCCGGCTCCGCCAGGTCGTGACCGGCCGCGAAGATGTGGCACGTGTCCAGGCAGACGCCCAGCTTCGGATGATGGTCCAGCGCGTCGAAGTACGGGCCGAAGTCCTCGGCGAGCGAGCACAGCGAGGAGCCCTGCCCGGCCGTCGACTCCAGCAGCAGGAACGGGTCGTCGTCGTGCGTCAGCTCGTCCAGCAGCGGCAGCATGTGCTCCCTGATCTGCGCGTACGCCACCTCCCGCGGGCGGCCCCCGGTCGCCGACCCGGTGTGCACGACCACCCCGAGCGCGCCGATCTCCCGGCCGCGGCGCAGCGAGTGGCGCAGGGACTCCACCGACTTCTCCACCGTCGCCTCGGTGTGCGAGCCGAAGTTGATCAGGTACGGGGCGTGCACGTACGCCGGGATCGCCCCGGCCGCGCACTCCGCCCGGAACCGCTCGTCCTGCGCCGGACTGCCGACGGGGGTGGCCCAGCCGCGCGGATTGGCGACGAAGACCTGGACGGCCTCCGCTCCCATCTCCCGGGCGTAGGTCAGGCCGACGGAGGCGAGCCCGCCGGCGACGGGGACGTGCCCACCCACTGGATTGCGCATCACCACGGCTTACAGCCCCTTGGTCCTGATGGTGATGGTGGTGCCCTCCGGGGCGCTCTGCCCGGCCGGCACCGACTGGGTGTCCACCGTGTTGCTGAAGGAGATCAGCGGCCGGTCCACCTTCACCTTGAAGCCGGCGGCCTCCAGCGCCTTGCGGGCCGCGTCCACCTCCTGGCCGGTCACGCTCGGGACCGGCAGCTGCCGGGGGCCCTTCGACACGGTCAGCGTGACCGTGTCCCCGGCCGCGGCCTGGGTGCCCGCCCCGATCGACTGATTGGCGACCGTACCGGCCGCGGACGGGGCGTTGACCTGCTCGGGGGCGGTCGCGACCTTGAGTCCCAGGGCCTCCAGGGACGCCTTCGCCTGGTCGACCGGGATCCCGGTCACGCTCGGGACCGGCACCGGGCGGCCCTTGCTGACGACCAGCGAGACGGCCGTGTCCGGCGCGCGCTTCTCGCCGCCCGGCGGATTGGTGCTGATCACCGAGCCCTGGGCGATGTCCTGGCTGAAGGCCTGGGTGACGATGCCGGGGGCCAGGCCGGACCGGGTCAGCTCCGCCTTGGCCTCCTCCAGCGGCCGGCCCTTCAGGTTGGGCACGGCCACGACCTCGGGGCCGCGGGAGATGGTGATCGTCACCGCGCCGTTGCCGCGGATCCGCCGGCCGCCCGGCGGGTCGGTGTTCATCACCGTCCCGCGGTCGAATGCGTCGCTGAACTTCCGGTCCACGCCCTTCACCCCGAGCCCGGCCGCGGACAGCTGGGAGCGGGCCTGCGCCTCGGTCTTGCCGAGCAGGTTCGGGACCTTGGTGAACTGTCCGGAGTTGATGTACCAGACGCCGACACCGAGCCCGAGCGCCAGCAGCACGCCCGCGACGACGAGCAGCACCCCACGGCGTGGCCGTCGCGCGGCGCCGGCCGGCCGGTGCGTGGGCGGAGCGGGCGGGGCCGGGGGCATCTCCAGGCGGGAGGTGTGCTGCACCGGGTGCTGCACGGCCACCGGACGCGGGATGACGCCCGTACGGTCCTCGGCCGACGACCGCTCCTCGGCACGCGCCTGCGGCGGTACGGCGTCCAGCTCGGCATCGCTGAGCAGCGCGCGGGCCTCACGGGCGAGGCCGAACAGCGAGGCCGCGTCGTAGGGGCGCAGCTCGGGGTTGCGGGCGGTGGCGTGCGCGACGAGCTCGTCGAGCCCGGCGGGCAGCCCGGGGACGGCGGCGGACGGCGGCGGGACGTCCTCGTGCAGGTGCTGGTAGAGCACCTGCGCGGGGGTGCCGCCGAGGTGCGGCTTGGAGCCGGTGAGCATCTCGTAGAGGACGACACCGCAGGCGTAGACGTCCACGCGGGTGTCGGCGACGCCGTTCTCGATCTGCTCGGGGGCCAGGTAGGAGACCGTCCCGAGGATGGAGCCGGTGGTGTTGGTGACCGAGTCGACCGACCGGACCAGCCCGAAGTCCGCGACCTTCACCCGGCCGTCGTCCCCGATCAGGACGTTCTCGGGCTTCATGTCGCGGTGGACGAAGCCGGCCCGGTGGGCGGCGCCGAGGGCGGCGAGGACCGGTTCGAGGATGTCGAGGGCGGCCCGGGGCTGGAGCGCGCCGCGCTCGCGGAGCACGTCACGCAGCGTGCAGCCGGAGACGTACTCCATGGCGAGGTAGACGTACGGACCGTCCGTGCCCTGGTCGAAGACGGCGACCACGTTGGTGTGCGCGAGCCGGGCGACGGACTTCGCCTCGCGGATGAACCGGTCGACGAAGGCGGTGTCGGCGGCGAGCGCCGGGTGCATCACCTTCAGCGCGAGCACTCGGTCGAGGCGCGTGTCGACGGCCCGGTAGACCGTGGCCATGCCGCCGGCCGCGATGCGGGCGTCGATGCGGTAGCGGCCGTCGAGCACGCGCCCGACGAGGGGGTCATCCAGGGTCGTATCCACCCGGCGATTCTACGAGCCGCCCCGAAGACCCCACCCCGGGCGGGTCGCCTTGCAGCGCAGCTGTGACGTGGGGACGGGCCGGGAGGGGACGGGGCCGGACGGGGTGGGGGGCTCCGGCGCCGCCCGGTCCCTGATCGGCTCCGGGCCCGGCGGGGTCAGAACGCCGGGCGCTCCGGGTCCAGCGTCGCGCGGCCCTCCGCGGGTGAGGAGGCCTCGGCGAAGCGGCGTTGGGGGATGCGGCCCGCGCGGAAGGCCAGGCGGCCCGCCGAGACGGCGTCCCGCATGGCCGACGCCATCAGGACCGGCTCCTGTGCGCGGGTCACCGCCGAGGCCAGCATCACCGCCGCGCAGCCCAGCTCCATCGCCAGGGCCGCGTCGGACGCCGTGCCCGCGCCCGCGTCGAGGATGACCGGTACCGACGCCCGCTCCGTGATCAGCTCGAAGTTGTGCGGGTTGCGGATGCCCATGCCGGACCCGATGGGGGAGCCGAGCGGCATGATCGCCGCGCAGCCCACGTCCTCCAGCTTCCGCGCGAGCACCGGGTCGTCGTTGGTGTACGGCAGGACCGTGAAGCCCTCGTCCACCAGGGTCTCGGCGGCGTCGAGCAGTTCGACGCCGTCCGGCAGGAGGGTCCGTTCGTCCGCGACCACCTCCAGCTTGATCCAGTCCGTGCCCAGCGCCTCCCGGGCCAGCCGGGCCGTGAGCACGGCCTCGCCCGCCGTGAAGCAGCCCGCCGTGTTGGGGAGGACCGAGATGCCGAGCTTGGTCAGTACGGACAGGACGGAGCCCTGGACCGTGGGGTCCAGCCGCCGCATCGCGACCGTGGTCAGTTCGGTGCCGGACGCGACGAGGGCGCGTTCCAGGACGTCCAGGCTAGGGGCCCCGCCCGTGCCCATGATCAGGCGGGAGGAGAAGGTCCGGCCGCCGAGGGTGAAGAGGTCGTCCGCCATGCCGCTCAGCCCCCCTGTACCGCGGTCAGGATTTCCACCCGGTCGCCGTCGCCGACGACCGTGGCCGGCCACTGCCCGCGCGGCACCACGGTTTCGTTGAGCGCGGCGGCGACCCCGGAGGGCGCCGTGGTCAGGGTGGCGACCACCGTGTCGAGGGTGGCGCCGACCGCGACCTCGCGCGGTTCGCCGTTGACGGAGATGGTCATGCGTACGACTCCTGACGTGCGGCGGAGAACCGGCGGGGGGTGAAGGGACGCGCGATCTCCGGTAGTTCGCCGGTGGCCAGCAGCTCGGCGAGGACCTCGCCGGTGAGCGGGGTCAGCAGCACTCCGTTGCGGTAGTGGCCGGTGGCCAGGTGCAGGCCCGGCAGGTCGGTCGGGCCGAGCAGCGGGGCGTTGTCGGGGGAGCCGGGGCGCAGGCCCGCCCGGGTCTCGGTGAGGGGGAGTTCGGTGATGCCGGGGACCAGTTCGTGGGCGTCGCGCAGGAGTTCGTAGACCCCGCCCGCGGTGACGGTGGTGTCCCAGCCCAGTTCCTCGCTGGTGGCGCCGACGACGAGTTCGCCGTTCTCGCGCGGCACGAGGTAGACGTGGCTGCCGCGCACGACGGCGCGTACGGTCCGCGACAGGAACGGCGCGTACGCGGCCGGCACCGTGAGCCGCAGCACCTGGCCCTTGACGGGCCGTACGGGGGCCGCGACCTCCGGCGGTACGCCCGCCAGCCGGCCGGTGAGGGAGCCCGCGGCGAGGACCACCTGGTCGGCGAGCAGTTCCGTACCGTCGGCGAGGAGGGCGCCCGTCGCGCGGTCGGTGGTGGTGAGCAGTCGTTCCGCGCCCGACCGGTGGATGGTGACGCCGGCCCGTTCGCAGGCGGCCAGCAGGGCCGCCGCGAGCCGGCGGGGGTCGACCTGGTGGTCGCCGTCGACGCGCAGGCCGCCGCGTACGCCCGGGGCGAGCATGGGCTCCAGACGGCGGCACTCGCGGCCGGTGAGCCACTCGGACTCCAGGCCGCAGCGGCGCTGCAGGGCGTGCAGCTCGCGCAGGTGGAGGCGGTCGTCGGCGTCGAGGGCGACGGCGAGGGTGCCGCAGGCGCGGTAGCCGATGTCCAGGCCGCCGCTCGCTTCGGCGAGCTCGGCGGCGAACTGCGGATAGCGTGCGGCGGAGGCGAGGCCGAGGCCGAGCAGGGCTTCCTCGCCGTAGTGCAGCTCGGTGACGGGGGCGAGCATGCCGGCCGCGACCTGGGCGGCGCCGCCGCCGGGTGCGGGGTCGGCGAGTACGGTGCGCAGCCCGCGCGCGGCGGCCCGCCAGGCGGTGACCAGGCCGATGATTCCGCCCCCGATGACGAGGACGTCGGATCCCTTGCGGGATGTTCGGGATGTTCGGGATGAGTGCATGGGCGTCCAGCCCCTCCCTTCGCCGGCATGACCCGGATCAGGTTCGTACGGTCGGAGGCCGGCCAGCCTCCCTCTCAGCCCGGTGCGCCGGACTCCCGCGATAGGTACGGTGGCCAGACTAACCCGGCGGTGGACGGCCGGTAAGGCGGCACCTATTCCTGACGGAGCGTCAGATGATTAGGCTGGCCGCGTGAGCGAGCAGACGGAACAGAATCAGCGCGGCGTCGTGATCGTCGGCGCCGGAATGGCCGGGGTGCAGACCGCGGTCGCCCTGCGAGAACAGGGGTTCACCGGCCCCGTGACCCTGCTGGGAGCCGAACCCCACCAGCCCTACGACCGGCCCCCGCTGTCCAAGGCGGTCCTCCTCGGCAAGGCCGAGGACTCCGCCTTCGACGTGGACTTCGAAGGGCTCGACATCCGCCTGCGGCTCGGCACCGAGGTCACCGGACTGCGCGCCGCCGACCACGAGCTGGACACCGAGGCGGGACCCGTCCCCTACGGGATCCTCGTCCTGGCCACCGGCGCGCAGCCGCTGACCCTGCCCGGGACCGAGGGCGTCCCCGGCGTCCACCTGCTGCGCACCCTGGACGACGCGGCCCGGCTGCGCCCGGTGCTGGCCGCGTCGCCCCGGACCGTGGTCGTCGGGGCGGGCTGGATCGGCGCCGAGTTCGCCACCGCCGCCCGCGAGGCGGGCTGCGAGGTCACCGTGGTCGAGGCGGCGGACCGGGTGCTGGCGGGGGCGCTCCCCGCCGAGGCCACCGAGCCGATGGCGCGCTGGTACGAGGAGGCCGGCGCCGGGCTGATCACCGGGGCGAAGGTCGCCGGGATCGAGGACGGGCGGGTCCTGCTGGCCGACGGGCGCGTCCTGCCCGCCGGCGCGGTGGTGGTGGGCATCGGCGCGCGCCCCGCGACCGGATGGCTGGCCGGGACCGGCGTGGAGTGCGGCCCCGACGGCTCGGTCACCGCGGACGCGTACCTGCGGACCTCGCTGCCCGATGTGTACGCGGTCGGCGACTGCGCCTCCTTCCCGTCCGGGAGGTACGGGACGCGGCTGCTCGTGCACCACTGGGACAACGCGCTCCAGGGCCCGCGGACGGTCGCGGCGAACATCCTCGCCGGGGAGCCGGACCGGGTCTACGACCCGGTGCCGTACTTCTGGTCGGAGCAGTTCGGGCGCTTCGTGCAGTACGCCGGACACCACGGCGGGGCCGACACCCTGCTCCTGCGCGGGGACGCGGCCGGGCCCTCCTGGTCGGTGTGCTGGCTGAAGGCCGGCGCACTCGTCGCCGTCCTGGCCGTGGGCCGCCCGCGCGACCTGGCGCAGGGACGCCGCCTGATCGAGACGGGGGTTCCCGTGGATCCCGCCAAGGTCTCCGACCCCGGCACCCCGCTGAAATCAGCCACGGCCTGACGGCCCGGGCGGGGTGCGGGTGCGGGTGCCGCTGCGCCGAGCCTGTTCCGGCCCCGCCCTTTCTCCGTTTCCCGGGCTCCGCCCGGGCCCGGTGCTCAATCTCCCCCGGCTACCGCTGGGAGGTGCCCCCTGGACGGGCTGAAACACGGCCTCGCCTGCGTTCGAGGCGCGGGGTCCGGGGCGGAGCCCGGGTACGGCCGCGACCCGGACGGGGCTGCTCAGGTACCGGCGGCGTGGCCGAGATGGCAGGCTTGTCCCTGTGACCGAGATTGACGCAAAGATCGATGCCCTTGTCCCCTCGTGGCTGTACCTTCCCGACATCGCGGAGATGCTGAACATCGAGGTGACCCGGGTCCGCCAGATGGTCAAGGAAGGGCAGCTCATCGCCGTCCGCCGGGGCGAGAACCGCTCCCTGCAGGTTCCGGCTCCCTTCATCGACGGCGACAAGGTCGTCAAGGGCCTCGTCGGTCTGCTGACCGTGCTGCGCGACGACCGTTTCACCGAGGAGGAGATCCTGGAATGGCTCTTCACCGAGGATCCGACCCTGCCCGGCACCCCCGTGCAGGCGCTGAGCGAGAATCGCGGCACGGAGGTGAAGCGCCGCGCGCAGGCGCTCGCCCTCTGACCTGATCGCCTTCGCTCCACAGCGGTGTACGGACCGGGCCGCGGCCCGGCCCGTACGCCGCATCCACCACGGGGGGTACACCCATGCAGCTGTCCGACGCCCGGCTCTACCTCTGCACGGACGCCCGCAAGCGCCAGGGTGACCTCCCCGAGTTCCTCGACGCCGTGCTCTCGTCGGGTGTGGACATCGTCCAGCTCCGCGACAAGGGCATGGAGGCGGGGGAGGAGCTCGAACACCTCCACGTCTTCGCCGAGGCCGCCCGCCGCCACGGCAAGCTCCTCGCCGTGAACGACCGCGCCGACGTCGCCCACGCCATCGGCTCCGACGTCCTGCACCTCGGCCAGGGCGACATCCCCGTCCCCGCGGCCCGCGCCATCCTCGGCGAGCAGGTGCTGATCGGCCGGTCCTGCCACGCCGAGGCCGAGGTCGACGCGGCCGTGGCCGAAGCCGGCGTGGACTACTTCTGCACCGGACCCTGCTGGCCCACCCCCACCAAGCCCGGCCGCCACGCGCCCGGCCTCGATCTGGTCCGGTACGCGGCCTCGCTGGAGCAGGACCGGCCCTGGTTCGCCATCGGCGGCATCGACGGCTCGAACCTGGACGAGGTGCTGGACGCCGGCGCCACCCGCGTCGTGGTCGTCCGCGCGCTCACCGAGGCCACCGACCCCGGTGCGGCCGCCGCCGAGCTCGCCAAGCGGGTACGGGCCCGCCTCGGCTGAGTCCTGTCCGCCCGGACAGCGCACGGCCACCGCCATCGCCTCCACCCGCGTACCGGCGGCAGCGGTTTTCGGCCAGAGCCGGGCCTCCAGGTGTCCAAAAACGTGTCCAAAACGTGGACAAGGCTTCGGTGTCCGCCGGGCCGCGTCTAACCTGCCCACATGGCCTCTGGTACCGCTTCCACCTGGTCGGACCGTGCGCACACGGTCCGCGACCTCCTCGCGTCCGGGCGCTCGTACTCCTTCGAGTTCTGGGCCCCGAAGACGGAGAAGGGCGAACGCAACCTCTGGAACGCCCTGCGCCGGGTCGAGGCGGTATCCCCCAGCTTCGTCTCCGTCACCTACGGAGCCGGCGGCTCCACGCGCGGCGGCACGGTCAAGGCCACCCAGGAGATCGCCGCGGACACCACCCTGACCCCCGTCGCGCACCTCACCGCCGTGGACCACTCGGTCGCGGAGCTGCGCAACGTCATCGGGCAGTTCGCGGACGCCGGGATCCGGAACATGCTCGTCGTGCGCGGTGACCCGCCGGGCGACCCGATGGGCGAGTGGGTGGCGCACCCCGAGGGCGTGCACTACGCCGCCGACCTGGTCCGGCTGGTCAAGGAGTCCGGCGACTTCTGCGTCGGCGTCGCCGCCTTCCCCGAGATGCACCCGCGTTCGACGGACTGGGACACGGACATCCGGCACTTCGTGGACAAGTGCCACGCCGGAGCCGACTACGCGATCACCCAGATGTTCTTCGATCCGGAGAATTATCTGCGGCTGCGCGACGGCGTCGAGAAGGCGGGCTGCGAGACCCCGATCATCCCCGAGGTCATGCCTGTTGTGGGTATCAAGCAGCTCGACCGACTGCCCCAACTCAGCAACGCGGTCTTCCCCGCAGACGTGAAAGAGCGCATGCTCGCCGTCAAGGACGACCCGGCCGCTGTACGCTCCATTGGCATCGAGTTCGCCACGGAGTTCTGCGCGCGACTGCTGTCCGAGGGTGTCCCGGGCCTGCACTTCATCACGCTCAACAATTCCACGGCGACTCTCGAGATCTACGAGAACCTGGGCCTGCACCAGCGGGCCTGATCGGCCGTCCCCGTTCCCGCGCCGGCGGCCGTACCGAGAGGGGCCATGCATGGGAATGACGGTCCTCTACACCGCGTTCGGTTTCGTCGCGCTGTGGCTGCTTGCCGAGGTCCTGATGCAGTACAAGGCCCGGCTCCGCTGGCGCCTGCTCGCCTTCGCCGGCTTCCTCGGCGTGGTCGCCGGAGTGGTCCTGCCGTCGGTGCTGGTCATCGGGGCCGGCGCGGCGGCGTTCGCCGTGGGCCAGACCCTGGTGACCCTGTCCTTCCGCAAGGGCTTCGTGGCCGGCTGGGCGCTGCGCCGCGGCGGTGAGCCCGCCCCGCAGCAGACGCGCCGCCGCCGGTCGGCCGGCACCAAGCAGGAGCCCGCGCTCCGGGTGACCGCGCTGGAGTACGAGGACGCGAACGGGGCTGCGGCCGAGCGGCCGCTCCGGGACGCACCCGAAGCGGTCTACAGCCCGGAGCCGGTCCCCGAGGACACCGGGTCGTACGGGATACAGAGTTTCGCGCCGGCCCCCGAGGTCGACCGGACGGCTGCCTTCGCCTCGCCGTTCACCACGGCCGAGCAGGACGCCCACCAGTACGCCGCGTACTACGACCAGCAGAACCAGGGCGGCTACGACTACTCGGGCGGTTACCCGACGGGTGATCAGCAGCAGGTGTACGCCGCCTACTCGGACCCGTACATCGGCACCGGCGGCGGCGTCGTCCCGCCCCAGCCGTACGACTACACCCCGTACGCCGACTACGGGCAGCAGCAGTACTCCACGGACACCCCGCCCGGCGGGGTCTGGGTCCCGCAGCAGCGGTCCACCGACGGGGCCGGCCAGTCCTACCCGATGGAGGACCAGGGCGAGCAGCCGCAGCAGTACCCGTACCCCCAGCAGGGCGGGTACGAGCAGTACCGCTACTGAGCACCGCCGCCGGTCACGGTCACCGGGAGCCGCGGAACTCCGCGCCCTCCACGATCAGGCCGGCCACCAGGGACCCGGTCATCCCGGCGTGCGGCAGCCCGCCGCCGGGGTGGGCCCAGCCACCCGCCAGGTAGAGCCCGGGCACGGCCGTGGTGTTGGCCGGCTGGAGCAGCCGGCCCCCGGCCCCCGCGAGGGCGGGCGGGGGCACCGCGCCGCCCACCGCACCCGTCGCCGCCTCGATGTCGGCCGGGGTCCGCACCTCGTGCCACAACAGCCGCTCCCGCAGGCCCTGTACGGCCTTCTCCGCGAGTTTCAGCAGCTCCTCGGGCTCCGAGGTCTCGGGCCCGTGCACGGCGCTCACGGTGACCGCCTCGTGCTCCGCGTCGGGCCGGGTGGCCGGATCGTCCGGGCGCATCACCGTCACCTGGGCCCCGGAGGCGTGGACGACCGTCCGGTGCACGGCCGCGGCGGGGCGGGCGCCGCGCAGCGCGAGCAGCAGCGTGAGCCGCCCGGGTACGCCGTCCCCGCGGGCCGGGACCGCCTCCGGCGGCCACGGCAGCGAACCGGCCGGCAGCTGCCGGGGGTCGATCCCGCACACGACCGTGTCGGCGGCGGCCTCGCTGCCGTCGGCCAGCAGCAGTCCGGCCGCCCGGCCGTCCCGGACCAGGACCTCCCGGACCTCCGCCCCGAAGACGAAGGCGACCTTGCGCTCCAGGCAGCGCTCGTACACGGCGGTGGCCAGGGCCCGCATCCCGCCGCGCACGTACCAGCTGCCGAAGGTCTGCTCCATGTACGGGAGCACGGCCGCCGAGGCGGGTGCGGTGGCGGGGTCGAGCCCGTACCCGCGCACCAGGCCGGTCAGCACCTCCGCGAGGGCGCCGCCCAGCTCCCGGTCGGCCGTCTCGGCCAGTGTCGGCGGGCGGCGGCGCAGCAGCCCGCTCCTGCGCAGGGCCGGATACGGGTCGCCGCCCAGGCTCTGCCGGGCGCCGGGCCGCAGCGGCTCCTCCAGCAGCGGGCGCCGGGTTGCGTCCCAGGCGTCGCGGGCGCGGCCCAGGACGGCGTTCCAGCGCTCGCCCGCGCCCGCGCCGAAGGCGGAGTCCAGGGCGGCGGCGACACCGCCGTGGGAGGCGCCGGGAAGGGTGACGTCGATGCCGTGGTGGGGCAGGACGTGCCGGACCGCCGGGTCCACCTGGACCATGTCGACGCATGTCTCCAGCGACCGCTTGCCGGTCTTCACGAAGAGATCGCGGTAGACGGCGGGCAGGTGCAGCAGCCCCGGTCCGGTGTCGAAGGCGAAGCCCTCGCGCTCGTAGCGGCCGACGGCTCCGCCGTAGGTCGTCCCGCGCTCGTACACCGTCACCAGGTGCCCCGCCACGGCCAGCCGGGCCGCCGTCGCCATCGCGCCCATGCCGGCGCCGATCACCGCAATTCGTGCCATGCGGCCGAGCCTATCGACCCAGGTGGCGGCCCTGTGGTCAGTGGGGTGGGGCCCCGGTGGCCTCGCGGGCCCCGGCGGCCAGGCGCTTCTCCTCGCGGCGCTGGGCACGGCGGCGCAGGAAGCGGCGGATCCTGCTCCACAGGAAGACCAGTATGGCCAGTCCGGCGGCCAGCAGGACGGCCGCGATGATCGCGGCGGCCTCGGGGTTGAACATCGCGAAGGTGACCAGGCCCGCCACGCCGAGGTCCTCGGCGATGCTCATCCCCACGTTGGTGAACGGCTCGGGGGACGTATTGATCGCCATCCGGGTGCCGGCCTTGACGAAATGGCTGGCCAGAGCCGTGGAGCCGCCGACCGCGGCGGCGGTGATGTCGGACAGCGAACCGCTCTGCCCGGCCAGCAGCGCGCCGATCACGGCGCCGGACACCGGGCGGATCACCGTGTGGACGGTGTCCCATATGGAGTCCATGTACGGGACCTTGTCCGCGATCGCCTCGCACAGGAACAGCACGGCGGCGACGGCCAGCACGTCCGTCCGCTGCAGCGACGCGGGGACGTCGTCGGTCAGGCCGGTGCGGCCGAAGATGCCGAGCAGGAGGACCACGGCGTAAGCGTTGATCCCACTGGCCCAGCCGCTGGTGAAGACCAGGGGGAGCACACTCATCGGATCATCATGCCGCACGGGAGCGCGGAAAAGTGAGGGGATGGCCGCGCCGCGGCCATCCCCTCACCCACGTTGTCCGGGGCTAGTGCCCCTGCTCGTCACGGCGGCGCTGCCACCGTTCCTCGATGCGGGTCATCATCGACCGACGCTGCCGGTTCCGGCCATGGGCCGAACCACCGGTACTACCGGAGACGGGCTGCTCGCCAGGCTTGGGTGCCTTGCGCCAACCGGTGACCACCAGGACCGTACAGCCCAGCATGACGAGGAACCCCACCACGCTGATCCAGAGCACGTTCGGAATGATCACACCGGTCATGAGGAGCGCGATACCCACCACAATGCCTGCGACTGCCTGGTAGACCCGTCGCCGGGTGTACGTACGCAGTCCGCTTCCCTCAAGCGCTGTCGCGAACTTGGGATCTTCGGCGTACAGCGCTCGCTCCATCTGCTCGAGCATTCGCTGCTCGTGCTCCGAGAGCGGCACGGGAGTCCTCCTCATCCGTCGGTCGCGGGGGTAGCGACCAGGGGTCCCCTTCAGGATAGGCGGGGAATCGCCCCCGTGACACCCGCCCTCTACGCCACGTTCCAAAAAGACACGGCCCAGAAATGACGCAGCCGGTGAATGCGCTGCGTGAAAACCGTACCGCCGCGGGGGCGGTCACTGAGGCCGTTATTCCCCAATGGTCCGTCCGCCATGCCGGTCACTGCACCTGATCATACGGGGCCGACCGGCGGAACGGCGGGTGTGCGGCCGACTCCGCCCGCGGAAGATCGCAGTTCAGGCCTGCTTCTCGCCCAGGACGTGCAGCTGGGTGGCGACCGCGTGGAAGGCGGGCAGCTCGGCCGCGGCCTCCTCCAGACGCAGCAGAGCCTCCACCGCGCCGGGCTCGGTGTCCACCAGGACCCCGGGAACGAGGTCGGCGAAGATCCGCACGCCGTGCACCGCGCCGACCGCGAGGCCGGAGTCGCCGACCAGCGCGGAGAGCTGCTCGGCGGTGAACCGGCGCGGTACCGGGTCGCCGGAGCCCCAGCGGCCGGCCGGGTCGGTGAGGGCCGTACGGGCCTCCGTGAAGTGCCCGGCCAGCGCGCGGGCGAGCACGGCCCCGCCGAGCCCGGCGGCCAGCAGGCTGAGCGTGCCGCCGGCGCGCAGCGCGGCCACCGCGTTGGCCACGCCCTCGGCCGGGTCGTCGACGTACTCCAGCACTCCGTGGCAGAGCACCACGTCGTACGCGTCCCGCTCGACGACGTCCAAGAGGCCCTGGGCATCGCCCTGGACGCCGCGCACCAGATCGGCGACACCGGCCTCGGCCACCCGGCGCTCCAGCCCGAACAGCGCGTTCGGGCTGGGGTCGACCACGGTGACCCGGTGGCCCAGACGGGCCACCGGCACGGCGAACTTACCGGTGCCGCCACCGGTGTCGAGCACGTCGAGCACGTCCCGCCCGGTCGCCTTCACCCGGCGGTCGAGGGCCTCCTTGAGGACCTCCCACACCACGGCGGTGCGGAGGGAGGCACGGGGGCGGGAAGTGTCCGACACGGCTGATGGCTCCTCGGCGCGGTAAGGGTGAGCGGTCGCTGCCCACCCTATTGCCTACCGCGACCGGGCAGCTCATCCCGCGTCCGGATGCTCCGGGCGTGGTTGCGGCACGGTCTGCGGCAAGGTCTGCGACAGGGGCCGGGGCGCCGCCCGGACGGCGAGCATCCGCTCCACCAGGCGCAGGAACATCGAGGCCGCGCGCACCAGATCGTCCGCGTCCCGGCTGCTCGCCGCGTCCGCTATCCCCGCCTCGGCCCTGGCCCGTCGGGCGGCGCCGGAGGCGAAGAGCGCGCTCCACTCGGTCAGCTCCGGCGCTATCTCCGGCAGCACCTCCCACGCACTGCGGATCCGGGGCCGCCGCCGCGGGTGCACCGGCTCGGGCCGGCCGCGCGCGGCGAGTACGGCGGCGGCGGTGCGCAGTGCGGCGAGGTGGGCGGTGGCGTAGCGCTCGTTGGGGCGGGTCAGCCGGGCGGCCTCGGCCAGGCCGCTGTGGGCCTTGGCGAGCAGGTCGAGGGCGGCCGGAGGGGCCGTCGACTTCCGCAGGACGGGGTGGACAGGGGACGGGGACGGTGTGGCCATGACGAACCTCCTGTCGATGCGTTGCCCCCATCGTGACGGGCCCCACTGACAATCCGGTTGACCTGCGCTTTTGCGGGCAGATGGCCAGTAACTCCCCCCTCCTGCGCACCGGATACCGAGAAGGATGCTAGTTTTTGAACTGACCGGTCAGTTCAAAAAGAAGGGGGACGGCGTGGACAGCCCGCACGGCGCGGCCGTCAAGGCCGAGGACTTCGGACTCAAGGGCCCGCGCGGCTGGGCCTTCCGAGGAGTCGGCATCGACGCGGCGCCCGGCTCGCTCATCGCGGTCGAGGGCCCCTCCGGCAGTGGTCGGACCTGCCTGCTCCTCGCCCTCACGGGGCGGATGAAGCCCACCGCCGGACACGCCGAGGTCGGCGGCCACCGGCTGCCCAAGAAGATGTCGGCGGTCCGCCGCATCGCCGCCCTCGGACCGGTCTCCGGGATCACCGACCTCGACCAGGCCCTCACCGTCGCGGAACAGCTGCGCGAGGGAGCCCTGCTCCAGCGCCACTACGGCGCTCCGGTCCGCGCCATGCTGCGGCCCCGGGCCGAGCGCCGAGCCGCCGCCGAGGCGCGGATCGCCGCCGCCCTGGAGGCCGCCGGACTGGACCTCGCCACGCTGCCCAAGGGCGAGCGGACCTCCGTACGGGACCTGGAACGCCTCGAGTCCGTACGGCTGTCCGTCGCCATCGCGCTGCTCGGTTCCCCGGGCCTGCTGGCCCTCGACGACCTCGACCTCAAGCTGTCGGACACCGAACGCGCCGAGGCCTGGGCCCTGCTCCGCTCGGTCGCCGCCCGCGGGATCACCGTCCTCGCGGTGTGCAGCGAGGCGCCGGCCGACGCGGTCGTCCTGCGGACCTGCCCCAAGGACCCGGACGCGCCGGACGCGCCGGACGCGCCGGGCGCACCGGGCGCACCGGAGGCCGCACCGGACGCGCCCGCCGAGGCCGCCGCCGAGCCCGTCGAGGGCGCCGAGGCCGAGGGCGACACGAAGAACGGCACCGAGAACGACACGACGAACGACGCCGAGAACGACGACACGAAGGGGGCGGACGATGCGCTCGCCGAAGCTGGCCGCGCTTGAGCTGAAGCGGTTCGGGCGGGGGAAGCTGCCCCGGGCCGCTCTCGTCGCGCTGCTCCTGCTGCCGCTGCTCTACGGAGCCCTGTACCTGTGGTCCTTCTGGGACCCGTACAAGCGGCTCGACCAGGTGCCCGTCGCCATCGTCAACGCCGACAAGGGCACGACCGTCGACGGCAAGCGCCTCGAAGCCGGCGCCGAGATCGCCAAGAAGCTGCACGCCAGCAAGAAGTCCTTCGAGTGGCACGACGCGAGCGCCGAGGAAGCGGCCAAGGGCCTGGAGGACGGTACGTACTACCTGACCCTGACCCTGCCCGCCGACTTCAGCGCGAAGATCGCCTCCAGCTCCGGCGACGACCCCACCACCGGGGCCCTCCAGGTCCGCACGAACGACGCCAACAACTACATCGTCGGCTCGATCTCGCGCTCCGTCTTCGCCGAGGTCCGCTCCGCGGCGTCCGCCAACGCCTCCCGCGGCTTCCTCGACAAGATCTTCGTCAACTTCTCCGACCTGCACGACAAGACCGCCGAGGCGGCCGACGGCGCCGACAAGCTCAAGGACGGCGCCGGCAAGGCCAAGGACGGCGCGAAGGAGCTCGCCGACGGCCTCGACACGGCGGGGGAGAAGAGCGGCGAGCTCAACACCGGTCTGAAGAAGCTCAACTCGGCGGCCGGCAAGCTGGAGACCGGCTCCAAGGACGTCGCGGACGGCACCCAGGCCCTGGCCGACAAGGTCAACGGGGCCGCGGACAAGGCCCGCCCCTTCGTCAAGGATCCCAAGAACCTGGCGGACACCGCCGAGCTGGTCGCCGACAGTGCGAAGGTCGTGAACAACCACCTCGCCACCTTCACCGAGAAGGCCCCGGCCGCCGCGGCCCTCGCCAAGAAGGCCTCCACCGGCGCGGACGCCTACTACACCAAGCACTGCGTCACCCCCGGCGGCGAACCGCACCTCGCCTCCTGCCCCGACCTGAAGAAGGTCAGGGACGACGCGGCCGAGGCCGCCGAGCTCAGCGGGGACGTCAGCGCGCTGGTCAAGAACGCCAACGGTGACGTCGGCAAGCTCCGCACCCAGCTCGCCGATCTGGAGAAGAAGGCCCGCGAGCTCGTCGACAAGGCCCCCCAGCTCGCGGGTGACCTCGACGCGGCCGTCGCCAAGGTCAACGCCCTCAACACCGGCGCCCACAAGGTCTCCACCGGCATGGCCCAGCTGCACACCGGCCTCGGCTCCGCCACCACCGGCTCCGGCGCCCTCAGTGACGGCGTCGGCAGGCTCGGCGACGGCGCCCACCGCCTCGACGGCGGCATGTACAAGCTCGTCGACGGCACCGGCGAACTCGCCGGCGGCCTGCACGAGGGGGCCGGCAAGATCCCCGACTACGACCAGCAGCAGCGCGACCGGCGCACGCAGGTCATGGCCGACCCGATCCAGCTCGCCAACCAGTCCCTGCACAAGGCGCCCAACTACGGCACCGGCTTCGCCCCGTACTTCATCCCGCTCTCCCTCTGGGTCGGCGCGATGGTCGCCTACATGCTGATCGCCCCGCTCAACCGGCGGGCCCTGGCCGCCGGCGCCTCGCCCTGGCGGGTCGCCCTCGCCGGCTGGCTGCCGGTGGCGGGCCTCGGCGCGGCCCAGATGGGCCTGCTGATGTCCGTACTGCACTGGGCGCCCGGCCTCGGCCTGAAGATGGCCCACCCGGCCCTGACCATCGCCTTCCTGATGCTGGTCACCGGCTGCTTCGCGGCGATCGTCCAGTGGCTCAACGCCAAGTTCGGCGCGGCCGGCCGCATCCTGGTGCTGGCCGTCCTTATGCTCCAGCTGACCTCGGCGGGCGGTACGTACCCCGTCCAGACCAGCCCGGACTTCTTCAACTGGATCCACCCGTACCTGCCGATGTCGTACATCGTCGAGAGCCTGCGCCGCCTCATCACCGGTGGCGATCTCGCCCCGGTCTGGCAGGGCAGCGCCGTCCTGCTGGCCTTCACCGTGGGTGCTCTCGCCCTCACCGCGCTCGCCGCCCGCGGCAAGCAGGTGTGGACCATGGACCGACTGCACCCCGAACTGAGCCTGTAGGGACGTGTTGACCTGTGACAATCAGCGCCATGGAAAGCAGCAGCACCGGTACGGGTACCGGCGGGGGCCGTCGTGCGGCCACCCGGCAGAAGCTCTACGAAGCGGCCGTGACCCTCATCGCCGAGCAGGGCTTCTCCGCGACCACGGTCGATGAGATCGCCGAGCGGGCGGGAGTCGCGAAGGGCACGGTCTACTACAACTTCGCGAGCAAGAACGAGCTCTTCGAGGAGCTGCTGCGGCACGGCGTCGGCCTGCTGACCGTCTCGCTGCGGACCGCGGCCGAGGAGACGGAGGCCCGCGGCGGCAGCCGGGTCGAGGCGCTGGACGCGATGATCCGCGCGGGACTCGTCTTCATCGACCGCTACCCGGCCTTCACCCAGCTGTACGTCGCCGAGCTGTGGCGCACCAACCGCGCGTGGCAGTCCACGCTGATGGTGGTCCGGCAGGAGGCCGTGGCCGTCGTCGAGAAGGTGCTGCGCGAGGGTGTCGAGCGGGGTGAGCTGAGCGCCGAGATCGACGTGCCGCTGACGGCGGCCGCGATGGTCGGGATGGTGCTGGTGGCCGCCCTGGACTGGCAGTCCTTCCAGAGCGAGCGGTCCCTGGACGACGTGCACTCGGCGCTGTCGCTGCTGCTGCGGGGCCGGGTCAGCGGAAACCGCTGAACCCCGGTGTCCGCCGCGCCCCGGCGCACCACGACCCCCCCAGTCGGCGGTGCCGCGGGGGCGCGCCGCCCCGTAGAACTGGTGGGGCCGGCCGCGACGGCTGAGTATCCGTACCTAGGCACGGAAATGAGTACGTGCGCGGATGGGCTCCCACCTGCGCGGACGCCAGACTGGGAGCAACGGACAGGAGACCCGGTCCGCACCGCGGACACGGGGCTGCGGAGCGGACCGGGTACCTCCTCCCGTGACCGGGACGGGGGAACGACGGGGGATCGGCGAACCGGTGATGCGGTACGTGACGCGGCGGGGCTCGGGGGGATCGAGCCTCGCCGTTTCACGTCCGTGGGTTCGGCGGTTCTGCGCGGTCGTCCGCGCCGCCGTTGCCGGGGCTCCGCCCCGGACCCCGCGCCTCGAACACCGGCGGGGCTGAGAGAGCGCAGCATCGCCGGTGGGGCCGGACGCCGGCCTCAGCCGCGGCTGCGGAGGGGCAGGCGGGAGCGGAGGGACGTGAGGCGGGCCGAGACCGCCCCGGCCAGCGTTGCCCAGCCGGCGGCGAGTGCCCAGGAGATGCGGGCCGCCGAGCGCGGCAGCAGCAGGGCGCGCAGCCGGGGCAGCCGGTCCGCGGACTCCAGCAGCCCCGTACGGGCCAGCAGTACGTCCTGCGCCAGCTCCGGGTACGAGACCTCCGCGCCCGGGGGCGCGTACAGGGCCCGCTCCACCGCACCGGCGACCCGGTGCACGGACGCGGCGGGTTCCGGCTCCAGGCGGCCCAGGTCCACGATCCGGCTCGCCGCCCGGCGCGGGGACAGCGCCTCGTCCGGGGCCACACCCACGTCCCAGGCGGCGTCGCCCAGTTCCCGCCAGGCCGTCAGGACCTCACCGGTCGCCAGGCGCCGGGCCCGCAGCCGGGTCCGCCACAGCAGCGGCAGCAGCGGCAGCCCCAGCACCGCGACCACCAGCGCCGCCCAGCCCAGGACCGTCGTCACCGACAGCCCGTCGTCGGGGCCCGCACTCTGCGCGGGCGCCGCCGCACCGCACTCGCCGAGCTTCTTCAGGGCCGGCGGGCACTCGGGGGTCCCCGTGGGAGCCGTCGACGGCTGCACCGCGCTCTGCGAGGGCACCGGCGCCGGGGCGGACGGCTGGGCGGCCGGGGTCTGCGCCCGCGAGTAGTCCGGAATGTTGATGCCGGAGCGGGGCGTCGGCTCGAAGCGGGTCCAGCCCACACCCTGGAAGTACAGCTCGGGCCAGGCGTGCGCGTCGCGCATCGACACGTTCACACTGCCGTCCGACTGCTTCTCGCCGGGGGTGAAGCCGACCGCGACCCGGGACGGGATGCCCAGCGAGCGGGACATCGCCGCCATCGAGAAGGCGAAGTGGACGCAGAAGCCCTCCTTGTCGGCGAGGAACCGCGCGACCGCCTGCGGGCCCGTGCCCGAGGCCGTCCTCGTGTTGTAGCGGAACCCGCCGTTCACGGCGAAGTAGTCCTGGAGCTTCACGGCCCGCGTGTAGTCGTCCTTGGCCCCCTGCGTCACCTGGCGGGCCGTCTCGGCGACCACCGGCGGCAGGTTGTCCGGGAGCTTCGTGTACTCGTCCCGGACCGCCGGCTCGGGCTCCCCGGCCCGCTGGAGCTGCTGAGGCGTCGGGTTCAGCTGGAGGCTGCGCACCTCGTACTGCGCGCCCTGGACGTTCTGGAAGCGGTCCCTGCCCAGCTGGTCGCCGACCAGGGACCGGCCCGCCGGCTCGAACCGCCACTTGCCGCGGATCGCCACAGACGTCGCCGGATAGGGCATGGGGAGGTAGCGCTGGGTGTAGTTGTCCGCCGCGTTGACCAAGGTGGTGACCTCCGTCGCGGTGCCGCGGACCTGGGAGCCGAGCCCCGGCGGGTCCGGCAGCCGCTCCGGCACGTCGATCAGGGGCCGCCCCGAGGCCTCCCACTTGACGCCGTTGAACTCGTCCAGGGCCAGGATCCGCAGGTACTGCTCGCTCTGCTGCGGGTTGTTCGTCCGGTACTTCAGGATCACGCGGTTGTCCTGCGCGTTCAGGTTGCTCTGCAGCGAGACCAGCGGGTTGACCGCAGTGATCGTCCCGCCCGGACCGCTGCCGCTCTCGTCGCCCTCCTGCGTGCCGCCCAGCAGCCCGCCGCCGAGCGAGGGCAGTACGGCCGGCACCACCAGCGCCAGGCCCAGGGCCACCGCGCCGATCCGCCGCCCGAACTTCACGGGGGCCGTCGCCTGACCGCCGGCCCCGCCCGCGAGGCCCGAGTCGGCGGCGCCGCGGCGCGGAGCCGCGCCGAAGACCCGGCCCCACTGGGCGAGCCGGTCCCGGCCCTCGGACAGCAGCAGCAACAGGTAGCCGCAGCCCGCCAGCAGGAAGGAGATCCAGGAGGCGTCCCCGCCGCCGGACAGGCCCGCGGCCACCGAGTACAGCGCGAGCAGGGGCAGTCCGGCCGCGGCGGCCGTGCGCAGGGTCACCGCCAGCGTGTCCACCGCCAGCCCGATCAGCAGCACGCCGGACACCAGCAGCAGCTTGATGCCGTCCGTCAGCGGAGCCGGGATCGCGAACTCGCCCACGTCCCGGACGCCCTGACCGAACAGCGCGCCGAAGTCCGTCACCAGGTAGGCCAGCGGCCCGTCCCCGGTGGACTCGCCCCTGCCGGCGTACAGGAACGCGAGCAGCAGCAGCGACACCAGCAGCTGAGCGGCCACGGTCAGGGTCCGGGCCAGCGGCACCCGCCGGGCCCCGGCGCCCACCGCGCTCTGCACGATCAGCAGCAGCCCGGCCTGGAGCAGCCAGGCCTGCGAGTCCACCAGCGGGCTCAGCGACCACGAGGTGAGCAGCGTCGCCAGTGCCGCGAACAGCGTCAGTTTCGCCCGCCCGCTCATTCCCGACCTCCGGTGGTTCCCGTAGCGACGCGCGCGGTCCCGGCCTGGCGCCACAGCTCGCCGAAGGCCACTCCGGGCGGGGCGGCCAGGGCCGTCCAGCCCGCGTCGCGCAGCCTGCGCAGCCGTTCCTCCAGCGGGGGCACGGCATGCCCCGGGGCCGGCTGTCCGCCCCAGCTCGCGGAGTCCAGTACGAAGGCCACCGCGCCCGAGGTCCGCTGGCGCATCCTGGC
The DNA here is from genome assembly GCF_045161815.1 of Streptomyces avidinii. Classification (NCBI taxonomy): domain Bacteria; kingdom Bacillati; phylum Actinomycetota; class Actinomycetes; order Kitasatosporales; family Streptomycetaceae; genus Streptomyces; species Streptomyces avidinii. Next base: position 6,242,912 of record NZ_CP108863.1, read on the forward strand.
CGCCAGTTCTGTCTGTACCTCGTCCAGGTCGCCGAAGAAGGCGATGAGGAGCCCGTCACCGCCGCCTCCGCCGAAGCCTCCGCTGCCTGCGGCGCGCACCGCGTCGTAGGCGCGGGAGAGCCCGGCGCCGTCGGAGTGACCGACGACCGCGAGGGTGTCCATCATCAGCCCGGCGGCCTCCGCCGACTCCTGCCCGCCTGAGGAGAAACCGCCGCCTCCCTCGCCGGGCACCGAGTCGCCGGTGTCGGTGAGCAGCCGGACGGAGAAGCCCTGTTCCAGGACGTGCACCAGGCTGGAGGCGGCCGCCGAGACGGCCCACTCGAAGGCGGAGTCGGGGCCGGCGCCGTCGAAGGCCAGGCGCCGGGTGTCCAGCAGGACGGTGGCCCGGCTGCGCTGCGGCTGCTCCTCGCGGCGGACCATCAGCTCGCCGTAGCGGGCGGTGGAGCGCCAGTGCACGCGGCGCAGGTCGTCGCCGCGCCGGTAGCCGCGGGGGATCACGTCGTCGTCGCCGGCCAGGGCCAGGGAGCGGCGGCTGCCGTCGCCGTAGCCGTTGGACTCGCCGGCGAGGCGGACCGGCGGCAGGGGCTCGGTGCGCGGTATGACCGTGAGGGTGTCGTAGGTGCTGAAGGAGCGGGTCAGTTCGACCAGCCCGAAGGGGTCGGAGAGGCGCAGCTGGAGCGGGCCGAGCGGATAGCGGCCGCGCAGGTCGGAGCGGACCCGGTAGGACACCTCGCGGCGCCCGCCGGGCTCGACCCGGTCCAGTACGAAGCGGGGGCGCGGGCCCAGTACGTAGGGCACCCGGTCCTGGAGCATCAGCAGGCCGGTGGGCAGCCGGGAGACGTTGTCCATGCGCAGCTGTACCCGGGCCTCGGTGCCCGCGGGGACCCGGCCCGGGCTGAGCCGGCGGCTGCCGGAGACCCGGTAGCGGGTGCGGTGCAGGGCGTATACGCAGATCAGCGGCAGGAGGGCGAGCAGCAGGCCGACCCGCAGCAGCTCGCCCTGGCCCAGGACGTACGCGCAGGCAGCGGCGGCTATTCCGGCGGCCAGGAACGAGCGGCCGCGGGTGGTCAGACCGGACAGTGACGCGCGCAGTCCGCCACCGTCCCCCGGGCCACCGGCGCCGCGCGGGGCACCGGCGCTCATCAGAAGCCCCGGATGCCCGCGCCGGGCGGCATCTCGCCGCGGGCGTGCGCGGCCGGGACGGGGGTGCGCTGCAGGATGTCGGCGACGACCTGTTCGGCGGTGCGGCGGTTCAGCTGGGCCTGGGCGGTGGGCAGCAGCCGGTGCGCGAGGACCGGGCCGGCCAGGGCCTGGACGTCGTCGGGCAGGACGTAGTCCCGGCCGGCGAGCGCGGCGGAGGCCTTCACGGCGCGCAGCAGGTGCAGGGTGGCCCGGGGCGAGGCGCCGAGCCGCAGGTCGGGGTGGCTGCGGGTGGCGGAGACGAGGTCGACGACGTAGCGCCGGACGGGCTCGGCCACGTACACCTCGCGGACCGCCTCGATGAGCTTGACGATCTCGTGGGAGTGCGCGACGGACGTCAGGTCGTCGAGCGGGGAGACCCCGCCGTGCACGTCGAGCATCTGGAGCTCGGCCTCGGGGCTGGGGTAGCCGACGGAGACGCGGGCCATGAAGCGGTCGCGCTGCGCCTCGGGCAGCGGGTACGTGCCCTCCATCTCCACCGGGTTCTGGGTGGCGACGACCATGAAGGGGCTGGGCAGCGGGTAGGTGGTGCCGTCGATGGTGACCTGGCGCTCCTCCATCGACTCCAGCAGCGCGGACTGGGTCTTGGGCGAGGCGCGGTTGATCTCGTCACCGATGACGATCTGCGCGAAGATCGCGCCCGGCTTGAACTCGAACTCGCGGCGCTGCTGGTCGTAGATGCTGACGCCGGTGATGTCGGAGGGCAGCAGGTCCGGGGTGAACTGGATGCGCTGCACCGAGCAGTCGATGGACTTGGCGAGCGTCTTGGCGAGCATCGTCTTGCCGACGCCGGGTACGTCCTCGATCAGCAGGTGTCCCTCGGCGAGCAGCACGGTCAGCGCGAGGCGAACGACCTCGGGCTTGCCCTCGATCACGCTCTCGACCGACTGGCGCACCCGCTCCGCCGTGCTGGTCAGATCCGCGAGGCTCGCTCGGTCGTCGTACGTCGTCACCTGGTTCTCCTCGGCCCATTCCCAGGGCCGACGCCCTTGGCGCATGAACCGGCCCACCCCGAAACACGGACACCGTCCCGGGAGGATCCCGGGTGGTGCCACCCCGCATTCTTGACGGCGTTAAGGCCTTGTGTCACTCAAGAGCTGGGATCGATCTCCCGCAGGAGCCCGGTGTGCACATCGAAGACGAAGCCTCGCACATCGTCCTTGTGGGGCAGGAACGGGTTGGTGCGGACCCGCTGCATGGACTGGCGAACGTCCTGGTCCACGTCCCGGAAGGCCTCGACGGCCCAGGCCGGACGCTGACCGACCTCGTCCTCCAGCTCGTGCCGGAAGTCCTCGGTCAGGTTTTCGAGACCGCAGCCGGTGTGGTGGATGAGTATCACCGCGCGGGTGCCCAGCGCCCGCTGGCTGATGGTGAGGGAGCGGATCGTGTCGTCGGTGACCACACCGCCCGCGTTGCGGATCGTGTGACAGTCGCCGAGCTCCAGCCCGAGAGCCTTGTGCAGGTCGAGACGGGCGTCCATACAGGCCACGACCGCGACCTTGAGGACGGGCCGGGCGTCCATGCCGGGATCGGAGAACTGTGCCGCGTAGCGCTGATTCGCCTCGACCAGTCGGTCGGTGACGGATCCGCCGACGGATGCCTCGGGCGCGGACTCGGCAGGCAGGGATGCGGAAGTCGTCATGGGTACGACGTTAGTGGTCACCGCGGCCCCCGGCCTCGCGTGAGAGCGGACAAAGAACGTCAACGAGGCTTGTTGTGAGCTAACCCACAGGGGTGGGGGTGAGGCGGCCGTCCGGGTGATTCGCGGCATTTGCCGGTTCGCTCCGAGAGCCGCGCACGCCGCGCGGGGCGGTTCGTTGACCGCGGCGACCGTTGCACTAAAGTGACGCGAACCGGCCGGAGCCCGGCCCTGACCGGCCGCCCGGCCCCCGATGAACACTCCGCGTGCGCGGCGCGTACGTACGGCCCGGCCCTCTCCCGCTCACCGGCCGGCCGGCGCCACCTTCCCCGGCGCCGGTCGCGGATGCGGGGAGGCGGGGGTGCGTAAGCCTGCCGCGCCGTTATCTGAGAGGGCGCTTTGACTAGCGAGTCCCGACATGTCCCGGTGATGCTCCAGCGGTGCCTGGACCTGTTGGCCCCGGCGCTGGAGAGGCCGGGGGCCGTCGTCGTCGACTGCACCCTCGGCCTCGGCGGCCACAGCGAGGCCCTGCTGACCCGGTTCCCCGAGGCCCACCTGATCGGCCTCGACCGCGACAAGGAGGCCCTGCGGCTCTCCGGCGAGCGGCTCGCGCCCTTCGGCGACCGGGCCACCCTGGTCCATGCGATCTACGCCGACCTCGCCGAGGTCCTCGACGGGCTCGGCATCCCGGCCGTCCAGGGCATCCTCTTCGACCTGGGCGTCTCCTCCATGCAGCTGGACGAGGCCGACCGCGGGTTCGCGTACGCCCAGGACGCGCCGCTGGACATGCGCATGGACCAGACGACGGGCATCAGCGCCGCCGAGGTCCTCAACAGCTACGCGCCGGGCGAGCTCGTCCGGATCCTGCGCCAGTACGGCGAGGAGAAGCAGGCCAAGCGGATCGTGTCCGCGATCGTCCGGGAGCGGGAGAAGGAGCCCTTCACCAACAGCGCCCGGCTGGTCGAGCTGATCCGCGACTCCCTGCCGCAGGCTGCCAAGCGGACCGGCGGCAACCCGGCGAAGCGGACCTTCCAGGCGCTGCGGATCGAGGTCAACGGGGAGCTCTCGGGCCTGGAGCGGGCCATCCCGGCGGCGGTGGACCGGATCGCGGTCGGCGGCCGGATCGCGGTGCTCTCGTACCACTCGCTGGAGGACCGCCTGGTCAAGCAGGTCTTCGCGGCCGGCGCGACCTCCACGGCCCCGCCCGGCCTGCCGGTGGTGCCGGAGAAGTACCAGCCGAAGCTGAAACTGCTCACGCGCGGCGCCGAACTGCCCACCGAGGAGGAGATCGCCGAGAACCGGCGGGCCGCCCCGGCGAGGTTCCGCGGCGTCGAACGCATCCGGGAGGCGCGACTGTGACCAAGGCCGGGAAGGTCGCCACGCTGACCCGCGGGCAGGCGGCCCGCCTCGGCCGGGCGCTCGGCGGCCGCCCGGCCCGCCCGCGTCCCGGGGGGCAGGCGGCCCGGATGCCGTTCGTCCTGCTGGTCGTGGCCCTGCTCGGCGGCGGCCTGATCAGCCTGCTGCTGCTGAACTCGGCGCTGAACGAAGGCTCCTTCCAGCTGACCAAGCTGAAGAAGGAGACCACCGCCCTCACCGACGAGGAACAGGCGCTGCAGCGCGACGTGGACGCCCACTCGGCCCCCGACGCGCTCCAGCGCCGGGCCCACGAGCTGGGCCTGGTCCCCGGCGGCAGCCCGGTCTTCATCGGCCCGGACGGCAGGATCGCCGGCAGCGCGGCCCCGGCCGAGGCACCGCCCTCGCCGACCCCGAGCGCCCCGGCCGGACCCCCGGCCGGCTCGCCGGCCGCACCCGCGGCGTCGGCCCCGGCGCCGGCGTCGCCCCCCGCGTCGGCTCCGGGCCAGCCGGTGCCCTCCGCCGCGCCCCCCGCGGCCAGTGGTTCCCCGCAGCCCAACCAGACCCCCGGAAGGTGACGCCGTGATCCACCGTTCCCATCCAGCCCCTCCGGCGTTTGAGGAGCGGGGTTCGGGGCGGAGCCCCGGGCTTTCGGCCTCGGCGGCGTTCGAGGTGCGGGGCCCGGTGCGGAGCCCCGGCATCGCGGCGGTGGCCGCGTGAGCCCGCAGGAGCCGCCCCGGCGGCGGGTGCCCGGGCCGGCCAGACCGCCCCGGCCCGGCGACCGGGCCCGGGCGAACGCCCGCCCGGCCTCGCGCCCGGCGACCCGGCGGCCGGCGGGCCCCCGTACCCCGCACACGATCCGGCTCGGCAGCCCACGCCCCCGGCTGCGCCTGGTCAGCGTCGGCCTGACCCTCGTCATGCTGGCCTTCGTGGTCCGGCTGCTCCAGGTGCAGGCCGTCGACGCCTCGGCGTTCTCCGCCGAGGCCTCCAAGAACCGCTACACCAGCGTCAAACTGGCCGCCGAGCGCGGTGAGATCACCGACCGCAGGGGCGTGGCCCTCGCCACCAGCGTCGACGCGTACGACATCACCGCCGACCCGAAGATGTTCACCCCGCAGGACAGCAAGGCGCCGGACGCCCCGCAGCAGGCCGCCGCCCTCCTCGCGCCCATCCTCGGCAAGGACGCCAAGGAGCTCACCGACCGGCTGAGCACCAAGAACTCCCGGTACGTCGTCCTCGCCCAGCGCCAGACCCCCCAGGTCTGGAACCAGATCAAGGACCTCAAGCGGGTCTTCGCTGAGAAGGCGGCGGCCGACAAGCGGAACAACGGCCCCGGCGCGAACGTCCTCGCCGGCGTGTTCAAGGAGGACAGCAGCAAGCGCGTGTACCCGAACGGCGACCTCGCCGCCGGGATACTGGGTTACGTCAACGCCGAGGGCAAGGGCGGCGGCGGACTGGAGTCCTCCCTCGACAAGAAGCTGTCCGGCAAGGACGGCGAGGTCACCTACGCCCAGTCCGGCGGCCGCCGCGTCCCCACCGCCGGCTCCGACGAGCATCCCGCCGTGCCCGGCGAGGACATCGAGCTGACCATCGACCGCGACATCCAGTGGGCCGCTCAGAGCGCCATCGCCGAGCAGGTCGAGAAGTCCGGCGCCGACCGCGGCTACGTCATCGTCCAGGACACCCGCACCGGCGAGGTACTGGCCATGGCCAACGCCCCCGGCTTCGACCCCAACGACCTGACCCGGGCCCGCTCCGCCGCCATGGGCAACGCCGCGCTCCAGGACGTGTACGAGCCCGGCTCCACCGCCAAGGTGATGTCGATGGCCGCCGTGCTGGAGGAGAAGAAGGCCACCCCGGAGACCCGCGTCGAGGTCCCCAACCGGCTCCACCGCGGCGACCGGCTGTTCAAGGACGACATCGACCACCCGACCTGGTACCTGACCCTCAACGGCGTCCTCGCCAAGTCCTCCAACATCGGCACCATCCTGGCCACCGGCCAGCTCGGCCCGACCCAGCCCGAGGCCAACAAGGTCCTGCACTCCTACCTGACCAAGTTCGGCATCGGCCGTCCCACCGGCCTGGGTTACCCCGGCGAGTCCCGCGGCATCCTCGCCGAGCCCCAGGACTGGTCCACCTCCCAGCAGTACACGATCCCTTTCGGCCAGGGCCTGTCCCTGAACGCCATGCAGGCGGCCTCCGTGTACTCGACCATCGCCAACGGCGGGGTCCGCATCGAGCCGACCCTGGTCCGCGGCACCAAGGGCCCCGACGGCCGCTTCACCCCGGCCCCGGCGCCCGAGACGAACCGCGTGATCAGCCCGGAGACCGCCAAGACCCTCGCCGAGATGCTCGAATCCGTCGTCGACGACCAGGAGGGCACCGGCACCAAGGCGAAGATCCCCGGCTACCGCGTCGGCGGCAAGACCGGCACCTCCAACCGGGTGGATCCGGCCACCGGCCGCTACAAGGGCTACACCGCCTCCTTCGCCGGTTTCGCCCCCGCCGACAAGCCGCGCGTCACCGTCTACTGCGCCATCCAGAACCCCACGAAGGGCAGCTACTTCGGCGGCCAGATCTGCGGCCCCATCTACAAGAAGGTCATGGAGTTCGCGCTCAAGACCCTCCAGGTGGCTCCCACGGGAACCGCACCCGCCGGGCTTCCCGTCACCTACGACACCGCCCCGCAGCCCGCCCCGCAGCCCAGTCCGCAGCCCGGTCAGTGACCCACAGCCCCGACCGGCCCGCCAGAAAAGCGTGAGGCACCATCAGTGACAACGATCACCCCGAAACCCGGGAACCGGACGACCGGCGAAGCCGAGGTCGGGCCCTCACTTCGCGGGCGGCCCGCCGCGCCCGGTACGCTCACCGCCGTGCCCCACGCTGATCAGCCCAGAACCGCCCAGAAAGCCCCGGCAACGCCGCCGGGAGCGCCCCGGCCCGCGTCCGCCAGCCCGAGCCCGCTGGGCGAGCTGGCCACGCTGCTGGGCATCCCCGCGCCCGGTGCGGCGCAGATCACCGGCATCACGCACGACTCCCGTGCGGTCCGCCCCGGTGACCTGTACGCGGCCCTGCCGGGAGCCAGGACCCACGGCGCCGACTTCGCCGCCCAGGCGGCCGGCCTCGGCGCCGCCGCCGTACTGACCGACCCCGCGGGATCGGAACGCGCCGCGGCGACCGGCCTGCCGGTCCTCACGGTCGACGACCCGCGCGGCCGGATGGGAGAGCTCGCCGCCGCGATCTACGGCCGCCCCGGCGAGGACCTGCTCCAGATCGGCATCACCGGCACCTCCGGCAAGACCACCACGGCGTACCTCGTCGAGGGCGGCCTGCGCGCGGCGGGCCGCAGCACCGGACTGGTCGGGACCGTCGAGATGCGCATCGGGGACGAGCGCATCAAGTCCGAGCGGACCACCCCCGAGGCCACCGACCTCCAGGCCCTCTTCGCGGTCATGCGCGAACGCGGGGTCGAGGCCGTGGCCATGGAGGTCTCCAGCCACGCACTGGTGCTCGGCCGGGTCGACGGCTGCGTCTTCGACGTCGCCGTCTTCAACAACCTCAGCCCGGAGCACATGGAGTTCCACTCCGACATGGAGGACTACTTCCAGGCCAAGGCGGGGCTCTTCACGGCCCGCCGGGCCCGCCTGGGCGTGGTCAACCTCGACGACGAGTACGGCCGCCGCCTGGCCAAGGAGGCGACCGTCCCGGTGGTCACCTTCTCCGCCGCGGGCGACCCGGCCGCCGACTGGCGTGCCGAGGACGTGGTGTTCGGACCGGCGAGCTCCACCCTGACCCTGCTGGGCCCCGAAGGACAGCGCGTACGGGCCACCGCGCCGCTGCCCGGCCCGTTCAACGTCGCCAACACCGTTGCCGCGATCGTCACGCTCGCCGCCGCCGGCCTCGACCCGCAGACCGCCGCCGACGGCGTCGCCGCGGTCCCCGGGGTCCCCGGCCGGCTGGAGCGGGTGGACGCGGGACAGCCGTACCTCGCCGTCGTCGACTACGCGCACAAGACGGACGCCGTGGAATCGGTGCTGCGCGCGCTGCGCGAGGTCACCGAGGGCAAGCTGCACATCGTGCTCGGCTGCGGCGGCGACCGCGACACCACCAAGCGCGGCCCGATGGGCGCGGCGGCCGCCCGGTTCGCCGACGTGGCCGTACTGACCTCCGACAACCCGCGCTCCGAGGACCCGCTCGCGATCCTCGCCGCGATGTTCGAGGGCGCCGTGTCCGTACCGCCCGCCGAGCGGGGCACCGTCCTGGTCGACGCCGACCGGGCCGCGGCCATCGCGGCCGCCGTCGCCCGCGCCCGGCCCGGTGACACCGTGCTCGTGGCCGGCAAGGGCCACGAGCAGGGCCAGGACACCGCCGGTGTCGTACGCCCCTTCGACGACCGCACGGTGCTCCGTGCCGCGATCGAGCACCAGGCCGTGCTCGATCGGAAGATTCAGGTCCGACAGGCCGAGGTGAACCAGTGATCGCCCTTTCCCTCGCCGAGATCGCCGACATCACCGGCGGGCGGCCCCACGACATACCGGATCCGTCCGTCCAGGTCACCGGCCCCGTGGTCTACGACTCCCGTGAGGTCGCGCCGGGCAGCCTGTTCGCCGCCTTCGTCGGCGAGCGGGTCGACGGCCACGACTACGCCGAACGCGCTGTGTCCGCGGGCGCCGTGGCCGTCCTCGCCACCCGGCCCGTCGGAGTACCGGCCGTCGTCGTCCCCGACGTGGTGGCCGCCCTCGGAGCACTCGCCCGGGCCGTGGTCACCCGCCTGGGCACCGACGTCGTGGCCCTCACCGGGTCCGCCGGCAAGACCTCCACCAAGGACCTCATCGCGCAGGTGCTCCAGCACCACGCGCCGACCGTGTGGACCCCCGGGAACCTCAACAACGAGATCGGCCTGCCGATCACGACGCTGCGCGTCACCGAGGAAACCCAGCACCTGGTCCTGGAGATGGGCGCCCGCGGCATCGGCCACATCCGCTACCTCACCGGACTGACGCCCCCGCGGATCGGTCTGGTCCTCAACGTCGGCACCGCCCACATCGGCGAGTTCGGCGGCCGTGAGCAGATCGCGCAGGCCAAGGGGGAGCTGGTCGAGGCGCTGCCGGCCGAGGCGGAGGGCGGCGTCGCCGTCCTCAACGCCGATGACCTGCTGGTTCGCGGCATGGCCGCGCGCACGAAGGCCCGTACGGTCCTGTTCGGCGAGGCCGACGATGCCGAGATCCGTGCCACCGAAGTCCGGATGACGGACAGCGGACAGCCTTCCTTCACACTGCACACACCGACCGGGTGCAGTGACGTGACCTTGCGGCTGTACGGTGAGCACCACGTGTCGAACGCGCTCGCCGCGGCCGCCGTCGCCCATGTTCTTGGCATGTCCGCACAGGAGATCGCCACGGCGCTCTCCGGAGCGGGCACGCTGTCCCGGTGGCGGATGGAGGTCACCGAGCGGGCGGACGGTGTGACGATCGTCAACGACGCCTACAACGCGAACCCCGAGTCCATGCGGGCCGCACTGCGCGCGCTCGCCGCGATGGGTGGTGCCGGCAGGGCGAACGGGGGACGCACGTGGGCGGTGCTCGGCCCGATGGCCGAGCTCGGAGACGACGCGCTCGCCGAGCACGACGCGGTCGGACGACTTGTCGTCCGGCTCAACGTGAGCAAGCTCGTCGCAGTCGGGGGCAGGGAAGCCTCCTGGCTGCAACTGGGCGCATATAACGAGGGTTCGTGGGGTGAGGAGTCGGTGCTCGTGTCCGACGCGCAGGCGGCGGTCGACCTGTTGCGCAGTGAACTGCGCCCGGGTGACGTCGTGCTGGTGAAGGCTTCCAGGTCGGCCGGTCTGGAGCGGGTGGCCCAGGCGCTGCTCGACAGCACTGTCGAGGGCGAGGTCGCCGACCGATGAGGCAGATCCTGTTCGCCGGTGTCATCGGCATGTTCCTCACCGTTGTCGGCACCCCGTTGCTGATCAAGCTTCTGGCCCGCAAGGGCTACGGCCAGTTCATCCGCGACGACGGCCCCCGCGGCCACGCCGGGAAGAAGGGCACGCCCACCATGGGCGGTATCTCCTTCATCCTGGCGACGCTCATCGCGTACGCCCTGACGAAGGTCCTCACCGGCAGTGAGCCGAGCTTCTCGGGCCTGCTCGTCCTGTTCCTGATGGCGGGCATGGGCCTCGTCGGGTACCTGGACGACTACATCAAGATCGTCAAGCGGCGTTCGCTGGGTCTGCGGGCCAAGGCGAAGATGTCCGGCCAGCTGATCGTCGGCATCGCCTTCGCGGTGCTGGCCCTCCAGTTCAAGGACTCGCGCGGGCTGACCCCGGCCTCCACCAGGCTGTCGTTCGTCACGGACTTCGGCTGGTCGATCGGCCCGGTGCTGTTCGTGGTCTGGGCGCTGTTCATGATCCTGGCGATGTCCAACGGCGTGAACCTCACCGACGGTCTGGACGGTCTCGCGACCGGCGCCGCGGTGATGGTCTTCGGCGCCTACACCTTCATCGGCGTGTGGCAGTTCCAGGAGTCCTGCGCCATGGCGGCCGACCTCACGAACCCGAACGCCTGCTTCGAGGTACGCGATCCGCTCGACCTCGCCGTCGTCGCCTCCGCGCTCATGGGCGCCTGCTTCGGCTTCCTGTGGTGGAACACCTCGCCCGCCAAGATCTTCATGGGTGACACCGGCTCGCTCGCCCTCGGCGGCGCACTCGCGGGCCTGGCCATCTGCTCCCGCACGGAGTTCCTGATGGCGCTCCTCGGCGGCCTCTTCGTACTCATCACGATGTCGGTCGTCATCCAGGTCGGTTCCTTCAAGATGACCGGCAAGCGCGTCTTCCGGATGGCTCCGCTCCAGCACCACTTCGAGCTCAAGGGCTGGTCCGAGGTCCTCGTCGTGGTCCGCTTCTGGATCATCCAGGGCATGTGCGTGATCGTGGGTCTCGGTCTCTTCTACGCGGGATGGGCAGCCGACAAGTGACGTCCTGGCAGGACAAGAACATCACCGTCGCCGGTCTCGGCGTGAGCGGCATCAGTGCCGCCCGCGCCCTGGCCGGCCTCGGCGCAGTGGTGACCGTCGTCGACAACGGCGACGGTGACGCGCACCGTGCCAAGGCCGCCGAACTCGCGGCGGAGGGCATCACCGTCCGCCTCGGCCGCCTGGAGGACGGCGGCCACGCGGGCGAGGTCCTGCCCGAAGGCACCGAACTGGTCGTCACCTCACCCGGCTGGAAGCCCGACAGCCCGCTGTTCGAGGCCGCCGCCGCGGCCGGTGTGGACGTGGTCGGGGACGTCGAGATCGCCTGGCTGCTGCGCGAGGTGGGCCAGGAACTGCGCGCCGCGCGCTCCGGCGATGCGGACTCCGCGGCGCCCCGCAAGGACCCGGCGCCCTGGCTCGCGATCACCGGCACCAACGGCAAGACCACCACCACGCAGATGCTGGCGTCGATCCTGAAGGCCGCGGGCCTGCGCACTGCCGCCGTCGGCAACATCGGCACCCCGATCATCGACGTGGTGCTCGGCGAGCAGGAGTACGACGTGCTCGCCGTCGAACTCTCCAGCTACCAGCTGCACTGGGCGCCCTCGCTGCGCGTCCATTCGGCGGCCGTGCTCAACCTGGCCCCGGACCACCTCGACTGGCACGGCTCGATGGAGGCGTACGCGGCCGACAAGGGCCGTATCTACGAGGGCAACACGGTCGCCTGCGTCTACAACGTGGCCGACAGGGCCACCGAGGACCTGGTCGTCGAGGCCGATGTCGAGGAGGGCTGCCGGGCGATCGGCTTCACCCTCGGCGCCCCCGGCCCCTCCATGCTCGGCATCGTCGACGGCATCCTCGTCGACCGGGCCTTCGTCGAGAACCGGCAGAAGAACGCCCAGGAGCTCGCCGAGGTCAAGGACGTCAACCCGCCCGCCCCGCACAACATCGCCAACGCGCTCGCCGCGGCGGCCCTGGCCCGCGCCTTCGGCGTGCAGCCGCGCGCGGTCCGCGACGGGCTGCGCGACTTCCGTCCGGACGCCCACCGCGTCGCGCACGTGGACGAGGTCGCGTCGGTGACCTACATCGACGACTCCAAGGCCACCAACACCCACGCGGCCGAGGCCTCCCTCGCGGCCTTCGAGCCGGTCGTCTGGATCGCCGGGGGCCTTGCCAAGGGCGCGACCTTCGACGAGCTCGTGCAGAAGTCCGCGAAGCGGCTGCGCGGCGCGGTGCTGATCGGCGCCGACCGGGCGCTCATCGCCGAGGCGCTGGCGCGACACGCCCCCGAGGTCCCGGTCGTCGACCTCGACCGGACCGACACTGGGGCGATGCTCGCAGCGGTCCGGGAAGCCGCCGCGCTCGCCGAGCCCGGCGACACGGTCCTGCTGGCACCTGCCTGTGCCTCGATGGACATGTTCGCGAACTACAACAAGCGTGGGGACGCATTCGCCGACGCGGTGCGCGAACTGGCCGCCGAGAACGCTGCGGACACGGCCTAGGCCGGGAACTCCGGGACAGGTTCCCTCCGGCCGGCTGCTCGCCTCGTACGAGTGGAGGGGAAGATCACAGATGCCGGCCAAGCAGATGCTGCCGGGGCGGCGGCCGTCCGCCGTGAAGGCGCAGGGCCGCAAACGCCCTGCGGTGGGTTCGAAACGGCCCGCCGGGCGCGGGCCACTGGCCGGGTTGCGGCGTACGCAGCGGCAGTTGCAGAAGGCCTGGGACCGCCCGCTCACGGCCTATTACCTGATTTTCGGCAGTTCGCTGCTCATCACCGTGCTGGGTCTGGTGATGGTGTACTCCGCGTCGATGATCAAGGCCCTCCAGCTCGGCCTCGGTGACGCGTACTTCTTCAAGAAGCAGTTCCTGGCCGCCCTCATCGGCGGCGTACTCCTGCTGGCCGCCTCCCGGATGCCGGTCAAACTGCACCGCGCGCTCTCGTACCCGGTGCTCGCCGGCACGCTCTTCCTGATGGTCCTGGTCCAGGTTCCGGGGATAGGCGTCTCGATCAACGGCAACCAGAATTGGATCTCCCTTGGCGGTCCGTTCATGCTCCAGCCCAGTGAGTTCGGCAAACTGGCACTGATCCTTTGGGGCGCCGACCTGCTGGCACGCAAGGGCGACAAGGGGCTGCTGAGCCAGTGGAAGCACCTGCTGGTGCCGCTGGTCCCGGTGGCCTTCCTGCTGCTCGGGCTGATCATGCTGGGCGGGGACATGGGCACCGCGATGATCCTCGGTGCCATCCTCTTCGGTCTGCTCTGGCTGGCCGGGGCTCCGACCCGGATGTTCGTCGGGGTGCTCGCCTTCGCGGGTGCGATCGTCGCACTGCTCATCAAGACGAGCCCGCACCGGATGGACCGGCTGGAATGCCTCGGCGCGACAGAACCGGGCAAGAACGACCTTTGCTGGCAGGCAGTTCACGGGATCTACGCCCTCGCATCGGGCGGCTGGTTCGGTTCCGGCCTGGGTGCAAGTGTGGAAAAATGGGGGCAACTACCCGAAGCCCACACCGACTTCATCTTCGCCATCACCGGGGAGGAACTGGGTCTGGCGGGGACACTGTCGGTGCTCGCCCTGTTCGCGGCCCTAGGCTATGCGGGTATCCGCGTGGCCGGACGCACGGAGGATTCCTTCGTACGGTTTGCCGCGGGAGGCGTGACCACCTGGATCACGGCCCAGGCCGTGATCAACATCGGTGCGGTGCTCGGCCTGCTGCCGATCGCCGGAGTCCCGCTCCCGCTGTTCTCCTACGGAGGGTCAGCCCTGCTGCCGACCATGTTCGCGGTCGGACTGCTCATCGCCTTCGCGCGGGAGGAGCCGGCGGCGCGCGCGGCCCTCGCGATGCGACAGCCGAAGACCGGCTGGTGGCGGACCGGGGTGAGATGGAAGTCGATGAGACGGCGCGTCAAGAAGCGTCCGTCCGGAGAGCGGTGAATTTCGGTGCATGTCGTACTCGCCGGTGGGGGGACCGCCGGCCACATCGAGCCGGCGCTCGCCCTCGCGGACGCCCTGCGCAGGCAGGACCCTTCAGTGGGCATCACCGCCCTCGGCACGGAGCGCGGACTTGAGACCCGCCTGGTGCCGGAACGCGGGTACGAGCTGGGACTGATCCCCGCCGTGCCGCTGCCCCGCAAGCCGACCCCGGAACTGATCACCGTCCCCGGGCGACTGCGCGGCACCATCAAGGCCGCGGAGGAGATCCTCATCCGCACCAAGGCGGACTGCGTCGTCGGCTTCGGCGGCTACGTGGCCCTGCCCGGCTACCTGGCGGCCAAGCGGCTCGGGGTGCCGATCATCGTCCACGAGGCCAACGCCCGGCCCGGACTGGCCAACAAGATCGGCTCCCGGTACGCGCACGCCGTCGCGGTCTCCACGCCCGACAGCAAGCTGCGCGGAGCCCGCTACGTGGGCATCCCGCTGCGCCGCTCGATCTCGACCCTCGACCGGGCCGCGGTCCGCCCGGAGGCGCGCGCCGCCTTCGGCCTCGACCCCAACCTGCCCACGCTGCTGGTCTCCGGCGGCTCGCAGGGCGCCCGCCGCCTCAACGAGACGATCCAGCAGGTCGCACCGACCCTCCAGCGCTCCGGAATCCAGATCCTGCACGCCGTCGGTCCGAAGAACGAACTGCCGCGTGTCGACAACATGCCCGGGATGCCGCCGTATGTGCCGGTACCGTACGTGGACCGGATGGATCTCGCGTACGCCGCCGCCGACATGATGCTGTGCCGCGCGGGTGCGATGACCGTCGCCGAACTCTCCGCCGTGGGGCTCCCCGCCGCCTACGTCCCGTTGCCGATCGGCAACGGTGAACAGCGGCTCAACGCCCAGCCGGTGGTGAAGGCCGGCGGCGGCCTGCTCGTGGACGACGCGGAGCTGACGCCCGAATGGGTGCTCAGCCAGGTCCTCCCGGTGCTGTCCGACCCGCACCGCCTCTACGAGATGTCCCGCGCCGCCGGTGAGTTCGGCCGCCGGGACGCCGACGAGCTCCTGGTCGGCATGGTGTACGAGGCGATCGCGGCCCACAGGTCCCGCTGAGGCGGGTAGCGCAGACGCAGGAGGCACAGGAGTGGCCGGAGGGACGACCGCACAGCGCGGAGCACCGTTTTCTGATCGGTCCGGCCCGTCCGCCCGCAAGGGCGCCGGCGCTCCCAAGCCGCCCAAGCCACCGAAGCGCCCCAGGGCCCCCAAGGTCCCGAAGGGCCCGGAGGGCACCAAGTCGGCCCGCAGGCCCGGCCCCGGGGGCCCCGGCGCACGCCTGCGCCGGGGCCCCGTGCTGGCCTCCCTGGCCGCCGCGGTGCTCCTCGTCGCGGGCGGCACCTGGGTCCTCTACGGCTCCTCCTGGCTCCGCGTGGAGAAGGTCTCCGCCGCCGGCATGGACGTGCTCACCTCCGAGCAGGTCCTCGGGGCGGCCGCCGTTCCGGTCGGCGCGCCCCTGGTGAGCGTCGACACCGACGAGATCGAGGCCCGCGTCCGCGGTCGGCTGCCCCGCATCGATTCGGTCGATGTGGTGCGGGCCTGGCCGCACGGGATCGGTCTGAAAGTGACGGAACGCAAACCCGTCCTGCTCATCAAAAAGGACTCCAACTTCGTGGAAGTGGACGCATCGGGTGTGCGATTCGACACGGTTCCGAAAGCACCCGCGGGTGTTCCGGTCCTCGAATTGAACGCCGGTCGATCGCCGAGTGCCCGTCGCTTCGACGAGGAACGGCTGCTGCACGAGGCCGTGCTCGTCGCGGGAGCCCTCCCGGAGTCGATCGCCAAGCAAACCGTGCAGGTCAAGGTGGGTTCCTACGATTCGGTCGTCCTGGAGCTGACCGGCGGGCGGTCCGTGACGTGGGGGAGCGGCGAACAGAGCGACGCGAAGGGGCGCGCATTGAACGCTTTGTTGAAAGCCGCGCCCAAGGGCGCTCACTTCGACGTGAGCGTCCCCACCGCCCCTGCTGTGTCCGGGAGTTGACGTCCGGTCCAACAGCGGCGCACCCTGGTTGGCCAGCGATACGGGTGATCACATAGGGTGAAAAGAAAAACGGGAGGTTCGGCGTGTTCGTTGAACACGCGCTACTTGTCGACTTAGTGTCCTGTTCGGAAGAGTCCGAGGAACAGACACACCCCTAACCCTAAACTTCAGGGTGAGGGTTCGGGTCGGCGCGTTCGGACCGTCCCTATTTCGGCATCAGTCGTCGCAACGCAGGCCCGCGAGGCGGCGACACGTAACTCGAGGCGAGAGGCCTTCGACGTGGCAGCACCGCAGAACTACCTCGCAGTCATCAAGGTCATCGGTGTCGGCGGCGGTGGTGTCAATGCCATCAACCGAATGATCGAGGTCGGTCTCAAGGGCGTCGAGTTCATCGCCATCAACACGGACGCCCAGGCGCTGTTGATGAGCGACGCCGACGTCAAGCTCGACGTCGGCCGGGAACTCACCCGTGGCCTCGGCGCCGGCGCCAATCCGGCCGTCGGTCGCAAGGCGGCAGAGGACCACCGCGAGGAGATCGAGGAGGTCCTCAAGGGGGCCGACATGGTCTTCGTCACCGCCGGTGAGGGCGGCGGCACCGGCACCGGCGGCGCACCTGTCGTCGCCAACATCGCGCGCTCGCTGGGCGCCCTGACGATCGGTGTGGTCACCCGGCCGTTCACCTTCGAGGGCCGGCGCCGCGCGAACCAGGCGGAGGACGGCATCGCCGAGCTCCGCGAAGAGGTCGACACCCTCATCGTCATCCCCAACGACCGGCTGCTGTCCATCTCGGACCGCCAGGTCAGCGTGCTCGACGCCTTCAAGTCGGCCGACCAGGTCCTGCTCTCGGGCGTCCAGGGCATCACCGACCTCATCACCACCCCGGGTCTGATCAACCTCGACTTCGCCGACGTCAAGTCCGTGATGTCCGAGGCGGGCTCGGCACTGATGGGCATCGGCTCGGCCCGCGGCGACGACCGCGCGGTGGCCGCGGCCGAGATGGCGATCTCCTCGCCGCTGCTGGAGGCGTCCATCGACGGCGCCCGCGGCGTGCTGCTCTCCATCTCCGGCGGCTCGGACCTCGGTCTCTTCGAGATCAACGAGGCCGCGCAGCTGGTCAGCGAGGCCGCGCACCCCGAGGCGAACATCATCTTCGGCGCCGTCATCGACGACGCGCTCGGCGACGAGGTGCGGGTCACCGTCATCGCGGCCGGGTTCGACGGCGGACAGCCGCCGGCCCGCCGGGACAACGTCATCGGCGCCGCGTCCACCAAGCGCGAGGAGCCGGCCCCGGCTCCGGTCCGCGCCGCCGAGCCGGCCCGCCCGGCCTTCGGCGGACTCGGCTCGGTCACCCCCCGTGAGGAGCCCCCGGCTCCGGTCGAGGCGGCTCCGGTCGAGGTCCAGGCCCCCGCGCCGCAGGTCCCCACGGCCCGCCCGTACCAGGACAGCCCGGCCGAGGAGCTGGATGTCCCGGACTTCTTGAAGTGACACCAGAGCAGCATCACGTGGGCGGCGCCCACTTCGCCTTCACCGACCGGTGGGGCGGAGTGAGCGCCGTTCCGTACGAGGAGCTCAATCTCGGCGGCGCGGTCGGAGACGACCCGGCCGCCGTTCTCGCGAACCGGGCACTGGCGGCGCGCTCCCTGGGGCTCGCCCCGGACCGGGTGGTCTGGATGAACCAGGTGCACGGCCGGGACGTGGCGGTGGTGGACGGGCCCTGGGGCGCGGACGCCGCAGGCGGTGAGCAGCACATTCCCGCGGTGGACGCGGTGGTGACCGCCCGTCGGGGACTCGCCCTGGCGGTACTCACGGCCGACTGCACGCCCGTCCTGCTGGCCGACCCCGTCGCCGGGGTCGTGGCCGCCGCCCACGCGGGGCGGCCGGGGCTGGTCGCCGGGGTGGTGCCCGCCGCCGTGGAGGCGATGGTCGCCCTCGGGGCGGACCCCGCGCGGATCCTGGCCCGCACGGGACCCGCGGTCTGCGGACACTGCTACGAGGTTCCCGCGCAGATGCGGGAGGCGGTGGCCGAAGTGGTCCCCGCCGCCCGGGCCGAGACGAGCTGGGGGACACCGGCCGTCGACGTGGTCGCCGGGGTGCACGCGCAGCTCGCGGAGGCGGGGGTGGTGAACGGCGTCCGCTCCCCGGTCTGCACACTGGAGTCGCGGGACCACTTCTCGTACCGCCGTGACCGGGTGACCGGGCGGCTTGCCGGATATGTCTGGTTGACGGAGCTTTCCCGGGGGACGACCCCCGGACTCCCGGGGGAAAAGAAGAATGACGGATCGTAAGGCGGAGCTCGCCGAGAACCTGGCGCGGGTGGAGGAACGTATCTCGTCCGCCTGCGCGGGGGCGGGGCGGGCGCGGGACGAGGTGACGCTCATCGTGGTCACCAAGACCTACCCCGCGAGCGATGTACGACTGCTGGCGGAGCTGGGTGTCCGTCATGTTGCGGAGAATCGGGACCAGGATGCCGCCCCCAAGGCCGCGGCCTGCTCGGATCTGCCGCTCAGCTGGCACTTCGTCGGTCAGTTGCAGACGAACAAAGTCCGTTCCGTGGCGGGATACGCGCACGTGGTGCAGTCGGTCGACCGACCGAAACTCGTGACCGCCCTCTCGGCGGCCGCGGTGAACGCCGGCCGGGAGCTCGGCTGCCTCGTGCAGATCGCCCTCGACGCCGAGTCGGGGGAGCGCGGGACCCGGGGAGGGGCGGCGCCGGAGCAGCTCGCGGAGTTGGCGGACCTCGTCGCCGGGGCTCCCGGACTGCGCATCGACGGCCTGATGACGGTCGCTCCGCTGTCAGGCCACTACGCGGGACGCGAACAGGCCGCTTTCGAGCGGTTGATGGAATTGTCATCCCGCATGCGCATGGACCATCCGGCTGCCACGATGGTGTCGGCCGGGATGAGCGCAGACCTGGAACGGGCCGTTGTGGCCGGTGCGACACATGTACGCGTCGGCACTGCGGTACTCGGCGCGAGACCCCGGCTCGGGTAACGTCGCGAAGAAAGTCGGACCACAGCAGAAAATATGGTCATTCCCGCTGATGAGCGGGCAGACCAAGTGGATCGCGGGCAGTTGGTGACATTCGTGACACGGCGGCACCTGCGACAGGGCGATCCACCACAGAGCGGAGGACTCGGAGAATGGCCGGCGCGATGCGCAAGATGGCGGTCTACCTCGGCCTCGTGGAGGACGACCGGTACGACAACCCGGGGTACGACCCCGACGACGAGTTCGAGCCCGAGCCGGAGATGGAGCGGGCTCGGGAACGGGATCGCCGACAGCAGCCCGTGCACCAATCGCCCGTATCGGACGAACCGGTACGAGCCGTACAGCCTCCGGCGCAGCGTGAACCCATCCCAATTCCGGTGGAAAACGGACGTCCTGCGCGAATCGCCCCCGTGGCATCCATCACACCTGATCGTACGAACCTGGAGAAGAACGCCCCCGTGATCATGCCCAAGGTCGTCTCCGAGCGGGAGCCGTACCGCATCACGACGCTGCACCCCCGGACCTACAACGAGGCCCGTACCATCGGGGAACACTTCCGTGAGGGCACTCCGGTGATCATGAACCTCACGGAGATGGACGACACGGATGCGAAGCGTCTCGTGGACTTCGCCGCCGGACTCGTGTTCGGTCTGCACGGCAGCATTGAACGCGTGACACAGAAGGTGTTCCTGCTGTCGCCTGCTAACGTCGATGTCACGGCGGAGGACAAGGCTCGCATCGCGGAGGGCGGGTTCTTCAACCAAAGCTAGACCGATCCGTCAGATACGGGACCGGGAACAGAGCGGGAAACGGGGAGAGGGAAGCGCGGGATGGGCGTCGCACTACAGGTGGTCTACATCGCGCTGATGTGCTTCCTCATCGTGCTGATCTTCCGACTGGTCATGGACTACGTGTTCCAGTTCGCACGTTCATGGACACCCGGCAAGGCGATGGTGGTCGTTCTGGAGGCCACCTACACTGTCACCGATCCACCGCTCAAGCTTCTCCGGCGGGCCATTCCGCCGTTGCGTCTCGGGGGCGTGGCACTCGACCTGTCCTTCTTCGTTCTGATGATCATCGTTTACATCCTCATCAGTCTCGTCAGCGGTGCTGCGAGAAGCGTATGAACGATGAACTTCTCCGCGCGCGCGGGGACGATCCCGATACGGTCTTGCCGACTGCCGACGACTACGTAGAGGTGAAGAAGACATGCCGCTGACTCCCGAGGACGTGCGGAACAAGCAGTTCACAACCGTCCGCCTCCGAGAAGGCTATGACGAGGACGAGGTCGATGCCTTCCTCGACGAGGTCGAGTCGGAACTGACGCGCCTCCTGCGCGAGAACGAGGACCTGCGCGCCAAGCTGGCGGCCGCCACGCGTGCCGCCGCGCAGAACCAGCAGCAGCAGGGCATGCGCAAGCCCGAGCCCCAGGACCAGCGCGGCCCCGGCGCCCCCGTGCCCGCGGCCATATCCGGCCCGCCGCAGCAGCAGCAGCCGCAGATGGGCCCGCCGCAGCTCCCGAGCGGTCAGCCGCAGCTTCCGCCGGGCCCCGGCGGCCAGGGCCAGCAGGGCCCCGGCCCGATGGGCGGCCCCATGGGCGGTCCCATGCAGCAGCACCCCATGGGCGGCCCGCAGGGCATGGGCCAGCAGGGCATGGGCCAGCAGGGCATGGGCCAGCAGCAGCAGATGCAGCAGCAGTCGATGGGCGGCCAGAACCCGCTCGGCCAGCAGATGCAGCCCATGGGCCAGCAGATGCAGCCGATGGGGCAGCAGATGCAGCCCATGGGTCAGCCGATGCACCAGCAGCAGCTTCCGCAGCAGGGCCCCGGTGGCGACAGCGCCGCCCGCGTCCTGTCGCTGGCGCAGCAGACCGCCGACCAGGCGATCGCGGAGGCCCGCTCCGAGGCCAACAAGATCGTCGGCGAGGCCCGGTCGCGCGCCGAGGGCCTGGAGCGGGACGCCCGCGCCAAGGCCGACGCGCTGGAGCGGGACGCCCAGGAGAAGCACCGCGTCGCGATGGGCTCCCTGGAGTCCGCCCGCGCCACGCTGGAGCGCAAGGTCGAGGACCTGCGGGGCTTCGAGCGTGAGTACCGTACGCGTCTGAAGTCCTACCTGGAGTCGCAGCTGCGTCAGCTGGAGACCCAGGCCGACGACTCCCTGGCCCCGCCGCGCAACCCGGCCGGTCCCGCGCTGCCGCCGTCGCCGTCGCCGTCGATGGCTCCGGCCGGTTCGATGGGCCACTCCATGGGCGGTCCCTCGATGGGTGGCCCGTCCCCCATGGGCGGTCCCTCCCCGATGGGTGCCCCGTCCTACGGTGGCAACCAGCAGCAGATGTCCCCGGCGATGACCCAGCCGATGGCTCCGGTGCGGCCGGCCGCACCGCAGCCGATGCAGGCGCCGTCGCCGATGCGGGGCTTCCTGATCGACGAGGACGACAACTAGGCGCCGCCGCCGTCTCTGCGGTCGGCAGCCGCTCTCTACGGGCCGGGCCCGAGGTTCCACGGAACCTCGGCCCCGGCCCGTTTGCGTAGCCGCTTGCGTACCCGTGTGCGGCGCCGTTGCGGGGGCGCTGCCCCCGAGCCCCCGCGCCTCGAACGCCGGCGAGGCCGGAGTGGTGCGGCGGGGAAAAGCAGAAGCGGCCCGTACCGCCCCGGAGGGGGGAGGCACGGGCCGCTCGGGTCGGCGGCTACGCCTTGCGGAGGCGGAACGTCAGGCCGAGGGGCTCGTCCGTGAACTCGGCGCCGTACGTGCCGTCGGCCGGACCCTCGGCGAAGTCCGTGGCGAGGACCTCGTCCGCGATCAGGGCCGCGTGGTCCGTCAGGGCCGTGACGACCTCCGGGTCCGCGGAGGACCACCGCAGCGCGATCCGGTCCGCGACGTCCAGGCCGGAGTTCTTCCGGGCCTCCTGGATCAGGCGGATCGCGTCACGGGCCAGGCCCGCCAGCCGCAGCTCCGGGGTGATCTCCAGGTCCAGGGCGACCGTCGCGCCCGAGTCGGACGCCACCGACCAGCCCTCGCGCGGGGTCTCCGTGATGATGACCTCCTCCGGGGTGAGGGCGACCTGCTCGCCGTTCACCTCGACCGAGGCGGTGCCGGACCGCAGGGCCAGGGACAGCGCCGCCGCGTCGGCCGCGGCCACCGCCTTCGCCACGTCCTGCACGCCCTTGCCGAAGCGCTTGCCCAGCGCCCGGAAGTTCGCCTTCGCCGTCGTGTCCACCAGGGACCCGCCGACCTCGGACAGGGAGGCCAGCGAGGAGACGTTCAGCTCCTCCGTGATCTGGGACTGGAGATCCGCGGACAGCGCGTCGAAGCCGACCGCGCCGACCAGGGCCCGGGAGAGCGGCTGGCGGGTCTTGACGCCCGACTCGGCGCGCGTCGCCCGGCCCAGCTCCACCAGGCGGCGGACCAGCTGCATCTGCCGGGACAGGGCGGGGTCGATCGCCGCCCGGTCCGCCACCGGCCACGACGACAGGTGCACCGACTCCGGGGCGTCCGGGGTGACCGGGACGACCATGTCCTGCCAGACCCGCTCCGTGATGAACGGCGTGAGGGGGGCGAGCAGCCGGGTGACCGTCTCGACCACGTCGTGCAGCGTCCGCAGCGCGGCCGCGTCGCCCTGCCAGAAGCGGCGGCGCGAGCGGCGGACGTACCAGTTCGACAGGTCGTCCACGAAGGCGGAGAGGAGCTTGCCCGCGCGCTGGGTGTCGTACGACTCCATCGCGTCGGTGACCTCGGCGACCAGCGTGTGGAGCTCCGAGAGCAGCCAGCGGTCCAGGACGGTGCGGTCGGCCGGTGCCGGGTCGGAGGCGGACGGCGCCCAGTTCGACGTACGGGCGTACAGGGCCTGGAAGGCGACCGTGTTCCAGTACGTGAGGAGGGTCTTGCGGACGACCTCCTGGATCGTGCCGTGGCCCACGCGGCGGGCCGCCCACGGGGAGCCGCCGGCCGCCATGAACCAGCGCACCGCGTCGGCGCCGTGCTGGTCCATGAGCGGGATCGGCTGGAGGATGTTGCCCAGGTGCTTGGACATCTTGCGGCCGTCCTCGGCGAGGATGTGGCCCAGGCAGACCACGTTCTCGTAGGAGGACTTGTCGAAGACGAGGGTGCCGACCGCCATCATCGTGTAGAACCAGCCGCGCGTCTGGTCGATGGCCTCCGAGATGAACTGCGCCGGGTAGCGCTTCTCGAAGATCTCCTTGTTCTTGTAGGGGTAGCCCCACTGCGCGAACGGCATCGAGCCCGAGTCGTACCAGGCGTCGATGACCTCCGGGACCCGGACGGCCTCCAGCGAGCAGCCTTCCGCCGTGCAGGGGAAGGTGACCTCGTCGATGTACGGGCGGTGCGGGTCCAGGTTCGAGTGGTCCTGGCCGGTGAGCTCGCTCAGCTCGGCGCGGGAGCCCACGCAGGTGAGGTGGTTCTCCTCACAGCGCCAGATCGGCAGCGGGGTGCCCCAGTAGCGGTTGCGGGACAGTGCCCAGTCGATGTTGTTGTTCAGCCAGTCGCCGAAGCGGCCCTGCTTGACCGAGTCCGGGAACCAGTTGGTCTTCTCGTTCTCCCGCAGCATCGCGTCCTTGACGGCGGTGGTGCGGATGTACCAGGACGGCTGCGCGTAGTAGAGCAGGGCCGTGTGGCAGCGCCAGCAGTGCGGGTAGCTGTGCTCGTAGGCGATGTGCTTGAAGAGCAGGCCGCGCGCGTCGAGGTCGGCGGTCAGCTTCTCGTCGGCCTTCTTGAAGAAGACGCCGCCGACGAGCGGGACCTCCTCCTCGAAGGTGCCGTCGGGGCGGACCGGGTTCACGACGGGCAGGCCGTACGCGCGGCAGACCGCGAGGTCGTCGGCGCCGAAGGCGGGGGACTGGTGGACCAGACCCGTGCCGTCCTCGGTCGTGACGTACTCGGCGTTCACGACGTAGTGGGCCGGAGCCGGGAACTCGACGAGGTCGAAGGGGCGCCGGTAGGTCCAGCGCTCCATCTCCTCGCCGGTGAAGGTCTCACCGGTGGCCTCCCAGCCCTCGCCGAGGGACTTCTCCAGCAGCGGCTGGGCGACGACCAGCTTCTCCTCGCCATTGGTGGCGACGACGTACGTGACCTCCGGGTGCGCGGCCACGGCCGTGTTGGACACCAGGGTCCACGGGGTCGTCGTCCAGACCAGCAGCGCCGCCTCGCCCGCGAGGGGGCCCGAGGTCAGCGGGAAGCGGACGTAGACCGAGGGGTCCACGACGGTCTCGTAGCCCTGGGCCAGCTCGTGGTCGGAGAGGCCGGTGCCGCAGCGGGGGCACCAGGGGGCGACGCGGTGGTCCTGGGTGAGCAGGCCCTTGTTGAAGATCTCCTTCAGCGACCACCACACGGACTCGACGTACTCGGGGTCCATGGTCCGGTAGGCGTCGTCCAGGTCGACCCAGTAGCCCATCCGGGTCGTGAGCTCGGTGAACGCGTCGGTGTGGCGGGTCACGGACTCGCGGCACTTGGCGTTGAACTCGGCGATGCCGTACGCCTCGATGTCCTGCTTGCCGTTGAAGCCCAGCTCCTTCTCGACGGCGAGCTCGACGGGCAGGCCGTGGCAGTCCCAGCCGGCCTTGCGGGCCACGTGGTAGCCGCGCATGGTGCGGAAGCGGGGGAAGACGTCCTTGAAGACGCGGGCCTCGATGTGGTGCGCGCCGGGCATGCCGTTCGCGGTGGGCGGGCCCTCGTAGAAGACCCACTCGGGGCGGCCCTCGGACTGCTCCAGGGTCTTGGCGAAGGTCTTGCTCTCGCGCCAGAAGTCGAGGACGGCATGCTCGAGGGCAGGCAGGTCGACCTGGGCGGGTACCGGGCGGTACTGCGGCGGTGTGGTCATGAGGCTGAACTCTTCCTCCGGCGGGGTGTCACTTCCGTCCGGAGGGACGAGAACCGTTCCTGACGATCCAGGACGCCTGCTCCCGCGGTACCACCCTCCTTGGCCGCCGGACGGATCCGATGGCCCCCTCATTGGGGTGCGAAGCCGGTTCTACTCGCCGTACGGGACTCCCGTGCGGGCTTTCTTCCGGCGGCTCAGGGGTGATCCTTCGCATCGCGCTCGCCCCCGGGCTCTCACCGTCCCCGGGTCGCTCCTGGCTGCGTACGACGCTACTCGTCCCCGTCCATGCCTTTCGCTGGGCCCAGTGTACGGGCCCGGGGGGCGCACGGCAGACCGGTTTACGGGGGCCCGTGCGGGGGCCCGCGGCCCGGCGTGGCGGGGCCGCGGGGAGGGCCCGCGTGCGACCCCCGCACGCCCCCGGCGTGACCCGAATGGGCCCGGGGTGCAGGTTACGAATCGGGTGGGGCGGGAGGGGCGGATTACCGGGGCTCCTGATGGGCACAACGGATGCAGGTTGACCTCGATGGATGCGTGCCCCGTTGCCGCGGGGCCGGTGTCGATTTATCGTTCCGGCACGATTCGCGAGCAAAGATCACAGTATGTGAAGGGGCCGCGGCCATGGTGGCGAAGAAGACCGCCGGGAGTACTGCCAGGAAGGCTGTCGGGAAGGCCGCCGGGAAGGCGGAGGGCTCCGAGGACGCGGCTCCCGCCAAGAAGGCGGCCGCTGCCCGGAAGACCGCTGCCGGGGCGCGCGCACCGGACGGGAAGGCGACCGCCGTCAAGAAGACGACCGCCGTCGAGAAGCGGACGGTCGCGGCCAAGAAGGCCGGGACCGAGGGGGCGGCGCATGCCGCGAAGAAGACGGGAGTCCGGAAAGTGGTTGCCAAGAAGAGCGCCGGTGCGGCGAGGAAGACGGCCGCGGCCGCAACCAGCGGGCTCCCCAAGGCACGGGCCACAGCGGCCCTGGCCCCCGGTGAGCTCGCCGTACGGCCCGGGGAGGACCCCTGGACCCCCAAGGAGGTCGAGGACGCCCGTACGGAGCTCCTGTCGGAGGTGCTGCGGCTGCGGGCCGAGCTGGACGCCTCCGAGGTGGCCATCTCCGGCCTGATGCGGGACTCCGGCGACGGTGCGGGCGACGACCAGGCCGACACGGGCACCAAGAACATCACCCGGGAGTCCGAGCTGGCGCTCGCGGCGAACGCCAGCTCGATGCTGGAGCAGACCGAGCGCGCCCTGGAACGGCTGGAGGCGGGCACGTACGGGCTCTGCGAGAACTGCGGGCAGCCCATCGGCAAGGCCAGGATGCAGGCCTTTCCCCGGGCCACGCTGTGCGTGGACTGCAAGCAGAAGCAGGAGCGGAGGCACTAGCAGCGGGGTCCGGCGAGGTGGGGCAGGCGGTGCGCGGGGACCCTGACGTACCCTCGTGTCCGTCAGGGTCCAGGAGGAGCCTGGTTCGAGCTAGTTCGAGGGACTCACGTGGCAGAGGCGGAGCGCATCATCGGTACGCCGGAGGTCGGGGACGACACCCAGCCTGAGTCCGCCGGGCCCAAGGGGCGCCGTCGGATCACGGCTCTGCTCGTCGTGGCGGTGCTCGCCTACCTGCTGGACCTCGGCACGAAGATGCTGGTCGTGGCGAAGCTGGAGCACCAGCCGCCGATCGAGATCATCGGTGACCTGCTGAAGTTCGAGGCGGTCCGCAACCCGGGCGCGGCCTTCGGCTTCGGCGAGGCCTTCACCATCATCTTCACCTGCATCGCGGCCTCCGTGATCGTGGTGATCGTGCGGCTGGCCCGCAAGCTCTACAGCCTGCCGTGGGCGATCGCGCTCGGCCTGCTGTTGGGCGGTGCGCTGGGCAACCTGACCGACCGGATCTTCCGTTCGCCGGGCGTGTTCCGGGGCGCGGTCGTCGACTTCATCGCGCCGGCCCACTTCGCCGTCTTCAACCTCGCCGACTCCGCGATCGTGTGCGGCGGCATCCTGATCGTCCTGCTCTCCTTCAAGGGGCTGGACCCGGACGGGACCGTCCACAAGGACTGATCGCGGGACGGCTCGTCCGCCCCGTCCTGCATACTCGACGGGTGAGTACGATTCCCGAGATCCGCACCCTGCCCGTTCCCGATGGCCTTGAGGGCGAGCGCGTCGACGCCGCCATCGCCCGTATGTTCGGTTTTTCCCGGACGAAGGCGGCCGATCTCGCGGCCGCGGGGAAGGTGTCGGTCGACGGCAGTGTCGTCGGGAAGTCCGAGCGTGTGCACGGTGGCGCCTGGCTCGAAGTCGAGATGCCCGAGCCGGCCCGGCCGGTCGAGGTCGTCGCCGAGCCCGTCCCCGGCATGGTGATCATCCATGACGACGACGACATCGTCGTGATCATGAAGCCGGTGGGCGTCGCCGCCCACCCGAGCCCCGGCTGGACCGGCACCACCGTCATCGGTGGCCTCGCCGCGGCCGGCTACCGCATCTCCACCTCCGGCGCCTCCGAGCGCCAGGGCATCGTGCACCGCCTCGACGTCGGCACGTCCGGCCTGATGGCCGTCGCGAAGTCGGAGCGCGCCTACACCTCGCTCAAGAACCAGTTCCGCGAGCGGATCGTGGACAAGCGCTACCACGCGCTGGTCCAGGGCCACCCGGACCCGATGAGCGGCACGATCGACGCGCCCGTCGGCCGCCACCCCAGCGCCGACTACAAGTGGGCGGTGACCCAGGACGGCAAGGCGTCCGTCACCCACTACGACCTGATCGAGGCCTTCCGCGCCGCCTCGCTGCTGGACATCAAGCTGGAGACCGGACGTACGCACCAGATCCGCGTGCACATGTCCGCGCACCGGCACCCCTGCGTCGGCGACCTGACCTACGGCGCCGACCCGACCGTCGCCAAGCGGCTCGGCCTCACCCGGCAGTGGCTGCACGCGGTGCGCCTCGGCTTCGAGCACCCGTCGGACGGGCAGTGGGTCGAGTTCGAGAGCACCTACCCGGCCGACCTCCAGAACGCCCTGGACGTGATCCGGGCGGAGAGCGAGTGACCTCGCCGGTCGAGGTCCGGGTCGCCGTCTCGGAGGAGGACCTGAAGTCCTGCTTCGCGGTGCGGTCCGAGGTCTTCGTGGTCGAGCAGTCGGTGCCGGAGTCGATCGAGTACGACGCGTACGACGCGGACGCGGTGCACGTCCTGGCCGTGGGCGCGGACGGAGTGCCGCTGGGCACGGGCCGGCTGCTGCACGGGCCGGCGGCCCTCGGCAAGACGGGCGACCTGACGGTCGGATCGCTGGGCAGGCTGGCTGTGGCCAAGTCCGCGCGCGGGCTCGGCGTGGGCGTGCGGCTGGTCCGCGCGATCGAGGCGGAGGCGGCCCGGAGGGGGCTGACCGCGGTCGATCTGGGCGCGCAGACGCATGCGCTGGGCTTCTACGAGCGGCTCGGGTACGTGGCCCACGGCCCGGAGTTCCAGGACGCGGGCATCCCCCACCGCGCGATGCGGCGTCCCTTGCCGTAGCCGGAACGGTGCGGCGCCGTTGCCGGGGGCCTGCCCGCGGGCGCGGAGCGCCGTAACAGGGTTCGGGCGGAGCCCGACACGGAGCCGCGGCCCCGTCACCGCAGGAGCCGAGCGCAGCGGACTGGCAGGGTGGGGGAGTGGATCAGCTAGCTCTGCTGTTCGTGCTCCTCCTCGGGGCCGTGGTCACGGTGCCGCTCGGGGACCGGCTCAAACTGCCCGCACCCGTCCTCATGACCATCGGCGGGGTGATCCTCGCGCTGGTGCCGGCGGTACCGAACGTCGATATCCCGCCCGAGTTCATCCTGCCGCTGGTGCTGCCCCCGCTGCTCTACGCCTCCGTGCAGCGCACCTCCTGGCGGCAGTTCGCGGCCAACGTCCGGCCCATCCTGCTGCTGGCCGTGGCCCTGGTGTTCGTCACCACGGCGGCCGTGGCCGCCGTGGCCAACGCGGTCGTGCCCGGTCTGCCGCTCGCCGCCGCCGTCGCGCTCGGCGCGCTCGTCGCCCCGCCCGACCCGGTGGCCGCCACCGCCGTCGCCGGATCGCTGGGGCTGCCCCGCCGCATGGTGTCGATCCTGGAGGGCGAGGGACTCTTCAACGACGTGACGGCCATCGTGCTGTACCACGTCGCCGTCGCCGCCGTCGTCAGCGGCGGCTTCTCCTGGCCCGAGGCGCTCGGGGAGTTCGTGCTCTCCGCCGTGGTGGCCGTGGCCGTCGGGCTCGCCCTCGGCTGGGCCACCCACCGGCTCATGGGCCGGCTCGGCGACGCCACCCTGCAGATCGGGCTGACGCTGCTGGTGCCCTTCGTCGCGTACGTGGTGGCGGAGGAACTCCAGGGCTCGGGGGTGCTGGCCGTGCTCACGGCGGCCCTGTTCCTCGCCGAGTACGCGAGCGACGCCGACGACGTGCTGGGGCGGCTCGCCGGGCACACCTTCTGGGAGGTCGTCGACATGCTGGTCACCGGCGTGGCCTTCGGCCTGATCGGGCTGGAGCTGCACAACGTCTTCGGCACGGCGAAGGACCACGCGTGGGAGATGGCCGGCTGGGCGGCGATCGTGGTCGCGGTGGTGGTCGGGGTCCGGCTGGTGTGGCTGCTGCCGGCGGGCTGGCTCGCGCAGAAGCTGCACCAGCGGCGCGACTACGACGAGGAGATCCCGCTGAGCTGGCGGGAGAGCGTGGTGATGTGGTGGGCGGGGATGCGCGGGGTCGCCTCGGTGGCCCTGGCCCTGGCCATTCCGCTGCGGACGGACGCCGGTGAACCCTTCCCCGGGCGGGACCAGATCATCTTCATCGCGTTCGCGGTGATCATGACGACCCTGGTGTGCCAGGGGCTGACCCTGCCGTGGCTGGTGCGGCGGCTGGGGGTGGAGGCCGACACGGACGCCGACCGGGATGCCGAGCGCCTTCTGGCGATCCGCGCGGCGAAGGCGGCCAAGCAGCGGCTGAAGGAGATCCAGGAGGTGGAGGACCTGCCGGAGGACCTCACCGAGCAGTTGTACCGGCGCGCGTACGACGTGGGGGCCAGGATCAGCCCCGACATGGTGGACGAGGAGCGGCGCGAGGCGTACGCGAAGCGGGTGGAGCGGCTGCGCGACATCCAGCGGATCCAGCGCGAGATGATGTCCGCCGCCCGCCACGAGATCCTGGCCGCCCGCAGCGAACCCGGCTCCGACCCGGAGATCGTGGACCGGGTGCTGCGGCACCTGGACGTACGCAGCCTGCGGGCCCCCTGAGGCCTGGGCCGTCTCTTGCGGATCCTGCCGGGCCCGCGACGCCCGGCACCGCACCTCGCCGCACTGCCGGGGCAACCGAGTACGTCCAGTACACGGCAGCCCCGGCAGCACGCCGAGGCACGGCACCGGGACGACGCGGACCTGACCGGCAAGATCCGAAAGAGACGGCCTAGGCGGGCCGGGACACGAGGCGTTCGAGTCCCCGGAGGAAGCGGACGTAGGGGGACCAGCGGGCCGGGCGGGCGACCGTGCCCGTGCACGCCAGTTCGGCGCGGTCCAGGCTGTCCTCCAGGAAGGCGTCGTGCGCCGGGCGGAAGGCCAGCGGCCAGGTGATGCGGCTGAGGCCGCTGACCGTCATCGCCACGGTGTGCCGCAGCGCGGTGTGCTCGTCGTCGACGGGCAGTACGGCGAACTCGTGGAAGCCGTGGAATCCCCGGGGCCCGGTGAAGGTGAAGCGGACCCAGGTCCCCGGCACGTACGCGGCCACCGTGTAGCGCACCGGTCCGTGTCCGCCCGCGGCCCCGACCCCCAGGGGGCGGTCGAGCTCCATGCTCTCCCACGAGCGCCAGGGCCACAGCCCGTCGTCCTCCCCGCGGGACAGCGTGTCGACGAGTGCGCCGACCTCGCTCCCCTTCGCCGCGATCAGGCGCTCGTGCACGTTGTAGACACCCATGGGGTGCTCCCCTCCAGATTATTAGAGATGTGTCTCTAATAATCTGGAGGGTACTCTCTGATTCATGGCGAGACCACCCCGCTTCGACACCGACCAGATCCTCGACGCAGCCGTCCGGCTCGCCGCCTCCGGCGGACCCGGCGGCGTGAGCATGTCCGCCGTCGCCCAGGCCATCGGCGCGCCCAGCGGCTCCATGTACCACCGCTTCGCCGGGCGCACCGCCCTGCTCGCCGAGGTGTGGCTGCGAACCGTCGAGCGGTTCCAGCAGGGCTACTTCGCCAGCCTGCACAGCGACCCCGACCCGCGGCCGGCCGCCCGCGCCGCCGCCCGGCACGTCGTGGCGTGGAGCCGCGCCCACCCCGAGGAGGCGGCGCTCCTGCTCCACGGGCCGTGGGAGTTCGGCCGCGCCGACTGGTCCGAGGAGCACACGGCGCGGGCCGATTCCGGCAATCAGCGGGTCTACGCCGCCCTCGGCGCCCTCGCCGAGTCGCTCGGCGCGACCGGTGCCCAGGACCGGGACCGCATCACCCTGGCCCTGGTCGACCTGCCGCTCTCGGTGGTCCGCCGCCATCTGCGCGCGGGCGAACCCCTGCCGCCGCACGCCGAGGACCTCGCCGAGGAGTGCGCGGCCGCGCTGCTGCCGAAGGCCGCCGGCTAGGCCGTCTCTTCCGGATCCTGCCGGACCGACAAGATCCGGAAGAGACGACCTAGGGGGCCTCCGCCGCCGGGAGGGTGGCGATGTGCGGGAGGGCGTACGGGTGCTCGGCCACCAGCCAGGTGATCAGGCGTTCGCGCACCATGCAGCGCAGCGTCCACAGGTCGTCGGCGTCCTTCGCCGTGACCACCGCGCGGACCTGGACCGTGTGCGGTGTGGTGTCCGTCACGGCCAGCCCGCCGCCGCGGCCGTCCCACTCCGGGATCTCCTTCAGGACGTCCTGGAGCCGCTCCCGCATCAGGTCGAGGGGCGCGCTGTGGTCCAGGTGCCAGAAGACCGTGCCGGTCATCTGCGCGCCGCCGCGCGACCAGTTCTCGTACGGCTTGCTCGTGAAGTACGAGACCGGCATCGTGATGCGCCGCTCGTCCCACGTGCGGACCGTCAGGAAGGTCAGCGTGATCTCCTCGACCCGGCCCCACTCCTTGTCGACCACCACCGTGTCGCCGATGCGGACGGTGTCGCCGAAGGCGATCTGGAGGCCGGCGAACAGGTTGCTCAGCGAGGCCTGGGCGGCGATGCCCGCCACGATGCCGAGGACGCCGGCGGAGGCCAGCAGGGAGGCGCCGACCGTCCGCATCGGCGGGAAGGTCAGCAGCATCGCCGCCACGGCGACCACGACCACCACCGCCGTGACCACCCGCTGGATCAGCGTGACCTGGGTACGGACCCGGCGCACCCGCGCGTCGTCCTCGGTCGCCGCCGCGTAGCGCGCGTACGTCGAGTCGACCGCGGCCGTCGCGATGCGCACCGCCAGCCAGGCCGCGGAGGCGATCAGGAGGAGGGTGAGGAACCGGCCGACGCCGACGGGGTGGTCGGGGAGGATGCCCGCCCGCCGGTACGAGGCTCTGAGCAGCGAGGTGCACAGGACGACTTGGAAGGGCAGCCGGCAGCGGCGCAGCAGCCCCCACAGCGGGGTCTCGGTGTGCCGGGCGTCGGCCCGGCGCAGCAGCAGGTCGAGCAGCCGGCCCGCGATCAGGGTGGCGACCAGGGCGCCGCCGATGACCGTCACGGGGCGCAGGACGTTCTCCATCTCCATGGGGATGAACGTAGCTGGCACGATGGAGGCATGAACATCATGCTTTTCCATTCGACGTACGGGCTGCGGCCCGCGGTGCACGCGGCGGCCGACCGGCTGCGCGCGGCCGGGCACCAGGTCCAGGTGCCGGATCTCTTCGAGGGACGCACCTTCGGGACCGTCGAGGAGGGCATGGCCCACCGGGACGAGATCGGCCGTGACGAACTGCTCAAGCGCGCGGTGCTGGCCTCCGCCCCCTACTCGGACCAGGGGCTCGTCTACGCGGGCTTCTCCTTCGGCGGTTCCGTCGCCCAGCACCTGGCGATGGCCGACGAGAAGGCGCGCGGGCTGCTGCTCCTGCACGGGACGGCGGACCTGGAGGACGGCGCCTCGGTGGACGAGCTGCCGGTGCAGCTGCACATCGCGGACCCGGACCCCTTCGAGCCGCACGACTGGCTGACGGCCTGGTACCTGCGGATGCAGCGGGCGGGGGCCGACGTCGAGGTCCACAGCTACCCGGGTGCCGGGCACCTGTTCACCGACCCGGAGCTGGAGGACTACGACGCCGAGGCGGCCGAGCAGCTCTGGAAGGTCTCGATCGGCTTCCTCGACAGCCTGTAGGCGGGGAAGAGACGACAGGGCCCGGCCCGGCGGATGCCGGACCGGGCCCTTGGCGCAGGGGGTCAGCCCGCCCGGTAGGCGGTCCAGCTGCTCGACATGCGAGCGACCTGGCCGGCGGTGAACTGGTACATGCAGGAGTCGTACGTGTAGTCCATGAAGTTGCGGATCGGGTCCGCGCCCGGCTTGCTGGCGCAGCTGTCGCGCCCGGTCGGGCACTCGTACGCGGCGCTCTTCTCGGCGGGCGTGTCGGAGACGTAGTCGCCGTTGCCGTTACAGCCGCCCTGGAAGGTGTGGTAGAGGCCCAGCCAGTGGCCGACCTCGTGGGTGGCGGTGTCACCCTCGTTGTAGTTGGCCGCGGAGCCGCCCGGCAGCGAGCTGTCGAGCACGACCACGCCGTCCATCTTGGGGCTGGAGGCGTAGGAGGTCGGGAAGGTCGCCCAGCCCAGCAGGCCGCCGGAGAGCTTGGCGGTGTAGAAGTTGAGCGCGCCCGGGCCGCCCTGGCGCAGGGTGTTCTTCATGTCCTTCTCGGCCTGGGAGCCGGAGGCCAGGTTGTACCAGGACGCGTTGTCCGTGTAGTCGGTCGACGCCAGGGTGAACTGGAAGTTCGTGTTGACGTTGCCGGTGCCCTGGCCGCCGTAGGCCGCGTTGAGGACCGCGAGCTGCTTGCTGACGTCCGTGGCCGTCAGCTTTCCGGTGGTGCCGGAGTGCACGACGTGGAAGTACACGGGGATGTTCACCACGGCCTCGGCGGCGGCGAGGCTGCGCTGCGGCTGGTTCTTGAGGGCCTTGTCCAGCTTCGCCTTGAGGTCGGCGTCCATGGCCTTCGCCTGCGCGTCGGTGATCGCGTTGGGCTCGTCCGCGTGCTCGTCGTGGGCGCGGGCGACGCGGGCGTTCGCGCCGCCGGAGGCGGCGGGCTGGTCGGCGCAGACCTCGGCGGGGGACGTGGCGGCCGCGAGCGTGGTGGGGGCGGCGAGCGGGGTGAACGCCAGGGTTCCGGCCAGAACCGCCGTGCCCATCAGGCGGCGGCGGAGAAGGGGGGATATGCGGGCAGAAGCGCGCACGTGTGCTCCTCGCGTGGGGGATTGTGGGGGGTGGTGGCCTGAAGGATCTTCTTCAGCTGGCGGGAAGCTTATGTGTTCATGACATATTCAGGTCAAGTGGCTTACGTAAAAGATTTGTTGCTTCTGATGCACATGGGGCGCCTGGTATGTACCAGGCGCCCCATTCGGCGAGAGATTTGACGGTGGATCAGCGAACGGGCTGATAGGCCCGCTCCACCTTCTGTGTCCCGTTCAGCGTCCGGTACGACCGGGTCCATGCCGATGTGGCACCCGGCTGCCGCTTGTCGGACACCGCGTAGTAGTCCATCTGCGAGCGCTCCGCCGTCACGTCCAGCACGCCGTAGCCGTGCGCGTCCATGTCGAGCCACTTCACGTGCCAGTTGGCGGCCTTGACGGCCGACTCGGCGACCAGGGAGAGGGTGTCCGGCAGGACGTGCAGGATGTCGTCGAGGTTGTCGGAGGTCACCGAGGTGACGACGAACTCGGTCGCCGCCGTCCCCGAGCCCGGGTACGTGGCCATGTTCACCGGGACCTCGTTCGCCCAGGCCATGTGGATGTCGCCGGTCAGGAAGACGGTGTTCTTGACCTTGCGGTCCAACAGGTGTCCCAGCAGCTCCTTGCGGTCGTCCGTGTACCCGTCCCACTGGTCCACATTGATCGCGATGCCGCCCTCGGGCAGGCCGAGCAGCTTGGCCAGCGGCTTCAACAGGTGCGCGGGCAGCGAGCCGAAGGCCACGGGCGAGATCATCACCGAGGTCCCGACCAGCTTCCACGTCGCGGGCGAGCCCGCGAGGCCCGACTTGAGCCAGTCCAACTGGGCGCGCCCGGTGATGGTGCGCTCCGGGTCGTCCACCGAGCCGCTGCCCACCTTGGTCTGCTGCGAACGGAAGGAGCGCAGGTCCAGCAGGTGCAGGTCGGCCAGGGTGCCGAAGCGCAGCCGCCGGTAGCAGGTCCCCGCGACGGACGCGCGTACGGGCATCCACTCGAAGTACGCCTGCTTGGCGGCGGCCGCGCGCGCCGCCCACTCGCCCTCGGCCCCCGCGGTGTGGTTCTCGGCGCCGCCGGCCCAGGCGTCGTTCGCGAACTCGTGGTCGTCCCAGATGGCGATGACCGGGTGCGCGTGGTGCAGGGCCTGGAGGTCGGTGTCCGTCTTGTACTTGCCGTGGCGGGTGCGGTAGTCGGCGAGGGAGACGATCTCGTGCTTCGGCTCGTGCTGGCGCACGACGTACTTCGCCTCCGGGTACCCCCCGGACTGGTACTCGTATATGTAGTCGCCCAGGTGCAGGATCGCGTGCAGGTCCGTGCGGGCGGCCAGGTGGCGGTAGGCGGAGAAGTAGCCGGCCTCCCAGTTGGCGCAGGAGACCACGCCGAAGCGGACCCCTGCGGTCGTCGTCTCGTGGGCCGGGGTGGTCAGGGTGCGTCCGGCGGGGGAGACGGCGGCGCCGGCGGTGAACCGGTACCAGTACGGCGTCTGCGGCTGGAGCCCGCGCACGTCCACCTTGACCGTGTGGTCGGTGGCGGCGCTCGCGGTGACGGCACCGGAGGCGACCACGTGGGAGAAGTCCTTGTCGGAGGCCACCTCCCAGCCCACCTGGGTGGCCGGGCCGAGACCGGAACCGGGCACTGCCTCGGGGGTCGGGGTGACGCGGGTCCACAGCAGGACCCCGTCGGGCAGCGGGTCGCCAGAGGCGACGCCGTGCAGGAAGGCGGGCGCGGTGCCCGCGGCATGGGCGGCCGAGGCGCCCAGCGAGGTGAGGGGGGCCAGCGCGGCCGTGGCCGCCGCGGCGAGGACGACCGTACGGCGACGGGGGGTTGCCGCGGCCCGGGAAGAGGGGAGTTGACTGGTCACGGACCATCACATTACCGACGGGTACACCCCTGGGAACAGGTGTCGGAACGCAACGGGCGGGCGAACTCTGGGAGTTCGCCCGCCCGTTGAAGCGGTATGTCCGGAAAGCGCTTCCCGGACCGTCCGGGATCAGCCCTGCAGGGCCTTGTCGATCGCTGCCGTGAACAGCTCCGCCGTCTGCGGAGTGTCGATCTTCTTGCCGTCCATCTTCAGGGTCGGCGTGCCCTTCACCCCGGACTTGTCGAAGGCCTTGGACATCTCCAGCGCCCACCGGTCGTACGTACCGCCCTCGACGGCCTTCTTGAACTCGGCGTTGCCCTTGAGCGCGGGGACCGTGTCCGCGACCTTCAGCAGGTAGTCGTCCTTGGCGAAGCTGTCGACGGTCTCCTCGGGGTGCAGCTCCTTGGAGTAGAGCGCCGCCTTGTACTCCAGGAAGGCCTCCGGGCTGACGTTCAGCGCCGCGCCCAGGGCGCTCAGCGCGTTCTTCGAACCCTCGCCCTTGACGGCGTTGTCGATGAAGGTGGCGCCGACGTACTGGAGCTTGTACTTGCCCCCGTCCACGTCCTTCTTGATCTGCGCACCGGCCGCCTGCTCGAAGGAGGCGCAGGCCGGGCAGCGCGAGTCCTCGTACAGCTCCAGGGTCTTCTTCGCGTCGGCCTTGCCGACGACGACCGTGGTGCCGTCCTCGCCCGTGGTGTTCTTCGGCTT
This sequence comes from Streptomyces avidinii, assembly GCF_045161815.1. Classification (NCBI taxonomy): domain Bacteria; kingdom Bacillati; phylum Actinomycetota; class Actinomycetes; order Kitasatosporales; family Streptomycetaceae; genus Streptomyces; species Streptomyces avidinii. The sequence goes on from NZ_CP108863.1 coordinate 6,279,707, forward strand.
GACCAGCTCGGCCTTGGCGGCCTTCTCCCAGTAGTCGGGCTCGTTGGCCTTCATGACCCCGTAGCCGATGACGCCGGCCAGCGCGAGCAGGGCCACGACCCCGCCGCCCACGAGCACCTGGCGGCGCACCTTGTCCTTCTTGGCCTGGGCCTCGCGCTCGGCGCGCAGCCGCTCGCGGGCCGCCGCCTTGTTCGCCTGGCTGTTGCGTGAACTCATCATGATCTCCGTGGGGTGTGACGTGCGAAAGGGACTGCCGTACGTGCGTCAGGCGCGGGCGAGCGCGCCGAGCACGGGGGGTCCCCGCCGTCCCACGGAGTGTGCGGGGAAGCGCGTACGCGCCCCGGCGCCCGGGAGCACCGACCCCAGCAGGGCCGAGGCCGGCCGGCGGGCCACCGCCACCGAAGCCACGGCCAGCCGCAGCGGCCGGAACGCGAAGGCGGCCACCGCCCGCAGCAGCCGGCCCAGCGCCCGCTCGCCGTGGCGCAGCCAGGCGGCGGCCAGCAGCCCGACCGAGACGTGGGCGCCGAGCAGCAGCCAGGGCGTGTACGGCCCGGGCGAGGAAAGCAGCGCGGCCGCATCGGCCGGCCCGGCCACCTCGGTCAGCGGCCCGCCCACCGGCGTGCCGCCGCACAGGGCGTCCAGGCCCATGGCGCGCAGCGGGCCCGCGACGGGGCCGCCGGCCGCGCCGTAGCAGAGGTGCTGCCCGGTGGTGAAGACGGTGTCGGCGGCCAGCTCCAGCGGTACGAGCAGCCCGGCGATGGGGGCGAAGCCCCGCTCGCGGCCCGCGAGCGCGTAGGCGATCGCGAACACGCCCGCGAAGGCCCCGCCCACCAGGGCGGGCGGCAGCGGGACCTGGGACATCAGGACGTGCGAGCCGGACGAGAGCAGCACGACGAGCGCGCTGAACAGCGCGGCCCGCAGCCCCCTGAGTCCCGTCCCGGAAACGTCCATCCCGGCGAGTCTGCCATGCGTTCCTGTGGAACAGACGTTCAGGGAGTGAGACGCCCGTTACGGAAGAGGTCCACGAAGATCTGGTGGTCGGCGCGCGCCCGGGCCCCGTACGCGTGGGCGAAGTCCACGAGCAGATTCGCGAAGCCGTCCTCGTCGGCCGCGATCGCCGCGTCGATGGCCCGCTCGGTGGAGAAGGGGACCAGCGTCTGCCCGCTCTCGTCCGCGTCGGCCGCCCCGTGCATGGTCGCGGTCGCCCGGCCCAGGTCGGCGACGACCGCCGCGATCTCCTCCGGGTCGTCCAGGTCCGACCAGTCCAGGTCCACCGCGTACGGGGAGACCTCCGCCACCAGCTGACCCGCCCCGTCCAGCTCCGTCCAGCCCAGCCACGGGTCGGCGTGCGCCTGCAGCGCGCGCTGGGAGATGACCGTACGGTGCCCCTCGTGCCGGAAGTACTCCCGTACCGCCCGGTCCGTGATGTGCCGGGAGGCCGCCGGGGTCTGGGCCTGCTTGAGGTAGATCACGACGTCGTTCTCCAGGGCGTCGCTGTGCCCCTCCAGCAGGATGTTGTAGGAGGGCAGGCCCGCCGAGCCGATCCCGACGCCCCGGCGCCCCACCACGTCCTTGACCCGGTAGGAGTCCGGCCGTACCAGGGACTCGTCGGGCAGGGTCTCCAGGTACCCGTCGAAGGCGGCCAGCACCTTGTAGCGGGTGGCGGCGTCCAGCTCGATGGAGCCCCCGCCGGAGGTGAAGCGGCGCTCGTAGTCCCGGATCTCCGTCATGGAGTCCAGCAGGGAGAAGCGGGTCCGGGAGCGGGCCGAGCGCAGCGCGGCCAGCAGCGGGCCCTCGGCGGTGTCCAGCGTGAAGGAGGGCACTTCCTCGTGCTTCGCGCCGGCCGCCAGCCGGTGGATCCGCTCCCGGTACGCGCCGGCGTAGATCCGCACCAGCTCGCTTATCTGGTCGTCGCTGAGCGCCTTGGTGTAGCCGATCAGGGCGACCGAGGCGGCGAACCGCTTCAGGTCCCAGGTGAAGGGGCCGACGTAGGCCTCGTCGAAGTCGTTGACGTTGAAGATCAGCCGGCCGTTGGAGTCCATGTACGTGCCGAAGTTCTCGGCGTGCAGATCGCCGTGGATCCACACCCGGCCCGTCCGCTCGTCCAGGAACGGGCCGCCGTGCCGGTCCCGCTCCAGGTCGGAGTAGAAGAGGCAGGCCGTGCCCCGGTAGAAGGCGAAGGCCGAGGCCGCCATCTTGCGGAATTTGACCTGGAAGGCAGCGGGGTCGGCGGCGAGGAGCTCACCGAACGCGGTGTCGAACACGTCGAGGATCTGCTCGGCGCGCTGCTCGTCGGTCGTCTCGGGGACCGCCATGGCGGGTGCCTCCTGGTGCACGGGCTGTTTCGGGTTCCGACCGACTGGACGTCGGATCGGCCCTCCTGGTTCTGCAACGCCCGACCGTACCGTTCAGTGCCCGTGATCTGTCACCCGGCCGACGTAGGATTCGAAGCTGCCCCCTCACCCCGCCCCCCGGAGGACCCGCGCCGTGACAAAGCCGCCGTTCACGCACCTGCACGTCCACACCCAGTACTCGCTGCTGGACGGTGCCGCGCGGCTGAAGGACATGTTCAACGCGTGCAACGAGATGGGCATGACGCACATCGCCATGTCCGACCACGGCAATCTGCACGGCGCCTACGACTTCTTCCACACGGCGCAGAAGGCCGGCATCACGCCGATCATCGGCATCGAGGCGTACGTCGCCCCCGAGTCCCGGCGCAACAAGCGTCGCATCCAGTGGGGCCAGCCGCACCAGAAGCGGGACGACGTCTCCGGTTCCGGTGGTTACACCCACAAGACCATCTGGGCGTCGAACGCCACCGGCCTGCACAACATCTTCCGGCTGTCCTCCGACGCCTACGCCGAGGGTTGGCTCACGAAGTGGCCGCGGATGGACAAGGAGACCATCTCCAAGTGGTCCGAGGGCCTGATCGCCTCCACCGGCTGCCCGTCCGGCGAGGTCCAGACCAGGCTGCGCCTCGGCCAGTTCGACGAGGCCGTGCAGGCCGCCTCCGACTACAAGGACATCTTCGGCGAGGGGCGCTACTTCCTGGAGCTGATGGACCACGGCATCGAGATCGAGCGCCGGGTCCGCGACGGGCTGCTGGAGATCGGCAAGAAGCTCGGCATCCCGCCGCTGGTGACGAACGACTCGCACTACACGTACGCGAGCGAGTCCGTCGCCCACGACGCCCTGCTCTGCATCCAGACCGGCAAGAACCTCTCGGACCCGGACCGCTTCCGCTTCGACGGCACCGGCTACTACCTCAAGTCGACCGACGAGATGTACGCGATCGACTCCTCGGACGCCTGGCAGGAGGGCTGCGCCAACACGCGGCTGGTCGCGGACCAGGTCGACACCGAGGGCATGTTCAAGTTCCGGAACCTGATGCCGAAGTTCGACATCCCGGACGGCCACACCGAGGTCAGCTGGTTCCGCGAGGAGACCATGCGCGGCATGCACCGCCGCTACCCCGGGGGCATCCCGGAGGACCGGATGCAGCAGGCCGAGTACGAGATGGACACGATCATCTCGATGGGCTTCCCCGGCTACTTCCTCGTCGTCGCCGACTTCATCATGTGGGCCAAGAACCAGGGCATCGCGGTGGGCCCGGGCCGAGGCTCCGCGGCCGGTTCGATCGTCGCCTACGCCATGGGCATCACCGACCTCGACCCGCTCACGCACGGCCTGATCTTCGAGCGCTTCCTGAACCCCGAGCGCGTCTCCATGCCCGATGTCGACATCGACTTCGACGAGCGTCGGCGCGTCGAGGTGATCCGGTACGTGACCGACAAGTACGGCGCCGACAAGGTCGCCATGATCGGCACGTACGGCACCATCAAGGCCAAGAACGCGATCAAGGACTCGGCCCGCGTGCTGGGCTACCCGTACGCGATGGGCGACCGCCTCACCAAGGCCATGCCCGCCGACGTCCTCGGCAAGGGCATCCCGCTCTCCGGCATCCTCGACCCGACGCACCCCCGCTACGGCGAGGCCGGCGAGATCCGCGGGATGTACGAGAACGAGCCCGACGTGAAGAAGGTCATCGACACCGCCCGCGGTGTGGAGGGCCTGGTCCGCCAGATGGGCGTGCACGCCGCCGGCGTGATCATGTCCAGCGAGACGATCACCGACCACGTACCCGTCTGGGTGCGGCACACCGACGGCGTCACCATCACCCAGTGGGACTACCCGAGCTGCGAGTCGCTCGGCCTGCTGAAGATGGACTTCCTGGGCCTGCGCAACCTCACGATCATGGACGACGCCGTCAAGATGGTGAAGGCCAACAAGGGGATCGACATCGATCTCCTCGGCCTCCCGCTCGACGACCCCAAGACCTTCGAACTGCTCGGCCGCGGTGACACCCTCGGCGTCTTCCAGTTCGACGGCGGGCCCATGCGCTCCCTGCTGCGCCTGATGAAGCCCGACAACTTCGAGGACATCTCCGCCGTCTCGGCCCTGTACCGGCCGGGCCCGATGGGCATGAACTCGCACACGAACTACGCCCTGCGCAAGAACAAGCAGCAGGAGATCACCCCGATCCACCCGGAGCTGGAGGGACCGCTCGAAGAGGTGCTCGCGGTCACCTACGGCCTGATCGTCTACCAGGAGCAGGTCCAGAAGGCCGCCCAGATCATCGCCGGCTACTCGCTCGGCGAGGCCGACATCCTGCGCCGCGTGATGGGCAAGAAGAAGCCCGAGGAGCTGGCGAAGAACTTCGTCATCTTCGAGGAGGGCGCCAGGAGCAAGGGCTTCAGCGACCAGGCGATCAAGGCGCTGTGGGACGTCCTGGTGCCCTTCGCCGGCTACGCCTTCAACAAGGCCCACTCGGCCGCGTACGGCCTGGTCTCCTACTGGACCGCCTACCTGAAGGCGAACTTCCCGGCCGAGTACATGGCGGGCCTGCTCACCTCGGTCAAGGACGACAAGGACAAGTCCGCGATCTACCTGAACGAGTGCCGCCGCATGGGCATCAAGGTCCTGCCGCCGAACGTGAACGAGTCCGAGCCGAACTTCGCGGCCCAGGGCGACGACGTGATCCTCTTCGGCCTCACCGCGGTGCGCAACGTCGGCACGAACGTCGTGGAGTCGATCATCAGGACCAGGAAGGCGAAGGGGAAGTTCTCCTCCTTCCCCGACTTCCTGGACAAGGTCGAGGCCGTCGTCTGCAACAAGCGCACGGTCGAGTCGCTGATCAAGGCCGGCGCCTACGACGAGATGGGCCACACCCGCAAGGGCCTGGTCGCGCACCACGAGTCGATGATCGACAACGTGGTCGCGGTCAAGCGCAAGGAGGCCGAGGGACAGTTCGACCTGTTCGGCGGAATGGGTGACGAGAACGCGAGCGACGAGCCCGGCTTCGGCCTCGACGTGGAGTTCTCCGACATCGAGTGGGAGAAGTCCTACCTGCTCGCCCAGGAGCGCGAGATGCTCGGCCTCTACGTCTCCGACCACCCGCTCTTCGGCCTGGAGCACGTGCTGTCCGACAAGACGGACGCCGGAATCTCCCAGCTGACCGGCGGCGAGCACTCCGACGGCGCGGTCGTCACCATCGGCGGCATCATCTCGGGCCTCCAGCGCAAGATGACCAAGCAGGGCAACGCCTGGGCCATCGCCACCGTCGAGGACCTGGCCGGCTCCATCGAATGCATGTTCTTCCCGGCGACCTACCAGCTCGTCTCCACCCAGCTGGTCGAGGACACCGTCGTCTTCGTCAAGGGCCGCCTCGACAAGCGCGAGGACGTCCCCCGCCTCGTCGCCATGGAGATGATGGTCCCCGACCTCTCCTCGGCCGGCACCAACGCCCCGGTGGTCCTCACCATCCCCACCGTCAAGGTCACGCCGCCGATGGTGACCCGTCTGGGCGAGATCCTGCGCCACCACAAGGGCAACACCGAGGTGCGGATCAAGCTCCAGGGGCCGCGGACCACCACCGTGCTCCGCCTCGACAAGCACCGCGTACAGCCCGACCCCGCCCTCTTCGGCGACCTCAAGGTGCTGCTCGGGCCGTCCTGCCTGGCCGGATAACACCGCCCCCGGGCGCGACCCGGCAGTACGTGCGGAAGGGCCCGCCCGGTGAACCGGGAGGGCCCTTCCGCGTACGGGTACGGCCGTCAGTTGTGGCCGAACTTCTTTTCCTTGCGCTTGTGCGCCATGTCCATCGGGCTCGGCGCCGAGGAGGAGGGCATCGACTCGGTCTCCGAGGTGCCCTTGGTCGGATCCTGCGACCGGGGCTGCTGCTTGGCGGGCTGCTTCTGGTTCTTGTTCTTGGCCATGGTGGAGCCTCCGTGAGGGTCTAGGGGCCAGGACCGCCTTCACCCTCACACAAGGCCGGAAACCGCGCATTTTGGATCATTACTGCGCGTAGCCGCCGCCTCTCACCCCACCCGTAGTGAGATCCGCCACGCCGATGATCGAGTTCCGGCCTTCAACACCCTTGGGGTCGGGCAGACTCGGGGAACCCCGCCGAAAAGCACAGAGGACCCCCAGGGAAGAGGGTGGAACGCGTGGACCGCTGCGTCGTCCTGGTGGATGCCGGCTACCTGCTGGGTGCCGCCGCCAGCCTTCTCGCCGGGGAGCCCTCACGCTCCCGGATCACCATCGACCATGCCGCCCTCATCCAGGGCCTGCGCGAGCGGGCCGAGGCCGACACCGAACAGCCCCTGCTGCGCATCTACTGGTTCGACGGCGCACCCGACCGGGTGCCCCAGCCCGAGCACCGGCGGCTGCGCGTCATGCCCCGCGTCACCGTCCGGCTCGGCGCCCTGACCCGCAGCGACGGCCGCTGGGCGCAGAAGGGCGTCGACGCCGCCATGCACGCCGAGCTCACCGAGCTCGCCCGCAACCGCGCCTGCTCCGACGTCGTTCTCGTCACCGGCGACGGAGACCTGCTGCCCGGCCTGATGTCCGCCAAGGAACACGGGGTCGCCGTCCACCTGTGGGCCGTCCAGGCCGCCGACGGGGACTACAACCAGTCCGAGGACCTCGTCGCCGAGGCCGACGAACGCCGCGTCCTGGACCGGGCCTGGATCACCCGGGCCGTCCGTGCCAAGGACCTCACCGGACTGTGCTCCCCGCCGCCCGCACCGCGCCCGGACATCGCCGCCATCCTCTCGGCCCCGCTGCCCGAGGCGGCGCTCGCCGAGGCCGCCCGCAACGGCACCGCCGCCACCGGGGAAGGGGGCCGCGACGGGGTCCCCGTACCGGCGCCCGCCACGCCGGGGGGCAAGCCGGTCCCCACCCCCAAGGACCTGGCCGGAGCGCTGCGCGCCCCCGGCCAGCAGAGCGCCCCGCAGGGCGGGCCGAGCGGGGCCCACGCCCCCGCCAGCGCCCTGCGCTGGTCCTCCGACAAGGGCTGGATCGACCGGGCCGGACCGCTGGGCGAGCCCGCCGAGACCGCCTCGCTGCCCACCCTCGCCCAGCTCACCAGCGCCGAACAGCGCTGGGCGGACCGGGAGGAGGACATCACCACCGTCGGCGGCGACCCGTTCGAGGTGGGACAGGTGTTCGCCCGGCGCTGGATGGAACGGCTCCCGGAGACCGTCCACCTGCAGAAGCTGGCCACGATGTACCCGCGGATCCCGCACCGGATCGACGGCGAACTGCTGCGCTACGCGGCCCGGTTCGGGCTGCTCGCGCACAAGGACGACCAGATCGACGAGCACGACCGGTATGCCATCCGCGCCGGGTTCTGGCGCGAGATCGACGTCCGCGCCGCCGCCGAACACGTGGCCGCCGTACCGGCCTCGGCCCCCGGAGCCGGCCCCGGCGAGCATGCCGCCCCGCTGACCCCGACGGCCGAGTAGGGGCGGGAACCCCGTAGGCTGCTCCCTCGTGAGTACGGGCACAGCACAGGCGCAAGAAGGCACGGCGACGGCCGCGGGAGCGGCGCCCGACGTCATCTGCGCGGTGCGTGACCTGGTCAAGACGTATCCCGCGGTACGCGGCCGGCGCGGGGCCCCCGCCCTGCCCGAGACCCGCGCCAACGACGGGATCTCCCTGGACGTCCGGCGCGGCGAGATCTTCGGCCTGCTCGGCCCCAACGGCGCCGGCAAGTCCACACTGGTCCGCCAGCTCACCGGCCTGATGCGGCCGGACTCCGGATCGGTGACCCTGCTCGGTCACGACCTCGTGTGCCACCCCGAGCGGGCCTCCCGGCTGCTCGCGTACCTGGGGCAGGAATCCACCGCCCTGGACGAGCTCACGGTGGCGCTCGCCGCCGAGACCACCGGGCGGCTGCGCGGTCTCGGCCTCCGCGCGGCCCGCGCCGAGCGCGACGCCGTACTGGACGAACTCGGACTGACCGCGATCGCCGGACGGCCCCTGAAGAAACTTTCCGGCGGCCAGCGCCGCCTCGCCTGCTTCGCCACCGCACTGGTGGGGGAGCGGCCCGTACTGGTCCTCGACGAGCCCACCACCGGAATGGACCCGGTCGCCCGGCGCGCGGTCTGGTCCGCGGTCGACCGGCGCCGCGCGCAGCACGGCGCCACGGTCCTGCTCGTCACCCACAACGTCATCGAGGCCGAGACCGTCCTGGACCGGGTCGCCGTCATCGACCAGGGCAGGGTCATCGCCTGCGACACCCCGGCCGGTCTGAAGGCCACCGTCGCGGACGAGGTCCGGCTGGAGCTGGTCTGGCGCGAGGGTGCTCCGCTGGAGGTCCCGGAGGTCGCCCGGCTGCGTGACCGGGCCGTCGAGTCGGGGCGCCGATGGGTGCTCCGGCTGGCGCCGGACGAGGCGAGGGCGGCGGTGGCCTCGGTCACCGGGAGCCCCGCCTTTGCAGCACTCGACGACTTCACTCTGGCCACCCCCAGCCTGGAAGACGTGTACCTGGCCCTCGGTGGCAGGACGAAAGGGCTGGTGAAGTCGTGAGCGACCGCTCGACGGGAGCCGTCCGGGCCGCGGTCGCGCCCGACGCCGTGCCGCCACCCGCTTCGGGCGCCGTGCCGCCACCCGCTCCGGGCGCCGCGTCGGCCCACGACGCCGCGGGCCGCGCACAGACGCCGCAGCCCGCGCCGCTGGCGCCCGGCGCGCGGTTCTTCCCCTCCCTGGCCGCCGTGTACCGGGCCCAGCTGTCCCGGGCCCGGGTGGCACGGATCCCGCTGCTGTTCGTCGCCACCTTCCAGTCCGTCGGGATCATGATCCTGATGCGGGGCGTGGTCGACGGGGGCTCCGAGGCCCGCGCCGTCGTCGCCGGTTCCTCGGTGCTCGTCGTCGCTTTCGTCGCGCTGAACCTGCTCGCCCAGTACTTCGGGCAGCTGCGGGCCGGCGGCGGACTCGACCACTACGCCACCCTGCCGGTGCCGCCCGCTTCGGTGGTGCTGGGCGCGGCCGCCGCGTACGCCTCCTTCACCCTGCCGGGGACCCTGGTCACCGCCGTCTTCGGGTGCCTGCTGTTCGGACTGCCCATGAGCGGGCTGTGGATCCTGGCCGCCGTCGTCCCGCTGGCCGGGGCCGCGCTGGCCGGGCTCGGCGCGGCGCTGGGGCTGCTCGCACCGCGGCAGGAGCTGGCCACCCTCGCGGGACAGCTCGGCATGTCGGCGGCGCTGCTGCTCGGGGTGCTGCCGCCGGAGCGGATGCCGGACATGATCGTGTGGGCCCGGGACCTGTTGCCGTCCACGTACGGCGTCGAGGCGTTCGCCCGTACCTTCGCTCCCCGGCCCGACTGGGCCGCCGTCGCCCTCGACCTGGGCGTGTGCGGGGCGGTGGGGGTCCTCTCGCTGGCCGTCGCGACCTGGGCGTACCGCCGGGCGGCCGTCCGCTGACGCGGTCCGCCGACGCCGCTTCCGGGCACACCTGGCACGATGTGGGGGTGACCGAAGCCGTGACCCCGCCGTCCCCCCTCGACCCGCCGTCGCTCCCGCCCGAGAAGCCGGGTGCCGCCGCCGGGGCGATCACCCCGGGGGACATCCGCGACGGGGCCGTCGTGGCCCTGCTCGTCGGGGCGGCCGGACTGCTCCTCGGCCTGCTGTGGATGTGGCTGGCCCCCCGGGTGCAGTACGTCTCCAACGGGGAGGCCGTGTTCCTGCGCAACAGCGAGAGCGAGGCGCGGATCGCCTCCGACGGCACCTTCTTCCTGCTGTCCCTCGGACTGGGCGTGCTCAGCGCCGTCGGCACGTTCCTGTGGCGCCGGGCCGGTGGTGTGCCGCTGGTGATCGGCCTTGCGGTCGGGTCCGTCTTCGCCGCGCTGGTGGGGTGGCGGTTCGGGCTGTGGCTGGGGCCGTCGTCGGACCTGGTCGCCGCGGCGAACAGGGCGGGCAAGGGGGTCCCGTTCGACGCGCCGCTGGAGCTGCTCGCGCACGGGGCGCTGCTGGCGTGGCCGATGACGGCCGTGCTGCTGCATCTCGGGCTGACGGCGTTGTGGACTCCGCGGGATCCGGATCCCGAGCCGGTGTACGGCTGGAGCGGGTACTACCAGGCGCCGCCGCCCGCCGACTCCGCCCCTTCGGCGCCGGAGTCCCCGCGCGCCTGACCCTCCCGGGGGGTGCGGGTCCGCCGCTGCGCGGAGCCGGTCCCCGCCCCGCCCTTTCTCCGTTTCCCGGGGCTCCGCCCCCGGACCCCGCCGGGCGCTGCCCGGACCCGCGCCTCAAACGCCGGCGGGGCTGGGTTGTGCCGGATGGGCTGGGTTGTGCTGGCCGGGCCGGGTTGTGCCGGCGGGGCCTGGGTTGTGGCGGACGGGCTGGAAGCGGCTTACGCCCGGGCGATGGGGGCCAGGGTGGCCGAGGTGAGGGTGGTCAGGTCCGACGGGGAGAGTTCGACCTCCAGGCCGCGGCGGCCCGCCGAGCAGCAGATCGTGGCGTGGGCCGCGGCCGAGGCGTCGATCACCGTGCGCAGGCGCTTGCGCTGGCCCAGCGGGGAGATGCCGCCGCGGACGTAGCCCGTCGTGCGCTCCGCCAGGGCCGGGTCGGCCATCGCCGCCCGCTTGCCGCCCACGGCCGTCGCCAGGGCCTTGAGGTCCAGTGACCCCGAGACCGGCACCACCGCCACCGTCAGGACGCCGTCCACGTCCGCGACCAGGGTCTTGAACACCTGGCCGGGCGAGACGCCGAGCGCCTGCGCCGCCTCCTCGCCGTACGAGGGATGCGCCGGGTCGTGCTCGTAGGCGTGCGTGGTGAACGCGACGCCCGCCGCCGTCAGGGCGACGATCGCCGGGGTGCCTGCGGCCTGCTTGGACTTCTTCGCCATCGGTGTGCGCTCAGTTCGGGCTCGTCGGGGCACGGGTCAGGTCCACCGCCGGCAGCGACGGGAGGTGGCGGATCACCGCCGTCTCCGTACGCAGCAGCTTCAGCTCCTCCGCCAGCCGGGTCGCGGTGTCCGGGGCCTGGAGCAGCCGCTGCTTCGCCGGGATGTCCAGCACCGCCGCCGCGGCCACCAGGTAGGAGACCACCGAGGGCTCGTCGGGGAGCTCCGCGCCGGTCAGGGACCGCTCGCGGGCGCCGGCCAGCCGCTTCTGGTAGTTGCGGAAGGCCCGCAGCACGCCCTCCGCCAGCACACCCGCGCCGTCGCCCGAGTCCTCCGGCAGCTCTTCCAGTTCCGCCGTCAGGAAGGGGCCCGAGGCGTCGACCGAGATCAGGCGGACCCGCGTGGTGCCGGTCGCCAGGACCTCGAAGCTGCCGTCCTCCCGCTCCCGCACGGTCGCCGCGTCGGCGATGCAGCCCACCCGGTGGAAGGCCTGGATCGGGTCGGGGCCGAAGCCCGCCGCCGGACCCCGCTCGGGCAGGGCCGTCTGGTCCGGCAGGCCGGGCAGGGTCGGCGCGACCTCCCGGCCGTCGCGGATCGCGACGACCGCGAAACGGCGCGGCTCGTCCTCGCCCGTCTTCAGCAGCTCGCGCATCATGGCGCGATAACGCTCCTCGAAGATGTTGAGCGGGAGGACGAGTCCCGGGAACAGCACCGAGTTCAGCGGGAAGAGGGGCAGGCGAACGGTGGTCACGAGGCACAGGGTAATCGCCCGAACCCTCCCGAGTGTCCGGCGTTTGAGGGGCGGACGGCGGCATGTGAGCGATCCACCGGACGACCCCCGCCGCCGTCACCCCCGCCGCAGCAGCCGGGAGGCCCCCGCCGCCACTGTCGTCGCCAGGATCCAGCCCATGATGACGAGACCCGCCGCGCCCCACTGCCAGCCGCCCTCCAGCTTCCACTGCCCCTGCTGACCGAGGTCGATCACCGGGAGCAGCAGGTCCAGCGCGTACAGGGCGGCGCTCCACTGCGGGTGCTCGTCCTGCTTGATCGCCGGCGGGTCGAGCTGGGAGAACAGCAGCGCCCCCGCCGCCCACAGCACCGCCATCCACAGGGCGGCCCGGCCCGGCCGGTAGCCGTACACCACCGTCCAGTCCTGGAGGTACCCCCACGCCTTCGGCCAGGGCGGCAGCGTCTCCCGGCGGCGCCGCTGCTTGGCCAGCAGCACCTCGCGGGCGTCCGCGTCCTCGCCGCTGGCCCGCAGTACGGCGGCCAGCCGCTCGTACGGCTCCGGCGAGTACTCGGGAGTGGCCGCCTCCAGCCACTCCAGGCGGCGGGAGAGCGGGAAGTGCCCCCGGGGCGCGAGGTTCTCGTAGACGAACCCCTCGATGGACAGCCCGCCCGGGCCCGGCCAGCTGGTGGAGGTGTCGACGAGCTTGACCACCTTGGCCCCGGACACCACCACCCGGCCCTCCTCCGGCCGCTCGCCGACGAAACGGAACTCGGGGGTCTGGATCCGCCGCAGGGACAGCTCCTGGTCGGGGGTGAGGGTGAAGCGCGCCCCGTAGAAGTCGATGGCGTCGCCGAAGCGGCCGTCGTCCAGCCGCAGCCCGCCCCGGCACTCGAAGTGCTGGGCCCGCCGACCGCGGGTGGGCGTCGGCCCCAGCCCGTACGGGGGAGTGGAGGAGCCCCCGTACGCCGCGTAGTCCAGTGCGATGGAGGTCAGGTACAGGGTCCGCTCCACCGTCAGCTGCGGGGCGTTCAGCGCGTACCGCCCGTACGGGTTGCGCAGGCGGGCCCCGCGCAGGTTCATCGACACGCCGACCTTGGCGCCGCGCAGGCTCACCTCCCCGTAGGTCTCCAGCAGCTCGCCCTGTAAGTCCTGCGCGACGGACATCCCGTCCGCGGCGATCGCCCGGCCCTTGTTGTCCCGCTGCACCACGGCCTGGCTGATCAGCAGGTCGGTGCCGATCTGCGCATCGGTCAGCCGGATCCCGCGCGCCACCCGGCAGCGCGGCAGGTGCAGATCGCCCTCGGTGTGCAGCCGGGAGGCCTCCAGCCGCGGGATCGCGCAGTTGACCATCCGCAGCGTGCCGACACGGGCCTCCGACAGCTGGATCTCGCTGTCGAAACGGCACGACTGGAGCTCCACGTACGGAGCCACCGCGCCACCGGACAGTTCCAGCCGCCCGCTGATCCGCACCCCGCGCAGCTTGAGCGAGGCCACCCGGCCCGGCACCGGCGGCGGACCGTGCAGCAGCAGCCGGGCGACGACCCGGGCGCGGACGCTGCGCTCGGGCCCCCACACGTGGTCGGCGTGCGGATCGTCCCGGTCGGCGGCGCGGGCGCTGAGATCGCAGACGCTGCCGGTGCGGAACGCCTCCCACATGCGGCGTTCGGCAGCGGTCAGATCCGCCGGTTCCTCATCCGTGCGCGCCTCGGTCACGGCGGCCCCCCTCCGCTGTCGTCCACATGTACGGGAACGCTATCGGGCACCTGTGACATCCGGGACCTGTATCAGCCAGTGATACAGGCGAACGGTGGCGCGAAGCGGTCTGAGAGAATTGTGAGGTGATCTCTCGTATCGACCTGCGCGGTGACGCCCTCCCCGAGGGCGGCGCCCTGCGCGATCTGCTGCCCCGTGCCGAGTTCGACGTAGAAGCTGCCCTGGAGAAGGTGCGGCCCATCTGCGAGGACGTCCATCATCGTGGCACGGCGGCGCTGATCGAGTACGCGCAGAAGTTCGACGGGGTCGAGCTCTCGCAGGTCCGGGTGCCCGCGGAGGCCATCAAGGCCGCCCTGGAGCAGCTGGACCCGGCCGTCCGCGCCGCCCTGGAGGAGTCGATCCGGCGCGCCCGGATCGTGCACCGAAACCAGCGCCGCACCGAGCACACCACCCAGGTGGTCCCCGGCGGCACCGTGACCGAGAAGTGGGTTCCCGTGGAGCGTGTGGGGCTGTACGCCCCGGGCGGCCGCTCGGTGTACCCGTCCTCCGTCGTCATGAACGTCGTACCGGCCCAGGAGGCGGGCGTCGAGTCGATCGCGCTCGCGTCCCCGCCGCAGAAGCCCACTTTTGAAGGAGACCCGGCCGGGGGGCTGCCGCACCCGACGATCCTCGCCGCGTGCGCCCTGCTCGGCGTGGACGAGGTGTACGCGGTGGGCGGTGCGCAGGCCGTGGCGATGTTCGCGTACGGGACCGAAGACTGTCTTCCCTCCAACATGGTGACCGGCCCCGGCAACATCTGGGTCGCCGCGGCCAAGCGCTACTTCACCGGGAAGATCGGTATCGACACCGAGGCCGGCCCGACCGAGATCGCCGTTCTCGCCGACTCCACCGCCGACCCGGTGCACGTCGCCGCCGACCTGATCAGCCAGGCCGAGCACGACCCGCTGGCCGCGGCCGTGCTCGTCACGGACTCCGCCGAGCTCGCGGACGCCGTGGAGAAGGAGCTGGAGCCGCAGGTCGCCGCGACCAAGCACGTCGAGGACCGGATCAAGCCGGCCCTGGCCGGCAAGCAGTCCGCGATCGTCCTGGTCGACACCCTGGAGGACGGCCTGAAGGTCGTCGACGCGTACGGCGCCGAGCACCTGGAGATCCAGACCGCCGACGCCGCCGCCTGGGCCGCCCGCGTACGCAACGCCGGCGCGATCTTCGTCGGCCCGTGGGCCCCGGTCTCGCTCGGCGACTACTGCGCCGGGTCGAACCACGTGCTGCCCACCGGCGGCTGCGCCTGCCACTCCTCCGGCCTGTCCGTGCAGTCCTTCCTGCGCGGCATCCACATCGTCGACTACACGCGGGACGCCCTCGCCGAGGTCACCCACCACGTGGTGACGCTGGCCGAGGCCGAGGACCTGCCCGCGCACGGCGCCGCCCTGAAGGCGCGCTTCGGATGGAAGGTGCCCACCGTATGACCGCCGCCGGCATCGGCATCGACGACCTGCCCATCCGGGACGAGCTGCGCGGCAAGACCCCGTACGGCGCCCCCCAGCTCGACGTGCCCGTCCAGCTGAACACCAACGAGAACCCGTACGAGCTCCCCGCCGAGCTCGTCGCGCGGATCGCCGAGCGCGTGGCCGAGGCCGCCCGCACCCTCAACCGCTACCCCGACCGGGACGCGGTCGAGCTGCGCACCCAGCTGGCCGCCTATCTCACCCGTACCGGCAAGCACCCGGTCGCGCGGGAGAACGTATGGGCCGCCAACGGCTCCAACGAGGTCATCCAGCAGCTGCTGCAGACCTTCGGCGGGCCCGGCCGCACCGCGCTCGGCTTCGAGCCCTCCTACTCGATGCACGCGCTGATCTCCCGCGGCACCGGCACCGGGTGGATCTCCGGCCCGCGCCGCGAGGACTTCACGATCGACGTGGAGGCGGCGGAGCAGGCGATCACCGAGAACGCCCCCGACGTCGTCTTCATCACCTCGCCCAACAACCCCACGGGCACCGCGGTAGAGGCCGAGACGGTCCTCGCCCTCTACGAGGCCGCCCAGGCCGCCAAACCCTCCCTGGTGATCGTGGACGAGGCGTACGTGGAGTTCAGCCACCGCGACTCGCTGCTGCCGCTCATCGAGGGCCGCCCGAACATGGTGGTCTCCCGGACCATGTCCAAGGCCTTCGGCGCGGCCGGCCTGCGCCTGGGCTACCTGGCCGCCCACCCCGCCGTCGTCGACGCCGTCCAGCTGGTGCGCCTGCCGTACCACCTGTCGGCCGTCACGCAGGCCACCGCACTGGCCGCCCTGGAGCACACCGACACCCTGCTCGGCTACGTCGAGCAGCTCAAGGCCGAGCGCGACCGCCTGGTCGTGGAACTGCGGGCCATCGGCTTCGAGGTCACCGATTCCGACGCGAACTTCATCCAGTTCGGGAAGTTCGAGGACTCGCACACCGCCTGGCAGAAGATCCTCGACCAGGGCGTCCTGGTCCGGGACAACGGCGTACCGGGATGGCTGCGGGTCACCGCGGGCACCCCGGCGGAGAACGACGCGTTCCTGGAAGCGGTTCGCGCACTGAAGAAGGAGCAGCACGCATGAGCCGCATCGGACGGGTCGAACGGACCACCAAGGAGACCTCCGTCGTCGTCGAGATAAACCTCGACGGCACCGGCCAGGTCGACGTCTCGACGGGCGTGGGCTTCTACGACCACATGCTCGACCAGCTCGGCCGCCACGGCCTCTTCGACCTCACCGTCAAGACCGAGGGCGACCTGCACATCGACAGCCACCACACCATCGAGGACAGCGCGCTCGCGCTGGGCGCCGCCTTCAAGCAGGCCCTCGGCGACAAGGTCGGCATCTACCGCTTCGGAAACTGCACCGTGCCGCTCGACGAGTCCCTCGCCCAGGTGACCGTCGACCTGTCCGGCCGCCCCTACCTCGTGCACACCGAGCCCGAGAACATGGCGCCGATGATCGGCACGTACGACACGACGATGACCCGGCACATCTTCGAGTCCTTCGTCGCGCAGGCCCAGATCGCCCTGCACATCCACGTCCCGTACGGCCGCAACGCCCACCACATCGTGGAGTGCCAGTTCAAGGCCCTCGCCCGGGCCCTGCGCTACGCCGCCGAGTTCGACCCGCGCGCGGCCGGCATCCTGCCCTCCACGAAGGGCGCCCTCTAGCCGTGAACGGCCTGAACACCATCCTGATCGTCCTCGGCCTGTTCCTGGCCGGGGGCGTCTACTCCTTCCAGAAGCAGCAGATGCCCAAGTCGGTCATCATCCTGCTGGCCCTCGCCTCCGCGATGTGCCTCGCCGCAGGAGTCCTGCGAATCCAGGGAATTTGGGAATGAGCGCAGTCCGCCCCACCAAGAACGTCGTCGTCTTCGACTACGGCTTCGGAAACGTACGCTCCGCCGAGCGGGCCCTCGCCCGCGTCGGGGCGAACGTCGAGATCACCCGCGACTACGACAAGGCCATGGACGCCGACGGGCTCCTGGTCCCCGGCGTCGGCGCCTTCTCGGCCTGCATGAAGGGCCTCAAGGACGCCCGCGGCGACTGGATCATCGGCCGCCGCCTCTCCGGCGGCCGCCCGGTCATGGGCATCTGCGTCGGCATGCAGATCCTCTTCGAGCGCGGCATCGAGCACGGCGTCGAGACCGAGGGCCTGGACGAGTGGCCCGGCACGGTCGGCCCGCTCAGGGCCCCGATCGTCCCCCACATGGGCTGGAACACCGTCGAGGCCCCCGCCGACAGCCAGGCCTTCAAGGGCCTGGACGCCGACGCCCGGTTCTACTTCGTGCACTCCTACGCGGCGCGCGACTGGACCCTCGAAATCACCAACCCGCTGATCCGCGCCCCCAAGGTCACCTGGGCCACCCACGGCGAGCGTTTCGTGGCGGCGGTGGAGAACCGGGCCCTGTGGGCCACGCAGTTCCACCCCGAGAAGTCCGGCGACGCCGGCGCCCAGCTCCTCACCAACTGGATCGAGACCCTGTGATGACCGCACCCACGCTCGAACTCCTGCCCGCGGTCGACGTCCGCGACGGACAGGCCGTCCGCCTCGTGCACGGGGTGTCCGGCAGCGAGACCTCCTACGGCTCCCCGCTGGAGGCGGCCCTCGCCTGGCAGCGCTCCGGCGCCGAATGGCTGCACCTGGTGGACCTGGACGCCGCCTTCGGCACCGGCGACAACCGCGCCCTGGTCGCCGAGATCACCGGCGCCATGGACATCAAGGTCGAGCTCTCCGGCGGCATCCGCGACGACGCCACGCTCGCCGCGGCCCTCGCCACCGGCTGCACCCGGGTCAACCTGGGCACCGCCGCCCTGGAGACCCCCGAGTGGGCCGCCAGGGCCATCGCCGAGCACGGCGACCGGATCGCGGTCGGCCTCGACGTCCGCGGCACCACCCTCAAGGGCCGCGGCTGGACCAGCGAGGGCGGCGACCTCTACGAGACCCTCGCCCGCCTGGACTCCGAGGGCTGCGCCCGGTACGTCGTCACCGACATCGGCAAGGACGGCACGCTGACCGGCCCCAACCTGGAGCTGCTGAAGAACGTCTGCGCCGCCACCGACCGGCCCGTCGTCGCCTCCGGCGGCATCTCCTCGCTCGACGACCTGCGGGCCCTGTCCGAACTGGTCCCGCTGGGCGTCGAGGGCGCGATCGTCGGCAAGGCCCTGTACGCCAAGGCCTTCACCCTGGAAGAAGCCCTGAAGGTGGTCTCCGCATGAGCAACCCCTCCACCGACGTCCGCCGAATCTCCTCCGGCGGCGCCTACGAGGACGTCATCGGCTACTCGCGCGCCGTGGCCCTCTCCAACGGCCTGGTCCTGGTCTCCGGCTGCACCGCCGCCGATGCGGGCGGCCCGTACGACCAGGCGGTCAAGGCCTTCGAGGTCGCCTTCAAGGCCCTCGCCGAGGCCGGCCTCGGCCCCGAGGACGTCGTCCGCACCCGGATGTACCTCACGCACGCCCGGGACGTCGAAGAGGTGGGCCGCGCCCACAAGCAGCTCTTCGACGCGGTCCGGCCCGCCGCGACCATGCTCATCGTCTCCGGCTTCGTCGACCCCGGCATGGTCGTCGAGGTGGAGGTCGAGGCGTTCAGGGCGGTGACCGCATGACCCTCGCCGTACGCGTGATCCCCTGCCTGGACGTGGACAACGGCCGGGTCGTCAAGGGCGTCAACTTCCAGAACCTGCGCGACGCGGGCGACCCGGTGGAGATGGCCAAGCTGTACGACGCCGAGGGCGCCGACGAGCTGACCTTCCTCGACATCACGGCGTCCTCCGGGAACCGCGAGACCACGTACGACGTGGTGCGCCGCACCGCCGAGCAGGTCTTCATCCCGCTCACGGTGGGCGGCGGCGTCCGCACCGCCGACGACGTGGACAAACTCCTTCGCGCGGGAGCGGACAAGGTGGGCGTGAACACGGCCGCCATCGCCCGCCCCGAGCTCATCCAGGAGATCGCGGAGCGCTTCGGCCGGCAGGTCCTCGTCCTGTCCGTGGACGCGCGCCGCACGGCCGAGGGGACCTTCGAGGTCACCACGCACGGCGGCCGCCGGGGCACCGGCATGGACGCCGTCGAGTGGGCGCACCGGGCCGCGGAGCTGGGTGCGGGCGAGATCCTGCTCAACTCGATGGACGCGGACGGCACGAAGGACGGCTACGACACCGAGATGATCGCGGCGGTGCGCAGGCACGTCACGGTCCCGGTGATCGCCTCGGGCGGCGCGGGCCGGCTGGCGGACTTCGCGCCGGCGATCGAGGCGGGGGCCGACGCGGTGCTCGCGGCGTCGGTGTTCCACTTCGGCGACCTCCGCATCGCCGAAGTCAAAACGGCCCTCCGCGAAGCGGGCCACCCGGTCCGCTAGTCCGTTCCCACTCGGGGCTGCCGGATGCGGTTCCCGGGTGCGGGTGCCGTTCCGGGCGCGGCCCGGCCCCCTGGGGCTCCGCCCCGGACCCCGCGCCTCAAACGCCGGCGGGGCTGGATACGGGTCTGCCGGGGTGGGGGTGTGGCGACGGCGGGGGGTGTCCCCGCAGGCGACGCGGATCCGCGGCCGCCCGGCATCTCCGTACCGCTCGGTCCGCAAGCCGAGGAGACACCCCCCGGCGGCGCCGCCCCCCCCCCCCCGGACCCGACCCCGCCCGGGCGGCACCACCCAGCCCCGCCGGCGTTTGAGGCGCGGCCACCGGGCCGCAGGCGGGACGGAACCCGCACCGCCCGGCCAGGGCAAGGGCGCGGCCACCGGGCCGCAGGCGGGACGGAACCCGCACCGCCCGGCCAGGGCAAGGGCGCGGCCACCGGGCCGCAGGCGGGGAACCGCCCGCACCCGGGTCAGAGGCCCAGGGCTGCCACCGTCAGTTTGGCGACGGCCTCCTTCTCCCCGTCGAGCGCCACAGCGGCAGCGTCCTGGCGGCCGAAGCAGAACAGCGTCAGCTCCCCCGGTTCCCCCGTCACCGTGACCACCGGCGCGCCCTTGTGGGCCACCACGGTCCGCCCGTCCGGGCGCCTCAGCACCAGGCCCACCGGCGAGCGGCGGCCCGTCAGACGGGCCAGCCTCTCCAGCCGGGACCACAGCGTGTCCGAGAAGACCGGGTCCAGTTCCCGCGGGGACCAGTCCGGCTGGGCGCGCCGGACGTCCTCCGCGTGCACGTAGAACTCCACCGCGTTCGCCGCCTCGTCGATCTGCTTCAGCGCGTACAGCGACATCCTCGGCGGGCCGGTCCTGATCAACTGGAGCAGTTCCTCGTAGGGCTTGGCCGCGTACTCCTCCATCGCCTTGTCCAGGCGGGCCTTCAGCACGTTCAGCAGCAGGCCGCCCGCCGCGTCGGGCCGCCGCTCCCGCACCACCACGTGCGCGGCCAGGTCCCGACAGGTCCAGCCGGCGCACAGCGTGGGGGCCTCCGGGCCCGCCGCTTCCAACAGGTCCGCCAGCAGCAGGCGTTCACGCTTCGCATGGGTAGACATGCGGGCCAGCCTACGGCCGGAACACGCTGAGGGCCCGCTCATCAGGCGGACATGGATCATTCCGCCCATCCGGGCCCGGCACAATGGCTGCATGAGTACGTCCCCCCGCCCCGGCAACCTCGATCCCGCCATCGCCGCGCGCCTCAAGCGCTCCGCGGACGGCCTGGTCCCGGCCATCGCCCAGCAGTACGACACCGGTGAGGTGCTCATGCTCGGCTGGATGGACGACGAGGCCCTGCACCGCACCCTGACCACCGGCCGCTGCACCTACTGGTCCCGCAGCCGCCAGGAGTACTGGGTGAAGGGGGATACTTCCGGCCACTTCCAGCACGTGAAGTCCGTCGCGCTCGACTGCGACGCCGACACTGTGCTCGTCCGGGTGGACCAGGTCGGAGCGGCCTGCCACACCGGGGCACGCACCTGCTTCGACGACGATGTCCTCCTCCGCGCAGCCGACTAGGTAGGGTCCCCCGAAATGGATCTTGAGACGTTCCGCAAGCTCGCGGCCGACCGCCGCGTCATCCCCGTGAGCCGCAAGCTGCTGGCCGACGGGGACACCCCCGTCGGGCTCTACCGCAAGCTGGCAGCCGAACGCCCCGGCACCTTCCTCCTGGAGTCCGCCGAGAACGGCCGCTCCTGGTCCCGGTACTCCTTCATCGGGGTCCGCAGCGACGCCACCCTGACCGCCCGGGACGGCCGGGCGCACTGGATCGGCACCCCGCCCGTCGGCGTACCCACCGACGGCGACCCGCTCGACGCCCTGCGCGCCACCGTCGAGGCCCTGCACACCCCCCGCGACCTCGCGGGCGCCATGCCCCCCTTCACCGGCGGCATGGTCGGCTACCTCGGCTACGACATCGTGCGCCGCCTGGAGCGCATCGGCGAGCACGGCAGCGACGACCTGAAGCTGCCCGAGCTGACCATGCTGCTGACCTCCGACCTCGCGGTGCTGGACCACTGGGACGGCACCGTCCAGCTCATCGCCAACGCCATCAACCACAACGACCTGGACTCCGGGGTCGACGAGGCGTACGCCGACGCCGTGGCCCGCCTCGACGCGATGGAGGCGGACCTCGCACGCCCCGCCCCCTACGTCCCGGCCGCGCTCCCCGCCTCCGAGCTGCCCGAGTTCTCCGCCCTGTGGGGCGGCGAGAAGTACCAGGCGGCTGTGGAGGACATCAAGGAGCGGATCCGGGCCGGCGAGGCCTTCCAGGTGGTGCCCTCGCAGCGGTTCGAGACCCCCTGCCACGCCTCCGCGCTGGACGTCTACCGGGTGCTGCGGGCCACCAACCCGTCCCCGTACATGTACCTCTTCCGCTTCGAGAACGGCTTCGACGTGGTCGGCTCCAGCCCCGAGGCGCTGGTCAAGGTCGAGGACGGGCGGGCCATGGTCCACCCCATCGCCGGCACCCGCCACCGGGGCGCGACCCCGCAGGAGGACAACGACCTCGCCGACGAGCTGATGGCCGACCCCAAGGAGCGCGCCGAGCACCTGATGCTCGTCGACCTGGGGCGCAACGACCTCGGCCGGGTCTGCGAGCCGGGATCGGTGGAGGTCGTCGACTTCATGTCGATCGAGCGCTACTCCCACGTCATGCACATCGTCTCCACCGTGACGGGGCGCGTGGCCGAGGGGAAGACCGCCTTCGACGTGCTCACCGCCTGCTTCCCGGCCGGCACCCTCTCCGGCGCGCCCAAGCCCCGCGCCATGCAGATCATCGAGGAGCTGGAGCCCTCCCGCCGCGGTCTCTACGGCGGCTGCGTGGGCTACCTGGACTTCGCCGGCGACTCCGACACGGCCATCGCCATCCGCACCGCGCTGCTGCGCGACGGCACGGCGTACGTGCAGGCCGGGGCCGGTGTCGTCGCCGACTCGGTGCCCGAGCTGGAGGACAACGAGTGCCGGAACAAGGCGGCCGCCGTGCTGCGCGCGGTGGGAGCGGCGAACCGCCTCCACGGCTCCTGAGGGCGTAAGGGATAGTGGGGTATGTGAGTGCCGTACCCCCACCCCGAACCGATGCCGATGCCGACGCCGACGCCGAGCCCGAGGCGCGCGAGCGCAGCGGCGGCCGCCGCAGCGTGGCCGTCGCCCTGCTGCTCGGCGCACTCGGTGCGACCGTCGTCCTGCTCGCCTCCGGCCGGACCTGGGCCCGGGGCACCGCCGCCATCGGCAGTGATTCGCTCCAGCTGACCGCCGACGGGCGGGCCGTCACCGGCCTGCCCGCCGCGCTGGCCATCGTGGGCCTCGCCGCGCTGGTCGCCGTCTTCGCCGTACGCGGCAGGAGCCGGCTGCTGGTGTCGGGGCTGCTGGCGCTCAGCGGCCTCGG
The DNA here is from genome assembly GCF_045161815.1 of Streptomyces avidinii. Taxonomy (NCBI): domain Bacteria; kingdom Bacillati; phylum Actinomycetota; class Actinomycetes; order Kitasatosporales; family Streptomycetaceae; genus Streptomyces; species Streptomyces avidinii. Next base: position 6,302,618 of record NZ_CP108863.1, read on the forward strand.
CGCGGCCCTGTCGGCCCTTTTCGGCGCCGACGGCCGCCGGGCCCTGGACGCGCAGGCCGCCCGTACGACCGCCGACAGCGCGGCGCACGTGGCCGGACTGACCCAGACGACCTGGCCCTACGTCACTGCCGCCGGCGCGGCCCTGATCCTGGCCGCCGGGCTGCTGGCCCTGCGCTTCGGCCGGGGCTGGCCCTCGATGGGAGGCCGCTACGAGCGTGACGGCAGCCCCCGTACGAGGACTGCCGCGGCGGTGGATCCGGACCGGCCGGAAGATCTGTGGAAGGCTCTGGACCGCGGCGAGGACCCGACCACCGACCCGGGCGCCGACCGGGCCCACTGACCCGACCCCCCCTGGACGGCGAAGCCGCCCGGTACGGGACAATGGCCACCGAGCGTTCGACACAGACCGCACGTTCGACACAGCAGCGCGACAGAGCAACGAGGAGCAACTCATGGCGGGCACTAGCCACGGACACACCCCGGCCGCCTGGACCGGTGTCATCATCGCCTTCATCGGTTTCTGCATCTCCGGCGCCTTCATGGTGATCGCGAACCCGCTCGGCTTCTGGGCCGGCCTCGTCGTCGTCGCGCTCGGCGGTGTCGTCGGTCTCGGGATGCGGGCCGCGGGCATGGGCGCGCCGAAGCCGGCGCACAAGGACCTGGCCGAGGTCATCGCCGCCTCCAAGGTTCCCGCCAAGGTCTGAGCGCGCGAAGCAGCCGAAAGGCGCGGCCCCGCCGGGCTGCGCCTTTTGTCATGAGCGGAGAGAATCAGCAGGTGGACGCCTCTCGCACCCCCGATGCCCCGCCGTCACCGGCGCCCGTGCCCGCGATGCCCGCGGAGCCCGTGGGCCCGGCCGGGCAGCCGTCCAGGGCCCGGCGGCTCGCCGTCCCGGCCCTCTACCTGGCCGGTGTCGTCGGCGCCTTCGCGTACGTCGGGGCCGTCGACCCCAACGAACCCGGCCACTACCCGGTGTGCCCGCTGTTCCGGCTGACGGGTGTGCTGTGCCCGGGCTGCGGAGGTCTGCGCAGCGCGCACGCTTTCGCGCACGGCGATCTGATCGCTGCTTTCGGGGCGAATGCGTTCGCGGTCGTGGGCTACTTCGTCTTCGCGGGTTTCATGGCCCTGTGGCTGGTTCGCGCGTTCCGCGGCGGGCCGACTCCGAGGATCGTGCTGCGTCCGAGGTACTGGTGGGCGCTCGGGGCACTGGCACTGGTTTTCGTCCTTGTCCGAAATCTCTCTTTCGGCTCCGCACTGGCGCCCTGAGCCCCTTGGGCAGGCCCTATGAAGCACGGATTCCGAATGTCCAGTTACTGGGACGCCGTCAACCGCGTGCGGAGGGCAACGCCTCCTGCGGATACCATTTGAATGCCGACCTTGTTGTTGTACGTGTCTGCAAGGCGGCCGACCGTCATCGACCCGGAAGGGGGCCGCTCGCGTGAGTGTGCTCGACGAGATCATCGAAGGGGTCCGCGAAGACCTTGCCGAACGGCAGGCCCGCGTGAGCCTCGACGAGCTCAAGGAGCGTGCCGCCAAGGCGCCCCAGGCCAAGGACGGCGTCGCTGCCCTGCGCGGCGACAGCGTCAAGGTGATCTGCGAGGTCAAGCGTTCCAGCCCCTCCAAGGGCGCGCTGGCCGCCATCGCCGATCCGGCCGGGCTCGCCGCCGACTACGAGGCGGGCGGTGCGGCGGTCATCTCCGTCCTCACCGAGCAGCGCCGATTCGGCGGCTCGCTGGCCGACCTGGAGGCCGTCCGCGCCCGCGTGGACATCCCGATCCTGCGCAAGGACTTCATCGTCACGGCGTACCAGCTCTGGGAGGCCCGCGCGTACGGCGCCGACCTCGCCCTGCTGATCGTCGCGGCCCTGGAGCAGGAGGCCCTCGTCTCCCTCATCGAGCGGGCCGAGTCCATCGGTCTCACCCCGCTCGTGGAGGTCCACGACGAGGAGGAAGTGGAGCGCGCGGTCGCCGCCGGTGCCAAGATCATCGGCGTCAATGCCCGCAACCTCAAGGACCTCAAGGTCGACCGCTCCACCTTCGAGCGCGTCGTCCCCGAGATCCCGGACCACATCGTCAAGATCGCCGAGTCCGGCATCCGTGGCCCGCACGACCTGATCGCCTACGCCAACGAGGGCGCCGACGCCGTCCTCGTCGGGGAGTCCCTGGTGACCGGCCGCGACCCGAAGGCGGCCGTGGCCGACCTCGTCGCCGCCGGTGCCCACCCCGCCCTGCGCCACGGGCGGAGCTGACCCGTACCCGTGGCCCGCTACCTCCCCTCCGTCCGCACGCAGTCCGCGCCCCCGGCAGCCCGCCGCGGCGCGGTCGGCGTGCCGACGGCGCACGCGCCGCTGGCGCGCGGCTGCCGCCCCCGCGGCTGCCGCGCCCCGGCCCGGCGCGTGCACGGGCGGCGGGTCCGCTATGTGATCGGCTCCGAGCCCGGTCAGGTCAACGGCATGCGATGGCGCCGCGGAGACGCGCTGTAACGAGGGCCCGCCGCGGTCCGGTACCCCGACGTACCGCGCCGCGAGCAGTCCCCGTACGGCCTGACGTCCGAGCCGTCGGCTCCGGACGCGGGCCGTCCCGCACCCGTACGCGCACACATCCCCCAGCGGGGTGTGCGCGGCGCTTGCGGGCGGCGCAATACGGTGAATCCACCCGCCGCATCTCGCACCCGTAGGAGCACTGGACATGTCCAGCGAGTTCTTCATCCCGGACCCGGAGGGTCACGTCCCCAACGCCGAGGGCTACTTCGGCGACTTCGGCGGCAAGTTCATCCCGGAGGCGCTCGTCGCCGCCGTGGACGAGGTCGCCGTCGAGTACGAGAAGGCCAAGGGCGACCCGGCCTTCGCGGCCGAGCTCAATGACCTCATGGTCAACTACACCGGCCGCCCGAGCGCCCTCACCGAGGTGCCCCGCTTCGCCGAGCACGCCGGCGGCGCCCGGATCTTCCTCAAGCGCGAGGACCTCAACCACACCGGCTCGCACAAGATCAACAACGTGCTGGGCCAGGCGCTGCTCACCAAGCGCATGGGCAAGACCCGCGTCATCGCCGAGACCGGCGCCGGGCAGCACGGCGTGGCCACCGCCACCGCCTGCGCGCTCTTCGGCCTCGACTGCACCATCTACATGGGCGAGGTCGACACCCGGCGCCAGGCCCTCAACGTGGCCCGTATGCGCATGCTGGGCGCCGAGGTCATCGCCGTGAAGTCCGGCTCCCGGACGCTGAAGGACGCCATCAACGAGGCGTTCCGCGACTGGGTCGCCAACGTGGACCGCACCCACTACCTCTTCGGTACGGTCGCCGGCCCCCACCCCTTCCCGGCCATGGTCCGCGACTTCCACCGGGTCATCGGCGTCGAGGCCCGCCGCCAGATCCTGGAGCGCGCCGGCCGGCTGCCCGACGCCGTCGCGGCCTGCGTCGGCGGCGGCTCCAACGCCATCGGCCTCTTCCACGCCTTCATCCCGGACGCCGACGTCCGCCTGGTGGGCTTCGAGCCCGCCGGGCACGGCGTGGAGACCGGCGAGCACGCGGCCACGCTGACCGCCGGCGAGCCCGGGATCCTGCACGGCTCCCGCTCCTACGTCCTCCAGGACGAGGAGGGCCAGATCACCGAGCCGTACTCCATCTCGGCCGGCCTGGACTACCCGGGCATCGGCCCGGAGCACTCCTACCTCAAGGACTCCGGCCGCGGCGAGTACCGGGCGGTCACCGACGACGCGGCGATGCAGGCCCTGCGCCTGCTCTCGCGCACCGAGGGGATCATCCCGGCGATCGAGTCGGCGCACGCCCTCGCCGGCGCCCTGGACCTGGGCCGGGAGCTGGGCAAGGACGGCCTGCTGGTCGTCAACCTGTCCGGTCGCGGTGACAAGGACATGGACACGGCGGCCCGCTACTTCAACCTGTACGACACCGACGGTGAAGTCGCCGACAACGAGTTCTCCGAGGGGGACGACAAGTGACCTCCACGCACGGGCGCGGCAACATCGAGCTGCTGAGCGCCACCCTCGCCAAGGCGAAGTCCGAGGACCGCGCCGCCCTCGTCGCCTACCTCCCCGCGGGCTTCCCGACCGTCGACGGCGGCATCGAGGCGGTCAAGGCCGTCATCGCCGGCGGCGCGGACGTCGTCGAGATCGGCCTGCCCCACAGCGACCCGGTTCTCGACGGGCCGGTCATCCAGACCGCCGACGACATCGCCCTGCGCGGCGGCGTCAAGATCGCCGACGTGATCCGCACGGTCCGTGAGGCGCACGAGGCGACCGGGGCCCCGGTCCTGGTCATGACCTACTGGAACCCCATCGACCGCTACGGCGTCGAGCGGTTCACGTCCGAGCTGGCGGCGGCGGGCGGCGCCGGCTGCATCCTGCCCGACCTGCCGGTGCAGGAGTCCGCCCTGTGGCGCGAGCACGCGCAGAAGCACGGTCTGGCGACCGTCTTCGTCGTGGCTCCCAGCAGCAAGGACGCTCGGCTGGCCACCATCACGGCGGCCGGCTCCGGCTTCGTCTACGCCGCCTCCCTCATGGGGGTCACCGGAACCCGCGAGTCCGTCGGCAACCAGGCCGCGGATCTGGTCCGCCGGACCCGCGCCACCAGCGATCTCCCGGTCTGCGTCGGCCTCGGCGTCTCCAACGCCCTCCAGGCCAAGGAGGTCGCGGGCTTCGCCGACGGCGTGATCGTCGGCTCGGCCTTCGTGAAGCTGCTGCTGGACGCGCCGGACCTGCCGAGCGGGCTGGACGCCGTACGGGCACTGGCGGGCGAGCTTGCGGAAGGCGTACGCAGGAGCTGAGACAAAACGGACACCTGATCGGGTTCTGTAGTCCGATCGGGTGGAATGGCGAGCAGGGAGGCACGCGAGTGCCTCCCTGCTTCGTTTGGCGGAGCGTGAGCGAGAAGAACGACGGTGCGAACCGCGATGCGACGAAACGATCGGCCCGGGAGCGACTCCAAGCGGAGCGCGAGCGGCAGAAGACCAGGGACAAGCGCCGGCGGACCCTGATCGTGGCGTCGGCGGTGGTCGGTGTCCTCTGCCTGGCGACCGTCGTCGGCGTGATCGCGGCCAACACCGGCAAGGACAGCAGCGCCAAGGGCGGCCCGGTCGTCGCCCCCTCCGGGGCCACCGGCAAGGACGCGCTCGCCATCCAGACGGGCAAGCCGGAGGCCAAGTCCACCCTCACCGTCTGGGAGGACGTCCGCTGCCCCGCCTGCAAGGCGTTCGAGGACCAGTACCGGGAGACCATCCACGAGCTGGAGGCCAAGGGCCTGCTCAAGGTGGACTACCACCTGGTCACCCTCATCGACGGAAACATGGGCGGCAGCGGCTCCCTGAAGGGGGCGAACGCGGCGGCCTGCGCGCAGGACGCCGGAAAGTTCAGCGAGTACCACGACGTCCTCTTCCAGAACCAGCCGCAGGAAGTCGACGACGCCTACGGCAAGAACGCCAAGCTGCTGGAGCTCGCCGCCAAGGTCGACGGGCTGGACACCCCCGAGTTCCGCGCCTGCGTCGAGAACGGCACCCACGACAGCTGGGTGGGCAAGTCGCAGGAGGCCTTCAGGGCCGGAAAGTTCCGGGGCACGCCCACCGTGCTGCTGAACGGCAAGGACATCTTCTCCGACCAGGCCAACCAGGTGACCCCGCAGAAGCTGAAGGAGCAGGTGGAAGCCGCCGGCGGGGTCGTGAAGCCGTCACCGTCGAGCAGCGCGACGCCCGGTTCCGGGGGGAAGAACGGGGCCAAGGCCTCGCCGTCCGCCTCGCGGACGGGCTCCGGCGCGTCGTCCGGCGGGTCGTCGGCCGGGTCCGCGGGCCGATCCGGCGGCACCTCGAACGGGACCTCGACCGGGACCGCGAACGGCTCCTCCACCCGGTCCTCGAACGGCTCCTCGGGGGACTGACCGCGGCCCGTTCCATGTCTGGATTTGGTTTCGTCCTGCCGGGTGGGTTGCGGTCCGTACCGCCCGGCAGGGTAGCGTCATGTCTGCCATGGACATTGCTTACATCCCCAGTCCGTCGACCGGCGTGATCCATCTCGGACCGATCCCGCTCCGCGGCTACGCGTTCTGCATCATTATCGGCGTCTTCGTCGCCGTCTGGCTCGGCAACAGGCGATGGATCGCGCGCGGCGGAAAGCCGGGCACGGTCGCGGACATCGCCGTGTGGGCCGTGCCCTTCGGCCTGGTCGGCGGTCGCCTCTACCACGTGATCACCGACTACCAGCTCTACTTCGGCGAGGGCCGCAACTGGGTCGACGCCTTCAAGATCTGGGAGGGCGGACTCGGCATCTGGGGCGCCATCGCGCTCGGCGCGGTCGGTGCCTGGATCGGCTGCCGCCTGCGCGGGATCCCGCTGCCGGCCTGGGCGGACGCCCTGGCCCCCGGTATCGCGCTGGCCCAGGCCTGCGGACGCTGGGGCAACTGGTTCAACCAGGAGCTCTACGGCCGGGCCACCGACCTGCCGTGGGCGGTGGAGATCACCGCGGGCCCGAACCGGGACGCCGGCACCTACCACCCGACCTTCCTCTACGAGTCGCTGTGGTGCGTCGGCGTCGCCTTCCTGGTGATCTGGGCCGACCGCCGCTTCAAGCTCGGCCACGGGCGGGCCTTCGCCCTCTACGTCGCCGCGTACTGCGTCGGCCGAGGCTGGATCGAGTACATGCGCGTCGACGAGGCGCACCACATCCTGGGCCTCCGCCTGAACGTCTGGACCTCGATCGTCGTCTTCGTCCTGGCGGTCGTCTACCTGGTCCTGTCGGCGAAGCTGCGGCCGGGCCGCGAGGAAGTCGTCGAACCGGACACGGGTGCCTCCGGCGGCAAGGACGGCGGCAAGACGGCCTCGTCGCAGACGAAGGACACGGGGGCCGAGGACAAGTCCTCCGACACCGATGACCCTGCCGCCGACGGGGCCGAGGCCAAGGCGGAGGTTTCCGCTCTGGCCAAGGGCGAGCCCGCCAAGGCCGATCTGCGCAAGGCGCAGCCCGCCGAGGGTGGTACCCCGGGATCCGGAACGCTCTGACCCGAAGGGCCCGAGAAGGGGGGTGCCGCATACGCGGCACCCCCCTTCTCGCTGCGTCTGCCGTGACCGGCCCGGAGGCCGCAGCCGCACACAGCCTCGCCGGCGTTCGCGTCGCGGGGTGCGGGGCGGAGCCCCGGGACGCGGCGCCGCGGGCGGTTCCGGCGGCGGGCCGGGGTCAGCGGGCCGCCATGCGGGCGGCGAGGGCGAGGGTGCGGTGTGCCGCGGCCACGACCGCCGGGTCCACGAACCGGCCGTCGGGCAGGGCCAGCGCCCCCGGGGTGGCCCGCGCCGCGCTCAGTACCTCCGAGGCCGCGCTGACCTCCTCGGGCGCCGGGAGGTAGGCCCGTTCGATCACCGGGAGCTGGCGCGGGTGGATCGCCGCCCGGCCGAAGAAGCCCAGGGAGCGGCCCCGGGCGCAGGAGACGGCCAGCGCCTCCACGTCCCGGATGTCGGGGAACACCGACTGCGCCGGGGGCGTCAGCCCCGCGGCCCGGGCCGCGACCACCACCCGGGAACGGCACCAGTCCAGGCCCGTCTCCGCGCTGACGGCCAGGTCGGCCCGCAGATCCGCCTCGCCGAGGGAGAGCCCGCGCAGGGCGGGGTGCGCGCAGGCGATCTCGTACGCGCGCTCCACGCCCACCGCCGATTCGAGCAGGGCGTGCAGGCTCACCCCGCCGGTGCGGTCGGCGACGGCGATGATCTGCCCCGGGGTGTTGATCTTGGGCAGCCGCAGCCCCGCGAGGCCGTGCAGCCCGCCCAGCGCACCGATGTCGGCGCCGCCCCAGGGGGAGTCCAGGGCGTTCACGCGGACGTGGACGGGGACCGGGGGCCGGTCGGCCAGCAGATCGGCGGTCGCGGCGCGGGCGTACTCCTTGCGTGAGGCCGGTACCGCGTCCTCCAGATCGACGATGACGGCGTCCGCCCCGCAGCCCAGGGCCTTGGCCACGACCTCCGGGCGGTCGCCGGGCGCGTACAGCCAGGTCAGGATCACAGGGCTCCCTCGGTCCGCAGTGCGGTGATCTCGGCCCCGGTCAGGCCGAGCTCGGTCAGGACCTCCTCGGTGTCCGCGCCGTGCGGGCGGCCCGCCCAGCGGATCCCGCCGGGGGTGCCGGAGAGCCGGAAGAGGATGTTCTGCATGCGGAGCGGGCCCAGCTCCGGGTCCTCGACCTCGGTGACCGTGTCGAGGGCCGCGAACTGCGGGTCGGCCATCACGTCCCGGACGTCGTAGACCTGCGCGACGGCAGCCTCCGCGTCCTCGAACGCGGCGACCACCTCCTCGGCCTTGTGCCGGGCGATCCAGCCGCCGACCGCATCGTCCAGCACGTCCGCGTGCCGGGCCCGCCCGGCGCCGGTCGCGAACCAGGGCTCGGCGATCAGCTCGGGCCGGCCGACCAGCCGCATGACCCGTTCGGCGATGGACTGCGCGGAGGCGGAGACCGCCAGCCAGCGCCCGTCGGCACTGCGGTAGGTGTTGCGGGGGGCGTTGTTGGTGGAACGGTTGCCGGTGCGGGGCTGGACGTAGCCGAGCTGGTCGTACCAGAGCGGGTGCGGGCCCAGCACCGTGAGGATCGGCTCGACGATCGCCAGGTCCACGACCTGTCCGTGCCCGGTGCGGTCCCGCCCGGCGAGGGCGGTCATCACCGCGTACGCGCAGGTCAGCGCGGCGATCGAGTCGGCGAGCCCGAAGGGCGGCAGGGTCGGCGGCCCCTCCGGCTCCCCGGTGATCGCGGCGAATCCGCTCATCGCCTCGGCGAGGGTGCCGAAGCCCGGGCGGTGCGCGTACGGGCCGTGCTGGCCGAAGGCCGTGACACGGGCCAGGACCAGGCGCGGGTTGGCCGCGGACAGCTCGGGCCAGCCAAGCCCCCACTTCTCCAGGGTGCCGGGGCGGAAGTTCTCGATGACCACGTCGGCGGTGGCCGCCAGCCGCAGCAGGGTGTCCCGGCCGCCCGGTGCGGACAGGTCGAGGGTCATCGTCCGCTTGTTCCGGCCGAGCAGCTTCCACCACAGGCCGATGCCGTCCTTGGCGGGGCCGTGGCCGCGCGAGGGGTCGGGGCGGCCGGGGTGCTCGACCTTGACGACCTCGGCGCCGAAGTCCCCGAGCAGGGTGGCGGCCAGCGGCCCGGCGAACAGCGTGGCGAGGTCGAGCACGCGGAGCCCTTCCAGCGGCCCGGTGGTCGTCACGAGGCGGCTCCGGGCCGCGCCGCGGCGAAGGCGTCGGTCTCGGCGCGGGTCGGCATCGAGTCCTGGGCGCCGTGGCGCTGCACGGAGAGCGCGGCCGCCGCCGAGGCCCAGTGCAGCGCCCCGGGCATCGGACGGCCCTCGCCGAGGGCCACGGCGAGGGCGCCGACGAAGGTGTCCCCGGCGGCGGTGGTGTCCACCGCCCTGACCCGGGGCGCGGGCACGGTCAGCGGATCCCTGCCGCGGGCGGCGTACAGGACCCCGGCCGCGCCGAGGGTGATCACCACCTCGGGCACGTCGGCCAGCAGGGCCTCGGCGCACTGGAGGGGGTCGGTGAGGCCGGTGAGGGCGGCGGCCTCGTGCTCGTTCGGGACGAGGAGGTCGGTGGCGGCGAGCAGTTCGGCGGGCAGTGACTGGGCGGGGGCCGGGGTGAGAACCGTACGGACGCCGCGTGCGCGGGCGGCGCGTGCTCCGGCGAGGACGGCGGAGAGGGGGAGTTCGAGCTGGAGGAGCAGGGATCCGGCGGCGGCGATCCGCGCCTCGTCCCCCGCCTCCAGGCCGGTGACGGCGGCGTTCGCGCCGGGGATGACGATGATGCTGTTGCCGCCCTCGTCGTCCACGGTGATGTGTGCGGTGCCGCTGGCCCCCTCGACGGTGCGCAGGGGGGCGGTGTCGACCCCGGCCGCGGTGAGCGCGGAGCGCAGCCGTACGCCGAACTCGTCCGCCCCGACCGCGCCGATCATCACCACCTGCCCGCCGCAGCGGGCGGCGGCGACGGCCTGGTTGGCGCCCTTGCCGCCGGGGACCGTGCGGAAGGCGCGGCCGGTGACGGTCTCCCCGAGGCGGGGGGCCTTGGGGACGTAGGCGACGAGGTCCATGTTCGTACTGCCGAGCACGGCGATGGCCGTCATGAGCGTGCTGCCTCCTGTGCGGTGAGATGGGCGAGGGTGTCGAAGCCGATGCCGTCGAAGCCGGGGACGGTGGTGGCCAGGCGGTTCCCGAGCGGTGCGGTCCAGCGGTGCGGGAGGGCGTCCGCGGAACCGGCGAGCAGTCCGGCCAGGGCGCCGGCGGTGGCCCCGTTGGAGTCGGTGTCCCAGCCGCCGGACACGGCGCGGCAGACGGAGCGGGTGAAGTCCCCGTCGGCGTGGGTGAGGGCGGCGGCGATCAGGGCCGTGTTGGGGACGGCGTGGACCCAGTGGTAGTGCCCGTAGCGGGCGTGCAGCCGGTCGACGACGAGATCGAAGTCCGCTTCCTGCCCGGCCGTCCGGATTCCGCAGCGGACGGCCTCGGCGAGGCGGGAGCGGGGCGGTACGGCGGCCAGCCCGGCCCGCAGCGCGGTGTGGACGTCCGCCCGGCCGGTGGCGGCGGTGGCGGTGGCGGCGGCGACGAAGAGGGCGGCGTAGATGCCGTTGCCGGTGTGGGTCAGGGCGGCGTCCCGGTAGGCCTGGGCCGCGGCGGCGGCCGGGTCGCCGGGGTTGGTCCAGCCGTGGACGTCGGCGCGGATGAGCGCGCCGATCCACTCGCGGAAGGGGTTGTGGTGGGTGGCGGTGGCGGGGGGTTCCAGTCCGAGGAGGAGATTGCGGTAGGCGATGCGCTCGGCGGTGAAGGTCCGGCCGGCCGGCAGCTCGTCGAGCCAGAGGCGGGCGACGTCGGCGGTGGTGAAGGCCTTGCCGTGCCGCTGGAGCAGGAGCAGCCCGAGGAGGGGGTAGTTGAGGTCGTCGTCCTCGGGCATGCCGTCGATGTTCTCGGCGAGGGAGGTGGGGGCGGAGCGGCGGTTCCACGGGTACGCGGCGAGCACCTCCGGCGGTACGCCGCGTGCGCTGAACCAGTCGTTCAGCGGCCAGTTGCCCGCGGCGCGGGCGAGGGCGCGGATACCGGCGAGCGGCAGCTTCTCGACGGGCTTGCCGAGCAGACACCCGACGGCCCGCCCCACCCACGCGGCTTCCAGCCGGGCCCGCAGCCGGGCGGCTTCCACCCCGGTCCGCGGCAGTGCCTCCCGCCCCGCGGGCCGGGCGGGCGGGGCCGTGTGCCCGGTGCCCGGCTGCGGCTCGTGGGTCCGGCCGTCGGGGCGGGGAGGTGGCTGTGCCGCCGGGTGGCGGGTGTCCCGGCCGGTCCGGGTGCTCGCTGCGCGGCGCGGGCCGGGGGCCGGGGCGGGGGGTTCCTCCCGGCCTTCGGCCGGGTGCGCCGCCCGGTTCGGGGGTTCGGCAGGGGGACGGGGATTGCGCCCTGTGGGCGGGGACTGCGCGGTGCGGGCCGGGACGGCCCGGTCCCCGGGAGCGGCGGTTGCGCGGCCGGCCGGCTGCGGCTCCCGCCCCGGCCCGCCGGTCCGGCCGTCGGTGTCGGTCGGGTGTGCGCCCGGCATCGGTCCGGTCCGGCAGGCAGCGTCGATGGCCGGCCAGGACTGGGGTTCGTCGGCTCGGGAGGCGGGCGGGAGCTGGGCCAGGGCGTCCAGGAGGCGGGTGGCCAGGGCGCGGAGTTCCGGTGGGGCGGGGGTGGGGGAGGCGCCGGCGCGGTCCGGGGCGCGGTGGCCGCCCGCCGCGAGCCAGGCGCGGAGGGCGGCGGCCGGGTCCCGGCCGTCCTCGGCCGCCTGGCGCAGCTCGTGCCCGACCAGGTCCTCCGGCTGGGCCCACGTGAGCCGCAGGGGCTCGGACGCCGGGTCTGCCACCGGCTCCCGCAGGGCCGGCGGTCGCGCGGGAGCGTCCGGGGCCGGCCGGGCGGTGCCCGTCACCGGTCCGCCGTGATCGCCGCGAAGGCCGACTCGTGCGATCGCCGGCGGGAGCGGTCGAGGGCGAAGATCTCCCGGGCCACCGCGGCCAGGGCCACGGCCGGGGCGTGCAGATCGAGGCGGCTGGCCTCGGCGACCTGCTTCGCCCAGGCGGCCGGCACGGCGGCCTCGCCGCCCAGGGCCCCGGCGATCGCCCCCGCCATGGTGGCGATGGAGTCGCAGTCCCGGCCGTAGTTGACCGCCCCGAGGACCGCGCTCTCGTACCGCCCGCCGGCGACCAGCAGCATCCCCAGCGCGATCGGGAGCTCCTCGATGGCGTGCAGGCGGGAGGGCCGGCGGGCATCGAGCGACGGGTTGCGGTAGTCCGGGCCGACCGAGTCGTACGGGGTCACCGCCGCCCGCAGCGGGACCAGCGCCGACTCGAAGTCCCGGTGCCCGGCGGCCGCTTCGCGGACGGCCGCGATCGCCGCGCGCGTACCGTCCTTGGCCAGGGACAGGGCCGTGTCCACCACGGAGGCGGCCGTCGCCCCCGGCACGCACGCGGCCGCCACCGCCGCCGCGAACACGCCCGCCGCCTCCCGCCCGTACGAGGACTGGTGCGCACCGGCGATGTCCAGCGCCTCCGCGTACGCGCCCGCCGGATTGCCCGCGTTGGCGATGCCCACCGGCGCCATGTACATCGCCGCGCCGCAGTTGACGATGTTGCCGCTGCCGGCCTCGCGGGGGTCGACGTGCGCGTAGTGCAGCCGGGTCACGATCCACTTCTCGGCGAGGAAGATCCGCTGCAACGGCAGTGCCTCGGCCTCCAGTTCGGGGATCCAGCGGGGCGTGGACATCAGGTCGGGGACCAGGTGCTCGGCGATCGCATGGGCGTCGAGGTGGTCCCGTACGGTCTCGTAGACGCGGACCAGCGCGTGCGTCATCAGGGTGTCGTCCGTGACGTGCCCGTCGCCCTTGTGGTACGGCGCGATGGGGCGGGCCGTGCGCCAGTTCTCGTGCCAGGGGCCGACGATGCCGTGCACCCTGCCGCCGTGCCGTTCCACGATCTGGTCCGGGGTCCAGCCCTCCACCGGGCCGCCCAGCGCGTCGCCGACGGCGGCTCCGACGAGAGCTCCGAGTGCCCGGTCCTCCAACGTGAGCGTCATGTCCGAATCATCCCTTGGGTGAGGTGAGTTCCGTCGCCGCGAGGAGCGCGGCGAGTTCCACGAGGTCGGTACCCGCGAGGCGGGGGAGGGCGCAGCCGGAGAGGGTGCGGCAGGCCTCGCGCCAGGCGGCGGGGATCGAGTCGCCGCCGCCGAGTACGCCGGTCAGCGCGCCGGCCAGGGCGGGGGCGGAGTCCGCGACGCGGGACAGGCAGGCGGCGGCCGGGACGGCCTCGGCCATCCTGCCGCGGGCGGCGGTGGCGAGGGCGAGGGCCACGGGGACGGTCTCGGCGGCGGCGATCCCGTAGCTGTAGACGTGGTCCACGATCTCGTGTTCGAGGGTGGGGACGATGGCGAAGGCGCCGCCGTCCTTGTAGGTGCGGGCGAGCCGGACGGCGTGCCGGGCGTTGCGGCCGATCTCGGTGGTCTCGGGGAGCTGGGCGAGGGCGGCGTCCACGGCGGCGTCGACGTCCGCGGTGGTGAGGGCGGTGGCGATGGCGGCGGCCATGGCGCGGGCGCCGTGCACCCCGTCGCCGTCCTGGGTGTAGCGGGCGTCGAACTCGGCGAGGTCGGCCGCGGCGCGGGCGTCCCCGGGGTGCACGACGGCGAGGACGCAGGCACGGACGCAGGCGGCGTCGTCGAAGTAGTGCGGGTTGTCGTGACCGGTGGCGGGCGGGCGCAGGCCGGTGGCGAGGTTGCCGAGCCCGGCGCGGACGGAGATCCGGGCGCGGAGGGGGAGGACGGCGGATTCGACCTCGGGCGCGCGTTCCGCCGCCGCGGCGACCTCGGAGGCCAGGGCGTTCCACGCGAGGTCGATGGCGGCGCGCATGCGGCGGGACCGGGAGAGGTCGCTGAGCAGCACACCGGCGGCGGTGAGTACGGACTCGGCGACGAAGGCGGCCCATTCGGCGTCGTCGGAGGGGCCGAGGCGCAGCGGTTCGGGGGGCTGGTTGAGGGCGATGGGGACGGGGAGGGTGGTGGTGGCGTTCTGCTCGGCGAAGGTGTCGAGCTCGCGGGTGAGGCGGCGGGTCCACTCGGGCATCCGGCTGGCGCGGTGGCGGGCGGCGGGCCACCCGGCCGCGTCGCCTGCGGCGAGCCCGAGGAGGAGGCCCTCGATGCGCCGGGCCCCTGCCGGGACCCCTGCGGGGAGCTCGGCGGGGCGTTCCGGGGTGCGGACCCCGGTCCCGTTCCCGGTCCGGACCACGATCCGGGACCCGGTCCCGGGGGCGGGGGCGAGGCCGCCCCCCGCCGAGCCCCGCAGCGTGCCCGGGGGCAGGGCCGGCGGCGGCTCGGGCAGCGCCGGACGCGGCCCCGCGGCCGGGGTCAGGTTCGCCGGGGCCGGCCCCGGCAGCGCCCGCGGCGGGGCCGGGGCCGGTGCTCGGCCACCCGGGGACAAGCCCCCGGACCCGGGCTCCGACGGAGTCGGTCCTGTACCCGAGGCCGGGCCCAGGGGCAGCCGCTCGGCCGGGGCCGCGGGGGGCTGCGGCGGGGCCTCGGGCAGGGGGTGTGCGGTGGTGGTCAGGTCGTCCGGGGAGAGGGTCATCGGGGGACCTCGCATTCGGGGGTGAGGAGGTCCGCGATGTCCAGGACGTGGTAGCCCCGCATCGAGGGGAGGCAGCTGCCGCGGACCGGGCCGATGGCCGAGGACCAGTCGGCGGGGATGGCCGCGGCGCCCGACATGGCGCCGGCCAGGGCGCCCGCCACGGCCGCCGTGGTGTCGGCGTCGCGGCCCATGTTCACCGCGGTGAGGACGGAGGACGGGAAGTCGCCCCGGCACGCGGCGAAGGCGCCGAAGGCCAGGCTCACCGCCTCGGGGGCCAGGTCGGTCCACGGGTAGCCGCCGATGACCACCGCCGAGCGCACCGCCCGTTCGCCGCGCGGGGCGGCGGTGACCGCCCGGCGCAGGGAGCGGGCCGTCCACGAGTCGGACGGGATGACGGACAGGGCCGCCGAGACCACCGACGCCGGGGAGCCGCCCGCCATTGCCGCGGCGACGCCCGCCGCGACCGCCTGGCCGCCGTAGATGCCCTCGCCGTCGTGGCTGACCGAGCCGTCGATGGCGACCAGCCGGGCCGCCTCCGCCGGCCGGCCCGCGGCGAAGACGCCGAACGGCGCCGCCCGCATGGCCAGACCGTCCGACCAGGCGTGCCGGTGCTGGGCCGAGATGGGTGCGGCCAGGCCCCGGCGGAGGTTCTCCAGGGTGCCGCGCTCGGAGAAACCGGCGCCCCGGAACGGGCCTTCGTCGAGGTCGGCGATCCAGTGGTGCCAGGCCCGCTCCACGTGGGAGACGGTGAGCGCCGAGCCGTGGCGGGCCAGCAGCAGCCCCGAGAAGATCGCGTACTCGGTGTCGTCCGTGCCCGCCGGGTCCTCCGACACGAAGCCTTCGATGCGGCCCCACTTCGCCCGGATCTCCGACGGCTTCATGTTCTCCGCGGGGGCGCCCAGCGCATCGCCCACCGCGAGTCCGAGAAGAGCGCCCCTGGCCCGTTCGAGGAGGACCTGCGGATTGCATGCAATCAGCTTCACCGGCTCCATGGCGCGCCTCTCCCACATTGGATGGGGCTCATCATGAGCCCCTGGGGGATTTGTGCCATGGCATGTGGTTTGTCGCTCGTCGCGAAACACCCCGCGTACACCCCCGTCACCCGGTCGCCGATCCGCAAAAGCCCAGGTAAGTACGGCCTTCCTTGCTGGCGGGCGGCGGAAATCGTGCGTAGTTTCGAGGTGTTCAGGGGGAGCGGAACGCCTCACGCCGCCCGTTCGCATATTTGGGGAGATACGCCGCATGTCCATCATCGACATCGAAGCACCACTGCACACCGCCCACCGTGACAACCACACCCACCGCGACGTCAACGGTGGATGGCTGCGGCCGGCCGTCTTCGGTGCCATGGACGGGCTCGTCTCCAACCTCGCGCTGATGACCGGTGTGGCCGGCGGCGCCGTCGCCCCGCAGACCGTCGTCATCACCGGGCTGGCGGGTCTCGCGGCCGGCGCCTTCTCCATGGCGGCCGGTGAATACACCTCCGTCGCCTCGCAGCGCGAGCTGGTCCTCGCCGAACTGGACGTGGAACGGCAGCAGTTGCGCAAGCACCCGGTGGACGAGATGGAAGAGCTCGCCGAGCTCTACGTCTCCCGGGGCGTCGAGCCGCCGCTCGCCCGCGAGGTCGCCATGCAGCTGTCCCGCGATCCCGAGCAGGCGCTGGAGATCCATGCCCGCGAGGAGCTCGGGATCGACCCCGACGACCTTCCCTCGCCGCTGGTCGCGGCGGTCTCGTCCTTCGGATCCTTCGCGCTGGGGGCGCTTCTCCCCGTCCTGCCGTACCTGCTCGGGGCCACGGCCCTGTGGCCCGCGGTGCTGCTCGCGCTGGCCGGACTCTTCGCCTGCGGGGCGGTCGTCTCCCGGGTCACGGCCCGGTCCTGGTGGTACAGCGGAGTACGCCAGCTGGCGCTGGGTGGCGCGGCCGCGGGTGTGACGTACATCCTGGGAACCTGGATCGGTGGAGCCATAGGCTGACCGCGGCTGGAGTGAGACACTATGCAGCGCACCACATAAGTAGTCCGTTACTCGGCGGTTTCGAATCCGTGTCCGCCGGGCATCACACCAGGGCTCCGGGCAACGATGCCCGCCCTGCACCGGGACTTCCGCCCCGCGATACAGCCGTAGCGCGCCGCGAAAGTTCCCTCTTTCTGCCTCGTGCAGTGTCCGCATGCTGGAATGGCGTATCCGCTTCTCGGGATTGTCGTCATCATGTAATCTGCACGAAATTTCGCAGAGGGCCAACGTCGTCCCTCGGCTATGCACATATGCCACGACGACGACGGGAGAGCCGATGCGTTCCGCATCCACGCACTCCGCGACCGGCCCCAGCACCACCGCCTGGTCGCCCATGGACGGTCGCCCCGCCCAGCAGGGCATGTACGACCCGCGCAACGAGAAGGACGCCTGTGGCGTCGGATTCGTGGCGAACCTCACCGGCGAGGCCACCCACACGCTCGTTGAGCAGGCCCTGACCGTATTGCGGAACCTCGAGCACCGCGGCGCGACCGGCTCCGAGCCGGACTCGGGCGACGGCGCCGGAATCCTCAGCCAGGTCCCGGACGCGTTCCTGCGCGAGGTGGCCGGCTTCCAGCTCCCCGAGGCCGGTGGCTACGCCGTCGGTATCGCCTTCCTCCCCGCCGACGGCACCGCACAGGCCGTCGCCGTGGAGCAGATCGAGGCCATCGCCGCCGAGGAGAACCTCACGGTCCTCGGCTGGCGCGAGGTCCCGGTCACCCCGGACCTGCTCGGCAACGGCGCCCGCGCCACCATGCCGGCCTTCTCCCAGCTCTTCGTCTCAGGGGGCACCTCCCGGACGGAGTCTGGGGGCGGGAGCACGGGCATCGAGCTGGACCGCAAGGCCTTCGTGCTGCGCAAGCGCGCCGAGCGCGAGGCCGGTGTCTACTTCCCGTCGCTCTCCGCCCGCACCATCGTCTACAAGGGCATGCTGACCACCGGCCAGCTGGAGCCCTTCTTCCCCGACCTCTCCGACCGTCGCTTCGCCTCGACGCTCGCCCTGGTCCACTCGCGGTTCTCCACGAACACCTTCCCGTCGTGGCCGCTCGCCCACCCGTACCGTTTCGTCGCGCACAACGGCGAGATCAACACGGTCAAGGGCAACCGCAACTGGATGAAGGCCCGCGAGTCCCAGCTGGCCTCCGAGGCCTTCGGCGAGGGCGTGCTGGACCGGATCTTCCCGATCTGCACCCCGGACGCCTCCGACTCGGCCTCCTTCGACGAGGTCCTGGAGCTGCTCCACCTCGGCGGCCGGTCGCTCCCGCACAGCGTGCTGATGATGATCCCGGAGGCGTGGGAGAACCACACCTCCATGGACCCGGCCCGCCGCGCGTTCTACAAGTACCACTCCACCCAGATGGAGCCCTGGGACGGCCCGGCCTGCGTCACCTTCACCGACGGCACCCAGGTCGGCGCGGTCCTCGACCGCAACGGTCTGCGCCCCGGCCGCTACTGGGTCACCGACGACGGCCTCGTCGTCCTCGGCTCCGAGGTCGGCGTCCTCGACATCGACCCGGCCAAGGTCGTCCGCAAGGGCCGCCTGCAGCCCGGCAAGATGTTCCTCGTCGACACCGCCCAGAAGCGGATCATCGAGGACGACGAGATCAAGAACGAGCTGGCCGCCGCCGCCCCGTACGCGGAGTGGCTGGAGACCGGCGAGATCGAGCTGTCGGACCTGCCCGAGCGCGAGCACATCGTGCACACCCACGCCTCGGTCACCCGCCGCCAGCAGACCTTCGGCTACACCGAGGAAGAGCTGCGCGTCATCCTCGCGCCGATGGCCCGTACCGCCGGCGAGCCGCTCGGCTCCATGGGTACGGACTCCCCGATCGCGGCCCTGTCAGAGCGCCCCCGGCTGCTCTTCGACTACTTCACCCAGCTCTTCGCGCAGGTCACCAACCCGCCGCTGGACGCCATCCGCGAGGAGCTCGTCACCTCGCTGCTGTCCTCGCTCGGCCCGCAGGGCAACCTGCTGGAGTCGACCGCCGCGTCCTGCCGCAGCGTCACCCTGCCCTTCCCGGTGATCGACAACGACGAGCTGGCCAAGCTCATCCACATCAACGCCGACGGCGACATGCCCGGCATGAAGGCCGCCACGCTCTCCGGCCTCTACCGGGTCTCCGGCGGCGGCGAGGCCCTGGCCGCCCGGATCGAGCAGATCCGCGCCGAGGCCGACGCGGCGATCGCCAACGGCGCCCGCCTCATCGTCCTCTCGGACCGCCACTCGGACGCCGAGCACGCGCCGATCCCGTCGCTCCTGCTCACCTCCGCCGTGCATCACCACCTCATCGCCACCAAGCAGCGCACCCAGGTGGGCCTGCTGGTCGAGGCCGGTGACGTCCGCGAGGTCCACCACGTCGCCCTGCTCATCGGCTACGGCGCCGCCGCGGTCAACCCGTACCTCGCCATGGAGTCCGTCGAGGACCTGCTGCGCGCCGGTACCTTCCTGTCCGGCCTGGAGCCGGAGCAGGCCATCAAGAACCTGATCTACGCGCTCGGCAAGGGCGTCCTGAAGGTCATGTCCAAGATGGGCATCTCCACCGTCGCCTCCTACCGCGGCGCCCAGGTCTTCGAGGCCGTCGGCCTGAACGACGAGTTCGTCGAGACCTACTTCAACGGCACCGCCACCAAGATCGGCGGCGCCGGCCTGGACGTCATCGCCAAGGAGGTGGCCGCGCGCCACGCCAAGGCGTACCCCGTCTCCGGCATCGCGGCCACGCACCGCGCCCTGGAGATCGGCGGCGAGTACCAGTGGCGCCGCGAGGGCGAGCCGCACCTGTTCGACCCGGAGACGGTCTTCCGCCTCCAGCACGCCACCCGCAACCGCCGGTACGACATCTTCAAGCAGTACACGGCCCGGGTGAACGAGCAGTCCGAGCGCCTGATGACGCTCCGCGGCCTGTTCGGCTTCAAGGCCGACCGCGAGGCCATCTCCATCGACGAGGTCGAGTCGGTCGCCGACATCGTCAAGCGCTTCTCCACCGGCGCCATGTCGTACGGCTCCATCTCCAAGGAGGCGCACGAGACCCTCGCCATCGCCATGAACCAGCTGGGCGCCAAGTCCAACACCGGTGAGGGCGGCGAGGACCCGGACCGCCTGTACGACCCGGCGCGCCGCTCGTCCATCAAGCAGGTCGCCTCCGGCCGCTTCGGTGTGACCTCGGAGTACCTGGTCAACGCGGACGACATCCAGATCAAGATGGCGCAGGGCGCCAAGCCCGGCGAGGGCGGCCAGCTGCCCGGCCACAAGGTCTACCCGTGGGTCGCCAAGACCCGGCACTCCACCCCGGGCGTCGGCCTGATCTCCCCGCCGCCGCACCACGACATCTACTCCATCGAGGACCTGGCTCAGCTGATCCACGACCTCAAGAACGCCAACCCGGTCGCCCGCATCCACGTGAAGCTGGTCTCCGAGGTCGGCGTGGGTACGGTCGCCGCCGGTGTCTCCAAGGCCCACGCGGACGTCGTCCTCATCTCCGGCCACGACGGCGGAACGGGCGCCTCCCCGCTCACCTCGCTCAAGCACGCGGGCGGTCCCTGGGAGCTCGGCCTCGCCGAGACCCAGCAGACCCTGCTGCTCAACGGGCTGCGCGACCGGATCGTCGTCCAGACGGACGGCCAGCTCAAGACCGGCCGCGACGTGGTCATCGCCGCGCTGCTCGGCGCCGAGGAGTTCGGTTTCGCGACCGCGCCGCTCGTCGTCTCCGGCTGCGTCATGATGCGCGTCTGCCACCTGGACACCTGCCCGGTCGGCATCGCCACCCAGAACCCGGTCCTGCGCGACCGCTTCTCCGGCAAGCCCGAGTTCGTCGTCAACTTCTTCGAGTACATCGCGGAGGAGGTGCGCGAGATCCTCGCCGAGCTGGGCTTCCGCACGATCGAGGAGGCCGTCGGCCACGCCGAGCTGCTCGACACCACCAAGGCCGTCACGCACTGGAAGGCGCAGGGTCTCGACCTGGAGCCGCTCTTCTACGTGCCGGAGCTGCCCGACGGCGCGGTGCGCCACGCCCTGATCGAGCAGGACCACGGTCTGGAGAAGGCCCTCGACAACGAGCTGATCGAGCTCGCCTCCGAGGCCCTGAACGCCGCCACCGCCGAAGCGGCCCTCCCGGTCCGCGCCCAGGTCGCGATCCGCAACATCAACCGGACCGTCGGCACCATGCTCGGCCACCGGGTCACCAAGAAGTTCGGCGGTGCGGGCCTGCCCGACAACACCATCGACCTGACCTTCACCGGCAGCGCCGGCCAGTCCTTCGGCGCCTTCGTGCCGAAGGGCATCACCCTCCGCCTGGAGGGCGACGCCAACGACTACGTCGGCAAGGGCCTCTCCGGCGGCCGCATCGTGGTCCGCCCGGACCGCGGCGCCGACCACCTCGCCGAGTACTCCACCATCGCCGGCAACACCATCGGCTACGGAGCCACCGGCGGCGAGATGTTCCTGCGCGGCCGCACCGGCGAGCGCTTCTGCGTCCGCAACTCGGGTGCGCTGGTCGTCTCGGAGGGCGTGGGCGACCACGGCTGCGAGTACATGACCGGTGGCCGGGCGGTCGTCCTGGGCGAGACGGGCCGCAACTTCGCGGCCGGTATGTCGGGCGGCGTCGCGTACGTCATCGACCTCGACCCGCACAACGTCAACGTCGGGAACGCGGGCGCCGTCGAGGCCCTGTCCGACACCGACAAGCAGTGGCTGCACGATGTGGTGCGCCGCCACGAGGAGGAGACCGGCTCGACCGTGGCCGCGAAGCTCCTGGCTGACTGGTCCGTCGCGGTGGACCGCTTCAGCAAGATCATCCCCACCACGTACAAGGCAGTGCTCGCCGCCAAGGACGCCGCTGAGCTCGCCGGACTCTCGGAATCCGAGACCACGGAGAAGATGATGGAGGCGGCGACCAATGGCTGACCCGAAGGGCTTCCTCACCACCGCGCGCGAGACCGCCTGCACCCGTCCCGTCGCCGACCGGCTGAAGGACTGGAACGAGGTCTACGTTCCGGGCTCCCTGCTCCCGATCATCAGCAAGCAGGCCGGCCGCTGCATGGACTGCGGCATCCCGTTCTGCCACAACGGGTGCCCGCTCGGGAACCTGATCCCGGAGTGGAACGACTTCTCGTACCGCGAGGACTGGACCGCCGCGTCGGAGCGACTGCACGCGACGAACAACTTCCCGGAGTTCACCGGGCGGCTGTGCCCGGCCCCGTGCGAGTCGGCGTGCGTGCTCGGCATCAACCAGCCCGCCGTGACCATCAAGAACGTCGAAGTCTCGATCATCGACAAGGCGTGGGACAACGGCGACGTCACCCCGCAGGCGCCGGAGCGGCTGTCCGGCAAGACCGCCGCCGTCATCGGCTCCGGCCCGGCCGGTCTGGCCGCCGCCCAGCAGCTGACCCGGGCCGGCCACACCGTGGTCGTGTACGAGCGAGCCGACCGCATCGGCGGCCTGCTGCGCTACGGCATCCCCGAGTTCAAGATGGAGAAGGTGCACATCAACCGCCGCATCGAGCAGATGCGCGCGGAGGGCACCAAGTTCCGCACCGGCATCGAGGTCGGCCGCGACATCACCGCCACCGACCTGCGCAAGCGGTTCGACGCGGTGGTCATCGCGGCGGGCGCGACCGTCTCCCGCGACCTGCCGGCCCCGGGCCGCGAGCTGAACGGCATCCACTTCGCGATGGAGTACCTGCCGCTCGCCAACAAGGTCCAGGAGGGCGACTTCATGGCGCCCCCCATCACGGCCGAGGGCAAGCACGTGGTCGTCATCGGCGGCGGCGACACCGGCGCGGACTGCGTGGGCACCGCCCACCGCCAGGGCGCGGCCTCGGTCACCCAGCTGGAGATCATGCCCAAGCCGGGCGAGGAGCGGAACGCCAACCAGCCCTGGCCGACCTTCCCGATGCTCTACAAGGTCACCTCGGCCCACGAGGAAGGCGGCGAGCGGGTCTACTCCGTCTCCACCACCCACTTCGAGGGCGACGAGGACGGCAACGTCCAGTCCCTGCACCTGATCGAGGTCGCCTTCGAGGACGGCAAGCTCGTCCAGAAGCCCGGCACCGAGCGCGTCCTCCCCGCGCAGCTGGTCACCCTGGCGATGGGCTTCACGGGCACCGACCAGGCGAACGGCCTGGTCCAGCAGTTCGGCCTGGAGCTGGACGCCCGCGGCAACATCGACCGCGACGCCTCCTACGCGACCAACGTGGACGGCGTCTTCGTCGCCGGCGACGCGGGCCGCGGCCAGTCGCTCATCGTCTGGGCCATCGCGGAAGGCCGCTCGGCCGCCCGCGGCGTGGACCGCTTCCTGACCGGCAGCAGCGCCCTCCCGTACCCGGTCAAGCCGACGGATCGTTCTCTGACCGTCTGACGTAGCAGTACCCCCCTCCCCTCCGGGGGAGGGACCCCTCATACGGTCCGTACAACGGCGTACGGAACTCCCGACACATCGCCCGCCACGGCTCCTTCCGGACGCCGTGCTCGCACCGCTCGGCCGCAGGCGGCCTCCCGGGCTTCGCCCGGCTGCGCCGGCCTCCGACCGTCGGTGCGCGGCCCGTGTCGTCGGCAGTACCCCTCCCCTGCGGGAGACCCCTCATGCGGTCCGTACAACGGTGTGCGGAACTCCGACACAGCGCCCGCCATGTCCCCGACCAGGGATGGCGGGCGCTGTGGCGTGTTCGGGGCTACTCGGGCTGGACGACCGTGGCGCCCCAGCGGGTGGACGGGGCCGAGGCCGTCACCCAGGCCCCGAATCCGCCCTGGAGGCCGGTGCCGAGGGGGACGGTGACGCGCGCCGGGTCGCTCTCGGGGCAGTCGACCGTGAAGGGGGCAGGGTTGCGGTCCGGGTGGTTGTCGAGGCGGAAGGCCACCTCTATGGTGCCGCCGCCCGCGCAGCCGAAGGTGATGAACGTGTCCAGCCGGGGCGAGAGGCCGCCCGAGACGAAGCCGCTGGAACCGGCCTGCTCGGGTATCCAGATCAGCCCGTCGGGCCCGGGGTACCCGATGATCTCGCCCCCCGATGAGGCCTGGGCCGTTCCGACCGCGAGCGTCAGCGTGAGCGCCGTGGTCAGTGCGGCGATCGCGGCGGCCTTGCCGCGCCCGTGTGCCTGCTTCATGTGATCCCCCGTGGTGTCTTCGGTTACGACTGACACCACTCACGTTAACCAGCGGCACTGACAGCGGCCTTCCTCTTCCCGGCCGGCGCTGTGGCGTTGCGTAGTCGTATCAATGCCTTCCGCTGTTTCGTGGACTCGGCGGGGACTACGCTTTTCGTGGAGCAAGGGCACTGCGGAAGCGGGGAGTTGGCTCATGGCCAAGCCGAAGAATCTGGGTGGAGCGCAGACTCCGCAGGAGTTCGCCCGCGAGGAGCTGCGGCGTCACCGGGAAGCGGCCGGGCTGAGCCAGGACGGTCTGGGCGAGCGGATCTTCACGAGCGGTGCGTACGTCGGGCAGATGGAGTGCGGCACGCGGAGGCTGCGTCCGGAGATCGCGGAGCTGATCGACAAGGTGTTCGGCACCGGGGACTACTTCGTCCGCCTGGCCAGGGCGTTCAAGTCCAAGCACGTCGAGTACTTCGCCGAAGCGGCCGAGTTGGAACGCCTGGCGGCGGCCATCTTCGACTACGGCCCCACGTTGGTTCCCGGGCTGCTCCAGACAGGGGACTACGCCCGCGCTGTAATTCGGGCCGCAAGTCCCACGGGACTGGCGGAACGTGTCGATTCCCTGGTTGCGGCCCGCGTAGAGCGTGCGCGACTTCTTGATGATCCGGTTACCCCCGAATTGTGGGTCGTTCTGCACGAGGCTGTACTGCGTTCGGCAGTCGGCGGTCACGCTGTGATGGCTGCTCAGCTGCGTCATATCTCGTCATATATCCGCGCCCACCGGATCACCGTGCAGGTGGTGCCGTTCTCGGCGGGTGCCCATGGCGCTCTGGGAGCGTATGTACGCATCATGCAGTTCGCTGACGCACCCGACGCGGCCTACACAGAGGGGCCCCACGCGGGGCAGTTGCTCGACTATCCGGCCCTGGTTGCGCGTCACTGGAGGTCATACGATCTTGCCAGGGCTGCCGCGCTGTCGCCGGAGGCGTCCCTGGTTTTGATCGAGTCGGTGGCGGAGGAGCATGCGAAATGTGCGCAGACGTGAACGGCCTGTCCTGGCGCAAGTCCTCGTACAGCAACGGAGACGGTGGCGAGTGCGTGGAGGTCTCCGACGACCTCCCCGGCGTCGTCCCCGTCCGGGACACCAAGCTGGCGGGTGCCGGTCCGGTGCTGGTGTTTCCGGCAGCCGCATGGGATCCGTTCATCCGGGCTCTGAAGGAGCGAGCCTGATCTCGTAGCGCAGCTGCTGGCGCCCGGCCGGCATGAGCATCACGTCCGCCTGGATCGGGCGGTCCGCCGCGTCGTAGGTGGTGCGGGCCAGGCGGAGCACCGGTTC
Organism: Streptomyces avidinii; assembly: GCF_045161815.1. Classification (NCBI taxonomy): domain Bacteria; kingdom Bacillati; phylum Actinomycetota; class Actinomycetes; order Kitasatosporales; family Streptomycetaceae; genus Streptomyces; species Streptomyces avidinii. The sequence continues at coordinate 6,327,639 of NZ_CP108863.1, forward strand.
GCCCGCGCCGAGGCGAAGTTGCTCACGTTCCTCCTCACGTGGCATCCGCGCCGTCACGTCCTCGACGACCCGTACGCCGATGTGCCCGAGGGCGGCCAGCAGCGTCACGGCGCCGCCGCGGATCTTCGCCGTACCGGCCAGTGGGGTTCCCGCGGCGATGTCCGGGGGATAGTAGGTGTCCGTCAACTCGGTCGGCTCGCCATCGAGTTCAATGACCCTGCGGCGTACCACGACCGTGCTTCCGGCCGCCAGGCCGAGCATGGCGGCAACGGCGGCGGTGGCTGCCGTTACTCCTGCGCGCAGGATGCGCTGACTGCCCCGCCGCCCTGCCCCCGCGGCCTCGTCCGTCCAGGCGTCCGCCGCGCCGGGCGGGCGCGCGGTCAGATACGGCATCGACTCACTGGTCCACTCCATGGCCTCCACGGTAGGGGCGCCGGCGCTCGTCGTGGGCGAGGGCGGCGACCTCGCGTACGGCTGTGGCGACGGCCGGGGCGTCCTTCCTCAGGATCGCGCCGTGGTTGCTGGGGGCCTTCGCGCTGAGCTGGATGTTCGGCTTGCGCCGGAACACCGGGTCGAGGCCGGCGCGGATCCGTTCCTGCTCGTCGCCCTTGCTCCCGAAGGGCGTTCCCGAAGCCAGTACGTACCGCACCGGGACGGTGATGTCGTCCAGTACGGGGCCCAGTTCGCGTTCGCGGGCGAGCCGGCCGACCTCGATGTTGCTGTTCGCCATCTCCTCGGCGGTCATCCGCGGGGTCAGGCCCGTCGGGCGGAGCAGTGGCATGAGCGGGCCCATCCGCTTGAAGGACCTGCGGATCCCCTGCTCCATCTCCTCGGTGAGCCAGTCGTACGGCTGTGCGCCGTCCACCAGGACCGCACCGAGGGCGCGGTCCGGATTGCGGCTCGCCCAGTGGGCCCCGACGAACGCCCCGTAGGACCAGCCCACCACCAGCGCCCGGTCCACGTCCCTGGCCGCGAGCACGGCGTCGACGTCCCGGACGGCCGCCTCGAAGGAGTACTCGGCCGAGCGTTTCGACTTCCTGCCGCGGGCCCGCTCGTCGTAGGTGATGTGCCGCCACCGGGGCCCCAGGTCGGCGATGACCCGCCGCCAGTACCCCTGGGTGGCGAAGTGGCCGTTGAGGTACACGACGGGGGTGCCGGGGCCGCCGGTGTCGGTGGCGGCCAGGGCCGTGTCGTCGACCGGCACCATGCCGGTCCATAACGCCGTCATACCGTGCCCCCGGTCGTTTCCTCGGCCTCCTCGGCGCGGGCGAGGGCTTCGGTCAGCTGCTTCTTCGCGCCGGCGGGGACGTAGCCGCCCTCCGAGTAGTTCCGGGCGAACGCGTCGGCGAACTCCACCGGTTCCTCCCCGACGATCTCGCGGATCGGCGTTCCGTCCGCCGCGGCCTGCTCGAACAGGTCGGCGAGGTCTTCGAACATCGACGCGTTGCTGTCGCCGTCGGTCGGCACGAAGTGCATCAGGTACCGCTCGATCGCCTCGACCGCCGTGCGCCGGCTCTCGGGGAGCTCCTTGACGCGCGCCTTGTACGCCCTCCAGCGCTTCTTCGGTCCGATCACCTTCGCGATGAAACCGCTCTTCTCGCTATCGGACATGGTTACTCGCCCCCTTCGCGGAGCTGGTCCAGTCGTTCCGTGAGGAAGCTCCAGGTCCTCCAGAACTCTTCGAGGTACTCCCGCCCCTCGGCGTTGAGGGAGTACACCTTGCGCGGCGGCCCCTTCTCGGAAGGGACCTTCTCCACGTCGACGAGACCGCGCCTCTCGACCCTGATGAGCAGCGCGTAGACGGTCCCTTCGGCGATGTCGGAGAACCCCTGCTCCCGCAGCCATGCCGTGATCTCGTAGCCGTACGCGGGCCGGCCGGACAGGGTCGCGAGGACGATGCCCTCCAGCGTGCCCTTGAGCATTTCCGTCAGCAGTTTGGGCATGGAACACCTCCTCCCTGAGCTATTCGGTGTTGCTGAGTACTGGTACACCGTAACGCTGACTACCGGTACCTAGCAAGGCCGAATAGCCCGGAGGTCCGGGCAACTTCGCCCGCTCGAACGGTGGTTGACAGTCACCGCATATGTAGAGTCCTATAGTGCTAGGAAGCTAGATGAATAGAGGAGGACAGTGATCGAGTTTCACCTCGATGCCCGGTCCGGCGTCGCTCCGTACATGCAGCTCGTCCACCAGGTCCGTCAGGCCCTGCGGTTGGGGCTGCTGTCCGAAGGGGACCGGCTGCCGACCGTCAAGGACGTCGCGGCCGGCGTGGCGATCAATCCGAACACCGTGCTCAAGGCCTACCGGGAGCTCGAGTACGAGGGCCTGGTCGCGAAGAAGCCCGGGGTCGGCACGTTCATCTCCGGCACGCTCAGCGACGACTCGCTCTCCGAGCATGAGCCGCTGCGCCGGGAGTTGCAGCTGTGGCTCGACAAGGCGCGGGCCGCCGGGCTGGGCGAGGAGAGCATCGAGGCCCTGTTCCTGAGCACCTTCCGCGCCCGCACCGGCACGGACCCGCACATCGAAGAGGAGAAATGACCGCAATCTTGGAAGCCCGCGCGCTGGGCAAGCGGTACGGCCGCAAAGAGGCGCTGAGCGACTGCACCCTGAGCGTGCCGTCCGGGCGGGTCGTCGGCCTGGTCGGGCCCAACGGGGCCGGGAAGTCGACCCTGCTGCAGCTGGCCTGCGGGCTGATCGGCCCGACCTCCGGCAGCATCGAGGTGCTCGGCGGCCGGCCCGCCTCCGGGCCCGTGCAGCTCGCCAAGGTCGGGTTCGTCGCCCAGGACACCCCCACCTACGCCGGGCTGTCCATCGCCGACCACCTGCAGCTGGGCGCCCGGCTCAACCCGGGCTGGGACGCGCAGCTGGCGCAGGACCGGATCCGGCAGCTCGGCCTGGACCCCGCCCAGAAGGCGGGCAGGCTCTCCGGCGGCCAGCGCGCCCAGGTGGCACTGACCCTCGCCGTCGCCAAACGGCCCGAGCTGCTGATCCTCGACGAGCCCGTCGCCGCCCTGGACCCGCTGGCCCGCCGGGAGTTCCTGCAGAGCCTGATGGAAGTCGTCGCCGAACACGGAACCACCGTCGTGCTCTCCTCGCACCTGGTGTCCGACCTGGAACGGGTCTGCGACCACCTGATCTCGCTGGTCGCCTCCCGGGTCCAGGTCGCGGGCGACGTCGACGACCTGCTCGCCACCCACTTCCGGCTCACCACCGCCCGCCGCGAGGCGGCCACCCTGCCCCAGGGCATTCAGGTCATCCAGGAGACCCACACCGAGCGGCAGAGCACCTTCATCGTGCGCTCCGACAAGCCGGTCCAGGACCCCTCCTGGGTCCTGGAGCCCCTCAACCTGGAGGACCTCGTGCTCACCTACATGAGTCAGGCCACGGCCGGGCCCGGCCCCCGACCCACCCGGGAGAACCAGCGATGATCTGGCTGACCTGGCGCCAATACCGCGTCCAGACCCTCGCCGCGCTCGCCGTCCTGGCCGCGATCGCGATATTCCTCGTGGTCACCGGCCTCCGGATGCGCGAGGTCTACGACAGCACCGTCGCCGGCTGCGGCAGCGACTGCGGATCGGCGAAGAACGCCCTGGTCGTCGAGTACCAGACCCTGACCTACTACGTCACGAGCCTGCTGCTCGCCACGCCCGGCATCATCGGGATCTTCTGGGGCGCCCCGCTGATCGCCCGTGAACTGGAGACCGGCACCCACCGGCTCATCTGGAACCAGAGCATCACCCGCGGCCGCTGGCTCCTGGTCAAGCTCGGGGCCGTCGGCCTGATCGCCGTCGCCGTCACCGGGGTGCTCAGCCTCCTGGTGACCTGGTGGGCGAGTCCCATCGACCGGGTCAACCTGGACCGGTTCACCGCACTGATGTTCAGCGGCCGCGGGGTCGTCCCCCTCGGCTACGCGGCGTTCGCCTTCACCCTCGGCGCCTCGGCCGGACTCCTGATCCGGCGCACCGTGCCCGCGATGGCCGCGACCCTCGCCGTCTTCCTCGCGGTGCAGATCTTCGTGCCCTACGCGATCCGCCCGCACTTCATGGCGCCGGAGCACACCGATGTCGCGCTCAGCTCCCTCGTCATGGCGCCGGTCGGCGGCGGCGAGGAGTCCGGTGCGCCGAAGGACGGCTGGAACGGGAACCACATCCAGCTGAAGGGCTCCGGAGGCGACGCCCACCTGCGGATCGGGGTCCTCAAGCCCGGCGTCTGGGTCGTGTCCGATCTCGGTACGGTCCTCGACGCCTCCGGCAAGGAGGTCCGCGGCGCCGAGGGCTGCGCGGAGCGCGAGAAGGAGCCCTTCGAGTGCTTCGCCACCTCGAAGCACCACATCGAGGTCGACTACCAGCCCGCCGACCGCTACTGGACCTTCCAGTGGATCGAGACCGGGATCTTCCTCGCGCTCTCCGGACTGCTGGCCGCGTTCTGCGCCTGGTGGCTGCGCCGTCGGGCGGCCTGACCGGACGAGGGCAAAAGGGCGGCCGAAGCCAACGCAACTGGCTTCGGCCGCTCCCTCGACTCTACGGCCGTCGGGCCCGCGCCGTGGCGCGGTAGGTGCTCGGAGTCAGACCCGTGTGGCGGGTCAGGTGGGCGCGGAGGGAGTCCGCCGTGCCGAGCCCGCTGCGGGCGGCCACCTGGTCCATCGGGAGGGTGGTGGTCTCCAGGATCTCGCAGGCGCGGTCCAGGCGCTGGTGCAGCAGCCACTGGAGGGGGCTGAGGCCCGTTTCCGCGCGGAAGCGGCGGGTCAGGGTGCGGGTGCTCGTGCCCGCGTGCCGGGCCAGCTCGGCCAGGGTCGTCGGCTCGTGCAGGCGGGCCAGCGCCCAGGCGCGGGTGGCCGCCAGGGAGGTGCCGCGCTCGGGCGGGAGCGGGGTCTCGATGAACTGGGCCTGGCCGCCCGGCCGTACGGGAGCCGCCACGACCAGACGGGCCGTGGTGTTCGCGACGGCGGCGCCGTAGTCGCGGCGCACCAGGTGCAGGCACAGGTCGATCCCGGCCGACATGCCCGCCGACGTCAGCACCCTGCCGTCCTCGACGAACAGCACGCCGGGCACGAGGTCGACCTCGGGGAAGAGCCGCCCGAACTCCGCGGACGCCGTCCAGAAGGTCGTGGCGCGGCGGCCTTCCAGGAGACCCGCCTGCGCGAGGACGAAGGCACCCGTGCAGATGGAGGCGATGCGAGCGCCCCGCGCGGCGGCGGCCCGCAGGGCGTCCAGTACCTGGGGTTCGGGGCCCTCCCGGTCGGCCGTCCCCGTGACCATCACCGTGTCGGCCCGCTCCACCGCCTCCAGGCCGTGCGGCACCACGACGTCCGTGCCGTACCGCGCCGGCACCACGCCGGGGACGAGCGTGCAGACCGTCACCTCGTACGCAGGCTGCTCGCCGAGGGTCGTCGCGCCGAACACCACCCCCGGGATCGACAGGTCGAAGGTGGTGACCGGCGGGCACGCGATGACCGCGACGCGGTGCGGGGGAGCGATTGGCATGGCTCGAATCTCCGGATTGCTGGCATTCCAGCCACTACTGTACGGCCGCGCCCGGGACGAGAGTTGACCTGTCAACAACAGCAACTCGTCGTACCAGCACAGGAGTACAACCATGGCTCTGCACGTCATCACGGGCGCCGGTGCGATCGGCACCGCCGCCGCGCGCCTGCTCGCCGCATCCGGTGAGCGGGTCCGCGTCATCACCCGCAGCGGCGGCGGGCCCGATCTTCCGCTCGTCGAGCGGGTCGCCGCCGACATCACCGACACCGACCGGCTCGCCGAGCTGCTGCAGGGCGCCCGGACCCTCTACAACGCGGCCGCGCCCGCCTACCAGGACTGGCGGACCGCCTTTCCGCCCCTCGCCGCCTCACTGCTCGCCGCCGCCGAGCGGACCGGCACCGACTACATGATGCTGGGCAACGTGTACGGGTACGGGCCCGTCGAAGGCCCCCTCACGCCCGACCTGCCCATGAGGCCCAACTCCGACAAGGGACGGGTTCGCGCCGCCATGTGGGAGGAGGCGCTGGCCGCGCACCGGGCCGGGCGGGTCCGGGTCGCCGAAGTGCGCGCCGGTGACTTCCTCGGGGCGGACGTCCTCGGACTCTTCCCCCTCCTGGCCGTGCCCGCCGTACTGGCCGGCGAGGAGGCCGTGCTGCCGGTCGGCCTCGACGCGCCGCACGCCTGGTCCTATACGGAAGACGTCGCGCGGACCCTGATCGCGGTCGGCGGGCGGGAAGACGGCTGGGGCCGCGCCTGGCACGTGCCCTCCACCTCCGAACTGTCCCCGAGGGAGCTGATGGGGCGACTGGCCGCAGCCGCCGGCGCGCCGAGCCCGAGGCTCAGGACCACGACGCGGGAGGAACTCGACGCGGCGGCTGCGGCGGACCCGGTGATGGCCGAGATGCCGGAGATGGCCTACCAGTACGACGGCGAGCTGCGCCTCGACGCCTCCGACACCGAGCGCCTGCTCGGCGTACGGGCCACCGAACTGGACCACGTGCTGAAGGAGTTGATCTCCACCGGGCCGCCGTCGGCGCGGACGGGGCGGTGAGACCGGCGGGCGCGGCTTCCCGGGCCTGCGGCGTACCGACCGACGGGGCCGAGCCCGATTCGCTCGTGCGGGTGACCTGATGGGGAAGGGCCGGGGATGCTCCTGCCGGGCCCTGGGCCGGACGGAGCATCTGCGGGGCCTCTCGCGACAGTTGAGGTGCCCGCCGTCTGGTACCCATCTGGATCATGGCCCCCATCCGAATGCTGCTGAGCGGCCTGCTCGGCGCCGCCCTGCTGATTCCCGTCCAGCCCTCCGCCGACGACGGCGACGGCGACGGCGGCCGGATCGTCGAGTACCACGGTCTGCGCGTTGCCCTCCCCGCCGACTGGCGGGTCGTCGACCTCGATCGGAACCCCGACGCGTGCGTGCGCCTCGACCTGCCCACCCTGTACCTCGGCCACGCCGGCACCCAGGCCGAATGCACCGGCCGGGCCGTCGCCGTCCGCGCCGGCACCCTGCACCTCGAACCCCTGGGCAAGGCCCCGGAGCGCGCCGACATCCCGACCGTCACCGTGGACTCCTGGAGCACCCTGCGCGAGGCCCCGCCCCGCTCCGACAGCAACGAACTGCGGTACGCCCTGCGCCGGGCCGAGGTCATGGCCACCGTCTCCTACGGGGCCACGCCCGACGCCGTACGCCGGGTACTGGCGCAGGCGCGCGCCGCAGCGCCCCCGCACACCCCGCACGCCACGGCCCCCGTCGTCGCCGTGCCGGCCGCCGGAGGCCCGGGTCCCCGTAGCGCCCAGGAACCCTTCAAGGGCGAGGGCTTCGACGCCTGCACCGCCCCCACCCAGAAGGCCATGGACACCTGGCGGGCCGATTCCCCCTTCGGCGCGATCGGCGTCTACATCGGCGGCCGGGCCCGGGCCTGCGCCCAGCCGCGGCTCACGGCCCGCTGGGTCGAACGGCAGGCCGCCGCGGGCTGGCACCTGATGCCCATCTGGGTGGGCCCGCAGCCCTGGCACAACGCGGGCACCGGCCTGTCCACCGACCCCTCCGAGGCCGCCGCGCAGGGCCGGGAGGCCGCCGAGGGCGCGGTGGACGCGGCCCGGTCGCTGCGGCTGCCCGTGGGCACGGTGCTCTACAACGACCTGGAGAACTACACGGACCGCGCCACCTGGGACGCCCCGGTCGTCGCCTACCTGACCGCCTGGACGCAGCGGCTGCACGAGCTGGGCTACCGCTCCGCCGCCTACGTCTCCGTGAGTTCCGGGGTCAAGGCCCTCAGCGCCCACTACCGCCAGGCCCCGCAGGCCATGCCCGACGTGCTCTGGGCCGCCCGCTGGAACCTCTCGGCCACCGTGGGCGACGCCGACATGGGCCTGGCGAAGGGCACCGCCAAGTGGGCGGGCCCGCGCCGGGCCCACCAGTTCCGCGGCGACCACGACGCCACCTACGGCGGGGTCACCCTCAACATCGACCGCAGCTGGGTGGACGTGGACCCGACCGCCCTCGCCCGGAAGGACAAGAAGCCGCGGATCTAGGCCGTGGTCGACCTCCTCGGATCACTCGGATCAGGTGTTCTGGAAGTTCCAGAACATGGCGACTTCGTCGTCGTTGACGGCGATCAGCCCGGCGTCCCAGTCGTAGGAGCTGAAGGGGTCGTGGCCGCGGGAGGACAGCGCGTAGAAGTCGGGCCGGTCGCCCTTCCCGCCGAGGTCGGTGTGGAAGCGCGTGCCGTCGGGGAAGCGCGAGAGGAGCGCATCGGCGCGGCGTTCCCGGTCCGGCCGGCGCTCCTCCCGGCCCGGGGTCCGCGAGACGTCCGTACTGTTCGCCGCGACGGTGAGCAGGACGAGCAGCGACCGGGCCGAGGACCGGGGGAGCTCGCCCGCCCTGGGCCGGTACCGGTCCGCGTCCGCGGGCGTGGCGGGCGTCTCCAGCCACGGGAACAGCGGATCGTCGAGGCGTTCCTCCTCGCCCTCGAAGGGGTCGACGGATTCCCAGCCCCGGGGGTCCCGGGTTTCGAGACGCATGAGTGCGCCCACGTCGAGCCACCAATCGTCGTGTCCGCGCGGGGCGACGGCGACGAACGTGCTGACCCACTCGTACAGCCTGAGCGCGTCCGACCACGTCCACGCGTCGAGCCGGCCTTCCTGCACCCCCCGTCCCATCAGCCGGCCGCACCGCCTTCGGCCGGATCCTCCCGGGGCGGTTCGTCGTCGTCGCCCCGGCGCAGGGTGTGCAGGCCGTGCCCCGGGGTCCACGTGCGGATCACCAGGTCGTCGCCCTCCACGCCGACGTGGACGACCTCCGTCAGGTCGGCGTGGAAGAGGTGGAACGGGTGCGGGGTCTCGGTCTCCTCCGCGTACCGGTGCAGTTCCGGCGGGTCCAGGAGCTCCACCGCGCGTCCGGAGATCCGTACGTCCCCGTCCGGCATGCTCTCGCCCTCGCCCGGATTGGTGTGCAGGGCGAAGCGCGGGTCGCGCTGGAGGTCCTTGGCCTTCATCGAGCCGGCCATCATCCCGAGCCACAGTTCCCCGCCCCGGATACCGACGTTCAGCCCCGTCACCCGGGGGGAGCCGTCCTTGCGGAGGGTGGCCAGGACATGGTGGGGGTACTGCGCGAAGCGGGCCCGGACGGCCGCCGCGAACTCCGGCTCCGCCTTCTCGAACGCTGCCCAGTTGGTCGTCGTCATGCGTCCCATCAAAGCGCGTGGCCCCGGTCGTCACCGGTCAGGCGCGCACGATGCCCGCACCGCGCGCCGCCGCCAGCCAGGCCGGGAACTCCCCGACAAGGTGGTCGTAGAGTTCGCCGTCCGGCACCTTCCGGGGGTCCTGTCCCGCGTGGAAGTAGCCCGCGTTGTCCACGGCCCGCATCGCCGGAACCGGCAGCTCGTCCAGTCGGCGCAGGAAGTCGAACTGGGTGCTGCGCGTGTTGCCGAAGCCGACGAACTGCCAGAAGAGCGGCAGCCGGGCCGCCTTGCACAGGTACCGCTCCGCCGCGAGCTTGTTGATCGGCCCGCCGTCGGTCTGGAAGACGACCAGGGCGGGGGCCGTCGACCCCGAGTCCAGGTAGTGGTCGATGACCGCGTCCATCGCCGCGTGGTAGGCGGTCCTGCCCATGTGGCCCAGCCGGGCGGCTATCTCGGTGACCCGGCCCGCGTGCCCGGCCAGGGAGATCTCCTCCACCGCGTCGACCTCGGTGGAGAAGAAGACCACCGGCACCCGGGCGTCGTCGTCCAGATGGGCGGACAGTCCCAGGACCCGGTCCGCGAGGGCCTGCACGCTACCGTCCGCGTAGTACGGACGCATCGAGCCGGAGTAGTCCAGAACCAGGTAGACCGCGGCCCGCCCGCCCTCCAGGCCGTACTTGCGCAGGGAGACCCCGGCGCTCTTGTAGAGGCTGACGAGCGCCGGAGCCGTCTCCTCCACCTTGCGGAGGTTGATCGCACTGCCCGTCATGGGCCGAGCGTACGCCCGCGCCCGTCCCGCCCGGCGGCCAGTGCGTCGATGTCGTCGAGCATCGCGGCCGCGAGGTCGCGCTCGGAGGCGTAGTACCGCTCGGCCCACCGGAGGGTGAGCGTCGGGTACGCCCAGGCGCTCTCGTCCTGCGCGCTCTCCGCGTCGGCCACCGCGTGACGGCGCATGCTCTCCGCGAACTCCTGGTGCCGGCCGAGGACTTCGCGCATCTGCTCCGGCTCCAGCAGGTGGCCCAGCCACAGTCGGAGCATCGGTCCGTGCTTGAGGACGGGCGGGTCGACGGGGGCCTCGCGGGCCCACTCCCGTACGGCCGCCATGCCTTCGTCCGTGATCCGGTACACCCGCTTGTCGCGCGTCCCGGTGTCCTGGGCGACCATCCGCGAGGAGGCGTAGCCGGCCTTCTCCAGCCGCTTGAGCTCGCTGTAGATCTGGCTGAAGGACGGGCTCCAGTAGAAGAACCGCAGCGACCGGTCCGACCACTTCTTCAGGTCGTAACCGGAGAGCTCCTCTCCGAAGGAGAGCAGCCCGAGCACCGCCCAGCTGGTCGCGGGGAGCGTGCGCTTGTTCGTCTCGTCTGCCACGCAGCGCAGTCTACGACCGGCCCCCGGCGCCCTTCCCCGTGCGGAGTATGCCTGCTAGAAGTATTCCTATTAGAAAGAGTGCTCCCGAACTCCGGACGGAGGGACCTCACCGTGAAGTTCTCGATGATCTTCGAGGCGCAGCTCGTCGACCCCACCCCCGAACGTGAACGCCAGGTCATCCACGACTGCGTCGAACAGGCCGTCCACGCCGAGGAGATGGGCTTCGACCGGATCTGGGCCGTCGAGCACCACTCCCTGACGCAGTACGCGCACATGAGCGCCTCCGAGATCTTCCTGACCTGGGTGGCCGCCCGCACCCGCCGGATCCGGATCGGCCACGGCGTCGTCACCATGCCCTTCGGCTACCAGCACCCGGTGCGCGTCGCCGAGCGCGCGGCCATGCTCGACGTGCTCTGCGGCGGCCGCGTCGACATCGGCGCCGGGCGCGGCGCCACCCGCCAGGAGATGTCCATGTACGGGGTCAGGACCGAGGACACCGGCCCGCAGACGGAGGAAGCCCTGCGGATCTTCTCCTCGGCCTGGCGGGAGGAGACGTTCGAATGGCACGGCTCCCTCGACATCGGCCCCGGCGCGATCCTGCCCCGCCCGGTCCAGGACCCGCACCCGCCGCTGTTCATGGCCTGCTCCCGACACGACACCCTCAAGCTGGCCGCCGAACTCGGCATCGGGGCCCTGGTGATGGGCTTCGCGGGCGCCGACGACGTACGCACCATGCGCAAGGTCTACGACGAGGCCATCGCGACCCGCACCGGTGAGCGCCTGGTCTCCACCGAGGTCAACGACCACCTCTCCGCCCTCTGCCCGACCATCGTCCTCGACGACGCCGAGCGGGCCCTGCGACTGGGCACCCGCGGGCAGCGCTTCTTCGCCGAGTCCATCGCCCACTGGTACGGGAACGGCCCCGAGCCGACCGGGTACGCGGAGGAAGAGGACCACGCGGGCGCGCTGGCCCGGGGCCGGGAAGAACTCGTCGCCCGGCTGCACGAGGCGAACATCCCCGCCCGCCCCGTCGACACCGGCACCTACAACGCGGAGCACGCGTACGGCAGCGCCGAGACCGCCATCGCCTACGTCGAGCAGCTGCGCGACATCGGCGTCGACGAGGTGATGTGCCTGATCCAGATGGGCACCGTCCCCCAGGAGGTCTGCATGGAGACCATCCGCCAGTGGGGCGAGAAGGTCATCCCGCACTTCCGCGCGCTGGAGGGCTGAGCCGTGGCGGAGCGCCTCGAAGGGAAGGTCGTCGTGATCACCGGCGCCGGACGCGGCCAGGGCGCCGCCGAGGCCCGGCTGTTCGCGTGCGCCGGGGCCCGGGTCGTGGTCACCGACGTACGGGAGGACGAGGGCCGGGCGGTGGCCGAAGAACTCGGCGACCAGGGGCTGTACGTACGCCACGACGTGGCCGACCCGGCGAGCTGGGCGACGGTGGTCGAGGAGGCCGTCCGCGCCTTCGGGACGGTCTCGGCCCTGGTCAACAACGCGGCCCTGTGGCGTACGGCCCACGTGGAACGGCAGCGGCTCGACGAGTTCGAGGCGCTCCTGCGGGTCAATCTGCTCGGGCCGTTCCTCGGCATCCAGGCGGTGGCGCCGGTGCTGCGCGCGGGCGGGGGCGGCTCGATCGTCAACATCTCCTCCACCGCCGGCCTGGTCGGGATACCCGGTCACGCGGCCTACGGCTCCACCAAGTTCGGGCTGCGAGGGCTGACCCGGTCGGCGGCGCTCGACCTCGCCGGGGACCGGATCCGGGTCAATTCGGTGCACCCGGGGGCCATCGACACCCCGATGGTGGCCGAGGCGGTCGCGGGCCGGGACTGGTCGCACGTACCGCTGGGGCGCATCGGCCGCCCGGAGGAGGTCGGGGAGCTCGTCCTCTTCCTCTGCTCGGACGCGTCCTCGTACATCACCGGCACCGAATTCACCGTGGACGGGGGGATGACGGCCGCGTGAGCGACTCCGACTCCGACTCCGGCTTCGACTCCGACTCCGGCTTCGACTCCGACTTCCCGACGACGGACCCGCTGTCCCCGGAGGCCAGGCGGCTGTGCGACGCGATGACGGCGGGCTTCCCGGGCCCGGGCGACGCCCGCGCCCTGCGGGCGGCGGCGACGTCCGGATCCGGCCGCCCGGGCCCGGCCGTGGCCTCGGTCTCCGACACGGTCGCGGGCGGGGTCCCGGTCCGGATCTACGATCCCGCGCCCGGCCCGGCCGACCGCCCGCTGGTGATCTTCCTGCACGGCGGCGGCTGGGTGATGTGCGGGCTCGACAGCCACGACGCGACCTGCCGCTCCCTGGCGCTGGCCGCGGGCGCGGTGGTCGTCTCGGCGGACTACCGGCTCGCCCCGGAGCACCCCTGGCCGGCCGCGCCCGACGATGCGCTCACCGTCCTGCTCTGGGCCCGGGACCGGGCCCGCGCGCTCGGCTGCGACCCCGGCCGGGTGGTGCTGGCGGGGGACTCCAGCGGCGGCAACCTCGCGGCCGTGACCGCCCTGCGCGCACCCGGACTCGTCGCCGGGCAGCTGCTGTTCTATCCGCCGCTGGACGCCTCGATGGACTCCGCCTCCGTGGAGACGTACGCGGAGGGCCACTTCCACACCGCCGCCCACATGGCCTGGTACTGGGACCGGTACGGCGGCGACCCGGAGCACCCGCACGTCTCGCCGCTGCGCGCCCCCGACCTGTCGGGCCTGCCGCCCGCCCTGATCGTCCTCGCCGACTGCGACGTACTGCGCGACGAGGGCCTCGCGTACGCCCGCCGCCTGGCGCGGGCCGGCGTCGACTGCGCGGTCCAGCTGCACCCGGGGGTCTTCCACGGCTTCCTGGGCCTGCAGCTCCCGGCGGGCGCCGCCGCGCTGCGGGCGGCCGGGGCCTGGGTGGCGGGGGTCCGCGCGGCGGAGGCATGACGGATGGGGTGGCGGATCCCACCCGCCCCCCGGGCATGATGTGTCCATGGCTGAACTGATACGGAGACTGCCGGGCGCCGTCCTGCGCAACTGCCTTCTCCTGGCAGGGGAGTTCGCGGCGATCTGGCTGCTGCAGGGTCCCGAGGGCGCCTGGATCCCCGTCCTGCTGGCCGTCTTCGTCCTCGGCGCGGCCGTCCCGCACGGCACCGACGCGGAGTTCGTCGCCCGCACCTCCGTCGCGCTCCTCGCGGTCGCCGTCGCCGTGGCCGGCGGGATCACCTGGGACCGGCACACCCTCCACGACCGCGGCCGCGAGGAACAGGCGATCGTGATCGAGCGGACCGTGGTCGAGGACGGCTCGACCACGGCCCCGTCGCTGCGGCTGCGCACCGAGGCGGGCCGCGACCTGCCCGGCCCGGTGGCGAAGGACCTCCCGGTCGGCGCCCGGCTGAAGGTGACCGTGGACCCCGACGGACCGGCCTGGTCCGTCGGCGGACGCCCCGACGGCCCGCGCTGGCCGGCGCTCGGCACCGGGGCCCTGATCCTGCTCCAGACCGTCGTCGTCGGCCGGATCTCCCTGCGCCGCCACCGGGCCTAGGGCGTCTCCGAAAACCAGTGGAACAGCGTCGCTGTGCGCCACTACCGTGCCGTCGAACCGAGTCGTCCAGGCAAGGACCTGCCGTTGTACACCCTGTGAGACCCCCCAAGCGCTGATCGGTCGCGCGTCGCACATGTGCGCCGTGCTGCTTTTTGCTGCGGACTTCTCACTGAAACCGGTGTACTTCTGTGCTCAATAACTGGGCGGTCGTGCCCACCTGCCTGCCGCTCGTTCGCCGCCGCTGCCATGCGTGCGCGTCCGAGCGCTTCCGGGCGAACGGCAAATTTCGTGTCAACGCGAACCACAAGCTCCTCGACGCCTGGCTGCTCGTGCTCTGTACCGCTTGCGGGGACACCGCGAAGCTCACGGTCCTGGAGCGGATGAACGTGCGCTCCGTACGACCTGAGCTCCTGGACCGCATGCATGACAACGACCCCGGCCTGGCGGCCGAGGTGCTCCAGGATCCGGTCATGCGGCGACGCAATCGCATCGCCCTCGACTGGGACGACGCCTGGCGGCTCGACACCGACGGATCGGATCACCTGGGCCGGGAGGTGATCGACGTCGCGGTCCGCTTCGCGGCGCAGATCCCCGTCCGGCCGGTGCGGGTGATCGCTGAAGGTTGCGGACTTTCCCGGGCCGAGGTCGAAAGACTGATCGCGGACGGGAAACTCGTGTCGCCGGTCCGGCTGGGCGGCAAGATCTCCGGCGACTTCACCTTCATGCTCAAGCGCTGAGCCCTCCCCGGAACCTGGGGCCCGTCCGGCAGGATCCGCCGGACGGGCTCCAGGAGCCCCGCCGGGCCCGGGAGACGCGACGCGCCTATTCGATCGTGCAGGAGCAGCCCTTCGCGGCTGTCACGCCGTCGCTCTCCGCGACCTTCTTCCCGTCGACCTTGATGACGCACGGGGCCTGCTGAAGCTTGCCGTCGGGGCCCGTGATCGTGCCCGGAACGACGTTCACCGGGTACCCGACCTTCTGCTCCGCGGCGGTGAGCACTGCGGCCGCCGCGGCGCACACGGTCACCGTGGTCATCGTCCTTCGCATGGTGCAAGTACCTCGATCTTGTTGCCGGTTGTGTGATCGAAAACAATGGACGCATGACGACACGAGCCCGTTCCTTCGACGCAGCAGCAGCTCTGTACGCAGCCCACCGCCCCGGCTACCCCCCGGCCCTCTTCGATGCCGTCGAGGCCCTCGCCGGGCGGCCGCTCGCCGGGGCCCGGGTGGCCGACGTGGGAGCCGGGACCGGCATCGCCACCGGGCTCCTGCGCGAGCGCGGGGCCGAGGTCCTCGCCGTGGAGCCCGGGGACGGGATGGCCGCCGAGTTCCGCCGGACGCATCCCGGGATCCCGATCGTGCGCGGCGACGGGGACCGGCTGCCGCTGGCCACCGGCGCGTTCGACCTGCTCACCTACGCCCAGGCCTGGCACTGGACCGACCCGGCCCGCTCCGTGCCCGAGGCCCGCCGGGTGCTGCGTCCCGGCGGCGCGCTCGCGATCTGGTGGAACGACACGGACGTCACCGTCCCGTGGATCGCCGAACAGGAGGAGCGGCTCCGGGTCTTCTTCGAGGTCAAGGGGGAGACCCACCGCACGCTGCCCGAGGGGCTCGGCGAGTTCACCACCCGGTCGGTGCCCTGGTCCCGGCGCATCACGCTGGACGACCACCTGGCCAACCTCGCCAGCCACTCCGCCTTCCTGGTCCTGGGCGAGGCCCGCACCCGCGAGTACTTCGCCGGGGAACGCGAGCTGCTGAACCCGCTCTTCCCGGACGGCATCGTCGAGGAGCAGTACGTCGTGAACGTCAGCGTCGCGGTGGTGTGAGGGACCGCAGTACCTCGGCCCGGCAGGCCGAAGGCGTTCCCCAGGCGTCCCGCAGGGGCCGGGCCTTGCGCAGCCACAGGGACAGGTCCAGCTCCTCGGTGTAGCCGACCGCGCCGTGGAGCTGGAGCGCCGTCATCGCCGCCCGGTAGGACGCCTCGCCCGCCGACAGTTTCGCCGCGGCCACCTCCCCCGGGGCCGGGGACAGGGCCGCCGCCCACACCAGCGGGCGGGCGAACTCCAGGGCGAGCAGGGTGTCCGCCAGCCGGTGCTTGACCGCCTGGAAGGACCCGATCGGTGTGCCGAACTGCGTGCGCTGCTTCGCGTACTCCACCGTCCTGGCCAGCAGTGCCTCGCCGACGCCCAGGCACTGGGCGGCCGTCAGCAGCCGGGCCCAGCGTCCGGCCACCTCCGCCGCCCGCGCCACCCCCGGGCCCGCGGCCAGCAGTTCGCCCCCGTCGGCCGTCGGCAGACAGAGCCGGCGGGCCGGGTCCGTCGACCGGATCGGCTCGCCGGTGGCGCCGGTGGCGCCGGTGGCTCCCGAGGCTCCGGCGCCGCCCGTACCGTCGGCCTCGCCCGTACCGCCCGCCAGCCGTAGCTCGCCCGTCGGCGACACCGTGAAGCAGTACGTCGCCGCGTCCGCGTCCAGCGCGTACGGGCCCCCGCCCGGCAGGGTCAGCGTGGCCGAGGTCTCCCCCCGGGCCAGCCCCGGCAGGAACCGCTTGGCGAGCGCCTCGTCCGCCAGCTCCGCCAGCAGCACCGACACGGCGGCGCTCTCCACCACCGGCCCCGGCACCCCGGCCCGGCCCAGCTCCACGAAGCCGAGGGACAGCTCCGGCGGGAGCAGGCCCGCCCCCTCGTAGGCCTCCGGCACGGCCAGCGCGAACAGCCCCGTCCCCGCGAGCCGGGACCACAGCGCCCGCCCGGGCCAGGCATCGCCGTCCGCCCAGGCCCGTACCGTCGCCGGCACCTGCGCCGAGCCCAGCAGCGAGCGCAGCGTACGGGCGAAGTCCGACTGCTCGTCGGTCGGCAGGAAGCGCATCAGCGGCGGCCCTTCGGGAGGCCGAGCAGCCGCTCGGCGATGATGTCGCGCTGGATCTCGTTCGTCCCCGCGTAGATCGGCCCGGCCAGGGAGAACACCCACGGCTCGGCCCATGCGCCGTCCGCGAGCTCCGCGTCCGCGCCCAGCAGGTCCAGGGCCGTCTCGTGCAGGGCGATGTCGTACTGCGACCAGAACACCTTGTTCAGGCTGGACTCGGCGCCGATCGTCTCGCCCGCCGCGAAGCGGGCGGCGTTCGCCCAGGTGAACAGCTCGTACGCGCGCGCCCCGACCACCGCGTCCGCGACCCGGTCCCCCAGCGCGGAGTCGGCGGGGTCCCCGTGCTCGTGCCACAGCCCCACCAGCCGGTCCGCCGCGGCCAGGAAGCGGCCGGGGGAGCGCAGGGTCAGCCCGCGCTCGTTGCCGGTCGTCGACATGGCGATCCGCCAGCCCTGCCCCGGCTCCCCGATGACGTCCTCGTCCGGTACGAAGACCCGGTCCAGGAAGAGCTCCGCGAAGGCCGGCTTGCCGTCGAGGCGGCCGATGGGCCGCACTGTCACACCCGGCGCCCGCAGGTCGAACATCACGTACGTCAGCCCCTGGTGCGGTCGCGGGGCGTCCGGGTCGGTGCGGAAGATCCCGAAGGCGCGGTCCGCGAAGGCGGCCCGCGAGGACCAGGTCTTCTGCCCGGACAGCAGCCAGCCGCCGTCCGTGCGGACCGCCCGCGACCGCAGCGAGGCCAGGTCGGACCCGGACTCGGGCTCCGACCAGGCCTGCGCCCAGATCACCTCGCCGCTCGCCATCGACGGGAGCACGCGCGCCCGCTGCTGCGCGCCCGCATGGTCGAAGAGGGTGGGGGCGAGGAGGCTGATGCCGTTCTGCGAGACCCGGCCGGGTGCGCCCGCGGCCCAGTACTCCTCCTCGAACACCAGCCACTTCACGATGTCCGCGCCCCGGCCCCCGTACTCCTCGGGCCACGAGACCACCGACCAGCGGTCCGCGTGCAGCACCGCCTCCCACTCCCGGTGCGCCGCGAATCCCTCCGCGGTCTCCAGGGAGGGCAGGGGCCGGGCCGGAACGTGTGCGCGCAGCCAGTCCCGGGCCTCGGCCCGGAAGGCCTCCACGTCCGCCGTGTGCGTGAGTTCCATCAGGTGGTCGCCTCCTTCGTGGCGGCGATGTCGACGCCGCCGAGCGAGTCCGCGGCGGTCTCCGCGTCGTGCGTGTGCGCCAGGTGGTGCAGGCCGAACACCGAGTCCGTGCCGGTGCGCAGGCCCTGGAGGTCCTCGGCCCGGTTGTTGACGGCCCGCTCGGCCGGCGCCGGTCCGGGTGTGTCGTCGGGCCTGCGGTCGTCGGGCATGCGGCGTCCGTCCTTCACGAGGGGAAGCTTCCCTAACAAGTGTTTGGTAGGTTAACGTACGGCCATGAGCAGCGTCGAGGAGTTCCGCACCGGGGCCCGGGGGTGGCAACGGGCCCACCTCGCCGGTGGGTTCACCGCCCTCGAGGGCCGCGGCGGACCCGGCCGCGAGCACGGGGCTCCCACCGAACCCGCCCGGACCGACGGCGCCCTCGCCGAGCCGCCGAGCGCCGAGCCGCTGATCCGCGACCGCCTCGTCCGGGCCCGGACCGGGCCGGAGACGACCCTCATCGCCGAGCGGATCCTCGGCCTTCCCAAGGAGGTACGGGCGTGAACACCCCCGACTATGTCCCCGGGCACGGACTGCTGAAGGACCGCACCGCCGTCGTCACCGCCGCCGCCGGGGCCGGGATCGGCGGAGCCACCGCCCGCCGCCTCCTGGAGGAGGGCGCCCGCATCGTCATCGGCGACGCCCACGCCCGCCGCCTGAAGGAGACCGAGGAGGCCCTCGCCGCCGAGTTCGGGGCGGACCAGGTCACCTCACTGCCCTGCGACGTCACCGACGAGGACCAGGTCCAGGCCCTCTTCGCACTCGCCGAGCACACCCACGGCCGCCTCGACATCGTCGTCAACAACGCCGGCCTCGGCGGCACCGCCGCCCTCGTCGACATGACCGACGCCCAGTGGTCCCGCGTCCTCGACGTCACCCTGAACGGCACCTTCCGCTGCACCCGCGCCGCCCTGCGCGCCCTCAAGGCCTCCGGCGGCGGCGGAGTGGTCGTCAACAACGCCTCCGTCATCGGCTGGCGCGCCCAGACCGGCCAGGCCCACTACGCCGCCGCCAAGGCCGGGGTGATGGCCCTGACCCGCTGCGCGGCCCTGGAGGCGGCGGAGTTCGGCGTACGCGTCAACGCGGTCGCCCCGAGCCTGGCCATGCACCCCCACCTGGTGAAGGTCACCAGCGAGGAGCTCCTGGCCGAACTCACCGCCCGCGAGGCCTTCGGCCGGTACGCCGAACCCTGGGAGGTCGCCAACGTCATCGTCTTCCTGGCCAGCGCCTACTCGTCGTACATGACCGGCGAGACGGTGTCGGTCAGCAGCCAGCACGCCTAGCGGATGCCTTGGCCGAGAATGGACGCGTGCCAACGAACAAGCCGACAGCCAAGAAGCAGCCGCAGGTGACGGCGTCCCCCGAACGGCGTCGTGAACTCCTCGACACCGCAGCCGAGGTCTTCGCCGCGCAGGGCTACAACGCCACCACCGTCCGCAAGATCGCCGACGCCGCCGGAATGCTCGCCGGCAGCCTCTACTACCACTTCGATTCCAAGGAATCGATGCTCGACGAGATCCTCTCGGCCTTCCTGACCGAACTGTGGGACGGGTACGACACCGTCCTCGCCGCCGGTCTCGGCCCCAGGGAGACCATCGAGGCCCTCGTCACCGAGTCCTTCCGGGAGATCGACCGGCACCGCGCCGCCGTCGCCATCTACCAGAAGGAGTCCCGCACCCTCTCCGCCCAGCCCCGCTTCCACTACCTGTCCGGCTCGCAGCAGAAGTTCGAGAAGGCCTGGCTGGGGACGCTGGAGCGGGGGGTCGAGGCCAAGGTGTTCCGCGCCGACCTCGACATCCGCCTCACCTACCGGTTCGTGCGCGACACGGTGTGGGTGGCGGCGTCCTGGTACCGGCCGGGCGGACAGCACAGCCCCGAGGAGATCGCCCGCCAGTACCTGTCGATGGTGCTGGACGGGATCGCACTGCGCCCCACCTGACCGACCCGACCGTCCGAGGAGTCCCGATGCCCGAGGCCTACATAGTCGATGCGGTACGCACGCCCGTGGGGAGGCGCAAGGGGGGCCTGTCCGCCGTCCACCCGGCCGACCTGGGCGCGCACGTCCTGAAGGCACTGATCGAGCGGTCCGGGGTGGACCCGGCCGCCGTGGAGGACGTGGTGTTCGGCTGCCTCGACACGGTGGGGCCGCAGGCGGGGGACATCGCCCGGACGGCCTGGCTGGCGGCCGGCCTGCCCGAGGAGGTGCCCGGGGTCACCGTCGACCGCCAGTGCGGGTCCTCGCAGCAGGCGGTGCACTTCGCGGCGCAGGGCGTCCTGTCCGGCACCCAGGACCTGGTGGTCGCGGGCGGCACCCAGAACATGTCGATGATCCCGATCGCCTTCGCCTCGCGGCAGGCGGCGGAGCCGCTGGGCCTCGACGAGGGACCGTACGCGGGTTCGGCGGGCTGGCGCGCCCGCTACGGGGACGCCCCGGTGAACCAGTTCCACGGCGCCCAGCTCATCGCGCAGAAGTGGGGGATCACCCGGCAGGACATGGAGGAGTTCGCGCTCCGCTCCCACCGGCGCGCGATCCGGGCCATCGACGAGGGCCGCTTCGCGCGCGAGACGGTGGCGTACGGGGACGTGAGCGTGGACGAGGGCCCGCGCCGGGACACGACCCTGGAGAAGATGGCCACCCTCAAGCCCGTGGTCGAGGGCGGCACCATCACGGCGGCCGTCTCCTCCCAGGTCTCGGACGGCGCGGCGGCCATGCTGATCGCCTCCGAGCGGGCGGTACGGGAACACGGCCTGCGGCCGCGCGCCCGCATCCACCACCTCTCGGTACGCGGGGAGGACCCGATCCGGATGCTGTCCGCGCCGATCCCGGCCACGGCGTACGCGCTGAAGAAGACCGGCATGTCACTGGCCGACATCGACCTGGTGGAGATCAACGAGGCGTTCGCCCCGGTGGTGCTCGCCTGGCTGAAGGAGACGGGCGCCGACCCGGAGCGGGTCAACGTCAACGGCGGCGCGATCGCCCTGGGCCACCCGCTGGGCGCGACCGGGGTGAAGCTGATGACCACCCTGCTCCACGAACTGGAACGCACCGGCGGCCGCTTCGGCCTGCAGACCATGTGCGAGGGCGGCGGCCAGGCCAACGTGACGATCATCGAGCGGCTGTAGGCCGCCCCCGGCCCCCGCCCTCGGGTCCCGGGCCCCGGCCCCGGTCAGTCCGGGAGCAGGCCGAAGCCGAGGAGTACGGCCGCCTCGACGCGCACCGAGCCCGGGGTGAGGGCGCCGTCGTCCTCCGGGTCCCCGCCCGTGCGGCGGCCGTGGCTGTGGCCGCCCACCGACTCCGGGTCCACGTCCTCGATGTGGATGACCGGTCCCAGCCGCACCCGGCACGCCTCCGCGTAGACCTCGGCCTTGCGCCGGGCGGCCTCCACCGCCCGGCGCCGGGCCTCGTCCCGCATCGCGGGCTTGTCGTTCACCTCGAACCGCACGGCGTCGACGCGGTTCGCGCCGGCCGTGACCGCGTCCTCGATCAGCAGCTCCAGCCGGGCCAGTGCCTCCGTCCGCACGGTGTAGGTGGCCACGCAGGCGTAGCCGAGGAAGGACCGCTCCGCGCCGTAGCCCTTGTACTGCGAGGTGAGCTGCAGGCGTGAGCCGGACACGTCCGAGTCCGGTATGCCGTGCTCGCGCAGGACGTCCCGCAGCCGGTTCACCGCCGCGCCCGCCTCGGCGAAGGCGGCCTTCGGGGTCGGGGCGAGGAGATCGACCGCCAGGTCCACGTGGGCGAGCCGGGGTTCGGCGGACACGCTGCCCGCGCCGAGCACACTGAGCCCCCAGGGCTCCTTGATCGCTGCCATCCCATGATCAAACCAGTTGGGGCCGGAGGCCGCCAGGGACTTCCGCCGCCTCTGCCGGCCCGCCCGGACCGACCCGCAGGAGTGAATCTTTTTCGCCGAAGGCGGAGCCGGCCGCGCGGCCGGGGAGATCGTCCGCACGGGCCCGGACCGGCCTCGACCCAAGGGGGACAGGGGCTCCGGCCCCGCGGACATCCCCCGCCGGGCCGGTCGGCGCACCGCGGGCCGCCGACCGGAGGGCGCAGGTCACACCACTGCTCCGGCGCCGCCGGACCGAGGGTGTGCTAGCTTAGAGCTCGTTGCAGTTGTGGTACCCATGAACTTTATGTGCGCCTGACGGGAATGCTCCGCAGGCGCTTTTATTGTTTTGCCGGAATCTCCGGATGGGGCCCTTTGCCGCCTATTCAGGAGATTTAAAATGGCACTTGGCACCGTGAAGTGGTTCAACTCGGAAAAGGGCTTCGGCTTCATCGAGCAGGACGGTGGCGGCCCGGACGTCTTCGCCCACTACTCGAACATCGCCACCCAGGGCTTCCGTGAGCTCCAGGAGGGCCAGCGCGTGTCCTTCGACGTCACCCAGGGCCAGAAGGGCCCCCAGGCGGAGAACATCGTTCCCGCCTAAGTACTTCAGCATGCCGGGGTCCGCACCGCGAGGTGCGGACCCCGGCTTGTCTGCTGTTTCGACCTTTGTTTTACCTGTCGGTTTCAGGAGGGCTTTCTCGCATGACCAGCTCCAGCTCCGCACGACCCAGCCGCCGCCCCACCCGGGGTCGAGGTGCGGCCCAGGGGCGTCCGAAGTCTGGCGCGGGACGGCAGAAGTCCGCCCCCGTGGCCCGACCCCAGGAATTCACCATGCCCGAGCCGATCGCGCCGGCGCTGCCGCCGGTCGACGCGTTCGCGGACATGGACATGCCCGAGGCGCTGCTGAAGACCCTCGCCGCCCAGGGCGTCACCGAGCCGTTCCCGATCCAGGCCGCGACGCTGCCGAACTCCCTCGCCGGCCGTGACCTGCTCGGCCGCGGCCGCACCGGCTCCGGCAAGACGCTGGCCTTCGGCCTGGCGCTGCTCGCCCGCACCGCCGGCCGCCGCGCGCAGCCGAAGGCGCCGCTCGCGCTGGTCCTCGTACCGACCCGTGAGCTCGCGCAGCAGGTCACCGACGCCCTGGCCCCGTACGCCACGGCCGTCAACCTGCGCATCGCGACCGTCGTCGGCGGCATGTCGATCAACCGGCAGTCCGGCGCCCTGCGCCGCGGCGCCGAGGTGCTCGTCGCCACCCCCGGCCGCCTGAAGGACCTCATCGACCGCGGTGACGCCGACCTCTCGCAGGTCTCGATCACCGTCCTCGACGAGGCCGACCAGATGACCGACATGGGCTTCATGCCGCAGGTCACGGCGCTGCTCAAGCAGGTCGAGGCCGGCGGCCAGCGGATGCTGTTCTCGGCGACGCTGGACAAGAACATCGACAAGCTCGTCAAGATGTTCCTGACCGACCCGGTCGGCCACTCCGTCGACCCGTCGGCCGGTGCGGTCACCACCATGGAGCACCACGTCCTGTACGTCATGGACGAGACCGACAAGAAGGCCGTGGCGACGCGTATAGCCGCTCGCGACGGCCGGGTGATCATGTTCGTCGACACCAAGCGCGGGGTCGACCGCATGGTCAAGAAGCTCCTCGCCGACGGCGTCCGCGCCTCCGGCCTGCACGGCGGCCGCTCCCAGCCGCAGCGCAACCGCACCCTCGACTGGTTCAAGACGGGCGAGGTCACCGCGCTCGTCGCGACCAACGTCGCGGCGCGCGGCATCCACATCGACGACCTCGACCTCGTCGTCAACGTGGACCCGCCCACCGACCACAAGGACTACCTGCACCGCGGCGGCCGTACCGCCCGTGCCGGTGAGTCCGGCAGCGTGGTCACCCTGGTGCTCCCCGACCAGAAGCGGGACATGACCCGTCTGATGTCGGACGCCGGGATCTCCCCGCGCACCGCGCAGATCAAGTCCTCCGACGAGGAACTGGCCCGGCTGACCGGCGCCAAGGAGCCCTCGGGCATCCCGGTGGTGCTGGACGTTCCGCAGCCGACCGCGCCCAAGCCGCGCTCCGGCTCCGGTACGGGCTCCGGCTCGCGCCGCCGCTCGGGCGGCGGGCCGCGCACCGGCTCCGCCACGGGCGGCGCTCCCGCGGCCGGCGGCCGCGGCCGCCGTTCCGGCGGGGGTGCCTCCGGGCAGGCCCCGGCGGCCGCCGGTTCGGGCCAGGCCCGTCGCGGTGGCCAGGGCGGCGGCGCCGCAGCGGGCGGCTCCGGCGAGCGCGGCCGACGCGGGACGGGCGGCGGTGGCGGTGGCGCCGCCGCGGCTTCCGCGCGCAGCAGGGTCGGCTCCGGTGGCCAGAGCCGCCGCCGCGCGGTCTGATCTCCGTACCGCGGCAGTACACGTACGCACCACGACGCCGGGCAGCGCAGGACGCGCCGCCCGGCGTCGTGCTGTCCGCTACCGGACGATCCGGTCCTGCAGCCTCGCCAGCGTCCGCAGGTCCAGGCCGAGGCCCTGCGTCAGATAGCCGTAGAAGCTGCCGTAGTCGGCCTCCATCTGCGCCGTCGCCGAGTCCAGGTAGTCCTGGCGGACCTCCTGGAGCGGGATCAGCAGGTCCGGGTTCTGCATCCGGCCCGACTGCCTCAGGCCCGCCCGTACCTGGGCGTCGTAGGCGGCGCGGAAGGTGTTCGACGCCAGGTAGTCGCGCTCCGCGGTGTCCTCGGGGACGGCCAGGGCGCGCAGCAGGACGTAGCTCATCCAGCCGGTCCGGTCCTTGCCGGACGTGCAGTGGTACAGGACCGGGCCCTGCCGGCCGTCGGCGATCTCCCGCAGCGTCGCCGCGAACTGCGCCCGGTTCTCGGGGCCGGTCACGAAGGTGCGGTAGATGTCGCGCATGTAGGCCTCGGCGCGGCCGCCGCCGAGCATCTGCTCCTGGGTGACGGGATCGCCGCTGCCGATCGCGCCGACGAGGGTTCCGTAGAGGCCCAGGTCACTGACCGGTCGCGAGGTGGGGGAGAGCCCAGCGGGCAGCCGGTCGGCGCCGTCGTACTGGAGCTCCATCGGGATGCGGAAATCGACGACCTTCTTGAGGCCGAGACCGGCGACGGTGGTGACGTCCGCTGCGGTCAGCTTGCTCAGTGCGTCGGAGCGGTAGACCAGGCCCTGGCGGACCTGACCGCCGGTCCAGGTGCGGTAGCCACCGATGTCCCGGACGTTGACGGCGCCCTGGAGAGGGATCTGGCGGATCGTTTCGGCCTGCTGCTGGTGGTACCGGGCACCGACCCCGGCTCCGGGTGCCGCCTCCGCGTACGCGGAGGCGGGCAGGATCCCGACGGCGAGGGCGGCGGCGGCCGCCGCGGTCGTCAGGCGGATTCTGGCACGGCTCATAGGGGCAACTCCTGTGACGGAGAAGGGGGATCACCCTGGTGGTGGCAGGGTGCGGAGCGAGTGCAGTGCTTCGAGTGCTTCGAGTGTCTGTTGTGCCTCGGCCATGACGCGGGAGACGAGCTCCGCACAGGACGGGAGATCATCGATCACCCCCGCGACCTGGCCCGATGCCATGACGCCGAGGTCCGTACGGCCCTCGACCATGGACGCCTTGAGGAGCATCGGGGTGTTCGCCGCGAGCAGGACCTGGCTCCAGGACAGGTCCTTGCCGTGTTTCATCGCGAGGCCGTCACGGACCATCTGCGGCCAGCTCAGACCGGACAGCCTGCGGAAACCGGCGGCGTGCCGCACCGCCCGCACCAGGGCCCGGGTGCGACCCGCCCGCTCCAGGGAATCGACCAGCTCGGTACGGAGCATGCGGTGCGGGAGCCCGTCGACGGCCGTGGTGACGGTGACGTCCTTGACGGTGGCCCGCAGGTACTCGGCCTTCACGGCGTCCGGGACGGTGGAGTCCGAGGTCAGCAGGAAGCGGGTGCCCATGGCGATGCCGGCCGCCCCGTGGGCGAGGGCGGCGACCAGACCGCGCCCGTCGCGGAAGCCGCCCGCCGCGATCACCGGAATGTCCACCGCGTCCACGACCTGCGGCAGCAGCACCGTCGTGGCCACGTCCCCCGTGTGCCCGCCGCCCTCGCCGCCCTGCACGATCACCGCGTCGGCACCCCACGCGGCCACCTTCTCGGCGTGCCGCCGGGCCCCGATCGACGGGATCACGACCACGCCCGCGTCCTTGAGCCGCGCGATCAGCTCCTTGGAGGGCGCGAGCGCGAACGAGGCGACCCGCACCCCCTCGTCGATGATCAGCCGGGCGCGCTCGGCCGCGTCCCCGGCGTCCGCCCGCAGGTTGACCCCGAAGGGCGTCCCGTCCGGCGTACGGGACTTCACCTCGCGGACCGCCGAACGCAGCTGGTCCAGGGTCATCGTGGCCGAGGCCAGGATCCCCAGCGCCCCCGCGTTGGCCGCGCCCGAGACCAGGCGGGGGCCGGCGACCCAGCCCATGCCCGTCTGCACGACGGGGTGCTCGACCCCCACCAGCTCGGTGAAGGCCGTCCGTATCGTCGTCGCCATCGCCTCAGACCCGCACTTCCCGGTCGCGCAGCCCCTCGGGGTCGATCACCTCGCGGATCAGCCGCAGCTCCTCGGCGGTCGGCTCCCGCGTGTACGGGACCTCACCCGTGACGGCCGGCTCGAAGCCGGTGGCCGCCAGGACGTCCTCGACGGTGACGCCGGGGTGGACGGAGGCCAGGCGCATCGAGTGGCCGGGCCCGGCGAAGTCGAGGACGCCGAGGTCGCTCACCACCCGGGGCAGCCGGTGGAAGCGGGTCACCCCGGCCGCCTCCGCGCGGTCGTAGCCGACCCCGCTCACCATGTCGACGCGCTCGACGAACACCCGCGTGGAGTGCTTGGGGATCCAGTAACTCACCGGATTGTTGAGGGTGTTGACAGGGGCGCCGCGCACGCCGAGGAGCTGGCGGGCCGGTCGCTCCCAGTCGCCGATGCACGAGATGTTCTGGTTGCCGAACCGGTCGATCTGACTGGCGCCCATCATCACGTGCCGCCGGCCGCCGGTGACCATCGTCAGGTGGCGCCGGTACGGGAGCCAGCCCTCGGCCGTGCCGTCGAGCCCGACGAGCAGGGCCTCGCCGTCGGTCAGCAGCAGATCGGGGGAGAAGGTGCGCTTCGCGAGCCGGGCCCCGAAGGCGGGGATCAGGCCCATCGGACTGGCGAGCACCTCGCCGTTGGCGCGCCAGGCCTCGGCGCACGCGATCACGCAGTACTCGGCACGGGAGACGCTGCGGGGGGCGGTGGTCGTCACTGCTGCTCCTCGTGCCAGGTCCGGACGGCCAGCTGGTAGTCGTGCTCGCCCGCCCCGGACAGGAAGCGGTCGGCGAACTCGGTCCAGGGGGTGGTCGCGTACAGCTTCTGGAAGGCCTCGTCGCGGTCGTAGTCGGGCACGCAGGAGGTGAAGTGCGCGCCGTTCGGGGTCTCCACGACCCCGGTGACGGAGTGGCGGCTGACGAGGAGGGACTGCGCAGGGCCCGACTTGGCGAGCTCGGCGGTCTCGACGAGCTGCTCGCAGGAGACGTAGGCGGCGTCGGCGGCCTCGCAGAACAGGTCGTCGAAGTACGGGTCCGGGCCCAGGTACTGGGCGTTGCCCAGCCGGTCGGCGCGGTTGAGGTGGACCAGGGCGGCGTCCATGCGCAGGGCCGGGACGGCGACGAGCTCCTCGCCGTCGTCGTAGGGGGAGGTGACCGTACGCAGCTCCGGGTTGACCCGCATCACGTCGGAGCCGAGGCCGGCCCGGACGGGGAGGAAGGGGAGCCGGTTGGCGGCGGCGTGCAGGCCCCACATGAACATGGCCTCGTCGAGCTCGGTGAGGGTGAAGGCGGCGCGCTCGCGGGCCGCCCGGAAGTGGGGCTCCAGCGGAATGGAGTCGAGGGTGGCGAAGGGGGCGACCAGTCTGCGGATCCGGCCGGCGGCGGCGAGCAGGCCGACGTCGGGGCCGCCGTAGGAGATCACGGTGAGATCGGTGATCTCGCAGCGGAGCAGTGCCCGCACCAGGGCCATCGGCTTGCGCCGGGAACCCCAGCCTCCGATGCCGATGGTCATCCCGCTGTGCAGCTGGGCGACCACCTCTTCGGGGGTCATGGACTTGTCGGTCATGCGCGCTCTTCCTTCCCGAAGGTGTCGCGGACCCGGTCGGCCACCCCGCTGAGGTTGGCCTCGAAGGTGAAGCCCTGCTCGAAGCGGTAGCTGCGGCGCACGTCCACGGGGTCGATCCCGTTGATGGCCGCCTTCGCGAGCCGGATCAGGCAGCCGTCCTTCTTCGCGATCTCGGCGGCCAGTTCCAGGGCGGCGGAGCGCAGTTCCGCGCGCGGGACCACCTTCCAGACCGAGCCGTGCGCGTGCAGTTCGGCGGCGGTCGCGGTGCGCGAGGTGTAGTACAGCGCGCGCATCAGGTGCTGCGGGACCAGCCGGGCCAGGTGGGTGGCGGCGCCGAGCGCGCCCCGGTCCAGCTCGGGCAGCCCGAAGGTGGCGTCCTCGGAGGCGACGATCGCGTCGGCGTTGCCGACGAGTCCGATGCCGCCGCCCAGGCAGAACCCGTTCACGGCCGCGACGACCGGCACCTCGCACTCGTACACGGCGGCGAAGGCCTCGTAGCAGCCCCGGTTGGCGCCGATCAGGGCGGCGTGTCCGGTGTCGCGCTGCATCTCCTTGATGTCGACGCCGGCGTTGAAGCCGCGGCCCTCGGCGGCGAGCACGACGCACCGCACCTCGGGGTCGCGGCCCGCGGTCCGCAGGGCGTCGGCCAGGTCGTACCAGCCCTGCACCGGGAGCGCGTTGACGGGTGGGAAGTCGACTGTGACGAGCGCGATGCCCTTGTCGGGGCTTGAGGTGGAGACACCCATGAGCGGATCAGCTACCTTTCCA
Organism: Streptomyces avidinii; assembly: GCF_045161815.1. Lineage (NCBI taxonomy): Bacteria > Bacillati > Actinomycetota > Actinomycetes > Kitasatosporales > Streptomycetaceae > Streptomyces > Streptomyces avidinii. The sequence continues at coordinate 6,356,447 of NZ_CP108863.1, forward strand.
CCAAACATTTGTTAGGTGAGGAAGGTAGCAGCCCATGGAGCTCGACGGGAGGGTTGTCGTCGTCACCGGAGGAACCCGGGGCGTCGGCGCCGGGATCGCCCGGTCGTTCCTCGCGGCCGGCGCGGACGTGGTCGTCTGCGCCCGGCGGTCACCGGACGAAGAGGTGGCGGCGGACGGCCGCAGGGCCGCCTTCAGCCCGGTCGACCTGCGCGACCCCGCCGCCGTGCACGACTTCTTCGACGCGGTCGCCGGCCGCCACGGAAGGCTCGACTGCCTGGTCAACAACGCCGGCGGAACCCCGTACCGGCTGCTGGGAGAGGGCGAGGCGCAGCGCCACGCACGGGTCGTCGAGCTCAACCTGCTCGCGCCGATGACCGCCTCACTGGCGGCGTACCCCTGGCTGCGGGAGGCCCGGGGCTCGGTGGTCATGATCGGCAGCGTCAGCGGGACCCGCCCCTCGCCGGGGACGGCGGCATACGGCGCCGCCAAGGCGGGACTGGAGAACCTGGCCCGGTCCATGGCCGTCGAATGGGCCCCCGACGTACGGGTCAACTCACTCGTCCTGGGCATGGTGCGGACCGAACTGGCACACCTGCACTACGGCGACGAGGCCGGCATCGCGTCGGTCGGCGCCACCGTCCCGCTGGGGCGGCTCGCCGAACCCTCCGACGTGGGGGAGGCGGCCGTGTTCCTCGCCTCGGACCGGGCGGCATACGTCAGCGGGGCGAGCCTGCTCGTGCACGGGGGCGGGGAGCGCCCGGCGTTCCTGGACGCGGCAACTGTCAACAAGGAGAGCTGAGATGGCGGGACTGTGCGAAGGCCGGGTCGTGATCGTGACGGGCGCGGGGCGGGGGCTGGGCCGCGCCCACGCGCTGGCCTACGCGGCGGAGGGGGCGAAGGTCGTCGTGAACGACCTCGGCGTCGGGCTGGACGGGCTGCCGGGGCCGGACAGCCCCGCGGCGCAGGTGGCCCGGGAGATCGGGGAACTGGGCGGGCAGGCGCTGGCGCACGGCGGGGACATCGCGACGTCGCAGGGCGCGGCCTCGCTGGTGGCGGCGGCCGTGGACACCTTCGGGCGCCTGGACACCCTGGTCAACAACGCGGGATTCCTGCGGGACCGGATGCTGGTCAACCTGGACGAGGACGACTGGGACGCGGTCATGCGGGTGCACCTGAAGGGCCACTTCCTGCCGCTGCGGTCGGCGGCCGCGTGGTGGCGGGCGGAGGCCAAGGCGGGCCGGCCGGTGGCGGCCCGGGTGGTCAACACCTCCTCCGGGGCCGGGCTGCTGGGCTCGGTCGGCCAGGGCAACTACAGCGCGGCCAAGGCCGGGATCCTCGGCCTGACGATGGTCGCGGCGGAGGAGATGGGCCGCTACGGGGTCCAGGTCAACGCCATCGCCCCGGCGGCGCGGACCCGGATGACGGAGCGGACCTTCGCCGAGACCATGGCCGCCCCGGAGGAGGGCGCCTTCGACGCGATGGCCCCCGAGAACGTGTCCCCGCTGGTGGTGTGGCTGGGCGCGGACGCCTCGGCCGGGGTCACGGGCCGGGTCTTCGAGGCGGAGGGCGGCCGGATCACGGTGATGGAGGGCTGGCGGCCGGGCCCCACCGCCGACCGTGGCGCGCGCTGGACCCCGGCGGAGGCGGGCGAGGCCACACTGAAACTCCTCGCGGCGGCGCAGGCACCGCTGCCGGTGTACGGGGCGCGCTAGACCTAGGGTCTGCTCCGAGCACCGGTTCGCCGGAGCTCCGGATCGCCGGATCGCCGGACAGCGAAGGGACAGGACCCAGCGATGACCATCACGCCGAGCCCGCAGAAGATCACCACGTTTCTGATGTTCGAGGGGCGGGCGGAGGAGGCGATGACCTTCTACCTCTCGCTGTTCGACGACGCCGAGGTGCTGGGCATCAGCCGATACGGCGCCGACGAGAGCGGACCCGGGGTCGGGGAGGAGGGGACCGTGCGCCACGCCGCCTTCTCCCTGGCCGGACAGACGTTCATGTGCATCGACAGTCCGGCCAAGCACGAGTTCGGCTTCACGCCCGCCGTGTCGCTGTACGTCCAGTGCGACAGCGAGGCCGAGATCGAGCGCCTCTACGGGGCCCTCGCCGAGCAGGGCTCGGAGCTGATGCCGCTCGGCTCGTACGGGTTCAGCGCCCGCTTCGGCTGGGTGAACGACCGCTTCGGCGTCTCCTGGCAGCTGAACCTCCCGGGCGAGGCCGAGCCGGGCCAGTGACCGTGCCGTGCCGTGCCCGTGCCCGTGCCTGCGCCCGTACCCGGGCGCGGGCGGCGGGTGCGGGGCTGACACGGAAGCGGGCCCGGCCCCCTGGCGAGGGGTCGGGCCCGAGTCTTCATCGGTGCGATGTCCTATGACTACCCGCTACATCCACTCGCTGAACCGCAGCCGGCCCATCATGTTGTCCATTTCCTGTTCGGATTCCGTCGGTTGCGGGTCCTGCGGCCGTACGGCCCGCGCAGGGGCGCCGCCGCGCAGCAGGTCAGGAGAGCTTGCCGTCGTAGTCCGGCAGCTTGACGGTGCGCTCCGCGTGACCGCCGACGAGGTCCGTCGCGCTGTTGCCGATGTTCGCGATGATCGTGTAGCCGCGCGCCTCGATCTCCGCGCGCTTGCCCGTCTTGTACGCGCTGACCTCGTCGAACAGGTCGGGCAGGTCGCGGACGTAGAGCCCGGAGACCGGGTAGCCGACGGCCTTGAGATTGCGCTCGGTGAGGGACTGGATGATCCCCGGGCGGGCGGTCACGAAGAAGACCGCGACACCGCGCGCGTGCGCGTACTGGGTCAGCGCGCGGACCTTGGAGATCGCGGGGGTCGGGAAGGTCCAGAACCAGTGGAAGTCCGTCTCCAGCGAGGTGTTGTCGATGTCGAGGACGAGCGCGGGCTTCTCGCCGGCGGGCGAGGCGGCGATGCGCGCCTCGATCGCGGGCCGGGCCGCGTCGATGACGGCGGCGACGTCCCGCTGCCAGGTGGCGTAGTCGATGCCGAGGATCGCCGCGTTGCCGCCGGGCGCCGAGGCGGCGGGGGAGGCGGATACGGACACCGGCGCGGGCGCCGGGGCGGGCGCGGCCTGGGCGGCGGTGGCCGGAACCAGCGTCAGGACGGCGGTGGCCGCGGCTACTGCGGCGGCGGTACGGGGCATGCGGGGGCTGCGGATGCTGCGCATGGGGGGCGCTCCCTCGGTCACGGGATTGGCATGTACGTGACCAGAGTTGGCGAGAACCGCACCCCTGTCTACTGGCCGGTAGGAAACTTTTCGTGACCGCGTGATGAATGGTCCTACGTGAGGCAGTCGAGCACGGAGTGACAGAGCCCGCACCGGGCCCGCAGCCGCCCGCGCACCGGCACCCGCAGCCACTGCGCACACACCGGGCACGGGAAGCTCACCCGCAACCCGCCCCCGGACCCGTCCTGTTCGAAGCGGTACGCCGAAGCGTCGCCCCCAGCGCCCCCAGCGCCCCCAGCGCCCCCAGCGGCCCCGGCGACTCCGGCACTCCCGGCGGCCCCGGTGCGCCGCGCTCTCGCGTACCGGCGCCGCGCCAGCGGCCCGGCGGCCGCCAGTGGGGCCCGGCGGTGATCGCGCTCGGCGAGCGCGCGCCCGCGCACGTAGGCCTCGTACGCCCGGTGGCTGGTGAACCAGGGGGCGGGGTCCTCGCCGAACAGGGCGGCGCGTTTGGCCAGGACGTAGCCGAACTCCTCCGGCGTGAGGTAGCCGAAGTGCTGGTGGGTGAGCGCGTCCTCGCGGTAGGCGTCCAGGAGAAGCCAGCCGGCCCCCAGGTACGCGGCGGCGGTGTCGGTGAGGATCTCGTTCTCGGCGGTGCCGGGAAAGCGCAGGTCCAGGCGGTGCAGCAGGACATGGGCGACCTCGTGCGACAGCGCTGCCGCCAGGTCCCGGCGGTGGGTGCGGAAGCGGTCGTTGACCTCGACGAAGTACTCGGGCCCCGCCGCCAGTTCCACGGTCGCCGCCTCCTCCATCGCCCGGAAGGACACCACCATGCGCGCGTCGGGCAGCCGCAGCGCGCGCACCGTCGCCGCGGCCACCCGCTGCGCACCCAGGTGCAGGTCGTCGGTGGCGTCGAAGGCGGCGTCGGCGGGGGTGATGCTCGTGCCGTAGGCGTGGATCCCCTCGGCCCCCTCGGTTCCGTCGGTCCCGTCGGCCGAGAGCCGGCGGAAGAGCGCGGTGATCGAGGCGCGCACGGTCGCCAGATGCGGAAATCCGTGCCCGATGGGGCCGCCAGGCCCCCCGTTCTCCGTCATCGGGCCCTCCTTACCGCAATCTCTGTCGCGTGGACGGGAGTTGGCCGAAATTGCCTTCTTGATGTCCACCACACGCCTGTTGTGTCATGGACCCGTCATTCACCCGATGACGCACACGCACAGCCCAACCCCCCACGAAAGGCAGTGTGTTGACTGTGACCACCCTCGTGCAGTTCATGAAGCGCACCCTCGCTGTCGGCGCCGTCGCCCTCGCCGCCGTCAGCCTCCAGCCCGGCACCGCCACCGCCGGCACCGCGCCCGTCGTGGGCGGCACCCGCGCCGCGCAGGGCGAGTTCCCCTTCATGGTGCGCCTCTCCATGGGCTGCGGCGGCGCCCTCTACACCCAGCAGATCGTCCTCACCGCCGCCCACTGTGTGAACGGCTCCGGCAACAACACCTCCATCACCGCCACCGCCGGAGTCGTCGACCTCAACAGCTCCAGCGCCATCAAGGTCAAGTCCACCAAGGTCCTCCAGGCCCCCGGCTACAACGGCACCGGCAAGGACTGGGCCCTGATCAAGCTGGCCAAGCCCATCAACCTGCCCACCCTCAAGATCGCCGACACCAAGGCCTACGACAACGGCACCTTCACCGTCGCCGGCTGGGGCGCCACCCGCGAGGGCGGCAGCCAGCAGCGCTACCTGATGAAGGCCACCGTCCCGTTCGTCTCCGACGCCACCTGCAAGGCCGCCTACGGCAGCTCCCTCGTCCCCAGCGAGGAGATCTGCGCCGGCCTGCCCCAGGGCGGCGTCGACACCTGCCAGGGCGACTCCGGCGGCCCCATGTTCCGCCGCGACAACAACAACGCCTGGATCCAGGTCGGCATAGTCAGCTGGGGCGAGGGCTGCGCCCGGCCCAACTACCCCGGTGTCTACACCGAGGTCTCCACCTTCGCCGCCGCGATCAAGAGCGCCGCGGCAGGCATGTAGCTCCACCGGCCCGTCCCGCTCGCCCTTCCGCCCGGTCCGCGACCGGGCGGAAGGGCGAGCGCGTGCCGTGACCTGCGGTTGCGGCCCCGACTCACCGCACATCGTCATCGTCACCACCTTCGACCTCGACGAGTACGTCCACGCGGCGCTCCACGGCGGAGCATCCGGCTTCCTCCTTAAGGACGCCGGCCCGGCCATGCCGGTTGAAGCGGCACGGGCGGCAGTCGTCGGCGACTCCCTCGTCCCACCGGTGATCACGGTGCGGCTGCTGCGCGAAATGGCCCCGCGCACCCAGGCCGCCGGACCGAGCGGGAACACGACGTCGTACGCCGCCTCGCGCGCGGCCCGACCAACGCGGAGATCGCCGGGGAACTCTCAAGACGCACCTGGCCAACATCCAGGCCGAACTCGACGCCCGCAACCGCGTCGAAAACGCCGCCCGGGCCCGGGAAAGCGGCCTCGCCGCCACCTCGGCGTGACGCCCACCGAGCGATTCCGGCCCCGCCCCGGTCCAAAGCCGAGGCCCTTTCGGCCCCGCGCGGGTTCTGGGCCCGGGCGGTTCCAGCCCCGCCCCGGTTCGATGCCCGGGCGGTTCCAGCCCCGCCCCGGTTCGAGGTCCGGGCCGTTTCGGCTCCGCGCCGGTTCGAGGCCGGGCCATTCCAGCCCCGCCCCGGTTCGATGCCCGGGTCATTTCAGCCCTGCGCGCGTTCGAAGCCGGGGCCATTTCAGCCTCGCCGGCGTTTGAGGCGCGGGGTCCGGGGCCGAGCCCCGAAAGGCTCCGGCGCAGCCGGGCCGCGCCCGTGCACCCCCACCCGCCAGGGCCTGGCCCGCCGGCCCGGCGCCCCGCACGCCGCCGACCGCGTGCGCGACCTGCGCGCCGTACGCACCGCCGAACGCCTGGACCTCGCCGGGAGCTCCACGACCTCGTCGCCCACCACGCCACCGGGATCGTCGTCGAGGCCCGGGCCGCCCGTCGCCCTCGGCATCGAGAAGGGGCTGGAGGACCGGCTCCCCGCCCACGTCGCGGCCACCGCGCACCGCATCGTCCTCGAAGCCCTCACCGGCATCGGCAAGCACGCCGCCACCGCCACCGCCGTACGGGTCACCCCGCGCACGGTCCCCGCAGGCCCGGAGGTCCGCATCGCCGACGGCGGCGGCCACCCCGCCACACTCTCCGAGGCCCGCGGCGGCTTCCTCACCGCCGGCCCCACCCCGAGGGCGGCCGGCTCGTCACCGCCACCCTCCCGCTCCGACGGCCAGGCCGTCTCTTTCGGATCCTGTCGGCCGAGCCCGCGGTGTCCGGCGGCATGGGGTCTCCCCAGGCCCGCAGGGCCGAGGGGAAGCATCGCAAGGCGGAGGGTCGTCCTTGTACTGGACGTACCGGGGCGGGCCCGACAACGCGGCGAGGTGAGGTGCCGGGCGTCGCGGGCCCGGCAGGATCCGAAAGAGACGGCCTAGGGGCTGCCGAACGCGATGGCCCGCAGCGCGGCCAGATGCCGCTCGTAGACCACCCGGCCCTCAGAGGTCAGCGAGATCCAGGTGCGGGGCCGCCGCCCCACCCGGCCCTTGCGGACCTCCACCCAGCCCGCCTCCTCCAGCGCCGCGACCTGCTTGGACAGCACCGAGTCCGAGACCTCGACCAGGTCCCGTACGAAACCGAACTCGGCCTTGTCCAACGGAGCCAGTGCCGCCACCACGGACAGCCGTACGGGCGCGTTCAGCAGCGGCGCGAGATCGTGCCGCGGATGGCCGCCACGCTTCGCGGCCGCCTCCTGCGCCCCGGCGTCCACCGTCGGCTCGTCCGTCATACCGAACCCCGCATCTCGGTCCAGGCCCCCACGGCGAGCGGCAGCGCACACGCCAGCGCGGCGCCCACCGCGAACGGCACGCTGGGGCCGAACACCGTGAAGCCCAGCACGACCACCAGGGCGAAGACCACCGCCCAGGACCCCACCAGCACCCCGTGCTTCACTCCGAACCCGCGGCGCACCACCCGCTGCCGCGCCGCGTACACGCTCAGCCCGGTCACCAGGAGCGCGTTGGTCACGCCGAACACCACCGCCGAGACCGGCCCGCGCCACAGCACGGCCACCGGTACCAGCACCAGCTGCCCGGCCGCGAACGCCCACAGGTAGCGCGCGTACCAGCCGCTGCCCTGCCGCGCCGCCTTCTCCGCACCGGCCGCCCGGCCCAACGCCCCGACCGCCGCCGCCGCCGTCTCCCGCATGGTTCCCCCTCGTTCGTACACGCCTGATCGGTACCGCAATTTCCACTATGGCGAGTACTTTCCAATCCTGCAAGTAAAGGGTCGCCGTCTCACAGACCGACTGCCCGAGGAACCAGCCGCCGCCGCCACGTATTCTCGGGAACCATGAACATCAGCGACCTCGACAACGGCACCGGCTCGGGCGCGGCCAAGGACGCCGCAGGCATCGACGAGAGCGTCACCGCCGAACTCGCCCGCCTGCGCGACAGCATCGACAACATCGACGCCGCCGTCGTCCACATGCTCGCCGAACGCTTCAAGTGCACCCAGCAGGTCGGCCACCTCAAGGCACGGCACCAGCTGCCCCCCGCCGACCCGAGCCGCGAAGCCAGCCAGATCGCCCGCCTGCGCCAGCTCGCCGAGAACGCCAAACTCGACCCCGCCTTCGCCGAGAAGCTCCTCAACTTCATCATCGCCGAGGTCATCCGCCACCACGAGACGATCGCCGCGGGCGAAGAGTAGAAATCGGGGGTCCGGCCGCCCACTGCGGCAGCATGGGCCCCATGTCCGCACTGACGCGCACCGAAGCGCAGCTCCGAGCCCAGCTCATCGACGTCCAGCACTACGCCGTGACCCTCGACCTCACCGGCGACGACGACACCTTCGACTCCACCACCGTCATCCGGTTCACCGCCCGGACCGACGCAGACACCTTCATCGAGCTGAAGCCCGTCGAACTGCGCTCCGCCACCCTCGACGGCACCCCCCTCGACCCGGCAGCCCTCGCCGACGACCGCCTCCCCCTCACCGGCCTCACCGAGGGCCACCACGAGCTGCACCTCGACACCCGCATGCGCTACTCCCGCACCGGCGAGGGCCTGCACCGCTTCACCGACCCCGCGGACGGGCACACGTACGTCTACTCCCAGATGTTCCTGGACGACGTCCAGCGGGTCTTCCCGGCCTTCGACCAGCCCGACCTCAAGGCCGTCTTCGAATTCACCGTCACCGCCCCCGCCCACTGGACCGTCCTCGCCAACGGCATCACCACCCGCACCGGCGACACCCCCGACGGCAGCGGCGCCGGCATCTGGAAGTCCGCCCCCACCCCCCTCATCTCCACCTACCTCGCCGCCGTCGCAGCCGGCCCCTGGCACAGCATCCGCACCCAACACGCCGGACTGCCCTTCGGCATCCACTGCCGTCAGTCCCTCGCACCCCACATGGACGTCGACGCCGACGAAATCCTCTCCATCACCAAGGACTGCTTCGACCGGTACCAGGAGAAATTCACCGAGCCCTACCCCTTCGACTCCTACGACCAGGCCTTCGTACCCGAGTTCAACGCCGGCGCCATGGAGAACCCCGGACTCGTCACCTTCCGCGACGAGTTCATCTTCCGCTCCGCCGTCACCGACACCGAACGCCAGTCCCGCGCCATGGTCATCGCCCACGAGATGGCACACATGTGGTTCGGCGACCTCGTCACCCTCGCCTGGTTCGACGACATCTGGCTCAACGAATCCTTCGCCGAATACATGGGCTACCAGACCCTCACCGAAGCCACCCGCTTCACCGGCACCTGGACCGACTTCGGCGTCACCCGCAAGCCCTGGGGCTACGACGCCGACCAGCGCCCCTCCACCCACCCCGTCGCCCCCGCCCCCGAAGACGTCCCCGACACCGCCTCCGCCCTCCTCAACTTCGACGGCATCTCCTACGCCAAGGGCGCCTCCGTCCTGCGCCAACTCGTCGCCTGGCTCGGCGAGAAGGACTTCCTGGCCGGCATCAACACCCACTTCGCCCGCCACAAGTTCGCCAACGCCTCCCTCGCCGACTTCGTCGACTCCCTCGCCGCCCACACCGAACGCGACGTCCGCGCCTGGGCCGACATCTGGCTGCGCACCACCGGAATCGACACCCTCACCCCCCGCGTCGAGGAGTCCGAGGGCCGCCCCGACAGCGCCCCCGGCTGGACCCTCACCGTCGACCGCCGCGGCAGCCGCCCCCACCACATCGCCGTCGGCGTCTACGACCGCGACCCCGTCGACGGCCGTTTCCTGGAACTGCGCGAACTCCTCGACCTCGACGTCCCCTCCGACGAGGTCATCTCCGTGACCGGGCCCCGCCCCGCGCTTCTCGTCCTCAACGACGTCGACCTCACCTACGCCAAGGTCCGGCTCGACGAGAACTCCGTCGAAACGGTCCTGCGCGGCCTCTCCGGCATCCCCGAGGCCCTCACCCGCGCCGTCGTCTGGAACGCCCTGCGCGACATGGTCCGCGACGGCGAACTCGACCCGCACGACTACCTGACGACCGCCGCCGCACACCTGCCCGAAGAGAACGACCTCGCCATCGTCCAGGGCGTCCTCACCTTCGCCCGCACCCAGATCGCCGTACGCTACGTCGCCCCCGACGAGCGGACCGCCGCCCTCGCCACCCTCACCACCATCGCCCGCGACCTGCTCCGGCGCACCGAGGACGGCTCGGAACCCGGCATGCGGCTGACCGCCGTACGCACCCTCGTCGACAGCGCCACCCAGCCCGACACCATCGCCGCCTGGCTCGCCGACGACACCGTCCCCGGCGGCCCCGCACTCGACCCCGAACTGCGCTGGCGCATCCTCGGCCGCCTCGCCGTCCTCGGCGCGGTCGGCGAGAGCGCGATCGACGCCGCCCTCGCCGACGACACCAGCGCCACCGGGCAGGAAGGCGCCGCCCGCTGCCGCGCCGCCCTCCCCACCCCGGAGGCCAAGGCCGCCGCCTGGGACCGCCTCTTCCACGACGACACCCTGTCCAACTACCTCTTCAGCGCCACCGCCCAGGGCTTCTGGCAGCCCGAACAGGCCGAACTGCTCACCGAATACGTCACCCGCTACTACCCGGACGCCGTCGCCCTCGGCGCCCGCCGCGGCCCGGCCATCGGCGAAGCCGCCGGCCGCTGGGCATTCCCCGCCCACGCCATCGACGAAGCCAACCTCCAGGCGGGCCACGACTGCCTCACCGACCCGAACATCCTCCCCCTCCTGCGCCGCAAGCTCGTCGACCAACTCGACGACCTCGCCCGAGCCCTCAAGGTCCGTCGGTCCCCTGCGGGGAGCTAGGCAGAACGGGGGGCCGGTCCCCTGCGGAGGGCCAGGCACGAGGGGCCGGGACGGGGACGGGGTGCAACCCGGGAGCGGACGACCTCGCCGGGTCCCCTGCAGGGAGCCAGGCACGAGGGGGCCGGGGCCGGGGCGGGACGGGGTGTCGTCCGGGACTGCATGATTCACGGCGCCCCGGCGGCACAGGCCCGCACAGGCCGATACCGCGCCAACAAATCACGTTCTACGTCCCGGCCGACACCCCGTCCCACCCCCGACCCCGACCCCGACCCCGGCGGCGTCGGCGGGGCGAGGGCCGGTGACGGGGCGGGGTGGGGTGCTGTCCGGGACGTAAAACGTGATTTGTTGGCGCACCCGCAGCCCGTACGGTCCACCCGGCCCAGGGCGCCATAAATCATGCAGTCCCGGACGGCACCCCACCCCGCCCCCGGCACCGGCAGACCCGCACCGCCAGACCCGCCCGCCCCGGCACCGGCAGACCCGCACCGGCACGCCCCCCTCGGCACAGCCTCCACTGATTCGGACAAACCCCGGCGGTTACCCCATTCGGGTCTGATCGTTGTACTGGCCGGGTGCCCCGCATCGCACCCGGCCAGCCCCCGGAGGACCCGATGACAGCGCCGCCGCCCGGCACACCGCCCCCGCTCGCCGGCGGCCCCCACGGCCCCGAAGCCCTGCGCCCCCTCCTCGACACCGTCCTCGACGCACTGCGCACCGGCGCCGAGGACCGCCACGGCCCCCTCCCCGCCGGCGGCCCCGCCACCCAGGCGGCCCGCGTCCGCACCGCCCTCGGCGACACCGGCCTGCTCCCCACCCACGGCACCGGCGACCACGAAGCCCTCCGCACCCTCGTCCACACGCTCGCCGCAGGCGCCGCCGACCCCGCCCACCCCCTCTGCGCCGCCCACCTGCACTGCCCCCCGCTCGCCGTCGCCGCCGCCGCCGACCTCGCCGTCTCCGCCCTGAACCCCTCCCTCGACTCCTGGGACCAGGCCCCCGCCGCCTCCGCCCTCGAAGCCCTCCTCACCCGCACCCTCGCCGCCGAGTTCTACGACACCCCCCACGCCGACGCCCTCGTCACCACCGGCGGCACCGAGGCCAACCAACTCGCCGTACTCCTCGCCCGCGAACGCCACGGCCCCACCCTCACCGTCCTCCACGGAGCCAACGCCCACCACTCCGTCCCCCGCGCCGCCTGGCTCCTCGGCCTCCCCCCGGCCACCGAAATCCCCACCCCCACCGGCGTCCTCGACCCCGCCCGCCTCGCCGAAGCCCTCGCCACCACCCCCGGCCCCACCCTCGTCACCGCCACCGCCGGCACCACCGACGCCGGACTCATCGACCCCCTGACCCGCATCGCCGACCTCTGCGACCGCTACGGCGCCGACCTCCACATCGACGCCGCCTACGGCGGCCTCCTCGCCCTCAGCCCCCGCCACCGCGACAAACTCGCCGGACTCGGCCGCGCCCACTCCCTCACCATCGACCTGCACAAACTCGGCTGGCAGCCCGTCGCCGCAGGCCTCCTCGCCGTCCCCGACACCACCCTCCTCACCCCCCTCGCACATCAGGCCGACTACCTCAACGCCACCGACGACACCGAAGCCGGCCTGCCCGACCTCCTCGGCCGCTCCCTGCGCACCACCCGCCGCCCCGACGCACTCAAGATCGCCACCACCCTCCGCGCCCTCGGCCGCGACGGCCTCACCGCACTCGTCGACCGCACCATCGACACCGCACACCACCTCGCCCGGCTCCTCGACGCCCACCCCGGCTTCGAACTCCACGCACCCCCCACCATCAGCACCGTCCTCTTCCGGCCCACCCACGCCGACGACGACCACCTCGCCACCCTGCGCCGCACCCTCCTGCACCAAGGCCGCGCCGTCCTCGGCCGCACCCATGCCGACGGCCGCCTGTGGCTCAAGGCCACCCTGCTCAACCCGCACACCACAGCGGGGGACCTGGACACCCTCATCTCCCTCCTGGAAGGCAGCACCCACCGATGACCGCCCAGCTCGACACCCCCCACGACCTCGTCGGAATCGGGATCGGCCCCTTCAACCTGTCCCTCGCAGCCCTCGCCCACGGCCTGCCCCGACAAGGAGCCGGCGAACTCGCCACCGCCTTCTACGACCAGCGCCGCGACTTCCGCTGGCACCCCGGCCTCCTCATCGAAGGAGCCACCCTCCAGGTCCCCTTCCTCGCCGACCTCGTCACCCTCGCCGACCCGGCCAGCCCCTGGAGCTTCCTCAGCTACCTCAAGCACAAGGAACGGCTCTTCCCCTTCTACTTCGCCGAGCAGTTCCACATCCACCGCGCCGAATACGACGCCTACTGCCGCTGGGTCGCCGGCCGCGTCCCCGGCCTCCACTTCGGCCACCAGGTCGACGCCGTCCGCTGGAACCCCGAACGCGACCTCTTCGAAGTCGACTTCACCCAACTCGACGCCACCGGCGAAGCCGAAGCCCTCGGCCGCACCTACACCCGCAACCTCGCCCTCGGCATCGGCACCGCCCCCTACATCCCCGAACCCCTGCGCCCCCTCGCCGACGCCCCCACCGTCCCCGTCATCCACTCCGCCGACTACCTCGACAACCGGCAGCGCATCCTCGGCGCCGAACACGTCACCGTCATCGGATCCGGCCAGTCCGGCGCCGAAGTCTTCCTCGACCTCCTCCGCGCCCGCCCCGCCGGCCGCGAACGCCTCACCTGGCTCGCCCGAACCCCCTCCTTCGCCCCCATGGAGTACTCGAAACTCGGCCTCGAACACTTCACCCCCGACTACACCCGCTACTTCCACTCCCTCCCCGAACCCGTACGCGACCGGCTCGTCCCCGCCCAATGGCAGCTCCACAAGGGCATCGACGCCGACACCATCGCCGCCATCCACCAAGAGCTCTACCGGCGCACCCTCCACGGGGGTTGGCCCGACACCGTCCTGACCCCCGGAGTCACCGTCCGCACCGCCGGCCGCGTCGCCACCACCAAGGTCGAACTCCACATCGAACACACCGAGCAGGGCACCCGCTCCCGCCTCACCACCGACGCCGTCGTCCTCGCCACCGGCTACCGGGAACGCGCCCTCGGCAGCCTCCTCGCAGGCCTCGACCCCTACCTGCGCAAGGACTCCTCCGGCCGCCCCCGCATCGACGACCGCTACCGCATGCTCCTCGACCCCACCGTCAGCGGCAGCATCTTCGTCCAGAACGGCGAACGCCACACCCACGGCGTCGGCGCCCCCGACCTGGGCCTCGCCGCCTGGCGCAGCGCCGCCATCCTCAACACCCTCACCGGCAAGGAGCCCTACCCCCAGCCGGACCGCACCGCCTTCACCACCTTCGGCCTCGAACAGCGCGAACACACCCGCCCCCGCCCGGCAGGCGAACTCCGCCCCCTCGTCGAGCACCCCTGAGAGGCCTCCCCCCGGTGATCGAGACCGGCCCCCGAACGCCCCGGGGCCGCCACGAGGGGCGGGAACGTTACCGGTACAACTATCTGCGCAAGTCGAACGTCTCTTCTGTCGAAGAAACGTTTCCAGGGGGTTTTGTCTGTGAAGTTTTCCCGGATCGCCGCAGCGGTCACCACCGCTGCCCTTGCTCCGGCCGTCCTCATCGCGTCACCGGCATTCGCCGCCGGCCCCGACGCCCCGGCCGCCGGCAACAAGCCGGCACCGACCACGCCGGACCAGACCGTGCCCGACCAGGCCGAAGAGGACCGCAAGACCATCCTCGCGATCATCGCCCACCCGATGGCCAGCGAGTTCATGAAAGAAGCCGGCCGCAAGGCCATCGCCGACGGCCCGAAGGCCATGCGGAAGTTCATCGAAGTCGACCAGCACAACATCCGCATGGACGACTACCGCATCGCCGTCCTCCGCCTCCTCCCCGACGCAGGCCCCGGCCTGAAGGGAGGCATCAACAAGATCCTCAGCAGCAACCCCACCATCGAACAGCTCCGCCACTTCTACGACGTGACCCAGCACGAGCTGCGCGACGACGACAACAAGGTCGAGATCTCCCGACTCATCGGCACCGGCGGCACCGCCGTCAAGGAAGCCGGCAAGAAGGCCCTCCAGGGCACCCCCGCAGACCGCGCGGAGTTCCTGAAGACCGGCCGCCACCTCGCCCAGGCCCAGGACGACCTGGTCGAACTGGCCCGCATCGACGAGAGCTGGGACGGCCCGATCCTGACCGAGGCTATCGGCAAGCTCATGAACGGATCGCCGACCCCGGCCGAGCTGCGCCACTTCCTGGAAGTGACCCAGTACGAGCTCCGCGACCAGGACAACCGCGTCGCCATCGCCAGGATCATCGACGGCGGCGGTCCGGAGCTCGTCAAGGCCGGCCGCGCCGCCCTCGCCGGCACCCCCGCAGACCGGACCGAATTCCTCAAGACGGGCCAGCACGAGGCCCGCGCCAAGGACCAGGCCGCCAAGGACAAGGACAAGGACAAGGACAAGCCCGCCCCCGGCAAGGACGGCGACGCCAAGGACAACGGCACCGGAACGGGCTCCGGCACCGGAGGCACCACCACCGGCACCGGCAACACCGCCGTCACCGGCCAGGGCCACAACGGCACACCCCTCGCCACCACCGGCACGGGCGACCACACCACCATGATCGCCGGCGGCGCGGGCACCGCGCTCGCCGCCGGAGCCGGACTGCTCCTCGCCGCCCGCATGCGCCGCGCCGGCGCCGCACGCTGACCGGACCCGCACCAACAGGGGCGACCGGGCGGCCGGCCGCGGCACACCGCGGCCGGCCACCCCGTCCCGCCTAGAACACCGCAACCCCGGCCCGCGTCAGACGCCAGTCAACCGACGCGAACTGCGCCGGGTCGACCGTCCCCTTCGCCTTCACCCACTGGATGATCGTGTTGCGGATCTCGTCCGAGTTCGCCCACACCTGCTTCGCCTGCGGCACGTGCGGGAAGTTCCCACCACCAGCAGCCCGGTAGTTGTTCACCGCCAGCACGAACTGCGCCGCCGGATCCACCGGCTTCCCCTGGAACGACAACCCCACGATCCGCGAACCCACCGGCTGCGCGATATCGATGTCGTACGCCAACCCGTACACCGCGTCGTAGTTGTAGTCCGGAATGCCCTCGGAGTTCGTCAGCTTCGCCGGATCCACCGCATCACCCGGCGCCGTCCGCACGAAATACCGCGCCGAATACTCCAGATAGTCCTTCACCTGCGCACCCGTCAGCAGCCGCGCCTCCATCGTGTTCTCGAACGGATACAGACCCGCCGCATCCCGGATCGTCACCTGACCGGCCGGAATCGCCGCCGTCCGCGAGAAGCACGACGCCTGCGACAGCACCGGCAGCGCCGCCCACTCCGAACCGGCCAGCGCCCCCCTCACCGTCTCCGCCTGCACGTGGTTGATCAGATCGATGATCGCAACGTCCTTGAACGCCCCCTCCGCCGACGACATCGCCAGCGTCGACGTACCGATCACCTGGTTCACGTACGCCACGACCTTGCGGTGCTCGTCCGACAGCAGCCGCGTGATCTTCTCGTCCTCCTCGACCGTGTTCGAGTTCAGCACCTTCGCCGAGACCTTCGCCACCGACCAGCGGCCCTTCGCCCACGTCAGCTCGAAGTCGAACAGCGTCAGCCGCTGCCCCCACTTCAGCGGCTCCGACAGCACCACCTCCTTGCCGGTCGCCCTGTTCTTCACCCGGTACTCCGGGATCTCCGTGTGCGCGTGCCCCACCAGGATCGCGTCGATCCCCGGCACCTGCTCCGCCACCAGCGCCGCCGCGTTCTCGATGTACGGCAACTGGTCCCCGTACGAGGACGTCCCGCTCGAACCGGAATGCGCCGACACGATCACCACATCGGCACCCATCGACCGCAGCTTCGGCACGTACTTCGCCGCCTGCTCCTCCAGCCCCGGGAACGTCATCTTCCCCTGCACGTTCGCCTTGTCCCAGATCGCGATGCCAGGATTCGTCAGCCCCAGCACCGCCACCTTCACATCACGCCCGCACGGCGTACGCAGCTCGTGCATGCTGTACGGCGCGAACGCCGGCCGCAGCGTCTTCGCATCCAGCGCGTTCGCCCCCAGCAACGGGAAGTCGCACTGCTCCTCGAACTTCCGCAGCACCGGAATGCCGTAATTGAACTCGTGGTTCCCCAGCGCCGCCGCGTCATAACCGATCGCGTTCATCGCCTGCGCCATCGGATGCACCGGACCACGCCGCGCGGTGATCGGATCCACCTTCGCGTAGTAGTACGACAACTGCGTGCCCTGAATCGTGTCACCCGCGTCGATCAGCAGCGTGTTGCGCCGCCCCTTCGCCGCCCGCACCTGCTCCACCAGCGTGGAAATCTTCGCCAGACCGACGTCGTTGTGCGCCTTGTCGTCGAACTCCGCGTCCGTGAAATAGTCCCAGTTGAAGACGTTCCCGTGCAGGTCCGTCGTCCCCATCACCGTGAACGCGTACGTCCGGGGCCCGGACCCCTTCGCATCCTGCGCAGCCGCGGCGGCCGGGGTGCTCGTGGCCCCCGCCAACGCCACAGCCGCACCCGTCGCAGCCGTCGTACCCAGAAAAGTCCTACGGTCGAACGCCATACCATCTCCCCTTTTGAGGCGTGAACAACGCGCGTAGATTCTGACCCAGCAGCAACAAGCCGCAACACCCCCGCCAGGTTGCGATCCGATGACCACACCCGCACGAGCGACAGTGCGACAGTGGAAACCATGACCCAGGACGCAACGCACGCAGCGCACGCAGCGCACCAGCCCTACGGAACCCCCGAAGTACCCCGCGTAGCAGTCCGCGGCGAAGCCCGCATCGAAGTCGACCCCGAGATCGCCCGCATCGGCATCACCGTCAGCGCCCGCGGCACAGACCGCCGCACCGCACTCGAAGACCTCACCCGCCGCAACAACACCGTCCTCGACCTCATCAAGAGCTACGGCGACCCCGTCGAAAAACTCGAAACCGGCGCCTTCTCCATCACCCCCGAACTCACCCGCCACGGCCGCGCCGAACGCGTCCGCGCCTACCACGGCCGCGTCCACATCACCGCCGAACTCAGCGACTTCACCACCCTCGGCGAACTCACCACCCGCCTCGCCGACCTCGAACTCACCCAGGTCGACGGCCCCTGGTGGGCCCTGCGCCCCACCTCCCCCGCCCACGGCCAGGCCCGCCGACAGGCCGTACTCGAAGCCGTCCAACGCGCCCGCGAATACGCCGAAGCCCTCGGCGCGAACCTCGCCGCCCTCGTCGAACTCGCCGACCTCGGCGCCGAGAACGCCGAACCCTTCCCCTCCCACCCCGGCGGCGGAATGCGCACCATGGCCTTCAGCGCCACCGAGGACGCCGGCCCCCCGCCGCTCGACCTCGAACCCCAACGGCAGACCGTCTACGCCCAGGTGAACGCCCGCTTCACGATGACCCCTCCCCAGCTCTGAAAAACCGACCCATTCAGCGCCCCGGGGGTGCTCATCGGAGCACCCCCATGCACATTCAACAGTTGTCAACAACCTTTCGCCCAAAGGTTGTTGAGTGGACACCCGGAAGCGATTACCTACCCGCAGGTAGGGGAATACGCTCGCCTCATGCGCCGAGCAAAAATCGTATGTACCCTGGGCCCCGCAACCGACTCATACGACCAGATCAAAGCACTGGTCGAAGCCGGAATGGACATCGCCCGCCTCAACCTCAGCCACGGCACCTACGCCGAACACGAGGAGCGCTACCAGCGCGTACGCAAGGCCTCCGACGAGACCGGCCGCAGCGTCGGCATCCTCGCCGACCTTCAAGGCCCGAAGATCCGCCTCGGCCGCTTCCACGAAGGACCCGTACTCCTTGAACGCGGCGACGAGTTCACCATCACCGTCGAAGACCACCAAGGCGACCGCCACACCTGCGGCACCACCTACAAAGGACTCGCCGACGACGTCACCACCGGCGAACTCATCCTCGTCGACGACGGCCGCGTCACCCTCGAAGTCACCGCCGTCGACGGCCCCCGCGTCCACACCCGCGTCATCGAAGGCGGCATGGTCTCCGACCACAAAGGCCTCAACCTCCCCGGAGTAGCCGTCTCCGTCCCCGCACTCTCCGAAAAAGACATCGAAGACCTCCGCTGGGCCCTGCGCACCGGCGCCGACGTCATCGCCCTCTCCTTCGTCCGCAGCGGCCACGACATCGAAGACGTCCACCGCATCATGGACGAAGAAGGCCGACGCCTCCCCGTCATCGCCAAGATCGAAAAGCCGCAGGCCGTCGACAACATCGACGACATCGTCGCCGCCTTCGACGGCATCATGGTCGCCCGCGGCGACCTCGGCGTCGAAATGCCCCTCGAACAAGTCCCCATCGTCCAGAAGCGCGCCGTCAAACTCGCCAAGCGCAACGCCAAACCCGTCATCGTCGCCACCCAAATGCTCGACTCGATGATCGACAACTCCCGACCCACCCGCGCCGAAGCCAGCGACGTCGCCAACGCCATCATCGACGGCACCGACGCCGTCATGCTCTCCGGCGAAACCAGCGTCGGCAAATACCCCGTCGAAACCGTCCGCACCATGTCCCGCATCGTCGAAGCCGCCGAAGAAGACATCCTCGCCAAGGGCCTCCCGCCCCTGACCGACCGCAACAAGCCCCGCACCCAAGGCGGCGCCGTCGCCCGAGCCGCCGCCGAAATGGGCGACTTCCTCGACGCCAAATTCCTCGTCGCCTTCACCCAGAGCGGCGACACCGTCCGCCGACTCTCCCGCTACCGCTCACCCATCCCCCTCCTGGCCTTCACCCCCGACCAGGCCACCCGCTCCCAGCTCAACCTCACCTGGGGCGTAGAAACCTTCCTCGGCCCCCACGTCGACTCCACCGACGCCATGGTCGCCCAGGTCGAAGAAGAACTCCTGCGCATCGGCCGCTGCATCCCCGGCGACGTCGTCGTCATCACCGCCGGCTCACCCCCCGGCGTCACCGGCTCCACCAACCTCGTCCGCATCCACCACATCGGCGACCCCGTCCGCTGACGCACCACCCGCACACGACGCACCGCGTCGGGCCGCCGCACCCCGCCCGACGCGGTCACCCGCCACCCGCACCACCAGCCGAACCGCCGATCCACCACGGCCGCGAACTCCTCGAACTCCCTTGACCTCAACCTCACCTGAGGTCATACGTTCGCGACATGACGACGAACGAGTACTCCCAGCAGCAGCTCGCCGCCCAGCCCATCGGCTACTGGGCCCGCGAAGCCGCAAACCTGGTCATCGGCAGCCTCCGCACAGCCCTCGCCGAAGAGCAGCTCACCCAGCCCCACTGGTGGACCCTGGGCCACATAGCCCGCACCCCGGGCGAATGGACCCGCAAGGCCCTCACCGAGAAGCTGACCCCCTTCGACGACCAGAACACCGACTTCGAAGCGGTCTACGCCGACCTCACCACCCGCGGCTGGCTCACCGAGACCGACGACCGCCCGACCCTCACCGAAGCCGGCGAAGCAGGCCGCCTCCGCGCCCACGACCGCAACGCCAAGGTCCACGCGCGGATGCGCGAAGGCATCGACGACGCCGAGTACGCGGCCACCATCGACACCCTCCGCCACCTGGTCGCCAACCTCGGCGGCAACGGCGACCTCCCGTAACGCCATACTGGGCCGTCACGACGGACACACGGGGGACGGACCGAATGACCACGCAGCGACCACACAACGACTGCGGACCCCGCCCGGGCACCTGCCGACTGCCCGACCCGTGGATGTGCGACGTCTTCTACGTCGACGGAAGCCTCCGCGACATCACCGTCACAGGCACCGACGACACGCACTGGCAGCAGGTCCTGCACCACTTCCGCGGCGCCGCCGACCAGCTCACCTGGTACGACGGCCCCGAGGCACATGACATCGGCCCGGACGACACCGAGGACCCGTTCGCCGCGCTGGAGGACGGCTACACGGCGAGCCTCTCCGTCCGCTGCGGCAACACCCGGTTCACGGCCCATCTGCCGGTCGACGGGATCGAATTCTCCCTCTGGCCCGACGACGTCGAGGACGGAGCGCACGTCGCCGACGTGTTGCGCTTCCTGACCGAACTGGCCGCGGTCTGCGGTCGCCCGGCCGTCCTCACCGCCGAGACCGTCACCGGCCACCACGAACTGCCGCCCCTGATCACCTACGACCCGTCCACCGGGACCGTCACCCACCTCTGAAGCTAGTACTTCGGCCCGATGTGGGCGTCCATGAGCGCGACGGACTCCTTCCGCGCGACGGACACGTTGAACGGATCGCTGCCCCGGGCCAGGACCGTCCACCGGACCCCGACCTTGGTCAGCGTGTCGGTGCAGAGCTTCCGGATGTCGTCGGACTTGTTGGTGAAGAAGTACCGCGGGTACTCGTAGCGCTTCCCGTTGCGGACGGTCCAGTTGGTGACCCGACACCCGTCGGAATGGATCAACCCCCGCAGGAACTCCCACGGGTGAGCGTCCACGATCTCCTGCTGCCAGCCCTCGAGGGCGATCCGTCGCTCATGTTTCCGGCCGGGCCCGTGCTGTGGGAACAGGCACGTCCAGTGGGTCGAGTGGGACTGCAGCTCGACGCACCCCTGTCGCTGCCGACGGCTCACGCGGGGGAGCCGCATCACGAGGTGCATGGCCTTCTCGGCGGCGCCGATGAGGCCCACCCAGGTGGCGTCGCAGAAGATGGAGAGGTGGTGCTGCTTGTACTTCGAGATGATGTGGCCGTCGCCGAGATAGAGGCCTAGGAGATAGGCGTAAGCGGGCCGGTCGATGCCAAGGCCGGTGCACCTCGGGCAGTCGGTGGGCGCCTCGTACGTCTCGCCGCGGCTCTTCCGGTCCTGGTGTCGCCACCAGCCGACAGTGCCGCGGGGGACGCCGAGATTCTCGGCGACCACTCGATTGGTCACGCCTCGGCGTAGCAGCAGGACTGCTTCTTCGCGTATCGCGGGATTGTGCTCCACGGGGCAGGAGCTTCGCTGTTATTCGCCCGGTTGGTCGCGATTCGAAGTTTCGTTCACCGTGACGAGTGAAGATCGCAATATCCGCTTGGCGACCTTGAAATTGAAGGAGAAGTACCCCGGGTCGGATTCGAACCGACGCTGAATGGGTTTTGAATCCATCGCCTCTACCGCTGGGCTACCGGGGCCCCTTCGAAACGAAGGATACCTAAGACCCTCCGTGTCACAAACATACAGGAGCTAGGTAGGCTCGTGGGAGCTTAACCGCCTTGCACCGAGGAGCATCCGTGACCGCCGAGCACGAGTCGACGCCCACGCCCGACGCCGACCAGTCGCACGTTCCGCCGCTGACGACCCGCGTCGTCATCGCCGAGGACGAGGCGCTCATCCGTCTCGATCTCAAAGAGATGCTCGAAGAAGAGGGCTATTCCGTCGTCGGCGAGGCCGGCGACGGCCAGACGGCCGTCGAGCTCGCCCGCGAGCACCGCCCCGACCTGGTGATCCTCGATGTGAAGATGCCCGTCCTGGACGGGATCTCCGCGGCCGAGAAGATCGCGGAGGAGTCCATCGCGCCCGTCCTGATGCTCACCGCGTTCTCGCAGCGCGACCTCGTCGAGCGGGCCCGGGACGCCGGGGCCATGGCGTACCTCGTGAAGCCGTTCAGCAAGAGCGACGTGGTGCCCGCCATCGAGATGGCCGTGTCCCGCTTCGCGGAGCTGCGCGCGCTGGAGCAGGAGGTCGCCGACCTCTCGCAGCGGCTGGAGACGCGGAAGCTGGTGGACCGTGCGAAGAGCATCCTGCAGACGCAGTACGGGCTGACCGAGCCGGCCGCCTTCCGGTGGATCCAGAAGTCGTCCATGGACCGTCGGATGTCCATGCAGCAGGTCGCCGAGGTGGTCATCGAGGACGCCGAGGCGAAGAAGAAGGAGAGCGGCAAGTAGCAGCCGCTCCCGGACATGCGTGAGGCCCGCCTCCCCCCGAGGGGAGGCGGGCCTCACACGTTGTGTCAGTCCTCGCCGAGGTAGGCCTTGCGGACGTCCTCGTTGTGGAGGAGGTCGCGGCCGGTGCCGGAGAGAACGATCTTACCGATCTCCATCACGTGCGCGCTGTCGGAGAGCGAGAGCGCCGCCTGGGCGTTCTGCTCGACGAGCAGGATGGTCATGCCCGTGGCCTTGAGTTCCTTGATGGTCGCCATGATCTTCTGCATCATCAGCGGGGACAGGCCCATGGAGGGCTCGTCCAGCATCAGGAGCTTGGGGCGGGACATGAGCGCGCGGCCCATGGCGAGCATCTGCTGCTCGCCGCCCGAGAGGGTGCCGGCGGCCTGCTTGCGGCGTTCGCCCAGGATGGGGAACATCTCGTAGGCGCGCTGGACGTCCTGCTCGATGCCCTCCTTGTCGGTGCGCAGGAAGGCGCCGAGCTGGAGGTTTTCGGCGATCGTCAGCCGGGGGAAGATGTGGCGTCCCTCGGGGGAGTGGGCGAGGCCCAGGGAGACGATCTTGTGGGCGGGGACGGCGGCGAGGGGCTGGCCGTCGAAGGTGATGGTGCCGCTCTTGGGCTTGATGAGCCCGGAGAGGGTGCGCAGGGTGGTCGTCTTGCCGGCGCCGTTGGTGCCGACGAGGCAGACGATTTCGCCTTCGTTGACTTCGAAGGAGATTCCCTTGACGGCTTCGATCTTGCCGTAGGCGACCTTGAGGTCTTCGACCTTGAGCAGTGCGGTCACTTGGCCTCTCCTTCCGTGCTGGTGGTGCTGGTGGTGCTGTCCGAGTCGGTGTCCGTGGACTCCGTGTCGGTGTCCGTGGCGGACTCCGCGTCGGCGTCGGCTTCCGCCTCCGGCTCGGCTGCGGCGTCGGCCTCGGGCTCGGCTTCCGCCTCGACCTCGGCGGTTTCGGCCTCGGCCTCGGCGGTGGCCTCGGCGGTGGCCTCGGCTGCGGCCTCGGCTGCGGCTTCCGCGGCCTCGACCGCGGCGACCTCCGCGGCGCCCGGGTCGCCCTCGAAGGGCTCGCCGAGGTAGGCGGCGATGACGCGCTCGTCGCCCTGGACCTCGGACGCGGTGCCCTCGATGAGCTTCTCGCCCTGGACGAGGCAGGCGACGCGGTCGCAGAGGTTGAAGATGAAGCGCATGTCGTGCTCGATGACGAGGACGGCGATGCCCATGTCGCGGATGGCGAAGATGAGTTCTTCGGCAGCGCGGGTTTCCTGCGGGTTCATGCCGGCGGTGGGCTCGTCCAGGAGGATGAGGCCGGGGTCGCTGGCGAGGGCGCGGGCGATTTCCAGCTTGCGCTGTTCGCCGTAGGGGAGGTTCTTGGCCAGGTGCTGGGCCTTGTTCTCCAGCCCGATGAACTCCAGGAGTTCCATGGCGCGGGCTTCGCTGGCGGCTTCGGCCTTCTTGAAGCCGGGGCCGCGCAGGAGTGCGGACCAGAGGCCTTCCTTGGTGCGGGTGTGGCGTCCGACGAGGACGTTCTCCAGCACGGTCATGTTGTGGAAGAGCCGGATGTTCTGGAAGGTGCGGGCGATGCCGGCTTCGGTGACCTTGTGGGGCTTGGGAGGCAGGACCGTGCCCTTGTAGCTGACGGATCCCTCGGTGGGGACGTACAGCCCGGTGAGGCAGTTGAAGAAGGTGGTCTTGCCGGCGCCGTTGGGGCCGATGAGTCCGACGATCTCGCCCGCGTTGACCTGGAGGTCGACGCTCTTGACGGCGGTGAGGCCGCCGAAGCGCATGGTGACGCCCTTGGCTTCGAGAACCGTGGTCTTGGTGGTGGTGTCCGTGGTGGTGTCTGTGGTGGTCGTCATGATGTTCACGCCCCCGCCTTGGCGGTGGCCAGGTCCGTGGGGGCCTGGTCAGCGGTGTCGTCGTGGTACTCGAGCTGCGCGCGCTTGTTGGCGATGAGGCCTTCGGGGCGGAAGCGCATGAGCAGGATGAGGGCGATGCCGAAGGCGAGGAGCTGGTAGTCCTGGAGGAAGGCCAGCTTCGCCGGGATGAGGAAGAGGAGTGCGGCGCCGAGGATGGGGCCGCGGATGGTGCCCATGCCGCCGAGGATGACGGCGGCGAGGAGGAACGCGGAGTTCGGCGGGACGGGCCCGGCGAAGACGTAGTTCTCGGGGACGACCGTGCTGTTGACGTGTGCCTGGACGGTGCCGGCGAGGCCGGCGAGGGTGGCGCCGAGGGCGAAGGCGATGAGCTTGACCTTGAAGCCGTTGATGCCCATGGCTTCGGCGGCGGTCTCGTCCTCGCGGATGGCGACCCAGGCGCGTCCGATGCGGCTGCTGCCGGCGCGGGCGAAGACCAGGACGACCAGGGCCATGACGAGCAGCATCAGGAAGTAGTAGTTGGCGTAGGCACCGAGGGTGATGCCGCCGACTACGTGGGATTCCCCGAAGTTCCACCCGAAGAGTTCGAGGTGGGGGATGTTGGGGATGCCGTTCGGGCCGTTGGTGATGTCCGGGCCGGAGGTGCCGTCGAGGTTGCCCATGGCGATGCGGAAGATTTCTCCGAAGCCGAGGGTGACGATGGCGAGGTAGTCGCCGCGCAGGCGCAGGGTCGGGGCTCCGATGACCACGCCGAAGATGAGCGAGGCGAGGGCGCCGACGATGACCGCTGCCCAGAAGGGCAGGTGGATGCCGAAGGCGGAGGCGGTGCTTCCGGAGACCAGGGCCGCGGCGTAGGCGCCGACGCCGAGGAAGGCGACGTAGCCGAGGTCGAGGAGGCCGGCGAGGCCGACGACGACGTTGAGGCCGAGGGCGACGGTCGCGAAGATCAGGATGTTGACCGCGATCAGCGTGTAGGTGTCGCCGCTCTGCTGGATGAACGGGAAGGCGATCGCCGCGGCCGCGGTGCCGATCAGGGTGACCTGGCGGTGCTTGGCGGTGATGCCGGCGAGGCGGGCGAAGAGGCCTGCCTTGTTCATCGCGAGGGCCGCCACGCCGACGGTGATCAGGTAGGCGACGAAGAGCTGCGGTTCCTTGTCATCGGTGTCGATGCCGAAGGTGATGACGAAGAGGCCGATGGCGAAGACGCCGGTGACGATGAGGATCTCGGCCCAGGAGGGCAGCTGCTTGGCGGGGGCCGCCTTGCGGGTGTCGTCCGGGAGCTTGTTCGCGGCGAGGACGGGGATGACCGAGCCGACGAGGGCGACGTACGCGCCGGGTTCGAGGTTGATCACTCCGCCGAGGACGACGGTGATGGCCAGGACCGTGAACAGGGTGGCGGCGAGGTTGCCGAGGGCCAGGAACCAGATGGCCTTGCGGGAGCCGGCGGGGGTGAGCCAGCCGAAGCCCTTGACGCCGAGTGCGGAGAGCGCGAAGGCGAGGGTGAGGGCGGCTCCGGCGAGGGTGACGTACTGGAGGCCGGCGGGGCTTCCGTAGTAGGTCAGGTCGCCGGGGAATTCGGCGGTCCACGTCCACGCGAGGAAGGCGCTGATGATGGTGAGGAGGCTGCCGCCGATGACCGCGTACAGGAGCGTGGTGGGCGCGGGGCCCTGCTTCACCGTGTCGGTCTGCGGGGTGCTGGTGCTGGTGGTGGTCATGGTTCTCACGCCCGATCCGCGACGCGCTCACCGAGCAGGCCTTGTGGCCGCACGAGGAGGACGACGATGAGGAGTACGAACGCCCAGACGTTGGACCAGGCTCCACCGCCGAGCTGCGACATGCCGGGGATCTCTTCGATGTAGGCGATCGAGAGGGCTTCGGCGAGTCCGAGGACGACGCCGCCGACCATGGCTCCGTAGATGTTGCCGATGCCGCCGAGGACGGCCGCGGTGAAGGCCTTGAGGCCGAGGATGAAGCCCATCTCGAAGTTGATCTGGCCCTTGTCGAGGCCGTAGGCGACGGCGGCGACGGCTGCGAACGCTGCACCGATGGCGAAGGCCATGACGATGATGCGGTCGGTGTTGATGCCCATCAGCTTCGCGGTGTCCGGGTCCTGCGCGGTGGCCTGCATGGCGCGGCCGCTGCGGCTCTTCTGGACGAAGATGCCGAGGGCGAGCATGCAGAGCGGGGCGAGGATGAGGACGAAGAGGTCCGCGCGCTGGATCGCCAGGCTGTCGGTGATCTTGAAGGCGGCGCCCTTGAACTCAGGGAAGCTGACGGCCTTCTTGGCGTCCGGGTAGAACTGCCAGACGAGCTGCTGGAGCGCGATCGAGAGGCCGATTGCGGTGATGAGGGGTGCGAGCCGGGGGGCGCTGCGCAGTGGGCGGTAGGCGAAGCGTTCGGCTGCGCAGGCCACGGCGACGGAGGTGGCGGCACCTCCGACGATCATGACGGGTATCGCGATCAGCAGGGAGGTGCCGGTCGGGAGGATGGCGTAGGCGCTGAGCGCGCCGAAGCCGCCGATCATGAAGATCTCGCCGTGGGCGAAGTTGATGAGCTGGACGATGCCGTAGACCATGGTGTACCCGATGGCGATGAGACCATAGAGAGCACCGAGGGCCAGGCCGTTGGCCAGCTGTTGCGGCAGTTCGTGCACCGCAGGGCCTCCGATGAGCGTGTCGGATAAGACTCCGCGCGAGGGCGCTGTTTGCGCCCTCGCGCGGCGTTGGTTCAGGTGTTACGGGTGGTGCTGGGGACTACGGGCTTACTGGTTGAAGGTGTCGCTCTTGACGTCGACCCACTTGCCGCCCTCGACCTTGTAGACGGTGAGCTGCTTGTTGGTGGTGTCGCCGTACTCGTCGAAGGCGACCTTGCCGGTCACGCCCTCGAAGGAGACCTTGCCGAGTGCCTCGACGACCTTGGCGCGGGCGTCGGTGGGCAGCTTGCCGCCGTTGGCGGCGACGGCGGCCTTGACGGCCTGGATGACGGCCCAGCCGGCGTCGTAGGAGTAGCCACCGTAGGCGGCGTACGGGTCCTTGTAACCCTCGGTCTTGTAGTCCTCGATGAACTTCTTGGCGGTGTCCAGCTTCTCGACCGGGTAGCCGATCGAGGTGGCGAGGTCGCCCTCGTTGGCCTCACCGGAGGCGCTGATGAAGGCCGGGTCCTGGATGCCGTCGCCGCCCATGAGGGGGACGTTGGCGCCGGTCTTCTTGATCTGGTCGGCGAGCAGGCCGCCCTCGGGGTACTGGCCGCCGAAGTAGACGGAGTCGGCGCCGGAGGTCTTGACCTTGTCGGCGGTGGAGGAGAAGTCGGTCTCCTTCACGGTGACGTGGTCGGTGCCGACGACCTCGCCGCCGAGCTTCTTGAACTCGTCGGCGAAGATCGCGGCGAGGCCGGCGCCGTAGGTCTGCTTGTCGTCGACGATGAAGACCTTCTTCTTGCCGGCGTCCTTGAAGAGGTACTGGGCGGCGAACTTGCCCTGGACCACGTCGGTGGCGGCGGTGCGGAAGTAGGTCTTGAAGCCGCGCTTGAACTCGCCCTTGCCCCAGTTGTCGCCCTGGCTGAGCGCGGGGTTGGTGTTGGCGGGCGAGACCTGCGCCAGGTTGGCGGAGGCGAAGACGCCCTGCATCTGCTGGGCGACGCCGGAGTTCAGCGGGCCGACGACGCCGAGGACGTCCTTGTTGCCGACGAGCTTGGTGGCGTTGGCCTGACCGGAGGCGGGGACCGCCTGGTCGTCGAGGGCCTCGACCTTGAACTCGATCCCGGGGACCTCGTTGTTCTTGTTGGCCGTCTTGGCCGCGAGGTCGACGGAGTTCTTGATGCCCTGGCCGAGCGCGGAGAGCGAGCCGGTGAGCGGGGCGTCCACGCCGATGACGACGGTGGTCTTCTTGCCGCCGCCGTTGTCCTTGGAGTCTCCGTCGCGCGATCCGCAAGCGGTGAGGGTCAGTGCTCCCGTGGTGATCACGGTGGTGAGGACGAGCAAAGAACGGTGTCGCACGATTCTTCCTTTCCCTGGCGCGGCTCTCTCGTGAGAGGTGCCGTTAGGTCGCCGGGCCGCACTGGGAGGTCCACGGCCGTGCTGATTCGCGCCCTGCGGCGCGGTGACTGGCCGTGACTCTAGGCCCGAGGTGGCGAGCACGGGGAGCAGGGAAAGGAGGATGTGACGCTCTTGTTATGCCAAGGCCAAGAATGTGTGGCGGGAGTGTGGACAAAACGGACGTTTTCTCACTTTGGCGGGTGTCCGCATCGTGAGAATTACCTGTTCTTCTAAGGGGCTTGAGGCCTCCATGCACCTGTCTTAGATCATTTTCGGCCGAATGTGGCTGCGCGTGCCCAAAAGAATCCTCCGGGTGGTCTTTCTTAAGGGAAAAGGCGGATTACGCCCCTGGTGGGCATTACGCACAGTGACGGTCAAGAGGGCACTTTCGAACGTGAACGGATCTTGTTCGAGTCGAGGTATGGCCTCTCACCTGCGGTTCGGTCCCGTAGGGGGATCTGCCCGGAAGGCGGACACCGCACTCGGGAATGCGGTGATGCCGGTCACGTCGGGGGGCGCCAGTTCTCCGAACTGGCGGTCGCGCCGTCCTGTTCGGCGCAGCGCTGGGCGACGAACCGGTCGATGAGCTCAAGTGCCTTGCCCCGTCCGGCAGTTCGCTCTTCGGCGCGGCCCGCGGCGACCGCGTCCTCCTGGATCGCGTACTGGCCGTTCGACAGGCCCTTCTGTTCCCAGTCGAGGCCGGACCATTTGGTGCCCAGGAGGGTCTCCTTCGCCCAGTACGACACGAGGCTCGTGCAGACCTGCACGGGCGTGGAGGGGGCGGCGGAGGGTTCGCCGGACGGGCTGCCGGAGGGCGCCTCGGAGCCCGCCGCGGAGGGTGGTGCGGAGGATCGGCATCCGGACAGGGCGAGCGCCGCGAGGAGGATGTGGGCGGCGTACCGGGCCGTGCGTGGCATGGTCCCCATGAGGGGAAGGTAGGCGGTCACCATCGGTGACACAACAGCTGTCGCCCCGCAGCGTGCGGACTGGCGGATTCCGGGCGGTTGGCGGGCTCGGACCGGTCCGGAACGGGCCGCGGACGGTCCGGCGAAGGGCCGTGGACGGGCCGGGGGCCGGCCGGGGCGGCCCCGGAAGCGGCGTGAAACGGACGCAGACCCGGATCCGCCGCCGTGCGGGGCGGATCCGGGCCTGCGGGTGATGCGTGGCCGGCCGGAGCCGGTCGGGTGGAGCCGGGTGGGTCGCGCCGACCGGGTCAGGACTGCGCGGCGGCCTGGTCGGCGTCGCGCAGCAGGCAGGTCAGGCGGGCGGTGCAGATCCGCTTGTCCTGCTCGTCGGTGATGACGATCTCGAAGGTGGTGGTCGAGCGGCCGCGGTGCACCGGGGTGGCGACGCCCGTGACGATGCCGGAGCGGGCGCCCCGGTGGTGGGTGCAGTTCAGGTCCACGCCGACGGCGATCTTGGTGATGCCACCGTGCATCATGGCGCCGATCGAGCCGAGGGTCTCGGCCAGCACGGCCGAGGCGCCGCCGTGCAGCAGCCCGTACGGCTGGGTGTTGCCCTTGACCGGCATGGTGGCGACGACGCGGTCGGCCGAGGCCTCCAGGATGCGGATGTCCATCCGCTCGCCGAGGTCTCCCGCCGAGAACAGCGCGGGCAGGTCGATGCCCAGGGCCGCGTACTCGTCGAGCACCTCCTGCGGGAACTTCACTGCGTGCTGCTCGCCCATGGTCAGGCTCCGTTCGTCAACGCTCGTTAACCTTCTTGTCCTGAGGTCGTTCTATCAGGCCGGTTCGAAGCGCACGACGACGGACTTGCTGGCCGGGGTGTTGCTGACGTCCGCGGTCGAGTCCAGCGGGACCAGCACGTTGGTCTCCGGGTAGTACGCGGCGGCGCAGCCGCGGGCCGTCGGGTAGTGCACGACCCGGAAGCCGGGAGCGCGCCGCTCCACGCCGTCCGTCCACTCGCTCACCAGGTCCGTGTACGAGCCGTCGGCCAGGCCCAGCTCGGCCGCGTCGACGGGGTTCACCATGACGACGCGGCGGCCGCCGGTGATGCCGCGGTAGCGGTCGTCGAGGCCGTAGATCGTGGTGTTGTACTGGTCGTGGCTGCGCAGGGTCTGCAGGAGCAGCCGCCCCTCCGGGACCCGCGGGTACTCCACGGGCGCGGCCGTGAAATTGGCCTTGCCGGTCTTCGTCGGGAAGCGGCGCTCGTCGCGCGGGGCGTGCGGGAGCTGGAAGCCGCCGGGGTGGGCGACCTTGGCGTTGAAGTCCTCGAAGCCGGGGATCACGCGGGAGATCCGCTCGCGGATCGAGGCGTAGTCGCGCTCGAACTCCTCCCACGGGGTGGCGGAGGCGCTGCCGAGGACGGCGCGGGCCATCCGGGCCACGATCGCGGGCTCGGACAGCAGGTGCGGGGAGGCCGGGGCGAGGTTGCCGCGGGAGGCGTGGACCATGCCCATGGAGTCCTCGACGGTCACGAACTGCTTGCCGCTCGCCTGGACGTCCTTGTCGGTACGGCCGAGGGTGGGCAGGATCAGGGCCCGCCGGCCGGTGACCGCGTGGGAGCGGTTGAGCTTGGTGGAGACGTGCACCGTCAGGGCGGCCGTGCGGATCGCGGCCTCGGTGACCTCGGTGTCCGGGGTGGCGCCGACGAAGTTGCCGCCCATTGCGAAGAGGACCTTGGCCCTGCCGTCGCGCAGCGCCTGGATGGAGCGGACGACGTCGTAGCCGTGCCCGCGGGGCGAGGTGATGCCGAACTCGCTGTCGAGGGCGTCGAGGAAGGCCGGCGCAGGGCGTTCGAAGATCCCCATGGTGCGGTCGCCCTGCACGTTGGAGTGGCCGCGGACGGGGCAGACGCCGGCGCCGGGGCGGCCGATGTTGCCGCGCAGCAGCAGGAGGTTGACGACCTCGCGGATGGTGGCGACGGCGTGCTTGTGCTGGGTGAGGCCCATGGCCCAGCAGACGATGGTGCGCTCCGAGGCCAGGATCATGGCCAGGGCCTGCTCGATCTCGGGGCGGGTCAGGCCCGTCGCGGTGAGGGTCTCGTCCCAGTCGGCCTCCTTCGCGGCGGCCGCGAGATCCTCGTAGCCGTGGGTGTGCTCGCGGATGAAGGCCTCGTCGGTGGCGCCGTCCGTCTCGATGACGAGCTTGTTCAGGAGGCGGAAGAGGGCCTGGTCGCCGCCGATGCGGATCTGCAGGAAGAGATCGGTGAGGGCGGTGCCCCGGAACATGCCGATCGGGGTCTGCGGGTTCTTGAACCGTTCCGTGCCGGCCTCGGGCAGCGGGTTCACCGAGATGATCCGGGCGCCGGCGGTCTTGGCCTTCTCCAGGGCGGAGAGCATGCGCGGATGGTTGGTGCCCGGGTTCTGTCCCGCGACGATGATCAGGTCGGCCCGGTGGAGGTCTTCGAGGGAGACGCTGCCCTTGCCGATGCCGATGGTCTCGGTCAGTGCGGAGCCCGAGGACTCGTGGCACATGTTGGAGCAGTCGGGCAGGTTGTTGGTACCGAACTCGCGGGCGAAGAGCTGGAAGAGGAACGCGGCCTCGTTGCTGGTGCGGCCCGAGGTGTAGAAGAGGGCCTCGTCGGGGGAGTCGAGGGCGGTCAGCTCCTCGGCGATGACCTCGAAGGCCTTCTCCCAGCTGACCGGCTCGTACCGGTCGTCGCCGCCGGGCGCCGCCCCGCGCTCCAGGAGCATGGGCTCGGTGATGCGGCCCTGCTGGCCCAGCCAGTAGCCGGAACGCGTGGCCAGGTCGGCCAGCGGGTGCGCGGCGAAGAACTCGGGGGTGACCCGGCGCAGCGTGGCCTCCTCCGCGACGGCCTTGGCGCCGTTCTCGCAGAATTCGGCGGTGTGCCGCTTGTCGCCCTCGGGCCAGGCGCAGCCGGGGCAGTCGAAGCCGTCCTTCTGGTTGACCTTGAGGAGCGTGCGGGCGGTTCGGGCCACGCCCATCTGCTGCTGGGCGATCCGCAGGGTGTGCCCGATCGCCGGCAGGCCGGCGGCCGCGTGCTTGGGCGGTGTGACCTGCGGTGCGTCCTGGATCGGATCGCCTGTGGGCGGCTTGGTGGCCATCGCGCTCCCCTTCGAGCGTGCGTACGTATGCAGCACGTGTGGCCGCTTCCTTCGATCCTTGCACGGACCACGGAACGAGGGGAGGGCGGTCCGGGGCTCACCGGCCCCGGGCGGGTGCGCCGGGGGCGTCCGGTGGGGTGGATGCGCCGGGGGAGGCGACGGGCCGGAATTGTCGGTGGGGGCGCCTAGGATCGGGGCGTGGCAGATTCATCAGCGAAGAAGACCGACCAGCCGCCCGCAGCGGACCGTCCCCGCCTGATGCTCATGGACGGGCACTCCCTGGCCTACCGGGCGTTCTTCGCGCTGCCCGCGGAGAACTTCACGACCGCGACGGGGCAGCCGACCAACGCAATCTACGGTTTCGCGTCGATGCTGGCGAACACGCTGCGCGACGAGGCCCCCACGCATTTCGCGGTGGCGTTCGACGTCTCCCGCAAGACGTGGCGTTCGACGGAGTTCCCCGAGTACAAGGCGAACCGCTCCAAGACCCCCGACGAGTTCAAGGGGCAGGTCGAGCTGATCGGCGAGCTGCTCGACGCGATGCACGTGCCGCGGTTCGCCGTCGACGGCTTCGAGGCCGACGACGTGATCGCGACGCTCGCGACGCAGGCCGAGGCGGCCGGCTTCGACGTGCTGATCGTCACCGGTGACCGGGACTCCTTCCAGCTCGTCTCCGAGCGCACCACCGTGCTCTACCCGACCAAGGGCGTCTCCGAGCTCACCCGGTTCACTCCGGAGAAGGTCGAGGAGAAGTACGGGCTCACCCCGCAGCAGTACCCGGACTTCGCGGCGCTGCGCGGCGACCCGTCGGACAACCTGCCGGGCATCCCGGGCGTCGGCGAGAAGACCGCGGCCAAGTGGATCACCCAGTTCGGGTCGTTCGCGGAGCTCGTCGAGCGCGCCGAGGAGGTCAAGGGCAAGGCCGGGCAGAACTTCCGGGACCACCTGGAGGCCGTCAAGCTCAACCGGGTCCTGAC
Organism: Streptomyces avidinii; assembly: GCF_045161815.1. Lineage (NCBI taxonomy): Bacteria > Bacillati > Actinomycetota > Actinomycetes > Kitasatosporales > Streptomycetaceae > Streptomyces > Streptomyces avidinii. Next base: position 6,389,751 of record NZ_CP108863.1, read on the forward strand.
CGAGATGGTCAAGGACGTGGAGCTGCCCAAGGGTCCCGCCGACCTGCTCCGCGCCCCCTACGACCGGACCGCCCTGCTCGGCGTGCTGGACGTGCTGGAGATCCGCAACGCCTCGCTGCGCGAGCGGCTGCTCACCGTGGACCCGGGCGCGGCCGTGGAGGAGGCCCCGGCTCCGGTGGCCGCCGTGGAGCTGGACGGATCCGTGCTGGGCACGGGCGAGCTGGCGCCGTGGCTGGAGAGCCACGCGGGCGGGCCCCTGGGCATCTCGACCGTCGACAGCTGGGCGCTGGGCCAGGGCAATGTCGCGGAGATCGCGCTGGCCGCGGCCGGGGGAGCCGCCGCCTGGTTCACGCCCGCCGAGCTGGACGAGGCGGACGAGCAGGCCTTCGCGGCCTGGGCCGCCGACCCGGCGCGGACCAAGGTCGTGCACAACGCCAAGGGCCTGATGCGGGTTTTCCCCGAGCACGGCTGGACCCTTGCCGGGGTCGCCATGGACACCGCGCTCGCCGCCTACCTGGTCAAGCCGGGCCGCCGGTCCTTCGCCCTGGACGCCCTGTCCATGGAGTACCTGCACCGTGAGCTGGCGCCCGCCGCGGCCGACGGCCAGCTGGCCTTCGGTGCCGACGAGACCGCCGAGGCCGAGGCCCTGATGGCGCAGGCCCGCGCCGTCCTGGACCTGGGCGACGCCTTCACGGACAAGCTCGCCGAGGTGGGCGCCGCGGAGCTGCTCCACGACATGGAGCTGCCGACCTCCGAGCTCCTCGCCCGCATGGAGCGGTCCGGCATCGCCGCCGACCGCGACCATCTGGAGGCCATGGAGCAGCAGTTCGCGGGAGCCGTGCAGCAGGCCGTCAAGGAGGCGCACGCCACCGTCGGCCACGAATTCAACCTCGGCTCGCCCAAGCAGCTCCAGGAGGTCTTCTTCGGCGAGCTGGACCTGCCGAAGACGAAGAAGACCAAGACCGGTTACACCACGGACGCGGACGCGCTGGCCTGGCTGGCCACGCAGACCGACCACGAACTCCCGGTGATCATGCTCCGGCACCGGGAGCAGGCCAAGCTGCGCGTCACCGTCGAGGGCCTGGTGAAGACCATCGCCGCCGACGGCCGGGTGCACACCAGCTTCAGCCAGACCGTCGCCGCGACCGGCCGGCTGTCCTCCACCGACCCCAACCTGCAGAACGTGCCGGTGCGCACCGACGAGGGCCGCGCCATCCGCCGCGGCTTCGTCGTCGGCGAGGGCTTCGAGTCCCTGATGACGGCCGACTACAGCCAGATCGAGCTGCGCGTCATGGCCCACCTCTCCGAGGACGAGGGCCTGATCGAGGCCTTCGCGACCGGCGAGGACCTGCACACCACCGTCGCCTCCCAGGTGTTCGGGGTGGAGCGGTCCGCCGTCGACGCCGAGATGCGCCGCAAGATCAAGGCGATGTCGTACGGACTCGCCTACGGGCTCTCCGCGTTCGGTCTCGCCCAGCAGCTGAACATCGAGCCCGCCGAGGCGCGCGGCCTGATGGAGACCTTCTTCGAGCGGTTCGGCGGGGTCCGCGACTACCTCGGCCGCGTCGTCGACGAGGCCCGCGCCACCGGATACACGGCGACGATCTTCGGCCGCCGCCGGTACCTGCCCGACCTCAACAGCGACAACCGCCAGCGCCGCGAGGCCGCCGAGCGGATGGCGCTCAACGCCCCGATCCAGGGCACCGCCGCCGACATCGTCAAGGTCGCGATGCTGCGCGTGGACAAGGCCATCACCGGGGCCGGCCTGCGCTCGCGGATGCTGCTCCAGGTCCACGACGAAATCGTGCTGGAGATCGCCCCGGGCGAGCGCCAGCAGGTCGAGGAGCTGGTGCGCCGCGAGATGGGCGCCGCCGTCGCACTGCGGGCCGCGCTGGACGTGTCGGTGGGCGTCGGCCCGGACTGGGAGTCCGCCGCGCACTGATCCCCGTACGGCAGGTCCGGCGCCCGTCCCCGTCGCTCAGGCGGTGGGGACGGGCGTTCGCGTTTCCTCGTCCGCGGGGCGCCCGGTCCGGTCGTGGCGGTGCCGCAGCCGTACGAGGACCCCGAAGACCAGCAGGGCCACGGCCAGGCCGCCGCCCGCGCCGAAGCAGATGGTCGGGATGATGTCGAGCGGCGTACGGATCCGGTCGAAGAAGGTGAAGAAGCGGATGATGCGCACGGTGACGGCGACGCCCACGCACACCACGAGCAGGGCGAGCGCCCCCAGGACCTCCGCGCGGGAGAGCACGGGCACCGATGCCGGGACGGTGGAGGCGGGGAGCCGGCGCAGGGCGGTCGTCGTGAACCACAGCAGGAGGCACGCCGATGCGGCCGAAGTGCCGTACTGGAGGAAGGTGTAGGGCGGGAAGCCGAAGGCGATCGGCTCGCCGAGCCAGGGCAGCGCGTTCGTCCCCCAGCGGTCCAGGTGCGTGAAGCTGTCCCACAGCACGTGCGTGAGGGAACCGATGACCGCCGAGACGTAGAACCAGGCGAGGAGCGCGGCCGGCCGGGGACGCTCGCGCCACTCCTCGCCCCGTACGAAGGCGTGCACCCTGCCGCGCCGGTTGCGGGGCAGGAGCGCGATCAGCGGCTCGCGCAGCAGCAGCCAGAAGGCCACCAGGACGGCCGTCAGTACGGCGTCCAGGGTGAAGATCCCCGGCAGCGAGTGCGTGAAGGTCCCGTACGCCATGGCGCCCTCGACGACCGCGTCCGTGAAGTAGAAGGTGTCGGGCGCGAACGACCCGAGGACGAGCGCCGAGGCGACGAGGGGGCCCCGCGCACGCCCGGTCCGGCGGATGGCCGGAAGTACGGCGGCCGCGTGGCTGAGAGTGAACGGCATGGCGCCTCTCCTCGGTGTTCCCGTGGACGTTCCTTACTTCGGGCCATTGCTCCCGAAGGGTCCAGACAGTATGCGTGACCTGCCTCGGGACGTGGGGATGTGGTGAATTCCGGGCGACCTTGCGTGCTGTGTGCAGTGAGTTGACGTAGGGTCACGCGGACGTCGAGGGGGAGGGGTCCGGCTCATGTCGGCTCGAATAATCGGACGCAGACTGCGCAGGGGTACGACAGCCGCCCTGGTCTCCGCTCTGGTGATCGCCGCGGTGACCGCGTCCCAGGGCCCGGCGGGCGGGAGCGGAGAGCGGCTCTCCGCCGCCGGGGAGGGCGGCGCACAGCCGTCGCCGGCCGCGGACACGGCGGGCGGCGACTCGGCCTACTTCACCGAACTCCCGCCGCTGGTGAGCCCGCAGCCGCCGGGCGTGCTGCTGCCGGAAGAGGGGCCGTCGGCGGCGCCGCAGGCACCGACGGGGTCGCGGGCCGCGCCGGCGTCGGCCGTGACGGGGCCCGCGGAAGGGGCGCAGGGGATACCGGCGAGCGTGCTGGCGGCGTACCTGGGCGCGGAGAAGAAGGTCGGGCAGAGCGACCCCGGCTGCGGACTGCGCTGGCAACTCCTCGCGGCGATCGGCAAGGTGGAGTCCGGGCAGGCGCGCGGCGGCCAGGTCGACGCGGGCGGGACGACACTGCGGCCGATCCTGGGGCCCGTGCTCGACGGCAACGGCTTCGCGAACATCTCGGACACGGACGGCGGGGCCTACGACGGGGACTCCCGCTACGACCGGGCGGTCGGGCCGATGCAGTTCATCCCCTCCACATGGGCGGCGTGGGGCCAGGACGCGGACGGTGACGGCCGGCGCAACCCGAACAACGTGCACGACGCGGCCCTCGCGGCCGCCCGTTACCTGTGCGCGGGGACCCGGGACCTGAGGGCGGACGCGGACCTGGACCGGGCCGTGCTGTCGTACAACCGGTCCACGGAGTACCTGCGGACGGTGCGGTCCTGGTTCGCGTACTACCTGAAGGGCACGCACGAGATCCCGGACCGGGCCGGCACGGGCGCGGGCCCGAAGCCCGCCCCGCCGAAGCCGAGTCCGACGCCGACGCCGCCCCCGTCCTCGACGCCACCCCCGAGTCCGAGTCCGACGACGCCGACTCCGACGCCGGACCCGAAGCCCACACCCACACCCACGCCCACCCCGACTCCCACGCCGGACCCGAAGCCGAAGCCGACGCCGACTCCCACGCCGGACCCGACACCTACGCCGACACCTACGCCGACGCCGACGCCGACACCTACGCCGAGCCCCACCCCGACCCGGACGCCGGCTCCCGTGCCCACGCCCTCGGCATCGCCGACCCGTACTCCGGCGCCCACGGCCACCCCGAAGCCGGCCCGTACGCCGTCCCCGACCCCGTCGGCGCAGCCCTCGACGTCCGGCTCCGCCCGCTGACCGGTCCCGGCCACGCCATCTGACAGGCAGGCACCCGCACCACCCGTGAAGCCACCCGCCACCGCGGCGGGTGGCTTCACGGCGTTCACGCCGCCCGGGACGTTCTCATCTCGCCTCCGCATTGCTACGGTGCCCCCCTCTCTGACGCCTCATCAGATTTCGGAGCCCGGCATGCGCGCATTCGTCGCCGCCGTCATCGGCCTCGCGGCCGCGCTGGCCCTCGTGTTCGCCATCACGGCATTCGGGGTGCCCGAGGGCGAGACCTCACCCAAGCCGCTGCTCACCACCGCGCCCCCCGCGCCCGGAAAGTAGAGGAGGGCCCGGCCGTGCGACGCAGAGCGAGCCTTGTCCTGCTGGCCCTTGCCGTGTTCTGCGCAGCCCTCGCGCCGCTGCTGCGCTGGTACGCGTACCCCCGCCTCGCCAAGATCCCGCCGAACCAGTACCAGGAGATGGTCCTGGAGGCGAAGGACGCGACGCTCCTCGACTACACCGGCGGCATGCAGCCGAAGAAGGTCGACAAGGTCACCATCGTCCAGACCCTCAAGGGCAACGTCGAAGCGTCCGAGGAGATCGAGGCGAGCGCCGGCAAGGACGTCGTCGTCTGGGACACGCTGTCCTACATCATCGGCCCGGACGGCAAGATGGTCTCCCAGATCCCCGAGCGCTACATCTTCGACGCGCACACCCAGGACCCGGTCCACGCCACCGGGGAGATGGTCGACGGGGACCCCGTCAAGCGCGAGGGCATCGAGTTCAAGTGGCCCTTCTTCACCGAGCCGCGCGACTACCTCTACTTCGACGCGCAGACCCGTACCTCCTCGCCCATCCACTACGTCGGACCGCGCACGTTCAAGGGCATGGACGTCTACTACTTCGAGCAGACCGTCCCGTGGACCAAGGTCGCCATGCCCAAGAAGATGCCGATCGAGGGCATCGACCCGTCGACGATCGAGGCGGCCACCGGAACCACCCTCTGGTACACGGTCAAGGCGAAGTTCTGGGTCGACCCGGTGACCGGGGCGCCCGTCAACGCCGAGCAGGACATCCAGCAGGAGATGCGCGGCGGCATCGCCGCGGGCGGTCCCGACGGCAGGCTCACCGCCTTCGCCGGGCACGTCACGATGCGCGAGGACTACTCCGACTACACGGTCGACCTCGTCAGGGCGAACCGGACGAAGGTCCTCGCGCTCCACACCTACGCCCCCATCGGGCTGGCCACGGGTGGGCTCGTCCTGCTCGCGGTGGCGCTGTGGCTGGAGGCCCGCAGCCGCCGCGGCCGGGCCGAGCGGGTGGCGAAGGCGCAGGCGGAGGTCAGCGTCTGAGGCGGGCGTTGGTGTGCCGGGTGGGCTCGGCCGTGGCCGGGTCCTCCGGCCAGGGGTGCTTGGGGTAGCGGCCGCGCAGCTCCGCGCGGACGGCCCGGTAGCCGCCCTGCCAGAAGGAGGCGAGGTCGGCGGTCACGGCGGCGGGCCGGCCCGCGGGCGACAGCAGGTGCACCAGCACCGGTACGCCCGCCACCCGCGGAGTCTGCGCCAACCCGAACAGCTCCTGCAGTTTCACCGCGAGAACCGGCTGGCCGTGCTCGGCGGAGTAGTCCAGCCGGATCCGGGAGCCACTGGGCACCTCCAGGCGCTCCGGAGCCAGCTCGTCCAGTCGGGCCGCCTCCCCGGTGGCCCACGGCAGCAGCCGGTTCAGGGCCTGACCGGCGTCGATCCGGGCGAGGTCGGCGCGCCGCCGGGCCCGGGACAGCTCGGGCTCCAGCCAGTCGTCGGCGCGCTCCAGCAGGGCCCGGTCGTCGGCCACGTCGGGCCACGCACCGCCGAGCGTCCGGTGCAGGAACCCGAGGCGGGCCCGGAGCGTCAGCGCGTCCGGGGACCAGCGCAGCAGGCCGAGCCCCTCGGCGCGCAGCCCGTCGAGGAGGGCGGACCGGACGAGCGCCGGGCCGGGGGTGCGCAGCGGACGTACGGCCAGCTCGATCGCCCCGAGGCGCTCGGCGGCGCGGGCGACGAGGTCGCCGTCCTCCCAGTGGACCTCTTCGCCCGCGGTGAGCAGGTGCGCGGCGGCGGTGCGGGCGGTGTCCTCGTCGATGACCGCGGCCAGCCGGACCCGTGCGGAGGCCGCATGCGGGGCCCGGTCGGCGACCGCGACGGCCAGCCAGGGCGCGCTGCGCAGCGGCGAGCCGTCGCCGACCTCGGCCGCGGTGCCGCCGGCCATCAGGAAGGCCCCCGAGCCCTTGCTCTTCGCGACCCGCTCGGGGAACGCGAGGGCGGCGATCAACCCTGCGGCGCCGTCGTCGGCAATCCCGGCCCCGCCGGCGATCGGGGCGCGGGGGTCCGGGGGCGGAGCCCCCGCGGGGTCCCGCACGGCACGCTCCAGGCGGCGGACCTCCGCGCGCCAGCGGGCGGCGTACGCGTCGCCGCCCGCGCGGGCCCGCCGCCAGGCGCCGGCCAGGTCGTCCCCGTACTCCCGCGGCGGCTCCTCGCCGATCAGGGCCACCACCTCCGCCGCCCGGCGGGCACCGAGCGCGGCGGAGCCGTCCAGCAGGGCGCGGGCCAGCCGCGGGTGCAGCCCGAGCCGGGCCATCCGCTGCCCGCGCGCGGTGACCCCACCGGCCGGGGACACCGCGCCGACGGCCACCAGCACCTCCCGCGCCGCGGCCATCGCCCCGGCCGGCGGTGCGTCCGGCAGGGCCAGCCCGGTCGCGTCCGGGTCGCCCCAGCAGGCGGCCTGCAGGGCGAACTGCGCCAGATCGGCGATCCGGATCTCCGGCGAGGGGAACGCGGCCAGGCGGCCGTCCTCCGCCTCGGCCCAGCAGCGGTACACCGTGCCCGGCGCCTCACGCCCGGCCCGGCCCGCGCGCTGGCGTCCGGCCGCGCGGGACGCCCGTACGGTCGCGAGCGCGCCCAGCCCCCGGGCGTGGTCCATGCGGGGCTCGCGGGCCAGCCCGGAGTCCACCACCACGCGCACCCCGGGGACGGTCAGGCTCGACTCCGCCACGGCGGTGGACAGGATCACCCTGCGGTGGCCGGCGACGGAGAGCACCGCGTCCTGGACCGCCGCCGGGGCCCGGCCGTGGATCTGGAGCACCTCGGCGTCCACCCCGGCCAGCTGCCCGGCGACCCGGGCGATCTCGCCGACGCCGGGCAGGAAGCACAGCACGTCGCCGGTGCGTTCCGTCAGAGCCCGCCGCACCACCGAGGCCACGTGCGTCAGCTGCGGCGGATCCACCCGCATCCCGTGCGGGGGCCGCACCGGCCCGGCCGGCGGCGCCCAGACCGTCTCCACCGGGTACGAGACCCCCGCGGCCTCCACCACCGGCGCGCCGCCGGGGCTGCCCCGGCCGAGTACGCGCGCCCAGCCGGCGGAGTCCGTGGTCGCCGAGGCCGCCACCAGCCGCAGCTCCGGGCGCAGGGTCTCCCGTACGTCGAGGAGGAAGGCGGCGACCGTGTCGGCGTCCAGGTGGCGCTCGTGGCACTCGTCCAGGACCACGACGTCGACCCCGGTCAGTTCCTGGTCGCGCTGGAGGCGCTGGAGCAGCACTCCGGTGGTCACCACCTCCACCACGGTGTCCGGGCCGGCCACCCGTTCGCCGCGCACGGTGAAGCCCACCGCGCCGCCGACCTGCTCGCCCAGCAGCCAGGCCATCCGCCGCGCGGCGGCCCGGGCGGCGATCCGCCGGGGCTCCGCGACGACCACCCGGCGCCGCGGGCCGCCGTCCACCAGCCCGGCCAGCACCAGCGGGACCAGGGTGGTCTTGCCGGTGCCGGGCGGGGCGCAAAGCACCGCCGTGCCGTGGCCGTCCAGCGCCGAGACGAGCGCGGGCACGGCCTCCCGTACGGGCAGGGAGTCGAGGGCGGCGGTCCGGATCACGTCAGTCGCGCTCGCAGACGAAGATCGCGGTGCCCGGGATCAGGTTGCCGCGCAGCGGGGACCAGCCACCCCACTCCTGGCTGTTCCACTCGGGCCACTCGGGCTCGACCAGGTCGAGCAGTCGGAAGCCGCCCGCCACCACGTCGCGGACCCGGTCCCCGATCGTGCGGTGGTGCTCCACATAGAGGGCGCGGCCCCGCTCGTCCTGTTCCACGTAGGGGGTGCGGTCGAAGTAGGAGGCGGCGACGGACAGCCCCTCGGGGCCGGGCTCGTCCGGGAAGGCCCACCGGATCGGGTGGGTGACGGAGAAGACCCAGCGGCCGCCGGGCCGCAGGACGCGGTGCACCTCGCGCATGACGCTGACGGGGTCGGCGACGAAGGGGACGGCGCCGTAGGAGGAGCAGGCCAGGTCGAAGGAGCCGGCGCGGAAGGGGAGGCGTCCGGCGTCGGCCTCGACGAGCGGGACGTCCTCGCCGATACGCAGGGCGTGCTGGAGCTGGCGGTGGGAGAGGTCGAGGGCCACGGGGCGGGCGCCCTGGGCGGCCAGCCAGCGGGCGCACTGGGCGGCGCCGGCGCCGATCTCCAGGACGTCCTTGTCCCTGAGGGACGCGGCGGGGCCGAGGAGGGCCGCCTGCGCCTCGTCCAGCCCCTCGGGTCCCCAGACGAAGCGGTCGTCGCCGAGGAACGCGCCGTGGTCGCTCTGGTACTCGTCGGCGTTGCGGTCCCACCAGCTCCGGCTCGCCCGGCTGCTCTCCGCTTCCCCAGCGTCACGCCGGGTGGCCTCGGCGTCCTCCCCGGAGCCCGGATCGACCGTGTACGCGTCTTCGGAGGCGTAGTCCTCTTGGTTCATGGGGCCCGTCGTCGTAGTCTGCGAATGTCTTCTGAATGTGGCAGGAAGCGTCAGGAAGTGCTTCCCGCCCATAAATTGTGCCGGTCTTGAGGCGATCTGCCCGGGGTGTGCGCCTTCGCGCATTGACCCTGTCCGGCTGCCCCCGTATGCTACAAGTTGCGCTGCGAGCCTGTGCTCCTCAGACCTAGCAGGCTGCGCTTGCATCTGTTGATGTCCCCTCGGTTCTCGAGGCCCCGCCGCTCTTCTGCGGATTGGGGGCCTCCTTGGCTGTCCGGTCTTCGGTGGATGCCGATAAGGGCTCCCGGCGTAGCAGTACCTACGACTTTCTGTCCGTAACCGGAGCCCTTTCCCACATGACGAGCAGCACCGAGACCACCGCCACCACTCCGCAGGTTGCGGTCAACGACATCGGCGACGCGGACGCGTTCCTCGCGGCGATCGACGAGACGATCAAGTACTTCAACGATGGCGACATCGTCGACGGCGTCATCGTCAAGGTTGACCGGGACGAGGTTCTCCTCGACATCGGTTACAAGACCGAAGGCGTGATCCCCAGCCGCGAGCTCTCGATCAAGCACGACGTCGACCCGAACGAGGTCGTCAAGGTCGGCGACGAGATCGAGGCCCTGGTTCTCCAGAAGGAGGACAAGGAAGGCCGCCTGATCCTCTCGAAGAAGCGCGCTCAGTACGAGCGTGCCTGGGGCACCATCGAGAAGATCAAGGAAGAAGACGGCATCGTCACCGGTACCGTCATCGAGGTCGTCAAGGGTGGTCTCATCCTGGACATCGGCCTCCGTGGCTTCCTGCCGGCCTCTCTCGTCGAGATGCGTCGCGTCCGCGACCTCCAGCCCTACGTGGGCAAGGAGCTCGAGGCGAAGATCATCGAGCTGGACAAGAACCGCAACAACGTGGTCCTGTCCCGCCGCGCCTGGCTCGAGCAGACCCAGTCCGAGGTTCGCCAGACGTTCCTCACCACCCTGCAGAAGGGTCAGGTCCGCTCCGGCGTCGTCTCCTCGATCGTCAACTTCGGTGCCTTCGTGGACCTGGGTGGCGTCGACGGTCTCGTCCACGTCTCCGAGCTGTCCTGGAAGCACATCGACCACCCGTCCGAGGTTGTCGAGGTCGGTCAGGAAGTCACCGTCGAGGTCCTCGACGTCGACATGGACCGCGAGCGTGTCTCCCTGTCGCTGAAGGCGACGCAGGAGGACCCGTGGCAGCAGTTCGCCCGGACCCACCAGATCGGTCAGGTCGTCCCGGGTAAGGTCACCAAGCTGGTTCCGTTCGGTGCGTTCGTCCGCGTGGACGAGGGCATCGAGGGCCTGGTCCACATCTCCGAGCTGGCCGAGCGCCACGTGGAGATCCCGGAGCAGGTCGTCCAGGTCAACGACGAGATCTTCGTCAAGGTCATCGACATCGACCTTGAGCGTCGCCGGATCTCGCTGTCGCTGAAGCAGGCCAACGAGTCCTTCGGTGCCGACCCGGCGTCGGTCGAGTTCGACCCGACCCTGTACGGCATGGCCGCGTCCTACGACGACCAGGGCAACTACATCTACCCCGAGGGCTTCGACCCCGAGACCAACGACTGGCTCGAGGGCTTCGACAAGCAGCGCGAGGCCTGGGAGACCCAGTACGCCGAGGCGCAGCAGCGCTTCGAGCAGCACCAGGCTCAGGTCATCAAGAGCCGCGAGGCCGACGAGGCCGCTGCTGCCGAGGGCGCTGCCGCCCCGGCCGCCGGTGGCAACGCCGGTGCGGGCATCTCGGGTGGTTCGTACTCCTCGGAGTCGGACGAGACCTCCGGCGCCCTGGCGTCGGACGAGGCCCTGGCCGCGCTCCGCGAGAAGCTGGCCGGCGGCCAGAGCTGATCGCAGCGCACATCACACTCCGGTGTGAGCCGAGCTGAACTGCAGTGAACGGTAAGGCCCGTCCCCTTCGGGGGGCGGGCCTTACCGCGTTCCCGCGCCCGGCGGTGGTCCTCCCTCGACCCGCGGCGTCGAGCCATGGCGTCGATCCAAGGCGTCGATGTGTTGCGTTGATCCGTTGCGTTCCTGTGAATGCGGCCAACTGGGGAATGGCGGCGCCACCTTGAACGTTCTTGGCTGAGAACGAGGCGAGGAGGAGTGGTGACGGTGCTTGATCCACAGGGTTTGTACGAATGGGATGCCAAGGGCCTGGCGGTGGCCGACCTGGCAGTCGCCCAGGACTCGGCCGGGCTGGTCATGCTGTACCACTTCGAGGGGTACATCGACGCGGGTGAGGCCGGGGAGCAGATCGTCGAGCGGCTGCTGGACACCCTGCCCCACCAGGTGGTCGCCCGGTTCGACGCCGACCGGCTGGTGGACTACCGGGCCCGGCGCCCGCTGCTGACCTTCCAGCGCGACCACTGGACGGAGTTCGAGGAGCCGCGGCTGGAGGTCCGGCTCGTCCAGGACGCCACCGGAGCCCCCTTCCTGCTGCTGTCCGGCCCGGAGCCGGACGTGGAGTGGGAGCGCTTCTCCGTTGCCGTCCGGCAGATCGTCGAGCGCCTCGGCGTCCGGCTCTCCGTCAACTTCCACGGCATCCCGATGGGCGTCCCGCACACCCGTCCCGTGGGCATCACCCCGCACGGCAACCGGACCGACCTCATGCCGGGCCACCGCAGCCCCTTCGACGAGGCGCAGGTGCCGGGCAGCGCGGAGTCCCTGGTGGAGTTCCGCCTGGCCCAGGCCGGGCACGAGGTCCTGGGCGTCGCCGCCCACGTACCGCACTACGTGGCGCGTTCCCCGTACCCGGACGCCGCGCTGACGGTGCTGGAGGCGATCACGGCGGCGACCGGGCTGGTGCTGCCGGCCGTGGCGCACGCGCTGCGCACCGAGGCGCACCGCACGCAGACGGAGATCGACCGGCAGATCCGCGAGGGCGACGAGGAGCTGGTCAGCCTGGTGCAGGGGCTGGAGCACCAGTACGACGCGGCCGCCGGGGCAGAGACCCGGGGCAACATGATCGCCGAGCCGGCGGAGCTGCCGTCGGCGGACGAGCTCGGCCGCGAGTTCGAGCGCTTCCTCGCGGAGCGCGAGGGCGAGAACTGACGTACGGGCGGGGCCGCCTATGCTGCGGGGCATGCTGAAAGTAGGCCTGACGGGCGGAATCGGTGCCGGCAAGAGCGAGGTCTCGCGACTGCTGGCGGGGTACGGGGCGATCGTCGTCGACGCCGATCGGATCGCACGAGAGGTCGTGGAGCCCGGCACGCCGGGACTCGCGGCCGTCGTGGCGGCCTTCGGGGAGTCGGTGCTGACCGCGGAGGGCACGCTGGACCGGCCGAAGCTGGGGTCCATCGTGTTCGCGGACCCGGCGAAGCTCCGGACGCTGAACTCGATCGTGCACCCCCTGGTGGGGGCCCGGTCGGCCGAGCTGGAGGCCGCCGCGGGGGCCGGCGCGATCGTGGTGCACGACGTACCGCTGCTCGCGGAGAACGGCCTGGCGCCGCTCTACGACCTCGTCGTCGTCGTCGACGCGGCCCAGCAGACTCAGCTGACGCGGCTGACCGCGCTGCGCGGGATGGCCGAGGAGGAGGCGCGGGCCCGGATGGCCGCGCAGGCCACGCGGGAGGAGCGGCTCGCGGTGGCGACCCTCGTGATCGACAACGACGGGCCGCTGGAGGCGCTGGAACCGCAGGTGCGCAAGGTGTGGGAAGAGCTCGTGGAGCGGGCGTCCGGCGGGGCGGTCTGACGTGTGCATGGAATAGCGGGTGGGGCGGGGGCGTTGAACGCGCCCGTAGAGGGAAGGATTTCGACCGTGTCCGAGACCACGCGCCCCACCCCGTCCAGCCCGGAAACCCACGTCATCGACTTCCGGGCCGCCGAGCACCTGCTCGCCGCCCGGGACCCTCGCGGTGCGGTCAAGCTGCTCGACTCGGTCATAGCCGCGCACCCGGAGAACACGGCGGCCCGGCTGCTGCGCGCCCGGGCCTTCTTCGCCGCGGCGCAACTGCGTCCGGCGGAGCTCGAGTTCGAGCTGGTGCTGGAGCGGGAGCCGGACAATGCCTTCGCCCACTTCGCGCTGGCCCGGACGTTCCAGCGCTCGGGCCGGCCGGAGCAGGCCCGCAAGCACTTCCGCCTGGCGGCGGCCCTCGACCCGCAGCCCGAGTACCTGGCGGCGGCCCGCTTCGAGGACCCGGCCGCGGGCGACTCCGCCTGACTCACCGGCTCCCGGGCGGCTCGTACGGAGGGACGTCCGGGCCCGGCTGGTAGTGCGGCCCCTGGCGCATATGGCGCACGATCATGAACAGGTCCACGGCCACGATCACCGCCAGCACCCCGCAGGCGGCCGCCCATCCCGGGCGGCCCACCAGCGAGAACACGGCCGTGCCGGCGGCGGCCCAGACCAGCCCCCAGACACCCAGCCAGAACCGCAGCCGCAACGGACTGCGCGCGGTCACCGGTTCGTTTCCGGAACGCATGGACATCGCCTCTCCCGTCCATGGTCCCACTCCGGCCGGCGGTGGCGGCGGCCCGAGCCGCGGACCGGGCCGGGCTACGGGTTCAGCTTGTTCACGGCCTTCGTGGTCGTCTTCCTGAAGTCGGCGACCGGAGCGTGGGACAGGTCGCCCATCTGACCCCACTGCACGACGGTCACGGTGGAACCGTCGCGCCCGATCCCGAACAGGTGCACGCCCGGCTCGGACTCGGGGATCGACGTGTGGACCCCGTAGACGTGCGCGCCCTCCTCGACGGCGAGCGTGCCGTAGTCCTGCCAGGAGGCGATGCCGCCCGGGGTCGTCCGCAGCCAGTCGGCGGCGCAGGCCGCGACCTTGCGCTCCAGGGTGCCGGCCAGCTTGGCCGCCGCGGCGGGCGAGGCGGACCGTACGGAGACCTGCACGGCGCCGGTGTCGTACTCGGTGCCGAAGGCGCGGTGCCAGCTGCCCGCGGCCGGCAGTACGCCGTCCAGGCAGAACGGCGGGCTCTCGGGCAGCCCCTTGGTGACCGCGCCCGCGTACCAGGGCGAGGTGGGGTGCGGCGGGAGGTCGGCGCCGGCCAGGAAGCCGGGAGCGGTGGCGGCCGCGGCCGAGGTGGAGGCGGTCAGGACGAGCGCGGCGGCCGCCGCGACGAGCGCGGTGGCGAGCGTCGCGGCGGTGTCGGTACGTCGGAACATGGTCGGTACTCCCCGTGAGCGTCGAGTGCAGTGCAGTGCGGTGCGGTGCAGTGCAGTGCAGTGCGGTGCGGTGTGCCTGACGAGCCTGTTCCCCGGACGGCGCGGCGGGCGACGGATTGGGGCGAATCCGGGACGCTGGAACGGCCGTACGTGCTGCCACCTGGGGGAACACCTCATGCATGGAACGCTGTCGCGGGACGCGGAACGGGGGAGAGCGTGAGCGAGGCCGAGAATTTCGCGCGGCTGATGAGGGAGCTGAAGGAGCGTGCCGGGCTCAGTTACGGAGTCCTGGCGCGCCGGCTGCACACGAGTACGTCGACGCTGCACCGGTACTGCAACGGGGAGGCGCTGCCGGCGGAGTTCGCCGTGGTGGACCGCTTCGCCCGGGCGTGCGGGGCATCGCACGGGGAGGCGGTGGACCTGCACCGGGCATGGCTGCTGGCGGACGCGCGGCGGCGGGCGGGGGTGGTCCCGGAGCCGGAGCCGGAGCCGGAGCCGGAGCCGGGGCCGGGGCCTGCGCTTCGGTCCGAGTCCGAGCCCGAGTCAGTGCCCGAGGCCGAGCCCGTTGTCGTCGGGGCGCCGGGGCCGGTGGCCCGGCGGGACCGGTACCGGCGGCGGGCGGCCGTGGTCGCCGCCGTGGGGGTGACGGCCGGGGCGGTGGCCGTGGCGTTGCTGGCGGCGGCCGGTCCCGAGTCCCGCGCGCCGCGTGCGGGTGGGAGTACGGGGACGGGTACGGGTGCGACCCCGCCCGCCGCGTCGGTACCGGCGGCGCCCGGTGCACCGGAGCCGACGCCACCGGCCGGGTCGGCGTCCGCCGGGTCCGCCGGGCCGAGCGGGTCATCGGATCCGGGGTCCGGCCCGGCCGACACCCCGCCGCCCGCGTCACCGCCGGCCTCGACCCCGGGCCGGGCCCCGGTCGCGCCCCTCAAGGCGGCGGTCCGCTCGCACGTGTGGACCGCGGGATGCGACCACGCCTACCTGGCCGAGCGCGGTCCCGGCGCCGTGGCCCCGCCGCCCGTGGAGGCGGACGCGCCCGCCTGGGCGTCGGCGCAGCGTGCCGTGCACGCCGGGTCGCAGATCGTGGAGGTCACCCTGCACGGCACGGGGCCGGGCGCCGTGGTCCTGGAGGACCTGGAAGTACGGGTGTCCGCCCGCCGCAAGCCGCCGGCCTGGAACGTCTACCAGATGTCGCAGGGCTGCGGCGGCGGGCTCACCCCGGCCGTGTTCGCCGTCAACCTGGACGCGCCGCGCCCCCTGGCCCGGCCCGTCGCCGGGAACGACGGCGGCAGTTCGCTGCCGGCTCCCGTCCTCCCCCTGCGCGTCTCCGCCGCCGAGCCGGTCGTCCTGCGGGTGGAGGCGGCCACCACGGGATGCGACTGCGACTGGTCCCTCGACCTCCGGTGGACCGGCCCGTCCGGGTCGGGCACCCTGCGCATCGACGACGACGGGCGGCCGCTGCGCACGAGCGCCGCGACCGGCCGGCCGGTCTACGGGTACGCGCTGGAGCAGGGCCGCTGGGCCCGCTGAACCGCAGGTCAGAGGGCGTTGTCGGTGGCCACGCCTAGACTCGTCGGAACAGCAGCACGCGGTCAGGCACCCAAGCACCGACAAGCACCGACTAGCACCGACAGGCACCGACAAGCACCGACTAGCACCGACAGGCACCGACGGGCACCGACAGGCATCGACGGGGAGGGGGACAGCGATGGGCACGCAGCCGCAGGCCGCCGCACTGCTGCGGCACGCCGCCGTCTTCCTGCCCGCAGCCGTCCCCCGGGAAGGGCGGATCACCTTCTGGGCGCCCGACGGGGACGCCCTGCCCGAGGCGGGCGAGCCCGGGCCGCTCACCGTCGTACGCCCGCACGGCGACGGGGTCCGCAGCCGGACCGTGCCCGCGGTGACCTTCACCGTCGCCGCCGCCCTGCCCCTGCTCGCGCAGGCACCCCGCAGCCCCGCCGCGCATCCCGCCACCCGCGCCTGGGGCACCGCCGCCCGGCAGGCGCTCACCCTCGCCGCCCGTGGCCGGCTCCTCCCCGGGCTCACCCCCGAGGGCGTCGACGCCTGGCGGGCCGGGCCGCTCGACGCCGCCGACATCGACCATCTCCGCGCGGTCGCCGCCGCGCTGCCGCACGAGGGGTACGCGACCCCCCTGGCCGGCCGCCGCCCGCTCCAACTGCCCGAACCGGAGGCGCTGGTCCGCGCGTTCCTCGACGCCGTCGCCGACAGCCTGCCCCGCACCCCGGCCGCCGCCGTGGCCGCCGGGCGGCCGTTCGCCGCGCGGGAGCCGCAGCGGGTCCCCGGGATACAGGACTGGGCCGCGCAGGTCGCGGTCGGCGCCGACACCGGCGTCGGGATCTCGCTCCGGCTCGACCTCTCCTCCTTCCGCCTCTTCGACGCGGCCGAGGAAGCCGACACCCGGCGGGCCGGGGCCGCCGTCGTCCAGGTCCACAGCCTCGCCGATCCGACCCTGGTCACCGATGCCGGGCAGCTGTGGGCGGGCACCGCGGCGGCCGGCTTCGGGCCGCGCGCCCGGATCGACGCCGTGCTCGCGCTGCGCCGGGCCGCCCGGGTCTGGCCGCCGCTGCTGCGCCTGCTGGACCAGCCCGTGCCCGATGCCCTCGCCCTGTCCGACCCGGAGCTGGAGGACCTGCTCGGGGTGGCCGCGAGCCGGCTGGCGGCCACCGGGGTCCTGGTCCACTGGCCGCGCGAGCTGGCCCGTACGCTGTCGGCGACCGCCGTCGTACGGTCCACCGCGCCCGGGTCCGCGACCGACGGGACCGCCTTCTTCGACGCCGAGCACCTCTTCGCCTTCTCCTGGGAGCTGGCGCTGGGCGGAGACCGGCTCACCCCCGGGGAGATGGACGCGCTCGCCCAGGCGCACCGGCCCGTCGTCCGGCTGCGGGACCAGTGGGTGCGGGTCGATCCGGAGCTGGTGCGCAAGGCGCGCAAGCGGGAGCTGGGCGTGCTGGACCCGGTGGACGCGCTGGCCACCGTACTGACGGGGACGGCCGAGGTCGACGGCGCGCCCGTCGAGGCGGTGCCGGTGGGGGCGCTGGCCGCCCTGCGGGACCGGCTGACGGGGGAGCAGGCTCCGCTGCCGCAGCCCGCGGCCCTCAAGGCCACCCTGCGCGACTACCAGGCGCGCGGCCTGGCCTGGCTGGACCTGATGACCTCCCTCGGCCTCGGCGGCTGCCTCGCGGACGACATGGGCCTCGGCAAGACCGTCACGCTGATCGCGCTGCACCTGCACCGGGACCGGCCGGAGCCGACGCTCGTCGTGTGCCCCGCGTCCCTCCTCGGCAACTGGCAGCGGGAGATCGAGAAGTTCGCCCCCGGCACGCCCGTGCGCCGCTTCCACGGCGGCAGCCGCAGCATCGAGGACCTGACGTCCTGCGCGGGCGGGTTCGTACTCACCACGTACGGGACGATGCGCGCCAGCGCCGCGCTGCTCGCCGAACAGAGCTGGGGCATGGTCGTCGCCGATGAGGCGCAGCACGTCAAGAACCCGCATTCGGCGACCGCGAAGGCGCTGCGCACGGTGCCGGCGCCGGCCCGGGTGGCGCTGACCGGCACCCCGGTGGAGAACAACCTCTCCGAGCTGTGGGCGCTGCTCGACTGGACCACGCCGGGGCTGCTGGGTCCGCTGACCGCGTTCCGGGCCCGCCATGCCCGCCCCGTGGAGCACCAGCAGGAGGAGGACGGCGGCAATGAGGCGGCGGTCGCCCGGCTGTCCGCGCTCGTCCGGCCGTTCCTGCTGCGGCGCAAGAAGTCCGATCCGGGGATCGCGCCCGAGCTGCCGCCGAAGACCGAGACCGACCACCCGGTCTCCCTCACCCGGGAGCAGGCCTCGCTCTACCGGGCCGCGGTGGACGAGGCGATGGCCGTGATCGAGTCGAGCGAGGGCATGGAGCGGCGCGGCATGATCATGAAGCTGCTGGCCTCCCTCAAGCAGATCTGCAACCACCCCGCCCAGTACCTGAAGGAGGAGCAGCCCCGCATCCCGCACCGCTCGGGCAAACTCGCCCTGCTGGACGAGCTGCTGGACACGATCCTGGCCGAGGGCGGCTCGGTGCTGGTCTTCACCCAGTACGTGACGATGGCCCGCCTGATCGAACGGCACCTGCAGGCCCGCGGGATCGCTTCGCAGCTGCTCCACGGCGGGACGCCGGTGCCGCGCCGGGAGGAGCTGGTCGACCGCTTCCAGGCGGGCGAGGTCCCCGTGTTCCTGCTGTCCCTGAAGGCGGCGGGCACCGGGCTGAACCTCACCCGGGCCGGGCACGTCATCCACTTCGACCGCTGGTGGAACCCGGCCGTCGAGGAACAGGCCACCGACCGCGCCTACCGCATCGGCCAGACCCAGCCCGTCCAGGTCCACCGGATCATCGCCGAGGGCACCGTCGAGGACCGCATCGCCGAGATGCTGGAGGCGAAGCGGGCCCTGGCCGACGCCGTCCTGGGCTCCGGGGAGTCGGCGCTGACCGAGCTGACCGACCGCGAGCTGGCCGACCTCGTGTCCCTGCGGAGGCCCGGATGATCATCGCGCGGGACGACCGCCGCCGCACCTTCGAGACCGTGCCCGCCGGGGCCGAGGCGGTCAGCTGGTGGGGCCGGGCCTGGGTGTCGGCGCTGGAGGAGGTCTCCCGCGACACCGCCCGCCTGGGCCGGGGGCGTACGTACGCCGAGGAAGGGCACGTCGACGCGGTCACCGTCACCCCGGGGCGGATCGTGGCGTACGTCCGGGGCAGCCGGCCCCGCCCGTACCGCACCGAGCTGACCCTGCCCGCCTTCGCGGACCCGGAGTGGAACGAACTGCTGGAGTCGGTCGCGGCCGACCCCGCCGCGCTCGCCTCGCTGCTGGAGCGGGAGGTGCCGCAGTCGCTCGCGGGGGCCGTGCTGCCCGGCGGGGGCGAGCTCGTCCCGCACTGCTCCTGCCCGGACTTCGGGCGTCCGCCGTGCAAGCACGCGGCGGCCCTCTGCTACCGGGCGGCCCGCCTCCTGGACGAGGACCCGTTCGTCCTGCTGCTCCTGCGCGGCCGCGGGGAGCGGGAGCTCCTCGACGAGCTCACCCGCCGCAACGCCGCCCACGCCGCGCGCGAACAGCCCGACGCGGCGCCCGGTTTCCCCGGCGTCCCGGCCCGGGCGGCGCTGGCCCGCACCGGTCTGCCGCTGCTGCCCGCTCCCCTGCCCGCGCCCGCCGCCGTGGGCCTGCCGCCGGCCTACCCGGCCGACCCGGCGGCCCCGGACCCGCTGGCGCTCGACCAGCTCGCCTCCGATGCGGCCGCCCGCGCCCTCGCGCTGCTGACCACCGGCGAGGACCCGATCGCCGGGCTCACCCTCTGGCAGGACTCCGTCCGGCTGGCCTCCGCGCACCCCACGGCGGGGCTGACGGGCGCCGCACGCACCCTGTACCGGGACCTGGCCCGGGCCACCGGCCGCAGCACCACCGACCTCGCCCGGGCCGCGGCGGCCTGGCGCCAGGGCGGCCGTGCCGCGCTCGCCGCACTCGAAGAGCCCTGGGACCCGCCGGCCGGCCCCTTCGACCGGGCCCGGCCCGCCCTGCTCGCCGCGGGCCAGGGCTCCTTCCGCCCCGACCGCAACCGCCTGACGGTCCACACCCGCCAGCTCCGCCTCGGCCGCGACGGCCTCTGGTACTGCTACGCGGACCGCCTCGGCGACCAGGACTGGTGGCCGACGGGCCGCCCGTCCGCGGACCCGGTCAGCGCGCTGCTGGGCTGACGCCCTCGGCCCAGCGGGTCAGGGCGGTGAAATCGCGGTCGCGCAGCCCGTGGCGCGGGTGGACGCGCAGCAGGAGGGCCGGGGCCCGATGGTGCTCGGCGACCCAGGCGCGGTCGCGGGCGGTGATCATGTCGTCGACCCAGGCGAAGGGGCGACCGGCCGCCCAGTCGCGCAGGTGGCGGGTTTTCCACGAGAGGCCGTCGGGGTCCTTGGCGAACAGTTCGGGCCACTCGACGACCGACAGGTCGCCCGGCAGCCCGATGTGCGGGGAGATCATCGTGTTGGCCTGGTGCGTCCAGGCAGTGGCCCAGGTGAGTTCGAAGGGCAGGGCCAGCAGGCGGGCGCCGTGGGAGGGGTGGAGGCGGACCCGCGCGCCGCGCCGGGCGCGGCGGGACTCCGGGTCGCGGTAGGAGAGCCAGACGTCCGGCCACATCCGGTGGCTCCGGTATCCGCGCAGGCCGGCGAGGGGGGAGCGGAACGGGTTGAGGGGGCCGTCCACGTCGAGGAGGAGCAGCGGGCGATCAGTCATGAAGTACCCAGTACCCAGTACACGATTGAGTGAAATGCCTACCGTCTCTATAACCCGAATGGGGTCAGAGCGTTGTTTCCGGTGCGGGGAAATTACCCGCGAACTTCTCCGGAAGGCAGGAAAACTGATGCGTCACAGTCGTCGGAATGGCTTGATCGCGGCGGTGGTTGCGGGAGGCGGACTGGCGGTCGCGGGTGTGGGCGGATTCGCCCATGCCGACGCGGACGCGGGCGGCCGGGCCGAGCGCTCGCCGGGGCTGCTGTCCGGAAATCTCGTCCAACTGCCCGTGAACGTGCCGGTGAACGCGTGCGGGAACACGGTGAACGTGGTGGGTCTGTTCAACCCGTCCGCCGGGAACCGCTGTAGCAACGAGGCACCCGGGGGTGGTGGCGGCCATTCCGGGACGAGGGCCGCGGATTCGGCGAAACCAGGCAGTGGGAACGGCGGAGGGGCGAGCGCCGAGGGAGGCGGAAAGGATTCGCCGGGAGTGCTGTCCGGCAACGGGCTCCAGCTCCCGATCGACCTCCCGCTGAACGTCAGCGGTAACTCGGTCAATGTGGTCGGCATCGGCAACCCCTCGCTCGGCAACACGTCCGTCAACGGCGAGGTGCCCACGGGCGGCAAGCCCGTCCAGCCGCCCGTCGTGGAACAGCCGGTGACCCCGGTCGTCCCGGTCGTCCCGGCTGTTCCGACTGCGCCGGTCACACGGGTCACCCCGCCCGAGGCCCCGCAGCACGAGGCCCTCGCCCACACCGGGTCCGACGGCGTCGGCTACCTGCTGCCGAGCGGCGGTGCGCTCCTCCTGGGCGGAGCCCTCCTCTACCGCCGCTTCCGCCTCAACTGAGGCCGTAGGACGCACGCGGCAGCGGAATCGCGGCCCACACGGGCTCGTCCCGACGGACGAGGGGCAGGGTGTGGGCCGGGTGGCCGGAACGGACGGAGCGGCAGCGCTCCGTTGCTCTACCGGCCTGCCAGCACCACGTCGGCGGTCCACGGGTCACCGAACCGGTGGCCGCTGTCCCTGCCGGCTCCTGAATGGATCCCTTCGACGCTCAGCTTGGCGCCGGGTTCCGCGGGTTCGAGGACGTCGCACAGCTCCGGGAACGAGGACACGGTCTCCCCGTTCACCGCGGTGATCACGGCGCCCTGCTGGATCTTGGCCTTCTGGGCCGCAGAACCGTTGCGGACGTCGAAAACGAAGAGGCCGTCAGTTCCGGCGTTCTGAAGGCGCTTCTGAGTCTTCTGCAATGAGGTCTTGTCGATCCCGGCGGTCGCAAACCGCACGGCGAGGCCTGGATCCGACACGGCGCCGAGCCACCATCCGGGATCGTTCTTCATCGATCCGGCAGCCAGAGCGGGAAGCACGGACCGGGCGTGGTTGCTGCTGATTGCCTCCGCCGCAACGCGCTCTTCCCCCAGCGACTTTTCCTTTACTGCTCCCCCCGTGTTGATGCCGACCACTTCGCCGGCCTCGTTCAATACGGGCCCTCCGAGGGTTCCGTTCTTCATCTGAACAGAATGGTGAATCAAGGAGGGGTAGTCGGGGTTCGACAGGTTGGTGACGTCACCGACGGGCTCGTACGCCGCCCCGGAAACGGCAACGGCATTCGCCTTGAGGTCGCCTGCGTCCGGGTAGCCGAGGGAAACGACGACGTCACCGTTGGACAGCGGATCGCTGTCCCCGAACTGCAAGCTCTTCATGCCCGTCGGTGGAGGTTTTACCTTGAGCACGGCCAGATCCTGGCAGAGGTCGCTTCCCAGCAGTTGAGCGGAGATCGGAAGCTTGCCCTCTGAGATCACTTCCAGGCCGCCGTTCCCCGCAACGACAGTCGCGGTGGTAGCGATCAGACCGCTGCCCGCATCGTAAACAAATCCGCTACCGGCGCCGGAGTTGTTCATCACCTGGACAACAGCCGCCTTGGCCTGCTCCCGGTTTCCCGGAGAGGGTTCGTCCCCCGTTGCCCCCGTGGCCCCGCACGTCGAGATCAGCAGGGCCGACGCCGCGAAAAGACTGACGTGCGCGCTCACCGAGGACCTCCTTCCGGGCAGGTGGTCGTCCCCCTGTGGCAGATCTCTTTTCGGCGCCGACTCACCCACCCATCGCCTCTCTTTTCACCGTAGCTCCGCGGCCCCCGGGTGTCCTGGCGAGGACTTATGGGGGGCCACGGCCTAGGCCGTCTCTTCCGGATCTTGCCGGGCCCGCGACGCCCGGCACCGCACCCGGCCGTGTTGTCGGGGCGCCCGAGTACGTCCAGTACACGGGCGCACCTCCGCCTTGCCGGGCACGGCACCGGACGCCGCGGACTCGGCCGACAAGATCCGGAAGAGACGGCCTAGGCCCGGGGCGGCGTGCGCCAGCCGTCCAGGATGGCGTCGATCTGCGCGGCCAGCCGGGCGCGGGCCGCGAAGCGGGGGACGCCCGCCATCAGCAAGGAGTCGTACTCGGTGTCGGTGTGCCGCACCGCCGCGCGCACCGCCACTGAGACCGCCAGTTCGTCCAGGGCGCGGCCGGCCGCGGTCCGGCCCACCCGGCCGCTGCCGCGTACCGAGGCGTGCGTGGCGATCGCCACCGCGCGGTCGGCCGGACATCCGGGGAACAGCCGCACTATCTCGGCGGCGAACGCCGCCGTGAACCGGATGTCCTCGGCCGCCCGGCGCCGCCGGTCGCGCTCCCGGCGGCGAGCCCGGGCCTCGGAGTCCGCGAGGCAGGCGCGCTCCGCACGGGCCAGTGCGGCCTCCTCGACGAGGAGGCCCAGCCGCTCGTACCGGTGGCGGCGTTTGTCGAAGCGGACGACGACGGCGCAGAGCGAACTTCCCTCGCGGGAACGGCGGGTGAGTGCCGTGTCCCCCCGCGGCAGATAGACGAGATGGCCGAGATCCGTACAGTCCAGGCAGCGCGGGACACCGGACTCGCGGACGAGGCGCCGGAGCGGGCCCTGCCGGCAGTCGGCGCAGTGGATCTGCTTCAGCGACTCAAAAACCACCAGGCTCATGATGGTGTGATACCGCTGTATGACCCTCATATCACCTGGTGGAGAAGGCATGTTGATGTTTCGCCGACTGTTCCTGGGCGCTGCGTGGCCCTTTTACCGTGGAGCGGTGGACCGGAGAAGGTCCGGCCGAGGAGGGCACATGGGTGGGCGGCAGGCGATGGCGGAGCGGCCGGGTGGGACGTGCCTCGCCACACTCCCGACTGGCAGAAAGATAGTCATACCACCGGGCGGCTGCACCGGCTGGCACTTCCACCGGGTCCGGCTGGACGCGGTGGTCCTGGCGGGCACCCTGACCCGGGTCCTGCACGACCGCACCGTCGAGGTGCACACGGCCGGGACCACCTTCGTGGAACCGGCCGGCATCCACCACATACACCTGGGCCACAACCTCGGCACCGAGCCGGTCGTGCTCCACGTGACCCCCGCGCTCCCGGTGGGGACCCCGTTCGCGATCGCCACCCCGGCCCCGCCCGGTGTCACCCCGGCGGTCTGCGGGCAGCACACCCCCTGAACCCGGCCGGGCCGGCCGCCCCCGCTCACACCAGGCGGCGTATTTCCCCGCGGACCCGGTAGAAGCCGCCGGAGGCAGCGTGCAGCCCGTCCACCACGTACCGGGCGCCCGCCTCGCGTATCCCGCGCGGGAACTGCACGTTCCACGAGGGTTCGAAGCCGCCGGAGACCACCTGGACCCGCATCCGGCCGCCCTGTTGGACACACTCGACCACCACGCCGCCCGCCGGGGCCGCCGCCATGGACACCGTCGCCACCGCCGAGGCGGATGCGGCCGGGGTGAACACCGGCAGCGCCGCCGCCGACTTCACGTCCATGGGCGCGGGCACCGAGCCCTGCTGCGCCGCCGCGATCGCCTGCTCGGTCGCATCCACGCAGACCAGCGACCCGTCCGTGGTGACCAGGTACAGCCGGCCGTCCAGGTACTGCATGGAAAGCGCCGACCCGCCGCCCGTTCCCAGCTTCCACAGCCGCCGGCCGTCGGCATCGAAGCAGTAGACCGAGGAGGAGGAGTCGCCTGCGAAGACGTGCCGTCCGTCGGGCGAGGTCGCGCACGAGTACACCGCCGCGTCGCACGCGTAGGAGGCCTCCACCGCCCCCGTCGCCTTCGACAGCCGCTGCACGGTGTTGCGGACCGTGCCCGCGTACACCGCGTGGTCCTCCTGCCAGCCGAACAGCACCCCGCCGGGGGTCTTGGTGTGCCACAACTGCCCGGTTCCGTCGGCCGCGTAGGCCGTCACGCCGCCGCTGTGCCCGTGGAAGACCGCCCGCTCGTCCGCCCGGACCATCCACGCGCCGTTGCCGGCGGACTTCCGCGACCACTGGTGCTCGTCCTCGTGGTCGATGACGGTCAGGCCGCCGTTCGCGTCGGAGACGTTCAGCACGCCCTCGTGGATGTCGAGCCAGTAGATGTCCACGTCCGCCGCGATCGCATAGGCCCCGAAGGGAACCTTCGACGACAGGTCGTACACCGTGCCGTCGTCACAGCCCGCGTATATCCAGAACTCGTCCGCCACCAGGCACTTCACCCCGTCCGGCAGCGAATAGCGGGCCAGCACCTCACCGCCGTGGCTCAGCGTGTAGACGTCGCCCGCCTGGTTGCCCACCCAGCAGCGGTCCTCGTCCACGTGGATGCCGAAGGCCGACGAGCCCGTGCGGAAACGCCACAGCACCGGAGCCACCGCACGCGCCGTCGACGGGGCCGAGGCCACCTGGCGGCGGGTCACCGCGCGGGCGGCGCGCTGTCCCTGCACGGCGGGGGCGTACCCCTTGCGCACCTTCTCGCCGATCTTCTTCGCGGCGGCCGCCCGGGCCTTCTCCACGGTCGGGAACGAGGAGCTCTGCAGCTGGCCGTCCGCGCCGATGCGCCCGTACCGCACGGACACGGCCGTGCCGTCCACGGTCACCTCGTAGAACTTGTGCGCCGCGCCGTCGTCCTGCGACAGCTCCAGATACGTCGTCTCCCGAGCCATGACAAACCTCTCCCCGAAGGCAGGGCCACCAACTTCCTTCCGGCCGGTGATCCCTCGTGAAAAACGCTAAGGCCCACCACTGACAATGGGCCGGTGCAGTGGGAAGCGATCACATGGCAGCGGATGGCCGAGCGGCTCGCCGGTCACCTCGACGACCCCGACAACGCCCCCGAGCAGGGCAGTTGGCAGCGGGTGGGCATTGACGGAGCCCCCGCCGCCCAGACCGGCGTGCTCGCCGGTCGACTCGCCGACGCGCTGCGCCTGCGCGGGCGCCCGTCCCTGGTGGTACCGGCCGACGGCTTCCTGCGGCCGGCCTCCCTCCGCTTCGAGTTCGGCCGCGAGGACGTGGATTCCTACCTCGGCGGCTGGTACGACACGGCCGCGCTCTGGCGGGAGGTGTTCGGCCCGACCGACCCCGGTGGCACCGGGCGGGTGCTGCCGGACCTCTGGGACCCGGTGACCGACCGGGCGACCCGCAGCCCCTACGTCGAACTCCCGTCCGGCGGCGTGCTGCTCGTGCACGGCCCGCTGCTGCTGGGCCACTGGTTCCCCTTCGACCTGAGCGTCCACATCCGGCTCTCCACGGGCGCCCTGGCCCGCCGCACCGAGGAGTCGGCGCGCTGGACGCTCCCCGCCTTCGCGCGCTACGAGGCCGACACCGACCCGGCGTCCGCCGCCGACGCGGTGGTCCGGGCCGACGACCCCCGCCATCCCGCCTGGACCGGTATCGGCTCCGGCTGACCCCGGCCGGATGGCGGTTGCGCCGCGCGGAGCTCCGCCCCGCCCCGACCTTCCCCCGTCCGCCGGGCGCCGCCCCGGCGCCGCACCTCGATCGGCGCCGGGGCGGGGCCGGCCGGGGCCGGGTACGTTCCTACGGCCGGCCGCCCACCCGGGTCACCGCCAGCGCCGCCGCCCGGCACCCGGCGCGGGCCGCCTCCGCCGGGTCCGCGCCCTCCAGCCGGGCCGCGAGGAAGCCCCCGGTGAACGCGTCCCCGGCGCCCGTGGAGTCCACCGCTTCGGCCGGCTCCGCCTCGACCTCGGCGGTGATCCGGCCGTGTTCGGCGATCAGCGCCCCGGCCGCGCCCCGGGTCACCACCACCAGCGGCACCCGGCGGCTGAGCGCCACCGCCGCCCGCGCCGCCCCCGTCGGCTCCGGCAGCCCGGCCAGCAGCCGGGCCTCGTCCTCGTTCGGCAGCAGTACGCCCGCCCCCGCCACGGCGTCCAGGAATCGCTGCGGCCCCAGGGCGGCCAGGAACCCGGCCGAGGCGGGATCCACGCTCACCGGTACGCCCCGGGTGCGGGCCGCCCGTAGCGCGACCATGGCCAGCTCCCGGCTGCTGTCGGCGAAGAACAGATAACCGGACAGATGGAGATGGGCCGCCCCGTCCAGCAGGGACGGGGCCCAGTCGGCGGGGCACAGCCGCAGCGAGGCCCCGCTGTCGGTCAGGAACGTCCGCTCCGCGTCCTTGCCGACCAGGGCGACCACCGTCCCGGTGGGCTCCTGCGAGTCGATCACCAGGCGCGGCCGCACCCCCGCGTCCACCAGCGCCCGCTCGTGCCAGCGCGCCGATTCGACGCCCACCCGCGCCAGGAGGCGTACCTCCGCCGTCCCCGTACGGGCCGCCCAGCAGGCCGCGTTGGCCCCGGCGCCGCCCGGCAGGGTCCGGATCCGGGCCGTCGTGTCGGTGGCCGGGGCCAGCGGTTCCGGATGTATGGCCACCACGTCCGTCACCACGTCCCCGACGACGAGCAACGCCCCCGGCCCGGTCATGCCCGCGCCGCCCAGGCCCCCGCGATCCGGGCGCCCAGCCGTACGTTGCCGCGCACCGCCGCCAGGTTCGCCTCCAGCGAGGCCCCGTCCGTCGCCCGTACCAGGAACCCCAGCAGGAACGGTGTCACCGCCTGCCCCGTGATCCCGCGCTCGCGGCACTCGGCGAGCCCCTCCGCGAGGACCCGGTCGTGCAGCTCCGGATCCAGCTGGTCCTCGCGCGCCACCGGATTGGCCACCAGCAGCGCCGACTCCGGTCCGCCCAGGGCGTCCTGGGCGGCCATCACCGCCGCGACCTCCTCGGGCCGGTGCACGGTCCAGTCCACCGGCTCGCCGGAGTCGGCCAGGTAGAACCCGGGGAAGCGGTCGGTCCCGTAGCCGAGCACCCCCACTCCCAGCGTCTCCAGCCGCTGCAGCGTGCCCGGCACGTCCAGGATCGACTTCACCCCGGCGCACACCACGGTGATCCGCGTCCGCGCCAGCAGCGACAGGTCCGCCGACTCGTCCTGCGTCCGGGCCCACTCCCGGTGCACTCCGCCCAGCCCGCCGGTGGCGAAGACCCGCAGGCCCGCCCGGGCGGCGAGGAAGGCAGTCGCGGACACCGTCGTCGCCCCCGTGGCCCCCGCCGCCAGTGCGGGCGCCAGGTCCCGGTGACCGAGCTTGCGCACGCCGTCGCCGGCCGCGATCCGCTCCAGCTGCTCCTTGTCCAGGCCCGCGTACGGCACCCCGTCGAGGACCGCGACCGTCGCCGGAACCGCCCCCTCCGCGCGGACCAGGGCCTCCAGTTCGAGGCCCACCGTCAGGTTGCGGGGGCGGGGCAGACCGTGCGCGATGATCGTCGACTCCAGGGCCACCACGGGCTTTCCCCGGGCGAGTGCCTCGCGTACCTCCGCCGACAGGACCGGTCCACCGGCCAGGGGCGCATCTGCTCTGTGCTGTGACATGTCCCCATCCATGGCACGGGATTGACGCCTCCAAACGCTCTCCCGCCACACCCGTCCCAACCTGTCCGAGTAGCGTGCCCCCATGGACACGCGCGGCTTCTACGACGAGCTGGCCGACCGCTACGACCTCATCTACGCGGACTGGGACGCGAGCACCGCCCGTCAGGGCCGGGCCCTCGACGCCCTGCTCACCGCCGCGCTGGGCCCGGGAGCGCACAGCGTGCTCGACAACGCCTGCGGCATCGGAACCCAGTCCCTGGGCCTCGCCGCGCTGGGTCACCGGGTCACGGGGACCGACCTCAGCCCCGCCTCCGTCACCCGCGCCGCCCGCGAGGCGGCGCGGCACGGGCTCGCCCTGCCCCTCGCCGTCGCCGACATGCGCGCCGTGCCCTTCGCGGACGCCTCCTTCGATGCCGTGGTCTGCGCCGACAACGCCCTGCCGCACCTGCTGACCGCCGAGGACGTGGGTACGGCCCTGGCCGAAACCCTGCGGGTGCTGCGCCCCGGCGGGCTGCTGCTGCTCTCCACACGCCCGTACGCGGAACTGCGCCGCGCCCGCCCGCAGAGCGAGCCCCCGCACGTCCACACGGGACCCGAGGGGCGGACGGTGACCTTCCAGCTGTGGCACTGGCACGCCGACGGGGAGCGGTACGACGTGGAGCTCTTCCAGCTGCTGCCCACCGGCTCCACCTGGACCACACGGACGTCGAGCGCCACGTACTGGGCGCTTCCGGAGGAGGAGACGGCCGGGTACGCCCGGCGGGCCGGCTTCGCCGACGCGCACTGGCGGGTACCCGCGGACACCGGCTTCCACCAGCCGGTACTCGCCGCCAGGCGGCCGACCGCGCGGTGACGGGCGGGCGGGCAGCCGGGTGGCCGGCCGGTCACGGCGCGGCCGGCCGGGAAGCTGGACAGGATGACTCGTCCGGCGGGCCGTTCCTGGACGCTGTGGTCACCGCTTCGCGCGGTGGGCCGCACTAGGCTGGCGCGCCATGAGCAGCAGCGATCACTCCGCCACCCGCGTCCCCGCTTCCTTCTCCGTCTCCGTCGCCGACGTCGAGCTGGAGGCGGATGACCTCGACCCCGAGCAGATCGTTTCCGGGGACCCGGTCGTGACGGGCAAGGTGCTGTGGGAGTCGGCCGACGGCAAGCAGGTGCGCGGGATCTGGCAGATCACCCCCGGCGTGGTCACCGACGTCGAGGCCAACGAGCTCTTCGTGGTGGTCAGCGGCCGAGCCACCGTCGAGGTCGAGGGCGGCGAGACCCTGGAGGTCGGCCCCGGCTCCGCCTGCGTGCTGCGGGAGGGCGACCGGACGACCTGGACCGTGCACGAGACGCTGCGCAAGGCCTACCACATCAGTTACTGACGGCCCCCTTGGCGGCGCCTCGGGCAGGCACCGGGTGGCGGCGCGCCGTGAACAGCGCGAGCGCCGCCATCGGCAGCAGCAGCGCGGCGCCGACGGCGTTCAGCCAGCCGTAGCCCGCCTGGGACATGATCAGCCCGGCGGCCGCTCCGCCCAGCCCCGCCGCCGTGTTCATGGTGAGGTCGCTCAGGCCCTGTACGGCGGCCCGGGCGGGCTGCGGCACCGAGTCCGTCAGCAGGGCCGAGCCGGACACCATTCCGGCGGACCAGCCGAGGCCGAGCAGGAACAGGCCGAGCGCGCTCCGGCCGTGGCTGGGTCCGGCCGTTCCGGCGAGCAGCGCGGCGACGGACAGGAGGCCGGCGGCCAGGCCGATCACGGAGAGCCGGCCGAACCGGTCCGCGAGCCAGCCCATCACGGGCGAGAAGGCGAACATGCCGGCGATGTGCCCGCTGATCACCAGCCCGATGAGTTCCAGGCCGGCGCCGTGGTGGCTCAGGTCCATCGGCGTCATCACCATGATCGAGACCATGGTGGTGTGGGACACGGCGACGGTGAGGAGGGCGAGCCGGGCCCGCGGGGAGGCCTTCACCGCGGCGAGTCCGGCCCGCAGCGAGCGCCCTTCACGGGTCTGCTCCTCGGGGGCGGCCAGCGCCCGGGCCGTCAGCAGCGGGTCGGGGCGCAGGAGTACGCCGATCAGCGTGCCGGTGAGCAGGAAGACGACGGCGGCCCAGACGAACGGGCCGGCCGTCTCCGGTATCGCGGTGCCGGCGAAACTGCGGCTGGCCGGCGCGGACAGGTTCGGGCCGAGCACCGCGCCGATGGTCGACGCCCACACCACGACCGAGATGGCCCGGGCGCGATGGTCCGGGGCCGCGAGGTCGGCGGCGGCGAACCGGGCCTGCAGGTTGGCGGAGGAGGCGGCGCCGAAGGCGGCCATGCCGAGCAGCAGCAGCGGGAAGTTCCCGATGGTGGCGGCGAGGACGACCAGGCCCGCCCCGGCGGCTCCGATCGCGTACGCCAGGACCAGTCCGGGGCGGCGGCCGCGGGCGTTCATCAGGGCGGCGAGCGGCAGTGAGACCACGGCGGTGCCGATCACCGCGGCGGTGGAGGCGACGCCGGACAGTGCCTCCGTGCCGCTGACCTCGGTGGCGAGTACGGGGGCCAGGGCGATGCTGATGGGCACGCCGAGGCCGCCGAGGACCTGGCCGGCCATGAGGACCCGGGAGGTGCGCCGCTGCAGCCGGGCCAGCTCGGGCGGGCCCAGCGGCCGTACGGGACGGTCGGTGCCGGGCGAGGCGGTCACGGCGTACACCGGTGTCGCGGGTGGGCGACACGGGGCGCGGGGGACGCGGGGCGGCCGGGTGCGGCGGCAGGAGTAGTCACCGCCGCAGTGTGCCAGCCCTTACCGCTCGGCGGAACCGGGCCGCAACCGTGCGGGAACGGGGCCGGAGCCGGGCCGGGTCGCGGCGCCGTTCACCGGCCAGGTGCGCAGGTCAGGGCGCCGCTCAGAACAGCGGCTGCGGAAGCACGCCCTCCAGCGCGAGCAGCTGCCGCTTGGTCTCCACCCCGCCGCCGAATCCCCCGATGCCCCCGTCGTTCTCCACGACCCGGTGGCAGGCCACCACCAGAGGCAGTGGGTTCGAGCCCATGGCGTTGCCCACGGCCTGGGCGCCGCCGGGCTGTCCGACGCGGGCGGCCAGCTCCCCGTAGCCGACGACCGATCCGTAGGGGACCGAGCGGTCCAGCTCCTGGAGCACCTGCCGGTTGAAGCCGGAGCTGAGGCGCCAGTCCAGCGGCAGCTCGAAGCGCCGCAGCGAACCGGCGAAGTACGCGGTGAGCTGACGTATCGGCTCGGCCAGCAGCTCCTCCTCGCCCGGTGCGGGGCGCCGGGCGTCGGCGCCGAGCCGGGAGACGAGCGGGCCGATCATCCGGTCGACCCGGTCCGGCTCGGCATGGAACTCGACCCGGACCAGACCCTCGGGGGTCGCGGCCAGGAGCAGGGGTCCGCCGAGGACACCGTCGCCGGCGACGACGGTCCATTCGAGGTGCGGCCCGCGGGGCCGCTCGGTGCTGTCCACAGGTCCACGGTACGGCCGGTCACCGACAACGCGGTCGGCGCCGGCGACTACTGCAACGCCGCCGATGCGCTCCGGCCCGGTCTCAGAACCCGCCGACCGCTTCCTGGACCACATCGGGGGCGTTGGTGATGATCCCGTCCACCCCCATGGCCTGCACCTTCCGGGCGGTCGCCGCGTCGTCCACGATCCAGGTGTCCACCTCCATGGCCCTGCCGTGGGCACCGCGCAGGCCGTGCACCGCCGCGACCCAGTCGGCCGAGATGGTGGTGTGCCACGGGTTGATCCGGTCGGTGAACTCCGCGTACCGGGGCAGGTCCGCGACGGTGGGGGTGCCCAGGAAGGCGGTCACCAGGTCCGGGCGCAGCCCGTGGACGATGCGCACGCAGTCGGCGCTGAAGCTCTGCACCACCAGGCGCTTCGTGACGTGCCGCTCGTCGAGCCAGCCGGCCTGGTCCAGCACCTTCAGGGTCTGCTCCTCGATCCCCGGGTACAGCTCCGGCTTCTTGATCTCCAGCAGCAGCCGCTGCTGGTTGCGCTGCACCCGGTCGAGGTACTGCCGCAGGCTCGGCACGGAGGCGCCCGCGTACTCGGCGCCGAACCAGCTGCCCGCGTCCAGCCGGGAGATCTCGGCCCATGTGAAGTCCTGGACCTTCCAGGGCGCCCGGCCCGGGAACTGCTGCTCGACGTCGGTGGTCCGGGCCAGGGTGTCGTCGTGGATCACCACCAGCACGCCGTCCTTGGTGCGCTGCACGTCGTTCTCCACCCAGGCGAAGCCCATCTGCATGGCCAGGTCGATCGCGTCGAGGGTGTTCTCCGGGGCGTACGCGGAGGCTCCCCGGTGGGCGTACACGACCGGGCCCCCCAGGGCCGCCCGGCCGGTGCCGGCCCCCGCGCCGGTGCCTGTGCCGGTGCCGGTGGTCGAGCCGGTTCCGGGGCCGGTGGCGGCGTACGAGGCCGTCCCGCCCAGCAGGGTGAGAGTGAAGCCCAGGAATGCGGCCGCGGCCGCGGCGGCGGGTCGGACGTACATGTGCGTTCTCCTCGGGTCGTGAGCCCTGTTCCTGCGTCAGACGGGTGCGGAGCGGCAGACGTTGTGGCGATGCACTTCACCGCGATCATGGGGTTGAAGATCACCGAGCCGCCACCGAACTACGACAAACGGACCAGAACGAATGACGGCGGCCCGGGCGGCCGAGGGCGCCGGCCGCTCCGGCCGCGGTGCGACGCCGACCCGCGGCGCTACGTGAGTGTCAGTGGGGGGTCGTACGGTTGACCCATGCGGCCCGTATCGAAGATCGAACGCACGGTGGCGCCTTTCGAGGTCGTCAGCTCCTACCAGCCCAGCGGCGACCAGCCGGCGGCCATCGCCGAGCTGGAGAAGCGCATCCGTGCAGGTGAGAAGGATGTCGTCCTGCTGGGTGCGACCGGCACCGGCAAGTCGGCGACCACGGCCTGGATGATCGAGAAGCTCCAGCGCCCCACCTTGGTCATGGCGCCGAACAAGACGCTCGCGGCCCAGCTGGCGAACGAGTTCCGTGAGCTCCTGCCGAACAACGCCGTCGAGTACTTCGTCTCGTACTACGACTACTACCAGCCCGAGGCCTACGTACCGCAGTCGGACACGTACATCGAGAAGGACTCCTCGATCAACGAGGAGGTGGAGCGGCTGCGGCACTCCGCGACCAACTCGCTGCTGACCCGGCGGGACGTCATCGTCGTCGCGTCCGTGTCCTGCATCTACGGCCTCGGTACCCCACAGGAGTACGTCGACCGGATGGTCGCCCTCAAGGTGGGGGAGGAGACCGACCGGGACCAGCTGCTGCGCCGCTTCGTGGACATCCAGTACACGCGCAACGACGTCGCCTTCACCCGCGGCACCTTCCGGGTGCGCGGGGACACCATCGAGATCTTCCCGGTCTACGAGGAACTGGCCGTCCGCATCGAAATGTTCGGCGACGAGATCGAGGCCCTGTCCACCCTGCACCCGCTGACCGGCGAGGTCATCAGTGAGGACCGCGAGCTCTACGTCTTCCCCGCCAGCCACTACGTCGCCGGGCCCGAGCGCATGGAGAAGGCGGTCCGCGGCATCGAGGCGGAGCTGACCGAGCGCCTCGCCGAGCTGGAGAAGCAGGGCAAGATGCTGGAGGCGCAGCGGCTGCGCATGCGCACCACTTACGACCTGGAGATGATGCGCCAGATCGGGTCCTGCTCCGGCATCGAGAACTACTCGCTGCACATGGACGACCGCGAGCGCGGCTCCGCGCCCAACACTCTCATCGACTACTTCCCGGAGGACTTCCTCCTGGTCATCGACGAGTCGCACGTCACCGTGCCGCAGATCGGCGCCATGTACGAGGGTGACGCCTCCCGCAAGCGGACCCTCGTCGACCACGGTTTCCGGCTGCCGTCCGCCCTCGACAACCGGCCGCTGAAGTGGGAGGAGTTCCAGGGGCGCATCGGGCAGACCGTCTACCTGTCGGCGACCCCCGGAAAGTACGAGCTCTCGCGCGGCGACGGCTTCGTCGAACAGATCATCCGCCCCACCGGCCTCATCGACCCCGAGGTCGTGGTCAAGCCCACCGAGGGGCAGATCGACGACCTGGTCCACGAGATCCGGCAGCGCGTGGAGAAGGACGAGCGGATCCTCGTCACCACCCTCACCAAGAAGATGGCCGAGGACCTCACGGACTACTTCCTGGAGCTCGGCATCCAGGTCCGCTACCTGCACAGCGACGTGGACACCCTGCGCCGCATCGAGCTGCTGCGCGAGCTGCGGGCCGGCGAGTACGACGTCCTGGTCGGCATCAACCTGCTCCGTGAGGGTCTCGACCTGCCCGAGGTGTCCCTGGTGGCCATCCTGGACGCCGACAAGGAGGGCTTCCTGCGCTCCGGGACCTCCCTGATCCAGACCATCGGCCGCGCGGCGCGCAATGTGTCGGGCCAGGTCCACATGTACGCGGACAAGATGACCCCGGCGATGGAGAAGGCCATCGACGAGACCAACCGGCGCCGGGAGAAGCAGATCGCCTACAACACGGCGAACGGCATCGACCCGCAGCCGCTGCGCAAGAAGATCAACGACATCGTGGCCACCATCGCCCGCGAGGAACTCGACACCGAGGAGCTCCTCGGCACCGGGTACCGGCAGGCGAAGGAGGGCAAGGGGGCCAAGGCCCCGGTGCCGGCGCTCGGCGGCCGGGCGGCCGCGGGCAAGACGGGCGGAAAGGGTTCGAAGGGGACGGCCGGAGGCAAGGGTGCCGACGTGCTGACCGACCGGCCCGCGGCCGAACTGGCCGCGCTCATCGAGCAGATGACCGAGCGCATGCGCGGGGCGGCCGCCGAGCTCCAGTTCGAGGTCGCGGCCCGGATCCGGGACGAGGTGAGCGAGCTGAAGAAGGAGTTGCGGCAGATGAAGGAAGCGGGCCTCGCCTGACCGGAGGCCTGTCAGTAGGGTTGGGTCTCAGCCGCAGGTACACGCTGCACGCTCGTCATGGGGCGGGCCAGGGAGAGGGGACAGTACGTGACGGTCAACATGACCAAGGGTCAGGCCATCAGTCTGCAGAAGGCGGACGGAGGCACGCTGACCGCGGTCCGTATGGGCCTCGGCTGGCAGGCGGCGAAGCGCCGCGGGCTGTTCGGCTCGCGCACCCGGGAGATCGACCTCGACGCCTCGGCGGTACTCTTCGCCGACAAGCAGCCCGTGGACGTGGTGTTCTTCCGCCACCTGCAGAGCGACGACGGCTCGGTGCGCCACACCGGTGACAACCTCGTCGGCGGCGTCGGCCAGGGCGGGGACGACGAGGCGATCCTCGTCGACCTCCAGCGCGTGCCGGTGCACATCGACCAGATCGTCTTCACGGTGAACTCCTTCACCGGCCAGACGTTCCAGGAAGTGCAGAACGCGTTCTGCCGCATCGTCGACGAGACCAACGGCCAGGAGCTGGCCCGCTACACCCTCGACGGCGGCGGTCAGTACACCGCGCAGATCATGGCCAAGGTGTCCCGCGCGGGTGCCGGCTGGCAGATGACGGCCCTCGGGAACCCGGCCAACGGCCGCACGTTCCAGGACCTCATGCCGGCGATCCTGCCGCACCTGTAGTACCGGAAAAGAGAAGAAGGCACGGGGGAGGGGCTGCACGATGACGGCCGAACTGGTCCGGGGGCAGAACCACCCCGTGTCCCAGAGCCGGGTGGAGATCAGGGTCTCGGCGGGCACGCCCGTGCTGGCCCTGGCCTCGCTCGCCGACGAACAGGGCCGGTTCTCCGGCGACGGGATACTGGCCCACCCGGGGGCCAGGTCGCTCCCCGGCGTGCGGTCGCCGGGCGAGCTCGCCGAACGGCACACCTTCGCCGTCGACCTCGACGAGGTCGACGCGGAGGTACACCGGCTCGGCGTCCTGCTCGTCCTGCCGCCCGGCGGTCCGGTGCGCTTCGGCGCAGTACCGGCCTCCTACGTGGCCGTGGCCGAACCGGACGGCGCCGAAATCGCCGGGTACACCCTGACCGGGCTCGACGCCGAGACGGCCGTGGTCGCCCTGGAGCTGTACCGGCGCCAGGGCGCCTGGAAGGTCCGCGCCGTGGGCCAGGGCTACGCCGAAGGCCTCGGCGCCCTGCTCGCCGACGGCGGACTGCCCGCACCGCATGCCGCGGAGCTGGCCGCCGCCGCGCTGCGCACGGCCGCCCGCACCGCGGAGGCCGACATCACCCTGGCGACCATGCCGACCCTCGTCGGCGACCTGCGTGCCCCGCAGAGCCCGGCCCAGGCACCCGCGACCGCCCCCGAGCCGCCGGACGCGGTCCCCGTCTCCGGGCACCCGTACGCCGGTACGCCCGGGCCCGCGCCCGGTGGCGACACCCCTGCCTCCCCGCCCACCATCAGCTACGCCCACCCGCGGCGCCGCCGCACCAGCACCGAGCCGCCCGAGCCGGCGCCGCGGGCCGCCGCACCGCAGGAACCGGGCCAGGCCCCGCGGCCCGTCGCCGGGGACGCCAGCGGCTGGTCCATGGAGGAGCGGCTCTACAACCAGGTCTGGGGCATGTTCGAGGACCTGGCCCGCACGGTCGCCGCCTACCGCAGCGCCGTCGAGTTCGCCGACTCCCGGATGGACCGCGAACTCGACGAGGCCCTGTCCGACCCGCGCCACCGTCTGGGCGGCTCGGGGAACGCCGCCCGCGACACCGCACGGGCCCGCCGCGAGGAGCTTGTCGCCCAGGCCCAGGCCGTCCTCGACCGGGACCTGGCCCAGCTGATCGCCGAGTCGGAGGTCGTCGAGCCCGCGCTGCCCGCCGCGTACGCCCGCTGGGACAATCCCGTCTGGCACGGTCACCGCACGCCCGAGGAGAGCCCGCTGGCCCTGCGTCTGGGCCACCTGCACCTGCCCGAGCGGCCCGACCTGCGCATCCCCATGCTGACCCGGGTCCCGCTGGAGCGCGGACTCTGGATCGACAACGGCCGCACCGGCTCCGAGGCCGCGATGACCATGGACACCGACCGGCTGCGCCGGGCCGCCATGGACATGGCCGTCGCCCTCGCGGTCCGGCTGCTCGCGGTCCACCCCGCCGACCGGTTCTCCGTGCACGTCATCGACGCGGCCGGAGCCGGGTCCGCCTCCCTGGCGCCACTGGTCCGTGCCGGGGTGCTGGCCGCACCGCCCGCCGCCGGGGCCACCGGGGTCACCCAGACCCTGGCGCGACTGACCCGGCGGGTGGACCTCGTACAGATGGCGCTGCGGGCCGGCGCCCCCGAGGACCTGCCGTCGGACGTGGACACGGCCGACCAGCTGCTGATCGTGCACGACTTCCCGCACGGCTTCGACGACCGAGCCGTCACCCAGCTGCGCTACCTCGCCGACGAGGGTGCGGCGGTCGGCGTGCACCTGCTGATGGTCGCCGACCGCGACGAGGCCTCGGCCTACGGGCCGCTGCTCGACCCGCTGTGGCGCTCCCTGATGCGCCTGTCCCCGGTGCCGGACAACCATCTCGCCGACCCCTGGGTGCACCACGCGTGGACCTTCGAACCGGACCTGCCCCCGCAGGGCAGCCGGGTCCTCGACCAGGCGCTGGACCGGGTGGCGGAGGCCCGGCGCACTACCCGCCCGTGACCATCCTTTGGCATTCCCTTTACCTTTTCGGCCCTTGATGGGTATGCTCGTGAGTGCGGAGGGGAGTATTCCTGCTTTCCTGCTACGGCGTACCCGTCAATACGGACCACCTGCGGTTGTATGAGCGCAGTGGCCCCGGGGCGTCGGCCCGCGGCCTCCAGGTCGTCCGGGTGGAAGAGACCTCCGGCAGCGATGACGCTGACGAAGTGCTGAGCCATCCGCCGGAGGCATGTTCACCATGGAAGTTTCCTGGGCCCTGTGGGGCGCGACCATTCTCGGTCTGTCCCTCCTCATCGCCGCCGACTTCTTCATCGGCCGCAAACCGCACGACGTGTCGATCAAGGAAGCCGGCACCTGGACGGTCGTCTGGATCGTCCTCGCCGCCCTCTTCGGGCTCGGCCTGTGGTTCTTCGGCACCCCCCAGGCCTCCCAGGAGTTCTTCGCGGGCTTCATCACCGAGAAGTCCCTGAGCGTCGACAACCTCTTCGTCTTCGTCCTGATCATGGCGAAGTTCGCGGTGCCCTCCCACCTCCAGCAGCGCGTGCTGCTCATCGGCGTACTGATCGCCCTGGTCCTGCGCGCGGTCTTCATCGCCGCCGGCGCCGCGATCATCGCGAGCTTCTCCTGGGTCTTCTACATCTTCGGCGCCTTCCTGATCTACACCGCGTGGAAGCTGATCCAGGAGGCCCGCAAGGACGAGGACGAGGACGACTTCGAGGAGAACCGCCTCCTCAAGTCCGTCGAGAAGAAGTTCGGCGTCGCCGACCGGTACCACGGCACCAAGCTCTTCATCGTCAGCAACGGCAAGCGCGTGCTGACCCCGCTGATGATCGTCATGCTGGCCATCGGTACCACCGACGTCCTGTTCGCCCTGGACTCCATCCCCGCGATCTTCGGCCTGACCCAGGACCCGTACATCGTCTTCACGGCCAACGCCTTCGCGCTGATGGGTCTGCGCCAGCTGTACTTCCTCATCGGCGGCCTGCTGAAGAAGCTGGTCCACCTCAGCTACGGCCTGTCGATCATCCTCGGTTTCATCGGCATCAAGCTCGTGCTGCACGCCCTGCACGAGTCCGGTGTGCACGTCCCGGTGATCTCGATCCCGGTCTCCCTGGCCGTCATCTGCGGTGTCCTGGTCATCACCACGATCACCAGCCTGATCGCCTCGAAGAAGCAGGCGGCGGCCGAGGCCGCCACCCGCACCGAGAGCGTCGACGTCTGACGGATCCGCGGAACTACACGGGGGCGGCCACTTCGGCCGCCCCCGTTTCCGTGCCCCGGCCCGCGGCCGCCCGCTTGCGGACGGCCGCCGGACCGGTCTCCGGCAGCAATGCGAAACAGACCAGGCTGACCAGGGCGATCCCGGTCAGGTACAGCGCGACGCCCCACGGCGGACCCGAGCCGTCCGCCAGCGCCGTCGCCACGACCGGGGTCAGCGCCCCGCCCAGTACACCGCCCAGGTTGTAGCCGACGGCCGCGCCCGTGCAGCGGATGCGCGGCGCGTACAGCTCCGGCAGGTAAGCGGCCACCACCGAGAACATCGTCACCATGCCGAGCAGCGCGCCGGTGAAGCCGACCGTCATCAGCAGCGGATCGGCCGTCCGCAACAGCGCCACCAGCGGGAACATCCACACGGCGCAGAGCGCGCACCCGGCCAGGCACAGCGGCCGCCGCCCGTAACGGTCACCGAGCATCGCGATCAGCGGGGTCACCAGGCCCTTGATCGCAACCGAGATCATGATGCAGGCCAGCATCGTCGTGCGGCTCACCGTGAGGTGCTCGGTGGCGTACGCGAGGGACCAGGTGGTGACCGCGTAGAAGACGGCGTACCCCACGGCGAGCGCCCCGCCGGTCAGCAGGAGCAGCCGCCAGTGGCCCCGGAACACCTCGGCCAGCGGGGCCTCGGCCCGCCGGTCCGACGCGGCGAGCGCCCGGAACTGCGGGGTCTCCTCCACCGAGTGGCGCAGCCACAGCCCGGCCAGGGCCAGCACCCCGGCCGCCCAGAAGGGGACCCGCCACCCCCAGGAGGTGAACTGGGCATCGGTCAGCGAGGCGGACAGTCCGAGCATCAGGCCGTTGGCGAGCAGGAAGCCCACCGCCGGTCCCATCTGCGGGAAGCTCGACCACAGTCCGCGCCGCCGCTCGGGTGCGTGCTCGGCGGTGAGGAGCACGGCGCCGCCCCATTCGCCGCCGAGCCCGAGGCCCTGCAGGAAGCGCAGCAGGAGCAGCAGGACCGGCGCGGCCATGCCGATCGAGCCGTACGTGGGCACGCAGCCGACGGCGACCGTGGCGAGACCGGTGAGCAGCAGGGAGGCCAGCAGGACCGGGCGCCGGCCGTAGCGGTCGCCGATGTGGCCGAAGACCACCGAACCGAGTGGGCGGGCGAGGAAGCCGACGCCGAAGGTGCCGAACGCGGCGAGGGTTCCGGCGAGCGGGGAGAAGGAGGGGAAGAAGAGCGGGCCGAGCACGAGGGCGGCGGCCGTCCCGTACACGAAGAAGTCGTAGAACTCGATCGCGGTCCCGGCGAGCGAGGCCGTGGCCAGCCGCAGCATGCCGGGCCCGGTGCGGCCGTCGGCCTCAGGGGGCCGGGGCGTCGGGGAGGGGGCGGGGGAGGCCTCGGGGGCGGAGGAGGCGAGGGGCGGGGAAGGGTCCTGTGGCATGCCGCACCACATACCCCTTTCCCGCCCCTCGGGGCGGCAGTTCGGCCGGAGCCGACCGGAAGGAGTGCGTCGCACCCGGAAGTTGACGCGTTGCGGTGCCTACCAGCCGCGCTCGCGCCATTCGGCCAGGTGCGGACGCTCGGCGCCGAGGGTGGTGTCGTCGCCGTGCCCCGGGTAGACCCAGGTCTCGTCCGGCAGCTGCTCGAAGAGCTTGTGCTGGACGTCGTCGATCAGGCTGGCGAAGGCCTTCGGGTCGCCCTGGGTGTTGCCGACGCCGCCCGGGAAGAGGCAGTCGCCGGTGAACACGTGCGGGTGGCCGTGCGGGTCGTCGTAGACCAGCGCGATCGAGCCGGGGGTGTGTCCGACCAGGTGGCGGGCGGTCAGCGAGACCCGTCCGACCGTGATCGTGTCCCCGTCGCCGACCAGCACGTCCGTGCCGACGGGGATGCCCTCCGCGTCGAGGGCGCCCGCGAGGGTGCGCGCGCCGGTCGCCTCGACCACCTCGGCGAGCGCGCCCCAGTGGTCGCCGTGCCGGTGGGTGGTGACCACGGACGCGATGCCGTCGTCGCCGATCAGACTGAGCAGGGTGCCGGCCTCGGCGGCCGCGTCGATGAGCAGCTGCTCGTCGGTGGCGCGGCAGCGCAGCAGGTAGGCGTTGTTGTTCATCGGGCCCACCGCGACCTTGGAAATCATCAGGTCCGCGAGTTCGTGCACGTCGGCCGGACCGCCGACCTTGACCTCTCCGGTGTACGTCATGTCTTGATCCTAGAGCGGGGGGAGCTCGGGGAGGGGGCCGCCCGAGGTGGTCAGGGAGGCGCCCTTGTCCCCGCGGCCGGCCAGCCAGGCCAGCAGCCCGGCATCGGTGCCGGACACGGTCACGGCGGGATCCCCGGCGGAGCCGGTGCGCCAGCTCCGTCCGTCGCTCGCGACCAGGGCCACCGGCGGCACCTCGGGGCGCCCGGACCAGCGGTCGGCGAGGAAGGCGATCTCGCGGTCGGTGAACTCCGCCGGGAGGTCGGAGAGCTCGTAGCCGATGTTCAGGTCGACGTGGTGCAGGTCGGCCTCGACCCAGCGGCGGAAGGGCACGTTGGCGGCGAGGTCGGTGATGCCGTTGCGCAGCTCGACCGTGCGGGACCAGTCCTGGTCGGGCTCGGTGGTGGCCATGAAGCGGGCCGCGGAATCACGGAGGTCCGTCAGGTGTTCTTCCAGAGGCCGGCCGGCGTCGCGCTCGATGTCCGTGTCGCGGGCGGCGGCACTCTCGTACATCGGGCGCCCCTCGAAGACGTTGACGAGGGCGTCCGCGTTGCGGGCGAGGTGGGCCAGGATGTGGCCGCGGGTCCAGCCCGGGAGGTGTGACTCCTCGGCGAGGGCTGCGTTGTCCAGTTTCGCGACTGCGGTCAGCAGCCGGTCCGTGGCTTCACGTACAGATCGCAGGTCGTGCACATGATCAGTCATGACGGCGAGCCTAGTGGCTCACCGAGCACGGCCACACGATTGGGTGAAGCGGTCTGCGGAGTGCCGTAAATCGAATGTGCGTGCTATACGCTCGGAAGTCCAAGGACCAAGTCCATCGCAGAGGCGCCCCCCATACCCTGGGACGGGGGCCCGTGCCCCCGCTCTCTCAAGAAAGGTGCGGACCGGCGTGACCGA
Source organism: Streptomyces avidinii (assembly GCF_045161815.1). Classification (NCBI taxonomy): domain Bacteria; kingdom Bacillati; phylum Actinomycetota; class Actinomycetes; order Kitasatosporales; family Streptomycetaceae; genus Streptomyces; species Streptomyces avidinii. The sequence goes on from NZ_CP108863.1 coordinate 6,431,683, forward strand.
CCGTCTCATCGTTCGTGGCGCTCGCGAGCACAACCTGAAGAACGTCTCGCTCGACCTGCCCCGCGACTCACTCATCGTCTTCACCGGACTCTCCGGGTCGGGCAAGTCCTCCCTGGCCTTCGACACGATCTTCGCCGAGGGCCAGCGTCGCTACGTCGAGTCGCTCTCGTCGTACGCCCGCCAGTTCCTCGGGCAGATGGACAAGCCCGACGTCGACTTCATCGAGGGCCTCTCCCCGGCCGTCTCGATCGACCAGAAGTCGACCTCGCGCAACCCCCGCTCCACCGTGGGCACCATCACCGAGGTCTACGACTACCTGCGCCTGCTCTTCGCCCGGATCGGCAAGCCGCATTGTCCCGAGTGCCGCCGGCCCATCTCGCGCCAGTCGCCGCAGGCGATCGTCGACAAGGTGCTCGCGCTCCCCGAGGGCAGCCGCTTCCAGGTGCTGTCGCCGCTGGTGCGCGAGCGCAAGGGCGAGTTCGTCGACCTCTTCTCCGACCTCCAGACCAAGGGCTACAGCCGGGCGCGGGTGGACGGGGAGACCATCCAGCTCTCCGAGCCGCCCACGCTGAAGAAGCAGGAGAAGCACACCATCGAGGTGGTCATCGACCGCCTCACCGTCAAGGAGAGCGCCAAGCGCCGGCTCACGGACTCCGTGGAGACCGCCCTCGGCCTGTCCGGCGGCATGGTGATCCTGGACTTCGTCGACCTCGCCGAGGACGACCCCGAGCGTGAGCGGATGTACTCCGAGCACCTCTACTGCCCGTACGACGACCTGTCCTTCGAGGAGCTGGAGCCGCGCTCCTTCTCCTTCAACTCGCCCTTCGGCGCCTGCCCCGAGTGCACCGGTATCGGTACGCGCATGGAGGTGGACCCGGAGCTGATCGTTCCGGACGAGGACAAGTCCCTGGACGAGGGCGCGGTCTCCCCGTGGTCGCTCGGCCACACCAAGGACTACTTCCAGCGGCTGATCGGCGCGCTCGCCGGGGAACTCGGCTTCCGCACCGACATCGCGTGGGCCGGGCTGCCGGCGCGCGCGAAGAAGGCCCTGCTGTACGGGCACAAGACGCAGATCGAGGTCCGCTACCGCAACCGGTACGGGCGGGAGCGCGCGTACACCACGGCCTTCGAGGGCGCCGTGCCGTTCGTCAAGCGGCGGCACGCGGAGTCGGAGAGCGACGCCAGCCGCGAGCGCTTCGAGGGCTACATGCGCGAGGTGCCCTGCCCGACCTGTGAGGGCACCCGCCTCAAGCCGATCGTGCTCGCCGTGACGGTGATGGAGAAGTCCATCGCCGAGGTCGCCGCCATGTCGATCAGCGAGTGCGCGGACTTCCTGGGGCGGATGCGCCTCGACGCCCGCGACAAGAAGATCGCCGAGCGGGTCCTGAAGGAGGTCAACGAGCGGCTCCGCTTCCTCGTGGACGTCGGTCTCGACTACCTCTCGCTCAACCGGGCCGCCGGCACCCTGTCGGGTGGCGAGGCCCAGCGCATCCGGCTCGCCACCCAGATCGGCTCCGGCCTGGTCGGCGTGCTCTACGTACTGGACGAGCCCTCCATCGGTCTCCACCAGCGGGACAACCACCGGCTGATCGAGACCTTGGTGCGGCTGCGGGACATGGGCAACACGCTCATCGTGGTCGAGCACGACGAGGACACCATCAAGGTGGCCGACTGGGTCGTGGACATCGGTCCGGGCGCGGGCGAACACGGCGGCAAGGTGGTGCACAGCGGTTCGCTCAAGGAGCTGCTGAAGAACACCGAATCGATGACCGGGCAGTACCTCTCGGGCAAGAAGTCCATCGAGATCCCGGACGTACGCCGGCCCGTGAACGGCGAGCGCAAGCTGACCGTCCACGGCGCCAAGGAGAACAACCTGCGGGACATCGACGTGTCCTTCCCGCTGGGTGTCCTGACCGCCGTGACCGGTGTGTCGGGCTCGGGAAAGTCGACGCTGGTCAACGACATCCTCTACACGCACCTGGCCCGCGAGCTGAACGGCGCCCGCTCGGTGCCCGGACGGCACACCCGGGTGGAGGGCGACGAGCTCGTCGACAAGGTCGTGCACGTCGACCAGTCGCCGATCGGCCGGACCCCGCGGTCCAACCCGGCGACGTACACGGGTGTCTTCGACCACGTGCGCAAGCTCTTCGCCGAGACCATGGAGGCGAAGGTGCGCGGCTACCTGCCGGGCCGCTTCTCCTTCAACGTGAAGGGCGGCCGGTGCGAGAACTGCGCCGGTGACGGCACGATCAAGATCGAGATGAACTTCCTGCCGGACGTCTACGTCCCCTGCGAGGTCTGCCACGGCGACCGGTACAACCGGGAGACGCTGGAGGTCCACTACAAGGGCAAGTCCATCGCGGAAGTCCTGAACATGCCGATCGAGGAGGCGCTGGGCTTCTTCGAGGCGGTGCCGACCATCGCGCGTCACCTCAAGACGCTCAACGAGGTCGGGCTGGGCTACGTCCGCCTCGGCCAGTCGGCGCCGACCCTGTCGGGCGGTGAGGCACAGCGCGTGAAGCTGGCCTCCGAGCTCCAGAAGCGCTCCACGGGCCGGACGGTCTACGTGCTGGACGAGCCGACGACGGGTCTGCACTTCGAGGACATCTCGAAGCTGATCAAGGTGCTGTCCGGGCTGGTGGACAAGGGGAACTCGGTGATCGTCATCGAGCACAACCTCGACGTCATCAAGACCGCGGACTGGGTCATCGACATGGGCCCGGAGGGCGGCTACGGCGGCGGTCTGGTGGTGGCCGAGGGCACGCCGGAGGCGGTGGCCTCGGTGGGTGCGAGCCATACCGGCAAGTTCCTGCGGGACATCCTGGGCGCGGACCGGGTCTCCGACGCGGGGGCGTCTCCGGTGCGGGCCACGGCGAAGAAGGCCCCGGCCAAGAAGGCGGTCGCCGCGAAGAAGGCGGCTCCGGCCAAGAAGGCGGCGGCCAAGAAGACGACGGCCCGGGCGCGCAAGGCCTAGGCCGTCTCCTCCGGATCCTGCCGGGCCCGCGACGCCCGGCACCGCACCTCGCCGCACTGCCGGGGCAACCGAGTACGTCCAGTACACGGCAGCCCCGGCAGCACGCCGAGGCACGGCACCGGACAACGCGGACCTGACCGACAAGATCCGAAAGAGACGACCTGGCGCGGCGTTCGAGCCGGCGGGAGGGCCCGGCCCCTGGCCGGGCCCTCCCGCGTGCGTTCGGGGCGGCGCTCAGGTGGCGACGCCCACCGCTCGGCGGGTGCAGGCCGGGTCCGTCAGGGCGGCCAGGAGGGCGTCCGCGACGTCCGCGCGCCCAACGCCGGCCCGCTCATGGCCGCCCTCCGGGCCGGACCGGGGGAGGAGGGGGAAGAGGGGGTCGAGGAAGGGCTCACCGGCATCGCCCGGCACGCCTCGCTCTTCTACGCCGACGCCATGCCCATGGCCGCCTCGCTCTTCGCCGAGCCGGCCCTCCTCACCCGCCACCGGGAGGGCGTCCAGGAGATCGGGGCGGGGCCGCACCTGGTCCTCGACGCGCTGGCCGGGCGGCTGCGGCGCGAGCTCGAAGCCGGGCGGCTGCGGCCCGACGCCGATCCGCGGGCCGCCGCGGCCCTGCTGCTCGGGGCCTGTTTCCAGCGGGCCTTCTTCCTGCACTTCTCCGGGGCCCATGTGGTCCAGCCCGTCGAGGAGTTCGCTCCGGCCGTGGCCCGGACCGTCTGGGCCGCTATCCGCTGAGCTCCGCCGCGTACGGCGGTTCCGCGCCCGCCCGGGTGCAGGTCAGGGCCGCCGCGTGGGCGGCGTGCGCCAGCACCTCCTGCCAGTCCACCGGCCCGCCCGGCGCGGCGGCGCCGAGCCGGTGCAGCAGGGCGGCGTTGACGGTGTCGCCCGCGCCGATCGTGTCCACCACCGCCACCGGGCGGGCCGCCGCCGAGTACTCCGCGCCCTCCCGCGTCCAGGCCGTCAGGCCCGCCGCACCCCGGGTCAGCACCACCGCCGACGGTCCGGCCGCCAGCCAGTCCCCGACCCGGCCGCCCAGCCAGGCCGCGTCCTCCTCCGACAGCTTGAGGACCCTCGTGTGCGGCAGCAGCCGCTCCAGGAACCGTGTGCGGTACGCCGCCGGGTCCGCGATCAGCGCCGGCCGGATGTTGGGGTCCAGCAGGGTGAGCAGCCCGCGCCGGGACTCCCGGCGCAGCAGGGCCTCGTACGCGCTCGCGCCCGGTTCCAGGACCAGCGAGCAGGTGCCGAGCGCGAGGGCCCGTGCCCGGTCCGGCAGGGCGGGCGGCAGGGTGAACAGCCGGTCCGCCGTGCCCTCGACGTAGAAGCCGTACGAGGCCGAGCCGTCCGGGGCCAGCGAGGGCACGGCGAGCGTGGTCGGCTCCGGACCGCGCTGGACCAGCGACAGGTCCACCCCGGCCGCCCGCAGCCCGGCCAGCAGGCTCTCGCCGAAGCCGTCCGTGGAGACCCGGGAGCAGAAGGCCACCTCGGCGCCGAGCCGGCCGAGCGCGAGCGCGGTGTTGTACGGTCCGCCGCCCCGCCGGGGCAACAGCGCGCCGGGCGGCAGTGCCGCGGGCACCAGGTCGATGAGGGCTTCTCCGCCGACGACGATCACGCGGGGGAAGCTACCTCATGGGACGGCGGTATCGTCGGGTGGGCCGGTGCCCCGGTCGGGTTCCGGCCCGGGCCGGGCCGTGTACCCGTACCCGCACCGCACCCTCGCGCCCCCGCCCCCGTAGCTCAGGAGAACCGCATGTCCGCGCCGCAGTCGCCCGCCCGCCGTACCGTCCTCAGGGGCGCCGCCGCGCTCGCCGGGGCCGCGGGCGCGGGAGCGAGTCTCGCGGCCTGCTCCACCGAGACCAACAGCGGAGGGAACACCCCCGCCACCCCCACCGAGCCGGTGGACCTGGGCGCCGCTGCCGACGTCCCGGTGGGCGGCGCGAAGCTGTACCGGGAGAAGAAGCTGATCGTCAGCTGCCCGGCGGAGGGCCAGTACAAGGCGTTCAGCGCCCAGTGCACGCACGCCGGCTGCGTCCTGGACAAGATCGTCGAGGGCGAGGGGAACTGCCCCTGCCACGGCAGCCGTTTCGACGTGAACACCGGCAAGGTCCTGCGCGGCCCGGCCTCCGCGCCGCTGCCCGCCGTCCCGGTCCGGGCCGAGAACGGCAACCTCGTCGCCGGCTGACCGGCGAACGCCACAGCGAGATCAGTCCCAGTCCCAGGTGATCCCGAGGATCCCGCGCCGCACCGACTGCTCCACCAGGTGCACCGCCCGGTGCCGGCCGCTGGGCGTGAGGTCCACGACGCCGGTGCGCGGGGCCTCGGGCCCGCCCCGCGCGAAGCGCCGGCAGCGCACCGGCAGGGCCGCTTCGTCGAAGCCGACCTGGAGCATGTACTGGCCGCCGGCGTAGCTGAACCCGCGCACGTACTCGCTGCTGCGGGCGCCCGTACCGTCCTCGATCACATAGCCGAAGACGTGGGTGTCCCCGCGCCGCAGCCGCGCGTCGAAGAGCAGCTCCGCGACCACCACCCCCGACTCCGGGTGGCACCGCACCCGGCCCGTGCGGCAGTTCTCGTACGCCGACACGCGGATCCGGGACACGTCGCAGCCGGGGTCGCCGTGGTGGACGGCCAGGTAGCGGTCGACCCCGTCCCGGTGCGCCCGGACGATCTGCTGCGACTCGCGGACCCGCAGCTCGCCCGCCGCGCCGATGCGGACCCGCTCGTGGTGCCCGACCGAGTGCAGCCCGCCGTCCGGCGGGAGGTCCATACCGTCCAGCAGCCGCTCCACCGTCCCGCCCATGCTGAACAGGGCCCGGTACGAGCGGGTGGGCGGTCGGGCGGGCCCGGGGCCGGCCTCGGGCGCGGCCAGCAGACGCAGGAGGGCGCCGTCGGGCAGTTCCAGGATCCGCTCCAGGGCGCCGACCGCCCGCAGCGACTCGGGGTGACGCGGCCGCCGGGCGCCCTGCTGCCAGTAACTGAGGCTGGTGACACCGACCTTGATGCCCTGTGCCGCGAGCCGGTGCTGGACCCGGTGGAGGGGAAGTCCGCGGGCGGCGAGGGCGGCGCGCAGGGCGAGGTGGAAGGGGCCGCCGCGCAGCAACCGGCCGAGTTCCGCCGTGTCGCCGGTCGGTCGCATGGCGACTCCTCTGTGAACGTTCACACGGGCCGGCGCGGGGGATCGCGGCGACGGCTCCGGGGGACCAGGTGACACCACAGCAACCGTTCACACCGCAGCCCCACCGTTCACACCGCAATGTCAACGCGTATTGAAGCGTGTTGACCTGATCGCGACAACTCCCTGATGCTCCTGAACAGCGTCCGGACGCGCTCCTCCACCCCCCAATCCCCACACTGGGAGGAACGCGATGCGCAACCGAAACCGGCGGCTTTCCCCAGCCGCCTCCCTCACCGCCGTGCTCACCGCCCTGCTGCTCGCCCTGCCCATAGGCACCGGCACGGCCGCCGCTGCCGATGCCGGCACCGACTCCGCCCTCGCCACCAAGCGCCTGAACATCACCATGCAGGCGCAGACGAAGACCAACTGGTGCTGGGCCGCGGGCGGCAACACCATCGCCACCTGGTTCGGCCGGAACTACAGCCAGAACCAGTTCTGCAACGCCGCCTTCAACCGCCAGCAGGGCAGCGAATGCCCCAACAACCAGGCCACCCTCGGCAACGTCCAGACCGGGCTGCGCTGGGCGGGCATCAACCCCGGCTCGTACGTCAACGGCTGGCTCCAGTACTCCACCGTCCAGACCGAGATCAACGCCGACCGGCCGATCGAGACCCGGATCCAGTGGTCCAACGGCGGCGGTCACATGCACGTCGTCTACGGCTACGACACCGCGAGCAACTGGGTCTACTGGGGCGACCCCTGGCCCTCCAGCGACCGCTACAACTGGGCCTCGCACGCCTGGTACGTCAACAACAACACCTTCTCCTGGACCCACTCGCTCTACCGGATCGGGGCGTGAGCGCCATGACCCTGCGTGCCACCGCCGCAGCCGCGGTCCTCGCCGCCACCGCCCTCCTCGGCCTCGCCCCGCTCGCGGCCGCGGCTCCCGGGGGTCCCGTGCCGCAGCCCGGGGCCGCCACCGCCGAGAACCGGGCCGCCGCCGGGCGAGCGGCCACCGCACCCGACACCCTGGCCACGCTCTCCCGCTTCTTCGCCCGGGAGGGCAAGGTCTCCCTCACGGCCGCGCAGCCCCGGATCGAGGGCGAGGCGATCCCCGTCAACCACCTGTCCCCGGAGTTCGTCGCGGGCAGAGCGGGCGCGTCCGTCGCCCGGCTGGAGTTCCTCGCCAGCAGGGCCGTCTCCTCCGACGGGCAGCAGGCCGCGCTGTGGACGGCGCGTACGGAGGCCGGCTGGCAGGTCGTGAACATCGCCACCGGCGACGACGAGTTCCGCTACGCCCGGCTGGGTGCGGAGAAGCTGCCCGGGGGGACGGTGTTCCGGGAGCCGCAGATCGACGCCTGGTACGTGACCGCGGGCAGCAGGGTGCTGCCGCTGGACGAGGACGCCGTGCGGGCCGTGGGCGCCGGGGGTACGAACCTGGCCGCGTACCGCGTGCGCGTCGCTCGGGCGTACGGGGACAAGCTGCCCGGGTCCTCCTACGCGGAGTCCGGCGAGGCCGGCGGGTACGCGGAGGGCGTCGCGCCGGCCGCAGGGACTCCGGTCCCGGTGGTCGCCGCGGGCGGGGCGCTGGTGCTCGGCGGGGCCGGTGTGCTGCTCGCCCTGCGGCGGCGCCGGGTGGCTGGGGCGTAGCCCTCGCGGGGCCCGGCCGTCCGCCAGGCGGTCGGGCCCCGCAGGCCGGGGGGGCTCCGCCCCCGCGCCCCCGCGCCTCACACGCCGGCGGGGCTGGTTCGCCGGGCAGAGCCCGCGGAGCCACGCGCAGCGGGGCGCCCGGATCCGCGGACCGCGCCGGAGGCGTACGGACTGTTGTCGGTGGGCGCAAGTAGGGTGGTTGGCATGGCCGACCCTTCCAGCTACCGTCCCGAGCCGGGACAGATCCCTGACTCCCCGGGGGTCTACAAGTTCCGCGACGAGCACCGCCGGGTGATCTACGTCGGGAAGGCCAAGAGCCTGCGCCAGCGCCTGGCCAGCTACTTCCAGGACCTCGCCGGCCTGCATCCCCGTACCGCCACCATGGTGACCACGGCCGCCTCCGTCGAGTGGACCGTGGTGTCCACCGAGGTCGAGGCGCTCCAGCTGGAGTACTCGTGGATCAAGGAGTTCGACCCCCGGTTCAACGTCAAGTACCGGGACGACAAGAGCTACCCCTCCCTCGCCGTCACCCTCAATGAGGAGTACCCGCGGGTCCAGGTCATGCGGGGGCCCAAGAAGAAGGGCGTGCGCTACTTCGGGCCCTACGGACACGCCTGGGCGATCCGCGAGACCGTCGACCTGATGCTCCGGGTGTTCCCGGTCCGGACCTGCTCCGCGGGCGTGTTCAAGCGCTCCGCCCAGATCGGCCGGCCCTGCCTGCTCGGCTACATCGGCAAGTGCTCCGCCCCCTGCGTCGGCCGGGTCACCCCCGAGGAGCACCGCGAACTGGCCGAGGATTTCTGTGACTTCATGGCCGGCCGCACCGGCACCTACCTCTCCCGGCTGGAGAAGGAGATGCACGCGGCGGCCGAGGACATGGAGTACGAGAGGGCCGCCCGGCTGCGCGACGACATCGGGGCGCTGCGCCGGGCGATGGAGAAGAACGCCGTGGTGCTCGCCGACGCCACCGACGCCGACCTGATCGCCGTGGCCGAGGACGAGCTCGAAGCCGCCGTGCAGATCTTCCACGTCCGCGGCGGCCGGGTCCGCGGTCAGCGCGGCTGGGTCACCGACAAGGTCGAGGCCGTCGACACGGCCGGACTCGTCGAGCACGCTCTCCAGCAGCTGTACGGCGAGGAGAAGGGCGAGGCCGTGCCCAAGGAGGTGCTGGTCCCGGCGCTCCCCGAGGACACGCCGGTGCTGAGCCAGTGGCTCGCCGACCGGCGGGGGTCCCAGGTCAGCCTGCGCATACCGCAGCGCGGCGACAAGAAGGCCCTCATGGAGACCGTCCACCGCAACGCGCTCCAGTCCCTCGCCCTGCACAAGACCAAGCGCGCCAGCGACCTCACCACGCGTTCCCGGGCCCTGGAGGAGATCGCCGAGGCCCTGGACCTCGACAGTGCCCCGCTGCGCATCGAGTGCTTCGACATCTCCCACCTCCAGGGCGACGACGTCGTCGCGTCGATGGTCGTCTTCGAGGACGGCCTGGCCCGCAAGGGCGAGTACCGGCGCTTCCAGATCAAGTCCTTCGAGGGGCAGGACGACGTCCGCTCCATGCACGAGGTGGTGTCCCGGCGCTTCCGGCGCTACCTCCAGGAGAAGCTGAAGACGGGGGAGTGGGACCCCGAGGACGCCGAGGCCGCCGGGGAGGCGCCCGAGGACGACGGGAAGCCCAAGCGGTTCGCGTACCCGCCGCAGCTCGTCGTGGTCGACGGCGGCCAGCCGCAGGTCGCCGCCGCCAAGCGGGCCCTGGAGGAGCTCGGGATCGACGACGTCGCCGTGTGCGGCCTGGCCAAGCGGCTGGAGGAGGTCTGGTTGCCCGGCGAGGACGACCCGGTCGTGCTCCCGCGCACCAGCGAGGGCCTCTACCTGCTCCAGCGGGTCCGTGACGAAGCCCACCGTTTCGCCATCCAGTACCAGCGCAACAAGCGCGGCAAGCGCCTGAAATCCGGGCCGCTGGACGAGGTGCCCGGCCTCGGCGAGAGTCGCAAGCAGGCCCTGGTCAAGCACTTCGGTTCGGTGAAGAAGCTGAGACAGGCGACAATCGACCAGATCTGCGAGGTCCCGGGCATAGGCCGGAAGACGGCCGAGACCGTGGTTGCGGCCCTCGCCCGGGCGGTTCCCGCCGGTCCTGCCGTCAACACGGCCACAGGAGAGATCATTGAGGATGAGACCCCCGCGCCAGCGGGAGCATCGTCCGAACGGGGGACCGAGCAATGACCGAGCACGAGACCACGCACGACCGAGACGGAGCACAGGTGAGTACGGGCACGACAGTGGAGCCCGGCGAGACCGCCGAGGCGGCCATCCCCGAGCTGGTGATCATCTCCGGTATGTCCGGGGCCGGCCGCAGTACGGCAGCCAAGTGTCTGGAGGACCTCGGCTGGTTCGTCGTCGACAACCTCCCGCCGGCTCTGATCCCGACCATGGTGGAGCTCGGTGCCCGCTCCCAGGGCAACGTGGCGCGCATCGCCGTCGTCGTGGACGTCCGCGGCCGCCAGTTCTTCGACGCCCTGCGCGAGTCCCTCGCCGACCTCGACAGCAAGGGCGTCACCCGCCGCATCGTCTTCCTGGAGTCCTCCGACGACGCGCTGGTCCGCCGCTTCGAGTCGGTCCGCCGCCCGCACCCGCTCCAGGGCGACGGGCGCATCACCGACGGCATCGCCGCCGAGCGCGACCTGCTGCGCGAGCTGCGCGGCGACGCCGACCTGGTGATCGACACCTCCAGCCTGAACGTGCACGAGCTGCGCGCCAAGATGGACGCCCAGTTCGCCGGGGACGAGGAGCCCGAGCTGCGGGCCACCGTCATGTCCTTCGGCTACAAGTACGGCCTCCCCGTCGACGCCGACCTGGTCGTCGACTGCCGCTTCATCCCCAACCCGCACTGGGTCCCGGAGCTGCGCCCCTTCACCGGGCTCAACGAGGAGGTGTCGGGGTACGTCTTCAGCCAGCCCGGCGCCAAGGAGTTCCTCGACCGCTACACCGAGCTGCTCCAGCTCATCGCCACCGGCTACCGCCGCGAGGGCAAGCGGTACGTGACCATCGCGGTCGGCTGCACGGGCGGCAAGCACCGCAGCGTGGCCATGTCCGAGAAGCTCGCCGCCCGCCTCGCCTCCGAGGGAGTCGAGACCGTCGTAGTCCACCGGGACATGGGGCGCGAGTGACCGCTCGGACCCCGCGGCTGAGCCGCCTGCGCCGCCTCACCCCGGGACGGGGCGAGGACGGCGTGGGCCGCTCCGGCCGTCCCGGCCGCCGGCGCGGCGCCACCCCCAAGGTGGTGGCGCTCGGCGGCGGCCAGGGCCTGTCGGCCTCCCTCGCCGCGCTGCGGCGCATCACCGGTGACCTCACCGCGGTGGTCACCGTCGCCGACGACGGCGGATCCAGCGGCCGGCTCCGCGAGGAGCTCGGCGTGCTCCCGCCCGGCGACCTGCGCAAGGCGCTGGCCGCGCTGTGCGGGGACGACGACTGGGGCCAGACCTGGGCCCGGGTCATCCAGCACCGCTTCCAGTCCGAGGGCGATCTGCACGGGCACGCGGTCGGCAACCTGCTGATCGTCGCCCTGTGGGAACAGCTCGGCGATCCCGTCCAGGCCCTCGACCTGGTCGGCAAGCTGCTCGGGGCCCAGGGCCGCGTCCTGCCGATGTCGGCGGTGCCGCTGGAGCTCCAGGCCCTGGTCAGGGGGCACGACCCGGCCCGTCCCGAGGACGTGGACACCGTCCGCGGGCAGGCCACGGTGGCGCTGACCCCGGGCGAGGTGCTCTCCGTACAGGTGGTGCCGAGCGACCCGCCGGCGGTGCCGGAGGCCGTCGCCGCGGTCCTGGACGCCGACTGGGTGGTGCTCGGTCCGGGGTCGTGGTTCTCCTCCGTCATTCCGCACCTGCTGGTGCCGGAACTGCTGGAAGCGCTGATGGAGACGAAGGCCCGGCGGGTCCTCTCGCTGAACCTCGCGCCGCAACCCGGCGAAACAGAGGGCTTCTCTCCGCAGCGTCATTTGGAGGTTTTGGCCCGACACGCCCCTAAACTCGCCCTGGACGTGGTGCTGGCCGACGAGGCCGCCGTGCCCGACCGCGAGTCCCTCGCCGATGCCGCGAAACGCTTCGGTGCCGCGGTCGAGCTGGCTCCCGTGGCCAGGCAGGACGGTTCTCCGAAGCACGATCCGGAGCTGCTGGCCGCCGCGTACGACCGTATTTTTCGGATGCATGGAAGGATCGGCCCATGGCGATGACGCCTGCGGTGAAGGATGAGATCTCCCGCCTGCCCGTCACCCGGACCTGCTGCAGGAAGGCGGAGGTCTCGGCGATCCTTCGGTTCGCGGGCGGGCTGCACCTGGTGAGCGGCCGCATCGTCATCGAGGCGGAGCTGGACACCGGGATCGCCGCCAGACGTCTGCGCAAGGACATCCTGGAGATCTTCGGCCATTCCTCGGACCTGGTGGTGATGGCACCCGGCGGACTGCGCCGCGGCAGCCGCTACGTGGTCCGCGTCGTGGCCGGCGGTGACCAGCTGGCGCGGCAGACGGGCCTCGTGGACGGCCGCGGCCGCCCCATCCGGGGTCTCCCGCCGCAGGTGGTCTCCGGGGCCACCTGTGACGCCGAGGCGGCCTGGCGCGGCGCCTTCCTGGCCCACGGCTCGCTCACCGAGCCGGGCCGGTCCTCCTCACTGGAGGTCACCTGCCCCGGCCCGGAGGCCGCCCTGGCCCTGGTGGGCGCCGCCCGCAGGCTGTCCATCGCCGCGAAGGCGCGCGAGGTGCGCGGAGTGGACCGGGTCGTCGTCCGCGACGGCGACGCGATCGGAGCCCTGCTGACCCGGCTCGGCGCGCACGAGTCGGTGCTGGCCTGGGAGGAGCGGCGGATGCGGCGCGAGGTGCGCGCCACCGCCAACCGCCTGGCCAACTTCGACGACGCCAACCTGCGCCGCTCGGCGCGCGCCGCGGTGGCCGCCGGAGCCCGCGTCCAGCGCGCGCTGGAGATCCTCGGCGAGGAGGTCCCCGAGCACCTGGCGGCGGCCGGCCGGCTGCGCATGGAGCACAAGCAGGCCTCCCTGGAGGAGCTGGGCGCGCTCGCCGACCCGCCGCTGACCAAGGACGCGGTGGCCGGCCGGATCCGCCGCCTGCTGGCGATGGCCGACAAGCGGGCCCAGGACCTCGGCATCCCGGGCACCGAGTCGAACCTCGACCTCAGCGAGGAGATGGCCGACAACATGGCCGGCTAGCCGAATCGGCAGCGGTTTCCGGATTCGGCCGAAGGGGCCCGCGCGATCACTCGTGCGGGCCCCTTTGCCGCACGCCCCATTGACATGAGCATGGGCCGGTCTTGAGTCTGGCGTCCGAACGCTTTCGTGGCAGACGACGCCCAGGGGGGCACATGAGTCACCGCGCGAGATCGATCCTCGCCGCAAGCGCACTCGTCTTCGGAACCACACTCGCCGTGCTGCCCGCCGCGGCACAGGCCCAGCCGGGACCCGGCGCCGCATCCGGCGCCGACGAGGTACGGGTCTACGACGCCGACATCACCCGGGAACAGGTCCCGCTCGTCCTCGCCGCGGGACAGGACGCGCACGAGCTCTCCGAGCGGGCCCCGGAGACCGGGACGGCCCGGGTCGAGCTGTTCCTCAGCGGCGCCCAGGCCGAGGAACTGGCCGCCCAGGGCGTCAAGCTGAGCGAGCGCAAGGTGCCCGCCCAGGGCCTGGCCCGCGCCAAGGCGGCCGGCGACGGGGTGTTCCGCCCGTACAGCGGCAAGGGCGGCCTCCAGGAGGAGATCCTGCGGACCGCGCAGGAGAACCCGGGACTCACCAAGGTCGTCTCCATCGGCAAGACCGTCCAGGGCAAGGAGATCCTCGCCCTCAAGGTCAGCAAGAACGCCGGGAGGACCAGGGACGGCGACAAGCCGGCCGTGCTCTACATGTCCAACCAGCACGCCCGTGAGTGGATCACCCCCGAGATGACCCGGCGGCTGATGCACCACACGCTCGACAACTACGGCAAGGACCAGCGGATCACCAAGCTGGTGGACACCAGCGAGCTGTGGTTCCTGCTTTCCGCCAATCCCGACGGGTACGACTACACGCACGCGGCCGACGGCCAGCGGCTGTGGCGCAAGAACCTGCGCGACAACGACGGCAACGGGAAGACCGGTCCCGGCGACGGGGTCGACCTCAACCGGAACTTCGCCTTCAAGTGGGGTTACGACAACGAGGGCTCCTCGCCGAACCGGGCGAGCGAGACCTACCGCGGCCCGAGCGCCTCCTCCGAGCCCGAGACCGTCGCCCTCGACCGCTTCGAGAAGCGCATCGGCTTCGAGTACGCCGTCAACTACCACTCCGCGGCCGAGCTGATCCTCTACGGCGTGGGCTGGCAGGTGGCCACCCCCACCCCCGACGACGTCGCCTACAAGGCGCTCGCCGGCACCCCGGAGAACCCGGCCGTCCCCGGCTACTACCCGCAGGTCTCCTCCGAGCTCTACACCACCAACGGCGAGGCCGACGGCCACGGCGCCAATGTCAACGGCATCATGATGTTCACGCCGGAGATGACCACCTGCCAGACCGCCTCGGCGAGCGACCCGAACGACCAGTGGAAGCCCGAGGACTGCGCCTCCGGCTTCAACTTCCCGGACGACGAGAAGCTCATCCAGGCCGAGTTCGCCAAGAACGTCCCCTTCGCGCTGTCGGTCGGCGAGAGCGCCGCGAATCCGGACCGTCCGGCGTCGTCGGTGGGCCTGAGCGCCGCGGACTTCACGGTGGACGCCTTCGCCACCTCCTACGCCGCCCGCGGCGAGGACCAGGCGGTCTCCGTCACGGCCCGCAAGGCGCTGAAGGACAAGGAACTCAACTTCCGCATCAACGGCGGCCGCACGCACGACGAGGACCTGAAGCCCTGGAAGGGCGGCGAGGTCTACGGCGGAGACGACAACAACTGGTTCGACGAGTACCGCGCCGAGGTCGACGGCGCGAAGCCCGGGGACAAGGTCGAGGTCTGGTTCACCGGCCGCGACCGCTCCGGCAAGCAGGTCTCCAGCGAGCACTTCACGTACACGGTGGCCGAGCGGCCGCGCGCGGACGTCCTGGTGATCGCGGAAGAGGGGGCCAAGGCCCAGCACGCCCAGACCTACGTCGACGCCCTGCGCGCGAACGGCAGGTCCGCGGCGGTCTGGGACGTCGCCGTCCAGGGTGTCCCGGACCACCTCGGCGTCCTCTCCCACTTCGGTACGGTCGTCCACTACACCGGGGCCAAGACCCCCGGCGGCGACACCCAGTTGGCCGTGCGCGACTTCCTGAACGAGGGCGGCAGGCTGATCGAGGCCGGTGAGCTCGCCGGCGGCAACGCCCAGGTCGGCCGCGCCGTGACCAACGACTTCAGCCAGTACTGGCTCGGCGCCTACGGCCGTACGAGCACGCCCGGAGCCACCGGCTTCGCCGGCGCCGGCGCCCTGAACGGGGCGCGGGGCAACGTGGGCGACGCCGCGGGCAATCCGCTCAACGCCCCCGGCGGGTACACCATCACCTCCGACACCCTGGCGCCCGCCGCGTTCCCGCAGTTCAGGAGCGCCCAGGGGGGAGCCTTCACCGGGGTCGTGAACCCGTACGCGCCCTACGCCGGCTCCGGCATGGCCTCGGCCCTGCACGCCGACGACGACTGGAAGCGCCTCGTCCGTACGATCGACCTCACCGGTGTCACCGCGGCCGACCAGCCGAAGCTCAAACTGGCCCTCAACTGGAACACCGAGGAGGGCTACGACCACGCGGCCCTGGAGGCCCGGACCGCCGGCGGCGACGACTGGACCACGCTGCCGGAGGCGGGCGGCCTGACCGGCAACACCGTCCCGGAGGAGTGCGCGGCCGGGTTCTTCATGAACGGCCACCCGTTCCTGCGCCGCTACCTCACGCTCGACGCGGGCGGCTGCACCCCGCAGGGCACCAGCGGCCAGTGGAACAGCTTCACCGGTTCCTCCGGCGGCTGGAAGCAGGTCTCCTTCGACCTGAGCGCCTACGCGGGCCGGAGCGTCGAACTCTCGCTCTCCTACATCACCGACCCGGGCTCGGGCGGCCGCGGCGTCTTCGCGGACGAGGCGCGCCTGTCCGTCAACGGCGCGGACCGGGACGTCGAGGGATTCGAGAGCTCCCTCGGCGCGTGGACGGCGCAGGCCGCGCCTGCCGGAAGCCCCGAGGTTCCGGGCGACTGGTCCCGGACCGGGGAACTGTTCAAGTCCTATGCGGCGGTCACCACGCGTGACACCGTGCTGCTGGGCTTCGGCCTGGAGCACATGCCGACGGCGGCGGACCGAGCCCTACTCGTCGGTAAGGCACTTCGTTCGCTGCACCGCTGATCAGAGCCCCGGTCCTCATTCACCCTGAGTGACCGGGGCTCAGGTCCCGAGGTCCCGTTCCACCGCGTCCGGAACGGGACCCCGGGGCGTGTCAGGCCCCGACCGATGTCACCCAAAAGCTCACGGAGAGGTAGGGTCGTAAGCGGTCGGGGACATCCCATACAGCTCGCCGGCGCTCTTACCGGCGCACCAACGAGGAGATCGGTTCGTGACGATCCGCGTAGGCATCAACGGTTTTGGTCGAATTGGCCGTAACTATTTCCGGGCGCTCCTGGAGCAGGGAGCGGACATCGAGATCGTCGGTGTCAACGACCTGACTGACAACGCGACCCTGGTGCATCTGCTCAAGTACGACACCATCCTGGGCCGACTCAAGGCCGAGGTCTCCCACACCGACGACAGCATCACCGTCGGCGGCCAGACCTTCAAGACCTTCGCCGAGCGTGACCCCGCCAACCTCCCCTGGGGTGAGCTGGGCGCCGACATCGTCATCGAGTCGACCGGCATCTTCACCAAGAAGGCCGACGCCGCCAAGCACATCGCCGCGGGCGCGAAGAAGGTCCTCATCTCGGCTCCGGCCAAGGACGAGGACATCACCATCGTGATGGGCGTCAACCACGACAAGTACGACGCGGCCAACCACCACGTCATCTCCAACGCCTCCTGCACCACCAACTGCGTGGCGCCGATGGCCAAGGTCCTCGACGAGAACTTCGGCATCGTCAAGGGCATGATGACGACGGTCCACGCGTACACGAACGACCAGCGCATCCTGGACTTCCCGCACTCGGACCTGCGTCGCGCCCGCGCCGCCGCCGAGAACATCATCCCGACCTCCACCGGTGCCGCCAAGGCCACCGCGCTGGTCCTCCCGCAGCTCAAGGGCAAGCTGGACGGCATCGCCATGCGCGTGCCGGTCCCGACCGGATCGGTCACCGACCTGGTCCTGGAGCTCTCCCGCGAGACCACGGTGGAAGAGATCAACGCGGCCTTCCAGAAGGCCTCGGAGGGGCAGCTCAAGGGCATCCTCGACTACACCGAGGACGCGATCGTCTCCTCCGACATCGTGAACTGGCCCGCGTCCTGCACCTTCGACTCCTCCCTGACCATGGTTCAGGACGGTACGCAGGTCAAGGTCGTCGGCTGGTACGACAACGAGTGGGGCTACTCCAACCGTCTCGTCGACCTCACCGTCTTCGTCGGCGGTCAGCTCTAAGAACGTAGGGCAAGGCACCACGATGTGAGCACAGGGTCCGAGCAGCGCAACGAAGCGCCGCACGGGCCCTGTTGCTTGCCTCGTTATTTCCTTCCTCGCCCTTCGAGTGAAGGCTAAAGGAGTAGAAATACATGAAGACGATCGATGAACTGCTCGCCGAGGGCGTCAAGGGCAAGCGGGTCTTCGTCCGCGCGGACCTGAACGTCCCGCTGGACGGCGGCACCATCACCGACGACGGCCGCATCCGCGCCGTCCAGCCCACGATCGCGAAGCTCGCCGAAGCCGGCGCCCGCGTCATCGTGGCCTCGCACCTGGGCCGCCCGAAGGGCACCGGCGTGGAGCCGGCGTTCTCGCTCGCCCCGGCCGCCACCCGCCTCGGCGAACTCCTCGGTGCGGACGTCGCGTTCGCCACCGACACCGTCGGCGCCTCCGC
Source organism: Streptomyces avidinii (assembly GCF_045161815.1). Classification (NCBI taxonomy): domain Bacteria; kingdom Bacillati; phylum Actinomycetota; class Actinomycetes; order Kitasatosporales; family Streptomycetaceae; genus Streptomyces; species Streptomyces avidinii. The sequence continues at coordinate 6,449,392 of NZ_CP108863.1, forward strand.
CAAGGAGACCGTCGCGGCCCTCACCGACGGCCAGGTCGCCGTCCTCGAGAACCTGCGCTTCAACGCCGGTGAGACCTCCAAGGACGACGCCGAGCGCGCCGCCTTCGCGGACCGGCTCGCCGAGCTCGCCGACGTCTACGTGGGCGACGGCTTCGGCGCCGTGCACCGGGGGCACGCCTCGGTCTTCGACCTGCCCGCCCGCCTCCCGCACGCGGCCGGCTACCTCATCGCCACCGAGGTCGGCGTCCTGAAGAAGCTGACCGCCGAGGTCGAGCGCCCGTACGTGGTGGTCCTCGGCGGCGCCAAGGTCTCCGACAAGCTCGCCGTCATCGACCAGCTGCTCGGCAAGGCCGACCGCATCCTCATCGGCGGCGGCATGGCCTACACCTTCCTCTACGCCAAGGGCTACGAGGTCGGCATCTCCCTGCTCCAGAAGGACCAGGTGGAGGTGGTCAAGGAGTACATGCAGCGCGCCGAGGACACCGGCGTCGAGCTGGTCCTCCCGGTCGACGTGCTGGTCTCCTCGGAGTTCCCGGACCTGAAGACCAAGGCCCCGGCCGCCTTCGAGATCGTCGACGCGGACAAGATCCCCGCCGACAAGGAAGGTCTGGACATCGGCCCCAGGACGCGCGAGCTGTACGCGTCGAAGATCGCCGACGCGAAGACCGTCTTCTGGAACGGTCCGGTGGGCGTCTTCGAGCACCCCGACTACGCCGGCGGCACCAAGGCCGTCGCCCGGGGCCTGCTCGACAGCAGTGCCTTCACCGTCGTCGGCGGTGGCGACAGTGCCGCCGCGGTCCGCATCCTGGGCTTCGACGAGAATGCTTTCGGCCACATCTCGACCGGTGGCGGCGCCTCCCTCGAATACCTCGAGGGCAAGACGCTCCCCGGCCTCGCCGCCCTGGAGGGCTGAACCCGTATGACCACGCGCACCCCGCTCATGGCGGGCAACTGGAAGATGAACCTCAACCACCTCGAGGCCATCGCCCACGTCCAGAAGCTCGCCTTCGCCCTCGCCGACAAGGACTACGACGCCGTCGAGGTCGCGGTCCTGCCGCCCTTCGTCGACCTGCGCTCCGTCCAGACCCTGGTCGACGGCGACAAGCTGAAGATCAAATACGGCGCCCAGGACATCTCCGCGCACGACTCCGGCGCCTACACCGGTGAGATCTCCGGCCCGATGCTGTCGAAGCTGAAGTGCACGTTCGTGGCCGTCGGCCACAGCGAGCGCCGCCAGTACCACGGCGAGACCGACGAGATCTGCAACGCCAAGGTCAAGGCCGCCTACCGGCACGGGATCACCCCGATCCTGTGCGTCGGCGAGGGCCTGGACGTCCGCAAGGCCGGCCGGCAGGTCGCCCACACCCTGAGCCAGCTGGACGGTGGCCTGGAAGGCGTACCGGCCGAGCAGGTCGAGTCCATCGTGATCGCCTACGAGCCCGTCTGGGCCATCGGGACCGGCGAGGTCGCCACCCCCGACGACGCCCAGGAGGTCTGCGGGGCGATCCGCGGCCGTCTCGCCGAGCTGTACTCGCAGGAGCTGGCCGACAAGGTCCGCATCCAGTACGGCGGCTCCGTGAAGTCCGGGAACATCGCGGCGATCATGGCCCAGCCCGACGTCGACGGCGCCCTGATCGGCGGCGCGGCACTGGACGCGGACGAGTTCGTCAAGATCGTCCGCTTCCGCGACCAGTGAGTATGCGGTAGGGCGGATCCGTCGTACCCTTGCGGGGGCCAGGGGCTGAACCATCAGCCACTGGCCCCCGCGCACATCTCGCAAAGCCGGAAAGCCCGAAAAGCCAGAAAGTAGGAATCAGCCGTGATTATGGGGTTCTCGATCGCCCTGATCGTCTTCAGCGCCCTGCTGATGCTGCTCGTGCTGATGCACAAGGGCAAGGGCGGCGGCCTCTCCGACATGTTCGGCGGCGGTATGCAGTCGTCGGTCGGCGGTTCCTCCGTCGCGGAGCGCAACCTGGACCGCATCACCGTGGTCGTGGGTCTGCTGTGGTTCGCGTGCATCGTCGCGCTCGGCCTGCTGATGAAGGCGAGCAGCTGACCGTTCTGGCCATTCCGGCAGTCCGGTCGGCACCACCCGGCCTACTATGAGGGTCGGCGTTCATGGCGTGGAATCAGTAACTCCGCTCACTGGACGTGCGTTGGGCCTTACGTAGACTTGGGCGCTCCGCGGCAGAAATCCACTCACACTCCGCGGCACCATCACGCAGGGAGTTACGACCGTGGCAAGTGGCAACGCGATCCGTGGTAGCCGGGTCGGAGCGGGGCCGATGGGTGAGGCAGAGCGCGGCGAGTCCGCGCCCCGCCTGCGCATCTCCTTCTGGTGCTCGAACGGGCACGAGACGCAGCCGAGCTTCGCCAGCGACGCGCAGGTGCCGGACACCTGGGACTGCCCGCGCTGCGGGTTCCCGGCCGGCCAGGACCGGGACAACCCGCCCGCCCCGCCGCGCACCGAACCGTACAAGACGCACCTGGCGTACGTACGGGAGCGGCGCTCGGACGCCGACGGCGAGGCGATCCTCGCCGAGGCGCTCGCCAAGCTCCGCGGCGAGATCTGAGACGGCCCGGAGCGACGGCCCGAAGCACGTGACACCAGGCCCGGTGCCACAGGAACTTCTCCTGTGGCACCGGGCCTCTTTGTGTGCGTTCTGCCGCTTGTGATCCCTTAAGTTGGAGGACGGCGGGGCACGACAGGACGGAAGAAGTGGGTTGATGTCCGAGATGAATGCAAATCAGGCCGCCGCGCGAAGCGCGTCAAGCGAGGGTGGTGGTGGGCGACGGGAGGGACGTACGAAGCTGAACCGGATGCCGGAGTGGCTGGCACTCGGCAAGCACCGGGAGGAGTTCGGGCAGACGCATCTGCGGGAGCTGTTCGAGGAGAACCCCGGCCGCGGCTCCGGCTACACCCTGCAGGTCGGTGACCTGCACATCGACTACTCGAAGCACCTCGTCACCGACGAGACGCTCGCGCTGCTCCGCGAGCTGGCCGAGGCCACCGGCGTGGCCGAGCTGCGCGAGGCGATGTTCCGCGGCGAGAAGATCAACACGACCGAGGACCGGGCGGTGCTGCACACCGCCCTGCGCGCACCGGCCGACGCGGTCGTCGAGGTCGACGGCGAGAACGTCGTCCCCGGCGTGCACACCGTCCTCGACAAGATGGCGGCCTTCGCCGACCGGGTCAGGTCGGCGGCGTGGACCGGCTTCACCGGCAAGCGCATCAAGAACGTCGTCAACATCGGTATCGGCGGCTCCGACCTGGGCCCGGCCATGGCGTACGAGGCCCTGCGTGCCTTCGCCGACCGGGATCTGACGGTGCGCTTCGTCTCCAACGTCGACGGCGCGGACCTGCACGAGGCCGTGCGGGACCTGGACCCGGCCGAGACGCTGTTCATCATCGCCTCCAAGACCTTCACCACCATCGAGACCATCACCAACGCCACCTCGGCGCGCGGCTGGCTGCTCGCGGGGCTGGGCGGCGACCAGGCCGCCGTGGCACGGCACTTCGTGGCCCTGTCGACCAACGCCGAGAAGGTCACCGACTTCGGCATCGATCCGGCCAACATGTTCGAGTTCTGGGACTGGGTCGGTGGACGCTACTCCTTCGACTCGGCCATCGGCCTCTCCCTGATGATCGCGATCGGCCCGGCCGCCTTCCGGGAGATGCTCGGCGGCTTCCACGCCATGGACGAGCACTTCCGCACGGCGCCCGCCCACGAGAACGCCCCGCTGCTGATGGGCCTGTTGGGGATCTGGTACATCGCCTTCTTCGACGCCCAGTCGCACGCGGTGCTCCCGTACAGCCACTACCTCTCGCGCTTCACCGCGTACTTGCAGCAGCTCGACATGGAGTCCAACGGCAAGTCCGTGGACCGCGACGGCAATCCGGTGGACTGGCAGACGGGCCCGGTGGTCTGGGGCACGCCCGGCACCAACGGGCAGCACGCCTACTACCAGCTGATCCACCAGGGCACGCGGGTGATCCCCGCGGACTTCATCGGCTTCGCCCGGCCGGTGGCGGAGCTGGAGGCGGCCACGGCGGCCCAGCACGACCTGCTGATGGCGAACTTCTTCGCGCAGACCCAGGCGCTGGCCTTCGGCAAGACGGCGGACGAGGTGCGCGCCGAGGGAGCCCCCGAGTCGCTGGTCCCGCACAAGACCTTCCACGGGAACCACCCGACGACCACGGTCCTGGCCACCGAGCTCTCCCCGGCGGTGCTGGGCCAGCTGATCGCGCTCTACGAGCACAAGGTGTTCGTCCAGGGCGCGGTGTGGAACATCGACTCCTTCGACCAGTGGGGCGTCGAGCTCGGCAAGGTGCTCGCCAAGCGCGTCGAGCCCGCGCTGAGCGAGGGTGCGGACGTGCCCGGTCTGGACGCTTCGACGAAGGCCCTCGTGGCCACGTACCGGAAGCTGCGCGGGCGCAGCTGACCCGGATGCGCGAAGGGCCCGCCCCCCCCGGTGTGGGGAGGCGGGCCCTTCAGCGTCTGACGTCTGACGTCGTCAGGAGGAGGCCGGCGGGTACATCCCGGTCGGGAGCTTGGCCGCCGCCGCGCGGTCCAGGAGCCACAGGGTGCGGGAGCGGCCGTACGCCGCCGCGGCCGGGGCCTGGACCTGGCCCGCGCCGCCCAGGGCCAGGGATACCGCCCCGGCCTTGTCCTCGCCCGCGGCCAGCAGCCAGACCTCACGCGCCGCCCGGATCGCCGGGAGGGTGAGCGAGATCCGGGTGGGCGGGGGCTTCGGGGCGCCGTGGACGCCGACCACCGTGCGCTCGGTCTCGCGGGCCGCCGGGTGCTCCGGGAACAGCGAGGCCACGTGCGTGTCCGGGCCGACGCCCAGCATCAGCACGTCGAAGGTGGGGACCGGGCCGTGGTCCTCGGGGCCGGCCGCCTTGGCGAGCTCGGCCGCGTAGGAGGCTGCCGCGGCGTCCACGTCCGCCCCGTACGGGCCGTCCGAGGCGGGCATCACGTGCACCCGGGCGGGGTCCACGGGGACCGCGTCCAGGAGGGCCTCGCGGGCCTGGGTGTGGTTGCGCTCGGGGTCGTCGGCGGGGACGTACCGCTCGTCGCCCCACCACAGGTCCAGCCGGGCCCAGTCGACGGCGTCCCGTGCCGGGGCGGCGGCCAGTGCGGCGAGCAGGCCGTTGCCGTTGCGTCCGCCGGTGAGGACGACGGACGCGGAGCCGCGGGCCGCCTGCGCGTCCACGATCTTCGTGATGAGCCGGGCCGCGGTGGCCTGGGCCATCAGCTCCTTGTCCCGGTGGACGACGACCTGCGGAGTCGTCATACCCATGTGCTGCCGCCTTCTTCGTCGTGAAGTGGTTCCGCCGCGCGGGGCCTCCCCCGCCCCGCCCCTTCCCGAAACCGGGCTCGGCCCGGACCCGGTCCTCAATCGCCGGACGGGCTGAAAGATTCAGCCTCGCCGGCGTTTGAGGCGCGGGGTCCGGGGCGGAGCCCCGGGAAACGGCGAAAGGGCGGGGCGGGGAGAGGCACCGCGAGGGCGTTACTTGGCCGGGGCCTTCTTCGTCGGCTTGGCGGCCGGTTTGGCCGGCTTGGCGGCCGGGGCCGGTTCCGGCGCCGCCGGGGCCGCGGGCTCCGACGCCTCGAGCCGCGCCACGCCGAACCTCAGCGAGGCCTCGTACGTGTTGTCCGGGTCCAGCCTGCGCAGCTCCTCCGCCAGGAGCTCGGCCGTGTCACGGCGCTTGAGCGCCACCGCACGGTCGGGCTGCCCCGGCATGCACAGCGTGGCCAGCGCGCCGTCCGCCCGGTCCAGGACGATGTCGCCGTCCTTGGTGGACAGCCGTACGGAGGTCAGGCCCGGGCCCGACGACAGCGTGCGCTGGACGGGGACCTGGAGCCGGTCCGCCAGCCACATGGCCAGCAGTTCGCAGCTCGGGTTCTCGTCCTCGCCCTCGACGGTCGCCGAGACGACCGACAGGGCCTGCTGGTCCAGTGCCGCGGCCAGCATGGAGCGCCACGGAGTGATCCGGGTCCACGACAGGTCCGTGTCCCCGGGGGCGTACGCTCCCGCACGGCCGCTGAGCGCCCTGATCGGGTCCTCGCAGGAGTATGTGTCCGTGATCCGGCGCTGCCCCAGCGCACCCAGCGGATCGCCCGCCAGGTCCGTGGGAGCACCGTCCGGCCACCAGACGACCACGGGGGCGTCCGGCAGGAGCAACGGGAGAACCACCGACTGGGCGTGGTCGACCAGTTCGCCGTGAAGGCGGAGCACCACCGTCTCGCCGCTGCCGGAGTCCGCCCCGACGCGGATTTCCGCGTCGAGCCGGGCGTCGCGGCGGCTGCGGGGCGAGCGGCTGGCCCGCTTGATGACGACGACGATCCGCGAGGGGTGTTCGTGGGACGCGTCGTTCGCCGACTTGAGCGCGTCGTACGCGTTCTCCTCGTCGGTCACGATCACCAGCGTGAGGACCATGCCGATGGCCGGCGTGCCGATGTCCCGGCGTGCCTGCACCATCGCGGCATTGATCTTGCTGGAGTTGGTCTCCGTGAGGTCGATCTTCATGGCCGGCGCCAGCTCCGTCCGTCTCGTGCGAGCATCTCGTCCGCCTCGACCGGCCCCCAGGTGCCCGACGGGTACTGCGCGGGCTTGCCGTGCTTGTCCCAGTACTCCTCGATCGGGTCGAGGATGTTCCAGGACAGTTCGACTTCCTGGTGACGGGGGAAGAGGTTCGCGTCGCCGAGGAGCACGTCGAGGATGAGTCGCTCGTACGCCTCGGGGCTCGACTCCGTGAAGGACTCGCCGTAGGCGAAGTCCATCGTGACGTCCCGGACCTCCATGGAGGTGCCCGGAACCTTGGAGCCGAAGCGGACCGTCACGCCCTCGTCCGGCTGGACCCGGATGACCAGGGCGTTCTGCCCCAGCTCCTCGGTCGCGCCCGACTCGAACGGCAGGTACGGGGCCCGCTTGAAGACGACCGCGATCTCGGTCACCCGGCGGCCCAGGCGCTTGCCCGTCCGCAGGTAGAACGGGACGCCCGCCCAGCGGCGGTTGTTGATCTCCAGGCGGATGGCCGCGTAGGTGTCGGTCTTCGACTTGGGGTCGATGCCGTCCTCTTCGAGGTACCCGACGACCTTCTCGCCGCCCTGCCAGGCGGCCGCGTACTGGCCGCGCACGGTGTGCTTGCCCAGGTCCTCGGGCAGCTGCACCGCCGTCAGCACCTTGAGCTTCTCGGCCACCAGCGCCTTGGGGTGGAAGGAGCCGGGCTCCTCCATCGCGGTCAGCGCGAGCAGCTGGAGCAGGTGGTTCTGGATGACGTCACGGGCGGCGCCGATACCGTCGTAGTACCCGGCCCGGCCGCCGATGCCGATGTCCTCGGCCATGGTGATCTGCACGTGGTCGACGTACGACCGGTTCCAGATCGGCTCGAACATCGTGTTGGCGAAGCGGAGCGCCAGGATGTTCTGGACGGTCTCCTTGCCGAGGTAGTGGTCGATCCGGAAGACCTCGTCACGCGGGAAGACCTCGTGGACGACCTTGTTGAGTTCCTCGGCGCTCTTCAGGTTGTGGCCGAAGGGCTTCTCGATGACGGCACGCCGCCAGGAGCCCTCCTTCTGCGCCAGCCCGTGGTCCTTGAGCTGCTGCACCACCTTGGGGAAGAACTTGGGCGGGACGGACAGGTAGAAGGCGAAGTTGCCGCCCGTGCCCTGTGCCTTGTCCAGCTCCTCTATGGTCGCCTTCAGCGTCTCGAAGGCGGCGTCGTCGTCGAAGTCGCCCGAGACGAAACGGCAGCCCTGCACGAGCTGCTGCCACACTTCCTCGCGGAAGGGCGTCCGGGAGTGCTCCTTGACCGCGTCGTGGACCTCCTGCGCGAAGTCCTCGTCCTGCCACTCGCGGCGGGCGAACCCGATCAGGGAGAAGCCCGGCGGGAGCAGGCCACGGTTGGCCAGGTCGTAGACGGCAGGCATCAGCTTCTTGCGCGACAGGTCACCCGTAACGCCGAAAATGACCAGGCCGGACGGCCCCGCGATACGCGGGAGCCGCCGGTCCTGTGCGTCACGAAGCGGGTTCGCTCCGTTTACAGACAAGGTGTTCAGGCCTCCGTGGGGGCGAGGCGCTCAAGCTCCGCCTCGGTCGACTTCAGCAGGTCGTTCCAGGACGCCTCGAACTTCTCGACGCCCTCGTCCTCGAGCAGCTGCACCACATCGTCGTACGAGATGCCCACCTTCGCGACCGCGTCGAGCTCGGCGCGCGCCTGCTCGTAGGTGCCGCGCACGGTGTCGCCCGTGATCTGCCCGTGGTCGGCGGTGGCCTCCAGAGTGGCCTCCGGCATGGTGTTCACCGTGTTCGGGGCGACCAGGTCGTCCACGTACAGGGTGTCCTTGTACGCCGGGTCCTTGACGCCCGTCGAGGCCCACAGCGCGCGCTGCTTGTTGGCTCCGACGCGCTCCAGGGCGGTCCAGCGGTCCGAGGAGAAGACCGCCTCGTAGGCCTCGTAGGCCAGACGGGCGTTGGCGAGCGCCGCCTTGCCCTTGAGGGCCTTGGCCTCGTCGGTGCCGACCGCGTCCAGGCGCTTGTCGATCTCCGAGTCCACGCGGGACACGAAGAAGGAGGCGACCGAGTGGATCAGGGAGAGGTCCAGGCCGGCGGCCTTGGCCTTCTCCAGGCCCGCCAGGTACGCGTCCATGACCTCGCGGTAGCGCTCCAGCGAGAAGATCAGCGTGACGTTGACGCTGATGCCCTTGCCGATGACCTCGGTGATCGCCGGCAGGCCGGCCTTGGTCGCCGGGATCTTGATGAGCGTGTTCGGGCGGTCCACCAGCCAGGCGAGCTGCTTGGCCTCGGCGATGGTCGCCGGGGTGTTGTGCGCCAGGCGCGGGTCGACCTCGATCGACACGCGGCCGTCCTGGCCGTCGGTGCGGTCGTAGACCGGGCGCAGGATGTCGGCGGCGTCACGGACGTCCGCCGTCGTGATCATGCGCAGGGCCTCCTCCACGGTGACCTTGCGGGTCGCGAGGTCGGTGAGCTGCTGCTGGTAGCCCTCGCCGCCGCTGATCGCCTTCTGGAAGATCGCCGGGTTGGTGGTGACACCGACCACGTGCGACTGGTCGATGAGCTCGGCCAGGTTGCCGGACGTGATGCGCTTGCGGGACAGGTCGTCCAGCCAGATCGCGACGCCTTCGTCGGAGAGGCGCTTGAGTGCGTCTGTCATGGGATTACATCTCCTACTCGGTTGCGTAACGGCGTCAGCGCGAGGCGGCGGCGAGGCGTACTGAATCGATGCTGGCCTGGGCGGCGGCCACCACGTTCTCGGGGGTGAAGCCGAACTCGCGGAAGAGCACCTTCGCGTCGGCCGAGGCACCGAAGTGCTCCAGCGAGACGATCCGGCCGGCGTCGCCGACGTAGCGGTGCCAGGTCAGGCCGATGCCCGCCTCGACCGCGACGCGGGCCTTCACCGACGGCGTCAGGACGCTGTCCTTGTACTCCTGGTCCTGCTCCTCGAACCACTCGACGGACGGCATCGAGACGACCCGGGTGGGAACGCCCTGGGCCTGGAGCTGCTCGCGGGCCTCGACGGCCACGTGCACCTCGGAGCCGGTGGCGATGAGGAGGACCTGCGCCGGGCCGCCCTCGGCCTCGAACAGGACGTACCCGCCCTTGGCGGCGGCCTCGTTGCGCTCGTAGGTCGGCACGCCCTGGCGGGTCAGCGCGAGGCCGTGCGGGGCACCCTTGCCGAAGACCTTGGTGTGGCGGCGCAGGATCTCGCGCCAGGCGATGGCGGTCTCGTTGGCGTCGGCCGGGCGGACGACATTCAGGCCCGGGATGGCGCGCAGCGAGGCGAGGTGCTCGACCGGCTGGTGGGTCGGGCCGTCCTCGCCGAGACCGATGGAGTCGTGCGTCCACACGTACGTCACCGGCAGGTGCATCAGCGCGGACAGGCGGACGGCGTTGCGCATGTAGTCGGAGAACACCAGGAAGGTGCCGCCGTAGATGCGGGTGTGGCCGTGCAGGGTGATGCCGTTCATGGCCGCGGCCATGGCGTGCTCACGGATGCCGAAGTGGATGGTGCGGCCGTACGGGTCGGCCTCCGGCAGCGGGTTGCCCACCGGCAGGAACGAGGAGTCCTTGTCGATGGTCGTGTTGTTGGAGCCGGCCAGGTCGGCCGAGCCGCCCCACAGCTCCGGGATGATCGCGCCGAGCGCGCCGAGGACCTTGCCTGAGGCGGCGCGGGTGGCGACACCCTTGCCGGGCTCGAAGACGGGGAGCTTGTCCTCCCAGCCGGCGGGCAGCTCGTTGGCGTTGATGCGGTCGAACTCGGCGGCGCGCTCCGGGTTGGCGGTGCGCCAGGCGGAGAAGTCCTTCTCCCAGGCGGCCTTGGCCTCGCGGCCGCGGTCCCCCAGCGCGCGGGTGTGCGCGATGACCTCGTCGGCGACCTCGAAGGTCTGCTCCGGGTCGAAGCCGAGCACGCGCTTGGTGGCCGCGACCTCGTCGTCGCCGAGCGCCGAGCCGTGGGCGGCCTCGGTGTTCTGGGCGTGCGGGGCGGGCCAGGCGATGATCGAGCGGGCCGCGATGAAGGACGGGCGGCCGGTCTCGGCCTTGGCGGCCTGGAGGGCCGCGAACAGCGCCTTCGGGTCGAGGTCGCCGTTCTCCTGCTGCTCGACGCGCTGGACGTGCCAGCCGTAGGCCTCGTAGCGCCCCAGGGTGTCCTCGGAGACGGCCGTCTCCGTGTCGCCCTCGATGGAGATGTGGTTGTCGTCCCACAGCAGGACGAGGTTGCCGAGCTTCTGGTGGCCGGCCAGCGCGGACGCCTCGTGGGAGATGCCCTCCTGGAGGCAGCCGTCACCCGCGATCGCGTAGATCATGTGGTCGAACGGGGAGGCGCCCTGGGCGGCCTCCGGGTCGAACAGACCGCGCTCGTAGCGGGAGGCCATGGCCATGCCCACCGCGTTGGCGACGCCCTGGCCGAGGGGGCCGGTGGTGGTCTCGACGCCCGTCGTGTGGCCGTACTCCGGGTGCCCGGGGGTCTTCGAGCCCCAGGTGCGGAAGGCCTTCAGGTCGTCCAGCTCCAGCCCGAACCCACCGAGGTAGAGCTGGGTGTAGAGCGTGAGGGACGAGTGCCCCGCGGAGAGCACGAAGCGGTCGCGGCCCACCCACTCGGGGTCCGCCGGGTCGTGCCGCATCACCTTCTGGAAGAGGGTGTACGCGGCGGGGGCCAGGCTCATCGCCGTACCGGGGTGGCCGTTTCCGACCTTCTGGACCGCGTCAGCGGCCAGGATGCGGGCGGTGTCGACGGCCCGCTGGTCCAGTTCGGTCCACTCGAGCTCTGTGGTGGTCGGCTTGGTGCTCACCGTGGGTCAGGGCTCCTCTCCACATGTATGAATCCCGGTGACGAACGGTGCACCGGCGCGATTCCGAGCCTACCCCCGCAACGGCGTGCAGCTATTCGAGTGCAGGCAGTCCGTCACCGTGCCGCCGACCCCCGTTCACCCGCCCACGGGTGCCCGGTACGGCGCGTGCCCCGTATATATGCACGGTCCGATCGGCCCAACACGAAGCGACCCCGGCGCAGGGCGACGTAAGTGCAACGTCTACAGTGGCGTGGTACGCGCAAGCCTCAACCGGGCCTACATCTCTTGGGTGGTCCGCGTCGGAGCTTGCTGGATTCTCTCTCAGGGGTGTGCGTGACGGCCGTCGAATCCCGTCCAGCGGGGGTGCTCGGGACGAGCCCCGGTCAGCGGCCGCTCGGGACCCGCGTCATGGCTTTCGTGGCATTGACCAAGCCGCGGATCATCGAACTTCTGCTGATCACCACAGTGCCGGTGATGTTCCTGGCGGAGCAGGGTGTTCCGTCGCTGCGGCTGGTCCTTGTGACCTGCCTCGGCGGCTACTTGTCCGCGGGCGGCGCCAACGCGCTGAACATGTACATCGACCGCGACATCGACGCGCTGATGGACCGGACATCGCAGCGCCCGCTGGTGACCGGCATGGTCAGCCCGCGGGAGTGCCTGGCCTTCGGCCTCACCCTCGCGGTCGTCTCCACCCTCTTCTTCGGCCTGCTCGTCAACTGGCTGTCGGCGGCGCTGTCGCTCGGTGCGCTCCTCTTCTACGTCGTGGTCTACACGATGCTGCTGAAGCGGCGCACCGCGCAGAACATCGTCTGGGGCGGCATCGCGGGCTGCATGCCGGTGCTCATCGGCTGGTCGGCCGTCACGAACGAGGTCTCCTGGGCCGCGGTCATCCTCTTCCTCGTCATCTTCTTCTGGACGCCGCCGCACTACTGGCCGCTGTCGATGAAGGTCAAGGACGACTACGCGCGGGCCGGCGTGCCGATGCTGCCGGTCGTCGCGGGCAACAGGGCCGTGGCGCGCCAGATCGTCCTCTACAGCTGGGTGATGGTGGCGGTCTCGCTGCTGCTGACCCCGCTGGGGTACACCGGGTGGTTCTACACCTCGGTCGCGCTGGCGGCGGGCGGCTGGTGGCTGTGGGAGGCGCACGCGCTGCACGCCCGCGCCAAGTCGGGGGTCGTGGGCGCGAAGCTCAAGGAGATGCGGCTGTTCCACTGGTCGATCACCTATGTGTCGCTGCTGTTCGTGGCGGTGGCCGTGGATCCCTTCCTCCGCTGATTACTCACCGGTAGCATGGCTTCCATGGGAGACACCGAAGACACCGCAGCCGCCCCTGCCGCCGCAGGCGCCGCGGAGAAGAAGCAGGACCGCAGGGCCGCGAAGCTGGCCAAGCAGATCGGCGCGTTCGCCAAGCAGCACGGCGGCGCAGAGGGCCAGCTCGCCCACATCGGCCAGGTCGGCACCCGGATCGTGCTCGTGGGTACGGACGGCGGCTGGGGCGATCTGGTGGCCCCCACCCTCACGGTGGCGCAGCTGGCCGCCGAGAAGGCCGGGCTGACCCTTCACGACGAGTTCGACGGGGAGTTCGCCGCGCGCGTGCGCACGGGTCCGTACGAGTGGTCGCGGATGGCCGGCATCCAGATCGGCGGACCCGAGAACCCCGCGGCCTGAGCCCCGGACCGCCCCCGGGGGACCCGGGAGTGCCGTCTCGGTCAACAGCCCGAGCAACACCTCACACCCCGCTCACCCGTTAGGACGTGTGGAAGCCCCTTCCTCACGTCCGCAATCGGGATGCCCGGATGATCGAAACGCCGCCCCTGGTGGACCAGTACTGCCACGGAGTACTCCGTACGGAGCTGGGCCTGGGCACCTTCGAGGCCCAGCTGATGAGCTCGGCCGGCCCGCCCGCCGCGGGCACCACCTTCTTCGACACGCAGACCGGCTTCGCGGTACGCCGCTGGTGCCCGCCGCTGCTGGGGCTGGAGCCGCACGCCACCCCCGCCCGCTATCTGGCGCGGCGGCGCGAGCTGGGCGTGGCCGAGACCGCCCGGAGGCTGCTGAGGGGGTCCGGAGTCGCCGCCTACCTGGTCGACACCGGGGTGGCCGGGGACCTCACCGGGCCCAAGGAACTGGCGCTCGCCGGGGACGCCGAGGCCTTCGAGGCCGTCCGGCTGGAGTTACTGGCCGAGCAGGTCGCCGACACCTCGGGAACGGTGGGCGCCTTCCTCGCCAATCTCGCCGAGGCCGTCCACCACGCCGCCGCCGGAGCCGCGGCCTTCACCTGCGCCACGGCCTTCGCCTGCGCGGACACCCCGGACCTCGCACCCGAGCCGCCCGGTCCCGGCGCGGTGCGCGGGGCGGCCGGGCGGTGGCTCGCCGGGCGGCCGCGGGGCGGGGCCGTACGGGATCCCGTACTCCTGTCCCACCTGCTGTGGAGCGCGGTGGCGTCGGGGCTGCCGCTCCAGCTGCACACGGGAGCGGCCGATGCCGCTGCGCTGACCGGGTTCGTACGGGCCACCGCGGGCCTGGGGACGCGGCTGGTGCTGCTCGGCGGGTACCCGTACCACCGCCGTACGGCGCAGCTGGCGGCGGCCTTCCCGCACGTCTACGCGGACGCGGGCGCGGCCCTCGGGCAGACCGGGGCGCGGGCCGCGGCGGTCCTGGCGGAGCTGCTGGAGATCGCGCCGTTCGGGAAGGTGCTCTTCTCCAGCGGCGGCCGGCACCTGCCCGAACTGCACGCGGTGGGCGCCCTGGTGTTCCGCGAGGCCCTCGGCCGGGTGCTGGGCGGATGGGCCGCCGAGGGATCCTGGTCCTGGCGGGACGCGGAGCGGGTGGCCGCCATGGTCGCGGCGGGCAACGCCCGCCGCGTCTACCGCCTGGACGGGCCCTGATGGGTCTGCCCAGGGCGCTGACGGGTCCGTCCGGGCCCTGACGGGCCTCGGGGGATCAGACGGCGGAGAGCTGCGGGTCGCCCTGGGAGGGGACCTCCGCCTGCTCGGCCGGCCGCTCGCGCAGGCTCAGCGCGACCCGGAGCACGGCGATCCACACCAGGCAGGAGCCCAGCATGTGGGCGGCGACCAGGGCCTCGGGGACCTGGGTGGCGTACTGCACGTAGCCGACGGCGCCCTGGGCGAGCAGCACGACCAGCAGGTCGCGGGCGCGTGCCCGGGTGTCGGCCGGGGCGTCCACGACACGCAGGACCAGCCACATGGCGACGGCGAGCGCGCACACCAGCCAGGCGGAGACGGCGTGCACGTGGGCGGTGGTGTCCCAGTCGAAGGGCATGCGCCTGATCTCGCTGCTGTCACCGGCGTGCGGACCGGAGCCGGTCACGACGGTGCCCGCCGCGATCAGCACGAGGGTGGTCGCGAGCAGCGCCCACGACAGCTTGCGCACCGGGCCGGGCACGCGCGGCCTGGGGGCGCCGTCGCCCTCGCGGGTGCGCTGCCAGGTGACCGTCGTCACGGCGATCAGCGCGGTGGCGAGCAGGAAGTGCCCGGCCACGCTGTAGGGGTTGAGCCCGGTCAGGACGGTGATGCCGCCCAGTACGGCGTTCGCCATCACGATCACGAACTGCACCCAGCCGAGCTTCGTCAGCGAGTGCCGCCAGGGCTCGGCCGAGCGGGCGGCGATGATCGCCCAGCCGACCACCGCGCTGAGCACGTAGGTCAGCATGCGGTTGCCGAACTCGATGGCGCCGTGGAAGCCCTGCTCCTGCGTCACGATGAGGCTGTCGTCGGTGCACTTGGGCCAGGTGTCGCAGCCGAGGCCGGATCCGGTCAGCCGTACCGCGCCGCCGGTGACGACGATGACCACGCTCATGACGAGCGCGGCGAGTGCGGCCCGCTGGACGGTCCGGGGTGACGGGGTCCAGCGGCTGGCGATGTGGGCGAGGGGGTTCAACACGCCCCATATCGTAGGCGACCCCTTGTGCAAAGTTTCACGAGGGGGTGCCCGGGGTGGTGTCGGGGCCGACGACCAGGCGGTACTTCGCCCCCTCGGGCTCACCCTCCTCGTGCCACCACAGCAGGATCCGCCAAGGGACGCCGTCGCCCGGGTAGTCCGCCGAGCCGACGAACCCTTGGAGTAATTCGCCTGCTATCTCCTCGGCTGTCCTATTCCTTACTTCTGTTGCGCTGTGCCAGGGATGCTCAAGTACGTTCCACAGGCCGTCGGGCGCGCGCACCTCGAGGCGCCACACCGCGAGCCAGGGGGTGACCTCCAGCATGGTGCGCACCTGCTCGGCGTCGAGCCCCAGGCCCGCTGCGATCGCGGGCTCCGGCGTCCCCTGGATACGGGCGGCCACCACGGCCCGCGGCAGCAGCCGTTCGGGCAGCAGCCCCTGCGCGCGCAGGCCGACCAGCGAGTCGAAGGCCAGGAGGCGCAGGCGCAGTTCCAGCTGGCGGCCGATGTGGTCGAGGGCCTCCTCGGCCTCCTCGGCCTCCTCCGCGGCCGGGCCCGCGAGCAGCAGGTGCCGGAAGTCGGCCTCGGCGGCCACGGCCCAGGCCACGGCCTCCTCGGCGAGGCCCAGCTCGGCGAGGCGGTCCCCGAGGAACACCTTGGCCTGGGCCAGACCGCGCCGGTTGACCGGATCCTGCTGGTCCAGTCCCGCCCACACCTCCACCGCGGTCCGGGTCAGGTCGCGGGCGCGTTCACCGGCCGCCCGCTCCATGGCGCTCGGCCCCTCCCCGGCGGCCGCCCCCAGCGGGTGCTTCGGCAGCCGGGCCCCGTCGCTCAGCGGCCAGGCCAGCCAGACCCCGTGGTTGATCAGCCCGCGGGCGTACCAGCGGGCGAATTCGGGGGAGTGCCCGGCGGCGCGCTCGGAGCTGCGCAGCCCCTCCTCGATCGTGGCGAGGGCGCCGGCGCGGTCGCCCGCGGCGAACCGCAGGGCGGCCCGGTCGGCGAGGCGCAGCCCGAGCAGCGCGGTGCACTGCGGGTCGCCGTCGAACGGGCGCAGGGCGCCGATCAGCTCGTCGAGGAGCCGATCGCGTTCCCCGGGTTCCGTGTGCTCCGCCCCCGACCGCACCCGTGCCCATTGATCGTCCAGCCGTAGAACGGCCTCCCGCTGCACCATGTCCGCCCCCCGGCTTCATGTGTGAGGGGCCCATCCTCGCGGCACAGCCCCCGCGAGGGGAGGGATTTCATTCCCAGCGGAAGAGCCGCGCGGCGGCGCCCAGACCGAGTACGGCCCAGCCCGCCAGTACGGCTGCGTCGCCCCACGGGAGGGCGCCGCCGTGCTGGAGGACCTCGCGCAGCCCGTCGGACAGGGCCGAAATGGGCAGCAGCCCCAGCACGGACTGCACGGCGTCCGGGAACCTGTCCAGCGGCACGATCACCCCGCCGCCGACCAGCAGCAGCAGGAAGACCAGGTTGGCGGCGGCCAGGGTCGCCTCGGCCTTGAGGGTGCCCGCCATCAGCAGTCCGAGTCCGGAGAAGGCCGCGGTGCCCAGCAGGATGAGCGCGGCGACCGACAGCGGGTCACCCTGCGGGGACCAGCCCAGCGCGAGGGCGATCACCGTCAGCAGGGCGATCTGCAGCACCTCGGTGACCAGCACCGACAGGGTTTTGGCGGCCATCAGGGCCCAGCGCGGCAGGGGGGAGGCCCCGAGCCGCTTGAGGACCCCGTAGCGGCGGTCGAAGCCGGTGGCGATGGCCTGGCCGGTGAAGGCGGTGGACATCACGGCGAGCGCCAGGATCCCGGGCGCGAGGAAGTCCACGGACTTCCCGCTGCCCCCCTCGTCGACGGGCACGGTCACGATGTCCACGGCGGAGAAGAGGGTCAGCAGCAGCGCCGGGATGATCACGGTCAGCAGCAGCTGCTCCCCGTTGCGCAGCAGCATCCTGGTCTCCAGGGCCGTCTGCGCGAGGATCATGCGGGACACGGGCGCGGCCCCCGGGCGGGGGGTGAACGTACCGGCGCTCATGCGCGCAGCTCCTTGCCTGTCAGTTCGAGGAAGACGTCCTCGAGGGTGTGCCGCTCGACCGTGAGGCTGTTCGGCATCACACCGTGCTGCGCGCACCAGGAGGCGACGGTGGCCAGCAGCTGGGGGTGGACGTCGCCGGTGACCCGGTAGACGCCCGCGGTGAGCTCGGCGGCCTCGGTGCCGTCGGGCAGTGCCTTCAGCAGCGAGGCGAGGTCGAGGGAGGGGCGGCCGGTGAAGCGCAGGGTGTTCTCGGCGCCGCCCCGGCACAGCTGCTCGGGACTGCCGTGGACGATGACCCGGCCCGCGTCCACGATGGCGACCTCGTCCGCGAGCTGCTCGGCCTCGTCCATGTGGTGGGTGGTGAGGACGACGGTGACCCCGTCGGCGCGCAGTTCCCGTACGAGGTCCCAGGTCGCGCGGCGGGCCTGCGGGTCCAGGCCGGCGGTGGGCTCGTCCAGGAAGACCAGCTCGGGGCGGCCGACGACGGCCATGGCCAGGGCGAGGCGCTGCTGCTGGCCGCCGGAGAGCCGGCGGTAGGGGGTGCGGCCGCAGCCGCCGAGTCCGAGGCGTTCCACCAGGGTGTCGACATCGAGCGGGTCGGCGTACAGCTTGGCCATGTGGCGCAGCATCTCGACGGCGCGGGCTCCGGAGTAGACGCCTCCGGACTGCAGCATCACGCCGATCCGCGGGCGCAGGGCCTCGGCCCGGGCGACCGGGTCGAGGCCGAGGACGCGGACGGTGCCGGCGTCGGGGCGGTGGTAGCCCTCGCAGGTCTCCACCGTGGTCGTCTTGCCCGCGCCGTTGGGACCGAGGACCGCGGTGACGGAGCCGCTCCGGACGGTGAGGTCCAGGCCGTCCACCGCGGTCTTGGTGCCGTACCGCTTCACCAGTCCGCGGATCTCCACGGCGGGGTCGTTGCTCATGGGGGGTGAGTCTACGGAGCTGTGGGAGGGGTCGTGGGTCCCGGGGTCGGGGCCCCTTCCTCTCCCCTTCCACTCCGCTTCCTCCGCGCGGGATGCGAACACGGCCTCGCGAATACGGTTCTTTTTCAGTCTTCCGGCCCTGGGCGCACCGGCGTCTTTCGGTGATCTTTTCCGAATCCGGGGGTACGCCGTGCCGGGGTGCGTCCGAGGCGTAGGAGCGCTGGTGGGAGCCGTGTGCGGGGCCCTCGGGGGTGTTCGGGAGGATTGCGGAGTACTGCCCTCCAAATAACTCTCCGTCGATAAATTAGGTAACCCTTAGTGATGGAGACCACCAGGAGTGGCGTCCGTCACGGCTTGTCCCTGCTCGGTTATTTACGCAACAATGGCGTTGTGAAATACGGCGAACGGCAGATCGACACCCCTCAGGGGGAGCTCGGCACCGGGGAGCGGTCAACCCGCAACCGGGTGGCGCGCTCGATCCTGGACCACGGTCCGTCCACCGTCGCCGACCTCGCCCAGCGCCTCGGCCTCACCCAGGCCGCCGTCCGCCGCCACCTCGACACGCTCGTCACCGACGACGTGGTCGAACCCCGTGAGCAGCGTGTGTACGGCGCGCGTACCCGGGGTCGGCCCGCCAAGGTCTTCGCGCTCACCGACTGCGGCCGCGACTCCTTCGACCAGTCCTACGACACGCTCGCCGCGGACGCCCTGCGCTGGATCGCGCAGTCCGTCGGCGGCGGCGAGCAGGGCGAGGTGGCCGTCGCCGCCTTCGCCAGGGCACGGATGGAAGCGCAGGCGCAGACCTACCGGGAGGCCGTCGAGGCAGCCGCCCCGCAGGAGCGCGCGGAGGCCCTTGCCAAGGCGTTGACCGCGGACGGGTACGCTGCTACGGCGAAGAGCGCTCCCGGTCCGCACAGCGGTGAACAGCTCTGCCAGCACCACTGCCCGGTCGCGCACGTCGCCGAGCAGTTCCCGCAGCTCTGCGAGGCGGAGACCGAGGTCTTCTCCCGCCTGCTCGGGACCCATGTGCAGCGCCTCGCCACGATCGCCCACGGCGACGGGGTGTGCACGACGTTCATTCCGCGTAGCGCGAGCACCACACAGACCGACACATCAGTATCTGCAAGTACGGCCGGGAGGAACCCCGCATGACCACGGAGATCGCTCACCCTGAGCTCGATGGCCTGGGCACCTACGAATACGGCTGGGCCGACTCCGACGCGGCCGGCGCCGCTGCCAAGCGGGGTCTCTCCGAGGATGTCGTCCGCGACATCTCGGCGAAGAAGTCCGAGCCGGAGTGGATGCTGAAGCTCCGCCTCAAGGGCCTGAAGCTGTTCGACAAGAAGCCCATGCCGAACTGGGGTTCCGACCTCTCGGGCATCGACTTCGACAACATCAAGTACTTCGTGCGTTCCACCGAGAAGCAGGCCGCTTCGTGGGAGGACCTGCCCGAGGACATCAAGAACACGTACGACAAGCTCGGCATCCCGGAGGCGGAGAAGCAGCGCCTCGTCGCCGGTGTCGCGGCCCAGTACGAGTCCGAGGTCGTCTACCACCAGATCCGTGAGGACCTGGAGGAGCAGGGCGTCATCTTCCTCGACACGGACACCGCGCTCAAGGAGCACCCGGAGCTCTTCCAGGAGTACTTCGGAACGGTCATCCCGGTCGGCGACAACAAGTTCGCGTCGCTGAACACCGCGGTGTGGTCCGGCGGCTCCTTCATCTACGTCCCCAAGGGCGTGAAGGTCGACATCCCGCTCCAGGCCTACTTCCGTATCAACACGGAGAACATGGGCCAGTTCGAGCGGACGCTGATCATCGTCGACGAGGACGCCTACGTCCACTACGTCGAGGGCTGCACCGCCCCGATCTACTCCTCGGACTCGCTGCACAGCGCCGTGGTCGAGATCATCGTCAAGAAGGGCGGCCGCTGCCGCTACACGACGATCCAGAACTGGTCGAACAACGTCTACAACCTGGTCACCAAGCGCGCCGTGGCGTACGAGGGCGCGACCATGGAGTGGATCGACGGCAACATCGGTTCCAAGGTCACCATGAAGTACCCGGCCGTCTACCTGATGGGCGAGCACGCCAAGGGCGAGACCCTGTCCATCGCCTTCGCGGGCGAGGGCCAGCACCAGGACGCCGGCTCCAAGATGGTGCACATGGCGCCGCACACCTCCTCGAACATCGTCTCCAAGTCGGTGGCACGAGGCGGCGGCCGGACCTCCTACCGAGGCCTGGTCGAGATCGGCGAGGGCGCCCACGGTGCGAAGTCCAACGTGCTGTGCGACGCGCTCCTGGTCGACACCATCTCCCGCTCGGACACGTACCCCTACGTGGACGTGCGCGAGGACGACGTCTCCATGGGCCACGAGGCCACGGTCTCCAAGGTCTCCGACGACCAGCTCTTCTACCTGATGAGCCGCGGCCTGACGGAGTTCGAGGCAATGGCCATGATCGTGCGCGGCTTCGTCGAGCCCATCGCGCGCGAGCTGCCCATGGAGTACGCCCTCGAGCTGAACCGGCTGATCGAGCTGCAGATGGAGGGTTCGGTCGGCTAGTTCCGGCCGCCCGAGTCCCGCAGACATTCTTTGACGTAGGAAGAGAGCACGAAGACAGCCATGGCTGAGGCTCAGAACATTCCGGCGGGTTCGACCACCGCCGGCGCGATCGCGGTGGCCGCCGAGTCCACCGTCGCCACCCGGATGAGTGCGCCCCCGTCCTTCGACGTGGCGGACTTCCCGGTCCCGAACGGCCGCGAGGAGGAGTGGCGGTTCACCCCGCTCGCCCGCCTCAAGGGTCTGCACGACGGCACCGCGGTCGCCAACGGCAGCATGAAGGCCCAGATCGACGCGCCCGAGGGCGTCACGGTCGAGTCGGTGGACCGCGGTGACGCGCGCATCGGCAAGGCCGGCATCCCGGTGGACCGGATCGCCGCCCAGGCGTTCTCCTCCTTCGCCAAGGCCACGGTCGTCACCGTGCCCAAGGAGACGGTCCTCACCGAGCCGGTGCGCCTGGCGCTGCACGGCGAGGGCGGTACCACCTTCGGTCACACCGTCTTCGACGTACAGGCCTTCGCCGAGGCCGTCGTCGTCATCGACCACACCGGTGACGGCGTGCGCGCCGCCAACGTCGAGTTCCTGGTCGGCGACGGCGCCAAGCTCACCGTCGTGTCCGTGCAGGACTGGGACGACACCGCCGTCCACTGCTCGCAGCACAACACGCTGGTCGGCCGCGACGCGACCTTCAAGTCGATCGTGATCACCTTCGGCGGCGACCTCGTCCGCATCCACCCGCGCGTGAGCTACGCCGGCCCCGGCGGCGAGGCCGAGCTCTTCGGCCTGTACTTCACCGACGCCGGCCAGCACCAGGAGCACCGCCTCCTGGTCACGCACGACGCCCCGCACTGCAAGTCGAACGTGGTCTACAAGGGCGCGCTCCAGGGCCAGGACGCCCACGCCGTCTGGATCGGTGACGTGCTCATCGAGAAGAGCGCCGAGGGCACCGACACCTACGAGATGAACCGCAACCTCGTCCTCACGGACGGTGCGCGGGTCGACTCGGTGCCGAACCTCGAGATCGAGACCGGCGAGATCGTCGGCGCCGGCCACGCCTCCGCGACCGGCCGCTTCGACGACGAGCAGCTCTTCTACCTGCAGGCCCGTGGCATCCCGGCCGACGAGGCCCGCCGCCTGGTCGTCCGCGGCTTCTTCGCGGAGCTCGTCCAGCAGATCGGTGTCGACGACATCGAGGAGCGCCTGCTCACCAAGATCGAGACCGAGCTCCAGGGTTCCGTCTGATGAATTACGTCAAGGCCTGTGCGCTCAGCGAGCTGGAGGAGGACACCCCGAAGCGGGTGGAACTCGACGGCACGCCGGTGTCCATCGTCTCCACCGAGGGGGAGGTGTTCGCGATCAACGACATCTGCTCGCACGCGAACGTCTCGCTCTCGGAGGGCGAGGTCGAAGACTGCATGATCGAGTGCTGGCTGCACGGGTCGGCCTTCGACCTGCGCACCGGCAAGCCCTCGGGTCTGCCTGCGACGCGCCCCGTACCCGTATACCCCGTAAAGATCGAAGGGGACGACGTGTTCGTCTCCCTCACCCAGGAGTCCTGAGGTATCCATGGCAACGCTTGAAATCCACGACCTGCACGTCTCCGTCGAGGCCGAGAACGGCGCCCGCGAGATCCTCAAGGGCGTCGACCTCACCGTCAAGCAGGGTGAGACGCACGCCATCATGGGTCCGAACGGCTCCGGCAAGTCCACCCTGGCGTACTCGCTCGCCGGTCACCCGAAGTACACCATCACCGGTGGCACCGTGACCCTCGACGGCGAGGACGTCCTGGAGATGTCCGTCGACGAGCGCGCCCGCGCCGGCGTCTTCCTCGCGATGCAGTACCCGGTCGAGGTCCCCGGTGTCTCGGTCTCCAACTTCCTGCGCACGTCGGCCACCGCCATCCGCGGCGAGGCGCCGAAGCTGCGTACCTGGGTGAAGGAGGTCAAGTCCGCGATGGAGCAGCTCCAGATGGACCCGGCCTTCGCCGAGCGCAACGTCAACGAGGGCTTCTCCGGTGGTGAGAAGAAGCGCCACGAGATCCTCCAGCTGGAGCTCCTCAAGCCGAAGATCGCGATCCTCGACGAGACCGACTCCGGCCTCGACGTCGACGCGCTGCGCCAGGTCTCCGAGGGCGTCAACCGCGTCCGCGCGACCGGTGAGGTCGGCACGCTGCTGATCACGCACTACACGCGGATCCTCCGCTACATCAAGCCCGACTTCGTCCACGTCTTCTCGGAAGGCCGCATCGTCGAGTCCGGCGGCGCCGAGCTCGCCGACAAGCTGGAGGCGGAAGGCTACGAGTCGTACAGCACGAAGGGTGGCGCGACCGCGTGACACAGCTGCCTGGCCTCCTCGACATCGAGGCGATCCGCAAGGACTTCCCCCTGCTGGATCGTGTGGTCCACGACGGGAAGAAGATCGTTTACCTGGACAACGCGGCAACCTCCCAGAAGCCGCGCCAGGTGCTCGACGCGCTGAACGAGTACTACGAGCAGCACAACGCCAACGTCCACCGTGGCGTGCACGTGCTCGCCGAGGAGGCCACGGCGCTGTACGAGGGCGCCCGCGACAAGGTCGCCGCCTTCATCAACGCGCCGAGCCGCGACGAGGTGATCTTCACCAAGAACGCCTCGGAGTCGCTCAACCTGGTCGCGAACATGCTCGGCTGGGCGGACGAGCCCTACCGGGTCGACCGCGAGACCGAGATCGCCATCACGGAGATGGAGCACCACTCCAACATCGTGCCGTGGCAGCTGCTCTCGCAGCGCACCGGCGCCAAGCTGAAGTGGTTCGGCCTCACCGACGACGGCCGGCTCGACCTGTCCAACATCGAAGAGGTCATCACGGAGAAGACGAAGATCGTCTCCTTCACGCTGGTCTCCAACATCATGGGCACGGTCAACCCGGTCGAGGCGATCGTCCGGCGCGCCCAGGACGTCGGCGCCCTCGTGCTGATCGACGCCTCCCAGGCCGCCCCGCACATGCCGCTCGACGTGCAGGCGCTCGGCGCCGACTTCGTGGCCTTCACCGGCCACAAGATGTGCGGTCCGACCGGCATCGGCGTCCTCTGGGGCCGCCAGGAGCTCCTGGAGGACCTGCCCCCGTTCCTCGGTGGCGGCGAGATGATCGAGACCGTGTCGATGCACGCCTCGACCTACGCCCCGGCGCCCCACAAGTTCGAGGCCGGTACGCCCCCGATCGCCCAGGCCGTCGGCCTCGGCGCGGCCGTGGACTACCTGACCGCGATCGGCATGGACAAGATCGCCGCGCACGAGCACGCGATCACGGAGTACGCGATCAAGCGCCTCGCCGAGGTGCCCGACCTGCGGATCATCGGGCCCACCACGGCCGAGGACCGCGGCGCCGCGATCTCCTTCGTGCTGGGCGACATCCACCCGCACGACGTCGGCCAGGTGCTGGACGAGCAGGGCATCGCGGTCCGCGTGGGACACCACTGCGCGCGCCCCGTCTGCCTGCGCTACGGAATTCCTGCGACGACGCGAGCGTCTTTCTACCTGTACTCCTCTCCGGCCGAGGTCGACGCGCTGATCGACGGGCTGGAGCACGTACGGAACTTCTTCGGCTGACGGACGAGGCGACGAGGACGCAGTGAAGCTGGATTCGATGTACCAGGAACTGATCCTGGACCACTACAAGCACCCGCACGGGCGTGGCCTGCGCGACGGCGACGCCGAGGTGCACCACGTCAATCCGACGTGCGGTGACGAGATCACGCTGCGCGTGAAGTACGACGGCGAGACGCTGACCGACGTCTCCTACGAGGGCCAGGGCTGCTCGATCAGCCAGGCCAGCGCGTCCGTACTGAACGAGCTGCTCGTGGGCAAGGAACTGGCCGAGGCGCAGAAGATCCAGGCAGTCTTCCTGGAGATGATGCAGTCCAAGGGCAAGATCGAGCCCGACGAGGCCATGGAGGAGGTGCTGGAGGACGCGGTCGCGTTCGTCGGCGTCTCCAAGTACCCGGCTCGCGTGAAGTGTGCTCTGCTGAGCTGGATGGCGTGGAAGGACGCGACGGCCCAGGCTCTGGGCGGCGCGGAGAGGAAGACGGCATGACCGAGAACGCGACGCCCGAGGCGTCGATCAAGCCGGCCACCGAGGAGGAGGTCCGCGAGGCCCTCTACGACGTGGTCGACCCCGAGCTGGGCATCGACGTTGTCAACCTGGGCCTGATCTACGGCATCCACATCGACGACGCGAACATCGCCACCCTCGACATGACGCTGACGTCGGCGGCCTGCCCGCTGACGGACGTCATCGAGGACCAGGCGAAGTCGGCGACGGACGGCATCGTGAGCGAGCTCCGGATCAACTGGGTCTGGATGCCGCCGTGGGGCCCGGACAAGATCACGGACGACGGCCGCGAGCAGCTCCGCGCACTCGGCTTCAACGTCTGAGCGGTTTGAACGAGGAAGGGCCCCCGGCATCGTGCCGGGGGCCCTTCCTCGTGTCCGCAGGGCGGCCCGTCGGGCCGCTCAGTCGTCCGTCGGCCTGTCGGGCGGCGTGTCCGCGGGCGGTTCCGCGGGCGTGGGCACGGGGCCGGTGCCGGTGCCGGGGGCCTGCGCGGCGAGTTCGGCGAGGAGGGTCTGGGCGAGGTTCTCGCGCCGGATCCGCTGGTCCACGTACAGCAGATTGCTGAAGAGCTGGGTGTACCCGATCTGGAACATCTGGCTCACGCCGCCGCCGACCATGATGCACAGGATGCCGAACACGAGGGCGACGATCATGCCCGTCGACGGGTCGGCCCCCTCGGCTCCCTCGCCCGCCTCGGCCATGAGGGGGATCATCCCGAACGTGCCGACGAGCTGGAAGGGCATCTGGATCATGTAGGCGATGCTCATCGCGATCATGCTGCCGACCAGGGTGATGCCGAAGATCCGCCACCAGTCGCCCTTGACCAGCGCGGCCGAGCGGCGCAGCGCGGTGACGGGGGCGGCCTTCTCCATGACCGCCACGGCGGGGGCCAGGCTGAGCCGGGTGCCGAGCCAGACGGACACCGCGATGGCGGGCAGCAGGAGCACGGGCAGGAGGATCAGGGCCGCGGGTGACGGGTCGTCGCCGGCGACGGAGACGACCATCACCGGAATCCACACCGCCATGGCGGCGAGCACGGGAGCGCCCGCGATCAGCCCCGTGAGCAGCAGCGCGCCCAGGACGGAGGGAGTCCGCCGCAGGGTCGTGCGCCACATCGCGCGGAAGGTGGTGGGCCGGCCGAGGACCGCCTGCTGGAGGACCGCCGGGCACACAGCGGTGAGCACGGCCATGCTCAGCAGCCCCACGGCGAACAGCAGCACGAACAGCGTGACGCCCGCGACGATGACCGGGGTGAGGTGCTCGGTTGCCGGGTCCTGCCCGTAGGGCGGGTCGAAGACCGGCTCGATGTGGTCGTACACCGCGGCGACGGCGATGCCCGCCAACAGGGCCATGACCAGCAGACACAGGCCCAGCACGGCGAGCATCACACCGGCGAGCTGCTTCCAGTAGCGGCCGAACGTGGCGAAGGAGGCGCTCACGACCTCCCCGAGGCCCAGCGGCTTGAGCGGCACCACTCCGGGCTGCGGTGGTGGCGGCGGGGCCCATCCTCCCCACTGCGGCGCGCCACCCGGGCCGCCCGGCCCGTGTGCCCCCGTGGATCCCCACCCTGTGTTCTGTGTCATGCGTGTGCTCCGTCTTCTCGTTCCCCCGACGAGGGCACACCGTATATCAGCATGTCAGGAGCATGGCAGTCGATTGATCTGGATGTGTACGGCCGTACGCATCGATGTGTACAGTTGTACGCATGCCCTACGTCATGCTTGCCGCGGCCATCGCCGCCGAGGTCGCCGGAACCACCGCGATGAAGTACAGCGACGGCTTCACGAAGCTGTGGCCGTCGCTGGGCACCCTGCTCGGCTACGTCATCGCCTTCACCCTGCTCGCGCAGACGCTGAAGTCGATGTCGGTCGGCACGGCGTACGCCATATGGGCGGGCGTCGGCACCGCCGCGATCGCCGCCATAGGCATGGTGTTCCTGGGGGAGGCGGCCACCGCCGCCAAGATCGCCGGGATCGTCCTGGTGATCGCAGGAGTGGTCCTGCTGAATCTCGGCGGGGCCCACTGATGCCCTCCGGCGCGCGGCGCTACGACCCGGACCGGCGTCAGCGGATCATCGACGCGGCGATCAGGGTGGTGGGCGACCGGGGCATCGCCGGGCTGAGCCACCGCAGCGTGGCCGCGGAGGCCGACGTACCGCTCGGGTCGACGACCTACCACTTCAAGACGCTGGACGACCTGCTGGTCGCCGCGCTGCACCAGGCCAATGAAGGCTTCGCGCAGGCGGTGGCCCGCTCGGCCGCGCTGGCCGACCCGGACGCGGATCTCGCGGCGGCCCTGGCCCGCCTGCTCGGGGAGTTCCTGACGGCGGACCGGGGCCGGGTGGAGCTGGAGTACGAGCTCTACCTCGCGGCCCTGCGCCGCCCTGCGCTTCGGCCGGTGGCGGCGGCGTGGTGCGAGGCGGTCGCGGCGGCGCTGACCCCGCGGACCGACCCGGTGACTGCGCGGGCGCTGGTGGCCGCCATGGACGGGATCGGCCTGCAGGTCCTGCTGACGGACGCCGCGTACGACGAGGGGTACGCCCGCGAGGTCCTGCGGCGGATCCTGCGTCAGGACTGAGCCGGCCCCGCGGCAGCGGCATCCCCTGAGGCAGCGGCATCCCCCGCAGCAGCGGCGTCCCCGGTGTCCCCGGCATCTCCGGCGCCCCCGGCGGCGGTCCGGACGGCCGCGAGAGCCGTCTGCACGCTCGCCTCGATGTCCTGGATCGGGTAGATCACCTCGCGGACCGTGCGTTCGCGGTCGATGACCAGCGTCAGCCGCTTGATCCGGCTCGTGCCGGCCGTGCGGAAGGTCGGCAGGCGCAGCGCGGTCGTCAGCGTCAGGTCCGCGTCGGACAGCAGCGGGAACCGCAGCCGCTCCTGCTCCGCGAACTCCCGCTGCTCGTCCGGGCGCTGGGCCGATACGCCGTGCACGGTGGCGCCGGCCGCGGTGAACTCGGCGAGCTGGTCGCGGTACGTGCACGACTCGAACGTACAGCCCTTGGCGCCCGGGATCCCGGCCCAGCCGGGCGGGTAGGACTCGGTGCGCGCGTACGCGCCCGGGAAGCAGTACAGGACCGTGAACGGGGTGTCCGCCACCGGGTCGCGCAGCTCGCCGAAGCGGTCCGGCATCAGCAGCGGGGGCACCCGTGTTCCGCGCAGCGCGTGCACCCGCGCCGCCTCGCGCGAGGCCTCGTCGGTCGTCGCCGTCATTTCTCCGTCTCCCAGGACCCAGGTGTCTCCCCAGTCCTGGAGGGCCACCAGGACGGGCAGCAGCCCCCGCCCGCGCGGGGTCAGCCGGTATTCGTGCCGCACCGGACGTTCCTGGTACGGCTCGCGCGACAGCACCCCGGCCTCGACGAGCAGCTTCAGCCGCTCCGCCAGCACCTTGCGGGACATCCCCAGCTCGTGCTGGAACTCGTCGAAGCGGCTCAGGCCGCGCGCGGCGTCGCGCACGATCAGCAGCGTCCACCAGTCGCCCACCACGTCGAGGGCCTGGGCGATGGCGCAGTCCGCGTCGCCGAGGTGTGTGCGCTGGGCCATGGCACTCCT
Organism: Streptomyces avidinii; assembly: GCF_045161815.1. Taxonomy (NCBI): domain Bacteria; kingdom Bacillati; phylum Actinomycetota; class Actinomycetes; order Kitasatosporales; family Streptomycetaceae; genus Streptomyces; species Streptomyces avidinii. Next base: position 6,477,752 of record NZ_CP108863.1, read on the forward strand.
TTGTCCGTTGACCCCAAGGCTGCCATGCTGACATAGTCAGTTCCTAAAGGGAACTTACTCGATGGATGTAGGGGGACACGGGTGTGCTGCAGGGGTTCAAGGACATACCGAGGGTTGTGTGGCTGCTGGCTGCGGGGGTCTTCGTCAACGCCGTCGTCAGCTTCACCTTCGTCTTCGTCTTCCTGTACCTGACCGGTCCGCGCGGCCTCGGGGCCGCCCAGGCGGGCCTGGTCGTCGGCATCGGCGGCGTCGGGTTGATCGCCGGCAACTTCACCGGCGGCTGGTACGGCGACCGCTTCGGACACCGCCGGGTGCTGCTCACCGCCGCCACCCTCGGCGGCATCGCCCTGGTGGCGCTCCCGCTGCTGCCCACCCCGCTGCTGTACGCGGCCCTGCCGGTGGCCCAGTACGCCTCCGGCGTGATCCGGGCCGCCAACTCCGCGCTGGTCGCGGTCGCCGTCCCGGAGGGGGCCCGCCGCCAGGCCTTCGCCCTCGTACGCTGCGTCTCCAACGGAGGATTCACCCTCGGGCCGCCGCTGGGCGCCCTGGTCGCCACCGGCCTCTCCTACGACTGGCTCTTCGTCGGCGACGGCATCGGCACGCTCCTCTTCGCCGTCTGGACCGCGCGGGTCGTCCCGGCCCGCGGCGTTTCCCGCGTACCCGCCGTGGCCCAGGACGGGGGTCCGGGCCACGGCGAACAGAGCCTTTGGCGCGAACTGCGCGCCCGCCCCGCCGTGCTGGTGCTGCTCGGCGCGATCCTGGTGACCGACGTCGTCTACCGCCAGCAGTACTCCACCTTCCCGGCCTTCCTCGCCGACCACGGCCTGGACGCGCGCGTCTTCGGGCTCGTCATCGCCCTGAACGGAGGGGTGATCCTGCTGCTGGAACTGCCCGCCGCCGTAGCCCTGCGCGAGCGGCCGGCCCTGCCGGTCATCGGCACCGGGATGGTGCTCGTCGGGGCCGGGTACGCGGCGCTGTTGCTCGGGGCCGGGATCGGGAGCGCCGTGGCGATGATGATCCTGCTGAGCCTCGGCGAGATCCTCTACAAGACCACCGCCACGGCCTACATGGCCGACCAGGCGCCCGAGCGTGCCATCGGACGGTTCCAGAGCCTGTACGCGGGCGTGTCGGTCAGCGGGGTCGTCCTCGGGCCGCCGATCGGCGGAGCCCTGTACTCCGCCGCGCCCGGGCTGCTGTGGCCGCTGTGCGCGGTGCTGGCGGCGGGCGCGGGCGCCACGTTGCTGGGGGCGTACGCGCGGCAGGCCCGGCGGGCGGCGCGACCCGTGCGACCGGCACATGAGACCGGTTCGCAACCGAAGGCGGTCGCCGGTTAGGTTTCGGATATGACTGCTACGCGTACCACCGGCGCCGTCGCCGCCGGACTTGCCACCATCACCGCCGACGGCACCGTCCTCGACACCTGGTTCCCCGCCCCCGAGCTGGTCGCCGAGCCCGGCCCGGCCGGTACCGAGCGCCTCACCGCCGACCGGGCCGTGGAGCTGCTCGGCTCCGCCGCGGCCAAGGCGATCCGCACGGACGCGGTCCGAGGCGTCGAGGTCGTAGCCGTCCGCACGGTGATCTCCTCCCTGGAGGACAAGCCGCTGGACGCGCACGACGCGTACCTGCGCCTGCACCTGCTGAGCCACCGCCTGGTCAAGCCGCACGGCCAGAACCTCGACGGCGTCTTCGGCCTGCTGACCAACGTCGCCTGGACCTCGCTGGGCCCGGTCGCGGTCGACCAGGTCGAGACCGTCCGCCTCAACGCGCGCGCCGAGGGCCTGCACCTCCAGGTCACCTCGATCGACAAGTTCCCGCGGATGACGGACTACGTCGCCCCCAAGGGCGTGCGCATCGCCGACGCGGACCGCGTCCGCCTCGGCGCGCACCTCGCCGAGGGCACCACCGTCATGCACGAGGGCTTCGTCAACTTCAACGCCGGCACCCTCGGCACCTCCATGGTCGAGGGCCGCATCTCCGCGGGCGTCGTGGTCGGCGACGGCTCCGACATCGGCGGCGGCGCCTCCACCATGGGCACCCTCTCGGGCGGCGGCAAGCAGATCATCTCGATCGGCGCGCGCACCCTGATCGGCGCCGAGGCGGGCGTGGGCATCGCACTGGGCGACGAGTGCGTCGTCGAGGCCGGCCTCTACGTGACCGCGGGCACCCGCGTGACGCTGCCGGACGGCCAGATCGTCAAGGCGCTGGAGCTGTCCGGCGCCAACAACATCCTCTTCCGCCGCAACTCGGTCACCGGCGCCGTCGAGGCCCGCCCGTACAAGGCGGCCTGGGGCGGCCTGAACGAGGTCCTGCACAGCCACAACTGACGCCGCACCGCGTCGAAGAGCGTCCTCCCGCGGCAGGGGAGGGCGCTCTTCGCGCTCCCCGGTCCGCGGGGCGCCGCCCGTCAAGGTGCCGAGGCCCTCGACGCGGTCAGTTCAGGGGGATCGTGCGGACCAGGCCGGCGAAGGCCTGCTTCTCCGCCTCCGTCAGTTCCACCGACTCCAGCGGGTGCGCGGCAGAGCCGCGCTGGGCCGGAATCATCGGAAGGCCCTCGGCGGCCGCGGGCTCCGGCTGGTGGAAGCGGCTGTCCCGCCGCATGTGACCGAGGCCGGTGACCCAGACGATCGCGGCCACGAGCAGGACGGCGAGGCCGATTTCCTGAGCGAGGGAGATGGAGGGGATCACGAGCATCCTCCGAAGTGCGGTCGGTACGAGCCGGTACAAGATCGGGCGTGAAAATACTCAACACCACAACCGGTCGATTCGGTAGGGATGTGCCGAGCGTCACACCAGGGCCGAAAGGCCCCACCTTGCCCGAGAGGGGCCCGTTACGGCGCGAGGTGCAGCTTGAAGCCCTCGTGGCTGCGGGCGAAGCCCAGCCGCTCGTAGAACCGGTGTGCGGCCGTCCGCCGCTTGCTGCTGGTCAGCTGGATCAGGCCGCAGCCGCGCTCGCGGGCCCGCTCGGCGGCCAGCCGCATCAGCTCGGCGCCGAGTCCGGCGCCTCGCCGGTCCGCCCGGATCCGTACGGCTTCCACCAGCGCCCGCTCCAGTCCGTTCTGGCCCAGGCCCGGGATGTACGTCAGCTGGAGGCAGCCGAGGACGACCCCGCCGGCGCCGACGGCGCCGTCCGCCCGGCCCGTTCCCTCCGCCCCGCCCGCCCTGTCCGCCCCGTCCGTGAGGATCAGCATCTCGTTGCGCGGGTCCGCCGTGATCGCGGCGAAGGCACGCTCGTGCGCCTCGCCGACCACGATCGAGGCCGGGTTGACGACCGACTCCTCGTCCGCGAGCAGGGCGAGTACGGCGGGCAGGTCCTGGCGCGTGGCCTCACGGAAGATCATGGCCGGAATTGTGGCAGGGGGTCCGGCCCGGACGGCGGTCGGACCCCCTGCGGCTTCGAGCCCCTGGGTGCTACGGGCGGAAGCGGATCACCTGCGGGTCGTGGTCGCTGTTCTGCGCCGCGAACTCCGCGTTGATGTGCACGCTGTCGTACGTGAACTTCTTGATCGCCGGGCTGGTCAGGATCTGGTCCAGCACCTGCGCGTTGCCCTGGTAGACGTACGAGTACCGCTCCGCCTTCGGCAGCGACTTGATCGCCGGGTACAGCGCGCCGCCGTCCGCCAGCGCGTCCGTCGTCGCCGAGAACTCGAAGTCGTTGATGTCGCCGAGGACCAGGACGTTGGCGTTCTTCTCCTCCGCCAGGATCTGCTTCACGAAGCCGTTCACGGCCTGCGCCTGCAGCAGTCGCTTGGCCTCCGAGGAGCGGACCGGCGGCTGGTGGTGCGAGGTCAGGCCCTCGTCGCCGCCCTTGGAGCCGAAGTGGTTGGCGATCACGAAGACCGTCTTGCCGCGGAAGACGAACTCACCGGCGAGCGGCTTGCGGCTGTCCGCCCACGCCGGGTTGGCGGGGTCGATGCGGCCGGGGGAGTGGGTCAGGGCGGCCTTGCCGTTCACCTTGGTCACGCCGGTCGCGGTCACCGCGTCACCCGGGGCGCGCTCGGTGAAGGAGACCCGCGCCGGGTTGAAGAGGAACACCTGGCGGATGTTGCCGCCGGGCTCGCCGCCGTCCTTCTTGTCCTCCGGGTTGACGGTCCGCCACTGGTAGGCCGGGCCGCCGGCGGCCGAGATGGCCGCGGTGAACTTGGTGAGGGTCTGCTCGGCCGAGACGGTGCCGTCGTTCTTGGCGCCGTTGTCGTCCTGGATCTCCTCCAGGGCGAGGATGTCGGGGGTGGCCAGGTTCTCGACGACGGCCTTCGCCAGCGCGTCGAACTTCTCCTGCGGGTCGGTCGGGTCGAGGTTCTCGACGTTGTACGTGGCCACCGCGAGCTCCTGCTCGACCTGCGGCTTGGTCTTCTCGGGGGCGAGGGTGCCCGCCTTGACGGTGCCGAGGGTACGGGCCACCAGCGTGTAGCCGCCGAACTGGTTGAAGTCCAGCGGGCCTTCGGTGGTGCCGGTCAGCTTGTCGCCGACGTTGGCCACCGGGAAGGGCTGCTGCGCGACGGGCGCGAGCTGCTGGATCTGGAGGCGGCCGGTGTTCTGGGACTCGTAGGAGCCGTAGACGGTGCCACCGCGCTTGGCGGTGTTCTCCCAGCCCTTCACCGTGACCCACAGCTCCGAGTACGGGTCGGTGGCGCCGACCACGCGGGAGGTGCCGATCTTGACGTTCATGCCCTCCAGCGACTCGTAGTGGTCCAGGGCGTAGCGCGAGGGCTCCAGGGTCAGACCGTTGATGCTGCCGCCGGCGGCCGGGTCACCGGCCGGGGTGTACTCGGCGGGCACCGTGTACTCGTTGACCGCGGTGGCCTCGGGCAGCGCGTTGCCGGAGGAGGCCACGGTCACCGTCGGCTTGGAGATCTGGGTGACCGACTGGTTGCCGGAGTTCAGACCGCCGGGGATGTACTCACCGACGGTGCCGGAGACCTTGACCGCGTCGCCCACGGCGACGGTCGGGACCGAGTTGGTGAAGACGAAGACGCCCTCGCTGGTGGCGTCGTTGTCGTCGGCGTCCGGGTCCTGGATCCAGAAGCCGCGCGAGCCGTACGTACGGACGCCCGTCACGATGCCCTCGACATCGGTGACCTGCTTGCCGTTGAGCGGGGATATCCGGGTGGTGCCCTGAATGTCGTGGATGCGTATCGGATCGGCGGACACGGCGCCTTCGGCCGCGTCGGCGGAGCCCGCGAGCAGGCCGGTGGCCAGTGCGGTGGCGACGAGGGCCGCGACGGCGGCGGAACGGGGATGCGAGGAGCGCATGGGCAGGAACTCCGGTGTGGGAGAGGGGAAGGAGGGGGCGCGGCAGTGAGATCTGCGGGTGACGTGCCGCTCCCGATACATCTACGCGCGTCAATTTCCTGTGTGGCCAGCAAAGTTGTCAAGCCCTCCAGGGAATACGACAGCTGACTGTGGGATGAACCAAAGGGGATGACCCGCCGGAGGCGCCCGAAATGCGTCTACGCTGGAGCGCCGTACGGAGGCACATCTGTCATCTGCGCCACATCCGGCATGCCCGCACCACCCGTCATGTCGGCCATGTCATCGAAATCCGGGCGCACCTGACGGTCCGGCCGCCGCACGGCCCCGTGTCACCAACGCCACACCCCGATCGGCCCCCGTCCCACCCCCGCCAGGTCCCGTCCCACCCCCCGCCAGGTCCCTTCCCAGCCCGTCCCACCGCGTCCGCGAGGAGAAACCGCCCCATGTCCGCAGACTCGCACCCCACGCTGCCGCCGGTCCGGCTGCACTCCGATGCGGAACTGGCCGGCGACGCCCTCGGAGCCCCGCTGTTCGCGCGCGCCGTTCGGCTCGCCCGCTGGGCCGGACCCGACACCCGCGTGGGTGTCGGCGGAGAGCTCGCCCGCGACCAGCTGCCCGAGGCCGCCGCGGTGCTGGGTCTGGACGCCGCCGACGCGGACTGCGCCGGGTACGCGAGCCAGGCCTGGCGCGTGGCCGTGGACACCGGACTGGTGGACGTGACCGAGCCGGAGGACGACGGCAACGAGAGCGACGCGGACGGTGCGGACGGCGGGGAGGAGCGGTTCGGGACGGCCGCGCCCGGTGAGGACCTCGCGCTCGTGACGAGCGGTGCGCCCGGCGACGTACTCGACCTCTGGCTGGCGGCCCTGGACACCGTGCTCGCCGACGCGGCCGTGCCCGACCTGGACGACCTCGTCGACGCGCTGGACGCGGGCGGCGAGATCGACTTCGACCGGCTGGACTGGAACCCGGGGCGCGAGGCGGACTTCCTCGACGGGGTCCTCGCCAACCTCTACCTGCTCACCGTCACCGAGGGCGGAGCCCCGGAGGGGCCGATTCCGCTGCCGGTGCTCGCCGCGTCGATGGTCGTGCCCGACGACATGGGTGAGCCGACCGATGCCGTGCTGGAGCAGGTCTCGGACGCGATGATGCGCCTCGACGACCAGTTCCGGCAGCTGGAGCCGATCGGACTGGTGCAGTTCCGGCCCGTGGACGAGGAGCTGATGGCGGAGGTCGACGGCTCCCTCGACCCGGAGACCGGCGGCGGTGCCGGCGGCACGGGCGGTACCGGCGAGGTGGACGACGAGGACGTCTCCCGCTACGGGATGGTCCGCCTGACCCCGCTCGGCCTGTACGGGATCAGGGCCCGGATGCTGGAGGCCGGGGTGGACGCCCCCGCTGTCGGCGAACTGGCCGAGAAGGGCGCCGACGTATTGCTCGACGCCGTCTCCCTCTACTCCGAGAACGCGGCCCAGGCCGAGATCGAGCAGTGGCTGGCGGGCCGGGAACAGCTCGCCGCGGCCGCCGAACTGCTGGCCGCCGCCCGCGGGGACGACGAGGGCGGCCCGCTGCGCCGCCTGCGCTGCCAGCAGGCCCTGGCGCCGGCCGGACCGGAGGCGGAGCCCGCGGTGCGCTCGGTGCTGGACGACCCGGAGCTGGGCGGGCTGGCCAGGGTCTGGCTGGCGGAGCGCGGGGTGAGCGACGTACCGGCGCCGGACCAGGAGATGGTGTTCTGGCTGACCGTCGACACGATCGCGGCGCAGCTCGCCGCGGACGGGGAGACGGAGGAGCTGCCGCTCCTGATGGAGACCCTGACCGCCCATCACACGGGGTTCTTCGAGCAGGTGTGGCGGGTGGAGCACCCGGCGACGGTGTACGTCCTGGAGGCGATGGGCCGGCTGCACCCGGACCGGAAGGCGGCGAAGGAGGCCCGCAAGGCCGCGTTCAAGGCCCGCTCCCGCCGCCCGGCCTAGGTCGTCTCTTTCGGATCCTGCCGGGCCGGCGGCGCCCGGCACCGCGCCCGGCCGTGTTGTCGGGGCGCCCGAGTACGTCCAGTACACGGGCGCACCTCCGCCTTGCCGGGCACGGCACCGGACGCCGCGGGCTCGGCCGACAGGATCCGAAAGAGACGACCCGGCCGGGGCCCCGGCCCAGCAGTCGGCCCGAGATCCCCGGCAGACACAATGGGCGCCATGGACTCAGGACTTGCCGCACTGCTGGGCGCCGCCGTCGGATCCGCCACCACGCTCGGTGCCGCGATCGTGAACGGCCGTGTGCAGGCACGGTCCCAGCACGCCCAGTGGAGCCGCCAGCACCGCCGCGACGCATACGCCGGCTACCTCGGCGCGCTCCACGACCGCGACATCGCCATGGACGCCGTACTCGACGCGCTGCGTGCGGACGCACCCGACCTGCCCGACCTCGACGAGAAGACGGGCCGCTTCGTCACGCTGGCCCGCGAGGTCCACCGCGCCGCCGAAATCGTCATCCTCGAAGGGCCCGCCCCCCTCGCGGAGGCCGCCGAACGCGTCACCCATGCCTCCGGCGATCTCGCGCGCGTCATGCGACGGATGGCCGAGGACGCCCGCGCCGGAGACACCACGCGCAAGGCCGAGGACACCGCCCTCGCCGCCGAACGACAGCGAGTCCTCTACCGAGCGGTCAAGGACTTCCGCCTCGCGGCCCGCGGAGCCATCGGCAGGACCGACTGACGCGCAGACCCTCCGTCCGGGGGACCCGCGGAACCCGGGGCTCCGGGGAGGGTGGCGACAATGCGCCGTTCCTGGGGGCGGAGTTGGCCATTCCGGGGTAGGGCAAGGGGTCGGTTCCTCTTGGTGGGTAGTTCAGCCGCCGTTCACGTGCGGGCGAGAGCGTGTGCGCCGACGACCGCACGACAGGCGCACCACCTCCCCACCCCTGGAGCACCGATGCCGCTCAGCCGTAGAGACTTCACCGCTCGCACCGTCATCGCCGGCGCGGGAGTCGCGCTCACCGGAACGGTCGGAGCCCTCGCCACCGCCCCCGGGGCCCTCGCCGCCGAGGACGGCACGGCCCGCGACGAGCACGGCCGGCCCTGCGAGCCCGGCTACGGCCCCCTCGTGCCGGACCCGAACAAAATCCTCGCCCTCCCCGCAGGGTTCACGTACCGCGTGATCACGCACAGCGGCGTCACCAAGCTGGACTCCGGCGAGAGCACCCCGTCCAACCACGACGGGACCGCCGCCTTCGAGGGACATCGCGGAGTCACCCTCCTCGTCAACAACCACGAGCTCAAGGGCAGGCGCGAGGGCTGGGCCCACCCCGTCCCGCTCACCGAGGGCCTGGTCTACGACCCGGCCGCGGCCGGCGGCTGCACGGTCGTCGAGGTCCGTCGCGGCGGCGAGGTCGCCGAATGGGTGGGCATCGCCGGTACGTCGACCAACTGCGCGGGCGGCGCGACCCCCTGGGACACCTGGCTGACCTGCGAGGAGAATTCGGACCTCGCCGGCAAGAACGGCATGACCAAGGACCACGGCTACGTCTTCGAGGTCGACCCGCACGACCGGCGAGCCAACCGCGACCCGCGGCCGATCAAGGCTTTCGGGCGCTACGACCACGAGGCCGTGGTCATCGACCCGCGCCAGGGCCACGCCTACCTGACCGAGGACGCCTCCGGCCCCAACGGGCTGCTCTACCGCTGGACCCCGCCCAGCGGCTTCCGCCACGGGCGCGGCAGGCTCCGTACGCTCGCGGCCGACGCCGGTGTGCTCCAGGCGGCCAAGTGCATCGACAGCTCCGGCCGGTTCGTCGACGACCTCTCGCGCGCCACGAGGATCGGCACCGTCTACGGCGTCGACTGGGTGGACGTGACCGACCGCGACGCCCGGACCGTGCCGGTGCGCAAGCAGTTCGCGGACGGAGTGGTGACGCGCGGGCGCAAGCTGGAGGGCATGTGGTGGGCGGACGGCGGCGCGTACTTCGTCTCCTCCTACGCCCGTGAGGAGAGCCCGGGCGCGGCCCACGACGGCCAGGTCTGGTTCTACGACCCCAAGCGGCGCACGGTCCGGCTCACCGTCCTCATCGGGGTCAACGCCGACCCGTCCGTGGACGGGGGCTACGACGGCCCCGACAACATCACCGTGTCCCCGTACGGCGGCCTGATCATCGCGGAGGACGGCTCGGGACTGCAGCACCTGTTCGGCGCGACGGTGTCGGGCCGCACCTACCCGCTGGCGCGCAACGAGCTGAACAACGGGTCGGCCGAGGAGCCGGAGTACTCCGAATTCACGGGCGTCTGCTTCTCCCCGGACGGGCGCACGCTGTACGCCAACATCCAGGACCCGGGCATCATGCTGGCCATCACCGGGCCGTGGCGGCGCGCGCACTGACGGCTGCGCTGCTACGCCCGAGGCCCGCGCCTCACTGGGCCGGGGAAACCTCCGCGCGGGAGGCCTCGGCCCACTCGGCGAGGAGGAACTCGTACGCCTCCGAGGGCCAGTCGCCGTCCACCCGGGTCTCCACAAGGTGCCGTATCGCCTCGTTCGCCTCGGCGGCGGACGGGCGGGCGGGCCCCGCGGGTGTGAAGGTCTCGTGCATGCTTCCAAGGCTACGGGCGGGCACTGACAGCCACCTACGGATTACGCGTGGCATCCATCACCCGCAATCCGTGGCGGCGGCCGTATGTGCCCGCCCACCTGCTCAGAGTGCCTGCGCGGCGGGCTTCACCATGCCGCGCACTGTGCGCGACTTCACAAAGTCACCCATGGCAGTCATCTCCCACTCGCCGGAGAACTGCTTGATCAGCTTGGCCATCATCACTCCGGTCTGGGGCTCGGCGCCCGTCAGGTCGAAGCGCACCAGCTCCTCGCCGCTCGCCGCGTCGATCAGCCGGCAGTAGGCCTTGGCCACTTCGGTGAACTTCTGGCCGGAGAAGGAGTTGACCGTGAAGACCAGGCCGGTGGCGTCGGCGGGGATCCGGCCGAGGTCCACGACGATCACCTCGTCGTCACCCGCGCCCTCACCGGTGAGGTTGTCACCGGAGTGCTTGATGGCGCCGCCGAGGATGGACAGCTTGCCGAAGTAGCAGCTGTCGATGTGGTTGCGCTGGGGACCGTATGCGATGACGGAGGCATCGAGGTCGATGTCCTTGCCGCGGAACGCGGGCTCCCAGCCGAGGCCCATCTTGACCTGGGAGAGCAGCGGGCGGCCGCCCTTGACCAGGGAGACGGTCTGGTTCTTCTGGAGGCTGACCCGGCCCTTGTCGAGGTTGATCTTTCCGGCGCCGGGCGCGGCGGCCGGGGGTGCGGCGGGCGCGGCCGGGGCCGGCGCGGGAGCCGCCGGCGTCGTGGGGCCGCCGAGCCAGGGGGAGGCCGGGTACGAGGCCGGCGCGGCCGGGGGTGCGGGCGGCGCCGGGGCCACCGGGGCCGCGGGCGGGGCCACGGCCTGGGGCGGCGCGGGCTCCTCCTCCACGGAGACCCCGAAGTCGGTGGCGATGCCCGCGAGGCCGTTCGCATACCCCTGGCCGACCGCGCGCACCTTCCACACGCCGCCGCGCACGTAGATCTCGACGACGACGAGCGCGGTCTCCGTGCCCAGCTGCGGCGGGGTGAAGGCGGCGATCACCGCGCCGCCGTCGGCGTTGCGCACGGTGGCGGTGGGCTCGATGCCCTGGAAGGTCTGCCCGGCGGCGTCGGGGCTGGCCGTGACCACGATCCGCTCGATGCCCGGGGGCACCGCGCCGGTGTCCACGGTGATCGAGTCCGGCGTCGAACCGCCGCCGGACCGGTAGCCGACACCGGGCCCGGTGGGCTGGTTGAAGAAGATGAAGTCGGCGTCGGAGCGCACCTTGCCGTCCGCCGTGAGGAGCAGGGCCGATACGTCGAGCCGTACCGGCGCAGCCACGTCGACCGTCACGCGGACGGCATTGAGCGGCAGGTTGGATCCAGGGGTCATAGCGGTCATGCCCGGAGAACGACCGGAGGGGCTTTGCCGTTCCCTTACCCTCGCGGGATATTCGGGATATTCAGCGCTGATCACGCGGTTGGCGGTGCGCCTGTGCGCGCCGCCGGTTGCGCGGGTGGCTGCGGGCGAGGCGCTCGTTGCCGAACTTGTACGCGCCCGTCCGGCGGGCCGTCACCGGCTGCGCGTGGCCGGACTCCACCTCGGCGAGGAACTTCTCGGCCCGGTCTCCCCGCAGGACGGCCGCGGTGCGGCCCCGGTGGGTGATGACGACGGAGTCGTCCCGGTGGCGTTGGTACGTGAACCCCTGCGGCTTCGGCATGCGGCGGAGCCTGCCGGGACACCGCGGTGCCGGGACGCCGTGGCGCCCGGCACCGTGACTGTTCAGCCCCCGGTGACCTGGCGCGGCAGCCCCAGCGGATTGGCCTCGCGCAGCTCGGCCGGCAGGAGGGCGTCCGGTACGGACTGGTAGGCCACCGGCCGCAGCCAGCGCTCGATCGCGGTGCCGCCCACCGAGGTGGAGTGCGAGGTGGCTGCCGGGTAGGGGCCGCCGTGGTGCTGGGCCGGGGCCACCGCGACCCCCGTCGGCCAGCCGTTGACGACGATCCGGCCCGCCAGCCCCGTGACCTGCCCGATCAGCTCGGTCGCCGGCCCCGGCGCGCCCTCGGTCTCGGCGGCCGACAGCTGGAGGGTGGCGCTCAGGTTGCCGCCGAGGCGCCCGAGGACCGCGCCCGCCTCGCCCTGGTCGGCGTACCGCACGACGACGGTGACCGGACCGAAGCACTCCTCCAGGAGGAGGTCGTACGCGCCGCCCTCCAGGAGGTTCTCGGCCCCTACGGTCAGGTAGCCCGCACCGACCGTGTGCTCTCCGCCGGATCCGGGGGTGACGGGGGCGCCGACGCCGGGCAGTGCGGCCCGCTCGCGTACGCCGGTGACGAAGTTCTCCCGCATCCGGTGGTCGAGGAGCACCCCCGGCTCGGTCTCGCCGAGCGCCTTGGTGAGCTCGCGTGTGACCCGGTCTCCGTCCGGGCCCTCGGGGACCAGCACCAGGCCGGGCTTCACGCAGAACTGGCCGACGCCGAGGGTGACCGAGCCGGCGAGCCCGGACCCGATCTCCTCGGCGCGTTCGGCGGCGGCGGCCGGGGTGACCACGACGGGGTTGAGGGAGCCCAGTTCGCCGTGGAAGGGGATGGGCACGGGCCGCGCGGCGGCCGCGTCGAACAGGGCCCGCCCGCCCCGGATGGAACCGGTGAACCCGGCGGCCGCCACCAGCGGATGGCGGATCAGCTCCAGGCCGGCGTCGAACCCGTGGACCACGCTCACCACTTCGGCCGGCAGCCCGGTGGCGACCGCGGCCCGGCGCAGCAGCGAGGCGCACAGCTCGGAGGTGGCGGGGTGGTCGGGGTGCGCCTTGACGACCACGGGGCAGCCGGCGGCGAGCGCGCTCGCGGTGTCGCCGCCGGGGACGGAGAAGGCGAGCGGGAAGTTGGAGGCGGCGTAGACCGCGACCACGCCGAGCGGGACCTTGTAGCGGCGCAGTTCGGGGCGCGGCGGGCTGAGGGCGGGGTCGGCGCGGTCGATCCGGATGTCGAGGTAGGCCCCGGCGTCCACGGCGTCGGCGAAGGCGCGCAGCTGGCCGGTGGTGCGGGCCAGTTCGCCGGTGAGCCGGCCCGGGCCGAGCGCGGTCTCGGCGTCGGCGGCCTCGATGACGTGGGCGGCCGCCTCGTCGAGCAGCGCGGCGGCGGCGCGCAGGAAGGCGGCGCGGACGGTGGCATCGGCGAGCGGGCCACGGGCGGCGTGGGCGGCCCGTACGGCTTCGTCCACCTCTTGGGGTGTGGCCTCCACCGCAACCTGTTCGCGCTGCTTCCCGGTGCGGGGGTCCACACTCCAGACTGGTGTCGTTGTCATGGCCCGCTGCCTCCTGGATCGTTCAGTATTCTGAACGCTGTTCCGGTGGATGAATGATCACATCTGCTGTGGACTCTATTTCCGCGTCCTCGGCGTGACAAGAGGCGACCAGAGGGGGAGCAGGCGTATGACGACGGCCGAGTCGGGGATTCCGGCCCAGGCGGCGCCGGTCAAATCGGCGGTGCGGACCGTTCTCCTGCTGGAGCACTTCGCGGCGCGCCCGGGGCTGCACAGCCTGGCCGACATCCAGAGCGACCTCTCCCTGCCCAAGTCCAGCCTCTACATGCTGCTGCGCACGCTGGTGAATCTGGGGTGGGTGGAGACGGACGCGACCGGCACGCGGTACGGCATCGGCGTACGGGCCCTGCTGGTCGGCAGCTCGTACATCGACGGCGACGAGGTCGTCGCGGCCGCCCGGCCCACCCTGGACCGGCTCTCCGACGACACGACGGAGACCATCCACCTGGCCCGGCTGGACGGGACGAGCGTGGTCTACCTCGCCACCCGGCAGTCCCAGCACTACCTGCGGCCCTTCACCCGGGTCGGGCGGCGGCTGCCCGTGCACTCGACGGCGCTGGGCAAGGCGCTGCTGGCGACGCACACGGACGCGGAGGTACGGGGGCTGCTGCCGCGGCGGTTGGAGGCCGTCACCGAACACACCGTCACCGACCGGGAGCAGCTCATCGAGGAACTGGCGCTGGTGCGGGAGCAGGGGTACGCGGTCGACCGGGAGGAGAACACGCTCGGGCTGCGCTGCTTCGGGGTGGCCGTCCCGTACCGGACGCCGGCGCGGGACGCGGTGAGCTGCTCGGTGCCGGTGGCCCGGCTGACGGGGGCGCACGAGCAGGTCATCAAGGCGGCGCTGTTCGAGGCGCGGGACCGGCTGTCGGTGGTCACGCGCCGTATGTGAGGCGGTGCGGGTGCGGGGCCTCGGGAGGGGCGCCGGGGGTGAGGCGGGTAGGGCCTCCCCCGCGTGGGGGAGGCGGTTCCCCATCAAGGGGGAGGCGGCGGGGCTGCGCAGCCGCGACCGTTGAGTCATGAACACGCGAGAGGTGCAGACGAGTGGGGTGACGGGCGCGAAACGGCCGTCGCCCTCCCGCCCGGGGGCCGGGCGGCGGATCCTGCGGGCGGTGGCCGTGGTCGCCACCGTGCCGTACGTGGGGCTCAAAACGGCCTGGCTGGCCGGGAGTCACCTCGGGATACCCGAGGGAAGTGTGCTGCGGGAGCCGGGTCCGTTCTTCTTGGCGGCCAATTCGATCACGCTGGCCATGGACGCCTGCGTGATCCTGCTCGCGCTGCTGCTCACCAGGCCCTGGGGCATACGGGTGCCCGGCTGGCTGCTGACCGTCCCGGTCTTCGTGGCCACCGGTCTGCTGACCCCGATCTTCTTCGCGTTCCCCGGCCAACTGCTCCTGCGGGCGGTCGGATTCGGGTCGGATCCCGTGGTGGAGGCGGCGCGCGAGCCCTTCCTGGACTCCTGGGTGTTCATGGTCGTCTACACCGGATTCATGGTCCAAGGACTCGCCCTGGCCGGGCTGTTCGTGCCCTATGCGCGGGAGCGCTGGGGGCGGCGGTGGCAGGGCGTGACGGGGAAGCGGCTGCCGCCGTCCACGGGGGTGGTGGCGGCAGCCGCGGCGGCCGTCGGCCTGGCGGTCGCGGTGGTGTACGGGTACTGGACCTTCGGTGGTACCGCCGGTCTCGGCGCCGGGACGGCAGATCAGTCCGTGGACAGGGCCGTGGTGACCGCGGTCGACGCGATATGCGCGCTCGTCGCCGGAGCGGGGGCCCTGCTCCTGGCCCGTGGCGGGACGATCCCGGCGCGGTGGCCGCTCGGCCTCGCCTGGATCGGCGGGGCGGCCACGCTGAGCTGGGGGGCCTGGATGACGATCGCCGCGCTGGGACCGCAGTTGGACGGAGGCGAAGGACCTCCCGCCGCAACGTTGTTGATCTACGCTGGCCAGATGATCACGGGATTGCTCGCCGGCACCGTCCTCCTGCGCTTCCTCACGGCCCGCCGCCCGGCATGAACCGGCTGCTGGGGGCGCGGGCCGGGTGGCGCTGGGTGCACCTGATACTCGGCGGCGCCCTGCTGATGCCGTACTTCCTGCTCGCGCAGGTGGTGGTCGGTGTCGTCGCGGGCGGGGTCAATGCCCTCGACTCCGCCCCGCTCAGCTTCCTCGCCTACGCCCTCTCCCTGCCCCTCGTCGCCGCCACGGCGCTGTTCGGGCCGGTCCGTCCGATGTCGGTGGTCGCTGTCCGGGCCATGTGCGGGGTGCCGGGGGAGGGTTTGGCCGACGGGCCGGCGAGGTCCTGGGCCGCGCGGGGGCGGGCGTCGGCCTGGTGGACCCTGCACCTGGGGACCGGAGCGCTGATCAGCGGTATGACCCTCGCGGTGCCGCCCATGGCGGTCGCGCTGATCGCGGTGCCGGTCGTGGGCCGGCTGCGGGACGTCCGGTTGGGGTACGGCTGGTTCGCCACCGACACCAACCCGTACGCCGCCCCCCTGGTCGGGATCGGTCTGCTGGCCGGGCTGGCCCTGTGCGCCGCCGGGGCCGGGCAGCTGCTGGCCCGGACGGCGCCCGTGCTGCTCGGGCCGACGCCGGCGGACCGGCTGGCCGCGGCCGAGGAGCGGGCCGCCGACCTGGCAGTGCGCAACCGGCTGGCCCGGGAACTGCACGACGCGGTCGGGCACGCGCTGAGCGCCGTCACCCTCCAGGCGGCCGCCGCCCGGCGGATGCTGGAGCGCGATCCCGAGTTCGTACGGGAGGCGCTCGCCGCGATCGAGGACACCACCCGGCGGACGGTGGGCGAGCTGGACGCCGTACTGGGCCTGCTGCGGGACGGGGACCCGGCCCGGCCGGACGCCGCCCCCGCCCCGACCCTCGCCACCGACCTCGCCGGGTTGCTGGCCCGCACCCGGGCCGGCGGCACCACCGTCACCGCGCACGAGGACCCCGGCCGGGCCGGGGACTGGGCCGCCCTGCCGGCGATCGCCTCCCGCGAGGCGTACCGGATCGTCCAGGAGGGCCTCAGCAACGCCCTGCGCCACGGGGTGGGCCCGGTGGATCTGCGGATCCGCGTACGGGCCGGCTCCCATCCTGATGTCGGCTCCGACACCGACACCGACACCGACACCGACACCGCATACCGTGAACTGGAGATCACCGTGATCAATCCGCCCGCCGCCCCCGGCGGCGACCGGGAGCCCCGCACCGGCGGGGGCCGCGGACTGCGCGGCGCCGCCGAACGGGCCGCGCTGCTCGGCGGCAGCGTCGAGGCGGGCCCGCACGGGGACGGTTGGCGCCTGCGGGCCGTCCTCCCGCTCACCGGGGACGACCGCTGACCGGGGCCGGGGCCGGGGCCGGGGCAGGGGCGGGGGCGGGGACCGTCCCTGCGGGCCGGCCGCCGCTGCGCATCGTGCTCTGCGACGACGAGCGGATGGTCCGCACCGCGCTGCGGGTCATCCTGGAGGCCGAAGCCGATCTGGAGGTCGTCGGCGAGGCGGCCACCGGGGCCGAGGCGGTCGGACTGGTCCGCGCGCTCGCCCCCGACGTGGTGCTGATGGACGTCCGGATGCCCGAGATCGACGGCATCCGCGCCACCGAGCAGATCCTCGCCACCATGGCCGAGCCGCCCCGGATCGTGGTCGTCACCACCTTCGAGAACGACGACTACGTCTATGACGCGCTGCGCGCGGGAGCCGTCGGCTTCCTCCTCAAGCGGGCCGACCCCGACGAGCTGATCGGCGCGGTCCGGCTCGTCGCCCGCGGCGACTCCCTGCTCTTCCCGGCGGCCGTCCGCTCCCTCGCAGCCGCCCGCACGGCCGGCGCCCCGCCCGCGCACGCGCCCTGGGTGGCCCGCCTGACCGACCGCGAGGCCGACGTCCTGCGCCTGATGGCCACCGGGCTGTCCAACCACGAGATGAGCGAGCGCCTCGGCGTCGGGCCGCAGACCGTCAAGACGCACGTCGCGTCGGTCCTCACGAAGACGGGCTCCCGCGACCGCACCCAGGCGGTCATCGCGGCCTACGAGGGAGGCTTCATCATGAAGAAAAGCTGAGAACCCCGCCACAATCGGGGCAGAGCGGAACGGCCGGGACCGCTGGGACGTCCTTCTGGGGGATGAACAAGACGATCAGGCGTGCGTCGGTCTTCTGTCTGCTCCTGGTGCTGGCCCTGCTGGTCCGCGTCACCTGGGTGCAGGCATACCAAGGCCAGGCCCTCGCAGACGACAAGCACAACCGCCGGAATCTCATCGGGCAGTACGAGAACCCGCTGGGCAACATCATCGTGGGCGGGGAGGCGATCACCGGCTCGGTGAAGACGGGCGGAAAGGACTTCGGCTACAAGCGGACGTACGTCGACGGCCCCCTCTACGCGCCCGTCACCGGCTACAGCTCCCAGGCCTACGGCACCACCATGCTGGAGGGCATCTACAGAAACGTCCTCAACGGTTCCGACAGCCGGCTGAAGACCGTGATGGACATGCTCACCAACAAGCGGGCCGCCCCCGGCAACGTCCTGACCACCATCGACAAGGACGTCCAGAAGGCCGCCTACGACGCGCTCCAGGGCAAGCAGGGCGCGGCCGTCGCCATGGACCCGAAGACCGGCGAGATCCTCGCCGTGGTCAACAACCCCTCCTTCGACCCGGGCACCATCGCCGGCGCCAACGACGAGAAGGCCTGGACCGAGCTCTCCGCCGACAAGGGCAAGGCCCTGGAGAACGTGGCGCTGCGCAAGCCCCAGGCCCCCGGCTCCACCTTCAAGCTGGTCACCCTCGCCGCGGCGATCGAGAACGGCCTCGTCACCGACATCGACCGGCAGACCGGCATCGCCGACCCGTACACGATCCCCGGCACCCGCACCCTGCTGCCCAGCGAGGCGGGCTCCGCGGCCTGCAACAACGTGTCGGTGCGCACCGCCCTGCGGCTGTCCTGCAACAACGTCTTCGCCGAGCTCGCCTCCAAGCTGGGCCAGGACAAGATGCGGGCAACGGCCGAGAAACTCGGCTTCAACGTGCAGATCGACACTCCGGTCCGCACCAACCCGCCGAGCAAGTACCCGTCGAAGAAGATGTCGATCGACCAGGTCGCGCAGACCGGCATCGGCCAGTTCGACGTCCAGGCCACCCCGCTCCAGATGGCGATGGTGACGGCCGCCATCGAGAACGGCGGCAGGCTCGTCGCCCCGCACATGGTCTCCGAGGTCTCCGACGCGGGCGGCAACGTGCTGGAGAGCTTCAAGGACCCGAAGTCCCAGCAGGTCATGAACGAGAAGACCGCCTCCATGATCCGCGACGCCATGCGTACGGTCGCCACCGAGGGCGGCGGCAAGCCGGCCCAGGTGTCGGGTGCCGAGGTGGGCGGCAAGACGGGTACCGCCCAGCGCGGTGTCAACAACAGCCTCGCTCCGCTGGCCTGGTTCACCTCGTACGGCAAGCTGAACGGCAAGCAGATCGCGGTGGCCGTGGTGATCGAGAACTCCGACACCGACCGGTCCGAGATCGGCGGCGGCAGGCTGGCCGCCCCCATCGCCCAGAAGATGATGGAGGCGTGGCTGAAGAAGTAGTCACGCGGGCCGCAGGGCCGACGCGCCGGGAACCGCCCAGGGTCCCGGCGCGTTTTCTTTCCCATGATCAGAACTGCACGCACCGCCGACCTCGCCGCGATCGCCGCCCTGCACTCCAGGGCCCGCGCCACCTACTACGAGGGCCACATCCCCGAGGAGGCCTACCTGGGTGACGCCGAGCTCCAACGGACCCGGGAGGGCTGGGCGAATGCCATAGCCCGGGACCCCGCCGAGGGCGGGGTGCTCTGTGCCGAGCAGGACGGCGAGCTCACCGGGGTCGCCGCGTACCGCACGGAGGACGGCGAGACCACCCTCACCCAGCTCCACGTCGACCCGGTGCACTGGCGCCGCGGCACCGGGGCGGCGCTGCACACCGCCTGCCTGGAGATCTGGCGCCGGGCCGGAATCGGCCGGGTCCGCCTGGAGGTCTACGAGCACAACCTGCGCGCCCAGGCGTTCTACGCCGCCCAGGGCTGGCTCGTGGACCCCTCGGCCCCCCGCTCGGGCAGTCACCGCACCCTCTGGCTGGAGGTGGGACCGGTACCGGCCTCGTCCGGGGAATGAGACGGTCGGACGGGTGGTTGAACCACAAACCGTTTCAACCCCGTCCGAACCCGGAGAGAAGAAGGATCATGCGCGTCGAGATCTGGAGCGATATCGCCTGCCCCTGGTGCTACATCGGAAAGGCCCGCTTCACCAAGGGACTGGCCGAGTTCGCGCACCGCGACGAGGTGGAGGTCGTCTTCCGGTCCTTCGAGCTCGACCCGGGCAGCGCGAAGGGGATCACCGCTCCCGTCGTGGAGATGCTCGCCCGGAAGTACGGCCGCACGCTCGACGAGGCGCGCGGCATGGAGGAGCACGTCGCCGCCAGTGCCCGCGCCGAGGGGCTCACGTACCGGACCGAGGGCCGTGACCACGGCAACACCTTCGACATCCACCGGCTGCTGCACCTGGCCGCCGCCCGCGGCCGCCAGGAGGGGCTGCTCGACCTCGCCTACCGGGCCAACTTCGGCGAGGAGCGCTCCGTCTTCGACCCCGAGGTGCTGATCGTGCTCGCCGTCGAGGCCGGGCTGGACGAGGCCGAGGCGCGCACCGTCCTGGCCGACGACTCCGCCTACGCCGCCGAGGTCCGGGCCGACGAGCGCGAGGCCGCCGAGCTGGGTGCGAACGCCGTGCCGTTCTTCGTCCTCGACCGCCGCTACGGGATCTCGGGCGGGCAGCCGGCCGAGGTGTTCACCCGGGCCCTGGAGCAGGCCTGGGCCGGGCGCGAGGTCGAGGAACCGGCCGCCGGCGC
The DNA here is from genome assembly GCF_045161815.1 of Streptomyces avidinii. NCBI lineage: Bacteria > Bacillati > Actinomycetota > Actinomycetes > Kitasatosporales > Streptomycetaceae > Streptomyces > Streptomyces avidinii. The sequence goes on from NZ_CP108863.1 coordinate 6,497,711, forward strand.
CGAGGCGTGCGAGCCCGACGGGGCGTGCGCGGTCCCGCAGGCATAAGGATTACTTGGGGTGGAGTCAGTGAACTCGGCAATGGACTTTGGGTTGTTCCTGGCGCAGAGTTGACGGCATGGATCTTTCGCTCGCCGAGGCGACCCGTGCCGAGTTCGCCCACACCACCACCTACCTCAACAGCGCCAAGTGCGGGGTCGTCCCGCGCTCCGCCGTCGCGGCCGTACATGAGCTGGCCGAGGCGGCGGGGGCCGGGCTCCCCACCGGCTTCGGCGACTTCGACCGGGTCAACGGCGCCCGGGCGGCCTTCGCCCGCCTCGTCGGGGTGGGCGCCGACAGGGTGTCCGTCGGCTCGGCGGTCTCCACCCACGTCGGCCTCGTCGCCGCCTCGCTCCCCTCCGGCGCCGAAGTGCTCTGCCCCGAGGGCGAGTTCTCCTCCCTGATCAACCCCTTCGTGGCGCGCGGCGACCTCAAGATGCGCTTCGCCCCGCTGGAGTCCCTCGCCGAGGCCGTCGGCGCCGACACCGCCCTCGTCCCGCTGAGCGTCGTGCAGTCCGCCGACGGTCGCACGGCCGACCTGGCCGCGGTGCGCGCGGCGACGAACGCCCACGGGGCCCGGATGCTCGTGGACGCCAGCCAGGCGGCCGGCTGGCTCCCCTTCGATGCCTCGCCGTACGAGTACACGGTTGCCGTGGGCTTCAAATGGCTCCTCGGCGTGCGCGGGGCCTCGTACCTCACCGTGTCGCAGGAGGCCCAGCACGCGCTGACCCCGCTGCACGCCGGCTGGGTACCGGCGGTGGCCGAGGGGGACGCCACCTACGGGCCGATGACCGGGCTCGCCCCCGGGGCGTGGCGGTTCGACGAGTCCCCGGCCTTCCTCGCCTATCACGCGTCCGAGCTCGCCCTCGCCCTGCTGGAGCGGATCGGCATCGAGGCCGTCCACGCCCACGACACCGCCCTGGCGGCCCGCTACCGGGCCGGACTCGCGCGCCTCGGCCACGAGCCCGTCCCCGGCGACGCGGCCATCGTCTCCGTGCCGGGTCTCGCCGACCGGCAGCCCGCCCTGGAGGCGGCCGGCATCGCCACTTCCGCCCGTGCGGGCCTCCTGCGGGCCTCGTTCCACCTCTACAACACCGAGGCGGACGTGGACCGGTTGCTGGACGCCCTCGCCACCTCCTGACGCCGCGGGGCCCGCGCGTACAGTGCCGCCATGAGTGATGTGAGCGAGGTGCGCGTGGGCGACGTGAGCGACGTGCTGCACGTGAAGGGGCGGGTGCTGGTCGGGCCCGACGAGGTCCGCGACGAACTCTGGGTGGTCGGTGGCCGGATCTCCTACGAGCGCCCGCGCGGCGCCCGCGAGACCACCACGGTGACCGGCTGGGCCCTGCCCGGGCTGGTCGACGCGCACTGTCACGTGGGTCTGGACTCCCACGGCCCGGTCGACGCCGAGACCGCCGAGCGGCAGGCCCTGACCGACCGCGACGCCGGCACCCTTCTCATCCGGGACGCCGGATCGCCCTCGGACACCCGCTGGATCGACGGCCGCGAGGACCTGCCGAAGATCATCCGGGCCGGTCGGCACATCGCCCGCACCCGCCGCTACATCCGCAACTACGCCCACGAGATCGAGCCGGCCGACCTCGTCGAGTACGTCGGCCGCGAGGCGCTGCGCGGCGACGGCTGGGTCAAGCTCGTCGGCGACTGGATCGACCGCGACGCCGGGGACCTCACGGCCTGCTGGCCGCGCGCCGAGGTCGAGGCGGCCATCGCCGAGGCCCACCGGCTGGGCGCCCGGGTCACGGCGCACTGCTTCGCCGAGGACTCGCTGCGCGACCTGGTCGAGGCGGGCATCGACTGCATCGAACACGCCACCGGCCTCACCGAGGACACCATCCCGCTGTTCGCGGAGCGCGGGGTGGCGATCGTCCCCACCCTCGTGAACATCGCGACGTTCCCGAAGATGGCGGCGGGCGGCGAGGCGAAGTTCCCGCGCTGGTCGGCGCACATGCGACGGCTCCACGAGCGGCGGTACGACACCGTCCGCGCCGCCTACGACGCGGGCATCCGGGTCTACGTCGGCACCGACGCGGGCGGCTCCCTCCCGCACGGCCTGGTCGCGGCGGAGGTCGCCGAGCTCGTCAGGGCCGGTATCCCGGCGATCGACGCGCTCTCCGCGACGACCTGGGCGGCCCGCGAGTGGCTCGGCAGGCCGGGTCTGACCGAGGGGGCACCGGCCGACCTCGTGGTCTACGCCGCCGACCCGCGGGCCGACGTACGCGCGCTCGCGCAGCCGCTGAGGGTCGTCGTGAACGGCGGGATCCGGGCCTGAGCCGGGGCTGTGCCGTGCCCGAGCCGAGGGTCGGCGCCCTGTTGACGCCGCGTGACATCGAGGCCCGCCGGTCGTTGAAGACGGCCGCGCGGGCCCGGTTCCGGTGACAGGAGAGAACTCGCGTTCTTCGTGAGGCGCAATGAATCGAATGTGCGCCCGGAAACCACCCTTTGGGGTGAAGTAACGTCAGCTTGCCCCTCGTTCACCCACAGTGCGTAAAGATTCCGGGGTCGAGACCGTCGGCGCGCGCGATGTCCCCCATTGGCGGCGTGACGGCACCCAACTCCCCGGGGGTACCACCACCTTGAACAGCCATACCTTCCGTATGCCCGCGGCCGTCCTGCTCGCGACGGGCGCGGTCGCCCTGCTCACCGCGCCGCCCGCCTTCGCCACGGGAGGCGGTGGAGCCGGGGGCGAGGGCAGGGCCGGAGCGGTCGTCCTGCGCGCCGGACTGGACGTGGGCCTGCTCAACAAGGCCGTGCACGTCCCGCTGAAGACGACCCTCAACGAGGTCAGCGCACCGGCGGCGGCCGAGAAGACGGCACTGACCGTCACCCTGGACGGGGTCGAGGGGAACAGGCCGGTCAGTGTGCTTCGGGCCGAGGTGGCCACCTCCAAGGCGACCGCGGACAAGACCCGGGCTGAGGCGGAGGCGAACCTGGCCAAGGCCAAGGTCCATGTCCCGGGCCTGCCGCTGCTCTCCCTCATCGAGGTGGAGAAGGTCACCTCCAAGGCCGTCTGCGAGGCCGGCAAGAAGCCGGTGGCCAGCGCGAACGTCCTCGGGAAGGTGACGGCGCTCGGCAAGAAGGTCACCCTGACGGCGGGCGGTCCCACCAAGGTCGACGTCCCCGGAGTGGGCCAGGTCCTGCTGGAGCTGTCCGGCACGGAGACCACCTCCACCACGGCCGCCGCGGCCGCGCTCCGCCTGAAGGTGTCGGTGAACCCGCTGAACCTGAACGTGGCGCAGGTCGACGGCGAGATCGTGCTCGCCGAGGCGCGCTGCGAGTCCCCGAAGGGTGCGGCGCCGGCGTCGGCCCCGCCCGCGAACCAGGACATCAAGCCCCAGACCGCGACGGGGACCGGCGCCGAGGCGTCCGGTGCCACCGCGAACGCCAACCTCGCCGAGACCGGCGGCGGTTCACTCACTCCCTACGTCGCGGGCGGGGCGCTGACCCTGCTCGCCATCGGCGGGGGCGCGCTCCTGCTCACCCGGCGGGGCAAGGCCGCTTCGTAGGGCGGGCGGCAGCCCCGGGCCGCCGCCCGGTCCGCCCGCCCCGGGGAGCACACGGAGGGGAGTGCTCACGGGGTGGCGGGCGCGGGCGGGCGGTGTGCCCGTCCACCGGGGAGCACGCGTCCCGGGGAGCACCCGTGCCGGGGGGCACGCGACCCGGAGAGCATCCGTGCCGAGGAGCACCCGGAGGGGAGTGCTCGGCGGGCGGCGTGCTCGGCGGCCGGCATGTTCCGCGGGCGGCGTGCTCAGCGGGTGGCGTGCTCCAGCCCCTGCCCGCCCGCGCCCCGGGACATCACGGCCTCGGTGACCTGCTGGTCGATCCGCGCGTACTCGCTCCGCTTCGCGGCCGGGAGCGAGGTGTCCGAGGCCGCGCAGGAGGCGCAGACGACCCGGAACGGCGGTCCCATGTCCGAGTACTGCGTGAGGTATTCGGCCTTCGCCACCTCCCAGCGGCCCGGATGCCCCGCAGCCGGGGCGAAGGTGAACCGGGGGACCGAGGACTGGTTGCCGCGCAGCTTGTCGGCCGGTACGAAGCTGGCGACCTGGTCGCCCATGCCGAAGACCACCCAGGTGCCGTTGATCTTCTCGTAGGGCTGCGGCACGTGGTTGTGCGTGCCGATGACCAGATCGATGTCGGGGAGGCCGTCGGCCGAGCGGGAGGCGGTCAGCGCCTGCGCCAGCTCCTTCTGCTGCTCGTCCGGCGCGGTCTGCCACTCGGTGCCCCAGTGGACGCTGAGCACCACCACGTTCGCGCCCCCCGCCCGGGCCGCCCGGGCGTCGGCGACGATCCGGTCCGGGTCGATCAGATTGACGGCCCAGGGCTTGTCCTGCGGAAGCGGGATGCCGTTCGTGCCGTACGTGTAGGAGAGCTGGGCGACCTTCGCACCGCCCGCCGCGAGCAGGGCCGGGGCCTTGGCCTCTTCGGCGCTGCGGGCGGAGCCGACGTGGGGGATGCCGACCCGGTCGAGGTGCTCCAGGGTGCGGGCGAGGCCCTCGTAGCCGTCGTCCAGGGTGTGGTTCGAGGCGGTGGAGCAGCTGTCGTACCCGGCGTCCTTGAGGGCGTCCGCCAGTTGGTGCGGGGCCTTGAAGGTGGGATAGCCCGTGTAGGGGCCGCCGGGGCGCCCGTACGGTATCTCGTGGTGGCATATCGCCAGGTCGGCGGCGGAGACCAGGGGTTTGACCCCCGCGAGTATCTTCCGGAAGTCGTACTCCCCGGCCCGGTCCGCGTCGGCCGCCGACCGCTGGACGATCGAGGGGTACGGGATGATGTCGCCGGTCGCCACCAGCGTGAACGGCTTCCCCGGGGCGGCGGCCTGCGGTGCCTCCGACTTCCCGCCGGCCGGCTCGTCCGTCCCCGGCTCGCCCCGCAGGCGCTGCTCCGCGGGGGGCGCCGCGCCGCTGTAGAGCAGCCGTGGCACGGCGTAGATCCCGCCGCCCACGACTGCCAGCGCGGCCAGCGCCGCGGCCGACCTGGCGGATGCCTTCATTCCCGACCCCCGATGTCGTGCCCCGATGCGGGGATCGTCACCCGGCCCCCGCCCCCGCAGCCATCGTAGGGGGGCCGTTCGGGTCAGGAGGGGGTCTCGCGGCCCGCGGTCACCGCCCGATCAGCGCGAGCGCGTGGTCCATGGCCTGGAGCAGCCGGCCCGTCGTCACCCGGTCGCGCACCGCCAGCCGCAGCCAGGAGTGGTCCAGCCCCGGGAAGGTGTCCCCGCGGCGGACGGCGAAGCCGAGGGCGCGCAGCCGGGTGCGGACCTCGGCCCCGCCCGCCACCCGGATCAGGACGAACGGCCCCTCCGCCACCCCGACGACCGTCACCTCGTCGAACTCCGCGAGCCCGGCCAGCAGGTGCGCCCGGTCCACCGCGATCCGCCGGGCCGCCTCCTCCGCCTCGGCCAGCGCCGCCGGAGCCATACAGGCCTCGGCCGCCACCAGCGCGGGGGTCGACACCGGCCACAGCGGCTGCGCGGCCGCCAGCTTCGCGATCACCTCGGGCTCGGCCAGTACGTAGCCGATCCGCAGCCCCGCCAGTCCCCAGGTCTTCGTCAGGCTCCGCAGCACCACCAGTCCCGGCAGATCCATCCGTCCCGCCAGGGCCTCCCGCTCGCCCGGGACGGCGTCCATGAACGCCTCGTCCACCACCAGGATCCGGCCCGGCCGGGCCAGCGAGGCGAGGGTCTGCGCCGGGTGCAGCACGGACGTCGGGTTGGTCGGGTTGCCGACCACCACGAGGTCCGCCTCCTCGGGCACGGCCGCCGGGTCCAGCCGGAAGCCGTCCGCCGCCCGCAGCACCACCCGCTCCACCCGGTGCCCCGCGTCCCGCAGGGCGGCTTCCGGCTCGGTGAACTGCGGATGCACCACGACGGGCCGTACGGCTCCCAGGGCCCGCGCGATCAGTACGAAGGCCTCCGCGGCCCCGGCCGTCAACAGCACCCGCTCGACCGGCAGCCCGTGCCGAGCCGCCACCGCCGCGCGGGCGGGCCGCCCGTCGGGATATGCGGCGAGATCCCCGAGGGAGGCGGCGATCCGCTGCTTGAGCCAGTCCGGGGGAGTCTGCGCACGTACGTTGACCGCCAGGTCCACCAGCGCGGAGCCCGCGTCGATCACCTCGGCGTCACCGTGGTGGCGCAGGTCGTGCGCGTGCGCCGTGGCCACCGCGCAGGTCGCCGCCATCGACCGCCGCTTGGGCACGAGGAGTTCCCCGCCGCCCGCGAGGGCAGCGGCCTCGGCCACCGAGGGGGTTCCGGTGGCGGTGCGCACCGCCTCCGAGGGGTGCGGCACGGTGACGGCGGCCAGCCGTTCGGCCGGGTAGCTCACCAGGGGGACGCCGAAACGTTCCGCCGCACCCGTGAGCCCGGGCTCGTCGGCCTTCGACTCCACCGTGGCCAGCGCCTTCACCGCCGCCACGGCCAGCCCGGCGCCCCGCAGCGTCTCCTCGACCAGGGCGCAGACCTCCGCGACGGAAACCCCCGCGCGTCCGCCGATCCCGACCACCACCTGCGTCGTGTACTCGCCCACCGGGGGTCCTCCCTCCGTAGTCATCGTCACCGTCACCGCCACCGGAACATCACCTGCCCCGGTCGGTCCGTCGTCAACAGTCCGCCGCCCGCCACCCGCGCGCGGACGTGCACGCGCGGCGACGAGTCTGTATTCAGGGGCACATGGCCGTGATCGTGGCGCTGGGCGCGTTCCTGATGACCCTGGCGGGCGGATGGGCGGCGCAGCGCGTCACCGACCGCCGCCACCTCGTGCTGGGCCTGGCCGGCGGGCTGATGCTCGGCGTCGTGGGCCTCGACCTGCTCCCGGAGGCCCTCCACGCCGCGGGCGACGAGGTGTTCGGGGTACCGCTCGCCCTGCTGCTCTTCGTCGGAGGCTTCCTCGTCGCGCACGTCGTGGAGCGGCTGCTCGCCGTCCGCCAGGCCGCGCACGGGGCGGAGGACGGCGTCCGCGTCCCCCAGGTGGGACTGACCGCGGCCGCGGCCATGGTCGGCCACAGCCTCGCCGACGGCGTCGCCCTCGGTGCGGCCTTCCAGGTCGGCGGGGGCATGGGGGTGGCCGTGGCGCTGGCCGTGATCACCCACGACTTCGCCGACGGGTTCAACACGTACACGCTCACCAGCCTCTACGGCAACGACCGCCGCAAGGCCCTGCTGATGCTCTTCGCGGACGCCGTCGCGCCGGTCGTGGGCGCGGCGTCCACGTTGCTGTTCACCCTTCCGGAGGAACCACTCGGGGCGTACCTCGGGTTCTTCGGAGGGGTCCTGCTCTACCTCGCGTCCGCCGAGATCCTGCCCGAGGCCCACCACAAGCACCCCGCCCTGTCCACGCTGATGTGCACGGTGGGCGGGGTGGCCGGGATCTGGCTGGTGGTGGGCATCGCGGACTGATCTCACGGCCGGGCTGCCGCCGCTTCGACGAAGCGGAGCGCGACGGACGGCTCCGCCGCCCAGTGCGTGTGCAGGTAGCTGGCGTGCACACCCTGCTGCACGAAGCCCTCGACCCGGCGCTCCGGATGCGTGAACCCCCAGGCCGGGGATGCTCCGGCGCCCGGCTCGATCACCGTGCGGTGGAACTCGTGCCCGCGCAGCCGGGTGCCGTTGGCGGCGAGCGCGCTGTCGGACACCGCCACGGCCTCGCGGTAGCCCAGGGTCAGGCGGTCCGACATCCGGGCGTCGGCGTCGAGCACCCCGCACATGGGCTTCCCGTCCAGCGACCGCCCGAGGTACAGCAGCCCCGCGCACTCGGCGGCGACCGGGCCGCCGGCCTCGGCGAAGGCGGCGACGGCCGCCCGGAGCGGTTCGTTGGCGGACAGCTCCGGCGCGTACACCTCCGGGAAGCCGCCGCCGATCACCAGGCCGGTGGTTCCGGCGGGGAGCGCCTCGTCCCGGAGCGGGTCGAAGGTGACGACCTGCGCCCCGGCGGCTTGCAGCAGCTCCGTGTGCTCGGCGTAGGAGAACGTGAACGCCGGTCCGCCCGCGACGGCGATGACCGGTGCGGCGCCCATGCGGGGGGCGCCGCCCCCGGACCCCCGCGCCTCGAACGCCGACGAGGCTGAAGTATCCAGCCCCTCCGGCGTTCGAGGAGCGATGACCGGTGCGGCGCCCCGGCTGCGCGTCAGCGCAGTAGCCGGCGACCACGCCTCGCAGTCCAGTGGCGGGGCCGTGCGGGCCACGGCCATCAGGGCGTCCAGGTCGCAGCCGGCACGGACCTGGGCGGCCAGGGCCGAGACGGCGGTGAGCGCGTCGGTGCGCCGCTCGGCAACCGGCACAAGGCCCAGGTGGCGCGAGGGCGTGGCCACCTGCGGAGCCCGCCGCAGGACGCCGAGGACCGGCATCCCCGCCTCCTCCAGGGCCTCCCGCAGCATCACCTCGTGCCGGTCGGAGCCGACCTTGTTGAGGATCACGCCCCCCAGCCGCACCTGCGGGTCGAAGGACGCGAAGCCGTGCACCAGCGCCGCCACCGACCGCGACTGGGAGGAGGCGTCGACCACCAGCACCACCGGCGCCCGCAGCAGCTTCGCCACCTGCGCCGTCGACGCCAGTTCACCCCGGCCCGCGGCCCCGTCGTAGAGCCCCATCACGCCCTCGACCACGGCGAGATCGCACCCCGCCGCCCCGTGCGCGAACAGCGGAGCGACCAGCTCCGGCCCGCACATGAAGGCGTCGAGGTTGCGTCCCGGCCGGCCGGTGGCCAGCGCGTGGTAGCCGGGGTCGATGTAGTCGGGCCCGGCCTTGTGCGGGGACACGGCGAGGCCGCGCTCCGAGAAGGCCGCCATCAGGCCCGTGGCGACGGTGGTCTTGCCGCTGCCGGACGACGGAGCGGCGATGACCAGACGAGGTACGTCGAACCGGTACGAAGTCACCACTCGATGCCCTTCTGGCCCTTCTGCCCCGTGTCCATCGGGTGCTTGACCTTGGTCATCTCGGTGACGAGGTCCGCGAACTCCACCAGCTTCTCCGGCGCGTTGCGGCCCGTGATCACCACGTGCTGCGTGCCGGGGCGGTTGCGCAGCACCTCGATGACCTCGTCGACGTCGATCCAGCCCCAGTGCATCGGGTAGGCGAACTCGTCGAGGACGTACAGCTTGTGCGTCTCGGCGGCCAGATCACGCTTGACCTGCTCCCAGCCCTCCTTGGCCGCCTGCTCGTTGTCGAGCTGCGCGTCCCGCTGGACCCAGGACCAGCCCTCGCCCATCTTGTGCCAGACGACGGAGCCGCCCTCGCCGGAGGCGCCGAGCACCTTGAGCGCGTTCTCCTCGCCGACCTTCCACTTCGCCGACTTGACGAACTGGAACACCCCGATCGGCCAGCCCTGGTTCCAGGCGCGCAGCGCCAGCCCGAAGGCCGCCGTGGACTTGCCCTTGCCCGGGCCGGTGTGGACGAAGACCAGCGGACGGTTGCGGCGCTGGCGCGTCGTGAGCCCGTCGTCCGGAACGACGGACGGCTGTCCCTGAGGCATTACGCGGCCCTCCTGTTGCTGCTGTCGGTTGATGCGGTGGATGACACCGCCGTACGTACGTTCCTCACGAGCCCGGCCAGCGAGTCGGCCCGCAGCCCGTCGAGCGTGACGGCGGGACCGCCGAGGTCCCGGGCCAGTACGCCCGCCAGCCCCAACCGGACCGGCCCGGACTCGCAGTCCACGACCACGGAGGCGACGCCCCCGGCCTGCAGCAGCCGCGCGCTGTGCCCGGCGAGCTCCCGGGGGCTGCTGTCCGTACGGCCCCCGGCGTTCCCGGCCGAGGTGGCCCGCCCGTCGGTGACGACCACGAGCAGCGGCCGGCGCGAGGGATCCCGCAACCGCTCGATCCTCAGCACCTCGTGGGCCTTCAGCAGCCCGGCGGCGAGCGGCGTGCGGCCGCCCGTCGGCAGCTGCTCCAGCCGGGCCGCCGCCGCGTCCACCGAGGAGGTCGGCGGCAGGGCCAGCTCGGCCGCGGCCCCGCGGAAGGTGATCAGGCCGACCTTGTCCCGGCGCTGGTAGGCGTCCAGGAGCAGCGAGAGCACGGCGCCCTTGACCGCGCCCATGCGCTGCCGGGCGGCCATGGAGCCGGAGGCGTCGACGACGAACAGGACGAGGTTGCCCTCGCGGCCCTCCCGCGTGGCCTGGCGCAGATCGTCCTTGCGGATCACCAGACCGCGACCGGTGCGGCCGCGCGCCTTCTGGTGCGGGGCGGCGGCCTGGATGGTGGCGGCCAGGTGCAGCTTCGTCAGGTGCCCGCGCGGGCGCGTGGCGCCGGTGGTGCGGCCGTGGGCGGTGCGGGCGCGGGACCGGCGGCCGGACGCGCCCTCGCCGAGGCCGGGCACGCTGAGCATCTTGGTCAGGAAGGGCTCGGCGGCGCGTACGGCGGTCTGTTCGGGCCCGGCGCTCTCCTGGGCGGAGGGCTGCGGTTCGGGGGACTGCGGAGCCTCGGGTGCCTCCGGCGCCTCCGGTGCGTCCGCGGCATCGGGCTCGGGCTGCCGCTCGGTCTCCGGGACGTCGGGGCCGCCGCCCTGCGGGGGCGTGCCACCGGGGCCGCCGTCGGGACCGCCGTCCCCGGGGCCGCCGTCGTCGGGACCCTCCGGCGCCGGGTCGGGCTCCGGGTCGGGCTCCGGCTCCTCGTCGGGGAACTCGTCCAGGATCCGGTCGAGCATGTCCTCGTCGAGGCCGGGGGCGTCGAACGGGTTGCGGCGCCGCCGGTGGGGGAGCGCCAGCAGGGCGGCCTGCCGGACGTCCTCCTTGCGCACCTCGGTACGCCCGGCCCAGGCGGCCAGCGCGGTCGCCGTCCGCGCCATCACGATGTCGGCGCGCATCCCGTCGACCTCGAACCCGGCGCAGGTCGCCGCGATCTGCAGGAGCGCGGTGTCGCCCAGCGAGACCTTCGGAAGCAGGGCCCGCGCGGCCACCACGCGGGCGCGGACCTCGTGCTCGTCACCGGCCCAGCGGGTCGCGAAACCCGCGGGATCGTCCTCGTAGGCGAGCCGGCGGCGGACGACCTCGACGCGCTGGGCGGGCTCGCGGGAGGCGGCGACCTCGACGGTCAGCCCGAACCGGTCGAGGAGCTGCGGGCGCAGCTCGCCCTCCTCCGGGTTCATCGTGCCGACGAGCAGGAAGCGGGCGGCGTGCCGGACGGAGACGCCCTCGCGCTCCACGTACGAGGCGCCCATCGCGGCGGCGTCCAGCAGCAGGTCGATCAGGTGGTCGTGGAGGAGGTTGACCTCGTCGACGTAGAGGATCCCGCGGTGGGCGTCGGCGAGCAGCCCGGGCTCGAAGGCCTTCACACCCTCGGCGAGGGCCCGTTCGATGTCGAGGGCGCCGACGAGGCGGTCCTCGGAGGCGCCGACGGGCAGCTCCACCATGCGGGCGGGCCGCAGGGCGCCGGGGCCGTGCTCGTGCGGGCCGTCCGGGCAGGCCGGGTCGGGAGCGGCGGGCGCGCAGCTGAACCGGCAGCCGGACACGATGTCGACCTGCGGCAGCAGCGCGGACAGGGCGCGGACGGCGGTGGACTTGGCGGTCCCCTTCTCGCCGCGCACGAGCACCCCGCCGACTGCCGGGCTCACGGCGTTGAGCAGGAGCGCCAGCCGCAGGTCGGACTGGCCGACCACTGCGGTGAACGGATAGGGCGTGCTCATGCGATGCCTCTCTCGGTGCGGGTACGGGTCTGTGCGGACGGGCTGTTGCGCATGCCGGTGCGGCGGCGTGACGGGGGCTCCGCCCCCGGTTCCGGGAACGGGCGGGGTGGGGGAGAGCCCCGCAGGGCCACCGCTGTCACGGGGCACCCGGGGGCAGGAAGGGCAGGTCCGCCGGGGCTCCGGACTCGATCAGGCTCAGCAGCGCATGCGTGTCCGCGTGTTCCTCGATCAGGTCGCCCAGCAGGTCCAGCTGTTCCTCCCGCAGCGCGGAGAACGAGGTGTCCGGCGCCGGGACGAAGGCGCGCCCCGCGGCCGCCGCCACCTCCCGGAGGAACGCCCGGCGGAAGCCGTCCGACTCCAGGGAACCGTGCCAGTGGGTGCCCCACACCGACCCGACCCGGCAGCCGTCCAGGAAGGCCTCGCCGCCCAGCACCTCGGCCACCCCGTGGTGGATCTCGTAGCCGCAGACCTCCTCGCCGAGCGCCGTCCCGGAGGGCCGCGCCAGGGTCTTCTCCCGCTCGAAGCGGACCCGTACGGGGAGCAGTCCGAGGCCGTCGACCTCGCCCGCCCGCGATTCGACCTCGTCCGAGATCCGCTCGCCCAGCACCTGGAACCCGCCGCAGATGCCCAGCACCGGCCGCCCCTCGGCGGCCCGCCGCAGCAGCGCGTCCGCGAGCCCGCGGTCCCGCAGCCACTGCAGGGCCTTCACCGTGCCGCGGGTGCCGGGTACGACGACCAGGTCCGCGTCGGCCAGCTCCTCGGCCCGGTCCACGAACCGCACCACGACCCCCGGCTCCGCCGCGAGCGCGTCGACGTCCGTGAAGTTCGACATCAGCGGCACCGCGCACACGGCGACGCGCAGCACGTCCGCGCCGACCGGCGGCGCCACCACGGACTCCCGTACCGCACCGCGCAGCGAGACCCGCAGGCCGTCCTCCTCGTCGATGCCCAGCCCGTGCCGGAACGGCAGCACCCCGTACGTGGCCCGGCCCGTCAGGCCGCGCAGCATCTCCATGCCCGGCTCCAGCAGCGACACGTCGCCGCGGAACTTGTTGACCATGTACCCGGCGATCAGGGCCTGGTCCTCGGGGGACAGCAGCGCCGTCGTCCCGAAGAAGGACGCGAAGACCCCGCCGCGGTCGATGTCCCCGACCACGACCACCGGGAACCGCGCGGCCCGCGCGATCCCCATGTTCACGATGTCGGTCCGGCGCAGGTTGATCTCGGCCGGACTCCCCGCCCCCTCGCAGATCACGGCGTCATACGTGCCCCGCAGCTGCTCCAGGCAGTCCGTGACGATGCCGAGCAACTGCTCCTGGCGCCCGCCGTGGTAGCCGCGGGCGCTCATCTCGCCCACCGGCTTGCCCAGGAGCACCACCTGGCTGCTGCGGTCGCTGCCCGGCTTGAGCAGCACCGGGTTCATCAGCGCGGTCGGCTCCACGCGGGCCGCCTGGGCCTGCATCGCCTGGGCGCGCCCGATCTCGGCGCCCTCCAGGGTCACGAAGGAGTTCAGCGACATGTTCTGCGCCTTGAAGGGCGCCACCTTCACGCCCTGCCGGGCCAGCCAGCGGCAGATGCCCGCCGTGACCACGCTCTTGCCCGCGTCCGACGTGGTGCCCGCGACGAGCAGACCCCCGCCGCGCTTCGCGCCGCTCATGCGCGCCGCCCTCTCCGAGTCGTACGGGAGACCAGCAGCCGGGCGGCCACGCAGGCGCCCAGTGCCAGCCAGGTCACGTGCCGCGACAGCCGTACCGCCCGCTCGATGTCCGCGACCTCCACCGGGCGCCCGGCGGAGCCGTTCAGTACGGCCCGGTGCTCGACCCGGCCGCCGTATGCGAGGGTTCCGCCCAGCCTGAGGCCGAGCGCCCCGGCGAAGGAGGCCTCGACGGGGCCGGCGTTCGGGCTGGGGTGCGCGGCGGCGTCGGCGCGCCAGGCCCGTACGGCGCCCCGCCGGTCGGGTCCGGCCAGTACGGCGGCGACCGCCGTCAGCCGGGCCCCGGGCCAGCCGGCCAGGTCGTCGAGCCGGGCGGAGGCCCAGCCGTAGCGCAGGTAGCGGGGGGACCTGTGGCCGACCATCGCGTCCAGGGTGTTCACGGCGCGGAAGGCCAGCAGCCCGGGGACTCCGGCGACGGTGCCCCACACCAGGGCCCCGACCACCGCGTCGGAGGTGTTCTCGGCGACGGACTCCACGACGGCGCGGGCCATCTGCTGCCCGTCCAGGGACTGCGGGTCGCGCCCGCACAGGTGCGGCAGCCGCTCGCGGGCCACCTCGGTGTCCCCGGCGGCGAGCGCACCGCCGATGGCGCGGGCCTCCCGGCCCAGCGAGGTGCCGCCCACGACGGCCCAGGTGGCGGCGGCGGTCAGGGCGATACGGACGGCAGCGGGCCGGGAGCGCACGGCGCGGGCGCCCAGCGCTCCGACGGCGGCCGCGCCCCCGGCGCACACCAGGGTGTGCAGGAGGCCCCGGGCGCGGTCGTCGCGCCACAGGGAGCGCTCGACGGCGGCGGCGGCCCGTCCGAAGGCGGCCACGGGGTGCCCTCGGCGCGGATCCCCGAGGATCCGGTCGCCGATCAGGCCCGCCGTGACGCCGTACGCGAAGACGCGATCGGCACGCATGGTGGCAGGTATGTCCTCACTCAGGGTCCGCGCCCTGGTTCGACGTGTCCGGCGGCGAGAGTTCCTGGCTCCCGGGAGGCACGCGCGGCGTGCGTACCCGGTGACAGTGGCGGGACCGCGCCGGATTCGCACCGGACTTCCTCTCCATGCCGCCGTATTGGCTCGGGCAGTCCACCATGCACCGCGAAGCCCGTCAACTCGCTGTTGACCTGCGGCGCGGCAGGGGCGCGGGATGCGAAAAGCTCCCTCCGGGACAAACCCGGAGGGAGCTTTCACGCCCGGTCGGCCGCGAGGCGGCGGATCAGGCGACGATCAGGTAGATCGCGTAGCCCACGGCCGCCGCGACGAGCGCGAAGCAGGCGTAGGCGCCGCTGCGGGCGAGGGTGGCGGTGCCGCCCTGCTCGGTGGCGGTCTCGTGCTTGGAAAGGCCCACTAGGCCCAGGGTGAAGAGGGCCACGAGGGCGACGGTGGCGAGGAGGCTGACCCCGAAGACGGAGCCGAGCGCTTCCCAGTCGATCTTCATACTGCCGCTTTCTGAATGTCCGGGTCTGGGTGTCTCGGTCAGACCGCGGCGGCCGGAGCCGCCGGGGTCTGCGTCGCGGCCGGGATGGTGGCCTTGAGTGCGTCGTCCGTGACCTCGGCGGTCGTGGCCGCGGCGGTCGTACCGGCGGTGCCGGTGCCGGTGCCGGTTCCGGCGGCGGCAACGGTCGGCGGGACGGTGACCGCGGCGATCGCCGTGGTGACGACACCCGGCTCCTCGGCGTGGGCCGGCTCCACCTCGTTGACGTTGTTGTGGTCGACGACCTGGCGGCGCGAGATGAGCCAGATGGCCAGGCACGAGCCGATCAGGAAGAGCGTGACCGCGGCGATGCCGACGTCACCGATGCGCATGACCAGCTCGGCACCGGCCGAGACCAGCGCGGCGGCCGGCAGGGTCAGACCCCAGGCGACGAACATGCGGGTCGCGGTGGACCAGCGGACCACACCGCCCTTGCGGCCCAGGCCCGCACCCATGACCGCACCGGAGCACGAGTGGGTGGTGGAGAGCGAGAAGCCCAGGTTCGAGGAGGCCAGGATGACGGACGCGGCCGAGGTCTGGGCGGCGAAGCCCTGCTGCGGGTGCAGGTCGGTCAGGCCGCTGCCCATGGTGCGGATGATGCGCCAGCCGCCCAGGTAGGTGCCCATCGCGATGGCGAGACCGGCGGAGACGATGACCCAGACCGGCGGGTTCGCGTCGGGCGCGATCGCGCCGCCGGCGATGAGGGCCAGGGTGATGATGCCCATCGTCTTCTGCGCGTCGTTGGTGCCGTGCGCGAGGGAGACGAGGCCGGCCGAGGCGATCTGACCGGCGCGGTAACCCTTGGCGGAGGTCTTCTCCCCGACCCTGTTGCCCAGCTTGTAGGTGAGCTTGGCGGCCAGGTAGGCGGCGATGCCGGCCACCAGCGGGGCGGCGATCGCGGGAATGAGGACCTTGGTGACGACGACGCTGCCGTTGACCGCGCCGATGCCGGCGGAAGCGACCGCGGCGCCGATCAGGCCACCCATCAGGGCGTGCGAGGAGCTGGAGGGGAGGCCGACCAGCCAGGTGACGAGGTTCCAGAGGATCGCTCCGACCAGGGCGGCGAAGATCACCTCTGGCTGGATGCCTTCCTCGTTGACCAGCCCCTTGGAGATCGTCTTGGCGACCTCCACGGACATGAACGCGCCTACGAGGTTGAGCACGGCGGACATGGCCACCGCCGTCTTGGGCTTGAGGGCGCCGGTCGAGATGGTGGTGGCCATCGCGTTGGCCGTGTCGTGGAAACCGTTCGTGAAGTCGAACACGAGAGCGGTAATGATCACGATCCCGAGGAGAAGCGTTATGTGCTCCATTTACCCAGGCTTCTGTTTGACGTCAGTGGCTCGGCGACCGTAGGCAACCTGGATGAACGGAAGGTGAACTGACTCGGGCGGAGCGGTGTACTGGGTCAGGGTGTGATCGGGCCATTCGTCCTGATTCTGGCGTAGATAACGCCATTAATGCACGTCAAAGCCGGGTGAATGAACCCCTCCGCAGGGGGTCGCCGTGTATGCGATCCCGCCCCCCGGGCCTCGAATGAGACCTAGATCACTTCCTCCGCGCCTGCGGTGGAGGGATCTCCTCCGGTGGCCCGCCCGCGGTCGCGCCCCGACACTGGAGCCGTGCGAACCGCGACAGCAACGGCTGCGGCCGTCACCACGACCCTCCTGGGTGCCGGCGCGGCCGCCGTCGCCGTCGGCAGGTACGCCGCCGACGCGGCCCTGCGGCCCGAACCCGGACGTCCGCTCCCCGGCGGGCCGAAGCTCGGCGTCCACTCCACCGGCGCCGGCACGATCACGCTGACCCGCTCGCTCGCCTCGCTGCGGCCCGGCACCTACGGCCTGGTCGCACCCGGCGTGCACGCCGTCGTCGGCCCGGTGCTCCCCGACGCCGACCCCGGCCCGGACGCCGTCGTACGACGGCTCGTCTCCGTCACCCACGGCGCCCTCCACCCCGGCACCCGCGTCTCCCTCACCCCCCAGGTGTACGTCGGCAACCCGGGCACCGCCCTCGGGCTCGACCACGCCGACGTGGACATCCCCGGGGAGCTGGGCGCCCTGCCCGCCTGGTTCGTGCCCGGGATCCGTGACACCTGGGTGATCACCGTGCACGGGCTCGGCAGCAGCCGTGAGCACCCGATGGTGGTCATGCCCCTCCTGCACCGCCACCGGCTGCCGGTCCTGGACCTCGGCTACCGGGGCGACCTCGGCGCCCCCGCCTCCCCGGACGGCCTCGGCCACCTCGGTGAATCGGAATGGCGGGACCTGGACGCCGCCATCCGCTACGCCGTGCGCTACGGAGCCCGCCGGGTGATCCTGCACGGCTGGTCCATCGGCGCCACCATGGCCCTGCACGCGGCCGAGCGCTCGGCGCTGGCCCACCTGATCTCCGGGCTGGTGCTGGACTCGCCCGTGCTCGACTGGCACACCACCCTGCGCGGGCTCGCCGCCGCGCGCGGCACTCCGGCCGTGGTGCTGCCGCTGGCGGTCCGGGCCGCCGAGGGCCGTGCGGGCCTGCGCGCCGACCGCCGGCCGGCGGGTGCGGACCCCGGCGCACTGCGCGTCCCCGTACTGATCTTCCACGGCCCGGACGACGCGCTCGCCCCCTGGGGGCCCTCCCGCCGGCTCGCCGCGGCCCGCCCCGATCTCGTCACCCTGCACACCGTGAGCGGGGCCGGGCACGGCGCGATGTGGAACGCCGACCCGGCCGGCTACGAGGAGGCCCTGCGCCGCTTCCTCACCCCGCTCATGTGAAGGCCGGTCTTGTGCGAAGGCCGGGCGAAGGCCGGGCGAAGGTCGGAGAAAGGGCCGGTCGAGCGGCCGCGCGAACGGCTGTGAAGAGCCATGTGCCGAGGTCCGTCATGTGAAGGCCCTGTGACGGACGGAGTCCTGCGGGCGGCTTGTCCCGGTCTGCACTGCGGGTCGCCGGCGGCAACGACCGGTTCCGTTTGGGCTTTCGGCCAGTGACGGGCGAGACTGCTTCCGTGACGTCCCGAAAGCCTGATGAGCAGTTGGCTCGCGACTCCAGACTCCGACTCGTCTCGCCGCGCTCCGTCGCCGCGGCCCGCAAGGCGGTGACCGACCGACGTACCCGGCCCGCGCCCAGGCCCCCGGCGGGTACGCCCGCCACGGCCGACCTCGCGAACCGGGCCCGGGCCTCGCTCGCCGACGCCGTACGCCTGACCCGCTGGGCCGAGCTCAACCTCGGTGCCGGAGACGGCGGCCGGCCCGCGCCCACGGGCGCCCTGCCCGCCGCCGACGTCGAACGCGCCGCCGGAGAACTGGGACTGACGCACGGCCAGATCCGGGTCGGCTGGGACCGCGCGCGGCTCGCCGGACTGGTCGAGGTGCACGGCGGCCACGCCCGCCCCGGCTGGCGGCTGCGCGCCTGGGACCGCGACGACACCGCCGTACTGCGCGGCTGGGTCGCCCTTTTCGATGCCTGGTCGCTGGTCCATCCCGCACCCGCGGACATCGCCCCCTCGGCCGTCGCCGAGGTCGTCGAGGCGATGCCCCAGCTCCTCTCCCTGCTCCAGCTCTCCGCCGGCCCGGTGACCGTCCCCGACCTGCTCGACCTGCTCGGGCAGCGCGTCACCGAACTGCGCGACGAGCGGTGCGAGATCCCCTACGAGGCCGAGCCCGCGACGGCACTGACGTCCGCGGCCGGCTCGGCCGAGGCCCGCCCCGTCCCACTCGCCCGGCTGCTGCGCTGGGCGCTCGGCGGGCTCGCCGCCGTGGACGCCGTCACCCTCGGCCCCGCCCGGGCCACGCTCACCCCGCTCGGCAGCTGGGCCGTCTGGGTCAAGCTGGAGCAGATCTGCGTCGCGGCGCAGAGCCCCGCCGGGAACATCGAGCAGTCCGCCGCCGCCATGCTGCACGGCTGCGCGCGGCTCACCCCCGGCCCGGCCCGCGCCGAGTACCAGGCCTGGCTCGCCGCCCGGCCCGTCGGCCACGCCGTGGCCGAGCTGCTGCAGGCGGCCCGCGGCGAGGACGCCCTGCTGCGCGGTCTCGCCTTCGAGGCGCTGCGCGTGGTCGGCGCCCCCGCCGAGCCCGAGGTGCGCGCCGCCGTGCGCGAGCCCGCCCTGCGCCCCTACGCCCTGCTCTGGCTCGCCGAGCACGACGGGATCGACCCCGACGAGGCGCAGTACGTCCTGACCGCCGAGGAATCGACCTGGCTGTGGGTGGACACCGCGGCCGCCATCGCCGACCACGGCGAGGCCGAGCTGCTGGCCCGCCACCTGGACTCGGCCGTCCGCACCACCGTTCCCCGGCTGCTGGACGAGGTCCGCGCGGTCGGCCACCCGCGCACCGTGCAGGTCCTGGTCGCGCTGGCCGCCGCCCACCCCGACCCGACGCTGGCCAAGGCCGTCCGCCGGGCCGCCTTCCAGGTCCACACCGGCGGCGAGTGACTCCGCGGGCAAGGGGCGTGCGCGCCGACAGGGGTCAGACCTGCGGCGCGTACGTCCCGAAGCTCCAGACGTTGCCCTCGGCGTCGCGTGCCATGTAGTCGCGGGAGCCGTAGTCCTGGTCGGTGGGTTCCATCAGGATCTCCGCGCCGTGCTCGACGGCCCGCCGGTGGTGGGCGTCCACGTCCTCGACCACGACATAGACCCCCGAGGGGCCGGCGCCCTGCATGGCCTTGTCGAAGGCCCCGCCGCTGCCCGAGCTGCCCAGCATCACCATGCCGTTGCCGTACGCCAGCTCGGCGTGCATCACCGAGCCGTCCTCACCCTCGTAGACGGCGACCTGACTGAACCCGAACGCCTCGGTCAGCAGCCGGATGGCCGCCTTGGCGTCGCGGTAGACCAGGGTGGGACAGATGGACGGAACGCCTGCCATGACGATCACTCCCTCTCGTGACGGTGACCCGCGTCACACAGCATGGCAGGCGCCGCCGACAGTCAGCGGAAGGTGTTGCACTGGGCCATGTCGCCGGTCCGGTAGCCCTGGTAGAACCACTGCTGCCGCTGCTCGGCGGAGCCGTGGGTCCAGGACTCCGGGGTCACCCGGCCCTGGAACTTCTCCTGGATCCGGTCGTCGCCGACCGCGGCCGCCGCGTCCAGCCCGTCCCTGATGTCGTCCTCGGTGAGGGTCTTGATCAGCGGCCGGCCCGTGGAGGCGTCGGCGACGTTCGTGGCGTTGTGCGCCCACACCCCCGCGTAGCAGTCGGCCTGCAGCTCGACCTTGACCGCGTTGCTGTTCGCGCCCTGCCTGCCGTCCTGGGCCCGCTGGAGGGTTCCGGTCAGGTTCTGGATGTGGTGCCCGTACTCGTGGGCGATGACGTACGCCTGCGCGAAGGGGCCGCCGGTCGCGCCGAACTTCGTCCGCAGGTCGTTGAAGAAGTCGAGGTCCAGATAGACCTTGCGGTCCGCGGGGCAGTAGAAGGGGCCGACCGCCTCGGTCGCCATCCCGCACGCGGTGTTCACCCGGTTGTCGAAGAACACCGTGTTCGCCGGGCTGTACCGGCCGCCGCGCCGGGCGAACTCCTGCCTCCAGAAGGCCTGGGTGCTTTTGACGACCGCCACCAGCCGGCAGTCCTCCCGGGTGTTCGCGTCCCGCCCCGACGTGCAGGCCTGCTGCACCTCGTTGAGGGACGAGGAGGCCGGTGACGGTTCCGTGTCCCCGGGGGACAGTCCCAGCTGGTCCGGTCCGACACCGAACAGCAGCCCGATGACCAGCGCGATGAGGCCGACGATGCCGCCGCCCACCGTGGCCTTCCCGCCCGGGATGCGGCTGCCGCCGCGCCTGTCCTCGACCTCGGAGCCGTCGAGTCTGGCGTCGTCGTCGAACTGCATCCCGCACCGCCCTCCACTCGTGAAGCAGGTGCGGTCGCCTCTCCGCCCATGCGGCGAGTATCAGCCCATTCATTCCGATACGCGCCTCGGTCACCCGAGGGGCGACTGGGCCGTACGGGGGACAGCGGAGAGGCTGCGTCCGGTCACCGGGCAGCCCGGACGGGGCCCGGAAACCAGTTGCACACCCCCGGTAGAATGTCTCTCATGGCAAATCTCCTCGCGGATTAGCGGCGTCGAAGCTTCGCGTCCTGCCCCCCTTCCGCCGTCCCCACCCGCCCTGGAGTATTTCCGTGATCACCGCCACCGGCGTCGAGCTGCGCGCCGGCGCCCGCGTCCTTATCGAGTCCGCCTCCTTCCGTGTCGCCAAGGGCGACCGCATCGGCCTGGTCGGCCGCAACGGAGCGGGCAAGACCACCCTCACCAAATGCCTCGCGGGCGAGGGCCAGCCCGCCGCCGGCTCGATCGCCCGATCGGGCGAGGTCGGCTACCTCCCGCAGGACCCGCGCACCGGCGACCTCGACGTACTGGCCCGCGACCGGATCCTGTCCGCGCGCGGTCTCGACGTGCTGATCAAGAAGATGCGCGCCAACGAGGAGCGCATCGCCACCGGCAGCGGCGGCACCCGCGACAAGGCGATGAAGCAGTACGAGCGCCAGGAGACGGAGTTCCTGACCAAGGGCGGGTACGCCGCCGAGGCGGAGGCCGCGACCATCTCGGCCGCCCTGGGCCTGCCCGACCGGGTGCTCGGCCAGCCGCTGCACACCCTCTCCGGTGGTCAGCGCCGCCGCGTCGAGCTCGCCCGGATCCTCTTCTCGGACGCCGACACCCTGCTCCTCGACGAGCCCACCAACCACCTCGACGCCGACTCGATCGTCTGGCTGCGCGACTACCTGAAGACCTACCGCGGCGGCTTCATCGTCATCTCCCACGACGTCGACCTCGTCGAGACCGTCGTCAACAAGGTCTTCTACCTGGACGCCAACCGCTCCCAGATCGACGTCTACAACATGGGCTGGAAGCTCTACCAGCAGCAGCGCGAGGCCGACGAGAAGCGCCGCAAGCGCGAGCGCCAGAACGCCGAGAAGAAGGCCGCGGCCCTGAACTCGCAGGCCGACAAGATGCGCGCCAAGGCCACCAAGACCGTCGCCGCGCAGAACATGGCCAAGCGCGCCGACCGGCTGCTCGCGGGCCTGGAGGCCGTCCGAGTCTCCGACAAGGTCGCCAAGCTCCGCTTCCCGGACCCGGCGCCCTGCGGCAAGACCCCGCTGACCGCCGAGGGCCTGTCGAAGTCGTACGGCTCGCTGGAGATCTTCACCGACGTCGACCTGGCCATCGACAAGGGCTCCCGCGTCGTCATCCTCGGCCTCAACGGTGCCGGCAAGACCACCCTGCTGCGGCTGCTCTCGGGCACCGAGAAGCCGGACACCGGCAGCGTCGTCCCCGGCCACGGCCTCAAGCTCGGCTACTACGCGCAGGAGCACGAGACGCTCGACCCCGAGCGCACCGTGCTGGAGAACATGCGCTCCTCCGCGCCCGACCTGGACCTCGTCGCGGTGCGCAAGACCCTCGGATCGTTCCTGTTCTCCGGCGACGACGTGGACAAGCCCGCCGGGGTGCTCTCCGGTGGCGAGAAGACCCGTCTCGCCCTGGCCACGCTGGTCGTCTCCTCGGCGAACGTGCTCCTCCTCGACGAGCCGACGAACAACCTCGACCCGGCCAGCCGCGAGGAGATCCTGGGCGCGCTGCGCACGTACAAGGGCGCCGTCATCCTCGTCACGCACGACGAGGGCGCCGTCGAGGCGCTGGAGCCGGAGCGGATCATCCTGCTCCCGGACGGCGTCGAGGACCTGTGGGGACCGGACTACCGGGACCTGGTGGCCCTCGCCTGACCGGGTTCCGGTTCCCGTTCCGCTTCTGATCCAATTCCTTATGGATCATTCGGCTCACGGGTGATCCATCATCTGAGTGAGACGGTCTCGTACCGTTGCGCGTCGTACGACGGCCCCGGCCGCACCCGTGAGGGTGCGCGACCGGGGTCGTTCGTTTTCCGGTTCCGCGCCCCTGACCTGGCGATTCCCGGCGAGGGCAGCGGAGTGTGACGGAAGTCATGCGGCGGAAGGGGAGATTCCGTTCTGCTCGGGCGTCCACCCCTCGGGAAATGCCGTCGTACCGACCTTGCTGAATGGGTGGCCAGGAAGCGTGGGAGGGGTGATCATGAGAAGTCCAGAGCGCACTTCCCATGAGGAGGCACGGGTGGCCGAGACTCTGAAGAAGGGCAGCCGGGTAACCGGCGCCGCGCGCGACAAGCTCGCGGCAGACCTGAAGAAGAAGTACGACTCCGGTGCGAGTATCCGGGCGCTGGCCGAAGAGACCGGCCGGTCCTACGGATTCGTCCACCGGATGCTCAGTGAGTCCGGGGTTTCGCTGCGTGGTCGCGGAGGCGCGACGCGTGGCAAGAAGGCGGCTACGGCCTGACCCCGGTCCCATCGGTTCCGACGCGTCAACGGATTCAAGGTTCATCATGATCCGACGATTCCTTCGGTGACCCCCGGTCGGCCTTCCGGTCGGCTGGGTGGTTACTGTGCAGTCACTTAGGCCGAGCTTGCGGCCGACTGCACACCGGAGGCATGAAAGATGGCTCTGCTCGACAAGGACGGCGTACGACTCACCGTCGACGACACGGTCGCCACGGTGACACTGACCAATCCGGCCAAGCGAAATGCCCAATCCCCCGCGCTCTGGCGGGCTTTGGCCGAGGCCGGGAGGTTGTTGCCGGGCACCGTCCGGGTCGTCGTGCTGCGCGGTGAGGGCAAGTCCTTCTCCGCAGGGCTCGACCGGCAGGCGTTCACCCCCGAAGGTTTCGAGGGCGAGCCGTCCTTCCTCGATCTGGCACGCGGTTCGGACGAACTGCTCGACTCCACGATTGCCGAGTACCAGGAGGCATTCACCTGGTGGAGGCGTAACGACATCATCTCCGTCGCCGCCGTGCAGGGGCACGCGATCGGCGCCGGCTTCCAGCTCGCGCTCGCGTGCGACCTGCGCGTGGTCGCGGACGATGTGCAGTTCGCCATGCGCGAGACCAGCCTCGGTCTGGTCCCCGACCTGGCCGGTACCCAGCCCCTGACCTCCCTGGTCGGCTACGCCCGCGCGCTCGAGATCTGCGCGACGGGCCGCTTCGTGCATGCCGAGGAGGCGGAGCGGGTCGGCCTCGCCAACCTCGTGGTCCCGGCGGACGAACTCGACGCAGCCGTCCAGGACCTCACCACCGCCCTGCTCGCCCCGCCGCGGGACGCCGTGATCGAGACGAAGACGCTGCTGCGCTCCGCCCCGTCCCGCCCGTACGACGATCAGCGCGCCGCCGAGCGCGCGGCGCAGGCCCGCCGCCTGCGGGATCTGGCGGGTCTCTCCGACTGACGGCCGCGTCCCGGTCGGCGCCCCGGCGAAAGTCGGCCAGCCGACCGGCGTAGTCCCGGAGCGCGGGCGCGGCCCGGCGCCTAACGTGGTGCGGAGTGAGTCCGCTATCCACGTGAAGGGACACGCGATGACCGAAACCGCAGCAGGGGGCTCCGGCAGGGAGCCCGGCGAACGGGGACGCACGACCATCGCCGACGGCGTGGTCGAGAAGATCGCCGGACTGGCCGCCCGCGAGGTGGTCGGCGTGCACGCCATGGGCAGCGGCAGCGGCCTCTCCCGTACCTTCGGAGCCGTCCGCGACCGGGTGCCCGGCGGCGGCAAGGCCGGCGTCGGCCGCGGGGTCAAGGCGGAGGTCGGCGAGGTCCAGACGGCCCTCGACCTGGAGATCGTCGTGGAATACGGCGTCTCGATCCGCGACGTGGCACGGGCGGTCCGGGAGAACGTCATCTCGGCGGTCGAGCGGATGACGGGCCTGGAGGTCGTCGAGGTCAACATCGCGGTCAGCGACGTCAAGCTGCCGGATGAGCCCGACGAGGAACCGGAATCCCGTCTCCAGTAGCCGAGAGGAGTCCGCATGAGCATGGCGATCGCCGGACTGTTCGCCGGCATGGCCCTGGCGTTCGCCGGCTACTTCGGCGGTTTCGGAGCCTTCCTGCTGGTGGCCGCCCTCGGCGCCATCGGCTTCGTCGCGGGCCGGTTCCTCGACGGGGACCTGGAACCCGGGGACCTGTTCCGCCGCCGCGGCGACCGGCGCGGGTGAGGCGCCCATGAGCAGCAGCAGTGGCACCGGCAGCACCGCCGGCACCGGCAGTAGCAGCGGCCCGCCGCGCCCCGGCGCGCCCAGGGTCGCCCCCGCCGACCGCGGGTCCACCCGGATCGCGGACCGGGTCGTCGCCAAGATCGCGGCCCAGGCCGCCCGGGAGGCGCTCGGCACGACCTCGGGCGCGCCCGCGCACGCCACCGTCACCGTGCACCACGACATCGCGCGGGTCCGGGTGAGCCTGGAGGTGGACTACCCCTCCGACCTGGCCGCGCAGTGTGCGGCCGTGCGCCGCCAGGTCGCGCTCCGTGTCGAGGAGTGCGCGTCGATGTCCGTACCCGAGGTGGACATCGACATCGAGCACCTGCACTCCACCCACACCCGGACCACCCACACCCGGACCGCCCACGGGCGGGACCGGCGGCTGCGGTGAAGGCCCCCCGCTCCGGCCGGGTCCACCGGTTCCGCTCCTCCCGGCGGATCCCCGCCGCGCTCAGCGCCCTGGTCGTCCTCGGGGTGGCGGGCCTGTTCCTGTACGACCTGGCCGCGGTGCGGGCCGACCGGCCCGGGATGAGCTGGCGCCGCGAACTCGCCGACCGGCTCGCGACGCACACCCCCGCGGACCTGGGGGTGCAGCTGATCGCCGGGGCCGCCGCCCTGGCCGGGGCGGTGCTCCTGTTGCTGGCGTTCGCCCCAGGGCTCCGGGGGATCCTGCCGATGCTGCCCCCGGACGAGCCGGACGAGCCGGACGAGCCGGACGAGCCGGACGAGCCGGTCACGGGGGCACGCGTACGGGCCGGGCTCGGCCGCAAGGACGCCGCGCAGATCCTGCGGGACCGGGCCATGGAGGTGTCCGGGGTGCGGTCCGTCCGGGTCAAGGTGCGCCGGTCCCACGTCGGGGTGCGGGCCACCTCGCACTTCCGCGACCTGGACGACGTACGGGCCGACCTGGACGCCGTCCTGGCCGTCGGCATCGAGGAACTGGGGCTCGCGCACCCGCCGCAGCCGCGGGTACGGGTCAGGAGGTGACGGGGTGCTCAGGACGGTGAACCGGATCCTGCTGGCGGTGGCCGGAGCGGTCCTGCTGGCGGTGGGGATCGTGGTGCTGACGGGTGTGTGGCCGCTGCACGGCCGCCACGCGCCGCTACTGAGCGAGGCGACCCGGAGCCGGTACTGGCACGCCGACGGCTGGTGGTGGTGGGCGGTGGTCGCCGGACTCGCCGTGTGCGTGCTGCTGGCGCTGTGGTGGCTGCTGTCCCAACTGCGGCGCTCCCGGCTGGGAGCGGTGGTCGTGGACACCGGGGACGGGGCGTTCGCGCTGCTGCGCGGGCGTGCGCTGGAGGAGGCGGTGGCCGCGGAGGCCGGCGCCGTGGACGGGGTCGCCGGCTGCCGGGTCGCCCTGCGCGGACGGCGCGGGTCGCCGGCGCTGCGGGTCGCGCTGGAACTGGAACCCCACGCGGTCCCCGCCGACGCCCTGGCCGCCGTGGCGGGCCCGGTGCTGACCCATGCCCGTACCTCGGCGGGCCTCCCGGAACTCCCCGCGGAGGCCCGCCTCAAGGTGACGTCCCACCGGGCCCAGCGCGTGACGTAGGGGCGTCCTGCCGATCACGCGGGGCTCTCGGCAGGTCAGAAGCCGTGCCGGGAGCCGCCGTCGACCGGCAGCATGACGCCCGTCAGGTACGACGCCGCCGGGGAGAGCAGGAAGGCCGCCGTACGGCCGAACTCCTCCGGGGCGCCGTAGCGGCGCAGCGGGATGCGGGACTCGTTCCCGGCCCGAGCGGCCGCCGCGTCACCCGACAGCGCGTCGAGCTCGCGCACCCGGTCGGTGTCGATGCGCGCCGGAAGCAGGCCGACGACCCGGATGCCGCGCGGGCCGAGCTCCAGCGAGAGGGACTTCGCGAAGCCCGCCAGACCCGGGCGCAGGCCGTTGGAGATGGTCAGGCCGGGGATCGGCTCGTGCACCGAGCCCGACAGGACGAAGCCGATGACCCCGCCCTCGCCCAGCTCGGCGGCGGCCGCCCGGGCGAGGCGGACCGCTCCCAGGAAGACCGACTCGAAGGCCGCCGACCACTGCGCGTCGGTGTTGTCCGCCGCGAAGCCCGGCGCCGGGCCGCCGACGCTGATGAGGATGCCGTCGAGGCGGCCGAAACGCTCCCGCGCGGTGGCGACGAGCCGTGCGGCGGCCTCCGGGTCGGAGTTGTCGGCCGCCACCCCGGCCGCGTTCGGGCCGAGCCCGGCGGCCGCGTCGGCCGCCCGCTTCTCGTCACGGCCCGTCAGCAGGACCTTCGCGCCGTCGGCGGTCAGTTCCCGGGCGGAGGCGAGACCGAGGCCGCGCGTGGCCCCGGTGACGATGTAGACACGGTCTTTCAGTCCAAGATCCATGCCGACACGCTACGCCGTCGCCGGCTCCTGCCGGGAGGCTTCGGCCCCGGTCGCCTCCTCCTCGCGCTCGCGCTTCTCGCGGCGTACGAGGATCACCCAGCCCACCGGAACCGCGCCGGTGAACAGCCACCACTGGACGGCGTACGCCATGTGCGGGCCGATCGAGTCGTGGTCGGGGTCGGCGATGGTCTCCGGGCCGCCCTCCGGCGGTTGCGGAGCGGTCAGCTCCATGTACCCGCCGAGGACGGTCCGGCCCAGGTACTCGGCCTGCTGCGTGCTGTTGATCAGCATCACCTGACGGTCCGGCAGGCCCTTGCGGTCCTTGATACCGCTGCCGCCGCTGGTCTCGTCGGCCTTCAGCCGGCCGGTGACGGTGACCTCGCCGCCGGGCGCGGCCGGCACCGGCGGATAGGCGCGCGGGTCGTCGCCGCCGGGCACCCAGCCCCGGTTGACCAGGACCACCCGGCCGTCGGAGAGGACCAGCGGGGTCAGGACGTGGAAGCCGACCTTGTCGTCGTTGTCGGTGCGCATCCGTACGACGACCTCGTGCGCGGTGTCGTACGTGCCGGTCGCGGTGACCGCGCGCCAGAAGTCGGCGCGGGGCACCCGGTGCCCGGGGGAGGTGACCTCGGTCACGGGTACCGGCTTCGCCCGCAGGTTCGCCTCGATCAGCTGGTTCTGCGTGACCCGGTGCTCATGGCGGTGGTACTGCCAGAACCCCAGCTTGATCATCACGGGGATGAGGGCGAGGGCGATCAGGGTGAGGAACACCCACTGCCGGGTCAGCACAAAGCGGTACACGCCCACGACGGTACCCGCAGCGCGAAGGACCCCGGCAGCCGGGTGGCCGTCCGGGGTCGGGCGGGTCGGGAGGGGCCGGACGGATCAGACGCGGTCGACGATGCCCACCTTCCCCTCCGCCCGGGCGCAGTGCGCCCCGCAGAACCACTGCCCCTCGACCTCGACGCCCTGGCCGATGATCGAGACCCGGCAGTGCTCGCAGACGGGCGCCATGCGGTGGATGGCGCAGGAGAAGCAGTCGAAGACGTGCACGGCGCCCTGCGCGTGCACCTCGAAGGACATGCCGTAATCGTTTCCGCAGACCTCACAACGTGCCATGGGCCGAATGCTGCGCACGGGGAAGGAAGGGAACAAGATCCAGCGGGGTGAGTCGCCGCGCCTGCACCCGGCCGGCGCAACGGCCGCCCGGTTCAGGACTCGGCCGGGGCCACGTCCCGCAGCAGTTGGGTGAAGGCCGCCTCGTCGACGACCGGGGTGCCGAAGCTCTTCGCCTTGACCGTCTTGGAGGTCGCCGAGTCGGGGTCGTTGGTCACCAGGAGACTGGTGAGCCGCGACACACTCGTCGCGATGTGCAGGCCCGCCTCGACCGCCCGGTCCTCCAGCAGCTCCCGCTCCACCGAGGTGTCACCGGAGAAGGCGATCCGCATGCCCTGCTTCAGCGGCTTGCCGTCCTCGAAGCGCCCCGGATTGGGGTGCGGGCACGGCGGGCGCTTGCGCGAGGGCCGCCAGCTGCTGCCGCGGTAGGAGGACTGGTACCCCACCCGCGGGGTGGCGGCGGAGTCCGACCACTCGGTCAGCGGCCGGCATTCCAGCAGGGGCAGCCGTACGCCGTTCTGCGCGGCCGCGTGCAGCGAGGGACGGAACGCCTCCGCGAGCACCCGGGCGTCGTCGAGCGCGTGGTGGGCGCGCTGCTGGACCACGCCGAAGTGCGCGGCGAGCGACTCCAGCTTGTGGTTGGGCAGCGGCAGGTTCAGTTCCTTCGACAGGGCGATGGTGCACAGCCGCTGACGGACCGGCGCGGTCGCCGCGGCCCGCGCGTACTCCCGGGCGATCATCTGCCAGTCGAAGATGGCGTTGTGCGCGACCAGCACCCGGTCCGCGAGCCGGCCGGCGAACTCCTCGGCGATGTCCTCGAAGAGCGGCGCGTCGGCGAGCATCGCGCTCGTCAGCCCGTGGATCCACACCGGTCCCGGATCCCGCCGCGGGTTGACCAGCGTGTACCAGTGGTCCTCCACATTGCCCTGGGCGTCGAGCCGGTAGACGGCGGCGGAGACTATCCGGTCGTCGCGAGCGAGTCCGGTGGTCTCCACGTCGACGACCGCGTACCCCTGTGGGTACGCGGTCGGCCACATCGTCTCTGCGGTCGTACGGTCGGCGAGCATGGTCACAGAGGATATCGGCCCACACCGACAGCCGTGGCCGCGCCGGCGACTCCCCGCCGTCGGGACGGGCGGCGGCCGGTCTACGGGTCCGGCGTGAGCAGGGCGTGCACCAGGGCCCGTACCGACAGCAGGAACAGCCGGTCCGGGTCCGCCGGGCGGGCCAGGGCGCGGGCGAGGGCCGGATCGTGGGGGGCCGCGGCGGGGTCCCAGAGCTCGCTCTCGGCCGGGGACTGCGCGGGAGCGCGCTCGCGGTTGCGTTCGACGAGGAGGTACCCGACGACCTGGAACTGGACGGCGCGCACCGCGTCCGCCGCCCGGGCGCCGCGCAGCCCGGCGGCGTGCACCTCGTGGACGAGCGCCTGCTGGGCGGGCAGGAACATCCGCTCGGTGAGCCCGCGTTCGTGGACCATCGCGATCAGGTGCGGACGTGCGCGCAGTTCGCGGCGCAGGATCCGGGCCACGGCCAGGATCCGATCGGCGGGGGTGCGGCCGGCCGGCCGGATGGCGCCCATCTCGTCGACGGTGCGCTGCACGAGCGCGTCGAGGAGGGACTCGCGGTTGCCGACGTGCCAGTAGATGGACGTCACCGCGGTGCCCAGCTCGGCGGCGAGCTTGCGCATGGTGAGGGCGGCCGGGCCGTGCTGCTTGACCAGCGAGGCGGCGGCCTCCAGTACCTCGTCGCGGGTGAGCGTGGTTCTGGCCACGGTCGCCCCACCACCAATCTGTCGGATCGTCAGTTCTGTTCCGTGCAGGGGTCTTTACCCTTCATCGGTGGCGGTGTAACTGTGTTACAGACCCGACCCCCCGAGACGAGGGATGGTGCGATAGATGGCACGCGTACGGTACGGAGCGCGGACCGAGGCCGAGATCGCGGCGTCGCGCGAGAAGAGCTCGAAGCTCCCCGATATCTGGTCCACCGGCGTCGTGGCCGTCTGGGAGACCGACCCCGACGTGGTGGCGGCCGTCCTGCCGCCGCCGCTCAAACCGGCCGACCGGCCCCTCGTACGGGCCAACATCAGCAAGGTCGACCTGCCCGGATACCCGCTCGGCGCCGGCTCGGTGGCCGTCGCCGCCCGGCACGACGGGGTCGAGGGCTGGTACCCCCTGGTCATGCCGATGACCCACGAGCGCGCCCTGACCGGCGGCCGCGAGGTCTTCGGCGAGCCGAAGAAACTGGGCGAGGTCACCGTGGAGCGCGACGGCCTCGTCGTACGCGCCTCGCTCGCCCGGCACGGCATCGCCTTCGTCGAGGTGCGCGGTGCGGTGGACCGCGCGCTGCCGCTGCCCGAGCCCACCAGGAAGACCGACTTCTACTTCAAGTTCCTCCCGGCGGTGGGCGGTTCGGGCTTCGACGCCGACCCGGTGCTGGTGCACTGCACGCGCAACGAGAAGGTCCGCAAGCTGGAGCACATCACCGGCGACGTCGTGCTGCGGGAGTCGATGTTCGACCCGGTCGCCGACCTTCCCGTCCGCCGGATCGTGGAGATCACCATCGGCGAGAAGACCACCGACCAGAAGGGCCGGGTCGTGGAGCGGGTCAGTGCCCGGGCCCTGCTCCCGTACATCCACCAGCGCTACGACGACCCCATGCAGATCCTCGACGCGCCCCCGGAGGGATCGTCAGGGGGGAGGGGCTGACATGCGACTCGAACCAGGACAGGTGGCCGTCGTCACCGGAGCCGCCAGTGGCATCGGCCTCGCGATGGCCCGCCGCTTCGCCGCCGAAGGGCTGAAGGTGGTCCTCGCGGACGTGGAGGAGTCGGCCCTGCGCAAGGCCGCGGACGAACTCGTCGCGGACGGGTCCCAGGTCCTCGCCAGGGTGGTCGACGTCAGCGACCGCGACTCCGTGGTCGCGCTGGCCGACGCCGCCTTCGAGACCTTCGGCGCCGTGCACGTGCTCTGCAACAACGCGGGCGTCGGCTCCGGAGCCGAGGGCCGGATGTGGGAGCACGAGCCCAATGACTGGAAGTGGGCCTTCTCCGTCAACGTGTGGGGGGTCTTCCACGGCATCCAGGCCTTCGTCCCCCGCATGATCGCGGCCGGCGGCCCCGGCCACGTCGTCAACACCTCCTCCGGTGACGGCGGCATCGCCCCCCTGCCCACCGCCTCCGTGTACGCCGTCACCAAGGCGGCCGTGGTCACCATGACCGAGTCGCTCTACGCCCACCTCAAGGCGGAGGGCGCCGCGGTCGGGGCCTCCGTCCTCTTCCCCGGACCGCACATGCTGCGCACCGGGCTGTGGGAGTCGCACCGCAACCGGCCCGAGCGGTACGCGAAGGAACGGCCGCGCAAGGCCCCGTACCGCAGCCTCGACCAGTACGAGGCGGCGATGAGGAAGGCCGGCCACGAGGTGCGGTTCACCCCGGTCGAGGAGGTCGCCGAGCACGTCGTCGACGGCATCCGCGCCGACCGCTTCTGGATGCTCCCGGCCGGCGAGCACAGCGACCGGCAGATCCGCGCCCGGTCGCAGTCGATGCTCGACCGGTCCAACCCCGCCTACCTGGAAAGCTTCATCCTCGACTGAGGGGCGTCTGTGGTGAGTACGAACGAAGACCCGTACCTGATCATCTCCTCCGACTGCCACGCGGGCCTGCCCACCGAGCAGTACCGGCCCTACCTGGATTCCCGCTTCCACCCCCAGTTCGACGAGTTCCTCGGCGAACGCGACACCCGCCGCGCGGAGGCCACCCGCCTGGGCGTCCGCAACGAGGCCTTCGCCGAGAAGTGGTTCCACGACCACGAGGAAGGCCTCAAAGGTGGCTGGGACGCCGGCCGACGGCTGAAGGAACTCGACGGCGACGGCGTGGCCGCCGAGGTCGTCTTCCCCGACGCGGACGCCGTCGACAGCCAGACCGCCGCCCCCTTCGGAGTGGGCCTCGGTCTCTCCGGCGACCAGGACCCCGAGCTCGGCATGGCGGGCGCCCAGGCGCACAACCGCTGGCTCGCCGAGTTCGTCGGGCAGAACCCCGAGCGCCACTGCGGAGTCGCCCTGCTCCCCATCACGGGCGAGCCGGAGAAGGTCGTCGCCGAGATCCACCGGGCCAAGGAGTCCGGGCTGGGCGCGCTGATGATCCCCGCGATGTGGGTGGACAAGGCGCCCTACCACGACCGACGCTACGACCCCGTCTGGGCGGCGGCCGCCGAGACGCAGATGCCGATCGTCACCCACTCCGGGTCCTCGCCGCGCCACGAATACGGCGACCACCTGGGCATCTTCGTCTCCGAGGTCACCTGGTGGCCGGCCCGGCCGCTGTGGTTCCTGCTCTGGTCGGGCGTCTTCGAGCGGCACCCCGGCCTGCGGTTCGGCGTCGCCGAGGCGGGCTGCTGGTGGCTGCCGAACCAGCTGTGGTTCATGGACCGGCTCTACCTCGGCGCGCACGGCGGCAAGAAGCTCTCGCCGTTCGAGGAGCTGAAGCGGCCGCCGAGCGAGTACCTGGACCGCCAGGTCTTCATCTGCGCGACGAACACCAAGCGCCGCGAGCTGGCGCAGCGGTACGAGATCGGCGTGGACAACATCCTGTGGGGCTCCGACTTCCCGCACCCCGAGGGCACCTGGCCGAACACCCGGACCTGGCTGAAGAACACCTTCCACGACATCCCGGTCGCGGAGACCCGCCGGATGCTGGGACTCGCGGCCGCCGAGGTCTTCGGCTTCGACACCGCGAAGCTGGCCCCGATCGCCCGCCGGATCGGCCCCACCCCGGCGGAACTGGGCCAGTCCCCGGACCAGGCGGCGGTCGAGGCCTCCTGGGCCCGCTCGCGCGAGGTGGGCCGCCACTGGCTGAGCGGCAACGACTTCCCCGTACTGGGGGTGAACCCGTGACCTCCGAGGACCGCTACACGGTGATCTCGGCGGACTGCCACGCCGGCGCCGACCTGCTGGACTACAGGCCGTACCTGGAGAAGCGCCACCACGAGGACTTCGACGCCTGGGCCGCCACGTACGTGAACCCGTACGAGGACCTCCTCGCGGACACCGCCGACCGCAACTGGAACTCCGCGCGGCGCTTCGCCGAGCTGGAGGCCGACGGCATCGTCGCCGAGGTCGTCTTCCCCAACACCATCCCGCCGTTCTTCCCCAAGGCCTCCCTGATGGCCCAGCCGCCGACGGCCGCCGAGTACGAGATGCGGTGGGCGGGGCTCCAGGCCCACAACCGCTGGCTGGCGGACTTCTGCGCGGACGCGCCGGGGCGCCGGGCGGGGGTCGTCCAGATCCTCCTCAACGACGTCGACGCGGCGGTGAGGGAGATCCGCCGCACGAAGGAGGCGGGCCTGACGGGCGGCATCCTGCTGCCCGGCGTGCCGCCCGGCTCCACCGTCCCCGAGCTGTACTCCGCCGCCTACGACCCCATCTGGGCGGTCTGCGACGAGCTGGAGGTCCCGGTCAACCACCACGGCGGCTCGGCCTCGCCGCCGCTGGGCGACGAACCGGCGGCCCGGGCCGTCTTCATGGTGGAGACGACCTGGTTCTCGCACCGCGCCCTGTGGCACCTCGTCTTCGGCGGCGCCTTCCACCGCCACCCGGGCCTCAAGCTGGTCCTGACGGAGCAGGGCTCGGGATGGATCCCCGGGGTGCTCGAGATGCTGGACTACTACCACGGCCGCCTGGTCGCGGCGTCGGCCACGGCCGAGTCCAAGTTCGGGGCGGGCCTCGCGGAGTCGATGGGCCGGGGCCCGAGCGAGGTCTGGCGGGACAACTGCTTCGTGGGAGCGAGCTTCATGCGCCCCCACGAGGTCCCGCTGCGGGAGCGGATCGGCCTCGACAAGATCATGTGGGGCGCCGACTACCCCCACGACGAGGGCACCACCCCCTTCTCCCGCGAAGGCCTCCGCATCGCCTACGCGGGCCTCCCGCGGGAGGAGGTCGCCGCGATGGTCGGAGGCAACGCGGCCCGCGTGTACGGCTTCGACCTCGCCCTGCTGGACGCGGTCGCGGCGAAGCACGGCCCGCTGGTCACGGACATCGCGGAGCCGTTGACGACCGTGCCCCCGGAGGCCACCAGCCCGGCCTTCGCCCGCGGCGGCTCGGTCCGCGTCTGGTGACACCGGATCCCGCCGGAGCGGCACGTCAGAAGAACGTGATCCGCTCCGGTGGGATCCGCTCGATCCCGGTGAACGAGGTCTGCCGGTCGAGTTCCAGGCGCAGGTGGTCCGCCCCCGCCAAGCGCGAGATGTCCACGGTCCCGGCACACTCGGCGAGACGCAGCCGGGTGAGCGCCGGAATGT
Organism: Streptomyces avidinii; assembly: GCF_045161815.1. Classification (NCBI taxonomy): domain Bacteria; kingdom Bacillati; phylum Actinomycetota; class Actinomycetes; order Kitasatosporales; family Streptomycetaceae; genus Streptomyces; species Streptomyces avidinii. The sequence continues at coordinate 6,532,308 of NZ_CP108863.1, forward strand.
TCAGCAGTGGTTCCAGGCCGCCGTTGAGTCCGCAGCGCAGCAACATCATTTCCTTGAGGTTCTGGTAGGGCAGCAGGTGGTCGAGGTCGACCAGCGTGGTGAACCGGATCTGCAGGGAGGTCAGACCGGTGAGCGGCGGGCCTTCCACGAGCTGCGCGCACTGGGCGTCGCCCGAAACGGTGAGAGAGGCCAGGGCGGGCCATCGCCCGAGTCCGTCGAGGGAGATCCCCCGGGCGCCCTGCCACAAGGTCAACTTCGTCAGCCCCGGCGCGGCGGGGATGTCCGCGAGACGACGTTCCTTGGGCTCGAAACCGATGACCAGTGAGCGGAGCCCCGCGACCCCGGCGAGCGGGGCCAGTGACATCCCCTCCGGCACGTAGCCGAACGACAGGCTGTTCACGGACAGACCGCCGACCGGCTCGATGCCTTCCAGCTTGGGGCAGTCGAAGACTCCGAGGTGTCGCAGCGCGTCGTGCCCGGCCAGCGCAGACAGGTCCCGCAGCTCCGGATTTCCCTGGAGCACCAGCCACTCCAGGTCCCGCCGGCTGCTGATCGCCGCAGGTACGCGCCCGTTCCAGCTGAGGTGAACACGGCGGATGCGGGAAAGCTCCTCGTACGCCTTCAGTTGCTCGGGAGTCCGGATGTGCAGATGTGCCTCGCCCGACGAGGCGCCGGCCAGCACCGATTCCGCGTAGTCGGCGGTCTCGAACCGCCCCCACGATTCGGACACCTCGTGCGCCACCTCGTACCGGTGGTCCCGGCCGAAGCCGGCGATCACCTGGAGCGCCCGGTCCCCGCCCACCAGTGCGGCCGTCCGGATGCACGAGGCCGCTTCGGCCTCGCTCAGGCCGTCGGGGCCCGGCAACAGCTCCAGCACCATCTCCCCGGCCTTGGCCAGGTCCTCCGCCTGTTCCGGGGTCCGTGGAGGCAGCAGCTTCGAGGTCCTGGCCTGCACTTCGCCATGGATCTCCGGGGCCAGCTCCGGAGCGTGGTCCAGGCAGGCCGCGGCCAGGAGCACCAGACGGTTCCGGTGGCTCTTGACCTTCTCGGAACGCCGGAGCAACTGGCGGAGCAAGCCCGCGCGTTCATCGGGGCGGGCGTGGCCCACGGCCATCCGGACCACATCGTCCCAGGTGTCCTCGTGCGCATGGCGCACCAGCATGCCGAAGTCCCGGGCCTCCACGGCGGCTTTGGCGCCGAGGTAGTCCTGGAAGGTCCGGTGCACGAACTGGACCGAGCCGGGTACGGGTTCGATCAGCAGGCCGCTGCGGATCAACAGGTGGTTGAACACCTGCTGTGCGCTGCTTCCCTGCGCCCGGACCTGGGGCATGGCGCCGAGCCATTCGTCCACCATCGCCACGGCCTCGTCGCGATCCGCCTCCAGGTGCTCGTTGCGGATCAGCCAATAGGCGAGCCGCTGGAGCAGCAGTGTCTGCTCGTCCCGGGACAGGTAGACCCCTTCGACCCCGGTGATCTCGCGCTCGTTGTCCCGGCGGACGAGGAGCATGTCGAGCGCGGCGTCGTACAGCTCTTTGCGGGCGCGCGGAAGGTGCATGTGCCGGTCCCGGTTGAGCGCGCAGAGCAAGGCGCACATCAACGGGTTGGTCGCCAGCCGTCCCAGGTCACGGCGTGTGCTCACGGCCTGCACGAGGGACTGCTCGTACCGGCCGAGGAGGTCGTGCTCTTCGGCGGAGCGACAGTCGGCGCGCGCCGCGTCGTGCCAGTGGGCGACGAACGCCTGCGTGTCCCGGCGCTCCATCGGCAGGAGGGAGCTCCGCGAGAAGCCGTGGCCCGACAGCCAGTCCTCCCGAACCGCCCCCGGCCGGGTCGTCACGATGTACCGCGCTTCCGGGTAGGCGCCGACCAACGACCACAGCCAGGCTTCCGTCTGGTTGCGCAGGTTCTGCGGAACCTCGTCCACGCCGTCGATGAGGACGAGTGCCCGCCCGCTGCGCATGAGCGCCGACGCCCAGCCGGGGGGTGCCTCGCCGTGCATGGGAACGCCCGCCGCCCGCAGGAAGTCCTCCGGCATCGGCGGCGGTTCCTGGGACCTGATGAGGGAGCGCAGACGCAGGACGAACGGCACGGACCGGTTCAGTTCGCCGAGCTCCGGGCGGAAGCTCCGCCGGGCCGCGTTCAGGGCCAGCCACTGGACCAGGGTGGACTTGCCCGAGCCCGCCGGGCCGCGCAGCAGGACGCGGTCGGCAGAGGCGAGGGCCTGCTCGGCCCGGACCTGGGTCCGGTGGGGTTCCGGGTCGCCCGGCATCCCCTGCTCACCGCTGACCGCGAGGCTGATGTACGCCACGTCCAGCGGCCATTCCTGGCGGGAGCGGCTGAGGGTGAGGCCGAAGAGCTGGAGCCGGCCGTGCGTGCGGGCGATGTACTCGGCGTACCGCTCCTCGAAGGCGTACGCCGCCCCGTCCCCGGCGGCGCCGAGCCGGTCCACCGCTCGCGCCAACTCGCCGGTCCGCCGGACCAGTTCCACGTCCGCCCGGGCCCCGAAGCCCGGCAGGGTGGTCACGTACTCCACCGCGTGCGCGCAGCACAGCCGGACCAGCCGTCCGTACAGGGCCCCGGCGGCGGGAGCGAGGCCCGCCGGGGGCGGGGGCAGGGTGGCCGCCAGCGCCGACGGGTCGAGGTCCGCCGCGAAGAGGGACTCCGCGTCCAGCGGGCCGAGCGCCGCGAAGGTGTCGCCGACCGCGGTCACCGCCGCCAGCCGCTCGTGCTCCGGCAGCCCGGCCGCCGCCCCGCCGAGCCGGTCGGCCAGCGCGTCCGTGAGGCGGCGGAGCTCCGCCTCGCCCAGTTCCTGCGGAGGCCTGCGCCAGCGCGGGGCCGGCCGAGCCGGGTCGGTCGTCAGGCCCGCCCCCGGGGCCCGCGCCAGGAGGGACCTCACCAGCGTCGCCGCCGCCGTGCCCGCCACCCGTAAGAGAACCGTCTCGAAGCCCGTCATCCGCCGCCCTCCCCTTGGCTCGGACATCATCTCGTGAACCGCCGGTAACCCCGATGGATACCGATCGGTAACAACCTCTAGCGGCACCCCGGAAGGCGCCTCTATGGTGCCCACATGCCGAACCTGCCCGATGTCGTGCTGTGGTCCATACCTGCCTTTGTGCTGCTCACCGTCATCGAGGTGGTGAGCTACCGGCTCCATCCGGACGAGGATGCCGCCGGCTACGACACCAAGGACGCCGTCACGGGCGTCACCATGGGCCTCGGCAGCATCGGGTTCGACCTGCTCTGGAAGATCCCGGTCGTGGCGGTCTTCACCGCGGTCTACGAACTGACCCCGCTGCGCGTGCCGTTCCTGTGGTGGACCGCCCTGCTGATGCTGCTCGCCCAGGACTTCCTCTACTACTGGCAGCACCGCCTCCACCACGTCATCCGCATCCTGTGGGCCTGCCACGTGGTTCACCACAGCAGCAAGCGGTTCAACCTCACCACCGCCCTGCGCCAGCCCTGGACCAGCGCCACCACCTGGTGGTTCTACCTGCCCATGGTGGCTCTCGGCGTGCACCCGGCGGCGATCCCGTTCTGCTACGGACTCAACCTGCTCTACCAGTTCTGGGTCCACACCGAGCGCATCGGCAAGCTGCCCCGGCCCTACGAGTACGTCTTCAACACCCCCTCCCACCACCGCGTCCACCACGCCTCGCAGGGCGGCTACCTGGACCGCAACTTCGGCGGCATCCTGATCATCTGGGACCGGATGTTCGGGTCCTGGGTCGGGGAGACCGACCGGCCCGTCTACGGGCTCACCAAGAACATCACCACCCACAACCCGCTGCGCGTGGCCACCCACGAGTACGCCGCCATCGCCCGCGACGTACGTGCCGCCGGGAGCTGGAGCGAGCGCGCCGGCCGGGTGTTCCGCGGCCCCGGCTGGCAGCCGGCGTCGGCCGGGCAGAACGCCGCCCCGGCCCCCGCCTCGGCCCCGGCAGCCGCCCCCGCCCCGGCCCCGGCCCCGGGCCAGGAAGCCGCTGCCGAGACCCGGCCGTCCGTGCAGGAGACCACCGCGTGAGCACCGCAGACAGCACCGCCGAGTCCCCGGACCGACCCGCTCCCTCCTGGGTCGCCGACCGGGAGCCCGCCGGACGGCAGCGCCTCGGCCGCCTCGCCCTCGTGGCCTTCGCCGTGGCCGTCGCCGTCGACCTCGGGTCACTGCTGGCCGGCTGGCACCTCGGCCACGTCATCGCCAAGCCGCTCCTGATGCCGCTGCTGGTGACCCACATGGCCACCCGCGGCGCCCCCCGCCTGCTGCTCGCCGCCCTGCTCTTCGGCTGGGGCGGGGACCTGGCCCTGCTCTTCGACGCCGAGCCCGCCTTCCTCATCGGCATGGGCTCCTTCGCCGTCGGGCACGTCTGCTACCTCGTCCTGTTCGGCAAGCGACCTGCGAACCCGCTGCTCGGCGGCGCGTACCTGCTCGCGCTCCTCGGCACCGTCGCCCTGCTGTGGTCCGATCTCCCGGCAGACCTGCGGATCCCGGTTGCCGGCTACAGCCTGCTGCTCACCGCCATGGCGTTCCGCTCCAGCGCTCTCGGCCTGCGCGCCGGGATCGGCGGAGCGCTGTTCCTGCTCTCCGACACCCTCATCGCCACCGGAGTCGCGGACTGGCCCCAGCTGCCCCGCCCGGACTTCTGGATCATGGCCACCTACCTGGCCGCCCAGTACCTGCTGGCCACCGGCACGACCCCGCGCGAAGCAGGCGTACGGTAGGGACGCCCTCAGTCGTACAAGACTGAACAATCCCGATCCGGAGGACTGCACCACCATGCGCGCCACCGTCATCCACGCCCCGCTCGACATCCGTGTGGAGGAGGTGCCCGACGCTGCGATCCAGCGCCCCGAGGACGCCGTCGTCCGCGTCCTGCGTGCCTGCATATGCGGCAGCGACCTCTGGGCCTACCGCGGCGAGGCCGCCCGTCAGCCCGGCCAGCGCATCGGCCACGAGTTCCTGGGCATCGTCGAGGAGACCGGCTCCGCCGTGTCCGGCCTGCGTGCCGGCGACCTCGTCGTCGCGCCCTTCATGTGGTCGGACGGCACCTGCGAGTACTGCGCCGAGGGTCTGTTCACCTCCTGCGAGCACGGCGGCTTCTGGGGCTCGGTCGGTCACGACGGGGGCCAGGGCGAGGCCGTCCGCGTCCCGCACGCCGACGGCACCCTGGTGAAGCTGCCCGCCGAGGCCGTCTCCGACGACCACCTGCTGACCGGGCTGCTCGCCCTGTCCGACGTCATGGGCACCGGTCACCACGCGGCGCTGGGCGCGGGCGTGCGCGAGGGCTCCACGGTCGCCGTCGTCGGTGACGGCGCGGTCGGCCTGTGCGGCGTCCTCGCAGCCAAGCGCCTGGGCGCCGAGCGGATCATCGCACTGGGCCGCCACACCGCGCGTACCGACATCGCCAAGCTCTTCGGGGCCACCGATGTCGTCGCCGAGCGCGGCGAGGCGGCCGAGGCGGCCGTGCGCGAGCTCCTCGGCGGCCGGGGCGCGCACGCGGTCATCGAGGCGGTCGGCACGGAGCAGTCCATGCGCACCGCCGTGAACATCACCCGCGACGGCGGGTCCATCGGCTACGTCGGCGTTCCGCACGGCAGTGGCACCGGCCTCGACCTCGGCGTCATGTTCGACCGCAACATCACCCTGCGCGGTGGTGTGGCCCCGGTCCGCGCCTACATTCCGGAGCTGCTGAAGGACGTGCTCAGCGGCGCGATCGACCCGGCGCCCGTCTTCGACCGGGCCGTGTCCCTGGACGAGGTCCCGGACGGCTACCGGGCGATGGACGACCGCAGCGCGCTCAAGGTGATGATCAAGCCCTGAGCGGACCGAACGGATCGAGCGGACCGAACTGATCGCGCGGCTTGAGCGGATGAGCGGACGGGCCGGGCGGGGGATCCCCCGCCCGGCCCGTCCGCTCCGTCACTGCCGTGCGGACGGTGCTACTTCACGGCCTTGAGCGCGTCGATCACGCCGTAGCCGTAGTAGCCCGTCTGGCCCCACTTGCTGTTGCAGGTGGTGGCGTCGATCAGGGTGCCCGCGGCGTCGTAGATCTGCGTCGGGCAGGAGGCCTTCGTGGACTGGGCCTTGAGCATCGCCTGGAGCTGCGCGGGCGTGGCCGACGGGTGGGCGCTCTTGAGGAGCGCGGCGACGCCCGCGACGTGCGGGGCGGCCATCGAGGTGCCCTGCTTGTACCCGTAGAGCCCGCCCGGGACGGTCGACAGCACGCGGCCGTTGGCGTCCGGGGTGTTCGGCACCTGCCACTTGTCACCGCCGGGGGCGGCGACGTCCACGACCCCGAGGCCGTAGCTGGAGTAGTACGAGCGCAGGCCCTTGTCGCCGGTCGCCGAGACGGTCACCACACCCGGCAGCTGCGTCGGCAGGTCCAGGCAGACCCTGGGGTCGATGGTGCGCGGCACCGGGGTGGTGTCGTTCGGGCTGGTCTCGTCGACGAGGGAGTCGGCCGCCAGGTCCTGGTTGGAGTTGCCGGCCGAGGCCACGTGGAGCGTGCCCTTGCGCTCGGCGTACTTGGTGGCCCGCCCGATGGCTTCCACCAGGGCCTTCTGGTCGTCGTCGGACTTGCAGTTGAAGAGCCAGGGGTCGACGTAGTAGCTGTTGTTGGTCACCTCGATCCCCTTCTCGGCGGCGAACATGAAGCCGCAGACGACCGCCTCGGTGTAGAAGAGGCTGGTCCCGGGCTCGCTCACCTTGATCGCGGCTATCTTGACGCCCGGCGCGACACCGCTGACGCCGATGCCGTTGCGCGCGGCCCCGATGGTGCCGGCCACGTGCGTGCCGTGGTCGCTGCCGTCGGCGTACGGGCGCCAGGCGCCCTCGGTGGTGTCGGCGACGCCGCCCACGCAGTTCGCCGACTGGCTCTTGGAGAAGTTCGGGGCGAGATCGGGGTGGGTGTCGTCGACACCCGTGTCGATGATGCCCACCGTGACGTTCGTGCTGCCATCGTTGATCTTGTGAGCCTCGTCGGCCTTGATCGTCCGCAGGTCCCACTGGTTGGGCTCCAGCGGCTCCTGACCCTCCTGGGCCGCTGCCGCCGCCTTCGCGGCGTCCGCCGGGCTCAGCTGCTGGGTCGTGCCCTCGTCGGTGGTCTGCACCGTCGACATCGGGGCCGTCCGGGTGGCGCCGACCGACACGAAGAGGCCGCGCTGGGCCCGCAGCTGCTTGGCGAAGTCCGGGTTCTGCGAGTGCGCGACGACGACCCCGATCTGCTCATAGGCCGTCACCACCGTTCCACCGGCCCGCTCGATCGCCTTCGTCGCCGCCTTCACGGACGCGTACGCGTTCAGGTTGGCCACGTACGACAGCTTGGGGCCGGAGGTGTCGGGCTTCGAGGCCGCCGCCGCGTCGGCCGCGGAGCCCAGCGGGGCGGCGGAGGCCGAGACCGCGGGCAGGAAGGCGAGCGAAGCGGTGAGCGCCAGGCCGACCGGTACGGCGAGAGCACGACTGCGCTTCTTGGGCGCACGTGACCCCAGCTGATCCATGGGTTCTCCAGATCATCTACGAAAGCCGCCCGCACGCGGTCGCGTCGGGCGGGTGCATGACAAGCGAACCTAGCGTCGTCGTTCCCCTCTGCGCCATCAGTTCGAGAAATCAGTTCCCTCAAGAATCAACAGGTGTTGAACCGTCCCGACGCGCCGGCCGTGCCGTTGACAGGGGGGCTCGGCATCACCGTCCCCCCACACGGAGGTTGTTTTGTCCGTCGTCCCCACCGCACCCGCGTCACAAGGAGATTCCCCCGTGACCACCGAAGCAGCGCCGCCGCCGGGCAGCGCGGGAACGCCACTGGCGGGCCCCACGGCAGATGACTACACGAGCGTCCAGCAGAGCGCGGAATTCGGCGAACTGCGCAGCTCCTACCGCTCCTTCGCCTTCCCGCTCACCGTGGCCTTCATCGCCTGGTACCTGCTCTACGTCCTGCTGTCCAACTACGCGGGCGGCTTCATGGGGACCAAGGTCTTCGGCAACATCAACGTCGCCCTCGTGCTCGGCCTCGCCCAGTTCGCGACGACCTTCCTGATCGCCTGGCTCTACGCGCGGCACGCCGCCGCGAGGCTCGACCCCAAGGCCGAGGCCATCAAGGCGCGGATGGAGGCCGCCGAATGAGCGGCACGCACCACCTGACGACGCTCGCCGCGGGCGCCTCCGAGCACCGGCCGCTGATCATCACCCTGTTCGGGCTGTTCGTCGTCGCCACCCTGATCATCACGGTCTGGGCCGGCCGCCAGACCCGGGGCGCCGCCGACTTCTACGCGGGCGGCCGCCAGTTCACCGGCTTCCAGAACGGCCTGGCCATCTCCGGCGACTACATGTCCGCCGCGTCCTTCCTCGGCATCGCCGGAGCCATCGCCCTCTTCGGCTACGACGGCTTCCTCTACTCCATCGGCTTCCTCGTCGCCTGGCTGGTGGCCCTGCTGCTCGTCGCCGAGCCGCTGCGCAACTCCGGCCGCTACACGATGGGCGACGTCCTCGCGTACCGGATGCGCCAGCGGCCCGTCCGTACCGCCGCCGGCACCTCCACCATCGTGGTCTCGATCTTCTACCTGCTCGCCCAGATGGCCGGCGCCGGCGTGCTCGTCTCGCTGCTCCTCGGCATCACCAGTGACGGCGGCAAGGTGGCCGTCGTCGCCCTGGTCGGCGTACTGATGATCCTCTACGTGACCATCGGAGGCATGAAGGGCACCACCTGGGTCCAGATGATCAAGGCGGTGCTGCTGATCGCGGGCGCCCTGCTGATCACCCTCCTGGTGCTGCTGAAGTTCAACTTCAACATCTCCGCCCTGCTCGGCACGGCCGCCGAGAACAGCGGACAGGGGGTGAAGTTCCTCGAACCCGGGCTCAAGTACGGCAAGGACTCGACCTCGAAGCTGGACTTCATCTCGCTCGGCCTCGCCCTCGTCCTCGGCACCGCGGGGCTTCCGCACATCCTGATCCGCTTCTACACCGTGCCGACCGCGCAGGCCGCCCGTAAGTCCGTCCTCTGGGCCATCGGCATCATCGGCGGCTTCTACCTGATGACGATCGCCCTCGGCTTCGGCGCCGCTGCGCTGCTCGACCGTGACGAGATCATCAAGTCCAACAAGGCGGGCAACACCGCCGCACCGCTGCTCGCCCAGGCCGTCGGCGGCGGCCCCGACTCCACCGGCGGTGCCATCCTGCTGGCCGTGATCTCCGCGGTCGCCTTCGCCACCATCCTCGCCGTCGTCGCGGGCCTCACCCTCGCCTCCTCCTCGTCCTTCGCGCACGACCTGTACGTGAACGTGATCCGCAAGGGCAAGGCCACCGAGAAGGAGGAGATGCGCGCGGCCCGCTGGTCCACCGTCGTCATCGGCGCCATCGCCATCGGCCTGGGCGCGCTCGCCCGCGACCTGAACGTGGCCGGCCTGGTCGCGCTCGCCTTCGCGGTCGCCGCCTCCGCGAACCTCCCGACCATCCTCTACAGCCTCTTCTGGAAGCGCTTCACCACCCGGGGCGCGCTCTGGTCCATCTACGGCGGACTGATCTCGGCCGTCGGCCTGGTGCTGTTCTCCCCGGTCGTCTCCGGCAAGCCCACCTCGATGTTCAAGGACGCCGACTTCTTCTGGTTCCCGCTGGAGAACCCGGGCATCATCTCGATCCCCCTCGGCTTCCTGCTCGGATGGCTGGGAACCGTCCTCTCCAAGGAGAAGGCCGACCCCCAGAAGTTCGCCGAGCTGGAGGTCCGCTCCCTCACCGGAACAGGGGCGCACTGACATCGTCCGAACACCCAGCGTGGCCGTGTCGTAGATCCCTACGACGCGGCCACGTCACGTCTCGTTCATTCGGGGACCTCTGGATGACACACCCGTCACGTAGTCTCGAAATAGAACGCGTGCAGTAGATCCAATGTCCGCGCGTACCTCTACTTCCGGACAGGGGAGGGGGCCCACAGTGCTTCTCGACACCTACGGCCGCGTGGCCACTGACCTGCGCGTCTCACTGACCGACCGGTGCAACCTGCGGTGTACCTACTGCATGCCCGAAGAGGGGCTGCAGTGGCTCGGCAAGTCGGACCTGCTCAGTGACGACGAGATCGTCCGGCTGATCCGCATCGCTGTCACACAGCTGGGTATCACCGAGGTCCGCTTCACCGGCGGCGAGCCGCTGCTCCGGCCCGGCCTGGTCGGGATCGTCGAGCAGTGCGCGGCCCTGGAGCCCCGCCCCAGGATGTCGCTGACCACCAACGGCATAGGTCTCAAGCGCACCGCGCAGGCCCTGAAGGCCGCCGGCCTGGACCGGGTCAACGTGTCCCTGGACACCCTGCGGCCCGAGGTCTTCAAGACCCTCACCCGCCGCGACCGGCACAAGGACGTCGTCGAGGGCATGGCCGCCGCCCGTGAGTCCGGCCTCACCCCCGTCAAGGTCAACGCCGTGCTCATGCCCGGCCTCAATGACGACGAGGCCCCCGACCTGCTCGCCTGGGCCGTGGCGAACGAATACGAGCTCCGCTTCATCGAGCAGATGCCACTCGACGCCCAGCACGGCTGGAAGCGCGACGGCATGATCACCGCAGGGGACATCCTGGAGTCCCTGCGCACCCGCTTCACCCTCACCGAGGAGGGCGCCGCCGAGCGCGGCTCCGCCCCGGCCGAGCGCTGGGTGGTCGACGGCGGCCCCGCCACCGTCGGCGTCATCGCCTCGGTCACCCGTCCGTTCTGCGGCGCCTGCGACCGTACGAGGCTCACGGCCGACGGCCAGGTGCGCACGTGCCTGTTCGCGACCGAGGAGTCGGACCTGCGCGCCGCCCTGCGCTCGGGCGCCCCGGACGAGGAGATCGCCCGGCTCTGGAAGGTCGCGATGTGGGGCAAGAAGGCCGGGTCCGGCCTCGACGACCCGTCGTTCCTGCAGCCCGACCGTCCGATGTCCGCGATCGGCGGCTGATCCGGGTCGCGGCTGCGGGCGCGGTCAGCGCGGGCGTTCCGAGCCCTCCGGCTGCACCCACTCGTCCAGCTTCACGACGTCCTTGAGGAATCCGCGGACCCCCAGGAACTGGGAGAGGTGTTCGCGGTGCTCCTCGCACGCCAGCCAGGTCTTGCGCCGCTCAGGCGTGTGCAGCGTCGGGTTGTTCCACGCCAGGACCCACTCGGCCGCGTCGCGGCAGCCCTTGGCGGAGCAGGTGGGAGTCTCGTCGGAGCCGGAGGAAGTCACAGCCCCACATTAGAACGGAATGGCGACGCCGAGCAGCCACGGGGGGAGCTGCCCGGCGTCGGTCCGTCGCTCCGACGGGGGATGCGGAGCGCGTGAGCAGTATGTCACGCAGGACCCGGTGCAGTGCACCGGAACTTCATGATTGATCTGAGCTTTTCTTGAGGTTTCCCGCGTCGAGTGCCGGTCGTACGGGGGCCGGTACGAAGTGCGAGGGCAGCGAGGGAGTCGACTCGCGCCCGGCGTTCGCGATGACCACGGCGATGTAGGGAAGCAGGGCGCCCGCGACGAGCGTCACGATCGCCACCGGCCGCTGAACGTTCCACAACAGCACGGTCGCGATGACCGACAGGGTCCTGATCGCCATCGAGATCACGTACCTGCGCTGACGGCCCCGCACGTCCTCGGCGAGACCCATTCGCGCACCGGTGATCCGGAAGACCTCGGCCCCGTTCCGCTTCTGCCGCTTCGTGCGCTCCACGCTCCACCACCCGATCGCCCACCGGGCACTCCCGGCCCGGACCCTCCCACGGTACGCCCGCCCCCGTGCCGCGAGGAGAGGGGGGACCCCCTGACGGCGCCGTCCGAAATGCGTGGTACGCCGGACGGGTCGAAACTGGGCCCACGTGCGCACAGGGCGCCAGGAGGAGGCTGGTCATGAGTTGGTTGTGGGCGATCATCGTCGGTTTCGTGCTGGGGCTGATAGCCAAGGCCATCCTGCCGGGCAAGCAGCACCAGCCCCTGTGGCTGACCACCCTCTTCGGTATCGCCGGCGCCGTCCTCGGCAATGCCGTCGCCACGTGGATCGGCGTGGGGGAGACCAAGGGCATCGACTGGACCCGGCACCTGCTGCAGCTGATCGGGGCGGTCGTCATCGTCGGACTCGGCGAGATGATGTACGGAGCGATCAAGGGCAAGCGGCAGATGACGTGACACGCCGCGGGTCATGACGAAGGGGCCGGCCGGACCTGGCGGTCCGAACCGGCCCCTCCGCCGTGCTCCACGGCGTGCGTGGTGTCCTACGACGCGTCAGGCGCCGGTGACCTCCACCGCGGCCAGGTTCTTCTTGCCCCGGCGCAGCACCAGCCAGCGCCCGTGCAGCAGCTCCTCCTTGGCGGGGACCGCGTCCTCGGCGGTGACCTTCGCGTTGTTCACGTAGGCGCCGCCCTCCTTAACGGTCCGGCGGCCGGCCGACTTGCTCGCGACCAGGCCGGTCTCCGCGAGCAGGTCCACCACCAGGCCGAGCTCCGCCACCCGGGCGTGCGGCAGCTCGGACAGGGCCGCGGAGAGCGTGGCCTCGTCCAGCTCCGCCAGGTCGCCCTGACCGAACAGCGCCTTCGACGCGGCGATCACGGCGGCGCACTGGTCGGCGCCGTGCACGAGCGTGGTCAGCTCCTCGGCCAGCGCCCGCTGGGCGGCGCGCGCCTGTGGCCGCTCGGCGGTCTGCGCCTCCAGCTCCTCAAGCTCCTCGCGGGACTTGAAGGACAGGATCCGCATGTAGGTGGAGATGTCCCGGTCGTCCACGTTCAGCCAGAACTGGTAGAACGCGTACGGCGTGGTCATCTCCGGGTCGAGCCACACGGCCCCGCTCTCGGACTTGCCGAACTTGGTGCCGTCCGCCTTGACCATCAGCGGGGTCGCCAGCGCGTGCACGACCGCGCCCGGCTCGACCCGGTGGATCAGGTCGAGTCCGGCCGTCAGGTTGCCCCACTGGTCGGAGCCGCCCTGCTGGAGCACGCAGCCGTAGCGCCGGTACAGCTCCAGGAAGTCCATGCCCTGGAGCAGCTGGTAGCTGAACTCGGTGTAGCTGATGCCCTGGTCGGAGTCGAGCCGCTTGGCGACCGAGTCCTTCGTCAGCATCTTGTTGACCCGGAAGTGCTTGCCGATGTCCCGCAGGAACTCGATGGCGGACATGCCCGCCGTCCAGTCCAGGTTGTTCACCATGAGCGCCGCGTTCTCGCCCTCGAAGGACAGGAACGGTTCGATCTGGGTGCGCAGCCGGGTCACCCAGTTCGCGATGGTCTCCGGGTCGTTCAGGGTCCGCTCGGCCGTCGGTCGCGGATCGCCGATCTGCCCGGTGGCCCCGCCGACCAGCGCCAGCGGCCGGTTCCCGGCCTGCTGGAGCCGGCGCACGGTGAGCACCTGGACCAGGTGCCCCACGTGCAGCGAGGCCGCGGTCGGGTCGAAGCCGCAATAGAAGGTGACCGGACCGTCCGCGAAGGCCTTGCGCAGCGCTTCTTCGTCGGTGGACTGGGCGAAGAGCCCGCGCCACTTCAGTTCGTCGACGATGTCAGTCACGGTCGTGACTCTCCTTGAGAGATGGAGTGAGCAGGGGTGCGGACGAGGGGGTCTACCCGCACATTCTAGGTGGTCAGACGCCCTTGCTGACCGAACTCATGTTGAAATCGGGGATACGCAGGGCCGGCATCGCCGCCCGCGTGAACCAGTCGCTCCACTCGCGCGGCAGGGTCTTCTCGGTCCGGCCGGCCTCCGAGGCCCGCGACAGCAGGTCCACCGGGGACTCGTTGAACCGGAAGTTGTTGACCTCGCCGACCACCTGCCCGTTCTCCACCAGGTAGACCCCGTCCCGGGTCAGGCCGGTGAGCAGCAGCGTCGCCGGGTCCACCTCGCGGATGTACCAGAGGCAGGTCAGCAGCAGACCGCGTTCGGTGCCCGCGACCATCTCCTCCAGCGACTTCTCGCCGCCCGCGTCCAGGATCAGGTTCCCGAAGCCGGGCGAGAGCTGCATCCCGGTCAGCCCCGCGGAGTGCCGGGTCGTGGTCAGCCGGTTCAGGTGACCGTCCGCGATCCACTCGGTCGCCGGGACCGGCAGACCGTTGTCGAACACCGAGGCGTCGTCGCCGGAGCTGTGCGCGATCACGAACGGCGCGGACTCCAGGCCCGGCGCGTTCGGGTCGCTGCGCAGGGAGAGCGGCAGCCCGGACAGCTTCTCGCCGAGCCGGGTGCCGCCGCCGGGCTTGGAGAAGACCGTACGGCCCTCCACCGCGTCCCGGGCCGCCGCCGACCACATCTGGTAGATCAGCAGGTCCGCCACCGCGGTCGGGGGAAGCAGGGTCTCGTACCGGCCCGCGGGCAGGTCGATCTTCCGCTCCGCCCAGCCGAGCCGGACGGCGAGCTCCGCGTCCAGCACGGTCGGGTCCACGTCCTTGAAGTCCCGGGTCGAGCGGCCCGCCCAGGCGGAGCGCTGCCGGTCCGGGGACTTCGCGTTGAGCTCCAGGGTGCCCTTCGGCTGGTCGTGCCGCAGCCGCAGACCCGTCGAGGTGCCCACGTACGTGGAGACCAGCTCGTGGTTGGCGAAGCCGTACAGCTCCCGGCCGCCCTCGCGGGCCCGGGCGAAGGCCTCGCCGAGCGCCGGGGCGAAGTCCGAGAACACCGCCGAGCTCGTCTCGGCCGGGGCGTCGGTGAAGTCCGGCGAGGCCGGCGTCCCGGTGACCAGCGGCTGGGCGTCCTCGGCCGGGCCCGCCCCGCGGGCGGCCGCCTCGGCGGCCCGGACCAGCGGCTCCAGGTCGTCCGCGGTCACGGCGGAGCGCGACACGACCCCCGAGGCCGTGCCCTCCTTGCCGTCGACCGTGGCGATGACCGTGAGGGTCCGGCCGCGGGTCACGCCGTTCGTCGTCAGGGCGTTGCCCGCCCAGCGCAGATTGGCGGTCGACCCCTCGTCGGCGATGACGACGCACCCGTCGGTGGTGGACAGCTCCAGGGCCCGCTCGACGATCTCGTGGGGCTTGGTGATGCGAATCGACGAGCTCATCGCCCGGCCTCCTGCGTGGTGTTCAGGATGTTCACGTCGCGGAACAGCGCGGACGGGCAGCCGTGCGAGACCGACGCCACCTGGCCCGGCTGGGCCTTGCCGCAGTTGAAGGCGCCGCCCAGGACGTAGGTCTGCGGACCGCCGACCTTCTCCATCGAGCCCCAGAATTCGGTGGTGGTGGCCTGGTACGCGACATCGCGCAGCTGGCCGGCCAGCCTGCCGTTCTCGATCCGGAAGAACCGCTGCCCGGTGAACTGGAAGTTGTAGCGCTGCATGTCGATCGACCAGGAGCGGTCGCCGACCACGTAGATCCCGCGCTCGACCCCGCCGATCAGGTCCTCGGTCGACAACCCGCCCGGATCCGGCTGGAGGGACACGTTCGCCATCCGCTGGACGGGCACATGGCCGGGGGAGTCGGCGAAGGCGCAGCCGTTGGAGCGCCCGAGGCCGGTCAGCTTCGCGATCCGCCGGTCCAGCTGGTAGCCGACCAGAGTGCCGTCCTTGACCAGGTCCCAGCTCTGCGCCTGCACGCCCTCGTCGTCGAAGCCGACGGTGGCCAGGCCGTGCTCGGCGGTGCGGTCACCCGTCACGTTCATGATCGGGGAGCCGTACTTGAGCTTGCCCAGCTGGTCGAAGGTGGCGAAGGAGGTCCCCGCGTACGCCGCCTCGTAGCCCAGCGCCCGGTCCAGCTCGGTGGCGTGGCCGATGGACTCGTGGATGGTGAGCCACAGGTTGGACGGGTCCACCACCAGGTCGTAGCGCCCGGCCTCGACGCTCGGGGCCCGCATCTTCTCGGCGAGCAGTCCGGGGATCTGCTCCAGCTCGGAGTTCCAGTCCCAGCCGGTGCCGGTCAGGTACTCCCAGCCGCGCCCCGCCGGCGGGGCGATGGTGCGCATCGAGTCGAACTCGCCGGTCGTGCCGTTCACGGCGACCGCGGTGAGCTGCGGGTGGATCCGCACCCGCTGCTGCGTGGTCGAGGTGCCCGCCGTGTCGGCGTAGAACTTGTTCTCGTGCACGGCGAGCAGCGAGGCGTCCACGTGGGCCACCCCGTCGGCCGCGAGCAGGCGCGTGCTCCAGTCGGCGAGCAGCGCCGCCTTCTCCGCGTCCGGTACCTCGAAGGGGTTCACGTCGTACGCGGAGATCCACGTCCGGTCGGCGTGCACCGGCTCGTCGGCGAGCTCCACGCGCTCGTCCGAACCGGCGGCCTTGATCACCTGGGCGGACAGCTTCGCCATGGCCACGGCCTGCGAGGCCACCTTGGCGGCGGCGTCCATGGTCAGGTCCACACCGGAGGCGAATCCCCAACTGCCCCCGTGCACGACCCGGACCGCGTACCCGAGGTCGGTGGTGTCGGACCCGCCGGACGGCTTGGCGTCCCGCAGGCGCCAGGAGGCGCTGCGGATCCGCTCCAGCCGGAAGTCGGCATGCTCGGCGCCCAGCGCGCGGGCCCGGGCGAGCGCCGCGTCGGCGAGCGCCCGCAGGGGCAGCGCGGTGAAGGCCGCGTCGATGGAATGGGGCACGGAAGTCCTCCCGTGGTCGGAGCCGGTCGCACCGATCATGTCGCGATCGGGGCCCTTGTGCCTACATCTTTCTGTAGGGATTCGACAGAGCCCGTCGCAAGGCCCTGTCGGGGGTCGATTCTCCGTACGAGCGATGCGACCTATAGGTTTTTGGTATTCAAGACCGCTAGCGAAAGGGTGATCCGTTGAGCCGCTCGGTTCTCGTCACCGGAGGAAACCGGGGCATCGGCCTCGCCATCGCCCGAGCCTTCGCGGAGGCCGGCGACAAGGTCGCGATCACGTACCGGTCGGGTGAGCCGCCGGAGGCGCTCACCGCACTCGGTGTTCTGGCGGTGCGCTGCGACATCACCGACTCCGAGCAGGTGGAGCAGGCCTACAAGGAGATCGAGGACAAGCACGGTGCGGTCGAGGTGCTGGTGGCCAACGCCGGCATCACCAAGGACACGCTGCTGATGCGCATGTCCGAGGAGGACTTCACGTCGGTCCTCGACACCAACCTCACCGGCACGTTCCGGGTGGTCAAGCGGGCGAACCGTGGCATGCTCCGTGCCAAGAAGGGCCGCGTCGTCCTGATCTCCTCGGTCGTCGGGCTCATGGGCTCCGCGGGCCAGGCCAACTACGCCGCCTCCAAGGCCGCGCTGGTCGGTTTCGCCCGCTCCCTCGCCCGCGAGCTGGGTTCGCGCAACATCACCTTCAACGTCGTCGCCCCCGGTTTCGTGGACACCGACATGACGAAGGTGCTCACCGACGAGCAGCGTGCCGGCATCGTGGGCCAGGTGCCGCTCGGCCGTTACGCGCAGCCCGAGGAGATCGCGGCAGCCGTGAGCTTCCTGGCGTCCGACGACGCCGCGTACATCACCGGAGCCGTCATTCCCGTTGACGGCGGATTGGGCATGGGTCACTGATCACCATGAGCGGAATTCTCGAGGGCAAGCGCATCCTCATCACGGGGGTGCTGATGGAGTCCTCCATCGCCTTCCACACGGCCCGGCTGGCCCAGGAGCAGGGCGCCGAGGTCATCCTCACCGCGTGGCCGCGTCCGTCGCTGACCGAGCGCATCGCGAAGAAGCTGCCGAAGCCGGTCAAGGTGATCGAGCTCGACGTCACCAATGACGAGCACCTGGCGCGCCTGGAGGGCCTCGTCCGGGACGAGCTCGGCGGCCTCGACGGCGTCGTCCACTCCATCGGCTTCGCGCCGCAGGACGCCCTCGGCGGCAACTTCCTGAACACGCCGTTCGAGTCGGTGGCCACCGCCATGCACGTCTCGGCGTTCTCGCTGAAGTCGCTGGCCATGGCGTGCAAGCCGCTGTTCCCGGCGGAGGGCGCGGCCATCGTCGGCCTCACCTTCGACGCGCAGTTCGCCTGGCCGCAGTACGACTGGATGGGCCCGGCCAAGGCCGCCCTGGAGGCCACCAGCCGCTACCTCGCCCGTGACCTGGGCAAGGAGAACATCCGCTGCAACCTGGTCTCGGCCGGTCCGATCGGCTCGATGGCCGCGAAGTCCATCCCGGGCTTCTCGGAGCTGGCGGACGTCTGGAACTCCCGCTCGATGCTGGAGTGGGACATGAGCGACCCGGAGCCGACGGGCAAGGGCGTCGTCGCCCTCCTCTCGGACTGGTTCCCGAAGACCACCGGCGAGATCGTCCACGTGGACGGCGGCCTGCACGCGATGGGTGCCTGATCTCCGATCGGGTCTCCCGCGTCCGTACGGCGGCGGCCGCGCCTTCCTTCCAGGAGGCGCGGCCGCCGCCGTTTTTCGCGTTCCGTGGCGGCGGGCTCGATCGCATGTTCACCGGCCGACCGGATCTTCCCGAGTCGAAAACCGGGACGGATGCCTGCAAACTGACCTGGCCGGGATCTTCTCGGCTCCTGCGGGGAGGAGGTAGGAGTGCGCGCGAGACCGAGCCGAGTGGTATCCGTCCTGGTCACGTCCGTGATCCTGACCGGACTCCTGGTCCCCGGAGCGGCCGCGCAGCCCCCGGAGGGCGAGCCCGCACCCGGCCCCGAGTCGGCGGCCCCGGCCGTCGTGGAGCTCGCCGAGATCCCCGCCGAACCGCCCGCGCAGCCCGCACGGCCCGCCGGGGGTGAACTCTTCGGAGCCGACTGCGACACCGTGATCCAGGGCTCGCAGGTGACGGCCTACTGTCACAACGCCTACCCGGCGACCGACCTCGTACGGCTGCACGTCGAGTGCGACCGCTGGTGGGACGTGGACGGCGACGGGGTCGCCGTGGCCGTCGGCCCGGCCGGGCGGGCCGAGCTCGTCGGCCGCTGCTGGAAAGAGGTCCGCTCGGCCTGGGTCAGCCACCGGCGCCCGTGAGCGGCTGCTCCCGCGCTTCCCGGGCCTCCTTGCCGAGACAGGCGAAGGGGTAGCCCGCCGCCTCCGAGGCCGCCGCGTCCCCGTCGCCCCGCCGGATCGCCTCGATCAGCCGGGCGTGGTCCAGATGGGCCGACGGGTGCAGCTCGGTACCCACGTCCGTCCGCAGCCAGTCGGCCACCAGATCGCCGAGGTCCGCATACAGCTCGATCAGTACGTCGTTGTGCGAGGCCGTCACCACCGCCATGTGCAGACTCACGTCCGCCGCCACGAACACCTCCGCGTCGCCGCTCGCCCAGGCCTCCTCGCGGCGCGCCAGCAGGGCGTCCAGCTGTACGAGGTCCCGCTCGGTGCGTCGCTCGGCCGCCAGCCGGGCCGCCGAGGACTCCAGGGTCGAACGCAGCTCGGCGATGTGCCGCGGATCGGCCCCGGCGAAGCGGCGGTGCATGACGCCGGCCAGCTCGCTGGTGGCGATGACGTACGTGCCCGAGCCCTGCCGGATGTCGAGGAGGCCGTTGTGCGCCAGCGCCCGGACGGCCTCGCGCACCGTGTTGCGGGCGACGCCGAGCAGCTCGACCAGCTCCGGCTCGGTCGGGATGCGGGCGCCGACCGGCCACTCGCCGGAAGTGATCTGGTTCCGCAGCTGGGCGATCACCTGATCGACGAGTGCGGAGCGCCGGGGCGAGGTCAGCGGCATGGGTTCCTCTCGAGAGCGACTGGACAACCAATCATCCCATGATTCTATGATGGTTCAATGTCCGACGAAGAAATCCAGACCATGAACCGCGCGGCGGTCGTGCGCACCACCCCTGACCGGCAGCCTCCCACCCCCGCCCAGGTCACCCCGGCCTGGCTCGGCCCGGTGCTCATCGTCGGAATCGTGCTGGCCGCCCTCAACCTGCGGCCCGCCATCACCAGCCTCGGCGCCCTCTTCGAGGAGACCCGCACGGGTCTCGGCATGAGCGGCACCGTCGCCGGACTGATCACCTCGGTCCCCGCCCTCTGCTTCGCCGTCTTCGGCGTCACCGCGCCCCGGCTCTCCCGCCGCTTCGGCCCGGCCGCCGTCGTCTGTGCCGGCATGGCCGCCGTCGCCACCGGGCTGCTGATCCGCCCCTTCGCCACCGGCGCCGCCGGGTTCCTGGCAGCCAGCGCCCTGTCACTGGCCGGCATAGCCCTCACCAACGTGCTGCTCCCGGTGATCGTCAAGCGCTACTTCCCGGACCGCGTCGGCACCATGACCGGCCTGTACTCCATGTCCCTGGCCGCCGGCACCTCCCTCGCCGCCGCCGCGACCGTCCCGCTGACCGCCGCCCTCGGCGGGAGCTGGCGCACCGGCCTGCTGGTCTGGGCCGTGCTCGCCCTGGTCGCCGTACTGCCGTGGCTGCCCGTCGCCCGCGCCTCCCGGCGCGGCGACCGGGCCGAGACCGCCGCGGCCGCCGCCGCTGGCGGGTCCGGCGCACGGGCCGGCGCGGGCGCCGACACCGGCCCGCGCGTCGTCCGCAGCCGCACCGCCTGGGCCCTGGCCTGCTACTTCGGCCTCCAGGCCACCGGTGCGTACATCACCATGGGCTGGCTCCCGCAGATCTTCCGCGACGCCGGGGTCTCCGCCTCCACCGCGGGTGTGCTCCTCGCCGTCACCATGGTCATGGGCGTCCCGCTGGCCTTCGTCATCCCGGGCCTGGCCGCCCGGATGAAGAACCAGGGCGCCATCGCCGTCACCCTCGGCGTCTTCGGCCTGATCGGCTACCTCGGGCTCTACTTCGCGCCCGCCGCCGGAGCCTGGGCCTGGGCGCTCCTGCTCGGCATCTCCAACTGCGCGTTCCCCCTCGTCATCACCCTCATCGGGCTGCGCGCCAAGTCCCCGGCCGGCGTGGTCAAGCTCTCCGCCTTCGCCCAGAGCACCGGCTACCTCATCTCCATCCCCGGCCCCCTCGTCATCGGCGCCCTCTACCAGCACAGCGGCGGCTGGGACCTACCGCTCGCCCTGATGGCCGGACTCCTCGTGCCGCAGATCGTGCTGGGCGTCCTGGCCGGACGGGACCGCACGATCGAGGACGAATGCGGCATGGGAGACTGACCGGCATGTCGCCCGTACTTGAACCGAACCCGCAGAACGGCCGCAAGAAGCTCGGCCTCGTGCTCGGCGCGTTCCTCGCCGTGACCGTGATCATCTCCGTGATCGCCACGATCGCCTCCCCGTGAGCCCGGTCCTCCCGGCGGGAGGGTGGGGCTAACCCCACCACCCCTAGGGGGCCAGGCTCAGGGTGAAGTGGGGTGTGCCCCGGATGGGAACCACTGCCCCGGATCCATAGATTCGTAGGCAGCGAGTCAGTCCGGTCCACACCCTCGGAGGCGGCCATGTCGGCCCCCATGCACATCAGGCCCCTCCCCCCGGGCCGGTCCGGCCCCCGGGCCCGCGCCGCCACCGGCGCCGGCACCCGGCTGCACTGGTGGGCACTGGCCCTGCCCGCCATGGCCTTCGGGCTCCTGCTGCTGCTCCTCGCCGGATCCGGCGAGGCCCACGCGGCCACCGGCGAGGTCTCCGGCCTGGTCCAGGTCGCCGAACAGCTCCTGCGCGCCGTCGGCTGACCCCCCGCGCCGTCGGCCGACCCCCGTGCGCCCGTCACCCGGGGAGTGAGCCCCTCAACACCCTGCGCCCCATGGCTCGTTTCGTGCGAAGCTGGGAGCCATGAGCGCCGACACACCCCGCAGGATCGCCCTCCTCCGGCACGCCAAGGCCGACTGGCCCGAGGTATCCGACCACGATCGCCCGCTCGCGGAACGAGGCCGCAAGGACGCGCCGGCCGTCGGTCTGAAGCTCGCCGAAACCGGCATCGTCTTCGACCTGGCCCTGTGCTCCACCGCCGCCCGCACCCGCGAGACCTGGAAGCTCGCCGTCCAGGAGATGCCGCACCGGCCGAAGACCCACTACGAGGAGAGGCTCTACGACGCCTCGCTGGGCGAGCTCATCGCCCTGCTCAACGAGACCTCCGACGAGGTCTCCGACCTCCTCGTCATCGGGCACAACCCCGGCATGCACGCCCTCGCCGACGCCCTTTCGGGGCGCGCGGAGGACGACACCCTGGCGCGGATGACCCGTACGGGTTTCCCGACCGCGGCCCTCGCCGTGGTCTCCTTCACCGGATCGTGGAAGTCCGTCGAGCACGGAGTGGGCACACTGCTCGACTACTGGACCCCCAAGGGCCTCTGACCGGGGCCCGGCCACCTTCGAAGACCCCACCAGCGCGAACGGGCCCCGGCAGCCGATGCGGCTGCCGGGGCCCGACGGTGCTCGTGGGGATCAGGCCAGGTCGGCGGCCTCGATCTCCTCGCGGGTGATCCCGAGCAGGTACAGCACCGCGTCGAGGAAGGGCACGTTCACCGCGGTGTGCGCGGCCTCGCGGACCACCGGCTTGGCATTGAACGCCACACCCAGCCCGGCCGCGTTCAGCATGTCCAGGTCGTTGGCGCCGTCACCGATGGCCACCGTCTGGGACAGCGGTACGTCGGCCTCCGCGGCGAAACGGCGCAGCAGCCGCGCCTTCCCCGCCCGGTCCACGATCTCGCCGGTGACCTTGCCGGTCAGCTTCCCGTCGACGATCTCCAGGGTGTTGGCGGAGGCGAAGTCCAGCCCCAGCCGCTCCCGCAGATCGTCCGTCACCTGGGTGAATCCGCCGGAGACCACACCCACCTGGTAGCCCAGCCGCTTGAGCGTGCGGATCAGGGTCCGGGCGCCCGGGGTCAGCTGCACCTCGGCGCGCACCTTGTCCACGACGGACGCGTCCAGGCCCGCCAGCAGCGCCACCCGGGCGTGCAGCGACTGCTCGAAGTCCAGCTCGCCGCGCATGGCCCGCTCGGTGACCGCGGCGACCTCCGCCTCGCACCCGGCGTGCGCGGCGAACAGCTCGATGACCTCGTCCTGGATGAGAGTCGAGTCCACGTCCATGACGACCAGACGCTGGGCCCGGCGGTGCAACCCGGCCGAGACCACGGCCACATCCACGCCGATGTGCGCGGAAGCCGTGGCCAGCGCGGTGCGCAGCGGCTCGGTCTCGACGCCGGAGACGGCGAACTCCACCGCCGTCACCGGGTACTTGGCGAGGCGGAAGATACGGTCGATGTTGCCGCCGGTCGCGGTGATCCGGGCGGCGATGGCGGCCGTCGACTCGGCGGTGAGCGGGTGCCCGAGCACGGTGACATGCGAGCGGCCGCTGCCGCGCGGCCGGTTGTCACCGGTACCGGAGAGGATCTCGGCCTGCATCTTGAGGGACTCGGCCCAGCTGTGGACGGTGGCCCGCAGGTCACCCTCGGCGCCGCCGGTGGGCTTGGTGACGAGGGCGCACAGGACGATGCGGCCACGGGTGACGACCTGCTCGATGTCGACGACATCGACGGAGTAGGCGGCGAGGGTGTCGAACAGCCCGGCGGTGATCCCGGGACGGTCCTTGCCGAAGATCTTGACGAGGAGGGTGGGGACGTCGGAGGTCTGCGATGCGCTCATGGTGCCCTCACCGTATCTTCCCGAACCGGGCCCCAGGACCCCCGTCCCACGTCTTGAACCCCGGCGTGGCCTCAGGACCGGGGCTCCGCCCCGAACCCCGGTCCTCAAACGCCGGACGGGCTGGAAAATCCAGCCCCGCCGGCGTTTGAGGCGCGGGGTCTGGGGCGGAGCCCCGGGGAACGGTGGAAGGGCGGGTAGGGGACGGCTCCGCGCAGCGGACGGGCTCGGGCTCACCGCGGCGGCGCCGGAGGCCTGGGCGGGGGTGGCGCTCCCGGCGGGGGAGGCGGCGTGAAGGGCTCCCGGCGGGGCGGCCGCGCCGGCCGCGCCGGCCTCGGCGGCCCCGGTGACCACGGCGGGACGCCGGTCACGGTCACGTCCCAGGAGCCGTCCGCCTCCCCGCCCGCCCCGGGCCGCGGGCCGCGCGCGGGCCCGCCGTACGGTACGGCCCCGGGGTACGCGGCCGCCGTCGGCGCCCCGGGGTCGGGCCACCCCGGGGCGGGCCCCGGCACGCCGACCCGGCCCGGGAGGGCCGCCCGCCGGCGGGGAGCCAAGGCCGCGCCCGCCGCCCCGGCCGCCGCACCCCAGAGCGCGCCGAGCACGAGGGCGAGGGGGAGGGACCCCCGCAGCTCGACCCCCGCGTCCACCGCGTCCACGCCCAGCACCGCGAGCGAGGCGTTCGCCGAGAAGCCCGTCAGCCCCACCAGCACCGCCGCCGTCACCGCGGTCACGGCCGACAGCCGGGCCGCGCACCCCGGGATCCCGCGCCCGGGAGTCCGTACGGCCGCCAGCACGCCCGCGTACAACAGCAGCAGGGTCACCCCCGCGACCAGCAGCCAGACCCGCTCGTCGTACTCCGCGAGGCGGGCCACCGTCACCGGCTCCCGCGCGGAGTCCGCCAGCAGCTCGTCCAGCGGATCGGGCAGCAGCCGGGCCGGCGCCCCCGTGACCCCGCCGCGCAGCGGCACGAACAGCCCCAGCAGTACCCCCAGCGCGCTCCCGTTCGGCGCCCCCAGCAGCGCACCGCCCAGCACCCGCCGGGGGTGGTCGTCGCCCAGCGCCGCCCACACCGCCGCGGCCCATCCGGCCGCCACCGCCACCAGCAGCATCGCCACCACGGCCGAGGCGGCCGGGCGCAGCCGGGCCAGGGCCGCCGGCCCGCGCCGCGAGACCAGCAGCGCGACCGCCAATACGGCGAGCACCCACAGGCCCGAGCCCAGCAGGGTCGGCCCGAGCTCCACCGAGAACCCCACCCGGGTCCGGGTCTCGATCAGATCCCCGATGCGGTCCGGGAGCAGCCCGCCGATGTCCCCGATCCCCGGGATCTCCACCTTCGCCGGGGTCTTCGGCAGCGCCGCCGTCCCGTCGAGGGTGACCACGTCGTGCCCGGCCCACGCCAGACCGCCCGCCGTCGCGACGAACAGCGCCGCGAGGGCCGTCACCCGGGCCGCCGTCTCCCCGTGCCCCGCCCCGGCCCGCAGTGAACGAAGGAACAGGTGCGCCAGAACCAGCGCCCCGGCCAGTGACACCCCCAAGGGCATGACGTCCAGGGAGGTTTCGGCGTCCGCCCCGACCGCTCCGAGGACCGAGACGTCACCCGAGGGGGTCACGGTTCCACCGACCGCGAGGACCACCGCGGCGGCCGTCATCGCCCCGAGCGAACCTCCCGCGGCGTCGGCGCCCAGCAGGTGCAGCCCGAGCCCGGCCACTGCTGCCATCACGATCAGGGACCAGCCCACGGCGGCGACCGCGGACAGCAGCACGTCTCCCCAGCGAATGCGGCGCATGCGGTGAACCCCCGATGCCTACCGAGCGGTACGCGACGGGACCACCGGGCGAGAAGTCCCGTATCTCACTCTCCGGGTGATTTTCGACCCCGTCAACGGGCTGTCGTAGACGCCCCGGCAAGGCCCGGATTCCACATACGGCTGTGGGCCTGAAATAGTTCCCCCGGATGTTCGCCATCCCTAGACTCCCTGACGTCATGGGGGATTCTCGGGGGACTTAAGTGGGGCTGGAGTGCCGGAACTCGTACTGGAATTGAACGGAAGGACCTGGACGCTCGATCCGTCCAGGTCGTACTCGCTGGGGCGCGACCCCCAGGGAGACGTGGTGATCGACGATGCCCGCGTGTCGTGGCGGCATGCCACCATTACCTGGAACGGCCGGGGTTGGGGCATCGAGGACCACGGCAGCACCAACGGCACCTACGTGCACGGGGCGAGGGTCCAGCAGACCGAGCTCGTGCCCGGCACGCCGGTCCACCTGGGCAATGCGACGGACGGCCCGCGGCTGAACCTGAGCGCCGCCGCTGCCGCGCCGCAGCCCGCCGTGGCGCAGCAGGCGCAGCAGAACCAGGCCCAGGCGTACGCCCAGCCGCAGGCCCCGGCCTACCAGGCCCCGCAGCAGCAGCCTCAGCACCAGGCCTGGGAACAGCAGCACGCGCAGCAAGCGCAGCACCAACCGCAGCAGCCGCAGGTCCACCTCCCGCACCAGCAGGGTGGCGCCGCCGCGGCCCGCCCGGCGCAGGGCGGCGCACCGGCCTACGGCGACCGCAGCCCGACGACGTTCCACCAGCTCTCGCTGGGCCACGTCATGCGGATCGGCCGTGCGCTGGAGAACGAGCTGGTGGTCTCCGACCTCCAGGTCTCCCGCCACCACGCCGAGTTCCGCTCGATGCCCGGTGGCCGCTTCGAGATCCACGACCTCGGCAGCCACAACGGCACCTACGTCAACGGCCAGCCGCTGCCGAAGTCCGGCACTGTGCTGCTCGGCCCGAACGACATCGTCGGCGTCGGTCACTCGACGTTCCGGATCGTCGGCGACCGCCTCGAGGAGTTCGTCGACACCGGCGAGGTCTCCTTCTCGGCCCGCCACCTCACGGTCACGGTCGACGGCGGCAAGCAGATCCTCAAGGACGTCACCTTCGGTGTCCCGGAGAAGTCGCTGATCGGCGTCATCGGACCCTCGGGTTCCGGCAAGTCCACCCTGCTCAAGGCGCTGACCGGTTACCGGCCCGCCGACCAGGGCGACGTCCTCTACGACAACCGCAACCTGTACAAGCAGTTCGCGGAGCTCCGCCAGCGCATCGGCCTGGTCCCGCAGGACGACATCCTGCACAAGGAGCTGAAGGTCAGCACGGCCCTCAAGTACGCGGCCAAGCTCCGCTTCCCCGGCGACACCGCCGAGTCCGAGCGTGCCGCCCGTATCGACGAGGTGCTGCGCGAGCTCAAGCTCGACATCCACAAGGACAAGAAGATCACCGCGCTCTCCGGTGGTCAGCGCAAGCGCGTGTCCGTGGCCCTGGAGCTGCTCACCAAGCCCTCGCTGATCTTCCTGGACGAGCCGACCTCGGGCCTCGACCCGGGTATGGACCGCGACGTCATGCAGCTGCTGCGCGGCCTCGCCGACGACGGCCGCACGGTCCTCGTCGTCACCCACTCGGTCGCCGAGCTGGCCATCTGCGACAAGCTGCTGGTCATGGCCCCGGGCGGGTCGGTCGCGTACTTCGGTCCGCCGGACGAGGCCCTGAACTTCTTCGGCTACACCACGTGGGCGGATGTGTTCTCGTCCTTCGAGAACTACCGCGACTACGACTGGGCCGGCCGTTGGAAGGGCTCGCAGCACTACCAGCTGTACGCCGCCGACATCGACGCGGTCGCCCCGCAGTCCGTCGCGATGCCCCCGGCCCAGCAGATGCGCCCGCCGAAGCCGCAGGGCTGGGGCTCGCAGCTCTTCACGCTGATCCGTCGCTACGTGTCGGTGATCGCCTCCGACCGGGGCTTCCTCGGTCTGATGCTGATCCTGCCCGCGGTCCTCGGTGTGGTCTCGACGGTCATCCCGGCGACCTTCGGCCTCGCGCCCCCGACGCCGCCGTCCCAGTTCAACGGCGACGCCGGCACGATCATGCTGATCCTCGCGGTCGGCATGTGCTTCTCGGGCGCCGCGAACTCGGTCCGTGAGCTGATCAAGGAACGCGTCATCTACGAACGCGAGCGCGCGACCGGCCTGTCCCGGTCGGCGTACCTCATGTCGAAGGTGATCGTCCTCGGTGCCATCACGGCCATCCAGGGCGTGATCATCTGCGGGATCGGCTTCTTCCCGCGCGACCTGCCCGCCGAGGGCCTGCTGATGCCGCCGGCCGTCGAGCTCTGCGTGTCGGTCATCGCGCTCGGCTTCACCTCGATGATGTTCGGCCTGGTGATCTCCTCGCTGGTGAAGACCGCCGAGAAGACCATGCCGCTGCTGGTCATGTTCGCGATCGTCCAGGTCGTCTTCACCGGCATCCTCTTCCAGGTCTACGACTCGCCGGGCCTGGAGCAGTTCGCCTGGCTGATGCCGTCCCGCTGGGCCGTCGCCGCCGCCGGCACCACGCTGAACCTCGGCAAGCTCATGCCGCCGTGGGACCGCGACAACCCGACCAACACCGACCCGCTCTGGGACGCCACGGTCGGCCAGTGGAGCCTGAACATCATCGTCCTGCTGCTCCTCGGCATCGCCTGCGGCTTCCTGGTGCAGCGCCTGCTGCGCCGTCACGAGCCCGAGGTCATGCGCGCGGGCAAGTAGGACAAGTAGCAAGCGGGCGGGACACCGCACGCACGACGAACACGGCGAACACGACAAACGCCTCAGGGCGGCATCCGGAAGTCCGGGTGCCGCCCTGAGGCGCATGGGGGCTTGGCTGCGTCCAGGGCCTAGTAGGCGCTGTTGACGTTGTCCATGGAGCCGTAGCGGTCGGCCGCGTAGTTGCAGGCGGCGACGATGTTGGCGACCGGGTCGTACTGGTCGAACTTGGTGCCCTTGACGTGGTACGCCTTGAAGGTCGGGTAGATGACCTGGAGCAGACCCTTGCTGGGGATACCGTTCTGGGCGTTGATGTCCCAGTTGTTGATCGCCATCGGGTTACCGCTGGACTCGCGCATCACGTTCTTGTGGATTCCGGCGTAGGTGCCCGGAATGCCCTCCTTCTTCATGATGAAGAGGGCTTCCTTGATCCAACCGTCAAGGTTGTTCGCGAAGACCGGGGTGCGGGCGGCGGACCGGCTGGCGGCCGCCTTGTCCTCGCGGGCCTTCTTCGCGGCGGCCGCGGCCTTGGCCTTGGCGTCGGCGTCGGCCTTGGCCTTCGCCTTGGCGGCGGCGGCCTTCGCGTTGGCGTCGGCGATGACCTGCTGTGCGGAGAGGTGCCCGTGCAGCGCCTTGGTCTGCGCGCCGTTGACGACCTGGGTCCAGGCGACGGGGGCGGCGGTGACCGTCTCGGCCTCGGCGGTGTTGGCCGGGACCAGGGAGAAGGCGACGGCGGCGGCGCTCAGCGTGGCGACACCGGCGATGGACAGCTTGTGCGCCTTCGTCAGACGACTGTGACCAGGGGTGCGGGAAGCAGACATGGCGGGCAACCTCTTCGAATAGCGGGAGTCGCAGGAAGGCGCTTTGTGGATCCGGGGATCCGCGGTGCTGTGCGACGGGAGCAATTCTTAGCGGCGGCAAAAACTTGTGGCAAAGGTGTGACGTACGATCCCGCTTAGTGGATCACGCGCGGGCGCCGAGGCCCGATTTCGGGCCCCGGCGCTAGGTGGGACAGTGCTGACGGGGTCTTTATATGTCCACTAGGGAGCTTCGTAAGTGATGTGGGTCCTATGTGCGGGGTCACATCGGGCACATAACGGTTTCACCGTGCGTTGCTTCAGCAATGCGAATGGTTACGGTTCTCATCCTTGAGTAGCAGGTGAATGTCCCCGAACTCGTGCCAGAGGCACAGATTGGCCACCGCCTCGGCATACCCGAGCCGTACGGCGGCCCGCCCCGCGACCGCCTCCAGCATCAGCAGATGGGACGCCCCGGGCTCGTGCAGCCCGGTCAGCAGCCCGTCCACGACCCGCACCCCGCGCTCGGGGGTCACCACCAGATCGGTCCACCCGGCGGCCGGGCGCACCCGCCCCCCTTCGTCCGCGGCCGACTCCAGGGCCCGTACCGCCGTGGTGCCCACCGCGATCACCCTCCCCCCGCCGGCCCGTGCGGCGTTCACCAGCCCCGCCGTCGTGGGCGACACCTCGTACCGCTCCGGGTACGGCGGCTCGTGCGCCTCCTGCGAGGCCACCCCGGTGTGCAGGACCAGCGGGGCGAACTGCACCCCCCGGCTCACCAGCCGCGCCACCAGCTCCGCCGTGAAGGGCCGGCCCGCACTCGGCATCTCCGCCGAGCCCGACCCGTCGGCGGCCGGCACCGCGAACACCGTCTGATGGGCCGAGAGCGGCTGGTCCCGCTCCGTGTAGGCGTACCGGATCGGCCGCCCGTACGCCCGCAGCAGTGCCGGCACCTCGTACGGCCCCGGGTGGGGCCGTGCCCACCACAGCCGGTCCGCGCCCGCGGTCAGCGGCTCCTCCAGGACGAGCCGGCCCCCGTCCGGCAGCTCCACCACCGCCCCGGCCGGCCCCCCGGCGTGCGGCCGGGTCGTTCCCCCGCCGGCCGGGGTGCGCAGCTCCACCGCCCAGCGCCCGTCGTCGCCCCGGGTCGAGAAGTGCACCACCAGGTCCTCGCGGCCCAGCCGGGCGTCCACGGCGGCCGCCAGCGTGGCCGAGGTGTTCACCACCAGGACGTCCCCGGCCCGCAGCAGCCCCGGCAGCTCCCGGAAGGCGTGCAGCGACACCTGCTCGGCGCCCCGGGACACCAGGAGGCGTACGGCGTCCCGCCCCAGCCCGGGCCCGCGCTGCTCGGCCGGAATCCGGGCCACCAAATGCGGAGAAATGTCCGTTATATACAGTCCCTCTTCCCGGAGGGACCGATGCCCGCTCACCGGCCGGCCCCCGCAACCCCCGAGGCCGCGCCCGAGGCCGCCTCGGGCACCGCCGCTCCCGCCGCCAGCTCCTGCGCCGTGTACCGCCCGCTCGGCAGCCCCCGCTCCACCAGCCGCAGCAGCGCCGGTGCCACCTCCTCCGGCGTCGGCAGCCCCGCCAGGTCCTCGCCGGGCTCGGCCGCCGCCATCATCCGCGTCCGCATCGAACCCGGGTCCGCCCACCACACCCGCAGCTCCGGCTCCTCCACCGCCAGCACGGCCGACACCAGATCCCCCGCCGCCTTGGTCGCCCCGTACGCCCCCCACGTCGCGTACGCCACCACCGCCGCGTCCGAGCTGATGTTCAGCACCGCCCCGGCCTCCGCCGCCCGCAACAGCGGCAGCCCCTCCTGGACCAGCCCCAGCGGCCCCACCACATTGACCTCGAAGGCCTCGCGCAGCCCGCCCAGCGCATGGTCCGCCAGCGCCACCAGCGGCTCGGCCCCGAGCACCCCCGCGTTGTTCACCAGCAGGTCCAGCCCACCCAGCTCCCGCGCGGACGCCACCAGCGCGGCCCGGTGCCCCGCCGAGGACACGTCCCCGGCCACCGCCACCACCCTCACCCCGGCCGCCCGCTCCAGCCCGGCCGCGGCCTCCTCCAGCGCCGCCGCGCCCCGCGCGCTCAGCACCAGGTCCCAGCCGCGCGCCGCGAGCTCCCCGGCCAGCGCCCGGCCGAGCCCCCTGGACGCCCCCGTCACGATCGCCACCGACATGACAGCACCCTCGCCTTCCGTCCCGATCAGCAGATGCCCCCAACCTAGGAACGACCCACCCCCCGCCGCGTCGGCCGCGAGCCCCACCCCCGCACCTCCCTTGGACCTACGTCCACGGCCCGATCCCGCAGGTCACGGCCCCGGGTACGGTGAGGCCATGACCGCTAGCCCCCCGCACGGCGGGCCCCCCAGCGGCCTGGCCGCCGTGAGCACCGCACTGCTCGCCATGAGCCGGCGCCTGGAGGTCCGCGACGTCCTGCGCACGATCGTCGCCTCCGCCCGCGAACTCCTGGACGCCGAGTACGCGGCCCTGGGCGTCCCGGACGACCACGGCGGCTTCGCCCAGTTCGTCGTGGACGGCATCAGCGCCGAGCAGTGGCGCAGCATCGGCCCGCTGCCGCGCCAGCACGGCATCCTGGCCGCGATGCTCCACGAGGCGGGCCCGGAGCGGCTGGCCGACGTACGCAAGGACCCGCGCTTCGAGGGCTGGCCGGCCGCCCACCCGGAGATGTCCGACTTCCTCGGCATGCCCGTGCGCGACGGCGAGGAGACCCTCGCCGCGCTCTTCCTGGCGAACAAACGGCCCGGCGCCCCCGGCGGCGGGCAGGGCTTCACCGACGAGGACCAGGAACTCCTCTCCCTGCTCGCCCAGCACGCGGCGATCGCCCTCACCAACGCCCGGCTCTACGAGCGCAGCCGCGAGCTGACCATCGCCGAGGAGCGCTCCCGGCTCGCCCACGAGCTGCACGACGCCGTCAGCCAGAAGCTCTTCTCGTTGCGCCTCACCGCCCAGGCCGCCGCGGCCCTCGTCGACCGCGACCCGGCCCGCGCCAAGGGTGAGCTCCAGCAGGTGGCGGCCCTGGCGGCGGAGGCCGCCGACGAACTGCGCGCCGCCGTGACCGAGCTGCGTCCGGCCGCACTGGACGAGGACGGACTCGTCGCCACCCTGCGTACGCACGTCCACGTACTCGACCGCGCCCACGCCGCGCACGTCACCTTCACCTGTGACGGCGTACGGGCCCTGCCCGCGACCCAGGAGGAAGCGCTGCTCCGCGTCGCCCAGGAGGCCCTGCACAACGCCCTGCGCCACTCGGACGGCGACCGCGTCGAGGTCACCCTGAGCCGGACGCCCACCGGCGGCGCGGTCCTGAAGGTCCTGGACACCGGCAAGGGCTTCGACCCCCGGACCGTCCGCCGGGCGGGCCGCCACCTCGGTCTGGTCTCCATGCGGGACCGCGCGAGCGGCGTCGGCGGCCGGCTCGCCGTGCACTCGGAGCCCGGCCGGGGCACCACGATCGAGATGGAGGTCCCCGGTGGCTGACAGCACCGGCCGCAGCGGCGGCGGCATTCGAGTCCTGCTGGTCGACGACCACCAGGTGGTCCGGCGGGGCCTGCGCACCTTCCTGGAGGTCCAGGCGGACATCGAGGTGGTCGGCGAGGCCTCCGACGGCGAGGAGGGCATCGCCCGCGCCGAGGAGCTGCGGCCCGACGTGATCCTGATGGACATCAAGATGCCGGGCACGGACGGCATCGAGGCACTGCGCAGGCTGCGCGAGCTGGCGAACCCGGCGCGGGTACTGATCGTCACCAGCTTCACGGAGCAGCGGACCGTGGTGCCCGCCCTGCGGGCCGGAGCGGCGGGATACGTCTACAAGGACATCGACCCCGACGCGCTGGCCGGGGCCATCCGCTCCGTCCACGCGGGCCATGTCCTGCTCCAGCCGGAGGTGGCGGTGGCCCTGCTCTCCCAGGAGGACCAGGGCTCGCCGGCGGGGCGGCCGGGCTCGCTGACCGACCGCGAACGCGAGGTCCTGGGCCTGATCGCCGACGGCCGCTCCAACCGCGAGATCGCCCGGGCCCTGGTGCTGTCCGAGAAGACCGTCAAGACGCACGTGTCGAACATCCTGATGAAGTTGGACCTTTCCGACCGGACCCAGGCCGCATTGTGGGCGGTCAGGCACGGAATCGCCGAGTAATCGGGGTCACATCGGATCGTCTCGTACCGGACTGAGATTCATACGGTCGGGTGTATGTAGCCCACATGGCGTATCCGGATGGCGGGGCCGGCCGTTCTTCAGTGCGTGCCGCGGCGGCTGGTCGCGGCAGACGTACTGGAGGACGAGAACGTGAAGAACTTCAAGAAGGCCGCAGCCGTCACCATGATCGCGGGCGGCCTCCTCGCCGCCGGCGCCGGTGTCTCCTCGGCGCACGGCGGTGCGTCGGCGGAGGGCGAGGCCCTGAACTCGCCCGGCGTGGCCTCCGGGAACCAGGTCCAGGTCCCCGTGCACGTCCCCGTGAACGTGGTCGGCAACACCGTGAACGTGATCGGCCTGCTGAACGGCGCCTTCGGCAACACCGGCGTGAACGCCTGACCCCCTGCCCCACCCCTCCGGCCCCGCTTCCCCACCTCTCCCCGGGAAGCGGGGCCGAATGCTGAGCCCCACCCAGCCCCGCCGGCGTTTGAGGCGCTAGGTGTGGGGCGGAGCCCCACAGAGCCCGGCGCGGCCGGGGCCACCGGCCCCGCCCGCGCAGCACAGCGGATCACCCCCGCTCGCGCGCCTCGACGGCCGAGTTGTACGCCGCCACGAGCGCCCGCCGAGCGACCCGCTCGACCGGTCGCAGCGCCTCCGCCCGCGCCGCCATCTCCGAGGCGGCCACCGCGCCCCCGTGCCCGTTCTCGTGCGCCAGCGACACCATCAGGTCCACCCGCTGCGCCAGCGCCAGCACCCGCACCGCCCGTGCCGGATACCCCGGCGCCAGCGCTTCCCGCCCGGCCTCCGCCCGCGCCCGGTACGCCGACAGGGCTGCCTCCGCCACCGGCCCGGACCCCGCCACATCCAGCCGGGTCAGGACCTCGGTCGCCTCGCGCAGCGCCTCCGCGAGCTCCCGCTCCGCCTCGCTCAGCGAGGGCACGTCCGCCGGCGGGGCCTCCCGTACCGGCAGTACGTGCCAGGTCACCGACACGTGGACGTCCCCGGCCGGGCCGGCCTCGGACACCTCGGGCACCAGACCCAGCGCCGCGCCCACCGCGACGACCGCCTCCTCCGCCTCCAGCGCCCGCGCATTGAACTCCGGCGGGCCGCTCAGCCCCAGCGGATGCCCCGGCGCCGGGAGCGCCACGCGCAGTCCCGTCACCCCCAGCGCCCGCATTCGGCCGAGTGCCAGGGTGAGCCCGACGGGGCCCGCCTCACCCGGCAGTCCCTCCACCCGGTGCACGGCGTCCTCGCCCACGATCGACAACACGGCCTCGTCGGGCGAGGCCAGACCGGCCAGCAGTGCGTTCCCCCAGGCGGCCAACCGCCCTGAACGTGGTTCGAAAAGCATCCCCCTACTTTACGGATCGGCCCCGGCACCGGGCCCCGGCCCCGGAGCCCTCTCCGAGTGGCGTAGGTTTTCCCCTGGGGCTGCGTCTACCGGCGCACAGAGAACCGTGACTGCAAGGGGTGACAACACGCTCATGAGCGATGTTCTGGAGCTGGTGGACGTATCCGTGGTCCGCGAGGGCCGGGCTCTGGTGGACCAGGTCTCCTGGTCGGTGAAGGAGGGGGAGCGCTGGGTGATCCTCGGCCCCAACGGCGCCGGCAAGACCACACTGCTGAACCTCGCCTCCAGCTACCTCTTCCCCACCAAGGGCAGCGCCACCATCCTCGGCAGCACCCTCGGCAAGGTGGACGTGTTCGAGCTGCGCCCCCGCATCGGTGTCGCGGGCATCGCGATGGCCGACAAGCTGCCCAAGCGGCAGACCGTCCTGCAGACCGTCCTCACCGCCGCCTACGGCATGACGGCGACCTGGCAGGAGGAGTACGAGGACGTCGACGAGCAGCGTGCCCGCGCCTTCCTCGACCGGCTGGGCATGACCGAGTACCTCGACCGCAAGTTCGGGACCCTCTCCGAGGGCGAGCGCAAGCGCACCCTGATCGCCCGCGCGCTGATGACCGACCCCGAGCTGCTGCTCCTCGACGAGCCCGCCGCCGGTCTGGACCTCGGCGGCCGCGAGGACCTCGTACGCCGGCTCGGCCGCCTGGCCCGCGACCCGCTCGCCCCGTCGATGGTCATGGTCACGCACCACGTCGAGGAGATCGCCCCCGGCTTCACCCACGTCCTGATGATCCGTCAGGGCAAGGTCGTCACCGCCGGTCCGATCGACCTCGAACTCACCTCCCGCAACCTCTCCCTCTGCTTCGGTCTCCCGCTGGTCGTCGAGCGCAACGGGACCGACCGCTGGACCGCCCAGGGCCTGCCCCTCGGCTAGGCCCTCGGCCGGTCCCGTCGCTTACGGACTCCCGCACCCTGTCCCGACCGCGCCCACCCGACCTACCATGACCATGTGGACATCGACGCGTGGGTGTGGTGGCTCATCGGCGCGGTCGGACTGGGCATCCCCCTCGTCCTGACCGCCATGCCGGAGTTCGGCATGTTCGCAGTCGGCGCGGTCGCGGCCGCCGTCACGGCTGCCCTCGGCGGGGAAGTGGTGGCCCAGGTCCTGGTCTTCGTCATCGTCTCGGTCGCGCTCATCGCCGTCGTACGGCCCATCGCCAACCGCCACCGCGACCAGCGCCCCCAACATCGCAGCGGCATCGACGCGTTGAGGGGCAGAACCGCGGTCGTCCTGGAACGGGTCGACGGCAGCGGCGGCCGCATCAAGCTCGCCGGCGAGGTCTGGTCCGCGCGCACCCTCGACACGGACACCAGCTTCGAGCCCGGCCAGTCCGTCGACGTGGTGGAGATCGACGGGGCGACCGCCGTCGTGATGTGACAAGCAGCCTGCTCGCGGCCCTCAGGTCTGCGAGACTCCGATCAACGGGGCAGCACAGACAGCAGGAAGGGCACGGGGAACCGCATGCAACCGATCATCATCGTCCTGATCATTCTGGTGGTTCTGGTCTTCATCGCACTGGTCAAGACGATCCAGGTGATCCCGCAGGCCAGCGCCGCCATCGTCGAGCGGTTCGGCCGCTACACCCGCACCCTCAACGCGGGCCTCAACATCGTCGTCCCGTTCATCGACTCCATCCGCAACCGGATCGACCTCCGCGAACAGGTCGTCCCGTTCCCGCCGCAGCCCGTCATCACCCAGGACAACCTGGTCGTCAACATCGACACCGTCATCTACTACCAGGTGACCGACGCGCGGGCCGCGACCTACGAAGTGGCCAGCTACATCCAGGCCATCGAGCAGCTCACCGTCACCACGCTGCGCAACATCATCGGTGGCATGGACCTGGAGCGGACCCTCACCTCCCGCGAGGAGATCAACGCAGCCCTGCGCGGCGTGCTCGACGAGGCGACCGGCAAGTGGGGCATCCGCGTCAACCGCGTCGAACTCAAGGCCATCGAGCCGCCGACCTCCATCCAGGACTCGATGGAGAAGCAGATGCGCGCCGACCGCGACAAGCGCGCCGCGATCCTCCAGGCCGAAGGTGTCCGGCAGTCCGAGATCCTGCGCGCCGAGGGTGAGAAGCAGTCCTCCATCCTCCGGGCCGAGGGTGACGCCAAGGCCGCCGCACTGCGCGCCGAAGGCGAGGCGCAGGCCATCCGTACGGTCTTCGAGTCCATCCACGCCGGTGACGCCGACCAGAAGCTCCTCGCCTACCAGTACCTCCAGATGCTCCCGAAGATCGCCGAGGGCGACGCCAACAAGCTCTGGATCGTGCCGAGCGAGATCGGCGACGCCCTCAAGGGCCTCTCCGGCGCCATGGGCAACTTCGGCCCGATGGGTGGCGGTTCGGGCTTCAACCCGGGGAACACCGGCAAGGACGGCGCCGGCATCCCGGCCGCTCGGGACAAGGACGGCGCGGACCGCCGCGAACAGCCCCCCATCGACTGACCCGCCACCCCTTCCTGCATGATCAGTGAGGCCCCTCGACCTTCATGGCGGGGAGGCGACTCACTCATGCAAAGGGGATGGCACAGTCCATGTCCATCTGGGAATCCCTCGCGGTCCTCGCCGCCGGCATCGGCGCGGGCACGATCAACACCATCGTCGGCTCCGGCACCCTGATCACTTTCCCGGTGCTGCTCGCCACCGGCCTGCCCCCGGTCACCGCCAACGTGTCCAACACCCTCGGCCTGGTGCCCGGTTCCATCAGCGGAGCCATCGGCTACCGCAAGGAACTCCAGGGCCAGCGCGCCCGCATCCTGCGACTCGGCTCCGTGTCCCTCGTCGGCGGACTCGCGGGAGCGATCCTGCTCCTCACCCTGCCGTCCGACTCCTTCGACACGATCGTGCCCGTCCTGATCGGGCTGGCCCTCGTCCTCGTCGTCCTCCAGCCCCGGCTCGCCGCCGCACTGCGCCGACGCCAGGAAGCCGCCGGAGGCGACACCGGCCACCCCGACGGCGGACCGGCCCTGCTCGGCGGCATGCTGCTCGCCAGCGCGTACGGAGGCTACTTCGGCGCAGCCCAGGGCGTGCTCTACCTCGGCCTGATGGGTCTGCTGCTCCGCGAGGACCTGCAACGCATCAACGCCGTCAAGAACGTCCTGGCCGCTCTGGTGAACGGAGTCGCGGCCGTCGTCTTCCTGTTCGTCGCCGAGTTCGACTGGACGGCCGTGCTCCTCATCGCCGTCGGCTCCACCATCGGCGGGCAGATCGGCGCCAAGGTCGGCCGGCGCCTCTCACCGACCGTCCTGCGCGCGATCATCGTGACGGTCGGCATCCTCGCCATCGTCCAGCTGCTCGTCGGCTGAGCGACGTAGACCACCTACGCCGCTCAACGCATCGGAGTCTACCGAACAGAGGGGATCGAGGCAATCCGCCTAGGCGGAACGCTCCAGCCACTCGGGGAGCGCCTCCCGCCCGGCCACCCCCAGGGCCAGCAGCATCGCCTCCGCGGGGGACGGGACGAACGGCCTCCGGAGCAGAGGCATCCCTGCCTCCTCCGGAGTCCGCGCCGCCTTGCGGTGGTTGTCCTCGGCGCAGGAGGCCACCGTGTTCAGCCAGGTGTCCCCGCCCCCCTGGGCCCGCGGCAGTACGTGGTCCACGGTCGTCGCGCGCTTCCCGCAGTACGCGCAACGGTGCTGGTCCCGGACCAGCACCCCCCTCCGCGACCAGGGAGCATGTCTTCGGAAGGGCACCCGGACGTACCGGCAGAGCCTGATCACCCGGGGCATCGGAAGATCCATGGTGGCCGCGCGCACACGCAGCTCGGGGTGCGACTGTTCGACGACGGCCTTGTCCTGGAGCACCAGGACCACAGCCCGGTTCAGGGTCACCGTCGACAGCGGCTCGAAGCTCGCATTCAGCACCAGCGTGTCCCGCATCTCGCCCACCTCCCGTGTGCAGGCCCGCGACCACACCGGCGGCAGGGCCCGCAACCACTCTGGCCGCGCGCGCCACGCGGGACAACGCAATAAAAATGCCCGGTCCTGGCCTTCTTTAGACCAGGACCGGGCAAACGCTCGGAGAACGATCAGCCGACGGGCGCCTCGTACTCACCGATCAGCTGGGCCCGTCCCAACGTGTGGAAACGCAGATTGAAGCCGACCACGGCGGGCGAGACATCCGCCCCGGGGCCGAGCTTCGCCCGATCCACCGCGTACACGGTGAACACGTAACGGTGCCGCTCCCCGGCCGGCGGAGCCGCCCCGCCGAAGTCCCTGGACCCGTAGTCGTTGCGCACGTGCACGGCCCCGGCCGGCAGCCCCTCGAACTTCCCGCTGCCCGCACCCGCCGGCAGCTCGGTGACCGAGGCCGGCAGATCGAAGAGAACCCAGTGCCAGAACCCGCTGCCCGTGGGCGCGTCCGGGTCGAAGCACGTCACGGCGAAGCTCTCGGTCCCCTCCGGGAACCCCTCCCACCGCAACTGCGGCGAGACGTTCCCACCCGAGTACACCTGAGCCTCGCCCAGATCGGCACCGGGCTCCAGGTCCTCGCTCGTCACGGTGAAGGCGTGCACCTCGGGGTGGAAGTCGTGCGGAAGAGGCGCCCTGCTCTGCTCGGTCACTGCTGACCCTCCTGATCGCCGGCCAATACGGGTCCGAGCCTAGAACCGGCTAGAACCAGTTGCGCTGCGAACCCACCGACGCGATCCACTGGTTCAGGTAGGCAACCCAGTCCGTGTCCCGGTACGACTGCAGACCCACCTGGAAGCAGCGGTAGGTGTCACTGCCCTCGGTGAACAGACCCGGCTTCTTGTCCATCTCCAGAACGACGTCCATCTCCCGGCCGTCGGAGATGAAGGTGAGCTCGACCTGGTGCAGACCGCGGTACTGCGACGGCGGCAGGAACTCGATCTCCTGGTAGAACGGCAGCGACTGCCGCGTCCCACGGATGTGACCGCGCTCCATGTCCGCGCTGCGGAAGGTGAAGCCGAGCTGCCGGAAGGCATCGAGGATCGCCTGCTGCGCCGGCACCGGGTGCACGTTGATCGCGTCGAGGTCGCCCGCGTCCACGGCGCGCGCGATCTCCAGCTCGGTGCTGACCCCGATGTTCATCCCGTGCAGGTGCTGACCCCCGAAGTGGGTGATCGGCGTCTCCCACGGGATCTCCAGCCCGAAGGGCACCACGTGCAGCGCGCCGGCCTGCACCTTGAAGGCACCGCCCAGACGCTGCTTGGTGAAGACGATGTCCTGCTTGTACTCCTGGTCACCGCCCTCGACCTCGACCCGTGCCTGCAGTCCGACGGACAGCCCCTCGATCTGCTGCTCCACGGAGCCGCCCTGGATCCGTACCTCGCCCTGGACGATCCCGCCCGGCACGACGTTCGGCTCGGTGATGATGGTGTCCACCGAAGCACCACCGGCACCCAGGCTCGCGAACAGCTTCTTGAAGCCCATGCTCTAACTCCCCTTGAAGGATCTGGCGACTACGCCGCGACTACCCCTTACCAACGCGGAACACTAGGTCCCGGTTGCAGGTGGACGCGTTCCACTACGCTCGACCGGATGAGCGCGCGACCTGACCGTACGCCCCTGCCCAGGTCTTTCTTCGACCGCCCGGTCCTCACTGTGGCCCCGGACCTCCTCGGCCGCACCCTCGTCCGCCGCACCGCGGACGGCCCCCTCGAACTGCGCATCACGGAGGTCGAGGCCTACGAGGGCGAGTCCGACCCCGGCTCGCACGCCCACCGCGGCCGCACCGCCCGCAACGCGTCCATGTTCGGTCCGCCCGGACACGCGTACGTCTACTTCATCTACGGCATGTGGTTCAGCCTCAACCTGGTGTGCGGCCCGCCGGGCCACGCGAGCGGGGTGCTGCTGCGCGCGGGCGAGGTGACAGTGGGTGCCGAGCTGGCCGCCAAACGTCGAATTTCAGCCAGAAGCCCGAGAGAACTGGCCCAAGGCCCGGCCCGCCTGGCCACAGCCCTGGACGTGGACCGCTCCCTCGACGGCACCGACCTCTGCGCGGGCCCCGATTCCCCCTTGTCCCTCCTCACCGGCACCCCGACCTCGACGGACCTGGTCAGCAGCGGCCCGCGCACGGGAGTGGGAGGAGCCGGCGCGGGGCATCC
This sequence comes from Streptomyces avidinii, assembly GCF_045161815.1. Taxonomy (NCBI): domain Bacteria; kingdom Bacillati; phylum Actinomycetota; class Actinomycetes; order Kitasatosporales; family Streptomycetaceae; genus Streptomyces; species Streptomyces avidinii. The sequence goes on from NZ_CP108863.1 coordinate 6,572,573, forward strand.
GTACCGCTTCTGGCTCACCGACGACCCGACGGTGAGCCCGTACCGCGCCCACGCGCCACGCCGCCGCTCAACTTGACTCGCCCTTGCCCGACGCCTAACGTAGCCCGAGCCGCTTGAACGGGCACTGCTGTCGGCAGACACCCAGAGCGGCCAACCCAACACCTACGACTTACCCCTGGCGGGGTCCTATTCGGCATGCCCGAATTCCTGGCCAGTGGCTCGATTATGAGCCGCAAGGGATAAGCGCTAAAGTGGTGGAACGCCGAAAGGCAAAGACCCTTCAACGGTCACTGAATTCAAATCCACCGCCGGAAACGGCGCGGAAATGATCTGGTAGAGTTGGAAACGCAAGAACAGAACGAAAGCCCGGAGGAAAGCCCCAGCCGAAGTTGCTGCGGGTGAGTACAAAGGAAGCGTCCGTTCCTTGAGAACTCAACAGCGTGCCAAAAATCAACGCCAGAAGTTGATACCCCGTCCACTTCGGTGGATGAGGTTCCTTTGAAAAAGACCTGTCGGGCCTTCGGGCACTGGCAGGCAACAAACACAGCGAGGACGTTGTGGCGCGTCGGTCTTATTCCGACATGACGTGCCCGCTCTAAGTGATGTGTGCACCCGATTACGGGTAAACATTCATGGAGAGTTTGATCCTGGCTCAGGACGAACGCTGGCGGCGTGCTTAACACATGCAAGTCGAACGATGAAGCCCTTCGGGGTGGATTAGTGGCGAACGGGTGAGTAACACGTGGGCAATCTGCCCTTCACTCTGGGACAAGCCCTGGAAACGGGGTCTAATACCGGATACCACTCCTGCCTGCATGGGCGGGGGTTGAAAGCTCCGGCGGTGAAGGATGAGCCCGCGGCCTATCAGCTTGTTGGTGGGGTAATGGCCCACCAAGGCGACGACGGGTAGCCGGCCTGAGAGGGCGACCGGCCACACTGGGACTGAGACACGGCCCAGACTCCTACGGGAGGCAGCAGTGGGGAATATTGCACAATGGGCGAAAGCCTGATGCAGCGACGCCGCGTGAGGGATGACGGCCTTCGGGTTGTAAACCTCTTTCAGCAGGGAAGAAGCGAAAGTGACGGTACCTGCAGAAGAAGCGCCGGCTAACTACGTGCCAGCAGCCGCGGTAATACGTAGGGCGCAAGCGTTGTCCGGAATTATTGGGCGTAAAGAGCTCGTAGGCGGCTTGTCACGTCGGATGTGAAAGCCCGAGGCTTAACCTCGGGTCTGCATTCGATACGGGCTAGCTAGAGTGTGGTAGGGGAGATCGGAATTCCTGGTGTAGCGGTGAAATGCGCAGATATCAGGAGGAACACCGGTGGCGAAGGCGGATCTCTGGGCCATTACTGACGCTGAGGAGCGAAAGCGTGGGGAGCGAACAGGATTAGATACCCTGGTAGTCCACGCCGTAAACGTTGGGAACTAGGTGTTGGCGACATTCCACGTCGTCGGTGCCGCAGCTAACGCATTAAGTTCCCCGCCTGGGGAGTACGGCCGCAAGGCTAAAACTCAAAGGAATTGACGGGGGCCCGCACAAGCAGCGGAGCATGTGGCTTAATTCGACGCAACGCGAAGAACCTTACCAAGGCTTGACATATACCGGAAAGCATTAGAGATAGTGCCCCCCTTGTGGTCGGTATACAGGTGGTGCATGGCTGTCGTCAGCTCGTGTCGTGAGATGTTGGGTTAAGTCCCGCAACGAGCGCAACCCTTGTCCTGTGTTGCCAGCATGCCCTTCGGGGTGATGGGGACTCACAGGAGACCGCCGGGGTCAACTCGGAGGAAGGTGGGGACGACGTCAAGTCATCATGCCCCTTATGTCTTGGGCTGCACACGTGCTACAATGGCCGGTACAATGAGCTGCGATACCGCAAGGTGGAGCGAATCTCAAAAAGCCGGTCTCAGTTCGGATTGGGGTCTGCAACTCGACCCCATGAAGTCGGAGTTGCTAGTAATCGCAGATCAGCATTGCTGCGGTGAATACGTTCCCGGGCCTTGTACACACCGCCCGTCACGTCACGAAAGTCGGTAACACCCGAAGCCGGTGGCCCAACCCGTAAGGGAGGGAGCTGTCGAAGGTGGGACTGGCGATTGGGACGAAGTCGTAACAAGGTAGCCGTACCGGAAGGTGCGGCTGGATCACCTCCTTTCTAAGGAGCACAGTACCGATTGCAGACAAATGTTCTGCACGGTCAGCTCATGGGTGGAACGTTGATTAGTTGGCACGGTTCTTCTGATGGATCACAAGTACTGCTTCGGCGTGGAAAGTGACTCACTGATGAGGGATCGTGCTTGGCACGTTGTTGGGTCCTGAAGGTACGGCCGTAAGGTTGCGATCTTCAGTGCCGGCCCCAGTGAACTCGCCAGCTTGTCTGGTGGGGTGATGGGTGGCTGGTCGTTGTTTGAGAACTACACAGTGGACGCGAGCATCTGTGGCCAAGTTTTTAAGGGCGCACGGTGGATGCCTTGGCACCAGGAACCGATGAAGGACGTGAGAGGCCGCGATAGGCCCCGGGGAGCTGCCAACTGAGCTTTGATCCGGGGGTGTCCGAATGGGGAAACCCGGCAGTCGTCATGGGCTGTCACCCACTGCTGAACACATAGGCAGTGTGGAGGGAACGAGGGGAAGTGAAACATCTCAGTACCCTCAGGAAGAGAAAACAACCGTGATTCCGGGAGTAGTGGCGAGCGAAACCGGATGAGGCCAAACCGTATGCGTGTGATACCCGGCAGGGGTTGCGCATGCGGGGTTGTGGGAATTCTTTTGATCGGTCTGCCGGCCGGTCGGCGAGTCAGAAACCGTTGATGTAGTCGAAGGACATGCGAAAGGTCCGGCGTAGAGGGTAAGACCCCCGTAGACGAAACATCAGCGGCTTGCTTAAGAATCTCCCAAGTAGCACGGGGCCCGAGAAATCCCGTGTGAATCTGGCGGGACCACCCGCTAAGCCTAAATATTCCCTGGTGACCGATAGCGGATAGTACCGTGAGGGAATGGTGAAAAGTACCGCGGGAGCGGAGTGAAATAGTACCTGAAACCGTGTGCCTACAAGCCGTGGGAGCGTCGCCGTTGTTCTTCGGAACAACGGTCGTGACTGCGTGCCTTTTGAAGAATGAGCCTGCGAGTTAGCGGTGTGTAGCGAGGTTAACCCGTGTGGGGAAGCCGTAGCGAAAGCGAGTCCGAATAGGGCGATTGAGTTGCACGCTCTAGACCCGAAGCGGAGTGATCTAGCCATGGGCAGGTTGAAGCGGAGGTAAGACTTCGTGGAGGACCGAACCCACCAGGGTTGAAAACCTGGGGGATGACCTGTGGTTAGGGGTGAAAGGCCAATCAAACTCCGTGATAGCTGGTTCTCCCCGAAATGCATTTAGGTGCAGCGTCGTGTGTTTCTTGCCGGAGGTAGAGCACTGGATAGGCGATGGGCCCTACCGGGTTACTGACCTTAGCCAAACTCCGAATGCCGGTAAGTGAGAGCACGGCAGTGAGACTGTGGGGGATAAGCTCCATGGTCGAGAGGGAAACAGCCCAGAGCATCGACTAAGGCCCCTAAGCGTACGCTAAGTGGGAAAGGATGTGGAGTCGCAGAGACAACCAGGAGGTTGGCTTAGAAGCAGCCACCCTTGAAAGAGTGCGTAATAGCTCACTGGTCAAGTGATTCCGCGCCGACAATGTAGCGGGGCTCAAGCGTACCGCCGAAGTCGTGTCATTGCAGCAATAGGGCCAACGCCCGCTGTGATGGGTAGGGGAGCGTCGTGTGCCGGGTGAAGCAGCAGCGGAAGCTAGTTGTGGACGGTTCACGAGTGAGAATGCAGGCATGAGTAGCGATACACACGTGAGAAACGTGTGCGCCGATTGACTAAGGGTTCCTGGGTCAAGCTGATCTGCCCAGGGTAAGTCGGGACCTAAGGCGAGGCCGACAGGCGTAGTCGATGGACAACCGGTTGATATTCCGGTACCCGCTTTGAAACGCCCAATATCGAATCAGGCGATGCTAAGTCCGTGAAGCCGTTCCGGACCCTTCGGGGGAAGGAAAGTGGTGGAGCCGACGAACCAGACTTGTAGTAGGTAAGCGATGGGGTGACGCAGGAAGGTAGTCCAGCCCGGGCGGTGGTAGTCCCGGGGTAAGGGTGTAGGCCGAGGGGTAGGCAAATCCGTCCCTCATTAAGGCTGAGACCTGATGCCGAGCCGATTGTGGTGAAGTGGATGATCCTATGCTGTCGAGAAAAGCCTCTAGCGAGTTTCATGGCGGCCCGTACCCTAAACCGACTCAGGTGGTCAGGTAGAGAATACCGAGGCGTTCGGGTGAACTATGGTTAAGGAACTCGGCAAAATGCCCCCGTAACTTCGGGAGAAGGGGGGCCATCACTGGTGATAGCACTTGCTGCTTGAGCTGGGGGTGGCCGCAGAGACCAGCGAGAAGCGACTGTTTACTAAAAACACAGGTCCGTGCGAAGCCGTAAGGCGATGTATACGGACTGACGCCTGCCCGGTGCTGGAACGTTAAGGGGACCGGTTAGTGACCTTTCGGGGTTGCGAAGCTGAGAACTTAAGCGCCAGTAAACGGCGGTGGTAACTATAACCATCCTAAGGTAGCGAAATTCCTTGTCGGGTAAGTTCCGACCTGCACGAATGGCGTAACGACTTCTCGACTGTCTCAACCATAGGCCCGGTGAAATTGCACTACGAGTAAAGATGCTCGTTTCGCGCAGCAGGACGGAAAGACCCCGGGACCTTTACTATAGTTTGATATTGGTGTTCGGTTCGGCTTGTGTAGGATAGGTGGGAGACTTTGAAGCAGCCACGCCAGTGGTTGTGGAGTCGCCGTTGAAATACCACTCTGGTCGTGCTGGATGTCTAACCTCGGTCCGTGATCCGGATCAGGGACAGTGTCTGATGGGTAGTTTAACTGGGGCGGTTGCCTCCCAAAGGGTAACGGAGGCGCCCAAAGGTTCCCTCAGCCTGGTTGGCAATCAGGTGTTGAGTGTAAGTGCACAAGGGAGCTTGACTGTGAGACCGACGGGTCGAGCAGGGACGAAAGTCGGGACTAGTGATCCGGCGGTGGCTTGTGGAAGCGCCGTCGCTCAACGGATAAAAGGTACCCCGGGGATAACAGGCTGATCTTCCCCAAGAGTCCATATCGACGGGATGGTTTGGCACCTCGATGTCGGCTCGTCGCATCCTGGGGCTGGAGTCGGTCCCAAGGGTTGGGCTGTTCGCCCATTAAAGCGGTACGCGAGCTGGGTTTAGAACGTCGTGAGACAGTTCGGTCCCTATCCGCTGTGCGCGTAGGAATATTGAGAAGGGCTGTCCCTAGTACGAGAGGACCGGGACGGACGAACCTCTGGTGTGCCAGTTGTCCTGCCAAGGGCATGGCTGGTTGGCTACGTTCGGGAGGGATAACCGCTGAAAGCATCTAAGCGGGAAGCCTGCTTCAAGATGAGTATTCCCACCTCCTTGAGAGGGTAAGGCTCCCAGTAGACGACTGGGTTGATAGGCCAGATGTGGAAGCCCGGTAACGGGTGAAGCTGACTGGTACTAATAGGCCGAGGGCTTGTCCTCAGTTGCTCGCGTCCACTGTGTTAGTTCTGAAGCAACGAACAGTTGCTGGTTTCTAGAGCTAGAACATAACTACAAAGTGTGCTTGTTCGCTCGAAACCGATAGGGTTTCGGTGGTCATAGCGTTAGGGAAACGCCCGGTTACATTCCGAACCCGGAAGCTAAGCCTTTCAGCGCCGATGGTACTGCAGGGGGGACCCTGTGGGAGAGTAGGACGCCGCCGAACAATCTTTCAAAGGACCCTTGGTCCAGCGTTCAACGCTGGACCAAGGGTCCTTTTTTATTTTCACCTCTTTACGCCGAAGCGCGGCCATGGGTTGGTTGCGCGAGAATGACTAGCGGTACCCCGAAGACAGGAGTCACACCCATGTCCAACTCTCCCGACGATCGTCCGGAGCGCGAGCCTCGGCGCAACGACGGCGGTGACAGGGGCGGCTACCGCGGGGGCCGTGACGACCGTGGCGGCGACCGTCCTCCGTTCCGTCGTGACGACCGTGGTGGTCGCCCGGCCGGCGGTGCCGGTGGCGGCGGCTTCCGTCGCGACGACCGTGGTGGTCGTCCCTCCGGTGGCGGTAGCGGTGGCGGCGGTTTCCGCCGTGATGACCGTGGCGGGGACCGTCCGTCGTACCCCCGTCGTGAGGACGACCGCGGTGGCCGTCCCTCCAGCGGTGGCGGCGGCGGTTTCCGCCGTGACGACCGTGGTGGGGACCGTCCGAGCTTCCCGCGTCGTGATGACCGTGGCGGGGACCGTCCGTCGTACCCGCGTCGTGAGGACGACCGTGGTGGCCGTCCGTCCAGCGGTGGTGGCGGCGGTTTCCGTCGTGACGACCGTGGTGGGGACCGTCCGAGCTTCCCGCGTCGTGATGACCGTGGCGGGGACCGTCCGTCGTACCCGCGTCGTGAGGACGACCGTGGTGGCCGTCCGTCCAGCGGTGGTGGCGGCGGTTTCCGTCGTGACGACCGTGGTGGGGACCGTCCGAGCTTCCCGCGTCGTGATGACCGTGGCGGGGACCGTCCGTCGTACCCGCGTCGTGAGGACGACCGTGGTGGCCGTCCGTCCAGCGGTGGTGGCGGCGGTTTCCGTCGTGACGACCGTGGTGGCGACCGTCCGTCCTACCCGCGTCGTGATGACCGTGGCGGGGACCGTCCGTCGTACCCGCGTCGCGATGACCGTGGCGGGGACCGTCCGTCGTACCCGCGTCGTGAGGACGACCGCGGTGGCCGTCCGTCCAGCGGTGGCGGCGGCGGCTTCCGTCGTGACGACCGTGGTGGCGACCGTCCGTCCTACCCGCGTCGCGATGACCGTGGCGGGGACCGTCCGTCGTACCCGCGTCGCGATGACGACCGTGGCGGGTTCCGTGGTGGTCGTGACGACCGTGGTGGGGACCGTCCGTCCTACCCGCGTCGCGACGACCGTGGCGGGGACCGTCCGTCGTACCCGCGTCGTGAGGACGACCGCGGTGGCCGTCCCTCCAGCGGTGGCGGCGGCGGCTTCCGCCGTGACGACCGTGGCGGGGACCGTCCGTCGTACCCGCGTCGCGATGACGACCGTGGCGGGTTCCGTGGTGGTCGTGACGACCGTGGTGGGGACCGTCCGTCCTACCCGCGTCGCGACGACCGCGGTGGGGACCGTCCGTCGTACCCGCGTCGTGAGGACGACCGTGGTGGCCGTCCCTCCAGCGGTGGTGGCGGCGGCTTCCGTCGCGACGACCGTGGTGGCGACCGTCCGTCCTACCCGCGTCGTGAGGACGACCGTGGCGGCCGCGACGACCGCGGTGGTGAGCGTGGTGGCTACCGTGGTCGCGATGACCGTGGCGGCGACCGTCCGTCGTACCCCCGTCGTGACGACCGTGGCGGTGGCTACCGCGGCCGTGACGACCGTGGCGGCGACCGCGACTTCCGCGCCGACCGCGACCCGGTCAAGCGGCTTCCGATCGACGATGACGTCACCGGCCTCGAGATCGACGCCGATGTGCGTCAGGAGCTGCTGAGCCTGCCCAAGGGCCTGGCCGAAGAGGTCTCCAAGAACCTCGTCATGGTCGCCCGGCTGATCGACGAGGAGCCCGAGCAGGCGTACGCGTACTCGCGCATCGCCCTGCGGCTGGCCTCCCGCGTTGCCGCCGTCCGTGAGGCCGCCGGCTTCGCCGCGTACGCCACGCAGAAGTACAGCGAGGCCCTCGCCGAGTTCCGCGCCGCCAAGCGCATGACCGGCTCGGTCGAGCTGTGGCCCGTCATGGCCGACTGCGAGCGCGGCCTCGGCCGTCCGGAGCGGGCGCTGGCCATGGCCGGTGAGCCCGAGGTTCAGAAGCTGGACAAGGCCGGCCAGGTCGAGATGCGTCTGGTCGCGGCCGGTGCCCGGCGGGACCAGGGGCAGCTGGAAGCCGCCATCGTGACCCTGCAGAGCCCGGAGCTCGCCTCCAGCTCCGTCCAGCCGTGGACCGCGCGCCTGCGCTACGCCTACGCCGACGCCCTGCTGGCCGCCGGTCGCGAGGACGAGGCACGCGAGTGGTTCGGCAAGACCCTGGAAGCGGACAAGGACGGCGCCACCGACGCCTCCGACCGCCTCGCCGAGCTCGACGGTGTCGAGTTCGTCGACGCCGCGATCGACCTGGCTGACGCCGATGTCGACGAGGACGACGACGCCGACATCGACGTCGACGAGGACGACGACGAGGACGACGACGAGGACGACGACGAGGACGACGACGAGGACGACGACGAGGGTGAGGACCCGGCGGAGATCGCCGCGGCCGAGCGCGCCTCCGACGTCGCCGAGTACTACGACGAGGACGACGAGGAGTACGAGCCGCTGGAGCAGTCCGAGGCCGACTCCGACGCCGACGTCCAGGACGACAAGGCCTGAGGCACGGCACGGTGACATGAAGAAGGGCGGTACCCCGGCCGGGGTACCGCCCTTCTTCATGTCCGGACCTTCATTGTCCGGACGGGGTCAGCCCAGGCCGCGCAGGACCAGGCCCGTGGCCGGCTTCGGCCCGAAGGACGTGGACTTGCGGGGCATGGTGACGCCCTGGCGGGCCAGGTCCCGTACGACCTCCTCGCGTACGGGATGCAGCAGGACCGCGGTCCCGCCGTGCCGCTCCGCCATCGCGACGGTGGACGCGGCGTCGTGGATGTACGTGATCTGGTCCGGGGCGTCCGGGATCTGCCAGAGGGCGTCCAGCAGGGTCGCGTGCAGGACGGTGGCGTCCAGCCGGCGCCAGGCCTCGGGACGGTCGTGGCGGACCGTGCGGTCGAGGAGGGCCAGGTCGGGGTCGGTGACCAGGTGGAAGGCGCCGTCGCCGGCGACGATGAAGGCGTTGCCGCGTTCCGCGGCGTCCGCGAGGGAGTCCAGCGCCAGCGGGAGCGGCCCGTCGACCGGGCGGACACGGAAGTGGCCGTCGAGGGAGGCGAGGGCGTCCGCGACCGGCAGGCGGCGCAGCATCCGGTGGATGGCGCGGACCTGGAGCGGGTAGCGGGCGGTGTCCACGAGGAGGACCAGGCCGAAGTCCCAGGCGGTGGGGGAGCTGTGCTCCTCCTGGAGGCGCAGGTACGTCGCCCAGCGGTGGTGGCCGTCGGCGATGAGGGCCTGGCGATGGCTGAGATCCGCCGTGACGGTGGCGAGTTCGGCCGGGTCCGTGATGGCCCAGAGACGGTGCTGGAAGCCGTCCTCGGTGGTGGTCGACAGCAGGGGCGCGCGCTGGGCGGTCCGCTCGACGACCGCGGCGGCTCCGGTGCCGGGTTCGTCGCCCCGGTAGGTGAGGAGGAGGGGTTCGAGGTTGGCGGAGGTGGCCCGCATGAGACCGGCCCGGTCGGTGACCACGTCCGGCATGACGTCCTCGTGCGGCAGGACGATGCCGGCGTCGGCGGTGGACAGGGCGAGGGCGCCGATGACGCCGCGCTGCAACAGGCCCGCCCTGCGCTGCTCGTACACGTAGAGCGCGGGCTCCGGGTCGGCGCTCAGGATGCCCTCGGCGAGCCAGTCGTGCAGGGTGCGTGCGGCCTGTTCGTTGCGCGCGGCCGGGGTGCCGGCCTGCGGGAGGATCAGGCGGACGATGTTGTGCGGGTCGGCGGATTCGAGGTGGTCGACTCCGTCGGGGCGCACGACCACGTCGTACGGCGGCGAGGTGACGGCGGCCAGGCTGCCGACACGCTCCGGGACGTAGCGCAGGCCATGGAACGGGATCAGGCGCAGTCCCTGCTCCGCGGTGCGAGAAGTGGTCATTGGTGCATCGTAAGACGCGTCTCGCCATGCGGGATGATCGGGGGAGTACGGAATCGGACAAGATCGATCTCATGAGGAGCGGACAGGATGACCCGGCAGAGCAGGACCAGTCCCGCGGCGAGTGAGCAGAGTCTGCACCAGGCGTACGACACCGCCCTGCTGGACCTGGACGGGGTGGTGTACGCGGGCGGCGAGGCCATCGCGTGCGCGGTGGAGTCCCTGGCCGCGGCCAGGGCCGACGGGATGCACCTCGCGTACGTCACGAACAACGCACTGCGGACGCCGGACGCGGTCGCGGAGCACTTGGGCGAGCTGGGCATCCCGACCGAGGCGGGTGAGGTGATCACCTCGGCGCAGGCGGTGGCCCGGCTGATCGCGGAGCAGGTGGAGCCGGGGTCGAAGGTGCTGGTGATCGGCGGGGAAGGGCTGCGGGTCGCGCTGCGCGAGCGCGGTCTGGTGCCGGTGGACTCGGCCGAGGAGGAGGGCCTCGCGGCGGTCGTCCAGGGGTACGGGGGTCCCGACCTGCCGTGGGGGCGGTTCGCGGAGGCCTCGTACGCGATCAACCGCGGGGTGCCGTGGTTCGCGTCGAACACCGACCTGACGATTCCCGGGGCGCGGGGGATCGCGCCGGGCAACGGGGCCGCGGTGGAGGTCGTACGGATCGCCACGGGCGCGGAGCCGCAGGTGGCGGGCAAGCCGCTGCCCCCGATGCACCGGGAGACGGTGCTGCGGACCGGGGCGGAGCGGCCGTTGGTGGTCGGGGACCGGCTGGACACCGACATCGAGGGTGCCTTCAACGGGGAGGTGGACTCGCTGCTGGTGCTGACCGGGGTGACGGACGCGGAGCAGCTGCTGCGGGCCGAGCCCAGGCACCGGCCGACGTATGTGGACCGGGACCTGCGGGGGCTGCTGACCGGGCAGCCGGAGGTGGAGCCGGTTCCGGAGGGTTTCCGCTGCGGCGGCTGGACGGCGGTCGCGACGAACGGTGGCGTGCTGGAACTGCACGCCGCGGACGGGTCGGGCGGTGCGGACGCGGCGGACGGCGCGGACCCGATCGACGGTCTGCGGGCACTGTGCGCGGCGGCCTGGACGGCGGCCGGGAACGGGGTCTGCACGCTGGACGCGGCGAAGGCGCTGGCCAGGCTGGGTCTTTAGGCCGTACGGGGAGCCCGATCGATGTGCAGGATAGGCTAGCCTAACCTGCGTGTTGGTCGAGAGTCCTCCTGAACCCGAACGGAGCGCGGCGCCCCAAGAGGGCGCCGTGACCGCCGTTGCCCGCCCGCGTCATGCCGCGCGCGCCGCCGGTCTGCTCGCCGCCCTCGCGGTGTTGGCGCTGATCGCCGTCGTGAGCATCGCCGTGGGCGCCAAGCAGATGTCCCTGGACGAGGTCTGGCACGGCCTGTTCGCCTACGCGGGGACACCCGCCGACGTGGTGGTGCGCGACCTTCGGATCCCGCGCACCCTCCTCGGGCTGATGGTCGGGCTCGGACTCGGCCTGTCCGGTGCGGTGATGCAGGCGCTGACCCGCAACCCGCTCGCCGAGCCCGGCATCCTCGGCGTCAATGCGGGCGCCGCGGCCGCCGTGGTCTCCGCGATCAGCTTCTTCGGGGCGAGTTCGCTCAGCGAGTTCGTGTGGTGGGCCTTCCTCGGCGCCGCCGTGGTCTCGGTCGTCGTGTACGTGCTCGGCGGCAGCCGCAGCGCGACGCCGGTGCGCCTCGCGCTCGCCGGTACGGCGGCCAGCGCGGCCCTGGTCGGATACATCAACGCCGTGCAGCTGATGGACACCAAGGCCCTGGACAAGCTGCGCTTCTGGACGGTGGGTTCGCTGGCCTCGGCCAACATGGACACCGTCCGGCAGGTGGCCCCCTTCCTGCTCGCCGGCGCGGTGCTCGCGCTGGCGCTGGGCCGGCCGCTCAACGCGATGGCCATGGGCGACGACACGGCGCGGGCGCTCGGCGCGCACCTGACGCGTACCCGGGTCGGCGCCATGATCGCCATCACCCTGCTGTGCGGCGCGGCGACCGCCGCGTGCGGGCCGATCGTGTTCATCGGGCTGATGGTCCCGCACCTGGTGCGGGCGTTCACCGGGCCGGACATGCGCTGGGTGCTCGCGTACTCGGCCGTCCTGTCGCCGGTACTGCTGCTCGGCGCCGACGTCATCGGCCGTGTCGTCACCCGGCCCGCCGAACTCCAGGTCGGCGTCGTGACCGCGCTCATCGGCGGCCCGGTCTTCATCTACCTGGTTCGGCGCAAGAGGATGGCCCAGCTGTGACCGCGACCGCGACCACCACCGTGACCGCGACCGACCGTCCCCGCAAGAGCGGGTCCGGATCCCGTCCGCTGCACCTGCCCGGCGGGATCTCGCTGCGCGTCGAGCGGCGCGCTCTGGCCGTCGGCGTGCTGCTGACCGCCGCGGCGCTCGCGCTCGCCGTCGTGCTCATCGGCACCGGCGACTTCGAGATCGCGCCGTGGGACGTCGTACAGACCCTGCTGGGCAACGGCACCCCCGCCAACGACTTCATCGTCAACGACCTGCGGCTGCCGCGGGTCCTGGTCGCACTGCTCGTCGGCGCGGCGCTCGGGATGTCCGGCGGCGTCTTCCAGTCCGTCTCCCGCAACCCGTTGGGCTCTCCGGACATGCTGGGCTTCGGCTACGGCTCGGCGGTCGGCGCGCTCGTCGTCATCATCCTGTTCAAGGGCGGTGCCACCGAGGTGGCCGTCGGCGCGTTGGTCGGCGGCCTGCTGGCCGGGGTCGTCGTCTACCTGCTCGCGTACAAGCAGGGCATCCAGGGGTACCGGCTGGTGCTCGTCGGCATCGGCGCTTCCGCCATCCTCATCGCCGTGATCCAGTACCTGATCACGAAGGCCCAGATGATCGAGGCCACCCGCGCCATGGTGTGGCTGACCGGTTCGCTGGCCGGCCGGGACTGGGCGCAGGTGTGGCCGCTGCTCGCGGTGTGCGCGGTGCTCTTCCCGCTCGTCCTGGGGCAGGGCAGGGCCCTGCGGATGATGGAGATGGGCGACGACGCCGCGTACGCCGTCGGCGTGCGGGTGGAGCGGACGCGGATGCTGCTGATGCTCGCGGCGATCCTGCTCACCACCGCGGCGAGCGCCGCGGCCGGGCCCATCAGCTTCGTCGCACTGGCCGCGCCGCAGCTGGCCCGGCGGCTGACCCGCTCGCCCGGCGGAAACCTGCTGACCGGCGCCCTGATGGGCTCGGTCCTGCTGATGGTGTCCGACCTGGCCTCGCAGCGGGCCTTCGGCGCCGACCAGCTGCCGGTGGGCGTGGTGACCGGCCTCGTCGGCGGTGTCTACCTGCTCTGGCTGCTCGTCACCGAGCGCAAGGCGGGACGTATATGACTGCGAAGTATCGCGATATGAGGAGTACGCAAGTGCAGCGGCTGACCGCGGAGAACGTGACCCTCGGCTACGACCAGCGGGTCATTGCCGAGAACCTGTCGGTGGAGATCCCCGACAACTCCTTCACGGTGATCGTCGGCCCCAACGCCTGCGGCAAGTCCACCCTGCTGCGGGCCCTCTCGCGGATGCTGAAGCCGTCCGCCGGGCGGGTGCTGCTGGACGGGCAGGCCATCGGGTCGCTGCCGGCGAAGAAGGTCGCCAAGACCCTGGGCCTGCTGCCGCAGTCCTCGATCGCGCCGGACGGCATCACGGTGGCCGACCTGGTCTCGCGCGGCCGGTACCCGCACCAGGGGCTGCTGCGGCAGTGGTCGGCCGAGGACGAGCGGGTCGTGAACGAGTCGATGGCCTCGACCGGGGTCGCCGAGCTCGCCGACCGGGCCGTGGACGAGCTGTCGGGCGGGCAGCGGCAGCGGGTGTGGATCGCGATGGCGCTGGCGCAGCAGACCCCGCTGCTGCTGCTCGACGAGCCGACGACGTACCTGGACATCCAGCACCAGATCGACGTGCTGGACCTGTGCGCGGAGCTGCACGAGAACCAGGGCCGCACGCTCGTCGCGGTGCTGCACGACCTCAACCACGCGGCCCGTTACGCGACGCACCTGATCGCGATGCGGGGCGGGGAGGTCGTTGCGGAGGGGCCGCCGCAGGAGGTGGTCACGGCGGAGCTCGTGGAGAAGGTGTTCGGGCTGCGCTGCCAGGTGATCGACGACCCGGAGACGGGGACGCCGCTGGTGGTTCCGGCGGCGCGCAAGGCCCGTGTGGTGGCCCGGGCCGAGTAGCCCTCCGGGCGGGTGGGCGGGCCGGGCCGGGCCGGGTGTCGGATGCCCGGTGCGGCGCCGTTGCCGGGGGCGCTGCCCCCGGACCCCCGCGCCTCAAACGCCGGCGAGGCTGAAAGAGCGCCTCAAACGCCGGTGGGGCCGGGTGGGTGTTCCTCGAAGCCGGCGGGGCTGGATTGGGTGTCGGTGGGGCCGAGGGCGCTAGAGCATGCTCTTGAGGCGGAGGAGGTCGCGGAAGCCGGCTTCCAGGCGGACTCGGCCGGAGGCCCAGGCCTTGGCGAACTTCAGCTCGCCCGCGACCAGCGCCACGAGGTCGTCACCGGTCATCGCGAGCCGGATCTCCGCCTTGTCGGCGGGCGGGCCCGGGGTGAGCGCGTCCACCCGGATCCGGCCCGCCTGCAGCCGGCCCGTGAACGTCTGGTCCAGGTCCGTGATGTGGCAGCTCAGGGAGCGGTCGAACGCGGCGGCGCCGCGTACGCCCTCGTCGGCCCGGGCGAGGTTGTCGGAGAGTCTGTCGAGTGCTTCGCGGCACTCCTGGATCGTAGCCATCGTGATCACGACCGTACCGCAGAGCCATGCGTGGTCGCCGGGCGCTTCGGGGTAGCGTCGGGGCATGACCGACGAAGCTGCCGAGACCCGGGCCGAAGAGCCCGCCGGGTCCGCCGAGTCCGCCGAGCCTGCCGGGCCCGTGGCGCTGGGCGTCGTACGCACGGCCACCGGCCACGCCGGTGTGGACGCGCACCTGGCGCGGCTGGCGGACGCGGACCACCTCGCGGCGGACGCACACGTCGAGGTGTACGAGGATGTCCACAGGGGACTGCGCGAGGCGCTGACCGCGCTGGACGCACCGCCCGTCCCTGGTCCGTACGAAAACAGGAGCTGAATCGAACGTGGCAGGAGTGGCACGCCGCCGCCTGGACGCCGAACTGGTACGCCGCAGCATGGCCCGCTCGCGCGAGCACGCCGCGCAGCTGATCGCCGCGGGCCGGGTGACCGTGGGCGGCACCACCGCCACCAAGGCGGCCACCCAGGTCGAGACCAGCGCGGCCCTGGTGGTCCTCAAGGACGACAGCGACCCCGACTACGTCTCCCGGGGCGGCCACAAGCTGGCCGGAGCCCTGGCGGCCTTCCAGCCGCTGGGACTGGCCGTCGAGGGCCGCCGCGCCCTGGACGCCGGCGCCTCCACCGGTGGGTTCACCGATGTGCTGCTGCGCTCGGGCGTGGCCCGCGTGATGGCCGTGGACGTCGGCTACGGGCAGCTGGCCTGGTCGCTGCAGAGCGACGACCGGGTCACGGTCAAGGACCGTACGAACGTGCGCGAGCTGACGGTGGAGCAGCTCGACGGGGTCCCGGTCGACCTGGTCGTCGGTGACCTGTCCTTCATCTCCATCGGCGTGGTGCTGCCGGCGCTGGTGCGCTGCTGCGCGCCGGACGCCGACCTGGTGCTGATGGTCAAGCCGCAGTTCGAGGTCGGCAAGGACCGGCTGGGGAGCGGCGGCGTGGTGCGCAGCCCGGAGCTGCGGGCGGAAGCCGTGCGCGAGGTCGCGGCGCAAGCGGCGAAGCTGGGGCTGGGTGTTCTCGGGGTGACGGCGAGTCCGCTGCCGGGTCCTTCGGGGAACGTCGAGTACTTTCTGTGGCTGCGGGCGGGGGCACCGGCACTCGACCCGGCGGATGTTGACCGTGCAGTGGCGGAGGGGCCGCAGTGACAGTTTCATCGGATTCAGCGGGTGCAGGGTTTTCAGGGGTTTCGGCGACGGGGCGGACGGTCTTCCTGCTCGCGCACACCGGGCGGCCGGCGGCCATCCGCAGTGCCGAGCTGGTCGTGCAGGGGCTCCTGAGGTGCGGGCTCGGCGTCCGCGTGATGGAGCACGAGGCGGTGGACCTGCCGCTGCCGCCCGAGGTGGAGCTGGTCACCGAGTCCACCCCGGGGGCGCTCGACGGGTGTGAGCTGCTGATCGTCCTGGGCGGCGACGGGACCCTGCTGCGCGGCGCGGAGTTCGCGCGCGCCTCGGGGGTGCCCATGCTGGGCGTCAACCTGGGCCGGGTGGGGTTCCTCGCCGAGGCCGAGCGCGACGACCTCGACAAGGTCGTGGACCGGGTGGTCACGCGCTCGTACGAGGTCGAGGAGCGGATGACCCTCGACGTGGTCGTGCGCACGAACGGCGATGTGGTCCACCGGGACTGGGCGCTGAACGAGGCCGCGGTCCAGAAGGTGTCCCCGGAGCGGATGCTGGAGGTGGTCCTGGAGATCGACGGGCGGCCGGTGACCGGCTTCGGCTGCGACGGGATCGTCTGCGCCACTCCGACGGGTTCCACGGCCTACGCCTTCTCCGCGGGCGGGCCGGTGGTCTGGCCGGAGGTGGAGGCACTGCTGATGGTGCCGATCAGCGCGCACGCACTGTTCGCGAAGCCGCTGGTGACCTCGCCGACCTCGGTGCTGGCGGTGGAGGTGCAGAACGGGACTCCGCACGGGGTGCTGTGGTGCGACGGCCGGCGGATGCTGGAGCTGCCCGCCGGGGCACGGGTCGAGGTGCGCAGGGGTGCGGTACCGGTACGGCTCGCCCGGCTGCACCACGCGTCCTTCACGGACCGGCTCGTCGCCAAGTTCGCGCTGCCGGTGTCGGGTTGGCGCGGGGCGCCGCACTGAGGCGCAGTTCACACGCCTCCAATAGCACATCCGTTCGAACAACTCGGAACGGGTGACGTCACATGGCACCCATGAAACCTCGGTATCGTCGTCCCGTGCTTGAGGAGATGCGGATACGGTCGCTCGGGGTCATCGACGACGCGGTGGTCGAGCTGTCGCCCGGTTTCACCGCGGTGACCGGCGAGACCGGCGCGGGCAAGACGATGGTCGTCACCAGCCTCGGGCTGCTGCTCGGCGGTCGCGCCGACCCGGCCCTGGTGCGGATCGGGGCCAAGGCGGCGGTGGTCGAGGGCCGCATCGTCATGCGTCCGGACGCCCCCGCCGCCGTACGGGCCGAGGAGGCCGGGGCCGAGCTCGACGACGGCGCCCTGCTGATCAGCCGGACCGTGTCCGCCGAGGGCCGTTCGCGCGCCCACGTCGGAGGCCGCTCCGTGCCCGTCGGCCTGCTCGGCGAGCTCGCCGACGACCTGGTCGCCGTACACGGGCAGACCGACCAGCAAGGACTGCTGCGCCCGGCCCGGCAGCGGCAGGCGCTCGACCGGTACGCCGGGGACGCCGTCGCCGTCCCGCTGGAGAAGTACGGCTCGGCCTACCGCAGGCTCCGCGCGGCCGCCGTGGAGCTGGAGGAGATCACCACCCGGGCACGCGAGCGGGCCCAGGAGGCGGACCTGCTGCGCTTCGGTCTGGAGGAGATCGCGGCCGTGGAACCCGTGGCCGGCGAGGACGCCGAACTCGCGGCGGAGGCCGAGCGGCTCGGGCACGCCGAATCGCTGGCCTCGGCGGCGCAGCTGGCGCACGCCGCGCTCGCGGGCAACCCCGAGGACCCGGAGGCCATCGACGCGAACATGCTCGTCGCGGGCGCCCACCGGGCGCTGGAATCCGTACGGTCGCACGACCCGGCGCTCGGCGCGCTCGCCGAGCGGATCGGGGAGCTGGGCATCCTGCTGTCCGACGTGGCCGGGGAACTGGCGGGCTACGCCGACGACCTGGACGCCGATCCGCTGCGGCTGGCCGCGGTGGAGGAACGCCGGGCCGCACTGACCCAGCTGACCCGCAAGTACGGCTCCGGGGGCACCGTGGACGCCGTACTGGAGTGGGCCGAACAAGGCGCGGCACGACTGCTGGAACTGGACGGCGACGACGAGCGGATCACCGAGCTGACCGCCGAACGCGACGGGCTGCGCGGCGAACTCTCGCTGCTGGCACAGGCGTTGACGGACGCCCGGGTGGAGGCGGCGACGCGCTTCGCCTCCGCGGTGACGGCGGAGCTGGCCTCGCTGGCGATGCCGCACGCCCGCGTGACCATCGACATCCGGCAGGCCGAGGACCCCGAAGGGGTGGACGTGGACGGCCGCCCGGTCGCCTACGGGCCTTCGGGCGCGGACGAGGTCGAGCTGCTGCTCGCCCCGCATCCGGGCGCCCAGCCGCGGCCGATCGCCAAGGGCGCCTCGGGCGGTGAGCTGTCCCGGGTGATGCTGGCCGTGGAGGTCGTCTTCGCGGGCTCCGACCCGGTGCCCACCTACCTCTTCGACGAGGTCGACGCGGGAGTCGGCGGCAAGGCGGCGGTCGAGGTCGGCCGACGGCTGGCCAAGCTGGCCAAGTCGGCGCAGGTCGTGGTCGTCACGCACCTGCCGCAGGTGGCGGCCTTCGCGGACCGTCAACTGCTCGTCGAGAAGACCAACGACGGATCGGTCACCCGCAGCGGGGTCACCGTGCTGGAGGGCGAGGCCCGGATCCGTGAGCTGTCGCGCATGCTGGCCGGACACGAGGACTCGGTCTCGGCGCGGGCACACGCGGAGGAACTGCTGGCGGCGGCGCGCGCGGACGCGTGAGGCGCCCCGGTGAGGGCCCGGAACGCGCGGCGTTCCGGGCCCTCCGGCATGCCCGGGCCGACCCGGCGGTAGCCCGTGTGGGTGAGGCTGAGGGGCGTCCTGCGGTATCTCGTCCGGGATCCGCACCCGTATGGTCCCGGAACGCGCGTGCGGACTGGCATCCTTGGCCAGGTCTACTGACTCCCTCACCCTGGAGCTTCGGCCCGTGAGCAGCTCCCCGGTCTCCACCTCCCTTCCGGCCCAGCCCTACGGCCGGCCACCGCTGCGCACCGTGCAAGTACTCGCCGACGGTGCGGGCGCGGGCAGCAGCGCGCACGTACGGTCGCTCGCGACCGGACTCGCCGCGCGCGGGGTACGGGTCACCGTGTGCGCGCCCGTCCGGACGGAGGGGGAGTACGACTTCACCGGCGCCGGGGCGCAGTTCGCGCCCGACGCGGTCAGTGTGCTGCGGGCCGCGTGCGCCGGAGCGGACCTCGTGCACGCCCACGGCGTGCGCGCCGGGATGCGCGCCGCACTGGCCATGCGCGGGCGCCGGGTACCGCTGGTGGTGAGCTGGCACGGTGACGGCCCCACGGCGGCCGGTGCGCTCGGGCGGCTGAGCCGCATGCTGGAACGGCACGTCGCGCGGGCCGCCGCGGTGGTCCTCGGAGCCTCCTCGGACCAGGTGGACCTCGCACGGCTGCGGGGCGCCAGGGACGCGCGGCTGGCCCCGGTGGCGGTCCCGACGGGCCCGGCGGACGCGGGGGCCGCGGCCGACCCCGGCAAGGTACGCGCGGAACTCGGCGCGGTGGAAAGGCCGTTGCTGATCGCGGTCGGCAGCCTGGTGCCGCACCGGGGGTACTCCGTACTGCTCGACGCGGCACGGGAGTGGCGCGGCCTCGACCCGATGCCGCTGCTGGTGATCGCGGGGGAGGGGCCGCTACGGGCCGAACTCTCCCGGCGGATCGCGGCGGAGGGGCTC
The DNA here is from genome assembly GCF_045161815.1 of Streptomyces avidinii. Taxonomy (NCBI): domain Bacteria; kingdom Bacillati; phylum Actinomycetota; class Actinomycetes; order Kitasatosporales; family Streptomycetaceae; genus Streptomyces; species Streptomyces avidinii. Next base: position 6,591,989 of record NZ_CP108863.1, read on the forward strand.
CCGGTACGGCTGCTGGGCCGCCGCCGGGACGCGGCGCAGCTGCTGGCCGCGGCGGACCTGGCGGTGCTGCCGAGCCGGTGGGAGGCACGGGCGCTGCTGGCGCAGGAGGCGCTGCGGGCGGGGGTACCGCTGGTGGCCACGACGGTGGGGGGTGTGCCGGAGCTGGTGGGGGAGGGCGCGGTGCTGGTCCCGCCGGGGGAGGCGGGGGTGCTGGCCTCGGCCGTGACCGGCCTCCTGGCCGACCCGGACCGGCGGGCCGCGCTGGCCGCGGCGGGGCGGGCGCAGGCGTCGACGTGGCCGTCGGAGGACGACACCGTCGCGCAGGTCCTGTCCGTCTACGACGAACTGATGGAACGAACCCGCCGCTAGCCGTGCCGTGCGGTGGCGCGCCGCCGCTCCGGGGACGCCGCCCCCCACCCCCGCGCCTCAATCGCCGGCGGGGCTGGAATACAGCCCCGCCGGCGATTGAGGCGCGGGGGTGGGCGGAGTCCGCGTCAGGAAGGCGTGTGGCGGCGGGCGCGGAGGGCCAGGCTGAGGGAGAGGACCGTCTCGGGGTCGTCCAGGTCCGTACCCAGGAGTTCCGAGATGCGGGCCAGCCGGTTGTACAGCGTCTGCCGGTTCAGGTGGAGCTCACGGGCCGTCTCCGCCTTGCGGCCCGCGTGGGCCAGGTACGTCTCCAGCGTGGGGAGCAGCGGCGGCCGCGAGGCCGTGTCGTGCGTGCGCAGCGGCCCGATCGCGCGCTCCACGAAGGCCGCCAGGTCGGGGTGTTCGCGCAGCCGCCACAGCAGCAGGTCGATGTCGAGGCGACGGGCGTCGTACCAGGGGCGGGCCGGCAGCCCGTGTGCGGCCGTCGCGGTCTCCGCGGCATGGCGCAGGCCCGCCGAGGCGGCCGCCCAGCCCCCCGCGACGCCGACGACCACGGCCGGCGGGGCGTCGGCCCGGTCCAGGCCCGCGCGTTCGACGCCCGCCCGCAGCGCGGCCGAGACCCGGTCGGCCACCGCCGTACGCTCCGACTCCGCGCGCAGGGAGACCAGCAGCGGAACCCGGCCCTCGACCGGGCGGACGCCCAGCAGGACCGGCACCCCGACGGACGACAGCTCCTCCAGCACCGCGCGCGCCAGCACCGCCCAGTTGCCGGACGGGCCGAGTTCCGAGGAGAGCCGCATGACCACGGGCAGCAGCGGCCCGCCGCCGGGCTTGAAGCCCAGGACGCGGGCCTGCGCCGGGGCGTCCTCCGCAGAGATGCGGCCCTCCGCCAGGTCCGTCAGGAAGTCGCCGCGGCCGCGCGCCGCCAGCTCCTCCTCCTGCCGCGCCTGCATCAGGACGACGGCGAGGACACCGGCCGTGCGTTCGGCCGCCATCCGGTGCACCGGGAGCAGCGGGGCCGAGACCCCGACCAGGACGACCCGGGCCCGGACCGAACCGGTGCCGTGGCCGCCGCCCGGAACGTCGACCACCACCGTGTTCGCGGAGGGCTCGGCCTCGCGGTGGCTCCGAAGGCCCTCCCACACCTGCAGCGGGTCGGCGCCCGCATCGGCGGCCGCGCTGCCGGCCGCGTACAGGAGCTGGCCGTCGGGGGTCTCCAGGAAGACCGGGTTACCGGTGAAGTCGGCCAGGATCCGCAGGACCTGAGGGATGCCCCCACCGCCCAGCAGGGCCTCCGTACAGCGGCGGTGGACCTCCTCGGCCCGCTGGAGCAGGGCGTAGTGGTGGTTGACGATCTCGGTGTGGACCTCCTCCGTGACCGCCACGAAGGGGACCTCCCGGTGCAGCTGGACCAGGGGCAGCCCCGCCGTGCGCGCGGTCTCCACGATCGTCGCCGGCAGCCGGGTGAAGCGCGGGCCGAGTTCCACCACCAGCGCGGCGATGCCCCGGTCCGCGAGGCGGCGCACGAAGGCGCGCTGCTCGGCCGGCCGGGTGCCGAGTCCCAGGCCCGTGGTCAGCAGCAGCTCGCCGCCCTTGAGCAGGGAGGCGATGTTCGGCACCTCGCCCGCGTGCACCCAGCGGACGGTCCGGCCCAGGCGGTCGGCGCAGGCCACCACCTCCGGCAGGCCGCCGCGCAGCCCCGGCAGTTCCAGTGCCCGCTGAACCGTGATCCCGCCCTGGTTTTCCATATCGCGGGACGCTACCGGCCGACCCGTCTCCATCGTCAGGCGGGCCGGATGTTGTGGTTGAAGCGGAAGATGTTGTCGGGGTCGTACTGGCGCTTCAACGCGCCCAGCCGCTGCATGTTCTCGCCGCCCAGGCCCGCGACCAGCCGCTGGGGTCCCTCGTCGCCGGTGAAGTTGAGGTAGACCGCGCCGGTGCTCCACGGCCGGGCGTCGGCGCGGACGTCCTTGACCCACTGCCGGCAGCGCTCGTCGTCGGCCGCGTCCTCCCAGATCCCGAACGGGTGCACCGCCCACGGCGCGTCGCGGTACGGCACCGGGTACTCGGCGGGGCCGGAGGCCACGGCGCCGCCCTGCGGGAAGACCAGATGCTGGGTGCCGGTCGGTACCGGCATGGTCTCGGCGCGGGCGCAGAAGGCGTCCACGAACGCGTCCGGGCACCCGGTGAGGTACTCCGCCGACCAGTAGTTCCGCATGCCCGGCGGGTCGTCGATCATGCACTGGAGGTCGGCGTACGGGATGGCCGTGACGATCTCCGACTCGTGCGGGATGGCCAGCAGCGGCTCGGCCAGTCTGCGCATCTCCTCCTCGGGGCCCGCGTACGTCAGCAGCGCGCCGGCCACCAGCCGGCCGACCAGGTGCGGCGGGACGAACTCCTCGGGCGGGCCGGTCAGGTAGAGGGCGGCGCCGGAGGCCTCGGGCGGTGCCGCCTCGATGACGTCCCGGTACGTACGGACCACCTCGGGCCCGCGCTCCGGCAGGTACAGCACGAGCGCGATCGACATGGCGGGGAGTTCGTACAGCCGCAGGGTCAGCGAGGTGGCGATGCCGAAGTTGCCGCCGCCGCCGTGCAGCCCCCAGAACAGTTCGGGGTGCTCCTCGGCCGTCGCGTGGATCAGCTCGCCCTCGGCGGTGACCAGGTCCACGCCCAGCAGGTTGTCCACCGCCAGGCCGAACTTCCGGTCCAGCCAGCCGCTGCCGCCGCCCAGGACGTAGCCGCCGACGCCGGTGGTGGAGGCACGGCCGCCGGTGGTCGCCAGCTTGTAGGGCTCGCAGGCCCGGTCCAGGTGGCTCATGGTGGCCCCGCCTTCGATGTGCGCTGCCCCGGCGGCCGGATGGACCGTCACCTCGTGCATGCGCCGCAGGTCCACGACGAGACCGCCGTCGTTGAGGGACATGCCGGCCACGCTGTGCCCGCCGCCGCGCACGGCGATGTTCAGGTCCAGCTCCCTCGCGAAACGCACCGCCGTGATCACGTCCGCGGTGCTCTCGCACTGGGCGATGACGGCCGGTCTGCGGTCGATCATCGCGTTGAAGAGGGTCCGGGCCTCGTCGTACCCCGGATCCTCGGGAGCGAAGACCTCGCCGGACAGATCCTCGCGGAGCGCGGTCAGGGCCGCGCCCGCCTTCGACAGGGGAGCCATGGCTGCCCCCTTCCACCGGAGGGAGGGCATAGGACCCTTCCAGCGTAGGCGGGGACGATCACCGGGGCGCGGCGAGAAAGCCCGCGGCCCCGGCGAGTCGTGCGCGGGCCCGGCAAGATCCGAAAGAGACGGCCTAGCCCCCGTACGCCCCGCTGGCCGTCAGCCGCAGGGCCGTGTCGATCAGCGGAACGTGGCTGAAGGCCTGCGGGAAGTTCCCGACCTGGCGCTGGAGCCGCGGGTCCCACTCCTCCGCCAGCAGGCCCAGGTCATTGCGGAGCGACAGCAGCCGCTCGAACAGCCGCCGCGCCTCGTCGACCCGGCCGATCATCGCCAGGTCGTCGGCCATCCAGAACGAGCAGGCCAGGAAGGCTCCCTCGTCGCCCTCCAGGCCGTCCACGCCGGCCTCGTCTCCCGTCGTCGGGTAGCGCAGGATGAAACCGTCGGGCGTGGACAGCTCGCGCTGGATCGCCTCGATGGTGCCGATGACCCGCTTGTCGTCCGGCGGCAGGAAGCCCATCTGCGGAATCAGCAGCAGGGAGGCGTCCAGCTCCTTCGACCCGTACGACTGGGTGAAGGTGTTGCGCTCCTTGTCGTAGCCCTTCTCGCACACGTCCTGGTGGATCTCGTCGCGCAGTTCGCGCCACCGCTCCAGCGGGCCGTCCGCGTCACCGCTCTCGATCAGCTTGATCGTGCGGTCCACGGCCACCCAGGCCATCACCTTCGAGTGCACGAAGTGGCGGCGCGGGCCGCGCACCTCCCAGATGCCCTCGTCCGGCTGGTCCCAGTGGGTCTCCAGGTAGCGGATCAGCTTGAGCTGGAGCAGCGAGGCGTAGTCGCTGCGGGCGAGCCCGGTCATGTGGCCCAGGTGCAGGGCCTCGGTGACCTCGCCGTACACGTCGAGCTGGAGCTGGCCGGCGGCGCCGTTGCCGACACGGACCGGGCGGGAGTTCTCGTAGCCGGGCAGCCAGTCCAGCTCGGTCTCGCCGAGCTCCCGTTCGCCCGCGATCCCGTACATGATCTGGAGGTTCTCCGGGTCGCCGGCGACCGCGCGGAGCAGCCACTCGCGCCAGGCGCGGGCCTCCTCGCGGTAGCCGGTGCGCAGCAGCGAGGAGAGGGTGATGGCCGCGTCCCGCAGCCAGGTGTAGCGGTAGTCCCAGTTCCGGACCCCGCCGATCTCCTCCGGGAGGGAGGTGGTGGGCGCGGCGACGATCCCGCCCGTCGGGCCGTACGTGAGGGCCTTGAGGGTGATCAGGGAGCGGATCACGGCCTCCCGGTAGGGCCCGTGGTACGTGCACTGATCGACCCAGTCGCGCCAGAACTCGGTGGTCGACTCCAGGGCCGCCTCGGCGTCGGGGGTCTCGGGCGCGTCGCGGTGCGAGGCCTGCCAGCTGATGCTGAAGGCCTTCCGGTCGCCGGGCCCGACGGTGAAGTCGGAGTACGTCGTCAGGTCCTTGCCGTAGGTCTGCGCGTCGGCGTCCAGCCAGACGGAGTCGGGACCGGCGACGGCCACCGTGCGCCCGTCGACCTTGTGGACCCAGGGCACGACCCGCCCGTAGCTGAAACGCATCCGCAGCGCCGAACGCATCGGCACGCGCCCGCTGATGCCCTCCACGATGCGGATCAGCTGCGGCGCGTGGTCCTCGCGGGGCGGCATGAAGTCGATCACGCGGACCCTTCCGCGCGGGGTGTCCCACTCCGACTCCAGCACCAGCGAGTCACCGCGGTAGCGGCGGCGGGTCGCACGGGGGGCCTCGGTGCCCGCCGGGAACGACGGGCCGATCCGCCAGAACCCGTGATCCTCGGTGCCGAGAATGCTCGCGAACACGGCATGCGAGTCGAAGCGTGGCAGGCACAGCCAGTCCACCGCCCCGTCCCGGCAGACCAGTGCTGCGGTCTGCATGTCCCCGATCAGTGCGTAATCCTCGATGCGCCCGGACACGTGCATCTCCAGTCGAACGGCCACGTCCGCCCCGAAGGGCGCTTGCATTGCGCGTTTGCGCGGTCTCCTGTGTGCAGGGATCTCCGCGTGAGCCCATGATTCCGTATATCGGCTCGGTTAGGCCGTCTGACGGACTGCCCGGCGGTGATGTGTGCAATATCCGAGCAGGATATGACGGCACCCTAGTGATCTACGTGAGCCCCGGAAGAATGCGGCTGGGCCGAACGGGTGAGCAGCGGCCGAGCCGCCCCGGCGCACTCGGGCACCTCCGGACGGAGCGAGCGCGCCGCGTGCCCGGAGGCGGACCGCTCCGGGCGCTGATAGGCTGGTACCCCGTGGACCGGTGGTCTGCCTGTGCGAATCAGGAGCCCCGAAACCGCAGCTTCGGCGCCCCCTGAGACCCTTCCGGATCGACGGTGGCCGGCGCCGGACGCACCTCACCTCGCGACCACGGGAGCCCCCTCTTGGCGATGCCGCCCAAATCCATGACGACCAAGCACATCTTCGTCACCGGGGGTGTCGCTTCCTCCCTCGGCAAGGGCCTGACGGCCTCCAGCCTGGGTGCGCTGCTGAAGGCGCGCGGTCTGCGGGTCACGATGCAGAAGCTCGACCCGTACCTGAACGTCGACCCCGGCACGATGAACCCGTTCCAGCACGGTGAGGTGTTCGTCACCAACGACGGCGCCGAGACCGACCTGGACATCGGCCACTACGAGCGCTTCCTCGACGTCGACCTCGACGGCTCGGCGAACGTCACGACCGGCCAGGTCTACAACACCGTCATCGCCAAGGAGCGCCGCGGCGAGTACCTCGGTGACACCGTGCAGGTCATCCCGCACATCACCAACGAGATCAAGCACCGCATCCGCCGCATGGCGACCGAGGACGTCGACGTCGTCATCACCGAGGTCGGCGGCACGGTCGGCGACATCGAGTCGCTGCCGTTCCTGGAGACCGTCCGCCAGGTCCGCCACGAGGTCGGCCGCGACAACGTCTTCGTCGTGCACATCTCGCTGCTGCCCTACATCGGCCCGTCCGGTGAGCTCAAGACCAAGCCGACCCAGCACTCGGTCGCGGCCCTGCGCAACATCGGTATCCAGCCCGACGCGATCGTGCTGCGCGCCGACCGTGACGTGCCGACCTCCATCAAGCGCAAGATCTCGCTGATGTGCGACGTGGACGAGGCGGCCGTGGTCGCGGCGATCGACGCCAAGTCCATCTACGACATCCCGAAGGTCCTGCACACCGAGGGCCTGGACGCGTACGTCGTGCGCAAGCTCGACCTGCCGTTCCGCGACGTGGACTGGACGGTCTGGGAGGACCTGCTCGACCGCGTCCACAACCCCGACCACGAGGTCAAGGTCGCGCTCGTCGGCAAGTACATCGACCTGCCCGACGCCTACCTGTCGGTGACCGAGGCGCTGCGCGCCGGCGGTTTCGCCAACAAGGCCCGCGTCCAGATCAAGTGGGTCACCTCCGACGACTGCAAGACCCCGGACGGCGCCGCGGCGGTGCTCGGCGACGTGGACGCGATCTGCGTGCCCGGCGGCTTCGGCGACCGCGGCGTCAACGGCAAGGTCGGCGCGATCACCTACGCCCGCGAGAACAAGATCCCGCTGCTCGGCCTGTGCCTGGGTCTGCAGTGCGTGGTCATCGAGGCCGCGCGCAACCTCGCCGGCATCGACGACGCGAACTCCACCGAGTTCGACGCCTCCACCCCGCACCCGGTCATCTCGACCATGGAGGAGCAGCTGGCCTTCGTCGAGGGCGCGGGCGACCTGGGCGGCACCATGCGTCTGGGCATGTACCCGGCGAAGCTCGCCGAGGGCTCCATCGTGCGCGAGGTCTACGGCGACCAGGCGTACGTGGACGAGCGCCACCGCCACCGCTACGAGGTCAACAACGCCTACCGCGGCGAACTGGAGAAGAAGGCGGGCCTCGTCTTCTCCGGCACCTCCCCGGACAACAAGCTCGTCGAGTACGTCGAGTACCCGCGCGAGGTGCACCCCTACCTGGTGGCCACCCAGGCCCACCCGGAGCTGCGCTCGCGCCCGACCCGCCCGCACCCGCTGTTCGCGGGCCTGGTCAAGGCGGCCGTGGAGCGGCAGCAGTCCGCGAAGTGAGCGCCTGACCGCATAACGTAGACAGCCGGGGCACGGATCGTGCCCCGGCTGTCGCGTTCTCGGGGAAGGTATCGGCCATGGCCATGGGCAACGACATCGTGGACACACCGGAGTCGTGGGAGGTGGTCGCCTCACGGACCCCGTTCGAGGGCGCGAAGACGTCCGTCAGGTCGGACCAGGTCCGGATGCCCGACCGCGCGGTGGTCCGCCGCGACTACCAGGTGCACCCCGGCTCGGTGTGCGTCCTCGCCCTCGACGAGGAGCAGCGGGTGCTGGTCCTGAAGCAGTTCCGCCACCCCGTGCGGCACCGGCTGTGGGAACTCCCGGCCGGGCTGCTCGACGTACCCGGTGAGAACCCGCTGCACGCGGCGCAGCGGGAGCTGTACGAGGAGGCGCACGCCAAGGCGGGCGACTGGCGGGTGCTGGCCGACTTCTTCAGCTCGCCCGGCGGATCCGACGAGGCCGTACGGGTCTTCCTCGCCCGTGACCTGGCGGAGGCCGAGGGGAAGCGGTACGAGGTCTCCGAGGAGGAGGCCGACATGGAGATCGCCCGCGTCCCGCTGAAGGACCTGGTCCGCGGGGTCCTGGCGGGCGAGCTGGGCAACCCGGGCCTGGTGACCGGGGTGCTGGCCCTCACCGCGGCGCTCGCCTCCGAGGGCGGCATCGAGGCCCTGCGCCCGGCCCTGGCCCCCTGGCCGGCCCGCCCGTACGGGGCGTGACCGCGCCCGTGCGGCCGGGTCGTGTCGGCCGTACGTGAAAAATAGGTCCATCTGCTGATCCGATCGGGGGATTTGCCCGCCGCGCTCCACACGGGTCGTCGCTCTGCGTGAACTACGCTCGCAATCCGGTGGCAGGGAGAGGAGCGGATCCGTGGCGGATTTCGTCGGGCGGCGGCGTGAGCTCAAGGAGCTGCGCGAGGACATCGCACGGACCGGGCTCGACACCCTCTCCGGCCGCAAGGCCAAGGCGCCCCGGGCCCGGGTGCTGCTCGTCGCCGGGCGGCCGGGGTCCGGGCGCACGGCCCTCGCCGAGGCCTTCGTGCGCGAGGTCGCCGAGGAGTATCCCGGCGGAGTGCTCCGCACCCGGCTCACCGCCCCCGGCGGGGAGACCGTGGCGACCGAGCGGGCCGTCCGGAGCCTGCTGGAGGGGCTGGGGCGGCCCACCCCGCCCGGAGCCGGCGAGGACGAGCTGAGCTCCGCCCTGCGTACCGCCCTCGAAGGCCGCCGGGTGATCATCCTCGTCGACGACGCCGCCGATCCGCAGCAGGTGGACGCGCTGCTGCCGGACACCCCCGAGTGCCTGGTCGTGGTCACCGCCGAGGGGCCGCTCACCGGGATCCCCGACGTCCGGCCCTGCACCCTCGGCGGGCTCGACACCCCTTCCGCCGTGGAACTGCTCGCGCAGCGCATCGGCGACACCCGCGTCACCGCCGACCCCCGGGCCGCCGAGGCCCTCGCCGAGGAGTGCGGGGGCCAGCCCGCCGCACTCGTCCTCGTCGGCGGGTGGCTCGCCGCCCACCCCAAGGCCTCCGTCGCCGACGTGGCCAAGCAGCTGCACGACATGCCCGCCACCATCGGCGGCCCGCTCGCCCGCGGCTTCCGGCTCGTCTACGAGTCCCTGCCGCAGCCCGCCCAGCGGACCCTGCGGCTGCTGCCGCTCGCCCCGGCCGGCATCGTCGACTCGCACACCGCCTCGGCCCTCGCCGGCTGCTCCGTGGCGGCCGCCCAGTCCACGCTCGACGACTTCGCCGGGCTGGGCCTCGTCCACTCCTCCCAGGACGGCCTGTTCCTGCTGCCCGGCTGCCTCGCACCGATGCTCCAGGCCCTGCTGGAGGCCAAGGAGCGCCCCGCCGAGGTCCAGCTGGCCCGGGCCCGGATGCTGGAGCGCACCGTTCGGCTGCTGCACTCCTGCCGGGCCATGGCCGAGCCCGAGGAGCCCGGGGTCGACGCCGCCGTCGACGACGGCCTGCGGGAACTGCTGGACGGTCTGCCGCGCGCCCTGCGGTTCCCCGACCGGCGGGCCGCCGCCACCTGGCTGGACACCCGGCTGCCCGCGCTGTCCGCGGCCGCCTCGCTGGCCGTGGCCGACGGGGAGCTGGACACCCTGGCCCGCAGGCTGGTCGCGGCCCTCGTACGGGCGCTGGCGGACCACCGGGGCACGGCCGGGGCCGCTCCCGAGCTGTACGGGCTGCACCGCCTGGTCCTGGACGTGGCCGAGCGCCGCAGGCTGCACCGGGAGCAGGCCGCCGCGCTGCTGAACCTGGCCGACCTGGACGCCGCGACCGGCCGTACCCACGAGGCGCTGGAGCGCTACCGGGCCGCGCTGGACGCCGGACGGGCGGCGAACGATCCGTACGCGACCGGCCGCGCGATGGAATCCGTAGGGGGCGCGTACCAGGAGCTGGCGGACTGGCACCGGGCCTCCGACTGGTTCGGCCGGGCGCTCTCCCAGGCCCTGGCGCGGGGCGAGCGCGCGGACGAGGCCCGGCTGTACGGGCGGCTCGGGAACGTGCACACCTACGCGGGGCGGTACGGGGACGCGCTGCGCAGCTGGCGGGCGGCCGCCGCGGGCTACCGGAAGCTGGCCGATGTGCCCGGGCAGGCAAAGGCGTTGAGCGAGATGGCACGGGTCCAGGAGTACGCCGGCCGGCCCGAGGAATCGCTGCACACCTGCCGCGAGGCGGTGGAGCTGGCGCGCAGGGCCGGGGACCAGCGACTTCAGGCCGCTCTGCAGGTCCGGCTGGCCGACACGCTGGACCGGCTCGGGGACCCCGCAGCTGCCAGGTTGCACCGGTCCGCGGCTGACAGATTGCTGGGAGACGACCCCGCAGCCTGCGAAATCCGCAGTGGTTCCGACTGAGATTATTGGTTTGCAAGGCTAGACAGCGACTCATCCTTCATTAGACTGGGTTCACCGCGGCTTCCCGTGGTGCATCCCGTTGCGCGTTCTTGTGGGCGGGTATGTATGGAAGTGCCCCCGAAAATCCCCTGAGCCAAGGACCGTGATCGACGATGAAGGTCGGCATCCCCCGCGAGGTCAAGAACAACGAGTTCCGGGTCGCCATCACGCCCGCCGGCGTGCATGAGCTGGTCCGAGGCGGCCACCAGGTCTTCGTCGAGCAGAACGCCGGTGTGGGTTCCTCGATCACGGACGCCGAGTACGTCTCGGCCGGCGCCGAGATCCTCGGCAGCGCCGACGAGGTCTGGGCCATCGCCGACCTGCTGCTCAAGGTCAAGGAGCCGATCGCGGAGGAGTACCACCGCCTCCGCAAGGACCAGACGCTCTTCACCTACCTGCACCTGGCGGCCTCCCGCGAGTGCACGGACGCCCTGCTGGAGTCCGGCACCACCGCCATCGCCTACGAGACGGTCGAGCTCGCCAACCGCGCGCTGCCGCTGCTCGCCCCGATGTCCGAGGTCGCGGGCCGGCTGGCCCCGCAGGTCGGCGCCTACCACCTGATGCGCTCGGCCGGCGGCCGCGGCGTCCTCCCGGGCGGGGTCCCCGGCACCCACGCCGGTGAGTGCGTGGTCATCGGCGGCGGCGTCTCCGGCTGGAACGCCGCGCAGATCGCCATCGGCATGGGCTTCCACGTGACCCTGCTGGACCGCGACATCAACAAGCTCCGCGAGGCCGACAAGGTCTTCGGCACGAAGATCAAGACGATCGTCTCCAACGCCTTCGAGCTGGAGAAGGCCGTCGTCGAGGCCGACCTCGTCATCGGCGCGGTGCTGATCCCGGGTGCGAAGGCCCCGAAGCTGGTCACCAACGAGCTCGTCGCCAAGATGAAGCCCGGAAGTGTCCTTGTCGACATTGCGATCGACCAGGGCGGCTGCTTCGAGGACTCCCGTCCGACCACCCACGCCGAGCCGACCTTCCAGGTCCACAACTCGGTCTTCTACTGCGTCGCCAACATGCCGGGCGCGGTTCCGAACACCTCCACCTACGCGCTGACGAACGCGACGCTGCCCTACATCGTGCAGCTCGCCAACCTCGGCTGGGCCGAGGCGCTGCGTCGTGACGCCGCGCTCGCGCTGGGTCTCAACACCCATGACGGCCAGGTCGTTTACGGTCCCGTTGCCGAGGCCCACGGCCTCGAGACCCTTGAGCTGAGCACGCTGCTCGGCTGACCCGTCAACGACTGACGTCAATCTCACGTATCCGGCCGGACCTTGCCCGCAAGGTCCGGCCGGACGCGTTTGCGCGGTGCCCGACGACCCCGTTCAACTCGCCTCGAACGTAACCCTTTAACCCTTTCGCACACCCGCGAAACTTCGCAGCGACAGCTCGTGCGCCCTTGACAGAGTGGTGTTCGGTTGCCGACACATCGTGCCGGGTCCGGCGGATTGTGTTGCCGCTGAGTGGTGACACGCCATAGAGTCGCCAACCGTCGGCATGGTGCCACGCTGACCTATCGATAAGTGTCCTGGTCACGTCCGAGGAGGTAAGACGACTTGTGAATGAGTCGACATTTGCTCCTGGGGGTGGTCGAGCAGGGATGCCTGAGCGGGGCCAGGGCCCTACCGGGCTCGAAGCCGTCGGCTCCGTCGCAGTACGCACCTTCGCAAACCACCAGCACATGACGACGCCCCGAAAGAGCATGGACGGCCTAGACGTGAACTCCAGGGCCGGCGACCTGAGCGGCGAAAAGCCCGTGGGTTTCGCCGACTACGACAATGTGCCCGAGGGGCACTTCTACGACCCCGACGCGGAGTACGAACCGGACCCCGAGTACGCGGCCACTCTCGCCCCCGACGCTGCCCGTCAGCGCCGTGAGCGGATCGGCCCGACCGGACGCCCGCTTCCGTACTTCCCGATCCCGGGTCCGCTGACCGATCACGGTCCGGCGAAGATCATCGCGATGTGCAACCAGAAGGGCGGCGTGGGCAAGACCACGTCGACCATCAACCTGGGTGCCGCGCTCGCCGAGTACGGGCGCCGCGTGCTGCTCGTCGACTTCGACCCGCAGGGCGCGCTGTCCGTGGGTCTCGGCGTGAATCCGATGGAACTCGACCTGACGGTCTACAACCTGCTCATGGAGCGGGGCATGTCGGCCGACGAGGTGCTGCTCAAGACGGCGGTCCCCAACATGGACCTGCTGCCGAGCAACATCGACCTGTCCGCTGCCGAAGTGCAGTTGGTCAGCGAGGTCGCGCGCGAGTCCACCCTGCAGCGGGCCCTGAAGCCCCTGATGGCCGACTACGACTACATCGTGATCGACTGTCAGCCCTCGCTCGGTCTGCTGACCGTGAACGCCCTGACGGCGGCTCACAAGGTCATCGTCCCGCTGGAGTGCGAGTTCTTCGCGCTGCGCGGCGTGGCGCTGCTGACCGAGACCATCGAGAAGGTGCAGGAGCGGCTCAACCCCGAGCTGGAGCTCGACGGCATCCTCGCCACGATGTACGACTCCCGTACGGTGCACAGCCGTGAGGTGCTGGCGCGCGTCGTCGAGGCCTTCGACGACCACGTCTACCACACGGTCATCGGCCGCACGGTGCGCTTCCCGGAGACCACGGTCGCCGGTGAGCCGATCACGACGTACGCGTCCAACTCCGTCGGCGCCGCCGCCTACCGCCAGCTGGCCAGGGAGGTGCTCGCCCGGTGTCACGCCGAGTGAGTCTGCCCGGAGCCGACGAACTGTTCCGTACGACCGGGGGGATGGCGCTCCAGTCGTCCTCGCCGCGGCGCGGGGTCGACGAGACGCCCGCCGCGGAACACTCGGCCACTTCGGCCGGGGGCGCGGCGAGTGAGGGCCGTGGCCGGGAGGCCGCGGCCGGCGCGGAGAGCGGCGGGCCCGTCGTGGGGCAGCCCAGGCGCCCGCAGGAAGGTTCTGCCGGCCCGGCCGGAGGCGTGGGATCCGCCCCGGCCGGCGCGGGCCGCCGGGGCAAGGGGCAGGGCCGGGGCGCCAACCGGCGCCCCAGCGGCCGCGAGCGGCACGACGAGAAGATCACGGTCTATGTCTCCGCCGAGGAGCTCATGGACCTGGAACACGCGCGGCTGGTGCTGCGCGGGGAGCACGGGCTGGCGGTGGACCGGGGCCGCATCGTCCGCGAGGCGGTGGCCGTCGTCCTCGCCGATCTCGAATCCCGCGGCGACGCGAGCATCCTCGTACGGCGCCTGCGCGGTCGCTGACCGCACTACGGGCCCGCTCTTCCGGTGGCCCGGTGGCCCGGTGGCCCGGTGCCCCGGTCCGTCCGGGTCGCCCGCGCGTCGCGGCGCGGCCTGCGGCGCGCCTTCCCGGAGCCGGGCCCCGGCGGCTGTCCGCCCGATCACCGGGCCTCCGGGCGATCTGCGGCCCGGTTCGCCGGAACTCCGCCCCCGTCGCGAGGACCCGCCCGCGCGGCGCTCCGTACGGGCGGGGGAGCGCCGGTCCGGCGGTGCGGCGCGTGCCGGGCGGTGATCCGCCGGGGAGCGCGGGGGAGCCCGTAGGCTGCTGATGGCCGCGGCCATGGCGCCCGGCCCTCCACGCCGCCTCTTTGCACCTCCTGGACCGCGATGCCCCTCCCCGCCGAACCCGGCCGACCGACCCGGCGCGTCCTGGGCCGCGGCCCCGGCGCCCCCGAAGCGGCCCGGCAACCGGACGCGCACGAGGCGGGAGCGGACGCCGAAGCCGCTGAGGCGCCCGCTGCGCGCCCCGCGCCGGCGGTGGACGCTGCGGCGCCGGAACGTTCCCCCGGGCCCGCAGACGGGCAGCAGGAGCCCCAGGAGTCGGCACCGGCCCCGGCGTCGGCACCAGCACCAGCACCGCTCCCGGTCCCGGTCCCGGACGCCGAGGCGGACGTACGCACCGAGAGCGCGCCCCCCGCCGGCGGCGACGGGCGGTTCACGCTGCGGCTCGCCAACTTCGAGGGCCCCTTCGACCTGCTGCTCCAGCTGATCTCGCGGCACAAGCTCGACGTCACCGAGGTCGCGCTGTCCCGCGTCACCGACGAGTTCATGGCGCACATCCGGGCCATGGGACCCGACTGGGACCTCGACCAGACCACCGAGTTCCTCGTCGTCGCCGCCACCCTGCTCGACCTCAAGGCCGCCCGGCTGCTGCCGGTCGCCGAGGTGGAGGACGAGGCGGACCTGGCGTTGCTGGAGGCCCGGGACCTGCTCTTCGCGCGCCTGCTCCAGTACCGCGCGTACAAGCAGATCGCCGAGATCTTCGAGCGGCGCGCGGAGGCCGAGGGCAGGCGGTACCCGCGGACCGTGGGGCTGGAGCCGCACCACGCCGACCTGCTGCCCGAGGTGGTCATCAGCATCGGGCCGGAGGGGTTCGCCCGGCTCGCCGTGAAGGCGATGCAGCCCAGGGCCAAGCCCGAGGTCTACGTGGACCACATCCACGCCCCCCTGGTCAGCGTGCGCGAGCAGGCCGGGCTCGTGGTGCGGATGCTGAAGACGCGCGGGGAGGCCACCTTCCAGGAGCTCACCGAGGACGCGGAGGACACCCTCACCGTCGTCGCGCGCTTCCTGGCCCTGCTGGAGCTCTACCGGGAGAAGGCGGTCGTCCTCGACCAGGAGGAGGCCCTGCAGACCCTCACCGTGCGCTGGAGCGGCGGGGACGGCGACGGCATGCCGACCGTGACCGACGAGTTCGACCGGATCGTGGAGGCGAAGGATTGAGCAGCGACGTGAGCGCGGTGGCCGCGCTGGAGCTGAAGCCGGCCCTGGAGGCCGTGCTCATGGTCGTGGACGAGCCGGCGACCGAGGCGCACCTCGCCAAGGTGCTGGAGCGCACACCGCGCGAGGTCGCTCGCGCGCTGCGGGAGCTCGCCGACGAGTACACGGCCGCGCGCCGCGGCTTCGAGCTCAGGCTCGTCGCCGGGGGCTGGCGGTTCTACACGCGGGCGGAGTACGCCCCGGCCGTGGAGGGCTTCGTACTGGACGGCCAGCAGGCCCGGCTCACCCAGGCGGCGCTGGAGACCCTGGCGGTCGTCGCGTACCGCCAGCCGGTGAGCCGATCGCGGGTTTCCGCGGTGCGCGGAGTCAACTGCGACGGGGTCATGCGGACCCTCCTCCAGCGGGGTCTGGTGGAGGAGGCGGGGACGGAACCCGAAACAGGTGCGATCCTGTACAGGACGACGAACCACTTTTTGGAGCGGATGGGCCTGCGCGGCCTTGACGAGCTCCCGGAGCTCGCGCCCTTCCTCCCCGAGGCGGAGGCGATCGAAGCCGAGACGCAGGAAGGTGTTCCGTCGTTCGATCCGGACGCACCGGACACAGATGCAGACGACGACAAGACGACGGAACTTTGATGCGAAGCAGCGGCAACGGCAACGGTGGCGGCAACAGGAACAGCGGCGGCGGCGGTGGCGGCGGGCGCGGTAACTCCCGCGGCGGCTCCTCCAGCGGCGGCGGTGGCTACCGCGGGAGCGGCTCCGGCGGCAGCAGCGGCTCCGGCGGCGGCTACCGCGGTGGCGGCTCCGGCGGGTCCGGCGGGTCCCGCGGCGGCGGCTCCGGTGGCTCCGGCAGCTCCGGTGGCTACCGCGGCGGCAGCTCCGGCGGCTCCGGCGGCTCCGGTGGCTACCGCGGTGGCAGCTCGGGCGGCTCCGGCGGCTCGCGCGGCGGCAGCTCCGGCGGCTCCCGCGGCGGCTACCAGGGCGGTGGCGGCTACCAGGGCGGCGGCTCCGACTCGCGCGACCGCGACCAGCCGGCCCCCCGCATCCGCAACCCGCGTCCCGAGGAGCGCCGCTACGACGTCGGCCCCGAGGGCGAGCGCAGCGGACGCAGCGGCCCCAAGGCCGGCGGCGGCGGTGCCCGCGGCGCTGCGGCGCGCGGTGGCGCCAAGGGCGGTCCCCGGACCTCCAAGACCCCCGGCATCGGCGGCGCGGGCGGCCCGCGCAGCGGTCCCGGCAGCCGCAGCGGCCAGTCCCGCCCCCGCGAGCTGGACGCGCGGATCGAGGAGCGCGTGCGCGACCGGTACGCCGACAAGCCCGTGATCAAGACCCCGAAGACCTTCCCGGGTGCCGAGGAGGAGGGTGAGCGTCTGCAGAAGGTGCTCGCCCGCGCCGGCATGGGTTCGCGCCGCGCCTGCGAGGAGCTCATCGAGCAGGCCCGCGTCGAGGTCAACGGCGAGATCGTGCTGGAGCAGGGCAAGCGCGTCCAGCCGAAGGACGAGATCAAGGTGGACGGCCTGACCGTCGCCACCCAGTCGTACCTGTTCTTCGCGCTGAACAAGCCGGCCGGTGTCGTCTCCACGATGGAGGACCCGGACGGACGCCAGTGCCTGGGCGACTACGTCACCAACCGGGAGACCCGTCTCTTCCACGTCGGCCGGCTCGACACCGAGACCGAGGGCATCATCCTGCTCACCAACCACGGTGAGCTGGCCCACCGCCTCACGCACCCGAAGTACGGCGTGAAGAAGACGTACGTGGCCGCCATCACCGGCCCGCTGCCGCGCGAGATCGGCAAGCGCCTCAAGGACGGCATCGAGCTGGAGGACGGCTACGCCCGCGCCGACCACTTCCGCGTCGTCGACCAGGTCGGCAAGAACTACCTGGTCGAGGTCACCCTCCACGAGGGCCGCAAGCACATCGTCCGCCGCATGATGGCGGAGGCCGGCTTCCCCGTCGAGAAGCTCGTCCGGACCTCCTTCGGTCCGATCGAGCTGGGCGACCAGAAGTCCGGCTGGCTGCGCCGCCTGACCAACACCGAGGTCGGCATGCTGATGCGCGAGGTCGGTCTCTAGGACGCAGGCCGGTCGCCGCGCAGGCGGCCGGCCCGATCGCAGAAAACCCGCGGTGCCCCCAGGGCGCCGCGGGTTTTCTGCTTGCCGGGCCGTGTCCGCTCGGTTTTCTGCTTGTCGGGCACCCCGATTCCTGTTTATAGTCAACGTGACCATTAAACGGAGTGAGGGGGGTCGGCATGAGCTGGACCGAGGTGCTCGGCTTCGCCACCGGCGCCCTGTGCGTCTGGCTGGTCGCCCGGCAGCACGTCGCCAACTGGCCGATCGGCATCGCCAACAACGTCTTCTTCATCGTGCTCTTCGCCCAGGCCGGCCTCTACGCCGACGCCGGGCTCCAGATCGTCTTCATCGCCCTCGCCGCCTACGGCTGGTGGTCCTGGACCCACGGGGGTGGACCAGGATCCGCCGAGGCCCTGCCGGTGCGCCGCACCACCCGCACCGAATGGGCCGGGCTCGCCGCGGCGGGGGCGGTGGGGGTGCTCGCGCTCACCCTGCTGCTGAGCCTGGCCACCGACTCCACCGTCCCGTTCTGGGACGCACTCACCACCGGCCTCTCGCTCGTCGCCACCTACGGGCAGTGCCGCAAGCTGGTCGAGTCCTGGTGGCTGTGGATCGCGGCCGACCTCGTCTACATCCCGCTCTACGCCCACAAGGGCCTCTATCTGACCTCCGCGCTCTACGCGGGCTTCCTCGCCCTGTGCGTGGTCGGACTCCTCGGCTGGCGGCGCACGCTGCCCGTGCGGGACACCCGTACGGCGGCGGGGGCGACGGCATGAGGCGCCACCGTCACGGCCTGGTCCTCGGCAAGTTCTACCCGCCGCACGCCGGCCACCACCACCTCGTCCGCACCGCCCAGGACCAGTGCGAGCGGCTGACCGTACTGGTGTGCGCGGCCTCCGTCGAGTCGGTCCCGCTCGCCGACCGGGTCGCCTGGATGCGCGAGGCGCACCCCGGGGCCGAGGTCGTCGGCGCGGTGGACGACATCCCGGTCGACCTGCACGACCCGGCGATCTGGGAGGCCCACATGGCCGTCTTCCGCGCCGCGGTCCCCGGGCGGGTGGACGCCGTGTTCACCTCGGAGGAGTACGGGGGCGAGCTCGCCCGGCGGTTCGGCGCCGCGGAGGTCCTGGTGGACCGGGAACGGACGCTGTTCCCGGTGTCGGGGACGGCGGTGCGGGCGGACCCGGTCGGATCCTGGGAGTTCCTCGGGCCGGCCGTACGGGCCGCCCTGACCCGACGGGTCGTCGTCCTCGGCGCCGAGTCCACCGGCACCACCACCCTTTCGCGGGCCCTGGCGGACCACTACCGGCGGCGCGGCGGGGTCTGGGCCAAGACGGGCTGGGTCGCCGAGTACGGCCGCCGCTACAGCGAGGAGAAGCTGGCGGCGGCCCGCGCGGCCGACCCCGCGGCCTCCTGGGCGGACGTGTCCTTCACCTCGCAGGAGTTCCCGGTCATCGCCCGCCGCCAGGACGCCGACGAGGAGGAGGCGGCCCGGCTCGGCTCCCCGGTGCTGTTCTGCGACACCGACTCCTTCGCGACCGGGATCTGGCACGAGCGGTACATGGACGGCCGCAACGCGGAGGTCGAGCGGATCGCCGACCGTACCCGGCGGGACCTGTACCTGCTGACCGACCACTCCGACGTGCCGTTCGAGGACGACGGACTGCGGGACGGGCCGCAGCTGCGGCCCTGGATGACGGAGCGGTTCCGGGCGGAACTGGAGCGCACCGGGAGGCGTTACCTCGTCGTGCGCGGGGACCGGGCGGCCCGGCTGGAAGCGGCCGTCCGGGCCGTGGACGGACTGCTGGCCGAGGGCTGGCACTTCACCGACCCCCTCCCGGAGAACCGATGACCGACGGCTATGACCCTTACGCCTTCGAGCCGTTCGCGGTGACCGTCGACCTGGCCGTGTTCACGGTGCGCGGCGGCGCCCTGCACGTCCTGCTGATCCGGCGCGGTAGGCAGCCGTACGCCGGGGCCTGGGCGCTGCCCGGCGGCTTCGTCCTGCCGCGGGAGTCCGCCGAGACCGCCGCCCGGCGCGAACTGGCCGAGGAGACCGGCCTGTCGGAGCAGCTCGTGGCGGCGCTCCACCTGGAGCAGCTGCGCACGTACAGCGAGCCGGACCGGGACCCCCGGATGCGGGTGGTCTCGGTGGCCTTCACCGCGCTCGTACCGGATCTGCCGGAGCCGGCGGCGGAGGGCGGCGGGGACGCGTCGCACGCCCGCTGGCTCGCGCTGGAGGAGGTCACGGAACTGGCCTTCGACCACGCGGTGATCCTGGCGGACGCGCGGGAGCGGATCGGCTCCAAGCTGGAGTACACCTGCCTGGCCACCGGCTTCTGCCCGCCCGAGTTCACCCTCGGCGAGCTGCAGTCCGTCTACGAGACCGTCTGGAACACCACCCTCGACCGCCCCAACTTCCGCCGCAAGGTCCTGGCGACACCGGGATTCGTCGAGGCCGTGCCGGGAGCGGCCCGGCTGACCGGCGGCCGCGGGAAACCGGCCGCCCTGTACCGGCCCGGGCCGGCGACCACCCTCCACCCACCCCTGCTGCGACCGGAAGGATCACCCCGATGACCAAGCGAGCCGCGACGGGCGCCATGATCGGCCTGGCCCTGGGCGACGCCCTCGGCTTCCCGACCGAGTTCAACGACGTGCCCTCGATCCTGGCCAAGACGGGCCCCTGGCGCGAGATGAGCCTTCCGCGCCCGGCGATCGTCACGGACGACACCCAGATGACCCTCGCCCTGGCCCGTGGCATGCGCACGGCGGCGGAGCGGGGCCGGGTGGGTCCGCTCCGCCTGACCCGGCCGGTCCGCGAGGAGTTCGTCGACTGGTACCACTCCCCGGAGAACAACCGGGCCCCCGGCCGCACCTGCATGACGGCCTGCCGGCTGCTCGACACCCCGGACCGGGACTGGCGCGACGCCAGCCAGATCGGCTCCAAGGGCTGCGGTGCCAACATGCGCGTGGTCCCGGTCGGCCTGGTGCCGGACTGGACCGAGGAGGAGCGGGCCGGCGCCGCGCAGCTCCAGTCCGCCCTCACCCACGGGCACCCGACGGCGCTCGCCGCCTCCGACCTGACCGCGCGGGCGGTGCACCTGCTGGCCGGGGGCACCGAGGTGACGGGGCTCGTCGGGCGGCTGCGCTCGTACGCCCTGGAGAACCGCACCCGCTACCACGAGCGCTGGCTGGGCGACCTGTGGATGCGGACCGCCTCCGACGCCTCCCCGGAGTCCTTCATCGCGCGGGGCTGGGACGAGTGCCTGGCGGTCCTGGACCGCCTGGCGGCCGCCCTGCGGTCCCCGTCCCCGGAGACCGATCCCTGCCTGACCACGGGCGACGGCTGGATAGCCGAGGAAGCCCTGGCCACCGCCCTGCACTGCTTCCTGCTCTTCCCCGACGAGCCGCTGACGGCGCTGCGCCGGGCCGCCTGCACCCGGGGCGACTCCGACTCCATCGCCTGCCTGGCCGGCGCCTTCGCCGGAGCCCACCTCGGCGCGGACGTCTGGCCGCGCGAGTGGGAGGGCCGCATCGAGTACCGGGACGAACTCCTGGCCTTCGGCGCCCTCTGGGATGCTTGATCCATGCTGGATGCACTCAGTCTCGACCTGACCCCCGTCGTGGCGGAACAGCCCGACCCGCTGCTGTTCGCCACGGTCTCCGGCGCGCACCTGTACGGCTTCCCGTCCCGGGACTCCGACATCGACCTGCGCGGCGCCCACCTGCTCCCGGTGCAGGACCTGCTGGGGCTGCGCGAGCCGGAGGAGACACGTACCCGCATGTGGGACCGGGACGACGTGGAGATGGACCTCGTCACGCACGACCTGCGCAAGTTCGTCCGCCTGATGCTGAAGCACAACGGCTACGTCCTGGAGCAGCTGCTCTCCCCGCTCGTCGTCCACACGACGCCGGCGCACGAGGAGCTGATCGCGCTGTCCCCGGGCGTGCTGACCTCCCACCACGCCCACCACTACCGCGGGTTCGCGGGCACCCAGTGGCGGCTCTTCGAGAAGGCCGCCGAACTCAAGCCGCTGCTCTACGCGTTCCGTTCGCTGCTCACCGGCATCCACCTCATGCGGTCGGCCGAGGTACAGGCGCACCTGCCGACCCTGCTGGCCGAGGTGCCGCAGGCGCCCCCGTACCTCGCCGACCTGATCGAGGCCAAGGTGGCCGCCGAGCACGGGGGGTACGAGGGCCCGGCCCTCGGCACGGTGCGGCAGGACTTCGAGGCGCTGCACGCGGTGCTGGACGCGGCGCAGGCCGCGTCCGCGCTGCCCGAGCAGGGCTCGGCGTACGACGCGCTCGACGCGTTCGTCGTACGGCGGCGCACGCTACGCGGCTGACGCGCGGCGGGTGCGGACCAGGAAGTCCTGCACCCGCGCGTGGTCGGGCTCCGCGGGCAGGACGGTGGCGGCCAGGGCCGTGTCCGTCTCCTCCCGCAGGCGGCCCATCCAGGCGTCGACCTCGGCCCAGGTGAGCTCCCCGCGGCGGACCGCGAGGAGGCGGTCGCGGTGCGGGCCGGCGTCGATGGTCAGGCGGCCGGTGCGCAGCAGGTCACGGCAGGACAGCAGCAGGCGCAGCAGGTGCATGGCGTGCTTCCAGCGCGGGGCGCCGTGGACGCGGACGTCCGCGAGGAGTTTGCCGTGCTGGGAGGCCGCGTACCGGCTGAAGCTGGTGTGGGCCCGGCGGGAGAGGAAGGCCTCGCGCAGGGAGAGCAGCTCCTCGCCGACCGGGGTGACCTCTTCCACCAAGGGGGAGTGCAGGCACTCCAGGATGTTCGGGTTGGCCCGCAGGGCCAGTTCGCAGAATCGCTCCAGCTCCCAGGAGAACTCCTCGTCCCGCGGGCCCTCCACGTGCGTGGGGGGCTTCTCGAAACGCCAGAAGAGCGGCGTCGGGGCGAGGTAGACACCGCGCAGGTCGGTGTCGCTCGCCTCCGTCGCCAGTCCGAACGCCCGGGAGCCCATCACACACCGGTAGACCGTGTGGTCCCGTACCAGCGTCAGATCGTCCATCCGGGGAGCGTAAAGCCCGGTCAGGGGCTATGCGAGCGAGATATTGCCGTCCGCCGCGACCTTGATCTTCTTCTCGGCCAGCCCCTTGGTGGCCGGCCCCTTGGTCACCGCGCCGTCCGCGATGGCGAACTTGCTGTCGTGGCAGGGGCAGTCGATGGTGCCGTTCTCCACCTTGGTCACCAGGCAGCCCTGGTGGGGGCAGACCGCCGTGAAGCACTTGAAGGAGCCGGCCTTGGGCTGGGTGACGACGACCTTCTCCTCCTTGAAGACCTTGCCCCCGCCCACCGGCACGTCCGCCTTCTTGGTGAGAGCCTCGTCGGCGGCCGGCGCTCCGGCCTCCGAGCCGGCCGGAGAGGGGGCGGTGGGCGCGGAGGGCGCGGTATCCGCGCCGCTCGCCTCGCCCTGCGGGGCCTTCTCACCGCTGCCGCCGCCGCAGGCGGTGATCGCGCCGCCGGTCAGGGCGGCCGCGCCGATCGTCAGTACCGTGCGCCGGGCGGTGTGCGTGAGGTCGCTCATGAGTCTCTCCTCGCTTCGTGGCCGGATGGCGTGCAGCATCCTGGCCTGCGGCGGGCCTCAGGTGAAGCCTGCCGCGCCGGTTCATCGGCCCGGTTCCCACGGGGCCAGTGAGGTGGGAGTGCCGGGTGTGCGTACGACCTCCCACACGTGAACCACGGCTTCCCGGTTCAGTGGACCGTGAACATGTGGGTATCGGCCGCCGGTTTCACTCGCCCGGCGGACCTCGGAGGTCAGTACGCCCTCGTCCAGCTCCACCGCGAGCAGGATCCCGGGTACCGACCGGTAGCGCGCGTCGGCGATCGCGAGTGCCGTGGGGCGGTCCGCCGAACAGTGGACGAACCCCTCGCTCTCCAGCGAGGGCGGGGCGTACGGGAGCTCGGGCTCGGCGGCCCAGTCGGTGAGCGGGACGATATGGAAGATCATGCCGATCGTTCTACCGCAGCGGTATCGGACCTGTGCGCCAGGTGGCGGCATGCTCCGGTACGGGTGACATTGTCCGTGTCCCGAAGCCGGGTACGCCGCTGTCCGCGCGGCCCGGCCCCTCTCCGAAAGGCATGACGATGGCGGGTAACGACCTCGGCTCTCTTCTCGGCGGCCTCCTCGGCGGCAGCGGCGGCCAGAGCGGGAGCGGTGGCGGCGGCAACATCCTCGGCGCACTGCTCGGCGCGCTCATGGGCGGCGCCGGCGGAGCGAGCGGCGCCCGGGCCGGCGGGAACAACCCGCTCGGCGGGCTGATGGACATGCTGTCCAAGTCGGGCCTCGCCGACCAGGCCCAGTCCTGGATCGGCACCGGCGACAACCAGTCGGTCAGCGGCGCCCAGATCGCCGAGGCCCTGCCCGACGAGGCCCTCCAGAAGGCGGCCGCGCAGGCGGGCGTCAGCCCGCAGGAGGCCGCCGACCAGATCGCCCAGGCACTGCCCACCGCCGTGGACAGGCTGAGCCCGCAGGGGCAGCTTCCGACCGGTTCGCTGGAGGACATCATCCGGCAGCAGAAGTTCTGACCGGCCGGCAACAGCACGCCGGGGCCCGGCCGCCGTCCCACGGGATGGGCGGTCGGGCCCTCGTGCCGCACGGGCTGGATACCCTGGCCGGACAGCCCGTCAGCTCGCCTTTCGCAACCCTGGAGTGCCTCGTGAGAACCGCCGTCGTCATCGGAACCGGACTGATCGGCACCTCCGCGGCGCTCGCCCTGACCGCCCGCGGGATCACCGTCCACCTCGCCGACCACGACCCGGACCGGGCCCGTACGGCGGCCGCCCTCGGCGCCGGCACCGACGAGGCCCCGAACGAGCAGGTCGACCTCGCGATCGTGGCCGTCCCCCCGGCCCACGTGGCGGCGACCCTGGCCGACCTGATCGGGCGCGGGGTCGCCCGGGCCTACGTGGACGTGGCCAGCGTCAAGGGCGGACCGCGGCGGGAGCTGGCGGCGCTCGGCGTGGACGTCACCGCGTACATCGGGACGCACCCGATGGCCGGCAAGGAGCAGTCGGGTCCGCTCGCCGCCACCGCGGACCTCTTCGAGGGCCGCCCGTGGGTGCTGACCCCCACGCGGGACACCGACCACGAGGTCCTCAACCTCGCGCTGGAGCTGGTGGCCCTCAGCCGTGCCGTACCGGTGGTGATGGACGCCGACGCCCACGACCGGGCGGTCGCGCTCGTCTCGCACACCCCGCAGCTGGTCTCCAGCATGGTCGCGGCCCGCCTGGAGGAGGCCGACGAGACGGCGGTGCGGCTGTGCGGGCAGGGCATCCGCGACGTGACCCGCATCGCGGCCTCCGACCCGCGGATGTGGGTGGAGATCCTGTCCGCCAACCCGGGACCGGTGGCCGACGTCCTCGCCGGGATCGCCGCCGACCTGGAGGAGACCGTGGAGGCGCTGCGCGGCCTCCAGTCCGGCGACGTGGAGAAGCGGCGCGGCGGCGCCGCGGGCATCGAGGACGTGCTGCGACGCGGGAACGCGGGCCGGGTCCGGGTGCCCGGCAAGCACGGCGCGGCGCCCACGGTCTACGAGACGGTGGCCGTGCTCATCAGCGACCAGCCCGGTGAGCTGGCGCGGATCTTCGCCGACGCGGGCCGGGCCGGGGTCAACATCGAGGACGTACGGATCGAGCACGCGACGGGCCAGCAGGCGGGGCTCGTGCAGCTGATGGTGGAGCCGCGGGCGGTGGCCGGCCTGACGGCCGAGCTGCGGGAGCGGGGCTGGGCGCTGCGGCAGCAGTAGCCCGCGGCGCGCTGCCGGGGGCTCCGCCCCCGGACCACCGCGCCTCGAACCCCGGCCGGGGGCCGGATTCACCGGGCGGGGACGGGGGCCGTCCGGGGCCGGTAACCTTGGGGAGGGGCGCTTTGCCGCGCCCGGACACGTACGCGCAACCAGGAAGGTGCCCGCACCGTGGAAACCGTAGCTCCGTCCGCCGTGATCGTCGCCATCGACGGTCCCTCCGGCACGGGCAAGTCCAGCACCTCCAAGGCCGTGGCCGCCAAGCTCGGGCTGCGCTACCTGGACACCGGTGCCCAGTACCGGGCCATCACCTGGTGGATGATCACCAACGGCGTCGACACCGACGACCCGCAGGCCGTCGCGATCGCCGCCGGCAAGCCCACCATCGTCTCCGGCACCGACCCGGCCGCCCCCACCATCACCGTGGACGGCCTCGACGCCGCGGGTCCCATCCGGACCCAGGAGGTCACCTCCAGGGTCAGCGCCGTCAGCGCCGTCCCCGAGGTGCGCACCCTGATCACCGACCTGCAGCGCTCCATCGCCGCCGAGGCGGCCCAGGAGGCCGAGGGGATCGTCGTCGAGGGCCGGGACATCGGCACCACCGTCCTGCCCGACGCCGACCTCAAGATCTTCCTGACCGCCTCCGCCGAGGCGCGCGCCGCCCGGCGCAGCGGAGAGCTCCGCGGCAAGGAGGCCGCCGACCTCGCGGCCACCAAGGAGGCGCTGATCAAGCGCGACGCGGCCGACTCCGGCCGCAAGACCTCCCCGCTGGCCAAGGCCGACGACGCCGTCGAAGTGGACACCACCGAGCTCACGCTCGACCGCGTGATCGAATGCGTCGTGACGCTCGTGGAAGAGAAGCGGGCGGGCCGCAAGTGAGCGAAGCGCCCTCCCGCAAGGGTGCGGCGGTCGGCAGGCGCATCGGCATCGGGCTCATGTACGGGCTCTGGAAGCCGCGCGTACTGGGGGCCTGGAAAGTGCCCGCCTCGGGCCCCGTCATCCTCGCCGTGAACCACTCGCACAACATCGACGGCCCCATGGTGATGGGCACCGCGCCCAGGCCCCTGCACTTCCTGATCAAGAAGGAAGCGTACGTGGGCCCGCTCGGACCCTTCCTCGAAGGGATCGGGCAGGTCAAGGTCGACCGCGGCGGCCCCGACCGCACGGCGATAGGCCGCGCCCTGGGGGTGCTCGACAATGGAGGGGCCCTGGGGATATTTCCCGAGGGCACCCGGGGCGAGGGCGACTTCGCCTCGCTGCGCGCGGGCCTCGCGTACTTCGCGGTCCGCAGCGGCGCCCCCATCGTGCCCGTGGCGGTCCTCGGCAGCGGGGACACCCCGGGGCGCGTCGTCAAGGGCCTGCCGGCCCTCAAGAGCCGGGTCGACGTCGTCTTCGGCTCGGCCTTCGACGCCGGGGACGGCAGTGGCCGCCGGACCCGTACCGCACTGGACGAGGCCACCGTACGCATCCAGGACCGGCTGACCGCCCACCTGGCCGACGCCAAGCGCCTCACCGGGCGCTGAGCGAGACTTGAACCAGTAGTGGAACCGCGCTGCGCGGGTACCACCGACCACCACGAACGACGAGGAACGGACTTCATGAACGACCAGCACGACCACGGAGCACTTGGCGATGCCGAGTACGCGGAGTTCATGGAGCTCGCCGCGGAAGAGGGCTTCGACATCGAAGAGGTCGAAGGCGCGATCGAGGAGGCCGGTCACGGCCCGCTTCCCGTCCTCGCCGTCGTCGGCCGCCCGAATGTCGGCAAGTCGACCCTGGTGAACCGGATCATCGGCCGCCGCGAGGCGGTCGTCGAGGACAAGCCCGGCGTCACCCGCGACCGCGTCACGTACGAGGCCGAGTGGGCCGGCCGCCGCTTCAAGGTCGTCGACACCGGCGGCTGGGAGCAGGACGTCCTCGGTATCGACGCCTCCGTCGCCGCCCAGGCCGAGTACGCCATCGAGGCCGCCGACGCCGTCGTGTTCGTCGTCGACGCCAAGGTCGGCGCCACCGACACCGACGAGGCCGTCGTACGCCTGCTGCGCAAGGCGGGCAAGCCCGTCGTGCTGTGCGCCAACAAGGTCGACGGCCAGAGCGGCGAGTCCGACGCGGCCTCCCTGTGGTCGCTCGGCCTCGGTATGCCGCACCCGGTCTCCTCGCTGCACGGCCGCGGCACCGGCGACATGCTCGACGCCGTCCTGGAGGCCCTGCCCGAGGCCCCCGCGCAGACCTTCGGCGGCGCCGCTCCCGGCGGCCCCCGCCGCATCGCGCTGATCGGCCGCCCGAACGTCGGCAAGTCCTCGCTCCTGAACAAGGTGGCGAAGGAGGACCGCGTCGTCGTCAACGAGCTGGCCGGCACCACCCGCGACCCGGTCGACGAGCTGATCGAACTCGGCGGCATCACCTGGAAGTTCGTCGACACCGCCGGCATCCGCAAGAAGGTCCACCTCCAGCAGGGCGCCGACTACTACGCCTCCCTGCGCACGGCCGCCGCCGTCGAGAAGGCGGAGGTCGCGGTGATCCTCATCGACACCACCGAGACCATCAGCGTCCAGGACCAGCGCATCATCACGATGGCCGTCGAGGCGGGCCGCGCCATCGTCATCGCGTACAACAAGTGGGACGAGCTCGACGAGGAGCGCCGCTACTACCTCGAGCGCGAGATCGAGACCGAGATGCAGCAGGTCTCGTGGGCGCCCCGGGTGAACGTCTCGGCGCTCACCGGCCGCCACATGGAGAAGCTGGTCCCGGCGATCGAGACCGCCCTGGCGGGCTGGGAGACGCGCGTTCCCACCGGTCGGCTGAACGCCTTCCTCGGTGAGGTCGTCGCCGCCCACCCGCACCCGATCCGTGGCGGCAAGCAGCCCCGCATCCTGTTCGGTACCCAGGCGGGCAGCAAGCCGCCGCGGTTCGTCCTCTTCGCCTCCGGCTTCCTGGAGCACGGCTACCGCCGCTTCATCGAGCGCCGCCTGCGCGAGGAGTTCGGCTTCGACGGCACCCCGATCCACATCTCGGTGCGGGTGCGCGAGAAGCGCGGCGCCCAGTACAAGAAGAAGAAGTAGTCGCCGGGCGGGGGGCGCCGAGGGGTCAGTAGCTCCGGCGTGGAGCGGGCGGCAGGGCCGCCGGGATGTGCGTCATTCCGGTCTGGTGCTGCCGCCCGTCGGCGTATCCGGGGCTGCCCGCGTACGAGTACGCCGGCTGCGCCTGGGGCTGCGGCTGCGGGGCGGGAGTGTACGCGGGCTGCCAGCTGTCGACCCGCTGCCAGCCGTTGCCGCTCCAGCCGCTGCCGTACGGGCTGCCGCTCGTGTACGAGCCCCCGTAGGAGAAGGCCGTGAACCCGTGATCCTCCTCGCCCGTGCGATCGCCCGGCAGCGCCCGGAAGGCGCGCAGGTACTCCGAGTACAGCGTGTCGTAGATCGGGGTGTGCGAGACGGCCGGAGAGCTGTCCCGGTCCCGTGCGGGACGCATCGCGGGGACGCTGCTCGGGTAGGACGGGGCGCGGGAGGAGTCGTATGAATGCACGTATCAGCCAACGAAACCGGCGCTCTGCGGATGCGGGGTGACGGGGGAGTAAACACAGAAACGCCGGGGGTGTGCGGGACGGACCGCACACCCCGGCGCGCGCCGCCCGGCCCCCTCGGCAGGGGGCCGGGCGGCCGTTCCGGTACCGCCTCGGTCAGGCGCCGGGCGTACCCGCCAGCGGCATCGCGGCGGCCACGAGCTTGCCCGCGGCGGCGGCCTTGTCCAGGGCGTCGCGCAGCAGGTCCTCACGCGGCTGCTGGCCGATGGAGCCGACCGGGGCGGCGTAGATGAGCACGCGCTGGGTCTTGTTGACGGCGGCCCGCCAGCCGTCGGTGACTGACAGCGCCTGGTGCGCCTGCCACCAGGCGACCTGGCCGCCGCCCTCGGCGCCCGGCTGCAGTACGGCGTGCAGCTGGCCCGCGGCGAGCAGGACCGACCAGCCGCCGAGGAGGGTGGGGACCTCGGCGGTGTCGGTGACCGGGATGAACCCCTGCTCGATGAGGAGCGGCAGGAAGTCGTCTCCGGGGCCGTCGCTGCCGGGGCGGGCGATCGGCGCGGTCGGCTCGACCACCAGGGCGGGGTGCAGCTCCCCGCCGATCAGGATGAGGCCGCTGGTGATGCCGAGGACGGCCTGGCCGCCCTGCACGTTCTGCGGGGGCACCCCGGGGCCACCGGCGGCGGGGGCCGGGCTGTCGCCGGTGATGCTGCGGACGGCGCCCTGGAGCTGCTCCTCGGAGACCGAGACGACCTGCGAGGGGATGCAGGTGGCGTGGGCGAACGCGAGGACGGCGGTCTCCTCGCCGACGAACAGCACCGTGCTGGTGCGGTCGTTCTCGGGGTCGCCCGGGGTGCGGCAGGAGGTGCAGTCGTAACTGCGCGGCGCGTCTTCGCCGACGAGCAGCCTGTCGGCTTCTTCGTCACCGATCTCGGCACGTACCTCATCACTGACGTCGAGCATGCGCGGCACGGTGTGGCTCCTCGGCATAGGTGCGGGTCCGGGAGGCTCCCGGCTCGCCGGGCTCAACGGCTCGGCGGCGGCCGGGGTCACGCCATTTGAGGGAACGGATTCGAACCTGGCCCCCGGAAGGGTGAACCGTCCGACCGGACCTTTGTTTTCATGCCAACTGTTTTCTGGTTGTGCGCAGTTGATGCTCGGGTGTGGCCGTTTGGGGCGGAGCCGGCGGTCGGCCGACCGGGTGGGGTGCGTGCCCCGCCGCGTGGCGGGGCGGAGGAGGCCGCGGGCCGCTGCGTAGCGTGACCCGATGCCCAACCACCGGACCCGTCGAGCCGTCGGCGCCGGCGCCGCAGCCGTTGTCCTCGCCTCCGTGCTGGCGTTCGCACTGCCCCGCGGTGAAGCGGTGGCCGCGGCTCCGCCGCCGCCGGCGCCGGGGCCCGCGGGGGCGGCGCATCCCGGCTCGCCGGGGGTGATCGGGAGCGGGCCAGGGGACTGCGGACCGGGCGGGGAGTGGCCCTGGGACTGCGTGGCCGACTGCGAGAGCGGTGGGCGGTGGTCGGTGAACACCGGCAACGGCTTCTACGGCGGGCTGCAGTTCTGGCAGCCGACGTGGGAGGAGTACGGCGGGCTGGCGTTCGCGGAGCGGGCCGACCTCGCCGGGCGCGCGCAGCAGATCAGGGTTGCGGAGGACGTCCTCGACTCGCAGGGCTGGAACGCGTGGCCGGTGTGCTCGAAGCGGTACGGGCTGGCGGGGCGGATGCACGCGGTCCGGGAGGGGGACACGCTGGTGTCGATCGCCCGCAAGCACCGCGTGCCGGGCGGGTGGCGGGCGCTCCACGAGGCGAACCGGGCGCTGATCGGGCCGAAGCCGGAGGCCATCGCGGTGGGCATGCTGCTGGCCCTCCCCACCCCGGAGCCCACCGCCCCGGCACCGGTCCCGGTCCCGGCCGCCCCGGCACCGGTCCCGAAGCCCGTCCCGAAGCCCGTCCCGGCGGGGCCGGCGCCCGCGCCGGCGCCGGTCGCCGCTCCGACCGCGGTACCGGCCGTTCCACGGCCTTCCCCGCGCCCCTGACCGGAGCGCGGGACCGTGCGCGCGTTGCGCGATGCCCTGAAGGCGCTGACCCTGGAAACGACGGGCCGAACGGCTCGTCCGGACACCGGTGGTGAGCCAGATGGTCCAGAGCAGACACCCACGCGCACCCTCACGTGCCGCGGCATGCGCGGCGGCCGCGGTCCTGCTGGCCGTACCGGCCGTCGTGGGGTGGTCCTCGGGAGCCATGGCGGCGGGTGCCCCGGCCCCGCCGGCCGCCGCGGTCCTGATCGTGCCGGCCGCGGACGGGCCCGCGGACCCCGAGGCGGCCAAGGAGCAGATCGAGAAGAACTGGACCGCCTTCTTCGACCCGAAGACCCCGACCGACGAGAAGGCCGAGCTGCTCCAGCACGGCGACCTGCTCAAGCTGCTGCTGGACGGCTTCTCGGCCGGCGCCGAAGCGGCCAAGACCTCCGTCGAGGTCACGGACATCACTTTCACCTCGCCCACCGAGGGCACGGTGACGTACGACCTGAGCGTCGGCGACGAGACGGTGCTCCCCGGCAGCAAGGGGTCCGTGGTGCTGGAGGGCGGGGTCTGGAAGGTCTCGTTCAAGACCGTCTGCGAGCTCATCGAGGCCAGTGGCTCCGAGGCGCCGCCGCTGCTGTGCTGAGTACGGGCCGATCGCGGGGCTTTGGCAGACTCGGGGGATGCTCGACACCTCCGCACGACTGCTGCGCCTGCTCTCCCTGTTGCAGGCCCACCGCGAATGGACCGGCGCCGACCTCGCGGACCGGCTCGGGGTCACCCCGCGGACGGTCCGGCGGGACGTGGACCGGTTGCGGGAGCTCGGATACCCGGTGAACGCCAGCCCCGGTACCGGCGGCGGCTACCAGTTGGGGGCGGGGGCCGAGCTGCCGCCGCTGCTGCTGGACGACGACGAGGCCGTGGCCGTCGCCGTGGGCCTGCGGACCGCCGCCGGGAACGGGGTCGAGGGCATCGGGGAGGCCTCCGTACGGGCCCTGGCCAAACTGGAGCAGGTGCTGCCGTCGCGGCTGCGGCGCAGGGTGTCCGCGCTCAACGAGTTCACCGTGCCGATGCTGCGCGGGGCGCAGCGGTCCACCGTGGACGCCTCGGTGCTGACCGAGCTGGCCTCCGTCTGCCGCGACGCCGAGCGGCTGCGGTTCGGGTACCGCGACCACCGGGGGGACGTCAGCCGCCGCACCGTCGAGCCGCACCGGCTGGTGTGCACCGAGCGCCGCTGGTACCTCGTCGCCTGGGACCTGGACCGGGAGGCGTGGCGGACCTTCCGCGCGGACCGGATCGAGCCCAGACCGCCGCACGGACCACGCTTCACCCCGCGTCCGCCGCCCGCCGAGGACCTCGCGGCGTACGTCTCCGAAGGCGTGTCGCAGCGGGTGTACGCGGCCCGCGCGGTGGTGCGGCTGAAGGTGTCGGCGCAGGACGCGGCGCGGATCGTCGGGCCGAGCGACGGAGTCCTGGAACCGGTCGACGGGGAGAGCTGCCTGTTGCGCACCGGGGCGGTGAACCTGGACGTTCTGGTGATTCACATCATGATGCTCGGCTGCGAGTTCGAAGTGGTCGAGCCGCCGGAGCTGACGGATCGGATCAGGCGGGCGCGGGATCTCCTGACCAGGGCCGTGGACCCGGAGAAGTGAAGGAAATGTAGCGGACCTGAGGGGGATTCAGCTGGTCCGGACCAGTGCGGTCGCGGCAATCCCGGACATGAATTCCGCAGGCTCCGGGCCGAATTCGAAACCGTCCGCATCCCGGGCGTGTCGCGGACCGGTAAACAATTTGCGGCTGTAGATATTCTGTGACACAAGCGTGACCCGGGACGGACGAACGTCCGGGCGTGGCGCTGACGAACGGCGAAGGCGGGCCGGGTCCGAGGACCCGGCCCGCCTTCGTGTCGCGGGGGTGAGGTGGTGCGTACCGTCCCCCGTCCGGTCAGCCGCCGGCGACCGGACGGGCCGCGGTCCCGCGGGCGGTGGCCCGGTCGGTGTGTGCCGGGCGGCGGCTGCCGGCCGGGGTGACCGGGGTCCGCTCGGAGCGGATCACATGCGGCCGGCCGGCCGGGTGCACGGTGGCCCGGGGTGCCGAGGAGTGCACGGCGACGACGGCCGCCACGGTCGTGGCCGCCGCGGACGTCGCGGCGGTGGCCGCCACGCCGGCCGGTACGGACTGCGGGACCGGCTCCCCGGCGGCGGGTCGCAGCTGCCACTTGCCGCCCGCCGAGAGCAGCGGGGTGAGCGCGGAGACGACCGGCGCGGGCATCCGTCCGGTCTCGGCGCGGCGGCGCAGCAGTTCGCGCAGGTCGAAGACGTAGGCCTCGGTCCGGGCGATGAGCGGTTCGAACCAGGGGAGGGCCAGCAGGATCAGCAGGCCCGCGGACCACCCCAGCAGGACATCGCTGACCCAGTGGGTACCCAGGTACACGGTGGTGGCGCCGACGCTCAGCGAGACGACGGCGGACACGATGGACAGCACCCGCCGGGTGACCCCGGTCGAGGCCAGATAGGCCAGGATTCCCCAGGTCACAACGGCGTTGGCGGTGTGGCCGGAAGGGAATATATCGCCACCGGCGAAGAGTTCCGCGGATCCGATCTCCGTGGCGTAGTGCGGGCCGAGCCGGCCGAGGCCGAGCTTGACGGCCCCGACGGTGACGTTGAGCAGCAGCAGCGCGACGCCGAGGGTGATCAGCGGGCGGAGGGTGTGCTGCCGCCAGGAGCGCCAGCCGAGCCAGGCGGCGACCATGACCGCGGTGGGTCCGCGCTGGCCGAGTACGACGAGGTAGTCGAGGAAGGCGTGCAGTTGCGGCCACTGCTCGTAGGGCCGGAAGAACATGATCTGCCAGTCCAGCCGGACCAGCCAGGAAGTGGTCAGTACGGCAACCACGATTGCGAGATAGAACGCGAGGGTCGATCCCAGGAGCACGACGCGGTGCCGGCTCATCTGCGGTGTTTGCAGATGAGCCGGTCGCTCTGGTTCCCGGTCCAGCCGGGCGAACACCCGCTCCAGACGGGTCAGGATTTGGTCGGTACGCACTCAATCGACGTTACCGCCCGCCGCTGGTCGGCCCGGGCGAATCGCGGGCTTTGTGATGACCATGTGATGTGGAGTTGGTCTCACGCGGGACTTAATTCCCGCTATTTCGACTGCGGTTGGGCCCTTCTTGATCCACTGCTTCGAGAAATTGTTTCAGCCACTTATCCGGACTTTATTGCCCTACGGGTCATTTCTTTTGCTGAAAGATGTATGGGAATGATCCATTCCGTGACATGCCGGCCCTATGGAGGACCCGAGCCGTTCAGCCAGAACGCCCCGTAGACCGCCGAGGCCACGGCCAGCGCGCCCACCACCGACACCGCCCACCCGGTCCGCCGGCGCGCCAGCGCCACTGCGGGCGGCAGCATCAAGGGGAAGGCAGGCAGCAGCAGCCGCGGCTTGGAGCCGAAGTACCCCGACGCGCACAGCGCCAGCGCCACGACGATCCCGCAGTACACGAGCAGCGGCACCGGCTGCCGCTGCCGGACGCACTTCCCGTACAGCCAGAGCACCAGCACGACCCCCGCGATCAGTCCCACCCCGGCGAGGAACGCCGACGAGGCCAGCTTCGCCCCGACGAACCGCGCGAACGCCCAGCCGCCGTCGAAGCCGTTCCCCCAGCCGCCCTGCACGTCCAGGTAGCCGAGCAGCCCGCCCCCGGTGCGCGCCCCGACCCACAGCACGTACGCCGCCGCGCCCGCCGGAGCCAGCAGCGCGCCCGCGACCGTCCGCCAGGACCGCTCCCCGCGCCGCCAGGCCAGTACGGCGGCCACCCATACCGCCGCGACCACCGCCGCACCGACCGGGCGGGTCAGCCCGGCCCCGGCCGCGAGCAGCCCGGCCGTCAGCCACCGGCCGCGCAGGGCCCCGTAGAGCGCCCAGGCGGCCAGGGCGGTGAACAGCGACTCGCTGTACGCCATGGACTGCACGATCCCGACGGGCAGCGCCGCCCACACCGCGACCGCGAACACCCCGGCCCGGCGGCCGTGGACCAGATCGGCCACCGCGAAGATCCCCCAGGCCGCGGCGAGGCCCGCGACCACCGACACCACCAGCCCCGCGGAGCCGTACGAGAGCCCGGTCGCAGCCGACACCACCCGTTCCAGCAACGGCAGCAGCGGGAAGAACGCCAGGTTCGAGTGCACGTCCCCGTTCGGGAGGACCACCTCGTACCCGTATCCCTCCGCGGCGATGCGGGCGTACCAGAGCGAGTCCCAGCGGGCCGACAGCAGCGTGTGGGGGCTGCTGCCGACCGCCGCGCCCCACACCGCGAGCACCGTCAGCCCGAGCAGCCGGACCGCGGCGAAGACGGCCAGTGCGGGCGCGGCCCGGCGAAATCCAAGATCCTTCACGGACATGATTATCGGTGGCGCCGGTGAAGTGATCCGCGGGCCGGGGGCGCAGAACCACGGACCGTGAGTACGCGTGTACGCGGAGAAGGGCCGACGGGGAGGCGAGTGGCGCACGCCACACGGGGGCCGCCGGGGGGATGAGAGCTTGACCACGTGTGGCACAGGCGAACTCGCGTACGCTGACCGTTCACTCGCGTGTCGATGCCGGACCCCGTTGGACGCCGCACAGCGCACCACCCCCCGTGGCTCCGCAAGACGCTGGTCCGCCGAGCGCGAGGGATCACCTGGGAGGTACATGCATGTCGGGGACGAACGCGGCCGGAGTCGGGACCCCTTCCCCCTGGCAGCGGATCGGCGCGGCCTCCGGCGGGGTCAACCGCTGGGTCGTCCTGGCGGTCCTCTGCGTCAGCCTGGTCCTCGTCGCGCTCGACGCGACGATCCTGCACGTCGCCGTCCCCTCCGTCACCGAGGACCTGCGCCCCGGCTCGATCGAGCTCCTCTGGATCGTCGACGCCTACCCGCTGGTCTGCGCCTCGCTGCTGATCCTCTTCGGCACCCTCGGTGACCGCGTCGGCCGCCGCCGCATCCTCCTCCTCGGCTACGGACTCTTCGGCGTCGCCTCCGCGATAGCGGCCCTCGCCGACAACGCCCAGGTCCTCATCGCCGCGCGCGCCCTGCTCGGCATCGGCGGCGCGATGATCATGCCCGCCACCCTGTCGATCCTGCGCCAGGTCTTCCCCGACCGGCGCGAGCGGGCGCTCGCCATCGGCATCTGGACCGCCGTCGCCGCCGTCGGCGCGGCCAGCGGCCCGGTGCTCGGCGGCTTCCTCGTCCAGCACTTCTGGTGGGGCTCCGTCTTCCTCATCAACATCCCGCTGATGGCACTGATCCTGCCGCTCGGACGCTGGCTGCTGCCGGAATCGCGCGGCGCCGCCGACGGGCCGTGGGACGTACTCGGCGCGCTGATGGCCGCCGGCGGTGTGCTCGGCGCGGTGCTCGGCATCAAGCGGCTCGGCGCCGAGCGCCGGCTCCTCGACGCCGAGGCACTGATCCCGCTGCTGGTCGGCGTGGTGCTGCTGGTGCTGTTCGTCCGCCGGCAGAGGCGGCGCGAGCACCCGCTGATCGACATCCGGATGTTCTCGCGGGCCGCCTTCTCCACGTCGGTCGCCTGCATCGTGCTGGCGATGCTGGCGCTGGTGGGCCTGGAGCTGATCGCCGTCCAGTACCTCCAGCTGGTGCTGCAGCTCAGCCCGCTGGAGACCGGCCTGCGGCTGCTGCCGCTGACCTTCGCCGCGATGGCCGCGGGCGCCACCGGCTCGTACACCCTGAACCGGATCGGGCCGCGCACGATGGTGTCCGTGGGCTTCGTCCTGACCGCCTTCGCCGTGCTGCTGCTGACACTGATGGGCCAGCACGACCGGCCGCTCCTGCTGACCATCGGCTTCATCCTGCTCGGCTTCGGACTGCAGACCACGCTGTTCGCGGCGTACGAGTCGATGCTGAGCGAGGCTCCGGCCGACACCGCGGGCGGCGCGGCGTCGATCGGCGAGACCTCGTACCAGCTGGGCGCGGGCATCGGCATCGCGCTGCTGGGCAGCGTGATGAACGCGGCGTACCGGCCGGGGCTGGTCGGGGTGCCGGGGGTGTCGGCGGCGGATTCCGCGGGCGCGGCGAATTCTCTGGGCGAGGCCTATCAGATCGCCGCGCACCTCGGGGGGCCGGCGGGGGCCTCGCTGTACGCCGCGGCGCGGCAGTCGTTCGTGCACGGGCTGCACGTGACCCTGCTGGTGAGCGCGGGGTTGTTGGTGGCGGGGGCCGTGATGGCGCTGAAGCTGCCGCGGGCGATGGATTGCGGGGCGGTGGAGCCGCTGCCCGGCGGCGAGGCGGTGCGGTTGCCCGCGCAGGCGAAGGGTGAGGCGGCGCGGCAGACCCCGGTCGAGCAGGCGGGCTGACGCTGACACCGCCGGGTGCGGCGCCGTTGCCGGGGGCGCTGCCCCCGGACCCCCGCTCCTCAAACCCCGGCGAGGCCGAAAGGGCGCCTCGAGCGCCGGCCGGACCGGAAGAGCGCTTCGGCGAGGCTGGAGCAGCGGCTCCGACAAGTGGGGCTGGATTTGCCCGGCGGGGGCTAATAGCGTCGGCCGAGCGCAAAAACTTGCGCCGCTAGGTTCCTGCTCAGGCCGCCGGGAGGCCCCGTGTCCTTCGTTCCCACCGATCCGCTCGGGCTCGACGAGCTCCTCGGGCCCGAGGACCTCGCCGTCCGGGACACCGTGCGTGCCTGGGCCGCCGACCGGGTGCTGCCGAACATCGCGCAGTGGTACGAGAACGGCGAGCTGCCCGGGATCCGGGAACTGGCACGGGAGCTCGGCGCCATCGGGGCGCTCGGGATGTCCCTCCAGGGGTACGGGTGCGCGGGCGCCAGTGCCGTGCAGTACGGGCTCGCCTGCCTGGAGCTGGAGGCCGCCGACTCCGGGATCCGCTCGCTCGTGTCGGTGCAGGGTTCGCTCGCCATGTACGCGATCTGGAAGTACGGCTCCGAGGAGCAGAAGCAGCGCTGGCTGCCCGGTATGGCCGCGGGCGAGCTGATCGGCTGCTTCGGGCTGACCGAGCCCGATGTGGGATCGGACCCCGCGGCGATGCGGACCTATGCCAAGCGCGACGGCACCGACTGGGTGCTGAACGGCCGCAAGATGTGGATCACCAACGGTTCCGTGGCGGCGGTCGCCGTGGTGTGGGCGCAGACCGACGACGGGATCCGCGGCTTCGCGGTGCCCACCGACACCCCCGGGTTCTCCGCGCCGGAGATCAAGCACAAGTGGTCGCTGCGGGCCAGCGTCACCAGCGAGCTGGTGATGGACGACGTACGGCTGCCCGCGGACGCGGTGCTGCCGCTGGTCACCGGGCTCAAGGGGCCGCTCGGCTGCCTCAGCCACGCGCGGTACGGGATCATCTGGGGATCCATGGGCGCGGCACGGGCCAGTTTCGAGTCCGCGCTCGACTACGCGAGGACGCGGGAGCAGTTCGGCAAGCCGATCGGCGGTTTCCAGCTCACCCAGGCCAAGCTGGCGGACATGGCCCTGGAACTCCACAAGGGCATCCTGCTCGCCCACCACCTGGGCCGGCGGATGGACGCGGGTACCCTGCGGCCGGAGCAGATCAGCTTCGGCAAGCTCAACAACGTCCGCGAGGCCATCGAGATCTGCCGTACCGCGCGGACCATCCTCGGTGCCAACGGGATCTCCCTCGAATATCCCGTCATGCGGCACGCCACCAACCTCGAATCGGTCCTCACCTACGAGGGCACCGTCGAGATGCACCAGCTGGTGCTGGGCAAGGCGCTCACCGGGCTGGACGCCTTCCGGTGAGAGCCCTGCTCAGCTCTGGTTGAAGAAGTCGCGAGAGCGGCCGCCCGCTTCGCCGCTGACGATCTGGGTGTCGGCCGGGGTCAGGAGGAAGACCCTGGTCGCCACCCGCTCGATCGATCCGCGCAGCCCGAAGGTCAGTCCGGCCGCGAAGTCGACGACGCGCTTCGCGTCGCCCGGGTCCATCGACGACAGGTTGACGATCACCGGCACCCCGTCGCGGAACAGCTCGCCGATCCCCCGTGCGTCACGGAAGCCGTCCGGGGTGACCGTCGCGATACGACGGCCGTGCTCCACGGCCGACTCGGAGGCCACCCGCACCCGGGGGTCGGTGACCCACTGCTCGCCGGGGCCGGCCACCGAACCCTGGGCGGCCTCCGCGTAGTCGTCGTCGTAGTAGCGCTCGTCGTCGCTGTCCTCCACGAGACCCAGCCAGGCACTCGCCTTGCGCACCGAACCCATGGACTGCCTCCTTTCACCGCGGTCAGTCTGTCTTCTCTCCGCTGCCCCTATGCTCGTCCATGATGCTGACAACGCGCCAAGTGGATAGTCGCCGCGCAGGGGTTTCGTGACGGTACTGGTGCAGAACATCCGTTGCACGGTCAAGGATCCTGATGGCTACCACTGCTGACTGAGTGAAAATACGACCGCTGCCGCCTTACGGGTGAGCGATGCGGACGTACGGGTGAAACACGCGGGTCGATACGATGCCCGGCAAGCACGCGTACGACACACGGGGGAACAGCTTGTTCGGCATCGTCAGACCTTGCACGCACCGGTTGGGAGAACGGTTCAAGGCGGAGTGGATGGCCCATTTGTGCGGGCTGTGCCTGGCACTTCGGGGAGACCACGGACAGTTCGCCCGAATCGTTACGAACTATGACGGGCTGCTGGTATCCGTTCTGACGGAGGCTCAGTCCGGTCCGGCGCCCGGTGCCCGGCGCACCGCGGGACCCTGCCCGCTGCGCGGGATGCGCACCGCCTCGGTCGCCCAGGGAGAGGGCGCGCGGCTCGCCGCCGCGGTCTCGCTCGTGCTCGCCTCCGCCAAGGTGCGCGACCACGTCGCCGACCGGGACGGGCTGTTGGCCCGTGCCCCCATAGCCGCGGCCGCACGCAAGGTGGCCCGCGGCTGGGACCGGGCCGGAGCCCGCACCGGAGCCTCGCTCGGCTTCGACACCGCGGTGCTCGTCGATGCCGTGGACCGGCAGGCGGGCATCGAGACGCTGGCCGGCCCGGGCACTCCCGTGCTCGTGGTGACCGAGCCGACGGAGACCGCGACGGCCGCCGCCTTCGCCCATACCGCGCAGCTGGCCGGACGGCCGGGCAACGCCCCGGCGCTGGCCGAGGCGGGCAGGTACTTCGGTCGGCTCGCACACCTGCTGGACGCGGTGGAGGACCAGGGCGCCGACGCCGTCGCGGGCGCCTGGAACCCGCTCACCGCCACCGGCACCTCGCTCACCGAGGCGCGCAGGCTCTGCGACGACGCCCTCCACGGCATCCGGCTGGCACTGCGCGAGGTCGAGTTCACGGACGCGGGGCTCGCCCACCGGCTGCTCGTGCACGAACTGCGCACCTCGGTGGACCGGGCCTTCGGGACCAGCAGCTGCGGCCACACCGCGACGGCCTCCGCCGGGCAGGGCGGCAACCCGTACGCGGGCGGGCCCGCGGTGGAGAGCCCGTACGGCGCGAACCCGTACGGCGGGAATCCGTACGGCGGCAACCCCTACGCCCCGAACGCTCCCCAGGCCCCCGGCGGGCCGGGCATGCCTCCGCCCATGGGGCCCGGTGGCGGTGGCGGTGGCGGTGGGCTGCCCCCGCAGCGGCCGCGCCGCGGGCTGCTGGCGGGCTGCGCGGTGGCCATCGGGCTCTTCTGCACCTGCCAGATGTGCTGCACGGAGTACGAAGGTCCGTGGTCGCGGGAACGGCGCGAGCCGCTCTGTGACGGCTCGGACTGCTGCGACGGCTGCGACTGCTGCAGCAACTGCGGATGCGACGACTGCTGCTGCTGTCCCTGCGACGGCTGCTGAGGGCCTTTCGGATTTCACAGGTCCGGACGGCGTACGCGGGGATTCCCGTCCGGACCGGCGTGGAAGGGCTGAGCGGGATGAGCGACGACGCAGACGATCCGCACGCCGCGTGGCGGACATGGCACGAGCGCAGGGCGGCGGCCGTGTCCGCGCCCTACGGCCCCCTCGCGCTGACCGGAACCTTCTGGCTCGCCGATTACCCGGAAGGTCGAATTCCGGCCGTTCCGGGGCGCTGGCGCGCCACGGAGGCCGGTGCGGTGTCGACCGTCACCGCCGAGGACTCCTGCCGGCTCGACGGCGAGCCCTTCACGGGTGAGGTCGTCCTCGACGCCGACGAGGGCACGCCCGCGCACGCCCGGCTCTCCGCCGGGGCGCTCCGGATCGTCGTGATCCGGCGCGAGGGGGAGTGGGGAGTACGGGTCTTCGACCCCGACTCCGAGGCCCGCCGGGCCTTCACCGGCGTCGAGACCACCCCGTACGACCCCGCCCACGCGCTGCCGGGGCGGTTCCGGCCGTACGCCGAGGACCGGAGCGTCCAGGTGGAGAACGCCGACGGGCGGGCGCGCGGGCTCGGCCCCGGCGGCGAACTGCTCTCCGCCTTCGAGGGCGCCGAGCACCGCCTCCAGGTCGCCGTCGACGCGGACGGCGGCAGCCTCCGGGCCGTCTTCGGGGATGCCACCGGCGGGAGCTCCAGCTACCGCTTCCGCTTCCTGAAGCCCGGCATACCCGACGCGCGAGGCGCGATCACGGTGGACTTCAACCGGTCCCTGCTGCCTCCCTGCGCCTTCGCGGACCACTTCATCTGTCCTTTCCCGCCACCCGGGAACACGCTGCCGTTCGCGGTCGCGGCGGGTGAGCGGAGGCTGAAAGCCGCTCTTGCGACCGGTATCTGACGACAGGACACTCCCGACAGCGCTTGTCAGGGACACGGCCAAAGTTCATGCGCCCGCCGTGCCCCCGGCTGCGCCTCACGGGCTCTGGCACCCCCACGACCGCCGGGCCCCCGACCCTCTCCAGGAGGACGAGAAGTGAGGATCAAGCGCATGACCCGTACCAGGCTGCTCGCGGCGGCCACCGGCCTGGCCGCCGCCGCAGCGCTCGCCGTTCCCACGGCGGCGAGCGCGGACTCCGACCCGGACGGTGGCTTCGGCGCCGACCGGCTCGCCTCGGCCGGCGCATCCGTGCTGCGCGCCGACGTGGCGGGCACCGCCTGGCACACCGACCCCGCCACCGGAACCCTCGTGGTCTCCGCCGACTCCACGGTCTCCCAGGCCGGTATCGCGAGAATCAAGCGCGAGGCCGGAGCCGACGTCGGAGCCCTGCGCATCGAACGCATCCCCGGCAAGCTGACCAAGCTGGCCTCCGGCGGCGACGCGATCTACGCGACGAGCTGGCGCTGTTCGCTCGGCTTCAACGTGCGCAGCGGCAGCAACTACTACGCCCTGACCGCCGGACACTGCACCGACGGCGCGGGCACCTGGTGGACCAACTCCGCCCGCACCACCGTCCTCGGCAGCACCACCGGATCCAGCTTCCCGACCAACGACTACGGCCTCATCAAGTACGCGAGCAACACACCGGTCCCCCCGGGGACCGTCGGCAGCCAGGACATCACCAGCGCCGTGAACGCCACCGTCAACATGTCGGTGACCAGGCGCGGCTCCACCACCGGCATCCACAGCGGCCGGGTCACCGGGCTCAACGCCACCGTCAACTACGGCGGCGGCGACATCGTCTACGGCATGATCCGCACCAACGTCTGCGCCGAACCCGGCGACAGCGGCGGCCCGCTCTACTCCGGCACCCGGGCCGTCGGCCTCACCTC
This sequence comes from Streptomyces avidinii, assembly GCF_045161815.1. NCBI lineage: Bacteria > Bacillati > Actinomycetota > Actinomycetes > Kitasatosporales > Streptomycetaceae > Streptomyces > Streptomyces avidinii. The sequence goes on from NZ_CP108863.1 coordinate 6,634,141, forward strand.
GGGCGGCAGCGGCAACTGCTCCTCGGGCGGCACCACCTTCTTCCAGCCCGTGGTCGAGGCCCTCAACGCCTACGGGGTCAGCGTCTACTGACGGTGACTCACGCGCCCCCGTCGCACCCCTGGACGTCCTCCCGCCTTCTGGGAGGATGTTCCGGGCGACCGTGTCCACGGGGGAGGCTGGTTTCTGCATGAAACGCATCGGCGTGACCGGGCACCGAGCCATTCCGGACTCGGTGCTCGGCCATGTGGAGGACGGTCTGCGAGCCGTCCTGGGCAGCCACGAAGGACCGTTGGAGGCCCTCTCCAGCCTCGCCGAGGGAGCGGACCAGCTGTTCGCCGCCATCGCGCTGGAACACGGCGCCGGTCTCACCGTGGTGATCCCCAGCGAGGACTACGAGGACGCCTTCGAGGACGCCGGGGCCCTCGCCCGCTACCGGGGTCTCAGGAACCGGGCCACCCAGGAGATCCGGATGGACTTCGCCCGCTCCACGGACGAGGCCTACTACGCCGCCGGCACCTACATCGCCGACTCCTGCGACCGGCTCGTCGCCGTCTGGGACGGGCAGCCCGCCCGCGGGCACGGCGGCACCGCCGAGATCGTCGCCTACGCGCAGGCCCTCGGCAAGCCGGTCACCGTCATCTGGCCCGAGGGCGTGACCCGCGACTGAGCCACGCCCCCACCGGGTCGCGTCGGCGACCGCCCTCAACTGCTGTGCCGCACCAGCCAGTCCGTGTGCTGCGGGGACACGTACCGCTCGGTCTCGTACACCGACGAGGGCCACTGGGACTCGGTGATCGTCGTCTGCATCACGACCATCATCGCCGCCAGATCCTGCTCGATCAGGGTGTGCGCCTCGATCAGCGGATGATGGCGGCGCACCTCGTTCCAGGCGATACCGGCCGCCGCCGCCGCGCTCAGCAGCGCGGTCAGCCTCGGCCCCGGACCCGAACCGAAGGACCCCAGCAGCGCGAACAGCAGGGCCAGACAGGTCACCAGCACGATCGTCCACGACCACAGGTTCGTCGCCCGCCGGGACACCTCCGTCCGCCGCCGGTACCAATTGCGCTGCTCGATCAGCCGGTCCCGTACGTACGTCTCGCGCCGCGCCTGATAGTCCAACCCGCGCAGCCGCTGCATCGCGCCGGTGATCTCCCCGCCCTCCGGCACCGTCCCGGCGGTCCGCGGATCCTCCCAGCCCATCTTCCGCAGCTCGGCCAGACCCGCCTCCAGCCGGGTCCGGTACGTCGCCTCGGGCTCGGCGACCTCGCTGCCGAACGGCGCCCCGTGCACCGCGTACCGCCAGGCCAGGGACTTGATGAACTCCGCCGCACTGCGGTTGAGCTGCCACTGCGGGCGGGCCCGGCGCCGGGTCGCCCGCATGCCCACGACCAGCACCCCCACGTACGAGAGCACGCTCAGCAGCCCGAAGAGGTACATCGAGCCCAGCTTCGGCCCGGCGGGCAGCGCGGCGGCCGCCGCGGCAGCGACCAGCAGCAGCAACTGGGCGCGCGTGGCCTGGGTGGACTCCCGCTGCCGGGAGATCGCCGCCTGGTCGGTGTGGTGGAAGAGGGCCGGCAGGTCCTCGTTTCGAAAGGTCATGCTGTCGGTCACAGCGCCCCCCTGCTGTCGGGTGGCGGGCGGCGGGACCCGCGGTCGCGGAGCCCCGCCGCCCTCCGTCGGATCAGACCGCGAGAGGCTCCAGGTCGCGGTGGACCCGCCGCTCGTCGCGCGCGTAACGGGCCAGGCTGTGGTCCTCACCGAGCAGCCGGGTCAGCTCGGACACCGCCTCCGCCCGCAGCCGGGCCGCCTCCTCCTTGCGGCCCATCGAGTCCAGGCTGATCGCCATGTTGGAGCTGCTCGCCAGGGTCTCCGGATGGTGCGCCCCGAGCGCCTCGCGCAGCCGCATCACCGCGAGCCGCTCCAGCTCCAGGGCGCCCTCCGGATCACCCAGATCGGCCCGGGTGTTGGCCAGGTTGAGATGGGCGAAGACGGTGTGCGGGTGGTTGTCGCCGAGTACGTCCCGCATGCCCCGTATCGTCTGGCGCAGCATCGTCTCCGCCGTCTCCGCCGCACCCGTGCCCCAGTGGAAGACGGCCAGGTTGTTCACCGCTGCCAGGGTGTACGGATGCCGCTCGCCCGGCACCTTCATGTACTCGTCCACCACCTCCTGCGCCAGGTCCCGCGCCCCGCCCGGGTCCCCGGTCGCGAACAGGTCCGAGGCAAGGTTGAGCTCGCAGGACAGCAGGTCGGGGTTGACGGAGGTGTACTTGGCCCGGTAGCGGGCCCGGGTGGCCGTGGTCAGCCGCAGGGCGTCCTCCAGCTGACCGGCCCGGCGCAGCGACACGGCCAGGTTCTTCGCGGCCGACAGGGTGCCGGGGAAGGCCCGCCCCAGAGTCCGCTTGTAGGTCTCGTACGTCCGGCTGAGCAGCTGCACCGAGTCCTCGTACCGGCCCACCTCCCGCAGGTCGCGGGCCAGGTTCTGCGCGGAGGACAGGGTGTACGGGTGCTCCGGCCCGAGCACCTCCGTGCGCAGGTCGTGCACCTCCTGGTCGATCTCGCGGGCCCTGGTGTACTGCCCCACCAGCCGCAGGTTCAGCGCCAGGTTGTTCGCGGCGGCCAGCGTGCGCGGGTGCGCCTCGTGGAAGATCTGGCTGAAGCCCTCGTGCGCGTCGGTCGCCAGCTCCATCGCCTGCCCGTACTGGCCCAGCGCGCCCAGGGTGTTGGCCAGACCGCTCATGGTCATGTACGTGTGCGGGTGCGAGGGACCGAGCACGGCGCGCTGCCGCTCCAGCGTGACCTCGTCCAGCTCCTTCGCCTCCACGAACCGTCCCTGCGAGCGCAGGATGTTCGACAGGTGGAAGCGCAGGTACAGGTACTGGAGGTCGTCGTTGCCCAGCATCTCCTTCCAGGACTCCCGCAGCTCCTCGCCGAGGGAGTACGCGGCCTTGAAGTCCCCGCGCTTCCAGAGGTAGCGCACCCGGTCGATCAGCAGCCGGCGCGTCTCCGGCTCCTTGCAGAACCGGGCCTCGGACGGGGTCAGGTGCGACCAGATGGTGTTGAACCGCGGCCACGTCTCCGGATTGTCGATCGGCTCGTCGTCGTCCGGGCGGGCGCCGGCCAGGATCCGGTGGACCGCGTGCCGCGCCTCCCGCTGCTCCTCCTCGGTCAGCTGGGCCCGGATCACCGCCTGCACCAGCCGGTGCACCTGGATGCTGTTGCTGACCTGGTCGACCTTGGCCAGCGCGAACCGGCCGATCTCCCGGATCACCCGGCCGAGCACCAGCTTCTCCTGCAGCGAGGAGTCGTAGGGCTTGAGGGCGTCGATCATCTCCTTGCTGTACAGCAGGTTCGCGGAGATCGGCTCCGGCGCGAGGAAGGCGCAGAGCTGGAGCAGCCGGACCGCGGCCGGGGAGCGGGACTGCAGCCGCTCGATGGAGATGTTCCAGGTGGCGGCCACCGGCTCCGGGTAGCCGGGCGGCTGGTTCAGGGCCAGCACGCGGGCGGCCTGCTGGGCCAGCTGCTCGATGTACGCGGACACCGGCGTCGCCGTCTCCGCTATCCAGGCACCCGCCTGCTCGACGGCCAGCGGCAGGTCGCCCACCGCCACCGCCACCTGCTCGGCGTCGTCCTTGCTGAGCCCGGGGGCCCGGCGCTGGAGGTGCTCGATGGACTCCTCGCGCAGGAACACGTCCACCGGCAGCGCGTCACCGTACTGCGACCAGGACTGGTTGCGGGAGGTCACCAGGACATGGCCCGGACCGCCCGGCGGGAAGAACCGCTTGAGCGTCTCCGGATCGTCCGCGTTGTCGAAGACCAGCAGCCAGCGGGAGGAGGGAACCCCGCGCCGCAGCAGGTCGATCGCCTCCTGGGAGGCCGCCGCCATGTCCTCACCGGTCTGCGCGCCCAGCCGGACCGCCAGCTCCGCGAGGGCCGCGACCACGTCGTCGGTCTGCTCCGAGGAGATCCACCACACCAGGTCGTAGTCGGCCATGAACCGGTGCACGTACTCCAGCGCCACCTGGGTCTTGCCGACGCCACCGAGCCCGAACAGGGTCTGCGGCTGCGGCAGCACCACCGCCATGCCCCCGCCGAGCTGGTCGCGCATCCGCTCCAGGACGATGCTGCGCCCGGTGAACCCGGGGTTGCGGGGCGGCGCGTTCCAGATCTTCGGGACGGTCCCCGGGAAGCGGGGGCCGGGCTGGGACGCGCTGTTGAGGCTGTCGGGCAGGGCCATGGGCCGCTCCACCGCACGCAGCAGGGCGGTGGTGGCGTGCACCTCGTCGAGCCGGAAGAGGTCCACCGGGTTGCGGTCGATGTACGGCGTGGACAGCCGTACGTCCCCCACCCTCAGCGGCACCAGCTGGCGCCGGCCCCCGGTGGGGTCCTCGGCAGCCGCGCGCTCCCACACGTCCACGGCCCGGGCGGACTTGAGGTAGGCCGTGGAGAGCAGCACCACGGTCCGGGCGGCGGTGTCGATGCTGATGCCCGCGCCGCCGAGGGTGTCCCCGACGGTCGCTCCCGGTGCCCGCTCGGCCGAGACGTCCTTGGGTACGACCCTGAAGCCGGCCCGGGTGAGCACCGACTCGATCCAGTCGGCCCACATCCGGTTCTCGGCGACGTAGGACAGGAACAGGTCGGCGGGCAGCGCCGGGCGGCGCCGGGTGAACGCGTCCCTGATGCGCAGCCGGACCTCCTCGCCGATGACCGGCATGGAGGTGATCCGGCCCTCGGTGACCACGGCGGTGAGCCGCTCGAAGGCGGAGAGCAGGGAGTTGGTGAGCCCCGCCTCGTCGCCGAAGGTGGCCAGCGTCTCCTCGTAGGCGTAGTAGGGGCGGTACGGGATCTCCACCGCGCCCCAGTAGGAGGTGAGCTCGTCCCCGACCAGGCCGCTCGGGAAGCGGTCGAACTTGATCCGGGCCAGCGCCCGGCCGGCGTCGGCCTTCTCCTTCTCGCCCTCGTCGATGCGCATCGGCACCGGGTAGATCTTGATGCCGCGGTCGTTGAACCGCTCGTCGATCTGCCGGGCGACGGACGCGGCGCCGTCGATGGACTGGTCGGACAGGGTGAAGCAGTCGACGAGGATGTCCGGGAGGTGGACCGTGCAGATGTCCGCGATGTCTGACAGGCCGGTGCGGCTGTCGATCAGGACGTAGTCGTAGTTCCGCTTCATGTCGGCGCGTAATGCGTCGAAGAAGAGCCCGCCGCCGAGCCGGTCGTAGAAGTTGTCCCAGTCGAAGGTGGAGACGGTCGCCGAGTACTCGCGGTTCTGCCGGCCCGCCGAGACGAAGTCCAGGGTGCCGCCGTCCGGGAACTCCCAGCCGTGGGTCTCCGGGGTGAGCGAGACGGCGTGCGGCTGTATCCGCGCGTAGTCCTTGTGCCAGTCGTCGGGCCGCTGCACCGGGCTGGTCGCCGCCCACGCGTACTCGCTGATCAGGTCGATGACCCCGGTGGTGGCCCCGAGGGTGGAAGGGTCCAGGAAGGGGTGGAAGAAGCGGTGCAGGCCGGGCGCCTCCAGGTCCCAGTCCACGGCGAGGACCCGCTTGCCGTTGGCGGCCAGGATCCAGGCCGTGTTGGCCAGCGCCATGGTGCGGCCCGTGCCGCCCTTGTACGAATAGAAGGTGACGATGCGTCCGTCACGGCTGTCGCTGTCGCTGTCACTGCTCGCTGTCATCCGCGTCCCCCCGGTCGGTGTCGTTGTCGTCGTTGTCGTGGAGGCCGGCCCCCGCCGGCCCGGTCCGGTGCCGGTCGGAATCGGGCGGGAAAGGGACACGGGGCGATGGCGGCCCGGGTGGCCCGTTCATCCCCATCGGACCGAGCAGCCGGGGTCGTTCGATGGAGGTGTCGCCCTTCGGCGGATACGGCTGCGCGTGTCTGAGGAACTGCTGGGCGGCGGCCTCGACCACCTGCGGCAGGATCTGACCGAGGGTCTCCACGTTGGCCACGCCGTTGGCGGCGGCCCGGCAGGCGGCCCGGCCCTGGCTCATCGTCTTCGGCATGGTGGCCTCCAGCCGGTCGGCCAGCTCGCTCTCCTTCGTCCGGCTCTGGTGGTCGTACCGGTTCCACGGCACGACCACGTTGATCCACGGCCGGGGGTCCCGGTCGAAGGCGGCCAGCCGCTGCCGCCGGTCCTCGTCCTCCACCGCCCAGCGGTCGACGATCAGGATCTCCGGCCGGGTCGGCAGCTGTTTACCGTCGAGGTGTCCGGCCTCGTCGTCGAAGGAGGACATGCTCGTCTGGTAGTTGAGGTTCTTGACCAGGTCCTCGGCGACGTACGCGATGGGCCGCTGGGCGACCGGGTGGTACGGGTTCCACTCCAGCGCGGTGTCCCCGTAGTACTCGGGGGTGCGGCCCTCGGGCAGTTCGTGCCGGGAGGCGGCGGCCACGGTGACGTGCAGGGTGCGGGCGGGGCTGCCGCTGGAGCCGAAGGCACTGGGTACGTTGCGGTAGTCCAGCGGGCGGATGGGTTCCAGGTGGGCGGTCTCGGCGACCTGGACGATGCGACGGGCGAGTTCGTACACCGCCTGCTCGTACTGCTCGGCGTAGCCGCGCAGTTTGATCAGCCCGTACAGGCCGTCGGTGACGTAGCGCTCCCCGAAGGTGTTGTGGTTGAACTGCAACCGCTCGGCAGGACCCGGGAGTTGCTCCGGCGGGACCGGCACCCATAATGCGGGCACGATGGCCTCGGCCGGTGTGTTGCGGACCGCGCCGTGCTGGACGGCGCGCTGCGCGAAGGCGAACCATTCCTTCCCGCACATCTCGCTCGCGAAGTACCGCGGCGAGAACAGGGGAACGAAGACACGGCAGTTGGCCAGTGCACGTGCGAGCCGTTCGGACCAGCCCTCGCCGCTGCGTATCTCCCGGTCCATGAACCCGACGTCGTACCCGGCACGCAGATCCGTCAGCGCCATGACGTGTCCGCAGAGGTCACGGAAAAGGCGCTCGACCCACATGTCCGGGTCGGGGCCCCCGGCCCCGAACCTCGGTGTATGTGCGTAACTGAGAAAAAAGTACGGCTCCCCTGTTGCGGGCACACGACCCCCGTCCCGAAGATGCGAGCGAAGAAACATCATTCCGGAGCTGCTTCGCCACATCCCCTCATCGTTCAGTCAATCAGCGTCTGTTTTCGGTCATCCATTCAAGCGCGTGATCGACGGCCTCCGGGAGGGAGAAGAGCATGGTCGACGCGCCTCCCACCCGCCCCCTGCGCACCCGGGAATCCGGGAACGCCTCACCGATCTCCGCGAAATCGCTGTCATCCAGCGCGACGTCCTCGTATGCGGTCCACTCCCCCTCCTGCCGGTGCCTTTGCAGCCCCGGAAGGTTCACCTTCACCACACACTCGTACATGCGCAAGGGGGGCTTCGGAATTCGGTACTCCGCGAGATGGAACGCGGTGCAGACCGAAAACCCCACATTGATCATGAGTACCTGCCCGCCCTCCCAGCACAGTTTCCCCAGGGGCGACTCCTCCCCCAGATGACTTTCGAGACGGTGCCCGGAACAGATCCGTTCCGCGTCCGCCCCGAGGGCGGCGAAGGAGGTCTGCGGGTGGGCGCTGCGCGCCGCGCCCGGCGCGGTGCGGACGGCCTCGGCCAGGGAGCCCATGCCCTGACTCGGGGTGCTCGCCGGGTCGAAGGGGGGCATCCGCTCGCGGAAGGCCCGCACACCGGCCTCGTCCAGGCCGCCGATCCGCTCCAGATGAGCTGCGGAGGTCTTGGAGTTCGCCGGGGTGAACGCGGGGACGACCAGCGTGCCGCGCGGGCCGAGGACACCCGTCAGGGCGTCGCGCAGCAGCTCCGCGCGCAGCCCGGTCCCGCCCAGGGCGGCGTGCACCAGGAGCCGCATGCCGGGGCGGACCCCGAGCAGCCGTAACCGCACGGCCAGCTGGAGGCGGCCGGTGCCGGAGGAGGGGGCGGCGGGGGAGGCAGGGGCAGTGGGGGAGGCGGCCGGGGAGGCGGCGGCACTCACGCGTCGACCGTCTTCAGTTCGTACCGCAGCTCCGCGACCAGCCGCTTGCCGGTGACGGTCAGCTCGGCCGCCTCCGACAGCCGGTCCAGGGCCCGGTGGATCCGGTCCGAGCCGCCCGGCTCGGACGCCGCCGTGGCCCGCCGGTACGCCTCCACCGCCACCCGCTCGTGCACATCGGCCAGCAGCCGGGACACCGGGACCGGCCGCTCCCGCCACGGCGAGCGGTGTTGCCACTGACCGTCCAGCGCATACAGATCGGCCACCTCGGTCAGCGCCCGCAGCCGGGTCCGCCGCCGCCCGGTCAGCAGCGCGAGCGCGGTCTCCCGCACCCCCGCCGCGTACGGGACCCCGAGCGCCCCCGGCCCGTGCCGGCCGGCCTCGCCCCAGCCGCCCGCCCGCGGTCCGCCCGCGAGCGGGGTCAGCGTGGTCAGCCCGGTGGCCGCCGCCCGGGCGAACTCCGGCACCACCTCGTGCAGCAGCGCCCACGCCCGGTCCAGCCTGCCCCGCCACTCCTCGGCCTCGCCCGTGCCGAGGCGGAGCCTGGGCGGGCGGGCGAAGCAGTTGCGGTACGGGTCGAGGTCCTCCAGGGCCACCGGGGCCGCGTCCGGTCCGGGCGACCAGGTGCGTACGGGCTGCCAGCGGGCGTCCCCGGCCGCGGGGCCGAAGCGGTGCTCGGCGCGGCCGTCCCGTACGGCGTACCCCTCGTCGGTGACGTGCAGCGCGGCCCGGCCCTCCGTACCGGGCTCCCCGAGCCGCAGCAGCCCCAGCGTCGGCAGGTACACCTCGCCGTCCCGGTAGGCCACCTCGGCCGGCAGCTCCAGCCCGCCGCGCAGCACGGCCGCGGCGGCCAGGGCGGTCAGCCTGCGCGCCGCCTCCGCGACGTCCGGCGCACCGGTGCGGGCGGCGTCCAGGGCCGCCAGTACCCAGGTCCGGGTGAAGGGGTGGTCCAGTACGGCGGCCAGCGCGTCCGCGCCCGACTCCCCGGCCCGTTCCACGGCGGCCAGCAGCTCCCAGGCGTGCGCCCAGTCCGGGTCGCCGGCGAGGTCCGCGTGCAGCCGGGCCAGCAGGATCCGGGTCAGCTCCTGCTGGGACCGGGTGAGTTCGGCCGGGTCGGACAGCTCCGGCGCGGTCTCCCTCGGCGCGGTGCGGCCCTCGACCCCGTCCACGAGCTCGCGCAGGTCGGTGCAGTAGACGGAGGGGTTGTCGAAGCCGTTCCGCTCGCGGTAGCGGTGAGTGTAGAGCCCGCCGCCGCACGAACGTACGACGGGGCACCGGCGGCACGAGTCGCTGACGCCGGCGAGGCCCAGCTGCCGGGCACGGACCCCGGGATGCGCCGCGACCTGGTCAAACGCGTGGTCGAAGACGTTGAACCCGGTCGCGGCGGCCCCCTCGAAGGCGCTCTTGAGGGAGTCCACCTGCTCCAGGGTCCCGTCGGTCTCGACGACGACGAGGTCGGTGGGCGCGAGGCCGAGCGACTCGGTCAGGCTGGGGCCGCCGCGCAGGGTGGAGAGCAGGGATTCGAAGAGCCGTACGGGCACCGGGCGACCCAGCCGCTCCCAGTGGTCGAAGACCCGCAGCAGCCAGCGCGCGTACGCGTCGGGGGCGCCGTCGGGGCGGGCCGGGGGAGTCTCCCAGGTGGCGTGCGGGAGGAGGAAGTCCACGCGCGGGGGCTCCAGTTCGACCAGCGCGTCCAGGACGGCGACGGGGTCGTTGGCCACGTCCACGGTGCAGAGCAGACCCTGGTACAGATGGCGGTAGGGCTCCGAGCGCAGGAGCGCGACGGCGGCGAGGACCAGCGGGTGGCTCGTACGGCCGTCGGCGAATCGGCGGTGGCGGTCGTTGGCGGCGCGGTCCCCGTCGAGGGAGATGCCGACCCGGACGCCGAACTCGTCGAAGAGGTCGAGGTAACGGCTGCTGAGCTGGAGCCCGTTGGTGTGGACGCGCAGGTCGAGGGCGGCGATTCCGCTGAGCGCGCGGCCGAACTCCTCGCACACGAGGCGGAGCCGGGCGGTACCCGCCAACAGGGGTTCCCCTCCATGGAGGATCACCGTGACGGAGGGGAGTGCATGGTCACGGGCATGTTCGGCGAGCCGCGACGCGGTATGCGAAATAACCTCGGGGGAGATCACTTTCGGCCGGGCTCGCCAGCTCTGATCTGCATGTTCGTAGACATAGCAATGATCACAAGCAAGATCGCATCTGCTGTGAACTTTCAGGACGATCTCGCGAAATGGGATCAGGCCGGTCATTCCACCAGTCTAGAGCGCATACTTCGTTGTCAGAGCGCGGAGTTGAAGATGGGTGCCTGAACCGGACGAGCAGATTCGGCCGGCAGCACGCGACCGAGCGTCGTCGCCGCGGACGCGGAGTGGACGTCGATCTTGGTGAGCGGGACCCGGTGGGCCTTGACCGAGCTGGTCGCGGGGGTCGTTGAAGTGTTCACGGCACCGTCCTTGGGGAAGCCATGTGGAATGGGCATGTGAATGACAAGAGCGTGATGCTGTTGTCAAGCGTGGACTTTACTCGGCCACACCCCATTCGCAACACGAGACATGACGCCTGGTCATGACTTCCCTGCAAAGCGCGGGGATATCCCGAGGTGGCCGAATCAGGAGTTTCCTGCAAAGAAAGATCCTTTTCATCGCCGGGGGACCGGGCGGCGCCCCGGTCGGCCCGGACCTGCGCCGGCCGTACCTCGCTGACCTGGTGCGATGCGAGGGCTTGCCCCGCCGGCCGGGAGTCCGTCCCGCCCGACGCGGAACCGCCCCCGCCGATGGGCGGGAAGGGGGCGGTGACCACTGCGGTGGAGTGGGGCGGTGCGGGGGCAAGGCCCCCTAGGCGGGCTGCTGTTCATTGAGGTCCGGCGCCGGGAGGTCGCGCAGCAGCCAGTTCAGTACGTCGGGCAGCGCGCGCAGGGCGGCGAAGTGCGCGGCGGCCGGGACGATGTTGGTGGTGGCCCCCGGAATGCGGCGGGCCAGCCAACGGGAGTGGCCCACGGGGGAGAAGACGTCGAGCTCCCCGTGCCAGATGAGCACCGGGCAGCGGATGTCGGCCGGATCGAAGCCCCAGGGGCGGCTGAAGGCGAGGACGTCGTCGATCCATCCGTACGCCGAATGGCGCAGCCCCTCGCGGTAGTTCCGCAGGAGCATCGACCGCAGGCCGGCGTCCGAGACGATCATGCGGTCGTTGTCGGTCAGCTCCCGGCGCAGCTCGTCGAGCAGCCGGCCGGGGTCCTTGCGGATGCCGTCGGCGCGCGGGATCAGACGGGCCGCCAGCTCCTCGGGGTCGTCGGTGGCGGTGGTGTACTCCCGTACGTTCGACGCGGCCATCCCGGCGAACCAGTCCAGGTCCTCCGCGTCCCGGGGGGCGAGCCCGACCATCGCCGCGGTGCGGGTGACCCGGTCGGGGAGGAGGGCGGCACAGGCCAGTGCGCCCGCGGCGCCGCCGGAGCGGCCGGCGACCGCGAAGGTGTCGAGGCCGAGGGCGTCGGCGACGGCGGCCACGTCCTGGGCCACGTCGGCGACGGTGCGGCCCACATGGCGGTCGGAGCCGCCGTAGCCGGGTCTGTCGTAGGCGATGAGCTGCATCCGGCGTTGGTAGAGGACCATGCCACGGGGGGCCGGGCCGAGGCGGCTGCCGGGCATGCCGTGCAAGAGAAAGACGGGTCTACCGTCCGGATCGCCCCAGCGCTCCACGGTCAGAGCGCGCCCGTCCGCTGTGCGCACCTGATTGCGCACGCGCTCCCTCCTTCACGATCGATGCGAGTCGTCACCGCGATTGTGCTCGCTGGGGGAGGAGCGCGGTAGGGCGCACTTCGAGCGGAATTCTAGTGAAGCATTTCACAAGCCCGGAACTGCTTTGTGTCTTCCGCATATGCCCTGGTCAAGAGGGCGCGCCAGGGGCGTGAATGGGTGTGAACGGACCCCCGGCCCGCTCTGAATGACCCTATTCGGCGCGGAGGGCTCCGCTTTTGGGCGTCGAATTGCGGCATCGGACGCCGGGTCGCGCACGAAAAGGAAGGAGTTCCCGTCGCCTCACGTGCGCGGGATGAGCAGGGTCGCCGCCGAGCGGGCCTGTTCCAGGGCCCGGGCCCGGTCCGCGCCGCGCTGGCCGAGGACGACCCGGGTGCTCAGACCGTCCAGCAGGGCGAGCAGCTCCGAGGCCCGCGCGGGCACGTCCAGGGGTGCGAAGCGGCCCTGCTCCACGCCCTTGGTCAGCAGCGTCTCCAGATCACGCTGCCAGCTGTCGTCGATCTCCTCCTGGGCGGCCTTCAGCGGCTGGTTGGAGGCGGTACGGGCCCACAGCTCGATCCACAGCGTCCAGCGCGGGTCGCGGGGGCCCTCGGGAAGGTAGAGCTCCAGGAACTGGTCCAGCTTGCGCGCCGCCGTCACCCTGCGCCCCAGCAGCGCCCGGCGCTCCCCGGTGAGCTGCTCCTCGCTCCAGCGCAGGGCCTCCAGCAGGAGCCGGTCCTTGCTGCCGAAGTAGTACAGGATGTGGCCGCCGCTGGTGCCGAGCCGCTCGGCCAGCGCGGACATGGTGAGCGCGGCCAGTCCGTCCTCGGCGATGGCCGTCATGGCCTCTTCCAGCATCCGCTCCTGGGCGACCTGCCCGTCGCGCCGCCGTGCTGCTCCCGCCACCGCTCCCGCCCTCCGGATCTTCGTGGACCGACCTTATCCCGGACAGGGTCTTGACGGGGTCGCGGTCCAGCCCTCATCTTGAATGCCATTCAAGAAGTTAGAACGCCATTCAAGATCGTTCAAGGTCAGGGGTCCGCCATGGGGCAGCAGGAGACAGTCGACGTCGACGAGGTGTTCCGGGTCGAAACGCACGGCATCGACCCCATTCCCGACGCCGAACGCCACGGCAGCGCCAAAGACCTCTTCTGGCTCTGGTTCGGCTCCAACCTCACCTTCACCTACGTGATCAACGGCGCCCTCGCCGTCGCCTTCGGGCTCTCCTTCTGGCAGGCCACCGCCGTGGTCGTGATCGGCGGACTGTCCTTCTTCGCCATCAGCGCCGCCGGACTCAGCGGCATCCGCACCGGCACCGCCACCCTGGTGATCTCCCGCGCCGCCTTCGGCGTACGCGGCAACTTCCCCGCCAGCGTCCTCAACTGGGTGGTGAGCATCGGCTACACCATCGTCAACACCGTGGTGGGCACCCTCGCACTGGAAGTCTTCTTCGCCGAGATCGGCTGGCAGACCGGCACCGCCGGCCGCGCCGCCGCCCTCCTGGTCACCCTCGCGCTGACCTTCGCCGTCGCCATGTGGGGCCACGCCACCGTGCAGTTCGCCGAGCGCTGGATGGCCTACGTCCTCGCCGCCGGCTTCGGCGTCCTGCTCCTCTTCGTCCTGCCCGGCACCGACACCGCCGCCCCGGCCGGCGTCGCACCCGGACTCTCCGGCTGGAGCCTGGCCTTCGTCGTCATGCTCGCCGGCCCCTTCTCGTACCTGCCGATGCCCGCCGACTACACCCGCTACCTGCCCCGGACCACCTCGCTGAAGTCCATCACCTGGATGGGCGCCCTGGGCGGCTTCCTCTCCTCCGTGGCCCTCGGCGTCGCGGGCGCCGCCGCCGCCACCCAGACCGACATGACCGACGCGGTCGCCGGGGCCGAAAGCCTGCTCCCCGGCTGGTTCCAGCCGCTCTTCCTGGCCCTCGTACTCGGCGGCTCGGTCACCAACTCGATCATCACGCTCTACTCCTCCAGCCTGAACCTCCAGGTCCTCGGCATCCCCTGGAGCCGCGCCCGGGCCATCGTCATCAGCGCCGCCGTCACCGCCCTCGGCTCGCTCGCCGCGCTGTTCCTCACCGACTTCACCACCTCCCTGCTCTCCTTCCTCTCCCTGCTGATCATCGTGTTCGCCCCCTGGGGCGGGGTCTTCCTCGCCGACATGCTGCTGCGCCGCTGCCACTACGACGCCGACGCGCTGCACACCGGGAGCGCGGGCGCCTACTGGTACCGCTCCGGCTACCACCCCGCAGGCATCACCGCCCTGCTCACCGGCATGACCTTCGCCGCCCTGACCTGCGACTCCGAGCTGTGGACCGGGCCGCTGGTCGCCCCGCTCGGCGGCGCCGACCTCACCCTGCTCGGCTCGGTCGTCTCCGGACTCACCTACTGGGCCCTCACCCGCCGCCGGGTCGCGGCGTACGCCCCGGCCGCCTGAAAGACACCGCACACCCGATGGAGCACCCCCGCATGACACGCCACCCCTTCCCCGCCGACCTGCTGCTCACCGGAGCCCGGATCCACACCGTCGATCCCGACCTGCCCGCGGCCGAGGCCCTCGCCGTCCACGACGGCCTGATCGTCTGGGTCGGCCCGGACGACGAGGCCGCCGCCTGGGCCGGCCCGGACACCGAGCGGATCGACGCGGGCGGCAAGCTGGTCCTGCCCGGCTTCATCGACGCCCACAACCACGTCCGGCTCGGCTCCGACGCGGACTGCGTCCAGCTCGCCGGCGTGCGCACCCTGGGCGGCATCCACGAGCGGATCCTGGCCTGGCGGCAGGCCAACCCGGACGCCGGGTGGATCGAGGCCGAGGCCTTCGACTACTCCGCCATCCCCGACGGGCGGATGCCGTGCGCCGCCGACCTGGACCCGGTCACCGGGGACACCCCGGCGATCGTGCTCTCGTACGACGTGCACACGGCCTGGCTGAACACGGCGGCCATGCGGCGGCTCGGGGTCTCCCGGGACCGCACCGACCTGCCCTTCGGTACGGCCGCCGTGGACCCGGGAACCGGCGAACCCACCGGATTCGTCAAGGACTTCGCCATCAAGGGACTCTCCCGCGACGGCCACCGGGCCCTGCGCGAGCTGGGCGTGCCGTGGGCCTCGCCGGACCGGCAGTACGGACGGCTCGCCAAGAGCCTCGACGACGCCATCGGCTTCGGCATCACCACGGTCGTCGAGCCGCAGAACTCCCTCGACGACCTCGAACTCTTCGAACGGGCCCGCTCGGAAGGGCGGTTGTGCTCACGGATCGTCGCGGCGCTGTTCCACCCGCGCGGCACCGGAGACGCCGACCTGGACGAATTCGCCGACGCGGCAAGGAGGTTCGCCGGGGACCGGCTGCGGGTCGGCCCGCTCAAGCTCTACATCGACGACGTGGTGGAACCGCGTACCGCCGCGCTCCTGGAGCCGTACACCGGCTGCGGCGCGCACCGCGGCGAGACCTTCTACCCCGCGGAGGAATTCGCGGAGCTGCTGGCGAAGCTGGACGCGCGGGGCTTCCAGTGCTTCGTGCACGCGACCGGCGACCGCGGCATCCGAACCGTCCTGGACGCGGTGGAGCACGCGCGGGCGCTGAACGGCCCGCGCGACGCCCGCCACCAGGTGGTCCACGTGGAGTGCCTGGACCCGGCGGACGTACCGCGCTTCGCGCAGCTCGGCGTGATCGCGTGCATGCAGCCGAGGCACTGCGCCCCGGAGATCGCGGGACCCGGCCAGGACTGGGCGGAGAACGTGGGCGAGGGCCGCTGGCACAAGGCCTGGCCGATGCGGAGCCTGCACGAGGCGGGTGCGGTGCTGGCGTTCTCCAGCGACTGGAACGTGGCCGAGATGGACCCGATGGTCGGCATCTACACGGCTGTGACGCGCCGCCCGCTGTCCGGCGACGGCCCGGCCTGGCAGCCGGCCGAGACGGTGGACGTGGAGACGGCCGTGTACGGCTACACGATGGGCTCGGCGCACGCCAACTTCCTGGAGCGGGAACGCGGTTCGCTGACGGTGGGCAAGGTGGCGGACTTCGTGATCCTCTCCCGGGACATCCTCACCGTCCCGGCGGACCGGATCCCGGGCACGGTTGCGGAAACGGTCGTGGTGGCGGGCGAGGTGGTCCACACGACGTAGCCCCTGCCCCTGCCCCTGCGGGGTTGCTCGGCGGTGTGCGGGCCAGCGCCCGGTGCGGGGTGCCCTGCGGGCGGCTGGGGGTGTGGGGCGGTGCCCGGCACGAGGGTCTCCTCGGCCTGTGCCCCTGCGGGGTGCTCGGCGGTGTGCGGGTGTGGGTCGGTGCCCGGCACGAGGGTCTCCTCGGCCGGTGCCCCTG
Organism: Streptomyces avidinii; assembly: GCF_045161815.1. Taxonomy (NCBI): domain Bacteria; kingdom Bacillati; phylum Actinomycetota; class Actinomycetes; order Kitasatosporales; family Streptomycetaceae; genus Streptomyces; species Streptomyces avidinii. The sequence continues at coordinate 6,650,164 of NZ_CP108863.1, forward strand.
CGGGGTGCTCGGCGGTGTGCGGGTGTGGGTCGGTGCCCCGCACGAGGGTCTCCTCGGCTCGGCGCGCGCGGCAGTGCCGTGTTGTGCGGGGTGGTCGCGCCTCGTCCTGCGGGGACCCTCCTGCGTGTCCCCGCCCCACGCGGGGGCTTCGGCAGTGCGGGGGATCCCGTTGCGTGCCTCGCCCGAGCGGGTCGGCCCCGGGGTCCGCTCCTGGCGGCGTGGTCGGCGGAGGGGAGTGGGGACGTGTCGGGGTGTCCCCGCAGGACGAGGCGCGACCACCCCGTACAGCCCGGGAGATGCCCGCGCGCGCCGAGCCGAGGAGACACCCCGGCACGGCCCCACGCACCGACCTGCGCCGACCCCGCCGCACCATCCAGCCTCGCCGGCGATTGAGGCGCGGGTCCGGGCAGCGCCCGGCACACAGCGCGGCCGAACCGCCGTGCGCACCGCAGATGACCTCCGGATGATCGAACAAGTGTTTCGCACGGATATTCGAATTGCTCTATGGTGGAGAGCGGGGGAGGTGTTCATTCGAGCGAAGCAGGAGGCCGCGGGTGCCTGGTTTTACGCATCTGCACACCGTTTCGGGGTTCTCCATGCGCTACGGAGGCTCGCACCCGGAACGGCTGGCGGAGCGTGCCGCCGACCGGGGCATGGACGCCCTCGCCCTGACCGACCGCGACACCCTGGCGGGTGCGGTGCGGTTCGCGAAGGCGTGCGCGGGGGCGGGCATCCGGCCGTTGTTCGGAGTGGACATGGCCGTATCGCCCGCGCCGGGCCCGGCCGGGCCGGGGGGCTCGACCGGACCCGCCGCGGGCGGCGGCCCCGGCGAGGCCTCCTACCGGCGGCGCACCCCCGTCAAGGGCGGGGCCTTCGTGGACGAGACCGCCGCGCGGGCCGTCTTCCTGGCCCGGGACGGGGCCGCCGGGTGGGCCGAGCTGTGCCGGATGGTCACCGCCGCCCACGCGGGGGCCGCCGAGGTCCCGCTGGTGCCCTGGGGCGTACTGCGCGGGGAGGGCGTCTTCGTCCTGCTCGGGCCCGACTCCGAGGTGGGGCGGGCGCTCGCCGCGGGCCGCCCCGACCGGGCCGCCCGGCTGCTCGCGCCCTGGCGGGAGATCTACGGCGACTCCCTGCGCCTGGAGGCCGTCCACCACGGCCGCACCGGCACCGGGCCCGGCTCGCTCCGGCTGGCCGCCCGTACCGTCGGTTTCGCCGCCGACCAGGGCGTTGCGGCCGTGCTGACCAACGCCGTGCGCTACGCCGACCCCGGCCAGGGCCCGGTCGCCGACATCCTCGACGCGGCCCGCCGCCTGGTCCCCATCGACCCCCGCAACCCCGCGCAGCCGCTCGACAGCGGCGAGCGCTGGCTCAAGGACCCCGCCGCCATGGCCGAGGCCGCCGACCGGATCACGCAGGCGGCCGGGCTGCGCCCCGCCGACGCCAGGCGCCTGCTCGCGGAGACCCGGCGTACCGCCGAGGCCTGCTCCGTGGACCCCGAGGACGACCTCGGCATGGGTTCCGTGCACTTCCCCGAGGCCCGGCTCGTCGGCGCGGCCCACCGCAGCGCCCAGCGGGTCCTCGCCTCGCGGGCCTCGGCGGGCATGGTGCTGCGCGGGTACGCGGGCGACCGCGCGTACTGGGAGCGGATGCACCACGAGCTCGACATCATCGCCTACCACGGCTTCGCCTCGTACTTCCTGACGGTCGCTCAAGTCGTGCACGACGTGAAGGAGATGGGTATCCGGGTGGCCGCCCGAGGCTCCGGCGCCGGCTCCCTCGTCAACCACCTGCTCGGGATCGCGCACGCCGACCCCGTCGCCCACGGCCTGCTGATGGAGCGCTTCCTCTCCAAGCGGCGGCGCGTCCTGCCCGACATCGACATCGACGTGGAGTCCGCCCGCCGGCTGGAGGTCTACCGGCGGATCATGGACCGGTTCGGTACCGAGCGCGTCGCGACCGTCTCCATGCCGGAGACCTACCGGGTCCGGCACGCCATCCGCGATGTCGGCGCCGCCCTGTCCATGGACCCCGCCGTCACCGACCGGCTCGCCAAGGCCTTCCCGCACATCCGGGCCCGCGACGCCCGCGCCGCACTGGAGGAACTGCCCGAACTGCGCGACGTGCGCGGGGAGTCGTACGGCCGGCTCTGGGAGCTCGTCGAATCGCTGGACGCGCTGCCCCGCGGCATCGCCATGCACCCGTGCGGGGTGCTGCTCTCCGACGACTCGCTGCTCGCCCGTACGCCGGTGGTGCCCACCAGTGGCGAGGGCTTTCCCATGTCCCAGTTCGACAAGGACGACGTGGAGGAGCTCGGCCTGCTCAAACTGGACGTGCTGGGTGTGCGGATGCAGTCCGCGATGGCGCACGCGGTCGCGGAGATCCGGCGCGGTACGGGGCGGGAGCTCGACCTGGACGACCCGGCGCAGGTGCCGCCGGGCGACCGGGCCACGTACGAGCTGATCCGCTCGGCCGAGACCCTGGGCTGCTTCCAGATCGAATCGCCGGGCCAGCGGGATCTGGTGGGGCGGCTGCAGCCGGCCACCTTCCACGATCTGGTCGTCGACATCTCGCTGTTCCGGCCGGGGCCGGTGGCCGCCGACATGGTGCGGCCCTTCATCGAGGCCCGGCACGGGCGGGCGCCGGTCCGCTTCCCGCACCCGGACCTGGCCGACGCGCTGCGCGAGACGTACGGGGTGGTGGTCTTCCACGAGCAGATCATCGAGATCGTGCACGTCATGACCGGCTGCGGGCGGGACGAGGCGGACCGGGTGCGGCGCGGGCTGTCCGACCCGCAGTCGCAGGCGCGGATCAGGGTCTGGTTCGCGGCGAGGGCGGCCGAGCGCGGCTATCCGGTGGAGGTGATCGGCCGGACCTGGGAGATCGTGGAGGCCTTCGGGTCGTACGGCTTCTGCAAGGCGCACGCGGTGGCCTTCGCGGTGCCCACGTACCAGTCGGCCTGGCTGAAGGCGCATCACCCGGCGGCCTTCTACGCGGGGTTGCTGACCCACGATCCGGGGATGTACCCGAAGCGGCTGCTGCTGGCGGACGCGCGGCGGCGGGGCGTGCCGGTGCTGCCGCTGGACGTGAACCGGTCGGCGGCCGCCCACCGTATCGAACTGGTGTCCGATACCGGGGGAGTGTGGGGGCTGCGGCTCGGGCTGTCCGACGTCCACGGCATCAGTGGGGCCGAGGCGGACCGGATCGAGGCCGGACAGCCGTACGCCTCCCTGCGCGACTTCTGGGACCGGGCGCACCCGGGCCGCCCGGTCGCCGAACGCCTCGCACAGGTCGGGGCGTTGGACGCCTTCGGTGCCAACCGGCGGGACCTGCTGCTGCACGTGTCCGAGCTGCACGGCGCGCAGCGGGCCGCAGGGGTGCGCGGACCCCAACTCCCCCTGGACGGCGGCCGGTCCACGGCCTCCGTCGGGCTGCCCGATCTGACCGAGGCGGAGCGGCTCAGCGCCGAGCTGGGCGTCCTCGGCATGGACGCCTCGCGGCACCTGATGGGGGACCACCACGCCTTCCTGGCCGAACTGGGAGTGATCCCGGCGCGCCGGCTGCGGGACACCGAGCACGGGCAGACCGTGCTCGTCGCGGGGGCCAAGGCGGCCACCCAGACCCCGCCGATCCGCTCCGGGAAGCGGGTCATCTTCACGACGCTGGACGACGGGACGGGCCTGGTCGACCTGGCCTTCTTCGACGACAGCCACGAGCGCTGCGCGCACACCGTCTTCCACTCGTTCCTGCTGCTGGTACGCGGTGTCGTGCAGCGGCGGGGCCCGCAGAGCCTGAGCGTGGTCGGGGCGGCTGTGTGGAACCTGGCGGAGCTGGTGGAACTGCGGGCGGCGGGTGGTCTGGACGCGGTCGCGGCCCGCCTCGCGGAGCCGGCCGAGCCGGCCCCGGGCGGCGGCGGGGCGGCCGACGGTGGTGCCGCGGCCGACGCGGCCGACGGGGCCGACGGGGCCGCCGGGGAGCCGGGGGCGAAGGCGCCCGCCCGCAGGATCCGCATGTCCACGGGGTACGAGATGAACCCCTGGGCCGACCTCCAGCCGCCCGGCACCGGCCCCGCGACCGGTCGCAAGCTGTGGCACTCCAGCCCGGGGAGCGCGGGATGACCACCGTCGAGCGGGTCGTGATGTGCCTGCGCCCGCACCCCGCCGACGGGGGGCCGCTCGGGGCGCGGGAGTACGCCGGGATGCTCGCGCTGCTCGGCGGGATCACTCCGGCCGTGCAGGCGCTGCCGCCCGACACCGTCCTCGCCGACATCCGGGGCGCCCTGCGGTACTTCGACTGCGACGCCACCCGGCTCGCCGCCGTGATCCGGGTCCGGGCCCTCGCCCTGTACGGCGTGGACGCCACCGTCGGCGTGGCCGGCAACCCCATGCTGGCCCGGGCCGCCGCCCGAGAGGCCCGGCCCGGGGGGACCCTGGTGATCCCCGGGGAGCCCGCCGCCGTACGGGAGTTCCTGGCGGGCAAACCCGTCACCGTCCTCGACGGGGTCGGGCCGAAGGCCGCCCGCACCCTGTGCTCCTACGGCCTCGACTCCGTCGGCCGGGTCGCCGCCGCCCCGCCCGCCGCCCTGCGGCGGATCCTCGGCGCCCGGCTCGGCCGTGAGGTGCACGAGCGCGCCCTCGGGATCGACCGGACCCCGGTCCGGCCGGGTGCGGCCGCCCGCGCCATCGCCGCCGAGCGGCTCTTCGATCTGGACGAGCTGGATCCCGCACGGCACCGGCGGGCGCTGCTCTCGCTGACCGAGGAGCTCGGCGCGAAGCTTCGTACACAGGAACAGGGCCGCGGGCAGGTCTGCCGTGCCCTTTCCCTCACCGTCCGCTGCGCCGACCGCACCACGCTCACCCGGACGCGCACCCTGGCCGAACCCACCGCGCACTCGGCCGCCCTGACCGACACGGCCTACGCCCTCTACGCGGGCCTCGGCCTGCAGCGGGCCCGGGTCCGCGCGCTGTCCCTGCGCGCCGAGGGCCTGACCTCGGCCGATCGGGCCGCGCGGCAGCTCAGTCTCGATCCCGAGGACGAGAAGGCCCGTCGGCTGGAGGCCGTCACGGACCGGGTCCGCGCGCGCTTCGGGCCACAGGCCATCGCCCGCGGCACGCTGGCCGCCTGACGGTTCGCCGGGGGTTCTTCGGGGGTTCTTCGGGGGTTCGTGCGAGGGCCCATAACGGTTCGGCGGGGCGACGCGCGATTTTTTACTGACGCGTAACTTCCCTGTGTTGCTACTCACCCGTAATTTAGCGGCAGCAGCTCCCCTTGTGATCCGGATCACGGGACGAATCCCCCCGCTCATCCCCTTGAGTCGACCCGCAAGGAGATCACACGATGCTGCCCTGGAGACGCCTGCTCCGCCCGCTCGCCGTCCTCACCCTCACCGCCGCCGCGCTCGTCGCCCCCACCGGCGCCGCGCAGGCCGCGGCCGCTCCCAGCAGCGGCTGGAACAACTGGTCCTGCAAGCCGTCCGCCGCGCATCCGCGCCCCGTCGTGCTCGTCCACGGCACCTTCGGCAACTCCTGGGACAACTGGCTCGGGCTCGCGCCCTACCTCGTGCACCGGGGGTACTGCGTCTACTCGCTCGACTACGGCCAACTGCCCGGCGTCCCCCTCTTCAACGGACTCGGGCCCATCGACAAGTCCGCCGGACAGCTCGACGTCTTTGTCGACCGGGTGCTCGCCGCCACCGGCTCCGCCAAGACCGACATCATCGGGCACTCGCAGGGCGGCATGATGCCGCGCTACTACCTGAAGTTCCTCGGCGGCGCCTCCAAGGTCAACGCGCTGGTCGGGCTCGCCCCCGACAACCACGGCACCACGCTGAACGGGTTCACCAAGCTCCTGCCGTACTTCCCCGGGGCCGAGCACCTGATCAGCACCGCGACCCCCGGTCTCGCCGACCAGATCGCCGGATCCGCCTTCCAGCAGAAGCTGAACGAGGGCGGGGACACCGTGCCCGGGGTGAAGTACACGGTCATCGCGACCAAGTACGACGAGGTGGTGACGCCGTACCGGAGCGCCTTCCTGGAAGGGCCGAACGTACGCAACGTCGTACTCCAGGACCTGTGCCTCCTGGACCTCTCGGAGCACGTCACGATCGGGCTCACCGACCGGATCGCCTGGCACGAGGCGGTCAACGCCCTCGACCCGGCCCACGCCGAACGGACCACCTGCGCCTCGGTCTTCGACTGACGGAGCTCGGCGCAGGCGGTCCCGACACGGCTAGCGACCGTGGCGGCCCGTCGCGGTACGAGCGGTGCGGCGGCGGGCGGCTCCGAACAGCGCCGCCGCGCCGACGGCCAGGGCGGCGGCCCCGGCGATCGCGATCGTCGGGGTGGCGCTGTTTCCGCCCGTCTCCGCGAGGTTCTCCTTGGCGGCCGCGGACGGCGAGGACGAGGACGAGGACGATGACCCGGCCGCGATCGGGGCGGCGGCATCCGCCTTGCCGTTCGTCTTGGGGTCGTTGTCGCCGTGGCCGTTGTGCTCCACCGAGGACTTGCCGGAGCCGTCGGCGATCTGCTGGTCGGTGGGGGCCGAGGGCTTGTCGATCGGCTTGTCGGACGGCTTGCCGGTCGGCTTCGTGCCCGTCCCGGTGCCCGTCCCGGTGCCCGTCCCGGTGCCGGGCTCGGCAGTCGGAGCGGTGCCGGTACCGGAACCGGCACCACCGCCGTTGTCCTTGCCGAAGACCACGTCCGAGCAGGTGTAGAAGGCCTCGGGGCTGTCGGAGCGCTGCCAGATGCTGTAGATGAGGTGGCGGCCCGACTTGTTCGGCACGGTCCCGGAGAAGACGTAGTCGCCGTTCTGCATGCCGGGGTCGGTGGCCTTCGCGAACGGGGCGGGCTCCAGGTCGGACCACTTCAGCGGCTTCGCCGGGTCGTATCCGTCCTTGGTCACGTACAGCTCGAAGGAACCCTTGTGCGGGGCCGTGCCCTTGTAGCGGAAGGTGTGCGCGCCGGCGGACATCGGGCTGGCCGGCCAGTCGGCACGGGCCAGGTCCAGGCCCCGGTACTTGTCGTTGCCGGCCGAGCAGAGCTGGCCGCTCGGGATCAGCGAGCGGTGGTTCCCGGCCGCGTTGGCGATGTTCACCGCGTTCCAGTCGTAGAACGCCTGCGCCCCGCTGGATGCGACCGCCGCCTTGCACGCCGCCGACTTCGGGGACTCCGGCCCCTCGGCGTAGCACGCCGCCACCCGGCTGACCGGGTCCGTCATCGAACCGTGGGCGACCGCGGGAGCCGCCGCGTACGCGGCCAGCGCGAGCGGGGCGAGACCGGCGGAGGCGATACGGGTCAGGGTGGCGGCGGTACGACGGCGTGCGGGCATGGGTGATCTCCTTCGGGCGCAAGGCAGGGGCGTGCCGGCGGAATCGGACCCCGCGGTGCGCCGCCCCCCGGCGGCGCCGCAACGGGCCCTTCCTGTCCTGGCCCGGCCAAGCTAGCCCCCCGGACCACGGCTTTTGCCCCCTCGGGCCCGCTGGAGCGGATCTTTAGGGTCCCCTTAAGGCAGGGACAAGAGCCGCCTCAGGAAGCGGCCTCATGGAACCCTTGCACCCCTGGAGTACGTTCAGACCTCGGGGCGCTTCCACACCTCGGGGCCGCCGCCTTCCCACGTGATCGGCCCGTCCTCGCTCAGGTCCACGTCCTCCAGACCGGCGCGGCGCAGGAACTCGGAAACATCACTGGGGGTGTGCGCACGTCCGAGGTCCGCGTCCACGCCGAGCGCATGCACCGTGACCTTGCGGCCACCCTGCGGTGACACCGGGTGAACGATGATCTCCGTCTGGTCCGACATACCCCCAGCCTGCCTCCCCGGCATGAGTCCGGCACGCCGAGCGTGCCGGCCGGCCGGCAGTGGGTGCAGGCTTAAGGCCGTCTCTTTCGGATCTTGTCGGCCGAGTCCGCGGCGTCCGGCGGCATGGGGTCTCCCCAGGCCCGCAGGGCCGAGGGGAAGCATCGCAAGGCGGAGGGTCGCCCTTGTACTGGACGTACCGGGGCGGGCCCGACAACGCGGCGAGGTGCGGTGCCGGGCGTCGCGGGCCCGGCAAGATCCGAAAGAGACGGCCTAGACGCCTTCGACCGACGCTCGCGAGCGTCCGGGGCCGCGGTCCGGGTCGGCCCCTCCGGCAACTCCCCGGTGGCGAAACGATTTTGGTGTGACGCGTCTCGCCCGAATGCTGAAGATGATCACTCGGAGGGATGGTTTCCCTGGTCAGAGGCGCGGGGAGCGGCCGAGGGTGCGGTGTGAGGATGCCGTGCGGCAGGGAGCTGTTGGGCCTCAGGAGCCCCTGCTCGCCCCGGGTCACCGCGCGTGCGTGCGGTGGTTCCATGACTACGCAAGGAGCCGACCGAGCATGTCCAACACCGTCGTTGACATCTGGGGGCCTGCCTCCCCGCAGGCCCGTACCTCCTTTCCTCCCGCGCCGGACGCGCACGACAGGTGGCCCCTGGAGGGCGGAACGGCCTGGGTGTACTACAGCCCGCTGAACCGCCGGCAGCTCATTCGGCCCGTCATCCTCTCCGACGGCTTCTCGGGCGGATCCACCAACCTGGACCAGCTCTGGCACGGGCTGGAAGAGAACGGGCAGTACCGCTTCATCAGCGAACTTCACGCCACCGGCCGCGATGTGATCATCCTCGGCTACCACGACCGGACCGCCTCGATCACGGCCAACGCCGAGACCGCGATCGAGTGCATCCGCCGGGCCGTCGCCGAGCGGGTGGGCCGGGCGAAGCTGGCCGTGGGCGGCTTCAGCATGGGCGGGCTCATCACCCGCTACGCACTGGCCAGGATGGAGCACGACCCCGGCCTTCCGGACCACGAGACCGCCACGTACCTCTCCTACGACACCCCTCACCAGGGGGCGTGGTTCCCCGTCTCCCTCCAGGCCTTCACCCACTACGCGACGGACCGGTGGGGAGAGGTCCCCACGCTGGGTCCCGTGCTGCGCCAGCTTTCCGGGCTGCTCAACAGCCCCGCGGCGAAGGAGATGGCGCGGTGGCACATCGGCAAGGCCGACGCCGAGCCGGAGCAGGCACCGGAGCGGCTGGCGTTCCTCCGGAAGCTCGACGACCTCGGGGGATGGCCGCGGAACGTCCGCAAGATCGGTGTCGCCAACGGCGTGAAGACCGGCGCCGGAAACGGCGCCGAGGCCGGTGCGATCGCGGTGCGGGGCAACGGTGAAACGCTGCAGGACACCTGGCTGAAGATCCAGGCCCAGGGTGACCAGATCGTCGCCAGGCTGCAGACGGCGGGCGACGAGGCGACCATGGTGCGCACCAGCGGGCTGCCCGACATCGACGGCGCTCCCGGCGGTCTGTTCACGATGCAGTCCCCGGCCGGCGACACCGGCAGCTTCGGCCTCGCCGCCCTCCTCATGAGCCTTCTCGGCAACGAAGTCGACCCGGACGTCATCACCACGTCCTGCTTCATCCCCAGCATCAGCGCCGTCGCGTCCGGCGACATCAACGACCCGAAGGCGCTGTACCACCCGATCGCGGCGGGCGACAGCGCGCTCGACGCCTTCCACTGCGCCGGCCGCAACGAGGGCCACACCACCATGACCGAAGAACTCGGCGCGTGGCTCGTGAACGAGATCGTGGCCGAGTGACCACCGGGGTGGGCGGCGCCGGCCCGGCAGCCGCCCCGCCCACCCCGGTGTCACCGGGTGCTGTCGTCAGTGGTGAGCAGCTCCCTCACCTGGGCCGCCGTCCAGTGGCCGGCGGCTCCGGGGCGGGCCGCGAGGTACTCGGCGATGTCCTGCTCCTCCCACGGGCCCGACTCCAGGAGGCCGCCGGCCAGGTAGCGCAGGTACGCGGCCGACGGGCTGCGCACCTCGACGTCCTGGAGGTTCCACGGCGCGGTGAACGTCAGCATGGGGACCCCCTCGATCGTGCCCGGGCAGATCAGGGTCTCGTACCGTCCCGGGCCCAGCTCGTCGCGGCCGTCCCGCAGGACCGCGGTCAGGTCCAGGTCCCGCCCGGGCCGCTCGTACATCTCCTGAGCGGCGATGTCGGACATCTGGCCGACCGTCACCAGGTGCGCCCTGCCGCGCGTCCGGCCGGACGCCGTGGGGTCGTAGAACGCGCGGCCCCCCGTCCACACCGGGGACTCCGTGGCGAAGTACAGGCAGCCCCGCAGTTCGACCGCGATCGAGCGCTCGGGCGCCCGGTGGTCCCGGCATCCCGGGTAGGTGCGGGTCGTACCCGGCGGGGTTCCGCCGGCGAGGTACGCGGCGAGGCGGTCCATGTGCATGTTGGAGCCGTAGGAGGCGTACCAGACCCTGTTGGGCGCGGAGATCGTCCCGGCGAGCGGTGCGGCGGTGTGGACGGGCATGATCGGATCCTCAGGAAGCGAGCCGGGCGGCGGCGCGGGCGACCGGGTGCAGGGCCGCGTACTCCAGTGGGGCGGACGGGTCGATCGAGACGTCGAGCGGGGCCGGTTCGGCGCCGGCCCGGACCAGCAGGTCGCCGACCGCGGCGATCATCGCACCGTTGTCGGTGCACAGGTTCAGGGGCGGTACCCGCAGGGTGATTCCGGCGGACCGGCAGCGGGCCTCGGCGAGCGCCCGTACGCGGGAGTTGGCCGCCACTCCGCCGACCACGACCAGCGTCCCCACCCCGTGGGCGCGGCAGGCGGCGACCGCCTTGCGGGTCAGGACGTCGGCCACGGCCTCCTGGAGCGAGGCCGCGCCGTCGGCGAGGGGCAGGTCCTCGCCGCGGATCCGGTGCTGCTCGGCCCATCGGGCGGCGGCGGTCTTCAGTCCGGAGAAGGAGAAGTCGTAGGGCGCGTCGCGCGGCCCGGTCAGCGGCCGGGGGAACCGCACGGCGCGCGGGTCGCCCTCGCGGGCGGTGCGGTCGATGGCCGGTCCGCCCGGGTACGGCAGCCCGAAGACCCGGGCCACCTTGTCGAAGCATTCCCCGGCGGCGTCGTCGATCGTGTCCCCGAGGTGCACGATCGGGTCGCGCGCCAGGTCCCGCACGAGCAGCAGCGAGGTGTGCCCGCCGGAGACGATCAGCACCACGCACGGGTCGGGCAGCGGTCCGTGCTCCAGGGTGTCGGCGGCGACGTGCCCGGCCAGGTGGTGCACTCCGTAGAGCGGCACGCCGAGCGAGAACGCCAGGGTCTTCGCCCCTGCCAGCCCCACCTGGAGCGCGCCGGAGAGTCCGGGGCCGGTGGTGACGGCCACCGCCCCGATGTCCGCCGGCCGCAGCCCGGCCCGGTCCAGGGCCTCCCGTACGACGGGGGTGAAGGAGTGCACGTGAGCCCGCGCGGCGATCTCCGGCACGACGCCGCCGAAGCGGGCGTGCTCGTCCATGCTCGACGCCACGGCGTGTCCGAGGAGCCGCCCGTCCCGTACCAGCCCCGCGCCCGTCTCGTCGCACGACGACTCGATCCCGAGCACCACCGGAGAGCCCACGACGGCTCCTTTCGCACTTAATCTGTATTTGCAAACCTCGTGCAATAAGGTACGCCGTCGGAGGCGGGTGCCGTGGCGCGGGAGCGGGTGGACGACGATCCGGAATCTCCGTCTGTCATATGCCTATCGGCCCGCCACGGCCCGTGCGTATGGTGTGGCCCCGGACCATTCCCGGGCCCGGCGCCCTCCCGGCTCCCCACGGGAGGGCCGCCGCGCGCCCCGCACTATGTCAGGAGAGCGGTCAGGCCGCCCGCCGACCGGGCCTGGTCGTCCAGCGCGTCGAGGGCCCGGACCGCCTGGGCGGCCGCCTCGGGGTCGCTCGTGGTGAGCCCGCTCTCCGCGAACTCGTCCTCGTCCAGCCGCAGCACCGAGGTCCCGTCTGCCGAGACCCACAGGTCGAGATCCAGGTCCTCCACGAGGATCTCCCCGCTCTGCACCAGGGCCGGGCGCGTCACATCGCAGTACCAGCCCTTGAGGACGCCGTCGCCCGTCCACACCTCCTTGACCGCGTACCAGCGCGTCCGCCAGAAGTGCTCGACGAACACGTCGCCCGGCTCGAAGCGCACGAACCCGAAGTCGCGTACGCCCTCCGCCGCCCAGGGCGCGCGTACGGAGATCCGGTCGCCGTCGTCGGCGACCTGCGCCGCCGGGTAGCGGATCTTGGTCCGTCCGGCCTTGGTCAGCACGACGGTCAGTTGCGCGGTCACAGGTTCTCCCGTTCCTTCGACTTCTTCGGCTTCTTCAGCTTCTTCGTGAAGCGCGTCTCGGTCGCGCAGATCTCGTAGCCGAACCACTCGTTGATGGCGAGCATCGGGCCGTTGCCCGCGTCGTTGCCGGTGAACGCCTCCGTGTACCCGGCCGCCCGGGCCCGGTGCAGCGAGACCGTCTTCGCGAGCTTGGCCAGACCCCGGCCGCGGAAGGCGCGCAGGGTGCCGGTCATCGCCGAGCCGTAGCGGGTGGCGCCGTCCGTCTGCGCCGCGGCGAAGGAGGCCACCCGGCCGTCGACCAGGGCGACGGTGGTCAGCTCCTTGTCGAGGGACGGGCTGTGCCAGGTCTGCGCGAGCCAGTACTCGTAGTCGTCGAACGAGGCTGCCACATCGCCCGGTTCGTCGGAGGTCGTCTCGGCGTCGGCCTCGAAGAGCGGCCGCGGATCGGCGGCGAAGGCGGAGGCGGGACGCAGTTCGACCCCGGCCGGAAGGTCCCCGTCCCGCGGCAGCTCGGGCAGCGTGGCCGCCGCCAGGTCCAGGCGCAGGAAGTGCGCCGAGCGGCTGGGGCGGTAGCCGTGCCGCTCGGCGAAGGCGCGGTGGGCGGGCTCGTCGAGGACCCAGGCGTACACGTCCACCGCGCCGTGCGCCGCGAGGTGCTCCTCGGCGGTGCGGAGCAGGAGGCGGCCGGCGCCGATTCCGCGGTGGGCGGGGTCGACGTAGGCGTTGACGTACGACTGGCCGGGCTCGGGGCTGTCGTACGCGATGCCGACCTGGGCGGTGCCGATGACGCGGCCGTCCGGGCCCTCGGCGACGAGGAGCCGGTGGTGCTTCGCGGGGTGGGCGCAGGCCAGCTCGAAGGCCACGCCCTCGGGGGTGGTGATCGTGAAGGGCAGGGTCGCGCGCAGTACCCGTACGACGGACTCCGCGTCCGAGGGGTCGCCGGGGCGGAAGTCGCGGATCGATGCGGTCATGCGGCAGACGCTACGGGCGGCTTCGTGCCGGGCGCCTCCCAATTAACCGGTCATGGGGGACAATCACCCGCGTGACCTCGACAAACCTGAAGATCACCATCGACGGCTCGGCCGGGTCGGCCGCCCCGTACGAACAGCTGCGCGCGCAGATCGCCGACCGGGCCCGGACGGGAAAGCTGCCGGCGGGCTTCAAACTGCCGACGGTACGGGGCCTCGCGGAGGAGCTGGGGCTGGCCGCCAACACCGTCGCGAAGGCGTACCGGGCGCTGGAGGCGGACGCGGTGATCGAGACGCGGGGGCGGAACGGGACCTTCATCGCGGCCGCGGGGGACGCGGTGTCCCGCGAGGCGGCGTCTGCCGCACAGGCGTACGCGGACCGGGTACGCCGCCTCGGCCTGACGCAGGCCGAAGCCCTCGCCGCGGCCACGGACGCCCTCCGGGCCCGGTACGCCGCCGAGTAGCCCCCGCTTTCGGCCCCGCGCGAGCCGGTTGCCGGTGGCCCGCGCCCGGACCCCCGCCTCGAACGCCGGTGGGGCCGGAAAGTCAGCCTCGCCGGCATTCGAGGCGCGGGCCCGGGCAGCACCCGGGGTCCGGGCGGCGCCCGGTCCGTCAGGCGCGGCCGGGCCGGAGGCTAGAGGTACAGCCCGGCCTCCGAGCTGTGCGGCTGCGGCGGCAGGACCGCCGCCGGGCCCGTGCCACGGCGCAGGGCGAAGAGCTCCGCCAGGCTGGCGCCCTCGCGGGAGACGCCCTCGTCCGTGCCCAGCCAGTCCACCGCCTCCCGGTGGGTCAGCCGGCCGACCTCGATCCGGGCCAGGCAGCGCCCCGGGCGGACCACCGCCGGGTGGAGCCGTTCCAGGTCCTCGTTGGTGGTGACTCCCACCAGGACGTTGCGGCCCTGGCCCAGCAGTCCGTCCGTCAGGTTCAGCAGCCGGGACAGCGCCTGCCCGGCCGTGTGGCGGGCCTCGCCGCGGATCAGCTCGTCGCAGTCCTCCAGCAGCAGCAGCCGCCAGCGTCCCTTCGCCGTGCCCTCGTCCTCGCCGATCGCGATGTCCATCAGGTAGCCCACGTCGTTGAACAGCCGTTCCGGGTCCAGGACGCAGTCCACCTGGCACCAGTCCCGCCAGGACCGGGCCAGCGTGCGCAGCGCGGAGGTCTTGCCCGTGCCCGGCGGCCCGTGCAGCAGGAGCAGCCGCCCCGCGATGTCGTCCGGGGTCACCTTCATCAGCCGGTCCATCGCCCCGGCCACCGGCGCCGTGTAGTTGGGCCGCACCTCCGCCCAGGTCCCGGCCGCGATCTGGCGGGTCGTCCGGTAGGGGCCGCGGCGCGGGGAGACGTACCAGAAGCCCATCGTGACGTTCTCGGGCTGCGGTTCGGGCTCGTCCTGCACGCCCTCCGTGGCCTTGCCGAGCACTCCGGCGGCGAGTTCGTCGCTGACCGCCGTCACGGTGACGTCCGCGCCCCGGCTCCAGCGCGAGACGAGCATGGTCCAGCCCTCGCCCTCGGCGAGGGTGGCGCTGCGGTCGCTGTCGCGCGCCGAGCGCAACACCGTGGCCTCCGGCGGCAGGAGGGTGGCCTCGGCCTTGACCCGCTCGATCGACACGCTGTGCGAGTACGGCTGCTCACCGGACGCGAACCGGCCGAGGAACAGCGCGTCGACGACATCCGACGGCGAATCGCTGTCGTCGACATTGAGCCGGATCGGCAGCGCGTCATGCGGGTTGGCTGACATGGCGCCCATGATCCGGCACGCGATGCCCTCGTGCACCCGTGTTTCGCCGGATCGGGTGCCCGGGTTCCCTCTTCAAACGCATCCGCGGTGAAGATTCGAGCCCCAACTCTGCCCCGAACATTCTTGGCATGGACACTTCCAGCGGACCCCGGCTGCTTGTACCACGGACTCAGGAGTAACCCCCACAAGGAGCCGCACACATGAGCATGAGACTGTCGCGCTTCGCAGCCCTGTCCTCCTCCCTGTTACTCGCCGCGGGCGCCGCCCTGTTCGGAGCCGGCCAGGCCGCCGCCCAGGCCGACTTCGGCTACGTCGCCCTCGGCGACTCGTACTCCTCCGGCGTCGGCGCCGGCAACTACGACAGCGGGAGCGGCAACTGCAAGCGCACCACCCGCGCCTACCCGGCCCTGTGGGCCGCCGCCCATTCCCCCCAGACCTTCTCCTTCACCGCCTGCTCGGGCGCTCGTACGGGTGATGTCCTCGCCAGCCAGCTCGCCCCGCTCAACTCCGGCACCGACCTGGTCAGCATCACCGTCGGAGGCAACGACGCCGGATTCTCCGACGTCATGACGACCTGTGTGCTCCAGTCCGAATCCACCTGCGTCAGCCGCGTGAACCAGGCCAAGGCCTACGTGGACTCCACCCTCCCCGGCCGGCTCGACCAGGTCTACAACGCCATCGACAGCCGCTCGCCCGGCGCGCACGTCGTCGTCCTCGGCTATCCCCGCTTCTACAAGCTGAACGGCACCTGCACCACCGGCCTCACCGAGGGCGAGCGGGCCGCCATCAACGGCGCCGCCGACTATCTCAACGCCGCCATCGCCAAACGCGCCGCCAACCACGGCTTCACCTTCGCCTCGGTCGCCGGTGTCTTCACGGGTCACGAGATCTGCTCCGGCAGCGCGTGGCTGCACAGCGTCAACTGGCTGAACATCGGCGAGTCGTACCACCCGACCGCCGCCGGACAGTCCGGCGGCTACCTGCCGGTCTTCACGAACGCCGCCTGATCCGTCCGACTCCCGGGACCCGCCCGACCGGCCTGCCCGGCCGGGTCCGCCCGACCCGCCGGGCCGGGCTTATCCGTTCCATCCGCTCCACCCGCTCCATCCGCTCCATCCGCTCCACCCGCTCCACCCGTTCCATCGGTTCCATCCGTTCCATCCGGCTCACCGGTCGCGGGGCTCGCCGGAGCGCTCGCCGTCGGCGACGCCGGTGACGGACTCGGTCCGGGGGAGGGGGCCCCGCTCGTCGGGGTCTCCTTCCGGCAGGTCACGGAGGTGGCCACCCACTGGGTGGCCGCCTCCGCCGGCCCCCGCACCTCCAGCCGGACCGCGTCCTCGAGGACCCCGTCCGGCTCGTGCGTCAGCTCCGCGTGCTCCACCCGCCGGCTCCTCGGCCCGCCGTCCTCGTACGTGACGGACTGCCAGTCGGGCCCTGAGGTCCGACCGCTGCGCGTGGCCCACCGGTACTCCAGAACGACCGGGGTGCGCTCCACCTCGACGGTGGCGGTGAAGGCGGGTGCGGACTCGGCGGGCGGCGGGCAACTGCCCGTGTAGGAGGAGCGCACGGCGTCCACGTACACGGAGACGTGCTGTCCCGCCGCGCCCGAGGCGGACGCCGACACCGGGGCCGTCGGAGCGGTCGAAGGGGTCGCGGTGACGGTCCGGGCGGTCGTCGCCGAGCCCGTCGGGGCCCCGTTCCCGCCACCCGTCCCGCCGCCGTTCCCATGGTCCCTGAGCAGCAGCCACCCCACCGCGACCAGGGCCAGCAGCATCAGCACGATCCCGGCCGTCAGCACCAGCCCGGCGTTCCCCTCGCGCGCCACCGGCGGCGGTGTCCCGTACGGCGACCCGTGCGCGGGCCGCGCCACCCGCGTCGGCTGCGCCCCGGACGGATCGTGCGGCGCGTCGGCCCCCCGCCGCCCGTGGTGCGCGACGGTCGTCGGCCCGTCCGGCCCCGACACCGGTCCGCCGGAGGCCCGTACGGTCCCTCCCGCACCCACCACCCGCAACATCCCGGCCGCCTCCGCCGCGGGCAGCCGCTCGGCCGGATCCTTGCGCAGCAGTCCCTCCAGTACGGGCTCCAGCGCGCCGGCCCGGCGCGGCGGCGGCAACTCCGCGTCGACCACGGCCCGCAGGGTGTCCAGCGGCGTGGCCCGGTGGAACGGCGTGCCCCCCTCGACCGCGGCGTAGAGCATGACCCCGAGCGCCCACAGGTCCGATGCGGGCCCCGGGTCGCGACCCAACGCCCGCTCCGGTGCCAGGAATTCGGGGGAACCGACCACCTCGCCCGTCATGGTGATCGCCGAGGACCCCTCCAGGCTCGCGATCCCGAAGTCGCCGAGCACCACCCGGCCGTCGTTGGCGATCAGTACGTTGGCCGGCTTCACATCCCGGTGCAGTACCCCGCAGTCGTGCGCCGAGCGCAGCGCTGCGAGCACCTGTTCTCCGATGTGCGCGGCCCGCTGAGGGGTCATCGGGCCCTCGGCCTCCAGTACGTCCGCCAGCGAGAGCCCGCGCACGAGCTCCATGACGATCCAGGGCCGCCCGCCCTCGGAAGCCACGTCGTAGACGGTGACGACCCCGCGGTGCGAGACCCTGGCGGCGGCCCAGGCCTCCCGCTCCAGCCGCCGGTACAGCCGCTCCAGTTCGGTGGGCTCCAGTCCGGCCGGCGCCCGTACCTCCTTGACGGCGACCTCGCGGGCGAGTACCTCGTCCCGGGCCCGCCACACGATGCCCATCCCGCCGCGGCCGATCGGTTCGAGCAGTCGGTAGCGGCCGGAGATGACACGATCGGAGTTCGATTGCTCACTCACGCGCGCCCCCGAGTGTGTTCCCGTGCGCCCCCGTGTTATCGGGCGATCACTCCAAGTTAGCGCAGTGCGAGCCGTGTGACCCCTGTCGTGACGGGACTGGCGCAGAGGCCTTTCGTAGCGTGATGTCTGTGCGGAGAGTAACCGGCGACTCCGTTGAGTAATCGTCAACTCCCCGTCGCCACAGGGGTAATTCACACCACCGGGATACCCGGGGGCGACGCGGGGGCGATAGGGTTAACCTGCCCGGGCCGGGTGCCCTCGTACGGGTGGGGAGAGATCATGGAACAGATAGCAATGCGCAGCAGGCCGCCTCGCGTGCCTGCCATCACCTGCGGCAGCAGTGCGACCAGCTCGCGCCTCGACCGCCACCTCGCTGTGCTGGGCGGTCCCGCCGTCCCGCACCGGGAGGCCGCCGAGGCGACGCTGCTGATGCGCGAGCTCACCTCCCGCGACCACACGCACCGTCTGCGGAGCCGGAGCGCGCGCGTCTCGCTCTTCGCGCCGCTGCGCCGTCTGCGTCGCACGCTCTTCGGCAGCCGCCGCTCGTAACCGTCCCCGTATCGCAGCCGTCGGCCCTTCGGCCTCCGGCTTCCCGGCCCTACCCGATCACACCGTCCCGGCGCAGTTCCGAGATCTGTGCGTCCGCCATCCCCAGGGCGCGCAGCAGGGACTCGGTGTGCTCGCCCAGCGCGGGCACCGCACCCATGTGCGGTGCCGCGCCGCCCGGCAGCCCGATCGGCGGCAGCAGGGCCCGCAGCGGGCCGACCGGCGATGCCACTTCCCGCCAGCGGTCCCGGGCCGCGAGCTGCGGATGCCCGGCCAGCTGGGCCACCGAGTTCAGCCGCGCGCAGGCGATGCCCGCCGCCTCCAGTCGCCCGATCGCCTCGTCCGCGCCGAGCCGGCCCAGCGCCTCCGCCACCACCGCGTCGGTCTTCTCCCGGTTGCCGGTGCGCGCCGCGTTCGTCGCGTACGCCGGATCCTCGGCCAACTCGGGTCGTTCCAGCACCTGTTGCGCGAGCCGCCGCCACTCGCGGTCGTTCTGCACCGACAGCAGCACCCGGTCCCCGTCGGCCGTCGGGTAGGCGTCGTAGGGTGCGATCACCGCGTGCGCGAGGCCGGTGCGCACGGGCTGCTCCCCGCCGTGCATCGTGTGGTGCAGCGGGTGGCCCATCCACTCGGCGAGCGCGTCCAGCATGGACACCTCCACCCTGCCCCCGCGCCCGGTGGTCCCGCGGCGCAGCAGTGCGGCCAGGACCCCCGAGAAGGCGTACATGGCCGCCGCGATGTCCGCCGCCGGGATCCCCGCCTTGACCGGCTGCTCCGGGGTGCCGGTCACCGACACCAGACCCGCCTCGCACTGCACGAGCATGTCGTAGGCACGCTTGTGGGCGTACGGGCCCTCGGCGCCGTAGCCGGAGACGTCCACGGCGACCAGCCGGGGGTAACGCGCGCACAGTGCCGCCGAGTCGAGCCCGAGCCGAGCCGCGGCCCCCTGGGCGAGGTTCTGTACGAACACGTCGGCGTCGGCGAGCAGCCCGTGCAGGACCTCCCGGCCGCGCGGGTCCTTCAGGTCGAGCGCGATCGACTCCTTGCCGCGGTTGGCCCAGACGAAATGCGAGGCGAGGCCGTGCGCGGCGGTGTCGTAGGCACGGGCGAAGTCGCCGCCGTCCGGGCGCTCGACCTTGATCACCCTGGCGCCGAGGTCGGCGAGCTGGCGGGTGGCGAAGGGAGCCGAGACGGCCTGCTCGACGGCGACGACGGTGATGCCGTCCAGGGGGAGCGGTTCGGTAGACATGCCCCCTGCCTACCTGGTCGGACGGGCATCTGTCACGAGGCCGGCGCCGTGACGCCGCTCGAGCCCACGGGCCCCCGTCCCGCGCGGGCGGGCATCCCGGGTGTCGCACGGGCCCGTCGGCACCCGTCCGTCCGTCCGCCGTGGGGGCGCCGCCACCGACCGGCTGTTCCGGGGTGCCCGGCCCGATCGGCTACCTCCGGGCGTCGCCGCAGGAGATCCGGCGCGTGGCCAGCGGTACGAACAGCGCGAGCAGCAGCCCCGACCACAGCAGCGCCCCGGCCACGGGATGCGCCGTCGGCCAGGCTGCGCCCGCCGCGGCCCCGCCCCCGGCGTTCCCGCACAGTGTGCGCACGGCGGTGGCCACGGCGCTGATCGGGTTCCACTCGGCGACCGCCCGCAGCCACCCGGGCAGCCCCTCGGTGGGCAGGTACGCGCTGGACAGCATCGGCAGGATGAAGGTGGCGCCGCCGAGTTGGCCGGCCGCCTCCTCGTTCCTGCTCAACAGGCCGAGGTACGTGCCGACCCACGCGGTGGCGAAGCGGAACAGCAGCAGCACGCCGAGGGCCCCGAGTGCGCCGGGGAGTCCGTTCTCGATGCGCCAGCCCATCGCCAGCCCCACCAGCATCAGCGGCACCATCGCCACGCCGGTGGTCAGCAG
This sequence comes from Streptomyces avidinii, assembly GCF_045161815.1. NCBI lineage: Bacteria > Bacillati > Actinomycetota > Actinomycetes > Kitasatosporales > Streptomycetaceae > Streptomyces > Streptomyces avidinii. The sequence goes on from NZ_CP108863.1 coordinate 6,670,255, forward strand.
GTCGGCGGCCGTCTGCCCGAGAGGCACGGCGGTACGGCTCATCGGGAGGGTCCGGAAGCGGTCCATCACCCCCCGGTGGGCGTCCTGCGCGGCCGTGAACAGGCCGGTCATCAGACCGTTCGCGGCGGTGGCGGCCAGCAGTCCGGGGACCAGGAACTCCCGGTACTCGGCGCCCGGCATGGCGACGGCGCTGCCGAAGACGTAGCCGAAGAACAGCAGCATCGTGATCGGCATGGTCTGGGTGAGGATCAGCAGCGCCGGGGCGTGCCGGGCCTTCTGGAGCTGGCGGGTGAGGACGGCTCCGCCATCGGACAGCAGGGTGCTCATGCGGCGTACTCCTGGTCGGCTTCGGTGGTCGTGCCGGTGCCGGTGCCGGTGCCGGTGTCAGCGTCGGCGTCGGTGTCGGCGTCCCGTTCGGTTCCGGTGATGGCGGGGCGGGCCCCGGTCAGGCGCAGGAACACCTCGTCGAGGGTGGGCGGGCGCAGGCTCGCGTCCGTGACCGGGACCCCGGCGGTGTCGAGTTCCCGGATGATCCGCGGCAGGGTGAGGGTGTCGTCGAGGACGGTGACGCCCACCGTCAGCCGCTCCTCGTCGAGCACGGGCAGGCCGCCGGTGAGCCGGTCGAGTACGGCGGCGGCGCGCGCGACCGCCCCGCGTTCCGCGACGGTGACCTCGGCGCGGGCGCCGATCCGGGCCTTCAGGCGGGCCGGAGTGCCGGTGGCGGCGGCCCGGCCGCCGTCGACGACCACGATCTCGTCGGCCAGCCGGTCGGCCTCCTCCAGGTACTGGGTGGTGAGCAGCACCGACGTGCCCTCCTCGGAGAGCCGGCGCACCGCCGTCCAGATCTGCTCGCGGGCCGCCGGGTCCAGTCCGGTGGTGGGCTCGTCGAGGAACAGCACCCGGGGCCGGGTGATCAGTCCGGCGGCCAGGTCCAGGCGTCGGCGCATGCCGCCGGACCAGGTGCCGGCCACCCGGTCGGCGGCCTCGCCGAGCCCGAAGCGCTCCAGCAGCTCGTCGGCGCGGGCCCGGCGGGCGGGGCCGCGCAGTCCGGCGAGCCGGGCGAAGAGCCGGAGGTTCTCACGGCCGGTCAGGTCCCCGTCGACGGAGGCGTACTGGCCGGTGACGCCGATGGCGCGGCGGACGGCCGCGGGATCCCGGGTGACGTCGTGGCCGGCGACGAGGGCGCGGCCGCCGGTGGGCGGGGTGAGGGTGGTGAGGATCCGGACGGCGGTGGTCTTGCCCGCGCCGTTGGGGCCGAGCAGGCCGCAGACCGTGCCCTCGGGGACGGCGAGGTCGAGGCCGCGCAGGGCATGGATCTCCCCGTAGTTCTTTCGCAGACCCTCACTAAGTACAGCGTACGTAGTCGTCATGTGCGCCACCGTACCGCACTACGTACGCCGTACGTAACTAAGATGGTGGCGAGACGACGAGGTGATCTGAGCCATGACAGCCGGCGGGCGACCCGCTGAACCCGAAGTGATCTGGTCCCGCCCCCAGCGGGCCGGCCGCGGACCCAGGCCCGCGCACAGCCGCGAGTCGATCGCGTCCGAGGCGGTGCGGATCGCCGACGAGGAGGGGATCGATGCCGTCTCCATGCGGCGCGTGGCGGCCGGGATCGGCGCCGGGACGATGTCCCTCTACAACTACGTGCCGCGCAAGGAGGACCTGTACGAGCTGATGGTCGACGCGGTCAGCGGGGAGTACGAGTTCCCCGCGCCGACCGGCGACTGGCGGGCCGACCTGCTCGCGCTGGCCCGCGGGACGCGGGCGCTGATGCACCGCCACCCGTGGCTGCCGCGCCTGCTCACCCCCGTCTACGGGTTCGGCCCCAACGCCCTGCGCTACCTGGAGTACAGCCTGGACTGCCTGGCTCCGCTCGATGTGCCGGACAGCGAGAAGCTGGAGCTCGTCGCCGCCGTCAACGGCACCGTCGCGACCTACGTGGCGGGCGAGCTGGCGCTCGCCGAGCGGGCCCGGTCGCTGCCCTGGAGCGAGGCGGAGGAGCAACGCGTACGGACCGCCTGGCTCGGCTCCCGGCTGGCCACCGGGGAGTACCCGCGGCTGGCGGCTGCCCTCGGCGGCGGCCCGGTCCCGGGCGCCGGCCTCGACATGGCCGCGGTCTTCGACCGCACCATGGTCCGGCTGCTGGGGGCCTGGGAGGCGTAGGCCCCGGATGCGTGCGGGACCTCCTCAGAGGAGGGCGAACTGCCCGCCCGGGCCCTCCTCCTGGTGGTCGAGCACCGAAGCCGGGCGCCGGGCCGAGGCCGGCGGCGGCAGCACCCCGGCCGCGCGCAGGGCCTCGGCAGGCAGCTCCGGGCCGGGCTCGAACGCCGCCCGCTCCGGAGCCAGTTCGGCCAGCAGTGCCAAGGTGGTGACCAGGGCCAGCAGTTCCGAGGTCCAGCTCTGCGGCCACTCGGCGGGCCCCAGCGCCGCCAGACCGTCGGCGTCCGGGCCGCGGTGCGCGGTGCGGGCAGCGAACCAGGCCGGCAGCACCCGTACGCCCTGCGCCTCGTACTCCCAGGCCCCGGCCGGCACGGGGGACACGGTCCCGCTCCCGACGCTCAGCGTCTCGCTCCCGGCGTCGTACGCCGGCTCGTGCGGCCAGCCCGAGACCGCCGAGCGGACGTACGGGCGGCGGCCGCCGGGCAGCCGGGGCGGCTCGCCACCGCGCGCGCCGCGCAGCCGCACGGTGAGCAGCCGGTGCCCCAGCTCCAGCCCGGCCCGCCAGTGCGCGGTGTCGGCGGCAAGCGGGACCTCGTAACCGCGCGGGCCAGGGCGGCCCGCCGCCAGGATCCAGCACAGGACGTCCTCGGGGGTGACCCAGCCGCCGTGGCGCGCGCCCAGCAGGGGCAGCAGGCCGGGGGCGAGATTGGGCTCGGCGCCGCCGGGGCGCCGGTGCAGCGGACGGATGCGGCCGAGGCGGCCGACCGGCAGGTGCGCGGTGACCAGCGGCTCCGGGGTCTCGACGAGGAACAGCTGGTGCTCGTCCCGGACCCGCCAGAGCTCGGGGCGGGCCACATCGATGAGCCGCTGGTCGGGCAGCAGCCACTGCTCGTCGAAGGGCTCGCGGAGTACCCGTACGGGGTCGGGGCAGGGGCCGGGGGCGTCCGTGAAACGGGCCGTGGCCGCCGAGCGCTGCCCCGGCAGGGCGGCCGCCCCGGCGTCGGGCCTGCGGCTGCGGCTCGGGCGGAACAGCCGCTCCCGCTCGGCCCCTTCGGAGCCCGTCAGGGCGGCCCAGCGGGCGCGCAGGGCCGCCGGATCGGGTGCGGCCACCCAGTCCCGGCCCAGGCGCAGGCTGCCCACGGCCCAGGGCATCAGGTCATCGAGCAGCGGTACGTCTTCGCTCACGCCGCCGATGGTAGCGACGGGACCGGGCGGCCGGGCTGCGTCCAGTCCGAAGAGCTACGCTCCTTATGTACGCATACATACGGTATCGACCGGGGAGGCTGAGGAGGCGGTCATGAGCCAGTACGACGAATACACGACCCCGTCGCAGGCCGAGGGCGAGCGCCTCGACGAGGACATGGACGAGGCCCAGCGCAAGCAGCGGCAGCACCCCCACACGATGCGGACCACGCCGTCGCAGGCGGAGGGCGAGCGCACCAGGGAGGACGACGACGAGAAGTAGTCGCGCGGAGATGGTGCGGCCGTCGGTGCGGGCCGGCCGTCGGTGTGCGCAGGCCGTCAGTGCGCGTCGACCTCGGCGTGCGTCGTCGTCCGTGCGCGTCGACCGTCAGTGCGCGTCGACGTCGGCGTGCGTAGACGTCAGTGCGCGTCGACCGTCACGGTGAAGGAGAACCGGTCGCCGCGGTAGCGGATCCGGGCCACGTCCACCACCCGGCCGTCCTCGTCGTAGGTGACGCCCGTGTAGTGCAGGATCGGGCTGAGCAGCGGGACCTGGAGCAGCTCGGCCGTCTCCGGGTCGGCCAGCCGGGCCTCCACCGTGTCCGTGATCCGGCTGATGCGGACCCCGACGATGTCCCGCAGGACCTTGGTCATCGGCCAGCGTTCGAGATCGGCGAGGTCCACGGCCCCGGCGAACTCCGGCAGGACCGCGTTCTCCGCCCAATTGGTGGGCTCGCCGCTCTCCCGGTCGTGGCGCAGACGCCGGTACGTCACCACCTCGGGGGTGTCCGGGAAGTGCTCCAGCAGCTCCCCGGACACGGCCGTGCGGCCGTGTCCCAGGATCGTCGTGCGGTCGCCCGACTGCTGGGCCACGATCGCGTCGACCGAGCCCAGCAGCCGGACCGGGGTGCTGCGCAGCGCGCCCGGCTCGATGAAGGTGCCGCGCCGCCGGTGCCGGCTGATCAGGCCCTCGTTCTCCAGCTCCTTGAGCGCCTGCCGCATGGTCAGCACGCTCACCCCGTAGTGCTCGGCGAGCTGCTCCTCGGTGGGCAGGCGCAGCGAGGCGTCCGGGGTGCGCCCGAGTATCGAGGCGCGCAGTGACTGCGACACCTGGTACCAGAGCGGCAGTTTCCGGTTCAGTACCAGCGAGTCGGGGGCGAAGGCGGTCACGGGTGGATCTCCGAACGGCTGGGCAGGGGTGACGTGCGGCGCATGCAGGGTATGCAGTGCAGGTCAGGCGCGGAAGTGGCGCTGCAGACCCTGCCACACGTCGTCGTAGCCGCGCTGGAGGTGATCGGCGCCGGCGGCCTGTGCGGTGGCGGTGATCGGCCAGCGGGTCTCGAACATGAAGGCCAGGCCGTCGTCGATCTTCTGCGGCTTCAGCTCGGCGGCGCTCGCCCGGTCGAAGGTCTCGTGGTCGGGGCCGTGCGCGGACATCATGTTGTGGAGCGAGCCGCCGCCGGGGACGAAGCCTTCGGCCTTGGCGTCGTAGGCCCCCTCGATGAGGCCCATGTACTCGCTCATCACGTTGCGGTGGAAGTAGGGCGGACGGAAGGTGTCCTCGCCGACCAGCCAGCGCGGGGCGAAGACGACGAAGTCCACCCCCGCCAGCCCCGGGGTGTCGGACGGGGAGGTCAGGACCGTGAAGATCGACGGGTCCGGGTGGTCGTAGCTGATCGAGCCCAGGACGTTGAAGCGGCGCATGTCGTACACGTACGGGACGTGGCTGCCGTGCCAGGCGACCACGTCGAGCGGGGAGTGGTCGTAGGTGGCCGACCAGAGGTTGCCGCAGAACTTGTTGATCACCTCGGTCGGGCGGTCGCTGTCCTCGTACGCGGCCACGGGGGCCTGGAAGTCCCGTGCGGAGGCGAGGCCGTTGGCGCCGATCGGGCCCAGGTTCGGCAGTTCGAAGGGCTGGCCGTAGTTCTCGCAGACGTAGCCCCGGGCATCGGCGTCGAGCAGCTCGACGCGGAACCGGACGCCGCGGGGGATGAGGGCCATGTCGCCGGGGTGGGCGGCGAGCAGGCCCAGTTCGGTGCGCAGGAGCAGCCCGCCGCGCTCGGGGACGATCAGCAGCTCGCCGTCGGAGTCGCTGAACACCCGGTCGGTCATGTCGGCGTTGGCGGTGTAGAGGTGGATGGCCATGCCGGAGCGCTGGGTGACGTCGCCGTTGCCGCCGAGGGTCCACAGGCCGGCCAGGAAGTCGGTGCCGGGGGCCGGGGCGGGCAGCGGGTTCCAGCGGAGCCGGTTCGGGTCCGGCACGGCCTCGGTGAAGGGCGCGGAGCGCAGGGCGCCGTTGTCGACCCGGGTGAAGGGCGGGTGCGCGGCCGAGGGGCGGATCCGGTAGAGCCACGAGCGGCGGTTGTGCGTGCGGGGCTCGGTGAAGGCGCTGCCGCTGAGCTGCTCGGCGTAGAGGCCGAGAGGTGCGCGCTGGGGCGAGTTCCGGCCGATCGGCAGTGCGCCGGGGACGGCCTCCGAGCTGTGCTCGTTGCCGAAGCCGGTGAGGTACTCCAGTGCCCCGGCCGTCTTCCTGGCCTGCTCGCTCATGTGCTGCTCCCGCTCCGTCGAAGGAATCCTATGGTCGACAGTAGGATTCCGCGGCCCGCGCGTCAACGGCGGACCCCGCGCGGGGGCGGGAGACCGGTGGGAGATCGGCGGGAATGGCCGGAAAGGCGGGAAAGATCGAGGGGCTTCCGGCCGGACCGGAACGCGGATTCGGTCGAGGGGGATCACAAAAGATGAACATTGCTCTACTCTCACGCGCATGTCGTGGACCCGCAGGTTTCCTGCCGTGCCGGCGGCGCTCCTCGCCGCCCTCCTCGCTCTTGTGTCCCTCCTCGTCTCCGCGCCTGCCGCCGGCGCCCACGAGGAGCGCCCGATCACCCTCCCGGACGGCTCCGGATCCGTACCCGAGTACCGCAGGGCGGAGCCCGACCTCATCGTCTGCAAGACCGACCGGCCCGCCTTCGAACGCCGGATATCCGCCTTCCCCGAAGAGCTCAGGCAGCGCAACCTCGCCCTCTACGAGCGGTGCGAGAAGAGCGGCTACCGGCACCTCCAGGAGGCCGTCGACGCCGTCGACCGGCCCGGAATGAACATCGCGATCCTCCCCGGCCTGTACGAGGAGGAGCCCTCGCTCCCCAAGCCGACGGGGGAGTGCGCCGCGCTGAAGGCCCCCGAGTCCTCACTGGGCTACCAGATCCTGTCCTACGAGCAGCAGGTCCGGTGCCGGCACAACCAGAACCTCGTCGCGATCCTCGGCAAGACGAACCTGCAGATCGAGGGCACCGGCGCATCACGGCTCGACGTGGTCGTCGACGCCAAGTACCAGAAGCTGAACGCCATCCGCGCGGACAAGTCCAACGGCATCTACTTCCGCAACTTCACCGCCCAGCGCACCACCTTCAACTCGCTGTACGTGCTGGCCGGCGACGGCTTCGTCATCGACGACGTGCTGACCCGCTGGAACGACGAGTACGGCTTCCTGACCTTCGCCAGCGACCACGGGCTCTACAAGAACTGCGAGTCGTACGGGAACGGCGACTCCGGCATCTACCCGGGCAGCGCCTCGAACATCAACGACGGCCGCGGCTACGAGGTCCCCCGGTACTCCATCGAGATCACCGGCTGCCGCAGCCACCACAACATGGTCGGCTACTCCGGCACCGCGGGCGACTCGGTGTGGGTGCACGACAACGAGTTCGACCAGAACATGGGCGGCGCCTCGATGGACAGCGCCTTCCCCGGGCACCCCGGACTCCCGCAGAACCACGCCAAGTTCGAGCGCAACCTGATCCACGACAACAACCAGGACTACTACGGCTTCGTCGCCGACGGCACCTGCGCCAAGCCGCCGATCGAGCGCGGCTACGAACGCGGCGTCGTCTGCCCGCAGATCTCCATGCCCCCGGGCACCGGCATCATCACCGCAGGCGGCAACTGGAACCTCTACGAGGGCAACTGGGTGTACGGGCACCGGCGCGCGGGCTTCTTCCTCAGCGCGGTCCCCGCCTTCATCCGCGGCGAGGAGGCGTGGTCGAAGCAGACGGACACCTCCCACCACAACCGGTACGCCGGGAACGTCATGGGCAAGGACAAGTCCGGGGCCGCCCGCCCCAACGGCATGGACGTGTGGTGGGACGGCCAGGGGCGCGCCAACTGCTGGCAGGACGGACCCGACGGCTCCACCCCGGGCACGGTCCCGCAGTGCGGTGACCGCCGGGGCGAGGTCTCGGGGGCGTCCTCCCGGCTGGTCGGCGAACCGGTCAAGCTGGTCCAGCTCCTCGTCTGCGCGGACTACAACGTCCAGGCGCGCAAACTCCCGGCCGGCTGCGACTGGTACGGCGCGCGCGGTCTGGAGCGGGTGGAGACCCAGCTCGCGCTGGCCGTCGCCGCGGTGCTGCTGCTGGTCGGCGGGGTCCTGTGGTGGCGCCGCCTGCGCGGCTCGCGCCCGGGCACGGCCGCCTCGCTCGCCGGGCTGGCGGGCCTGGTCCTGGACGTGGCCGGCTCCACCATGGCCCTGACCGCCACCTTCGTCCCCGCGCTGGCCCTCCTCCTGCTCGGCCTGTGGTGGACGGGCGTCGGCCTGGTCCTGCGCACCGGCCGCCCGTGGCTGGCCCGCCTGACCCTGCTGCTGGCCGGGCTCACCCTGCTGGACGCCTTCGACAAGGCGGTCCTGATGATCCCGTGGACCCCCCTGAGCCCCGCCTGGGTACGGGCCCTGGTGGCCGTGGTCTGGGTCCTGTGGGCGGTGGTGGCCTCGGCCCGCCCGGGTGCGCCGGCCCACCCGTCCGGCCCGGGCGACGACCCCTCGGGCGACCGCGCCCCGGTCCCCGCGGGTCCCGCCCCGGCACTGCGCGCGGCGGCCCCCGAGCCGCCGACCGCCCCGGAGCCCGCGCCGTGACCCCCGCCCAGGCCGCGCCGACCCCAGGAGGCCAGCCGTGACCGACCGGCCCGAGCACCAGCCGGAGCAGCGGCCCGACGAAGACAGCCGGTGCGACGCCTGCGGTACGCCGCCGCCCCGCGCGCTCCGCAGGCTCCCCCGAACCGCCCGCGCCGCCGCCCTGCTCGCCCTCGCCCTGCTCCTCGCGGGCGGCGCGGCAACGGGCTGCGGCGGGCGGGCCACCACCCACCACAAGCCCGGCACCAGCCACGAGCAGGCCTCCGGCAGCGTGGGCACCCTGCTCACGGCCACCGACGCCACCGGCCACCGGCTCCGCGAGGTCCCGGCGCAGGGTGCGCCGGAGGTCCAGCTGACCGTCCGCCCGGACAGCGAGGACGGCTGGAACCTCCAACTGGCGGTGAAGAACTACCGCTTCACCCCCGACAGCACCGGCGGCGCCGCCCTCCCGGGCGCGGGCCACGCCCACCTGGAGCTCGACGGACGCAAACTGGCCCGGCTGTACGGCCCCTGGTTCCACCTGCCCGCGGCGCAGGTCCCCGAGGGCGCGCACACCCTGACCGTCCGCCTCTACGCGGACGACCACACCGCCTGGGCCGTATCGGGCAAGCCGGTCGAGGGCACGGCGCAGCTCACCGCCACCGCCGCCGTCCCGGGAGGGCCGGACGGCCACACTCACGGCGGGAGCCCGAGCCCTGCCCCGACTTCGGATCCGGCTCCGACTTCGGCTCCGGCTCCGGAGCAGGCCGACCGGACGGTCACCATCACCGTCCGGGACGGCAAGGTCAGCCCCGCCCCCGCCCGCACCGAACTGCGGCGCGGAGAGCGCGTGGCCCTGCGCGTCACCAGCGACCGCGCGGACACCCTGCACGTCCACGGCTACGACAAGGAACTCGCCCTGCCGGCAGGCCAGGAGGCCACCCTGATCCTGACGGCCGACCGCACGGGCCTCTTCGAGGTCGAAACCCACGAGTCCAACCTCGTCCTGACCCAACTCCTCGTCCGATGACCCGCCCCCGCACCGCCCCAGGCCTCACCCACCGCCCGCCGCCCGTGCCCGGGCGTGGGCGCAAGGCCCGACCCGGGCGTGGGAGCAAGGCCCGGGCCGTGCCCGGGGGCAAGGCGCGGCCCGTGCCCGGACCCATGGCCGGGGCCGTGCCTGGACGCACGGCCCCGGCCGTGCCTGTGCCGGCAGCCCGATCCGCCTTCGGCCCACTGCCCCGGCAGGGACTTGAGTGCGGGCCCGCGCCTCGGCCCGGGCGCGGGTCCCGGCCCGCGCTCCGGACTGCGTCCGGGCCCGCATTCCGGCCCGCATTCCGGCCCGCATTCCGGCCCGTATCCCAGCCCCGGCGTCCCGGAGCCGGGCGCGAGCCCGGGACGCCCGGCCGCGTTGCCCGCGGGACGGCGCCGTCCCGGGTGGGCCCATGGTGAGCCCCCTCGGGCCGGGGGCCACCCCGGGCGGCGGCGGTGGTGGTCGCGGCCAGGGCGTGGTCCTTCACCCGGCCGATCCGCTCACCTCGCTCGCGCACGGGATCGGGTCCCAGCACGATCTGCCCATCTCTCCCTTCTATGCCTTCGCCGGTGCCTTCGCCGCGCTGTTCGTCTCCTTCCTCGCGCTCGGCCTGCTCTGGTCCACCTCCCGCTTCCGCGGAGAGCGCTCGGGTCTCGCCCTGCCCGTCGCCCTGCAGCGGGTGGCCGACGCGCCGGCCACCCGAACCGCCCTGCGTGGACTGGGACTCGCCGCCGCGCTGGCCGTCCTGCTGTACCTCCTCCTCGGTCCCGACGACCCCGCGCACAACCCCGCTCCCGGCGCCGTCTACGTCCTCCTCTGGGTCGGACTCGTCCCCGCCTCCCTCCTCCTCGGCCCCGCCTGGCGCCTGCTCAACCCGCTCCGCACCCTGCACCGTCTGCTCTCCCGAGCCCTGCGCCGCCCCGAGCCCGGCCCCGGCCCCGACCCCGCCCCCGACCGCCGCCCCCTGCCGGCCCGGCTCGGTCAATGGCCGGCCGCCGTCGGGCTGTTCGGCTTCACCTGGCTCGAACTCGTCGCTCCTGAACCCGCATCCACCACCACCCTCCTGATCGCGATCACCACCTACGCCGCCGCCCAACTCCTGCTCGCCGCCCGCTTCGGCGAGCGCTGGTTCGACGACGGCGACGCCTTCGAGGCGTACTCCGCCCTCCTGGCCCGGCTCTCTCCCCTCGGCCGTCGCAGCGACGGCCGCCTCGTTCTCCGTAACCCCTTCCACGGACTCGACGCGACACCCGAGCGGCCCGGCCTCGTCGCCACCGTCTGCGTCCTCCTCGGCTCCACCGCCTACGACGGCTTCTCCGACAACCCCTCGTGGATCAACGCCCTACAGACCTCCCCCCTCGGCCGCACCCCCACGGCCACACTCGGACTGCTCGCTTCCATCGCCCTCGTCGCCACGCTCTACTGCCTCTGCGCCGCGGCCACCCGCCTCGTCAGCGGCCCGCACCCCGGACCGCTCACCGCCTTCGCGCACTCACTCGTACCGATCGCACTCGGCTATCTCATCGCCCACTACTTCTCCCTCCTTGTAGTCGAAGGACCACGCACAGTAAGCATGGCACTCGGCACTGACAACGCCCCCGAACCCGTGCCACCACTGGGGCCGGGCGGCCTCGCCGCCCTCCAGGTCATCGCCGTCGTCACCGGTCACGTGCTCGGCGTCGTCGCGGCCCACGACCGTTCCGTACGCCTCTTCCCGCCCGCCCGAGCGGTGGCCGGCCAACTGCCACTGCTGGCGCTGATGATCACTTACACCATCGGGGGGATCGGACTTCTGCTGAACTGAGGCCCCCACCGAACCCGGAAGCGAGGAGCGGCATGATGGACCCCGTGCCTCCCGCCCACTCCCTGCGCCGTACGCCGATCCAGCAGCGCAGCGCCGACCGGCTCGCCCGGATCCTCGACGCCTGCGCCGAGCTGCTCGACGAGACCGGGTACGAGAACCTCAGCACCCGCGCCGTGGCCCTGCGCGCCGGCGTGCCGATCGGCTCCGTCTACCGCTTCTTCGGCAACAAGAGGGCGATGGCCATCGCCCTCGCCCACCGCAACCTGGACCGCTACGTCGACGGCATCGCAGACCGGCTCGCCGACCTTCCCGCCACCCACTGGCGGCCCGTCGTGGACGCCGTGCTGGACGAGTACCTGGCCATGAAGCGCAGCATGCCCGGCTTCGCGCTCGTCGACTTCGGCGTGCCCGCGCCGCCCGCCGAGGGGCCGGAGGCGGACCCGAACCACCAGGTCGCCGCCCGGCTGACCGAGCTGCTCTCCGCGCACCTCGGCCTCACCCCCGACGCCACCCTGGAACGGGCCGTCCTCGTCGCCGTCGAGGCCACCGACGCCCTGATCCAGCTCGCCTTCCGGGCCGACCCGGCCGGTGATCCCGGCATCGTCGACGAGACCCGCGCGATGATGCACGCCTATCTCGCCCGCGTACTCGACTGACCCCTCCCCTCCGTGCGTACCGGTCGGTATGCTCGGTGCACCTCGCGTGCCCGTGCCGCAGACCGCCGCCCTGGAGGGCCCATGTCCCGCACCGCCCTGCGCATCTGCCCCCTCTGCGAAGCCACCTGCGGCCTCACCCTCACCCTCGCGGACGGCGCGGTCACCGGCGCCCGCGGTGACCGCGAGGACGTCTTCAGCCGCGGCTTCATCTGCCCCAAGGGCGCCGCGTTCGGAGCGCTCGACTCCGACCCCGACCGGCTGCGAGGCCCCCTCGTCCGCCGTGCCGGCCGGCTGCGGGAGGCCACCTGGGAGGAGGCCTTCGACGCCATCGCCGCCGCCGTCCCCGCCCTGGTCCGGGAGTACGGGGCCCAGTCGGTCGGCGTCGTACTCGGCAACCCGAACGTCCACACCATGGCCGGCGCCCTCTACCCGCCGCTGCTCCTCAAGGCCCTCGGCACCCGCAACCTCTTCACCGCCAGCACGCTCGATCAGATGCCCAAGCACGTATCCAGCGGACTCCTCTTCGGCGACCCCTTCGCCATCCCGGTCCCCGACCTCGACCGGACCGACTTCCTGCTCCTCCTGGGCGCCAACCCGGTCGAGTCCAACGGCTCCCTGTGCACCGCCCCCGACTTCCCCGGCCGGCTGAAAGCCCTGCGGGCCCGCGGCGGCACCCTGGTCGTCGTCGACCCGCGCCGTACGCGCACCGCCGCGCTCGCCGACCGCCACCTCGCGCCGCGCCCCGGCAGCGACGCGCTGCTCCTCGCCGCCCTCGCGCACACCCTGATCGAGGAGAAGCTCGCCGCTCCCGGCGCACTGGAGGAATTCAGCGAGGGCATCGGGGAACTCGGGGCCGCGCTGGGGAGTTTCACTCCTGAGGCCGTATCACCCGCTTGCGACCTCACGCCCGCCGAGATCCGTACGCTCGCCCGCGAGCTCGCGGCCGCACCCACCGCCGCCGTCTACGGGCGGATCGGCAGCTGCACCGTCGAGTTCGGCACGCTGGCGAGCTGGCTGGTCGACGTACTCAACATCCTGACCGGCAATCTGGACCGGCCGGGCGGAGCTCTGTTCCCGCTCTCCGCGACCGCCCCGGCGGGCCGGCCCGCCGGTCCGGGCAAGGGATTCGCCCTCGGCCGCTGGTCGAGCCGGGTCGGCGGCCACCCCGAGGCCAAGGGTGAGCTGCCCATGGCCGCGCTGGCGGAGGAGATCGAGACTCCCGGTGAAGGGCGGATCCGCGCGCTGCTCGCCATCGCCGCCAACCCGGTGCTGTCCGCACCCGACGGCGACCGGCTCGACCGGGCGCTGGCCGGGCTCGACTTCATGGTCTCGGTCGACCCGTACCTGAACGAGACCTCACGTCACGCACACGTCGTCCTGCCACCGCCGCCGCCCTCCCGGAGCGCGCACTTCGACTTTGCGTTCAACGGGTTCGCCGTGCGCAACCAGGCCCGGTACTCGCCCGCCGCCGTCCCTCTGGAGAGCGAGCGCATGGACGAGTGCGAGATCCACGCGCGCCTGATCCTCGCCGTCTCCGGGCTGCACGGCGCGCCCCCGGAGGCCGTCGACGAGCGTGTCATCGCAGACACCCTGGCCCGGGCCGTCACCGATCCCCACTCACCGCTCCACGGCGGCGACTCCCAGGAACTGGCCCGCCTGCTGACCGGCACCTCCGGCCCCGAGCGGCGCCTCGACCTGATGCTGCGCACGGGCCCGTACGACCTGACCCTCGACGATCTGAGGCAGGCGCCGCACGGCATCGACCTCGGCCCGCTGCGGCCCCGGCTCCCGGGCGTGCTGAAGACCCGCAGCGGCAGGATCGAACTGCTCCCGGACCCGATCGCGGCCGAGCTGCCCCGGCTGCGCGCGGCGCTCGCCGAACGCCCCGCCGCCCTGGTGCTCGTGGGCCGCCGCCATCTGCGGTCCAACAACAGCTGGTTGCACAACGTCCCGGCCCTCACCGGAGGTTCCAACCGCTGCACCCTTCACGTCCACCCGCACGACGCGGAGCGACTCGGACTCGTCGACGGAGGGCGGGCCAGGATCACCGCCGAGGGCGGGAGCCTGGAGGTACCCGTCGAGGTCACCGACGCCGTCCGCAGCGGTGTGGTGAGCCTGCCGCACGGGTGGGGCCACGATCGCGCCGGCTCGCGGTTGTCCGTGGCCGCCGCGGTGCCCGGCGCCAATGTCAATCAGCTGCTCGACGGCACCCGCATGGACCGGCTGTCCGGCACGGCGGTGCTCAACGGCTTCCCCGTCGAGTTGGCACCCCTGCCCTGAGCTGGGGTTTTGCTCGTATTGCTCACGCGCAGACGTCTTGTTGGCGCGCTGAGGGGGCACCTACCTTCCCCACATGCTGACCTTCCTCGGCTTCGCCATGATCGCGACCTTCCTGGTCCTGATCATGCTGAAGAAAATGTCGCCCATCGCGGCGCTCGTCCTCATCCCCGCACTCTTCTGCGTGTTCGCAGGGAAGGGCGCGCACCTCGGCGACTACGTCATCGACGGCGTCGGCAAGCTCGCCCCGACCGCCGCCATGCTGATGTTCGCCATCGTCTACTTCGGAGTGATGATCGACGTCGGTCTCTTCGACCCGATCGTCCGCGGCATCCTGCGCTTCTGCAAGGCGGACCCGATGCGGGTGGTGGTCGGCACCGCCGTTCTCGCCGCGATCGTCTCGCTCGACGGCGACGGCTCGACCACCTTCATGATCACCGTGTCGGCCATGTATCCGCTCTACAAGCGGCTCGGCCTCAGCCTGGTGGTCATGACGGGCGTCGCGGCCACGGCCAACGGCGTCATGAACACCCTCCCCTGGGGCGGTCCGACCGCCCGCGCCGCCACCGCCCTCAAGCTCGACGCCGCCGACATCTTCGTCCCGATGATCCCGGCCCTCGCGGTGGGGCTGCTCTTCGTGTTCGTCCTGGCGTACGTCCTCGGCGTGAAGGAGCGCCGCCGGGTCGGCACGCTGGTACTGCCCGGACAGGTGGAGCGGGAGACGGTCGAGGACGAGCTGGTCCCGGCCGCCCCCGGGGCGTCCGGCGCCTCCGCCTCCGCCGAGGGCGCCGTCGGCTCCGCCGCTTCCGCCGCAGGCCCCGCCCCCGACTCCGCCGCTGCCCCCGCCCCCGCCTCCGGTTCCGTCCCGCACGCGAGCGGAGACACACCCACCCCCGAGGAGGGCTTCCAGGGCCTGGATCCGCACCGTCCCACCCTGCGCCCCCGCCTGTACTGGTTCAACGCCGGCCTGACCGTCGCCCTGCTCACCGCGATGATCATGGAGCTGCTGCCCATCCCGGTGCTGTTCCTCCTCGGTGCCGCTCTCGCGCTCACCGTCAACTTCCCGCACATGCCCGATCAGAAGGCCCGGATCGCCGCCCACGCCGACAACGTCCTGAACGTCGCCGGCATGGTCTTCGCCGCCGCCGTCTTCACCGGGGTCCTCACCGGCACCGGCATGGTCAAGCACATGGCCGACTGGCTCGTCGGCGCCATCCCCCAGGGCATGGGCCCGCACATGGCACTGGTCACCGGCCTGCTGAGCCTGCCGCTCACCTACTTCATGTCGAACGACGGCTTCTACTTCGGCGTCCTGCCCGTCCTGGCCGAGGCCGGCGCCGCCCACGGGGTCTCCCCGCTCGAAATCGCCCGCGCCTCCCTCGTCGGCCAGGCACTGCACATGTCGAGTCCGCTGGTTCCGGCCGTCTACGTCCTCGTCGGCATGGCCAAGGTCGAGTTCGGCGACCACACCCGATTCACCGTGAAATGGGCGGCCCTGACCTCCCTCGTGGTCCTGGCGGCGGGGATGCTTTTCGGCATCATCTGACATCCCGCGCCCCCTGGCCGACAGAAACTACCGGCGCTAGTTTGTAGGGTGTTCGAGAGGTCGGATCTACGCGCTCGTGCGTGCTCGGGAGGAATGCCATGAAGGCCCACGACGGGATGTACATCGACGGCGCGTGGCGGCCCGCCGCCGGCAGCGAGCCGATCGAGGTCGTGAACCCGGCCGACGGCCAGGTCATAGGCGCCGTCCCGGCCGGCACCGAGGAGGACGTGGACGCGGCCGTACGCGCGGCCCGTGCGGCCCTCCCCGGCTGGGCGGCCACGCCCCCGGCCGAGCGGGGCGCTCTGATCGGCGCGCTGCGCGACGCACTGCTGGCCCGCAAGGTCGAACTGACCGACACCATCACCGCCGAGCTCGGGTCCCCGCTCGGCTTCTCGAAGGCGGTCCACGTCGGATCGCCGATCGCCGTGGCCGCCTCCTATGCCGAACTGGCCGCCTCGTACGCCTTCGAGGAGCGGATCGGGAACTCCACCGTGCTGCTGGAACCGGTCGGGGTGGTCGCGGCCATCACGCCGTGGAACTATCCGCTGCACCAGGTCGTTGCAAAGGTGGCGCCCGCTCTCGCCGCCGGCTGCACCCTCGTCCTCAAGCCGGCCGAGGACACCCCGCTGACCGCACAGCTCTTCGCCGAAGCCGTGCACGAGGCGGGCATCCCGGCCGGAGTCTTCAACCTGGTGACCGGTACCGGTCCGGTCGCAGGCCAGGCCCTGGCCGCGCACGAGGGAGTCGACCTCGTCTCCTTCACCGGCTCGACCGCGGTCGGCAAGCTGATCGGCGCCACGGCCGGCGCCGCCGTCAAGCGGGTCGCGCTCGAACTGGGCGGCAAGTCGGCCAACGTCATCCTGCCCGGAGCCGACCTGGCCAAGGCCGTCGCGGCAGGTGTCGGGCACGTCATGAACAACACCGGCCAGAGCTGCAACGCGCTCACCCGGATGCTCGTCCACCGGGACCAGTACGAGGAGGCCGTCTCGCTCGCGGCCGCCGCCGTCGCCAACTACCCCACCGGCGACCCCCGCCAGGCCGGCACCCGCGTCGGTCCGGTCGTCAACGCCAAGCAGCACGAGCGTGTCCGCGGTTTCATCGCCAAGGGCGTGGAGGAAGGCGCGCGCCTGGTCGCCGGCGGGCCCGACGCGCCGCAGGAGCAGGGGTACTTCGTGGCGCCGACGGTGTTCGCCGACGTCACGCCCGACATGGCCATCGCCCAGGAGGAGATCTTCGGCCCGGTGCTGTCGATCATGCGGTACGAGGACGAGGAGGAGGCCCTCAGCATCGCCAACGGCACCGTCTACGGCCTGGGCGGCGCCGTCTGGGCGGCCGACGAGGCGACGGCCGTGGCTTTCGCTCGCCGCATGGACACCGGGCAGGTGGACATCAACGGCGGCCGCTTCAACGTGCTCGCGCCCTTCGGCGGCTACAAGCAGTCGGGCGTGGGCCGCGAGCTGGGCCCGCACGGCCTGGCCGAGTACCTCCAGACGAAGTCCCTGCAGTTCTGATCCCGCCACCCGGCCCACCGTCCCCCTGCCCCGCCCGATCGCCCATCGCCGCACCCCCCCCGCACCCGCCCAGCACCGGAAAGACGAGATGACGACCATGGTCCGCGCCGCCGTCCTGCCCGCCGTCGGAGCCCCGTTGGAAATCCGGGACATCGTGCTGCCGGATCCCGGCCCCGGGCAGGTCCGGGTGCGGCTCGCCGCCGCCGGGGTGTGCCACTCCGACCTCTCCCTCACCAACGGCACCATGCGGGTCCCGGTACCCGCCGTCCTCGGCCACGAAGGCGCGGGCACGGTCCTCGCCGTGGGGGAGGGCGTCACCCACGTCGCCCCCGGTGACGGCGTGGTGCTCAACTGGGCCCCGTCCTGCGGTGCGTGCCACCACTGCACCATCGGTGAGGTCTGGCTCTGTGCCACCGCGCTCGCCGGGGTCGGGGCGGTCCACGCGCACGACGCGCAGGGCACCGCACTGCACCCCGGGCTGAACGTGGCGGCCTTCGCCGAGGAGACCGTCGTCGCGGCCAACTGCGTGCTGCCCGCCCCCGACGGGATCCCCCTCACCGAGGCCGCCCTGCTCGGCTGCGCCGTCCTCACGGGCTACGGGGCCGTCCGGCACAGCGCCCAGGTCCGCCCGGGCGAGTCGATCGCCGTGTTCGGTGTCGGCGGGGTCGGCCTCGCCGCCCTCCAGGCCGCGCGGATCGCGCAGGCGGGGCCGGTCATCGCCGTCGACGTGTCCCCGGCCAAGGAGGAACTGGCGCGCGCGGCCGGAGCCACCGAGTTCGTGCTCGCCTCCGACACCACCGCCAAGCAGATCCGCGCACTGACCGGCGGGCAGGGCACGGACGTCGCCGTCGAGTGCGTCGGCCGGGCGGAGACCATCCGCGGTGCCTGGGAGTCGACCCGCCGCGGCGGCCGCACCACGGTCGTCGGCATCGGCGGCAAGGACCAGCAGGTCACCTTCCACGCCCTGGAGATCTTCCACTTCGCCCGCACCCTCACCGGCTGCGTCTACGGCAACAGCGACCCCGCCCGCGACCTCCCGGTGATCGCCGAGCACGTCCGCGCGGGCCGCCTCGACCTCGGTGCCCTGGTCACCGACCGCATCACCCTCGACGACATCCCGGCGGCCTTCGACGCCATGCTGGCGGGCAAGGGCGGCCGCTCCCTCATCGTCTTCTAGGGGGTGTCCGCCGCCTTGCGCAGCCGCAGGTGCCGGTGCGCGTCGTACAGGGACCAGTAGCCGGGCGGCCCGGCGTCGACCGCCGGGAGCAGCGGGGTCCGGCCCCCTGCGCCGAGTGCCTCCGCGCCGAGCGCCTCCGCGCCGGGTGCGTCCGGAGCGGCCCGATCTGCCGCTGCCCGCAGCAGGGTGCGGACCCGCGCCGCGTCGTCGGCCCGCACCGCGGTGATCAAGTCGGTGTCCCCGAGTGTCATACCGTCCCCTTCAGCGCCTCGTACTGGAGAGCCAGCCCGTCCAGCAATGCCGCCAGGCCCGTCTCGAAGGCGCCCTCGTCCACCTCCCGCCCGCGCTCCGCCAGCAGGTGGGCCTGGCCCAGGTGCGGATAGTCCGCCGGGTCGTACGCCGCCCGGTCGTCCACGAAACCCCGGGCGAAGGAGGCCACCGCCGAGCCCAGGATGAAGTACCGCATCAGTGCGCCGATCCGGGTCGCCTGCGCCGGCGACCACCCGGCCTCCGTCATCGCCCCGAACACCGCGTCCGCCAGCCGCAGCCCGGCCGGCCGGCGGCCCGGCCCGCGCGCCAGCACCGGCACGATGTTCGGGTGGTCCGCCAGGGCGTCCCGGTACGAATGCGCCCACGCGTGCAGGGCCCCGCGCCAGTCCGGGCCGCCGTCGAACATCGACAGGTCGACCCGCGCGCTCACCGAGTCCGCCACCGCGTCCAGGATCTCGTCCTTGGTGCGGAAGTGGTTGTAGAGCGAGGGCCCGCTGACCCCGAGGGCGGCCGCCAGCCGCCGCGTCGACACCGCCTCCAGCCCCTCGGCGTCGACCAGGGCGCCGGCCGCCTCGACGATGCGGTCCCGGCTGAGAAGGGGCTTGCGCGGTCTGGCCATGCGCCACATAGTAGGGCCTGCCCGCCATAAACTACCGGTGCTAGTTAAAGGCCCCGACGCCGTCCCGGAGGTGCCCGGTGAATCTGGAGCTGAGCGAGGAGCAGACTGCCGTCCGCAGGCTCGCCCGCGAGTTCACCGAGCGCGAGGTCGCCCCGTACGCCGCCGAGTGGGACCGCGCCGAGAGTGTCGACCGGGCCATCGTGAAGAAGCTGGGCGCGCTCGGCTTCCTCGGGCTGACCGTCCCCGAGGAGTACGGCGGCTCCGGCGGCGACCACCTCGCCTACGTCCTGGTCACCGAGGAGCTCGGACGCGGCGACTCGGCCGTGCGTGGGATCGTCTCCGTCTCCCTCGGCCTGGTCGCCAAGACCATCGCCGCCTGGGGCACCGAGGACCAGAAGCGCGCCTGGCTGCCCCGCCTCTGCTCCGGCGACGCGCTCGGCTGTTTCGGACTGACCGAGCCCGGCACCGGCTCCGACGCGGGCAGCCTCACCACCCGCGCCGTCCGCGAGGGGGACACGTACGTCCTCGACGGCAGCAAGATGTTCATCACCAACGGCACGTGGGCCGACGTGGTGCTGCTCTTCGCCCGTACCGGGGGCGAGCCCGGCCACCGCGGGGTCTCCGCCTTCCTGGTGCCCACCGACACCCCGGGTCTGACCCGCCGCGAGATCCACGGCAAACTCGGCCTGCGCGGCCAGGCCACGGCCGAACTCGTCCTCGAGGGCGTCCGCGTGCCCGTCTCCGCGATGCTCGGCCCCGAGGGCAAGGGCTTCTCCGTCGCCATGTCCGCCCTCGCCAAGGGCCGGATGTCGGTCGCCGCCGGCTGCGTCGGCATCGCGCAGGCGGCACTGGACGCGGCGCTCTCGTACGCCGCCCGGCGAGAGCAGTTCGGCAAGCCGATAGCCCAACACCAGCTGGTCCAGGAGCTCATTGCGGACATCTCGGTCGACGTGGACGCGGCCCGGCTGCTCACCTGGAGGGTCGCCGACCTCATCGACCGCGGGCAGCCCTTCGCCACCGAGTCCTCCACCGCCAAGCTCTTCGCCTCGGAGGCCGCCGTGCGCGCCGCGAGCAACGCCCTCCAGGTGCACGGCGGGTACGGCTACATCGACGAGTACCCGGCGGGCAAGCTGCTGCGCGACGCCCGCGTGATGACCCTGTACGAGGGCACCAGCCAGATCCAGAAGCTGCTCATCGGCCGCGCCCGCACCGGGGTCTCGGCTTTCTGAGGCAGCTTCCGAGGCGCGTTCCGAGGCACCGTCCGGGGCACCCTCTGACGCACCTTCCGAGGCGCGTTCCGAGGCACGCTGCGAGGCGAGCTGCGCAGCCGTGCACCCGATGCGTGCACGCGTGAGTACCGGCATGAGTACGCGGGATGAGTACGCGTGCGGATGTGCTCCGCGCCGGCCGGCCCGATCCTCGACCCATGAACGAAACACCGGTCAAGCAGCAGAGCACGGGGGCGTACTACGGCCAGGCCGTCGCCTCCTTCGGCATCGCCATCGGCGCCGTGGCCGTGGGGATCTACAACCTGGAGGTCGACGGCTGGGTCCGCGCCTTCCTGGGCATCGCGGTCCTGTACCTCACCACCTCCGCCTTCACCCTCGCCAAGGTGGTCCGCGACCGCCAGGAGGTCACGCAGATCGTCAGCCGGGTGGATCAGGCCAGGATGGAGAAGATCATGGCCGAGTACGACCCCTTCGCGCCGAAGTAGCCGGCCCGACCGGCGGCGCGCGCCCGACAAGGCTAAGCGCTTGCTCACCCTCCGGTAGGGTGTTGCCTTCCATACGGTGAAGGGTGAGTGGGCGATGGGCAGCGCGGAGGATACGGTCGACGGCTACCGGCCGTGGTCCGAGGTCACCCCCGACGCCGCGCGACGGCTGCTCGTCGCCGCCGTCGAAGCCTTCGCCGAGCGCGGGTACCACGCCACCACCACACGTGACATCGCGGGCCGTGCCGGTATGAGCCCGGCCGCGCTCTACATCCACTACAAGACCAAGGAAGAGCTGCTCCACCGGATCAGCCGGATCGGCCACGACAAGGCGCTGGAGATCCTGACCACCGCCGCCGACGGCCCCGGCAGCCCCGCCGACCGGCTCGACGCCGCCGTGCGGTCCTTCGTGCGGTGGCACGCGGCGCACCACACCACCGCGCGCGTGGTCCAGTACGAGCTCGACGCCCTCGCCCCCGAGCACCGCTCCGAGATCGTGGAGCTGCGCCGGCAGAGCGACGCCGCCGTGCGCCGCATCCTGGCCGACGGAGTGGCCGCGGGGGAGTTCGACGTCCCCGACCTGCCGGGCACCACGCTCGCCGTACTGTCCCTGTGCATCGACGTGGCGCGCTGGTTCAACGTGGCCGGGCAGCGCACGCCCGACGAGGTCGGCGGACTCTACGCCGACCTCGTGCTCCGCATGGTGGCCGCGCGGCCTGCGCCCGCGCGGTAGCGCGGACGGACGGGCTTCAGAAGTAGTAGCGCGACACCGACTCCGCCACGCACACCGGCTTGTCGCCGCCGTCCCGCTCGACCGTCACCGTGGCCGTGACCTGCACGCCGCCGCCCGCCTCCGTGACCTCCGTGATCACGGCGGTCGCGCGCAGCCGCGAACCGACGGGCACCGGAGCCGGGAAACGTACCTTGTTCGTCCCGTAGTTGAGGCCCATCCGCATGCCCTCCACCCGCATGATCTGCGGTACCAGGCTGGGCAGCAGGGACAGTGTCAGATAGCCGTGCGCGATCGTGGAACCGAAGGGTCCACCCGCGGCGCGTTCCGGGTCCACGTGGATCCACTGGTGATCGCCGGTGGCGTCCGCGAAGAGGTCGATCCGCTTCTGGTCCACCTCCAGCCACTCGCTGGGGCCGAGCGGTTCGCCGATCCCGGCGTGCAGCTCCTCGGCGGACGTGAAGACCCTCGGCTCGGCCATGCCCTGTTCCTGTCTCTCGCGGACGACTGACGGACGAATAAGCGCTTGCTCAGCATGCTGGGGCCCGCATGCGTATGTCAACGGACCTCCGACTACGCTCGACCGGGTGCCGCAGATTCCCGAGAAAATCCATGAGCTCACCGTCGGCCAGCTGTCCGCCCGCAGCGGCGCGGCCGTCTCCGCGCTCCACTTCTACGAGGCCAAGGGCCTGATCAGCAGCCGCCGTACGTCCGGCAACCAGCGCCGCTACACCCGCGACGCCCTGCGCCGCGTGGCCTTCGTCCGCGCCGCCCAGCGCGTGGGGATCCCGCTGGCCAGCATCCGCGAGGCACTCGCCCGGCTTCCGGAGGAGCGCACCCCCAACCGCGAGGACTGGGCCCGCCTCTCCGAGGCCTGGCGTGCCGAACTCGACGAGCGCATCACCCGACTCGGTCGGCTGCGCGACCACCTGACGGACTGCATCGGCTGTGGCTGCCTGTCCATGGAGACCTGCGCGCTGTCCAACCCGGACGACGTCTTCGGCGAGCGCCTCACCGGCTCGCGGCTCTAGGCCGTCTCTTTCGGATCTTGCCGGGCCCGCGACGCCCGGCACCGCACCTCGCCGCGTTGTCGGGCCCGCCCCGGTACGTCCAGTACAGGAGCGGCCCTCCGCCTGGCGATGCTTCCCCTCGGCCCTGCGGGCCTGGGGAGCCCCCATGCCGCCGGACGCCGCGGGCTCGGCCGACAAGATCCGAAAGAGACGGCCCAGGGGCTGTCCTGCCCCCTAGGGTGTCCTGACCGGCGCCTCCGCCAGCAGGTCCCGGGCCGCCGCCACCAGTTCGGCGTTCGACCGCGCAGGCCGTCCGTCGGGCAGGTGCGTCACATCCCCTACGCCGGTCCGCACGCCCGTCCCGCACCGTGCGGCCAGCCGCAGCACGGGCCAGGCGGCCGCGTCCCGCCCGTACAGGAGCACCGGGACCGGCGGCAGGCCGCGCAGGCCCGCCACCAGAGCCGGATCGCCCGCCGCGAGTTCGGCCGAGAGCCGGACCCGCCCGGGCTCGCGCACCGGCCAGGCCAGGAACCGTGCCAGCGGCTCCGGCCCGGCCGCACCGCCCAGCGGCACCTCCGCGTCCACGGCGACGCCCCGCGACAGCAGGGCCTCCGCCAGCCCGGCGGCCCCCGGCTGCCCGAAGTCCACCACGGCCCGGTCCGGCAGCACCGTCCACGAGGCCACCCGATCCAGCCGTCCGGCCGGATCGGGCTCGGCCGCGATGCTCGCCGACACCGAGAGCGCTACGCCGACCCCCGCGCGCCGCAGCACCTCCAGTACCGGCCCGACCACCCGCGGCGAGAGGCTTTCGCGCCCGCACGGGGTGCGCGGGTGCACCAGTACCTCTCCGGCCCCGGCGGCGACGGCTGCCAGTGCCGACTCGGCCAGCGCCTGCGGCGACATCGGCACGGCCGGGCCGTCGGTGGCGTTCCGCGAGCCGTTCAATGACACCGACAGCGTGGTTCTCACGCGGCCCCCGCCGTCGGGAGATCCGCCAGGGCCGGTCTGGGCACCACGATCCCGCAGCCCGCGCACACCGGCCCGTCCCAGGCCAGCGCCCCCGCCCAGGGGCCGACCGGAGCCACCTCCGGCCAGTGCAGTTCGGTGTCCCCGCAGACCGGGCACGCCGTCCCCGGCTCCGACTCCAGCGCCCGCACCAGCCTGCGCAGCACCTCGCCCAGCGTTCCCTCCGGCCGCACCCCCGGGTCCGCGCACCGCACCACCGCGTCCCCGCTCCCTCCCCACGCCCACTCCGGGCGGCGCAGACCGTGGTGCTTCTCGCGCCGGCGGCGTTCCGCGAACTGCCGCTCGTACTCCAGCCAGACCGCCCGCGCGTCCTCCAGCTCCTCCAGCGCGGCCACGAGCCGCAGTGGATCGGCCCCCCGGTCCTCGGGGGCGATCCCGTGCCGGTCGCACAGGTGCCACCATGTGGCCCGGTGCCCGTAGGGCGCGAAGCGCTCCAGGCAGCGGCGCAGCGAATGGCGCCGCAAGGCCCGGTCATTGCGCGCGTCGCGCACCTGGTAGGCCAGACTCCGGAATCCCGCCATCACACCATCACCTCCGCCGATGTGCCCAACATGCCCGGCCGGAGGCGGGCGCATGCGGGGGCGGTCGAGGCGTGCGGGTGGCACATGGCCAGAACTCAGCGCCCCATGCGCCCCGCGGTCACCACCACCCGGGCCAGTTCCTCGTGGCAGATATCGCTGTGCGCCCCCGACGGGGCGCCGCCGCGCCGCACCACGGAGCCCGCGTCCACACTGACGCAACCGGCCGCGGGCACCCCCTCGCGCAGAGCGGTTTCGAGGCTCAGCCGGGGCGCACCCGGGACCGCCCGGACCCCGTCGTGCCCGATGGCGCCCCACCGCTCGTCGAAACCCAGCAGTCCGGCCGAATCGCCTGCCATCCGGGAGGCCAGCGGGTAGAAGACCTTGAGGGCCGAGTCGTGCGGGGAGTGGCAGGCGACCACCGGCCCGTCGACCCGTCGCTGGAGGCCGCGCAGGGCGCCGCCGTTGCTCTTGTCGTGCGGCAGCCGGTCGGCGAAGGCGTAGTGGGAGAAGGCCCCCTGGAGCAGGGTCACGGACTTCACGTACCGGGCCCGGTCCGGCACCGCGCGCAGCGAGAAGGACACCACCCGTGCGCCGAAGCTGTGCCCGATCAGGTGGAACCGCAGCGCCGGGCGGGCGGCCGCCAGCTCCGTCAGCACCGGGCCGAGTCCGCGTTCGCCGACCACGCCCGCCCGCTTCTTCATCTTGTAGTAGGTCGCCTGCCGCAGGAGCTCCTTGGCGCCGCCCCACAGGCCGCGCAGCCCGCCGCCGATGGTGAGGCCCGGACCGGCGGGGTCCGCCGGATCCGCTGCGCCCGCCCGGACCAGGGCGGTGGACAGGGCCCGGCACACCTCCAGCACATCCTCGGTGAAGATCGCCGGCACGGCCGGGGCGACCACGGCGGGAACCGCGTCCACCCCCGCCAACTCGCGCACGAGGGCGCCGAACTCGATGAAGGCGGCCGCCGAGTCGGGCTGCTCCTCCAGCAGTTCCGCCACCCGGTCCAGCTCGGCCCGCCGCTCCGGCCAGAACTCCGCGAGCGCTCGCCGGGTGGCGGGGTCCAGGGTTGTACCGAGGCCGGGTTCGGCGAGTGCGCCGGGTGCGTCGAAGTCGGGTATCGGCTCGTCGGAGAACCGCATCGCGGGCCATACGACACCCACGTACCCCAGCCGCACCCCCGACCCCACCAGCCCCGGGAAGGGAGAGAAGAAACGGTCGTAGAGCCGCGTCGCCGTGGACCGGTCGCTGTTCCAGCCGTGTGCGAAGACCAGCAGGTCCGTGGCCTCCATCCGGGCCACCGTCCCCTGCGTCGCCCGGTCCACGTCCCCTTCGGAGTCGAAGGTCAGCTCCGCGTACGGGGCGACCCCGATCCCGGCCCCGATCCCGACCGCGTTCCTGCTCCGCCCACCGATGTCCGCCATGACGTCCCCCTCCACGCCGTGCCTCCGGTGCAGTCAGCATCCTGCTGCGGAGCCCGCCCGGCCAGCCCCCTGACGCGGTCGGCTCACCGGAGGCTCACGGGTAGAGCAGGTACTTCTCGCGCACCGCCCCGAAGCGCGCCAGTCCCACCGCCCAGTCGCCCACCACCTCGTCCACGTCCGCCCCCGCGTCCACCAGCGTCCGTACCCGGTCCGAGCCCGTCAGCCGGTCGATCCAGTGGTCCGCGCGCCAGCCGAAGCCGCTCCACACCCGCCGCGCGGTGATCAGCAGCCCGATCCCGGCCCGTACCGGGTCGAAGGCGTCCCGGTCGTGCACGATCAGCCGGACTCCACCGCACACCTTCCCCTGATGCTTGGAGAAGGTCGGTGTGAAGTACGCCTCCCGGAACCACACCCCGGGCAGCCCCAGGCCGTTCGCCTCCTCCGCCCACCGCCGGTCGATCCCCTCCGCGCCCACCACCTCGAAGGGCGTGGTCGTCCCGCGCCCCTCGGAGAGGTTCGTCCCCTCGAACAGGCAGGTACCGGCGTACGCGAGGGCCGTGTCCGGTGTCGGCATGTTCGGGCTGGGCGGCATCCACGGCAGCCCCGTCTCCCCGAAGAAGGACTCCCGCCGCCACCCGGACAGGGGCACCGTCCGCAGCCGGACGGGCCTGTCCGTCAGGAACTCGCCGTTGAAGAGCCGGGCCAGTTCGGCCGCCGTCATCCCGTGCGCGAGGGCGATCGGCTCCCGCCCGACGAAGCTCGCGTACGGCCGCTCCAGTACGGGCCCCGCGGCCCGCCGGCCGCCCACCGGATTGGGCCGGTCCAGCACCACCACCGCCTTGCCGGCGAGCGCGGCCGCGCGCATGCAGTCGTAGAGGGTCCAGATGTAGGTGTAGAAGCGGGCCCCGACGTCCTGGATGTCGAAGACGACGGTGTCGATCCCGGCCGCCGTGAAGACGTCCGCGAGCTGCTGCCCGCTCCGGCCGTACGTGTCGTACACCGGCAGTCCCGTCGCCGGATCCCGGGAGGCCCCCTCGGACCCACCCGCCTGCGCCGTCCCGCGGAACCCGTGCTCGGGCCCGAACACCGCGACCAGGTCGACCCGTTCGTCCGCGTGCAGTACGTCGACCAGGTGCCGGGCGTCGGCGGTGATCCCGGTGGGGTTGGTGACCACCCCGACCTTCTCCCCGGCCAGCGCGGCGTACCCGTCCGCGGCGAGCCGATCGAGACCGGTACGCACCCGGCCGGCCGCCCCGATGACCGCCCGGGCACCGGCGGTCCGGGCGGTTCCGGTGGCGCCGGTGGTCCCGGGGGTACCTGTGGTCCCCGTGGTTCCAGTGGGCCCGGTGCGCCCCGCCGCCCCCAGGGCGCCCGCCGACCCGATGGCTCCCGCCAGCCCCAGCACCCCGCGTCGCGACAGCGTCATCCGGCCACGCTACGAGTCACGCCCCTTTCCTCCTGACATACCGACTGGTTAGTCTGCCCACGATCCGGCATCCGGCCGCACGAGAGGTGGACCCCGTGAGCGCGTACCAGGACCAGCGAGTCGTCGTCACCGGCGCGGGCGGCGGCATCGGCGCCGCCCTCGCCCACCGCTTCGCGGCCGAGGGCGCCACGGTGGTGGTCAACGACCTCGACCCGGCCAGGGCCGCCGCGGTCGCCGGGGCCATCGGCGCGCGGGCGATCCCGGTGCCGGGCGACGCCTCGGCCGTCGTGGACGAGGCTCGCGAGGCCCTCGGCGGGACGGTCGACATCTACTGCGCCAACGCCGGGCTCGCCTCCGGCGGCGACGCCTTCGCCGACGAGGCCGTCTGGGAGGCGGCCTGGGACACCAACGTCATGGCCCACGTGCGCGCCGCCAGACTGCTGTTGCCCGACTGGCTGGAGCGGGGGAGCGGCCGCTTCGTGTCCACGGTCTCGGCCGCAGGGCTGCTGACCATGATCGGAGCGGCCCCGTACAGTGTCACGAAGCACGGTGCGCTCGCCTTCGCCGAATGGCTCTCGCTGACCTACCGCCACCGGGGGGTCCAGGTCCACGCCATCTGTCCGCAGGGGGTCCGCACCGACATGCTGACCGCCGCGGGTTCGGCGGGCGAACTCGTTCTCGCGCCGACCGCGATCGAGCCGGAAGCGGTCGCGGACGCGCTGTTCGACGGCATGGAGAAGGGCCGATTCTTGATCCTCCCGCACCCCGAGGTCGCCGACTTCTACGCCGCCCGCGCCACCGAGCCGGATCGCTGGCTGAGCGGCATGAACCACCTCCAGCAGAAATGGGAGACCCGGTGACCCCCTCGCAGGACTCCAGGACCTCCCGGGCATCCCTGTACGCCGCGAAGCCCTGGCTCGGGCGGCTCACCGAGGTCCAGCGGGAGCCCGTCGACCCGCCGCCCACCGTGCTGCACGCCTTCCGCGAGGCCGCCGCCCGGGCCCCCGAGCGCACCGCGCTGGCCTACTTCGACGGCCGGATCGGCTACGCCGAGGCCGACGCGCTCTCCGACTCCGTCGCCGGTCACCTCGCGGCGCGGGGCGTCCGGCGCGGGGACCGGGTCGCCGTCATGCTGCAGAACACCCCGCACTTCGTGCTCGCCGTCCTCGCCGCCTGGAAGGCCGGGGCCGTCGTCGTCCCGCTCAACCCCATGTACAAGTCGGGCGAGGTCGAGCACATCCTCCGCGACTCGGGAGCCGCCGCGCTCGTCTGCGAAGGCCGGGCGTGGACGGCGTACGTGCGCGAGGCCGCGCGGGACAGCGCCGTGCGGACCGTGCTGACCACGTCGGACCTGGACTTCCAGACGCGCAACGACCCCCGGCTCTTCGGCCCGGCGCCGGACCGGGCCGCCGCCCCCGCCCGGCCGTTCGTGCCGGCCCAGGCGGCCGCGCCGGACGTGCCGGACGCGCCGGACGCGGTGCCCGGCCGGGAGCATCCGGCCGGCCCGGACGCCGCCGACCTCGTCGGCCTCGGCCCCGCCGACCTCCTGACCGTGGCCCGCGGCAGGCGGCCCGCGCCGGACGGCCCGGACCTGACCGCCGCCGACACCGCCCTGATCAGCTACACCTCCGGCACCAGCGGTACCCCCAAGGGCGCGATGAACCCGCACGGCGCGCTCACGTACAACGCCGTCCGCCAGGTCACCTCCCACCCCCTGCCCGAGGGCGCCACGTACTTCGCCCTCGCGCCGCTCTTCCACATCACCGGCATGGTCTGCGAGCTCGCCGCCTGCTTCGCCAACGCCGGCACCCTGGTCCTCGCCCACCGCTTCGACGCGGGCGCCGTCCTCGACGCCTTCCTCGAACACCGCCCCGCCTACACCGTCGGCCCGGCCACCGCCTTCATGGCCCTCGCCGCCCACCCCGGTGTCACCCGCGACCACTTCGCCTCGTTCCGGGTGATCTCCTCCGGCGGCGCCCCGCTGCCGCCCGCGCTCGTCGAGCGCCTGCGCACCGCCTTCGGCTTCTACCTCCGCAACGGCTACGGCCTCACCGAGTGCACCGCCCCCTGCGCCAGCGTCCCCGTACACCTGGAGGCTCCCGTCGACCCCGTCTCCGGGACGCTCTCCGTAGGGCTGCCCGGCGCCGACACCGTCGTCCGCATCCTCGACGAGCGCGGAGCCGAGGTCCCCTTCGGCGAGACCGGTGAGATCGCCGTCCGCGGCCCGCAGGTGGTGCCCGGCTACTGGGGTCTGCCCGCCGATACCGCCAAGGCCTTCCCGGAGGGCGAACTGCGCACCGGCGACGTCGGATTCATGGACCCGGACGGCTGGCTCTACGTCGTCGACCGCAAGAAGGACATGATCAACGCCTCCGGCTTCAAGGTCTGGCCGCGGGAGGTCGAGGACGTGCTGTACACCCACCCCGCCGTCCGCGAGGCCGCGGTGGTCGGCGTACCGGACGCGTACCGCGGGGAGAGCGTCAAGGCGTACGTGAGCCTGCGCCCCGGCACCTCGGTGGAGCCGGCGGAGCTGTCCGCCTACTGCGCCGAGCGCATCGCCGCGTACAAATACCCGCGTCAGGTCGAGATCCTGCCTGTCCTTCCGAAGACGACCAGTGGCAAGATCCTGCGACGGGAACTGCGCGATCGCGGCTGAAAACAGTCGGACGGTCGTACAGCTGGTCCCAGTGACCAGGCAGGAAACAGGAAGGGAAGGTCAGCGCCATGGCGGCCAGGACCACGGAACCCGCAGGCACGCACGAAGCCCCGGTACCGCAGCGGCTGCTGGCCGTCGCCACCCGGCTCTTCGCCGAGCGCGGCTACGACCGCACCTCGGTCCAGGAGATCGTCGAGGCGGCCGGCGTCACGAAGGGCGCGCTCTACCACTACTTCGGGTCCAAGGACGACCTGCTGCACGAGGTGTACGCGCGGATGCTGCGGCTCCAGCAGCAGCGCCTGGACGCGGTGGCCGACTCCGACGCGCCCGTCGAGGAGCGGCTGCGCGCCGCGGCCGCCGACGTGGTCGTCACCACCATCGAGAACCTCGACGACGCGATGATCTTCTTCCGGTCGATGCACCAGCTCAGCCCGGAGAAGTTCAAGCAGGTGCGGGCGGAGCGCCGGCGCTACCACGAGCGCTTCCGGGCGCTGGTCGAGGAGGGTCAGCGTACGGGGGCGTTCTCCAGCGCCACCCCCGCCGACCTCGTGGTGGACTACCACTTCGGGTCCGTCCACCACCTGTCGACCTGGTACCGGGCGGACGGCCCGCTCACGCCGCAGCAGGTCGCCGATCACCTCGCCGACCTGCTGCTGCGCGCTCTGCGTCCCTGACCCCCCGGACAGGGCACGGGCCCGTGGGTCCGCCCGACGGGCGGACCCACGGGCCGTCGACTACGGGGCCACCTTCAGCAGCTTGTTCGCCGTGCCCGCCGACGGGTTGGTGACCGCGCCGGACGTGGCCGCCCCCGTCAGAGCCGCGGCTGTCTGCGCCGGCGTCGCCGTCGGGTGCCCGGCGAGGTAGACCGCCGCCGCGCCCGCCACGTGCGGGGTGGCCATGGACGTGCCGGAGATCGTCTTCGTTCCCGTGTCACTGTCGTTCCAGGTGGACGTGATGTCCGAGCCCGGCGCGTACAGGTCCACCACGGAGCCGAAGTTGGAGAACGAGGACTGCGCGTCGTCGATCGTGCTGGAGGCGACCGTGATCGCCTCCGTGACCCGGGACGGCGAGCCCTGACCGGCGTCGGACGACTCGTTGCCCGCCGCCACGGCGAAGGTGACGCCCGAGGCGATGGCCCGGCGCACCGCCTCGTCGAGGGCCTCGTCGACGCCGCCGCCCAGGCTCATGTTGGCCACCGAGGGCCCCGAGTGGTTCTGCGTGACCCAGTCGATGCCGGCTACCACCTGCTCGGTGGTGCCGGAGCCGTTGTCGTCGAGCACCCGCACCCCGACGACCTTCGCCTTCTTGGCGACGCCGTGCGCGGTGCCCGCGATGGTGCCGGCCACGTGCGTGCCGTGGCCGTTGCCGTCGTCGGCGCTGTCGTCGTTGTCGACCGCGTCGAAGCCGGACGTCGCGCGGCCACCGAAGTCCTTGTGGGTGGTGCGCACGCCGGTGTCGATGACGTAGGCCGTCACCCCCTCGCCGCCGCTGTCGGGGTAGTTGTACTTCTTGTCGCCCGCCTGGGCGGTCTGGTCGATCCGGTCCAGCCCCCATGAGGGCGGGTTGGTCTGGGTGGCGTTGATGGTGAACTTCTTGTTCTGTACGACCTTGCCGACGGCCGGGTCCGCGGCGAGCCGCTTGGCCTCGGTCTCGCTCAGGCCCGCGGCCGAGAAACCGTTGACGCCGGAGCCGTAGGAGCGCTTCAGCTCGCCTCCGTACTTGCGGGCGAGCTGTTCCTTGTTCGCGGATGCGTCGAGTATGACGACGTAACTACCGCTGATCGCGCCGGGCGCGCCGAGGCCGTACACGGTGCCTTCGGCCGGTGCCGCCGCCCCCGCGAAGGGGGAGGCGAGCAGGGTCACGGCAGTGGCCGCGGCCGCTCCCGTGCCGACTGCCGCGTACCGGAAACCGCGCGAGCGCTTGTGAGTTGCCATCTGGAGGGTTCTCCTCGTGTTTGACGTGTGGGGCGTCAGACCTTCTGGAGAACCCTCTTCCGATTGACAGGCGCAAATCAAGAACGCCTTGGGGGTGCGGGGTTATTCAACAAGGTTTCTTAAAGGGTCCCCCGCATCGCCTTCACCCCGTACACGAGTTCATGCGAACTCCTGCACGATTCCCACACGTTCACGGCCGACCGGCCGCGTACTGCTTCAACTCCCGCCGTGCCAAAGACCGCTGGTGCACCTCGTCCGGTCCGTCGGCCAACCGCAGGGTCCTCGCGGCCGCCCACAACTCGGCCAGCGGGAAGTCCTGGCTCACCCCGCCCGCGCCGTGCAGCTGCACCGCGTCGTCGAGGATCCGCACCACCGCCCGCGGTGTCGCGATCTTGATGGCCTGGATCTCGGTGTGTGCGCCCCGGTTCCCGACCGTGTCCATCAGCCAGGCCGTCTTCAGCACCAGCAGCCGCAGCTGCTCCACCGTGACCCGGGCATCGGCGATCCAGTTCTGCACGACACCCTGGGCGGCCAGCGGCTTGCCGAAGGCGGTACGTTCCACCGCGCGCCGGCACATCAGCTCGATCGCCCGCTCCGCCATCCCGATCAGCCGCATGCAGTGGTGAATACGGCCCGGGCCGAGCCGGGCCTGGGCGATGGCGAAGCCGGTGCCCTCCTCGCCGATCAGGTTCGCTGCCGGAACCCGGGCCCCGTCGAAGACCACCTCGGCGTGGCCGCCGTGGTCGTGGTCCTCGTACCCGTACACCGTCATGGCCCGGCGCACCTCGACCCCCGGCGTGTCGCGCGGCACCAGGATCATCGACTGCTGGCGGCGCGGGTCGGCGCCCTCCGGGTCGGTCTTGCCCATCACGATGAAGATCCGGCAGTCCGGGTTCATCGCCCCCGAGATGAACCACTTCCGGCCGGTGACCACGTACTCGTCACCGTCCGCCGAGCGCTCGATCCGCGTCTCGATGTTCGTGGCGTCCGACGAGGCCACCTCGGGCTCGGTCATCGCGAAGGCGGACCGGATCTCCCCGGCCAGCAGCGGCTCCAGCCACTGCTTGTGCTGCTCCTCGTTCCCGAACTGGGCGAGCAGCTCCATGTTCCCGGTGTCCGGAGCCGCGCAGTTGGTGGCCATGGGTGCCAGGTGCGGGCTGCGCCCGGTGATCTCGGCGAGCGGCGCGTACTGGAGGTTGGTCAGCCCCGCGCCGTGCTCGGCACTGGGGAGGAAGAGGTTCCACAGCCCCTGACGGCGCGCCTCGGCCTTCAGTTCACCGAAGACGGCCGGGGTGTCCCAGGGCGAGGCCAGCCGTGCGCGCTGCTCGGCGGCGACGGGCTCCGCCGGGTAGACGTACTCCTCCATGAACGCGAGCAGCCGCTCGCGGAGTTCCTCGGTCCGGGCGTCGAATGCGAAATCCATGGGTGAGTGCCTCAGCCTTCCTGGAGGTCCTGGCGGTCCTGGAGAGTGGTCAGTCCGTGCTCGATGAAGACCGGGACCAGCTCGCCGATCCGGTCGAAGCCCGCTCCGACGGTCTGCCCCAGCGTGTAGCGGTAGTGGATGCCCTCGAGGATCACGGCGAGCTTGAACCAGGCGAAGGCCGTGTACCAGGCGATGGCCCCGGTGTCGCGCCCCGAGCGGGCGGCGTAGCGCTCGACGAGCTCCGCCGGCGTCGGATGGCCCGGCGCCCCGCTCGTCGTACTGACCGGCGATCCGGTCAGGCCCAGGTCCGAGCTGTACATCACGAGCAGCCCGAGGTCGGTCAGCGGATCCCCGAGCGTGGACATCTCCCAGTCCAGCACCGCCCGGATGGTGTCGTCCGGGCCGCCGATCAGCACGTTGTCGAGCCGGAAGTCCCCGTGCACCACGGTGGGGGCGGGGGAGTCGGGGAGCCTGCGGCCGAGCGCGCCGTGCAGCTCGTCGATCCCGGCGAGCTCCCGGCCCCGGGAGGCCGCGAGCTGCTTGCCCCAGCGCCGCAACTGCCGGTCGAGGAAGCCCTCCGGCCGGCCGAAGTCGCCCAGGCCCACCGCCTGCGGGTCCACCGCGTGCAGCTCGACCAGGGTGTCCACCAGCCCCAGCACCGCCCGCCGGGTCCGCTCCGGGCCGATCGCGGCGAGCTGCTCGGCCGTCCGGTACGGCACCCCGTCCACGAACTCCATGACGTAGAACGGCGCCCCGAGCACGGCCTCGTCCTCGCACAGGAGCAGCGGCTCCGGCACCGGCACGGCCGTGCCGTGCAACGCCTCGATCACCCGGTGCTCGCGCCGCATGTCGTGAGCGGTGGCCAGGACGTGGCCCAGCGGCGGCCGGCGGACCACCCAGCGGGCGGTCCCGTCGGTGATCTCGTACGTGAGATTCGACCGGCCGCCCTCGATGAGCCGGCCGCGCAGCGCCCCGGACACGAGCCCCGGCCGGGCCCGGTCGAGATGACCGCGCAGTCGCTCCAGGTCCAGGCCGCGCGGGTCGGCCGGGGCTGAGGTCATGGTGCGCACCTCCGTGCGAGTCGACGAGGGGAAGAGCGGCGGTGCGTCGGAGCACCGTCGCGAGCCATCATGCCGACCAGTCGGTATGTCGTCCAGAGTGCGGGCGGAAGGAAACCCTTCCGCCCGGCTTTCCGCCCGGCTGTCTCAGGCGTGGCAGAGGATCGGTGTTCCGCCGTTCATCACCGTCATGTCCGTCAGGACGGCAAGGATGTCCAGGGGCGCCCCCTCGGGCTTCCCGGCCAGCTCCGCGTACGCCCGGTGCACGTTCGCGACCAGCCGCTCGCTCTCCCGCCAGGCCCCGAACTCGCCGAGATCGGCCTGCTGGGCCACCTCCAGCGGGGACAGCCCCTTGGCCCGGCCCTCCCGGGCGGTCTCGGCCACGTAGCGCAGGTAGCGCTCGGTGGAGTCGTAGGCGGAGGGGTCGGTCAGCGGTCCATGGCCCGGTACGACGGTCTCCGCGTCCAGCGAGCGCAGCAGCTCCAGCGCCCGCAGCGAACCGGCCAGGGAGCCCATCGCCAGGAACGGGGTGCCGCCGGCGAAGACCAGGTCGCCGGTGAACATCACCCGCTGCCCGGGCAGCCACACGACCGAGTCCCCGGTGGTGTGCGCGACGCCCGGGTGGATGACCCGCACCTCCGTCGCGCCGACGTGCAGGGTCGCCCGGTCGCTGTAGGTGAGGTCGGGCGGGACGATGTCGACCGCGCCGAAGTCCGTGGCGGGCCAGATCAGCTCCAGCTGGTGCCCGGCGGCGAGCTGCTCGGACCGCGCGTTGTCGTGGCCGAGGATCAGCGCCTCGGGGGTGAAGACGCCGTTGCCGTAGGTGTGGTCGCCGTGGTGGTGGGTGTTGACCACGGTGCGGGGCAGCGGCGCCCCGGCCGCCACGACCGCGTCGCGCAGGGCCAGGGCCCGCCGTTCGGTGGCGGCCGTGTCGACGAGCAGGGTCCGGCCCCCGTCGGTCACGAACCCCGCGTTGTTGAGGCACCAGCCGCCGTCCGGCTGGACGTAGGCGTACACCCCCGGAGCGGGCTGGACGAGGTACGGCTCTTCGACGGACATCTGCGCTCTCCCCGGGTCGCTTTGACGAACGGTCGGCATCCTGCCAGCCGTCGCGGCCCCGGGGGAGGGCGGGTGGTATTCGGCACGCGTCAGCGCACGTCAGTGCATGTCGGCACGGGCCGGCGCACGTCAGTGCCCGACCGGAGCGCGTCAGTGGTCGTCGTAGTGTCCGTCGTGCTCCGCGTGCCGGTGGCCGTCGTGCAGGTAGTCCACGTGATCGCCGTGCCGGACCGACTCGTGCCCGCAGTCCGCGCCGTGCGCGTGCGCGTGTCCGTCGTGCGTGGTGTGCCCGCTGGGCTCGCACTCGTCCCAGTGGCCCGAGTGCTCCCGGTGCAGGTGGCCGTCGTGGGCGTAGTCGACGTGGTCGCCGTGCGAGACCGCCTGGTGGCCGCAGTCCGCGCCGTGCGTGTGCTGGTGCGTGGGGTGTTCGTGGTGCAGCGTCGTCATGGCGCCGAGGTTAGTGCGGATTGTCGGGTATCGCCCGTTGTGTCGCAGCGGCGTGGCGAAGCGCGATCATCACACCGGAGGCGGAGCTCAGACGATCACCGCCATGGCGAACACCGCAAGCGCCGCCGTGCACGCCACCGCCGCCAGCGCCGCCTGCGGCGCGAGCGGCCGCGGCCGGCCCGCCGCCAGCTCCCGGATCCGCCGGTGGGCCACCCACAGGAACGCCAGCCAGATCAGCGCGATGACCGCCGCCCCGGCCAGCTCCACCGGCGAACCGGACCCGCGCAGCGCCTGCCGCAGCGCCAGCACCGCCACGACCGAGCAGGCCAGCGTCGTACGCCGCCACGCGAGCCGGGTCCGTTCGGGCTGCAGTCCGGCATCGCGGTCCGGGCCCGGGGCGCTCACTGCCCCGTCGTCCAGCCGAGCAGCACGACCAGCACCATCGCCACCGCCACCAGCCCCACACCCAGGCTCAACAGCACCGGGAACCGCGACAGCGGCAGGTCCTCACCCCGCCGCATCGCCCGCTCGCACCGCACCCAGTGGTTCACCGCCCGCAGCGCACAGGCCGCACCCACCGCGAGCAGCGTGAGGGCCATCCCGACCCGCACCCCCCAGCGCAGGTCCGGCAGGAACTGGTCCACGGCGAACCCGCCGCCCACCAGGGCCAGCGCGGTCCGGATCCAGGCGAGGAAGGTCCGTTCGTTGGCCAGCGAGAAGCGGTAGTCGGGGGTCTCGCCCTCGTCCCTCAGCCGCGAGGGTGCGAACCAGAGGCGCACGTCCTTGACGAAGTCGATCACCCGACAAATCTACTGGTGGAAGTCCGGGTGCGCGCGCAGCCGCCGGTACGCCTCCAGCCCGTCCGGCACCCAGGCCCACTCCCCGCCCGTCACCCGCCGGTCCAGCTCCTGCGGCGTGAGGTACGTGTGCCAGTCGACCTCCGAGGCCTGCGGGTCCACCGGCAGCTCGCACCGCACCTCGTGCACGTACGACCACCAGGCCCCGCCCGGACCCTCGTACAGGAACTTGAACAGCGGCGTCGGCTGCGCCAGCCCCCGTACGCCCAGCTCCTCCTCGGCCTCGCGCAGCGCGGCCTGCGGGTAGCTCTCGCCCGCGCCCACCACTCCGCCCACGAACATGTCGTAGTACGAGGGGAAGACCAGCTTCGAGGCGGTCCGCCGGTGCACGAAGACCCGCCCCCGCGCGTCCACGGCCCGCACGAACACACAGCGGTGGATCAGCCCCTGCGCGTACACCTCGCCCCGCGGGGCCTGCCCGACGACCCGGTCGTCCCGGTCCACCACGTCCAGTACTTCATCAGCGGCACTCACACAGGTCATCCAACCACCGCTGTTGACTGGTTACCGCTCCGTAGCCAAGGATCTGCCCCACCATCGACGGAGGACGGGTAACCGCATGACGTACGACGCTGACGTGATCGTGATCGGAGCCGGGCTCGCGGGGCTCGTGGCCACCGCCGAGCTCGTCGACGCGGGCCGCAAGGTCATCCTGCTCGACCAGGAGCCGGAGCAGTCGATCGGCGGCCAGGCGCACTGGTCCTTCGGCGGGCTGTTCTTCGTGGACTCGCCCGAGCAGCGCCGGATGCGGATCAAGGACAGCCACGACCTGGCCCTCCAGGACTGGCTGGGCACCGCCGGATTCGACCGCGAGGAGGACGCCTGGCCGCGCCGCTGGGCCGAGGCCTACGTCGACTTCGCGGCCGGCGAGAAGCGTTCCTGGCTGCACGCGCAGGGCGTCCGCTTCTTCCCGGTGGTCGGCTGGGCCGAGCGCGGGGGCTACGACGCCAACGGCCACGGGAACTCCGTCCCCCGCTTCCACATCACCTGGGGCACCGGCCCCGGCCTGGTGGAGCCCTTCGAACGGCGGGTCCGGGCCGGCGTGGCCCGCGGTCTGGTCCGGTTCGCGTTCCGCCACCGCGTCACCGGGCTCTCCGCCACGGCCGGCGCGGTGGACACCGTGACGGGCGAGATCCTGGAACCCTCCGACGCCGTACGGGGCACCGCCAGCAGCCGCGAGGCCACCGGGACCTTCTCCCTGCGGGCCCAGGCCGTGATCGTCACCAGCGGCGGCATCGGTGGCAACCACGACCTCGTCCGCGCCCAGTGGCCCGACCGGCTCGGCACCCCGCCCCAGCGGATGCTGTCGGGGGTCCCGGCGCACGTGGACGGTCTGATGCTCGGCATCGCGGAGCGGGCGGGGGCCAGCCACATCAACAAGGACCGGATGTGGCACTACACCGAGGGCATCCAGAACTGGGACCCGATCTGGGCCCGGCACGGCATCCGCATCCTGCCCGGCCCCTCCCCGCTGTGGCTGGACGCGACCGGCAGGCGGCTGCCCGTGCCGCTCTTCCCGGGCTTCGACACCCTCGGCACCCTCGACCACATCATGAAGACCGGCCACGACCACACCTGGTTCGTGCTCAACGAGCGCATCATCGGGAAGGAGTTCGCGCTGTCCGGCTCCGAGCAGAACCCGGACCTCACGGGCAAGTCGGTGCGCGACGTCTTCACCCGGGCGCGTCAGGCCGTACCGGCCCCGGTGCGGGCCTTCATGGACAAGGGGGCCGACTTCGTCGTCGAGCGCGACCTGTCCGCCCTGGTCCGCGGGATGAACGCGGTCACCGAGGAGGACCTCCTGGACGAGGCCACGGTCCGGGGCGAGATCGTGGCCCGCGACCGGGAGATCGCCAACCCCTTCACCAAGGACCTCCAGGTCACGGCCATCCACGGGGCCCGCAGGTACCTCGGTGACAAGCTGATCCGCACGGCCGCCCCGCACCGGATCCTGGACCCCAAGGCCGGGCCGCTGATCGCGGTACGGCTCTCGATCCTGACCCGCAAGTCCCTGGGCGGCCTGGAGACCGACCTCTCCTCGCGCGTCCTGACCGGCTCCGGCGAACCGCTGCCGGGCGTCTACGCGGCGGGCGAGGCGGCCGGATTCGGCGGCGGCGGGGTGCACGGCTACCGGGCCCTGGAGGGCACCTTCCTCGGCGGCTGCATCTTCTCGGGCCGCGCGGCTGGCCGCGCCGCCGCCCGCGCCGTCGGCTGACCGGCCCCCGGGCCCCGCCGAAAGCCGGCGGGCCGGCGTCAGACCAGCCGTTCGGTGACCCGGAACCGCTCCGCGATGACGAGGGTGTCGTCGTCGACCGTGAACCCCGGGTCACCGATCACCCCGCGCACCGGGTCGCTGTGCCAGAACTCCTCGTGTGCCGTACGCCATTCGGCCACCGACGCGTACCCCTCGCCCTCGTCGAGCGCGTGCCGGAGCCCGATGTCCCCCAGCCGCAGCACCTCCACGGCGGTCACCTCCACCACCGCCACCCCGTGCTCCGCGGAATCGACCAGCAGCGACCGCGTGCCGGGCTCCGGCAGGGGCTCCTTCTCGGCCTCGTACTCCGCGAGCAGGCCGGTGGTGCTGGTTTTCGCCCCGCTCAGCACGGCCGCGACCAGCTGATCGCGCAACGGCCCCGGGAACCCCAGCAGATAGGGGGGAAGATCATCATATGCAGTCATGCGGCCACCCTACGAGACGGTGCGGACACCTCCCGGAAGTGGACCGTTCACCCAACTCGCACCCCCCTCGCAGCAGTTGAAACCCGCCACGCAGTGGACTGGACCTTGACGCGGAGCTGGGCGTACCGCTTTGCTGTGCGTGATCACCGGCGCGCTCACCGTCGCGATCCCCCGAACCGCCCGGCCGAACCCCTCGCGTGCGCCCCCGCGCGAGTACCGGCCACCGCTGACCCACGTCCGCCCGCGTCCTGGAGGGAAACCCGCGGATGTCCCCGCCTCCGCCGCCCCTCGGCCGCGCCCGCAAGCGGGACGCCCAGCTCTTCGACCCGGCCCTGTGCGACGCCGAACTCGTCGACGTCCGGTCCCAGTTCACCCAGGGTCGGTGGGCCCGGGCCCGCGCCCTCCTCGTCGGCACCGGTGACGACTGGGACCGCCGCGGCCACCGCGTCGTCGTCCTCGCCCAGACCCCGGCGGCCACCGCCTGGGCCCGGGAGTGGCTGCTCGCCGAACCGGAGAGCGCCGACGCCGCGACCCTGCTCGCCTGCGCCGCCGTTTTCGGCGCCCTGCGCCACAAGGGCACCCCGGCCGCGGCCGAGGAGGCCTGCCGCCGGGCCGCCGCCCTGCACCCGGCGGATCCCACCCCCTGGCTCGGGCTGCTCCTCCTCTCCCGCGCCTTCGGCAGCGAGGAGGAGTTCAGCCGGCACTTCGACCAGGTCCGGGCCCGCCACCGCGAGCACCACCACGCCCATCACCTGATGGTCGCGAAACTGGCCGAACGCGTCCTCGTCTCCGGTCAGGACCCGCTGCACGAGGTCTACGACTTCGCGTCCTGGGCCGCCGAGGAGTCCCCGGCGGACTCCCCGCTCGCCGTCCTCCCCGTCGTCGCGCACGCCGAGCGGTACCGGGTGCTGGCCGCCACGCACGGCCACTCGCCCGAGGCGGCAGCCGCCCACTGGGCCGGCCGCCGCGCCCGCCAGGTGCTGCGCTCCGCCTTCGACTGGTGGCTGGAGTGGGAGCGCGACGACCACCCCCGCAACCGGGTCGACCTCAACTTCCTCGCTCACGCCAAACTCTGCGAGGGCCGCCCCGCCGAGGCCGCGGCCCTCTTCCATCGCATCGGCAGCCATGCCACCCGCGCCCCCTGGTCCTATCCGGACCGGGACCCGCAGAAGGCCTTCCTCGCCGCCCGGGGCGTCGCCCTCGGCACCGCCTGACCGGGCGCCGCCCCGCCCCGAAGGCCCCGTAAGCCACCGCCAGCACCCAGCACCCCGCACCCCCGCACCCCCGCAAGCACCCGCAAGTCCGCTCCGCCCCCGAGAGAACCGCGCCCCCGAAAGGACGCCGCCATGCCGACGGGCAGATCCTCCACGCTCCAAGACCCGGCCGAGATCAGTACGTACAAGGGCCAGGACAGGGCCCTGCGCGCCGGCCGCCTCGGCACCGCCAGCCTGCTCCTGTCGGTACTCGCCGCCAGCGCGCCCCTGATGGTGGTGGCGGGTGTCATGCCCACGACCTTCGGGGTCATGGGCATCGTCGGCCAGCCGCTGCTCTTCGTCATCCTCGGCGCCGTCCTCGCGCTCTTCAGCGTCGGCTACGCCGAGATGAGCCGCCACGTCCACAACGCCGGCGCCTTCTACGCGTACATCGCCCGCGGCCTCGGCCCCACCGCCGGCGCGGCCGCCTCCCTCGTCGCCCTCGTCGCGTACAGCGCCATGCAGGTCGGCGTCTTCGGCATCCTCGGCTTCGAGATATCCGGCCTCTTCGCCACCTACCTGGACATCGAGCTCGCCTGGTGGATCCCGGCCCTGCTCGCGGTCGCCGCCACCGGGGCGCTCGGCTGGCTCAAGATCGACCTCAACGCCAAGGTCCTCGGGGTCCTCCTCCTCGTCGAGTGCCTCCTCGTCGTCGTCTTCGACATCGCCGCCATCAGCAAGCCGGCCGCCGAAGGCCTCTCGCTCCACGCCTTCAACCCCGAGACCCTCGGCGGGGCCGGCTTCGGCACCGCCCTCTGCTTCTGCATCGCCGCCTTCGTCGGCTTCGAGCAGTCCCCGGTCTATGCCGAGGAGACCAGCAAGCCGCACATCGTCGTCTCGCGCGTGATGTTCCTCGCCGTCGGCTTCGTCGCCCTCTTCTTCGCCGTGAGCGCCTGGGCCCTCACCGTCGCCACCGGACCCTCCGAGGTGGTCAAGGCCGCGGGCGAGGCCGGCCCCACCCTGCTCTTCCAGCTCACCGAGGCCCGCCTCGGCACCGCCTTCACCGACGTCCTGCACGTCCTCTTCGTGACCGGCATGTTCGCGGCCATGCTCAGCTTCCACAACGTGGTCGCCCGCTACGCCTTCGCCATGGGCCGCGAGGGCCTGCTCCCGGCCACCTTCGGCCGTACCAACCCCGGCACCGGCGCCCCCGCCACCGGCTCCCTGCTCCAGACCGGCATCGCAGCCCTCGTCGTGATCGCCTTCGCCCTCACCGAGGACAAGGCGCCCGCCGACCCCTCCCTCAAGGTGCAGCTGCCCGACCCCACCACCCCGGTCCTGCACCTGTTCACCTGGATGGGCAGCGTCGGCGCCCTCGGCGTGACCCTCCTCATGGCCGCCGCCTCCTTCGCCGTCATCGCCTTCTTCGTCCGCCGCGGCACCGCCGGCGCCCAGGTCTGGCGGCTCGTCGCGGCCGGCACCGCCGGCCTCGCCCTCCTCGCCATCGCCGTCTACACGGTCAAGGACTTCGGCGTCCTGGTCGGCGCCGAGAAGGGCTCCGTGCTCAGCTGGCTGCTGCCCGGCATCATCGGCGCCGCCGTCGTGATCGGCCTGGTCTACGGAGCCGTGCTGCGCCGCAGCCGCCCCGAGGTGCACGCCCGTATCGGCCTGGGGAACGAGGCTTTCCGCCTCGACCAGGCCGCGGAGGGCACTCCCGGCGACTGACCTCGCTTTCCAGCCCCTACGAAGCCCCCGACACCCGTTTCCAAGGTCGTCGGGGGCTTCGGCGTGCAGGGGGTGCTTTTGGAGGGGAGCGGAGCCTCATGGTCTCCTGTTGCGACCAAAACACCCGGATCGCAGCACAGGGGACACCATCCGGCTTCCCTGCGCCGCGGTCCGGGCACTGCCTTGTCCCACCATCGAAGGCGAAGTCCTACATGAGTGACCTGAGTGACCGCACCTTGACCGAGGCCCCCGCCCCGGCGCCGACCCGCCATGTCGACGCCGGTGACGAGGGGTACAGCAAGGACCTCAAGTCCCGCCACATCAACATGATCGCGATCGGCGGGGCGATAGGCACCGGCCTGTTCCTCGGCGCCGGCGGCCGCCTGGCCGGCGCGGGCCCCTCGCTCGCGATCGCCTACGCGGTGTGCGGAGTCTTCGCCTTCTTCGTCGTACGGGCCCTCGGCGAGCTCGTCCTGTACCGCCCGTCCTCCGGCGCCTTCGTCTCGTACGCGCGCGAGTTCATGGGGGAGAAGGGCGCCTACACGGCCGGCTGGCTGTACTTCCTGAACTGGTCCACGACCACCGTCGCCGACATCACGGCCGCCGCGACCTACGCCCACTTCTGGTCGATGTTCACCGACGTCCCCCAGTGGGTCCTCGCCTTCATCGCCCTCGCCATCGTGCTCACCGCCAACCTGATCTCGGTGAAGTACTTCGGCGAGATGGAGTTCTGGTTCTCCCTCGTCAAGGTCGCGGCCCTCGTCGTCTTCCTGATCGTCGGCATCTGGCTCGTCGCCACCAGCCACGACATCGGCGGCAACACCCCGGGCCTCGCCAACATCACCGACAACGGCGGCCTCTTCCCCTCCGGCGTCCTCCCGATGCTCCTGGTCATCCAGGGCGTGGTCTTCGCGTACGCCTCCGTCGAGCTCTGCGGCGTCGCCGCCGGTGAGACCGAGAACCCCGAGAAGATCATGCCGAAGGCCATCAACTCGATCATGTGGCGCGTGGGCCTCTTCTACGTCGGCTCGGTCGTTCTCCTCGCCCTCCTCCTGCCCTACACGGCGTACAGCTCGGACCAGAGCCCCTTCGTCACCGTCTTCGACAAGCTCGGCGTCCCCGGCGCCGCGGGCGTCATGAACCTCGTCGTCCTGACGGCCGCCCTCTCCAGCCTGAACTCCGGCCTCTACTCCACCGGCCGCATCCTGCGCTCGATGTCCCTGTCCGGCTCCGCCCCGAAGTTCACCGGCGTCATGAACAAGGGCAAGGTCCCCTACGGCGGCGTCCTGTTCACCGCCGCCTTCGGCGTCGCGGGCGTCGGCCTGAACTACTGGATGCCCGGCGAAGCCTTCGAGATCGTCCTCAACCTCGCCTCCATCGGCATCCTCGGTACCTGGGCGATGGTCATGATCTGCTCCCTGTTCTTCTGGCGCCGCGCGCAGAACGGCCTGGTCGAACGCCCCGCCTACCGCCTGCCCTGGGCCCCGTACACCCAGATCGTGACCCTCGGCTTCCTCGTCACGGTCCTGATCCTGATGTGGAGCGACGGCGGAGTCGGCCGCACCACGGTCATGTTCCTCCCGGCCATCGCCGCCGCCCTCGTCGGCGGCTGGTTCCTGGTCCGCGGCCGCGTCGCCGACCTCGCGGCGGCCCGCGACTGACCCCCGCAACCGCCCGTCCCGGCGCCCCGCTGCCCTGCCCTCCCGGCCGGGCGGCGGGGCGCCGTGTCATGTCGTGCCGGTCAGGACAGGCGGGCGGACGGGGCGCGGTTCAGGGCCAGCAGGCTCAGGGCGAACATCAGGACGCCGAGCGGGACGTGGACCGACGCGACGCGGGCGATGCCCAGGACCACCTGCGCCGAGGCCAGTACGAGGAAGCCCGACGCGTACAGGATCGGCCGGGGCGATCCGCCGCCCGGGCGCCAGGCCAGGACCGCGGCGAGCACGTACAGCATCGACGCCCCGTACATCACCCGCGCGCCTATGCCGTGCAGGAGCTCGCCGTGGGACGAGGACAGCAGCATGCCGGCGGTGACCGCCTGGAAGAAGAGGGCCAAGGTCTGCGCACCGACCGCGATCTGCACGAACGTGATGGTGTGCGGCTTCTCCGTCGTCAGTGTGGCCATGGTGGTGGCCCCCTCTTCTGCCTCACGGCGTAGATCGATAAGGTCTCGGTAGTTCGACGACGTGGCCCCGCCGAATGTGAGGCGGGCCGGGGGGAGCGGTCGTGAGCACGAGTACGTCGTCCACTCCGGGGGCCGGCCGGCCGGGGGCGGACCTGAGCGTGATCGTCGGCGAGCGCGCACACCTCACCAACCTCGCCTACCGGCTGCTGGGGTCGCTGGCCGAGGCCGAGGACGCCGTACAGGAGACCTACGCGCGCTGGTACGCGATGCCGAGCCACCGGCAGGAGGCCATCGAATCGCCCGGCGCCTGGCTGACGACGGTGGCCGGCCGCATCTGCCTGGACCTGCTGGGCTCGGCGCGCGCCCGGCGCGAGCGCTACGTCGGCGAATGGATCCCCGAGCCGCTGCCCGACCGTGCGGAGTGGACCGGCGGGCCGGCCGACCTCGCGGACCCCGCCGACCGGGTCACCCTGGACGAGTCGGTGAACATGGCCTTCCTCGTCGTGCTGGAGTCGATGACGCCGGCCGAACGCGTGGCGTTCGTCCTGCACGACGTCTTCCGCTACCCCTTCGCCGAGATCGCCGCCGTCATCGGCCGCACCCCGGCGGCCTGCCGGCAGCTGGCGACCTCGGCCCGCCGACGCGTGCGCGCCGCGCAGGTCCCGACGGCCGCGACCGCCGGACAAGCCGGTCTGGTACGGGAGTTCAAAGAGGCGTGGGAGGCCAGGGACATCAAGGCCCTCGTCGGTCTGCTCGCCCCCGACGCGGCGATGATCGCCGACGGCGGCGGCCTGGTCGGCGCCGCCCTGCGCCCGGTCGAGGGCGCCGAGCGCATCGCCCAGTACCTGATCCACATCGCCGACAGGGCCCCTGG
This sequence comes from Streptomyces avidinii, assembly GCF_045161815.1. Taxonomy (NCBI): domain Bacteria; kingdom Bacillati; phylum Actinomycetota; class Actinomycetes; order Kitasatosporales; family Streptomycetaceae; genus Streptomyces; species Streptomyces avidinii. The sequence continues at coordinate 6,715,244 of NZ_CP108863.1, forward strand.
GCTGACGCTCCTGGAGCGCTCGGTCAACGGTCGGCCGGGCCTGGTCGCCCAGCACACCGGGGCCACCGTGACCGTGGCGGCGTTCGAGCTCACCGACGGGCGCGTCACCCGCATCTGGGCGGTCCGCAACCCGGAGAAGCTCCGGCCGTGGGTGCAGACCGGACCGCGCTGATCCCGCGCCCGGCCCCGCCCCGTCCCGCGCTCCCGCCTGCGCCCCGCCCGCACCACACGACGAAAGAGCCGGTCAGAACGACTTCACGTCGTTCTGACCGGCTCTTTCAGGTCCTTGGACCATGGTGTCCGAGGGGGGACTTGAACCCCCACGCCCGATAAAGGGCACTAGCACCTCAAGCTAGCGCGTCTGCCATTCCGCCACCCGGACAAGGTGTCTGTCTCGCGTCCCTCGCGGGCCGTTCCGACGTGGAAAACATTACCAAACATTCCGGGGTCCTCGATCACACCCCCCGACGGCCGGGGATCGCCCTTGGGGAGAGCGGTCCTGAGCGGGAGGATGGGGACGTTCGGTACTGATCAGTGGGAGGAAGCAGCGTGAGCGAGTCGAGCGCGGGCAGGACCGTCTCCGGCGAGGACGAGGTAGTCGACCTCTGCCGGGACCTCATCCGGATCGACACCAGCAACTACGGAGACCACTCGGGCCCCGGGGAGCGCAAGGCGGCGGAATGGGTCGCCGAGAAGCTCGCCGAGGTCGGGCTGGAGCCGCAGATCTTCGAATCGCACAAGGGACGCGCCTCGACCGTGGCGCGCATCGAGGGAGAGGACCCCTCGCGGCCGGCGCTGCTGATCCACGGGCACACCGACGTGGTTCCGGCCAACGCCGCCGACTGGACGTACGACCCCTTCGCGGGCGAGATCGCCGACGGCTGCGTGTGGGGCCGCGGCGCGGTCGACATGAAGGACATGGACGCGATGACGCTTGCCGTCGTACGCGACCGGATGCGCAGCGGGCGCAAGCCCCCTCGCGACATCGTGCTGGCCTTCCTCGCCGACGAGGAGGCGGGCGGCACCTACGGGGCCCGGCACCTCGTCGACAAGCACCCGGGCCTGTTCGAGGGCGTCACCGAGGCGATCGGCGAGGTCGGGGGCTTCTCCTTCACGGTGAACGAGAACCTGCGGCTCTACCTCGTGGAGACCGCCCAGAAGGGCATGCACTGGATGCGGCTCACGGTGGAGGGCACCGCGGGCCACGGCTCCATGACCAACAACGACAACGCCATCACCGAGCTGTGCGAGGCCGTGGGGCGGCTCGGCCGCCACCAGTGGCCGGTGCGCGTGACCAAGACCGTACGGCACTTCCTGGACGAGCTCTCGGACGCGCTCGGGACCCCCCTGGACCCGGACAACATGGACGCCACGCTCGCCAAGCTCGGCGGCATCGCCAAGATGGTCGGCGCGACCCTGCGCAATTCGGCCGCCCCGACCATGCTCGGCGCCGGCTACAAGGTCAACGTCATCCCCGGCCAGGCGACGGCCCACGTCGACGGCCGCTTCCTGCCGGGCTACGAGGACGAGTTCTTCGCCGACCTGGACCGCATCCTCGGCCCCCGCGTGAAGCGGGAGGACGTGCACGGCGACAAGGCGCTGGAGACGGACTTCGACGGCCGGCTGGTGGACGCCATGCAGGGCGCCCTGAAGGCCGAGGACCCGATTGCGCGCGCGGTCCCGTACATGCTGTCGGGCGGTACGGACGCGAAGTCCTTCGACGACCTCGGGATCCGCTGCTTCGGCTTCGCGCCGCTGCAGCTGCCGCCGGAGCTGGACTTCGCCGGGATGTTCCACGGCGTGGACGAGCGGGTGCCGGTCGACGGACTGAAGTTCGGCGTGCGCGTGCTCGACCGGTTCATCGACAACGCCTGAGAATCGGGAACGTGTGCGCATTCCACTGAGAAGAGTGAATGCACTCATACGCTCGTAGCCCCGGTGATCCCTCCTCGTTACAGGTGTTGCGGTCCGCGGCTGGGACCGCATTGCCTACTAGGAGGAACAATGATCAAGAAGGTTGTCGCCGCTGCGGCTGCCACCGGTGGCCTGGTTCTCGCGGGTGCGGGCCTGGCCCACGCCGATGCGGGTGCGCAGGGTGCGGCCATCGGTTCGCCCGGTGTCCTGTCCGGCAACGTGCTGCAGGTTCCCGTCCACATTCCCGTGAACGTCTGCGGCAACACGGTTTCCGTCATCGGCCTGCTGAACCCGGCCTTCGGCAACACCTGCGTCAACGCCTGACGCGTCTGAAGTCTTGGGCCCCGGAGCGCATCCCAGCGCTCCGGGGCCACCGGGCTTTCCGGCCCGGATTTCTCTTACTTCTCGGCGTGCCAGGCGGGGGAGCCCGGACGGCCGGGCCATCGAACGATGGCCGAAACGTACACACCAGGGGACGAGTACAGATGCGACGACCGGCACAGGTCACCAGGAAGACCCTGATCACCATGGCTGCCGCGGGGGGTGTTCTCGCCCTGGGCGGGGGCCACGCACACGCGGACTCCGGCGCCTCGGGGCACGCCGCGAATTCTCCGGGCCTGCTGTCCGGGAACAACGTGCAGGCGCCCGTGGACGCACCGGTGAACGCCTGCGGGAACACGATCACGGTGGTGGGAGGCCTCAACCCGGCCTTCGGGAACAGCTGCGCCAACGGATCGGGCCACACCAAGCCGAAGCCGCCGAAGCCGCCGAAGCCCAACCACCCGGGTCACCCCGGTCACCCGGGCGACGACGACGAACCGTGCGACGACCACCCGGGCAACCCCGGTAACCCTGGGAACCCCGGTAACCCGGGCAATCCCGGGAACCCCGGGAATCCTGGGAACCCGGGCAACCCTGGGAACCCGGGTAACCCTGGGAACCCGGGTAACCCTGGGAACCCCGGGAATCCTGGGAACCCGGGTAACCCCGGGAACCCGGGTAACCCCGGGAACCCTGGCAATCCTGGTAACCCTGGGAACCCGGGCAACCCCGGGAATCCTGGGAACCCGGGCAACCCCGGTACCCCAGGCAACCCGGGTACCCCCGGCACGCCCTCCACCCCCGGTACCGGTTCCGCCACCCCGGTCACGCACCCCGGGCCGGGCGGCGGGAACGACAGTCCCGGTCAGGCGGGCGGGCTCGCCGCCACCGGGTCCGGTGACGTCCTCACCGCCGGGCTCCCGCTCGCGGGCGGCCTGCTGCTCGCCGGCACCGTGCTCTACCGGCGCGCCCGCAACGCCGCCTGACGGGCCTTCACGGCGCGGGCCCCGCCCCCGGGGCCCGCGTCACCAGGTCGCGCGGACCTGGCGGATGATCCGGCGGCGCAGTCGCACACGGCGGCTGCCGTCCCGGTACAGGCTCAGGCGGTCGAGTTCCCAGTGCCCGTACTCGGCATGGTCGGTCAACAGGCGGGTCGCCTCGCTGCGAGGGACACCGCGGGGCACGTACACGTCGACAAATTCGTATTCCGGCATCGCATCTATTGTGCGGGCAGAGGCCTGCTACGGATAGCGTCTGCTCTATGTCTGATGCCGCTCTTCCCACTGTTGCCGAGGTACGCGCCGCCGCCGAGGCGGTCAAGGCCGCGCTCGACCGTCACCTCGCCGCGGTCGAGCGCAGGATCGGGGACGAGGACCCCGACGTCTACGCCGCGTTCAACGAACTCGCCGCCGCGGCCGAGGTGTACGACGAACTCCTCTACGACCGCTACGACGAGGTCACCCCCTTCGAGATCCCCACGCCCGAGGACGGCGTGCCGTACACCGGCCCCGCCGAGCCCGCCGCCTTCAGCGTGCTCATCCGCCGGGACTACGCCGTCGTCGAACCGGCCAGGCTGGTCGCGCAGGCCGAGCGCGTCGCCGCGCACGACCGGGACGCCGAATTCGTCAACGACGGCGGCAGCGCCGAGGCGCTGGGCGTGCTCTTCGGGGAGTACGAGCCCGACGAGATCGCGTCCCGCTACAAGGACTTCGGGCTGGAGGAGGGCGACTCCACCCTCTGGATCGCCGCCTCGGAGGAGGGGGCGGAACCGGGTGAGTGGCTGGGCTCGCCCTTCGGCCACATCGATCCGCAGGACGTGCTGCACCGGTTCGACGTCAGCTCCGTCTTCGACGAGGAGCACGACGAGTTCGACGAGGACGAGGAGGAGGCCGCGGCGCCCGGCCTGACCCCGGCCTGATCCCGGCCGGCCCCGACCCGGACCCAGGCCGACCCCGGTCCGATCACGTGGCCCCCGCCCTCCCGGGCGGGGGCCACGGCCGGCTCACTGCGGTGGTGCGCCCGCCGTCGCCAGGGCCGTCAGCAGGCCCGTCAGCCGTGTCGTACGCGGCTTCGCCGGTACCTCGGCCACCGCGCGCGGCAGCGCCTGGTCGACGCCGTGGACCACGGACAGGTGCCGCTCGCCCCGCCCGAACGCCGTGTAGACCCAGTCCCGCGACAGTGCCTGGGCTGCGTCACCCGGCAGTACGACGACCACCGCCGGCCAGCGCGCACCCACGGCCTGATGTGCCGTGATCGCCCAGCCGTGCCGCACCCGGGACTCGACCAGCTCCTTCGGTACGACGATCCGCGCGCCCGCACGGTCCAGGTGCAGGCCCTCCGCGTCGGCCGACACCACCCGGGCCGGCAGGGCCCGCCCGGCGGACGGCACGTGGACGACCCGGTCGCCGGGGTCGAAGCCGCCGAACCGGCCCGGACCGGGGTTCAGCCGCTCCTTCAGGGCGGCGTTCAGCGCGCGGGTCCCCGCCGCACCGCCGTGGCCCGGAGTGATCACCTGCACGCTGTCCGCCGGGATCCCGAAGGCCCGCGGCACCGACTCGGCCACCAGCTGCACGGTCCGGTGCACCGCCTCCCCGGCGTCCTGCACCGGGACGATGACGACCTCCTTGCCGGGCGCCTCGACCTGGTTCAGCTCCCCGATCCCGACCCCCGAGACGAGCTCGCCGAGGGGGCCCGGGTCGGGGGTGCGGGAGACCAGCTGCGGGCAGGTGCGGGCCGCCAGTACATCGGCGAACACCCGCCCCGCCCCGGCGGATCCGAGGACGCCGGGGTCCCCGGAGAGCACCAGCCGGGCCCCGTCCGGTACGGACTCCACCAGCGCGGCCGCGGTCTCCACGTCCAGCTGCGGCGCGTCCAGCACCACCAGCAGGTCCAGCGCGAACTGCCCGTCCGCGTCCCGCCCGGGCCCCTCGGCCCCGGACAGCAGCTCCGCCACGGTCACCGCGTCCGGGCCGCCCGGGGCGTGCGCGGCCAGGCAGACGCGCAGGCCCAGCTCGCGGGCCGCCGCGGCCAGCGCGAACGGCTCGGCGCGGGCGGCCTCGCCGCCGGTGTGGGTGACCAGGCCGTGGCCCGCGACCGTGCGGATCAGCTCGGCGGCCGAGGGGCTCGGCGCGGCGCCGGCGGCCCGCTCCCACTCCGCCGCGTCGTCGAAGGTGCCGGCGGCCAGCCTGGCCAGCCCGTCGGCCAGGCTCTCCTCGGCCATGGCGGCGCCCTCCAGGCCCACCAGCACCCGTACCGGCTGCTCCGCGTCCTCGGTGTCCTCGGCGACCGGAGGCCCCAGAGGCTCGTGGAAGACGAGCACCGAGCCCTCGGCCACGGCTTGTTCCAGCGCTTCGGCGGGATCCGGTACGCCGTACTGGGCCAGCGCCTTCTCCAGCACCGGAGCCTCCAGCGCGGTGTGCCCCTTCAGCCCGGCCCGGGCCAGCAGCCAGCCCACCAGAACGGTGGTGCGGCGCTCGTCCCCGGGACCGGCCTCGGGGCCCAGCAGGGCCCGCGCGAAGCCGTCGGCCTGGGTCGGCCGCACGGCCGGGACCGACAGCAGCCGCCAGGGGTTCTCGGCGAGCTGGCCGGCGGCGTCCTCACCCAGGGCGGCCGCGGCGGGCCCGGCCAGGGCCTCGGGGGCGCCACCGCGAGCCAGTACGGCCCGTACGCCCTCGACGGCGTCGGCGGAGGGCGCGGCCGCTGCCGCCGGGGTGGCGGGGCGCGGCGCCGGGGGTGCGGCAGGCGCGGGTGCGGGTGCCCTGCGGGGCGCGGCCGGGGCCTCGTCGAAGTACTCGGCGGGGGGCTTCGCGCCGCTCTCCACGGCCCGTACGGCGGCCAGCAGGTCGGCGGCCGTCCCGCTGAGCTTCGCCCCGGCGTCGACGGGCGCCTCCCGCTCGGCCTTGCGCCGGGCGATCCGCTCCCGCTCGATCCGCTGCGCGGCCAACTCGGCCTGGGCCTCGGAGAGTGCGGGTGCCGCCGTGGCCTCGGCGGCCGGCTCGGCGGGTTCCGCAGCGTCGGCGTCCGAGGCCTCGGCCCCGGTCCCTGCGGTGCTCTCTCCTTCCCCGCCGCCTTCCGAAACCGGGGGCTCCGCCCCCGGCTCCCCGTCCCCTCCTTCGTCGGCAGGATCCGCGCCCGCTCGGCCCGTCTCGGGCTCGGGGTCGGGCTCGGGCTCGTGCGAGCCTTCGGCCGCTGCGGACGGCTCGGCCTCCGGGGCGGCCGGGTCCTCCGCGGCAGCGGTATCGGCCTGAGGGTCCGTACTCACAGCGTGCTCCAGTCCTGATCGGGGTAGCGGTGCACCGGAGCCGAAACATCGTCCAGCGCCCGGCAGATCTCCTCCGGAAGACTAAGGGCCTCCACCGACAGCGCTGCCGCGAGCTGCGCGGACGTCCGCGCGCCGACGATCGGCGCCACCACCCCCGGCCGGTCCCGGATCCACGCCAGGGCCACCTGGAGCGGGGTCACGGCCAGCCCCTGGGCCGCCGTCACCACCGCGTCCACGATCCGCCCCGCGGCCTCGTCGAGGTAGGGATCCACGAGCGCGGCCAGCGATTCCGAGGCGCCCCGGGAGTCCGCCGGGGTGCCGTCCCGGTACTTGCCCGTCAGCACCCCGCGCCCCAGCGGCGAGGAGGGCAGCAGGCCGATCCCGAGGTCCAGCGAGGCCGGCAGCACCTCCCGCTCCACCCCGCGCTGGAGCAGCGAGTACTCCATCTGTGTCGAGGCGATACGGGTGCGCACCCCGGGCGCCGCCAGCTGCCAGGTCGCCGCCTTCGCGAGCTGCCAGCCGCAGAAGCCCGCCAGCCCCGCGTACCGGGCCCGGCCGCTGCTCACCGCCAGGTCCAGCGCCTGCAGGGTCTCCTCCAGCGGGGTCGCCGGGTCGAAGGCGTGCACCTGCCACAGGTCGACGTAGTCGGTGCCCAGCCGGTCCAGCGAGGCGTCCAGGGCCGCGAGCAGGTGCCCGCGCGAGCCGTCGAACCGCCGGTCGGGGTCCGGCACGCTGCCCGCCTTGGTCGCGATCACCAGGTCCCGGCGCGGCACGAGTCCGCCGACGAGCCGTCCGAGGAGGTACTCCGCCTCCCCGCCGGCGTACACGTCGGCGGTGTCGACGAGGGTGCCGCCCGCCTCCCAGAAGGTCTTCACCTGCTCGGCGGCGGCTTCCTCGCCCGTGTCGTGGCCCCAGGTGAGGGTGCCGAGGCCGATCCGGGAGACGCGCAGTCCGGTGCGGCCGAGATGCCTCTGCTCCATGAGCGCTGAGACTACTGGGGCGCTGACGCGGAGGACCCTGGCGCGCTACAGTCCCCGCACACCAACGTTACTGATCGGTAAACCGGTAAGGGGACGACACATGCGGCTCGGCATCAATCTTGGTTACTGGGGCGCGGGCATGGACGCCGACAACCTCGCCGTCGCCCAGGAGGCCGACCGCCTGGGTTACGACGTCTGCTGGGCCGCCGAGGCCTACGGTTCCGACGCCCCGACCGTGCTCGCCTGGGTCGCCGCCCAGACCGAGCGCATCGACGTCGGCTCGGCGATCCTGCAGATCCCGGCCCGCCAGCCCGCGATGACCGCGATGACCGCGGCCACCCTCGACTCGCTCACCAAGGGCCGCTTCCGGCTCGGCCTCGGCGTGTCCGGCCCGCAGGTCTCCGAGGGCTGGTACGGCGTCAAGTTCGACAAGCCGCTCGCCCGGACCCGCGAGTACGTGGAGATCGTCCGCAAGGCGATGACCCGCGAGCGGCTGAGCTACGAGGGGCAGCACTGGACCCTGCCGCTGCCGGACGGCCCGGGCAAGCCGCTCAAGCTGACCGTGCACCCCGAGCGCGAGCACATCCCGCTCTACATCGCCGCCATCGGGCCGAAGAACCTGGAGCAGACCGGCGAGATCGCCGACGGCGCACTGCTGATCTTCCCGGCCGCCGAGCACCTGGAGGCCACCGCGCTCACCCACATCCGGGCGGGCCGCGAGAAGGCCGGGCTGACCATGGAAGGCTTCGACGTCTGCCCGACCGTGCCGCTGGCCCTCGGCGAGGACGTGAACGCGCTCGCGGACATGTTCCGCCCGTACACCGCCCTGTACGTGGGCGGCATGGGCAGCCGGAAGCAGAACTTCTACAACCAGCTGGCCCAGCGCATGGGTTACGAGAAGGAAGCGGCCGAGATCCAGGACAAGTACCTGGCGGGCGACAAGAACGGCGCGGCCGAGGCCGTTCCGCACTCGCTGATCGACTCGACCACGCTGCTCGGCCCGGTCGCCCGGATCGCGGACGGCATGCGGGCCTACGCGGAGGCCGGAGTCACCACCCTCACGCTGGCCCCGGCCGGCTTCACGCTGGACGAGCGGATCGCCGCCCTGCGCGCCGGCACCGAGGCCATGGAGCTCGCGGGTCTCGCCTGATCGCCCGCTCCGGGTGCCGGCGGACGAACGCCGGCACCGCTGGACGCTTCTGCGGCCGTGGTGGGGGCTCGGGGGGTCTTCCCCGCCACGGCCGACACAGCGAACAACGCCTTGGGCGCCCACCGGGTTACGCGTTGCGGCCCAACAGCCGATTTCGTTCATTCGGACGAGTAGTGGGACCTATCGGTTGCCCACCCGGCCGACCGGCGTTTGACTCGTTGCATGCTCTCTGCCCGCAGCCTGTTCCAGGAGATCGTCGACAACGACGACTCCTTCCAGCTGTTCTGCTCCATCGCCGCCAGCGGGGAGGCTCAGGGCGGCTGGGAGAACGCCCGTATCGCGGCCCTGGTGCCGGACGCGATGCGCCACCTCGCGCCCAAGATCACCCGACACGGCGCCGACGAGGACAAGCACGGCCGCATCTTCGACGCGCTGCTCCGCAAGCGCGGTCTGCCGCCCGTCCCGGTACCTCCCGAGACCGACTACACGATGCTGCTGGAGCGCCGCGGGATCGGCCTCGCGCACGAGAAGCTGCGCCGCGAGGAGGCGCTGACCGAGGAGGACATCGTCGTCTACCTCGCCCACAGCCGCGTCACCGAACAGCGCGCGGCCGACCAGATGGACATGCTGGTCAAGTACTTCGGAGACCATCCCGAGGTGGGCAGGGCGATCCACCTGATCAGCCACGACGAGGACAACCACCTCGCCTACTGCCACGAGGAACTGCTGCGCCTCGTCCGGTCCGGCTACGGCCGGACCATCCAGCGGGTGCTCCGCGAGAGCGCGCTCGCCGAGATCTCCGTCTACCGGGACGTGAGCCTCGCCGTCATGGCCCACATGGGGCGTCTGCTGCACTGGCCCGCCCCGAAGGGGGCCGCACTCGCCGCCGGCATCCACGCGATGTACGCGTACGAGCGCTTCAGCGGCTGGCACCGGATGGTGAACCTGCGGGTGCCGGAGCGCCTGGACGCGCTCGGCGGCGCACCGGCCGGCATGCCCGGCCCCGCCCACACCCCGCGCGAGAGGGAGCTCAGAGCCAGCCCCGGCGCTTGAACATCCGGTGCAGGCCCAGACACGCGCCGGCCATCACCACCAGCACCGCCGGATAGCCCCAGGTGTGCCTCAGCTCGGGCATGTGATCGAAGTTCATCCCGTAGATCCCCGCCACCATCGTGGGGACGGCCGCCATCGCCGCCCAGGCCGAGATCTTGCGCATGTCGTCGTTCTGCCGCAGGCCCATCTGCGCGAGGTGGGCGGAGAGCGCGTCCGACAGCAGCCGGTCCAGCCCCTCGATGTACTCGTTGGCCTTGGTCAGGTGGTCGGCGACATCGCGGAAGAACGGCTGCGCGTGCTCGTGGACGAAGGGGACCTCCCCGAAGGCGAGCCGGTCCATCGGCTGGAGCAGCGGGCTCGTCGCCCGCCGGAACTCCAGCACCTGCCGCTTGAATCCGTAGATCCGGGCGGCGGTGTTCTTGGTGTCCGAGGCGTTCGGGGCGAAGACCTCGGCCTCCAGCTCCTCCAGGTCCGACTGGAGCTCGGCCGCCACCTCGATGTAGTGGTCGACCACCGCGTCGGACACCGCGTACAGCACCGCCGTCGGGCCGTGCCGCAGCACGTCCGGCTCCTGCTCAAGCCGGTGGCGCACGGCGGCCAGCGGGGCCTGCTCGCCGTGCCGGACCGTGACCACGAACGAATCCCCTATGAAGACCATGAGCTCGCCCGCGGTCACGGTGTCCGTGGCCTCTGCGTACAGCACCGGCTTCAGGACGACGAACAGCGAATCGTCGTACACCTCCAGCTTCGGGCGCTGGTGCGCGGTCAGCGCGTCCTCCACCGCCAGCGGGTGCAGGCCGAACTCCTGGCGGACATGGTCGAACTCCTTCTCCGTCGGCTCGTGCATGCCGATCCAGAGGAAGGCGTCACCGGTCGCCCGGGCCTCGTCGAGGGCGTCCGAGAAATCGCCAGGTCCCTCGGTACGGCGGCCGTCCCGGTAAATCGCGCAGTCCACAATCACGCGGGGCATTCTTCCCTGCCCACGGCCCGCCCGCACGCCCCCGGCAGCGCATACGCTGGCCCCATGGCCACGCTGATCCTCGTACGACACGGGCGGTCCACCGCCAACACCGCCGGTCTGCTCGCCGGATGGACCCCCGGGGTGGCGCTCGACGAGCGCGGCGCCGAGCAGGCCGCCGCACTCCCCGGCCGGCTGGCGGGGGTGCCCCTGGCCGTCGCCGTCACCAGCCCGCTGGAGCGCTGCCGGGAGACCCTCGCACCCCTGCTGGCCGCCCGGCCGGAACTGGAACTCCACACCGACGAGCGCATCGGCGAGTGCCACTACGGCGAATGGTCCGGCCGCAAACTGTCCGAGCTCTCCGACGAACCGCTGATGAAGATCGTCCAGCAGCACCCCTCGGCGGCCGCCTTCCCCGGCGGCGAGTCCATGCGCGCCATGCAGGCGCGCGCCGTGGACGCCGTACGGGACTGGGACGCGCGGATCGAGCAGGAACACGGGAGCGACGCCGTCTTCCTGATGTGCTCGCACGGCGACATCATCAAGTCCCTCGTCGCGGACGCCCTGGGCATGCACCTCGACCTCTTCCAGCGCATCCACGTCGACCCCTGCTCGGTGACCGCCATCCGCTACACCGCCACCCGGCCCTTCGTGTTCCGGCTCGGCGACACCGGGGACTTCGGCTCGCTCGTACGGCGCCCCGCCGCACCGGAGACCGTCGCCTCGGACAAAGACGCCGAAGACGCCGGAGACGCCGTCGTGGGGGGCGGCGCGGGCGCGGCTTGATCGCACGGCGCAGTAGGGTGGACGGGCCCACACAGGGCGCGGATCTGCCCCTGCCGCCGAGACTTGGAGACTGGACGTGCCCCGTCAGGTGTTCCTCTACGACCCCCCGGACCGCTTCGTGGCCGGCACGGTCGGTCTGCCGGGACGCCGTACGTTCTTCCTGCAGGCCTCCTCAGGCCCCCGTGTCACCAGCGTCTCCCTGGAGAAGACCCAGGTCGCGGCGCTGGCCGAGCGGATGGACGAGCTGCTGGACGAGGTCGTACGGCGCACCGGGGGCAATGCCCCGGTCCCGGCCGTCGCCCCGGCCGAGGCCGCCGACACCGCGCCGCTGGACGTCCCGGTCGAAGAGGAGTTCCGCGTCGGCACCATGGCCCTGGCCTGGGACGGCGAGGAACAGCGCATGATCGTCGAGGCCCAGGCGCTCGTCGAACTCGACGCCGACTCCGACGAGGACCTCGCCGACGCGGAGGAGCGGCTCCTCCAGGACGAGGAGAACGGCCCGCCGATGCTGCGGGTCCGCCTTTCCGGCGCCCAGGCACGCGCCTTCGCCAAGCGGGCCCTGGACGTGGTCAACGCCGGCCGCCCGCCGTGCCCGCTGTGCAGCCTGCCGCTGGACCCGGAGGGGCACGTGTGCCCGCGCCAGAACGGCTACCGGCGCCAGGGGTGACCGACACGGGGGAGCTGGAGGAACTGCTCGCCAAGGGCGAGCTCACCGTCATCGGCCGGATCCGCGAGGCGTCCAACGCCGTCCTGCTGTGCAGCGTCACGTACGGGGGCGTGAGCGCCGACTGCGTGTACAAGCCGGTCAAGGGGGAGCGGCCGCTGTGGGACTTCCCCGACGGGAACCTCGCCCGCCGGGAGGTCGCCGCGTACCTGATCTCCGAGGCCACGGGATGGGGCCTGGTCCCCGCCACCGTGCTGCGCGACGGCCCGTACGGCGAGGGCATGGTCCAGCGGTGGATCGAGGCGGAGCAGCCCGAGCAGGACTCCCCGCTGGGCGCGCTCCTCGGGCTCGTCGACGGAGAGGAGGCGGGGGAGGGCTGGAAGCCCGTGGCCCTCGCCGAGGTCGGTGAGGGCCGCACCGCGCTGCTCGTGCACGCCGACGACCCCCGGCTGCGCCGCCTCGCCGTACTCGACGCCGTGATCAACAACGGCGACCGCAAGGGCGGCCACCTGCTGCCCGCGCCCGACGGACGGCTCTACGGCATCGACCACGGGGTGACCTTCCACGCCGAGGACAAGCTGCGCACCCTGCTGTGGGGCTGGGCGGGGGAGCCGCTGACCGACGAGGCGCGCGAGGTACTGGCCGAGCTGGCCGCCGGACTGGCCCCGGGAGCCCCGCTCGCCACCCGGCTGGCCGAACTGATCACCCCGGTCGAGCTGGCCGCCGTACGGAGCCGGGTGGAGCACCTGCTGCGCACCGGAACCCATCCGCAGCCCTCCGGGCAGTGGCCGGCGATCCCCTGGCCACCGGTCTGAACCAGCCACCGGCCGTACGCATAGAACCGGCCAGATCGCAAGAGTGCCGATCAAGACAACAGTGCAGGTCCAGTTCGTTTCCGGAACACCCGTCCGGTTAGGCTCGAGACATGCATGCCTGGCCCGCTTCTGAGGTCCCCGCCCTTCCTGGCAAGGGCCGCGACCTCCAGATCCACGACTCCGCGACCCGGGGGACGATCACCCTCGCCCCCGGTCCCGTCGCCCGTATCTACGTCTGCGGCATCACTCCGTACGACGCGACCCACATCGGTCACGCGGCGACCTACAACGCGTTCGACCTCGTACAACGCGTGTGGCTCGACACCAAGCGGCAGGTCCACTACGTCCAGAACGTCACGGACGTGGACGACCCGCTCCTGGAGCGGGCGCTGCGCGACGGCCAGGACTGGACCGAGCTGGCGGAGCGCGAGACCGCGCTCTTCCGCGAGGACATGACGGCCCTGCGGATGCTGCCGCCGCAGCACTACATCGGAGCCGTCGAGGCCATACCCGGCATCGTGCCGCTGGTCGAGCGGCTGCGCGACGCCGGCGCGGCGTACGAGCTGGAGGGCGACGTCTACTTCTCGGTCGAGGCCGACCCGCACTTCGGCGGGGTCTCCCACCTCGACGCCGAGGCGATGCGACTGCTCTCGGCGGAGCGGGGCGGCGACCCCGACCGGCCCGGGAAGAAGAACCCGCTGGACCCGATGCTGTGGATGGCCGCACGTCCGGGCGAGCCGAGCTGGGACGGCGGCTCGCTGGGCCGCGGCCGGCCGGGCTGGCACATCGAGTGCGTGGCGATCGCCCTCGACCACCTGGGCATGGGCTTCGACATCCAGGGCGGCGGCTCCGACCTGGCGTTCCCGCACCACGAGATGGGCGCCTCGCACGCGCAGGCGCTCACGGGCGAGTTCCCGATGGCCAAGGCGTACGTGCACGCCGGCATGGTGGCGCTGCACGGCGAGAAGATGTCGAAGTCGAAGGGCAACCTCGTCTTCGTATCGGCGCTGCGGCGCTCCGGCGTGGACCCGGCGGCGATCCGCCTGGCGCTGCTCTCGCACCACTACCGGGCCGACTGGGAGTGGACGGACGAGATCCTCGCCGAGGCCGTGGCCCGGCTGGAGCGCTGGCGCGCGGCCGTCTCCCGGCCGGACGGCATTGCGGCGGACGCCCTGGTCGAGGAGGTCCGCGAGGCCCTGGCGAACGACCTGGACGCCCCTGCCGCGCTGGCGGCCGTGGACCGCTGGGTCGAGCGGCAGATCGCCACCGACGGCGACGACGAGTCGGCCCCCGGCCTGGTTTCCCGCACGGTGGACGCCCTCCTGGGCGTGGCCCTGTAACCACCCCCGCAGCCCTGCTGCCGATGCCCCCGGCCTCCGGCCCGGGGGCATCGCCCTTTCCGCGCGCGGGCCGGACGGTCCTGCCGCTGCGCGAAGCCTCTCCCCGCCCCGCCCGCTCGCCGTATCCCGAGGCTGATATTCAGCCCGTCCGGCGATTGAGGACCGGGTCCGGGCAGAGCCCGGGGAACGGAGGAAGGGCGGGTGGGGGACAGCTCCGCGCAGCGCAGCCACCCGCACCCGCCCCCGCGGGCTACGCGTTCGGGGTGTCGTCCTCGTCGGTGGACGGGGCGGCCGGCGGCTCGGGTTCCTCCCCGGAGGGGTCCGGCTTGCGCTTCGGGGGGCGGGGGAGGCCCCCCGAGGTGTCGCGGAGGTACGAGCCGTCGCCCGGCTCGGCCGACGGCCCCGCCGGGTCGCGCCGGCGCAGGTACCGCTCGAACTCGCGGGCGATCGCGTCGCCCGAGGCCTCCGGCAGGTCGGCCGTGTCGCGGGCCTCCTCCAGGGTCTGGACGTACTCCGCCACCTCGCTGTCCTCGGCGGCCAGTTGGTCCACCCCCAGCTGCCACGCCCGCGCGTCCTCGGGGAGTTCGCCCAGCGGGATCCGGATGTCGATCAGATCCTCCAGGCGGTTCAGCAGCGCCAGCGTCGCCTTCGGGTTCGGCGGCTGCGAGACGTAGTGCGGCACCGCCGCCCACAGGGACACCGCCGGCACCCCGGCATGCGTACAGGCCTCCTGCAGGATGCCCACGATCCCCGTCGGACCCTCGTACTTCGTCTCCTCCAGGTCCATCGTCCGCGCCAGATCCGCGTCCGAGGTCACCCCGCTGACCGGCACCGGGCGGGTGTGCGGGGTGTCACCCAGCAACGCACCCAGGATGACGACCATCTCCACGCCCAGCTCATGGGCGAAGCCGAGGATCTCGTTGCAGAACGACCGCCACCGCATGGACGGTTCGATGCCGCGGACCAGCACCAGGTCGCGCGGCTTGGCGCCGCCGATCCGGACCACCGACAGCCGGGTCGTCGGCCACGTGATCTTCCGTACCCCGTTGTCCAGCCACACCGTCGGCCGGTTGACCTGGAAGTCGTAGTAGTCCTCGGCGTCGAGCGCCGCGAAGACCTCGCCCTTCCACTCCCGGTCCAAGTGTGCGACCGCACCGGAGGCCGCGTCACCCGCGTCGTTCCAGCCCTCGAACGCGGCCACCATGACCGGGTCGATCAGCTCGGGCACGCCCTCAAGCTCGATCACCCAGGTCTCCTTCCGAAGTTCCCTTGCGTACGTGGGTCAGCCTAAGCCTTGATGAGGCACCGGCCACAGCCCACGACAGAGGGGCGGTTCCCCTCGGAACCGCCCCTCTTCCCCACCTGTGCAGGAGCTATGCCTTGTGGCCCAGCATCTCCTCGACACGGGCACGTACGGACTCGTCGTCCAGGCCACGGATCGTCACCGTCGTGCGGCGGCGCAGCACGTCGTCGACCGTCTCGGCCCACTCGTTGTCACGGGCGTAGGCGACCTGTGCCCAGATCTCCGGACCGTCCGGGTGGATCCGCTCGGCCAGCGCCGCGTCCTCGTTCGCGAGGCGCGCAATGTCGAAGGCCAGCGAGCCGTAGTGCGAGGCCAGGTGGCGGGCGGTCAGCGGGTCCATCCGCGTGCCGGGCTCCCGGTCCACCAGCAGCCGGTGCGCGACCGCGTTCGGGTTGGCGACACCGGGCAGTGCGATCCGGCGGACCAGCGACTTCACCGGCTCCATGTCCTCGGTCAGCGGGCTGCCCGGGAGCTTCGCCAGCTTGTCCATGACCACACGGCCGATGTGACGGTACGTCGTCCACTTGCCGCCGGCCACCGACAGCATGCCGCCGGCGCCCTCGGAGACGACCGTCTCGCGCTTGGCCTTCTCGACGCCGCCGGGGCCGCCGGGCAGCACCCGCAGGCCCGCGAAGGCGTACGTCATCAGCGAGCGGTCCAGGTCCGCGTCCTTCACCGAGAAGGCCGCCTCGTCCAGGATCTGCTGGATGTCGGACTCGGTGGCGCGCACGTCCGCCGGGTCGCCCTCGTACACCTCGTCGGTGGTGCCGAGCAGCAGCTGGTCCTCCCACGGGAGGGCGAAGGTGATGCGGTACTTGTCGATCGGGGTGGCCATGGCGGCCTTCCACGGCGACTTCCGCTTCATGACGATGTGCGCGCCCTTGGAGAGGCGGATCGACGGCATGGAGTGCTTGTCTTCCATGCGCCGCAGGTGGTCCACCCACGGGCCGGTGGCGTTGAGCACGACGCGCGCGTCGACCCCGAACTCGGTGCCGTCGAGACGGTCCTTGAGCTCGGCGCCGGTGACCCGGCCGTGTGTCTTGCGCAGTCCGGTGACCTCGGCGTGGTTCAGGACGACCGCGCCCGACTCGACGGCCGCGCGGACCGTCATGACGGCGACGCGGGAGTCGTTCATCTGGTGGTCGTAGTAGACCGCGACGGCCTTGAGGTTGTCCGTCTTCAGGCCGGGGTTGTCGGCGACGGCACGGGCCGGGGATATGACCTTGCCGATGCCGTCACCGAAGGCCGAGAGGGCGGAGTAGGCGAAGACGCCCGCGCCCAGCTTGGCCGCACCCACCGGACCGCCCTTGTAGACCGGCAGGTAGAAGGTGAGCGGGTTGACCAGGTGCGGGGCCACGTCCTTGGCCAGCACCCGGCGCTCGTGGTGGTTCTCCGCGACCAGCTTGACCGCGCCGGTCTGCAGGTAGCGCAGACCGCCGTGGACGAGCTTGGAGGAGGCCGAGGAGGTGGCGCCGGCGAAGTCGCCGGCGTCCACCATGGCAACCCGCAGGCCCGACTGCGCGGCGTGCCACGCCACGGAGGTGCCCAGGATTCCACCGCCGATGACCAGCAGGTCGTACGTGGCCTTCGACAGCTGCTCACGGGTCTGCGCGCGGCTGACGTTGGCACCGGCGGTCGGGTGCGTGCCCAGTGCGGGAACGCTCTGCAGGCTGCTCATATCTCTCTTAGCTCCTCGTCGATTGACTCAGCTGAGTGCGGTCAGCTGGCGTCTTCGTCGTCGACCCAGCCCATGGAACGCTCCACGGCCTTGAGCCAGCTCTTGTACTCGCGGTCCCGCTGCTCGGCGGGCATCCGCGGGGTCCACTCCGCCGCGCGGCGCCAGTTGGCGCGCAGGGCGTCGGTGTCGGGCCAGAAGCCGACGGCCAGGCCGGCGGCGTAGGCGGCGCCGAGGCAGGTGGTCTCGGCGACCATCGGGCGCACCACGGGGGCGTCCAGGAAGTCCGAGAGCGTCTGCATCAGCAGGTTGTTGGAGGTCATGCCGCCGTCGACCTTGAGGGCGGCGAGCTCGACGCCCGAGTCCTTGGTCATGGCGTCGGTGATCTCGCGGGTCTGCCAGGCGGTGGCCTCCAGGACGGCACGGGCGATGTGCGCCTTGGTGACGTACCGGGTGAGGCCGGCGATCACACCGCGGGCGTCGGAGCGCCAGTACGGGGCGAAGAGGCCGGAGAAGGCCGGCACGAAGTAGGCGCCGCCGTTGTCCTCGACCGAGGAGGCCAGCGTCTCGATCTCGGCCGCGGACTTGATCAGGCCCATCTGGTCGCGCATCCACTGGACGAGCGAGCCGGTGACGGCGATGGAGCCCTCCAGCGCGTAGACCGGCTTCTGGTCGCCGATCTTGTAGCCGACCGTGGTCAGCAGGCCGCTGTAGGAGTTGATGACCTTGTCGCCGGTGTTCATCAGCATGAACGTTCCGGTGCCGTACGTGGACTTTGCCTCGCCCTCGGCGAAACAGGTCTGGCCGAAGAGGGCGGCCTGCTGGTCACCGAGCGCCGAGGCGACCGGGACACCGGCGAGGACGCCGTCCTTGACGTGGCCGTAGACCTCGGCGGAGGACTTGATCTCGGGAAGGATGGAGAGCGGCACCTCCATGGACTTCGCGATGCTGTCGTCCCAGGCCAGGGTGTGCAGGTTCATCAGCATGGTGCGCGAGGCGTTGGTGACGTCGGTGACGTGCACACCGCCCTGGGCACCACCGGTGAGGTTCCAGATGACCCAGGAGTCCATGGTGCCGAAGAGGATGTCGCCGGCGGCGGCACGCTCGCGCAGGCCCTCGACGTTGTCGAGCAGCCAGCGGGCCTTCGGGCCGGCGAAGTAGCTCGCCAGCGGCAGGCCGGTCTCGCGGCGGAAGCGGTCCTGGCCGACGTTGCGGCCGAGCTCCTTGCACAGGGCGTCGGTGCGGGTGTCCTGCCAGACCAGCGCGTTGTGGACCGGCTCGCCGGTGTGGCGGTCCCACAGGACGGTGGTCTCGCGCTGGTTGGTGATGCCGACGGCCTTGACGTCCGCGGCGGTGATCTCGGCCTTGGCGATGGCGCCGGCGACGACCTCCTGGACGTTGGTCCAGATCTCGGTGGCGTCGTGCTCGACCCAGCCCGGCTTCGGGAAGATCTGCTCGTGCTCCTTCTGGTCGACGGCGACGATGCGGCCGTCACGGTCGAAGACGATGCAGCGGGAGGAGGTGGTGCCCTGGTCGATCGCGGCGATGAAGGGGCCGGTGCTGGTGGTCATGGTGGCTGCTCCTGGCAGGTCTGATGAGTAGGCGGAATCAGGAGGGCGGTGCGGATCTTACGATCTTGCCGGTACTGCTGATCAGGCGAACGCGATGTTGTAGAGACCACCGGCGAGAGCGGCACCGACGAGCGGGCCGACCACCGGGATCCAGGAGTAACCCCAGTCGGAGCCGCCCTTGTTGGGCAGCGGCAGCAGGGCGTGCACGATGCGCGGACCGAGGTCGCGCACCGGGTTGATGGCGTAGCCGGTCGGGCCACCGAGCGAGAGGCCGAT
This sequence comes from Streptomyces avidinii, assembly GCF_045161815.1. Lineage (NCBI taxonomy): Bacteria > Bacillati > Actinomycetota > Actinomycetes > Kitasatosporales > Streptomycetaceae > Streptomyces > Streptomyces avidinii. The sequence goes on from NZ_CP108863.1 coordinate 6,734,311, forward strand.
GCCGACGACCACGAACGAGGTGATCAGGACGCCGATCACACCGAGTCCCTTGCCGTCGCCCTGGAGGCCCTGGGTCAGGATCGCCAGGATCAGGACGGCGGTACCGATGATCTCGGTCGCGAGGTTCTGCACGACGTTACGGATCTCGGGGCCGGTCGAGAAGATGCCGAGCACCGGGCCGGCCACATCGTGCGGGTGCGGGTCCTCAGGACCGAGCTTGGCGTCGCGGATGTGCTCCGGGTCGGCCAGGTGGACGCGGAACTGTCCGTAGTAGGTGATCCACATCAGGACCGCGCCGAGCATCGCGCCCAGCAGCTGGCCCGCGAAGTAGACGGGGACGTCCCCCCACTCGCCGGTCGTGACGCCGATGCCGACGGTGACCGCCGGGTTGAGGTGCGCACCGGAGAGCGGCGCTGAGACGTAGGCGGCGATCAGTACGGCGAAACCCCAGCCGAAGGTGATCGCGAGCCAGCCCGCATTGCGGGCCTTGGAGCTCTTGAGTGTCACTGCGGCGCAGACGCCACCGCCGAGCAGTGTGAGCAGGGCGGTACCGATGGTCTCGCCGATGAAGATGTCGGAGCTGGACACCCGCGACTCCTTTGTACGTCCAGGGGTGGGCGGACACCGGGTCCCTCCGGTGGTTCCGCGCACTCGGTGAGTGCTGCACCGGTCCGTGGCCTTGTCGCATCCTAGCGCGTATTGCCGGTAGGTGTTCGACAATGCCGACCGATGAACGGCAGTTTTCCGCCCAAGTGAAGAACGCGTCAAGGGTCGGCCAGGCCAAAGTGTCGGATCGTTACCACTAGGTGCGATCAGCCAAAACCAGCCATTCGATGGCCGGGATATGGCGAAAAGTGGGCAGAAAGAGGCCAGGGTGTGGCTACAGCCTGTTAAAGGAAGCTCAGAACCGGCCTGCGCCGAGATCGCGTGAAACCGCTCGCGCGCAGTCCCGCACCGACGCCACGAGGGCCGCACGGGGCTCCCCCGACTCGCCGCAGACCCGTTCCACGGCGCCCGCGACCGCCACCGCGCCGACCGGCATCCGGCGCCGGTCATGGATCGGCGCCGCCACCGAGGCGACGCCCTCCCAGGTCTCCTCGATGTCGGAGGCCCAGCCGCGCGCCCGGGTCAGGCCCAGGATCGCCTCGAAGTCGGTGCCGTCCGTGACGGTGCGGGGGGTGAAGGCCTCGCGCTCGACGTCATGCGCCTGGGTGTGCGCCACGGGGTCGTACGCCGACAGCACCTTGCCCAGGGCGGTGGAGTGCAGCGGCTGCATGGCCCCCACCTCCAGCACCTGACGGCTGTCGTCGGGCCGGAACACGTGGTGCATGATCAGCACCCCGCTCTGGTGCAGCACGCCCACGTACACGCTCTCGCCGCTCGCGCGGGCCAGATCGTCCGTCCAGACCAGGGCGCGGGCGCGCAGCTCGTGCACGTCGAGGTAGCTGTTGCCCAGGCGCAGCAGCTCCGCGCCCAGCTGGTACCGGCCGGAGGCCGGGTCCTGCTCCACGAAGCCCTCGGCCTGCAGGGTGCGCAGGATGCCGTGGGCCGTGCCCTTGGCCAGGCCCAGCGAGGACGCCACGTCCGAGAGTCCCAGCCGGCGCTCGCCGCCGGCCAGGAGTCGCAGCATCGCAGCGGCTCGTTCGAGCGACTGGATGTTCCGTGCCATCGCGCAGCCTCCTGCAGACCTTCGGTATTACTGACCATCTTGACGCGGTTCGACAATGCTGAACAGTATCGGTCGATGCCGACCTTCCGCACCGTCGGAGATCTGTTCGCCGTACCGCCGCCAGGACACCCCCGGCAAGCCCCTGCCACAGAATGCAGTCCGCCACGTGGGACACCCACACCGGGTCCGGTGCCCCGCGGTTACCCTGGCCGCGTGCACCCTTGACACAGAGGGGGTGCAAAGCCGACAGCCGTCGCATCCCAGGGAGCACAACCATGGCTTCGTTGCCCAACCCGTCCGCTGACACCCAGACCCGGGCCGATGCCCTCCGGGAGGCGCTCGCGACCCGTGTGGTCGTCGCCGACGGGGCCATGGGGACGATGCTCCAGGCGCAGGACCCCAGCATGGAGGACTTCCAGCAGCTGGAGGGCTGCAACGAGGTTCTGAACGTGACCCGCCCCGACATCGTGCGTTCGGTGCACGAGGCGTATTTCTCGGTGGGTGTGGACTGCGTCGAGACGAACACCTTCGGTACGAACTATGCGGCGCTGGCCGAGTACGACATCGCCGAACGCAATTTCGAGCTGTCGGAGGCGGGTGCGCGGATCGCGCGTGAGGTCGCGGACGAGTTCACTGCCGGGAGCGGGCAGCAGCGGTGGGTGCTGGGGTCGATGGGCCCGGGTACGAAGCTGCCGACGCTGGGCCACATCACCTACGGCCGGATCCGTGACGCCTACCAGATCAATGCCGAGGGTCTGATCTCCGGCGGCGCGGACGCGCTGCTCGTGGAGACCACCCAGGACCTCCTGCAGACGAAGTCCTCCATCATCGGTGCGCGGCGGGCGATGGAGGCGCTGGGCGTCAGCGTTCCGCTGATCTGCTCGGTGACCGTGGAGACGACGGGCACGATGCTCCTCGGCTCGGAGATCGGCGCCGCCCTGACGGCGCTGGAGCCCCTCGGCATCGACATGATCGGTCTGAACTGCGCCACCGGCCCGGCCGAGATGAGCGAGCACCTGCGCTACCTCGCGCGCAACGCCCGCATCCCGCTCTCCTGCATGCCCAATGCCGGTCTGCCCGTCCTGACCAAGCAGGGCGCCCACTACCCGCTGAGCGCCGCCGAGCTGGCGGACGCGCAGGAGACCTTCGTCCGCGAGTACGGGCTCTCCCTGGTCGGCGGCTGCTGCGGCACGACGCCGGAGCACCTGCGGCAGGTCGTCGAGCGGGTGCGCGGTACGGCGATCACCGAGCGCACCCCCCAGCCGGAGCCGGGCGCCGCTTCGCTCTACCAGACGGTTCCGTTCCGCCAGGACACCTCGTACATGGCGATCGGTGAGCGGACGAACGCGAACGGGTCGAAGAAGTTCCGTGAGGCGATGCTGGAGGCCCGCTGGGACGACTGTGTGGAGATGGCCCGCGACCAGATCCGCGAGGGCGCGCACATGCTCGACCTGTGTGTGGACTACGTGGGCCGTGACGGCGTTGCCGACATGGCCGAGTTGGCGGGCCGTTTCGCGACGGCGTCGACATTGCCGATCGTGCTCGACTCGACCGAGGTCCCGGTGATCCGGGCGGGTCTGGAGAAGCTGGGCGGCCGCGCGGTCATCAACTCGGTGAACTACGAGGACGGCGACGGTCCGGAGTCCCGGTTCGCTCTGGTCACCCGGCTCGCGCAGGAGCACGGTGCGGCTCTGATCGCGCTGACCATCGACGAGCAGGGTCAGGCCCGCACGGTCGAGCACAAGGTCGCCATTGCCGAGCGGCTGATCGAGGATCTGACGGGGAACTGGGGGATCCGCGAGTCGGACATCCTCATCGACACCCTGACCTTCACGATCTGCACCGGCCAGGAGGAGTCCCGGGGCGACGGCATCGCCACGATCGAGGCGATCCGTGAGCTGAAGCGCCGCCACCCGGACGTGCAGACGACCCTGGGTCTCTCCAACATCTCCTTCGGTCTGAACCCGGCCGCCCGTGTGCTGCTGAACTCCGTGTTCCTGGACGAGTGCGTCAAGGCCGGTCTGGACTCGGCGATCGTCCACGCGAGCAAGATCCTGCCGATCGCCCGGTTCGACGACGAGCAGGTCACCACCGCGCTGGATCTGATCTACGACCGGCGCGAGGGCGACTACGACCCGCTGCAGAAGCTGATGGCGCTCTTCGAGGGCGTCAACACCAAGTCGCTGAAGGCCGGTAGGGCGGAGGAGCTGCTGGCGCTGCCGCTGGACGAGCGGCTCCAGCGGCGGATCATCGACGGCGAGAAGAACGGCCTGGAGGCCGACCTCGACGAGGCCCTGCAGACCCGGCCGGCCCTGGACATCGTCAACGACACCCTGCTGGAGGGCATGAAGGTCGTCGGCGAGCTGTTCGGCTCCGGCCAGATGCAGCTCCCCTTCGTCCTGCAGTCCGCCGAGGTGATGAAGACGGCGGTGGCGTATCTCGAGCCGCACATGGAGAAGACCGACGACGAGGGCAAGGGCACCATCGTCCTCGCGACGGTCCGCGGTGACGTCCACGACATCGGCAAGAACCTCGTCGACATCATCCTCACCAACAACGGCTACAACGTCGTGAACATCGGCATCAAGCAGCCGGTGTCCGCGATCCTGGAGGCCGCGCAGGAGCACCGGGCCGACGTCATCGGCATGTCCGGCCTGCTGGTGAAGTCAACGGTGATCATGAAGGAGAACCTGGAGGAGCTGAACCAGCGCAAGCTGGCCGCCGACTACCCGGTCATCCTCGGCGGCGCCGCCCTCACCCGCGCCTACGTCGAACAGGACCTCCACGAGATCTACGAGGGCGAGGTCCGCTACGCCCGCGACGCCTTCGAGGGCCTGCGCCTGATGGACGCGCTCATCGCCGTCAAGCGCGGTGTTCCCGGTGCGTCCCTGCCCGAGCTCAAGCAGCGCCGCGTGGCCAAGCGCGACACGCCGGTCCTCCAGGTCGAGGATGCCGAGGAGCCCGGGGGCCGTTCCGACGTCTCGGTCGACAACCCGGTCCCCGCCCCGCCGTTCTGGGGCACCCGCGTCGTCAAGGGCATCCCGCTCAAGGACTACGCCTCCTGGCTCGACGAGGGCGCCCTCTTCAAGGGCCAGTGGGGCCTGAAGCAGGCCCGCGCGGGCGGCGCCACGTACGAGGAGCTCGTCGAGAGCGAGGGCCGTCCGCGCCTGCGCGGCCTCCTGGACAAGCTGCACACCGAGAACCTGCTCGAGGCCGCGGTGGTCTACGGCTACTTCCCCTGCGTCTCCAAGGGTGAGGACCTGATCATCCTGGACGAGGAGGGCAACGAGCGGACCCGCTTCACCTTCCCGCGCCAGCGCCGCGGCCGCCGCCTGTGCCTCGCGGACTTCTTCCGCCCGGAGGAGTCCGGCGAGACCGACGTCGTCGGCCTCCAGGTCGTCACCGTGGGCTCGAAGATCGGCGAGGCCACGGCCAAGCTGTTCGAGTCGGACTCCTACCGCGAGTACCTGGAGCTGCACGGCCTGTCGGTCCAGCTCGCCGAGGCCATGGCCGAGTACTGGCACGCCCGCGTCCGCGCCGAGCTCGGATTCGGCGGCGAGGACCCGTCGAAGGTCGAGGACATGTTCGACCTCAAGTACCGCGGCGCCCGCTTCTCGCTGGGCTACGGCGCCTGCCCCGACCTGGAGGACCGAGCGAAGATCGCCGATCTCCTCCAGCCGGAGCGGATCGGCGTCCACCTGTCGGAGGAGTTCCAGCTCCACCCGGAGCAGTCCACCGACGCGATCGTGATTCATCACCCGGAAGCGAAGTATTTCAACGCACGCTGAGGTTCGCCGACGTACACTTGTCGGTCCCATACAGGCCGGTCGCCTGTTCCCCGGGGTGGTATGCCCGCGGAAGAGGTGACCGGCCTTCTCGTCCCTTCGGAGAGGCATGCGCATGACGAGCACCGTTCCCGCCCCCGTCGCCCGTACGGCCGACGGTTCTGCCCTGCAGGCGGTGCTGCTCGACATGGACGGCACCCTGGTCGACACCGAGGGCTTCTGGTGGGAGATCGAGGCGGAGATCTTCCGGGAGCTCGGGCACCGGCTGGAGGACGCCTGGCGGGACGTGGTCGTGGGCGGTCCGATGAGCCGCAGCGCGAGCTTCCTGATCGAGTCGACCGGCGCGGCCATCGGGCTCGCCGAGCTGAGCGTCCTGCTCAACGAGCGTTTCGAGGCCCGCATCGCCGACCGGGTGCCGCTGATGCCCGGCGCCGAGCGGCTGCTGTCCGAGCTGGCGCGGCACAACGTGCCCACCGCCCTCGTCTCCGCCTCCCACCGGCGGGTCATCGACCAGGTCCTGCTCACCCTCGGCCGCGACCGCTTCACGATGACGGTCGCCGGTGACGAGGTGGCGCGTACGAAGCCGCACCCCGACCCGTACCTGTTCGCCGCGCGGTCGCTGGGCGCGCACCCCTCGCGGTGCGCGGTCATCGAGGACACCCGCACCGGTGTGGCGGCCGCCGAGGCAGCCGGCTGCCGGGTCGTGGCCATCCCCTCGGTCGGTGTGATCGAACCGGCGCCCGGCCGTACGGTCGTCCGCTCGCTGGAGGACGTGGACCTGGAGTTCCTGCGCTCGCTCATCGTCCCCATGAACTGAGTGCGACGGCCGACCCGCCCCGTCCGTACGCCGCCACACACCGGTATTCCGCATGCACGCTCTGTGCCGAACGGAACGTGCGCGTGATGGAGGTCAGACGGAAGGATCTTCCGTCACGGGCCCCGGAGGCTGAAATTCCATCCTCTCCGGGGTCATCGCTCAGAGTGACATTGGTCACCCGCACACCCCCCTGCGGGCCCTCTCGGGGCCTCCCGCCCCTTCCCTTGTGTCCGGATTGATCAGCCCCTGACCGAATCTGCGCGGCCCTGCGCGTGAACAGGCAGTTCGCTCCGATCACGGTGCGATTACGCCCCAAGTCCGGTCAGTTCCAGCCATCCCGTCCCGGACCACTAGTGTCGACGCGGGCACCAAGCCGCACCTCAGCCGCCCCGGCACACACCCCTGTGCCGGGACCGCGTGGACCGATCGTCACTACACCGGCCCGATCGTTCCGCCCTGAACGGGCGACCGCCGTGAAGTGCCCTTTACGCCGCTTTGAACAAGTGCCGGTTACAGGGAGTACTTCCAGCATGAACCGCAAGACCATGGTGCTGACGGCCGCGGCCGGACTGCTCACCCCCGCGCTGGCCGCCTGCGGCAGCGCGAGCGGCGGAGGAGCAGGATCCGGAGCGATCGTCGTCGGAACCACCGATCGGTTCGAGGCCGCAGACTTCGCTCCCGCCCCCTTCGACCCGGCCTACGCCTACGACGCCGGCGCCTGGAACGTCCTGCGCCAGACCGTCCAGACGCTGATGCACACCCCGCGCGGCGGCGGCCAGCCCGTCCCCGAAGCAGCCTCCGCCTGCCGCTTCACCGACGCCGGCAACGAGAGCTACCGCTGCACGCTGCGCCCCGGGCTGAAGTTCGCCGACGGTGAGCCGCTCACCGCCAAGGACGTCAAGTTCTCCATCGACCGCGTCCTCGCCATCAAGGACGAGAACGGCCCCTCCTCGCTGCTCTCCACCCTCGACAACGTCGAGGTCAAGGGCGCCGACACCGTCGTCTTCCACCTGAAGACCCCGGACGCGACCTTCCCGTTCAAGCTCTCCACCCCCGCCGCCGGCATCGTCAGCGCGAAGAACTACGACGCCAAGAAGCTCCGCGACGGCTTCGCCGTGGACGGCTCCGGCCCGTACACGATGAAGGCCGAGGTCAAGGGCAACCGGCTGGTCCGCGCCGTCTTCAGCAAGAACCCGCACTACAAGGGCGACCTCAAGCTGCAGAACGACAAGGTGGAACTGCGCACCTTCGCCGATTCCCCGGCCATGAGCAAGGCGCTCACCGACGGGAAGATCCACATGGTCTCCCGCACCCTGTCGCCCGCCCAGATCACCGAGCTCACCGAGCGGCCGCCCAAGGGCGTCAAGCTGGTCCCGATGCCCGGCCTGGAGATCCGCTACCTCGGCTTCAACACCGAGGCGCCGGTCGTCAAGGAGAAGGCCGTCCGCCAGGCCCTCGCCGCCGCCGTCGACCGCGGCCAGCTCATCTCCAAGGTCTACGGCAAGTCCGCCCAGCCGCTCTACTCGCTGGTCCCCACCACCGTGACGGGCCACGTCAACTCCTTCTACAACAAGTACGGCGAGGCCAACACGGCCAAGGCCGCCGCACTGCTGAAGGAGGCCGGGATCAAGACCCCGGTCAAGCTGACCCTGCACTACACCAGCGACCACTACGGCGACGGCACCGCGGCGGAGTTCGAGGCCCTCAAGGCCCAGCTGAACTCCACCCAGCTGTTCGACATCACCGTCCAGGGCAGCGAGTGGGCGGACTTCCGCCCCGCCCAGAAGAAGGGCGAACACGCCGCCTACGGGCTCGGCTGGTTCCCCGACTACCCGGACGCCGACAACTTCCTCGCCCCGTTCCTGGAGCAGGACAACTTCCTGGGCACGCCGTACGCCAACAACGCGGTGCGCAGCAGGCTCCTCCCCGAATCCCGGCGCGCGGCCGACCGTAACGTCGCCGTGCCCGCGATCACGGAGATGCAGGACATCGTCGCCGAGGACGTGCCCGTCCTGCCTCTGTGGCAGGGCAAGCAGTACGTCGCCGCACGCGACGGGATCACCGGAGTGGAGTGGTCGGTCAACGCCATCTCCGACCTCCAGCTGTGGGAGCTCGGTCGCGGCGTAAGCGGCTGAGAACGCAACAACCGGCGGCGGGTGTCGCAGGCCGGCGCAACGAAACAGTTCGACTGTGAAGGACGTTCGCGTGAATCGACGTAACCAGTGGCTGGCGGCTCCGCTCGGCGCAGCCACCGCCGCCGCGCTGCTCAGCGGTTGCGGTTCGACCGATGGCTCCAATGCCGGCAGCGGCAAGGGCGTGGTCATGGGCATATCCGACAAGGTGAAGTCCGTCGACCCGGCATCGGGCTACGACCCGGGCTCCTGGCTGCTGTTCAACAACGTCTTCCAGTCGCTGCTGAGCTTCCCCAAGGGCGGCACCACCCCCGAGCCCGACGCCGCGCAGACCTGTGGCTTCGAGGGCGGTGACAGCAAGCTCTACAAGTGCACCCTGCGGGACGGCCTGAAGTTCAGCAACGGCCACAGCCTCACCTCGAAGGACGTCAAGTTCTCCTTCGAGCGCACGCTGAAGATCAACGACGAGAACGGCCCGGCCGTGATGCTCTCGTCGATCGCCGGCATCGAAGCCCCCGACGACAAGACCGTCATCTTCAAGCTGAAGACCTCCGACGCGACCTTCCCCAGCAAGATCGCCTCGGGTGCCGGCTCCATCGTCGACCACGCCGAGTACCCGGCCGACAAGCTGCGCAGCGACAACAAGGCCATCGGCTCCGGCGTCTACAAGCTGGACTCCTTCGGCGAGAAGAGCGCCACCTTCTCCGTCAACGAGTCCTACAGCGGCAAGGCCAAGGCCAAGAACACCGGCGTCACGCTGAAGTTCTTCAACGGCGACCAGGCCGGCCTCAAGACGACCCTGGAGAGCGGGGACGTGGACTTCGCGTTCCGCGGTCTCGCCGCCAAGGACATCGCCGCCCTCGCGTCGAGCAAGACCGGCGACGAAAAGGTCGACGTCGTCCAGGGCACGGGCGCCGAGGTCGAGCACATGGTGTTCAACGTCAACGACCCCGTCGTCGGCAAGCTGCCCGTCCGCAAGGCCATCGCCTACCTCGTGGACCGCGAAGCCCTCGTCAAGGACGTGTACGCGGGCACCGCCACCGCGCTCTACTCCATCGTGCCGACCGGCATCGCCGGCCACACGACCCCGTTCTTCGACCGCTACGGCGGCACCCCGCAGCCCGAGAAGGCCAAGGCCGTCCTCAAGGCCGCCGGCATCAACGGCAAGGTCAAGCTGACCCTGTACTCCACCCCGTCCCGCTACGGCCCCTCCACGGACCAGCAGTTCGAGGTCATCGCCAAGCAGCTCAACGACAGCGGCCTCTTCGACGCCGACGTCAAGTCCGTCGAGTACGAGCAGTACGAGAAGGACATCCAGGCCGGCAAGTACGGCGTGTACGTGAAGGGCTGGGTGCCCGACTACCCGGACGCCGACAACTTCACGCAGCCGTTCTTCGGCCCGGGCAACGTGCTGAACAACAACTACGACAACAAGGAGATCACCGGGACCATCATCCCGTCGACCTCCGCGAAGTCCGACCGCACCGCGGCCAACACGGACTACAACCGCCTCCAGGACATCGTCGCCGACGAGCTCCCGCTCATCCCGCTCTGGCAGGGCAAGCAGTACGCCGTCACCCGCCAGAACGTGACCGGCCTGCAGTGGTCCCTCGACGCCTCGACGGTCTTCCGCTTCTGGGAGATCAGCAAGGGCTGATGCCGTAGCCATACGCGAGGGGGCCGTACGTGTCAGCACGTACGGCCCCCTCGCGCATGCGCGCCCCGGCGGAGCTACTGGGCCCCGGGGCGGACCAGACCGCTCTCGTACGCGTACACCGCCGCCTGGACCCGGTCCCGCAGACCCAGCTTGGTCAGCACGTGCCCCACGTGCGTCTTGACCGTCGTCTCGCTCACGAACAGATCCGCCGCGATCTCCGCGTTCGACAGCCCGCGGGACACCAGCTTCAGCACCTCGACCTCACGCTCGGTCAGCGTCCCCAAGGTGTTCGGAAGGCTCTCCTCACCCGACGGAAGATGCCCCGCGTACTTGTCCAGCAGACGGCGCGTGATGCTCGGCGCGAGCATCGCCTCACCCGCCGCGACCACCCGGATCGCCTGCACCAGTTCGTTCGCCGGCGCGTCCTTCAGCAGGAACCCGCTCGCTCCCGCCCGCAGCGCCTCCACCACGTACTCGTCCAGGTCGAAGGTGGTCAGCACCAGCACCTTGGCCGGCCCGTTGCGCTCCGGACCGGTGATCTGGCGCGTCGCCTCCACCCCGTCCATCCGCGGCATCCGGATGTCCATCAGCACCACGTCGGGCTGCAGCGCCCGGACCTGGTCCAGCGCCTGCAGACCGTCCCCGGCCTCACCGACCACCGCCAGGTCCTCCTCGGCCTCCAGGATCATCCGGAAACCGGTGCGCAGCAGTGGCTGGTCGTCGACCAGAAGGACGCGGATCGCCACGGGTCTACCTCGTATTCGTCGGACGGCTACGGCGGGCGCGTCCATTCTGCCCTGACCCCGGGATCAGGACTCCGCCGGGAGCTCCGCCCCCGGCCGCGCCGGGGGCACCTCCCGGCGGTAGCCGGGGGAAATCACCAGAGGGTAGGGCGGGGGAGTCCCGCCGAACTCCGGACACACCGCCTGATGATCACACCAGCCGCACAGCTTCGTCGGCCTCGGCCGCCAGTCACCCGACTCCGTCGCCTCCCGGATCGCCTCCCACAGCGCGAGCAGCTTGCGCTCCACCCGCTCCAGATCCGCGATCACCGGGTCGTACGTCAGCACGTCCCCGCTGCCCAGGTACACCAGCTGGAGCCGCCGCGGCACCACCTGCTTCAGCCGCCACACCACCAGCGCGTAGAACTTCATCTGGAACAGCGCGCCCTCCGCGTACTCCGGGCGCGGCGCCTTCCCCGTCTTGTAGTCGACGATCCGCACCTCACCCGTCGGAGCCACGTCCACCCGGTCGATGATCCCGCGCAACCGCAGCCCCGACTCCAGCTCGGTCTCCACGAAGAACTCCCGCTCCACCGGCTCCAGCCGGGTCGGGTCCTCCAACGTGAACCACCGCTCGACCAGCGCCTCGGCCTCCGTCAGCCAGCGCGCCAGCCCCGCCCCCTCGTCGCCCTCCGGGAACAGCTCCGTCAGCTCCGGCTTCGACTCCAGCAGCCGGTCCCACTGCCCCGGCAGCAACGCCTTCGCCCGCGGCGCCGTACGCTCCTGCGCCGGATGATCGAAGAGCCGCTCCAGGACCGCGTGCACCAGCGTCCCGCGCGTCGCCGCCGCACTCGGCTTCTCCGGCAGCCTGTCGATCACCCGAAACCGGTACAGCAACGGGCACTGCATGAAATCGCTCGCCCGCGAAGGGGAGAGCGAAGTGGGCGCCACAGCGCTCCGCGCATCGGCATCGGCTGCGTCAGGCACAGCACCGGGGCTCGTCGTCATGGACAAAACCCTACGACCCACCGCCGACAGCACGCGCATACCATCGACGCCAAGCCCCCTCGCACTGCATGATCGGAGCATCACAACCCGCTACAGCACCACCCCGAAGACGACCAGAACCACACTGGAAACACCAGCACCGAACGAAGGACAGCCGTGGCAGACACCGACGAAACCGGCGAGCGCGCAGGCAGGCGCTCCGGACCGGGCGGCGGAATCCTCATGGGCCGCCCCTTCGGCGTACCCGTCTACGTCTCGCCCAGCTGGTTCCTCGTCGCCGCCCTCATCACCTGGGTCTTCGGCGACCAGCTCGACCGCGTCCTGCCCGACCTCGGGCCCATCCGCTACCTGGTCTCCCTCTTCTTCGCCGTCGCCTTCTACGCCTCCGTCCTGGTCCACGAACTCGCGCACACGGTCGCAGCCCTGCGCTTCAAGCTCCCCGTGCGCCGCATCCAGCTCCAGTTCTTCGGCGGCGTCTCCGAGATCGAAAAGGAATCCGAGACACCCGGCCGCGAATTCGTCCTCGCCTTCGTCGGCCCCCTGCTCTCCCTCCTCCTCGCCGGAGCCTTCTACCTCGGCATGAAAGCCGTCGACCCGGCCACCGTCCCCGGCGTCCTCCTCGCCGGGCTGATGATCTCCAACCTGCTCGTCGCCGCCTTCAACCTGCTCCCCGGCCTCCCCCTCGACGGCGGCCGCATGCTCCGTGCCGTCATCTGGGGCATCACCGGCAAGCCCATGGCAGGCACCGTCGCCGCCGCCTGGGTCGGCCGCGGCCTCGCCGTCGCCGTCCTCATCGGCCTCCCGCTGCTCACCCAGACCGGCACCCTCGGCAACCGCACCGGCGAGATCGGCGGCATGAACACCGTCATGGACGCCCTGCTCGCCGCCATCCTCGCCGCCATCATCTGGACCGGAGCCGGCAACAGCCTGCGCATGGCCCGCCTGCGCCAGCACCTCCCGGAACTGCGCGCCCGCACCCTCACCCGCCGAGCCATCCCCGTCGAGAACACCACCCCGCTCTCCGAGGCCCTGCGGCGCGCCAACGAAGCCGGCGCCCGCGCCCTCGTCGTCGTGGACGGCCACGGCGACCCCACCGCCATCGTCCGCGAGACCGCCATCGCCTCCGTCCCCGAACACCGCCGTCCCTGGGTCGCCGTCAGCACCCTTGCCCAGGACCTCACCGACGGCATGAAGGTTTCAGCGGACCTCACCGGCGAAGAACTCCTCGACCACCTCCGCGCCACCCCCGCCACCGAGTACCTCGTCGTCGAATCCGCCGGCACCATCTACGGCGTCCTGTCCACCCTCGACGTCGAGAAGGCCTTCGTGAAGGCCATGGCACGGCCCCAGTCCTGAAGCCAATACACTGGTCACATGTCCGAACCGACCGGTGCCGCCCGCCGACGCGGGCCCTTCGAGGTCGGGGACCAGGTACAGCTCACCGACCCCAAGGGCCGCCACTACACGTTCACGCTCGAAGCCGGGAAGAATTTCCACACCCACAAGGGTTCCTTCCCGCACGACGAGCTGATCGGTGCTCCCGAAGGCAGCGTTGTCCGCACCACGGGCAACGTCGCATACCTCGCGCTGCGCCCCCTGCTCCCCGACTATGTCCTGTCCATGCCCCGCGGCGCCGCCGTGGTCTACCCCAAGGACGCGGGCCAGATCCTGGCCTTCGCCGACATCTTCCCCGGCGCCCGCGTCGTGGAGGCGGGAGTGGGCTCCGGCTCCCTGAGCAGCTTCCTGCTGCGCGCCATCGGCGACCAGGGCATGCTCCACAGCTACGAGCGCCGCGCGGACTTCGCCGAGATCGCCACCGCCAACGTCGAGCGCTACTTCGGCGGACCCCACCCCGCGTGGCAGCTGACCGTCGGCGACCTCCAGGACAACCTGTCCGACACGGACGTCGACCGGGTCATCCTCGACATGCTCGCCCCCTGGGAGTGCCTGGAGGCCGTCTCCAAGGCCTTGGTCCCCGGCGGCATCCTCTGCTGCTACGTGGCCACCACCACCCAGCTGTCCAAGACCGTCGAGTCCATCCGCGAGATCGGCTGCTTCGCCGAGCCGCAGCCCTGGGAATCGATGATCCGCAACTGGCACGTGGAAGGCCTCGCCGTCCGCCCGGACCACCGGATGATCGGCCACACCGGCTTCCTCGTCACCGCCCGCCGCCTCGCGGACGGAGTCGAGCCCCCGATGCGCCGCCGCCGCCCCGCCAAGGGCGCCTACGGCGAGGACTACGACGGCCCCGGCAGCGACCGCTCCGCATAACGGCCTCGCAGACCCAACACGCAGGCGCTGTGGCGCAGTTCCCCGATCCACCCGGGAACTGCGCCACAGCGCCTTTTCGTTGTCCGCGCACCGCCGCCGGACCCAGCCGTTCCACCCCTGTGTGAGGTGTGGCACGATGCTGGCTCCCCGTCACCCTTCGCACAGGAGACACCCCGCGTGCCGCACAGCACCGCCGAGCCGGCCCCGATCCCGGAAACCCTGGGGCACAGCCGCACCAGGCCCGTCCACTGGCTCGCCACGGCCACCGCCATGGCCGCCGTCATAGCCGCGGCAGGACTCGTACAGCCGGCCACCGGCACTCCCGCGGCCGCCGGGGAACCCGCCGCGAAGGGCCCGCAGGCCGCCGCCCCCGACCCCGCGGGGGTGACCTACCCCCTCGACTGCAAGGGCGCCCCGCAGACCGTCACCACCAGCGCCCAGGGCGACCTCGACGGCGACGGCCGCCCCGAGGCCGTGGCCGCCGTCCGCTGCGAAGCCGGCTCCGGCACCCCGCCCCACGCGATCTACGTGCTCACCCGGGGCCCGGCCGAAGGCGCCGGCTCCCGCGTCGTCGCCACCCTGCTCGAAGCCGCCCGGCGCCAGACCGTCACCGGTCTCACCGTCCGCGACGGCCTCGTCACGGCCACCCTCGTCGGCTACTCCTCACCCGACGTACCCCGCTACAGCCCCGACACGAAACAGCTCGCCAAGTGGCGCTGGCACGACGGAAAATTCCGCCAGGAGCTGACGGACTCGGCCTCCAGGAGTGTTTGAAACGTCACTCCGCGTCGGGGCCGAAGACTTCCACCCTGTCCGAAACGCGCCTTACGTGAATGCAGTCGCCCGGACATTCCTTCGCCGAGTCGACCACGTCCTGGAGCAGCGTCAGCGGAACCGGAGTGGTCGCCCCCGCGTCCTGCAGCAGCTCGTCCTCGGCGCTCTTCACATACGCCAGACCATCGATGTCCAGCTCGAACACCTCAGGCGCGTACTGCACGCAGATGCCGTCCCCGGTGCACAGGTCCTGATCGATCCAGACCTCGAGCGGCTCGCCGGCCTCACCGGCACCGCCCGTCGGAGCCTCCTGCTGCACGGTCATATCTCCTGCCGTTCCCTGCGCTGAGTGATCCATCCCGGTCACAACCCGCAGCAAGTCGCGCGAGCCCTGACGGGTGTTGAACAGTTCGACCTTACAACCGGCTGCTTCCCGAGTTTGATGGGTGGGTATTTCCTTGGCGTGAGGGAGTACGCAAGGGTGAAGATCGGACACACCTCTACCGTCTTTGTGATCTAGGGGTTTCAATCACCACCAGCCCAGGTAGGGTCAGGAAGCGTCCAGCTCCCCTTGGAGGAGGTGAGGACCGTGGCAGCCCACGACGACGACATCAACCGCGGCATCCGGCCCGCGCGAGGGTCCGAGGACCCCGCCGGCCAGGTTGCCTATCTCGAGCAGGAAATCGCCGTCCTGCGACGAAAGCTCGCCGACTCTCCGCGACACACGAGGATTCTCGAAGAGCGGATCGTCGAGCTCCAGACAAATCTGGCCGGCGTATCCGCACAGAACGAACGACTCGCGAATACCCTCCGTGAGGCCCGAGACCAGATCGTGGCCCTCAAGGAAGAAGTCGACCGGCTCGCACAGCCGCCGGCCGGTTTCGGTGTCTTCCTGCAGTCGAATGAGGACGGCACCGTCGACATCTTCACCGGAGGCCGAAAGCTCCGCGTGAACGTCAGCCCCAGCGTCGATCCGGAAGACCTCCGGCGCGGCCAGGAGGTCATGCTCAACGAGGCCCTCAACGTGGTCGAGGCCATGGAATTCGAGCGGGCCGGGGACATCGTCACCCTCAAGGAGATCCTCGAGGACGGCGAGCGCGCCCTGGTCGTCGGGCACACCGACGAGGAAAGGGTGGTGAGGCTCGCCGAGCCGCTCCTGGACATCACCATCCGTCCCGGCGACGCCCTCCTGCTCGAACCCCGCTCCGGTTACGTCTACGAGGTCGTCCCCAAGAGCGAGGTCGAAGAGCTCGTCCTCGAAGAGGTCCCCGACATCGACTACGACAAGATCGGCGGCCTGGGCGACCAGATCGAGCTGATCCGCGACGCGGTCGAGCTCCCGTACCTCTACCCGGACCTCTTCAAGGAACACGAACTGCGGCCCCCGAAGGGCATCCTGCTCTACGGCCCGCCCGGCTGCGGCAAGACGCTCATCGCCAAGGCCGTCGCCAACTCCCTTGCCAAGAAGGTCGCCGAGGTGACCGGCCAGCCCGCCGGGAAGTCCTACTTCCTGAACATCAAGGGCCCCGAACTCCTCAACAAGTACGTCGGCGAGACCGAGCGGCACATCCGCCTCGTCTTCCAGCGTGCCCGGGAGAAGGCCAGCGAGGGCACCCCCGTCATCGTCTTCTTCGACGAGATGGAGTCCCTCTTCCGCACCCGCGGATCCGGAGTCAGCTCGGACGTGGAGAACACCATCGTCCCCCAGCTGCTCGCCGAGATCGACGGCGTGGAAGGCCTGGAGAACGTCATCGTCATCGGCGCCTCCAACCGCGAGGACATGATCGACCCGGCCATCCTGCGCCCCGGCCGCCTCGATGTGAAGATCAAGATCGAGCGTCCGGACGCCGAGGCCGCGAAGGACATCTTCGCGAAGTACCTCAAGGCCTCGCTGCCCCTGCACACGGACGACCTGTCCGAACACCAGGGCTCCAAGGACGGCACCGTCCACAGCATGATCCAGACCGTCGTCGAGCAGATGTACGCCGAAACCGAGGAGAACCGCTTCCTCGAGGTCACGTACGCCAACGGCGACAAGGAAGTCCTCTACTTCAAGGACTTCAACTCGGGCGCGATGATCCAGAACATCGTCGACCGGGCCAAGAAGATGGCGATCAAGGCCTTCCTCGAGCACAACCAGAAGGGCCTGCGGGTGGCGCACCTGCTCCAGGCCTGCGTGGACGAGTTCAAGGAGAACGAGGACCTGCCCAACACCACCAACCCGGACGACTGGGCCCGCATCTCCGGAAAGAAGGGCGAGCGGATCGTATTCATCCGCACGCTCGTCACCGGAAAGCAGGGCGCGGACACCGGACGCTCCATCGACACGGTGGCGAACACCGGTCAGTACCTCTGACCCGGAGCGGCTGCGGATGCCCTCCCCGGGCATCCGCAGCCGACTGCTTTACCCCCACCGCTTCACCGGCCGCTTTCAGCCGGTGACAAGGCGCATTCAATGACGGAAATGATCTCCCCACGAGCGCGCAGTGGTTCTAGGCTCTTCCGTACCGCCGGACGCGCAGTGCGGGGACGGGCACCGCACAGTCACACGCACCGGAGCACCAGCGGTACTTGAGCGCCGCTCCCGAGAGGGGAGCGCCGCCGGGCAAGGAGGGCCGCATGACCGTACGGCGAGTAATGGGGATCGAGACGGAGTACGGGATCTCCGTCCCGGGGCACCCGAACGCCAATGCCATGCTCACCTCGTCCCAGATCGTCAACGCCTACGCGGCGGCGATGCACCGGGCGCGACGCGCCCGCTGGGACTTCGAGGAGGAGAATCCGCTGCGGGACGCCCGCGGCTTCGACCTCGCCCGCGAGGCCGCCGACAACAGCCAGCTGACCGACGAGGACATCGGCCTCGCCAATGTCATCCTCACGAACGGCGCACGGCTCTACGTCGACCACGCACACCCCGAATACAGCTCGCCCGAGATCACCAACCCGCTCGACGCCGTCCTCTGGGACAAGGCCGGCGAGCGGATCATGGCCGAGGCGGCCGTACGCGCCGCCCAGCTCCCCGGCGCCCAGCCCATCCACCTCTACAAGAACAACACCGACAACAAGGGCGCCTCCTACGGCACGCACGAGAACTACCTGATGAAGCGGGAGACCCCCTTCTCGGAGATCGTGCGCCACCTGACCCCCTTCTTCGTCTCGCGCCAGGTCGTGACCGGCGCGGGACGCGTGGGCATCGGCCAGGACGGCCGCGAACACGGCTTCCAGATCAGCCAGCGCGCGGACTACTTCGAGGTCGAGGTCGGCCTGGAGACCACCCTGAAGCGGCCCATCATCAACACCCGGGACGAGCCGCACTCGGACGCCGAGAAGTACCGCCGGCTGCACGTGATCATCGGCGACGCGAACCTCTCGGAGATCTCCACCTATCTCAAGCTCGGCACGACCGCACTTGTCCTGTCCATGATCGAGGACGGGTTCATCAACGTCGACCTGGCCGTCGACCAGCCGGTACGCACCCTGCACCAGGTCTCCCACGACCCGGACCTCCAGCACCTGATCACGCTGCGCAGCGGCCGGACACTCACCGCCGTGCAACTCCAGATGGAGTACTTCGAGCTGGCGCGGAAGTACGTGGACGAACGTTTCGGGTCGGACGCCGATGAGCAGACCAAGGACGTGCTGGCCCGCTGGGAGGACGTGCTGGGCCGGCTGGAGAGCGATCCGATGAGCCTGTCGGGAGAGCTGGACTGGATCGCCAAGCGGGAGATCCTGGAGGGCTACCGACGCCGGGACGGGCTGGGCTGGGACGCGGCGCGGCTGCACCTGGTCGACCTCCAGTACTCGGACGTACGGCCCGAGAAGGGCCTGTACAACCGCCTGGTGGCCCGCGGCAAGATGCAGCGCCTGGTGGAGGAGCCCGCGGTGGAACGGGCCCAGAGCAAACCCCCGGAGGACACCCGGGCGTACTTCCGCGGCCGCTGCCTGGAGCAGTACGCGGACGACGTGGCCGCGGCCTCCTGGGACTCGGTGATCTTCGACCTCCCCGGCCGCGACTCGCTCCAGCGGGTCCCGACGCTGGAACCCCTGCGGGGGACGCGCAACCACGTCAAGGAGCTCCTGGACCGCTGCCGCACGGCGGAGGACCTGGTCCGGGTGCTTTCGGGGCAGTGAGCGCGGCTGAAAGGCCTCCGGTCCGGGAATCATGAAGAGAGCCGGACGTTGCGCCGGAGCTTTTGGACAACTACGGGGACGAATGTCGGACCCTCCTTGTAGGGTCCGACGTAGGGTCTGATCTTGGGAGATCCCGATCCGGGGTCTCTCTGTGTGAGCGTGCGAACCGAGCGGGGTGAGGTAGACATGGCGACCAAGGACACCGGCGGCGGACAGCAGAAGGCGACGCGCTCGACCGAGGAGGTCGAGGAGGCGGCGGTCGAGGAATCGACCGACCTCAAGGAGCGCCAGGAGAAGCTCTCCGACGACGTCGACTCCGTACTCGATGAAATCGATGACGTGCTCGAAGAGAATGCCGAGGACTTCGTGCGAAGCTTCGTTCAAAAGGGTGGCCAGTAAGGTCATTTGACCTTCGATTCGAAGGTCGGGTGCGGAGTGACAGGTCGGACGGTGCGGGTACGACATCCGTACCGTCCGGTCATGAGCAGTGCCCGATCGCCGCTCGGGACGAGGTCCGACCGCTCCGCCGATCGGGTTCGGCAGAGCATGTGGATCACGATCATCAGACGGGTAGGGTCCGAGGCGTCCGGTGCTTCAGCCGCAGAGCGGCACCGGGCCAGTTCAAGGATCGGCCGGACGTCGTGGGGCGTGCAGCCGCTTACGTGGAAGGAAACCTGTGGAAGCCAACACTCGTAGCACAGGGCGTCTACCGGCAGCCTTCCTGACGCCGGGGTCCTCGTCCTTCATGGATTTCCTCGGGGCGCACTCGCCCGAGATGCTGCCCGGCAACCGCAAGCTGCCGGAGGGTGTCGTCGAGGCGCCGCACGGGACGACCATCGTCGCCGCCACCTTCCCCGGCGGGGTCGTCCTCGCCGGTGACCGGCGGGCGACCATGGGGAACATGATCGCGCAGCGGGACATCGAGAAGGTGTTCCCCGCGGACGAGTACTCCGCCGTCGGCATCGCCGGTACGGCCGGCCTGGCCGTGGAGATGGTCAAGCTGTTCCAGCTCGAGCTGGAGCACTTCGAGAAGGTGGAGGGGACGACCCTGTCCCTGGAGGGCAAGGCCAACCGGCTCTCCACCATGATCCGGAGCAACCTCGGCATGGCGATGCAGGGCCTGGCCGTCGTGCCGCTCTTCGCCGGGTTCGACGAGGCCAAGGAGAAGGGCCGGATCTTCTCCTACGACGTGACCGGCGGCCGCTCCGAGGAGCACGGCTACGCCGCCACCGGTTCCGGTTCGATCTTCGCCCGGGGCTCCATGAAGAAGCTCTACCGTCCCGATCTGACGGAGGAGCAGGCCACCACCCTGGTCGTACAGGCGCTGTACGACGCCGCCGACGACGACTCGGCGACCGGTGGGCCGGACCTGTACCGCCACATCTACCCGATCGTCACCGTCATCACGGACGAGGGGTTCCGCAGGCTGACCGACGACGAGTCGCAGGAGCTCGCCCGTACGGTCACCAACCGTCGGCTGGAGCAGCCCGACGGCCCGCGCGCCGCCCTGCTCTGACCATCCGTCGCCCCGTAGGAGCCCAGAAGAAAGGGACGGACAGCCGGTGTCGACTCCGTTCTATGTGTCACCCCAGCAGGCCATGGCCGACCGGGCGGAATACGCCCGCAAGGGCATCGCCCGCGGTCGCAGCCTGGTCGTGCTGCAGTACGCCGACGGCATCGTGTTCGTCGGCGAGAACCCGTCCCGTGCGCTGCACAAGTTCAGCGAGATCTATGACCGGATCGGCTTCGCGGCCGCCGGCAAGTACAACGAGTACGAGAACCTGCGGATCGGTGGTGTGCGGTACGCGGATCTGCGCGGGTACACCTACGACCGTGACGATGTGACGGCCCGTGGGCTGGCCAACGTCTATGCGCAGACGCTCGGCACCATCTTCTCCTCGGCCGGCGAGAAGCCGTACGAGGTGGAGCTGGTGGTCGCGGAGGTCGGTGCGACCGCGGCCGGGGACCAGATCTACCGGCTGCCGCACGACGGGTCGATCGTGGACGAGCACGGTTCGGTCGCGGTCGGTGGCAACGCCGAGCAGATCAGTACCTTCCTCGATCAGCGTCACCGGGACGGGATGACCCTGTCCGAGGCGTTGAAGCTGGCGGTGCAGGCGCTGTCCAGCCAGGCCAACGGCGCGGACAAGACCATTCCGGCCGAGCGGCTGGAGGTCGCGGTGCTGGACCGGACGCGGTCCCAGCAGCGCAAGTTCAAGCGGATCCGGGGCCGGCAGCTGTCGCGGCTGCTGGAGGCGGACGTGACGGCGGCGGTGCAGGCCGATGCCGTGTCGAACGACGAGGCGCCGGAGGACGACGCCGAGTAGGCGCAGTGCAGTGGGAGCCCCGGTCCGCCGTTCCGGCGGGCCGGGGCTTTGTCGTGTCCGGGCTTTGTCGTGTCCGGGCCGGTCAGGCGGTGGGGGCGGGGCCGGTGGAGTCGCGGACGACGAGCCGGACCGGGAGGTCGGGGGCGGTCCAGGGGGTGCCTTCGAGGACGGCGAGGAGCGCGGTCATGCCCTGTTCGCCGACGCGCTCGGCGGGGAGGTGGACGGTGGTGAGTTCGGGTTCGACGGCAGTGGCGAGGGCGAGGTCGTCGAAGCCGGTGATCGAGAGGTCCTCGGGGATGCGCAGACCGAGGCGGCGGGCGGCCTTGCAGGCGCCGGCGGCGAGGATGTCGTCGTCGCAGACGATGGCGGTGGGTCGGTCCTGGGGGGTGGCCAGGGCGGCCTCCATGGCCGTCCGGGCGCCGTCGACGGTGAGGGGGGACCGTACGGTGCGCAGCTCGGTTCCGGGGCCCAGGAGGGCCGTCAGGGCTTCGGCGCGGGTGTCGAAGGTCCAGGAGTCGACGGCGGAGGCGAGGTGCAGGAAGCGGTGGTGGCCGAGGGCGAGGAGGTGCTCGGTGATCTGGCGCATTCCGTCGGCCATGGCGAGGTTGACGTGGGCGGCGGCGGTGCCGGCGGTGGGGTCGCTGTCGAGCATGACGAGGGGGAGGGCGTTGCCGCCGATGGCGTCGAGGGCGTCGGCGGCCATGGAGGAGGCGATGATCCCGTCGAGAGCGGCGCGGGCGGAGGCGAAGGGGTCGCGGGCCGGGCCGGTGCCGTCGGGGGAGGGGTAGAGGACGACGCCGAAGCCGTGTTCGGCGGCGATGCGGGCGGCTCCGGTGTAGACCCGGGCGAAGAACTCGTTGGTGAGGGCGGGCACCACGAGGAGGGCGGTGCGGGTGGTGCCGAGGCGGAGGTTGCGGGCGGCGAGGTTGGGCCGGTAGCCGAGGCGGGTGGCGGTTTCACGGACGACGGCCGCCGTGCGCTCGGAGACGCGGCCGGCCCATTTGTCCCCGAGAACGAGGGAGACGGTGGCCTGGGAGACCCCGGCGGCGGTGGCCACGTCGCGGCTGGTGGGTCTCGTCACACGGGGCTCCTGAAGTGCGAGGTCGGGCGGTGTTGCGGGGTCCGCGGGGTGGACCGGCGGACTGCGGCCATGGTACGTATGACGGGTCAAGTTATACGTATTACTTGGGTACTCCCGGCTGGATCCGGGCGGAAGGGGGCGGTCATGGCCGCGGGATACGCGGAGCTGCTGAGGACCCGGCACGCCGCGAGGCTGCTGGTGGGCACGCTCGTGGGCCGGCTGCCCAATGCCACCGGACCGATCGCGATCGTGCTGTTCACGCGTGCCGAGGGCGGCAGCTACAGCCTGGCGGGTGCGCTGGCCGCCGCGTACGGACTGGCGAACGCGGTGGGTCAGCCGCTGCTGGGCCGTGCCGTGGACCTGTTCGGGCAGCCGCGGGTCCAGCTGCCGGCCGCGGTGGCCTCGGCGCTGGGCATGCTGTGGCTGGCGCTCGCGGGCACCGGGTCGGCGGTGGCCGCGTACGCCGCCGTGGTGGTCGCGGGGCTCTTCACGCCGCCCCTGGAGGGCGGGCTGCGGGCGCTGTGGCCGGGGGTGCTGGGCGGTCGCGAGGAGAAGGTGCACGCCGCGTACGCGATGGACGCGGTGGCCCAGGAGGTCATGTTCACCGTCGGTCCGCTGCTGGTGACGCTGTTCGTGGCGATGTGGTCACCGGCGGGGGCGCTGCTGGCGCTCAACGCGATCGGGGTGCTCGGAGCGCTGTCCGTGGTGGTCAGCGAGCCGTCCCGGAAGTGGCGCTCGGCGCCGCGGGAGGCGCACTGGCTGGGGGCGCTGCGTTCGCGGGGTCTGCTGGCGCTGCTCGGTGCGTTCTTCTTCGTGGGTACGGCGCTGGGCTCGATCACGGTGGCCGGTGTGGCGTACGCGGACGAGCACGGCGGTCAGGCGGTGTACGGCTGGCTGATGGCGGCGCTGGGCCTGGGCGCGCTGGTCGGCGGTGTGTTCTACGGAGCCCGGCAGTGGTCCGGTGCGCCCGAGCGGCGGCTGCGGTTGCTGGTGGCCCTGCTGGCGGTCGGCTATCTGCCGCTGATGCTGGTTCCGGGGCCGGTGGCGATGACCGCGCTGGCGGCGCTCTCGGGCGTGTTCCTGGCGCCCTCGCTGGCGTGCGCGTTCATCGTCGTGGACCGGCACGCCCCGGCGGGCACGGTGACGGAGGCGTTCTCGTGGCTGGTGACGTTCTTCGGGGTGGGCGCGGCGATCGGTACGGCGGCCGCGGGGCCGGCGGTGGAGCTGGGCGGTACCGCGGCGGGCTTCGGTGTGGCGGGCGTGGCGGGCGGCGCGGCGCTGCTGGTGCTGATGGTCACTCAGCGGGCGATGGCAACGGGCGGCCGCAGTCGCGCGGTGGCGGGTTCGTCCGACGGGGCGTCGGACGGCTCGCGTGACGTGCCGTCGGGTGCTCCGTCGGCGCCCTGATCGGAGGGTGCGCCGGATGGGCCGATCGGGCCGCGATCGGGGTGTGATCGGGGCGTCGATCGGCCCGCTGATGGGAACTGATCGAAACGGCGCTCCCGAACCCGGTTTCAGAAGAGGGCAGAAGGCGTAATGTTCAGTCATGGACCGCCGCATTTTCGGGCTGGAGAACGAGTACGGCGTCACGTGCACGTTCAGGGGACAGCGCCGACTGTCTCCTGACGAAGTGGCGCGCTACCTCTTCCGCCGTGTTGTGTCATGGGGCCGCAGCAGCAATGTCTTCCTGCGGAACGGCGCCCGCCTGTACCTCGACGTGGGTTCGCATCCGGAATATGCAACTCCCGAATGCGACAACGTGACCGAGCTGGTCACTCACGACAAAGCAGGCGAGCGCATTCTCGAAGGTCTGCTCGTCGATGCCGAACGCCGCCTGCACGAGGAGGGAATCGCGGGCGACGTCTATCTCTTCAAGAACAACACCGACTCGGCGGGCAACTCGTACGGCTGCCACGAGAACTACCTGGTGGCCCGGCACGGGGAATTCTCCCGCCTGGCGGACATTCTCATTCCGTTCCTTGTCACGCGGCAGTTGATCTGCGGCGCGGGCAAGGTGCTGCAGACGCCGCGCGGTGCGGTCTACTGCGTGAGCCAGCGGGCCGAGCACATCTGGGAGGGCGTCAGCTCCGCCACGACCCGCTCGCGGCCCATCATCAACACCCGGGACGAGCCGCACGCGGATGCCGAGCGCTACCGCAGGCTGCACGTCATCGTCGGTGACTCGAACATGTCCGAGACGACCATGCTGCTCAAGGTCGGGGCCACCGACCTGGTGCTGCGCATGATCGAGGCGGGCACGGTGATGCGTGACCTGACCCTGGAGAACCCGATCCGGGCGATCCGCGAGGTCAGCCACGACATCACGGGTCAGCGCAAGGTGCGGCTGGCGAGCGGCCGGGAGGCCTCGGCGCTGGAGATCCAGCGGGAGTACTACGACAAGGCGGTGGACTTCGCCGAGCGCCGGGGTATCCGTACCGGTGTGGTGGACCAGGTGCTGGAGCTGTGGGGTCGCACGCTCGACGCGATCGACGCGGAGGACCTGGACCGGATCGGGACCGAGATCGACTGGGTCATGAAGTACCAGCTGATCGAGCGGTACCGGGCCAAGCACAACATGACCATGTCGAACCCGCGAGTGGCTCAGATAGACCTCGCGTACCACGACATCCACCGCCGGCGCGGGCTGTACTACCTGCTGGAGCGCAAGGGGCAGGCGGCGCGGATCTGCAACGACCTCAAGATCTTCGAGGGCAAATCGGTGCCCCCGCAGACGACGCGTGCCCGGCTGCGCGGCGACTTCATCCGCCGGGCGCAGGAGCAGCGGCGGGACTTCACGGTCGACTGGGTGCACCTGAAGCTGAATGACCAGGCGCAGCGGACGGTGCTGTGCAAGGACCCGTTCCGGTCGGTGGACGACCGGGTGGAGAAGCTGATCGCCGGCATGTAGGGCGGCATCCAGCGCGGCAGTCAGGACCGCAGAGTGACCGCAGTGTGACATCACACTCCTCGCCAGGGCCTCGTACGTCTCTCGTACGGGGCCCTGCGCACGGCTTAGAGTGGCGAGCGACCGCTTTGCCGTCTGAGATCTGAGGAACCCGTGCGCCGACTTGCCGGCCTGCTTGTCGTACCCCTCCTGCTGCTGACGACCGCAGCGTGTGGCGACGACAGCGGCTCCGACTCCGCCCAGATGAAGAACGGGGCCCCCGCGATCACCAAGGGAGCCGCGTTCGGGGAGACGCCCACCCTGTCGAAGGGGAAGGGCACGCCGCCCAAGGAGCTGAAGGTGGTGACCGTCAGCGAGGGCACCGGGCAGGTGCTGAAGAAGAACGACATCGCGCAGGTCCACTACCTCGGCCAGGTGTGGGACGGCAAGGAGCCGTTCGACAAGAGCTTCGGGCGGCCCGCTCCGTTCGACCTGACCATCGGCGCCGGCGCCGTCATCAAGGGCTGGGACCAGGGCCTGGAGGGCCAGAAGGTCGGCAGCCGTGTCGAGCTGGTGATCCCGCCGGAGCTCGGTTACGGGGCCCAGGGCTCGGGCGAGAAGATCAAGCCGAACGCCACGCTGGTCTTCGTCGTGGACATCGTCAAGGGCGCGACCGTCCCGGCCTCGGCCACGGGCAAGGAAGTCGCCCAGGAGAACAAGGACCTGCCCAAGGTCGGCACGAACGCGGACGGCAAGGAAGTCTCCGTGACCGTCCCGAAGGACACGGCCGAGCCCACCAAGCTGGTCTCGAACTACGTCCTGGAGGGTGACGGCGCGGTCGTGAAGGACACCGACAGCGTCGTCGTCAAGTTCAACGGCAAGACGTGGAAGGACGACAAGTCCTTCGAGAGCACCTACAC
This sequence comes from Streptomyces avidinii, assembly GCF_045161815.1. Taxonomy (NCBI): domain Bacteria; kingdom Bacillati; phylum Actinomycetota; class Actinomycetes; order Kitasatosporales; family Streptomycetaceae; genus Streptomyces; species Streptomyces avidinii. The sequence goes on from NZ_CP108863.1 coordinate 6,760,489, forward strand.
CAGCGACCAGACGGTCACCTGGCCGCTGGGTGAGCTCTCGGTCAAGGGTCTGAAGGACGGCATCGTCGGCAAGAAGGTCGGCAGCCGCATCCTGCTGGTCATCCCGCCGGACCAGGCCTTCGGCGACAAGGAGCAGGGCACCATCCCGGCGAAGTCGACGCTGGTCTTCAGCCTCGACATCCTCGCGGTGATGTAAGACTGTTCCGGTTGACCGTTTCGTACGTATGAGGAGAAGTTCCGTGAGTGACCTCCAGAAGCCCGAGATCGACTTCCCCGAGGGCGAGGCCCCCAAGGACCTCGTGATCGAGGACATCTGGCTGGGCGACGGCGCCGAGGCCAAGAAGGGCGACCGGGTCTCCGTCCACTACGTGGGCGTGGCCTTCTCCACCGGCGAGGAGTTCGACGCCTCCTGGAACCGCGGTTCCGCGCTGCAGTTCCAGCTCGGTATCGGCCAGGTCATCTCCGGCTGGGACCAGGGCGTCCAGGGCATGAAGGTCGGGGGCCGCCGCAAGCTGGTCATCCCCGCCGACCTCGCCTACGGCGACCGCGGCGCGGGCAGCGCGATCGCCCCGGGCGAGACGCTGATCTTCGTCTGCGACCTGGTCAAGGTCGGCTGATCCGGACATCCGTGATCGGTGCAGGGGCCCCCGCCGTCCGGCGGGGCCCCTCGCTTTTTGCCCGGGCGCGCCGGGGCGGTACGGTCAACCGTCACGGGCCCTGCGCAACCTGTCGCGGCCCGTGTGACGGTTCGACGGATGTGCAGGCGGAGAAGGGCGGAAGGGCGTCGATGGCGATTGCCAAGGCCGAGCGGCTGATGAATCTGGCGCTGTGTCTGCTGGGGACCCGCCGGCCGCTCAGCAAGCGCGAGTTGCGCGGTTCCATCGAGGCCTACATGGAGGCCGGCAACGACGAGTCCTTCAACCGCATGTTCGAGCGGGACAAGGACGATCTGCGCGAACTCGGCCTCGTCATCGAGACGGTGGAGAACCTGGACGGCGAGACGGGCTACTTGGCCCGCCGCGACAGCAACCGGCTGCCTCCCGTCTCGCTGGACGCCGAGGAGGCCGCCGCCCTGGGGCTGGCGGCCAAGGTCTGGCAGCAGGCGCGGCTGGCGGGAGCCGCCAGTGGAGCCCTGCAGAAACTGCGCGCGGGCGGGATGCCCGAGGCGGAGGACCCGTACGAGGGGCAGCACAGCGCGATCGAGCCGCGCATCCCGGTCCACGAGGCCGCCTTCGAGCCGCTGATGCTGGCCTGCCGGGACCGCCGGCCGGTGGTCTTCGACTACCGCAAGTCCACCGCCGCCCGGCCCGAGGCCCGGCAGGTCGAGCCCTGGGCGCTGGAGTGCTGGCGCGGCCACTGGTACCTGGCCGGCTACGACCGCGACCGCGGGGCGGAGCGGGTGTTCCGGCTCTCCCGGATCACCGGCAAGGTCCGCTCCCGGGCCGCGAAGTACACCGCGGAGGTGCCGGACGTGGTGACCGTACGGGAGACCGTGGCGAGCTGGGCCGGGGAGAGCGCGGACCGCAGCGCGCTGATCCGGCTGCGGGCCGGGGCGGGCTATCCGCTGCGGGCCAAGGCCACCGCGGTGCGTGAGGGCGGGGACGGCTGGGACGAGCTGGAGATCCCCTACGGGCACGGGCTCGACGCATGGCTGGTGGAGTTCGGGCCCGACGTCGTCGTGGTCGGTCCCGCCGACCTGCGGGCGGACGTGGTGGACCGGCTGCGGGCCGTCGCCGGGGCCTGACCGGGGCCCGACCCCGGGGCCCGCGGGCCCGGCGGCCGATCCGCGGCCGCACCGTTCGACAACAGCGACATCCACAGACGTGCCCTGAGGGGGAGACGTACCAGCATGGCTGCCAACGCCATCGACCAGACCCGCCGGATGCTGTCCCTGGTGACCTACCTGCGCGAGCGCCCCGGTGCGCACGTCGCGGACGTCGCGCGCGCCTTCGGGATCACCGAGGACGAGCTGATCTCGGACCTCGACGTGCTGCCCATGTGCGGAACGAGCTTCCGGGGCGGGGACCTGCTCGACATCGACACCGACGGGGAGCGCATCTGGTGGCGCAACCCCGACGCCTCGGGGGAGTCCACCGCCGAGCCGCTGCGGCTGGCCGCCGACGAGGCGACCGCCCTGCTGGTGGCCGCGCGCGCCGTGGCGACCCTGCCGGGGCTGCGCGAGAGCGACCGGGACGCCCTGCTGCGGGCCACGGCCAAGCTGGAGGCGGCCGCTGGCGAGGTGGCCGGGGCCAGCTCCCGGCTGTCGGTGACCTTCGAGTCCGAGGGCGGGGTCTTCGCGGACGTCGACCGGGCCATCGCGGAGCGCCGGCGGCTGTGGCTGCGCTACTACTCGCCCGCCCGGGACGAGCTCACCGAGCGCACGGTCGACCCGATCCGGCTCTTCGCGGTGGGACACACGTACATGGAGGGCTGGTGCCACCTCTCCGAGGCCCGGCGCACCTTCCGCCTCGACCGGGTCGCCGAGATCCGGTTGCTGGACGAGCGGGCCGAGCCGCCCGCCATCGAGCCGCGCGACCTGTCCGAGGGCCTGGTCCAGCCGGCCGCCGAGGACCCCGAGGTCGTCGTCGAGGTGGGGCCGGGCGGGCGCTGGGTCGCCGAGTACTACCCGCACGACAGCGCCGAGGAACTGCCCGGGGGCGGTCTGCGGATCACCCTGCGCAGCCCGGACCCGGCCTCGCTGCGCCGGCTCGCCCTGCGGCTCGGACGCGAGGGGCGGATCGTCGCTCCCGCAGACCTGGCGGAGAGTGCGCGGAGCGCTGCTCGAGAAGCACTCGCGGGGTACGGGGAACAGGTCTGAGGGGAGCGCGGTCGATGTCGCCCACGTCCGAGCCCGTCGCCTTCAAGGCCTCCTGCCCCGACTGCCGGGCCCGCTTCGAGTTGGGCGCGGGCGCGCTGCGGCTGGCCATCGGCGGCAGCCGGCGCACCACGTTCTACTCCTTCACCTGTCCTGAATGCGGTGCTGCCGTACGCAAACCGGCTGGTGAGCGCATCGTGGAGTTGCTGACCGGTGGCGGCGTGAGCACCCTGCGCAGCATCTGAACCGGCGGGTGGCCTAGGCTCGGCCCATGCTGTGGCCGATGTTCGCAATTGCCCTGGGTTTTCTCGGAGTGGCCGTGCTCGCCGTGCTGGCCGTGCGGGTGTACCTGGAGGTGCGCAAACTGTCCTCGCAGGTGGCGCAGGCCAGCCGCCGGATCACGGACGCTTCGGCGGATCTTGAGCAGGCGGCCGTCGACCTGGCCCGGGCGGGACACGGCGTACGTCCCTGACATCGGGACGAATGTGTGTGACCAGGGCGTGAACAACAGGCCAGGGCGCAAGCGCGGGGACGCCCGGGGATTGCCGGGCGTTCACCCCCTGGGGTTACGATCCTCGATAGACACAGTCCCAGGCGTCCGTGCCGGTGCGCTGTGAACCTCGGAGAAAAGGAAGACTTCTATGGGCAACCTCAGGGGTTGGGAAATCCTCGTCATCGTCGGCGTCATCATCCTGCTGTTCGGTGCCAAGAAGCTCCCCGACATGGCCCGCTCCCTCGGCAAATCGGCCCGCATCCTCAAGAGCGAGGCCAAGGCCATGAAGAAGGACGGCGAGGGCGACGAGGCCGCCACCGCCACCCCCGCCGCGGACCAGTCCGCGCAGCAGCCGGTCGCCCCGCGCACCATCCAGGCCGCGCCCGGTGACGTCAGCAGCTCCCGTCCGGTCAGCGAGCCGAACCGCACCGCCCAGGGCTGACACCCGCCGTACACGCCAGTCATCTGCAACGAGACAAGGGACGTGGGTTGCTCAACTCTGCCCGCAAGCAGGAGAAGAAGGAACGACAGGCGAAGGACGCCGAAGGGCGGATGCCTCTCGTCGAGCACCTGCGTGAGCTGCGGAACCGCCTGCTGAAGTCGGTCATCGCGATCCTGGTGATCACGATCGTCGCCGCCTTCTTCTACCGGGACATCATCAACTTCCTGTTGAAGCCGATGCTCGACTCCGTCGGCTGCACCAACGGTGTGGTGACCCAGCGCAACGGCCGCCCCTGCGCCGACATGACCGTGAACGGCCTCATCTCGGCGTTCTCGATCGCCCTGAAGGTCTCGCTGATGGCCGGTGTGGTGCTCTCCGCACCGGTGTGGCTCTACCAGCTGTGGGCGTTCGCCGCGCCCGGGCTGCACAGCCACGAGAAGAAGTACGCGCGCAGTTTCGTCGCCGTCGGAGCGCCCCTGTTCCTGACCGGCGCGGTGCTCGCGTACAAGATCCTCCCGCAGACCGCGACGATCATGCTCGAGTTCACCCCCGACCACGCGCGCAACCTGCTGCCGGTCGACGACTACCTCGACCTGGTCACCCGCATGGTGATCGTGTTCGGCCTGGCCTTCGAGCTGCCGCTGCTGCTGATCCTGCTGAACTTCACCGGTGTGCTCACCGGCAAGCGGCTGGCGAGCTGGTGGCGGGGCATGGTCCTCGGCATCACGATCTTCGCCGCCTTCGCGACGCCCACCGGCGACCCGCCGACCATGCTCGCGCTGGCCCTGCCCATCGTGGCCCTCTACTTCGCGGCTCTCGGACTCTGCCTCCTCAACGACCGCAGGCGCCGGCGCAACGACCCCGACGCGGGGCTCAGCGACGACGAGGCCTCCGAGCTGGACCTCACCCCGGCGCCGATCGGCGCGCTGGACTCGGTCCCGGCCCCCGCGGCCCTGCCCGAGCAGGCCGACGGCGGACGCCAGCGGGTCAACGGATACGACGACGCCACCTGACGGACACGCCCGCGGCCGCCGCCGGGAGGAGTCCCCAGGGGGGAAGCTCCGGGAGGGGGCTCCGGTACATTCCCCCGGGTGAGTCACGAGGTCACCCTTTTCGTCAATCCCACCGCGGGACGCGGCCGGGGCGCGCACGCCGCGCAGCCGGCCGCTTCTGCTGTCCGGGCGGCCGGTTTCTCCGTACGGACCGTCGTGGGCACCGACGCACCGGACGCGCTGGCCCGGCTGACCACCGCCGTCCGTGAGGGCACCGCCGCGGTGATCGCGGTGGGCGGCGACGGGATGGTCTCCCTGGCGCTCCAGGCCCTGGCGGGGACCCCGGTGCCGCTCGGGGTGGTCGCGGTGGGCACCGGCAACGACTTCGCGCGGGCGATGGGGCTGCCCGTGCGGGAGCCGGCCCGGGCCGGACGGCTGGCCGCCGAAGCCGTCAAGGAGGGCCGCGTCCGGGAGATCGACCTGGGCCGGGTGGGCGGCGCCGACCGTGCGCAGTGGTTCGGGACCGTGCTGTGCTCCGGCTTCGACTCGCGGGTCAACGACCGGGGCAACCGGATGCGGCTGCCGGCCGGCCGCTTCAAGTACGACCTGGCGATGATCGCGGAGCTGGCCGCCTTCCGGCCGTTCCCGTACCGGATCACCCTGGACGACGGCCCGGTGATCGAGACCGAGGCCACGCTGGTGGCCGTCGGCAACGGCTCCTCCTACGGCGGGGGCATGCGCATCTGCGCGGACGCCGTGCCCGACGACGGTCTCTTCGACATCACGGTGGTCGGCGACTGCAGCCGGACCACCCTGCTCAAGGTGTTCCCGCAGGTCTACCGGGGCCGGCACCTGGGCCACCCGAAGGTGACCGTCCACCGGGCCCGGAAGATCACCCTGGCGGCGGCGGGCCTGACCGCGTACGCGGACGGCGAGCCAATGGGGGTGCTGCCGGTGACCGCCGAGTGCGTTCCCCGGGCCGTCCGGCTGCTCACTTAAATGATCGCGACTGTTGTCAGAGGTGGCGGGTAGGCTCGACAGCAAGATGACCGAAGAACTCTCACCCGCCGAGCGGTACGCCGCTGCCCGGATCCGCGCCGCCGAAGAGGCCTCCGCCCTGGCCCCCTTCCGCGAGATGTACGAATTCGATCTGGACCCGTACCAGGTCGAAGCCTGCAAGGCGCTGGAGGCCGGCAAAGGCGTCCTCGTCGCCGCCCCGACCGGTTCGGGCAAGACCATCGTCGGCGAGTTCGCCGTGCACCTGGCCCTCCAGCAGGGCCGCAAGTGCTTCTACACGACGCCGATCAAGGCCCTGTCGAACCAGAAGTTCGCCGACCTCGTCAAGCGCTACGGCGCCGACAAGGTGGGCCTGCTGACGGGCGACAACAGCGTCAACTCCGAGGCACCGGTGGTCGTGATGACCACCGAGGTGCTCCGCAACATGCTGTACGCGGGCTCCCAGTCGCTGCTCGGCCTCGGCTACGTCGTGATGGACGAGGTCCACTACCTCTCCGACCGGTTCCGCGGGGCCGTCTGGGAGGAAGTGATCATCCACCTCCCCGCGTCGGTGACCCTGGTCTCCCTTTCGGCCACCGTGTCCAACGCCGAGGAGTTCGGCGACTGGCTGGACACCGTGCGCGGGGACACCGAGGTGATCGTCTCCGAGGAGCGGCCCGTACCGCTGTGGCAGCACGTCATGGCCGGCCGACGGATCTACGACCTCTTCGAGGAGGAGTCCGACCACGGCGGCCGCGGCTCCGCGCGCCGGGAGGTCAATCCCGACCTGCTGCGCATGGCGCGCGAGGAGAACAGCCGCACCTACAGTCCGAAGGACCGGCGGCGCGGCAAGATGGTCCGCGAGGCCGACCGCGAGCGCGAGCGGCGCTCCCGCGGCCGGATCTGGACCCCGTCCCGCCCCGAGGTCATCGCCCGCCTCGACAATGACGGGCTGCTGCCCGCCATCAACTTCATCTTCAGCCGGGCCGGCTGCGAGGCCGCGGTCCAGCAGTGCCTCTTCGCGGGCCTGCGGCTGAACGACGAATCCGCGCGGCTCAAGGTCCGCGAGATCGTCGAGGCGCGCACCGCCTCCATCCCCACCGAGGACCTGCACGTCCTCGGGTACTACGAGTGGCTCGAAGGGCTGGAGCGCGGCATCGCCGCGCACCACGCGGGCATGCTGCCCACCTTCAAGGAGGTCGTGGAGGAGCTCTTCGTACGCGGCCTGGTCAAGGCCGTCTTCGCCACGGAGACCCTGGCGCTGGGCATCAACATGCCCGCGCGCACGGTGATCCTGGAGAAGCTGGTCAAGTGGAACGGCGAGCAGCACGCCGACATCACCCCCGGCGAGTACACGCAGCTGACCGGCCGGGCCGGGCGGCGCGGCATCGACGTCGAGGGCCACGCGGTGGTGCTCTGGCAGCGCGGCATGGACCCGGCGGGGCTCGCCGGGCTCGCGGGTACCCGTACCTATCCGCTGCGCTCCAGCTTCAAGCCGTCCTACAACATGGCCGTGAACCTGGTCAGCCAGTTCGGGCGGCACCGCTCGCGCGAGCTGCTGGAGACCTCCTTCGCGCAGTTCCAGGCCGACCGCTCGGTCGTCGGGATCTCCCGGCAGGTGCAGCGCAACGAGGAGGGCCTGGAGGGCTACCAGGAGGGCATGACCTGCCACCTGGGGAACTTCGAGGAGTACGCGCAGCTGCGCCGTGACCTCAAGGACCGCGAGACGGACCTGGCCAAGCAGGGCGCCGCGCAGCGCCGGGTGCAGGCGGCCGGTTCGCTGGAGAAGCTCAAGCCGGGCGACATCATCCACGTACCGACGGGCAAGTTCGCCGGGCTCGCGCTGGTCCTGGACCCGGGCGTGCCGGCCGGACGGGTCAACGGACACCGCGGGCACGAGTACGCCGAGGGCCCGCGCCCGCTGGTGCTCACCGCCGAGCGGCAGGTCAAGCGGCTCGCCGCGATCGACTTCCCGGTTCCGGTCGAGGCCATCGACCGGATGCGGATCCCCAAGACCTTCAACGCGCGCTCGCCGCAGTCCCGCCGGGACCTGGCGTCCCAACTGCGGACCAAGGCCGGGCACATCGCGCCGGAGCGGCGGAGCCGCGGCCGGGCCGCGGCCGCCGACGACCGTGAGATCGCCCGGCTGCGCAGCGAGTTGCGGGCGCACCCCTGCCACGGCTGCGACGAACGCGAGGACCACGCCCGCTGGGCGGAGCGCTACCACCGGCTCAAGCGGGACACCCAGCAGCTGGAGCGGCGGATCGAGGGCCGGACGAACACCATCGCCCGCACCTTCGACCGGATCCACGCACTGCTGACCGAGCTGGACTACCTGCGCGAGGACGAGGTCACCGTCCACGGCAAGCGGCTCGCCCGGCTGTACGGGGAGCTGGACCTGCTGGCCTCCGAATGCCTGCGGGCCAGGGTGTGGGAGGGCCTCAGCCCGGCCGAACTGGCGGCCTGCGTATCGGCATTGGTCTTCGAGGCACGCCAGTCCGACGACGCGGTCGCACCGAAGGTGCCGGGCGGCGCGGCGAAGGAGGCGCTGGCGGAGATGGTCCGGATCTGGGGCCGGCTCGACGCGCTGGAGGAGGAGCACCGCATCAACCAGGCGGAGGGCGTGGGCCAGCGCGAGCCGGACCTCGGCTTCGCGTGGGCGGTGTACCAGTGGGCCTCCGACAAGAGTCTGGACGAGGTGCTGCGCGAGGCGGAGATGCCGGCCGGTGACTTCGTGCGCTGGTGCAAGCAGGTCATCGACGTGCTCGGGCAGGTCGCGGCGGCCGCTCCGGCGGCCTCCGGGGACAGCGGGAGCACGGTGGCCCGCAATGCCCGCAAGGCCGTGGACGCGCTGCTTCGGGGAGTAGTGGCCTACAGCTCCGTCGGCTAGGCGGATTTGGGCCTTCCTCCGAGAGCGGGACCGGCTTGATCTGATCTCTTGCCATGATCGTATCGGCGTGCTCTGTGCGACGATCGATGTCATGAGTGGGGGAGCGGGCGATGGTCCGAAACGGGTCGGTCGGCCACGTGCCGACCGGCTGAGACCGGACAGCGGCCGGCCGCCGCGCGAGGAACTCCTCTGCGCGGCGGCCGAGCTCTTCACCGCCCGGGGATACGCGGCGACCACCACCCGGGCCGTCGCCGAACGGGCCGGGATGCGCCAGGCCACGATGTACCACTACTTCGGAGGCAAGGAGGAACTCCTCGCCGAGTTGCTGGAGTCCACCGTCGCACCCTCGCTGGTGCTGGCCCGGCAGCTGCTCGCCGACGGCGGGCGGTCCGCCGCGCGGCGGCTGTGGGAGCTGTGCCGCTCCGATGTGCTGCTGCTGTGCGGGGGACCCTACAACCTGGGGGCGCTCTATCTGCTGCCCGAGGTGGGCGGTGCGCGCTTCACACGGTTCCACCGGATGCGCCGGGAACTCAAGGACGCCTACCGGGTGCTGCTCGCCGGGACCCGGGTCGGCGCCGAACTGGCCGGGGACCGGGCGGGGCTGACGCTCCGGGGAGACCTGGTCTTCGGACTCATCGAGGGCGTCATGCTGGTCCACCGCGCGGATCCGGCGCGGCCGGTGGTGGCCTTCGCCGAGGCCACGGCCGACGCGGCGCTGCGGATCGCGGGCGTCGGCCTCCCCCCGGGACACCCCGTAGGCCCTGGCTAGTGCTGTGACCGGAAAGGTCCACCGGGTCGCGACGCCCGGCACGGCACCTCGCCGCGTTGTCGGACCACGGAAGTACGTCCAGTACGGCCCGCGGCCCTCCGCCTTGCGATGCTTCCCCCAGGCCCTGCGGGCCTGGGGAGACCCCATGCACCGGACGCCGCGACCCGGCAAACCTTTCCGGTCACAGCACTAGCCTCCGGCTCCGGCCTCCCAGCCCGTGCGGTCGTCCCAGGCCTGGAGGGTGCGGCGGCTCTCGAAGCGGTGCGCGGCTCCGGTCACCGGGTCGGTGAACGCCAGCACCCGGGACAGGAGTTGCAGGGGCCGGCGGTAGTCGTCCGGGGCCGGATCCGTGACCTGCGGATACACCGGGTCGCCCAGGATGGGCAGGCCCAGACTGTTCATGTGGACGCGCAGCTGGTGGGTACGGCCGGTGTGCGGGGTCAGCCGGTAGCGGGCCAGCCCCTCCCGCGCCTCGACGCATTCGACGAGGCTCTCGGCGTTGGGCTCGGCGCCGGGCACCTCGACCGCCGCGATGACCCCGCGGGCCTTCTCGATCCGGCTGCGGACGGTGCGCGGGAGGGTGCGGGCGAGCGCCGGATCGTGGGGTGCGAGGGCCTCGTACTCCTTGTGCACCTCGCGCCGCTGGAAGAGGAGCTGGTAGGCCCCGCGGTCCTCGGGCCGGATGCTGAACATCACCAGCCCCGCCGTCAGCCGGTCCAGGCGGTGCGCCGGGCTGAGCTCGGGCAGCTCCAGTTCCTCGCGGAGGCGGGCCAGGGCGGTCTCGGTGATGTGGCTGCCGCGCGGGGTGGTCGCCAGGAAGTGCGGCTTGTCCACGACCAGCAGGTGCGGGTCCCGGTGGACGACGGAGATCGGGAACGGCACCCGCGGCTCCGGCTCGATGTCCCGGTGGAACCAGAGGTAGGCGCCCGGCTCGTACGGATCCCCGGCGCGCAGCACCTGCCCGCCGGGGCCGAGCACCCGCCCCGCGGCCAGCAGACGGGCGACGGAGTCGGCGCCGCGGGTGCCGGCGTAGCGCGCGGCGAGGTAGTCGCCGAGATCCGGCCACGCCCCCTCCGGGTCGGGCGGCAGCCGCAGCCGGACCGGGTCGATGCCGGCGCGCTGGGGGAGGGGCGAGGGGGGTGGCGGGGCTTTGCGTCTCATTGCAGGACAGGCTATGCGGCACGGCCTAGGGCCGGGTGAAGGTGCCCAGGTGCTCGGCGTCGAGGTACTCGATGCGCAGGGTGCCGTCGGCGAAGATCGCCCCGGTGCGGCCGACCGCGTTCTCGCCCGCAGTCACGAAGCTGAAGGTGTCCCCGTCGTAGTGGGTGAGCGGGAAGCGCAGGGGCTTCGGGCCGAGGGCGAGGGTGAGCGCGCCCTTGTCGTCGGCGGTCACGGTGGCCTTGCCGTAGTAGGGGTTGTCGTAGCTGCCGGTGTACGCGGCGCTGTCGCGGGCCGGCTTCGCGCCGGCGGGCGGGTGGGCGTAGTCGGTGGTCGAACCGCCCGGGGGTTCGAGGGCCTTGGCGTAGGCGGAGCCGGCCAGTGCGAGCCAGTCGGTGGACACCTTGCCGTGCTCGGCGTAGTCGAAGAAGTCCAGGGCCACGGCGTCGGGCAGGCCGACGGGGGCGCCGTTGGTCAGTACGACGATGCCGAGCTGCTCCAGGGGGAGCATGGTGACATTGGTGTTGGCGCCGAGCTCGAAGGCGCCGGAGTGGCTCAGGCGCAGGCGGCCGGCGCTGTCGTAGCCGACGTTCCAGCCCAGACCGTAGAAGCTGGTGGTGCCGATGGCGTTGGTCGGCTGCGACACGATTTCGGGCAGGTGGGTGCGGGCGAGGGTGTCGGCGGGGATGATCCGCTTTCCGTCGAGGGTGCCGCCGGCCAGTTGCAGGCGCAGCCAGCGGGCCATGTCGGTGGCGGTGGAGCTGACGCCGCCGGCCGGGGCCTGGGCGTCCGGGTCGCGGACGAAGCGGGGGCTCCAGGTGCCGTCGGGGCTCTTGACGTGGGTGGCGGCGCGGTCGGGGGCGTCCACGAACGCGGAGAACTCGGTGCTGGTACGGGTCATGCCGGCGGGCTTGAAGAGGGTGTCCGCGCTGAGCTTCTGCCAGCTGGTGCCCTGGGCGCGGGCGACGGCCTCGGCAGCCGCGGTGAGGCCGAAGTTGGTGTAGGCGTAGCTCGCGCGGAACGGACTCAGAGGTTCCAGGCGCAGGTGGTCGAGGATGTACGCCTGGTCGTAGCCGAGGTCTTCGAGCAGGTCGCCGGCGTGGTCGGGAAGGCCGCTGCGGTGGGAGAACAGATCGGCGGTCGTGACGTGGTCGGTGACCCAGGGGTCCTTGAGGGAGAACCCGGGCAGCTCGGTGCGGCTGTCCCACTCGGCGGGGTCGGTGAGGGTGCCGGCCACGACCGTGGAGGACACGGGCTTGGACAGCGAGGCGATCTGGAAGACGGTGTCCGGGCCGACCTTGGCGCTCTCGCCGGTCCTGCGCAGCCCGTAGCCCTTGATGTGGACGACCTTGTCGTCGTGGACGACGGCCACGGAGACGCCGGGGACGCCGGTGCGGCGCATCATGTCCTCGACGGTGCGGTCGAGGCGGGCGACGGCCTTGTCGACGGCGGCGTCCGTGATCTGGGGTTTCGGGGCGGGGGGCGGGGTGGGCGCGGCCGTGGCCGTGAAGCCGGCCGCCGCGGTGAGGAGCACCGCGGCCCCTGCTGCCCCGAGCGACGGGAGCGTACGCATGGAGCCATTGTCCTGCCGGGGGGCGTGGAGCGCGCGGCGCCGTTGCCGGGGGCGCTGCCCCGCCCCCGGGCCCCCGCGCCTCGAACGCCGGCGGGCCGAGGGGGCGCCGGTGCGGCCGGGTGGGAGGGGCGGGGGTGGTTGCGGCGGGCGGGGCGAAACCTTTACGCGGCTGCGCGGTGCTCCTGTTCGGCCTCCACCGAGGCGTTCCAGTCGCGCTTGATCGCGCGCCAGCCCTCGTCCGTCTCGCCCAGGCGCCAGTAGCCCGAGATCGACAGCCGTTCGCGCGGGATGCCGCGCTCCATGCGGAGGTGACGGCGGAGGTCCTTGACGAAGCCGGCCTCGCCGTGGACGAAGGCGTGGACGTCCGCGGAGGGGAACTCCAGGGAGGTGACCGCCTCCACGAGCGCCTCGCCGACCGGGCGGTCACCACGGTGCAGCCAGATCGGCACGAGGCCGTCCGGGGTGGCGATCTTCAGCTCGTCGTCCGGGCCGTCGATCTCCACGATGGCGTGGACCCGCGCGCCCGCCGGCATCCGTTCCATCGCGGCGGCGATCGCCGGCAGCGCGCTCTCGTCGCCCACCAGGAGGTGCCAGTCGGCCACCGGGTCCGGGGCGTAGGCGCCGCCCGGGCCGAGGAAGCGTACGAGCTCGCCCGGCTGGACCCGCGCCGCCCAGGGGCCGGCGAGGCCCTCGTCGCCGTGAACGACGAAGTCGAGGGTCAGCTCCAGGTGCGTGGGGTCCCAGCTCCGTACCGTGTACGCGCGCTGGCGCGGCCACTGCGCCCGGGGAAAGTCGGCGCGGATCCGTTCAAGGTCCCACGGGGCGGGGTAGGTCACGCCCGCCGGCGCGAACAGCAGCTTGACGTAATGGTCGGTGTACTCGCCCACGCCGAACTCCCGGAGGCCCTCACCGCCCAGCACGAGCCGCACCATGTGCGGCGAAAGCCGCTCGGTGCGTACGACGACGGCGGTGCCGACGGTGCGGGCGCGTCCTTCTGCCACGGTGACTCCCCTGCCTCCATGAAACTTAGCCTTACCTAAGTTATCACCTCACGGGCGCAGCACGCTGCTCAGGCGAGCGACAGCGCCTCCCAGACCCCACCGATGGGCTAGCGCATCCACCAGTTCGGGCTGCGCCGGGGCGCTCGGAAGGGCCGGATCGAATGCCGGCAGCGGGACGTCCGAGGCCACCTGGACCACCTTCGGAGCCACCGCCAGATACGGCCGGGACTCGTCGAGCCGCTTGCGCTGGGTGGGGGTCAGCTTCGACTTCGGGTCGTCGATCGCCGCGATGATCCCGGCCAGGTCGCCGTAGGCGTCGAGGAGTTTGGCGGCCGTCTTCTCGCCGATGCCGGGGACGCCCGGCAGGCCGTCGCTCGGGTCACCGCGCAGCAGCGCCAGGTCCGCGTAACCGGGACCGTCCACCCCGTACTTCTCGCGGAGCCACGCCTCGTCCGTCACCTGGAGGGTGCCCACGCCCTTGAGCGGGTACAGGACGCGGCGCCGGCGGGCGTCGTCCACCAACTGGTAGAGGTCGCGGTCACCGGTGACGATGTCCACCGGTCCTCCAGCGCGGGCGGTTAGCGTACCGATCACGTCGTCCGCCTCGTATCCGGCGACGCCCACCCGGGCGATGCCGAAGGCGTCCAGCGCCGCCTCGATGATCGGGACCTGCGGGGCGAGGGTGTCGGGGGTCTCCTCGACGTCGGGTCCGCTCTCGGTCTCCTCGGCGACCCGGTGGGCCTTGTACGAAGGGATCAGTTCCACCCGCCAGTGCGGCCGCCAGTCGGCGTCCATGCAGGCCACCAGATCGTCCGGCCGGTGGTCCTGGACGAGTCGGCCGATGAAGTCGAGCAGGCCGCGCACGGCGTTGACCGGGGTGCCGTCGGGTGCCTTCACCGAGTCCGGCACACCGAAGTAGGCGCGGTAGTAGAGGGAGGCGGTGTCCAGGAGCATCAGGCGTCGTGTCGTCACGGAGTCGATGATGCCGCAACGCACCGCGGCGGATGTCTCGGCCGCCGGGACACCCCGCCCCGCGACGGACAGTGAGCGCACCGGTACGGGAAGACCCGTGCGGGCGAAACCGGAGGCGGTTGCTGCGTAAGGTGCTTACAGCACACCGATGTGCGACAGACATGGGGAGGGCAGCCCCGACATGAACGACAGGGACGGCACCGACGGCACCGATGGCACGGACGGCACGACCGGCGCGGACGGCCTGAACGGCAAGCCGAACGACAGGGACGACAAGAGCAGGGACAAGGACGGCAAGGAGCCGCTGCGGGTGGGCGTTGCCGTGCGCAAGCGGCGCCGCGCGCTGCACCTCACGCTCGCCGCCGTGTCGGCGCGCAGCGGCCTGTCGGTGCCCTTCCTGAGCCAGATAGAGAACGAGCGGGCCCGGCCCAGCATGCGGTCCCTGGAGCGGGTCGCGGACGCGCTGGAGACCACGGCCGTCGAACTGCTGGCCGCCTCCGACACCGCGCGCACGGTGAACCTCGTCCGGGCCGGTGACGCCTCCGGTCTCACCCCTATCCCGGGCGTACGGCCCCTCGTGCGCGGGCACCACCAGCTGCACGCCATGGAGTTCACCGGGGACCAGGACGCCGGACGCGAGTACCAGCACCGCAACGACGAACTGATGTACGTCGTCGAGGGCGCCTGCCAGGTCGAGGCGGAGGGCCGGGCGTACCGGCTGGAGAGCGGGGACGCGCTGTTCCTGTCGGGAGGAGTGCGCCACCGCTGGCGGGCGGTCACCGAGGACACCCGGATCCTGGTCGTCGCGGTCGGCGAGCACATCCACGCGACCTCCGAGCCCCCGTCGCCGGGACATTGAGCGGCGTGCGGCGGATCGTCTCGCTGGTGCCCTCGCTGACCGAGGCGGTGGCGGTGAGCGCGCCGGGAGCACTGGTCGGGGTCACCGACTGGTGCACGCACCCGGAGGACCTCGGGGAGGCGGTGCGGATCGGCGGGACGAAGAATCCCGACGTGCGGCGCATCGCGGAGCTCCGGCCCGACCTGGTGATCGCCAACGAGGAGGAGAACCGGGCCCCCGACCTGGCGGCGCTGCGCGCGGCCGGGGTGGAGGTGCTGGTCACCGAGGTCCGGGACCTGCCGCAGGCGCTGCGGGAGCTGGACCGGGTGCTCGTGGGGGTACTGGGTCTGGCGCGGCCGGGATGGCTGGCCGACGCGGAGCGCGCATGGGCCGCGGTGGAGCCGGCCGACGTGCGCACCGCCTTCGTACCGATCTGGCGGCGGCCGTGGATGGTGCTGGGCCGGGACACCTTCGCGGGGGACCTGCTGGCGCGGCTCGGGATCCGTAACGTCTACGCCGGACACCCGGAGCGGTACCCCCGGGTGCCGTTGGAGGAGCTCGCGGCGGCCGGCTGCGATCTGGTGGTGCTCCCGGACGAGCCGTACCGCTTCACGGCCGAGGACGGTCCGGAGGCCTTCCCGGACCTGCCCGCCGCCCTGGTCGGCGGCCGCCACCTCACCTGGTACGGACCCTCCCTGGCCGAGGCCCCGCAGCTGCTGGCGAAGGCCCTGCGCGCGGCCCGCTGAGCGACGTACCCTCCGGGGATGCGTAGAGGAAGATCATTAATTCTGCTTGCGGCGACGGCCCTGCTGGCCGGAGCCTGCGCGGCCCCCGAGGCCGACCCCCGCCGGCCGCCGCCCGGCATCGGCGAGCTCAGCACCGGCGAGCTCCAGAGCCGGTGGTGGAGCTGGGCCGCCTCCAGTCCGGCCGGCTCCAATCCGGTGGCCGACCCGGACGGCAGCTTCTGTGCCGAGAACCAGCCCGCCGACACCTGGTACCTCGCGGGCACCTTCGGAGGCCGGGCCGAGCGCAGGTGCTCGATCCCCAAGGGGCGGCCGGTGGTCCTTCCGGTGCTCAACTTCATCGGTACGAAGGCCGAGTGCGCGGCGCGGCTGGCCGAGGCGCAGGGCACCGTCGTGTGGGGCCGGACCGACGTGGCGGTGGAGCGCATCGAGCCCACCACCATCCGGATCAAGGGTGTCGAGGGCAACCCGCTGACCCGGAAGGCGGGGACGGTGACCACGTACGGCTGCGGGTTGTGGGTGCGGCTGGGGCCCGTCTGGGACTCGGGCCCCCTGACCGTCGAGGGCTCGGCGGGATCCTTCTCCGTCTCGGTCACCTACGACCTCCAGGTCGGCTAGGCCGTCTCTTTCGGATCTTGTCGGCCGAGTCCGCGGCGTCCGGTGCCGTGCCCGGCAAGGCGGAGGGGCGCCCTTGTACTGGACGTACTCGGGCGCACCGACAACGCGGCCGGGTGCGGTGCCGGGCGTCGCGGGCCCGGCAAGATCCGGAAGAGACGGCCTAGCCGGCGAGCAGCCGACCGCTGAAGAGGCCGCGCAGGGTGTGGGCCGCCGCCAGGAGCCAGGCGGTCAGCAGGGCGAGGAAGAGGGCGGTGGCGAGCCAGGCGAAGGCGGTCAGGCCGGTGTGGTGGGCCAGGCCGGTGGCGCCGGTGACGCAGGTGCCGACGGGGAAGGTCAGGGCCCACCAGGTCATCGCGAACCCCATGCCGCCCCGGGCCGCCCGGACCAGCATGGCCACGGCCAGGGCCAGCCACAGCAGCGCGAAACCCATCACGGGGACCCCGTAGATCACGGCGAAGGCGCCCAGTGCGCCCGCGTAGGTGCCGTCGATCGACTGGGGGGCGACATCGGCGAGCTGGTTGACGGCGGTGGTGGACTGGCCGAGGGGGCCGAGGACCAGGAACAGGGTGGGGGTCAGGATCAGCGGCAGCGGACCGCCCACCAGCAGGCGCCCGAAGATCAGGGGGAGCATCAACAGGGTCGCGAGCAGGCTGATGCCGAACATGGCGTAGCAGGCGAGCAGCAGGGCCTCGCGGGGCTGACCGGCCGGCAGGTGGGGTATCAGCAGCGGGCCCACGGCGGCGGAGACCATGGGAGCGACCAGGGGGAGCAGCCAGACGGGAGTGGCCTGCCCGGGCTCCACCTTGTGCCGTACGACCATCAGGTAGGGCACGGCCACGGCCATGACCAGGCCGATGGCGGTACCGGCGGTGAAGAGCACGGCGTCCACGGCGACGGCGGCGCCGGTCCCGATGAGGTCCTTGCCGACGATGAGGGTGCCGCCGCCGACGGCCAGCAGCGCCATCGAGAGGCACCCGTAGAACGGGGCGACGGCCGGGTCCAGGAGGTGCGCGCGGGCCTGGTCGCGGTGGTGGAGCCAGTGCCCGGCGCGGGCGGTGAGCAGCACGGCGAGAACGGCGGCGGACAGCGCCCAGACGAGCTGGCAGGCCACGCGCTGGCCGGGGAGCTGGTACGGGAGGGTCGCGCCGGCGTTGGCGACGATCGCCGTGCCCATGACGCAGGCGTACCAGTTGGGGCCGAGGTGCCGCAGCGCGGGGGCCTTGTGGGCCCGGACTGCGGGGGTGAGGGGGGTGCGGGATCGCACGAGGGTGGTGGCCATGGACCCAGCCTCGCGCCGGGGAGGACGGGGCGGCAGAGGCCATCTCCCTATGAGGCCATAAACTGATGTTATGGGTAATGAGGAGTGGGTTCCGCTGGCGCACCGGGTACCGGACCTGGGCGCGCTGGAACTGCTGCTCGCGGTCGCGCGGGTCGGCAGCCTGAGCGGCGCGGCCCGGCGGCTGGGCATCACCCAGCCCGCCGCGAGCAGCCGGATCCGGGCCATGGAGACCCGGCTCGGGGTGGCCCTGGTGGACCGCTCCCCGCGCGGCTCGACGCTGACGGCGGAGGGCGCGCTCGTCACCGACTGGGCCCGGCGGGTGGTGGAGGCGGCGGAGGCCTTCGACGCGGGGGCGCAGGCGCTGCGGGGGCGGCGGGACTCGCGGCTGCGGGTGGCCGCCAGCATGACCATCGCGGAGTACCTGCTGCCGGGCTGGCTGATCGCCCTGCGCGGGCAGCGGCCGGACACGGCGGTGTCCCTGCACGCCGGGAACTCGGCGGTGGTCGCCGAACGGGTCGTCGCGCACGAGGCGGACCTCGGCTTCGTGGAGGGGCTGACCGTGCCCGAGGGCCTGGACTCGGCGGTGATCGCGCAGGACCGCCTGGTGGTGGCGGTGGCTCCGGGCCACCCGTGGGCGCGCCGGGCCCGGGGGGTGGAGGCGGCGGAACTGGCCTCGACCCCGCTGATCCTGCGTGAGCGGGGCTCCGGGACGCGCCAGGTCCTGGACGCGGCGCTGGCCCCGGCCGGCGGGGTGGCCGTACCGCTGCTGGAACTGGCGTCGACCACCGCGGTGAAGGCGGCGGCGCTGAGCGGTGCGGGGCCGTGCGTACTGTCGGAGCTGGCGGTCGGGGACGAACTGCGCGGGCGGCGGCTGGTGGAGGTCCCGGTGGTGGGCGCGGCCCTCGACCGGGCCCTGCGGGCGGTCTGGCCGACGGGCTCCCGCCCCGCGGGCCCGGCACGTGACCTGCTGTCCCTGACGCACCGGCGCCTCTAGGCCGTCTCTTTCGGATCTTGCCGGGCCCGCAAGATCCGAAAGAGACGGCCTGGGCCCGGCTGGGCCGATCGGGCGAGGAGGGATCGATTCGGCGGTGGTCGGCCGGGGCACTGCGGGAAAGGTGGTGCCTGCACGTTTCGGCTCTCCCGAGGAGAACACCTGATGCGACTTCGCAACGCCGCCGTCGCCGCCTTCGGCGCCTTCACCCTCCTGCTGACCGTACCGACGTCGGCCTCGGCCGCGACGGGCGAGTTCCGGTACACGTACATCGGCCTCGACGGCAGCCCGCAGGTCGGGGTCATCGAGAACCCGGTGGGCCGGGAGTGCTTCACCCTGCCGGAGGTGCAGGACCCGGGGGCCGGCGCGCCCGCCCACTCGCCGCGCAACCGGACCGACGCGACGGCCACGGTGTTCACCGGGCCCGACTGCGAGGGCGACTACTTCACCCTGCGGCCGTTCACGGGCCGCGGTTCGGAGCGGCTGGAGCTCCGGTCGGTCGTCTTCAGCCACTGATGCAACTGGCAGCCACCGGTGACCGCTGACAGCCACTGACCGGCGTCGCGCCGAGGGACCGGTCGCGGAGGGCGTCAGGTGGATTCCTGGCCGCTCCGCGACCCGAGGGCCTTCGTCAGGAGCGAGCCCGCGACGATCAGGGCGACTCCCAGCCACCACATGTTGTCGAAGACGAGCACGGCGATCCCGATCGGGATCAGCAGGCCCGCCAGGGGCAGCAGCAGACCGGCCCAGTTCGTCGGTTCGGGTTCCTTCCCGGCGGCCGCGCGGGCGGCGCGGGCGCGGACGACGTCCGGATACCAGACGGTGAACTTCAGGGCGGCGACGATCGCCAGGACCTGGATGATCCAGCCGGTCCAGATGTTGTTCGGGTTGTGCAGGACGAGGTCCCCGTAGGCGCCCGCGGCGGCCGCCACCAGGAACGCGACGCCCCACGCGCCCGTGATCATGTAGTTGGTGCGCAGGAAGCCCCGGGTGTGCCAGAGCGACGGATCGACCTGCTCGCGGGCGTACTGCAGGGTGAAGGGCATCCGCACCGCCATCGAGCCGAAGGCGATCACGGCCAGCGCGATGTTGGAGACCTCGCCGGCGTACGTCTCCAGCCAGCGCCGTGTGCCCTCGCTCGCCAGGAGCCCGACGACGGCCATGGAGGCGAAGAACACCACGTCGGCGAGTTCCAGCAGCTTCCAGGACGTGCCCCGGTTGACCAGGCGGCTCACCGCGATCAGCGCGACGGCCGCGAGCAGTGCCAGCACGACCGCGAGCTCGAACCGTCCCGGGCCGACCAGCAGCGAGAAGATGATCCACGGCGCCATTCCGACGATCGGGTTCTCCAGGAACCCGGCCGCCGGGCGGGCTGCCGTGCCCTTCGGCCCGGTCCGCATCCTTCCAGCCTGCGCGCCCGGCGGGAGCCCGGCCAATCGTGCGCGGGGCCGCCGCCGGGTCGCGGCCGGGCCGCGGGGCCGGGGCCGGGCCGCGGGGCCGGGGTCAGCCCACCGGTACCGCGGTGCGGACGGAGGCCGCCTCGATCAGGGCGGACATCACCCGGGTGTCCGTGTCCCGCTCCGGGTGCCACTGGACACCCAGCACCCACCGCTCCGGGTCGGGCAGTTCGATCGCCTCCACCGTGCCGTCGACGGCGTGGGCCGAGACGACCAGGCCGCGGCCGAGCCGGTCGACGGCCTGGTGGTGGTAGGTCGGGACCTGCGCCTCCTGCGGCACCAGGTCCGCGTACCGGGTGCCGGGGACCGGGCGGACCGGGTGCCAGGAGGTGGCGCCCGGGGTCTCGAAGTGGCCGTCGATGTGCTGGATGAGCGTGCCCCCGAGGGCCACGTTGAGGGCCTGCATGCCCCGGCAGATGCCGAGGACGGGCAGGTCCGCCTCCAGTGCTGCCGTGATCAGGGCCAGCTCCCAGTGGTCGCGGACCGTGGCGGGAGCGCCCGTACGGGAGTCGCGCGCGGCTCCGTAGTGCACCGGGTCCAGGTCCGGGCCGCCCGCGACGACCAGGCCGTCCACCCGGCTCAGCACCTCCGCCGCCGACCCGGGTTCGTCCGGCGGGAGCAGCACGGCCGCGCCGCCCGCCGCCTGGACGAGTTCGTAGTACCCGGTCGGTACGAGGGATGTCGGGAGGTCCCACACCCCGTAGCGGGTGGAATCCTCGACGTAGGTGGTGATGCCGATGAGCGGCCTGGGCACGTTCGTTACCTCCAGCAGGGGGTAGGGCAGGGCAGGAACAGGGTTTCAGTCACGGCTCAGTTCCGCCTCGGCTTCCGCCAGAGCCGCGAACTCCTCCTCCGGGGCCGAGGCCACCAGGTGGTGCCGACTGTAGATCGCGAAGTAGGCCAGGGCGACGGCGTACACGGCGAGCGCGATGAACGCGGCGTCCTTGTCCACCAGGAAGGTGGCGACCAGGGCCGACAGGGCGAGCGTGAAGGCCACCGAGGAGGTCAGGATCCCGCCCGGGGTGCGGTACGGACGCTCCAGGTCCGGCTCCCGGCGGCGCAGCACGATGTGCGACAGCGCCATCAGGGCGTAGGAGATGGTGGCGCCGAACACCGCGATGTTGAGCATGCGGGCTCCGTCACCGGTGGCCGCGGCCAGGGCGAAGCCGATCGCGCCGGGGATGATCAGACCCAGGTACGGCGCCTTGCGCTTCGAGGTGAGCGAGAGGAAGCGGGGCAGGTAGCCGGCCCGGGAGAGGGCGAACAGCTGGCGCGATCCCGCATAGATGAGGGAGAAGAAGGAGGCGACCAGGCCGGCCAGGCCCGCGTAGTTCACGAAGCGGCTCAGCGCGGTCGGGCCGCCGTCCCCCTCCAGGGCCACGACCAGCGGGTTGCCGGCGGCCTTGACGGCGTCGGCGCCCTGGGCCCCGGTCGCGGCGAAGAAGGTGATCAGGGCGAGCAGGGCGAGGATGCCCATGGAGATGGAGAGGGCCTTCGGCATCGAGCGGACCGGGTCCTTGGCCTCCTCGGCCGCCAGCGGTACGCCCTCGACGCCGAGGAAGAACCACATGCCGAAGGGGAACGCGGCCCAGATGCCCAGCAGGCCCAGCGGCAGCCAGGAGTTCGAGCCGAAGGCGTCGGCGTCGACCGGGATGTTGTTGAGGCCGGAGGCGTCGAACTCGGTGAGGGCCCCCACCGCGAAGATCAGCAGCGCGGCGACGGCGATCGCGGTCACGACGAGGCTGAAGCGCAGCGCCTCGCCGACGCCCCAGAGGTGGACGCCGATGAAGATGACGAAGCAGCCGAGGTAGACCGGCCAGCTGGAGGTGAGGCCGAAGAGCCCGAGGGACTCGACGTAGTCGCCGATGAAGATGACGATCGCGGCCGGGGCCAGGATGTACTCGATGAGGATGGCGGTGCCGGTGAGGAAGCCGCCCCAGGGGCCCAGGGCGCGGCGCGCGAAGCCGTAGCCGCCGCCCGCCGTCGGCAGGATGGTGGACAGTTCGGCGAGCGAGAAGACCAGGCAGGCGTACATGGCGCCCATGAGGACGGTGGCGATGGCGAGACCGCCGAAGCCGCCCTTGTCGAGGCCGACGTTCCAGCCGGAGAAGTCGCCGGAGACGACGTAGGCCACGCCGAGTCCGGTGAGGAGCAGCCAGCCGGCGCTGCCGCGGCGCAGCGTCCGGCGCGCCAGGTACTCGTCGGTGCCGTCCCCGCCGTCGGGGGACGTGGTGGGTGCGGGTACGGCTGCGAGCCGTGCCTCGATGTCGTCGGCCATCGTGCGCTCCTGCCTAGGGCAATGGTTGTGGGGCGTACCTTTGCCTTAGTGGAGTGGAGTGCGCAAGACCTCTGCGTTAAACAGAGGTTACGAAACCCTCCCGGCCGCCCCCGGAGCCGCTCAGGCCAGGAAGCCGCGGAGCAGTGCCGCCGTGCCGCAGCAGTGCTCGCGCATGGTCTCGCGCGCCCCGGCCGCGTCGCCCTCCAGCACCGCCGCCACCAGGGTGCTGTGCTGCTGCTGTGAGTGCTCCAGGTTCCGCACGAGCAGCGGGATGCAGTCCAGCAGGTCGTTCACGGTGGCCCTGACGGCCGCGTACTGGGCCGTCAGGGTGGCGGACCCGGCCAGCTCGCACAGGGTGAGGTGGAAGAGCGTGTCCTGGCGGCGGTAGTCGGCGAGCGGGGCGTCGTGGGTGGCGGCCAGGGCGCCGAGCAGCCGCTCGGAGCCCTCCGCCGTCAGCCCCTGGGAAGCGCACAGTCCGGCCGCCCCCACCTCCAGGACCTCGCGGAACCGCAGGGCGTCCTCGATGTCCACGCCCGCGACGCGCCGGCGCAGCTCCTCCTCGGCGCCGCCGGCCGGGGTGTCGGGGCGGGGCAGCACGAACGTTCCGCCGTACCGCCCGCGGCGGGCCTCCACCAGGCCCTGGTCCTGGAGCACCTTCAGCACCTCGCGCAGGGTGACCCGGCTGATCCCCATCCGCTCCGCCAGCTCGCGCTCCGGCGGCAGGCGTTCGCCGCCCGGCACCAGACCCAGCCGGACCACCTGGAGGATCTGCTCCAGCGCCTCCTCGAAACCGTTGCCCGCGCGCACCTGGCGCAGCACGGGATTCAGACGCGCGATCGCGTCGCCTTCACTCGCCGTGTCGGTCATCTTGGCTCCTCCCCTTCCCAAGCAATGGTTCTATTCAATACCTTAGGCCTCCTCGGCTCACCGAAGGAGAGATTCCAGTGGTAGACCGCAAGCCGCCGCTCGCGCCCGAGGAGCTCCGCTCCCTCGTCGCCAGTGGTGAGATCGACACAGTCGTCCTGGCCTTCCCCGACATGCAGGGGCGGCTCCAGGGCAAGCGGTTCGCCGCACAGTTCTTCCTCGACGAGGTCCTCGAGCACGGTACCGAGGGCTGCAACTACCTCCTCGCCGTCGATACCGACATGAACACCGTCGACGGCTACGAGATGTCCTCCTGGGACCGGGGCTACGGCGACTTCGCCATGCACCCCGACCTCGCCACCCTGCGCCGCATCCCCTGGAACCCCGGCAGCGCCTTCCTTCTCGCCGACCTCGCCTGGAGCGACGGCTCGCCCGTCGTCGCCGCGCCCCGGCAGATCCTGCGCCGGCAGCTGGAGCGCCTCGCCGAGGCCGGGTACACCGCGATGGTCGGCACCGAGCTGGAGTTCATGGTCTTCCAGGACACCTACGAGCAGGCCTGGAACTCGGGCTACCGCGACCTGACCCCCGCGAACCAGTACAACATCGACTACTCCGTCCTCGGGACCGGCCGCATCGAACCTCTGCTGCGCCGGATCCGCAACGAGATGCAGGCCGCGGGCCTGATCGTCGAGTCGGCCAAGGGGGAGTGCAACCTCGGCCAGCACGAGATCGCCTTCCGCTACGACGAGGCGCTCACCACCTGCGACCAGCACTCCGTCTACAAGACCGGAGCCAAGGAGATCGCCTCCCAGGAAGGTGTCTCGCTCACCTTCATGGCCAAGTTCGACGAGCGCGAGGGCAACTCCTGTCACATTCACCTCTCGCTGGCCGACGCTGACGGACGCAACGCGATGGCCGGTGACGGGCCGGGCGGAATGTCACCGGTGATGCGACACTTCCTGGCCGGCCAGCTGGCCGCGCTGCGCGACTTCTCCCTTCTCTACGCCCCCAACATCAACTCGTACAAGCGTTTCCGGCCGGGATCCTTCGCACCGACCGCCGTCGCCTGGGGCGTGGACAACCGGACCTGCGCGCTGCGGGTCGTCGGCCACGGCCGCTCCATGCGCTTCGAGAACCGCCTCCCCGGCGGCGACGTCAACCCGTATCTCGCCGTCGCCGGCCTGGTCGCCGCCGGGCTCTACGGCATCGAGCACCGCCTCGAGCTCCCCGAGGCCTGCGGCGGCAACGCGTACACCTCCGACTACGCCCACGTCCCCGCCACCCTGCGCGAGGCCGCCGAGCTCTGGGAGAACAGCGAGATCGCCAAGGCCGCCTTCGGCCCCGAAGTGGTCGCGCACTACCGGAACATGGCCCGCGTGGAACTCGACGCGTACGACTCCGCGGTCACCGACTGGGAGCTGCGCCGCTCCTTCGAACGGCTGTAGCCACCACACGCACTCGCGCGCCACCGAACGAATCTGAGAGGCATCACGTGTCCGATGCGCTGGCCCCCTTCAATCTGAGCGTGTTGAATCCGGCCACCGAGGAAACCGTCGCCGTCGTCCCGGCCGCCACACGGGACGACGTCGACGCCGCAGTCGCCCGCGCCGCCGCCGCCCAGCGCGCCTGGGCGGCGGCCGCCCCCGCCGACCGGGCCCGGCTGCTGCGCCGCTTCGCCGCGGTCGTCGACGGCCACATCGAGGAACTGGCCCAACTGGAGGTCCGCGAGGCCGGCCACACCATCGGCAACGCCCGCTGGGAAGCCGGCAACGTACGCGACCTCCTCGACTTCGCCGCCGGGGGAGTGGAACGGCTCGCCGGCCGCCAGATCCCCGTCGCCGGCGGCATCGACGTCACCTTCCTCGAACCCCTCGGCGTCATCGGCGTGATCGCCCCCTGGAACTTCCCCATGCCGATCGCCGCCTGGGGCCTGGCCCCGGCCCTCGCCGCCGGCAACGCCGTCATCCTCAAGCCCGCCGAGACCACCCCGCTCACCGCGCTGCGCCTCGCCGAACTCGCCCTCGAAGCCGGGATCCCCGAGCACCTCTTCCAGGTGCTCCCCGGCCGCGGGGACGTCGCGGGCGACGCACTCGTCGAACACCCCGGTGTCGCAAAGATCGTCTTCACCGGTTCCACCCGCGTCGGCAAGCAGATCATGGCCAAGTGCGCCGACCGGGTGAAGCGCGTCACCCTCGAACTCGGCGGCAAGAGCCCCAACATCGTCTTCGCCGACGCCGACCTCGAAGCCGCCGCCGCAGCGGCCCCCATGGCCTTCCTCGACAACACCGGCCAGGACTGCTGCGCCCGCACCCGGATCCTCGTACAGCGCTCCGTCTACGACCGCTTCCTGGAGCTCGTCGCCCCCGGCATCGCCGCCGTCACCGTCGGCGACCCGCTCGACGAGAAGACGCAGATGGGCCCGCTGATCTCACGGGCCCAGCTGGACCGCGTACGGTCCTTCGTCACCGACGACCTCACCGCGATCCGCGGCACCGCCCCCGAGGGCCCCGGCTTCTGGTACCCGCCCACCCTCGTCACGGACGTCGACCCCACCGCGCCCGTGGCCGCCGAGGAGGTCTTCGGACCGGTCGCCGTCGTCCTGCCCTTCGAGGACGAGGAGGACGCCGTACGCCTGGCCAACGCGACCGAGTACGGCCTCTCCGGCTCCCTCTGGACCCGCGACATCGGCCGCGCGCTGCGCGTCTCGCGCGCCGTCGCCGCCGGCAACCTGTCCGTCAACTCGCACAGCAGCGTCCGCTACTGGACCCCCTTCGGCGGCTACAAGCAGTCCGGACTCGGCCGCGAGCTCGGACCCGACGCCCTCACCGCTTTCACCGAGACCAAGAACGTCTTCATCAGCACGGAGGCCTGAACCCCATGTCCAACGAAGAGATCATCTGCCGCCGCCTGGTCGGCCGTACCGCCGTCATCACCGGAGCCGGCAGCGGCATCGGCCTCGCCACCGCCCGCCGCCTCGCCTCCGAGGGCGCCAACATCGTCTGCGGCGACATCGACGAGACCGCCGGCAAGGCCGCGGCCGAGGAGGTCGGCGGCACCTTCGTCAAGGTCGACGTCACCAGCCCCGAGGAGGTCGAGGCGCTCTTCAAGACCGCCTTCGACACCTACGGCTCCGTGGACATCGCCTTCAACAACGCGGGCATCTCGCCCCCGGACGACGACTCCATCCTGACCACGGGCCTGGAGGCCTGGAAGCGCGTCCAGGACGTCAACCTCACCTCCGTCTACCTGTGCTGCAAGGCCGCCCTGCCCTACATGCAGCGCCAGGGCCGCGGCTCCATCATCAACACCGCCTCCTTCGTCGCCATCATGGGCGCCGCCACCTCCCAGATCTCCTACACGGCCTCCAAGGGCGGCGTCCTCGCCATGTCCCGCGAGCTCGGCGTGCAGTTCGCCCGCGAGGGCATCCGCGTCAACGCCCTGTGCCCGGGGCCCGTCAACACCCCGCTGCTGCAGGAGCTGTTCGCCAAGGACCCCGAGCGCGCCGCCCGCCGCCTCGTCCACATCCCGCTGGGCCGCTTCGCCGAGCCCACCGAGATCGCCGCCGCCGTCGCCTTCCTCGCCAGCGACGACTCCTCCTTCATCAACGCCACCGACTTCCTCGTCGACGGCGGGATCTCCGGCGCGTACGTGACCCCGCTGTAGGCCCCACCCCGCAACCGCACCCCGGCCGGCCGGGCGCCGCAAGGTGCCCGGCCGCTCCCTTGCCCGAAGCCCCCGATGCCTCCCCGAAGGAGCAGCATGCAGAGAAAGTGGGCGGCCCCCCTCGCCCTCCTCGCGGTCACCGGATCCGGCCTCGTTCTGACCCCACCGGCCCAGGCCGCGCACACACCCTGTGCCCGGGTCACCATCGGCTCCGGCTGGTACGGGGACAACCAGGCCCGCCTCCAGCAGCTCATCGACCGCCACGGCAACTGCAACCCCCACCGGCCCGGCCGCACCAAGCCCGTCGCCGTCTTCGACTGGGACAACACCGTCGTCAAGAACGACGTCGGCGACGCCACCATGTTCTGGCTGCTGCGGAGCGGCCGCATCCGCCAGCCCGCCGCCGGGGACTGGTCCACCACCAGCCGCTTCCTCACCCCCGCCGCCACCGAAGCCCTCGCCGGAGCCTGCGGCACCCTCGCCCGCCCCGGCACCCCGCTGCCCACCGGCACCCCCGCCGGAGCCGCCTGCGCCGACGAGATCAACGCCGTCTACGGCACCGCCGCGACCCGCACCGGCGCCGCCGCCTTCGCCGGCTGGGACCGCCGCACCACGGAACCCTCGTACGCCTGGCTGCCCCAGCTGATGCAGGGCTGGACCGCCCGCGAGGTCCGCGGCTTCGCCGCCGCCGCCCGCACCGAGAACCTTGCCGCGCCCGTCGGCGCCACGCAGCGGGTCGGCAGCGGCACCGCCACCGGCTGGGTCCGCTACTACGACCAGCAGAAGGACCTGGTCAAGGGCCTCCAGAAGGCCGGCTTCGACGTGTGGATCAGCTCCGCCTCCCCGCAGCCGGTCGTCGAGGTCTGGGCCCAGGGCATCGGCATCAAGGCCGACCACGTCATCGGCATCCGCAACACCACCACCCACGACGGGAAGTTCACCCCCCACCTCCAGGGCTGCGGATCCGTCCGGGACGGCGCCGACACGATGATCACCTACATCGACGGCAAGCGCTGCTGGATCAACAAGGAGATCTTCGGCGTCCGGGGCGCGGCCGCCGAGAAGGTCCAGCCCGCCGCCCGCCGCCAGGTCTTCGCCGCCGGCGACTCCGACACCGACATCTCGTTCCTGCGCGACGCCACCGCCCTGCGCCTCGTCGTCAACCGCAACAAGAACGAGCTGATGTGCCGGGCCTACGACAACAGCGACGGCCGCTGGATCGTCAACCCCATGTTCATCGAGCCGAAGAAGCAGAAGACCGACCCCTACCCGTGTGCGACGTCCGGCTACGTCGACCACGACGGCACCGAGGGACCGGTCCTGCGGGGCGACCGGAGCGTCGTCCCCGACCAGACGGACTCCGTGTACTAGAGGAAGGTGCGCCCCTCGCCCCGGTAGGTCGGCACGCTGTCGGTGACCCGATCGCCCTCGATCAGGTGCAGGGTGTCGAACCGCTCGCACAGTTCGCCCGCCTTCGCATGGCGGAACCAGACCCGGTCGCCGATCAGCAGATCGTCGGCCGGGCTCCCCAGCAGCGGGGTCTGCACCTCGCCCGCGCCCTCCTGGGGGTCGTAGCGCAGCCCCTGGGGCAGGTACGGAACCGGCAGCCGGTCCGCCCCGGCCGCACCGGAGGCCGGATAGCCGCCCCCGAGCACGGTCACCACCCCCACCCCGGGCCTGCGCACCACCGGCTGGGCGAACAGGGCCGCCGGACGCCCGCTGAACGACGTGTAGTTGTCGAAGAGCCGGGGCACGTACAGGCCCGAACCCGCGGCGATCTCGGTCACCGCGTCCTCGGCGGCCGTCTGCTGCACACTGCCGGTCCCGCCGCCGTTGACGAACTCCAGATCCGGTACGACGGCCCGCACGGCCCGCACCACCTCCGCCCGCCGGGCCGCCAGCTCCCTGCGGGCCGCGCCCTGCATCAGCCGGATCGCCCGAGACCGCAGCGGCCGACCGGCCAGCGCGTCCCCGACCCCGGCAACATGACCCTCGTACGCCATCAGCCCCACGACCCGGAACCCGGGCCGCGCGGCCACCGCGCGGGCCAGCCCGGCGAGCTCCGCGGGCTCGCGCAGCGGGGACCGGCGGGCCCCGATCCGCACCCGGCCGCCGAGCAGTTGCAGCGCCGTGTCCAGCTCCAGACACACCCGGATCTCCTCGGCGCCGCCGTCCCGGGCCGCGTCGATCAGCTCCAGCTGCGCGAGGTCGTCCACCATCACCGTGACGGCGCCGGCCAGCTTGGCGTCCTGAGCCAACTCGCCGAAGCCGGCGCGGTCGGCGGAGGGATAGGCGAGGAGCACGTCCTCGAACCCGGACCGGGCCAGCCAGAGCGACTCGGCGAGCGTGTACGACATGATCCCGGCGAACCCGGGCCGGGCGAGCACCCGTTCCAGCAGTGCACGGCACCGGACCGACTTGCTCGCGACCCGGACCGGCTTGCCGGCGGCGCGGCGGACGAGATCGTCGGCGTTGGCGTCGAAGGCGTCGAGATCCACGATGGCCAGCGGCGCGTCCAGGTGCGCGGTCGCCCGGTCGTACCGGGCGCGGTCGGTGGCGGCGGAGTTCATGGGCGGCAGCTTGCCAGAGCTCTCTACCGGTGGGTAGTGCCGCGCCTCAAACGCCGCCGCGACCGCGCCCCAACCACCGGGACTCCGCCCCGCACCCCGCGCCGCAAACGCCGGCGGGGCTGGATGTTGTGCGGCGGCCGGGTCGGGTGCGGCTCAAGATCCGGGGCTGTGCCCCGCACCCTGTGCCTGAAGCGCCGGCGGAGCTGGAAGTGGGTACGGCCGACGGGTCGGGTGCGTCTCAAGGACCGGGGCTCTGCCACGAGCCCTGCGCCTCAAACGAGGGCGGGGCTGGATGTTGTGCGGCGGCCGGGGCCGAATTGGGGTGGTTGAAACGCGATGGGACGAGGCGGAGGGGGGAGACGGACGCACGGGTGACGGGGACGGGGGGGAGGTGTTGGCCGGGACGTAGAACGTGATGTGTTGGCGCGGTAGCGGGCCGTACGGGCCGACACGGCCAGGGCGCCATAAATCATGCAGTCCCGGACTGCACCTCCCCCCGGCACCGGCACCCACCCCGCGCCGTCGACGCCGTAGAGTACGGGCAGGCAGCCGTACGGAACGGGGGGCGGAGCCGCCGGATGACCACGACGACACCGCGGACCGCGATCCTGGGCGAGCCCGAACCGCCCCACCCCGCCCACACACCCCCGCGCCGCCACCCCGCCCGGGTCGTCGCCGCCGCGCTCTGCGTTCTCCTCGGCGGCGGCCTCGTCGGCGGGGCCGCCCTCACCACCTGGGCCGAGCACCGCGCCGCGAGCCGCCCGCTCCCCGCCGACGCCGCCTACCGCAAGGCC
Organism: Streptomyces avidinii; assembly: GCF_045161815.1. Lineage (NCBI taxonomy): Bacteria > Bacillati > Actinomycetota > Actinomycetes > Kitasatosporales > Streptomycetaceae > Streptomyces > Streptomyces avidinii. The sequence continues at coordinate 6,790,685 of NZ_CP108863.1, forward strand.
GCGTCGCTCTGGCGCGCCGCCCCCGTCGACAGCCTCCTCCCGCCCGTCCTGACCGGCCCCTCCGCCGGCCCCGGCGGAGCCAACCGCACCTGGACCCGGATCGCCCTCGCCCCCGACGCCGAGTGCCCGGCCGCCCTCGCCGCCGACTGGCAGAACCTGCTGGCCACCACCGGCTGCACCCGTGTGCTCCGCGCCACCTACACCGACGCCACCCGCAGCTCCCTGATCACCGTCGGCATGGTCTTCACCCCCGCCGACGCCCGCACGATGACCTCCCTCAAGGGCCGGATCCCCGCCCCGCCCGCGTACGGGTTCACCGACGCCCAACGCGCCGCCTGGGCCGTGTCCGTACCCGCCGAGGCCCCCGTCGTCGTCTACTCCGTCTCCGCCTTCGCCGACGGTCGCCCCGGGGACGGGCCCCGCCCCGCCGAGGACCTGATGAAGAAGGAGGCCACGGGAGCCGCCGCCCAGGCCGGCCTCGGCCACGAGGCGCGGGCGGTCGCCGACCGCATCGGTGACGGCCTGGCCTTCCTCGCCGCCCCACCCACCGCACCCGCGACACCCACCCCGGAGCCCACCCGATGATCCGCACGCCGTTCCGGAGGTCGCCCGGGCAGGCGTCAGGGCGGTCGCCCGGGCAGGCGCAAGGGCGGTCGCCCGGGCGGGCGTTCGGGCGGGCCGCCGCCGCCCTGCTCGCCGCAGCGACCCTCCTCGTGTCCGCCACCGCGACCCCCGCCGCCGCCGACAACATCCGCGACCGCCAGTGGGGCCTGCTCGCACTGCGCGCCGAGGAGGCCTGGGGCACCACCCGGGGCGACGGTGTGACCGTCGCCGTCCTCGACACCGGCGTCGACGAGTCCCACCCCGACCTCACGGGGCAGGTCCTCGCGGGCACCGACCTCATCGGCATGGGCGCGGGCCCCGGCGACCGCGCCTGGGCCCGCCACGGCACCGCCATGGCCAGCATCATCGCCGGTCACGGGCACGGCCCCAGCCGCGGCCAAGGCGTCCTCGGCATCGCCCCGCAGGCACGGATCCTGCCGGTCCGGGTGATCCTCGAAGAGGGCGACCCGGGCCGCGCCAAGGCCCGCGACAGCAAGGGCGGCGCCCTCGCCGAGGGCATCCGGTGGGCCGCGGACCACGGCGCCGACGTGATCAACCTGTCCCTCGGCGACGACAGCGACTCCGCCCACCACGAGGCGGGCGAGGACGAGGCCGTCCAGTACGCCCTCGCCAAGGGCGTGGTCGTCGTCGCCTCCGCGGGCAACGGCGGCGAGGCGGGCGACCGCGTCTCCTACCCGGCCGCCTATCCGGGGGTCATCGCCGTCACCGCCGTCGACCGGCGCGGCAAGAAGGCCAAGTTCTCCACCCGCAACTGGTACGCGACGGTCAGCGCCCCCGGGGTGGACGTCGTGATCGCCGACCCCGACCGCTCGTACTACGAGGGCTGGGGCACCAGCGCCGCGGCGGCCTTCGTCTCCGGCGCCGTCGCCCTCGTCCGGGCCGCGCACCCGGACCTGTCCCCGGCCCAGGTGAAGAAGCTGCTGGAGGCGACCGCCGGCAACTCCCCGGCCGGCGGCCGCGACGACGCCCGCGGTCACGGACTGGTCGATCCCGTCGCCGCCCTCCAGGCCGCCGACGCGATGCGCCCCGAGGCCGCGGTGCCCGCGCCCGCGGCGGCCGGCAGCACGTACTTCGGCCCCGGACCCGAACGGGTCCGCCCGCCCGAGCGCGGAGCCCGGCTGGGGGCCCCGGCGGCAGCCGTCGCGGGGGCGGTGCTGCTCGTCCTGGCCGTCGTACTGGCGCGGCGCCCGCGACGGGGCGGCCGCGGCCGGGACCGGCCCCTCGCGGAACCGCCGTACCCGGCACAGTAGGGTCGGGTAACTGTGGCGAACATGGCGAACAAGAACATTCCCGACCCGGGCTTCTCCGACGACGACGGCTCCGCCGATCCCCGGCTGACGGCGGCCCTGGCCGCCTGGTCCGAGGACCGGGCGAAGGAGCCGGAGGTGCTGGCGGCGCTCAGGGGCGCCCGCCTGCTGGTCCCCGTGGTCGCGGTGCTCGGCGAGGTGGAGACCGACCCGGAGACGGGCCTGAAGCGCGAGAAGACCAGCGACATGGCCGTCCCGACCCTGCGGGCGGGCGACCGGCGTGCCCTGCCCGCCTTCACCTCGATCGCCTCGCTCGCGCTCTGGGACCCCGCGGCCCGGCCGGTGGCCGTCCCGCTGCACCAGGCGCTCGCCGCGGCCGCGCACGAGAAGGCCGACACCGTGGTCCTCGACCTGGCCGGCCCCGTCACCTACCAGCTCACCGGCTCCGCGCTGCTCGCGCTCGCCGAGGGCCGCACGGACGCGGGCCCGCTCGCCGATCCCGCCGTACGGGAGGCCGTACGGGCCGCCGTGTCCGCGGAGCCGGCCGTGCTGCGCGCCCACCTCGGCCCGGGCGGCGCGGACTCCGACGGCACCCTGGCGATCGTGCTGGCCGAGGGTGCGCAGGCCGCCGCGGCGGCCCGTCGCGTCGCCGAGGCACTGGCGGCGGACACCACCTTGCGGGCCCGGCTGGTCCGCGGGCTGGACCTGGCGCTGCTGCCGTCGGACGCTCCGGCCCCGCCCGGCGATCCCCTGTTCGCCCGCTGACCTTCGCTGACCCGGACGCGGACCGGGGACCCGGACGGGACCCGAGCCCGGACCCGGACCATGAGCCGGTCGGCGGACCCCGGACATGACGACGGCCGGTGTGCCCCTCGCGGGGTGCACCGGCCGTGGTCGTGGGTCGTGTTCGCCGTGGCGGGACGGATCAGCCGAAGACGGGACCCGTGAACTTCTCGCCCGGCCCCTGGCCCGGCTCGTCCGGCACGATCGAGGCCTCGCGGAAGGCCAGCTGGAGCGACTTCAGGCCGTCCCGCAGCGGGGCCGCGTGGAAGGAGCTGATCTCGGTGGCGCTCGCGGTGACCAGGCCGGCCAGGGCCGTGATCAGCTTGCGGGCCTCGTCGAGGTCCTTGTGCTCGGAGTCCGGCTTGTCCAGGCCCAGGTTGACCGCCGCGGCGCTCAGCAGGTGCACGGCCACCGTGGTGATCACCTCGACGGCGGGCACGTCCGCGATGTCGCGGGTCATGGTGTCGTAGTCGGGGGCGCCGTCGGCAGCGGGGTCGGTGGGGGGTGTCGCGTCAGTCATGCGCCCCACGATATGCCGTGCGGCGGGCTTGCGGCACGGGTGCTAGTATGTACTTCGACCGGCCGGACACTTCTGTGCCCGGCCCACAAGTGGAGGCTCCGTTCTCCCACCTGACTGCCCTCCGGGGTGGCGGGTCACCGGTCAGGCGGCATCCATCGTTCCGTACGGACGATGGAAAGCTGCCCGATTTTACGCCCCGCGGTTCGCACGCGGCGGTGTTCCGGTTGTTTTGGAGCCCCTGCCTGTGCCCGGCGGGGCTTTTTTCATTCTCCCGCTGCGGTCGGTCTGACGGAAATACACGTCAGCGGCTGTCTGCCAGGCAGCCGTGTGGTGCTACCGAGGAGGATCCATCAGCACCGAGCCCCGCATCAACGACCGGATTCGCGTTCCCGAGGTACGGCTTGTCGGTCCCAGCGGCGAGCAGGTCGGCATCGTGCCGCTTGCCAAGGCGCTTGAGCTCGCGCAGGAGTACGACCTCGACCTGGTCGAGGTCGCGGCGTCCGCACGCCCGCCGGTCTGCAAGCTCATGGACTACGGCAAGTTCAAGTACGAGTCGGCCATGAAGGCCCGTGAGGCGCGCAAGAACCAGGCGCACACGGTCATCAAGGAAATGAAGCTCCGGCCGAAGATCGACCCGCACGACTATGACACCAAGAAGGGTCACGTCGTTCGGTTCCTCAAGCAGGGCGACAAGGTCAAGATCACGATCATGTTCCGTGGTCGCGAGCAGTCCCGGCCGGAACTCGGCTACCGACTGCTGCAGCGTCTCGCTTCGGACGTCGAGGACCTCGGGTTCATCGAGTCGAACCCGAAGCAGGACGGCCGAAACATGATCATGGTCCTCGGTCCGCACAAGAAGAAGACCGAGGCGATGGCCGAAGCCCGCGAGGCGCAGGCCGCCCGCAAGGCGGAGCGCCAGGGTGTCGCCCACACCGAAGACGAGGCTCCTTCCGAGGACGCCGCCGTCGAGGTCGATGACACCACCGAGGTCGCCTCTGCCGAGGCCACCGAGGCCGCTGCCGATGAGGCTCCGGCCGACGAGGCGAACGCCGAGGCCTGATTCCGAGGCAGCCCGTCTCGGATCACCGACACAACATGACGCTCCCGTCAGCCGGTCCCCACAGGACCGGCGGGAGCGCCACCGACGAGGAGATAACGGCGCTATGCCGAAGAACAAGACGCACAGCGGTTCCAAGAAGCGCTTCAAGATCACCGGCTCCGGCAAGGTGCTCCGTGAGCGCGCCGGCAAGCGCCACCTGCTCGAGCACAAGTCGTCCCGTGTCACCCGCCGCCTGACCGGCACCGCGGAGATGGCCCCCGGCGACGCCGCGAAGATCAAGAAGCTTCTCGGCAAGTGACGTCCTCCGCTCCCCAGTGCGGGAGCGGGACGTCAAGACCGGGACCCCATCGAATTCGGGCCGTGTGAAGACACCCACGGCCCCGCTACAAGGAGTTAAAAAGTGGCACGCGTCAAGCGGGCAGTAAACGCCCACAAGAAGCGCCGGGCGATCCTCGAGGCGGCCTCCGGCTACCGCGGTCAGCGTTCGCGCCTGTACCGCAAGGCCAAGGAGCAGGTCACCCACTCGCTGGTCTACAACTTCAACGACCGCAAGAAGCGCAAGGGCGACTTCCGTCAGCTGTGGATCCAGCGCATCAACGCCGCTGCCCGCCAGAACGGCATGACGTACAACCGCCTCATCCAGGGTCTGAAGGCCGCCAACATCGAGGTGGACCGCAAGATCCTCGCGGAGCTGGCCGTCAACGACGCCAACGCGTTCGCCGCGCTGGTCGAGGTTGCGCAGAAGGCGCTCCCGGCCGACGTCAACGCCCCCAAGGCCGCTGCGTAAGGCCTGGCCGGCCGCGTAAGCAGTCGGCACCCTCGGACCCGCAGGCGATTCGCCTGCGGGTCCGAGTGCTTTCCCCGCACCGCAGGGGCGCACCGCCGGTACCGCCCGCGCTCCCCGCGCTCCGTACCGCCCGCGCCCGCGCGCCCCGCACCCCCGAGAGAGAACCGCAGAGACCATGGCTGACCTGGGTCACCCCGACGAGCTGATCTCCCCCCGATCCCCGCGGGTGGCCGCCGCCAGGCGACTGGCGCGGCGCAACTTCCGCACCAAGGAGCGCCGCTTCATCGCCGAGGGCCCGCAGGCCGTCCGCGAGGCCGTCGAGCACCGCGGTCCCACGGGCGCGTCGACCCTGATCGAGCTGTTCGCCACCGTCGAGGCCGCCGAGCGCTACACGGGGATCATCGAGGCGGCCCTGGACGCGGGCGCCCGCGTGCACTACGCCTCCGACGAGGTGCTCGCCGAGGTCTCGCAGACCGTCACCCCGCAGGGCCTGGTCGGGGTCTGCCACTTCCTGGACTCCCCGTTCGAGGACATCCTGAAGGCCGAGCCCAAGCTCGTCGCCGTCCTCGCCCACGTCCGCGACCCCGGCAACGCCGGAACGGTACTGCGCTGCGCCGACGCCGCCGGCGCCGACGCAGTGGTGCTGACCGATGCCTCCGTGGACCTCTACAACCCCAAGTCCGTACGGGCTTCGGTGGGTTCCCTCTTCCACCTCCCGGTCGCCGTCGGCGTTCCGGTGGAGCAGGCCGTCGAGGGGCTCCGGGCCGCAGGCGTACGGATCCTGGCGGCCGACGGCGCGGGCGAGGACGACCTCGACGCCGAGCTGGACGCGGGCACCATGGGCGGGCCCTCCGCCTGGGTCTTCGGCAACGAGGCCTGGGGTCTGCCGGAGGAGACCAGGGCCCTGGCGGACGCCGTCGTACGGGTCCCGATCCACGGAAAAGCCGAGAGCCTGAACCTCGCGACGGCCGCCGCCGTGTGCCTCTACGCGTCCGCGCGTGCACAGCGGGCGCCCGGAGGGTGCCGCTCTGTGACCCCCAGCTAGTAATGTGGCGGCCCGGGGGCCCACTGCGCTACTCGGAGATGTGGGGTACGGGGACATGACCGTCGGTACGAACAGCTCACCGGGGGCCGGTACGACGGCCGGTGCACCGGTGCCGGCCGCACCCGGCGCCGACCGGGTCCCGCCGCGGGCCGACGCCCTGGCCGGCGTCCCGCCGCAGGCTCCGGCCGGTACCCGCGCGGGCGGGCCCGTGGACGCCGTCCCGGCCACCCGGGCCGGTGCCGTACCCCCGGGGCGCGCCGCGGGCACCCGGTGCTCCGTACCGCCGCAGGCCGGCTCCCCGGCGCCCGCGGCCCGCGGGACGGCCGGGACGGTTCCGGACGAGGACGCCCCCGGTGAAGGGCTCGGCTTCGGGATCGACCCCGACAGCCTGCCCGACGGGCTGGTCGTCGCCGATGCCACCGGACGGGTCATCTGCTTCAACCGGGCCGCCGCCCGGATGACCGCGACCGACCCCGCACAGGCACTCGGCAGGCGCATCGACCGGGCACTCCCACTGGAGGACCTCGAAGGCCGCCGCTGGTGGGCGCTGACCGACCCGTACGGGGGCCTCGCCACCCGCCGCGGACAGCCCGAACGGAACCTGCTGCTCCCCGGCGGGCGCGAGGTACTGGTCTCCGCCAGCTACATCCGTACGCACCCCACCGGCCCGCTGCGCCGCCTCGTGGTCACCCTGCGCGGTACCGAGGCCCGCCGCCGCACCGAGCGCAGCCACGCCGAGCTGATCGCCACCGTCGCCCACGAGCTGCGCTCCCCGCTGACCTCGGTCAAGGGGTTCACGGCCACGCTGCTCGCCAAGTGGGAGCGGTTCACGGACGACCAGAAGCGGCTGATGCTGGAGACCGTCGACGCCGACGCCAACCGGGTCACCCGCCTCATCGCCGAACTGCTCGACATCTCCCGCATCGACTCCGGCCGCCTGGAGGTGCGCCGGCAGCCGGTGGACATTGCCACCGCCGTCGGCCGCCACGTGCAGGCGTTCACCGCGAACGGGCAGGCCCCCGAGCGGTTCCTCGTGAGCGTCAGCCGCCCGCTCCCCGATCTGTGGGCCGATCCGGACAAGATCGACCAGATCCTCGGCAACCTCCTCGAAAATGCGGTGCGCCACGGCGAGGGAACGGTCACCATCGGGGTATCGCCGCATGAGAAAGGAACCGCCGTCACCGTGTCCGACGAAGGCCCCGGGATCCCCGAGGAGTCGATGGGCCGCGTCTTCACCCGCTTCTGGCGGGGGAGCAAGCGCGGCGGCACCGGCCTGGGCCTGTATATCGTCAAGGGCATCGTGGAGGCCCACGGCGGGACCATCACGGTCGGCCGCGGCCCCGGCGGCGGCGCCGAATTCCGATTTATCCTGCCCGTGAGCGCCCCCGCGTACCTCACGCAGTAGCCCTGCGGAGAGTCCCGGCAGGCGGCCCACGGGCTCCTTCACCCCCAGCGACCTTTAGACTCGTCCTTTGGCACCTTTGTGTCTCTGCGTCGATCGGTCCGATCCTGTCGTACGGGGACCCACCAGCCAGCCATCGGAAGTACGGGAAGAGATGTCGGCACCGAACAAGTCGTACGACCCTGTCGAGGTCGAGGCACTGAAACCGGAAGAGATCGAGCGCATGCGGGACGAGGCGCTCGCCGCCTTCGCGTCCGCCGGCGACCTCGACGCGCTGCGTGAGGCGAAGACCGCGCACATGGGCGACCGCTCGCCCCTGGCGCTCGCCAACCGCGAGATCGGCGCGCTGCCCCCGCAGGCCAAGGCCACCGCGGGCAAGCTCGTGGGCCAGGCCCGCGGCGCCGTGAACAAGGCCTTCGGGGCCCGCACGGTCGCGCTCGAGGCGGAGCGCGACGAGCGGGTGCTGGTCGAGGAGGCCGTGGACGTCACGCTGCCCTACGACCGCGTCCCCGCCGGCGCCCGGCACCCCCTGACCACGCTGATGGACCGCATCGCGGACATCTTCGTGGGCATGGGGTACGAGGTCGCCGAGGGGCCGGAGGTGGAGGCCGAGTGGTTCAACTTCGACGCCCTCAACTTCACGCCCGACCACCCGGCGCGCCAGATGCAGGACACCTTCTTCGTCCAGGGGCCCGAGGGCACCCAGGGCGACGAGTCCGGCGTCGTGCTGCGCACCCACACCTCCCCGGTGCAGGCGCGCTCGCTGCTGGAGCGCAAGCCGCCCGTCTACATCGTCTGCCCCGGCCGGGTGTACCGCACCGACGAGCTCGACGCGACGCACACCCCGGTCTTCCACCAGGTCGAGCTGCTGGCCGTGGACGAGGGCCTGACCATGGCGGACCTCAAGGGCACCATGGACCACATGGTCCAGGAGCTCTTCGGCGAGGGCACCACCACGCGGCTGCGCCCGCACTTCTTCCCCTTCACCGAGCCGTCCGCCGAGATGGACATGCAGTGCTACGTGTGCCGCGGCGAGTCGGTGGGCAACCCCGACCGCCCGTGCCGTACCTGCTCCAGCGAGGGCTGGATCGAGCTCGGCGGCTGCGGCATGGTCAACCCCAAGGTGCTCACCGCCTGCGGTGTGGACCCCGAGAAGTACAGCGGGTTCGCCTTCGGGTTCGGCATCGAACGGATGCTGATGTTCCGCCACAACGTCGAAGACATGCGAGACATGGTCGAGGGTGACGTTCGCTTCACCCGGCCGTTCGGGAGTGAGATCTGATGCGCGTCCCGCTTTCCTGGCTGCGGGAGTACGTCGACCTCCCCGCGGGTGAAACCGGCCGCGACGTGGCCGCCAAGCTGGTCGACGCCGGCCTCGAGGTCGAGACCGTCGAGCAGCTCGGCGGCGGCCTCAAGGGTCCGCTCGTCGTCGGCCGGGTGCTGACCATCGAGGAGCTGGAGGGCTTCCGCAAGCCGATCCGCTTCTGCACGGTCGACGTCGGTACGGCCAACGGCACCGGCGAGCCGCAGGAGATCGTCTGCGGCGCCCGCAACTTCGCCGTCGGCGACAAGGTCGTCGTGGTCCTGCCGGGTGCGGTCCTGCCCGGCGACTTCGCGATCGCCGCGCGCAAGACCTACGGCCGCACCTCCCACGGCATGATCTGCTCCGGCGACGAGCTGGGCATGGGCGACGACGGCACGCACGGCATCATCGTGCTGCCGCCCGAGCACGAGGTCGGCACCGACGCGATCGAGCTGCTCCAGCTCGTCGACGAGGTCCTCGACATCGACATCACCCCGGACCGCGGCTACTGCATGTCCATGCGCGGCGTCGCCCGCGAGGCGGCCACCGCCTACGGCCTGCCGCTGCGCGACCCGGCGCTGCTCGACGTGCCCGCGCCGAACTCGTACGGCTACCCGGTCAAGATCGACGACCCGGCCGGCTGCGACCGGTTCACCGCCCGCACGGTGACCGGCCTCGACCCCGACGCGCGCTCCCCGATCTGGCTGACCCGCCGCCTGCAGAAGGCGGGCATGCGCCCGATCTCGCTCGCCGTGGACATCACCAACTACGTGATGCTGGAGCTCGGCCAGCCGCTGCACGCCTACGACCGCTCCAGCATCGACGGCACCATCGGTGTCCGCCGTGCCGAGCAGGGCGAGAAGTTCACCACCCTCGACGGCGTCAAGCGCACGCTGGACGCCGAGGACCTGGTGATCACCGACAACAGCGGGCCGATCGGTCTCGCCGGTGTCATGGGCGGCGCCAACACCGAGATCGCCGACTCCGTCACCGACCCCGGGACCGGACAGGTCACGGGTACCACGGACGTCGTCATCGAGGCCGCGCACTTCGACTCCGTGTCGATCTCGCGCACCGCCCGCCGTCTGAAGCTGTCCTCGGAGGCTTCCAAGCGCTTCGAGCGGGGCGTCGACCCGCAGGCCGCCGCCGCGGCCGCGCAGCGGACCGTCGACCTGCTCGTGCTCCTCGCGGGCGGCACCGCCGAGGCGGGCGTCACCCAGGTCATCGCCCCGGGCGCCCCGCGCACCATCGCGATGAGCGCGGACCACCCGGACCGGGTCGCGGGCATGGAGTACGGCCGCGAGACCGTCGTCCGCCGCCTCCAGGAGATCGGCTGCGACGTCTACGGCCAGGACGAGCTCGTCGTCACGGTCCCGTCGTGGCGGCCCGACCTCGCCGAGCCCAACGACCTCGCCGAAGAGGTCATCCGGCTGGAGGGCTACGGGAACCTCCCGTCGACCCTCCCGCAGGTGCCCTCCGGCCGCGGTCTGACCGCCCGCCAGCAGCTGCACCGCCGGGTCGGCCGCGCGCTGGCCGGCTCGGGCTACGTCGAGGCGCTCAGCTACCCGTTCATCGGTGAGGGCGTCTTCGATCAGCTCCAGCTCCCGGCGCACGACGTCGCCCGCCAGGTCGTCAAGCTGGTCAACCCGATCTCCGACGAGGAGCCGGCGCTGCGCACCACGCTGCTGCCGGGTCTGCTCGGCGCGCTGCGCCGCAACGACAGCCGGGGCAGCCACGACCTCGCGCTCTTCGAGACCGGCTCGGTCTTCCGCGCCGCCGACCGGCCGGGTGTCGCCGTACGGCTGCCCGTCGACCGGCGTCCCACGGACGAGGAGATCGCCACCCTGAACGCGGCCCTGCCCGCGCAGCCGCGGTACGCCGCGGTCGTGCTGGCCGGTGCGCGCGAGCAGGCCGGCTGGTGGGGCAAGGGCCGCCCGGCCGACTGGGCGGACGCCGTCCAGGCCGCCCGCGCGCTCGCCGTCGAGGCGGGCGCCGAACTGGTGGTCCGCCAGGGCCAGTACGGCCCCTGGCACCCGGGCCGCTGCGCCGAGCTGGTCGTCACCGTCGACGGGGTCGAGCAGGTCATCGGCCACGCCGGTGAGCTGCACCCGCGGGTGGTCAAGGCGATGGGCCTGCCGGCCCGCACCAGCGCGATGGAGCTCGACCTGGACCGCCTCGCGGCGGCCGGCGGCGAGGCCCTCCAGGCGCCCCGGATCTCCTCCTTCCCGGTGGCGACCCAGGACGTGGCGCTGATCGTCGACGCCTCGGTCCCGGCGTCGGCGGTCGAGGCCGCCCTGCGCAAGGGCGCGGGCGAACTCCTCGAATCGCTGCGGCTGTTCGACGTGTTCACCGGTGAGCAGGTCGGCGAGGGCAAGAAGTCCCTGGCCTACGCGCTGCGCTTCCGCGCGGCCGACCGGACGCTGACCGCCGAGGAGTCCACGGCCGCGCGTGACGCGGCGGTGGCCCTGGCGGGCGAGCGGACCGGGGCGGTGCTCCGGGGCGCGTAACCGCTTCGTACACCAGTGAGGGCCCCTCCGGACCACCGGAGGGGCCCTCACTCGTTCGGGTGGGAAGCCCGGTGGCCCGCTTCGGGGGTCGGCCGGTCGATTTCCCGGCCCGTCCGGCGTTTGAGGGCCGGGTCCGGGCAGCGCCCGGTTTCGCGAAGGGGCGGGGGTGGGGGAAGCTCCCGCGCAGCGGCTCGGTGCTCTGCGACGATCGGCCGGACCACGCGCGCCGGGCCCGGTGGATGAGCCCGGCACGCGTCCGGTCCGGCTCCTGCCGGGGCGCGGCGACCAACCGGGCGCCGGCGGAGCCGGATCGCGCCGCCCGCCTGCCGTGGAGTGTCGGGCAGACAGCAGAACGGGCGGCGCGGTGACGGGTCGTCGCACTGTACGAGGGGGAGCCGACGACCCGAGCTACCTCTTGGCGAGGCTCTTCAGTGAAGCGCCTCAGGGGGTCCGTGCGGCAGAGTGCGCATCGCATTTATGCGCGTACTCGGTTCACACCCCGTGTGAACCGCGCACCCACTAGCCTGAGACCGACGAGCCCTTGGAGCGGCCCATGCAGCCCAATGTCCTGCTCGACGCCCTCCTCGCCGAGGCGGGTATGTCCCACGCCGGACTCGCCGCGTACGTGAACCAGGCAGGCCGCACCCGCGGACTCGCCCTGCGCTACGAACACACCGCCGTGACGCGGTGGTTGAAGGGTCAGCGGCCCCGGGGCCAGGTCCCCGACCTGATCTGCGAGGTGCTCGGCGGGCGGCTGCGACGGACCCTCGGGCTGGACGACATCGGGCTCGGCGCGGCGGACCAGCCGATTCCGCTGCACGCCTCGCCGCTCAGCGGGTTCGTGGACCGGGCCGCCGCCCTGTGGCGTTCCGACGGTCAGGCACGGCCCCAGCTGCTCGCCGCCGAGGCGGTCACCGGGACGCCCGCCGTGATCCCGGTGTGGGAGTGGGAGAACCCGCCCGAGGACGCCGATGTGTCCCGCGAGGGCCCGAACCCGATAGGTCCCGAGCACATCGAGATCCTGAAGTCCGCCCGTGCCCACTACGAGCTGATGTACCGCCGGGCCGGCGGTCTGGCCACGCGGGACCGGATCGTCCGCTTCCTCGGCAGCGAGACCGCGCCCATGCTGCGCGGCAGCTACTCGGACGACCTGGGGCGCCGGCTGCACCGGGCCACGGGGTCCCTCGTGGCGGTGGCGGGGATCTGCGCGTACGACTCGGACGCCCACGGGCTGGCCCAGCGCTACTTCCACCAGGCGCTGCGCCTGGCCAAGGCGAGCGGGGACCGCGGGCTCGGGGCCTATGTCATCGCGCTGATCGTCAACCAGTCGCTGCACCTTCGCGAGTACCGCCAGGCCGTCGCCTTCGCCGAGGCCGCGCTGCGCGCCGCCGGGCGGCACACCACCCCGGCGCTGGCCGCGGACCTGCACGCCATGCAGGCCAAGGCGTACGCACAGCTCGGCGACACCCGGGCCGCTTTGGCCTGCATCCGCGAGGCGGAGGCGGCCGCCGAGCGGATCCGCCCGGGCAGCGAGCCGGACGAGACCGGCTACGTACAACCGGGGCTGGTCAACGTCCAGGTCGCCGAGGCGCTGCTCAGTCTGGGCGATCTGGAAGCCGCGCGGGTCCACGCGACTGCGGCCGTCGGCACCCCCGCGCACGACCGCGGGCGGGTGCACCGGCTGGCGATGCTGTGCGAGATCCAGCTGCGTCAGGGGGAGGCGGACCGGGCCGCGGCGTCCGCGGCCGAGATGGCCGAGCGGGCCAGGGGCATGGAGTCACTGCGGCTGCGCGACCGGCTGAGGACGGTCCGCGAACAGCTTCTGACCAGCGGTTGTACGGGCGCGGAAGAGACCGCGCGGCTCATCGACGGGGCGCTGCGCGTTCCGCTGTGACCGGTCAGCTGCTGCCATGTTTGCCACCTACTCGGAAGGAAGGTGGCACTGCCGTGCAGTGGATGAACCTGAGTGAGCACACTGTGTACAAGAACCGTTGGTTCGATGTGAATCTCGCCGATGTGGAACTCCCCGACGGCCGGCACCTGGACCACTTCGTGATCCGGCTGCGTCCGGTCGCCGTCGCCACGGCCGTCAACGAGGCCAACGAGGTGCTGCTGCTCTGGCGGCACCGGTTCATCACCGACAGCTGGGGCTGGGAACTGCCCGCCGGGGTGGTCGAGGACGGCGAGGACATCGCGGTCGCGGCGGCCCGCGAGATGGAGGAGGAGTCGGGCTGGCGGCCCGGCCCGCTCCACCACCTGATGACCGTGGAACCGTCCAACGGACTGACCGACGCCCGCCACCACCTCTACTGGGCGGACGGGGCCACCCACATCGGGCATCCCGAGGACGCTTTCGAGTCCTCGCGCCGGGAATGGGTCCCGCTCAAACTCGTGCCGGACATGATCGCGCGCGGGGAGATCCCGGCCGCCAACATGGCGGCCGGGCTGCTCCTGCTGCACCACCTCCGGCTCGGTCAGCCGTAGGGATCAGCCGTACGGGTAGAAGCCCGCGCCCGTCTTGCGGCCCAGGCGGCCGGCGTCGACCATGCGCTGGAGCAGCGGGGGAGCGGCGTACAGCGGCTCCTTGTACTCGGCGTACATCGAGTCGGCGATCGAGGCGATCGTGTCCAGGCCGATGAGGTCGGACAGCTTCAGCGGGCCCATCGGGTGGGCACAGCCCAGCTCCATGCCGTTGTCGATGTCCTCGCGGCTGGCGATGCCCGACTCGAACATCCGGATCGCGGACAGCAGGTAGGGGACGAGGAGCGCGTTGACGACGAAGCCGGAACGGTCCTGGGCGCGGACCGCGTGCTTGCCGAGCACGTCCCGCACCAGGGCCTCTGCGCGCTTGATCGTCTCCTCGCCCGTGGTCAGCGCCGGGATCAGCTCGACGAGCTTCTGCACGGGGGCCGGGTTGAAGAAGTGGATGCCGATGACCTGGTCCGGCCGCGAGGTCGCGACGGCCAGCTTGACCAGCGGGATCGAGGAGGTGTTGGACGCCAGGATCGCGTCCGGGCGGGTGATCACCTGGTCGAGGACCTGGAAGATCTCCGTCTTGACCTGCTCGTTCTCGACGACCGCCTCGATGACGAGGTCACGGTCGGCGAACTCGCCGAGGTCGGTGGTGAAGGTGAGGCGGGCCAGGGTGGCGTCCCGCTCCTCCTCGCTGATCTTGCCGCGTTCGGCGGCCTTGGTCAGGGAGTTGTGAAGCCGGGTACGGCCGATCTCCAGGGCTTCGCCGGTGGTCTCGGCGACCTTGACCTCAAGGCCACTACGGGCGCACACCTCGGCGATACCCGCGCCCATCTGGCCACAGCCCACTACGCCGACCCGTGTGATGTCGGAAGGGAGGTCAGTCACTTCGTGCCTTTCGCAGCTCATCCGTCGGCGGGTCCCCCGTACGATTCCGGCGCCCGCCACGCCCCCCGACGTTACTCCCGACCTTGCGCGGGGCGGCGGGCCGGGGCGGGCATGCTGGGCGGACATCCTGCAATGTCACTCAGTGAAACGGAGTTGTCACATGGGGTATGTCGGTCGACGGACGCTGCTGGCCGGAGCCATGGGGGTGATCGCCGCCGCCACGACCGGCCCGCCCGCGGCGGCGGCGGCGGCGCGGCGGCGCACCGGGAAGGGCGCCCGGGCCGGCGCCGCCGACTTCCGCGGCATGTGGATCGCCTCGGTGTCGAATGTGGACTGGCCCTCCGAGAGCGGCCTGTCCGCCGCACGGCAGCGCACGGAGCTGCTCGGCCTCCTCGACGCCGCGGTCGGACGGAGCCTCGGTGCGGTGGTCCTCCAGGTCCGGCCGGCGGCGGATGCCCTCTGGCCCTCGAAGCTGGAGCCCTGGTCGCAGTGGCTGACCGGGAAGCAGGGGGTGGATCCGGGCTGGGACCCGCTGGGTACGGCCGTCAAGGAGGCGCACGCCCGCGGGCTGGAGCTGCACGCCTGGTTCAACCCGTTCCGGGTGGCCAACCACACCGACCTCGACCGGCTGGTGTCCACGCACCCGGCGCGGCGCAATCCCGGCTGGACGGTGGAGTACGGCGGCAAGCTCTACTACAACCCGGGCCTGCCCGAGGTGCGGCGCTTCGTCCAGGACGCCATGTTCGACGCCGTCTCCCGCTACCCGCTGGACGCGGTGCACTGGGACGACTACTTCTACCCGTACCCGGTGGCGGGGGAGTACTTCGACGACGACGAGGCCTTCGAGGAGTACGGGTCGGGCTTCGGCTCGCGCGCCGCCTGGCGCCGCGACAACATCGACACCCTGGTCCGCGAGATGTCCGCACGGCTGCGGGCGCTGGGGCCGGGGCCCCGCTTCGGGATCAGCCCGTTCGCCGTCTGGCGCAACTCCGACCGGGACCCGGCCGGTTCGCCGACCCGCGCGGGCCTCGGGACGTACGACGACCTGTACGCGGACACCCGCAAGTGGGTCAGGGAGGGCTGGATCGACTACATCGTGCCGCAGGCGTACTGGCACATCGGGCACCCGACCGCCGACTACGCCGACATCGTGCCCTGGTGGGCGCGTACCGTCGCGGGTACGGACGTGGACCTGTACGTGGGGGAGGCGCTGTACCGCTGCGACGCGGACAGCCCCACCGAGGCCTGGCGCGATCCCGGGGAGCTGTCGAAGCACGTGACCTTCGCCCGCGGCTACCCGGAGGTCCGCGGCCACGTCTACTTCTCCGCGAAGCAGGTGGCCGCGGACCCCAACGGTGCGATGGCCCGGGTGGTCGCCGATCACTACCGGTCGGTGGCGCCCCGGCGCTGATTCAGTGGGCGGGTTCTGCTGGGTGGCGGACCGTGCAGTCGGGCCCGGGAGCCATCAGTGCCTCGTGCCCGTCCTCGAAACGGACCCGGTACGGAGGGGTTCCGTTCTCGCCCAGAACCTGGGTGATCTCGCCCACCTTGTCGTGCTGTCCGACGATCCTGCCGTGCTGCACCAGCTGGTCGCCCTCGGTCGCGCGCATAACTGACCTCCTCGGTGGCGGTCCGATCCGGTGCTAGCAGTTTAGGGCGTAGTGGGGCTATTTGACCCGTTGGGTCACCGCGATGCAGACGAGTACGGCGCACGCGGCGGCCGGTGCGGCCGGGGAGAGGTGCTCGCCCAGCAGGGCCACCGACCAGATCAGGGTCAGCAGTGGCTGGGCGAGTTGCAGCTGGCTGGCCCGCGGCGCCCCGATCTCGGCCATGCCCCGGTACCAGACGTACAGGCCGAGGAAGGTGGAGCCGGCTGCCGCCCAGATCAGCCCGGCGAGCCCGTGGACGCCGAGGTGCACGGGCTCGTGCGCGAGCCCGAGCACGGAGCCCGCCAGGCTGAGCGGCAGGCACAGGACCAGCGCCCAGCCGATCACCTGCCAGCCGGGCAGCATCCGGGCGAGGCGGCCGCCCTCGGTGTACCCGGCGGCGCACACCAGCAGGGCGGCGAACAGGTAGGCGTCGCCCGCGGAGAGGGCGCCACCGCTCTGCGCGAGGGTGAAGCCCAGGACCACCGCGGCCCCGGCGAGGGCCGCGGCCCAGAAGGCGCGCGAGGGGCGGGCTCCGGTGCGCAGCGCCGACAGCGCCGCGGTGGTCAGCGGGAGGAGGCCGACCACCACGGCGGCGTGCGAGGTGGTGGAGGTCGTCAGCGCGAGGGTGGTCAGCATCGGGAACCCGACGACCACCCCGGCGGCGACCACAGCCAGGCCCGCCCAGTGCTCGCGGGCGGGCAGCGGCACCCGCCGGGCCAGCAGGAAAACGCCGGCGACGGCGGCGGCGAGGACACTGCGCAGCGCGACCAGGGACCACGGACCGAAGCTCTCCAGCCCCCAGGCGGTGGCCGGGAAGGTCAGCGAGAAGGCGACGACGCCGAGCAGGGCGAGGGCGGTACCCCGGCGAACCGGGTTCTTGACCGCTATCGTGGCCGGGAGAGTAGCGCTATTCTGTGCTGTCATGTATGAGCGTAGCAGTGTGGCGGAGCTGGCTGAATCCCTGCGGTCGGAGCTCAACCGCTACTCGACAGGTGGAAAGCTGCCGTCGAGCCGGGCCCTGGTGGAGCGCTACCGGGTCAGCCCCGTCACCGTCTCCCGGGCCCTCGCCCAGCTCGCCGCCGAGGGCCTCGTCGTCACCCGGCCCGGCGCGGGGGTCTTCCGCGCCGCACCGCGCACGGCGGCCCCCGCGACCGGTGACACCTCCTGGCAGGAGGTCGCCCTGAGCGCCGAGGGAGCCGGGGAGATCGTCCCCCGGTCCGTCGACGCCACCGGCGTACTGGGCTCGCTGGCCGCGCCGCCGTCCGGGGTGATCGAGCTCAACGGCGGCTACCTGCACCCCTCCCTCCAGCCCGAGCGGGCCATGGCGGCGGCGCTGGCCCGGGCCGGGCGGCGGCCCGGGGCCTGGGGGCGGCCGCCCCTGGAGGGGCTGCCCGAACTGCGCGACTGGTTCGCCCGGGAGATCGGCGGCGCGCTCGTCGCCGCCGACGTGCTGATCACCGCGGGCGGGCAGAGCGCGCTGGCCACCGCCCTGCGGGCGCTCGCCCCGCCCGGGGCGCCGATCCTGGTCGAGTCCCCGACCTACCCCGGGCTGCTCGCCATCGCCCGGGCCTCCGGGTGCAGGCCCGTGCCGGTACCGGTGGATGCCGAGGGGGTCCGGCCGGAGCTGCTCGCCGCCGCCTTCGAGGCGACCGGGGCGCGGGTCTTCGTATGCCAGCCGCTGTTCCAGAACCCGACCGGCGCGGTACTGGCTCCGGGCCGCCGGGCCGAGGTGCTGCGCATCGCGAGGGCCGCCGGGGCCTTCGTGGTCGAGGACGACTACGCCCGGGCCCTCGCCCACGAGGACGCCGGCCCGCTGCCGGCGACGCTGGCCGCCGAGGACGCGGACGGGGTGGTGGTGCACGTCCGGTCGCTGACCAAGTCCACCTCGCCCAGCCTGCGGGTCGGCGCCCTGGCCGCCCGGGGTCCGGTGGTCGACCGACTGCGCGCCATCCAGATCGTGGACAGCTTCTTCGTGCCC
The DNA here is from genome assembly GCF_045161815.1 of Streptomyces avidinii. Classification (NCBI taxonomy): domain Bacteria; kingdom Bacillati; phylum Actinomycetota; class Actinomycetes; order Kitasatosporales; family Streptomycetaceae; genus Streptomyces; species Streptomyces avidinii. The sequence continues at coordinate 6,808,950 of NZ_CP108863.1, forward strand.
CGGCCGCTCCAGGAAGCCGCTCTGGAACTGGTCGGCGCACCTGCCTGGCCGCGCCACCTGCGGACGGTGGCCGCCGAACTGCGCCACCGGCGCGAGGTGCTCGCGGGGGCCCTGCGGCGGGAGCTGCCCGCCCTGGAGCTGCCGCATCTGCCGTCGGGCGGATACCAGTTGTGGGTCCGGCCGGCCGGGGGCGGCGACGACACGGCCTTCGCGGCGGCGGCCCTGCGCGCCGGGGTGGCGGTGGCTCCGGGCCGCCCGTACTTCTGCGCCGAACCGCCGGGGCCGTACGTCCGGCTGAGCTTCGCCGGGGTCGCCGGCCCCGGCGAACTGGTCGAGGCGGTCCGGCGGCTGCGCACCGGCCTGGCCGAAGGCCTCGGTCCGGACGCTTGACCGCACGCGGTACGCGGCTCACCATCACCGCATGCATGTTCGGGTTTCGCTCGTCGCCGCAGCCCGTAGTTCCTCGCTGCTCGCCGAGCGCTTCGACGACGACCGCCCGCTGGACGGAACCGGCTGGCGGTCGGTGGAGTCCGCCGCCCGGGGCCTCGTACCCCTGGGCTCGGCCGAGCTGCGCTACTGCTCGCCGACCCCGCGCAGCCGCGCCACGGGCGAGGCCCTCGGGTACGCGCCCCTCGCACAGCCCGCGCTGCGCGAGTGCGACATGGGCCGCTGGCGGGGACTGACCCTGGCCGAGGTCACCGCCCGCGAGCCCGGGGCGGTGGATCAGTGGCTGAGCGATCCGCGGTCCGCCCCGCACGGGGGCGAGTCCCTGCTCGCCTTCATCTCCCGGATCGGCGGCTGGCTCGACACCCGGCCCGCCGACGACGGCGGCGCGATCGTGGCGGTGGCGGAGCCCTCGGTGGTCCGGGCGGCCCTGGTGTACGCGCTGAAGGCGCCCCCGCTGACCTACTGGAACGTGGACGTCCGGCCGCTGTCCACGATGACCCTCACCGGCTGGTCCGGCCACTGGCACCTCTCCCTGCAGGCCCCGGCCTAGGCCGTCCGCTGCCCGCCCGGTCCACACCACGGTCCGCATTCGTCTCGTCGACGGGACCAGGATCGGTCCGAGCGGCGGAATCGACGCCGGATCGCCCTCTTTCCTGCTACATATTTTCCTGCGGGTGCCGCGAGCGCCCGCCCTTCGGCGAGCCCCTCCCGCCGCGATCAAGCGCATTGCATAAACGTGCGTAAGTACGTATAGTCATGCCATCGATGAGGAGGGTCCGATGGTGGTACGTGTAGCGGTGGCCGGAGCGAGCGGGTACGCGGGCGGAGAAGCGCTGCGCCTCCTGCTCTCGCACCCCGAGGTCGAGATCGGCGCCCTGACGGGCAACTCCAACGCCGGACAGCTCCTCGGTTCCCTGCAACCCCACCTCGTGCCGCTCGCGGGACGCACCCTGGAGGCGACCACCCCCGAGGTCCTCGCCGGCCACGACGTCGTCTTCCTCGCCCTCCCGCACGGCCAGTCCGCCGCCGTCGCAGCCCAGCTCGGCGACGACGTCCTCGTCGTCGACATGGGCGCCGACCACCGGCTCAAGGACTCGGCCGACTGGGACGCCTTCTACGGCGCCCCGCACGCCGGTACCTGGCCCTACGGACTCCCCGAGCTGCCCGGCGCCCGCGAGGCACTGACGGGGACCAGGCGCATCGCCGTCCCCGGCTGCTTCCCCACCGCCGTCACCCTCGCGCTCTTCCCCGCCTACCAGGGCGGCCTCGCCGAGCCCGAGGCCGTGATCGTCGCCGCCACCGGGACATCCGGCGCGGGCAAGGCCCTCAAGCCGCACCTGCTCGGCGCCGAGGTGATGGGCTCGGTGACCCCCTACGGCGTCGGCGGCGGACACCGCCACACGCCCGAGATGGTGCAGAACCTGAGCCCGCTCGCGGGAGAGCGCGTCAGCGTCTCGTTCACGCCGACCCTCGTGCCCATGGCCCGCGGCATCCTCGCCACCTGCTCGGCCAAGGCGCTCCCCGGCACCACCGCGGAATCGCTGCGCGCCGCCTACGAGAAGGCGTACGCAGACGAACCCTTCGTGCAGCTGCTGCCCGAGGGCCGGATGCCGTCCACCAAATCCGTCCACGGTTCCAACGCCGTCCACGTCCAGGTCGCCTACGACGAGTCCGCCCGGCGGATCATCGCCGTCAGCGCCATCGACAACCTGACCAAGGGCACCGCCGGCGGCGCGGTGCAGAGCATGAACATCGCCCTGGGGCTTCACGAGAGCCTGGGTCTTTCGACGATCGGAGTCGCACCGTGAGTGTCACGGCAGCACAGGGATTCACGGCAGCCGGCATCGCCGCCGGAATCAAGGCCAACGGCAACCCCGACCTGGCCCTGGTGGTCAACAACGGGCCGCGTCTGGCCGCCGCGGGCGTGTTCACCTCCAACCGCGTCAAGGCCGCCCCCGTGCACTGGTCCGAGCAGGTCCTGCGGGGCGGGACGGTCAGCGCGGTCGTCCTCAACTCCGGTGGCGCCAACGCCTGCACCGGCCCCAAGGGCTTCCAGGACACCCACGCCACCGCGGAGAAGGTCGCACAGGTCCTCGGCGGCGACTTCAACGCAGGGGAGATCGCGGTCGCCTCCACCGGCCTCATCGGCGTCCTGCTCCCCATGGACAAGATGCTCCCCGGCGTCGAGACCGCGGCCGCCGCCCTGTCCGCGGACGGCGGCGAGGCCGCCGCCATCGCCATCAAGACCACCGACACCGTCCACAAGACGGCCACCGTCTCCCGGGCCGGCTGGACCGTCGGCGGCATGGCCAAGGGCGCGGGCATGCTCGCCCCGGGCCTCGCCACCATGCTCGTCGTCATCACCACCGACGCCGACCTGGACAGCGCCACCCTCGACAAGGCGCTGCGCGCAGCCACCCGCACCACCTTCGACCGGGTCGACTCCGACGGCTGCATGTCGACCAACGACACGGTGCTGCTGCTCGCCTCCGGTGCCTCCGGCCAGGTGCCGGCGTACGAGGAATTCGCCGAGGCCGTGCGCGCGGTCTGCGACGACCTGGCCCGCCAGCTCATCGGCGACGCCGAGGGCGCCAGCAAGGACATCCGCATCGAGGTCATCGGTGCGGTCAGCGAGGACGACGCGGTCGAGGTCGGCCGCTCCATCGCCCGCAACAACCTGCTCAAGTGCGCCATCCACGGCGAGGACCCGAACTGGGGCCGGGTGCTCTCCGCGATCGGCACCACCAAGGCCGGCTTCGACCCGGACCGGCTGAACGTCGCCATCAACGGCATCTGGGTCTGCCGGAACGGATCGGTCGGCGAGGACCGCGACCTGGTCTCGATGAAGGACCGCGAGGTCCGCATCACCGCCGACCTCGCCAACGGCAGCGAATCCGCCGTCATCTGGGCCAACGACCTGACCGCCGACTACGTCCACGAGAACAGCGCGTACTCCTCATGAGCGACGAGAAGGCCGGCCAGCCCGGCACCTCCGGCGGCACCGCCCGCAAGCACACCGCCCTGCCCAAGGCACAGATCCTCATCGAGGCCCTGCCGTGGCTCACCCGCCACAACGGCAAGATCGTCGTCATCAAGTTCGGCGGCAACGCCATGATCGACGAGGACCTCAAGGCGGCCTTCGCCCAGGACGTGGTCTTCCTGCGGCAGGCCGGCCTGAAGCCGGTCGTCGTGCACGGCGGCGGCCCCCAGATCAACGCCCAGCTCGACAAGCAGGGCCTGGTCAGCGAGTTCAAGGCCGGTCTGCGCGTGACGACCCCGGAGGCCATGGACGTCGTAAGGATGGTCCTGGCGGGCCACGTCCAGCGCGAGCTGGTCGGACTGCTCAACCAGCACGGGCCGCTCGCCGTCGGCATGACCGGCGAGGACGCCCGGACCATCATCGCGACCAAGCACAGCCCGGAGATCGGCGGCGAGGTCATCGACATCGGCCGGGTCGGGGAGATCACCTCCATCGACACCGGCGCGATCGAGGCCCTCCTGGCGGACGGCCGGATCCCGGTCATCTCCTCCATCGCGGGCAGCGCCGACGACCACCACGTCTACAACGTCAACGCCGACACGGCGGCCGCCGCGCTGGCGGCCGCGCTCGGCGCCGAGACGCTGATGGTCCTGACCGACGTCGAGGGGCTGTACGCCGACTGGCCGCACAGCGACGAGGTCATCAGCAAGCTCACCGTCAGCGAGCTGGAGAAGCTGCTGCCCGAGCTGTCCAGCGGCATGGTGCCCAAGATGGAGGGCTGCCTGCACGCCGTACGCAACGGCGTGAACACCGCCCGCGTGCTCGACGGACGGGTCCAGCACTCGATCCTGCTGGAGATCTTCACGGACTCCGGCATCGGCACGATGGTCGTGCCCGACCACCAGTCAGGGGGAACGGAATGACGAAGGGCACCGGCAATCAGGAGTACGGCGCTCGCTGGCGGGAAGCGCTGACCGACAACTACGGCACCCCCGCGATCGCGCTCGTACGCGGCGAGGGCGCCCAGGTCTGGGACGCCGACGGCAAGCAGTACACCGACTTCGTCGGCGGCATCGCGGTCAACGCCCTCGGCCACGCCCACCCGGCGATCGTGGCGGCCGTGACCGAGCAGATCTCCACGCTCGGCCACGTCTCGAACCTCTTCATCTCCGAGCCGGTCGTCGCGCTCGGCGAGCGGCTGCTCCAGCTCTTCGGCCGCCCCGGCAAGGTCTTCTTCTGCAACTCCGGCGCCGAGTCCATCGAAGCCGCCTTCAAGATCGGCCGACTGACCGGGCGGACCCACATGGTCGCGACCGACGGCGGCTTCCACGGCCGGACCATGGGCGCCCTCGCGCTCACCGGCCAGCCGAAGAAGCAGGAGCCCTTCCGGCCGCTGCCGGGCGATGTCACGCACGTCCCGTTCGGTGACGTGGAGGCCCTGCGGGCCGCCGTCACCGAGGAGACCGCGCTCGTCGTCATCGAGCCCATCCAGGGCGAGAACGGTGTAGTCGTGCCCCCCGCCGGGTACCTGACGGCCGCGCGCGAGATCACCCGCGCCACCGGCACCCTCCTCGTCCTGGACGAGGTCCAGACCGGCATCGGCCGGTGCGGCCAGTGGTTCGAGCACCAGGCCCACGAGGACGTCGAGCCCGACATCGTCACCCTCGCCAAGGGGCTGGGCGGCGGCCTGCCCATCGGCGCGGTGGCCGCCTTCGGCCCCGTGGCCGACCTGCTCCGGCCGGGCCAGCACGGCACCACCTTCGGCGGGAACCCGGTCGCCTGCGCCGCAGGCCTCGCGGTGATCGACACGATCGCCACGGGCGGGCTGCTCGACCAGGTCAAGGCCCGCGGCGAGCGGCTGCGCTCCGGGATCGAGGCCACGGGCCACGCCCTGGTCTCCCACGTCCGGGGCGCGGGACTGCTGCTGGGTATCGTGCTGACCGAGCCGCTCGCCGCCCAGGTGCAGCAGGCGGCTCAGGAAGCCGGCTTCCTGGTCAACGCGCCCGCCCCCGACGTCGTACGGCTCATGCCCCCGTACGTACTCACCGAGGCCGAGGCGGACGCGTTCGTCCGGGCCCTGCCCGGCATCCTTGACGCAGCAGGCGGGGACGGATCCGGAGAATGAGACGACGATGAGTCAGGCGCAGGACAACGAGCAAGGCGGCCAGGCCGTCCCGCAGACCCGCACCGCGCGTCACCGCCGGATCGTGGACATCCTCAACCGGCAGCCGGTCCGCTCCCAGAGCCAGCTGGCCAAGCTGCTCGCCGACGACGGGCTGAGCGTCACCCAGGCGACGCTCTCGCGCGACCTCGACGAGCTGGGCGCGGTGAAGATCCGCAACACCGGCGGCGAGCTGATCTACGCGGTACCGAGCGAGGGCGGCTTCCGCACCCCGCAGGCTCCCCTCGGCGAGTCCGCGAAGGAGGAGCGCATGCGGCGCCTCTCCGGGGAGCTGCTGATCTCGGCGGAGGCCTCCGCCAACCTCGTGGTCCTGCGCACCCCGCCGGGTGCCGCGCAGTTCCTCGCCTCGGCGATCGACCAGGCCGAGCTCCGTGCCATCCTCGGCACGATCGCGGGCGACGACACCCTGATGCTGATCAGCCGGGACCCGGCGGGCGGCCAGGCCCTCGCCGACCACCTGCTGCGTCTGGCGCAGAAGGAGAGCTGAGGGCCCTCCCGCGCCCGGCCGGGCCCGGCTCAGTACCGGGTCACGGCCAGGTCCCCGGACTCCGTGCCGATCGCGATGTGCGGGCGCCGGCCCGGGTCCGCCCAGCGCAGGATCGCCCGCATGGCCCGCTCGGGCACGGACACGCAACCGGCCGTCGCGCCCTTGCCGTTGACGTGCAGGAAGATCCCGGCGCCCCGGCCGCGCACGGGCCGGTCGTAGTTGAAGCCGATGACCAGCGCGTGCGCGTACTGCTTCTCGTAGGTCACCAGGTGCTCGGCCTCGCCGGGCGCGCAGTCCGCCGGCAGCGGTTCGACCCAGCGGTTGTACTGGGCGGACGCGTTGTCCTGGCACCACCAGGAGTCGGCACTCACCCGCCGGTACGCGTGGCCCGTGCCGGCCGGCGCCCGCCGGATCCCGAAGGCGTAGGGAAGTTCGTACAGGCCCGTCGGCGTGGTGTTGGTGCCCTGGGTCCGGGTCGCCCCGTCGGTGAGGCCGTTCGAACCGAAGCGGGCGGGCGCGCTCCCCGCCTCGTGCCAGCGCCCCGCCCACCGCTCCCACCAGATCACCCGGCCGGTGGTGGATCCGGGCGTGGGCGCGACAGCGGTGATGAGCTGGCTTCCCCCGCCGGTGTCGGCGAGCCGGTCGGGCAGGGGCGCGGGTCCCTGCGGGAGCAGGGCCGCGACGAGAGTTACGCCGGTGACGAGAGCGGTACGCAGCACCTGTCAGACGGTACGGGGCGCAGGCGGCAGTCCGAGCGAGGCGCGCATCCGCCGCATGACGTAATCGCTGAACAGGTGTGTGCACCGGTCCAGGAGGGCGCCGACCTCCGGGTCTCCCGGCGGCAGGTCCGGCGTCCGGTACGGGGACCACATGCTCCGGATCCGCTGCGCGGCGATGGTCCGCAGGGCCGTGTCACGGTCCGTCAGCAACTCCACGGAGGCGCGCAGTCCGGCGACCCCGCCCCGGGCGAACAGCAGCCGGTGGGCGGCCCGGCGGGTGTGCGAAGGCCGCTCGGGCACGATGCGGGCCATCAGCCAGTCGACGGGCAGCCGCGCGGCGGAGCCGCTCAGGCTCCGGGCGGCCTCGCGGGCCACCGCCGCAGACGGGTCGTCCAGCAGCGTCCGCAGCAGCTCGATGTCGGTGGTGTCCAGCAGGCGCAGTCCGCCCACGGCCGCGGCCCGCACCTGGCCGGCGGGGTGCTCCAGCAGGGCGCGCAGCACCGGCGCGTCCTCGCGGCGCGCGCACTCGGCGAAACCGGTCACCGCGTAGGGGCTCACGCGGGCGGGGTCGGTCAGCGCCGCGCGGCTCAGCGGGTACGGGTCGCCCCCGTCCTGGCGGACCAGCCAGCGGGCGCAGGCCCGGACCAGCCCGGAGCGGTCGGCGAGGTGCCCTGCGGCCTCGGCGGTCCGGCCGGCCCCGCGCAGGGCGGTGACCCCGGCGGAGCGCACCATCGCGCCGTGCGCGCCGAGCAGGGCGTCGATCGCCGCGTCGTCCGGGCCGTCGGCGGCAAGGGCGGCCAGCGCCGCGTCCGTCCACAGCCCGCTCGTCGGCGGGTCCGGCTCCCCGGCGGCCAGGTCGGCCAGCTCCCGGACGTCCAGCAGCCCGGCACCGACGGTCAGCCGCGCGGCGAACCGCCGGGTCGGCCGGTCCTCGCTCGTGCGCAGCTCGCCGAGAAGGGCCGGGGCGTCGCTCAGTGAGGCCTCGAAGCGCTCCAGCGCCCACGCGCCCTGCTCGCGGCGGCCGAGCCGCAGGACGAGCGGGGTCAACCGGCGCAGGGTGCCCGCGGGGTCCTCGGCGAGGGCCGCGGCCAGTACCCGCCGGGCCTGCTTCCGTACGGCCGGTACCCAGTCCGCGCAGCGGATCGCGACGAGCTCGGGCAGCGGCTGCGGCGCCCGGAGGGCCGCCTCGCGGATCCGGCCGTCGGTGTGGCACAGCCGCACGGCCGGCGGCGCGCCGAGGGGGCTCGCGTACGACCAGTAGTGGATGTCGCGGACGGCGTGGTCGAAGGCGATCCATGCGGTCGCCGGGCTCCCGGGCGGCGGGATATCCGTCGTCGTGTCCGTGTCCATGCGTCCTCCCCGTGACGTCCGACCCTGAGCGTAGGCAATCGGGCTTCCGCTTCGCCTCCCATATATCCGCAGGTCAAGCCGCGCGGCCGGGCGCTGCGCGGGGCTCGCGCACGGAGTCGATTGACGAAACATACGGAGTAGTGCATAGTTATGCCTGTCGTTGAATGCACCGTAAGGAGAAACCCGTGACCGAGCGCGTCGTACTCGCCTACTCGGGCGGCCTGGACACCTCCGTCGCCATCGGCTGGATCGCCGAGGAGACGGGCGCCGAGGTCATCGCCGTTGCCGTGGACGTCGGCCAGGGCGGCGAGGACCTGGACGTCATCCGCAAGCGCGCGCTCGACTGCGGTGCGGTCGAGGCCGAGGTCGCCGACGCCTCGGACGAGTTCGCCAACGAGTACTGCCTCCCGGCGATCAAGGCCAACGCCCTCTACATGGACCGGTACCCGCTGGTCTCGGCGCTCTCCCGGCCGGCCATCGTCAAGCACCTGGTCGCCGCCGCCAAGAAGCACGGCGCCACGACCGTCGCCCACGGCTGCACCGGCAAGGGCAACGACCAGGTCCGCTTCGAGGCGGGCATCGTCGCCCTCGCCCCGGACCTCAAGTGCATCGCCCCGGTCCGCGACTACGCGATGACCCGGGACAAGGCGATCGCCTTCTGCGAGGAGAAGCAGCTTCCGATCGCGACCACCAAGAAGTCCCCGTACTCCATCGACCAGAACGTCTTCGGACGCGCCGTCGAGACGGGCTTCCTGGAGGACATCTGGAACGCCCCGATCGAGGACATCTACGAGTACACCTCGAACCCGGCCCTGCCGCGTGAGCCCGACGAGGTCGTCATCTCCTTCAAGGAGGGCGTCCCGGTCGCCATCGACGGCAAGCCCGTCACCGTGCTCCAGGCCATCCAGCAGCTCAACGACCGTGCCGGAGCGCAGGGCATCGGCCGGATCGACATCGTCGAGGACCGCCTCGTGGGCATCAAGTCCCGTGAGGTGTACGAGGCCCCGGGCGCGATCGCGCTCATCACGGCCCACCAGGAGCTGGAGAACGTCACCGTCGAGCGCGAGCTGGCCCGCTACAAGCGGCAGGTCGAGCAGCGCTGGGGCGAGATGGTCTACGACGGCCTGTGGTTCTCCCCGCTCAAGCGGGCGCTGGACGGCTTCATCAACGAGGCCAACCAGCACGTCACCGGTGACATCCGGATGACCCTGCACGGTGGCCGCGCCGTCGTCACCGGCCGGAAGTCGGACGAGTCGCTGTACGACTTCAACCTCGCGACCTACGACTCGGGCGACACCTTCGACCAGTCCAAGGCCCAGGGCTTCATCGAGATCTTCGGCCTCTCCTCGAAGATCGCGGCCCGCCGCGACCTCGCCTGATCGACCCGCAGTCAAGGCCGCCTCCCCGTTACCTCCGCGGCGGGGAGGCGGTTGCACATCCGAAGCCCGCCGGGGCGTCGGAGCCTTACACGCAGTCAAAGCCATGCAGTCTTGAGGAGCAGTAGCTGTGAGCAGCAACAAGGGTGACGTCCGGCTCTGGGGCGGCCGGTTCGCCGACGGTCCTTCGGAGGCGCTGGCCCTGCTGTCGGCGTCGGTCCACTTCGACTGGCGCCTCGCGCCGTACGACATCGCCGGCTCCCGCGCCCACGCCCGCGTGCTCCACAAGGCCGGCCTGCTCACGGCCGAAGAGCTCGACCGCATGATCGCCGGACTGGACCGGCTGGAGGCCGACGTGGCCGACGGCTCCTTCACCGGCACCGTCGCCGACGAGGACGTGCACACCGCCCTGGAGCGCGGCCTGCTGGAGCGGCTCGGCGCCGAACTCGGCGGCAAGCTGCGCGCCGGCCGGTCCCGCAACGACCAGGTGGCCACGCTCTTCCGGATGTACCTGCGCGACCACGGCCGGATCATCGGCGGCCTGATCGCGGACCTCCAGGACGCGCTGGTCGGCCTCGCCGAGACCCACCACGACGTGGCGATGCCGGGCCGGACCCACCTCCAGCACGCGCAGCCGGTGCTCTTCGCCCACCACGTACTGGCCCACGTGCAGTCCCTTTCGCGGGACGCGGAGCGGCTGCGCCAGTGGGACACCCGGACCGCGGTCTCCCCGTACGGCTCGGGCGCCCTGGCCGGGTCCTCGCTGGGCCTGGACCCGGAGCAGGTCGCGGCCGACCTGGGCTTCGAGCGGGGCTCGGTCGGCAACTCGATCGACGGCACGGCCTCGCGCGACTTCGTGGCCGAGTTCGCCTTCATCACCGCGATGATCGGGATCAACCTGTCCCGGATCGCGGAGGAGATCATCATCTGGAACACGAAGGAGTTCTCCTTCGTGACCCTGCACGACGCCTTCTCGACCGGGTCGTCGATCATGCCGCAGAAGAAGAACCCGGACATCGCCGAGCTGGCGCGCGGCAAGTCGGGCCGGCTCATCGGCAACCTGACGGGCCTCCTCGCGACCCTGAAGGCGCTGCCCCTGGCGTACAACAGGGACCTCCAGGAGGACAAGGAGCCGGTCTTCGACTCCTGCGACACCCTCGAGGTCCTGCTGCCGGCCTTCACCGGCATGATGGCGACCCTCACGGTCAACCGGGAGCGGATGGAGGAGCTGGCTCCGGCGGGCTTCTCGCTCGCCACCGACATCGCCGAGTGGCTGGTCAAGCAGGGTGTGCCGTTCCGGGTGGCCCACGAGGTGGCCGGTGAGTGCGTCAAGGTCTGCGAGGGCGAGGGCATCGAGCTCGACCAGCTGACGGACGAGCAGTTCGTGAAGATCTCCGAGCACCTGACCCCCGAGGTCCGGACGGTCCTCAACGTCAAGGGCGCCCTGGCCTCGCGGAGCGGCCGCGGCGGCACCGCCCCGTCGGCGGTCGCGATCCAGCTCACCGAGCTGAAGGCCGACCTGGTCATCCAGCACGCGTGGGCGGCCCACAAGCAGTAGCCCGCCGCCGTGCCCGCAGGGGCGGTGGGAGCCGGCGCCGGCTCCCACCGCCCCTGCGGCGTGTGCGGGGATCAGCAGACGACGTTGATCGAGAACGGCCGGTCGCTGTCCACGGCGGCACTGCCGGGCTGGGACGGCGTCGCGGTGCGGATGAAGAGGGTGTTCCCGTTCACCTGGCCGACCAGGATGGACGAGCTGCCGGGACCGGGGTCGTTGCCGCCGTTGGTGTTGACGGTGCCCAGGAGGGCGCACCCGTTGAGGCCGGACGACGTGGTGATGTTGTAGCGGCCGATGCCGAACCTGTTGATGCCGGTGATGCCCTGCCCGCCCAGGACCTGTCCGTTCGCGGCCACCTTCGCCCAGGCCGTGGTGACGGCCGCGGCCTGCCGGGCCCGACTCGGCTCGGCCGACGCGGAGGACACGGCGACGACGCCGCCGACCGTCAGTGCCAGAACGGTGGCGCCGAGGGCAAGCTTCCGTGCTGCGTTCATGGTTCTCTCCCTGCTGAAGACGGAATCAGTGCAGGTGAACCCGCCCCGGGTAAGGGCTCACTGGAGAGCAGACTCCCGGGTCCGGGGCCGGCGGGGGAAGGCTCCGGGGGCACAGTCACTCCAAATGATCACAGTCCGCATCAGCCCGTTGAACACGGGTAGTGATGATCGAATCACCCGGTGTAGTCGGACGGCTGTGGTGCGGCCCACGCGGCCAGGGCGTCGAAATCCTCACGGACCAGCCCGATCCGCTCGTCGATGCGCATCAGCAGGGCCTGGGCCGGGTGGCGCTGGTCGACGTACTCGCGGTCCATGGCCGTGATGTCGTCGTCGATCCACGCGAAGGGCCGCGCCCCCGCGTATTCGAGGATGTACTGGGTCTTCCAGAACGTGCCGCGCGGCGCCCGGCCGTGCATCACCGGCCAGTCGATGAACGGCAGCCGGGGCAGTCCCAGGTGCGGGCCTATCCAGTCGTTGGCCTCGTCCTTCCAGGTGGTGGCCCAGACCGGCTCGTAGGCGTCCGCGAGGGCGAGCAGCTCCGCCCCGTGGTCGTGATTCAGCCAGACGCGCAGTGGCTTGGCCTGCTCGGCCTCCGTCCAGCCCGTCGGGCGCATCCGGTGGGTGCGGTACCCCTCGGGGCGGCGCTGCGCCTTGGCCGCGTAGGGGTTCAGCGGTCCGTCGACGTCGATCAACAGCAGTGGCTTCATCGGGGCAGGATTCCGTTCCGGCCGCCCTCGGGCAGCTCATTTTCGACCAGGAATGAGACATGGGCGTCTCATTCGGGGTATGCTTGTCTCATGGCCATGGATCGTGACCAGGTGCTCCGCGATGCGGCCGCCCTGCTTTCCCGCAAGTCGACCGCCACCATGGACGAGGTCGCCCGCGCCGCCGGAATCGGGCGCGCGACCCTCCACCGGCACTTCGCCGGGCGCGACGCCCTCGTACGGGCCCTCGAAGACCTCGGCATCCGGGAGTTCGAGGTCGCCTTCGACAACGCCCGCCTCGACGAGGGCACGGCGGTGGAGGCACTCAGGCGACTCGTCGCCGAGACCGAGCCCAACGCCCAGTTGCTGGCCTTCCTCGTCACCGAGAACCAGCTGTTCGAGGGCGACGAGGTCAACGAGGGATGGGCCCGCCTCGACGCCCGTGTCGGCGCGCTCTTCCGGCGCGGCCAGGAAGAGGGCGACATCCGGATCGACCTGAGCCCGGCATGGCTCACCGAGGCCCTCTACGGCCTCGTCGGCACCTGCGCCTGGGCCGTGATGGACGGCCGGGTGGCCGCCAAGGACTTCCAGTACATGATCATCGAGCTGTTGCTCGGTGGCGCCAGACGGAGTGTGGAGAAATGAGCACGACCCAGCAGCTGACCGGCCCGATCGGGACGGAGACCAAGAGCCGCGGCCGCTGGCTCGCCCTGAGCGTGCTGGTGCTCGCCGTGCTGCTGGTCGCCGTCGACGCGACCGTACTCGGCCTCGCCACCCCCGCGCTCTCCGAGGACCTCAAGCCGTCCGGCACCCAGCTGCTGTGGATCGGCGACATCTACTCCTTCGTCATCGCCGGACTCCTGGTCTCCATGGGCAGCCTCGGCGACCGAATAGGCCGCAAGAAGCTGCTGCTCACAGGCGCCGCCGCATTCGGTGCCGTGTCCGTGCTCAACGCCTACGCGACCAGCCCCGAGATGATGATCGTCGCCCGGGCCCTGCTGGGCGTGGCCGGCGCGACCCTGATGCCGTCCACCCTCGCGCTGATCCGCAACATCTTCCACGACCCCAAGGAGCGCAGCCTCGCGATCGGCATCTGGGGCGCCACCGCCTCGGCCGGCGCAGCCGTCGGCCCGGTCGTCGGCGGAGCGCTGCTCCAGCACTTCTGGTGGGGCTCGGTCTTCCTGATCAACCTTCCTGTGATGATCGCCCTGGTCGTCGTCGGAATCAAGCTCCTTCCCGAATCCAAGAACCCGGTCGCCGGTCCCTGGGACCTCGTCAGCGTCTGCCTCTCCCTCGTCGGCGTGATCGGCGTGGTCTACGCCGTCAAGGAAGTCGCCACCCACGGCATCACCTGGGAGGTCGCGGTCACCGCGGCAGTCGGCGCCGGCGCCCTGTACGCCTTCGTACGCCGCCAGTTCAACCTGCCGTCGCCGCTGCTCGACATGAGGCTCTTCAAGCACCGCGGCTTCTCCGGCGCGGTCCTCGCCGACCTGCTCACCGTCTTCGGCCTCTCCGGACTGGTCTTCTTCCTCTCCCAGTTCCTTCAGCTCGTCCAGGGCCGCGACCCGCTTGAGGCCGGCCTCGCCGAACTGCCCGCCGCCATCGGCGCGGTGGTCACCGGCCTGATCGCGGGCCGGTACGCCCGCCGGTTCTCGGTACGGACCGTCGTGGCGGGCGGCCTCGGCGCCATCGGCCTGGCCCTCGGCGTGCTGACCGTGATCCACAAGGAGAGCGGCTACCCGCTGCTCGGCGCGGCTCTGCTCGTCGTCGGCCTCGGCGCCGGTTTCTCCTTCACCGTCACCGCCGACGTCATCCTGTCCAGCGTGCCCAAGGAGCAGGCCGGTTCGGCCTCCGCCGTCTCCGAGACGGCCTACGAACTCGGCGCCGCCCTCGGCATCGCCCTGCTCGGTTCCGTCGTCACCGGCGTCTACCAGAGCTTCACCGCCCCGGCCTCCGTCGCGGGCCCGGTCGCCGACGCCGCGCACGAATCCCTCGGCGGGGCCGTCGAGGCGGCCAAGGCGCTGGATCCGCACACCGCCCAGGTGATGGTCGGCGCCGCCCAGGACGCCTTCGTGGACGGGCTGCGACTCGCCTCCGGCGTCGGCGCGGCCGTACTGCTGGCCACCGCCGTGGCCGCCTGGTTCCTGCTGAAGGGCCAGCGGCTCCAGGAGGGCGTCGAGCACTGACGCAGCGCCAATCGATGACGGCCCCGGCCGAGTTGACAGCCCGTCCGGCCGCGGGACACCATCCCGGCGATGGAGATCAACGAACTGACCCCGGCCGAACGTCGCGTCTGGGAGGCCTTCCCGCGCGGCGACGGGGTCGACTTCCATGTCACGCCCGAGGAGAGCTCCGTCGACGGCGCCGACTGGGGCGCCGAGCGCACCCTGCGCGCCGAGGTGCTGCGGGCCGTCCTGCTGGGCGCCTGTCCCACCGTGGAGGGCCGGGTCCCCGGGCTCAAGGTCAAGGGCGCGAAGATCGTGGGCAAGCTCGACCTGCGCTACGCCGTCATCGACCACCCCATGCGGCTGCGCGACTGCTGGTTCGAGCGCAAGCCCCTGATGTACGGGGCCCAATTGCGCGCCCTGGTCCTCGCCGACTCCACACTGCCCGGCCTGACCGCCTCCACGCTGCGCGTCGACGTGGTCCTGCGGCTCTCCTGCTGCCGGATCGCCGGACCCGTACGGCTGCAGGGCTCCAAAATATCCGGGGGGCTCTTCCTCCAGGGGGCCGTGATCGGCCCCACGAGCGGCGAGGAGGCGGACGAGCCGCCGCTCCAGCTCAACCACGTCGAGGTCGACACCGACATCATCGCGAACGACCTGACCGTGCACGGCCAGCTCCGCCTCAACGGAGCCACGGTCGGCGGCCAGATCCAGCTCGACCGCGCCCAGCTGCTCGCGCCGGGCGCCATCGCCCTGCACGCCGAGAACCTGACCGTCGGCACCGACCTGCGCGCGCACCGGCTGAAAGCCCGGGGCATGGTCAACCTCACCGGCTCCCGCATACCGGGCCAGGCCTACCTCACCCGCGCCGACCTCGCCAACCCGGACGGGACCGCCCTGCGCGCCTCCAGCTGTGCGATCGGCGAGCTGTGGCTGCGCCGGTGCGATCAGATCCGGGGCGACGTGAACCTGCGCCGCTCCACCCTCGACCTGCTCCACATCGATCCGCAGGCCTGGCCCGCGCGGATCGCCATCGACGGCCTCACCTACCGCACCCTCGCACCCCACCTGCCGGCCGAGCAGCGACTGCCCGCGCTGGAGCGGGAGGAATCCGGATACCTCACGTACGCCTACGAACAGCTCACGGCGGCCTACCGGACGGCGGGCGACGAGACCGCGGCCCGGACCGTCCAGCTCGCGAAGCTGCGCCGGCACCGCCACACGCTGCCCCGGCTCGCCCGGGTGTGGGGGCTGCTCCAGGACGCCACCGTCGGCTACGGGTTCCGGCCGCTGCGCGCGGCGGGGTGGCTGCTGGCGCTGCTGATGACCGGGACGCTCGCGTACGGGATCGACCCGCCGCGCGCCCTGAAGGCGGGGGAGGCGCCGGACTTCAACGCGTTGTTCTACACGATCGACCTGATGGTGCCGATCGTCAGTTTCGGCCAGGAGGCGGCCTTCGCACCGGGCGGATGGCACCAGTGGTTGTCGTACCTGCTGATCGTGACCGGCTGGATCCTCGCCACCACCACGGCGGCGGGCGTCAGCCGGTCACTCCAGCGTCAGTAGGAGCGGGCCGGGTCAGGCGGCCTTCGCCTTGGTCGCGTACATGTCGACGTACTCCTGGCCCGAGAGGCGCATGACCTCGGCCATCACCGAGTCGGTGACGGCGCGCAGCACGTAGCGGTCGCGGTCCATGCCCTCGTAGCGGGAGAACTCCATCGGCTCGCCGAAGCGGACGGTGACCCGGCCCGGGCGCGGCATGCCGGCACCGCCGGGCTGGAGCTTGTCGGTGCCGATCATCGCGAACGGCACCACGGGGGCACCGGTCATCAGGGTCAGGCGGGCGATGCCGGTGCGGCCGCGGTAGAGCCGGCCGTCGGGGGAGCGGGTGCCCTCGGGGTAGATACCGAAGATCTTGCCCTCTTCGAGGATGCGGCGACCGGTCATCAGTGCCGCGACGCCGCCGTTCGCACCGTCACGGTCGACGGGGATCATGCCGGAGCCGGTGAAGAACCAGGCCATGGCGCGGCCCTTGATCCCCTTGCCGGTCACGTACTCGTCCTTGCCGATGAAGTGGACCGTACGGTCGCACACCAGCGGCAGGATCATGGAGTCGATGAAGGTGAGGTGGTTGCCCGCCAGAATCACCGGTCCGGAGCCGGGGATGTTCTCGATGCCCTCCACGCGGGTGCGGAACATCATGCGCATGACCGGTCCGACAGTGGCTTTGATGAGCTTCGTACGGAACAACGTGGGGCCCTCCGGCATCGAAAAGCGGTTCGCGCACCCACCCGGCGGCGGTAGCGCAGGTGAGGACGATACTCGCGGGTCAGCTTCCGGCGCACATCGGGTTCACGTGTCGGATACGCATTGTTGACGCGTGTTTGCGCCAAGTTCCCCGGATGTGCCGTCGCCGCACCCCCCTCGGCCACTCCCCTTTGCCTACCATCGGCACGCCGATCGCGGGCCGCGACACGGCGTTCACGACGAGGAGTGGCACTCATGACACAGGGTGGAGCAGCGCGGCGCACGGTCCTGGGGGCAGCCGTCCTGGCGGCGGGGACCGGCATCACCGGACTCGCGGCGGGATCCGCCTCCGCGGCGGGCGACGGGTACGGCGACGGGCACGGTGACGACGGCTACCGGGACCTTCCGTACCCGACGGTCATCGGCCATCGCGGAGCCAGCGGGTACCGGCCGGAGCACACCCTCGGCTCGTACCGGCTCGCCCTCGACCTGGGCGCCGACGTCGTCGAGCAGGACCTGGTCCCGACCAGGGACGGCCACCTGGTCTGCCGCCACGAGAACGAGATCGGCGGGACCACCGACGTCGCCGATCACCCCGGGTTCGCCTCCCGGCGCACCACCAAGTCCGTCGACGGGGTCTCGGTCACCGGCTGGTTCACCGAGGACTTCACCCTGGCCGAGCTGCGGACCCTGCGCGCGAAGGAACGTATCCCCGCCGTCCGCCAGCGCAACACGCTCTACGACGGCCAGTGGGCCGTGCCCACCTTCGAAGAGGTGCTCCGCTGGGCGGACCGCGAGGGCAGGCGCCGCGGCAG
This sequence comes from Streptomyces avidinii, assembly GCF_045161815.1. Taxonomy (NCBI): domain Bacteria; kingdom Bacillati; phylum Actinomycetota; class Actinomycetes; order Kitasatosporales; family Streptomycetaceae; genus Streptomyces; species Streptomyces avidinii. Next base: position 6,826,471 of record NZ_CP108863.1, read on the forward strand.
GCGGGTGTGGCTGCACGTCGAGACCAAGCACCCCAGCTACTTCCGGGGTCTGGGCCTCGGCCTCGAGGAGCCCCTCGCCAAGCTGCTGCGCCGCTACGGACGCGACGGCCGGAACGCCGCGGTCTTCCTCCAGTCCTTCGAGCCCTCCAGCATCCAGCGGCTCTCCCGGCTGGTCTCGACGCCCCGCGTGGTCCTGCTCTCCGCGGCGGGCACCCGCCCCTGGGACTTCGAGGTGGCCGGGGACCCGCGCACGGTCGCGGACCTGGTGAAGCCCGAGGGGCTGAAGTGGATCGCCGGCTTCGCGCAGGGCATCGGACCGACCATGGACCTGATCCTCCCGCGCAACGCGTCCGGCGGGCTCGGCGCCCCGACCACCCTGGTCGAGGACGCCCACGCACGCGGGCTGCTGCTGCACCCCTACACCGCGCGCAACGAGAACAGCTTCCTGCCCGCCGAGTACCGCAAGGGGACCGACCCCACCGCGTACGGGGACGCCCTCGCCGCCTTCCGGACCTACTTCGAACAGGGCATCGACGGGATCTTCACCGACAACCCGGACACGGGACTGCTCGCGGCGGAGGCCTTCCGGCCGGGCCGACGCCCCGTCAACCGCTGAGCGCCGCTTCCCGTACGAGTGGGCCGGGCCCGGCGGGGAAACCGCCGGGCCCGGCCCACTCGTCCCGCCCGGCATGGACCTGTTGAAGGCTGAATTCCTCGACAAGCTCGGCCCGCTGCTCTCCGCCGAGGCCGCCGCGGAGGCCCCGGGCGCCGGAGTGGACGCCGCCGACCTGGAACAAGCCGTCTGGGTCAGGCTGCTGGAGAGCGGCCGCCGCGCCCCGGATCCGGCCGAGCCCGCGGAGCCGGCGCGCTGGCTGCGCAGGGCGGTGCGGGCGGAGGCACGCCTCGCCCGGCGCCGGGCCAGGCGGGAGGTTCCGTACGACCACCGTCGTCACTCCGTGGACGGCCACCGCAGGCATGTCGTGGACGGCGGTCCGCCGGCCGGGACGGCTGCCGGGGCGGCACCGGAGGACGCCCTCCTGCACGGCGAGGAGAACCGCGCACTCCGATCGGCGGTCGCCCGGTTGCCCGGACGCTGTCCGGAGCTGATGAAGGCACTTCTTTCGCCCAGAGACCTCACTTACCGTGAAATCGCAGGAGAGTTGGGTATCTCACAAGGAAGTTTGGGGCCCGTCCGTTCCCGTTGCCTGGGATGTCTGCGCAGAATGCTGGCTGCAGAGGTTGCGGCTCCTGGCCTGCGGGGAAAGGAGCGGTAGACCAACGGGCTACCAGGTGAGCTGGAGGCATGCGCACATGGGCATGAGCGTGACCATTTCGGCGGCGGCCGCCGAGGACGCGGAGCAGATCTTCAAATTGCAGTACCTGGCCTTCCAGCGTGAGGCCGAGCTGTACGGCAACTACCTCATCCAGCCCCTCACCCAGTCCCTGGACTCCCTCAAGGGAGAACTGGCGACGGACACCGTCCTGGTGGCCCGGCTCGGCGACGAGATCGTCGGGACCGTGCGCGGCAACGTCGACGAGGACGGCATCGCCAAAATCGCCAAGCTCTGCGTGCACCCGCGCCTGCAGGGTCACGGTCTCGGAGCGCGGCTGCTGCGCGCGGTCGAGGAGGCCCTGGCGGGCCCCGGCACCACCAACCGCTTCCGCCTGCACACCGGGCACAAGAGCGAGTCCAACCTGCGCCTCTACCGCAAGGCCGGCTACGTCCAGGTCGGCGGCCGCACGGCCTCCGACGGCGTCCGGCTGGTGATCCTGGAGAAGGACGCCAAGGACCCCTCCGACTTCACGGTCAGCGCGTAGCGCCCGCCGCCCGCCGCCCAGTGCTAGGCGGTCGGCGTCCGGCGCTTGCGCAGCCAGAGCATCCCGGTGATCGGCAGGATCACCGGGATGAACAGGTAGCCCATCCCGAACCGGGACCACACGGTCGTGTCGGGGAAGGACTCGGGCCGCAGCACCGTCCAGGTCCCCACGGCCAGCACGCCGGCGAGCTCGGCGGCGCAGCAGACCAGCGCCGCCCTGCGGGCCGTCTCCCCGCCGCGGACCAGTGAGTACGTGATGAACGCGTAGGCCAGCGCGGCCACGGCGGACAGGGAGTACGCCAGCGGCGCCCGGTCGAACTCGGTGGAGATCTGGTAGGCGGACCGGGAGACCGCGCCCACCACCATCACCCCGTACAGCCACACCAGCAGCAGACCGGGCCCGGAGACGAGCCGCTTGCGGTCGGCGGGCGCGGCACCCGCCCGGTCGGTCGTCGTGTCAGCGTCAGGCACCGGTGGTTCCCCAGATGTCGTAGAGCCGTACTTCGAGGACGGCGAGCACGACGGCGCCGGCGGCCACCGTCACCGATCCCCATTTGGTCCGCTCGGTCAGCGAGAGCATGCCGGCGGCCGGTACCGCGGCGAACGCGCCCACCAGGTAGGCCACGAAGATCACCGTGCCCTCGTCGGGCTTCTCGCCCTGGGCCAGCTTCACCAGGCCGATCACCAGCTGCGCCAGGACCAGCACGGTCACGACGGCCATACCGATGAAGTGCCAGTCCTTGGTCGGCTGATCCCGCCATGCGGCGTGGCCGCACCAGGCGGCGAGGGCGAGTGCGGCCACACCGATGGCGACCGTCAGGGCGTCGAGCATGCAGCGAGGGTATTACGGGCCGAAAGACCCGAAGCGCGCACCCCTGTGTCCGACCGTGGTCTTGACCACAGCGGACCCGGTCGCCGCACCCCGGACGGAGGTGGCGGTACGGGCCCCGGAGCCGCTGTCGGTGCAGGTCAGCGGTGGCGGAGCGGCCGCCTCACGGAAGGCCGGCCGTGGCCGTTCTGTCCGGCATGCGGTCGAATTCCGTCCGGTATCCGGACATCGTTGATCGGTCAGGGGATGCGTCTGGTTTACTGGGGCCCATGACCACGACGAGCAGCCGCACCCTTGCGACCGAGGCGACGATGACGCCCGGTGCTCGTTGTATGTGTCGAATGTGCGCCTTCTGAGGGCCCCTTCCTGAGCCTCGCGCCCCGAAGCGAGACCAGTCGCGCCAGTGCCTCGTCACCTGATGAACAGCACGGCTCGTTCCTGCCCCGCGCACGCGTCGACGCCATCGTTTTCTGACGGTTCGTCCCGTATCGCGTCCCAGATTGTTTGCCCCGTGCCGGCACCCCGCTGCGCCGCGCACTCGACAGCGACGGAAATCCTGTGATCACCACATCGGGCCTCACGAAGGTCTACCAGTCCCGTGGCCGTGAGGTCACCGCCCTGGACGGCGTCGATCTCCACGTCCGCGAGGGCGAGGTCTACGGCGTCATCGGCCAGAGCGGCGCGGGCAAGTCCTCCCTGATCCGCTGCGTCAACCTGCTGGAGCGCCCCACCACCGGCACGGTGACCGTCGACGGCGTCGACCTCACCGCCCTCGCCGGCCGCGGCCGCCGCGCGGGCAAGGAACTCCGCGAGGCCCGCAGCCGCATCGGCATGGTCTTCCAGCACTTCAACCTGCTGTCCTCGCGGACCGTCCAGGCCAACGTCGAGCTGCCCCTGGAGATCCTCGGCGTCTCCGGCCGCGAGCGCTCCCGCAAGGCCCTCGAACTCCTCGACCTGGTAGGCCTCGCCGACAAGGCCAAGGCCTACCCGACCCAGCTCTCCGGCGGCCAGAAGCAGCGCGTCGGCATCGCCCGCGCCCTGGCCGGCGACCCCAAGGTGCTGCTCTCCGACGAGGCCACCAGCGCCCTGGACCCCGAGACCACCCGCTCCATCCTCCAACTGCTGCGCGACCTCAACCGGCAGCTCGGCCTCACCGTGCTGCTCATCACGCACGAGATGGACGTGGTCAAGTCGGTCTGCGACTCGGCCGCCCTGATGAAGAACGGCCGGGTCATCGAGTCCGGCACCGTCGCCGAGCTGCTCGCCACCCCCGGCTCCGAGCTCGCCGGTGAACTCTTCCCGGTCACCGGCACCGCCACCGGCCCCGACCACACGGTCGTCGACGTCACCTTCCACGGCGAAGCGGCCGTCCGGCCGGTCATCTCGCAGCTCTCGCGCACGTACAACATCGACATCTCGATCCTCGGCGCCGCGATGGACACCGTCGCGGGCCGGCAGATCGGCCGCATGCGCATCGAACTGCCCGGTGGCTACGAGGACAACGTGGTGCCCGTCGGCTTCCTGCGCGAGCAGGGCCTCCAGGTCGACATCGTCGAGAGCGCCGCAGACGCCGACACCGAATTCGCCGCGCTGGTCAAGGATGGTGCCAAGTGACCTGGTCCGAAATGCAGCCCCTGCTCACCCAGGGCACCTACGACACCCTCTACATGGTGCTGTGGTCCACCCTGGTGACCGTACTCGGCGGCCTGCCCATCGGCATCCTGCTGGTCCTCACCGACAAGGGCGGCCTGCTGCAGAACCAGCCGCTCAACAAGGTCCTCGGCGTGATCGTGAACATAGGCCGCTCGCTGCCGTTCATCATCCTGCTGATCTTCCTGATCCCGGTCACCACCGCGGTCGTCGGCACGTTCATCGGCCCCACCGCCATGATCGTCCCGCTGGCCATCGGCGCCGTCCCCTTCTTCGCGCGGCTCGTCGAGACGGCCGTGCGCGAGGTGGACCACGGCCTGATCGAGGCCGTCGAGTCCATGGGCGGCGGCATCCCGACCCTGGTCGGCAAGGTGCTCCTCCCGCAGGCCCTGCCCTCGCTGGTCGCCGGTGTCACCACCACCGTCATCACCCTCGTCGGCTACTCGGCCATGGCCGGCGCCGTCGGCGGCGAAGGGCTCGGTTCCAAGGCCATCACCTACGGCTTCCAGCGCTTCGAGACCGGCTTCATGGTCGCCACCGTCGTGGTCCTGATCGTTCTCGTCACGGTGATCCAGCTGCTCGGCGACGGCGTGGTGCGACTCCTCGCCCGCCGCGGCCGGACCGCCTGAAAAGACTTTCCCCCCTCAATGAGCCCGCACTTGTCGTGCTTGGGCCACCACCAGCAAGTCATCGGTACTTGTTCAGCAAGAAAGGCACTCTTCGTGCGTAAGAACATCAAGCTCACCGCCCTCGCCGCCTCGGCCACCGCGCTCGCCCTCGGCCTCACCGCCTGCGGCAGCTCCTCGGACCCGTCCTCGGCCAAGACGGACGGCGGAAAGACCGACGAGAGCAAGCCCCTCGTCATAGCGGCCTCCCCGAGCCCGCACGCCGACATCCTGAACTTCGTCAAGGACAAGCTCGCGGCCAAGGAAGGCCTCACGCTGGAGGTCAAGGAGTTCACGGACTACGTCCTGCCGAACACCGCCACCGAGCAGGGCCAGGTCGCCGGCAACTACTTCCAGCACAAGCCGTACCTCGACGACTTCAACAAGAAGAACAACACGCACGTCGTGCCCGTCGTGAACGTGCACCTGGAGCCCCTCGGCCTCTACTCCAAGAAGATCAAGGCCATCGGTGACATCAAGGCCGGCCAGACCATCGCCGTCCCCAACGACACCACCAACGAGGGCCGCGCGCTCCAGCTGCTCGCCGCCAACAACCTGATCACCCTCAAGGAGGGTGTCGGCACCAGCGCCAAGCTGTCCGACATCACCGACAAGAAGGGCCTGGAGTTCAAGGAGCTGGAGGCCGCCACGGTCCCGCGCGCCCTGAACGACGTGGACGCCGCGATCATCAACGGCAACTACGCCCTGGAGGCCAAGCTGTCGCCCGCCAAGGACGCGCTGATCCTGGAGAAGGCCGAGGGCAACCCCTACGCCAACTTCCTCGCGGTCAAGGACGGCAGCCAGAACGACCCGCGGGTCCAGAAGCTGGCCAAGCTCCTGAACTCCGACGAGGTCAAGAAGTTCATCGAGGAGAAGTACCAGGGCTCGGTCATCCCGGCCTTCGGCACCCCCGCCTCCTGAACCAGGCCCTCCTGAGCCGGTTCCGGCTCGACCGGTCATGAATCTCGGCCCCGCACGCCCCTGACGGAGTGCGGGGCCGAGCTCTGCCCGCTTCCGGGCAACCCGGCCCTGCACATCACCGGGTCGATGCTGCATGCTGTGGCCTACGACCCGCATTCCCGGTCCCGCACGAACGGTCCCGCACCGCGGTCGCATCGCAACACGGTCGCACCACGGTCTCAGGCATGGAGCTGCGCATGACTACCACCTTCCCGGACGTCACCATCAGCACGGACCGGCTGGTGCTGCGCCCCTTCGAGGAAGAGGACGTCACCGCGCTCACCGAGATGATGAACGACGAGCACGTGATCGCCTGGACCAGCGCGCCCCACCCCTACACCCCCGCCGAAGCGCACGCCTGGGCCACCCGGCACTCCCACACCGAACGCACCGAGGGCCGCGGCATCGTCTTCGCCGTCACCGAGTTCCTCACCCAGCGCCTCGTCGGCATCGTCCACCTCCAGAGCACCAACTGGCGCACCCGCGCCACCGAGGTCGGCTACGTCACCGCTCCCTGGGCCCGCGGCGAGGGCTACGCCAGCGAATCCGTCCTCGCCGTCGCCCAATGGCTCTTCCGCGACCAGGGATTCGAGCGGCTCGAACTGCGCACCGCCGCCGACAACACCGCCTCGCAGCAGGTGGCGCAGAAGATCGGCTGCATCAGCGAGGGCGTCCTGCGCAACGCGTGGATAGTGCGTACGCAGACGGCCGACGGCGGCTGGGCCGACACGCGTACCGACCTCATCGTCTGGAGCCTGGTCCCCGAGGACCTCGACGAGAGCGACGGCTACGACGGGTACGACAGCTTCGACAGCTACGACGGATACGCCCGCAGCTCCGCCTTCCCGCAGCGCGCCGACGCGAGCGGCTACCGCGTCGGCGCCGACTGGAAGTGAACCGATGACCGGGTAGTCTCACCGTGCCCGCGCCCCCGCCCGTGCCCTCCGGACGAAGCTTCACCCCACCCCAGACCAGGAGACTGACGACGATGGCCGACCGGGTCACGGTGATCGGCTGGGACGGTTCGCCCCTGACCGCGGGCGCCCGGTCCGCGCTCTCCGCCGCCACCCTCGTGGCCGGCGCCGCCCACCACCTCGCCCTCCCCGAAGTGCCGCCCACCGCCGAACGCATCCGCCTGGGCAGCCTCGGCCTCGCCGCGCGCCGCATCGCCGGCCACCGCGGCACGGCGGTGGTCCTCGCCGACGGCGACCCCGGCTTCTTCGGCGTCGTACGCACCCTGCGCGCCCCGGAGCACGGCCTGGAGGTCGAGGTCGTCCCGGCCGTCTCCTCCGTGGCCGCCGCCTTCGCCCGCGCCGGGATGCCCTGGGACGACGCCCAGGTCGTCGTGGCCCACCCCCGCACCCTGCGCCGCGCCGTCAACGTGTGCCGCGCCCACGCCAAGGTCGCCGTGCTCACCTCACCCGGCGCCGGACCCGCGGAACTGGCCCTGCTCCTCGAAGGAGTTCACCGCACCTTCGTCGTCTGCGAGGAACTCGGCACCGACCGCGAACAGGTGAGCGTCCTCACCTCCGACAAGGCCGCCGACCACAGCTGGCGCGACCCGAACGTCGTCATCGTCATCGGCGGCGGGGGACCGGCACCCGCCGACGCCGGCTGGCTGTTCGGCCAGAGCGCCGCCCGGTCGACCGACCGCGGCTGGGCGAGGCCCCGCCCGGACGCGGGCGAGGGCGAGTCCACACAGCTGCGCGCGGCCCAACTGGCCCGCCTCGGCCCGCGCACCGGCGACCTCGTCTGGGACATCGGCGCCGGATCCGGCGGCGTGGCCGTGGACGCGGCCGCCCTCGGCGCCGCCGTCATCGCGGTGGACGCCGACCCGGCCGCCTGCGACCGCGTAACTGCCGCCGCCCGCAAGCGAGGAGTGCAGGTCCAGGTCGTCGCCGGGCGCGCACCGCACGTACTGGAGAACCTGCCCGAGCCCGACGTCGTCCGCGTCGGCGGTGGCGGCGCGCCCGTCGTCGCGGCCGTCGCCGAACGCCGCCCCGAACGGATCGTCAGCCACGCCTCCACCCGCGACGAGGCGGAGGCGATCGGCAGGGCACTCACCGAACACGGTTACGCCGTCGAGTGCGCGCTGCTCCAGTCCGTCGCCCTGGACCCCCGCACCTGGGCCGAACAGGACCGTTCCGTGGTGTTCCTCCTGGCAGCGGAACGACCCGCCACGCGCTGAGACGAGGGCCGGGGTAGGCTGGCCGATCGTCGTACACCCCGGACGATTCGGGCATCGCGACACTGCCTGGACGCGCGACGTGGCGCAGTCCACAGAGGACCGTGACGGTTATGGCCGCCACGATCGCCGACGGGCGCGACAATGCTTACTGGTTGTCGTGCAGGCGTATGCGAGACGAGCTCGTCGCACCGCAACCCCGCAGGCAAACCGCACGGCGGCCCCGTGGGCGACCGGGCGATCGAAGAGGCAACACCGATGGGCGAGGGGTAAGCATGACTGACACCGGCCAGGTCCCGGGCGAGGGTCACCCGGACAACGCGGGCATGGTGGATCAGCAGGGCGTCCCCGCTCCGGTCCAGATCCCGGCACCGATCCCCGCTGGCTACGCCTTCCAGGACCTCATGGACAACCCGGCCGAGCCGGAGGACGAGGAACTGCTGCTGATGCCGAGCGGCCAGGGTGCGTGGAGCGACCCGCAGGTCGTCCCGCCGGCCCCCGTCTTCCCCGCGCCGTCCCCGCTCGACGGCCCGCCGATGTACACGGACCTGTCCTACGGCGCCGAGCCCTCCTACCCCGAGGCCCCGGCACCTGCCCCGTACACCGAGTTCCCCCCGCCGGTGTTCCCCGACGGCGGCTACAGTGCGGGCGCGCACGAGACGGGCGGCCGTGACTCCGGCGCGCTCGACCTCGGCGGGCTCGTCGTCCCGCCGCCGGCGGCCCCCGCCGCCCCGGTGGCTCCCGCGGCCCCCGTCCGGCGCCCGCTGCACATGGGCCCGCCCATGCCCGAGGCCACCGGCGGAGTCGTACGGTCCCTCGCGGACCGCGGCCCGGCCGCGGCGCCCGCCCAGGCCGCTCCGACGGCCGCCGTGAGCACCCCGGTGGCGCCCGTCCCGCTGCGCCAGGCGGGGCCCCCGACCACCGGGCCCGAGTACCTGGACATCCCGCGCGCGGAGGCCGCCCCGGGCGAGATCCCGCCGCAGGCCGGGGCCCCGTGGACGCCGGAGCCGGTGGCAGAGCCCGCCCAGGCCCCTGCGGAGCCGGAGCCGGCCCCCGCAGAAGCGGTGGTCCAGCCCGAGCCGGTGGCGGCCGAGCCCGTTCACCCCGAGCCCGTCCACCCCGAGCCCGTCCACCCCGAGCCCGTCCGGCCCGAGCCCGTCGCGGTCGAGCCGCAGCCGCAGCCGGAGCCGGTCGCGGTGGAGCCCGCCGCGGTCGAGCCGGTGGCCGTCGAGCCGGTGGCCGTCGAGGCCGAGCCGGAGCCGATGGCCCCAGCGGAGCCGGTGGCGGCCGCCGTGGCCGAGCCGGTCCAGCCCGAGCCGGTGGCCGTGGAGCCCGTCGCGGTCGAGCCCGAGCCGCAGCCCGAGCCGGTCCTCCCCGTCGAGCCGGTGGCCGTGGAGCCCCGGCCCGAGCCGGTCGTCCCCGCGGAGCCGGTCGTGGCCGTGGCTGCCGAGCCGGTCCTCCCGGAGCCCGTCCCGGAGCCGGAGCCGCTGCCCGTCGTCGAGTCACAGCCCGCGGCCGAGCCGGAGCCCGCGCCCGAGCCCGTCGTGGTCGAGGCGGTGGCCGTGGAGCCGCAGCCCGAGCCGGTGGCCCAGGCCGAGCCGGTGGCCCAGGCCGAGCCGGTGGCCGTAGCGCCCCAGCCCGAGGAAGCCGCCCCGGCGGAGGCCGTCCCGGCGGAGCCGGCCGCCTCCGAGCCCGCCGTCGCGGAACCCGTGGGCGAGGCGGCTCCCGGTTACGCCGACGCCGAGCGCGAGGCCGTCCTGCGCGTCATGCGCGAGCGCCGTGACATCCGCAAGGGCTTCCGAACCGACCCGATCCCGCACGAGGTGCTGCTCCGCGTCCTGGAGGCGGCCCACACCGCGCCCAGCGTCGGCCACTCGCAGCCCTGGGACTTCGTCGTCATCCGTTCCGCCGAGACCCGCCGGACGATGCACGAGCTCGCCCAGCGCCAGCGCGAGGCCTACGCCAAGTCGCTGCCCAAGGGCCGGGCGAAGCAGTTCAAGGAACTCAAGATCGAGGCCATCCTCGACACCCCGGTGAACATCGTCGTCACCGCCGACCCCACCCGGGGCGGGCGCCACACCCTCGGCCGGCACACCCAGCCGCAGATGGCCCCGTACTCCTCGGCCCTCGCCGTCGAGAACCTCTGGCTCGCCGCGCGCGCCGAAGGCCTCGGCGTCGGCTGGGTCAGCTTCTTCGACGAGCGCGAGATGGTCCGCGAGCTCGGCCTTCCCGAACACCTCGAAGTCGTCGCCTACCTCTGCGTCGGCTACGTCGACGAGTTCCCCGAGGAGCCCGAGCTGGCCCAGGCCGGCTGGTCGCAGCGCCGCCCGCTCTCCTGGGTGGTCCACGAGGAGACCTACGGCCGCCGCGCGCTGCCCGGCGAGGAGCCGCACGACCTGCTCTCCGAGACCGTCGCCAGCATCCGCCCGCTCGACGCGAAGGCGCTCGGCGAGGCCTGGGAGCGGCAGAAGCGCATGACCAAGCCCGCCGGCGCCCTGGGCATGCTGGAGATCATCTCCGCCCAGCTGTCCGGTCTCTCCCGGGTCTGCCCGCCGCCGATCCCGGAGCCGGCCGCGGTCGCGATCTTCGCCGGTGACCACGGCGTGCACGCCCAGGGCGTCACCCCGTGGCCGCAGGAGGTCACGACCCAGATGGTCGCCAACTTCCTGGGCGGCGGGGCGGTCTGCAACGCCTTCGCCAACCAGGTGGGCGCCGAGGTCTGCGTGATCGACGTCGGCGTCGCCGGGGACCTCCCCGCCACCCCCGGACTCCTGCCCCGCAAGGTCCGCCCCGGCACGGCCGACCTTTCCACCGGCCCGGCAATGACCCGCGAGGAAGCCGTCGCGGCCATCGAGGTCGGCATCGAGACGGCCCGCGACCTCGTCGCGGCCGGCAACAAGGCCCTCCTCACCGGCGAGATGGGCATCGCCAACACCACCGTCTCCGCGGCCCTGATCTCGGTCTTCACCGGGGTGGACGCGGCGGAGGTCACCGGCCGCGGCACGGGCATCAACGACGAGACGCACGCCCGCAAGGTCGAGGTCGTCCGCCGCGCCCTGGAGCTCCACCAGCCCGACCCGGCCGACCCGATCGGCGTCCTGGCCGCCATCGGCGGCCTGGAGCACGCGGCCATCGTCGGCCTGCTCCTCGGCGGAGCCTCCCTGCGCACCCCGGTGATCCTGGACGGCGTCAGCGCCGGAGCGGCCGCCCTGGTGGCCCGCGCCATCGCCCCCGAGTCGCTGTCGGCGTGCATCGCGGGCCACCGCAGCGCGGAGCCGGGGCACGTCGCGGCCCTGAACAAGCTGGGCCTGCGCCCGCTGGTCGACCTGGACCTCCGCCTCGGCGAGGGCACGGGCGCCCTCCTGGCCCTCCCCCTGGTCCAGAGCGCGGCCCGCGCGATGCACGAGGTCGCCACCTTCGACGCGGCGGGCGTGACGGAGAAGTAGCCTCCGGCGCCGACCGTGGGGGCGGGGACGCTCCGGGATGTCCCCGCAGGTCGAGCGAACCCACCGCCGGTCGGCAGGCCGGTCCGGCGCGGGGTTCGCGAGCCGGGGAGACATCCCGGAGGTGCACCGCCCCACCGCGAAGCCACCCCCAGCCCCGCCGGCGTCTGAGGCGCGGGGTTCGGGGCGGCGCCCCGAACCCCGACCCGCACCCGCCCAGGGCGCCGCAGCCCCCGTCCGCGCCTCGGGACGACCCGAGTCGTATGGTGGACCCGCACTACATAACCGCACGTCAGTACACCGCCGCTCCAGCGTCGCAGCGGCACGCAAGACACCGCCGCCCTCAGGAGCCGCACCGCCATGGCCGACACCCCTGCCTACCCCGTAGGTCTCCGCCTCGCCGGCCGCCGCGTCGTCGTCATCGGCGGTGGCCAGGTCGCCCAGCGCCGCCTCCCCGCGCTCGTCGCGGCCGGCGCCGACGTCCTGCTCGTCTCGCCCTCCGCCACCCCCTCCGTGGACGCCATGGCCGAGACCGGCGAGATCCGCTGGGAGCGCCGCCGCTACCAGGACGGCGACCTCGCCGACGCCTGGTACGCCCTGATCGCCACGCAGCACCGCGACGTCAACGAGCAGGCTTCCGCCGAGGCCGAGCGCGAGCGCGTCTGGTGTGTCCGCGCCGACGACGCCTCCGCCGCCACCGCGTGGACCCCCGCGACCGGCCGCATCGAGGGCGTCACCGTCGCCGTGCTGACCGGCAACGACCCGCGCCGCTCCGCCGCCGTCCGCGACGCCGTGATCGAGGGCCTTCGCGACGGCACCCTCACCGCTCCCGCGCACCGGCACAAGGCCACCCCCGGCGTCGCCCTCGTCGGAGGCGGCCCGGGCGACCCGGACCTGATCACGGTGCGCGGCCGTCGGCTCCTCGCCGAGGCCGACGTGGTCATCGCCGACCGGCTCGGCCCCCGGGACCTGCTCGACGAGCTCCCCCCGCACGTCGAGGTCATCGACGCCGCGAAGATCCCGTACGGCCGGTTCATGGCCCAGGAGGCCATCAACAACGCCCTGATCGAGCACGCCAGGGCCGGCAAGGCCGTGGTCCGGCTCAAGGGCGGGGACCCGTACGTCTTCGGCCGCGGTATGGAGGAGCTCCAGGCCCTCGCCGAGGCCGGCATCGCCTGCACCGTCGTCCCCGGCATCTCCAGCTCCATCTCGGTGCCCGGCGCCGCCGGCATCCCGGTCACCCACCGCGGTGTGGCGCACGAGTTCACCGTGGTCAGCGGGCACGTCGGCCCCGACGACCCGCGCTCGCTCGTGGACTGGGCCTCCCTCGCCAAGCTCACCGGCACCCTGGTGATCCTCATGGGCGTCGACAAGATCGGCCTCATCGCCGAGGCGCTGGTGCGCCACGGCCGCCCCGGGCAGACCCCCGTCGCGGTGATCCAGGAGGGCACCACCGCCACCCAGCGCCGGGTGGACGCCACCCTGGCCACGGTCGGGGAGACCGTGCGCGCCGAGGCGATCCGCCCGCCCGCCGTCATCGTCATCGGTGAGGTCGTCCGCGTCGGAACCCCCGACGTTCCCACCACCAGCGCCTGACAGGCCGTTGGCACCGTACCCAGGACAAGGCAGTATCACCCTGTGGCTGATCTCATCACCATCAACGACCCCGACGACCCGCGCCTGCGCGACTACACGGGCCTGACCGACGTCGAACTCCGGCGCAGGCGCGAGCCCGCGGAAGGCCTTTTCATCGCCGAGGGCGAGAAGGTCATCAGACGCGCCAAGGACGCCGGGTACGAGATGCGCTCGATGCTGCTCTCCGCCAAGTGGGTCGACGTCATGCGCGACGTCATCGACGAACTCCCGGCACCGGTCTACGCGGTGAGCCCCGAGCTCGCCGAGCGCGTCACCGGCTACCACGTGCACCGCGGCGCCCTGGCCTCCATGCAGCGCAAGCCGCTCCCCACGGCCGAGGAACTGCTCTCCACGACCCGCCGGGTGGTGGTCATGGAAGCGGTCAACGACCACACCAACATCGGGGCGATCTTCCGCAGCGCGGCTGCCCTCGGCATGGACGCGGTGCTGCTGTCACCGGACTGCGCGGACCCGCTCTACCGCCGCTCGGTGAAGGTCTCCATGGGCGCGGTGTTCTCCGTCCCCTACGCCCGCCTGGAGGCCTGGCCCAAGAGCCTGGACTCGGTGCGCGAGGCGGGCTTCAAGCTGCTCGCCCTCACCCCGCACGAGAAGGCGACCCCGATCGACGTGGCGGCGCCGCAGTCCCTGGAACGGGTCGCGCTGATGCTCGGCGCCGAGGGCGACGGCCTGTCCACGCAGGCGCTGGTCGCCGCCGACGAGTGGGTGCGGATCCCGATGGCGCACGGGGTGGACTCGCTGAACGTGGGTGCCGCGGCCGCGGTCGCCTTCTACGCGGTGGCCCAGGGCCGCACCGCGTCGTAGGAGCGCTACAGCTTCTGGGCCGCCGCGATGCCCAGCGCGACGATCAGCGTCACCACGACGAACACGATCAGCCGCTGCCGCATCAGCCTCGGGTCCGGCCGTGAGGGCCGCCGGCCCGTCCCCGTCGTCCTGGGGGCCGGGCGGCCGCCCGTGCGGCCCGAGGTCGGCCGTGAGGTCGGGCCGCCGGGGTGCTGCGGGTTGCGGGAGGACGAGGGCCGCGAGTGCGGACCGCTCGGGGACCCGCCCTGGGGCCGGGGCGTGGTGGAGCCGCCCGTACGACGTTCCGTACGCCGCCCGGGGTGGTCCTCGGCCCCGCCGATCCGCTCGGCCTCGGGGAGCCGTCCCGTCGGCCGCTCGACCCGGGCCCGCTGGGCGGGCGGGCGCCCGTCGGAGAGCCCCTGCGCCTCGCGGGCCGCGATCTCCTTGAGCCGCATCGACAGCTGGAGCGTGCTGGGCCGCTCCTCGGGGTCCTTGGCCAGGCAGGCCCGCACCAGGGGCGCCAGTGCGTCCGGGACGCCCTGAAGGTGCGGCTCCTCGTGCACCACGCGGTACAGCATGACCTCGGAACTGCCGTGCCCGAAGGGCGAGTCGGCGGTGGCCGCGTAGGCCAGGGTGGCGCCGAGCGCGAAGACGTCGGTGGCCGGGGTGACGGCGGCGCCGCGTACCTGCTCGGGCGCGAGGAAGCCGGGGGAGCCGACGGCCGTACCCACATGGGTGAGGGTGCTCGCCCCGGTGGCCCAGGCGATGCCGAAGTCGATGATCCGTGGGCCCTTGGGCGACAGGAGGATGTTCGAGGGCTTGAGGTCCCGGTGGACGACCCCGGCCTCGTGGACGGCTACCAGGCCCTCCGAGAGCGCGGCGCCCACGGCGGCGATCTGTGCGGCCGTCAGGGGGCCTTCCTCGGCCACCTTGTCGTGCAGCGAGGGACCGGGTACGTACTGGGTCGCGAACCAGGGCCGCTCGGCCTCCAGGTCCGCGGCCACCAGGCGGGCGGTGCAGCCGCCCCGGATCCGCCGGGCGGCGGACACCTCGCGGGCGAACCGCGAGCGGAACTCCTGGTCCTCGGCCAGATCCGGCCGGATGACCTTGAGGGCGACGCGCTGTCCGCGCCGGTCCGATCCCAGGTAGACCACGCCCATGCCGCCGGCGCCGAGCCGCCGGTGCAGTCTGAACGAGCCGACGACACGCGGGTCCTCGCGCCGGAGCCGCATCATCGCCATGTCCACCCCGCTGACCGGTCATCCTGTTGACGTGGCACAGCTTACGGACCATCCGGCATGCGTGCTCAGAGGCCGCGCCCTCGCCGGGGGATTCGATTGTCAGTGCGGCACAGCACACTTGAGGGAGCGTCGGCACCGCCGCCCGGGGGCGTGTCCGGGATGCTCCGTACCCCCAAGCGTCCTTTGTCCCAAGGGGATTGGCGCCCCAGGGGCGGTCCGGGCGCGTGGTGGCGTGCTCGTACGGGGCCCACAGCCGAGTGGATCTTGTCGGCGGCCGATGGCCGGACACGCGGCAACAGGGAGTGACGGAAGTGAGCGAAGTCACTACCCTCCGGTCATCCCCTCCGGGAAGACCCTCACAGCGGGGGAGCGGTCTCCACCCAGGGGAGTACACGGGGCGGACCCCGTCATCCTCCTGGAGGCCCGGCAATGGGTACGAGGGCATGAGGCCAGGGGCCGCCCGCCCGCCTAGTGTTGAAGACAAGCGGCGGGTGGCGCACTCGTCCCCCGAGGTCACGAGCCCGCCGCTGCCGGACGACAGGGAGAGGACCATGGCGGACATCGCACGGCAGGGACGCAAGGCATTCGCGTTCAACGGCCACGAGTCCGGCACCCGCCACCCACTGGTGGCCGCGGCCATGGTGCTCCCCCTGGCCGCCCTGCTGCTCTTCCTCTTCGGAGGCTTCGATCAGCTGGCGGCACAGGCGTCGTCCGTAGGTCTGATGCTGGGGCGCTGAGCGGCGCCCCAGGTCCGGGAGAGCGGCCCGGACCGGGACATCGGCCTGTCGAACCCCGTGGGGACGGGGGAGAGGCGGACGGACGGCAGGTGAAGGGTGCTGCCCGCACGACTGGGGAGTCGGACGGGCAGCACCCTTTTTCATGCGCTCTTCCATGCCCCGCCCACCCGTGCGGGGTAACGCGAAAGCCCCGGCCGTGAGAACGGCCGGGGCTTTCGGGCGGTGCGCGATACTGGGATTGAACCAGTGACCTCTTCCGTGTCAGGGAAGCGCTCTCCCGCTGAGCTAATCGCGCGGGGTCCACGGCTCGAAAGCCGCAGGTCGTACAGGTGCTGCGTGCGCGATACTGGGATTGAACCAGTGACCTCTTCCGTGTCAGGGAAGCGCTCTCCCGCTGAGCTAATCGCGCGGGGATCCTTGCGGATCAGTGGACGATACTGGGATTGAACCAGTGACCTCTTCCGTGTCAGGGAAGCGCTCTCCCGCTGAGCTAATCGTCCTTGGAGGTGGAGACGGGATTTGAACCCGTGTAGACGGCTTTGCAGGCCGTTGCCTCGCCTCTCGGCCACTCCACCATGGAGCTGCAGGGGTTCTCGGGAAGATCCCCCACTTCGAGCGGACGACGAGACTCGAACTCGCGACATCCACCTTGGCAAGGTGGTGCTCTACCAACTGAGCTACGTCCGCAGGTCACCGTGTTCGCTCCGGGGTTTTGCCCCTTCGCTCCCTGGCGACGTGTTGAACTCTAGCGGATTCCCGGGCCAGCTCAAAAACGCGTTTCCGCAGCGTGCTGCCGCTCGATCACCACAGGTCACCCGCCCGTCACCGCACCGGCGCCGCGTCCTCACCGGTCATAGACTCGCAGCCGTGCACGACCTGCCCCCCATGGCCCGCTTCGGCGGCCTCCTCGCGACCGATCTCCGCGACGTCACCAGCGATCCCGCCGCTCTCGACTCCACCGGCTTCTGGGCGGTGTCCGCCGACTTCGAAGGGCGGCTCGTCTGCGCGCGCTTCGGCGACGTGCGCCGCGAGCCCGTGCCCGCGCCCGTCCCCGGGGCCTGGCGCGGACCCGACCCCGACCGGTGGACCTCCTCGCTGGACCGCGCCGCATACGTGGCCGGCGTACGACGGGTCCGCGAGCACATCGCAGCCGGCGAGGTCTACCAGGCCAACCTCTGCCGGGTGATGTCCGCACCGCTGCCCCACCCGGACCGCGCCGACGTCGACGCGCTCACCGCACTGCTCGCGCGCGGTAACCCCGCACCCTTCGCAGGAACGATTCGCCTGGCCGCGTACGGCGTCGAGATCGCCACCGCCTCCCCCGAGCTGTACCTGCGCCGGTCCGGCCGTCACATCGAGTCCGGCCCGATCAAGGGCACCGGCCGCACCGTCGAGGACCTGCTCCCCAAGGACCACGCCGAGAACGTGATGATCGTGGACCTCGTGCGCAACGACCTCGGCCGGGTCTGCGCGACGGGTTCCGTCGCCGTCCCCGAGCTGTGCGCCGTCGAGGAGCACCCGGGGCTGGTGCACCTCGTCTCCGTCGTCAGCGGCGAGCTCGCCGACGGCGCCGGCTGGCCCGAGCTGCTCGCCGCCACCTTCCCGCCCGGATCCGTCACCGGCGCGCCCAAGTCCTCCGCCCTGCGGATCATCGAGGCACTGGAGACCGCGCCGCGCGGCCCCTACTGCGGAGGCATCGGCTGGGTCGACGCCGACCGGGGCACCGCCGAGCTCGCCGTCGGCATCCGGACCTTCTGGATCGACCGCGAGACCCCCGGTGGCCCCCGTCTGCTCTTCGGCACCGGCGCGGGCATCACCTGGGGCTCCGATCCCGACCGCGAGTGGGCGGAGACCGAGCTCAAAGCAGCCCGCCTGCTGCGGGTGGCCACCGGCCACGAGGTCAGCGGTACCCAGGGGGCGAACGGCACGACCGGAAGGACCGCACCATGAGAATCTGGCTCGACGGAGAGCTGACCGAGGCGGACCGCGCGAAGGTGTCCGTCCTCGACCACGGCCTGACCGTGGGCGACGGCGTCTTCGAGACGCTGAAGGCGGAGCGCGGCCGCGCCTTCGCGCTCACCCGCCACCTGGAACGGCTCACCCGTTCGGCCCGGGGCCTGGGCCTGCCGGACCCCGACCTCGACGAGGTCCGCCGCGCCTGCGCCGCCGTACTGGAGGCCGACCCGGTCGAGCACGGGCGGCTGCGCCTCACCTACACCGGCGGGGTCTCCCCGCTCGGCTCCGACCGCGGGGACGCCGGGACCACCCTGATCGCCGCCGTCGCGGAGTCCGCCCGCCGCCCCGACACCACCGCCGTCGTCACCGTGCCCTGGGTCCGCAACGAGCGCTCGGCCGTGGCCGGGCTGAAGACCACCTCGTACGCCGAGAACGTGGTCGCCCTCGCCGCCGCCCACCGGGCCGGGGCCTCCGAGGCGCTCCTCGCCAACACCCTCGGCCGACTCTGCGAGGGCACCGGCTCGAACGTCTTCGTCGTCCTCGACGGCGAACTGCACACCCCGCCGCTGGTCTCCGGCTGCCTGGCCGGCATCACCCGCGCCCTGATCATCGACTGGGCCGGCGCCAAGGAGACCGACCTGCCCTTCGAGGTGCTGGAGCGGGCCGAGGAGATCTTCGTGACCTCCTCGCTGCGCGACGCCCAGGCGGTGCTGCGGATCGACGACCGTGAGCTGGGGACCGCCCCCGGACCGGTGACCGCCGAGGTGATGCGGATCTTCGAGGTCAAGGCGGCGGCGGACATCGACCCGTAGCGGGCGTCCGGCCGGCAGGAGGACTGTCGCGGCGGCCGCGGGAGGGGTAGAACTCAGGGGATGACCACCACCCTGCGGCCGTCCGGGCCGCTCCAGCACACGGCGGACGGGGCGCGGTCGCGCCCGTACGAGATCCGGGTCAACAGCAGGCGGGTCGGCGCCCTGCTGATCGCGTCCGACACCCCTTTCGGGCCCACGGTCGGGGAGATCCGCGACCTGGCCGTCGAGGACGGGGACCGGCGGCGGGGAAGGGCCACCGTGGCCGCGCTCGCCGCCGAGGAGGTACTGCGCGGCTGGGGCTGCCGCCGGGTCCGCGTGTCGGTGCCGGCGGAATCGGAGGGGGGCCTGTGCATGGCCGAGGCCCTCGGCTACACCGAGTACAGCCGCCACATGGCCAAGGACCTGCCGGCCGAGCCGCCCGCGCTCACCGAGGGGGTCCTCGGCCGGCCCATGACGGACGCCGAGTACGAGGTCTGGCACGCGGCGGCCGTCGACGGCTACGCCGAGAGCTGGCGCAGCCGCGGCATGTCCGCCGAGGCCGCCCGCGCCAAGTCGGTGGCCGACCACGAGAGCCGACTGCCCCGGGGCCTGGCGACCCCGGACGTCACCTTCGTCGTCCTGGAGGCGGCCGACGTGCCCGTCGGCAATGTGTGGCTCGCGCCGCACGGGGAGGGCTCGTACATCTACGACATCGAGGTGCGGGCCGAGCACCGGGGCCGCGGGCACGGCCGCGACCTGATGCTGCTCGCCGAGCGCGCGGCCCTCGCCGAGGGGTACCGCCGCCTGGCGCTCCACGTCTTCACCGACAACACCCCGGCCCTGCGGCTGTACCAGTCCCTCGACTACCGCCCCACGAACTTCAACTTCGCCAAGGACCTGATCTAGGTCGGGATCCAGGTCGGGCTACGGGGTGTCCGCGAGCAGGCGGTCGGCGATCTCCTCGATGCGGGCGCGCAGACCGTCCTGGCTCTTGCCGCCGTCGAGCCGCTGCCCGTCGATCACGTACGTCGGGGTGCCGGTCACACCGATGGCCTTGCCCTCGGCCTGGTCGGCGTCGACGATCAGGATGTGCCGCCCGTCGATCAGCGCGGTGTCGAACTCCTCGACGTCGAGACCCAGTTCACGCGCCACGTCCAGCAGGACCGGCTCGCCGCGCTCGGCCAGCTCGGCGGTGCGCGCCAGTACGGCCTCCGCGTAGGGCCAGCCCCGGCCCTGCTCCACGGCCTCCTCGGCGGCCTGGGCCGCGGCGAAGGCGTGCTTGTGCTTCTCCAGCGGGAAGTGGCGCAGCCGGATGTCCAGCCGGTCGCCGTAGCGGGCCCGCAGGGCGCGTACGTCGTCCAGGGCGTGGTGGCAGTCCGGGCACTGCAGTTCGCACCAGACGTCGAGGATCACGGAATCGGTCATACGGACAGTCTCCCAGCCCCCGACCGCCCCACCGACCGGGACCCAGGGAGGAGGCGCGACCCGGAGATGTCCCGGAGATCCGTCCGGGGGCGGCTGCGGACCTGGCCGCTGCGGCGGCGGTCGGTGCAGGATGGATAGGGACAGATCGCCGACCCGCCGAGAGTCCGGAGGACCGCATGCTTGCCGAGACCATTTGCTCCGCGGTGTCAGCGGCGGGCCTGGGCCTCGCCGCGGTGACCGCCTACCGCAAGCGCTTCCTCGCCGCGACGCGGATCGCCGCGTACGCCCTGGTGCCGGTCGCCCTGGTGATGACGGGCTTCGTGGAGTGGGTCTCCGGGATGGTCTTCGATCCGACCGTCTGGATCGGCTTCGGGCTGCTGGGGCTGTCCTGGCTGCTCTTCATGACCACCCGGGCCGTCGAGCGCCGCGGCCCGGCCGCCTCCGAGCGCTCCGGGACGCCCGCGAAGTCCGGGAAGTCCCCGAAGAAGGTCACGGGGAGCCCGGTCACCGAGGCCGTCGCCCCGGCCGCTTCCGCGCCGTCCCTGGGCGCCGCCGGAACCGGTTCACGGCCGCAGTCCGCCGCTCCCGCCGACGACTTCTCCGACATCGAGGCCATCCTCAAGAAGCACGGGATCTGACCCCCGATCCGACCCGGGATCGGCCCGGCGAGACCCGCAGAACGCCTCTCGTCCACAAGATCGAGCGAACTCCCGCGCGGATGTTGGCGTGTTGAGGGGCGGACCGTGGTGCCCTGCGCCATCATCGGCCCGACATGTTCGAGACATCGCACGGTGAGCCGCCGGTACCCGCCCCCGTTGTGGAGGAGCCGCGAGGCTGTCTCTTCGCGCTTTCCCAACCGCCCCTGATGATCTTCCTAGCCGTGATCGGCATCCTGCTGCTGCTCGCCGCCGTGCACGATCTCTTCGTGCTCTGACGCCTCCGCGTCGGCCTCCTTGCGCCGGGCCCGGTACGCCGCCACGTGCAGCCGGTTCCCGCAGGTCCGGCTGTCGCAGTAGCGCCGGGAGCGGTTGCGGGACAGGTCCACGAAGGCCCGTCGGCAGTCCGGCGCCTCGCAGCGGCGCAGCCGTTCCTGTTCGCCGGAGACCACGATGAAGGCCAGGGCCATGCCGCCGTCGGCCGCCAGGTGGTCACCCACCGACGCGCCCGGCGCGAAGTAGTGCACGTGCCAGTCGTAGCCGTCGTGGTCGGTCAGCTGCGGGGTGGTGCCGGCCGTGGCCACGAGCTCGTTGATCAGGACGGAAGCCGCACGCGGGTTCGGGGAGGCGAAGACCTGGGCGAACTTCTGGCGCACGGTCCGGACCCCGGCCAGATCGCGGGCGCTGAGCTCGCCGACGTCGCTGATCGAGTATTCCTGGACGAATCCGCGCAGCGCGCCGATGTCCGAGAGCCCGTCGGGCTGGTCGGTCTCGGCCGCGGTGTTCACCAGCGCGACGACGACGTCGAGCGCGCGACGGGTGTCGTGGGGGATCTGCACGGGGTCTCCCTCAGGGGCCGGGCCTGCGGCGACGGGAGGCGCCGCCGCTGCCGCCCGACAATAGCGGGTCCCGCCGAAGCAGACCGGCGCCGTCCTCGCGGGTGGCTTCCGCGGGGACAGCGCCGGCACTGCCGTATGTGGTTGTCGGCCGACCCGCACCGTCGCCCCGAGTCGGACGGTGTCGAGCGGCTGTAGGCCTGGCTCAGCTTTCGGCCAGGATGTGGGAGAGCTCCTTGTCGAGGTCGAAGTGCCGGTGCTCGGTCCCGGGCGGGACCGCGGCGTCCGTCCGCTTGAGGAACGACTCGAGTGCTCGGGCTGGTGCTTCGAGCAGTGCTTCTCCCTCCGGTGAGCTCAGGGCGATGCAGACGACGCCCTGACCGTGGCTGCGGGACGGCCAGACGCGGACGTCGCCGGTACCGGTGGGCCGGTGGAGGCCCTCCGCGAGGAGGTCGCGGGCGAATACCCATTCGACCGTCTCCTCGGCGCCGGTGTGGAAGGTGGCGTGCACGGCGTAGGGGTCGGCCGTGTCATACCGCAGGCCCGCGGGAACAGGCAGTGAGGACTCGCTCGACACAACGAGGCGCAGGTGCAGCTCGCAGCTGACCGTGGTGTTCATAAGCGCCAGGGCCTTTCGCTCAGTGTGCGCTCGGGGATTCGCACGTCGGCGAAAT
This sequence comes from Streptomyces avidinii, assembly GCF_045161815.1. Lineage (NCBI taxonomy): Bacteria > Bacillati > Actinomycetota > Actinomycetes > Kitasatosporales > Streptomycetaceae > Streptomyces > Streptomyces avidinii. The sequence continues at coordinate 6,848,772 of NZ_CP108863.1, forward strand.
CGACATGCCACCTACGGTGCCGTTGTAAACCCCTCTGACCGTTTTGCGGACCTCTGGGTCCCTCGGACGGCGGATCCAAACCTGCATTCGCGTGTGTATCGAGCTCGGGTAGATTCGACTTCATGAATACGGGGAGTGACCGCGGCGCCCAAGGGTCCGCCGCTGACGAATCCACGCCGGAATCCACCACGGCCGCTTCGGCGGAGGCCGCTGCGGAGGGCACCGCGCAGACGCCGCACGTATCGAAGGCCCCGGCCTTCATCAAGTCCAACAAGAGCCTGCACCTGAGCTGGCAGGTCGGCGTTTTCATCGTCGGCCTCGCCGTGATCGCCGCCGGTGTCGCCATGCTCGTGCTGCCCGGCCCCGGCTGGGTCGCGATCTTCGCGGGCCTGGCGATCTGGGCCACCGAGTTCGCCTGGGCCCACCTCGTGCTGCGCTGGACGAAGCGGAAAGTCACCGAAGCCGCACAGAAGGCGCTCGACCCGAAGGTCCGCCGCCGCAACATCATCCTGACCAGCGTGGGCCTCGTCATCGCGGGCGCGCTGATCGGCTTCTACCTGTGGAAGTACGGGCTCGTCCTGCCCTGGAACCTCAAGGACCAGTGATGGTCGGGGAGCACCGCTGACATGCGGTAATGTTTGCGGTGCGTCCGGGCGATTAGCTCAGTGGGAGAGCACTTCGTTCACACCGAAGGGGTCACTGGTTCGAACCCAGTATCGCCCACCCGGACCAGAGGCCCGGAGACTTCACCGTCTCCGGGCCTCTGGCGTTTCAGGCCCTTCGGCCTCCCGCCCGTCACCTACCGCAGGCGGCCGATCGCGGCCCGCAGCCGGCGCGCGTCGCGCAGGCGCCGCTCGTACGTCGCCCCCACCGCCAGCAGCAGCAGGCCCGCCAGGGCCGGCGGCACCCAGCGCGGCAGGGCGCCCGCCACCTGCACCACGTACGGGGCCAGCTCGTGCAGCGCCACCGCCGCCAGCACCGCGCCGCCCAGCAGCAGCGGAGCCTGCAGCCGCCGCTGCGCGCCCGCCAGGGTCACCGCCAGCGCGGCCACCCCCAGCAGCAGCGGGCGCAGCCAGCCCGGGTCGCCCCAGGCCGCGACCAGGCTCGGCAGCAGCGTCGCCGCCAGGCCCGGGCCGTACGCCGTCCAGGACGAGGCCTGCGGGTCCCGGCGCCGCCGCAGCAGGCCCACCACCAGGGCGGGCACCGTCACCGGCAGCGTGTAGGCCTCCGGCGCGGTCACCCCCGCCTCGGCCAGCCGGACCCAGGTCGCCGCCGCGAACAGCGCGCCCGCCGCCCAGCCCAGCATCCGCCGGTCCGGCCGCACCGCGGCGCCCGCGCAGACCACCCCGGCCAGTGCCAGGACCAGAGCCAGCGTTCCGGCCCGCCCGGCCGACAGGCCCAGCGCCACGACCCCCGCCACGGCCGCCGCGATCTCGACGGGCAGCCGGACCTCGCCGAGCCGCGGCCCGAGCGCCGCCGCCAGCGCCGGGACAGCCAGCACCGGCAGCGCCCACCAGACCACCGCCAGCTCCGCCACGGCGCCCACCGCCACCAGGACGCCCGTGGCGTACCCGACGGCACCCACGGCCGCCGCGGCCCGCACCGGCCGCGGAGCGGGCCCGTACGCCGCTCCAGCCGCGCAAGCGGCGCCCAGCAGCCCCCACACCGCGAAGGTCGCCGTGCGGCCGTCCAGCGCGCCCAGGGACACGTTCGCGGCGCCGACCAGCGCGCACACGGCGGCCGCGATCCGGATCCCGCGCGCCGGGGAGCGCAGGGCGAGCACACCCGCCGCGCCCGTCACCGCGAGCTGCGCGGCGAGCACCGCCGCCACCGGCAGGCCGGGCAGTGCCGGGGCCGCGAACAGCCCCGCCCAGCCCAGGACCACCGCCACCACCACAGGCTCCGGCCGCGACAGCGCCCGCGACAGCCACCAGGCCGCCCCCGCCGAGATCAGCAGGGCGAGCGGCACTGCCGCCCCCGGCCCGTACGGGTCCGGGCCCGGAGTCGTCGCCGCCCACACCTCGCCCAGCACCCGCAACCGCGCCACCAGCGTCGGAACCACCGCGGCACCCGCCAGCACCGCCACCAGGGCCACGACCGCCGCGCCGGCCCGGGCCAGCCCGTGGCGGACCGCCTCCGGGAGCGCGGAGCCCCGTACCGCCGCCAGCAGCGGCAGTGCCAGGAGCAGGTGCACCAGCACCGCCCAGGCCGGGTCCAGACCCGGCCGGGCCACCCCGCCCAGGCCCGCCACCGCGGCCAGGGCGCCCACCAGCGCCGCCACCGAGGCGCGCGGCTCCCGCCAGGCGGCGGCCACGCCGAGGCCTGCGCCCGCCAGAAGCAGCGCCGCCGGGGCCACGGCGGCCGCCTCGGACCCCGCCGACCACGACTGGGCCACCCCGATCAGCAGCGCCCCGGAAGCCGTCACGGCGGCCGGGACCGCCGCCGCCCTGACCCGCAGGGCGAGCGCCGCGTCCAGCGCGGCCGTCGCCAGCAGCGCCCAGCCGAGCGGCATCGGGTCCGGCTGCACGGCCAGCGCCGCCAGCGGCAGCGGGAACTGCGCCGCCAGCACCGCCGCAGGCAGCGGGATCCGCAGCTTCCGCAGGCCTGAGCCGTACCCGGCCCACACCGCCGCCAGCACCGCGGCCGCTCCCGCCGCGTACCCCGTGCCGTCGAGGTCCGGCATGCCGACCGCGTACAGCGCGTACGCGTCGAGCACCGTCAGCAGCAGCCCCACCGCGGCGACCGACTCCGCCGTCGACCGCAACCCGCGGCGCAGCAGCAGTACGGGTGTGCCCAGCGCCGCCGCCGTCACCGCGGCCAGCACCGCCGAGCGGCCGGCGATCCCCATGGACCCCCAGCTGACCAGCGTGAACGCGAGCGCGGCGACGGCCAGCAGCACCGCGCCCAGGGTCAACAGCACGTTCTGCGCGCTCGGGGCCGAGGCCTCCTTCGCGGGCCCGGTGGGCACGGCAGGCCACTGATGGACCGGGGCGGGCGCACCGCCGGGCTGCTGCAGGAGCCGCAGCAGCCAGTCCCGGCGGGCCAGCAAATACAGCCGACGGGCATCGAGTTGAGCCAGCTCGCGGTCGATGAGCGCCAGCTCTTCGGCGGGCGGCAGGGCGGTGTTCATATCCGGAGTGTGGCGGTGGTCACGCAGTCAGGACATGGGTGTGCGTACTCAGATGTGCCCTGAGTAGGTACGTGAGGCGCGTCCGCCGGGCCGGGTCGGGGGAAGCGGTTTGAACCAGCCCCGAGCCTTCTGTATTGTTCAGTGCGTTCCCGGGCGATTAGCTCAGCGGGAGAGCACTTCGTTCACACCGAAGGGGTCACTGGTTCGATCCCAGTATCGCCCACCGGGACAGGCCGGTCCGTCACAGACGGACCGGCCTTCCGTATATTTCGGACACTTGGCGTCCTACGCGGCGGTCGACAGATCCGGCCGCAGCGGCCAGTGCGGATCCACCGCCTCCGGAGTCCCCTGACGGGCGAACCACGCCTGCAGGCCGCGCGCCTGCGCCGCGTGCCACACGGCCTGCAGCGTGTGCAGCTCGGCCGGCGTCAGTCGCTCCAGCCGGGCCGCGAACCGCCGCCCCACCGCCCGCACCAGCTCCAGCGAGGCCATCGCGTCCGCCGCCGCGTCGTGCGCGCCCTCCAGCTCGATCCCGTAGTGCGCGCACAGGTCCGTCAGCGTCCGGCGGCCCTTGCGGTACCGGTCCAGGTGCTTGTCCAGCACCCGCGGATCCAGCACCGTCAGCGGCCGGTTGTCCAGATAGCGCGACAACGAGGACGCCCGGTGCCGGCGCAACTCCCGGTCCAGCAGCGTCAGATCGAACGGCGCGTTCATCACCACCACCGGGCGGCCCGCCACCTGCTGCTCCCCGAGCGACCGGGCTATCTCCTCCACCACCGGCGCCGGCCAGCGCCCGTGACGCTGCAGGTGCTCGTCGGTCAGCCCGTGCACTTCCGTGGCGCCCGCGGGCACCGGAACCCCGGGATTGACCAACCAGCGCGTGGTGCGGACCCGGCCGCCCGCACACTCCTGGACGATGAGCGCGGCGGACACGATCCGATCCTGCTCGACGTCCACCCCGGTGGTCTCCGTGTCGAATGCGGCCAGCGGGCCCTCGTACCAGCGTGTCATGGCGAACTCCTCGTCCCCGAGCGGCGGATGGAGCTTCCTGAACACTCCAGCCCCGCCGCATCGGTGATACCCGGGCTGTTTGCCCCGTACGCCGTTTGCGGGCAGTCGGGTGCGGAGACAACATCCTTGGGGGACCGCACACATGACCGGTCGTCACCCAGCACCGCTCGCGGCAGAGCCCGCAAGGCATGGGGAGCCGGCCATGGCGCTCACACAGCCCGAACAGAGCGGGGTGCTGCACGAGGGGACAGGTCCGCGGACCGGAGCCCTGCGCGGCACGCTCGCCACCACCGCCTGCATGGAGACCCTCCAGGTGGGATACCTGCACGCCGTCGCGGCCGCCGCCGGCTGCTCGCTCTCCCAGCCCTTCCCCGACAACGGCATCGACTGGCACGTCTCCCACGGAGCGCCCGAACACGTCGTCGACGACGAGGTCACCATCAAGGTGCAGCTCAAGGCGACCTACCAGATACCGCCGCGGCCGGCCGGGGCCAGCTTCGGCTTCACCCTCGACAACGAACACCTGGTGAAACTGGCCCGGACGCCCGTCGCCGTCCACAAGATCCTCGTCGTGATGCTCGTACCGAGGGAGCGCGACCAGTGGCTCGCCGCCGGTCACGACCGGCTCGACCTGAGGCACTGCTGCTACTGGACCAACCTCGCCGGACACCCCGTGACCGGCCGGCGCCGCACCACCGTACGGATCCCCACCACGCGGATCTTCGACGACCGTGCGCTGTGCGAGATCATGACCCGGGTCGGGTCGGGAGGGACACCCTGATGAACCTGCACTCACCGCACCTCGAACCGCTCCCGTCCCCGCAGTACACCCCCGGCGGTCCCGATCCCGCACAGGTCGACCCGCAGGTACTGGGGGCCCTGCTGCAGCGGCACGGCTGGCTGCGGCGCGGCGGCGCGGCCGGCCGGTACGGGCGCTGGACCCCGCCGGGGCGCTCGGGCACCAGCCTTCTCGTCCCCGAGAGCCGCACCTTCCCCGACTGCGCGGACCTGCTGGAGGAGGCGCTCACCTCCCTCGCGCACGGCGGACTGCCCTCGGCGCGCGAGGTGCTCCTCGGGCTGAGCGTGCCCAGCGACGAGATCCACTGGGAACGCGAGATCCCGGAGGGGCCCCACGGCTTCCGGGGCGAGGCCGCCTGGCCCGTGCAGGAACAGCTCCGCTCGGCCGCCCGCCGGCTCCTGCTCGCCGCGGCCCTCGCCGACCGGGCCCGGGCCGGCTACTACGGGGCCCGGCACCAGGCGCAGGCCGAACACACCCTGGACCGGGTGCTGGTGGGACCGTCCCCGGGAGGGCGCCGACTGAGCGCGTACGTCCCCGTGGACGGGGGCCGGGGGCCCGTGACCCGGCTGCACCACGCCCTGCACGCGGCCCGCGAGGCCGTGGACTACCAGCGGGCCACGGGCGGTATGGAGGCCTTCGACGCGGCGGTGGCCGCCGGAGTCAGCCGGGAACTCGCCGAGGCGCTCATCGCCCTGGTCCGCGGCTCGGAGGGAGCCCGCATCGCGCTGGCCTGGGCCCCCGCGGCAGGCGTCCCGGCAGGCTGCGCGGCCCGGCCCGAGCCGGTGGAGTTCTCCCCGGGCGACCTGCCCGTACTGCGTGAGGCGGCGGCCCGCTACACCCGCGCGGAACCGGCCGTACCGGTCCGCCTCGCGGGGGCCGTCGTACGCATGCGGCGCAAGGCCGCCGGGGGAGGGGGCACGGTCCGGCTACGGGTGCTGGCCGGCGCGGAGGTCCCGTACGTCCGTGTGGCGCTCGACGAGGAGTCGTACCGCATCGCGGGCCACGCCCACCTGGTGGGCCTCCCGGTCCGGGTCACGGGCCGACTGCAACGACGGGGCGGCTTCCGGCGACTGTCCGACGCGGCGGACGTGACGCCCGTCCCGATGGACGAGGTCGAGCGGGACCGCCTGATGAAGTCCCTGGACGCGGCCTTCGACCCGGAGGACGTCCTGCCGTCCGACGACTAGTGCTGTGACCGGAAAGGTCCACCGGGTCGCGACGCCCGGCACGGCACCTCGCCGCGTTGTCGGACCACGGAAGTACGTCCAGTACGGCCCGCGGCCCTCCGCCTTGCGATACACCGCACCGGACGCCGCGACCCGGCAAACCTTTCCGGTCACAGCACTAGGCCGTCTCTCCCGGATCCTGCCGGGCACGGCACCGGACGCCGCGGACTCGGCCGACAGGATCCGAAAGAGACGGCTCAGGACTCAGCGGAAAGCGGTGGCGCGGACGGTGTTGCCGCAGAGGGCGAACTGGCCGCCGTCGGACGGCGCGACCTGGAAGCCCATGCCCGCGACGCCCACCACCAGCGAGGGGGCGACGGTCGGATCGGCGCCGGAGGCGCAGTAGCCGTCCGCCTCGCCGAGGACCGGGGTGAAGGTCAGGACCGTCGAGGCGCTCCCGCCCTCGGACAGCAGCACCGGCCGGGCCTGGCCCCGCGGGACCACGCGCAGCGGCGCGTTCCGGTCCGGGGAGCCCTGGCCCGAGAGAGCCACCGTCGGGAAGCCCCGCAGCACGCACGCCGGGCCGTCGTTGACCACCGTGAACCGCACCCGGTCGGAGTCCGTCCGCTCCGCGCCGGTGGCCGAGAGCTGCTCCCCGGTGCACGCGGCGACCGGCGCCGCCACCGCGGGAGCGCCGACGAGCAGTCCGCCCGCCAGCACGGCCGTCGCGGCGCCCAGGGCAGCCGCCTTCCCGGTAACTCTCATGGGTGTCACCTCATGCCAGGTCGGAAGATCCCCTTCCACCATCCCACGGGGCGTCTCCGGCGGCCCGGGCGAAGGAGGCCATGGTCAGCCCCGGTACGGGCGAGAAGTCCGGGCCGCGGCTGAAGCCGAGGCGCTCGTAGAGCGTCACGGCGGGGGCGTTCGCGGCGCCGGTCGTGACCACGACGGTCCGCCCCGCGAACGCCTCCGTCAGGGCGTGACGCAGCAGGAAGGAGCCGACACCGCGGCGGAACCGTCCCGGATCCACACACAGCCGATCGATGCAGATCCCCTCGCCCTCCTCTTCCCAGGCGAGGAAGCCGTCGAGGGAGCCGTCCCCCGAAAACGCTCCGAGCCAGTTCAGCGGGCGGGCCCTCATCTCGGCGAGGCTCTCGCCCAGCGCCGGGATGCCGTCGAAGCGGATGAGCTCCGCCTCCACCGCGTACGCGGCCCGTCCGATCCGGTGCACGCCGGCCGCGGTGGCGTCGTCGGTCAGGTCCAGCGGACGTATTTCTGGGCCGGGCATGCGGGTCCCTCCGGGGGAGTCGGGCGATCCGGGCCACGCTACCCGTGGCTCGTGCCGACAGCCCCGGAGTTTCGGGTGAGGAGACGCCCGGGGGGACCCCACCCCGCGGGCCCGCCTGCGGCTGCCCGGGCCGGAGCCGAGGCCTCCCGGTGGGGCGGGGACGCTCCGGGATGTCTCCTCGGCTCGCGAACCCCGCGCCGGACCGGCCTGCCGACCGGCGGTGGGTTCGCTCGACCTGCGGGGACATCCCGGAGCGTCCCCGCCCCACGGCCCGCCGCCCGGCCCGGCCCAGCCCAGGCCGGCCCGGCCCAGCCCAGGCCGGCCCGGCCCAGCCCAGGCCGGGCCGGGCCGGCCCAGCCCTGGCCGGCGCAGGCCGCCCGGCCGGGGCTCGGGCCGGGGGGCGGGAGGGCCCGGCGGGCGGGCCACCCGTAACCGTTTAGCGGCGCAGCCACTCCGCTCGGTACGATTCAGGCGCGCGGCGTTCGCCCGCGCATCCCCTGAGTCAGGAGAGACCGGTGTCAGACGTCCGTGTGATCATCCAACGCGATTCCGAGCGGGACGAGCGCGTGGTGGCCACGGGCACTACGGCGGCGGAGCTCTTCGCCGGCGAGCGCACCATCGTCGCCGCGCGCATCGCGGGCGAGCTCAAGGACCTCGCGTACGAGGTGAAGGACGGCGAGACCGTCGAGCCGGTGGAGATCTCCTCCGAGGACGGCCTGAACATCCTGCGCCACTCGACCGCGCACGTCATGGCGCAGGCCGTGCAGGAGCTGTTCCCCGAGGCCAAGCTCGGCATCGGCCCGCCGGTCCAGAACGGCTTCTACTACGACTTCGACGTGGCCCGGCCCTTCACCCCGGAGGACCTGAAGGCCATCGAGAAGAAGATGCAGGAGATCCAGAAGCGCGGGCAGCGGTTCTCCCGCCGCGTGGTCACCGACGAGGCGGCCCGCGAGGAGCTCGCCGACGAGCCGTACAAGCTGGAGCTCATCGGCATCAAGGGTTCCGCGTCGACCGACGACGGCGCGAACGTCGAGGTGGGCGGCGGCGAGCTGACCATCTACGACAACCTGGACGCGAAGACCGGCGACCTGTGCTGGAAGGACCTCTGCCGCGGTCCCCACCTGCCGACCACCCGGAACATCCCGGCGTTCAAGCTCATGCGCAACGCGGCCGCCTACTGGCGCGGCAGCGAGAAGAACCCGATGCTCCAGCGCATCTACGGCACCGCCTGGCCGTCGAAGGAGGAGCTGAAGGCCCACCTCGACTTCCTCGCCGAGGCCGAGAAGCGCGACCACCGCAAGCTCGGCAACGAGCTCGACCTCTTCTCCATCCCGGACGAGATCGGCTCCGGCCTCGCCGTCTTCCACCCCCGCGGCGGCATCATCCGCCGGGTGATGGAGGACTACTCGCGCAAGCGGCACGAGGAGGAGGGCTACGAGTTCGTCTACTCCCCGCACGCAACCAAGGGCGCCCTCTTCGAGAAGAGCGGTCACCTGGACTGGTACGCGGAGGGCATGTACCCCCCCATGCAGCTCGACGGTGGTACCGACTACTACCTCAAGCCCATGAACTGCCCGATGCACAACCTGATCTTCGACGCGCGCGGCCGCTCCTACCGTGAACTGCCGCTGCGCCTGTTCGAGTTCGGCACCGTGTACCGGTACGAGAAGTCGGGTGTCGTCCACGGCCTGACCCGCGCCCGCGGCTTCACCCAGGACGACGCGCACATCTACTGCACCCGCGAGCAGATGGCGGAGGAGCTCGACACGACCCTCACCTTCGTGCTCAACCTGCTGCGCGACTACGGCCTGACCGACTTCTACCTGGAGCTGTCCACCAAGGACCCGGAGAAGTTCGTCGGCTCGGACGAGGCCTGGGAGGAGGCGACCGCGGTCCTCGCACAGGTCGCCGAGAAGCAGGGCCTCCCGCTGGTCCCGGACCCGGGCGGCGCCGCCTTCTACGGTCCGAAGATCTCGGTGCAGTGCAAGGACGCCATCGGCCGCACCTGGCAGATGTCGACCGTGCAGCTCGACTTCAACCTGCCGGAGCGCTTCAACCTGGAGTACACCGCGCCCGACGGCTCCCGCCAGCGTCCGGTCATGATCCACCGCGCGCTGTTCGGCTCGATCGAGCGGTTCTTCGCCGTGCTGCTGGAGCACTACGCGGGCGCCATGCCGCCGTGGCTGGCCCCCGTCCAGGCGGTCGGCATCCCGATCGGTGACGGGCACGTCGAGTACCTGCAGGAGTTCGCCGCCGCGGCGAAGAAGCAGGGTCTGCGGGTCGAGGTGGACGCCTCCTCCGACCGCATGCAGAAGAAGATCCGCAACCACCAGAAGCTCAAGGTGCCGTTCATGATCATCGTCGGTGACGAGGACATGGCCGCCGGCACCGTCTCCTTCCGCTACCGCGACGGTTCGCAGGAGAACGGCATCGCCAAGGACGAGGCGCTGGCCAAGCTGGCAAAGGTCGTCGCGGACCGCGTCCAGGTCTGATCCGTCCAGGAGGGCCCCCGGGAATGATCACTTCCCGGGGGCCCTCCTCGTACGCGAAGCCAAGGTCATATGCTTGCCGCCATGACGACTCAGCCGGAGCAGCAGATCGGTGTGGGCACTCAGGACGCGTTCCAGCGTCTGTGGACGCCCCACCGGATGGCCTACATCCAGGGGGAGAACAAGCCGACCGGCCCGGAGGCCGGGGACGGCTGTCCCTTCTGCGGGATTCCGGAGATGTCGGACCAGGACGGCCTGGTCGTGGCCCGGGGCCGGCACGTGTACGCCGTGCTGAACCTCTACCCGTACAACGGCGGCCACCTGATGGTCGTCCCGTACCGGCACGTCGCCGACTACACGGAACTGGACGGGCCGGAGACGGCCGAGCTCGCCGACCTCACCAAGCGGGCGATGGTCGCGCTGCGCAAGGCCTCGGGTGCGCACGGGTTCAACATCGGCATGAACCAGGGCGCGGCCGCCGGCGCCGGCATCGCCGCGCACCTGCACCAGCACATCGTGCCCCGCTGGGGCGGGGACACGAACTTCATGCCGGTCGTGGGCCACACCAAGGTCCTGCCGCAACTCCTCGCGGAAACCCGCCAGATGCTCGCCGACGCCTGGCCCGTCGACTAGGCCGTGCCGCCGGTCCGGTCCGGGTGCGTTCGGCGCCAGGTGTCCACCTCGGCCTCGACGTCGAACTCGGTCAGCCCCAGGGGCGGACCCGGCGGGGGCATCCGCAGGGCCGCGCCGATCTTCTCGTTGATCTCCGTGAGGACGGCCCGTACCTGACGCTCGGAGCGGGCCGCCCGGACCTTCTCCACGGCGTCCTCGGCCTCCTTGCGCAGCGCGAGCGCCGGAGGCAGGACCGCGAAGCCCTCGCGGTGCAGCTTGCCCCGGATCCACCACAGCTCGTCGTAGGGCGCGTCCAGCGAGGCCAGCGGCTTCCCCCAGCCCGGCAGGTTCTCGAACTCGCCCCGCTCGGTCGCCTCCCGGATCTGCCGGTCCACCCAGGACTCGACGCTGACACCCGGTGGTTTGCGCTCGGTCATGGTCCCTCCTCCGGCCGCCCTTCCAGCCTACCCACGCGCCCCTACGCGTCGTAGACGTCGGCCTTGCGCGGGGAGGGCTCCTGGACGAGCCCGCTCATGATCGAGGAGCGGTTGGTGAAGCGGTCGGTGTCGACGCCGTTCTCCTCCAGCACCTTGAAGGTCGCCGCGTGGATCGACCGCAGCACCGGGGCCACCGTGCGCAGGGCGTCGTCCGCCATGAACCGGTGCCGCCACATCGAGCTCGCCCAGACGTGGCGCAGGCCGAAGGGCTCGGGCAGGACCAGCTTGCCGCCGAGGAACTCCAGGATCGGCGGGTACCAGGTCAGCGGGGCCCGCACGGCGAGGCGTACCACCTCCTGCACGTCCACCAGCGGCAGCGGGCGCTCCACGGTCTCCCAGAACCGGATGCTCTTGGGCACTTCCACGGTCGGGGCCTTGGACTTGCTGGTGAACAGGCCGTGTACGGGGCCCAGGGCGTGCGCGGTGACGTCCACGCGCAGCGTCTTGTAGAGCACGGTGACGGTGACCAGCATGTTGATGACCAGCTGGCCGTCCCAGAGCGGGTACTGGATGCCCAGGTAGTGCCGGTTGCCGGCGCTGAACTGCTGCTCGTTGCAGATCCGGGTGATCTCGTGCGGCTTGATGAGGAAGGCGTCGACGTTCTCGCCGGTGGGGCGGGCGACCTCGCCCGCGCCCTCGCCGATCGGGGTGACGATCCAGTGCTGGATCGCGGCGGGCGGGAAGCCGCCGGTGTGCAGGGGGCCCCGCTCCAGCTTGCGGAGCTGGGCGTCGATCCCGCGTATGACGTCCCAGCTGCGGAAGGGGTGGATCTCCATCCCCTCGCTCTTCGGGGCCAGCTCCTCGGCCATCTGCCAGCTGCCCCAGCGGGTGCCCATGCCGAGAATGCCCTTGGGGCCCGCGTAGAAGACCTGGTTGCTGCGGTTTTCCGCGGTCAGCTTGGCGAGCTGGTGGCGCAGTTCCTCGCGCGCCTTCTCGTCGGGGTTGCCGGGTACGGCCTCCGGGATCTTGGCGCCGACCCCGCCGCCCGACAGCAGCCCGTCCCAGCGGGCGCGCAGGTCCCTGGCGGTGGCCTCGCAGGTGCGGCGGGCGAGCAGCCAGCCCAGGGCCGGGGCGATGATCATGCCGCGGGCGTAGAGGCCGAGGAAGCCGGTCAGCGGCAGCCGGAACATCAGCACGGCCACCACGACGCCGACGCCGACCAGGAGCACGGTGCCGATCCAGGAGCTGCCCCGGCCCTCCCGGGAGGCCAGGGACTTGCGGAGCTGGAACAGCCCCAGCCACAGCAGCAGCCCGGGCAGGAACAGCACTCCGCAGACCAGCATGATCAGCCGGAGCCTGCGGTCGCGCTCCTTGCGGATGTGCGAGGCGGCCAGGCAGTGCTCCACCACCGTCTGCGGATCGCCGCCGAAGGACTGGATCAGCGGCTTGCGGCCCGGACCGAGGGCGCGGGCCTCCACGGCCCGGCAGAAGGCCTCGCCGAGGCTGGGCTCGAAGAGGGAGATCTTCGGGGGCTTGACCGTGGCCGGGTGGTTCTCGCTGTTGGCGCCGAGTATGTCTGCGAGTTTGGAGTCCTTGCCGCCGTCCCGGTACGCGGCCGAGGCGAGGGCGTTGGTCGCCGCCGTCTGCCCACCGCCACCCTGCAGCGGGACCTGCGCTCCGGGCCTGAAGTCGAAACCGTCGTCCGCCACCGCTGCCCCCATCGCTGTGCGTTCGTGCTCTTTTGGTGCGCCGACGAGCCTATCGGCGGATCTCGCCCCATGGTCATGGGACAGGGAAATGCCGCCCACCGCAAGCGGGTTGGGTGGGCGGCCGACCCGGTGTCACTCCTGTCAACTTCCCTTCTCGGCCTGTCCGCGCACCTTTTCCGCGATCTGCGGCGGCATCGGTTCGTGGCGTGCGTACGCCCGGGCGAAGCGGCCGGTGCCGTGCGAGACGGAGCGCAGCTCGACGGCGTAGCGGCCGATCTCGATCTCGGGGATCTCGGCGCGGACCCGGGTGCGCCCGGGACCGGCCTGGTCGGTGCCGACGACGCGGCCCCGGCGGCCCGCCAGGTCGCTCATGACCGGGCCGACGTACTCGTCGGGGACGAGGACGGCGAGCTCGGCGACCGGTTCGAGCAGTTCGATCCGGGCCTCGGCGGCGGCCTCGCGCAGCGCGAGGGCCCCGGCGGTCTGGAAGGCGGCGTCGGAGGAGTCCACCGAGTGCGCCTTGCCGTCGAGGAGGGTGACGCGCACGTCGACGAGCGGGTAGCCGGCGGCGACCCCGCGGGCGGCCTGCGTGCGTACGCCCTTCTCCACCGACGGGATGAACTGGCGGGGCACGGAACCGCCGACCACCTTGTCGACGAACTCGATGCCGCTGCCGGGCGGGAGCGGTTCCACCTCGATCTCGCAGATCGCGAACTGGCCGTGCCCACCGGACTGTTTCACGTGCCGGCCGCGCCCGGCCGCCTTGGCGCCGAAGGTCTCGCGCAGGCTCACCTTGTGCGGGACGGGATCGACCTGGACGCCGTAGCGGGTGCGCAGCCGCTCCAGGGCGACGTCCTGGTGGGCCTCGCCCAGGCACCACAGGACGACCTGGTGGGTGTGCGGGTTCTGCTCCAGCCGCATCGTGGGGTCCTCGGCGACGAGCCGGGCCAGGCCCTGGGAGAGCTTGTCCTCGTCGGCCTTGCTGTGCGCCTCGATGGCGAGGGGCAGCAGGGGGTCGGGCATGGTCCAGGGCTCCATGAGGAGCGGGTCGCCCTTGGCGGAGAGGGTGTCGCCGGTCTCCGCACGGGTCAGTTTGGCCACGCAGGCGAGGTCACCGGCGATGCACCGGGTGAGGACGCGCTGCTGTTTGCCGAAGGGGGAGGAGAGGGAGCCGACCCGCTCGTCGACGTCGTGGTCCTCGTGTCCGCGGTCGGCGAGGCCGTGCCCGCTGACGTGGACGGTCTCCTCGGCCTTCAGGGTGCCGGAGAAGACGCGGACGAGGGAGACGCGGCCGACGTAGGGGTCGGAGGAGGTCTTGACGACCTCGGCGACGAGGGAGCCGTCGGGATCGCAGGTGACGGCGGGCCGGGCGGAGCCGTCGGGGCGGGTGACGGGGACGGCGGCGCGCTCCAGGGGGGTGGGGAAGCCGCCGGTGACCAGTTCGAGGAGCTCCACGGTCCCCAGACCCTGGCGGGCGCCGTCGGCGGCGGGGGCGGCCATCAGGACCGGGTGGAAGGTGCCGCGGGCCACCGCCCGCTCCAGGTCGTCGACGAGGGTCTTGAGGTCGATCTCCTCGCCGCCGAGGTAGCGGTCCATGAGGCTCTCGTCCTCGCTCTCGGCGATGATCCCCTCGATCAGCCGGGCGCGGGCGTCGGTGATGAGGGCCAGCTCGGCGGGGTCCGGGTCGCGCTCGACGCGCTCGCCCGAGGAGTACTCGTAGACGCGCTGCGAGAGCAGGCCGAGCAGGCCGGTGACGGGGGCGTGCCCGTCGGGGCCGGCCGGGCCGTGCAGGGGCAGGTAGAGGGGGATGACCGCGTCGGGGTCGTCGGCGCCGAAGATCTCGCCGCAGACGGTGGTCATCTGCGTGTAGTCGGAGCGGGCGGCCTCCAGGTGGGTCACGACGATGGCGCGGGGCATGCCGACGGCCTCGCACTCGTCCCAGACCATGCGGGTGGCGCCGTCGATCCCGTCCGAGGCGGAGACGACGAAAAGGGCCGCGTCCGCGGCGCGCAGACCGGCCCTGAGTTCCCCGACGAAGTCGGCGTATCCGGGGGTGTCCAGGATATTGATCTTGATTCCGCCCCATTCGACGGGGACGAGGGACAGCTGGACGGAACGCTGTCGGCGGTGCTCGATCTCGTCGTAGTCGGAGACGGTGGCACCGTCCTCGACGCGGCCGGCCCGGTTGACCGCTCCCGCGGTCAGGGCGAGGGCTTCGACCAGAGTGGTCTTGCCGGATCCGCTGTGGCCGACCAGCACGACATTCCGGATGGAAGAGGGGCGGTCGGCCGTCAGTGCCCTGCCGGCGGCTCCGGCTTGGTGTGATGTGGCTCCCATGATGCTCATGCCTCCCGGTGGTGACGGTGAGGAGGGTTGGGTGTGGGTGGATCGATGTCCGGATCGGTGTTCCC
The DNA here is from genome assembly GCF_045161815.1 of Streptomyces avidinii. NCBI lineage: Bacteria > Bacillati > Actinomycetota > Actinomycetes > Kitasatosporales > Streptomycetaceae > Streptomyces > Streptomyces avidinii. Next base: position 6,863,824 of record NZ_CP108863.1, read on the forward strand.
GGCCCTTCCCCGGAGGAGGAATGCGGGATTCTTCGAGCTTTGCACTGGTGTCACATCCCGTCCATACGTCGTACCGGGGACGTACCCGGGGCCCACCGGAGGCGGTCGGCGGCGTGAAGTACGTCTTACGTGGCACGAACCGGTGGGTGCGCGGCGTCCGCGCGGTGGCGTGCTGGCTACGATGGGCCAGCCGGTGGCCGTGGTGGCCGTGCGGCCCAGCGACCCTCCGGGAAGGCCATGCTGAACAAGTACGCGCGTGCATTCTTCACGCGTGTTCTCACGCCATTCGCCGCATTTCTGCTCCGGCGGGGGGTGAGCCCGGACGCGGTCACCCTGATCGGCACGGCCGGAGTGGTGGCCGGAGCGCTGTGGTTCTTCCCCCGCGGCGAGTTCTTCTGGGGCACCATCACGATCACCCTCTTCGTCTTCTCCGACCTGGTGGACGGGAACATGGCCCGCCAGGCCGGAATCTCCAGCCGGTGGGGAGCCTTCCTCGACTCCACCCTCGACCGGGTCGCCGACGCGGCGATCTTCGGCGGTCTCGCGCTCTGGTACGCGGGCACCGGCAACGACAACGCGCTCTGCGCGGTGGCGATCTTCTGCCTCGCCAGCGGCCAGGTGGTCTCGTACACCAAGGCGCGCGGCGAGTCGATCGGACTGCCGGTGGCCGTCAACGGGCTCATCGAGCGGGCCGAGCGCCTGGTGATCTCGCTGGTCGCGGCCGGCCTGTCCGGGCTGCAGACCTTCGGGGTGCCGTCCTGGATCGGGGCGCTGCTGCCGATCGCGCTGTGGATCGTGGCGGTGGGCTCGCTCGTCACCCTGATCCAGCGGGTGGTCACCGTGCGCCGCGAGTCGGCCGAGGCCGATGCCGCCGCGGCCGCCGCCGAGGGTGGCGCGGCCTGATGGGAGCCCTGCAGGACAAACTGATCGACGGGCTGTACGGGCTCGGCTGGGCCGGGGTCAAGAAGCTGCCCGAGCCGGCCGCCGTGGCGCTGGGCCGGCGGATCGCCGACTTCGCCTGGAAGCGGCGCGGCAAGAGCGTGCTGCGGCTGGAGTCGAATCTGGCCCGCGTGGTGCCCGACGCCGGTCCGGAGCAGCTGCGCGAGCTGTCGCAGGCGGGCATGCGCTCGTACATGCGTTACTGGATGGAGTCCTTCCGGCTGCCGACGATGGATCCGAAGCGCTTCAGTACCGAGGTCCGGTTCCAGGACGAGCACCTGTTGCGCGAGGCCATCGCCTCCGGGCGCGGGGTCGTCGTGGCCCTGCCGCACCTCGCCAACTGGGACCTCGCCGGGGCCTGGGCCATCGGCCACATCGGGGTGCCCTTCACCACGGTCGCCGAGCGGCTGAAGCCCGAGAGTCTCTACGACCGCTTCGTGGCCTACCGCGAGAGCCTGGGCATGGAGGTCCTGCCGCACAGCGGCGGCGCCGCCTTCGGCACCCTCGCCCGCCGGCTGCGCTCCGGCGGCATGGTCTGCCTGGTCGCGGACCGGGACCTGTCGGCCTCCGGGGTCGAGGTGGACTTCTTCGGCTCCACGGCGCGCATGCCGGCCGGGCCGGCGCTGCTGGCCCAGCAGACCGGGGCGGTGCTGCTCCCGGCCACCCTGCACTACGGCGACACGCCGACGATGTACGGCCGGATCCACCCCGAGGTGGAGGTGCCCGAGACCGGGACCCGGACCGAGAAGACCACCGTCATGACGCAGGCGCTGGCGGACGCCTTCGCGTGGGGCATCGCCCGGCACCCGGAGGACTGGCACATGCTGCAGCGGCTGTGGCTCGACGATCTGGAGGAGCGCGCGCTGTGAAGATCGGCATCGTGTGCCCGTACTCGTGGGACGTGCCGGGTGGCGTCCAGTTCCACATCCGGGACCTGGCGGAGCACCTGATCCGCCTCGGCCACGAGGTGTCGGTGCTCGCTCCCGCGGACGACGACACCCCGCTGCCGCCGTACGTGGTCTCGGCGGGCCGGGCGGTGCCGGTTCCGTACAACGGTTCGGTGGCCCGGCTGAACTTCGGCTTCCTGTCGGCGGCCCGGGTGCGGCGCTGGCTCCACGACGGCACCTTCGACGTGATCCACATCCACGAGCCGGCCTCGCCCTCGCTGGGGCTGCTGTCGTGCTGGGCGGCGCAGGGCCCGATCGTGGCGACCTTCCACACCTCGAACCCGCGGTCCCGCGCGATGATCGCGGCGTACCCGATCCTGCAGCCGGCCCTGGAGAAGATCAACGCGCGGATCGCGGTGAGCGAGTACGCGCGGCGCACGCTCGTCGAGCACCTCGGCGGCGACGCGGTCGTCATCCCCAACGGCGTCGACGTGGACTTCTTCGCCAAGGCCGAGCCCAACCCCGACTGGGCCGGGCAGACCCTGGGCTTCATCGGCCGGATCGACGAGCCGCGCAAGGGCCTGCCGGTGCTGATGGCGGCCTTCCCGAAGATCGTGGAGGCCTGCCCGGACGTACGGCTGCTCGTCGCGGGCCGCGGTGACGAGGAGGAAGCGGTGGCCTCGCTGCCCGCGGAGCTCCGCGCGCGGGTCGAATTCCTCGGCATGGTCTCGGACGAGGACAAGGCGCGGCTGCTGCGCAGCGTGGACGTGTACGTCGCCCCGAACACCGGCGGCGAGAGCTTCGGCATCATCCTGGTCGAGGCCCTCTCGGCGGGCGCGGCCGTGCTCGCCTCCGACCTGGACGCCTTCGCTCAGGTCCTGGACCAGGGCGGGGCGGGCGACCTCTTCGCCAACGAGAACGCCGACGCCCTGGCGACGGCGGCGATCACCCTGCTGCGCGACCCGGACCGCCGGGCCGAGCTCAGCGCCCGCGGCTCGGCACACGTCCGCCGCTTCGACTGGTCCACGGTCGGGGCGGACATCCTGGCCGTCTACGAAACGGTGACGGACGGCGCGGCGGCGGTGGCCACGGACGAACGCATCCCCCTCCGCACCCGCCTCGGCTTCTCGAAGGACACCTCGCCCTCCTGACGGGTCGGCTCGGGCCGGTCCGTCCGTTGCCGGACGAGTGCGGTTCCCTTTGTCGAACTGGGTTGCGCCACTTGCCAGTTCGGCAGGGAATCCGCCAGGTGCGGGCCTGCGGGAAAGGGGTAGTCTCGCCTCGGGCCGTAGAGCAATCGGGGGGATCCGGCATGTCCATCAGGCCGCGCTATCGGCGCGTCTCGGCATTGCAGCGACAGTTCTTCAACCGCGAGGCGCTCCTCGCCGTGTATGACGAAGAACTGCAGGCGATCGCGACTCGCCCCAGGATTCTCAACGTCATCGGCATCGGGGGGATCGGGAAGTCGCGCCTCCTCCAGGAGTTACGGCAACGGACACCCGAGTCCTTCCGAACGGCTCGGCTGGACCTGCAGCTGCCGACGCTCCGGCAGCAGGAGGACGCGCTGGCCGTTCTGCGTACGGAGTTCGGTGCGCAGGGCGTGAAGTTCGACCGCTTCGACATCGCGTACGCCGTGTTGTGGCAGCGCGTGCACCCCCAGCTGCAGATGGACCGCCGGAACACGCCGTTCGCCGAGGAGAGCGAGGTGCTCTCCAAGATCCTTGACGACGCCATGGGGCTACCGGTCTTCGGAACTGCGGCTGGTCTCGTGCGGCTCACCGGACGGGCGATGAAGAACAGGCAGCGCCGCCAGCAGATCGAGGCCGACCCGACGCTCCAGGAACTCGACGGCCTCTCGAACGCCGAACTCGGCCACGCGGTGACGTACCTGTTCGCCGAGGAGATGCGCCAGTCTGCGGCGGAGCGGCCCTACACGGTGTACGTGGACGCCTACGAAGCCATGGTCCCCACGCCGTTGCCGGGTGGACGGAGCTTCGCCAGCGACGCCTGGTTGCGTGATCTGCTCGGCCAGCTGGAGGGTGGACTGACCGTGCTGGCCAGCCGGGAGGCACTGCCCTGGGAGGCGTACGACAGCGATTGGGGGGCTGTGATCCGCAAGGCCCGGGTAGGCGGCCTGCCGATGGCTGCCCGCCTCGACCTGCTCGCGCAGGGAGGGATCACAGAGATCCCGAGGCAGCGGTCCATCGCCGAAGCGAGCGCGGGGGTGCCTTTCTACCTGCACCTCGCGGTGGACACCCACTTGCAGAATCCGGCCCGGACCGAGGACCCCGGGACGTCCGAAGAGATCGTCCAGCGGTTCCTGCAGCACGTGGCGCCCGACGAGGTGCGGATCCTGGAGCTGCTCAGCATCGCCCGCACATTCGACCTTGACGTGTTCCGGGCCGTCGGCCGGAGCTTCGACCTCCCGACGAACCTGCTGACCTGGGAGTCCCTGACCGCCTACTCGTTCGCGTACCCCCTGCCCCAGGGCTGGTTCCGGCTCCACCAGCTGATGATCGCAGCGCTGCAGACGCACCTCCCGTCGGCGGTACGGCAGCACGTCCACTCCGTGCTCCGCGGGCACTGGGAGGGTCTGGCGGAGCGGTTGGAGGGCGGGACGGACAGTGCGGGTGTGGCTCGTTCCTCGCCGCTCCGCGAAGCGATCTACCACGGTCTGTACGCGGGGAACCTGTCACCCGAGCAGATCCTCAGGCACGCTGACCGGGCCATCGGCATGAGCAGCCGACAGGCGGTCGACGGCATGGTCAAGGACCTCAGGGACTATCTGGGATCCTCCGCGGCCGAGGAACGGGAGGCTGCCGACCTCTCCGGCATCCGGGACGCGGCGGACTGCCTCGACGCCGAGTCGAAGCTCGAGTTGGGTGATGCCAACGGAGCCGTGGTGCTCACCTCGGCGGGTGAGGCGCCGGTACGGTCTGTGGTCGCCGCCCGGCTGGCCCTGGCGGGGGCCAATGCCCGGAGGATCGCGGGGGAGAGCAGCCTGGCCGCCCGGATCTTCGAGAAGGTGTGGGAGGAGCACCAGGGGGAAGCCCGGACTTCCGCCGGCCTGTGCGTGGCCGACATCAGGATGTGGCAGGGCGACTTCGCCGGAGCCTTCGCCCTGGCCGAGGAGGTCCACGGGCTGAGTGCCCCCGAGGAGCGTGTGGTCCGGGGCGACCTCAAGCGGCTGATGCACCTCGGCCACCGGTTCCTTATGGACTTCGGCCGGGCCGAGGAGCTGATGGTCCAGGCGGAGGAGGAGTACCGCACGGCCGCCAGCGTCATCGGCCTCGCCAACATCCGCACCAACCGGGCCGAGCTGCTCGCTTTCACCGATCCCGAGGCGGCCGTCACCGAGGCGGGGGAGGCACTTGTGGTCCAGCGCGAGCTCGGTGCACAGCACGAGATCGGCAAGGTCTACACCGCCATGGGCATCGCGCAGATCCGGCTGGGCCAGCTGGACCGGGCGGAACAGTCCTTCGAGAACGCCAACGCCGCCCTCGACCGGGCCGGATACCGCTCGGGCCGCGCACGGGCCGACATGTTCCGGGCGTTCCTGCTGCTGAGGCGGGGAGACGTGGAAGCGACACGGTGCCTGCTGCTGCACGCCGCCCGCGAATTCGAGATCTGCCAGGTCTATCCTTCGCTGATCCTGGCCATACACCGAGCGGCGGAGCGGACCGGCCTGGCCGATGAGGAGATCATTGCGCTGGCCGAACGGGCCCGTCCCTCACTCCGGCTCCCGGGCGAGGCGGACGCGCTCCACCAGCGGACGGAAAGCGTCTTGTCGATGTTCATCGAGGTGGCTTCGTGACGTGGATGGAACTGTACGACCGGGCCCTCGCGGCGGACGAAGCCGCTGCCGGCTACTACAACCGGAACGTTGGCGTGCCGACGCGGGACGGCAAGGTCAATGTACGGATCCCGCTGGCGGCCGCCGACGTGATGGATGTGCGCTTGTGGCGCGAGGAGGAAGTCCTCGCCCGCATCCGGCCCTACGTCGGCAGGGTGCCCGAGCTGCGCCACGTATCCCAAGAGCCCCGATTCCAGGTCCACCACTTCATCGAGGGCCGGGTACTCGACAGCTTCTCGCCCCGCGGTACCTCCGTACCCGACAACGTGCTGGCCGATGTGGTGACGCTCATGGACCAGCTGGTGAGGATCCCGCAGGAGAAGGCCCCGGAGGTGCCGGACCACTGGCCGACAGCGGGCGACAGCAGCGGCTTCGGACGCCTGCTGGCGGGTCTCACCCGAGACGTCCACTCGACATACGGGGAGGAGTACCGGGAGGCGTTCGCGGAGCTCGGCATCCCGGCCGACCCGCTGGCCGTGGTGGAGTCCAGGTGGGACACCCTGACCTCCCGGCCCTTCGCCGTGCTCCACGCCGATCTCCACCGCAAGAACATGATCGTGGCCGATGGCGCGACCTGGTTCCTCGACTGGGAGCTGGCGCTCTGGGGCGACCCGATGTACGAGATCGGGATCCACTTCCACAAGATGGACTACCCGGAGGACCAACGGGCCGCTGTGTTCGAGCGGTGGCGCGAGCTGCTGCCGGCTCAGTACACGGCCGGTCCGGTCGACGACCTGAACCTCTACGTGGCACACGAGCGGATCAAATCGGCGATCGTCGACACGGTCCGCTACTCGAAGCAGCTGGCCGCCGCCACACGCTCCCAGCGGGACTTCCTCATCGGACGTCTCGCGAAGAAGGTGAACGCTGCCCGCCGGCTGTGGGGCTCTCCCCCGGATCTGACCGTGGAGCGGGTCGCTGACATCCTCGCCCCCTGGCGGGAGGCGTAGCTGTGGACGCGTTCGAGCTGTACGAGCGGGCTGCCACCCGGCGCACGACCCTCGCCGGCTTCTACAACCGGAACGTCAAGGTGGAGACCGAAGCGGGCCCGGTGCTCGTCCGGATCCGGTCCGCCGAATCGGAGCCCATGGACCTCACCTGCTGGTCCGAGGACGAACTCCTGGCAGCGATCGACGCTTACGTACCCGCTGCTCCGCGGCTCCTGCACGCCGCCCGGAACCCCGATTTTCAGATCCACGAGTATGTTCCCGGACGGCGCGTCGACGAGCTTGCCCCGGACGGCAAGCCGCTGCCCGACGCCGTGCTGAAGGCCGTAGAGGGGTTCTTCGGGACCCTCCTTCGGGTCCCGGCCACCGCGCTGCCCCCGACGCCGGCCGGCTGGCCACAGGACGGCGACACACCCGGCTTCGCCGGTCTGCTCCTGGAGCTCGTACGCGCTATCCGCCACCGGGGTGACTCGGCGGTGTGCGACCTTTACGAGGCGCTCGGGGTCCCGGACGACCCGTGTCACGTGCTCATGGGGCGGGCGCACCGACTGGCCCGGCGCCCCTTCCGCCTGCTGCACGCGGACATCCACCGCAAGAACATGATTTTGGCCGAGAGCGGTCACGTCGCCTTCCTCGACTGGGAGCTCGCCCTGTGGGGGGATCCCGTGTACGACCTCGCGGACCACCTCCACAAGATGTCCTGCACACCAGCCGACCGTCGGACACTGACAGAGGCGTGGCAACGGTCGGCGCCCGACGAGTGCTGCGAGGGCTGGCGGGACGACCTCGACTTCTACCTCGGCTACGAGGCGATGAAATCCGCGGTGGTCGACACGGTGCGCTGGGGCCGGCTCATCGCCGGGACGGACGACGCGGACGAGCGGCGCAGGCTGTGTCAGGAACTGGCCGCCAAACTCGCCGCCGCCCGACCGCACTGGAAAGCCGACGCACCGACGGTGACTGCACCCGGTGAGATCGAGGCGGCGGTGGGCCGCTGCCTGCCCCGCACGTGAGCGGGTCCGACTCGGAGCGGGCGCATCCAAACGGGTAGGGTCGCGCAGCGTGATCGAAACCCTTGTCTGGATCGCCCTGGCTCTCGGAGTCATCGGGGTCTACCTCAGCTGGACCGCCGGCCGGCTCGACCGGCTGCACTCGCGGATGGACGCCGCGCGGGCCGCGCTCGACGCGCAGCTCGTGCGGCGTGCCTCCGTCGTGCTGGAGGTGGCCACGTCCGGGGTGCTCGACCCCGCCTCCTCCCTGGTGCTGTACGAGGCCGCGCACGCCGCCCGGCAGGCCGAGGAGGACCACCGCGAGGTCGCCGAGAGCGAGCTCAGCCAGGCGCTGCGGGCGGTCTTCGCCGACTCCGACCAGGTCGACGTGCTCAAGGCGGCCCCCGGCGGGGCGGAGGCCACGGAGGATCTGGCGGCGGCCGTCCGCCGGGTGCCGATGGCGCGGCGCTTCCTCAACGACTCGGTACGGGCCGCCCGCGCGCTGCGCAGGCATCGCAAGGTCCGCTGGTTCAGACTGGCGGGACACGCGCCCTTCCCGCTCGCCTTCGAAATGGACGACGAGCCGCCGGTGGATCTTGCAGAACGGCCGATCTAGGGCTTCCAAGGGCCGTGAGGGACAAATCAAGGAGCCACAGGCTCCACATTGGCCCTTGTAGTGGACTGATCCCCTGGGGTTTCCTCAGCCGAGTAGTACGAGCAGTACCCCGTCTTCCTTTCGAGTGAGGTCAATCCGTGAGCACGCTTCCCACCTCCCCCCAGTCCGCCGAGTCGGCGATCGGCACCTCGCGCGTCAAGCGCGGCATGGCCGAGCAGCTGAAGGGCGGCGTGATCATGGACGTGGTCAACGCCGAGCAGGCGAAGATCGCCGAGGACGCCGGCGCCGTGGCCGTCATGGCCCTGGAGCGGGTCCCGGCCGACATCCGCAAGGACGGCGGCGTCGCGCGCATGTCGGACCCCAACATGATCGAAGAGATCATCGAGGCCGTCTCGATCCCGGTCATGGCCAAGTCCCGCATCGGCCACTTCGTCGAGGCCCAGGTCCTGCAGTCCCTCGGCGTCGACTACATCGACGAGTCCGAGGTCCTGACCCCGGCCGACGAGGTCAACCACTCCGACAAGTGGGCGTTCACCACCCCCTTCGTCTGTGGCGCCACCAACCTGGGCGAGGCCCTGCGCCGCATCGCCGAGGGCGCGGCCATGATCCGCTCGAAGGGCGAGGCCGGCACCGGCAACGTCGTCGAGGCCGTTCGCCACCTGCGCCAGATCAAGAACGAGATCGCCCGCCTGCGCGGCTACGACAACAACGAGCTGTTCGCCGCCGCCAAGGAGCTGCGCGCGCCGTACGAGCTCGTCAAGGAAGTTGCCGAGCTCGGCAAGCTCCCGGTCGTGCTGTTCTCCGCCGGTGGCGTCGCCACCCCGGCCGACGCCGCGCTGATGCGCCAGCTCGGTGCCGAGGGCGTCTTCGTCGGCTCCGGCATCTTCAAGTCGGGCGACCCGGCCAAGCGCGCCGCCGCCATCGTGAAGGCCACCACCTTCTACGACGACCCGAAGATCATCGCGGACGCCTCCCGCAACCTGGGCGAGGCCATGGTCGGCATCAACTGCGACACCCTCCCCGAGTCCGAGCGCTACGCCAACCGCGGCTGGTAATCGGTCATGACGAACACCCCCGTGATCGGTGTCCTGGCTCTCCAGGGCGACGTACGGGAGCACCTGATCGCCCTGGCCGCGGCGGACGCCGTGGCCAGGCCGATCCGGCGCCCCGAGGAGCTCGCCGAGGTCGACGCCCTGGTGATCCCCGGCGGCGAGTCCACCACCATGTCGAAGCTCGCCGTGCTGTTCGGCATGCTGGAGCCGCTGCGTGAGCGCGTGGCCGCCAGCATGCCCGTGTACGGCACCTGCGCAGGCATGATCATGCTGGCGGACAAGCTCCTGGACGGCCGTGAGGACCAGGAGACCCTGGGCGGCATCGACATGATCGTCCGCCGCAACGCGTTCGGCCGCCAGAACGAGTCCTTCGAAGCGAAGATCGATTTCGCGGGCATAGCGGGCGGCCCGGTCGAGGGCGTCTTCATCCGCGCGCCCTGGGTCGAGTCGGTCGGCGCCGCCGCCGAGGTGCTCGCCACGTACGACGGCCACACGGTCGCCGTGCGCCAGGGCAACGTCCTCGCGACCTCGTTCCACCCCGAGCTGACCGGAGACGACCGCGTCCACGCCTACTTCGTCGACATGGTGCGCGCCGGGCTGTAACGGCGTCCCGGTAGGATCTGAGGCGAACATTGTTGGTGACGCGAAGGAGACAGGCAGATGTCCGGCCACTCTAAATGGGCTACGACGAAGCACAAGAAGGCCGTGGTTGACGCCAAGCGCGGCAAGCTCTTCGCGAAGCTGATCAAGAACATCGAGGTCGCGGCCCGTATGGGCGGCGCCGACATCGATGGCAACCCGACGCTCTTCGACGCCATTCAGAAGGCCAAGAAGAGCTCGGTCCCGAACAAGAACATCGACTCCGCGGTCAAGCGCGGCGGTGGACTTGAGGCCGGCGGCGCCGACTACGAGACGATCATGTACGAGGGCTACGGTCCCAACGGTGTCGCGGTGCTCATCGAGTGCCTCACCGACAACCGCAACCGTGCCGCGTCCGACGTGCGCGTCGCCATGACCCGCAACGGCGGTTCGATGGCCGACCCGGGCTCGGTCTCGTACCTGTTCAACCGCAAGGGTGTCGTCCTGCTGCCCAAGGGCGAGCTCTCCGAGGACGACGTCCTGGAGACGGTGCTCGAGGCGGGTGCCGAAGAGGTCAACGACCTCGGCGACAGCTTCGAGATCATCAGCGAGGCCACCGACATGGTCGCGGTCCGTACCGCGCTCCAGCAGGCGGGCATCGACTACGACTCGGCCGACTCCAACTTCCTGCCGACCATGCAGGTCGAGCTGGACGAAGAGGGCGCGCGCAAGATCTTCAAGCTGATCGACGCGCTGGAGGACAGCGACGACGTGCAGAACGTCTTCGCCAACTTCGACGTCTCGGACGAGGTCATGGCCAAGGTCGACGCCTGAGCCGAGCACGATTTCCACGGGCCGACAGGGACACACCCTGTCGGCCCGTCGTGCTGTCAGAGGCAGTGGTTAGTCTGGCGACCTGAACCATCGATCAATCGATCGAGCAGCGAGAAGAAGGGGGGGCGGGGTGCGCGTACTCGGTGTGGACCCGGGGCTGACGCGGTGCGGCGTCGGCGTCGTCGAGGGTGTCGCGGGCCGGCCCCTGACCATGCTCGGCGTGGGCGTCGTACGGACGCCCGCGGACGCGGAGTTGGGCCACCGGCTCGTCGCCATCGAGCAGGGCATCGAGGAGTGGCTCGACACGCACCGGCCCGAAGTCGTCGCCGTGGAGCGGGTGTTCAGCCAGCACAACGTCAGCACCGTGATGGGCACCGCCCAGGCGAGCGCCGTCGCGATGCTGTGCGCCGCCCGCCGCGGGATACCGGTCGCCCTGCACACCCCCAGCGAGGTCAAGGCCGCCGTCACCGGCAGCGGCCGGGCCGACAAGGCCCAGGTCGGCGCGATGGTCACCCGGCTGCTCAGGCTGGACGCGCCGCCCAAGCCGGCGGACGCCGCCGACGCCCTCGCCCTGGCCATCTGTCACATCTGGCGGGCCCCCGCCCAGAACCGCCTCCAGCAGGCGGTCGCCCTGCACGCCTCGAAAGGCCGTACCCGATGATCGCCTTCGTCAGCGGCCCCGTCGCCGCACTCGCCCCCACCCTTGCCGTGATCGAGGTCGGGGGAGTGGGCATGGCCGTGCACTGCACGCCGAACACGATCGCCGGACTGCGGATCGGGGAAGCGGCCCGGTTGTCCACCTCCCTCGTCGTACGGGAGGACTCGCTGACCCTGTACGGCTTCGCCGACGACGACGAGCGCCAGGCCTTCGAGGTCCTGCAGACCGCCAGTGGGGTCGGGCCCCGGCTCGCACAGGCCATGCTCGGCGTGCACAGCCCGGACGCGCTGCGGCTGGCCGTCTCCACCGGGGACGAGAAGGCGCTGGTGGCGGTACCGGGCATCGGCAAGAAGGGTGCCCAGAAGCTCCTCCTCGAACTGAAGGGCAAGCTCGGGGCTCCGCTGGGCAGCAGCGGCCTCGTGGGCGCCCAGCGCGCCGCGGCCTCCGGGCCCGCGCCCTGGACAGAGCAGCTCTCCGCCGCGCTGATCGGCCTCGGCTACGCCTCGCGCGATGCGGAGGACGCGGTCGCGGCGGTCACCCCGCAGGCCGAGGCCGCCATTGCCGCCGGCGGTTCGGCCCCGGTTCCGCAGCTGCTGCGAGCCGCCCTGCAGTCCCTGAACCGGGCCCGCTAGCCGCGCGCCGCTGCCCGCCGGGCTCTGCCCGGACCCGCGCCTCGAACCCCGGCGAGGCCTAAATACCGGGGCTCCGCCCCGGACCCCGCTCCTCGAACGCCGGAGGGGCTGGATTCGGAGCGGCGCGGCAGGCGACCGACCACCGTACGAACCGAGAAGGCAGACTGACAGCGTGAACTGGGAAGACGAGAGCGACGACCGGATCGTGGCCGCCGCCGCCGACGGTGAGGACACCGCCGTCGAGGCGGCCCTGCGCCCCAAGGACCTCGGCGAGTTCGTCGGCCAGGAGAAGGTCCGCCAGCAGCTGGACCTCGTCCTCAAGGCGGCCCGGCAGCGCGGAGCCACCGCCGATCACGTCCTGCTCTCCGGCGCGCCCGGCCTCGGCAAGACCACCCTCTCCATGATCATCGCGGCCGAGATGGGCGCGCCGATCCGCATCACCTCCGGCCCCGCCATCCAGCACGCCGGCGACCTCGCCGCGATCCTGTCCTCCCTCCAGGAGGGCGAGGTCCTCTTCCTCGACGAGATCCACCGCATGTCCCGGCCCGCCGAGGAGATGCTCTACATGGCCATGGAGGACTTCCGCGTCGACGTGATCGTCGGCAAGGGCCCCGGAGCCACCGCGATCCCGCTGGAGCTGCCGCCCTTCACGCTGGTCGGCGCCACCACCCGGGCCGGACTGCTGCCCCCGCCGCTGCGGGACCGCTTCGGCTTCACCGGGCACATGGAGTTCTACGCCCCCGAGGAGCTGGAACGCGTCATCCACCGCTCCGCCCGCCTCCTCGACGTGGAGATCGACACCGCCGGCGCCGCCGAGATCGCCGGCCGCTCCCGCGGCACCCCGCGCATCGCCAACCGGCTGCTGCGCCGCGTCCGCGATTACGCCCAGGTCCGGGCCGACGGTGTGATCAACCGCGAGGTGGCCGGTACGGCCCTCCAGGTGTACGAGGTGGACGGGCGCGGGCTCGACCGACTGGATCGGGCCGTTCTCGAAGCCCTCCTCAAGCTGTTCGGCGGCGGCCCGGTGGGTCTGTCGACCCTCGCCGTGGCGGTCGGTGAGGAGCGGGAGACCGTGGAGGAGGTCGCCGAGCCCTTCCTGGTCCGCGAGGGGCTGCTCGCGCGCACCCCCCGGGGACGGGTTGCGACGCCCGCCGCATGGGCTCACCTGGGGCTTGTACCGCCTCAGCAGGGCGGGAGTGGATCAAGCGGACAACAGGGCTTGTTCGGGGCCTGACGGCGCGGAGGTTCGACCCCTCAGGAACTGCGGTGCCATGCTGGGCGTTGTTCCATCGGTACGGACTCGCCTAGACTCCGCCGATGCCGACCCTTCGGGTCGGTGTGCCCACCCCCGTAGAAAAGGCCGCCGTCCGCGTGCGGTCGTGCGAAGGATCTCCGTCCCGTGAATCTCGTGACACTCCTCCCGTTCATCGTGCTCATCGGGGCGATGTTCCTGATGACCCGCTCCGCGAAGAAGAAGCAGCAGGCAGCCGCGCAGATGCGCGACCAGATGACGCCCGGCACCGGGGTCCGCACCATCGGCGGCATGTACGCCACGGTGAAGGGCATCGGTGACGACACCGTCACCCTCGAGGTGGCTCCCGGCGTCCACGCGATCTTCGCGAAGAACTCCATCGGCGCCGTCCTCGAGGACGCGGAGTACAACCGCATCGTCCACGGTGTCAGCGACGACGCGACGGCCGACGCGCCGGTCGTACCGGACGACGCCTCCTCGCTGACCGAGGCTCCGAAGACGGACCTCACCAAGGACGAGGACGAGGCTCCCAAGCTCGACCTGGGCAAGAAGGACGAGGACGCGCCCAAGGGCGACGACGAGCCCAAGGACGGCAAGTCCGACGGCGAGGCCGGCGCGAAGTAACGCGCGGCCGGGGACCGTGGAGGCGCCTGACCGGCGACCGGCACGGTCCCCGTCTGTGACACTTCTGCGGGGGGCAGGGGTCCCCACCACACATTTCGTGGCCGTCCACGCGCTGACCCGGCGCGGGACGGTTGGACAGGGAGAAACGACAAGGTGGCAGCACCGAAGAAGGGCCGGCGGCCCACGGGGGCTCAGGGGAGGCCGGGGCGTGCCCTGGCGATCATCCTGATCGCGATGGTGGCGCTCACCGCGGGGATGTTCCTCACGAAGCAGACGACTCCCAGGCTGGGCATCGACCTCGCCGGCGGCACGAGCATCACGCTCAAGGCCAAGAGCGAGCCCGGGAAGCCGGACGCGATCAACGAGACGAACATGAACACGGCGGTCGGCATCATCGAGCGCCGTGTGAACGGGCTCGGCGTGTCGGAGGCCGAGGTCCAGACGCAGGGCCGCGACCACATCATCGTGAACATCCCCAAGGGGACGAACGAGCAGCAGGCGCGCGAGCAGGTCGGTACCACCGCCCAGCTGTACTTCCGCCCGGTCATCGCCTTCGCGGACGGCTCCCCGGCCGCTCCCGAGGGCACTCCGAGCCCGAGCCCCTCCGCGAGCGGCTCCGGAGCTCCCAAGGCAGGGGACGGCAAGAGCAGCCCCTCGGCCACCCCGTCGTCCAGCGCCACTTCCCAGGGCCGCGCGCTCAGTGAGGCCCTCAAGGCCCCGGCCGCGCCCACTCCCTCGCCCTCGGCGAGCGAGTCGAAGAAGGCAGACGACAAGGCTCCGTCGCCCTCCGCCTCCGCCTCCGCGCCGCCCACCGGCGACGAGGCCGCGGCCGCGGCCCTCCAGGCCAAGTTCGCGGCGCTGGACTGCAACGTCGAGGCGCAGCGCGCCGCCGCCGGCGCGGGCGCCAAGCCCGAGGAGCCGATGGTCGCCTGCGGCCAGCGCGGTACCGCCTGGGGCAAGTGGGTCCTCGGCCCGGCCCAGGTCAACGGCCAGGACGTGAAGGACGCCAAGGGTCAGATCGACCCCCAGCGCGGCCAGTGGATCGTCACCATGCAGTTCACCGACAAGGGCGCCGACAAGTTCGCCAAGATCACCGGTGAGCTGGCCACCAAGCAGATGCCGCAGAACCAGTTCGCGATCGTGCTCGACGGGCAGGTCATCTCCGACCCGTCCGTGAGCCAGGCGCTGACCGGTGGCAATGCCGAGATCTCCGGCGGCTTCACCCAGCAGTCCGCGCAGGACCTGGGCAACATGCTCTCGTACGGCGCCCTGCCGCTGTCCTTCCAGGAGGACAGCGTCACGACCGTCACCGCCGCGCTCGGCGGCGAGCAGCTGAAGGCCGGCCTGATCGCCGGTGCCATCGGCCTGCTCCTCGTGGTCATCTACCTGCTGGTGTACTACCGGGGCCTGGCGTTCGTCGCCATCATCAGCCTCCTGGTCTCCGCGATCCTGACCTACACGATCATGGCGCTGCTCGGAAAGGGCATCGGCTTCGCGCTGAACCTGCCCGCCGTCTGCGGTGCGATCGTGGCGATCGGTATCACGGCGGACTCGTTCATCGTGTACTTCGAGCGCATCCGGGACGAGATCCGCGAGGGCCGCACCCTGCGTCCGGCCGTCGAGCGTGCCTGGCCGCGCGCCCGCCGCACGATCCTGGTCTCCGACTTCGTGTCGTTCCTGGCCGCCGCGGTGCTGTTCATCGTCACCGTCGGCAAGGTCCAGGGCTTTGCCTTCACACTGGGTCTGACGACCCTGCTCGACGTGGTCGTGGTGTTCCTCTTCACCAAGCCGATCATGACGCTGCTGGCGCGCACGAAGTTCTTCGCCAGCGGTCACCCGTGGTCCGGGCTGGACCCGAAGCGGCTGGGCGCGAAGCCTCCGCTGCGCCGGTCCCGCCGTACCGGTTCCGCCCCCGCCCCCGTCGACGCAAAGGAGGCGTGAGAGATGTCGAAGCTTGGAGATCTCGGCGCCAAGCTGTACCGCGGTGAGGTCGGCTACGACTTCGTCGGCAAGCGCTTTCTCTGGTACGGCGTTTCCATCCTGATCACCATCACGGCGATCGTCGCCCTGGCCGTCCAGGGCCTCAACATGGGCATCGAGTTCAAGGGCGGTGCGGTCTTCACCACCCCGAAGACGGCCGTCTCGGAGCCCAAGGCCCGTGAGTTCGCGGAGAAGGCCTCCGGCCACGACGCGATCGTCCAGGAGCTCGGCACCGGTGGCCTGCGCATCCAGATCTCGGGTGTGGACACCGACGCCGCCACCGACGTGAAGAAGCAGCTCGCCACCGACCTCAAGGTCGACCAGGCCGGTATCAACGCCGACCTGGTCGGTCCCAGCTGGGGCGAGCAGATCGCCAACAAGGCGTGGACCGGCCTCGGCATCTTCATGGTCCTCGTGGTGATCTACCTGGCCATCGCCTTCGAGTGGCGGATGGCGGTCGCGGCGCTGATCGCCCTGATCCACGACCTCACGATCACCGTCGGCATCTACGCGCTCGTCGGCTTCGAGGTCACCCCGGGTACGGTCATCGGTCTGCTGACGATCCTCGGTTACTCCCTCTACGACACCGTCGTCGTCTTCGACGGTCTCAAGGAGGGCTCTAAGGACATCACGAAGCAGACCCGCTTCACGTACAGCGAGGTCGCCAACCGCAGCATCAACGGCACCCTGGTCCGCTCGATCAACACCACGGTCGTGGCGCTGCTCCCGGTCGGTGCCCTGCTGTTCATCGGTGGCGGTTTCCTGGGCGCGGGCATGCTCAACGACATCTCGCTGTCGCTGTTCGTCGGCCTCGCGGCCGGTGCGTACTCCTCGATCTTCATCGCGACCCCGCTGGTCGTCGACCTCAAGGAGCGCGAGCCGGCGATGAAGGCGCTCAAGAAGCGGGTGCTCGCCAAGCGGGCGGCCGCGGCCGCCAAGGGCGAGTCCCCGGACGAGGGCTACGAGACCGAGGACGAGCCGCAGGTCGTGGCGCAGGGCCGGCCGGGGCGGCGGCGTTGACCGGGCCGCTGTCCGAGGACGGCCGGGCGCTGCTGCTCAGCCGGATCAAGGACGTGCCGGACTACCCGAAGCCGGGCGTGATGTTCAAGGACATCACCCCGCTGCTGGCGGACCCGAAGGCGTTCGCCGCGCTGACGGACACGCTGGTGGAACTGGCCGGGCAGTACGGCGCGACGAAGATCGTCGGTCTGGAGGCGCGCGGGTTCATCCTGGCGGCCCCGGTCGCCGTGCAGGCCGGCATCGGCTTCGTGCCGGTGCGCAAGGCCGGGAAGCTGCCGGGCGCGACGCTCGCGCAGTCGTACGAGCTGGAGTACGGCACGGCGGAGATCGAGGTCCACGCCGAGGACCTGGCGGCCGGTGACCGGGTCATGGTCATCGACGACGTGCTGGCCACCGGCGGTACGGCGGAGGCCTCGCTCTCGCTGATCCGGCGGGCCGGGGCCGAGGTCGCCGGCGTGGCGGTCCTGATGGAGCTGTCGTTCCTCCCGGGCCGGGCCAAGCTGGCTCCTTCCCTTGCGGGGGCTCCGCTGGACGCGCTGATCGTGGTCTGACCTCTGCTTTGCCGAGTGGCGGGTATCCGGTTCTTCCGGGTGCCCGCCGCTGTCGTTTCCGGCTGCGGCGCCGTTGCCGGGGGCGCCGCCCCCGAACCCCCGCGCCTCAAACGCCGGCGGGGCTGTATCTCGGCTGCCCCGGCGTTCGTGGCGGAGGCTCGGGGAACGGGGGCGCGGAACCCTCGCTACCATGGGTTGTCCGGACCGGACACGGGCACCGGATCCGCTGAGGAGCGCTCTTGCCAGACGAGGTCCAGCCAATCTCCGCCGCGCAGCCCGACCCGAAGGCCGAGCCGGCCACGGCGGTTCCCGCCACGCCCCCGCCGGCTCCGCCCGTGCCGCCGGTCAAGCCCGCGCCGGCGAAGTCCGCCGGGTCCTCCAACCGGGTGCGCGCCCGCCTCGCCCGGCTCGGCGTGCAGCGCTCGAACCCGTACAACCCGGTTCTGGAGCCCCTGCTCCGCATAGTCCGCAGCAACGACCCGAAGATCGAGACGTCGACGCTGCGCCAGCTGGAACAGGCCTACCAGGTGGCCGAGCGCTGGCACCGCGGCCAGAAGCGCAAGAGCGGCGACCCGTACATCACCCACCCGCTCGCGGTGACGACCATCCTCGCCGAGCTCGGTATGGATCCGGCCACTCTCATGGCCGGTCTGCTCCACGACACGGTCGAGGACACCGAGTACGGCCTGGAGGACCTGCGCCGCGACTTCGGCGACGCCGTGACCCTGCTCGTCGACGGCGTCACCAAGCTCGACCGGGTCAAGTTCGGCGAGGCGGCCCAGGCCGAGACGGTCCGCAAGATGGTCGTGGCGATGGCCAAGGACCCGCGCGTCCTGGTGATCAAGCTCGCCGACCGGCTGCACAACATGCGCACCATGCGCTACCTCAAGCGGGAGAAGCAGGAGAAGAAGGCCCGCGAGACCCTTGAGATCTATGCCCCGCTGGCTCACCGGCTGGGCATGAACACGATCAAGTGGGAGCTCGAGGACCTCTCCTTCGCGATCCTCTACCCGAAGATGTACGACGAGATCGTGCGCCTGGTCGCCGAGCGCGCGCCCAAGCGCGACGAGTACCTCGCCGTCGTCACCGATGAGGTGCAGGTCGACCTCAGGGCCGCCCGCATCAAGGCGACCGTGACCGGCCGCCCGAAGCACTACTACAGCGTCTACCAGAAGATGATCGTCCGCGGCCGTGACTTCGCGGAGATCTACGACCTGGTGGGCATCCGTGTCCTCGTCGACACCGTCCGGGACTGCTACGCGGCCCTGGGCACCGTGCACGCGCGGTGGAACCCGGTCCCCGGCCGGTTCAAGGACTACATCGCGATGCCCAAGTTCAACATGTACCAGTCGCTCCACACGACGGTCATCGGACCCAGCGGCAAGCCGGTCGAGCTCCAGATCCGCACCTTCGACATGCACCGCCGCGCCGAGTACGGCATCGCCGCGCACTGGAAGTACAAGCAGCAGACCGTCGCGGGCACCTCCAAGGTCCGCACCGACGTCCCGCAGGCCGCCAAGGGCAGCGCCGGCCAGGACACGGTCAACGACATGGCATGGCTGCGCCAGCTGCTGGACTGGCAGAAGGAGACCGAGGACCCGGGCGAGTTCCTCGACTCCCTGCGCTTCGACCTCTCCCGCAACGAGGTCTTCGTCTTCACCCCCAAGGGCGACGTCATCGCGCTGCCCGCCGGTGCCACCCCCGTGGACTTCGCGTACGCGGTCCACACCGAGGTCGGCCACCGCACCATAGGGGCCCGGGTCAACGGCCGGCTCGTCCCGCTGGAGTCCACGCTCGACAACGGCGACCTGGTCGAGGTCTTCACCTCCAAGGCCGAGGGCGCGGGCCCGTCCCGCGACTGGCTCGGCTTCGTCAAGTCCCCGCGGGCCCGCAACAAGATCCGCGCCTGGTTCTCCAAGGAGCGCCGCGACGAGGCCATCGAGCACGGCAAGGACGCCATCGCGCGGGCGATGCGCAAGCAGAACCTGCCGATCCAGCGCATCCTGACCGGCGACTCGCTCGTCACCCTCGCCCACGAGATGCGCTACCCCGACATCTCCTCCCTGTACGCGGCGATCGGCGAGGGCCACGTGGCCGCGCAGGGCGTCGTGCAGAAGCTGGTGGCGGCCCTCGGCGGCGAGGAGGCGGCCAACGAGGACATCGAGGAGTCGATCCCGCCCGCGCGCGGCCGCAAGCGGCGCAGCAACGCCGACCCGGGTGTCGTCGTCAAGGGCGTCGACGACGTGTGGGTCAAGCTGGCCCGCTGCTGCACCCCGGTGCCGGGCGACCCGATCATCGGCTTCGTCACGCGCGGCAGTGGCGTATCGGTTCACCGCGCGGACTGCGTCAACGTCGACTCCCTCTCCCAGCAGCCCGAGCGGATGCTGGAGGTCGAGTGGGCCCCCACCCAGTCCTCGGTCTTCCTGGTCGCCATCCAGGTCGAGGCGCTGGACCGGTCCCGGCTGCTGTCGGACGTCACCCGGGTGCTCTCGGACCAGCACGTCAACATCCTGTCGGCGGCCGTCCAGACCTCCCGCGACCGGGTGGCCACCTCGCGGTTCACCTTCGAGATGGGCGACCCCAAGCACCTGGGACACGTCCTGAAGGCCGTCCGCGGCGTCGAGGGCGTCTACGACGTCTACCGCGTGACCTCGGCGCGGCGCCCGTAGCCCACGGCGGCCCACGGCAGCGAAAAGGCGGCCCCGGTACTCGCGTACCGGGGCCGCCTCCTTCGTGCGGGGCGGGCTGTCAGCCGCCGAACTCCTCCAGGCCCTTCAGAGCCTGGTCCAGCAGGGCCTGGCGGCCCTCCAGCTCGCGCGACAGCTTGTCGGCCTTGGCGTTGTTGCCCGCCGCGCGCGCCGCGTCGACCTGCTCACGCAGCTTGTCGACCGCCGCCTGGAGCTGACCCGTCAGACCGGCCGCACGGGCCCGCGCCTCCGGGTTCGTACGACGCCACTCGCCCTCCTCGGCCTCCTGGATCGCCCGCTCGACCGAGTGCATGCGGCCCTCGACCTTCGGCCGGGCGTCCCGCGGCACGTGGCCGATGGCCTCCCAGCGCTCGTTGAGCGAGCGGAACGCGGCACGGGCCGCCTTCAGGTCCGTGATCGGGACGAGCTTCTCGGCCTCGTCGGCCAGGTCCTCCTTGAGCTTCAGGTTCTCGATCTGCTCGGCGTCACGCTCGGCGAAGACCTCGCTGCGGGCCGCGAAGAACACGTCCTGCGCACCGCGGAACCGGTTCCACAGGTCGTCCTCGGACTCGCGCTGCGCCCGGCCCGCCGCCTTCCAGTCCGCCATCAGCTCGCGGTAGCGGGCGGCCGTCGGACCCCAGTCGGTCGACTTCGACAGCGACTCGGCCTCCGCGACCAGCCGCTCCTTCACCTTGCGGGCGTCCTCGCGCTGCGCGTCCAGCGAGGCGAAGTGCGCCTTGCGGCGCTTGGAGAAGGCCGAACGGGCGTGGGAGAACCGGTGCCACAGCTCGTCGTCCGACTTGCGGTCCAGGCGCGGCAGCCCCTTCCAGATGTCCACCAGGGCGCGCAGCCGCTCACCGGCGCTGCGCCACTGGTCGCTCTGGGCCAGCTGCTCGGCCTCGACGACCAGCGCGTCCTTGGCCGCACGGGCCTCGTCCGTCTGCTTGGCCTTCGCCGCCTTGCGCTCCTCGCGCCGGGACTCCACGGTCGTGACCAGCTTGTCCAGCCGCACCCGCAGGGCGTCCAGGTCACCCACGGCGTGGTGCTCGTCGACCTGCGTGCGCAGGTGGTCGATCGCCGTCTGGGCGTCCTTGGCGGACAGATCAGTGGTCCGCACCCGCTTTTCGAGGAGACCGATCTCGACCACCAGGCCCTCGTACTTGCGCTCGAAATAGGCCAGGGCCTCCTCAGGGGTGCCGGCCTGCCACGATCCGACGACCTGCTCGCCATCGGAAGTACGCACGTACACGGTGCCCGTCTCGTCGACTCGGCCCCACGGGTCGCTGCTCACAGCGCCTCCTCCACCTGATGCCTTGCGAGGGGTTCACCCCCTGGGCATCGTCCACAGTTTCCTGGGGCGGGCAGCGCCCGCCCTGCACAACGCCAACATAGGCGACCGCCGGGCCGGCTGTCCGCATCCCGCACGACGGAATATCGGCGTACGGGGCGGCGGGCCGGCCGGGCCCGGGGTCGCCGCATCACGTCAGTTCTGCGTGACCGAGCCCTTCTCGATCTTTACCTCGGTCTTCGGCGCGCCGTCCTGGCCGCCGTCGACCGTACCGGCCTTCGCGATCTCCTCAAGGACCTTCAGGCCGGCCGCGTCGATCTGGCCGAACGGCGTGTAGGTCGGCGTCAGCGGGCTGTCCTTGTAGACCAGGAAGAACTGGCTGCCGCCCGAGCCGGGCTGGCCGGTGTTGGCCATCGCCACCGTGCCGGCCGGGTACACGACCTGGCCCTGCTCGTTGGCCTTGCCCAGGGAGTCCAGGTTCTCGTCCGGGATGTTGTAGCCCGGGCCGCCCTGGCCGGTGCCCTCGGGGTCGCCGCACTGGAGCACGAAGATCCCGCCGGCCGTCAGCCGGTGGCACTTGGTGTTGTCGAAGTAACCCTTGTCGGCGAGCGACTTGAAGGAGTTCACGGTCTGCGGGGTCTTCGCCGCGTCCATCGTGAAGTTGATGTCACCCGCGCTGGTCTTCAGCGCGAAGGTGTACTTCGCCTTCTGGTCGATCGCCATCTCCGGCGAGGGGGACTGCTTGGGCGCCGGCTCGCTCGCCGAGGCCGACGGGCTCGCGGACGGGTCCGCGGCCTGGTCCTTCTTGTCCTTGTCGAAGACCCCGCCGACGATCAGGCCCACCAGCGTCGCGATCACCACGGCCACCGCCGCGCCGATCACAGCCGCGCGCTGGCGCGACTTCTTCCGGGCCTCGGCCCGGCGCTTCTGCTGGCGCTCGTACTTCTCCTTGGCGAGCTGTCGCCGTCGCTGATCGCTCGTGACCACCGGGTCGTCTCCTTGTACGTGTCTGCTACTGCTGTCCGGGCTGGGATAGGCCGTACCGTATATGGGTTCGCTGTGTAATGAGCGGCGCCGGTAGGCTCTGAGCAGCAGGATTCCTGTCTGCAGCCTCCCGCCGGACGACGATTGAGGACGAACGTGCTGATTGCCGGGTTCCCCGCAGGCGCTTGGGGCACCAACTGCTACGTGGTCGCCCCCGCCGCCGGTGAGGAGTGCGTCATCATCGACCCGGGCCATCAGGCCGCCCAGGGTGTCGAGGAGACGCTGAAGAAGCATCGGCTCAAGCCCGTCGCGGTCGTTCTGACCCATGGCCACATCGATCATGTGGCCTCGGTGGTCCCGGTGTGCGGAGCACACGACGTACCGGCGTGGATCCACCCCGAGGACCGCTACATGATGAGCGACCCGGAGAAGGCCCTCGGCCGCTCCATCGGGATGCCGCTCATGGGCGAGCTGACCGTGGGGGAGCCGGACGACGTCCGTGAGCTGGCCGACGGCGCCGCGCTGAAACTGGCCGGAATGGACTTCTCCGTGGCGCACGCGCCGGGGCATACCAAGGGGTCGGTGACCTTCCGGATGCCCGAGCTGGCCGACGTTCCGCCGGTCTTCTTCTCGGGCGACCTGCTCTTCGCCGGCTCCATCGGACGCACCGACCTGCCCGGCGGCTCCCACGCCGAGATGCTCGAGTCGCTGGGCCGTGTGTGCCTGCCGCTCGACGACTCGACCGTGGTGCTGTCCGGCCACGGTCCCCAGACCACCATCGGCCGCGAGCGCGCGACCAACCCGTACCTGCGGGAGGTCGCCGCCGGGCTCGGAGACGGCACCGCCGCTCCACGACGAGGAATGTGACAAAAGCTTCGTGGCTACTTTCCAGGCCCCCAAGGGCACGTACGACCTGATCCCGCCGGTTTCCGTGAAGTACCTCGCCGTGCGCGAGGCCATCGCGGCTCCCCTGCGCAACTCCGGCTACGGCTACATCGAGACCCCCGGTTTCGAGGATGTGGGCCTCTTCGCCCGCGGCGTCGGCGAGTCCACCGACATCGTCTCCAAGGAGATGTACGCCTTCGAGACCAAGGGCGGCGACCAGCTGGCCCTGCGCCCCGAGGGCACGGCCTCCGTGCTGCGCGCGGCGCTGGAGGCGAGCCTGCACAAGAAGGGCAACCTGCCGGTCAAGCTCTGGTACTCGGGCTCGTACTACCGCTACGAGAAGCCGCAGGCGGGCCGCTACCGCCACTTCTCCCAGGTCGGCGCCGAGGCCATCGGGGCCGAGGACCCGGCCCTGGACGCCGAGCTGATCATCCTGGCCGACCAGGCGTACCGCTCGCTGGGCCTGCGCAACTTCCGGATCCTGTTGAACTCGCTGGGCGACAAGGAGTGCCGCCCCGTGTACCGCGAGGCGCTGCAGTCCTTCCTGAGCGGCCTCGACCTCGACGAGGAGACCGTGCGCCGGGCCGGGATCAACCCGCTGCGCGTGCTCGACGACAAGCGGGCCGAGGTGCAGAAGCAGCTCGTCGGCGCCCCGGTGCTGCGTGACTACCTGTGCGACGCGTGCAAGGCGTACCACGAGCAGGTCCGTGCCCTGGTGACGGCAGCCGGCGTGCAGTTCGAGGACGACGAGAAGCTGGTGCGCGGGCTGGACTACTACACCCGCACCACCTTCGAGTTCGTCCACGACGGCCTGGGCTCCCAGTCCGCCGTCGGCGGCGGCGGCCGCTACGACGGTCTGTCCGAGATGATCGGCGGACCGGCCCTGCCGTCGGTGGGCTGGGCGCTGGGCGTCGACCGTACGGTCCTCGCGCTCCAGGCCGAGGGCGTGGAGCTCGACATCCCGGCGTCGACGTCGGTCTTCGCGGTGGCGCTGGGCGAGGCCAAGCCGACCGTGTTCGGGCTGGTGACGCAGCTGCGCAAGGCCGGTGTCGCCGCGGACATGTCGTACGGCGGCAAGGGCCTCAAGGGAGCCATGAAGGACGCGAACCGCAGCGGTGCGCGCTTCGCGCTCGTGGTGGGCGAGCGGGACCTCGCCGAGGGCGTCGTCCAGCTGAAGGACATGGAGTCCGGCGAGCAGACCTCCGTGCCCGTCGCCGAGCTGGTCGACACGGTCCGGGCCCGCCTCGCCTGACGGCAGCGGCAGGGGAGAGCACAGGACGGGGCCGGGGATCTTTCCCCGGCCCCGTCCGTTCACAGGCTCATGCGGCACAATGGCCCGTGCTTGATCACCTTGCAGATGTGGAGCGGGCGGTATGACGACACGAAGTGCGGACGCGGACACCGCCCGGAGCAGGACCGTCGGAGGAAGCCGGGCCCTGGCCCTGCTGCTGGTGATCACCGGGGTCGCGGGGCTGTTCGCCGCCTGGGTGATCACGATCGACAAGTTCAAGCTGCTGGAGGACCCGGACTTCAAGCCGGCCTGCAGCCTGAACCCGATCGTCTCCTGCGGCAACATCATGACGAGCGACCAGGCGTCGGCCTTCGGCTTCCCGAACCCGATGCTCGGACTCGTCGCCTACGGCATCGTGATCTGCGTCGGCATGAGCCTGCTGGCCGGGGCCTCGTTCCGCCGCTGGTACTGGCTGACGTTCAACGCCGGCACCCTTTTCGGCGTCGTCTTCTGCGCCTGGCTGATGTACCAGTCGCTGTACAACATCAACTCGCTGTGCCTGTGGTGCTGCCTGGCTTGGGTCGCCACGATCTTCATGTTCTGGTACGTCACCTCGCACAACGTCCGCGAGGGGTTGCTGCCCGCCCCGGGCTGGGTCAAGTCCTTCCTCGACGAGTTCACCTGGGTCCTGCCCGTGCTGCACGTCGGGATCATCGGGATGCTGATCCTGACCCGCTGGTGGGACTTCTGGACCTCCTGACGGCGGGCGGCCCTGTCGGTGGGCTCGCTTAGGCTTCCTGTGTGGAACCAGACCTGTTCACCGCCGCTGCCGAAGACCGCAGGGAGAAGGACCCCGCGAGCTCCCCGCTCGCCGTCCGGATGCGCCCGCGCACCCTGGACGAGGTCGTCGGCCAGCAGCACCTGCTGAAACCCGGATCACCGCTGCGGCGGCTGGTCGAGGAAGGGGCCGGCGGCCCGGCCGGTGCCTCCTCGGTGATCCTCTGGGGCCCGCCGGGCATCGGAAAGACCACGCTGGCGTACGTGGTCAGCCAGGCCACCCAGAAGCGTTTCGTGGAGCTCTCCGCCATCACGGCGGGCGTCAAAGAGGTACGGGCCGTCATCGAGGGCGCCAAGCGCGCTGCCGGTGGCTACGGCAAGGAGACCGTCCTCTTCCTCGACGAGATCCACCGCTTCAGCAAGGCGCAGCAGGACTCGCTGCTCCCCGCCGTCGAGAACCGCTGGGTGACGCTGATCGCGGCCACCACCGAGAACCCGTACTTCTCGATCATCTCCCCGCTGCTCTCGCGCTCGCTGCTGCTGACGCTGGAACCGCTGACGGACGAGGACCTGAGCGCGCTGATGCGGCGCGCGCTCACCGAGGAGCGGGGACTGGGCGGGGCCGTCTCCCTCCCGGCGGACGCGGAGGCGCACCTGCTGCGGATCGCCGGCGGCGACGCCCGGCGGGCCCTGACCGCACTGGAGGCAGGCGCCGGATCGGCCATCGCCAAGAACGAGGACGAGATCACCCTCCAGACGCTGGAGGAGGCGGTCGACCGGGCGGCGGTCCGGTACGACAAGGACGGCGACCAGCACTACGACGTGGCCAGCGCGCTGATCAAGTCGATCCGCGGCTCGGACGTGGACGCCGCGCTGCACTACCTGGCGCGCATGATCGAGGCCGGTGAGGACCCCCGGTTCATCGCGCGCCGCCTGATGATCTCGGCGAGCGAGGACATCGGGCTGGCGGACCCGACGGCTCTGCCGATCGCGGTGGCCGCGGCCCAGGCGGTGGCGATGATCGGCTTCCCGGAGGCGGCGCTGACCCTGTCGCACGCCACGATCGCGCTGGCGCTGGCCCCGAAGTCGAACACCGCGACGACCGCGATCGGCGCGGCGCTGGCCGACGTACGGGCGGGGCTGGCGGGCGCCGTTCCGGCGCACCTGCGGGACGGGCACTACAAGGGTGCGGCGAAGCTGGGGCACGCGCAGGGGTACGTGTACCCGCACGACGTGCCGGGCGCGATCGCCGCGCAGCAGTACGCGCCGGACGAGATCCAGGGGAAGCGGTACTACGAGCCGACGCGCTACGGCGCGGAGGCCCGCTACGCGGACGTGGTGGAGAAGGTCCGCGAGCGGCTGCGCGGCGCCGACCGCGGCCAGGGCGGCGTCTAAGCTGCCCGGGTGACCACGCACCTTCCCACCTGCGCATGTTGCGGTGACGCGCTCGCCGACGAGCGTCGCATCGACTTCGGCTTCAACCTGCCCGACGCCGCCCTCGGCCTGCCCGAGGAGGCGCTCCACCGGCTCGGTGTGCGCGCCCTGCTCCGCGTGGACGGGGTCGGCTGCTTCGTCCGCTGCCTGCTGGGCGTCCGGCTGACGCACGACACCGAGCTGGTCCTCGGCGCCTGGGTACAGGTGGACGAAGCGACCCTCGGGCGCGCGCACGACCTGTGGGAGCGGCCCGGATACGCGGACCTCGTCGTCCGGGGCACCTTCGCCAACCGGATCCAGCCCTGGGGCGACACCCTGCTGGGCGCCGAGGTCACCGCGAAGGTCGCCGATCCGGAAGAACTGCCCTGCGTCGTCGAGGTCCACCGCCCGCAGGCCGCCGGCGTCCTGACGCAGACCTGGGACCGCGACCACGTCCTCAGCCGCTTCCCGTACCCGATGCCCGTGGACGTGCGCACCGACCTCGGCGACCACTGGTCGGTGCTGCGCACCGCCGGGCTCACCGCGTCCTTCGCCGACGGCACGGACCACTTCACCGCCCCGGACCGCAGCGCCGCCGTCAGCCTGCTGACCGATGACGTCGCGGGCCGCGCCCCCGCGGACTTCCTGACCGCCCTGCTGTCCGGGGCTCCCGACACACGGCCCGACCAGCGTGTACGGGAGCCGCTGGGCGAGGGGCTGCGGTACGCGTTCTGGCTCACCCCGCAGGACCACGGCCGGCCGCGCCACGAGTTCTACGGCATGTCCGTCGCCCCCGGAACCGCCGCCGGGATCTTCTGCACCTACGAGGACCCCGCCGACCTGGAGTGGGCCCGGCGGATCTGGCGCTCGCTCGACCGCGCGGTCGACGCCCCGTAGCCCCGGCGTGGCCCCGCCTGGGCCGCGGCGGCGGAGCCTAGGCTCCGGGCATGGGTCCGTCCCGGCCGTTCGCCGTCGTCCTCGCGCTCGTCCTCGCCGGGCCCGCGGCGGCCGGATGCCATCACGAGGACGCCGGGACGGCACGCGCCGGCGCGGCGGCGCTGGTCGCGCAGGTGCCGCTCACGGGGGCCGGATTCCCGCCGGACGCGCGCACCGCGCAGACGCAGCTGGCCGGACTGAAGGTCGAGTGGGGCCGCAACCGGCAGACGTACAAGCGCGAGAACTTCGGCAGGTACTGGACCGACGAGACCGATGCCGTCGGCGGGCGCAACGGCTGCGACACCCGTGACGACGTGCTGCGCCGGGACCTCAGGGAACTCCGCGAGGGGGACCGGAACCGGTGCGTCGTGCTCTCCGGGGTGCTGCACGACCCGTACACCGGCAAGGAGCTGCCCTACACCTACCGGCGCGCCTCGCAGATCCAGACCGACCACGTGGTGGCGCTCGGCGCCGCCTGGCGGGGTGGCGCGTACGCGTGGACCCCGCAGCGCAGGCTGGAGTACGCCAACGACCTCGACGTCCTGCTCGCCGTGGACAAGCGGACCAACTACGACAAGGGCAGCAGGACGGCCGACAAGTGGCGGCCGCCCCGGCAGGCGTAGTGGTGCGAGTACGCGCGCCGCTACACCGGCATCAAGGCCGAGTACGGGCTCTCCGTGACGGCGCCGGAGAAGCTCGCCCTCCAGGAGATGCTGGCGACCTGCGCCCCGTGACCCCGCCCCCTGGTGCGACTAGTGCGAGGCCGCCGAGAACAGGGAGTGCATCGCCCGGCGCAGGCCGCAGATGTCCGCGACCGGCTCCGGGAAGTCGAAGCGGGCGTCGAAGGAGCCGACGGCGCCCCCGGTGAAGCGGACGCGCAGGCCGAGGCGGTCCAGGGAGAGCGGGACGGCGCTCATGCCGCGGGCCTCGCGGGCGCCCAGCAGCCCGCACAGCTCGCCGAGCCGGTCGCCGTGGGCGGAGTGCAGGTGCTGCAGCAGCTCCGTCTCGTGCGCGACCATCGGGTCCGGCTCCGCCGCGGCCAGGTCCTCCGGTTCCACGTGTTCGGCGCCCCACAGGTCGTCCACCGAGATCTCGCCGACCTCCAGGCGCAGCATCATCCAGGCCGGGCGGCCGGTGTGCGGGGGGTCGAGGGACTCCCGCATGCCGAGCAGCTCGCCGACCGGATGCCGCTCCGCGAGCAGCGCCGCGCAGGCCGCGCGGTCGTCCCCGCGCACCGGCGTCAGCCAACCGGCGAGCCAGGCGCGACCTCGGATACGATGTGGCACGGACACCGGCGCCACATCCGTGATCTCGATCACGGCGGTGAGGTCGTCGTCCTGGGCGTGAGCGGCTGCCCTGGCAGCCGCGGATTCCCCTGATACAAGGAGAATCACGTCCCCGTCCGGGGTGACGGTCCGTGCGACCGGCATCCCTGTCCCGAACTCTTCGGAACCGTGCGTGTCACGAGCACCGATCAGAGTGAGGGATACTGAGGCGTTGGACTCTACGAGGGTTCGTACGCGTTCGGCTCCGGTGAGCTGCCGAACGCCTTCCCTGGGACGCGGCTGACCTTGCTTATCGTCGGCGCAAGCGGATTCTGTTTCGTCTGAATCCGAACTGCGTTGCGCACTGGGCAGGGGGATCCCATGTGGTCGAGACATTACGTCCTCCTCGCTAAGGTAAGCCTCACCTAACTTACATGGAGGTAGGTTCCACGTGAACCAGAAGCGACCCAAGGTCAAGAAGTCGCGTGCCCTCGGCATTGCGCTGACCCCGAAGGCCGTCAAGTACTTCGAGGCCCGCCCCTACCCGCCGGGCGAGCACGGCCGTGGCCGCAAGCAGAACTCGGACTACAAGGTTCGTCTGCTGGAGAAGCAGCGTCTGCGCGCTCAGTACGACATCTCTGAGCGTCAGATGGCCCGCGCGTACGACCGCGCCAAGAAGGCCGAAGGCAAGACGGGCGAGGCGCTTGTCGTCGAGCTCGAGCGTCGCCTCGACGCCCTGGTTCTGCGTTCGGGCATCGCCCGCACCATCTACCAGGCCCGCCAGATGGTCGTTCACGGCCACATCGAGGTCAACGGCGACAAGGTCGACAAGCCGTCGTTCCGTGTCCGTCCGGACGACGTCATCACCGTGCGCGAGCGCAGCCGCGAGAAGGTTCCGTTCCAGGTTGCCCGCGAGGGTGGCTACGCAGGCGAGGGCGAGACCCCGCGCTACCTGCAGGTCAACCTGAAGGCCCTGGCCTTCCGCCTGGACCGCGACCCGAACCGCAAGGAAATCCCGGTCATCTGCGACGAGCAGCTCGTCGTCGAGTACTACGCCCGCTGATGCAGGCCTAGTCTCACTGGCTGGTCGGCCCGCCGTCCCCTCCGGGGGGCGGCGGGTTTTCCGTTTCCGCCACCGGCCCGGCCTCAGGGCTGCGGCTGCTCCGCCGCCGCGCCCCGCGGCACCCGGGAGCCGCGCGGCCGCCCCGCCTGCCGCGGCACCCCGCCGGGGCCCCCGCCGCTTTCCTCCGGATCGCGCAGCGCCCGCCCCACCAGCGCCTCTCGGCTCAGCTCCCGCCCCTCGGCCTCGTACGCCGCGTAGCGCTCGGCGCCCAGCAGCTCGCCCGCCTGCTCCCGGCACATCAGCCGCGGGGCGTTGAAGTAGCCCGAGCCGAACAGCTGGAGCCCCACCCCGCCCCACATCGGCTCCGCCGCGCCCTGGAGCACCGCGGCCTCGGCCGCGTCCCCCTCCGCGACCGTGACCAGCGCCAGCAGCTCCAGCGCGAGCACCAGCCCGACCAGATCGTGGAAGACGTGGTTGATCGCCACGCACTCGGTCAGCAGCAGCCGCGCCTTCCGGGTGCGCCCCGCGTCGAGGGCCGCGTACGCGAGGACGTACAGGGCGTACGCCTTCGTCCAGCGCTCCCCGCGCTCCTCGCAGATCTCCCGGACCTCCCCGCACAGCGCGAGCGCGCCCGGCAGGTCGCCGAGGAAGGCCAGGGCCATCCCCAGCTCCACCTGGCACATCAGCACGTTGCTGTTCAGCTCGCCGGCCGCCCGGTACTGCTCCAGCGCCGTGCCCAGCAGCTCCCGGGCCCGCCCCATGTCGTCCGAGACCAGCGCCAGACACCCCATCCGGTGCACGGCATAGGCCGCCGCCACCGGGTTC
The DNA here is from genome assembly GCF_045161815.1 of Streptomyces avidinii. Lineage (NCBI taxonomy): Bacteria > Bacillati > Actinomycetota > Actinomycetes > Kitasatosporales > Streptomycetaceae > Streptomyces > Streptomyces avidinii. The sequence goes on from NZ_CP108863.1 coordinate 6,894,591, forward strand.
CCGCTCTGCGCCGCCCCGTCCCGGCACTCGTACAGGGCGCTCATCGAGGCCGCCGCGTCGCCCTGCAGCGCCGCGACGTAGCCCAGTACCCACAGGGCCTTCAGCCGCGAGCTCTCGTACTCCGACCCGGCCTGGTCCACCGGCTCCAGGGTCCGCTCCAGCCAGTGCCGGCCCTCGGTCAGGCGCCCGCAGCCGGCCCAGTAGAACCACAGCGTCCCCGCCAGGTACTGGCCCAGATGCGCCTCGTCCGGCTCGTCCAGGCAGCACTCAAGGGCGAGCCGGAGGTTCGGCAGCTCCGCCTCCACCAGCGCGGCCACCTCCTGCTGGCGCGGGCTGAACCAGTCCAGCTCGCACCACGTGGCCAGCCCCACGTACCAGTCCCGGTGGCGCCGCCGCAGACGTCCGGCGTCGCCCAGCGACTCCAGCCAGGCCGCCCCGTACACCCGTACGGTCTCCAGCATGCGCAGGCGTACCCCGGCGGGTGTCTCCTCCCTGACCAGCAGGGACTGGGCCTGCAGCTCCCCGACCAGGTCCAGCACCTCCTCCACCGGCAGATCCGGGCCCGCGCACACGTATTCGACGGCGTCGAGGTCGAACTGCCCCGCGAACACCGACAACCGCGCCCACAGCAGCCGCTCCGCCGGCGTGCACAGCTCGTGGCTCCAGCCGATGGCCGTACGCAGCGCCCGGTGCCGGGCGAGCCCGCCGCGCGCACCGCCCGTCAGCAGCGCGAAGCGGTCCTCCAGCCGGGCGAGCACCTGGGCGGGGGACAGCGTCCGCAGCCGGCCCGCCGCCAGTTCCAGGGCCAGCGGGATCCCGTCGAGCCGGGCACACAGTTCGACCAGCGCGGCCCGGTTGTCCGCGGTCACGGCGAAGGCCGGGTCGGCCGCGCGGGCCCGGGCCGTCAGCAGGGCCAGCGCCTCCTCCGGGACCGGCGGGGCCAGGGGGAGGGTCAGCTCCCCCTCCAGGGCCAGCGGGCGCCGGCCCGCCGCGAGGACGCGCAGGCCGGGGCAGCGGCGCAGCAGGTCCCGTACCAGGTCGGCGCACTCGTCGACCAGCTGCTCGTAGCCGTCCAGGACCAGCAGCAGCCGGCGCCCGGACAGGTGCTCGGCCAGGACGGTCCGGGGCGGGCGGGTGGTGTGGTCGGTCAGCTCCAGCGCCTCGGCGAGGGCCAGCTCCAGCAGCGCGGGATCCCGCACGGTGGCCAGCTCGGCCAACCACACCCCGTCGCAGTAGCGTTCCTTCGCTCCCTCGGCGGCGCCCTGGGCCGCCGCGAGCGCGAGCCGGGACTTGCCCACCCCGCCCACGCCGGTCACCGTCACGAGCCGGGAGCACTCCAGGAGCCGCCCCAGCTCGGCGAGTTCGCCACCCCGCCCGATGAACCGGCCGAGCTCCGAGGGAAGATTGCCCCCGGCGGTACTTCGAAGGGGTCTCTGTCCCATGGGACACGGAGGGTACTGGTCCGGATGCGCTGCGTTCAAGGCGGGTCCCGTCCTCCCCGAATTCGGGTAAGGCCGGGGATCTCCGGCGCGATAGGGTCGGAGGGCGAATAGTCCTGCACTTCAGGAATAGACAGAGAGCGGTGTGACGTGTCCGGTGTAGAGGTGGCCGGGATCATCGTGGCCGTCTTCTGGGCCATCCTGATCTCCTTCCTGGCCGTGGCCCTCGTGAGGTTGGCCCAGGTACTGAGGGCGACCACCAAGCTGGTGGCCGACGTGACCGACCAGGCCGTCCCGCTGCTGGCCGACGCCTCCAACACCGTCCGCTCCGCGCGCACCCAGCTGGACCGCGTCGACGCCATCGCGAGCGATGTCCAGGAGGTCACCTCCAACGCCTCCGCCCTGTCCTCCACCGTTGCCACCGCCTTCGGCGGGCCGCTGGTGAAGGTCGCGGCCTTCGGCTACGGGGTCCGCAAGGCGCTGGGCAAGGGGGATGCCGCGACGTCGGGCGGCACGCCGCCGAAGACATCCCGACGAACCGTGATCGTTGGCCGTACGGTGCCCGCCGCCCGGCGCCGCAGGCAGAAGGGCTGAGACCGCCGATGTTCCGCCGAGCCTTCTGGTTCACCGCAGGCGCAGCCGCCGGCGTGTGGGCCACCACCAAGGTCAACCGCCAGCTGAAGAAGCTGACGCCGGAGAGTCTCGCGGCCCAGGCGGCCGACAAGGCCGTGGAAGCGGGTCACCGCCTCAAGGACTTCGCCCTCGACGTCAAGGCGGGAATGACGCAGCGCGAGGACGAGCTGAACGACGCACTGGGGCTCCACCAGGACCCCGACCGGCCCGACAACGTCACGGCCCTCCCCGGGCCGCGGCGGCTGCGGGCCATCGAGCACACCAAGACCACCTACCGCCCCAACCTTTCGTACGACCGGAATGAGGACCACTGATGGAGTCGGCTGAAATTCGCCGCCGCTGGCTGAGCTTCTTCGAGGAGCGCGGTCACGCCGTTGTCCCTTCGGCGTCGCTCATCGCGGACGACCCGACTCTGCTGCTGGTGCCCGCGGGCATGGTGCCGTTCAAGCCCTACTTCCTGGGCGAGGTCAAGCCTCCGGCGCCGACGCTCACGAGCGTGCAGAAGTGCGTCCGTACGCCGGACATCGAAGAGGTCGGCAAGACCACCCGCCACGGCACGTTCTTCCAGATGTGCGGCAACTTCTCCTTCGGGGACTACTTCAAGGAAGGCGCCATCAAGTACGCCTGGGAGCTGCTCACCAGCTCCGTGGCGGACGGCGGCTACGGCCTCGAGCCGGAGAAGCTCTGGATCACCGTCTACCTCGACGACGACGAGGCCGAGACGATCTGGCGCGACGTGATCGGCGTGCCCGCCGAGCGGATCCAGCGCCTGGGCAAGAAGGACAACTTCTGGTCCATGGGCGTCCCCGGCCCCTGCGGTCCGTGCTCCGAGATCAACTACGACCGCGGCCCCGAGTTCGGCGTCGAGGGCGGCCCGGCCGTCAACGACGAGCGCTACGTGGAGATCTGGAACCTGGTCTTCATGCAGTACGAGCGCGGCGCGGGCGACGGGAAGGAAGACTTCCCGATCCTCGGCGACCTGCCGTCGAAGAACATCGACACGGGCCTGGGCCTGGAACGCCTCGCGATGATCCTGCAGGGCGTGCAGAACATGTACGAGACCGACACCCTGCGCGTGGTCATGGACAAGGCCACCGAGCTGACCGGCGTGCGGTACGGCGCCGAGCAGGGCACGGACGTCTCGCTGCGCGTGGTCGCCGACCACATCCGCACCTCGACCATGCTCATCGGCGACGGCGTCACCCCCGGCAACGAGGGCCGCGGCTATGTGCTGCGCCGCATCATGCGCCGCGCCATCCGCAACATGCGCCTCATGGGCGCCACCGGTCCCGTCGTCCAGGACCTGGTGGACGTCGTGATCAACACGATGGGCCAGCAGTACCCGGAGCTCGTCACCGACCGCAAGCGCATCGAGACCGTCGCGCTCGCCGAGGAGGCCGCCTTCCTCAAGGCCGTCAAGGGTGGCACCAACATCCTCGACACCGCCGTGACCGAGACCAAGGCCGCCGGCGGCACGGTCCTCTCCGGCGACAAGGCGTTCCTGCTCCACGACACCTGGGGCTTCCCGATCGACCTCACCCTGGAGATGGCCGCCGAGCAGGGCCTCTCCGTGGACGAGCCCGGCTTCCGCCGTCTGATGCAGGAGCAGCGCGACCGCGCCAAGGCCGACGCCAAGGCGAAGAAGACCGGCCACGCGGACATGTCCGCCTACCGGGAGATCGCCGACGGCTCCGGCGCCACCGAGTTCACCGGCTACGCCACCAACCAGGGCGAGTCGACCATCGTCGGCCTCCTGGTCAACGGCGTCTCCGCGCCCGCCGCCTCCGAGGGCGACGAGGTCGAGGTCGTCCTCGACCGCACCCCCTTCTACGCCGAGGGCGGTGGCCAGCTCGCCGACCAGGGCCGCATCAAGCTCGACTCGGGCGCCGTCATCGTCGTCCGCGACGTGCAGCAGCCGGTTCCGGGCGTCTCCGTGCACAAGGGCTCCGTCCAGGTCGGCGAGGTGACCGTGGGCGCCTCCGCGTACGCCGCCATCGACGTGAACCGCCGCCGGGCCATCGCCCGTGCCCACTCGGCCACGCACCTCACCCACCAGGCGCTGCGCGACGCCCTCGGCCCGACGGCCGCCCAGGCCGGTTCCGAGAACAGCCCCGGCCGCTTCCGCTTCGACTTCGGTTCCCCGAACGCCGTCCCCGGCTCGGTCCTCACCGACGTCGAGCAGAAGATCAACGACGTGCTGTCGCGCGAGCTCGACGTCACCGCCGAGATCATGAGCATCGACGAGGCGAAGAAGCAGGGCGCCATCGCCGAGTTCGGCGAGAAGTACGGCGAGCGCGTCCGCGTGGTCACCATCGGCGACTTCTCCAAGGAGCTGTGCGGCGGCACGCACGTCGGCAACACCGCCCAGCTGGGTCTGGTGAAGCTGCTCGGCGAGTCCTCCATCGGCTCCGGCGTGCGCCGCGTCGAGGCCCTGGTGGGCGTGGACGCGTACAACTTCCTCGCCAAGGAGCACACGGTCGTCGCCCAGCTCCAGGAGCTCGTGAAGGGCCGCCCGGAGGAGCTGCCGGAGAAGATCGCCTCCATGCTCGGCAAGCTGAAGGACGCCGAGAAGGAGATCGAGAAGTTCCGCGCGGAGAAGGTTCTCCAGGCCGCCGCCGGTCTCGCCGCGAACGCCCAGGACATCCACGGTGTCGCCCTGGTCGTGGGCCAGGTGCCGGACGGCACCGGTGCCGACGACCTGCGCAAGCTGGTCCTCGACGTCCGTGGCCGCATCCAGGGCGACCGCCCGGCCGTCGTGGCCCTGTTCGCCGTGTCCGGCGGCCGCCCGCTGACCGTCATCGCCACCAACGAGGCCGCCCGCGAGCGTGGCCTCAAGGCCGGCGACCTGGTCCGTACGGCTGCCAAGACCCTCGGTGGCGGCGGTGGCGGCAAGCCCGACGTGGCCCAGGGCGGCGGTCAGAACCCGGACGCCGTTCCGGAAGCCATCAGCGCCGTCGAGCGCCTCGTCGTCGAGACGGCCTGACGATGACTCTGCGCCGCGGCCGCCGGCTCGCCATCGATGTCGGTGATGCCCGCATCGGGGTCGCCTCGTGCGACCCCGACGGGGTGTTGGCCACACCGGTGGAGACCGTTCCGGGCCGGGACATCCCCTTCGCCCACCGGCGGCTGCGGCAGCTCGTCGAGGAGTACGAGCCCCTCGAAGTCGTGGTCGGCCTCCCCCGTTCGCTCAGCGGGCGGGAGGGGCCGGCGGCGGCCAAGGTCCGCGTCTTCGCGAACGAACTCGCCAAGGGCATCAAGCCGGTGACGGTCCGTCTGGTGGACGAGCGGATGACCACGGTCACCGCCGCACAAGGACTGCGGGCCTCCGGAAAGAACGCCAAGAAGGGCCGGTCGGTCATCGACCAGGCGGCCGCTGTGGTGATCCTTCAGAACGCTCTTGAGACCGAACGGGTATCAGGTAATCCGCCCGGTGAGTGCGTCGAAGTGGTTGTCTGATCGCGATACGGTAACGTTCCGCGCGATGAGACGGCATTCGAACAGCCGTCGCCCACCGTCAAAGAGGCGGAACCGGGTGCCACGGACGACGGAGTCCGTGGCCTCCGTCTCGCGGCTCTAGGGGACCGATGACTGAGTATGGCCGGGGCCGTGGCCCCGAACCCTGGCACCCCGAGGATCCCCTTTACGGGGACCAGGGGTGGACCGGGCACCAGACCCAGCAGGGCCAGGTGCCTTACAGCGGTGCCCCGCAGCAGGAGTTCCCGCAGGAGCCTCAGTACCAGCAGCAGTACCCCCCGCAGCAGCAGTACCAGCAGTACCCGGAGCACCAGCAGCAGTACCCGCAGGAGCCCCAGTACCAGCAGGGGCAGTACGCGCAGCAGCAGTACGAGCAGGGGCAGTACCCCCAGGGCGGCCCCCAGGGCCCCCAGGGCCAGTACCCGCAGCAGGCGCAGCAGCAGTATGCGCAGCAGCAGGCCTACGCCCAGCAGCAGGCCCAGCAGCGGGCCTATGCCCAGCAGCAGGCGCAGCCCCAGCCCCAGCCGGTGTACGACAGCCAGGGCTGGGACACCGGCCAGGTCCAGTACGCCTCCGCGGTGCAGACCGGTCCGTACGCGGGCGTGGACCCCTACACCCAGCAGCCCGTGACGGGCTACCCCGGTGAGGCTCCCGACCACTACAGCACCGAGGACGCCTACGCGCCGCCGCAGCCCCCGGGCAGGCGTCACCCGGCACCGGAACCGGTCGAGGAGGAGGAAGAGCCGGAGAGCGGCCTCCTCGCCGCGGGCGGCGGCCGTGACGGCGACGACGACGGTGACGGCGACGAGCCCGGTGACGGGCGCCGGGGCGGCCGCAAGGGCGGCAGCCCCAAGAAGCGCAGCGGCATGGCCTGCCTGGTCGCCGCGACCGTCATCCTCGGCGTGGTCGGCGGTGGCGGCTACTACGGCTACAACTACATCAAGGCCAGGTTCAGCTCGGCCGAGGACTTCGCGGGCGAGGGAACCGGCGAGATCGTCGAGGTCGAGATCCCCAAGGGCTCCGGCCTCATGCAGATGGGCCTGATCCTCAAGAAGGCGGGCGTCGTCGCCAGCGGTCAGGCCTTCGCCGACGCCGCGGCCAAGCTCCCGCCGGGCAAGGCCATCCAGGCCGGCGTCTACCCGCTCAGGAAGAAGATGTCGGCGGCGTCCGCCGTCGAGGTCATGAGCGACCCGACGAAGCTGAACGTCATCACGGTCACCGAGGGCATGCGCAACACCACGGTGTACGCGGCGATCGACAAGAAGCTGGGCCAGCAGGAGGGCACCACCGCCGAGATCGCCAAGCGCGAGGTCAAGAACCTCGGCCTGCCGGCCTGGGCGAACAACAACCCGAAGCTCATCGACCCGCTCGAAGGCTTCCTGTACCCGACCCGCTACGACCTCAGCAAGGACAGCACCCCCGATACCCTGCTCAAGCAGATGGTCAAGAACGCGAGCGACAAGTACGCGGAGCTGGGCATCGAGGGCAAGGCCAAGGAGCTGGGCCTGGAGAATCCCCTCCAGGTGGTCACGGTCGCCAGCCTCGTCAACGCCGAGGGCAAGAACCACGACGACTTCCGCAAGATGGCCGAGGTGGTCTACAACCGCCTCAAGAAGACCAACGACGTCACGAACCAGAAGCTCCAGTTCGACTCGACGTACAACTACGTCAGGAACCAGAGCGAGATCAACTTCAACCTGAAGGAAGCCCAGGCCTTCGATCACCCCTACAACACGCACTTCGTCAGGGGACTGCCCACCGGCCCGATCGGGAACCCGGGCCTGGACGCCCTGACCGCTACGCTCAGCCCGGACCACGGTGGCTGGATGTTCTTCGTGTCGGTCGACGGAAACACGACGACCTTCACCAAGACCTACGAAGAGCACACGAAGCTGGCCAACGAGTTCCAGGAACGGCAGAAGCAGAAGAACGGCGGATAGCAGGACATGGCACGCATAAGGGCCGCGGTGTTGGGTTCGCCCATTGAGCACTCCCTCTCACCGGTGCTGCACCGCGCCGCTTATCAGGAGCTCGGCCTCGACGACTGGTCGTACGACCGCTTCGAGATCGACGAGGCCGCGCTCCCGGAGTTCGTGGCAGACCTCGGCCCCGAGTGGGCCGGACTGTCCCTGACCATGCCGCTCAAGCGGGCGATCATCCCGCTGCTGGACGGCATCAGCGACACGGCCGCCTCCGTCGAGACGGTCAACACGGTCGTCTTCACCGAGGACGGCCGGCGCCTCGGCGACAACACCGACATCCCCGGCATCGTCGCCGCGCTCCACGAGCGCGGCGTCGAGAAGGTGCCCTCCGCCGCGATCCTCGGCGCCGGGGCCACCGCCTCCTCGGCGCTCGCCGCCCTCGCGCGGATCTGCTCCGGCGAGGTCACCGCGTACGTCCGCTCGCAGGCCCGCGCCGACGAGATGCGGCAGTGGGGCGAGCGGCTCGGCGTACCCGTCCGCACGGCCGACTGGTCCGAGGCGGCCACGGCCCTGTCCGCGCCCCTGGTGATCGCCACCACCCCGGCCGGCACGACCGACGCGCTGGCCGGCTCCGTACCGGAAGGTGCGGGCACCCTCTTCGACGTCCTCTACGACCCCTGGCCGACCGCACTGGCCGCGGCCTGGTCGGGACAGGGCGGCCGGGTCGTCGGCGGCCTGGACCTGCTCGTGCACCAGGCCGTGCTCCAGGTCGAGCGGATGACGGGCCGGACCCCGGGTCCGCTCGCCGCCATGAGGGCCGCCGGAGAACGGGCGCTCACCTCCCGTTAGGCTTTCCACCTGCACATTCACGGGGGGCGGCATGGACGGGAATGACACGGACCAGGTACTGGCGTCGAAGTGGGATCTCCCCTTCGTGCTCTTCCACATGGCCAGGGTGGCCTTCGGCGGCCTGCCTCTGTGGACCAAGGCGATCACGATCGGACTCCTCGGTTCCGTCATCCTGTGGTCAGCGATCACCTGGCACCGCGAGCGCGGCCGACGGGTCCGCTGACCATTCGGGCGTCCGAGGGCTGGACCGGGGCCCGAGAAACCCCTGCGGACATGGGAGGATCGGGTGAGGCGGGTCCGGGCCGCGCACCCGATCGCGCCGTCGCTGTACCAGGCGCGAGCATGAGGAGCATCGTTGAGCAGGTTGCGTTGGCTGACCGCCGGGGAGTCCCACGGACCGGCACTGGTGGCGACGCTGGAGGGCCTTCCCGCCGGCGTCCCGGTCACCACCGAGCTGGTGGCCGACCACTTGGCCCGGCGCCGGCTCGGCTACGGCCGCGGTGCCCGGATGAAGTTCGAGCAGGACGAGATCACCTTCCTGGGCGGCGTCCGGCACGGTCTGTCGCTGGGTTCCCCCGTGGCCGTCATGGTCGGCAACAGTGAGTGGCCCAAGTGGGAGACGGTCATGTCGGCCGACCCGGTCGACCCCTCCCTGCTCAAGGACACCGGCCGCAACGCGCCGCTGACCCGTCCCCGGCCCGGCCACGCGGACCTCGCCGGCATGCAGAAGTACGGCTTCGACGAGGCCCGGCCGATCCTGGAGCGCGCCAGCGCCCGGGAGACCGCGGCCCGCGTAGCCCTCGGCGCGATCGCCCGCTCCTTCCTCAAGGAGGTCGCCGGCATCGAGATCGTCTCGCACGTGGTGGAGCTGGCCGCGGCCAAGGCCCCGTACGGCGTCTACCCGACCCCCGCCGACGTCGAGAAGCTCGACGCCGACCCGGTGCGCTGCCTCGACGCCGACGCCAGCAAGGCGATGGTCGCCGAGATCGACCAGGCCCACAAGGACGGCGACACCCTCGGCGGCGTCGTCGAGGTGCTCGCGTACGGGGTCCCCGTCGGCCTCGGCTCGCACGTCCACTGGGACCGCCGGCTCGACGCCCGTCTCGCCGCCGCCCTCATGGGCATCCAGGCCATCAAGGGCGTCGAGGTCGGCGACGGCTTCGAGCTCGCCCGCGTCCCCGGCTCCAAGGCGCACGACGAGATCGTCTCCACCCCCGAGGGTCTGCGGCGCACCTCCGGTCGCTCCGGCGGCACCGAGGGCGGTCTGACCACCGGCGAACTGCTGCGCGTACGGGCCGCGATGAAGCCCATCGCGACCGTCCCGCGCGCACTGGCGACCGTCGACGTGGCCACCGGAGAGGCGACGGCGGCCCACCACCAGCGCTCCGACGTGTGCGCCGTGCCGGCCGCCGGCATCGTCGCCGAGGCCATGGTCGCCCTCGTGCTGGCCGACGCGGTCGTAGAGAAGTTCGGCGGTGACTCCGTCCCGGAGACCCGCCGCAACGTCCGGTCGTACCTCGACAACCTGCAGATCCGGTGACCGCCGGACCACTGGTCGTCCTCGTCGGACCCATGGGGTCCGGCAAGTCCACGGTGGGGGCGCTGCTCGCCGAGCGGCTCGGCGTCCCCTACCGGGACACCGACGCCGACATCGTCTCGGCCCAGGGCCGGGAGATCTCCGACATCTTCGTCGACGAGGGCGAGCCGTACTTCCGTGAGCTGGAGCGGCAGGCGGTCGCCGCCGCCGTCGCCGGGCACACCGGAGTCCTCGCCCTCGGCGGCGGCGCCGTCCTCGACGGGGGCACCCGCGAGCTGCTCGCCGGTCTGCCCGTCGCCTACCTGTCGATGGACGTCGAGGAAGCCGTACGCCGGGTGGGCCTCGGCGCCGCCCGCCCGCTGCTGGCCGTCAACCCGCGCCGCCAGTGGCGCGAGCTGATGGACGCCCGGCGCCCCCTGTACACCGAAGTCGCGCGCGTCGTGGTGGCCACCGACGACCGCACCCCCGAAGAGGTCGCCCAGGCGGTCCTCGACGCTCTGGAGTTGAAGGACGTATGACAGACCAGGTGACGCGGATCCAGGTCGGCGCGAGCGCCGGACACGACGCGTACGACGTGCTCGTCGGGCGGCAGCTGCTCGGCGAGCTCGGCTCCCTGATCGGTACGAAGGCCCAGCGGGTCGCCGTGATCCACCCCGAGGCGCTGGCCTCGACCGGTGAGGCGCTGCGCGACGACCTGGCCGAGCAGGGCTACGAGGCGGTCGCCATCCAGGTGCCGAACGCCGAGGAGGCCAAGACGATCGAGGTGGCCGCCTACTGCTGGAAGGCCCTCGGCCAGTCCGGCTTCACCCGCACCGACGTGATCGTCGGTGTCGGTGGGGGAGCCACCACCGACCTCGCGGGCTTCGTCGCGGCCAGTTGGCTGCGCGGGGTCCGCTGGATCGCCGTACCGACCACCGTCCTCGCGATGGTGGACGCGGCGGTCGGCGGCAAGACGGGCATCAACACCGCCGAGGGCAAGAACCTCGTGGGCGCCTTCCACCCGCCGGCCGGCGTGCTGTGCGACCTGGCGGCGCTGGACTCGCTGCCGGTCAACGACTACGTCAGCGGCCTCGCCGAGATCATCAAGGCCGGATTCATCTCCGACCCGGTGATCCTCGACCTGATCGAGGCGGACCCGGCGGCGGCCCGTACGCCCGAGGGCCCGCACACCGCCGAGCTCATCGTGCGCTCCATCCAGGTCAAGGCCGACGTGGTCTCCAGCGACCTCAAGGAGTCGGGGCTCCGCGAGGTCCTGAACTACGGCCACACCCTCGCGCACGCCATCGAGAAGAACGAGCGCTACAAGTGGCGGCACGGCGCGGCCGTGTCCGTCGGCATGGTCTTCGCCGCCGAACTCGGCCGGCTCGCGGGCCGCCTGGACGACGCGACGGCCGACCGGCACCGGGAGATCCTGGCCGCCGTGGGCCTGCCGCTGACCTACCGCGGCGACCAGTGGCCCAAGCTGCTCCAGACCATGCAGGTCGACAAGAAGTCCCGCGGCAACCTGCTGCGCTTCATCGTCCTCGACGGACTGGGCAAGCCGACCGTCCTGGAGGGTCCCGACCCGGCGCACCTGATCGCCGCCTACGGCGAGGTATCGGCGTGAGCCGCCCCGTGCTCGTGCTGAACGGTCCCAACCTGGGCCGGCTCGGCTCGCGCGAGCCCGACGTGTACGGGGCCACCTCGTACGCCGGGCTGGTGGAGAGCTGCCGTTCGCTGGGCGAGGAGCTCGGCTTCGACGTCGAGGTCCGCGAGACCAACGACGAGGGCGAGCTGATCCGCTGGCTGCACGAGGCGGCGGACGGGAAGATCCCCGTGGTCATCAACCCGGGGGCCTTCACCCACTACTCGTACGGCATGCGGGACGCGGCCGCGCAGCGCACGGCGCCGCTGATCGAGGTGCACATCTCGAACCCGTACGCCCGCGAGGAGTTCCGGCACACCTCGGTCATCGCCGCCGTGGCGACCGGAACGGTGGCGGGCTTCGGTATCGGTTCGTACCGACTGGCGCTTCGCGCACTGGCGGACGAGATCTCCGCCTGACACGCTGCCTGACGGTGCTGGTGGACGGCCGGGCCCCGGCAGTCATATAACGTTCTCGCATCAGTCGCCGGAACGAGATGGAGTGGCAGCGGATGCAGCACGGAGTGGGGGGCGGGGGAGCGGGCCGGTGGCAGCCGGGACCGCACCCGTCGGCGCCCCCGCAGCCGCCGATACCCCCGGCGCAGGGCTGGCCGGGGTCGCCCCCGCCGCAGTCTCCGCACCAGCCGCCCCACCAGCCCCATCAGCAGCAGCCGTCGTATCCGTCGCAACCCGTGCCTCCCGTGCCGGAGCCCACCGGGCACATCCCGCTGCCGCCCGCCGTGGCGGGTACCGGCGGGGCCGTCCTCGCCGTGCTGCTGATCGGTCCGGCCGGCGCCGGGAAGACCACCGTCGCCCGGCACTGGGCCGGCACCCGGCCGGTACCGACCGCCCACGTGAGCCTGGACGACGTCCGCGAGTGGGTCTGCTCCGGCTTCGCGGACCCGCAGGCGGGCTGGAACGAGCACTCCGAGGCCCAGTACCGGCTCGCACGCCGCACCTGCGGCTTCGCCGCCCGCAACTACCTGGCGAACGGCATCTCCTGCATCCTGGACGACGCCGTCTTCCCCGACCGGCCCGTCGTCGGGCTCGGCGGCTGGAAGCGGCACGTGGGTCCGACCCTGCTGCCCGTGGTGCTCCTGCCCGGCCTGGAGATCGTCCTGGAGCGCAACGCGGCCCGCTCCGGCAACCGCCGGCTCTCCGACGAGGAGGTCGCGCGGATCCACGGCCGGATGGCCGGCTGGTACGGCTCCGGCCTGCCGATCATCGACAACTCCCACCTCGACGTCGAAGGCACCGCCCGCGCCCTCGACGAGGCACTGGCCCGCGCCCTGGCGGCTCCCGGCGGCTGGTAGGACCTCATCCCGCCGGACGCCCCGCCGCACACGCCGTCGGACGCCCGGCCGCACGCTCCTTCGGGCACCCCGCCGGACACCGCCGGATGCCCCGGGGCCCGTCCGGACGCGCTCGCCGGGCCGGATCCCGCGGGCGCTCGTACGCTCGAAGACATGTCAGACGTGTACGCCGCCCGCCGGAGCCTGCTTCGCGACCGATGCGCCGCCGCGGGGAACGCCGCCGCACTGATCACGCGTCCGGCGAACGTCCGCTACCTCTCCGGGGCGTCCCCGCTCGGCGCGGTGCTGCTCGTCGGCCCCGCCGAGGACATGCTCTTCTGCGCCGGTGCGCCCACCGGCGAGGCCGACGAGGGCCGCCTCGACGAACGCCTGGACGTCTCCGTCCTCGACAGCCCCGGCGGTGATCCGGCCGTCGCCGCCGCCGACCTGGCCGCCGCCCTGCGCGCCGAGTCGCTCGCCGTGGAGGAACACCACCTCACCGTCGGCCGGCACCGGGCCCTGCGCTCCGTGGCGCCCAAGCTGCGCCTCGCGGACCTCGGCACCGCCGTCGAGCAGCAGCGCCTCGTCAAGGACGAGGAGGAGATCGCCTGCCTGCGGATCGCCGCGGAGATCGCCGACCAGGCCCTCGGCGAGCTGCTGGAGTCCATCCTCGTGGGACGTACCGAACGGCACCTCGCCCTGGAGCTGGAACGCAGGCTCGTCGACCACGGGGCGGACGGCCCCGCCTTCCCCACCTCCGTCGGCACCGGCCCGCACTCGGGCCGCTCCCGGCACCGGCCCTCCGACCGCAGGGTGGAGGAGAGCGACTTCCTCACGGTCTGCCTGGGCGCCAACTACCGCGGCTACCGGTGCGAGATCGGGCGGACCTTCGTGATCGGCACCAGCCCGGCCGACTGGCAGATCGAGCTGTACGACCTCGTCTTCACCGCCCAGCGGGCCGGGCGCGAGGCCCTGTTGCCGGGGGCCGCGTACCGGGACGTGGACCATGCCGCACGCTCCGTCCTGGACTCGGCAGGGCACGCGGAAGCCCTGGCTCCGTCGACCGGACACGGCGTGGGCCTCGAAATCGACGAGGACCCGCAGCTTGCACCTACGGCAATGGGTAAACTGGACGCTTGCGTGCCGGTCACCGTCGAACCGGGGGTTCACCTCCCGGGCCGGGGAGGTGTCCGGATCGATGACACGCTCGTCGTACGCCCCGAGGCGGACGGCGGTCCCGAGCTACTCACCATTACGACCAAGGAGCTGCTCGCGCTCTAGCCGGCTCTGCCGGTCCGTGCGCGCACCCGTGGTCTTCCAGTGCAGGAGATTCCGCAACCGTGGCTTCCACGAACGACCTCAAGAACGGCATGGTGCTGAAGCTCGACGGGGGCCAGCTCTGGTCCGTCGTCGAGTTCCAGCACGTCAAGCCCGGCAAGGGCCCGGCCTTCGTGCGTACCAAGCTGAAGAGCGTGATGTCCGGCAAGGTCGTCGACAAGACGTTCAACGCCGGCACCAAGGTCGAGACGGCCACCATCGACCGCCGTGACATGCAGTTCTCTTACATGGACGGCGAGTACTTCGTCTTCATGGACATGAGCACCTTCGACCAGCTGATGGTCGACAAGAAGGCTGTCGGCGACGCCGCCAACTTCCTGATCGAGGGCTTCACCGCCTCCGTCGCCCAGCACGAGGGCGAGGTGCTCTACGTCGAGCTCCCGGCCGCGGTCGAGCTCAAGATCGAGCACACCGACCCGGGCGTCCAGGGCGACCGCTCCACCGGTGGCACCAAGCCCGCCACGCTGGAGACGGGCTACGAGATCCAGGTCCCGCTCTTCGTCACCACCGGCGAGACGGTCAAGGTCGACACCCGCACCAGCGACTACCTCGGCCGGAAGAGCAACTAACCCGTGGCTGCTCGGAGCAATGCGCGCAAGCGCGCCTTCCAGATCCTTTTCGAGGCCGACCAGCGCGGGGTGCCCGTACGCGAGGTGCTCGCGGACTGGATCCGTCACGCGCGGTCGGACGACCGGCAGCCGCCGGTCAGCGCCTTCACGATGGATCTCGTCGAGGGTTACGCCGACAAGGTGAACCGCATCGACGACCTGATCGTCACCTACGCCGTGGACTGGGACATCGACCGCATGCCGGTCGCCGACCGGAACATCCTGCGGCTCGGTGCCTACGAGCTGATCTGGGTGGACGACACCCCGGACGCCGTGGCCATCGACGAGGCCGTCCAGCTGGCCAAGGAGTTCTCGACGGACGAGTCCCCCTCGTTCGTGAACGGCCTGCTGGCCCGCTTCAAGGACCTGAAGCCGAACCTGCGGCGCAGCGAGAGCTGACCGCACGGCCCGGCGCCGGCACCGCCATACGGAAGGGCCCGCAACGGCATCGTTGCGGGCCCTTCCGTATGGGGGCGCGAGCGAACGAAAAACCGGCGGGCGCCGGACCCCCGCAAGGGTTCGGCGCCCACCGGTAAACGTTTCTGCTGGTCTGGGGCCCGGAACTCAGAGTTCCTCGTGCGCCACCGCACGACGGGCGTCCGCGTCCAGGACGCCCCAGCTGATCAGCTGCTCGGTCAGGACCGACGGGGACTGGTCGTAGATCACGGCGAGGGTGCGCAGGTCGTCCTGGCGGATCGACAGCACCTTGCCGTTGTAGTCGCCGCGCTGGCTCTGGATCGTCGCGGCGTAGCGCTGCAGCGGGCCGGCCTTCTCGGCGGGGACGCCCGCCAGGCGCTCCAGGTCGAGACGCAGCTTCGGCGGCGGCTCGGCCGCCCCGCCGGGAGTCGTGCCCGGCAGCAGTTCCTGAACCGGAACCCCGTAGAAGTCCGCCAGCTCGGCAAGACGCTGGACGGTCACGGCGCGGTCCCCGCGCTCGTACGAACCGACCACGACGGCCTTCCACCGGCCCTGGGACTTCTCCTCGACACCGTGGAGGGAAAGGCCCTGCTGGGTGCGGATGGCGCGGAGCTTGGCCCCGAGCTGTTTGGCGTATTCGCTGGACATAACGCTCCCGGACGCTGTGACGCTGTGACTGATGGACACTGCGACTACGTAACTACGTGCGGCTCCGCCGCGCGGCTGGTAACTCACTGTGAGGTTACGCAGCGTTACTTGGATGCGTCAAGCCGAATGGTCTTGGTCGCCCCTCGGGGGGTCACTCCCGGCAGCCGTGTGAGAGCCGTTCCGTTCCGGCCCGGTCCGAGTCACCGGACTCTCCCTGGTACCGTGTGAGACGTACATCAGACGTCCTTTAAGGTCCGTCCCGTGAGGCGGAGAAGGAGGTCCTTTTCATGGACACTCAGCAGCACACCGATTCCATGCGCCCCGTGCTGGACGCGCAGGACATCGCGCGGGTCCTGACCCGCATCGCCCACGAGATCGTCGAACGCGCCAAGGGCGCCGACGACGTGGTGCTCCTCGGCATTCCCACCCGCGGTGTCTACCTCGCCCGCCGGCTGGCCGCCAAGCTCGAAGAGATCACCGGTACGAAGATCCCGGTCGGCTCCCTCGACATCACCATGTACCGCGACGACCTGCGGATGAAGCCCGCCCGCGCGATCGGTCGCACCGAGATCCCCGGCGACGACCTCGACGGCCGCCTGGTCGTCCTCGTCGACGACGTGCTCTTCTCCGGCCGCACCATCCGTGCCGCCCTCGACGCCCTGGGCGACCTCGGCCGCCCCCGCGCCGTGCAGCTCGCGGTCCTCGTCGACAGAGGCCACCGCGAACTGCCGATCCGCGCCGACTACGTCGGCAAGAACCTCCCCACGTCGCTGCGGGAGACCGTCAAGGTCCAGCTCCAGGAGGAGGACGGCCGTGACGCCGTGCTGCTCGGCCAGCGGACCGCCCCGGCCGCAGGGCAGTAGACCGTCCGAGTGACGGGCCCCGACCGGGCCCGCGCCGCGGCCTGCCCTGCCCGCACGCACCTCCGCCCGTCAGTCCGCCTGCCCTCCCGACCTACGGAGCCATCCAGATGAAGCGCCACCTCATCTCGGCCGCCGATCTCACGCGCGACGACGCCGTCCTGATCCTCGACACCGCCGAGGAGATGGCCCGCGTCGCGGACCGGCCGATCAAGAAGCTGCCCACCCTGCGCGGCCTCACCGTCGTCAACCTCTTCTTCGAGGACTCGACCCGTACCCGGATCTCCTTCGAGGCGGCCGCCAAGCGGCTCTCTGCCGATGTCATCAACTTCTCCGCCAAGGGTTCGTCCGTTTCCAAGGGCGAATCCCTGAAGGACACCGCGCTCACCCTGGAGGCCATGGGAGCCGACGCGGTCGTCATCCGCCACCACGCCTCCGGCGCCCCCTACCGGCTCGCGACCTCCGGCTGGATCGACTCCGCCGTCGTCAACGCCGGCGACGGCACCCACGAGCACCCCACCCAGGCCCTGCTGGACGCCTTCACCATGCGCCGCCGCCTGGTCGGCCGCGACGCCGGCCTCGGCAAGGACCTGAACGGCCGCCGGATCACCATCGTCGGCGACATCCTGCACAGCCGCGTGGCCCGCTCCAACGTCCACCTGCTGCACACCCTCGGCGCCGAGGTCACCCTGGTGGCCCCGCCCACGCTCGTCCCGATCGGCGTCGAGACCTGGCCGTGCGAGGTCTCGTACAGCCTCGACGACGTGCTGCCGAAGTCCGATGCGGTGATGATGCTGCGTGTGCAGCGCGAACGCATGAACGCCGCCTTCTTCCCGACCGAGCGCGAGTACTCCCGCCGGTACGGGCTCGACGGCGACCGCATGGCGAAGATGCCCGAGCACGCCATCGTGATGCACCCCGGCCCGATGAACCGCGGCATGGAGATCACCGCCCAGGTCGCCGACTCCGACCGCTGCACCGCCGTCGAGCAGGTCGCCAACGGCGTCTCCACCCGGATGGCCGTCCTGTACCTGCTGCTCGGCGGCTCCGAGCCCGCCGTCACCACCACCCCCGCAGCCACGCGTACCGAGGAGAGCAAGTAACCATGAGCAAGATCCTTATCCGTGGCGCGAAGGTACTCGGCGGCGAGGCGCAGGACGTCCTGATCGACGGCGAGACCATCGCCCAGGTCGGCCCGAACCTCTCCGCCGAGGGCGCGACCGTCATCGAGGCCGAGGGCCAGGTGCTCCTTCCCGGCCTCGTCGACCTGCACACCCACCTGCGCGAGCCCGGCCGCGAGGACTCCGAGACGGTCCTCACCGGCACCCGTGCCGCCGCCTCCGGCGGCTACACCGCGGTGTTCGCCATGGCGAACACCTTCCCGGTCGCCGACACCGCCGGCGTCGTCGAGCAGGTCTGGCGCCTGGGCAAGGAGTCCGGCTACTGCGACGTGCAGCCCATCGGCGCCGTCACCGTCGGCCTGGAGGGCAAGCAGCTCTCCGAGCTCGGCGCCATGCACGAGTCCGCCGCCCGCGTCACCGTCTTCTCCGACGACGGCAAGTGCGTGGACGACGCCGTGATCATGCGCCGCGCCCTGGAGTACGTGAAGGCGTTCGGCGGCGTCGTCGCCCAGCACGCCCAGGAGCCCCGCCTCACCGAGGGTGCCCAGATGAACGAGGGCATCGTCTCCGCCGAACTCGGTCTCGGCGGCTGGCCGGCTGTCGCCGAGGAGTCGATCATCGCCCGCGACGTCCTGCTCGCCGAGCACGTCGGCTCCCGCGTCCACATCTGCCACCTCTCCACGGCCGGCTCCGTCGAGATCGTCCGCTGGGCCAAGTCCCGCGGCATCGACGTCACCGCCGAGGTCACCCCGCACCACCTCCTCCTCACCGAGGAGCTCGTGCGCTCGTACAACGCGGTCTACAAGGTCAACCCGCCGCTGCGCACCGAGCGCGACGTGCTGGCCCTGCGCGAGGCGCTCGCCGACGGCACGATCGACATCGTCGCCACCGACCACGCCCCGCACCCGCACGAGGACAAGGACTGCGAGTGGGCCGCCGCCGCCATGGGCATGGTCGGCCTGGAGACCGCGCTCTCCGTCGTCCAGCAGACGATGGTGGAGACCGGACTGCTCGACTGGGCGGGCGTCGCCGAGCGGATGTCCTTCGCTCCGGCGCGCATCGGCAGCCTGGAGAACCACGGCCGCCCCGTCTCGGCAGGTGAACCCGCGAACCTGACCTTGGTCGATACCTCGTACCGTGGTGTCGTGGACCCCGCACATTTCGCCTCCCGCAGCCGCAACACGCCTTACGAGGGCCGTGAGCTGCCGGGGCGCGTCACTCACACCTTCCTGCGGGGCCGGGCAACGGTCGTGGACGGGAAACTGGCGTGACACCTGCAGTAATCCAACTGGCCGCCGAGGCCGCCGAACGACAGTCGGCGGAGGTGACCAGCGTCGGCGCCCGCATCGCGTGGGTGATCGGCCTGGTCGTCTTCATCGTGTTCGTGTACTGGCTGATGCGGCAGGGCTGGAAATGGCGCGGCGCTCTGCAGAACGATCTGCCGGAGCTGCCCGCCGCACCCGACGGTCTCCCCGAGCACCGGCTGGCCCTGACCGGCCGGTACCACGGCTCCACCACCGCCGGACAGTGGCTCGACCGGATCGTCGCCCACGGTCTGGGCCTGCGCAGCCGGGTCGAGCTCACGCTCACCGACGCGGGCCTCGACGTGGTCCGACCGGGGGCGGGCGACTTCTTCGTACCGGCCGCGCAGCTGCGCGGCGCCCGCCTCGACAAGGGAATCGCGGGCAAGGTACTCACCGAGGGCGGTCTGCTCATCGTCACCTGGGCGCACGGCGACAAGCTGATCGACTCCGGATTCCGCTCCGACCGCGCGGCCGAACACGCCGCCTGGGTCGAGGGCATCAGCACGCTGACAACACAGAACTCATCCATCACGACGGAAGGCGCCGAACGATGACGACCTCCACCAGGGGAGCAGCCAAAGCTCCCGCCGTACTCGTCCTGGAGGACGGTCGGATCTTCCGCGGCCGCGCCTACGGCGCTGTGGGGGAGACCTTCGGCGAGGCCGTGTTCTCCACCGGCATGACCGGCTACCAGGAGACCCTCACCGACCCGTCGTACCACCGGCAGGTCGTCGTGATGACCGCCCCGCACGTGGGCAACACCGGCGTCAACGACGAGGACCCCGAGTCCTCCCGCATCTGGGTCGCCGGCTACGTCGTACGCGACCCCGCCCGCGTCCCCTCCAACTGGCGCTCGCAGCGCTCGCTCGACGAGGAACTCGTCAAGCAGGGCGTCGTCGGGATCTCCGGCATCGACACCCGCGCCCTGACCCGCCACCTGCGCGAGCGCGGCGCCATGCGCGTCGGCATCTTCTCCGGCGAGGCCTGGGTCGGCATCCGCGACGAGGCCCTGCTGGCCAAGGTCAAGTCGCAGCCGCAGATGAAGGGCGCGAACCTCTCCGCCGAGGTCGCCACCAAGGAGGCGTACGTCGTCCCCGCGATCGGCGAGAAGCGCTTCACCGTCGCCGCCGTCGACCTCGGCATCAAGGGCATGACCCCGCACCGGATGGCCGAGCGCGGCATCGAGGTCCACGTGCTGCCCGCCACCGCCACCATCGAGGACGTGTACGCGGTCAACCCCGACGGCGTGTTCTTCTCCAACGGCCCGGGCGACCCGGCGACCGCCGACGGCCCCGTCGCCGTCATGCAGGGCGTGCTGGAGCGCAGGACGCCGCTCTTCGGCATCTGCTTCGGCAACCAGATCCTGGGCCGCGCGCTCGGCTTCGGCACCTACAAGCTGAAGTACGGCCACCGCGGCATCAACCAGCCGGTCCAGGACCGCACCACCGGCAAGGTCGAGGTCACCGCGCACAACCACGGCTTCGCCGTCGACGCGCCCCTCGACAAGGTCTCCGAGACCGCCTACGGCCGCGCCGAGGTCTCCCACGTCTGCCTGAACGACAACGTCGTCGAAGGCCTCCAGCTGCTCGACCAGCCGGCCTTCAGCGTCCAGTACCACCCCGAGGCGGCCGCCGGCCCGCACGACGCCGCGTACCTCTTCGACCGATTCACGTCTTTGATGAGCACCGCCCAGATGGAGGCCGAGCGTGCCTAAGCGCACCGATATCCAGTCCGTCCTGGTCATCGGCTCCGGCCCGATCGTCATCGGACAGGCCGCCGAGTTCGACTACTCCGGCACCCAGGCCTGCCGCATCCTCAAGGCCGAGGGCCTGCGGGTCATCCTGGTCAACTCCAACCCCGCGACGATCATGACCGACCCGGAGATCGCCGACGCCACGTACGTCGAGCCGATCACCCCCGAGTTCGTCGAGAAGATCATCGCGAAGGAGCGCCCCGACGCGCTGCTCCCGACCCTCGGCGGCCAGACCGCGCTCAACACCGCCATCTCCATGCACGAGCAGGGTGTGCTGGAGAAGTACGGCGTCGAGCTCATCGGCGCCAACGTCGAGGCCATCAACAAGGGCGAGGACCGCGAGCTCTTCAAGGGCGTCGTCGAGGCCGTCAAGGCCAAGATCGGATACGGCGAGTCCGCCCGCTCGGTCATCTGCCACTCGATGGACGACGTCATCAAGGGCGTCGACACCCTCGGCGGTTACCCCGTCGTCGTGCGCCCCTCCTTCACCATGGGCGGCGCCGGCTCCGGCTTCGCCCACGACGAGGACGAGCTGCGCCGCATCGCCGGCCAGGGCCTCACGCTCTCCCCGACCACCGAGGTGCTCCTGGAGGAGTCCATCCTCGGCTGGAAGGAGTACGAGCTGGAGCTGATGCGCGACACCAAGGACAACGTGGTCGTCGTCTGCTCCATCGAGAACTTCGACCCGATGGGCGTCCACACCGGTGACTCGATCACCGTCGCCCCGGCGATGACCCTCACCGACCGCGAGTACCAGCGGCTGCGCGACATCGGCATCGCGATCATCCGCGAGGTCGGCGTCGACACCGGCGGCTGCAACATCCAGTTCGCGATCGACCCGGCCGACGGCCGCGTCATCGTCATCGAGATGAACCCGCGCGTCTCCCGATCCTCGGCGCTCGCGTCGAAGGCCACCGGCTTCCCGATCGCCAAGATCGCCGCCAAGCTGGCCATCGGCTACACGCTCGACGAGGTCCCCAACGACATCACCGAGAAGACCCCGGCCTCCTTCGAGCCGTCCCTCGACTACGTCGTCGTCAAGGCCCCGCGCTTCGCCTTCGAGAAGTTCCCGCTGGCCGACGCCACCCTCACCACCACCATGAAGTCGGTCGGCGAGGCCATGGCCATCGGCCGCAACTTCACCGAGGCCCTCCAGAAGGCCCTGCGCTCCCTGGAGAAGAAGGGCTCGCAGTTCACCTTCGTCGGCCCCACCGGCGACAAGGACGAGCTGCTGCGCACCGCGGTCCGCCCGACCGACGGCCGCATCAACACCGTCATGCAGGCCATCCGCGCCGGCGCCACCCAGGAGGAGGTCTTCGAGTTCACGAAGATCGACCCCTGGTTCGTCGACCAGCTCTTCCTCATCAAGGAGATCGCGGACGAGCTCGCCGCCGCCGAGAAGCTGCAGCCCGAGCTGCTCGCCGAGGCCAAGCGCCACGGCTTCTCCGACGCCCAGATCGCCGAGATCCGCGGTCTGCGCGAGGACGTCGTCCGCGAGGTCCGGCACGCCCTCGGCGTCCGCCCGGTCTACAAGACGGTCGACACCTGCGCCGCCGAGTTCGCCGCGAAGACCCCGTACTTCTACTCCTCGTACGACGAGGAGTCCGAGGTCGCGCCCCGCACCAAGCCCGCGGTGATCATCCTGGGCTCCGGCCCGAACCGCATCGGCCAGGGCATCGAGTTCGACTACTCCTGCGTCCACGCCTCCTTCGCCCTCAGCGACGCCGGCTACGAGACCGTGATGGTCAACTGCAACCCGGAGACCGTCTCCACCGACTACGACACCTCCGACCGCCTGTACTTCGAGCCGCTCACGCTCGAGGACGTGCTGGAGATCGTCCACGCCGAGTCGCTGGCCGGCCCCATCGCCGGTGTCATCGTCCAGCTGGGCGGCCAGACCCCGCTGGGCCTCGCCCAGGCCCTCAAGGACAACGGCGTCCCCGTCGTCGGCACCTCCCCGGAGGCCATCCACGCCGCCGAGGACCGCGGCGCCTTCGGCCAGGTCCTCGCCGACGCCGGACTGCCGGCCCCCAAGCACGGCACCGCCACCACCTTCGCGGGCGCGAAGGCGATCGCCGACGAGATCGGCTACCCGGTCCTGGTGCGCCCGTCCTACGTGCTCGGCGGCCGCGGCATGGAGATCGTCTACGACGAGACCCGCCTCGAGTCGTACATCGCCGAGTCCACCGAGATCTCGCCGACCCGCCCCGTGCTGGTCGACCGCTTCCTCGACGACGCGATCGAGATCGACGTCGACGCCCTCTACGACGGCCACGAGCTCTACCTCGGCGGCGTCATGGAGCACATCGAGGAAGCCGGCATCCACTCCGGCGACTCCGCCTGCGCCCTGCCCCCGATCACCCTCGGCGGCTACGACATCAAGCGCCTGCGCGCCTCCACCGAGGCCATCGCCAAGGGCGTCGGCGTCCGCGGCCTGATCAACATCCAGTTCGCGATGGCGGGGGACATCCTCTACGTCCTGGAGGCCAACCCGCGCGCCTCCCGGACCGTCCCCTTCACCTCGAAGGCCACCGCCGTTCCGCTCGCGAAGGCCGCCGCCCGCATCTCGCTCGGCACCACCATCGCCGAGCTGCGCGCCGAGGGCCTGCTGCCGAAGACCGGCGACGGCGGCACCCTGCCGATCGACGCGCCGATCTCCGTCAAGGAGGCCGTCATGCCGTGGTCGCGCTTCCGGGACATCCACGGCCGCGGCGTGGACACCGTCCTCGGCCCGGAGATGCGCTCCACCGGCGAGGTCATGGGCATTGACGCCGTCTTCGGCACCGCCTACGCCAAGTCGCAGGCCGGCGCCTACGGCCCGCTGCCCACCAAGGGCCGCGCCTTCATCTCGGTCGCCAACCGCGACAAGCGCTCGATGATCTTCCCGGCGCGCGAGCTCGTCGCCCACGGCTTCGAGCTGATGGCCACCTCCGGCACCGCCGAGGTCCTGCGCCGCAACGGCATCAACGCCACCGTGGTGCGCAAGCTCAGCGAGGGCGAGGGCCCGAACGGCGAGAAGACCATCGTCCAGCTGATCCACGACGGCCAGGTCGACCTGATCGTCAACACCCCGTACGGCACCGGCGGCCGCCTCGACGGCTACGAGATCCGCACGGCGGCCGTGGCCCGCAGCGTGCCCTGCCTGACCACGGTCCAGGCGCTCGCCGCCGCCGTCCAGGGCATCGACGCGCTCAACCGCGGCGACGTGGGCGTGCGCTCCCTCCAGGAGCACGCGGAGCACCTGACCGCAGCCCGCGACTGACGCAGGCCGTACAGCCCGGACACGGGGAGGGGGACACCGGTTTCACGACGGGTGTCCCCCTCTTCACGAGCGCAGAGGGATTTTCCGACGATGTACAAAAACTTCTTCAACCTGGTCTTCAAGCGGATGGACCCGGAGCAGGCCCACTACCTGGCCTTCCGATGGATCCGCCTCGCCGCCCGCACCCCCGTGCTGCGCACCTTCGTCGCGGCCGCCCTGGCCCCGCGCTACGAGGAGCTCCGCACCGAGGCCCTCGGCCTGCGCATGCACGGCCCCTTCGGCCTCGCCGCCGGCTTCGACAAGAACGCCGTCGCCATCGACGGCATGTCGATGCTCGGCTTCGACCACATCGAGATCGGCACGGTCACGGCCGAGCCGCAGCCCGGCAACCCCAAGAAGCGGCTCTTCCGCCTCGTGCCGGACCGCGCGCTGATCAACCGGATGGGCTTCAACAACGAGGGCTCGGCGGCCGTGGCGGCCCGCCTGGCGGCCCGTGAGGCCATCTTCAGGACCGTGGTCGGCGTCAACATCGGCAAGACGAAGGTCGTGCCCGAGGAGGAGGCCGTGGGGGACTACGTCGCCTCCACCGAGCGCCTCGCCCGGCACGCCGACTACCTCGTCGTGAACGTCTCCTCGCCGAACACCCCCGGCCTGCGCAACCTCCAGGCCACCGAGTCGCTGCGCCCGCTGCTGACGGCCGTACGCGAGGCCGCGGACCGCACGGTGACCGACCGCCGGGTACCGCTGCTGGTCAAGATCGCCCCCGACCTGGCGGACGAGGACGTCGACGCGGTCGCCGACCTGGCCCTGGAGCTCGGCCTCGACGGCATCATCGCGACGAACACCACCATCGCCCGCGAGGGCCTGGGACTGAAGTCCTCCCCCTCCCTCGTGAAGGAGACCGGCGGACTCTCCGGCGCCCCCGTCAAGGCGCGCTCCCTGGAGGTCCTGCGCCGCCTGTACGCACGGGTGGGGGACCGCCTGGTCCTGGTCGGGGTCGGCGGCATCGAGAACGCCGAGGACGCCTGGCAGCGCATCCTGGCCGGTGCCACGCTGATCCAGGGCTACAGCGCCTTCATCTACGAGGGCCCGTTCTACGCCCGCGCCATCCACAAGGGCCTTGCCGCGCGCCTGGCCAACAGCCCGTACGCGACGCTCGCCGAAGCGGTGGGCGCCGAGACCCGAAAGGCCACCAAGTGACTGTGACCCCGTTCGGCACCCGCCTGCGCGCGGCGATGGACTCCCGGGGCCCGCTGTGCGTGGGCATCGACCCGCACGCCGCCCTGCTGGCGCAGTGGGGCCTGCAGGACGACATCGCGGGCCTGGAGCGGTTCTCCCGTACGGTCGTCGAGGCGCTCGCCGAGTCGGTGGCGGTCTTCAAGCCGCAGTCGGCCTTCTTCGAGCGGTTCGGCTCGAAGGGCGTGGCCGTCCTGGAGAAGACCGTCGCGGACGCCCGGGCGGCCGGGACGCTGGTGGTCATGGACGCGAAGCGCGGCGACATCGGCTCCACCATGGCGGCGTACGCCTCGGCCTTCCTGGACCCGGCCTCGCCGCTGTTCTCGGACGCGCTGACGGTCTCGCCGTACCTGGGCTACGGCTCGCTGAAGCCGGCCGTGGACCTGGCCCGGGAGTCGGGTGCGGGTCTGTTCGTCCTGGCGCTGACCTCGAACCCGGAGGGCGCGGAGGTCCAGCGGGCGGTCCGGGAGGACGGCCGCACGATCGGCGCGACGATGCTGGCGCACCTGGCGGCGGAGAACGCGGACGCCGCCCCCATGGGCTCCTTCGGCGCGGTGGTCGGTGCCACGCTGGGCGACCTGTCCACCTTCGACCTGGACATCAACGGTCCGCTGCTGGCACCCGGCATCGGTGCGCAGGGCGCGACGGCGGCGGATCTGCCGGGCGTCTTCGGCAAGGCCGTGCGCAACGTCGTCCCGAACGTGTCCCGGGGCGTCCTGAAGCACGGTCCGGACGTGAGCGCCCTGCGCGACTCGGCGCGGCGGTTCGCCGACGAGATCCACGAGGCCGTCTCCGCGTAATTCGCTCACCCGGGAAGCCCTGCCGCACCTCCGCGGCAGGGCCTCTCGCATTTTCTGGCGAAACTCGAACGCTCTTCATCGGACAAAACCGGGGTATTTTGTCCGTGATGTACGGTTCAGTGGAGGCTGACCAGGACTTTTCGTCCGTTCTCGCTGACTGGAGCGTTGTTGGCCGCTAGTCTCCGACCAGAGTGAACGCGCAGCGAACGAGTTCCATCGCTGTTCGGGAGCTCGCCTGGTGGGGTGCCCTTTGGGTTACCCACCGGTCCGTATCCGACAGTTCGACATCCGAGGTGACGTAGGCGTGGCTCTTCCGCCCCTTACCCCTGAACAGCGCGCAGCCGCGCTCGAAAAGGCCGCCGCGGCTCGCCGGGAGCGGGCCGAGGTGAAGAATCGACTCAAGCACTCCGGCGCCTCGCTCCAAGAGGTCATCAAGACGGGCCAGGAGAACGACGTCATCGGCAAGATGAAGGTCTCCGCCCTGCTGGAGTCTCTGCCTGGCGTGGGCAAGGTGCGCGCCAAGCAGATCATGGAGCGTCTCGGCATCTCCGAGTCCCGGCGTGTCCGAGGTCTCGGTTCCAACCAGATCGCCTCTCTGGAGCGCGAGTTCGGCAGCACCGGCGCCTGAGGCGTCGACTGAAGTTCTCCCGGCGTTCTCAGGCAGTCCCGAGAACCTGGATAATCGCTCTATGGCAGCAGAGGTTCGTCCGCGGCTGACCGTGCTCTCCGGCCCTTCAGGGGTCGGCAAGAGCACGGTCGTCGCGCATATGCGCAAGGTTCACCCCGAGGTATGGCTCTCGGTGTCGGCCACCACCCGCAAGCCGCGGCCCGGTGAGCGACACGGAGTCCACTACTTCTTCGTCAATGACGACGAGTTCGACAAGCTGATCGCCAACGGCGAGCTGCTGGAGTGGGCCGAGTTCGCGGGCAACCGCTACGGCACTCCCCGCGGCGCGGTGCTGGAACGCCTGGACAACGGCGAGCCGGTGCTGCTGGAGATCGATCTCCAGGGCGCACGGCTCGTCCGCGAGTCCAAGCCCGACGCCCAGCTGGTCTTCCTGGCACCACCGAGCTGGGACGAGCTGGTCCGCCGGCTGACCGGTCGGGGCACCGAATCGGCGGAGGTCATCGAGCGCCGGCTCGCCGCCGCCAAGATCGAGCTCGCTGCCGAGTCCGAGTTCGACACCACCCTGGTCAACACCTCCGTCGAGGACGTGGCGCGTGAGCTGCTAGCCTTGATGGCAGTTGTCTGATCGTTGATCGATGCTTTTCCGTCGATCGATTCCAGGGCGGCCCCATCTTTCACCCATCTTCGGAAGGTAGAGCGTGTCCTCTTCCATCACTGCGCCCGAGGGCATCATCAACCCGCCGATCGACGAGCTGCTCGAGGCCACGGACTCGAAGTACAGCCTCGTGATCTACGCGGCCAAGCGTGCGCGTCAGATCAACGCGTACTACTCGCAGCTCGGTGAGGGCCTGCTCGAGTACGTCGGCCCGCTGGTGGACACCCACGTCCACGAGAAGCCGCTTTCGATCGCGCTGCGCGAGATCAACGCGGGTCTGCTGACCTCCGAGGCCATCGAGGCCCCGGCCCAGTAAGGCACCAGAAGTCCTTTCACCACAGGCCCGGCAGAACATCTGCCGGGCCTGTGGTGTGTCATGGGTGGGTACGACGTCGATCAGAGCCGAACGCGTCGGACACGGCGCGCAGCCAGAGGGAGAGTGCGTGGATGGATAAGCCGAAGGTCGTACTGGGAGTCAGTGGCGGGATCGCCGCCTACAAGGCGTGCGAGCTGCTCCGCCGGCTGACCGAGTCCGGCCACGACGTGCGGGTGGTGCCCACCGCGGCCTCCCTGAACTTCGTGGGGGAGGCCACCTGGTCCGCCCTCTCCGGGAACCCGGCCTCCACCGAGGTGTGGGAGTCCGTCCACGAGGTGCCGCACGTGCGCATCGGACAGTCCGCCGACCTCGTCGTCGTCGCTCCGGCCACCGCCGACCTGCTGGCCAGGGCCGCCCACGGGCTGGCCGACGACCTGCTCACGAACACCCTGCTCACCGCCCGCTGCCCGGTGGTCTTCGCACCCGCGATGCACACCGAGATGTGGGAGCACCCCGCCACCCAGGAGAACGTGGCCACCCTGCGCCGGCGCGGCGCCCTCGTCATCGAGCCCGCCGTCGGCAGGCTCACCGGCAAGGACACCGGCAAGGGGCGGCTGCCCGACCCCGAGGAGATCTTCGAGGTCTGCCGCCACGTCTTGAGGAGGCAGGGTCCGGCCCGCGGAGCGACCGGGCCGGACCTCGCCGGGCGGCACGTGGTGATCAGCGCGGGCGGCACGCGGGAGCCCCTGGACCCGGTCCGGTTCCTCGGCAACCGCTCCTCCGGCAAGCAGGGCTACGCCCTCGCCCGCACCGCCGTCGCCCGCGGCGCCCGGGTCACCCTGGTCGCGGCCAACACGGCGCTGGCCGACCCGGCCGGGGTGGACGTCGTACGCGTGGGGACCGCCGTACAGCTGCGGGAGGCCGTGCTCAAGGCGGCGGCAAACGCCGACGCCGTGGTGATGGCCGCGGCCGTGGCCGACTTCCGGCCCGCCGAGTACGCGGGCGGGAAGATCAAGAAGAAGGACGGCCAGGACCCGGCGCCGGTCGCGCTCGTGCGTAATCCGGACGTTCTCGCGGAAATCTCGGCCGACCGGGCCCGGGCCGGGCAGGTCGTGGTGGGGTTCGCGGCGGAGACCGACGACGTCCTCGCGAACGGCCGGGCCAAGCTCGCGCGCAAGGGGTGTGACCTTCTCGTCGTGAACGAGGTCGGGGAGTCCCGCACCTTTGGTTCCGAGGAGAACGAGGCGGTCGTCCTGGCCTCCGACGGGTCGGAAACGCCAGTGCCCTACGGTCCGAAGGAAGCGCTGGCCGAGGTGATCTGGGACCAGGTGGCGGCCCGGCTGTAGTGCGACGCGCCTGGGCCGATTCCCCTTCTCCTGGTCACATCCGTACGTAAGAATGGGAGTGCCGCAGGTCACACGGCTCCCATAAGGCGAGACGGGTGGTCCCGGGAACGGTGGCGACCGATAAACTGCATCCGGAACGTGATCGGGCGCAGCCCCCGATGTGGTTCCGACAAATGATCAGCCAGCAGCCGCTGCAACCCCCAGGGAGCGTTGTGTCCCGTCGTCTCTTCACCTCGGAGTCCGTCACCGAGGGCCACCCCGACAAGATCGCTGACCAGATCAGCGACACGATCCTCGATGCGCTCCTCACCGAGGACCCGACCTCGCGCGTCGCCGTGGAGACCCTCATCACCACCGGTCTCGTGCACATCGCGGGCGAGGTGACGACGAAGGCCTACGCGCCGATCGCCCAGCTCGTGCGCGAGAAGATCCTCGAGATCGGCTACGACTCCTCGAAGAAGGGCTTCGACGGCGCCTCCTGCGGCGTGTCGGTGTCCATCGGTGCGCAGTCCCCGGACATCGCGCAGGGCGTCGACACCGCCTACGAGAAGCGCGTCGAGGGTGACGAGGACGAGCTCGACAAGCAGGGCGCCGGCGACCAGGGCCTGATGTTCGGCTACGCCTGCGACGAGACCCCCGAGCTCATGCCGCTGCCGATCCACATCGCGCACCGGCTCTCCAAGCGGCTCTCCGAGGTCCGCAAGAACGGGACCATCCCGTACCTGCGCCCCGACGGCAAGACCCAGGTCACCATCGAGTACGACGGCGACAAGGCCGTGCGCCTGGACACCGTCGTGGTCTCCTCGCAGCACGCCTCGGACATCGACCTCGACTCGCTGCTCGCTCCCGACATCCGCGAGTTCGTCGTCGAGCACGTCCTGGCCCAGCTCGTCGAGGACGGCATCAAGCTCGACACCGAGGGTTACCGCCTCCTGGTGAACCCGACCGGCCGCTTCGAGATCGGCGGCCCGATGGGCGACGCCGGCCTCACGGGCCGCAAGATCATCATCGACACCTACGGCGGCATGGCCCGCCACGGTGGCGGCGCCTTCTCCGGCAAGGACCCCTCCAAGGTCGACCGTTCCGCCGCCTACGCCATGCGCTGGGTCGCCAAGAACGTGGTCGCCGCCGGTCTCGCCTCGCGCTGCGAGGTCCAGGTCGCGTACGCCATCGGCAAGGCCGAGCCCGTCGGTCTCTTCGTCGAGACCTTCGGCACCGCCAAGGTGGAGGTCCAGAAGATCGAGGACGCGATCGGCGAGGTCTTCGACCTGCGCCCGGCCGCGATCATCCGCGACCTCGACCTGCTGCGCCCGATCTACGCCCAGACCGCCGCCTACGGCCACTTCGGCCGTGAGCTGCCGGACTTCACCTGGGAGCGCACCGACCGCGTGGACGCCCTGCGCGCGGCCGCCGGTCTGTAAGCACCCGTAGCGAGACGGCCCCGGACCCCCAGGTCCGGGGCCGTATTGCGTTGCTGCGCCCCGTTCCGCGCGGATACGCTGGCGTCGCCCTCCCGGTGCGAGGGGTGACGGCTTCATCTGGAGCGGGGTGCGAACCCCGTGTCGAAGGAGCGCAGGACCCGCCGCCGCCCGGCCCGATCTCGGGAGGGCGCATGCACCGCGCCCGCCGCTGTCGGTGCCATTTGGTAAGAATGCTGATGTGAGCAGCGCGAACGAGTCCCCGCCGGAGCAGCTCGCACTGATCCGGGAGATGGTCGCCGAGGCGAAGGCCAAGGCGCCCAAGGCGAAGCCGCGCACCTGGCGGGGGGCCGCCCTGGCCGAGGAACTGCCCGTGGCCCGGGTCCTCGTGAACAAGGGCGTGCTGCACCTCGACCGGACCTTCGACTACGCCGTGCCCGCCGAGCTCTCCGAGGCCGCCCAGCCCGGCGTCCGCGTGCGCGTCCGCTTCGGCGCCGGCTCCCACCAGGTGCACGGCGGCCGCCGCGAGGGCGGCGGCCTCATCGACGGGTTCATCGTCGAGCGCCGCGCCGAATCCGACTACAACGGAGCACTGGCCGCCCTCGCCCAGGTGGTCTCGCCCGAGGTGGTTCT
The DNA here is from genome assembly GCF_045161815.1 of Streptomyces avidinii. Classification (NCBI taxonomy): domain Bacteria; kingdom Bacillati; phylum Actinomycetota; class Actinomycetes; order Kitasatosporales; family Streptomycetaceae; genus Streptomyces; species Streptomyces avidinii. Next base: position 6,925,703 of record NZ_CP108863.1, read on the forward strand.
CAGCCCCCGCATGCTGGCCCTCGCCCGGGCCGTCGCCGACCGGTACGCGGGCAGCCTGGCCGACGTGCTCCAGCTCGCCCTGCCCGCACGGAGCGCCCGCGCCGAGGCCAAGCCCTCGCCGGAGCCGCTGCCCCCGCCCGCCGCCCCCGAGCCCGGCGGCTGGGAGCGGTACGGCGCCGGCCCCGGCTTCCTGCGCGCTCTCGCCACCGGCGGCGCCCCGCGCGCCGTGTGGACCGCACTGCCCGGCCCCGGCTGGGCCGACGAACTGGCCCGCGCCATGGCCGCCACCCTGGCCTCCGGCCGCGGGGCCCTCGCCGTGCTCCCCGACGGGCGGACCGCCGCCCGCGTCGACGCGGCCCTGACCGCCCTGCTCGGTGAGGGCCGGCACGCCGTGCTCACCGCCGACTCGGGACCCGAGAAGCGCTACCGCCAGTGGCTCGCCGTGCACCGGGGCTCGGTGCGCGCCGTCATCGGAACCCGCGCCGCGATGTTCGCCCCCGTACGGGACCTCGGGCTGGTGGCCGTCTGGGACGACGGCGACTCCAGCCACAGCGACGAGCGCGCCCCCTTCCCGCACGTGCGGGAGGTACTGGAACTGCGCGCCGTCAATGACGGCTGCGGCTTCCTCGCGGGCAGTACGAGCTGCACCGTCGAGGCCGCCCAGCTGGTCGAGTCCGGCTGGGCGCGGCCCCTGGTCGCCGACCGCGAGACGGTACGGACCTGCGCGCCCCGGATCCGGACCGTCGGGGACGAACTGCTGGCCCGCGACGAGGCGGCCCGGGCCGCCCGCCTGCCGAGCCTGGCGTGGGAGACCGTACGGGAAGGGCTGAAGACCGGGCCCGTACTCGTGCAGGTACCGCGGCGGGGCTACGCGCCCCGCCTGGCGTGCGAGCGGTGCCGCACCCCCGCCCGCTGCACGGTCTGCGCGGGACCTCTGGAGGCCCCCGACGAGCGGGACCTGCGGTGCGGGTGGTGCGGGAGGGACGAGCCGTCCTGGCACTGCGAGGAGTGCGGCTCGTTCCGGCTGAGAGCCCAGGTGGTCGGCGCCCGGCGCACCGCCGAGGAACTGGGGCGGGCCTTCCCGGCCGTGCCCGTACGGACCTCCGGGCGCGACCACGTCCTGGACGAGGTACCGGACCGGCCGGCGCTGGTGGTGAGCACCCCCGGCGCCGAACCGGTGGCCGCGGGAGCCGGGTACGCGGCCGCGCTGCTGCTCGACGGCTGGGCCATGCTGACCCGCCCCGATCTGCGGGCCGGCGAGGACGCGCTGCGGCGCTGGATCGCGGCCGCCTCACTGGTCCGGGGGGACGGCCAGGTCGTGGTGGTCGCCGAGCCGACGCTGCGGCCCGTCCAGGCGCTGGTGCGGTGGGACCCGGTGGGCCATGCCGTACGGGAACTGGCGGAGCGGGCCCAGCTCGGCTTCCCGCCGGTGTCCCGGATGGCGGCGGTGGCCGGGCGGGGCGAAGCGGTGGAGGCCTTCCTGGCCGGCGCCGGGCTGCCGCCCGACGCGGAGATCCTGGGACCGGTGCCGCTGCCGGGGCGGCGCGGGGAGCCGTCCCCCGGGGAGCGGGCCCTGGTCCGGGTCCCGCCGGGCAGCGGAGCCGCCCTCGCGGCCGCTCTGAAGGCGGCGCAGGCGGCCCGGCTGGCGCGCGGGGCCCCGGTGGCGGAGGCCGTCCGCGTGCGCATCGACCCGCTGGACATCGGCTGACGTCGAATGACGTCGAAACCCCTGGTGGGGCGACCGGTACGGTCGCCCCACCAGGGGTCGGTCGGAGGCTGTGAGCCGGTCCGGCGGCCGTCGGGTGTCGGCGTCCCGGCGGCAGGACAGCCCTCAGCCGTTGCGCGGACCCGGGAAGGCGGGGGAGCGGGAGACCTCGCCCAGGGCCCGCCCGGGAGCACCCCCGGCAGCGGCCTGGGCCTCCTCGCGCACCGGCTGCGGCGGCATCGAACGCGCGGCCGGGACGGTCGGCAGCGGCCCCAGGGTCCGGGTGGTCGTGCCCTCGGCCGGCGGCTCCGCGGATTCCGCGGACTGCGCCCGCCGGGCCCCGTAGCGGCGGTGCACCGCCTGCTTGGTGACACCGAGCGCCGAGCCGACCGCGTCCCACGAGAAACCGAGCGAGCGGTCGAAATCCACCGCGGCGGTCACCAGCGTCTCGACGCTGTCCCGCAGCTCCTGCGCGAGGCGGACGGTCGGCGCGGGCGCCCGTCCGTAGACGACGAAGCCCGTGGAGGGACCCGATCGGCGCGGGCGGTACACGTTGCCGAGCTGGGCGGTGAGCGTACGCAGGGCATCCACCTGCCGGCGAACCCGCTCGATGTCCCGTACCAGGAGGTGCAGGCTGGCCCGGGCTTGGGCGTCGTGGGTGGCGTGGTCGGCCATGAAGAAGCCTCTCGAACCGGTGCTGAAGGGCGGATCGGGCCGCAGACACCGTTCACACGCGGCCCGTTTTGGTCAATCTCTCTTGACCAACGCGCCACCCGTCGCCCAGGTCACGCTGTGGGGGCGTGTCGGCATATGCGAGGGGCGCGCGCATGTGCGTACGCCCCCTCAACGCCACAGGTGGGCGGCCCGACCGACGCCCCATAGACTGGTGCGCTGCTGACAGCCGAGATTAGCGAGGTAGTCCCCCAGTGAAGCTCGTCTTCGCAGGCACCCCCGAGGTCGCCGTACCCGCCCTGGACGCCCTGATCGCCTCCGGGCGGCACGAGGTCGCCGCCGTCATCACCCGGCCCGACGCACCGGCCGGCCGCGGCCGTCGGCTCGTCGCCAGCCCCGTCGCCGAGCGCGCCGAGGAGGCGGGCATCGAGGTGCTCAAGCCCGTCCGGCCCCGCGACCCCGACTTCCAGGCCCGGCTGCGCGAGATCGCGCCCGACTGCTGTCCGGTCGTCGCCTACGGCGCCCTGATCCCGAAGAGCGCCCTCGACATCCCCGAGCACGGCTGGGTCAACCTGCACTTCTCGCTGCTGCCGGCCTGGCGCGGAGCCGCGCCCGTCCAGCAGTCGATCATCGCGGGGGACCAGGTCACCGGCGCCTCCACCTTCCGGATCGAGGAGGGCCTGGACACCGGCCCGATCTACGGCATCCTGACCGAGGAGATCCGGCCGACCGACACCAGCGGTGACCTGCTCACCCGGCTCGCCTTCGCCGGTTCCGGACTGCTCGCCGCCACCATGGACGGCATCGAGGACGGCACCCTGCGAGCCGTGGCACAGCCCCACGACGGGGTCTCCCACGCACCCAAGATCACCGTCGAGGACGCCCGGATCGACTGGACCGCCCCCGCGATGCGCGCCGACCGTGTGGTGCGCGGCTGCACGCCGGCGCCGGGCGCGTGGACCGTCTTCCGCGGGGAGCGGCTCAAGCTGATCTCCCTGGGCCTGGTGCCCGACCGTACGGACCTGGAGCCGGGCGCGCTGGCCCCCGCCAAGAACAACGTGTACGTCGGCACCGGCTCGCACGCCGTGGAGCTGCTGTGGGTGCAGCCGCAGGGCAAGAAGCCGATGCGGGCCGCGGACTGGGCGCGCGGGGTGCGGATCGCTCCCGGCGAGCGGCTCGGCGGAGCCGACGTAGGCTGATCGGTGGGGACGGCGCCCGAGCGCGGACGTCCCCACGCGCCCCCGCACCACACGCAGGACCCGCAGAACCGGCACCACCCGTAGCACTCGTAGCACTCGTAACCCCGGAGCACCTTTCACGTGAGCGAACAGCCCCGTCAGCCCCGACGCAAGCCTGCCCCCGCAGGCGCGGGCGGCAAGCAGGCCAAGCCCTACCGCCGGCCCCAGAAGGACCCCGTCCGGATGCTGGCCTTCGAGGTGCTCCGGGCGGTGGGCGAGCGCGACGCCTACGCCAACCTCGTGCTGCCGCCGCTGCTCAAGAAGGCCCGCCAGGACGAGACCTTCCAGGCGCGCGACGCGGCACTGGCCACCGAGCTGGTCTACGGGACACTGCGCCGCCAGGGCACCTACGACGCCGTCATCAAGGCGTGCATCGACCGCCCGCTGCGGGAGGTGGACCCGCCGGTGCTGGACGTGCTCTCGCTCGGAGCCCACCAGCTGCTCGGCACCCGCATCCCCACCCACGCCGCCGTCTCGGCGAGCGTGGAACTGGCCCGTGTGGTGCTCGGGGACGGGCGCGCCAAGTTCGTGAACGCCGTTCTGCGGAAGATCGCCGCGCACGACCTCGACGGCTGGCTGGAGCGCGTCGCCCCGCCCTACGAGGACGACGCCGAGGAACACCTCGCGGTGTACCACTCGCACCCCAGGTGGGTCGTCAGCGCCCTGTGGGACTCGCTGGGCGGCGGGCGCGCGGGCATCGAGGACCTGCTGGAAGCCGACAACGAACGGCCCGAGGTGACCCTGGTGGCTCGCCCGGGCCGGTCCACGCCGGAGGAACTGCTGGAGGCCGTCGGCGAGGACTCGGCACTGCCGGGCCGCTGGTCGCCGTACGCCGTCCGGATGGCCGAGGGCGGCGAACCGGGCGCGCTGGAGGCGGTCCGCGAGGGCCGCGCGGGTGTACAGGACGAGGGAAGCCAGCTGGTGGCCATGGCACTCGCGGCCGTACCGGTCGAGGGCCGCGACGAGCGGTGGCTCGACGGCTGCGCGGGCCCGGGCGGCAAGGCGGCGCTGCTCGCGGCGCTCGCGGCGCAGCGCGGGGCGTTCCTGCTGGCCTCGGAGAAGCAGCCGCACCGGGCCCGGCTCGTGGAGCGCTCGCTCGCGGGCAACCCGGGCCCGTACCAGGTCATCGCGGCGGACGGCACCCGCCCGGCCTGGCTGCCGGGCTCCTTCGACCGCGTCCTGATGGACGTCCCGTGCTCGGGCCTGGGCGCGCTGCGCCGCCGCCCTGAGGCCCGCTGGCGCCGCCGCCCGGAGGACCTGGAGGGCCTCGCGCCGCTCCAGCGCGGGCTGCTGCGCGAGGCGCTGTCGGCGGTGCGGGTGGGCGGCATCGTCGGCTACGCGACGTGCTCGCCGCACCTGGCGGAGACCCGGGTCGTCGTGGACGACGTCCTGAAGGGCCGCGGCGCGAGCCACTCCCCGGTGTCCGCGGAACTGATCGACGCACGGCCCTTCATGTCGGGCGTCCCGGCCCTGGGCGACGGCCCGGACATCCAGCTGTGGCCCCACCTGCACGGCACGGACGCGATGTACCTGGCCCTGCTGAGGCGCACGGCGTAGCCGACGACCTGGCCCACGGCCCGACACCCCTCGCGAGGATCTCTGTCGCGGGGGGTGTCCCGTATCCGGGGGCTGTCGTGGGCCTGTCAGTGGGCGGCGGCAGACTCACGTCCGTCGTCCCCGTGTCCGCATGGGCCGCATGGCACGGATGCACGGATTCCGGGCTCATCGCGGGAGACGCCACCGCCGCCGCCGACTACGACCGGGCCTGCGCGGTGGTGGACGTCCTGGCGGGCGTGATCGCCGTGGGCGGGGCCGGCGCCCATTCCGCCGAAGCGGGGGCCGAGTTGAACGTCGAGTACCCCGGCGGCGGCGGATTGCCCGCCCAGGCTCCGGTTCCTCCGCCCGCCGGCCGCTGGAGGGTCCGAGCCGTCCACACCGAGGCGGACGAGGAGAACCGGGTCGGCCTGGTCCGGCTTCTGTCGGCCGACTCCTGAATCGGCGGGGGACCGTTCCGCGGTTTGTCACAACTCCGTGACAGGGACGGCCGACAGGTCGGAATGACCCTCATTCACTTTGCAGACAGTAATGCCAGGTTGATAGAAATGGATCACCTGTGCGGGTGGGTGGCGGCGCCGTCCGCCGGCGTCGGGGCACTGGAGTGAAGCGTTGTGAGGAACGGGGGGCAACGTGTCTACGTGGGACATCAAGCCGGGCGGCGTCCAAGGCGTCCTGAACAAGACCGCTGAAGCGGGCAGCAAGTTCGAGGAAGAGTTCACGTCGTACAGCGACGGCGTGGTCGGCGCCGCGACGTGGGCGGGCACGATGGTGCTGGGCGGGACCGAGCTGCCCAAGGAGGGCGCGTTCGGCCCTGTGGCCCAGGCATTGCTTGAGTTTCAGCAGCGAACGGAAAACGACCTGAAGTTCCTTCCCGTCCGGACGGGAAAGTCCATCACCGGTGCGCGCCTTGCCACTGAGGAGTACGTCAAGGGCGATCTGCAGATGGCGAAGAACAAGCAGGAGGAGTACTCCAAGGCTCCGACCGCGGAAGAGCTGAAGGGTCCCAAGAAGTGATCGACGTCGGGAAGATACCGACCTTCACCGGCAACCTGGACACCCTGGAGACGCACGCGGCCGCGCTCAGGACGACCGCCTCCAGCATCCGCGGTACGGGCCGGGACGTCCACAACGCCTTCCAGGCGCTGGATCCGGTCTACGACGCCCCCGAACAGGAGGAGCTGCTCAACTCGACGCTTCCCGTACGGGACAACGCGGACGCGTTCGCGACGAAGCTGGAGTCCGTCAGCGGGGCGCTGACGAGTTTCGCGTCGACCGCCCGTCCATTGGTGGCCAGGATGAAGCAACTCCGCGTGGACGCGGAGAAGTTCGTCGCGGACAACAAGGATGACGAGGACTGGCAGCAGGACCAGGGCAAGATCGACGAGAACGCGCGCCTCGTCCGCGAGGTCGGCGTGACGTGGGTGGCGTTCCAGGGCGTCGAGCGCGACGCGGCCAACAAGATCACCACCCTGGTGGGCGGCACGCACTTCGTCGTCGACGACGGTTCGCACAAGGCCGGCATGTACGGCTTCAAGGAGAGCGACGTCAAGGACGCCAAGGAGACTCCTTGGGGGACGGCCGACGAGCGCGAGTACACGGGCCTGCGGGCCGCGTGGGAGTGGACGAAGGACAACGTCGGCAGCGGCCTGAAGGGCTTCTTCGTCGACGGCGTCTGGGGCACCCTCAAGGGCCTCGGCAACATGATCAACGTGTTCGACATGGACACCCTCAAGAAGACCTGGTCGGGCATCGGCCACGTCGTCGCCGGTGTCAGCGGCTACATCATCACGCCCTACGACTGGGCGATGGACAAGATGTTCGGCCCGGTCGACCACAGCGACCGGGAGAAGAACAAGGCCGCCCTGCGCAACTTCGGCAAGTCGCTGGTCGCGTGGGACGAGTGGGGCAAGGATCCGGCGAGGGCGGGCGGGACGGTGGTGTTCAACGTCCTGACCATCGGCGCGGGTTCGTTCCTCAAGCTCGGCAGGGCAGGAAAGCTGGGCGTGGGCTCGGAGATCGCCACCGCGGTGGGCAAGGCGGGCGTGCTCGTCGACCCGATGAGCTACCTCGGCAAGGCCGCGAACGTCACCAAGATCAAGGTCGGCGACTTCATGGAGGGCCTGAAGGCGAGCAGGGCGGGCGTGGACGACATGGCCCGCACCATGCCCGACGGAACCTCCCCGCATCCGGCCGACACCACCGCACCCCCCGCCGGCGCCGGCGACCGGACGCCGCCCGGCCATGAGTACGTCGACCCGCAGGGCAACAAGCGCGTCATCGGCCGCGACGGCACCATCCGCGACGAGCACGGCAACGCCGTCCCCGACACCGAGCCCGTCAGGGAGCCGCACAAGGACGACCTGCCCAACACGCACGAGCCCGCCCCGGCCAAGGAACGCGTCCTCGAAGGCGCGGGCGGCCCCAGCCACGTGGAGAACTCCACGGGCCACCCGACAGGTAGCAGTCGGCACAACGGTGGCCCCGCGGCACCACACGCCGGTCACGATCCGGCGGGTAGCGGCTCCCACACACCGTCCCCCGGGGGCGGTGGGCATGGAGATGGCCCCCTGGCGGGCGGCCACGGTTCCGGTGACGGGACGGGGTTCGCACACCAGGGTGGCCACGGCAGCGGCCACGGTTCCGGCGACGGGGCAGGAATCCCGCACCAGGGTGACCACGGCGGCGACGCGCACACGCCGAGCCCCGATGCCGATCCGCAAACCCCCGGCTCCCCAGCCGATCACAACGCGCCCGGTTCGGCGGCCGACCCGCACGAGGCTCTCTCGCCCGACGTGCACGTCGGAGAGAACGGAATCGCGCCCGCGCCGGGGCACGGCGAGAAGCTGCTGGAGCAGATCGACGCCGCTGGACCGCGCGTGACGAAGAGTAACGGAGTAATCACTCACGTCGACGGAACGCCGGTGGCGGACTACCTTGCCGACATCGGCCGTCAGCGATCCGCCCTGTACCTGGAAGCCAAGGAGGCGCGCACCTTCACGCGCGCGGACACGGGTGCGTGCGTCGGAGCTGTGATGGACCTGCGCACCGGAACGATCATTGAGGGGATCAACGGCAAGAGCAACGTCCTCATTCCGGTCGAGAATCTCCACCCGACGCTCCAGCCTCGGTACGAGGAGCTCCGAGTCAAGCCTGTGCACCCAGACATGGATCACCCGCTGGGCCACGCGGAGGTCAAGGCCACGAATGAGCTGTTGTGGATGCGAACCCGGCAAGGGCTGCCCGATGGTCCCGAGGCTCTCGCGCAGATCAGGGCCTCGGTCGAGTTTCCCTTCCTGAAGAATCAGGCGACCGGACTACGAGGCCGCCCCGCCCCCTTCTGTGCGCACTGTCACCGTATGCTGTTGGGGGTCGAAAGCGGCAATAAGCGGTTCACTGGATATCCGCCGAGCGAGGAGAACCTGATTCCCTGATGGATGCTTTGAAGAAGATCGACGTGGACGATCCGGACGTGGACATGGACGATGCGCAGCGCCTGTTCTACGGAGGAGAGCTGTACACGGGTGAAGTGGCCGAATATCAGGGCGAAGCCTTGGTCAATCTGGATACCTACGTCGAAGGTCGCCCTTACGGTCTTTCGCGTTCGTGGTACCAGGACGGGATGCTGAAATCCGAGGGAACTCTGCAGGGTGGTCGTCCGGTGGGTGAATACAGGGAATGGCATCAGAATGGAATGCCGAAGTCGCGCCAGGTATTCGATGAGGCGGGCTGCGACCTATTGGAAGAGGAGCAGTGGGACGAGGTCGGGCTGCAGACGAGGATCTGGAAGCGCCCTGCCGGATAAGGCTCGGCCGATTCGCCGATTCGCCGATTCGCCGATTCGCCGATTCGCCGATTCGCGGATTCGCTGACCGGTCGCGACGGGCTGGCTGCCGCCCGGGATCCGGAAGGCTCCTGACATCATCGGTGGATTGGTGACGGGGAAAGAGGGGGAGGCCTCCCTGCGCCCACCGCCGGAGCAGTGGCGCCGGATGTCATTGCGGGGGCGCTCTGCGAGGCGTTCGCCCTTCCCTGCGCCTGGTCGGTGTTTCCCCGGAGAGCGAGATGGAGCACCGCAACTGGGATGCGATCGTCACGTGCGCCTACGAGGTCACCAGCGGTGACATCGCTTGCCTGTTGACGGTGTGCGGTGCCGAAAAGGTGACTTCGCAGCCCTCCGAGGAGGAAGTCGCCCGGATTCTGCCATGAAAGTTGGATACCCCGGTGCTGATTTCCTGTGGAACGCTGCCGTGGATCCGAAAGATGGTGGCCCCACAGGGGAAGACCATCAGCGTGAGTGCGGAGGATCCGGAAGGGGACGGGGCGGAGCCGGATGCTTGATTGCGCGAACGCCGGTGGGCGATGGCGGCGAAGAGCTCGTGGCGGCTCCAGTCGGCCGTGCGGGAAATCGTGTAGTCGCCCGCTACGCCGCCGTGGATGGCCCGACCGTAGGGCAATGGAATGTTTGGAACGGCGATGATTTTTTCGATGCAGGCGGGCTGCCCGGCCGTTCGGAGGTGCGGCTCGGCCACCGACATGGCTGACGCGGTCGGTGAGATGTACCCCTCCGAGGGCGAGGACGCCATTCTCGTCTGGAATCTGGTACCGGTCCGGCTGTCGTACGGCCATGACCTGGCCGCCCTTCTCGACGACCTGGTGCCCCTTCTCGAGGAGATCCGACAGCCGGGATTCTCGGAAGCCGATGTCTTCTGGGGGTCGGACACGTTCTCGGCCGAGTGGGGAATCGTCCGTGAGGGCGAATCCCTGAGGGTCCGGGCACGCTGGCACAGCACGCTCGGCAACTACGAGTCGCTGCTGGCCGAGCGGGGCGATGTCGTTGTTTCTGTGGTGGAGTTCATCGGCGAGTGGGCGAAGGTTCTGCGGCGGATCGTCACCGACATCGAGACCGAGCGCGTGGAGTTGGAGGACGACAGCCTCTTCCAGCGCGCCAAGGCCCTACTCGCCTCCTGAGCCGACAACACGACACCCGCGGTGGGCCACCCCACCTTTCCGCAGCGACGCTGCCCCGACGTAGGAGAGTTTGCCGACCATGCTGATGCGCGCGCCCAAAGAGAGCGGCTCGTGGACCTGGATCCTGGACGACATGCCGGGTCCCGGTCTGGAGTTCGCGCTCACGACCGCGGCGCGTATGAGCGCGGTGCTCGCGAAGCATGACCTGATGGAGCTGCATTCACTCGAGTGGCCATGGTTCCAGACCGGCAGGGGCGGCCTCGGTGTGCACGGCAGGCTGAGGGTCGGCACATGCTCGCTCGACGATCCGGCGTTGCCCGATCGGCTCCGCGCCTGTCGGCCGATCGGCCATCCGCAGGCGGAGATCGGTGGAATCACGTTGTTGGGAACAGGCGCCTGGTTCGACGCAGCTGGTGCGCGGCACCAGCAGTACCGGCTGGTGGAACTCCTTCTGGTGCCTGACGAGATGGACGTCTGGGTCGAGCTGTCTGTGCACCACGACGTCTGGGGGCGTTGTGATTTCCGGGGTCGGCCGCAGCCGCTCATCCACGCCCACAACGCGCCCCGGCTCGCCGCCGCCCTGCGGGAGATCGAGCAGGTGCTCGGCGTCGCGGCGGAGTCCGGCGAGCCGACGTACTACGGACGGGCCGAGGGTTACGGACTCGGGGATCCCGACATCATCGACGGGCTGGGACCGGACGTCACCGATGCGGCGCTCGGCTAGTGGGCGACGAGCTCAGTGAGATCAGGGGCCGGCCCATGCAGGGATATGGCCAGCTGCTCGGTACGGATTTCGACGGGCGGCCGACGGACGACATCGACGACGTCATCCACGACGCGTTCGAGAGTCCCCGCCACCTGACCCGCGTCCCCGGCCTCGTCGCATTGATGAACGATCCCGGCATGCCCGAGATCGAGCGGCTCCTGGCGTGCGTGGTGCTGACCACCTGGGGCGAGGCGGCGGGCTACGAGGCGGTGATCCGTGCCGCAGCGGATCCCAAGAAGGCCCCCTGGTACGACTTCTCGATCGACCGGAAGTTCTCCGTGGACAGCACGTTCGCGCAGCTCGCGGATGCGGTCGCCGAGCGGGACCTGACGCGGGAGAAGGGAACCGAGGCCCTTCGGCTGGACGCCGCCCGTGCACTGGTACGGCTCGCCGACAGCGAGTACTTCGAGGACAAGCTGGGCGAGTTGTTCGACAGGGACACGCTCCAGGTACTGATGGACGACGTGAGGGACGTCATCGGCCGGGGCGTGCGGTCCCTGGAGGCGGGTGAGAAGTGCTCGTTCGACCTGCCCACGCAGCTGGTGGACCTGGCGTCCGGTGTTTCCACCGTCGACGGGTGCCTGGGCGTGGAGTCGGCCGTGAGCGTGCTGAACGTCAGCTGCTCCCCGCGGGCGCTGATCCATGCCGTCCCCATCGTCGCCCGTGCGCGGGGCCCGGAAGGCCGGCGGTTCGGCGAGTACTTGCTGACCTTCGGAAACGAACGAGTGTGCGCGGAGGTCCGCGAGGCACTGAGAGACATGACGACAAGGAACACGGCATGACCAAGGACGTGATCGCGCTCACCGAGCGCATGCCGGACGCGCTGAGCGTCCTGGCGGGCCTGCTCGCGGGCGGCCCGGACCTGCTGGTCGGGTCCGCCGGAGAGGGCGCCGTGGTCCAGCTGTGCGACGCAGAGGGCCGGCCGCTCGTCTCGATCGAGGTCCCGCTTCTGCTCCAGGTGCCGGGCGAGGCGGCCCGGTTGCTGGGGCCCGGCGCCGAGCCGTCGGGCGACGGCCCGGCGTGGTGGGTCGAGGCCCGCGCCGCCGCGGGCGTACCGCAGGCCGAGCAGCTCGCCGGAGCCTTCGCGGCCCGTCTGACCATGCTCCTGGGCGGCCGGGTCTGGCCGCCGGACGCCCCGGGCACCGTCGGCGCGGCCCGCCCGGTCGACGTCTCGGGCATCACCGCCGTACCGGCGCCCGCTGCCGCCCAGCCGGCCGTGGACATGCTCACCGACAAGGCCGCCGTGGTCCTCCAGGACCGCCCCGTCATCCCCATGACGAGCTGGCTCTCCGAGGTGCTGCGGGCCACCGTGGAGAGCGACCGGTCCCTGCAGATCGTCACCCCGCCGCACTGCCGCCTCTCCACGCCCACCCGCCTGCTGCTGCAGTCCATGCCCTCGCGCTGGGTGGTGCAGGACGAGCGGTGCGGCTACTACGACGGCCTCACGGGCGCCGTACTCACATGGCAGGACGACGCCTTCTCCCCGGCCCGGGACGAGAACGGCGAGACCCCGGTGGCGGACGCCTTCACCGAGGCCGGGCCCACCGGTGAGCGCCAGCTCAGCGTCTCCTTCCGCACCCTGCACCGCCCCACGGCGGACCTCGTCCTCGGCGGTGCGCTCGAAGCCGCCTGGCAGGCGCTGACGGGCGGTCGGCCGGCCGGCTGGGGGACCTCGGAGCCCGCCGGCCAGACGTGGTCGCGGCGCCGGCTGACGGAGCTGGCGTACGAACGGGCCCCGCGCTCCACATGGACCGTTGTCGTCGGCACTCCGGAACGGCCCGCCGTCGCCACCCTGCGCGTGATCCGCACCCCGGAGGGGGTGGAGGAGGACGTCACCCTCACCGTGGGCTACGGCCCCGGTGAGGAGCTCCCCCTGGAGGCCCTTCCGGGGCTGGCCGAGGAGCTGGTGACCCGGTACGGGCTCAAGACCATGCTGTGCCGGCTGCGCGAAGCCCGCCGGGACCTGAGCGCCCCGCCCCACTACGAGAACCCGCCACTGCCGTACGCGTTCGTGCTCGGCCCGGCGGAGGTCCAGGAGGCGGGGCGCGACACCGCGAGCAGGACGCCGCTCAAGGAACGCCCGGTGCGACTGGGCCCCAGAGCCCGGCCGGGCTACTACTACGCACTCGGCGACGCCGAGACCGCCGAGAGCTGGGCCGCCCTGGAGGGGCTGCTGCGCCACCTGCGCGGCGCGCCGCCCGCATGACCGACGGCGGCGGCCTTCGAGCGATGTATGCCTACCTGTTCGAGGGCGCTCCGCAGCAGCCGATGCCGCCGGGGTGAGCGGGGGAGGGAGGAGGTACGAGGTGGCTTCGGGGAGGGCGGTGTCTGTGCGGGGCGGCATCGGAGATGGTTTGGGGGCTTCCCGGCAGTCCCATCGTCTCTCCGTGTCGGGCCGGTCCCTCAAGGGCGCTCGTTCCTCGCGTCGCTTCGCGATGGCCTTCGGCCACCCTTGACCGCCCGTCCCGCCCCGGACCTACGAAAGACTGCCGGGAAGCCCCCAAAGGAACGGGCCGGGCCTTCAATAGAGAGACGGCCACACCAGTGATGCGCGGGGCGGTCGGGGAGCGCGTCCAATCGCTACGCGCTCCTGTCCTGGTGGCGTCTGTGAGCCTCTTGGGCTGGACATAAGCCGCCATCGATCGCTACGCGCTTCTCGGTCACGCGACTGTGATCCGTCTGGGGCTGGTCATAAGCCGCAGGCGTGCTGATTGCTTCTCATGGAGGGCGTCTGGGGGCGGTCTGGGGGAGGAAGGCGTCAGATGACGGCTGAGGCGATGCCCATCCAGGTGTGGGTGGGTGCGCACCTCAGAGGGCCACCAGATTGCCTCAATTGCCCCTGTTCGGGCGGGCGGCTGGGGTGTCACGCGGTCTTGATGGGGGTTGGCATCGGCCGAGCCGATGGATCGCGCTTCCGCCCCTTGAATCCGCCCCTCCCAGCCCCGAACAAGGGGCGGACGCGGTCTCGGAGAAGCGCGTAGCGATTGATGGCGGCCTATTGTGCGCCAGGGAGCCGCTCGGCAGCATGCACGTGGACCTGCCGGTCGACAACGCGATCATGGTGGGCAGTCCGGGCGTGGGAGTGGACCACGCGAAGGACCTGAACATCCCACCGGACCGGGTCTTCGCGGCCACGGCGGACTGGGACCTCATCAACATCGCCCCGCCGCCGGCCGGACCCTTGGCCCCCCTCGACCCGAAGGCTTACCTGGAGCTCTTCGACGACCATTCGATCGTCCACGGAACCGACCCGACCAGCGACGACTTCGGGGGCCAGGTCTTCGAGGTCCCCGACGGGAAGTTGCCGCTCGACGACTGGGAAATGATGCCCGCGCACTCCCAGTACTGGGACGAGAAGCCCCTCGGTGGCCTGGGGAAGATCGTTACGGGAGGACGGCCGTGAATCCACGCAAAGCAGTCCCGGCTGCCGCACTGCTGGCCATGATGCTTATGGCGACCGCGTGCGGGGCGCAGGGGGACCGACAGAAAACCGGCGGAACGGCACCGAAGCAGCGCACGATGAACGAGCAGCAGGCGATCGACCGGGCAGAGGAGATCATCCACCAGGCGGTGGACGGCATGTCCCCCCGGCCGACGCTGGAGCGCATGGGCCACGCGCCCGTCGGCGCCTGCATCGCCAGGGACGATCACGGCCCCGACGATCGTGTGCAGGTCACGCTCATCTACAAACTGACGGGTGTGCCGGGGGCCGAGGCCCAGAACCTCGTGCGGCAGGCACGCGACGCCTGGTTGAAGCAGGGCCACAAGTACAACTCGTCGGGCGAGGTCGACTGGTCCAGCTCCTTTCCGTCGGTCTACATGCGCACCGGTCCCGACGACTTCTGGATGGACGCCGTGACCGGTGCCATGGACCGCGCCAAGGGTGAGGGTCTCGCTTCCCTCAAGGTGTCATCGCCCTGCTTCCTCCCGCCGGGCAAGAGCAAGGCCTCGGGGGCGACCCCGGTCGGTCCCGCCGCGTTCGAGGCCCCGTCGGCCGACGATCCCGCCACGCGCCGGGCTCTCGCCCACTCCAGCCGGATCTACGACGCGCTGCAGGTCGGATCGGCGCCCACGCAGCCCGGAGAGGGCCTCAGCACGGTCCGGGACGAGTCGGGCGCCTCGGTCCATCACACCTGGTCGACCTGGACCGTGCGCCGTGTACCGACGGCTGAGGGACCCCCGGCCGTCGTCGCCGGCCACCCCGGAGAGCACGCGGTCGCGCAGGTCGCGACCTCGACCACCGGGGCGGTGCGCGTCGCGGTGACGACGCCCGCCACCGGTCCGGCGTCCGCCGGCGTGTGACGGCCGGCCCCTCGCGCCGCACCCCCGCGCGCCGGGAACGGCACCAGGGGGGCGGCCGCGGCCGCCGGAGGTGATCCCGAAGGACGGGTGAAGCGTTCTCCGTGATCTGTCAGGGGTTGCTGCGCCCGTCCCGACTTGCAGGGGCGTGGCCGGAACTCGGTGGGGGCATGGCAGGCTTGGGGCATGGCCGCGCAGATTTATCCCAGCATCCTGTCCGCCGACTTCTCCCGACTCGCCGAGGAGGCGAAGGCCGTCGAGGGAGCCGACTGGCTGCATGTCGACGTCATGGACAACCATTTCGTCCCGAATCTCACCCTCGGTATGCCGATCGTGGAATCCCTGAGCAGGGCCACCGACATTCCGCTGGACCTCCACCTCATGATCGAGAACCCGGACCGCTGGGCCCCGCAGTATGTGGAGGCCGGTGCGGGCTCGGTCACCTTCCACGCCGAGGCCGCCGCCGCGCCCGTGCGGCTCGCGCGGGAGATCCGGGCCAAGGGGGCGCGCGCCTCCATGGCGCTCAAGCCCGCGACGCCGATCGAGCAGTACGAGGACCTCCTCCCCGAGCTCGACATGCTGCTGATCATGACGGTCGAGCCCGGCTTCGGCGGCCAGCCCTTTCTCGACATCATGCTGCCGAAGATCCGCCGCACCCGGGAGCTGATCTCCAAGCACGGCCTGGAGCTGTGGCTCCAGGTGGACGGCGGGGTCTCGGCCTCGACGATCGAGCGCTGCGCCGAGGCCGGGGCAGACGTCTTCGTGGCGGGCAGCGCCGTCTACGGGGCGGTCGATCCGGCCGCCGCCGTGCGCACGCTGCGTGAGCAGGCGGGTGCGGCGATCGCAGCCGCGCCCTGGGCTTGCGACCACTGAACCAAGGGTTGATGAACAGCTCGGTGAACGGGAGCTGTCCAGGCTGATCAACGGCCGTCGGATCTGACAGGATGAACGGCGAGTCGAGAGTGTGAACAGCAGTGAGGAGAACGCGGTGTCTGCAATGTCGGCGGGACGGTCAGCCCTGCGGATGGGACCCGCGGAGCTGGTGCAGGCGGCGGCCATGGCGCGCCGCTTCTACCTCGAGGGCAAGTCCAAGATCCAGATTGCCGAGGAGTTCGGCGTGAGCCGCTTCAAGGTGGCCCGGGTCCTGGAGACCGCCCTGGAGCGTGACCTCGTACGCATCGAGATCCGGGTGCCGGCGGAACTCGACGCCGAGCGGTCGGACGCGCTCAGGGCCCGCTACGGGCTCCGGCACGCCGTCGTCGTGGAGTCGCCGGCCGACGCCACCGAGGACGCGCCCGACCCGGAGAACCTGGGCGCGGTCGCCGCCGACCTGCTGGGCGAACTCGTCAACGAGGGCGACGTACTGGGCCTGGCGTGGGGACGGTCGACCATTCACATGGCCGCCTCCCTGCACAGGCTGCCCCAGTGCACCGTGGTGCAGCTGACCGGCGTGTACGACGCGGGCACCGCCGAGCGCGGCTCCGTCGAGGCCGTCCGCCGGGCCGCGCAGGTCTCCGGAGGCGACGCGCACCCGATCTACGCGCCGATGCTGCTGCCCGATCCGGCCACCGCGGCCGCGCTGCGCAGCCAGACCGGGATCGCGCGCGCGTTCGAATACTTCGACAAGGTGACGGTCGCGGCCGTCTCCATCGGCTCCTGGGAGCCGGGCATCTCCACGGTCCACGACATGCTGACCGACGAGGAGCGGGCCCACTACGCCTCGCTGGGCGTCGCCGCCGAGATGTCGGCCCACCTCTTCGATGCCGAGGGCCGGCGGGTCGGCCGGGACCTCGGCGAACGGTGCATCACCGTCGAGGCGGACCGGCTGCGGCGGATCCCCGAGGTCGTGGCGATCGCGGGCGGGCTGCGGAAGGCCTCCGCGATCGGGGCCGTGCTGAGGTCGGGTCTGGTGACCAGCCTCGTCACGGACACGGCGGTCGCCGACTACCTGCTCACCGAGTCGGCCCCGGGGCTGCGTCCGGCCCTGGACCGGGCCGACCCGGACGACTGAAACGGCCTGACCGGCCATGACGGCCCCCGGCGGCCCTTCCGATGTCGCCGCCGGTGCGGATGGTGCTGGAATTGAGATCGGAACGGCGGACCGCGCGGCGGCCTGCGGGGCGCATACTGGTTCCAATGACAAAGTCAGCAGTACCTCGCCGCCATTTGCCGTCCAGCCCGTTCAAGGCCCCCGTGGAACAGCCCATCCGGCAGTTCAACGTCGGCGACCGGGTTACTCACGATGAGCACGGCCTCGGCCGTGTCGTCGGAATCGAGGAGGGGATCGCTGTTCTCGTCGACTTCGGTTCGGTCCAGAAGCGAATCCTGAGTCCCTACACCAAGATGGCCGCCCTCTGAGGCGACCGGGCGATTCGCGAGCGAATCGGATATTTGGCACGATCGGTGCATGATCTTTCGGAACGTGCCCCGATCGTTGCTGCGTTTGCTGGGGGCGCTGTTCCTCTGTGCCGCGTTGGTCGGTGCGGTGGGTTGTGCCGGGCAGGAGACCGCGCCCGCGCCTACCGCCGCCAGCGCCAGTGCACGTGTTGGTGCCCTCGCCACTGACGTCCCCGGGTGGGCGAAGGGGATGGCCACCGTACGGGTCGACGGGCTGCCGCAGCAGGCCCGTGACGTGCTCGCGCTCATCGACAGGGGCGGGCCGTACTCCTACCGCCAGGACGGCACGGTCTTCGGGAACTTCGAGAAGGCCCTGCCCCGGCAGAAACGTGGCTACTACCACGAGTACACCGTGCGGACGCCGGGAGAGCGGGACCGTGGGGCCCGGCGGATCGTGACGGGCGAGGGTGGGGAGTTCTTCTACACGGACGACCACTACGAGACCTTCAAGGCGGTTCTCCGATGAGCCTGGACCCGCAGCCGCTCACCCCGGCGCTCGAAGCCGCCGAAGCCGCGGGCCGCACGACCGTACGGCTGGACCTGGACGGGGTACGCGGCAAGGCCGAGCTGATGCGGCGGTGCGGGGGTGCCTTGCGGCTGCCGGAGTGGGTCGGCGGGAACTGGGACGCGCTGGCCGATGCGCTGCGGGACCTGTCCTGGCTGCCGGGGGGTGGGGGGTGGCTGGTGGCGGTGACGTCGTGGCGCGGGTTCGCCGGTGCGCGGCCGGGTGAGTGGGAGACGTTCGTCGAGGTGCTGGAGGAGGGCGTGGACTTCTGGCGGGCGCGGGGGGACGGCGGGCCGTTGCTGGTGGTGCTGGCCGAGGCCGAGGCCGGGCCCGGGCCGGTCGCCGGGGCTCCGCCCCCGGCCCCGCGCCTCAAACGCCGGCGGGGCTGAAGGATCGGGTCTCCGCCCCCGGCCCTGTGCCTCGAGCGCGGCGAGGCTGGATGTGCGGCGGGCTGAAGGATCGGGGCTCCGCCCCCGGACCCCGCGCCTCGAACGCCGGCGAGGCTGGATGTGCGGCGAGGCTGATTGGGCGTCGGGCTGGATGTGCCGGTGGGGGCGGGGGTGGGGCCCGCCCCCGGTGGGTCAGGTGGGTGGGGTGGGGGGGATCCAGGGTGGGGTTTGCCCCCAGGACCAGACGGGGATCTTGGCCGCGTCGACCGGGGGTGGGTTGGGGCCCGAGTAGATCAGGGCCATGCGGGTGCCCCACTCGATGTAGTAGGCGAACACTCCGCGGAATTCGGGGTCCGTCGGGAGGCCGACCTCGTCGGCCGTGTCCATCAGCAGGTCCACCCAGCGGCGGCGCTGCTTCTCGGTGATCGCCCGCCCCAGGTGCTTGGTGGCCATGTGCCGGTGGCCGCCGTGGTGGGCGGTGTAGTCCGAGGGGCCGCCGAAGACCTCCGACAGCCAGACCGCGACGTGCTGCGGGTGCTCGGAGTCCATGCCGGCGAAGACCGGGGCCAGGATCTCGTCCTGCAGGGCGTGCGTGTAGAAGGCGTCCGTGAGGCGGTTCATCGCCTCCGCTCCGCCCATCCACTCGTAGATGGTGGGTGTGGTGCTCATCGTTCTGCGGCGGCCTTTCCCGTGCCGACGACGCCCGTCACGAGGTAGTGCTGCATCTCCTCGATGGCGGTCACGTACGGACGGATCGCGTTGAAGAAGGCGGGGAACTGTGCGCCCTTGCGGAAGCCGCCCAGGTGATCCTCGATGGAGGTCCAGCGGATGCGGAGGATGTAGCGCTCCTTCTCCTCCTCGCAGCGGGCCAGTTCGTAGTCGATGCACTCGGGCGAGGCGGCCAGGGACTCGGCGGCCCGGGCGTAGGCGTCCTCGAAGGCCGGCTGGTCGTCCAATGCGATCCGGTAGCGGATGTATTCGACGGTCGTGGTCATGGGTGCGTGCCTCTCCCTGGGTGTAGGTCGTCGCCAGCCTTACGCGATCATGCGCCGCCGTGGGCCGGATTCGTCATTCGGACTCGGACTTCATGGAGTCGGTGTCCCCGGAGGCGTCGGGGCCCTGGGCGCGGACCTTGTGGACCTTGTCCAGGGAGTCGCGGAGCTCCGTCAGCCACTCGTCCGTGTTGCGCCCGACGAGCCGGACGCACCAGGCGAGGGCGTCGGCCCGGCTGCGGGCCACGCCGCCGGCGACCAGGGTGTCGAGGACCTGGCGTTCGGACTGGCGCAGGCGGGTCATCACCGGGACGGCGAGGTGGGTGAAGAGCGTCGTCTCCTCGCCCGCCCGCACGCCCCAGGCGACCTTCCGGCGGTAGAGGGACTCGGCCTCGCGGGCCACCTCGATGCGCTGTTCGCGGGTGCGTTCGCGGAACTCCTTGACCGACTCGGTCGCCGGTATGACACCGACGACCGTGATCTCCTCGCGGTCGACGACGACCGAGTCGAGGGACTCGTAGACGTCGACCGGCAGGCGCTCGGCGAACCATGCGCGGAGCTGTTCGTTCTGCTCGGCTGTAATCATGTAATCAACGTTGCATCCGTTGCGCCCTTGATCGCAAGGCTCGCGGCGTTCGCTCTCAGCCCATCGAGCGGTAGCGGTGGATCAGGGAGACGGCCATCGCGCCCTCGCCCACGCCCGAGGCCACCCGCTTCACCGAGTGGGCGCGGACGTCGCCCGCCGCGAAGACGCCCGGGACGCTCGTCTCCAGGGGGTACGGGGCACGCTCCAGGCTCCACTCGGCCGGGAGCTCGCCGCCGTTCGAGATCAGGTCCGAGCCGGTGAGGACGAAGCCGTGCTCGTCGCGCTCGACCACGCCCGCGAGCCAGTCGGTGTGCGGGCGGGCGCCGATGAAGGTGAACATGAAGCGGGCCGGGACCTCGGTGTCGGTGCCGGTGTCCGCGTCGTGGAGGGTGAGGCGTTCCAGGTGCTCCTCGCCGTCCAGCCCGACCACCGTCGTGCGCACCTTCACCTCGATGTTCGGCGTGCGGTCGATCTCGTCGATCAGGTAGCGGGACATGCTCGCGTCCAGGGAGGCCGCGCGCACCAGGATCGTCACGCGGGCGGCGTACTTGGCGAAGTGCACCGCCGCCTGGCCCGCGGAGTTGGCCCCGCCGACGATGAACACGTGCTGCGAGATGCAGGCCGAGCTCTCCGTGGTCGCCGCGCCGTAGTAGAGGCCCGCCCCCTCGAAGCGGTCCGCGCCGGGGGCGTCGAGACGGTTGTACGAGACCCCGGTGGCCAGCAGCACCGTCTCGGCGGAGATCTCCGTACCGTCCGCCAGGGTGAGGATCTTCGCCGGGTCGTCCCGGGTCAGCGAGACCACCTCCACCGGGTGCAGGATCTCGGCGCCGAACCGGGAGGCCTGGATGGTGGCCCGGCGGGTCAGGTCGCCGCCCGAGAGGCCCGAGGGGAAGCCCAGGTAGTTCTCGATCAGGCTGGAGGTGCCGGCCTGGCCGCCCGGGGCGCGGGAGTCCAGCATCAGGGTCGAGAGGCCCTCCGAGGCCGAGTAGACGCCCGCCGCCAGGCCCGCCGGGCCCGCGCCGACGATGACGCACTCGTAGTGCGGGCGGGAGGCGGTGGTGGCCAGGCCCAGGCGCTGGGCGAGCTGGGTGTCGGTCGGGGCCGAGAGCACCGACCCGTCGGGGAAGCGGACGAGGGGGAGTGCCCCTTCGGGCTGGGCGGCGATCAGGGTCAGTGCCTCGGGGTCCCGCTCGACGTTGAGGAAGCGGAACGGCTGGCCGTTGCGGGTGAAGAAGTCCCGGACGGCGTGGGTGCCGGGGGAGACCAGGTGCCCGGCGACGATGATCCCGTCGTACGCCGGCCGGTAGGTGGCCAGCCAGTCCGAGAGCAGGTCGTCGAGGACCGGGAAGAGCCGCTCGTGCGGCGGGTCCCACGGCTTGAGCAGGTAGTAGTCCAGCCGGACCCGGTTGATGGCGGTGATCGCCGCGTCGGTCTCCGCGTAGGCCGTCAGCAGGACGCGCCGGGCGTCCGGGAAGCGGCTGACCGCCTCCAGCAGGAACTCGACGCCGGTCACGTCCGGCATGCGCTGGTCCACGAGGAACAGCGCCGGGTCGTGGCCGCGTTCGTCGAGGGAGTCCAGGATCTTCAGGGCGTCGGCCGCCGAGGAGGCGCCGAGCACCCGGTAGCGGTCGCCGTAGGCGCTGCGCAGGTCGCGGCGGACGGCGCGCAGTACCTGCGGGTCGTCGTCCACGGCGAGGATGACGGGCTTGCGGTGCTCGGCGCGTTCGGCGGCCGCGGCCGCCGTGGTGGCGGCGGCCGCCGAGGCGGTGGCGGAACTCTCCGGGGCCGCGCTCATGCCGGGTCCAGCATCAGCTGGTCGGCGTAGCACCAGGCCCAGTCCTCACCGGGCTCGTGGGAGGCCGCGACGGCGTGTTCGGTGGTCCGGTAGTGCCGGGTGGCATGACGGTTCTTCGACGAGTCGCAGCATCCGACGTGCCCGCAGCTGAGGCACATCCGCAGGTGCACCCAGGTGTCGCCGGCGGCGAGGCACTCCTCGCAGCCCACCGCCGTGGGTTTCACCGGACGTATCTGATCGATGTGTGTGCACAACAGGTCCATCGTCATCGTCCCCGTCCCTCTCCTCGTGCTCCTGCACGTTCGGCAATGCATCAACACGGCCCGCGCGCCCGCGATTCACGGCGCGTCCAGACCATAGGGCGGGGTCGCCGGAATGGTTCATCGAATCGGCCGAAGTCAGGTAGTCCTGAAGCTACTTCCTGACCTCCGCGGACGACTTCCTGAGGTGCCGCCACGACCTGGGCCGCTACCTCACGAAGTCGCACACCAGCGCTTTGACGAAGCCCCTGGGCGCGGCCAGTGTGGGGGACGCCAACGACAACAGGCGGCGCCTGGAGGAATACGTGAGCAGAAAGATTCTGGTCATTGTCTCCGAACACGGTTACTGGGCCGAGGAACTGATAGGCCCGGTCTCGAAGTTCGACGAGCGGGGCTACGAGGTCATATTCGCCACGCCGACCGGAAAGCGTGCACACGCTCTTCCGCCGAGCCTCGACGCGAACTACATCGATCCGCCGCTGGGACGCTCCGTCACCACCGAGGAGAACGCCCGGCTGGGGCGGGAGTTCGAGCAGTCGAGCCGGCTGGACTCGCCGCTCGACATCGAGGCGTGGGTCCCCGAGCGGCCGTACACGAGCGACGAGGGCTACCTGCCCAAGCTGGAGCAGTACCACCGTGATCTCGACAAACTCGACGCGGACATCGCCGGGTACGACGCGATCCTCATCGTCGGCGGCAGCGGACCGATCGCCGACCTCGCCAACAACGAGCGCGTGCACGCCCTGATCCTGGCCTTCCGGAAGGCCGGCAAGGTCGTCGCCGCCGAGTGCTACGGCGTCGCCTGCCTGGCCTTCGCCCGCGACTGGGGCGACCGCCGGAGCATCATCTGGGGCAAGCACGTGACCGGCCACTGCAAGGAGTACGACTACAAGGACGGCACCGGTTTCCTCGGTACCGATTTCAACATGGGGCCGCCGCCGTATCCGCTGGAGTACATCCTGCGCGACGCGACGGGCCCGCGCGGCGCGTACCACGGGAATTTCGGCAAGCCGGTCTCGGTCATTGTCGACTTCCCCTTCGTCACCGGACGCTCCACCCCCGACTCCTATCTCACGGGACAGAAGATCGTGGAAGTCCTGGAGGACGGCCTCACCCGATACGGCTGGTAGTCCCGGAAGTCGCCGGGAAATCGGAGAGTCGAGGGGGAATTCATGGAAGCCACTCCCGGACGGGAAAGGCTGATCGAGCAGTTCAAGGCCGACGGCCTGAATGTGATGTTCGGAAATCCGGGGACGGTGGAGCAGGGATTCCTCGACGCGGTGGACGCGGCGGAGGACTTCACCTACGTCCTCGCCCTCCAGGAGACCGTGGCCGCCGGCATCGCCGACGGGTACGCCCGGGCGACCGGCGGCGCAGCCCTGCTCCAACTGCACTCCGGGGTCGGCCTGGGCAACGGCATCGGCATGCTCTACCAGTCGCTGCGCGGTCACACCCCGCTCGTCGTGGTCGCCGGTGACGCCGGGGTGCGCTACGACGCCATGGACGCGCAGATGGCGTGCGATCTGGTGGCGATGGCGAAGCCGGTGACCAAGTACGCGACCCGGGTCACCGACCCCCGGTCCGTGCTCCGCACCGTCCGGCGGGCCGTGAAGATCGCGCTCACCCCGCCCCGGGGACCGGTGTTCGTGGCCCTGCCCATGGACGTGCTGGACGAGCTCAACTCCGAGCCCGTACTGCCCGCCACGCGGGTGCTCACCGATGTGGCGCCCTCGCCGGCCTCGGTGGGGCGGGCGGCCGAGCTGCTCGCCGCGGCCGAGCGGCCGATCGTCCTCGTCGGGGACGGGGTCGCGCTCTCCGGGGCGCAGAACGAGCTCGCCGCCGTCGCCGAACTGCTGGGCGCCGACGTGTACGAGGTCGACTCCTCCGAGGTGAACATCGCGGCCTCGCACCCGCTGCGGCGCGGCCAGACCGGGCACATGTTCGGCCCGCACAGCAGGGAGCTGGTCGGGGACGCCGACGGGGTCCTGATCGTCGGGACCTATGTCTTCCCGGAGGTCTTCCCCGAGCTGGAGAGCCCCTTCCGGGCGGGCGCGAAGGTCGTCCACATCGACCTCAACGCCTACGAGATCGCCAAGAACCACCCGGTGGACCTGGGCCTGGCCGCGGATCCCGAACAGGCACTGCGCGCGCTGGCCGGCGTACTGGACCAGCGGCTGGGTCCGCAGCAGCGGGCCGCGGCGGCCGCCCGGCTCGACGTACGGACCCGGGAGCGGGTCCGGGAGGTGCGGGAGGCGCGCGCGGCCACGGACGACGGCACGCCGATGGCCGTCTTCCTGAGGACCCTGGCCGAGCGTACCGGTGGGGACCTGATCGTCTTCGACGAGGCGCTGACCACCTCGCCGCTGGTCACCCGGTACCTGCCGGCGGAGCGTCCCGGCGACTACCACCTCACCCGTGGCGGTTCGCTCGGCGTGGGCTTCCCGGGCGCGGTCGGCGCCAAGCTGGCCCGGCCGGAGCGGCTCGTGGTGGGCTTCGCGGGCGACGGCGGGTCCATGTACACCTACCAGGCGCTGTGGACCGCGGCCCGGCACGGCATCGACGCCAAGTTCGTGGTGTGCAACAACCGCAAGTACCGGCTGCTGGACGACAACATCGCGCAGTACTGGCGGGAGCGGGACATCCCGGAGCACGGCTTCCCGGGCTCCTTCGACCTCTCCCACCCCGAGATCGACTTCGCCGGACTGGCCCGGTCGCTCGGCGCCGGCGGGATGCGCGTGGAGAAGCCGGACGAGGCGGTCGCCGCCGTGGGCCGGATGCTGTCCCACCCCGGACCCTTCCTCGTGGACATCCAGATCTGACCGGAGCACTCACGCCAGCACGGACAGGAGGAGACCGCATGCCCGCCGAGCGGCAGTTGACCGAGGACGCGATCCGCAGTTTCGCCGAGAACTGGTACGTGGCACTGGACCAGCACGTGAGCCCTGCCGACGTGCTCGCCCTGATCACCGAGGACCTGGAGTTCAAGGTCCCCGAGGACACCTTCCTCGGGCACGAGGGCTTCGGCCGCTGGTACGAGGCCGTCACCCACCGCTTCTTCGACGAGGTCCACACCGTCACGAAGGTGGAGCCCGTCATCGAGGGCGACCGGGCGGTCGTCCGGGTCCTCGTCAACTGGCAGGCCAAGGTCTGGGATCCGCCGGCGGCCCGCAGCGTGTGGCTCGGCTTCGACGCCGACCAGACCTGGACCGTCGTCGCCGGTCCCGAGGGACCGCTGATCAAGCAGTACACCGTCAACGACCTGGCCCCGATGCCCGGTTCCGCCTCGCTCTGAGCGCCGGCGAAGGAGAGAGCGGGAGAAGAGACGATGACCGAAGTGACACGCGAGCGGGTCCGGGCCGCCTACGCGGCCCTCGGCTCGGGCGACCGGGCGCGCATCCTGGAGTACTACTCCGAGGACCTGCGCTGGCTGGTGCCGGGCAACCACCCGCTGGCCGGCTGGTACGAGAGCCTGGACGCCTTCCTGGAGCTGATGGGGCAGACCCACAAGCTCACGGGCGGCACCTTCCGGATGGACATCCAGGCGGTCCTCGTCGGCGAGGACTGCAGCGCCGACGTGTGCCGCAACGTGGCCGTCAGGGACGGCGCGGACGCGGCGAGCGGGTCCCCGTACGAGCGGATGGACTACCCGGTCTTCCACTTCATGCGGTGGCGGGGCGGCCGGATCGTCGAGGGCCGCGACGGGCTCTTCGGGGACTCGGCGACCGCCTTCAGCCAGTTCTGGGCACCGTTCGCTCCGGACGGAACCCGCAGGGACCGATAGGGGGACGATCACGATGGACCGACACGAGAGCCATACCGAGATCCTGCGCAAGTACTACGAGTACGCCAACGCCGGGGACTGGGAACGCTGGTGCGACCTGTTCGCCGACGACCAGGTGATGGACGAGCAGCTGGCCGGCCACATCGAGGGCCTGGACGTCCTGCGCTCGATGATGAAGGGCATGGGGACGATGTACCGGGTCTTCCGGAACGAGCCCGTGCACTTCGTCGTCGACGGCGAGAAGGCCGCCGCCGTCTCGCACCTGACGGCGGTCAGCGCCTCCGGTGAGCCCATCGAGGCCGAGGTCATGAACTTCTTCCGGATCGTCGACGGAAAGATCGCCTACATGGCGAACCACCACGACACGGTCCCCTTCCAGGTGCTCGGCCAGGACTGAGAGGAGCACGGTCATGGCCGCAGAACAGGCAGAGGAATACGACTACGTGATCGTGGGCTCCGGCACCGCCGGCAGCGTGCTGGCGGACCGGCTCTCCGAGGACCCGGACGTCTCCGTCCTCGTCCTGGAGGCGGGCGGCTCCCGCATCCCGCCCGAGGTGGACGACCCGTCCTCCTGGTACAAGCTCCTCGGCGGTCCGGTGGACTGGGGCTACACCAGCACCCCGCAGCCCGGACTCGACGGCCGCCGTACCTACGAACCGCGCGGCAAGGCCCCCGGCGGCAGCAGCAACCTCTACATCATGATGCACATCCGGGGCCACGCCTCGGACTTCGACAACTGGGCCTATCAGGGCGCCGCCGGCTGGTCGTACGAGGACGTGCTCCCCTACTTCGCCCTGCTGGAGGGCCAGGAGGACGCCACCGCCACCACCACGGGCACCCGCGGCCCGCAGCGGATCATCAACGCCGCCCTGCACGGGCCCAACCCGGTCTCCCGCGCCTTCATCGACGCCGCCGTCGAGCTGGGCCACCAGGAGATCGCCGACTTCAACACCGACGGACCCCGGCGCGGCCTCTTCGGCACCGGCTGGCACCACATCGACGTGGCCGACGGCCGCCGCCAGGGCGTCCTCGCCGCCTATCTGGAGCCCGCGCTGCGGCGCCCCAACCTGACCCTGCGCACCAGCGCGCAGAGCACCCGGCTGCTCTTCGACGGGGACACCTGCACGGGGGTCGAGTACACCCAGCTCCGGGCCCCCGCCGAGATCCCGGGGCGGACCGTCCGGGACGGCCACAGCGCTCCCGCGGAACCGGGGCCCCACACCGTACGGGCCCGCCGCGAGGTGATCGTGGCGGCCGGGGCGATCGAGTCCCCGAAGCTGCTGCTGCTGTCCGGCATCGGCCGTCCCGAGCAGCTGCGCGAGCACGGCATCGAGGTCACCGCGGCCCTGCCCGGGGTCGGCGAGAACTTCCACAACCACGTACTGACCGGGCTGATGGCCGAGGTCACCCAGGAGCTCCCGCCGCCGGCGCAGAACCTGTCGGAGAGCGCTCTATTCCTGTCCTCGCAGCCCGGCCTGCCCGCCCCCGACCTGCAGATCGCCTTCGTCCACGTGCCCTTCGACGTGATCGTCGGCCAGGACCACCCCAACACGGTGTCCATCCTGCCCGGTGTCGTACGGCCGGTGTCCCGCGGCTGGATCAGGCTGGCGAGCGCCGACCCGCTGGCCCACCCGCTGATCAACCCGAACTACCTGGGCGACCGGTGGGACCTGGAACGGATGGTGCAGGGCGTCAGGATCGCCCGGGAGATCTTCGCGACCTCCGCCTTCTCGCCCTGGTACAAGCAGGAGCTCCAGCCCGGCCCGGGCTACGCGAGCGACGACGACCTGCGGACCTTCGTGAAGCAGAAGTCGGAGAGCTACCACCACCAGGCCGGCTCCTGCCGCATGGGCATCGACGACCTCTCGGTCGTCGACCCCGAGCTGCGGGTGCACGGCGTACGGAACCTGCGCGTGGTCGACGCGAGCGTGATGCCCGCGGTCCCGTCGGGCAACTGCCACACCGCCATCGCGATGATCGCCGAGCGCGCGGCGGACTTCCTGAAGGGGGCCTCCCGTGTCTGACGCAGTCCTGCGCGACGGCGCACTGTCCGGGACCCGGATCGCGGTCCTGGTCGAGAGCGACTACTACGAGCCGGAGATCTTCTACTACCAGCGCCGCTTCGCGGAGGAGGGCGCCGAGGTCGACTTCCTGACCCGGCTGTGGGGCAACGACTCCATCACCTTCACCGGGCACGAGTACCGGGCGCCCTTCACCGCCACGCAGTCCCTGGAGGGGCTGAGCGACGAGGAGCTGCGCCGGTACGCGGCGATCATCGTGCCCTCCGGCATGGTGGCCGACCGGCTGCGCTACACCGAGGACGTGGACGTCCTCGCCCCGGCGACCGAGCTGCTGCGCCGGGCCTTCGCGGAACCGACGGTCCTCAAGGGGATCATCTGTCACGGCATGTGGCTGGCCTCCTCGATCCCGGACCGGATCCGCGGCCGCAAGGTGGTCTGCCACAACAACCTCATCGGTGACGTGCGGAACATGGGCGGCGAGTACGTCGACGAGGACGTGGTGGTCGACGGTGACCTGGTCACCGGCCGCACCGGGGCCCACCACCACCTCTTCGCCCGCCGGATCATCGAACTGATCGCGGCCGGCCGGGGCCGGGGGGCCGGCTGATGGCCGGGCTGCGCTGGTCCCACGTAGGACTGAACTGCACGGACCAGAAGACCACCGAGGAGTTCTACACCCGGTACTTCGGCTTCGCCCGGGCCCGGGTGGTCGACCTCGGGGAGGCGCAGATCGTGTTCCTGCGCAAGGGGGACGCGTACCTGGAGCTCTTCGCGGCAGGCGGCACCGAACCGGCCCGCACGGCGCACGACGACGGTCCGCAGGCCCCCGGCCGGATGCGCCACCTGGCCTTCCAGACCGACAGCGTGGACGCGTTCCTGGCATCGCTCGGCGACGCGGCGGAAGTGACCCTGGGGCCACTGGACTTCGACGACTTCATCTGCGGCTGGCGGACCGTGTGGGTCCGCGATCCCGACGGGGTCGTCGTCGAGGTCAGCCAGGGGTACGTGGACGACGGCTCTCACGACAAGGACGGTGCGTGACCCATGGCTGACGCCGTGACCTTCTCCTTCTCCGACACGATCGCGGGGTACGTCACCCGCTTCGACTCCGGGACCCGGCTGCTGAGGCTGAAGACCTCGGACGGGCGCGAGTTCGACGTCTCGCTCACCGGAGGCCCCAGCGCCGAGCTGGTGCGCAACCTGGACGAGCCCTACATCGACGCCTCCGGGCACATCGACGAGATGCTCTCACCGGGACGCTTCCTCTTCGTCTACGGGGTCCACTACCCGGAGCGCGGCGGCAGCTTCGACGCCAAGCGCCTGGTCTTCCTGGGCCGCGGGGCGGAGGACTACCGCTTCGAGGAGCCGAGCTGGTGGATCAAGCAGATCGAGTCCCTGGCCGACTTCTACAAGCGGGCCCAGTTCGGCGACGGGCCGGTGGACTTCACCGAGTACCGCACCGAGATCCGGCTCGGTGGTGACAAGACCGCCAGCCACGTCCAGGAGACCGACACGATCTCCCGGCTGGTCTACGGCATGGCCTCGGCCTACCTGCTGACCGGCAAGGACGAGTACCTGGAGGTCGCCGAGCGCGGTACCGAGTACCTGCGCAAGCACATGCGGGTCGTGGACAGCGAGGAGGACGTGGTCTTCTGGTACCACGGCATCAGCGTCGACGGGGACAGCGAGCGCAAGCTCTTCACCTCGGAGTTCTCCGACGACTACGACGCGATCCCGATGTACGAGCAGATCTACGCGCTGGCCGGCCCCATCCAGACCTACCGGGTCACCGGCGACATCCGGATCAAGAACGACGCGGACGCCACCATCCGGCTGTTCGACAAGTTCTTCTTCGACCCGGAGCAGGGCGGCTACTACTCGCACATCGACCCGATCCTCTTCAGCGCCGACCACGAGTCCCTCGGCGAGAACGCCGAGCGCAAGAACTGGAACTCGGTGGGCGACCACGCTCCGGCGTACCTGATCAACCTGTACCTGGCGACCGGCGACCGGAAGTACGCCGATTTCCTCGAGTACACCTTCGACACCATCGCGGACAAGTTCCCGGACTACAAGAACAGCCCCTTCGTCCAGGAGCGTTTCTTCCGCGACTGGTCGCACGACACCGCGCACAGCTGGCAGCAGAACCGCGCGGTGGTCGGCCACAACCTGAAGATCGCCTGGAACCTGATGCGGATGAACTCGCTGAAGGCCAAGCCGGAGTACGAGCAGCTCGCCAGGAAGATCGGCGAGATCATGCCGGCGGTCGGCAGCGACGTGCAGCGCGGCGGCTGGTACGACGTCGTCGAGCGGCTCAAGGAGGGCGACCAGGAGGCGTACCGATTCGCCTGGCACGACCGCAAGGCCTGGTGGCAGCAGGAGCAGGCGATCCTCGCCTACCTCATCCTGAACGGCACCGTCGGCGGCGAGGCGAACCTGCGCGAGGCCCGGCAGGCCCAGGCCTTCTACAACACCTTCTTCCTCGACCACGACGAGGGAGCCGTCTACTTCAACGTCCTCGCCAGCGGTACGCCGTACCTGCTCGGCACCGAGCGGCTCAAGGGCAGCCACTCGATGTCCATGTACCACTCGGCGGAGCTCTGCTACCTCTCCGCCGTCTACAACAACCTGCTCATCAACGGCCGGGAGATGGACTTCCACTTCCAGCCCGCCCCGACCGACCTGCCGGACCGCGTCCTGCGCGTCTCGCCCGACCTGCTTCCCGCCGGTTCGGTGCGGATCGCGTCCGTGGACATCGACGAGAAGCCGTACACCGACTTCGACGCCGATGCCCTCACCGTGCGGCTGCCCGACGTCCAGGGGCGGGTGAAGGTCAAGGTCCGGCTGCGTCCGGTCGCCAAGAAGTAGCGCTCAACGGGGGGCGCCCCAACCAGAGGGGAACGCAATGACTCTCAACGTCAAGGAACGCCGGAACAAGACGGGCACCGTGCTCGTCGCCACCGGTGAGATCAACAGCGAGACATCCGGAGCACTGCTCCAGGCCCTGCTGCCGCTGGTCCGCGAGGGCAAGCCGCTGCGCATCGACCTCACGGCTGTCACCTACGTCTCCAGCGCGGGCCTGCGCACCCTGCTCGTCGTCTACCGAGAGGCGCAGCACGCCGGCGTCGCGGTCACCCTGTACGGGGTGAGCGAGGAAGTCCGGTTCGTCATGTCGGCCACCGGATTCCTCGACTTCTTCGAGACCGGTGAGGCCGCCGCCGCGGCCGCCAAGGCCAAAGCCAAGGCCAAGGCAGCGCGATGACCGAGACCCGGTCCGAGCAGGTGCTGCGCGTCGACGCGTACCCGACCCACGAGGTGGGCGGGTACCGCGTCCGGGCGGGCAAACCGTTCCCCTTCGGGGCCAACGTGGTCCCCGGCGGGGTCAGCTTCTCCGTCTTCTCCGACCAGGCGACCAGCATGACGCTGGTCATCTACAAGCGCGGAGAAGCCGATCCGATGGCCGAACTGGAGTTCCCCGAGGAATTCCGCACCGGCAGCGTCTTCGCCATGACCGTCTTCGGCCTCGACCACGAGAACATCGAGTACGGGTACCGGGCCGACGGCCCCTACGACCCCGTCACCGGCCACCGCTTCGACGCCCGCCAGGTGCTCTCCGACCCGTACGCCCGGCTGATCGCCGGCCGTGACGTGTGGGGCGTGGAGCCCGACCGCAGCCGCGGCTACCAGTACCGCTCCCGCGTCTGCCTCCAGGACTTCGACTGGGGCGACGACACCCCGCTGGGCATCCCCGCCGAGGACCTCGTCGTGTACGAGACCCACGTGCGCGGCTTCACCCGGCACCCCTCCTCGCAGGTCACCGCACCCGGCACCTTCGCGGGGCTGCGCGAGAAGATCCCGTACCTGAAGGAACTCGGGGTCAACTGCATCGAGCTGCTCCCGGTGTTCGAGTTCGACGAGAGCGACAACCCGCGCACCAACCCGGAGACGGGCGAGCAGCTCTTCGACTACTGGGGCTACAACACCGTCTCGTTCTTCGCGCCCAAGGCCGGCTACGCGGCCACCGGACGCTACGGCATGCAGGGCGACGAGTTCCGCACCCTGATCAAGGACCTGCACGCCGCCGGCATCGAGGTCATCCTCGACGTCGTCTTCAACCACACTGCCGAGGGCAACGAGCAGGGCCCGACGATCTCCTTCAAGGGGCTCGACAACGCCACGTACTACATGCTCACGCCCGAGGGGTACTACTTCAACTTCAGCGGCACGGGCAACACCGTCAACTGCAACCACCCCGTCGTGCGCAACTTCGTGCTCGACTGCCTGCGCCACTGGGTCGCCGACTACCACATCGACGGCTTCCGCTTCGACCTCGCCGCCATCCTCGGCCGGGCCCTGGACGGCACCCCGCTGCCCAACCCGCCGCTGCTGGAACTGCTCGCCTACGACCCGGTGCTGCGGCACACCAAGCTCATCGCCGAGGCCTGGGACGCCGGCGGCCTCTACGAGGTCGGCAACTTCCCGGCGTACGGCCGCTGGGCCGAGTGGAACGGCAAGTACCGCGACACCGTGCGCCGCTGGCTCAAGGGCGACTCCGGGGTCGTCGGCGAGCTGGCCACCCGCATCGCCGGCTCGCCCGACCTCTACTCCAGCCGCGGCACCGCGGCCTCGGTCAACTTCCTGACCGCGCACGACGGTTTCACCCTCGCCGACCTGGTCTCCTACAACGACAAGCACAACGAGGCCAACGGCGAGCACAACAACGACGGTGCCAACGACAACAACAGCTGGAACTGCGGAGCCGAGGGGCCGACCGAGGACCCCGGGATCAACGCGCTGCGCACCCGGCAGATGAAGAACGCCCTCGCCATCCTCTTCACCAGCCAGGGCATCCCGATGCTGCTGGCGGGGGACGAGGTCGCGCGGAGCCAGCAGGGCAACAACAACACGTACTGCCAGGACAACGAGCTCTCCTGGTTCGACTGGGACCAGGTCGAAGAAAGCGCCGAACTGCTGCGGTTCACGCGGGAGATGATCGCCTTCCGGGGGCACCACCGCGAACTGCGCTCCACCGCCCACCCCACCGGGCAGGTCCGGGAGCACCTCGGCCTGCCGGACATCAGCTGGCACGGGGAGCGGGCCTGGCAGCCCGACTGGTCCGACGAGAGCAGGCTGCTGGCCGTGGCCCGCTGCGGCACCGGGGACGACGACGTGGTGTACGTGGCCATGAACGCGCACTGGGAGTCGCACGACCTGGAACTGCCCGCCCTGCCGGGAGGCCGGAGCTGGCACCTGTTCGCCGACACCGGGGCGGCGGCGCCGCACGACATCCGCACCCCGGGCGGCGAGCAGGAACTGGACAACGCCGGGAAGTACCTGATCGGCCCGCGCTCGGTCGTGATCCTGGTGGGCCGCACCGACGACCCCGACGATCGCGACGACCTCGACACGCCCTGACCGAAGGAGACCTGACATGCCGCTTTCCGTGTCCCTGAGCATCGAGGGCGACACCACCGTGATCGAGCTGACGGGCGAGCTGGACGCCAAGACCGCGCCGGACTTCCACCGGACCATCGAGAAGGCCGCCGGCCACGGCACCCACACCGTCGAGATCAGGATGGCCGGCGTCGGCTACATGGCCAGCGCCGGACTGCGCTCCCTGGTCTTCGCCCAGCAGAAGGTCGCGAACGACGTCACCATCAAGGTGGTCGGTGCCATCGAGCCCGTGTCCCGGACCATCCGGACCGCAGGGCTCGACCGCAGCATCGTTCTCTCCGATGAGTGACCACCGTGACTGACATGGTCGAACGGGCGATGACCTCCCGCGTGCTGGACGTGCCCGCGACGGTGGCGGCACTGGGATCCATCGCCTCGTTCGTCCTGCGGCTGGCCGGAGCGGCGGGCCTGGACAAGGGCGCCACCTACCGGCTCCGGCTGGCCGTGGACGAACTGGCCACGAACGTCGTGATGCACGGGTACCGGGGCGGCGACGGACGGATCACCGTCCGCGGCCGCTCCGGCCCGGGCGGGGTGCAGATCGTCATCGAGGACTCCGCGCCCCCCTTCGACCCCGTCGAAGGCCGCCTGCCGCCCGCCCCCGGGGTTCCCCCGCAGGACCGGCGGATCGGCGGCCTCGGCATCCACCTGGCACTGACCAGCGTGGACGAGTTCGGCTACGCGCACAGGGACGGCCGCAACATCAGCACGCTGACTGTGAAGGCTGAGGGGACGGACCGATGCCCTCCACGACCGTGATCATCCTCGACGCGCACCCGCCACCACCGCCGGAGCTGCTCGACGCCCTGCGGGCGATGGACGCGTCGCTCGTCACCCGCACCCTGAGGGAACTGCGCGAAGGCCCGCTGGAACTGCTGCCCGTCGCGGACGTGCTGCTCGCCCCGGCCGAGTCCGACGGGGCGGCCGTACGGATGGCCGTACGCCGGCTGCGCCGCTGGGCGGGAGCCCCCATCGTGGTCGTCTGGACCGTGACGGAGTTCGCCGCCCTGGAGGAACACGTCCGGATCGGGCACGACTACCTCGTACCCCCCTTCCTGCCCGCCCTCGTCGGGGCCCGGCTGCACAGCTGCTCGGAGCGCGCCGGACTCGGCCGCACCCTGCGGGAGGCCGATGCCCGCGCCGAACTCATGGGATACGAGAAGGAGCTGGAGATCGGCCGGGAGATCCAGGCGGGCTTCCTGCCCGAATCGATGCCCGTGCCCGACGGCTGGGAGATCGACGTGCGGTTCCGTCCCGCCCGGCAGGTAGCCGGGGACTTCTACGACGTCTTCGAGATCTCCCGCGGCCGCCGTCTCGCCGTCGTCGTCGCCGACGTCTGCGACAAGGGGGTCGGAGCGGCGCTGTTCATGGCGCTCATCCGCTCCCTGCTGCGGCACACCGCGCAGAACAGCGGCCTGCAGCACCTGGTCGCCGCCGGACGGGCCGGAGGCAGCCGGCGGATCCCGGTCGTCGGCGCCACACCGCTGCTCAACGCGGTCACCGCCACGAACAGCTACCTCACCCGCAACCACCTGCGGCAGGGCTACTTCGCCACCCTGTTCTTCGGGGTGCTCGACCCGCTCACCGGCAGCCTCGTCTACATCAACGGCGGCCACAACCCGCCCCTGCTGCTGCCCGCCGACGGCAGCCCGCCCGTCGCCCTCGACGTCACGGGACCCGCCGTCGGCGTCCTGCCCGACTGCGTCTACACCCTCGGCTACGCCCAGCTCGACCCGGGCGACACCCTGTTCGTGTTCACCGACGGAGTCCCCGAGGCCCGCTGCCCGGACGGCCGCTTCCTCGGGGACGACCGGATGCTGGAACTGCTCGCCGGACCGCCGTCGAACGGCAAGGTCCTGGTCGACCTGATGGACCTGGCGGTGCGCGAGCACACCGGCACCGCCGAACAGCACGACGACGTCACCATGCTGGCCCTGCACCGGCCACGCGCGGCGCGGGGGCCGCACGTGGACGGCGCCGGCACCAGGGTGGTGGCCTAGATGACCCGCACCATCGTCGTGCACTCGCACCGCGGTGGGACGGGCAAGTCCTCGGTACTGGCGAACCTCGCGCTGCTCATCGCGGGCGAGGGACGCCGGGTGGGGGTGGTGGACACCGATATCCAGTCACCCACCCTTGACCTGCTGTTCCGCCTGGGACCCGGCGCCTCCCTGACCGACTACCTGCTCGGCCGCTGCGAGATCGAGGCCACCGCCCAGCAGGTGGGCGACAGTTTCGGACTGCGCCGGGGCGGGCTGTACGTCGTGCCGGCCCGGACCGGGACGGCCGCCCTGCGCGAGATCATGGCCGTGGGCTACGACGTGGGGATGCTGCCGGAGGGCTTCGACCGGCTGGCCGCCCACCACGCCCTCGACGTACTGCTGCTCGACACCCACGCCGGACTGAACAACGAGTCGGTGATCGCCATGGCCAGCGCCGACGTACTGATGATCATGGCTCGGGCCGACCGGATCGACCTCTCCGGGGTCGAGGAGACCATTGCCCTCGCCGGACGCCTGACCTGCCGCCGGGCCCTGGTGCTGAGCATGGCCCCCGAAGGCATCGACCGGGAAGAGGCCCGGCGGCGCACCGAGGCGGTCTACGGGGCGCCGCTGGCCGGAATCCTTCCGTACTCCCCGGAAATGGCGGCCCTGTACGGGGAGCGCATATTTGCGGAAGCCCACCCCGACCATCCCATGGTCGGTGAATTTCGCACCATCATCTCGGCGTTGGACGCACGTGACGAAGTATCGCGGGCCTGACGTCACCCCCCTTACGCCCCCCGCGGGTGGCGTGTTGAATCGGCAGCGAATCCAGAACAAGGAGAGAATCATGAAGATTCTCGTCGTCATGACGGCCAAAGCAACACTGCATCTGCTCGACGGCGAACAGCACCCCTCGGGATTCTGGGCCGAGGAATTCGTCGTGCCCTTCTCGCTCTTCAAAGCGGCCGGACACGACGTGGACGTGGCGACGATCGCGGGCAGGACTCCGACGGTCGACCAGACGAGCATCGACCCGCAGTTCCTCCAGTGGGTCCGCCCCCAGGGCTCGCCCGACGAGGACGCGGCCAACGCCGCCGAGTACGTCCGCGTCATCGGGAGCACCCCCCAGCTGAGGGCTCCCCTCGCCCTGGAGACCCTCACCGAGAAGGACATCGCCGACTACGACGGCGTGTACGTCAGCGGCGGCCACGGCGCCATCGGCGACCTGCCCAAGTCCGACGAACTCGCCCAGATCCTGCGCTGGGTCATCGCCCAGGACAAGCCGCTCGCCACCGTCTGCCACGGCCACACCTCGCTGCTCGCCCTGCGCGACGGCGAAGGCCGCTGGCCCTTCGAGGGCTACCGGATGACCGCCTTCTCGCACAGCGAGGAGCTGGTCACGAACATGGCCGGCCGGCTCCCGCTGATCCTGGAGGTCGAACTCACCCGGCTCGGCGCCCGCTACGAGAAGGCCGATGCGATCTGGGACTCGCACGTGGTCGTGGACCGCAGGCTGACGACCGGCCAGAACCCCTACTCCTCCAAGGCCCTCGCCGAGACCTTCTTACGGCAGCTCGCGAAGGGCTAGTACCCCCGCAACCGAAACCGGAAGGCAGCCATGACCAAGCGTGAGCTGAGCGGCCAGCCCCTCGCCAACCCCGGGAAACTGTTCATCGGAGGCGCCTGGGTTCCGGCCCGGGACGGCCGTACCGAACCGGACATCAGCCCCGTGGACGGGCAGGAGATCGTGCCGGTGGCCCAGGCCGCCGCCGCCGACGCGGACGCGGCCGTCGCCGCCGCCCGCACGGCGTACGAGGAAGGCCCCTGGAGCAGACTCTCCGCCCAGGAGCGCGCGCTGCGGCTGAACCGGGTCGGTGAGCTCATCGAGCGCGACCTGGAGGAGATCGCCCTGCTGGAGACCGTGGACATGGGCAAACCGTTCGCGTTCTCCAGCACGGTCGACGCCCCCATGGCCGCCCAGCTCATGCACTACTACGCCGGGGCGGTGACCCGCGTCGACGGCTCCTCGCGCGCCCCGGCCGGCGGCCAGCTCGCCTACACCCTGCGCGAACCGCTGGGCGTGGTCTGCGCCATCACCCCGTTCAACTTCCCGCTGCTGCTGTCGATGACGAAGATCGCGCCGGCCCTCGCCGCGGGCAACACGGTGGTCCACAAGCCCTCCCCGGCCACCCCGCTCACCGCCCTGAAGATCGCCGAGCTCTTCCAGGAGGCGGAGATCCCCGACGGGGTGCTGAACGTCATCACCGGCCCGGGCGTGGAACTGGGGGAGACCCTCACCGGCCACCCCGACATCGACAAGATCGCCTTCACCGGCTCCACCTCGGTCGGCCAGACGATCATCCGCAAGGCGGCGGGCACCCTGAAGAAGGTGACGATGGAGCTCGGCGGCAAGTCCGCCAACATCGTCTTCGCCGACGCCGACCTCGACGCCGCCGAGGAACTCGCCTTCTTCGGCATCTACTACAACAAGGGCGAGATCTGCACCGCCGGCTCCCGGCTGCTGCTGCAGCGCCCCGTCCACGACGAGATGGTCGAACGGCTGGTCCGCCGGGCCGCCGCCCTCAAGCCGGG
The DNA here is from genome assembly GCF_045161815.1 of Streptomyces avidinii. Classification (NCBI taxonomy): domain Bacteria; kingdom Bacillati; phylum Actinomycetota; class Actinomycetes; order Kitasatosporales; family Streptomycetaceae; genus Streptomyces; species Streptomyces avidinii. Next base: position 6,963,665 of record NZ_CP108863.1, read on the forward strand.
CGACCCGCGCGACCCCGCCACCCTTTTCGGACCGCTGGCCCACCGCGGACAGTTCGACAAGGTCAGCTCGTACATCGAGGTCGGCGAGAAGGAAGGCGCGATCCTGCGCACCGGCGGCAGCGGCTGGACCCCCGAGGGCGCCTCCAACGACCTCTCGGCCGGCCTGTACTTCCTGCCGACGATCTTCACCGGCGTCGACAACGGCATGCGGATCGCCCAGGAGGAGATCTTCGGACCGGTCCTGTCGATCATCCCCTTCGACACCGAGGAGGACGCCGTACGCATCGCCAACGACAGCGCGTACGGCCTCGCCGCCGGCGTCCACACCAAGGACCTGCGGCGCGCCCACCGGGTCGCCTCGCAGATCAAGGCCGGCACGGTCTGGGTCAATTGCTACAACCAGTACGACCCCGCCGTGCCCTACGGCGGCTACAAGGCCTCCGGCTACGGCCGCGAATGCGGCCCCGAGTCGCTGGAGAGCTACACCCAGACCAAATCGGTCTGGATCGGCATGGACTGAGAGCGCGACCGGGGCCTCGCCCCGCACTGCGACCGAGACCCCCTTCCCGAGGAGCGGCAATGCGGACAGGCATCATCGGCACCGGGCGGATCGGCTCGACCCTCGCCAGGATCCTCGTGGCGGCGGGGCACCAGGTCGTCCTCGCGGGCGCCCGGGGCCCGCAGGCGCTCGGCCCGCTCGTGGCCGAGCTGGGGCCGGCGGCCGCGGCGGCGCACCCCGCCGAGGCCGCGGCCCGCGCCGAACTCCTGGTGCTGATGGTGCCCTTCGGGAGCGTCCGCGGACTGCTCCCGCCGCACGCCGTGCAGGACAAGGTGCTGGTCGACGCGACGAACGCGTTCGGCGGCCCCGGAGCGCCCGCCGACCTCGGCGGCCCCGGAGCGCCCGCCGACCTCGGCGGGCGCGGCTCCAGCGATCTGGTCGCCGAGTGGTATCCCGGCGCCCAGGTCGTGAAATCCCTGAACACCATGCATTACGAAACCCTCGCCGTCGCCGGCACCGCATCCGGAGACCGCCTGGCACATTTCACCGCGGGCGACGACGTGAAAGCGAAGGAAATCGTCGCGGGAATCATCACGGATCTGGGATTCGCGCCCGTGGACACCGGCCCGTTGTACTCCGGAGGAATTCTCCAGCAGCCCGGCGGGCCCCTTTTCAACCGGACGCTCACGGAAGCGCAGGCGCTGGCATGGATATCACACTGAAAGTGAACGGAAGACCCGAGCAATTCTCGGCGCAGCCGAACGAGCTGCTCGTGGAGAGGCTCCGCGACGGCCTCGGGCTGACCGGCACCAAGGTCGGCTGCGACACCGGCCAGTGCGGCACCTGCGTCGTCCGCCTCGACGGCAGGTCCGTCAAGAGCTGCCTGGTCCTCACCGCCTCCGCCGACGGCAGCGAGGTGGCCACCATCGAGGGCGAGACCACCCGCGGCGGTGAGCTGACCGGCCTCCAGGAGGCACTGCGCCAGGAGCACGGCACCCAGTGCGGCTTCTGCACCCCGGGTATGGTGATGGCCCTCGGCGAACTCGTCGACTCCACCGCCGGCGCCGAGGCCCCCACCGAACCCGAGATCCGCGAGTGGCTCACCGGCAACCTGTGCCGCTGCACCGGCTACCACAGCGTCGTACGGGGCGTGCAGCGCGCCTGCGCGGCCGCCCGCGCCGAGGTGCCCGCCGGCTCCGCCGAGTCCGCCGCCGTCGCCGCATCCGGCGCTGCCGCACAGGAGGTGTGAGGGACATGACCGCAGTGACGGGGGAGGCCCCGGCCGTGGGGGGCGGTGTCCTCGGGCAGCCGCTGGACAGCCGCGAGGATCCGCAGCTGCTGCGCGGCGAGGCCACGTACGTGGCGGACATCGACCTGCCGGGCACCGCCCACATGGCCATCCTGGGCAGCCCGGTGGCGCACGCGAAGATCCTCTCCATCGAGACCAAGGCCGCCGAGCAACTGCCCGGCGTGCTCAAGGTGGCCACCGCCGCCGACTTCACCGACGTCATGCCGCTGCCCTGCATCTGGATCCCCGGCGGCGTCGAGAGCCACTTCCCGCCCCACCCCTACGGACTTCCCGGCGCCCGCCCCGTGCTCACCGGCGACACCGTCCGGCACGTCGGCGACCCCATCGCCGTGGTCGTCGCCGAGACCCCCCGGCAGGCCGCCGCCGCGCTGGCCGCCATCGCCGTCGAGTACGAGCCGCTGCCCGTCGTCACCCGCGCCGACGAGGCCCTCGCCGACGGCGCGCCACAGCTCCACGAGGCCGTCCCGGGCAACCTCAACGCGTACTGGACCTGCGGCGACAAGGACCGTACCGACGCGGCCATCGCCGCCGCCGAGGTCACCGTCGAGCTCGACCTGGTCAACCAGCGCACCATCAACAGCCCCATCGAGCCGCGCGGCGCGATCGGCGACCACAACGCGGCCACCGGCGAGTACACCCTCTACGCCTCCACCCAGGGCCCGCACAACCACCGCTTCCTGCTCTCCGCGCTGGTCCTCGGCATCCCTTTCAACAAGCTCCGGGTCATCGCCCCGACCGTCGGCGGCAGCTTCGGCACCAAGGGGTACCTGTACCCGGACATGGCCCTCGTCCTGCTGCTCTCCAAGGCGCTCGGCCGCCCCGTGAAGTGGGTGGACACCCGCACCGGACTGATGAACTCCACCGTCCAGGGCCGCGACCACCGCCAGCACGTCACCCTCGCCGGCACCCGTGACGGCCGGATCACCGCCGTGCGCTGCACCAGCTACGCCAACCTCGGCGCGTACCCCTCCACCATCGGCCCCGGTGTCGCCACCGCGCTGATGGGCCGCTCCATCAGCGGCATGTACGACATCGACGCCGCCTTCTGCGAGGTGTACGCCGCCTTCACCAACACCGTCTCCCTCGGCGCCCAGCGAGGCAGCGGACGCGCCGAGGCAGCCTTCCTCATGGAGCGGCTGGTCGACCGGTACGCCTCCGAGATCGGCATGGACCCGGCGGCCGTCCGCCGCAGGAACCTGGTGCCGAAGGAGAAGTTCCCGTACGACAACGGCCTCGGCTGGACCTACGACTCGGGGAACTACCGGCTGAACTTCGACCGGGCCATCGAGCTGTCCGGCTATGCCGACATGCCCGCCCGCAAGGCCGAGGCCCGCACCCGCGGCAAGCGGCTCGGCGTCGGCCTCGCCACCTACGTCGCGATCTGCGGAGTCGGCCCCTCCACCCGGATGTCCCAGGAGGGCATGCTCGGCGGCACCTGGGAGAGCGCGAACATCCGCGTCCACCCGACCGGCGAGGTCACCGTGATCGTGGGCTCCGCCTCCACCGGCCAGAGCCACGGCACGGTCTTCGCGCAGGTCGCCGCCGACGAGCTGGGCATCGACCCGGACACCGTCCAGGTCCTGGAGGGCGACACGCAGAAGGCGCCGTACGGGCAGGGCACCTACGGTTCCCGCTCCTACAGCATGGCGGCGCCCGCCGTCGCCCTCACCGCCCGGAAGATCAAGAGCAAGCTGATCCGGGCCGGGGCCGTCTTCCTGGGGGTCCCCGAGGACAAGGTCGTCTACGAGGGCGGCCGGGTCCACGAGGAGGGCAACGAGGAGAACGGCAAGACCTTCGCCGAGCTGGCGATGGCCATGTGGTACGGCTGGGGGCTGCCCGCGGACATCGAGCCCGCCCTCGACGAGACCACCCACTTCGACCCGCCGGACTTCAACTACCCCTTCGGAACGCACGTCGCGGTCGTCGAGATCGACGAACTGACCGGCGAGACCGAAGTGGTGTCCTACACCGCCGTCGACGACGCCGGCCACATCGGCAACCCCAAGATCGTCCTCGGCCAGATCGAGGGCAGCATCACCCACGGCCTCGGCCAGGCCCTGATGGAGGCCGCGGTCTACGACGAACAGGGCCTGCTCGTCAGCTCCGACCTCACCCGCTACGCCCTGCCGCGCGCCGCCGACGTGCCGTTCTTCACGCTCGACAAGACCGTCACGCCCAGCCCGCACAACCCGCTCGGCGCCAAGGGCGCCGGCGAGATCGCCACCGTCCCGCCCGCCGCGGCCGTCGTCAACGCCGTCGTCGACGCCCTCTCCGACCTGGGCGTCCAGCACATCGACATGCCCGTCACCCCCGAGAAGGTCTGGCGCCGCCTGAGAGGGGAAGCCCAGTGATCCTCACCGAGTTCGACTACGTCCGGCCCGCGGGCCTCGACGAGGCGCTGGCCCTGCTGTCCGGGACGCGCGGCGCCAAGGTCCTGGCCGGTGGCCAGAGCCTGCTCCCCGACCTGCGCTCCGGGGCCGACCGGGCCGGGCTGCTGGTCGACATCAGGCGCCTGGCGGAGCTGCGCGGCATCGGGCGCACCCCCGACGGCACGCGGCTGCGGATCGGGGCCCTCACCACGCTCGCCGAGCTCGCCACCGACCCGCTGGTGCGCGCCGAGGCCCCGGAGCTGGCCGCCGCGGCCCGCGCCAACGGCGACCCCCAGGTCCGCAACCTCGGCACCGTCGGCGGCAACCTCCTCGCCGCCGGGCGCGCCACCGACCTGCCGGTCGCCGCCATGGCCGCCGACGCCGTGGCCGAACTGGCCGGCCCCGACGGGCGGTCCACCGTGCCGGCCGAGGAGCTCGCCGCCGGCCCGGCACCCGCCGGTTCGGTCCTCACCGCGCTGCTGGTGCCCGCCGCCGGCCCGGCCGCCGCCTTCGAGAAGACCGCCGACCGGGCCACCCGCTACCCGGTGTGCGCCACCGCCGTACGGATCACCCCCGGCGGGCTGCGCATCGCCGTCACCGGAGCCACCTCCCGCGCGCTGCGGCTGCGCGGGGTCGAGGACCGGCTGCGCGGGGGACCGTACGGCACGGACGCCGTGCTCGCGGCCTTCCGCGCCGAGCCCCGGGAGGTCTTCGTGCCCGGGCGCGGCACCTCGGCCGAGTACCTCGGCCATCTCGTCGGGGTCCTCACGGCCCGCGCCCTGCAGAGGGCCGAGCAGGCCCTCGCCCGCTAGTGCGGTGACCGGAAAGGTCCACCGGGTCGCGACGCCCGGCACGGCACCTCGCCGCGTTGTCGGACCATGGAAGTACGTCCAGTACGGCCCGCGGCCCTCCGCCTTGCGATGCTTCCCCCAGGCCCTGCGGGCCTGGGGAGACCCCATGCACCGGACGCCGCGACCCGGCCAACCTTTCCGGCCACAGCACTACCCGTCACGGGGTCCATCACGGGCCCACCACGAGCTCATCACGGGGGAGTTGAGTGACGCAGTGGCCGAAACATCCGAGACGATCACGGGGGTGACCGTGCACCGAGCCGCACACGCGGCCAGTGCGCCCAGAGGTTCCGGCTTCTGGGTGGTGGGCGCGGTCCTCGTCCTGCTGATGCTCTCCTCCTCCGTGCCCTCCGCCCTCTACGTGCTCTACCAGCAGAAGTGGGGGCTCTCCTCCGGCACGATCACGGTGGTCTTCGCCCTGTACGCCGTCACCGTGCTGGCCGGACTCCTGCTGTTCGGGTCACTCTCCGACACCCTGGGCCGGCGCCCGGTCCTCGGCGCCGCACTGGTCCTGGCGATGGTCTCGATGGCCCTGTTCGCCGGAGCCGGGGGACTCGGGCTGCTGCTGGCCGCCCGCGCCGTCCAGGGACTCGCCGTGGGCCTCGCCACCGGGGCGATGGGCGCGGCCCTGCTGGAACTGAGCCCGGCGTCGAGACCCGCGCTCGGCGCCCAGGTCAACAGCGCGGGCCCCACCGTGGGCATCGGGCTCGGCGGGATCGGAGCCGGCCTCCTCGTCCAGTTCGCGCCCGCGCCGACCGCCCTGAGCTACCTGCTGCTGGTCGGGGCCTTCGCCGTGACCCTGGTGGGGGTGGTCCGGATGCGGGAGAGCGCGCCGGGCGCCGGCGGCCGGTTCCGGGTGGTCCCGCACCGGATCCACGTACCGGCCGGTGCCCGGGGCCGCTTCACCGTCCTCGTCCTGACGATCGTCGCCGTCTGGTCGGTGGGCGGGTTCTACCTGTCGCTCGGCCCGCACCTGGCACTGTCCCTGCTGGAATCCACCAACTACCTCGTCGGCGGGGCCACGGTCGCCCTGCTCGCGGGCGCCGCCACCGTCGCCCAGCTGATGCTCGGCCGCACCGGGGCGCTGCGCACCGCCGTGCTCGGGCTGTCCGGCCTCCTCGCCGGACTCGGCCTGGTGCTGCTCGCCCTGGGTCTCGGCTCGGCCGCCGTGTTCCTCGTGGCCACGGCCGTCCTCGGCAGCGGCTGGGGCGCCGCCTTCCTCGGTTCCTTCCGCGCGCTGAGCGCGCTGGCGGACCCGGCGCACCGCGGTGAACTGACCGCCGCCGTATACGTTTTCGCGTACCTCGCGATGAGCGTGCCGGCGGTCCTGGCCGGGATGCTCACCAACATCCACGGACTGCACCGCACCTCGGTCGGCTTCATGGCCGCAGTGGCCGGCGTGTGCGTGCTGGCCCTGCTGGCCACCCTGCGACTGGCCGCCCGTACCCGGGCCGAGGGGAGTACGACGTGAACACGGCGGACACGGAGGGCCCCGGGCTGAGGTCCGCCCTGCGCGGGCTGGAGATCTTCGCCCGGATCACCGAGGAACAGCTGGACTGGCTGGTCTCCGTGTCGCAGCCCCGGGTCCTCGCCGACGGCGACGTGCTCTTCCGGGACGGCGAGGAGGCCACCGGCTTCCACATCCTGCTGTCCGGCGGGCTGGTCGTCACCAAGGTCGTCGACGGCCGGGAGGAGGTGCTCACCCGGCACTCCACCGAGGAGGAGAGCGCGGCCGCCGACGACCACGACGGCAAGCCCTCCGCCGCCCACCGCTTCACCGGCGAACTGCCGCTGCTGACCGACGGCTCCTACGTGGCCACCGCGGCCGCCAGCGGCCCGTCGACCACCGTCGTGGCCTACCCGAAGCCCGTCTTCTTCGAGATGCTGACCCGCTGCCACGGGGTGGCCGCCGTACTGATCCCCGTACTGGCCTGGCGCATCAAGTCCTCCGAGGTGCAGGCCCGCAAGCGGGCCACCGTGGAGGCGCTCGGCACCCTGGCCGCCGGGCTCGCCCACGAGCTGAACAACCCGGCGGCGGCGGTGGCCCGGGCCGCGCAGGAACTGGCCCCCGCCCTGGAGCGCCTCACCCGTACCGCCCAGGCCTGGGGCGCGGCCGCCTCGGGCGCCGAGCGTGCCGTCCTCGACCGGATCGCCGAGGAACTGGACAAGCTGCCGCCGCCGGTGACCACCGACCCGTTCGCCCAGGCCGACGCGGAGGAGGAGATCGCCGACTGGGCCGAGGAGGCGGGCACCGAACGGCCCGGCCTGCTCGGCTCGGGGGTCGCCGACCTCGGGCTGGAGCTGGGCTGGCTGGTGCAGCGGCTGGAGGGGGTGGGGGCGCCGGCCCTCGCCCGCGCCCTGGACCATCTGGCGGCGCTGCTGGAGATCCGCTCGCTCGCCGCGGAGCTCCGGGCCGCCGGCCCCCGGATCTCCCAACTCGTCTCCGCCACCCGGGATTACGCCAACCTGGACCGCGCGCCCGAACAGAGCTTCCGGGTGACGGAGGGCCTGGAGAACACGCTGGTCGTTCTGCGTGCGAAGCTCGCCGGTATCAGCATCGTGCGTGAGTACGAGCCCGGACTGCCCGAACTGACGGGCTATCCCAGTGAGTTGAACCAGGTGTGGACCAACCTGGTCGACAACGCTGCCGAGGCCATGGAGGGCGCCGGCGTCCTGACCCTGCGGGCCCGTGCCGAGGGCGTCTGCATGGTCGTGGAGGTCCTCGACACCGGCCGCGGCATCCCGGCGGCTTCCCTGCCGCGGATCTTCGAACCGTTCTACACCACCAAGGACGTGGGCAAGGGCACGGGCCTGGGGCTGCACCTCAGCTACCGCATCGTGACCCAGCGCCACCACGGGTCGATCACCGCCCGTTCGCGTCCCGGCGAGACCCGGATGGTGGTCCGGCTGCCCTTCGCCGGCAGCGCCCGGTCCTGCGTCTCACCTGCGGCAACACCCGAAACGGCACCCGCCGTGGGCACCTCTCCCAGTTGAAACGGAGTCGACATGGCCAAGTACGACATCTCCACACTGCACCCGGTGTTCGTCCGCCAGATGGAGGCGCTCGCCGCCCTGGACATCGAGGCCGTCATGAAGAACTACACCGAGGACGCGGTGCTGCTGCGCTTCGAGGGGGCGTCGGTCGGGATCGAAGCCGTTCGCGAGACGTTCACCGGCTATCTCACCGTGAAGCCCACGCTCGTGGAACTCCAGGAGTACATCGAGACCGACGACACCATCTTCTACCGGGCGATCATGAACCTGAACGGTGAACCGGAGCACGCGTTCGGGACGCTCGTCGTCCGCGATGGCCGGATCTGGCGCCAGACAGCCGGATTCGGCGGCTGACGGCCGAAATCTGGGTAGCGTGTGCGGGGAGGGCGCCGCAACGCCCTCCCCGTATGTGTGGCACGCCGTGCGGGCAAGCCGCTTATATGCAAGAAGTGGCAAAGGGGAGGCAATGGAAAACGAAACCGGGCGGGTCGAGGCATTCAGTGACGGCGTATTCGCCGTCATCATCACGATCCTCGTTCTGGAATTAAAGGTTCCGGAAGAAACCGGATCGGACTTCTGGCACGGAGTCCGGGAACAGTGGCCCCATTACGCCGCTTACGTCGTGAGTTTCCTCATCATCGGCGTGATGTGGGTGAATCACCACACCATCTTCAGCCACCTCAAGAGGGTCGACCGCCCCTTGTTGTTCCTGAATCTCCTGGTACTGATGGTGGTATCGGTGGTTCCCTACACCACCAATGTGCTCGCCGAGCACCTCATGGAGGAAGGCGGCTCCGCCAACGCCGCCGCGGTCCTCTACAGCGGCGTCACGGTGGCCTACGCCATGGCCTTCCTGGCCTTCTGGTGGTACGTCACCCGGGTCGGCCACCTCTTCCACGAACGGGTGGACAAGGAGGGCGCCCGAGCCACTCGGGTGCGCTTCGGCCTCGGTGCCATCGCCTACCCCCTGACCGTGCTGCTCGCCTTCTACTCCGCAACACTCACACTTGTCGCCCACTTCCTGGTCGCGATCTACTATGCGGCGAACCAGATCCCGATTCCTCTCGTGGTAGAGGAAGAGCGGCTCGAATCTGCCAGCGACCTCAGGAAGTAGCCGCCGGGGCCTACGGCCGTTCTGCGCGGTCAAGTAGGGTATTGGATCTAGCTGGTCGCGGGGGAGGCCCAGATGGCTCGCGTAGTCCTGCCGGAGGATTCCACGGCGGAAATCTCCGAAATGATCGACGTCCTGATCTCTCTGCTCTTCGAATCCTTACCCCGGCGGGACCAGCGAAACTGGGCCCGCGTTTATCTGAACGGTCTGGTGCGGACCGCCGGAAAGAAAACAATTCGTAACATCGCCGGAACAGGAGCCAGTTCCGTCGAGCAGAGCCTCCAGCAGTTCATCAGCAAGTCCCCCTGGGACTGGACCCCGGTCCGCCGCTCCCTCGCCCAGCACCTCGAACGCACCGCACAGCGCCCCCTGGCCTGGGTGCTCCAGCCCATGGTCATCGAGAAGGCCGGAGACCGGTCCGTCGGCGTCGGCCGGCAGTTCGTCCCCCAGCTCGGCCGCACCGCCAACTGCCAGCAGGCGAGCGGCATCTGGCTCGCCTCCAGCGAAGCCAGCTTCCCGGTCGAATGGACCCTCACCCTCCCCGGGCCCTGGACCAGCGAACTCCTGCGCCGGCGACGGGCCGGCATCCCCGACACCGCCCGCTCCCTCACCCCCGCCCAGGACGCCGTCCACGCCGTCCAGCGGATGGCCGCCACCTGGCAACTCCAGCGCCGGCCCGTGGTGATGGAGGTCGCGGGCGCCGACCTGTCGCAGAGCATCGAGTCCTTCACCCTCCAGGACATCCCCTTCGTCTTCAAGGTCGACGGTTCCCTCCCCGTCTCCTTCGGCGGCGCCGGCCGGCACAAACCCGGTCCGCACACCGCCCCCGCCCGCGAACTCATCGACTCCCTGCGATCCCAGCGCCGCGTCGTCGAATGGACCCGGCACGGCCGTGCCGAGGGCGCAGTCACCCTGCTGACCTCGGCCTCGATCCTCGCCACCCCCTGCGAGGACCGCCCCGTACCCGCGCCGCCCACCCCGCTGATGCTGGTCGGAGCCTGGACCGAAGCCGCCCTGCTGCCCTCCGAGTTCTGGATCACCAACATCGGCGACCGGCCGCTCGCCCAGCTCTTCCTGCTCGCCAAACTCACCGACCGCGTCTCCCTCGACTTCGCCGAGACCTGCGAACCCGTCGGCATCCGGGACTTCGAGGGCCGCTCCTTCCGCGGCTGGCACCACCACGCCACCCTCGCCAGCGTGGCCCACGCCGCGAAACTGCTCGGTGCGCGCCCCCGGCTGCCCGACGGATACCCCGGACCCACCCGGTCCGCCGCCGCCACGGCCCGGCCACCCGCGACCGGCCCGGCCACCCCGGCCGTACTGCCGCCGCGCCCGCACGTGCCCGGGCAGACCCCGCGCCGCGAATACATCCGCTGATGCTCGACATAGCCGACGAGCTACGCGCGTGGTGCGCCGCGCAGCGCGAGTTCGCCCTGGCCACCGTCGTCGCCGTCGACGGGAGCGCTCCCCGCGGACCCGGCGCCTCCCTCGCCGTCGACGACCGGGGCACCGCGCTCGGCTCCATCTCCGGAGGCTGCGTGGAATCCGCCGTGCACGAGCTGTGCCTCGACGCCCTCGCCTCCGGCGAAGGCGGCCTGCACCGCTTCGGCTACAGCGACGAAGACGCCTTCGCCGTGGGCCTGACCTGCGGCGGAGTCCTCGACGTCCTGGTCACCCCGGTCCGCGGGCTCGACCCGGTCCGGCCCGTACTCGGCTCGGTGCTCGACGCCGCCGCCGGGGGAACCCGGGCCGCGCTCGCCCGGGTGGTCTCCGGACCGCCGCCCCAGCTCGGCCGCGCGCTCGCCGTCCACGCCGACGGCTCCTACGAGGGCGGGCTGGCGGGCGGACCCGACCTGGACCGGACCGCCGCCCGGCAGGTACGGGCCCTGCTCCTGGCCGGGCGCACCGGCACCGCCGAGCTGGGCTCGGCCGGCGGACTCTGCGGGCAGCCGCTCACCCTGCTGGTCGAATCCGCCGCCGAGCCGCCCCGGCTCCTCGTCTACGGCGCCATCGACTTCGCCGCGGCCCTCGCGCGGATCGGCGCCTTCCTCGGCCACCGGGTCACCGTCTGCGACGCCCGGCCCGTCTTCGCCACCCCGGCCCGCTTCCCCGACGCCGACGAGGTGATCGTCGACTGGCCGCACCGGCACCTGGCCGCGGAGAGCGCGGCGGGCCGCCTGGACTCCCGTACCGCCATCTGCGTCCTCACCCACGACGCCAAATTCGACGTACCGCTGCTGGAACTCGCGCTGCGGCTGCCCCTGGGCTACGTGGGGGCCATGGGATCACGGCGCACCCACACCGAACGCGTCCGACGCCTGCGGGCCGAGGGCGTCACCGACTCCGCGCTGGCCCGGCTGCGCTCACCCATCGGCCTCGACCTCGGCGGCGCCACCCCGGAGGAGACGGCCCTGGCCATCGCCGCCGAGTTCACGGCGGTCCGGCACGGCGGCTCGGTGCTCCCGCTGGCCCGCCGCCGGGGCCCGGTCCACCGCCGGCCCCGGCCCGCCGGGACCAAGGTCCCGTAGGAAACGACCATCCGGCCCGGCCCGTCCTGGACGATCAGCCCGGGCGGCGTGAACTCCAGGTCGTGGGAGAATGAAGTACGTGCGTTTCCTCGGCTGTCCTGCCGGGGCGTAGACGGATCCTTCGATCGACTGGGATGTTCAGCACGTGCGTTTCCTCAATGACCTGAAGCCGCCGTACGACCTGACGTACGACGATGTGTTCATGGTGCCGAGCCGCTCCGCGGTCGGTTCCCGTCAGGGTGTCGACCTGTCCTCGCCCGACGGAACCGGCACCACCATTCCCCTCGTCGTGGCCAACATGACCGCCATCGCGGGCCGCCGGATGGCCGAGACGGTCGCCCGCCGCGGCGGCATCGTCGTCATCCCGCAGGACATCCCGATCGAGGTCGTCACCGACGTCATCTCCTGGGTGAAGACCCGCCACCTCGTGCTCGACACCCCGATCACGCTGGCGCCCTCCCAGACCGTCGCGGACGCGCTGTCCCTGCTGCCCAAGCGCGCCCACGGCGCCGGCGTCGTCGTCGACGCCGAGGGCCGCCCGGTCGGCGTCGTCACCGACCACGACCTGACCGGCGTCGACCGCTTCACCCAGCTCTCCGAGGTCATGTCGAAGGAGCTGCTGCTCATCGACGCCGACATGGACCCCCGCGAGGCCTTCAACCAGCTCGACGCGGGCCACCGCAAGCTGGCCCCGGCCGTCGACAAGGACGGACGGCTCGTCGGCATCCTCACCCGCAAGGGCGCACTGCGCGCGACGCTCTACACCCCGGCCACCGACGCCGACGGCAAGCTGCGCATCGCGGCCGCCGTCGGCATCAACGGCGACTTCGTGGCCAAGGCCAAGCAGCTGCTCGACGCGGGCGTGGACACGCTCGTCATCGACACGGCGCACGGCCACCAGGAGTCGATGATCAACGCGATCAGGGCCATCCGCGCCCTGGACCCGCAGGTCCCGATCGTGGCGGGCAACATCGTCGCCGCCGAGGGCGTCAAGGACCTCATCGAGGCCGGCGCGGACATCATCAAGGTCGGTGTGGGCCCCGGCGCCATGTGCACCACCCGCATGATGACCGGCGTGGGCCGCCCGCAGTTCTCCGCGGTGCTGGAGTGCGCGGCCGAGGCGAAGAAGTACGGCAAGCACGTGTGGGCCGACGGCGGCGTCCGTCACCCGCGCGACGTGGCGATGGCGCTGGCCGCCGGTGCGTCCAACGTGATGATCGGCTCCTGGTTCGCCGGTACCTACGAGTCCCCGGGCGACCTCCAGCAGTCCGCCGAAGGCCGCCTCTACAAGGAGTCCTTCGGCATGGCCTCCGCCCGCGCGGTGCAGAACCGCACGAGCGAGGAGTCGGCGTACGACCGTGCCCGCAAGGGTCTCTTCGAGGAGGGCATCTCCACCTCGCGGATGTTCCTCGACCCGGGCCGCCCGGGTGTCGAGGACCTGATCGACTCGATCATCGCGGGCGTCCGCTCCTCGTGCACCTACGCCGGTGCCGGCTCCCTCGCCGAGTTCGAGGAGAAGGCCGTGGTCGGCATCCAGTCCGCCGCCGGCTACGCCGAGGGCAAGCCGCTGCACGCCAGCTGGAGCTAGCTCCCCTCATGGCCCCCCTCCGGGTCCGGGCGCTGCCCGGACCCGGCCACCGGGGCCGTCCGTCAGGGGCGGGGAGGCCGGTGGACCGGGGGCGCACTGTGCACGCCCGCACGGTACTTGGGAATGCGCAGCGTGACCTTCATGCCCGCCCCGACGCCCGTCTCCATCACCGGACCGTACTCGTCCCCGTACACCTGCCGGATCCGCTCGTCGACATTGGGCAGCCCGATCCCGGAGGAGCCACCGCGCTCCCCGGCCAGGATCCTCCGCAGCAGCGCCGGATCCATCCCGACCCCGTTGTCCTCCACCGTGATCACCGCCTCCGAGCCCGCGTCCTGCGCCGTGATGGTGATCCGGCACTCCTCGGTGGAGTCCTCCAGCCCGTGCTTGACGGCGTTCTCCACCAGGGGCTGCAGGCACAGGAACGGCAGCGCCACCGGCAGCACCTCCGGCGCCACCTGCAGAGTCACCTTCAGCCGGTCACCGAACCGGGCACCGGCCAGGGCCAGATACTGCTGGACGGAGCGCAACTCGTCGGCCAGCGTGGTGAAGTCGCCGTGCCGCCGGAAGGAGTACCGGGTGAAGTCCGCGAACTCCAGCAGCAGCTCCCGCGCCCGCTCCGGATCGGTCCGGACGAACGAGGCGATCGCAGCCAGGGAGTTGAAGATGAAGTGCGGGGAGATCTGCGCCCGCAGCGCCTTGATCTCCGCCTCCATCAACCGCGTCCGTGACCGGTCCAGCTCCGACAGCTCCAGCTGTACGGACACCCACCGCGCGACCTCCGTCGCGGCCCGCACCAGCACCGCCGACTCACGCGACCCGTACGCCACCAGCGCGCCCAGCACCCCGTCCTCGCCCGTCAGCGGGGCCACCACCGCCCACTTCAGCGGACAGTCGGGCCGCTGACACTCCGTGCGCACGCTCTGACTTCGCCCCGACGCCAGCATCAACGCCACCCGGGCCATCGCCCGCCGCTCATGGTGGTCGGCGCCCGGACCGTCCCAGGCCAGCACCGACTCCCGGTCGGTGAGGCACAGCGCCTCCGTGCCCAGCAGCGACCGCAGCCGCCGGGCCGCCTTGCGGGCCGCGTCCTCCGTGAGCCCGGCCCGCAGCGGGGGAGCGGCCAGCGAAGCCGTGTGCAGGGTGTGGAAGGTGGCCCGCTCCACCGGGGTACCCAGGTCCGTACCGGCCGCCCGCTCGCCGTGGCGGGCGTGCCGGCGGCCCGCCGCCCAGCCCGCACCCAGCAGCAGGACCGCACCCGCCGCCGGCAGCGCCAGGAGGGCCGGCTCCACCCCGGTCACCGCGGCCCCCCCGCCCGCTCCCCGGCCACGACCTCCGGCAGGTGCAGCCGGGCCAGGGTGGCCGCCGTCCCGGCCGGGATCCGCGACCGGGTGGCCAGCGACACCGCCACCATCGTCAGGAACCCGAGCGGCACCGACCACGCCGCGGGCCAGGCCAGCAGCGTGTGCAGCCAGCCCGGCGGGGCCAGATCGGCCCGGGTCGCCAGCACCGCGCTCAGCGCCGCCCCGCCGCCGGTGACCAGCCCGGCCACCGCACCCGGCGGGGTCAGCCCGCGCCACCAGATGCCCAGCACCAGCAGCGGGCAGAACGAGGAAGCCGACACGGCGAAGGCCAGGCCCACCGCGTCCGCCACCGGCACCTGCGTCGCCGCCACGCTCCCGGCCAGCGGCACCGCGATCGCCACGACCGCCGCCGAACGGAAGCTGCGCACCCCCCGCGCCGGCAGCACGTCCTGGTGCAGCACCCCGGCCACCGCCATGGTCAGCCCCGATGCCGTCGACAGGAACGCCGCGAAGGCGCCCCCGGCCAGCAGCGCGCCCAGCAGATCACCGAGCAGCCCGCCCAGCATCCGCTCGGGCAGCACCAGCACCGCCGCGTCCGCGTCGCCGGTGAGGGCGAGCTCGGGGGCGTAGATCCGGCCCAGCGCCCCGTACACCGGCGGCAGCAGGTAGAAGACCCCGACCAGCGCGAGCACGACCAGCGTGGTGCGGCGCGCGGTCCGCCCGTCGGGGCTCGTGTAGAACCGCACCGCCACGTGCGGCAGGCCCATCGTGCCGAGGAACGTCGCCAGGATCAGCCCGTAGGTGGCGTACAGCCGGTACTCGCGCAGCCCGCCGGACATCGGCACCGACCAGGTGGACACCCCGGGCCGGGCCTGCGTCCGGGTGTCCGGAACGGGCGTGTCCGCGGCGAACTCCAGCCGCGCGTGAGCCCGTACGGCATGCTCGCCGGCGGCCAGGGTCAGCGGGGCCGACACATAGCCGCGCCCGTCCACCTGCCCGGTCACCGTCACCGTCAGCGGCTGCGCCACGGACAGCCGCACGTCCTCCGCGACCGTCACCGAGGTGTGCTCCCGGAAGACGGCCGGGGCGTCGAAGGTGGCCCGCGGCGCACCGTCCCCGGCCCACGCCGCGAGCAGGAAGAAGGCCGGCACCAGCAGCGCCGTGAGCTTCAGCCAGTACTGAAAGGCCTGGACGAAGGTGACCGAACGCATCCCGCCGGCCGCCACCGCCACCGTCACCACGCACGCGACGACCAGCCCCCCGACCCAGTGCGGTGCCCCGGTCAGGATCTCCAGGGTCAGCCCGGCCCCCTGCAACTGCGGCAGCAGGTACAGCCAGCCGACCCCCACCACGAACAGCACCGCGATCCGGCGCACCACCAGCGACTCCAGCCGCGCCTCGGCGAAGTCGGGCAGCGTGTACGCGCCGGAGCGGCGCAGCGGGGCCGCCACCAGCACGAGCAGCACCACGTACCCGGCGGTGTAGCCCACCGGATACCAGAGCATCTCGGGCCCCTGGAGCAGCACCAGCCCCGCCACCCCGAGGAAGGACGCCGCGGACAGGTATTCGCCGCTGATGGCCGCCGCGTTCAGACGGGGCCCCACCGTGCGCGAGGCGACGTAGAAGTCGGAGGTGGTCCGGGATATCCGCAGGCCCAGCGCGCCCACCAGGACCGTGACCAGGACGACGACGGCGACCGCGGTCAGCGCGTACGTCTGGTTCACCGGTCGGTCCTTCGGCAGGGGGAGGGGTGCCCGGAGTCTACGCACGCCCCCTGACCGGGCGACAGGTCCGATTCGGACCGCCCGCCGGGCCCGCCGGAGAGCGGGTCACAGAGCCGGGTCGCGGTGCTCCGCGCAGTCGCGCAGGGCGATCTCCAACTCCACGTACGACTCCTCCGCGCGCCGGAACGCCAGCGTCAGGGCGGCCTCCGCGCGCGGCGGCACCTGCTCGCGGACCTCCTCGCGGGCCTCGTACAGGACGTCGGCCCAGCGGGCGGCGGCACTGCGCAGCCGGGCCAGCAGCACCTCGGCCTCGGCGGGCCCCGCGGGCCGGGCGCGGGGCAGCCCGCTCAGGGCGTCGACCAGCGCCTGGATCTCGGACATTTCGCTCCTCCCGCGCCGGAAGATCCACGATACGCAGGAGCCACGACCCCGGAGGGCCGATCGGACGAGCGGTGCGGCCGACGGCTCCGGCGGATCGCCGTACGCCCCTCCCGGCGCGACGAACGGCGCCGCCGAGCGCCGGACGGTCACGGGCGAAGGGCACGAGGCGCTCGCGGTGCCCGCGCGGCGGCCGGTTTCAGCCGGTCGCCTGCCGCAGCAGAAGGTCCCGCAGCTCCCGCGCGTGCCGGCGGCTCACCTGGAGCTCCGCCGCTCCCACCCGGACGCTCGTGGTCCCGGCCTCCAGCCGCAGCTCGTCGATCCGGGCCAGCGCCACCAGATGCCGGCGGTGGATCCGTACGAACCCGCGAGCCGCCCAGCGTTCCTCCAGCGTGGACACCGGGATCCGGACCAGGTGGCTGCCCTCGTCGGTGTGCAGGCGCGCGTAGTCGCCCTGAGCCTCGACGTAGGAGATGTCCGCGATGGCCACGAAGCGGGTGACCCCGCCCAGTTCGACGGCGATCTGGTCGCCGCCCCGGTCGGCGACCGTGACCTCGGTGACCGGGCGGCGCGGCACCGCCGCCGCGCCCGCCACCGGGACCTCGGCGGCCGCCGCCGGAGCCGGCGCGGCCTCCTCGGAGCGGCCCAGCTGCTCACAGGCCCGCCGGACGGCCTCGGCCAGCCGCTCCGGGCGCACGGGCTTCAGTACGTAGTCCACGGCCTTGAGGTCGAAGGCCTGTACGGCGAAACCCTCGTGGGCGGTGACGAACACGATCAGCGGCGGCCGCGCGAACCCGGCCAGCAGCCGGGCGATGTCCAGCCCGGTCAGCCCGGCCATGTGGATGTCCAGGAAGACCACGTCGATGCCGTCGGCCCCGTCGGGGCCGGACTCCAGCGCCCGGGTGACCCGGCGCAGCGCCTCGGTGGCGTCCGAGGCGCCCTCCGCGCTGCGCACCCGGGGGTCCGAGCGCAGCAGGTAGAGGAGTTCCTCCAGGAGCGGCTTCTCGTCGTCGACGGCCAGTACGCGCAGCATGCGGCCGAGTCTAGAGAGGACTCCGTCCGGGCGGAACGGGGAAAGGGCGCGGCCCCCGCCCAGGGGGGATGTGGGCGGGGGCCGCGCGAACGGGGTGGGGGGAGGGAGTGGCCGGGACTACTGGACGGTGATGAGCTTGCCGTCGGGGGACACGGCGTACCAGGTGCCGCCCACGCCCTGGCCGTTGACGTCACCGGGCTTCTTGTCACCGCTGAAGGTGTAGACGGGCCAGCAGTCGACGCTCTGCTGCTTCTGGCCGTCCGGGCGGTTGAGCACCGTGTAGTTCTTCTCGACGATCCCCTTGTCGTTGGCCTTCTCCACCGGCGCGACGACCGGCCACTTGGTCAGGCAGTCGCCCACGCACTTGGAGGTCATCGGCCACTGGGTGTCCGGCTTGAACCGGTAGACGGTCATGCCCTTGCCGTCGACGATGTGGTCGCCCAGCTTGGGGTCCTTGGCCACCGACAGCTTCCCGTCGGCCTCGGCGGCGCCGCCCGCGGCCGGAGCCGGGGCCTCCGCCTTCGCGGCCTTCTTCCCGTCGGGCCCGAACGCGAACCACACCCCGCCGACGCCCTGGCCGTTGACGTCACCGGCCTTGGCGTCCTTGTTGTAGCGGTACGCGGGCCAGCCGGCCACCGTCAGCTGCTTGCTGCCGTCGGTGCGCACGACCTCGCCCAGCAGCGCCGGGTCCATGCCGGCGGCGGCGGTGACATCGCCGGCGGCGACGACCGGCCAGGTCTTCGCGCAGTCCCCGTCGCAGTTCGACTTCGGCGGCTTGGCCGTGTCCTTGTCGAAGCGGTAGAGGGTGAGACCGGCGCTGTCGGTGAGGACCTGGCCGAGCTGGTCGTTGGGGGCGGCGGTCAGCTGCCCGGCCGGCTTGGCGCCCGCGGCGCCGTCGGCGGCGGCCGGGGCCTGCCCGTAGTCCTGGGCGGCGGCGGCCGCCCCGACCGGCTTCGTCGTGTCTGCGGCCTTGTCGTCCGTCGGGCCGCAGGCCGTCGCCGCCAGGACGACGACGATCGCGGCCGTGGCCAGGGTGGTTCCGCGCTTGATGCCCATCTTGATCTCTCCCACTTCGGTGTCCTTCGTGTCCGCCACCCAGGTGGCGTCAACTCTGCCCAGGACACGCCGCGGTGGGCGAGATCTGTTCAACCCGTTCGGTGTGGGCTGTTTCACTCACCCCACGCCGAACCCGGTGCGCCGCAGGGCCGTGGCCACAGCGAGGCCGAGCACCTGGTGTCCGCTGTCGTTGGGGTGCAGCCCGTCCGCCAGATGCTCGGGACCGAGCAGGTCACGGCCCGGGAGAACGGCCAGCCGGTCGTCCCCGGCGGCCATCCGGTCCCGGGTGGCGCGCTCCATCGCATCGCGCAGGGCGCCCAGGGTGGCGCCGAGTTTGTTGGGGGTGCGCTCGGCGTCCGGTCGCAGGACGGGGGAGACCAGCAGGATCGGGGTCCGCGGGTGGCCCTGGCGGACCAGTTCGAGGAAGGCGCGCGTGGTCTCGTACAGCAGGGGCGCCGAAAAGGGCACCCGGGACCAGCAGTTGGTGCCGAAGGCGAGGGTGAGGACGTCCGCGGGCAGGCCCGCGAGCTGCTCTGCGGTGGTCAGTTCACCGCGCGCGGCGCCCGCGTAGCCGAGGTTGACGGTGTCCCAGCCGAGCGCCCGGCCGGTGACCGCGGGCCAGCCGTGCGCGGGGCGGGTGGACCACCAGCCCTCGGTGATGGAGTCGCCGTGCACCACCCAGCGCGGGGCGGGCGGCGCCGGGGCGAGCGGGCCGCCGATCCCGCGCAGGCCGAGGATCAGCGGGGACTGGGTCTCGGGCGGGTGGACGGTGAACGGGCCGCTTCCGCCGCCCAGGTCGATCCGTACGACGGCCTCCGCGGCCGGTTCGGTGAACACCTCGGTGACCACCCCGTGCCGGTCCCACAGCGCGAAGCCGTGCGCCAGGTCGCGCAGCGCGTCGGTGGGGCCGGGCAGGGTCGCCCGGTAGCGGATCTCCACGGCCCGCGCGGTCTCGGTGGTGAACTCCAGCCGGACCCCGATGGGCAGGGTGGAGCGCTCGCCGGTGTCCCAGGGCAGCCGCATGGTGTCGGCCGGGTCGGCGCGCACCGGGCGGCCCCGGTCCAGCCAGGCGACCCCGCGCAGGAAGGGCCGCGCGTCCTGCCACGGCGATGGCTCGTCAGGGCCGCCCACGGGTCCCGGTGGTCTCACAGGTCGCCTCCGATCGTCGGGTACGGGAACTTCACGCCGACCCCACCGTCCACCACGAGCGTCTGCCCCGTCACGTACGAGGACAGCGGCGAGGCCAGGAAGTACAGGGCGGCCGCGATGTCCGCGGTCTCGGCGACCCGGCCCAGCGGGGCGTTCTCCGCGTTGCGCCGCCGCCCTTCGGTACCCAGCAGCGCGGCGACCCGCGGGGTCCACACCACCCCCGGTGCCACCGCGTTCACCCGTACCCCGTGCGGACCCAGTTCCACCGCCGCGGAGCGCACCAATGCCATCAGGGCGGCCTTCGCCGCCCCGTACGCCGCGTGCCGGGGGGCGGCGGTCAGCCCGGAGAGGGAGGCCACGAAGACCAGCGGGCCGCCCCCGCCGGCCGCGACGGCCTCGCCGCCGTACTGGGCGGCGAGCCAGGCGTGCCGCAGGACGACGTCGAAGTGCCAGTCCCAGCCGGCGTCGTCCAGTTCGGGCAGCCCCGCGTACCGGGCCATGCCGACGATGTCGACCACCCCGCCCACCGGGCCGCCCAGCAGCCCCGGAGCCTCCCGGAAGAGGTCGCGCACGGCGTCGCGGCGGGTCACGTCGCAGCGGTACGGGAGGCCCCCGGTCTCGGCGGCGACGGCCGCGGCCCGGTACCCGTCGAGGTCCACGCACAGCACGCGGGCGCCGCCGGCGGCGAGCGCGTGGGCGCTCTGGCGTCCGATGCCGTCCACATCCATGGCGGCACGCTGCGGCAGATCTGACGAAGTGTCAATAAATGGGGTCCGGGACGACCTGCGCAGCGATCGATCATCCCTACGCAACAAACGACTGTCAGTGACGGATCCGCGCAACGATCGTGCGCCAATGTGCAAGGATGGTGCATTACGGGCGGTATCACTCAGCTCGTAGGCTCACTCGCTGTACGTGGAGTGGCGCGGATCGCCTGCTCGGCGGTCCCCCTTGGCGCAGACCCTTCTTTCGACGGGCCCTGCCCTGCTCCGGATCGTCGCGGTCGACGCCTCCCCTGACCTCCCCGATCCGCAGTGACAAGGAGTCCCCTCGTGCTCGACCACGGCCAGGCGCCACCGCTCGCCTCCGAGGCCCGCAGGCCCGTCAACCCGCTGCTCCGCCGCAAGCCGGTGGAGCAGCTGGTCTCCGAAGGCGGCCAGGGTGAGGGCGGCGCGCTCAAGCGGTCGCTCACCATGTGGCAGCTGACCATGATCAGCATCGGCGCGACCCTGGGCACCGGCATCTTCGTCGTCCTCGGCGAAGCCACCCCGATCGCCGGCCCGGCCGTCTTCATCGCCTTCATCGTCGCGGGCCTGACCGCGCTGTTCTCGGCGCTCTCCTACGCCGAGCTCGCGGGCTCCATCCCCGTCTCGGGCTCCTCGTACTCCTACGCCTACGCCACCATGGGCGAGCTCATAGCCTGGGTCTGCGGCTGGTGCCTGATCCTTGAGTACGGCGTCTCGGTCGCGGCCGTCGCCGTCGGCTGGGGCCAGTACCTCAACGAGCTGCTCGACGGGACCCTCGGCATCACCATCCCCGAGGGCTTCTCCGCCCCGCTGGGCGAGGGCGGCTACATCAACATGCCCGCCCTGGTCGTGGTCCTGCTCTGCATGGTCTTCCTGCTCCGCGGGGCCAAGGAGAGCGCCCGGATCAACTCGATCATGGTTGCCGTCAAGATCGTGACGCTGGTCCTCTTCTGCGTCATCGGCTTCATGGGCATCAAGGCCGGCAACTACACCCCGCTGGCCCCGCTCGGCGTCACCGCCATCAGCACCGCCGCCTCCATGCTCTTCTTCTCGTACATCGGCTTCGACGCCGCCTCCACCGCCGGTGAGGAAGCCAAGAACCCGAAGAAGGACCTGCCGCGCGCGATCATGCTGTCGCTCGCCATCGTCACCGCGATCTACTGCCTCGTCGCCCTGGTCGCCGTCGGCGCCATGCCGTGGCAGGAGTTCGAGGGCAGCGAGGCCGCCCTGGCCCAGATCATGGAGAACGTCACCGGACACTCCTTCTGGAGCGTCATCCTCGCCGCGGGCGCCGTCGTCGCCATCGCCAGCGTCGTCTTCGCCGTCCTCTACGGCCAGACCCGCATCCTCTTCGCGATGTCCCGCGACGGTCTGATGCCGAAGGCCTTCGCCAAGGTCGACCCGAAGTCCGGCACGCCCCGCGTCAACACGATCATCGTCTGCCTCTTCTGCGGACTGCTCGCCGCCTTCATCCCGCTGGGCGAGCTGGCGAACGCCACCAGCATCGGCACGCTCTTCGCCTTCGCCCTGGTCAACGTGGCCGTCGTCATCCTGCGCTACACCCGCCCGGAGATGAACCGCACCTTCCGGGTCGCGCTCTTCCCGGTCACCCCGATCGTGGGCTTCCTGCTCTGCGGCTACCTGATGACCGAGCTGCCGGGAATCACCTGGCTGGTCTTCGGTGGCTGGATGGCCGTCGGGCTCGTGATCTACTTCTTCTACGGCATGCGCCGCTCCAGCCTGGCCACTGTGGCCGCCCTGGCCGCCACGGCCGAGGAGGTCGCTGAACAGAAGTGATTCACCCCCCGTGCGACTGAACGATCTTGACGAACGCATCGTGCACGCCCTCGCCGAGGACGCCCGCCGCTCCTACGCGGACATCGGCTCCGAGGTCGGGCTCTCCGCCCCCGCCGTCAAGCGGCGCGTGGACCGGCTGCGCGCCGAAGGCGCCATCACCGGCTTCACCGTCCGGGTGGACCCGGCCGCCATGGGCTGGGAGACCGAGGGCTTCATCGAGATCTACTGCCGCCACAACACCTCGCCGGACGACATCCGGCGAGGGTTGGAGCGGTATCCCGAGGTAGTGGCCGCGTCGACCGTCACCGGTGACGCGGACGCCCTCGTCCAGGTCTTCGCCTCCGACATGCGCCACTTCGAGCGGGTCCTGGAACGCATCGCGGGCGAACCCTTCGTGGAACGCACCAAGTCGGTGCTCGTCCTCTCCCCGCTCCTGCGCCGCTTCACCTCGGGCGCACCCGCGTAACGCCTCCCGGCGGGGCGGGGCGGGGCGGGGCGGGGGCGGGTCGGGGCGGTCACGCCCGTGGGGTGCGCAGGCCCAGGAAGAGCGGGCTGCGGCGCAGGGTGAAGCCCATCGACTCGTAGAGCCGGACCGCCCCCGTGTTCGACGCAGCCGCGTGCAGGAACGGGTGGTCCCCGCGCTCGCGGGCCGCCGCCGCGACCGTGCGGATCAGGCGGCTCGCCAGACCCCGGCCCCGGTGGTCCGGGTGGGTGCACACCGCGCTGATCTCCGACCAGCCCGCCGGCCGCATCCGTTCCCCGGCCATCGCGACCAGCCGGCCCTCGTGACGGATCCCGAGGTAGGTGCCCAGCTCGACCGTCCGGTCCAGGAACGGGCCCGGCCTGGTCAGCCCCACCAGCTCCAGCATCTCCGGTACGTCACCGCGCCCCAGCGGCACCGCCTCCGGCGCGGCACCGCCCCGTACCGCCCGGCCGTCCAGCTGCACACCCGCAAGCGTCACCAGCGTCTGCCACCCCGGCGGCGGGGTCGGCAGCCCGGTCAGCCAGACCTCCTCCCCGGGGCCGGCCAGCGCGGCCAGGTCCGCCCACGCCCGCGGGTCCTCCGGATCGGCGAGGGCCGAGAAAGGGGCCGCGTCCGGCGCGTAGCGGGCCGCCAGACCCGCGGGCCCGAACTCGGCGAATCCGCGGTGCGTGCCCGTCAGCGCGGCCCAGACCGGATTGTCGAGTACTTCACTGCCGCACAGCGTGCCGGTCTCGGGGGACATGGGCGCGGGACTCCTTCCGGAAGGCGACGGCGACCGGTCACGGCCGCCTTCTTGACGGCCCCGGGCGCCGCCACGAGACTGCGGGGGACGGCCACGACGGACAGGCCCGCCACCGGAAGCCTAACCAGCACCGGTCGGGGGCGGCCGAGGACAGGACGGGGGTGGGCGGACGTGGACACGGCCGGAACGGCGGACCCGCACAGGCACCCGCATCCGCACACGCACACGCACCCCCGGGCCCTGCGGAGCCGGTGGCTCACCCGGCGCCTGCACATCGACCTCCTGCGGGTGTGCAGCGCATTCGGCCCGCGCGGCTGACCCCTCCAAGACGAGTGACCCGGACCGGGTGCGCGCACCGCGCCGCCCGGAGCCCAGCCGTGCAGTCCTCCACCCCGGGAGAGCCATGTCGCACACCGTCCTGCCCCGCACCCGCACCGTCCTGCCCCGCACCGGCCCGGCCCCCGCCCCGCGCGGCCGCATCGGAGCCGGCTTCTCACCCGTCCCGCACCGCTACCACCTCTACCTCTGCGCCGACTGTCCCCGCTCGCAGCAGGTCACCGCCGCCCTCGCGGCGCTGGGCCTGGCGGACTCGATCACCGCCACCGTCCTCGGTACGGACCCCCGCAGGGCCGAGTACACCGCGCTGCGCCTGGCCTACGAGGCCACCGGCCACCACTTCGACGGTGCCCTCACCGTCCCCGCCCTCGTCGACACCTGGAGCGGCCGCGTCGTCTCCGACCACACCCCCGATATCCTCGACGACCTGCGCTTCCTGGCCCGCCACCCGGCCTTCCGCGCGGGCGCGTAGCGGGGGCCGCTCCGGGGTCGCTCGGGGGCCATGACGGGGCGCGCGAGGCGCCCGCGCAACGAATCGCCGCGGCAGCCGTAGAACACGCAACGAATCGATGCGCGGAGCGCAACGCTCACGGCTTGCCGGGGTCGAACGCGCGAACGTACCGTTTTATGACCCCCACCCCGCCTGTCACAGAGGTAGCCCATGCCCCCGCTGCGCACCGCCCTCCTCCAGAGCTCCGGCGTTCTCGGCGACACCGCCGAGAACCTCAAGGCGCTCGACGAGGCAGCGGCGCGCGCCGCACAGAGCGGGGCCGGGCTGCTCGTGACCTCGGAGATGTTCCTGACCGGCTACGCGCTGGACCTCCAGGACATCCCCGGCCTCGCCGAACCGGCCGACGGTGCCTCCGCACGGGCCATCGGCGAGATCGCCCGCCGCCACAAGGTCGCCGTCCTCTACGGCTACCCGGAGAGCGCGGACGGCGTCGTCCACAACGCCGCCCAGCTCATCGGCCCCGACGGCGCGGCGCTGGCGAACTACCGCAAGACCCACCTCTTCGGCTGCTTCGAACAGGACGCCTTCACCCCCGGCGACACCCCCGTCGTCCAGGCGGACCTGAACGGTCTCCGCATCGGCATCATGATCTGCTACGACGTGGAGTTCCCCGAGAACGTCCGGGCGCACGCGCTCGCCGGCACCGACCTCCTCCTGGTGCCGACGGCGCAGATGCACCCGTTCCAGTTCGTCGCCGAACAGCTGGTGCCCGTAAGGGCCTTCGAGAACCAGATGTACATCGCGTACGTCAACCGCACCGGCCCGGAAGGCGAGTTCGAGTTCGTCGGACTCAGCTGCCTGGCGAGCCCCGACGGGGTCACCCGGACCCGGGCCGGCCGTGGCGAGGAGCTGGTGTTCGGCGAGGCCGATCCCGAGCTGCTGTCGGCCTCGCGCGAGAACAACCCGTACCTGCGCGACCGCCGACCCGGGCTCTACGCCTCCCTCGTCTAAGACCTCTCTTCCCCCAGCCCTGCCGCAAGGAGACGTACCCCCATGACGTCCACGGTGCCCACCACCGCCGTCCCGCACAGCGACGGACAGCCGCCGATCACCATGTTCGGCCCGGACTTCCCGTACGCGTACGACGACTTCCTCGCCCACCCGGCGGGCCTCGGCCAGATACCGGCGACCGAGCTCGGCACCGAGGTCGCCGTCATCGGCGGCGGGCTGTCCGGCATCATCTCGGCGTACGAGCTGATGAAGATGGGCCTCAAGCCCGTCGTCTACGAGGCCGACCAGATCGGCGGCCGCCTGCGCACCGTCGGCTTCGAGGGCGCCGAGACCGAGGGCCTCACCGCGGAGATGGGCGCCATGCGCTTCCCGCCGTCCTCCACGGCCCTGCAGCACTACATCGACCTCGTCGGCCTGGTCACCGAGCCCTTCCCGAACCCGCTCGCCGAGTCCACCCCCTCCACGGTCGTCGACCTCAAGGGCGAGTCGCACTACGCCGAGACGATCGCGGACCTCCCGCAGATCTACCGCGACGTGTCCGCCGCCTGGAACGCCTGCCTCGACGAGGGCGCCGACTTCTCCGACATGAACACCGCGATGCGCGAGCGGGACGTCCCGCGCATCCGCGAGATCTGGGCCAAGCTCGTCGAGAAGCTCGACGACGAGACCTTCTACGGCTTCCTCTGCAAGTCCGAGGCCTTCAAGTCCTTCCGCAAGCGCGAGATCTTCGGCCAGGTCGGCTTCGGCACGGGCGGCTGGGACACCGACTTCCCGAACTCCATCCTGGAGATCCTGCGCGTCGTCTACACCGAGGCCGACGACCACCACCGCGGCATCGTGGGCGGCTCCCAGCAGCTGCCGCTGCGCCTGTGGGAGCGCGAGCCGGAGAAGATCGTGCACTGGGACCGGGGCACCTCGCTGTCCTCCCTGCACGGCGGCACGCCGCGCCCGGCGGTCACCCGCCTGCACCGCACGGCCGGCAACCGCATCACGGTCACCGACTCCTCCGGCGACATCCGCACGTACCGCGCCGCGATCTTCACGGCCCAGTCCTGGATGCTCCTGTCGAAGATCGAGTGCGACGACACGCTGTTCCCGATCGACCACTGGACGGCGATCGAGCGCACCCACTACATGGAGTCGTCCAAGCTGTTCGTCCCCGTCGACCGGCCGTTCTGGCTGGACAAGGACGAGGAGACCGGCCGCGACGTCATGTCGATGACCCTGACGGACCGGATGACCCGCGGCACGTACCTGCTGGACAACGGCCCTGACAAGCCCGCCGTCATCTGCCTCTCGTACACCTGGTGCGACGACAGCCTCAAGTGGCTGCCGCTGTCCGCGAACGAGCGGATGGAGGTCATGCTGAAGTCCCTCGGCGAGATCTACCCGAAGGTCGACATCCGCCGCCACATCATCGGCAACCCGGTCACCGTCTCCTGGGAGGACGAGCCCTACTTCATGGGCGCGTTCAAGGCCAACCTCCCGGGCCACTACCGCTACCAGCGCCGCCTCTTCACCCACTTCATGCAGGACCGCCTCCCCGAGGACAAGCGCGGCATCTTCCTCGCGGGCGACGACATCTCCTGGACGGCCGGCTGGGCCGAGGGCGCGGTCCAGACCGCCCTCAACGCCGTCTGGGGCGTCATGCACCACCTCGGCGGCTCCACGGACTCCACCAACCCGGGCCCGGGCGACGTCTACGACGACATCGCCCCGGTCGAACTCCCCGAGGACTGACCCCTCCGGGTCCAAGGGCCACGGGCCGTCCCCGCGCGAGCAGCGCGGGGACGGCCCGTTTTCCATATCCGCTGCCGGACTCCACGGCCCGGAACGGCAGAAGCCCTGCCGGAGAATCCGGCAGGGCTTCCGTGGACGGAGATCCGTCAGGGTTCTATGAGGTACGCCTTGTCCCAGTTGTCCGAGATCAGTGCGGTCATCGACGGGAGGAACCCGTGGCCGACCCGCTGGACGCCCGCGACGTCGCCGAAGTAGATGTCGCCGTCATCCGACAGGAGGACCGTGCTGTCACCGAAAGCCGTTCCGACAGGGAGCAATCCCTTGCCGGCGATCTTCACGTAGTACCCGATGCGGATGATGTGCTCGTTCAGGGCACCCTCGATACTGATCTCCAGTTCAGTCTCGGATCTACCCTGGTGCAGCCACGAGATGGTGATCTCTCGATACTGTTCCAGGAAGTCGAGCAGGCGGGGAGTGACCTCGTATCCCTCTTCCCGGTACTGGTCGCAGATCGTCTCGACGTCCAGGTCCCCGTACTCCACGGCCGTCGCCCCGGGAAGGGCTTCTACGACCTCGTCCAGGTTCGGACGCTCGTTCTCGATGTTCATCCGGTCAGTACGTTCCTCACTACTGAGAAGATCCATGTCGAGCAATTTTCACATGCGCCGAACTTTTTTCCCTTGGTGTTTACGGTGACTATGTCCAGGTTCTTCAGTTTCGCTCCGTCGTTGAGGGCATTGGTGCACATGCGTGCCTCCGCGCAAACCTGTGGCGGTCGCCCCTTGGGGTGCTGGGAAGTCCTCGGGAGAAGGTTCCGCACGGTCGGGTGAAGGTTGTCCGGAGAGCCGCTTGCGCCGAGATACGTCTTGCCGGTGGTGGAGTCCCGACCAACGCTGAATGCACCGGGCGCGTGACTTCGCTCCCCTCTGGCATGCTCGGCCAGCATCTCAGTGATGTGATCCTTTCCAATGTCCATCAGCTCTTTCTTGAGTTCGTCGTTCGGTCCCTTCTTCGGGGCGTTCTGCTGCTGCTTCGGCGGTTTCTGATTGGCCTTCGGGGCCTTCTTCGCGGCCGCCTGCTGCTTCGGCGCCGCCTTTGCCTGCGGCTTCTTGGCGACCTGCTTCGCCGCCTGCTTCTTGGCCGCCTGCTTGGCGGCTTCCTTCGCCGCCTGCTTCTTGGCGGCTTCCAGTGCCACCTTCTTCGCAGCCTCGATCGCTGCCTTCTTCGCCGCTTCCTCCGCTGCCTTCTTGGCGGCTTCGGCAGCAGCCTTCTTGGCGGCTTCTACAGCGAGACGCTTCGCGAGCTCGGCTGCTGCCCTCTTGGCGGCCTCGATAGCGGCGCGGCGGGCGATCTCCATCGCGATGCGCTGGGCGGCGATGCGGATGGCTATGCCGACGAGGATGGGGATGATCTTGCCGTCGGGGTCCGAGATGGACACCGGGTTGTTGTTCGCGTACGCGTACCCGTTCATCTGCTGCGGGTCGTCGATGTCGATCAAGGGGTCGACCGACAGGAAGCGCCCGGTGGCCGGCTCGTAGGAGCGGACGCCCAGCTGGGTCAGACCGGTGGAGGCGTCGACTGTGCCGCCGACGAAGCCCTTCTGGTCCGGCCACGCCTGCGGCGCGGCGCCCCGTGTCTCACCGTAGGGGGTCATGTCCCGCCGGGTGGCGGTCATCGAACCCGCGGCGTCCACCGAGATGGTCGCGGTGTTGTGGTGGTCGGCGGAAAGGTAGGAGACCTTCCCGTCCGAGGAGCGGACGGCAACTGTCGAGCCGCTGAACCCGTACCCGCGGGTGGCCTTCGTGCTGCCGTCCGGAGCCAAGGCCACCTCGGTGGTGCCCAGGTAGAGCGTGGTGCCCGAAGGGTCCTTGCGCAGCAGGCGGTTGCCCTCGGCGTCGTAGACGTACTCGGTGACCTTGGTGCCCTCGGTGACCTTGGTGAGCTGCCCCTCGGTGTCCCACTCCAGCTTCTGCTCGGAGTTTCCGACCTTGCGGAGGGTGGTGTTGCCGGTGGCGTCGTAGGCGTAGGAGTCCTTGCGGGTCCCGGTGGGCTCGACGACGTCGACGCCGCTCAGGGCGTGCGGCTGGTTGCCCTTGGCGGCCGGGTAGGTGTAGGTGCGGCGGGTCTCGCCGTTGCCGACGTCGTGCTTGGTCTCGCTGGTGCGGTTGCCCGTCGGGTCGAACGTGTACGAGTGCCAGTACGGCGACACACCGCCGACGGTGGCCGCGGACGGTCCGCCCGCGCAGGTCGTCTTCGCGGTCCAACCCTCGGTCATACGACGCAGGTAGTCGTAGGAGAAGCACTGCGTGTCGCGGGTGGTCCCCTCGCGCAGTTCGCTGAGAGAAGTGATGTTGCCCGCGGGGTCGTAGGCGTAGTCGACCTCGGACAGAGCGGACGGTGCGACCTCACGGTCCGCGAACGACTTGGTGACCCGGCGGGTCGAGTCGTCCAGGTAGTTGGTATGGATCATGCGCTTGCCCTTGGCGCCCTGCATGTACTGCATGAGCTCGCCGAAGGGGGTGTAGCGGCTGCTGCTGACGTACTCGGCCGCGCCCTTGAGGGTGCTGGGCACCCCTGCGGCGTTGTAGCCGAAGTCCACCTTCTCAGCGGCGAGTCCGCCCACGGCGGGCAGGTGCGCGGAGACAGGCTTGCCGACGCTGTCGTAGTCGACCTTGGACTCGTAGCTTCCGGAGAGCTTGCCCAGCCCCTCCGGAACCGTGGTCCTGGATCCGGTTGCAGTTCCGCTGTCGTCGTAGCCGAGGACCGAAGTGGTGTACGCCTTGCCGTCGACGTGGCGGGTCGAGGACGTCGGTCGGCCCTTGGACAGGGTGTCGTAGGTCCACTCGGAGAGCTTCTGTCCCGAAGGTCCCCCGTCGCGCACCGCGAGGCGGCGGCCGAGTTTGTCGTAGGAGGCGTGCACGGTGTTGCCGCGGGCGTCGGTCGTCGAGACGGGCTGGTCACCGTCGTCGAAGGTGTACGTGGTGACGCCGCGATCGGGGTCGGTGTCCTTGGTCTTGCGACCGCGCAGGTCGTACTCGTGCGTCCAGGTGTTGCCGACCGGGTCGACGACCTTGAGCAGCTCACCACCGGGGCCGTGCTCGTAACGGGTGCTGTCGTACGCGCCGCCGGCCTCGCGGCCCTTGTACTGGCGCAGTTCGACGGTGTTGCCGCGGGCATCGCCGATGGTGGTGGTGACGGTCGCGCCCTGGGGCGGGACGACGTGCTGACGGTCACCGCCGTAGACGGTCGTGCTGCGCCACTTCTCCGTGCCGAGGCTGTAGAACAGCTCGGCGGTCTTGCGCCCGGCACCGTCGTACAGGTATCCGGTCTGGCGGATGATCTGGTTGTCCGGGACGGAGACCAGGGTGGTGGCGGGGTTGCTCTTCTCCAGGTAGGGACCCGATGCCTTGACCTGCAGGCCACGGGAGTCGTACACCGTGTCGGTGACGACGCGGCCGGAGCGCGCCTCGTCGTTCTGGTTGAGATCGGCGCGCGTGGCCTGGGTCTGACGCGGGCGCATCAGACCGTCGTACAGCTCGTGGCTGACGGTGTACGTGTCGTCCGCGAGGCGGGTGCGGGTGGTGACGGCGGAGGGGCCGTCCTTGCGCGTCAGGTACGAGACCTCGACGTCGGGCTTCTGGTCCCGGGTCCGTCCCGCCGACCAGCCCTTGGCCAGGCGGCCGAGGGCGTCGTACTCGGACTCCTCGCGGCGGCCGTCAGCGTCGATCTCGGTCAGGGTCCGGCCCCGGGTGGGGTCGATGATCTCGGTCTCGGTGTGCCCGAGCGCGTTGGTCGTGACCACCTGGTGCGGCATCTCGCCGGTGGCCGGGGTGTACGCGGTGCCGGACGTGTTGCCCAGGACGTCCGTGGTCTCCACGGAGCGGCCGTACTGGTCGAACTTCTCCGTTCCGGTGACCACGTAGCGCGGCTGCCCGCCGACGTACTCGGCCAGCTCCTCCGCAGCCGTGGCGTCGCCCCGCTCCGGAGTTCCGCCGAAGCCCTTGCCGTCGTAGTGGGTGCGCTCGTCGGAGATGACGTGCGCGGGCCGCTGGACGGTGGCGCCGCAGGCGACCGAGACGGTCTCCTGACGGGAGACCAGGTCGAGCAGGTGCTTGCCCGCGTTGCGGGCGTACTCGGAGCGGACGCAGCGGTCGTCGCCGGCGGTGGAGGTGTCGCCGAGGTCGTTGACCTTGGTGATCAGGCCGTGCTCGTCGTAGGTCTTCTCCACGGCGGTGCGCCGGAAGCCGCCCTCGACGGCGGTGCGGGTGCGCTGCGCGCCGTTGTTGAACCGGTGCGCGGTCAGCGGAGTCGTGCCGGTGCGGTTGCGCGTCGCGGTCGCGGCGCTGATGAACGGCTCGTACGAGGTCGCCGCGATCAGCGGGCCGCCGTCACCGTTGTAGCTGAGGGTCTCCCGGGTACCACCGGCCTGCGAGAGGTGGTCGGTGGTCTGGTTGCCCTCGGAGTCGGCGACCTTGACGGTGCGCGTGCCGCCGGAAGCGGTGCGGTCGCCGTCCAGGCCCCGGAAGTAGACGTTCTCCGAACGCGTGCGCTGGTCGGCGCCGTCGCCCGTGCGGGTGATGACCTTGCCGTAGCCGCGCCACTGGTTCCAGGTGCGCTCGGTGTCGCGGAGGAACTCGGAGGTGTCGTACGCCCAGGCCGGGGCACCGGAGTACTCGTACCGGGTGACGGTCGACGGGGATCCGCCGACGAGGTCGTTCTCGATGATCTGGGTGGCGACGTACTTGTGGAAGTAGTCCTTGTACGGCTTGGGCCGCCCGTCCGGGCCGATGGGCTGCCCCGGAGCGGACCAGTTGACCGGATAGCAGCGCAGGGTGTTGTCGGCGTCCGAAGCCGGCAGGGTGCCGTCGCGGTTGCACTCGGGCGCGGAGTAGGTGACGCCGATCAGACCACCGGATTCGGTGCTGATGGCGTTGATCCGGTAGCGGATGAAGGGCGGCAGGCCCTCCAGGCCGTCCACGCGGTTGGCCAGCTGCTGGCCGGAGAAGGTGATCTCCGGGGTGCTGAGGTCACCGTTGGTCTTGCCGGTGTGCTTGACCGAGGCCAGCCACAGGCCGTTGCTCGTGCCGTCGCCGGTCTGGGGGAAGGAGTGGGTCAGGTCCCAGCGGTCGACGTCCTTGTACGCACCCCGGGTGAGCACCTGGGTGCTGATGGCCGAGAACCGCTTGCGGGTCCAGAAGGTCGGGGAGTGCTGGTTCTTGCACTCCTTGCCGGGCGCGCAGTACTGGTCGACGGGTACGTCGGGCCAGTTCTTGGCGTTCTCCTTGGTGAACTTGGCGTCCGAGCAGTCCGCGCCGGGCAGGCAGCGCTCGCCGGTCTCGATCAGTACCTTGGCCGGGGCCTTGGTGCCGTACTCGGCGCCGGTCCGCAGGCCGTACTCGACACGGCTGAGGTGGCCGCCGCGGGTGTACTCGACGCCCTGGAGCTTCTTGTCCGCGCCGTACCGGTTGGTCTCCTTGGCGTAGTAGTAGACCATGGCGTTCCCGCTCACGTCGGAGACGTGGTCGAGGTTGTACCGCCAGGCGCGCTGCTTGCCGCCGTCCTTGCCGTACAGCGGGACGGTGAACGCGGAGTTGGTCTCCTGGTCACCGGCCTTCCAGTTGCCCGGCCGGTTGAGACCGAAGGTGAAGACCGTGCCGGAGACGGTGGTCAGCCGGAAGTAGCCGCCTTCGGCGTCCCCGTTGCTGGCACCGGTGAGGTACTCGATCCTGGAGCCGTCGTCCTTGACGCCCTTCCAGGTGCCGGTGGCATCATCCCTGACCAGCTCGGTGCCCGAGCCGTTGAGGGAGAGCATGGCGTTCTCGGAGGCGAAGCACAGGTCGCCCTTGCCGTCCTTGTAGGCCACTCCGGAGCCGGGGACGTCCGAGCAGGGCTGGAAGCGCCGCTCGATGAAGCCGCCGGAGGTGAGCTCGAACCCGTCGCCCGCCTGCGAGGGCTGGGTGTTGCCGGCGGCCATGCGGCCGTCCACGCTCTGCGCGGAGTAGTTCAGCCCGAGCTCGGGAGAGAGATCTCCGGGAGCCTCCGGGGTGGACATGGGGTAGGTCCAGTTGAAGTCACCGGAGGCCCCGCCGGACTGCCAGCTCGATGTGGGGGCGAGGGGTGTCGCCTTGAAGTCCCCGCCGGTGCCGGAGGCACCTCCCTCGGCGGCCAGGACCATAGGAGCCGCGGCGGCGGCGCTCATCGCGGAGAGCTGCTGAGGTGATTTGGTGCCAGAACCGGTACCGGTACCCGGCAGGGCGATCCGGGCGGTCAGCGTCTTGTTCTTGACGTCATTTCCGCTGTCGACCGGGGCCGCGGTTTTGCACTCGGCCTTCTCCGGCGTGGTCAGCACACAGGCCGGGTACTGCACGACGCGCATGCGGCCCGCGAAATTCGCGCCGAACGCTCCCGCGAACGCGGAGTAGTCGAGGGCGAGTTCGACCTTGCCGGGCGAAGGTGCACCCGCGCCCGCTTCCACGGCCATCAGCACACCGTTGATGCCGGCCTTCTCGGCGTGGGCCTGGTTCTTGACCGAGACCTTCACATTGGCCGGGGCGGCCGGAGCGGCCGCCGTTCCCGCTCGGGTGAACGGGACTGCCGTGGAACGGATTCCGACGGGAAGGCCGCCGACGTCACTGCGGGCGGGAGCAGCGGTCTGCGCTCGCGCAGCCACGGTGGAGCCGGGCTCCAGGAGTGCATCGCCGCCCTTGGGCCAGGTGACCTTGGGAGCCTTCTTCTGGGCGTTCTGCGCCGCTTCGTTCTTCGGCGCGGACTTCAGCGGGACCGAGGCGCCGGCGAGTACCGGTTCGCTCTGGGTGGCGCGGACCTTGAACTTCTCGGTGGCCGCGGCCGCGGTGCTCACGCCTGCCGAGACCAGCAGGGCGGAGCTGACCGTAATGGCAATGGCCTGGGCGGAACGGCGAATGTATTTGGGCCAGTTCCATACGTTGTCGGAGCTCCAATGGGGCTCGGTTCTCCGGGGTATTTGCGACGGACTCACGCAGTTCCTCTATGCAGATTGAGGCGCGTTGACGATCAACGCTCCTATCACGCACACAGTAAACGATCAATCCCGTCACGGTCATGTATAAGTCAAGGTAGTCCCAAAGTGGAACCGGACGAACCCCTTCCGATGGGTCTGTAAACCCAGGGGAAGGTCAAGAATGAGTATAAGTATGATCTAGTTCCGTAAGGTTCTGGGTGCGTGTGATCTTCGGCTCGCCCTCGGTCATCCACCCGCTAGGACGCGGAGCCCCTGAACTCTTCACGCGTGCCGCCGACGAGGCGGTCGCCAATCCGATCGCCGTCACCCTTGGATGGTTTCGCCATGCACTCCGCCCCTCCCTCGAGGAGCCCACGACGACCACAGGCCTGGCCGAACGCCCTGGCCGTGCTCGCGCTCACCGGTCTGTGCGTCAGCCTGACGCCCGCCCACGCGACTTCCGCCCCCACGGCTTTGCCGACCGTGGACGTGAAGGGCATGACGCCGGAGCAGAAGGCGCAGAACAGCGCTCGCTCCAGCGGGAAGCCGGTGGAGATCCTGGAGCAGCGGACGGAGGACACCCGTACCCTCGCGAACCCTTCCGGAACCTTCACCCTGGAGCGCCACACCAGCCCCAAGTGGGTCAAGAAGGCCGGTAAGTGGGTGGACCTCGACGCCTCCCTCCAGGTCTCTGCCAAGGGAGTCCTGACCCCGAAGGCCTCGCTCCTTCCCCTCTCGCTGTCCGGTGGCGGGACGGGACCACTGGTCAGCCTCACCGACGGGGACAAGGAGATATCCCTGACCTGGCCCCAGGCTCTGCCGAAGCCGCGGATCAGCGGAGACACTGCCACCTACCCCGAGGTGCTCCCGGGAGTGGACCTGAAGGTCCGCGCCGGTATCGAGGGCTTCTCCCAGGTCCTCGAGGTCAAGTCGGCCGAGGCGGCCGCGAATCCGAAGCTCACCGAGATCGGTTTCGGCCTCAAGGCCAAGAACCTCGCCGTGGCCGCCGACGGCCATGGCAACCTGACCGCCAAGGACGCCGCCGGGAGAATCGTCTTCGGTGGGCCGACCCCGACCATGTGGGAGTCGACGCCGACCGCCGGGCAGCAGAAGGTCGCCTTGCTGGCCCGGAGCGCCCCCGCTGCGCAGGACGGCAGCGCCCCCGCGGCGAAGGACGGCAGCGCCTCCACCGCCTGGGAGCCGGGTCTGAACGCCAAGCAGGCCCCGATGGCCACCAAGGTGGACGGCACCACCCTGAAGGTGGTTCCGGACCAGAAGATCCTCAAGGGCAAGGACACCGTCTACCCGGTCTTCATCGACCCGTGGATGAGCGGCGGCCGGATCGCCTGGACCCGGGTGTACAAGAAGTTCCAGGACACCGCGTACTGGAACAAGAACGAACTGGCCCGCGTCGGCTACGAGAACGAGTCCAACGGTCTCTCCCGGTCGCTGTACCGGATGGACACGGCCGGGATGGCCGGTAAGAACGTCATCCGGGGCACGTTCTCCACCCAGCTCGAATGGTCCTGGTCCTGCGAGGCCCGACCGGTACAGCTCTGGTTCACCGGAGCGATCAGCTCCAGCACCACGTGGCGGAACCAGCCGGGCTGGACCCAGCACCTTGCCACGGTGAACACGGCCAAGGGCTGGGGGCCCAACTGCCCGGCCGGCGGTGTGGAGTTCGACGTCACCAACAAGATGAAGGAAGTGGCCGCGGCAGGCTGGTCCGACGTCACCCTGGGGCTGAAGGCGGAGAACGAGTCCGACACCTTCGGCTGGAAGAAGTTCCTCAACAGCGCCACCCTCTCCGTCGAGTACAACCAGACGCCGAATGCCCCCGGCGAGCTGCAGATGACTCCGCAGCCCACCGCCCAGGGCTACATCGGCAAGACCAACCTCGCAACCGGTGTACACCTGCGGGCACGGGTCTCCGACCCCGACAGCGGGAACGTCACCGCCCGCTTCCGCGTGCACTACGTCGACCGCGGCGGCTGGTTCAACGAAGCCACGGTCAATGTTCCCAGTGGTGGTATCGCCGACTTCCGCATCCCCGACACGTGGTTGCCCTGGGACGAGTCGTACGCCTGGGAAGTGCAGGCCGACGACGGTACGAGCGCGTCCGCGTGGCAGGGCGGCGGCCGGTTCACCGTGAAGCGGACCACTCCGCCTGCCCCGAAGATCGAGATCGATCCCGTCAAGGGCATCGCCACCCTCACCGCGGAAGGCGCCACGGGCGGGGAGCACGTCCAGACCTACCGGTTCGGCATCAACACGGATCAGCCCACCCGACGGGTGGAGGCCTGGCACGGGAAGGCCGCGGTACTGCTGCCCAAGATGGGTGAGGGGCGCTACGAGATCAAGGCCTATGCCACCGACAAGGCGGGCAACGACTCCGAGGCCACTCTCAACAGCGGCCTCCAGTGGGACGACAACAACACGGCCACCTCCCTCGCCGATGCCACCACCACCCAGGGCGGCCACATGGTCGCGGTCGTCGAGGGCCGCGTGTGGCACGGGTTCACCGGAGGCAGTGTCGAAGACACGACACCTGTCGCGGGCGCGCTCCCGAACGTCGAACAGGTGGCCACCATCGGCGCCGACAGCCAGCTCCACGTGCTGGCACTGGCCGACGGCAAGATCCACCACGCCGTGCGGCTCCCTGGTTCCTGGCAGGCCTGGGGTGATGCCACCGCCGCTGCCGGCGGGCTGCCGAGGGTGACACAGATCGCGGCGGCCCAGGACGGCTGGAACATGGTCGTCGCAGCCGTTGCGGACGGCAAGGTCTACCTGACGACGCGCTATCCCGACCGCTGGGACCCCTGGCGGCTCGTCCCGGGTACCCCCGCACAGCTCGACCAGATCGCCCTCGCCTCGGTGAACGGCCAGCCGCAGCTGGCTATCCTCTCGGCCGGCCTGGCCTACCACGGGGGTCAGGGGAGCCCCGGAAACTGGTCCGCTTTCACGCAGCTTCCCCTCACGAAGCCGCTGACCTCGATCGACGCATCGGCAGCCGCCGGCACCGGTGGGGAGTTCCAGCTCGGCGCGGCCTCCGAGGGCCGCATCCACCACACCACCCGCAGGGCCGACGGCAGCTGGACCGCGTGGGGAGACGTGACCGCGCTCGTGGGCGATCCCGGCTACACCCGCAAGCTCCTCGCCACCCCCGTGGGGGACGGTTTCCGGCTGACCGCCATCGCCAACGGCACCATCAGCCAGACCACCCGCACGGCCAACGGCCACTGGAACGGCTGGAAGGACATCTACCAGCCGTAACGGCACCGCCGGACCGGGCGTTTCGAACAGCGGGGCCGTCCCTCCCACGACAGGTGGGGGAGACGGCCCCGTCGTGTTTCCCTGCCCACCGACGGCGTGTCAGCCCCGCGGGGTCAGCAGGCAGCGGCCGACCAGCCCCACGCCCGCGTCGAGGGAGTCCGTGAACTCCTCGGCCAGTTCCGGTACCCGGCGCAGCGTCCACAGGAGCCGGGCCGCCGACCAGGCGCCGGTGCGGGCGCGCTCCAGGCTCCACGAGCCGACCAGGTGGGTCAGGGGGTCGGCGACCTGCAGGAGGTCCGGGCCCGGCATCAGGTCCTCCCGGATGTGCTCCTCCAGGGAGACCAGGGTGTCGCCGACCCGGTCGAAGTCCGCCTCCAGGGCCCGTGGTTCGCAGCCCAGCTCACCGCAGGTGGCCACCACGGCGAGGGCCAGGTCGTGGCCGATGTGCGCGTTGATCCCGGCCAACGCGTGCTGGAGCGGCCGGATCCCGGGATGGCGGCGGTACTGGAGCAGCGGGCGCCAGCAGGCCGGGGCCCGCTCCGCCTCCACCGCCGTCAGGTACCGCTCCGCGAACCGCACGCTGAGGGTCTGCGCCCGCCGGGGCGCCGGGAACCCGCCGTGCTCGATCCGCCGGTGCAGGGTCTCCGTCACCGTCAGGTAGACCCGGTTGAAGACGGCGACGCCGTCCTGCGGCGGGAGCCGCTCCTCCAGGGCGCGCATCCGCGCCAGCACCGCATCCATGGGGGCAGAGTCGCAGGCGCCGACGCGGATCCGGGGAACTTGGCCGTACGCTTCCCCGGTTCGGGCGAAACACCGTCAACGGGGCTTGTCCTGGCCGTCCCCGGAGTCGTCGTCGTAGGCGGAGGTGCCCTCGTCGAGCAGGGGCTCGTGCTTGAGGTGCGCGGGCGCGAGGTATCGCAGTGCGTGGTAGCCGGTGATGACCACGATCGTGCCCAGGGCGATGCCGCCCAGCTCGAAGGTGTCGGTGATCTGGAGCTTCACTCCGCCGATGCCGATGATGATGCCCGCCGCGGCCGGCACCAGGTTCAGCGGGTTGCGCAGGTCCACCCGGCCGGTGATCCAGATCTGGGCGCCGAGCAGGCCGATCATTCCGTAGAGGATGACGGTGATGCCGCCGAGCACCCCGCCCGGGATCGCGGCGACGATCGCACCGAACTTGGGGCACAGGCCGAAGAGCAGCGCGAAGCCGGCGGCCGCCCAGTAGGCCGCCGTGGAGTAGACCCGGGTGGCCGCCATGACGCCGATGTTCTCGGAGTAGGTGGTGTTCGGCGGGCCGCCGACCGCCGTGGACAGCATCGACGCGGCACCGTCCGCCGCGATGGCCGTGCCCAGCTTGTCGTCGAGCGGGTCGCCGGTCATCTCCCCGACGGCCTTGATGTGCCCGGCGTTCTCGGCGATCAGCGCGATGACCACGGGCAGGGCGATCAGGATCGCCGACCACTCGAAGGCGGGCGCGTGGAAGGACGGCAGCCCGATCCAGTCGGCCTTGCCGACCGCGGAGAGGTCGAGCCGCCAGTGGTCGACGGCCGCTTCCCCGCCCACCGTCGAGTGGATCCTGCCGAAGAGCAGGTCGAAGATCCAGGAGATGCCGTACCCGAAGAGCAGACCGAGGAAGATCGCGATGCGCGACCAGAACCCGCGCAGGCAGACCACGGCCGCCCCGGTGAACAGCATGGTCAACAGCGCCGTCCACTGGTCCTGCGGCCAGTACGTACTCGCCGTCACCGGCGCCAGGTTGAAGCCGATCAGCATCACCACCGCGCCCGTCACCACCGGCGGCATCGCCACGTGGATGATCCGGGCACCGAACCGCTGGACCGCCAGACCCGCCAGGAACAGCGCCACACCGACGGTGAAGACGGCGCCCGTGACCACCGCGCTGTCGCCGCCCGAGGCCCGGATCGCCGCCGCGACACCGACGAACGACAGCGAACAGCCCAGGTACGACGGGACCCGGCCGCGCGTGGCGAGGAGGAAGATCACCGTCGCCACGCCGGACATCATGATGGCCAGGTTCGGGTCCAGGCCCATCAGGACCGGAGCGACGAAACTCGCTCCGAACATCGCCACGACGTGCTGGGCACCCAGCCCGGCGGTCCGCGGCCACGACAGCCGCTCCTCCGGCCGGACCACCGCGCCGGGGGCGGGAGTCCGCCCGTCTCCGTGCAGGGTCCAGCCCACGCCGAGGCCCATGTTCCACTCCGTTTCTCCGGCTGCTGCTCACACATCGAGGCCGCAGCGCACGGAGTGCGTGCCGCTGCGGCCGGTCGACATATTACGGCCGGGTTTGGGCAGGTTCGTCGAGGTCGGTGGCCCCGGACCCTGCCGTGGCCCCGCCGGGACCGCCCCCAGCCTGCCCGACCGGCGGCCCCTGGCGCAGTACCGTCGCGCCCGCGATCAGCGCGAACGCCAGCAGGGTGACCAGCCCGAAGGACACCACCAGCGAGGTCGCGTCCGCCACCGCGCCGATCGCCGACGGCGCGATCAGCCCCGAGGTGTAGGTGATCGTCGCCACACCCGCGATGGCCTGGGCCGGCGCCGGCCCGCTGCGCCCCGCCGCCGCGAAGGCCAGCGGGACCACCACCGCGATGCCGAGCCCGATCAGCCCGAACCCGGCCAGCGCGCCGGCAGGATGCCGGACCCCGACCACGAGCAGCCCGCCCAGGGTGGCCAGCACACCGCCGGCCCGGACCGTGCGCACCGCCCCGAACCGGTCCACCACACGGTCGCCGACCAGCCGGGCCACGGCCATGGTCAGCGCGAAGGCGGTGGTGGAGGCGGCGGCCAGGCCGGCGTCCGTGTGCAGGACGTCCCGCAGGTAGACCGCAGACCAGTCCAGGCTCGCGCCCTCGGCGAACACCGCGCAGAAGCCGACGGCCCCGATCAGGAACGCCGACTTGGGAGGCAGTGCGAAGTGCGGCGGCGCCGGCGCCTCCTGGTCGCTCCTCAGGTCCAGCACGCCCCCTGCGGCGAACAGGCCGGCCGCCGTGAGGGCCAGCGCGGCGACCAGGTGGTGCAGCCGGGCGTCCGCCCCGGTGTGCGCGGCGACCGTACCCGCGGCCGAGCCGAGCAGGGCGCCCACGCTCCACATGCCGTGCAGCGAGGACATGATCGAGCGGCCCAGCCGGTTCTCCGTCTCCACGCCCAGCGCGTTCATCGCCACGTCCGACATTCCGGCGGTGGCTCCGTAGACGAAGAGCACGAGACACAGGGTCGGCAGGTTCGGGGCGAGGCTCGGCAGGATCAGCGAGAGGGTCCACAGCGAGAGCAGCACCCGCAGCGCGGTACGCGCGCCGAGCCGGTGGTTGATCCGGCCCGCCAGCGGCATCGCGAGGGCCGCGCCCACCGCGGGCGCGGCGAGGGCCAGACCCAGGGTGCCCGCGCTGAGCTGGGCGTGCTCCTGGATCCAGGGGATACGGGTGGCGAAGGAGCCGGTGACGGCGCCGTGGATGCAGAAGACGGCGGCGATGGCGTAGCGGGCATGGCGCAGGCGCGCCGGGCTGAGGTCGGTGTCCCCGGTCATGAGGATTAAACTATCAGGGACCCTGCCTGATAGATAACGGGCCCGACTCCCTAGGATGGGCGCCGTGATTCCTGCCCCCGCCAGCACCCAGGTACCGGCCCCCGCCTCGCCCAGCACGGCCCGGGCCATCAACGACCGCCTCGCCCTGCAACTCCTCCAGGAGTCCGGGCCACTGACGGCCACCCAGCTCAAGACCATGACCGGCCTCTCCCGCCCCTCCGTCGCCGACCTGGTCGACCGGCTCACCGAAGCCGGACTCATCGAGGTCGCCGGCGAATCCGGCGCACAGCGCCGCGGCCCCAACGCCAAG
Organism: Streptomyces avidinii; assembly: GCF_045161815.1. NCBI lineage: Bacteria > Bacillati > Actinomycetota > Actinomycetes > Kitasatosporales > Streptomycetaceae > Streptomyces > Streptomyces avidinii. The sequence goes on from NZ_CP108863.1 coordinate 7,004,971, forward strand.
CTGTACGGGATCGTCGCCGACCGCGCCCACCTCGCCGCCCTCGACGTGCGCACCGACCGCGTCACCGCCGTCGTCACCGACCTCCTCGGCCGCCCCCTCGCCCAGGCCGCCCTGCCCGTCGGCGCCCCCGAGGACGCGGTGGCGGCCCTGCTGCGCACCGCGCGCGAGGCCGGGGCCGCCGAACTGCACACCGTGGTCGTAGGCGCCCCGGGCCTGGTCGCCCCGGCCACCGGCGAACTCCGCGACACCTCCGGCCTGCCGGCCTGGCACCGGGACCTGGTCACTGCCCTGCAGCGGAGCCTGCCCGCCGTGGTCGTCGTCGAGAACGAGACCAACCTGGCCGCCCTCGCCGAGCAGCGCCTGGGCGTCGCCCGCGACCTGGACTCCTTCGTCCTGCTGTGGCTCGGTGCGGGCGTCGGCGCAGCCGTGGTCCTGGACGGCCGGCTGCGCCGGGGCGCCTCCGGCGGGGCGGGCGAGATCGGCTTCCTCCCGGTGCCCGGCACCGGCGGCCTGCCCTCCGCCGCGGACTGCGGGGGCGGGTTCCACGCCCTGGTGGGCCGCGAAGCGGTGACCGCGCTGGCGCGCACGCACGGATTCGCAGGGACCGCGGAGGAGGCCGTGGCCGGGGCGGCGGGGGAGGCGTTCCTCGAAGCCCTGGCCGAACGCCTCGCACTGGGCGCGGCGGCGGCCGCGGCGATCCTGGACCCGGGCTGCGTGGTCCTGGCGGGCGAACTGGGCCGGGCGGGCGGCCCCGCCCTGGCCGCGAGGGTCGCCCACAGCCTGGCGAAACTGACCCCGGTGCCGACGGAGGTCCGCGCGACGACGCTGGGCGACCCGGCGGTCCTGGCGGGAGCCGAACTGGCGGCGCGGGAGGCCGCGCAGGCCGTGCTGTTCGGCGGATAGGGGATCGCCCGGTGCGGGGTGGCCCCGGCCCCGGAGCCACCCCGCACCCGTCAGTCCCGCCCCGCCGCAGCCCCCGCCGCTGCCGCGAACTGCGCGAAGGTGCCCCGGCCCACCGCGTGCGACGGGGCCAGGTTGCCGCCCCGCCTGAAGGCGGCGTAGGCCTTGCCCGCCAGGGGGATCGGGAGCACCCGGCGGCGACGACCCGTCGCCGCCAGGTAGGTGCGGGCCAGCTCCGGCAGGGTGTGGATCTCCGGGCCTCCCATGTCCGTGACCCGGCCCGCCGGGGTCGGGACCGCCAGCCCGGCCAGGCGCTCCGCGACCTCCCCGACGGCGATCGGCTGCACCCGCACCCCGCCGGGCACCGGCACCGGCACGAGCGGCAGCTTCGCCGCCATGTCCACCACCTGCGCCACCAGGTCGTGGAACTGCGTCGTGCGCAGGATGGTCACACCGAGCCCGGAACGCTCCAGCAGCTGCTCCACCTTCAGCTTCGTGCGGTAGTAGCCGAACGGCACCACGTCCACCCCGACGATCGAGATGTAGACGATGTTGGTGACGCTTCCCGCCCGCCGGGCCGCGTCGATGAGGTGCCGGGTGGCGACCTCGTCGTTCTTGCCCCCGCCACGCGTGTTGCTCGCGCAGTGGACGATCACCTCCGCTCCGGCCGTCGCCGCGTCCAGCCCGCTGCCGTCCATCAGGTCGACCGGGTATTCGGGGGAGCGCCGGCTCAGGACGCGGACCTCGTGGCCCGCGTCCCGGAGCCGCGCGACGACCGGTGCGCCCAGGGTGCCGGTGCCTCCGGTGACGAGGATGGTGCTCATGCGTTCGCCTTTCGCCGATGCGGTGCCTTCACCAGCGGAGACCGGACAGCCCTCAGGAACGTGACAGCTGCCGCCGGAGGAATTCCAGCTTCTCCGGGTTGAGCACCGTGCTGAGACCGCTGACCAGCCCGTTCTCGAATTCCACCAGAAGAACGGCACTCTCGCCGAAGAGCAGCGCCGGCGATCCGTTGATCTCCGCAACGCTGACCGGCAGGCCCCCGGCGTACTTCTTGAGCACCCCGACCGCGAACCGGGCCACCTTCTCCCGGCCCAGGATCGGCCGCAGCGCCGCGCTGACCACGCCTCCGCCGTCCGAGACGAACCGGACGTCGGCCGTGAGCAGCCCCTCCAGCCGGGCCAGGTCCCCGCCGCGCGCCGCCGTCATGAAGGTCTCCACGAGGCTCTGCCACCGTTCGGGGTCCGGCGTGAAGCGGGCCTCCGCAGTGGCAGCCCGGTCCGTGGCCACCCGGCCCGCGGCCCGCCGGTAGAGCTGCCGGCAGTTGGCCTCGGTGAGGTCCAGGACGGCGGCGATCTCCCGGTGGCTGTAGGCGAAGCCCTCGCGCAGGACGTAGACGGCCCGCTCGACCGGGGTGAGCTGCTCCAGCAGCACCAGCAGGGCCATGGACACGCTGTCCCGCTGCTCCGCGGAGTCCAGCGGGCCGAGGGTGCCGTCGTCGGTGAGGACGGGCTCCGGCAGCCAGGGGCCGACGTACTCCTCGCGCCGGACCCGTGCCGAGGTGAGGGTGTTGAGGCAGAGGTTCGTGACGACCTTGGCGAGCCAGGCGCCCGGGTGCTCGATGGCCTCGCGGTCCGCGGACGCCCAGCGCAGGTACGCGTCCTGCACGGCGTCCTCGGCCTCCGCGGCGGAGCCGAGCATGCGGTAGGCGATGCCGAACATCCGGGGACGGTTTTCCTCGAAGTCCGCGTCGGACGCGGTGACGTGTGTGATCACCCGAGCAGCGTACGAGGCCGGGTCCGGCGGAACGTGCGAGGACCCGGTGGCCGCCGGGCCACCGGGTCCTCACGTTCACTCAGGGATCCGGGATCACGGGATCACGGGATCACCGGATCACGGGAGCGGAGGATCGGCGCAGGGGGTCAGCAGGCGCCCTGGTCCTTCCAGACGCCCCACTCACCGGTGGTACCGGGCTCCTCGTTCTGCGTCCACCACTGGGCCTTCCAGTTGCGGCCCTTGTGGGAGACGAGGTTGCCGCTGTTGTAGACCGTGCCCGCCACGTACGCCGGGTTGGTGCAGGTCCCGCCCGGAGGCGTGGTCGGCGGAGTCGTGGGGGGAGTGGTCGGCGGGGTGGTGGGAGGAGTGGTCGGGGGATTGGTGGGCGGCTGGGTGGAGCCGGGCTGCACCGGCGTCGTACCGCGCGCCAGGTCCCCCGCGAGGGCGTAGGTGGTGCCGGAGACGGTCACCGTCCAGTTCGACGGGGTGGACACCGGCAGGTAGTAGTTGAACGCCAGGTCGACGGAGGCGCCCGGGGCCAGGGTCTGCCAGGCCGGGAGCTTCAGGGAGACCCGCTGGAAGTCGCCCTTCAGGCCGCCGACGTTGTTGCCGGTGTGGCCACTGCTGATCACCGTGGTGCCGAAGCCGGACTGGTCGGAGGCGTTGTTCGGGGCCGAGGTGCCGTAGTCGAACCGGAACTCGGTGCCGCCGGGCAGCGTGGCGTTCGTGTTGTTGGTGATCTTCAGCTTCGGGGTGAGCGGGTAGTTGGAGTCGCCCAGCTTGAACTCGGTGAACTCCGTCTTGATGTCCACGGCCTGGGTCGGCAGGGCGGTGGCGCCCGCCTTCTTCGCCCCGTAGGGGGAGGCCGACTTGAACTTCTGGTACATCGTGTCGGTGAGCGTGTCACCCATCTCGTACTGGCCCTTGGCCGCGTTGTACGCGTAGTCGCCCGCGAGCTCCCAGACCATCGTGCCGCCGATGCCCTTGTTGACCACGTAGTCGGCCTTGGCGGCCACCGACTGCTCGTCCTCCGTCGAGAGGAAGACCTTCTTCTGCGCGTTCCACAGCCACGGCGCCACCAGGGTGGAGTCGTACTTGCGGGCGTAGGTGCCGCTCAGCGCGGTGTTCGCCGGGAAGCCGTACTTGGTGACGTAGTCGCCGACGACGCCCTTCTCCAGGTTCTTGGCGTGCCACATCGGGTTGGAGCCCGCCGGGGACTCGACCCCGTTGGTGTCCTTGTCGTGCCACAGGTTGTCGATGCCGACCGCGCCGTCGCCGCACTTGGTCAGGCCCGCTCCGGCCGGGCAGGTGGTCGCGGGAGCCTTGCCCCACAGGCCGTCGGTGCCGCCCTGCACGTTCTTGAAGCCGCGGGTGTAGTACGGCAGACCGATGTTGATGCGGCCGCCCGGCATCGAGCCGCGGAAGTAGTGGTAGGCCCAGTCGGTGTTGAGGTAGCCGATGCCGCCGTACTGGGAGGTGGAGTAGACGCCGGCGGCGGCGAGTTCGCCGTCCTTGCCGTCGTCGAAGAGTGAGGCGTTGGGCCCGACGTACTCGTTCCAGGCGCCGTGCAGGTCGTAGGACATGATGTTGACGTAGTCCAGGTACTTCTGGACCTGGAAGGTCTCCATGCCGCGCAGCAGGTAGCCGGAGGAGGGGGCGGCGACGGAGAGCAGGTAGTGCTTGCCGTCGGCGGCGCCCGCACGGTCGAGCTTCTCGCGCAGCGACTTCATCAGGGCCGCGTAGCCCTGGACCAGACCGGCGCGGCGGGCGTTGGCCAGCTGCCAGTCCAGCGGGTTGCCGGCGTCCTTCATGGTGGTCGGGTACTCGTAGTCGATGTCGACGCCGTTGAACCCGTACGTGCGGATGAACTCGACGGAGGAGTCGGCGAAGGTGTCGATGCCGGCCTGGTTGACCGAGCCGTCGGCGTTCGTGGCCATCGAGTAGAAGCCGCCGGAGGCGACCCGGTTGCCGTCGTCGCCGAAGTAGCCGCCGGTCTCGGCCCAGCCGCCGACCGAAATCAGCGTCTTGACGTTCGGGTACTGCTTCTTGAACTTCGTCAGCTGGTTGAAGTGGCCCTTGTAGGGGAGGGCCGGGTCCATCTCGGCGCCCGCGACGCCGGGCCAGGTCATTCCGGTGGCGGCGTTGTTCACGCTGTCCGAGCCGACGGAGATCTTGTTGTCGGCGCCCACGTGGGCGAAGGCGTAATTCAGGTGGGTGACCTTGGACCACGGGATGTTGTTGGCGAGGTAGGCGGGGGTGCCGTCCTTGCCGGTGCGCCAGCCGGTGAAGTAGCCGATGACGCGACGCTGGTGGTCGGCGCCCATCTTCTCGCGGCCTTCGGAGTCGTAGACCGAGCAGTACGGGACGTCGACGCCGGCGGTTCTGTAGAGCCCGTCGGGGCGACAGGTCTCGTTGTCGGCCGCGTGCGAGACGCCCGCCGAGAGCCCGCCCACCAGGAGTCCGGCGATTGCTGCGCCGGATGCCAGGAGCATCGCTCTCGTACGTGTGGGGGACAGCATTGTGCCTCCTGGGGAGGGGAGGATGCAGGACACAAGTGGACACAACATGAAGCAACAGGGGTGGTGCGCAAGCGTGTTGGCCCGTGACGTGCGCACATCTGACGGGCCGTTCCCGGGAAGATGAAGGGAACGTTAAGAGGACTAGACCACCCAGTCAATAGGTCTGGACCAACCCTGTCCCAGTTGGCAAAGTCCGCATGGGCGGCGACTCGCTGTGAGCCAGGCCACACCGCATCGCCTGCATGGCAGGCGATCGCGCGTGGCAGACTGGCTGGAGTACCAGTACCAGTAGCAGCGCACTCCGGGGTCGGTGTAATTCCGAACCGGCGGTTATAGTCCGCGACCCGTCCGCAGCCAGCGGCCGGTTGACCAGGTGAGATTCCTGGACCGACGGTTAAAGTCCGGATGGGAGGCAGTGCGCGGCGGGCCAGTCACCGGTACGCCGCCGTCGGCGGTTCGTCGGCATATCCCTGTGGATATGCCGGGTCGAGCCGTTTTTCCGGCCTCGGCGTCCCCCGTGTGCTGTACCGCTTCATCTGTCGTATCCCGACAGGCCCCGGAGTCCGTGCCCGATGAGGCAGGAGGACCCGGTGGCGACACACGCCGCGCACGCAGCACCCGACGCGGACACCCGTGCCATGCGACGGGCCATCGAGCTCGCCGCCCGCGGACTCGGCTCCACCAGCCCCAACCCCGTCGTCGGCTGCGTCATCACCGACGCCGCGGGCGCCGTCGTCGGCGAGGGCTGGCACGAGCGGGCCGGCGGCCCGCACGCCGAGGTCCACGCCCTGCGCACGGCAGGCACGGCCGCCCGCGGCGGCACCGCCTACGTCACCCTCGAACCCTGCAACCACACCGGCCGTACGGGGCCCTGCGCCCAGGCCCTCGCCGACGCCGGCATCACCCGCGTGGTCTACGCCGTCTCCGACCCGAACCCGCAGGCCAGCGGCGGCGCCACCACCCTGCGCGCAGCCGGGATCGACACCGCGGCCGGACTCCTCGCGGACGAGGCCGAGGCGGGCAACGCCGCCTGGCTGACCTCCGTACGCCTCGGCCGGCCGCACGTCACCTGGAAGTACGCCGCCACCCTCGACGGCCGCAGCGCCGCAGCCGACGGCAGCAGCCGCTGGATCACCTCCGCCGAATCCCGCGCCGACGTCCACCGGCTGCGGGCCGGCAGCGACGCCGTCCTCGTGGGCGGCGGCACCCTGCGCGCCGACGACCCGCACCTCGCGGTGCGCGGCGTCGAAGGCGCCACGCAACCCCTGCGGATCGCCCTCGACACCCGCGCCACGATCGCGGCGACCGCCCGCATCCTCGACGACGCCGCGCCCACCCTGCTCGTCGTCGGCGAGGACGCCGACACCCGGCACCTGACCGGCGTCGAACTGCTCCGGCTGCCCCTGCACGACGGCCGCATCGGCGTTCATGACCTCCTCACCCGCCTGTTCCTGCGCGGTGTGCGCTCCGTCCTGCTGGAAGGCGGCCCCACGCTGGCCGGCGCCTTCCTGGAGTGCGGCGCCGTCGACCGCGTCATCGGCTACCTCGCGCCGGCCCTGCTCGGTGCGGGCCCCGCGGCCCTCGCCGACGCCGGAATCAAGAACATCTCCGGTGCGTTGCGCCTCGACATCACCGAGGCCGTCCGCATCGGCCCCGATCTCCGCATCACCGCAGTCCCCGTCCCCGCCACCCCCGCCACCAAGGAGCACTGAGTGTTCACCGGAATCGTCGAAGAACTGGGCGAGGTCACCGCTGTCGAGCAGCTCCAGGAAGCCTCCCGCTTCCGGCTCCGCGGCCCACTCGTCACCGAGGGCGCCAAGCACGGCGACTCCATCGCGGTCAACGGCGTCTGCCTGACCGTCGTGGAGACCGCGGACGGCGAGTTCACCGCCGACGTCATGCAGGAGACCCTGAACCGCTCCAGCCTCGGCGCCCTGACCAAGGGCTCCCGGGTCAACCTGGAGCGTCCCATGGCCCTCGGCGGACGGCTCGGCGGCCACCTGGTCCAGGGACACGTGGACGGCACCGGCGAGATCCTCTCCCGGACCCCCTCGGAGCACTGGGAGATCGTCAAGGTCGCCCTCCCCGCGAACCTCTCCCGCTACGTGGTCGAGAAGGGCTCCATCACGGTCGACGGCGTCAGCCTCACCGTCGTCGAGGCCGCCGCCGACTGGTTCACCATCAGCCTCATCCCCACCACCCTGGCGCTGACCACCCTCGGCCACAAGCAGAGCGGCGACCCCGTCAACCTGGAGGTCGACGTCCTCGCGAAGTACGTCGAGCGCCTCCTGGCCGCCGGCGTGAACCCGCTGCACGCGACGGGAGAAACCCGGTGAGCGCCCTGACCTGGCTCAACGCGGAGGCCTTCACCGTCTTCGGGCAGAAGGTCATCTGGTCCGACATGATCGGCAACCTGATGGGCCTCGCCGCACTCGCCCTCGGCTGGCGCCGCTCCATATGGACCTGGCCCGCCCAGCTCCTCTCCGGCCTGATCCTCATCGCCGCCTACGCCTCCGCGCACCTCGCCGGCGGCGTCGGCAAGCAGCTCCTCGTCATCGGTGTGGCCGTGTGGGGCTGGCGCGCCTGGCAGCTCGGGCGCCAGAAGGCCCAGGACGGCTCGATCGCCGTGCGCACCGCCACCTGGAAGGAGCGCGGTCTGCTCCTGGCCGGTGCGGCGCTCGGCACCCTCGCCGTCGGCGGCCTCTTCACGCTCTTCCCGAACCTCTCGTGGAGCCCGTGGGCCGACGCGTACATCTTCGTCGGCACCATCGTCGCGATGGTCGCCCAGGCCCGCGGCCTCGTCGAGTTCTGGTTCGCCTGGCTCCTCGTCGACCTGGTCGGCGTACCCCTCGCCTTCAACAACGGACTGGCCTTCTCGGGCCTCGTCTACGTCGTCTACTTCGCCCTCGTGCTGTGGGGCGCCTACGACTGGTACCAGCGCTCCCGCACCACCCCCGCCCCGGCCCTGGAAGGAGCAACGGCATGACCAGCCTCAAGCCCGTGCCCGACATCCCCGAAGAGACCTTCCGCCTCGACCCCGTCGAGCAGGCCATCCGCGACATCGCGGCGGGCCGCCCCGTCGTCGTCGTCGACGACGAGGACCGCGAGAACGAGGGTGACCTCGTCATCGCCGCCGAGAAGGCCACCCCCGAGATCATCGCGTTCATGATGAGCGAGTGCCGCGGCCTGATCTGCGCCCCCATGGAGGGCGCCGAGCTGGACCGGCTCGAACTCCCCCAGATGGTCCAGAACAACACCGAGTCGATGAAGACCGCCTTCACCGTCTCCGTCGACGCGAGCGCCGCCCACGGCGTCTCCACCGGCATCTCGGCCGCCGACCGCGCCACCACCCTGCGCCTCCTCGCCGACGGAGTCTCCGAGCCCGGCGACTTCGTCCGCCCCGGCCACGTCTTCCCGCTGCGCGCCAAGCCCGGCGGCGTCCTGGTCCGCAACGGCCACACCGAGGCCGCCGTCGACCTGGCCCGCCTCGCGGGCCTGCGCCCGGCCGGTGCCATCGTGGAGATCGCCGGCGAGGACGGCGTCATGCTGCGCCTGCCCGAGCTGATCCCCTTCGCCCGCAAGCACGGCCTGACGATCATCTCCATCGAGGACCTGATCGCCTACCGCCGCTCCGCCGAGCCGACCGTGCGCCGCGAGGCCGAGGTCAGCCTGCCGACCGCCTTCGGCGAGTTCACGGCGTACGGCTACCGCTCCACCGTCGACGGCGTCGAGCACGTCGCCCTCGTCCACGGCGAGATCGGCGACGGTTCCGACATCCTCGTCCGGATGCACTCCGAATGCCTGACCGGCGACATCTTCGCCTCCCAGCGCTGCGACTGCGGCCCCCAGCTGCATGCCTCCATGGAACGCATCAAGGCCGAGGGCCGCGGCATCGTCGTCTACCTGCGAGGCCACGAGGGCCGCGGCATCGGACTCCTGTCCAAGCTGCGCGCGTACGAGCTCCAGGAGCGCGGCCGCGACACCCTCGACGCCAACCTGGAACTCGGCCTGCCCGCCGACGCCCGCGACTACGGCGCAGGCGCCCAGATCCTCGCCGACCTCGGCGTGCACGGCGTCCGCCTGATGACCAACAACCCCGAGAAGTCCGACGCCCTCGTCCGGCACGGCATCACGGTCACCAGCCGGGAGCCGATGCCGATCGAGGCCGGCGAGCACAACCTGCGGTACCTGCGCACCAAGCGGGACCGGATGGGCCACGACCTGCCCTGGCTGGACGGACCCGTCACCACCTCCGCCTGCGGCAACCAGTAGGCACGCACCACCACCCGTACGCATGTCCACCACCGGTTTCACCACCGGCCAACCACCGACACGAACCACCGAGGAGCAGAGCTGTGAGCGGCAAGGGCGCACCCGAACTGAGCGTGAAGAACTGCGGAGACCTCCGAGTCGCCGTGATCGCGGCCCAGTGGCACGAGAAGGTCATGGACGGACTGGTCGACGGAGCCCTGCGGGCCCTGCACGAGCTGGGCATCGACGAGCCCACCCTGCTCCGGGTCCCCGGCAGCTTCGAGCTCCCGGTCGTGGCGAAGGTACTGGCCGGTCGCGGTTACGATGCCATCGTCGCCCTCGGAGTGGTCATCCGCGGCGGCACCCCGCACTTCGACTACGTCTGCCAGGGCGTCACCCAGGGCCTGGTACAGGTGTCGATCGACACCGGAGTCCCCGTCGGCTTCGGTGTACTGACCTGCGACAACGACGAGCAGGCGCTGGACCGCGCCGGGCTCGAAGGGTCGAATGAGGACAAGGGGCACGAAGCGGTCACCGCCGCCGTCTCCACCGCCATGACCCTGCGGACCGTCAGCGAACCCTGGCGCTGAGTGGCGTAGGGGAACCCCGTATTCTGAGGACCATCATGGCGAACGAATCCTCCAAGACCTTCGAAGAGCTCTTCACCGAGCTCCAGGCCAAGGCCAACGGCGACCCCAGCACCTCCCGCACCGCCGAGCTCGTGGGCAAGGGCGTCCATGCCATCGGCAAGAAGGTCGTCGAGGAGGCCGCCGAGGTCTGGATGGCCGCCGAGTACGAGGGCAAGGAAGCCGCCGCCGAGGAGATCTCCCAGCTGCTCTACCACGTCCAGGTGATGATGGTGGCGCGCGGGATCTCCCTCGACGACGTCTACGCGCACCTCTGAGCCAGGCACGCACACCCCGCACGCAATCCGTACATCCACGCCCCAAAGGAAGCCCCATGCTGCGCATCGCCGTCCCCAACAAGGGTTCACTCTCCGGACCGGCGTCGGCGATGCTCCATGAGGCCGGCTACCGGATGCGCAAGGAGTCCAAGGAGCTCGTGGTCGTCGACCCCGAGAACGAGGTGGAGTTCTTCTACCTCCGCCCCAAGGACATCGCGATCTACGTCTCCTCGGGCCGCCTCGACATCGGCATCACCGGCCGCGACCTGCTGCTCGACTCCGGCGCCAGCGCCGAGGAGATCCTGCCGCTGAACTTCGGCCGCTCCACCTTCCGCTACGCCACCACCCCCGGCACGGCGAAGGGCCCCGAGGACTTCAACGGGATGACGATCGCGACCTCGTACGAGGGAATCGTCGCCAAGCACCTCGCCGAGCAGGGCATCGACGCCTCCGTCGTCCACCTCGACGGAGCCGTCGAGACCGCCATCCAGCTCGGCGTCGCCCAGATCATCGCGGACGTCGTCGAGACCGGCACCAGCCTGCGCAACGCCGGCCTGGAGGTCATCGGCGAGCCGATCCTCACCTCCGAGGCCGTCGTCATCCGCGGCAACGGCGCCGACGCCGACGACCCGCAGGTCCAGCAGTTCCTGCGCCGCCTGCAGGGCGTCCTGGTGGCCCGCAGCTACGTGATGATGGACTACGACTGCCGCGCCGAGCACCTGGAGCGCGCGGTCGCCCTCACCCCCGGCCTGGAGTCGCCGACCGTCTCCCCGCTGCACAACGAGGGCTGGGTCGCCGTCCGCGCGATGGTCCCCGCCAAGGAAGCCCAGCGGATCATGGACGACCTGTACGAGCTCGGCGCGCGCGCGATCCTCACCACCTCGATCCACGCCTGCCGCCTCTAGCCCGGCACCCCAGGCGGGAGCCCGGCGGCGTGCCGCACGCCGGGCCGCCGACCGCCCGACCCGCACGTCACCTCCAGAAGGCAACGCACCAATGGCCGAGTCCGCCGCCCAGCCCGTCACGCCCGCCCTGCCGGTCACCTTCCGGCCGACCCGCACCCGGGTCGTCCTGCTGGGCGTCGGCCTCGCCATGTTCACCACCATCACGGCGATCGCCGTGCTGCTGGAGAACCTCAGCCCCGGCGAGCGGATCAGCTTCGTCTTCACCGCCGTCCTGCTGAGCTCCGTACTCGTCCTGCTCAGCCGCCCCAAGGTGGTCGCGGACGAGGCCGGCGTCACCGTCGTCAACCTCACCACCACCCGGCGCCTGGAGTGGGCCCAGATCCTGCGGGTCAACCTCCGCCCCGGCGACCCGTGGGTCTTCCTCGACCTCAGCGACGGCACCAGCCTGCCCGCCCTCGGCATCCAGCCCGGGGTCGCCAAGCAGCAGGCGATCGGCGACGCACGCGCCCTGCGCACACTGGCCGAGGCGCGCGGAACGGGCCCGAACGACCACTGAGTCGGACCATCCTCGTGGCTGCGTACCGTTGCGGCCGGGAGCTCAATGACTACCCTGGTGGCGGGGCGCAGCTGTGCGCCCTCCCACCGGCCCCGGGACCTCGTGGCCCGTGGGCACCTGCGACTCGAGGAGTGACTCCCTCCAGCAATGGACGGATCGTCCGGTAGTACCCGCGCCGCCCTCCCCCCGGAGGCGGCGGCATGACCATCCCGCTACTTCTGCTCGCGGCGGCCTTCGCCCTCATCCTCGCCAACGGTTTCTTCGTGGCCGCCGAATTCGGCCTCGTCACCGTGGAGCGGGCCGAGGCCGAACGCGCCGCAGCCGACGGTGACCGCCGTGCCCGTACGGTGGTCAAAGCCCTTCGGGAGCTGTCCTTCCAGCTCTCCGGCACCCAGCTCGGCATCACCATCACCTCCCTCGTGGTCGGCATGCTCGCCGAGCCCGCCCTCGCCGCACTGCTGGCCGGGCCGCTCGCCGCGACCGGCCTCACCGGGGGAGCCGTCTCCGGCGTCGCCGTCGTCATCGGCATGCTGCTCGCCTCCGCCGTCCAGATGGTCGTCGGCGAGCTCGTCCCGAAGAACTGGGCGGTCTCCCGGCCGCTCCAGGTGGCCCGCTTCGTCGCCGGCCCCCAGCACGCCTTCTCCCGGGCCTTCCGGCCCGTGATCGCCGGTCTCAACGCCGTGGCCAACCGCCTCGTGCGCCTGCTCGGCGTGGAACCGACCGAGGAGATGGCCTCCGCGCGGACCCCCGGCGAACTGCTCTCCCTGGTCCGCCATTCGGCCCAGGCCGGCGCCCTGGAACAGGACACCGCCGACCTCTTCGTACGGACCCTCTCGCTGGGCGAGCTCACGGCCCAGCACGTCATGACCCCCCGGGTGAAGGTCAGCGCCCTGATGCACACGGCCACCGCGGCCGACGTGCTCAACCTGACCCGTGCCACGGGCCTGTCCCGGTTCCCGGTCTACCGCGACCGCATCGACGAGGTCACCGGCGTGGTCCACCTCAAGGACGCCCTCGCCGTGCCCGAGTCGGAGCGCGACCGCACGAGCGTGAGCCGGATCTGCGTCGCCCCGCTGCTGGTGCCCGGCTCCCTGCCGGTGCAGCCGCTGCTGGAGCGGCTGCGCAGCGAGCAGCCGATGGCCGTCGTCGTCGACGAGTACGGCGGCACCGCCGGAGTCGTCACGCTGGAGGACATCGTGGAGGAACTCGTCGGCGAGGTCCGCGACGAGCACGACTCCGCCGAGGACGACGGCCCCGAACTGGCCGCCGTACCGGCGGAGGACGGCCGCCCCTCCTGGGAGGCCGACGGCAGCTGCCGGGTGCAGACCCTGCGCCGGATAGGCCTCGAAGTGCCCGAGGGACCGTACGAGACCGTCGCCGGGCTCGTCGCCGACCTCCTCGGCCGGATCCCCGCCCCCGGGGACCGTGCCGAGCTCCCCGGCTGGAAGCTGTCCGTCCGCCGCGTCGGCCGCAACCGCGCCGAGCGCGTCCGGCTGGTCCGGCTGGCGGCGGTACCCGCGGCCGGTACGTACCGCCCGGCCTCCGCGGCCGACGGCGCGGCCGCGTTCGAACCCGAGCGGGCCGAGCTGGAAGGCGCCGCCCGATGAACGCGCTCCAGCTCCTGTTCGCCCTGCTGCTGGTCCTCGCCAACGGCTTCTTCGTCGGCGCCGAGTTCGCACTCGTCTCCGTACGGCGCAGCCAGATCGAGCCCCTCGCGGCCGAGTCCAAGCGGGCCCGCCAGGTGCTCCACGGCCTGGAGAACCTGCCCCGCATGATGGCTGCGGCGCAGTTCGGCATCACCATCTGCTCGCTCACCCTCGGCGCGGTCGCCGAGCCGACCGTGGCCCGGCTGCTGGAGCCCGTCTTCCACGCCGTCCACGTACCGCAGGGCCTGATCCACCCCCTCGGCTACGCGTTCGCGCTCAGCGCCGTGGTCTTCCTGCACCTGGTGATCGGCGAGATGGTGCCGAAGAACCTGGCCATGGCCGCCCCCGAGAAGACCGCCCTGTGGTTCAGCCCCGGCCTGGTCGCCTTCGCCCGCCTGTGCGGGCCGGTCACCACCGCGCTCGGCGCCTGCGCCAAGCTGGTCCTGAAGCTCTTCAAGGTGGAGCCCAAGGACGAGGTCGAGGCCGTCTACACCTCCGCCCAGCTGGGCCGGCTCCTCAAGGACTCCCGGCAGGCCGGGCTCCTGGAGCCGGTCGAGCAGGAGCGGTTGGAGGACGCACTGGAACTGGGCAGCCGCCCCGTCACCGACGTCCTCCTCGGCCCGGACCGGCTGGTCACGGTCGGCCCGGCGGTGACCCCGCGCCAGATCGAGCAGCTCACCGTGCGCACCGGGTACTCCCGTTTCCCCGTCCGCGCGGAGAGCGGCGCCTTCATGGGCTACCTGCACGTCAAGGACGTACTGGACCTGGAGGACCGGGAGCAGGCCGTGCCCCAGCGGGTCTGGCGCCGGATGACCACGCTGTGCGCCACCGTCCCGCTGGACGACGCCCTCGGCGTCATGCGCCGGGACGCCACCCACCTCGCGCAGGTCGCGGACCAGACCGGCCGGGTCCTGGGCCTGGTCGCCCTGGAGGACGTCCTGGAAATGCTGGTCGGCGAGGTCCGCGACCCGTCCCACCGGGTCCCGGCGGGCCGCATGTAGTCCAGTACGCGAGTACGCGAGTACGCGAGTACGAAGGGGCCGGAGTCGCCGCGCAGCGGCCATTGCGGCCCCTTCGGCGTTCGAGCGCGGGGTCCGGGGCCGAGCCCCCGGAACCGCCCGTGCAGCACGCCCGCGGCCCCTACAACGCCGGGGGATCGGGCCGCTCCTGAGGGCCGCGGCCCGACAGGACCTCCCCGTACGCCTGCATCAGGTCCGGCAGCCGGAGCGTGGCCAGGTCGTCCCGCGACGGCTCACCCGCGAAGCCCGCCAGCCGCAGGTCCCGGTACGCGCAGCTCTTCTCGTACAGGGTCCGCAGGAACCGGCCGTTGCCGAGCTCGTCGATCCAGCCCTGCTCCACCACGTGCCCGCTGATGCTGCGCAGCTCCTCCAGCGCCTCCTCGTCCCAGTGGTCTCCGTTCGCGTCCGCCAGCACCCCGCCGATCGCGGTCAGTTCCAGCGGCCGGTAGCTGGGGAAGTCCACCCGGGTGGTGAAGCGCGAGGACAGCCCCGGATTGGCGGCGAGCAGCCGGTCCATCCCGGCCGGGTAGCCCGCCAGGATCACCACCAGGTGGTCGCGGTTGTCCTCGGCCCGTTTCAGGAGCACCTGCAGGGCCTCGTCGCCGTATGCGTCGCCCTTGCTGTAGCCCGAGTTCGACAGCGAGTACGCCTCGTCGACGAACAGCACCCCGCCGATCGCCGAATCGATCAGCTCGTTCGCCTTCACCGCGGTCTGCCCGAGGAACTCGCCCACCAGATCTGCCCGCTGCGCCTCCACCAGATGATCACCGCCGAGCAGGCCCAGTGCGTAGAACACCCGGCCCAGGATCCTGGCGACCGTCGTCTTGCCCGTACCGGAGGGGCCGGAGAACACGAAATGCCGCTTCGGCGGCTGCACCGGCAGCCCCTGCCCCGCCCTCAGCCGCGCCATGTGCAGCTGGGCGGAGAGCGCCTTCACCTGCCGTTTGACCGGCTCCAGGCCCACCATCCGCTCCAGCTCCGCCAGAGCCTCGGCGAGCGCCGCCGGGTCCGCCGGCCCGGCCGGCAGCCCCTCGGGCGTGCCCTGCGGCGGGACGGGCGCCTTGCGCCGCGCCCCCTCCACCCGACCCGTCGGGGGAGTGGGCGGAGCCAGCGGATCCGGTTCCACCTGGCCGTCCGCCGCGATGTCCTGGACGGGCCCGCCGCCCAGCGCGACCGCCGCGAGGTCCCCGCCGGCCGGGGACGGGCCGTGCCCGGCGTATCCCCCGTACCCGGCGTATCCCGCAAGTCCCGCCAGATCGGCCACACCGTCCGTGTCGTCGCCGTCCTCGATGGCCGTCAGTCGGGCCGCGGTGTCCATGAACGAGGGATCCACCCGGTGCACCGCCCGGTACAGCGGCAGTGCCGCCGCCGTGCGCCCGGTGCCCTCCCGCGCCCGCGCCAGCCAGTACCGCAGTTCCTTGCGCTGGGGTTGCTCGCTGCGGCAACGCATCAGCGCCGCCGCCAGCATCGGCTCCGCCTGCCCGTACATCTCGAGCCGGACCCGCGCCATCCCGCCGAACAGCCCGGCCTCGATGCCCAGCAGCGGATCGTGCACCAGCGGCTCGGTGTGCCGGACCAGCTGCTCCCAGTCCTTGACCAGATAGGCGCGACAGGCGTGCAGGAACCGCACCTGCGCGTCGGTGTCCACCGGCGGCAGCGCGGCCAGCGCCTGGTCCAGCTCCGGCACGTGGCGGCCGTCCAGCCAGTGCGAGGCATGCGCGAGGAGCAGGTCCCGCCGGCTCTCCAGCACCGGCTGTACCCACCAGCCCAGCCAGTACCAGGAGTTCAGCGTCCGCCGGTGCCGGGCGCGCTGCTCGCCGAACCGGTCCCGGTGGGCGTACATGCGAAGTAACGCGTTGCCGGTGTCGACCCGGAGCGCGTGCAGGCCCAGCCATGCGTCGGCCATGGAGGGATCGAGTCGTACGGCCGCCCGGAACTCCTCCTCGGCCTGCGGATAGGCGCCCATCGTGCAGGCGTCGACCCCGCGCAGCCAGGCCAGTTCGGCCGGGGCGTGCATGCTGCCCGGCGTGCCGAAATCCATCACGTCCCCCACAAGCCTGCCCCCGTGGTGCGCGGCAACCCCTGTGACGAGCACATGAGTTGCCCACTGCGCCGATGAAATCAGGGCTGCATCGTACCCGCGGTCACGCACCTTACGTAGGGCGCGACGGGCCCGGTTCCGGCGTGCGCCCCCTCGGGCGTCCGGTGACTCAGGGTGAATGATCGGGGCGGGATCGGCCGGTGCGGCACCGCCGGCGAGGGGTCCGCGGGCAGAACGAAGCCCCCGATCACGGGGGAACAATCGGGGGCTTCGTGTCCGCGCCGGCCTGTGAAGGCCTCGCATTGAGAACGTAAGGCCGGTGCGGGCCCCGGGTCAAGCGGGTCGGCCCGGGCCCGGCGGCGTTGAATTCCGGGTCCGTTCAGGCCCGGGGGAGGTCGTCACGCCCGGTGACGGAAGTGGCGGTTCCCGCCGTCGCTCGGGTCCCGGAAGACCACTCGTATCCCGTACCGCTCTGGCGTACCAGGGTGTCGGCGAAGGAGCGCGAAGGGTCGTTGGAGAAGTGCGCGCGCTCCGCGCGCTCCCATCCGTCCCAGAAGTCGGAAAGTTCACGCCCGTCCCGGTTTCGCCCCCGCTGCCAGGACTCCTCGCGGGGCGTCTCCATCCACAGGAGCCGCGCCAGACGCGGGCGCAACGCCCGCCGCCCGGCTCCGACCCCCTCGACCAGCAGTACCGGAACGGGCTCCAGCACCCGCTCCGGCCCGAAGCGGCGCTCCACCCAGTCGTACGGGGCCCAGCGCGCGGGCCGTCCGGCGGCGAGCGGCTCCAGCACCTGCGCGCGCAGCCGCTCCTCCCAGCCGAACAGCTCCGCATGGGTGGCCACGTCGTCCAGGTGCAGCACGGGCGCCCCCAGCAGCTCGGCGAGCCGCCGCGCGAAGGTGCTCTTCCCCGATCCCGCGTGCCCGTCGATGCCGATCAGGCGCACCGGGCCGAGCGAGGGCGCCGAGGCCGCGAGCTCCCGTGCGAGTGACTCAAGTGACTGCTGTGGCTCCACCCGACCAGCGTAGACAAGCCCGACACGAGCCGTGGCTTCGGGCCGCCGAGGCCGGGAACTGGAAGGGTGATGCCACCCACGTGCCAGCCACGCGCCAGCCACGAGCCGCCGAAGTGCCGCCGGAACGCCGACCCACCCTGGGGGAACCCGCGATGACCGAACCCACGCCGCGCAGGGCCGTACTCGTCGCCGCACTGGCGGTGGCCGCCGCGGCCACCGCCGCCACCGTCCCCGGGGGCAGCGCCTCGGCGGCCACCCCCGCGGCCCCGCGGCTGCCGGGCCCCACCGTCGACAACCGCTTCTGGTACTCCTACGCCCACTGGCTCGCCGGCACCCACCGGGGCACCACCGCCGTCGGCGGCTCCCGCCCCGGCCTGGAGATCGCGGCGGCCGTCGGCCGCACCGAGTACGCCGACCCGCACACCGGGCGCAAGACCACCTGGGAGTACGCCACCTGGACCTCTCCGGTGCACCGCTCCACGGTGCCCGCCACCGAGGCCATCGCCTCCTGGAACGCCCGGACCCCGGCCGGTACCTGGATCCAGATCGAACTGCGCGGCACCTACACCGACGGCACCCCCACCCCCTGGTACGTGATGGGCCGCTGGGCCTCGGGCGACGGCGACATCCGCCGCACCTCGGTGGACGGCCAGACCGACGGAAGGTCCACCGTCTGGACCGACACCCTGGCCCTCGACACCCCGGCCGCGACCGCCGGCCTGCGGATCGCGGCCTGGCAGCTCCGGCTCACCCTCCACCGGCAGCCGGGCGCCGAGCGCGGCCCCACCGTACGGCTCGCCGGCGCCATGGTCTCCGACGTGCCGGACCGCTTCACCGTCGCCGCCTCCGCGCCCGCCGCCCGCAGCGCCCACGAGCTGAAGGTCCCGCGCTACTCGCAGGAGGTCCACGCCGGCCAGTACCCCGAGTACGACAACGGCGGCGAGGCCTGGTGCAGCCCCACCTCCTCCCAGATGATCATCGAGTACTGGGGCGGCAAGCCCGCCCCCTCCGCCCTGACCTGGGTCAATCCGGGGTACGCCGACCCGCAGATCTGCCACGCGGCCCGCTCCACCTACGACGCCGCCTACAAGGGCTGCGGGAACTGGCCCTTCAACGCCGCCTACGCCGCCACCTACCACGGGCTCGCCGGAGTCGTCACCCGCCTCACCTCCCTGACCGACCTGGAGACCCTGGTCCGGGCCGGCATCCCGGCCATCACCTCCCAGTCGTTCCGCCCGGAGGAGCTCACGGGCGCGGGCTACGGGACCGCCGGCCACCTGATGACCGTCATCGGCTTCACCGCCGCCGGGGACGTGATCGCCAACGACCCCAACTCGCCCGACAACCCCGCGGTGCGCCGCGTCTACCGCCGCGCCGAGTGGGAGAACATCTGGCTGCGCACCAAGCGCACGGGCGTCTCCGGCAAGGTCACCTCGGGTTCCGGTGGCATCTGTTACCTCTACGCCCCGGCCCTCCCGAACCGGGCACAGATCCGCGCGCTGCGGGCGGTGGGGGTGCTGTGAGGGGCCACGAATTTCCCCGTTGACCAAGCGGCACGGGTAAGCGGAACATAGTGGGGTAAATGGCACATAAAGGCTTCTCAGTAGGAGGCGGCCCGCCATGACCACCCATCCCAGCATCGAGCACCACCCCGACCTCGCCGAGATGCGTACCCGGTTCGAGCGGGTGACCAGCACCCCCCGCGCGCAGGCCGTCGAAGCGCTGGCCCTGATCACGGGCCTGTACCTGGCCGCCTCGCCGTGGATCGCAGGATTCAGCGGCCTCACCCCGCTGGCCATCAACAACCTGATCGCCGGCCTGGCCTTCTGCCTGTGCATGGGCGGTCTGGGTTCCGCCTACGAGCGCACCCACGCGATGGCGTGGACGGCGGTCGCCCTCGGCGCGTGGACGATCATCGCCCCGTGGGCCATCGCCGGCGAGATGGACACGACGCGAACGGTGGTCAGCAATGTGATCGCCGGAGGTGTCGCGCTGTGCCTCGGCCTCGCGATGGCGGCCATGGCCGGCCGCAACCGCGAGTCCCGCGTCTGACCGGGGCGCCGGAGCAAGGCGCCGGAAGCCGGATGTGTGAGCGTGCCGGGTCCCGACCGAGCAGGCCGGGGCCCGGCCGTCTGCCGTCCGGGCCGCATGGCCGGCTGTCCGCCCCTGTTCGCCCTGTCCGGATCTGTCGGATTTCGCGTGACGCATGCCACCCAGGGCGTATCTACCGTGAAAGCCGCGAACGCTGGCACATTGGACGCCATGACTGCCGACAGCGCCGCCCCCACCGCCGCCCCCCGGAACCTCGTCCGTACCGGAGGTCCCAAGGACGACTCCTCCTGGCTGGAGCACGTGCTCGGCTGGACCCTCGTGGTCGTCGTCGCCATGTTCGTCACCCAGATCGGCTGGCTCTGAGCCCCTCCCGGACGCCCGGGATCACGACGCCGCCGGCCGCGGCCCTTCGGTGACGACCGCATCCGGGGTCGCGAGCACCTGCTTCGCGCTCGCCCCGTGAGGGCGAAGCCGGGTCTGCCATACTGCGGGCATTCTGTGGCAGTTCGAGACCAGGGCTGAATTTGAATAATAGTCAACAGCGCGGAACGACCGGGCGATCCCAGGTGCGCAGGGCCGAACTCATAGCGACCGGGCGCAAGTTGTTCGCCGACACCTCGTACGACGCGCTCTCCATGGACGACATCGCCAAACAGGCGGGCGTCGCCAAGGGCTTGATCTACTACTACTTCACCAGCAAGCGCGGCTACTACCTCGCCATCGTCGAGGACTCCGTCGCCGAACTCGTCGCCCGCGCCGGCGGCGACACCGACCTCCCGGGCGTGGAGCGCGTCCGCCGCACCATCGACGGCTACCTGTACTACGCCGAGCACCACCGCGCCGCCTACCGCACCATCGTCACCGGCGGCGTCGGATCCGACGCCGAGGTGCTCGCCATCCGCGACTCCGTCCGCGAGGAGCTCGTCGCCACCATCGCCGAAGGCGCGTACGGACGCCGCACCCTCCCCCCGATCGCCCGGCTCGCCCTCGTGGGCTGGCTCTCCGGGGTCGAGGGAACCACCCTGGCCTGGATCGGTGCACTGGGCGCCCCGGACCAGCCCGACCGCGCCGAGCTCGGAGCCCTGCTGGTACGCCAGCTGCGCGCGACACTGACGGTGATCGAGGAGTTCGTCCCGGAGTGTCCGGCACCTCCCGCTCTCGAGGAGCCCTCCGATCAGCGCAGTGATCTTGCACCGGTGACGGGAAGCCCCTGATCGGGCATACTCAACCCGCCGCAGCCACTGAACAGCCCCTTCCGTGATCCGGGAGGGCAACATCGGCTGTGGGAATACCGAGACCCGGCGCCGCGTCCCACACCTCACGCGACGCCGCCGTGCCCGACCAGGGAGGAGAGCGCCGCCATGACAGACCGCGCCCCGCAGCCGGTGGACCGACAGCTGCCCACCGAGGAGTCCCGGGACCTCCTCGCCCTCGTACGCGAGATCGCGCAGCGCGAGATCCGCCCCAGGGCAGCCGAGGAGGAGGACTCCGGCCGGTTCCCGCGCGAGGTCTTCACCCTGCTCTCCGAGGCCGGCCTGCTCGGCCTTCCGTACCCCGGGGAATTCGGCGGCGGCGAGCAGCCGTACGAGGTCTACCTCCAGGTCCTCGAGGAGCTGGCCGCGGCCCGCCTCACCGTCGGGCTCGGCGTCAGCGTGCACTCCCTGGCCTGCCACGGACTCGCCGGCTACGGCACCAAGGAGCAGCAGAGCGCCCACCTGCCCGAGATGCTCGGCGGCGGCCTGCTGGGCGCCTACTGCCTCTCCGAGCCGGCCGCCGGCTCCGACGCCGCCTCCCTCACCACCAAGGCGGTGCGCGACGGCGACGACTGGATCATCACCGGCACCAAGGCCTGGATCACCCACGGCGGGGTCGCCGACTTCTACACCGTCCTCGCGCGCACCGGCGCCCAGGGCCCCAAGGGCATCACGGCCTTCCTCGTCCCCGGGGACGCCGAGGGCCTGACCGCGGCCGTGCCCGAGAAGAAGATGGGCATGAAGGGCTCGCCCACCGCCCAGCTGCACTTCGACGGCGTACGGATCCCCGACGCCCGCCGCATCGGCGAGGAGGGGCAGGGCTTCACCATCGCCCTGGCCGCGCTCGACGCGGGGCGCCTGGGCATCGCCGCCTGCGCCATCGGCGTGGCCCAGGCCGCACTGGACGAGGCACTGGCGTACGCACTGGACCGCAAGCAGTTCGGGCACCCGATCGCGGACTTCCAGGGGCTGCGCTTCATGCTGGCGGACATGGCCACCAAGATCGAGGCGGGCCGGGCGCTGTACCTCGCGGCGGCGCGGCTGCGCGACGCGGGCAAGCCGTTCTCCCGCCAGGCGGCCATGGCCAAGCTGTTCTGCACGGACGCCGCGATGTCCGTCACCACGGACGCGGTGCAGGTCCTCGGCGGATACGGCTACACGGCGGACTTCCCCGTCGAGCGGCTGATGCGGGAGGCGAAGGTGCTCCAGATCGTGGAGGGCACCAACCAGATCCAGCGCATGGTCATCGCCCGCCACCTGGCGGGCCCGGAGACGCGCTGACCGCGGTCAGTACAGCCCGCTGCTCGTGGTGGGCCAGACCGGGGAGGACGTGAGCCGCGACCACTCCGGATCACGCCGGCCGGGCAGAGTCCGGCCGGCGTCGGCCCACCGCGCCAGCAGATCCCGGTAGATCGGCGGATCCGGAGCCTGCTGCGGTTGCTCGCGCGGACGCTGAACCGATTCTTCGAAACCCGGTGGCACCGGGCGACGCCTTCGGCCCGTTGAAGACTGAAGCATGGTCATACCCGGCCAACGCGGAACCGAAGGCCCGGGTAATCGCCGCCGGGGTGCGCCTATCCGTTCGAGGTGTCGCCGGGGGCGGGGGTGCGGCGGGGCTTCGGGGGCGGGGTGCGGTCGGGCGGGGGCGGTGACGTTCGGGGCGGCTTCGGTGGGCGGGGTCCACTAGGGCGGTGGTCAGAGACGTGTATGGGGGTTTCCCGCCAGTCTCTTCGTCTCTCCGTGTCGTGCCGGTCCCTCAAGGGCGCTCCTCCTTCGTCGTCGTGTCGCTGCGCTCCACCCTTGACCGACCGTCCCGCCCCGGAAAGTCGAAGACTGGCGGGAAACCCCCATACACGTCTCTGACTGCCGCCCGAGTGGACCCGCATACCGAAGTCCCCCCGCATCCCCCCGGTCCGGTCTGCCCGGCCCCCGCTGCCGGAGTCGCCCCGCGCCCCTCCAGCCGCCGCGCCCTCCCCGCCCCGCCCCCGCCCGGCGGACCCCGGCGTAGCGCGCCGTTCTGTCACACCGTGCCAGAAGGGTGGCCCCGGGGCTGGTTTCTGACGTACCGTCATATCCGCTTGAACCGCCCCTCGAAGCCGTCCCGAAGCCGTCCCATCGCGCCCTGAAGCTGCCCGTCCAGGAGGTTCGCCATGCCCGCCGACCGGCCCGTCGCGCTCGACGAATACCCCATCCACCAGGCTCCCTTGTCGATGAAGCACGTTGTCAGCGGTGACCGGAACGCCTACGACCGCTGCATCTTCCACGTCTTCGACCACGCCGGCCGCGCCGTCCTGATACTCGGCCTCGGCGTCTACCCCAACGCCGGGGTCATCGATGCCTACGCCACCCTCCGCATCGGCGACGAGCTCCTCGCCGTCCGGGCCTCCGACGCCCTCACCGACGACCGGATGAGCCTCTCGGTGGGACCCCTGTCCATCACCGTCGACGTGCCGCTCAGGCAGCTCACGCTGCGCTGCGCTCCCGATCCGGCAGACCCGCACGGGCTTTCGTACGACATCACCTGGACCGCCGAGTTCCCTGCCGTCTGGGAGCCGCACCACGTCCAGCGGCGCGGTGACCGCCTCATGCTGGAGGGTCGCCGCTTCGTCCAGGCCGGCCAGGTCACCGGCTCGATCCGGGCCAAGGGCGAGGAGTTCGTCCTGACGCCCGGGGAGTGGACCGGTACCCGGGACCGGAGTTGGGGCGTGCGGCCGATTCCCGGGGAGGAGGGAGGCCGCGCGGCTGAGGAGTACCGGCCCGAGGGCTTCCACTGGCTGTGGATCCCGGTCCGCTTCGAGGACCGCTTCGTCATGGTCGTCGCCCAGGAGGACGCCGACGGCCACCGCACCCTGAACGAAGCCGTGCAGGTCTTCCCCGAGAGCAGTGGGCGCCGCGACGTCCAACTCGGCTGGCCGCACACCGAGATCCGCTACCGGCCCGGCAGCCGGCACCCCGAGCGGGCCGTCATCCACCTCACCGACCCCTCCCGCAAGCCCCTGGAGCTGGGCGTGGAGATCCTGAACTCCTCCCCGCTCGCCGTCGGTGCCGGTTACCCCCCCGCCGGTGACTGGCAGCACGGCACCTGGCAGGGCCGCGGCTGGAGCGACCGCCGCGTCTACGACCTCTCCGACCCCGCGGCACACCCGATGGCCGCCTTCGGGGTGACCGACCACTCGGCCCGGTTCACCCTCGACGGCCGGATCGGGCACGGCATCTTCGAGCACGGCAGCTTCGGGCGCCACGACCCGAGCGGATTCGCCGACTACTCCTCCGTCGCCCAGTAGGTCCGGTACGAGCAGCAGGAAAAGGGGATCGACCATGGCCACCGCACCACGTCCGCGTACCTCGACCCGGGAGCCCGAGGAGCTCGGCCGCCGTCTCGCCGCCTGGCTGGACACCCGGCTCCCCGGCGCGAAGGTCACCAACGTCTCCGTCCCCGGGTCGAACGGGATGTCCAGCGAGACCCTGCTCTTCGACATAGAGCACCCGGACACACCGCTGCGCGCCTGCGCGCTGCGGCTCGCCGCCGACCCGGCCGCCTACACGGTGTTCCCGACCTACGACATGCCGCGCCAGCACCGCGTGATGAGCCTGGTCGCCCGGCACACGGACCTGCCCGTCCCTCGGGTGCAGTGGCTGGAGGAGGATCCGGGGCCGCTGGGGGCGCCGTTCTTCGTGATGGCCCGTGCGGAGGGGCGGGTACCGCCCGATGTGATGCCGTACACCTACGAGGGCAACTGGCTGCACGCCGCCACCGATGCCCAGCGCGCCGCCCTCCAGGAGGCGAGCATCGGGCTGCTGGCCCGTCTGCACGACCAGTTTCCGTCCAAGGAGGCCGAGTTCCTCCTCCCCGAGGGCGAGGGCACGCCCCTGCGCCGGCACGTGGACGCCCAACGCGCCTACTACTCCTGGGTGGTGGGCGGACTCGCCCCGTCGCCGCTCATCGAGCGGGCGTTCGCACGACTGGAGGAGCTGTGGCCGCAGGACGAGGGCCCCGCAGTCCTCAACTGGGGCGACGCCCGCATCGGCAACGTCATCTACGACGGATTCGCGCCGGTGGCCGTCCTGGACTGGGAGATGGCCGCCTATGCCCCGCGCGAGGTGGACCTCGGCTGGACGGTCTACCTGCACCGGTTCTTCCAGGACCTCACCGTCGGCTTCGGCCAGCCCGGCCTGCCGGACTTCCTGCGCCGCGAGGACCTGGAGCGCAGGTACGCCGAGCTCACCGGGCACACGCCGCGGGACATGGAGTTCCACACGCTGTACGCGGCCCTGCGGCACGGGATCGTGATGCTCCGCATCGCCTACCGGCAGGCCCACTTCGGCGAGGTCGAGGTCCCGACGGATCCCGACAGTCTGATCCTGCACCACGCAAGCCTGGCCGCCATGGTGCAGGGAACCTACTGGTAGACAGGCGCGCGGAGCAGGGGAGCCGGCGCGTGGGGGAGCAGGGTGGGGGAAGGGTGCCCGGCGGCCGTCAGGCCGCCCGGGCCGCCTCAGGCCGCCTGGGCGTGCTGCTGCCGCGTCTGTGCCTGCTGGCGCGGCAGTACGGGGCTCACGACACGGACCGGACGCGAGCCCGGACCGCCGACGTGCGAGAAGGGCTGCGTCCGCCAGTCCAGCCCCTGGGGCAGGGCCGACAGGACGACGGATTCGAGTTCCGGCGCCTCCACCGGCTGGATCATGCCCACGGTGGGCAGCGCGTCGCTCGCGGGCCGCCCGGTGCCCGCGCACACGGTGAGGCCGAAGGGGTTCCAGGGGGACAGGCAGAGGGCGTGCTGGGGCAGGTACTCCTCGTCCGCGACGAGGGCGATCGACTGGCCGCAGTCGGGGCAGATGGCGTGGTGGATCTCGAACCCCTCGATCTCGTCGAGGTACTCGCCCTCCGCGCCGTCGTCCGGGTAGGTGCCGTCCGCGGAATCGAGCAGTTCCAGGGGCTCCGGTTCGGTGCGACCGGCGCGCTTGGTATTCAGCATGGATGTACTCCCCCTTGGGTGGGCCGGGCGGGCAGGTTCTTCGGCCTCGGCCACAGCAACCAATTCCCGTCGAGCGTCACGAGTAACCACAACAGACAGGCCTCCACCTGCATACCCCTGTGGCCTTCGTCACATGCCTGCCGCAGATGCCTCCAGTGGGCGGACAGCACTGGGCCTGGAGCGCCCTTGGGCCGTAAGTTGAGCGGCTATGAGCGCAATGGAGGAGCTGGACCGCCAGATCGTTGATCTGCTCGTGCGGGACGGGCGGATGAGCTACACGGATCTGGGCAAGGCCACGGGACTGTCCACGTCGGCAGTCCATCAGCGAGTACGACGTCTGGAGCAGCGCGGAGTGATCCGCGGCTATGCGGCCGTGGTCGATCCGGAGGCCGTCGGCCTGCCGCTGACCGCGTTCATCTCGGTCAAGCCCTTCGACCCGAGCGCCCCGGACGACATCGCCGACCGGCTGTCCGGGGTCCCCGAGATCGAGGCCTGCCACAGCGTCGCGGGCGACGAGAACTACATCCTGAAGGTGCGCGTCGCCACCCCCCTGGAGCTGGAGGACCTCCTGGGCCGGCTGCGCGCGCTCGCCCACGTCGCGACGCGCACGACGGTCGTCCTCTCCACCCCCTACGAGGCCCGCCCGCCCCGCGTCTGATCCGCCTCGGGCCCGCGCCCGGCCCACCTCCGACCTCCCTCCGGCCCCACGCCCGACCTGCGTCCGGCCCGTGTCCCGGTGGGGACCCGGTGGTCGGGCCGGGGTGGGCGACGCGGGACACTGGTCGGCATGACTGACCGCACCGCCCACTCCGCCGATGCCGCCGGAGCACCGACCAGGACCGTCCTCCTCCGCGGGGGCGAGGTCCACAGCCCCGCCGACCCCTTCGCCACCGCGATGGTCGTCGAGCGCGGCCGTATCGCCTGGGTCGGTTCCGAGGGCGCGGCCGACGCCTTCGCGCAGGGCGTGGACGAGGTCGTCGACCTGGGCGGCGCGCTCGTCACGCCCGCCTTCACCGACGCCCACGTCCACACCACCTCCGCGGGCCTGGCCCTGACCGGCCTGGACCTCACCGGCGCGCGCTCCCTGTCCGCCGCGCTGGACCTCGTACGCGCGTACGCCGCGAGCCGTCCGGCCGACCGGGTGCTCCTCGGGCACGGCTGGGACGCCGCCCGCTGGCCCGAGCGCCGGGCCCCGTACCGCGCCGAGCTCGACGAGGCCACCGGCGGCCGCCCGCTCTACCTCAGCCGCGTCGACGTGCACTCGGCGGTGGTCACCACGGCCCTGCTCGCCCTCGTCCCGGGCGTACGGGCCGACGGCGACCGGCCGCTGACCGCCGACGACCACCACGCCGTACGGAGGGCCGCGCTGGCCGCCGTCACCCCTGCCCAGCGTGCCGAGGCCCAGCGGGCCGCCCTCGACCGTGCAGCCTCCCTCGGGATCGGCTCCGTCCACGAGTGCGGCGGGCCCGAGATCTCCTCCGCCGAGGACTTCACCGGCCTGCTCGCCCTGGCCGCCGAGCGGCCCGGGCCGCGCGTGTTCGGGTACTGGGCCGACCGGGATCTCGAACTGGCCAGGGAGCTCGGAGCCGTCGGAGCGGCCGGCGACCTGTTCGTCGACGGAGCCCTCGGTTCGCACACCGCCTGCCTGCACGCCCCGTACGCCGACGCCGCGCACACCGGCACCGAGTACCTCGACGTGCACGCCGTCACCGAGCACGTGGCCGCCTGCACCGAGGAGGGGCTCCAGGCCGGTTTCCACGCCATCGGGGACGCCGCGGTCACCGCGGTGGTGGAGGGGGTCCGGGCGGCCGCCGAGAAGGTCGGCCTGGCCCGCGTCCGCGCCGCCCGGCACCGGGTGGAGCACGCCGAGATGATGACCCCCGCCACCATCGCCGCGTTCGCGGAGCTGGGGCTCACCGCCTCCGTTCAGCCCGCCTTCGACGCGGCCTGGGGCGGCGAGGACGGCATGTACGCCGACCGGCTCGGCGCCGAGCGCGCCCGCACCCTCAACCCGTACGCGGCCATGCTGAAGGCCGGTGTCCCGCTGGCCTTCGGCTCGGACGCCCCGGTCACCCCGCTCGACCCGTGGGGCACCGTCCGCGCGGCCGCCTTCCACCGGACCCCCGAGCACCGGATCTCCGTACGGGCGGCCTTCACCGCCCACACGCGGGGCGGCTGGCGGGCGCTGGGCCGCGACGACGCGGGCGTCCTCGTCCCCGGCGCACCCGCCGACTACGCGGTCTGGCAGACGGGCGACCTGATCGTCCAGGCCCCCGACGACCGCGTCGCGCGCTGGTCGACCGACCCCCGCTCGGGCACGCCCGGACTGCCCGACCTGACCCCCGGTTCCGAACTGCCGGTGTGCCTCGCCACCGTCGTCGGCGGGCGGGAGGTATTCGTACGCCCACAGGGGTGATCCGGTGGGCCTCGGTTCGGTACGGGCGGTCGGACCCGGATAAGTTCGGCCGGGTCCACCACAGGAAGTCCGTGCCGGACGACTCCGTCTGCGCAGCGCGCCCGCGCCTCGGGGGCGAGGGAAGGTTTCGCCGGGCGGCGGGTGGCCCCGGATCGGGGTCCGGCGGTCCAGTAGACAACGGTCACGGCGGCCCGCAGCCAGCGGGAGTCCGACCGGCCCGAAGGACCGCGGGCCCCGATCCCTGTACTCCCTGTTCTAAAGTCATCCTCTGCGACCAGACGTACAGGACGTGCAAGCGCACAAAAGGGGACTCAGTGAGCGACGGCGGACAGCGGACCTACGGGCCGCTCGGTACAGCCTTGGTGATCATTCCGACCTACAACGAGGCGGAGAACATCGGGCTGATCGTCGGGCGCGTCCGCGCGGCGGTGCCCGAGGCCCACATCCTGGTCGCGGACGACAACAGCCCCGACGGCACCGGCAAGCTCGCCGACGAGCTCGCGGTCGGCGACGACCACGTCCACGTGCTGCACCGCAAGGGCAAGGAAGGGCTCGGCGCCGCCTACCTGGCGGGCTTCGTCTGGGGCCTGGAGGCGGGCTACGGCGTGATCGTCGAGATGGACGCCGACGGTTCCCACCAGCCCGAGGAGCTGCCCCGGCTGCTCACCGCGCTGGCCGGCGCCGACCTGGTGCTGGGCTCCCGGTGGGTGCCGGGCGGCCGCGTCGTCAACTGGCCCAAGAGCCGGGAGTTCCTCTCGCGCGGCGGTTCGACCTACTCGCGGCTGATGCTGGACGTCCCGATCCGGGACGTGACGGGCGGCTACCGCGCCTTCCGCCGCGAGACCCTGGAGGGCCTGGGCCTGGACGAGGTGGCCTCCGCGGGCTACTGCTTCCAGGTCGACCTGGCCCGCAGGGCCGTGCAGAAGGGTTTCCGCGTGGTGGAGGTGCCCATCACCTTCGTCGAGCGCGAGTTCGGCGACAGCAAGATGAGCAAGGACATCGTGGTGGAGGCCCTGTGGCGGGTCACCCAGTGGGGCCTCAAGGCCCAGGCGTCGAAGCTGCTGGGCAAGGCGACCGGCAGGCCGGAGGGCAAGTCGTAGGGCAGGCCGGCAGGGGCAGCCGGAAGGCAGGTCCTGTTCCGGTCCGGTCGTCGGGCACCCCCTAGGGGGTGCCCGGTACCTCCGGCTGAGGTCGCTTTTACCCGGCCCCATGCACACTGGGTGGTATGACGACCGGCATTTCCACGGCCCCCCGGCGGCGCTCGCCCGCCCGTGCCTTCCTCCCCCTGGCCATCGCTGCCTGGCTGATCCTCGAGATCTGGCTGCTCACCGTGGTCGCGGACGTGGCCGGCGGGCTCGCCGTGGCCGCGCTGCTCGTGGGCGGCATCGTCCTGGGCGCGGTGGTCATCAAGCGGGCGGGGCGGCGTGCCTTCAAGAACCTGGCGAGCACCTTCCAGCAGGCCCAGCAGGGCCAGCAGCCCACCGCGCAGCAGTCCGGCCAGGGCAACGGCCTCACGATGCTGGCGGGGCTGCTGCTGATGATGCCAGGCCTGATCTCCGACGCGGCGGGCCTGGTTCTGCTGCTGCCTCCCGTCCGGGCCTGGATCGGCCGCAGGGCCGCACGCTCGCTGGAGCGCAAGATGGCCTCGGCCCAGGCCGGCAGCTTCGGTGACGCCTTCCAGCAGGCCCGGATCCACTACCCCGACGGCAAGATCGTCCAGGGTGAGGTCATCCGCGAGGACGGGCCGGGGCAGCAGGACGGCCCGGACGCGGGGTACCGCCCGCCGCTGGCCCCGTAGGGCCGGGACGCACAAGGCCTGCGGACGCACAAGGCCCGCGGAAAGCCGCAGAAAACCGAGGGGCCCCGCCACACAGTGTGTGGCGGGGCCCCTCGGCTTGTGTATCCGTCCGGCTGTCAGGCGGACTTGCGGCTGTCCCGCGGATGCACGGCAATGTTCATGGCGCCGGAACGCAGGACTGCAAGCCTTTCGGCCAGCACTTCCTCCAGCTCCTCGCGGGTGCGTCGCTCCATGAGCATGTCCCAGTGCGTTCGCGCAGGCTTGCCCTTCTTCTCTTCGGGCCCATCCCCGTCCACCAGGAGTGCCATGGCGCCGCACGCCTTGCACTCCCACTCCGGCGGAATTTCTGCCTCAACCGAGAACGGCATCTCAAATCGATGTCCGTTCTGGCATGCGTACTCCACCGCCTGGCGCGGGGCCAGATCGATGCCGCGGTCCGTCTCGTAGCTGGTAACCACGAGGCGCGTACCGCGGAGAGCTCGCTCACTCATGAATCGTGCCTCCCGGGCTTGTCGCCCACAGGACAGGTGTCGCTGTCGTCGTCATCCGGTCAACGTCCGGTCGGCGGTATAGATTCCCGCTCCGGGTCGTGCGTCGCCCGTCGTGCCGCCCCTTGTTGTACCCACCAATGCCCGTTTTGTCACATCTGGCAGCAGATGTCACCCAACGTCCACGCTTCTCGAGCGCGCAGTAACGGTCCGCCTGGCAGGCCAAAGGCGTACACTACCGGCCCTTTGCTTGAACGTCTAAATTCGTTCGGAATTCGTTCGTGGATCCGGGTGGTGCGCACTCGCGGACCCTCGTTCAGATCCGCTCCGGTACAGGATTGCCTGCCGCCTCCACCGCGCGCCGCACCGGCACTCGCGCCAGGAGCACGAATCCCAGTGCGAAGAAGACCACCAGCGAGATGATCGCGTCCCGGTAGCTCCCCGTGAGCTGGTACGTCAGGCCGAACACCAGCGGCCCCACCCAGCTCAGGCCGCGGTCGCTCATCTCGTACGCCGAGAAGTACTCGGCCTCCTTGCCCGCCGGAACCAGGTGCGAGAACAGCGAGCGCGACAGCGCCTGGCTGCCTCCCAGCACCAGTCCGATCATCGCGGCGAGCGCGAAGAACCACACCGGGGTCCGGGCCGGCAGGAAGTAGCCCATCGCCAGCGTCACCGCCCAGGCCGCCAGCGAGCCCAGGATCGTCCGCTTGGCTCCGTATACGCGGGCGAGGCGGCCCATGCCCAGCGCGCCGGCCACCGCCAGGACCTGCACCAGCAGTACCGCCCCGATCAGGGTGGACTGCTCCAGCTCCAGCTCCTCCGAGCCGTAGATGGAGGCCTGGGAGATCACCGTCTGCACGCCGTCGTTGTAGATCAGGTACGCCAGCAGGAAGGACAGGGTCAGCGGGTAGCGCCGCATGTCCTTCAGAGTGGCGATGAGCTGCTTCCAGCCGCTGACGGCCGGAGCCGCCCCCGGTTCCCGGACCACGGCGCGGTCGCGCAGCCGGCGCAGCGGGATCAGCGCGAAGGCTCCCCACCACAGGCCCGCGGAGGCCAGGCAGATCCGTACCGCCTCGCCCTCCGTGAGGCCGAAGGAGTCGTGCCCCTGGAAGAGGACCAGGTTCACCACCAGCATCAGGGAGCCCGCGGTGTAGCCGAAGGCCCAGCCCCGCGAGGAGACGGTGTCCCGCTCGTCGGGGGTGGAGATCTGCGGCAGGTAGGCGTTGTAGAGCACCATCGAGACGGACAGGGAGGCGTTGGCCACGACCAGCAGCAGGCCGCCCAGGAGGTAGCGCTCACCGCCCAGGAAGAACATTCCGCCGGTCGCCACGGCGCCCGTGTACGCGGCCGCCGCCAGCAGCGGCTTCTTGCGTCCGGTCCGGTCGGCGACGGCGCCCACCAGCGGCATCAGCAGGACGGCCAGGATCACCGAGGCCGAGACCGAGTAGGCGAAGAAGGACCCGGCCCGCACCGGGATGCCCAGCGGGTGCACGAACCCCTCGGAGTCCGCGGCGGCCTTGGCCACCGCGGTCAGGTAGGGGCCGAGGAAGACGGTCAGCACGCTCGCCGAGTAGACGGAGACGGCGAAGTCGTAGAAGTACCAGCCCCGCTGCTCGCGCTTGCGCTGGGCCGTCGCAGTCGCTGTCGCCGTCGCCGCCTCGGTTGCGGGCGGGGGCTTCGCCGTCGCGGCGGCCGCTGCTCTGCCGTCCTCCGCCCCGGGTTCCGCTTCTTCGCTCCTGCTGCTGTCTTCCGCACTCATGCGGTGTCCCCCTCGCTCGTCCCGTACCGCAGCGGCCGCCTGGTCCGCGCGGGGGACGAAGGGCGAGTCAGGCCCAGGCCCCGCGTCGGTCCAGCACCGTGCGCAAGATGTCGATCCGGTCGGTCATGATGCCATCGACACCCAGGTCGAGGAGAGCCTCCATACGTTCCGGTTCGTTCACGGTCCAGACGTGCACCTGGAGTCCCCGCTCGTGCGCGGTGCGTACGAAGCGGCGGTCGACCACGCGGATGCCGGCCTGCGTCTCCGGAACCTGCGCCGCCACGGCGCCCACGCGCAGCGCCGCGGGAATGGCGTACGAGCGCAGCCGCAGACCGACCACCCCGCGTACACCGTAGGAAGTCGCCAGCCGCGGGCCGGCGATCCTCTGGGCTCGGGCCACCCGGCTCTCCGAGAACGAGCCGACGCAGACCCGGTCCCAGATCCCGGCCCGTGCGATCAGGTTGACCAGCGGGTGGAGCGCCGACTCGGCCTTGATGTCGATGTTCCAGCGGGCGTCCGGGAACTCCTCCAGCAGCTCCTCGAAGAGCGGCAGCGGCTCGGAGCCCGCCACCTTGGCCTCGCTTACCTGCTTCCAGGTCAGCTCGGCGATCCGGCCCCGGCCGTCGGTGACCCGGTCCAGCGTGGAGTCGTGGAAGGCGACCAGTTTCCCGTCGACCGTGGCGTGCACATCGGTCTCGAAGTACCGATAGCCCGCCTCGGCGGCCCGGCGGAAGGCGGCGGCGGTGTTCTCCAGACCGTCCGCGGCGCCTCCCCGGTGTGCGAAGGGGATCGGAGCCGGGTGGTCCAGATAGGGATGGCGAAGGCGTACGTGCGTCACGGCGGCAGTATGCCTCTTGTTACCCGTGGGACGGGTGCGGCCGCATGGCTGCGTGGTGAACGGCGCGTCTCCGCGGCCGTGCGGCCCGCGCCGCCGGGCCCACGTGCCACCCCGCTCTGGCCCGGGTGGCCCCCGGCGTGACAGGCTGTGGGCGCGGAAGGAATCCAATACCGGCGCCGCCCCCGGTCGGGCGAGGCCAATTCGACGAAGGTGGACCGGACAGCATGGCCGAATGGACCTCAGCGGTCGGTGCCGCACAGCTCGCCCGTCTCATCACCTCCCAGCAGGAGCGGCCCAGCGCTCCCGGCGCGCGCAAGCTGCCCGCCTACCGGACCCTCGCCGACGGCATCCGGCTCCTCGTCCTCGAAGGCCGCATTCCGGTTGCCGCCCGGCTGCCCGCCGAGCGCGAGCTGGCCGTCGCCCTCTCGCTCAGCCGCACCACCGTCGCCGCCGCGTACGAGGCCCTGCGAGGCGAGGGGTTCCTGGAGTCCCGCCGGGGCGCCGGCAGCTGGACCTCCGTCCCGGCCGGGAACCCGCTTCCCGCCCGCGGTCTGGAGCCGCTGCCGCCCGAGTCCCTCGGTTCGATGATCGACCTCGGCTGCGCCGCGCTCCCGGCTCCCGAACCCTGGCTCACCAAGGCCGTCCAGGGCGCCCTGGAGGAGCTGCCGCCGTACGCGCACACCCACGGGGACTACCCGGCGGGCCTGCCCGCGCTGCGCCGGATGCTCGCCGACCGCTACACCGAGCAGGGCATTCCCACCATGCCCGAGCAGATCATGGTCACCACCGGCGCGATGGGCGCCATCGACGCGATCTGCAGTCTGTTCGCCGGGCGCGGGGAGCGGATCGCCGTCGAGTCCCCCTCCTACGCCAACATCCTCCAGCTCATGCGCGCCGCCGGGGTCCGCCTCGTCCCCGTCGCCATGGCCGACGGCCTCAGCGGCTGGGACATGGACGTCTGGCGGCAGGTGCTGCGCGATTCGGCACCGCGCCTCGCCTACGTGGTCGCCGATTTCCACAACCCGACCGGGGCCCTGGCCTCCGAGGACCAGCGCCGCGCCATGGTGGAGGCCGCCCGGTCGGCCGGCACCGTCCTGGTGGCCGACGAGACCATGCTGGAGCTCCAGCTGGACCCGGACCTGGAGATGCCCCGCCCGGTGTGCTCCTTCGACCCGGCCGGCAGCACCGTCATCACCGTCGGCTCCGCCAGCAAGGCCTTCTGGGCGGGCATGCGGATCGGCTGGGTCCGCGCCGCCCCCGACGTCATCCGCAGCCTGGTCGCCGCCCGCGCCTACGCGGACCTGGGCACCCCGGTGCTGGAACAGCTCGCGGTGAACTGGCTGATGCGGACCGGGGGCTGGCAGGAGGCCGTCCGGATCCGCCGCCGGCAGGCCCGGGAGAACCGCGACGCGCTGGTCGCGGCGGTGCGCCGGGAACTGCCCGACTGGGAGTTCGAGGTCCCGCAGGGCGGGCTGACGCTGTGGGCCCGCGCGGGCGGGCTCTCCGGCTCCCGGCTGGCCGAGGTGGGGGAGCGGGTCGGCGTACGGGTCCCCTCGGGGCCGCGGTTCGGCGTGGACGGCGCCTTCGAGGGGTACGTCCGGCTGCCGTTCACCGTGGGCGGGCCGGTGGCCGAGGAGGCCGCCTCCCGCCTGGCGGCGGCGGCCCGGCTGGTCGGGACGGGCGCCGGCGGCAGCGGGGCGGAACCGCCCCGCACCTTCGTGGCGTAGCCCGGCCCGGGGCGGGGCGCGGCGCCGTCCGGGCCGCAGGGACACCGCGCCCCGCCGGGCTACGGAGTCTCGGCCGGCACCTCGGGCATCTCCGACGCGTCGACCGCCGAACCCTGGGCGGGCGGCTGCACCGGCTTCACGAGCCGGTCCGGCAGCAGCTCCAGCACGGCCTGGCGGTACGCCGGCTGGGTGCCCTCGTCGTACGGGTCCGGGGTGGCGGGCACCTGCAGGCGGTGCACGGGCCCGGTGCCGAGCCGGGCGTACCCGCGTCCCGGCGGCACCTGAGCCGTCGGGGTGGTGTGCGGCGGCAGTCCCAGAACGTCCGCGATCTGCTGGACGGCGGCGGGCCCGAGGACGACGCGGGCGCGGGTGTGCTGCCAGACGGAGTCGTTCAGCAGCTCCAGGTGCCCGAACTGCTCGGCCACCACCACGGTCACGTGCGCGGGCCGTCCGTGCCGCAGCGGCACCTGCAACTGGGCCAGTGGATCGGGTCCGCCCTCGGCGACGGCGAGGTGGGCCAGCACGGTCGGCTGGTCCAGCAGGATCCACAGGGGCCGCCGGGTGTTCTCGGGCGCCGGCCGACCGACCTCACGGGCCCGGTGGGTGGCGATCAGCCGCCGCTCGGTCTCCTGCGCGGCCCATTCGAGCGTGGCCTGCGCTCCGGTCGGCCCGCACTCCACGGCGAGGACGCCGCTGCGGCCGGCCAGGCACGCGTACTCGCCGCTGCCCCCGCCGTCGACGATCAGTACGTCGCCCCCGTGCCGCAGGGCCTGCAGGGCGACGGAGCGCAGCAGGGTGGAGGTGCCGCTGCCGGGCTGGCCGACGGCCAGCAGGTGGGGCTCGGTGGAGCGGGGCCCGGTGCGCCAGATCACCGGCGGCACGTCGCGGGGCTCGTCGCCCTCCAGGACGGGCAGGGTGCGCTGCACGCTGCCGGCGTCGGTGAAGCCCAGTACGGTCTCGCCGGGCGAGGTGACGAACGGCTGGGCGGCGATGCCCGTCGGCAGCGCCGCCAGCACCCTCAGGTCGAGCTGGTTGCCCTCCTCGTCCCAGTCGAAGAGATACTCCCGTCCGCGCCCGGACTTGGCGTGCAGCAGTGCCTCGATCCGGGCCCGTGAGGTGGCCTCGCCGTCGGTGAAGTAGGCCGGGTAGCGGATGTGGAGCCGGGTGATGCGGCCCGCCTCGTCGAACTCGTAGCCGCTGAAGGCCTGGTCCCAGTCCCCGCCGTGGGCGAAGAGCGGGCTCGGGTCCTCCGGGATGGAGAAGTACGGCACGAGGGCTTCGTAGAGGGAGCCGAGCCGTTCGGTCTCGGCATCGCTGGGCCCGGTCTTCGCCGGGGTGCGGTCGCGTCCGTGCCAGGCCGCCGCCGCCATGAGGGTGATCATGGCGAGGAGCGGGCCGTAGGGGACGAGCGCGACCACGAGGACGCAGGCGGCCCCCAGGAAGAGCGCGGGACCACGCTTGTCCTTGGGGGTCTCGGACCACCGGCGCCGCCCGGCCGCGGCCAGGATGCGCAGGCCGCGTCCGATGACGAGGAGCGGATGGAGGACGTCCGTGGCGCTGTCGGCGGCCGTGCGAGCGAGGTCGCGGCCCCGGGACAGCGACACGGTGCCGCTGCTGAGGATGCGGGGAAGTGGGCGCCGGGCCACGGGCGTCTCCTGGAGTTGTGGGTGTGACGGTGATTCGGGTGTCGCTGGCGGAGCCGCGTGATGGCCGGGCTAGAGCTTGATCCCGCCGAGCAGGCTCGCGAGGCTCGCGGTGCTCGCCGTGATGCTCGGGGCGATGGCGGAGCCGGCGAGGAAGAAGCCGAAGAGCGAGCAGACGAACGCGTGCGTCAGCTTCATCCCGTCCTTCTTGAAGAAGAGGAAGCAGATGATGCCGAGCAGGACCACGCCTGAGATGGACAGAACCATGAGGTCTTCTCCTGGTGGGTGGGGACAGTCACCATCAGTTCTTCCAGGCTCACAGGAAGTATCAATGCGACAAAAGGTGCATACGGGTGAATCTCCGGGTTTTTCACTTGACCGGCTCAGCCCGGCTGGCGTGCCCGGCCCGGGGTGGGTCGAGGCTGATCATTGCCTCGGCCCGACCCGGACATGTGCAGGCCAGGGCGCTACTCTGGCGATTCACCCGTACGGACGCAGTGCCGTGCACCCCCCTGCCCGCCCGG
Source organism: Streptomyces avidinii (assembly GCF_045161815.1). Classification (NCBI taxonomy): domain Bacteria; kingdom Bacillati; phylum Actinomycetota; class Actinomycetes; order Kitasatosporales; family Streptomycetaceae; genus Streptomyces; species Streptomyces avidinii. Next base: position 7,041,974 of record NZ_CP108863.1, read on the forward strand.
CCCGGCCGGGTCCTCGCTGCCGCGACGGGCGGGTGGACCATGTCAGCAACGAGTGAAAGGCGGTACGAACCATGAGCGAGCACGCCGCGGAGGGCCCCGGCTCCCAGGGCGTCCCCGACGAGGACGTCATCGAGCTGGCCACCAAGATCTTCGACCTCGCCCGCCAGGGTGAGACCGAGACGCTCACCGCGTACCTGGACGCCGGCGTCCCGGCGAACCTCACCAACGACCGCGGGGACACCCTGGTCATGCTCGCCGCCTACCACGGCCACGCCGACGCCGTGTCGGCCCTGCTGGCCCGCGGCGCCGAGGCCGACCGTGCCAACGACCGAGGTCAGACCCCGCTCGCCGGTGCGGTCTTCAAGGGCGAGGAGGCCGTCATCCGGGCCCTGCTCGCCGGAGGGGCCGACCCGAACGCCGGAACCCCCTCCGCCGTGGACACGGCGCGCATGTTCGCCAAGGCCGACCTGCTGGAACTTTTCGGAGCCAAGTAGTCCGGTTTTGCCGGGGATCTGGCCCGGCCCGGGCACAGCCCGACCTCACAGGTTGGTCACGGCGGCCATAAATGTGGTCGCGGCGCACAAACCGGCTGGGTCATCATGGCGTCGGATTCGATTCGCGAGCACGGGGGACGGGCAGAAGCGGGCGAGACACGAAGGGTGTGCCGGCCGGCCCGGCCTCCATGGTCACGAAGCACCGACGAGAGTGAGAAGGCAATGGTCTACATCGAGCGGAACATGACGGCGGACGTCCTCACATGCTGTTACGCGGCCCTGTGAATCCCGATTCCCGGTTGCGTCCCCAGCTTGATTTGAGGCCATTCCCATGTTCGAACCAGTCATAGCGCCGAGCGGTACCCTGCTCGGGCTCCTCCAGCGGGGCCGCGGCGACGGCACGCTGCACGCACTCGCGGCACCCAGGGCGGAGGCCCTCGAGGCCCTCAACCACTGCGTGCTCCGCGACCCGCGCCAGGACTGGCAGGTCGAGAACCGCTCCTTGTACTACGCCCGGCTCTACCTGGACCTCGCCGGTCCGCTGGGTGAGATCGAGGCCCACCTCTTCAGCGCCGACGACCTCGTCGACGAGGAGGACCACCGCACGGGCCTCGCCCTGTCCGTCCTGGGCCACCTGGCCTCGTACGGCCGCGACGACGCGCTCATTGTGCTGCGCCGGTACGCGGCCTCCGGGGCGAATTGGGCCTGGGCGCTCGACGAGCTGGCCCTGCGCGACGACGACGAAGGCCTGCGGTCCCTGGCCGCGGCCGTCCTCGCCCGCTTCCCCGCCACGGCGGAGGGCGAGGCGCGGCTGGCCGCCGCCGTCCGCGATGCCTACGAGCCCCGCCCGTGGTGCCTGTGGGAGGCGACCCCCCAGTACGGGGAGCGCCTGCGCGCCGCCCGTCAGCAGGGCTCCTTCGACCGCTGGCAGCGGCAGATGAGCCCGAGCGGGCCCCGGCCCGGCTGGGGCGTCCAGGCCGTCTTCGACTGGGCCGCCGACGGCCTGCGCCGCGGTACCCCGCTGCACGTCCCCGCAGCCCGCTGCCTGGCCGCCGTGGCCCAGCCGGAGGACCGCTCCGCGATCCTCGCGGCCGCCGCCGGCGCCGACGGCGAGGCCGCCCGGGCCACCGCCCTGCACCACCTGGTCCTCGCCGAACCGGACAACCCGGCCGTACTGGACCTCATCGAAGCCGCCGCCGACGAGCCCGCCGTGGCCGCCTACGAGCGGATGTGCGGCCCCGGGGCCGTCGATCGGGCCCGACGCTGGGTCCACCGACCCGACGCCCTCGGAGAGGCCGCCGCGGCCACCCTCGCCGCGCGCGGCGGAGCCGAGGACGCCGTCCTGGTCCTGGGCGCCCTGCGCTCCACGGTTCGCGGCGCGGGCCCGGACACCCGGCGGCTGTTCGCCCTGGTGGACGGAGCCGGCCGGCTCGCCATCAGCTGCGCGGCCCCCGTGCTGCGCCACATCTACCGCGAGACGGCCTCGTCCCACCTGCGCGGCCGGGCCGCCCGGGCCCTGGCCAGCACCGACCCCACCTTCGCGGCGGGCTTCGCCGTCGAATGCCTCTGGGACTGCGAGGAGACCACCCGAGAGGTGGCGGCCCGCCACGCCGAAACGGCCGACGCCCGCGTGGCACCCCGACTGCGCCGCCTGGCCACCGACCCGGCCGAGGAGGAGGACGTCCAGTCGGCCGTCCGCAGCCGCATCACCCCGGAGTCGGCCGTGTAGCGCCCCCGGCAGCCCCACCGACACCACTCGGCCCGGCCCCCTGACAAGAGGGGGCCGGGCCGAGTGCTGTGACGGCGTGCGGTCGCGGAGCGCAATCAGGGCGAAATGGTGGCCGGTACGCCGGGGGGTGGGGTGGGGGGCCCCGACCGCAGCGCCTCCAGGAAGTCCTCCCGGTAGTCGGCCGAGCAGTGCGGGACCCAGTCGTTCGGCAGGACTCCGAAGGCGAGTCCTTGCTTCCCCTCCCACCACGGCTGGAAGTACGCCCACGCGAGGACGAGCGTGTGTCCTGGGGGGACCGCCTTCGGGTTGACCTTGAGGGTGCGTCCGTCATCGCCGCGCGACACACCGGCCGCGGGATCGGCCTTCGGGCCGCGCTCCCAGCCCCTGATCGCCTTGCACTCGAGTTCCGGCAGCGGCGGGACCGCGACGGCCTGGACCCCCAGTTCCTTCAGCCGGTCGGCCAGAGCCGGGAGCTGAGCCTGCTGGGGCGGATCGAACCGCAGCGACCCGTCCGGCTCCCTCCTGATCTCGGGCGCGTCCGAGGCCGAACGGCTCGGCGTGCCGGCCGGCAGGGACCCGGTGCGGTTGCCGCCCGTGAGGGTCATGACGGCGACCACGGTGGCCGTGGCGGCGCCCACCGCGAGCGGAATGCCGTACCGCCGGGCGAAGGACCGGGCGGGGGGCGTGGGCACGGCCTCCGGGAGACGGGCCAGGAGCGCGGCCTTCAGCCGCTCCTCGAAGCCACTGGGCCTGCTGTTCATCGGGCTGCCTCCATCTGGCGCGCGGTCATGGAGCCCGGGGCACCCAGGGCGCGCCGGGCCCGGTGCAGGCGGACCCGGACCGTCGCCTGGGTGACGCCGAGGGCTTGGGCGGCTTCGGCCGGGGTGAGCTGGTCGAGCACGACCAGATCGAGGGCGGCGCGCAGCGGCTCGGACAGGGCGGCGTGGCGCTCCGCGAGCTCCCTGAACGCGCGCTGGGCGTCGATCCGCTCCTCCAGCGCCGCCACGTCCTCGTCCTCCAGCAGTCGGCGGCCGCTGAGGCGGGCCATTGCCCCGCTCTCCCGGGCCTGCCCGCGGGCGTGGCCCGCCAGGATGTTGCGGGCGATTCCGAACAGCCAGGCGACCGGCACCCCCCTGTCGTTCCGGTAGCCCTTGGCCGATCCCATCGCCGCCAGGAAGATGTCCGCGGTCAGGTCCGCCGCCAAGTGCGGGTCGGCGACCCGGCGGGTGACGAAGCCGAGGACCGCGTCGATGTGCTCCTCGTAGAACGCACCGAACCCCTCGTGCGTGGTGAGATCCGGCGGCCCGGTTTCCTGTCGTGGGCTGCGCACCCGGTTCCTCCCCTGCCTCGGGGGCCCGGTCGGCCCCCTCACCCCGTTCTTGGCCGCAGCCCCCGAAAGCGTTTCATCGGGCCTGTACGAACCGGACCGGGACGCCCGGCCTGGCCTGGGCCGCCGCGTCCAGGGCCGGGCCCGGCGGGACCACGCCCACCACCGGGTAGCCGCCCGTCACGGGGTGGTCGGCCAGGAACACCACCGGCAGCCCGTCCGGCGGTACCTGGACCGCGCCCAGCACCATGCCCTCGCTCGGCAGCTCGCCCGGCCGGGCGCGGACCAGCGCGGAGCCCCCCTCCGTGCGCAGCCCGATCCGGTTGGACGCCGGCGAGACGCGGAACTCCGAGCGCCACAACCCGGCGAGGGACGCCCCGGTGAACCAGTGCGCCCGCGGCCCGAGCCGGAGCGGGAGCAGCAGTTCCGACGGCGCCGCGGGCAGCCCGTACGCGTCCGCCCCGGGCACCGGGTCCGGTCCCGCGGGGCCCACCGGCAGTGTCATCCCGGCCGACAGGACCGGCGGCCCCAGCCCCGACAGCAGGTCCGTCGAGCGACTGCCCAGGACCGGCGGGACGGGCAGGCCTCCCCGCACCGCGACGTAGCTGCGCACTCCCGACTCCGCCCGGCCCACCTCCAGCTCCGCCCCGGCCGGGAGCCGGACCGGCGCTCCCCAGGCCACCGGGCGCCCGGAGATCCGTACCGGACAGGGCGCGCCCGTGACCGCCACGACCGTCGCAGCCAGGGCCCGTAGCCCGACCCCGTCCAGGGTCGTCTCCAGCGCCGCCGTGTCCGGCGCGTTGCCGACCAGTCGGTTGGCCAGCGCGTACGCCGCCGTGTCGAGCGCTCCCGAGCGCGGGACCCCCAGGTGCGCGTACCCCGGGCGGCCCCGGTCCTGGACCGTGGTCAGCGCCCCCGGCCGTACCACCAGCAGCCCCTCAGTCACGGCCGTCGCCCTCCGTGAACCGGACCCGGACCCCGGGCGCGAAGAGCGCCGCCGGTTCCCGATCCGCGTCCCAGAGCACCGCGTCCGTGGAGCCGATCAGCTGCCAGCCTCCGGGCGAGGAGCGGGGGTACACCCCGGCGTACTCCCCGGCCAGCGCCAGCGAGCCCGCCGGGACGGCCGTGCGCGGAGTGTCCCGGCGCGGCACGTGGAGGCGCTCCGGCAGCCCCGTCAGATAGCCGAAGCCCGGAGCGAACCCGCAGAACGCCACCCGGAACTCGGTGGCGCCGACGATGCCCGGCACCTCCCCGGGGGCCACCCCCCACAGCCGGGCCACCTCCGCCAGGTCCGGCCCGTCGTAGCGCACCGGGACGGTGACCTGCGGCCCCTGCGTCGGCGCGAGCGGCGGCACCTCCCACCGCGCGATCCGGGCACCGAGCGCGGCCGGGTCCCGTACGCCGTCCAGCAGTACGGTCCGCGCGGCCGGCACGAGGTCCCGTACGGGCCCCAGCTCGCCCGCGTCCCGGCGGCGCAGCAGCTCGGCGTGGAGCGCGGCGACCTCCTGCGCCGAGTCCAGCTCGATCAGCAGCGCCTCGCCGCCCACCACCAGGGTCCTCATGCGAAGGCCTCCACCCGGACCCCGGCCGCGCCCAGTGCCTCGCGGACGCGGCGGGCCAGCCCGGCCGCCCCCGGGGTGTCCCCGTGCAGGCACAGCGAGCGCGCGGCCACGCTCACCGGGGAGCCGTCGGCGGCCGTCACCGTGCCCTCGGCGGCCATCCGGACGGCCCGCGCGACGACCGCGTCCGGGTCGTGCAGCACGGCGCCCGGCTCGCCGCGCGGCACCAGCGTCGCGGCGGGCGTGTAGGCACGGTCGGCGAAGGCCTCCGGTACGGGTGCCAGCCCGGCCTCCCCGGCGGCGGCGAGCAACAGCGACCCGGGCAGTCCGAGCACGGGCAGGCCCCCGGTGGCACCGGCCCCGGCCGCCAGCCGGACGCCCGCGACCACGGCGGCGGCCTGGTCGGCGTCGTGCACCGTGCGGTTGTAGAGCGCGCCGTGCGGTTTGACGTACGACACCCGGGAGCCGGCCGCCCGGGCGAACACCTCCAGCGCCCCGATCTGGTAGGCCACCTCGTCGGCGAGTTCGCCGGGCGGCACATCCATGGAGCGCCGCCCGAAGCCGGCCAGGTCGCGGTAGGACACCTGCGCGCCGATCCGTACCCCCCGCTCCGCGGCCAGCTCGCAGACGCGGCGCATGATCGACGGGTCCCCGGCATGGAAGCCGCACGCCACATTGGCGCTCGTCACCACGGAGAGCAGAGCCTCGTCGTCGGTGAGGGTCCAGCGTCCGAAGCCTTCGCCGAGGTCGGCGTTGAGGTCGATCACGGGAGCGGATGCGATCATGGAAGCCATGCGCCGAGCGTAGAGCAGGCGGCCGGAACGGATGCCGGGGACGATCCGGCCGAACCATGCCGTTTGGGATGTTGTCAGTAACAGGACCTAGTCTTTGTCCGTGACTCTCCCTGCCCCGGCGAAGACCCTTCCGTCCCCGGCGCCGGGCCCGGCCGCCGACGAGGGCCTGGCCCGTCGGCTGCGCGCCCTCGCCTGCACCGCCCCGCTGCACGACCTCGACGTCCGCAAGGCCAATCTGGCCGGCGAGTACGGGGTCTACGCGATGGCGGAGGTCGCGCTGGCCGCGATCGACCTGGTCACGCTCAACATGGACTTCGACACGGGCGCCGACCACGAGCAGATAGTGGCCAGGCTGCTGCCGCGCGTCGCGGCCCAGGCACCGTCCCGCCCGGCGGCGGAGCACGAGCGGGTGGCCCGCTGGGTGCTGGAGAACCTGATCAACGTCGGCAGCGTGGACCGCGGTTTCCGCGCGATCTACGGCACGTTCGGCCCCGACGGCGTGTACGTGCGCCGGGACTACGACTTCAAGCTGATCGAAGAGGTCCCCGGCTACGGCGGCGTCGTCTACCTGCGCACCACCGACGAGGCCGTCAACGTACTGGTCGGCGCCCTCGACACCGACGTCACCAGCGCCCAGATCGCCGCCGAGGTCAAGCTGGAGGTCCTGATCAGCCGCGGCCGGCTGGCGGACGCCCAGCTCGCCGCCGAGCAGGCCCGCTACCGGACCGTCCAGTACGCCGAGACCCTGCGCCGGACGCTGGACGCCACGCGCCGCAACGTCCGGGCGGTGGACTGGCTCCAGGCCGTGCCCGACATGATCGCCGAGGCCCTGGACCACGTCGCCGACCGGTACCGCCACGAGAACGCGATCCTGACCAACATCCGCAAGGCGCGCGACGAGGCGGAGGAGCCGGAGAACAAGCGCCGCGCCGCCGAGCTCGTCGACATCGTCAAGGACTGCATCCGCCGGCACACCCAGCTGCAGTCCCGACTGCTGGACGCCGGCCCGCTGTTCCGCGCCGAACAGGACCGCCAGGCCTTCGCCGCCCCGGCGCCGCGCTCCGGCATCGACCTCTACGGGCAGCTCGTCGCGCCGCTGCTGCCGCTCCCACTGGAACAGGCGGGCCGGGTGACCGCCGCGTTCTTCGCCTCCGGCGCGGGGCTGCGCACGCCCGTCTCGGTGCGGGTGGCGGACCTGGTCGAGATCCTGCTGACCCCGCCGGTGGAGCGCGAGCACCTCGGCGCGGAGATGCCCGAGCCGGACCTCATCGCCACCCCGGACGACAGCCGCTTCAGCGAGGAGCAGCTCGCCGTCGCGATGGAGCTCCTGGACCTTCCGCACGACGCGCCGCGCCGGCTGTCCGGCCTGCTCGCGGAGGCCCGCCGCAGCGATCCGGACCTGCCGTACCTGGTGGCGCTGCTGGCCGTCCACGCGGCGAGCCCGGCCGTCGGCACGGCCTACCGGCAGGGGGAGGAGCGGCTGCTGTTCGCCGTCGACGACGGCACGCAGCTCGACGACCCCGAGTTCGGCGGAGCCGACCTCATCGTCGGCACCGCGCTGCTCGACGCCGCCGGCATGGCGGCGGACCGCGCGGAGGCGGCATGACGGCCCTCGCCATGACCGGCCTCGCACATCCGGCCCCAAAGGCGCCACATCCGGCCCCGCCGGCGTTCGAGCAGGGGGCACCTCCCAGCGGTAGCTGGGGGAGGGTCCGGGCGGAGCCCGGTGCCCGGCGGAGCCGGGATTCCTGGGACTCCGCCCCAGACCCCGCGCCTCGAACGCCGGCGAGGCTGAAATGGGCGCCGCCGGGTCCTGTCCCCGCCGGACAGAACCCGACCACCGCCGGAGCCGCCGCACCACCGTGCACCCGTACCGCCCGAACGACCCGCACCGCCGAGGAGACGTACCCGTGAGCGACCACCACGCCGAGCACCCCGCGTGGAGCGAGCCCGACGCGCCGTCGGCTCCCGCCGTGCCCTCCACCGTCGCCGCGGTGACCCCCGCCGACGCCGCCGACGCGGCCCGGCTCGTCGCCTTCGGGCTGCAGCCCAAGCTGCTCCCCGCCCGTGACGCCGAGTACGCGGAGCTGCTCCGCCGCTACCGCGAGGACCCCGCCTTCGGCCGCCTCGCCGACGCCGTCGCCACCGGCCTCGGCCTGGTCGTCCTGGAGGTGTCCGCACGCGCCGGCATGGCCGTGGCCGCCGACGAGGACTCCGTCTTCGCCGTCCGGATGGGCGACTACGCCCGCCGCACCGCCGCCGACTCCGCCGACCGCTTCCTGCACGGCCTCGCCCATCTCGCCGTCGCCGCCCTCGCCTTCCCGCGCCCCGAGGACCTCGCCGACGACGGCTACATCGGCCGCATCACCGTCAACGGCGTCGACGCCTTCGTCCGGCAGACCTGCCGTCGCCTGGAGGAGCGCGCCGAGGAGCTCGGCGAGAACACCGACCCGGCCTCCGACGCCCCCGGCCTGGAGGCCGCCTGGCGCGTCTACGCCCGCCGCAGCGCGACCGGCGCCACCAAGGACGCCCGCCGCCTCGCGGGCTCCACCACCGGCATCGTCGGCAAGGCGGCCGCCTTCCTCACCGACTCCGGTTTCCTCCAGCGCACCGGCGACGAGGCCGGCGGCACCTACCGCACCACCCCCCGCTACCAGCTCCAGGTCCGTGACATGGCGGGCAGCGCGGCGATGGCCGAGCTCCTGGAGCTCGGCGTGGTCCCCGTCAGCGACGGCTCCGCCACCCTGCTGCCGCCGCCCGAGGGCGACGACCTGGACCTGGCCGCCGACGCCGGGCTCCCGTTCCACGCCTGAGCCCCCCCGGCCGCGCCCCGCGCTCCGATCCCCGTACGCCCTGCCTCACCCAGACACCACGAGAGTCCGCCGCCATGTACGAGCTGTCCCGGATCCGCCTCTACTCCATCGGGCCCGCCGGTGCGCGCTACGCCGACACCGTGCTCGACCTGCGCGGAGTCGGCGAGCCGGTGCCCCACCCGGCGCCGACGCAGGCGGAGTTCTTCGAGGACGAGCCCGCCGGACCGCCGCGCCGCCCCGCGCCCGCCGGCGTGCTCTTCCTGGAGAACGGCGGCGGCAAGTCCGTCCTCCTCAAGCTGATCTTCTCGGTGATGCTCCCGGGCCACCGCAACACCCTCGGCGGCGCCAGCTCCGGCGTCCTGCGCAAGTTCCTGCTCGCCGACGACTGCGGCCACGTCGCCCTGGAGTGGCAGCACACCCAGACCGGCGAGTGCGTGGTCGTCGGCAAGGTCAGCGAATGGCGCGGCCGCCAGGTCTCGAACGACCCGCGCAAGTTCGCCGAGGCCTGGTACTCCTTCCGCCCCGGCCCCGGCCTGAGCCTCGACAGCCTGCCCGTCGCCGAGGCCACCTCCGTACGCCCGCCCGTCGAAGGCGCCTCCGGTGCCCAGGGCCGCCGCCGCACGATGAAGGGCTTCCGCGACGCCCTCACCGAGGCCGGCAAGGTGTACCCGCACCTGGAGGTGTACTTCGAGGAGATCCACGACCGCTGGAACGAGCACCTCACCGAAGTCGGCCTCGACCCCGAACTCTTCCGCTACCAGCGCGAGATGAACGCCGACGAGGGCGAGGCCGCCGGCCTCTTCGCGGTCAAGAAGGACTCCGACTTCACCGACCTCCTGCTGCGCGCCGTCACCGACACCCGCGACACGGACGGCCTCGCCGACCTCGTCCACGGTTTCGGAAACAAGCTCGGCCGCCGCGCCGAGCTGATGGCCGAACGGGACTTCACCGCCGGCTCGGTGGACCTGCTCACCCGCATCGTCGAGGCCGCCCAGGCCCGCTCCCGGCTGCGCGACGTCCACGCGGGCGCGGAACGCCGTACGCGCACCCTCGCCCGGCGGCTGTCCGCCCGCGCCGCCGAGGAGCGCGGCCGGGCCGCCGACCTCGCCCAGCAGGTCACCGGCGCCGCCCACCAGGTCACCGCCGCCGAGTCAGCCCGCACCCGCAGCGCCGCCGTCTCCGCCGAACTCGCCTACCGGCACGCCTCGCTGGCCCTGACCGTCGCCGACAAGGCCGCCACCGCGCAGCGCCGCGAGCTCCTCGAAGCCCGCACGCTGCACTCGGCCTGGCAGGCCGCCGAGAACGTGCTGCGCCACCGCGCCGCCGCCGACCGCTCCGCCCGCGTGGCCGCCGCGATCCTGGAGGCCGAGCGCGACGCCGCCCCGGCCCTGGCGGCCCGCGCCACCGCCGCCGGCGAGCTCGTCCGCGCCCTGCACACCGCTGCCGAGCACGGCGAGCGGCTCGCCAACGAGGAGGAGGAGCGTTCCGCCGCCCTCCAGGTCACCGGCGAGGACGCCCACCGCGACGCCACCGCCGCCGCCACGGCCGCCCAGCGGGCCCGCAGCGAGGCCGAGCACCTGCGCTCGCGGCTCGCCGAGGTCCAGCAGGAGACCGCCGAGGCCGTGCGCGCCGGCTGGCTCGACGACACCGCCCCCGACGCCGACCCGGCCCGCGCGGCCCTCGCCGCCACCGACGCCGAGAAGACCGCCGTGGCCGCCTGGGACGAGTCCCGGGAAGCCGCCCGTGCCGCGGCCGAGGCCGCCCGCGAGGCCGCCGCCGCGGAATCCCGCGCAGAACTCACCGCCGCCCGTGCGGCGGACGCCGCCGACGCGGCCGAGGCCGCCCACGACGCCGAGCACCGGGCCGCGGCTTCCCTCGCCGCCGCCCCGCGCCTGGCGGAGCTGCTGGGCCTCCCCTCGGTGCCGGCCTCCTTCCTTCCCCACCCGCGCACGCAGAGCGGCGCCTCCGGGCCCTACGCGGGATCCGGCGCCCAGGCCGCCCAGGCCGGCCAGGCCGCGTCGGCCGGGGCCGCGCACGGCTCCGGCGGGCACGGTCCGGCCCAGGCCGGGCCCGGCGGGCGACCCGAAGCCGCCGGAGGCGGCGGTCTCACGGTCGCCGACCTCGACCGGAACGCCGACGACCTGCGCACCCTGCTCACCGACCGGGTCGCCTCGGCCGAACGCCAGCTCTTCGAGCTCCGCACCGCCGCCGCCGACGACGCCCGCATCCTCGGCGCGCTCGGTGACGGCGGCCTGCTGCCGCCCGGCCCTGACGTCCTCGCCACCGTCGAGTACCTCGGCGAGCACGGCATTCCCGCCCTGCCCGGCTGGCGCTACCTCGCCCAGTCCGTGGACCCCGCCGACCACGCCGCTGTCCTCGCCGCCCGTCCCGAACTCGTCGACGGCGTCGTCATCACCGACCCCGACACGCACGGCCGGGCCCGCGAGGTCCTCTCCGGCGCCGCCCTGCTGCCCCGCTCCACCGTCGCCGTCGGTACGGCCGCCGCGCTGCTGGCCCCGCTGCCGCCGGCCGGCGACGACGCCGACTCCGGTGTGTTTCTCGTACCGCCGAACCCGGCCATGCACGACGAGCACGCCGCCGACGAGGAGCGCCAGGCGCTGCGTGCCCGCGCCGCTGCCCGCGACACCGAGATCCGCGACCTGGCCGCCCGCCTCGGCGGTGACCGCGAGCTCGCCGCCCGCCTCGCCTCCTGGCGCACCGGCTGCCCGCCCGGCCGCCTCACCGAGCTCGCGGAGGCGGCCGCCGCCGCCCGGATGTTCGCCGAGGAGACCGACGCCGAGCTCGCGGAGGCCCGTACCGTACGCGCCGAGGCCGACGAAGCCGCCGCCGACGCGGCCCGCGTCCGCGAGGAGCGCCAGGACACCGCCCAGCGCGCACGCCGCGTCGCCGACGCCCTCGCGGGTCTCGCCTTCCGGCTGCGCGAGCGCGCGGGCTGGCAGGCCAAGCTCCGCGAACTCGCCGACGACGCAGCCGAGTTCGAGGCCCGCGCCGAGGTGTGCCTGGACCGGGCCCGCGCGGCCGACGAGGACCGCCGGGCCGCCCAGCGCGCCGCCGACGACGCCCGCCGCACCGCCCGCGCCCTGCGCGCCGAACGCGCCGAGATCGCCGGCGCCCCCGACCGGCTGCCCGACGGCGACGGCCCGCGCGCCCCGCTGCCCGACCTGCGCGAGGCCTACCGCGCCGCCTCCCAGCTCTACGAGAAGGTCGGCGTCGGCGCCGACCTGCGCGCCGAACAGGCCCGCGCCGAGAGCGACGAGAGCGCCGCCCTGGCCGAACTCGACCGCCTCACCAACAAGGTCCGCACCCGGGCCGCCCAGCTCCTCGAAAGCACCGACGGCGCCGACGGCCCCTCCCGGCAGGCCGCGGCCGCCCGCGCCGAGGCACTCGTGCAGATGCTGGAGACCCGCGCCTCCACCGCGAGCGAGCAGCTCGGCCGACTGCGCGGCGAGGCCGAACGGCACGCCCCCGCCGAGGGGGAGGCGCACACCGAACTCCCCGAGGAACTCGTCCCCGAGGACGTCGAACAGGCCCAGGCCCTGCTGCGTACGGCCACCGCCCAGCTCGCCGCCCACACCGCGGCCGTGGAGAGCGCCCGGGCCGCCCACGCGGACCTGCTGCGCTCCCACCGCACCGCCGAGGACGGCGCCGGCGGCTTCGACGAGACCGCGGCGCTGCTGCGGGACCTGCTGCGCGACCACACGCACCAGGACGACGAGCAGGAGCCGGTGCCCCACCAGGGCACCCTGGAGGAGGCCCGCCAGTCGGCCACCGAGGCCCGCCGCTCCCTGCGCGGCTGCTCGGCCGATCTCTCCGCCGCCGACTCCGCGGTGCGCGAGGCGAGCGACATCCTGGTCCGGCACGCCAACGCCACCCGCTACGAGCAGGTACGCACCCCCGCGCGCCAGCAGATCCGCGAACTGCCCGCCTCCGCGCTGCCCGAGCACGCGGCGGCCTGGGCGGCGGCCTTCGCGCCCCGGCTGCGCGTCCTGACCGACGAGCTGGCGCAGCTGGAGCGCAACCGCGACAGCATCGTCGACCGGCTGCGCGGCCTCGTCGAGTCGGCGCTGGCCACGCTCCGCTCCGCGCAGCGGCTCTCGCAGCTGCCGGAGGGGCTCGGCGAATGGTCGGGCCAGGAGTTCCTGCGGATCCGCTTCGAGGAGCCCGACCAGGCCACCCTCACCGAGCGGCTCGGCGAGGTCATCGACGAGGCGACCCGCGCGGCCGTGAAGAAGAACAGCACCGCCTCCTTCGGGGAGGGCCGCCGTGACGGCATGTCCCTGCTGCTGCGCGGCGTCCAGGCGGCCCTGGAGCCCAAGGGCATCTCGGTGGAGATCCTCAAGCCGGACGCGGTGCTGCGCGCCGAGCGGGTGCCGGTCGGCCAGATGGGCGACGTGTTCTCCGGCGGGCAGCTGCTGACCGCCGCGATCGCGCTGTACTGCACGATGGCGGCCCTGCGCAGCAACGACCGCGGCCGCGACAAGCACCGGCACGCGGGCACGCTGTTCCTGGACAACCCGATCGGCCGCGCGAACGCCACGTACCTGCTGGAGCTCCAGCGGGCGGTCTCCGACGCGCTCGGCGTCCAGCTGCTCTACACGACCGGACTGTTCGACACCACGGCGCTCGCCGAGTTCCCGCTGGTGATCCGGCTGCGCAATGACGCGGACCTGCGGGCAGGGCTGAAGTACATCAGCGTCGAGGAACACCTGCGCCCGGGTCTGCCGCAGCAGTCCCCCGAGGAGGAGACCATCCACGGCGAGATCACGGCCACCCGGATGTTCCGCCGCAGCGGCGTTTCCTGACGCCGGCGCCCGCGGGCACCGCCGCCGGGGCGCCAGCGCGCGGACTAGCGCCCGGAGGCCGCCAGGGGGCCGTCCTCGCGGGGTATTCGGCCCGCGGCGGCCTCCCGGGCCTCCCGGGCCTCCCGGGCCTCCCGGGCCTTCCCGGCCTTCCGGGTCGCCCGTGAGGCCCGGCGGGCCTCACGGCGGAGCCGGCGCGCCGTGCTGCTCGGCTCCGAGAGGACTCCGTACCGCTGGTTCCACATCTGCCGGGTGATCCACACGTCCAGCACCCCCCAGGTGGCCACGATCGTCCCCGCTATCGCGCCGAGCGCCATCGGGAGGGCCAGCCACGACCCGGTCAGGGTCAGGAAGAACGTGATCGTTGCCTCGGTCAGCGTCACGGCCACGATCAGCACCGCCCGCACCGCCGAGGTCCGTACCGGATCCGGCATCCGGTGCCGCAGGGCCGGCTCCTCGACCCACAGGCCCCGCCCGGTCGCGCCCGCCCCCGTGCCTGCCCCCGCTCCCGCACCCTCGCCGCCGCCTTCGTACCTGCTCATGGTCCGCTCACTCCCCACCGCGCGGTCCGCCATGCCCTTGCGTCACATCCACTCGCCGCGGCCGACTCGCCGCGTCCGCTCACCACGTCCACCCATCACGTCTACCCACAACCTCGGATCCGACGTGCCCCCTCGAACAGAGAGACGTTCGGCGCTGCCGAGAGATTCCCGCATCGCGGATGCCTTCACGGGCCGGAATGATCGCGGAACGAACAATTCCAGCCATCCATCGGGTTGCGGGAAGGGACGCCTCACCAAGTGTCATCTGCCACATATCGGGCCGCACTTGACCGGAAGTGTCGGACAACTGGTGATCTTCGTACCGGAGGCAGGCCGAAAACGTCCGGACACGCCTTCGAAGCTGCCCCGCAGCAGTAGTAGGCTCACGCCGTTTAAATGACGGAACACCGACCCCCGGTAACGGGGTTGACCTGGGGGAGGCTGGGGAGGCCATGCGCTTTCGCGGGAAGTCCATCCGCCGGAAGATCGTGGCGTTGCTCCTTGTGCCGCTCGTCTCCCTGACCGCGCTCTGGGGCTTTGCCACGGTCATCACCGGCCGTGAAGCCATTCAACTCTTCGACGTGGCCTACGTCATCGACAAGGTCGGCTACCCGATCGAGGACGTCGCCCGCGTCATCCAGAAGGAACGGCGCCAGACCCTCGTCGTCCTCGGCGACCCCCGGGCCGCCACCGCCACGGCCGAACTCACCAAGCGCCGCGCCGAGACCGACGAAGCCGTCGAGGCGATCAGCGTCAGCGCCCGCGACCCCAAGGTCATCGACGAGCTGAGCTCGCAGAGCGCCCAGCGCCTGCGCTCGATCGTCTCCGCCTTCCAGGGCATCGGCTCCATGCGCCGCTCCGTCGACCAGAACGCCCTGGACCCCACCCAGGCCCTGGAGCTCTACAACCGGCTGGTCGACCCCTGCTACGACTTCCTCATGAACCTCCACGGTCTGGACAACGTGGAGGTGGACAAGGAAGGCCGCGCCCTCGTCGGCATCAGCCGCGCCCGCGAACTGCTCTCCCGCGAGGACGCCGTCATCGCCTCCGCCCTCGCCGCGCGCAACGTGACCGCCCCCGACGTGCGCCACGTCACCGACTTCGTAGCCAATCGCACCCTGCTCTACGAGTTCAACCTCGTGACCCTCACCGCCGACGACCGTGAGCACTTCGAGCAGTACTGGAAGGACCCCGCGACCAAGCCCCTGCGCGATGCCGAGGAGCGCTTCATAGCCGGCGGCGCGGTCAACAAGCCGCGCAACATCACCGCCGCCCAGTGGGACGAGGCCGCGGCCAAGGTCCTGGACGACCTGGCGGCCATGAACACCGCCGCCGGCGACCGCTACCAGCAGCGCATCGAGCCCGTCGCCAGGGACGTCATGGTCCAGGCCGCCGCGGCCGGCATCCTCGGCTTCCTCGCCCTGATCGTGTCCCTGATCCTCTCCGTGCGCATCGGCCGCGACCTGGTCCGCGACCTCTCCCGGCTCCGCAAGGAGGCCCACGAGGCCTCCGGCGTCCGGCTGCCCAGCGTGATGCGCCGCCTCGCCGCCGGTGAGCAGGTGGACGTGGAGACCGAGTCGCCCCACCTCGAGTACGAGAAGGACGAGGTCGGCCAGGTCGGCCAGGCCCTCAACACCCTCCAGCGCGCCGCCGTCGAGGCCGCCGTCAAGCAGGCCGACCTGCGCCGCGGCGTCTCCGAGGTGTTCGTCAACCTGGCCCGCCGCAACCAGGTGCTGCTGCACCGCCAGTTGACCCTCCTCGACACCATGGAACGCCGTACCGAGGACACCGAGGAGCTCGCCGACCTCTTCCGCCTCGACCACATGACCACCCGCATGCGCCGCCACGCCGAGGGCCTGGTGATCCTCTCCGGCGCCGCACCCTCCCGCCAGTGGCGCAAGCCCGTCCAGCTGATGGACGTCGTACGGGCCGCCGTCGCCGAGGTCGAGGACTACGAGCGCATCGAGGTCCGCAGGCTCACCCGCCTGGGCATCGTCGGCCCGGCCGTCGCCGACATCACCCACCTCATCGCCGAACTCCTGGAGAACGCAACCGTGTTCTCGCCGCCGCACACGGCGGTCCAGGTGCACGGCGAGCGCGTCGCCAACGGCTTCACCCTGGAGATCCACGACCGCGGCCTCGGCATGACCCCGGAGGCGCTGCTCGACGCGAACCTCCGGCTCGCCGAGACCCCCGAGTTCGAACTCTCCGACACCGACCGCCTCGGCCTCTTCGTCGTCAGCCGCCTCGCGCAGCGCCACAACGTCAAGGTCGTCCTCCAGCCCAGCCCGTACGGAGGCACCACCGCGGTGGTCTTCCTGCCCGTGGGCCTGCTGACCGAGGCCCCCGAGACCAACGGCGCCGGCGCGCGGTTCGACGGCGCCCGGGCCGCCGCCAAGCCCGGCAGGTCCGAGAAGGCCGGCCACCTCGGCAGGGGCGCCGCCGAGCGGTCCGCACCCGCCGTCATGGAGCGCGCGCCCTCGGGCCGCCCGCTGCCCCCGGCCGAACTGCGCGGCCCGGTCGAGCTGGAGGCCCCGCTCGTGGGCGGCGGTCTGAACGGCCTGGACCGCCTCGACGGCCTGGACGACCCCGCGGTGCTCGACGACGCCCCCACGGCGATCACGAGCCGCACCGGCACCGCCGGCCGCCCGGTCATGGCGACCCTCGACGACGAGACCCCGCCGAACGGCACTCCGCGCAGCGCCCTCCTGGGCCTGCGCCCGGCCGACCGGCCGCACACCGACCGGCACGCGGAGCGAGGAGGCTCCCGCAAGGGCGACCGCGACCGGGAGCCGCTCGGCCCCACCGGCCCGGTCCGGCTCGACACCCAGCGCGTGGAGGCCTCGCGTCCGGACGGTTCCCGCACCCAGGGCGCCGTACCGCTGCCGCGCCGCCGCCCGACCCCGACTCTGGTCGCCGAACACGGCCGCCGGGTGGAGCCCCGCCCGTCGTCCGTGGTCCCGCAGCCCGACCCGGCCTCCACCGCCGGCTCCGATGCCGGGGCCGCCGCACCCGCCCCCGGCATCGGCGGGCTGCCCCGCCGGGTCCGTCAGGCCAGCCTGGCGCCCCAGCTCAAGAAGTCCACGTCCGCCGCACCCGCCGAAGCCGCACCCGACCAGGTGGCCGACCGCGACGCGGATGACGTACGTACGCGCATGTCCGCACTCCAGCGTGGCTGGACGGCGGGCCGCAACCAGCACGCACAGCAGAAGTCCGAGACCGAGGCAGGCACATCCGCCGCCGGCGGTCCCGCGAACGAGAACGAAGGGGACGGTCGATGACCGCACCGCAGACCGGCAACGACACCAGGGGCCGCGGCTCCGGCCCGCTCAACTGGCTCCTCGACGAGCTCGTCGACCGGGTCGGCTCCATCCGCAAGGCGGTGGTCCTCTCCGGCGACGGCCTGCCCACGGGCAGCTCCAAGGACCTGACCCGCGAGGACAGCGAGCACCTGGCGGCGGTCGCCTCCGGCTTCCACAGCCTGGCCAAAGGCGTCGGCCGGCACTTCGACTCCGGCCGGGTCCGCCAGACCGTGGTCGAGCTCGACGAGGCGTTCCTCTTCGTCATGGCCGCGGGCGACGGCAGCTGCCTGGCCGTGCTGGCCGACGCGGACTCCGACGTCGGGCAGGTGGCGTACGAGATGACGCTGATGGTCAAGCGCGTCGGCGACCACCTGGCGACCGCCCCGCGCACCGGGCTGCCAGCCGGAGGGTGAGTCGTAGGGCATGAGCGATTCAGGCCAGGACCACCCCGCCGACCTTACCGCCGGCTTCTCGGACGACCCGTCCTACGACGACGCGTCCTACCCGGACCCCGACCACGCGCACTGGTTCGACGACGACGCGGGTCCCGTCGTCCGTCCGTACGCCATGACCCGCGGCCGGACCAGCCACGCGGGCCAGCACCGCCTCGACCTGATCGCGCTCGTCGTCGCCGAACCGGCGGCCGACGATCCGGTCTGGGACATGACCCTCTCCCCGGAACACGCCCACATCCTCGGGCTGTGCCGGGGCCGACCGCAGTCGGTCGCCGAACTGGCAGCCGATCTCGACCTCGCGGTCGGGGTCGTCCGCGTCCTGATCGGTGACCTGGTCGACGAGGAACTGGTCCACGTGACCAGGCCGGTACCGCCGGCCGAACTGCCCGATGAATCCATTCTGCGTGAGGTGATCGATGGCCTTCGGGCGCTTTAGCCGCACCGGTGCCATGCACGCGGTGTCGCCGGTCGAGCCGCTGACCTTGAAGATCCTGGTCGCGGGCGGCTTCGGGGTGGGCAAAACCACCCTGGTCAGCGCGGTGAGCGAAATCAGACCCCTGCGCACCGAGGAACGGCTCTCCGAGCCGGGCGTCGGTGTCGACGACACCGGGGGAGTGGAGGGCAAGAGCACCACCACCGTGGCCATGGACTTCGGGCGCATCACGCTCCGCGAGGACCTGGTCCTGTACCTGTTCGGCACGCCCGGGCAGGACCGGTTCTGGTTCCTGTGGGACGAGCTGGCGCAGGGTTCGCTCGGCGCGGTCGTCCTCGCGGACACCCGCCGGCTCGCGGACTGCTTCGCCGCCATCGACTACTTCGAACGGCGCGCGATTCCCTTCGTGGTCGCGGTCAACTGCTTCGACGGAGCCGACCGGCACCCCGTGGTGACCGTACGGACGGCGCTCGACCTCGATCCCGGGGTCCCGGTGCTGCTGTGCGACGCCCGGGACCGGGAGTCCGTGAAGGACGTGCTGGTGGGGGTCGTGGAGCACGCGATGTCCCTGGCGCGCGAGCGGCGCCGGAGCCTCTCGGCGGGCGCCTGACACCGGGCGCCCGACACCGGGTTCCTGCCGCCGGGCCCTGACAGACCGGCCGTCGCCACCGGGCCGCCGATACGGGGCCCGTCAGCGGCCGCCGGCATGGAGGCGGCCCGTACCCCCGCCGACTGGGGTACGGGCCGCAGCTCTCACGGGGGGTCTCGGGTCCCGGTCGCGGCGCGGGACTGTGGAGCGAGTGTGAACCTGCTGCCGGGGGCCGTCAAGCGTTCGGACAACACGAGCTGTTCAGCGCACGGCGACGACGGCCGAGCCATGGCCGAACAGCCCCTGATTGGCGGTGATCCCGGCGCGCGCGCCGGCCACCTGCCGGTCCCCGGCCGTACCGCGCAACTGCCAGGTCAGCTCACACACCTGCGCGATGGCCTGCGCCGGCACCGCCTCCCCGAAGGAGGCCAGCCCGCCACTGGTGTTGACCGGGATGCGGCCGCCCAGAGCCGTCGCTCCCTCCCGGAGGAGTTTCGCGCCCTCGCCCTCCCCGCACAGCCCGATGTCCTCGTACCACTCCAGTTCGAGCGCGGTGGACAGGTCGTACACCTCGGCGAGCGAGAGGTCGTCCGGGCCGAGCCCCGCCTCCTCGTAGGCGGCGCGGGCGATCGAGGACCGGAAGGACCCGGCCGCCGGCGCGACGGCCGCCGACGAGTCGGTGGCGATGTCGGGCAGGTCCAGCACCGTCCGCGGATACGTGGGCGTCACCGTCGAGACGGCCCGGATCCGCACCGGATCGGCCACCCCGCGCGCCCGCGCGAAGTCCATGCTGGTGAGCACCAGGGCCGCGCCCCCGTCGGAGGTGGCGCAGATGTCGAGCAGCCGGAGCGGATCGGCGACCACCGCCGAGGCCGCGACCTCTTCCGCCGTGACCTCCTTGCGGTAGCGGGCGTGCGGATTTAGCAGCCCGGCCGCCGCGTTCTTCACCTTGACCCGGGCGAAGTCCTCCAGGGTGTCCCCGTGCAGGGCCATCCGGCGCCGGGCGTAGAGCGCGAAGTACGCCGGGTTGGTGGCGCCCAGCACGCGGAACCGCAGCCAGTCCGGATCGTCGGGCCGGTCCCCGCCCGCCGGTGCGAAGAACCCCTTGGGCGCGGCGTCCGCCCCGACCACGAGGACCACGTCGGCCAGGCCCGCAAGGATCTGCGCGCGGGCCGCCCCGATGGCCTGGGCGCCGGACGCACAGGCGGCGTACACGCTGGTCACCCGCGCGCCCTGCCAGCCGAGGGCCTGGGCGAAGGTGGCACCGGCCACGTAACCCGGGTACCCGGAGCGGACGGTGTCGGCGCCGACGATCGACTGCACGTCCGTCCAGTCCAGGCCGGCGTCGGCCAGCGCCGCGCGCGCGGCGGTCCGTCCGTACTCGACGAAGCTGCGGCCCCATTTGCCCCAGGGGTGCATGCCGGCCCCGAGGACGGCGATGTCCGCGCTGGAGGCGCTCACTCCGCGCCCCCCACCGGCCGGAAGTGCCAGGTGGTCCAGGCGGTCCCGGCGTCCTCGTTCAGCACGCCCCCGACCACCTCGACCTCCATCCCGACCGCGAGATCGGCCACCCGCACCCCGGGTGCGGCCTGCCCCAGCACCACCATCCCCTCGGCCTCCAGCTCCACCGCGACCAGCGTGTACGGATCCCAGGGCGCGGCCGGGTCGGACACGTACGGAGCCGGCGGCCGGTAGCGCCCGTCGGTGTAGGACCAGACCCGGCCGCGGGGGGAGAGGGGAACCTCGGCGAGTTCGCCGCCACCGGGGCAGTGCGGATTGCGGCAGTAGGCGTCCGCGCGCGGGAAGAACACGGCGGTGCAGGCCGAGCACCGGGTGCCGAGCAGCCGGAATCCACCGCCGTCCGGCCCGTCCTCGGTGAACCACCCGCTCACGACGGGTGTGCGTGTGCGTGCCACGATGCCCCTCCCTGGTCAGTGACCTGACGGATCGTCAGGTATCTGGACCTCAGGAGTCTCCCACGGGCGGGCAGCCCTGGCACGGGTTCTCGGCAAGCCACTTCTGCGCGATCTCCGCCAACTCCGCGTCGCGCCCGGCCAGCATCATCCCGATCATCTGCGCGTCCCCGCGCAGCGACCACGCCGGATGTCCGAAGGTGGCCGGGTTGTTCCCCTCGATCAGGAAGTGCGCCGGCCAGGCGGTCCCGTACCCGATCAGGGGAAGGGCGGCGAGGTAGCGCCTGCGGCCGCGCGCCACCCCGTACACCGTCAGGGCCAGACCGGTGAGCGTGCCGGTGAGATGGATCCAGCGGGTGGCGGCGCGCGAATGCATCGCGACGTAGTACGGCCAGAACTCCTCGTACGAGCTGAATGTCATGCGGGCACGGTACTCACGGCCGCACGGAGACGACAGAGCCGCGGGGCAGCCCCGGGCCGTCCGGGGCCGTCCCGCGGCGGCCCCGGGGTGGTCCGGCAACAGCCGTCACCCGCACACCCCTTGGCATACCATCGCCGGATGCCGGCACACCTGAAGGACTCGCACTGCTCCACCTGCGGAGCGCCGTACTCCACCCCCGCCTGGCCCCGCACCTGCGCGGCCTGCGGAGCGACCGCCTACCGCAATCCGCTGCCGGTGGCCGTCACCCTCCTCCCCGTCGAGGACGCGGACGGCACCGGCCTCGTCGTCATCACCCGCACCATCGAACCGGCCCTCGGCGGCATCGCCCTGCCGGGCGGGTTCATCGACTTCGGCGAGGACTGGCACGACGCCGTCGTGCGCGAACTCCGCGAGGAGACCGGCATCGACGCCCCGGCCTCGGAGGTCACGCTGGCCGACGCCCTCAGCTCCCCGGCGGGCCACCTCCTCCTCTTCGGCCTCCTCCCGGCCCGCCCGGCCGCCGACCTGCCCGCGTCGAAGCCGACGGACGAGACCACGGGCTGGCACATCCTGCGCACCCCGTCGGACCTGGCCTTCCCCCTCCACACCCGGGCGGCGGCGTCCTGGTTCGCGGGCGCGTACGCGTGAGCCCGTCGCCGCATGCCCGGGCCGGCTGGTGCCGGCCCGGGCGCGGTGTGCCGGACTCGCGGCGTCCGGCCTCCCGGGTGCTCAGTGCCAGTTGCTGATCTGTACGTCGTGCGGGTGCGGAGCACCGGCACCCGTCTCGACCAGGGACTTCAGGCTCATCAGGAAGATCGCCCACTTGGTGCTGCAGTGGTTCATGAACTCGACCGGTTCGCGCCAGCCCGCGTGCGTGAACAGGAGGATCGCCCACTCGCCGTCCTGGGACAGTTCGAAGTCCACCGTGGTCCCGATCCACTCGGCCGGACCGTCGATCACCTCCCACCGCACCCGCGCGTTCGGCCGCAGGTCGAGAACCTTCATGTCGAAGCCGCCGACGTCGCCGAAGCGGAACTCGAGGACGTCGTCGCCGCTCCCGCTCGTGTCGGTCGTCCACCACGCGGCCAGACCCTCGACCGTGGTGAGCGCCTCGTAGACCTTCTCCGGGGTTGTCCTGATTCCCACCCGGTGCAGGATGTCCACCATCTCGCTCTCCCTACTTCTCCGGTTGCTTCCCGGTTTGCTTCTCGGGTCGCTTGTCCGTGTTCCTGTCTCGTTGGATCGCCTCGGCGAGGCTCTTGATGCGCCGCAGGCGGGCATCCCACATCTCGCCGACGGAGTTCAGCTGGGCCACGGCGCGGGCCAGCTGCGCCTCGTCCACCCGGTAGTGCTTCTCCCGCCCCGACGGTGCCGACCGTACGAGTCCCACCCGGTCGAGCACGGCCAGGTGCTTGGTCACGGCCTGCCGGGTCACCGGCAGGTGCGCACTGAGCGTCGTCGCGGTCCCCTGGCCGTCGGCCAGCAGCAGGTCGATCATGCGGCGCCGGGTCGGGTCGCCCATCGCGGACCAGAGGTCGTCGTCGACGGCGGTGTTCATCGCGTTGCCGCCAGCCGGTCGGCGGTCGCGACCAGGCGCGGCAGGTAGAAGTCCCAGCCCTGCCGGTGGTCGTTGTAGTGGGCTTCGAGCACGGCGGCCTCCCAGCCCCGCTCGCGGTAGCCGCTCTCGACGAAGCGGACCGTGGTTCCCGCGCCCTCGGGAACGAGTTCGAAGGTCACCAGGAGCGAGTTGCCCGGACCCGCCGCCTCCGGATCCGTTTCCTTCTCGTCGTAGGTCCAGCGGAACGAGAACAGCCGTGGCGGGTCGGCCGCCACCACCGTGAACGGGGCGGAGTCGTGCCGGCCGGTGTCTTCGTCCGTCCACGTGAGGCGGCCCGTCGCACCGGCGGTCGGCTCGAAGGCGGTCTCGGCGCTCCACCAGTCCCGGATGTGCTCGGGGCTGCTGAGTACCTCGAACACCACCTCGGGCGATGCGTCGATGTGCAGCTCGCGCTCGATGCTCCCGTACTCCATGGCCGTCTCCATCTTTCGCAACCTTTGGTTGCGTATAACGCTAGCCCACCTCCGGCTCATGTGCAACCGATGGTTGCATTAATGGGTCGGGGCTACATCCCCCGTACGGTGATCCCCTCCACCGGCCTTCCCGCCTCGTCCTCCACCACCACCGCGTCCCCCGCCCACCGCACCGTGTACCGCTCCACCTCGCCCGCCGCGAAGCCCGGCCCCGGATCCCGGATCACCACCCCGCCCCCCGTACGCCCCCGCGCCGGCGCCCACACCTCCAGCTCAGGGCCGTCGCCGGAGGCGGAGCGCACCGGCAGCACGGACCCCGCCCGTGCCAGCACCGGGATCCGGCCCTGCGGAGCGTCCAGCAGGATCTGGCCCGGACCCTCGTACGCCACCCCGGTCGCGGTGTCGTACCACCGGCCCCGCGGCAGCCGCACCGCCCGCCGGTCCGCCCCGCACTCCAGCACCGGCGCCACCAGCAGCGCGTCGCCCAGCAGAAACGCGTCCTCGCAGTCCCGCAGCTTCCGCTCCTCCGGCGTCCCCCACCACACCGGCCGCACGTACGGGGCGCCCGTCCGCCGCGCCAGATGGGCCAGCGTCACGAAGTAGGGCCGCAGCCGCTCCCGTTCCGCCATCACCGCCGCGGCCTGCTCCGCCACCTCCGGCCCGAACTCCCACGGCTCCCGCCGCCCCGCCCAGATCGCCGAGTGGGTCCGGAACAGCGGCAGGTAGGCCCCCAATTGCAGCCACCGCACGTACAACTCCGGCGACGGGGAACCCCCGAACCCGCCGACGTCCGGGCCCGAGTACGGCACCCCGCACAGCCCGAGCCCCAACACCAGCGCCAGCGAGGCCCGCAGCCCCTCCCAGCTGGACTCCACGTCCCCCGACCACGTGCCCCCGTACCGCTGCATCCCCGCCCACCCCGACCGGGAGAACAGGAACGGCCGCTCGGCCGGCCGCAGTCGCACCAGTCCCTCCCACCCCGCCCGCGCCATCCCCAGCGCGTACACGTTGTGCCCCTCACGGTGGTCACCGCCCGCCCCGTCCAATGCGTGCCGCGCCGACCTCGGCAAGGTGTTGTCCCCGAACGGTGCGAAGGACACCGGCTCGTTCATGTCGTGCCAGAAACCGGCGAAGCCCTGCGCGAGCCGCTCCTCGTACAGCCCGCCCCACCACGCGCGCACCGCCGGATCCGTGAAGTCCGGGTACGCGCACTCACCCGGCCACACCTCGCCGCGCACCTCCTCGCCCCGCGCGTCCCGCACGAAGGCGCCGCCCGTCCCCACCGCCAGCCCCGACGCGTGCACCCCGTCGCCCACCTTCACCGCCGGGTCCACGATCGACACCAGCCGCACCCCGAGCTCCCGCAACTCCCGCGCCAGTCCGGGCAGATCGGGGAACCGCTCCTCGTCCACCGTGAACACCCGGTGCCCGTCGTAGTGGTCGATGTCCAGGTGCACGGCCGACAGCGCGAGCCCGCGCGACGCGTACCCCGCGACCACCCGCCGTACCTCCTCCGCGCTCCCGAACCCCCACCGCGCGTGCTGGTACCCGAGCGCCCACTCCGGCGGCACCGCGGCCGCCCCCGTCAGCCCCGACCACCCCTGCAGCACCCGCGCCGGCGTCCCCACCAGCACCCAGCACCGCAGCGGCCCGCCCTCCATCCGCAGCTCACTCGCCCCCGGCCGGTCCACCCCCGAGCCGGCGCCCTCCTCGCCCTCGCGCAGCACCACCCGGCCGTCCCACGGATTGTCGTGGAACGCCAGATGCGTCCCCGCGTCCGAGACCACCATCTGCACCGGCATCGTCAGGTACAGCGGATCGACCCCCGGGCCGAAGCCCCCCTTCGGATCCGTGTTCCACAGCCGGTACGCGCCGTCCCGCAGCCGCGGCCCCGAGGCCCGCCCGCCCAGCCCGAAGAACCGCGCGTCCGCCGGCACCTCGCTGCGTTGCAGCCACCGCGCCCCGCCCATCCGCGGATCCACCGGCTCCCACCACCGCGGCGGCGACTCGCGCCGCAGCACCGCCCCGCCCGGCGTGCGCACCTCCACCGCCCCGTGCCGGGACACCGCCACCGTCACCCGCTCCGACACCACCCGCCAGCCGCCCTCGGTGTCCGCCTCCAGCACCGCCCGCGGATCCGGCTCGGGGCCGTCGCCCACCACCGCGTACGAGGGCGTCGGCCCGGCCCCGTCCCAGCTCCAGAACACCGCGCCGCCCACCATGACGCGTACCAGCAGCTCCGAACGCGCGAACCGCAGCACGCCCCCGCCCGGCCGGGCCTCCGTGCCGGTCAGCAGACCCGGCACGCGCGCCCGCTCCGCGCCCCGGCGCGGGAGCCCCACCGCATCCGCGCGCCGATGGCGCCAGGCCGCGCGCCAGGCGCGCCGACCGCGCTCCGTACCCAAGTCCTTCACCGCACGTACCAGATCACGACCGTCCATGCCGCTCACCCTGCCACCGGCCCCCGGCCGAGGGGACGGCGTTCAACTTCCGTTCACCCGGCAGCGGCACCCCGTGCCGATCACCCGACCCGCCAGGTCGACCCTGGTGCAGGGGGCGATCACATGGCATGGTCCCTGTGAGCCGCCGCGCCCACCACCCCCGCGCGGTGGCACCGTACGCACACGAAGCGCGAGCCGCAGACTTGACCGGGAGCCGACCCATGACCTCAGCCACGCAGCCGGAACCCCTCTGGGCGCCGGGCCCCGACCGGATCGCCGCGGCCCGTATCACCGCCTTCCAGGCATGGGCCGCAACGCGCTTCGGGGCCCCCGCCGAGGGCGGCTACCCCGCCCTGCACCGCTGGTCCGTCGACGAGCTCGACACCTTCTGGCAGGCCGTCGCCGAATGGTTCGACGTCCGCTTCACCACCCCGTACGAGGCCGTCCTCGCCGACCGCTCCATGCCCGGGGCCCAGTGGTTCACCGGAGCCACCCTCAACTACGCCGAGCACGCGCTGCGCGCCGCCGAGGACCCGGCGCGCGCCGGTGACCCCGCCCTGCTGTACGTGGACGAGACCCACGAGCCCGTCCCCGTCACCTGGGCCGAGCTCCGCCGCCAGGTCGGGTCGCTCGCGGCCGAGCTGCGCGCCCTGGGCGTGCGCCCGGGCGACCGGATCAGCGGCTACCTCCCCAACATCCCAGAGGCCGCCGTCGCGCTCCTCGCCACCGCCGCCGTCGGCGGTGTCTGGACCTCCTGCGCCCCCGACTTCGGAGCCCGCAGCGTCCTCGACCGCTTCCAGCAGGTCGAGCCCGTCGTCCTGTTCACCGTCGACGGCTACCGGTACGGCGGCAAGGAGCACGACCGCCGCGACACCGTCGCCGAGCTCCGTGCGGAGCTCCCCTCCCTGCGCGCCGTCGTCCACATCCCGCTCCTCGGCACCCCCGCCCCCGAAGGCGCCCTCGACTGGTCCGCCCTGACCTCGGGCGACAACGAGCCCGTCTTCGAGGCGGTCCCCTTCGACCACCCGCTCTGGGTGCTGTACTCCTCCGGTACCACCGGTCTCCCCAAGGCCATCGTCCAGTCGCAGGGCGGCATCCTCCTCGAACACCTCAAGCAGCTCGGCCTGCACTGCGACCTCGGCCCGGAGGACCGGTTCTTCTGGTACACCTCCACGGGCTGGATGATGTGGAACTTCCTCGTCTCCGGACTGCTCACGGGCACGACCGTCGTGCTCTACGACGGCAGCCCCGGCTACCCCGACACGGGCGCCCAGTGGCGCATCGCCGAGCGCACCGGCGCCACCCTCTACGGCACCTCCGCCGCCTACGTCATGGCCTGCCGCAAGGCCGAGGTCCACCCGGGCCGAGACTTCGACCTCTCCGCCGTGAAGTGCGTGGCCACCACCGGCTCCCCGCTCCCGCCCGACGGCTTCCGCTGGCTCCACGACGAGGTGGCCGAGGACCTCTGGATCGCCTCCGTCAGCGGCGGCACCGACGTGTGCAGCTGCTTCGCCGGCGCCGTCCCCACCCTCCCCGTGCACATCGGCGAACTCCAGGCCGCCTGCCTCGGTACCGACCTCCAGGCCTGGGACCCCTCCGGCAAGCCGGTCACCGGCGAGGTCGGCGAGCTCGTCGTCGCCAACCCCATGCCGTCGATGCCGATCCACTTCTGGAACGACCCCGACGGCAGCCGCTACCGCGACAGCTACTTCGAGATGTTCCCCGGCGTCTGGCGCCACGGGGACTGGATCACCCTCACCGACCACGGCTCGGTGATCATCCACGGCCGATCCGACTCCACGCTCAACCGGCAGGGCGTCCGGATGGGCTCCGCCGACATCTACGAGGCCGTCGAACGGCTCCCCGAGATCAAGGAATCCCTCGTCATCGGCCTGGAGGAGCCGAACGGCGGCTACTGGATGCCGCTCTTCGTCCACCTCGCCCCCGGCGCGGCCCTCGACGACGACCTGCGCGCCCGGATCAAGGCGACGATCCGCGAGGAACTCTCCCCGCGCCATGTCCCAGACGAGATCATCGAGGTCCCGGCCATCCCGCACACCCTCACCGGCAAGCGCATCGAGGTCCCGGTCAAGCGCCTCCTGCAGGGTGCCCCCCTGGCCAAGGCGGTCAACGCGGGCTCCGTCGACAACATCGAGCTCCTCCACTTCTACGAGGAGCTGGCCCGCACCCGCGGCTGAGGTCATTGTCAGTGGCGTTGATTACTCTGAGTGAGCAAGTGATTGCGGCACTCAGGGGGAGCCATGCCACGCAGGACGAACGACACCGGTACGCACCGGACCCGCACCACCGACCGGCGCCGCACGCTGCGCCGCGAGGTCCCCGGCACCGTCGGCCTGCTGGCCGACGCCGGAGACTTCGCGGCCATGCGCGGCTACCGCAGCTTCACCTTCGACGACCACCGGGACTACCTTCACCACGTGGACGGCCTGCTCCGGTCCCTCGCGGCCCAGGGCATTCACACCACTGTGGCCCTCTTCGACCCGGACGAGTACGCCGAGTACTGCGGGGAGAACGGCCTCGACCCGGACACCGCCGAAACCCGCGCCCGCTTCACCGCCGAGCTGGCCGGCAGCGGCGCTGTCCTCCCGTACAGCGGCCAGCCCATCGACGAGCTCGTCCCGCTTCTCGTCGACGAGGCCGTCCGCCAGGCCACCTGGGAATACGCCACCGGCCTCCTCGCCGAGGTCGGCCGCTGCGCGGACTGCGGCGAGGACATCGGCCGGGCCTCTTTCGAGCGCGCCACCGACGCGCTCAAACGGCTCGTGGCCGGCGCCGGACCGGGCCACCACCACTTCGTCTGCAGCGTCCCGACCGAGGCACAGCAGCTCGTCGCCGTCCTGCACGCCGACACCACCGACGACCCGGACACCCCGCCGCGGGTCGAGGGCCGGGAGGGCCTCGACTTCGTGACGGTCCTCGCCGCCGGGCTCGCCCTCGGCGGCCCCGGGGGACTGGTGGTGCGCAGTAGCGCCGAGGGCCGGGGGGACCGGGTCCACGGCTGGCGCCTGGACCGCGGCCGGCTCACCGCCCTCTCGGCCGCGGCCGTCTTCAACGCCTACTGCACCGACGCCGACACCGGGGACCCCGTCGCCCCCGAATCGGGCGTCGAGTACTGCCCGGGGTACGAGGTCGACGCACCAGGACCCCACCACTGACCGGTCCGGGACGGACCGAGGGGCCCTCGCCACCGGCGAAGGCCCCTCGGAACAACACCACGCCCTCCGGCTACTCGCCGGACAGCACCGCCTGCGCGGCCACACGGGCCTCTTCGGCCGTGTCCGCCGCACGGGCGGCCGCGGCCGCCCGCTCGCACTGGGCCAGCGTGTACTTGGCGAGCGTCGCCCGCACATAAGGAATCGAAGCGGCACCCATCGAAAGAGAGGTGACACCCAGACCGGTCAGCACACAGGCCAGCAGCGGGTCGGAGGCAGCCTCGCCACAGACACCACAGCTCTTGCCCTCCGCCCTGGCGGCATCCGCCGACAGGGCGACCAGGTCGAGCAGCGCCGGCTGCCACGGGTCCTGGAGCCGGGACACGGCGCCGACCTGGCGGTCGGCGGCGAAGGCGTACTGGGCCAGATCATTCGTGCCCAGCGACAGGAACTCGACTTCCTGGAGGATCGAACGTGCCCGCAGCGCGGCGGAGGGGATCTCCACCATCGCGCCGAACTTCGCCTTCAGCCCCGCCTCCCGGCAGGCGTCCGCGAACGCCTTGGCGTCGATGCGGTCGGCGACCATCGGAGCCATGACCTCGAGGTGGACCGGCAGCCCCTCGGCAGCCTTGGCCAGGGCGGTGAGCTGCGTACGCAGCACCTCCGGGTGGTCCAGCAGCGAGCGCAGCCCGCGCACACCCAGTGCCGGGTTGGGCTCGTCGCCCGGGGTCAGGAAGTCCAGCGGCTTGTCCGCGCCGGCATCCAGCACCCGCACGACCACCCGGCCCTCGGGGAAGGCTTCGAGCACCTTGCGGTACGAGTCGACCTGCTTCTCCTCGGACGGCGCCTTCTTGCTGTCGTCCAGGAAGAGGAACTCGGTGCGGAACAGACCCACACCCTCCGCCCCGGCCTCGACGGCGGCCGGCACGTCCGCAGGACCGCCCACATTGGCCAGCAGCGGCACCTTGTGACCGTCGGACGTCGCACCCGGACCGGACGAGGCGGCCAGAGCCGCCCTGCGCTCGGCGGCCGCGGCCTCCAGCTCGGCCCGCTTCTCCGGCGAGGGGTCCACGAACAGGTCACCCGTGCTGCCGTCCACCGCGATCATCGTGCCCTCGGCGATCTCACCGGCACCCGGCAGCGCCACGATCGCCGGCACGCCCAGCGCCCGCGCGAGAATCGCGCTGTGGCTGGTCGGCCCGCCCTCCTCGGTCACGAAGCCGAGGACGAGCGCGGGGTCGAGCAGAGCCGTATCGGCGGGAGCCAGGTCCCGCGCGATCAGTACGTACGGCTCGTCACTGTCGGGCACACCCGGCATCGGCACACCCAGCAGCCGCGCCACGATGCGGTTGCGCACATCGTCCAGGTCGGCCACGCGGCCGGCCATGTACTCGCCGGCCCCCGCGAGCAGGTCGCGGTACGCGGCGAACGCGTCGTACACACCGCGCTCGGCGGTGCTGCCGACGGCGATCCGCCGGTCGACATCCGCCATCAGCTCGGGGTCCTCGGCGATCATCGCCTGGGCCTCGAGCACGTGCTGGGCCTCGCCACCGGCCAGCTGGCCACGAGCGATCAGATCGGCCGCCACGGCACTCACGGCCTGACGGGCGCGCCCCTGTTCGCGCGCCGCCTCGTCCGCGGTGATCTGCCTGGCCGGCGGTTCCAGAACCGCCGTGCCCATGTGCCGCACCTCGCCGATCGCCACCCCGTGGCTCACGCCGACGCCTCGCAGCGTTGTCTCCATTTCACCCGTCTCCGATTGAGCGGCGGGCCGAGCCCGCCGCGGTGGATGTCCGACTCGCCAGTACAGGCGGACGCGTCACTGCCAGCTGAAGAGAGCGTCGTCAGCCTTTACGTCGCCGGACTCGACGACGTCGGAGAGGGAGTCGGCCGTCGCCTCGAGCGCCACGACGGGGCAGACCGGCGACTTACCGGCCTCCTCGACCGCAGCGGGGTTCCAGCGGATGACGGCCTGGCCGCGGGTCACGGTGTCGCCCTTGTTCACGAGGAGCTCGAAGCCCTCGCCGTTGAGCTGAACCGTGTCGATCCCGAGGTGCGTGAGTACACCGTGGCCCTCGCTGTCCACGACGACGTACGCGTGCGGGTGCAGGGAGACGATCACACCGTCGACGGGGGACACCGCCTCCGAAGGCTCACGCACGGGATCGATGGCGGTGCCCGGTCCCACCATTGCGCCGGAGAACACCGGATCGGGCACTGCCGCGAGTCCGATGGCGCGCCCGGCAAGTGGGGACGTCACGCTGGTCATGGGGGCCTCC
This sequence comes from Streptomyces avidinii, assembly GCF_045161815.1. NCBI lineage: Bacteria > Bacillati > Actinomycetota > Actinomycetes > Kitasatosporales > Streptomycetaceae > Streptomyces > Streptomyces avidinii. Next base: position 7,073,089 of record NZ_CP108863.1, read on the forward strand.
CAGGGGTGGGGCTCTTCGTGTCGCCGTCACTACCTGTCGCGAACGGCGTACTCTTCAGAAGGATATGGCACAAGATGTTCGGGTTCGCCCGATGTTGATCCCGATCCGGGCTGGCCCTTCGGCACGGAGACTAGTGGACTAGACCGGTGGACTAGACCATACGCCTGAATCGATTTGCTTGGGCACCCCCAGAGCTGTACTGTCGTGACTCCCGCCAGGACGCCTCGTGTGAACTTTTCGCGAACGGCCGAAGGACGGGAACCCTCCTCTTCAGTATCGATCTTGAACCCACCCCTCTTTTCGTACGCCTTTTCGGTAATACGGCGAGTGGTCAGGGAGAAGGAAAACCGCTGATAGAGTCGGGACCGCCGGAAAGGGAAACGCGAAAGCGGAAACCTGGAAAGCGCCGAGGAAGTCGGACACGAAAGAGTCTGATAGAGTCGGAAACGCAAGAACAGAACGAAAGCCCGGAGGAAAGCCCCAGCCGAAGTTGCTGCGGGTGAGTACAAAGGAAGCGTCCGTTCCTTGAGAACTCAACAGCGTGCCAAAAATCAACGCCAGAAGTTGATACCCCGTCCACTTCGGTGGATGAGGTTCCTTTGAAAAAGACCTGTCGGGCCTTCGGGCACTGGCAGGCAACAACACAGCGAGGACGTTGTGGCGCGTCGGTCTTATTCCGACATGACGTGCCCGCTCTAAGTGATGTGTGCACCCGATTACGGGTAAACATTCATGGAGAGTTTGATCCTGGCTCAGGACGAACGCTGGCGGCGTGCTTAACACATGCAAGTCGAACGATGAAGCCCTTCGGGGTGGATTAGTGGCGAACGGGTGAGTAACACGTGGGCAATCTGCCCTTCACTCTGGGACAAGCCCTGGAAACGGGGTCTAATACCGGATACCACTCCTGCCTGCATGGGCGGGGGTTGAAAGCTCCGGCGGTGAAGGATGAGCCCGCGGCCTATCAGCTTGTTGGTGGGGTAATGGCCCACCAAGGCGACGACGGGTAGCCGGCCTGAGAGGGCGACCGGCCACACTGGGACTGAGACACGGCCCAGACTCCTACGGGAGGCAGCAGTGGGGAATATTGCACAATGGGCGAAAGCCTGATGCAGCGACGCCGCGTGAGGGATGACGGCCTTCGGGTTGTAAACCTCTTTCAGCAGGGAAGAAGCGAAAGTGACGGTACCTGCAGAAGAAGCGCCGGCTAACTACGTGCCAGCAGCCGCGGTAATACGTAGGGCGCAAGCGTTGTCCGGAATTATTGGGCGTAAAGAGCTCGTAGGCGGCTTGTCACGTCGGATGTGAAAGCCCGAGGCTTAACCTCGGGTCTGCATTCGATACGGGCTAGCTAGAGTGTGGTAGGGGAGATCGGAATTCCTGGTGTAGCGGTGAAATGCGCAGATATCAGGAGGAACACCGGTGGCGAAGGCGGATCTCTGGGCCATTACTGACGCTGAGGAGCGAAAGCGTGGGGAGCGAACAGGATTAGATACCCTGGTAGTCCACGCCGTAAACGTTGGGAACTAGGTGTTGGCGACATTCCACGTCGTCGGTGCCGCAGCTAACGCATTAAGTTCCCCGCCTGGGGAGTACGGCCGCAAGGCTAAAACTCAAAGGAATTGACGGGGGCCCGCACAAGCAGCGGAGCATGTGGCTTAATTCGACGCAACGCGAAGAACCTTACCAAGGCTTGACATATACCGGAAAGCATTAGAGATAGTGCCCCCCTTGTGGTCGGTATACAGGTGGTGCATGGCTGTCGTCAGCTCGTGTCGTGAGATGTTGGGTTAAGTCCCGCAACGAGCGCAACCCTTGTCCTGTGTTGCCAGCATGCCCTTCGGGGTGATGGGGACTCACAGGAGACCGCCGGGGTCAACTCGGAGGAAGGTGGGGACGACGTCAAGTCATCATGCCCCTTATGTCTTGGGCTGCACACGTGCTACAATGGCCGGTACAATGAGCTGCGATACCGCAAGGTGGAGCGAATCTCAAAAAGCCGGTCTCAGTTCGGATTGGGGTCTGCAACTCGACCCCATGAAGTCGGAGTTGCTAGTAATCGCAGATCAGCATTGCTGCGGTGAATACGTTCCCGGGCCTTGTACACACCGCCCGTCACGTCACGAAAGTCGGTAACACCCGAAGCCGGTGGCCCAACCCGTAAGGGAGGGAGCTGTCGAAGGTGGGACTGGCGATTGGGACGAAGTCGTAACAAGGTAGCCGTACCGGAAGGTGCGGCTGGATCACCTCCTTTCTAAGGAGCACAGTACCGATTGCAGACAAATGTTCTGCACGGTCAGCTCATGGGTGGAACGTTGATTAGTTGGCACGGTTCTTCTGATGGATCACAAGTACTGCTTCGGCGTGGAAAGTGACTCACTGATGAGGGATCGTGCTTGGCACGTTGTTGGGTCCTGAAGGTACGGCCGTGAGGTCATGTCTTCAGTGCCGGCCCCAGTGAACTTGATCCGTATGGGTCAGGGTGATGGGTGGCTGGTCGTTGTTTGAGAACTACACAGTGGACGCGAGCATCTGTGGCCAAGTTTTTAAGGGCGCACGGTGGATGCCTTGGCACCAGGAACCGATGAAGGACGTGAGAGGCCGCGATAGGCCCCGGGGAGCTGCCAACTGAGCTTTGATCCGGGGGTGTCCGAATGGGGAAACCCGGCAGTCGTCATGGGCTGTCACCCACTGCTGAACACATAGGCAGTGTGGAGGGAACGAGGGGAAGTGAAACATCTCAGTACCCTCAGGAAGAGAAAACAACCGTGATTCCGGGAGTAGTGGCGAGCGAAACCGGATGAGGCCAAACCGTATGCGTGTGATACCCGGCAGGGGTTGCGCATGCGGGGTTGTGGGAATTCTTTTGATCGGTCTGCCGGCCGGTCGGCGAGTCAGAAACCGTTGATGTAGTCGAAGGACATGCGAAAGGTCCGGCGTAGAGGGTAAGACCCCCGTAGACGAAACATCAGCGGCTTGCTTAAGAATCTCCCAAGTAGCACGGGGCCCGAGAAATCCCGTGTGAATCTGGCGGGACCACCCGCTAAGCCTAAATATTCCCTGGTGACCGATAGCGGATAGTACCGTGAGGGAATGGTGAAAAGTACCGCGGGAGCGGAGTGAAATAGTACCTGAAACCGTGTGCCTACAAGCCGTGGGAGCGTCGCCGTTGTTCTTCGGAACAACGGTCGTGACTGCGTGCCTTTTGAAGAATGAGCCTGCGAGTTAGCGGTGTGTAGCGAGGTTAACCCGTGTGGGGAAGCCGTAGCGAAAGCGAGTCCGAATAGGGCGATTGAGTTGCACGCTCTAGACCCGAAGCGGAGTGATCTAGCCATGGGCAGGTTGAAGCGGAGGTAAGACTTCGTGGAGGACCGAACCCACCAGGGTTGAAAACCTGGGGGATGACCTGTGGTTAGGGGTGAAAGGCCAATCAAACTCCGTGATAGCTGGTTCTCCCCGAAATGCATTTAGGTGCAGCGTCGTGTGTTTCTTGCCGGAGGTAGAGCACTGGATAGGCGATGGGCCCTACCGGGTTACTGACCTTAGCCAAACTCCGAATGCCGGTAAGTGAGAGCACGGCAGTGAGACTGTGGGGGATAAGCTCCATGGTCGAGAGGGAAACAGCCCAGAGCATCGACTAAGGCCCCTAAGCGTACGCTAAGTGGGAAAGGATGTGGAGTCGCAGAGACAACCAGGAGGTTGGCTTAGAAGCAGCCACCCTTGAAAGAGTGCGTAATAGCTCACTGGTCAAGTGATTCCGCGCCGACAATGTAGCGGGGCTCAAGCGTACCGCCGAAGTCGTGTCATTGCAGCAATAGGGCCAACGCCCGCTGTGATGGGTAGGGGAGCGTCGTGTGCCGGGTGAAGCAGCAGCGGAAGCTAGTTGTGGACGGTTCACGAGTGAGAATGCAGGCATGAGTAGCGATACACACGTGAGAAACGTGTGCGCCGATTGACTAAGGGTTCCTGGGTCAAGCTGATCTGCCCAGGGTAAGTCGGGACCTAAGGCGAGGCCGACAGGCGTAGTCGATGGACAACCGGTTGATATTCCGGTACCCGCTTTGAAACACCCAATATCGAATCAGGCGATGCTAAGTCCGTGAAGCCGTTCCGGACCCTTCGGGGAAAGGAAAGTGGTGGAGCCGACGAACCAGACTTGTAGTAGGTAAGCGATGGGGTGACGCAGGAAGGTAGTCCAGCCCGGGCGGTGGTAGTCCCGGGGTAAGGGTGTAGGCCGAGGGGTAGGCAAATCCGTCCCTCATTAAGGCTGAGACCTGATGCCGAGCCGATTGTGGTGAAGTGGATGATCCTATGCTGTCGAGAAAAGCCTCTAGCGAGTTTCATGGCGGCCCGTACCCTAAACCGACTCAGGTGGTCAGGTAGAGAATACCGAGGCGTTCGGGTGAACTATGGTTAAGGAACTCGGCAAAATGCCCCCGTAACTTCGGGAGAAGGGGGGCCATCACTGGTGATAGCACTTGCTGCTTGAGCTGGGGGTGGCCGCAGAGACCAGCGAGAAGCGACTGTTTACTAAAAACACAGGTCCGTGCGAAGCCGTAAGGCGATGTATACGGACTGACGCCTGCCCGGTGCTGGAACGTTAAGGGGACCGGTTAGTGACCTTTCGGGGTTGCGAAGCTGAGAACTTAAGCGCCAGTAAACGGCGGTGGTAACTATAACCATCCTAAGGTAGCGAAATTCCTTGTCGGGTAAGTTCCGACCTGCACGAATGGCGTAACGACTTCTCGACTGTCTCAACCATAGGCCCGGTGAAATTGCACTACGAGTAAAGATGCTCGTTTCGCGCAGCAGGACGGAAAGACCCCGGGACCTTTACTATAGTTTGATATTGGTGTTCGGTTCGGCTTGTGTAGGATAGGTGGGAGACTTTGAAGCAGCCACGCCAGTGGTTGTGGAGTCGCCGTTGAAATACCACTCTGGTCGTGCTGGATGTCTAACCTCGGTCCGTGATCCGGATCAGGGACAGTGTCTGATGGGTAGTTTAACTGGGGCGGTTGCCTCCCAAAGGGTAACGGAGGCGCCCAAAGGTTCCCTCAGCCTGGTTGGCAATCAGGTGTTGAGTGTAAGTGCACAAGGGAGCTTGACTGTGAGACCGACGGGTCGAGCAGGGACGAAAGTCGGGACTAGTGATCCGGCGGTGGCTTGTGGAAGCGCCGTCGCTCAACGGATAAAAGGTACCCCGGGGATAACAGGCTGATCTTCCCCAAGAGTCCATATCGACGGGATGGTTTGGCACCTCGATGTCGGCTCGTCGCATCCTGGGGCTGGAGTCGGTCCCAAGGGTTGGGCTGTTCGCCCATTAAAGCGGTACGCGAGCTGGGTTTAGAACGTCGTGAGACAGTTCGGTCCCTATCCGCTGTGCGCGTAGGAATATTGAGAAGGGCTGTCCCTAGTACGAGAGGACCGGGACGGACGAACCTCTGGTGTGCCAGTTGTCCTGCCAAGGGCATGGCTGGTTGGCTACGTTCGGGAGGGATAACCGCTGAAAGCATCTAAGCGGGAAGCCTGCTTCAAGATGAGTATTCCCACCTCCTTGAGAGGGTAAGGCTCCCAGTAGACGACTGGGTTGATAGGCCAGATGTGGAAGCCCGGTAACGGGTGAAGCTGACTGGTACTAATAGGCCGAGGGCTTGTCCTCAGTTGCTCGCGTCCACTGTGTTAGTTCTGAAATAACGAACAGCTGTGTCCATGCCAGCGTTCAAATTTCATAGTGTTTCGGTGGTCATAGCGTTAGGGAAACGCCCGGTTACATTCCGAACCCGGAAGCTAAGCCTTTCAGCGCCGATGGTACTGCAGGGGGGACCCTGTGGGAGAGTAGGACGCCGCCGAACAATCATTGTGGGAAAGCCCCGCACCAGCCCTTACGGGTTCGGTGCGGGGCTTTTTCTGCGTTCGGGGCACGTGTGCGGTCTCCTGTAGGGTCAGGGGGCATCGAACGACCATTTCTACAGTCACAGTGGAGGCCCCCGGGTGGAGGTCCAGGAGACTCGGGTTCAGACCGACCGAATTTTCACCATTCCGAACATCCTGAGCATGGCTCGCCTGGCCGGCGTGCCCCTGTTCTTGTGGCTGATCCTGGCGGAGTACGACGGGTGGGCCCTTGCCGTCCTCATGCTCAGCGGGATCAGCGACTACCTCGACGGCAAGCTGGCGCGGCGCTGGAATCAGATCAGCAAGCTCGGCAGGCTGCTGGACCCGGCCGCGGACCGCCTCTACATCCTGTCGACGCTCTTCGGTCTGACTTATCGCGAGATCCTGCCGCTGTGGCTCACCGGCGCCCTCATCGCGCGCGAGCTGATGTTGCTGGTGATGGTGTGGATCCTGCGCCGCCACGGATATCCGCCGCCTCAGGTCAACTTCCTCGGCAAGGCCGCCACCTTCAACCTGATGTATGCGTTTCCCTTGCTGCTGCTCAGCGACGGAAGCGGCTGGTTGGCCTGGTTGGCGGCAGTTTTCGGATGGGCGTTCGCTGTATGGGGTACAACCCTCTACTGGTGGGCAGGAATCCTTTACGTGGTTCAAGTCCGCCGTCTGGTGAAGGCGGACACCACGGCCGATTGAGCCCGCCCGGCGCCGGATGACGCGGAGGAGTTGCGGAGTCACCGACCGAGACGGGCGAGGGTCGGTACGACTGTCGTCTCCCAAGGAGGACTCTTCCGACATGAAGGCCGTCGTGATGGCCGGTGGCGAGGGCACGCGTCTTCGCCCTATGACCTCGAGCATGCCCAAGCCGCTCCTGCCGGTGGCCAACCGGCCGATCATGGAGCATGTGCTCAGGCTGCTCAAGCGGCATGGGCTCACTGAGACCGTGGTCACCGTGCAGTTCCTGGCGTCACTCGTCAAGAACTATTTCGGGGATGGCGAAGAGCTCGGAATGGAGCTCACCTATGCCCACGAGGAGAAGCCACTCGGCACAGCCGGCAGCGTGAAGAATGCCGAGGAAGCACTGAAGGACGACGCCTTCGTCGTCATTTCCGGCGATGCGCTCACCGACTTCGACCTCACCGATCTGATCCGCTTCCACAAGGAGAAGGGCGCCCTTGTCACGGTGTGCCTGACCCGGGTGCCGAACCCGCTGGAATTCGGCATCACGATCGTGGACGAGGAAGGCAAAGTCGAGCGCTTCCTGGAGAAGCCGACGTGGGGACAGGTGTTCTCGGACACCGTCAACACCGGCATCTACGTCATGGAGCCCGAGGTCTTCGACTACGTCGATCCGGATGTCTCCGTCGACTGGTCCGGCGACGTCTTCCCCCAGCTGATGAAGGAAGGCAAGCCCATCTACGGCTACGTGGCCGAGGGCTACTGGGAGGACGTCGGCACGCACGAGAGCTACGTCAAGGCGCAGGCCGACGTGCTCGAGGGCAAGGTCCAGGTCGAGATGGACGGCTTCGAGATCTCGCCCGGCGTGTGGATCGCCGAAGGGGCCGAGGTGAGCCCCGACGCGGTGCTGCGCGGCCCGCTGTACATCGGCGACTACGCCAAGGTCGAGGCCGGCGCCGAGATCCGTGAGCACACCGTCATCGGGTCGAACGTCGTCGTCAAGGGCGGGGCCTTCCTGCACCGGGCCGTCATCCACGACAACGTGTACATCGGGCCCCACAGCAATCTCCGCGGCTGCGTCATCGGCAAGAACACCGACATCATGCGGGCCGCGCGGATCGAGGACGGCGCCGTCATCGGTGACGAGTGCCTCATCGGTGAGGAATCGATCGTTCAGGGGAACGTGCGCGTCTACCCCTTCAAGACGATCGAGGCCGGCGCCTTCGTCAACGAATCGGTGATCTGGGAGTCCCGCGGACAGGCGCATCTGTTCGGTGCGCGGGGAGTCTCCGGGATCCTGAACGTCGAGATCACGCCCGAGGTGGTGGTCCGGCTCGCCGGCGCGTACGCCACCACCCTGAAGAAGGGGGCGATCGTCACCACGGCCCGTGACCACTCCCGTGGTGCGAGAGCGCTCAAGCGGGCCGTGATCTCCGCGCTCCAGGCCAGCGCCATCAACGTACGGGACCTGGAGAACGTACCGCTGCCGGTGGCGCGGCAGCAGACCGCGCGCGGCAGCGCCGGCGGGATCGTCCTGCGGACCTCGCCGGGCGTACCGGACTCCGTGGACATCATGTTCCTCGACGAGCGGGGGGCGGACCTCTCGCTCCAGGGGCAGCGCAAGCTGGACCGGGTGTACGCGCGCCAGGAGTACCGGCGGGCCTTCCCCGGTGAGATCGGCGACCTGCAGTTCCCGGGCAGTGTCTTCGACGCCTACACCGGCTCACTGCTGCGCCGGGTGGACACCACCGGGATCGGCGATGCCGGACTCAAGGTGGTCGTGGACGCCTCCAACGGAAGTGCCGGGCTCGTCCTGCCCAGCCTGCTGGGCCGGCTCGGCGTGGATGCCCTGACGATCAATCCCGGGCTCGACGAGTCCCGGCCGACGGAGACCAGGGAGTCCCGGCGGGCCGGGCTGGTGCGGCTGGGCGAGATCGTGGCCTCGGCGCGGGCGGCCTTCGGAGTGCGCTTCGACCCGGTGGGCGAGCGCATCTCCCTCGTGGACGAGCGCGGGCGGATCATTGAGGACGACCGGGCTCTGCTCGTGATGCTCGACCTGGTGGCCGCGGAGAAGCGCAGCGGCAAGGTCGCGCTGCCGGTGACCACGACGCGGGTGGCCGAGCAGGTCGCCGCCTACCACGGTACGCAGGTGGAGTGGACGACGACCTCGCCCGACGATCTGACGCGGGTGGGGCGTGCGGAGAACACCATCTTCGGCGGCGACGGCCGGGGCGGTTTCATCGTTCCGGAGTTCAGCAGCGTCTTCGACGGCTCGGCCGCCTTCGTGCAGCTGCTCGGACTGGTGGCGCGCACGCAGCTCACGCTGAGCCAGATCGACGCCCGGATTCCGCGGGCCCATGTCCTGCGGCGGGACGTTCCGACGCCGTGGGCGGTGAAGGGGCTCGTCATGCGGCGGGTCGTCGAGGTGGCCGGCGACCGGCAGGTGGACACCACCGACGGGGTGCGGGTGGTCGAGACCGACGGACGGTGGGCGCTGGTCCTGCCGGACCCGGCGGAAGCGGTCACGCACCTGTGGGCTGAGGGGCCCGACGACGCCTCCGCGCAGGCCCTGCTCGACGAGTGGGCGGCCGTGGTGGACGGCGCCGGGCAGTGATGCCGGGCGGGCGGTGATGCCGGGCGGGCGGTGACGTAGGGCGGACGTCCGGTGGGCCGGTGCGGGGAGTGCGGGCCCGGCCCACCGGATGGACGCATTGGGTGTGTGCCGTGCCGACATGCGACGATGTGCGGCATGTCGCAGCCGCCCCACAACCGGACTTCGGCGTCTCCTGTGCCCGCGCGCCCGGACGCTTCCATGTCGCTGCTGACGCACGTGATGGACCACAGCCTCGACGAGGGCTACGCGGAGGCCGCGGCCCGGCGCGAGGCGGAGGGTACGGCGGGTCTGCCCCGCACCCTCAAGGCCAAGCTGGGGCTCGCGGCCGGGCTCGTCGTCACCGCCATGGTCGTCACGCTCGGCGCGGCCGAGGCGCGGATAGCCGCGCCGGTGCTGGCCAAGGAACGTCAGGAACTGATCGACCGGGTGGAGCGGGCCGACGACCGGACGCACGGCCTGGAGCGCGACATCGACCGGCTCAGGACCGATGTGGCGGCGCGCCAGCGCGCGGCGCTGAAGCAGCCCGGCGGTGGCCAGGGCGAGCTCGTGGCGCTGCTGGCCGGGGCCACGGAGGTCCACGGGCCCGGGGTCAAGCTGGTGGTGGACGACGCGAAGGGCGCGTCCTCGGGCGGTGGCGGAAAGCCGCGTGAGAGCTCGGGTTTCTCGGACACCGGACGCCTCCGCGACCGTGACATGCAGAAGATCGTCAACGGGCTGTGGCAGTCCGGGGCGGAAGCGATCTCCATCAATGGACAGCGGCTGACGGAACTGTCGGCGATCAGAGCCGCGGGTGACGCGATACTGGTCGACAACAGGCCGCTGGTGCCGCCGTACGAGGTGCTGGCGGTGGGGGACAAGAAGCGGCTCGGTACGGCCTTCCAGGACTCGGCGGACGGACAGTACCTGCACGTGCTGCAGGAGAGCTACGGGATCCGTTACAGCCTGTCCCAGGCTGACGACCTGCGGTTGCCGGCCGCGTCGAGCCTGACCGTACGTACAGCCACACCAGCAGAGCAGCAGAAGGGTGCATCGTGATCGCGGTACTGGGCCTCTTGGCCGGAGTGGTGGTCGGACTTCTGGTCCGGCCCGAGGTACCGGCCGTGGTGGAGCCTTATCTGCCGATCGCCGTGGTGGCGGCGCTGGACGCGGTGTTCGGCGGTCTCCGCGCGATGCTGGACGGCATCTTCGTGGACAAGGTCTTCGTGGTGTCGTTCCTGTCGAACGTGGTCGTGGCCGCGCTGATCGTCTTCCTCGGTGACAAGCTCGGGGTCGGCGCGCAGCTGTCGACGGGTGTGGTCGTCGTGCTCGGCATCCGCATCTTCTCCAACGCCGCGGCCATCCGCCGGCACGTTTTCCGGGCGTGAGGCCGATGAGTACGAACGACAGCCCCGAGGAGCCGGGCGGCGCGGGCCGGCCGCCCCAGCCCTCGCAGCCCTCAGAGCCTTCGAAGCCCTCTCGGCCGGCGGGGCCGCCGCAGTCCCCCGAGCCCCCGCGGGCGCCGGAGCCCGTGGAACCGCCGGCGGACGAGGCGCCCGCGCAGCCCGAGGAGACCGGTAGGCAGCGGCTCGCGGCCGGGCTGTGGCCGCCGCGCGTGAGCCGGGCCCAACTGATCGTGGCGTTGCTGCTGTTCGTCCTGGGCCTGGGTCTGGCGATCCAGGTCCGCTCCAACAGCGACTCCAGCGCGCTGCGCGGGGCCCGCCAGGAGGACCTCGTACGGATCCTCGACGAGCTCGACGGGCGGACCAAGCGGCTGGAGGACGAGAAGCAGCGGCTGGAGGACCAGCGCAGGGAGCTGGAGAGCAGCTCCAACCAGGCCGAGGAGGCCCGCAAGCAGACCGTGGAGAAGGAGCGCCAACTCGGCATCCTGGCCGGTACCGTGGCAGCCCAGGGGCCGGGGATCACGCTGAAGATCACCGATCCCACGGGTCAGGTGGAGTCCGACCAGCTGCTGGACACGCTCCAGGAGCTGCGGGCGGCCGGCGCCGAGGCGATCCAGATCAACGGGGTGCGCGTCGTGGCGGGCTCGTACTTCTCGGACGAGAACGGCGGGGTCGCCATCGACGGTAAGAAGATCACACAGCCGTATGAGTTCAAGGTGATCGGTAAGCCGCAGGATCTGGAGCCCGCGCTGAACATTCCCGGCGGTGTCGTCCAGACGCTGGAGAAGGAGCAGGCCACCGTCGCCGTCACACGGTCGGCGAAGATCGTTGTGGATGCCTTGCGGGCTGCGAAGCAGCCTGACTACGCTCGGTCGTCATCGTGATGATGCGGAGTGGAGAGTGGAGCGGCCCACGCGGGTGGATGCCTGCGGGGGGTCGACGCACCGAAGTCGCGGTGCGTGGTGGAAACTGTCTGGTGGTTACGGACGTTGTGAGAATGTCCGGGTCGGCAGGTGTCTGCATTCGGAGTTCGTCCTGCCCCACGGGCGGGTCTGTTTCGGTCAAGGGGAATCGCCCGTGAAGTTGTTTGAGAAGTTGTTCGGCAAGAAGAACCGCGAGGAAGGCGGCGCGGCACGGCACCGCGCCGGGCACGGGGACGCGGAGGCACAGGGTGACCGGCCGCTCTTCCGGGACGAGGTCGCCGGTCCGGGCGAAGTTCCGGGTGCCCCCGGCGCGTCGGCTGTTGACCCTGCTGGTACCGGACGCATAGGTTTCGGTGAACCATCAACCTCAAGTGCGGGTGGAGGGTTTGCCCCCGACCCGTATGCCACCAATGCATCCGCGGGGCAGCCGCGGCACGAGGAGCCGTCCATGTCGGCCGAGCAGATTTGCAGCAGGTGCGGACACCGCAGCGATGCGGCCAGCCGGTTCTGCTCGAACTGCGGTGCGCCGCTGCGGGCGGGTCTGACGCCGGAGCGCGCCTCGGAGACCACGTCCACGATCTCGATCTCGGGCCTCGAGGCCTATGAGGCCGAGGTGTCGGGACAGCCGCACGTGTCGGCCTCGTCGCTGTCCCCCGAGGCCCAGGCCGCGGTGGAAGCACTGCCTCCCGGTTCCGCTCTGCTCATCGTGCGGCGCGGCCCCAACTCCGGTAGCCGCTTCCTGCTGGACGGCGAGCTGACCACGGCCGGCCGCCACCCGCAGAGCGACATCTTCCTGGACGACGTCACCGTCTCCCGGCGGCACGTCGAATTCCGCAGGAACCAGGACGGCGGATTCACCGTCGGCGATGTCGGCAGCCTCAACGGCACGTACGTGAACCGTGAACCGATCGACTCCGTCGCCCTGCACAACGGGGACGAGGTGCAGATCGGCAAGTACCGGCTGGTCTTCTACGCGAGCCTGCGGGGCATCTGACCCTCCTCCGGACTCCGTCCGGGGGTACCCCCAGAGGGAAGGTTCCATGCTGCGTACCCCGACCGGCGGCGCTCCGAGAAACGGCGCCGCCGGCACCGCCGGCCAGGCAGGGCGGCTGGTGAGCATCGGCACGGTGCTCACCACGCTGCGTGACGAGTTCCCCGAAGTCACCATCTCGAAGATCCGTTTCCTGGAGGCGGAGGGACTCGTCGAGCCGCGGCGCACACCTTCGGGGTACCGCAAGTTCAGCACCGACGACGTGGAGCGCCTCGCTCGCATCCTGCGCCTCCAGCGTGATCACTACCTGCCGCTGAAGGTCATCCGCGAGCAGCTCGACGCACTCGCCCGCGGTGAGCAGATCCGCATCCCGGGGCCCACGGCGCACGGGGATTCCACCGATCCCACCGGGCCCGCGGCCGTCTACGGCGAAGTGGGGCGGGAGCGGCCCACCGTGGCCCGGGTGGGCCGCGCCGAGCTGCTCGCGGCCGCCGGGGTGGACGAGGTGCAGCTGGTCGAGTGGGAGTCGTACGGGCTGCTCGCCGAGGGCCCGGACGGCGGATTCGACGCCGAGGCCGTCACCGTGGCCCGGCTCGTGGCCGATCTGGGGCGTTTCGGCCTGGAGCCACGGCACCTGCGCGCCATGAAGGCCGCCGCGGACCGCGAGGCGGGGCTGGTGGAGCAGGTCGTGGCACCGCTGCGCCGGCACCGCAACCCGCAGACCAGAGCGCATGCGGAGGCCACCCTGAAGGAGCTCGCGGGGCTTTCCGTACGGCTCCACGAGGCGCTCGTACAGACCGCTCTGGGGGTCCGGCTGCCCCGAGCCGGGGGGCCCGACTACCCAAACCTGCCGAGCAGGTCCTAGGGTTGCTGTGTGAACGAGCTCGACGTTGTGGGTGTCCGGGTGGAAATGCCCTCCAACCAACCGATCGTGCTCCTGCGTGAAGTGGGAGGCGATCGGTACCTCCCCATCTGGATCGGTCCAGGGGAGGCGACCGCCATTGCCTTCGCGCAGCAGGGAATGGCCCCTGCCCGACCGCTGACGCACGACCTGTTCAAGGACGTGCTGGAGGCGATCGGCGAGGAGCTCACCGAGGTCCGGATCACGGATCTGCGGGAGGGCGTCTTCTACGCGGAGCTTGTCTTCGCCAGCGGGGTCGAGGTGAGTGCGCGGCCTTCCGACGCCATAGCCCTCGCCCTGCGGACGGGGACGCCGATCTACGGCAGTGACGGCGTGCTGGACGACGCCGGAATCGCCATTCCGGACGAGCAGGAGGACGAGGTGGAGAAGTTCCGCGAGTTCCTCGACCAGATCTCGCCGGAGGACTTCGGTACCGGCCCGCAGTGAGGTATCGGCCGCGTCGTCCTCGGGGAACCTGAGCCCATTCGATTAGCCTTTCCCCGCAAAGGGATACGGGAAACCACTCTCAGGGTGATTATCACTCGGCGTGCCGAGTGTGGCGATCGTTGACGCACCCCTGGTGACTGCCTACCTTCAAGGTGGGCAGGTCAAGGACGGAGGGTCGGCGTGAGGATCACGGGCGACGGTACGACCGGGGGCACCCCCGCACGGAGTGAGGCCGGGGCGTACCCGCTGCACGGTGGTGCGGTCGGCACCGCGCGCCGTCAGCCGGAGTCGACGCCGGTCCAACCGGTGAGCGGTGACCCGGAGCCCGAGCAGGTCGGATACCGCGGGCCGACGGCGTGTGCCGCCGCCGGCATCACGTACCGGCAGCTCGACTACTGGGCCCGGACCGGGCTGGTGGAGCCCAGCGTGCGGGCCGCCTACGGGTCGGGCACCCAGCGGCTCTACAGCTTCCGCGACGTCGTGGTCCTCAAGATCGTCAAGCGTTTCCTGGACACCGGTGTGGCGCTGCAGAACATCCGCACGGCGGTGCAGCACCTGCAGGACCGCGCGATCGCGGACCTCGAACGGATGACGCTGATGAGTGACGGCGCCACCGTCTACGAGTGCACCTCGCCGGACCAGGTCGTGAGCCTGCTCCAGGGTGGGCAGGGCGTCTTCGGCATCGCCGTGGGCGTGGTCTGGCGCGACGTCGAGAGCGCCCTGTCGCAGCTGCACGGCGAGCGCGTGGACACCGGCGAGACCCTGGTGCGGCACAACCCGACGGACGAGCTGGCCGCCCGCCGCAACCGGGCCGTCTGAAACCGGTCCGGGCGTTGTCAGTGGCGTAGGGCAGCATCGGGCTGTGAGAGCCGCGCCGACCATTCTGCATCTGGACATGGATGCCTTCTACGCCTCCGTCGAGCAGGCGTCGAAGCCCAGCCTGCAGGGGAAGGCCGTCATTGTCGGCGGGCTCGGGCCTCGCGGGGTCGTCGCCACCGCCTCGTACGAGGCCAGGCGGTTCGGCGTGCACTCGGCGATGCCGATGGGGCAGGCGAGACGGCTGTGCCCGAACGGCGCGTACCTGATCCCCCGCTTCAGCCTCTACCGGCAGGTCAGCGACGTGGTGATGGCCATGCTGCGGGAGCTGTCGCCGCTGGTGGAGCCGTTGAGCCTGGACGAGGCCTTCGTGGACCTGGAGGCGGGCGGGGTCGCCTTCGACTCGCGGACCGCCCGGGAGACGGGGGAGCGGCTGCGGGCCGACATCCGGGCCGCCACGGGGCTCAGCGGGTCGGTGGGGCTGGCCGGGTCGAAGATGCTGGCCAAGGTGGCCTCCGAGGAGGCCAAGCCGGCCGGACTGCTGCTGATCGAGCCGGGGACGGAGCGCGAGCTGCTCGCGCCGATGTCGGTACGTACCCTGCCCGGCGTGGGGCCGGCCACGGGCGAGCACCTGCGCCGGGCCGGGATCACCACCGTGGGGGAGCTGGCGGAGGCGGGGGAGGACGAGCTGGTCCGGATGGTCGGCCGCTCCGCCGGGGCCGGGCTGCACCGGATGGCGCTGGGGCTGGACGACCGGCCGGTCGTCGCGGAGCGGGACGCGAAGTCGGTGTCGGTCGAGGACACCTTCGACGTGGACCTGCACGACCGGGTCCGGATCCGCGGCGAGGTGCAGCGGCTCGCCGACCGGTGCGTGCAGCGGCTGCGGGGCTCGGGGCACTCGGGGCGCACGATCGTGCTCAAGGTGCGGCGGTACGACTTCTCCACGCTGACGCGGTCCGAGACGCTGCGGGGGCCCACGGACGACCCGGCGGTGGTGCGGGAGGCCGCGGCGCGGCTGCTGGAGGGCGTGGACACCACGGGCGGCGTGCGACTGCTGGGGGTGGGGGTGACCGGGCTGGCGGACTACACCCAGGAGGATCTGTTCGCGCAGTCGCTCGCCGCTGAGCCGGACGGGGCGGAGCGGGTGGAGGGGGCGGAGGGGGCGGAGGGGGCGGCCGCGGAGGCCGGTGGCGCCGAGGCGGAGGCCGGGGGCGCCACCGGGGCCCGGGAGGCCGCGGAGACGCCCGGGGAGCCGGAGCCGTCCCCCGAGCGGCGCTGGGCGGCCGGGAGCGACGTACGGCATGCCGTGTACGGGCCCGGATGGGTGCAGGGCAGCGGGGTCGGGCGGGTGACCGTACGGTTCGAGCAGCCCGGATCGGAGCCCGGCCGGGTGCGGACCTTCCGGGTGGACGACCCCGAACTGGAGCCGTCCGATCCGCTCCCGCTGGTGGGGGAGACGGCCTAGGCCGTCTCTTTCGGATCTTGCCGGGCCCGCGACGCCCGGCACCGCACCTCGCCGCGTTGTCGGGCCCGCCCCGGTACGTCCAGTACAAGGACGACCCTCCGCCTTGCGATGCACGGCACCGGACGCCGCGGGCTCGGCCGACAAGATCCGAAAGAGACGGCCTAGGTCTCGTCGCCCGCCAGGTGGCCGAAGTCGCGGTGGAAGTCGGACGGGAGGGTCGTGTCCAGGCCGTAGTGGTGGTAGAGCTGCAGCTCCTGTTCGGGGGAGAGGTGGCGCCCGACGCCGAAGTCCGGGGCGTCCCTGATGAGGGCACGTTCGAAGGGCACCCGGAGGGTGTCGCCCACCAGCTCGCTCGGCTCCAGCGGGACGAAGGCGTCCCGGCTGAAGAGCCCGGTCCGGACCGCGGCCCATTCCGGCACACCTGTGGCATCGTCGAGGTAGACCTCGTCGATCGTGCCGATCTTGGTGCCATTGCGGTCGAACGCCTTGCGGCCGATCAGGCTGCGCGGATCGATGTCGGTCTGCACGGTCCCTCCAAAAGGTCGCAACTGGTCCGTAATGACTACAGAAGTGCATATCCGCAGCGGAGGCCACTCGGGGAGGGGCCAGAACCTCGCTGGTACGCTGGTGAGTGGCTGTCGACCCTGTGCGGGAGAGTCCTCCGAGTGAACGAGACGGAGGCGCCGAAGGAGCAAATCCTCCCCGGAATCTCTCAGGCATACGTACCGCACGGACGAGGCCACTCTGGAAAGCAGGAGCGGGTACCGGGTACGCAGTGCCGGTCCCACTCCTCACCGACGGTGAAAGCCGGACGTATCGGGCGACCCCCGTGACTCCGGTGAAACTCTCAGGTGCAGATGACAGAGGGGGAGGCCGTCCGGGTGCCAGCGCCGTGGTGCCCCTCGCAGGTCATACGACCAGGAGGCCTCCGTACATGACCGCCAACCGCATTCCGCTCTCCCAGCTGGAGCGAGGCATCCCCTTCGAACAGCGCCACATCGGCCCGGATGCCGAGGCGCAGGCGAAGATGCTCGCCCAGGTGGGCTACGGCTCCCTGGACGAACTGACCGCTGCCGCGGTACCGGATGTGATCAAGACCGCCGAGGCGCTCGACCTGCCCGAGGCGCGTACCGAGGCCGAGGTGCTGGCCGAGCTGCGCTCGCTCGCCGACCGCAACCAGGTCCTCTCCCCGATGATCGGTCTCGGCTACTACGGGACCTTCACGCCGCCGGTGATCCTCCGCAACGTCATGGAGAACCCGGCCTGGTACACGGCGTACACGCCGTACCAGCCGGAGATCTCCCAGGGCCGCCTCGAGGCCCTCCTGAACTTCCAGACGGTCGTCGCCGACCTGACCGGGCTGCCGACCTCGGGCGCCTCGCTGCTCGACGAGGGCACCGCGGCCGCCGAGGCCATGACGCTGGCCCGCCGCGTGGGCAAGGCCAAGGGCAACGTCTTCCTGGTCGACGCCGACGCCCTGCCGCAGACCATCGCCGTCATCGAGACCCGCGCCGAGCCGATCGGCATCGAGGTCGTCGTCGCCGACCTGTCCGAGGGCCTCCCGGCCGAGATCGCCGAGCGCGGCGTCTACGGCGTGCTGGTCCAGTACCCGGGCGCCTCCGGTGCCGTACGGGACATCAAGCCGGTCATCGACCAGGCGCACGCCCTCGGCGCGATCGTCGCCGTGTCCGCGGACCTGCTCGCGCTGACCCTGCTGACCTCCCCGGGCGCCCTGGGCGCGGACATCGCCGTCGGCACCACCCAGCGCTTCGGCGTCCCGATGGGCTTCGGCGGACCGCACGCCGGCTACATGGCCGTCCAGGACAAGCACGCCCGCTCGCTGCCCGGCCGCCTCGTCGGCGTCTCCGTGGACGCGGACGGCAACAAGGCGTACCGCCTGGCGCTGCAGACCCGTGAGCAGCACATCCGCCGTGAGAAGGCCACCAGCAACATCTGTACCGCGCAGGTGCTGCTCGCCGTCATGGCCGGCATGTACGCCGTCTACCACGGCCCGGACGGCCTGCGCACGATCGCGAACCGCACCCACCGCTACGCCGCCCTGCTCGCCGCGGGTCTGACGGCCGGCGGGGTCGAGATCGTGCACGGCTCGTACTTCGACACGATCACCGCCCGCGTCCCGGGCCGTGCGGCCCAGGTCGCCGCCGCCGCCCGCGAGGGCGGGGTCAACCTGTTCCAGGTGGACGCCGACCTCGTCTCCGTCGCCTGTGACGAGACCACCCTGCGCGCCGACATCGAGGCCGTCTGGGCCGCCTTCGGTGTCACCGCCGACATCGAGGCGCTCGACGCGACCACGGCGGACACGCTGCCCGAGGGCCTGCTGCGCTCGGACGCGTACCTGACGCACCCGGTCTTCCACCAGCACCGCTCCGAGACCGCGATGCTGCGCTACCTGCGCAAGCTCTCGGACAAGGACTACGCGCTGGACCGCGGCATGATCCCGCTCGGCTCCTGCACCATGAAGCTCAACGCGACCACCGAGATGGAGCCGGTGACCTGGCCCGAATTCGGTCAGCTGCACCCCTTCGCCCCGGTGGAGCAGGCCGAGGGCTACCTCACGCTCATCAACGAGCTGGAGGAACGTCTCTGCGAGGTGACCGGCTACGACAAGGTCTCCATCCAGCCGAACGCCGGCTCCCAGGGTGAGCTCGCCGGCCTGCTGGCCGTGCGCGCCTACCACCGGGCCAACGGCGACGAGCAGCGCACCGTCTGCCTGATCCCGTCCTCCGCGCACGGCACCAACGCCGCCAGCGCCGTGATGGCCGGCATGAAGGTCGTCGTCGTCAAGACCGCCGACGACGGCGAGGTGGACGCGGCCGACCTGCGCGCCAAGATCGAGCAGCACCGTGACGAGCTCGCCGTGCTGATGATCACGTACCCCTCCACGCACGGTGTGTTCGAGGAGCACGTCGCCGACATCTGCGCCCAGGTGCACGAGGCCGGCGGCCAGGTCTACGTCGACGGCGCCAACCTCAACGCCCTGGTGGGCCTCGCCAAGCCGGGTCACTTCGGCGGCGACGTCTCGCACCTGAACCTGCACAAGACCTTCTGCATCCCGCACGGCGGCGGCGGTCCGGGCGTGGGCCCGGTCGGTGTCCGGGCCCACCTGGCCCCGTACCTGCCGAACCACCCGCTCCAGCCGACCGCGGGCCCGGAGACGGGCGTCGGTCCGATCTCGGCCGCTCCGTGGGGTTCGGCGGGCATCCTGCCGATCTCGTGGTCGTACGTGCGCCTCATGGGCGGCGAGGGCCTCAAGCGCGCCACCCAGGTGGCGGTGCTCGGCGCCAACTACATCGCCAAGCGCCTGGAGCCGCACTACCCGGTGCTCTACACCGGCCCGGGCAACCTGGTCGCGCACGAGTGCATCATCGACCTGCGCCCGCTGTCGAAGGCCACGGGCGTGAGCGTGGACGACATCGCCAAGCGTCTGATCGACTACGGCTTCCACGCGCCGACCATGTCCTTCCCGGTCGCCGGCACGCTGATGATCGAGCCGACGGAGTCCGAGGACCTCGCCGAGATCGACCGCTTCTGCGATGCGATGATCGCCATTCGCGGCGAGATCGAGCGGGTCGCGGGCGGTGAGTGGCCGGCGGACGACAACCCGCTCGCCAACGCCCCGCACACCGCGGCGGCGCTGGGCGGCGAGTGGAACCACGCCTACACCCGGGACGAGGCCGTCTTCCCGGGCGGGGTCACGGCCGCCGAGAAGTACTGGCCGCCGGTGCGCCGCATCGACGGTGCGTTCGGCGACCGGAACCTGGTGTGCTCCTGCCCGCCGCTGGACGAGTACGACGCCTGACATGAAGGACGCCTGACATGAACAAGGGGCCGGTCCGGGAGTCTCTCCCGGACCGGCCCCTTCGTCGTTGCCGCGTCGGTCGGCCGCACCGGCCGCCTGATCGCCTACGCCGCCGCGAGCGGTCGGTGCGGGGCGATGATCTGGCCGTCCGGCAGAAGTTCACCGGTGTCCTCGAAGAGCAGGACGCCATTGCACAGCAGGCTCCAGCCCTGCTCCGGGTGGTTGGCCACCGGGCGCGCGGCCTCCCGGTCGGCGGATTCGGCTGACGGGCAGGCTGGCTGGTGCTGGCACATGGATGCGTTCTTTCGCTGCGTCGTGGTCTGTGTGCTACGGCTCGAAGCGTGGTTCATGGCCGTCCCCCTGGGTCATCCCCGCACCCGCGGGGAGCGTGTCATCAGTGTTCCCCCATGACAGCCGCTTCGCAGGGATTTCCCGGCAGCTGTCCTCACAGATTGATGACGCATCACTCGTGCGGGCGGTTCAGGCCAACTCCCCTGTCATTTCGGATGGTTCGCAAGTGACCCGGGTGGACTAGGCCGGATGGGTGATTCGGGTCAGGCGGCGGGTGCGGCCAGTGTGGGAGGGGTGGGTGCCGGCGCCGGGGTCAGCCGGCGGGTCAGTACGGGCAGCAGCTCGGAGACCGGGTGCGGCCGGTACGGGGCGATGCCGGGCGGGGCCGGGGCGAGCGGCACCAGCAGGTCCTCGCCGGCCGGCAGCCCGGCGGCGGCGTCGGCACCCACCGCCCCGTGCAGCCACAGGGTCAGCATGTAGAGCTCCGGGACCGACAGCAGGCGCGGCTGGTAGCCGGTGGTGAGGGACTCCGCCTGGCGCAGGGCGCGTTCGGTGGCGGTGACGTAGGGTCCCTCGAAGAAGTGGGAGAAGACCCAGCCGTCGGCGGTCAGCCGGGTGTCGGCCGCCGCGACGTAGCGGTCCCCGCTGCGGATCAGGAACCGCCAGCCGGTGAGCCGCGTGCGGGGCGGCCTGCCGCCGGCCGCGAGGTTGGACATGCCCAGCCGGTCGAGGACGTGGACCGGGAGGGGGAGTTCGGCGGTCAGCGGCCCCTGGATCGCGCGCAGGGCCGGGGTGTGCGCCTCGTGGACGGCGGTGGGGGAACCGAGTGCCGCGAGGACGCTGCGCAGGGCGGGCGCGGGAGCCGGAGGGACATGCAGCGGCATGGTGGGTCGCCTCTCACTTGGGAGACCGGTGGAACGGGGGCAGGTGCGGACTCGCATTCTGGGGCCAGAGGGGGGCCGAGGGGCAATGGCCGCGCGCCAACTCTCTGCCTCGTTTGCGGAGTTTATACGACATGTGTTCACGCAGTGTTTCGGCTAGCTGTCCCGCCTATTGCCGACAAGGCGACTACCGGACCCGCTGACATGGCATTCATGCCGGATGCGCGCGAACATGTCGCGCTGACCTCGGAGGTTACCGGACGGGGGCTCGGCTGGAAAGCATCGGTTATCCGAACAAGGCAAAGTCGGAGCGGAATTTGCATCACGCGACTTGCCAGGTGAATGTGCCGAAGCGCCCTTCGGCCAAACCGGCGCGCGCTCCTCGCCACGCACGCCCCCCGCGCGTTATGGATCACGCTGCCGGGGCATCATCGACCGTAACGCGCGCCTGGGTGTCACGGGCCAGGCCCACTCGAGGAGGGACGCTTCGATGGGGGAGAAGGTCGTGGCAGGCGGATTCGACCTGTCCGATCGGCAGCGGTATCGAAGGAAGCTCCACGAGTGTCTGGAGGGACTGGAGCGGCTCTTGGCGGAGAAGAGGTTCGATCGCCCGAAGAACATGATGGGACTGGAGATCGAGCTGAATCTCGCGGGTGCCGACGGGTTGCCGAGAATGGTGAATGCCCAGGTGCTGGAGCGGATTGCGAGCCCGGATTTTCAGACCGAACTGGGAATGTTCAATCTGGAGGTGAACGTCCTTCCGCACCGGCTCGGCGGACGGGTATTCGACCAGCTCGCCGAGGAACTCAGCGCCGGACTGGGCTATGCCCACCGGCAGGCCGCGGAGATCGACGCCGGAGTGGTGATGATCGGCATCCTGCCGACGATCTCCCGCGCGGACCTGGTCACCGCCAACCTCTCGGCGGTGGACCGCTACTCCCTGCTCAACGAGCAGATCCTGATGATGCGCGGGGAGGACTTCACGCTCGACATCGACGGCGTCGAACGGCTCATCTGGACCTCCGGGTCGATCGTTCCGGAGGCCGCCTGCACCTCCGTACAACTGCATCTGCAGGTGACCCCGGCCCGGTTCCCGGCAGTGTGGAACGCGGCGCAGGTGGTGGCCGCCGCACAGATAGCCGTCGGCGCCAACTCGCCCTTCCTGTTCGGGCGTGAGCTGTGGCGGGAGTCGCGCCCGCCGCTGTTCACGCAGGCCACCGACACCCGGCCGCCCGAGCTCCAGGCGCAGGGCGTACGGCCGCGCACCTGGTTCGGGGAGCGGTGGGTGGACTCGGCGTACGAGCTCTTCGCCGAGAACGTCCGCTACTTCCCCGCCCTGTTGCCGATATGCGACGAGGAGGAACCGCTGCGGGTGCTCGCCGAGGGCGGGGTCCCGCGGCTGCAGGAGCTGGTCCTGCACAACGGCACCGTCTACCGGTGGAACCGGCCCGTCTACGGGGTCGCTGACGGGGTGCCGCACCTGCGGGTGGAGAACCGGGTGCTGCCGGCCGGGCCGACGGTCGCCGACGTCGTCGCCAACGCCGCCTTCTACTACGGGCTGGTACGCACCCTCGCGGACGAACCGCGCCCGGTGTGGACCCGGCTGCCCTTCGCCGAGGCGGAGGCGAACTTCGACGCCGCCTGCCGGTACGGGATCGACGCGCGGCTGCGGTGGCCGCGCCGGGGCCGGGCCGGGGGGCTGGCCAGTGTGCCCGCCGTGCGGCTGGTCCTGGACGAGCTGCTGCCGATGGCGGCGGCCGGGCTGGATGCCTGGGGCATCGAGCCCGCGGACCGGGACCACTACCTCGGCATCATCGAGGAGCGCTGCCGGCGCCGGGTGAACGGGGCGACCTGGCAGGTGGACACCTACCACCGGGCGCTCGCGGGCGGGCTGGAGCGGGACGAGGCACTGGCCGCGACGACCCGCAGGTACACCGAGCTGATGCACAAGGGCGATCCCGTGCACACCTGGCCGGTCGGGCCGACGGAGGAGGTGGCCGCCTCGGTGCCGGTCGTGCGCTGATCCGCTCCGGAACCCGTCCGCCGCGTGCCCGGCGACGACCGGTCGTCCCGGTGACGCCCCCGCAGTGATCCCCCCGGTCCCCCGAGGGGGCAGTATGGGGGTGGTCGCAATGGGATGGCAGGACGGAGTCGGGCGTGCGGGCGGAGCCGGAGCCGGTGTTCGTGGGGCTGAGCGAGGACGGGCGGCGGGGGCTCCTGCGCACCGAGACACTGCTCGTCCTCGCGCTGTCGCTGGGGGCGAGCGGGGTCTCGGCGCTGATCAGCTTCCTCGGCTCGCTCACCAAGCCGGGCGGCCTCAAGGACCAGGCGGCCACGCTCAACGGCTCGTACGCGCCGGGCCGGCCCTGGCTGGACCTGGCCTGGCAGCTGTTCGGCATCGCGAGCGCCCTGGTGCCCGTACTCCTGGTGGCGCACCTGCTGACCCGTGAGGGCGCCCCCGGCCTGCGGGTGCTGGGCTTCGACCGCACCCGGCCCTGGTGGGACCTGGGCCGGGGCGCTCTCGTCGCGGCCGGGATCGGCAGCGCCGGGCTGGCCTTCTACCTGGGGGCACGCGCTGCCGGATTCAACCTCACGGTGGTGCCCGAGGCGCTGCCCGACGTGTGGTGGAAGTTCCCCGTACTGATCCTCTCCGCGCTGCAGAACGCCGTGGTGGAGGAGGTCATCGTGCTGGCCTACCTGCTGCGCCGGCTCGGCCGGCTGGGCTGGTCGCCGACGTCCGCCCTGCTGGCCAGCTCGGTGCTGCGCGGCTCCTATCACCTCTACCAGGGGATCGGCGGCTTCATCGGCAACATGGTGATGGGCGTCGTCTTCGTCCTCGCCTACCGGCGCTGGGGCCGGGTGGGACCGCTCGTCGCCGCGCATGCGCTGCTCGACCTCGTGGCCTTCGGCGGGTACGCCCTGCTCGCGGGCAAGGTGGGCTGGCTGCCCACGCCGTGATCCGGCGCGGGGTCACCCGATCGGCCGCGCGGAGCGGTGGCGGCCGCCACGGGTGGTGCGACGCTGGAGGGAAGGCTTCGTCGGAATCGGGCGAGGAGGCGTTCAGGGTGGCTGGTGCGGAGTCGCTGGTGTCCTTCGCGCCGCTGCTCGTGCCCGTGGTCTCCGGCCTGGTGGGCGGGGCCACCCTCATCGTCAAGGACCGCCGCGAGAAGCGGAGCGCCGACCACCACTTCCGTCGGCGCCTGGAGAAGGCCCAGATGGAGGTCCAGTTCATCACCGGCTGGATCGAGGCCAAGAAGCTGGCACCGACCGACGTCACCCCCGACCCGGAGCCGGGACGCTGGCTGGACGAGTGCTACGCGTCGGTACGCAGCTACGAGGCGGAGGCGGCCGCGCGGGGCGAGGGGCGGCCGGGGACGCTGCGGCGCCTGCTCCTGCTGCGCACGCTCCGCGGTCGCCCGGCCAAGGCCGTACGCGTTCTGTACTGGATCTCCTTCCTCGCCTTCAACGCGGCCTTCGCGTGGTGGGTGAGCATCCTCGTCGGCGGTCCTCCGGAATTCTTCGGGGCGGAGGACGAGACGGCCCAGCCCGATGACGTCGAGGCCCTGCTCGGCGTGACGTTCAGTTTCCTCGTGCTGGCGGTCGGCCTGTGGGCGTGGGCGGTCTACCTGGACGTGTCCGAACCCGAGGCGGGTCGCCCCTCGCGGATCGACTCGGCCGCGTGGGCGGCCACGGAGCGGCAGCGGCGGCACGACGAGGAGGAACGCGAGGGCCCGGATACGGGCTGACCGGGCGCGACCTCGTCGGCCCGTCCGTCCGTGCTCACTGTCCGGGGGCGGCCGTGGGCGCCGGTGCGAGGAGCTCACCGTCGACGACGGTGACGGCCCGGCCCGTCAGCAGGGTCCGGTCGCCCGCCAGGGTCACCCGTACGAGACCGCGCCGCGCGCCGCCCTGGAGGCCGGTCAGCTCGGTGCGTCCCAGGCGCTGCGCCCAGAACGGGGCGAGCGCGGTGTGGGCGCTCCCGGTGACCGGGTCCTCGTCGATCCCGAAGGCCGGGAAGAAGCCGCGGGAGACGAAGTCGTACCCGAGCGAGGGATCCTCGGCCGGTGCGGTGACGATCACCCCGCGCCGGGCGAAGGCGCGCAGGGCGGCGTGGTCCGGCTCCAGCTCGCGGACGGTCTTCTCGTCGGCGAGCTCGACGACGAGGTCGCCGATGTGGTCGGCGGTGTCGTGCACGGAGAGGATCGGCGGCCCACCGAGGGCGTGGTCCACGGCGGCCGGTGCCGGCACCGGGTTCAGTGAGGACGTCGGGAAGTCCATCGTGATCGTGCCGTCCTCGGCCGCCTCGGCGGTGAGGATGCCGCAGCGCGCGGAGAAGCGGATGAGTCCGGTGGCGAGTCCGCCGGTGGCCAGTACGTGGGCGGTGGCCAGGGTGGCGTGTCCGCACATGTCGACCTCGGCGGCCGGGGTGAACCAGCGCAGCGCCCAGTCGGCGTCCCCGCCGGGCGGCAGGGGATGGGCGAAGGCGGTCTCGGAGAGGTTCATCTCGCAGGCGACCTGCTGGAGCCAGGCGTCCGGGGGGAACGCGGCGTCGAGGAGCAGGACTGCCGCGGGGTTCCCGTGGAACGGGCGGTCGGTGAAGGCGTCGACGATTCGGATGCGCATGGCACGACCGTAGGGCGGTTTCTTGATCATCGACAAAGGCCAATCCGGGATGACTGGCCCGGTCGGTTCGGTGTGCCGCCGGTCGGGCCGGGGACGGGTCGAGCTCGGATCATTCGACTGTCGGCGATGCGTTCCGATATATCGTTGACAGGTCGCGAGCAGTCGCCGATAGTGGAGTCATCGGACAACCGATGAAGCAACCACAACGTGACGAAAGGAGCGCAGTCATGCGTTCACACGGACAGCACGGACACGACCACGGACATGACCACGGACGGGGCCACGACCACTGCGGGCCCGATCGTCGGGAGGGTTTCAAGGGGCGGCGCGCCGCCTTCGGCCCGTTCGGGCCGCCCTTCGGCGGAGGCCCCTTCGGTGGCCGCGGCGGACGCGGCGGACCGCGCGGCCGGGCCCGGCGCGGCGATGTGCGCGCCTCGATCCTGGCGCTGCTCGCCGACCGGCCGATGCACGGCTACGAGATGATCCAGGAGATCGGCGAGCGCAGCGGCGGGGCCTGGAAGCCCAGCCCGGGGTCGGTGTACCCGACCCTGCAGCTGCTCGAGGACGAGGGGCTCATCACCAACGCGAGCGAGGGCGGCAAGAAGCTGTTCACGCTGACCGACACGGGCCGCGCCGAGGCCGAGTCGGGTCCGGACGCCCCCTGGGCGGATGCCGGGCGCGGCTTCGACTTCGAGGCGATGCAGGAGGTCCGGACGGCCGGCGTCGGCCTGATGGAGGCCTTCGGGCAGGTCTTCAAGACCGGCTCGCCCGAGCAGCGCGAGAAGGCGCTCGTCGTCATCAATGACGCCCGCAAGAAGCTCTACCTGATCCTGGCCGACGAGCACTGAGCCCGGTCGGCCCGACGGGCGGCGACGCGCCCCGCGAGTTCCTCTCGCGGGGCGCGTCCTCGCGTACGGCGTGGGTGGCGCGCGTACCGGGTGGCGGGAGGGTCAGATGACCAGGCCGGCCAGTTTGCGCAGCGACTCGTTGAGCGCGGCGGTGGCCGAGTCCTTGAGCTTGCCCGCCATCAGGGAGACGGCGGCCCCGGTGAACTCGCCGTCGATGCGGACCGTGGTGGCCTCGCCGTCCGGGACCAGGGTGTACCGGGTCAGGACGGCCACGCCCATCGGCCCCTTGCCGGTGATGGCGAAGAGCCGCTCGGCCTCCAGCTCCGAGACCGTCCAGAGGACCTCGGCCGGGAAGCCCATCATCTTCATGTTCTCCGCGAAGGTGGCCCCGACCGCGAGGGTCTCGGGTCCGCCCGCGGGGAAGTTCGTGTGGGTCATGCTCCACTGCCCGTACGCGTCCCAGTCCGTCAGCTGGGACCAGAGCTGCGCGGCGGACGCCTCGATGCGTGATTCCGCGGTGACTTCTGCCATGCGACCACCCCTTCTCGTCGGGTACGTGCGGCGGAAGGTAGCCCCGGCGGGCGGAACATTCAATACTGACGACCTGTCAGAAATGATGGGGGCCGGCGGGGCGTGATCTCGACTCCGTCTCAACAGGTGTCATCCCCGTGACGGTGCTGACCGGCCCTGTCATGATGGCCGGATGCAAGCGTCAGGGAGAAATGCCGGACTGGGCCTCGCCCTCGTCTCGGCGTTCGCGTTCGGTGGTTCCGGTGTAGCGGCGAAGCCGCTGATCGAGGCGGGTCTGGACCCCCTCCACATGGTCTGGCTCAGGGTGGCCGGGGCAGCGCTCGTGCTGTCACCGCTGGCCTGGCGCCACCGCGACCTCGTCCTGCGCAGGCCCGCACTGCTCGCCGGCTTCGGGCTGATCGCCGTCGCGGGTGTACAGGCCTTCTACTTCGCCTCCCTGTCCCGGATCCCGGTCGGCGTGGCCCTGCTCCTGGAGTACCTGGGCCCGGCGCTGCTGCTCGGCTACATCCGCTTCGTGCAGCGCAAGCCCGTGACGCGCGGCGCCGCCGCGGGCGCGGCCGTCGCCGTCGTCGGCCTGGCCTGCGTGGTCGAGATCTGGGCCGGGCTGAGCCTGGACCTGCTCGGTGTGCTCTTCGGCCTCGCCGCCGCCTGCTGCCAGGCCTTCTACTTCGTCTTCGCCGACCAGGGCGCCGACGGGGACGACGCCCCCGACCCGCTGGGGGTCATCGCGTACGGCATGCTCGTCGGCGCCCTGGTGATGACGGTGATCGCCCGGCCGTGGGAGATGGACTGGCAGGTGCTGGGCGGTCAGGCCCTGGTGGGCGCCACCTCGGTGCCCGCGCCCTTCCTGCTCGCGTGGGTGGTGCTGGTCGCGACCGTCTTCGCCTACCTGACCGGTGTGGTCTCGGTGCGCAGGCTCTCGCCCCAGGTCGCGGGAGTGGTGGCCTTCCTGGAGGCGGTCGTCGCCACCGTGTTCGCCTGGATCCTGCTCGGCGAGCACCTCTCGACCTGGCAGATCGTCGGCGGCGGTCTGGTGCTCGGCGGCGCCTTCATCGCCCAGTCCTCCCGGCCGGCCCCGCCGGCCGAGCTCCAGCCGGCCGTGCTGGACCGCGAGACGACCACGGCCTAGGGTGGCGATCATGCATTCGACCGTGCTTCCGCCTCCCGCCGCCTAGCGCGGGCGGCGCCACCACGTCAGGTACCCGGCCGGGGAGCCCCCGGCGGGTCCGTGCTGCCCGCGAAGCGATGACCTGCTTCTTTCATCCTTCACGCATGCGCGGAGACATCTCGTGTCGAACCATTCGCCCGCTGCCGGGCGCAGTCTGCTGTACCTCGTCGTCGCCGGAGCCGCCTGGGGCACCGCCGGGGCGGCCGCCTCCCTGCTCTTCCTGGCCAGTGACCTCGGCCCGCTCGCCCTGTCCTTCTGGCGGTGCGCGGGCGGGCTCGCGGTGCTGCTCGCCGTGCTCGCCGTACGCGGGTCGCGGTCGCGGTCCCGCTTGCGGTCCCGCCCCGGCCCGTCCCGGGTGCGGCCCTCGACGGGTTCGCTGATCGTGACCGGGCTGCTGTTCACCGTCTTCCAGGCCGCGTACTTCGCCGCCGTGCGGGACACCGGTCTCGCCGTGGGCACCGTGGTCACCCTCGGCGCCGGGCCCGTGATCATCGCGCTGGGCGCCCGCTCCTGGATGGGCGAGCGGCTCGGCCTCGGCGGCGGGCTCGCCGTCGTCGGCGCGCTGGCGGGCCTGGCGGTACTCGTGCTGGGCAGCGGCGGCGGTGAGGTGCGCCCGCTCGGTGTCGGCTGGGCGCTGCTGTCGGCCGCGGGGTACGCGGGGATGACCCTGCGGGCCCGGTGGCTCGGGCAGCGCGGAGCCGGCGGTGACCCGCTGGTGACCACCGCCTGGTCGGTCGCGGTGGGCGCGGTGTGCCTGCTGCCGCTCGCCGCGGTGGAGGGGCTGCTGCCGCACACCGCCGATCTCGGCCGGGTGCTGTGGCTGCTGGTGTACGTGGCCACCGTGCCGACGGCGCTGGCGTACGCCCTCTACTTCACCGGAGCCGCCGCCGTGCGGGCCGCGACCGTGTCGGTGATCATGCTGATCGAGCCGGTGAGTGCGGCGGTCATCGCCGTCCTGGTCCTCGGGGAGCGGCTGACCGGCGCCGTGGTGCTGGGCACCGTACTGCTGCTGACGGCGGTGGGCGCGCTCATCGCGGCGGAGTCCCGGCAGCCGGTCAGCGCGGCGCCCACCTCCGTGCGGCGGACCCCTCAGAGCGCGGCGAGGTAGTCCGGGAGGGCGATGCCGGGGTCCAGGTCCGCGGCGGGCACCGGGGTTCCGTACACCGGGGCCACCGGGATCACACCCGCCCAGTGCGGCAGGCCCAGGTCCTCGGCGTCGTCGTTGGTCGGGCCGGTGCGGAGCTTCGCGGACACCTCGGTCAGGTCCACCCGGATCACCGCGGTGGCGGCGAGCTCCTTGGCGTTGGCGGGCCGGATGTCCCCGGAGCGGCCCGGGGCGACGGAGTCGACCATGGCGTCCAGCGCCGTCCGGCACTCGGCCTCGTCGGTGACCTGGTGGGCGGTGCCGTGCACGACCACCGAGCGGTAGTTGAGCGAGTGGTGGAAGGCCGAGCGGGCCAGAACCAGTCCGTCGACGTGGGTCACGGTCACGCAGACGGGGAGCCCCGGGTCCGTACGGCCGGCCGCGAGCAGCGGGCGGGAGCCGGTGGAGCCGTGCATGTAGAGCGATTCACCGACCCGGGCGAACAGCGTGGGCAGGACCACGGGTGCGCCGTCGCGGACGAAGCCGAGGTGGCAGATGTAGGCCTCGTCGAGTATCGAGTGCACCGTCTCGCGGTCGTAGCGCGCCCGGTCGCGGGAGCGGCTGGGGACGGTGAGGGCGGTGGGCTCGTAGCTTCCGGTGGACTCGGGCCTCTCGGTCCCTTCCGTCGTCCCGGGCGTTTCCGTGGCAGGCGTGGCGGTCATAGTGCCGACTCCATTGCACTAGTGCATACTGTTGTTTGTGCTAGGAGACTATCGGATCACGGGGCGCCGCGCAGCGGATATCGCCGCCGGAGTGGAGGCGGGCGTGGCTTCGGGCGCGCTCCCGCCCGGTTCATTGCTGCCGCCCATGCGGGAGCTGGCGGGCGATCTGGGGGTGAACCCCAACACCGTGGCCGCCGCCTACCGGACCCTGCGCGAGCGCGGGGTCATCGAAACCGACGGGCGACGCGGCAGCAGGGTGCGGTCCCGCCCGTCGAGCACGCCGCGCGACGCGCTGCGGATGGTGGTTCCGGAGGGCGTACGGGACCTCGCCGAGGGCAATCCGGACGTGTCGCTGCTTCCCGCGCTCGACGGACCGCTGGCGGCGGCCGCACGGCGGTACGCGCAGGCGCCGACCCTCTACGGAGCCGGCCCGGTCGCCCCTGAGCTCGCCGGGCTGGCCCGGGCCGACTTCGACTCCGACGGGGTGCCGCCGGGGCCGGTGGCGGTCACCTCGGGTGCGTTGGACGGGATCGAACGGGTACTCGCCGCCCACCTGCGGGCGGGCGACGCGGTGGCCGTGGAGGACCCGGGGTGGGGCGGGGCGCTGGACCTGGTCCCGGCGCTCGGGCTGCGCGTGCTGCCGGTGGCCGTGGACGACGACGGGCCGCGGGTCGACGCCGTGGCCCGGGCGCTGGCCGCCGGTGCGCGGGCCCTGATCGTGACCGCGCGGGCGCAGAACCCGACCGGGGCCGCGGTCGGTGCCGAGCGGGCGCGGGAGCTGCGGGCCCTGCTGGCGCAGCACCCCGAGGTCCTGCTGATCGAGGACGACCACGGCCACGGGATCGTCGACCTGCCGTTGCACCCGCTGGGCGGGGTCACCCGGCACTGGGTGCTGGTGCGGTCCACCGCGAAGGCGTACGGGCCGGACCTGCGGCTCGCGGTGCTGACCGGCGACGCGGTCACGCTGGACCGGCTGCGGGGCCGTCAGCGGCTGGGGCCGGGCTGGGTGAGCCGGATCATCCAATACGCGGTGGTGGAGCTGTGGACCTCGGGCGCGGTGGACCGGACGGCGGTGGCCCGCTCGTACGCACAGCGGCGCGACGCGCTGGTCGAGGCGCTGCGGGAGCGGGGGGTCGCGGCGCACGGGCGCAGCGGCCTGAACGTCTGGGTGCCGGTGGTCGACGAGACGGTGGTGGTGACCCGGCTGCTCGCCGCCGGATGGGCGGTGTCCCCCGGGGCCGTCTTCCGGGTCGAGGCGGGGCCGGGGGTACGGCTGACGGTCTCGCAGCTGTCGGTCGCCGAGGTGCCCGGCCTGGCGGACGCGGTGGCCGCGGCGGCCAGTGTGGGGGCGGCGGGCGTGCGCTACGACTGAGCCGGACCTCGGGGCCGGGCCGGGCGCGGGGGCCGGGTCGGCCCACGCGGCTCGGCAGGGCCGACCCGGCTCGTGCGGCCCGGTCCCGTCCTGGCGACAGGACCTGGGGGCCGATCCGGGGCGGGTCGGGTCGGCCGGGCCGCGGGATCCGGCAGGGTGATCGCCCGGAGGTCGTCAGGACGGTTCAGGCGGGTCTGCGGGCCCCGGGGCGGGTCTGGGTGAGGGCCGCGCCCGCCAGCACGATCGCGGCGCCGACGGGGGTGTTCCAGTGGAGCTGCTCGCCGAGGACCAGGACGCCCGCCGTGGTGGCGATCACCGGGATGAAGTAGGTGACCATCTGGGCGGTGGTCGGTCCGACCTCCGTCACCAGCCCGTACTGCATCTGCAGCGCCATGCCCGTGCCGAGGGCGCCCAGCGCGATCACCGACAGGGTCGGCCAGAGCGGGAAGGAGCTCGGCGCCGAGGTGAACAGGGCGCTGACGAGCGCGAGCTGGAGCGTGGAGATCATGAGCTGGCCGCCGGTCAGGGCCACCGGCGAGCCCGGGGTCCCGGCCAGCGTGCGGCGGACGTAGATCCAGCCGATGGGGTAGCAGAGCGAGGCCAGCAGGGCGAAGGCGGTGCCCTTGGCGTCGACACCGGAGAAGCCCTGCCAGGCGCCGAGCACGGTGAGCACGCCGAGGAAGCCCAGGCCCAGTCCGGCGAAGCGGCGACGGGTGGGGCGGTCCTCGGACAGGGCGACCAGCGACAGCGCCATGCCCCACAGAGGCGAGGTGGCGTTGCAGATGCCGGCCAGGCTGGAGGGGATGCTCAGCTCCGCGTACGCGAAGAGCGAGAAGGGGGCGGTGTTGAGCAGGAGCGCCGCCACGCTCAGGTGGCCCCAGGTGTGCAGCCCCCGGGGGAGCGGCTCGCGGCGGACCAGCAGCACGGTGAGCAGGGCGAGCGCGCCGAACAGGACCCGGCCCAGTGCCACCTGGAAGGGCGCGTAGGCCTCCGTGCCGACCTTGATCAGGAGGAAGCTGAAGCCCCAGATGACGGAGAGGATCGCGAACCGGACCCGCCAGTCGAGGAGGCCGCCCCGGCGGGGCCGGGTCGGGGCGGCGGTGGCGGTCGCCGTCGTGGCGGTGGCGGTCGGGGGTGTGGTCGGGGCGGAGCCCGGGAGGGCCGGCCCGGGGGTGGTCGGTACGCTCATGCCCCTTACTGTGCTCGTATCAACTTCGTAGGACAAGCGAGAGTTTCTCTCGGTGAAGCCGTAGCATTGCTTACATGTTGAACCTGGAGCGCCTGCGCACCCTCGACGCCCTCGCACGGCACGGCTCGGTCAGCGGCGCGGCCGACGGTCTCCACGTCACCACCTCCGCCGTGTCCCAGCAGATGGCCAAGCTGGAGCGCGAGGTCGGCCAGCCGCTGCTGGCCAGGAACGGGCGCGGGGTCAGGCTCACCGACGCCGGGCGGCTGCTCGCCG
Organism: Streptomyces avidinii; assembly: GCF_045161815.1. Taxonomy (NCBI): domain Bacteria; kingdom Bacillati; phylum Actinomycetota; class Actinomycetes; order Kitasatosporales; family Streptomycetaceae; genus Streptomyces; species Streptomyces avidinii. The sequence continues at coordinate 7,105,991 of NZ_CP108863.1, forward strand.
ATCACGCCGCCCGGATCATCTCCCAGGTGGAGCTCGCCCAGGCCGACGTCGAGGCCCAGCGGGGCTGCGCCGTGGGCGAGTTGCGGATCGGCGCCTTCCCGACCGCCATGCGCGGCCTGCTGCCGCAGGCCCTGGCGGCGCTCCGCACCGCACATCCGGAGCTGCGGGTCCGGGTGCGCGAGCAGGAGCCCGAGGAGAGCATGGCGGCCGTCGTGCGCGGGGACCTCGACCTGGCGCTGGCGATCGACTGGCACAACAAGCGGATGCCGGTACCCGCCGAGCTCACCCGGACCCATCTGCTGGACGACACCGTCGACATCGCGGTCCCGGCCGGCCATCGGCTGGCCGACCGGACGGGGAGCGCCGCTCCCTCCGGAATCTCCCTCGCCGAGTTCGGCGAGGACGACTGGATCTCCTGGAACGAGGGGCAGTTCTGCCACGAGTGGCTGGTCTTCACCCTGCGCGGCACGGGCATCGAGCCGCGCATCGCCCACATCGCCGAGGAGCACCACACCCAGCTGGCCTTCGTGGAGGCCGGACTCGGCGTGTGCGTGGCGCCGAAGCTGGGCCGCGGCCCGGTGCCGTCGGGGGTGCGGCTGCTGCCCGTCTGCGACAGCGTGCGCCGCCACGTGTACGCGGTCTGGCGCGCGGACGCCGACCGGCGGCCCTCCATCCGGGCCGCCGTCGACAGCCTGCAGCAGGCGGCCGCAGGGCTCCGCTGACGGCCCGTACCCCCCCGTTCCCGTACCCCTCCGTCCCCGTACCTGTACCCCTCCCCGTCGGGCTCTCGCGCCCTACAGCTTGCGGAAGTCCCAGGAGACCACCGACTCGGGCGTGAGGCGGATCCAGGCGTGCCGACCGTCGTGCGGCATCTCCTCGATCCCGAAGTTCTTGACCGGGAAGATCCGTTCGGCCTCGGCCAGTTCGGGGCACGGCTCGCCCGTGCGCGGGGCCTCGCCCACGAAGACGGCGCTGCCGGACAGCTCCACGCCGCGCAGCTCGTCGTAGGACTCGCCCGCGTCCACGACCACCGAGATCCGCGGGTCCCCCCGCAGGTCGGACCAGCGCCGGCTGCGCGTGATCGAGTACAGCCACAGCGAGCTGCCGTCCCATGCGAACCACAGGGCGCCCACGTGCGGGCGCCCGTCGGGGGAGACCGTCGCCACCCGGCAGGTCCGCTGCTCGCGCAGGAACGCGTCCACTTCCGTGTCGCTCATCATGATGCGGCGGCCCCGCCGCTGAGTCTCGTCCATCCGTCCCGCGCCCCTTCACATCTGACTGTGTGTCAGGAATCATGAGGGCTCTTCCGTCGCCACGCCAGGGGGAGCCATGCCGGATCTCGATCCCGCCACCACCGCGCTGCTCACCGTCGAGTGCCAGAACGGTGTGGTGGGCGAGGAGAGCGCGCTGCCCGAGCTCGCCAAGGAGGCCCGGGACTCCGGGATGCTGGCGCGGGTGGCCGCGCTGGTCGACGCCGCACGCGGGGCCGGCGTACAGGTGCTGCACGCCGTCGCCGAACGGCGGCCGGACGGACGCGGGGCGAACGCCAACGCACGGCTGTTCCGGGCCGCCGGCAGGCTGCCGGTGCGCCAGCTGACCGGGAGCCCCGCGGTGGAGGTCGCCGCCCCCATCACGGTGGCCGAGCAGGACCTGGTGGTGCGCCGGCTGCACGGCCTCTCCCCGATGGCCGGCACCGACCTGGACGCCCTGCTGCGCAATCTCGGCATCCGCACCCTCGTCGTCACCGGGGTCTCCTCGAACATCGCCATCCCGAACACCGTCTTCGACGCCGTCAACCTCGGCTACCGGGTGGTGGTCCCCGCCGATGCCATCGCCGGGGTGCCCGCCTCCTGCGCCGCCGAGGTGATCCGCAACTCCCTCGCGCTGGTGGCGTCCGTCACCACCGCCGAGGAACTGCTTATGCAGTGGGCTCCCGCGACCTGACCCCCGTAACCTGGGCGGATGCTGTCCGAAGTGATCGCGACCCGTTATGTCACGCCCCTGCGTGAGGGCGGCTCGCTCCCGGGAATCGTCGAGGCCGACGACCTCGGTACCTACGTCATGAAATTCACCGGAGCCGGCCAGGGCCGCAAGACCCTGGTCGCCGAGGTCATCTGCGGCCGCCTGGCCCAGCGGCTGGGGCTGAGGGTCCCGCGGTTGGTGCAGATGCAGCTCGACCCCGTCATCGGGCTCGGCGAGCCCGACCAGGAGGTCCAGGAGCTGCTCAAGGCCAGCGGCGGGCTCAACCTCGGTATGGACTACCTGCCCGGCTCGATCGGCTTCGACCCGCTGGCGTACCAGGTGGACCCGGTCGAGGCGGGGCGCGTGGTCTGGTTCGACGCCCTCATCAACAACGTCGACCGGTCCTGGCGCAACCCGAACATGCTCGTCTGGCACGGGGACGTCTGGCTCATCGACCACGGTGCCACCATGATCTGGCACCACAACTGGCCCACCGCCGCGGCCGCTGCCGCCAAGCCCTACAACGCCTCCGACCACGTACTGGCCCCCGTGGGCCCGGACATCGCCGCCGCGGCCGCCGCGCTCGCGCCGCTGGTGACCGAGGAACTGCTCATGGAGGTCGCGGCCGACGTCCCCGACGAGTGGCTGGTCGACGAGCCCGGCTTCGACTCCACCGACGCGCTGCGCCGCGCCTATGTGGAGGCGTTGCTCCCGCGTGCGGCCACGATCCACGAGAGGATCTCCATGGAGGCCGAGGTGAAGGCACCCGCCGGACCTCCCGGCTGGCTCACCGACCACCTGCCGGAATGGCCCCACAAGACCCACCAGAAGAAGAGCGACAGCGAGTGACCAAGCGGGACGTGTTCGAGTACGCGCTGGTGCGCGTGGTGCCCCGGATGGAACGGGGCGAGTGCTTCAACGCCGGCGTGATCGTCTACTGCCGGGCGCACACGTACGTCGCCGCGCGCATCCACCTCGACGAGGCGAAGCTCCTCGCGCTGGATCCCGGGGCCGACGTGGCCGGGGTACGGGCCGCCCTGCGCGGGGTCGAGGGCGTGTGCAGCGGCGGGGCCGAGGCGGGGCAGGCGGCGGGGGACGACGCGGGGCGGCGGTTCCGCTGGCTGATCGCGCCGCGCAGCACCGTGGTGCAGCCGGGGCCGGTGCACACCGGCCTCACGGCCGACCCGGCCGCGGAGGTGGAGCGGCTCCTGGACCTGCTGGTCCGCTGAGGGGGTTCGGGGGCCCCGCCCCCGAACCCCCCGCGCCACAAACGCCGACGGGGCCGGTCGAGCGGCGTTGACACCGGGTGCCAGGGCTCCTAGCGTCTCCTCAGCTGAAGCTACTAAGCGGTTGCTCACCTCTGGGCGGCCGCCTCTCAAGGGCGAGGAGATCCAGCATGTCCACCACCGAGCAGCGCGTCGCGATCGTGACCGGGGCGGCCCGGGGCATCGGCGCGGCCACCGCCGTACGCCTGGCCGCCGAGGGTCGGGCCGTCGCCGTACTCGACCTCGACGAGGCGGCCTGCAAGGACGCCGTCGAGGCCATCACGGCGGCCGGCGGCAAGGCCCTGGCGGTCGGCTGCGACGTCTCCGACGGCGCGCAGGTGGAGGCGGCCGTCGCGCGCGTCGCGAGCGAGCTGGGCGCCCCGACCATCCTGGTCAACAACGCGGGCGTGCTCCGCGACAACCTGCTCTTCAAGATGAGCGAGACCGACTGGGACACGGTCATGAACGTGCACCTGCGCGGTGCCTTCCTGATGTCCAAGGCCTGTCAGAAGTACATGGTGGAGGCCCAGTTCGGCCGCATCGTGAACCTCTCCAGCAGCTCGGCGCTCGGCAACCGCGGCCAGGTCAACTACTCCGCGGCCAAGGCCGGTCTGCAGGGCTTCACCAAGACGCTGGCCATCGAGCTCGGCAAGTTCGGCGTCACCGCCAACGCCGTCGCCCCCGGGTTCATCGTCACCGAGATGACCGCCCAGACGGCCGCCCGTGTCGGCATGGGCTTCGAGGACTTCCAGGCCGCCGCCGCCACCCAGATCCCCGTCCAGCGCGTCGGCCGCCCGGACGACATCGCCAACGCCATCGCCTTCTTCACGGGCGACGCCGCGGGCTTCGTCTCCGGCCAGGTCATGTACGTGGCCGGCGGCCCGCTCAACTGACGAGTCCACCAGAGACAGGGCGTACGACATGACGTACAGCGGTATCGACAGCGGCAAGGTCGCTCTGATCACCGGGGCGAGCCGGGGCATCGGCTACGGCGTGGCGGAGGCGCTGGTCGCCCGGGGCGACCGGCTCTGCATCACCGGGCGCAGCGAGGAAGCCCTCAAGGAGGCCGTCGAGCGGCTCGGCGCGGACCGGGTCATCGGTGTCGCCGGCAAGGCGCACGACGAGGCCCACCAGGCCGTCGCCGTCGAGCGCACGATGGAGGCCTTCGGCCGCGTCGACTTCCTGGTGAACAACGCCGGCACGAATCCGGTCTTCGGGCCCATCGCGGACCTGGACCTCGGGGTCGCGCGGAAGGTGTTCGAGACCAATGTGATCTCGGCGCTCGGCTTCGCCCAGCGGACCTGGCACGCCTGGCAGAAGGACAACGGCGGTGCGATCGTGAACATCGCCTCGATCGCCGGCATCTCCGCCTCGCCCTTCATCGGCGCCTACGGGATGAGCAAGGCCGCCATGGTCAACCTCACCCTCCAGCTCGCGCACGAGATGGCGCCCGGAGTCCGGGTCAACGCGATCGCCCCCGCGGTGGTCAAGACGAAGTTCGCGCAGGCGCTCTACGAGGGCCGGGAGCAGGAGGCGGCGGCGGCCTACCCGCTCGGCCGGCTCGGGGTCCCGGAGGACATCGGCGGGGCGGCCGCGTTCCTGACATCTGCACAAGCGGAATGGATCACGGGGCAAACTCTCGTCGTGGACGGAGGGATGTTCCTCAATGCCGGGGTGCACTGACCGATAATCGGACGTATTTGCCTCCGGAAGGGAGGTAAATGCATAACGAATATGCACGGAACCGGTCAAGTGCCTCACGAAACCACCCCATTGGATTCGTGAGGCACTGCGGTAGGGTCTGCCGCACCCCTGGCTGATCGAGGAGCGTGCACGTGTTCAACCGGACCAGATGCCTGCAGATCACTGCGGCCCTTGCGTCCATATCCCTGCTCGCCGGATGCGGCCTGCTGTCGGAGGACGACGGCAACGATATGAAGAGGATCGTTGTCGGTACCACGAGCGCACCGAGCACCCTCGATCCCGCGGCCGCGTGGGACGGTTCCTGGGAGCTGTACCGGAACGTCTACCAGACCCTGCTGGCCTTCCCGACGGGCTCCAGCAAGCCCCAGCCCGACGCGGCCCAGAACTGCGAGTTCACGGACGCGGCGAGCCAGGCCTACCGCTGCACCCTGCGCAAGGGGCTGAAGTTCTCCAACGGAGAGCCGCTCGACTCCAAGGCGGTCAAGCACTCCCTCGACCGGATCAAGACCATCGGCTCCAACGTCGGCCCCAAGGGGCTCTTCGGCACCCTCGACAAGATCGAGACCCCGGACGCGCTGACCGTCGTCTTCCACCTGAACACCTCGGACGCCACCTTCCCGTACGTCCTCGGCTCGCCCGCCGCCTCGCTCGTCGCGCCCAAGGACTACCCGGCCGACAAGGTCCGCGAGGGCGACAAGATCACCGGCTCCGGCCCGTACGTGCTCGACTCGTACAAGGACGGCGCCGAGGCGGTCCTCACCAAGAACCCCGGCTACACCGGCTTCGCCAACCGCCGCAACGGCGCGGTGACCATCCGCTACTTCGCGGACTCCCCGAAGATGGTCGCCGCGCTGAAGGCGAAGGAGATCGACGCCACCTACCGAGGCCTGTCGGCCGCGGAGATCACGGACCTGCAGACCCCCGCGTCGCACGACCTGGGCGTCCAGGTCGTCGAGAACGTCGGCGCCGAGATCCGCTACCTGGTCTTCAACCCCAAGGACCCGGCGGTCGCCAAGCTCCCGGTCCGCCAGGCGATCGCGCAGATCGTCGACCGCGGGGCCCTGGTCTCCAAGGTCTACCACGGCACCGCCGAGCCGCTGTACTCGATGGTTCCCAAGGGGGTCGTCGGCCACAAGACGCCCTTCTACGACAAGTACGGCGGCGCGGACGTCGCCAAGGCCAAGAAGATCCTCAAGGACGCCGGGATCACCCAGCCGGTCGAGCTGACCTTCTGGTACACCACCGACCGGTACGGCTCCTCCACCGCCGACGAGTTCACCGAACTCAAGCGGCAGCTCGACGAGAGCCTGCTCTTCAAGATCACCCTGCGCAGTCAGCCCTGGAAGACCTTCCAGGCCGGCTACAAGACCGGTGAGTACCCGATCTTCGGCCGCGGCTGGTTCCCCGACTTCCCGGACCCGGACAACTTCATCGCGCCGTTCGTCGGCAAGGAGAACGCGGTCGGTACCCCGTACGAGCCGGCCGAGATCCTGACCGACCTGCTGCCCAAGTCCCGCCGCGAGGGCGACCGCTCGGCCGGCGTCCAGGAGTTCGAGCGGGCGCAGCAGATCTTCGCCGAGGACGTCCGGCTGCTGCCCCTGTGGCAGGGCAAGCTGTACGTCGCCGCACGCGAGGACATCGCGGGCGCCGAGCGGGCGCTGGACCCGCAGACCGCCATGCAGATGTGGGAGCTGTACCGCAAGACCAGCTGGTAGCCACGGCATCGACGCGTCGGCCGCCCGGGCAGTTACCGGGCGGCCGACGCGTTGTCAGTGGGCCCCGGTAGGTTCTTGAGCAGTTGCACCGAACTTGTACCGGAGGTTGTCGCCGTGACCCAGATGCTGCCCGAGTCCTGGCTCCCCGTCCTCGGCGGGGAGCTGGACCAGCCCTACTTCAAAGAGCTCACCGAGTTCGTCGAGAAGGAACGGGCGAACGGGCCGGTCTACCCGCCCCGCGAGCAGGTGTTCGCGGCCCTGGAGGCCACGCCCTTCGACCGGGTGAAGGTGCTCGTCCTCGGCCAGGACCCGTACCACGGCGCCGGCCAGGGCCACGGCCTCTGCTTCTCCGTGCAGCCGGGGGTCAAGACCCCGCCGTCGCTGCGCAACATCTACAAGGAGATGAAGGAGGAGCTCGACCTGCCGATCCCGGACAACGGGTACCTGATGCCGTGGGCCGAGCAGGGTGTCCTGCTGCTCAACGCGGTGCTCACGGTCCGGGAGGCCGAGCCCAATTCGCACAAGGGCAAGGGCTGGGAGAAGTTCACCGACGCCGTGATCCGCGCGGTGTCCGAGCGTCCCGACCCGGCCGTCTTCGTCCTCTGGGGCGCCTACGCACAGAAGAAGCTCCCGCTGATCGACGAGGAGCGGCACGTGGTCGTCAAGGGCGCCCACCCCTCCCCGCTGTCGGCCAAGAAGTTCTTCGGGTCCCGGCCCTTCACGCAGATCAACGAGGCCATCGCCGCCCAGGGACATGAGCCGATCGACTGGCGGATCCCGAACCTCGGCTGACGTCCCCCCGCGCCTCGGCGCCATTGCCGGTGCCTCCGGCTAGCTTCTTGATGATCAGACCGGAGCAGGTCTGGCAGAGCAAGCCGGAGGCCGCCGTGACGGAGCAGCAGGAGGCGTCGGAGGACGCCGTCATGACCAGGATCGGCCAGGCGGTCATCCTGCTGCACGCCGGGGACCGTGAGGAGGCCCGCAATCGGCTCGGCGACATCTGGGCCGAGATCGGCGAGGAGGGCGACTCGCTGCACCGGTGCACGCTGGCCCACTACATGGCCGACGCCCAGGACGATCCGGCCGACGAGCTGGCCTGGGACCTCCGGGCCCTGACCGCCGCCGCCGACGTCCAGGGTGACGGACCCGGGACCGGGCCGCCCCGGGACGGGCGGCCCGCGCAGCAGGAGCCGCATCAGGCGATGCGCGTGTTCTACCCGTCCCTGCACCTCAGCCTGGCCGCCGACTACGTGAAACTGCGGCGGCCGGAGGCGGCCCGGGTCCACCTGGCGCGGGCCCGCGCCGCCACCGGCGTGCTGGCCGACGACGGGTACGGGAACGGCGTACGGGCCGCGATCGCCCGGCTGGAGCGGAGCCTGGCCGCGGAACCGGGGGCCGCACCCCCGCCGTTCCCGGAACAGTCCCCGTAGACCCGTAGACCCGTAGACCCGTAGACCCTGTGAATCCCGTGGATCCGTAGGCCTGCGGGAGCTCAGTCCGCGTGGGCGCCGGCGCAGATACGGGCCTCCGGGCTGTCGGGGTGCCAGCGTCCGTGCCTTCGGCCCAGCGCGCACACGTCGGCCGGCCGCACCGGCAGCTTCCGGATCAGCTCGCGCTCCACCTCGGCGTCGGGCCGGGACCGCTGGGGACGGCCGCCGGGCCGCCCGGAGACCGACTCGGCGGCCCGCCGCGGCTCCGGGATGTCCGGGACCGGCGGCGCCTCCTGTACCGCCCCGCCCGAGCCGCCCGGCAGCGGGCGCTGTGCGGACCTCTGGGCGGGCGCCGGGGCCGCCGGGGCCCCGGGCCGCTCCGGGGCCGCCTCCACCGCCTCCAGCGCCTCCAGGGCCGGTGCCCGGACGGCCACGGGCGCGGCCCCCGGCCCGCCGCGCGGCTCGTGGCGGGGCGGTACCCCGGCGGTGGGAGCCGTCGCCGGCTGCACGGGTCCGGGGCTCACATTCACACAGCCGGAGACCGCCGAGACGGCGCAGGCGACTCCGAGCAACAGCCTTGTCGTGGTTCGGGTTGGATGCACTCGCGCAACTCTGCTGTGCGAGGACCCCGTTGCGAAAACCCGCGGCCGATATTCACCCCGCACGGGTGACGGCCACACCCGCTAATCGCCGGTGGCGCCGTCTATCTGCTCGCGCAGCAGGTCCGCATGGCCGTTGTGGCGTGCGTACTCCTCGATCATGTGGGTGTAGACCCAGCGCAGGCTGAACACCTCGCCGCGGTGGTGGCTCTCGGCCCGCGACACCGTGTCCAGCGAACGGCCCGCGGCGGCCTGACGCGCGAGTTCGACCTCGGTCTGCCAGACCTGCTCGACCTCGGCCCAGGTGTCCTTCTCGGTGACGTGGAAATCGCCGTCCGGGTCCTCGCTCGTGCAGTACAGCTCGGGGAGGTCCTCGCCCAGCGTGATCTCCCGGAACCAGTACCGCTCCACCTCCGCCATGTGGCGTACGAGGCCCAGGAGGCTCAACTCGGAGGGCGCGAGCGGGGTGCGGCGCAGCTGCTCGTCCTGGAGCCCCTCGCACTTCCAGACGAGGGTGGAGCGGTGGTAGTCGAGCCATCCGTCCAGCATGTCCCGCTCGTCGGCGGTGGTGGCGGGTTCGTTGCGGTGTGATCCAGAACTGGAGGTCATGGGGCTCATCCTCGGCGAACGGAGCCCCCACCACCAGGGATTAAGCTGCGGGAGATCCCATAAGGAACGAACCTGGAGGCGCCCGGTGAAGGTCGGCTGCATCGGACTCGGCGACATCGCGCAGAAGGCGTACCTTCCCGTCCTCACCACCCGCCCGGGCATCGAGCTGCACCTGCAGACCCGTAACCCCGCCACGCTGGCCGATGTCGGCGACACCCACCACGTGCCGGCCGCGCGCCGGCACGCCGATCTCGACGCGCTCCTCGCCGAAGGGCTCGACGCGGCCTTCGTGCACGCCGCGACCGTGGCCCACCCCGAGATCGTCACACGGCTGCTGGAGGCCGGCGTACCCACGTACGTGGACAAGCCGCTCGCCTACGAGATCGCGCAGTCGCGGCAGCTGGTCGAACTGGCCGAGGAGCGCCGCGTCTCGCTCGCCGTCGGCTTCAACCGCCGCTACGCGCCCGGCTACGCGCAGTGCGCCGACCATCCCCGCGAGCTGATCGTCATGCAGAAGAACCGGGTCGGTCTGCCGGAGGAGCCGCGCACGCTGGTGCTGGACGACTTCATCCACGTCGTCGACACCCTGCGCTTCCTGCTGCCCGGCGAGGCCGAGCACGTCGACGTCCGGGCGGTGGTGCGCGAGGGGCTGATGCACCAGGTGGTGCTCCAGCTGTCCGGCGCGGGCTTCACCGCCCTCGGCATCATGAACCGCCTGTCGGGCTCCACCGAGGAGATCCTGGAGGTCTCCGGCCGCGACACCAAGCGGCAGGTCGTCAACCTCGCGGAGGTCATCGACCACAAGGGCCAGCCGACCGTGCGGCGCCGCGGCGACTGGGTCCCGGTCGCCCGCCAGCGCGGCATCGAACAGGTGGTCGACCACTTCCTGGCGGCCGTCACGACGGGCAGCACGCTCAGCGCCCGCGACGCGCTGCTCACCCACGAGCTGTGCGAGAAGGTGGTGGGCTCGGCTCTGGCGCAGGCCTCCTGAGCGCACGGCTGCCCGCCACCGCGCAGTACACGGCGAGCGCGGCGAGGGCGGCGGCCGGCGGCCAGTCCCCGAAGCGGACGTAGAGGGTCGTGCCCCGGGCGAGCGGGACCTCGTACACCGCCGCCGTGCTCGCGGAGGTGGGCAGTGCGGCGCCGATCCGCTCGCCGGACGGGCCGTGCACCACGCTGATGCCCGTGAGCGTGGCGTGCACCATCGGGCGGCCGTTCTCCGCGGCCCGCAGCGCGGCCAGCGAGGCGTGCTGGGCCGGGGCCCAGCTCTCCTGGAACGAGGAGGTCGCCGACTGGGCGACAAGCAGGGAGGCCCCGTCGAGCGTGAGGCGCCGGCTCATGTCGGGGAAGGCCGACTCGAAGCAGACCAACGGGCCCAGGCGGACGGAGGTGCCCGCCGTGCGCCCGCCCGGCCGTCCGGGCAGGTCCATGACCACCGGGGCGTCACCGCGCACCCGGTCCTCGCCCGCGGCCCGGCCCACCGAGGTGGCCCAGCCGAACAGCGCACGGGCCGGGACGTACTCCCCGAAGGGAACGAGCCGCATCTTGTCGTACCGGTCGCCGGTGGGGCCCTGCGGACCCACCAGCACCGCGCTCTTGTAGATGCCCGGGCGGTCCGCCCGCCGCGCGTCCACGTTCACCAGCAGCGGAGCCCCGACCTCCGCCGACAGCGCCGCCAGCCGCCGGGCCAGGTCCGGGCGGGCCGTCAGGTCCTCCCCGACGCTGCTCTCGCCCCACACCACCAGGTCGACCCGCTCCCCGGCCAGCGGCCGCGTCAGCCGCTCCCCGATGGCGAACCGGCGCTCCACACTGTCCGGGCCGTCCGCCACCGGGCCCGGCTGTACGACGGCCACGCGCAGCCGGCCCGACTCCGCAGGCCGCGCCGCCCACACCCACACCGCCCCCGTCAGCACCGCGCACCCGGTCATGCCGGCCACCGCCGGGAGCCGCGCGCCCGGCACCGCGACCAGCAGCACCAGCGCGCAGTTCACCGCCACCACCAGCAGGCTGACCAGCCACACGCCGCCCACCGAGGCCAGCCGCAGGGCGGGCGCCACCTGCCACTGGCTGGCCCCCAGCAACCCCCACGGCCCGCCCAGCCCCTGCCAGGACCGCACCAGCTCCGACAGCAGCCACCCCGCCGGTACGAGGACGAGCGCGCACCAGGCCCGGCCCGCGGCCGGGACCCCGCCGAGGAACTCCCGCACCAGAAGGGCCCAGGGGATCCAGAGCAGCCCGAGCAGCGCGGCCACCGGGATCAGGAACACGTGCAGGCTGGGCAGCAGCCAGTGGTGGACGGCCAGGATGAAACCGGCGCCGCCGAGCCAGCCCTCCAGGGCCGCCCGCCGCCCGGTGGGGGCCGACCGCAGCAGCAGCATCCAGGGCACGAGGGCGACGTAGGCGAACCACCAGAGCGCGGGGGCGGGGAAGGCGAGCGCGGGCAGCGCCCCCGCGGCGACGGCGGCGGGCGCACGCCATCGAGGGGACCACCACCGCATGCCCGTCGTGATCATGGCGCGCCTCCGCTTCCAGTGTGGCAGTGCCGGACGTCCGGGCCGAGTCGAGCGGCATCCGCCCGGCTCAGGCGGACATGTGCCGCCACTTCTCGTGCACGGTGACGCGGGTGAGCCGCCAGCCGTCCCGGGTGCGGGCCAGCGCGAAGGTGTACCGGCCGGCGGCGACGAAATTCGGCGCGGTGACCTCGGGGTCGGCGTCCGGCCCGGCCAGCCGCATCGGGTTGAGGAAGTCCGCCCGGACCTGGGCGCTGTCCCCGGGCGAGCCGCCCACGTCCTCCAGCCGGATCAGCCGATTGACGATCAGGTGCTGGCGCACGGGGAAGAGCGTCATGGTCTGCGCCAGCCAGTCCGCCACCTCCGCCACCGGGCCCTTGATTCCGCCCGCCGTGCTGTAGTCGACCCGCCCGCCGGCGGTGAACAGGGCCCGGTAGGCGGCCCAGTCCCCGTCATCGACGGCAACCGCGTAGCCCGTGACCACCTCGTCGATCGCCAGCCGGTCCATCACCGTCGCGAGATCCACACGCTGAGTCATCGGGTCAGTGTGGGGCCGGTCGGGCGCGAGGCCAAGGGCCGTGCGCCCACCGGCTCCTCCCGCGGGCGGTCAGTGACCGGAACGGGACTCCCGCTGCCGGACCACGACGAGGAACGCGTCGCTGTCCAGGTCCATGACCACCTCGGCCGGCACGCCCTCGCGCATCCGCTGTGCCGCGTACTCCTCGGCGGGCCAACTTCCGCGCGGACTTCCGGCGGGAAATCGCTCCAGCACCACTCGACCCATGGGGCACCCCCTGCTGTTTGCCTTCCGCTCTCTTCAGGCACAACGACGCGCAGGCCGCCCGGGAACGTTCCCGAGCGGCCTGCGGTTCACGCGAAGTGGTGGAACGGGGTCCCGCTAGGAGCCGGACTCACCCGCGTGCGGGCTCAGCACGTCCGTGCCGATCAGCACGAACAGCAGGATGCCCAGGAGGATCCGGTAGATCACGAAGGGCATGAAGCTCTTGGTCGAGATGAACTTCATGAACCACGCGATCACGACGTAGCCCACGAAGAAGGCGATGACCGTCGCGAAGATCGTCGGCCCCCAGGAGATGTGACCCGGGTTCTCCACCACGTCCTTGATCTCGAACGCCCCCGAGGCCAGCACGGCCGGGATCGCGAGGAGGAAGGAGTAGCGGGCCGCGGCCTCGCGGGTGAAGCCGAGCAGCAGACCGCCGGAAATGGTGGCGCCGGACCGGGAAACACCCGGGATCAGGGCCATCGCCTGGCAGAGACCGAAGATCAGACCGTCCTTGACGCCCAGCTCCTGGAGCGTCTTGCGCTCGCGGATGGCGCGGTGCCGGCCGCCCTCCTCGTCGCGGGCGGCCAGCCGGTCGGCGATGCCGAGCACGATGCCCATCAGGATCAGGGTGGTGGCCGTCAGCCGCAGGTCACGGGCCGGGCCCACGATCGCGTCCTTGAAGACGAGGCCGAGGATGCCGATCGGCAGCGATCCGACGATCACCAGCCAGCCCATCTTGGCGTCCTGTTCGGAGCGCAGGGCCTTCGTGTACAGGGAGCGGAACCAGGTGGAGATGATCCGCGCGATGTCCTTGCGGAAGTAGATCAGCACGGCGGCCTCGGTGCCGATCTGGGTGATCGCGGTGAAGGCCGCTCCTGGGTCGTGCCAGCCGGCGAACGCCGCGGTCAGCCGCAGGTGGGCGCTGGAGGAGATCGGGAGGAACTCCGTAAGCCCCTGGACGAGACCGAGGATTAGGGATTCGAACCAGCTCATGTCGGGGTGCGCTCGTCCTTGTGATCGTCGGGCAGTTCGCGTCCGATGCTAGGGCCCGTGCGAAGCGCCACTGACCACAGGGGGGTGCTGGGGCGTCAGTTCGGACACCCGATCCCCGGTTCGAGCGGGTGCCAGGCGGTGCCGCTTGCGCCATCCGACGATCGCACCGCCCACCACGGAGAGGAGGATGAAGCCGAACGAGAAGAGGAACGCGGGCGATCCGGGGGAGGAGGCGCTGGCCCCCGCGATCACGTACGCGGCCGTGTTCGGGACGACGCCGACCGCGGTGGCGAGGAGGAAGGGGCCCCAGCCGCACCGCGACACCGCGGCGCAGTAGTTGGCCACCACGAACGGCACTCCGGGGAAGAGCCGGACGGCGAGCATCGAGCGGAAACCGTGCCGGCTGAGCTGGCCGTCGGCCGCCTGGAGCCAGCGTCCGCGCAGGAACGGCCGCAAAGCCTCCTGGCCCATGATCCGGCCCAGTCCGAAGGAGATCGCGGCGCCGAGCACGGTGCCGCCGACCGCCGCGACAAGGCCGAACTGGGAGCCGAAGAGGGCTCCCGCGGCCAGATTGAGCAGGGGGCGCGGCACGAGGGCGGCCGTGCACACACCGTACGCGGCTGCGAACAGCAGGACCGCCGTGCCCACCGGGAGCCCCGGGGGCCAGCCCTCCGAGAGGATGCGCTGGGGCTGGTACAGCAGCACGCACACGCCGGCCGCCACGAGCAGCACGACGAGCAGCGACAGCCGGGCCCACGGCGCGAGGAGGAGGGACATCCCGGGAGACTAGCCGACGTATGCGGCGTCCCGCCGTAATCTGGGCCTCATGCTGTCGAACGACCGGCGACCCCCGCGAGTTCCCCGCAGCGCCCTCGCGGACACCCTGATGGAGCGACTGCCCGGGGCGTACGGGGCGGCCGCCGATCCCGTGAGGGCCCGGGCCATGGCCGCGTACATGAAGGACGTCGCGCCCTTCCTCGGCATCCCCACCCCGCTGCGCCGCGACCTGTCGAGGACCGTGACGAAGGACACTCCGAAACCCTCCGAGTCGGACTGCGCGGCGCTCGCGCTGCGCTGCTGGCTGCTCCCGGAACGTGAGTACCACTACTTCGCCGTGGACTACCTGCGCCGCCACGTCGCCCGCTGCTCGTCCGGCTTCCTGCCGGTGGCCCGGCACCTGATCGTCACCGTCCCCTGGTGGGACACCGTCGACCTGCTGGCCGCGCACACGGTCGGCCCGCTGGTGGCCGCCGATCCGCGGCTCGCGGCCGTGATGGACGAGTGGATCGAGGACGAGAACCTCTGGCTCGCCCGCACCGCCCTGCTCCACCAGCTCCGCTTCAAGGCCGCCACCGACAGCGGACGGCTCTTCGACTACTGCCGCCGCCGGGCCGGCCACCCGGAATTCTTCCTGCGCAAGGCGATCGGCTGGGCCCTGCGGGAGTACGCGAAGACGGATCCGGAGGCCGTGCGCGCCTTCGTCGAGGCCGAACGCGGCACCCTGGCCCCTCTGTCCGTGCGCGAGGCGCTCAAGAACCTCTGAGCGTGAGGTAATCCATTCGACGCGTCCCTGACCGTCCGGCAGGATCAGTGGCATGAACCGGTACGCCTTCCTCGCAGCGCCGTCCGCAGTCGCGGACGCGCCGAAGGCTGCCGAATTTGCAGGCGCACCTGTCTTCGCCGCATTCGACGGCGCACGAAGCTGACCCTTCCCGGATCGTCCGGCGGACCCCGCAGGGGGAGGGTCGGCTCGGCCTCGGGGTCCCGTTCCAGCTTCCGGACACGGGAATGAATCATGGCCAAGACGGCCTTCGTGCGCACCAAGCCGCACCTCAACATCGGCACCATGGGTCACGTCGACCACGGCAAGACCACCCTCACCGCCGCCATCACCAAGGTCCTCGCCGAGAGCGGCGGCGCCTCCTTCGTGCCGTTCGACCGCATCGACCGGGCTCCCGAGGAGTCCCGCCGAGGCATCACGATCAACCTCACGCACGTCGAGTACGAGACCGGCACCCGGCACTACGCCCATGTGGACATGCCCGGCCACGCCGACTACATCAAGAACATGGTCACCGGCGCCGCCCAACTCGACGGGGCGATCCTCGTCGTCTCCGCGCTCGACGGGGTCATGCCACAGACCGCCGAGCACGTGCTCCTCGCCCGCCAGGTCGGTGTCGACCACATCGTGGTGGCGCTCAACAAGGCCGACGCCGGCGACCCCGAGCTGACCGACCTGGTCGAGCTGGAGGTCCGCGAGCTGCTCACCGCGCACGGCTACGGCGGCGACAGCGCGCCGGTCGTACGGGTTTCCGGGCTCGGCGCGCTGGAGGGCGACCCGCGGTGGACGGAGGCGATCCGGGCGCTGCTGGACGCGGTGGACACGTACGTGCCGACCCCGGTGCGCTACACGGACGCGCCGTTCCTGCTGCCGGTGGAGAACGTGCTGACCATCACCGGGCGCGGGACCGTCGTGACCGGAGCCGTCGAGCGGGGCACCGTCCGCCTCGGGGACCACGTGGCGATCCTCGGCGGCGACGGCGCGCCCGCCCTGACGGTCGTCACCGGACTGGAGACCTTCGGCAAGCCGATGGAGTCCGCCGAGGCCGGGGACAACGTCGCACTGCTGCTGCGCGGAGTGCCGCGCGACGGCGTGCGCCGCGGGCACGTGGTGGCCGCGCCCGGCAGTGTGATCCCGCGGCGCAGGTTCACCGCGCAGGTGTACGTGCTCTCCGGGCGCGAGGGCGGACGTACGACACCGGTCGCCAGCGGCTACCGGCCGCAGTTCTACATCCGCACCGCCGACGTGGTGGGGGACGTGGACCTGGGCGAGGCCGCCGTGGCCCGGCCCGGGGAGACGGTCACGATGACCGTCGAGCTCGGCCGGGACGTCCCGCTGGAGTCCGGGCTCGGCTTCGCGATCCGCGAGGGCGGGCGGACCGTCGGCGCGGGGACGGTGACTGCGGTGCTGGGCTGATCCGGGGCCGCTCCCGGGCCTGATCCCGGTCCGATCAGGGTCCGATCCGGGTCCTGATCCCGGTCCGATCCGGACCCACTGTGGTGACGGCAGGACGGCTGAGCCAGACTGCCGTCACCACAGGCGCGATCGAAGGGGCGGGCGGAGATGGGCGGCGACACGGCACTGGTGCTCGGCGGCGGGGGACTGACCGGCGTGGGCTGGGAGTGCGGAATCCTCTACGGGCTCGCCCGCGCGGGCGTGGACCTCACCACCGCCGACCTGGTCGTCGGCACGTCCGCGGGTTCCGTGGTCGGTGCCCAGCTCACCTCCGGGCTGCTCACCGCGCAGGAGCTGTACGAGCGCCAGCTCGGCGACCCCGCCGGGGAGGTCGCGGCGAAACTGGGGGCGGGCCTCGTCGCCCGGTACGCCGTCGCGATGGTGGGCTCTCGCACCGGGACGGCCTACCGGCAGCGGATCGGCGCCATGGCGCTGGCCGCCGACACCGGCCCGGAGACGGAGCGGCGCAAGGTCCTGGCCGCCCGGCTGGTTTCGCACGAGTGGCCCGAGCGGCGGCTCGTCGTCACGGCGGTGGACGCGCTCAGCGGTGAACTCAAGGCGTTCGACCGGGGGAGCGGCAGCGGACTCGTCGACGCCGTCTCGGCGAGCTGCGCCGTGCCCGGGGTGTGGCCGCCGGTGACGGTCGGCGGGCGCCGTTTCATCGACGGCGGGATCTGCTCCGCCACCAACGCCGATCTGGCCGAGGGCTACGCGCGCGTGGTGATCGTCGCCCCGCTGTCGCTCGGCTCCAAGCTGGTTCCCTCGCCCTCGGCACAGGCCGAGCGGCTCCGGGCGGCTGGGGCACGGGTGCTGCTGATCACCCCCTCGGCCGCCGCCCGCAAGGTCTTCGGGCGCAACGTGCTGGATCCGGCGCGGCGGGACCCGGCGGCGCGGGCGGGCCTGGCGCAGGCCGCGGAGCACGTGCGGGAGGCGACGGAGGTCTGGTCGGGCCGGGCGGCCTGAGGCCCGCCCGGAACCGCCCGGGCTCCTGCCGGACAATGGAGCGGTGAGCGACGAACAGATCCCGGTCGTCCGGGACGTGGGCCAGGGCACCGCCAAGCTGATGCCGGACGTGGACCGGGAGCGGGCCTGGCTGCTGACCGTCGACGGGGCCCCGCAGTCGTACGTGGACCTGGACGATCCGCAGCACCTGGAGTTCGAGTACGTACGCCGCCTCGCGCACGTCCTGGACTGCGCGGCCGAGCCGGGGCTCGCGCTGGACCTGCTGCACCTCGGCGGCGGCGCGCTCACCCTGCCGCGCTATGCCGCGGCGACCCGGCCCGGATCCCGGCAGGCGGTCGTCGAGTTCGACGCGGGCCTGGTGGAGCTGGTGGCCGAGCACCTGCCGCTCGCGGCGGGCTCCGGTGTCACGGTGCACACGGCCGACGCCCGCGCCTGGCTGGAGGCGGCGCCCGCGGGGAGCGCGGACGTGGTGGTGGCCGATGTGTTCGGCGGCTCGCGGGTGCCCGCGCAGCTGACGTCGGTGGAGTACGCGCGGGCGGCCGCGCGGGTGTTGCGGCCCGGCGGGCTGTACGCGGCGAACCTGGCCGACGGGGCGCCCTTCGACTTCCTGCGGGCGCAGGTGGCCAACTTCGCGGAGGTGTTCCCGGAGCTGGCGCTGGTCGCGGAGCCCGCGGTGCTGCGGGGCAGGCGGTTCGGGAACGCCGTGCTGCTGGCCTCCGACGCCCCGCTGGAGGTGGGGGCGCTGGCCCGGCGGTGCGCGGGCGACGCGTTTCCCGCCCGGGTGGAGTTCGGGGACGGGCTGGCACGGTTCAGGAAGGGCGCGACGCCCGTGGCCGATGCGGACGCGGCCCCTTCACCGGCGCCGCCGGAGGGCGCGTTCAGCCTGGGGTGAGCGGCCGGCGCCCGGCGGGCATCAGGGACCGGGCGGCGGCCGGAAGCCAGGCGTGCGTCAGAGGCCGGTGGGAGCCTGTTCGGCCGGTGCCGGTGCCGGTGCCGGCACCGGCACCGGTGTCTCCGGTGCAGTGGCCGTGGCCGGCGCAATGGTCTTGCCGTGCGCCCTGCGGGTCATGCGGCGGACGTCCGGGACCAGCAGCACGAGGGCGGTGGGCACGACGACCAGGACCGCGCACCCCCACAGCGCCTGGGTGCGCCCGAACGCCGCTTCGGCCGGTCCGGCCAGGGCGGTGGCCAGCGGCAGCATCGACACCGAGCCGAACCAGTCGTAGGCGGTGACCCGGGAGAACTTCTCCTCCGGGATCTCCTGGTGCATCGCGGTCATCCAGTTCACGCCGAACACCTCTATCGCGGCGCCGCTGATGAGCATCACCACGCACAGCCCCCACACGGGCAGCGGCACCGCCAGCCCCGCCGAGGGCAGCGCCAGCGGGAACACGCACAGGGTGCCGACCAGCAGCAGCCGGCGCGGCTTCCACGCCATCATCAGGACGGCCCCGGCGATGGTGCCGACTCCGAAGAAGGCCAGGGCCAGCCCCCAGGGCGCGGACCCGCCCAGTTGGTCACGGGCGACCAGCGGCCCGTAGACCGCGTCGGCAGCGCCGACGACGGCGACGACGACGGAGAACTGGAGCACGATGCTCCACAGCCAGGGGCGGGTCCTGACCTCCACCCAGCCCTCGCGCAGATCGGAGAGCAGGCCGCCGCCGGGAGCCCGGTCGGGGACGTGGCTGACGTCGAGGAAGGCACGCAGGGCGCCGGCGACCGCGAAGGCCGCCGCGTCGGCGGCCAGGACCCAGCCCGGGCCGATCGCGGCGATCATCGCTCCGCCGAGGGCCGCGCCGCCGATGCCGGCGCCGTTCATCGCCATGCGGAAGAGGGCGAAGGCACGGTTGGCGTGTTCTCCGGAGACCGTGGAGAGCAGCATGCCCTCGGCGGCGGGGTTGAAGAAGGCCGTTCCGGTGCCGCACAGGGCCGTCAGCAGCATCATCTGCCACAGCTGGGGTTCGCCGGTGAGCACCAGGAGGGCGAAGGCGGCCTGCGAGAGGCAGTTCAGGGCGTTGGCCGCGACCATCACGCGGTGGCGGGGCACCCGGTCGGCGACCGCGCCGCCGATGAGCAGGAAGAGGACGAGCGGCAGCGTGCGGGCCGCCGCGACCAGGCCGACGTCGCCGCCGGATCCGCCGGCCTCCATGACCGCGAAGGCGGCCGCGATGAGCGCTCCGTGGCTCCCCAGGTTCGTGATGATCGCCGCACCCGTGAGCAGGCTGTAATTGCGGCCGGCCCAGGCGGGGCGGCGGCGGTTCGCGGGCGTTCGGGGTGCTGCGGTGCGGGGAGAACTCACCCCCGGACTATCCCCGCCCCGGGCCGAGAATCCAAAACGGAAACCCGACCCGGGACACGGGACGCGGGGATCACGGAGTGGTGAGCCGGATGGAGCTGAGGACCTTGTCGGTGATGTCGGTTCCGACCTCGTCCTTCACACCGGCCGCGCTGATGAGCACGAAGCTGGCGAAGTCACCGGTGGCGTTCTTGAAGGCGAAGCCGACCGCCTTGCCGTCGGTGGAGCACTTGTGCTCCTTCTTCACGCCCGTGGCGGTCGCCACCACCATGTGGCCCTTGATGCCGGAGGCGGTCGTGAGTTCCTTGGGGTCGGTCACCTTGACCGTGCCCTTGGGCTCCTTCTGCGCGAAGGCGGCCCACACCCACGTGCCGGTGTTGTCGGTCGCCGCCTGCGCGGTGTCCTTGGCGCCCTGTGCGCCCTTGACGCCGGCGTCGCCGACCGAGAACTTCTCGACCCGGCCGTCGGCGTCCTTGTCGAAGGTGCACCACTCCTCCTTGAGAGTGGCGGTTCCGGACATGGTGATGACGGGCTTGCCGTCCTTCTTGACCTCGTCCTCGAAGAAGAGGGACACGCCGGAGTCGTTGACGTTCCACTCGGGGGGCACGTCGTAGCTGACGCCGTACTTCGTGTTGACGACGACCTTCCAGCCCGGGATGACGGGCTGGGCGTTGCCGCCGGCCCGCGGGTTCGGGCTGCTGCCGGCCGGGGCGGGAGCCTCGGAGGCCGGCGCCGAGGGGCTGGCCGGCGGCTTGTCGTTGGCCTCGGTCTTCTTGTCGTCCCGGGTCAGGACGAACGCGCCGGTCGCGGCGGCCGCCACGACGACCGCGGCCGCCGCGACGATGGCCACGGTCTTGGTCGAGTACGGGCTTCCGCCGGCCGCCTGAGGTGCCTGAGGTGCCTGGGGCGGCTGGGGAGGGCCCCACTGCTGGCCGGGAGCGCCCTGGGGCTGCTGGTACCCCGGCTGCTGCGGGTATCCGTAACCGGGCTGCTGCTGGTACGGGTTCGGCTGCTGCCCCGGCTGTCCCGGCTGCTGCTGGTACGGGTTCTGATGCGCGTCCTGAGGGTTCTGTTCGCCCCCGGGCGGCTGCTGCTGTCCTGGCCACATGGCCGGTAACGATAGTGGTCGTGGCCGTGGGGAGCCACGGCCGCCCCCGTGGGAGCTCTGGCCAACCGGGACTACTCGTGGGTAACATCGCGCTTCATGAGCGCAGACCAGATGAACGTGGGCGAACTGCTCGCCGCGACCGTGCCGATGGCCCGGACCCTGAACCTCCAGTTCCTGGAGACCACCCCCGAGCGCGCGGTCGTCCGGCTCCCGGACCAGCCCGACTACCACAACCACGTCGGCGGCCCCCACGCCGGCGCCATGTTCACCCTCGCCGAGTCCGCGAGCGGCGCGATCGTCCTGGCCGCCTTCGGCGACCAGCTCTCGCGCGCCGTGCCGCTCGCCGTGAAGGCCGAGATCGGCTACAAGAAGCTCGCCAAGGGCGTCGTGACCGCCACCGCCACCCTCGGCCGCCCGGCCGCGGAGGTCGTCGCCGAACTCGACGCAGGCGGCCGCCCCGAGTTCCCCGTCACCATCGCCATCCAGCGCGAGGACGAGGCCGTGACGGGCGAGATGACCGTCGTCTGGACCCTGCGCCCCAACGCGTAGCGACAGCCGTAAGCCAACGGCTGCCTCCACGGGCCACCACGGCCTAGAGTCCCTCGCACGACGACGGAGGGAACGCCCGTGGCCAAGGTCAACATCAGCCTCGATGCCGAGCTCGTGGTGGAGGTGATGGTGCTCGCCGGGGTCGGCTCGCCGCAGGACGCGGTGGAGGCCGTCGTACGGGACTACATCGCGCGCGGGCACCGCACCGAGGCGCGCGTGCAGCGACAGGACGAGACCCGGCGCGGCGCCGACACCGCGCCGCCGCTGCCGGAGGGCTGAACCTGGGCGCCGCGGTGGCGCGTCTCGGCGGACCCGGCGGGCGCGCGGCGCACAGTGGGCGCGGGAGCGGTCCGGCGCGGGCCGCTCCCGCCGACCCACGCCGCAGGGAGCGCCCATGAGCGAGGCCGTGTCCAGACGTTCCGCGATGCGGCTCATCGCGGCGGCGGGCGCGGCGGGCACGGCCCTCGGCGCCGCCGCCTGCGCACCCGAGGTACCGCCGGGCGCCGCGGCCCCCGAGGCGCCGTCCGCCGCACCACCCGTCGAGGCCAAGGGCGCGGCCCGCGTCGACGCCCTCGTGGAACGCCTCACCCTCGACGAGAAGACCGCCCTGCTGCACGGAGCCCGGGACCCCGCCCCGCTCGGCCAGGCCGGCTACGTGCCCGGCGTACCGCGCCTGGGCATCCCGGCGCTGCGCCTCGCCGACGGACCCGCCGGGGTACGGGTCGCCGAACCGGCCACCGCGCTGCCCGCGCCCGTGCTGCTCGCCTCCGCCTTCGACCCGGCGCTGGCACGCGAGTACGGCCGGGTCATCGGCCGGGAGGGCCGGGCGCTCGGCCAGGACGTCCTGCTGGCCCCCATGGTGAACCTGATCCGCACCCCCTACGCGGGCCGGAACTTCGAGACCTTCGCCGAGGACCCGGGACTGACCGCCGACCTCGTGGGCGAACTGATCCGCGGTATCCAGGACGAGGGACTCATCGCCACCGTCAAGCACTTCGCCCTCAACAACCAGGAGCACGGCCGCGACACCGTCGACGTCATCGCCGCCGAGCGGACCCTCCACGAGACCGAGCTACGGGGCTTCGAGGCCGCAGTGGCGGCCGGCGCGGGCGCCGTCATGGGCGCGTACAACAAGGTCAACGGGGTCCACGCCTGCGAGAGCAAGCCGCTGCTCGACGAACTGCTGCGCGGCAGTTGGGGGTTCGACGGCTGGGTGATGTCCGACTGGGACGCCACCCACAGCACCGTCGCCGCCATCGGCGCCGGCCTCGACATGGAGATGCCCGGCGGCACCCACTTCGGCGGACCGCTGCGCGAGGCGGTGCGCGGTGGCTCCGTGGCGGAAGACGCCGTCGACCTCGCCGTCCACCGGATCCTGGCCACCATGGACCGCTTCGGGCTGCTCGCGGCCCGGCCCGCCGCCCGGCCCCCGTGCGACGCCGCCGCCGGCGCACGGACCGCACGCAAGGTGGCCACCGCCGGTGCCGTACTGCTGCGCAACGAACACGGCACCCTGCCCCTGACCGGCGCCGCCGCCCGCTCGATCGCGGTGATCGGGCCGACCGGCCAGGTGCCCTTCGTCGGCGGCGGTGGCAGCGCGCAGGTGGTCCCCGACGGGGCACCCGCCCCGCTCACCGCCATCCGGCAGCGCGCCGGGAACGGCGCGTCCGTGCGCTACGCCCTCGGCGAGGACGTGTACGGGCGTCCGCTCCCGGCGAAGCTGCTGACCCCGGCCGCCGCCCTGGACGAGCGGGCCGTGGCCCCCGGCCAGGTCTGGACCCACGAGGGGGAGTTCCGCCTCACGGCCGACGACGAGTGGACCCTGCTCGTCCACTACACCGGGAAGCGGCCCGTCGTGCGGCTCGACGGGGAGGAACTGTTCCCCGTCCGGCAGGGCGTGGCCGAGTACTTCGCCGGCGGGCTGCTCGGCTCCGCACCCGACGGGATGAGCGTCCGCCGCCGCACCCTCGCCCTGAAGGCGGGCGCCCACCGGCTCGCCGTGACCGCCGAGGGCGGGGACAAGGGCCAGCGCTTCCGGCTCCGGCACACCACCGGGGCGATCCGCGCCGCGGACCTCGCCGAGGCCGTGCGGACCGCGAAGTCCGCCCGCAGTGTGGTCCTGTTCGCCTACGAGGACGCCACCGAGGGCAGGGACCGGACCTCCCTGGCGCTGCCGGGCGGGCAGGAGCGGCTGATCGAAGCGGTGGCCGCCGCCAACCCCCGTACGACCGTCGTCCTCAACACCTCGTCCAGCACGACCATGCCGTGGCTCCCGCGGACCGGGGCGGTCCTCCAGATGTACTACCCGGGCCAGGAGGGCGGGGGAGCCACCGCCGACCTCCTCTTCGGGGACGTGGACCCCGGAGGCCGCCTCACCCAGACCTTTCCGACCGACGAGCGGGCCACCCCGGTCGGCGGCGACCCGCTGCGCTACCCGGGAGTGAGCGGCCGGCAGGAGTACTCCGAGGGCATTCACGTCGGCCACCGCTGGTACGACGCCCAGCGGGTGACCCCGCTGTTCCCCTTCGGGCACGGGCTCTCGTACACCACCTGGCACTACGAGAAGCTCACCGTCCGGCCCGAGCGCGCAGGGCGGCTGAGGGTGGAGTTCACCGTCCGCAACACCGGCCGCCGCAAGGGCACCGAGGTGGCCCAGGTGTATGTGGGGCCCTGCGCGGAGCTGGAGCTCGACCAGCCGGTGCGCGCACTGGCCGGCTACCGGCGGCTCGTCCTGGCGCCCGGCGAGGCACAGCGGGTCACCGTCGACATCGGTGCGCGGACGCTGTCGTCATGGGACCCGGAGCAGCACGCCTGGGTGCTGGGTTCCGGCCGCCGCGAGGTGTTCGTGGGCCGTTCGTCGCGCGAACTGCCACTGAGGTCCAAGGCGGTCGTGACGAGCCGATAGGCTGCCCGTTCGGCGTGTCACAGGGGGCGCGCCGACGACGACACGGGAGGACGTACCGGTGCACATCCAGGAATGGCTGGAGACGATTCCGGCGGTCAGCATCTATCTCCTGGTGGGTCTGGTCATCGGGCTGGAGAGCCTCGGCATCCCGCTGCCGGGCGAGATCGTCCTGGTCAGCTCGGCGCTGCTGGCCTCGCAGCACGGGGAGATCGACCCCGTGATCCTCGGGCTCTGCGCGATCACCGGGGCGATCGTGGGCGACTCGATCGGCTACGCGATCGGGCGCCGCGGCGGCAAGCCGCTGCTGGACCGGCTGGGCCGGCGCTTCCCCAAGCACTTCGGACCCCAGCAGGTCGCGCTGGCGGAACGCTCCTTCGAGAAGTGGGGCATGTGGGCCGTCTTCTTCGGACGGTTCGTGGCGCTGCTGCGGATCTTCGCCGGGCCGCTGGCGGGCGTGCTGCACATGCCGTACTGGCGCTTCCTGGTCGCCAACGTCCTCGGCGGCATCCTCTGGGCGGGCGGCACCACGGCCGTCATCTACTCGGTCGGGATCGTCGCCGAGCCGTGGCTGAAGCGATTCTCCTGGCTGGCCCTGGGGCTCGCGGTGCTGTTCGGGCTCGTGGTGACGCTGGTGGTGCGCAGCCGGATGAAGAAGGCGGCGCAGGCACTCTCCGTGCCCGCTCCGGCCGGGGCGGAGATCCCGGCCCAGCCGGCGACCCGGACACCGGTCGGCGAGTGACGGCGGACGGACCGGAAGCGGACCGACCGGACGCCGGGGAGCGGGAGCCCGGAGCCCGTGGACCTGCTGGGCGCCGCCCTTCGCGTGGGACTCCCGCCCGGCAAGATCCGGAAGAGACGGCCTAGGCGTCCGGGGTTACCGAGGCGCGGTGCTGCTTGGACAGCTCCGCGTACATCAGGGCGTTGAGCTTGATGCCCTCGCGCTCCTCGTCGGTCAGCTCGCGGCGCACCTTGGCGGGCACGCCCGCGACCAGCGAGCCGGGCGGGACGATCATGCCCTGCGGGACCAGCGCCTGCGCCGCCACCAGGGAACCGGCGCCGATCACCGCACCGTTCAGCACGGTCGCACCCATCCCGATCAGGCAGTCGTCCTCGACCGTGCAGCCGTGCACCACCGCGTTGTGGCCGATGGAGACGCGCTCGCCGATCGAGACGGGGAAGCCGGGGTCCACATGGACCGTGCAGTTGTCCTGCACGTTGCTGTCGGCGCCGAGCGTGATCGGGCCGCAGTCGGCGCGCAGCACCGCCGAGTACCAGATGCTCGCGCCGGCGGCGAGGGTGACGTCGCCGACCACGACCGAGGTGGGAGCCGTGAAGGCCGTCGGGTCGATGTCCGGGTTCTTGCCGCCGACACCCGCCACGAGTGCCTGGGCCGCCTGGTGCGTCATGTTCTCTTCCTCTGTGTCCGTCGTCCGGTTGCCGCGCTAACGGCACCGTAGGCCACGCGTCCCGCCGGACCGGCGATGGGGTGAAGATCACAGGAGTGTGGCCGGGGTGACCGGGGCCCGGCGCACTACCGTGGCCGGGTGCCGAAGAAACAGAACACGTTCTCATCTCTGACGGCCGCGCGCCGCCGGCTGGCGAGCCGCGTGGTCCACACCGGCTGGCGCTGGATGCAACAGGCCGGCGCGGTCACCGCGCAGACCCCGGGGCGGCTCAGGTTCGGTGCGATCGGGGACGGCACCCGGCTCGCCTTCCCGCAGGGCACGGTCTTCGGCGAGCGGTGGATCCGACTCGGCGCGCACTGCATCATCGGCGAGCAGGTCACCCTGACCGCCGGGATGATGCCGGACCTCGACCTGGGCTCCGAGCCGATGCTGGTGCTCGGCGACGGGGTGGTCATCGGCCGGGGCAGTCATGTCATCGCGGACGCCCGCATCACCATCGACTCGAACACCTTCTGCGGTCCCGGGGTCTACATCACGTCCACCAACCACAGTTATGACGACCCGCACGAGCCCGTCGGCCGGCAGTGGCCGCGCAGCGAGCCCGTGGAGATCGGCCCGGGGTGCTGGCTCGGCACCGGCGCGGTGATCCTGCCGGGGGCGCGGCTCGGCCGCAACGTCGTGGTGGCCGCGGGTGCCGTCGTACGGGGCGAGGTGCCGGACCACGCGGTGGTGGCGGGGGCGCCGGCGCGCATCGTGCGGCGCTGGCAGCCGGAGACGGGATGGCAGCCGCCGCTGCGCACGCCCGCGCCGGTGCCGATCCCGGACGGAATGACGCCCGAGCAACTGCGCGGCCTGGCCGAGCTGGCGGAGGCCGAGCACGCCTAGGCAGTGCCCGGCGGGTCAGCCGGCGGCGAGGAGCACCGTTCCGGCGAGGGCCAGGCCCGCGCCTGCCGCCTGGACCGTGCGCAGTCGTTCCTTGAGGACGGCGAAGGCGGCGAGCGCGGTGATCACCGGGTAGAGCGAGGACAGGACGGCGGCCATGGTGACCGGGCCGTTCTGGGCGGCTATGGAGTACGTGCCGTTCGCCGCGACGTCCGCAAGGCCGACAAAGGCCAGGGCGGGCAGCAGCCCCCACAGGACCCGCGGGCCGGTGCCGGCCGGGAGAGCGGGTATGCCGCGCCGGGTCTGCGCCCACAGGGCGGCGCCGCCGACGGTGACATTGGTGACCCGCTGGACGAAGAGCGCGAGGAAGAGCCCGGTCACGGTGGTGGACGCCTCCGCGATCAGGGCCATCACCGCGCCGAAGCCGAAGGCCGCGACCAGGGTGAGGATGACGGCCTGCCGCTGGACGGGCGCGCCGCGCAGCTCGGGGCCACCGGCGAGGACGATGCCGACGACGGCCACCGCGATGCCCGCGAACTGGCCGAGACCGGGCCGCTCGCCCAGCATCAGCCCCGCGGTGACGGGCACGACCACGCCGAGGGAGCCCAGCGGCGAGACCACGCCCATCGGGCCGAGGGCCAGCGCCTTGTAGAAGCTGAGCATGGCGACC
The DNA here is from genome assembly GCF_045161815.1 of Streptomyces avidinii. NCBI lineage: Bacteria > Bacillati > Actinomycetota > Actinomycetes > Kitasatosporales > Streptomycetaceae > Streptomyces > Streptomyces avidinii. The sequence goes on from NZ_CP108863.1 coordinate 7,133,357, forward strand.
GGCCCGACCAGACCCGCGCCGACCGCGAACCACAGCTGCGGCCCGGCCTCCCGCCAGGCGCCGGTGCCCAGGACCACCGCGCCGAGCACGACGACGGCGACGATCTGCGAGACGACGACCACGGTGAGCGCCGGGATCCGGCGGGTCAGCAGCCCGCCGCCGAAGTCGGCGAGCCCCCACAGCACGGCTGTGGCCAGGGCGAAGAGCGCGGTCATGGGGGCCTCGCAGTACAGTGCAGTGAACGCTGGAGTGCAGCATCGAATACAGAACACGTTAGTGCACTCTGTTGGACTGTGTCATCCAAAATATTGGACGGAATGGTGTCGGACCTCGAACAGCTCACCCAGGCGCTCGCCCGGAACCTCAAGCGGTGGCGTGGAGAGCGCGGTTTCACCCTGGACTCCCTGGCGGCCCGCGCGGGAGTGAGCCGCGGGATGATCATCCAGATCGAGCAGGCTCGTACGAACCCCAGCGTCGGCACCACGGTCAGGCTGGCCGACGCGCTGGGCGTCAGCATCTCCGCGCTCCTCGACCACGACCGGGGACCGCAGGTCCGGGTCGTCCCGCCGGACCAGGTCGTCCGGATCTGGTCCAGTGAGGCGGGCAGCTCGACCACGATGCTCATCGGCACCGACGAGCGGGGACCGATGGAGCTGTGGACCTGGCACCTGGTGCCGGGCGAGGGGACGGACTCCGTCCCGCACCCCTCCGGCACCATCGAGATGCTGCACGTCACGGCCGGGGAGCTGACCCTGGTGGTCGGCGAGGAGGAGTTCCGCGTCCCGGCCGGAGCCGCGGCCACCTTCGAGGCCAACCTCGCGCATTCCTACCGCAACGACGGCTCCGTACCGATGGAGATGACCCTCGCGGTGTCGGTTCCCCCGGTCTCGGCGCCGGTGCCCGCGCACGCGCATGCGCACGGGGGCACGGGCGCCGGCGCCGGCGCGTCCGCGGGCTAGCGACGGCCTAGAGCGCCGGGATCTCGATGGCGGGGCAGCGGTCCATGACCATCGCCAGCCCTGCCTCGCGGGTGCGGCCGTACGCGGCTTCGTCGATCACGCCGAGCTGGAACCAGACGGCCTCGGCGCCGACGGCGACAGCCTGGTCGGCCACCGGCCCGGCCAGCTCGCTGTTCACGAAGACGTCCACCACGTCCACCTTGAACGGGATGTCCGCCAGCGAGGCGTAGCCGGGCTCACCGTGCACGGTCTCGGCCTTGGGGTGCACGGGGATCACCCGCTTGCCGAACCGCTGGAGCACGCGCGCCACCCCGTAGGCCGCTCGGTCCTGGTTGTTCGAGAGGCCCACCACGGCCCAGGTGTCGCCGAGCTCGGTGAGGATCTTGCGGATGGTTGCCGGGTCGCCGTACACGTGTGCCGCCTCCTGGTGTTCTCGTCCCCGCCGGCCCCGTGCACTGTTTCCCGCTGCGTCGGACCGGCGCTCAGCCGCATCAACCGAAAACACCCGGGCGCGATTCCCCGCCGGCTACGCCGCTGACGGGTCCACGTTCCAGTCGGGCGGCAGGGCCCCGTCGCAGAAGACACAGACGAAGTCCCCGTCCCGGACGATGTTCAGCTGCCCGCAGGCCGGGCACCGACGGAAGACCACCGCGTGCGTGAAGCCGCCGGGACGCCGGCCGATCCCGGCCGCGTCCAGCGCGTCCGCCACCCCGGGCCACGAGTCGATGTCCGGGCAGTACCCCGTCGACTGGTTGCTCACCGTCCAGACCACCCACCGCCCGGACACCCGCCCGAGGCCCATCTCCCCGGCGCTCAGCACCGAGCCACCGCCCGCGCAGACCACGTGCTCGCTGCGCCGCGGTGCGAGCCGCAGCACACCGGCGGAGTCGACGACGAACGTGAACGGCTCGGACAGCTCCGCCGCCGCCCGGCCCGCGGCCCACTCCTCGAAGTCCGCGGCCGAGCGGATGCTCCGGCCCTCGGTCCCCGGGCGGGCGAGTTCTCTCAGCTCGGCCGGCCCCACGTACCGGTAGCTGCGCCCCCGCGGTTTCACGACCGCCAAGGTAGCCCTTCACCACGGCTTAGGGTGGTGAGGTGAAGGCAGACCAGTACGTGACGGTGGCCCGTGAGGGCGTGCACGAGTCCGAGATCAACCGCTCGCGGTTCCTGTGCTCGCTCGCGCCCGCCGCGACCGAGCAGGAGGCGCAGGACTTCGTCGCGCGCATCCGCAAGGAGCACCCCACCGCCACCCACAACTGCTTCGCCTACGTCGTCGGCGCCGACGCGTCCGTCCAGAAGGCCAGCGACGACGGTGAGCCCGGCGGCACCGCCGGGGTGCCCATGCTGCAGATGCTCATGCGCCGCGACGTCCGCTACGCGGTGGCCGTCGTGACCCGTTACTACGGCGGTGTGAAACTCGGTGCCGGCGGCCTGATCAGGGCCTACGGCGGGGTCGTCGGCGAAGCCCTCGACGAACTCGGCACCGTCACCCGGCGCCGCTACCGGCTGGCCACCGTCACCGTCGACCACCAGCGGGCCGGCAAGACCCAGAACGATCTGCGCTCCACCGGCCGGACCGTGGTGGACCTGCGCTACGGGGCCGCCGTGGAGATCGAGGTCGCCCTCCCCGAGGCCGACCTGCCCGCCTTCGAGGCCTGGCTCGCCGACACCACGGCCGGCAGCGCCGCTCTCACCCTCGGCGGGGAGACGTACGCGCCCTGAGCGACCCCCGGGACGGGTTAGCGTAGAGGGGTTCAGCGAGCGGGAGACGACCAGGGGGAGACGGCATGTGCGGCGGGGCCGGCGAGTGAAGTTCCTGCACACCTCCGACTGGCACCTCGGCCGGGCCTTCCACCGGGTCAACCTGCTCGGCGCCCAGGCGGTCTTCATCGACCACCTCATCGAGACCGTCCGCGCGCACGAGGTCGACGCCGTCCTCGTCGCCGGTGACGTCTACGACCGGGCCGTGCCCCCACTGCCCGCCGTGGCGCTTTTCGACCACGCCCTGCACCGCCTCGCCGACCTCGGTGTGCCCACCGTGATGATCTCCGGCAACCACGACTCCGCCCGCCGGCTCGGCGTCGGCGCCGGGCTGATCGACCGGGCGGGGATCCACCTGCGGACCGATCCCGCCGGCTGCGCGGACCCCGTCGTACTGGCCGACGTACACGGTGACGTGGCGCTGTACGGCCTGCCGTACCTGGAGCCCGCCCTGGTCAAGGACGAGTTCAGCGCGGAGAAGGTGAGCCACGAGGCGGTCCTCGGCGCCGCCATGGACCGGATCCGCGCCGACCTGGCCGCCCGCGCGCCCGGCACCCGCTCGATCGTCCTCGCGCACGCCTTCGTCACGGGCGGGCAGGCCAGCGACAGCGAACGCGACATCACCGTCGGCGGCGTCGAGGCCGTGCCCGCCTCCGTCTTCGACGGGGTGGACTACGCCGCCCTCGGCCACCTCCACGGCTGCCAGACCATCAACGAACGGGTCCGCTACTGCGGTTCCCCGCTCGCCTACTCCTTCTCCGAGGCCGACCACCGCAAGACCATGTGGCTGATCGAGCTGGGCGCGCAGGGCGAGGTCGCCGCCGCCGAGCGCATCGACACCCCGGTACCGCGCGCCCTCGCCCGGCTCCGCGGACGGCTGGAGGACCTGCTGGAGGACCCGGCGCACCAGGAGCACGAGGACGCCTGGGTCGAGGCCACCCTCACCGACCCGGTCCGGCCCGACGACCCCATGGCCCGCCTCGCCGCCCGCTTCCCGCACACCCTCACCCTCGCCTTCGACCCCGAGGGCCGCCAGGAGGAGACCGGCGCCTCCTACGCCCAGCGGCTGCGCGGCCGCACCGACCAGGAGATCGCCGAGGACTTCGTCACCCACGTGCGCGGCGGCGGTCACCCGGACGAGGCCGAACGGGCCGTCCTCCAGGGCGCCTTCGACGACGTACGGGCCGACGACAGCCACCGGGAGACCCACCGATGAGGCTGCACCGGCTGGCCGTCACCGCCTTCGGGCCGTTCGCCGAGCCCCAGGAGATCGACTTCGACGCGCTGTCCGCCGCAGGGATCTTCCTGCTCCACGGACCCACCGGCGCGGGGAAGACCTCCGTGCTCGACGCCGTCTGCTACGCGCTGTACGGCTCCGTGCCCGGCCCCCGCCAGGCCCCCGGCACCAGCCTGCGCAGCGACCACGCCGCCGCCCACGTTCCGACCGAGGTCACCCTCGAACTCACCGCGGGCGGCCGCCGACTGGAGATCACCCGCCGCCCCGAGCAGGAGCGCCCGAAGAAGCGGGGTACGGGCACCACCAAGGACAAGGCCCAGAGCTGGCTGCGCGAGCACACCGGCGAGGGCTGGGACCCGCTCAGCCGCTCCCACCAGGAGATCGGCGAGGAGATCGAGCAGCTGCTCGGCATGAGCCGCGAGCAGTTCTGCCAGGTCGTGCTGCTGCCGCAGGGAGAGTTCGCACGGTTCCTGCGCGCCGACGAGGCGGCCCGCGGCCGCCTGCTCGGCCGGCTCTTCGACACCCGCCGATTCGCCGCCGTCGAGGCCCTGCTCGGCGAGCGCCGCCGGGCCGCCGAGGCGAAGGTCCGGGCCGGCGACGAGAAGGTGCTCCACACCGCCCAGCGGCTCGCCCAGGCCGCCGGGGACAGCGCCGACCTGCGGGCCTGGCCCATGCCCGGACACCAGCCGGGCGACCCCGGGCTCGCCGGGGCCGTCCGGGAGTGGGCGGCCGTGGCGCGGTGCGCCGCCCGCGAGCGCCTCGACGTCGCCGAGTACGCGCTGGCCGCCGTCGAGGGCCGGCACGCCGCCGCACGGCGGGCCGCCGAGGACGCGCGGGAGCTCGACCGGCTGCAGCGCCGGCACGCGGAGACCCTCCGCCGGGCCGCCGTGCTCGCCGAGGCCGAACCCGAGCGGGACCGGGTGCGCGGCCTGCTGGACCGCGCCCGGCGGGGCGCCCTGGTGGCCCCCGCCCTGGAGCTGCGCGGCGCCGCTTCCGCCGCACACCTCGCCGCCGCGCACGCCGAGACCTCCGCCCGGGCGCAGCTTCCGCCCACGCTGAAGGAGGCGGGCACCGAGCAGCTGGCCGACGTCGAGCAGCGGCTGCGCGAGGCACTGGGCGCCCTCGGCGCGGCGCAGCGGGCCGAGCAGCGCAGCGCCGAGATCGGCCGCGAACGCGCCGACCTGGAACGGGAGTCCCGGGCCGCCGAGGAACAGCACCAGGAGTCCGCCGAGTGGCTGGAGCGCTGGGAGGCGACCCGGACCGAGCTGCAGGAACGCGTGGACGCCGCCCAGCAGGCCGCGACCCTGGCCGAACAGCTCGCCGGCCGGCTCGAACCCGCCCGCATGCAGCTGAACTCCGCCCGCCGACGCGACGAGCTCGATGCCGAGGCCGAGCGGGCCGCGGGTGAACTGCTCACCCTGCGCGAGGAATCGGCCGCCGCCCGGGAGCGCTGGCTGGAGCTCAAGGAGGCCCGGCTGCGCGGAATCGCCGCCGAGCTCGCCGAGGCCCTGGTGGCGGGGGAGGCCTGCACCGTGTGCGGGTCCGCGGAGCACCCCGCTCCGGCCCGCCCGGCCCCCGGCCACGTGGACCGCGCGGCGGAGGACGCCGCCCACGCCCTCTTCGAACGGGCCGAGCAGGCCAGGACCGCCGTCGAGCGCAGGCTCGCCGCCGCGCAGGAGGCCCGCGCCGAGGCCGCGGCCGCGGCCGGGCAGGCGACCACCGCCGAACTGCTCGCCCAGACCGCCGACCTGAGCGCCCGTCATGCCGCCGCACACGCATCGGCCGCCGGGCTGCACGCCGCCCGTGAGCAGCTGGCCCGGGCCGAGCGGGAGCACACCGCACGCAGCGCGGACCGGCAGGGCGCCGAGACCCGGGCCGCCGCCAGGGCCTCCCGGCGCGAGGCCCTGGACCGCGAACAGGCCGGGCTGGAGTCCGAACTCGCCCTCGTACGGGACGGCGCGCCCACGGTCGCGGCCCGCGCCCGGACCCTGGAGGACCGGGTCCGCATGGTCTCCGGCGCGGCCACCTCGCTGCGCCGGGCCGAGAGCACTGCCGCCCGGCTGAAGGAGGCCGACGACCAGCTCGCCGACGCCGCCTTCAAGGCCGGTTTCGATACCATCGAGGCCGCCGCCGACGCGGTGCTCCCCGAGTACGAACGCACCGCGCTCCAACACCGGCTGGACGCCTGGCAGACGGAGGAGGCCCTGCTGGCGGACCGCCGCCGCGAGACCGGCGCCGCCGAAGCGGCAGCCCTGCCTCCGGCCGCACCGGAGGCGGCCGAGGCGTACGCCGCCTCGGCCGCGGCGAAGCTTCGTACGGCGGGGTCGGCCGCCGACGCGGCCCGGGTGCGCTGCACGGAGCTGGACCGGCTCTCCCGGCAGGCCGAGCAGGAACTGCGCGCCCTCGGCCCGCTGCGCGAGGCCTATGACCGGGTCGCCCGGCTGGCCGGACTCACCGCGGGCACCTCCGCCGACAACGAGCGCAGGATGCGCCTGGAGGCGTACGTCCTGGCCGCCCGCCTGGAGCAGGTGGCCGCCGCGGCGACGGTACGGCTGCTGCGCATGTCCGGCGGCCGCTACACCCTCGTGCACTCCGACACCCGGTCGAGCGGGCGGGGGCGCTCGGGCCTCGGGCTGCACGTGGTCGACTCCTGGACCGGCAGCGAGCGGGACACCGCCACGCTGTCGGGCGGCGAGACCTTCTTCGCCTCGCTCGCCCTGGCCCTGGGGCTCGCGGACGTGGTCACCGACGAGGCCGGCGGCATGCGCCTCGACACCCTCTTCATCGACGAGGGCTTCGGCAGCCTTGACGACCAGTCCCTGGACGAGGTGCTGGACGTCCTGGACTCGCTGCGCGAGCGGGACCGCAGCGTCGGCATCGTCAGCCACGTCGCCGACCTGCGGACCCGGGTCCAGGCCCAGCTGGAGATCGTCAAGCAGCGCGGCGGCTCCGTGGTCCGCCACCGGACGGCGGCGCTCACGGACTGAGCGGCCTGCGGGGCAGCGGCGAGGAGTAGACGATGCTCGTCGTCACCGGCCCCAGGCCCGAGATCCGGCCCGTGACCTCCTCCAGATGCGCCATCGAGCGGGTGGCGACCTTGAGGACGAAGCAGTCGTCGCCGGTCACGTGATGGGCCTCCAGGATCTCGGGAGTGGACTCCAGCAGGTCGTGGAACGGCTTGTAGTTGCCGTGCGGGTAGCGCAGCCGCACCAGCGCGAGGATCGTCTTGCCGAGCTTCTCCGGGTCCACCACCGCCGTGTAGCCGGTGATGATCCCGACCTCCTCCAGCCGCCGGACCCGTTCGGTGACGGCGCTCGCGGACATGGACACGGCGCGGGCGAGCTCCGTGAAACTGGCCCGCCCGTCCCGCTGGAGGGCTTCGAGGATCCGCCAGTCGGTGGCGTCAGGGGAATAGTCGGTCATGGGGCAGGTCTAGCAGGGGATTCCCCGGTCGGACAAGGAAAAGGCCGGGGAAATCCACTTCCGGCCGTGATCGACGGATCGTAGATTTTTGGCCATGACGACGACGCAGAATGTCTCCTCCGCCGCCTCCGCCGCCACCAACCCCGTGCTTCGCGTGCCGCCGGCCTCTCCGGCCGCGGCAGCCGCGTACTTCGCCGCGAGCCTGGCCTTCCACGCGGACGTTTCGGATGTCGCCGCAGCCTTCCGGGCCCACCGAGAGCGGGGCGCCGAGCTGGGCTTCCAGCTCGTCGACTCCCGCTCCACCCCGTCCTGGGACCAGGCCCACGTGCCCGGCGCCGTCCACCTGCCCACCGCGCTCATCCCCGAGCAGGCCGAGCGGCTCCTGGACAAGGCCATCCCCGTGGTGACGTACTGCTGGGGCCCCGGCTGCAACGGCGGCACCCGCTCGGCCCTGGCGCTGGCCGAACTGGGCTTCCAGGTCAAGGAGATGCTCGGCGGCATCGAGTACTGGATCCGCGAGGGCTTCGAGGTCGAGACCTGGCAGGGGCACCGGCAGCGTGCCGAGGCCGACCCGCTGACCTCGCCGACCGACTCGGACGACTGCGGCTGCTGAGGCGCCCGCCACGCGGACGGGCCGCTCGTCCCCCGGGGGATGAGCGGCCCGTCCGTCGTCCGCGGCCCGTCGTCCGTGGCCCGTCGTCCGCCCAGGGACGACGGACGCCGCGCGCCGTCAGAGCTTCGACAGCTCGTCCACCAGGTCGTCCAGCCCCAGCGAACCCTGCGACAGCGCCGCCATGTGCCAGGCCTTCAGGTCGAAGGAATCGCCGTGCGCGGCCCTGGCGTTGTCCCGGCCCAGCAGCCAGGCGCGCTCGCCCAGCTTGTAGCCGATCGCCTGGCCCGGCATCGACAGGTAGCGGGTCAGCTCGCTCTCGACGAAGTCGGCCGGGCGGCCGCTGTGCAGGCCGAAGAACTCCTGCGCCAGGTCCACCGTCCAGGTCTCGCCCGGGTGGAACGGCGAGTCCGCCGGGATCTGCAGGCCCACGTGCATGCCGATGTCCACGATGACCCGCGCCGCGCGCATCATCTGGCAGTCCAGGTAGCCGAGGCGCTGCTCCGCGTCCTTGAGGTAGCCCAGCTCGTCCATGAGGCGCTCCGCGTACAGCGCCCAGCCCTCGGCATTGGCGCTGACCATGCCGACGGTGGCCTGGTAGCGGGAGAGCTGGTCCGCCACGTGCGTCCACTGCGCGAGCTGCAGGTGGTGGCCCGGCACGCCCTCGTGGTACCAGGTGGACACCAGGTCGTACACCGGGAAGCGGGTCAGACCCATGGTGGGCAGCCAGGTGCGGCCCGGGCGGGAGAAGTCCTCCGAGGGAGAGGTGTAGTACGGGGCCGCGGGGCCGCCCGGCGGGGCGATGCGGGACTCCACCTTGCGGACCCGCTCGGCGAGTTCGAAGTGGGTGCCGTCGAGGTTCTCGATGACCTCGTCCATCAGGCCCTGGAGCCAGGCCTGGACCTCGTCCACGCCCTCGATGTGGGCGCCGTGCTCGTCGAGGTGCTTCAGCACCTCCCAGGGGCCGGCGCCCGGGAGGATCTTGGCCGCCTCGGACTTCATCTCGGCGAGCAGGCGGTGGTACTCCGACCAGCCGTAGGCGTACGCCTCGTCCAGGTCCAGGTCCGTACCGTTGAAGAAGCGGGACCAGCGGGCGTAGCGCTCGCGGCCCACGGTGTCCGGCCTGCCCTCGACGGCGGGGGCGTACACCGAGGTCATCCAGTCGCGCAGGTCGACGACCGCGGCGGTCGCAGCGGCGGCCGCGGCGTCCAGCTCGGCGCGCAGGGAGTCCGGACCGGCGGCGGCGAAGCCCTCGAAGAACGGCGCCTCGCCGCCGTCCTGACCGGCCCAGGTGGTGAGCTGACCGATCATGGTGGTGGTGGCGCGGGGGCCGCCGTACAGGCCGCGCTCCAGGCCGAGTCCGAGGCTCTCGCGGTAGCCGTCGAAGGCGGCCGGTACGGCGCGCAGGCGCTCGGCGATCGCCGCCCAGTCCTCGTCGGTGTCGGCGGGGGTCAGGGAGAAGATCTCGCGGACGGAGTGCGCGGGGCTGTGGATGTTGCTGACCGCGCACAGGTCCTCGTCGGCCTCGTGGACGGCGAGCTCGGCGGTGAGGCGCTCGCGCAGCAGCCGGGCGCAACGGCGCTCGGCGTCGCTGTCGGCGCCGGGCGCGGACTCGGCGGCGTCGAGGCGCGCGAGGGTCTCACGGGCGAGCTCGGCGACGGCCGCGCGGCCCGCCGGGGAGAAGTCCGGGAGCTTGCTCGAACTCGCGGCGACACCGAGGTAGGTGCCCGTGATCGGGTCGAGGGCGATGAGGTCGTCGACGTACGCGTCGGCCACCTGGCGGGGCAGCCGGGGTGCGCTGCCGTTGTGGAGGATCTCTGACATGCGGCCATCTTCGTATGTGGGATGTGTTCCCGTCATCACCCATGGGCGTCAGCCTGTTGACGCGGGCCGGAGCGGGTGCGGCGGCGCATGCGGAGTTCGCTCAACCGGCTTTGTGCGCAAGCGACTTCGGGCCCATGGGGGAGGATCCGGCGGGGGCGGGCGCGTGCAGTTTGGCCGGATCCCGCCGTTCGCGGGAGCCCGGGGGATCCCGTGGACGGCGGGATCCGCGGGGTCTCCCGCGATCCCGCCGGGTGCCGAGGGATCCGCCCGAGCCGGGACCCGCGGCGGGTCCCGGCTCCGGGCGGAGCGCTCAGCGGCGGCGCTGCGGAGCCGGCTGTTCCTGCGGCAGCTCGCGGGGAAGGCCGTACGGCGGCCGGGAGCCGACCGGGGTCGCGTCCAGCCGGGCCGTGATCACCAGGGTGCCCTCCTCGATCTGGTAGTCGAGCGGGAGGCCGAGGCCGCGCATGGCGGCGACCATGCCGGTGTTGGCGGCCTGGGTGACGGCGTACACGCTGTCGCACCCGGCCTCGACGGCCATCGAGATGAGTCGGCGCAGCAGCTCGGAACCGATGCCGCGGCGCTGCCAGTCGTCCTCGATGAGCAGCGCGACCTCGGTCTCGTCGCCGTCCCACAGCAGGTGGCCGAGGGCCACGAGCTTCCCGGAGGCGGTGGTCGCCGCGAGGGTGCGGCCGAAGCGGGGGCTGAGCAGGTGGCCGAGATAGCGGTCGGCGTCGGCGACGGGGCCGTGGTAGCGCAGCGACAGGGTGCGGTCCGAGCAGCGGTCGTGCATGGCACGGGCCGCCGCCAGGTCGGAGCCGTCGGCGCGGCGCACGGTGATCTCGTTGCCCTCGGGCAGGGTCAACACGTCCTGGCTGCGCGGGACGCGCGGGCCGAGCCGGGCGTCGAGTTCGACGAGGGCCCGGGCCCGGGCGAACTCGGTCGGGGTGAACGGGAGGTAGGGCCGCTCCACGGTGATCGCGCCGCCGGAGGGGTCGCGCAGCCGCATGACCGTGGCCTCCAGGACACCCTCGACCGGGGCGTCCGCACCGGCGTTGGGACGGCCGGAGAGGGTGGTCGCCGGGATCGAGTGGATCGTGCAGCGGCCGAGCAACTGGCGCAGGGCGAGGGGCAGCTCGGCGGCGTCCAGGGCGGTGCGGGTGGCCAGGCCCAGGACCCGGGTGGGAGTGTCGACGAGGTCGTGGGCGTCGGCGCGCTCGATCCAGGTGCTGTGGCCACCGGCCCGGGAGATGGCGCGGGAAAGGTCGGCCGAGGGCAGTTCCTGCGGGGCGCGCAGCAGGAACTCGTCGACCGTGCCGCCCTCGGGGAGCGGGTGCGTCTGGAGGGTCAGGATGTCGACGCTGTTGCGGGCGAGGGCGGTGCAGAGCGCGGCCAGGGAGCCCGGCTCGTCCCGTACGGTCGTGCGCATCCGCCAGAGCGCGGTGCTGCTGGCGGTCGCGCTCGTGCCCGAGGTGGCGGTCGCCGGCGGCACCTGATCGCTGGGCGCTGTGCTCTGCGGCGGCGGCGCATGACTGTGGCGCCGTGCCCACCAGGTGTGGAAGGCCGCCGTCACCAGAAGTGCGACGGCCGATGCGATGAGCATGATCGGGCCCCTCGGGCCGTGCACGACCAGATTGGCGATGGCGTCGGCGACCGCGACGGCGCAGAACAGTGCGGCGAGTTCGACGATGTCGCGGCGCCAGTGGTGACGGTGGGGACGCTGGGCGGGGGCGAGGTTACGGTCAGTCATGCACACCACTGTGGCGCAGGGGTGTTGCGTGATCACGAACGATCTGTGACCGACTGGTTAAGTGTCCATCTGGCCGATTTCACCCAGTTTTCCGGGCCATTTCCGGATTACGGGTCGGTCCGGCGTCTTTTCGGCCCTACTGGCCCACGCGACCGGGCTGGAGGGTCCGGGTGAAGAGTACGTCGCCTCCCTGGCGGCGCAACCGGACGGTGAGCTCCCCGCTGCCGCCGTCGATGTCTACCTCGCCGTAGTACGGGGGGTTCTCCGAGGGCGACATGTTGGCGAAGGGGGCCGACTGTACGTAGGCGGTCTCCGGACCGAAGGTGGCGTCGAGGCGCCCGGCCGGGAAGCCGCCGGCACCGATCGGGCCGGACACGAACTCCCAGAACGGCGCGAAGTCGGTGAAGGCCGCCCGCTCGGGCGCGTAGTGGTTCGCGGCGGTGTAGTGCACGTCGGCCGTGACCCACATGGTGCCCGTGATGCGCTGGTGCTTGACGTGCCGCAGGAGTTCGGCGATCTGGAGCTCGCGGCCCAGCGGAGCGCCCGGGTCCCCCTGGGCGACGGCCTCGAAGTTCGTGGCGCCGTCGGGTACGACGATGCCCAGCGGCATGTCGGCGGCGATCACCTTCCAGGTCGCGCGGGAGCGGGAGAGCTCGCGCTTGAGCCAGGCCAGCTGCTCGGCGCCGAGGATGCCGATGGGGTCCTCGGCCCGGGTGCCGGGGGAATTGGCATTGCGGTAGGTGCGCATGTCGAGCACGAAGACGTCGAGCAGCGGGCCGTACCGCATCACGCGGTACATCCGGCCCTCGGCGCGGCCGCCGCGCAGGTCGGTCACGGGGAAGTACTCCCCGAAGGCCTGGCGGGCGCGGGCGGCGAGGGTGTCGGCCTCCTTGACGGTGTAGCGGGGGTCGTCGATCAGCTGGCCGGGGTACCAGTTGTTGCGCACCTCGTGGTCGTCCCACTGGGCGAGGACCGGAACCTGGGCGTTGAAGCCGAGCAGGCTGCGATCGAGCAGGTTGTAGCGGAAGTTCCCGCGGAACTCGGCGAGGGTCTCGGCGACCTTCGCCTTCTCCTCGGTGGTGACGTTGCGCCAGACGGTGCCGTCGCGGAGGGGAGCGGTGGCGTTGATCGGCCCGTCGGCGTAGATCGTGTCCCCGCTGAAGAGGAAGAAGTCGGGGTTGCGCAGCCGCATCTCCTCGAAGACGCGGTAGCCGCCGAGATCGGGGTTGATGCCCCAGCCCTGGCCCGCCAGGTCGCCGGACCACAGGAAGCGCACGTCGTGGCGGCGGGAGACGGGGGTGGTGCGGAAGGTGCCGTGGACCGGAGAGGAGCTGCGGCGGGGGTCGTCGGGGTCGGTCAGGACGACCCGGTAGTGGATCTGCCGGCCGGGCGGCAGGTCGCGCAGGACGGTGGTCCCGGTGAAGTCGCTCGACGGGCCGAGGAGCGGGCCGCGGTGGCGGCGTACGGCGTAGCGGAACGCCTCGCTCGGGGAGGTCTCGACGTACATCCGCGCCAGGCGGTCGGAACGGGTCCACACGGTGGCCGAGTGGGCGGTGATCTCGCCGGACTGGACGCCCCAGAGCGCATGGGGCCGGCCGGAGCGGGCGAAGGCGGGGGCCGCGAGGGCCGGCGCGGCGATCAGCGCGGAGGACAGGGCGAGGGATCCGCCGATGAGGGACCGTCGGGTGTGCGGGATCGATGCCATCGGTACGTCTCCTGGGGCCGGCGAGGACGGGTCGGACCAGCGTGCCGTCGCACACCGGCCCGGCCGCGTCTCCCACGCGAACCGCGGATGAACAGCCGTCAGCCGCTCATTCGTTCATCTGTCCGGGCATTTCGGCCGGTTCTGCCGTTCAGGCGACCGCGAGCCGTGCGCTGCGGGCCGTGTCCAGCACCACCCGGGAGACAAGCGCCGGATCGTCGTTCATCGGGACGTGACCGCAGCCCGGGAGCCGTACCAGCCGGGCGCCGGGGACGGTGTGCTTGGCGCGGATGCCCTGACGGCGCAGCAGCAGGCGGTCGCGGGTGCCCCAGGCGATGGTGACCGGCAGGCCGGGCACGTCGTCGGTGAACCGTACGGAACCGCCCGCGGCCAGCGTGTCCTCGAAGCCGGTGGCGTCGCGCAGGGCGAGGGTCTCGGCGACGACGGCCTCGGCCGGGCGGCGGGACGGGCGGGCGTAGATGGTGCCGGTGAGCGCGGCGCGGCCGGCGGCGGTGCGGGAGAGCCGCCGCACGGCGGGCAGGGGGAGCGCCCTGGCGCCGGCGCGCATGGCGAGGAGCGTGGCGAATGCGTAGCGGCGCTCGCCCTCGGTCCAGAAACCGGCGGGGGAGAGGGCGGTGACCGAGCGGACGAGGTTGCTCCGGCCCATTTCGAGGGCGAGCAGGCCGCCGAGCGAATTGCCCGCGACGTGCGGACGCTCGACGCCGAGGGCGGTGCAGAGCGCCCCGAGGGCCGGGGCCACGGTTCCGAGGGAGTACGGGACGCCCTTGGGCAGGGGCTCCGAGGCGCCGAAGCCGGGCAGGTCGACGGCGATCACGTCGTGCTCGGCGGCCAGGATGTCGATCACCGGGTGCCAGGCCTGAAGGTGATGGCCGATGCCGTGGAGCAGGAGGAGCGGTTCGCCGGCGCCCTTGCGCTCGTAGGCGACGGTGGCGGTGCGGGGGCCGAGCGGCGAATCGATCGTGAAGGAGACCGTGGCGGTCATGCTGCTCCTCGTCGTTGGCGCGTGCGAGACAGGATGTCAGTAGTGCCTACCGCCATGATTACCGTCCGGTAGCCCTTGACTACAAGCCTTCTGTGCCATCGAGAACATCCCATGAACGGCTTGATACGTATGCCCGTTCTGCCCGGCAAAGGTACGAGCATTGGTCTTGACCAAGGGGGTGCGCCGTCCTATCGTCGCAGGGATAGTGCAGGAACCTTTAATAAACAAAGGCGCGGAACTGCCGCTGAAACACACGGCGAGTGCGGCGATGGCAGGAGGAGTCAGGGTGGGGACCACGCAGCTCGAAACGGCGCCGGAGCCGAAGTACTGGCACCTCAAGACCGTCCTCAGCGAGGCGCTCGACCAGGACTTCGCCGTCGGCGAGGTGCTGCCCAACGAGCGTGAGCTCGCGGCCCGCTTCGGAGTCGCCCGCGCGACCCTGCGCCAGGCACTGGAACAGCTGGAACTCGAGGGCCGGCTCCAGCGTCGCCGTGGCGTCGGCACCACCGTCGCCCCGCCGCGCGTCGGCGTCGCCGTCGGCAGCGCGCAGCACAGCTGGCCCGGCGAGAGCGTCGACGGCTGGGAGCCGCTGGACGCGGCCGAGACCCTGCCGACGCCCGCCGTGCTCAAACTCCTCGGTACCGGTGGCGCCTTCGCCGCCGACCAGCCGGTGCACACCGTGCGCCGGACCCGGGTCACCCACGGCCAGGCCGTCGCCGCCGAACTGCTCTACGTGCCGGCCGCCTCCGTGCCGGGACTGCCCGCCATCGAGGCCCCGGCCGGGCCGGCCCGTGCCCGTGCCGTCCTGCGCGAGCTGCAGCGGCTGGTGCTCGACGGCCAGGACCGCTCGGTGGAGCTCGGCTCCGCCCGCGCCGACGACGCCAAGGAACTGGACCGCCTGCCCGGCGCCCCGGTACTTCTGGTCACCACGCGCTACTTCACCACCGCGGGCACCGCGGCGGTCTCGGTGGCCACCTACCGCGCCGACACCTGCCGCCTCACCTTCGGCGACTCGGGCAACGTCGAGATCACCCACGAGCCGCGCGTCGCCTCCTGAACACGCGGAACGGCCCGGCCCCGCACTTGCGGGGGCCGGGCCGTTCCGCGTCGTACGGGGCGCCGGAGGCGCGGGGTCAGCGGCGGGCGGTGACCGTCTTCTCCACCGCGAAGAGCTCCTCCTCGACGTGGTCCAGCGCCAGCCGCAGAGCGCCGGTGGCCACCGCGGCCTCGCCGAGCATGGACTGGGCCACCCTCGGCGGGCGCAGGCAGTAGCGCTCCAGCTCCTGGCGGAGCGGCTCCAGCACCCCGTCCAGGCCGGCCGCCCAGCCGCCGACGACCACCAGCTCCGGATCCATCGCCAGGACCAGCGCCGCCACGTCGTGCACCAGCCGCTGCAGGAACCGCTCCACGGCGGCCACCGCCCGCTCGTCGCCCCGCTTGGCCATGGCGAAGACCTCGGCGACGGCGGGTTCGTCCAGCGGATGCAGGGGCTCCCCGGTGGTCGACAGCAGTCGCTCCGGCGTGACCTCGCGGCCCAGCAGGTGCAGGGCGCCGATCTCGCCCGCCGCGCCGCCGAAGCCACGGTGCAGTCGGCCACCGATCAGCGAGCCCGCGCCGGGGCTGAGCCCCGCCATCACGAACACCATGTCGCCGGTGTCCCGCGCGGCCCCCTTCCAGTGCTCGGCGACTGCCGCCGCATTGGCGTCGTTCTCCACCTGGACGGGGCAGCGGAACGAGCGCCGCAGCCGTTCCCCGAGCGCCAGCCCGGTCCAGCCGGGCAGCGCGGTGCCGAGGCGGACCGTGCCGTCCGCCTCCACGATCCCCGGGCTGCCGACCCCGACGGCCCGCAGGGAGTCCCGTGGCACCCCGGCGCGGCGCAGCAGATCGGCGACGGCCGCCCGTACCCGCTCCAGCCGCTCATCGGCGGACGCCGTCTCAGCGACGTCCTTGGTGCCGGCCCCGATGACCCGGCCGTCCAGCCCGGACAGCAGCACCGCGATCCGGTGCGCGCCGATCTCGATGCCGAGCAGATGCCCCGCCTCGGTCCGGAAGCGGAAGCGCCTGGCCGGGCGGCCCTGCCGCCGCGCGCCCTCTTCCGCGTCCGCCTCGACGACGAGCCCGGTCCCGATCAGCCCCTCCACCACGCCCTCCACGGTCGGCCGGGAGAGCCCCGTCAGCCGTGTGAGGTCGGTGAGAGTCGGCGATCCGGCCGTCCGCAGTGCGCGCAGCACCACGGCGGAATTGATTCGCCGGAGCAGAGAGGGGTCCCCGCCGGTCAGCTGCCCCAACGTGTGTCCTCCCAGCTGGCGAGCTTGTCAGCCGGATCGTACTGCCCGCCCGGTGCGTCGGCGAGAAGCAGCCCCCCATCGGCCGGAAGCAGCCCTTCCCTCAGGCGGGCGAGACGAACCCCGACTCGTACGCCGTGATCACCGCCTGCGTCCGGTCCCGCGCCCCCAGCTTCCCCAGGATGGCGCTGACGTGGGACTTGACGGTCTCCGTGCCGATGATCAGCTCGGCGGCGATTTCCACGTTGGTGAGACCCCGCGCCATCAGCCGCAGAACGGCCTCCTCCCGCTCGGTCAGGGCCGCCCGTTCCAGCACCGCCCGGGCCTGCCGGTTCCCGTACTCCGCGGCCAGGGCCCGCACGGCCGCCGGGAAGAGCAGCGTCTCGCCCTCCGCCACCAGCCGTACCGCGTGCACGATCTCCGAAGGCCGGGCCCGCTTCAGCAGGAAGCCGTCCGCTCCCGCCCGCAGCGCCTGGTAGACGTACTCGTCGTTCTCGAAGGTGGTCACCACGAGGATCTTCGGCGGGGAGTCCACGGTCCGCAGCACCGCCCGGGTCGCCTCGATCCCGTCGAGGAGCGGCATCCGCACGTCCATGGCCACCACATCCGGCCGCAACTGCCGGACCAGCGGGATCACGGAGGCGCCGTCGGCTGCCTCACCCACCACTTCGATGTCGGGCTGGGCATCCAGGACGGCGCGCAGACCCGCGCGTACCAGGGGTTCGTCGTCGACGAGCAGTACGGTAACCGGCATCCGGTCAGCGTATTCGCTCCAGCGGCAGCCGGGCGCGCACCCTCCAACCCCCCTCGTACAGCCCGGTCTCGGCCTCCCCGCCGAGCAGCGCGGCCCGCTCGCGGATCCCGCGCAGCCCGCTGCCGCCGCCGGGCGTGACACCGGGGCGCTCCGGCAGCGGGTTCGTCACCTCCAGGTCCAGCCCGGCCGAGGTCATCTCCACCCGGACGCGCACCGGGACGGGGCCGCAGTGCCGCAGGACGTTGGTCAGCGACTCCTGCAGGATCCGGTACCCCTCCCGGGTGACCGGGCCCGGCAATTTCGCCAGCTCACCCGTCAGTTGTGCGTCCACCGCGGAGCCGGAGGCCCGGGCCGACTCCAGCAGCCGGTCGGCCTCCGCGAGCGTCGGCCACTGAGACGGGGGCGGCCCCGACTCGCGCAGCACCCCCAACACCCGCTCCAGATCCTCCAGCGCGGCCCGGCCCGTCTCCTCGATCGCGCACAGCGCACGCTCCGTGAAGGCGGGATCGCCCGCAGCACGCGCCGCCCCCGCCTGCACTACAGCCACGGTGAGCGCATGCCCGATGGAGTCGTGCAGCTCCCGAGCGATCCGGGTGCGCTCCAGCAGCTGCTCCGTACGTGCCTCGAGCGCCGTCAGCCGCTCCGCCGCGGACGGGCTGAGCAGGCGGGTGGCGACCGTGGTGATCAACTCGCCGAGCAGGGACACCACGACGATGAGCAGCACCAGCGGCACGGGCACGAGCAACGCGGCGGCCCAGCGTTCGGGCACGAACGGAAGGAAGTCGGCGCCCATGGGATGCCCGACCGCGATCGCGACGAGCTCCACGGCGATCGTGGGCAGCCAGACGGAGGCGCCGACCGCACCGACCGCGATGACCATCCGCGCCTCCAGCCAGAGCACGGTGCGCCAGCGGTCCCCCCAATGGGCCGACGGAGCCAGGCTTATGGCGCTGTCCGAGGGGTCGCGGTCGTACGGCGTGAGCAGGAACTGTGCCTGAAGGCCCTCTGCCAGCCGCACCCAGGGCACCAGCCCGAAGGGCAGGATGAGCAGCAGGGGCCCCCATGGCCACTCGGGCATGATGAACATCCATATGCCCAGCAGCAGCAGAGGCACGCACAGATGCAACCAGCGTGAATAGGTCACTGGTTGAAACGGGGCTCGCAGCAGTCGGTACATGACCCCATGGTGACAGTGCCCTGCTCAGGGCCGTCTCCCCCACGTGGGGGAGACGGCACCCTCGCATGGGGGAGGGAAGGGGGTGGGGCCGGCGGCGAGTCTTGAGCCATGAACAGCATCGAGATCCGAGAACTCACCAAGCGATACGGCACCCACCGTGCGGTGGACGGCCTCACCTTCGATGTCCTGCCCGGGCGGGTCACCGGATTCCTCGGCCCGAACGGTGCGGGGAAGTCCACGACGATGCGCCTGCTCCTGGGACTGGACCGGCCCACGTCCGGCACGGCCACCATCGGCGGCCGGCACTACCTGGACCTGCCGGACCCGCTGCACCGGGTCGGTGTCCTCCTGGACGCCCAGGCGGCGCACGGCGGGCGCACCGCCCGTGACCACCTCCGCCTGCTCGCCGCGGCCGGCCGGGTCCCCCGCAACCGCGTGGACGAGGTACTGGAGCAGACCGGCATAGCCTCCGTCGCCGAGCGGCGGATCAAGTCCTTCTCCCTCGGCATGCGCCAGCGCCTCGGCATCGCTGCCGCACTGCTGGGCGACCCCGGAGTGCTCCTGCTGGACGAGCCCACCAACGGCCTGGACCCCGAGGGCATCATCTGGATCCGCGAGCTGATGCGTTCCCTCGCGGCCGAAGGACGCGCGGTCCTCGTCTCCAGCCACCTGATGTCGGAGACCTCGGCGTTTGCCGACCACCTGGTCGTCCTCGGCAACGGCAAGCTGCTGGCGGACACCTCGATGGAGGAGTTCATCGACGCCCGCAGCACCCCGAGGGTGCGCCTGCGCACCTCCGACCCGGTCCGGCTGCGGGCCGCGCTGGCCCGGGACGGCTTCGAGCTGGTGACCTCCGACGACGGGCGATGGACCGTCGACGGCATACAGGCCGAGCAGCTCGGCGGCCTGGCCGCCCGCGAAGGGGTTCCCCTGCTGGAACTCTCAGACGAGCGAGCCTCCCTGGAGCAGGCGTACCTCGACCTCACCGCCGATCACGTGCAGTTCACCGCAACCCACTGACCTTTCACCCGCTCCCGCACCCTCAGGAGGCTTCGCCATGAGCGCCGCTCTGCCCACAACCGCCGTACTGCACTCGGAATGGATCAAGATCCGGTCCCTCCGGGGCACCTTCTGGTCGCTGATATCCATCCTCGTCGCCACCGTGGGCATCCAGGCGCTGACGGCCGCCGCACTGGGTCAGGCCGAGGAGGGAAGCATGGGGGAGGATCCGCTCCTCGCGGCCTTCTACGGACTCAACTTCGGCCAGATAGCGGCCATCGCCTTCGGCGCGACCGCCTTCTCCGCCGAGTTCCACAACGGAGCCCTGCGCACCAGCCTCACCGCCGTGCCGGACCGCACCCGGTTCTACCTGTCGAAGATGTCGATGCTGGGCGCACTCGCGCTCGTCACCGGCCAGCTCGCCGGACTGCTGACCTTCGTGGCCGGACAGACGTTCATGGGGGAGTACGCCCTTGACCTGGGCGACCCCGGTGCCGTGCGCGCCGTCGTCGGCTGCGGCCTCTACCTGACGCTCATGACGCTGTTCGCGGCCGGACTCACGGCGGTCCTGCGCAGCGGGGTGGCCGTCCTGAGCATCCTCATACCCTTCGTCGTCATGGTGTCCTTCATCGTCGGCTCGGCGGCGAGCGGGGTGGGCCAGTTCATGCCGGACCGGGCGGGACAGGCCATGATGCGCAGTCAGTCGTACGGCGACCTGGGCCCGTGGGCCGGACTGGGAGTGCTGGCGCTGTGGGCGGGCGTCGCGGTGCTGGGAGGCTGGCTGGCGGTGCGCCGCCGGGACGCGTGACGTCGGGCCAGTTGTCAGTGGCCCTCGGGATACTGACGGTATGACCACGGCAGAGCACCTCGACACGATCGACCGGCTCCGGGCGAAGGAGTTCCCGCCCGAGCCGGTCCGGACCGGAGGAAACAGCAGCGGCCCGGGCTTCCACCTGGTCCAGCTCGCCAGGACACAGGACTTCTGGGACGACGACGGTACGGGCCGGATCGAGGCGGCCGACCAGATCGCTGCCGATTACGGGGCGCTCGCCCAGGCCGCGACCGACCGGTGGGGGGAGCCGCAGATCTTTTCGCTGCGGACGCTGAGGGACCGCGGGTTCGACGGGGAGGACATACCGCAGCCATGGGGGGAGATGGGCAACAGCACCGACCACGTGCACCTGTGGCGGGTCGGAGCCCACTGGCTGGTGGCCTACGTGGCGCAGTGGGACTCCGACGACCCCTACCGGCTGATGGCAGGGGTCACGGTCACCGACCCTCCCTGAGGGCTGTCCCGCAATCCCCGGGGGCGCACGACGACAGCCACGGCACCTCGCCGCGTTGGCGGAGGGCCCGAGTACGCCCGGCACGGGGGGCGCCCCTCCGCCTTGCGACGCACCGTATCCGACACCGTGCGCCGATCCACCGGGGGTTACGGGACAGCCCTCAGGGGCCGTCCGACGCCTCGGCGGCCGTGCGGAGTCGGGCGTACTCCTGGGCCATGGACTCGGCCGTCCAGTGGGCGTTGAGACCGCTCGGGTTGGGGAGGGCCCAGACGCGGGTGGAACCGATGGTCCGCTCCTGGGGGCCGATCTTCGCCTTCGGCTCGCCGAAGGCGGTGCGGTAGGCGGTCACCCCGACCACCGCCAGCCACTGGGGGCGCAGCAGTTCCACCTTGGCGGTCAGGATGCGGCCTCCCTCGCGGAACTCCTCGGCGCTCAGCTCGTCGGCGCGGGCCGTGGCCCGGGCCACGACGTTGGTGATGCCGAGGCGGTAGGTCAGCAGCTCCTCCTGCTCGGCGGGGGCCAGCCGGCGCGGGGTGAAGCCCGAGAGGTGCAGGACGGGCCAGAAGCGGTTGCCGGGGCGGGCGAAGTGGTGGCCCGTCGCGGCGGAGAGGAGTCCCGGGTTGATGCCGCAGAAGAGCACACGCAGACCGCCCGCGACCACGTCCGGGAGGACGCGGTCGCGGGCGGCGTTCAGCTCGTCGGGGGTCAGAGGATCGACCCCGGCGCGTATCCGGCGGCCTCCGGGTGCTGCTTGGCGATCGCCTCGATACGGGAGACCACCGCCGCGACCTGGTCGCCCGCAGCGCCGGTGAAGGACAGCTTGTCGGCCATCAGAGCGTCGAGCTGGGCCCGGTCCAGCGGCATCCGCTCGTCGGCGGCCAGCTTGTCGAGCAGCTCGTTGCGCTCGGCGCCCTGCTCGCGCATGGCGAGGGCGGAGGCCACCGCGTGCTCCTTGATGACCTCGTGGGCGGCCTCGCGGCCCACGCCGGCCCGTACCGCGCCCATCAGGACCTTGGTGGTCGCGAGGAAGGGCAGGTAGCGGTCCAGCTCACGGGCGACGACGGCCGGGAAGGCGCCGAACTCGTCGAGGACCGTCAGGAAGGTCTCCAGCAGGCCGTCGAAGGCGAAGAAGGCGTCCGGCAGGGCCACGCGGCGCACCACGGAGCAGGAGACGTCGCCCTCGTTCCACTGGTCGCCGGCCAGCTCACCCGTCATCGAGGCGTAGCCGCGCAGGATGACCATCAGGCCGTTCACGCGCTCGCAGGAGCGGGTGTTCATCTTGTGCGGCATCGCGGAGGAGCCGACCTGGCCCGGCTTGAAGCCCTCGGTCACCAGCTCGTGGCCCGCCATCAGGCGGATCGTCTTGGCGATCGACGACGGGGCGGCGGCGAGCTGTACCAGCGCGGTGACCACGTCGTAGTCGAGCGAGCGCGGGTAGACCTGGCCGACCGAGGTGAAGGCCTCGGCGAAGCCGAGGTGGGCGGCGATCCGCTGCTCCAGGTCGGCGAGCTTGGCGGCGTCGCCGCCGAGCAGGTCGAGCATGTCCTGGGCGGTGCCGACGGGGCCCTTGATGCCGCGCAGCGGGTAGCGGCCCAGCAGGTCCTCCAGGCGCGCGTAGGCCACGAGCAGCTCGTCGGCCGCGGTGGCGAAGCGCTTGCCCAGGGTGGTCGCCTGCGCGGCCACGTTGTGGGAGCGACCGGCCATGACCAGCTCGGCGTGCTCGCCGGCCAGCTTGCCGAGACGGGCGAGAACAGCGACCGTGCGGTCCCGGGCGAGCTCGAGCGAGAGCCGGATCTGCAGCTGCTCGACGTTCTCGGTCAGGTCGCGCGAGGTCATGCCCTTGTGGACGTGCTCGTGACCGGCGAGGGCGTTGAACTCCTCGATGCGGGCCTTCACGTCGTGCCGGGTGACCTTCTCACGCTCGGCGATGGAGGCGAGATCGACGGTTTCGAGGACGCGCTCGTAGTCGGCGAGGGCCTCGTCCGGGACCTCGATACCGAGGTCCTTCTGGGCGCGCAGCACGGCGAGCCACAGCCGCCGCTCCAGCGTCACCTTGTACTCGGGGGACCACAGGACGGCGAGCTCCGCGGAGGCGTAGCGGCCGGCCAGGACATTGGGGATGCGGGGCTTGGCAGTCACGTGGAGGAAGTCTACTTGGGACACGGCTGTGCGTTTACGCAGGTAGGGCCACCACTGCGGATTGTGGCTTGCTACGAGAGCGGCGCGTCCCCGTAGGGCAGCAGCTCGGGGCGCTTGGCCGGGCGGCCGTCGCCGGAGGAGCGGCCGGTCAGGCGGCGGCCGATCCAGGGGAGCAGGTGCTGCCGGGCGAAGCTCAGGTCCTGGGCCCGGCGTACGGTCCAGCCGGGGGGAGCCTCGGCCGGCAGTTCGGTGCGCCAGTCCACCTCGGCGGGCAGGCCCAGCGCCTGCCAGACGGCCTCGGCCACCCGGCGGTGGCCCTCGGCCGTCAGGTGCAGCCGGTCGACGTCCCACATCCGGGGGTCCGCCAGAGCGGAGGCCCCGTACAGGTCCACCACCACCGCGCCGTGCCGGGCGGCGAGCTCCTCGATGGTGGCGAAGAGCTCCTCCATGCGCGGCCGGAAACGTTCCATCACCGGCCCGTTGCGCCCCGGGGAGCGCATCAGGACGAGGCGCTTGCAGGAGGGGGCGAGGAGTTCCACGGCCGACTCCAGGTGGTCGCGTACCCGGCCCATGTCCACCTTGGGGCGCAGAGCGTCGTTCAGCCCGCCCACCAGGGTCACCACGTCCGCGCCCATCGCCGCCGCCACCGGGACCTGGTCCTCGACGATCTGCCCGATCAGCTTGCCGCGCACCGCGAGGTTGGCGTAGCGGAAGGCCGGCTCGCGCGCCGCGAGGCGGGCGGCCAGCAGATCCGCCCAGCCGCGATAGGAGCCGTCCGGAAGCAGGTCGGACATTCCCTCGGTGAAGGAGTCGCCGACCGCGACGAAACTGGTGTAAGAGGCATTCATCTCCATGGCGGAGAGATGTTACCGCGCGGTACCCCGGCCCCGCAGGGCCGGGGACCGCACGTCCCGGCGGATCACGCCGAAGCGGGCCTGCCGAACAGCTCCCGAAGGACGTCCTCCATCGTCACCAGGCCCGTCATGGCGCCTTCCGCCCCGAGGACCGCCGCCAGGTGCGTACGGCTGCGCCGCATGGCGGTCAGCACGTCGTCCAGCGGAGTCTCCGCCCTCACCTGGGCGATCGGCCGCAGCGCCGACACCGGGAAGGACGCGTCCCGGGCCTCGTCGTCCACGTCCAGGGCGTCCTTCACGTGCAGGTAGCCCAGGATCCTGTGCTGCGCGTCCACCACGGGGAAGCGGGAGTATCCGGACTCGGCCGACAGCCGCTCCAGTCCGGCCGGGCTGATGCCCTCCCCGGCCGTGACCACCCGGTCCGCCGGCAGCACCACGTCGGTCACGGGCCGCCGGCCCAGTTCCAGGGCGTCGTGCAGGCGCTCGCTCGCCCGGTCGTCGAGGAGCCCCGCGTCGCTGGAGTCCTTGACCATCCGGGCCAGCTCGTCGTCCGTGAAGGTCGCCGCGACCTCGTCCTTGACCTCCACCCGCAGCAGGCGCAGCAGGGCGTTGGCAAAGGCGTTGATCGCGAAGATCACCGGCCGCAGCGCCCGCGTGACGGTCACCAGCGGCGGCCCCAGCAGCAAGGCGGTGCGCACGGGCTCGGCCAGTGCCACGTTCTTCGGCACCATCTCGCCGAAGAGCATGTGCAGGTACGTCGCCAGCGCCAGCGCCACCACGAAGGAGATCGCGTGGGTCACGCCGGCCGGTACCCCGACGAGGTCGAACAGCGGGGTCAGCAGATGTGCGATGGCCGGCTCGGCCACCACGCCCAGCACCAGGGTGCACAGCGTGATGCCCAGCTGGGCCGCCGCCATCAGCGCCGACACGTGCTCCAGGCCCCACAGGACGGCGCGGGCCCGCCGGTCGCCCTGCTCGGCGTACGGTTCGATCTGGCTGCGCCGGACCGAGATCAGCGCGAACTCCGCGCCGACGAAGAAGGCATTGACGACCAGGGTCGCCAGGCCGATCAACAGCTGGATGACGGTCATCGGCCCTCCTCCCCACCCTCGGCGGGCTCGACCGGGGCGTGCAGCAGGACGCGCGAGGCCCGTCGCCCGACGGCGTCCACCACGTCCAGACGCCAGCCGTCCAGCTCCATGCGGTCGCCGACCGCCGGGATACGGCCCAGCGCCGTCGCTATCAGGCCGGCCAGGGTCTCGTACGGCCCCTCCGGCACGCGCAGTCCGATCCGCCGGAGCTGGTCGGTGCGCGCCGCGCCGTCGGCGGAGTAGAGCAGGCGCCCGGAGGCGTCCGTACCGGCCGGGGCCAGGTCGGGGGTCTCGTGCGGGTCGTGCTCGTCGCGCACCTCGCCGACGACCTCCTCGACGATGTCCTCCAGCGTGGCCACTCCGGCCGTGCCGCCGTACTCGTCGATGACCACGGCCATCGTCTGCTTGCCGGACAGCCGGTCCAGCAGCCGGTCCACGGTGAGCGACTCCGGTACGAGGAGGGGTTCGCGCAGCAGCTGCGACACGGGACGGCGGCGGCGTTCCGCGGCGGGCAGGGCCAGTACGTCCTTGATGTGGACGGTGCCGACGACGGTGTCGAGGCTGCCGCGGTAGACGGGGAAGCGGGACAGGCCGGTGGCCAGCGTCGCGTTCGCCACGTCCTCCGCGGTGGTCTGCACGTCCAGCGCCGTGACCTGGACGCGCGGGGTCATCACATTCTCCGCGGTCAGGTCCGCGAGGTTCAGGGTCCGGACGAACAGCTCGGCCGTGTCCTTCTCCAGCGCACCCGCCTTCGCGGAGTGGCGTGCGAGGGCGACCAGCTCCTGCGGAGTGCGGGCGGACGCCAGCTCCTCGGCCGGCTCCAGGCCGAAGCGGCGCACCATGTGGTTCGCGGTGGTGTTGAGGTGGCTGATCAGGGGCCTGAAGGCCCGGCTGAAGACCCGCTGCACGGTCGCCACGCGCTTGGCGATCGCGAGCGGGGAGGAGATCGCCCAGTTCTTGGGCACCAGCTCGCCGACGACCATCAGGACGACGGTCGACAGGACGGTGCCGAGGATCAGGGCGGTGGAGGAGGCGGTGCCGGCCGACAGGCCCAGGGCCTCGAAGGGACCCTGGAGCAGGGCGGAGATCGACGGCTTGGAGATCATGCCGATGATCAGGCCGGTGACGGTGATGCCGAGCTGGGCGCCGGAGAGCTGGAAGGTCAGGGTGCGGACGGCGGCCAGGGCGCTCTCGGCGCCGCGCTCGCCGCGCTCGACGGCTCGTTCGAGTTCGCTGCGCTCGACGGTCGTCAGCGAGAACTCGGCCGCGACGAAGACTCCACAGACGAGACAGAGCAACAGTGCCACGACGAGCAGGAGCACTTCGGTCATCGGTCGATCACCTCCGTCCCATGATCGGCCAGGAAGCGGGGGACCGCGCGATGTCGCGAACGGGTATGTCGCGGACGGGTATGTCGGGGACTGGGAGGCTCGCCCATGGGCGGACGCTCACACCTTTCACTCAAGAGGGACCTTTCACCACATGGTAAAGGAAGAGCAAAGGGGGCGGATCACGCTTTTGGCGGAGCGTGGCCGGATGGTGGGATCCGGATATGACTGATCTTCATATCGGCCCCGCGTCGGCCGCCGACCTGGGCGCTGTCCTGGACTTCTGGAAGGCCGCCGCGGAGGGAACGAGTATCAGCGACGACCTCGCCGGCGTCGAGCGTCTGCACGAGCGGGACCCGCAGGCGCTGCTGCTCGCCCGGCAGGGCGGTGAGCTCGTCGGCACGGTGATCGCGGGCTTCGACGGGTGGCGCTGTCACCTCTACCGGCTCGCCGTGCACCCCGGGTACCGCAGGCAGGGCATCGGGGCAGCCCTGCTGGCCGCGGCCGAGGAGCGTTTCGTGGCCCTCGGCGGCCGGCGCGGGGACGCGATGGTGCTGGACCGCAACGAGCGGGCGCACCGGGTGTGGGACGCGGTGGGCTATCGGCCGCAGGAGCAGTGGACGCGCTGGGTCAAGCCGTTCGGCTAGCCGCCGGTGCCGATGCCGTGCCGTGCCGTGCGCTGGCGGGTGGGTGCGGCCGCCTCGGGCGGGCGGCCGCGCCGCGGTCCCCGGCGGGGCTCAGGGACTCGGGGCTCCGCCCCGGACCCCGCGCCTCAAACGCCGGCGGGGCTGGAGTGCGCGCCGGCCGGGATGAAGCTCGGGGGGGACCAGGTGGAGAGGAAGGACCGGGCCGACCAGGTGCCCGACAGGGACGGGTCCAGCCAGGACGGGGCCGACGCCCGGAAGCGCTCCGGCGCGAGGGTCCCCGAGCCCTCCGGGATCGCGCCCAGCAGTGGCAGGCCCGAGGACTTCGTGAGGTCCGCGAGGTTGCAGCGGGCCGCCAGGTCGGGGCTCTGCGGCCAGCTGCCCACCACCACGCCCAGCGGGGTCAGGTCCCGGGCCCGGAGTGCCTCCGCCGTGAGGGTGGTGGAGTTGAGCGTGCCCAGACCGGCCTGAGCGACGATCAGCGTCGGCGCACCGAGCAGGCGGGCCGCGTCGGCCAGCGTGTTGCCCGACTCGTCGAAGTGGACGAGCAGCCCGCCCGCGCCCTCCACCAGGACCAGGTCGTGGTCCAGCGACAGCCGCTGCGCGGCCTCCGCGATCCGTGCCGGGGACAGCGTGGGCAGTCCAGAGCGGCGGGCCGCCGTGTCCGGGGCCAAGGGCTCCGGGTAGCGGGCCAGTTCCACCGCCGTGACGGAGGGCCCGGCCAGCCGGACGGCCTCCGCGGCGTCCCCCGGCTCCTGCGGGCCGACACCCGTCTGCGCGGGCTTGAGCACCGCCACCGAGCGGCCGGCCGCCACCGCGGCCGCCGCGATCGCCGACGTGACCACCGTCTTGCCGATCTCGGTGCCCGTCCCGGACACCATCAATACGGACATCTCAGCCTTCCTGCGCGGCCGCGCACACGGCGCGGCAGATACGGTTCACGTCCTCGTCGCCGGTCACGAACGGCGGCATCACATAGATCAGGTCCCGGAACGGGCGCAGCCACACGCCCTCGCGCACCGCCGCCCGGGTGGCCGCGGCCACGTCGACCTCGTGGTCGAGCTGCACCACGCCGATCGCGCCCAGGACCCGTACGTCCTTCACCCCGGGGATGTCGGCGGCGACGGCCAGGCCCTCGTGCAGCCCCGCCTCGATCCGCTTGACGTCCGTCGCCCAGTCCTGGCCGAGCAGCAGCTCGACGGAGGCCAGCGCCACGGCCGTGGCCAGCGGGTTGCCCATGAAGGTCGGCCCGTGCGCCAGCACCGGGACCTCGCCCTGCGAGATGCCGTTCGCCACCCGCTCCGTGCACAGGGTGGCCGCCAGCGTGAGGTAACCGCCGGTCAGCGACTTGCCCAGGCACATCACGTCCGGGGTGATCCCCGCGTGGTCGGCCGCGAACAGCGCGCCCGTACGGCCGAAGCCCGTGGCGATCTCGTCCAGGATCAGCAGGACCCCGTACTCGTCGCACAGTTCGCGCAGCACCCGCAGGTAACCCGGGTGGTGGAAGCGCATGCCGCCCGCACCCTGCACCACCGGCTCCACGATGACAGCGGCCAGCTCGTCCGCGTGCGCGGCGATCATGGAGCGCAGGTGGTCCGTGTACGCCGGGTCGACGGGCGTGTCGAAACCGCCGGGCGGCGCGTCCGCGAAGACCTGCCGCGGCAGGTGACCCTGCCACAGCTCGTGCATGCCGCCCTCGGGGTCGCAGACGGCCATCGGCTGCCAGGTGTCCCCGTGGTAGCCGCCCCGCCAGGTCAGCAGCCGGGTCTTGCCCGTGCGCCCCAGCGAACGCCAGTACTGCAGGCACATCTTGACCGCGACCTCGACGGACACCGAGCCCGAGTCGGAGAGGAATACGTGCTCCAGCCCCGCCGGGGTGATCTCGACGAGCTTCGCGGCGAGCCGGACGGCGGGCTCGTGGGTGAGCCCGCCGAACATCACGTGCGACATCAGGCCCAGCTGTGCGGTCGCGGCCTCGTTGAGCACCGGGTGGTTGTAGCCGTGGATCGCCGACCACCAGGAGGACATGCCGTCGACCAGCTCTTCGTGGCCGTGTCCCTGGGACGGGTCGGCGAGCCGCAGCCGCACCCCCGAGGCGGAGGCGATGACCAGCGGCTCCTGCCGGCCGGGCATCGGACCGTACGGGTGCCAGACGTGCTGCCGGTCCAGCGCGAGAAGTTCCGCGCCGGCCGACAGCCGGTGGAGCTGATCAGGCATTGGGGGCGATGTCCGTCCCCGCGCCGCGGCGGCGGACCGCCACCAGCTCCGGCCGGACCCCGCCGGCCTCGGCCTGGACCGGTACGGGTGTTTCCGCCGCCGGCTCGTGGCCGGAGCAGCCGCCGCACGCCGAGCCGCAGCCCGCGGCCGGGGCGTCGCCCTCGGCGGACGCGCCCGAACCGCAGAGCGAGGCTCCGCCGTTCGAACCGCAGCCCCCGCCGGTCGCGGCGGCCGCGACGTCGGAGCGGTGTGCGGGAAGGGTCGACGTACCGGCGCCCTCCACCTCGAAACCGGCGTCCGCGATCATGTCGAGGTCGGCCTGACCGGCCTGGCCCTCGCTGGTCAGGTAGTCGCCGAGGAAGATCGAGTTGACGACGTGCAGGGCAAGCGGCTGCATCGAGCGCAGGTGCACCTCGCGCCCGCCGGCGAGGCGGACCTCGACGTCGGGGCAGACGAACCGCGCCATCGCCAGGATGCGCAGGCAGCGCTGCGGGGTGAGGTTCCACTCCTTGGCCAGCGGGGTGCCCTCGAACGGGATCAGGAAGTTGACCGGCACGGAGTCCGCGTCCAGCTCGCGCAGCGAGAAGACGACGTCGACCAGGTCCTCGTCACTCTCGCCCATGCCCGCGATCAGACCGGAGCACGCGGACAGACCGGCGCCGTGCGCCTTCTGCACGGTGTCGACGCGGTCCGCGTAGGTGTGGGTCTTGGTGATCTGCCCGTACGTCGCCTCGGAGGTGTTGAGGTTGTGGTTGTAGGCGTCCGCGCCCGCGTCCCGCAGCCGCTCCGCCTGGCCGTCCGAGAGCAGGCCGAGGCACGCGCAGACCTCGACGCCCTCGTTCTGCTCCTTGATCGCCGCGATCGTCTTGCCGACGCGGTCCACGTCCCGGTCCGTCGGCCCGCGGCCGCTCGCGACCAGGCAGACCCGCTTCGCGCCGCCCGCGACACCGGCCGCGGCGGCCTGGGAGGCCTCCTCCGGCTTCAGCCACGTGTACTTGAGGATTTCGGCCGTCGACCCCAGGCGCTGGGAGCAGTAGGAGCAGTCCTCGGGGCACAGGCCCGACTTCAGGTTGACCAGGTAGTTCAGCTTGACCCGACGGCCGAACCACTGGCGGCGCACCTTGCCGGCCGCGGCCACCACGTCGAGCAGTTCGTCGTCAGAAGTCGCCAGTACGGCGAGCGCTTCTTCGCGGGTCGGCAGCTCTCGCCGCAGCCCCTTGTCCACCAGGGTGTTCAGCAGGTCCATGAACCCGATCCTGGACCACACCCCCGCTCCCGGCCAAGGAGAGATCGCACAACATGGCCGGATGGGTGTGTGTGTATCACCACACCTGGCGCAGCAGTCGCGGGAGCTAGGGTCGGGCAGGTCTGTGGACTGCCGACAAAACACGAGGACCTGCCGATGCCCCAGCACACTCCCGACCCCGTGGATGTCTTCGCCTGGATCGACGCCGCGGAGCGCGCGCGGGAGGAGGCCGGACTGGTCCGCACCCTGCGGCCCAGGCCGCCGGTGTCGCCGCTGCTGGACCTCGCGAGCAACGACTACCTCGGCCTGTCCCGGCATCCCGAGACCATCCGGGGGGCACAGCGGGCGGCCGAGTGCTGGGGCGCCGGAGCCACCGGCTCCCGTCTGGTCACGGGGACGACCGAGCTCCACACGGAGCTGGAGCGGGAGCTCGCCGCCTTCTGCGGCTTCGAGGCCGCGCTGGTCCTCTCCTCCGGCTACGCGGCCAACCTCGCGGCCGTCACCGCGCTGAGCGACTGGGGCACGCTGGTCGTCTCCGACGCGGGCAACCACGCCTCGATCGTCGACGGCTGCCGGCTCTCGCGCGCCGAGACGGCCGTCGTCCCGCACGCCGACCCGGACGCCGCCCGCAAGTCGCTGGCCGCGCACGAGGGCCGGGCGCTGCTGGTCAGTGACTCGGTGTTCTCCGTGGACGGGGACGCCGCGCCGCTCGCCGGGTACGCCGCCGCCTGCCGGGACGAGGGCGCCGCCCTGGTCGTCGACGACGCCCACGGGCTGGGCGTACTGGGCGACGGCGGTCGCGGCGCACTGCAGGCAGCCGGGCTCGCGGGCGCGCCGTACGTGGTCGCCACCCTGACCCTCTCGAAGTCCCTGGGCAGCCAGGGCGGAGCCGTGCTCGGCCCGGCCAGGGTGATCCGGCACCTGGTCAACACCGCGCGCACCTTCATCTTCGACACCGGCCTGGCCCCGGCCGCCGCGGGTGCGGCGCTGGCGAGCCTGCGCCTGCTCCAGCGGGAACCGGAGCGTGCGGGCCGCGCCCGCGAGGTGGCCGCCCAGCTGTACGGGCGACTCACCGCGTCCGGCCTGACCGCGGCCCGGCCGGACGCGGCCGTGGTGTCGGTACGGGCCCCGTCGGCGTCGGCGGCACTGCGCTGGGCCGCCGACTGCCGCGAGGCAGGTCTGTCCGTGGGGTGCTTCCGCCCGCCGTCGGTGCCGGACGGCATCTCCCGGCTGCGGCTGACCGCCCGCGCCGATCTCACGGGGGACGAGATCGATCGGGCGGTCGGGACGATCCTGGCGACCGCGCCGGCCGGAGCCACGGACGGCCGGGGCCGGTAGGGCGCTGCGGCCCGGGTCCCGGGGGCTGCCGGGCGGGTGTTACGCCTGCGCGTCCACCCGTACGGAGGCGAGGAAGCCGTCCCAGGCCGGCCCGGTGAAGAGCACGGCCGGGCCGTCCGTCCGCTTCGAGTCACGGACGGCCAGCAGGCCGCCGCGAAGGACGGCCGTTTCCACGCAGTTGTTCATTCCGGTGCTGCGGCTGCTCCGCCGCCACCGCACGCTGGTCGGAAGTCCGCTGCTGGATAAGGGGGTTGCGGACACGGGGGTGCCTCCTTACGCGTCGTCAGCGAGTGAGCTGATGAGATCCGACGAGTCCTGGGGCGGGAGGGCGTGCGCCTGGATGGTGCGGAACGCGGCGCCGTACGCCTCAAGGTCTTCCTTCCGCTCCAGATAGAGGCTACTCGTCAAATGGTCGAGTACCACCACATCCAGATCGGCGATGTCCGGAAATGAAAAAATGACGAACGGTCCGGTCAGGCCGAGATGCCCTCCGACGCTGAACGGAAGTACCTGCAGGCGTACTTGAGGCAGCCGCGACACCTCCACCAGGTGCCGCAACTGCTCGGCCATCACCCCCGGCCCGCCGATCTGCCGGCGCAGCACCGCCTCGTCCAGTACGGCGCTCAGCTCCAGCGGGGGATCGGCCCGCAGCACCGACTGCCGGGCCAGCCGTACGTCTACCAGCGCGTCCACCTTCGGCTCCGGCAGCCCGCCCAGCGCGGCCCGGGTCACGGCCCGTGCGTACCCGGGGGTCTGCAGCAGCCCCGGTACCACGGACAGCTCCACGGTGCGGGCCGCACGGGCCCCCGCCTCCAGGCTGATGAAGTCCCGGTACTCCTGCGGCAGCAGCCCCCGGTAGTCGTGCCACCACTGGCGGCCGCGGCCGGTGTCGCCCGCCGGACCGGGGCCGGCCGCCGAGGCCGACAGCGCCTCCAGCAGCGCGCGCTGCTGCGGGCCGACGATCTCCCCGTAGGCGTCGAGGAGCAGCCGGATGTCCTCCGGTTTGACGCCGCTCCGCCCCGTCTCGATGCGGCTGATTTTCGACTGGTGCCACCCCACGATCCGGGCCGCCTCACCACTGGTGAGTCCGGACCGGTCGCGCAGGGCGCGCAGTTCCTCGCCGAGCTTGCGTCGGCGCACCGCGGGACCGTGCTGCACACCCGCCTCCTTCCACCGGCACAGCTCGCACCAGTCTGCCGTCCAAATACGCTCTTCCGTAGCAGAGTTCACCGCATCGAGCGACAGATATATGCACATCTTGGGGGAAAGGCAGATGTGGCGGCACGATGGGTGGCACTCTGGCGTCCAGCACAGATCCGGGGCTTTTCGCCCCGGTGGGAAAGGGACCGTCGCCATGGCAGATCACCAGGAAGCATCCGTCACTCTGCCGAGCGATCCCGCCTCGGTCGCCGCTGCCCGACGTTATGTCGCGGAGGTGCTGAGCGAATGGGGACTCCCCGATGACGCCGACACCGCCGACAGCGTCCGGCTGATCGTCTCGGAGCTCGCCACCAACGCCGTACAGCACACTTTCGGCCAGTCGCCGACCTTCACCGTCGACGTCCGGCTGGAACGGCAGGAGTGGTTGCGCGTCGGGGTGACCGACAGCCACCCCCGCTGGCCCAAGCGGCTCCCGGCCGCCGTCCAGCAGGACAACGGCCGGGGCATGGTCATCATCCGCTGGCTGACGGCGGAGGCGGGCGGCCGGCTCTCGGTCACCCCGACCGAGGACGGCGGCAAGACGGTGTGGATCGCGCTGCCCTGGATCGCAGTGGCTCCGGCGGGCAGCGTCACGGGCTGCTGACCTGCCGGATTACTCAGGTGCGTCCGGCGCATCAGGGTCGGACATCCCCCGGGCCGTCTCTTTCGCGGACCTGACCGACAGGATCCGGAAGAGACGGCCTAGACGAGGCCGCGTTCGGCCGCGCTGCGCTCGATGCACAGCTCGTTGCCCTCGGGGTCGGCGAGGACGACCCAGCCCGCGACACCGTCCGCGTCGCGGCGGTCGTCCACGAGCTTCGCGCCGAGCCCGATCAGGCGCTCGACGGTCTCGTCCCGGGTGCCGGTCGGCGGCTGGATGTCCAAGTGGACCCGGTTCTTGACCGCCTTGGTGTCCGGGACCCGGATGAACAGCAGTCCCGGTACCCCGGGCTGCCCGGACTCCAGCAGGACCTCGTCGTCCCCCTCCACGTCGTCGGGGTGGAACGGGAAGCCGGTCACCGCGGACCAGAACTCGGCGATCCGGTAGGGGTCCAGGGCGTCGAAGGTGATGTGCCGGACGGGGTTGACGAACATCTGTCTCCTCGATGGGGGATCCGTTTGCGGAGCCGTATACGGAATCGGGTGCGCGGGGCGCCGGAGTTGAACCGGGTACCTGCCCGAAACGTGGGTTAACGCAGTGGAAAAGCGCAGGGCTTAGCGTGGCGCCACGTTCGACCGCCAATGATCATCCA
This sequence comes from Streptomyces avidinii, assembly GCF_045161815.1. Lineage (NCBI taxonomy): Bacteria > Bacillati > Actinomycetota > Actinomycetes > Kitasatosporales > Streptomycetaceae > Streptomyces > Streptomyces avidinii. The sequence goes on from NZ_CP108863.1 coordinate 7,167,434, forward strand.
TGATCCGGTAAAGCGGTGGTGGTCGGGGTGGAAAGCCTTTCCCCGTGTTGGGAAAGACTCGCTTGGTTCGGATATGTGCAGGTCAACGAAGTGTTGAAGGCCGGTAGGGTCGCCCCGCCCATAGTTGATCTTGTCCCGGAAGCTTGGTGATACGTGTGCAACTGACACCGCACGAGCAGGAGAGACTGCTCATCCACGTGGCCGCCGACGTGGCCGAGAAGCGGAGGGCGCGCGGGGTCCGCCTCAACCACCCGGAGGCGATCGCGCTGATCACGTCGCACCTTCTGGAGGGGGCCCGCGACGGCAGGACGGTGGCCGAGCTGATGGCCTCGGGCCGCACCGTCCTGACCCGCGAAGAGGTCATGGAGGGCATCCCCGAGATGATCCACGACGTCCAGGTCGAAGCGACCTTCCCGGACGGCACCAAGCTCGTCACGGTCCACGACCCGATCGTCTGAAACGGAGTACCCCCGCATGATCCCCGGCGAAATCGCCTACGGGGACGGCCCGGTGCTCCTCAACGAGGGCCGTCCCGTCACCCGCCTCACCGTGCTCAACGCCGCCGACCGGCCGGTCCAGGTCGGTTCCCACTACCACTTCGCCGAGGCCAACCCCGGCCTCGACTTCGACCGCCCCGCCGCCCGCGGGCTCCGGCTCAACATCGCCGCCGGTACGGCCGTCCGCTTCGAGCCGGGCATCCCGGTCGCGGTGGAACTCGTACCCCTGGGCGGGCTGCGCACCGTACCGGGGCTGCGCGGGGAGACCGGAGGGCCGCTCGATGGCTGAGCTCTCCCGCCAGGTGTACGCCGACCTCTTCGGGCCGACGGCAGGTGACCGGATCCGGCTCGCCGACACCGACCTCTTCGTCCAGATCGAGCGGGACCTCAGCGGCGGCCCCGGGCGGGCCGGCGACGAGGCCGTCTTCGGCGGCGGCAAGGTGATCCGCGAATCCATGGGGCAGGCCCGCACCACCCGGGCCGAGGGCGCCCCCGACACCGTGATTACCGGTGTCGTCGTCCTCGACCACTGGGGCATCGTCAAGGCCGACCTCGGCATCCGTGACGGCCGGATCTGCGGCATCGGCAAGGCAGGCAACCCCGACACCATGGACGGGGTGGATCCCGCCCTGGTCATCGGCCCCGAGACCGAGATCATCGCCGGCAACGGGAAGATCGTCACCGCCGGTGCCATCGACGCCCACGTGCACTTCATCTCCCCGACGATCATCGAGGAGGCACTCGCCTCCGGGATCACCACCCTCGTCGGCGGCGGCACCGGACCGGCCGAGGGAACCAAGGCCACCACCGTCACTCCCGGTCCCTGGCACCTGGCCCGGATGTTCGCGGCCCTGGAGGCCTACCCGGTCAACATCGGCCTGCTCGGCAAGGGCAACACCATGTCCCGCGAGGGGATGTACTCCCAACTGCGCGGCGGCGCCCTCGGGTTCAAGATCCACGAGGACTGGGGGGCCACCCCGGCCGTCATCGACGCCTGCCTCGGGGTGTGCGAGGAGACCGGCGCCCAGGTCGCCATCCACACCGACACCCTCAACGAGGCCGGATTCGTCGCGGACACCCTCGCGGCCATCGCCGGGCGGACCATCCACTCCTACCACACCGAGGGCGCCGGCGGCGGGCACGCACCCGACATCATCACCGTGGTCTCCGAGCCCAACATACTGCCCAGCTCCACGAACCCCACCCGGCCGCACACCGTCAACACCGTCGAGGAACACCTCGACATGCTGATGGTCTGCCACCACCTCAACCCGGCCGTCCCCGAGGACCTCGCCTTCGCCGAATCGAGGATCCGGCCCTCGACCATCGCCGCCGAGGACGTCCTCCACGACCTCGGGGCCATCTCCATCATCTCCTCCGACTCCCAGGCCATGGGCCGGGTCGGCGAGGTCGTGCTGCGCACCTGGCAGACCGCCCACGTGATGAAGAAGCGCCGCGGCTTCCTCCCCGGCGACGGCCCCGCGGACAACCACCGGGCCCGCCGCTACGTCGCCAAGTACACGATCAACCCCGCCGTGGCCCAGGGACTCGCCCGCGAGATCGGCTCGGTCGAAACCGGGAAACTCGCCGACCTGGTGCTCTGGAACCCCGCCTTCTTCGGGGTCAAGCCCGAACTCGTCATCAAGGGGGGCCAGATCGCCTACGCGCAGATGGGCGACGCCAACGCCTCCATCCCCACCCCGCAGCCCGTCCTGCCCCGGCCGATGTTCGGCAGCCACGGCCGGGCGCCCGGCCTCAACTCCCTGAACTTCACCGCGCAGGCCGCGCTCGACGACGGGCTGCCCGAACGGCTCGGGCTGGGCAAGCAGTTCGTGGCCATCGAGAGCACCCGCAAGGTGGGCAAGGCCGACATGCGTAACAACGATGCCATGCCCCGGGTCGAGGTCGACGCCGACACCTTCACGGTCACCATCGACGGAGAGGCCGTGGAACCGGCGCCCGCCACGGAACTGCCCATGGCCCAACGCTACTTCCTGTTCTGAGAAGAGGTCCCTGATGAGCCGCGCCGCGCTGCTCGTCCTCGCCGACGGCCGGTTCCCCGCCGGGGGCCATGCCCACTCCGGCGGGGCCGAGGCCGCCTGCAAGGCGGGCCGGATCCACGACGCCGCCACCCTGGAGGACTTCTGCCGGGGCCGGCTGCACACCGCCGGCCTCACCGCCGCCGCGCTCGCCGCGGCCGCCGCACTCGGGCTCGACCCGGCCGTACTGGACGCCGCCGCCGACGCCCGGACCCCCTCGCTCGCGCTGCGCACCGCGGCCCGGCGGCTGGGGCGGCAGCTGCTGCGGGCCGCCCGGGCCACCTGGCCCGCAGCCGAACTGGAGGCCCTGGCGGCGGCCTTCCCGCGCGGGGCCCACCAGCCCGTGGTGCTCGGCGTCACCGCCCGGGCGGCCGGGCTCGGGCCGGGGGACGCCGCGCAGGTGGCGGCGTACGAGAGCGTCGGCGGGCCCGCCACCGCGACCGTGCGGCTGCTGGGCCTGGACCCCTTCGAGGCGAGCGGGGTACTGGCCCGGCTCGCCCCCGAACTCGACGCCGTCGCGGCCCGGGCGGAGCGGGCCGCCCTGCGGGCCCGCTCACAGGGCCCCGAAGCCCTGCCCGCGTCCTCCTCGCCACTGCTGGACATCTCGGCGGAGGTTCATGCCGACTGGCCGGTACGGCTCTTCGCTTCCTGATCCCCCGAAGGAGACACCCCCCATGCACCTCGACCACGCGGTGACCTACCCCCACCGGCACACCCGCAGCGCCGACCCGCTGCGGCCCGACGGCACCCGGCGGGCCCTGCGCATCGGACTCGGCGGCCCCGTCGGCTCCGGCAAGACCGCCACCGTCGCCGCCCTGTGCCGCGCGCTGCGCACCGAGCTGTCCATGGCCGTCGTCACCAATGACATCTACACCCGCGAGGACGCCGAGTTCCTGCTCCGCGAGGCCGTCCTGCCGCCCGAGCGGATCACCGCCGTCGAGACCGGGGCCTGCCCGCACACCGCCATCCGCGACGACATCTCCGCCAACCTGGAGGCGGTGGAGGAGCTGGAGGACGCCTTCCGGGAGCACGGCCGACTGGACCTGATCCTCGTCGAGTCCGGCGGGGACAACCTCACCGCCACCTTCTCCCGCGGACTCGTCGACGCCCAGATCTTCGTCATCGACGTGGCCGGCGGGGACGACATCCCCCGCAAGGGCGGCCCCGGCGTCACCACCGCCGACCTCCTCGTCGTCAACAAGACCGACCTCGCGCCCCACGTCGGCTCCGACCTCGACCGGATGGCCCGCGACGCCGCCGCACAGCGCGGCGAACTCCCCGTCGCCTTCCAGTCGCTGCGCGGCCCCGAAGGGGTCGGCCCGGTGGCCGCCTGGGTGCGCGAGCGGATCGCCGCCTGGTCCCCGCGATGAGCGGCGCGGCCACCACGGACCGTGCGCAGACACCCGCCACGCCGCCGGCGGGCCTGCGGGCCACCGCCCGCATCCGCGCCGCGGCCGACGGGCGGGGCGGCACCGCCCTGCCCCTGCTGGCCGGGGAGGGACCGCTCGCGCTGCGCCGCACCCGCTCGCCGTCGGCGGCCGAGGCCGGGGTCATGCTGGTCGGCGCGATGAGCGCCCCGCTCGGCGGGGACCATCTCACCGTCGAGGCCACCGCCGGGCCCGGGGCGCACCTCGCCCTCGCCTCGGCGGCGGCCACCCTGGCACTGCCCGGGCGGTCCGGCGAACCCGCGCGGTACGACGTACACCTCACCCTGGAGGACGCGGCGTCGGTGCGCTGGCTTCCCGAACCGCTCGTCTCGGTGCGCGGCAGCGACCTGAGGGTGCGCACCCGGGTCCGCATGGCCCCCACCGCACGCCTGGTGCTGCGCGAGGAGCAGGTACTGGGCCGCACCGGGGAGGCTCCGGGCCTGCTGCGCAGCCGCCTCGCTGTCGAGCGCGGGGGCACTGCGCTGCTGGACCAGGAGCTGGCTTGCGGACCCGGTGCGCCAGGGGGCTGGGACGGTCCGGCCGGCCTGGCCGGGCACCGGGCGCTCGGCCAACTCCTGGTCGTGGACCCGGCCTTCGCCGGCAGTCCGCCCACGGCGGCGGTCCTGGGGGAGTTCGCGGTGGTGACGCCGCTGGCCGGTCCGGCCGTTCTGGTGACGGCCCTGGCCCCGGACGCCCTGCGGGTGCGCGAGCTGCTCGACGCGGCCTGCCGTACCTACGGCCGCTGAGGGCGCCGGCGAAAGCGGGACGCATCAGGCACCGCTCAGCGGTACACACCTCGCCGGTTATCGGGTTGGCAAAGAAGTCGATCCGGCCCTGTCGCCGGGTCGGGGTCAGACGACAGGATCCCCCTGCACGCCGACGACCGAACCCGACCAACCGGGCCGCCCACGGCGGCATCTGACGCAGGGGGAACAACCACGTGATACGCAACGCGGCGCTGGCGAGCGCCGCCACACTGATCACCGGCACACTTGCGGCGAGCCTGCTGCTGGCCCCGCCCGCCGCGGCGGCCTCCGCAGGCAGCGACGGCAGGCTGCCCGAGGCGCTGGGCGCGCAGATCGCCGCCGCCCGCGCCGCCCGCGCCGGGATCGACTGGAAGGACTGCCCGGCGGACTGGGGCTTCGAGAAGCCCATCCAGTGCGGCTGGGTGAAGGTCCCGCTCGACTACGCGAAGCCGTACGGCAAGACCATCGACATCGCCGTCGACCGGATCGGCAGCACGGGGACCAAGGAGGAGCGCCAGGGCGCCCTCGTCTACAACCCGGGCGGCCCCGGCGGTTCCGGCATGCGCTTCCCGCGCCGCGTCACCACCAAGAGCCCGCTGTGGGTCAACGCCTCCAAGGCCTACGACTTCGTGGGCTTCGACCCCCGCGGTGTCGGCCACTCCGCGCCGATCTCCTGCATCGACCCGCAGGAGTTCGTGAAGGCCCCCAAGGCCGACCCGGTCCCGGACACCGAGGCCGACAAGCGCGCCCAGCGCAAGCTCGCCGCCGAGTACGCGGACGGCTGCAAGGAGCGCAGCGGCGAGATGCTGCCGCACATGACCACGCCGAACACCGCGCGCGACCTCGACGTGATCCGCGCCGGCCTCGGCGAGAAGAAGCTGAACTACCTCGGCGTCTCCTACGGCACCTACCTGGGCGGGGTCTACGCGACCCTCTTCCCCACCCACGTGCGCCGCATGATCGTCGACAGCGTGGTGGACCCGTCGCAGGACAACATCTGGTACGAGGCCAACCTCGGCCAGGACGTCGCCTTCCAGATGCGCTGGAACGACTGGCAGGACTGGGTCGCCAAGAACGACGCCGTCTTCCACCTCGGGGGCACCCGCGCCGAGGTCGAGGCCAAGTGGCAGGAGCTGCGCGCCAAGGCCAAGGCCAAGCCGCTCGGCGGGATCGTCGGCCCGGCCGAGCTCATCGGCTTCTTCCAGGGCGCCCCGTACTACGACTCCTCCTGGGTGCCCGTCGCCCAGACCTTCGCGGCCTGGGCGGCCGGCGACGAGCAGGCACTCATCGACGCCATCGCCCCGGACATGTCGGACACCAAGGGCAACGCGGCGTCCGAGAACGGCAACGCCGTCTACACCGCCGTCGAGTGCGCCGACGCGAAGTGGCCCACCAGCTGGTCCAAGTGGGACCGCGACAACACCAAGCTGCACGAGAAGTACCCGTTCCTGACCTGGTCCAACGCGTGGATGAACCTGCCCTGCGCGACCTGGAAGGCCAAGCAGAGCACCCCGATCGCCGTCGGCGCCAAGCACGGGCTGCCCCCCGTGCTGATCGTCCAGTCCGAGCGGGACGCGGCCACGCCGTACAAGGGCGCGGTCGAGCTGCACCGCCGCCTCGCCGGCTCGCGTCTGATCACCGAGAAGACCGCGGGCTCGCACGGTGTCACCAGCCTGCTGAACCCCTGCATCAACACGCGGGTGGACACCTACCTGCTCACCGGCAAGGTCGACGCCAAGGACGTGACCTGCGCCCCGCACGCCACCCCGGTGGCCCCGGCCCCGGCCGTGGCGAAGTCCCTGTCCTCCGACGCCCCGGCCGAGTCCCCGGTCTTCCCGGCGCCGGAAGAGCTCCCCGCCGTCCGTTAAGGACCGGCGGGACGGGCGAGGACGAGCGGGAGAAGGCTCAGCGCGCGGTGCGCCGGGTCTTCTTCCGCTGTTCCTCCTCCTCGGCCTTGACCTCGGCCGCGTACCGGTCGACGTACTCCTGGCCGGACAGCCCGAGGATCGCGTACATGATCTCGTCGGTGACCGCCCGCAGGACGGCCCGCTCGCCCTCCATCCCGGCGTACCGGGAGAAGTCCAGCGGCTCACCGAAGCGGATCGTGACCCGCCGGATCTTCGGGAGCTTCTTCCCGGGCGGCTGGATCTCGAAGGTGCCCACCATCGCGCAGGGCACGACGGGCACCCCGGCGCCCAGAGCCATCGCGGCCACCCCCACCTTGCCCTTGTAGAGCCGGCCGTCGTGCGAGCGCGTCCCCTCCGGGTAGATGCCCAGCAGCTCGTCCTTGGCCAGAACGGACAGCCCCTCGCGCAGGGCCGCCTGCCCGGCGTTCTTGCCCGAGCGGTCCACGGGGATCTGGCCGGCGCTGCGGAAGAAGGCGGCGGTGAGCCGGCCCTTGACCCCGGGGCCCGTGAAGTACTCGGCCTTCGCGAGGAAAGTGATCCTCCGCTTGAGGATCGCCGGCATCAGGAAATGGTCCGAGAACGACAGGTGATTGCCCGCGACGATCGCGGCACCCTCGGCCGGGATGTTCTCCAGGCCCTCGATCCGCGGTCTGAACAGCAGCCGCAGCAGGGGACCGAGCAACACGTGCTTGAGCAAGTGGTAGAACACCAGGCCGCTCCTGTCGATATCCCGTTGTCACCGCCATTTTACGGACGGTGAGGCGCGGGGTGCAGGGGGCGGACGTGGCATTGCTCAGACATTGCGTGAGGCGGCCATCCCGGCGGTCAGCAGTCCCAGCACGACCCAGCCGAACCACAGCCAGCCGTTGCTGCCGAGAGCCACGGAGTACGCGGCCACGGCCACCAGTGCGGCGAAGGTCATGACTGCCATCGCCTTAACGGATCCGGTCATGCCCCATGGTGGCGCGCAAAGGCGGGATCGCGCTACTGGCCACGCGCTTGGAGCGAGGCGAGATACGAGTTGTACGCCTCCAGCTCCTTGTCGCCGTTGCGCTCCTCGGCCCGGTCGGACCGTCGTGCGGCCCGCTGCTCCGAGTGGTACCACTGGTAGACCAGGGCGATCAGGACCAGCACCGAGGGGATCTCGCTGAAGGCCCAGGCGATGCCGCCGCCCCACTGCTGGTCGAGCAGCGGGTCGATGCCCAGGGATGCCGGCGGGTTCGCGTACGTCTTGATCATCGGCTGGCTCGCCATCATCACGGCGATACCGAAGAAGGCGTGGAAGGGCATGCCCGCGAACAGCTCCAGCATCCGCATGACGTAGCCCGGCCGGTGCGGACCCGGGTCGATGCCCATGATCGGCCAGAAGAAGATCAGGCCGACGGCGAGGAAGTGGAGCATCATCGCGACGTGCCCGGTGCGGCTCTCCATCAGGAAGTCGAAGAGCGGCGTGAAGTACAGGGCGTACAGGCTCGCGATGAACATCGGGATCGTGAAGGCCGGGTGGGTGATCACCTTCATGTAGCGGCTGTGCAGCAGCATCAGCAGCAGCTCGCGCGGCCCCTTGTGACCGCGGGCCGCGGGCGGCAGCGCACGCAGCGCCAGCGTCACCGGAGCGCCCAGCAGGACCAGGATCGGGGTGATCATGCTGATCACCATGTGCTGGACCATGTGCACGCTGAACATGACCATGCCGTAGTCGTTCAGCTTGGTGCACACCGCGAGCATCACGGTCAGCACGCCCACGGCGAAGGCGACGGTCCGGCCCAGCGGCCAGGAGTCCCCGCGCCGGCGCAGCCGCAGCACGGCCCATCCGTACAGGGCGAGCGCGATCAGCGAGCCGAACAGGAAGAAGGCGTCGAACGAGAACTCCAGACCACGCCCGAGAGTGAACGGCGGCAGGTCCATGTCCATGTCCATGCCGTGCCCGCTGTGATCCATCTGTTCACTCCCTTGACCGTGGTGCCCCACCACAGTAGTGCCGCCCCCGCACGCTCTTGCGCGCGGGGGCGGCCCAGGATAAAGGGGGCGCACAAAAGGGACGTCAGAGAACCGTCTGCGCCTCGTCGTACCGCTCGGCCGGGACCGTCTTGAGGGTCGACGTCGCCTCGGAGAGCGGCACCATCACGATGTCCGTGCCGCGCAGCGCGGTCAGCATGCCGAACTCACCGCGGTGTGCGGCCTCCACGGCGTGCCAGCCGAAGCGGGTCGCGAGGACCCGGTCGTACGCGGTGGGCGTGCCGCCGCGCTGGACGTGGCCCAGGATCACCGGCCGGGCCTCCTTGCCCAGACGGTGCTCCAGCTCCACGGCGAGCCGGTTGCCGATGCCGGCGAACCGCTCGTGCCCGTACATGTCGGTGCCGCCCTCCTCGAAGTCCATCGAGCCCGGCTTCGGCTTGGCGCCCTCGGCGACCACGACGATCGCGAACCGCTTGCCCGCGGAGAAGCGCTCGCCGACGATCTCCGTCAGCTGCTCTATGTCGAAGGGGCGCTCCGGTACGACGATGGCGTGCGCGCCGGCCGCCATGCCCGAGTGGAGGGCGATCCAGCCGGTGTGGCGGCCCATGACCTCCACGACCATCACGCGCTGGTGGGACTCGGCGGTGGTCTTCAGCCGGTCCAGTGCCTCGGTGGCCACCCCGACGGCGGTGTCGAAGCCGAAGGTGACATCGGTGGAGGCGATGTCGTTGTCGATGGTCTTCGGGACCCCGACGATGGGCAGACCGCCCTGCGCGAGCAGGTTCGCGGCCTTCAGGGTGCCCTCGCCGCCGATCGGGATGATCGCGTCGAGGCCCAGGTCCGCGACGTGGCCGCGGGCGCGCTCCACACCGTCGCGCAGGTGCGCGGGCTGGACCCGGGACGAGCCGAGGATGGTGCCGCCGCGGGCGAGGATGCCGCCGACGGCGTCGAGGTCGAGCTTGCGGTAGTCCGCCTCCAGAAGGCCCTTCCAGCCGTCGTGGAAGCCGATCACCTCGTCGCCGTGGTCGACGACGGCGCGGTGCACGACGGAGCGGATGACGGCGTTGAGACCGGGGCAGTCGCCACCGGAAGTGAGCACACCTATGCGCATGGCAGGAACGGACCTTTGCAACGTGGGCCGACGACCGGACCACGTCGTCCGGTTGGAACTACGGCCACCCTACAAGCGGTGGAGCGGTGGGCTGAACCATCCTCCACATGCTGGTCGCACTCGTCGTACGAAACCACGTCGGCCCGGTTCCCCCTAGGGAAAACCGGGCCGAACACATGATGACGGGGCCGCCCCGATGAGCGGTCCGCCGGGCGTTACGCGGGCTGCGTCGCGGCGGCGATGCGCTCCGCGCGCAGCGCCTCGTACCACCGGTCGTCTATGGCCGGCAGCGCGTTCACGTCGAGGGCCAGCTTCAGCAGCAGGTCCGCGATCTGCGGGTTGCGGGCCATCACGGGGCCGTGCATGTACGTGCCGAACACCGTGTCGTTGTACGCGCCTTCGGTGCCGTCGCCGGTGCCGTTGCCGCGGCCCATGCTCACCCGGGCGAACGGCCTGGCCGTCGGGCCGAGGTGGGTCACGCCCTGGTGGTTCTCGAAGCCCGTCAGCTGCGGCAGGTTCAGGCGCGGGTCGATGTCCGCGAGGACGTCGCCGACGCACCGCTCGCCCTCACCGCGCAAGGTGACGACGTCCAGCAGGCCGAGGCCCTCCTGGCGCTGGCCCTGGTCGTTGACGAACTCCTTGCCGAGGATCTGGTACCCGGCGCAGACGGAGAAGACGATCGCCCCGTTCGAGACGGCGCGCTCCAGACCGCCGTCGCGCAGCAGGCGCTCCGCGGCCAGCCGCTGCGGCCGGTCCTCGCCACCGCCGATCAGGTAGATGTCGCCCGAGGTGGGGATCGGCTGGTCGCTGCGCACGTCCACGCGCTGCACGTCCAGGCCGCGCTGGCGCGCCCGGCGCTCCACCACGAGGGCGTTGCCCTGGTCTCCGTACGTGCTCAGCAGGTCCGGGTAGACCCACACCAGACGCAGGCTGTTGTCGCTCATGCTCTTGTCCTTATGGGTACTAGTTGCCGACGCGGCGGCGCACGTCCTGGAAGGCGGTGTAGTTGGCGATCAGCTCGATCTGTCCGGGCGGCGCGAGCTGCACGGCCTCGTCGAGGGTCTCGCACACCCGGAAGTCCAGGCCCGCGACCTCGAGGCGGACCGCGAGGTCCAGCTTGCGGTCACCGATGACGAAGATCGGGTGACCGAGCAGCCGCGGGTAGTCCACGTCCCACAGCCAGGAGGTGTCGGTGCCGTCGGCGCCGCGCGCGTTCACCGAGAGGATCACCGGGGTCGGCGGGGGATCGATCAGCGAAAACGTTTCGAGCCAGCCCGCCGGGTTCTTCGCGAGCAGCAGCCGCAGCTCACGGCCCTGGAAGTTCACCACGTCGTAGCGGCCGGCGACGGCCTGCACCTGGTACATCCGCTCCAGCGCGACCTGCGGCGGGACGCCGAAGACGGCGGCCACGGCGGCGGAGGTGGCGGCGTTGGCCTTGTTGGCGCGGCCCGGCAGCTGGAGGTGGATCGGCCAGGCACTGCCGTGCGGGTCCAGGACGTGATCGCCGGAGAGCACCCAGGTCGGGGTCGGGCGCCGGAAGCCGCACTCGCCGCAGAACCAGTCGTCGCCCGGGCGCTGCATGACGCCGCCGCAGGAGGGGCACGACCAGGCGTCGTCCTTCCACTCCTGGCCGGCCGCGACCCACACCACGTTCTGGGAGGAGGAGGCGGACCACACGATCAGCGGGTCGTCGCAGTTGGCGACGATGACCGCCTTGGAGCCCTGGAGGCCCTCGCGCCACTTCTCCGCGAGCATGCGGGTCTCGGCGGCGCGGTCCAGCTGGTCGCGGGAGAGATTGAGCAGGGCGATCACCTTGGGGGTGACGTCCCGGGCCACCCCGGCCAGGTATTTCTCGTCGACCTCGATGACGCCGTACTTGGCGTCCGAACCGCCGGCCAGCGCCGAGGTGATGCCGGCGGGCATGTTGGCGCCGAGGGCGTTGGAGACGACCGGACCGCTGGCCCGCAGGGCCTCCGCGATCAGCCGGGTCGTCGTGGTCTTGCCGTTCGTCGCGGAGACGAGGACGACATCGAGATGTTGCGCCAGCGCGCCGAGAAGATCGGGGTCGAGCCTGAGTGCGACCTTGCCACCGATCACCGATCCGCTTCCGCGTCCCGCGGCCCGCGACACCGCCGCCGCGGCCTTGCCCGCCGTCACGGCCAGCTTGGCCCGCGGCGAAAGCGGCTCCGTGTTGCCTGCCATCGTCCCTTGTCCTCCTTGCGTCGGTCGGCCCCAGCCTATCCAGTACCGGCCCCGGCCTTGACCGCGGCGCCCCCGCCCCGCCGCGGATCTCCTCATATAGTCGCCCGTCGTAGGCTTACGGCCATGCGACAGCGCCCCATCCCCGGTACCACCGGCCTCGTCCGCACCATGAGCCTGCTGGGTGATCCGGTGCTCCACTCCGCGTGCGCGGAAGTCACCGAATTCGGCCCGGATCTCGACCGGCTCATCGAGGACATGTTCGCGACGATGTACGCCGCCGAGGGCGTCGGGCTCGCCGCGAACCAGATCGGGGTCGGGCAGCGGGTCTTCGTCTACGACTGCCCCGACGACGAGGACGTCCGCCACGTCGGGCACATCGTCAACCCGCGGCTGGTGACGGCCGACGGGGACGAGTTCCTCGGGCCGGAGGGGTGCCTGTCCCTGCCGGGGCTGGAGGCGGGGACGGCGCGCTTCGACCACGCGGTGGTGGAGGGGTTCACCTCGGGCGGTGCGGCGGTCCGGATCTCGGGCACCGGCTTTTTCGCGCGGTGCCTGCAGCACGAGTGCGACCACCTCGACGGGACCGTGTACGCGGAGCGCGTGACGGGCCTGCGCGCCCGTCGCCTGCGGCGGGCCATACGGAAGACCCCCTGGGGAGCCGAAGGCATTTCCAGCCTCGCCGGCGTTTGAGGCGCGGGGCCCGGGGCGGCGCCCCGGGAAACCCGGCTCCGCCGGGCACCGGGCTCCGCCCGGACCCGCGCCTCAAACGCCGGCGAGGCTGGATTCGGCCGAGGCTGAAGGGGCCCGGCGGGGCTGGATTGGCCCCGGTGGGGTCTAGAAGCCCGGGCCGTCGTGGCGGTTGCCGGCGGTGGCCAGGCGGCCCCAGAGGAGGTCGGTGAGGCCCGTGACCAGCTCCGCGCGGTCGCAGGGGCGTTCGCCCAGCCACCAGTCGCCGGCCGCGTGCATCATGCCGACGATGCCGTGGCCCCAGATCCGGGCGAGCTGTTCGCCGGCCGGGCCGAGGTCCACCCGTTCGCCGATCACCTCCGCCAGCTCCTCGCCGAGCCTGCGCAGCAGCGGGGCCGAGTGCAGCCCGACGTCGAAGCCGCGTTCGGCGCTGTGGGAGTCCTCGGCCGGGTGCATGAGGAAGCGGTAGACCTGCGGGCGGGCCTCGATGGCGGCGAGGTAGGTGTCGAGGGTCGCCTCCACCCGGCGGCGCCGCTCCGCGGGGGCGTCGAGCGCGGCCCGCAGGGAGTCGAGCAGGGCGTCGGTGTGCCGGACGGCGAGTGCCTGGTAGAGGCCCGCCTTGTCCCCGAAGTGCCGGTAGAGGATGGGCTTGGTGATGCCGGCCTCCGCCGCGATCGCGTTCATGGAGGCCTTGGGGCCGTCCCTGAGCACGACCCGGTCGGCGGCTTCGAGCAGCTCCCGCCTGCGGCGTTCGGCCGCTCCCGGCTCGCCGGCCCGCTGAGTGGTCTCCATGACGTGTTTCTCTCCCCGCCCTTGCGATGTGCGTGACGCCCACGCAACGTAACACCCGGTACACCCTGTCGATCGAATCGGCGGCCACCCCGTCCGGCGTCGTGACCGGTGTCGACGGTGCTTGACAGTGCTTACTCGCCAGTAACAGACTGTGGCCTTCGCGTAGGTTACCGCTAGTAACCGCCGCAGGGACGAGTACAGACAGGTGGAGGGGACATGGCGGAGTTCACCATGGAGCTGAACGACGACCAGAAGCAGGTACGGGACTGGATCCACGGCTTCGCCGCCGATGTGATGCGACCCGCCGCCGCGGAATGGGACGAGCGCGAAGAGACTCCCTGGCCCGTCATCCAGGAGGCCGCCAAGGTCGGCATCTACTCGCTGGACTTCTACGCCCAGCAGTTCTTCGACCCGACCGGCCTCGGCATCCCGATGGCGATGGAGGAGCTCTTCTGGGGCGACGCGGGCATCGCGCTGTCCATCGTCGGCACGGGACTCGCGGCCATCGGCGTCGTCGCCAACGGCACCGAGGAGCAGATCGGCACCTGGATCCCGCAGATGTACGGGACCCCTGACGACGTGAAGGTCGCCGCCTTCTGCTCCTCCGAGCCGGACGCGGGCTCCGACGTCGGCTCGATGCGCACCCGGGCGGTCTACGACCGGGCCAAGGACGAGTGGGTGCTCAACGGCACCAAGACCTGGGCGACCAACGGCGGCATCGCCAACGTGCACATCGTGGTCGCGGTCGTCGATCCCGAGCTGGGGACCAAGGGGCACGCCTCCTTCATCGTCCCGCCGAACACCCCTGGACTGTCCCAGGGCCAGAAGTTCAAGAAGCACGGCATCCGTGCCTCCCACACCGCCGAGGTGGTGCTGGAGGACGTACGGATCCCGGGCTCCTGCCTGCTCGGCGGCAAGGAGAAGCTGGACGAGCGCCTCGCGCGGGCCCACGAGCGGGCGCGCAGCGGCGGGGGCGAGCGGGTCAAGAACGCGGCGATGGCCACCTTCGAGGCCTCCCGTCCCGCGGTCGGCGCGATGGCCGTCGGCACGGCGCGCGCGGCGTACGAGGTCGCCCTCGACTACGCGAAGACCCGCACCCAGTTCGGCCGCCCGATCATCGACAACCAGGGCGTGGCCTTCCAGCTCGCCGACATGCGGACCCAGATCGACGCGGCCCGGCTGCTGGTGTGGCGGGCGTCCTGGATGGCCGTCGCTGGCCGGCCGTTCGAATCGGCGGAGGGCTCGATGTCGAAGCTCTTCGCCAGCGAGGTCGCCAAGAAGGTCACCGCCCAGGCGGTCCAGATCCTGGGCGGCAACGGCTTCACCCGCGAGTACCCGGTGGAGCGCATGCACCGGGACAGCGCCATTTACACGATCTTCGAGGGCACCAGCGAGATCCAGCGCCTCGTGATCGCCCGCACGATCTCCGGCATGCCGATCCGCTAGGCCGTCTCTTCCGGATCCTGCCGGGCCCGCGACGCCCGGCACCGCACCTCGCCGCGTTGTCGGGCCCGCCCCGGTACGTCCGGTACAAGGACGATCCTCCGCCTTGCGATGCTTCCCCTCGGCCCTGCGGGCCTGGGGAGACCCCATGCCGCCGGACGCCGCGGGCTCGGCCGACAAGATCCGAAAGAGACGGCCTAGTCCGTGGAGGGCGGGGTGCCGGGTGCGGTGGCCGCACCCTGTGCCCGGCCCAGCCGCGTGAGGCAGAGCGTGGTGAACTCCTGCGGGCCGTACTCGGGGTCGGCGATGTAGTCGCCGGCGGCGCAGGGCGGACCGGTGACGCGGAACTCGGCGCGGGGCGAGGCGCAGGACTCGACCCGCAGGTCCTGCTCGGTCCAGCTGCCCTCGTTGCGCACGCACTGGCCCGTGGTCAGCTTCGTGTCGCCGACCAGCATGCCGAGCAGGACGAGGGCGGGGACGGTCAGCAGGACGAGCAGCACCGGCACCATCAGGAGCAGGGCCGGGGGCCGGCGCCACAGCGGCCTGCCCGGGTCGAGCGCGGGCCGGTGGCCGCCCGCCGGGGGAGCGAGCCTGCGGAAGGCCGCCCGCGGGCCGAGGTTCATCAGCAGGGTCACGGGCGTGATGAACAGGGACAGCGGCCCCCACCAGCCCTGCCACAGGGTGTCCGAGGACATCCGGCGGTACGTGGCGAGCCCGCAGTCGCGGCAGAAGGGCCCGCGCAGGCTCAGGAACCGCATCAGCACGATCATGCCCTGGTGGCCGCGTACGGTCGCGTGCGCGGCCGGCCAGGCCCCGCACAGCCGGCAGCCGTACCGGCCGGGCTCGGGGTGCGTGCCGTACGCGCCGTACGGCTGCGGCGCGGCGTACCCCGGTCCGGGCGGACCGCTCTGCGGCGGAACGGGCGCGGTGTAGGGGTTGTACGGGCCGGCGCCCTGCTGGGGCTGGGGCTGGGGCTGTGGCGGAGTGGCCACGGGAATCTCCTCGGTCGCTCATGATCACCGGCGCGGCGATCACGGCACCCTAGCCCGTGCCCTCAGGGCCGCAGCAGTCGGGCGAGGGCCCGGCCGAAGAGGAACCGGCCCGCGGCCGCGACCACCGGGTCCAGGGCGCGGGGGAGGCCGCGCAGCCGCAGTTCCTCGCGCCAGTGGATCTCCGAGCCGCCCGCGGCGAGGGGGCGGATCTCGATCTCCGCCCAGCCCGTCACCGACCGGCCGCGCTTCTCGAGCCGGACCAATCCCGGCAAACCCTCCGTGGGGGGTCGCCAGACGACGACCTCCATGCGGTCGTCGAACGTGATCCTGCTCACGCCCGTGCGGGCCGTGAAGATCGTTCCGACGTGGGTCGGCGGAGCCGTCTCGATGATCGTCCGGGTGAGCGGGACCTGCGCGCCGTGGCGCTCCCAGTCCGTGAGCATCGGCCACGCCTCGACCGGTGGAAAAGACGTGCGGTGAACGATCCGGATAGCGGGCATGAGCGCATGGTAATCGGGCATACACACCCTGAACTGGACGGCGAATATGGGTTCCGTCCGGGGGCGGCGATCAGTAATACTCACCGCCACCGTGGATCGCGGATTCGACCGGGTGACCACCGGCGCTCCCGCCCCACTTCGCGAGGAGGTGCGCCATGTGCTCCCACCAGCCACCCTGCCCTACCGCCGACAGCGCCGATCACGACGCCGCCCGCATTGTGGCCTCTCACCCCGAACAGGGCTGGAGCCTGCTGTGCAACGGAGTCGTGATGTTCGACGACACCGGTGAACTGCTCCCCGACAGCCGCACGGTGGAACCCCGCCGCCCGGCACTGGTCTGAGCGAGGAGGCAGCATGCGCCAGCAGCTGATCCGTAAGCCCGTCCCGAAGCCCGCCCCCCGAGACCTGGACCTGCGCACACCGTCGGGCAGACCCCTCCCGTACTGACGGGAGCCCAGGACCCAGACCGATTACCGGGCCCACCGGCCGCCGATCAGCCGGTGGGCGCAGCCGCGCCGCCCAGGAACGCCGTCTCGTACGCGGCGTCCCCGATCGCCGCGCGGGCCTGCTGCTCGCCCTGATTCCGCAGGGCGGTCAGCGAGGGCGAGCCGCCCATCTGCGGCCGGCCGACCGTGCGCCACCAGGCGTGCCCGGTGCCCAGCAGCCGCGCCGCCAGCTCCCCGTCGCCCAGTCCGGCCACCGCCGCGGCCAGCAGGTCCAGGCCCAGCGCGATGCCGAAGCGGTCGCCGAGCAGCCGTTTCCCGGAGAGCATGGCCCGTACGTGCCGGGCGGCCTCCCCGTGGTCCCCCATACCCAGCGCGGCCACCGCCAGGACGTAGTCCGCGTACGCCCGCAGCCAGCGCTCGCCCAGCTCCACGCAGGCCTCCCGCAGGGACTGCGCCTCCTCGGTCGCCTCCTCGAAACGCCGCAGGTCGCACAGGGCGTAGCCGGTGGCCAGCTTGCACAGGAGCCAGCCGGCGCCGCTGGTGCGCCCGCCGTGACCGGCCCGGGCCCGTGGGCCGGCGAGCCGCAGGGCCCGTACGGGGTCGCCGGGCATGAGCACCGAGACCGCGTGCAGGTAGGCCGCGCGCAGCTCCCGCTCCGGGTCCGCGAGCCGGGCGGCGTCCCGCGAGCACGAGTCGCCGAGCTGCTGGGCCGCCTCCATGTCGCCCTGGAGCAGCGCGGTGAGCCCGAGGGCCCACACGGCCTGGTTGTGTGCGCTCCCCGTACGCGGGGCGGCCCGCAGGGCCCGTTCCAGGAAGCCGCGGCCCTCGTGCACGTGCCCGCACGCGAACCAGTAGAACCACAGTGCCCCGGCCATCTCCAGCGCGGCCGTCGGGTCGGCGGTGAGCAGGTGCTCCAGAGCGGTACGCAGCTGCGCGTGCTCGGCGGTGATCCTGCGGTACCAGTCCACCTGCCCCGGGCCCATCCAGCCCCGGTCGGCGGCCTGGGAGAGGGCCGCGTACCAGTGGGCGTGCCGGTCGGTGACGATCCCCACCTCGCCGAGCTCGACCAGCCAGTCCTGCCCGTACTCGCGGATCGTGTCCAGCATCCGGTAGCGGGCCCCGGCGCCGCGTTCCTCGGTGCGCAGGACCACGGACTTGGCGGCCAGGCCCGCCAGTACGCGCTCCACGCGGGCGGCCGGCAGCGGGCCGCCCGAACAGACCGCGCGGGCCGCGGCGATGTCGAAGTCGCCCGTGAAGACGGAGAGCCGGGCCCAGAGCAACCGCTCCAGCGGCTCGCACAGTTCGTGGCTCCAGCCGATGGTGGTGCGCATCGTCCGGTGCCGGCGGGGCAGGGCGGCCCGGGCGTCGGACAGCACCTCGAAGCGCTCGCCGATCCGCTCGGCCATGTGTTCCAGCGTCCACAACCGCAGCCGGGCGCCAGCGAGTTCCAGCGCGAGCGGGATGCCGTCCAGGCGCCGGCACACCTCGGCGGCCAGCGCGCTCCGGGCGGGGTCGGTGAAGACGGCCGCCGCCCGCGGGGCCGCCGCCAGCGCGCGGGCCCGGAAGAGGGCGAGGGCGTCGCTGTCGGGTCCCTCGCAGGGCAGCGGCCGGACCTCGACCACCTCCTCGGCCGGCATGCCGAGCGGCTCGCGGGAGGTGACCAGGATCGTCAGACCCGGTGCGGACTGCAGGAGTTCACCGACCAGGTGGCGGCAGGCGGCCACCAGATGCTCACAGGTGTCCAGCACCAGGAGGAGTTCCTTGTCCGCCATCCACGCGCACAGCTCCTCGTCGGGAGGGCGCGGGGAGTGGTCGGCGAGGCCGAGCGTGTGGGCGACCGTGGCGGTGAGCAGGCTCGGATCGCGCAGCGGCGACAGCTCCGTCCACCAGACCCCGTCGGGCCGCACCCGTCGGGCGGCGGCGACGGCCCGCAGGGCGAGCCGTGACTTGCCGACGCCGCCCACCCCGGTGAGGGTGATCAGTCTTCGCTCGCGCAACAGGTCGTCGAGCAGCTGGAGTTCAGGCTCCCGGCCGACGAAGCTCGCAGGTTCCGGCGGCAGGTTGCCCGGCACCGGGCAGGGGTCCGGTCCTGGATCGCCGTCCGCGGAGTCTGCCTGATTGTCATTGAACGAGTACTCACCGAACACGGATGTATTGTGCGCGATCTTCCTGTGCGGCCGTGCCGTTCAGGGCGGATCGGTACCTTCTTTCACGCGACGAGTGTGATCCGCCGCTCCGCGGAGAAGGATCCCCAGTTGCCGTCGGGGAGTCTGGCCCGCAGTTTGACGGCCCACACCGTGCCGGCCGGCTCGGTCACCGTGAGCCGGTGTTCCGCCCGGCCGCTGGGCACCGCGCCCGCTCCGAACTGGATGACGGTCGTGGGCAGTCCGTTGACGTACAGCTCGTACTCGGTGGTCTCGCGGCCGGTGTCCGGGGCGGTCCAGGTCAGCGTGACCGCGCCCGGGGAGGCGGTCACGCCGAATGCGGCGGGGGCGGTGCCCGGGCCGTCGCCGGAGGCGGGCGGGGTCGTCACGTCCACCGCCGGGCCGTCGGGGGAGGAGTTGTCCGCTCCGTCGCGGGCCCGGACGGTGAAGGTGTAGACGGTGTCCGGCTGGAGGCCGGTCAGCGCGGTGTCGCTCTCGGTGGGGCCCGCGGTGTGGATCCGTACGCCGCCCTGGTAGACGTCGTAGGCCGTCACGCCCGTGTCGTCGGTCGCCGCCGTCCAGGACACCCGGGCGGACCCGGGGCCGGTCGCCCGGGCGGTGGTGGTCGCCGGGGTGGTGGGGGCCTTGAGGTCCTCCGCCTTGGCCGCCGGGGTGGTGACCCGGGCGGCCGGGCCGGGGCCGGAGAGGTTTCCGGCAGCGTCCTTGGCCCGGATCGTGAAGGTGTAACCGGTCTGCGGGGCCAGGCCGGTGATGTCCACCATGGTCTTCTCGGCGGGGAGTTCACGGACCATGTGGTCGGCCTCGAAGACCTGGTAGCCGATCACCCCGTCCCGGCCGGCCGCGGCCTCCCACATGACGTGCACGCTGGTGGCGCTGCCGGCCTGGGCGGTCAGTCCGGCGGGGGCGGGCGGGGGCTCGGTGTCGGGCGCGGTGCAGGCCGTGAGGGCGGTGAGGCTCAGGGCGGCCAGGCAGAGGGCGAGCGTGGGGGCGCTGCGTCGCACGGGGTGCCTTCCTCGGCTTCCTTAAAGGTCTAGACATATATGGCACGGCGGGCGGGAGCCCGACAAGCCCCCTGCGGCCGGCGGCCCGCGTTGTGACCGGGTTCGTGTTCTTCTGACCCGTCCGGCATTGTTGCCGGCACTTTGCAATAGCGGACGCATATGAACAGGGCTGGGACACCTGCTACCCACCGGGACGAGATCGTCAAGGACCGACCGCTCGTCACGGACGGTCAACACCCGTACGGCGGACACGTCTTTCGCCCGAAGGCACCCCCTCCTGCGCCACCATGACGGCGAGCAAGGAGGTTTCTATGGTGATTTCCCTCTCGGTGGTCGTCCTGCTCCTCATCCTCGCGTGGATCTTCCTGCGCAGCGGCGGGCTCAAGTTCTCGCACGCAGTCGTCTGCGCGCTGCTCGGCTTCTACCTCGCGAGCAGCAGCATGGCCGCGACCATCCACGACGGCCTGACGGCCACCGCGAACGTGGTCTCCAGCCTCAATCCTTGATCGACTGTTGCGCCTTCATGAATCATCCGGCCCATCCATGGACTCCTCGGGCAGTGCGATCTAGCGTCTGGCGGCGGCGCGACATCAGACGCATTGTCAACAAGGCTGAAGAGAAGTGGAGGAAGCCCGGATGTTCCGAAGATCGCTGAACTGTGCCGTGCTGCCCGTCGTCGCCGCCCTCACGGTGATGTACGGCGGCTCGCCGGCCCAGGCCGAGGAGATACCCAAGGCCCCCGGTCACCGCCTCGTCACCCACTACGACGGCAGCCCCGCGGCCGCCGCCCCGCTGCCCGGCGAGGCGCCGCCGCAGCACCCGTTCCTCGCGCCCAACGGCCGCAGCGGCATGCACTCCGACGCGGCGGGCAGCGCCACCTCCCCCTGGTCCGGTCCGCTCGGCAGGAACCCGAAGGTGACCAGCGAGAAGATCGCCGCCCTCGGCGGCGAGTGCGCGACCGCCACCTTCGACTCGGGCGGCCGGATCGTCACGGTGTGCGGCACCTTCTCCGGTTTCAAGGTCAAGCTCCTGGAGCCCCGTACGCTCGCCACGCTCGCGGAGTACCAGCTCCCGCAGCGCTCTTCGACGGTCGAGGCGATCACCTCGCTCGACTTCGCGAAGATCTTCAAGGACACCTCGGGCGGCGCCTACTTCTACCTGGACCACCAGGACCGGGCCGTGCTGGCCGATTCCCGCCAGCACATCCTGCGCCTCGCCCACGCGCAGAACCCGGACGGCAGCTGGAAATTCACGGTCGAGGACGACTGGGACCTCACCGGGCAGGTCCCGCACGACTGCGTGACCTGGACCAACCTGTGGCCCAGCGGCACCTGCGACCCCGTCACCTCGGTGATGCCCGACTGGAGCGGCCGGATCTGGTGGGTCACCCGCCAGGGGCGGGTGGGCACGGTGGACCCGGCGACCGACCGGATCCGCTCCGTCCAGCTGCGCGGCGAGGAGATCCAGAACTCCTTCTCCGTCGCCGAGGACGGTGTCTCGATCGTCTCCGACCACGCGCTGTACAGCTTCCGCGCCGGAGCCGACGGGACCCCCGAGGTGCAGTGGCGCCAGACCTACGACCGGGGCACGGCGGCCAAGCCCGGCTCCGTCAACCAGGGTTCGGGCACCACCCCGGACCTCTTCGGCCCGGGCTACGTCGCCATCACGGACAACGCCGACGACCGGATGAACGTCCTGGTCTTCAGGCGGGGCGTGGACGTGCCCGCCGACCGGCGGCTGGTCTGCAAGGTGCCGGTCTTCGGCTCCGGCGCCTCCACCACCGACAACTCCCTGATCACCTGGGGCAACAGCATCGTCGTCGAGAACAACTACGGCTACGAGAACCCCACCACCCTGCTGCTGGGCAAGTCCGTCGTGGGCGGCGTGACCCGCATCGACGTCCGCGCCGACGGCAGCGGTTGCGACACGGTCTGGGAGAGCGCGATCCGCGCTCCCTCCGTGGTCCCGAAGCTCTCCACCGCGAACGGGCTGCTCTATTTCTACGAGAAGGAACCCAACGTCTGGGGCATCGACGCCTGGTACCTCACGGCCGTGGACTTCCGTACGGGTGAGCGCCGCTGGCGTCAGCTGACCGGCACCGGTCCGCTCTACGACAACAACTGGGCCCCGATCACCCTCGGCCCCGACGGCACCGCGTACGTCGGTGTGTTCAACGGCATCGTCGCGGTCCGCGACAACTGACGGCAACTGACACGGACCGCCTGCCTCCGGAATTCCCCGGGGGCAGGCGGGCGAACGAATCGCGCCGACTCTTGGTACGAACTCCGACATTCGCGCGGGGCATCCGGCCCGTCGGAAGCGCGCCGCCCTACGCTTTTCCCCGAAAGCGGCCATGTGGCCCTCTGCCGTCACCGGCAGCCGGACCGGGCCGTCGGCCCGCACAGGGGGATCGATCTCGTGACGCGTGTACGCCATGTCCTCATAGCTCTCAGCGCAACGCTCCTGACCTTCGGCACGGTTTCCGCGAGTGCCTCCGCGGACACCCCGGCGGCCGCGTCCGCCGAGATCGCCGGGACCGAGGACGGGGCGAACGGCCGCCCGTCCGTGCTCGGTACCTGGTACAACCAGCTCGGCTCGACCATGGTCGTGACCAAGGCCGCGAACGGCGGGTTCGTCGGGACCTACGAGTCGGCCGTCGGCAACGCCGAGAAGCGCTACGTCATGACCGGCCGCTACGACAGCGCACCCGCCACCGACGGCAGCGGGACCGCCGTCGGATGGACGGTGGCCTACCGCAACGCCTACCGCAACGCCCACTCCGTCGCCACCTGGAGCGGCCAGTACATCGGCGGCAGCCAGGAGCGGATCGTGACCCAGTGGCTGCTGAGCTACGGGACCACGGCCGCCGACCAGTGGAAGTCCACCGTGGTCGGGCACGACGAGTTCAGCCGGGTCAAGCCTTCCGCCGCCGACATCGAGAAGGCCCGTCGGCTGGGCGTCGCCTCTGCGAATCCGTCGGCTTCCGGCCAGGAGTGATCCGGTCGTAGGGCCCGCTGTGTGACCGCCCGCCGCAAGGTGTCCCTTGCCGCGGGCGGCTCGCGCGCGCCCGGACCCGGGCCGGTCGATCTTGGCGCAAAACCCCCGTTGGCCTGCAACTTCTGTTGTGGGAGTGTGGTGATGACTCCGGTTCGCGTGGCCTTCGTGGCCCGTGCCATGATCGCAATCGGCACCGACCGGCCGGGGGCAGGGGGTTCATTTCGTGTTGGGCAAGGTCTTGACGCTCGCGCTCGGAGCGTTCGCAGTGGGGACGAGCGGCTATGTCGTCACCGGCGTACTGCCACAGCTGAGCGAGGAGCTGTCCGTATCCCTTTCCACGGCGGGGCTGCTGACCACGTCCTTCGCCGTGGCGTACGCGATCGGCTCCCCGCTGCTGGCCGTCGCCATGGGCGGGTGGCGCCGTCGTCCGCTGATCGTCGCCGCGCTGCTGGTGGCCGCGGTGGGCAACGCACTCGCCGCGCTGGCGCCGAACTTCGGCATTCTGCTGGCCGCCCGGATCGTCACGGCCGTCGGCGCCGCGGTGTTCACCCCGGCGGCCACCGCCGTCGCCGCCGAACTGAGCGGACCGGAGCGCCGGGCGCGCGCGGCGGCCTGGGTGTTCGGCGGTCTGGTGACGGCCACCATCGTCGGGGTCCCCGCGGGCACGCTGCTCGTCGGCCCGCTCGGGTACCGGGGCGTCTTCTGGCTGGTCGCGGCGTTCTGCGCGCTCTCGGCGGTCGCCGTGGCGGTGGCCGTGCCCGAGGTCGCGGCGCCCCCGCGGGTGTCGCTGCGCCGGCGTGTCGAGGTCGCCTCGGACGCGCGCGTGGTCAGCGTCCTCGGGATCACCCTGGCCGCCAGCCTGGGGGTGTTCACCGTGTACACCTATGCGGCTCCCGTGCTGGCCGACACCGTCGGTGCGCACGGCACCGGGCTGAGCCTGCTGCTCTTCGGGTACGGCATCGGCGGCGCGATCGGCAATGTCGTCGGCGGTGTCGCGGCCGACCGGTTCGGTTACCGGCTGCCGCTGCTGGTGGCCGTGTCCGGCAGCGTGATCGCACTGTCGGCGCTGTCCGTGGTGCACAGCACCGCGCTCGCCGCCGTGCTGCTGTTCGTGTGGGGCGTCTCGAGCTGGGGGTTCAACCCGCCGGTCCAGCGCCGCCTGCTCGAACTCTCCCCGGGCGCCGGCAGCCTGCTGCTCGCGCTCAACGCGTCGGCCCTGTACCTGGGCATCGGACTGTCCGGGGTCATCGGCGGAGCGGTGCTCGACCACGTCGGCATCGGCGCCGTGGCGCTGACCGGAGCACTGCTGTGCTGCGTCGCGGTCCTGGTCCAGCTGTTGTCCGGCGGTCGCGGCGCTCCGCAGCCGTCCCGCTAGTTCCGTAACTCTCGGCAAAGGACGATGTTCGTGCGCGAATTGAACAATGTGGTGGGAATCGTCACGGGGGCCTCGCGCGGCGTCGGCCCGCACATCGCCGAACAACTGGCGAGAGCGGGTGTCCGATTGGCACTCGTCGCCCGATCGGAGGAGGGCCTGCGGGACACCGCGGAAAGGATCGGCCGACACGGACACAAGCCGCTCGTGGTGCCCGCCGACATTTCCGACGAGAAGGCCCAGCGGCGGATCGTGGAAACGGTCCGGAGCGAACTGGGGCCGCCCGCGCTGCTGGTGAACAATGCCGGGATCGAATGCATCACCCGGTTCCAGGACGCCTCGATCGAGGACATCAGGAAAGTCCTGCTCGTGAATCTCTTCGGGGCCGAGGCGATGACCCGACTCGTACTCCCGTACATGCTCGAGGCGGGGCGCGGCCATGTGGTCAACATCGGCTCGGTGGGCGGGCGGACGGCCTATCCGTACGCCACGATCAACTCCTCGGCCAAGCACGGCCTCGTCGGCTTCACCTGGTCCCTGCGCGAGGAGCTGCGGGGGACCGGTGTGGGGGTGTCGGCGGTCTACCCCACGCTGATCGCCGATGTCGGGATCTCCGCGGGCTGGCAGGCGGGCCGGCGCCCGCCGATGCTCGGCCGGGTGGGGCCGGACGAGGTCGCGCGCGCGGTGCTGAAGTGCATCCGCGAGAACAGGGTGGAGATCACCGTGGCTCCCGTCATGGAGAAGGTCGCGGACGTGGTCAGCGCCCTCTCACCCCGACTTACTGCCTGGATTGCCCGAAATGGTGGCATCTATTCCTACCTGCGCAAGGTTGCCGACGCGCAGGCCACATCGCAATAACACTCTCAAACCGGCATGACTGGCTGGTTGATACGGGGGACCGATGTCAGAGATATCCGCTGTGCCCATCCCTGACCAGGACAAGGGCCTCAATCAGATTCGCGACCTGCTGGCCGGCGTCAACAGCGACTACGACCGCTGGATCGACCCGCAGGAACCGCTCTTCCTCGACTCGCTGGACGCCGTTCGGTTCAAGTCCGCGATCGACACCGCGTGCACCGTCGACCTCCCGCTGGAGCTGTTCTTCGGCCACTGCACGCTCGAAACGCTCACCGGTGCGCTCCTCAACCATGGTACGGACGGCGGGTCGGTCCCGCAGCTGGTTCCGGATCCCGAGCACGATCACGACCCCTTCGCCCTCACCGACGTCCAGCAGGCGTACTGGCTGGGCAGCCGGGGGTTCGACCTCGGCGGGCGCTCCGCCCACTTCTACCTGGAAGTGGACCTGTTCACCGCCGACCGCGAGCGCGTCGAAGAGGCGTTCAACACCCTGATCGGCCGCCACGGCATGCTGCGGGCGACCCTGCTCCCCGACGGCCGCCAGCAGGTCGCGCGGGAGGTCCCGTACTACCGCTTCCGCCACGGCGACCTGAGCGGTGTCCCGGAGGCCGACGGCCGATGTCGGCTCGAAGAGACCCGCGAGGAGATGGCCGCCCAGGTCTTCGACCCGCACACCTGGCCGCTGTACGAGATCCGCACCCACCGGCTGGACCCCGGCCGGCTCCGCCTCCACATCAGCATCGACCTGCTGCTCGTCGACGCCGGCAGCATCCAGGTACTGCTGGCCGAGTGGATCCGGCTGGTCCTCGACCCCGACTCGCTCGGCCCGGCGCCCGAACCGACCTTCCGCGACTACCTCGACGGCGTTGCCGCGCACCGTACGCAGCCGGGCCACGAGCAGGCCCGCGCGTACTGGCAGGACCGCCTGGACACCCTGCCGCCCGCTCCCGAACTGCCCGTACGCCCGGTCGCCCGCGACGGGGCGGCCCCCGCCTTCGTGCGCCGCGAGCGCCGGCTGACCGGTCGGGTGTGGCGGCAGCTCAGGGACCGCGCCAACGCCCTGGGCGTCACCCCCTCCGTGCTGCTGTGCGCCGCCTACGCGCAGGTCCTGCGTACCTGGAGCCGGAGCTCCCGGTTCACGCTCAACCTGACCCTCGCCGACCGCCCGCGCTGGCACGCCGACATCGACCGGCTGATCGGCGACTTCACCAGCACGATCCTGCTGGAATGCGATCTCGGCGGCGCGCCCGACCTCGCGAGCGCCGCACAGCGGATCCAGAGGCAGCTGCGTCAGGACCTGGCGCACGCCCGCTTCAGCGGTGTCGAGGTGCAGCGCGAGCTGGGCCGCCGCGGTGACACCACCCGGGCGCGGATGCCCGTGGTGTTCACCAGCCTGCTGCGTGAGCAGGACAGCCTGGGATCCCTCGAAGGCGTGGTCTTCGAGACCGCGTACGCCATTTCCCAGACCCCGCAGGTCTACCTCGACAACCAGGTCGTGGCCCGCGGCAGCGATCTGCTGATCAGCTGGGACGCCGTGGAGGAGATGTTCCCCGAGGGCGTGCTCGACGACATGTTCGCCGCCTACCTCGACCTGGTCGGGGCCGTCGCGGACCAGGAGATACCGCCCCCGGTCACCCTGCCGGCGAAGCAGCGCGCCGTGCGCGAGGGCGTGAACGACACCGGGGGGCCGCTGCCGGACGAGCTCCTGCACGCCGCCATGGGGCGGCAGGCCGCCGCCCGGCCCGGGGCGCCCGCCGTGATCACGGCCGACACCACGCTCACCTACGGCGAACTCGACCGCATGGCCGACCGGATCGCCCACCGGCTGCGCGCGCTCGGCGCGGCCCCCAACACCCTCGTCGCCGTGCTCATGCACAAGGGGTGGCAGCAGATCCCGGCCGTCCTCGGCGTGCTCCGCTCCGGCGCGGCCTACCTGCCGGTGGACGCGGGCCTGCCGCAGGAGCGCATCGACCAGCTGATCGGGGCGGGTCGCGCTGGGGTGGCCCTCGTCCAGCCCGGCGGCCACGTCCCGGCGGGCGTCACCGCCCTGGTGGTGGACCGGCAGCCGGAGGTGGACGGACCGGACGGACCGGAAGGACCGGAAGGACGGGTCGGGGCGCCGGTCACCGGCCCCGACGACCTCGCGTACGTCATCTTCACCTCGGGATCGACCGGCCGCCCCAAGGGGGTGATGATCAGCCACCGCTCGGCGGTCAACACCGTCGACGACATCAGCAGCCGCTTCGCCGTCGGCCCCGAGGACCGCGTTCTCGGACTGTCCTCGCTCAGCTTCGACCTGTCCGTCTACGACGTCTTCGGCGTGCTCGGAGCCGGTGGCACCCTGGTGCTGCCCGCACCCGGCGAGGCCCGCGATCCCGGCCGCTGGGCCGCCCTGGCCGACGAGCACCGGGTGACGCTGTGGAACACCGTCCCGCCACTGCTCGAGCTGCTGGTCGAGCACTGCGAACAGCAGGGCGCCGGCTTCCCCCGATCGCTGCGGACTGCCCTGCTCAGCGGTGACTGGATCCCGCTGACCCTGCCCGGCCGGGTCCGTGCCGTCGCCGCCGACGCGCCCGAGTTGATCAGCCTCGGCGGTGCGACCGAGGCCTCGATCTGGTCGATCTGGCACCCGATCGAGGAGATCGATCCGGGGTGGCGCAGCGTTCCGTACGGCACCCCGCTGCGGAACCAGACCTTCCATGTCCTGGACGCCGAACTCACCGACAAGCCGGATCATGTCACCGGTGACCTCCACATCGGGGGCGCGGGCGTGGCCCAGGGGTACTGGGACGACCCCGAGCGCACCACGGCGCAGTTCATCGTCCACCCGGTCACCGGCGAACGCCTCTACCGCACGGGCGACCTCGGCCGCTACCGGCCCGACGGCACCCTCGAACTCCTCGGCAGGGACGACTTCCAGGTCAAGATCGGCGGTCACCGGATCGAACTCGGTGAGATCGAGGCCGTGCTCGCCGGCCACCCCGGCGTACGGACCGCGGTCGTCGTGGCCAGGGACGCGCGGCGGCTCATCGCCTACGCCGTGCCCGAGAGCGGGGCCGACCTCGTGGAGGAGGAGCTGCGCACCCACCTCGCGGCCAAGCTGCCCTCCTACATGGTCCCCTCGGCCGTGGTGACCCTGGAGCGACTGCCGATCGGCCCCAACGGGAAGCTCGACCGGCGCGTGCTGCCGGTGCCGGAGGCCACCGCCCCGGGGGACGAACCGCCGGCCACCCCGGCCGAGGAGACCCTGGCCCGCGCCTGGGCCGCGGTACTCCCGGTGCAGCGGATCGGGCGCCACGACAACTTCAACGCGCTCGGCGGGGACTCGCTGCTCGGCGTACGCGCCGTGGCCAAGGCCGCCGAACAGGGGCTCCACCTCACCCTCGCGGACTTCTTCGCCCACCCGACCGTCGCCGAACAGGCCGCCCTCGCCACGGACCGCTCGCCGGCCGCCGCGGACCAGCGGGAGATCACCGGACGGGCCGGTCTGTCGCCCAGTCAGCTCTGGTTCTTCGAGCAGGACTTCGCCGACGCGGACCACTGGAACGGCATGTGGCCCGTCTTCGAACTGGACCGGCGGCTGGACCCCGAACCGCTGCGCGAGGCCCTCACCACCGTGCTCGCCCACCACGACGGGCTGCGCGCCGAGTTCCGCAGCGCGCAGGAGCAGGAGCCGTACGCGGAGCTGCCCGCGGCGCGGCCCCTGGACGCGTCCGCGGTCACGGAGGTCGACCTCGGCGCCGTCGCCGATGCCGACATCGAGGCGGAGATCGCCCGGTACGTCGCCCTGCGCAACGGCGGGCTCGACCTGGCGACCGGCACGACCGTCCGGCTCACCCAGTTCGACCTGGGCCCGCGGCGCCGCCCCCGGCTCCTCGTCAGCGCCCACTGGCTGGTCATGGACTACTACTCCTCCCGGGTGTTCTACGAGGACCTGCGCACCGCCTACTTCGCCCTGGAGCGGGGCGACGCACCGGTCCTGCCGCCCAAGACGGCCTCGCTGCCGCAGGCCGCGGAGCAGCTCCACGCCCACGCGGCTAGCGCGGAGGTCACGGCGGAACTCCCCTACTGGAGCAGGCTCGCCGAGCTGTCTCCCGCACCGCTGCCCGTGGACCACCGGCTGGGACCCAACGCGCAGGCCTCCGCCGTCCGCCACTTCACGGAGGTGACCGGACGGACCGCGGACGCCGTGCTGAACGGGCTCGCCCGACAGCAGGGGACCGAGATCCGGGAGGTGCTGCTGACCGCCCTCGCCCGCGCCGTCACCGACTGGACCGGGCAGCCGGAGCTGGTCGTCGAGGTCGAGGGCCACGGCCGGCAGCGCGCCTTCGGCCCGCTGGACATCTCCCGTACCGTCGCCCGCTTCTCCACGCTGTCTCCGCTGGTGCTGCGGCCGGGCGACCTCGCCTCGGTACGCGGCCAGATCCGCGAGATGCCCCACCAGGGTGTCGGATACGGCCTGTTGAGGTACCTGCACCCCGATCCGGCGGTGCGGGCCCGGATGGCCGAGGTCCCGGTACCCGAGATCGGCTTCAACTACTGGGGCGACGTCAGCGAGTACTTCACCGGCGACGCCCGGCCGGTCGTCGACTCCTTCGGCCACCACCGCAGCGACCTCGGCCACCGGACCAGGACCCTCGACCTGATGGCGATGGCCTCGGACGGCACCCTGCGGCTGGTGTGGACGTACAGCAGCAATCTCCACACGGAGGCGACGGTGCGCGCCCTGGCCGACCGCCTCATCGACGAACTGCACGCTCTGGCGCGGAGCGCCGGATGAACGGGGGAGAGAAGAACATGGACCATCCGCGTCCCGAGGACATGTTCGGCGCGGTGACCGTGCCCGAGGTCCTGGAACTCGCCGCCACCACCCCCCGGGGGATCACCGTGGTGAACCGGCGGCTGGATCGGACACCGCTGCCCTACGCGCTGCTGGCCGCCGGAGCGCGGCGGGTGGCGGGCGGGCTGGTCCGGGCGGGCGTCGCGAAGGGGGACCGCGTCGCGATCGTCTCGTCCACCTCGCCCGGCTTCCTGCTCAGCCTCTTCGGCGTCTGGCGTGCGGGCGCCGTGCCCGTCATCCTGCCCCTGCCGCACCGGCTCTCCGACCTGCCGGAGTTCATCGCCGAGATCAACCGCAGGCTCGACCACGTGGACGCGCGCTGCGTGGTGGTCGCCGATGCCTTCGGCGACTTCGTCACCGGCCGGATCACCGGTGACCGGCCCGTGCTGACCTGCGGCGAACTGGCCGCGGAGCGGACGGAGATCAGCGGTCCGGTACGGGTCGGACCCGAGGACCTCGCCTACCTGCAGTTCACCTCGGGCACCACCGGCCTGCCCCGCGCGGTCGCACTCACCCACCGGCAGATGCTCACCAACGCCGCCGTCTGCTGCGAGCGGCTCGAACTGGAGCGGGACCGCAGCGTGCACGTCAGCTGGCTGCCGCTCTACCACGACATGGGCCTGATCTCCGTGCTCTCCGGCATGGCCTACCGGATCAAGATGGTGCTCCAGCCGCCGGAGGACTTCCTGGCCAGGCCGGACTCCTGGGTGGACGCCCTCTCCCGGTTCCGGGCCACCAGCACGGTCGCCCCGAACTTCGCCTACGGGCTCGCCGCCCAGGGCATGCGGCTGCGGCCGCGGGAGCTCGACCTCTCCGCCCTGGAGGTGTGCGGGGACGGCGCGGAGCCGATCCGCGCCGCCACCCTCGAACAGTTCGTGCAGGCCGGCGCCGTGTACGGGCTCCGGCCGCAGGCGATGACCCCGATGTACGGGCTGGCCGAGGCCACCCTGGCCGTGGCCATGGGAGAGGCCACCCGGCCCCTGGTCTGGGACCACGTGTCACGGGACGGCCTCCAGCCGGGCGCGGTGGCCGCGCCGGTGCCCGCCGACGCCCCCGACGCCCGCGCGCTGGCGGTCTGCGGACCTCCGGTGCCGGGAGTCCGGATCGAGATCAGGGACGCGGACGGCAAGCCGCTGGGCGAACGGCGGGTCGGTGAGATCTGCGTGCACAGCCCCTCGCTGATGCAGGGCTACTGGGAGGACCCGGAGGCGACCGCGGCCGTGCTGCGCGACGGCTGGCTGCACACCGGCGACCTCGGCTACCGGACCGAGGACGGCGGCCTGGTGGTCTGCGGCCGCGCCAAGGACATGATCATCGTCTCGGGCCGCAACCTCTACCCGGAGGACTACGAGCACGTCGCCGCCAAGGTGGAGGGCGTACGGCCCGTGTGCGCGGCCTTCGCGGTGCCTGACACCGAGCGCATGGTTGTGGCCTTCGAGTCCGCGAAGGGCTTCGAGAACCACGAGGAGATCGCGGCCCGGGTGATGCAGCGACTGCGCG
This sequence comes from Streptomyces avidinii, assembly GCF_045161815.1. Lineage (NCBI taxonomy): Bacteria > Bacillati > Actinomycetota > Actinomycetes > Kitasatosporales > Streptomycetaceae > Streptomyces > Streptomyces avidinii. The sequence continues at coordinate 7,198,915 of NZ_CP108863.1, forward strand.
AGCAGCTCGGCCACGCCCCCGACCGGGTCGTGGCCCTGGCCAAGGGCGCGATCCCGCGCACCTCCTCCGGCAAGGTCCAGCGGGGCCTGTGCCGGGAGCGCCTGCTGACGGGCCGTCTGGAGGTGCTGGCGGAAGTCGCCCGCTGAGCAGGACGCCCAGGACGCGGGACGCCCAGGACGCGGGACGCCCAGGACGCGGGACGCGGCCACCTCCGTACGGAGGTGGCCGCGTCCCGCTCGTCCGGTGCGGCTCAGCGGCGACGGCTCACCACGAGACGCGCCCCCCGGGCGGGGATCAGCGTGACGTGGTGGGCCTTCTGCTCCTCCGGAGCGGGCCGGTCGGGCCGGATCTCGTACCGCTGGAGCACCTCGCGCAGTGCCACCGTCGCCTCCAGCAGCGCGAAACCGGCGCCGATGCACCGACGGGCGCCACCGCCGAACGGAATCCAGGTGTGGGCGGGCGGCTGGCCGTCGAGGAAGCGCTCGGGACGGAACTCGTCCGGCTGGTCGTGGTACTCCGGGTCCGACTGCACCATGCCGATGGCGGGCATCACCGTGGCACCGGCGGGCAGTCGGTAGCCGCCGACCGTGAGCGGTTTCGTGAGCTGCCTGGCCACCTCGTACACCACGGGCTTGAGCCGCAGCGCCTCCTTGGCGACGGCCGTGAGATACGCGTCGTCACCCTCGTCCGCGGCGCGCTGGGCCCGCCGCAACTGTTCGGGTCGGCGCACCAGTTCGTGCAGCGCCCACGCCAGACCCGTGGCCGTGGTCTCGTGCCCGGCGAGGAGCAGCGTGATGAGCTGGTCGCGCAGCTCCGCGTCGGTGAACCCGCCGCCCTCCTCGTTCTCCGCCGCCTGGAGCAGGCGCGAGAGCACATCGGTCCGGCTGTGCAGGTCGGCGGCGCGGCGCCGGCCGGTGATCTCCGCGTACAGCAGCTTGTCCAGCCCCCGCTGGAGATCGGTGTGGCGGCGCCACGGCCCGAAGCGCTGCAGGAGGGGGTAGGGGAGGCCGAGGAGGGTGACCGGGCCGATGTCCGCGATACCGCGCACGAGAGGGCGCATGCGCGTCAGCCGCGCCTCGTCGGTCACCCCGAACACCACCTGCAGGATCACCTCCAGGGTGAGCGCCTGCATCCGCTCGTGGGAGCTGAAGACGGTCTCCTCGGGCCAGCTCTCCACCTCGGCCCTGGTCAGTTCGCCCACCATCTGCTGATAGCCCGCCAGTGCCGCGCCGGTGAAGGCGGGCATCAGCAGCCGGCGGGACCTGCGGTGCTCGCCCTCGTCGGTGAGCAGCACCGAGTGGTCGCCGAGGGCCGGCCCCATGATCGCGTTGCCCTCGCCCGCGTGCAGGACGTCCACCGGGCCGCCGAAGACGGTCTTGATGTCCTCCTGCTTGGTGAGGATCACCAGATGGCGGGTGGGCGTGGTGAGCCGGAGCGTGAAGATGTCCCCGTGCCTGCGGCGGAGCACGGGAAAGAGCTTGTGCCGGTACTGGGCGAACAGCAGGGTCTGGACCACCGCGGGCAGGCGCAGGCCGGGCGGCCGCTTCCTCGAACCGATTTCGGCCGCGCCTATGGCGGTGGACACATCATCAATACCGCTGGTCATTGCGGAAATCCCCCTAGGTGGACGAACATCTGCGTTTTGTTCGAATGCAATTGCTGGTCCCGAATCACGCTAGCAGTCGGACCGACCGGCAGAAATGGCGGAAGAACGGTTCCGGTCGTTAGGGTCCTGAGGTGCTCGAACTGATCCTTCCGACCGCCGTGGCGTACGCCGAGAGCTTTGCCGACGTACCCGAATCCACCCTTCTTCGCGAGGAATTGGAAGCCCTCGGGGCGGCGCGCCACGAAGGACGGCGCAGGGAGTTCACCACCGTCCGGCACTGCGCCCGGCGCGCCCTCGCGGACCTCGGCGTACCGCCCGTGGCGGTGCTGCCCGGCGAGCGCGGAGCGCCGGTGTGGCCGTACGGGGTGGTCGGCAGCATGACGCACTGCGCCGGGTACCGGGCGGCGGCCGTGGCGTCCCGCACGCGGGTACGGGCCGTGGGGATCGACGCCGAACCGCACGAACCCCTGCCCGGACGGGTGCTGGAGGCCATCGCCCGCGCCGAGGAGCACGAGCGGCTGGCGGCCCTCACCGCGGAGTGCCCGCAGGTGCACTGGGACCGGCTGTTGTTCTGCGTGAAGGAGTCCGTGTACAAGGCGTGGTTCCCGATGACGCGGCGCCGGCTGGGCTTCGGGGACGCGTCGGTCTTCTTCGACCGTACGGCCGGGACCTTCCGCGCCGAGCTCGTCGAGACGGGTGGGACGGGTGGGACGGGTGGGACGGCCAGGATCTCCGTGATCGCCGAAGAGGCCGGAGATCCGCCTGTGCCCCTCCACTACGAAGGACGCTGGGCGGCCACCCCGGAACTGCTCCTTGCCGCGACCGTCGTGCCGGCCGGCCCCGCCGTCAGGAATCGGCCGGATTACGCCATCCGGCCGCGGAGTTGAGCGGCGACAGCAGGGCGCCCAAGCCGACGAGCAGCCGCAGACCGCCCGCGATCGCGATGATCAGGTACATGTTGTGCCAGTGCTGCTCCAGCACGCCCCCCAGCACCGAGGCGACCGGGATCGACATGAAGGCGATCATCCGGGTGGTCGCCACCACCCGGCCCAGCATCCGCGCGGGCACGGTGCGCTGGCGCAGGACGAACCAGCTCACCATGTTCACGGTGCCGATGCCGTAGATCAGCGCCCACAGCACCGAGATGCCGACGACGTCCCGCAGCGGGATCAGCAGGACGATTCCGGCGCCCGCGAGGACCGTTCCCGCAATGACGACCCGGCCGGGTGCGAAGCGACGGCCCAGCCAGGGACACACGGCGGCCCCCAGCACCGCACCCGCGCCCTGCGCGGCGAAGACCACGCCGATCAGGGCGGGCGACATCGACTGGTAGTCGCTCAGGTAGTAGACGAGGTTCGCCTGCACCAGCCAGGTGCCCAGGTTGGCGAGGAAGAACAGGACCGCGCCGCTGAGCAGGGGCCGGTTCTCCCGGGTGATGTGGACCAGGGAGTCCTTCACCTCCCCGATCAGGTCGCGGCGCACCGGCCCGCCCGCCGCCTCCTGATCCGTCCCGGGCGCTTTCGACCTGGTCCTGATGGCGACCATGGCCAGGGCCGACACGGCGAACGTACCCGCGTCGGCCCAGATCGCGCCCTGGTACCCGACGGCCGCGATCAGCACGCCGGCCACGGCGGGACCGGCGAGGCTCATCACGTTGTCGCCCATCTGCATCCAGGAGTTGGCGCGCTCCAGGTCCTTGTCACGGACCAGGTCCGGCACCATCCCCTGGAACGCCGGGTAGTACAGCGGCTCCACGCACGCGAGCAGGAACGCCGCCAGGTAGACCAGCAGCACCGACGAGGAACCCGACGTCACGATGAGCGCGAGGATCCCCGCGAGCACCGTCGCCGCCAGGTCGCCCACGACCAGGATCCGCCGGCGCTCGAACCGGTCGGCGATCACGCCGCCCGGCAGCGAGAGCAGCAGCAGCGGCGCGTACTCCAGCGCGTACACCACCGCGGTGTTCAGTGCCGACCCGGTCAGCTCGAACACCATCAGCGGCAGCGCCAGGCGGTAGATCCAGTTGCCGAGCCCGGACACCACGAAGGCGAACAGCAGCAGCTCGTACGGTGCGCCGAGCCGCCGTCCCGCGCGCGCGGCGCGCACGTCCGTACTCATCCGGCCACCGCGCGCACCAGGTTCAGTACGGCCGACCGGTGCGGCCGGAGGTAGAAGTGGTCGCCCAAAAACATCCGCAGTGCGAACGGGCCGGACAGGTGCTCCCGCCACGCCTCCAGCTGTTCCAGGGGGATCGGATCGTCTGTCCCGCCGAGCACGGTCGCCGGCACCGGTACGGGGGCGGCCGCGGCGGGCCCGTACGTCTCGATCACCTCGTAGTCGGCCCGGAAGTACGGCAGGACCATCCCGCGCAGTTCGGGGTGTTCGCGCAGCTCGCCCGGGACCCCGCCGTGGCGGGCGTCCATGACGTCCAGGAACTCCTCCTCGGGCAGGTCGTGGATGCTGCCCCGGTGCGTGACCAGGCCGGGCGCCGGGCGGGCGGACAGGAAGAGGTGCCGCGGTGCCGGACCGCCTGCCTCCACCAGGGCCCGGGCCAGCTCGTACGCGACCAGCGCGCCGAAGCTGTGCCCGAAGAACACCATGGGCACGTCCGTCCCGAGCTGCCCGGCCAGTTCCGCCACGAGCGGGCCCATGCGGGTGTGCGCGGGCTCCTTGATCCGCGCCCCGCGGCCCGGGAGCTGGACGGCGCACACGTCGACGTCCTCGGGCAGGTAGCGGTGCCACCGCGTGAACTCCGACGCGGACCCGCCCGCGTGGTGGAAGCAGTACAGCCGCAGCCGCGGGTCCGCGCGCAGCTCACCGCGGACGGACCAGCGCGGCTGACCGGCTCCTCGTACGGGCGTGCTCATCGGGCTCCCTCCGCCTGCCGGCGCAGCTCGGCGGCCAGGGCCGCGATGGTCGGGAACTCGAAGATCATGCCGATGCTCAGCTCGACGCCCAGCCGGTCGCGGACCTCCGCGATCAGCCCGACCGCGCTGAGGGAATCCCCGCCGAGGTCGAAGAAGTCCGCGGCGTGGTCGATGGAGCCCATGCCGAGGGCGGCCCGCCAGGTCTCCTCGAGCATCTCGGCCAGGTCCTGGTCACTGCCGCCGCTGTCGGCGGCCGGCGCGGGGACGGGGACGGCCGGTGGGGCGGCGGGCTCGGGCGCCGTCCGCGCCGGGGCCGTCACCGCCGCCGCCGGGGCGGATGCAGCCACCAGCGGCGCCCGTACCGTCTCCGGGGCCACCGGCGCCCCGTCGCGGTACGGACGTACGGTGACCTGACGCGCCGGGCGCCCGCCCAGTACGTCGAACAGCAGGGCCACGCCCTCACCGGGCGGGATGCCGTCCGAGGCCGGCAGTCCGGCCGCCGGCTCGGCCGCGGGCTGCTCCCCGGGAGAGCCGGCCCCGAAGGGGTTGCCCTCCACCCTGCGCATCGTGAACCCGCGTACGGCGACTGCCACCACCCCGTCCGGGCCGACCAGGTCGATGTCCGAGACCAGGACGCCGCCGTCCCCGCCGCCGCGCACGTGCCGGACATGGCTGGTGAACTCGCCCGGCAGGTCGCGGTAGACCGTGACCGCGCCGTACAGCAGCGGCAGGTGGTGGGCGTCCTCGCGGCGCCGGGTGAGCGCCGTGGCGCTGTCGAGCAGCGCCGGGTGCAGCGGGCGGGTGGCCGCTTCGCCGCGGAAGCGCTCGTCGAGCGCGAGCGAGCCCAGCTGTTCGTCCGCACCGCGCCGCAGTTCGGTGACGTTCAGCCAGTGCGGCCCGAGTTCGGCGAGGTCGCCGGCGCCGGACGCCTCGACCGTCTCCGTCATGCGCGCGGCCACGGCCGCCAGATCCACCTCGGGCGCCGAGGGATCGGCCGCGGCGCCGATCCGGCCGTCGCAGTGCACGGTGGACCCGGTACGGACCGAGAAGGCCCAGGTGTCGCCGCCGCGAGGTTCGAGAACGACCCGCACCCGCTGCGTACCGTCGACGAACAGCGGCCGGCGGAAGACCACGTCGCCCAGGCTCACCGGCACGTCCGCGAGCTCCGGGCGCAGCGCCCGGGCCCCGCGGACCACCAGGTCGAGATGGCCGGTGCCCGGCAGGACCGCGCGCCCGGCGAACCGGTGCTCGTCGAGCACCCAGTCCTTCTCCGACAACTCCTCCTCGTACACCGGGCCTTCCGGTGCCCGGCGCTGCTCCGAGGTCCAGGCGGAGAGCGGCTCGCCGCTGCCCGGATCCACGGTGGACCTGGCGGCCATGCCCACGCTCGCCCAGCTGGGCCAGTTCACACTCACGCAGCGCTGCCGGGAGACGGCGGCGTGCGCGTCGAGGAAGGCGTTGGCCGCCGCGTAGTCGGCGCTGCCGACCAGCCCGGAGATCGAGGCGCGGCTGGAGAACGACGTGAAGAAGTCCAGCCGCGGGCGGTCCGCGAACACCCGCTCCAGCACGAGCGTGCCGAGCAGCTTGGGCCACAGCACCGCCCTGACCTGGTCGGGCGTACGGAAGGCGATCATCCCCTCGCCGGGCAGCCCGGCCGCGTGCAGGACGCCGTGGATCTGCCCCGCCGCGCTCTCCACCCGCTCGACCAGGGCCCGTACGGACTCCTCGTCGGTGACGTCCCCGCGCTCGGCCAGCACGGTCGCACCGAGCTGTTCGAGACCTGCGACCTCGTCGGCGGCCGAGTCCGTGAGCCCGGAACGGCCGACCAGCACGAGGGTGGGGGCGAGTCCGGTCTCGGCCAGCCCGCGGGCGACGGCCAGGCCGAGGCCGCCGAACCCGCCGGTGATCAGGTACGTGCCGCCCGGGCGGACCGGGGGCTCGGTGGCCGGTTCGTGGGGGATCGGCACCTCCACCGGAACCCAGCGGCGGTCACCGCGCAGCGCGACCACGGCGGGCCACTGCGGCTCCTGCACCTGCTGGGTCATCAGGTCCGCGTCGGTGCCCGGCGACACGTCGAGCAGCATGCACTGCGCGCCGGGCACTTCGAGCGGGACGGTCCTGGCCAGGCCGGCGAGCGCGGCCTTGGCCGGGTTGACGCGCTCGCCGCCGGACACGTCCGCAGCCTGCGCGGCCAGCAGCAGGAACCGGGCCGGCTGCCGCAGCCGGGACTGCCGCACCACGGCCCTGACGAGGGCGTACGCGCTCTCCACACCCGCGGCGGCCTGCTCCTCGATGGTGTCGGGGGTGGCCTCGGGCCACGGCTGCGCCGCGAGGGCGTGCACGTAGACGGCGGGCTCCTCGCCCCGGGCCAGCAGGCCGTCCAGCACCGACCGCAGGGTGTCCGGGCGGGCGGGCACCACCCGGTGACCGGCCCGGCCCAGTACGGCCGTCACGTGGCGGGCGGCATCGGGGTCCTGCGGCAGCAGGGCCAGTGCGACGCTGCTGCGGTGGCGGGGCGCGCGCGTCCCGGTGGGGAGCTCCTCCCAGCGCATGACCGACAGCGGAGAGAGCGCGGGCACGCCCCGGGCGGGGACGCCCTCGGCCGCGGGCACAGCCGCGGACGCGGACTCCGCTACGGCGGAGGCCTGTTCCCGCGCGCCGGCCCGCTCCGGCTGGTGGGCCTCGGGCAGGGCGGCCCCCGGCTGCTCCGCCTCGGGCGCGGGCGGGCTGATCCAGTGCCGCTCCCGCTGGTACGGATAGGCCGGCAGGGAGATCCGGCGCTGCGGACGGGCGGGGCCCACGGCCTCCCAGCGGAGATCGTGGCCCTCGGTCCACAGGGCCCCCGCCGCCGCGAGGACGGCCTCCCGGTCGCTCCCGGCCGGGCCGAGGCCGGGTACCGCCAGGCTGTCCGTACCGTGCCGGCGCGCCAGCACGGACAGGGCGCGGCCGGGTCCGGCCTCCAGCGTGGTGAGGCGCTGCCCGTCCAGGAGCCGGGCCAGCGCGGGCCCGAAGAGGACCGGGGTGGTGAGCTGCCCGGCCCAGAACGCCGGGTCCACGGCCTGTTCGTCGGTCATCGCCAGCCCCGTGGCGGCCGAGATCACCGGGATCCGCGGCGCGGACAGGGCCACTCCCTCGAAGGCCTCCAGGAACCGGTCGGCGGCCGGTGCCATGGCCGGGCTGTGGAAGGCGTGCGAGGTGGCGAGGCGCTTGCACTGCACCCCGGCCCCGAGCAGCCGCCCCTCCAGCGCGGTGATCGCGTCCGCGGGCCCCGCGAGCACGCTCTGGCGGGGACCGTTCACGGCGGCGAGCACCACACCGTCCACGAGCAGGTCCCGGGCCTCCTGCTCGCCCAGGGACACGGCGAGCATCGAGCCGGCGGGCATGGCCTGCATGGCCTGCGCCCGCGCGGTGACCAGCCGTAGGCCGTCCTCCGGCCCGGTCACGCCCGCGACCACGGCGGCCACCAGCTCACCGACGCTGTGGCCGAGCAGCGCCACCGGGGTCACGCCCCAGGCCCGCCACATCGCGGCCAGCGAGCAGCCGACCGAGGCCAGCAGCGGCTGCGCGTACTCGGTGCGCCCCAGCAGTTCGGCGGCGTGCGGTCCGCGCCAGGCGGGTTCGAGGTCGAGGCCGAGCCCGGCCACCGTGTCGAGGCACTGGCGCATCGTCTCGGTGAACGTCGCGTCGTACCCCATCAGCCCGGCGGCCATCTCCGGGCGCTGGGAGCCCTGGCCGGGGAAGAGCAGCGCGACCGGGCGGGCCGCCGCCCCGTCCGCCGGGCGGATCACGCCGCGGCCCTCCGCGTCGGAGAGCAGGGTCACCGCCTCGCGGGCCGAGCCGGCGACGGCCGCGCGGCGCTCCCGGTGGGCGGTCCGGCCGCTGCGCAGGGTGGTGACGGTGTCCACGAGCCCGTCCTCGCCCTGCCAGGTGAGGTGACGGGCGAGCCGCGTACGGACCTCCGTCTCGGCGGCCTCCGTACGCGCCGACCAGACGAGCAGCTCGGGGCCGTCGGCCGGGGTGCCGGGCCGGGCCGCGGGCCCCTGCTCCAGCAGGACGTGCGCGTTGGTGCCGCCCACGCCGAACGAACTCACGGCCGCGGTCCTCGGCCGCTCGTCCGAGACCGGCCACGCGTCGCGCTGGTTGACCACCCGGAAGGGGGTCGCCCCCAGGTTCAGCTTCGGATTGGGCTCGGTGAAGTGCACCGTGGGCACCAGCTCGCCGTGCTCCAGGCACAGGACGGTCTTGATGAGGCCCGCGACCCCGGCGGCCGGACCGAGGTGGCCGATGTTCGACTTCACCGATCCGAGCGCCACGCCGGCGGGGGCGAGCCCGCCGCCCTCGGCCAGGAACCGGTACGCCGAGGTGAGCGCCTCGATCTCGATCGAGTCGCCGATGTCCGTGCCGGTGCCGTGCGCCTCGACGTAGTCGATGTCCCCGGGCCCGAGTCCGGCGACGGTCATCGCCTCCACCACGGCCCGCATCTGCCCGTCCACGCCCGGGGCACTGAAACTGACCCGGTCCGAGCCGTCGTTGGTGACCGCCGAACCGCGGATCACGGCGCGCACCGGGTCCCCGTCCGCCAGCGCGTCGGAGAGCAGCTTGAGGACGATCACACCGCCGCCGTTGCCGAAGACCGTGCCGTTGGCCCTGGCGTCGAACGGACGGCACACACCGTCCTGCGAGTAGATGCTGCCCGGCGCCCAGCGGTAGCCGTGCGCGTACGGCAGCTCGATCTCCGTGCCGCCCGCGAGGGCGACGTCGCACTCGCCCGAACGCAGCGCCTCGCAGGCGAGGTGCACGGCCACCAGCGAGGTGGAGCAGGCGGTGGCGACGGACAGGGCCGGCCCGGTCAGGCCCAGCCGGTACGAGGCGGTGCTGGCGACGTAGTCGTTGTTGTTGTAGATGTCCAGGGACAGGGCGCCCGCGCGGGCCGCGAGCTCCTTGTTCGCGCGGATGTTGAACTCCGCGTACCGGTTGGATGCGGCGCCGCCGTACACGCCGACCGTGCCGGGCACGGCGAACGCGTCGAAGCCCGCGTCCTCCAGGGCCGCATGTGCCAGTTCCAGGAAGAGCCGCTGCTGCGGGTCGCGCATGGAGGCCTCGCGCGGGGTCATCCCGAAGAACGCCGCGTCGAACCGGTCGGCGTCCTCCAACAGCGGGATCCGCCGTACGTAGTGCGGGTCCCGGAGGTGCCGTTCCTCGACACCCGCGGCCCGCAGCTCCTCGTCCCCGAGGGTGCTGAAGCAGTCCTCGCCCTCCGACAGGGCCCGCCAGAACTCCTCCAGGTTCCCCGCCCCGGGGAACCGTCCCGCCATACCGACGATCGCGATGGGCTCGGCGGTCTGTTCGTCCATGTCGTGCTTCTCCGACGGGTTCATCGCTGCGTCCTCTTCTGGTCGTTCAGGCGTCGGCGGACCGATCGCCGCGCGGCGGCCGTACCGCCGGGCGCGGCGGCCGTACCGCCGGGCGCGGCGGCCGCACCGGCCGGTGACGTGTACCGGGCCGCGGTGGGCGCCGGGGTGCCCGGCGCGGCGGCGCCGTCGCCGCGCAGGTGCCGGGCCAGCAGCCGGGGGTTGGGGAACCGGAACAGGTCCACGACCTCGACGGTCAGGCCCCGCGCCCGCAGGTGTGCGTGCATCCGCAGCAGCGACAGCGAGGTCAGGCCGGCGTCGAAGAAGTTCGTGGCCGCGTCCAGCGGGTCGGGCGAGCCGAGCCCGTCGTCCCGTACGCCGGCTCCCGCGCCGAGCTGCTCCCGCAGGGCCGCCACGATCACGTCCTCGGTGGCCGAGGCCACCGGCCCGGCCGCCGGCGCCTGCGGGACCGGGGCGGCCGCGGCGGCGCGGACGTCGACCTTTCCGTTGCGGTCGAGCGGGAGCTCGTCCAGGACGACGATCCGGCCCGGCACCGCCCACCCGGGGAGTACGGAGCCAAGCTCGTGGCGCAGCTCCTCCGCGAGCACCGGGCCCGCGCCGGGCGCCGCGACGAAGGCGGTGATCTCCGTCCCGGAGACCACCGCGACGCACTGCGCCACCGCCGGGTGCGCGCGCAACGCGGCCTCGATCTCGGCCGGTTCGAGCCGATGCCCGCCGACCGACACCTGCCGGTCGCGCCGCCCGACGAACTCGATCAGCCCGTCCGGCGTGTACCGGCCGAGGTCCCCCGTGCGGTACGTCGACACCCCCGGCCGGCCGTAGGGATCCGGTCCGAACGGGGAGGGGTCCTGCACCGGGGTGGTGCCGAGCGCCAGCCCCCGGCCGCGCACCACGATCTCCCCGAGCTGTCCGACGCCCGCGCCCTCGATCACCAGCTCGCGCCAGGGGCTGTGGGCCGCCAGCGGCACGCCCACCCGGTCGCGCCGTCGCCGCTCGGGGTCGCGGGCCGGGTCGCGCCAGCGCAGCCAGGAGCTCAACTGCGGTGTCTCGGTGGACCCGTAGCCGTGGTGGATCTCCGCGGCGGGGGCGGCCCGCCGCAGCTCCCGGGCCACCGGGTCGGTGAGCAGCGCCCCGGAGAGCACCACGTGCCGGAGCCGGTCGAGCCGCCTGCCCGTACCGTGCGCGGCCGCGGCGAGCAGCCGGGCCAGTCCCGGGGTGGCGTGCACGGCTGTGATCCGGTGTTCCAGCAGGAGGTCCACGAGCGCCCCGGGTTCGGTGCCCGCGGCCGGGAGGTGGAGACAGGCGCCGCTGGTGAGGGGGACCAGGACGTCGCGCAGCACCGGGTCGTGCCCCGGCGCCGACAGCATCAGGAAGCGGTCGTCGGGCCCGGTCCCGAACGTCTCGCGGTACCAGTGCAGGGCCTCGGGCAGGGCCTCGTGCGGCGCGAACACCACACGCGGCTCCCCGGTGGTGCCGGAGGTGCACAGGGCGTGCCCCCAGGCGAGCGGTACGGCCCCGGTGGCCGGACGCGGCAGGGAGGGGCCGGAAAGGACCGGTACCGGCCAGTCGGCGCCGTCGCCGGTGAGCACCGCCTCGGCGCCGGACCCGGCGAGGGCGGCGAGCAGCCGGCGGGCCGGAAGGGCCGCGTCCACCAGGGCGACCGAGCATCCGGCCTGCCAGGCCGCCAGGAGCTCGACGACGGTACCGGGGGACCGGTCGCCCGGCAGCAGCACCGCGCGCCCCGACCAGCCGGCCCCGCCCAGGGCGGCCGCGCGCGCCTCCACGCGGTCGCGCAGTTCCCCGTAGGTGAGCCGGCCCCCGGGGAAGCGGAGCGCCACCCGGTCGGTGTGCAGCGCGGCAGCCCGGCCGAAGGCCTCGGCCACGCCCGCGAGGGCCGGTCGCGGGGCCGGTTCCACCGGCGGCCGGTCGCCGCCGAGCAGCCACCCGGAGGGCGCCCGGCCGAGGTCGGCGGGTGCCTCCCGCAGGAGCCGGACGACCTGGCCGAGCAGCTGCGCGGCGGTCGCCGCGTCGAAGACGTCGCGGGCGTGCACGAGTTGGAGCCGGTAGCCCGACTCCCCGTCGCGGTGCAGGTACAGGCCCAGGTCGAACAGGGAGCCGGTGGTGCCCGGTTCCACCGGAGCGGCCGGCACCCCGTCGAAGGCGGGGGCGGGAGCGGCGTGCGTGAGGTCGTTGAACCAGATCTGGTACAGCGGGTTGCGGCTCAGATTGCGGGGGAGACCCAGTGCCCGGACGATCTCCTCGAAGTCCGCGCCGGCGTGCCCGTGCGCGTCGATCATCGTGTCGGAGACCTGCCGGACCAGCGCGGAGAAGCTCTCCGCGGCCGCGACGTCGACCCGGACCGGCAGGGTGTCGACGAGGAACCCGATGACGTCCTCGCCGGGACCTCCGTCGCGGGAGGACCACGGGACGCCGACGACGATCTCCTCCTGCCCGCTCCAGGAGGTGAGCACCGTGGTGAAGGCCGCGAGCACCACGGCGACGGGCGTGACCCCGATCCGCCGTGCCACCTCGTCGAGGAGCTGTGCGTCGGCCCCGCCCAGGACGGACTCGACGGCTCCGCCCTCGAAGGTGGTGACGGCGGGACGGCGTGCCTGGAAGGGCAGCCCGTGCGTGCGGGGAGCGTCGCGCAGCCGGTCCACCCAGTACGCGAGGTGCGCCCGCTGCCCGCCGGCGTCCTCCCGGGCGGCCCGGTCCACCAGCAGGTCACCGAAGTGCGGCGGCTCGCCGGCGGGCGGGAACCCGCCGTAGGCGGCGGCCAGTTCCGCGAGGAAGACGTCCACCGAGCGCTGGTCGGCGATCGCGTGGTGCAGCACGGTCACCAGCAGGCCGTCGCCGTCCGCGCCCTGCGTGTACACGACCCGCAACAGCGGCGCGCGGTCGATCGGCAGCGGCCGGGCCGCTGCCTCGGCGGCCAGCGCGCGGCACCGCTCCCGGGTCAGCGGCCCGTCCGCCACCCCCGTCTCCAGCGGCGCCTCCACCCGCTCGGCGACCGCCTGGTAGGGGCCCGACGCGTCGGCGACGACGGCGGTCCGCAGGGACTCGTGCCGCTGGACCACGAGGGCCAGTGCCGTGCGCAGCCGGTCCGTGTCCAGGCCGGCGGCGACGTGTACGGCGGCGACCACGTTGTAGGCGCTCAGCCGCGGGTAGAGCTGTTCCATCAGCCACAGTCGGCGCTGCCCGCCGGAGACGGGCGCGCGGGCCGGGTCGGGCCGCCGGGGCAGGGCGCCGGCCGCGCCGTCGCCCGGGTCGGGCGCGGTCGCCGTACGGCGGCGCAGCGCGGCCAGGGTGATCCGCTCGCGCAGCAGCTCCGCGAGGGTGATCCGCACCCCGTACGAGCGCAGCAGTTCGCCGCGCAGCCGTACCGCGGCGAGACTGTGGCCGCCGAGCGAGAGGAAGTCGGCGTCCTCGTCGACGGTGTCGACTCCGAGCACCTGCGCCCACAGCCGGGCGAGCGGGTCGCCCTGGACGCCGGGGCCCTCGGCGCGGGGCGCGAGGAGTTCGGCGGCCCGCTGCCGCAGCAGCACCCGGTCCTGCTTGCCGCTGCGGGTCAGCGGCATCGCGTCCAGGGCCACGAAATACGTGGGGACGTACGCGGAGGGCAGCCGGGCCGCGACATGGGCGCGGCACTCCTCCTGCCAGTCCGCCGGACCCCCGTCCCGCGCTCCGACCCGGTCCGCGGCGGTCCAGTCCGACGCGCCGTGCGGCCGGACGAACGCAACCAGGCGCGGGACCCGTTCACCGGCGACGACCACGGCGCACTCGTCGACCGCGGGGTGCTCGCGCAGGACGCTCTCGACCTCGCCGGGCTCCACGCGCACCCCCCGGATCTTGACCTGCTCGTCGATCCGGCCCAGGTAGCGGACCTGTCCGTCCACCACCCGTACGAGGTCACCCGTACGGTAGACGCGGTCCAGGCCGGTGCCCTCGGGGGCGGGGACGAACACCCGATCCGTCAGGTCCGGGCGGCCGAGGTAGCCGAGCGCCAGCGGCACGCCGCCGATGGCGAGTTCGCCGGTCTCCCCGTCCGGGACGGGCCTGCCCTGCCGGTCCAGCACCAGAAGTGCGCAATTGTCGACGGCCTGCCCGATGGGCACGTCGTCGATCAGCGCGGGATCCTCGGGGCTGTCCCAGTAGGTGACCTCGATCGAGGCCTCCGTGGGTCCGTAGAGATTGTGCAGCCGGGCGGGCAGCGTCTTGACGCAGGCCCGCGCCAGCGTGGCCGGCAGCGCCTCACCGCTGCAGAACACGTGCCGCAGGCCGGTGCAGTCCGCGGCGTTCGGCCAGCGCAGGAACTCGTCGAGCATCGACGGGACGAAGTGGCAGACGGTGACCCGGTGTTCGGTCACCGTCTGCATGATCGCGGCGGGGTCGGCGTGCTCACCGGGGGCGAGCATGACCAGCCGCGCGCCGACGATGAGCGGCCAGTAGATCTCCCAGCCGGACACGTCGAAGGTGTACGGGGTTTTCTGCAGGACACGGTCCTCGGGAGTCAGCCCGTAGTGGCGCTGCCCCCACAGCAGCCGGTTGGTGACTCCGCCGCTCGGCACCACGACGCCCTTGGGCGTGCCGGTGGAGCCCGAGGTGAAGATGATGTTGACGGGCTGGTCGGGGGCGACGGGCCGCAGCGGGCCGGGCACATAGGCCGCGTCGGGATCGGCGGACAGCGGCTCCACGTCCAGCAGGGCGGCGCCGGCCGGCCCCTGCCAGCCGGCCAGTGCCCCGGCGGTGCCCACCACCAGGTCCGGCCGGGCGGTGTCCAGGATCAGCGCGAGCCGCTCGGCCGACTCGTCGGTGGCCAGCGGCAGATAGGGCAGTCCGGCCTTGAGTACGCCGAGCAGCGCGGCCACCATGTGCGGTCCGCGCTGCGCCAGCACGGCCACGGGCCGGTCCTCGGGCAGGTCGCGGCGCAGCAGTTCGGCGGCGAGGCGGTCGGAGACCTCCTCCAGACGGCGGTAGGTCCAGGTCTCCCCGGCGCCGGTGCAGGCCACCGCGTCGGGTGTGCGCTCGCTCGCGGCCCGGATCAGGCCCGGGACGCCGTAGGGCGCCGGATGGTCCACGGTCGGGCCGCGCAGCGCGCGGACCGACTGGTCGGAATGATGGTTCATGACGGATGTTCCCCCGTGTGTGATGGTGTGGCAGGACCGGCTGGTGCCGGTGGGCGGCGGTGGCTCAGGCGCGCCAGGCGGAGACGACGTCGAGCGCCTGTTCCACGTTCAGCCGGGGATCGCACAGCGGTCCGGCCCGGCCGGCGAGCCCGGACATGCCCTCGGTGTCGAGGACGCACTCCAGTACCCGGTCGGGGGTGGCCTCCAGGTGGAGCCCCCCGGCGGTCCCGCGGCCGGACTCCACCGCGTACAGGAAGCCCCCGACCTCCCGGACGATCTCCTCGACGAGGCGGGTCTTGCGGCCGTCCGGGGCGGTCACGGTGTTGCCGTGCATCGGGTCGCACATCCAGACCACGGGATGCCCGGCCCGGCGTACGGCCTCGACGAGGGCGGGGAGGTTCTCCCGCACCCGGGCGGCACCCTGACGGGCGATCAGGGTCAGCCGGCCGGGCCGGCGCTCCGGGTCGAGCAGGGCGCACAGTTCGAGCAGTTCCGCGGGGGTGGTCGTCGGCCCGACCTTGCAGGCCACCGGGTTGTCCACCGCGGAGAGCAGGCGCACATGGGCCCCGCCGGCGGAGCGGGTGCGCTCGCCGATCCAGGGCCAGTGCGTGGACGAGAGGAACGCCCGGCCCGGCCCGTCGCCCCGGATCAGCGGGAGTTCGTAGTCCAGGACGAGCGCCTCGTGGCTGGTCCAGGTGTTCCGGAAGTCCCATCCGGTGTCCGTCCGCAGGGTCTCGAACACCGCGTGCGCGGCCCGGTAGCTGTCCACGAGGCGGCGCGGGTCGTGTGCGCGGGCCGCCGCCTCCGGCTCGGGCCGGTTCACCATGTGGCCCCGGAAGACCGGTAGTTCACGGTCCCCGTGGCGCTCCGTCGGCCGGGAGCGCGGCTTGGCGTACTGGCCGGCCATACGGCCCACCCGGACCGTCGGCCTCCCGGTGATCTCCGAGAGCGCCGAGGCGAGGACGTCGAGCATGCGGACCTTGTCGCGCACCGCCTCGGGCGTGCTGTCGGCCGGGTCCTCGGCGCAGTCCCCGGCCTGCAGGATGCTCACGTTGCCCTGTGCGGCCTCGGTGATCAGGAGGCCGAACCTACTGATGTCGCGGGGGCCGACCAGCCCCGGCGCGGCCCGCAGTTCGCCGACGACCGGGCCGAGCTCCGGGTGGTCCGCCCAGTCGGGCTGCTGGGCCGCCGGCAGCGCGGCTATGTGCTCCAGTGCGCCGGCCGGGTACGGTTCCCCCGCGTACCAGCCCGGTTTGTCGATAAGAGATATGCCGTGCGGCATGGTGATCCCCCTGTGTGCGGTGCTGTTCCCGCTGTCGGTGCGATGGTGGTCATGCGGCCGCGTCCCCGGCCTGCAGCCGAGGTGCGGAGGGTCTGACGGTCAGGCCGCGCACGCCGGCGCTGCACAGCGCGAGGCCCGTGGCCGTGACGACCAGGACGGCGCCTGCCACCAGCGTGGTGTCGATGCCCACGTGGAGCGCGATCGGGCCGGCCGCCACCTCGCCGATCGGGATGGCCACGAACGAGCCGAGCGCGTCGTAGGAGTACACGCGGGCGAGTCGCTCGGGAGGAATGTTCTCCTGCAGGGACACGTCCCAGGCGACGGCGAGTTGTTCGAGCGCCACACCGTTGATGAACATCGCGGCCAGCAGCAGCGCCGTGTGCGAGGTGGTCGCGAGGGCGAGCAGCGGCACCGCCTCGAACGCGCCGACGGCCGCTCCGATCCGCAGGGCGTGCCGGGGCTGGGTGCGGGCCGCGATGATGCCGCCCGCGAAGGCGCCCGCCGTCTGCGCGGCGAGCAGCAGCCCCCAGGTGGTCCGGCCGAAGGACTGGTCGGCGATGGTGGGCCCGAGGACCTGCAGTCCGCCGGCGACCACCGCGTTGATGACCAGGAACTGGAGCACCACCACCCACACCCAGGACCGGGAGGTGAACTCCGACCAGCCCTCGCGCAGTTCGGCCAGCGGCCGGGCCGGTCCGTCCGCCGCCGACGGGGTCTTCGCCACCCGCAGCCCGGCGAAGCTGAGCCCCGCGAGGAGGAAGACCGCCGCGTTGACGGCGATGCCCCAGCCCGGTCCCGCGAAGCCGACGACGATCCCGCCGGTCGAGGCGCCGAGGACCATGCCCGCGTTGACGGCCATCCGGACGAGCGCGTTCGCGGGCCGGATCATGCCGGCCGGTACGGTCTGCGGTACGAGGGCGGCGGCCGCGGGCAGCGAGACCGCCGACACCATGCCGTTGATGACGCTGATGACGACCAGCACCGGGATGGAGGCGAAGCCCAGCAGCACGCTCGCCGCGATCACCGCCTGGGCCAGCCCGGCGGCCACGCTCGACCCCTGGAGCACCAGCCGGCGCGGCAGCCGGTCGGCGATCACGCCGCCGAACAGCAGCAGCGCCACATTGGCCACCGACCGCGCCCCGACCACGATCCCCAGGTCGATCAGCGAGCCGGTCAGGTCGAGCACCGCGAACGAGAGCACGATCGGCGCCATGGCATTGGCGAAGTACGTGGCCATGCGCCCGCCCGCCAGGCAGCGGAAGTTCCGCTGCCGCAGCGGGTCGCGCAGCGTGGGGGCCCGGGTGCCGTCGACGCTCACTGCCGGACCGTCGGACTCTCCACGATCAGCACGCTGTTGGAGGCAGCGCCCTGGTGCGTGTTGATGAGTTCGCCGGGCCTGGGCGTGGCGTGCCGGACATAGACGCCCGACAGCGCACGGCCGTACATCATCGGACCCAGCACGCAGGGCACGGCGGCGCTGCGGATCTCGCCGGTCGTCTCGTGCGCGAACTCCAGGGTGACGAGGTCGGCGTCCACCACGCGCTGGAGGATGTGGTCGCCCTGATCGGCGGCCCGCAGCAGCAGCTCCCGCCACTCCTCCTCGGTCACCGAGCGGCCCATGGTCACTCCGGCGCCGCCGTAGCCGTCCCCGGGTTTGAGCACCAGGGAGGTCCGGTCCTCGCCGAGCGCCCCGGCCCGAGCCATCGTGGTGTGCGGCACGTGGCGGCGTACGAAGTCCCGGTCGGCCGGGTCCAGCAGCTCCAGGTCCTCCCAGAGCCAGGCCAGCGCCCGCTTGTCGCTGACGGGGCTGGTCGCTTCCGGGGTGTACATCCGGGCCGTGCCGGCCAGCAGGGCACCGACCAGGGCGTCGAGCCCCGGGCCCGCCTGCTCGACGGGCAGGAAGAGCCGGAACACCCCGTGCGCGACCTGCTCGCCGGCACGCAGCCGCTGCCGGTCGTCGAGGGTCAGCCGGTCGAGCGGATACCCGACCACGGTGATGCCGTGCGCCTTGCCCCGTTCGGCCATGGGGGCCAGGAAGGAGATGAAGTCGTCCGGATCGGCCAGGTGGTCGAGGCCGTCCTCGCGGAAGACGGGGACGACGAGCGTGCTGCCGTCGGCCAGACCGAGGAAGGAGACCAGCTCGGCGAAGAACGCGTCGACCGCGGACGGCGGGGTCCGCAACGGGCCCACGGGTTCCTGCGCACCGGCCCCGGCGGGCCCGGCGTAGACCTCCTGGAACTGCGCGGCGATCAGGTCGGCCTCGATGGCCCCGCCGATCGCCCCGTCGATGTTGAGCTCGACGACCTTGGGCACGCCGCGCTCGACCATCACGTCGGCGCGCAGGGACGTCAGCAGGTGCGGGCCCAGCGGCTCCGCCGGATCCAGCAGCGGGAACTGCTCCCGCGGCATGGAGAGGGCGGCCAGCAGCTCACCGGCCGTCGTCACCCGGCGCAGGCACGCGTCGAGCACCAGCCCCGCCGCGCGGTCCGCGACCGCGCCCACCAGCTCGTAGGCCTCGGCGCCCAGCATCAGCGGCCGGGTCGGGCACCAGGAGTCCGCGAGACGCGGCACCCCGGCGTGCGCCCGGCGCCAGTGCTCCCGGCCGAGCGCGTCGATCCGCCCGCGCGCCTCCCCGGGGAGGGCGGCGTACAGATCGACGACGAGGGCCTCGCTCATCCGGCCGACACCCACTTCGCATAGCCGGGCAGCAGCCCCAGCTCGGCCTGCCGGTAGGCCCGCACGATGTCGGCCACCACGGGGTTGTCCGTGTCGAACACGGCCGCGTCCACGCTCTGTACGGGGCGGACGCCACCGGCGGTGCTCGCCACGCACAGCGCCTCGCAGGCCAGCAGGTCCGCCGGCGCCAGCGGGCCGCGGTCCACCGCGTACCCGAGGTCGCCGGCCAGCTCGATGACCGAGTCCAGGGTGATCCCGTCCAGTGCGGCGGGCGAGTCGGGCACCAGGAGGGTACGGCCGCGCACCCCGAAGACGTTCTGCACGGTGCACTCGGCGACGGCCCCGGTGTCGTCCAGCATCAGCGCGTCGTCGCAGCCGCGCTCCCGGGCGTCCAGCCAGGCGATCCTGGAGTTGAGGTAGCCGGCCGACGCCTTGGCCTTGGTCGGGTAGGCGTGCGGGCTCAGCCGGGCGACCTCGGACAGGGCGAGCCGGGGCCGCTGCGCGCGGATCACCGCGTCGAAGCCCGAGACGTCGAAGGCCAGGACGGCCACCTGGGCCTGCGCGCCGGGCGCGGCCAGGCCGAGCACCCCGTCGCCGAGGAAGGCGAGGGGACGCAGGTAGGCCCGGCGCAGACCATTGGCGGTCAGCGTCTCGTGGCAGGCGGCGGCGAGCTCGGCGGGGGACTGCGCGAGCGAGGTCCCCACCAGGCGGCAGGACTCGGCGAACCGGGTCATGTGCTCCTGGAGCCGGAAGATGTGGTGGCCCTCGTCCCCGGAGGGGAAGGCGGAGATGCCCTCGAAGACACAGAGTCCGTAGTGGAGGCTGTGGTTGGCGAGGGTCAGCGCGGTGTGGCCGGCGGGGACCATGTTGCCCTGCCACCACATGAGCTTCGCTGGTTCGTTCATCATCGGTCCTCGTCGCGCCGGGCGATCGCCCGGCATATCAGGTCGCCCACCTCGTCGGTGCGTGCGGTGCCGCCCAGATCGGGTGTCAGCAGGTCCCCGCGCAGTACCTCGTCGACGGCGCGTTCCACGGCACGGTGCGCCGCGCGCAGCCCCATCCGGTCCAGCATCAGGGAGTAACTCATCACCGAGGCCAGCGGGTTGGCCCGGCCGGTACCGGCGATGTCCGGCGCACTGCCGTGCACCGCCTCGAAGACGCCGAAGAAGGAGGTGTCCTCGGGGTCGTAGCTCGCCGAGGGCGCGACCCCGAGCCCGCCCGCGAGCATGGAGGCCTCGTCGCTGAGGATGTCGCCGAAGAGGTTGCTCGCCACCACCACGTCGAACCGGGCCGGGTTGCGGATCAGTTCCATGGCGGCGGCGTCGACGTACAGGTGGTCGCACTCCACGTCCGGGTAGGACGCGGCGAGGGCACGGAAGCGGCTCTGCCACAGCGGGCCGGCGCTCGGCATCGCGTTGCTCTTGTCCACCAGGGTGAGCCGGTGGCGCGGGCGGGAGCGGGCGAGCTCGAAGGCGGCGGTGAGGGCCCGGTCCACGGCCCACCGGGTGTGGACGCCGACCTCCATGGCGACATGGCCGGGGCGGCCGCCGCGGACCGTGCCGCCGACCCCCACGTACACGTCCTCCGTGTTCTCCCGCACCACCACCAGGTCCACGTCCCCCACCTCGCGCACGTGCTTGAGGGGGCAGTGGGCCAGGGTGCGCAGCCGGACCGGGCGCAGGTTGACGCTCAGTTCGAGCTGCTGGCGCAGCCCGCCGATGATTTGGATCGCGTGCCGGTTGTCCGGGATGCGGGGGTCGCCGAGCGCGCCGAGCAGCACCGCGCCGTAGGCGCTGCCGATCGCGGGGATGTCGATCTCGACGTCCCCGTGCTCCAGGAACCAGTCGGCGCTGTAGGGCAGCACCTCGGTCTTCAGCCCGGTGCCGAAGGCGTCCTCGACCACCGCGTGCACCTTCAGCACCTCGGCCATGACCTCGGGACCGATGCCGTCTCCCGGGATGACCGCGAGGGTACTCATCCGGCCGACGCCTCCGCCCGGACCTGCTCACCGGCGTACGCCACGAGGCCGCCCGCGGTCAGCAGCTCGCGCTCGAACGCGGAGGGCGGGGTGATGGGCGCGGACGTGCCCCGGGTCACGTTGACCAGTTCGCCGCGCTCGTCGTCGACGACCAGCCGGTCGCCCTCCCGGATCTCGTACGCGAAGTCCCCGACCTCGACCAGCCGCAGGCCGATGTTGAGGGCGTTGCGGAAGAAGATCCGCGCGAAGCTGTGCGCGACGACGAACGGCGCGCCCGATGCCTTGATGCCCATCGGGGCGTTCTCCCGGGAGGAGCCGCAGCCGAAGTTCATCCCGCCCACGATCACCGAGCCGCTCAGATCGTGCCCGGTGCCCGCGTAGTGGTCCAGGAACGGCTGGTTGCCCGCGTGGGCCATGATGTGCTTCTTGTACTCGGCCGGGTCCGGGATCTGGCAGAAGACGCCCGGCAGGATCACATCGGTGTTGATGTGGTCGCCGAAGACCCAGGCCAGGCTTCCGGCGTCGGCCGCCGCGGCGGAGTCCGGGGCCGTCACGGGTGCTTCGTCCTGCGCACCGGTCCCCGGCGCCCTGCCCTCGCGCGCCGCGTGGAGCGCGAACAGCTCCTCGATGCCGGCGCGCACCGCGTCCTCGTCGGCGTAGTAGTCGCCGCGGTCGCCGATGGGGGCGAGCATGCCGGTCAGCGCGGCCCGCGCCGCGATGGCGGGGCTGGCCAGGACGACACTGGCGTCCACGTCGCCGCAGCGACCCCGGAAGTTGCGGTTGGAGGTGAAGATCGCGACCTCGCCCTTGCCGAGCACACCGGACTTGATGCCGATGCAGGGCCCGCAGCTGGAGGACTCCACGTAGCAGCCGGCCTCCAGCAGGACGTCGATGAGACCCTCCTTCATCGCCGCCCGGTAGGCCTTCTGGGAGGCCGGGATGACGATGGTCCGCACCCCCTCCTTGACGCGCTTGCCCCGCAGGACGTCCGCGACGACCCGCAGGTCCTCCAGGTGCCCGTTGGTGCAGGAGCCGATGAAGACCTGGTCGACCGGGATCTCGCCGTTCGCGTCGGCGCGCCGGGCCAGCGGCGCCACCCCGGTCATCAGGTCCGCGCGGCCCTCGTACTCGTCCCAGTGGCGCAGGAGGTGCTGCAACTGGTGCGTGCCGACGGCGTTGTCGGGGGAGAACGGCAGCGCGACGGTGGGCTCGATCAGGCCCAGGTCGACGTCGATCACCTCCACGTACTCGGCGTCGTCCTCGTCGATGGCGAAGGTCGGGTAGGTGACCTCGTCGCCGAGGTAGTCGGCGAGCACCCCGTCGGTGGGGAACAGGCCGTACTTGGCGCCCATCTCCACCGCCATGTTGCTCAGCGACAGCCGGTCGGTGATCGCCAGGGAGGCGAGGCCGGGACCGCCGAACTCAAGGCTGCGGTAGACCGCGCCGTGCACCCCGATCAGGCCGCACAGGTACAGCGCCACGTCCTTGCCCTGCACGTGCGGGCGCAGGCTCCCGCGGAAGCGGACCAGGGTCGCCTCGGGCACCCGCATCCAGACGCTGCCCCGGACCAGCGCCATGGCCAGGTCGGTGGAGCCGATGCCGGTGGCGAGCGAGCCGATCGCGCCCGCGGTGCAGCTGTGCGAGTCGGCACCGACCGCCACGTCGCCGGGGCGGATCAGCCCCTGCTCGATGAGGATCTTGTGCTGGATGCCGCCGTCGTAGCCGACGTCGAAGACCTTGATGCCGTGCTTCCGGGCGAACCGGCGCAGCTCGACGAGGATCGAGGCCATCGAAGCGGTGTGGGTGGGGACGACATGGTCGAAGACGAAGGCCGTCCGCTCACGCTGCGCGGCGAGGCCGGCGGCGATGTACGCGTCGTCGAAGCCGGAGTCCCGAAGGATGTCCAGGGCCCACTTGACGGTCATCTCGCTGCCCCAGCACAGGTCGAACGGCAGGTCCACGACCTCGCCGGTGCTGACGGGACGGCCGAGTTTGTGCTCGAAGAGCTGTCGTACGAGTGTCATCGCAGAACGCGTCCATCCTGGTTACCGAGAAGCTGTTTCTTGAGGCAGTCGAAGACGGCGACGTACGGCTCGATCCGCCGCTGCGCCGCCGGTGAGGAGAACCGGATCCAGCCGCGCACCGCGGAGGGCCGGCAGCCGCGCAGCCGCTTCGCGTCGGCCGAACCCATGCCGTAGGCGATGCGGTGGGAGCCACCGCCGACGGCCAGTTCGACGAGGTGGTAGAAGACGAGGTTGAAGTAGGAGTACGTGGCCCCGACGGCGGCGTCGTCGAAGCCGAGGAACTTGGGGTGCAGGACGCCGCCCGCCTCCAGGCACAGCAGGAAGCCCCCGAAGTCGGCCCCTTCCGTCTCCTCGCGGCGCACCACGTACAGCGCGGGAGCCAGTCGCGGGGCACCGAGGAGTGCGGTGAACAGCCGCTCCATCGCCGTCCGGTCGACCGGCAGTCCGTACTTCTTCTGCTGTCCTTCGGAGAGTTCGGCGCAACGGGCGATCACCGCCGGGTCCGGGTCCGTGATCCGCTCGACCCGCATCCCGCCCTCGGCGAACTTGCGGATCTCGGCCCGCGCGACGGTGCGGCGCTTGCGTTCCAGGGTGCCCAGGTACTCATCCAGCGAGGTGCAGGACCCGGTGTCGAGGTCGTACTCCAGGTCGGAGAGGAACTCCAGGTAGCCGTGGTCGGCGAGGGCGCGGTGCAGGTCCCCGTCGGTGCCGGACTCCCACAGGAAGGACTGCGAGGGGATCGCCTCGTCCCGGCAGAACTCCTCCACCCCGGCGAGGAGTTCGCCGATCGCCGCCCGCCGGTCGATGCCCGGCAGGGTGAGCACACCGCTCGCGTACCCGTAGGGACTGGTCATCACCAGCGCCGGATAGCCGGCCGCACGCGTGTGGCCGGCCTCCGTGCGCACGACGGCCGTGAGCAGGGCCGCCGCCTCGGCGGACTCCTGCGGCGACCGGTCGCGGGCCAGGGCGCGGGTGAGGTGGTCGATCTCGTAGTCGCCGAAGAGCGCCCCCGTCGGATCGTGGTACGGGAACGCGTCCGGGTCCCGGACCAGCAGACCCTGCACCGCGGCCACGGTGCGCTCCCCGTCCCGCAGCAGGAACATGACCAGCTCGAAGCCGAAGCACTCCTCGACCGCGCGCAGCCAGTCGTGGGACAGGTACACCTGCGCCCGGGGGACGAGCGCGTCCCACTCCTCCCGGTCGACATCCGATGCCGACCGTACGACGGCGACCTCAGTTCCCACGGACGCCCACGCCCTTCGTGGCGACCGCGACCAGGCGCTCGGCCCGGTGGTCGTACGGCGCGCCGTCGTAGTCCCCGTGGAACCGCACGTCGGTGAAACCGGCGGCGCCCAGCATGTCCCGCAGCTCGCCGGCGCTGTACAGGAACAGCGTCATCGAACCGGTCGCCGCGCGGGAGCCCTCGATCGAGTACCAGTCGCTGCGCAGCCGGGTCCAGTCGTCGAGCACGGTGTCGCGCTGCACGAGGACCTTCCCGTCCCGCTCGGACAGGGACACGCGCTCGTCGAGCCGCGCGAGGATCTCCTTGCCGACGACGTCGATCAGCAGGGTGCCGCCCGGCGCGAGGCTGGTGTGGATGTTGCGCAGGACCTGGACGTTGTCCTCGTGCCGGTCGTAGTACCCGAACGAGGTGAACATGTTGACGACGGCGTCGAACGCACCCGGTTCGGCGAAGCCGAGCATCTCCGCCTCCACGAACCGGGCCTCGACGCCCGCCTCCCGGCAGTGCGTCCGGGCGCGCGAGAGCATCGGGGCACTGAGGTCCACCCCGGTGACCGCGTGGCCCGCGCGGGCCAGCGGCACGGTGAACAGGCCGGGCCCGCAGCACAGATCGAGCACACGCGAACCGGCCGGGAAGCGGAACAGCGGGGACCGCTCGACGATGCGCACCGCCTGCGCGGCACGCTCCGGGGAGAAGAGGTGCGGGTAGAAGTCGTTCCAGAACGCCTGGTCCTCGAACCAGGCGGAGGTGTCCTGCTCCTGTGCCTGTTCCTGCTCCGTGCTCATACCACCAGGGCCGTTCGCTTGCGGTGGATCTCCACGACCTGCGCCTCGGTGACGCTGGACTTCGACAGCACCGAGACCTCCTTGACCTCGCGGAGCACCGCGCCGAGGACCTCGTCGTCGTACGCGAGCCCGTGGGCGTCCAGCACGTGGGAGATGATCCCCTTGCCGGAGTGCTTGCCCATGACGATCCGCCGCGTGTGGCCCACCAGTTCGGGCCGCAGCGGCTCGTAGGCGGTGGAGTCCTTCATCACCGAGGACACGTGCAGGCCGGACTCGTGCGAGAAGGCGTTCCCGCCGACGATCGGCTTCATCGGGCTGACCTCGATGCCCGACAGGCCGGCGATCATCTCCGACATCGGCTTGAGGCGGGACAGGTCGACATTGGTCTCGAACCCGTACAGCTGGGTGAGGGCCACCGTCACCTCCTCCAGGGAGGCATTGCCCGCCCGCTCGCCGAGGCCGTTGATGGTGCACTGCACCTCGTCCGCGCCGCCCAGGATGCCCGCGACCGTGTTGGCCGTGGCCAGGCCGAAGTCGTTGTGGCAGTGCAGCGAGAGCGTCACGTGGATCTGCGAGCGCAGCCGCTGGATGAGCGAGCGGAAGGCGTCGGGGGTCGTGGAGCCGACCGTGTCCGCCACGCCGACCAGGTCCGCGCCGCTCTCCTGGGCGAGTACGAGGACCTCCTCCAGGTAGTCGTACGAGGTCCGGGTGGCGTCCTCGGAGCCGCAGCCGACGTACATGCCGAGGCCCTTGGCATAGGCGATGCCGTCGGCCATCTCCCGCTTGAGCCGGTCGCGCACCGCGCTGTCCGTACCGCCGAACTTGACCCGCATGTGCACGTCGGAGGTCGGTACGAAGGTGTAGATGGAGTCGGCGCCGCACGCCCTGGCGAGATCGATCTCGCTGCGGTTCGGCCGACAGAACGCCACCACACGGGCGTTCAGACCCAGCTCGGCCATGCCGCGCACGGCGTCCTGGTCGGCCTGCGAGGACGCCGGGAACCCGGCGTCGATGACGTCGACGCCCATCTCGTCGAGGAGACGGGCGATCTTCACCTTCTCCTCGACCTGGAAGGCCACTCCGCAGGTCTGCTCACCGTCGCGGAGCGTGGTGTCACAGACGCGGATCTTCCGCGCCGGGGATTCGGTCCCGCTCATGCGCCCTCTCCCAACAGGTACTCGCGGCACTTGGTGCCGATCACTTCGCCCGAGAACCTCGGACGGCGTCCGTAGACGACCCAGGTGGTGGTCACCGCGCCGATGTAGCGGTCCAGGCGCAGCGTGCCGTTCGACTTCTCCAGGTACTCCAGGTGCGTCAGGCCGGACTCGTAGGCCCCGGCCAGCAGCCCGGCGCCCACCACGGGCTTGGACGCCACGGGAACGACCTCCTCCCACTGCGACACGTCCACGTAGCCGGCGGTCGCCGGGACCAGGCCCAGCGACCTCGGCCGCTCCACGTCGGCGCGGCTGAGCAGCACCAGTTCCTTGGTGGGATACACGAAGGTGTCCACCACGTGGACCTCGCTGAAGTACCGCTCGGTGAGCAGGTGCACCTCGGGGTGCGCGCTGCACTGCACGAGGTAGTCGGACTCGCCGCGGCGCACCCGTTCGAGGCCCTCGTGCAGGTCGATGGTGAGGTCGATCTTCGCGTCGTTCTCGATGCCCTGGAACCCGAAGTAGTGCTGTACGGCGTTCTCGTGGCAGCTTCCCTCGGGACCGAGGGTGGTGAAGGTCAGGGTCATCGCAGTGCCTCCGCGGTGGCAGCCGCGGGAGCGTCGATGATCTCGTCCTCCAGGCGGCACGCCTCGTCGATGAGCAGGGTCGCCAGTGAGCGCATGAAATCGGGTGACAGGTCCAGCCCTTCGCCGCGGGCCGCGTACGCCTCGCGGACCGCGGTGACCCGGTGCGGCTGCATCATCGGAATGCCGTTGGCCCGCTTGACCTCGGCCACCTCGCAGCAGATCGCCAGGCGCGCCGCCACCAGCTCGGCCAGCTGCTGGTCCAGTGCCTCCAGCCGCTCCCGGAACGGCTGGAGCAGGCTTTCGGGAGTCGCGTTCGTCATCACGAGGCCTCCAGGGCCAGGGCGCGTGCGGCGCCGCGCAGGGACGGGAGTCCGTATCCGCCCTCCTGGACGAAGACGGTGGGCAGCCGCTGCTCGGCGATGAGCGCGGCGACGGGCCCGAACACCTCCGGTGGCAGGGTCCAGGAGCCGTGCGGGTCGCCCGCGAGGACGTCGTAGCCGACCGAGACCACCAGCGCCGCCGCCTCCTCGCGGCGCAGGTGGGCCAGGGCGTCCGCGACGAGTGCCAGGAAGCCCTCCTGGGTCGGATCGGACCGGACACCGAAGAGACCCGGCCCCGGCTCGAAGGCGTACGGGAAGTCCTTCGGATCGCTGGAGTGCACCGAGGCGAACGGCAGGGTGGGATCGCCCTGCACGAGAGCGAGGGTGCCGTTGCCCAGGTGGTAGTCGACGTCGAGGATGCCGACCCGCGTCACGCCCTCCTCCTGGAGGGTCCGCGCGGCGACGACGGCGTTGTTGACGAAGCAGTAGCCGCCGTACCAGCCGGGACCCGCGTGGTGGCCCGGGGGCCGCACCAGGGCGTAGCTGTTCTCCCCGTGGCGGGCCGTCAGCTCGGCCGCCCGGACGGCCGCGGCCGCCGCCCCCAGCGCCGCGGGCCACACCCCGCGGGTGACCGGGGTCTCCTGCTCCAGCCCGGGGGCCGAGAAGGCGCTGTCGAGCACCGACTCCGCACCCTCGGGCACCCCGTGGCGCAGGTGGTCCAGCAGCTCCTTGTCGTGCACCGCCCCGACCAGCCGCCCGGCGCGGGCGAGGCTGTCCGCACCGAGCGGGGCGGAGACCGCGCCGCCGTCGAGCAGACCGGCCAGGATCTCGTGGATCCGCTCCGGGATCTCCTTGCTGGCCACCTGGGCACCGGACGGCTCGACCGTGAACGGCAGCGCCTCGGACGCCTCGGGTATCACCACATGCAGCGTCATGACAGGTCCTTGATCACGCGCGGGCCGATGACGCGGAAACCGGAACGCTCGTAGAACGCCCGGGTCCGCGGGAACGAGGGGAACTCCTCCGCGGGCAGACAGACTTCGACCCGCCGGACGCCGTCGGCGGCGCACAGCCCGTCGAGGGCCTCCAGCAGCAGGGCAGCGACGCCCCGCGACCGCAGCGCCGGCTCCACCCACAGCTCCTGGACGTGCCGGTACGGCGCGGCGAGCCGCAGGGCGGTCTGGGTCGTGTACCCCAGTACGCCGACCACGCGCCCCTGTCCGTCCCGCGCGACCAGCACTCCGGTGCCGTCCCGGCCGGCGACGGCCGCGTCCACGGCCCCGTCCAGCCCGGGGATCGTGTGGGTGTCGTCCTGGCGCAGCTCCCGCAGGAGGGCGGTGACCGCCTCGGCGACGGCCGGTGCCTCCTCCGGCTTCGCCGGACCGGTCTCGAATTCGAGCGTGCTCATCCCTGGTACCTCGCAGCCGTTCCCGATGTGGCCTCGTGCAGCTCCTCGACGCCCAGGACCCGCAGCAGCGCCCGGGCCTTGAGCCGCGTCTCCTGGAACTCCTCCTCGCCGTCGGAGAGCACGATGAGCGCCCCGCCCACGCCGATGCGCACGCGGTTGCCCTCCCAGACGATGGTGCGGATGACGATGGACTGGTCCGCCGCCCCGTCGAAGCCGAAGAACCCGAGGCTGCCGGAGTACACCCCGCGCTCCTCCGGCTCCAGTCCGTCCAGCAGCTCCACCGTGCGCTTCTTCGGCGCGCCGGTCATCGAACCGCCGGGGAAGAGCGCCTCCACGCAGTCGACCGCGCCGCGGTCGGCGCGCAGCCGTCCGCGCACCGTGGTGACGAGCTGGTGCACGGTGGCGTAGGACTCGGCCGCCATCAGTTTGGGCACGTGCACCGTGCCCGTGTCGCAGACCTGGCCGAGGTCGTTGCGGAGCAGGTCCGCGATCATCAGGTTCTCGCTGCGGATCTTGCGGTCCGTCTCCAGCGCCGCGCGCGCGGCCTCGTCGGCCACCGGGTCGGCGTGCCGCGGGGCGGTGCCCTTGATCGGCTTGGCCTCGACCTCGCCGTTGCCCGCCACCGTGATGAACCGCTCCGGCGAGGAGCTCAGGAGCGAGCGCTCGCCGAGGCGCACGTACGCGGCGTAGGGGGCCGGATTGGTCGCCCGCAGCCGCAGGTAGGTCTCCAGCGGGTCGGCCTCGCTGGTCCCGCTGATCTGGTACGTGTAGCAGGCCTCGTACGAGTCGCCGTCCCGGAGCCACTGCTGCACGGTCTCGAAGTGCTTCAGGTACGTCTCCCGGTCGACGCCGGGCTCCAGTACGGCCGGTGCGGTCTCCCGCCGGGGCCGCGGCACCAGGGGGCGCCGCGCGAGCGCGCGCACCTCCTCGCACCAGGCGTCGTGCTCCTCGGCGGAGAGCCCCACCGTGATCAGGTAGCGCCGGTCGGCCTCGTGGTCGTAGGCCACGAAGCGGTCGACGCGCAGCAGCTCCGCGTCCGGCCGCTCGCCGCTGCCCGGACGGCCGATGCCGACGCTCCCCTTGACGCCGTAGCCGAGGTAGCCGAGGTAGCCGCCCGCGAACGGTACGGGCGAGGCGCCGGCCGCCACGGGGGTGGTCGCGAGCCCCGCCCGCAGGTGCTCGAAGACCGTGCCGGAGAGGCGTTCCATGGCCTCGTGGGTCTCGCGTTCGACGACGTCGGCGCCCGCGTAGGCACGCAGCACCTCCAGGCCGTCCCCGGCGCAGGCGCCGAGGTAGCTGTAGCGGCCCATCCCGTAGGCCGTGCGCGAGCTGTCGAGCCAGAAGCTGTACGGGCTCTCGGCGAAGGCGCGCAGGAACAGGCCCTCGGTGTCGAGCTCGACCTCGAGTTCGCTCCAGCGGAGCGCGGGCGCGATGCCGAGGAAGTTGGCGATGATCTCCTCGCCGTACTCGCTGTCCACCGACTCGGGATGGAACTGCACCCCGTGCAGCGGTCGTTCGCGGTGCTGAAGCCCCATCAGCAGACCGCCCTCGGACCAGGCCGTCGCGACGAGGTCCGCCGGCAGCGGTTCGGTGACGGCGAGGGAGTGGTAGCGCACGGCCCGGAAGCCCTGCGGGATGCCGGCGAAGACACCGGTCCCGGTGTGGGTGATCGCGCTGGTCTGCCCGTGCACGATCTCCGGCGCGTGCCGGACGTCGCCCCCGAAGGCCAGTGCCAGGCCCTGGTGGCCGAGACAGACGCCGAGGACGGGCACGGTCGCCTGTTCCAGCAGGGCCCGGCAGAGCCCGAAGTCCTCGTCCCTGGCCGCGGTGCCCGGGCCCGGCGAGATCACGACGTGGGTGAAGTCCTGTCTCAGCAGTTCGTCCGCCGTCGCCTCGTCGTTCCGCACGACGACGGGAGGCACGCCTGCAACCTTCCATATCAGCTGGAAGAGGTTCCACGTGTAGGAGTCATAGTTGTCTACGAGAAGGATCCGCAGGTCTATCACGATGTGGTCGAGCTCCTTGATGGCCGGAACGGCCTTTTGGGCACAGTGATCCGGCTGACCGACTTTTCTATCGGTGGTGATTCATCGGTGATGTGAATCGATGGCGCTGAATTGAGCGCACGTCGGCATGCTCAGGCGGATGCGCATGGCTATGCGGATGAAACTGACATTTTCTAGCCCCCGTAATGTCTGTCACAGCTCGGATCTTCCCGGACGCACGGACTGGTCGTGTGGTCGGTGCGCCGGTCCGAGAAGGTCGTTCCAACGTTCGATGCTAGCCATGCCGGGCCGAATATGCATCCCCGTGTGACTCAACCCACTTGCGACCTGCGGTAACGCGGTGAGTTGTTACTCGAGTCAGTTGGCGGGGCATCAGAACGGAATGCCGCATTCAGTACTGAGGGGGCATCAGCCGGCCTCCACGGCCGCCAGGACGCCGTCCGCGATCCGCGCCAGATCCTCGTCACCGGTGATGAACGGGGGCATGGAGTAGACCATGTCGCGGTAGGGGCGCAGCCACACGCCCGCGCGCATCGCGGCCCGGGAGGCGGCGGCCACGTCCACGTCGTGGTCGAGCTGGACCACGCCGATGGCGCCGAGCACCCGTACATCGACCACGCCGGGCAGCGTCCGGGCCGGCTCCAGATTCGTCCGCAGCTCCGCCTCGATCCGCTTGACCTGTGTGCGCCAGTCGCCCCGGACCAGCAGCTCGATGGAGGCGTTGGCCACGGCGGCGGCCAGCGGGTTGCCCATGAAGGTCGGCCCGTGCGCGAGGACGGGAAGCTCGCCGCGCGAGATGCCGTCGGCGATCCGGGGGGTGCAGAGCGTGGCGGCCATGGACAGGTACCCGCCGGTCAGGGACTTGCCCAGGCACATCACATCGGGGGTGACACCGGCGTGGTCGGCGGCGAACAGCTCGCCGGTGCGGCCGAATCCGGTCGCCACCTCGTCGAAGATGAGCAGCACGTCGTGGGCGTCGGCGAGCTCGCGCAGCAGCCGCAGGTAGCCGGGGGAGTGGAAGCGCATCCCGCCCGTGCCCTGCACCACCGGCTCGACGATCACGGCGGCCAGCTCGTGCGCGTGCAGCTCCAGGAGATCTGCCAGGTGAGCGGCGTACTCCTGGTCCACACCGGCGTCGAAGCCGGCCGGCGGGCGGTCCGCGAACACCTGGTCCGGCAGCAGGCCCGCCCAGGCGCTGTGCATCCCGCCGTCCGGGTCGCACACGGCCATCGTCTGGAAGGTGTCGCCGTGGTAGCCGCCCCGCCAGGTCAGCAGCCGGCGCTTCGCCGGGCGGCCGAGGGAACGCCAGTACTGCAGGCACATCTTGACCGCGACCTCGACGGACACCGATCCGGAGTCGGACAGGAACACGTGCCGCAGCGGGTCGGGGGTGATCTCGACGAGCTTCGCGGCCAGCCGTACGGCGGGCTCGTGGGTGATGCCGCCGAACATCACGTGGCTCATCCTGCCGAGCTGGTCGCGCACGGCCTCGTCCAGCACCGGGTGCCCGTAGCCGTGGACGGCCGCCCACCACGAGGACATGCCGTCGATGAGCTCGTCGGCCCCCTCCGCGGGCCGCGCCAGACGCAGCCGGACGCCCGAGGCGGACTCGACGACCACCGGGTCGGTGCGCCCGGGCATGGGGGCGTACGGGTGCCATACGTGGGCCCGGTCGAGGGCGACGAGTTGCTCGGGGTCCAGGGGCGGCGGCATGGCTGAAGACATGGGATCCGAATCCTCCTGACGGTTCGTCCTCTTGAAGGCGCTTCGCCGGAATCAGGCACCGACAAAGCGGTCCGAATATAACGACCGGCCCGATGCATTCAAGCCACATCTACTCCGGGGGTATGGGGTTTGACTTGAAATCGGCTTCCCTTCTTGATCGAGTCGTCGGCACAGCGGTGCTTTTCGGCCACTGATCAAGGTGATCGCCCTCACGTTAATGCCGTTATTGTCGCGACTTGATTGCTGGTACGTTGATCCGAACAACCCCGTTCGTAAAGCCGGTTCACGAGACCGGCTCGACCTGAAAGGGGAGCTGGGAAAATTCACGATCCTGACATGCGTGATCCCGCGCAGGGTCCCCGGGAGGCGTCATGCCCCACAAGGTGATTCTGGCGCTTCTCGCCATCGGCTCCTTTGCCGTCGGCACCGACGGCTTTGTCATCAGTGGGATTCTTCCGCGTATCGCCGGGGAACTGGACGTGTCCGAACCGGTGGCCGGACAGCTCGTCACGGCCTTCGCCCTGAGCTACGCGATCAGTGCCCCGGTCCTGATGACCCTGACCGCCGGCCTGTCGCGGCGGGTCATGCTGCGCGGCTCGATGCTGGCCTTCCTGCTCGCCAACGTGCTGGGCGCCCTCGCGCCGACCTACGGGGTGCTGATGGCGGCCCGGATCCTGGCCGGGATCAGCGCCGCGCTCTACATGAACACGGCGGCGGCCACCGCGACCGCGCTCGCGGGGGAGCGGTACCGGGGCCGGGCCGTCTCCCTGATCATCGGCGGGCTCACCGTGGCCACCGCGCTCGGGGTCCCCGGAGGTACGCTGGTCGGGCAACTCGGCAGCTGGCGCCTCACGTTGGCGCTGGTCGTGGTGCTGGCCGTGCCCGTGTTCATCGGGCTGTTCCTGGTGCTGCCCGCCGTGCCCCAGCCGCCGGTGATCAGCATGCGCGACCGGCTGCGGATCGGCGCGCAGCGTCCGGTGCTGCTGTCCGTCCTGGCCAACCTGTTCGCGGTGGCGGGCTGTTTCACCGTCTTCACCTACCTGGCCGCCTTCACCCGGGCCACGACGGGCATGGACGACGCGCGGGTGAGCATCGTCCTGCTGGTGTTCGGTGTGGCGGGCGCCTTCGGCAATGCGGTCGGCGGCCGGCTCAGCGACCGCATCGGGGCGGAACGCACCTTCACCGGTGCGGTGTCGGGCGTCGTGGTGTCCATGGTGCTGCTGGCCGTGCTCGCGAGCTGGTTCGCCTCCGGATCGACGGTCGTGGGGCTGGTGTTCCTCGCCGTGACCGTCGCCTGGGGCACGGTGTACTGGGCCGAACCGCCCACCGCCATCCACCGCGTGCTCGACCTTGCACCGACGGCGCCGAGCGTGGCCATCTCCGTCAACAGTTCCGCGTCGTACCTCGGCGTGGCCCTGGGCGGCGCGGTCGGCGGCGCCGTGCTCGACCGGCTCTCGCCGGCCGCCCTGGCCTGGGCGGGCGCATGCCTGGAGCTGATCGCTCTGGCCCTCGTCGTCCTGCCGAGGGTCCGCGCGGCGCGCAAGGACCGGGCCGGGCACGCGCCCGCCGGCGCGCTGCCGGAGCCCGTGCGCGAGGTGTGACCTTGAAGACTTCCGGCCTTCGAGCGCCGACACGGCCGCCCGGAAGCTGGAACAGTATGAAAAATATACAATTCATCTTATTTTGGGGGAGGTTGGCCACCCGTGGCTAACGACGACGTTTTTGACCGCCTCACCACCTGCACGGTCGACGTCCTGCAGGTCAAGCCCGAGTCCGTGACCCCGGACGCGAGCCTGACCGAGGACCTCGGCGCCAGCAGTCTCATCCAGGTGGAACTGGTCATGGCCATCGAGGAAGAGTTCGGCATCTCGGTGCCCGACGAGTCCGTGGAGGAGATCCGGACCGTCGACGACCTGCACCGACTGATCCTCTCGCTGGTCGCGTGATGAACGGCAAGGACAACGGGGGACGCCGCGTCGCCGTCACCGGAATCGGTGTCGTGAGCGCCTGCGGCACGGGGGCGGAAGCCTTCTGGGAAGGCCTCTTCCAGGCACCGCCGGACGGACACCGGGAACTGACGGACTGGGATCCGTCGCCCTGGATGGAGGTCCGGGAGGCCCGGCACACCGACCGGTTCACCCAGTTCGCGGTCGCGGCCGCCGACATGGCCCACCGCGACGCGGGCCTCACCGAGGTCGACGCCGAACGCAGCGGCGTCGTCGTCGCCACGGCCCTCGCCGGCGTCAGCACCTTCGAACGGCAGAGCGTCATCCACCACGAACGCGGCGGACGGCGGGTCTCCCCGTTCCTCGTGCCCATGATGATGGCCAACGCCGCCGCGGCGACGGTGGCCATGCGCCAGGGCTGGCGGGGCCCGTGCGAGAGCCTGGAGACCGCGTGCGCCGCGGCCACCCACGCCATCGGGCACGCCGCACGGATGATCGCCGACGGCACCTGTGACCGGATGCTCGCCGGGGGCACCGAGGCCGCCGTCACGCCCACCATCGTGGCCGGGTTCACCAACATGCGGGCCCTGTCCTCCACCGGCCGCACCCGGCCGTTCGACGCGGAACGCGACGGCTTCGCCATCGCCGAGGGCGCCGCGGTGCTCGTGCTGGAGGACTGGGACACGGCAGTGGCCCGCGGCGCCACCATCCACGGCGAGGTCCTCGGCTCGGCCAGCACGGCCGACGCCCACGACATCACCATGCCCGCCCCCGGCGGCGGCGACGCCGCCCGGTGCATCCGCCTCGCCCTGGAGGACGCGGGCGTACGCCCTCAGGACGTACGGCAGATCAACGCACACGGCACGGGCACCCTGCGCAACGACGAGGCGGAGACCAACGCCATCCTGTCGGTGTTCGAAGAGTGCCCGCCGGTGACCTCCACCAAGGGGGCGACCGGCCACGCGTTCGGCGCCGGCGGTGCGCTGGAGGCCGTCGCGGTGCTGCTGTCCATGCGCCACGGGCGGATCCCGCCGACCATCGGTCTCACCACCGTCGACCCGGCGCTCGCCGTGGACGTGGTCACCGGCGAAGGCCGCACGTGGCAGCCGGGGCCGGCCCTCACCCAGTCCTTCGGATTCGGCGGCCACAACGGCGTCCTGGTCCTCGGCCCCGCCGGATAGGTTCGGAGCGAAGCGATGACAGCAGAGCGAAAGAGCGATCCGCACGACGTGTTCGCATGGATCGACGACAGTACGCGGCGCCGCGACCGGGCGGGCCTCACCCGCCGGATCCAGGTCCGCGGACCCCGGCCGAACGTGATCGATTTCGGCGGCAACGACTACCTCGGCCTCACCCGCCACCCCGACGTGGTCCGGTCGGTGGCCGACGCGTCACTGACCTGGGGCGCGGGGTCGACCGGCTCCCGCCTGGCGACCGGAACCACCGAGGTGCACGCCGAACTGGAGCGCGAGCTGGCCGAGTTCAGCGGGGCGGAGGCCGCACTGGTCTTCTCCTCCGGCTACCTGGCCAACCTCGGCGCGGTGACCGTACTGGCCCGCCCCGGCACGCTGATCGCCTCCGACGCGTTCAACCACGCCTCCCTGATCGACGGCTACCGGCTGTCGGGCGCGGACGTGGTCGACGTCGAGCACGCCGATCCGCAGGCACTGGAACGGGCGCTCGCCGCACGGGAACAGCAGCGCGCGGTGGCCGTGACCGAGTCGGTGTTCTCGGTCGACGGCGACCTGGTGGACCTCGGGGCCGTTCTCGACGTCTGCCGCCGCAACGGCGCGGGCCTGCTCGTCGACGACGCGCACGGGTTCGGCGTCATCGGCGAGCGGGGCGAGGGCGCGGTGGCCGCCGCCGGGCTGGCCGGCCTTCCCGACGTCGTCACCACCATCACCCTGTCGAAGTCCCTGGGCGCCCAGGGCGGCGCGGTGATCGGCCCCCGCCGGGTGATCGACCACGTCATGAACATGGCCCGGAGTTTCCTGTTCGACACCGGGCTCGCCCCCGCCTCCGCCGCCGGAGCCCTGGCGGCGCTGCGGGTCCTGCGCGCCGAGCCGGACCGTCCGGCCCGGACCCGCGCCGTGGCGGTGGCCCTCGCCGAACGACTGGCGGCCGCCGGACTGCCGGTGACCGAGGCGCAGGCCGCGGTGGTCTCGGTACGCGGGCCCTCCGCGGCGCAGACCGCGCAGTGGGCGCAGGACTGCCTGGACGACGGCCTCAAGGTGGCGTGCTTCCGCCCGCCCTCGGTGCCCGACCGGTTCTCCCGCATCCGGCTCACCTCCCGCGCCGACCTGACGGAGGCGGAGATCGACCGGGCGATCGACGTGGTGGTCAAGCACAGCCCCTGGTAAGGCAGTTGCCCCAGGACGAGCGAACGGCCCGGGCCGAGTGAGGGAGTCCGTCATGACGATCGCCGGTGGGTTCCTCTCGAACGCCACGAAGTCACCCGACCGGGCCGCCCTCGCCATCGGCGACGCGGCCGGGCGGCGGTGGAGCTACGGCGCGCTGCGGCGCGGCGCGCTCGCCGTCGCCCGGGCCCTGCGCGCCGAGTTCGGCCCCGCTCCCGGACCCGGGACACGCGTCGCCGTACTCCTGGGCAACCGCGAGGAGTTCCCGAGTATCTTCCTGGGAGCCGCCGTCGCCGGTATCCCGGTGATGGTCCTCGATCCCGCGTGGAGCGCCGCCGAACTGGCCGCGGTCCTTGGCGACGCACCCCCGGCCCGGCTGTTCTGCGAGAGCGCCGACGGGCCGCTCGCGCGGCTCCTGCCCCCGGCCGCCCTCGTGGAGGTGGCGGGAGGCGGCCTCGAAGCATGGCTGCGCCCGCACCAGGGGGAGCGCCAGGAGCTCGAACCCCTTCCGGATTTCGCCGAGGTGCCGCACGGCTCGCCGTTCTACGTCGGCTTCACCTCGGGGAGCACCGGCCGGCCCAAGGGGGTGGTCCGCTCGCACCGCTCCTGGCTGCGCACCTTCGACCGCTACACCGCCGAGTTCGGGATCGGCACCGGCGACACGGTGCTGCTGCCCGGCTCGCTCGCGCACTCGCACTTCCTCTTCGGGCTCGTGCACGCACTGCACGCCGGTGCGACCGTCCGCCTGATGCCCGCCTTCGACGCGGGACGCGCACTCGACCACGTCGAGCGGCACGGCGTCACCCGGCTCTACCTCGTGCCGACCATGTTCCAGGCGCTGCTCGAACACGCGCGCCGGCAGCCGGGCCGCCGGTTCCCGGGTGTGCGCTCCCTGCTGTCGGTCGGCGCGAAGTGGTCACCTGCCAGCCGTGCGACGGCTGCGGACCTCTTCCCGAACGCCGACGCCGTGGAGTTCTACGGGTCGACGGAGCTCAGCCTCGTCTCCGTGCTCCACGGCGACGACGAGGGTCCGCGCGAGTCGGTCGGCAGGCCGGTGGCCGGCGTGGAGCTCTCGCTGCGCTCGCCCTCGGGGGAGGAGGTCGGCGTGAACGAGCCGGGCCAGGTCCACGTGCGCAGCGACATGCTCTTCACCCGCTACCTGTCCGCCGACCACGTCGAAGCACCGGACGGCGAGGGCTGGTTCACCGTCGGGGACATCGGACGCGTCGACGAGCGCGGCTATCTGCACCTCGTCGGCAGGAAGCAGGGGATGCTGATCAGCGGCGGGCTCAACGTGTACCCGGAGGAGGTCGCCGCCGCCCTGCTCCGGCTGGAGGAGATCGCCGAGGCCGCCGTCGTCGGACTGCCCGACGAGCACTGGGGCGACCTGGTGTGCGCCGTGGTCAGGTGGCGGCCGGGGGCCCGCCTGGGCCTCGCGGAGGTACGCGAGCGGGCCTCGGCCCACGTGTCGCGGCAGAAGTGCCCCCGGCGGCTCTTCGAGGCCGAGGAGCTGCCGCACACCTCCAGCGGGAAGATCGACCACGGGCGGGTACGGAGCCTCCTGCTGGACGGCCGCCACGGCATGCGGGAGGTGCGGTGAAGGCGCACCGGCCCGTCGCCGCGGCGGCCGGCCCCGTACGGCCGGTCAGCCCCGTTCCACCAGAACCTGCAGCGGGGCGCGGAACGAGAGCAGGGCCAGCATCCGCGGCGAGGTCCCGTCCGAGAGCCGCAGGTCCGGCAGGCGGGCGGCCGTCATCCGCATCACCACATCGGCCTCCATCCGGGCCAGTTCGGCCCCGGAACAGCGGTGCCGCCCGATGCCGAAGGACAGGTGCTTGCGCACGTTGGACCGGTACGGGCAGAGCTGTTCGGGATTCTCGAAGACCTCGGTGTCCGAGCCGGTGGACGACAGCATCAGCAGCAGCGGCGCTCCGGCCGGGAGCTCCACGCCGGACAGGGTCATCGGCCGGCCGGTGACCCGGCGCCAGGTGGTGATCGGCGGATCCCGCCGCAGCACCTCCTCGGTCCAGGGC
The DNA here is from genome assembly GCF_045161815.1 of Streptomyces avidinii. Lineage (NCBI taxonomy): Bacteria > Bacillati > Actinomycetota > Actinomycetes > Kitasatosporales > Streptomycetaceae > Streptomyces > Streptomyces avidinii. The sequence continues at coordinate 7,237,410 of NZ_CP108863.1, forward strand.
GCGACGGTCGCCGGTTCGGCGGCGAACTGCTGCCACAGGCCGGGCTCCCGCAGTGCCCTGCGGTACATGGTGCTCAGCATCTGGGTGGTCGTCATCTGACCGGCGATGATCATGAAGTAGACCACCGCCGCCTTCTGGGGCACGCCCAGCGGCTCCCCGTCCGGCAGCCGGTGCGCGGCCAGCGCGCCGAGCAGCGTGCCGGTCTCGGGCGCCGGCTGCGAGACCAGGTCGGTGAGCCAGGAGTAGAACGCGGCGGCCTCGCGGGCCAGCGCCACCTCCCGCTCGCCGCGCGGCCGCCCCCAGAACAGTTCCAGGGAGGCGTCGCTCCAGCGGGCCAGGGTGTCGATGTCCACGTCGATGGCCGATTCCAGACCGAGGAGCCGCAGCATCACCCGGAAGGGGACGTCCCGCGCGATGGTCGTGGCCAGATCGCACGCGCCGTCGGCGGCGAGCCGCTGCTCGACGTCGTCGAGCGCCTCCGCCACGACCTTCTCGACCATCGGCACCGAGGCGCTCACGGCCTGGGCGTTGAACAGCTTGGTCATGATGCGCCGATAGCCGGCGTGGCTGTCCGAGCTGTTGTTTGCAAGCGTTTGCGGGAGGTCGAACCTGGCTCTCGCGAGGACGCGAAGCGTCTGTACCGAGAATCGTCCGATCGCGTCGATCGCATTGTCCGGAAGGAAATTCTCCGGATCGAGCAGAATGGAGCGCACGTCTTCGTATCGGCTGATCAGCCAAAGCCCCGTGTTCTCGTCGAACTTCACGGGTTCGTTTTCCCGGAGTGCCGCCATCGCCGGATACGGGTCGAGCGCATATCCCTGGTCGAACAGATCCACGCTGTCCACGGGCATTGCCAACATCACGTCAATTCCACCTTCCCCCGTTCGAAGGTATCAAGCCTTCGTGATCGCGCTGAATACCGGCCGGGGAAGAACCTGTGTGAGCCGCGTCTCGCGCGGACGCCGCCCGGGGCGGGGCCGCGGACGGCGGGCCGTCCGAAGGCGTGCCTCCGGACGGCCCGCACACGTGCGGTCCGACGTCCCGGCACCCGCCGGTGCCCGGACGTGACTACTGCTGAACGGCGTCGAGCGGGTTGCCGTTGTTGACGCCGGCCTTCTTCGCCGCGTCGATGGAGGCGGCCGACGGCTTCACCTTGGTGAAGGTGTCGTGGCCGACCAGCGTGGACTTCCAGGCGTTGGCCTCGGTGGTGCCGGAGGTCAGCAGCCACTGGGTGTTGATCCTCGCCTCGGCGCCGCCGACGTACTGGCCGCTCCACGTGGTCGCGGAGTGGGCGTTGCGGAAGTTATTCTTCCAGGCCACCGTCCAGCCGAGGGCGGTGCCGCTGCCGTCGGTGGCCGGGGTGCTGTCGTAACGGCCGGTCAGGACGTAGCGGCTCTCGGCGTTGCCGACGGCGGACTCGTAGGTTCCGGTCAGGGCGCCGTCGGCGCCCGCGGTCACGATGAAGGTCGAACCGAGCTGGTTGTACCAGGTGCCGGTGATGCCGGCCTCGGCGGCCGCGACCTGGGCCTTCGAGTCCTTGGAGGGGTCGGCCGAAGCGCTGGCCGTAATCGAGATCGTGGTCAGGGAAACGGCGATGGCTGCAACGACGATCTTGCGCATGTGAGACACGAAAAATACTCCCCTAGTTGTTGCCCGGCAGGGGACGGAGGGCGCGCATGTGGCGCGCACCGTCCGTATCCCGCCCGTCAAGGTTTGTGACCTCGGCCGTGCACCTGGCGGTGTCGGTGAACAAACAGCAGTGCGGCATGTGCCTTTGGCGGCAGAACTGGATGGTCGAGGTCCGGGTCGATGGTTGCCAAGGGCACATGTTCGGTGTAAATCGTACTAGCCATCCGAGGGTTCTCAACAACATTTTCTGCAAAGGAATTTCGGCCAAAGAATGGCTGAGTCCTGTCGGTGACTTCGTTAACTCGCGTCCGTCAGAGCCAGGGGATCTGCTCGGCGGCGTACCGGTAGGCACGGAAGACCGAGTTCTGGGCGCCGGCCGAGGACTCCAGGCCCACGCCCTCGCCGAAGGACCGGAACTGCGGGACCACGAACTCCCACACGACGTCCCCGTCCGGAGTCACCTCGAAGAGCCGGCCGAAGGATCCCTCCGCCACGAAGGTGTTCCCGCCCGGCAGACGCTGCGCGCTGGACATGTACGGGCTGAAGAAGTTCTGTGGCGGGTTGTCCTCGTACGACCACACCTCCTTGCCGGTGCGCGGGTCGAGCTCCAGCACCCGCGAGTACGGCACCGAGGTGGTGTCGCGGTAGGTGCCGTTGTCGAAGACCAGCAGGGTGCCACCGGGCAGTTCGTGCGGGTGGTGCTGCTGGGCCAGTACGTCCGGGCCGATGCGCCACCGCACGGACCCGTCGGCGCGGTCGACCGACACGGTGGTGGACGCACTGCGGAAACCCACCACGATCGAGCCGTCGGCGCTCTCGTTGACGGTGTTGGCCATCGGCCAGTGGTTGCGGGCGAAGTGCCGGTTCAGCGGCACGTCCTCCGGGTCCAGGTGCTCGATGGCGGCCCAGCGCCACACGATCTCCCCGTCCCAGGTCAGCTCGTACACCACGTCCCCGTAGATCACCCCGCCCGGCGCCTCGGATCCGGGGATGCCGCCCCGGATCCGGGCGGCGTCGGCCGGGTCCAGCGGCTCGACCGCCCCGATGATCAGGTTGCCGTTGCGCAGGATCGAGGCGTCGTGGTGGTGGAAGGGGTGCCGGACCTCGCGGAGCACCGTGGAGTCGGGGGCCAGCTCCTGGAAGATGCCGCCGTGGTAGACGTCCCAGATGGGGAAGAGGGTCGGGCCGGTGGTGTCCTTGGCCGCGTAGAAGAGGTTGCCGCCCGGCAGGAGCTGGGCCTGACGGCCGGGCGGGTGCGGGGAGTTCCAGGTGTGCACCGGCCGGCCCTCGATGTCGACGAGGTGGATCTCACCGGCGCCGGTGATCGGCGTGTAGAGGGTGAGGCCGCCGTAGCTGCGCTCGGGGTCGTGGGCGATCAGGCCGACGCCGCGGCGGCGCACGGTGTTCTGGTCGACGGTCATGAGGATCTCCTGGGGGTGGTGGGGCGGGCGGGGCGCAATGGGGTCGGCGTGGCTCAGCGGACGGTGACGGCGGCCGGGTCGACGGCCGTCAGGGGTCCGGGGTCCAGGTACCGCAGCAGCGCGGCGCGGTCGGCGGCGCCCGGCAGGTTCTGGGCGGCCTTGGCCCAGGCCGCCTCCTCCTCCAACTGCGCCAGCAGTTCGGGGGAGAGGGCGGCGCCGTACGTGTAGCGCGGCTGGTAGGTGTCGACGTAGGCAGCCTGGAGGGCGCCCTTGGACTGGGTCAGTACGGCCTTGCGGGCGCGGGCCGGGTCGGCCCCGAGCTCGCGCTGGGCGCGCAGCAGCGCGCGCAGGACCGCGGTGGTGCTCGCCTCGCTCGCGGAGGGTCCGGCGACGAGGAGGGTCCTGGCGGTGTAGCCGGTGAAGGGCAGCTCGGCGTAGGAGCCGCCGAGGGCGGTGCGCGCGGCGTCGTAGAAGCTGGGGAAGGTGACCCCGGCGTCGATGTCCCCGCGGGCCAGGGCCGAAGTGACCTGGTTCGGGGCGAGGTTGACGACGGTCACGTCCGCCGCCGTCAGCTGCACCGAGGCGAGCATGCGCGACAGGGCGTACTCCACGTTCGTACCCTGCGGGACCCCGACCTTGCGGCCCTTCAGTGCGGCGAAGCCGGTGATCCGCCGGTCGGTCCGGGTGAGCAGCCGCCAGTCGGAGAAGCGGGACAGATCGGCTACGACCCGCAGCTCGCGTCCGCCCAGCGCGGCCGTCACGGCGGGCAGATCGCCGACGACACCGAGCTGGGCCTGGCCGCCCAGTACGGCGTTCAGGGCGTCCCGGCCCGTGGGCCGGGACGTGACGGTGGCCCGGATGCCCTCGGCGGACCAGAGGTCGCCCTCCTCGGCCACGTGGACGGGGGCGCCGCCGAGGTGGTCGCTCGTGGCGAGGGTGACGGCCGGGCGGCCGCCGGAGGCCGTACCGGACGGGGCGCCGGCGCAGGCAGTGGCGAGCGGGGAGAGCAGGGCGGCGAGCAGTACGGCGGCCACCGCGCGGGGTCTGAGCATGGTGAAGGGTCCTTTCCCGGACAGGGGTGTGGGCGTGGCATGTGGTCGTGGGGTGTGGCCGTGGGCCCGGTTCATTCGGAACCGAGGTGGCGGGCGATCAGGGCCCGCAGGTCGGGATCGGGCGGTCCGGCGGGCAGCGCGTGGTCGGCGAGCACCCGTCCGGGACTCCCGCCGAGGACGATCACGCGCCCGGCCAGCGCCAGCGCCTCGTCGATGTCGTGCGTGACGAACAGGACGGTGGTGCCGCGGCGCTGCCACAGCTCCCGCAACAGGCTCTGCATCCGGGTCCGGGTCAGTGCGTCCAGCGCCCCGAACGGCTCGTCCATCAACAGCACTTCGGGTTCGGCGGCCAGCGCCCGCGCCAGCGCCACCCGCTGCTGCATCCCGCCCGAGAGCTGGGCCGGGTACTTCTGCGCGCCCTCCGCGAGCCCCACCTCGGCCAGCGCCGCGAGGGCGCGCCCGCGGCGCTCCGCACGCGGCAGACCGAGCCGCTTGAGGGCGAACTCGACGTTGCCGCGGGCCGTGCGCCACGGGAACAGCGCATAGTGCTGGAAGACGACGCCCCGCTCCGGGCCCGGCCCGCGCACCGGCTCGGATCCCGCCGTCACCCGCCCCGCGGTGGGCCGGACGAATCCCGCCACCAGGTTCAGGACGGTGGACTTGCCGCACCCGCTGGGCCCGAGCAGCGCCGTGAAGGAGCCCGCCGGGAATTCCAGATCGGTGCGCTCCAGCACCGGGGCGGCGCTCCCGTACCCCGCCGACAGTCCCTCCAGCCGTACCTCCAGGCTCATGACGCGCTCCAGTGCACGAACCGGCGGCCCACGGCGGCCAGGACCAGGTCGACGCTCACCCCGAGCAGCCCGAGCACGAGCAGCCCCGCGAACATCCGGTCCACCCGCAGGAACTGGCCGTCCACCTGGAGCCGGTACGCCAACCCGCTGTCCGCGCCGCCCAGTTCGGCCGCGACCAGCGCGAGCAGCGCCACCGAGGCCCCGTAGCGCAGCGCCGCGAGCAGGGCGGGAGCGGCGGCGGGCAGCAGCACCTCGGTGAACCTCCGGCGCAGCGGGGCTCCCAGCGACCGGGCCGCCCGCAGATGGGAGACCGGCACCCGGGAGACCCCGTCGTGGACGTACAGCCAGACCGCGAGCAGCACCGCGTAGGCGATGAGCAGCCGTTTGGCGCTCTCGCCGATACCGAACCAGGCGGTGGCGAGCGGGACCAGCGCGATGGCCGGGATCGGCCGCAGGAAGGACACGACCGGGGTGACGGCGGCGGACACCACCGGCAGGTAGCCGGTGGTGAAGCCCAGCGCGCTGCCGATGACTGCGCCCAGTGCGAAGCCCTGTCCGGCCCGGGTCAGGCTGGCGCCGAGGTCGGCGGCCAGGGTGCCGCTGCGGGCGCTGTCCGCCAGGGCGGCCGCGGTCCGGCCGGGCGTGGGCAGCAGTCCCGGGGCCACGCTGCCGGAGTGGGCCAGCAGGTACCAGAGGGCGAGAACGACGCCGGCCGCGCCCAGGGCCGGGCCGAGCCCGGCGAGGCCCCGGCCGGGGGGTGAGGGGGTGGCGTGCACGGGGCGGCTCCTCGCTCGTTGCGGGGTTGGTTCCGGAGTTCGTTCCGGGGTTGGTTCCGGACACGTTGATAAGTGAGGTCAATAATTGACCACGCTTATTAAGAGAGTGTTGCGGCAGTACGAAACCTGCCGAGGCCCCCCGGCGCCCCCTGCGTGATGAGGTACGTTCACCTGCGTGTCTCGCCCCGAACCCACGCCCGAAGCGATCGAGGTCGGACGGGTGATCCGCGGCTGCCGCAAACAGCGCGGCGTCTCCATGGCCGTACTCGCCACCCGATCGGGCCTCTCCCAGCCCTTCCTCAGCCAGCTGGAACGCGGACTCGCCACGCCCAGCCTCAGCTCGATCTACCGCATCGCCGAGGCCCTGGACGTCACCCCGGGCACCTTCCTGCGGCCGCCCGGCCGGCCCGGCGCCGTCACCCACGAGAGCGACCCCCAGGTGATCCGGGTCGACGAGACCGCGGGGCAGGTCGCCCAGGTGCTCATCCCCGGCGGGCGCAGCACCCTGATGGAGGCCTACGAGCACCACTTCGAGCCCGGCCGGGGCGAGCGCGGCTGGTTCGAGCACCCCGGCGAGGACTTCCTCTACGTCCTGGAGGGCGAGATCGTCCTGGAGGTCGAGGGCGAGGAGCCGCTGACCCTGCGCGCGGGCCAGAGCGCCCACCACCGGGGCGAAGTCCTGCACCGCTGCCGCCTGTCGGGCCCGGACGCCGCCCGCACCCTGCTCGTCATCGCGAACGCCTGACCCCGAGGGGCGGACCCCCGTCCTGTCCCTCGGAGCCGGCCGTCTCCCGCAGCCGGCCGATCGCCGCCAGCCGCGCCCCGACGTCCAGGTCCCACAGCCGCACGGTGCCGTCCGTACTGCTGCTGGCCACCGTCCGGCCGTCCGGGGCGAACACGACGCCCCACACCGCATTCGCGTGACCGGACAGCGCGGCCACCGTCCGGCGCCCGGCCACGTCCCACAGCCGGACCGTACGGTCGTTGCCGCTGCTCGCGAGCGTCCGTCCGTCGGGGGAGAAGGCGATCCCGCGCGCCGAGCCGGTGTGCCCGGACAGCGCCGCCTCGAAGCGGTGGCGCCGCGCGTCCCACAGCCGTACCGTCCCGTCGTTGCCGCTGCTCGCCAGCGTCCGTCCGTCCGGACTGAAGGCCACACCGCGCACCGCACCCCGGTGGCCGGTGAGCACGGTCGGTGGACGGCGTCCGGCCACGTCCCACAGACGGACCGTCAGATCGTCCCCGGCGCTCGCCAGGGTGCGCCCGTCGGGGCTGAACGCCACGTCGTTGGCGAAGTCCGTGTGACCGGCCAGGACGGCGAGCGGCCGGCGCCCCGCCACGTCCCACAGCCGTACGGTGCCGTCCGACCCGGCCGAGGCCAGCGTCCGCCCGTCCGGGGAGAAGGCCACCGCGAACACGGTGCCGCCCTGACCGGTGAGGACCGCCGACCGGCCCCGGGCCGCCGTGTCCCAGAGCCGGATGGTGCCGTCGGAACCGGCCGAGGCCAGCGTCCGCCCGTCAGGGGCGAACGCCACCGAGAACACCGTCTCGCTGTGCCCCGCGAACGTGGCCACGACCCGGCGCCCCGCGACGTCCCACAGCCGTACCGAGTGATCGGCCTCCGCGGTCGCCAGCCGCTTGCCGTCCGGGCTGTACGCGGCATGCCAGATCTCCGTGAACGGCCGCGAGGTCAGCGCCCCGCCCCGCAGGTCCCACAGCACCACCGACTGGTCGAAGCCGGCCGTGGCCAGCACCGCGCCGCGGCTGTCCACGGCCACCCCGAGGACGTAGTCGGTGTGCCCGGCGAGCGTCGCCGCCGCCCGGCCCCCGGCCACGTCCCACAGCCGGGTCGTGCCGTCGCCGCCCGCGCTGACGACCGTCGTCCCGTCCGGGGTGTAGGCGACACCGTTGACGTCGTCGCTGTGCCCGGTGAGCGTGGCGGTCGTCCGGCGGCCCGCCACGTCCCACAGCCGTACGGTGCGGTCGACGCCGCCGGTGGCGACCGTCCGGCCGTCCGGGGCGAAGGCCGCGCCCAGCACCTCGTCGGTGTGCCCGGTGAGGACGGCCGGTGGACGGGCCTGGGCCGGGTCCCACAGCCGTACGGTCCGGTCGGCGCCGGCGGACACCAGCGTCCGGCCGTCGGCCGCGTACGCCAGGGCGTTGACCCGTCCGGTATGACCGGTGAGGGAGGCGAGGGCGCCGTGGTCCCCGGCCGCGTCCCACACCCCGATCGTCCCGTCGGCGCCGGCGACGGCCAGGGTCCGCCCGTCGGGCGCGAAGGCCACGGCCCGGGCGCCCGCCGTACTCGCCGGGAGCTGTGTGCCGTCGCCACCGCCGGCGATGTCCCAGAGCCGGGCGGGCCCGTCCGTCGACGTGGCCGCGAGCATCCTGCCGTCGGGACTGAAGGCCACCGCACGCACCCGGCCGGGCAGCCGGAAGGTCGCCGTCGTCCGGCGGTCCGACATCCGCCGCAGCATCACCGTCCCGTCGGAACCGGCCGTCGCCAGCGTGTCGTTGCCCGGCGCGAAGGCCACCGCGTTGACCGGGCCGCCGTGCCCGCCCAGGCGGGCGATGAACGGCTGGGACTGGGTACTCAGCAGGGCACCGCGCGCCTCGCTCGTCGCGGAGGTCCGGTACGCCTCCCCGGCGAGCAGCATCGAGGCCTCGGGCCGGCCCGCGGCCAGCGCCGCGGACTGCAGGGCGAGCGCCCGCGACCGTGCGACGCGCTCCTGGCCGAGGGCGCCTGCGCGCTGCTGGTGGGCGAGGCCCCCGGCGCCCACGGCGAGGACCAGCAGGACGACGAGCGTGGCCAGCATCCACTGCCGCAGCCGCACCTGGCGCCCGGCCTGTCGCTCCCGGCTGTCGTGCGCCTCCTGGCTCGCCCGCAGGAAGGCGGCCTCCAGGGGGCCGAGCCGGCTCCTGCCGTCGTGCTCGTCGGCCCAGGCCCGCGCGGTGTCCAGTCGGGTCCCGCGGTGCAGCGCCGACGGATCGCGGCCCTCGCGCTCCCATTCCGCGGCGGCGTGGGCCAGTTGCTGGTGGATCAGGAGCCCGGCCCGGTCGGCGCGGATCCAGCCGCGCAGCCGCGGCCAGGCGTGCAGCAGCGCCTCGTGGGTGATCTCGACGCTGTCGCTGTCCATCGTGATCAGGCGGGCCCGTACGAAGGTGTCGAGCGCGGCCGCGGCGGGGCCCGCGTCGGCCAGCTGTTCCATCAGGGCGGTCCGGCTCATCCGGCGCCGGGTGGCCCCCGTACCGTCGGCCACGTGCACCAGCCGCACCAGGACGCGGCGGAGCGTGTTCTGTTCGGCCGGGTACAGGCGGGTGAACACCTCCTCGGCGGTACGGGCGATCGCGCCCTGGATGCCGCCGGTCCGCTCGTACCCGGCGACGGTCAGGGTGGCGCCCTCGCGCTGGCGCCAGGTGGCCAGCAGGGCGTGGGAGACCAGCGGCAGCACTCCGGAGGGGGTCAGGTCGGGCGGATCGTCGCGCAGGCCGACATCGCGCAGCAGCAGCGGGAACAGGCCCGGTTCGAGGGTGAGACCGGCGAGCTCCGCCGGGCGGGTGATCGATTCCCGCAGCTCCGCCAAGGACATCGGGGGCAGGACGAACAGCCCTCCCGTGAAGACCGGCGCCAGTTCCGGCAGGTCCAGGCAGTTCCCGGAGAAGTCGGCCCGTACGCCGAGCACCACGACGGCAGGGTCGAGGGCAGCCGGCTCGGGACCCTCCGGGGCGCAGACGTAAGGGTCGCCGTCGTCCGGCTCGGGACGCGCGCCCGCCAGCGCGCAGAGCACCCGGACGAACGCGCGCCGCTCGTCCTCGTCGCCGCAGAGGGTGAACAGCTCCTCGAACTGGTCGACGAGCAGTACCGGACGAGGCGGCGGGGGCGTCCGGTCCGGGCCGTCCGCCGCGGGAGCGCCCGCGAGCCGCCGGACGGCCTCGAGCAGCGCGTCCGGCCGGTCCCGCACCTCGCCCGCGGTGAGCCCCGGATCGCCGCCCAGGACCTTCGCGGTGCAGTCCAGCAGCTCCTCCAGCGGATGGGCGGTGGGCGTGAACCGCAGCACCGGCCAGGTGTCGGAGCCCGGCATCGGGAAGCCGCCGCGCCGCAGCGCCGGTACGAGACCGGCGTTCAGCAGGGAGGACTTGCCGGCGCCCGACGGGGCGAGGAGCATCAGCGGCCCGTTGCCGACCCGCTCGAAGACCCGTTCCGTCAGCTCGGCCGTCGCCCGCTCCCGTCCGAAGAACCACCGCGCCTCCCGTGCGGTGAAGGCGGGCAGGCCGCGGTAGGGGCACTCGCCGTCCGCCTGCGGCCCGGTGTGCGCACCGGCGCCACCCGGTGCGTCCCCGCCGTCCTCGTTGCCGCGCGGACCCGTTTCCCGGACCATCCGCAGAAGTTCACCGCCCGCCCGCAGTACGTCGTCGCAGCGCCGCGCGACGTCGACGGTGACGCGCTTCGAGCCGGTCTCGATCTTGCTGAGATAGCCCTTGCTGTAGTGCGTCTGCCGTGCGAGGTCCGCGAGGGACAGGCCGCGTTGCACCCGCAGACGTCGCAACTGAGCGGGAAAAGGCATCGCGGCGTCGTCGGACTCGTGCTGGTGACCGGTCTTCCACCGGTGGTCCGGATCCCCCAAGACATCCCCCATGGCCATGCGCACCCAGGCAGCGGTCGGGCAGCGCCCAGGGTACAGCTGGGATGGGGTGTCCGGCCGCCTCTTCGGGCCGATATGACCAGCACACGAGCGTGCGGAGCTGCCTGGCCGGGGGCTCCGCACACTGCCGTGACGGGGGTGCCGCTAGGGGTTGAGCCGGACCGAGTTGATGGGCGTGAGGTCGGCGTAGACACCGGTCTTGGCGGCGATGTTGCTGCCGCAGTCCCGACCTCCGGAGCCCTTGCACAGATTTGCGGTCGCACCGCCGTACTGGTTGTTGAGCACCCAGTGGTTCCCGAACTGGTTGCTCAGGTTGTGTGCCCCGTAGGCGTAGAAGACGTGCGTCGGCTTGACGGCCGGGTTCTGGTTCTGAGGGTAGATGCAGACCGCCCCCTCCGGGCATCCGGCCCACGCGTCGGCCGGCTTCGCCTCGACCGTACCGCTGAGCGCGAGAACGGCGACGACGGAGGTGGCGAGCGCGGCGGCGCCGCGGAACATCTTGCGCATGATTTCCCCTTGTGGTGCTTGGCTCGTGCTGACGGCTTCAGCCTGCCCCGGCCATGCACCGGGGTCGACGGGTTGCCCGTTGCCCAACCCCCGCCCGTCCGGGAAACCCCCTGCCACCAGGGCGGACGACGGGCAGTGGGCAACGGCCCGGTCGGCGGACGTAAGACTTTCGTCATCGGAGCAGGCATGGCGCACGGCGGCGCGACCGCGTTGAATCGCCGAGGAGAGAACGAGTGGGAAGAGGGATCGGCAGTGACAGGGACAAGGCGACGCGGACGGCTGTGGGCCGGAGTATCGATCGCGGTGACGGTGGTGCTGGCGGCGGGGCTGTACTGGCTGCAGCCGTGGAAGCTGTGGCAGGACGAGACCGTGCGCGAGGCGCTCCCGGTCGCCGTCGCGCCGTCGAGGCCCGGGGCGACCGCGGCCGTACCGGGCGGCGCCCCCGCCGCCCCGGTGACCGTCGCCCGCGGGACGCTCATCAGCCACGAGCACAGCACCACCGGCGAGGTGGAGCTCATCCGGCTCCCCGACGGGTCCCACACGCTGCGGCTGACGAACCTCGACACCAGCAACGGCCCGGATCTGCGGGTGTGGCTGACCGACGCTCCGGTGAAGGAGGGCGTGGCGGGCTGGCGCGTCTTCGACGACGGCAAGTACGCCAGCCTCGGCAAGCTCAAGGGCAACAAGGGGGACCAGAACTACCCGGTGCCGGCCGACGTGAAGGTGGCCGATTTCACCAGCGTCACCATCTGGTGCGACCGCTTCGACGTCTCCTTCGGCGCCGCGACCCTCGCCGGGGTGTGACGGCCCCGCGGGGTCCGTCCGGGCCGGGCGACACGCCGTAGGGCCGGAGCTGATCGGGCGTCACCCCGTTCGGCCGTCGTCCGGAGTACGACTATCCACTCCTCCGGACGTCAAAATGCAGCCGTTTGCCCACGGGATGTATCCATCCGCTCACACGGTGTGGCGAGAGGTCGCCATGGCCCATAACTTCGGTATCGTGACGAACCGACAAATCAAGTCCCTCACGTGCATCGCAGTCGTCATGGCCGCCGGTCTGGGCGTCCTCACGCCCTCCGCCGCCGCTGCCGGACGCCGGGTGCTCCCGGGCGACTCGATCCAGGAAGCGGTGAACTTCGCCAGGCCGGGCGACATCATCACCGTGATGCCCGGCACCTACTACGAGAACGTGCTGATCACCAAGCGCGTGACCCTGCGGGGCTACGGTGCCCGCACGGTGATCAAGCCGCCGGTCACGGCCACCACGCCGGTCACCCCGGTCAACCCGGGCACGCCGGTGGCGCCCCCGGAACCCGGTGCGACGGGGGCGCCGGTCCCGTCCGGGGCAGCGGCGGCCCCGGTGGCGCCCGCGGCGCCCGGGGCGGCGGCGAACGGACGGGCCCTCACCTGCTCGCAGGCCGACACCGGCATCTGCGTCATGGGAACGGCCGAGCAGCCCGTCGTCGGCGTCGACATCCGCTCGCTGACCGTCTCCGGGTTCAAGCGCAACGGCATCTGGGCCTCCCACACCGACCGGCTCAGCGTCCAGCGGGTGATCGCCGAGAAGAACGGCACGTGGGGCATCGCCCAGGAGAGGTCCACCCGTGGACTCTTCCGCGACAACACCGCGCGTGACAACGCCGAGTCGGGCCTCTTCATCGCCAACACCGTCGACCGCGAGGGCGGTGCCACCGACACCCTCGGCGCCGTGGTCCGCCGGAACACGCTCACCGGCAACCGCATCGGCGTCACGGTCAGGCGGGTCCGGAACCTGGCGGTCTACGGCAACACCGCCACCGGCAACTGCGGCGGCATCTTCGTCGTCGGCGACGAGGGCGATCCCGGCGCCGGAGACATGACCATCCGCAACAACCGGATCCACGAGAACAACAAGTTCTGCAAGGGCAACAGCCGCCTCCCCGACATCCAGGGCGTCGGCATCGTCCTCACCGGGGCGGAGGAGACGGTCGTCCGGGCGAACTCCATCCGCGGCAACGTCGGAGCCTCCCCGCTGTCGGGCGGAATCCTGCTGTTCAAGAGCTTCGTGGGCGCGACGAACACCGACAACGTCATCCAGGACAACGAGGTGAGGGACAACAAGCCGGCGGACCTGGCCAACCAGGGCACCGGATCGGGCAACCGGTTCCTCAACAACCGGTGCGAATCCTCCGTACCGGCCGGGATGTGCTGACGCGTGATTCCCCTGATCAGCAGAATCGAGGCCTCATGACCACGGTAAGTCCCACCCCCACCCCGATCCCCGCCCCCCAGCACACCCCCCAGCCCGCCATGCGCATGCGGGAGCTCGTCTTCGGCGCCGCCTGCGCCGCCGCCGTGCGAGCGGCGGCCCGCCTGGGAGTGGCCGACGCCCTCGGGGAATCGCCCGCCACCGCGGCCGAGCTCGCGACCGCGGTCGAGGCCGAGCCGCTGCCCCTGCAACGGCTGCTCCGCGCCCTGTCCTGCTACGGGATCTTCGCGGAGACGGAGGACGGGCAGTTCGTCCACACCGAGATGTCGCGACTGCTGCGCGAGGACGACCCGAACAGCCTGCGCTACATCGCCCTGTGGTGCACCGAACCCTGGACCTGGCAGGCCTGGCCGCGGCTCGACGACGCCGTCCGCTCCGGCGGCAGCGTCTTCCAGGAGCTGTACGGCAAGGGGTTCTTCGACTACCTGCACCAGGACGCGCACGAGTCGGCCCACGTCTTCAACCGGGCCATGACCACCTCCAGCATGCAGTCGGCACTGGACGTCGCGGAGCTGCTCGACCTCACCGGGATCTCGGTGGTCGCGGACATCGGCGGCGGCCAGGGACACGTCCTGGCGAGCCTGCTGGAGAAGCACCCGACGCTACGGGGCGTCCTGCTCGACCTGCCGGGCGTGGCGGCCAAGGCGGACCCCCGGCTGCGGGAGGGCGGCGCGCTCGCCGCGCGGGCCGAGATCGTTCCCGGGGACTGCCGAGAGGCCATCCCGGTCGAGGCCGACATGTACATCATCAAGAACATCCTCGAATGGGACGACGACAGCACCCGAAGGACGCTGCGCAACGTCGTCGGGTCGGCCCGCCCCGGATCCAGGGTCGTCATCATCGAGAATCTGGTCGACGACAGCCCGTCGATGAAGTTCACCACGGCCATGGACCTGTTGCTGCTGCTGAACGTCGGCGGCGCGAAGCACACCAAGGCCAGCCTCTGCGCCCGCATGGCGGACGCCGGACTGGTGATCGGCGAGATCCGGCCGGTCAACGCGTACCTGCACGCCTTCGAGTGCACCGTGCCCGGTTGATGCCGGCCGGTATAGGGCGGTCGGCAGGGCCGTCGGCCCGCACACGCCTCGAGACCGGCACGGAGCCGGTCTCGGGGACGTGTCCGGTGGGCCCGCGGCGCCCGGTGGGCTCGGGCCGCGCAGGCCTCAGGCCGCCAGGGCGTTGTTGACGAGGTCGAGGAACTCGCGCGGCGACTTGCAGCGGTCCGCGTCGGCGGGCAGCGGCCGGCTGTGCCGGTTCTCCAGCTCACCGACGATGCCGAGGAGTCCCAGGGAGTCGAGCCCCCACTCGTCGAAGCCCGAGTCGGGGCGGCTCGCCATCGCCGCGGGGTCGACGGTGATGCCGGCCCCCTTCTTCATCAGAGCGGCCAGTTCTTCCATGGTCAGTCGAGCGGTCATGACGGACAACTCCTCATGCTTGGACCGGCGTGCGCCGGTCGGTGATCAGGCGCATTTCAGAGCGCGCGAGGAAGCGTGAGATCTCCTGGTCGGTGGTGGGGACGCCGTCCTTTGCGCTGTCGAGCAGCCGGGCGAGCACGGCGGCCTTGTGGCTGCCCTCGACGCCGAGGGCCAACGCGGGCCGCGCGTCGAGCGGGCCGCGCAGATCGAGGAGCCGCACGACGATGTCGTCGCGCTGGAAGACGGTGCTGCCCTCGACGGGGCACGTCGGGTCGTCCACGGCCGCCTCGTCGTGGCCGGCCAGCAGCCGGGCGAGCGCCATGCCGCACCCGTCCTTGGCCGGGTAGAAGAGGGCGTGCCGCCGGAGGTCCGCGGGCTCACGGCCACCTGCCGCCACGTGGTGCACCGCCGGGAGCGCCGCCCGGGTGAAGAACATCCGGGCCGATCCGGGGTCGCTGAGATCCCGGTCCTGCTCCAGGTACGGGTTGATGGCCTCCTCCAGTGCCTGCACCTCGGGCTGGCGGGCCACGTGGCGCAGTGCCGCGAGGAGGTCGCCCTCCACCTCGACCGCCCGCACGACCCGGTTGCCGTGCATGAACAGCGAGCTGCGGCGCAGCCGGGTCGTCTCGTCGACCTGGGCCTGCGGGGAGGTGTACCCGGCCAGCAGCTCCGCCACCACGGGCTCGCTGCCCGGCTTGACGGTGAAGGTGAGCGCGTGGCGGACCACGCCGTCCCCGCGTCGCGGAGCCACCTGGAGATGCCCCCGGGCCCGGTCCGCGGCGCCCGCGGAGGCGGCGGCGGAGGGGAAGGCGCCGAGCGGGACGGTGAGGGAGGCGAGACCGGGGTCCGGCCCCTTGCCGGTCTCCCGCAGCACACTGAAACGCAGCGATCGGGTGTCCCGTACGCAGCCGTGGAGCGGCTGCACCGAGGCGACGTGTTCCTCGCTGTTGACCCAGGCCAAGAACCGCGGTGCGCTCTCCCATTCACTGGTGATGAGCCACTGCGACGGATTCTCGATCGACTGGCACAACTCGTCGCTGATGTGTCCGGGGACGGAGGACACCTGCTTGCGCAGATGTTCGTACACCTCCAGAAACTGGTTCTGCGCTCCGTCGTACAGATCCAGCAGCAGCACGACCCGAAGCCTCGAGCCGTCGAAGGCGGACTGGGATATCCGTTCCGACAAGGTTGTCATCGTTCACACTCCTTCGAGACCACACGGTCGCCACGGGGCGGCGGCACCCGAACCCGATCGTTGTCCCGTAATCCCTGCGGCGCGAGAGGAGAGAACCAAGCGGGTGAACGGGCGAGGGAACCTGCCCCGCACAGGGCATGGAAGAGCCATGAAGGAAAACGTCGACCACCACGTCCCGGTCCTCATCGTGGGCGGCTCGCTGGTGGGTCTGTGCACCTCGCTCTTCCTCGGCCGGCATGACATCAGGCACATGGTGGTCGAGAAGCACGCGGGTACCTCGCTGCACCCACGCGGACGCGGTATCAACGTTCGGACGATGGAGCTGTTCCGGGTCGCCGACGTCGAGCACCGGATCCGGGAGGCCGCCTCGGTCCTGGCGGACAACCACGGCATCCTCCAGGGCGGCTCGCTGACCGGAGACGATCAGGAGTGGCTTTTCGAGGAGATCGACCCGGGTGGCGCGCTCGCGCGCTTCAGCCCGTCGTCCTGGTGCCTGTGCAGCCAGAACGACATCGAGCCGGTCCTGATGTCCGTGACCCCCTCCCTCGGGGCCGACCTGCGGTTCTCCACCGAACTCCTCTCCTTCGACCAGGACCCGGGCGGGGTCACCGCGATCGTGAAGAACCGGGACACCGGGGAGCACAGCACGGTGCGCGCGGACTACCTCGTCGCCGCCGACGGGCCGCGCAGTCCGGTGCGCGAGCAACTGCGGATCGGTCAGAACGGCTCCGGCGACCTGTTCCACAACGTGAGCATCACCTTCCGGTCCCGGATGCTCGCCCACGTGGTCGGCGACCGGCGCTTCATCGTGTGCTACCTGACCAGGCCCGACGCCGACGGGGCCCTGCTGCCGGTCGACAACGGCGAGCGGTGGGTCTTCCACGCGCCCTGGCACCCGGACCGGGGCGAGACACTGGAGGACTTCACCGACGAGCGGTGCGTCGAGCACATCCGGCGGGCCGTCGGCGCACCCGACCTGGACGTCGAGATCACCGGGAAGGCTCCGTGGCACGCGGCCGAGCGGGTCGCCGAGCGGTACGGGGTCGGCCGGGTCTTCCTGGCCGGTGACGCCGCCCACGAGATGTCTCCCACCGGGGCCTTCGGCTCCAACACCGGCATCCAGGACGCCCACAACCTCGCCTGGAAGCTCGCCGCGGTGCTGGGCGGTTCGGCCGGGCCGGGGCTGCTGCAGACCTACGAGGCCGAGCGGCTTCCGGTGGCCCGGGCGACGAGCGAGCGCGCCTCGGCCCGCTCCGCGGAGCACAGCCACCCGGGATACGAGCCCGACCCCGAGATCCTGCCCGCGACCGAACCCGAACCCGACCCGGAGCCGGGCGCCGCGCCGCGCGGTGGCGGCGGCCGGCAGGGCGGCGTCCTCTCGGTGGCGATGGGCTACCGCTACAACCGGGGCGCGGTGCTGGGAGCCGACCCGGAGCAGCCCGTCGTGCCCGACCGGATGCGGCTGAGCGGCGAGCCGGGCAGCCGCGCACCGCACATGTGGCTCTGCGGGCCGGGGGAGCCGGAGCCGAAGTCCAGCGTGGACCTGTACGAGCGTTCCTTCGTCCTGCTCAGCTCCGAGGACACGCCGTGGCGCGCCGCGGCCCGGTCGGTCGCGGAACAACTGGGCCTGCGCCTGGACGCGTACGCGATCGGCACCGGACCGGAGGCCGACCTGATCCCCGCGAACGGCGGCGACTGGACCGAGGTGCACGGCACGACCCCCGAGGGCGCGGTCCTCGTGCGCCCCGACGGCTTCGTGGCCTGGCGCTCGGCCCAGGCCGTGGCGGACCCGGAAGCGGTCCTCCACGAGGTCCTGACCACCCTGCTGGACCGCGCCTGACACCACGCCGGAGGGCGCCGTCCCGTGGAGCGATCCACGGGACGGCGCCCTCCGTACATGCCGGGAGCCGGTCGGCTCACCCGGCCCTCGTGGAGCCGAGCCCGCCGGACGTCTCGGCCGGATCCGGCCTCTCGTCGATGAGGCCCGCGACATGGTCGGTGATCATGTCCAGGATGTCCGCCGAGGTCCTGTCGTCGCCGAGGACGAGGTGGTTCAGCGTCAGGCCGTCGGTCATGGCGGCCAGATAGCGGGCCAACACGATCACGGGCACGCGGAGTTCGAGGGCCATGTGGTGGCGGAGCTGTTCGATCAGCTCGGTGTAGGTGTCGCAGTACCGCTCGTACTGCCGTTGCGCCAGGTGCTCGAAGCCCGGCCGGCGCAAGGCGTACTGGGTGAGTTCGTACGTGAGCATGTGCTCGCCGGGACGGTCGGACACATGGTCCCAGTACGCCTGGAAGCCCGCCCGGATGGTCTCCCGGAGGGTGGCCTTCGGCTGGATCGCCTCCCGTACCAGCGTGACGCTGTGATCGGTGATCGCCGCGATGACGGATTCGAGCAGGGCCTGCTTGGAGTCGAAGCAGTAGTGGAAGACGCTCAGCGACACCCCCGCCTCGGCGCAGATCGACCTGGTCGTCGTCGCGGCGACGCCGTCGCGGGTCATGGCGCGGATCGCGGCCTCGGTCAGCTGTCTGCGCCGCTCGGCCGAGGGCATCCGTGCCATGGGTGTTCCTTTCGGTCGTGCTGTGCTGTGCGGTGTGGCCGATTGTGCGCGGTGGATCCGGCGCCGGGGAAGGCGGGAGGGCCGGCCGGATCAGCAGATCCGGCCGGCCCCGGCCACCCGTGCACTCGCCTCGGCGGCGTCAGCCGCTGTAGACGCCGACCTCGTGGAGCGAGTACCCCCACTGGGTGGCCCGCTGGAGTCCCTGGACGCGGACGTAGCGCGCCGGCACCCCGGAGAAGCGGGCCGTGTCCAGGCCGCCGTCACTGGCGGTCGTGGACCAGACGGTCTGCCAGTTCGTATCGTCCGTGGAGACCTCGATGCGGTACGCCTTCCCGTACGCGGCCTCCCAGTCGAGCGTGATGCGCCCCACCCGGTTCGCGGACCCGAGGTCGATGCGCAGCCACTGGTTGTCGTTCCACTCGCTCGCCCAGCGGGTGCCCGAGTCGCCGTCCACGGCCCGGCCCGGGGAGAAGTTCACGAAGGGGTTCCACCACTCCGCGCTCGACGCCGAGGCCGGGGAGCCCGCGGCCAGGTTCACACCGGACCTGTGCTTCTCGGAGTTCCCCCAGGTGGTCAGGTAGGACTCGGCGCCCTTGAAGAGGTCGTCCACCACGCCCTGGCCGCCGACGAGCCGGATGTCCTCGATCCAGTCGGGGACCAGACCGTAGTGCGCGGCGCCGTCGGTGTTGAGGTCCCAGGTGCGCGAACCGGTGGTCTGCTTGTCGATGACCGAGCCGCCGTCGGTGCTGCGGAACGGGTAGCGCACCGGGTTGGGGGTGTCGGCCCCGCGCGGTCCGGGCCAGCCGCCGACGCCGTTCATGTCGGTGCCGTATCCGTAGCCGACGTTGTACTTGTCGCGCAGCGCGTCCGTCCGCTTCGCCTCGGCACTGAAGCCCTCGGCTCCGCTCATGTACGAGGCGATGAAACCGCCGAGCTTGTAGACGCGCTCGGTCCAGTCCATGTCCATCCAGCTGTGCGAGGAGATGACACCCGGGTACGACTCGGACTCCAGGATGTCGAAGGCCCGGCCCGCGGCCTTCACGCTCATGTGGTCGACCTCGAGCATCATCTTGCGTTTCATCATGCCGCGCACCGCGTACTCACCGAGTTCCGTGAGCCCGCGCGTGTTGCACTGGGCGTCGCCGGCGTAGGACGGGACCGCGACCCCCGCGGGGAGTTTGCTCTGCACCGCGGGTGCGGCCGCCGCCAGCCCGATGGGGTTGTCGTGCTGCGGGCCGGTGCACTTCTCCGTCTTCCAGAAGGTCCCGGTCGACAGGAACTGGCCGACGTTGATGGCGGTGCCGAGGGCGCCCTCGTCGAAGCGCACCCCGCACAGGGCGTTGTCGAACTTGTGGCACAGGAACATGCTGCGCACGCCGAGGCGGTACAGCTCGTCCAGCCCGCGGTCGATGTCCTGCTTGCTGCACTGCGAGATGTCCAGGATCTGCTTGCAGCCGAAGGGTTCGGAGGTCTCGACCCCGAGGACCACGGCCAGCTTGCCCTGCTGGATGACGTCGCGGGCCTGCGCGGAGTCGGTGACGATCCGGAACCAGCCCTTGCCCGGGCCGCCGTACATCTTGTCGATGTAGGCCTGCATGTCGTACGTCTTCTGCGCCTCGAGCCGGATGGCGGTCATCTCGTCGCAGCCGCGGTCCTTGAAGAAGTAGACCGAGCAGATGACCCCGTTGGTGACGAGGTCGTTCACCAGGACCCGCTGGCCGCCGCGCCAGGCCCGCTCGACCCACGCGTAGTAGTTCTGCTGGTGGGTCAGCGAGTCGTGGGCGGGCCAGTCCTTGAAGGTCGGCCAGCCGTTCGGGTCGTGCTTGCCGTCCCCGCCCTTGGTGATGAAGTCGAAGATGGCGAGCGTGCCGTCGGGGTAGTGCTCGGGGCAGTCCTTGAGCGCGTCGGCCACCCCCGCCTCGGAGAACGGCTTGCCGCAGATGAGACGGCCGCCGAAGCCCTCGTTGGACATGATGTGGTCGTGCGCGTCGACGAAGCCCCGGACCCGTCCCTGGGCGTCGGTCCCCTTGAAGGGCTCGCCCGTGACGTTGATGTCGGAGTCGGGTGCGGGTCGCGCGACCGGGTTCCACCAGCCGGGGTCGGCGGCGGAACTGGGTACGGGGCCGAGCACCATGGCCACCACGGCGAGGAGCAATGACAGGACCGCCAGGGGCCTACGCCTGTGGTGCGTTTGTCGAGAAATGGTCATCACTCACGTCTTAGGTCAGCCGGATGGCGCGGTCGAGGAGCCGGATCCGCCGGGGGTCATGACAGGCCACGGCCACAGGCGTGGCTTGTCATGGACCCCACAACGGTGGGACGAGAATCCCGACTGCCGCCGACAGAGTCAATAGTCCGGGACAGATGACCTGATGATTCGTCAGACGGGTGCTCCCTGCGGGCACCCGCCCCGTGACGTCAGCGCGCGTTGCGTTCCGGCAGGTCCATCTCGGCCGGGGCGATGCCGAACCCGCGCGCCGCGGCCTTGGGGGCGGCCTTCGGGGCGGGCTTCCCGCAGAACGCGGCTTCGAGGGTGCCGCCGAGGGCCGTGTTGGCCTGCCCCCGGTTCGAGGTGTTCGCCATCGCGGCGAGGCTGCGGCGCCCGTCGCGGGTGGAGAAGGCGTAGGTGTAGAAGCCCTGCACGGTGCCCGTGTGCCCATAGACCGACGTGCCGCACGACAGGTCGTAGCGGCGCAGACCGAGCCCGTAGAACCGGGTGTTCGTGGTGTCGGTCGGAGTCACCGTGAGCATGGCGTCCAGCAGGCGCGCGGGCAGCAGCCGACCGCCGAGCAGCGCGGACGTGAAGGTGTTCAGGTCGGCGGGGTTGGAGATCACCGCCCCGGCCGACTGGGCCCAGGACGCCGTCTGCTCGGTGGAGTCGACCAGCGGGGCGCCCGCCTCGTCGGGGTGGAGGTAGCCGTGCGCGTGCAGCCCCCTGATCTGCGTCGCGGGGTGCACGTAGGAGGTGTTGCGCAGCTTCAGCGGCTTGAAGATGCGCCGCTCGTACTCCTTGGCCACGGCGTTGCCGGTGGTCTTCTCGATGAGCATGCCGAGGACGATGAAGTTGGTGTTCGAGTACGCGTACGCGGCGCCGGGCTCGTTCGTCCGCGGTTCGGCGAGCGAGAGGTTCACCAGCTCCTGGTAGCCGAACACCCGGTTGCGTACGGCCTCGAAGCCCGGCACGGTGTGCTCGAACATGGCGTTGGTGTAGTCCGACAACCCACTGCGGTGGCTCAGCAGGTGACGCACCGTGATCCGGTCGTCGGGCAGCAGCCCGGGCAGGTACCGGTTGACGGAGGTGTCCAGATCGACCTTGCCCTCGTCGACCAGTTGCAGCAGGACGACGGAGGTGAAGGTCTTGGTGACGCTCCCGATCCGGAAGCGGGCCTGAGCGTCCATCGCCGACCCCGTGACCTTGTCGCGCACGCCCACCGTCTTGACGCTGACCCCGTCGGGGCCGCTGAAACGGGCCATGGCGCCCGGCGCTCCGGCGCCGGTCGTGTTCTGCAGCGCCTGGGTCAGCGCGTCGAGGTCCGGAGTGGTCGGGGCGGCGTGGGCGGTGGTCGCCGGAGCCACGGCGGCCATCACCGCCAGCAGGGCTGCGCCGAGGGCGAGTCGTCGGTTCATGGGCTGGGGCACTGTGCTCCTCCGGTGGGGGGCGGAATCCGGTCCGTGGGTGTCGATCGGCCGGTGTCGATCGGCCGGGTGGGCCGGGTCGGCAGGGTCGGCAGGGTCGGTCGAACACGAGCCTACGCAAGATCATCAGGTCGGACGGGTGCCGGAAGGAGCGGGAACGCGCCAATAAAGAACGGCAGTTCCGCCACGCGGAGCCGCCTCCTAACCTGGAGGTGTGACCAGCAGCGATCTCGGAGACTTCCTGCGTGCCCGGCGCGCCCACCTGCGGCCCGGCGACGTGGGACTCGCCTCCTACGGACGCCGCCGTGTGGCGGGGCTGCGCCGCGAGGAGGTCGCCGTTCTGGCCGGAATGAACAGCGACTACTACGCCCGGCTGGAACAGGGACGCGAGCGCGGCCCCTCCTCGCAGGTCCTCGACGCGATCAGCGCCGCCCTGCGCATGGACGAGGCCGCGCGGGAACACCTGTTCAGGCTGGCGGGTACCGCGCCCGGCGGTGACCGGCCGCAGCCGCGGGAGGCGGTCGGGGCCGCCCTGAGGCAACTGCTGGACGGGTACACGAACACCCCGGCGTTCGTCCTCAACCCCGCCACCGACCTCCTGGCAGCCAACGCGATGGCCGAGGCGCTCTTCTCCCCGTTCGCGCAGCGGGACAACCTCGCCCGGATGACCTTCCTCGACCCCGCGGCCCGCCGATTCTTCGTCCACCCGGACCGCGCGGCCGAGGCGGTGGTGGCCGGGCTGCGCCACGCGACCGGCCTCGACCCGCGCTACCCGCGGCTGCTCGACCTGGTTCGCGAACTCGGTTCGGCCAGTGCGGACTTCGCCGCGCTGTGGTCCGCGCACACCGTCCGGGGCAAGACCTATGAGACCAAGGAACTCGACCACCCCGACGTCGGCCGGCTCTCGCTCACCTTCCAGTCCTTCGACGTGCGCGGGGCGCCGGGCCAGCAGCTGGTGGTCTACCACGCCGAACCGGACAGCCCGAGCGCCCGCGGCCTCGCCCTCCTCGCCCGCCTCGGAAACCCGGCCGCCACCGACCGCCCCTCATGACCGCCCGGGTGCCGGGCGCCCCGGCTCATGCCGCGGTGCGCGCCGTCCATGCGACGAGGGCGGCGTTGCGGCCGGTGAGGCGCTCGTCGGCGTCGTCGCTCCGGGTGGCCCAGGCGATGTGCCCGTCGGGACGGATCAGGATCTCGCGCACCCCGTCGAGCTCCGGGTGCTCCTCGTGCGCGCGGGCGGTGACCGCGCCGAGGTGCGGGTGCCGGCCGGGGCCCTCGTACGGTGCTGGGCGCGGGTCCCGCGCACCGGCGAGGCGGAGCAGGACGAAGCCGCCCCGGTGCAGGAGCTCGTACGCCCGTGTCGCGTCCGAACCGGCCGCGCTCAGGGCGATGTCGGGCATCCTGCGGCCTACCAGCGGATCGGCGCCGGGGGCGGTGGCGGGGTAGGCGGTGCCGAGCGCGGAGACCTGCTCGGCGAACCGGCGGTTGACCTCGGGCATCCTCAGCAGTTCCTCGAAGAGCCCGCGCAGGGCGGCGGCCGGGCGCCGGTAGCGGTCCACGAGCGGCAGCTCCGCCAGCAGCGTCTGCACCTCGGTGTTCTCGGTGACGGCCCGGCCGACGGGGTGGCGCTCGGCGTGGTAGGTGTCGAGGAGGCCGGGCGGGGCCCAGCCGTTCACCTCCGCGGCCAGTTTCCAGCCGAGATTCATGGCGTCCTGGAGCCCGGTGTTGAGGCCCTGGCCCGCGGCCGGGAAGTGGATGTGGGCGGCGTCGCCGGCCAGGAGGACGCGGCCGGAGCGGTAGGTCGCCGCCAGCCGGGTGGCATTGCCGAAGCGCGAGAGCCAGCGGGGCCGGTCGACCCCGAAGTCGGAGCCGCAGATCCGGACCAGCGCGCTGCGGAACTCCTCCAGGGTCACCGGTTCCCGCGCCGGTGTCCGCAGCCGCTCCGGGTCGATGTACACGAAGCGGGTGAGTCCGCCCTCCAGGGGGACGGCGAGCACGCCCGCGCCCCGGGCGGCGGCCAGGTCCTCGGGGTCGGCGATGACGGTGGCGAAGTCCCCGAGCACCCCGGTCAGGGTCTCGTCGGTACCGGGGAAGTCGATGCCGGCCGCCTCCCGGACGGCGCTGCGCCCGCCGTCGCACCCCACCAGGTACGCCGCGCGGAGGGTCCGCGGGACCCCGTCCGGCCGGTCGTCCGGCCCGTGCACCTCCGCCTCGACCCCGTCCTCGCTCTGCCGCAGGCCGGTGAGCGTGTGCCCGCGGCGTATCTCCACGCCCAGCTCGTGCGCCCGCTGCGCCAGCAGCTCCTCGGTACGCGCCTGGGCCAGGAACAGCGTGTGCGCCCGGCGGCTGTCCAGGGCGGTGAAGTCAAGCGGGGTGTCGAGCGCGGCGAAGTGCCAGCCGGGAACGGTCCGGCCGAGCCCGAGGAAGCGCGGGGCGAGGCCGCGCAGATCCATCAGTTCGAGGCTGCGCGGATGCAGGGTCAGCGCCCGGGAGTCCTGCTGGGGCCGGCTGCGCCGCTCGACGACCAGGGTCCGTACGCCGGCCAGTGCCAGCTCGCAGGCGAGCAGCAGCCCGGTCGGCCCCGAGCCCACCACGATCACGTCGGTATCCATCGGTGATGCCTCCCACAATTAGTGAACATCGTTCACGTGAACGATGTTCACTATAGTGAGGGTCATGAGCTCCCCGTCAACCCCCGCCCGTGGCCGCCCGGCCCGCCTCGACCGCACCCGGACGGTCGACACGGCGCTGGAACTCCTCGACGAAGTCGGCCTCGACGCGCTGACGATGCGCCGCCTCGCCGACGCGATGGACGTCCAGGCCGGCGCGCTGTACCGGTACTTCGCCACCAAGGGCGACCTGCTGACCGCGATGGCGGAACGCATGCTGGCCGACCTCGCGGCGGCGAAGAGCGACGGCGACTGGAGCGAGCAGCTGGCCTCCCTCGCCCGGGGCATGCGCAGGGCGCTGCTCGCCCGCCGGGACGGCGCGCGGGTCTACGCGGGCACCCATGCGACCGGGCCCCACACCCTCGGCTTCGCCGAGGCGGTCGTCGGCGTACTGCGCACGGCCGGATTCGGCGCGCAGGAGGCGGCGCGCACGCTGATGGCGGTGGCCCACCTGACCATCGGCCATACGCTGGAGGAGCAGGCCGCGCTCCAGCCGGTGGGGGGTGACGGGGCGGCGGATTCCGAGCGCCTGCGCCTGGCGGCCGATCCCGAGCGGTATCCGCAGCTCGCCGCCGCGCTGCCCACGCTCACGAGTGAGGACTTCGCGGCGCACTTCGAATTCGGGCTGTCCCTGCTCCTGCAGGGCCTGAGGACCCTGGACCGGTCGCCGACCTGCGGCGACGGGCCTGAAATATACTCGAGGGGTGACTGAGAACCCCTTGCCTCCCTGCCCCCAATGCGCGGGTGCGTACACCTACGAGATGGGGGCGCTCCTGGTCTGCCCCGAGTGCGGGCACGAGTGGCCGCACGCCTCCGGCGAGTCCGGTGAGTCGGGCGGCGCCGCCGAGGAGCGGGTGATCAAGGACGCGGTGGGCAACGTGCTGGCCGACGGCGACACGGTGACCGTCGTCAAGGGCCTGAAGGTCAAGGGCAGCCCGAGCGGCATCAAGGCGGGCACCAAGGTGCGCAACATCCGCCTGGTGGAGGGTGTCGACGGCCATGACATCGACTGCAGGATCGAGGGCTTCGGGCCCATGCAGCTGA
The DNA here is from genome assembly GCF_045161815.1 of Streptomyces avidinii. Classification (NCBI taxonomy): domain Bacteria; kingdom Bacillati; phylum Actinomycetota; class Actinomycetes; order Kitasatosporales; family Streptomycetaceae; genus Streptomyces; species Streptomyces avidinii. The sequence goes on from NZ_CP108863.1 coordinate 7,262,994, forward strand.
AGTCCAGCGTGGTCAGGAAGGTCTGACCGGCCGCGACGGCGGGGACGGCGGGGACGCCGACGGCGCCGACCGTGAGCGAACGAAGGCGCCTGTCGGGCACGGACCCGATCAGGCGCCTTCGCCTTTCTTCCGGAGGGGGCGGACCGGTGCGGCGGGGGCTCATGGGCCGGCGCGCTCATGAGCCGAGTGCCTCACCGAAGAGTCAGGGCGTCGCGTGGACGTGGACGGGCGCGGGCGCCGTGGCGTTGATCGTCGCTGTGGCGGTGAAGACGACCTCGCCGTTCTGGCTGGCGACCACGCGTACGGGATGGCGGTCCGGCGTGGCCGGCTCCCCGGCGGTCGGGACGGTCTCGATCCAGCAGGCCGAGGTCAGCTCCGCGTAGCGGAAGAAGCGGATCTCCATATCGGTCAGGACTCCCCGTCGGGGGAAGGCGGAACGGTACGCGGCCTGACGCACGGCTTCCAGGAGCAGCATGCCGGGGGCGTGGTCGACGGGGTGGTCGAAGAGGATCGGGTGGTTGACGTCGGCCCGGAGCTGGGCGCGCCGCGTGGAGCTGGTGGGGGAGAGGATCACGTCGTGGAAGCGGTCGCGGCCCACACGGCGGGGCGTCAGCGGCGGCGGCAGCGGGATGGTGCGGGCGGCCACCTCGTCGAGGTCCGCGTTCGGGCCGCGCAGGCGCTGGTAGACGGCCTCCGGCTGGTTGGTGAAGCCTGCCTGGGCGGTGCCCAGGAACTCTCCGTCGCGGGTGGCGGTCACGTGCATGGTGAGACCCGCGAGTCTTCGGCCGCGCCGCGAGATGCCGGAGCAGCGGATGTGCAGTGCGATGTCGGCCGGAGTCGAACCGACGGCGAGGGTCTCGGGGTTGGTCGAGTAGCTGAACGTGTCCCAGATCTGGCGGTGACCGAAGGGGACTTCGTACGCGACGTGGCTCAGGAGCGGGATGGCCTGGCGGACCGACTCGGCGAGGAGCAGGGGATCGTGATGGCCGCCGTCCGGCGTGTAGAAGCTGTGGGAGCGGGGCCATTGGGCGCTGACGACGTACTCGTCCGGCGCGACGGTGCGCCACCCGGTGAGAAGGACCTCCGAGTGTGCGCTCTTGTGTACGTACTCCCGCGGTAAGGCGCTGCTGAGCGCGGCGATGGGTGAGGCGGAGTAATCAGTTGACAGAGTCATGGTTGAGCCCCCCTGGACGTCGGACATGAGCTGGTGCTTGTTCGGCGCAGGTCCTAAAATAAAGGATGTTCGTTTTTTTTGTCGAGATTAGTTAGGTGCTCATGTCAGAACGGAAGCAGCAACGCGCGCCCCAACTCAGGGCAGTTCAGACCAAAGCTGCCATCCTGCGCGCCGCGGCCGAGGTCTTCGACGAGTTCGGCTTCAGCGGGGCCAGCATCAGCAAGATCATGAAGCGTGCGGACGTCACGCAGGGCGGCATGTACTTCCACTTCAGCTCGAAGGAGGAACTCGCCTATGCCGTCATGGTCGGCCAGGGCGACGGCCTGGAGTTCCCCGCCGGCGAGGACGGCCTGCAGCACCTGGTGGACATCACGCTCTACCTCGCCGAGCAGCTCCAGCACAATCCGGTGCTCCGGGCCGGTGTACGACTGGCCGTGGAACAGGGCGAGTTCGGCCTGCGCGACGACGTGGCCTACCAGGCCTGGGTCCTGGAGTTCCGCCAGCAGCTGCGCTTCGCCCGGGCCAAGGGGGAGCTCCAGCCGGACGTCGACGACCACGAGCTGGCCTGGGTGCTGGTCAGCTCCTTCACCGGGGCGCAGCTCTTCTCCCAGGCGTCCACCGGACGAGCCGACCTGCCGCAGCGGATCGCCTCGCTCTGGCGGTACCTGCTGCCCGCCGTGGCCGCCGACGACATCCGCGGCGGACTGCGCCTGACGCTGCCGCCCGCCGAGCAGAAGCCGAAGAACGAGACCAAGTCGGGTGCGCAGAAGCGGGCTTGAGTGCCCGTCATGTCGTCGTCACCGGCGCGGCGGGCTTCGTGGGATCGGCGGTGCTGCGCCGACTGGCCGCACAGGACCCCGGGGCCGTGGTGCGCGCGACATCGCGTACGCCGCCCCCCGCCGCCCCGTACGACGTGCGCTGGGTGAACGCGGACCTGGCCGACGAGCAGTCCCTGCGCGGGGTGTGCGAGGGCGCGGACGTCCTGCTGTCGCTGGCCTCCTACATCGGACCGGACGCCGACCGGTGCGCCGCGGTCAACTCCGCCGGAGCCGCAGCCCTGGTGGCCGAGGCCCGACGGGCCGGAGTGGGGCGGATCGTCCACCTGTCGACCTGTGCCGTCTACGGACCGGGACCGCACCGGGGGCAGGACGTGGGCGAGCTGGCACCCGCCCCGGTCTCGCCGGCCAGCGCCGGCCGGCTGGCGGGGGAGGGGCCCGTGCTCGACGCCGGGGGACTGGTACTGCGCGCGGGGCTGGTGCTCGGACGGGGCGACCGGTGGGCCGTACCGGCCCTCGTCGACGCCTTCCGGCGCGTACCGGCGCGGTGGGACGGAGGGGAGGGTCTGGCCTCCTTCGTCGACGTCGACGACCTGGCGCGGCTCATCGTCGCCTTCGCTCTCGGCGACGGCGCCGCGGTCGGTACGACAGGTGTCATTCACGCCCATCACCCGGAGCCGGTGCGCAACCGGGACCTCATGGACGCGCTCGCCGAGCACCGGGTACTGCCGGCGCGGCCCGACGGGGACTGGCCGTGGCGCAGGTGCCTGGACACGCTCGCCGCCGTCCCGGGCTGGGTGAGCGAACGTCAGTTCACGCTGCTGGCCCGGGATCACTGGTACCGCGCGGACGCGGCCTGGGAGCTCGCCGGGATCACACCGGGGCCCGGCCCGCTGAGCCGGATCGGCCCGGCGGCGGAGTGGTACCGGGAGAGGGGCGGGGCGGCGCCGGGGTGACGGCTATCTGCCAAAGCCTCAGCGGGATGGGGCGTGGACGGGCTGTGTCGGGCAGGGCGGCGGGTAGCGTCCGGAGCACAGCCGGTCACCCCATGGAGGAGTGGAAATGCCCGATCTTTCGAACATCGTCAAGGCGTATGACGTGCGTGGCGTCGTGCCGGACGAGTGGGACGAGTCGTTGGCGGAGCTGTTCGGTGCGGCGTTCGTCGAGGTCGCGGGTGCTGAGGCGATTGTGGTCGGGCATGACATGCGGCCTTCGTCGCCGGGTCTGTCGGCGGCTTTTGCGCGGGGTGCGGCGGTGCGTGGTGTGGATGTGACGTTGATCGGTCTGTGTTCGACGGATCAGCTGTATTACGCGTCGGGTTCGTTGGGGCTGCCGGGTGCGATGTTCACGGCGTCGCACAATCCGGCGCAGTACAACGGGATCAAGATGTGCCGTGCGGGTGCGGCTCCGGTGGGTCAGGACACGGGTCTGTCGCAGATCCGTGGGCTGGTGGAGAAGTGGTCGGAGGCGGGTGCCCCGGCCGTTGCGGAGGGCACGGTGGCGGGGACGGTCACGGAGCTGGACAGCCTCCCCGGGTATGCGGCGCATCTGAAGGGTCTGGTGGACCTGTCGTCGATCCGCCCCTTGAGGGTGGTGGTGGATGCGGGGAACGGCATGGGTGGTCACACCGTTCCGACGGTGTTCGAGGGTCTGCCGCTGGATGTGGTGCCGATGTACTTCGAGTTGGACGGGACGTTCCCGAACCACGAGGCGAATCCGCTGGATCCGAAGAACATTGTGGATCTTCAGGCGCGGGTGCTGGCGGAGGGTGCCGACCTCGGGATCGCCTTCGACGGTGATGCGGACCGTTGTTTCATCGTGGACGAGCGTGGTATCGGTGTGTCGCCGTCGGCGATCACGGCGTTGGTCGCGGCGCGTGAGCTGGCCCGTAACGGTGGTTCGGGCACGGTGATCCACAACCTGATCACGTCCTGGTCGGTGCCGGAGGTGGTGCGTGAGAACGGTGGCACGCCGGTCCGGACGCGGGTGGGTCATTCCTTCATCAAGGAGGAGATGGCGAGGACGGGTGCGATTTTCGGTGGTGAGCACTCGGCGCACTACTACTTCAAGGATTTCTGGAACGCGGACACGGGCATGCTGGCGGCGTTGCATGTGCTGGCGGCCCTGGGTGGTCAGGACGGTCCGTTGTCGGCGCTGGTGGCCTCGTACGACCGTTATGCGGGTTCGGGTGAGATCAACTCGACGGTCGCCGATCAGGCGGCGCGTCTGGCGGCGGTGAAGGCCGCCTACGGCAGCGCCGAGGGTGTGACGCTGGACGAGCTGGACGGTCTGACGGTGACGGCGGGGGACTGGTGGTTCAACGTGCGTGCGTCCAACACCGAGCCGCTCCTGCGTCTGAATGTGGAGGCGCGTGACGGGGCCACGCTGGCCAGGGTCCGCGACGAGGCCCTGGCCCTCATCCGCGCCTGACCCCTGTTCGGTCCGGGCTCCGCCGAATCAAGCCCCGCCGGCGTTCGAGCAGGGGGCACCTCCCAGCGGTAGCTGGGCGAGGGTCCGGGCGGAGTCCGGTGCCCGGCGGAGCCGGGTTCCCCCGGGGCGCAGGCCCCGGGGCCCGGCCCGCTCGTTCAGGCGGGCTGCGCCCTGGGGAGCCTCACATGCCCCCGCAGGGCATACGCATAGGCGGCCGACATGAGCGTCATGTGATGGTGCCAGCCGGGAAAGGATCGCCCCTCGAAGTCGAGGAGCCCGAAGTCGTCCGCGAGCGCCCCGAGCACCGCGGCAGACCGCCCCGCCGCCCGCACCAGGCCCAGCAGGTCGTCCATCCGGTGCCGGTTCATATTGGTGAGCCACACCGGCCCACCCGGCCCACCCCTCCCGCCCGCCCCCGGCCGCCGTTCGCCGAACAGCCGGTAGATCTGCTGCGCCCCCCGGGCTCGCGACTCTCCCTCCGGCACCCTGACCAGCGCCGAGTGGATGCGCTGCCCCCGCGGACGTGCGCCGGGGCCGGCAAGCGGTGCGGTGTACGGGTGGCTGGTGTTGCCCAGGCCGGCGAAATCGGCCGCGGTGGTCCCGCGCCCGGGCGCCCGGGCGCCGTCACCGCCCGGCGTCAGGCCGGCCGCGCGCACCGCGAGGGTCGGCGGTACGGACACCAGGAAGCCGTGGCCGCGGCGGCCGAGCATCCCGATCAGCGCGGCGGCCCCGCCGAGGCGGCTGAGGTCGGCGACCACCGGGGGACGCGCCGACGAGGTGCGGGCCGCGATCGAGTCGGCGAGCTCCAGCACCAGGGCTTCCGGGCTCTGGTGGACGGCCTCGGGCGCGATGCGCGCACGGCGGCGCAGGACGGGATCCGTCACCCACGCCTCGGGGAGGGCCAGCCGCCAGTCGACGGGCACGCTCATGCCGTCCAGGTACAGGAAGAGGCAGAAGCCCAACTGGCAGTTGACGATGCGTCCGGCGACGGGGTCGAAGCGGCGGTGCACGCCGACCGAGTGCTCACCCCGTTTGGGGAAGCACACCTGCCCGATCGTCCAGGCCCGCACCGGTTGCCGTTCCTCCAGCCAGCGCAGCAGTTCGGTGCGGGCCGGATTCCAGTCCCAGGGACTCGCGTTGATGAACTGCTGCAGGGACTGGGAGGCGGTGGGCGACTCGGTGACGGACGCCGCGAGCCTGCGTACGGACTTCTTCCCCGGAGTCGTGAGCAGTCCCTGCAGGTAGACCCGGGCCCAGCGTCGTTGGTCGGCTCTCGGTAAGTGCCCGAAGAGGCGCTCCGTGAACTCCTTCAGTTCGGTGTCACCGGCAGCCAGGGCTCTGGTCCTTGTCCGTGTCGTCATCTGTCTCCCCCTCCACCGCGGACGTCGGCAGGTGCCGTCGGCACTCATAGAATACAGAACGTTCGTTTTTTTTCTAGCGAACGTGTGGCGTCCTCCCCACGACTTCGGCACGTTGGTTCGCGGAGGGCGGTGGCGCCGGTCGCGGGGGCGGTGCGGAGCGGCGGGGCATGGGCGCTTCTTCGTCAAGTCGGCGTTGTGGGCGACCCGCCCCCGGGTGAGGCTGGAGGCCGCCATGTCCGCGCGGGGCGCAATGGCGAGTGAGGAACGACCTGGATGGCAGTGATAGCGCAGTGGTGAAGCAAGAGCGCGGCGTACGCACCCGTAATCATCTGATCTCGGTGGCCGCCGCTGAATTCGACCGCAATGGGTACGACGGGACCTCGCTTTCCCGGCTGAGCCGTTCCGCCGGAATTTCGATCGGGGCCCTCACCTTTCACTTCGCGGCGAAAGGGGAGTTGGCCTCCGCCGTCGAGGATTCGGGGCGGGCCGCCACCCGCAGAGTGGTCGAGGGGGTGACGGCCCGCGGCGGCCCGGCGCTGGACACCGTTTCCGCGCTCGTCCTCGCCCTGGGCCGGCTGATCGAGACGGACGCAGCCGTGCGCGCCGCGGCACGCCTGACCCAGGAGCGCGTCGGCGCCGGACCCGACTGGTGCGGATGCTGGCTTCCCGAGGTCAAGGAGCTGATGGTGCAGGCTGCCGAGGAGGGGCAGCTGGACCCCGAGGTCGACCCGTGCCCCGCCACCCTGCTGACGGCGCATCTGGTCGGGGGCGTCGTCACCCGGGCGCGCCGCGGCCCGGGTGAGCGCCCCGGTGCGGTGAGCGGGGAGCTCGGGGAGCTGTGGCGGCTCATCCGGCGAGGGATCGCGGCGCCGCCGGAAACGGAAATGCCCAAGTAGGAGTAAAAGCACGGCAATTCGAGCCGGTCGGGTGCGGCGCGCTCTAGCGTCAGTGGCATGAATTCCACACCTCACCGGATAACCAAGGCAGTGATCCCCGCCGCGGGACTCGGCACACGATTCCTCCCGCTGACCAAGGCCACCCCGAAGGAAATGCTCCCGGTGGTCGACAAGCCGGCCATCCAGTATGTGGTGGAGGAGGCCGTCGCGGCGGGGATGTCCGACATTCTCATGGTCACCGGACGCAACAAGCGGCCGCTGGAGGACCACTTCGACCGCAACTACGAGCTGGAGGAAGCCCTCCGGCGCCGGGGTGATCAGGACAAACTCCGGAGCGTCTGCGCCTCCACCGAGCTCGCCGACATCCACTACGTGCGTCAGCGCGATCCCAAGGGTCTGGGGCACGCCGTCCTGTGCGCCGCGCCCCACGTCGGCCGGGAGCCCTTCGCCGTCCTCCTGGCCGACGACCTGATCGACCCCCGTGACCCCCTGCTCGCCCGCATGGCCGAGGTGCGGGAACGCTTCGGCGGCAGTGTCGTGGCCCTCATGGAGGTGGAGCCGCAGGCCATCCACCTGTACGGATGTGCTGCGGTGGACCGGTCGTCGGCGGGTGGTGACGGCGTACGCATCACGGAGCTGGTGGAGAAGCCGGAGCCCGGCACCGCGCCCAGCAATCTGGCCGTCATCGGCCGGTATCTCCTCGATCCCGAGATCTTCGAGGTGCTGCGGAACACGGCCCCCGGACGCGGCGGCGAGATCCAGCTCACGGACGCGCTGCGGGCCCTGGTCGCGGCCGGCCGCCCCGTGCACGGCGTCGTGTTCTCCGGTCGGCGCTACGACACCGGGGACCGCGCCGAGTACCTGCGCGCGACGGTCAGGCTCGCCTGCGAGCGTGAGGACCTGGGCCCCGAATTCCTGTCCTGGTTAAGGGAGTTCGTGCGGTCGGAGGAGCTCGTGAGGGTCTGAGCGCCGCTCGGTGGGCGACCGCGGAAGTTCCCCGGTCGCCCACCCCACCTGGCCCTGCAGGGCCAACTTGCCCAAATCTCAACGGGGTTCGGCTCCTGAATAGGTTACCGAACGGTAATTACGTAATTTCTTCTCCGGGGCCGCCGAACGGAGCGGCGCCCGAAGCACCGAGTGCCGGGAGGGAGGTGAACTTCATGGACGAGCCGAACCCACGACACCCGGCGCAGGCCCCCGACGTCGCGGTCGAGGTGCCGATCCGCACCCTGCTCGCCGCGGATTCCCCCCGCACCGTGCAGGTGGACGAGAGCCACGCACAGGCCCTCGCGCACTCCGACCGGACCCTGCCGCCGCTGCTCGTGCACCGCCCCACCATGCGGATCATCGACGGGACGCACCGGTTGCGGGCCGCCGTACTGCGCGGACGGGACACGGTGGGAGTGACGTTCTTCGACGGCAGCGCCGAGGACGCGTTCGTGATCTCGGTCGAGGCCAACATCAGTCACGGACTCCCGCTGACCCAGGCGGAACGGACCACCGCGGCGTTACGGATCCTGCGGTCCCACCCGGACTGGTCCGACCGCGGCATCGCGCGCCGGACCGGGCTGGCGGCCAGGACCGTCGCGACGCTACGGCGGCGCGAGGCGCCGGGGCCGGCGCCGCCGGGCCGTGTCGGTCAGGACGGCCGGGTCCGGCCGGCCGATCCGGTCCGGGGCCGGGAGGCCGCGGCCCGGCTGCTGGCCGGCCGCCCCACCGCGTCCCTGCGGCAGATCGCACGGGAGGCGGGCATCGCGCCCTCGACCGTACGGGACGTGCGGCGCCGGATCGGAGAGGGAGCCGATCCCGTACCGGCCGCCCAGCGCCGCTCCGCCGACGCCACGGCCCCCGCGCCGCCCCCGGTGCCCCCTCGGGGCCGGGGGCAGCCACTGCCCGTACTGGTCACCAGCCTGTGCAAGGACCCCCTGCTCAGGCTGAGCGAGGCGGGCAGGCTCCTGCTGCGCATGCTCGACCTCCAGGTGAGCGGACTGCGCCAGTGGGAGCGGATCGTCGCCGCAATACCCCCGTACCGCGTCGAGACAGCCGCTGCCGCGGCCGCCCAGTGCGCACGGGACTGGCAGGAACTGTCCGACGAACTCCGGCGCCGCGCCTCGGCGCACACCCCTGCCTGAGCCGGCTTCCCCGGCGAGTACCGGCCTTCGACATGGAAGGCCCCAGTTGTGATCGAAAGGATGTATGGCGATGTCGGTTGTCGAGGGAGCGCGTGTTGACGCGGGTTCAGGGGAGGGGGGAGGAGCCGAGGGCCCCGTTCGTCTGGACGGGCGTCTGAAGTTGGTTCTCGTGGTGCTGCTGGTGGCGCAGTTCATGCTGGCGGTTGATTTCTCGATTTTGAATGTGGCGTTGCCGGTGATCGGTGACGGGTTGGGTTTCTCGTTGTCGAATCTGCAGTGGATCGCGACGTCGTTCGCGTTGTGTGCTGCTGGTTTCACCCTGTTGTTCGGCAGGGTGGCGGATCTGTTCGGTCGTCGTCGGTTGTTCCTGGTGGGTCTGGCGGTGCTGGGTCTGTCGTCGTTGGCGGGTGGTCTGGCGAACGGTCCGGAGATGCTGTTGGTCGCCCGTGTGTTGCAGGGTCTGGCGACGGCGGCGGTCACCCCTGCCGGTCTGTCGTTGTTGACGACGTCGTTCCCGGAGGGGCCGTTGCGTCAGAAGGCGTTGGGTCTCAATGGTGCGTTGATGTCGGCGGGGTTCACGACGGGCGCGATTCTGGGTGGTGTCCTGACGGATCTGCTGTCGTGGCGGTGGGCGTTCTTCATCAACGTGCCGGTGGCGCTGGCGGTGTTGTTCATCGCTCCTGCGGTGATCAAGGAGTCGCGTCCGGTGGTGCGTCCGAAGCTGGATCTGCCGGGTGCGACGGCGGTCACGCTGGGTCTGCTCGCTCTGATCTACGGGTTGACGCAGGCGGGTGAGCACGGTTGGGGTTCGGGCGGTGCGCTGGCGTGGCTGGCGGCGGGTGTGGTGCTGCTGGTGGTGTTCTATGCGATCGAGTCGAGGAGCGCGGCTCCTCTGGTGCCGGTGTCGGTGCTGAAGAAGAAGACGGTGGCGTGGGGCAACATCGCGGGTCTGATCGCGTTCCTGACGGAGACGAGTCTGGTCTTCCTGATGACGCTCTACCTGCAGGAAGTGTTGGACTTCTCTCCGCTGACGGCCGGCCTCTCGTTCGGTGTGCTGGGTATCGGGACGGTGATCGGTGGTTCGATCGCTCCGCGGGTGATCGCGGCGACGAACACGCGCAGCACTTTGATCATCGGTGGTCTCCTCCAGGCGGTCGCGACGTTGAGTCTGATCGCGTTGGGTGAGACCTCGTCGAGCATGTGGCTGCTGCTGGTCGCGACGTTCGTCGGTGGTATCGGCAACATGCTGGTGATCGTCGGGTTCATGGTGACCGCGACGACGGGGCTGCCGGATCACGAGCAGGGCATGGCGACGGGTCTGGCGACGATGACGCAGCAGATCGGTATCACGATGGGCACGCCGATCATGTCGGCCATCGCCGCGGCCGGCACCGATATTCATGCGGGGATCACGACCGCGGTCATCGTGAACACCGCGATCGTCGTGGTCGGCACCCTGACCACCGCCCTCTTCCTCCGCACCAAGCGGTCCAGCTGACGAAGTGCGCGCCTCCACTAAGGCAACTCCGCCTTGTGACAGCCCCGTCCCGGCCGCGAACGTTGGCCCCGGGCCCGGCGCGAGCGCCGGCTACCGATGGAAAGGAACCCCGATGGCCACACCCACCGTCGTCAGCTGGGAGCAGGTGTCCGTGCCCACCGCGTCCGGGCCCCTTCCCGCCCGCGCGTACCGCCCGGGCACCGGGTCACCGCAGGGCTGGCTGGTGTGGGCCCACGGCGGCAGCTGGCGTGCCGGATCCGCCCGGGACTGGCACGGCGCCACCGCCGAACTCGCTCAGCACTCCGGCTTCGGCGTGCTGAGCGTGGACTACCGGCTCGCCCCCGACGCACGCCACCCGGCCATGGTCGAGGACATCCTGTCCGCCCTGGCCTGGGCCGGGCAGCAGGAGCCGGAGCAGCACCACGACGGGTCCGCTCCCGCCCCGCCCGTCCTGGCCGTCGGCGGGGACAGTGCCGGCGGCACCCTCGCCGCCTCGGCCGCCCTCGTGTGCCGCGACCGCGGGATTCCGCTGGCCGCGCAGGTCCTGGCCTACCCGCCGCTGGACCCCGAGTGCGCGGCGGCCTCGTACCACCGCTTCCCCGACCTGTTCCCCACCGCCTCCTACCTGGCGGCGGCCTGGCAGGACTACCGGCTCCCCGGCCGGCCGGTCGCCGCGGACGGCACGCGGCTGCACAGCACCCCCTTCGAAGCCGCCGACCTGAGCGGACTCGCACCGGCCGTCCTGGCCACCGGTGACCTCGACCCCGTCAGCGACGACGTGCACCACTACGGGCGCCTGCTGCGGGCGGCCGGGGTGGAGGTCACCCTGCGCGAGTTCCGGCAGACGGGTCACGGGGCGTTCCTGCAACCCGGCCGCGGCGGCCCGGGCGAGCGGCCGGCCGTTTCGATGCGCGGCTGGCTGGGCCGGGCCCTGCACCCCTTCCTCCCTCGTCCATCCTTCAAGGAGCTGACATGACCACCGCCGACGTCCCCAACCTCGACGCCCTGCTGCGCCACTTCGCCGACCTGCGCGACGGCATCCACGGCGGCGCCGTCTCCCGGCCCGACAAGGAGGAGCACTTCCGTACCGCCGCACGCCTGCTGGACCCGTACGCCCGCCAGGCGCTCGGCGAGCTCAATGACGAACTCCTCCTCGGGCAGGGCGTGATCGACGCCGGCGAGGTGCAACGCACCGACGACGGAAACCTCTTCCGCGCCTGGACCCTGTGGTGGGACGAGCAGTCGGCCGCCGACATCCCGCCCGTGACGCTCTACGCGCACTACGGAGCCTCGTTCCACCACCCGCACCTGCGCGGGGCGACGGTCTCCGAATGGCCCCTGAACGTCTTCGACGACGCGCAGGCCGCCGCCGAACTGCCGACCCTGCGCGCTATCGCCGCCGCGGACCTCCACAACCTGGTCTTCGAACGGGACTTCAGGATCGTGCCCGCGACCATGGCGGGCGCCACCGGTCTCCCTGTCCACCAGCACTGAAAGGCGGCCCGTCATGACGAAGCTGCGACTGTCCGTACTGGACCAGACCCCGGTCGGCGAGGACCACACTCCGGACGGGGCGCTGCGCGCTTCCGTGGACCTCGCCCGCGTCGCGGAGGACCTCGGCTACACCCGCTACTGGGTCGCCGAGCACCACGACTCGCCGGGCTTCGCGAGCAGCGCGCCGGAGATCCTCGCGGGCGCGCTGCTCGCCCGCACCTCGCGGATGCGGATCGGGACCGGCGGCGTACTGCTGCCGCGCTACGACCCGGCGAAGGTGGCCGAGGTGTTCGGCGTACTGGCCTCCCTCCATCCGGGGCGCGTCGACCTCGGGATCGGCCGGGCCGGCGGTCCGGCCCGCGACTTCCCGCAGCGGCTCGCGGAACTGCGCGCGCTGCTCGGCGAGGGCGGGGTGGTGCCGCAGGCACCGGTCCCGCCGCAGATGTGGCTCCTGGGCGCGGGCCGCGAATCGGCGCGGCTGGCCGGGATGCTGGGCACGGAGTTCGCGTTCGGGCACTTCTTCTCCCCGGTCGGCGGGCGGGAGGCCTTCGAGGACTACCGCGCCCGGTTCCGTACCTCCATCGGCGAGCGGGCGGGCGGTGCGCTCGCGGTCCGGGTGGTGACGGCGGACAGCGCCGGCCGCGCCGAGGAACTGGCCCAGAGCATGCTGCTGTGGCGCGCCCGCAAGGACCTCGGCCAGGACGGCCCGCTGCCGTCGTACGGGACCACGCGCCGCCACCGCTGGACGGGCGCGGAGCTGGAACGGGCCAAGGTGCACCGCACGGCCCTCGTCTCCGGGGCACCGGAGCAGGTCTCCGCGGTACTGAAGGCCCTGGCCGGGAGCCACGGCGTCGACGAGCTGATCATCAACACCCTGACCTGCGACCCGTCCGACCGCCGGCGCTCGTACGAACTCCTCTCCGAGGCCTTCGCCCTCCCCGCACCCCGCCCGGAGCCCGCGACGGTGGGAAGCGCTTAACCTTCCCTCCTCACCTCTGTGCCCCGACTCCGGCGGTTCGGGCTGGAGTTCGGCGGTCCGGGTAGGGCATGGTCGTCGGCGGAGTCCGTCGACGAGGGGGAGAGACGATGAAGCGGCATGTCGGGTTCGAGCGGCTGCACAACTTCCGTGACCTGGGCGGCTACCGGTCCGCCGACGGGCGGACCGTTCGGTGGGGGATGGTCTATCGGGCCGACTCGCTCGGCAAGCTGCGGGGCGCCGACTGGGAGCGGTTCCTGGGGCTGGGGATCGGGACGGTCATCGACCTGCGGTATCCGTGGGAGATCGAGGCCAAGGGGCGGGTGCCCGAGGCGGAGCGGTTCCGCTACGTCAACCTGAGCATCGAGCACCGCCCCTACGACCAGGCCGAGATCGACCCGGACCTCGACCCCTGGCGCTACCTCGCGGACCGGTTCGCCGAGGTGACCGAGGACGGGGTCGAGGAGATCCGGCAGGCCCTGGAGGCGATCGCGCAGGCGCCCGCGCCCGTCGTCTTCCACTGCACCTCGGGCAAGGACCGGACCGGGCTGATCGGGGCGTTCGTGCTGACCCTGCTCGGGGTGGAACGGGCCGACGTCCTCGCCGACTTCGCGCTCACCGAGCTGGCCACCGAGCGGCTCGCCGCGGACTGGCGGGCGGCCAACCCGGGCCGGGTCATGAAGTGGCCGAGCTACGGCCGCGCCCCCGCCGTCGTCATGGAGCTGGTGTTCGCGGACCTGGAGGCCCGGTACGGATCGGTAGAGGGCTATCTCAAGGACCGGGTCGGGCTCACCGAGTCGACCGCGCAGCGGTTGCGCGCCCGCCTGCTGACCGGCGACGGCGATGACGACGCCGATGGCGACGACAGGGACCGCGACGCCTGCCGCGCGACGTGAACTCGCTCTGGTGGCGCCACCGGCACATCTCCTACCATCGGAACACGGGTGGGGGAGGGGGGTGCGTTCATGGCAGCGCACGTAGGGCGCCTGGAACGCTTCGTCGCCTGGGTGCTGCGCAACGCCGACGTCGTGGTCGCCCTGGGCATCGCGATGGCGGTCGGGCTCCTGGACATCTTCGGCGACGTCATCAGTGACGACGTCTCCTCCGGCGCCACCCTCGTCGTCCTCGGCCTCCTCGCAACCGGGTCGATCGTGGAGCGCGTGCGGCGCCCCGCGAGCATCCAGGAGGCGATGAGCGGGACCCGGCAGGCCCTGGAAGACCTCGCGATGGTGCGTTCGCTGTCGGGCAACGAGGTCGGCGAGGCGCTGCGCAAGGCCCGCCAGCACACCAACCTCTGGTACTTCAAGGGCGGTACGGGCACCTACCTGCGGGCGGTCACCCTCCCCCTGTGCGTGAGCGCCGCGAAGGAACAGCGCTCGCAGCTCAACGTGAAGATCGACATCGTCAATCCGGCCGACGAGCGCGCCTGCGCCGCGTACGCCCGGTTCCGGCAGATGTTCGGCGTGCAGCGGCGCGGCGACGAACTGTGGACCACCGACCGGGTCCGCCGCGAGTCCTACGCGACCGTCCTTGCGGCCTGCTGGTACCAGCGGCAGCTGACGACGCTGGAGATCAGCGTGCACCTGTCCGCCGCCGTCCCGACCCTGCGCTTCGACCTGTCCGAGACCTGCCTCATCATCACCCAGGACGACCAGTCCCGGGTGAACCTGCTGGTCGAGCGTGGCCAACCGCTGTACGACTACTACGTGACCGAGCTGCACCAGAGCCGCGAGCAGGCCACCGTGCTCGATCTGCGCGTCGCCTCGCCGCTCGGCCAGGAGCCCACGGTCGACGAGGTGCGGACCCTCTTCGACGACCTGCGGCTGCCCCTGCCGCGCGTCTTCACCGACAGCGACATCGGCAAGATCATCGAGAAGGCACTGCATGCGGAGGACCCCTACAGGAGGTGATGCGCTCCGGCGCGTGCCATGGAACCCGAGCTCGAAAGGACCCTTGTCACCCTGGAGGAAATCGCCTCCGGGACCCGGGAGTTGCGTGCTGTCCGGCATCCGCTCGGATTCCTGTGCCTGCCGCTGCTGAGAGAGGGCCCGCGCGGCGTCTGCGTCCATCTCTTCGAGGCCGGCAACCGCGCCCAGCCGGACGCGTCCCCGATGCACGCCCACAGCTGGGAACTGCGCAGCCGCGTGCTGTACGGGCGGGTCGCCAACCTGCCGGTACGCACCACCGTGGTGCGGGACGGCGAGGAGGGCGCGACCCATCGCGTGTTCGAGGTGCACAGCGGCAGTGACGGCGTGGACGAGATCCGGCCGACCTCCCTCCTCGTGCGGAGCGATCCCGGCCCCGCCCACATCAGCGCCGGCGGGGAGACCTACACCCTGCCCGCGGGCGAGTTCCACGCCACCGCCCTGGACGGGGTGGAGCCCGCGGCCACGCTGGTCCACGGCATGTCGATACCCGGACAGCTCGACCTCTCGCTCGGCCCGCTCGACGGCCGGCCGCGCCGCACGACCCGCCGGCTGTGCGACACCGCGCAGACCGTGCGCAGCGTCCACACCGTCCTCAGGAGGATCGATGCCCAACAGCGGGCCTGACTTCGACCACGAGAGGCAGGTTGCCGTGGCCGCGGCGGAGGAGGCGGGCGGCCTGCTGCGCACGCGTTTCGGCTCGGCGCGGTGCCTGCGGACCAAAGGCGGGTCCGGGGACGTGCAGATGGACCTCGACCTCGCCGCCGAGAAGCTCCTCCTCGGCCGGATCCAGCGCCACTTCCCGCACGACCGGATCCTGTCCGAGGAGGCCGGGCTGCTCGACGCGACGGGCGAGCGCACCTGGCTGGTGGACCCGCTGGACGGCAGCAACAACGTCGCGATCGGGCTGCCCACCTACGTGGTGGGCATCGGGCTGTGCCTCGCGGGCGCCCCCGTGATGGGAGTGGTGCACGAACCGGTCACGGGGGAGACCTGGCACGCGGTCCGGGGGTACGGAGCGCACGGGCCGTCCGGCGCGCTGCCCGGCCCCGACCGCACCCTGCCCCGCCCCGGGCCGGTCGTCGCCTGGACGCAGGGGTACGCCGTGGAACGCGGGGACGTCACGGCGGTGGCCCTGCGCGGCACGCTGGAGCTGCGCTGCCGGCGCGTCCTGCAACTGTGGGCGCCGCTGCTCGGCTGGAGCCTGCTCGCGCGCGGCACCATCGACGGCTTCGTCGGCTACCGCGCCGAGGGGGTGGACCTGCCCACCGGGGCGCTGCTGGCCGCGGAGGCGGGGGTGGAGCTGCGCACGCTGTCCGGGGCGCCGTTCAGACCCGGCTTCGCCGGCGCCGACACCGGCCGCAGCTTCGTGGCGGCACGCGGCGAGACCCTCGCGTACCTGCTGCGGGAGGTGGCAGCCGTCACCCCGGGCGTCTTCTAGTGCCGTGCCGGGCGTCGCGACCCGGTGGACCTTTCCGGTCACAGCACTAGGGCCTCCTTGTCAGCGAACCCGGTCGCTCTTCGGCCCGATGCCTTTGATCCTGGTCGGAGTTCCCTCCGGGGCGAACGCGTGGTGGAAGGTGAAGGCGTGCGGCGCGGAGCCGTGGTCGTGGAGGTGTTCCAGCCTGGAAACCCCGTCCTGCCAGGTGGGTATCACGCCGTCGGAGACCCACCAGAACACGTAATTCGGGTGTCCCGTCCTTTCGAACCAGTCGTAACGCCTGTTCAGCGCCGCACGGTGCAGACCGGTGTAGATGGCGTCGAAGGCGGGGCGCAGGTCGGTCCAGAGCGAGAGGGTCGTGGCCAGGGCGGTGGTTTCCACCGTATGGCCCTTGCCGTACCAGGTCGGTACGGCGAACTCCCCCCATGCACCCCAGTCCGCGCCGAAGAGCATGCCCCGATCACCGTCTGCCGCTTCGGCACGCCCGAGGTATCCGGGGTGCTGACTGATCTTCCGGTAGACGGCCTCACCCATGTCGTAGAACTCGCGCGTGAGAGGTCCGGGATCCGCCAGAGGCGACTTCAGGACGCCGAATGTGTACAGCGCGAGATGGGGCATGCGTCTCTCCCTGGTTGGGGTGGGGTCCCTGGTGCGGACCCGGTTCGGTGGCTTGCGCACGGGGCAAGGGTTCGCGGGGCGTGACCGACTCGTCCCGTCGCGGCGGCTCAGCCTGAAGGAACTTCTGTGCGACCGTGGTTGATCGCCGAGGACCAGGTGAAGGTAGCTGCCTCTGCGGGCCGTGTCGAAGTTGCGTTTTCCCTGTCCAAGTGGCCTCCTGCACCGGTCCTTGCGGGGCTGGGGCGATGCGCGTCGACCAACCCCGAAGGATGTACGGCGCCGACCGCTAAGCCGTGGCGGCCAGCGCCAGCGTCGCCGCCAGGGTGCCCGCCACCGCCAGCACGAACCCCGTACCGAAGAAGCGGCCCAGGTCGATCCGGGTGCCGTGCCAGCGGCACCGCTCGAACCACAGCAGGGTGGCGAGCGAGGCCCACGGCGTGATGACCGGTCCCACATTGACCCCGATCAGCTGCGCGAGCAGCTGCTCGTGGTTGGCCACCGGGATGGCCGCCTCGCCCGCCAGATAGGCCGGGAGGTTGTTCAGTACGTTGGAGAAGCCCGCCCCGACCGCCGCGGACCGCAGCATTCCGGCGAGGCCGTTGTCGGACCCCATCGCGGCGGCGAGGATGTCGTGCAGCCCGTGGGCGTTGACCGTCTCCACGACCAGGAACATCCCCGGGACGAGGACGAGGAGCCGCCAGGGGATCAGCGAGAGGCGCAGCTCCTCCCGGCGGCGCACCCCGAAGGCCACCACCACGATCAGCGCGGCCGCCATCGACGCCGACCACAGCGGCACGTCCGCCAGCAGGATCGCCAGCAGGAACCCGGCGCACGCCACCGCGCACACCCGGAACAGGACCCGGTCCGCGGGACGGGGCAGGGGCGGGGGCGTGTAGCGCGTCTCGCCGCGGCGCCCGGGGCGCCAGTAGAAGCCCCACAGGCAGGCCATCGTGACCGCGACGGCCGCCAGTTGCGGCGCCCACATGGCGGCGGCCATCTCCGACGGGGTCAGCGCGATCCGGTCCGCGGCCAGCAGGTTCGTCAGGTTCGACACGGGAAGCAGCAGGCTCGCCGTGTTCGCGAGCCAGACCGTGGTCATCGCCAGCGGTACGGGCGCGATCCCGACCCGGGTCGCCAGGGCCAGCATCACCGGGGTCAGCAGAACCGCCGTCGTGTCCAGGTTGAGCGTGATCGTGGTGACCGACGCGAACAGCACGCACAGGCAGAACAGGAGGGGATACCTCCCGCGGCCCGCCCGCGCCACCCAGGTGGCGACGACGTCGAAGACCTCCGCCCTGCCGGTCAGCTCGGCGAGGACGATGACCGTGGCGAGGAACACCACCAGCGGACCGATGCGCTGCATCACGTCCGCGGCGGGACCGGTGGGCAGCAGGCCCGTGGCGACGCACAGCGCACCGAGTGCGAGCAGGCCGCCGGCCAGCCAGTCCAGCGGGTGCAGACGCCTGAGGAGAGACACGGCGAACAGGTTCGCACATACGCACGCCCCGCCGTCAGAGGGCCCGGACGGAACCGGACAGCCCCGCCCGGGCGGCGCGACCGCCACCTCGCGAGAGGCAGCCACCCGGCGAACGGCCGCCTCGTCCTTGCCGGGACAAACCCGCAGCAGAGGGCACCGCCCTACGATGGACCCATGATGACGGATGGGCAATTCGGCGCTCCTGCAAGAGAGTTCGACTTCTTCATCAGCTACTCCCCGGCAGACGAGCAGTGGGCCGCCTGGATCGCCTGGACCCTTGAGGAGGCCGGGTACCGCACGGTGGTGCAGGCATGGGACTTCGTGCCGGGAACCAACTTCATAGACTTCATGGACCGGGGGGTCAGCGAGTCCCTCGCGGTCATCGCCGTCCTGTCACGCCACTACGAGCGATCCACCTACGGTCGCATGGAATGGCAGGCCGCGCTCCGGGCCTCGCCCGAGTCCCCCGAACGGAGGCTGCTGACCGTCCGGGTGGACGAGATCCCGATCGAGGGACTGCTCGCCACGATCACCTACGTCGACCTCGTGGGCGTGGCCGACATCGACGCCGCCCGCTCCCTGCTGCTGAACCGGGTCGGACAGGCCGTCGACGGCCACGCCCGCCCCGGACGCCGGCCCGGCTTCCCCGGTGGCGGACCGGGCGCCGCCCGCCACCGGGAGCAGCCGAACCCGGCCCGGCCGCGGCCGAGCGCGCTGGCAGGCCCCGGCTGGTCGGGGCGCCGGAGGCCGGCCAGGGCGCCGCTCTACCCGCAGGCCGCCGCGGCCGGTGGAGCCGGTGCCCAGGACGCCGTGACCGTGCTGCACCTGGCCGGGCCCGACTTCGGGCGCGGCCGCGAACCCGATGCCCTCAGCCGGCAGATCCGCGGCGACCTCATCATGCTCAGGGACGCGGGGGCGCCCGCCCCCGACCTGATGGTCGTGACCGGGGACCTCACCGCGTCCGGCAGCCCGCGCGAGTGCGACCAGGCCCTCAGCTTCCTCACCGCCCTGCGGTCCCAGCTCGACCTGTCCCCGCAGCGGGTCATGGTGGTGCCGGGCGCCCAGGACGTGAACCAGGCCGCGTCCCAGGCCTACTTCCACACCTGCGAGGCCGACGAGGTGGCACCGCAGCCGCCGTACTGGCCCAAGTGGCGCCACTACACCCGGCTGTTCCGCGGCCTCTACCAGGGGCTGGACACCGTCTTCGACAGCGACCAGCCCTGGACCCTCTTCCCGGTGCCCGAACTGAGCACGGTCGTCGCCGGATTCAACTCCTCCATGGCCTACAGCCACCGCCCCGAGGAGCAGTACGGATTCATCGGCCGCGACCAGGCCGCCTGGTTCGCCGAAGCCATGCGCCGGTACGAGGAGGAGGGCTGGCTGCGCATCGGCGCGCTCCGCCACCCGCTCACCGACGGGCGCCGCCCCGGCGACGCGGTCGGCGGCCCCGGCGGGCTGCGGGACACCGACACCTTCGCCCGGCTGGCCGCCCCCCGGCTGCACCTGCTGCTGCACGGGCCGACCGGCGGTCCGCGCACCGCCACCGCGACCCCCAGCCGCACCCAGCTCGCCGGACCCGCCGGGGAGCTCCCGCTGTTCGGCTCCGCGGCCCCCGCCCGGTTCCAGCTGCTCCAGGTCGGTGCGCAGGGCGTGACCCGCTGGGACGACCGGATCACCTCCGAGTCCGCGGCCTTCCCCGCCGAGTGGCGGCAGACCCGACGGGTCTTCCCCGTACCCGAACTGCCCCCCGTCATCGACGTCGAGCGCGACACGGGCCGGGCTCCCCTGGACGACCCGGCCGCCGCGCTCGCCGAGCAGGTGAAGGAGATCTGCCGGGTGCGCCGGGAGGGCGTACGGCTGCGCGACGTACCGCGCCGCGAACCGGGCGACATGGTGCAGATCATGGCCACCTGGCGGGAGCCGGAGGACGGCGTCGTCCAGCAGCAGCGCATCGCCGTCCACCCCGGGAGCCCCACCGAGGAGGAGGTCGACCGCTTCATCGCCCAGGTGCACGCGACCGACCCCGGCTCCGAGGCCGTCCTGGTGTACGCGGGCGACGCCCCGGCCGGCGGACTGCGCAGCCGGGCCGCCGGCCACGGTGTCCGGGTCAGGGTGCGCAGCTTCATCGAGTTCCAGGGCCTGCTCGACCTCCGCGGCTACGTCGCCGCCCAGAGCGCCCGCCTTAGCGGCAGCGAGCAGTACGCCCCCGGCCTCTACCTCCCTCAGCGCTACCGCGACGCCGACCGCCCCGACGGCCAAGAACGTGCCGGCCAAGAGCGTGACGGGCTCGTCGAGGAGCTGCTGGAACTCCTGGAGTCCGACCACGGCCGTTTCGTGTTGCTGCTCGGCGACTTCGGACACGGCAAGACCTTCGCCCTGCGCGAGCTCGCCCGCCGCATCTCCGAACAGCTCCCGCACCTGACACCGTTGTTGATCCCGCTGGACTCCCTGGACCGGGCGCACAGCCTCGAAGGCCTGGTCGCCGCCCACCTGGCCGGCCACGGCGTCGACACCATCGACCTGCGGGCCCTGCGCTACATGCTCGCGCAGGGCCGCGTCGTCCTGCTCTTCGACGGATTCGACGAACTGGTCAACCGGGTCAGCTACGACCGCGCCGCCGACCACCTCCAGGTCCTCCTCGACGCGGCCGTCGACAACGCCAAGATCGTCGTCAGCAGCCGCACCCAGCACTTCAAGTCGCACGCCCAGGTCCTCACCGCCCTCGGTGAACGCGTCGGCCTGCTCCCGCAGCGCCGGATCCTGGCCGTGGAGGGCTTCACCCCGGCGCAGATCCGCTCCTACCTGGTGCGCAGCTACGGCGACGAGCACACCGCCGACCGGCGCTACCGGCTCCTGCGCAACATCCCCGACCTGCTGATGCTCTGCCGCAACCCCCGGCTGCTCTCCTTCGTCGCCGACCTGAGCCAGGACCAGCTGCGCGCGGTCGCCGGAGCGGGCCGGGCGCTCAGCGCCGCCCGCCTGTACGAGGACGTGTTCACCTCCTGGCTCGGCCACGAGGAGCGGCGCGGCCAGGGCGGGCCCGGCGCGCCGCCCGGGCTCAGCCTCGACGAGCTGTGGGCGGCGGTGACCGCGCTCGCCCGGCGGCTGTGGGAGAGCGGCCGCAGCGCCCTGCGGCTCGACGAGCTCACCGAAACCGTGGCCGGCACCCTCAGCGAACTCACCGAGTCCCCGCTCACCCCGTCCGAGCGCGCCCAGGCCGTCGGCGCGGGCAGCCTGCTGGTCCGCAGCGACGACGGGGTCTTCCAGTTCATCCACGGCTCCGTCGTCGAATGGCTGGTGGCACGGGAGGCCGCCCGCCAGCTCGCCCGGGGGCAGCACGCCCTGCTCCTCGCGCGCCCGCTCAGTCAGCTCGCCGTGGAGTTCTTCTGCGACCTCGCCGACCACGAACTGTGCGCCCGGTGGGTGCGCGACGTCCTCGACTCGCCGGGGCGCTCGATCAGCGAGGCGGCCCGCGCCAACGCCGTCCGGATCTCCGACCGGCTCCGGGTGCCGGCCAACGCCGATCTGCGGGGCGCCCGGCTGGCCGGTGAGGACCTCTCGCACCGCGACTTCTCCGGGGTCGACCTCACCGACGCCGATCTGACGGACGCCCGGCTGATCGGCGCGAACCTCTCCGGCGCGCTGCTGCGGGGCACCCGGCTGACCGGCGCCCGCCTCGACCGGGCCGACCTCAGCCGGGCCGACCTGACCGGCGCGAACCTCAGCCGGGCCCGGCTGACCCGGGCCGATCTGCGGGGCGCCCTGCTGACCGGCAGCCGCTGGCACCGGGCCGCGCTCATCGACGTGACGATGGACGACGGGGTGCGGTCGGCCCCCGAGCTCGGCGCCGCCGCGATCGCCCCGGGGATGCCGGTGGACGCCGGGTTCCGGCCCTCCGCCGTCGGGGTCCCGTACGGATTCGGCATGCGCACCAGCCGGCTGCCCGAACCCATCGCGTACAGCACCGACGGCGAACTCCTCGCGGTCGGCAGCGAGGACGGCTCCATCCTGGTCTGCGGCGCCGACGACGGCCGGGCGGTGCGCACCCTCCAGGGACACGAAGGTCGCGTGTACGCCGTGAAGTTCCGGGCGGACGTCATCGCCACCGGCGGCTCCGACGGAGCGGTGCGGCTCTGGGACCCGGTGACCGGCGCCTGCCGCCACCACCTGCGGGTCCACCCCGACGGGGTGTGGCCGGTCTCCTTCGACGCGGCCGGCACGCTGCTCGCCACCGGCGACCGCGAGGGCCTGGTCACCGTCTGGGACGTGGCCACCGGCGAGCCCCTGCACCGGCTGCCGGGCCACACCGCACCCGTCTACACCGCGGTCCACGGTCCGAACGGCATGCTGCTGACCGGGGACGCGAACGCGACGGGACGGCTGTGGGACCTGAGCACCGGGCACTGCGTCCGGGAGATCGACGGCCACCAAGGGGCCGTCTACCGCGCCCGTTTCAGCCCCGACGGGACCCTCTTCGCCACCGCCGACCGGGGCGGGCCCGGGCAGGGCGGCACGGTGCGGATCTGGCGGACGGCCGACGCGCGGCTGCTGCACGAGTTCACCGGACACACCGGCCGGGTGTACGTCCTCGACTTCCACCCCGACGGGAACCTCCTGGCCAGCGGCGACACCGACGGCCAGGTGCGGCTCTGGGACCCGGTCGTCGGCACCCCCGCCGGAATCCTCGAGCGGGGCACCGGCGCCGTCTACCAGGTGCTCTTCGGCGACCACGGGAATCTCCTCGCGGCCTGCGACAGCAACGGCGCCGTCCGGCTGTGGACGGTCACCGGCCGCCCCCACGGTTACACGGTCGCCCTCCACCCCCAGCAGCCGACCCCGCACCGCGGCACCGCCTGGGCGTGCGCGTTCCGGCCCGGCGACAGCCAGCTCCTCACCGTCGGCAACGACGGCGGCGCGCAGATCTGGGACGCCGCCACCGGACAGGGCAAGCGCATCCTGCGCGGCCACGGCCGCCGGATCAGCGGTGTCGCCTTCAGCGCGGACGGCTCCCAGCTGGCGACGGCCGGCAACGACGGGGTCGTACGGCTCTGGGAGACCCGCACGGGGCGGCGTACGGACGAGCTCACCGGGCGGGGCGACCGGCTGGTCTCGGCCGCCTTCAGCCCCGTCGATGCCATCCTGGCCACGGCGAGCAACGACGGCGACATGTACCTCTGGGACCCACTCGGCGGCGAGTACCAGAGGGAGCTCGACGCCGAGACCGAGCACGTCTGGGCGGAGGCCTTCAACGCGGACGGCACCCTGCTCGCCACCGCCAACGACGACGATTCCGTCCATGTGTGGTTCCGCCCCACCGGTTCCCCCGTCTCCACCCTGACCGGGCACCGGGGGCGGGTCCGCTCGATCGCCTTCCGCCCGGACGCCGACGTCCTGGCCACCGGCTGCGACGACAGTTCCGTACGGGTGTGGGACGCCAGGAACGGCCGCCTCGTCGTGCACCTCGGCGGCGGCGGTGACGGGCACGCCGACCGGGTGTACGGCGTCGCGTACGGCCCGGGGAGCGCCTGGCTGGCCAGCGCGAGCTGGGACGGTACGGCCATCGTGTGGCGCGACGGCCGGGCGTGCCTGCGCCTGCGCGGACGGGGCGGCCGGCTGTGGGCGGTGGCCGCCCACCCGAGCCGCCCGCTGCTCGCCACCGGGGGCGACGACCGCGGCGTCGGCCTGTGGAACGCCGAGACGGGTGAGAAGGTCGCCGACCTGGTCGGGCACACCGGCCGGGTGCTCTCGCTCGCCTTCTCCCCGGACGGCACGACCCTGGCGAGCGGCGCCGAGGACGGCACGGCACGGCTCTGGAACCTCCCGGCCGACGGGGAGCCGCCGTCCCTGCGCGGGACGCTGATGGGGATGGCGGACGGCTGGGCGGCGCTGACACCGGCCGGCGGGTACAAGTACGAGGGCGATGTGGCCGGTGAGTTCTGGCACGTGGTGGGCATGTCCCGGTTCGCGCCGGGGGAGCTCGACGCGTACCTGCCGGGCATCCACCGACTGCCGCTCGGTGAGGCACTGTGACGGCACACGAACCGGAAGCCCCGCCCGTCGACTAGGCCGTCTCTTTCGGATCTTGTCGGCCGAGCCCGCGGCGTCCGGTGCCGTGCCCGGCAAGGCGGAGGGGCGCCCGTGTACTGGACGTACTCGGGCGCCCCGACAACGCGGCCGGGTGCGGTGCCGGGCGTCGCGGGCCCGGCAAGATCCGGAAGAGACGGCCTAAGGTCGATCCGCATGACCCACACCGAGACCGTGATGACCGCGGAGCTGGTCCAGGACCTGCTGCGCGACCAGCACCCCGACCTGGCGGACCGCCCCGTGCGGCTCGGCGCGCGCGGCTGGGACAACCAACTGTGGCGGCTGGGCGACGACCTGGCCGTCCGGCTGCCCTGGGCGACGCGGTCCGCGGACGCCCTGCTGCGCAAGGAGTACGCCTGGCTGCCCGCGCTCGCCCCGGGCCTCCCGCTACCGGTTCCCGTACCGCAGCGCCTCGGTGAGCCCTCGGAACGGTTTCCACGCCCCTGGACCGTCACCACCTGGGTGCCGGGTGCGCCCGCCGACCGCGCTCCCGCCACGAGTGCCACGGAGGCGGCCGACGCCCTGGCCGGCTTCCTGACGGCCCTTCACCGCCCCGCGCCCCACGGAGCGCCCCTCGGCGGCCGCGGCCGCGGGGGACCACTGGCGGCATGCGCCGAGCAGTTCGCCGAGGGACTTGCGGCGGCCACCGGTGCGGGGCTGATCCGTGACCCCGATGCCGTCCGCGCGGTCTGGGCGGACGCCGTCGCCGCGCCCGCCTGGGCGGCCCGGCGCTGTGGCTCCACGGCGACCTGCATCCGGCCAACGTCCTCACCGAGGGCGGCACTTTCTGCGGCGTGATCGACTTCGGCGATCTCTGCGCGGGCGATCCGGCCTGCGACCTCGCCGCCCCGTGGGCGCTGCTGCCGGACGGTGCCGTCGACCGCTTCCACGCCGCGTACCGGCCGGCCGCGGACGCCGCGACCCTGCGGCGCGCCCGCGGCTGGGCGGTGCTCAGGGCCCTCGGCGGCATTCTCGTCGGAGAGGCAGGCGTGCACGGCCGCCCCGGTGGCAAGGCGACCTGGGGCCCGCCCGCCCACGCCGCACTGCGCCGCCTCGTCGCGACGGCCCGCTGAACGGCGGGGACCGGACGGCGGGACCGAACGGCCGGGCGGTCAGCCGAGGGAGGAGACGGACGGGACGACCACCCCGTAGAGATCGGCGATCGTCGCCAGTGCACCGTGGTGGAGCTGCTCGGCGGACACGTCGGCCACCGCCGTGCGCAGCGGCCGGGTCGCGCAGGCGTCCGCGACGACCGTGGGCCGGTTGCCCCGCAGGAAGGCGCCCTCCGCGGTGAAGGCCACGCACATGTGGGTCATGAACCCGGCGACGATGACGTCCTTGTGGCCGGCGGCGTCGACGTGTTCGCCCAGGCCGGTGTCGACGAACGCGTTGGGGACCGTCTTGACGACCACCGGCTCGCCCGGGGCGGGAGCCACCCGGGGGTGGATCGCGCCGATCTCGGCCCGGACGTCGTACGGGGTCCCCGCGCCGCCGTCGTTCACCACGTGGACGACCTTCGCGCCCGCCTCACGGGCCCGGGCCAGCAGCGCGGCGGCGGCGTCGAGCGCCGACTCCCATCCCGTCAGCTCCATCACGCCCCGGGTGTAGGTGTTCTGGTAGTCGACGAGGATCAGCGTCGAGTCCGCCGGCGAGGCCGGGGTCCCGTCGAGTCCGCTCAGCTCGCGCAGGGTCGTCCTGGACATGGAAATGCCCTCCTGGGGTGTCGTGTTCGGGGTGCCGGCCGCGGAGCGGCGGCCGTGTTCAGAACGCTATGACCCACCCCTCCATGTCGGCAATGTCATCCAACCCGCAGAAACCGACATACGGTGGGCCGTGAGACGGGCACCGCCACTGCCACGGCCCCGCCCGCTGCCGCCACCGAACGGAGAGACCCCTTGAGCACCGTCGAACGGTTCGTCGTCGTCGTCCTCTTCGACGGCGTCGACCTGCTGGACGTCACCGGACCGCCCGAGGTGTTCGCCCTGCTCCGGCGCGAGGTGGGCGGTGCGACGGGCTACCGGGTGGCCCTGGCCGCCGAGACCATGGACCCCGTCACCACCTCCGCCGGGGTCCGGATCCTGCCCGACCTCACCTTCCGGGAAGTGGCGGGGCGGAGCATCGACACCCTGCTGGTCCCGGGCTCGGTCGAGATCGACGGGCGGGGCCGCGTCCGCGCCCTCGCCGCCCCCCTCGTGGTCGACCGGGTGCGGACCCTCGCCGCAACGACCCGGCGGGTGGCGTCCGTCTGCGTGGGCGCGCACATCCTCGCGGGCGCAGGGCTGCTGGACGGCAGGCGGGCCACCACCCACTGGTCGACCGCGCAGCAACTCGCCGACGAGCACCCCTCGATCGAGGTCGACGCGGATCCGATCTTCATCCGGGACCGGGACGTGTGGACCGGCGCCGGCATCAGCGCGTGCCTCGACCTCTCGCTCGCCCTGGTGGCCGACGACTTCGGCGAGGCCGTCGCCCTGCGCGTCGCCCGGCAGCTGGTGATGTACCTGAAACGACCCAGCGGGCAGAGCCAGTTCAGCGTCCCGCTCGAACCCCTCTCGACCACGCGGCGCATCGAGGACCTGCGCCACTACATCACGCGCAACATCGCCGAGCAGCTGACCGTCGCCGACCTGGCCGAGCAGGCCCATGTCGGCGAACGGCAGCTCACCCGGATCTTCAAGACGGAACTGGGCACGACCCCGGCCGCCTACATCGAATCGGCCCGCGTCGAAGTGGCGCGCAACCGGCTGGAGTCCACGGACGACACCCTCGAACGCGTCGCGACCGTCTGCGGTTTCAACACGACCGACACCCTCGTCCGCGCCTTCCGGCGCAAGCTCGACACGACACCGACGGAGTACCGCAGCCGCTTCCGGTCGTCCTCCGTCTGACGGCCCGGCGGGCTCAGGCCGTGGGGAAGGGCAGCAGCGCCACCGGCGTCGAGGTCGGCTTCGGCGAGCCGCCGGCCGGTTCGACGGTGATGCCCATCCCCGACGCCGAGTCGACCGGCCCGTGCAGCAGCGTGGCCGCCGCCGGGGTGCCGCTGTCCATCAGGCCCGCCGAACGCATCCTGCCGCCGCCGTCGTTGTACCAGAGCTGGTACACCTTCCCGCTGGGCGGCGCCGGCATGCCGGAGGCCGCGAAGACGGCCTGGTTGCGGGAGGGCGAGACGACCACCGTGCCCACGGCGCCGCCCCGCAGCGGCGCGGTGGACACCCGGGCGTCGGCCGACGCGAGGACCGCACCGACCGCATCGTTCGCGATACGGGCCTGCAACGCCTGCTGCCGGGCCTCCTGGGCCTGCTCGTACTGGGACACCGCGACGCCGCCGAGCGCGACGGCCGCCGTGAGACAGGCCGCCAGGGCCCAGTTCGGTGCCCACCGCCGGGGGGGCCGTACGTGCCCGCCGCGGGCGGACCGCACCGTCGTGGGTGCCTCCTGGCGGACCGTGCCGATCCGGCGCATCACCTCGTCCCGCAGTGCCGGGCCGGGCTGCGCGGCGACGGCGAGCCCGAGGCGCGTGACGGTCTCGGACAGCTCCCGTACCTCCTGCGCGCAGGAGGCACAGTCGGTGAGGTGCCGCTCGACGGCGGCCCGTTCGGCCGGTTCCAGGGCGTCGAGGACGTACGCGCCCGTCAACGTGTGCAGATCCACGGAGTTCACACGCCCACCCCCAGGCAGTCACGGAGCCGGATGAGGCCGTCGCGCAGCCGTGTCTTGACGGTACCCAACGGCATGGCCAGCAGCTCCGCGACCTCCCGGTAGGTCAGGCCGCGGTAGTACGCCAGAGTGATCGCCTGGCGCTGCAGTTCGGTGAGGCCGCCCAGACAGCGCCGCACCTGCTCGCGCTCCAGCCGGCTCTCCACCTGCTCCACCACCTCGTCGTAGGCCGTGGTGTGATCCAGCAGGGCCGCCCGCTTCTCGCGGTTGGACGCCGCCTGCGCGGAACGCACCCGGTCGACGGCCCGCCGGTGGGCGAGCGTCAGGACCCAGTTCATCACCGAGCCCCGCGAGGGCTGGTAGCGGGCTGCGGTCCGCCAGAGCTCGACCAGTACTTCCTGGGCGACCTCCTCCGACTGGGCGGGGTCGCGCAGCACGGAGCGCACGAGGCCGAGGACGGGGCCGGACACGGCCTCGAAGACGGCCGTGAACGCCTGCTGATCACCGCGGGCCACACGGCCCATCAGCTCCGGCAGGTCAGGAGCGGTCGACGGGTGTCGGCCGATGCGCACGTTCTCTCTCACCGGGGAGGTCCTCCAGGAGTTCTCGGTTGCACGGCTCATTCGGAGCCGCGGACCGGCCGGATTGGTCTGGGCGGACATGAATGTTCGGCAGCCGCGGGCAGCGGTCCGAAGGCGTGTTCGAGCCCGCGTCCGTTCGGGTGAGCGGGCCATCCGGACGGAGGTGGGCGCCGAAGAGACGGCGTGCTTCACCAATGGGTGAGCCCCGCAGACCCAGGAGAGACCATGAGCATTCACACCTTCCGTCGTGCCACCCTCGCCGTGACCGCCGCCGTACTGCTGCCGCTGGCACTGTCCGCCTGTTCGGAGGAGAGTACGAGCAAGCAGGGGGCCGGCGCTCCCGATGCCGTTTCCCCGCCCCGGCCGGTCGGCGACGCCGGGGCGGCCGCGGGCGGCCCGTTCGGCCCTGCGTGCGCCTCGGTTCCCAAGACCGGAGCGGGCTCCTTCGACGGCATGGCCCAGGACCCGGTGGCCACTGCCGCCTCGAACAACCCGGCGCTGTCCACCCTGGTCGCGGCCGTGAAGAAGGCCGGCCTGGTGGACACGTTGAACAACGCCCAGGACATCACCGTGTTCGCGCCGACCAATGACGCCTTCGCGAAGATCCCGAAGGCCGACCTGGACAAGGTCCTGGCCGACAAGGAGACCCTGACCAAGATCCTCACGTACCACGTGGTCGGCGAGCGGCTCACCCCGGACCAGCTGGGGAGCGGTTCCTTCCAGACCCTCCAGAAGGGCATGATCACCAGCATGGGATCGGGCGCGGACTACAAGGTCAACAACTCCTCCAAGGTGGTCTGCGGCAACGTTCCCACCGCCAACGCCACCGTCTACATCGTCGACACGGTCCTCATGCCGAAGTAGCCGCGGTCCCGCACGATCAGCTCGTGGGCGACGGTCCGTGCATCCGGCCGGACCGCGCCCCCGGAAGAGTTCCGGGGGAAACACCCCGTGACGGCGGATCGGAGCGACTCCATGACGGACGCACAAGGACCCTCGGCCCCCGGCATGCGCTGCCTGGTCACCGGGGCCACCGGCTACATCGGCGGCCGGCTCGTCCCCGAGCTCATCGCCGCGGGCCACCGGGTGCGCTGCCTCGCGCGCACCCCCGAGAAGCTGCGCGACCACCCCTGGGCCGGACAGGCGGAGATCGTCCGCGGCGATGTCACCGACGCCGAGTCGCTCGCCCCCGCCCTGCGCGACATCGACGTCGCCTACTACCTCGTGCACGCCCTCGGCACCGGTCGCGACTTCGAGCGCACCGACCGGCAGGCCGCGCGGAACTTCGCCGAGCAGGCCCGCGCCGCCGGCGTCCGCCGCATCGTCTACCTGGGCGGACTCACCCCGCGCGGCGTCCCCGACCAGGACCTCTCGCCGCACCTGCGCTCCCGCGCCGAGGTCGGGCGCATCCTGCTGGACTCCGGTGTCCCCACCACCGTGCTCCGCGCCGCCGTGATCATCGGCTCCGGCTCGGCCTCCTTCGAGATGCTCCGCTACCTGACCGAGCGGCTGCCCGTGATGGTCACCCCGAGCTGGGTGCGCACCCGTATCCAGCCCATCGCCGTCCGCGACGTACTGCGCTACCTGGTCGGCAGCGCCCGCATGCCCGCCACCGTCAGCCGCGCCTTCGACATCGGCGGCCCCGACGTCCTCACGTACCTCGACATGATGCGCCGCTACGCCAGCGTCGACGGGCTGCCCCGGCGGCTCATCCTCCCCGTACCGGTCCTCACGCCGAGGCTCTCCAGCCACTGGGTGGGCCTGGTCACCCCGGTTCCCCGCTCCATCGCCCGGCCCCTCGCGGAGTCCCTCAAGTACGAGGTCGTCTGCGACGAGCACGACATCGCCGCCTGGGTGCCCGACCCGCCCGGCACCCCCCTCCCCTTCGACACGGCCCTCGTCTACGCCCTCAAGAAGGTCCGCGACGCCGAGGTGATCACCCGCTGGTCCTCGGCCTCCGTACCCGGCGCGCCGAGCGACCCGCTGCCCACCGACCCCGACTGGGCGGGCGGCAGCCTGTACTCCGACGTGCGCGAGCGGACCGTCGAGGCCTCGCCGCAGGCCCTGTGGCGGGTGGTGGAGGGGATCGGCGGGGAGAACGGCTGGTACTCCTTCCCGCTCGCCTGGGCCGTCCGCGGCTGGTTCGACCGGCTCGTCGGGGGCGTCGGGCTGCGCCGCGGCCGCCGGGACGCCGCACACCTGAGGGTCGGGGACTCCCTCGACTTCTGGCGGGTCGAGGAGATCGAACACGGCCGGCTGCTCCGGCTCCGCGCCGAGATGCGGCTGCCCGGCCTCGCCTGGCTGGAGATGTACGCAGAGGACGACGACGAGGGGCGCACCCGCTACCGGCAGCGGGCGCTCTTCCACCCGCGCGGTCTGGCCGGCCACCTCTACTGGTGGAGCGTCTCCCCGTTCCACGCCCTGGTCTTCGGCGGCATGGCCCGCAACATCGCGCGCACGGCGGAGACGGACGGCGAGCGCGGCCCGGCTGCATCCGCCGCGGCCGTCCGCACCGAATGACGGGGCAAGGCCAGCCCAGCGACCACCGCGCGGCACGTCGAGAGCCGGTCCGGTGGCCCGATGCCAGGAGCAGCACCATGAACGTCTCGGTCGTCCTGTTCACCTCGGACCTCCGCGTCCACGACCATCCGCCGCTGCGCGCCGCGCTGGGCCCGGGCAACGAGACCGTTCCGCTCTTCGTCCGGGACCCGGCGGTCGACCGCGCGGGCTTCGCGGCGCCCAACCGGCTCGCCTTCCTCGCGGACTGCCTGGCGGGTCTCGACTCCGGGCTGCGCGAGCGCGGCGGCCGGCTCGTGGTGCGCTCGGGCGACCCCGTCGCCGAGGTGTGCGCCGTCGTACGGGAGACCGACGCCGACGAGGTGCACATGGCGGCCGGATGCAGCGCCTTCGCCCTGCACCGCGAGCAGCGGCTGCGCGGCGCGCTGGAGGCCGACGGGCGGCGCCTGTACGTCCACGACGGCGTCGTCACCGCCCTGCCGGCCGGGGCCGTGACACCGAGCGGATCCGACCACTTCGCCGTCTTCACCCCGTACTTCAGACGCTGGTCGGGGGAGCGGCTGCGCGAGCCGCTGGCGCCGCCGCAGGAGGTCCGGGTGCCCGGGGCGATCCGCTCCGATCCCCTCCCCTCCCGGAAAGCCGTGGCATCCGTCTCCGAGGGCCTGGCCACCGGGGGCGAGCGGGAGGGCCGGCAGCGGCTCGCGGACTGGCTGGCGGAATACGCCGACGGGTACGAGGAGGGGCACGACGACCTCCCGGGCGACGCGACCTCCCGGCTCTCCCCGTACATCCACTTCGGCGCGGTCTCGGCGGCCGAGGCGGTGCACCGGGCGCGGTCGCGGGGCGGTGCGGGCGCCGAGGCCTTCGTACGGCAGCTGTGCTGGCGCGACTTCCAGTACCAGCTCCTCGCCGCCCGCCCCGGCGCCGCGGACGAGGACTACCGGCCCCGCTCCGACCGATGGCGGCGCGGCAAGGCGGCCGAGGCGGACCTGCTGGCCTGGAAAGAGGGCCGCACCGGCTATCCCGTGGTGGACGCGGCCATGCGGCAACTCGCCCACGAGGGCTGGATGCCGGGCCGGGGCCGGCTGCTCGCCGCGTCCTTCCTGACCAAGACGCTGTACATCGACTGGCGCGCCGGAGCCCGCCACTTCCTCGACCTGCTGGTCGACGGCGACGTGGCCAACAACCAGCTCAACTGGCAGTGGGTGGCCGGGACCGGCACGGACAGCCGCCCCAACCGGGTGCTCAACCCGGTGATCCAGGGCAAGCGGTACGACCCCGACGGCGCGTACGTACGGCGCTGGGTGCCCGAACTCGCCGAGCTGCCGGGCCCCTCGGTCCACGAGCCGTGGAAACTGCCCGGCCTGGAGCGGGCCCGGTTCGACTATCCGGACCCCCTGGTCGGCCTCCCGGAGGGACTGGCCCGCTTCCGGCGGGCCCGCGGCAAGGACGCTCCGTGACACCACCGGCTGTCGCCGGTCTCCACCGGGTGCCAGACTGGACAGGTGTTCGCAAGAGGCCCGGTCCGGGCCCGTCGCGTGGCCGCCGCGGCCGTCACCCTGGCCGTGTCGTTCGCCCTGCTCGCGGGGGCGGGGCGGGCGGGGGCCTCGGACGGAGGGGACGACTCCGGCCGCCTGGTGGACGTCGGCGGCGGTCGCCGCGTGCTGCTGGACTGCCGCGGGTCGGGGTCCCCCACGGTCGTCCTGGTGTCCGGGACCGGCGGTGCGTCGGACGAGTGGACCCACGTCGCGGACGCCGCAGGTCCCGGGGCCGGCCTGAAGCCGGACCCGTCGGCGGTGCTGACGACGCTCGCCCCGTTCACCCGGGTGTGCGCCTACGACCGCCCCGGCACGACCCGCCTCGACGGCACGCCGAACCGCTCGACGCCGGTTCACCAACCCACCTCGGCGGCCGCGGGCGCCGAGGACCTGCGGGCGGTGCTCGCCGCCGCCGGTGAACGCCCGCCGTACGTCCTGGTCGGCGCCTCCTGGGGGGCGATGGTCGCCTCGCGGTTCGCGCGGACCGAACCGGAGCTGACCGCAGGGATCGTGACCGTGGACGGCGCCTCCCCGTTCCTCAAGGACACGCTC
Source organism: Streptomyces avidinii (assembly GCF_045161815.1). Lineage (NCBI taxonomy): Bacteria > Bacillati > Actinomycetota > Actinomycetes > Kitasatosporales > Streptomycetaceae > Streptomyces > Streptomyces avidinii. The sequence goes on from NZ_CP108863.1 coordinate 7,296,121, forward strand.
ACCCCCGCCCAGTGGTCCGCGTGGATGGACCGGATCCGGGCCATGGACCAGGGGCAGGGCCTCGAAGTGCCGGACTACCCCGCCGCCGTGCGGGAGGTCCGCGCCGCCCCGGCCCTGCCGCCCGACCTGCCCGCCGCCGTGCTCACCTCCGACCACCCGTGGGATCTCGGACTGGGCGGCCGATCGACCTGGCCGGCCTGGCTGGCCGCCCAGCAGCGCCTGGCCGACGACCTGCACGCCCGGCACGTCACCGACACCGACAGCGGCCACGGCATCGCCGTCGAACAGCCGCGACGCGTCGCCGGCGCGGTCCGCGACGTGGTCGAGCGGGCCCGCGCCGGTCAGGAGCGCTGAGCGGGCGCCCCCGCTGACGCCGCGGCGCTCTCGCACAGCCCGCGCAGCAGGGCCAGGGCTTCCCGGAGGCCGCCGGGACGCAGCATGCCCGGAGCGGGGGCGGGTCCCGCCCAGCCGGGGCCCGCCAGCAGGACCGTGGTGCGGGCCCGTGCCCCCTTGACCCCCCATGCGCTGTCCGCGATGTGCCGGGCCAGTGCGTGGTGCGCGGTGGAGCGGGCCTGGGCCCACAGCACGACCGCCGACGGGCCGGTCCGGCGTACGGCCTGGGCGAGGGCCTCGGGCGGCACGGCCGCCCCGAACATCCGGGCCGGTAGGCCCAGTTCGGCAAGCCCCGCGGCGAGTGCCTCCAGCGGGAGCGTGTGCTGCTCGCCCGGAACGCACGCGAGCAGGATCGCGGGAGCGTTCGCCCGGGGGCCGGACCGCGCCCCGATGCCCACGCGGCGCAGCGCGGTCGAGACGTGCCAGGACAGCAGGTGCTCGACCTCGACGTACTGGTCGCCGGAGGTCTCCCACTTGCGCCCCACGGCGTGCAGGGTCGGCACCATCACCTCCTCCCAGGTGGTGACCAGGCCGTACTCGCTGATCAGGGAGCCCAGCATCTCGTCCATGGTGGGTGAGTCGAGGCGGACGGCGGCCCGGCCCAGCCCCCGGCACTCCTGGCGGACATCGCCGAACGGCAGACCGTTACCCGAACCCGGCTGACGGGCCGGCGCGGCGGGGACGACCGGCGCGGGCGGCGCGGCGGGTCCCGATCCGGCGCGGGCGGCGCGCGCCGCCTCCGCGGGCGGGACCCCCGATGCGGTCAGCCGGCACATCTCCTGCAGGACGGCGATGTCCCCGGGGGTCCACCGCCGGTGCCTGCCGTCCTCGCGGGCGGCCGGACCGATCCCGTACCGCCGGTCCCAGGAGCGCAGGGTCGTGGGGGCGACCCCCAGCCGGCGTGCCACGGCCCCGGTGGTGACGCCGTGCACTGCTTCGGTGGGCTGCTCTGCGGACTCGTCCATGGATCCATCATGCGACGCACAACCGATGCGAGTGGAATCGATGCGCGGGCGGGCCGGAATCTGGACGCGTAACCGGTCCCGCCCCGAGGAGCAGTGGTCATGACCGCACAGAGCGTCACCGTTCGGCCGTCGCCCGCGGTCGGGGAGCAGCTGCCCGACCGTGAGCTGGCCGAGGGGTTCGTCCGCGGCGACGAACGGTGCCTGAGCGCCGCGTACCGCCGCTGGGGAGGGCTCGTCCACGCCCTGGCGGCCCGCACCCTCGGCGACTCCAGGGAGGCCGAGGACATCCGCCAGCAGGTCTTCCTGGCGGCCTGGGTGGGCCGCGCCGGATACCGGCCGGAGCGCGGCCCCTTCCCCGGCTGGCTGGTCGGCATCACCCGGCGGAAGATCGCCGACGCGCTCACGGCCCGTACCCGGCGGCTCGACCTGGTCGCCGCGGCCGGCGCCGCCCTGCCTCCCGCGGGCGATCCGGTGGCCGGCCCCGAAACCGTCCTGGACCGGCTGCTCGTCACCGGCGAGCTGGCGAAACTGCCCCGCGCGCAGCGGGAGGTACTGGCCATGGCCTTCTACGCAGACCTCACCCAGGTCCAGATCGCCGAGCGCACCGGTCTGCCGCTCGGCACGGTCAAGAGCCACGCCCGCCGGGGACTGCACCGGATGCGCCACTGCCTCGGCGCCGAGACGGCCGGCGAACAAGATTCCCATCCGCGGGCCGTCCGGCACCGAAGTACCCGTGAAACGCCCGGCACCGGCCGTGCGGGGCAGCCGAGCGCGAGGGGTTGAGTGACGTGGACCGGCGGAGAATCGCTGTGGTGGGCGGCGGCGTGGCGGGACTGACGGCCGCCCATGTGCTGCAACGCGCGTACGACGTGGTGCTGTACGAGGCGGACGACCGCCTGGGCGGCCACGCCCACACCCATGAACTGCCCACCGGGGACGCGGGCACCGTCCACGTGGACAGCGGATTCATCGTGCACAACGAGCGCACCTACCCGCACCTGCTGCGGCTGTTCCATGAACTCGGCGTCACCACCCAGGAATCCGAGATGAGCATGTCCGTCCGGTGCGACGGCTGCGGACTGGAGTACGCGGGCGCCCGCGGCGCGGCCGGCCTGCTCGGCGGCGGCAACCTGCTGCGCGGCCGCCACCTGCGCATGCTGGCCGATGTGCCGCGCTTCCACCGCGCCGCCCGGCGGCTGCTCGACTCGGAGGACGACGGGCAGACCCTGGGGGAGTTCCTCGACCACCATCGCTTCTCCCCTTACTTCGTCGGCCACTTCGCCATCCCGCTCGTCGCGGCCGTCTGGTCCTGCGCCCCGGACACGGCCCTCCAGTACCCGGCCCGGTACCTCTTCCGCTTCCTGGCCCACCACGGACTGCTGTCCGTCAAGGGATCCCCCAAGTGGCGTACGGTCAAAGGCGGTTCGGCGAGCTATGTGGCCAGGGTGGCCAAGAACCTCACCTCCGTCCGCACCGGGACCCCGGTCCGGGCCGTCGTGCGAGCCGCCGACCACGCGCGCGTGCTGACCCCCGACGGCGACTCGACCCCGTACGCGGCCGTGGTCATCGCCGTCCACCCCGACCAGGCGCTGCGGCTGCTGGCCGATCCGACCGAGGACGAGGTCCGGGTCCTCGGAGCGTTCACCTACTCCCGCAACCCCACCGTGCTGCACCGCGACGCCTCGCTGCTGCCGCGCTCCCCGCACGCCCGCGCCTCGTGGAACTACTGGCTGCCGTCCTGCTCGGCCCGGCCCGAGAGCGTCCAGGTCAGCTACGACATGAACCGGCTCCAGCGGCTGCCGACCGCCGAGCCGCACATCGTCACCCTCAATGCCCGCGGCCGGGTCGACCCCTTCGACGTGATCGCCCGCATGGTCTACGAACACCCCGTCTACACACCGCGGTCCGTCGCCGCGCAGCAGGAACTGCCCCGGCTCAACACGTCCGTGACCGCCTTCGCCGGCGCCTACCACGGCTGGGGCTTCCACGAGGACGGCTGCCGCTCCGGCGTCGCCGCCGCCGAGGCCCTGGGGGTGAGGTGGTGAACGGCACTCCCGCGCGGCCGGCCCTGCCCCGCGTACCGGCCCTGTACGAGTGCACGGTGGCCCACGCCCGCACCTCGCCGGTCCGCCACGCCTTCCGCCAGCGCACCTACCTGTGGCTCATCGACATCGACGACCCGCCCCGCATACCCCGGGCGCTGCGCCCGCTGGCCCGGTTCGACCCCCGCGACCACTTCGGCGGCCGGGCACCCACCCTGCGCGCGGGCCTGCAGGCCCAGCTGTCCGCCCACGGCGTGGAGAACGCGGACGGGCGCGTTCTGATGCTCGCCCACGCCCGGGTCCTCGGGCACGTCTTCAACCCGCTGACCCTCTACTGGTGCCACGACCGCGCCGGTACCCCGGTCTGCGTCGTCGCCGAGGTCCACAACACCTACGGCGAGCGCCACAGCTACCTGCTGCGCCCCGGCACCGACGGACTGGCCGAGGTCCCCAAGGACTTCTACGTCTCGCCGTTCTTCGCGGTCGAGGGCTTCTACCGGATGCGGCTGCCGGTCCCCGGTGACGGCCTCGACCTGACCGTGCAGCTGTGCCACGACGACGGCACCCGCCCCTTCACCGCGACCGTACGGGGCCGCCACCGTCCGGCCGCCGCCCGCGCCCTGCTCGGCGCCGCCCTGCGTCACCCCTGGTCCACCGCCCGGGTCTCCGCGGGCATCCGGTTCCACGGCGTCCGGCTCTACCTCCGCGGACTCCCGGTCCGCCCCCGTCCCCTCCACCCCCCGCAGGAAGGCACCCTGTGACCGTCTCGTACCCCCCGGCCCACGAGGACCTGCTCGCACCCGTCGACCCGGCCCGCTGGCCCGACGTGGCCCGGCCGCCCCGCGCCTCGGCGCTGCGCACCGCCGTCGCCGAGCGGATCCTCGGCCGCGCGCTCGCCCGGCTCCCGCTGCGGGTACGGCTCGGGAGCGGGGAGCGGCCCGTGCTCGGGGTGCCCCGGCAGGCCGGGGCGCTGCCCACCCTGATCCTCCACGACCCCGAGTCCTTCCACCGCCGCATCGGCGCGGACGGCCTGATCGGCTTCGGGGAGTCGTACATGGCCGGGGAGTGGGACAGCGACGACCTGGTCGGCGCCCTGACCGTACTCGCCGCCCACGTCGACGACCTGGTGCCGGCGCCGCTGCGCCGGCTGCGCGACGCGTGGGTGCACCGGCGTCCCGAGCAGCAGCGCAACACCCCCGAGGGTGCCCGGGAGAACATCCACCGCCACTACGATCTGTCCAACGAGCTGTTCACGCTGTTCCTGGACCGGAGCATGAGCTATTCCTCGGCGGTCTTCGCCGCCTTCCCCGCCACGCCCGCGACCTTCACCGCCGCCCAGCACCGCAAGATCGACCGGCTCCTGGACCTCGCGGACGTCGGCCCGGGCACCCGGCTGCTGGAGATCGGCACCGGCTGGGGCGAGCTGGCGATCCGGGCCGCCTCCCGAGGCGCCCGGGTGCTGACCGTGACGCTCTCCGCCGAGCAGCGCGACCTGGCCCGGGAGCGCATCGCGGCGGCCGGCCTCGGCGACCGGGTCACCGTCGAACTGCGCGACTACCGGCAGGTCGAGGGCTCCTTCGACGCCGTCGTCAGTGTGGAGATGATCGAAGCGGTCGGCGCCGAGTACTGGTCCGTCTACTTCGCCGCGCTGCGCCGGCTCCTCGCACCCGGTGGCCGCGTCGCCCTCCAGGCCATCACCATGCCGCACGAGCGGATGCTCCGTACCGCCCGCACCCACACCTGGATCAGCAAGTACGTCTTCCCCGGCGGGCTCATCCCCTCCCGCGAGGCGATCGCCCGCGAGAGCGCCGCGGCCGGGCTGCGCACCGAGTCCGACACCGGCTTCGGCGACCACTACGCGGAAACGCTGCGGCTGTGGCGCGAGGAGTTCGACCGCCGGTCCGACTCGGTGGCGGCCCTCGGCTTCGACCGCACCTTCCGGCGCATGTGGGAGCTCTACCTCGGCTACTCCGAGGCCGGGTTCCGCTCGCGCTACCTGGACGTACGGCAACTGCTGCTCACCGCCGACGACGAACCGCGGGAGCCCCGATGACCCTCGATTGGGGTGCGCTTTCCCTCAACCTGGCCGTCGCGGCCGGCGCCGCGCTCGCCGTCATGCTGGTCACCTTCGCCGTCGCCGCCGTCCGGGGCCTGCACCGGATCGTCGACATCGCCTGGGGCGTCGCCTTCGCCGCGGTGGCGCTCACCAGCTGGCTGCTCTCGGCGGGGTACGGCGACGACGGCCGACGGCTCGCGGTCGCCGCCGCGACGGTCGTGTGGGGGCTGCGCCTCGCCCTCCACATCGCCGCCCGCGGCCGGGGCCACGGCGAGGACCCGCGCTACGCCCGCATGCTCGCCCGGGCGCCCGGCGGCCCCCGGCTCTACGCCCTGCGCAAGGTCTACCTCCTCCAGGGCGCGCTGGTCTGGCTCGTGTCCCTGCCCGTGCAGGTCGCCTCGTACGTGTCCGTGCCCCTCGGGCCGCTCGCCGCGGCGGGCCTGCTGCTGTGGGCCACCGGACTGCTCTTCGAGGCGGTCGGCGACCTCCAGCTCGCCCGCTTCAAGGAACGCCCCGAGAACCGCGGCACGATCATGGACCGCGGTCTGTGGAGCTGGACGCGGCACCCCAACTACTTCGGCGACTTCCTCGTCTGGTGGGGCCTGTACCTGCTGGCCTGCGCCACCTGGCAGACTGCGGCACTCACGCTGGTCTCACCGCTGGTGATGAGCGCGCTGCTGATCTGGGGCAGCGGCAAGAGACTGTTGGAGGCCCATATGGCGGACCGTCCCGGGTACGCCGCCTACGCGGCCCGCACCAGCGGGTTCTTCCCGCGCCCGCCGCGCCGAACGCCCGGGGAGGCGCGGTGACGGCCGGGACGGAGCGCGGCGCGGCGAGAGCCGGCGAGGGCCCGGAGCTGGTGGTCCGTACGGCTCCGGAGATACCCACCGCCGCGGTCCTGCTGCTGCACGGGGGCCGCGAGGACGGGCCGGAGCCGCCGCCCCGGCTGAACCTGCCCGCGCTGCGGATGCGTCCCTTCGCGGCCGCCGTCGCCCGCGCCACACGAGGACGCGGCGTCCTGGTGGCCGAGGTGCGCTACCGCCACCGCGGATGGAACGGCCCCCGCTGCGACGCCGCGCGCGACGCCGAGGCCGCGCTCGACCGGCTGCGCGGGATCGCCGGGGACGTGCCGGTGGTCCTCGTCGGCCACTCGATGGGCGGCCGGGCCGCGCTGCGCGCCGCCGGCGCACCCCTGGTCCACGGCGTGGTGGCCCTGGCCCCCTGGTGTCCGCCGGACGAGCCGGTGGGCCACCTCGCGGGCCGCAGGCTCTACCTGCTGCACGACGAGCAGGACCGGGTCACCTCGGCGGCCGGATCCTGGGAGTTCGTCCGCCGCTCCCGGCTCGCGGGCGCCGACGCCACCGCCATCCCGATGCCCACGGGCGGCCACGCGATGCTCCGGGGCGCGGGTGCCTGGCACCGGCGCACCGCCGCACTGGTCACCGGCCTGGTCACGCGGGACTGACCACCGGGCGGCTGCGCCGCGGTCCGGCGACGCGGTCGCCTCCCGGGCGGCGACGGCCCGCGGCAGGAGGCCGACACCTTTCCGGCCGACCTGTGGTGCTACGTCGGCCAAGCCCACGAGCAGGCCGATACGCGCCTATTTGACGTGCACCTGCTAGGGCAAAATGGCAGATGTCACGGGCAAAACGGCACGGGAAGGTGTGGTCTTGGCGTTGCTGTCCTTACCGGTACGGCGCATACGGGCATTACGGGGGACGAGCGGGGTCGGATCGGGCCTGCAACGCGCCCAGTCCTTCATGGTCGTGGCCACCCTGCTGTACCGGGCGAGCCATCTGACGGTGGGCGCCCTCGCCGTCGCCCAACGCCGCTCGGAACTCCCCCTCCAGTACGCGGGATTCGCGGTGGCCCTCGCACTGAGCGCACTGACCTACGGCACCGCCCTGCGGCGCGGCTGGTTCGACCGGCGGCACATCTGGGCGGACGCCCTGGTCACCGGCTGCGTGCTCCCCCTGGCCCTCTGCGCCTGGGGCGGCCTGCGCGAACCACCGGCGATCGCCTGGGCCATGCTGCTCGGCGGGTCGGCGAGCGCCGTCGCCGCCATCTCCCTCGAACGACTCCACGCCCTCACCGTGATCGCCCTCCTCCTGGTCACCCACTTCATCGGCTACCAGGCGGTCGGCGCGAGCCCCGCCGTGATTCTCGGCCATCTCAACTCCATCGTCTCCTCCGCCGTGATGACCTGGCTGTTCCGGTGGTACCTGCTCCGTCAGGGCCGCCTCCTCGACGAGGCCAACGCCCGCGCCGTCGCCGCGGAGGCCCACAAGGCGCGCTACGCCGAGCGGCTGGAACACCACCGGGCGCTGCACGACACCGTCCTCGCCACCCTGACCACCCTGGCGTCCGGCGCGGTCGACGCCAACGCCCCGGAGGTGCGCCAGCGCTGCGCGCGCGAAGCCGCGTACCTGCGCCGGCTGATCCAGCAGACCGCCGCAGAGGTCCACCACCGGGAGATCGGCACCGCCCTGGAGGACGCGGTCGGCTCCGTCGAGAGCCTCCAACTGCGCGTCACCGCCCAGTACCACGACCTGCCGCAGGTGCCGCCCGCGGTCGCCGCCGCACTCGGCGACGCCGTGCGCGAGGCCCTGAACAACGTACGGCGCCACGCGGGCACCGGACACGCCTACCTCACCGCCACCAGGGACCCGGACGCACGCGGCGGCGCCCTCGTCACCGTGGTCGACCGGGGACCCGGATTCGACCCCGAGCGGTGCGTGCCCGGCCTCGGCCTGCGCGGCTCGGTCCACGGCCGGATGGCGGAGGTGGGGGGCCGGGCGACCGTGGACACCGCTCCCGGCGAGGGCGTACGGGTGGAGCTGAGATGGCCCGGGTGATCACCGTCTCGGTGGTCGACGACGACCGGATGCTCCTCGACGGACTGCGGGCCTGGCTGGCCGGCGTGCCGGAGCTGAGGCTGGTGGCGACCGCGGCCACCGTCGGGGAACTCCTCGGCGCACCGGACGCCCAACTCCCGTACGGCTTCGGCCGGGCCGGGTACGCCCCTCCCGACGTCGTCCTCCTCGACCTCGTCCTGCGCGACGGCTCCGCCCCCACCGACAACATCCGCCGCCTGCTGCGCACCGGGAGCCGCGTCCTGATGATCAGCACCGTGCCGGACCGCTCCCGGATCATCGAGGCCGTCCGGGCCGGCGCCGACGGCTACCTGACCAAGGACCACGACCTGCCGACCCTGGTCGCCGCCATCAAGGACCTGGCATCGGGCCGCGGTGCCCTCTCCGCGGAGCTCGCCTTCGCCTGCGCCTACGACGACAGCCCCGCACGCCCCCGGCTCTCGCCCCGGGAACGCCAGATCCTGCTCGACTACGCCTCCGGACTCACCCTGAAGTCCGCAGCGCGGCGCGCCGGCATCACGGTCCACACCGCCAAGGACTACCTGGACCGGGTCAAGGCCAAGTACCAGCAGGCGGGCCGCCCCACCCACACCAAGCTCGATCTGGCCAGGCGGGTCCGGGAGGACAGTCTCGACGCGGGCTGACCCCCCGCACAAGCCCCCCAAACGGACGGCTACAAGGGACACGCGCACCGCGCCTATCGTCACCCCCGGCGGCGCCTCGGAGGGCCCGCCGGAAAGGGGACGAGCCGGTGTCCATTTTCTGGCCGGCGCTGCCGGAGGACTGTACCGCCGCGGGTCCGAACGGCAGCCCGCACCCCCGACGGGGCGAACTCGTCGGGCGCGGACCGGAGATGGAGCAGATCATGCTCGCGCTGGCCGCTGCCCGGTCCGGCCGCGGCGCCGCGCTCATCGTCACCGGCGAGCCCGGAATCGGCAAGACCCGGCTCGCCGCCGAGGCCCTCGCCATGGCCGCCGAGACGGACATGGTCACGGTACGGGGCCGGGCCAGCGCGGTCGGCCCGCCCGTCCCCTACCGGCCACTGGTCGAGGCCCTGCTCCTGCTCTCCCGCGCCGGCCTGCTGCCCGAGCCGGACGAACTCGGCCGCTACGGACCTGTCCTGGCCCGGCTGCTCGGCGGCGCCCGGGCCGCCGACGCCGACGCGGCCTCGCACCTCGTGGTCGCCGAGACGATGCTGCGCCTGCTCGACGTCGTCGGGGAACACCGCGGCTGCCTGCTCGTCCTCGACGACCTGCACGACGCCGACCCCGGAACCCTGGCGGTCGTCGAGTACCTCCTCGACAACCTCGCGCAGCAACCGGCCGTCCTGCTCCTCGTCACCGGGTGCGCCCCCTGCGAAGCGGCCGAGCTGACCACCCGGGCCCGCCTGCGCGGAGCCGCCGCCGTCCTCGAACTCGGCCCCCTCAGCCGCCCCGACCTGCACCTGCTCATCGCCGCCGAACTGCGCGTCCCCCCGGCCGAGGTCTGCCCCGACCTGGTCCACCGGGCGGTGGACAGCAGCGCCGGAATCCCCTTCGTCGTCAAGGAACTCGTCCACGACCTCGGCGGCCGCCCCGCCCACCACGCGTCGCGGACCCCCTCCGTACCGCTCACCGTCGCGGACGACGTCCGACGCCGGACCGACCGGCTCGGCCCGCTCGGTGCGGAACTGCTGGGCATGGCCGCCCTGTTCGGCACCCGCTTCCCGCTGCCCGTGCTGGAGCGCGCGATCGGCCGCGACCACGCCGAGCTGTCCGCGGCGCTGCGGTCCGCGGTCGCCTCGTACCTGATCACGCCGGAAGGGCCCGGCACGCAGTGGTACACCTTCCGCCACCGGCTGGCGGCCGAAGCCCTGCTGGACGACCTCGGGCCGGGGGAGCGGGCCGGGTACCTGCGGCGGGCGGCGCGCGCGCTCACCGACCTCCACCCCGGACTGCCCGGAGCCTGGTGCGAGCACGCCGCCCTGCTGCACGAGCACGCCGGCGACACCCCGCAGGCCATCCGCCTCTACTGCGAGGCGGCCGGGCGGGCGACCGGCGAGGGCACCGCGGACCGGGCGGTGGAACTGCTCACCCGGGCCCACCGGCTCGTCGAACCCGGCACCGCACCCGAACTGCACGCCACGGTGCTGGAACGGCTGCTGGACGCCGTCGCCCGCTCGGCGCGCTTCGACCGGCTGCCCGCGCCCGCCGCCCTCCTGGACACCCTCGGCGGCGACGGCGGCGAACACGACATCCCCGCCCAGCGCCGGGCCGCACTGCACGCCCGGCTGAGCGACATCGCCACCCTGACGGGCCGCCCCGCGGAAGCCCTGTGGCACCTCGACATCGCCCGCTCACTGCTCGGCAGCCACCCGGCCGACCAGTACGCCGCCCTCGTGGACCTCTGCGCCGTGCAGGTGGAACTGAGCCGGCTCGCCCCCGACCGGCTGCGCACCGCCACCCGCTACGCCCACCGGGCACTGGAGGCCGCCCAGCGCGTCGACCTGCCCGACGTGGCGTGCCGGGCGCTGCTGCTGCTCGGCCTGCTGGCCCGGGAGCAGGACGAGCCGACGGCCGCGGCCCACTTCCGGCGGGCCCGCGCGATCGCCCTCGCACGCCGACTCCCCGTGCCGCGGATGGCCGCCGACGTCCACCTGGCCACCGTGGCCGCGAGCCACGACGGCCACCCCACCCGGATCGAACAGGCCCGGCAGGAGGCCCTGCGCATGGGTCTGCTGCCGCTGGCCCACGAGACGGGCTTCGTCCTCGCGCTGGACCGCATCCAGCACGGCCGGTTCGACGAGGCCCGCGACCGGATCCGCGAGGCCGCGGCCGACGCCTCACGGCTCGGACTGGGCCGCCCCCTGGCCATGCTCAGGCTCGCCGACGCCGTACGGTACGCGCACCAGGGCCGCCGCGCCGAGATGCGCGGGGCGCTGGAGCGACTGGCACCCCTGCTGGACGCCGCACCCGGCGTGCGCGCCATGTCGTACGGGCTGGCGCGGGCGTTCTGCTCGCTCCTGGAGGAGCGGCACGAGGCGGCCGGGCAGGAGTTCGCGCAGGCACTCGCCTACGACGCGGAGAACCCCGCGATCGGCGGGTTCGGCAAACACGGCATCATCCTGCTGCTCGGCGTGCTCGACGGACGCATGGGGCGGCGCCACCACACCGAGGTCGCGCGGGCGAGCGCGAGCGGGACCCGCTGGAACCACCAGTTCACCGGCCTCGCGGACGCCGTGCTGCTCGGCCGTGAGGGCCGCCCCGACGAGGCGACGGCCGCCGCGGGCAAGGCACTGGAGGCCGCCGGACTCTTCCCCGTGGCACGCCGGCTGTCCCTGCGCCTGGTCGCGCAGTCGGCGTACGAGGACGGCTGGGGCACGCCCGTCGAATGGCTGCGCGAGGCGGAGGAGTACTTCCACGACGCGGGCCTCCAGGCGGTCGCCGGCGCCAGCCGGGCCCTGCTGCGCGGCATGGGCGCGTCGGTCCGGCAGCGCCGCACGGGCACCGAGCGGGTCCCGCCGGACCTGCGCCGGTGCGGGATCACCGTCCGGGAGTTCGAGGTGGCCCGGCTGGTCGCCGAACGGATCAGCAACAAGGACATCGCCGGCCGGCTGCACATCTCGCTGCGCACCGTCGAGAAACACGTGGCGAACCTCCTGCAGAAGACCGGACACCCGAACCGGACGGCCTTCGCCACCGCCGCCCGCGACCTGGTCGCCTGACGGCCGGCCCGACCGACAGGACACGTCTACGAGAGCCGGGCCAGCGGGTGCCGGGCCGCCAGGGTCACCACCCGGTCGAAGCGGCCGTCGAGGTCCTCGTCCCCGTGGTGCACCACCAGCAGGGCGCGCCCCGCGGTCCGCTCGCGCAGCAGCCCGAGCACCAGCTCCCGGCCGCGGTCGTCGAGGTTCGCGAAGGGCTCGTCGGCGAGGTACGCGTCCGCGTCCTCGCACAGGAGCGCGGCCACTGCGGCGCGCTGGCGCTGGCCGGAGGACAGCTCCGAGGGCAGCTGGCCGGCCTGCGCCGCCAGGCCCAGTACCGCGCGCAGCCGCTCGTCGGGGACGAGGTCGCGCACCGGCAGCGGGGGCAGGTTCACCGGGGCGGTCAGGCTCGCCACCCGGGGCGGCAGGGTGACCGACCCGGCGTCGGGGGCGAGCGTCCCGGCGATGATGTGCAGCAGGGTGGTCTTCCCGCAGCCGTTGGGGCCGCGCAGCAGCACGTGCTCGCCGGCGCGCAGCTCGAACGCTTCGATCGACACCCCGGCCACATCGCTCCCGCCGGACCCGGTTTCCGCCCCGGCCGCCCCGCCGTACACGACGCGGGCCCCATGGACCCGTACCAGGGCCCCTTCGTCGTGGTACGGGGTCTCCCGGGACTCCCTCAGGGACTCGATCCGCTCGAGGACGGCGCTGCTCCGGCGGGCCTGCGGAATCATGTTGATGAGGTCGAACATCCCGGTCACCGCCCGCCACAGCGAGTTGACGAAGGCGAGGAAGCTGCCGAAGGACATCCGGCCCGAGAAGACGAAGAAGGCCCCGACGATCATCGAAGCGGTGTCCGACAGGTTCATCACCAGATCGCTGAGGGTCCGCTGGCGCTGTGCCAGCCGGAAGTTGACGAAGGTGAGGCCGAGGAATCCGCTCAGGGCGTCCCGGTTCGCGGCGCGGGTGCCAGCCAGCAGCGACGGCAGACCGCGCAGGGCGGGGAACGCCTCCAGCGTGCGGGTCAGCGTGTTGACGTACCGGGCCTCGGCCTCGCGTTCGGGGCCGGTGTTCGCCTCGATCCGCCTGCCCAGCCGGTTGCTGACGAACACCAGCGGCGGCACGATCACCAGCAGGATCAGGCTCGCCTGCCAGGACAGGTACAGCAGCACCCCGAGGAAGACGGCCGAGGTGACCGCCTGCCGCGCGATGCGCAGGGCCACGTCGACGGCCGGCAGGACTCCCTGCGCGACGTCGTTGTGGATGCGGCTGACGAACGAGGCGTTGCCCTCCCGCGACACCTTCCGTCCGTCCAGGCCGAGCGCGCGGCCCAGCAGCTCCGTCTCCAGCACCAGCGTGAACGCGTTCTCGAACCGCTTGCGCCGGCACGCGATCCAGTACCCCGTCGTGTTGAGGGTCAGCCCGAGCGCGAGGTAGGTGAGGCCGAGGACCAGGAAGCGCCGCAGGTCCGCGGTCAGGATCGCCTCGTCGAACAGGGCCTTCAGCAGCAGCGGGTGCAGCAGGGCCTCCAGCCCGCTCGTGGTGACCTCGGCGACGAGGATCACCACGAACGGGGCCCGGTGCCCCCGCAGGGTGCGCCAGAGCTGCCTCACCGCCCGACCTCGTCCAGCAGGAAGTCGGCCGGACCGCCCCGGTTCACCCGGTGGAGCACCCGCAGCACGCCCGCCGAGCCGGTCAGGTAGTCGGTGGAGCAGCGCAGCAGCCCGTCACCGGGGAGGGCGAGCAGGGGCGGCCGGCCGTCGGTGCGCGGCAGCCCGAAGCGTTCGGCGGGCTCGAACAGGAAGACCCTCCGGACGAAGTCGAGCTGGCGCAGCGCCGTATCGCGGTACGACCGGTCGCCGGTGAACTGTGCCGCGTCCAGCAGCGCGTCGGCGACCCCGGCCATGCCGAAGGCGTACCCGGGCATCACCGAGTACCGGACGTCCAGCCCGCGCAGGACGGTGCGGGCCGCGTCCAGGTCCCCGTAGCGCAGCAGTACCTTCAGCACGCCCGCGGAACCGACCTCGACGTACGGCTCCATCGTCCCCTCGTGCTCGAACATGACCGGGCCGCCGTCGTCGTCGATCGGCCGGGCGTGGGCCATCTCCCAGGCGAGGGCCTCCCGACCGAGCCGCAGGTAGCGGACCTCTCCCGTGACCTGGTGCATGCGCAGCAGGAACATCGCGACGCCGGCCTGCCCGAAGCCCAGCCCGGTCAGCGGCCCCTTCGCCGAGAACTCGTTCAGCCAGTGGGCGCGCCCGCCGTCCCGCTGCGCCGTCCCGCACAGGGCCTGTGCGCACTCCTGAGCCGCGGCGAGGTCGCGGGGGTCGTGGCTGCGCAGGAAGAAGCGCAGGTTCGTCATGCCGACCCCGGAGAGGCCGTAGTAGAAGGTGTGGTCGCCCTTCTCCACCGCGCGCCGGCTGGCCTGCGTCAGCAGCTCCCGCGCCTGGATGCCGAGCCCGAGGGTATCGGCCGCCCAGGCGATGCCGGACAGGCCGTTCATCAGGCCGTCCGGGTACCGGGCCGGATCGATGCCCGCGAGCCTGCGGCTCAGCCAGGCGCGCCATTCGGGCCGGACCGGGATACCGCTGGAGTGCAGGGCCCACAGGACCCCGGCGGCTCCGAAGCCCAGGCTCAGCGGGTTGGTGACGTGGGCGAAGGGGTCGACGGGGAAGAGGGTGTCGCGGCCGGTGTCGGCGGTGGCCAGGACGAAGGCGCCCACTGCCGCCTCCGCCTCCGCCAGGGCGAGGCGTTCCTCGACGACGGGGCGCTCGGGCGCGGTCTCGACCCGGTCCAGCAGGTCGGTCTCGTCCTCCAGGGCCTTCAGTACGCCGTCGAGGTCGATCCGGTCCCGGGCCAGGTCGGTGATCAGCTCGTGGACCCGCGCCGGCCAGCCCAGTCCCTCGGTGATGAAGATGCGGTACAGGTCGAGGACGTCCTCGCGCAGGTACGACATGGCGGCGATCGGGAAGACGAAGTACGCCATGGTGGAGGCGAGGGCGTACCGGTCGCCCTCCGGCCCGTACGCCTTGAAGCGGTTGCGGGAGAGGCTGAAGCCCGGGGTGTAGAGCTCGACCGGCTTCTCCAGCGCCGCTTCGGCGCTCTCGCCGGGGCCCCTCCCGCCGCTCACACCGCTCCCGGCGCCCTCGCCGGCGGACTCGGCCAGCCGGCAGGCCTCCAGGTCGACGATGGTCACCTCGTGGGTGTCCGGGTCGATGAGCAGGTTCGCGGCGGTGAAGTCGGCGAGGATCACGCCGCGGTCGTGGGCGGCCCGGATCGCGCGCGCCAGGCCGCGGAAGACGGCGAGGAAGATCCGCAGGTACTCCCGCGACTGCTCGATGTCGAACCCCGGCCGCGCGAGCGGATTGCGTTCGAGGAGCACGGAGCGGATGTCGGAGCTGTCGACGAACTCCTCGGCGATGTAGTGGTGTTCCCAGTGCCGGAACCGCGCGATCGGCGCCGGGTACGCACCGACGTCGGCCAGCCGGTTCAGGAACATCCACTCGCGGCCCAGGATGCCCACGGCGTCGTGGTCCTGACGGGGGTTGATGTTGGTGTGCGGGCGGGCCTCCTTGAGGAGCACCGGCCGGTCGTCGTTCTCGGTGTCCTCGGCCGTGTACACGCCGCCGCTGTTGGAGAACTGGATCGCCCCGGTCACCCGGAAGCGGCCCCCGAGCAGCTCGCCGTCCCCCTCGTCCCCTTCGTCCCGGTCCTCCTCGTCGGGCTTCCAGTCGTCGAACGGCCAGGGCACCCAGCCGGGCCGCGCATGCCCCGGGCGCCGGTCGTCGGGGACGGGGCCGTCGGGTCCGAGGATCCGCGGCCGCCTGCGCCCGAGGACGTCGACGGTGTGCGTGTCGAGGAACTGGCCGTAGCGGAAGTAGAGCGCCTTGCTGTCCCGGTACCGCAGGTCCGACAGGACGTACGCCCCCTCGACGCCCTCCAGGAGGCGGGCCAGATCGGCCAGGCAGCTCCTGAACTCGTGGTCGTCGCGGGGGTAGACGGTGACGAGCTTGCCGCCGCTGCCCCGGGAGATGGACTTGGAGTTGAGCATCTCGAAGATGTTGAGGTCGAGAGCGATCTTGAAATCGATCCCGCGTTCCGTCAGGTGCCCGATCACCGAGGTGGCGACCTCGCGCACGTGGCGGTGGCTCGACGACACGTGGATCTTCCAGCCCTGCGCCGGCAGGGCCGGGTTGTGCCGGTGGCTCCACCAGATGCCGCTGCGGACGAACCGGGCCCGCACCGTCTCGTCGAACGCGGCGAGGAAGTGGTCCGCGTTCGGCTCGTAGAAGACGTCGAGCGGGTCGAAGAACAGGGTGTCGTTCCACGCGAAGAGGAAGCGGTATACCCAGCGTTCGTTGCGCATGTCAGCCTCTGTGATCGTCCGAGGACCGCCGACGGCAGCGGCCGTTGGGAACAGCGGGTCCGTGCGGGGGCGCGCCGAGCCCCCGCACGGACCGCCGGGTCAGTTCGGGTTCTCCGGCTCGTGCGGAGACTTGCAGCAGTTGCTGTTGCTGCTCGTCAGGCTGACGGTGGCGGCAGCGCTCTGCGTGGTGCGGGCTTCCATGTTCTGAAGCTTGAGGACGCTCATCCGGATCACCTCCTCGAAGGTCGAGTGCGCGGTTCGCGCGGCTGATGTCGATTCCTTGCCGGCCGATCGGCAGTTCCGACTCAACGCCATCCGCTCCACCCGCACATGGGCGGTGGCCCCGCATAATCTCCGCCCGCGCCCCCCACCGGAGTGCCGTCCCGCACCGGGCACAATGGTGGTGGTCCGCACGCTCCGGCCGACGGTCGCGGTGTGGTAGCGACGGGCGTTGTCAGACCGGGTGGCTAGCCTCGGCGGTATGTCTGAGACCTCCGCGGGTGCGCCCGACGACGTGAACGCCCCGCTGCCCGATCAGCGGTGGACCGTGCAGTGGGCCGACGGGCCCGTGCCGGACCACCGGCGGCTGCGCTCCCTGGGCGGCCACACCGGCCCGGTCAGGTCGGTGGCCACGGCGATCGTCGACGGCAGACCGGTGGTGGTGTCGGGCAGCCGGGACAACACGGTGCGCGTCTGGGACCTGGCGACGGGCGAGCAGCTCCACGATCCGGTGACCGGCCGCACCGATCCGGTGTCCTCGATGACCGCCGAGGTCCTGTCCGTGGCCACGGCACAGGCCGACGGGAGGCCGGTGGCCCTCACCCTGCACGGTGACGACTCGGTCCTCGTGCGGGACCTGGCCACGGGCCGCGCGGCAGGGGAGTTCGTCAGGCTGGTGGAGAGCACCGTCCTCGACGGGCGCCGGGTGCTGCTCACCCTCGGGGCCGACGGGACCCTGGGCGCGTGGGACCTGCTCACGGGCGGCCGGGTCGGCGTCTTTCCGTCGGCGGCCGGCCTCGCGGTGCTGGAGGGCCGCCGTGTCGTCCTCACGGTCGACGACATCGACGTGGACCGGACGGTACGGGTGTGGGACCTGGGCACCGGCGAGCAATTGGCCCGGTCGCTGACGGTGGAGCGGACCGTCACCCTCGACGGGCGGGTGCTCGCCGCCACCGTCGTGGGTCCCGGCGAGGCCGGGGAGGAGCGGCGGCTGTGGGACCTGGCCACGGGGGAGCCGGTTGCGACCCCCTCGGCCGCCGCGGCCCTGTCCGACGGCACGGAGGTGCCCGGAGTGTCCACCGTGACGGTGGTGCACGGGCGCGTCGTCGCCGTCGGGTCGGATGCCGAGGAACCCCGGTTCATCGGCCCGCTGGCGCTCGCCCGCCAGAACGGCGCGCTGGCACGGCACCGGGCCCGGGAGACCGCGTTGCTGGACGGACGTACGGTCGCCCTCACCGCCGGAGCGGCCGGGGACGGGACCCTGCGCATCTGGGACCTGACGGAGGACGGGCCGCGCGTGAACGGCATGCGCGTGATGCGGAGCATCGGTGCGAGCGAGGCGGTCCCCGTCTTCCCGCCCGGCCCGGAGCAGGCCGCCGACCTGTGGCGCCGTGTCTCCGGCCGAGGGCCCGGGAACGGCCACGGCAACGGTCCGGTCGGAGGCGGCAGCGGCAGCAGCAGCGGCGATCGGACGGCCCTCACCGTGGAGCAGGACGGCACGGTGGTCGTACGGGACCGCGCCACGGGGAAGCCCGTGGGCCCGCCCCTGACCGGCCACACCGGCAAGGTCCAGGACGTGGCCACCACGGTCCTGGACGGTCGGCCGGTGGCCGTCACCGCGGGCGCCGACCACACGGTCCGGACCTGGGACCTCACCCATGTCCACGGGGACGGCCCGCCCCGCGCCGGGCACACCGGAACGGTCTGCGCGATCACCACGGCCGTTCTCGACGGGAGCCCGGTGGCCGTCACGGCAGGCGCCGACCGGGCCGTGCGGGTCTGGGACCTGGCCACCGGGCAGCAGGTCACGGCCCCCGTGACGGACCTGGAGGGCGAGGTGACCGCCATGGTCACGACGGTGGTCGACGGGCGGCTGCTGGTCGTCACCGCCGGTTCCGGCGACGCGCTGCGCCTGCTGGATCCGGTGGGTGGGGGACAGCCGCACGAACCCGTCACCACCCCTCACGGCCGGGTGCTGGCCCTGGCCACCGCGACCCTCGCAGGCCGGCCGGTCCTCGTCACGGCCGGCGCCGACCGCACCGTGGGCGTCTGGGACCCCGCCACCCGCCGGGCGGTCGGCGAGCCGCTCACCGGCCACGCCAGCCGGGTGACCGCCGTCGCGACCGCGGAGCTGGAGGGGCGGCCCGTCGCGGTCACCGGAAGCTGGGACAAGACCGTACGGGTGTGGGACCTCGGCACCGGCCGGCAGATCGGCGAACCGCTGACCGGCCACACCGACTGGGTGACCTCGGTGGCCACCGTGCTGGTGGACGGGCGGCCCGCCGCGGTCAGCCGGAGCCGGGACAAGACGGTCTGCCTGTGGGACCTGGCGGCCATGCGGCAGATCGGCGGGGCGCGGACCGGCCACGCGGATCCGAACGGGCCGATGGCCGTCATCGGCGGGGGCGACGGGGGCGCCGGGCGGCCGGCGGTGGCCGTCGGTCAGGGACAGACCGTGCGGTGCTGGGACCTCGTGACGGGGAACGAGGCCGGGAACGAGTACGTGCTGCCGCTCGCGGTGGGTGCGCTGGGGGCCGCGCCGGGCGGCCGGCTCGTGGTCGGCTTCGGCCCGGAGGTGGCGCTGCTGCGTCCGGTGGCAGGTTGACTCAATCGGACCGTACCCCTCCGGTCGGTCGGGAGAATCTCAGGAGCAACAGGCGGTGATCGAACGCGCGGCGGGCGGCGAGTGAATTCGCGTCCTCCGTACGGCGGTTCACCGATCCCCCCAGCACCGTGAGAGGTTCCACGATGACCACACACCGCGTCAGGCGTTATGCAGCCCGCGCGTTGACCATGACGGTGGCGGCCTGCGCCGTCGCGGCGGCGACCGCCCTTCCGGCATCCGCCTCCGACCAGCCGACACGACAGCTGCTCATGGCCGACTGCGCCTCGGGCGAAGGCAAGTGCACGTTCAACTCGCCCCGGCTCGAGGAGGCGTACCTGGGTGAGCTCCGCCAGGTGTCGAACTCGCTGTTCAACTGCAGCACGTCCGACTCCACCCAGTCGATGACCTGGGACGACACGGTGGGCTCCACCGACTCCCTGGGAGTTTCCGTCACGGCGGGAGGCAAGATAGCGGGCATCGTAGACCTGAGCGTAACGGCGAGTTACAGCCACAGTTGGTCGAGCAGTCACTCCGAGAGCAGTTCGCTCAATATGACGGTGAAGCCGGGCGAGGTGGGCTGGATCTCGCGCGCCCAGGTGATGCAGCGGGTCTCCGGCACCTGGCAGACCCACTACGACAGCCCCAAGTGGGGCCACTACTACTGGTTCTTCCAGGACACGATCACCAGCCCGGCCAAGAACGGCACGGACGGCAAGAGCAACGCGGTGGTGGTGAAGACCCGCAAGATGACCGCCGCGGAGAAGCGATCCTGCACCGCCGAGGCCCACCAGGGCCGCACCTTCGTACAGCCCCGCTGACCCACCCGCCCCCGGCCCCCTCCCCGGGCCGGGGGCGGACCGCGCTGACGCCGGCGCGCGCGACGGGAGCCCTTCGACCCCCGCGTCCGGCTCATCCGCCCCGCTGTGCGCCACCCTGCTCCGCCCGGGCGCCGCCCTGGGGGACGCGGGCGCCCGCAGGAGGCACTCGCCGTGCCCCGGGAGCCGTGCCCCGGGAGTCCGTGGCCCGGGAGTCCGTGGCCCTGTACCGCGCGCTCGCCCGCGCGCCCCCCAATACCGCCCGGCGCGCTCCTCGCCGACGCGCTGTCCCTGTATGCCGACGCGCTGTCCCTGTATGTGGTGGCCCCGGCGGACCCGGGGCGGCTCCGGGAGGCGGCCGAGGCCCCGAGGCTCCCGCCCTCGCGGAGGCCCGCGCCCCGGAGGACCGGCCGCGGTGATGACGCCGCCGGGGGCTTTTAGTCGGTGTTTATGAGGGTGTCAAGCCCCGAGATTCCGGAACATGACCCGGATGTGGCCCCCGGGGCTTACTTGTGGTGCGGGCCTCACCGGAAACAGAACGAGGCAGACGGAAGAGACGGAAATCCTCTCCGAGGATCACTTCTCCCCATATCCGCACCTCCCCGGAAATCCGGGGAGGTCACATATCCCTCTTCATCAGTAGGAGAAAGTCATGAACCGCAAGATGCACACCAACAGCATTGTCCGTCCGACCCGTCGCGGCTTCCGCATTGCGACCCTGGCCGCCGCGGCAGCTGTCGTCACCGGTGGCGTCCTGCTCCCGGCGTCCATGGCCTCGGCGACGCCCGTGACCTCCCACGTGGCAACGGCCCTCCCGAACGCCGGAGGCGCCGGAGGTGACGGTGGCAAGGGCGGTACCGGCGGTCTCGTCGGTGGCGCCGGTGGAGCCGGAGGCTCCGGTGGCGGCAGCGTCACGGGCACCGGCGGCAAGGGCGGTAACGGCGGTACCGGTGGGGACGGCTTCCTGGTCGGCGGCGCCGGTGGCGGCGGCGGCGGTGGCGGCGAGGGCCGCATCGGTGGCGCCGGTGGTAACGGCGGCGACGGCGGCTTCGGCGTCCTCCAGGGCGGCAACGCCGGTGGCGGGGGCGGGGGCGGCGACGGCTTCCTCAAGGGCGGCAAGGGCGGCAACGGCGGTAACGGAGGCTTCGGCGTCTTCAACGGCGGCAACGGCGGCAAGGCCGGAGACGGCGGCCTCGGTGGCCTGATCGGCGGCCTCGGTGGCAACGGTGGCGCCGGCGGCGGAAGCATCTTCTAAACCGCACACCGCAGTACCCGGCTCAACGGGTGGAGGCCTTCGGGCCTCCACCCTCCCCACCCCCTTCTCACCCCTTCTCATCCCCCCACCTCGGTATTTGCGGAAACGGAGAACCACGCCATGTTCACGAAGTCCTGGCAGCGTCCGATCATCCTGGTCACGGCCTCTCTGGCCCTCGTCACCGGTACGGCGTGCGCCGCGCAGGCGTCGCAGCAGTCCCACACCCCCACCGGCATCAACGCCTCGGCCCCGGCCGACCAGCCCGAGCACTGCATCGGCTTCGGCGCCGGCGGCAAGGGCGGCAAGGGCGGCGAGGGCGGCAAGGGCGGCCGGGGCGGCGAGCCCGGTCAGCCGGGTGAGCCCGGCCAGCCCGGCGGAGTGGGCTGCCTCAGGTTCGAGGACCTGCCCGACAAGTCGAAGGCGGACCTGACGGTGGTGGACAAGGTGCGCATCTCGCTCATCGTGCTGGCGGCCGACGAGCCGGACGAGAT
The DNA here is from genome assembly GCF_045161815.1 of Streptomyces avidinii. Lineage (NCBI taxonomy): Bacteria > Bacillati > Actinomycetota > Actinomycetes > Kitasatosporales > Streptomycetaceae > Streptomyces > Streptomyces avidinii. The sequence continues at coordinate 7,317,883 of NZ_CP108863.1, forward strand.
GACGAAGAAGATCGCCGACAAGTACAAGATCTCGGACAAGCAGATCGACACCTGGAAGAAGTACTACGTCGAGGGCGACTGGTTCGCGCTGATGGCGGACGGCCGTACCTGACGAGAACACAGGCGCACCACCGCGGCGCCCCGGCCTGCAGAAGGCCGGGGCGCCGACGAATCCCGGGGAACAGCCGGCCGGATATGGATCGGGCCACTCGATACGGAAAGCAATTCCTAGGCAGGGAGAATCTCATGCGTATGCGGTCCACGAAGTTTCGTCTCGGTCTCGTCATTTCGGCCACGCTGATCGGCGCCGGTGCCATGGCACCGGTCGCCACGGCAGCGCCGACGGCGGCAACCGGTCAGGTGGCCCCCGCGTTCGCCGCCGATGACTCCCGTCCCGGCGGGGGCCGGTTCGACGGCAGGGCGGTCCTCGAGAGCATCAAGGTGGACAAGGGCAGCGTCCGCGTCGGTGACCGGGTCTGTGCGGGCAAATGCAACGGAACGGTGAACGGCACCACCAGCGGCAAGGGCGGCATCTGCGCCGGGCTCTGCAACGGGAGCGCCAACGGCGGCACCGGCGCCACCGGCGTGCCGGGCGGCACGGGCGGTACCGGCGGGAAGGGCGGCATCTGCGCCGGCTCCTGCAAGGGAAGCGCCAACGGCGGGACCGGCGGCACCGGCGGGAACGCGCTGCCCGGCGGTGACGGCGGCAAGGGCGGCACCGGCGGCGAGGGCGGCCTCTGCCTCGGCTTCGGCTGCGGGGTCACCGGCGGCTTCGGTGGGGCCGGCGGCGCCGGCGGCTTCGACGAGGACTGACCCACCGGCCACCACGACGACCACCACCGACCGCATCGCGCACGGTGACCGGCCCCGACGGGGCCGGTCACCGTGCGCGATGCGTATGCGTGTGGGGATGCGCGTGTCGATCCTGTCGGACCGGCACTCGGGTGGCCCCGTCGATAGACTTCCAGGTAGGGAAGAGCGGCCCGCCGCGTCCGGCGGCGCCGTACGGCCAGGTGAGCGGGGCGTCCGATGAGCGAGGTTTCCAACCTCAGCGTGTACGCGGGTCGTGCCTCGGGCCTCATCGGGAAGCGGATCGCGGGCTACCGGGTGGAGCGCATGATCGGCCGCGGCGGCATGGCCGTCGTCTACTGCGCGAAGGACCTGCGCCTGGACCGTACGGTAGCGCTCAAGCTGATCGCCCCGGAACGCGCCCGCGACGAGACCTTCCGCCGCCGCTTCACCCACGAGTCGCGGGTGGCCGCGTCGATCGACCACCCGCACATCGTGCCCATCTTCGAAGCCGGTGAGACCGACGGCGTCCTCTACATAGCGATGCGCTACGTCTCCGGCCTGGACCTGCGCGCACTGCTGGACCGGGAGGGTCCGCTGCCCGTCGCGACCGCGCTGCGCATCGCCGCCCAGGTGGCGTCCGCGCTCGACGCGGCCCACGACCACGACCTGGTGCACCGGGACGTCAAACCCGGCAACATCCTGGTGGCAGCGGGCACCGACAGCGAGCACCCCGAGCACATCTACCTCACGGACTTCGGGCTGACGAAGAAGTCGCTGGCGCTCACCGGGTTCACCACGGACGGGGAGTTCGTCGGCACGCTCGACTACATGGCGCCGGAACAGATCTCCGGCAGGCCGGTGGACGGCAGGTGCGACCTGTACAGCCTGGCGTGCGTCGTCTACGAGACCCTCGCCGGCGGGCCGCCCTTCCAGCGCGAGGAGGACGCGGCGCTGCTGTGGGCGCACCAGTACGACCCCCCGCCCCCACTGACGGAAAGGCGGCCGGGAATCGCTCCCGCCGCCGCCGACGTGCTGACCAAGGCCCTGTCGAAGATCCCCGAGGACCGTTACGGATCCTGCCTCGAATTCGTGGCCGCGTTGCGCGTCGCCACGGGAGGCGGCACCGGCCGTATGGCCGATCCGCCTGCGCGGGAGAATTCCCGTACCCCCGGTGCTCCGGGGGACTCCGCGCCCCCGAAGGAGCCCCCGGTCTGGGCCCGGCCCGTCTTCTACGGCCTGCCCGGCGGCCCGTAGACCGCCCCGCCCGCTACGGGCGCTTCCATGTCCGAGTGCGTCACAGCCCCATGGAGATGGCCAGACGGGTCATCTCGGCCGTGGTGTTGATGTTCAGCTTGGCGCGGATGCGGCGCAGATAGGCGTCGACCGTGTGCTTCGAGAGCCCCATCTGGCGGGCCGCCTGCAGGTAGGTGCAGCCGGCGGCGATGTGTCGCAGTGCCTCCTGCTCGCGCGGGGCGAGCGTGGGGACGGTGGCTTCGGTCTGCGCTTCGGTCTGCGGGGCGGTGAGGGTGAGAGTCATGATTTCCTCCGACAGGTCGGCCTGGTCATCACTGCTCACGTCCTCGGAAGCAGGGGACTCGTACCTGAATGTCGGTGTTTGTCCCTGTTAAAGAGCTTGTGGGCGCGACTTCATGGAGGTGTCCGTCAACTGTCACAGGCGCGTCACAGGGAACATTTCCGTGCATATTGCCCTGCCTGGTACGCGTCCTCAGAACCCCGTGAGGGACTGCTCGGCCCAGATGGTCTTGCCGATGGCCGCGTGCCGGGTGCCCCAGCGCTGGGCGAGCTGCGCGACCAGCAGCAGACCCCGCCCGCCCTCGTCGAAGGTCCGGGCCCGCCGCATGTGCGGGGCGGTACTGCTCGCGTCCGAGACCTCGCAGATCAGGGTGCTGTTCTTCTCGTGGATCAGCCGCAGCTGGATGGGCGGCTGGCCGTACCGGATGGCATTGGTGACCAGCTCGCTGACCAGGAGCTCGGTGACGAAGGCGGCCTCCTCCAGTCCCCAGGCCGTCAGCTGGTCGGTGGCCTGCCGCCGGGCCGTGGCGACGACGGAGGGGTCGGAGGGCAGGTCCCAGACGACGACCTGGTCCGCGTGCAGGCTCCGGGTCCGGGCCACGAGCAGGGCCACGTCGTCGTCCGGGCGGTGCGTCAGCATGGTCGTCAGTACCCGGTCGCAGACCGCCTCCAGCGTGTCCGCCGGCCGCGCGAGAGCCGCGAACATACTGTCCAGCGCCTCGTCGATGTCGTGGTCGCGGGGCTGCAGCAGACCGTCCGTGTACAGGGCGAGGATGCTGCCCTCGGGCAGCTCGACCTCGGTCGTCTCGAAGGGCAGGCCGCCCAGGCCCAGCGGCGGACCGGCCGGGACGTCGAGCAGATACACGGAGCCCTCCGGGGAGACCACGGCGGGCGGCGGGTGCCCGGCCCGGGCCACCGTGCACCGCCGGATGACCGGGTCGTAGACCACGTAGAGGCAGGTGGTGCCGATGCCCCCGGCCGTCTCCCCGCCGGTCTCCTGGTCGCCCTCGTCGGCGGACAGGTGGATGACGAGGTCGTCGAGGTGGGTGAGCAGCTCGTCGGGGCCCAGGTCCACGTCCGCGAGGGTGCGTACCGCGGTGCGCAGCCGGCCCATGGTGGCGGTGGCCCGGATGCCGTGGCCGACGACATCGCCCACGACCAGGGCCACCCGGGCGCCGGACAGCGGGATCACGTCGAACCAGTCGCCGCCCACCCCGGCCTCGCCGCCGGCGGGCAGGTAGCGGGAGGCGATCTCCAGCGCTGCCTGATCGGGCAGCGTGTGCGGGAGCAGGCTGCGCTGCAGGGTCATCGTGGTGGTGTGCTCGCGGCCGGACCGGTACGCGTTGCGGATCCCGGCTGCCGCCCGGGCGGTGAGCTCCCCGGCCACCCGCAGGTCCTCCGGCCCGAAGGGCTCCCGCCGCCGGTGGCGGCTGAAGACGGCCACACCCAGCGAGCCCCCGCCGGCCCGCATCGGCACCACCATGAGCGAGTGGGCCCCGTACTCGCCGATCCAGGCGGCCCCGGGGTCCTCGGCCGCCCACCGGGCGAGGGCCGGGTCCGCCGCCCCGTACACGGCGCCGCGGCCCGCCATCAGCACCTCGACGGGCGGGGACAGCGCCGGATAGCTCGTCGTGTCCCCGACGGCGACCTGGGACTCCGGGGTCCCGTCGAGGATCGACCGCGCCGCAGCGCGGCACACGGTGACCGGCCCGTCCACCGGGACCGAGGACGGCTCGTCGCCGCGCGGGAGGGGCTCCAGCAGGTCGACGACCGCGAAGTCGGCGAACCGGGGGACGGCGGCGTCGGCCAGCTCGTGCGCGGTGCGCACGCTGTCCAGGGTGGTCCCGATGGGCGCGGCGGCGTTGTCGATCTCGTCCGTCAGGAGCATCTGGTGCTGGACGCTCTCCACCGCGCTCCGGTCGTGCGCGGCCAGGCACACGGCGTGCACCCGGCCGTCCGGATCCCGCAACGGCGCCACCGAGGTCGCCCAGCCGTGATCCGCGCCGCCGACCGTCGGATGGACGAAGGACTCCATGTACTGCGGCTCACCGGACTCCAGGGCCACGCGCATCCTGCGCTCGGTCTCGTCGCTCACCGGATCCGGCGCGATCTCCGGCAGCCGCAGCCCGCGCATCTCGGCCTCCGTGAGGGAGAGCGCGCGCTCCATGCCGGAGTTCGCCCGCACCAGCCGCAGGTCGGCATCGAAGATCGCCAGGAAGCAGGGGGACTGGGTGAACGCCCATTCCTTCAGCGGCTCCTCCCAGGGCGAGCGGCCCGTGCCACCGACGGCGGACACCACGAACCACTTGGTGGTCCCACCGCTGGACGTCCAGCGGTGCGCGAGCAGCGCCACCTCGATCCGGTGGCCGTCCCGGTGCCGCAGCGCCACCGTGCCGCTCCACCGCTCCTGCGCCGACGGAATCCGGCTCGCCGCTTCGCTGAGGACATCGGCGAGCCGGTGGGCGGCGGGCAGCCCCACGACCTCGGACGGCACGTAGCCGAGCAGACGGGTGGCTCCCTCGCTCCACTCGGTGACGATGCCCTCCTCGTTGATCGTGGCCGAGGCCGTGTACGCCGACTCGAAGGCGCCCGTCTCCTCGGGCCGCTCACCAGGAGAGGTGGGAACTCGCTCCATCGCCACTCATCTCGCCCTCGCTCGTTCCGCTGCCGCCGTCCCACGGGGACCCGCACGGCCAGGCGCTCCTCTGACCAGGATGATCCAGCGGGGCAAGGAGCACCAACGCAGGACACGGCCCTGTGGACACCGCCGGAAGGCGGTGTCCACAGGGCCGGTCACGCGGCCGCGGCCGTGTCGAGGAGCAGCAGCTCGCGTGCCAGCGCAGCCACGGCCTGCCGGATCCGGCCGGGCGTGTGGTCGTGGGTGACGAAGAAGCGCAGCCGGGCCAGTTCCTCCGGTACCGCCGGATGGAGGATGGGGTTGACGCTGATGCCGCGCCGGAAGAGGGCCTCCGCGAGGCGCAGGGTCTTCAGCGAGTCCCCGACGATGCACGGGACGACCGGCGTGCGGTGACTGTCGCCGGTGTCGACGCCCGCCTCGCGCGCGAGGTGGACGAACAGCGCCGCGTTCTCCGCGAGACGTGCCACGCGCTCCGGCTCGGTACGCAGCATGCGCAGGGCGCCCAGTGACGCCGCGGTGTCGGCCGGGGTCATCCCGGCGCTGTAGACGAAGCCGGGGACGGTGTAGCGCAGGTACTCCACGACCGGGCGGCTCCCCGCGACGTAGCCGCCGCAGCTCGCCAGGGCCTTCGACAGGGTGCCCGACCACAGGTCGACGGCCGTGCGGTCGATGTCGAAGTGCTCGCCGATACCGCGCCCCGTCCGGCCGATGGTCCCGATGCTGTGCGCCTCGTCGATCATCAGCAGGCAGCCGTGCCGGTGCTTGACCTCGACGAGGGCGGGCAGATCGGCGATGTCCCCGTCCATGCTGTAGACGCCTTCGACGACGACGAGGACCCGCCGGTACTCGCCGCGGACCTGCCTCAGCAGGGCGTCGAGGGCGGCCGCGTCGTTGTGGGGGAAGGGCCGCCGGGTCGCGCCGGAGAGCCTGCACCCCTGCAGGATGCTGTCGTGGGCGAGGGCGTCGTGGACGATGAGGTCCCCGGGTCCGACGAGGTGTCCGATCACGGTGACGTTGGTGGCGTGCCCGTTGGCCAGGGTGATCGCCGCTTCGCATCCGAGCAGGTCGGCGAGCTCGTTCTCCAGTTCCAGGTGGAGCGGGCGGCTGCCGGACAGGAGCCGGCTGGCGGACACCGAGGTGCCGAAGCGTTCTGTTGCCTCCCGGGCCGCCGCGCTCACCTGCGGGTGGGTCGCCAGGCCCAGGTAGTTGTAGCCGGAGAAGGAGAGGAGCTCCCGGCCGTCGACGACGGTCGTGTCCGTCATGCCGCGCTGGTGGACGAGGAAGTACGGATTGGGCAGGCCCAGCCCGGAGAGGGTCGCGATGCGCTCGCTGTGGGCGATGACCTCGGGGAAGCACTCGATCCTCGTGTGCTCCTCGGGCAGCGCGGTAGCGGCCGGAGCCGGAGCCGGAGCCGGGGCCGGAGCCGGAGCCGGGGCCGGGGCCGGGTCCCGGTCCGGGGCGGGATCCGGCGCCTGCCCCTCGCCTGCCCCGGAGCGCTGCCCGGGGAGGGCCGCCGGTACGGCGTCCGGGCATCCGCCCGCGATCATCGCGGCTATCGCTCCGACGGTCGGCCGATCGGTGACCGTCTCGTCGTAGGTCCACTGCGGCCACTGCTGCCCGAGGGCGGTGAACAGGTCGGTCAGCATCAGCGAGTCGAAGCCGAGGTCGTCGACCAGCAACTGGTCGTCGCGCAGATGAGCCACCGGGAAGGCGCTGACCCGGGACACGTGCGCGAGCACGACCTCCCTGACCTCGGTGAGCTCCCCGGGCGGTGGCGGATCCTCGTCGACGGGAACGTCAGCGGGAGCGGCGGAAGGGGTGGGGGCCGGCGCGGCCGCCGGCGCGGCGGGGCTCCGCTCCGGGAGCGCCCCGGCGAGGCGGGCGAGCAGTGCCGTCTGCTGCTGCATCAGCCGCAGCAGTTCGTCCATCGGGTGGTGCAGCGACTCGTCCATGGCGATCTCCTCGGGCGATACGGGCGATACGGGCAGGCGGGAGGCGGTGCGGTCGTCCGCCCTCCGGGGGTGCCGACGAGGCACCCAGTAGGACCGGGTGGCGAGCCTCGCCACCGGCAGGTCGAGCAGACGGCGCCCCTCCCGGGGAACCAGGGCGCGCGGGTCGACCGCCACGCCCAGGACCGCGAGCCGCGCGAGGGCCCGTACGAGGCTGCGGGCATCGTCCGGATCCTCCCCGGTGACGGGGACGACGTGCACGTCGCCGCGGTCGGCGAGGCTGCGCCGCACCGAGGTCAGCAGCGAGTTGCCGCCGGTCACCTGGAGGAAGACGCGGGCCCCCTGGCCGTAGGCGGTACGCACGGCGTCGTCGAACCGGACCGGCGCGGACGCGTGCCGGGCCCACAGCGCGCGCAGCCCCTCCGGGTCGGTGCACAGGGCCGCGCTCACGGACGACACGAAGGGCAGGACCGGGCTGCTCACGGGGCGGTCGGCGAGGTCCTCGCGCATCCTCTCGTCGGCGTCGGCGAGCCGCGGCGAGTGGAAGGCGTTCGAGACGTCGAGCGCCACCGTGACGACGCCCGCCTCGGCGCAGGCCCGCCGCATCGCGGCGAGCCCGTGCGGCGTACCGCTGACCACGACCTGCCGCGGCTGGTTGAAGCAGGCGAGCCACACGTCGTCGATGCCGGTCACCAGCCGGCGGCAGGTCTCCTTGTCGGTCTGTACGGCGAGCATCCCGCCGCGCAGCCCGCTCTCGCTCTCCCGGAGGGTCGCACCCCGGTGGACCAGCAGGCGCACGGTGTCCTCCGCGGTGAGGGCGCCGGCCGCCGCGGCCGCCGCGAACTCCCCGACGCTGTGGCCGAGGACCAGGTCGGGCCGGACGCCGAGGTCGGCGAGGAGCCGGGTGGCGGCGATCTGGACGGTACCGAGCAGCGGCTGGCACACCTCGGTCGAGGCGAGCCGGCGCCCGAGCTCCTCGGCCTCGGCGCCGCCGTCGGCGCCGGGCGCCCCGCCGAACAGCAGGTCGACCAGGTCGAAGCCGCTGTCCGGGCGGGCCGCGGCGCCGAGGCCGTCGACGGTCGCCCGGAAGCCGGGGAACCGCTCGTAGAGGTCCCGCACCATGTTCGGCCGCTGGCTGCCCTGGCCGGGGAAGAGGAAGGCGAGGCGGCGCCGGTCGGCCGGCAGCGGAGCGTCGGCGGCGAAGGCGCCGTCGCCGAGGTCGCCCCGGTCCCCGGCGGCGAGCTGCCGGCGCGCGTGGCGCAGCCGCTGGACGAACGCCTCCGTGCCGTCGGCCACGATCGCGAGCCGGGCCGTCAGCGGCCGGCGGGAGCCGAAGGTGTGGGCCACGGCCGCCAGCGGGGCGGGGTCCGCCGTGTCGAGTGCGTCGAGAACGTCGCCGATGTGCTGGTCCAGCAGCTCGGCGTCGCCGGCCGAGAGCAGGACGAGCTGCGGTCCGGCGGCCCCGCCGTGTTCCGGGAGACCGATGAGGGGGAGGGAAGGGGAGGGGGAGGGCCGCTCCTCCAGAACGACGTGGACGTTCGTCCCGCCGAATCCGAACGAACTGACAGCGGCCCGGCACGGAGCGCCGGAGGTCGGAAAGGGTCGCGGGCCGTCGGCGAGGCGCAGCCCGGCGGTGTCGATGTCCAGGTCCGGACGGGCGGTGGTCCTCGGCTGCGGAACGATCGTGCGGTGGTGGACGACCAGGGCCGTCTTGATCAGCCCGGCGATGCCGGCAGCGGACAGGGAGTGCCCGATGAGGGCCTTGCCGGCGCCGAGGTAGCACAGCGAGGGGTCGTCGTCGGGGTACTCGGTGCGCAGCCGGCGCAGCGCCTCCACCTCCACGAGGTCGCCGGTGACTGTCCCCGTGCCGTGGGCCTCCAGGAAGCCCACGGTGGACGGGGCGAGGCCCGCGTCGTCGTAGGCCCGGCGCATGGCACGCAGCTGACCCTCGGGAGCGGGCGCGAGCGGTCCGGGGGACGCGCCGTCGTTGGCGGAGCCGATGCCCCTGATCACCGCGTAGACCCGGTCCCCCGCGGCGAGCGCGTCGTCGAGCGGCCGTACGACGACGGCGCCGGCGCCCTCGCCGAGCACGAATCCGTCGGCGCCCTCGTCGAAGGGGCGGCAGACCCCGGTGGCGGACAGCGCCCGGAGCGTGGAGAAACCGATCAGGCCGTCGGGCGTGAGGCTGAGGTACACGCCGCCGACGACGGCGATCCGGCAACGGCCCTGGCGCAGTTGCGCCACGGCCTGGTCCAGGGCGACCAGCGAGCCGGAACAGGCGGCGTCGACGGCGAAGCTGGGCCCGCCGAGGTCGAAGTGCCGGCTGACGGTGCCGGGGGCCATGTTGAGCAGGCTGCCCGGCAGGCTGAACGCCTGGACGCTGCCGAGCGCCTCCGCGTGCTCCCGGACGGCGTCGATGCCCCCGCGGTGCTCCGCCGCCGCCTGCCGTGCGTCATCGGCCAGGGCGATGGCCCGGATGGGGGCCGACATGAGGTCCTTGTAGTCGGACACCGACAGGCCGCAGAAGACCCCGGTGTTCTCCCGGTCGAAGTCGCCCCGGCCCAGCCCCGCGTCGTCCAGGGCCTCCCGGGTGACGTCGAGCAGCAGGCGGTGCTGCGGGTCCATGGCCCGGGCGCGCGCGGGCGGTACGCCGTAGTGCGCCGCGTCGAAGCGGTCCACGTCGTCCAGGAAGGCGACCTGGTCGGTGTACGCGGCGTGCGGGGCCGAGGGATCGCCGGGTTCGTGGAAGGTCTCGTGGTTCCAGCGCTCCTTCGGGACGGCGGCGAACTGCCGTTCCCCGCTCAGCAGGAGCTTCCAGTAGGCGCCGATGTCGGGTGCGCCGGGGAAGCGGCAGCCGAGTCCGGTGATGGCGATGTCGGTCATGGGAGGTCTTCCTTGTCGTGAGGTGGGGGAGCGGGGCGGAGAGGCGCGCCGTTGGTCAGTGGCACGCGCGGGCCGGGGAACGGAGGGCGGGCCGAGCCGCGGGACACCTCCGGACGGGGGCCGGGGGAGGACGGGACACCGGGCTCGGCTCCGCGGGCCGCAGGGGACGCGGGGCCCACCGGTTCAGGCCGCGTACCCCTGGGTCTTCAGCCGGCCGGTGGCGTCCGCACCGAACAGGACGGACACGACGAGGAACAGGAGCGCGGCGGCGAGGACGAGTCGGGGGCGACGGGTCACGAAAGCCCCTGCGCGGCGGAACATGGGTGCCTCCGATGGCGGACGCGATGCGTTCCTGCTTTCGCGCAGGAAGGTCGATATCCACCGTGCCCGCGGGCGGGACGGGGCCGTAGTCCCGGCCATTCGTGCCTTGACAGGAGCGGAGAGCGAGGTGTCCGGGCTACTCGCGGACACGCAGGGTGACATGGCGTGCCCGCGGGTCACTCGATGTGGTGGGTCCGCGGGGGGAGTGGCGGCGCCGGGGTGCGTCCGGTGCGTCCGCCGCCGACGATGGCGGCGTACCACCCCCACTGCCGTTGTCAGGAGCTCACCATGCTGGAGCGCAAGCTGCGCAAGGACCGCACCGAGGTCACCTTCATCCTGCCCGTCGACACCCCGCCGGGACCGGTCAGCGTGGTGGGGGACTTCAACGACTGGCAGCCCGGTGTCCACACCCTGGCCCGCCGGAAGGACGGCAAGCGCGCCGTGACCGTCGAGCTGCCCAGCAGGAGCACGCACTCGTTCCGGTACCTGGCGGCCGGGGACTACTGGTTCAACGACGAGAGCGCCGGGGACCAGGACGGCCCCAACAGCCGTCTGCACACCTGACGTTTCACTTCCCGAGGACCGTGCGTGCCCCGGTCGTCGACCCCCGCAACCGGGGGCGGCGGCCGGGGCGCGCCGCTGTCGCGCCCCGTGTGACGCATGCGCCGCAGCGTGAGAGTTAGGTTAGGCTAAGCTAATCGTTCAGCAGTGCATATTTGGGGGCGAGTTGACGGCCTCCCGCTCCCGACTGCCCGTTTTGTCTATCGACAGTGCGCCATGGAATCAGCTTAGCTTTGCCTAAGTTACGGCCCGCTGACACCATGCTTCGCCCCGGCGGCTCGAAGGGATGACGTAGAGCAACATGGGCACGATCGCAGTGGAACGCCCCGTGCCCAGGGGCGTAACAGAGGCCCGTCGGCGGCGGGTTGCCGGTTCGGTCATCCTGGTGCTGGTCCTCCTGGCCGCCATGGTGGTCTCGCTGGCCGTCGGCGCGCGTGCGCTGACCCCCGGCGAGGTGTGGCGCGGGTTGGTGGCGCCGCCGGATCCCGATCAGCGGCTCACCGAGATACGGCTCATCGTACGGACCGTACGGGTGCCCCGCACGGTGCTCGCGGTCGTGGCGGGCGTGGCCCTGGGGGTCGGCGGAGCGCTGATCCAGGGGTACACGCGCAACCCGATCGCCGACACCGGCCTGCTGGGAGTGAACTCCGGCGCCTCGTTCGCCGTGGTGCTGGTGATCGCCCTCTTCGGCTTCGCCGACCCCCTCCGGTACGTCTGGTTCGCCTTCCTGGGCGCCGCGGTCGCCGGTGTCATCGTCTTCGGGCTGGCGAGCATCGGCCGGGGCGCCGGCAACCCGTTGACCCTCGCACTGGCCGGACAGGGGGTCACGGTGTTCCTCGCCGCGATGACCACGGCGGTCGCGCTGTCGGACAGGGCCTCGCTGAACGCCCTGCGCTTCTGGAACGCGGGCTCCGTGGCCGGCGTCGGATTCGGCATCATCCGGCCGGTGGCCGCCTTCATCGCCGTCGGTCTGGTACTGGCCCTGATCACGCTGCCCGCCCTCAACCTGCTCAACCTCGGCGACGACGTCGCACGGGGGCTGGGGGTGAACATCGTACTGAGCCGGACGGTCGGCATCGTCGCCATCACCCTGCTGGCGGGGGCGGCGACGGCGGCGTGCGGCCCCATCGCCTTCCTCGGCCTGATGGTGGCCCACATGGCCCGGTACCTGACCGGGCCGGACTACCGGTGGCTGGTGCCCTACGCGGGTCTGCTCGGCGCCATCGTCCTGCTGGTCTGCGACATGGCGGGGCGGCTGCTGGTGCGACCGGGGGAGCTGGACGCGGGTGTGGTCGTGGCCCTCCTCGGAGCCCCGTTCTTCGCGGCCCTGGTGTGGCGCGGAAAGTTCAAGAGCGCATGACCGGGACCGACGTGAAGGCCTCGGTGACGCCGGGCGTGCGGCTCGGCCCGGTCTCGTTCGTGTGGCGGCCGTGGGTCGTGTGCGTCACGCTGCTCCTCGCGGCGGCCACCTTCCTCGTGTTCTGCCTGTCCATCGGCGTCGGGGACTTCCCCATCGGCCTGACCCGGGTGATCAGCACGCTCCTCGGCGGGGGTGAGCAGGTCGACAAGTTCGTGATCATGGACCTGCGGATGCCGCGCGCCCTGGCAGGGCTGGTCGTGGGGGTGGCCCTGGGGGTGTCCGGGGCGATCACCCAGTCCATCGCGCGCAACCCGCTGGCCAGCCCGGACATCCTGGGGATCACCGGGGGCGCCGGCGCGGTCGCGGTGTTCCTGGTGACCGTCTCGGGCGGAACCGCCGCGGCGGTCGTCAGCTCCGTGGGCCTGTCCGGGGCGGCGCTCGCGGGCGGCCTCGGCACGGGTCTCCTCGTGTACTTCCTGGCGTGGCGGCGCGGGATCGACGGCTTCCGGCTCATCCTCATCGGCATCTCGGTGAGCGCCGTCATGGAGGCCGTCACGACCTGGCTGCTGGTCACGGCCGACATCAGGGACGTGGCCCGGGCCCAGGCCTGGCTGATCGGCTCGCTGGACAACCGGTCGTGGGACGACGTGGGCGTCGCGCTGTGGTGCACCCTGGCGCTGATGGTGGTCGTCACGGGCGTCGCCTTCCAGTTCAAGCCGCTGCACCTCGGCGACGACGTGGCGGCGGGCCTCGGCGTCCGCTACACGAGGGTGCGGGCGGTGCTCCTGCTGTGCGCGGTCCTGCTGGCCGGCGTGGCGGTGAGTGCGGCCGGCCCGGTCCCGTTCGTCGCGCTGGTGGCGCCGCAGGTGGCGATGCGCCTGGCGAAGTGCCCGACGCCGCCGATGGCGGCCTCCGGGACGGTGGGAGCCCTGCTGCTGATCGGCGCGGACCTGGTCGCCCGTACGGCGCTGCCGATCACCCTCCCGGTGGGCGTGGTGACGGCCGTGATCGGCGGCCCCTTCCTCATCCATCTGCTGGTGCGGGCCAACCTCCGCTAGCCGGTACCTCTCGGTTCCTTTCGATACCTCTTCAGACATGCCTACTTCAGGGGGAGTTGTGGCCGTACAGCAGATCGCCGGGATCGAGTCCGGGGAAGCGGGGACCTCGCGGCTGGCCGCCAGAGGGGTCACGGTCGGGTACGGCGGCCGGGCCGTCATCGACGATCTCCACGTGTCGATCCCGCCGCGGGTGATCACGACGATCATCGGCTCCAACGGATGCGGGAAGTCGACACTCCTGCGGACCCTGTCGCGGCTGCTCAGGCCGACCAGCGGAACGGTCGTACTGGACGGCGAGGACATCGGCAGGCTCAGGACCCGCGAGGTGGCGAAGAAGCTCGGCCTGCTGCCGCAGGCGCCGGTCGCGCCGGAAGGGCTCACGGTGGCCGACCTCGTCGCCAGGGGCCGCCATCCGCACCAGAGTTGGCTGCGCCAGTGGTCCTCGGACGACGCCGACGTCGTGGCGCGAGCCCTCGCCATGACCGGGGTCTCCGACCTCGCCGACCGCCCCGTCGACGCGCTGTCCGGCGGGCAGCGCCAGCGCGTCTGGATCTCGATGACGCTGGCTCAGGGCACCGACCTGCTGCTGCTGGACGAGCCGACCACCTATCTGGACCTGGCGCACGCGATCGACGTACTCGACCTGGTGGACGACCTGCACGAGTCGGGCTGCACCGTGGTCCTGGTGCTGCACGACCTCAACCTGGCCACGCGCTACAGCGACAACCTCGTCGTGATGAAGGCCGGTTCGATCCTCGCGCAGGGGCATCCCCGTGACGTGATCACGGCAGAGCTTTTGTACGAGGCGTTCGGGCTGCGCGCCAAGGTGATCGACGACCCGGTGGGGGACCGGCCCCTCATCGTTCCCATCGGGCGCACCCACGTGCGGCTCGATCAGCAGAACACCCTCTAGATCAAACAAAGTTACGGCCCAAGTAAGGCTAGGCTAGCCTCACTTGGGCGCGGTAGGGTTTGGCTGCCCCCGGGGGCGGGACCGCAACGGATGGCACGAAAGCAAGGGATTCGGATGCTTCTCCAGCCAACAACACGTACGAGGCCCTGGCGCAGGTGGGCGGCGGTACTGTCCGCTGCGACCCTCGGCGTGGGGCTCCTTGCCGGATGCGGTTCGGACTCCGCGGACCGGGCGGACAAGAAGAGCGACAACGCGCCCGCCGCCGGCGGCACGTTCCCGGTCACCGTGGAGCACGCCTTCGGATCCACGAACGTCGAGAAGGCCCCCCAGCAGGTCGTCTCGGTCGGGTACACCGACGACCAGGCCATCCTGGCACTCGGCATCAAGCCGGTCGGCATGGTCGACCAGTACCCGAACCCGCCGGGCACGTCCCCCGACATCAACACCCAGTGGCCCTGGGTGAAGGACAAGTGGGGCGACACCCGCCCCGAGGTCATCATGAACAACGGTGACACCGGCCCGAACTACGAGAAGATCGCGGCCCTGCGGCCGGACCTGATCATCGCGGTGTACTCCGAGATCGACCAGGCGGGCTACGAGAAACTCTCCAAGATCGCCCCCACGGTGGGCCGCACCAAGGCCGAGAAGGAGCCCTTCAGCGCTCCCTGGCAGGACAACGCCGTCCACATCGCCAAGGCGCTCGGCCAGGAGACCAAGGGCACCGAGCTGGTGAAGGGCATCCAGGACAAGCTCGACGCGGCCAAGAAGGCGCACCCCGAGTTCGCGAACCAGACCGCCGTTCCGCTGTCCTGGTACAAGGACTCCGTGGCCCCCTTCACCACCACCGACGTGCGCGGACGGCTGGTGACGGGCATCGGCTACAAGGGCCAGACCGAGATCGACAAGATCGCGGACGGCAAGTTCTACACCACGCTCTCCCCCGAGCGCATGGACCTCGTCGACGTCGACCGCCTCTTCGTCATCGCCGACAAGGCGGACCAGGAAGCGCTGAAGAAGTTCCAGCTGTTCACCAACCTGAACGCGGTCAAGAACGGCAAGGTCTCCTACCTCCTCGACAGCGAGGGCCCGGCCGTCGGCGCGGCCATGTCCCAGGGCACCCTGCTCTCGCTGCCGTACGCGATCGACGAACTCGTCAAGTCGGCCGGTCAGATGTGAGCACCACCGTCACGCGCGTC
This sequence comes from Streptomyces avidinii, assembly GCF_045161815.1. NCBI lineage: Bacteria > Bacillati > Actinomycetota > Actinomycetes > Kitasatosporales > Streptomycetaceae > Streptomyces > Streptomyces avidinii. Next base: position 7,333,087 of record NZ_CP108863.1, read on the forward strand.
GTCCCGTCGACCCTGCGCACGACGACCGGACGCGAGGCCACCCGCTGGGTCGTGGCGCACTGCCGCGAGGTGCCGTGGCTGACCTTCGCCACCGTGTTCACCACGGTGGCGGGGGCGGCGCTCCAGGTGCTCCCGCTGCTCCTGCTCGGCCGGGTCGTCGACGGGGTGGTCGCGGGCGGACCGCGCTCGATCCTGGTCACGACCGGGGTGCTGATGGTGGCCGCCGCGCTCCTCGGCGCGGCGGCCACCGCCCTGTCGACGTACCTCATCGGGCGGCTCGGCGCGGACCTGCTCGCCCGGCTGCGCGAAGGCGCCGTCCGGGCAGTGCTGGGCCTGCCGAGCGCACGGATCGAGCAGGTGGGCCGGGGGGACGTGCTCTCCCGGGTCGGTGACGACGTGGCCGTCCTGTCCAAGGGCATCAGAACGGCCGTGCCCACCGTGTTCTCCGCGGGCGTGCTGGTCGTCATCGCGACGATCGGCATGTTCGGCCTCGACTGGCGGCTCGGACTGGCCGGCGCCTGCGCACTGCCGGCGTACGGGCTGGCCCTGCGCTGGTACCTGCCCCGCTCCGCGCCCCTCTACCGGAAGCAGCGGGCGGCCCAGGCCGACCGTGCGCAGGCCCTGATCAGCGGACTGAACGGGATCGACACGGTCCGGGCCTACCGCCTCGAAGGGGCCGTCCGCGAGAAGGTCACCCGGGAGTCGTGGCGGGTACGCGAACTCGGCATCGAGGTGTTCCGGCTCTTCGGCCGCTTCGTCGGCCGGGAGAACCGCGCCGAGTTCATCGGACTGACCCTCATCATCGTTGTGGGGTACGCCCTGCTGGAGGCCGACGCCGCGACCCTCGGCGAGGTGTCGGCGGCCCCGCTGCTGTTCCACCGCCTCTTCACCCCGCTCGGCTCCATCATGTTCACCTTCGACGAGGCGCAGAAGTCCGGCGCGAGCCTGACCCGCCTCGTCGGAGTGCTGGAGGAGGACGCGGAGGACCGGCTGGTGGGCGCACTGGCCGCGGCACGGGCCGCGGACCTGCCGGACCCGGTGCCCGTGACGGTGCGCGGGCTGACGTTCGGCTACCCCGACTCCGAGGAGCCGGTCGTACGGGACGTCGACCTCACGATCCCGGCGGGCGGTTCGCTCGCGCTGGTCGGGGCGACGGGCGCGGGCAAGTCGACGCTGGCGGCCCTGATCGCGGGCATCGCCGCCCCGCAGGCCGGGTCGGTGCGCATAGGGTCCACCGACCTCGCCGGTCTGGACGAGGCCGGGGCACGGGCCCTGGTGAGCATCCTGACGCAGGAGACACACGTGTTCTCCGGTCCGCTCGCGGAGGACCTGCGGCTGGCCGCACCGGAGGCGGGCGACGCCGAGCTGCGGGACGCCCTGCGGACGGTCGGGGCCGACGGATGGGTCGACGCGCTGCCCGAGGGGCTGAACACCCCGGTCGGCGAGGGCGGCGAACGCCTCGACGTCACCAAGGTCGCGCACATCGCGCTGGCCCGGCTGGTGCTGGGCCGGACACCGGTGGTGGTGCTCGACGAGTCCACGGCGGAGGCGGGCAGCGAGGGCGCGGCCGAGCTGGAGCGGGCCGTCCTGGCCGCGTGCGCCGGCCGGACCACGCTGTTCGTGGCCCACCGGCTCACCCAGGCGATGGCGGCGGACCGGATCGCCGTACTGGACGCCGGGCGCGTCGTGGAACAGGGCACGCACGAGGAGCTGGTGGCCCTCGGCGGCCGCTACGCACGACTGTGGCGGGCCTGGCGGGAAGGCAGCTAACCGGCCGGCCCTTTTTTCGGTTGGGTCAACTTATCGATCTGGAAGGGACGTTGAGCCTTCGATGACGGAATCGACCGCTCGCCTCGTGCTGCTTTCTCCCACCCGCCTGGCCGACGTGCGCCGGCGCTCCGGCGACTACTGCGACACGACCGTCGCCCGGGCGTGCGCGATCGGGCTGGCGTACTGGGCGACGGGCCGCAGCCCCGACGGCCTGGAGCTCACCCCGGGCACGCTGTTCGCGGACGTCCTGGGCTGGGCGGACAGCGGCGGCGCCGGGCCGGCCGGCTGGGAGGTCGCCGCGGACCCCGCGGGCGGCCGGAGCATCACCGTCCCGGAAGGCGTCGTACCCGCCGACGCCCAGCTCGCGCTCGACGACCTGGCCGACTTCCCGGACCGGCCCGTCTCCACCATCGGCCCCTCCAGTATCGAGGAGAGGCTCGCGACCCTCGCCCGGTGGAACGACACCGGGGCGGAGCGGGTCCGCCCGACCATCGTGGAGATGTTCCGCGAGCAGGCACGCCTGCGGCCCGACGCCGTCGCCGTCGTCGACGAGCACCGCTCGCTGACCTATCGCCAGGCGGCCGAACTCTCCGGCCAGCTGGCCCACCACCTGCTCGAACGAGGGGTCACCGCCGAACAGGTCGTCGCCATCTCGCTGGACCGCTCCGCCGCCATGGTCATCGGCCTGCTCGGCGTGCTCCGGGCAGGAGCCGCGTTCGTACCGCTCGACCCCCAGTGGCCGGCCGCGCGCCGGTCCGTCGTCATCGACGACGCCCGCGTCGTCCTGCAGCTGGCCGCCTCGGCCGAGCACGCCCCGGACGAACCGGAAGCCGTGCCCGTCGACCTCGGCGACTGGCGCTTCGGCGCGTACCCCGGTGAGGACACCGAAGTCACCGTCGCCGGCGACGCCCTCGCCTATGTGATCTTCACGTCCGGATCGACCGGCCGGCCCAAGGGCGCGATGATCCGCCACGAGGCGATCAGCGAGCGCCTGCTCTGGCAGGTCGACGAGATCCTGGGCTTCGGCCACGACGACGCCTCGCTCTTCAAGGCGCCGCTGTCCTTCGACATCTCCATCAACGAGATCTTCCTGCCCCTGGTGTGCGGCGGCCGGCTGGTGGTCCTGCGGCCCGGCGGCGAACGCGACCCGCACCACCTGCTGAGCGTGATCGCCGAGCAGCGCGTCACCTTCACCTACCTGGTGTCGTCCATGCTGGACGTCCTGCTGGAGATCGCCGGCGACTCCGGACGACTGGACAGCCTGCGCCACGTCTGGTGCGGCGGCGAGGTACTGACCCCGGAGCTGTACGAACGCTTCCGCACCCGGCTCGACATACCCATGTACCACGGCTACGGCCCCGCCGAGACGACGATCGGCGTCTCGCACGTCGTCTACCGCGGCGCCGCCGAACGCCTGTCGACCTCGATCGGCAGGCCCAACCCCAACACCCAGCTGTACGTGCTGGACGACGAGCTGCGCCCGGTCCCGGTCGGGGTCGGCGGCGAGCTGTACGTGGGAGGGTTCCTGCTCGGCCGCGGGTACGTGGGCGCCCCCGCCCTGACGGCCGCCCGGTTCGTCGCGAACCCCTTCGCCACGGACGGGTCCCGGCTGTACCGGACCGGTGACCTCGCCCGCTTCGCCCCGGACGGCTCGCTGGACTTCCTCGGCCGCGCCGACAACCAGATCAAGATCCGCGGCATGCGGCTGGAGATCGAGGACGTCGAGGTCGGCCTCGCGGAGCACCCCGCGGTACGGCACACCTGCGTCGTCGCGAAGAAGAACACGGCGGGCGGCACCTACCTCGTGGGGTACGTGATCCCGGCCGCCGGGAGCGAGGACCTGCGCGCGGACGACGTCGGGCAATGGGCCACCGGCCACATGGTCGAGTACATGGTGCCCGCCCACATCGTCGTGATGAAGGAATTCCCGCTCACCGCGAACGGCAAGCTCGACCGGGGCGCGCTGCCCGAGCCGGAGACCGGAGCGGGCGCGCTCGCCCCGCCCGTCACCGAGAACGAGCGGCTGGTGTGCGCGGCGGTCGCGGCGGTCCTGCGACGCGACGCGGTCGGCGTCGACCAGGACTTCTTCCGGCTCGGCGGGGACAGCATCCTGGCGATCTCGCTGCTGAGCGCCCTGCGCGAAGTGGGCCTCCACGTCACGGCCCGCCAGATCTTCACCCACAGCGTCGTGGGCGCGCTGGCGGCGGTCGCGGACCGCGAGGCCGCCGCCGTGGACCACGGCGACGTCGCCACCGGCACCGTCGTCGGCCCGCCCATCGTGCAGTGGCTCGGCGGGACCACCGACGCCGTCGACGGCTTCGTCCAGTCGGTGGTCCTGAACACCCCGGCGGACCTGACGGCCGAGGCCCTCGACGCGATCCTCACCGCCGTGGTCGCACGGCACGACATGCTGCGCGCCGAGCTGGTGCGCGGCGAGCGCTGGGGCTTCGAGATCCCGGAGGCGGACCGGGCCGCGGCGCGATGGCAGGAGAGCGACCGGCCGCTCGACGAGTGCGTCGCGCTCGCCACCGACGGACTGGACCCGGACGGCGGCGTGATGCTGCGCGCCGTCTGGCGCCGCGAGGCGCGCCAGCTGGTCCTGGTCGCGCACCACGTGGTCATCGACGGCGTGTCCTGGCGGATCCTGATGGAGGACCTCTCCACGGCGTGGCGCTGGTTCGTCTCGGGCGCACCGATCGACCTGCCGCCGGTGGGCACGTCGTTCCGCCGCTGGACGCAGCTGCTGGCGCGCGCGGGCTTCGACGCCGACCGCGACCATTTCCTGCGCCCCCTGCCGGGGCCGGACGAGCCGCTCGGCCGGCGCGCACTGTCCGCGGCCGACACCGTCGCCCGGGAGCGGACGACGACCCTCTCGGTCGGCCCCGACGTCACGGCCGCGCTGCTGGGCGAGATCCCCGCCGGGTTCCACGCGGGCGTCAACGACGTACTGCTGACCGCGCTCGCCGTCACCCTCGCCCGGTGGCGCCGCGACCTCGGCCAGGACCAGACGTTCGCGCACATCGAGCTGGAGGGCCACGGCCGCGAAGGCCGGTACGTGGCGGAGTCCGCCGGCTTCGAGCCGGAACTGTCACGGACCGTGGGCTGGTTCACCACCCTGTTCCCGGTGACCGTCGACCCCGGCGCGACCACCGATCCCACCGATCCCGACTACCTGGTCGCCGCCCTCAAGGCGGTCAAGGAGGACCTGGCCCGGGTACCGAGCAACGGCGTCTCCTACGGCGTCCTGCGCCACTTGGCCGACACCGGCTTCGACGCCCCCGCCCCGCAGGTGCTGTTCAACTACCTGGGACGCTTCGACGCGGGCTCCTCCGGCGACTGGGAACTCGCCGGAACCACAGGCCAGTTGGGCGAGAAGCGAGACCCGAGGATGCGCCTGCCCCGCGTCCTGGAGTTCAACGCGATCGCCGAACCCGCCGCGGCCGGCGGCGCGTACGAACTGGTCACCACCCTCTCCTGGCCCGACGGGCTGCTCACCGACGGGGACATCGAGACCATCGGCCGGTACTTCCGGGAGGCCCTGACGGGGCTGGCCGGGCTGGCCTCGCTCGACACGGGCGGCCACTCGCCCAGCGACTTCGCCCTCTCGACGCTCACCCAGGCCGACGTCGACGAACTGGACGGCCCGGCGCTGCGGGACGTCCTGCCGCTGACCCCGCTCCAGGAAGGCCTGTACTTCCACTCGGTCTTCGACGACGACTCCGCGGGCAGCTACGTCGAACAGCAGCTGCTGACCCTGGACGGGGAGGTGGACGCCGACCGGCTCGCCGCGGCGGCCACCCGGCTGCTCACCCTGTTCCCCAACCTGGCCGCGCGGTTCGTGGCCCTCGCCGACGGCCGGGTGGTCTCCGTACTGGAGGACGGGGTGGCGGCCCCGTTCACCACCCTGGACCGACCCGGCATCACCGACGAGGAGATCCGCGAGCACGCCGAGCGGGACCGCCGCGCCGGGTTCGACCTGGCCACCGGTCCGCTGATGCGCTACACGCTCATCCGCACGGGCCCCGGGCGCAGCGTCCTGGTGCAGACCGTGCACCACATCATCGCCGACGGCTGGTCCGTGCCGCCGATGCTCCGCGCGCTGCTGGCCGAGTACCACGCACCCGGGACCGTGTACCCGCTCGGCGGCTTCACCGACTACGTGCGCTGGCTCGCCGAGCGCGACGAGGACGAGAGCGACCGGATCTGGGGCGAGGAACTGGCCGGGCTCCCCGGCCCCTCGCTGGTCGCCGAGGGGCACACCCCGTCCGACCGGTTCGACGACACCTCCGCACCGCCGGAGGGCGACATCGACGAGGCCGCCCGGACCGCCGGCGTACCGCTCAGCGTGGCCGTGCACAGCGCCTGGGCGGTGACCCTGGGCGGCCTCCTGCACTCCAGGGACGTCGTCTTCGGCTCCACGGTCTCCGGGCGCGACGCGGACGTCCCCGGCATCGGGGACATGGTGGGTCTGTTCATCAACACCATCCCCGTACGCGCCCGGTGGGCCGCCACCACCACCGCGCGCGACCTGCTCGACTCGGTGCGCGAACACCAGAGCGCGGTGCTGGCGCACCAGCACGTCTCCCTGGCGCGCATCAGCCGCCGGAGCGGCGCCGGCCCCCTCTTCGACACCCTGGTGGTGTTCGACGTGGCGACCGACGTGGCAGGTCTGCGCCGGCCCGAGGACACCCTCGCCGTCACCGGCATCGTGAACGAGGGCGCCCCGCACTACCCCCTGACCCTCGTCGTGGAGCGGGCGCTCGACGGCCGCCCGCGCTTCAACCTGATCCACGACGGCGCGCTGCTGCGCGAGGCGACCGCCCGGCGGATCCTGCACACCTTCACCCGCACCCTGGACGGCCTGCTGACGCGGCCCGACGCCCTCGTCGACGAGCTCGCGCCCACCGGCACCCGGCCCCCCGTACAGACCGCCCCGACGACCCTCGGCGCACTCTTCGACGCCGCCGCCCACCGCGATCCGGCCGCCACCGCCGTCACCCAGTGCGCCCTCGACGGCAGTGCCCGGTCTCTGACCTACGGCGAACTGGCCGCCGCGAAGGACGAGCTGGCCTCCACCTTGCGCGCCGCCGGAGTCCGGCCGGGCGAACGGGTCGCCGTCGCCGTCCCGCGCTCCCTCGAACAGGTCGTCGCCCTGGTCGCGATCGTCACCGCGGGCGGGGCCTACGTACCCCTGGACCCGGCCTACCCGGACGGACGGCTGGAATACGTCCTGGCCGACGCGGCCCCGCAGGTCGTGCTCGTGGACCGGGAGCACCGGGACCGGTTCACGCGGCTGCTGGCCCGGGCGGGCGTCGCGGCCCGCGTGCTCGTACAGGGCGAGGAGCCGGCGCCGCGGGAGGCTCGGGACACCGCCGCGCCCGGGGCGGGCCCGCACGATCCCGCGTACGTGATCTACACGTCGGGCTCGACCGGCCGGCCCAAGGGCGTGGTCGTCCCGCACAACAGCGTGGTGACCCTGCTCGCGAACACCCGGCCCGACATGGAGTTCGGCCCCCACGACGTGTGGGTCCAGTTCCACTCGTACTCCTTCGACTTCGCCGTGTGGGAACTGTGGGGCGCACTCGCGCACGGCGGTGAACTGCTCGTCCCCGAGTACGGTCTGACCCGCTCCCCGGTCGACTTCCACCGCCTGGTGCGCGAGCGCGGGGTGACCGTCCTCAACCAGACCCCGTCGGCCTTCTACCGGTTCATCGAGGCCGACCGGCACGCCGGCGAGCCGGCCACCGCCCTGCGCCGCATCATCTTCGGCGGCGAGGCGCTGGACCTCGGGCGGCTGCGCGCCTGGGCCGAGCGGCACGGCACCGCCTCGCCCCAGCTGGTCAACATGTACGGGATCACCGAGACCACCGTGCACGTCACCCACCGGATCCTGACCGAGGAGGACTTCCGCCACGGAGCCGACGCCAGCCCGATCGGAGGCCCGATCCCCGGCTTGGTCACCCATCTGCTCGACGACCGACTCCGCCCCGTCCCGCCGGGCCGGGTGGGCGCCATCTACGTCGCCGGGGACCAGGTCTCCCTCGGCTACCTGGGCCGGCCGGCCCTCACCGCGGGCCGCTTCGTCGCGGACCCGTTCGCGGGCGACGGCTCCCGCATGTACCACACGGGCGACCTGGCCCGCCGGACGCTCGACGGCGAGCTGGAGTTCACCGGCCGCGCCGACGACCAGGTGCAGCTCAAGGGCTTCCGCATCGAGCCCGGCGAGGTGGAGTCCGCGATCAGGGAGCTCGACGGCGTGGTCGACGCGGCCGTCACCGTGGCCGCGAGCGGCGACCACCTCGTCGCGCACGTCGTCGGGCGGGTGCCCGACGACCTCGCCGGCCTGCTCGCCCCGAAACTGCCCGTGCACATGGTCCCCGGCCTGGTCCTGCCGATCGACGCCCTGCCGCTGACCGTCAACGGCAAACTGGACCGCAAGGCCCTCACCGAGCACGCCGCATCCCACGACGTGCCGCGCGACACGCCCCGGACCCCGGCGGCCGCCACGACCTGCTCCGCCCTCACCGCACTGGTCGACATCTTCACCGAGACCCTCCCCGGCACCGCTGTGGACGCCGACAGCGACTTCTTCCGGGCCGGCGGCGACAGCATCCTCGCCATCACCGTCGTCAACCGGGCCCGGGCGCTGGGCCTCGCGATCGCCCCGCGGGACGTGTTCCTGCTCAGGACACCGCGCGCGCTCGCCGCGCACCCGGCGACCGGCACCCCGCAGGCCGCGGCGCCCGACGCAGCCGCACTCGAACCCGCCGAGGACGGCCCCCTGACGCCGACCCCGATCATCCTGCGCCAGCGCGAACTCGGCGGCTCACTCGCCCGGTTCGCCCAGGCCAGGGCCCTGGTCACGGCCGAGGGCACCGGCTTCGCGGACGCCGCGCGCGCCGCGGACGCGGTGGTCGCCGCCCACCCGGCCCTGCGGCTGCGACTGCTGGTCGAGCACGGGGTGTGGGCCCTGCGCACCGAACCCGCCCGCCCTGTCACCGTCGTACGGAGCGAGGCGCCCGACGCGACGACCGCCGCCGACGAGGCCGCCGGCCGGCTCGACCCCGAGACCGGGGACGTCATCGCCTTCTCCTGGCTGGAGGCGAGCCGGACCCTCGTGGTCACCGTGCACCACCTCGCCGTCGACGCCGTGTCCTGGCTGGTCCTGCTGGACGACATCACCACCGCCCTGCGCGGGACGCCGCTCCCGCCGCCCACCACCTCGTACGCCGCGTACGCGCAGGCACTGGCCCACCGGTCCGCCCACGGGACCGACGGCCTCGGGCGCTGGATCACCACCCTCCAGGCACCGCCGCTGCTGCCCGTGGCCCAAAGGCTGCGGGACACCACGGTCGTGCTCCCGCCCGCGGTCAGCGACCACGTGACGCGCACCGCGCCCGCCGCACTCGGCGTCGGCCTCACCGAGCTGCTGTGCGGAGCCCTGCGCACCGCACTGACCCACGTCCAGACCTCGCCCACCGATCTCGCGATCGAGCTGGAGCGGCACGGCCGGGTCCCGGCGCTGCCCCACCACGACTACACCCGCACCGTCGGCTGGTTCACCTCCATCGCCCCCGTAAGGCTCACGGCGCACACCGACCCCGTCGCGGCGGCCCGCGAGGTCGCCGAACGCCGGCCGGACGAGCACGCGCACCTCGCGTACGGCCGGCTCCGGTACCTCAACCCGCAGACGGCCCCGCTGCTCACCGCCCGGCCCCAGGTGCTGTTCAACTACCTGGGCCGGGGCAGCGAGTCGCAGGCGCTCCACATCACCGGCGCCGACCCGGGGAGCCCCTACGCCGTCGAGGTCAACGCGTGGACGGACGCCGCCACCGGAAGCCTGCACGCGGTCTTCACCCTCGCCGAGGGCATACCCGACGAGATAACCGCCCACTGGCGCGCCGCACTGGAACACATCGCGGACGCCGCCACGACGGCCGAGCGCACGGCGCCGGTCACCCCGCTCCAGCGCGGCCTGTTCTTCCAGGCGCAACTGGCGGGCCCGGCCGGGCACTACGTCGCGCAGAGCTGGTTCACCTTCGACCGGCGCCTGGACACCGACGCGCTCGCCGAGGCGATGGCCTGGGTGATCGCCCGCCACCCGGTCGTCGGCGCCGGCTTCACCACCGACGACGACGGCAGGGCCGTCCAGGTCCTCGGCGCGGGCCGACGGGTCGGCGTCCGGACGATCGACCTCGCGACGGACGAGGAGGTCGACGCCCTGCTCGCCCGGGACCGCGACACCGGATTCGACCCGGGTGAGCCGCCGCTGATCCGCCTGACCGTGGTGCGGCTGCCCGACGGCCGCGACGGCCTGCTGCTGAGCTACCACCTGTTGCTGTGGGACGGCTGGTCCCGCGAAATCGTGCTGCGGGACCTCTTCGACGCCTACGAGGCCGCCGTCGCGGGCGCGCTGACACCCCCGGCCCCGGCCACACCGAGCTTCGAGGACCACGCCCGGGCACTCGACGCCAGGGACCCGGCCGTCTCGGAACGCTTCTGGGCGCAGCACCTGACCGGCCTCCCCGGCCCCACGCTGCTCGCCGGACCGACCCCGGCCCTGGTCGACGACCTGCCGCGGACCCTCGTGCACAGACTCCCCGCCGAACACTCGGAGCGCCTGCGGGAGGTGGCCCGGACGCACGGCGTCACCCTGAACTCGGTACTGACCGGCGCGTTCGGCCTGCTGCTGGGCGCGCACACGGGCCGCGCCGACGCCGTCTTCGGCGTCACCGTCTCCGGCCGCGAGGGCGAGGACCTCTCCGAGGTCGTCGGCGTGCTGCTCAACACGGTGCCGATGTGGACGCGGGCCCGGCCGTACGACACGGTCCGGGACTACCTGACGGCCGTACAGGCGGCCCGCGTCGAGGCGATGGAGCACGAGCACCTCGGGCTCGGCGAGATCCAGCGGGCCGGCGGACACGACACCCTCTTCGACAACCTGTTCGTACTCCAGAACTTCCTGGACATGGATGCGTTCGCCGAGATGAACGCCCGGCACGGCATCACCGCCGTACGGGCCGACGACTCCACGCACTACCCGTTCACCTGGGTCGTCACCCCCGGCGACCGGCTCACCGTCAAGCTGGAGTACCGCGACCACGACACCGCGGCCGCCCGGCGCCTGCTCGACGACTATCTGACCCTGCTCGCGGACCTGACCACGTGGACCGGACCGGTGGGCGCGCTGCCCGGCCCGGGGCCGGAGCCCGGGGCCACCGCCCGCACGGACATCGGGACGGACACCGTCGTCGACCGGTTCGACCGGGCGGCCGACCGGGACCCGCAGCGGCTCGCGCTCGTCGCCCACGGCCGGACCATGACCTTCGGCCGGCTCCGGGACCGCAGCCGGGAGGTGGCGGGCGTGCTCGCCGCGCGCGGCATCGGACCCGAGACGACGGTGGCCCTCGCGATCCCGCGCTCCCTCGACTCGATCGTCGCGCTGTTCGCCGTACTGCGCGTGGGCGCCGCGTACGTACCCCTGGAGCTGGACCACCCGGACGAGCGGATCGCCGCCATCGTGGCCGACGCCCGCCCGGACGTGATCCTCACCGTCAGCGCCGTGTCGCCCCGGCTGACCGGCGACCTGATCGAGCTGGACCGGCCCCTGCCCGAGGCCGAACCGTACGTGACCTTCGCCCCGGACGACCCGGACCGCCTGCGCCACCCCGCGTACACGATCTACACCTCCGGATCGACCGGGCGGCCGAAGGGCGTGGTGACCGAGTACGCCGGGCTCACCAACATGCTCGTCAACCACCAGCGCCGGATCTTCGAACCGGTGCTGGCCGAGCACGACCACCGGGTCTTCCGCATCGCCCACACCGTGTCCTTCGCCTTCGACATGTCGTGGGAGGAACTGCTCTGGCTCGCCGACGGCCACGAGGTGCACATCTGCGACGAGGAACTGCGCCGCGACGCCCCCCGGTTGGTCGAGTACTGCCTGGAGCACGGCATCGACGTCATCAACGTGACGCCGACCTACGCCCAGCAGCTGGTGGCCGAGGGCCTGCTCGACAACCCCGGGCGGCGGCCGGCGCTGGTCCTGCTGGGCGGCGAGGCGGTCACCCCGACCCTGTGGCAGCGGCTCGCCGAGACCGAGGGGACCGTCGGCTACAACCTGTACGGACCCACCGAGTACACCATCAACACCCTGGGCGTCGGCACCTTCGAATGCCAGGACCCGGTGGTCGGCGTGGCCATCGACAACACGGACGTGTACGTCCTGGACCCGTGGCTGCGGCCCCTGCCGGACGGGGTCCCCGGCGAGCTGTACGTGGCCGGCACCGGCATCGCGCGCGGCTACCTCGGGCAGCCCGCCCAGACCGCGGACCGGTTCGTGGCCTGCCCGTTCGGCGCACCCGGCGCACGCATGTACCGCACCGGGGACCTGGTGGTCCGGCGGTCCGACGGGAACCTCATGTACCTGGGCCGCACCGACCAGCAGGTCAAGATCCGCGGACACCGCGTCGAACTAGGTGAGGTCGAGGCCGCGTTCGCCGCGCACCCGGCGGTCCGGTTCACCGCCGCGGTCGCCCAGCCCGACCCGCAGGTCGACGGAGCCCACCGGCTCGCCGCCTACCTCGTCCTGGACGGCTCCGACCTCGCGACGGTCGCCGCCGAGGTGGGCGCCGCCCTGCCGGACTTCCTGCGCCCGACGCACTACGCCGAGGTCGACCGCATTCCGCTGACCGTCAACGGCAAGGCGGACACCAAGGCGTTGCCGGAGGCCCGGCCGCTCGGCACACTGACCACGGCGGGGGAGCGCGGACCGCGGACCGGGACCGAGACCGTGGTGTGCGAGTTCTTCGCCGAAGCACTCGACCTGGACGACGACGAGGTGAGCGCGTTGAGCGATTTCGTGTCCCTCGGAGGGCACTCCATGCTGGCGGTGCGGCTCATCGGCCTGCTCCGCCGGGAGTACGGTCCTGTGATCACGGTCCGTGACCTGTTCACCCTGCGAACCCCGGAAATGATTGCCCGCCACCTCGATGAAAACTCCTGACGCGCAGCGGCCCCGACCGGGGTCCGACATCCTCAAGACCGCCCTGCGCCGCAACATCGGCGCCATGGCCGGGGGCACCGTCCTCATGGGCCTGTACCAGGCCGGTGAGACCGCGTTCCCGATCGCGCTCGGCCTGATCGTCGAGCACACGATGCAGGACCGCAGCCCCGGTGCGCTCGCCCTCTCGATCGGCGTACTCGCCGTGATCATCACGACCGTGTCCCTGTCGTGGCGGTTCGGCATGCGCATCCTGCAGAAGGCCAACACGACCGAGGCGCACCGCTGGCGGGTGCGGGTCGCGGACTGCGGGCTCGAGCCCGTCGCCCGGGACGCCGGCCTCAAGTCCGGCGAGGTGCTGACCATCGCCACCGAGGACGCCGACCAGACGGCCGACATCATCGAGGTGGTGCCCCTGCTGATCAGCTCACTGGTCGCGGTGCTGGTCGCGGCGGTCGCCCTGGGGCTGGCCGACATCCGGCTCGGCCTGCTCGTGATCGTGGGCACCGCCCTGATCCTGTCCGTCCTGAGCGTGATGTCCAAGCGGATCGGATCCAGCACCCGCGAACAGCAGGCCCGGGTGGCCCGGGCGGGTGCCAAGGTCGCCGACCTGATCACCGGCCTGCGCCCGCTGCACGGCTTCGGCGGCAACCACGCCGCCTTCCGCTCCTACCGGAGGGTCAGCACGGAGGCCAAGCACCAGGCGATCACCGTGGCCGGGGTGAACGGCGCGTACGCGGGCACCGCGATGGCCCTCAACGCGGCCCTCGCCGCAGCCGTGACCCTGACCGCGGGCCGGCTGGCCTTCGAGGGCCGGATCACCGTCGGGGAGCTCGTCATGGCCGTGGGGCTCGCGCAGTTCATCATGGAACCGCTGAAGCTGTTCTCGGACATGCCCAAGTACGTGATGATGGCGCGCGCGTCGGCCGAGCGGATGGCACTCGTGCTGACCGCGCCACCGGTGGCGACGCCCGGGCCCGAGCGGCCGGCCGCCGGCGGGGACCTGGAGATCGACTGCGTCCGGTACGGGGCCCTGCGCGACCTGAAGTTCCAGGTGCCCGCCGGCGAGTTCGTGGCGATCGCCGTCTACCAGCCGCGCGCCGCGGCCGACCTCGCCGCGATCCTGGCCGTGCGGGTGCCGCCGCACGCGTACGAGGGAGCGGTGCGGATCAGCGGGGAGGAACTTGCCGCGCTGTCGATCGAGGCGGTCCGCGAGCACATGCTGGTGAACCCGTACGACGGGGAGATCTTCGCCGGCACCCTCCGGTCGAACATCGACCCGTCGGGCACCAGCCGGACGGTCGAGGCGGCCGTCGAGGCCTCCATGCTGACCGACGTCGTCGCCCTCCACCGCGAGGGCCTCGACCACGGAGTCCGCGACCGCGGCGCCAACCTCTCCGGGGGACAGCGCCAGCGGCTGTCGCTGGCCCGGGCCCTGGCCGCCGACAGCGACATCCTCGTACTGCACGACCCGACCACCGCCGTGGACGCGGTCACCGAGCAGATCGTCGCGCGCAACATCGCCGAGCTGCGGCGGGGCCGCACCACCGTCGTGATCACCAGCAGCCCGGCCCTGCTGGACGCCGCCGACCGGGTGCTGGTCCTGGACGACGGCGTGATCACCGCGGAGGACACCCACCGCAACCTCCTCGCCGGCGACGAGAACTACTGCCTGGCGGTGGCCCGTTGACCCCGCCCGAAGGGCACTGGGCCGGCAAGATCCGAAAGAGACGGCCTAGGCGAGCGCCCAGGCGACGTCCCGGAGCAGGGCGTGGCGCCAGCCCGCGCGGTCGTGGCCCGACGGCGACCGGGAGATCCGTACGGTTGCGCCCGCCCGCTCGGCCAGGGTCTCGACCCGTGCGCAGTGCGGCAGCATCCGGGTCTCGTGCTCGCCCACGTCGAAGGCGACCCGCAGGCCGGACAGGTCGGGCCGGTCCCGCAGCCGCGCGGCGATCGCGCCGCCGACCGGTCCGCCGAGCGGATCCGCCGATTTCACTGTGTCGGGTGTCCACCACAGCGAGCCCGACTGGCAGGCGACGCGGGACACCAGATCCGGGAACTCCAGGGCCGCGTACACCGCGCTCAGTCCGCCGAGGCTCTGCCCGGCGACCACCAGGCGGTCCACGTCCGCGGGAGCGCCGGATTGCGCGACCAGCGGCAGCAGTTCGTCCCGGACCGCCTGCCACAGCTCCGGCCGGCACCCGAACTCGGCCTCCCGGTCCCTGGTGGGCAGGAAGACCAGGGTGACGGGCGGCATCTCGCCACTGGCGACGGCGGAGTCGAAGGCGGTCATGGCCGGGTGCAGGTACAGCCAGTCGTCCCCGTCGAGCAGCAGCACCACCGGTCCGCCGCCGCCCACCGGGTGGACCCGTACGGTCCGGCGCCCGTCGAGCCGTTCGCCGGCCCAGCGGACCCGGGTCCGCGGGACGGGCAGCACGTCGTCGGCGCCGAAGAGCGGCCAGTGCGGCTGGGCCGGGGCGTCCGGGGTGGCGGCGACGGACCGGTCGCCGCCCGCGCCGGCCGGGTTGAGCGGGTCGGCGTACGCCGTGCCGTCCACGAGGAACTGGTACGTCACCCGCAGCCGCGCGGGCATCCGTACCTCGGCGTACCAGCAGTCCGTACCGTGCCAGCGGCGCAGCGGCACGTCGTCCGACCAGCTCTCGAAGGTGAGGGCGGCCGCGGAGCCGCGCCACACGAACAGGGTCGTCCAGCCGCCGCCCTCGGCAGGCACCGCCCCGGGCCCTGCGGCCGCCGCCCAGAACTCCTCGGACCCCGGCTCGCCGGGCAGCCCGTATGCGGCGAAGGCGCTCTCCGGGGGCATGAAGTCTCCTAGTGACAGCGGGAGTTAGGTGAGCCTAAGCTTATAGCGTCCCGGTGGGGTCCGGGAGAGGATGGATGTCCGGTCAGACAGTCCGCAACCCGGTCCGCCCCCCGTCCGCGGGGCCACCGTCTACAACCGGATCCGGGTGCTGAGCACGGCGCGACAGCGGCCGGCGCCTGCGCACCGTGGACCCGGACTCAAGGCCGTCAGAGGTCGACGAAGGCGCGTTCGCTCGGGGACACGAGGCGGGAGAGGAACATGCCGATCCCCGCCGAGCCGGTCGCGTAGTCGTGGGCGATCCGGTTGAGCCAGCGGCCGGGGAACGCGATGCCGTGCTCGTTCTCGACCCTGAACCACAGGATTGTTCCGGCGATGTCGCGAGCTCTGTCCCGGTATTCCCGCTCGCCGGTGAAGGAGTACATGTCCAGCATGAACTCGCCGATTCCGGCCAGGCCCTCGAAGAGACCGGGGCTGTAGGAGTACTTGACGAAGGTGTCGTCCGCCACCCGTCGCGCGAGATCGCCGTAGCGCTCGATGCCGAGCAGGTCGTGGAACCGGACCAGCACGCTGCCGACGCCGGCGCCCCCGTGAATCCAGTACGGGTACATGACGGGGTCGTCCTGGACCCGCTGCCACTGCAGGCCGAGACCGCTCTCGCTCGCATGGGCCAGATCGAACTCCAGCGCGCGGACGGCGTACGCCCGGAAGCGGGCGTCGCCGGTCAGCAGGTGCAGGTGGAGGAGGAAGAGGGCGACGCCGCTCGCACCGTGGCCGTATCCGTAGTGGACGCTGCCGTCGTGGGAGGACCGCCAGTAACAGGTGTCGCCCTCCTGCTGCGCGGTCCTGAGCAGCTCTTCCCCCGCCTGCACGGCACGGTCGAGGTGGACCTGCTTCCCGGTCCTCACGTGAAAGCGCAGGGAGGCCAGCCCCCACCCGGCGACTCCGAGGAACATGCCCGGTTCGTCGTACAGCAGCGGCGATTCGTAGAGCATCGCCATCACGGCCTCGCCCCTGTCCTCCCAGCCGAGATCGTGGAAGGCCCAGGCGATGCCGGCCAGCCCGACGTACAGCCCGGGCGGATAGGTGTCCGTGCCGAGGGGCTGCCCCAGCATCCAGGAGGCCACTTCGGCGGGCAGTGCGGCTGCGGGCTCCCGGGCGCTCGTCGCGGAACGGAGCAACAGGGCCGGCCCGCAGGCGCCATAGGCCACGCTGAGCGGGTTCGTCATGAACACCATGTAGTCCGCGGGCCAGAGACGGTCGGTGCGCCGGCCGTCGTAGGTGCGGAGCAGGGTGTCGGCGATGCCGTCGAGGGTGCGCCGTACTTCCGCGTCCGGGTGGGCCGGGAGGCCCCCTTCGGCCGCGAGGGTGTCGCTCGTCAGAGGCGTCATGGCGTCACCCCTCCTCCCAGTCGGCGAGGACGGATTTCGCCTCTTCCACCCGGCCGGCGGTCAGGCACGACACGATGGAACTCACCTGGGCGGGGACCCCCAGAGCGACGAGTTCGCCGAGGAAGAGCTCCTGTGCAAAGGGGTTGAGGGCGAAGAACGCGGTGGCGGGTACGACGCTGCTGTAGAGCAGCATGGCCGCGGCGTACCAGTCGTCGCAGGGGAGGAGCCTGTCTCGGGAGGCGCGGTCCGGGTGGATGAATCCGGGGGTGCCCCAGCGCGTGCCGTAGGTCAGCAGCGCCGCCTCGTCGTCCTCGTGGACCGCGCTCTCGAAGTCGATGAACCGCATCCGGAGCGTCTCGGTGTCGATCAGGACGTTGTTCGGCGACAGGTCGCCGAGGACCACTCCGCGTGCGTGCACCTCCTCGATCATGTGGATCAGGCGGCCGACGACCTTGCGGAAGCGCGGGACGAACCGTTCCACCCGGCCTTCCCGGCGGATGTACGGCGCGAGGATGACGTCGTCCTGCGCCCAGAAGTCGTGGAACGCGATGCCTTCCACGCGCTCCTCGACCAGAAAGGTGTGCTCCCACTCCTGGAAGAGGTCGACCGGCCGCGGAACGAACTCCAGGCCTTCCAGCCGGCGCAGTACGTCGTACTCGTGGCGCAGCATGTCGACCGAGTCGACCGTGTGGTCTCCGGCCGTCCAGCAGTTGGTGAGGCGCCGGGCCTCCTTCACGACGACGGGCTCGCGGGTGACGTCGTCCGTGCCGTGGTAGACACCGCCGGCGTTGGAGAACGTCAGGGCGCCCTCGATGCGGTAGCGGCCGTTCAGGAGGGGGGCGGCCGGTTCCCCGGCGGGGCGTTCCGCGGAATCCTTCGCCGGTTCCTCGGCGAAGGGGTCGCGTACCCAAGGGGGCAGCCGGAAGTACGGCAGCCGTTCGTCGGCCACGTACGAGCCGTCGGGGGAGACCAGGAACGTGCTCTGCGTGCCGTCGATGTTGAGCCGCCGGGGTGGCCGGAAGCCTCCGTACCGGTAGAAGAGGACCTTGCTGTCCCGGTAGCGGCGGTCCGACAGGACGTAGGGGCCCTCGACCTTTTCGCCGACCGTCCGCCGGTACAGGGTCTCGATCAGGCTGACGAAGACATCCTCGTCGGGCGGATAGATCGTCATGAACTTGCCCGAGAAACCGCGTTCCTGGGTCTTCGAGTTGATCACGCCCAGCATCACCGGGTCGGCGGCGGACTTGAACTCGACGCCGTTCTCCACGCACGCGGGTACGACGAGCTCGAACAGTCGCAAGGTGTGCGCGGGGGCGGAGGACACGTGGATCTTGAAGCCTTGGGTGGGCGGTGGGGTCGTCCGCCGAGAGGCGCCCGCCGAGCCCGCCGCCATCCGGGCGTGCAGCCACACGTCACCGCGTTCCAGAGTCCAGGTGTCCGGCAGCAGCCGCTGAAGAGCGTCGCGGTACTGAGGGGTGATGGCGCGGCGGGACAACGGCTCGTAGTGCCGGTTGTCGACGAGGCCGAAGAGGTGGTGGGCGGCCATGGCCGCCTGCTGCTCCACGGGTGCTCATCCGCCGGGGCGGCGCAGGCGGCCCCGGCGGACGAGCTGTACCTCCGGAATCACATCTGCACCGTTCGGCCGCCGCCGCAGGCCACGCTGTAGGTGCTGCAACCGACCGATTGGGTGCTGTGGAAGCCGGCGATCGCAGCCCCGGCACCCTCGTCGGCCTGCATCTCCTGCAGCCCCAGCACACGGTCGACATCGGCGACGGCCTGTCCCAGTTTCGCCCTCGCCGTCGCAGCTGCGGGCGAGGCGGCTTTCGTCCTGCCTTGCTTGGCCATGAGCTCCTCCTTCTGTCCGCCGGAAGCGTGCTGCCAGGTAATCGGCATCCCCGGTGCGCTGCCTGCGGGCGGATCCGCCCCACCCCCTTGGCGCCCGGCTGCCGACGAACCCGACCTGCGCAAACACGTGACCCGTCGCCCTACGGGTGACGTACTCCGAATGGGTGAGCCCGGAAGGTCCACCGCGCCGAGCCGAGTCGTGTGGCGGCCCTCACGCCGAAAGTTTGTGTCGCATGTCCATATTTGGTGCGTTTTCGCGAGTGAAGCAGGCCACTCTCCGCAATGCATTGCGCATGGATTCCGGGAGTCGGGGCAGGCGGCCGGATCAAGTCGGTCTGACCGACAGGGGGACTCAAAGGAACGAAAGGCAATACGCAACGTGACGGCACCACAGCAGACCATCCACGTGGGCGGAGAGTGGCGCGAAGCCCTGTCCGGGGCCACGCGCGAGATCATCGACCCCGTCGACGCGAGCCCGTTCGCGGTCGTGGCGGAGGGCGGCGTACCGGACACCGACGACGCGGTCGCCGCGGCTCGGGCCGCCTTCGACGCCGGCGCCTGGCCGCGCACCCCCGTCGCCGAGCGGGCCGCCCTGCTGCGGCGGGTCGCCGACCTGCTGGAGCGCGACCGCGAGCGGATCGGCGCCCTGGAGAGCCAGGACGCGGGCAAGACGCTGGAAGAGGGCCGCGTCGACGTCGACTGCGTCCGCGACGCCTTCCGCTACTTCGCCGACCTCGTGGAGAAGGAGGACTGCGGGCGGATCGTCGACGCCGGTTCGGACGAGATCCGCAGCGTCGTCGTGCACGAGCCGGTCGGCGTCTGCGCCCTGATCACGCCGTGGAACTACCCGCTGCTCCAGGCCAGCTGGAAGATCGCGCCCGCCCTCGCCGCCGGCAACACCTTCGTGATCAAACCCAGTGAGATCACCCCGCTGACCACCGTCGTGCTGATCGAGTTGCTGCTGGAGGCCGGACTCCCGCTCGGTGCGGCCAACATCGTGACCGGTCCCGGCGACACGGTCGGCGCCCGGCTCGCCGAGCACCCCCACGTCGACCTCGTCTCCTTCACGGGCGGTCTCGTCAGCGGTACGAAGGTCGCCAGGGCGGCCGTCGACAGCGTCAAGAAGGTCGCCCTCGAACTGGGCGGCAAGAACCCCAACGTCGTGTTCGACGATGCGTGTTCGACGCCCGAGGGCTTCGACACCGCCGTCGACCAGGCACTCAACGCCGCCTTCATCCACAGCGGACAGGTCTGCTCCGCCGGCTCCCGCCTCATCATCGAGGAGCCGCTGCGCGACCGCTTCGTCGACGAGCTCGCCCGCCGGGCCGAACTGATCCGGCTGGGACGCGGCACCGACGAGGGCGTCGAGTGCGGCCCGCTCGTCTCCGCGGCACAGCTGGCGCGGACCGAGGCGTACGTGGCCTCCGCCCTCGCCGAGGGCGCGAAGCTGCGTGCGGGCGGCGAGAAGCCGGCCGGTCCCGGCTACTTCTTCCGGCCCACGGTCCTGGACCGGTGCCACCGCGGCATGCGGGTCGTCCGCGAGGAGGTCTTCGGCCCCGTCCTCACCGTGGAGACCTTCCGCACCGAGGAGGAGGCCGTGGCCCTCGCCAACGACACCGAGTACGGCCTCGCCGGCGCGGTGTGGACCTCCGACGAACACCGCGCCCGGCGGGTCGCCGCCCTGATGCGCCACGGCACCGTCTGGATCAACGACTTCCACCCCTACCTGCCGCAGGCCGAGTGGGGCGGCTTCGGGAAGTCCGGCATCGGCCGCGAACTGGGCCCCGGCGGTCTCGCCGAATACCGCGAGGCCAAGCACATCTACCAGAACCTCGCTCCGCGCCCCGTGCGCTGGTTCGCGGGCACGACGGCGAAGGACCGGGCATGAACGACCAGCACGTGTACGACTACGTCGTCGTCGGCGGCGGCACCGCGGGTTCCGTGATCGCCTCCCGGCTGACCGAGGACCCCGACGTCAGCGTCGCCGTCATCGAGGGCGGCCCCAGCGACGTCGGCCGTGACGACGTCCTCACCCTGCGCCGCTGGATGGGCCTGCTCGGCGGCGAGCTGGACTACGACTACCCCACCACCGAGCAGCCCCGGGGCAACTCGCACATCCGCCACAGCCGTGCTCGGGTGCTCGGCGGCTGTTCCTCGCACAACACCCTCATCGCGTTCAAGCCGCTCCCCTCCGACTGGGACGAGTGGGCCGAGGCCGGCGCCGAGGGGTGGGACGCGGCAGCCATGGATCCGTTCTTCGCCCGGCTGCGCAACAACGTCGTCCCCGTCGGTGAGGCGGACCGGAACGCCATCGCCCGGGACTTCGTCGACGCGGCGCAGGCCGCGCTCGGTGTGCCGCGCGTCGAGGGCTTCAACAGGGCCCCCTTCCACGAGGGTGCCGGCTTCTTCGACCTCGCCTACCACCCGGAGACCAACAAGCGGTCGTCCGCCTCCGTCGCCTACCTGCACCCGTTCCTGGACCGGCCGAACCTGCACATCGCCCTGGAGACCTGGGCGTACCGGCTGGAGCTGGAGGGCACCCGCGCCACCGGCGTGCACATCCGTACCAAGGAGGGTGCGGAGCACGTCGTACGCGCCCGGCGCGAGGTCCTGGTGTGCGCCGGTGCCGTGGACACCCCGCGCCTGCTGCTGCACTCGGGCATCGGGCCGCGCGCCGACCTGGAGAAGCTCGGCATCCCCGTCGTGCACGACCTGCCGGGCGTCGGGGAGAACCTGCTCGACCACCCCGAGTCGGTCATCGTGTGGGAGACGCACGGTCCGATCCCGGAGAACTCCGCGATGGACTCCGACGCCGGCCTGTTCGTCCGCCGCGACCCGGCGTCCGAGGGCCCGGACCTGATGTTCCACTTCTACCAGATCCCCTTCACCGACAATCCGGAGCGCCTGGGGTACGAACGGCCCGCGCACGGCGTGTCGATGACCCCGAACATCCCCAAGCCGCGCAGCCGCGGCCGGCTCTACCTGACGAGCGCCGACCCCGAGGTCAAGCCCGCGCTCGACTTCCGGTACTTCACCGACGAGGACGACTACGACGGCCGGACCCTCGTCGACGGCATCCGCATCGCCCGGCGGATCGCGGCGAGCGAACCGCTGGCCGGATGGCTGGCGCGCGAGGTGTGCCCCGGGCCCGAGGTGACCTCCGACGAGGAACTCAGTGCGTACGCCCGCCAGGTCGCGCACACCGTCTACCACCCGGCCGGCACCTGCCGGATGGGAGCCGTCGACGACGAACTCGCTGTCGTCGCACCCGATCTGACGATCCGGGGCCTGACCGGCATCCGGATCGCCGACGCGTCCGTTTTCCCCACCATGACCGCCGTCAACCCCATGATCGGCGTGCTCATGGTCGGCGAGAAATGCGCCGACCTGCTGGGAGGTACCGCCCGATGAACACTCCGCCGCACACCACGACCCCGACGCACACCACGAACCCGCCGCAGACACCCGCAGCCGACGCGGAGGCCGTCTTCTCGGTACGCAACCTGTGGAAGGTCTTCGGCCCGAAGGCCGACCGCGTGCCCGCCGACGGGGAACTCGCCGCCCTCGACGCCGCCGAGCTGCGCGAGCGCACCGGCTGCACCGCCGCGGTCCGCGACGTCTCCTTCGACGTCCGCAAGGGCGAGGTCTTCGTCGTCATGGGCCTGTCCGGCTCGGGCAAGTCGACGCTCGTACGCTGCCTCACCCGGCTCATCGAACCGACCTCGGGCACGATCTCCATCGATGGCGAGGACGTGCTGTCCATGGACACCGGCCGGCTCCGCGAGCTGCGCCGGCACCGGGCGGCGATGGTCTTCCAGCACTTCGGGCTGCTGCCGCACCGGACGGTGCTCGACAACATCGCCTACGGGCTGGAGATCCAGGGCGTGGGACGCGGCGAACGCCGTGACCGCGCGGCCGAGTTCGTCACCAAGGTCGGCCTGGACGGCATGGAGCACCGCAGGCCGAGCCAGTTGTCCGGCGGCCAGCAGCAGCGCGTGGGCCTTGCCCGCGCACTCGCCGTCGACCCCGAAGTCCTGCTCTTCGACGAGCCGTTCAGCGCGCTGGACCCGCTCATCCGCCGCGACATGCAGGAGGAGGTCGTACGCCTCCACCGGGAGGAGGGCCGCACGATGGTCTTCATCACGCACGACCTGAACGAGGCGCTCAAGCTCGGCGACCGCATCGCGCTGATGCGCGACGGCCGGATCGTGCAGCTCGGCACGCCGGAGGAAATCGTCGGAGCACCCGCCGACGACTACGTCAGGGACTTCGTCCGCGACGTGCCGCGCGAGCAGGTGCTGACCGTGCGCTCGGCCATGCGCCCCGCTCTCATCGGCGAGTCCGACGCCGGCCCCGCGCTCGCCCCCGGCGCCACCGTCCACGAGGCCATCGAGGCCGTCGCCCGCACGGGCGAGAACGCGCGGGTCGTCGAGGACGGCCGGTGCCTCGGTGTGGTCGACCACGCGGGACTGCTCGGTGTCGTCGCCGGGGTCCCGGCCGCGACGGGGAAGGCGGTGGCCTGATGTACGACCATACGACCTGGCCGCCGCCGTGCGGCACGATCGGCGCCGACGCCGGGCGGTGGGGCCGATGACCGCCACCGTCACCCCTGTGCCCCCGGAGTCCGCGGGCTCCAAGTCCTCCACGACTTCGGCGACTTCCGCGGCCTCCGCGAGCACCGAGGCCGCTTCGACCACCGCAACCAGCGCGCCCACCGCGCCCACCACGACCTCCACCGACGCAGGACCCGGTGTGCTGCGCGCGCTCGCGCGCCACCGCGGTCGGCTGATCGGTGTCTGTACGGCCCTCGCCCTCGTCCTCGGCGCCGTACTCCTGGGCGGCGGAGGCTGGCCGGCAGCGCTCGCCGTCGACCTGTCGGGACCGCTCGACCGGACCAGCGACTGGATCATCGACAACCGCGACAGCCACCCGCTGTTCCTCTACTTCCTCGGGCACGTCAGCAACGTCGTGGTCGTGTCCGTCCGCGCCGTGTACCTGGTGCTGCTCGCCCTCGGCTGGGCCGGCGTCACCGCCGCCGCCGGTCTGCTGGCCTGGCGCGTCGCGGGGGTCCGGCTCGCGCTGACCTCCGTCGCCGCCTTCGTCGTGTGCGGACTGCTCGGCATGTGGGTGCCCACCATGCAGACGCTCGCCCTGATGGTGGTCGCCGTCGCCGCGTCCGTACTGCTCGGAGGCCTCCTCGGGCTCGCCGCCGGCCTGTCGGACCGGATGCACCGGATCCTGCGGCCGGTGCTGGACACCATGCAGGTGCTGCCCGCCTTCGCGTACCTGCTGCCCGTCGTCCTCGTCTTCGGCATCGGCGTGCCCGCGGCCGTCCTCGCGACCGTCGTCTACGCGGCTCCGCCCATGGCCCGCCTCACCGCGCTCGGCCTGCGCGACGCGGACGCCGGCGTGATGGAGGCCGCCACCTCCCTCGGCGCCACCGGCCGTCAGCGGCTGCTGACGGCCCGCCTGCCGCTGGCCCGCAAGGAACTGCTGCTCGGCGTCAACCAGTCGATCATGATGGCGCTCGGTATGGCCGTGATCGCCTCCGTTATCGGCGCGGGCGGCCTCGGCGACCGCGTCTACCAGGCACTGGCCTCCGTCGACGTCGGCGCCGCGCTCGCCGCCGGCGTGCCGATCGTGCTGCTCGCCATCGTCCTGGACCGGGTCACCGCCGCCGCCGGCGAGCGCATCGGCGCCCCTGTGGCCCCCCGGAGCGGCCTCGTCCGGAACGTCGCCGCCCTGCTGACCGCCGCGATCGTCGTCGGCGGCCGCCTCGTCGACGGGCTCTCCTGGCCCGCCGGGTGGACGCTGGACGTCGCCGAGCCCGTCAACCGGGTGGTCGACTGGATGACCGCCCACCTCTACTCCGGCGTCCCGCTCGTCGGTGGCACCGCCGACTGGGCCGGCCACTTCACCACGTGGGTCCTCGGTCCCCTGCGCGACGGCCTCCAATGGCTGCCCTGGTGGGCGGTCCTGCTGGCCGTCGGCGCCCTCGCCCTGCTCATCGGGACCTGGCGCACCGCCACCACCGCCGTCCTCGCGATGGCCGCGATCGGCGTCCTCGGCGTCTGGGACCCGGCGCTCGACACGCTGTCCCAGGTCCTGGCCGCCGTCGCCGTGACCCTGCTGATCGGCTTCGCCCTCGGTGTCGCCGCGGCCCGCAGCACCCGCCTGGGACGCGCGCTGCGCCCGGTCCTCGACGTCTTCCAGACGATGCCGCAGTTCGTGTACCTGATCCCGGTGGTGGCCCTCTTCGGTGTCGGCCGCGCCCCGGCCGCCGCGGCCGCCGTGGTCTACGCACTGCCCGCGGTCGTACGGATCACGGCCCAGGGCGTGCGCGCCGTGGACCCGGCGGCGCTGGAGTCCGCGCGCTCGCTGGGCGCCACCGGGCGCCAGCAGCTCTTCCAGGTCCAGCTGCCGCTGGCCCGGCCCGCGCTGCTGCTGGCCGTCAATCAGGGCGTGGTACTGGTCCTCGCCGTGGTCGTCATCGGCGGCCTCGTGGGCGGCGGCGCGCTCGGCTACGACGCGGTCTTCGGACTCGCCCAGGGCGACCTCGCGACCGGTCTGGTGGCCGGCGCGGCGATCGTGTGCCTCGGACTGATGCTCGACCGCGTCACCCAGCCCACACAGCGCCGCGACGCCGCCGGAAAGGGGGCCTGACATGGCTCGCACCACACGCACCACACGCTCCGCCGCACTCGCGGCGGCCGCGGCCCTCGCCCTGACGGCCCTCACGGGCTGCGGCGCCGCCGACATGACCCGCCAGGCGTCCCCGTACGCCGACGCGAAGGGCTCACGCACGGTGACGCTGTCCGTGCAGTCGTGGGTGGGCGCGCAGGCCAACGTCGCCGTCGCCCAGTACCTGCTGGAGCACGAGCTCGGCTACCGGGTGGACACCGTCCAGATCGACGAGATCCCCGCCTGGGACGCGCTCAGCCAGGGCCGGGTGGACGCCATCCTGGAGGACTGGGGACACCCGGAGCAGGAGAAGCGGTACATCGACGACAAGGGGACCATCGAGCGCGGCGGCGACCTCGGGGTGACCGGCCACATCGGCTGGTTCGTGCCGACGTACTTCGCCGAGGAACACCCGGACGTCACCGACTGGAAGAACCTGAACAAGTACGCCGACCAGTTCCGCACCGCGGAGAGCGGTGGCAAGGGCCAACTGCTGGACGGCTCCCCGTCCTACGTGACGAACGACAAGGCCCTCGTGGACAACCTGGACCTGGACTACCAGGTGGTGTTCGCGGGCTCGGAGGCGGCGCAGATCACGCAGATCAGGCAGTTCGCCAAGGAGAAGAAGCCGTTCCTGAGCTACTGGTACAAGCCCCAGTGGCTCTTCGAGAAGGTCCCGATGACGGAGGTGAAGCTGCCCGAGTACAAGGAGGGCTGCGACGCCGACCCGAAGAAGGTGGCCTGCGCCTACCCGCACACCCCGCTGCAGAAGTTCCTCAACACCCGCTTCGCGGACGGCGGTGGCGACGCCGCCGCCTTCCTCAAGAAGTTCCGGTGGACGACCGAGATGCAGAACGACGTCGCCCTGATGATCGCGGACCAGAAGCTGTCCCCCCAGGAGGCCGCGGGCCGCTGGGTGAAGGAGAACGAGACCACCTGGCGGTCGTGGCTCCCGTCCTGACGCGGGTGCGGCCCGGCCACGCCGGGTGAGGGTGCCCGGAGGGACGACCCCCTCCGGGCACCGGCCTCCGGGCCCCGCCTC
The DNA here is from genome assembly GCF_045161815.1 of Streptomyces avidinii. Taxonomy (NCBI): domain Bacteria; kingdom Bacillati; phylum Actinomycetota; class Actinomycetes; order Kitasatosporales; family Streptomycetaceae; genus Streptomyces; species Streptomyces avidinii. The sequence goes on from NZ_CP108863.1 coordinate 7,359,636, forward strand.
GGGCACCCGCCTCCGGGCCCCGCCTCCGCTCCGCGTGCGCGCGTACGTTCCGCCGAGTAGCGTCGAGAGCGAGCGTTCCGTCCACACCGTTGCGGCTGGGCCCGGCGGGGCCGCCGCCGATTTCGGCGGAGGCACGAGATCACATGCCACAGCACAGCATCCACGCGGTGACCACCGCGGCCGCTCTGGTATGCCTGGCAGCAATCGGCCCCGTACCGAGCAGCGCTGCCGCGCCACCCACCCGTTCCGCCGGCCAGCCCGGTGCGGCCGCTCCGGCACGGTTCGTTCCCGGCCCCTGCCCGAAAACACCCGAGCCGATCGAAGCGCTGAGCACCGCGCGCTGCGGCGTCCTCGAAGTACCGGAGAACCGCTCCCGTTCCGGCGGCCGGACCATGGAGCTGGCCGTGGCGGTCATTCCTGCTGCCCATCCGGCGAAGCCGGCACAGGACCCCGTGGTGTTCATGGCGGGCGGCCCCGGTGGCGACACGTTCGACGACATTCCCTTCCTCGTCGAGTCCGGCCTGAACAAGGACCGCGAACTGATCGTCATGGCCCAGCGCGGCAACCTCTACGACCAACCGAACCTCGCCTGCCCGGAGATCGACCGGTACAACGAGCAGGCCGTGGGCCTCGGCTACGACGCGAAGCGGGCGGAGCAGCTCATGCTGAAGGCGGTCAAGGAGTGCCGAGACCGTCTGACGGCCGACGGTGTCGACCTCGGCGCCTACAACACCACTGAGAACGCCGCCGACTTCGCCGACCTGCGCAGCGCGCTGAAGATCCCCCGGTGGAACGTCTACGGATACTCCTACGGCAGCGACCTGGCCCTCACCTACCTGCGCCTGCACCCCGAGGGCATCCGCGCCGTGGCGCTCGACTCGGTCACTCCTCCCCAGAGCGCGACCCTGCCGTGGGGGTGGAGGAGCGCCGCCGAGGGGATCGACAACATCTTCGACGCGTGCGCCGCGCAGCCCGCCTGCAAGAGCCGGTACCCGGACCTGCCCCGCATGCTGACGGAACAGGTGCGCAAGCTGGAGGCAGAGCCCCTGACGCTGAACGTCCCGCCGCCGGGCGGCGGGAAGCCGGTCAGAGTCGTCCTCGACGGGGGCGCACTGCTGAACCTGATCGTCGCCTTCACCCCCCGGCCCAAGGACCTCCCGGCGGCGCTCGACGAACTCAGCCGCGGAAACCCTGAGCGCTTCGCGCAGGCCCGCGCGGCCGGCTCCGTACAGCCCGTGGGCGAGTTCGCGCACGGCCTGACGGAATCGGTGGCGTGCGGCGAGTGGGCGCCGGGGTACTCGGAGGCCGACGTGCTGGAGGCAGGCCGGAAGGCCTTCCCCGGGTGGCCGGACACGGTCCTGGCCCAGGTGCCGCAACTGCCCTTCCAGTACCCGGCGTGCCGCGTCTGGAACGTCCCGGACCGCGCGGCCGTCCAGCGGGTGGCCACCGTCAGCTCGGTACCGGCGCTCGTCATCTCCGGCACGTTCGACGTGAAGACCGGTGCCAGCTGGGCGAAGGACGTGGCCCGCGACCTGTCGGGCTCGACCGCCGTACAGATCCCCGGGATCGGCCACTGGGTGGTCCCGCAGTCGCCGTGCGCGCAAAGCGTGCTGGCCTCGTTCCTCGCCCGCCCGACCGCGCCCGACACCGCATGCGTGGACGGCCTCGAACCCGGACCGTTCACGATCATCCCGAAGTGACCGGGAGGCCAGATGACACGCCGTCAACCGTCCCGTCGCCGCAGCACCGTACGAAGGCTGCGGGCCACCTCGGCCGGCCTGGCAACCGGTCTCCTCGCCACCGGACTGCTCACAGCGCCCGCCGGGGCACAGTCCCGCACCGACACGAGCCCCAGCCCCGGAGCTCCGATCGGCACGGTCGCGCGGACGGTGGGCGACGCCCGTTTCGAACCGGGCCCCTGCCCGAGGACGCCGGAACCGATCGAGGCGCTCAAGGACGCCCGCTGCGGAACACTCACCGTCCCCGAGAACCGCGCCGCCGCGAGCAACCGGACGATCAAGCTCGGTGTCGCGATCGTGCCCGCCGCGACCGACAAGCCGAAGTCCGACCCCATCGTCTGGCTCGCGGGCGGACCCGGCGACGACGCGGTCGGCGAGGCGCAGATGGCGATCGACGGCGGCCTGAACCGCGACCGGGACGTGATCTTCATGTCCCAGCGCGGTACGTACTCGGCCGACCCGAACCTCCTGTGCCCGAACATCGACGAGTTCAACGCACGCTCGGTCGGCCTCGTCTACGACGCCCCGTCCACCGAACGCCTGCACGTCGAGGCCACGAAGGCCTGCCGCGACAAGCTCGCGGCCCGCGGGATCGACCTCGGCGCCTACAACGACATCGAGAGCGCCGCCGACTACGAGGACCTGCGCGCCGCGCTGGGCATCAAGCAGTGGAACCTGTTCGGCATCTCCTACGGCACCCACCTCGCGCTCGCCTACATGCGCCTGCACCCCGAGGGGCTGCGCTCGGTGGGCATCGACGGCATCCTGCCGCCGTCCAAGGCCGGATCGGCCGCGACCTGGAGCAGCGCCCGGCAGGGCTTCGACGGCCTGTTCAAGGCCTGCGCGCAGCAGCCGGCGTGCAACAAGCGCTATCCGGACCTGCCCGCCACCTTCGACAAACTCGTCCGCGACCTCGAAGCCGAGCCGGTCACCACCACCGTCACCCTCCCCGGCAGCGACAAGCCGGTCAAGGTCGTCCTGGACGGCGGAGCCCTGGTGAACTGGATGACCTCCGCCACCCACGTCGCACCGCAGGTGCCCGCAGCCCTCGACGAGCTGGCCCACGGCAAGCCGCAGCGGATCGCCCGGCAGTGGGCGGGCGGCAAGCTCAGCCCGCAGGCCATCGGCAGGGTCGCGCACGGTCTGGCGTACGGAGTCTTCTGCAGCGAGTGGACGCCGTACGAAACCCAGGCCGAAGCGCTCAAGGGCGGCCAGGAAGCCTTCCCGACCTTCCCCCGCTCGGTCCAGGCCCAGGCTCCGCAGCTGACCTTCCTCCGCCCCGACTGTGACGCCTGGAACATCCCCGCGGCGCCCCCCTCGATCCGGGACGTCACCCGCGGCGACATTCCCACCCTCGCCCTGTCGGGCGGCTTCGACTCCCAGACCGGCGCGGACAACGGACCGTACGTCGCCAGTACGCTGAGCAGGGCCAAGGCCGTCACGGTCCCGTACGAGCCGCACGTGGTGTTCGCCACCTCGAAGTGCGCCCAGGACATCACCGCCTCGTTCTTCGACACCCCGACCACCCCGAAGACCGAATGCCTGAAGACCCTCGAGGCACCCGAATTCGAGATCGCCCCGTAAGGCCTCCCTGGTACGTCCGCGCCCCGGCCCGCAACCTGTGCATCGGTCTGCGGGGAGGGCCCGCCCCGGCCGTCAGCCGAGTTCGGGGTTCCCCGCCACGTGGTCCGGGGGAGTCCGCCCGCGTCGCGTAGTGACTTACAGTCACCAGTGCTGTACTTTTGGTTACTCAGCGCTTTCGTTTCGCGTCGTGCACCCCCTCCGTACCGATCACAAGGAGATGCCGGTGATCGAACGACTCTGGCTCCAACCACCCCTCGCCTTCGCCCGTCTGGGCCCCTCCTCCGTCCCGTGCGACAGCTACCGCTACGGGCCCAGCGACCTCACGCCGCGCGGCAGCGGCAGGACCACCGTCGTACCGGACGTCACCCTGGACCTCGCCGAGGACGGAACGCTCTCCGAGCGGATGCCGCAGGACGTGCAGTTCAAGGACGGCGCCGGCTGGCGGCCCATCTGCCCGTACTTCGAGCTGCACGGCTCGTGGACCGTCGACGGGAAGTCCGGAACGGGCCCCGTGACCGAACAAGTGCTGGCGGACTCCGGGCTGAGCCTCGCGGACGTCCGGTGGGAGGTCTCGGTCGCGAACCTCAAGGCGCACCACATCACGCAGCAGGACGGTGACCGGATCGAGGCCCGTGCAGACCTGGCGGGCGACGACCACCGGAGGCACGTCCTCGAAGGCCGCTCACCGCGGGACGCACGGCAGCCCCTCGTCCCCTCCGGGGTCTCCCTCCCGCTCGGTTCGGTACAGCTGCCCGCTCCCAATGCGGAGCTGCCCGAGCTACGGCTCCGCTTCACTCCAGGAGCCGGTTTCGTCTACGGCCCGCGGGGCCATGACCCCGAGAGCGGGTACGAACTGCCGCCGGAGCGCCTGATCCTCAACCCCGAGGCGGCATGGAGCGGTTTCAAGGCCACCGACGACGATTTCCGGACGGCTCCCGTGCTGCTCTTCGCCGGCGCCGAACGCAGTTGGCGAAGCCTGGGCCTCGTCGACGACGTCTGCGACGGTACGGTCTCGGTCTCGCTGTCGGGCGGCCCGACGGCGACCGCGCGGATCGTCTCCGCCCCACCCCGTTTCTCGCCCGACCGCAGACCCTTCGTCTCCCTGGCCGACGGGCTGGCCGACCGGGTCCAGCGCGCGGACGTGCACGACAGCGCCTACTTCGAGGACGAGGAGCAGACCGCCCTTGAGGTCCGTGACCTGTTCGAGCGGGTGCTGGAGACCATGAGCGGGGTCAACGTGGACGTACAGAACGAGCGTTCCGCGGCATCCAATGTGCGGCTGGCCAACTACCTGAGCCTGTCCCCGGAAGATGCCCGAGCCCTGGCCTTCCCGCCCCCGCAGCCCCTGCTCGGACTGTTGCTCGGGCTCACCGAGCTCGGCCGGCGCCGCCACCGCCGGTTCGTGGCGCTGGAAGTCCTGGAGGACATGATCCGAGAGAGGCGCGAGCTGATCCAGGAGCAGGTCCGCGCTCCCGCGCAGGCCGAGGGACCCGGTGCGGTCACCCTGGCGTCCCCACGGTTCTACACGCGGCAGATGCCCAGCGGGATGCGCGGCTCCGATGCCTATCCGATGCATCTGACGCGCCGCCAGTACGACTTGCTGGTGGGCTGGGCGGACCAGCTGCGCGAGGACACGGAGCCGGACTCATGACCGTACTGCTCCAGATCGGCCGACGGCCTCCGGACCCTCCACCGCAGGGTCACGCCGCGCCCGCCCCGGGTCCGCCGGGACCCTCCGCGCAGGCCAAGGTCTTCCGCAGCGCGCACGGTGCCCATCTGTTCGTCGTGGACGGCAGCAGGGTGTACGACCTGCCCGAGCCGCTCGCGACCCGGTTCGAACAGTGGACGGCCACACCGGACGCGTCCCTGCCCGACCTCGCCCGCGACCTGGGTCTTCCGCTGTGGTCGGAGCCCCGGATCGACGGCACCCCCGCCGAGCCGCCCCCGCTGGCCTCGCTCTCGCTCAACGTGATGCAGGCGTGCAACCTGAGCTGCGGGCACTGCTACGCCGACGAGGGGCGCTTCGGCGGGTCCGCCCGCTCCATGCCGAGGCACACGGCGTACGCGGCGGTCGACCGACTCCTGGCAGAAGCGGCCCCCGGAGCCGACGTGGTGGTCGGGTTCATGGGCGGGGAACCGCTCCTCGCCCGCGATCTGGTGCACGACGTGGTCCGGTACGCGGCGCGGGCCGGCGCCGAGGCCGGCAACCCGGTCCGGTTCTCCCTCACCACCAACCTGACCACCGTGCGACCGCAGGATGCCCGGCTCTTCGCCGCGTACCCCTTCACCGTCACCGTCAGCCTGGACGGGGACCGGGCCGGACACGACGCGCTGCGGCGCGCGCCGGGCGGGGCCAGCGCCTACGACCGGCTGCGGGCCGGTCTGGAGGTACTCGCCCGGCACGGCCGTCCGCGTCACCTGTCCGCCCGGGTCAGCGTCACCCCGCACACCGGCCGACTGCTCGACGTACTCGAGCACGGCATCGGCCTGGGGTTCGACGAGGTCGGCTTCGCGGCCGTCGTCAGCGCCCCGGATCCGGCGTACGAGATCACCGCGCGGACGTTCGGCGGCTTCCTGGAGCAGATGCTGGAGTGCGGGGAACGGGCCCTGCGCGAGCTGTCGGCGGGGCGCAGCTACCCCTTCGGGAACTTCCAGACCGCCCTCCACCAACTGCACCGTGGCACACATCGTCCCTACCCGTGCGGCGCCGGCGCCGGCTATCTCAGCGCCTCGGCCGAGGGAGACCTGTACGCCTGCCACCGGCTCGTGGACGATCCGGCCTTCGCCATGGGTTCGGTGGCCGGGGGGCCGGACCTGGAGGCCCGGCAGCGCCATCTGGCGGCGGGGCACGTCGACCGGGCGGAGCCGTGCCGCTCCTGCTGGGCCCGATACCTGTGCGGGGGCGGCTGTTACCACGAGGTGAGCCGGCGCGGCCGCCCGGGCTGCGACTACATCCGGGGCTGGCTGGCCTTCTGCCTGCGGGCGTACGTCGAACTGTCACAGACCGCACCCGAGTTCTTCCGGCCGCGGGCGGAGTCCGCCACCACCGCCAGCGCCACCGGCGTCGTCTGAAGGAGCCGTCCATGCCCGACCTGCCTCCCCCCGCCGGGAAGTTCTTCCCCCGCAACCTCACCGCCCGTGCCGACTACCTGGTACGCGGCAACCCGTCCGGCAGCCGTCCCGAGAGCGGTGTCGACAACTGCTTCCCGGGACTGGAATTCGACCAGCGCAACCTGGACACGGCGTTCTTCCCGGGGCTTCGGGTCGATTTCCACCGCTCCGACGGGGCCCGGGTCCTGTCCATCGCCGGCAGCCCCCCGTTCCCGGAGAAACTGGGCAACGGCGATCTGACCGACAGCCGCCCCCTGTACATCCGTGCCCTGTGCGGGCGTACCGCCGTGGACCAGACCGAAGAGCGGGCCGTCACGGTCGACTTCGCCGGCAAGGACGGCCTGGATGTGTGGCGCCACGTCCACGATCTGCTCCCCGGCCCGATCGCGGTGATGATCGCGCCGCTGCCGGACCGCTACGCCCCCGCCTCCGTGCCCGATGAAGTGAACGACCTCAACGCCACGCGGATGGAGGGCGAGTCCCGCGTCCAGCGCTATGACAACGGCGACGTCGAATTCGCCCTGCTGGTCGCCGACCGGGCCCCGTACCTGGACGACGACGGGGTGATCGAACCCGCGGCGTACCGGCCCGGCGAGCTCACACGCAGCCTGTGCGCGCCCTGGCAGTACGACTTCCGTGACTGCGGCTGCTTCTACTGGGCGGCCTCCAAACCGGACGTGACCAGCAGTGCGGACGGGTCCGTCCGGGAGGTCAACTTCCTGCGCCGGGACCGCAGCGTTCCGCCCGCTCCCGACAAGTCGAGCGACCTCGGTGGGCAGCGCACGGCACTGGAGTTCACCTACGGGGACCTCATCCGCGACTGGAACGTCCTGCCCGTGGTCCTCGACGACCGGGAACAGCCCGAGCCCACCCCTGACGGGTCGGACCCGGCGGGACTGCGACGCACCGGCAGGAGTGCGGGGCGCGCCAAGAGCGACGCGATGACTCCCGAGCAGGTGGCCGACAAACTGACGGAGCTGGCCGGCGTGGAACACGCCCTGTGCGTGGAGTACTTGTACGCGCACTACTCCCTGAACGCGCCGAGACTGCTGCCCCGCAGCGCGGACGAACTCACCCGCCGGGCCTACGCGGCCGGGCAGGAGGTGTTCTCCGTCGCCGTGGACGAGATGCGGCACCTGCGCTGGGTCAACGAGGCACTGGCGATGTTCGGCCGACAGCCGGTGCTCGCCCGTGCGAAGAAGATCAAGCGGGGGTCCGAGGAGCACGAGGTCACGTTGGAGCGGCTCACGCGTGGCCGGTTGCAGTGGTTCGTCGACGTGGAGGCTCCCAGCCGGAACTCGAGCGCTGACCCGATCGACCCCGAGGATCCGGACAGCGTCGACGGCATGTACGTCGATCTGCACGCGGCCGTCATGGCACATCCCGAGCAGTTCCCCGAGGCCGACCGGCTCGCCCACCTGATCAAGCTCATCATCGACGAGGGCGGCGACCACTGGCACCGGTTCCGCGCAGTCCAGGGCCACTTGGAAGGCCTCACGGAACAGCAGTACCTGCGGCCGCTTGCCACCGGCACCACGGACGAACTGACTCTGGAGCTGCTCAACGACAGCGACAAGTCGTACGACATGCTGATCGGGGTGCTCCAGAAGTCGTTCTCCCTGCGCGACGCGGCCGGCGGCATCCTGATGGAACGCAGCCGAGTCGCGATGCAGAACATGCACGAGCTGAACCACCGGCTCGCGGCGCGCGGGGTGGGCCCCCGGTTCACGCCGCCGGCCATGCCTGCGACGTCCGGCGCACGGATCGCCGACGCGCAAGGGGCCGACGGCCAGTTCATCCGGGAGGCGGCCGCCGGGGCGGCCCGGGCACGCGAGGCGATCGCAGCCCTCGGTGACCGTTCCCTCCGGGAGATGGTGATCCGCCATCAGACGGACACCGACTCCCTGTTGACCGTCCTGGCGGGGCTCGACGGAGACACACCACGGCGCACACCCACCCCCGCCCGCCGCCCCGGTGGCGGCGGGTGACTCTCGTCGAGATCGCCGGCGCGGGTCTCGCGGAACTCACCTGCGCGCGGCTGCTCACCGACCGGGGGCATCGCGTCCGGCTGCCCCCGCTCCGGCCGCCCGGTCGGACGGCCGGAGCGGGGCCGCGGCCCCTCCTGTTGACCGGGCCCACCCTGGAGCTCGTGGGCTCGCTCTGGGGCGACGGGCTGATCGAGGGCGGTTGGCCGATCACCCACCGGCACGCGCGCTGGGGAGCCGGGCCGTCACCGGCCCCGTTCCCACAGCCGGGGCGGGCCCTGGACGGCGTACTGCTGGCCGCCCGGATGAGGGAGCGGCTCGGCGCCGGAGACAAGTCCGGGGAGCCCCCGGAGTGGACGGTGACGGCTGCCCCCGGCGAGCAGCCCGTTCACGAACAGGCCGGACGTAGAAAGCTGTTGGCCGGTAGCGCTCCGCTGCGCAGCGCGCGCGACCAGGACACGGCTCGGCTGGACTGCACCGGGCTGGGCTGGCTCCACCTGACCCCTCTCGGCCGGGGCGACTGTCTCGTGCAGGCGATGGTGCCCGGCCCGGCCGAGGCCCCGGCCGAGCTGCTCGCACGGCTCCTGGCCGATTCCGCCTTCGCGGCCCTGCTGCGCCGTCCGCCCCGTACGGCTGTTGCCCTGGCCGCAGCGCCCAGGGTCCACCTCGCCCCGGCAGTCCCGCCCACGGCGGGCGGTGGCGGGATGCTCGTCGTCGGGTCGGGCGCCCTGCGCTACGACCCCCTCAGCGGCACGGGCACCGCGCAGGCCTTGCGTACGGCGATCCTCGCCGCAGCGGTGATCGACGCGGCCGCGGCCGGCAGGTCCGCGACCGCGCTGTGCGCCCACTACGCGAACCGGCTGCGCGCCGCCTTCCGCGACCATCTGCACACCTGCCTGCGGCTGTACACGACCGCCTTCGGCGCGGGCCCCTGGCAGGACGAGATCGACGCCACGCGCGCCGCGCTGCGCACCGGGAGGCAGCCGCTCCTCGCCCTTGACTGAGCCGGCGCCGTGCAGGGCGGGTCGCACGGCACGCGACGGCACCTGGTCCGTGTCCGTGTCTGCTCGGGCCGAGCGGAAGACGGCAGCACGCGCGCCTGCCCTGCCGCTCGCAGCACGGCGCCCGAGGGCCCTACCGATGAGCGCGCAGACCCGGGATGACCAGCGCGTATGCCGTGACGGCCTGCTGCAGACAGCCGGGGTCGTGGAGGGAGAGCCCGACGCCCTGCGGCGCCGCTGCGGGGCTCGGCCGGATGCCCGCCTCGCGTGGCGGTCTAGTGCTGTGACCGGAAAGGTTGGCCGGGTCGCGGCGTCCGGTGCGGTGTATCGCAAGGCGGAGGGCCGCGGGCCGTACTGGACGTACTTCCGTGGTCCGACAACGCGGCGAGGTGCCGTGCCGGGCGTCGCGACCCGGTGGACCTTTCCGGTCACAGCACTAGCATGGAGAGCAAGGCTTTGTCGCCAGGCCCCGGCCCGGGCCCAGACCCCGGCCCGGCCGCACGGCAGGGAGGCCGGTATGGCGTTCGACACGACTGGTTTCGCGCAGGCGGACGGCGGCCGTTACATCCCGATCTCCGAGCACGGCCTGATCGGCGATCTTCGTACGGCCGCCCTGGTCGGCACGAACGGCACCATCGACTGGTACTGCTGCCCCCGCTTCGATGCGCCCAGCGTTTTCGGGTCCATCCTCGACGCCGACCGGGGCGGGTCGTTCGAGTTGGCGGCCGAGGTCCCGACCCGCACCAGGCAGTTCTACTTCCCCGACACGAACGTGCTGATCACGCGGTTCTTCGCCGCGGACGGGGTGGCGGAGATCCAGGACTTCATGCCCGTGGTGGACGAGTCGCGCGAGGCCTCCCGGCACCGGCTGATCCGGCGGGTGATCTGCGTCCGCGGAACCCTCCCGTTCAGGGCACGGATCGCCCCCCGCTTCGGCTACGGCACCGAAACGCACACCACGCACCTCGAGGGCCGTACGGCGGTCTTCCGCTCTCCGTCACTGACGCTCGCGCTGACCGCCACCGCGCCCCTGGAAGGCGACGGCCTGGACGTGTGGTCCCACTTCAAGCTCCTCGAGGGCGAGTCCCACGTGTTCGCCCTCGACCGGATAGGCGACGACGTCCCGGCCCGCGCGTGCCCGCGCGCCGAGGCGCAGGAGCAGGCCGACGCGACCGTCCGGTTCTGGCGCCACTGGCTGGCCGGTTCGCGCTACCACGGGCGGTGGCGGGAGATGGTGAACCGCTCCGCGCTGGTGCTGAAGCTGCTCACCTACGCGCCGACCGGTGCGATCGTCGCCGCACCCACCACCAGCCTGCCGGAGCAGATCGGCGGCGAGCGCAACTGGGACTACCGCTATGTCTGGGTCCGCGACGCCGCCTTCTGCGTCTACGCGATGCTGCGCCTTGGGTTCACCTCGGAGGCCGAGGCGTTCATGGGCTTCATCTCCGAGCGGGGGATCCTGCGGGGCACGGGGGAGACCGGTCCGTTGCAGATCATGTATGGCATCGACGGACGCACCGACCTGCCCGAGTACGAGCTTCCGCACCTGGAGGGATACCTCGGTTCCGGACCTGTCCGGGTGGGCAACGCCGCCACCGGTCAGCTCCAGCTGGACATCTACGGCGCGCTGATCGACTCGATCTACCTCTACGACAAGTGGGGGCAGCCGATCAGCAGTGACCGCTGGGACGAGGTCGGTGCCGTGGTGGACTGGCTGTGCGAACACTGGGACCAGCCCGACGAGGGGGTGTGGGAGACCAGGGCGGGCCGGCGGAACTTCGTGTACTCGCGGCTGATGTGCTGGGTGGCGCTGGAGCGTGCGATGCGTATGGCGAACCGCCGCGGTCTGCCGGCGGACCTGCCCCGCTGGCGGGAGTCACGGGACGCGATCTACCGGCAGATCATGCGGCGCGGCTGGTCGGCCGAGCGAGGAACGTTCGTCCAGGGACTGGACGGCCACGTGCTGGACGCCTCGCTGCTGATGATGCCGATGGCCAAGTTCGTCTCGCCCACCGACCCCAAGTGGCTCTCCACCCTGGACGCGCTCACCACGGACCTCGTCTCGGACTCGCTGGTGTACCGCTACGATCCGACCGCCAGCCCGGACGGCCTGCGCGGCCCCGAGGGCACCTTCTCGATCTGTTCCTTCTGGTACGTGGAGGCGCTGGCTCGCGCAGGCAGGCTGGAGGAAGCCAGGCTCGCCTTCGAGAAGATGCTCACCTATGCCAACCACCTCGGCCTGTTCGCGGAGGAGATCGGCCCGACCGGAGAACAGCTGGGCAACTTCCCCCAGGCCTTCACCCACCTCTCGCTGATCAGCGCAGCCTTCAACCTCGACCGCGCGCTGGGCTGACGCAGTATCAGTGCCGGGCCATCGGTCCGAGCGCGATGGGTGGCCAGAGGAACAGCGCAGTTCAGAGGGCCCGGTTCGGTCAGGGCCGCCTCCCACTGCCAGGCCTGTAACGGCATCTGCGCGGCTCGGGTACGGCCCGGCGAAGTCACCGCGCCAGAGGCGTCAACTTCACCGGTGGTCAATTCACCCCGAGAGGGGATGGCCGCAAAGGTTCAACAGGGACTTTCGGCCATGACGGAGTGGGCGGGAGCGGGCCGGGAGGCATGTGTGGTGGCTGCGGTTGCCTTGGCCTCATCCATGACGGGCGTGGGGGAGTGGTTGTGGGGGCGGCTTCCGTAAACGTGCCTCGCGGGATTGGCCAAACCCCTCCACTCGTCACTTTACGTGTTCGTTCGGATGCTGTGCGCTACGGGATGTTTCGGCTCCGCCACGGCACGCAGTATGCGGCCGGCCGGCGGCGCATTCCACAAGCGTCTCGAGGGGAAGAACCATGACCACACCTCCCGCTGCTCCGCTCCGTGTCGCCCTGGCCAACGGCAGCTTCGAACAGCCTGCCGTGACCGATGTGGAAATCCTGCCGGACGCCTCACAGACGCAGGCGGCCAAGCGGGTCCCTGGCTGGCTCACCACTGCCTCCGACCGCAAGATCGAGCTCTGGCATTCGGGCTTCAACGGTGTACCGGCGGCCGACGGTGCCCAGTTCGCCGAGCTCAACGCCAATGAGGTCTCCACGCTCTACCAGGACCTGCCGACCACCCCCGGTACGAAGCTGTACTGGCGGCTGTACCACCGCGGCCGCCAGGGGGACGACACCATGGCACTGGACATCGGCGCGCCGGGCTCCACTGCGGAGCAGAGGCGCTTCACCGACGGCAACACCGCCTGGGGCTACTACACCGGCACCTACACCGTCCCGGCAGGCCAGACGCTGACGCGGTTCGCCTTCCGTTCCATCTCGGCCGCCGGCGGCAACCGCAGCGTCGGCAACTTCCTGGACGGCATCTTCTTCGGCACCGCTCCCTACGTGGAACTCGCCAAGACCGCCATTCCCGCCGGGCCGCTGGAGGTGGGCGACGCCGTCACCTACCGCATCACCGCGAAGAACGAGGGCGGCGGCGGGGCCGAGAACCTCATCCTGACCGACGTGATCCCGCAGGGCACGACGTACCTGCCCGGCTCCCTGCGCATCGTCGACGGCCCGAACGCCGGAGCGAAGAGCGACGCGCAAGGAGACGACCAGGCGTACTACGACGCTGCGGCGAACAAGGTGGTCTTCCATCTCGGCAACGGGGCTTCCGCCGTGGAAGGGGGCAGCCTGCCCAGCACCGAGACCCTGCCGGCAGGTACCACGGTGGAGTACCGGGCCGTCATCGACCGGGCCAGCGGTGGCAAGCAGATCAGCAACACCGCAACCGCCGCTTACGAGAACCGGCTCGGTGACACGCCGGAGCCCCTGACGTCCACGTCCAACGAGCAGGTCACACAGGTCAAGCCGGCCGCCGACCTGACCGTGACGAAGGCGGCCGACGCCACCACCGTCACCGTCGGCCAGACGGTGACCTACCGCATCACCGTCCACAACGCCGGCCCGAACGACGCCACCGGCGTCACCGTCACCGACCGGCTCCCCGACGGCCTCACCTTCCTGTCCGCCGACCGCTCAGGAAGCTACGGCCCGGCCACCGGGCAGTGGACCGTGGGAGACCTGGCCGACGGCGCCACCGCCACCCTCGTGCTGCGGGCCAAGGCCACCAAAGCCGGCCTGATCGGCAACACCGCCGCCGCCACCGGCAACGAAAAGGATCCCGACACCACCAACAACACCGACACCGTCAGCGTCTGCGTCGAACCTGCCCCCTCCTGCTGCGACCCCTGCGCCAGTCAGGAGTAGCCCCCGCCAATCGCCGCGTGCGGCACCGCGGCGAACACGCCCACCGCCGCCGTTCGACCCCACCCTCCATTCCCGCCCGCAGACCGCACAGACAACCTCGTCCCCACGCCGAATCGCTGCCACCCGCCCCCGGGCGTGCTCCAGCACCCGCCACCGTCTGGACCCGCACCTACCGGAACAGCAACTCAGGCCCCACCGGGCGTCCCGGTGGGGCCCGAGTACGCGCCCGCGCACAGCGCCCGGCGGCGGGAGTCCGCGCCGTGCACCTGTGCCGGACGGGTTCCAGGAGGTGTCGGCCGTCAGGCGGTTCAGGTGCCGGGCGACGGGGGCCGCGCTTCCCAGGGCGCCGCCCGCTCCCGCTCCACCACAACTCCCGCCGCTGAGGCTGACCGGGCAGGTACGGCCCCGGCCGGGGCCGTCCCCGCCCACCGGCAGCAGGCTGCGCCCACCAAGGGGGCGGGACAAGGACGCTGACGGTCCGCCGGTCCGGCCCGAGATCCCGGCCGGCGGTCAGCGCGCGAGCGCCGACCAGGCGCTCAGCCCCAGCCTGCCCGTGTTGCCCAGATCCACGGGTGCGCTCAGCCGCAGCGTCAGCCGGGGCGCCCCCGGCTTGGGGACGAGCTCCAGCACCTGCCCCTCGGCGGCGGGCACGGTCGAGTCGGTGACCAGGTTGCGCCACAGCAGCCCCGTCCTGGCGGCCTGGCCCGGCTGGAGCGTCACCCGACGCGGCGGCTCTTCCCCGTCGGCGGCGGGCGAGGTCACGCCGTTCGTCCCGTGCCCGATGTCCACCTGGAGGGGCCGGTCCTCCCCGTCCAGCAGGCGGATCTCCGGGTAGCCCTCCAGTACGTACGCCGCCGAACCGCAGTTGACCAGCAGGAAGTCGGTCACCCGCAGCCCCATCGCCGCGTTCCCCTCACCCTCGGCCAGCCGCACCCCGCCCTCCGGGCAGGGCTCCGCCCTACCCGTCGGCAGCGTCTCCCCCATCGCCTCCATGACCGAGTCGCACCCCACCAGCACCCACGCCAGCGCCAGGGCGCCCGCCCCCGCCACCGCACCGATCCGCTTCACCCGCCCCTGTCCACGCATCCCTCGACCCTACGTCCCAACTCTGCGGGATTCGTCGGTGTGGCCCTGCGTCGTACCGGCCGCCATCGCTTCCGGTCCGCCGTGGACAGCGACACCGCGAAGTGCGCCGAGTCGATGGCCGGCGACCGCGACCTGAAGCTCGGGGGTAAATGCGTCGACAGCGCCCTCGGTACCCGGCAAAGTGGCCGTCCGTGACGAGCAGTGAGCTGTGGACCCGTGAGACCGCCGACCGCTATGACACCGAGGAGACCGAGACGTCCTCGGCCGCCGTTCTCGGACCGAGTCTCGCCTTCCTCGCCGAGCTCGCCGGAGACGGGCGGGCACTGGAGTTCGCCATCGGGACCGGACGAGTGGGCGTCCCGCTCCGGGAACGCGGCGTGCCGGTAGTGGGCATCGAACTGTCCGAGCACATGGCAGCGGTGCTGCGACGCAAGATCGACGAGGACACGCTCCCGGTAGTCATCGGGGACATGGCCACCACCGTCGTTCCCGGCGAGTTCACCCTGGTCTATCTCGTCTACAACACCATCACGAACCTGCTCACGCAGGACGAGCAGGTCGAGTGCTTCCGCAACGCCGCACGACATCTGGAGCCCGGCGGCCGTTTCGTCATCGAGCTGGGCGTGCCGCCGCTGCGGCACCTGCCGCCCGGCCAGGTCGCGGTGCCGTTCGACGTCTCTGAGCAGCATCTCGGCTTCGACACCGTCGACCTCGTCGAGCAGATTCTCGTCTCGCACCACTTCACCCGCGACGGCGACGACGGCCGCTACCGCCGCGACAGCTCCCGGCACCGCTACGCCTGGCCGGCAGAGCTCGACCTCATGGCGCGGATCGCCGGGCTCGAGAGGGAACGTCGCGTCGCGGACTGGGACGGGGCGCCGTTCACCCAGGACTCCGCGAAGCACATCTCCGTGTGGCGCAAGCCGACCTGAGTTCGGGGCTTCTCGGAGGCTTCCCGCGGTCGCGGGGCGCTGGTCGACGGCTTCTGTCGTCGGCTCTGGACTGCGAGCTGTTCCGCGAGGCCACCGGAACGGGCTTCATACTGACGACACCACGACTCCAAACTCAGTCGACAGTTCGCTCCGCGCCGTAATAGCCCCAACTCAGCCGGCGTCGCATGGCATCGGTGCCCTCTGCCTGGATATGTCCGATCAGCATCGACCTCTGCGGTTCGGGCAGCTGCCGGTCGTGCACCTTGGTCCATTCGAGAGTGCCGAACAGTTCGGACGCCCCGTCAAGTTGGGCCGGGCCCGGGGGGTGTGCAGCCAAAGCGGCGAGGACGAGGTCGGAAGATTCGTCGTGGAGTTGGCGCAGTACGGCAATGTCGTACCACATCGAACCACCACTGGACTCCCTGGAGCGGATCCCTGCCCACGCCAGCAGAGCGCGGATCCGCTCGATCGCATCGGGGTAGTGCTGCTGGACGAGAGCGGCGAGCCGGTTCTCGGCGTCGTCCAGCTGCCGTGACCAGGCTTCGTCGTCACGGCCCGGTGGTTGGGATACATCCGCGGCTGCGTCGGCCAGCCCGGCCGGTGCGGCCTGGATCCAGCGCATCCGACGAGCCTCGGCCTCGGCCTCTTCCTCGGCCAGCCTCTCCTGGGCCCTTTGTGACCCGGTCAGGCCATGCCGTGCCAGCCATTCCGTAAGGGCCGGGCCATCACGCAAGTCGGCATCGCAGTTGCCGACCCCGCGCAGCCCGGTCTGGTGGTGCAGCGTCCAACAGGCCGTTTCACCGTCCGGACCGTGAACCGTGATCGTTGGCCAGCCGCGGCACCGGCAGTTGTCTCCGGTCCCACCGTCCACGATGGCCAAGTGGCGTGCCAGGTCGGCGATCTGGTCACCCGTCAGCACGAGCCGCGTCAGGTCGTTGGAATCAACCTCGTCGGGCGATCCCTCGACGATCACCACGCGTGTGGCCCGGTTCAGCGCGTCCTGCACCTGGGCCGTTGTCGGAACGTTCTCGGTCATCCTCACCGTCTCTCTGTCGATCACGTCCCGGAGGATAACGGCGGCACTCGTCCGACGGCCGAACCATTGGCCCGGGAGGATCTGTCAGGGCTGCGGGGCGTCGCTCTAGACTCCAGGGTCAACGTTTCGCAAAGCCAAGTACGGCGCGGGGGAGCCCCGTACGCGACGATTGGGTAGCCAGTGCTGCTGAAAACGTTCGGCTGGTCGTTCGCGGTCACCGCGCTCGGCCTGATCGTGGCGGTGTTATACGGGGGGGTGGGCCGGCTTCGGGATCGTGGCGATCCTGTCCATCCTCGAAATCTCGGTGTCCTTCGACAACGCCGTGGTCAACGCCGGGATCCTGAAGAAGATGAATGCCTTCTGGCAGAAGATCTTCCTCACCATCGGCGTCCTGATCGCGGTCTTCGGCATGCGACTGGTCTTCCCCGTCGTGATCGTCGCCGTCAGCGCCGAGATCGGTCCGATCGAAGCGGTACGGCTCGCGCTGGACGACAAGGACAAGTACCAGCAGCTGGTGACCGACGCCCACCCGTCGATCGCCGCCTTCGGCGGCATGTTCCTCCTGATGATCTTCCTCGACTTCATCTTCGAGGACCGCGACTTCAAGTGGCTCGCGTGGCTGGAGCGCCCGCTCGCCAAGCTCGGCAAGATCGACATGCTCTCCGTCTGCATCGCGCTCATCGTGCTGCTCGTCTCCGCGATGACCTTCGCCACGAACGCTCACCAGTACGGCGGCATCCACACGGACAAGGCGGAGACCGTCCTGATCTCCGGCATCGCGGGCTTGATCACCTACCTGGTCGTCGGCGGTCTCTCCGGTTACTTCGAGAACAAGCTCGAGGAAGAGGAGGAGCGCGAGCACGAGGCCGAGGAAGCGGCCAGGACCAGCGGTCAGAAGGTCCCGGCGATCGTGATGGCCGGCAGGGCCGCGTTCTTCCTGTTCCTCTACCTGGAGGTCCTGGACGCGTCCTTCTCCTTCGACGGCGTCATCGCCGCCTTCGCCATCACCAACGACATCGTCCTGATGTCGCTCGGCCTCGGCATCGGCGCCATGTACGTCCGCTCGCTCACGGTCTACCTGGTCCGCCAGGGCACCCTCGACGACTACGTCTACCTGGAGCACGGCGCGCACTACGCCATCGGCGCCCTCGCCGTGATCCTGCTCGTCACCATCCAGTACGAGATCCACGAGGTCATCACGGGCCTCGTCGGCGTCGTCCTGATCGCCTGGTCCTTCATCTCCTCGGTCCGGCGCAACCGCAGGCTGGCTGAGGCCGAGGCGAAGACCACGGGGTCCGACGAGAAGGCCGAGGTCTCCTCGGGCGTCTGAGCCGGCCGCCGGCGCGGATGGATTGATCTCCTGGTGCAGGGAACGGCCGGGGCCGACATCGACCACATGGTCCCGCCGACCGAGCTCCACGGCTCCAAGCAGCCCCTTCCGGCCGACTGTTCCAGCCGACCCAGGAGGCAGGCCGAGGCCGTCCCCCGCACCGGGGCACTCAGGGCCGGCGTCCGGCCCAGGCCACCAGCCGGTCGATGGCCGGGGCCTCGGGGTCCACGGCCACCACCTCTGCGAAGGGGATCCGCCCGCCGCGGGTTTCGGCCGGCAGCGCGCGGCGTACGACGCCGATCACACGCTCGATGAGGGCCGGGTCCCAGTCCGGGTCCTGCCCGGTCGCCCTGGCCAGGTCCCAGGTGTGCACGGTGAGTTCGTGGGTGTAGACGGCCGCGGCGGCCGCGCCCGGCAGGACGCCCATCGGCAGACGCAGCTGCAGGCCGAGGATGCCCGGATCCGCCCACACCTCGGCGACCTCACGGGCACCCGGCACCCAGGCCGCCGCCCATGCGCCGTCGGCGATCTCGTCGGCGAAGGACGGGACGCTGAACGGGTCCTCGCCGCGCCCGATCACCGAGATCCGGCGCACGACGGCGACGAGGTGGCTCGACAGCCGCCGTACATCGAACTCCTCGCAGGGGGTCGGCGCGTCGTACTGCTCGGGCCGGACGGCGGCCAGCGTACGGCCCGCCAGCTCGACGGCCGCGGCGAGGTCGGTCCGCGGATCGAAGGAGAAGGGGGCGGCGACGGTACCGGTGGAGTCGGACGGGGTCTCGATGAGCTGCTCGGTCTTGTTCATGGGTTCATCCTGTAAGCAGAAGTGGCCACCTTCTGGCCAGTTTTCCGAAGAGAATGAAAGGCGACGACGCGGCACCCACGAAGGAGGAAAAGGGCACATGAGAGCCGACCGGCTGGTGGCGACCCTGCTCTTCCTCCAAGAACGGGGCCGCGTCACCGTCCCCGAAGTGGCCGCCGAACTGGAGGTTTCCGAGCGCACCGCGCGCCGAGATCTGGAGGCATTGGCCGCGGCCGGCATCCCCGTCTACTCGCAGCGCGGCCGCGGCGGCGGCTGGTCCCTCGTCGGCGGGGCCCGTACCAACCTCACCGGGCTGACAGCCGACGAGATCCGGGCGCTCTTCCTCGTCACCGGCCCCCTGTCGGCCACCCCCGAGCTGCGCACCACCCTGCGCAAGCTGGTCCGGGCCCTGCCGCCGACCCTGCGGGCGCAGGCCCGAGCCGCGACCCAGGCGGGGGTCGTCGACGCCACGGACTGGTCCCGCAACGCCGTCACCGCCGATGCCGCCCACCGCTCCGCGCTCCAGGGCGCTGTCGTGGACGGGATCCGCGTCCGCCTCGGGTACGCGGGCGTCGGCAAACCAGCCGGCGAACGCACCGTCGACCCCCTCGGGCTCGTGGCCAAGGCGGGCGTTGACTACCTGGTCGCCGGTACGGACAAGGGTCTGCGCACCTTCCGGCTCAGCCGGGTCACCTCCGTCGAGCCGACCGGGGAACCGGTGGCCCGGCCGACCGACTTCGACCTCGCCACGGCTTGGCGGACGCTGTCCGGAGCCTTCCAGGACGGCATGTACGCGGTGACCGCCCGGGCCCGCGTCCACCCCGACGCGCTGGCTCTGCTGCAACGGTTCCTCGGCGGCCGCGTGCGCGTCGGCGGTCCGCTGCCCGACGGCTGGACCGAGGTGTGGGTCGACGGCCCGGCCGCCAAGGCCCTCGCAGGACATCTGGCCGGGCTGGGAGCGCGGGTCGAGGTACTGGAGCCGCCGGAGGTACGACAGTGGCTGGCCCGGATCGCCGCCGAACTCACGGGGATGTACGCGGGGGAGGAACCGAACGCACCCCACGGCCAGTAGCCGATGGCGAACGTTTCGGGATGCCCGTCGTGCTCGATCTCGTCGACCAGGGCCATGGCGTAGTCCTCGTCTGCGATGAGGCTGAAGCGTCCGCGTTCACAAGCAGGTCGTCGTGGGCCGACCAACACGTGTCCGTCCGCGCGCCCGGCGCGATCTGCGCAGCGGGTCCCGCCGCCCTCGCCCGCTTCTCGGTCTACACGTCGTAACCGCCACGCGACGCGGCCGAGATCCACTGCGTATTCCGTCAGTACGTGCCATGGCCCATCGAAGTGATCTTCTGCGATCAGGGCTACGACTTCGACCTGGTGATCACACCCGACACCACCCCAGCAGAATCATCGGCAAGGTGGACGCCTTGCCTTCCGTCCGGGGGACACGGCAGAGCCACGGGGTGTGGTTGCTGACCGCCGGTCCCGGGCGGCTACGACCGGCACCGGGGAGGACGTCCGGTGATGCGATCAAGGCGGCACGGAGGTGTGATGGAACAGCCCCTGCAGGCCGTCGTGCGGCCTGCAGCCTCGCAGAGCGGCGGTGATCCCCGTGACCGTACACGCCCTGGCCGCCGCCGTCGTCAGCGGTGCGGCCTGCGTCGTTTTCACTCTCGCCCCCGCCGCCACGCCGGTGCAGGCCGTCGTACCCGTCCCGTCCGAGCCGTGCACGTCCGGCTGGGTGTGCGGCTGGACCGGCCCCGACTACACGAGCGTGGCGAGTTTTGTCTCGCAGGACATGCCGCGGTATCCGGAGACGACCGCATACGTCGGATTCAACGGCGGCGAGTCGGTGTGGAACAGTGCCAGGACGTGGCGCCGGAACGGCCAGGTCTGGGGCCGGTGCGTCACCGTGTACAGCAGCACCGAGTACCGGGGCCAGAGTCGGACCATCCGCCCTGACCAGGGCATTGCCCGGATCCCCGCGTCGTTCGGGAACATCCATTCCAACCGGTTCCACGCATGCAGGCTGTCCTGACCGTCCCGAACACGTGCTGTGGCGTTGCCGACTGACGATACGGATGTGTGCCCGCCCGGGTGTTCTGCCAGGCCGCGGCGGCCATCGACGTCACGATCGGGGGCGCCGCTGAAGCTCCCGGCGGGCGGTCGACCAAACGATTTCGAACTCATCGGCCGACAACCACTGCGGGTCGTGCCCCTCCCACTCGGAGATGGGCGGTTCCGCGGTCAGACCGTAGATGCTCTCGTATTCAGCCGACCGACCTTCTCTTTGGGCTTCTTGCCACTCTGTCAGCGAGGCAGCGGTCAGAGCCTTGCCTCCGGGCTCCCGCAACTCGACTTGCCGGATCACATAGCCATCGGCATCCAGCTCGAAGTAGAACCAGATGGCCTCCTCGTCCCAGAAGCAGCGAACCCAGCGCGTCACGGGTCCACCGTGTCGAAGGGCTCGTCGTGCCAGCGCCAGCCGGCGGTTCCGTCCTCGTGGATGTGCAGCATGAACTCGGCGACCGGGCCGCCGTCGGGAAACGTCAGGGTGAGCGCACTGCGGATCCGGGTGCAGCAGGTGTCGGCCCGCTCCCAGTCCTCCTCGTCGCGAGCCTGCTCTTGCTCACTGAAGAGGGAACGGACCTCTTCAAAACCAGGAAGTGTCTCGACTTCGGCGTGCATCCAGGGCATATCGGCGCCGGTCACGGTCAGCCGGGCAATCTCCTGGTCACCGTGGTAGAGCCGCCAGACACTGTCGGTGGTCAGGTTCGGGTTGGTCATGTCTCCCATGATGACGATCAACACTGACAGGCGGGGGGGAGAGAGAGTTCACCGCCCCCTCCGGTGGTGGGGCCGTGGTGGCGGAGGCGATGGCCGGCAGGTTGAGGGTGAGGCGGGTGAGCATCAGGTCCAGGGCTGCGTTCTCACCGGCGATCTGCTGCGTAGTGCCCGGTACAGCGACGCGGCTTGGCTCCTGACCGGGGCTGTTCACGTCGCGGAGCGGCCGGAATCCGATAGTTGGCCACTGAGCGTTCTACCTGGCCCGGTGAGCGCTTTATGTGGCCCGCAGGGTGCGGGCGAGTCGATCGGACGGCCTTCGCGATGGGCCGACCGTCGGATGCGCGGCGCTGTCCCAAGCCATCGGGAGCTGCGAGGTGCGGTCCTGTCGCGCGGCTGTGCGCAGCGCTGCGACGACGGCCGTGGTCGTCGGGTTCGCGGTCTCGGCGAGGCGGGTCGCGGCGAACAGGAGGCGCAGGATCGGGTCGCCCTCGAGGGGTGCCGTGCGGATTCCGGGTGTGGTCGGGTCGATGGCCGTACGGGGGACGAGCGCGGTGGCGAGGCCGGCCCGTGCGAGGGTGAGCTGCGCGGCGATGTCGGCCGTGACGTAGCGCGTTGTGGGTGTGAAACCGGCCTGGTGGCAGGCGTGCACGATGGCCTGTCCGCACTCCGTGGTTGCCGGCGGTGCGGCGAGGGTGTGCGTGGCCAGTTCCCGAAGGGCGACGGGCCGTCCGACGGCTCGGTCGGCCGCCGTGACGACAAGCAGCGGATCGTCGAGCAGCGGTGAGACCTCGATGCCACGGTGTGTCGCCTCGGGCAGGTGGTGATAGCGCTGTCCCAGCACCACATCGACGGTTCCGAGCGTGAGTTCCCGCAGTTGCGCCTGGTCGGTGACAAGGCAGGTCAGGGTGAGCTGCGGATGCTGTGCGTCCAGTGCGGTCAGCGCGGGGGCCACGATCCTGGCGACGGTCGACGGCAACGCGGCGAGCGTGGCGGTGGCGCCGACCGTGCCCCTGACCGCTGCGATGGCGCACTCGGCTTCCTCCATGGCGGCGAGGATCCGGTCGGCGTGTTCGAGGAGGACGCGACCCTCCTGGGTGAGCGCGACGGTTCGTCCGTCGGGGCGCAGCAGCTCGACTCCCACGTCCTGCCGCAGTGCGGACAGCTGCTGGGACACGGCCCCCGCGGACAGGCCCAGCGACTGGGCGGCCGCGGTGATGGAGCCGCGGGCGGCGACGGTCTTGAGCATGTGCAGACGGCGGATATCCAGCATGACTCGATAGATTACCTAAAGGGTCCCATGAGAAATGATCTTCTTGACCTATTGAGTTGTGGTGAGGGATCTTCGGCGCATGGAAATCCTCGACTGCATCGCCGCGGTTGCCCTGCCCATCCACGATTTCGGTGACGAGTTCATGTCCGACGAAGCGACCGCCGCCATCGGTCTGCGCGCCGGGTTCGCCCCAGGGCGCGGCTTCTACTGCCGCGGACGCTTCGGAGTACTCGGCGAGGCGCCGGTCGCCGTGGTCCAAGCGGTACAGGGGTTCCTCGGCCCCCGTCTGGTCACGACGGGCTGGCTGGCGGGACGGGCCGTGATGCCGGCGGAGGAAGCCGCCGCCTGCTACGCACAAGCCGTCCGGACATGGGGACGCGCCCACATTCCCGCCGACGTGGACGTGGAGCACTTCAACCACTTGGCGCAGCAGCTGATCGACGCGGCCGACGCCGACGCGCTGCCTCTGTTCGCCGGCTGGCGGGCGCAACCCTGCCCCGAGGACGACCCGGTCGGCGCGGCCATGCAACGCGTACACGTTCTGCGGGAACATCGTGGCGCCTGCCATCTGGCGGCAGTGCGCCTGTGCGGGCTGAGCGCCCGAGCGGCCATGGTCATCAACCTCGGCGTCGAACAGGCAATCCACTACGGATGGCAAGAGCCGCATCCCGTTGCCGCGACACAGGTCCCCCGACGACAGCGTGCCGAGCGGCTCACGGACGAGATGCAGGCACCGCTCTACGCCACACTGACCGGTCGGCAACGTACCGACTTCGCCCAGCTCGTCAACACGTTGACCGCCTCCTGACCCTTCAGTGCAGTTGCTGGGCCAGTCCGACGATGACGCCCTCCGGGCCGCGGAGGTAGCAGAGCAGATAGCTGTCCTCGAACCGGGCGATCTCGCCGACGAGTTCGGCGCCGTGAGGGCGGAGGCGGGCAACGGTGTCCTCGACGACGATGCCGACGTTGTCCATCCGCTGAATCGCCATGCTGGTCTCTCCTTCTTCCTCGTGCGGCCGGCGGTGGCCGCTGATGTCCCTGGGACGGAGCCCGTGGAACGTTCTCGACATCCTCAGACCGCCGAACTCCGAAAAATGAAGACGATCAGCCGCAGCGTGGCATCCCCGCCTTCCATGCTTCCTCGACGATGCGCAGCGTGCGCGCAGAAGGCGAGAGCGCACTCGTGGGCGTCCGGCGGACGCCGGTCCGTGTCGGGCAGCCGCGGCCCGCTCCGCCATGGCGCGAGGCCCTGACCAGCCGCTATTGTCCCTTTGCCGGGCCTGTTCCGGGTCATGGAACGCGGGTTTCACGGGGAGGGTGGGCGCAGCGGTGGGCGACGACGACAGGACGGTGCAGCGGCTGGACCTGGAGATCGACGAGCCGTCGTTGTCCCACCTGGGCTGGCGGGCCGACGAGATCGAGGCGCACCTGGTCACCACGACCTACGGGGAGTGGGAGCACCATCAGGAGATCGAGCTCTGTGGGACCGTCCGGTTCCTCGGGGAGGACTGGTCGGACCGCTTCGGCGGCGGTTCCTACGCGCCCGCCCTCCTGCTCGCCGTCGGTCGCACGGGCTCGCCCGTCCCGCCCCAGTACAAGCGGCTGGTGATGGAGACCGTGACGAAGGTGTCCGAGCGTCCCCGGCACCTCTCCGAGAAGAGCACCTCCTGGGAGTGCGAGAGCCCCCTCACGCCCGAGGAGATCACCTTGCGGATCACCGCCTTGGACGTGGAGGAGATCGAGTCCGATTTCGCCCTCGCGCCCGAGAAGGCCTCGGTGCTCCCGGTCGAGGTGATCGACGAATCGAGACGGACCGGCGCAGTACGGCTCACGGTCACTACGAGCAGCGCCCATGTCCTGCACGACCCGTACGACAGCCGGCTGCGCGTGCATCTCGCAGGCAGCGCTGTATTCGGCGCTCCCGAGCAGCTGCTCGCCGCCCACCTTGCCGCGCACGACTGGCGGGACCAGGACTCGACGCTCGAGAACGAGTGCCCCTTCGACGTGAGCCTGCCCGGCCTGGTCGTCGAGATCCGGGAGGAAGGGGGATTCCTGCTCCGTGCGACGGAGATCAGCCTCTACGGCAGCATCCCCGTGGGCGAGGCGGGCGGGCTGCCCGCGCGCAGGCCCCGCTGGATGGCCGACGTCGGTGAGGACCTCCACGACTCTGCCCGTCCGCCCGCGCACGTCATCGTCCGGATCGTGGACGCGGATGACCTGTGAGGGAGTCCTCCGGGGGCCGGGCAGCGCATGGACGCACTGCTCATCGAGCCGCTTCCTCGCGGGCAGTCATCCGTGCCCGGTCGACGCTCGGGGGGCTCAGGTGTGCGCGGGTCTCGCCGTCAGGGGATGAGCAGCGACACCACCGTCGCCGCCGCCTCGCGCTGGGCCGGGCTGCAGCGGGGCAGGCGCAGGGGATCGGAGCAAGTCGCCGGCCGATTTGCTTCCTCCCGCGACCCGTAGGACGCTCAGCAGCCGAACCGCCCGTAGCCCCGCCCGTTCGACGAGCACGCCGCAAAGCTGTGGCTTGCATCGCAGAGCCGTGTCGAGAGCGGGGCGTGACGGGGGAGGCGTGCGCAGGGCCGACACGGGTCGCAGGCGCCATGGCCCTGGTGGTGACCTGTGGAGGAACACGTGGAAAAGGCTGAACCCCAGCGGCGGTCGCACTCTGGTGCGGGGGCTCCGGGTGGGGGCATGGACGATCTGCGCGAGCGCGGGTTCGTCCGCTACGGCGCTGAGCAGCTCGGCATCGTTCCGGACGGCTCCGTTGCGGGGGACCTGGCCGGGATCCGGGAGGTTTTCGCGGCTCTGCCGCCCGACCCGTACGCTCCGGGGACGAATCGGTTCCGCCGGTACTCCCATGCCGTGTACCTGCCGTGGAAGGACGAACTGTCCTGGATTCCCGGAACCCCCGACCCTGTCCACGGTACGGTCACCGATTTCTCCCAGGGCGAGGGCGACCCTGAGTACCCGCGGAAGCGGCGCGTGCTCCCCGACATTCCCGAGGAGCTGCGCGGCAACGCTCTGCTGTTGCGGCTCCTGCGCTGGGACTTCGACCAGGTCCTGGCCCTGAAGAACCTGGGGAGACGGCCGCTGTGGGCCGGTGTCCACCTGATCAGGCTCGGCGTCGACCGTCCCGGACAGGAGGCCGTCTCTTCCCCGAACTGCTTGCACCAGGACGGAGGTTCGGCCAGCACGTTCACTTTCGCCCACCTGATCAGCCGTACCAACGTCACCGGCGGGCAGAACGTCATCGCCACACCGGGCAGTGCCGGACTCCAGCCCGAGGACCCGTGGGCGGACATCCACGCCGACTTCACCCTCACGGACCCCCTGGACGGCTACGCCGTCCACGACCACAGAGTCAGCCACTACGTCGGCCCGGTCCGCGCGGGCTCCGAGCCGGGGCCGGGCGAACGGTCCATCCTCATCGTCGGCCTCGCCCCGTACGTCCCCCAGCTGTAACAGCGGCACTACGCGAGCCCGCCGAACACGCCGGTACGCGGCGCCGTGCTCGGCCCGGCCGGCCGGCGGACGCCGACGCCTCCGCTAGCTCGCGCGGATTGCGGCCTCGACGTGGGCGAGTTGGGCGGCGAGGATCTCTTCGAACGCGGCGCGGCGATCCACCCCGAGGGGCCGGACGTCGCGGGCGAAATGAGCCAGGGCCGGGAAGCGTTCGGGGTCGGCGCCCAGAACCGCCACGCGGAACAGCTCCATGCCCTGCTCGTGCTCCTCGGGGGTGACGGTGCTGACTCCGGCCTCGGAGGCGATCAGCGCGGCGATGAGGACCGCGATCCGGTGGTAGCAGGCCGGGATTTCCTCGTCGGGCAGTCCTGACGCGCGCAGAGCCTG
This sequence comes from Streptomyces avidinii, assembly GCF_045161815.1. Taxonomy (NCBI): domain Bacteria; kingdom Bacillati; phylum Actinomycetota; class Actinomycetes; order Kitasatosporales; family Streptomycetaceae; genus Streptomyces; species Streptomyces avidinii. The sequence continues at coordinate 7,386,395 of NZ_CP108863.1, forward strand.
CAGCACCTCTTCCATGACCAGCCGGGAACCGGTGCCGCTGGATGCGTAGCGTCCCCAGACCGCGGCGAGCTGGGGCTGCTGCCCGAAGGCTTCTCGCGCGCGCAGGGCCAGGGACGTGATGCGCTGCTTCCAGTCGCCCTCGGGGCGGTAGCCGTCCATCGCGGCCAGGAGGATCCGGTCGGCAACCGCGCGCAGCAGTTCGGTCTTGCTGCGGAAGTGCCGGTACAGGCTGGAGGAATCGGTCCCGAGGGCCGCGGCCAGCTTGCGCACGCTGAACGAATCCGCGTCGCTCGTGCGCAGCAGCTCCGCCGCCGCATCCAGGATCTCTTCGGTCGACCAACGCCTTCGGCCTGCCATCTTGCTCCTCTCGCAGACTCTCACCCTATCTGTGCACTTGGTGTTGCACGCACCGCGTGCATAATGAGGACGTGAGGATGCCGGGCGGGCCGGCATGCCACTCGTGCCCTGTTGTCCGGGTCAGGCGACCGATGCGGAGCGCACCCGGGGATGACGAAAGGACGCATGACGTGAAGAACCCACTGGATTCCGCGGCGCTGAACGCAGCCATCGAAAACGTCCACCGCGCCGGCATGCCGGGACTGTTCGCCGAGGTGCGAGACGGCGACCGGGTCTGGCGCGGCGCCGCCGGGGTCGCCGATGTCACCTCCGGCCGCCCCGTCACCGCCGACATGCGGCACCGCGTCGGCAGCATCACCAAGACCTTCACCGCCGCCGCGGTCCTGCAACAGGTCGAGAGCGGTGAGGTCGGTCTCGACACACCGATCGGCCGGTACCTTCCGAAGCTGGTTCCCGGGGAACGCGGTGACGCGATCACGGTCCGGATGCTGATCAACCACACCAGCGGCCTCGCCGAGTTCCTCCCTTACGCCTACCCCTCCCTCAAGGGGATGCCCGTCGCCGCGGACACCCGGCCCCAGAGCCTGGACGACCACCGGTTCACACGGTTCGACCCCGTTGAACTGATAGAGATGGGGGTCACCGCACCTGCCGTCGGCGCCCCGGGCGGTGCTCCGGGGGTGTACTCCAACACCAACTACTTGCTCCTCGCCCAACTCCTGGAAGAGGTGACGGGCACTGCGGCCGAGCGGTACATCACCCGCAACGTCATCGAGCGCGCCGGGCTCCGGGACACCGAACTCCCCGCCGGACCGTACGTCGACGGACCGCACTCGCAGCTCTACGAGGCGTGGTTCGGCATGATCGACCCACCGCGCGACTACAGCGTCTACGACATGTCATATGCGGGGCCAGCGGGCTCCCTGATATCAACCGTCGCGGACCTCAACCGCTTCTACGGCATGCTGCTGGCCGGCGAGATCGTCGGCCCGTCGTCGCTGGCGCAGATGCAACGCACCGTCCCGGTCATCTCCCAAGAGGGAAAGACGATCGACTACGGCCTCGGCCTGCACCCGATGGAGGGACCCGGCCAGGGCACCTTCTGGGGCCATGGCGGCACGGTCTGGGGCGGTGGAGCGCTGGCCATGACCCGCGCCGACGGCCAGCGGCAGTTGGCGGTCGCGGTGAACATGCAGAGGTGGAACAGGCTCGACTCCTCAGGCAAGCCGCAACCCCACCCCATCGACGGCGCGCTTGCGACTCTGTACCGCCTGGCGATGTACGGCTGACCGAGTCCGACTCCGGGGCGGCGGCCGGACGACGAGCCGCGCCACGGCCGGGGGATGGCCGGAGATGAGCGGCCGCGCGGGTCTGCCAGGCAAACTGTTCCCCGGGTGATCGGGGTCGAGGGGCTCTGGCGCCGCAGGGCCACGACCTCGGGGGTGGGCGTCAGCGGGGCCTGTCGACGGGGGACGTCACGGGAGCGGTCGCTCGGCCCGCGGGTTCCTCGAGTCGAGTGGGGAGGCGACCGCGCGCATGCCGGTGCGGGCCCGGTGGACGAGGTCCTCGGCGGTCAGCGTGGCGAGGGCCGCACGTGACTCCGCCAACAGGCGCTCGGCGGCTGCCAGCAACTCCTCCTCACCCAGCGGGCGGGCGGGCAGATCGGTCTCGGCGAGCAGCGCTGCCAGGCCCGCCCGCAGATGGGCGCCGCCCGCCTCGCGAACGGTGAACGACAGATGCGCGCACACCCCGGAGTCCGCGGCGACCGCGCTGTGTGCCTGCCCGCGCGGGACGTAGAGCACCTGCCCCGGTTCCAGTCGTGTGGTGAACTCCGGACGGCCGGGGAGGTCGACGGCACCGGGGCCCCACCGGCCGTCGCCCGGGGCGTCGTAGAGGTGCCACGTCTTGGTACCGGCGGTCTGGACGACGAACACATCGGCGTCGTCGCGGTGTACCGGCCTGCCCTGGGTCCCGGGCGGGGTGACGAAGTGGAACGCCTCCACCTGTCGCCCGAGTCGGCTTCGCATCGCCTCGCAGAATGTACGGATCGCGGGGTGCCACTGGTCGATGTGGCGCAGCAGGACGGTGGCGGTCCCCTCGGCGAGGAAGCCGCGTACGGCAGCGCCGTCCACGTATCCGTGCTCGATCCGGCCCAGGACGGTACGCGGCGGACAGTACCGGGGCAGCGGCACCTCACCGTCCACGGTGACCAGTTGGACATAGGGAAGCCGCAGCAGACCGCTGTCGAGCCACCGGTCCAGTTCGCCGGGCGCCAGCAGATCGAGAGGCGGGTCGGCGGGCCGGAACACTCGGGGGGTGCGGTGGCGCAGCGCGTCGATGAACTCGGCGGCGTCGCCCGTGAAACGGTGCAGGACATCCATGGCGTCGTCTGGTCCTCGGGGAGTGTGTGCGGTGCGGGGCGGAGGGGGAGTCGTCGTCGCCGGCGTCGGCGGAGCTCTCACGGGCGCGCACTGCGGAGGGCGGGGTGCAACAGCAGGTCGTACGTGTGGACGGCCTCGACGGCCGCGTCGAGCGACGGGAAGCCGCGGTCCAGCGCGTACAGGTCCGCCTCGGCCGGGGTGCAGCCCCAGATCCCGGTCAGGCGCGCGGTGAGGGAGTCGCGGGACAGCAGGGCCGGTGCGGAGCAGGGTCTGCTCAGCGGCCGTTCCTCGCTGTCGCGCAGGCACGAGGCGGCCGTCCCATGGGCTTCGGAGAACATGGGAGCGTGCTGGAACCCGTCGAGGAGGAAGGTGTCGCCGGCGGCTCCGGGTTCGAGTTCGAAGCTCCGGGACAGGAAGGCCTCCAGCTGCTCGTGGCGGCTGAGGCGGGCCAGTTCCGTCCCCGTAAGCCACGACCGCAGGAAGCCGAACCCGTCGCTCCCGCCGGGGTGGCCGGGATCGGGGTACACCCCCGTGTGGACTCCGTGGGAGATCGCGGAGGCCGACGTCCCCCGGAGGCCGGGTGGCGCCGCGCACGTGCGGGCGCACTCCCCGGCGATCCACTCCAGCACCGTTTGCCGCCGTGCCTCGGGGAAGGCGTCGGAGAACAGTTGCAGCACGCGCAGCGCGGCCAGGGCGCCGGGCCGGGGGCGGTCCGGGCCGACTCCGGGAGCCTGCCGGGCCCGGTCCTCCCAGGACGCGAGGTACGTCGTACGCGGCACCGCAGGACGGACCCCGGCGGGACGCGCGGTGTCCGGGCCCGTCGCGGCCAGTGCGCCGTCCAGTGTGTCTGCCAGTGTCTCGGCCGGGGTGCCGACCAGCGCGTCGACCACCGCGAGGGTGTCCGTCCGTTTCACATCGACCCGGTGGCGGGCGCAGTGCTCACCGAGCGCCCTCAGCTCGCCGGGGTCGACGCCGACGGCCTCGGCGAGTTCGGGGAACCGCTCGAAGGCCCGTCGCGGATAGGGCGTGGCGCGCAGGGCGTCGATGAGGGCCCCGGCGGTGGCGGCCTCGCACTCCCCGTCCCGCACCGCCCGGTCCAGGGTGGCCCGTATGACGACGAGGGGTTCGGACATGGCGCGGTAGTCGCTCTCGGGTGGGCCGTGCAGCAGCGCCACCTCGTCGTCCGCCTCGATCGTCCCCACCCGGTAGTCCCGGTACACGCGGCCGATCCCGCGCATCCCGAGGGCATCGAGCTCGGCGGCGCGCAGCGCCCCCATGCTGGCGCCCCCGAGCACCTCGACGCCCCGGTCGAGGACGGCGAGGATCTCCTTGTGCGGCACCGCCCGCACCTGGTGGAAGTAGCCGTCGACGATGCCGACCGCGTCCCCCTCCACGAGCGGCAGTGCCAGCAGGTCACCCGCGGCGACCGGCGGGAGCAGGGTGACTCCGGGCGGGACGAGGAGTCCTGGGGCCGAGGGGCCGAGGAAGAGGTATCGGTGGGTCATGGTGTGGGCCTCACACGGCGGGGGGCATGGTCATGCCGGGGCAGAGGACATGGACAACCGGGACACCGAGGTCGGCCCGGGTGTGGTCGACGACCAGCGGGCCGCGCCCCGTGACGGCGACGACGCGGTCGACCAGTCGGGCGATCTCGTCCCGGTGGTCGGGGAGCACCACGGACGGGACGGAGTCGAACGGCACGGACTCGGGGGCGCCCCGGTCGGGCGGCGGCGTCGGCGCGGTGGCCGCCAGGGCGCGTCGCAGCCGTCGGTACGTCGCGTCCTCGAGGTCGTCCCGGGCACCGGCGATGATCGACAGCCGTACCTGGGCCGCCTCGGTGAGGGCACGGCACAGGGCGACCCGGGCGTCCAGGTGGCAGCCGTAGCCGTAGATCGGCAGGGGGAATCCGCCGCCGTGGACGGCCACACCGAAGCACGGCACGCCGAGAGGGGTGGCGAGCAGGCCGATCCCGAACCGCACCCCGGCGGCACGGTAGCGCTCGACGAGGCCGGCCGCCGGCCCCGGCAGGCTGTCGGGGTCCACCAGGCGCGACGGCCCCGTGGTCCACGCGCGGTGGATGGCGTCGCGCTCGATCACCTCGTACAGGCCGTGGGCGATCGCCTCGTGCCGGGTGTTGCCGCCGGCCAGGCCGTTGCTGGTGGGGGCGAACAGCGGCGGCCGCCAGCGCGGACGGACCCGGCGATCCAGGCTGAGGCAGTCCAGAGGCACCAGCGAGGGGCTGCCGTCGCTCAAGCGCACCGCGGAGCGCCAGGCCAGCCGGGTCCCCGGATTGAGGCAGTGGCGTGCCCGCAGCGCCAGCTCGTCGACGCGGTAGCCCAGATCGGGTTCGACGTCGCCGACCGTGCCCACGTGATCGGGACGGGTGTCCAGGTGTTCGCCGTGCCACCGCTCGATCGCCTCCATGGCGGCGGACACCTTGGCCGACACCGGATCCAGCCCCTTGCCCTGGTACACCGACAGGTAGCGGCCGGCGGGGGCGACCGCCTGGTAGACGGGGATACCGATGTCGTCCAGCCAGGTCAGGTCCGCGACCCGGGTCACCCCGACGGCCGGGAGCAGCGGTGCCAGTCGCTCCCAGGTCCGCGCGGGCGGGCAGGCGCGGTGCGTCCCCGTGAAGTACGTCTTCTCCCCGCCCGCGGCGTCTCCGGGAGCCGCGGTCCGGGGGGCGGCTCCCTGCGGCGGGCCCCCCGCCACGGCCGCGACCGCGCTCACCGGGGCGCCGCCGCGTCGTTCGGGCCCGGTACGGGCAGCGGTTGCGGCGCGGTCCCGGGTCGGCCCAGGGTCAGGCTCAGCAGATGGCGCCCGCCGGGCCGAAGGGTGTGGAACGCGGTGGTCGCGACCGCCTCGGCCCGTCCGCGCGGGCAGCCGCCGAACCCGGCGCCGATCGCCGTGAGCCAGCAGGTGTGCGCGAGCGCCGCGCCCCGGACCAGGAGGTCGGCGTATCCCGCGTGACCGGCCCGACCGACGGCGCCGGCGAGGTCGCCACCGATCAGCAACACCGCGGGGGCGTCGTCGAAGGTCCCCGCCGCATCGGGCAGCTCCGGGGCGTCCGCGACCTCGCGGAAGGCGCCGTCGGGCCCGACCTCGTACCAGCCGGGCGCCAGTGCCTCCACCCGGTAGGCCGCCAGCAGCACGGTGAGGTCCACCGCGGGCCGTTCGGGCCACTGCGCGCGATGGGTCGTGAACGCACGGGCGAGGACGGTGGACAGCTCGGCCGCCGCCACCCTGCGCGCGTCGAACGACCGCAGCGACCGACGCGCTTCCAGCACCTCCCACAGCGCTCCGGCGTACGCCGTGAGTCCCGCCACGGAATCCGACACGGGCTCCGACACCGGCTCCGTCGTGGATCCCGTCGGGCCGGCCGCGGGCGTTCCCCGGCCGGCGGCGAGCCGCTCCACGAGGCCCGCCATCAGGTCACGCTCCTGTACGAGCGGCATCCGCGGCGCCCCTTCCGTAGATTCCGAGGATCCCCGTCACCAGCCGGTCGGCCGGGTCCAGGTCCAGATGTTCGACGAGCGCACCCGTGTCACCGGCCACCAGGTCCGTGTGCAGCCCGAGTCCGGCCGCGACCAGCGCGGCCTGCGCCATGGCGCAGCCGCTGTCCAGATGCGTCAGGCGGGTGGAGAATCCGTAGTACTTGCCCCAGAGCCGGTGCAGGGCTCCCGTGAACACCAGGGCCGCCCGAACCGGCCGGCCGGCCAGCGGCGTGCCCGCGAGCAGTTCGCTCAGAGGTGGCGAGTCCGAGCGGACGGCGATCAGTTCGCCGGTCTCGTCGTCGTACGCGAACACGGTGCCCGGCAGCGCCGGCAGGTGCGTCTCGGTGAGCAGGAACAGCCGTACGGAGCCGAGGTTGCCGCCGTTGGGAGCCCAGCGGCGGCGCAGCCCGCCGTCGGCTCCGGTCTGCCCCGGCGCGCCCCCGGGGGTGTCCTCGGAGGTGTCCGCGCCTGCCTCCCGGAAACCGGCGGTGCGCGACAACAGCACGCTGAGCGCCCGTTCGTCGAGCAGCCCCGGCGGACAGGCGGCCGTCTCCGGGACCGGCAGTGCCCGCCTCGGGCTGGTCGCCAGTTCCAGGACGGCGGGCGGCTCGAAGGAGGTGGTGCCCGCGCCGGCGGTGAACCGTTCCGGTGGCGCGGCCTGCAGCAGCCACTCGACGGTGTCCAGTGCCTGCTCCGCGCCGGCGCCGATGGGCCCGCAGTCGGGGCAGCCCGGCTCCGGAACGACGGTCAGGGACCGGCTGGTGAACTCCGACAACGTCAGCCGCCGCAGCTCCCGGCGTGACAGGGGCTGCGCGGTGCCGGCGAGCACCGCGGTGACCTGCTCGGCGACCAGACCGGCGACCAGACCGGCGGTCGCGGGTGGCAGCGAGAGGGCCGCTCGGTCGGCGGGAAACGCCCGCTCGTGGCCCGTCCGGAAGCACCCGGTGCAGGCGGTGTGACCGGGCAGGAACCTCGGTCCCACCTCGATCGCGGTCGTCACGTCGATCACGTCGATCACGTCCGCCACGTCCGCCACCTCCGTCTCGGGCAGCGTGTCCGTCGCAGTCGTCGTGTCCATCGCCAACGTCGCATCCGGCACGGGCGGCGCGCCCGTCGCGTCCCGGATCGCGTACCGCAGGACCTCGAAGCCGCCGGCCGCGCCGCTGCGGGCGGCCTCATCGAGTGCCGCCGTGGCGTCGTCGCAGACCACGAACAGGTCCACCGGTCCGTCCGGGGTGTGCCCGCCCGGCGGCACGGTCGTGACCCGGCCCACTCCGCAGGCCGCCAGGTCCTCGGCGACGCGCCGGGTCACCTCGGGCGGGCCGGCCAGGGCGACCGAGGCCGCCGCCAGCCGGACCGCCGCGGTCGAGGACCCGCCGTCGACGGCGGCCGGCGGTCCCGTACGCGACAGGAAGTCGGCCACCGCGTCGATGGCCACCGGGGCTCCGCCCGGGGGAGCCGCGTCGACGGCGGGGCAGGCCGGTTCGAGCAGGGCGCGGGCCTCGATGGCGGCCATGACGGGGTCGATCTGGGACACGTCGAGGCCCAGTTCGGCGGCGACGGCGGCCCGGTCACGGGTGCCGTCGAGCAGGAGGAGCAGCCGGGGCAGGATGTCGGCCGCATCCGCGCCGGCGAAGAGGTGACGGCGGCCGACGGCCTCGACCACCAGCCCGCGGGGTACCGCGGTGACGGCGATTGCGCGGCGCAGCCGCGGCCGGCAGTCGTGGCCGTGGTCATTGCCGTGACCGTCAGGGGCGCCCGGTGCGGGGCCGCCGGGTGCGGGGGCGCCGGTGCTCGTGTACGGGGTCATGCGGGAACTCCCTGGTGCGTGGTCCTGGCGCCGCTGACGAGTTCGGCCAGTGCTCCCGTGCGGTCCGGTCCGGGAACGGTCTCCGGCGCGCAGCGCCGACAGCCGTGGCAGCGCAGGACCGGCTGGGTGTCGATGTCCCCGTAGTGCAGCCTGACGGCCGTGACGGAGCCCGGCGTCGCCCTCACCCCGTCCGGTCCGTCGAGAAGGCAGCGCAGCAGACCCACGGCCGTGCGGGCGTGCTGCGGAAGGAATCCGCGCGGCGCGCCGCCCGGGTCCGTCTCGTGCGCCTTCCACAGAGCGCTGGTGATCGAGGCCTGGTCGTCGTGCTGAATCAGCCGCGCCTGATAGCAGTCGAAGCAGGGGCCCTGGTGCGGTACCACCCACGGACCGATGCGCAGCATCAGGTCCTCGGTGACCACCGGCAGCCAGGGCACGCCGTGTTGCCATGCCAGGGTGTCGATCCGGCTGCCCAGTTCGGGCACCGGGTGCTGGGCGGCCAGCACGACCGCCGCGGGACGGGCGGCGAAGGCCTCCGCCAGATCATCGGGTCGGACCCGGGTGGCGCCGAGGTCGCCGGCCGACAGCAGCTGTGCCACCTGCTCCCCGAAACCTCCGACGCCGACGACCAGCAGCGGACCACCGGTCAGGCGAACGGTTGCGGCCATGGGTTGAGCCCCTCCTCGGAATGGACGGTGAATCCCATCGCGGCCGGAGCTTGGAACAGCCGCGGATGGGCGCGGAATTGGGCGAGCGGCAGCAACGACATCGGCATCAGGTCCGGGATGACGACATTGAACGCGCTCAGACCGACGGAGCGCAGCTCGCAGTGGCTCCGGTCGACGGCGTACACCGGCATGCCCAGCGCCGAGAAGCGGTCGAGCAGGACGGCGAGCGCGGCGCGCGGATCGGCGGGCAGCCCGGGCTGTTCGGCCCTCGGCGGCCCCTCGGCCGCGGCGTGCAGGAAGGCGAACGCGTCGGCACGCCGTGGTGCGGCCATGTAGCGGGCACCGTCGGTGATCGAGGCGAACGCGGCGAACGAGGCCGGCTCGGCCGCATCGCCGTAGAGCGCGCCCCGCACCCCGAGGGCCTCGGCCAACGCCTTCTCGGCGGCCGCCGACAAGGTGCGGCCGGCCGCGCAGCCCACCACGTGGCGGACCCGCCGATCGTGCTCGGAGAGCTGCAGGCAGTAGACCGTCGGCACTCCGAGGTCGGTCGTCGCATCGAAGAGCAGCGTCCGCAGGAAGTGGCGGCGCGAGGCCCCGAGCAACTCCTCCAGCGCCGGTGAGACGGGGATATCGGGAAGCGGGGGCAGCGGTATCCGCTGCAACCAGGTGAGCGCGATCGCATCGCGCTCGACCACTTCGAGAACGGCGCGCACGAGCGCTTCGGTCGGGTCGTGGTGCACCGCGAAGCCGGTCGACAACTGGTACCAGAACCGCTCGGCCGGCACCGCCGGATGCAACCGGTAGGTCGACATCACCGCGGGCAGCCACGTGCGTACGCTCGACACCAGCTCCAGGCCCTGGACCCAGCGGATCGGCGCGTCCGGGTCGAACGGCACGATCGGACAGTCGGGGTTCGCCAGCTCGCCGGCGGAGCAGCGAGGCAGCCGGGTCACGTCGGCGACGGGGCCGTCGAGGCCGGAGGCGGTCGCCCACCGGTGCTCGGCCGTGGGCGGCTCGTACGCGGAGTAGCGTTCGGCGGCCTCCGCGATCGCCACCAGCCGGGCTCGCGCCGGGTCCCCGTAGGAGCGTCCGCCGCCCTCGCTGGAGTGGTGGTCCGCACCGGCGCCGGGGCGCCCGCTGCCACCCTCGGCGTGGCAGCCGTGCAGGTCGGCCATCCAGCCCTGCGACCGGTACCGGCGGGTCACGCTGACCACGCCGTACGGGGACACCAGCGCGTCGAGCGCGTTCATCTGTTGGTCTGCCACGGAAGGCATGGCGAGGGCCTCACTTGTCTGTCGCGGAAGGCGGGGCGGTGCGGTGCAGGGCACCGCACGACCCCGCCCGGATCTGACGTCAATGCCGTTCGGCGGGCCGGAGCGTCAGATGCAGCAGCCGCAGTTGCCGTGGCCGCACGACGTGCAACACGTCACGCAACCACCGCAGTCACAGTTGCCTGCCTCGGACAGGCTCTCGGACAGCTCGTTCCAGGTCGTCGGTGTCACATCGGCGACGCTCAGGTCCAGCTTCTGGCCGGAAGGCATAAGGCTTCCCCTTTCTTCGAGGTCGGGCGGCCCGGACCGGCAGCCCGGCACCACAGTCGCGGACGGCTGTCAACGGAGCGTCAGTACGCCGTCAACGCCGTCGCCGCCGCGTGCGCGCGGCCCGCACCGGGCGGTCGATCTGTCCTGATAAGTCTTGATCACAAGTGAGTTAGTGTTCACTTTGTAAGACGATGTCCGGTGCGGGATGTCCGGTGCAGGGAGGGCGTACGTGGAAGATCTGCGGTTCTCGGTGCTCGGCGCCACCGAAGGACGACGCGGGGACACGGTTCTGCGGCTGGGAGGCCCTCAGCAACAGGCGACGATCGCCGCTCTGCTCCTGAAGCCGGGCAGGTCGTCAGGGGTGGCGGAGCTGACGGACGCCCTGTGGGGCGACTGCCCGCCACCCGCGGCCGCCACCACGATCCGTACCTACGTATGGCAGTTCAGGAAGACGCTCCGGACGATGCCCGACGCGCCGGAGGTCCTGGTGTCCCTCGGTGACGGATACCGGCTCCAGCTGCCCGGGGCGGCGGTCGACGCCCGGTACGCGGAGGAGCTGGCCGGCCGGGCCGACCGCGCGAGGTCGGGCGGCAACCTCCGGCAGGCCCGCGACCTGCTGAACCAGGCCCTGGCCCTGTGGCAGGGCGTTCCCCTGGCCGGCCTGCCCGGTCCGTTCGCCGACCGGCAGCGCCGTCGGCTGGTCGATCTGCGGCTCACCCTGCTGGAGGAGCGGCTGGCCCTGGACCTCGCCTTCGGCGACTCCTCGTGCTGCATCTCGGAGCTGACCACCCTGACGACCGAACACCCCTTGCGCGAGAAGTCGTACGGCCTGCTGATGCGGGCACTGTTCCAGTCCTCACGGGGCGCCGACGCCCTGGCCGTCTACCACTCCGCCCGCCGCCTGCTGATCGAGGAGCTCGGGGTCGAGCCGGGGCCGGAGCTGACCGAACTGCATCGGCGCATCCTCGTCGGTGACCCGGAACTGCTGCCGGACCCCGTACCGGCCGACCGAAGTCCTCATACCCGCACGGAAGTTGCCGTGACCGCCGGGGGAGTGGCCGGAAGCGACGACGGGCCGGGCCCCGGCGGCCAACCTCCGTGTCCGTGCCCGTGCCCCGCACAACGTCCGCCGTTCTTCCTCCACCCATTTCCCTCGCCCGCCCAACTTCCCCCGGACACGGCCGATTTCACGGGACGCCGCACTGAGCTGGACGCCCTGCTCACCGTCCTGGGCGACGACGGGCGGTCCGCACTCTCGGTCGCGGCAGTGGTCGGCATGGGCGGGGTCGGCAAGACGGCTCTGGCCGTTCACGCGGCCCATGAAGCCCGCGAGCACTTCCCCGACGGGCAGTTGTACGCCGACCTGCGCGGTGGCGACGAGGCCGGCTCCAGTCCGGGGACGATCCTGGCGGGGTTCCTCGACGCGCTCGGCGTTCCCTCCTCGGCCCTCCCGGCGGACCTCGACGCCAGATCGGCGCTGTTCCGCTCCCTGCTCGCCAAGCGCCGCATGCTGATCCTCCTCGACAACGTGCGCGACAGCGGGCAGCTCCGCCCCCTGCTCCCGGGGGCCGCCGGCTGCGCGGTGCTCGTGACCGGCCGTACCCGCCCGGCCGGGGTGACCTGCGTCCTCCAGCTGGAGCTGTCGGTCCTGCGGCCGCCGGAGGCGGTCGAGCTGCTCGGGCGGACCATCGGCGGTGAACGAATCGGCGCGGAGCCCCGAGCGGCCCTCGACCTGGTGTCCGCCTGTGGCTTCCTCCCGCTGGCGATACGCATCGCCGCCACCCGACTGGCCGCCCGGCCCTCCTGGACCCTGGACGCCCTCACCGAACGGCTCGCCGACGAGCAGCGGCGCATCGACGAACTGCGGGTCGGTGACCTGGCGGTGGAGGCCGTCTTCGAACTGGGCCACCGCCAGCTCCACGGCCGCCAGGCCGAGGCGTTCCGTCTGGTCGCGACCGTGGACGGGACGGACGTCACGTCGGCTTCGGCCGCCGCCCTGCTGGGCACGACCGAGGCGGAGGCGGAGCGTCTGATGGAGTCGCTGGTGGACGCCGCGATGCTCGAGTCACCGTCCGTCGGCCGCTACCGCTTTCACGACCTGCTGCGGTCCTTCGGCCGTCGCAAGGCCGCGGCCGAAGGGCCGGTCCCGGCCGCCGAGGCCCGTTCCCGACTGCTCGACTTCCTCCTGGGCGCGGCCCGCGCCGCGTTTCGCCACGCTGTTCCCGGCGACCCGATCGGTGACGCGCTGGGCCCCGCCTCCGCCCCCGGTCCGGAGTTCGCCGACCACCCCGGTGCCCACCACTGGGCGGTGCGGGAAACCGGCAACGCGGTGGCGCTCGCGGCGCAGGTCGCCCGCACTGCCCTGGCGGCCGAAGCCGTCGAGCCGGGTCACCCACGGGCGGCGTGTGCGAGGCGGGGCCAGGACGACCTGAGGGCCGCCGTCGACCTGCTCATCGCCCTCAGCCCGTTCGGCCCCGACCCGCGGGACCCGCGGCTGGCCGCCACCCTGCAGGGTCTGCTGGACGCCGCGATGCGCGTGGGCGACCGCCGGGCCGAGGGCCGGTGCCACTTCCTGCGCGGGAGCGCGGCCCTCGCCGCCTCCCGGCTGACCGACGCCGCATTACACACGCGACGGGCCGTCGAGGTGTGCCGGGAAGCGGGCGACACCGTCATCCTGCGCCAAGCCCTGAACGACCTGGGGCTGCTCACCCAGTACCTCGGTTCGCCCACGGAGGCGGCCGGACACTTCGACGAGGCGATCGCCCTCGCCCGGCAGCTCGGCCACCGCCCCGCCGAAGCGGCCACGGCCATCAACGCCGCCCTGGCCCAGGTCCGCGCCGGACGTGCGGCCGAGGTGTTTGCCGTCTGCGGACACCTGTCGGCGCGGTCCCATGACGAGCCTGACGACGCCGGAACGGCGTACGCCCTCCAGGTCCTGCGAGAACTCGGCCACCCGCCGGTGACACCGGGCCCGGCGGGGCCTGCCACGGGGATGCGGCGCCCGGCCGTGCCGGTACGGCTGGACCTGCGGTCCGACGTCGGCGTCTTCAGGGCCGCGAACGCCCTGGGCGCGGCCCTCGCGGCCAGGGGACAGGCCTCGACCGCCCTGGCAGTCATGGAAGACCTTGAGGAACGGTTCGCCGAGATACCCGAACTGTCCCGTGCCGTTCAGGCCGCCGCGGCACTGATCGCCTCGCATGACGGCGACAGCTGGCTGAAGACCGTGGACAGGCTGCGCGGGCCGGTCGGGGCCGCGCACCGGCGCCCCGCGCCGGCCGCCCGTACGCTGGTCGCCGAATTCGACTGCACCAGCGGCCGATTGACCGCAGCACAGGCCCTCACGATCGCCCTCGAAGTGACAGCCCAACCGCTCGATCCGTACGCCCGCACGTACGTACTGGCCTCGGCCGCCACTCTCGCCCAGTGGGCGGACGACCTGCCACTCGCCGACCGCTTGGTGACGGCCGGCCTGACCGGACACCGGGGCCCCTCGGCCGACCCCGGGTACCAGAACCTGCTGAGCGTCCACGCCGAGAGCCTGGCCATGCGCGGCCGCTACGGGGAACTGCTGGAGGCGTGCCACGGCTGGGGCATCCTCACCCGGCCGGCGGTGCGCCCCTCGGCTACCGCATCGGACAACGCGCACCTCGTCGCTCAGGCCGTCATCGCCCTCACCGAGACGGGCCGCACGGTCGAGGCCCGCCAACTGGCCGACTCCGTCGCATTGGACGGCCCACGGGGTTCCTGGGAGTGGAACGAATTACTCTACGCCCGAGGGCTTCTGCACCTCGCCGAAGGCGCACCTGCGGCCGCCCTCGACGACCTGCTGGAATGCGGTCGCCGGCAGGGCGAACGGCACGTCATCAGCCCGATCGTCACCCCGTGGCGGTCGGCGGCCGCCGACTGCCAGCTGCTGCTCGGCCGGCCTCGCGAGGCCGTTGCACTCGCCGCCGAGGAACTGGAGGCGGCTCGCCACTGGGGCACGCCCCGCTGCATCGGCCGGGCGATGCGCGCGTGGGGCGCCGCCACCGGAGGCCGGGTCGGTCTGACGACCGTCGAGCAGTCCGTCGACCTCTTGGGCACCGTCGACACCACCCCCGAACTCGTCTCCGCACTTGTCACTCACAGCAGCATGCTCGTCGAGGCGAGCCGTTACGACGCAGCCCGACAGACGCTGCGGGAAGCGGCCCGGCACGCTGAGCGGATCGATGCCATCCGCTTGCGTACGGTCATCTCCGACCTCCTCACCTCCGCGGGGGCCGGCCCGTCCCCGCCGACCACACCCTGACTGCCGATGAGTGCCGCACCTGCGCACTCATCGCGACGCGCCGTTGACAACGCGAAGACCTGCTGACGGGCGAGCCCGCCACCACGAGCGCGGTATCGACCGGCTGGAGCTGCCACCGTGCCACCGTGCCACCGCGCTTCCGGGCCGGCTGCGGGCGCATGGAACGGGCAGCGCTGGACACACGAACACCAACCGGCCCTACCGCAGGATCGGTCGGGCCACGAACCCTACGAGCGCCGAGGAGTGAGACGTCATGCCGCTGACATTCCGCAAGAGCTTCAGGATTCTTCCGGGCGTCCGGCTCAACATCAACCGCAAGTCGTGGTCGATCACCACCGGTGGCGGCAAGCACGGCCCCCGCCGCACCCACAGCAGCACCGGACGCCGCACCACCTCGGTAGACCTGCCCGGCCCCTTCGGCTGGCGCAAGACCAAACGCGGCTGATCCCTGGCGACGGACCCGTCCGGCATGAATATCCGTTTCGGGTTCAGCGGCGGGCGGTGATCCATCGGACGAGGGCTGCGTTGGTCGTGTCGTCGAGTGCGGACAGGGTGTGGATGGCTGCCAGGTCACCGGGGAGTGGCGGAATGCCGACGGTGGTCAGCGCTGCGTGGAGGTCCAGGCGGCGGCGGTCGGAGGCGTGCAGGGATCGGGGGTGGCGCGGGTCCGACGGCTGCTGATGCGCGCGCGGATTCTCTTCGCCGAGGAGAGGGGCCTTGTGCTCTTCGCCTGGCTTCTGCGGCGGGACATCGCGGGGCGGGACATCGCAGGGTGTGGGCTCCATGATGTCGGCGCCGGGGAAGCGGTAGGGGTCGAGGGCCAGCTGGGGGATCGTGGCCGCTGATGGGGAACAGTGCCAGGGCTCCACAAGAACCTCCTGGGTTGGATGTGCCGCTGCTGTTTCCGGGGTGATCGGGGCCCGCCCTCCTGCAGTGGAGGTGGGCACAGGGCAGTCGGTACGCGCCGAAACGGGTCATGCCGCACCGGAGGTGACTCTGCCGGCGCTGCGGCGTACGCCGCAGCTGTGGGTGCGGGCCTGACGGTGTCGGGGTGGATCCGGCGCCGGTTTGTGTCGAGGGAGCGTGCCGCGGCTGGTTGCCGCGGCACGCGGTTGTCGGCAGTTCACTGCCCCCGATGGAGTGGCTGCCGGTCCGGGTCAGCGACGGTGATCGTCGTGGTGTCCGCGGCGGCCCCAGGACTCGGTGTCGATGACGTTGCCCCGGTTGTCGCGGAGGGTGGCGGTGTCGCGCTCGTCCCAGATCTTGTGGTGGCGGTCCTGGTAGACGTCGCGGTGGGTGTCGTGTCCGTTGCCGGTGTGGACCTTGACGCTGGAACGGCCGTCCAGGTACAGGTGGTCGAAGCGGTAGCGGTTGCCCTGCCGGTCGGTGAGGGTGAAGCCGCGCAGGTTGACGGCGTTGCGGCCGGTGTTCTTCACCTCGACCCATTCGCGGTTCAGGGCGCGGTTGTCGCGGCCCCGGCTGTCGTGCTGGATGTCGCCGATGACGATCGAGGAGTGCCGGCCGCGGTGGCCGTGCCGGTCGTCGTCGTGAGCGGCGGCCGGGACGGCGGCAGCGCCGACCAGGGCGCCGGCGGCCAGAGCCGCGGCGAGAAGGCGGCGCGGGCGGGTGGCGGGAGAAGCAGACATGCAGATGGCTCCTTGAACAGTCGGCCCCGTCCGGCCTGTGCAGGCCGTCCGGGCTTCGTGCGGTTCCCGGCGACCTGCCGGGAAGCGACACTCTGGCCCGCACCGCAGCCAACCGCCACAACCTGTGATGTGTGTTTCTCAATGCGGACATGTCCGTAACCCTCCCTTGTAAGAGGCAGACGTCAGGGCCCGGTTGACGCGAACGGGGCCGGACGGGGTGGCAGCCCGCGGGATGCCGAAGCCAGGGGGTTTCGGCCACATAAGCAGTTCATTCGCGCCAGGCCGTGTGCGGTGCGCCAAATGGGTTCAGGCTCACGTAACAGGCACTTCTGCCGTTTCCTCGCACACAGTTACGTGCCCCCGCGCTGATGTGTGGGGTTCGTGGCAGTCCTCATGGGCGCTGTCCAAGGAGTGCATGTCGGACGGGCGCACGGGGCAGGCGTTCGTGGTTCCGAGCCTCAACGGGGTGGCCGGGGCACTGAGGATCACGGGGACGGGACCGGTGCCAGCCCAGCAGCCGAGTTGCGAAGACCCGCCACCGCGCGCGGCTTTCGCGCGTCACAAGGACATGACAGCCACCACACACTCTCTGCGCATCAGCCACCATGGCGCGATGCGCACACACCACACCGCCGCCCTCGCCGCCACGGTCGCCGCACTCCTCGCCCTCACCGCATGCAACCCGCAGTCCGCCGACACCAACAAGCCTGCCGCGCCCAGCACGCCCGCGCCCGCCGCCCCGGCGCCGGCCGGCTCCGCGCCCACCGCGAAGACCGCCACCCTTCCCGACTTCGTCGGCAAGGGCCTCCAGACCGCCCAGGACGAAGCGCAGGCCGCCGGGTTCGCCCTCCTCAAGTCCCACGACGCCCTCGGCCGCGACCGGCTCCAGGCCCTCGACCGGAACTGGAAGGTCTGCAGCCAGACACCCGCCGCCGGTGCGAAGGTCGACACGAGCAGCACCGTGGACTTCGGCGCCGTGAAGTTGGAGGAGTCCTGCCCGGCCGCCGAAGCGCCCGCCCCGAAGCCGGCCGGCAGCACGATGCCGGACTTCGTCGGGCAGGGCATGAAGGCCGTCCGCGGCGCGCTGCCCTCCAACGCGAGCATCACGGTGAAGGACGCGCTGCAGGGCCGCATGGTCCTTCAGGAGTCGAACTGGAAGGTCTGCTCGCAGGACCCGAAGCAGGGCACCGCGCTGACCGGGCAGCCGGTCGCGTTCACCGTCGCCAAGGCGGATGAGTCCTGCCCGTAGGTGTTGCACTCGGTTGTAAAGCCGGTGGGGTGTACCCCGTCATGGGTCGTAGATCCGACGTGCGGCCTTCTGGCGGGGCGGGTCCGAAAATGGTCCGGATCTTGGTGCGTGCGTGCGTGCGTGCGGTGCTCGGCGACAGAGTCCGCCGCCGGTCCCTTCCGGCCCGGGCGCAACTGCGCCCCGCTCTGCCCAAGGGCTGTCGGGCTTTGTGGCCTGGCCGGCAATGCCATCGCTTCAACGGGATGCAGACTGGCGCTGGCGAGCTGGATTCCGGCGAGGACGTCCCCGTCCGCCGAGCGCGGCCGCCGGGTTCAGGCGTCCGGGCGGCGGCGCTGAGCATGCCATTGAGGAACTCGGCCGCCTCGTGGTCTTCGGCGGTCGACGAGTCGCAGGGGAACCGTTCGGACGCTGCGCAGCGTGCCGAAGGGGAGGACCGGCCAGGGTTACTGGGCGCTGCTCCACCCGGTTGTGCCGGAATACGAGTCGAGCAGGTCCACCACGAAGACCAGGGTCGAGCCCGCCGGGATCAACGGCGAGGGCGACTGATTGCCGTAGCCGAGACGCGGGGGAACGATGATCTCGCGCCGACCGCCGACCTTCATCCCCTTCACCCCCCGGTCCCAGCCCTTGATGACCCTGCCGCTGCCCAGGGCGAACTTGAACGGCTCGCCGCGGTCCCAGGAGGCGTCGAACTCCTTCCCGGACTCGAAGGTCACCCCGACATAGTGGACCCTGACCACCATGCCCGGCTTCACCTCGGCCCCGTCCCCGACGATCAGGTCCCGGGTGGTCAGCTCGGTAGGAGCGTCACCCTTCGGAACGTCGACCTTGGGCTTCGTCGGTTCACTCATTGCACCCTCATCACTCTCCGTCGAAAGTCCCCGCACGGACCGGCCGGACCCATGGACACCCCGTGCAGCAGATGGTCACGCTACCGACAATGCCGATCCCCGGAGCACACCAAATCCGGCGGCCACGCGTGATGATCTTTCACGCAGCCGATGAACGCGACCCCGCACGCACGGGTTACAGCATCTCAATGGGCCAAGCGGCATGCTCATGCCTTGCTGGTGCGGGACGGGCTCGGACCTCAACTCCGATGTTGGGCGCACCTTTGCTGCTCGCTCAGAAGTAGCCGAGCTTCTTCGGGGAGTAGGAGACCAGCATGTTCTTCGGCTGCTGGTGGTACAGCAGTCACACCCATGCTGACCGGCGAAAACGGCAGCTCGCGCGGCCCCTCGGAGGGGGCTGGTCCGGAAATGGTCCGGATCTGGGTGCTCGTGGTCCCTGGGGGAGCGGGTGCGATGGGATGTTGTGTGTGTGGGGGGATTGAACGGGTGATTGAGAACTGGTGCCCCTCGATGAGGCCAGTGAGAGCGGGTTGCCCCATTGCCGTGCACCCCAGCCTGATGCCGGGCAGGTCACTGCGTGGGCGGGTCCTCACGCCGGATCCGACCCGGTGCGCCCACGGGGCGGCGCTGCGCACGCTGGACAAGGCTCACCGCCAGTCGCCGAACCTCTCGAAGAACGCCTCCGCGGAGCGCACACTCGCTGCCGCGACGGCGCCCCGTTGCACCTCCCAGTCGCCGGCGAACGCCTCGATCAGCACCTCCGCAGCCCTGGGCGTACCGATCACCTTGCGTAGGCACTCCTCGCGGCGCGAGCCGTCGAAATGGACGAGGGCCACCCGTGCCACGTTGTACGCGCGGCTCGCGGAGCTCAGACGGTAGGGCGGGTACGGGCGGAACCGGTGCTCCAGCCGTGCCGACGGGACTGCCAGCACGTCGATCCCGGCGCGCCACGCCCGCAGGCTGAAGTCGACGTCCTCAAGCCCCAGCTCGCGAAAGGCCCCGAAGCCGCCCAGCCGCTCGAACACCGCCCGCCGCACCGCCAGGCAGCCGCCCGGCGCGATGGGCACCGGGTACGGGGCGCCGTCCGGCCCCGGCGGCAGCCAGCGCACCCGCAGGTCGGCGTCGATCAGGCGGGCGCCGCAGCCCAGCGCCGTGCCGCCGAAGTCGCGCAGGGCGGGTGCGAGGACGGCATCGGGTCCGGCGGCCAGCGCGGCCCGCAGCCGGCCGAGGCAGTCCCGCTCCAGCCGGCAGTGCGCGTCCAGGAACAGCAGGTGCGTGCCCCGGGCGAGCCGGGCGCCCGCGTTGCGGGCCGCTGCGACGCCGCTGCGCGGAATGCGGCGTACCACGACCCCTCGCGCGCGCCACTCCTCCACCTCCAAGGCGGCACAACTGCCGTCGGTGCCGCCGTCGTCGACGACGATGGTCTCGTCGGCGACGTCCGACCCGGCGAACACGGACCTCAGGGTCTCGTGCAGCTCCGCGCCCTCGTCCAGGCTCGCGATCACCAGCGAAACGGTCACCGACCGCCCAAGAGGCCCCCGATCCGCCCCGGACGCCGTGCTGGTCATTCCACCGGGGGGCCGGGCGTGCCGGGCGGAACTCCCCCGGGAGGAGACGTGGCGGCCAGGTCGATCAGCCCCGGCAGCATGGCCGCGTACCGGATCGAGTCCTGCAGGTAGGCCGTGAGCCCGGCGCTCAGCGCGAAGTGGTAGGAGCTCAGCCGGTCGAGCTCGCCGCCGTCCAGGCCGAGTGCCAGCAGGTCGCCGAGCCTCAGCCGGCCCAGGCTCAGCGCGTCGAGCACCTTCTGCGGCGCCGCGGAGAATTCCAGGTAGTCGGCGAAGTCGGTGGACGACTGGAAGTCGGCCTCGGCGAAACCGGCCTGCTCGAGCGCGCGCTCGAGAGCCCGGTCGCCCTGGCGGACCAGATAGCCGGCCGACGGCACGTTCGCCGCGCGCAGGTGCTCCAGCAGTTGCTTCGTCACGGCACCGACGAGGCCGATGTTGGTGGCGTTCCGCCGGTCCGTCAGGACGGGGGTGAGATGGGCCCGGTTCTCGCTGCCGATCAAGACGATGCCCACGGCCTCGACGGTCTGCGACCCGATGCCCTTGGGCGGCCACGGCCGCTCCGTCGTGGCCAGTGCCAGCACCAGGCCGCTCCGGGACAACAGCGGTTCGAGGACCTCGGAATAGAGGTACGGATACCGGTTGCGGCGACAGAACGCGGCGAGCGCGGTCCGCGTCTCGACATCGGTCTCCTTCGTCACCGAAATCCGGACCGACTCGTTCGCGGGGGAGTGCTGGGTCATCGCGGGCCTCCGAGGGCGGGGGAGTCTGCACTGGACATCCACCCCGCGACCGCGTACCGCGTGCCGTCGCGCACGGCCGCCACCTCGTGCATCAAGGAGGACCGGAACAACAGCAGCATGCCGGGCTCCGGCACCACGACCACCCGGCGGTCGCGCAGGCCCGGGTCGGTCTCGTAGACGGTGAGCGCGCCGCCGTCGAACGTCGGCAGGGCCTCGTTGCCGTCGCGCCCATTGAGGTAGAGCAGCAGCGACCACCGGTGGGCGGCCAGCCGGGGCGGATCGTCCTTGTGATTGGCCACGTCCCGGTGCGCGCGGAAGTAGCTGCCCTTCTCGTACGACATGAAGTACGGGCCGTACAAGTAGTCCGCATCCGAGTCGAACTCCGCGCGGTGGTCGACGAAATAGGACGCCATGCGTTCGCCGATGCGGCGCTTGAAGTCCTCCGGGAAGTGGTGGTCGAAGCACAGGCGCAGCGACTCGTCCAGGATCGATTCGCCGGCGCGCACGATCTGGGCCGGCTCCCGGGGCGCCTGCGCCATGGCCCGGATGACGTCGGCGCATTCGTCGACCGAAAGGAATCCACCGGTCGACGCGATGTTCTGCGTCCTGAACTGGGGCTGCATGTCGTGGCGCCTCCTGGTCGCGTACGTCTCATGGGGTGGCACGAGACTCCTCCAGACAAGCGCTGGCCACCGCGATCCGCACGCCGGACTAGCCCGACCGACGGGTACGCCGACACATGGGTACGCCGATCGTCCCCGGGCACCGCCCGTCGGCATCGACACATGGGTACGCCGATCGCCCCCCGGGCACCGCCCGTCGGCACGCCGCCCGGCCCGAAGCGCCCACCGGATCACCGGATCGCTGTTCTGAGTGAGTCGGCGCGACGGTTCGTGCGCAGTGTGGAGACCCGCTGGACGAACCGGGTGACCGCCGCGGCGCAGCCGATGCCGAACATCAGGGAGGCTGCGAGCGCCAGGTGCTGCGAGAGGGGGCGGGCGGACTGAGGGCCCGACACCGGCGCCCGACCGCGTGTCCGGAGCATGGCGCTGCTGTACCCGCTGCCCGTGCCTGGTCCTGCCCTGCGGCTACACCGAGAGGGCGGTCGCGCCCAGGAGCACCATCAGTGCCGTTGAGGTCGCCGGCGGGCCACCAGCGGAACCGCCGCCGCGAGGTGTGGCCCCCGAACAACGACGAGGCCCCGGCGTCGTCCTCGTCGGCAGCACCGGTCCCACCGACCCCGTGGGAGCGCCCGGCCTGTCAGAGCACGGCCCGTCAGGACGCCACCCGAGCCCGGTCCGGTGCCTCCGCGCGGTCACCCCTGACCGTGCCGCGCGATCACGACGGGATCCTCGATGAGCCGTACGGTCGGAGTCGGCTCGGGCACCGGACGCTTCCACGCGCCCTCTGCGTCCGCGACCTCGTCCAACTCCCAGTTACGGCAGGGCCCGTCGAGTGCCAGCGGGTAGAGGGTGAGCGTGCCGTCCCGCGCGAGGTGCATCCGGAGGAAGCCCTTGTGGTCGTCGATGGACTGCCCGGACATCTGCCAGTCGGCGACCAGGCCCCGGTTCGTCCACAGCACCCACAGGGCGAAGAGCTGGGAGCCGAGGGAAGCGCCCATCACGGCGGCGACGACCAGCAGGATCGCCAGGAACGCGAAGCCGTTCGAGGAGGACGGGATCGACCGGGCGATGGCGACGGTGACGGTCAGGGCCGCGGCGGCGACCGCCGTCTGGAACAGCACGGCCACGACCGGACCGGACGGCGCTCTGGGGCGCCGTTCGCGCAGCAGCCCCCTCCACCAGCCGATCACGAACGGCAGGACGAAGAGGGCGGCACTCGCGCAGAGCAGGCCGAGCAGGTCGTCGGCGTCGGCGCTCCGCAGGGCCCCGACGGGATTGTGTCGGCCCTCGGCCAGCGCGAACGCGGCGCTCGTGATCAGGACGAGCGCCATCTGTACCGCCCCGGCCAGGACGGCGAATCCGGGGTTGCGCCGCGGGAGCCAGTACCGTGACCAGGGCTTGGCGATCGCGCGGGCGAGCGAGCGGGACTCCGCCGCGTCCGGGTACGTGTGCTGGGCGAGGGCGAACGCCGTCGGCGGGTGGTCCTTCTTCTGCATGCGTGAGGTGGCAGGCGGCAGGGGCAGGGCCTTGGGGAGCCTGTGGGTGGACGAGAGGAACGCGCCGCCCAGGCCGCACGTCACCATCTGGCGCCGCCGGGGGTCCGGGGGCAGAGCGTCGTCGGCCCCGGCCCCGTCATCGGGCAGCCGCTCCGCGTAGCGGGCGTAGTGGTGCTTGTCGCCGGTCAGCCACAACCGGATCGAGGCGCCCGTCTCCTCGTGCTTCCGGGTCGTCCGGTCGAAGCGGGACCGCACGATGTTGCGGTCGAACCAGTGCAGGGAGTTGAAGGCGTCGGGCCTCTCGTCGCTCCTCACCCAGGTGGGCTCGGCCGAACAGACGATGACGCTGTCACCCGGACGCAGCCGCGGCGCGAGGTGGGTCTCGAAGTAGCGCCGCTGCGGATCGTCGAAGTAGGTGCCGAGCTGGCTGTCCAGCCCGACGAGCCACCAGCGCTGCGGCAGTTCCACGGCGAAGTAGCTCCGGGTCTGCCGGGTCTGCCAGCCGCCGATCACGCTTTCCTGGGCGAACATCCGCAGGAACGCGGTGAGTCCGTCGTACCAGTCGTGGTTGCCCGGCAGCGCGACCATGAGCGGCTCGTTCGGAGCCGATGGGAGCGCCGCGCGGTAGGGCCCTTTCATCCGGTCCTCGTAGGCGGTCGCCGACGCCACCGGGTACACCTGGTCCCCGCCGAGGACGAGCAGCGAGCCACGGGGGAGCGAGCCGGGCCCGTCGAAGGCGAGTCGGTCCGCCCCCAGGGCGGATGCCACCGAGGCCGTCGCCTCGAATCCGTCGCCGAGGTCCGCGACGAAATCGATCCAGATCTCCTCGGCGCCGGGATCCGCCAACGGCGCCCGCAGGAGACCGGCCTCCAGCGAGCCTTGGATCTCTCGCTTGTCCGAGTAGTCGGCGAAGACGGCGGCCAGGCAGACCTTGACCGCTGTACGCGCCAGCTCCTTCGGCGCGAGCCAGCGCACCGGCTCCTGCGGAGTGAATCGGAGGTCATCCGCGTGTCTGCGCAGCTCATGGAAGTCCACTTCGGCTCCTCCTCGGTCACAGTGGAGACCAGGGCAGCACGTTCTGCGCGTACACGTCCCACAGCTTGCCGAGGAAGAACTGCCCGAACCGTCCCAGGGTGGTCACCCTGCCGCGCAGCGTCGGCGCCTCGACCCGGAAGGTGGTGAGTTGCTTCAAGAAGTCGGCGGGGCGGATGTGAACGCTGCCCACGGCCACCGACTGGGCTCCGGACTCCTCGTCGGCGTCGACGTGACCACGCAAAACGTGCGTGTGGAGGACGGACGTGTCCTTCCAGATCCCCCGACGGGAGTCCTCGCTGACATCCTTGTACCCGCTGAGGGTGAGCCGGTGACCGGCCCGGTCGCTGAAGAACAGACGGTAGCGCATCCGCAGGTGCTGAGGGTCGGAGTGCTCCACGAACAGTTGGAAGGTTCCGCGCTCGACCGGAAGGCGCCCGCCCAGCTCTTGGCAGAGGATCTCTCCGCGCAACTCGGCCTCGTGCTCGGGACCGGAGAGGAAGCGGTCCATTCCCTTGATGTCGACGGTCAGGTGCAGGGCGATGTCAGCGGCGGTTCCGCCCGCCGACGAGGCCGCCTGCCGGGCGTCGTCCTCCCCGAGGACGACACGGCCGACCATGCGTTCGGTGAAGCGCATGCGGGTCGGGTCGTCGGGGCGGCCGGGAGGTACTCCAGGCTTCCAGGAGATCCCCTGGTCCGTGCACCAGCGGCGCGCATGCTGGACTCCGAGTTCCACGGCCTGGGCGAAACGGTCCCGGCTGAAGTTGATGAGGTAGTTCAAGGGGACCTCGCCGCTCAGCAGCCGGACCTCGATCGGGCGCCCGAACTCTCCCTCCTCCCCGTTGCGGATGGCGGCGTTGCTGGCCTCGACCCGGCGCAGCCAGTGTTGAAGCCGGCCGTTGGCCGTCGTCTCGACGATGTGGAAGTAGTTGGCCACGAAGCCGTTGCGCCAGCGGTGCCTTCGGCTGACCGTCCAGATGATCCACAGTTCGTCGCAGCCCCGCCGGATCGCCTCCTCGACGTTCGCGTCGGTCAGATAGACCGGGTCGATGTACGTCTGCCCGTCGATGACGACCGGAGGGAACCACATGGGCAGGGCCACCCCGGCACAGAACCGGTCCTCGTCCATGCGGTCGGCGGTCACCGGCTCCAGTTCGTTGGCGCTGAAGTTGTAGAGGTTGAAGGTGGCTTCACGGTCGGTGGCCCGTATCCGCTCCCAGTCCAGTCCCCAGACCGGGAAGACGCGACGCCGATAGCCGTCCAGGGTGAAGAGGGAACGGGCGTAGGGCCCCTTCGCCAGCTCGCGCCAGTTCGGGGTGACGCCTTTCAGCGGAGAGAGCGTGCGCCAATTGTCCGCGATCTCGCGCCCGGACATCCCCTGGCAGTACATCGCGAGGTTGAACACGCCTCCACTGGCGCCGTCGGCGTGGTCGAATGTCAACTCGGCCTCGTCGAGCAGGACCTGCAGGACGCCGGCCTGGTAGGCCACCTTCAGCCCGCCGCCGGCGAGGAGGAGAGACCTGCGCGGGGATCCGCTGCGGGGCGTGGTGCCCTGTCCGGTCGTCATGAGGGGCTCTCAGAGTTCTGCCGGTGGTCCTCGACGATGCGAATGGCCGACCGGTCGGCCAGCGCGGCGATGGTGAGCGAGGGGTTCGGGCCGACGGGGCCGGGCAGCACCGAGCCGTCGGCGATCGACAGTCCCGGGTAGCCGTACACGCGGCCGAAGGAGTCCACCACGCCTTCCCTCGCGGTGTGCCCCATCGGAGCGCCGCCCACGGGATGCACGGTGATGAGGCGGTTGAGCAACCACAGGGGATTCGCCGCGTAGCGTCCGCCGAGACTGCGGGACACGCGCTCCATGGTCGCGTTCATCTGGTCGAAGTACTGATCGGACGCGGCCAGTCTCCAGTCGAGGTCCAGATGCCCGTCCCGGAGGAACATCCGGCCGTTGGGGACGTCTCTTCCCATGCCGAGCAGCGGCAGGGACGTCGCGGTGAACAGCCCCTTGCCCATGGCATCACCAAGCTGTCGTCCCACACGGCTGCGTGCGGTACTGGTCAGCTGCGACCACCCTCGGCGCAGTAGGAATCTCGCGACCCGGTTGGACATCGTGAGGACGTTGTGTTCGACGAGCCAGTTGAGGAATTCCGGGTACCCGGCGTCCTCGATGTAGAACCCCCGGTCCCTCTCGCCGGTTCCCTTGCGGTCCACCCGCATCGCACTCGTGATGACTGGTCCGAAACTCGGCTCCATCAGGTGCGGCATCGTTTCCCCGGGCCGGTCCTGACTCATCTCCCGGGCTTTGATCACCAGCCCGAGGAAGTCCCCGTTCCCGGAGAAATGTGTGCCCAGCGCCGGGCTGAGCGCGGGGAAGGCGCTGCGGTTCCGCAACAGCAGATAGGTCGTGCCGAGCGTGCCGGCGGAGAGGACCAGCCGCCTGGCCCTGACGGTCCGCGGTACGGGAGGAGCCGACGGATCCTCGTCCCTGGCTGCGCGGTGCTCGATGTACGAGACCTGGAAGCCCTCTCGGACCGGTTCGAACGAGCGGACCTCGCAGAGGGTCCGGATGTCAGCCCCGAGCCGGTGCGCGGCGCTGAGGTAGGTGAAGTCCAGACTGTTCTTGCTGCCGAAGTTGCAGCCCAGGTCGCATTCGCCGACGAGCCGGCACGCATAGCGCGGGCTGTGGTGCAGATTGTCCTCGCCGCCGTCGAGAGGGGCGCCGGGCACCGGGGGGTCCCCGAAGGAGACGGCCAGCAGCGGAAGTTCCCACGGAAGACCCAGCCGCTCGGCCGCCTGGCGCATGGCGAGGGTCTTGGGTGTGCTCCGATAGGGCTCCACGTCGAAGGGGTATTTCCGCGCGCCCAGCGTGGTCTCGACGGATCGGTAGTGCGGATCGAGGTCCTCACGGGTGACGGGCCAGTTCTCGTAGCCGCCGTCGAACGACTCGTGCACGAACCAGCTCTCCGGCTTGCGGATCAGCACGTTCGCGTAGATCAACGACCCCCCGCCCAGCCCACTGGACACGAGCGCGTCCATCTTCGAGAAGCTCCACATGTCGTACATCCCGTACAACCGGGAATCGGGGTCCCAGAAGTTCTTGGCCGCCTCGTGGGGGCTGCGGGGAAAGGACCCGGGCGGGAACGGCTTCCCTCTTTCGAGGACGCATACGCTCAGGTCGGCGTCGGCCAGGCGAAACGCCGTCACGGACCCGCCGAAACCCGAACCGACGACGACGGCATCGAAAACGTCCACGCTCGCCACCTCTGGAGATCGGAGCCGGAACAGCTGCCTGACTTTTCCCTCGTCTGCGGCTGCCGCACGCGCGACCTCTCTCCATGGTTCA
This sequence comes from Streptomyces avidinii, assembly GCF_045161815.1. Taxonomy (NCBI): domain Bacteria; kingdom Bacillati; phylum Actinomycetota; class Actinomycetes; order Kitasatosporales; family Streptomycetaceae; genus Streptomyces; species Streptomyces avidinii. Next base: position 7,413,479 of record NZ_CP108863.1, read on the forward strand.
CCTGCGTGTGGTGAAGCGCATGTCGAAGCGTCGGTCATCACCGGTCAGGGTGTTCGTGCGCCGACGCGGTGGGGACGGAGCCGTCGGCGAGGGCCGGGTGCGCTGTGCCCGCACGCAGCGATACGCAACCGTCTGGTTGTTCCTCGTCGACCGAAGCGCGGCCCGGGAGTTGCTCCACTCATCGGCCCAGTCGCCGGCGGCCCACCCCAGGTGGAGAGGATTCCCTCATGAGGGAGGACCGGATCGGACGCGAGATCCTGATCGACGCGCCGCTGGAGTGTGGACCCGGGTCGCCCGGCCCGTGATCCCGGCCGGAGGAGTGGGACCGCGTCAGTCGGGGTGCCACCCCCTCAGTCGGACCCGACTTGGACCGGAGATGGACCGGAAGGGCCGGTCAGGAGTGGGATGGCTGAGGGATGAACTGGGGGTTACAGCGCATGACACCTCCTGCGCTGATCGGCGGCTACAGGGCGCCTGCCAGGCGAAAGCCCAGGGCAGGCGCCCTTTTCCGTGCCTCTAGAAGAAGCCGAGTAGAAGAAGCCGAGCTTCTTCGGCGAGTACGACACGAGGAGATTCTTCGAGTGCTGCTGGTACAGACGCCGCACTGCTCCTGAACAGGAGAAATAGCGCGATGCGTAGTCGATCGTCCGGTGCTGGCCCGCAGCTGGCCCGGATCTTGCTTTGCCCAGCGGTGCAACCACGACTCCTTGCCGGCGCGTCGCGTACCTCCGGGCGGACCCGCCATGCCAGCAGGCGGAGCCGGAGCGTCAACATTGGCATGGCAGGGGGCGAGATCGCGTCCGACACGCTCGCGTGAGGCTGACCGCATGGCTTCGCGGTCCGTCATTCGAGGATCGCAGGCGGTCGGCCGATGGACCCGATCGGCGGGCGGGCAGGGCTGCTGGGCACATTGGTGCCGGAAGTGGCATGCGGGTGAGCGGGGAGCGGAGGCGCGTGCGGGCCGGGCAGCCTGCTGTCCACGGTCCGAGCGGCCGTCCAGTCATGTTCTTGCCGCCGGGCGCGGGCGTCCGTGCGCCTTCGTCACCGTGCTCTCAGCCTTGCAGCCCGGACTTCGAAGGGCTGAATCCTAGGGGACGGCGGATCGATTCCGGCGGGGATTCCCGATGTTCCCGTACTCCTGGCGGCCGGTGGGTAGCGTCTGCGGTCATCCCAAGGCCGGATCATGAAGCCGGCCGGGGTCGTCGAGAACAGAGGGAGCGAGCACTAATGCTGACTGTTGAGACGTCTCTGAAGGAGGCGATGACCTCGATCGAGGGGAGCGTGGCGGCCGCACTGGTCGACTACACGAGTGGCATGGCACTGGGAACGCTGGGCGGGGGCAAGGACCTCGATCTGACGGTGGCGGCGGCGGGGAACACCGACGTGATCCGGGCGAAGGTCCGCACCATGGAGATGCTGGGCCTCAAGGACGACATCGAGGATGTGCTGATCACCCTCGGCAGCCAGTACCACCTCCTCCGGCTGATCAGGGGCCGCGGGGGCAACGGCCTGTTCCTGTACATCGTGCTGGACAAGGGCCGGGCGAACCTCGCGATGGCCCGGCACCAGCTCAGGCGTATCGAGGCGGAGCTGGAGCTGTAAGGGCCTCCTGTTTCCCGGCTCCCGTATGCCCAGAAGTTGAAAGAATCTTCAACTCGGCACATTTGAATGTGACCAGCCAAGGGCAGGCCGGAGCCGGGAGGCGGGAGGATGGCGGGAGCAGCGGATCGAAGATCCGGCAGTTTGGGCCGACGGGCCTCGGAACGGTCGAACCCGGGTGGGAGTGTTGTCGTGCAGGTACCGCTGTACCAGGCCAAGGCGGAGTTCTTCCGCATGCTCGGACACCCCGTCCGGATCCGAGTACTGGAACTGCTCCAGAACGGCCCCGTACCTGTACGCGCACTCCTGAACGAGATCGAGATCGAACCGTCCAACCTCTCCCAGCAGCTCGCGGTACTGCGCCGCTCCGGCATTGTGGTCTCCATTCGTGAAGGCTCCACCGTCAGCTACGCTCTCGCCGGCGGCGACGTGGCAGAACTCCTGCGCGCCGCACGGCGCATCCTCACCTCACTGATCGCCGGACAGAGCGAGCTGCTCGCCGAACTCCGGCACACCGACGCCTCCGTGCAAACGGGTCCGCCCGCACTGTGACGGTCAGGCCAGCTCCAGCCCACAAAAATCCGCCTCCGGGTATGCCTGGGTGCTCTTGCGTCCGGAGCCCGGGCAGCGCCCCCGTTCGGCGTCACCGAGGCGCGGCTTGGGCTCGGCGGCGTCCTGCGTACCTGACCGATCCCCGGTATCCGCATCCCGGCGCGGAGCAGCGGTGGGCCGTCGGCGGTGGTGCCAACCGGGGTCGTGTAGCGAACCGGGCGCGGCGACCGACCCCTGTACGAAGCGGACGTCGACCTCGTGCGAATGCTCGCGGACTACGCCGGGCACCTGCCGGCCGTCCCGCTGAGCGAGGACGGTCCACCGGTGGAAGCGACAGATGGCGGCACGCACCGCTGCGTCCGCCTTGGGGGAGCCAGGCGTTCTCCCGCTCTGCGGCAGGTGTTCGACCTTGGTTCCCGCCAGACGGCGCCAGCACGTGATGCCCGAGCCGAAGCCCAGCTCTCTTGCGGGAGGTGCACCGACGAGAGGGTGGTGGTCAGCGCCATGGAGGCGGGTCGTCCGCCGGAGGGTGACCTCGCCGACGGGGGTGGCGGCGAGGTCCCGGCCGAACGCTACCCCCACATCCGGGGTCGGGTCGCAGTATCTGCGAATTGCAGAAGTCTGCAATTTCATAGATGCTGTGATTGTTGTGTTCGTAGGTAGCCGCGGGCACGGCACCAGGCACTTGCCCCGATCGGGGTGGTGAGAAGGGTGCGAGGCCATGCCGGTTCCGCTGTATCAGGCCAAGGCCGAGTTCTTCCGGATGCTCGGGCACCCGGTGCGGATAAGGGTTCTGGAGCTGTTGCAGGACGGGCCGATGCCGGTACGGGACCTGCTGGCCGCGATTGAGGTCGAGCCCTCTGCCCTGTCCCAGCAGCTCGCGGTCCTTCGGCGCTCGGGGATCGTCACCTCGACCCGCGACGGATCGACCGTGGTCTACGCACTGGCGGGCGGGGACGTCGCGCAGCTGATGCTGGCGGCGCGGCGGATCCTGACCGAGGTGCTGACCGGGCAGAGCGAGCTGCTGGAGGAACTGCGCGAGTCCGAGGTCCCGGCCCCGTGACCGTGAATACTGCGGTGACGGCCGTGCTGGGCCGGGTCCGCTCCGTCCTACCCGCCCGGGCCGACTACGTGGTCATGGCCCGCAGCCCCCGCCGGGACCTGCTGGCCGGTCTCACCGTGGCGATCGTCGCCCTTCCTCTCGCCCTCGGATTCGGGATCTCCTCCGGCTTGGGCGCGGCGGCGGGGCTGGCCACCGCCGTGGTCGCGGGCGCGCTCGCCGCCTTGTTCGGCGGTTCGAATCTTCAGGTGTCCGGACCGACCGGTGCGATGACCGTGGTCCTGGTGCCGATCGTCGCCCAGTACGGGCCCGGCGGCGTCCTCACCGTGGGCCTCATGGCCGGTGTCCTCCTGATCGGCCTCGCCCTGCTGCGGGCCGGGCAGTACATGCGGTACGTGCCGGCCCCGGTGGTGGAGGGGTTCACCCTCGGCATCGCGTGCGTGATCGGCCTCCAGCAGATACCCAATGCACTGGGCGTCGACAAGCCGGAGGGCGAGAAGGTCCTGCTCGTAGCCTGGCAGGCACTCGTGGAGTTCGTTGCCTTCCCGAACTGGACGGCGATCGGCCTCTCCGCGGGTGTCGCGGCGGTGATGCTGGCCGGGGCGCGGTGGAAGCCGGGGATCCCGTTCTCGATCGTCGCGGTGATCGCCGCCACCGTGATCGCGCAGCTCTTCCGCCTCGACGCGGCGGCCCCCATCGGTGACCTGCCCTCCGGGCTCCCCGCCCCCTCCCTCGGCTTCCTCGACGCCTCGGCGTTCGGCTCGCTGCTCGCCCCCGCCGTGGCCGTCGCCGCTCTGGCCGCCCTCGAATCGCTGCTGTCGGCGACCGTGGCGGACGGGATGACGGTGGGGCAGCGGCACGATCCGGACAAGGAGCTGTTCGGTCAGGGCATCGCGAACCTGGCGGCTCCGCTCTTCGGCGGCGTCCCCGCCACCGCTGCCATCGCGCGGACCGCGGTCAACGTCCGCACCGGCGCTTCCTCCCGGCTGGCCGCGCTGACCCACGCCGCTGTGTTGGCGGTGATCGTGTTCGCCGCGGCCCCGCTCGTATCAAAGATCCCCCTCGCGGCGCTCGCGGGGGTGCTGCTGGCGACGGCGATCCGGATGGTCGAGGTCGGCTCGCTGAGAGCGATGGTGAGGGCGACCCGCTCGGATGCCGTCGTGCTCGTCCTGACCGCCGCCGCCACCCTGATCCTTGACCTCGTGTACGCGGTGATCACCGGCCTCGTCGTCGCGGGCGCACTCGCGTTGAAGGCGGTGGCGAGCCAGGCCCGGATGGAGCAGGTCGACTTCCGACCGGACCTGCCCGGCGAGCACAGCGACGAGGAACACGCCCTGCTGGCGGAGCACATCGTGGCCTACCGCATCGACGGACCCCTCTTCTTCGCCGGCGCCCACCGCTTCCTCCTCGAACTCTCCGAGGTCTCCGACGTAAAGGTGGTCATCCTGCGCATGGCGAGAGTGACCACCCTGGACGCCACCGGCGCCCTCGTCCTGAAGGACGCCGTGGAGAAGCTGAACCGGCGCGGCATCGCCGTGATGACCTCCGGTATCCGGCCCCGCCAGCGCCAGGCCCTGGACGCCGTTGGAGCCTTGGAGCTGCTGCGTCTGGAGGGCCGGGAGTTCGCCACCACCCCCGAGGCGATCGCCGGCGCCCGCAAGCACTTGGAGTGGGTAGGACTGCTGCCCCGTCCGCACCACCGACCGCACCGCATCCGGAAGGCCGCACGATGACCGTCCCCGCCGACCTCCGCATGATCGAGGTCTCCGGCACCGAGGCTCTCTGGCTCCTCGAGGGCTCCGCCCAGGGCCGACTCGTCTACATCCGGCGGGAGGTGGCCGTCGTCCGCCCCGCCGCACACGTGATGGAGTACGGACGCCTCGTCGTCCGGGCCCCCGTACAAGCCGCCACCATCCCCGGCCGGGCGCTGCTGACCTACCAGGTCGACGAGATCCGCAGCCCGGCCGGGACCGGCTGGACGGTCAGCGCCCACGGCCCGGCCGATGTCATCGCCGACCCCGACGAGGCCGCCCACTACCGGCGCACCCTGCCCGGCTGGGCCCACGGCCCTCATGACACCCTGCTGCGCCTGCACCCGCAGTCCGTGTCCGGGTTCCGCCTGGCCCGCACCGTGAACGGGGTGGGCCGGTGACCGTCCAGGTCGAGGCGATGCCCTACCGGCACGTGCTGGACGTGCCGGCCATGGGGGCCGCCGTTCGCATCGCCCGCGAGACCACCGAGCTTGTCCTCGTCGAGTGCGGGGTGGGTCTTCGTCACCCGAGTGTCGGGCCGACTCTCCTGATCCTGGCCGAGCTGGTCACCAACGCCGTCCGCCACGCTGCAGTCCTGTCCCCGATCATCACGGTCACCTACGCACACGGGCCGGGTGCATTCGCGTTCGCCGTCCGCGACCGCCACCCCTACCAGCCCGCCCTGTTCGGGGCGCTCGCCACCGCCCCGGGCAGCGGCCTGGCCATGGTGGTCGAAATGACGATGGAACTCGGCGGCACCGCCGTCGTACGGGCGGACGCGGACGGGCGCGGCAAGGCCATCTGGATCACCCTTCCCCTGTGAAGCCGAGGAGCTGACGATGACGATCGAATGGCGCTACACCACCCGCCAGGACCTGGGCGTGCTGTCCCTGGCCGGGTATCTCGGCGCGGACGCCACCGACCGGTTCGCTGGTGCCATCGGCTGGGCGATCGCGAGGGGCACCGGCCCGGTCATCCTGGACCTGACCGGCCTGCTGGGCTGGTCGGCCGGCGGGCAGATCGCCGTTGCCCGGGCCGCCCGCCGCCTCGCCGAGAGCGGGCGCCGGCTCGAGCTCGCCGCGATACCGGCGGACGGCTCCCTTGTCCCGGACGCGACCTGCCCGCCCGTCCCGGTCCACTGCGACCTCGCCGCCGCTCTGGCCGCTCACGGAGCCCACGGGACGGTCAAGCAGTGGACCACCGATGACTGGCCCACTCCGCAGTCCCCCGAGGCACCCGCCCTCACCTGAACCCGGCACACCATCCGCAAGATCAGAGACGAAGGACATCGGCACCATGAGCGACATCATCTTCAAGGACTCCAACGGCACCGTCCTGGAGGACGGGGACTCGGTCACCCTGACCAAGGACCTGAAGGTCAAGGGGACCTCCGAGACCCTCAAGCGCGGCGCCCTGGTCAAGAACATCCGCCTCACCTCCCGCCCGGGCGAGGTCGAGTGCAACACGAGGAAGGTCAAGGGCCTGGTCCTGAAGACCGAGTTCCTGAAGAAGGCCTGACCGGCGAAGGTCCCACTGCGGGAGGCGAACGTCACGAAGGTGCCCCGCCGGGTCCCGCGAGTTGCAAGGGTCTGCAATTGTGGAGGTCGCAAGGTGTGAAGAGGGGCGAACGGATGCCTCTGCGAAGGAACGGTTCCGGGTGGATGAGATGGGCAGTCACGACAGAGGTACCCAGGTGAGCACACCGCTGTACCAGCTGAAGGCGGAGTTCTTCAAAACGCTGGGGCACCCGGTCCGCATCCGCGTCCTGGAACTTCTGGCCGAGCGCGAGCACGCGGTCGCCGAGATGCTGCCCGAGGTCGGGGTGGAGGCCGCGAGCCTCTCCCAGCAGCTGGCCGTGCTGCGCAAGTCCAACCTGGTCGTGACCCGCCGGGAGGGCTCGAGCGTGTACTACGCGCTCACCGACCCCGAGATCGTCGAGCTCCTGCGGGTCGCCCGAAGCATCCTCTCCGGCGTTCTGGAGGGCCAGGCCGAACTACTGGCCGACCTCAAGGCCAGCCGCCACGCCTGAACGGTGCCGGCCCTGCGGGACCCGCACCCCACATACGGCGGCCGTCTTCCGTCAGTGCGGGTTCAACGCGCTTCTGACACCGGAAGACGGCCGCTCCCTACATATGCCGAACCTGCGCCGCAGGCGTGCGGGCCCCATTTCGGTCCCGGCCTCACTTCTGGGCGTGCTGCCCCAGGTAGAACAGCAACCAGATGAACCCGGCGAACACGTGCGTGCCGAAGATGTAGAAGAAGGCCCGCATCGCAACGCCCTTCTCCTTCCACTTCTCGTGCTCCGCCGCCATGTCTCTCTCGGGCGGGTTGACCGTCATGACGCGTCTTCCTTCCTGGTGCTCGGCTCCTCGACCGGGCGGCGGCACGGGCGGACGCGGACCTGCGTGCCGTGTTCGCCGGCGTACTCGATGACGGCCGCGACTTCGCAGGCCTCTACCGTGCGAACCTCCGGCTCGTGGCCGGTTCCGAGGTAGGTGATCTCGTACAGCTGTACATCCCTTTGGTTCCTGCTGGTCACGGTGTGCCTTCCGGCAGGATGAAGCGGACGACCACCGTCTTGCCGTGCCCGTCGGAGGAAGGCTCGATACGGACGTCGCCGCCGAACATGCGCGCCAGGTCAGCCACCGTGCGCAGCCCCTGCCCGGAGGTCCGACCAGCATCGGCCGGCGTGATCGGGCGCGGGTCCAGGTCCTCGACCGAGACCACGAGCAGGTGCTCGGCCATGTGGAGAGTTACCTCCGCATCCGGGGAGTCCTGAGCGTGCCGGACGGCGTTGGCCACCAGCTCGCTGACCACCAGGAGCACGGCGCCGAAGAGCGCGCTGGAGCTCTCCAGGCCGAAGAGGACCAGGGACCGTTCGCTGCGTTCGCGCGCGGCCCGCACGGAACCCGGCACCAGCGGCACCGTCCACACGTGCTTGAGCGCCTCGACGGCCGGCTGCCCGCTGGGGTGCCGGGCCGTCACCGACGCCTCGGACACGCCAGTGGCACTGTCTGGTTCACCGGCTGTCTCCGGCTTCGGTGGCAACGCCGTGATCGTGGGCCACGCGCAATGCGTCCTCCAGCTCCTCCGCGGCCTGTGCCTCCTCGAAGGCATCGTCAGCTTCCTGTGCAGCCTGGAGACGAGCCCGCGCCACACGGACCCGTTCCAGCGCCGCTTCCTCGAACCCGGCCACACCGCGACCCCCGTCCATCATATCTAGAACTAGTAAATTGCATAACTCTGCAAGTCTAGCCTGGGACCGTTGGGATGTTCACCGGCCGTGGATGATCAGGGCACCTTGCGTACCATCTGGCGGGTCAGCTCGTAGCGGGCGCCGACTGCGGCCAGGCAGCCATCGTCGACCCGGGCGGCGAGGTCCGGCTCGGCGGCGAGGTCCGGCTCGCGGCGAGGCGTGCCCGGACCCGGCGGACGTTCTCGGTGACCGCCGCACATCGCCTACCTGGCGGACCGGATCCGACCGGCAATCGACCACAGTCTTCAGGGTGAAGCCCGGATCGACGCAGTCGCTGTGAGCACGGCTTTGACGTAGCCGACGGTGTCGCGGGGACTCGGCCACGTCGCCAGGTGGCGGGGCTCGGTGGGTGCCTGCTCGAAGCTGCCGATGCGCAGGAAGGCGGCGGACGGCCCGCACTTGTCCGCGTACAGGCGCCCCAGAGCCTCGACCGCGACCTTGTTCACCCCGTACAGGCCGTCCGGGTGTACGGGCTCCTGTGGCCCGGTGAGGTGCTGCGTCGGGTAGAAGCCGGTCATGAGGTTGCTGCCGGCCGGCACCACCCGCCCGATTCCGTTGCACCTGGCGGCTTCCAGGACGTTGTGCGTGCCCCGCGGAGCGAGTTGCAGAGCCTGAGCCGTCCCGCTACGCCGTGCCACCACGCGTGTCGGAGGGCGTCGCCTGCCTCGCCCCCGGGCGGGAGTCTGGTCCGTGACTGGTCCGGGAGGCGTGACTGAGCGACCCCATTCCGCACTTAGCGTGATGCTCCTGTGTCGATGAGTGACGCTTCGGAACTGATTTCAGGAGTGCAATTTCCCTTCCGGGAGCTCGACTTGGCGCTCTAGAAGAACCCAACTGCTTTCGGGGAATAGCTGATATAAAAGTTCTTCGTCTCCTGGTGGTACAGCATCTGTATCCATGCTGACCAGCGAAAACGGCGATGTCTGCGAATCCTTGGAGGGTGCTGGTCCGGACATGGTCCGGATCTTGGTGTTCTGGCGCTCGGGAGAGGCAGGCTGCGGGAGCGGTGGGGTGTTGTGGGGGCGATCGGGAGCGGGGTGGTCGGCGGAGGTCAGGGCCGCACGGACTCCAGCCGCGCAGGAACGGCGTTAGGTCGTGGGGCCGCAAGCCGGGCCCAGCTGCTGTTCCTCGTCCAGGGAGAGGAGTCTGTTGTCCCCGGCGTCGGAGCAGGGCGGATCAGGCTTTCGCGGTGCGACCGGTCGGGCAGGACGAAGTCAGTTGGCAGTGAACACCCCAGCCATCCAGAATGCAGCGATCACACCAGCCCACCACCAGCGGCCCGCCAACGACAGATGGGCGATGCAGCTTGATTGTCATGGACGAATCAGGTGCAGGTGCCCAGCAGTGTTACCCCTGCCCCACGTCCGAGGCGCCTGTGGCGCGCGCCGGCATGGCCGCCGGCAGGGCAGCATTGTGAGCGTTGGCTACGGGTGGCAGACCGGCCACGGTTCGGCCTCTGGCCACAAGATCGGCTCGTCGGCATGGCCGACGCGTATGCCGGGCCGCCCCGGCCTGGGCCACGCGCGGCGGCCGCCATCAGTCGTCCTTCTCGCCACTGCCGGCTACGTAGGCGACAAGTGCGCCTGCTAGTACGGCCCAGGCCGCTGCGACGGGTCCGGCGGTTGCCCAGCCGAGGAGCCCGAGCAGCAGGGCGGTGAGGGCTCCGGCAGCGAGGGCCCGTGGGCCGGTGAGGAACTTCCACTGGCTGCGTCCACTGCCGGGGTGGCGGATTTCGGCGATTGCCGTCCTGATGACGAGGGCAGCCATCACCATGACGATGCCGAGCAGGGTGATCGCCATGGTGTCTCCGGTGCGGTCAGTTGTGCTGAGCGGCGGGCTGGTCTGCCTCGTCGCGCTGGTAGATGTCGGGGATGCCGTCGGCGTCCGCGTCGACGTTCTCTTCCTCGTACAGGCGCTTGTAGAGGGCGTTGCGGCGGCGCAGCAGTACGGCTGCCAGGACCGCGGCGGTGACCGAGGCGATCAGGACGGCTGCCTTGACGTGCTCGCCGACTGCTTGGCCGGGGAAGGCGAGTTCGCCGATGAGGAGGGCCACGGTGAAGCCGATGCCCGCGAGGACGGACAGGCCCAGCACGTCGGCCCAGGCCAGGTCGGGGTTGAGTTCCGCCTTGGTGAAGCGGGCGGCCAGGTACGTGCCGAGGAAGATGCCGATGACCTTGCCGACGACGAGGCCGACGACGACGCCGAGCGGTTCGGGGCTGGTGAACACCTGCGCCAGGGCGGGACCGGAGATGCTGACGCCGGCTGCGAAGAGGGCGAAGAGGGGGACCGCGATTCCCGCGGAGAAGGGGTGCAGCAGGTGCGAGACGCGAGCCGCGGGGGAGGTCTCCTCGCCCTTGTCGCGGGTGGTGCGCAGGATCAGGCCCATGGCCACGCCGGCGACGGTGGCGTGGACCCCGCCGTTGTACATGAGGGCCCAGATCGCGATGCCGAGCGGCACGTACCACCACCAGCCGCGCACGCGGAGTCGCTGGAGGAGGTAGAAGAGGGCGAGACCGGCGAAGGCTCCGCCGAGGGCCCAGAGGTTCAGGTCCGAGGTGAAGAAGATCGCGATGATGAGGATGGCGCCGAGGTCGTCGACCACGGCGAGAGTGAGGAGGAAGGCGCGCAGCGCGGCGGGCAGGTGCGTGGAGATGACGGCGAGGACGGCCAGCGCGAAGGCGATGTCGGTGGCCATGGGGACGGCCCAGCCGTCGAGGCTGCCGCCGCCGGGGCCCGCGGTCATGGCGTACAGGGCGGCCGGTACCGCCATGCCGCACACCGCGGCGATGACCGGGAGGGCGGCGGTGGCGGGGGTGCACAGCTCGCCGACGACCAGTTCCCGCTTCAGCTCGATGCCCGCGACGAGGAAGAAGACCGCGAGGAGGCCGTCGGCGGTCCAGTGGCCGATGGAGAGTTCCAGGCCGAGGGCGGGTATGCCGAAGTGGAAGTCGCGTATCGCCTCGTACGTCCCGCTGAGTGGGCTGTTCGCCCAGATCAGTGCGATGACTGCTGCGGCGAGGAGGACCAGGCCGCCGACGGTCTCGGTGCGCAGGGCGGAGGCGATGGCCTGGCGTTCCGGCCACGGCATGAGACCGAAGACGATGCGGGGGCGCGGGCTGCTCATGATGACGGGCCTTCCGGGGCGTCGACTGGAGATGGGCATACGGCCCCTGGGACGCCGACCAGACTTCCCGGCACACCGCGCGTCCCGGGCGGCTCAGACACCCCGATTGACGCGTTCTTTACACCCTATGGGAGATGTCCGGATCCCGCTAGAGGGCTTCTCACCTGCAAGAACGCATGCGAGCGGGCTCGTACACACCAAGGTGCGAGGTGTGTACGAGCCCGCTCAGGAGCCGGGCCGCGGGGGCGGTCAGACGGTGGTCTTCACCGGCTCCTGGTCTTCGTCCTCGTTTGCTGCGGTGTCCGTGTCGAGGCCGGCGTCGCGGCGGCGGACGAACTCGAGGAAGTTGTTCAGCTCCCGCTTGACCACGGGGGCCAGGAGGTACAGGCCGATGATGTTGATGACCGCGAGCATGAACAGCACCGCGTCAGCCATGTCGATCAGGGTCTGCAGGGTGAGCAGCGAACCGGCGACCGCGAACAGCGTGTAGAAGACCTTGAAGGTCAGCTCGCTGGCCCTGCTGCGGCCGAAGAGGTGCGTCCACGCCTTCATGCAGTAGTAGCCCCAGGTCAGCACGGTGGAGATGGCGAACAGCATCACCGCGATGGTGAGGATGTACGGGAACCAGGGCAGGACCGTGCCGAAGGCGTCCGAGGTGATCGTCACGCCGCCGACGCCTTCGCCCTTGCGGGCCTCGCCCCAGCTGGCCGGGTTGGCGATGACGATCGTCAGGGCGGTCATCGTGCAGATGACCACGGTGTCGATGAACGGCTCCAGCAGCGCGACCAGGCCCTCGCTGGCGGGGTGCTTGGTCTTGACCGCGGAGTGCGCGATCGGCGCGGAGCCGAGACCGGCCTCGTTGGAGAACGCGGCCCGCTTGAAGCCGACGATCAGCGCACCGAGGACACCACCGGCGACACCCTCGGGATTGAAGGCGCCCTCGATGATCGAGGAGATCGCGGACGGCACCGCGGAGACGTTGACCAGGATGACCACGAGGCAGGCGGCGATGTAGATGCCCGCCATCGCCGGGACGAGCTTGCTGGTCACGGAGGCGATCGAGCGGATGCCGCCGAGGAGTACGACGCCGACGATCGCGGCGATCAGAATGCCGAAGAACAGCGCGCCCGCCGAGGAACCCATCATGCCGCTCTCGCCGCCGGTGACGGACACGAGCTGGGCGTAGGACTGGTTGACCTGGAAGAGGTTGCCGCCGAAGAGACCGAAGAAGAGGATCATCGCGGAGGCGAGGACACCCAGCACCTTGCCCAGCTTCAGGCCCTTGGCGCCGAAGCGGTCGGCCAGGCCCTTGGGCAGGTAGTGCATCGGGCCGCCGGAGACGGTGCCGTCGGCGTGCACCTCGCGGTACTTCACGCCGAGGGTGACCTCGACGAACTTCGTCGCCATTCCGAGCAGGCCGCAGAGGATCATCCAGAAGGTGGCACCCGGGCCACCGATGGAGACGGCCACCGCCACACCCGCGATGTTGCCGAGGCCGACGGTGCCGGAGACGGCCGCGGTCAGGGCCTGGAAGTGGTTGACCTCGCCGGCCGAACCCTTCTCGTCGTACTTGCCGCGCACCACGTTCACCGCGAGGCGGAACTTGCGTATCTGCACCAGCCCGAACCAGCCGGAGAAGACCAGGCCGGCCACGACCAGCCAGGCGACGATCAGCGGAAGCTGTGTCCCGGCCACGGGGACCGAGTAGAAGACGATGTCTCCGAGCCATTTGGCGATGGGTTCGAAGAATCCGCTGACGGCTTCGTCTACGGAGGTGGTGATGGTGTCGAGTGACATCAGGCTTTACCTCGATGGCGCAGAACCGGCGCAGTGCGGTGCGACGGTATGAGTGCGGGCGGGCATGGAGCGAACGCCGTTGTCCGATCGGCGAACCAGGGCGTCCCGGTCTGTGGACTCGGACCGTGACTTCCCTGGCCGTGCAAAGCCGGTGCGTGCCGGCCATCCGCTGCACGGCGAGGGGTGGGCCGGAAGCGGAGTTGCGCATTCTTAGCACGGCCTTTACGCAGTCTTTAGTGATCCACATCACATCGCTGGTCGGTTTGCCGCATTTCAGCAGGTTCGGTAACCCGATCGTTATCCGGATCTGAGGTTCCGCTGAGCGAACGCGGGTGGTTGCCGACTGATCGCGATGCACCCATCGCGGCCCGTGCCAGCGGGCCAGGAGCTCCGCCGATAGCCTGGAGCACGGCCTGGCGAAGCGTAAATGTGCGGTGGCGGCTTCGCCGTCCGGGAGGACTCGATGAAGGTCGACGTACTGGCCGAAGCCGTGATCGCCGCCTCGTGCGGCCATGTCGCCGCCTGCGCGGCCGACCCCGCGAACGCACCCGAGTGGTACTCCAACATCACGTCCGTCGACTGGCTGACCCCGCCCCCGGTAGCGGTCGGCTCCAAGGTCGCGTTCGTCGCCCGCTTCCTCGGCAGGCGGCTGGCGTACACGTACGAGATCACCGCGTACGAGCCCGGGCGCCGGATGGTGATGCGTACGGCGCAGGGCCCGTTCCCCATGGAGACGACCTACACCTGGGAGCCGTACGGGGAGGACGCGGACCGCACGCGCATGACCCCTCCGCAATCGGGGAGAGCCCAGCGGGTTCGCCTCGATCGGCGCCGCCGTGATGGCGGCGGCCATACGGCGCGCGCAGCGCAAGGACCTGGCAGCCCTCAAGGCGCTCCTGGAGGCGCGCCGCTGAACGCCGACCTCACTTGGGCGGAAGGGTTGCGGCGAAGGCTGTGGCCGTCGTGATCCAGTGCTCCAGGACGGCATCCTCAGCCAGAGCGGGGCCGCTCACCGTCACCCAGCCCCGCATCGGACGCCCGGTGAAGTCCATGGGGCGCGCCTCGGGGCGGGCGAGGGCCTGCTCGGTTCCCTCGGGGCCCACGCGGACGATGAGCTCGTCGCCGCCCACGCCCACCGTCATATTGCCGTGCAGCAGAAAGGTGAGGCCGCCGAACATCCGCTTCTCGGTGAGGTCGGGCCGCTCCCCGAGCCGCTCGCGGATCCGCTGGGCCAGCCCTTCGTCGTAGGTCACGGATTCACTGTCCTGCGCCGATCGGTCGCCCGCACGCCGGGCCCGTCACCGGGATGCCGGCGCGCGAACGCGAGGCATGAGGGTCGAGGTGAGCGGTCAGTCCCTCTCCGACCTCCGCTGCTGAGGAGCCGCGTGCCGCGCCGCCGGATGGGCGAGGGCGTGGCGGGGGTCGGTGGCCCGGGTGATCGCGGATTCGACGGAGGCCACGCGGTCCGCCAGGAGGCCGAGGGCTGCGACCGCGCGGGTGAGCGGGTCGCCGTCGGGGCCGCCGAGGGTCTGCGCGCGTACGTGGGCGGTCTTGATCGCGGTCCAGCGTGCGGCCTGCTCCGGTGTGAGGGCGGAGCGGAGTTCGGCGAGCTTCAGGAGGTTGGCCTCGGCGCCGGTGGTGAGGGTCTGGGCCTCGCCGGTGTAGTGGTCCTCGATCACCGCTGCCAGCTCGGCGTCGTTCATGACGGGATCGATCCGGGCGGCGATCTTGTTCATGTTCCGGTACGAGCCCTGGAGCAGGAAGGGCGGCTCGGTGCGGGCTTCCTCGCTCTGGGCGGCCGAGGTGATGTAGGCGGCGTTCACCGCGAGGACGGTGTCCCGGGCGATCAGCAGGTGCCGCAGCACGGCGAGGATCCGCTCCAGCTCGGCCGGGGCGTACGGGTGGGTCAATCGGTCGGCGCTGGCCGTCGGGTCGGCTGTGGCGAGGCGCAGCAGCAGGTCGAGGTCGGCGCGGTCGCGGCCGGCGAGCGGGGCGAGGACAGGGTTGGAGGTGAGGGCGTTCTCGGCGAAGCTGGTGGCGAAGGCATCCTCCTTGCCGGTCAGGACGTCGCCGAGGTTCCAGACGTCGGCGCGGTTGGCGAGCATGTCGGGAATGCGGAAGCGGTGGCCGGACTCGGTGTACGGGTTGCCGGCCATGCAGACGGCGAACCGCTTGCCACGCAGGTCGTAGGTGCGCGCCTCACCGTTCCGGACACCCTCCATGCGGCGGGTGGCGTCGCACAGTGAGATGAACTTCTGGAGCAGTTCCGGCGAGGTGTGCTGGATGTCGTCGAGGTACAGCAGGGTGTTGTTCCCTGCCTCCAGCGCGAAGTTGATCTTTTCGACTTCCCGGCGGGCGGTGGCGTTCGGCGCTTCGGCCGGGTCGAGCGAGGTGACCGTGTGTCCGAGCGCTGGGCCGTCCACCTTGACCAGGACCAGGCCGAGGCGGTCGGCCACGTACTCCATGAGGGTCGTCTTGCCGTAGCCGGGCGGGGAGATGAGCAGCAACAGGCCGTTGCTGTCCGTCCGCTTGGTCTCCCTGGTGGTGCCGAGCTGCTTGGCGAGGTTGTCGCCGATGAGGGGCAGGAACACCTCGTCGAGCAGGCGGCCCCGGACGAAGGAGGACATGACTCGGGGCCGGTAGTCCTCCAGCCGGAGCCGTGCGCGTTCGGCGGCGACCAGAGCCGCGCGCCGGCGCTGGTAGTCGCGGAAGCCGGGCATGGCTGCGGTGGAGAACTCCCTTGTACGAGCGAGTAGTTCGTCGATCCGTATGGTGAGGGACCGGCCGGTGATGCGCGGGTGACGGCCGAGGAGGCCCTCGGCGGTCCCGGCCAAGGGGGCGTCCGACTCGTAGCGGTCGAGGTGCGGGCAGAGCTCGACGGCCACGGCCTCCGCGAGGTCCCCGGGGGCGAGGGGTTCTCCGGTCGCGGCGGCGTACGAGGTGAGCCAGGCCTCGGCGAGCTGGAGCCGGTCAGCCAGGGCGGGCAGTGCGGCGAGGTCCTCGTCGAAGGCGGCTGTGCCGACCGCCCGCCGGAACTTCTCCAGCAGGGTGCGGGCGCCCGTGCTCGTGACGAAGTCGCCCCGGCCGTCGGCCAGTTCCTCGAAGAGGTACTCGGCGGCCGAGGCGCTGCCGGGGCCTTCGATGGCGGCTGCCAGTTCGGCCCGGAACTCGGCGATCGCGGGCGGCGCTCCGAACGCGTCCCGGATACGGGCGAGCGAGGTGGCACGGCGGGTCCAGGTGGCCCGCTCCTCGACGGTCGTGTGGTGGGCCCAGAACAGCTGGGCCTCGGCGCGGGCCGCGGGCGGGTAGCGCAGCAGGCCCGCCGCTTCGTGCAGGCGCAGCAGTACGGTCAGGATGGCGGTGGCGTCGTGGTCGTGGACCCCGCGCTCGTAGCCCTCGTCGTACGCGGCTTCGGCGGCGCGGCGGACGAGGTCCGGGAGGTCGGTCTCCGCGAGGGCGGCCGGTCCGTGCTCGGTGAGCAGGCGTGCGGCGAGGTACTCGGCGCGGTAGACATCGGCGTTCTCGGAGGGCAGCGACTGACCCCAGTAGGCGCGGGTGGCCGCGAACTCCGGATCGGTGACCGGGGAGCGGTAGTCGGTGCCGGTGAGGGCGAAGGCCAGGGTGTCGCCCTGCGGGACCAGGGTGAGGTCCAGCGGCTGGGTGTTGACCGCGAAGCGGTGGCGGCCGAGCCGGACCGTCCTGCCACCGTCCGCGTAGAGCTCGGTGCGGTCGCGCAGCGCGCGGCCGGCCTCCTGCCGCGCGGCCTTGATCCGTCCGTCGATCTCTTCGGCGCGGGTCCCCTCGCCCAGTTCCCGCAGTTCGTCGGCCGTGCGGCGGACCTTGGCGACCATCGGGTCGGAGGCGAAGAAAGTGCTGACCGCGTCGGTGTCGGCGAGCGTGGCCGCCCGGCGGGCGACGGTCTTCAGGACCCGGGCGGCGGAGTCGGCCAGCTGCTCGGCGCGCCGGGCCCGGGCGTCCTGCAGGGTCTGCTTGCGGGCGGAGAACGCGTCGTAGACCTCGGTGCGCTTGGCCGCCAGTTCGGCGAGGAATCCGTCGCTCTCCGCGAACCGCGACTCCAGGTTCTCCAGCCGTAGCAGGAGCCGGGACAGCTGATCGTCGCACGCCTCCGGGCTGTCCGCGACGGCGAGCGCCCCGGTGACCGCCTGGCCCAGCAGGGCGGACTCGGCGGCGAACTCGGCCCGCCCCTCGTGCGCGCGCAGTTCCCGGCGGCGGGCGTCGAGGGTGGCGCGGGCCCGGTTGACGCCGCCGAGGACCTCGGCGATCCGCTCCAGGATCGACGTGCGGACGGTGGCGTCCGCGATGTCGAGTCCGGCGACGACCTCGGTGACGGTTTCCAGGCTTCCGCTCTGTCCGTCGAGGAGGGCGGCGAGGGGAGCCGCCTCGGCGGTGGTGGCGATTGCGGTGGCCTCGGCGGTGAGCCGTCCGGTCTCCTCGTGGTAGTCGGCGAAGGCGTCCTCGCGCGCGAGGAAGGCCACGGCCCGGCCGGCGAAGGAAGCGATGTCACCCTCGGTCTCGGCAGCCAGTTCGTCGATCCGGTCCGTGTCCGCGTACCGCAGCTCCTTGAGGGTGAGCAGGTGCCCGTGCGCACGGCGCAGTTCGGTCAGGCGGTCCACCCAGTCGCCGGTGCTGCGGGGCGCCTCGCCGCGCAGGCGCCGTACGAGCGAGACGGTCCCCTCCGCTGCCTCGGCCAAGGCGTCGGCGGCCTGCCGGGTCAGGGCCTGTACGGTCTCGAACTCGGCCAGCACCTGTTCGGCGGTGACACGGACCTCGCCCAAGGGCGTGAGCAGGTCACCGAGGTCCGGGTCCTCCAGCCAGTGGTACTGGTCGGCGGCCCGGATGCAGGCGGCGACGAGGGTCTCGTACCCGGCGGTGGTCCGGGTCGTCCCGGAAGCCGTGGCGGCGACGGAGAGGCAGTCCGAGATGCCGCGGACGAGGTCGGCGTTCCCCACACGGGCCAGCGCGCCGGCGCCGACGGGCCGGGACGCGGCGTAGGTGTCGGAGACGAAGGGGGAACTCCAGCGCTGGACCGGGTGCACGCGAGCCGGCTCGTCGGAGTCGGTGCGCAGCACCAGCAGTCCGCCGTCGTCGAAGAGGGCGTGGCCGTTGCAGGAGATGGGGGCGGCGATCTCCTTGCGGATGACGTTGTACGGGAGCAGCAGGCTGCGGCCGTCGGCCCGTGAGTGGAAGGCGTACAGCACGTCCTCGCCGTTGGGGGAGCGCACCGTCCGCTCGTACTCCAGCCCTTCGGTGGGGGTGTCGAAGGTCTTGGAGACGCCGGAGGCCAGGCAGTAGCCGCCGGGGAAGACGATTCCCTGGTCCTCGGGCAGCCGGCGGGCGGCCCGGCCGATACCGTCGAGGCGTACGACGGTCCTGGTCACGGTGTTGAAGACCAGGTGGCGCCGGGCTTCCTCCTTGTACGGGCGTACGCGCAGCAGGATCAGCGGCCCGAGGCGCGTGTACTCGATGTCCGCGTCGGCGAGGGACTGGAGCGGTTCGTCGACGGGCTCGGAGTGGATCCCCTCGCCCGTCTCGGTGTCGTCCTCGGTCTTGACGGTGAGCGTGCCGCCGACCGTGGCGACGAAGACCTCGCCCTCGACCGACACGTGCGGGTGGCGGCCCAGGACGTGGTCCTCGCGGGTCGTCGCGGTCCACTCGAAGTCATGGGAGGGCGGAAGGATGTGATCGCGCTCGCCCCGGCCGTCCAGGAACGTCGCCGACCCGTCGTCCTCCAGGGCCCAGCGCAGGACCCGGATGTCCTCGCTCGCCTCGCCGGTCCGGAAGACGGCCAGCAGCTTCCCGTCGACGAGGCGGAGCCGGAGCAGGCGGGTCGCACGGTAGTAGCGGTGGAGGGCCGCGAACTCCCTGAGGAAGCCGGGGTCGTCGAGCAGGCCGGGTACCGCGTCCTCGGGCAGTCGTTCCAGGTCGCGGCCGTGCAGGGCGAACACATCGGCCACATCGGTCTCGGGCTTCAGGCCGGGGAGGGAAGCGTGGTAGCCGAAGAGCAGGCGGTCCCCGACGGCCACGATGTCGCGCGGGGTGCAGTTGTGCGCGGTGCGGATGCGCTCGGTGGCTTCGAGGCTCAGCCCGGTGGAGCCGAACTCCTCGGCACGGCGGGTGTTGAGCGCCTCGGCCCGCCGGGCCAGCTCACCGGCCTGCGCGGCGAGCCGGTCGCGCAGCACCTCGTAGGTGCCCGCGTCCATGGAGGACGTGCTGGTCATGATGTGGCTCCCTGCGGGTGCGTACGGGGTCTTCGGCGTGCTCGGGTGGTGGAGCGTGCCGGGACCGCCGAGGGGTGCACGGCGGCCCCGGACGTGCGGGGGTCCGAGAGATCCGGATCAGGACTTGGCGTTGGCCGAGCCGTTGAGGCCGGCGCTCAACTTCGCGAGGGGCATGTCGGCCAGGCCCAACTGCCCCGCCTTGTCCAGCAGCTCGCCGAGCTGCTTGGACTGGGCGCCGCCGCCCCGCATCAGCTTCATGAGCAGCGCGGACACGGTCAGGTTCTGCACGTCGGAGGTCGAGACCGAGCCGAGGACCCGCGTGACGTCCTCCGTGAAGTCGGACGTGCCGTCCAGCCAGGGCTTCGCGAGCGCCTGGGCGGTGTCGGAGTGCTGGACGAAGGCGTCGATGCCCTTGCCGAGCGAGATCGAGGAGACGAGACGGTCGAAGAAGACGGAGTCGCCGCCGACGATGTTGATGTCGGCCTTCTCCAGCCCGGCCGCGACCACCATGGCCTGGGCCTCGGCGACCTGCCGCTGGACGTCGAGACCGGCCAGCCGGACCTCCTTCTCGGCCGCCAGCCGCAGCCGGTACTCCTCGTGCCCGCGGGAAGCCTCGTCCAGCGCGGCCATCGCAGCGGCCTTCTCCGTCAGACCCGCGGCCTCCGCCTTCAGCTTCTCCCCGATCATCGCCGCGTCGGCGCTCGCCTGCGCCCGGGTGCCTTCGGCCTGCGCCTTCAGCCGGGCCTCGGTGGCGTGTGCTTCCGCCAGCCCGGTCTTCTCGATCGCGTCCGCTTCCTTCTCCCGGACCTGTACGGCGGCCAGTCCGGGTGCCGCCGTCTCCGCCTGGACGCCCTCCGCGAGGCGGAGTTTGGCCCGGGCGTCGAGGTCGGCGGTCTTCACCCGGGCTTCGGCCAGGGTGAGCTGCTCGGCGGCCCGGTGTACGGCCGCGGCCTCCGCCGCCTCGGCGGCCTTGATGTCCTTGACCAGGCGCTCCTGGGCCTCCGCCTCGGCGGCGATGACAACTGTCTGGCGGTGGCGTTCGGCCTCCTCCACGGCACGCAGCTTCTTGATCGACTCCTCCTGCTCGGCGACCGTACGGTCCACCGCGACCCGCTCGCGCACGACCTCGGCGATGTCCCGCTTCTCGGTCTCGACCTCCTTGTCGGCGGCGATGCGCGTCAGCTGCGTCTCCCGCTCCCGGGCGATGACCTCCAGCTGCCGGTCCTTCTCGATGCGCTCGCTCTCGACGGCGATGACCCGTTCGCGGTTCTTCGCGGCGACCGCCACCTCACGCGCCTGGTTCTCGCGCTGGACGCCGAGCTGCTCCTCCGTACGCAGGAAGGCACTCTGGGCGCGCAGCCGCTCCTCCTCGATGACCTTGGCGGTCTCCGCCTCCTCCTTTGCTCGTACGGTTTCGATTTCGCGCCGCTGCCTGATCTCGGCGTCGGCCTGGCGACGCTCCAGCTCCAGGATCGCCTCGCGGGCGTCGACGTTCTGCCGCGTGATCTCTTTCTCCTCCGTGCGCTGGAACTCGTTCGTCCGCACGTGCTCGATGGCGGTCAGCTCGGTGATCTTCCGGATGCCCTGGGCGTCGAGGATGTTCGCGCTGTCGAGCTGGCTCAGCGGCGTCTGCTCCAGGTAGTCGATCGCCGCGTCCTCCAGGCTGTAGCCGTTGAGGTCGGTCCCGATGACGGCGATGATCCGGTCGCGGAACTCGTCGCGCTTGGTGTAGAGATCGGCGAAGTCGAGCTGCTTGCCGACGGTCTTCAGCGCCTCGGAGAACTTCGCGTTGAACAGCTCCTGGAGCGTGTCTTTGTCGCTCGCCCGCTGGGTGCCGATGGCCTGGGCGACCTTGATGACGTCCTCGACCGTCTTGTTGACGCGGACGAAGAAGGAGATGCGGATGTCCGCGCGGATGTTGTCCTGACAGATGAGACCGTCGCGGCCGGTGCGGGTGATGTCGATGGTCTTCACCGAGATGTCCATGACCTCGGCCTTGTGCAGGACGGGCAGGACGACCTGCCCGGTGAAGGTCACGTCGACCTTCCGCATCTTCGAGACGATCAGCGCCTTGCCCTGTTCGACCTTGCGGAACAGGCGGCTGACGATGAGGAGCAGGGCGAGGGCGATGAGCAGGACAACGGCGACGAGCACGCCGAGGCCCAGGGATATGGCATCCATGGTGAAGTCCTTGCGAAGAAGGTGAGATGAGGAGCGTGGCGGCGGGGCTCAGCCGACGGTGCGCGGATCGAGTGCGCTGTCGTACGGGGCGACCCAGAAGAACTCGCCGGGTTCGTCGTAGGCGTAGAGCAGCCCCGGGCTGCCCAGCGGCATGGGGTCGGAGCCGGCTTGGCGGACCTGGACCACGGCGGTCGAGCCGTCGTCCGCGGTCACCTCGGCCTGTCCGAACCGTGCGTCCACGCGGCCGGTTCGGATCGTCGCGACGCGGCCGATGAAGTCCTGCCGGGACGGCTGCGGATCGTCGGGTTGGAACAGCAGGCGCAGCGGGCGGGCGAGGGCGCCGGTGACGGAGCGGGCCACGAGGAGCGACACGGCCAGCAGGACCAGGGAACTGCCGCCGCCGAGACCGAGGCGGTCGAGCAGGACGGTGCCGGCGAGACCGGCGAACCAGGCCACCGCGACGAACAGCGAGGCCGGGACGGTCAGAGGGACACCGGGAGCCCCGAGTGCCGAGGCTCCGACGGCCGAATCCAGCGCGTCGTGCTCGACGCCGCCGCACAGTACGAGCAGCCAGAAGACGAGGACCACGGCCAGGGCGATCGTGAAGATGCCCGTGGGGAAGCCGAGCGCTGCGGCGGTGAACTCGCTCATCCTGTCCCCTCCCGTGGTAGGCGTCTGCGGCACGGGGGGCGGCGGTGCGTGAATACGTTCCGCTTCCGGATCCCGGCATCTGAGCCGTTCCTCCGGATTCCCCCTGCCCGATCCTGCCGGGCTTGCGGGCGCGTCCGCATTGCCGTAGCCCGGCAGTCTTTACGCGTTCTTGATGCCGAGCGGATCTCGCCGGGCGCACAGGTGTCGGTGTGGCTGTACGCCCGGAGCATTTGGAGTTAGTGTGTAACTAATGTTAGTCACTAACTGAAGGGGTGGTGGGATGAACTCTCCGACGGTCGTGGTGGTCGGGGCCGGGCCGACCGGACTCGCGACGGCGGTAGGGCTCCGGCTCGCAGGAGTCTCCGTGCGGCTGCTGGACAAGGCTCCCCGACCGGCGGTGACCTCACGGGCCCTGGGTTTGCAGCCGCGCGGAGCGGAGGTGCTCGACCGCCTCGGGGCCCTCGCGGATCTCCCCGAGCAGTCGGTACGGATCGGGCAGGTCCTCACGTACGTCGACGGCAAACCGCTCGCGCGCCTCCGGGTGGGGCAGCCGACGAAGCGGGTGACGCGGCCCGGCCTGCTCATGTCGCAGTCCGACGTCGAGGCCCGGCTCCGCGCACGCCTCGCCGCCCTCGGCGTCGACGTCGAATGGGGCTGCGAGCTCCTCGACGCGAGCCAGAACGGTGAACGGGTGTTGCTCCGCCTCGCGGACCGGGAGATCCACGCCGACTGGCTGGTGGGCTGCGACGGCGCGCACAGCCGTGTCCGCAGGGCCGCCGGAATCGCGTTCCCGGGGGTGCCCGTGGTCGAGCGCTTCCTCCTGGCCGACGTGACGGCCCGGTTGCCCGTGCCCAGGGACACGGTGGCGGTCTGGCTGCGCGGCGACCGCATGCTCGGGGCCTTCCCGCTTCCCGGCGAGGACCTGTGGCGGCTGATGGCCCCCGCACCCGACGGAGCCGCCGACGATCCACTGCCTGTCCTGTGCGACCTGCTCGCCCAGGAGGCCGACATCCCCTCCTCGGTCGTCCGCAACGCCCACTGGACGTCCACCTTCAAGATCCACCGCTGCCTGGCCTCCACCTACCGGCAGGGCCGGATGCTGCTCGCGGGCGACGCGGCCCACATCCACAGCCCGTTCGGAGGGCAGGGTATGAACACGGGCCTCGGCGACGCCGAGAACCTGGCATGGAAGTTGGCGCTGGTCGCGACCGGCCGCGCCGGCGGGAGCCTGCTCGACACCTACGAGGCGGAGCGCAGGCCGGTGGCTGCCGAGGTACTGAAGTCCACCAGCGCCATGACCGGCATGATCCTGGGACGGACCTGGTGGGCGAGGGTGCTGCGCGACCACGCCTTCGTGCCGCTGCTCGGCCGGCCTCTCGTGCAGCGGCTGCTCTGGGAGAAGTCCTCCCAGCTGACCCTGACCTACCGGACCGGTCCCCTCGGCGGCGGCGCACCGTACAGTCGCGGCCTCCGCCCGGGAGACCGCGTTCCCGACCTCACCTGCACCCGGGCGGACGGCACGGCCACCCGGCTCTACGGGGAACTGCCCGCCCGCTGGGGCCTGCTGACTCCGAGCGGCGGGACGACGGGGGAGTGGGAGGCCGTCGCAGACCGCCACCTCGGAGCAGGATCCGTCGCCATCTTCCGGGTGCCCGACGCCCACCGGGGCAACGCAGCCCTGGTACGGCCCGACGGCCATCTCGCCTGGCGGGGAGCTTCCCCATCAGCCCTCGACGAGGCACTCACGCGCATACTCGTGAGCGGCAGGCAGTGACCACGACAGGCGCCCCGGAGGCCGCAGATCCATGACGTCCCACCCCGCACCGCCCCCCGGACTGCGCGAGCGCAAGAAGGCCCACACCCGCCGGACGATCCAGGAACAGGCGCTGCGCCTCTTCCTGACCCAGGGGTACCAGAACACCACCGTCGAGGAGATCGCCGCCGCGGCTGGGGTCTCCCACATGACCTTCTTCCGGCACTTCCCGACGAAGGAAGCCGTGGTCGAGAACGACGACTACGATCCGCTGATCGTCCGCCTCGTCGAGGAGCGGCCGGAGGGCGAGGACAGCCTCACCGCGCTCCGCAATGCCTTGGTGCACGGCCTGGAGGCCGTCTACGCGAGCGACCGCGAGGCCCTCCTCGCCCGCACCCGCCTGGTGTTCGAGACGCCCGCCCTGCGCGCACGGACCTGGGACAACCAGTACGCCACCCAGCTGATGCTGGCCGGAGCCCTGCGCGCACGCACCCCGGCGGAGAGCGAACTGAGCACCCGCGTGATCGCGGGGGCGGGCCTCGCCGCCGTCACCAGCGCGCTCGCGGCCTGGGTCGAGAGCGACGGCGCCTGCGACCTGCCGTCCTTGGCCGACGAGGCCTTCCGCGCCCTGCGTCCGGCGTAGCGTCCGCCGCCGAGTAGCCCGTGCGGGCAACTTCAGGGGCGACGTTCTCAACGCTTCACGGTGCCCGACCCCAGCATGACGAGGCCCGTGATGAGGAGGGACAGGCCGATTGCCAATTCCCGGAATCCGTAGGCCTGGACGGCGTACAAGGTTCCGCCGGCCACGGTGAACGCCGAACCGACGCCGAGGGCGAAGACGGCCATACGGAACTCGGTGACGTGCTTGCTGAGACGGGCGAGGGTGTTGGCGTCCGGCATGTGGGATCAGCCTTCGTTCCTGGGAAGTGCGGTGTGCCGCGCCGACCTGCCGGAGCCCGGCAGGCAGCTGGAGGTCACTTTGCTGTCAGGGACCCGTTAACGAGCCGTAAGGAACGTATAAAGTACCTGACGGCGTGCCGGGAAGTCTGGTCGGCGAACAGGGGACGACTCTCTTCGTAGATCGGGGCTGCACGCCATGGTGCTCGTCGTTGTATTCGGTATTGCTCTCCTCGTCGCCGTGTTGCTGTCCGGCCTCGCCGCCCGAACCGTGCTGTCGACCTCCCTCCTCTTCCTTCTCGGCGGGGCTCTGGTCAGTGACGGATTCCTCGGGATCGTCCACATCACCTCCGACAGCGAGATCGTGGGCGTAACGGCCGACCTGGCGCTGTTCGCCGTCCTCTTCACGGACGGCATGCACGTCGCCTTCCCCGCATTGCGCCGGAACTGGAAGAACCCCGCCCGGGCGCTGGGGCTGGGGATGCCCCTCGCCATGGCCGGCATGGCGCTGATCACCCACTACCTGGTCGGGCTGGACTGGACGACGTCGTTCCTGGTCGGCGCGGTGCTGGCCCCCACCGACCCCGTTTTCGCCTCGGCGATCGTGGGGCGCAAGGAAGTGCCGGCGAAGCTGCGTCAGCTGCTCAATGTCGAGAGCGGGATCAACGACGGCCTCGCCCTGCCCGTCGTCCTGATCCTGATCGCCGCCGCCGGCCCCACCGCCGGGCAGGCGCGGTCGTCGGTGGGCGAGATAGCCCTCGAACTCGCCCTGGGCCTCGTCCTCGGCATCGTGTTGCCGCTCGCGGTCGCGGGACTGGTGCGCCTGCGCCTCCTCGGAGCCGAACCGAAGCTCCAGCCGCTGCTGCCGCTGGCGACCGGGATCATCCTCTACGCGGCCTGCCACCTGACCCACGCCAACCCCTACCTGGCTGCGTTCTCGGCCGGAGCGGTGCTCGCCTCGGTCTCGCCCGAGTCGAAGACGGCCTTCGAACCGCTCGGCGAAGCGCTGGCGGAGCTCGCGAAGTTCGCGGCGCTGCTGGTCTTCGGCGCCCTGCTGACCCCGGCCCTCTTCGGAGACCTTTCGGCGGGCGGCTACTCAGCCGTCGTGCTGGCCATCGTGCTGATCCGACCGGCGTCGCTGCTCGTATCGCTCCTGGGCGCGCGCATCGAGAGGCGCGAAAAGCTCGTCGCAGCCTGGTTCGGGCCCAAGGGCTTCGCCTCCGTCGTCTACGGCCTCCTCGTCCTCCAGGCCGGCATCCCGCAGGGCGAGGCGGCGTACACCCTCATCGCCGTCTGCATCGCCTTCTCGATCATCGCCCACAGCAGCACCGACGTCCCCATCGCCCGGCTCTTCCACGTCGACGACCTCGCGGGCATCCCGTCCGACGACGACCACCGGGACCGGATCCGCGTCCCCGTTCCGCGCGACACACCCGATCAGGAGAAGCACCATGCCAGCCCGTGATCTCGCCGAGCCCTACCCCCACGTGACCACCGACGCGCCCGCAGCCGACGCGGTGCGGTTGCTGGCGGAGCGGAACCTGCCCGCCCTGCTGGTGCTCGACACCGACGGTGTTCCGTACGCCGTCGTGCCCGGCTCCCAGCTGGTGGGGCAGCTGGTGCCCGAGTACGTGATGGAAGACCCGCTGCTCGCCGCCGTGATCGACGACCGGCACGCGGACGACCTTGCCGAGGAACTGGCGGGCCTGACGGTCTCGGAGTGGCTCCCGCGCCGGACCTTCAAGCCTCCCTACGTCGGCCCGGACGCGGGAGTGCTCCAGATCGCCGCGGTCATGGCCCGCACGCACGTCCCGCTCGTCGCCGTTGTCGAGCACGGCGGCGGGGCGGACCGGGTACGCCTCGTCGGGGTGGTGACGGCCGCGGCCCTGATGCGGCACTTCCTCGCGGCGGGCGGCCAGGTGTGAGCGACTGGCAGAGCTGGGCCGCCGTCGCCGTCTTCGCCGGCGCGTACGCCCTGATCATCAGCGAGAAGGTGCACCGCGTCGCCGCAGCGCTGGGCGGAGCGGGGTTGATGCTGGCGATCGGCGCCACCGACGACGGTGCCGCCTTCCACTCCGACGAGACGGGCATCGACTGGAACGTCATCTTCCTGCTCATGGGCATGATGATGATCGTCGGCGTGCTCAGACGGACCGGGCTCTTCGAGTACCTGGCGATCTGGTCGGTGAAGAAGGCAAGGGCCCGGCCCTTCCGGGTGATGGCCATGCTGGTCGTCATCACGGCGATGGCCTCGGCCCTGCTCGACAACGTCACCACCGTGCTGCTCGTCGCACCGGTGACACTGCTGGTCTGCGACCGGCTGCGGCTCTCCCCCGTGCCCTTCCTGATCGCGGAGGTGCTGGCCTCGAACATCGGCGGCACGGCCACGCTCGTCGGTGATCCGCCGAACATCATCATCGCCAGCCGGGCAGGGCTCACCTTCAACGACTTCCTGGTCCACCTCGCCCCGTTGTGTGTCGTGCTGGTGGCGATCCTCGTGCTGCTCTGCCGGGTCATGTTCGCCAAGCACTTCGTCTACGACGAGAAGCGGGCCGCGGAGATCATGGAGCTGCGCGAGCGGGAAGCGATCACCGAACCCCGGCTCCTGGTACAAGGGCTGGGCGTACTCGCGCTGGTCGTCGCCGGCTTCGTGCTGCACCCGGTCCTCCACTACGAGCCGAGCGTCGTCGCGCTCCTCGGAGCCGGCCTGCTCATCGCGATCTCGAAGGTGGAGACCGGAGAGGTCCTCGGTGAGGTGGAATGGCCCACCCTCGCCTTCTTCGCGGGCCTGTTCGTCATGGTCGGCGCCCTCATCGAGACCGGTGTGATCAGCGGGCTCGCCGGGTCGCTCGCGGACGCGATCGGAGGGGACGAACTCGGCGGCTCCATGCTCCTGCTGGGCGGCTCGGCGGTGCTCTCCGGGGTCGTCGACAACATTCCCTACGTGGCCACCATGGCCCCCATCACCAGCGAACTGGTCACCGACATGGGTGGCGACCCCGACCACGTGATGTGGTGGGCCCTTGCCCTGGGCGCCGACCTGGGAGGCAACGCCACCGCCATCGGCGCCTCTGCCAACGTCGTCGTCCTCGGCATCGCCGAACGCAACCGCCACCCCATCAGCTTCTGGGAGTTCACCAAGTACGGACTCGTCGTGACCGTGGTGACCGTCGCCGTATCCGCCCTCTACCTCTGGCTGCGCTACTTCGCCCTCGCGTAGGTCAGGCCGTGTCTCCGGGCCAGCCGAGGAGACGTGCGCCGATCACCGCGGTCTGGAGGGTGTAGCGGTTCAGCGGGTCGGCCGGGTCGGCTGCCGTGAGGGAGTGGATGCGCTCCAGGCGGTAGGTGAAGGCCCGCACGCTCAGCGACAGGCGGCGTGCGGCCTCCGTCGCCACACAGCTGCTGTCGAAATAGGCGGTGAGCGTGTCGATGAGGGGCTGGGCGCCGCCGCGCGCCGAGCGCAGGGGGCCGAGCGTGCTCTCCACCAGGTCGGCCATGGCCTGCCGGTCGCGGGTCAGGACCGGGTAGACGAGCAGGTCGGCGGCGTGCAGTACGGGCCCGTCGAAGCCCATGCGCTCGGCGAGGTCCAGGGCGCCGAGGGCTTCCTCGTAGGAGTGGACGACCCCGCCGGCGCCGGGGTGGGAGCGGCCGATGGCGACCTTGCCGCCGTCGGTGGCCGCGTAGGCCTGCTTGGCGAAGAAGGCCAGTACGTCGGGCTGGTCCCCGGGGGCCAAGCAGATCAGCCGGCCCTCCTTCGTGGTCAGCAGGATCTGCCGCCCGGGGAAGCGGGCCAGGACCGCCGTCTCGATGCCCCGGGCGACGCGGAAGCCGTCTCCGTACGGTTCGGGTCCGGCCGCTACGGCCACGGCGTGGGCCTGTGACAGGCGCAGGCCGAAGCGTTCGGCCCGCTCGGCGAGGCGGCCGAGATCGCTGCCGCCGTACAGCAGGTCGTCGATGAACTCGCGGCGCGCGGCCTCCTCCTGGCGGACGGCCTGGTGCTGGGCGCGCTCGTACCCCTCCACGAAAGCGTCGACGGCCTGCTCCACTACAGCCAGGAGCGGCCCGGGCCGCGAAGGGACGGGCTGCACGGTCTGTGCCGCCGCCAAGTGGTCGCGTATCAGGCCGCGCAGCGGGAGTCCGCTGTCTGCGGCACGCTCTCCCTCTGTCCGGCGGGATTCCAGCTCGTCCCGGTTGAGACGGCGTCCGGTGGCACAGGCCGCGGTCAGGATGTCGGCATACCCCATCAAATAATCCGCCGTTGCCGTTCGGTCCGTCACGCTCTTCCCCCAGTCCTGACGCGCCCATGACGCCTTCTTGACGCGGGCACCAGAGTGCCACGCGTTGCGGGGGCCACTGGCACCGGCATCAGGAGCGCGTAAAGACTGCCGGTTATCGGCAGTGTGCTTCGGACGAGGAGGACGGCATGATCAGTGCACGGGGGAACGCGCCGCAGCCCGGATGCCGAACCATGGAAATGGGGGGCGGTATCCGGGCGGCGGTGGGTCACACTCCTCCGAAGATGGCCGCACCGAAAGAGACGCCGAAGCGGTCGCGCCAGAAGGTGACGCCGGCGAGGTTGTGAATTTCTTCCGACGCCGCGTCGTTTCTGCACCTCCGGGTCCCTCTCCGGACGGAATCGATTCCGCATTCAAGGTGACCCGTATGCCCGGGCCGGATACCTCCCGGTGACACGACTACGTCGTCGGTGGGCTCCAGGAAGTCAGTGCTGTCGGGAAGAGAGCCACACCGCGGCCGAGGCCGCCAGGGCGAGGGCACCGAGGGCGAGCAGCGGCAGGCCGGGGCCGGGATACAGGTACAGGACGGCGCCGGCGGCGGTGAGGACCGCGCCGAAGACGAGCAGGGGTGACACCGGCCCGCCGGACGAAGGTCGGGGCATGGTGTGTCTCCTGGAGGGGAGGAACAGGTGATGGCCTCAGGCTCCCATATCGTGAGGCGGGGGTAAATGACCCCACCTCACCGCTCACGCCGCAGGCTGTGCCTGGCGGTGAAGACCTGATGGGCGACCTTGTCGCCGAGGGTGAGGGTGAGGGCCGTCGGTGGCATTCCTTTCGATACGTGACCCACGCCACATGCGATTCCTGTCAGGAATCGGGGCGCTGTTCCGCTCAAGTCACCGAAAGCCAAGCGAACCGACAGGAGCATCAGATGAAGCACCGCATCGTCGTCCTCGGCGCCGGCTATGCCGGGGCCTACGTGGCCGGGACCCTGGCGCGTCGGCTGTCCCCGGCGGACACCGAAATCACCGTGGTCAACGCCGTGCCGGACTTCGTCCAGCGGCTGCGGCTGCACCAGCTCGCGGCCGGCCAGGAGATCGCGGCTCCGAAGCTCGCCGACGTCTTCGTGGGCACAGGGATACGGCTGCGCCTGGCCCGTGTCACCGCCGTCGACCCGGAACGCCAGATCGTCGCCGTGGCCGGCGGCGACGAGCTCGGCTACGACACGCTCCTCTACGCGCTCGGCAGCCACGGTAGCGACCGCGGCGTCCCCGGCGTGGCCGAGCACGCCTTCGACGTCGCCACCCGGCCCTCCGCGCTGCGCCTGCGCGAGCGCCTGGACAGCCTGCGGGAAGGCGGGGAAGGCGGGGAAGGCGGGGAAGGCGAGAATGTACTGGTCGTCGGCGACGGGCTGACAGGCATCGAGACCGCCACTGAGATCGCCGAATCCCGGCCCGGCCTGTCGGTGACGTTGGTCGCCCGCGGAGAGCTGGGCGCCCAGCTCTCTGCCGGAGCCCGCGGCCACCTGCGTCAGGTTTGCGACCGGCTGGGCATCACCGTCCTGGAGCACACCGAG
The DNA here is from genome assembly GCF_045161815.1 of Streptomyces avidinii. Lineage (NCBI taxonomy): Bacteria > Bacillati > Actinomycetota > Actinomycetes > Kitasatosporales > Streptomycetaceae > Streptomyces > Streptomyces avidinii. The sequence continues at coordinate 7,444,150 of NZ_CP108863.1, forward strand.
GTCGAAGCCGTCGAAGCGGCGCGGGTGTTGTGCGCCGACGGCGTCGCCTTGGCGTCTGACGCAACCGTGTGGACGGCCGGGTTCGCGGTCAACACTATCGCCGCCGCCGGCGGGCTGGAGGTCACCGAGAACGGTCGGATTGTCGTCGATCGCACCATGCGGTCGCTATCGCACCCGAACGTCTACGCCGCCGGCGACAGTGTCTACGCCATCGGGGACAACGGCCGGCCGCTGCCGATGTCCTGCGCCTCGGCCGGATACACCGGCCGGCAGGCCACGGACGCGATCGTGGGACGCCTGACCAGCTGCAAGATTCCGAACACCAAGCTGGAGTACGCGGGCAACCACATCAGCCTCGGGCGGCAGGACGGAATTCTGCAGATGGTCGACGACGAAGGGCAGGCAAAGCCGAAGTACATGGGTGGCTGGAAAGCCGCGCGGATCAAGGCGGGCATCGTCAGGATGTCGCTGTGGGCTACCGCGCACCCGACCTTCTGCGTGCCCAAGCGCAAGCACCACCTGGCCATGGCCGGTCTGAATGCCTCCGCCCAGAAGGCGGTCGCGTAACCGCCTATAGGGTGATCCGCGTGGACAGCACCGCAACTGATCGCTTCGACACCAGCCGGTTCGAGGCCAGCCGGAACCGGCTGGCCTCGCTGGCGTACCGGCTGCTGGGTTCCGCCGCCGACGCCCAAGACGCCGTGCAGGATGCGTTCTTGCACTGGCGGGCCGCCGACCGGCAGCGGATCAAGGTACCGGAGGCATGGCTGACCAAGGTCGTCACCAACCTGTGCCTCGACCGGCTCCGCTCGGCCCAGGCCCGCCGCGAAGGCACCGTCGGCGCCTGGCTCCCCGAACTGCTCCTCGACGGCGACCCGATGCTCGGCCCGGCCGACACCTTCGAGCAGCGCGAATCGGTCTCCCTGGCCATGCTGACCGTCATGGAGCGACTGTCGCCCGTCGAGCGGGCCGTCTACATCCTGCGCGAAGCGTTCGCCTACGGCCACGCCGAGATCGCCGAGATCCTCGACATCACCGAGTCCGCGAGCCAGCAGCACCTCCACCGCGCCCGGACCCGCATAACCGCCGCGCGCCGCCGCCCTCATGAGTGGCGGCTTCAAGCCCACGCCCGCAAAGCGGCGGCTCGTCGGCGGCACGCCCGCCCTCCACTACGCGGTCGTCAACGGCGCCCCCGCCATCCTCTTTGTCCTCGGCGACCAGGTCATGGGCGCCGTGACGTTCGACGTCACCGAAGACAAGATCGCAATCGTGCATGGCATCGCCGCCCCCGCCCGCCTCGTCCGCATCACCGAAGCCTGGCGACAGCGCGAACCGGACACGCCGCTCATCGCCCAGTGGTGACCCGACGCCCACCGCGGCCAGGCCTCGGCACCCGCGCTGCGATGAACGGATCTTCTCCGAGAAGACGTCTGCCCGCGCCGCCCCGCGCCCCGAGTTGGACAAGGCGGTGGCTCTCGTCAGTGACGGCCGCGCCTCCGGCATGCCCGTCATCCTCGTAGTCCACGAACCCGAGCGCCTCGGCCGCGACATCGCCGCCAAGCTCGTCGTCACCACCAGCACGAATGAAGGTCCTGCACCCTTCACCGGCCGCCGTTGTGCGCACGCTGCGCGAACGATGAACCGGTCGACACGGCAGTGACTACGTGGTCGATCCTTGTCGGCTCGCCCTCGTGTCCACCAATGACGAGGTTGTCTCAGATCCGGCCATCCGGTCGGCGGGGGACGGCTTCCCCGCGTCCGAGGAGTTCGGCCAGCCCGCGACGGGTGGCGGCCAGGACGACGCGGTCCTCCGGCTTGAGGACGTACCCGGGGTGCAGGTCCCAGACCAGGCCCGACTGCCGCGCCGGCTCCTCGGCGGGGGCGGAGGCGAGGTCGGGCCGGCGGTCCTCCGGGGAGGCGGTGTCGAGGGCGAGGACCCGCCATGCGCCCGGGCGGAACGACTCCGCGATGGTGCGGCCCTCCAGGTACGGATGGCCGGCCACGTCCACGGCGGCGAAGAGCAGGACCCGCCGTTCGACCGGGATGGCACCGAGGATCTGCCGGCCCATCATCGCTCCGGCGAAGGCGGGGGCGGCGAGGTGCGTCACGCTGCGGCTGCGGGTCAGGGCGGCGGGGTGCGCGGCCCGTAGCGTGCGGTAGACGGCGGTGGCGAAGTCGTCCTCGTACAGGCGCAGTACGGCCCGCAGGTTCGGCTTGACGGTGCGGGCGTACAGGGCGGCCTCGAGGTTGGTGGTGTCCGAGCTCGTCAGGGCGAGCAGCGAGTGGGCCCGGTGGACACGGGCCGACTCCAGTACGCCCTCGTCGGTCACATCGCCGATGATCACGGGCACGCGCAGGCTGCGGGCGAGCGCGAGGCCGCGTGCCTGCGGGTCGGATTCCACGCACACGACCGGGATCTCCAGTTCCCGCAGCCGGGCCAGCACCCTCGTGCCGATCTTGCCGAGCCCGAGCAGGACCACGTGGCCCGACAGTCCCCTCGGGGGCTGACGCAGCACGGTTGCCGTACGGAACGCCCCGAGCGCCTCCAGGGCGGCGGCCACCAGCACCGGGAGCAGGAGCAGGCCCACGAACCCGCCCAGGATCTGCAGGACCTGGCGCTGAGTGGCGTCTCCCACCGCGGGGTCGTTGATCGCGAAGATGTCGAGCAGGGTGATGTACGCGGCGTGCAGGGGATGGTCGCCGGTCGTCACCCACGACGCCACAGCGAGGGCTGCCACCGCGGCGACCATCCCGGCCATGGACCAGCGCAGCCGCCGGGAGAACAAGGAGGCCACCGGGAGCGCCCCGGCGCCGAGTCTTTGTCTCCTCCGGGTCGGGTCCGTGTGCGTGACCGTTTCGAGGGCCAGGATGCCTCGCCCCGTCGCGGCGGCGACGGCCCGGTCGTCCGGCAGCAGCTGCGGGCCGCGGTCCCCGCTGGATTCCGCGCCCTCGGCGCCTGCCGGGTCACTCGTCGTCGCGGACAGGAGCGCCAGGGTGCACAGGCCGGGGTCGGCCACCTCGCCTCTCCCCGGAGGCGTACGCTCCACCGCGCGCAGCAGGAGACCGTCGGCCTGGACCACCTTGCTCGTACCCGCGACGGCGCTTGCGGCCAGCGCGGGCGCGGCCGTATCGGCGTCGGAGAGCACGGTGGTCGAGGAGTCCAGCTCCCGCAGGTCGATACCCGGCTCCGCCACCATCGCGGCCTGGTCCAGGAGCTCCTCCAGGTGCTGGCCGAGCTTGCGGTTGTAGAGCCGGATCACCAGCCGCAGCCTCGGGTTGAGCCGGCGTGCCACCAGGGCGGCCCGGACGTTGGTGTCGTCGTCCTCGTAGACGAGCGCCAGGGCGGCGGCCCCGGCCACCCCCGCAGCGGCCAGTACCGCCTCGTCCGGCTCCGCCGCGTCCAGGATCTCCAGCTCCCGCTCGGCCGGCGGCCCGCCGCCCGCGGTCCGTGCCCGGGGCAGGGGCACCCGGCCCAGCAGCCCGCGCCCGGGTGCCCCGGGAGCACGGCCGACGCTGGGCCGGGTGTTGTGGGCGGCGGGCGCTACGAGCGTCACCCGCTCCTTGTAGACCTCCCGCAGTTCGGAGGCCAGCCGACGGGCCAGCCCGTCGTCGCCGCATACGACCATCCGCCCATCAGGGGCGGGCTGTTGAGGCTGTACCGATATCGAAGACACTGCCCAAGGATGCCTTGATCACGAAGCCGTATCAGCCTCGGCCGCGCACCCGTTCCGGTAGTGCGCGATGCGAGCCCATCCGGGGGAATCGGTGGCCCGGAGCGCACTGCGGTCGGGCTGTGCGGCGAGACATGGGGGATGACCGCTCATGAACACCGGGCCTGGAGCAGCAGCGCATACGCGCAGGCGATGCACACCCCGCAGCGCGCCCTGTCCCTGCGCGATGCGGAGGGCTGGCACTTCCCCCTGGATCTGGAGCGGTGGTGTGGCCGGGCGGACGAGGCCGACCGGACTGTGCTCGGCCGGTGCGCCGGCCGGGTGCTGGACATCGGATGCGGCGCTGGCCGGCTGGTCGAGGCGTTGACGGGGCGGGGCCGCCCGGTCCTCGGCATCGACGTCTGTCCCTCCGCCGTGATCACGACGGTGTGCCGGGGCGGGTCCGCGATGAGCAGGTCCGTCTTCGATCCGCTCCCCGACGAGGGCCGGTGGGGGACGGCGCTGCTGATCGACGGGAACATCGGCATCGGCGGTGACCCCCGGCGGTTGCTCCGCCGCGTCCGAGCCCTCGTGCACCGGGAAGGCCTCCTCCTGGTGGAGGTTGCCGCCACTGATGTGGACGAGCGCCGCCGCGTCCGTATCCATGCCGGGCAATGGCCCGTGAGTACCGTCTTCCCATGGGCCGTGGTCGGCGCCGCGGCGCTGAACCGCCAGGCAGCGTCGGAGGGATGGACCGAGGCCGAGCGGTGGACCAGTACTGGAGGCCGTCATTTCGTCGCGCTGCGGGCCTGCCGCTGAGCCCGGCTCCGGCCCCATGTCCGTACGATCAGGACCATGGCCGAGGCGGCGAACAGCGCGGCGGTGATCAGCAGCCACCGGGCCAGGAAGCCGTCCGCCGGGAGGGCGGTCGCGGCGGTGTAGTGCCCGACCCGTTCCAGGATCAGCGGCCACCAGACCAGCAGCAGGACACCGGAGACGAACCCGGGAACGCGGACGTAGTTGACGCTCACCGGTGGCGTGGACCGGCCGTCGGCCGCCTCCCACGCCCCACGGGCGCGGGTCCGCGCCGTGCGCCGTTGCACCGGCTGCCGGACGAGGAGTTCCTGGAGGCCCTCGACCTCGGCCATCGCCCGCGGGTTCAGGTCGAGCAGGTCGACCGAGTTGGCGATCGTCATCGTCGTGCTGATGTGGCCGCCCGCGAACATGACGTTCGCGAAGTTCACCGTCTCGTCCTCGGTGAGCCGGTCGCCGTCGAGCTCGGCGTTGGAGAGCCGGGTGAGCATTTCGTCGCCCGGCTTGTTGCGGCGCTCGCGCACCTTCTCGCGCAGGTATGACACGGCCTCCTGCTGGAGCTCGCCCAGCGCCTCCGCGAAGCCCTCCTGGGCCATTTCCTCGGGGGTGACGTTCATGACCTTGCGGGCCCAGTGGTAGAAGAGGTGCCGGTCTTCGGCCGGCAGCCCCAGGATCTCCAGGATGACCGCGATCGGAACCGTGTACGCGAGCTCCGCCACCAGGTCCACGCTGTCCTTGCCGATGAACCCGTCGATGATCTCGTTCGTGGTGCGGATGATCTGCGGCTCGAAGCCGGATATCGAGTGCGGCGTGAAGGCCGTACTCAGGATCTGGCGCACACGCGTGTGCCGCGGCGGGTCCATCTGGGGGAGGCTCTCCAGCCCCGTCTCGGGGAAGCCCATCCGGTGCATCTGCGAGGAGAAGATCTCGGGGTGGGTGAGGACATGCCGGGCGTCCGCATACCGGTAGGCCACCCACCACCCCGTCACGGGGTCCTGATGGACCGGGTGTTCGTCCCGCATCGCGTGGTACCACTCGTAGACGGCCGGGTCGTTCACGTTCGGCTGCGGCGGAATCGCAGTCACGTCGAGCTTGGACACCCCATCACCTTTCTCACCGGACAATCGGGCTGGTTCAGCCAGCCGCAGCGTGACGGTGAGTCCGGTGGTACCGCACCGGGGCACCCCCCAGCGCCGACCCCAGAACAGGCATGGAGGCGCTACGGAGTCCGGGCCGCCTGCTCGCTCTGGAGTGCACGCCACCGTGCGAGTACGCCGGTCAGTTCGGTCATCAGGAACTCGAAGAACTCGCTGCTGTCCGCCAGCCGTCGGCCTGCCGGGGTCCCCCCGCCGATGGTGTCGACACCCTCGTTCAGAACGCGGATCCAGCGCAGCATGAGCTCGTCCCGCTGGGCCATCGATTCGAACCAGGCGTTGTTGCGGACCCGGTAGCGGTCCCGCCGCGAGCCGGGTTCGCGCTCCCTGCTCACCAGTCCGACGCGGGCGAGATAGCCGATGGCTCCGGAGACGGCCGCCGGGCTGACATGCAGCCGTTCGGAGAGTTCGGCCGAGGTGAGGACGCCGCTGTCCTCTGCCATGAGACATGAGAAGATCCGCGCCGGCATCATCTGCATGCCCGCCTCGGCGAGTTCGGAGGCGAACCGTTCAACGAACTCCGAGACCGCCTCCGCTTCCTGCGGGGTCTTTTCCACCGACACGCTGTGTCCTCCTCCGACTCGACAGGTCCCACAATTTTAACGGTTCCTTATATTCACAATCTTGTGAATGTATCGTACCTTTTTAATCATGACGAAGGCGATCATGCTGTCCGACCTGCGGAAGTCCTTCGGTCGGACCCACGCCCTCGACGGACTCGACCTCGGTGTCGAGACGGGCGAGGTTCACGGCTTCCTCGGGCCGAACGGTGCGGGGAAGTCCACCACCATCCGGGTCCTGCTCGGACTCCTGCGCGCCGACGCCGGCACGGCGCAGCTGCTCGGCAAGGATCCCTGGAACCATTCGGTCGAACTCCACCGGCGGCTCGCCTACGTACCGGGCGACGTGGAGCTCTGGCCGAACCTGACCGGCGGCGAGGCGATCGACCTGCTCTCCCGGCTGCGCGGAAAACTCGACAAGCGACACCGGAACGAGTTGATCGAACGCTTCGACCTCGACCCCACGAAGAAGGGACGCACCTACTCCAAGGGCAACCGGCAGAAGGTCGCCATCGTCGCCGCTCTCGCCTCCGACGCCGAACTCCTGCTCCTCGACGAGCCCACCGCCGGACTCGACCCCCTGATGGAGGTCGTGTTCCAGGACGTGATCCTCCAGGCCAAGGCCGCCGGCCGGACCATCCTGCTGTCCAGCCACATCCTGGCCCAGGTGGAGAAGCTCTGCGACCGGGTCAGCATCATCCGCCAGGGCCGGGTCGTCCAGTCCGGCACGCTGAGCGGGATGCGGCACCTGACACGTACGACGATCGAGGCCGAGACCTCGTTCCCCGCGACAGGTCTGGCGGGTCTGCCGGGCGTGCACGAGCTGCGCAGCGAGGGTGCCCGGGTGCGCTTCGCCGTGGACGGCGAGCACCTCGACCAGGCGGTCCGCGCGCTCAGCCAGTCAGGACTCCGCAGCCTCGTCAGCCACCCGCCGACCCTGGAGGAGCTGATGCTGCGGCATTACGGCGACGAACTCGCCGCGAACGGGCACTCCGCCATCGCGGACGGTGCGGCCCGATGAGCACCACAACGGCCTCCCTGGCCTCTGCCCCGGTTCACGCCCCGGCAGGGGGCGGTACCTTCGCCGGCACCGCCACCCTCGTCCGGTTCAACCTGCGTCGGGACCGCATCCGCATCCCGGTATGGGTGTTCGCCCTGTTCGTCGCGTCTGCCGGAACCGCGAACAACGTCAAGACGCTCTACCCCACCGCGGCCGACCGCGCCGCGATCGCCCGGAGCTCGGACACCCCGGCCGCCATGGCTATGACAGGGCCTCAGCACTACCTGGACGACTACACCTTCGGCGCCATGCTCGGACACCGGATGCTCGGTTTCGCCGCTGTGCTGGTCGCGCTGATGAGCGTACTCATCGTCACGCGGCACACCCGGACCGAGGAGGAGACCGGCCGCGCGGAGCTCGTACGCTCCACCGTGGTCGGCCGCCACGCGCATCTGGCAGCGGCGCTCGCCGTGGCCGCCATCGCCAACCTCGGCCTGGCCCTGCTCCTCACCGTCGGCCTGAGCCGGATGGGCATCGAGGGAATCGACACCGGTGGATCCCTGCTCTACGGCCTCGCGCACGCCGGCGTCGGCATCGTCTTCGCCTGCGTGGCGGCGATCACCGTGCAGATCACCGCGCACTCCCGGGCGGCCTCCGGGATGGCGCTCGCCGTCATCGGAGCCGCCTACGCCCTGCGCGCCTCGGGGGACGTCGGCAACGACACACTGTCCTGGCTCTCCCCGATCGGCTGGGCCCAGCGCACCTATGTCTTCGTCGACAACCGCTGGTGGCCGCTGCTCCTGTCCCTCGCCCTCGCGGCGGCCTGCGCCGCCACCGGATTCGCCCTCAGCACCCGCCGGGACGTGGGCGCGGGCCTGCGCGCCGCCAGGCTCGGCCGTCCCACGGCCTCCGAGGCGCTGGTCCGCCCGTTCGGCTTCGCCGTGCGCCTGCACCGCGGCCTGCTCATCGGTTTCGGCGCCGGCCTCTTCCTCCTCGGATCGATGTACGGCTCGATCCTCGGGGACGCCGAGGACATGCTCAAGGACATCGATCAGATTCAGGAGGCCCTGAAACGGCTCGGCGGGGCCACCGTCGTCGAGTCCTTCGCCGCGATGATCATGTCGATCGTGGCCGTGGTCGCCTCCGTGTACGTCGTCATCGCGGCGCTGCGCCCACGAGCGGAAGAGAGCGCGGGGCGCGCCGAATCCGTACTGTCCACCGGGCTTTCCCGCGCCGGCTGGCTCGGGAGCCATCTGGCCGTCGCACTGATCGGTGGCACTGTGCTGCTGTTCGTGGCCGGACTCGGGCTCGGCATTTCCGGTGCCGCCTCCACCGGTGACGGCGGTCTGTTCCTCAAGCTCGTGGGCGCAGCCCTCGCCTACGCACCGGCGCTCTGGGTCACCGTGGGCATCACCGCGGCCCTCTACGGCTGGTTCCCGCGGGCTGCCACGGCGGCCTGGGTCGTCCCGGTCAGCGCTTTCGCCATCGGCTACCTGGGACAACTTCTGCAGTTCCCCGGCTGGCTGAACAACCTCTCCCCGTTCGGCCACGTCCCCCGGCTGCCCGCCGCGGACATGCGCTGGACGCCCCTGGTGATCCTCACACTGATCGCCGCCGCCCTCGTGTGGGCAGCCCTCCGGGGCCTGGCCCGCCGCGACCTCGAAACCAAGTAGCGCGGCAGGGCGGTATCCGGGCCCTGGTACCGCCTTCCGCCCGCCCGGCGGACGGTGCCAGGGCCCCGGATGATCAGCATGGTCGCGGTCCGGCCGAAACGAACCTCTCACGCGCCCCGGGGCGGCATCAGCCGGCGTCAGGGCAGACAGAGGCATCTGCGGCGGGGTGCCACGGCATGCACCACGATTCCGGCACGTACCGAAGCCGAGCGGTGCGCGTTACGCGCCGTGAGCCGTCGAAAGGGAACGGATCATGGAGACGGCTCAGAGCCAGGAGCAGGCGGCACCCGGCGCCTTCACCGCCTTCGCCCGCTTCGTGCTGTGCGGCGGCGGGGTGGGGGCCGCCTCCAGCTTCGCCGTGATGGCCCTCGCCTCCTGGATTCCCTGGTTCCTGGCCAACGCCCTGATCTCCGTGGGCTCCACGCTCCTCGCCACCGAGCTGCACGCCCGCTTCACCTTCGGCGCGTGCGCGTGCGCGACCTGGCACCAGCACGCACAGTCGGCCGGGTCCGCGGCGGCCGCGTACGCGGTGACCTGCGCGGCGATGGTCGTCCTGCAGCAGCTGGTGGCCGCGCCCGGTGCGGTACTCGAACAGGTCGTCTACCTGTTCGCCTCCGCACTCGCCGGTGTCGCACGGTTCGCGGTGCTGCGCCTCGTCGTCTTCGCGCGGAACCGTCAGGCCACGGCCGCCGTCCGCACCGCCCGGCCCGCGCACGGGACGGTGGCCCGCACCGCGGCCCCGGCCGGCCCTGCGGAACTCTGTCGCGCAGCCTGACGGTTCCGTAGGCAGGCGTGCCGCGCGAGCCGGCGGGTGGGGGTCCGGAGGTGGCCGGCCGCCGAGGGCGGGCAGCCGCTGGACTTCAACGGAGCCTCCACCGCTGGAGCCGTAGCCCGACCCTCGACATCACGGCCGACGGCAACCACTTGGGGCAGGGGCAAGCCGTACAGCCGGTGCGATCTCCAGGGCGGGCAGTGTGCCCGGTGCTCGACCACAAGCACCTGGTCCGCGACCTCCTGCTCAGAACTTCTCCGGGTAGAAGAACGCCAGGACGAGATATCCGACCAGGCTCACCGCGATGACGATGCCTACGACAGTCTCCGTACTCACTCGTACTCGACCCGACCCCTCGCTTGGATTTCAACCTCACCAGCGAACGGGAGCGAGGTCGTGGGCGATAGGGGTCCTGACGAACTTCTGACGCTTCTTGGGCGCGACGCTGACGATGAATTGACGGCCAGGCGGTGTGCCGGCGCAAGCCCGATGTCCGGGTAGCCCCAGGGCGGCGCTCACAGGTCGGAGAGCCGTGCCTCCTCGAGGTCGAGCGTGCGCTGGAGCTGTCGGCGGGTGGTGTCGCTGATGTGGTGGTCGTCGTAGAGGCGCCGGAGTTCGGCGGCCTCGACATTGATCAGGTCGCGGCGCAGGTGTCGGTAGACCTGGTCGGCGGACTCGTACGGCCCCTCGTCGTCGCCGAGCCTGTCGTGGGCATGGTCGCGACGGGCTTGCAGGGCACGACGGAGTCGATCGAGTACTGCCCCGGGTGCGGCCTCGAGTCCGGACAGTTCGTCCAGCCGGCGCAGACCCGCTTCGGCCAGACGCAGTCGCGCGCCGGTCTCCTCGCGTTCGGTGTGATCCGGTTCGAGGCCGATCCCCGAGCGGCGGACGACCGCGGCGAGGGTGAAGCCCTGGACGACGAGGGTGACGACCACGACGGACGAGGTCAGGACCAGCACCAAAGGGCGCTGAGCCAGCGGAGATCCGTCCGCAGCGGCGATGGGGATGGACAGGGCTGCGGCGAGGGGCATGACACCGCGGGTTCCCGCCCACGACAGGACGGCGGGGATCCGCCAGTTGGTTTTGGCCTTCCTGTTCTTCCACTGGAGCAGGGCGGAGAGCGGGAAGATCCACAGGATCCGTACCGTGATGAGGGTGCCTGCCAGGGCCAGTGCGTAGACCGGCCAGAGCCGGTTTTCGTCGCCCAGCTCGCGGATCAGACCCGGTAGGGAGAGACCGATCAGGCTGAACACGACGCTTTCGAGCAGGAAGATCACCGTGCCGTAGACGGCGTGCAGTTGGAGGCGGATGGGTGCGCTGGTCAGGCGATCGCCGCTGCCGCCCACGAGGACGCCGGCCACGACCACGGACGTGACGCCGGACGTGTGGGCGGTCTCGGCCAGGACGTAGGCGGCGTACGGGGTGACGAGCGCGACCACCGTTTCCAGGACCGGGTCCTCGATGCGGCGCCGGATCAGCATCACGACTCCGGCGATCGCGGCCCCGATCAGGGTGCCGCCTCCGGCGAGCAGGGCGAACTCACTGCCGGCGCTGCCCCAGGAGACAGCGGAGGAGGCGATCGCGATGCTCGCCGCGACCCGGAAGAGGACGAGGGAGGTGGCGTCGTTGAACAGGCTCTCGGCCTGGACCATGACCTGGACCCTGGGCGGCAGTGCGAGGCGCCGGCCGAGCGCGGTGACCGCCACGGGGTCGGTGCTCGCGAGCACGGCCCCGAGGACCAGTGCCATCCGCCAGGACAGGGGAGTCAGCGCGGAGGCCACGAATCCCACCACCGCGGCCGAGGCCAGTACGAGACCCACGGCGAGTACGGACACCGGCTTCCACACGGCACGCAGCTCGCGCCACGACAGCTCTTCGGCGCTGGCGTACAGCAGGGGTGGCAGGACGACGAGGCCGATGATCTCGGGGGTGATGTGTATCTCGGGGGCCCCGGGAAGCAGGGCGACGGCGAGGCCCGCGACGACGAGCAAGGAGGGAGCCGGTATGCGCCAGCGGCGGGCACCGGTCGCGACGAGGGTGGCGAGGACAACGAGAAACAAGACCGTACCAACGCTGCGCATGCCGCCCCTTGGGCCCCTGGAATCGAGATCGGGGCCACGTGGCCCGTCACGCCGACCAGACTTCCCGGCACACCGCCTTCACCATATCCGCATGGACTGTGTCAGGACAGCGTCAATGTGCCCGCGCTCAACCGCGATCCGGCGGAATTTCGCCCGATGATGTGCGTGAGCAGGACTTGTGTGCCTCTGCCACCCAGGGGAGCCCCTTCGTGGACCGGGGCGTTCTTCGGCGTGAGGAGGCACGTGACGTGGCGGAGGCGGTTGTCCGGCCCGGAAGACTGAAGGTCTTTGTCGGGGCGGCCCCCGGCGTGGGCAAGACGTACCGGATGCTGGATGAAGGGCGGCGGCGGGCGGACCGGGGGACGGACGTGGTGGTGGCCTTCGTCGAGTGTCACGGACGCCGCCTGACCGAGGAGAAGCTGGCCGGCCTGGAGGTCCTGCCACGCGTGGAACGTACGTACCGGGGAGGCTCGTACGCCGAGATGGACCTGGCGGCCGTCCTGGAACGGCGGCCCGAGGTGGCGCTCGTCGACGAACTGGCCCACTCCGTCGTTCCCGGCGGAAGCCACGCCAAGCGCTGGCAGGAAGTGGAGGCGCTCCTCGCGGCGGGGATCGACGTGGTGACGGCCGTCAACATCCAGCATTTGGAGTCCCTGGGCGACGTCGTCGAGAAGATCACCCGGGTCCCGCAGCACGAGACCGTTCCGGACGCAGTGGTGCGCCGGGCCACCGAGATAGAGTTGGTGGACCTGCCACCCGAGGCGCTGCGACGGCGCATGGCGCACGGGAACATCTACGCCCCGGAGAAGGTCGACGCGGCCCTGTCCCACTACTTCCGGGTCGGAAACCTCACCGCGCTGCGGGAGCTGGCGCTGCTGTGGGTGGCCGGGCGCGTGGACGAGGCACTGCAGAAGTACCGCGTCGAGCACGGCATAGGGGGAGTGTGGGAGACCCGGGAGCGGGTGGTGGTCGCCATCACCGGCGGACCCGAGGGAGAAACGATCATCCGGCGGGCTGCCAGGATCGCCGCCCGCTCGGCGGGCGGCGACCTCCTCGCCGTGCACATAGCGCGCAGCGACGGCCTGGCAGCGGGAGCGTCGGCTTCAGCGCTGGTCCGCCAGCGCGCCCTTGTCGAAAGCCTCGGCGGCACCTACCACTCCCTGATCGGTGAGGATGTGCCCACGGCGCTCACCGAGTTCGCCCGCGCGGAGAACGCCACCCAGCTGGTGATCGGTACGAGCCGACGCGGTCGCGTAGAGCGCTTCCTCACCGGGCGGGGTACGGGTGAGACGATCGTCGCACTGTCCGAGGACATCGACGTTCACATGGTCACGCACGAACGGGCGGGACACGGAAGACTGCTGCCCTCGCGACGGCGGACTCTGCCGAACTCCCGCCTGATCGCCGGACCGGTACTGGGTCTCGTGCTCCCGCTCGCGCTCACCTTTCTGCTCGACCGGACCCGGGGCAGCCTCAACCTCACCAGTGAGGCGCTGCTGTTCCTGGTGACGGTGGTCGGAGTGGCGTGCGTGGGCGGAGTGGTGTCGGCCCTCGTCGCGTCCGTGACGGCCTCGCTCCTGCTGAACTACTGGTTCATTCCGCCGGTCGGCGAGTTCACCATCGCCGAGCCCAACAACATCCTCGCGCTGGTGGTGTTCGGGGTGGTCGCGGGGACCGTCGCCGCCACGATCGACCGGTCGCTGCGGCTGTCGCGCAGAGCCGCCAGGGCGACGGCCGAGGCGGAGACGCTCTCCTCGCTCGCCGGCTCCATCGTGCGGGGGGACCAGGCCGTTCCCGCGCTCCTCGAACGGACCAGGGAGACCTTCGGGATGGACTCCGTCGAGCTCACCGCCGAACCGGCCACGGAGAACACCTCGTCCGTGGCAGTCCCGGTGGGCCAGGGCGGGTATCTCGTACTGCGGGGGCGTCCGCTGTCCGCCTCCGACCGGCGTGTCCTGGCAGCCTTCGCCGCGCACGTCACGGTCGCGGTCGAACGGGCCCGGCTGGCCGAGGCGGCCGCCGAGGTCGAACCCGTCAAGGCGGCTGACCGAATGCGTACCGCCCTCCTCGCGGCGGTCAGCCACGATCTACGGACCCCCCTCGCGGCCGGCTGGGCCGCCATTGCCTCCCTGCGCGCCCGGGACGTGGCGTGGAGCGAGGAGGACCGGGACGAACTCCTCGCCACCGCCGACGAGTCGATGGCCCGGCTCAACCGCCTCGTCGAGAACCTCCTCGACATGAGCCGACTGCAGGCGGGGGCCTTGAAGCTGGACCTACGAGCCACGGACCTGATGGAAGTGCTGCCCGCCGCACTGGACGGAATGCCCGCAGATGCGCCCGTCATCGACATCCGGAGCGTGGAAGAGGCCCCTGCGGTGCTGGCCGACCCGCCACTGCTCGAGCGGGTGGTCGCCAACCTGCTCAGCAACGCCGCCCGGCACACCCCGCCCGGACAGCGCGTTCTGCTGACGGCCAGCGCGCTCGACGACCGGGTGGAGTTCCGGGTCGTAGACCGTGGGCCCGGAATCCCCGAGGCGGACCGCGAGAACGCGTTCGTGCCGTTCCAGCGCCTCGGCGACACCGACAACACGACGGGCGTCGGGCTCGGGCTCGCACTCTCCCGGGGACTCGCCGAGGCGATGGGCGGCACGCTGACACCCGAGGACACCCCCGGAGGCGGCCTGACCATGACGCTGTCCCTGCCTGGCGTTCCCGCGCCCCTCGCGGCACGGCGTGCCGTGGGGCCTGGCTGACGGGCGCCGACTACAGCCGTGGCGATGGTTTTCATTCGCCATCGCCCGGCTGGCCCGCCGTTCCGTCCCGGCGTCGGTCCATACGCAACATTGACGGCGAACTCGCGTGCGAGTGCAACCGTGGCGCCGCCGATCCATTCTGATCAGATGTGACCTCAACTCTCACTCTACTGCCGTATGTTGCTCCACGCTCTCAGCACATGGTGATCTGCGGGGACGACGGCCTGGCCCGTCGCCTCGCGGTCGAGCTCGACGCCGTGTGCGGTGAGACCGTCACGGTGGTGCTGCCGTCCCGTCGTGATGAGCACGGTGGGGAGATCGACGCACTGCACCACAACCCCCACTCGCCCGTGGAACTGATCATTTCGGCCCGCCCCGATGACCAGACACTGCGGGCGGCAGGAGTCGAGCGGGCCGCCGCGCTCGCCCTCACCTACGGCGACGACCAGACCAACATGATGGCCGCGCTGCTCGCCCGCAGCATCAACCCGTCGATCCGGCTGGTCATCCGGATGTACCACCGTGAGCGCGGCCGTCACCTGGAACAACTCCTGGACCGTGCCGTTGCCGCTCGGACGCCGGACCTGGAGGAAGGATTCGTCGACGCCTCCACCACCGTGCTCTCCGACGCCGACACCGCCGTGCCCGAGCTGGTGGCCGCCGCCGCGCTCGGCCAGGGGCACACCCTCCAGGTCGACGGCAAGGTGTTCCGCGGTGTGGTGCGTCCGGCGGGCGAGGCGCCGCACGCCTCGGACCTCGCCACGCTGGCGGTTTTCTCCGGGACGGACCGAGACGATCCGCGCAGCCAGGACAGCGCCGAGACTCCCGGTGCCGACGGCACGCAGCTCCTCCCGGACACGGTCACCTCGTACCACCGGCAGTTCACTCACGGCCGGCTGATGCTGGAGGAGGTCACCCACGACCAGGTCCCGGAGGCACCGGCCGACGCGCGCAGGCCGGGCGGCTGGCTCCGTGACCGGCTCACGCAACTGCCCTGGAAGGTCTTCGTCTCGCGCGAGGTCATGTCCGTCTTCGGACTCCTCGCCGCCGTCGTGGTGCTGCTGTCGCTCGCCACGCTCACGCTGGTCGACGGGATACCGCTGTGGAAGGCGGTCTATCTGCCGATGCTGGACATCTTCACCATGGGAGACCCCGCGACGGACGAGGAACCGACACGCCGGGTGCTCCAACTCATCGCCGGCTTCGTCGGGCTGGCAGTACTGCCCCTCGTCGTGGCCGCGACGATGAACGCCAGCGAGGCGTTCCGGACCGCTGCCGCCGCCCACCCGCCCACCGAGACCCTCGGCGACCACATCGTCCTCGTCGGCCTCGGCAAGATCGGCACCCGGGTTCTGGGCCGCTTGCGGACCACCCACCACAAGGTGGTCGTCATCGAACGCGACCCGCTGGCACGCGGCGTCGCCCGTGCCGGTGAACTCGGCGTGCCTCTGCTCCTGGACGACGCCACGGACCCGCGCGTCCTCGACCTGGCGAGGATCGGGCGGGCGAAGTCGCTCCTCGTGCTCAGCAAGGACGACAGCGCCAACCTGGACATCGTGATGGCCGCCCGCGAGGCCAATCCGGACATCCGGGTGGTGATGCGGCTCTACGACGACGACTTCGCGGCCACCGTCTCGCACACGCTGCGCGCCTCGTATCCGCACGCGCCGACGCGCAGCCGCAGTGTGTCGGCGCTGGCGGCGCCCTCGTTCGCGCGGCGATGATGGGCCGCCACGTCCTGGGCGTGATGCCGGTCGAGCGCGGGGTGCTGCTGTTCACTGTGGTGGACGTGGGCGGGCACCCCGAGCTGGAGGGGTTCTCGATTCACGAGGCGTTCAAGCGGAACGAATGGCGCGTGCTGGCGGTGGGTTCGTCGGAGGGCTCGGCGGCGTACCGTCCGACTTCCTCTTCGGACACGCTGGGCGGTCTGTACGTGCCGCGAGCGACCGGCTTCGACTGGCGCCCGCCGCATGGCCGCGTCCTGCGGGCAGGCGACCGGGTGGTGCTCGCGACGACCCGGCGGGGCCTGGACGTCCTGATGACCGGCGTCCAGCCCCACCCGGCACGTCGGGCCGACCCGGCCACTCCCGACCCCGGATGGTGAGTCCGTCCCCGAAGGCGCGGGGCGGCCGGGTCAGGTCGTGGCGTCGGCCGGGAGATGGGGGAGTCCCGGCTGCACCCCGTCCTTGACGGGCAGGGTGATGACCATCGTCAGGCCGCCACCGGGGGTGTCCTCTGCGGTCAAGGTGCCGTCCATCGCTTCCAGGAAGCCCCGGGCGACCGCGAGGCCGAGCCCGACACCGGCGCCTGCGGGCGCGTCTCCGTAACGCTGGAAAGGCTCGAATATGCGGTTCTTGGCCTCGTCGGGGACGCCGGGTCCGCGGTCGACGACGCGTAGTTCGAGGCGGTAGGCGAGGGCGCTCGCGGATACGAGGACGGGTTGGCCGCCGGGACTGTACTTGACGGCGTTCTCGACGATGTTGGCGACGGCGCGTTCCAGCAGGCCGCGGTCGACGGCGACCATCGGGAGCGTCTCGGGGATGTCGAGGTCGACGCTGTCATCGGGTACGCCGGCCAGGGCCATCGGGACGACCTCGTCGAGGTCGGTCTCCCGGATGATCGGGGTGACGGTGCCGGTCTGGAGGCGGGACATGTCGAGGAGGTTGCCGACCAGATGGTCGAGGCGGTCGGCGCCGTCCTCGATGCCCTTCAGGAGCTCGGCCCGGTCCTCCTCGGACCAGTCGACGTCGGTGGAGCGCAACGAGGTGACGGAGACCTTGATCCCGGCCAGCGGAGTACGCAGGTCATGGCTGACAGCGGCCAGGAGCGCGGTGCGGATCTGATTGCCCTCGATCAGACGACGGGCCTCCTCGGCCTCGCCGACCAGTCGCTGGCGGTCGAGTACGACGGCGGCCTGGGCGGCGAAGGCGCCGAGCACGCGGCGGTCCTCGGCGGGCAGCACCCGGCCGGTCAGGGCCAGCGCCATGTTCTCGCCGATCGGCATGTCGACATCGGCATCCTCAGGGCGGCTGACCGGGCCAGTGCCCTTACTGCCCGCGCAGGTCCACGGGTCGACCTCGCTACCGCGCTCCAGCAGTGCCACGGAATCCATGGCGAACGTCTCGCGCACCCGCTCCAGCAGGGCGTCGAGAGCGGTCTCGCCGCGCAGGATGCTGCCGGCCAGGAAGGAGAGGATCTCGGATTCGGCACGCAGCCGGGCGGCCTGGTGGGTCCGGCGGGCGGCCAGGTCGACCACCGACGCCACGGAGACGGCGACGCCGACGAAGATCGCGATGGCGACGATGTTCTTGGGGTCGGCGATGGTGAGTTTGTGGACCGGCGGCGTGAAGAAGTAGTTCAGGAGCAGCGACCCGAAGGCTGCCGAGGCCAGGGCGGGGAGCAGACCGCCCAGGAGTGCTGCCGCCACGGTGAAGGTGAGGAAGAGCAGCATGTCGTTGGCGAGCCCGAGGTCGGGGACGACCTGGCTCAGGAGCAGCGCGAGGAGCGCGGGACCGGCGATGCCGACGATCCAGCCCCAGATGAGGCGGGAGCGGCCGAGCCGTCCGCTGCGGGCGACGGGCAGGCTGCGGCGGCCCTTGGCGGCCTCGTCGTGGGTGACGATGTGGACGTCGAGGTCGGGTCCGGATTCGCGTGCGACGGTGGCGCTGACGCCGGGGCTGAAGGCGTACTGCCAGGAGCGGCGGCGGCTGACGCCGAGCACGATCTGGGTGGCGTTGACCCCGCGGGCGAACTCGAGCAGCGCGTCGGGGATGCTGTCGCCTATGACGTGGTGGAACGTGCCGCCGAGGTCCTCGACCAGGGTCCTCTGGAGCGCGAGCTCCTTCGGCGAGGCGGCCGTCAGTCCGTCGCTTCGGGCGATGTAGACGGCGAGGACCTCGCCGCCGGCGCCCTTCTCGGCGAGGCGGGCGGCACGGCGGATGAGGGTGCGGCCCTCCGGTCCGCCGGTGAGGCCGACGACGATGCGTTCGCGGGCCTGCCAGGTGGAGCGGATGTTGTGCTCGCCCCGGTACTCCTGGAGGTACTCGTCCACGCGGTCGGCGACCCACAGCAGCGCGAGCTCGCGCAGGGCGGTCAGGTTGCCGGGGCGGAAGTAGTTGGAGAGGGCCGCGTCGACCTTGTCGGGCTTGTAGATGTTGCCGTGGGCCATGCGGCGGCGCAGCGCCTGCGGGGACATGTCGACCAGCTCGATCTGGTCGGCCCGCCGGACCACCTCGTCGGGGACCGTCTCGCGCTGCCGGACGCCGGTGATGGTCTCGACGACGTCGCCCAGGGACTCCAGGTGCTGGATGTTGACGGTCGAGACGACGTCGATGCCCGCCTGGAGGAGTTCCTCGACGTCCTGCCAGCGTTTGGCGTTGCGCGAGCCCGGGATGTTGGTGTGGGCGAGCTCGTCCACCAGCGCGACGGCGGGGCGCCGGGCGAGGATCGCGTCGACGTCCATCTCGGTGAACGTGGAGTCCCGGTACTCCAGCTCGCGCCGTGCGATCTGTTCCAGGCCGTGCAGCATCACCTCGGTGCGCGGACGGTTGTGATGCTCGACGAAGGCGACGACTACATCGGTGCCGCGCTCCACCCGTCGGTGGCCCTCCGAGAGCATCGCGTACGTCTTGCCGACGCCGGGGGCCGAGCCCAGGTAGATCCGAAACTTGCCGCGTCCCATGACGTCATCCCTCGAAGCGGTAGCCCATGCCGGGCTCGGTGATCAGGTACCTCGGGTGCGAGGGGTCCGCTTCCAGTTTGCGGCGCAGCTGGGCCATGTAGACCCGCAGGTAGTTGGTGTGCTCGGAGTACGTCGGCCCCCACACGTCGAGCAGCAGCTGCTGCTGGCTGATCAGCCGGCCGGGGTTGCTGATGAGGATCTCCAGGAGGTGCCACTCGGTGGGGGTGAGCCGCACGCTGCGATCGCCCCGGCGGACCTTCTTCGCGATCAGGTCGACGGTGAAGTCGTCGGTGGTGACCACGGAGACCTCGTCGGCGGGTGCCGGGATCTCCCGGCGGCGGACAGCGGCCCGCAGCCGCGCGAGGAGCTCGTCCATGCTGAACGGCTTGGTGACGTAGTCGTCGGCCCCCGCGTCCAGGGCGAGGATCTTCTCCTCGGAGGTGTGGCGGGCGGAGAGGACGAGGATCGGTAGGCTGCTGGACTCCCTGACACGCTTGATCACATCGATGCCGTCCATGTCCGGCAGGCCGAGATCCAGGAGGATGACGTCCGGCTTGCGGGAAGCGGCAAGTCTGAGGGCACTGCCTCCGTCGGAAGCCGTCTGCACCTCGAACTTCCGCGCCTGCAGGTTGATCTTGAGTGCGCGGACGAGCTGGGCGTCGTCTTCCACCACCAGCACCTTGATCATCGGTGTGGGGCCTTCCTCTTTCAATGGATACGGGGCGGAGTCGGCGGGACGCGAACGAGCCACGTCCCGCCGACTCCGGACCCCTGCTACGGGAAACATCAGCTCTTGGTCAGTGCCTTGAGGGCGGTGTTGAGCTCGAGGACGTTGACGCGAGGCTCGCCCATGAAGCCGAGCGTCCGGCCCGTGGTGTGGTCGGCGACGAGCTTCTCGACCTGCTTGACGTCGATGTGGTTCTGCTCGGCGACGCGGTGGACCTGGATCTTCGCGTACTCGGGGGAGATGTTCGGGTCGAGGCCGGAGCCGGAGGAGGTGACGGCGTCGGCCGGCACGTCCTCGGGCTCGACCTTGTAGTCCGCAGTGGAGTTGTCGGTGACGACGGCGTCTTTGGCGGCGATGACCTGGGCGCAGAGGGTGCCCTCTTCAGCGCCCTTGGTGCACTTGCCGTTGACCGCGCCGTTGTCGGCGGACCGGTTGGTGGCGCCGGACAGGATCAGCGAGTACTGCATGTTGACGCTGTTGCTGCCCAGACCGTTGGAGGGGCGGGGCTGGAACCACTTGAGGTCCGGCTTGGAGGCTTCTTCGGCGTCGTCGGGGTTCTGCTTGGGCAGGTTGTAGGTCTGGCCGATGAGGGAGGAGCCGACGACCTGGCCGCTCTTGTCCTTGATCTCGGAGCCGTTGGCCTTGTCGTTGAAGAGGGCCTGGGCGATGCCGGTTACGGCCAGCGGGTAGATGACCCCGCAGATGACCGTGAGGACGAGCAGGGCGCGCAGGCCGGCGCCGATCAGGCGGAGGGTGCTGGATACGGAGTTGTTCATCGCGTGATCAGCCGATTCCGGGGATGAGGGTGATGAGCATGTCGATGATCTTGATGCCGATGAACGGGGCGATCAGGCCGCCGAGTCCGTAGATCCCGATGTTGCGGCGGAGCATCTTGTCGGCGCTGGTCGGCTTGTACTGGACGCCCTTGAGGGCGAGTGGTACGAGCGCGATGATGATCAGCGCGTTGAAGATGACGGCGGAGAGGATCGCGGAGTTCGGGGAGGACAGGCCCATGATGTTGAGCTTGTCCAGGCCCGGGTAGACCACCGCGAACATGGCCGGGATGATCGCGAAGTACTTTGCGACGTCGTTGGCGATGGAGAAGGTGGTCAGCGCGCCACGCGTGATCAGGAGCTGCTTGCCGATCTCGACGATCTCGATGAGTTTGGTGGGGTTGGAGTCCAGGTCCACCATGTTCCCGGCCTCCTTGGCGGCCGAGGTGCCCGTGTTCATCGCGACACCGACATCGGCCTGGGCGAGCGCCGGGGCGTCGTTCGTACCGTCACCGGTCATCGCGACGAGCTTGCCGCCTGCCTGCTCCCGCTTGATGAGGGCCATCTTGTCCTCAGGGGTGGCCTCGGCGAGGAAGTCGTCGACACCCGCCTCCTCGGCGATGGCCTTCGCGGTGAGCGGGTTGTCGCCCGTGATCATGACGGTCTTGATGCCCATGCGGCGCAGTTCGTCGAACCGCTCGCGCATGCCCTCCTTGACCACGTCCTTGAGGTGGATGACACCGAGGACGCGGGCGCCCTTGTCGTCCTTCACCGCCACCAGCAGCGGGGTGCCGCCGGCCTGGGAGATCTGGTCCGTGAGCGCTTGCGCGTCCTCGGCGACCTGGCCGCCCTGCTCCTTGACCCAGGTGATGACCGAGCCGGTCGCGCCCTTGCGGGTCTGCTTGCCATCGACGTCCACGCCCGACATACGAGTCTGGGCGGTGAAGGCGATCCAGTCGGCGTGGGCGAGTTCGCCCTGGTGGCGTTCGCGCAGGCCGTACTTCTCCTTCGCCAGGACGACGATGGACCGGCCCTCGGGGGTCTCGTCCGCGAGGGACGACAACTGGGCGGCGTCGGCGAGCTCCGCCGCCGTGGTGCCCTTGACGGGGACGAACTCGGAGGCCTGGCGGTTGCCGAGGGTGATGGTGCCGGTCTTGTCGAGCAGGAGGGTCGAGACGTCGCCCGCGGCCTCGACGGCCCGGCCGGACATGGCCAGGACGTTACGCTGGACCAGTCGGTCCATGCCGGCGATGCCGATCGCGGAGAGCAGGGCGCCGATCGTGGTCGGGATCAGGCAGACCAGCAGGGCGGTGAGCACGATCATGGACTGCTTGGCGTCTGCGTAGATCGCGAACGGTTGCAGAGTGACCACTGCGAGCAGGAAGACGATGGTGAGGGACGCGAGAAGGATGTTCAGCGCGATCTCGTTGGGCGTCTTCTGCCGGGCCGCGCCCTCGACGAGGGCGATCATGCGGTCGATGAAGGTCTCGCCGGGCTTCGTCGTGATCTTGATGACGATCCGGTCCGACAGCACCTTCGTGCCGCCGGTGACGGCCGAGCGGTCGCCGCCGGACTCCCGGATAACAGGGGCGGACTCACCCGTGATGGCGGACTCGTCCACCGAGGCGACGCCTTCGACGACGTCACCGTCGCCGGGGATGATGTCGCCGGCCTCGCAGACCACCAGGTCGCCGATGCGCAGCTCCGCGCCCGGCACCTGCTCCTCGCCCTTGCCGTCCTTGGTCAGGCGGCGGGCGACGGAGTCGGTCTTGGCCTTGCGCAGGGTGTCGGCCTGGGCCTTGCCGCGGCCCTCGGCGACGGCCTCGGCCAGGTTCGCGAAGATCGTCGTCAGCCACAGCCAGACGGTGATCGCCCAGCCGAACCAGTCCGTCGGGTCCTTGATCGCGAGCACGGTGGTGACCACCGAGCCGATCAGGACGACGAACATGACCGGCGACTTGATCATGATCCGGGGGTCGAGCTTGCGCACCGCGTCGGGGAAGGACCTCAGCAGCTGCTTCGGGTCGAAGAGACCGCCGCCGACCCGCCCGGCCGGCTTGTGACCTGTCGGGATGTCTTCGTGTGGTGCGCGAGTGGGGGTGGTGGTGCTCATGACGCGAGCCCTTCGGCGAGCGGACCCAGCGCCAGGGCCGGGAAGTAGGTCAGACCGGTGACGATGAGGATCGTGCCGACGAGCAGGCCCGTGTAGAGCGGCTTGTCGGTGCGCAGCGTGCCCGCGGTCTCGGGAACGGGCTTCTGCTCGGCCAGCGAGCCGGCCAGGGCCAGGACGAACACCATGGGCAGGAAACGGCCCAGCAGCATCGCGATGCCGATGGTGCTGTTGAACCACTGCGTGTCGGCGTTCAGGCCGGCGAAGGCGGAGCCGTTGTTGTTGGCGCCCGAGGTGTAGGCGTAGAGGATCTCCGAGAAGCCGTGCGCCCCGGTGTTGGTCATCGAGTTGGCCGGGGTGTCCAGCGCCATCGCCGCGGCCGTGAAGCCCAGCACCAGCGCCGGGGTGATGAGGATGTAGCAGGCCGCGAACTTGATCTCGCGGGTGCCGATCTTCTTGCCCAGGTACTCGGGGGTCCGGCCGACCATCAGGCCGGCGATGAACACGGCGATGATCGCCATGATCAGCATGCCGTAGAGGCCGGAGCCGACACCGCCGGGCGCGATCTCACCGAGCTGCATGCCCAGCAGCTGGATGCCGCCGCCGAGACCGGTGAAGGAGGAGTGGAAGGAGTTGACGGCACCCGTGGACGTCAGGGTCGTGGACACGGAGAAGATCGAGGACGCGGCGATACCGAAGCGGGTCTCCTTGCCCTCCATCGCCCCGCCGGCGATGTCGAAGGCCGGGCCGTTACCGGCGAACTCGGTCCACATCATCAGTGCGACGAAGCCGAGCCAGATGGTGGCCATGGTCGCGAGGATCGCGTAGCCCTGGCGCAGGTTTCCGACCATCCGGCCGAAGGTCCGGGTCAGCGCGAACGGGATGAGCAGGATCAGGAAGATCTCGAAGAGGTTCGAGAACGGGTTGGGGTTCTCGAAGGGGTGCGAGGAGTTGGCGTTGAAGTAGCCGCCGCCGTTGGTGCCCAGCTCCTTGATGGCCTCCTGCGAGGCCACCGCCCCGCCGTTCCACTGCTGCGAGCCGCCCATGAACTGGCCGACCTCGTGGATCCCGGCGAAGTTCTGGATCGCACCGCACGCGACCAGGACGATCGCGCCGAGCACCGAGATCGGCAGCAGGATACGGAAGACACCGCGGACCAGGTCGGCCCAGAAATTGCCCAGCTCCCCGGTGCGGGAGCGCGCGAAGCCCCGTACGAGGGCCACCGCGACGGCCATGCCGACGGCGGCGGAGACGAAGTTCTGCACGGCGAGGCCGCCGGTCTGTACGACGTGGCCCATGGCCTGCTCGCCGTAGTACGACTGCCAGTTCGTGTTCGACACGAAGGACGCGGCGGTGTTGAA
Source organism: Streptomyces avidinii (assembly GCF_045161815.1). Lineage (NCBI taxonomy): Bacteria > Bacillati > Actinomycetota > Actinomycetes > Kitasatosporales > Streptomycetaceae > Streptomyces > Streptomyces avidinii. The sequence goes on from NZ_CP108863.1 coordinate 7,468,258, forward strand.
GGCCTGGTCCGGGTCGATCGCCACGAAGCCGAGCGAGCCGGGCAGGATGCCCTGGGCGCGCTGGAGGCCGTAGAGGAACAGGACGCTCACGGCGGAGAAGGCGAGGACGGCGCGCAGGTAGGCGGGCCAGCGCATCTCGGCCGAGGGGTTGGCGCCGATGGCCTTGTAGATCCACTTCTCCGGCTTGTAGTGCTTTTCGGAGGAGTAGACGCGGGCCATGTAGTCGCCCAGTGGGCGGTAGGCCAGCGCGAGCGCGGCGATCAGTGCGAGGAGCTGGAGCACACCAGCGAGAACGGGACTCATCGGTGGCTAGAACCTCTCCGGGTACACGAGGGCGAGGACGAGGTATCCGAGCAGGGAGACGGCCACGACGAGGCCGACGATGTTTTCGGCGTTCACAGCTTGGTCACCCCCCGGGCGATGAGAGCCACCAGCGCGAATACCGCGATCGTGGTGACGACGAAGGCCAGATCGGCCACCGTGAGCTCCTGGATGAAGAGGGAGGAAATGAATCGGCCAGATGGCCGATGTCGAGATAACCGTGTCTTCATCCCGGCGTTAAGACACCTTGATGGGGTCCATACGGACGCAGGGGAACTCTTAACGCCACGCATACGCGAAAGGCCGCGATCCGCCGCTCAGCCCTGCTGGGACAGGCCCGCCGTGTCCAGCGCGGCACCGGCCTGCGCGGCCAGCGCGACAGCCACCGAGCGGTCCTCTTCGGGAGGCAGGGGACGGTCCGGGAGTGGATCGAGGAGGAAGCGGCCGTAGTAGTGCCCGCCGCCGACGACCCGCAGCTCGGTCTCTCCGTCCGGCCAGTCGGCGTACTCGGTGATCCGGCTACCGCTGCGCAGCCACAAGCCACCGTCGTGCTCCAGCCGTGGAAGGTTCCCCATGAGGGTCCCGTACTCGAAGCGGCAGCCGCGCAGACCCAGCAGGCCGACGAGCTCCCGGCGCACGTACTCGACCACCGCTTCCGGTGTGCCGCCGTCCTCGACCAGCCGAGCGGTTCCCTGGAGACTCGACAGATGCGCGGCGTCGGTCACCACGACCGCCTGGAGACGGCGTGCACGCGCGGCCAGCTGCGAGACGATCAAGCCGACGACGAGCAGCAGGACAGCCGTCTCGATGTCCGCACGGTCAGAGATGGCGAACTGCTGGTAGGGCTCGGTCAGGAAGAAGTCGAACCACGCGGCCGCCGAGAGTGCGGCGAGTGCACCCGCTGCGCGGCTGCCCATGGCGGCGACCGCGACCACCGCGACGACCAGGATCAGCGCCTCGTTCGTCGCCGAAAGACCCGCACGGAATGGCACGAGTACCAGCGCCACCAAGAAGGGGGCCACGAGGGCCGCCACCAAGGCGACGCGGTCGCGGAGCCGGAACAGTCTGCGACTGGGTGGCGATGCGCGGTGGGACCGTGCAGGCGGAAGCCGTAGCGTGGTCGGCCACCGTGTCCGGGTCCGGGGGCACGCCCCTGCTGGTCGCCGTGCACGACTGGGACGGGCCGCGCGTCCTCGGCATCATCCACCTCAAGGATGTGGTCAAGGACGGCATCCGGGAGCGCTTCGCGGAGCTGCGCGCCATGGGGATCCGTACGGTCATGGTGACCGGTGACAACGAGCTGACGGCCAGGGCAATCGCCGCCGAGGCAGGCGTCGACGAATACCTGGCCGAGGCCACCCCCGAGGACAAGCTCGAACTGATCAAGCGGGAGCAGGCGGGCGGGAAGCTCGTCGCGATGACCGGCGACGGTACGAACGACGCCCCGGCGCTCGCGCAGGCCGATGTGGGCGTGGCGATGAACACCGGGACCTCGGCCGCCAAGGAAGCCGGGAACATGGTCGACCTGGACTCCAACCCCACCAAGCTCATCGACATCGTCGAGATCGGCAAACAGCTCCTCATCACCCGAGGCGCGCTCACCTCGTTCTCCATCACGAATGACGTCGCGAAGTACTTCGCGATCATCCCCGCCATGTTCGCGTCGGCTTATCCCGGCCTCGGAGCCCTCAACATCATGGGCCTGCACAGCCCGCAGTCCGCCATCACCTCGGCGATCATCTTCAACGCCCTGATCATCGTCGCCCTCATCCCGCTCGCCCTGCGCGGCGTCCGCTACAAGCCCGCCTCAGCCCACGACCTGCTGCGTCGCAACCTGGCGGTCTACGGGCTCGGCGGCCTCGTCCTGCCCTTCGTCGGGATCAAGCTCATCGACCTGGTGGTGTCCACCGTCCCCGGCCTCGGCTGAACTCCGTCAAGGGCTCGTAAGAGGGCCGTCAGGGCTCTTGAGCCCACAGCCGCACGCCAGTTGGATGGATGACGTGAACATCGGTCAGCGTCACGATGACCGGCCACCGCCATGGCGGAGCCGTGCAGGGATCGCGTCGGTGCCGCCGGCGAAGTGCCCTTCTCACCTTCCGGTGCGCTAGCCCCCGTTGATTCCCGGCCCGTCCATGTGTGGCCCGGCCGTGATCACCGCGTACCGCCGGGCGTGCTGACGTCCGTACGCGGTACTCATTCACCTTCACCGTATGGCCGCTTCCCGCAACGGGTGGCCGTGCCCTTCCCCAGGAACTACTCATGTCTTCCTTCCTGTCCGGCCGTACCATCCTGGTCACCGGCGCCACCTCCGGCATCGGCTACGAGACCGCCCGCCGGCTCGCCGAGTGCGGTGCGACGGTGCTCCTCCACGGCCGTACCCCTGCGGAGGCCCGGGCAGCTGTGGACCGCCTCATCGCCACCGCCGACGTCGACGCGGACATGCTGCGCCCGTGTGCGGCGGACTTCGCGCACCTCGACGAGGTGGAGCGACTCGCGAACCGGATCACCGCCGGGTACCCGCACCTCGACGTCCTGGTCAACAACGCCGCCGTCGCGGCGCCGGAGCGCCACACCGTCACCCCGGACGGCAACGAGCTCTCCTTCCAGGTCAACTTCCTCGCCCACTACCTGCTGACGAACCTGCTGGAACCGGTCCTGACCACCGACCCGGGCGGCCGCGTCGTCAACGTCTCCTCCTCGATGCACCGCACCGGTTCCATCATGTGGAACGACCCCAACCGGACCCGCCGTTACTCCCGCCTCGCCGCGTACGCGCAGTCGCAGCTCGCACTCACGGTCTTCGCCGCCGACCCGCGTGTGACCGCCGTCTCCGTGAACCCGGGCGTGTGCGAGACCGCCCTGAGGCCGCTGTACGGACACGAAGGCGCGACGCCGTCCGAGGGGGCCGCCCACGTCGCGCGGCTGTGCGACCCGGCCGTCGAGATCGTCAACGGGGCCTACTACGACCGGAGCGAGCGGATGGAGCCTGCCTCCGGCGCGACCGAGGAGCGCACGGTCAAGCGGCTGAACAAGCTCGCCGACGTGCTCGTCGGCCACTCTGCCTGAGGGCGCAAGCCCGACGCGCGAACAAAGCCAACCACGGCCGCAAGGCCGGCCAGCGTCGCCTTCCCGCCCGCGCTGGTTCCCCCGCGGGGGCGGCCCACCGTCCCGGGCCGCCCCCGCACCTCTTACCTTCCGCCTAGGCGGCATCCGTCGTGATCCAGCTCCTTCCCACCCGTCTCCCCGCCTTCGCCCGCTGGTTCCCCGGCGGGGCCCCGGGCGTCGCGGCCCTCCCCGAGCACGTCCTCGCGACCGGAGCCGGTCAGTGGTGGGCGGACCGCGCCGTGGACCCGCGGGTCGTGGCGGTCTCCAGCGGGGATCACGTCCTGCTGCGAGGGGACCCGGACGCGCTGTCTCCCGAGGCCCTCGCTCCCTTCGCGGGCAGTTACATCGAGGCCCCGGCTCGCTTCCTCCCCGCCTTCGGGGGCGCGTTCGCGCGCGTCGATCCGTGGGAGCGCATGGTCTACGTACACCAGGCGCCCGCCCTGGCCGCCCGCCCGGCACCCGGGATCATGGTGCGCCGGCTGACCCCGCAGGACGCGTCGGCACTCGTCGCTCTCGGCCCCGAGGCGGCCTGGATCCACAGGACTTGGGGCGGCCCGGAGCAGCTCGCCGCCTCGGGACTCGGCTGGGGAGCCTTCCACCGGGGCCGCGCCCTCTCGGTGGCCTGCACGTACTTCCTCGGCAGTGGGTATGAGGACGTCGCCGCTCTTGCTGACCCCGGCCACCGTCGGCAGCACCTCGCGCTCGCCTGCGTCACGGCCCTGTGCCAGGACATCGCCGCCCGCGGCCGTACGCCGAGCTGGACGTGCTCGCGCGACAACCGCCCGAGCCGCCTCCTCGCCTGGTCGGCGGGCTTCCGCCTGACCCGCGAATACGTCCACTACGCGGCCGGCCCCGCTCGCCGTCTGACGCTCGCCAGGGGAGAGGCCGCGTGAGCTCGTACGGGAGTCCAGACCGGGTGACGTGAGGGCACGAGGCAGTCACCGCGGGGTCTCGGAGTTCCGGGTGGGTTCTCCGCGGCGGACGGAGCCCGGGGCGCGGGCCGCGGGGTGGTCGGCGTGCGAGGAGGAGGTCAGCTGCCACGGGACGCTGGTGACCATGACGCCCGGGGTGAAGAGCAGTCGGCTCTTCAGCCACAGGGCGGACTGGTTGTGGAGGAGGTTCTCCCACCAGTGGCCGACGACGTACTCGGGGATGAAGATGCCCACCACATCACGCGGGCTCTCCCGCCGGATCGAGCGGACGTACTCGACGACGGGACGGGTGATCTCGCGGTACGGGGAGTCGAGGATCTTCAGCGGGATCTCGATCCCGTACTCCTCCCACTGCCGCTTCAGTGACTCCGCCGCCTCGCGGTCCACGGAGATGGTGAGCGCTTCCAGGCGGTCCGGGCGGAAGGCCCGCGCGTAGGACAAGGCCCGCAGGGTCGGCTTGTGGATGGTGGAGACGAGCACGATCGCGAAGACGCGAGGCGGTGGTGCCAGCTCGCTTCGCGGATCGGTGACGGTCAGCTCGGCCGCCGTACGGTCGTAGTGGCGCCGGATACCACGCATCATCACCCACAGCACGAGCGCCGCGAGTACGGCGAGCCAGGCGCCCTGGGTGAACTTGGTGGCCAGCACGATCACCAGGACCAGGCCGGTCACGCACGCGCCCAGGCCGTTGACGGACCGGGCGACCTGATGGCGCCGGCGCACCGCCGGGTCGGTCTCGGTGCGCAACTCGCGGTTCCAGTGACGGACCATGCCGAGCTGGGAGAGCGTGAAGGAGGTGAACACGCCCAGGATGTACAGGTGGATGAGGTCTGTGACGTTGGCCTTGTAGACCCACAGCAGCACTGCGGCGACGGTCGCGAGCGCCAGGATGCCGTTGGAGAACGCCAGCCGGTCGCCGCGGTTGTGCAGCTGCCGGGGCAGATAGCGGTGCTGGGCGAGGATCGAGGCGAGCAGCGGGAAGCCGTTGTAGGCGGTGTTGGCCGCCAGGATCAGGATGAGCGCGGTTGCCGCCTGCATGAAGTAGAAGCCGAAGCTGTCCGAGCCGCCGAAGACGGAGGCCGCCAGCTGGGCGATCACGGTGCGCTGGGTGTACGTCTCGCAGTCCGCCAGCCCGGTCAGCCGGCAGGGGTCCTCGACGATGTGCACCTTGGCCACCATCGCAAGGGTGGTGACGCCCACGAACATGGTGATGGCGATGGCGCCCATGGCCAGCATGGTCTTCGCCGCGTTGACGGACTTGGGCTTGCGGAAGGCCGGCACGCCGTTGGAGATCGCCTCGACGCCGGTCAGGGCCGTACAGCCGCTGGAGAAGGCCCGCAGCACGAGCATCAGCAGGGCGAACCCGGCCAGGCCCGCGTCGGCGGGGTCCGGCTCGATGCCGTACGCGGCGCTCTCCGCGACCGGGGCGTCGCCCAGCAGGTAGCGGAAGAGTCCCGTCCCCACCATGATCAGCACGCCGCCGATGAAGAGGTACGTCGGCGTGGCGAAGGCCCGCCCCGACTCGCGGACGCCGCGCAGATTCATCGCGGTCAGGAGCGCGACGAAGCCGACCGCGAGTCCCACCCGGTGCGCGGCCAGGCTCGGCAGCGCCGAGATGATGTTGTCCACGCCCGAGGCGACCGACACGGCCACCGTCATCACGTAGTCGACGAGCAGCGAGGCGGCCACCACGAGACCGGTGGAGGGCCCCAGGTTCGTGGAGGCGACCTCGTACGATCCGCCGCCGCTGGGGTACGCGTGCACGACCTGCCGGTACGAGAGCACCACTACGGTCATCAGCAACACGACCGCCAGCGCGATCCACGGAGTGAAGTGCAGATAGGCGAGGCCGCCCAGCGTCAGCACCAGCAGGATCTCCTGCGTGGCGTACGCCACCGAGGACAGCGGGTCGGAGGCGAAGATCGGGAGCGCGATGCGTTTGGGCAGGAGGGTCTCGCCCAGCTCCTCGCTGCGCATCGCCCGGCCGATCACAAGACGCTTCAGCAGACCCGTCACGTTGAACACGGCCGGAGCGTAGGCGCAGAAAGCCCGGCCTGTGCACGCGCGGCATGAGGACGCCGCCGAATGATCCCGGATGGAAGGAGAACAGGCCTGCAAATGGCTCTGGCGGACCCGGTGCGCGAGCGCTGGTCAGTGCAAGCCGGAGACCTTGAAGACCGTACGCGCCGTTTCGCGGTCGATGCGCTCTGCAAGCTGGTGCAGCGCGGTCGCGCCACACGCCAGCGTGCCGCGCTGGAGCGACGCGACGGTGTCCGCGTCGAGACGCCGCCACAGCGCAGGATTGCGGGCGAGGACGGTGGGGTCGATCTCGACCACACTGCCATCCACGTCCCGCAGGACCATGCGCTGGGCCACGCCATCGAACCAGTGGACCGAGGCGAGGAAATCGGTACGGACACTGTGCTCGACCAGCACTCCGCGGACGGTCAGCAGGCCTGGACGCGCGAAGACCTTGGGCGGCAGCAGGATCACGAAGAAGAGGGCGGCCAAGCCGGTCCACAGGGCGGCGCGGGGAAAGCTGAGGTAGCCGACGCCCGTGTCCACCACGAGCAGGGTCGCCAACAGCAGGGAGGCGGCGCGGATCGCCGCACGTCTCTCACCTGCCCAGTGGATGTCGTATGCGCACGGTCCAGCAGGGTTCGCGCGCTCGGCACGCGCACCGGTCGCAGACAGTGTGAAGCGTCGTCCCATGAGGGTGACGCTACGACGGCCGGAGCCGTCCAAGCCGAACCCTGACGAACTACTGACGCCGTGGCGCGGCTTTTTGACGGGCCCCTGGCGGCGAGGTGCCGACGCCGCCGGAGTGCGGAATCGGGGTGCCGTCAAGGGTCCGTCAAAATGCCGATCTTTCTGCGTATGAGTGTCGTCAACGTGCCGGGTGTTTCGAACAGTTGAGCCTGATGCTGGCCTGTACGCGGGGCGTACGAGCGCCCGGGTGTGAGGCTGGAGGGGCGTGTGACGATCACCGCCGGTACCGAGACCAGTCAGGGAGCGGGGGCCCCGGAATCTTCTGCGGAGATCCCCGTACCGGACGTTCCAGGCTGGATGGCCGCTGGATCGGGTGAAGGAGACGAACCGGAGGGAGGAAGGTCGCGGCGACGGACTCCCCTCACTGTGTGGATCGCCCGGCCGACCCGTCGGCTCGCCGATCGGTACTGGGGCACCCGGCCCGGCCGGCTGCGCCTCGCCCGCGCTGCGTGCGTACTCCTCGTCACCGGGCTGCTGATCCTGCTCGTGGTCGCGGCGACTGGAGCGGCCGCCGGCTGGAACCAGACGGCGCAGCCCGGGCCGTCCACAAGGGACGCGAGGCGCTGACCACGCTGGCCCCGGCGGCCGGCGCGGCGCTGCTGCTTGTGGCCGGGCTGACCGTCCTCGGCCTGCGACCCCGACTGGCCGAGTTCAGCTAGGGCTCCGGTTCAGGACAGGTCCAGGGACAGGTCGTACGGGAACGCCTCGCCGTCCCGGAGGAAGGTGAGCTGTGCCTGGAGGTGGCGTGCGGTGGGCGGGGGCGCAGGACGGGCGGTGATGGTGCCTTGGGTGAGGCGGCGGGCCGGGCTCGTGCCGTAGGCGCCGCCCCAGTCCACGTACGTATTGCCGAGGTCGTCCTCCCCATCGAGGGTGAGCAGTACGGACTGCGGCAGCGCCGGGGTGACGGTGTAGCTGATGGTGAACGAATCCGCTTGCAGAGCGAGTCCCTGGACGGCGAGCTCATGCCGCCCGCCGAGGATGGCGATGGCGGGCAGGCCGTCGTGGCCGGCGTTTCGGCTCATACGAGGGCCGCCAGACGGTCTGGGTGTTCCTCGACGACGAGGTGGCCGGCGTCGGGGATGACGTGCAGGCCGGTGCCGAGCGTTGCGCGGACGACAGGGGCGAGTCGTCGCGGTGGCAGGAACGCGTCGTGTGCTCCGCTGGCGACCAGTCGGGGAACGGCGTGCCGGGGCAGGTCGGCCCTGCCCGGGGCTCCGCTGGAGCGGGAGTGGCGCGCGACCAGCGTCATCCACTCCACCAGTTCCGCGCGGGGCTGGTGGCCGGGCGCGAGCATGGCGTGCAGGAGCCGGGTGCTGCGGGCGGGGGTCGGCCGCATGAACCAGGTGGCTGAGGCGGCCGGCAGGCCGGGGGCCAGGCACAGCTTGCCCAACCCCCCGGGGGAGACGAGGACGAGCCGGTCGATGCGCGGTGACGGGCTGGAGAGCGCGATGGCGGCGCCGAAGGAGTGGCCGATCACCACCGCGGGCCCCGCCGTGACCGTCTCGAGCACCTCACTCAGCCAGGTGCCGTACCAGGACAGGCGGCCGCCGGAGACCGTGCGCTTCTCGGAGCTGAGGCCGGGCTGCCCGGGGACGTCCGGCAGGACGAGCCGGTGTCCGGCCGCTACCAGGGCAGTGGCCAGCGGCAGTGACGCGGCGGCGTTGAAGTTCGTCCCCGGTACGAAGACGACCGTGGTCGGGTCGGAGCCGGTGGTCACCAGGTGGGTCAGCACTCCGTTGGCGGTCACCGTCGTACGCTCGTGCGGCACCGGCCATGCGTCGAGCCGGTCGGTGCACCAGCGGCGGATGTGCTCCCGGCCCGCCGCACTGCGGTAGATGGAGTCCATCGGGCGAGTATGGCCCCTCATCCCGCTGCCACTCTTCCGGTGGCGGCAGGAGCACCGACCGCGAAGTGGCCGTACTCGCGTTCGGCGCGGAATCCCGCACTCGAGGCGAGCAGGCGACCCGCCCGGTTGCCCGCGGAGCAGGTCCAGCTGGGGGTGCGGCGGCGGGTGGCTATGTCCGAGCACAGTGCGTCGACACAGGCGAGTGCGAGGTGCTGAAGGCGGGGGTCGGGCACGGAGATGCAGGCGATGTCCTCGTAGGCGGTGCCGAGGAAATACGTGCAGGCCACGGCCACGATGCGGCCGTTACGGAACGCAGCCCAGGCGTAACCGGAACGGGCGAGCGCGTCGGGTCCGCCCCAGGTGCGGTGGATCCGGTGCATCGCGGGCGGCAGGGCGCTGAGCGCCCGGGCGTCCTGAGCGGTCAGCCGTCGTAGCGTGATCCCCCTCGGGCGCGGTGCGGCAGGTGCCGTGGTGCGCTTGACGTACACCGTGCGCTGCCAGGGCACGACGCGGTCGAACGCGGCCCCGATCAGCGGCCGGAAGTGGCCGGGTGCCTCGATGTACCGGTGGGCGAAGTGCGCCAGGTCCTGGGGTGTCAGCGCTTGCGGCTCCCCGAGCAGCAGTACGTGGTCCCCGCATTCGGCGGCGATGACGCGTGGCTGGATGACGCGGTCCACCCACCAGCGGCCGGCATCGGTGGTCAGGACGTGCTCGGTCAGGGCGCCCGAGCCCGGCGCGCCGACAGGGAACCAGCGGACGAGGCCCGGAAGCCGGTGGGAGGGCAGGTTGATCACGGTGCTTCCTTGCGGGGGCATGGAGGTGGGGCGGCCCTGCCGGAGGGCCGCCCCACGGGGTGGGCTGATGGCTAGCAGGAGGGCTTGCTGCCGTGGTTGGAGCCCTTCTTGCGGCGGGCCCTCTTCTTGCGTGCGCGCTTGGACATGTCTGTGGACCCCTTCAGGCGGTGTGGCCGACGAGGAGGTCGGCGAGCTTGTTGAGGCGCTTGACGGTCCGGTCGTCGGTGGCGGCTGCGGCCGGTGTGACGTGCTCGGAGCGGTCGTAGTAGGCGCCGTTGACGATTTCGGTGGCCGGGTCGCAGAGGCGTACGACGTGCTGTGCCCCCTCGGAGGCGGGCGCGCCCTCGTTCCCGTACAGCGGGAGGAGCCCGGTGTCGCAGATCCCGGGGTTGACGGAGACGGCGGTGACGCGCGGGTCCGCGGCGAAGACGGTGAGTGCCAGCTGGGACTGGGCGTAGGCGGCGAGGCGGGAGTAACGGCGCAGTCGCTGCGGGTCGTTCCACTGGATGGTGGCCGTGCGGTGAAGCGCGGAGGAGACGTTGACGACGCGGCCGCCCGGGTCGGTGGTGAGCGCCGACTCGAGCAGGTTTGTCAGCAGGTAGTGGGCGAGGAAGTTGACCTGGAAGGCGATCTCGTTGCCGTCGGCCGTGACGGTGTGGCGCTCAGGCGCGGCGATGGCGGCGTTGTTGACGAGCACGTCGAGGCGCGGGTGCTCGCGTACGAGCGCGTAGGCCAGGCTTTCGACCTCGTCGAGGTGGGCGAAGTCGGCGGCGAACGGCCGCAGGTACGAGCCGTTGATGCCGGCAGTGGTGATCAGCCGGTCGGCGGCGGCCTGCGCCTCATCGGGAGTGCGGCCGTGCAGGAGGACGGTGGCGCCGCGCTCGGCGAGCTGGCGGGCGGTCTCGTAGCCGATGCCGGAGGTGGCGCCGGTGACGAGGACGGTACGTCCGGACAGGGATGAAGGCATGTCGGATTCCTGGAAACGGGCATGGCTGACGTGCCTGTCGCCCCGGCGGGACGCGGGGCACGGGTTCAGTTCATGCGGTGAAGGAGGGGATGCGTACGGCGCCCCGAACAACGCCCTTCAGGCGGTGGTGGCAGGTACGCAGACGACGCGCGACCGATTTCAGACGGCCGGGCGGGCAGCGGGCGCTGCCGGCGGCACCTGATTCGGTGGCCGGTCGTCATAGCGCGGACCGCTGTTCATGAACCCATCCCAGCGCATCCGACCTGCCGAGACAAGTTTCCGAACGGGCCTTTGACGCCCCCTTTATGCGCGTCATTAGGAGTACGTCAAGATCGATCCCTGCGCGGAAGGAAGGCGTCAAGGAGTGCTGCCAGGGCTGGGCCGACGGGAGAGACTGATGCGGCGACGGACCGGGATGACGGTCAGTGGCGCGCGGCTGGAGGCGTGTGACCTGAACACCGCCGAAGGACGCAAGGTCCGGGCCGTGGGGGGCCGGGCCGACGCACCGCGTGCCGCTCACCCGTCGCACAGCACATGAGCCGTCCGGCTCCCGGGGTGGGGATTCCGGGGCCGGCGGCTGCCTGATCGTTCAGGACTTGTCCGGCCGATCACGGGGCCCGCGGTGAAGCCCGTGGAGGCGAGGTGTGCCAAGTGCCATGATCACGCTCGCGTGCGGCGCGGGTCCGCCGCGAAGGAGAGAGAACTTGAAGCTGTACCTCGCCGCACCTCTGGTTCTCATCGCTTTGCTCATCGCCGCATCCGGGATGGCGGCGCTCACCCGTGGCTGGGCGCTCCCCATGAACCGGCGCCACGTCCGCAGCCCCCGCCTCTACGGCCTGGGCCAGCTGGTGGCGGCCCTCGCGCTGTGCTGGCAGGTGGTCTTCGGGCTGGTGATCAGCGGCGCGGGCACCCGGCACTGGGGCACCCTGACCGGTGGCGCGCTTCTCGTCGCCGGCCTCGTCGTGATGCTGGTGGGCCAGCTTGCGGGAGGTGGCCGGGCGGGCAGTGGCACACCTTGAGGAAGTCGCTGACAGGCGGATCGCCGAGGCGTGGCACCGGGCGACCAGGCGCTGCTGCTCCAATCCCCAAGACTTGTCCGGGCGGTCATGCCCGGAGGCGGATGACGAGGGACAAGGCGGTTGTGGTGATGGCGTGCCGGATGCCCCAGCGCCGCAGGTACTCGCGACAGGTCGTTGCTATCGATAATTCCCACGGCCAGGCTGACGAGCTTCCTGCGCGGCCTGGCCGACCCGCCTACACCCGGCGGGCGACGAGCTCTGCCATGAGGTTTCGTCCTGGTGTTGCGGCGGTTCGACCCTTGCACGCCGATGACATGAGGTGGCGGCTCGCCGGCTTCTACAACCGCGCAGGCGGCCAGCCTGCCCGCCCCCATGTCCATCGCCGTGCACGCCGCGCGGAATGTGCCTCTTCGGCGCCATCGATCTCCGTGCAGGCGGCGAGCCACGATGAGCCGCAGAGGTTCTCGCGAGGGGCCGATGACCTCGACAACCACCGGCGCTGTGGGCTTGGGATGTGTGCAGTTGCTATGCCTATTGTCACGAGAGATCGATGGGGGAGGGACCAGCATGGGGGATTTCGAGCGGGAGTGGGGCCAGTCGCGCGCTGACGCATCGGGTCAGCAGGTCGATATGCGGTTGAACGGAACAGGTGCTCCGGCGGGGCCACTCGCACCTGGGGGATCGGGGACCTTCGGGTCCACGCCGGCGGAGAAGACGGCGGCTGCGTACACGATCGAGAATGAGCTCGAGGATAAGACGAAGTCGTCCACGGAGCACGCGGACGAGGCGACGAACACCACGGTCAAGGGCTTTGACGGGTGGGACACCGCGGCGGGCCTGAAGAAGGTCGCGGATACCTGGGACAAGCAGGTCGCGGTTCTGATGGGCCGACTTGGTTCGGAAAAGATTGCCCTGCGGGGTGCATCGGGTCTGTTCGTGCGCAATGACATCGGGCTGGGTGACCAGTTCCGGCCGATCGGCCACTCGAAGCTCCACGGGATATAGGGGTAGTAGGTGCTGACGTACAACGAAGTGATGACGACGGATCTGGGCCTGCTGACGACGGCGGCCGACAAGTGGGAATCCATGGCCGGCGAGATCAAGAAGGTCGAGGACCGATACAAGGACACGGTTCAGAAGATCACGATGGGCCCGGACTGGACCGGCGTCAGCGCTGGCGTCGCCCACACCAACTTCGCCGGCACACGCTACGAATACGCTGCTGCCCAGACCCAGGCGAAAGCCGTGGCCTCTCTGCTGCGTGACGCCCACACCCAGTTCGTCGACCTCAAGAGGAGGCTCGATTCCGTCTGCGCGGATGCCGTCAAGGAGGGATTGGTCGTCGATTCCCGGGGGAGCGTGCGGCAGGACGAGAGCAAGCTCACCGGTCAGGATCGCATGTACCTGCGGGATCACCCGGAGGCCGTGGCCGCGCTGAACAAGACGATCGAGGCCTGGGCCCAGCGGATCAAGGACCTCGTTCAGGCCTTCGCCGACGCCGATCAGGGCGTCAAGGTGGCCCTCGAAGCCGTCGGTGTCGACAGCAACAAGGACGCCTTCGGTAAGGGTGCCGACGACCAGCTCAACGGCTTCAACGCTGGCGCGCAGGGCGACATCGAGGTCTACGAGGCCCGCAACGCCGAGGACATCGCCACCCGCATCAACAGCGGCGAGAAGGTCTCCGCCGCCGACTACGCCGAGCTGAACCGTTCCTTCCGTGACAACTCCTCGCGTCCCGAGTTCACCCAGACCTTCCTGAACGGCATGGGCGCCGAGAACACGCTGAAGTTCACGAACAAGCTCAACGATCACGCGTACGGCGACGACAAGGGCAACAAGCAGCGCTACCTGGACCTGCAGAAGGGCCTCGCCAACTCCTTGTCGAACGCCATGCAGGACCCGAAGTCGCAGTTCTACAAGGACTTCCGCGCCGAGCTGAAGACGGCGGGCCTGGACACGTACGACCTCAAGGTCGCCGGCGAGGCGGTCAACACGGTGGCCAAGGGCCACGGTCAGGAGGTCCGCGGCTACCAGAGCCTGGTCACCCTGATGCAGCAGGGCGACGGCTACTCCGCTCCCTTCCTCCAGGACCTCGCGACCGATATCCGCAAGGCCGAAGACAAGAAGCAGGGCGGCAACCCGGACGTCTGGGACCTCTATGGCGACTACAACGGCAAGGACAGGGGGTGGTTCGCCAACGACCCGCTCGACGGAGTCCTCGGCATCATGGGTCGCGACCCCGCCACCTCCACCTCCTACCTCGACCCGGGCGCCGACGGCAAGAACGACAACCTCCAGTACCTGCTGAAGGACCGGGACTGGGACATCACGAACACGACCAACTGGCGCGGCAACATCGAATTGGACGGCACCGACAAGGTGGACGGAGACAACCGGATCGGGCTGGGTGCCGTCATCGAAGCCGGTACCACCGGGCATCCGGCCGGAGACACGACGCAGCCCAGTGACGGTAAGCACAGCGTGAGCGAGGCCCGCGTCATGCAGAGCACGGTGCAACTGCTCGACCAGGACACGAAGGGCGACAGCATCGAAGCCAACCTCCGTGACCCGCTGGCACGCTCCCTTGTCGACTACGCCCCCGACACCCACAACACCCTCACCCACGACCCCCGGTACGCCCACGTGTCGGGTGGACAGGTACTCCAGGACGGCGACGGAGGCCACCTGAACGTCGCCCAGGACTCGCTCACCCGGGTCCTGCGGGGCGTCTCCGACAATCCGGAGAACTTCGCGCACCTCTACGATGCCGAACGGGCTCAGGCCGCCCGCTCTCTCGCCGGAGCGGACCCCGCCTACAGCAACAACAAGGACTGGGAGAACCGGACCGCCGACGTCGGCATGGGCGCGGGCGTGTTCAACGCGATCGGCGTCGACGTCATCCTTGACGACCGGGACGCCAAGAAAGCATGGATCGATGACGTGGCCCGTTACTCCTACCACGGCGTGGGCGCACCCCTGACCCTCATCCCCGGGATCGGCGACACCGCTCAGCGCATGGTGGACGCGACCACCTACGAATGGTCGAAGGACGTCAAGGCGGAGGCGGACCAGGTGGCAAACGTCGGCGTGGCCAAGGAGATGGGCGCCAAATCGCAGGGCTCCCACGACCTGATCAACCAATGGGCCAACGGCCGCGGAAGGGACCCCATGACGGACAGCGTCGTCAACCACCTCCGTGACCAGTCGGACCTCCACTACAGCGCCTCCCGCAACCAAGCCCTCGCCGACCTGCACAGGGGACTGTCCTGATGAAGAAGTCCATCGCGGCTGCCGCGGCCGTCGCCGTCCTGGCAGCAGGAGGCGGCATCGTGTACGCGACGGGAGCGTTCGACAGCTGGCGGGACGGCCGGGCACTGGCCGACGCCTGCGGTGAGATGGTGGACGCGTCCCAGATGGAACGATTTCTGGGCGCCGACCGGGTAAGCGGCAGAAGCATGGGCAGCCTCGGCTGCCGCGCTTTTGATCCCGGTGGCAAGGCATCGTTGACGGTGACGGTGGAACGCGGCTCCAGCCCCGACTCGGTCGTGCTGCACGCCCAGCAGATCCTCGCCAGGGACCAGCAGTCGCTCCTCGTGCCGGTCGGCGGCGGCTGGCCCGCCATGGTGTCGATCGGCGGCGGCGCGGAATCGTACGCTACGGCCCTGCTGCCCTGCGGCGAAGAGACGTCCGAGGACGATCTCGTCCTCGGCATGACCGCAGTGCGATCCGGGAGCGGCGGGGGAGTTCAGGAGCGACGCGAGGCTCTGGCTGCGTTGGTGACCCGTGCACTTGAGCGGGCCGCCGCGGCAGAGGGCTGTGAGTCGGCGGACAGGGACAAGCCTCACGTACGTACTGGAGCCTTCGCGGATCTGCAGAAGTCCGGCGAAGCGACCGGCACCTGCCGGGAAGCGGGTCTGCCGAGTTATGAAACGGAGGCGGACGGCAACGCTCCCATCGAGCAGTGCGTCCTCGCCGGTGACGGTGGGGAGCGCACCTTCCGTCTCGCCGCCTACTACGGACCGTACCCCACCGCCCCGCGCCGAGACCCGCTCCGAGGCCCGTACGACTACGTCGGCCCCTCGGGCACCACCGAGTCCAAGTCCTGGACGACGGCCAGCTGCGCTGCGGGACAGGCGCTGTACACGATGGAGGCACTCGACCCGCGCACCCCCGCCTCCGACCAGGTACGTCAGGCCTTCCGCGCATTCGCCGCGGAGTCGGCCACGCGACACGGGTGCGTCGCCCCCCTCGGGGTCGACCAGCCATGAGCCGTGCCGTGCCGGTGAAGGGACCGCCGCCGGAGTACGCCTGGGACTGCTGGGCGCCGTAGCGGCATCGTTCTTCCACGGGCGGGAGACGTCCCCGCCCTGCAACGGTCTGGCCGAGGACACGCGCAAGTCCAGACGTCGGTGGGAGCGGCACAGGCCATCGTAGAAGCGACCACGGGCCGCGAACCCGGCCGTCACACCCAAGCACAGGCGCACGCGATGAGAGACGTCCTCGTCGCGCTCGGCCTCGGGGCATAGAAGAAGCTGGACCTTGGCCCGGCGCTGCGTGTTCCCGTCGCCAAGGCCCTGGCCGCCTACGCGCCCGACCTGCACGAGGTGCTCGCCGGCCTTGGCAGCGAGTACGTAGTGAAGACGGGCGGTGACACCCTGCGCGGGGAAGCCGACGGTACCTACCACCTGTTGGTCTACAACATCACGTTCAGGGAGATCCTGCGCGCGGTGTCCGAGGACCCGGAGGGGGGTGGAGCGACGTAGTCAGGCGGGACGCGGGTCGGGCGATGCTGGTCCGGTGCTGCCGGTGCCCCTGGCCGTAGGCGAGTTCGAAGGTGATGTCCTGGAGCAGGGGTGCGGGGGTATGCGTTGAGAGCCGCACGGTCCACGTTGGCTGGTGGCGATCAGCCCTGCCACCGGCCGGGCATACGGCTGCAGATCTGCGCGCGGACGGGGCTGGAGGCGGCCAGCGCGGTCGTCTCGGTTACTTCGGGTCGCGGTTGAACTGCGCCGTCGACCAGCTGTAGCCGAGCGTGATCAGGCCGACGCACCAGGCGATCGCGATCCAGCCGTTGTTGCCGATTTCGGTGCCGAGGAGGAGGCCGCGGAGGGTCTCGATGGCGGGGGTGAAGGGCTGGTACTCAGCGATCGGCCGGAACCAGCCCGGCATCGTACCGGCCGGGATGAATGCGCTGGAGATGAGCGGCAGGAGGATCAGCGGCATGGCCATATTGCCGGCCGCCTCGGGGTTCGGACTGGCCGCGCCCATGCCGACCGCGATCCAGGTGAGTGCCAGGGCGAACAGCGTGATCAGCCCGAACGCCGCGATCCACTCCAGTGCCGTGGCGTCCGTGGACCGGAAGCCCATCGCCACCCCGACGGCGCCGACGAGGACCACGCTCATCACGCACTGCAGCACGCCGCCGACGACATGACCGACGAGCAGAGAGCCCCGGTAGATCGCCATCGTGCGGAAGCGGGCGGTGAGGCCCTGGGTCATGTCCACGCAGACGGACACCGCGGCCTCGATCACGGTGCTGCCGACGGTCATCAGCAGCAGGCCGGGGACGATGTAGGCGATGTAGTCGGAGCGATCCGCGCCGCCGCCGCCGATGCCGGCGCTCATCACGTCGCCGAAGATGTAGACGAAGAGCAGCAGCATCATGATCGGCGTGAGCAGCAGGTTCAGGGTCCCTGACGGGTAGCGCCATGCGTGCAGGAGGTTGCGGCGCAGCATCGTGTTCGAGTCGCGTACAGCGAGGGAGAGGGAGCTCATCGGACGGTCTCCTTGGGCTGGTCGGGGACGTTGGCTGGGCCGGTCAGGGCGAAGAACACGTCGTCGAGGTCGGGGGTATGGACGGTCAGTTCGTCCGCCTCGATGCCGGCGGAGTCGAGCCGGTCGAGAATGGAGCGCAGTTCGCGCTGGCTGCCGTCGCTGGGGATGGACAGTGACAGTGTCTCGTCGTCGCGGGTGACCTCGCGCAGGGCGTCAGTGGCGGACTGGTACGCGACCGGGTTGGTGAAGCGGAGCCGGACGTGCCCGCCCGGGACGAGCCGCTTGAGCTCCTCGGCGGTGCCCTCGGCGACGATCTTTCCGTCGTTCAACACAGCAATGCGGTCGGCCAGTTCGTCGGCCTCATCCAGGTACTGGGTGGTGAGGAAGACGGTGGCGCCGTCGGAGACGAGGCCGCGGTTGATGCCCCACATGTTGTGGCGGGAGCGTGGGTCGAGCCCTGTCGTCGGCTCGTCGAGGAAGATGATCCGCGGGCTGCCGACCAGCGTCATAGCGAGGTCGAGGCGGCGCTTCATACCGCCGGAGTAGGTCGAGGCGGGCTTCTTCGCGGCCTCTACCAGGTCGAAGCGCTCCAGGAGTTCGGCGGCGACCCGCCGTCCCTCGCTCTTGGACAGGTGGTGCAGGTTCGCCATGAGGAACATGTTCTCCTCGCCGGTGATCAGGCCGTCAACGGCGGAGAACTGACCGGTGACACCGATCGCGGCACGGACCGCCTGTGGGTCTGCGGCCAGGTTGTGCCCGCCGACGTGCAGGTCACCGGCGTCGGCGGTGATGAGCGTGGACAGGATCTTGACGGCGGTGGTCTTGCCAGCGCCGTTCGGGCCGAGCAGCGCGAACACGGACCCGGCCGGGATGTGCAGATCGATCCCGTCGAGGACGAGCTTTTCGCCGTATGACTTGCGTAGCCCGACGGCGGAGACGGCGGTCGGCGACGAATGACCGTCATCTTGCCTGGATGTGCGCATGACAGATGAAGGCATGATGGCTTCCTTTCGGAGGCTGGAGACGCAGGGGAGTGGAGGCTCTCGGAACCCGGATTGAGTGACCGTCCGTACTGCACTTCAGTCGTGTCGTCCTGGGGAATGGTGTCGAGCGGCCCGCCGCCGGAGACCTGCTCGCCGGGGGCATGGGCAGGACTGAGCCAGGTATCGCCAGTCTGCTCGACCACCTCGGTGGACAGGATCTGCGGCGGCTTCCGGTGGCCGGTCGGCTCGCGCCTGTTCGCGCTGCGCCGAGGCGAACGAACCGTGCGTGCGGGCTACTACGCCCACTGGCATGAGGCGACGGGTGTTACTTCTCGGCCGTACCGGGTTCCCTGCTGATGGACTCCTGGTAGGCGTCCGCGTAGGTGCGTGAGTCCTTGATCAGGTCGTCGCAGAACGCGGCGACGTCGTTGCCGATGAGTTCCAAGACTCCCTTGCCCGAGGCGACGCCTTCCTCGAAGAAGTCGACGATCCCGGGGAGCAGGGGGCCGTCAGGCAGGTCGATCGGTCCGACCTTGAACAGGTACTTCTGCATCTCCTTGTAGACGATCTGGTAGTCCGGCGGGAGCGCCTTGACCCGGGCCATGTGCGCCCGCCACTGCTTCTTGCCCTCGATGATGTCCTGGATGCCCACGTCAGCCTCCCAGCCGGCTCAATTTCCTTGCGACGTTCCTGTTCAACTGCTCGCGCCACCGATCGCGATAGGTTCGGGCCCCTTCGCCGCCGGCCAGTGCCGTGCAGAAGCCTCGGATGTCGTCGCCGAGTACCTCCTGGATGCTCTGCCCGTCCGCCGCTGTTTCTTCGAGCAGGCCCAGGGCGGCGTCGAGGATCGGCATCAGGTTGCGGCCGGTGAAGTCCCCATGGGGGAAGAGGCCGCCCTTGATCTGTTCCCACGCCGCCCGGTAGTCGCCCGGCAGGGCGGCGGCCCGGGCTTCGAACGCCTTCCATTCCTTGGTGAGATCGCTGCCCGTGATGGTCTCCCAGAAGTTCATCTCCCGCCCTCCTTGAGCTTGTCGATGCGTGATGAGACGTACTGCCATTTCGCCCAGAAATTCGCGAGCTCCTCGCGGCCGGCGTCGTTGAGTGCGTAGAACTTGCGTGGGGGGCCGACCCCGGATGGTCGTTTCGTCACCTGGACGAGTCCGTTCTTCTCCAGTCGCAGCAAGATGGTGTACACCGTCCCCTCGACGACGTCGGCGAAGCCCAGCTCGTTCAGCTGACGGGTGATGGCGTACCCGTAGGTTTCCTCGCTGCCGATGATTTCGAGCACGCACCCTTCGAGCGTGCCCTTCAGCATCTCCGTCAGGTCGTCCATCGCGAGTCCTCCTCAGCACTATCGGTACTGCGTAGTACCGAGTACAGCTATACGGTATCACCGAGTAGTGGAGGATGTCAGCGATCGGCGAACAGGGATCGGGCTCTGCGATCCGCGCCGCTGCCGTCGAGGCGCCGTTCCCCACGTGCTCGATCTCCGGAGGGAGTCCGGCGGGCATCTGGCCTTCGGTCACGGCGAGAACCGGTGCCTGGGTGTGCAGCCGGGCCGTGTCGGGATGCGGGTCGCGCGCTCCGTGCTGCTCAAGCGCGTTCCCGGGCTGCGCATGGCCGTACCGGCCGAGGAGCTTGTCCTGCGCCGCGAGACGGCGGACATTTACGGGTCGAGGTGGGACGCGTGACCGGCAGCCAGTGACGAGTGAGGCCGTCCAAGGTCGTCCGCCACAGTTGGGGTGCCCGCCTGCGTCGATCGCGTCCACGGCGCCGTACTGGACGGCGAACAGGCCCCTGGCCGTGCCCTGCGGTCGACCTGGAAAAAGATGGTGCTCTCGCCCACCCCACCCCACCCCACGCCGCAGCCGCGGGAATTACGACGGTCCGAGATGAGGCACACCTCGCAGGTCGCTCCAGGGTGCTCATGTCATGCGACCAGTTGGGAGCGGATGAGCGAGAGTCGAGTCGTTCCCATGCCGGGGACGAAGCGTTGACCGTGCCCTGGATGAGGGCGGGTATCTCGGAGTCCGCATCCAGGACGGGTAGTTCGTCGGACCCGTAGCGCTCGCGGTTCGCCTCGGCGATGTGAGCGGAGCACCGGGCAGCCTGACAGCACTATGCCGAGCCGCTGCCGAAGCGCGGGTGCGCCACGCGGACCTGTGGGTGGAACATCAGAGGAAACTGAACCCATCAGCTTGGAAAAGGCTCAGCGTCTGCTGGTATGTGCGGTGGACCGGCGATCGCGCTGGACCGTGCATGGCCCGGATCTTCTCTATGAAGTGAGATATCGGAGGCAAGTGCACTCTGCAATCACCCGACTTCGGTAGCCGTCTCGAGACCAGGGCAACGGTGCCTGACCGGCCGTTTGTGCAGGTCAGGCACCGTGCTCAACTTCTTAGAAGAAGCCGAGCTTTTTGGGGGAGTAGCTTACTAATAAGTTCTTCGTCTGCTGGTGGTGCTCCAGCATCATCTTGTGGGTCTCGCGGCCGATGCCCGACTGTTTGTAGCCGCCGAAGGCGGCGTGGGCCGGGTAGGCGTGGTAGCAGTTCGTCCAGACGCGGCCCGCCTGGATCGCGCGGCCCGCGCGGTACGCGGTGTTGATGTCCCGGGTCCAGACGCCCGCGCCCAGGCCGTACGCCGTGTCGTTCGCGATCCGGACGGCGTCCTCGAAGTCCTGGAAGGAGGTCACGGACACCACCGGGCCGAAGATCTCCTCCTGGAAGATCCGCATCCGGTTGTCGCCCTCGAAGATGGTCGGCTGTACGTAGAAGCCGCCCGCGAGGTCGCCCTCCAGTTCCTGGCGCTCGCCGCCCGTGAGGACCTTCGCGCCCTCCCGCCGGCCGATCTCCACGTACGCCAGGACCTTCTTCAGCTGCTCCTCGGAGGCCTGCGCCCCGATCATCGTGTCCGTGTCCAACGGGTGACCCGGGACGATCAGTTCCGTGCGGGCCACGGCCGCGTCGAGGAAGTCCCCGTACCGGCCCCGTTCGATCAGGGCGCGCGACGGGCTCGTGCACACCTCGCCCTGGTTGAGGGCGAACATCGTGAAGCCCTCCAGAGCCTTGTCGCGCAGGTCGTCGTCCGTGGACCAGATGTCGTCGAAGAAGAGGTTCGGGCTCTTGCCGCCGAGTTCCAGGGTGACCGGCTTCAGGTGCTCGGCCGCGTACTGCATGATCAGCCGACCGGTGGCGGTCTCCCCGGTGAAGGCGATCTTCGCCACCCGCGGGCTGGACGCGAGCGGCTTGCCCGCCTCCTCCCCGAAGCCGTTGACGATGTTGACCACGCCCGGCGGAAGCAGGTCCGCCACCAGGCTCAGCCAGTAGTGCACCGACACCGGGGTCTGCTCGGCGGGCTTCAGCACCACCGTGTTCCCCGCCGCCAGCGCCGGGGCCAGCTTCCACACCGCCATCAGGATCGGGAAGTTCCAGGGGATGATCTGCCCGACCACCCCCAGCGGTTCGTGGAAGTGGTAGGCGACGGTGTCGTCGTCGAGCTGGCTCAGCGCGCCCTCCTGCGCGCGCAGCGCCCCCGCGAAGTACCGGAACTGGTCGATGGCCAGCGGCAGATCGGCCGCCAGGGTCTCCCGTACCGGCTTGCCGTTCTCCCAGGTCTCCGCGACCGCGAGGGCCTCCAGGTGCTGCTCCATCCGGTCCGCGATGCGCAGCAGGACCGACGACCGCTCGGTGACCGAGGTACGCCCCCACGCGGGCGCCGCCGCGTGGGCCGCGTCCAGCGCCCGCTCCACGTCCTCGGCGGTGCCCCGCGCGACCTCCGTGAAGACCCGGCCGTCGACGGGGGAGGGGTTCTCGAAGTACCGGCCGCGGGCGGGCGGGGCGTACGCGCCGCCGATGAAGTGGTCGTAGCGGGGCGCGTACTTCATGAGCGCCCCCTCGGTACCGGGCGCAGCGTAACGGGCCATGGAGTCCTCCCCTTGCCGGGCGCCGGCCGCCGTCGGACAGCGCTCGGGTGGAGGCTAGGAGCGGGCAGGTTGCGGATACGTTGCACGCCGCCGACCGCGAGCATCCGGGCGCGCGCCGAGTTCACGGTCCAGGGCGCGTACGCGGGCCAGTGCGGCCGGCCTGCGCTCCGGCGGCAGCGCCGCCGCCAGCGCCCGCCACGCCTCCGGGTCGTCCGCGCCCCACGGGCCGCACACCCAGTCGGTCAGCAGCCCGGCATCGGCCCGCGCGATCACGGCCGCCCGCGCCTGGTCCTCGATCCGGCGCCGCAACCGGACGATGCCGGGCGCCGTGGAGGCCGGCAGCAGCGGCCCGGGGTAGCGGTGGAGGGCGGCGGACACGGCCCCGGCGGCCAACTGCCGCGTCAGGGCCGTGAAATCCGCGTCCAGCGGAGCGGCCGTGCGGTACGGGCGCGAGAGCGGCGCCGACGGCCCCAGCAGGGCGCGCAGCCGGGAGATCTCGGCGCGCAGTGTCACCGGTGACACCGACTCGTCCTCGTACAAGGCGATCGCCAGCTCCTCGCCCGAGAGTCCCTCGGGGTGGTGCGCGAGCAACGCCATGATCTCGCTGTGCCGACGTCCCAGGCGGACCGTGCGACCGGCGGTGACCAGCAGCGCCTCGTCCTGGCCGAGCGCGGCGAGGGTGTCCCGTGCGGTCGGCGGGTCGGGCGCGAGCAGCGTCAACCGGTCCTCCGCCGCCCGCGCCACCGCCTGCACGAAGGCAAGGGATTGGGGGTGGGCGAGGCCGTCGCCGCCGGTGATGTCCACCGCACCCAGCACCCTGCCCGTCCGCGGATCCCGCACGGGAGCCGCCGCGCAGGTCCACGGGTGCACCCGGCGGCTGAAGTGCTCGGCCCCGAAGACCTGCACCGGTCGGCCCGTCGCGACGGCGGTCCCGGGAGCGTTGGTCCCCATCTCCGTCTCCGCCCAGCGCGCACCCGGGACGAAGCCGAGGCCCTCGGCCCGCCGCAGGGTGCCCGGTTCGCCCTCCACCCACAGCAGGCTGCCCCGCGCGTCGCACACCGCCAGCAGATGCGCCCCGTGCGCGGCGAACGCCCCGACAAGATCCCGGAACAGCGGCATCACCCGGGCCAGCGGATGCTCCTCGCGGTACGCGCGCAGCTCCGCCTCCGCGAGGTCCACCCGCGGCGCGCACTCCGGGCTCAGCCGGGCCCGCGCGCACCGCCGCCAGGACCGCGCGATCACCGCCCGGACGGGTCCCTCGACCCGCCCGTCCCGGGTGAAAGCGGCATGGGCCCGCCGTAGTTCGCGCGTGCGCGCGGCCGGATCGGCCCCGCCCGGCAGCGCCACCGACGGATCGCCCATGTCACCCTCCCGTGGTGCCGCGGTACCCGAGCGCCCCCATCGTCGTCCCGGCACCCGGTCCCGGCAAGCGGTACGTCGGCCAGGGCGCCGGCGGTATGTCGCCCCGCGCGGGCCGAAACCGCACGGGTCGCCTCACCCGGCGGGATCGGCCTCCAGCGCGGCGCCCGGGTCCGGGGCGCAGGGGCCCGACGGGATCCACCGCCCGGCCTCGCGGTGGTACGGCCACCAGCGTCCCTCCCGGCCCAGCCGGAGCTGGCGACCTGTGCCCGCCTCGGTCCAGCGGGCGCGGACCCGGCGGAGCACCGGCGCCTCCCCGTCCGCCCACGCCTCGACCAGGGCCGCACGGGCGCGGGCCAGTGTGCTCCGGTCCGGCGTCCAGTCGTCCTCCAGCGCCGCGAGGCCCGGGGCCGCGCCGAAGCCCCAGGCGCGGACGGCCAGTTCCATGTCGGCCCGGCTGCGCCCGGTAGCCGCCGCCAGGCGGGACCTGACCCGGAAGTCACCGGCCTCGGCCGTGAGTCGTACGGCGTCCTCGGAGAGCGTGAGCGGGGCCGCCGGGGCGCGATCGGCGTGGCCCGGAGCCAGGGCCTCCGCGAGCCGCCGATGGGCTTCGGCCGCGGCCGCCTGCGCCAGGAACTCCACCGCGTCCACATCGAGGTCCGGTTCCGGTTCGGTCTCCGTGTCCAGCGTCGGCGGCTGGCCCGGCGCCTGCGGCAGCCCCGGAAGCGGCGGCAGCGCGGGCCTGAGGGACCCCGCCGCGAAGGCCTCCGCCGCCGGGATCCCCTCGTCGGCGGGTGCCTGCGGAGCCTGCGCTTCCGCAATGCTCCGCTCCTCCAGCTCGTCCACCAGCTCCCGCTCGCCGCGGCCCCGCAGCAGGAGCAGCACGAAGGGGTCCTGGTCCAGCAGCCGGGCCACCTGGTAACAGAGCGCGGCCGTGTGCGGGCAGTGGTCCCACTCGCCGCAGTCGCAGCGCGGATCGAGGTCCCCGATGCCCGGCAGCAGCTCCACCCCGGCGGCCGCCGCGTCCTCGGCCAGCTTCGGCGGCACCTCCCGGTCCAGGAGCGCCGCGATGTACCCCGCCTCGGCGGCCGCCAGACCCAGCAGGCGGTCCCAGTGCGCCTGCGTGAACTCCTGCACCAGCACGTCCGTCCGGTGCGCCGTCCCGTCCGGGTCGCGCACCACCGCGGTGAGCCCGCCGGGGCGTACCGAGACCGCGCCGACCGCGCCCGAGCGCGCGTACCGGCGGCCCTGCTTGACCTGCGTCCCGTCGAGCGCGCTGTCCTCCAGAGCGCGCAGCCAGGCGTGACCCCACCAGGTGCGGGCGAAACCGCGGCCGCCGGGGGCCGGCGGCAGGGCGGGGAAGGTCTTCTCGTACGGGTCTCGGTCCCGGTCCCGGGTGTTCATCGCTCACTCCCCGCGCGCGTCGGGCGCAATGCCACGAGCTCGGCCAGTTCGGCATCGGTCAGTTCGGTCAACGCGCTCTCGCCGCCCGCCAGAACGGCGTCGGCGAGGGCTCGCTTGCGCTCCAGGAGCTGTGCGATGCGGTCCTCGACGGTGCCCTCGGCGATGATCCGGTGGACCTGGACGGGCTGGGTCTGGCCGATGCGGTAGGCGCGGTCGGTGGCCTGTTCCTCGACGGCCGGGTTCCACCAGCGGTCGAAGTGGATGACGTGCCCGGCCCGGGTGAGGTTCAGCCCGGTGCCCGCCGCCTTCAGGGACAGCAGGAACACGGGGACCTCGCCCGCCTGGAAGCGGTCGACCAGCTCCTCCCGGCGCGGCACCGGCGTCCCGCCGTGCAGCAGCTGCGAAGCGATCCCGCGCCCGGCGAGGTGCTTCTCCAGGATCCTGGCCATGGCCACGTACTGGGTGAAGACCAGGGCGGAACCACCCTCCGCCAGGATCGTGTCGAGGAGTTCGTCGAGAAGCTCCAGCTTTCCGGAGCGGGCGGCGGCGGCGTCGCTGCCGCTGCTGCTGCTTCCGGTGTCCTTGGCGCCGCGTTCCGCCGGGGCGTGTTCCCGCAGGTAGTGGGCCGGGTGGTTGCAGATCTGTTTGAGGGAGGTCAGCAGCTTGACCACCAGACCGCGCCGCTCCATCCCGTCCGCCTCCGAGATCGCGGCGAGGGTCTCGCGTACGACGGCCTCGTAGAGGGAGGTCTGTTCGCGGCTGAGGGCGACGGTGTGGTCGGTCTCGGTCTTGGGCGGCAGCTCGGGCGCGATGCCCGGGTCGGACTTCTTGCGGCGCAGGAGGAACGGCCGCACGAGCGCGGACAGCCGGGCGGCGGCCTGCGGGTCGCGGCCGCTCTCGATCGGGTCCGCGAAGCGGGAGCGGAAGGTGCCGAGGCGGCCCAGGATCCCGGGTGTGGTCCAGTCGAGGACGGCCCACAGCTCGGAGAGGTCGTTCTCGACGGGTGTACCGGTCAGGGCCACGCGGGCCGGGGCCGGGATGGTGCGCAGAGCCTTGGCGGTGGAGGAACGCGGGTTCTTGACGTGCTGGGCCTCGTCGGCCACGACCATGCCCCAGCGGGTGGCGGCGAGTTCGGGCGCGTCCAGGCGCATGGTGCCGTAGGTGGTGAGGACGAACCCCCCGGTGAGGCCGGCGAGGCTGCGGCCCGGCCCGTGGAAGCGGCGTACGGGCGTGCCCGGCGCGAACCTCTCGATCTCCCGCTGCCAGTTGCCCAGCAGCGAGGCCGGGCACACCACCAGGGTGGGCCCGGCGGTGTCGGGATCAGCGTTGGCGTTGGCGTTGGCGTCGGGATCGGTGCCGGGGTCGGTGCCTGTGTCTTGCGGTCGGTTGCGGTGCAGGTGGAGTGCGATGAGGGTGACCGTCTTGCCGAGCCCCATGTCGTCGGCAAGGCAGGCGCCGAGGCCGAGCGAGGTCATCCGGGCCAGCCAGCGCAGGCCCCGGAGCTGGTAGTCGCGCAGGGTGGCGCGCAGTTCCGGCGGCGCGCCGAGGGCGTCGGCCTCCTCCTGCGGGTCGGCGGCCAGGCGCGCACGCAGTCCTTCCAGCGGACCGGAGGCCTCTACGCCGACCCGCTTGCCGTCGATCTCCGCCGACCCGGTGAGTACGGCGGCCAGCGCGTCCGCGGCCGCGATCCTACGGTCCTGGCGGGCGCGGGCCCGGCGGGCCTCGGCCGGATCGACCAGGACCCACCGGTCGCGCAGCCGGACCAGGGGGCGCTTGGCCTCGGCGAGGCGGTCGAGCTCGGCGCGGGTCAGATCGCCTTGGTCGCCGAGGGCATGGCGCCAGCTGAAGGAGAGCAGGGCGCCGGGGGACAGCAGGCCGGAGGGCCGGGTGCTCGCGGCGGTGTCGTCGGGGGAGCCGAGGACGGCGCGGGCGCTCAGGTCGCGCAGGAGACCGCGCGGCCAGTGCACCTGGACCCCGTCGGCGGCCAGGGCGGCAGCGGCTTCGCCGAGCAGCTCCGTGACCTCCTCGTCGGCGAGCTCGACGGCGTCCGGGACGGCCGCGCCCAGCAGCGGGGCGAGCGGGGGCCACAGCCGGGCGGCACGGCGCAGTGCGCGGAGGGCGTCCATCCGGGCGCCGGGCGGAAAGGCGGCCGCGGCGGCTCCGGATCCGGCCCACACATCGGCGGCGTCGGCGACGAGGGCGGCGT
The DNA here is from genome assembly GCF_045161815.1 of Streptomyces avidinii. Lineage (NCBI taxonomy): Bacteria > Bacillati > Actinomycetota > Actinomycetes > Kitasatosporales > Streptomycetaceae > Streptomyces > Streptomyces avidinii. Next base: position 7,495,660 of record NZ_CP108863.1, read on the forward strand.
CGGCCAGGCTGTGCATCTGGAGGACGGCCCGGAAGGCGGGAGCGGCCTCGGGGCCGTCCCCGGGCGCCCTGGCTCCGGCTCCGGGCTCGGCCCCCGCCTCGGCTTCGTGCTCGGCCTCGGGGTCCCGGTCGAGCACGATCCGCACGGAGATCCGTACGCCCGCGTCATGGCCGGCGGCCACCTCCGCGGCCCAGCCGCGCAGCTCGGGGTGGAGGCGCGGGGGATGAGCGGCGTAGGCCGGCCCACCGGCGGCCGCGGGAGCGGCGGGGGAGCGCGGGAGCGTGTCGGCGACGGCGTCGAGGAAAGCCCGCAGCAGCGGCTCCGGCGCGGGCAGCCGGACCGGACCGTCGGCGGTCAGCGGTACACAGTGCGCGGTGGGCGGCATCGCTGCGGCCAGTTCCCGGACCTCGTCGAGGTCGGAGGCCTCCAGCGGGCCGATCCGCCAGGCGTCGTGGCCTGCGGGGCTCACCCCGGGCAGGAGCTGCCCGCGCGCGGCGAAGCGCAGGGCGAGCAGCGCGGCGGCGCCCCAGAACGCCGTGGCGCTGCTGCCGGTGGCCTCGTTTCCGCCGCTGGTTCCGGCGTCGGCCTCGGCTTCGGCCGCGGCGGAGCGGGCGCGGGTGAGCAGGGGCAGGGCCTCGTCCACGGACAGCACGAGCGCGGCCACGGTGGCTCGGCGCAGGTCGGGGGTGATGACCGCGAGCTCTTCGTAACGGCCGGTTCCGGTACGGGCCTTGGGGTCCGCAGCGCCGGTGCCGGCACCGGCGCCGGCACCGGTGTCCGTGTGGGTATAGGTGTCGGCGCGGGGTGCCTTGCCGTCGGTCTGCCAGAGGGCGATTCGGCCGCTGCGGGCCGGGTCGGCGGGAAGAAAGACGGCGCAGTGGTGGATGAGGCCGGAGATCTCGGAGAGCACGCATTCCTCAAACTTGACTACCGGGTACAGGGCGGCCGACAGTACCTCACCGAGGGTTCCCGGCGATGGGGGCGCGGCCGTGACCCGGGTCACTTCCAAGACCGTTCGGGTGCCGGGGAACGCGCGGTCGCGGCGGCGCGTTGAGGGGGTAGTGGTCGACGGCAGGAGGAGGTGTCCGCAGATGTCCACGAGCGGAAAGGTCGCGGTTGCCGGAGTCGTGGCAGCCATCGTGTTGTTCTGGGCGGTGGGGTTCTGGGCGGGGCTGCTGGTCCTGATCGGCGTGCCGGCCGCTGCCTACCTCCTGCTGGACTCCTCCCAGCGGCGTCGCCTGCGGGGTATGTCCAGGAAGCAGATCGGCCGCTGATCGCGGCGCAGACGTAGATCCTGTCCGGGCTCCGGTTCCGATGCGGAGCCCGGCAGGCATGGCTGCGGGGCCGGCCTGCCGGGCACGGCCGCCGCGTGGCGGTGGCGCGGCAGGGCCGTGGCCCGCCCGGGCGGCCGGGTCAGGCGGCGCCGCTCACGACGGCAGGGGCGAGGTCCGGGCTGAGGTCCGGGGCGAGGTCCGGTTCGAGCAGCATCTGGGACGCGTGGTCCACGAGGTGCCGGAGCACCGGCAAATAGGTCTCGTCGCCGCCCAGTTCGTCCAGGATGCGGTATCCCTCGGCGCGGAACGCGTCGATCTCCGCCCGGTACCGGTCCAGGGCGGTGGGCGTCCGCAGCAGGCCCGCGAGCTCCGATCTGGCGTGATGCGAGCGTCCGGCGGCGGCGCACAGGCCCAGGATGTGCTCCCTCGAACCGGGCGATGCGTCCTCGATCACCGAGGCCAGAAGATAGGTGACGGTGCCGTTGAGCAGGTCCTCGTCGCGGCCGGACAGAATGTCTTCCTGGTCGTTGAAGATCTGCCACAGGATGCCGAAGACGAAGCCGAATTCACGCCACAGCTCCACCTTCTCGGCCGTCGTGCCCGAGAATATCGCGGCCATAGCGGTGATCATTCCGAAAGGCGCGCCGGATTTGCCACGATAGGTCTCGATCACCGATTTCCGCGAAGCGCTGCGGACGTCCCCGCGCATGTCGTCGATCTGGCCGTCGACGCCGATGATCCAGCCGTTCAGGATCTCGGTAATGAGCGCGCTGCGTGCCGGTGCCGGGAGATCCTGCTCCAGGAGGATCTGAATGGGGAGTGCATTTCCCGTGATGACGGACGCGAGCAGTGCTTCGTTCTCGGTGAGCTCGCCGGAGATGGAGGCGCCGTTGGCGTCCGCCAGGTCGTCGAGGTAGCAGGCCGAGGTCCACCACAGCAGGTGGACGGCGGAAAGCGGAATGGCCGGCTTTGGATTTCCGGTCTCTATGGCGTGGGCGAGCAGGGGCAGCACTGAGAGGGGATGTCTCAGTTTGCGGTGCTCCAAGAGCTTGGCCACCGAGCTTCGGGTCGTGCTCGCCAGCGGGCCGAGCCGCTCCAGCGCGGTTTCGATCTCCGTGTCGATGTCCTGCGCGACTTCCCGGTGCAGGTCCAGGTAGGACATGGAATTCAAGAATGGCCTCCGTCGTGGAATGGGCCGCCGGGGCGAGGTACGCACCCTTTGAGCCGCGTGACTGGCCGATTCGATCATTCCGGAGGAAGGGGATCCAGAGCGATTTCCAGCCTGATCGGCCGGTTCTTTTCGGTCGCGGGGGTCGGAACTGCGCGGCGCCCGGAGGCCGGGCGCCGCCGGACCGATCAGTAGTAGTCGCGCATCAGGGCCGTCGCCCACTCCGGCTGCCGCCGTTCACCCCGAGGCCCGAACTCGTCCATGTACGGCTTCAGATCGAGCACCGGAGTGCCGTCGACGGCGTCGAGGCCCGCCACGTGCACGTCCAGGCCGTCCACCTTCACCACCCGGCAGCGCGAGACGCCCAGCCGGTTGGGCCGGTTCTTGCCGCGCTGGGCGAAGATGCCGACCAGCGGCCAGTCCGGGTTGCCGCGCGGGCGGCGGGCGCCCGTCTCGATCTTCTCCACCGGCACCCGGTCGAAGTGGTAGACGACCTCGACGTGCGAGAAGTCCTCCAGCCCGTACAGCGCCTCCGGGCCGAACAGGCGGTCGTCGAGCCGGATCACCGCCGTCTCCCGCCCCCAGTCGTCATCGGCCACCTCGCTGCGGCCTCCCACGACCACACCCACCGGTTCGCACTCCACCACTGCATCCCCCTTCGTTGTGCCGTCCCCGCGCTCACGACGGACGGACCGCGATGCGGTCCAGTTCCGCCAGCAGGTGCGGCAGGTCCGGATCCCCTTCATGAGGGACCGTGAGCACCTCGCCCGGTTCCTCGTCCAGCAGTACGAAGGCCGCCTCGCCGGTACGGGCCACCAGCGACCAGCCCGGACCGTCCACCCGCAGCGTCCGGGCCCCCTCGCCGGCGAACGAGGACCGTACCCGGCCCGGCGGCGGCGGGGTCTTCGTGTACCCCACGGCGTCCTCCAGCGCCCGCGCGAGCCCGGGGTGCGCGGCGGCCGCCGCTCCACCGTCCGTGGCCTCGCGCTCGCGCCAGTCGGCCCACTCCCGTGCGATCTGGTCCGCGCCCATCCGCCGCTGCACCGGGCCCCACGCCTCCGCCGAGGGCGGCGCGAGCGGGACGCGCCCCGTACCGTCGGCGCCCTGCTCGGGATCGTGCGGCTCGGGGATCCCCGACGCGGCGACCGACAGCTCCAGCGGCCAGCCCGCCAGCGAGACCACGATGGTCCGCTCGTCGGGGGACAGGTCGTACTCCATCCCGCAGTCCCAGGAGGCGATGGCCGCGGCGACGAGCGAGACGTCGTCCACGACGACCGTCCAGCGCGCGCCCTCCTCGTCCTGGCCGAGCACCAGCCCGTACCCCTCCCCGCCCGGCGCCACTCCCAGCAGGGAACATGCCTCGGGGAAGTCGTCACCCAGGATGCTCGGGAACTGTGCCGGGGTCAGCAGCACAGCGGTCAGCACATACAGCGAGCCGCCACCCTCGTCGTCGGACACCTGGCCTCCTGGTAGCTCTCTCGTCGGCGCACCTTAACCAGCGGGTAACCCGCACGTCGAGAGCTTGCGGGCGACGATTTCCAAGGCTGCTACCTGCACGTAGAGTTGGGAACCCGCCACAGAAAGGTGCACCCGGTGCAGCGTTACGACCGGCTGAGGGAGATCCTCCGTCTCGACCCCGACAAGGATTTCCTCGCCATCTACCGGCTCACCGCCACCTATGAGTTCCCCTGGGACTTCACCCGGGCCCTGGAACTCGCCCTGTTCCGGACCTATGCCGTCCCGAGCATCGGTGGCCTGCTGGCCGAGACGGCCGAGTTCACCGACCGGGCCCAGAAGCGCTACGACGACACGGCGCTGCTCCTGGACGCGGTCGTCGAGCACGGCTTCGAGAACGACACCGCACGCACCGCGATCCGCCGCGTCAACCAGATGCACCGCAGCTACGACATCTCGAACGAGGACATGCGCTACGTCCTGTGCACGTTCGTGGTGATTCCGGCACGCTGGCTGGACGCCTACGGCTGGCGTCCGCTGACCCACCACGAGCGCCGGGCCTGTGCGAACTACTACGCCACCCTCGGCCGCCACCTGGGCATCACGGACATCCCGGGCTCCTACGAGGAGTTCGAAGCCGCCATGAACGCCTACGAGGAGGCCCACTTCGGCTGGGACGAGGGTGCGCGCAGCGTCGCCGACTCCACCCTCGACCTCATGGCCTCCTGGTACCCGGCGCCCGTCGCCCCCGCCGTGCGGCGCGCGAGTCTCGCCCTCCTCGACGAATCGCTGCTGAGCACCTTCCGGTACGAGCCCCCGCACGCGCCGGTCCGGAGGCTGGTGCAGGGTGCGCTGTGGCTGCGCGGTCGCGCGGTACGCCTCCTGCCGCCGCGCCGGGCCCCGCACTACGCCCGGCAGAACCCGGAGATCAAGGGATACCCCCACGGCTATGACGTGGGTGAGCTCGGTACGTTCCCCGTGCCCGGCTCGGGCGGCTGCCCCGTTCCGCATCCGCGCCGGCCCGCCGGAGCCGAGGCCCAGCCTCCGGCCTGATCCCGGGCACCTCCGCGGACCCCGGGCGCGGGGCCGACGTACAGGCGTATGTCACGGGTGACGGGGACGTACGGCCAGTACCAGGAAACGGTCGTCCTCGTCGGCGTACGAGGTCATGTGCCAGCCCGAACCGGACAGCAGCGGGCCGAGGTTGTGCTCGGCCCGCATGTCGTCCGGGGTCAGCTCACGACCGTGGCGCGCGGCGAGGGCCGCTCGCCCGATCGGGTGGAAGAGCGCGAGCCCGCCACCGGGACGGACCACCCGGGCGAGCTCGCGCAGGTTCGCCCCCGGGTCGGGCAGGTGGGCGATGAGCCCGGCGGCGAACACCGCGTCGAGCACCCCGTCACGCAGCGGCAGCCGGGCCACGTCGGCCAGCAGCAGAGCGCCCTCGGCGTCCCGCCCGGCCCGCCGGGCGGCGGCCAGCATCTGCGGGGTGAGGTCCGCGCCGACCACCGTCCCGGTCGGTCCGACGGCGGTCCGCAGCGCGGTCATGGCCCGCCCGGTGCCGCACCCCGCGTCGAGCACGCGGTCCCCGGGCCGGAGTCCGAACTCCGTCACGGCGGTCGCGAAGGCGGGCCCGTCCCCGGGAAACTTGCGGTCCCAGTCGGCAGCGCGCGCCCCGAAGAACTCCTGCACGTGTGTCTGGTCTTCGCTCATGCGCCCATGATCCCTCACCGGCGCTCGCCGGTGCTCCTGCGGACCGTGCGCAAGCTGGCATGTGGTGTGATCGGAGATGAACGTAGCTCTGTCATATTCCAGCAGTTCCAGCGGCTTTCGAAATGCGCCCCCTGTTCGCGCCCTCACCCGGACTAGCGTCCCGTGGCCATGGGACACCTGGGACATCTGGACCACGCCGCCTATGGGTGGCTGACACCCGCACTGTCATATGTGATGGCATCGATCGGCGCCGCCCTCGGGCTGCGCTGCACCGTCCGCGCCCTCGCCGCGACCGGAGCCTCCCGCCGCAACTGGCTCCTCGCCGCGGCCTCCGCCATCGGCACCGGCATCTGGACCATGCACTTCGTCGCGATGCTCGGCTTCGAGGTCACGGGCACCGAAATCCACTACAACGTGCCGCTCACGATCCTCAGCCTGCTCGTCGCCGTGCTGGTCGTCGGCGCCGGAGTCTTCGCGGTCGGCTACGGCAAGGACCGCAGGCGGTCCCTCGTACTGGGCGGTCTCACCACCGGGCTCGGCGTCGCCAGCATGCACTACCTGGGGATGGCGGCCCTGCGGTTGCACGGTGAGATCTCCTACGACCCGCTCGCCGTCGGACTCTCCGTGGCGATCGCCGTGATCGCGGCGACGGCCGCCCTGTGGGCCGCGCTCAACATCAAGTCGCCGGTGGCGGTCGCCGTGGCCTCGCTCGTCATGGGGGCTGCCGTCAGCAGCATGCACTACACGGGGATGACGGCCGTCGCCGTCAGCGTCAGTCCCGCGGACACGGCCCTGCCCGGAGCCACGGCCATGCAGTTCATCTTCCCGCTCGCCGTCGGGCTGGGCTCCTACCTCTTCATCACCGCCGCCTTCGTCGCGCTCTCCCCGACGGTCGGCGAGCGCGACGCCTCCGCTTCCGCCCGGCACCTGCGGGAGCCCACCGTGACCGCCCACTGAGCGGCCCGGTCCGAGCGGCATCGCACCGGCGCGCCCCCGCCTCCGCGCACCCCCGCCCAGCCCCCGCACTCCCCCCCCCCGCACGACCGCCCCCCACATCACCGCCGTACCGCACCCGTAGGCACCGCCCCGGAACGAGGAGCCCATGCGAACACCCCGCAGAAAACCGGAAGCAGCGGCGCCGCGGCTGCCCGCGCCCCCGGCACGCGGCCGCCGGGCCCACGCCGGGCCGCCCGCCGAGGAACCGGCGGAACTCCGGCCCGACCCGCCCCAGCCGCCCGCCCCGCGCGGGGGCGGACCCCGGGTACGACTGCGGCTGCGCCCCGCCACCGTCCGCGCCAAGATCGTCTCGCTGCTGATGGTCCCGGTCGTCTCGCTCCTGGCCCTCTGGGCCTTCGCGACCGTCAACGCCGCCCAGGACATGGCCCGGATCGGCCGTATCCACCAGGTCGACGCCGAGATACGCACCCCGGTCACCGCCGCCGTCACCGAGTTGCAGGCCGAACGCCGCGCCGCCGTCCGCCTTCTGGCCGACCCCGCCGCCGACCCGGGCACCCTGGACCAGCAGGCCCGCCGCACCGACGCCGCCGTCCAGCGGCTGCGGCTCGGCGACCGCCACACCGTCGCGGACTCCGGCGACTACCGCTCCGACATCGTGGTCCGGCTGGAGGCGTTCGTCGTCGCCGCCGAAGGCCTGGGATCCTCGCGCAAGGACATCACCGACCGCCGCGCCACCCCCGAGGCGGCCTACGCGATCTACACCCGCGTCGTCGACTCCGCCTTCGCCGTCGGCGGCGCCCTGACCGGCGGGGAGGATGCCGAACTGGGCCCCGAGGCCCGCGTCCTGCTCGAATTCGGCCGCGCCGCGGAACTGCTGTCCCGCGAGGACGCGCTGCTCGCCGCCCCGGGCCCGCGCACCGCCGAATCGCTTCGGCAGCTGACCGGCGCCATCGAGTCCCGCCGCGCGCTCACCGACGCCGCGGCCCGCGACCTTCCCGCCGCCCAGCAGGCCGCCTGGGAGTCCGCCGGCAAGAGCGCCGCCTACGCCGACCTCACCGGTGCCGAGGACCGGGCGCTGGCCGCCGGCACCTCCAAGGAGAGCCGCGGGGCGCCCGCCGGTTGGGAGGGCGCCCACAACGCCATCGCCTCCTCGATGCGCGAGATCGAGGAGACCGCGCACGCCGAGGCCGCCGACCGCGCCGACCCCTTCGCCGAGGGCGCGCTCACCCCGGCGGGGGCCGCGGTACTGCTGGGGCTGGTGGCCGTCGCCGCGTCCCTCGTCATCTCGGTGCGGATCGGCCGGGCCCTGGTCGTCGAACTCGTCTCGCTGCGCAACACCGCCCTGGAGATCGCCCACCGCAAACTGCCGCAGGCGATGGAACGGCTGCGCGCCGGCGAGGAGATCGACGTGGCCGCCGAGACCCCGCCCGGACCGCCGGCCGAGGACGAGATCACCCAGGTCGGCGAGGCACTGGGCACCGTCCACCGGGCCGCGCTCAGCGCCGCCGTGGAGCGCGCGGAACTCGCCAGCGGGATCTCCGGAGTCTTCGTCAACCTCGCCCGCCGCAGCCAGGTCCTCGTGCACAAGCAGCTCACCCTGCTCGACTCGATGGAACGACGCGCCGACGATCCGAACGAGCTCGGCGACCTCTTCCGCCTCGACCACCTGACCACGCGGATGCGCCGGCACGCGGAAAGTCTGATCATCCTGTCGGGCGCCGCTCCCGGCCGGGCCTGGCGGATGCCGGTCCCCCTCACGAACGTCGTGCGGGCCGCGGTCTCCGAGATCGAGGACTACCCGCGGGTCGAGGTCCGCCAGCTCGCCGAGGCCGCCGTGGTCGGGGGCGCCGTGGCCGACCTCACCCACCTGCTCGCCGAACTCATCGAGAACGCGGCGCAGTTCTCCCCGCCGCACACCAAGGTCCGGGTCAGCGGCGAACCCGTCGGGACCGGCTACGTCCTGGAGGTCGAGGACCGCGGACTCGGCATGGGCCGCGAATCCCTGAGCGACGCCAACCGGCGCATCGAGCAGTCCGAGTCCCTCGACCTCTTCGACAGCGACCGGCTCGGGCTCTTCGTGGTCAGCCGCCTCTCGGCCCGCCACGGAGTGAAGGTGCACCTGCGCACCTCGCCCTACGGAGGCACCACTGCGGTGGTGCTCCTGCCGAACTCCGTGCTCCAGGGCGCGATCACGGCCGGCGCCGCCCCGGGGCGGTCCGCCCAGGCTGCCCCGCGGTCCGCCCGGGCCGCAGCCTCCGCGACGGCTTGCGAACCCGGGGCGGCGCCCGTGCCGCAGACGCCCGTCGAGGCCCCGGCCGCAGCATCGAAGGAAGCACCGAAGGCAGCCCCGACGGCGGCCCCCAAGGCGGCTCCGAAGGTGGTCATCATGGCCGAGCAACCACCCGCCATGACCGTCGTACGGGAGAACGCGCACGCCCCCGTACCGACCGCGGCCCGGACACCGGACCCCGTACGCGAGGAACCGCGCCCGGCTCCGGTGGCCTCGCTGCGGCCGCGTGCCCCCGGTGGCGCGGCCGGTCGTCCCCAGTCCGCCGTGGCGCCCCCGGCCTCGGTGACGGAACTGCCGCGCCGGGTGCGTCAGGCCAGCCTCGTACCCCAGCTCCGGGAGGCGCCCGCCGCCGAGGACCCGGCCGCTTCCCGCCTCCCCGAGCCGCCGGGCCGCAGCCCGGAGCAGGCCCGGGACCGGATGGCGGCCTACCGGGCCGGCTGGGTCCGCGGTGAGCAGGAGAACTCCCCTCATGCAGGCAGCGAAGGAGAAGTGTGATGATCGAACACCAAAGAATCGACCTCGACGGCGGCCGCAGGTCCGGTGAACTGGACTGGCTGCTCGACGACCTGGTGCACCGGGTCCGCGAGGTCCGGCACGCCGTGGTCCTCTCCAACGACGGCCTGGCGGTGGGCGCCTCCAGCGCACTCAGCAGGGAGGACGCCGAGCACCTGGCGGCGGTGGCCTCGGGCTTTCACAGCCTGGCCAAGGGCGCGGGCCGGCACTTCCACGCCGGGGGCGTGCGCCAGACGATGGTCGAGATGGACGAGGGCCTCCTCTTCGTCGCGGCCGCCGGCGACGGCTCCTGCCTGGCCGTGCTCAGCGCCGCCAGCGCCGACATCGGCCTGATCGCCTACGAGATGGCCCGGCTGGTGAAGCGGGTCGGCGAGCACCTCTACACCCCGCCCCGGTTCGCGGCGCGCCCGCCGGCCGCCGGCTGAGCGCGGCGGTCCGGCACATGAATGGCCAGTGGTACGACGCCGACGCGGGCCCGCTCGTCCGTCCGTACGCGATGACCGGCGGCCGTACGAAGCCGGGACCCCACGGGGTCCGCTTCGACCTGATCGCGCTGGTCGCGGTCGACCCGGAGGGCGCGGACGCGGCGGCCGAGTCACTGATGGGACCCGAGCACCGGGCCCTGCTCGGGCTCTGCCGGGCCGAGACCCAGTCGGTGGCCGAACTCGCCGCGGACGCCGACCTGCCCGTGGGGGTGGTGCGGGTGCTGCTCGGCGACCTGCTGGAGGGCGGACATGTGAAGGTCAGCCGGCCCGTACCGCCCGCACAACTGCCGGACGAGCGGATTTTGCGTGAAGTCATCGAGGGATTGCGAGCGCTTTGATGGGACAGCATGACGACCGAACTGCCGGAGCTGCGCCGGATGTGGATCCCGGTCCCGGGGAGGACCCCGAACTGGCCGCGCTCGCGCTGAAGATCCTGGTGGCGGGCGGGTTCGGGGTGGGCAAGACCACGCTGGTGGGCGCGGTCAGCGAGATCCGGCCGCTGCGGACGGAGGAGGCTCTGAGCGAGGCCGGCGAACTGGTCGACGACACGGGCGGCGTGGCCCAGAAGACGACCACGACCGTGGCCATGGACTTCGGCCGGATCACCATCCGGTCCGGTCTGTCGCTGTACCTGTTCGGCACGCCGGGGCAGGACCGGTTCTGGTTCCTGTGGGACGAGCTGTCGCAGGGTGCACTGGGCGCGGTCGTGCTCGCCGACACGCGGCGGCTGGAGGACTGCTTTCCGGCGGTGGACTACTTCGAGCACCGGCGCATCCCGTTCGTCGTGGCCGTCAACTGCTTCGCGGACGCGCGGCGGTACGGGGCGCACGACGTGTCGCGGGCACTGGACCTGGAGCAGGGGACGCCCGTGGTGCTGTGTGATGCGAGGGACCGGGACTCGGGGAAGGAAGTGCTGATCAGGCTGGTCGAGTACGCCGGGCGGGTGCACACCGCCCGGCTGTTGGACTCGGTGGAGCCGCAGGCCGATTCCGTGTGAACCGGCCCGGTGCGACGGGGCGGGTGTCAGTCGGTGAGGCCGGCGAGCGCGATCACCTTGTCGATCGGGACCCTGACGAGGAGCTCGGTCGGGACGGCGTTGCGGCGGCCGAAGGCTTCGCCGTGCTCCTCGCCCATGTAGCGGGCGCCGATCCGGGTGGCCCAGGTGAGCATTTCGTCCGTGTCGTCGCTGTACCCGCTGATCTCGGCGCGGCCCTGGAGGACGACGAAGGAGAAGGGCGGCCGGTCGTCGTCCACGCAGAGCGCGACCCGGCCGTCGCGGGCGAGGTTGCGCCCCTTGACGGTGTCCTTTCCGGTGTTGAAAACGAAGGAATCGCCATCGAGTACGAACCAGATGGGAGCGACGTGCGGGCTCCCGTCCGCGGACACGGTGGAGAGTTTTCCGGTGCGGGTGGAGTGGGAGACGAAAGCCCGCCATTCCTCTTGAGTCATCTTCTTCGCCATGGGGACATCCTCCTTGCCCGAAAGGCGCTGGTGGGGAAGGCTTGCGGCACGAGTACGCGGGGTGGGGCGCGACGGCCAACCGGCCGGCGTCGACGGGGAGGGGCTGGGAATGGCACTGGACAAGCAACTGGACTGGCTGCTGGACGACCTGACGCGCAGGGTCCAGCAGGTGCGGCACGCGGTGGTGCTGTCCAACGACGGCCTGGTCACGGGGGCGAGCGCGGGGCTGGCGCGGGAGGACGCGGAACACCTGGCGGCCGTGGCGGCCGGCCTGCAGAGCCTCGCGAAGGGGTCGGGCCGGCACTTCAGGGCCGGTGAGGTGCGCCAGACGATGGTCGAGTACGACGAGGGGGTGCTCTTCGTCATGGCGGCGGGCGCCGGCAGCAGCCTGTGCGTGCTGAGCGCCGCCGAGGCGGACATCGGTCAGGTCGCGTACGAGATGACGCTGCTGGTCAACCGGGTGGGCGAGCACCTGGGAGTGGCGGAGCGCCGTATCACCGGCGGCTGATCCGGGCGACGTTCGAGGGAGGTTGTCCACAGGCCTCGCGCGATGTCGTCGCTCACGGTTACGGTCTTCACACAGAGTAATTACTGCTCGTGGGGGAGACCGTGATGACGATGCAGACGGGAACCGTGCTGCGGGACGGCGTGGCCGAGGCGGCTGCGGACGTACTGGTGGGCGGCGTGCAGGCCGCCGGTGAACTGGGCCTGAGCCGAAGCGAGTTCGCCAGGGCCGTCCAATTGGGGATCGTACGGGCCGGGCCGCGGACGCTCGGCGGGGCCGCGCGCTACGCACGGGCCGAGCTGGACCGCGTCAGGTCGGCGGCAGGCCCGCCGGAGGCGCTGCGCGAGCGGGTCGAGACGGTGGCCGGGGCGCAGGCCGCGGCCGAGGTGGTGGGGGTCGGCCCGAGCCGCTTCACACGGCTCGCGCGCTGCGGCCACGTGACCCCGGTGGGCTACCGCATCAACCGGTACCGGGCGGTGGTGTGGCTCTATCTGACCGCGGAGCTACGGGGCTTCGCCGCGCGGGAGCCAGGGATGCTGCGCGGGGTCGCGCCCCCGGAGGACCGCGAGTTGATGGCGGCCGGGGCGGACCTGCGCCCGCGCAAGTGGCGCGGGCGGCACGTCGGGCTGTTGCTGGGACGAACCGCAGACCCCTGGGAGCGCGCCGCCGTACTGGCCTCCGTGCTTCCCGAGGACGAGCTGCGCGAGGCCGTGCCCGACCCCGCGGAGCGGATCGTGCTGGCCGCCCTCGCCCCGCCCCCGCCGTACGGGCATCCGCAGGTACCGGCGGCCGCGGCGGTGGCGCTGCGCCTGCTGGAGGCCGGGACCCCGGACGAGATCCACTGGTACCGCACCAGCCTGGACTTCGCCCTCACGGGGGCGCGGGATCAGTCGAAGTCGACGGGGGAGAGGGGGCCGACGTAGACCCAGGCCCCCGCCTCGCGGGAGAAGCTGCTGTGCTCGTGCAGGGAGCCGGTGTGCCGGCCCTCGCGGTAGTGGGCGCGGAACTCCACCGAGCCCTCGGTCTCGAACATGCCGCCGCGCTCGGTGGCGAGGATCTCCAGCCGCTCCCAGCGCTGTTCGGGATCCAGATCGAGGCGGGCCGGACGGGTGGTGGGGTGCCAGGAACGCAGCAGGTAGGCGGTGTCGCCCACGGCGAACGCGCTGAACCGGGAGCGCATCAGCAGCTCGGCGGTGGGGGCCGACCCGGCACCGGAGTGGAAGCGGCCGCAGCACTCCGGGTAGGCGGCGGGCAGCCCGCAGGGGCAGGGGAGGGCAGGGGTGGACATGGGTGTGCTCAGTTCTCCGGAGTGGGCTCGGACTGCTGGACCGGCTTTGCCGACCGGGACGGCTTGGCGGCGTAGGGACGGAAGAGCCCCTCCTGGACCACGGACACCAGCAACCTGCCCTCCACGTCGTAGATGCGGCCCCGGGCCAGCCCCCGGCCGCCGTGCGCGATGGGCGACTCCTGGTCGTACAGGAACCACTCGTCCGCCCGGAAGGGCCGGTGGAACCACATGGCGTGGTCCAGCGAGGCCATGTCGAAACCGCGCATGCCCCACAGGGGTTCCACCGGGATGCGCACGGCATCGAGGAGGGTCATGTCACTGGCGTAGGTGAGGGCGCAGGTGTGGATGAGCGGGTCGTCGCCCAGCGGGCCGACGGCACGCATCCACACCGCGCTGCGGGGATCGGACCCCTTGAGCTCCTCGGGAGTCCAGCGGAGCCGGTTGACGTACCGGATGTCGAAGGGCTGGCGGCGGGCCATCCGCTCCAGTGCCTCCGGCAGCGCCCCGAGGTGCTCGCGGATCTCGTCCGCGAGCTTGGGGAGCGTGTCCGGGTGAGGGACGTGGTGAGGAGGCAACTGGTGCTCGATGCCGCCCTCCTCCGGATGATGGAAGGAGGCGGTGAGATTGAAGATCGTCTTGCCCTGCTGGACCGCGGTGACCCGGCGCGTGGTGAAGGACCGCCCGTCGCGCACCCGCTCCACCTGGTACACGATCGGCACCCCGGGGATGCCGGGGCGCAGGAAGTACGCGTGCAGCGAGTGGACCGGGCGGTCGCTCTCGACGGTGCGCCCCGCGGCCACCAGCGCCTGGCCGGCGACCTGGCCGCCGAAGACGCGCTGGAGGGACTCCTGCGGGCTGGCACCGCGGAAGATGTTGACCTCGATCTGCTCCAGATCGAGCAGATCGACCAGTCTCTCGGCGGGGTTCGTCATCAGAGGATCTCCACTGTCGGGTCCGGCGGGTCGGGCGGGTCGGGCAGGGCGGGCGGTTACGGCGGGCGGCGGCAGGCGGTCAGAGTGCCCCGAGCTCGCCGACCGAGGTGACCCGGATGACCGCCCGGCCCTCCTCGTCGGAGGCGGCCAGGTCCACCTCGGCGCTGACGCCCCAGCCATGGTCCCCGTTGGGGTCGGCGAAGGTCTGCCGGACGCGCCACAGGCCGTGCGCCGGGTCCTCCTCGATCTGCAGCAGCTTGGGGCCGCGCGCGTCGGGGCCCGTGCCCAGGTCGTCGTACTCGTCCCAGTACCCGTCCATTGCCTCGCCCCAGGCGTCCGCGTCCCAGCCGGACTCGGAGTCCAGCTCGCCCAGCACGTTGACGTGGTCCAGGGCGGCCAGCTCCACCCGGCGGAACATGGCGTTGCGGACCAGGACCCGGAAGGCGCGGGCGTTCGCGGTGACCGGCTTGACCTGGTCGGCCTTCTCCTGGGCCTGCTCCGCCGTCTCCACCTCCGGGTTCGCCAGCTGCTCCCACTCGTCGAGCAGGCTGGAGTCGACCTGGCGGACCAGTTCGCCGAGCCAGGCGATCAGGTCCTGGAGGTCCTCGGACTTGAGGTCGTCGGGGATGGTGTGGTCCAGCGCCTTGAACGCGCCGGCCAGGTAGCGCAGCACGATGCCCTCGGTGCGGGCCAGCTCGTAGAAGGAGGTGAACTCGGTGAAGGTCATCGCGCGTTCGTACATGTCGCGGATGATCGACTTCGGGGAGACCGGGTGGTCGCGCACCCACGGGTGGCTCTTGGCGTACACGTCGTAGGCGTGGAAGAGCAGCTCTTCGAGCGGCTTGGGATAGGTGACGTCCTGGAGCCGCTCCATCCGCTCCTCGTACTCGATCCCGTCGGCCTTCATCTGGCCGACCTGGATACCGCGTTCCTTGTTCTGCTGGGCGGCCAGGATCTGGCGCGGGTCGTCCAGGGTGGACTCCACGACGGACACCATGTCCAGCGCGTAGGAAGGGGACTCCGGGTCCAGCAGGTCGAAGGAGGCCAGGGCGAAGGTGGACAGCGGCTGGTTGAGCGCGAAGTCCTGCTGGAGGTCGACGGTGAGCCGGATGGTGCGGCCCTCCGCGTCCGGGGTGTCGAGCTTCTCGACCACGCCGCCGTCCAGCAGCGAGCGGTAGATCGCGATGGCCCGGCGGATGTGCCGCAGCTGGGCCTTGCGCGGCTCGTGGTTGTCCTCCAGGAGGTGGCGCATCGCCTTGAAGGCGTCGCCCGGCCGGGCGATCACCGACAGCAGCATGATGTTGGTGACCTTGAAGCGCGAGGTCAGCGCCTCCGGGTCGGCGGCGATGAGCTTCTCGAAGGTGGTGTCCGACCAGGCGACGAAGCCCTCGGGAGCCTTCTTGCGCACCACCTTGCGGCGCTTCTTCGGGTCGTCGCCCGCCTTCGCGAGGGCCTTCTCGTTCTCGATGACGTGCTCGGGTGCCTGCGCGACCACGTAGCCCGCGGTGTCGAAGCCGGCCCGTCCGGCGCGTCCGGCGATCTGGTGGAACTCGCGGGCGCGCAACGTGCGCACCCGGTTGCCGTCGTACTTGGTGAGGGCGGTGAACAGCACCGTGCGGATCGGGACGTTGACGCCGACCCCGAGGGTGTCCGTACCGCAGATGACCTTCAGCAGACCGGCCTGCGCGAGCTTCTCGACCAGGCGGCGGTACTTGGGCAGCATGCCGGCGTGGTGCACACCGATGCCGTGCCGGACGTAGCGGGAGAGGTTCTGGCCGAACTTGGTGGTGAAGCGGAAGTTGCCGATCAGCTCGGCGATCTTGTCCTTCTCCTCGCGCGTGCACATGTTGATGCTCATCAGCGACTGCGCCCGCTCGACCGCCTGGGCCTGGGTGAAGTGCACGATGTAGACCGGGGCCTGCCGGGTCTCCAGCAGCTCGGTGATCGTGTCGGTGATCGGCGTCGTGACGTACTCGTACGAGAGCGGGACGGGCCGGGTCGCGGAACGGACCACCGAAGTGGGCCGGCCGGTGCGCCGGGTCAGGTCCTCCTCGAACCGCTTCATGTCGCCGAGGGTCGCCGACATCAGGATGAACTGTGCCTGCGGCAGCTCCAGCAGCGGGATCTGCCAGGCCCAGCCGCGGTCCGGCTCGGCATAGAAGTGGAACTCGTCCATCACGACCTGGCCGATGTCGGCGTGCTTGCCGTCACGCAGGGCGATGGAGGCCAGCACCTCGGCGGTGCAGCAGATCACCGGGGCGTCCGCGTTCACGGAGGCGTCGCCGGTCAGCATGCCGACGTTCTCGGTGCCGAAGAGCTTGCACAGGTCGAAGAACTTCTCCGACACCAGCGCCTTGATCGGGGCGGTGTAGAAGGTGACCTTGTCCTGGGCCAGGGCGGTGAAGTGCGCACCGGCCGCGACCAGGCTCTTGCCGGAGCCGGTCGGGGTGGAAAGGATCACGTTCGCCCCGGAGACGACCTCGATCAGCGCCTCCTCCTGAGCCGGGTACAGGGTGATGCCCTGGTCCTCCGCCCACGAGGAGAAAGCCTCGAAGAGTGCGTCGGGGTCGGCGTTCGGCGGGAGCTGATCAATGAGGGTCACACCCCCCATCTTGCCTGGCTTCCCCCCGGATCAGGGAACCGGCGGACGGGATGAAGATCACCGACGGTACGCTGTGCCGTCGATGCGGCCCGAAAGAAACAGTCGACCGGGCCCGACCACACACCAGCGGGGCGGGAAACGACCATGATGGGTCCGGCGCACTCACTGTCCGGGGCAGCGGCCTGGCTGGGGGTGGGCGCGGCCACCGCGGCCGCCGGACACCCCATGCCCTGGCCCGTCCTCGTCGTCGGCGCGCTGATCTGCGCAGGGGCGGCCCTCGCCCCCGACCTGGATCACAAGTCGGCGACGATCTCCCGCGCCTTCGGCCCCCTCTCCAAGGGGCTGTGCGAGGTGGTCGACAAGATCTCCTACGCCGTCTACAAGGGCACCCGCTCCAAGAAGGACGCCCGCCGCACCGGCGGTCACCGCACCCTGACGCACACCTGGCTCTGGGCCGTGCTGATCGGCGGCGGCGCCTCCGCTCTCGCCGTCACCGCCGAGCGCTGGGGCGTGCTCGCACTGCTCTTCGTGCACCTGGTGCTGGCGGTCGAGGGCCTGCTGTGGCGGGCGGCCCGGATGTCGAGCGACGTCCTGGTCTGGCTGCTCGGCGCGACCAGCGCGTGGATCCTGGCCGGGGTGCTGGACCAGCCCGGCAACGGAGCGAACTGGCTGTTCACCGGACCGGGCCAGGAGTACCTCTGGCTCGGCCTGCCGATCGTTCTCGGGGCCCTGGTCCACGACATCGGCGACGCGCTCACGGTATCCGGCTGCCCGGTCCTGTGGCCGCTGCCGATCGCCGGCAAGCGCTGGTACCCGATCGGCCCGCCCAAGGCGCTGCGCTTCCGGGCCGGCAGCTGGGTGGAGCTCAAGGTCCTGATGCCGGTCTTCATCCTGCTGGGAGGCTTCGGGGGCGCCTCGGCCCTCGGCTTCATCTGAAACACCGCCGGGCCGCCGCGTCCGAGGCCGTCTGCTCAGGCCCTCCCCGGGAGTCCATGATCTGACCGGAGGCAGATATCGGACGCCGATACCGGATGCAGAGACAAGACGCAGGGGCCGGACGGTGAAGGGCGGCGGGCGGGACCTGGTCCCGCCCGCCGCCCTTCACCCGGCGCTCGCCGACACGCGTGGTCCGGCTCAGCCGTGCCAGGACCGCCACAGGGCCGCGTACGCCCCGTCGGCCGCGACCAGCTCGTCGTGCGAGCCGAGTTCGCTGATCCGGCCGGCCTCGACCACCGCGATCACATCCGCGTCGTGCGCGGTGTGCAGCCGGTGGGCGATGGCGATGACCGTTCGGCCGTCCAGCACCCGGGCCAGCGAGCGCTCCAGGTGCCGGGCCGCGCGCGGGTCCAGCAGCGAGGTGGCCTCGTCCAGTACCAGCGTGTGCGGGTCCGCCAGCACCAGTCGGGCCAGCGCGATCTGCTGGGCCTGCGCCGGGGTCAGCGCCGTGCCGCCGGAACCGACCTCCGTGTCCAGCCCGGCCCCCATGGCCCGGGCCCAGCCGTCGGCGTCCACCGCGCCCAGTGCCGCCCACAGCTCGGCGTCGCCGGCGCCCGTCCGCGCGAGGCGGAGGTTGTCCCGCAGCGTGCCCACGAACACGTGGTGCTCCTGATTGACCAGGGCCACGTGCTCGCGCACCCGCTCCGCGGGCATCCGCGACAGCCGCGCCCCGCCGAGGGTGACCTCGCCGGTACGCGGGGCGTAGATCCCCGCGAGCAGCCGGCCCAGAGTGGACTTGCCCGCGCCCGAGGGCCCGACCAGCGCCATCCGGGTGCCCGGCGGCACGGACATGGACACCTGGTGCAGGACGTCCATGCCCTCCCGGTAGCCGAAGTGGACCTCCTGCGCCCGTACGTCCCGGCCCTCGGGCGCCACCTTCGCGTCCCCCGCGTCCGGTTCGATCTCCCGTACGCCCACCAGGCGGCCCAGCGAGACCTGGGCGACCTGCAGTTCGTCGTACCAGCGCAGGATCAGACCGATCGGGTCGACCAGCATCTGGGCCAGCAGCGCACCCGTGGTCAGCTGCCCGACCGACATCCAGCCCTGCAGCACGCAGAAGCCGCCGATGAGCAGCACCGACCCGAGGATGGTCACGAAGGTGACGTTGATGACGGGGAAGAGGACCGTCCGCAGGAAGAGCGTGTACCGCTCCCACGCGACCCACTGCGAGATCCGCCGCTCCGACAGCGCGATCCGCTCCGGCCCGAGGCGGTGCGCCTCGACCGTGCGGCCCGCGTCCACCGTCTCGGTGAGCACGGCCGAGACCGCCGCGTAGCCGGCCGCCTCCGAGCGGTACGCCGACGGCGCCCGCCGGAAGTACCAGCGGCAGCCGATCACCAGCACCGGCAGCGCCACCAGCGCGGCCAGCGCCAGCGGCGGCGCGGTCACCGCGAGCGCCCCGAACAGCAGTCCCGCCCACACCACGCCGATGGCCAGCTGCGGCACGGCCTGGCGCATCGCGTTCGCCAGCCGGTCGATGTCGGTGGTGATCCGCGACAGCAGATCACCGGTACCGGCCCGTTCCAGCACGCCCGGCGGCAGGCCGACCGACCGCACCAGGAAGTCCTCGCGCAGATCGGCCAGCATCTCCTCGCCCAGCATCGCCCCGCGCAGCCGGACCAGCCGGACGAAGAACGTCTGGACGGCCAGCGCCACCGCGAACAGCAGTGCCACGCGCCCCAGATGCAGCTCGCGCGCCCCCGCCGAGAGATCGTCCACGATCCGGCCCAGCAGGTAGGGGCCGACCATGGAGGCGATCACCGCGGCCGCGTTCACACTCACCAGCACCACGAAGGCCCGCCGGTGGCGCCGGAACAGGCCGCGCACATAGCCCTGTACGGTCGCCGACGTGCCCACGGGCAGGGTCGCGGCCGACTCCGGGGCGGCCGGATCGTACTCCGGCGGCGCCACGCCGATCATGCGGATTCCTCGATCTCTGTGAGTGCTTCTGCCAGCTCTGTCAGTTCCAGCCCGCCGAGCCGCTGCTCCTCGTCGGTCTCGCGGGTGACCACGGCCCGGTAGCGCGGTTCGCCGTGCAGCAGCTCCCGGTGGGTACCGACCGCCGCCACCGTGTCCCCGTCGATGAGCACGACCCGGTCCGCCCGGTCCAGCAGCAGCGGCGAGGACGCCAGTACCACCGTGGTCCGTCCGGCACGCAGGGCCGCGATCCCGTCCGCGATCCGTGCCTCGGTGTGCGAGTCGACCGCGGAGGTCGGCTCGTCGAGCACCAGGACTTCCGGGTCGGTGACCAGGGACCGGGCCAGCGCCAGACGCTGGCGCTGGCCGCCCGACAGGGACCGGCCGCGCTCGGTGATCCGGGCCTCCATCGGGTCCTCGACCCCGTCCGGCGCCGACTGCAGCAGCGCGTCCAGAACATCCGCGCACTGGGCCGCGCCCAACGCGGCGGCCGAGTCGACCGTTCCGGAGGCCGGTACGTCGAACAGCTCCCGCAGGGTCCCGGACAGCAGGACCGGATCCTTGTCCTGTACGAGCACCAGGGTGCGCGCGGTGTCCAGTTCGAGCTCGTCCAGCGCGACCCCGCCGAGGAGTACGGACGGCGCCGCAGCCGTGCCGGCCCCCGCCCCCACCGCTGCTTCCGCTTCGGCTCCTGCCTCGGCCCCTGCCCCGGCCGCACCATCGGCCCCGGCGTCCGCCGCCGGAGCCACGTCCATCGGGTGGCCGCCGAGGCGTTCGGCGAGCCGCCCCGCGAGGTCCGGGTCCCCGCACACGACGGCGGTGAACCGGCCCGCGGGGGCCAGCAGCCCGGTCTGCGGGTCGTACAGGTCCCCGCCCGGAGCCGGTGCCTTCACCGGTTCGGCCCGCGCAGGACGCTCGGCGGCGTCCGTCCGGGTCAGCGACAGCACCCGGGCGGCCCGTTTGGCGGAGGGACGCGAGAAGGAGTACGCCATGGCGATCTCCTCGAAGTGCCGGAGGGGATAGAGCAGAGTGGCCACCGCGCTGAACGCGGCGACGAGTTCACCCACCGCGATGCGTCCGTCGGAGACGAGCGCGGCGCCGTACCAGACCACCGTGATCATCAGCGCGCCCGGGAGCACCACCTGGATCGCGGAGATCAGCGCCCACATCCGCGCACTGCGCACGGCAGCCTTGCGGACCTCCTGCGAAGCCTCGCGGTAGCGCCCGAGGAACAGCTCCTCACCGCCGATGCCGCGCAGCACGCGCAGGCCCGCGACGGTGTCGGAGGCCAGCTCCGTGGCTTTGCCCGCCTTCTCCCGCTGGATGTCGGCGCGCTTGGTCGCACGCGGCAGCAGCGGCAGCGAGGCAAGGGCGATCAGCGGGACGCCGACGGCCACGACCACACCGAGGTCGGGGGCGAAGAACAGCAGGCCCACGCAGACCAGGACGACGGAGAAGACGGCCGCGAGGAAGCGCGAGACCGCCTCGACGAACCATCCGATCTTCTCCACGTCGCCCGTGGACACCGCGACCACTTCGCCCGCCGCGACCCGCCGGGTGAGGGCGGAGCCCAGCTCCGCCGTCTTGCGGGCGAGGAGCTGCTGCACACGCGCCGCGGCGGTGATCCAGTTGGTGACGGCCGTGCGGTGGAGCATGGCGTCGCCGACCGAGATGGCGACGCCGATGACCAGGAGCAGTGCGCCGACGAGCAGCAGCCGGTTCGGCTCGCGGTCGACGACCGCGTCGACCCCGAGGCCCACGGCGTAGGGCAGTCCGGCGATGCCGGAGAAGTGCAGCATCCCCCAGCACAGGCTCTTGAGCTGTCCGCCGAGTTGACCGCGCCCCAGCCACAGCAGGAACCGGGGGCCGGAACGAGCGTCGGGTACCCCTGGATCCGGATACGGAAGATCGCTGATCTGCATGACGCCCCATGACTGGTCGAGTGGTCCAAACCGTGCAAGGTTCGCCTTCCGGACCGGTGCCGGGCAATCGGTTTTCCGGGGACCGAGTGTTCGGGCCAGCAGGTTTGCGGCGCGGGGCGGCAACGCGGTGCCTGGTCACGGGGGTTGCGCGCCCCGGCGCTCACGGGCGGGTGGCGCGCTCCAGTTCGAGCAGGGCCGAATAGTAACTGCGCCCTGTCGCCCGGTCCATGCCCACCTCGCACATCCGGTTCGCCGACAGATGCGCGTCGAAGGACCGCGCGGTCACCTCCGCCGCCTCGCGCGCCGTCGCCGAGGCCGTCAGCTCCGGGTGCAGCATGCCCCGGTCGCCCGCGAAGGCGCAGCAGCCCGCCTCCTCGGGGACGACCACCTCCTCGGCGCACGCCTCGGCGACCGTGCGCAGCCGGTCCTCGTCGCCCAGGTGCCGCATCGAACAGGTGGGGTGAAGCACGGCCGACCCCACCGTGCGCCGGACCTCCAGGCGCGGCAGCAGCTCCTCGGCGGCCCACACGATCGAATCGAGGATCCGCAGCTCCCCGTGGAGGGCCCGGTTCTCCCGGGTCAGGTACGGGACCACCTCGCGCGCGATGCCCAGCGTGCAGGAGGAGGCGTCGACGACCAGCGGCAGCCGCCCGCCGGCCGTCCAGCCCCAGGCCGCCTCGACGATCCGGTCGGCCATCACCCGGGCGCCGGCCTCGTAGCCCTTGGAGTGCCAGATCGTCGCGCAGCAGGTGCCGCCGAGGTCGCCGGGGATCCAGACGGGCCGTCCGGCCCGCTCCGACACGGCCACCACGGCCTCCGGCAGGGAGGGTCCGGACCGGCCCTCGGGGCCGCCGAAGATCCGGTTCACGCAGGCCGGGTAGTACACGGCGGCGGCGCCCACCCGCCGGGTCGGCGGCAGGCGCCGCGCGGCGGCGCCCGGGAGCCGCGCCGGCCACTGCGGAACCAGGTCGGGACGTACGGCCCTGCGCGCGGCCCCGGTCAGCGCCTCCAGCAGCCGGTCGCCGACCCGGGAGGGGATCCGGTCGGCGGCGGCAACGGCCAGCCGGGCGGCGGACGCGGCGGCCCCGAACCGCCGCGCGGCCAGCGCGGCGACGGCCTCCTCGCGCGGGCCGTGCCGGCGGTGGCGGAAGTCCTTCATCAGCGCCCCGGTGTCGATGCCGACGGGGCAGGCGAGCCGGCAGGTGGAGTCGGCCGCGCAGGTGTCCACCGCGTCGTAGCCGTAGGCCGCGAGCAGTCCGTCCAGTACGGCGGATCCGGGCTGCTGGCGCAGCATCTCGCGGCGCAGCACGATCCGCTGGCGCGGAGTGGTCGTCAGGTCCTCGCTGGGGCACGTCGGTTCGCAGAAGCCGCACTCGATGCAGGGGTCGACCACCGCTTCCACCTGCGGAATCGTCTTCAGTCCGCGTAGATGGGCCCGAGGGTCGCGGTCGAGGAGCACGCGCGGGGCGAGTACCCCCTCCGGGTCGACGAGCCGCTTGGTCCGCCACATCAGCCGGGTGGCGACGGGCCCCCATTCGAGTTCCAGGAAGGGGGCCATGTTCCGGCCCGTGGAGTGCTCGGCCTTCAGGGAGCCGTCGAACCGCTCCACGGTGAGCCGGCAGAAGGCCTCCATGAAGGCCCCGTACCGCTCGACGTCGGCCGGGTCCGCGGCGTCGAAGGCGAGCATGAAATGCAGGTTGCCGTGGGCCGCGTGACCGGCGACGGCCGCGTCGAAGCCGTGCTCCGCCTGGAGGGCGAGGAGCGCCTCGCAGGCTTCGGCCAGCCGGGACGGCGGCACCGCGAAGTCCTCGGTGATCAGGGTGGTGCCCCGGGCGCGGGCGCCGCCGACGGCGGTGACGAAGGCCCTGCGGGCCTGCCAGTAGCCGCCGACGGTCCTCGGGTCGTCGGTGAAGGTGTTGGTGACCGAGGGCACCGGGGCGACCAGGTCGAGCCCGTCGAGGACCCGGGCGGCCCGCTCCGCGCAGGCGTCCCGGCCGGCCGGGTCCGGTGCCCGGAACTCCACGAGCAGGGCCGTGGTCGCCCGGGGCAGGTCCGCCCAGTCTGCGGGCACCCCCGGGACGCTGACCGAGGCGCGCAGGGTGTTGCCGTCCATCAGCTCGACGGCGACGGCTCCCGCCGCGTTGAACAGGGGCACCGCGGCGGCCGCCGCGGGCAGTGAGGGGAAGAACAGCAGGGCGGTGCAGACTTCGCGGTCCAGCGGGAGGGTGTCGAAGACGACCTCGGAGATGAAGCCGAGGGTGCCTTCCGAGCCGACCATGAGTCCCCGCAGGATCTCGACGGGCGTGTTGCCGTCCAGATAGGCGTCGAGGCGGTAGCCGGTGGTGTTCTTGATCTCGTACTTGGCCCGGATCCGCGCGACCAGCGCCGGGTTCGCCTCGATCTCCTGCTTGATCTCCATCAGCCCGTGGCACAGAGCCGGTTCGGCGCGCGCCAGCTCCTCGTCGGCGAGCGGGTCGGCGGTGTCCACGACGGTGCCGCCGGGCAGGACGAAGGTGAGGGAGGAGAGCGTGCGGTAGGAGTTCCGGGTGGTGCCGGCCGTCATTCCGGAGGCGTTGTTGGCGACGACCCCGCCGAGGGTGCACGCGATGGCGCTCGCCGGATCGGGGCCGAGGATCCGGCCGTGGCGGGCGAGGGCGGCGTTGGCCCGGGCCACGGTGGTACCGGGCCTGATCCGGGCCCGCCGGCCCTCCTCCAGCACCTCGATCCCGGCCCAGTGGCGGCGTACGTCGACCAGGATGTCCTCTCCCTGGGCCTGGCCGTTGAGGGAGGTCCCCGCGGCACGGAAGACGACCTCGCGCTGCCGGCCGTGGGCGTACGAGAGCACCGCGGAGACGTCGTCGACGTCCTCGGCGATCACCACGACCTGGGGCACGAAGCGGTAGGGGGAGGCGTCGGAGGCGTAGCGGACCAGGTCGGAGACCTTCCACAGCACCTTCTGCGGGCCGAGCAGCCCGGCCAGCTCGGTGCGCAGCGGCTCCGGCGTGCCGGCGGCCCGGTGCCCGGGGACCCGGTCGGGGGCGGGGCCGCCGATGCTGCGGGGGCGCAGGGCGCCCGGCTTCGGTTCCAGCAGCGGCATGTGCGACCCCTCGCATCGTCCCGGCCCACGGGCGGACCGTTTCAGCAGGTGTGCTCCGCCGGGGCGTCCGACAGGGCGTTCAGCAGACCGCCGAGCACCTCGCGCTGGTCGGGGGTCAACGGAGCCAGGATCTCCTCCGCCGCGTCGGTCCGCGCGTTGCGCAGACGGCGCAGCGTGGCGCGGCCGGTGTCGGTGAGCTCGATCCGGATCACGCGGCGGTTCGCCGGGTCGGGCGCGCGCCGTACGCACCCGGCCGCCTCCAGGCCGTCCACGAGGGTGGTCACCGCGCGGGGGACGACTTCGAGGCGGGTGGCCAGATCCGCCATCCGGGGTGCCTGCTCGCCCTCGTAGTGCGAGACGAGGCGCAGCAAACGACTCTGGGCGGGAGTGATTCCGAGCGGCACCATGTGGCGCTTCTGGATCCGGTGGAGCCTGCGCGTCAGGCGTAGAAGCTGTTCGGCGAGGAGGCGGTCGCTGTCGGAGGCGGAGCTCATGCGGGAACAATATCAGGATGCGGTTCATTGTGAGCATAGGTAACAATGACCTATGCTCCAATGGCCCGGCCGTGCCGAAGGGGACCTCCGTGCAGACACAGACACAGACACAGACACAGACACAGACGCAGACCGACCCGATGCCCGACCTCCGACGACTGATTCCTGACCTCTGACTCCCGACCCCCGAGAGGGCGCCCATGCGCGACGAACCGAAGTGGATCCCATCGAAAGACCCCCTCGACCCCACCCGCCCCGCCCCGGCAGAGCAGCCGCGCGAGCTGCGCCGCATCGTGGGGCTCTTCCGGCCCTACCGCGGCCGGCTCGCCGTCGTCGGCCTGCTGGTCGGCGCCTCCTCGCTGGTCGGCGTCGCCTCGCCGTTCATGCTCCGCGAGATACTCGACGTCGCGATACCGCAGGGCCGCACCGGGCTGCTCAGCCTGCTGGCGCTCGGCATGATCCTGACCGCCGTCGTCACCAGCGTGTTCGGCGTGCTCCAGACCTTCATCTCCACCACTGTCGGTCAGCGCGTCATGCACGACCTGCGCACCGCCGTCTACGCGCAGCTCCAGCGGATGCCGCTGGCCTTCTTCACCCGGACCCGCACCGGAGAGGTGCAGTCCCGCATCGCCAATGACATCGGCGGCATGCAGGCCACCGTCACCTCCACCGCGACCTCGCTCGTCTCGAACCTGACGGCCGTCATCGCCTCCGTGGTCGCCATGCTCGCGCTCGACTGGCGGCTCACCCTGGTCTCGCTGCTCCTGCTCCCCGTCTTCGTGTGGATCAGCCGGCGGGTCGGCCGCGAGCGCAAGAGGATCACCACGAAGCGGCAGAAGCAGATGGCCGCCATGGCCGCGACCGTCACCGAGTCGCTCTCGGTGAGCGGCATTCTGCTCGGCCGGACCATGGGTCGCTCCGAGTCCCTGACCTCGGCCTTCTCCGCGGAGTCGGAGAAGCTCGTCGGCCTGGAGGTGCGCTCCAGCATGGCCGGGCGCTGGCGGATGTCCACCATCGGCATCGTCATGGCCGCGATGCCCGCCCTCATCTACTGGGCGGCCGGCATAGCCCTCCAGAGGGGCACCCCCTCGCTCTCCGTCGGCACCCTCGTCGCCTTCGTCACCCTCCAGCAGGGCCTGTTCCGGCCCGCGGTGAGCCTGCTGTCGACCGGTGTGCAGATACAGACCTCGCTCGCCCTGTTCGCCCGGATCTTCGAGTACCTCGACCTGCCGGTGGACATCACCGAGCGCGCGGACCCGGTGCGGCTGGACCGGGCCAAGGGCGAGGTCACCCTGGAGGACGTGCACTTCACCTACGACGCGAAGAACGGTCCGACCCTCTCCGGGATCGACATCACCGTTCCGGCCGGCGGTTCCCTCGCCGTGGTCGGTCCGACCGGCTCGGGCAAGAGCACGCTCAGCTACCTGGTGCCCCGGCTCTACGACGTCACCGGCGGCCGGGTCGCCCTCGACGGGGTGGACGTGCGCGACCTCGACTTCGACTCGCTGGCCCGCTCGATCGGCGTGGTCTCCCAGGAGACCTACCTCTTCCACGCCTCGGTCGCCGACAACCTGCGCTTCGCCAAGCCGGACGCCACCGATGAAGAGATCGCCGACGCGGCCCGGGCGGCCCAGATCCACGACCACATCGTGTCCCTGCCCGACGGGTACGACACCCTCGTCGGCGAGCGCGGCTACCGGTTCTCCGGGGGTGAGAAGCAGCGCCTGGCCATCGCCCGCACCATCCTGCGGGACCCGCCGGTGCTGATCCTGGACGAGGCCACCAGCGCCCTGGACACCCGCACCGAGCATGCCGTCCAGCAGGCCATCGACAACCTCTCGGCGGGCCGCACCACCATCACCATCGCGCACCGCCTCTCCACCGTCCGCGATGCCGACCAGATCGTGGTCCTGGATGCCGGGCGCATCGCCGAGCGCGGCACCCACGAGGAGCTGCTGAAGGCGGACGGCCGGTACGCGGCCCTGGTCCGCCGGGACCGCGACGCCGCGCTGGCGCCCGAGCCGCCCGAGGGGCTCCAACTGGCTCCGGTGAATGTGTGACCGTATGACCGGCGCACGGGATGGATGCCGGAAATATGACGTATTGCGGGTTAGCGTTACCGTATGCGTCATGAGTATCTGCTGCCGCAGCGCCGTTCCCGGCTGACCCGCCGGGGTCGGCTGGCGCTCTTCCTCGGCACGCTGCTGGCGATCGGTGCGGCCGTCCTGATCCCCATGCTGCGCGGTGGCGAAGTGCCGGAGACGCCACGCCGGCTGCTGATCCCCGAGGGATGGCGGGCCCCGCAGGTGTACGCCGCGGTCGACCGCCAGCTGAAGCTCCCGCCGGGCTCCACGAAGGCGGCGGTGGCCACCGCCGGGCTGGCTCTGCCCGCGGAGGCCAAGGGGAACCCGGAGGGGTACCTCTTCCCGGCGACGTACCCGGTGACCTCGAAGTCCACCCCGGCCCTGCTCCTGGCGCACATGGTGCGAACGGCGAACGAGAAGCTCGCCACCAAGGCCGTCGCCGACGGCGGCAAGGCCCACGGGATGACCCCGTACCAGACGGCCACCCTGGCCAGCATCATCGAGGCGGAGGCGGAGGGTCGCGCCGACATGGGCAGGGTCGCCCGGGTCGTGCACAACCGGCTGGCGAAGTCGATGCCCCTTCAGATGGACTCCACGATCAACTACGCGCTGAACCGCAGCACCGTGGACACCAAACTGAGCGACACGCGGATCGACAGCCCCTTCAACACCTACGAACGCCAGGGCCTGCCGCCCACGCCGATCGACAGCCCGGGGCTGGAGGCGATGGCGGCCGCGGTCGCCCCGACCCCCGGGGACTGGCTGTTCTTCGTCACCGTGAAGCCGGGCGACACCCGCTTCTCGGCGACCTACGAGGAGCACAAGCGGCACGTGGCCGAGTTCAACCGGCTCCGCGCGAGCACCGGCGCCCGGACGGGGCAGGCGGGTCCCGCCGCGCAATGAGCGGCGGCGGCCGGCTGTCTCGCGTCGGGGTGCTGCTCCCTGCCCCGGAAGGCCCCCGAGCGGAGCTCGTGACGGGCCGAGCCCCTGTCGATCAGTGGTCGCACAGGAATCCGGCCCGTGCTGGTGCCAACGTAGAACCGCATCTGACCTGCCGGTTTCATATAGAGCTGGACCCCCTGTTCCACCCATGGCGCCAAATGGCTCGCCATGGCGCCATCGATGCGCCATCATGGTGCCATGAGTGACGCGCTCATCGGCCTCGCAGGCCGTGGGGCGCGTTGCGTGGGGTGGGTCGTCGAGGGGGTCGGATCATGGAGACAGCACAGAGTCGGCGGCAGGCGGCGCCCGGCGCGTTCACGGCCTTCGCCCGGTTCGCGCTCTGCGGCGGAGGGGTGGGGCTCGCCTCCAGCTTCGCCGTGGCCGCCCTCGCCTCCTGGGTTCCCTGGGTCCTGGCCAATGCCCTGATCACCGCGCTCTCCACGCTCCTCGCCACCGAGCTGCACGCCCGCTTCACCTTCGGTGCGGGCGGGCGCGCGACCTGGCACCAGCACGTCCAGTCGGCCGGGTCCGCGGTGGCGGCGTACGGCGTGACCTGCGTGGCGATGCTCCTCCTCCAGCAACTGGTGGCAGCGCCCGGCGCGGTGCTCACCCAGGTCGTCTACCTGTCGGCCTCCGCGCTCGCCGGTGTCGCACGGTTCGCGGTGCTCCGCCTCGTCGTCTTCGCCCGCGGCCGCGCGCAGGCCCCGTCCGGCGTCCGCGCCGCCCTGCCCGTGCCCACGACCGCGGTCCGCCCCGCGGAGCTCTGCCGGGCGGCCTGACCGTCCCGGGGCCGGGCGGCCGGCCCGAGCGGTCAGGGCATCTCGTCCGGGTCGCACGTCGCGCGGCGCAGGCCGATCGTGCGCAGGGCCCGCATCAGCCCCTCCTCGTCGCTCGCGCGGACGAGGTGCACGGCCCCGTCGGCGGTGACGACGTCCAGGTCGCCGGGGGCCCGTTCGGCCCTCGTACGGAGCACCACGCCGCTCGGCGGATCGAGCGCGCGCACCCCCTGGAAGACGCCCAGCGCGGCCGGGTCGTCGCCGAAGCTGCCGGACAGGGTGAGCACCGTGATGTCGGGGAGCAGGATCCGGGCGTGCGCCAGGGCAATGTCGGGCGTGTGGGCGTGGGAGATGACACGGAAGTGCGGGTTGCGCTGAATTCGCGACCGCAGGAGCTCCAGCTCCGCGCCCTCCGGTACGCCGACCACCAGCACCGTCATCACAGTGCCTCATTCTCCGTGGTGGCCGTGCGCCCGTCGAGCGGGGCGCCGGGCCGCGCGCCGGAATCGAATCTCCGGGCCGTGTTGCGATGAGTACGGGCTCCGTGGCCGGTCTACCCTGCAGACCCATTGCCCGGGAGGAGCGGCGGATGACCGATATGAGAACGTTCGACCTGGGGCCCCAGGCCCGGATCGTGGCCCGTCTCGCGGCGGCCGTCCCGGACACCGCGCTCGCCGACCGGACGCCCTGTCCCGCGTACACGGTCGGTGACCTGCTGGCTCACCTGACGGGACTCGCCGTCGCCTTCCGCGACGCCGCCCGCAAGAACCTGGGCTCCACGACGGACACGGACCCCGGCTCGGCTGCGCCCGTGCTGCCCGCGCGCTGGCGCGAGGAACTGCCCGCGGTCCTCGGTGAACTCGCCGAGGCCTGGACGGATCCGGCCGCCTGGACCGGCATGACCCGCGCCGGCGGTGTGGACCTGCCCGGGGACATCGCCGGTGCGGTGGCCGCCGACGAACTGGTGGTGCACGGCTGGGACCTGGCCCGGGCCACCGGCCAGGAGTACGCACCCGACCCGGCCGCGCTGACCGCCTCGCACGCGTTCCTGCTGGCAGCCGCCGAGGAGGGCGACCGCGGCGGGGGCATCTTCGGCCCCGTCGTGCCGGTGCCGGACGAGGCCCCGCTGTTGGACCGGGCCGTCGGGCTGAGCGGGCGTGACCCGGGCTGGCAGCCCCCGCCGTCCCCGTGACGGGGGCGGCATCCCGCCCGGGCACCGCGGATCCCGGCTCTCAGGTCTGGCACTGCTTCGTGGTCGCGGGGGACCAGCCGCTCCAGGCGGCGCCGTCGGCCCGGGCGTGGACCCGGATCTCCACCTTCACGGGGCCGCAGACCCGGGTGGTGCTGCCCACCTCGAGCGGGCCGACGGTCTGGCCGGCTCCGACGTAGGTGCGCCCGCTGCCGATCTTCTCCCAGTGGCCGCCGTCGACCACGCGGAAGTACGCCTCGTAGGAGACGTTGAGTCCCTTCGTCGCGGTGTTGCGCGCCCTGATGTGCGCGGTGATGTCCCGGGTGGGGAATCTTCCTGCCGAGCCCCGCTGGGCACTGATGCAGCCGTTGACGGCCACCCGGCCGGTCGACGTACCCCCGCCGCACGCGACCGCCGCGGCGTGCGCGGGGGCCGGGATCGTCAGCAGGGTCAGCGCGGCTGCGCCCAGGACCGTTCCGGTACGCCTCAGGTGCAAGGTCTCATTCCTTTTCGTCGAGCCGTCAGGCCGTCGGACACTGTCTCCGGAGAGACCATGGCCCGCGCCGAGGCGCGATGAGCAGGGTTTCGGTGGCTTTTTCCCTCAAATGGGTGCAGGTGGGCCATCAGGTCACCGGCTCGCAGGGGCGCGGGTCACCGCGTTGCCGGCACCGCCGCCCCTTCGCGGGCCAGGAGCCGGCGGATCTCGCGGACCGCAGCGCCGCCCGCGCGGTTGGCGCCGATGGTGGACGCCGACGGGCCGTACCCCACCAGGTGGATCCGCTCGTCGCGGACGGCCCGGGTCCCCTCGACCCGGATGCCGCCGCCCGGTTCGCGCAGGCGCAGCGGGGCGAGGTGGTCGACGGCCGCGCGGAACCCGGTGGCCCACAGGATGACGTCCGCGTCGACCCGGGTCCCGTCCGCCCAGGCGACGCCGGTGGGGGTGATCCGGTCGAAGACGGGCCGCCGGTCGAGCACGCCCGAGGCCAGGCCGGCCCGGACGGCTTCGTTCAGCGGGAGCCCGGTCACGCTCACCACGCTCTGCGGCGGCAGACCGCGGCGCACCCGTTCGTCCACCCGGGCCACCGCGGCCCGGCCCTCGGCCTCGCCGAAGCTCCCGTCGCGGAAGACCGGGGGCCGCCGGGTCACCCACGTGGTCCCCGCCGCGACCCGGGAGATCTCCAGCAGGTGCTGCACCGCCGAGGTGCCGCCGCCCACGACGATCACCCGGGCCCCGGCGAACCCCTGCGGCCCCGGATAGTTCGCGGTGTGCAGCTGGCGGCCGCGAAAGGTTTCCTGGCCCGGGTAGCGGGGCCAGAACGGGCGGTCCCAGGTTCCCGTGGCGTTGATCAGGGCGCGCGGCGACCAGACCCCGGCCGAGGTCTCCACCCGCAGCCGCCCCGCGTCCCCCTCGCGTACGGCGGACACCTCCACGGGGCGGCGAACGCGCAGGTCGAAGCGGTCCTCGTAGGCGGCGAAGTACTCCCCGATCACCTCGGACGACGGCCGCAGCGGGTCGGCGCCCGTCAGCTCCATGCCGGGCAGCGCGTGCATGCCGTGGACCTTGCCGTAGGTCAGCGAGGGCCAGCGGAACTGCCAGGCGCCGCCCGGCCGGGGAGCGTGGTCCAGGACCACGTGGTCGATCCCCGCCCGCGTCAGGTGGTAGGCGCCGGACAGGCCGGCCTGTCCGGCGCCTATGACCACCACGTCGACATCCCCGGGCCCGACCGGTTCCGCCGGTTCTCCCGGCTCCGCCGCGTACCGCACCATTTCGTTCACGGTTCTACCAACTTGCGGTGGGCGCCGGATCTTCCCGTGCTACGGCGCGAGCAGCCTCCGGGCCGCCGGCTCCGGGGTCACCCCCTCGCCGAAGCAGTAGGCCTCCTCCAGGTCCGGTCAGCCCGCCGTCGGTCCGGTAGTGCTCGCCGTGGAACTCGTACGGCTCCCCGCGCCAGGCACCGCGTACAGCCGCTCGTGCGCGTAGGCGTGCCGGTCGACCGGGGTGCGGCCGTCGCCGCCGGTGGGCAGGAACCAGTGCAGGCGGACGGTCGTCAGGAGTCCTTCCCGTAGCTGCGCGGGGCGGTGGTGGACGGCGGCAGGTTCCCGTTGAAACGGGTGTCGACGAAGTCCTTGAAGACGACCTTGCCTGGGATGAGCTTCAGCTCGGCGAAGGTGTCGGCCACCTTCTGCTCGGAGACGACGGCCGCGTCGTCGACGGCGACCGGGACCCGGGTGCCGTTGCTGCGCTTCACCGCGTCGAGGGCGACCTCGTACGGCAGCCCCGTCTCCTTCGCCCAGACCTTCGCCCACTCCTCCGGGTGCTTGAACACCCAGTCCTGGGCGCGCTGGAGCCGCTGCAGGTAGTCGCCGATGGCCTTGCTCCTGCCCGCATCCGCCAGGGCGGCGGGCGCCGCGACCTGGAAGCCGAGGCCGTTGACGAGTCCCTCGCCGGAGGTCAGGACCCGGGCACCGGTGCGCAGCACCTGGGAGGTGTACGGGTCCCAGACCGCCCACGCGTCGACCGAGCCGCTGTTGAAGGCGGCCAGTGCGTCGGCGGGCTGGAGGAAGCCGATCGTCACGTCGGTGGGCTTCAGACCGGCCTGTTCCAGGCTCGCGATGAGCTGGAAGTGCGCCGAACTGCCCTGCGCCACCGCGATCTTCTTGCCGCGCAGGTCGGCGGGGGAGCGGAGGGCGGAGTCCTTCGGTACGAGGACGGCCTCGCCCGCCGAGGAGCCGTGCGTGGCGGCCACCACGGTGATCTTCGACTTGGCGGCCGCGGCGAACACCGGCGGCGTGTTGCCGACGCCGCCGATGTCCACGGCCTTGGCGTTGATCGCCTCCAGCAGTGGCGGACCGGAGGTGAAGGTGGACCACTTGATGGTGTAGTCGAGGTTCTCCAGTTCGCCGGCGGCCTTCAGCAGCGACTCGTTGCCGCCCTTCTGGTCCCCGATGCTGAGCGTGACCTTCGCACCGCTCCCGGCGGTCGCCGCCGCGCCGCTCTTCGCGGCGGAGCTGCCGCCGCAGGCGGTGAGGGCCAGGGACAGCGGGATCAGGGTGGCGAGCAGGGGCAGGGAATGGCGTCTCATGTCGCTTCTCTTCGTTCTCTTGACGGGGTGAAAGGTCTTCAGAAGACGCCGAGTTCGGCGAGCAGCCGGGCGCGGAGAGCCGCGAATCCCGGGTCACCGACCGTGCGCGGCCGCTCCAGCGGCACCTGGGTGTCGTGGGCGATCCGCCCCTCGCTCATCACCAGGATCCGGTCGGCCAGCAGCACCGCCTCGTCGACGTCGTGCGTCACCAGCAGCACCGCGCAGCCGCGCCGCTGCCACAGCCGGGCCACCAGTTCCTGGGCCTTGATCCGGGTCAGCGCGTCGAGCGCGCCGAACGGCTCGTCCAGCAGCAGCAGATCCGGTTCGCGCACCAACGCCCGGGCCAGTGAGGCCCGCTGGGCCTCGCCGCCGGACAGGGTCTTGGGCCAGGCGTCCGTACGGTGCTCCAGGCCGACCTCGGCCAGTGCCCGCTCGGCGCGCTCACGATCCGGCCGGCCCGGCAGCCCGAGGAGGACATTGCGCCAGACCCGCTTCCAGGGCATCAGCCGCGGCGCCTGGAAGGCCACCGCCCGGCGCTCCGGTACGAGCACCTCGCCCTCGATCTCGCGGTCCAGGCCCGCCAGGATCCGCAGCAGGGTGGACTTGCCGCAGCCGCTGCGCCCGAGCAGGACGGTGAACTCCCCGGCGCGCACGGTCAGATCGAGCCCGTCGATGACGGCCCGCCCGTCGAAGGACCGGGTCAGTCCGGTCACTTCGACGGCGGCGGCGGTGGCTACTGCCCCGTGAACGTCGGTCGCCATTGCAGCAGCAGCCTTTCGAGAGTGCGGACGACGAGATCGGCGGTCAGGCCGAGGAAGGCGTAGACGACGAGGCAGACGACGATCACGTCGGTACGGAAGAACTCGCGCGCCTGGTTCATCAGGAAGCCGATTCCGGCGTCGGCGTTGATGGACTCCCCGAAGACCAGGGCCAGCCAGGCGGTCGCGAGGGAGTACCGCAGGCCGGTCATGAAGCCGGGCAGCGCGCCGGGCAGCACCACGTGCCGCACCAGGCCCCAGCGTCCGAGCCCCAACGCCCCGCCCGCCTCGATGAGTTGCTCGTCCACCCCGCGGATCCCGGCGTACACGTTCAGGTACAGGTGGAAGGCGGTCCCGAGGGCGATCAGTGCCACCTTCGGTGCCTCGCCGATGCCCATCCAGATGATGAACAGCGGGATGAGGCCCACCCAGGGCACCGTGCGGAGCATCTGGACGCTCGCGTCGATCAGGTCCTCGCCGAGCCGCGACAGCCCGGACAACAGCGCCAGCACCGTCCCCGCCGTCCCGCCGATCACCAGCCCGATCGCGACGCGCTGCAGGGAAACGGCCATCGCTCCCGGCAGCGTGCCGTCCTCGATCAGGTCCGCCCCGGCGGCGGCGATGGTCGACGGCGGCGCGAGCGTGTCGGCCGGCAACCACCCCAGACTGCTCGCCAGTTGCCACAGCGCGAGCAGCAGGAGCGGTCCGGCGGTACGGCGGATCCAGCGGGGTACGGGACGGCGCCGCGCGGAGGTCGCCACGACGGCCACGAGCTCGGGGGCGGCGAGCTGCGCGGATCCGGCTACGGGGGATATGTCGGGCGGGGCATGGCTGATGCTGATGCTCATGGGGGCTCCACGAAAGGAGGGCGGCGAGGCGGGCGGGAGCGCGCACACCGACCGCCCTCGGACCGGCACGGCCGAACGGGGCCGGGAGGAAGGGGGGTTCAGGGGTGTGCGGGCACGCCGGGGGAGGGCGCGGAGCGCTCGTGACAGATCAGGAAGAGGGCGTCAGCAGCCGCGGCGACACGCGGCGGAGGCCACCCGCAGCAGGTCGATGTGACCGCGCGTGGTGAGCATGGCTGAACGCAACATGCGGCGAAACCTAGCCACCCGGCCGGGCCGGGGTCAATGGGCGTCTCGTGTATTGGACGTGCCGTCTCGGAGACCGGGATCACCCGGGGCCTCGGCGGGCGTTCGCGTCATCGGGTGCCGGTGCCGGTGCCGGTGCCGGTGCGGGTGTCACCGGTGCCGCTGCGGCGCAGCGTCGCCAGGACCGGACCGGTCGGCTGCAGGGTGAGCCCGGGGAAGACCCCGACCCTTTCGCTCCCGCTGTCCAGGTGGAACCGCTGGGCCAGCACGGCCAGTACGAGCGCGGCCTCCACCAGCGCGAACCGCGCCCCCAGACAGGCCCGCGGGCCGCCGCCGAAGGGGAACCAGGCGTGTTCGGGCACCGGGTGCGGGGCGTCCGCGTCCCACCGCTCCGGAAGGAAGGCCTCCGGGTCCGGGAACCACCGGGCGTCCCGGTGCACCGACCAGGGGCTGGTCCACACCGAGGTCCCGGCCGGTACCGGGCGCCCGCCGAGGGTCGCCCCCTCCGTGGCCACCGCCGAGATCAGCCAGATCGGCGGATAGATCCGCAGGGCCTCCTTGACCACCTGCTGGGTCCAGGGCAGCCGCACGTAGTCGTCGTAGGTCGGCAGCCGTCCGCCGAGCACCCGGTCCAGCTCCTCCGTCAGCCGGGCCCGCGCCCGGGGCGCCCCCGACAGGAGCTGCCAGGCCCAGGTCAGGGTGGTCGAGGTGGTCTCGTGGCCGCCGATGTAGAGGGTGATCGACTCGTCCCGCAGCTCCGTGCGGGAGAGCGGGCCGCCGTGCTCGTCGCGGGCCGCGAGCAGCCGGCTCAGCAGGTCGTCCCGCTCTACGCCGGCGCGCGATGCCGCCTCGTGCTCCCGTATGACGTGCTCGATCTCCCGGTCGAGCACCGCCACGGCCTCCCGCATCCGGCGCCGCCCGGGCGTGCGCACCCACGGCGGCAGGAACAGCGTCAGCCCCCGGAACTCCGCGCCCAGTTCACGCTGCGCCGTGGCCATGGCCGCGCTGATGGGCGCCTCCCGGCCGGCGGCGTCGCTCCCGAACAGGGTGCGCACCGCGATCCGCTGGGTGAGTCCGGCCATCTCCCGGTGCACGTCGATCCGTTCGCCCGCGCGCCATCCGCTCGCCAGGGCGTCCGCGCACTCCACCATCGTGGCGGCGTACGAGCGCACCTGGCGCGGCCGGACGGCGGGCTGCACCAGGGCCCGTTTGCGCCGCCAGTCGTCCCCGGTGGCGACGACCACCCCGTTCCCCAGCAACTGGCGGAACGCCCAGCCCAGTTCGGTCGGCCGGAAGGTGGACTCGACGGCTCCGAGCAGTTCGCCGGCGTGCTCGGGCCGGGAGACGAGGATGTTGCGCTGCGGGCCGAGCGCCCAGGGCACCCAGTCCCCGTAGCCGTCGCGCAGCGACTCGAAGAAGGCCAGCGGATCGCGGGCGAATGCGGGCAGGTTGCCGAGCAGCGGCCATCGGCGCGGTCCGCCGCTGCGGGCGCCCGGGGTCAGGGTCGCGGTCACGCAGGCATGGTGACAGCCGCCCCCGCAGGGCGCCAGAGAGCGGACCGGGTCTCCTCGGTGGGGCCTCGCACCCTTGACGAGGTCGGCCCGCAGATCGGCTCGGGCATCACCGCCGACCGGCCCGGCACGATGGCTGCGCCGGCCGGGCCGGCGCTTCGCCGATGCCCCTGAGCCCCGGCGAAAGCCCCGGATTCCTGCTGTGGCACGCCACCCTGCGTCGGCAGCGCGACATCGCCGCGGCCCTGACCCGGCTCGATCTCACCCGGGTGCAGTTCGTGCTGCTCGCCTGCACCTGGTGGCTCGACAGTCAGGGTGTGCACCCCAATCGGCTGCGGCGCGCGGTCGGCGCGGTCAGCCAGCCGTACGCCGCGTCCGCGGTGAACTGCGGCTGCCCGCCCGGGAAGAGGAGCCCGGCGGACGCGAATGCGGGGTCATCCGCGATGTCCGGCGCGTACGGGACCGCCACGCAGGCCATGCCCGCGGCCCGGGCGGCGCGTACCCCGGGCGCCGCGTCCTCGACGACCACGCAGTCGGCGGGCTCGGCGCCCAGCCGGCGGGCCGCTTCCAGGAATACGTCCGGAGCTGGCTTGCCGTGCGCGACCTCCTCGGCGGAGACCGCCGTGATCAGCAGCGCGTCCAGCCCGGTGCCGGCCAGGACGGCGTCGATCGCCTCGCGCGAGGAGCCGGAGGCCACGGCCATCTGCGCGCCGTCCGTGTGCAGCCGCTCGACGAGCCGCCGCATCTGCGGGAAGACCTCGGTCCGGGTACGGGCCAGCTCCAGGTAGGCGGCGTTCTGCTCGGCGAGCAGCCGGTCGACCGGCGCCTGGATCCCGTACCGCTCCCGCAGGATCTCCAGGGTCTCCCTCGTGCCGATGCCGATGAAGCGGGAGTGCTGCTCCCACGTGAAATCGGGGACCCCGTGCCGTTCCAGGGTGCGGCGTCCGGACTCGTAGTAGTTCGGCTCGCTGTCCACGAGGGTGCCGTCGAGATCGAATATGACGGAAATCATCCGTTGCGCCCGTCCTGCCCGTTGTGTCCTGCCCTGCTCATCCTGTCAGGCTTTGCCGGCGCTCCTGCCCACGGATTCGACCAGCGGCAGCAGCCGGTGCGCCACCCGCTCGCGCAGGGCCACCTCCGTGCGGGTGCGGACCACGCCCGGGAGCTGGATCAGCCGCTGGATCACATCCTCCAGGTGCCCGTTGTCCCGGGCGGCCACGCGGGTCAGCAGGTCCCCGCCGCCGGTGATCGAGAAGGCCTCGATGATCTCCGGCACGGCGGCCAGCGCGTCACCCACGTCGTCCAGGTGGCCCTGGGTGACCTCGATGTGCACGAACGCCAGCACCGGGTGGCCCAGCGCGGCGGGGGAGAGCACCGGTCCGGTACCGGTGATCACGCCCGTGCGCTCCAGCCGGTCCAGCCGTGCCTGCAGGGTGCCGCGCGCGACGCCGAGGATGCGGGCGTACTCGCGGACGCTGGTGCGCGGCTGCTCGATCAGCAGGCGCAGGATTCTGGTGTCGAGCTCGTCCACCGCCACGCCCCGACTGTACCAATGGCCCCGTTCACCCCGGTCGTTCCCGGCCAGGGGCCGACGGCGGCCGCGTGTGCAGGGCGACATGCCCCGGATACGCCGCCAGGCCCACCGCCACCACGATCACGGCGGGCGGCAGCAGCAGCCATCCCACGGTCCAGCCGGCCCCCACCAGCAGGGCCCCGCACAGGCCGCCGAGGAACATCGCCACGATGGAGAGGCCGCGACGCACCCAGGTGGCCGATCCGTACGCGGCGTCGCCCGGCCCCAGGGTGGAGCCGCCGAGGAAGGCCGTCATCGACCGGGTGATCAGGGTGGTCGGCACCCCCGGGACCTTCGAGCGCATGATCGTGAGGGTCCGCATCCCCATCGCCAGCGAGAGGACCGCCGTGACGATCAGGTGCCGGTGGGTCGGGGATCCGTAGTGCGGGGCGAGACCCCATCCGAGGCCCGCCGCGAGCAGGATCAGTCCGGCTTCCACGGCGAGGCCGTAGACGAACCACCGCCGCCCGCGGACCTCCTCCGTCAGCTCCATCCGGGCCCCGCACGCCACCCCCACGACGAAAGCGACCAGCGAGACCGCGGACGGCAGGGCCGGCAGCTCGCCCGCCCGGGCGGTCCCGAACGCCAGGAACAGCACATTGCCCGTCTGCATCGCCGTGAACACGGGCCCGAGCGCGAGCAGGCTCACGGCCTCCACCAGCCCGGTCACCACCGTCAGTACGAGCAGCAGCGTCGGCAACGCCGGCCAGGCCCGGCGCGCACCCCCTGCGGCCCCGGTTCCACGGCTTTCGTCCATGACGCCCGACAGTGACACGCCCACCCGGGTCCCCCCGCGCCGACATGCCGGAACGCATAGGGTCCGGAGGATGAGTGACCTGTTGCTGGTGAGGCACGGCGAGACCGCATGGAGCGCGAACGGGCGGCACACGGGACGCACCGACATCCCGCTGACCGCACGCGGAGTCGAGGAGGCCATCTCGCTGGCCCCCTTCTTCGGGGACCAGCGGCCCGCACTGGTGCTGACCAGCCCGCTGCGGCGGGCCGTCGCCACCGCACAGCTCGCGGGGCTCACCGGCGGCGAGCCCGACCCCGACCTGTACGAGTGGGACTACGGCGGCTACGAGGGAATCACCACCGCGGAGATCCGGCGGACGACCCCGGACTGGTCCCTGTGGACCCACGGCGTTCCACCCGGTGACGCCGAGCACCCCGGCGAGAGCGCCGCCCAGGTGGGGGTCCGGGCCGACCGTGCCCTGGCCCGCATCGCCCCCGTGCTCCGCGCGGACGGCGGCGACGTGGTCCTGGTGGCCCACGGCCACTTCCTGCGCGTCCTCACCGCCCGCTACCTGCGCCTGGAGCCCGAGCACGGCCGGCTCTTCCTGCTGCGCACCGGAACCGTCAGCGTGCTCTCCACGGAGCACGCACTCCCGGTGATCGCGGGCTGGAACACCCGCCCCTGACCCCGTCCGCCTCGCCTCGCGCGGCGGTGCCGTGTGCGTGACCATTCGTACATGCGTCACGACTCGTACAAGGACCGGGGCGGTGCGGGCGGCGGACCGGAGCCGGAGGGCCGGCAGGAACCGGGGCTCAAGGCCAACGCGATCGGATTCCTCGACGCGCTCGTCATCGGCCTGAACTCGACCTCGCCCGCCTACTCCCTGGCCGCCGTCCTCGGACCGATCGTGGCGCTGGTAGGGATCTACGCACCGGGCGTGATGCTGGCCTCCTTCGTCCCGATGCTGCTCATCGCCGCGGCCTTCTACTACCTCAACAAGGTCGACCAGGACTGCGGGACGACCTTCTCGTGGGTCACCCGGGCCATGGGCCCCTGGGCGGGCTGGCTCGGCGGCTGGGCCATCGCCATGACCGGCGTCCTGGTCATCGGCTCGCTCGCGGACGTCGCCGTGCACTTCGGCCTGCTCGCCGTCGGACTCGACAGCTGGGCCGCCAACGCATGGATCCGGCAGATCCTCACCGTCGTGGTGATCCTGGTCATGACCGGGATCTGCGTCATCGGCACCGAACTCTCGGCCCACCTCCAGGACATCCTCATCCTCGCCCAGGTCTTCTTCCTGCTGGCCTTCGCCGTGGTCGCCATCTACCGCGTCTACGCCGGCACCAGCACCCTGGAGGAGATCGAGCCCTCCCTCTCCTGGCTCAACCCCTTCGGCGCCGGCGGCGCCGCCCTCACCGGAGGGCTGCTGCTCGGCGTGTTCATCTACTGGGGCTGGGAGTCCGCGGTCAACCTCACCGAGGAGGTCGAGAACTCCGCCACCGCGCCCGGCAAGGCAGGCATCTGGTCGACGGTCATCCTCCTGGTCACCTACCTGTCCGTGGGCTTCGCGGTCGTCGCCTACGCCGGTACCGCCTATCTCGCCGAGAACGCGGGCGAGGAGGAGGCCATCTTCGCGGTGCTCGCCCACGAGGTCATGGGCGGCTGGGACTGGGTGGTGCTCCTCGCCGTCTCCACGTCCGCGCTCGCCTCCACCCAGACCACGATCATCCCCGCCTCCCGCACCGCCCTGTCCATGGCCCGCCGGCACGCCCTGCCGCACAAGCTGGCGCACATCCACCCGCGGTTCCGGACCCCGGACGTGAGCACGTGGTGGGTGGCCGGCATCGCCATCGGCTGGTACCTGATCGTCAACCAGATCAGCGAGAACGCGCTCCTGGACTCGCTCACCGCGCTCTCCCTGCTCATCGCCTTCTACTACGCGCTCACCGGCCTGGCCTGCGCCATCTACTACCGCCGCCACCTGTTCGAGAACCTGCACAACTTCCTGCTGATCGGACTCGGTCCGGTGCTCGGCGCCGGCCTGCTGGTCTGGCTGCTGGTGGAGTCGATCGGCGACATGTCCAACCCGGACAACTCGGCCAGCGGCGTCTCCTGGTTCGGCCTCGGCCCGCCCCTGGTCATCGGCATCGCCATCGCGCTCGTGGGCGTGGCCGTCATGTGCTTCTGGCGGGTACGGGACGGCAGGTTCTGGCAGGAGCGGCGCTCGGTCGCCGACCCGGCCCTCGTCCACGCCGGGAAGGGCGAGGGGGTGTCCTGATGTCCGTGGTCCTCGGGTACGACGAGTCACCGGGCGCGGAACGGGCCCTGCAGGTGGCACTGGAGGTGGCCACCGCCTTCGGCGAGCCCCTCGTCCTCGTGTACGGCGCGGCCGCTCCGGGCCCCACGGGAGAGGAGTACCGGGCCCATCACGAGGCCGTGCGCCAGGCCGGCCGCAGCGCCCTGGCGCACGCCGTCGAGGAGGCCGACGCGGCGGGCGTGCCGACCGCGGTCGAAGTGGCCGACGAAAAGCCCGCCCAGGCGCTGCTGGACGCGGCCGAGCGCCACCACGCCAGGGTCATCATCGTCGGCAGCTGGGGCGACAGCCCGATGCGCGGAGCCCTGCTCGGCTCCACCCCGCACAAGCTCCTGCACCTGTCGCCGATCCCGGTGCTGTGCGTACCGACCGGGCCGGAGGACGCCTGAACGCCCGAACAGCCGTGGTGCGGCCGCGTCGGACGACTCCCCTCCGGCCCGGTACCGGTCGCCGGCCGTCAGGGACCGGAGAGGGCGTTCTCGGGCTCTGCCTTCACCGGGGCCCGGGGGTCCACCTCCTTCCCCGCGCGCAGCCGGGTCAGGGCCGGGCTGGTGACGGCCGTCGTCACCAGGGCCATCAGCACCAGCATGGTGAACAGCTGCGGCCCGATGACACCGAGTTCCAGCCCGACGTTGAGCACGACCAGCTCGGTCAGCCCCCGGCAGTTCATGAGGGCGCCGATCGACAGGGCCTCCCGCCACGGTCTTCCACAGGCGCGCGCCGCACCCGTCGCGCCGCCCCACTTTCCGAGGAAGGCGACGAAGAGGATGGCGGCCGTCCACAGCCACAGTTCCGGCGAGGCCGTCAGGCCCCCGATGTCCGTACGCAGCCCCGTGTGCACGAAGAACAGGGGCAGCAGCACGGGCACCGTGAACGCGCGCAGCCGGGCCGCCGAAGCCTCGATGCGCTGCCCGGTGCGCGGGGTGATCACCCCGAACAGGAACGCCCCGAACAGCGCGTGCACGCCGATCAGGTCCGTGGCCAGCGCGGACAGGCTCAGCCCGCTGAAGATCGCCACGAGGACCGCCGCGTCCCCGCCGCGGTCCACACGGGCCGCCCAGCGGGCCAGGAGCGGTCGCACCGCGTACAGCATCACCAGGGTGAAGGCCACGGCGAGCCCGGCCGTGGTGGCCGCCTCCATCGGGGACCCG
The DNA here is from genome assembly GCF_045161815.1 of Streptomyces avidinii. Classification (NCBI taxonomy): domain Bacteria; kingdom Bacillati; phylum Actinomycetota; class Actinomycetes; order Kitasatosporales; family Streptomycetaceae; genus Streptomyces; species Streptomyces avidinii. Next base: position 7,537,934 of record NZ_CP108863.1, read on the forward strand.
GCCGTCGAGAGGGCCACCACCAGCGCCAGCAGGCACCACGCGACGACATCGTCCACGGCCGCGCAGGCCATGGCGAGGGCGCCGAGCGGGGTCCCGTACAGGCCCCGGTCGATGAGGATCCGGGCGAGGACCGGGAACGCGGTGATGCTCATGGCCACCGCCATGAACAGGGTGAACGGCATCCGGCCCACCCCCTCGGGGGCGAACCCGTCGTACATCGCGAGGGCGAGCAGTGCGCCCAGGGTCAGCGGCAGCAGCATGCCCGCCTGGCTCACCGCCACCGCGACCCGGGTGTGACCGCGCAGGCTCCCCAGGTCCAGCTCCAGCCCGACCAGGAACATGAAGGCGAGCAGCCCGAGCTGCCCGAGCACCGAGGTGTACGGCAGCACGGACGGCGGGAAGAGCGCGTGCTGGGCCTGCGGCCAGAGCCAGCCCAGCAGCGAGGGGCCCAGCAGGATGCCGGTGGCGATCTCGCCCACCACCGGGGGCTGCCCGAACCGGCGGCAGACGGCGGCCCCCACCTGGCTCGCCAGGATCACCACCGGAACGGCGACCAGCAGGGCGGGCAGCGGGTCAGCGGACGACACGGGTACCTCCTTCGGGCGCGGCGGGTCGCAGGGTGCCGGGCAGGCCGCGGTGCGGGGCCGGCTGCGCGGCCGGCTGGGGGGCGGCGGCCGCCGCGGACCAGGGGGCGTAGCGGCGCAGCCCGTAGAGCAGCGGCTGCCGGTCGTCGCGCACGGTCACCCGCCGGACCTCGGCGAAGACGGCCGTGTGGTCCCCGAAGCCGACGGTTCTGACCACGGCGCAGTCCGCGACGGCGTGGGCGTCCGCCGTCAGGTGCGGTCCGCCCGCCCCCAGCGGCAGCCGCCACTCGATGCGGTCGAAGCGGTCGGGCGCCCCGGAGGCGAACAGGTCCGAGGTGCCGCGGGCCCGCTCGTGCAGCAGGTTGAGCGCGAAGTGGCCCTCGGCGAGCAGCACAGCGAGGGTCGGGCTCGCGGCTCGTATGCACACCACGAGGGTCGCCGGTGCGAGGGCGACGCTCGCGAGGGAGGTGCAGGTCAGGCCGTGCGGCACGGAATCGGAATCCAGGGTGGTGACGACGGACACCCCGGTGGGGAAGGCGGCCATGAAGGGACGGATGTCCGCAGGCAGGCCCCCGGCCGACTCGTCCGGTGCGGCGGGGTGGGGCACGGAGCGTTGGGGCATGTCTGACTCCTGAGGTGGCTGAAGCAACTGCGGCCCGGCAGCCGGCGAAAGAGCCGTGCTGCCGGGCCGTTGGAGCGGTGGGCCTTACGCGCCGTGCAGTTGGCGCAGGTAGTCGTAGGCACTCGGCAGGGTCTCCAGCAGATTCTGCTGCTGGCGCTTGACCGTGTCGAAGAGTGGTTCGGCACCGGCCACCGAGTCCGGGCGGTGCGCCAGGGAGGGCAGCGGGGCGTCCGGCTCCAGGCCGAGGCCCGCGAAGATGCAGTAGTAGCTGCCGTTGGTCCAGAAGTTGCGGAACTCGGCCTCGAAGTTGCCGTAGTACGTCGACTCGTCGGTGATCGGCGAGTTGATGGGCAGGCCGGCCTTGTAGGCGGAGATCTTCTGCTGGATGTTGTCGGGGAGGGTCAGCTTCTTGTTGGCCTGCCAGAACGGCGTGTCGTTGCGCGGCGCGTAGAAGAAGTGCGCCTGGATGAAGTCGCGGGTGTCGTCGAACATCACCTCGATCTCGTGGTTGAAGCTGTTGACCAGACCCTCGTTGAAGGTCTTGTCCGGGAAGTGCTTGGCCAGCTGGTAGATGGCGGCGGTGATGAAGTAGATGCCGGTCGACTCCAGGGGCTCCAGGAAGCAGGAGGACAGGCCGATGCTCACGACGTTCTTCACCCACGCCCGGCGGTTGCGGCCCACGCGGAAGCGGATGTGGTTGAACTTCGTCTCCTCCACGTCCAGGCCCCACATGTCCGCGAACTCGCGGGTGGCGGTGTCCTGGTCGGTGAACTTGCTGGAGTACACGTAGCCGGTGCCGAAGCGACCCAGCATGGGGATCTTCCAGGCCCAGCCGGACGACATGGCGATCGCCGAGGTGTACGGCTCCACACCGTTCGCCTCGTCGTCGTGCGGGACCGCCGTCGCCACCGCGCTGTCGCACAGCAGGTGGTCGCTCATGTCGATGAAGGGCTCCTCCATCGCCTGGTTGATCAGCAGGCCGCGGAAGCCCGAGCAGTCCACGAACAGATCGGCGTCCAGCGCCAGTCCGCCCTTGGTGTGCAGCGTGGTCACGTAGCCGCGGTCGTCCTGCTCGACGCGCACCATCTCGTCCTGAACGTGGTTCACGCCCTGCTTCTCGGTGCTGAAGCGGCGCAGGAAGTCGGCCACGAGCTGGGCGTCGAAGTGCCAGGCGTACCGGGTGGCCGGACGGCCGTCGAGCCAGCGCGGGGCCTTCATGGCGTCCATCACGGGGGGCTCGCGGAAGCAGGCGTAGTCGAACGGCTCGGTGGTGCGGCCCTCGTACTTGCGCTTGAACCAGTAGTGCGACAGCGGGGTCTGGTCGTAGTCGGGCAGCAGCCCGAAGGGGTGGTAGAAGTGGTCGGGGCCGCCGCCCGGCAGCTCGCGCGCCGTCGACTCGCCCTGCCCGTCGGTCCGCCAGTTGACGAAGCGCACGGCCATCTTGAAGCTCGCGTTGCACTCCCGCATCCACTCGTCCTCGGCGATGCCCAGGTAGTCGAAGAAGGAGCGCTGCAGATTGGGCACGGTGGCCTCGCCGACACCGATGCGCGGGATCGACGGCGCTTCGAGCACGGTGATGTCGACCGTTCCCTGCAGCGCCTTTCCGAGGTATGCGGCCGTCATCCAGCCGGCCGTGCCGCCGCCCAGGATGACGACCTTCTGAAGCCGGGTGTCGCTGCTGGTCATGAAACAGCCCTCATTTCGGATTCGGCGGTTCGGGTGGTCGTGCTCATCAGTGTCGAAAGCCGCCCTATCACCGCTCTACACCGATGCGATCCGGCCGTTGTAGGGCCGTCGTAGACCCCCCGGACACACTCCTCGCAGGCAGAGCGGCAGGCTGAAAACCACCGGGAGGACGCGATGACCACCGCAGCGAACGGGACAGCGGGGCCGGCGGTACGGGTCCGCTTCCTGGGCGACTTCGAGCTGACCGTCAACGGCACTCCCGTCCAGCGCTGGCGGGCCGGCAAGGCCCGTGGCCTGTTCCAGTACCTCGTGGTCCACCGCGGCCAGATGCTCACCCGCGACCGGCTCTACGCCTCCCTGTGGCCCGGCGCCGACGCCGCCGCGGGCAGCTCCCTCAAGGTCGCCGCCCACGCACTGCGCCGGGTGCTCGACGCCCACCCCGACCGCCCCGGCGACTCCGGGATCCGGCTGGTCTACCGCGACTTCGGCTACGTCCTGCACATCACGGGGCTCTGGTCCGACCTCGACCGCTTCCAGGAACTGGTGCACACCGGGCTCCGGGCCGCCGCGGCCGGCGACGCCCCGCTCGCCCGCACCCGGCTGCGGGCGGCACTCGCCCTCTACGGCGGCGAGTTCCTGCGCGGCGAGAGCGCCGACTGGGTCGTCGAACAGCGCGAGTACCTCAGGGCGCTCGCCCTGCGGGCCCTGGGCGTACTGCGCGCCGACGCCGAGGCCCGCGAGGACTTCGTCGAGCTCATCGAGGTCTGCAGGCGCACGCTGGAGATCGACCGCCACCACGAGGAGACCTACCGCGCACTGATGACCGCGCACGGCCGACGCGGTGAACTGGCCTGCGTACGACGCTGGTACGAGCTGTGCGCCCGCCGGATGCGCGACGAGCTGGCCGTGGCACCCGAACCGGAGACCCAGCGGCTGCTCGCCACCCTGCTCCCGGCCGCCGCCCGCGCCGTCGCTCCCACCGCCTCCGCCGGGACCGGAGCCCCGCCCGCCACCGTCCGTGCGCTGCGGCCCGCGGCCCGCCGGGCCGGGACCCCCGCGTGGAGCCCGGACGCCCGTACGACCGTCCTGGCCCGCCCCGTACGGCGGGCCAGGCCCGACAACCGGGCCGCGGCCGCCCTGGCCCGCGCGGCCGACCAGGCGACCGCGTGACACCGACCCAGCTGTTCAGCGAGCCCGTGATTCCGTGACCGAGTGAGGACCCCACCGTGACCGTGCTGACCGTGCCGACCGAGCCACAGGACTCCAGACCGACCGGGGTCGAGCCCGATGCGGCGGCCCTGCCGCCCCGTTACACCGACCAGTGGATCGGCGGCGCCTGGGTCGCCTCCGACGCCGACGGCCGCCTGGTCGTCACCGACCCCGCCACCGAGCGCGCCCTGGCCACCGTGCCCGCGGGCACCGCCCGGGACGCCGACCTCGCCGCGCGCGCCGCCGCGGCCGCGTTCCCGCGCTGGGCCGGCACCCCGCTGCGCGAGCGCACCGCACTGCTGCGCCGGGTCGTCGAGGCCATGGAGGTCCGGGCCGACCGCTTCGCCGCGATCATCACGGCCGAGGTGGGGGCGCCCGCCCGGATGGCCCGCCAGACCCATGTCGGGCTCTCCCTCGGCATGGCGGCGCACTGCGTCGAGACCGCCGCCTCCTACACCTTCGAGGAGCGCGTCGGCCATTCCCTCGTCGTGCGCGAGGCCGCCGGAGTGGCCGCGTGCGTCACCCCGTGGAACACCCCCCTGCTGCTCACCGTGCAGAAGATCCTTCCCGCGCTCGCCGCCGGCTGCACCGTCGTGCACAAGCCGAGCGAGATCACCCCGCTGCACGCCCGGCTGCTCGCCGAGGCGATCGCCGAGGCCGATCTGCCGCCCGGCGTCTTCAACATGGTGGTCGGCACCGGCGCCGCCGTCGGCACGGCACTCGTCACCCACCCGCTGGTCGACGTGGTCTCCCTGACCGGTTCCACCCGGGCCGGCCGCGAGGTCTCCGCACTCGGCGCCGACGGCGTCAAGCGCGTCCACCTCGAACTCGGCGGGAAGAACGCCAGCCTGGTCCTCGACGACGCCGACCTCGCCGCGGCCGTGGCCGCCACCGTCGACCAGATGCTCTTCAACACCGGCCAGACCTGCCTGCAGTGGAGCCGTCTGCTGGTGCCCCGGGACCGGCAGGACGAGGCCGTGCGGCTCGCCGGCGAGGCCATGGCCGGGTACGTGACCGGGGACCCGCGCGACCCCGCCACCGACCTCGGCCCGCTGGTGTCCGCGGCCGCGCACGCCCGCGTCACCGGCCACATCCGGCGCGGCATCGACGAGGGCGCCGGCCGCCTGGTCCGCGGCGGACCCGACCGGCCCGCCGGCCTGGACACCGGCTACTACGTGCAGCCGACGATCTTCGCCGACGTGGACCCGCTGAGCACCATCGGTCAGGAGGAGATCTTCGGGCCGGTGCTCTCCGTCATTCCCTACGACGACGAGGACCAGGCGGTCCGGATCGTCAACGGCACCCGCTACGGGCTGCACGGCGCGGTCTGGTCCGGCGACGGCGCCCGCGCCGAACGCGTCGCCCGGCGCTTCCGCTCCGGCCTGGTGGACGTGAACGGCGGCCAGTTCAACCCGGCCGCCCCGTTCGGCGGGTTCAAGCAGTCCGGGATCGGGCGCGAGTGCGGCGCCGCCGGACTGGAGGCCTTCCTGGAGACCAAGTCGATGCAGCTCCCGCAGGGCGCGGGGAGCCAGGTGGTCGGCCCGCGGCTGCGGGCCACCGCGGCCGCCCGCCCCGCGGACACCGAGAGGAACGACGGATGACCGACCGGCACGCCGAGTCCGCCGGGGCCACCGCCCCGCGCGTACCGGCCGACGACGCACCGCCCCGCGCGGCCCGGGCGGAACCCGCCCCCGCCGGACCGGCCGACGGCGCACTCCCGCCGCTGTTCGCCCGCCTGGAACGGTGGACCCGCGAACAGCCGAACGAGACCGCCGTCAAGGCCCTCGACGGCACCCTCACCTACGCGGCGCTCACCGCCCGCACCGCCCGGTACGCCACCGCGCTCGCCGCAGCCGGAGTCGGCCCCGAGACCTCCGTCGGGCTGCTGCTCGGCCGGTCCCGGGAGAGCGTGCCCGCCCTGCTCGCCGTCTGGAGCCTCGGCGCGACCGCCGTCCCCCTGGACCCCGCGCATCCCGTCGAGCGCCTCGGCCGCGTCCTGCGCGACGCCGGAGCCGGCGTACTGGTCGCCCCCGAACTGCCCACCGGGCTGGAGCCCGGCGGGATCACCCTGCTGGCCCCCGCCGACATCCGCCGCAGCGCCCCCGGCGCGCTCGCGGTGTCCGTACCCGCCCCCGACAGCTGCGCGTACCTCATCTACACCTCCGGAACCACCGGCCGCCCCAAGGGGGTCGAGGTCACCTACCGGGGCCTGGACACCTTCGTCGACGCCCTCGGCGGCCTCGGCCTGCCGCCCGGCGGGCTCGGCCTCAACGCCGTCTCGCCCGCCTTCGACGGCTGGCTCTGGTGCACCCTGCTCTACCTGACGCACGGCCAGGGCGTGGCCCTCGCCGACCTCTCCCTGGACGGGCTGCGCCAGGCCGCCGCAGAGGGCCGCGACCCCCTGCCCGCAGGCCTGCGCACCGTGTCCCTCACCCCGTCGCTGCTCGCGGCCCACGGCGGCGGCATCGACACCGCCGAGGTGGTCGTGGTTGCAGGGGAGGCATGCCCGGCCGCACTCGCCGAACGGTTCTCCCGTGGCCGCCGGCTGCTCAACGTCTACGGGCCGACCGAGGTGACCATCGCCGCGACCTGGGCCGACAGCCGACGAGGGGACGACGTGACCACCATCGGACGACCGCTGCCCGGCTACCGGGCCTACGTGCTGGACGAGGAGCTCCGCCCGGTGCCCGCCGGGGCCGAGGGCGAGCTCTATCTCGGCGGCCCCGCCGTCGCCCGCGGCTACCGGGGCCGTCCCGGACTCACCGCGAGCCGCTTCCTGCCCGATCCGTTCCAGGGCGGCGGCACACGTATGTACCGCACCGGGGACGTGGTCGTCCGCCGCCCGAGCGGCGAACTGGAGTACCGGGGCCGCCGCGACGACCAGGTGAAGATCCGCGGCCACCGCATCGAACTGGGCGAGGTGGAGCGGATCGCCGCCGAACTTCCCGAGGTCGTCGCCGCGGCCTGCTGCCCGCTCGCCTCCGGGCAGACCCTCGGCCTCGCCGTGGTCGCGGCCCCCGGCGCCGACCCGGCGGGCCTCGCCGCCCTGGTCGTGGAACGCTGCCGCAAGCAGCTGCCCGCCGCCGCCGTGCCCGGTACGGTCCGGGTGCTCGACCGGATCCCGACCCTGAGCACCGGAAAGGCGGACCGCGAGGCGCTGGCCAAGGCCCTGGCGGCGCCCGAATCGGCCGCCACCGCGCAGCCGGTGGCCCCGGGCGCCGGCGCGAGCACCAGCGAGCGCATCGTGATGGCCGTCTGGGCCGACGTGCTCGCCACCGAGATCCCCGGACCCGACGCGGACTTCTTCGATCTGGGCGGCCACTCCCTGGCCGCCGCCCGCGCCGTGTCGGAGCTGCGCCGCGTGACCGGACTGCGCGTCGGCCTCGGCGCGCTGCTGGCCGAGCCGACGGCCGCGCACGTCGCCGCCGAACTCGACCGGCTCGCCGCCGAGCGGGAGGCGTCCGCCGCCGAGACGGCCGAAGACGCCGCCGAAGGGGCCTGAGCCATGGGCGCCTGGATCTCCACCTGGACGAACGACCCCGCGGACGGGTCCCTGCCCGTCCTGCTCTGCCTGCCGCCCGCCGGGGCCGGCTGCCAGCAGTTCCGCTCCTGGCAGCCCGCGCTGGCGGGCACCGCCCAGGTGTACGGCGTACAGCTGCCGGGCCGGGAGAACCGCTGGCGGGAGCCGATGCCGGAGACCTTCGACGAGGCCGTCGAAGCCATCGCCGCGCAGTTGCGGGACATCGTCGCCGACGGCCGGCCGCTGATCGTCTTCGGTCACAGCTTCGGCGGCCTCCTCGGCTACGAGGTCTCCCGCCGGGTCCCCCCGCGGGCCCTGGTGGTCAGCGGCTGCCGGGCCCCCGGTCACTGGGACGGCGCCGGCCGCGGCATCGTCGACAACGGCGAGGAGCTGGACAAGCTCTTCGACACGGCCGACCTCGACCCCCGGCTCCTCGACGAGGACACCCGCGCCCTGATGGTCGCGATGCTCCGCAAGGACGCCCAACTCTCCCTGAGCTACGTCCACAAGCCGGGCGTGCGCCTCGGCATGCCCGTCCACGCCTGGGGGGCCGACGGCGACGAGACCGTCAGCTCCCGGGAGCTGGACGGCTGGGCCGCGGTCACCACCTCCGCCTTCACCCGGCACACCACCACGGGCGGCCACCACGCCGTACTGCGCCGCCCGCAGCCCGTACTGGACCAGCTGACCGCCCTGCTGCGCGGCGCGGGCGCCGATTCCCCCGCGCCCACCCCCACCACGACCACCCCCACCACGACCGCCCCCACCACGACCGACTCCTGACCGCCCGCCCGACCGCCCGTCCCGCCGCCCGTCCGAACCGCCCACACCCGCCCGAGTCCGGAGGACACCGTGCCCACCACCCACCAGGTTCTCGTGAACCACGAGGGGCAGTACGCGCTGTACCCCGCCACACGCGAGACCCCCGACGGCTGGACGCCCGCCGGGTTCGACGGCACCGAGGACGAGTGCGCCGGCTTCGTGGACGCCCAATGGCCCGACACCCGCCCGCTCAGCCTGCGAGGAGCCTGAGATGGAGATCGACCTGCTCGACCCGGGCCCCTTCGGCCGCAACGACTTCTGGCCCACCTTCACCTGGCTGCGCGCCAACTCGCCCGTCCACTGGCACCCCGAGCCCGGCAGCGACGACGGCGGCTTCTGGGTGCTGAGCCGGCACCGCGACATCAAAGAGGTCTACGCCGACAGCGACACCTTCAGCTCGGCCCGCGGGATGCGCCTCGGCAGCGACCCGGCGGCCGTCGCCGCCGTCGCCCAGCGCATGCTCATCGTCTCCGACGTCCCCCACCACACCCGCCTCAAGCGAGCCCTCCACCAGGCCTTCGGGCCGCAGCAGATGCCGCGCCTGGAGGCGATGGTCGAGAAGGTGGTCGGCGAGCTGGTGACCGAGGCCGCCGAGGACGACGAACTGAACTTCATCGACCTCGCCAAGCAGCTCCCCAACCGGGTCGTCTGCGCCATGATGGGCATCCCGCGCGCCGACTGGGCCTGGATCGGCGCCCTGACCACCGACGCCTTCGACTCCCCGGACGACGAGGTACGCACCAACGCGCACTCGGAGATCTTCCTCTACTTCATCGAACTGCTCGCCGAGCGCCGGGCACGCCCCGGCGACGACCTGGTCAGCCAGATAGCCCACGACACCCTGGTGGACGAGGGCGACGGCGTCGAACGGCCGCTCAGCGACCACGAGATCGTCTTCAACCTCAACGGGGTGCTCTCCGGGGCCAACGAGACCACCCGCTACTCGGCGGCCGGCGCGGTCCACATGTTCGCCGAACACCCCGACCAGTGGCGGCTGCTGCGAGGCCTCGGCCCAGGCGGCATCGCCCCGGCGGTCGAGGAGATCCTGCGCTGGACCACCCCCGGGGTGCACGCCCTGCGCACCGCCGTCCGCGACACCGAGATCAACGGGATCCCGGTGGCCGAGGGCGCCCGGGTGACGCTGTGGAACGTCTCGGCCAACCGCGACGAGGACGTCTTCGCCGACCCGCACTCCTTCCGGGTCGACCGCCGCCCCAACCGGCACGTCGCCTTCGGGCACGGCCGCCACCTGTGCCTCGGCGCGCGTCTGGCCCGGTTCGAACTCGGCGCCCTGCTCACCGAGATGCTCGGCGTGCTCGACGGCTTCGAACTGACCGGACCCGTCACCTTCAACTCCTCCAACTTCACCTGGGGGATCAACAGTCTCCCCGTGCGGCTGCTGCGCAGCCGAGCCTTCGCGAAGTAAGAAAGGGCCCGCACTGTGACCACCGCACTCGTCGACTTCAACCGTTCGGACGCCGCGTTCCCCACCACCGGGTATCCGGAGCTCCTCGCCGAACAGGCTGCCCGCACCCCCCGGGCCACCGCCCTCGCACAGGGCGACCGCCACTGGACCTACGCCGAACTGGAGGCCGCCACCAACCGGCTGGCGCACGCGCTGATCGCCCGCGGAGCCGCCGCCGGCACCCGCGTGGGCCTCTGCTACCCGCGCAGCGCCGAATACGTCATCGGCTCCCTCGCCATCCTCAAGACGGGCGCCGCGATCGTCGCCCTCGACCCGGTCAACCCCGACGACCGGCTCGCGGCGATGATCTCCGACGCCGCCCCGCTGCTGGTCCTCACCCCCGCAGACCTCGGCCGCCGGATACCCGAGGACGTCCCCCGGGCCGAGGTCGCCACGGCCGGGCAGGGGCAGCCGGACACCGCGCCCGCGGTCGTCACCGGACCCGACACCGTCAGCCACCTCATCTACACCTCCGGCTCCACCGGCACCCCCAAGGCCGTACTGGAGCGGCACGGCGCGCTCACCAACCTCGTGCACTGGACCACCCGCGCGTACGGGGTCCGCCCCGGCGACCGCGCCTCCTGGATGTCCACCCCCGGCTTCGCCGTCCAGATCATGGAGTGGCTGGCCTACCTGCCCGCCGGGGCGGCGATCCACATCCCCGAGGCCGGACAGGCGCAGACCCCCGAGCAGATCCGCGACTGGCTGGCCGGCGAGGGCATCACCCACACCATGCTGGTGGCGGCCCTGGCCGAGCCCGCGTGGGGCCTGGACTGGCCCGCGGACACCGCGCTGCGGATCCTGGTGACCACGGCCGAGCGCGTCCACAGCTGGCCGCCCGTCGACACCCCGTTCCGCGTCGTGATGACCTACGGCACCACCGAGACCACCAACGTCCTGTCCTGCCTGGACCTCGGCGCCGGTATCGACTTCACCAGCCAGGCCACCTCCGACGAGGTCCGCGCCACCCGCCAGGTCCCGGTCGGCGTGCCCATCGCCAACCTGCGCGTGCACCTCCTGGACGAGGACGGCAGCCCGGTGCCCGAGGGCGAGGTCGGCCGACTGCACGTCTCCGGCGCCGGCGTCGCCGCCGGCTACCACGGCCGCCCCGAGCTCACCGGCGCGAAGTTCCACCCCAACTTCGTCGCCGACGACCCGCACCCGGTGCTCTACGACACCGGCGACCTCGCCCGCCGCCGCGAGGACGGCGCCGTGGAACTCCTCGGCCGCTCCGACTCCCAGGTGAAGATCCGCGGCTTCCGCGTGGAGCTCGGCGAGGTGGAGACGCACATCGCACGGCTCGACGACATCGCCGAGGCCGTCGTCGTCACCCAGGAGCGCGGACCGGGCGACAAGCGGCTCATCGCCTACGTGTCCCCGGCCGGCGCGGCCGAACCGGACTCCGCCGCGGTACGCGCCGACGTGGCCCGCACCCTGCCCTACTACATGGTCCCCGCCACCGTCGTCGTGCTGCCCGTACTCCCGCGGCTGCCCAACGGCAAGGTCGACCGGCGCAGCCTGCCCGAGCCCCCCGAGGGCCGCGACGCGGTCGGAGCCGGCTACGAGGCCCCCCGCAACGAGGTCGAGGACGGCCTGAGCCGGCTGTGGGCCGAGGCCTTCCGCACCGACGGCGTCGGTATCCACGACAACTTCTTCGAGCTGGGCGGGCATTCGCTGCTGGCCTTCCAGCTGATCGACGAGATCCGCCGCCGCTACAGCGTCGAGCTCAGCCTCTCCGACCTCTCCACCTGCCCCACGGTCGCCGAGCTCGCCACCCTCGTCACCACCGAACGCACCGGCGGCCGCGGCTCCTTCGGCGGACTCCCCGCGATCGTCCCCGACCCCGCCGCCCGCTTCGAGCCCTTCCCGCTCACCGAGAGCCAGCAGGCGCTGTGGATCGGCCGCGGCGGGCTCGTCGAACTCGGCAACGTCGGCTGCCACGGCTACTTCGAGTGGGAGAGCGAGCAGCTCGACGTGGCCCGCTTCGAGGGCGCCTGGCGCCGGCTCGTCGAACGCCACGACGCGCTGCGCACCCGCGTCCTGCCCGACGGCACGCAGCAGGTGTTCGAGGAGGTCCCGGCGTACGAGATCCCCGTCACCGACTTCGGCGGCCTCGACGAGGAGACCCGGGGGGCCGAGCTGGCCGCGCTGCGCGAGCGGCTGTCCCACCAGGTCCTCGACGCCGACAGCTGGCCGCTGTTCGACGTACGGATCAGCCTCCTCGGCGGCGGCCGGGCCCGGATCCACCTCTGCCTGGACTTCCTCGTCGCCGACGCCTGGAGCTACTTCCAGGTCCTCATCCCGGACCTGGTCACCTACTACGTGGAACCCGGCGCGGAACTCGCCCCGCTGGAGCTGACCTTCCGCGACTACGTCCTCGCCGTCGGGAACTCGCTGCGCGACAGCGAGCTCTACCGACGCTCCGAGTGGTACTGGCGCGACCGCCTCGCCACCCTCCCGCCCGCCCCCGAGCTGCCGGAGCGCCCGGCCGACGCCCCCGAGCTCCCGGTCCGCTTCGAGCGCCGCAGCCATGTCGTCGCCCCGGAGCTGTGGACCCGGATCCAGGAGCGGGCGCACGCCCGCGAGGTCACCCCGTCCGGGGTGCTGGCCGCCGCCTACGCCGAGGTACTCGGCAGGGCCGCCGGACAGGCCCGGTTCACCATCAACTTCCCGCTGTTCAACCGCCTTCCGCTGCACCCGCAGGTCAACGCGCTGCTCGCGGACACCACGACCACCCTGCTGCTCGCCGTCGAACAGACGGACAGCACCTTCGCCGGACGGGCCCAGGCCGTCCAGCGCCGGCTCTGGGCCGACCTGGAGCACCGCTACTTCAGCGGTGTGCAGGTGCTGCGCGAGCTGACCAAGCTGCGCGGCTCCCTCGCCCCGGCCATGCCCGTGGTGATGACCAGCCTGGCCGGCCACCCGCCGCAGTACGAGGAGACCGAACTGGGCGCGCCCGTCTACGGCATCTCCCAGACCCCGCAGGTCTCCCTCGACTTCCAGGTCTTCGAGAAGCCCGACGGCCTCACCTTCAACTGGGACTTCCTGCCCGCCGTCTACCCCGACGGACTCATCGACGCCATGTTCGAGGAGTTCACCGGCCTGCTGGAGGCCCTCGGCGAGGACGAGGTCTGGGAGCGCCACTCCCCGCCGCCCGGCGACGAGAGCGCCGCCGCCGGAAAGGCGGAGGAGCGCGACACCGGTGACGCCTGGGAGCGGTACTGGGCCGGGATCCGGCGCACGGGCCGTGGCGGCGACGTCATCTGGGACGCCGACAGCGGCGAGGAGTTCCACTGGCTCCTGGGCCAGGCGCAGCGCCACTTCCGCAGCGGCCTGCCGGTCATCGACCTGGGCTGCGGCAACGGCCGCTACAGCCGCGAACTCGCCCCGCACTACCCCTCGGTCATCGGTGTCGACGTCTCGGCCAGCGCCATCGAGCACGCCAGGCGCGAGGCCGAGGGCGTGCCGAACGTCGACTACCTGGCGATCGACATGACCGACGCCGAGCAGGCCGCCGTCCTGGGGGAGGGGCCGTACAACATCTTCGTCCGTGGTGTCTTCCACGTCCTGGACAGCGACGCCCGGGCCCGCCTCGCCGCCGTCGCCGACCGCCTGCTCGGCAGCGAGGGCACGCTGATCGTCCACGAGCCCGACTACTCCAGCAACTCCTTCGGCTACCTCGGCTTCGTCGGCGGCAAGCGCGGCCGCGCCGAGGACCTGGTCGGCCCGCTGGAGGCGGCCGGTGTCCGGCACTCGCACCGCTTCACCCGGCCCGAACTGGCCGAGGCGTTCGGCGCGGACGCCTGGGAGGTCGTGGAGGACGAGGCGATAGAACTGCACGCGATCGACCCCCAGTCGGACTCCGACGCCCTGCGGCTGCCCGGCTACTACGCGGTGCTGCGCCGCAGGCACTGATGGCCGCTGCCGCACCGGCCGGTCTCGCGCTGGCCGGGCCGACCGGAGCGGTGCTGGCCGCGGCCGGGGACGTACGGGAGCTGCTGACCCGTACCGAACTGGACCGGGCCGGTACCCTCCGGTCGGCCGGCGACCGGGACGACTTCCTGGCCGCACACGCACTGGTCCGGCTCTGCGCCGGGCGGCTCCTGGGCCGCCCGGCGCAGAGCCTCACCGTCGTTCAGAGCTGTGGCAGCTGCGACCGGCCGCACGGCAGGCCGCGGCTCGTCGAGGCACCCGGTACCGGCGTCAGCCTCGCCCACGCCCGGGGCTGGGTCGCGGCCGCCGCGGCCCACGGCCCCGTCGGTGTGGATGTGGAGACGCTCGACGGCCACCCGCTGGACCAGCGGGTGGCCGAGGCCGTCTGCAGCGAGAAGGAACTGGCCGCCGTACGGGCGGACGACGACCCGCAGCGCGCCTTCCTGCGCCAGTGGGTACGAAAGGAGTCCCTGGTCAAGGTCGGGGCGGCCACGCTCGACACGGCGGCCGGCCTCGACCTTCCCGTGTACGGGCAGGAGCCGCCGCGCTGGCGCGGCTGGCGGCTGCTGGACTGGGGCGGTGAGCGGGCTGTCGGATGCGTGGCGGCCCGCGAGGAGATGCGGCTGCGGCTGCTCGGCTGAAAGACTGGACACGTGGAACGACGTACGACCGACCGACTGCTCAGGGCGCGCGCACAGGCGATCGGGGGCGAGGTCCGGGAGGATTCGGTCGCCGCCGTCCTCGACCGGGTGCTGGCCGTGCAGGCCCAGGACCTGCCCGCGGCGGAGCTCGGGCTCCGGGCGCGGGCCCGAGGGCTGACCCAGGAGGCGGTGCGCCGGGCCACCGACACCGAACGCACCGCCGTACGCGGCTGGTTCATGCGCGGCACCCTCCAGCTGGTGCCGGCCGCCGACGCCCGGTGGCTGCTCGCCCTCTTCGGCCCGGTCTATCTCGCGCTCGCCGCCCGGCGGCTGCGCGAACTCGGCCTCGACGAATCCCTGTGCACGCGCTCCGAGCGGCTCATCACCGAAGCGATCGACGGTGAGGGGCCGTTGACGCGCGCCCAGCTCACCGACCGGCTCACGACCCTCGGGGTGGAACCCAAGGGGCAGTCCGCCTTCCACCTGATCCGCCGTGCCGCACTGGCCGGCCGCATCTGCCACGGACCGCAGCGGGGCGGCGAGGCCACCTTCGTCCTCCTCGACGACTGGCTGCCCGCCACCGGCCCGGCGCCCTTCACCGGAGCCGCCGCCGAACGCGAACTCGCGCGCCGCTACCGCGCCGCATACGGGCCCTCCGACGCCCTGGACTTCGTCCACTGGTCGGGGCTGAAGGCCACCACGGGCAAGAACGCGTGGGCCGCCGTACGGGACACCGGGCCCGATCCGGTACCCGCCCCCGCGGACCCCGACGTACGCCTGCTGCCGGCCTATGACAACTACCTCGTCGGATACCGCAGCCGGGACCTGTCCGTGCCCGCCGAGCACGAACGCCGGGTGTGGCCCGGCGGCGGGCAGATCCGGGCCACCGTGCTGGTCGACGGCCTGGCCGTCGGCACCTGGGCGGGCGGGCGCCGCGGAGCACCGGTGACGGTCGAACCCTTCCCGGGGGCCGAGCCCCACAGCCCCGCCGTGGCCGCCGGAATCGCCCGCGAGAGCGCCGACATCGCACGGTTCTCCAGCGGAACTCATCGCCTGTCTACAAGCGGTCTATAGTCCCGGAATTCATAACCGGCCCCTAACTCCGGGTCCCTAGCTTGAGTGCCGTCCGACAATTCCGTACCCAATCAGAAAAGGGCGTCGACATGGCACTCGGTCGGCATTCCGATTTCAATCGCCTGTGGTTCGGGCAGACCGTCAGCAACTTCGGCGACAAGATCTCCCTTCTCGCACTGCCGACCCTCGCGGTCGTGGTGCTGGACGGTGGAGCCTTGGAGGTCGGCGTGCTCGGCGCGCTGCGCTTCCTCCCGTTCCTGCTGCTCGCCCCGTTCGCGGGGCTCGTGGCCGACCGGGTCTCGCGGCGCACCGTCATGATCGTCGCCGACCTGGGCCGCTTCCTGGCCCTCGGCACGATTCCGCTGGCGTTCGCCCTCGATTCCGTCAGCATGACCCACGTCTACATCGTGGCCGCCCTCACCGGTATCCTCACCACCTTCTTCGAGGTCTCCTACCAGTCCTGGCTGCCCCAGCTCATCGGCACCGAGAACCTCATCGAAGGCAATACGAAACTCCAGATCAGCCGAAGCGTCGCGGAAGCGGTCGGGGCCGGCGCCGGTGGCGCGCTCATCCAGGTCCTCGGCGCCGCCCGCGCCATCACCGCCGACGCGTTCACCTTCCTCATCTCGCTGCTCGCCCTCCTCGTCATCCGTCACCGGGACGTGCGCGAGCGGACCGAGGAGCGCAAGGCCTCCGCCAAGGCGGAGATGAAGGAGGGCATGAAGACCCTCTTCGGCAACCCGGTCCTGCGCGGCCTGTTCACCGCCAACGTCGTGGTCAACCTCGGTGCCGCGATGGGTGACGCCCTCCTGATCGTCTACGCCTACAAGGTGCTGGACCTCAGCCCCGGCCAGGTCGGCATCGCCTTCGCCGTCATGTCGGTCTTCGTCATCGTCGGCGCGGTGCTCTCCGAGGTGGTCTCCAAGAGCCTCTCCGTGGGCCGCCTCCTGGTGATCACCGCAGTCGTCCTCGGCGCCGGCTACATCCTGATCCCGACGGGCGGCGCGGTCGGCGGCTTCCTCGGACTGATCGTGGTCCAGGCCGTCATCGGCTTCGTCTCTCCGATGTTCGACATCCACGTCCTCAGCCTCGTCCAGGGGGTCACCCCGAACGAGCAGATGGGGCGCGTCAGCGGCACCGCGCTCTCCGCGGTCTACGGCGCCCTGTCCCTCGGCTACTTCGCAGGCGGGGCGCTCGGCGAGGGCATCGGACTGACCGGCGGCCTCGCGGTGGCCGGCGCCGTCACCATCGTCGGCGGCCTGACCCTGCTGGGCGGCCCGGTGTCCAAGATCAAGGAAATGCCCGTCGGCGACAGCGCCGGCGAGGAGGCCCCGGCCGCGGACGAGGCCAGGATCACTGCCTGACCGGCACACCAGGGGGAGCGGGAGTGGGTGCCTGCCGAACGGCACCCACTCCGCACCGCGCCCCACCCCGTACGTCCGCGCCGGGACCCGCACGTACACCCGCACCCGGACGCACACCCGTACCCACCCGCACACCCAGCGCCGCGCACCCCGCGGCGCCACGTCGCCGTATCCCTCTCCCGACTCCCGAAGACGCACGGAGGCTCAAGGTGAGCGAGTCCCTCGCCGAACGCATAGCCGCACTGCCGAAGTCCCGCCGGGCACTGTTCCAGGCCCTGACCGGCCGGGGCGGCGGGCGCGCCGCCGTACGGGAGGACCCCGATCCGGCACCCCGTAACCCCGCCGAGCCGCCCGTGCTCTCCTTCGCACAGCGCCGGCTCTGGTTCATCGACCAGCTGCAGCCCGGGAGCCCCGCCTACAACGTGCCGGTGGCCACCCGCATCCGCGGCCCGCTCGACGTCCCCGCCCTGCACGCGGCCCTCCAGGACATCGTGGACCGCCACGAGGTGCTGCGGACCGTCTACACCTACCAGGAGGGCGCCACCGAGGCCGTGCCCCGCGTGGTGGACGGCTACCGGCTGCCCCTGCCGCTGACCGAACTCCCCGACGAGGCGGCCGCCCGGCCGTTCTACGACGCCGACGCGGGCGCCCCCTTCGACCTGGCCGGCGCCGTCCCGCTGCGGGCCCGGCTCGGCCGGATCGGCGCCGAGGACCACGTCCTCGTCCTCAACCTGCACCACATCGTCACCGACGGCTGGTCCATGCGCGTCCTCTACTCCGAACTGGAGCGCGCCTACGCCGCCCGCACCGGGGCACCGGACGAGGCGGCGCCCCCGCTCGTCCTCCAGTACGCCGACTTCGCCACCTGGCAGCGGCGCCGCGTCAGCGGGGACCGGCTGGAGAGCCTCACCTCCTTCTGGCGGGAGGAGCTGGGCGGCGCCACCCCGGTGGACCTGCCCACCGACCGGCCCAGACCACCCGTCTTCGGCCACGCGGGCGCCTCCCGCTACATCGACCTCCCGCCCCGGCTCATCGCCCGGCTGCGGGAGTTCGGCAAGTCCGAGGGCGCCACCCTCTACATGACGATGCTGGCCGGCTTCGCCGCCACCCTGCGCCGCTGGACCGGCCAGGAGGACATCGTCGTCGGCACCTCGGTCTCCGGCCGTGACCACCCGGCCTTCGGCGAGCTCATCGGCTTCTTCGTCAACACCCTGCCGCTGCGCATCCGAACCGGCGGCGACCCCGGCTTCGCCGAACTGGTCCGCGCCACCCGCCACACCACGCTCCAGGCGTACGCGCACCAGGAACTGCCCTTCGACCTGATCGTCGACGCCCTCGGACTGCCCCGCGACCCCAGCCGGCCGCCGCTCACCTCCGTGATGTTCCTCCTCGACGAGACCCCGGACACCGCGCCGGGCCTCGCGGGCGTCGCCACCGAGCCCATCGACTTCTCCTCGCACGCCACCAAGTACGACCTGATGATCAGCGTCCACGACACCGGCACCGCGGTCCGCGCCCTCGTGGAGTACCCCACCGCCCTGTTCGACGCCGCGACCGTGGACCGGCTCCTCGGCCACTTCCTCACCACCCTGGAAGGGGCCGTCGACCGCCCGGACGCCCCGCTGTCGGCGCTGCCGCTGCTCACCGAGGGCGAGCGCCGGGCCGCCCTGGACGACTGGAACGCCACCCGCGCCCCCTTCCCCCAGGACGCCTGCCTGCACGAACTGTTCGAGCAGCACGCCGACCGGCGGCCCGACGCGCCCGCCGTGATCCTCGGCGGACTCGGCGGCTGGAACATCACCTACCGGGAGCTGGAGGAGCGCGCCAACCGGCTCGCGCACCGGCTCGCCCTGGCCGGCGCCGGCCCCGACCGGACCGTGGCCCTGTGCCTGCGCCGGGGCCCCGCACTGGTCACCGCGATCCTCGCCGTCCTCAAGGCCGGCGGGGCATACGTCCCCCTCGACCCGGACTACCCGGCCGAGCGCCTGGCGCTGCTGCTGCGGGACTCCGCGCCGCCCATCGTCGTCTCCGACGCGGAGCTGATCGGCCGGCTGCCCGTCCCCGACGGCACCGACCGGGTGCTGCTCGACGCCGATCGGGCCGCACTCGCCGAACTGCCCGCGACCCGGCCGGCCGTACCCGTCACCTCCCGGGACCTGGCCTACGTCATCTTCACCTCGGGCTCCACCGGCACCCCCAAGGGCATTGCCCTGGAACACCGCGGCGTGGTCAACAACATCCTCGACCTCAACCGCTCCTACGGCATCGGGCCCGGCGACTCGGTCCTCGCCCTGTCCTCGCCCAGCTTCGACATGAGCGTCTACGAAACCCTCGGCATCCTGGCCGCGGGCGGCACGCTCGTCCTGCCCGACCCGGCCGCCGCCAAGGACCCGGCCCACTGGGCCGACCTCGTCGACCGGCACGGCGTCACCGTATGGAACTCGGCCCCGGCCCTCCTCGGCCTCCTCACCGACCAGCTCGAACACGCCGACGGGCCCCGCCTGCCGAAGCTGCGCACCGCGTTCCTCGGCGGCGACTGGATCCCCGTCACCCAGCCCGACCGGATCCGCGCCTTCGCGCCCGGCCTGTCCTTCGTCGCGCTCGGCGGGGCGACCGAGGCCTCCATCCACTCGGTGGAGTTCCCCGTCGGCCGGGTCGATCCGCAGTGGACGAAACTCCCGTACGGGCGGCCCATGGCCAACCAGCTCACCTACGTCCTCGACCCGCACGACCGCCTCGTCCCCGTCGGCGTCCCCGGTGAACTCCACCTCGGCGGCGTCGGCCTGGCCCGCGGCTACCTGGGCCGGCCCGAACTGACCGAGGAGAAGTTCGTCCGGGTCGAACTGGAGCCCGGTCGCACCGAACGGCTCTACCGGACCGGCGACCTGGCCCGCTACGGCGCCGACGGCACCATCGAACTCCTCGGCCGCACCGACTTCCGGATCAAGCTCAACGGCCTCCGCATCGAGCCCGGCGAGGTCGAGAGCGCGCTGCGCGAGCGCCCCGGGGTCCGTGAGGCCGTCGTCGCGGCCCGCCGCACCGCAGGCTCCGACCGGCTCGTCGGCTACGTGGTGCCCGAGGGGGGCGCGGACCTCGACCCCGCGGCCCTGCGCACCGCCCTCGCCGCCGTCCTGCCGCCGCACTGCGTCCCCGCCGAGCTGGTCCTGCTGGAGCGGCTGCCGCTGAGCCCCAACGGCAAGGTGGACCGGGGCGCACTGCCCGACCCGCGCCCCACCGCCCCCGCACCCGCGCCCGACCGGACCACCGCCGCGCCCGCGGACGGGGACCCCGTCGCCCTGCGGATCGCCGCCGTCTGGGCCGAGGTGCTCGGCGCGGCGGACGTCGCGCCCGACGACGACTTCTTCGCCCTCGGCGGGGACTCCTTCGCCGCCGTGCGCGCGGTCCGAGCCGTCGCCACCGCCGTGGCGGACGGCGGAGCCGCCGCCCTGCGCGTCGTCGACCTCTTCAGCAACCCGACCCCGGCCGGGCTGGCCGCCCGGATCGCCGAACTCGCGGGAACGGGCGCGGGTGCGGGGGCGCAGCACCACCGGCTGCTGCACCGGCTCACCCCCGAACGCCCCGCCGGCACCACCTCGCTGACCCTCGTCTGCTTCCCGCACGGCGGCGGCGACGCCATCGCCTACCAGCCGCTCGCGGCCCAGCTCCCGCCGCACATCGAGCTCCTGGCCGTCTCCCCGCCCGGACACGACCCGCTGCGCCCCGGCCCGATGCTGCCGGTGCCCGAGTTCGCGGAACGCGCGGCCGAGGAGATCGCCCGCACCGTGCAGGGACCGTACGCGGTCTACGGCCACTGCGCCGGAGTCGTCACCGCGCTGGAGACCACCCACGTACTGGAACGGCTGGGGCAGCGGCCGATCGCCCTTGACCTCGCCGCGGCCCTCCCGGAGGAGGACCCCGAGTACGCCCTGGAGATGGAACGCGTCTCCGGCGACGACGACCTCGTCGCGTACCTCACCACGATGGACGGCTTCGACGGCGTCCTCGACGACAGCGACCTCACCGCGGTCCTGCGGATGGTCCGCCACGACATGACCGAGGCCGCCCGCTTCTTCGCCCGCACCCCGGCCGGCTACGACCGGCCCCTGACCACCCCCCTCACCTGCATCATCGGCGACGCCGACGACGCGACCGAGGGCTACGAGAACGGCTACCGCGCCTGGGGCCGGTACGCGGCCGACGTGCGCCTCGCCGTGATCCCCGGTGGCCGCCACTACTTCGCCAAGCACCTGCCCGACCGGCTCGCCGCTCTCCTCGCCGACCTGCACCGCAACGGAGGAACCCATGTCTGATCTCGCCGAACGGCTCGGCCGTCTGCCCCAGGGACAGCGCTCCCGGCTGCTGGGACGGATGCGCAACCAGATGACGGCCGGTGTGGGCCGCCGCATCGAGCTCACGCGCGCCGACCACGGACCCCGCTCCCGCTCCTCCTTCCAGCAGGAGCAGATGTGGTTCGTCGACAAGCTCGGCGCCGGCAAGGCCCGCAACAACATAGCCCTGGCCATAGGCCTGGGCGGCCCCCTCGACCGGGCCGCCCTGCACGAGGCGCTCAACGCCGTCGTCGCCCGCCACCAGGTGCTGCACAGCAAACTCGTCGAGATCGACGGAGTCCCCTGGCAGGAGCCCGTCCCCTCCTTCGTGCTCGGCGTCCAGAGCACCGACCTGTCCGGCAGCGAGGACGCGGACCGCGAACTGTCCGAGCTCACGGCCACCTGCGCCGCCGCCCCGTTCGACCTGGCCGCCGCCCCGCCCGTCCGCGCCCACCTGGTACGGCTCGCCGCGGACCGGCACGTCCTGCTCTGGGTCGTCCACCACATCGCCTGGGACCCCGGTTCGACCCGGATCTTCACCGAGGAGCTGACCTCCAGCTACGCGGCGGCCGCCGCGGGCAAGCGCCCCGAGGCCCCCCGGCTCGCCGTCGAGTACGCCGACTTCGCGGCCTGGCAGCGCGCCAAGCTGGAGAACGACGAGCACGGCCGGGCGCTGGCGGGCAAGTGGCGCCAGATCCTGGCCGGCGCCGTGGCCACCGAGGTGCTGCCCGACCACCCGCGCGGCCCGGAGACCCGCGGGGACGGCCGCGGTCTGAAACTGACCCTCGACCAGAAGCTGCTGGACCGCCTCACCGAGCTCGCCGACGCCAACAGCACCACCGTCTTCACCACCCTGCTCGCCGCGTTCAACGCGCTGCTGCGGCACTGGACCCGTACCGAGGACGTCGTCGTCGGCACGGCCAGTGCCTCCCGGCCGCACCCCGACCTGGAGCAGGTCATCGGCTGCTTCGTCCAGATGATCACCCTGCGGACCGAGGTCACCGACCGGCTCACCTTCCGCGAGCTGGTCGCCCGTACCGCGGCCTCCGTCATGGACTCCTTCACCAACAGTGAGCTGCCCTTCGAGCAGGTGGTCGAGGCCGTCCGCCCGGTGCGCGACCCGCTGCGCCACCCGCTCTTCCAGATCGAGTTCACCTCGCTCGGCCGCTGGGGCACCCACCGGGCGCAGGCCGCCGACGTCGAGTTCACCATGGACCAACTGCACGACGGCGCCGCCAAGTTCGACATGAGCTTCCTCGTCGGCGAGAACGACGGCCTGGAACTCTCCCTCGAATACAACACCTCCCTCTACCGGCACGGCACGGCCGGCGCCCTGCTCGCCGCCTTCCGCCGGGTGCTGGAGCAGGTCGCCGAGAACCCCGACCTCCAGGTCGGCGACATCAGCCTGGTCGAGGAGCCGGCCGCCTCCCGGCACGCCCGCGAGCTGTCCCGCGGCGGCCCGGTCGACGAGGCCGCCTGGACCACCACCCTGGACCGCGCCTTCCGCGAGCGGGCCACCATCCACCCCGACGCCGTCGCCGTCCACCACGGCTCCACCCGCCTCGACTACGCCGCGCTCGACCGCTGGTCCGAGGCCATCGCCCACCGGCTGCGCGACCGCGGGGTGCGGCACGGCGATCCCGTCGCCGTGTGCGTGTCCCGCGGCCCGGCCGCGGTCGCGGGGGTCCTCGGCGTGCTCAAGGCGGGCGCCCACTACATCCCGGTCGACCCGGCTGCCCCGGCCGAGCGGACCCGTACGGTCCTGTCCGACGCCAAGGTCAGGCACGCCCTCGTCGACGAATCCGCGCAGCTGCCGGTCCCGCTGGAGCTGGTGACCACCGGAACCGCGGCCCCCGTCCGGGAGGTTCCCTCCCTCGCGCCGACCTCCCACCCCGGCGACCTGGCCTACGTGCTCTACACCTCGGGCAGCAGCGGAACCCCCAAGGGGGTCATGATCGAGCACCGCTCGGTCACCCACTTCTCCCGCACCATCGCCAAGGCCTACGAGATCCGGGCCGAGGACCGGGTCCTGCAGTTCGCCCCGCTCACCTTCGACGTCTCCGTCTTCGAGATCTTCACCACGCTGCTCGCCGGCGGCTCGCTCGTCATCGCCACCGACGACGAGCGCCGCGACCCGGCTCTGCTGCAGACCCGGATGCGCGAGGACGCGGTCACCGTCGCGGAACTCCCGCCCGCACTGCTGCCGTTGCTCGACCAGGCAGCCCTGCCCGACCTGCGGCTGGTCTCCGTGGGCGGCGAGGCCTTCCCCGGCAGGCTCGTCGCCGAATGGACTTCGGGGGAGCGCAGGTTCGTCAACGGCTACGGCCCCACCGAGGCGACCGTCGCCGTCACCCTGATGGACTGCACCGGCAGCTACGACCGCAACCCGCCGATCGGCCGCCCCATGCCCGGCCACCAGGCCTTCGTCCTCGACGAGCGGCTGCGCCCGGTACCGCCCGGCGTGCCCGGTGAACTCTGCGTCGCCGGACCCGGCGTGGCCCGCGGCTACCTCGGCCGCCCCGACCTCACCGCCGAGCGCTTCGCCGACAACCCCTTCGCGGACGGCCCCGAGACCGAGCGCCTCTACCGCACCGGCGACCTGGTCCGCTGGCTGCCCGGCGGCAACCTGGACTTCCTCGGCCGCACCGACCGCCAGCTCAAGGTGCGCGGCCACCGCATCGAGCCCGGCGAGGTCGAGTCCGTGCTCACCGGCCACCCGTCGGTGCAGCAGGCCGTGGTGGTGGCCCAGCCCGCCGCGGGCGGCGAGCGCATGCTGGCCGCCTACGTCACCGTGGAACAGGTGGGATCGTACGCATCCGAGGTCGCCGACGCCGAGGGCCTGCGCGCCTACGCGGCCGGCCGGCTGCCCGGCTACATGGTGCCGGTCGTCGTGGTCCTGGACGAGCTGCCCCTCACCCCGCACGGCAAGGTCGACACCGGCGCACTGCCCCAGCCCACCGAGCTGTCGGCAGAGGGCGGCACCGCACCCCGCGACGCCATCGAGGAGCAGATCTGCCGGGACATCCTCACCCCGCTGCTGGAATGGCAGAACCCGGACGTGGAGGGCGACTTCTTCGCCCTGGGCGGCAGCTCCCTGCAGGCCACCATCGTGGTCTCCCGGGTCCGCGCCCTCTTCGGCATCGACATCGCCCTCGCCGACTTCTTCGGCCGCCCGACCGTCTCCGGACTCGCCGAACTGGTGCGCGCCGCCAAGGCCGAGGCCGCCGGCGAACAGGACCGGCTGCTCGCGGTCTTCGAGCAGATCGAGAACATGAGCGACGACGAGGCCGCCGCCCTCCTCGGCTCCCTCCAGCACCCGGACGGCCCCTGATGGCCGACCCGGCCGGGTTCGAAGGAGCGCTCGCCGCGCTCCCCGAGGCGAAGCGCGAACTCGCCCGGCTGATGCTGGCCGCCCGGCAGCCCGTACCCGCCCACCCGGCCCCGCGCTCCGGCGCGGGGCCGGTCCCGCCCACCGCGCTCCAGTCCCGGCTGTGGCGGCGCGAGCGCACCCACCCGGCCGTCGCCACCGGTTCGCACGCCCTGCGGCTGACCGGCCCGCTCGACCCGCAGCGGCTCGTGGCGGCCCTCACCGGGGTGCTGCGCCGCCACGAGGCCCTGCGCACCCGGCTCACCGTCTCCACCGGCGGCCGGCCCCGGCTGCACGTGGACGAGGAACCGGTTCTGCGGCTCACCCGGGCCGACCTCTCGGGTTTCACCCCGCAGGCCGCGGCCGAACGCGTGGCCCTGCAGAGCACCGAGAGCGCCTCCACCGTCCTCGACCTGGAGAGCGGCCGCACCAGCGCGTTCCGGCTGCTGCGGCTCGCCCCCGACGAGCACGTCCTGATCCTCGCCTCCCACCTCGCGGTCTTCGACGGCTGGTCCTCGGGGGTCTTCCTCACGGACCTGGCCGCCGGCTACCGCGAGGGCCCGGCGGGCCCCAGCGGGTCGGCCCCGCCCGAACTCCAGTTCCCCGACTACGCCGACTGGCAGCACCGGTGGCTCGCCGGACCCGACGGCACCGCCGAACTCGCCCGCCGGCGGGCCGTGTTCGCCGCCGACCCGCCCGCACCCCGGGCGCCCGGCGGGTTCGAACGCGGCCACGTGCCCGTACGGCTGGCCCGCAGGCCGGTCGACGCAGGCCTCGAACTCGGCGCTGCCGAGGGGGCCACCCCGTTCATGACGCTCCTCGCCGCGCTGGCCGTCGTACTGGCCCGCAGGGAGGGCCGCCCCTCCCTGGTGATCGGCACCCCGGCGGCCGGCCGCTTCGCCGGGCCCCTCGAGGGCGCCGTCGGACAGTTCACCACCGTGGTGCCGATCCGGCTCGACCTCACGGGCGGCCCCACCTTCCGGGAACTGCTGCACCGCACCCGGGCCGCGGTGGCCGACGCCCTGGCCCACCAACGCCTTCCCGTCGACGTTCTGTTCGGTGAGGGGACGCCCCCGCCGTACAACGTCCTGTTCGCCCTCCACAACTACCCGGCGGTCCCCCTGGACCTCCCGGGCATCGAGGTCGGCCAGCTGCCCGGGCCGCCCGCCCGGCACCTGGAGCTCTACAGCCCCGACCCGGCCGCCGCCCTCGCCTGCATCGGCCTCGTGGAACGGGACGGCGAGATCGGCGGCACCGCCGAGTACAACCGCCACGCGGCCACGCCCGAGGACGTGCGAGGACTGCTCACCGGAATCGAGGACGTGCTGGACCGGGCCACCGCCGCGCCCGCATCCCCGCTCACCACCTAGGGAGTTGCCCGTGCTCACCACCGAGTTCTACCGCGCGCCCGCGGACTGCGGGCTCGTACGGAGCGGAGCCGACGTGCCCCGCACCCCCATGCGGGCCCTGCGCGAGGACATCCACGACATCCTGGTCTCCGCCCCCGTGGCCGAGGCCCGGCGCACCCGCGACCCCCGCCCCATCCACCGGGCCCTGGGCGAACAGGGCCTCCTCGCGCCCCAGTGGCCCGAGGAGTACGGAGGGCGCGGCATCAGCCAGGTCGCGGCCGCCGTCCTGGTCGAGGAACTGGCCATGCACGACGTGCCCGACCTGCTGCACACCCTCACCGTGCAGATCGTCGGATCCACCCTGCTCAACGTCGCGAGCCCGGCGATGAAGGCCCGGCACCTGCCGGGCTTCGCGGCCGGTACAGCCTTCGGCTGCGTCCTGTTCAGCGAACCCCAGGCCGGCTCGGACCTCAACATCCTCTCCACCCGAGCCGTTTCGGACGGCAGGGGCGGCTACAAGCTGTACGGCACCAAGGTCCACTCACTCTTCGCCCGGCTCGCCGACTACGGGCTGTGCCTGGCCCGCGGCGAGGACGACGCCTTCAGCCTGTTCCTCGTCCCCCTGGCCCAGCCGGGCGTCACCATCCGGCAGATCCCGGGCATGGGCGACGACGCCTTCCACGAGGTCACCCTCGACGGCGTGGCCGTGACCGCCGAGGACGTGGTCGGCGAGACCGGCCAGGGTTGGGCGATCGTCGTCAAGACCCTCGCCTTCGAGCGCACCGGACTCGACTACTACGTCAAGGCGCTGCGCTGGTACCGGGCGGCCGTGGAACGGCTGGAGGTCCACACCGACCGGCTGGAGGCCGGCCAGCACGACCAGATCGGCCTGGCCAAACTCAACGCCCGGCTGCTCGCGGCCGGCACGCTGGTCCGCCGCGTCCTCACCCGCCTCGACCGGGGCGAACTCAACGAGGACGAGGCCGCCGCCGCGAAGTGGTACACCACCGAGCTCGCGGCCGAGGTGGCCTGGTGGGCCGCGGAACTCGACGGCGACCGCAGCATGACCCTCGACGACCCCGAGGTCGACGGGGTGGCACACCCACTCGACGCGGCGTTGCGCGAAGCCCCGGGAATGCGGATATCGGGCGGCACCGCCGAAATGATGCTGGAGACGCTGGCCCGGCTGCGTCTCGACTCAGGTGCGGAGGTACGGCCGTGACATCACAGGCGGTAGGCGGGAACGGCACGGGCGGCCGGGGCGCGCCGGCGGTGCCCGAAAGGTGGCGGGAGCGGGAGGACGAGGACTCGCTGTTCCGGCAGCTCCGGCTCACCGTCCGCCAGGGCCTGGAGGTCGACGGGGACACCCCCGCCGGTGCCTGGGAGGCCCTGACCCAGGTGGGCGCCTGGGAGTTCGCCCTGCCCATCGGCAAGGACGGCCTCGACCTCGGCCAGGCCGTCATCGCCATGGTCTGCGAGGAGGCGGGCAACGCGATGCAGCCCGTCCCGCTGACCGACACCCTCCTCGCCCTGGACCTGGTATCCGGCCTCGGCCCCCTGGCCGCCGAGGCCACCGACGGCCTCCTTGACCGGGTACGGACCGGGGAGCTGGAGATCGCCGTGCCGGGCCGCCTGCCCGATCCGCGCGGCACCGTACCGCCCGGCCTCACCTGGAAACCGGACGGGGACACCGGCGCGGTCGTCCTCACCGGCACCGGCGGCCCCTTCGCCGCCGGCGTCGGGCCGGGCGCCCTGCTGGTCCTGGCCGGCGGTCCCGACGGCCCCTGCGTGGCACTCGTGGGGCTGCCCACCGAGGGAGTGGAGGTACGCCCGCTGCGCGACCACGGCGGCGGCGCCGTCGCCGGCGCCGTCTTCGACGAGGTGCGGCTGCCGGCCGGGGCGGTGCTGCTGCGCGGCCTCGCCGCCGAACGGGCCCTCGCCCGGGTGGGGCTGCGCGCCGCCGTCCACCAGGCCTCGCTGCTGGCCGGGATCACGGCGGCCGCCCTGACCGCGGTCGTCTCCCGGATCCGCGGCCGTCAGCAGTTCGGCCAGGCCCTGGTCAAACACCAGGGCCCCCGGCTGCGCGTGGCCGGCCTGCTGGCCCGCCTCGACGCCGTGCGCTGGGCCGTGGGCGATGCCGCCCGGGACCTCGACGAGGGCCGGCTCACCGTGGGGGAGGCCGCCGGACTGATCGCCCTCACGGCGGAGACCACCCTCGACGTGACACGTGACGCGGTCCATCTGCACGGCGCCTCGGGTCTGGTACGGGACGCCCTGGTGGCGGGCTGCTACCGGCGCGCGGCCTGGGAGGCCATGCGCTGCGGGCGTCCGGCCCAGCTGTGGGACACCGCGGCGCACACGCCCTGACCGGCACCGCACGAGGGAAGGGGCCCCCGCACCGCGGGAGCCCCTTCTGCGTTTCGGCCGGGACCGTCAGACCAGGTCGCGGCGCATGACCCAGCGGTGGCGCTTGTCGCTCTTGGCCTCGGTGCGGTGGACCCGGCGGAAGCCGGCCCGCTCGAACATGTCCATCGTCCCGACATAGGCGAGGGTCGGGTTCACCCGGCCGCCCTCCGGGTCCACCGGATACCCCTCGACGGCGGGCGCGCCATGGGACCGCGCGTGCTCGACGGCCCCCTCCAGCAGGCCCGAGGCGACCCCCTTGCCGCGGTACTCCTTGCGCACGACGAAGCAGGTCACCGACCACACGGGCAGATCGTCCACCGGTGTGATCGTCTTCGAGGAGGTCAGCCGGTCGAGCTGGCGGCGCGGCGCCACGTTGCACCAGCCGGCCACCTCGCCGTCCAGGAACCCGAGGACCCCGGGCGGCGGATCGGCCTTCTCCATGAGGCCGCGCAGGTGCTCGCCGCGCTCGTCGGCGGTGAGCCGCCCGTAGTCGCCCGTGGACAGCCGCCACGCCATGCACCAGCACGTGTGCGCGCTCTTCCTGGGCTGGAGCACCTGCTGGATGTCGTCCCACAGATCCGCCGTGGCGGGCCGTACTTCTAAGCTCATGCTGCTACTTCGCTCTCTTCCGCTGCTTACAGGTGTCCCGCGGGCGCGGTGTTCCGCACCCCGGTGACGACATCGGTCATCACGGCGGCCAGCACGTCGAGGGCGCGCCGGCACGCCTTGTGTCCTGCGTCCAGATGAGTGACCAGCCGGACCGTCTCCGGACCCGGCGCGGTCACCAGTACTCCTTCCTGCGCGGCCCGTGCGACGACCTCGTCCGCGCGGGCGACCTCGACGATGAGGATGTTGGTCTCCGGCGGGCGCACGGTGAAACCCGCGTCCGTGAGGCCCGCCGCCAGCAGCCCGGCATGGGCGTGGTCCTCGGCGATCCGCTCCACGTGGTGGTCCAGCGCGTACAGTCCCGCAGCCGCCAGGATGCCCGACTGCCGCATGCCGCCGCCCAGACCGTGCCGCAACTTCCGTGCCCGCGACAGCTGTTCGACCGGCAGCAGGAGCACCGACCCGACGGGCGCGCCCAGCCCCTTGGACAGGCACACGGACAGCGAATCGGCCGTCTCCCCGTACTCCCGGGCCGACGTTCCCGTCGCGGCCATCGCGTTCCAGATCCGGGCCCCGTCCATGTGCACCGACAGGCCCGCGCCGGCCGTCAGCTCCCGTACGGCGCGCAGCGTCCCCAGGGGGTGGACCGTACCGCCGGCCCTGGTATGGGTCTGTTCCACCTCCACGGCGCGGGTGCCGAGCGTGTACGGGTTCCCCCGCCGGACCACCCCGGCCAGCAGCTCCGCGGTGATCACCCCCCGCTCGGCCGACACCGTGCGCGTCTGGATCCCGCCGTAGCGGGCCGGCGAGGCCTCCTCGTGCGCCAGGACGTGCGCCTCGGCCTCGCACACCAGCTCCTCGCCGGGACCGACGAGGAGCTGGAGGGCGATCTGGTTGGCCATCACCCCGGACGGGGTGAACAGGGCCGCGGAGAAGCCGAAGAGCCCGGCGAGCCGGTCCTCCAGCGCACGGACGGTCGGATCCTCCCCGAACAGGTCGTCGCCGACCTCCGCGGCGGCCATCGCCGCCCGCATCCCGGGCCCCGGCCGGGTCACCGTGTCGCTGCGCAGGTCGGCGGTCTCGAAACTCCCGATGGTCATGACGGTACGTCAACTCCTCGCTCGCGGGGCTGTGGGGTGAGTTCGCGGGCCGCCATCCAGTCCAGCAGGGGACGTACCGACTGCCAGGTCTCCCGCACCA
Organism: Streptomyces avidinii; assembly: GCF_045161815.1. Lineage (NCBI taxonomy): Bacteria > Bacillati > Actinomycetota > Actinomycetes > Kitasatosporales > Streptomycetaceae > Streptomyces > Streptomyces avidinii. The sequence goes on from NZ_CP108863.1 coordinate 7,568,110, forward strand.
GTTCCCCGGCCCGCGCCGTGTGCAGGCCCGCGTCCGGCCCGTAGCGGCGTCCTGCGTCGATCTTGCGGTGGCGCAGCAGCCCCAGCCGCGGGTGGTCCGCGGGGACCCCGCGCGGCCGGGACCGGAGCCGGTCGCCGCCCAGGACGAACCCCTGGTCCTCCAGCCGCGCCGTGATCGCGGCCAGCTCCGCGCCGCCGTCCTCCTGCTCGACGGCCGCGCGGTACCGGGCGACCTCGGCCCCGGCGTACGGGTACCAGCGGCCGGAGGCGTACAGCCCGTGCCGGTCCAGGTGCACCCACAGGCCCAGACAGGGCAGCAGATCCAGATAGGCGCCCTGGTAGGTCTTGTAGGGCGACTTGTCGTGGGACATCCGGGTGTCCCGGACCGGGCCGAGCACCTGCACCTCGCCCGATCCGGTCGACTCCCGGAAGTGCCCGGTCAGTTCAGCGGCCAGCTCGTCCATCGGCGCGCGTACGTCACGCTCGTACCGCTCGCGGTGGCGCAGTCGCCACGCCTCCTTGCTGTTGTCGGCCGCGAGGTCCTCGTACAGGCGCAGTGCCGAGGGCGGGAAGCCGCTGAAGGTCACGGCAGATACCCCGGCAGGGGGTGGGCGGCGCACAGCTCGGAGACCCGGGTGCGCACCCGGTCGCGCAGCGCGTCCGGCAGTACGCCGCCCTGCGCGCGCAGCGCCACGAGGACGTCGGCGACCAGGTCGGCGCACTCGGCGGCCACCGCGTGGTCCATCCCGCGCGCGGCCAGCGTGTTGGTGCCGAGCCGGAGCCCGCCGGTCACCCGGACCGGTGTGGTGTCGCCCGGGACCCGGTTGCGGTTGACGACGATCCCGCAGGACTCCAGGGCCTGCTCGGCGACGTCCCCGGTGACCCCGGTGCCGCGCAGGTCGAGCAGCACCATGTGGGTGTCCGTACCGCCGGTGACCAGCCGGAAGCCGCGGTCCGAAAGGCGCCCGGCGATCGCCTGCGCGCCGTCGGCGAGCCGTTTGGCGAGCTCGGCGAAGTCGGGGCTCGCCACGAAGTCCAGGGCCCGCGCCTTGGCCGCCACCGACGCCAGGTCGGGGGTGCCCTGGGTGAAGGGGAACACGGCGCGGCGCAGGGTCGCGGCCAGCGTGCCGCGCTCCGGTCCGGCCTTGCGGGCCTCGCGGCCGAGCAGGATCAGCCCGCCGCGCGGGCCGTACAGCTGCTTGTAGGTGCTGGTGGTGGTCACATGGGCGTGGTCGACGGGGCTCTGGTGGAGGCCGGCCGCGACCAGCCCCGCGATGTGCGAGATGTCGGCCAGCAGGTAGGCGTTGGCCTCGTCCGCGATCTCCCGGAAGCGGGCGAAGTCGATGCTGCGGGGGTAGGCGCTCGCCCCGCAGACGATCAGCTTCGGACGGTGCTCCAGGGCCAGCTCGCGGATCTGGTCGTAGTCGAGCAGCCCCTCCGGAGTCACCCGGTAGCCGTGGGCCCGGTAGTACCGGCCGGTCACCGAGGCGGGGGAGCCGTGGGTGAGGTGCCCGCCGCAGTCCAGGTCCAGCCCGAGCAGGCTGTCGCCCGGGCTCAGCAGCGCCGTGATCACGGCGAGGTTCGCCGAGGAGCCGGAGTGCGGCTGCACGATCGCGTCCTCGGCCCCGAACGCCGCGCACGCCCGGTCGATCGCGAGGCGCTCGATCTCGTCGGCGACCCCGCAGCCCGCGTGGTAGCGGTTCCCGGGGAAGCCCTCGGCGGTCAGATTGCCGAGCGTGCTGCCCTCGCAGGCCAGCACGGAGGGGTCCGCGACGCTGGACGCCGCGACCATCATCAGGGTGTCGCGCTGGCGCGCCGACTCCCGGGCCAGCAAGGAGTACAGGGCGCCGTCGCGCTCTCTGAGCCGCGTCGCGGCGTGCCCGGCGAAATCGACCAGGTCGGGATCGGGCGCGGGACCGCTGCCGGGTGCCGCGGGCAGCTCCGGCTCGGTGACGGGCGCGGGCAGGGTGAGACTCATGACTGTCCCCTCTCGGAATCGTCCGTGATGACGGTGCCGGCCGTGCCGGCCGTGCCGGCCGTGCTGCGGCGGACCGCGTCCTCGGGGTCCGCCGCGTCAGGCCCTTCCGCCCCGTCGGCCTCCAGCTCGCCGAAGGCCTCCGCGGCGGCGACCGCCTCCGCGCCGTGCTGCTCGTCCGCGGCGATCTTCTCGGCCAGGTCGGAGAGCAGCGGGTTCTGGAACACGGTCTTGACGGGCACCGGCACCCCCAGCAGCTCCTTGAGCAGGCCCGCCAGCCGGGTACCGCTGAGCGAATCGCCGCCCAGGCTGAAGAAGTTGTCCCCGGGCGCCACCGCGTCCAGACCGAGGATGTCGGCGACCGCCGCGCACAGCACCAGCTCCAGCGCGCTGCCCGGACCGTCCGCGGCGTCCCGCACGGCCTCCTCGTCGGCGGACTGCTGGCGTCCCGCGGAGGAGGCCAGCAGCAGCCGGTCGACCTTGCCGTTGCGGGTCAGCGGCAGCTCCTCCAGCACGGTCAGCGCGGCCGGCACCATGTAACCGGGGAGCTGCGCGGCGAGCCGCTCCAGGACCGGCCCGGCCGCGTCGGCGGCGGCCACGACGAAGGCGTGCAGCCGCCGCACCCCGTGGGCGCTGGCCGGGGCCACCACCACGGCCGCCTCGACCTCGGCGTCCTGGCGCAGTACGGCCTCGATCTCGCCCAGCTCGATCCGGTGGCCCTGGATCTTCACCTGGAAGTCGTCCCGGCCGAGGATCTCGATGCTGCCGTCGGGCAGGTACCGCCCCAGGTCACCGGTCAGATAGGCGCGTTCGCCGCTCTCCGGGAGGTGCACGAAGCGGTTCGCGGTGCGCTCCGCGTCGTTCCAGTACCCCAGGGCGAGCCCGACGTCGCTGGCCACGGCCATCTCGCCGACCACCCCGAGCGGGCGCTCGTAGCCGGCCGGGTCGACGATGTAGTAGCGCTGGTTGGTGATCGGCTTGCCGTACGGGATGCTCGTCCAGGACGGATCGACCTCGCCGATCGGCTGGAACAGCGACCAGCAGATCGTCTCGGTCGGACCGCCCGAACCCACCACCTGGATCCGCGGGCTCTGCGCCCGCAGCCGGTCCGGCAGCGTCAGCGGGATCCAGTCGCCGGAGAGCACGGACAGCCGCAGGGACTCCAGCGGCCGGCCGCCGCCGCGGCGCTCGCGCACCTCGGCCTCGCCGACGAGCAGTTCCATCAGGACGGGCACGGAGTTCCACAGCGTGACCTGCTCCGCCTGCACCAGATCGGCCCACACATCGGGCTCGGCGTGCTCGAACGGCGGTGGCAGTACCACGGTTCCGCCCTGCGTCAGCACCCCGAACACGTCGTAGATCGAGGCGTCGAAGTGCAGCCCGGAGATGGCCAGCAGCCGGTCCCGGGCGCCGACCTCGAAGCGCTCGGCGACATCGCGGATCAGGTTGACCACACCGATGTGGTCGACCATCACGCCCTTGGGCTCACCCGTCGAGCCCGAAGTGAAGATCGTGTACGCGAGGTCCGCCGGGGTCTGCGCGGTGTCGGGCCGGGTGACGGCGGCGGACTCGAAGTCCTTGTCCACCCGGTAGCGGCGGGCCGTGGGGGGCCAGCTGATCCGGGAGTCCAGCCGGGACTGGGTGAGGATCCGGTCCACCTTGGCCTCGGTGAGCAGCCGGCGCAGCCGCTCCGCCGGCACGGACGGGTCCAGCGGCAGATAGGCGGCGCCGGAGGCGAGGATCCCGTACACCGCGGCGTACTGCTCCCACCCCTTCTCCATCACGACGGCGACCAGCTCGCCCGGAGCCGCCCCGTGGTCCCGCAGCGTGTGGCCGATCCGCCAGGCGTACGAGGCCAGTTCGGCGTAGCTCAGGCGCCGCCCGGAGGCGTCCACCACGGCCTCGGCCTCGGGCGTGGCCTCGGCCTGCCGGGCGAACAGCTCGTGCAGGGTGGTGTACGGGATCTGCCCGGCAGTGTCGTTGACCTTGCGGCGCAGCGTCCGCTCGGCCGCCGGGATCAGGTCGAAGCGCCGGGTGTGCAGGGACTCCGGGTCCCGGGTGAGCCTCTCCAGCAGGTCCACGTACACGCCGAAGGCGGCGTCGACGAAGCCGGGCGCGAACGCCCCGTCGACGAAGTCCCAGATGACGCGCAGTTCACCGGCCAGCTCGCGCAACTGCACGTCGAGCGAGACCTGCGGGGTCTGGGAGATCGAGTACACCTCCCGGCCCAGGTCGGTGACGGGCCGGCGCACCGGGTAGTCGAGCAGGCTGGTGACGACGACCGGCATGCCGGCCGTCGCGCCCACCCCGTGCAGCCGGGTCAGTTCGCGCAGCACCCGCACGCCGTTGAAGGCGCCGTGCTCCGCGTCGCGGGCGAGCTGGTCGCGCAGGGCGTGGGCCCGGTCCAGGAAGGTCGCGCCCGAACCGTCGGCGGCGAGCATCACGGCGTTGGTGAAGTCGCCGAGCACACCGGTGATGTCCGGGTGCACCGCCGGACGCTGGAAGATCGGGTAGTTGATGGTGAAGTCCGACTCCTCCGCCCAGCACCGGACCACCTCGGCGAAGGCTGCGGTGAGCAGGACCGACGGGGTCAGCCCCGCTTCGTGGGCCCGGGCCGAGAAGAGCTGCCAGTCCGCGGGGGAGAGCCGGTGCTCGCGCCGGTCGAAGCGCACCTCGCGCCCGCCGTCGCCGGAGCCGCCCGTGGGCAGCGAGGGGGCCGGCGGCAGGGTGGGCACCCGCTCCACCCAGTAGTCGCGGGCGGTGCGGAAGGCCTCGGTGTGCGGCAGGGCGTCGGCGCGCCAGCGGGCGTATTCGGCGAAGCCGATACCGGGCTCGGGGAGTTCGGCGTCCGGGTTCTCGTAGAGGTCGACCAGCTCGGGGAAGAGCACCTGGAAGGCACTGGAGGCGTCCAGCACCTGGAGGTCGATCCCGAGGTGGACCCGGCCGGTGTCCTGCGGACCGCCCAGCCGCAGGATCCGCAGGTCGAACAGCGGCCAGCTGCCCACCGGGAAGACCACGTGGCTCATCTCGTCCCGCAGCGCGGCGAGCCGCTCCCGCGCGGCGTCCTCGGACAGGCCGCGCAGGTCCTCGACCGGTATCGAGAAGGGCAGCGGGTCGGCGGGCACCCACTGGGTTCCGTCCGTACGGCCGATCGCGCGGAGCATGTCGTGACGGGCGACCACCTTGCGCCAGGCGGCGGCGAAACGCTCGGGGTCGAGGCCGGCACGCTCCCATTCGAAGTATCCGTAGCAGCCGATACCGCCCAGTTCGACTGCTTCACCTCGCCCGATCATCAGTGCCTGCTGCGTCTCGGTCATCGGGAAGGACGCGGCACTGTCCGCGCGAGCGGGCAGGAGCTCGGTCATGGTCCAACTCCATTCGGTGTTACGGGCCGTTGGCTTGTTCTTGCCTGGGGTCGATACGGGCCGGAGCGCCCTGCTGCGGGGCAGGGCGAGGCTAGGGGCGGTGGGTTAGCCGCCGGTTATGTTCCGGCCGGGCGGCGGGCCCGCAGTCGGGTGCGGCCCCCTCGGCCAGGGAGAGCGCGAAGAGCCGTACGAGCGGGTGGAACAGGTAGCAGGGCTGGCCCCACTCGTCCGCGCCGCTGACCTCCAGCAGGGCCGCGTCGGCCAGCGCCTCCAGCAGCCGCTCGGCCTCGGCCTCCGGAAGGCTCAGCGACATCGCCGCGTCGGCCGCCGGGAACGGCTGCGGGCCGAGCGCGGCCAGCGCCGGGAACACCGCACGCACCTCGGGGTCGAGCGCCCGCCAGGACGGAAGCAGCGAGGTGTGCACGTCCAGGTCCCCCGAGTGCAGCTCCCGCAGCCGGGTGACGGGATCGGCCAGTCTGCGGGCGAGCCGATCCGGGGTGGAGTGCGGCCGGGCGGCGATCCGGGTCCCGACGATCCGCAGGGCCAGCGGCAGACCGGCACAGTGCTCGACGATCGCCGACGCCGCACCGGGCGCGGCGGCCACCCGGGCGGGACCGGCCGCGGCCGAGAGCAGCTCCAGCGAGTCCCGGGGCGCGAGGGGCGCGAGGGCCACGGTGTGCGCCCCCGCCACGGTGGGCAGCGCCGTCCGCCCGGTGACCAGGACCGCCGGCTCCGGAGTGTTGGGCAGCAGCGGACCCAGCTGGGCGGCCCCGGAGGCGTTGTCCAGCACGATCAGCAGCTGCCGGCCCCGGGTCCGCTCCCGGTAGAGCCGCACCAGCTGGTCCTGGTCCTCGGTGACCGGTACCTCGTCCGCCGGTGCGAGCGCGCGCAGCAGCCGGCGCAGCACCCGGGTGGGGTGCCGGGGAGTTCCGTCGGGGGCGCGCAGGTCGGCGTACAACTGCCCGTCGGGGAAGTGCCGCTGGCAGCGGTGGGCGGCGTGCACGGCGAGGGCCGTCTTGCCGAGCCCGGCCATTCCGGTGACCAGGACCCGGCGGGGCCGCCCGGAGCCCTGCCCGTCGGGGGCCAGCGCACGGCACAGCAGATCCAGTTCGGGCTCCCGGCCGGTGAAGTCCACCGTGTCGGGCGGCAGCATGGCCGGGGCACCGGCCGTCCGCTCCGGGGCCTCACGCCGGGTACCGGCCGCCACGGCGGCGGGGCGCGGCTGCCGGTCGAGCGTGCCCTCCAGCAGTGCCCGGTAGGTGGACTGGAGCTCCTCGCCGGGGTTCACGCCCAGCTCGTCGGCGAGCACCGCACGGCCGTGGTGGTAGAGGTGGATGGCGTCCGCCTGCCGCCCGGACCTGCACAGCGCGGTCATCAGCTGGCACCGGATGCGCTCGCGCAGCGGGAACTCGGCTACGAGGCCGGTGAGTTCACCGGTGAGCTGCTCGTGCCGGCCCAGGGCGAGGTCCGCGGCGATGCGGTGCTCCAGGGTGACCGCCCGGGCCTCGGTCAGCCGCGGCGCCTCGGCGTCGGCGAGGTATTCCGTGGCGTTGGCGAAGGGCAGCCCGTTCCACCGGGCCAGGGCGCCGCGCAGCAGCTCACCGGCCTTTTCGAAGTCCTCCGCGATCAATGCCTCACGACCGCTGAGTGCCAGCTTCTCGAATTCCGTCAGGTCGAGGGTCGCATTACCGATGCTCATGGCATATCCGGGCGGCCGACGATCGATCAGAACATCGTCGCCGAGAATCTTGCGCAAGCGGGAAACATAGGTGTAGAGCTGTGCGCTGACGGTGGCCGGCGGAGCCCAGCCCCACAGCAGCCGGCACAGCCGTTCGTCGGAGATCACCTCTTCACGTGCCACGAGGAGCGCCGCGAGCACGGTGTGCAGCTTCGCCCCGGAGAACGCGACCCGGCGGCCGTCCCGCCGTACCTCGACTGGCCCGAGCACTCGGAATTCCATGTACCGCCCCATCCGTGATTCATGGAGAAGAATCTCTGAACGAAGCTAGTGGAGTGCGTTGTCTCCTCGATATCGTGGCGATTTCGAGGGCGGCCGGGGTCACGAAATCGATGGAACACAGAAGAAAAAGGAGGCGTCCCTACTGTTCCATTCATGCCGCAGCGAGCGGCAGCGATGATCCACCGAGAGGGGATTCCCAGATGCGCAGCACGCGGACGGCGAAGACGGCGAACACGACGGCGGCGGCCTGCCTGGTCGTTCTTGCGGGAGTGTTCGTGGGTACGGGGGGAGCGTCGGCGGTGCCGGCGGACACGAGGACCACCACGCAGGCGGACGACATGCCGTGGGGCATCGTCAAGCCGGTGGTCCCCCCGCAGCCCGGCTCCGCCGGCACGAACGGCGACATGCCCTGGGGCTGACCCGCCCCGTACCCCCGTACCCCCACACCCCCGCATCTCCCGACGCGCGGCTACCGGGGCCGGTCCCTGTCCCTGGTCCTCAGTCCTCCGGACGCGTCAGCAGCACGGTCAGCTCCGCCGCGGTGAAGGAACGATGCGGCAGCTCACCGGAGACCACGGCACCCGGCCGGCTCCCGCCGTCCGGCTCGCCCGCCGCGTTCTGGACCGCGGCCAGCAGCCTGGCCGCCTGCGCCCGCCAGGGCTGCGCGCCGACCTCCCCGAACGCGGCCCGCGCCCGCCGGAACCGCTCCGCCGCCTGCGTCAGACGGCCGCCGATCGCCTCCACACATCCGAGATCGGTCTCCACGCGGGCGTACAGGAAACGATCCGCCAGCTCCTCCGTGATCTCCAGGGCCTGCTGCAGCGTTCCTCCCGCCGCTGACAGCAGGCCCTGGCTCCACTGCGTCTGGCCCAGTCCCCGCAGCGCGTGCGCCTCCCCGACCCGGTCGCCCTCGCCCCGGGTCAGTCTCAGTACCGCGTCGAAAGCCTCCGCGGCCTCGCCCAGGTCCCCCGCCCGCAGCCGCACCTCGGCCAGCCGGTACACGCTCTGCGCCTCGGCCCGTACCGATCCGGTACGCCGGCTCAGCGCCACCGCCTCCTCCGCGAGGGGCAGCGCGCCGCCCATGTTGCCCCGGTCCAGCTCGATCTGCGCCTGGAACCCCAGCAGATGGGCCTCGTTCCCGATGTCTCCCGACGCGTGGAACCCGGCGAGCGCCGCCTCGCAGAACTCCAGGGCCCGCTCCCAGTCGCCCTGGAACCGCGCACACATGGCCAGGTTCCGCTGTGCGAGCGCCGCCCCGCCCAGGTCACCGGTGTTGCGCAGCAGCCGCAGCGCGGCCATGTTCCAGCCCTCGGCCTGCTCGTACCGCCGCTGGTAGATCGCCAGCGAGCCCAGCAGCCGCAGCATCGTCGCCTCGCCCGGCTGGTCGCCGGTGCGCCGGGCCGAGGCCAGCGCCAGCTCGGCGCAGCGCTGCCAGTCCTCCAGGTAGTTCTTCGTCTCGAAGTGCGGGACCGCGCTCTCGGTCAGCGTCCACGCGTACCGGGCCCGCCCCGTCTCCGCAGCGTGGCTCACCAGGTCCGCCACCGCCGTGCGCTCCGACTCGAACCAGTCCATCGGAGCGGCCAGCAGCTCGTCGGCCAGCTCCGGCAGGAAACGGGGGGCGGGTTCGGGCGTCCGGCCCAGCGGGAACTCCCGCCCGTCGATGCGCCGGTGCGCCTCCTCGGCCAGCCAGAGCCAGGCCGCGAAGGCCCGCCCCAGGGCCGCGTCCGCCTCCCCCTCCGGCTCGTCCGACTCCGCCCGTTCGCGTGCGAACAGCCGCAGCAGGTCCTGGAACCGGTAGCGGGCGGCTCGCCCCGGCTCCGCGTCGGCGACCTCCAGCAGCTGCGCGTCGACCAGGTGGTCGATCAGCTCCTCCGCGTGCCACACGTCGGTGTCCAGTACGGCCGCCCCCGCCCAGGCGGCGAAGTCCGCCGTGCGCAGCAGCCCGAGCCTGCGGTACATCCGGGCCGCCTCGGGGGCCAGGTCCCGGTAGGTGAGGCGGAACCCGGCCCGCACCCCGCCCTCGCCCGGGCTCAGCACATCGAGCCGGGACCGGTGATCGCGCAGCCGCGCCACCAGGCTCCGTACGCTCAGCCCCGGCTTGGCCGCCAGGCGCGCGCCGGCGATCCGCAGCGCGAGAGGCAGACAGTCGCACAACGCGCCGAGCTGTTCCACGGCCACCGGATCGCTGCCGAACCGGTCCGCCCCGGCGAGCTTGATGAGCAGGGCCGTCGCCTCGGTCGGCTCCAGCATCCGCAGCCGGATGGTCAGGGCCGTGTAGTCCCCGGTCAGGTCGCCCAGGCTCTCCCGGCTGGTGGCCAGCACCACGCTGCGCCCGCCGCCCGGGAGCAGGGGTCTGAGCTGGTGGAAGGAGCGTACGTTGTCCAGGACGATCAGTGTCTTGCGAGTGCTGAGCAGGCTCCGGAAGAGCGAGGCCCGCTCGTCGGCGTCCGGCGGGATCTGGGGCGCGCCGATGCCGAGCGCGCGCAGGAACCGGTCGAGCACGGCGGCGGGGGACACCGGCGCGTGCTCCTCGTCGTATCCGCGCAGGTCGGCGAAGAGCTGGCCGTCCGGGAACTGGTCGGCCACCTGGCTCGCCCAGTGCACCGCGAGGGCGGTCTTGCCCACGCCGCCCACACCGACGATGGTGGCGAGCGCCGGGGTGTGGGGGTTGTAGGGCTCCTTCAGGAGCCGGTCCAGGGAGGTCATCTCCCGCTGCCGGCCGGTGAACGCCATGACATCGGCGGGCAGTTGCGCCGGAATGGTATTCAGGGCCGCGGGCGCGGGGGCCGCCACGGCGGGGGGCCGGGTCAGTTCGGGGGAGTCGCGCAGGATCAGGTCGTGCAGCTGCCGCAGTCCGGGACCCGGTTCGATCCCGAGCTGCTCGGTGAGTAACCGGCGCCCCTGCAGGAACACTTCGAGGGCCTCGGCCCGCTGCCCCGACCGGTACAGGGCCAGCATCAGGTGCTCGCGGCACTGCTCGCGCAGCGGGTGCCGGGCCACGAGCTCGGCGAGTTCACCGGTGAGCGCGCGGTGCCGGCCCAACTGGAGCATCAGCCCGGCGCGTTCCTCCATCAGCGCCAGCCGCATCTGCTCCAGCCGGGTGGTCTCCGCCTCCAGCCGGGAGCCGGACGGCTCGTCCAGCGCGGAGCCCCGCCAGATGCTCAGCGCCTCCTCGAAGTGCGTGCACGCCTCTTCGGTCCGTCCGTGCCGGGCGGCGTCCCGCCCCTGCTCGGCGCGCTCCATGAACTCCTGGACGTCGATCCGGTGCTCGCCCTTGGCCAGCAGGTAGCCCGGGGGAGAGGTGATCAGCAGATCGGTCACCCCGGCCTGCTTGAAGGTCTTGCGCAGGGTGGCCACGCAGATGGCGATCTGGTTGCGCGCCGTCGCCGGGGGAGATTCCGGCCAGACGGCGTCCACCAGGGTGTCGACCGAAACGATCCGGTCGGCGTAGAGAACCAGCATCGCGAGGACCGTGGCCTGGCGCCGGCCGTTGATGCGCAGCGGACCGTCATCGGCCTGGACGACCAGCGGCCCCAGCACTCTGAAGACAAACCGATTCAAAAGGTCCCCCGGCCTTGAAACCCCGCGTCAGGCGCGAACGGTACCGCAAAGAGGATTCCTCGGTGCAGTCAACTCTTGGGAAAAACGCGGTCGGTTTCAGGCCAGCTTGTCCGTATAGCGGCGGACACGTGCAAGGGCTTCACGCAGAGTCGTCGGATCCGATCGACGACAACGCGCCGGACAGGCCCCGCAGCACCTCGGCCGTGCGGTACACCTCGTCCTCGCCGCCGAGGTGCCCGCACAACTGCCGGGCCAGTGCGGCGAGGCAGGAGTCGATCTCCCGTTTCGCGGCGACGCCCTGCTCGGTGGCGGTGAGCAGCTTCGCCCGCCGGTGCGCCGGATTGTCCAGGTAGATCGCGAGCCCCTGCCGCACCAGAAGGTCCGCGATGCGCTGCACGCTCTGCCGGGTGGTCCCCACCCGCCGCGCGACCTCCGACACGGACAGTGATTCCTCCGTCACCGTGCTCAGTATCTGCCATCGAGCGGCGCTGAGGCCGAACGCGAGCGCGAGCCGGTCGAGGGCCGCGGTGAACCGCCCGTTCAGCCGGAAGACCGCCACGGCGGCGCGGCTGAAGGACTCGGCCTCCCCGGACTCCCCCTTGCGCGTCAACGTCGGTCCCCTTCCGTACGCCCCGCGGGTCGCTGCACGATAACAGCGCGTGGTCACGTCGACGAGAGTCGGCCGCGGTGGCGCAACCCGGTCGAACCCGGTCGATGCGCCTCTCCCCACGGCAGTGGTACGTTGGTCGGCCCGTGGCCGACATGTCCACCCCTTGGCTGTACCAATGGCACAGTGCCCAAGGGTCCGGTTGAGCCAGTGGGCCTCCAGGTGCTTATCTGTGGCGTATCCATGTACTTACGGCGCCGCGCAGCGCCGGACGGCAACGAGGCCGGTTCCGGAGCGCGGCGCCTTCGCCGTGCCCGTCCGCCGCCCACCACCCCCGGGCGGAGCCGGGCCGGCGCGCACCACTGCAAGGGGGGCGGCACACCGCCGTGAAGAGGATGTTCGTGGCTCCGGATCCGGGGCGTATGAGACTGAGGAACTCGGCCCGCGCCGTGATCGGCGTCGCCGCCGCCGTCGCCCTGGCCGAGGTGTGCGGTCTCTCCCTGACCGCCTCCATCACCGGGGGGCTGGCCGCGCTGCTCGCCCTCTTCACCGTGCTCGACGGACACGTCCGCGCCCAGCGCCTGACCACCGCCCTGCTGCCCGTCGCCGGATTCCCCGTCCTGGCCCTCGCCACCACCCTGCACGGGATCCCGCTCGCCCGCGACGCCGCCTTCCTCGCCGTCGTGTTCGCCGGGGTGTACGCCCGCCGCTTCGGCCCGCGCGGTCACGCCCTCGGGATCTTCGGCTTCATGATGTTCTTCGTCACCCAGTTCCTGCACGCCGTGCCCGGGCAACTGCCCGAGCTGTACGCCGCGGTCGGGCTCGCGCTCGTCGCCTCCGCAGCCGTGCGCTTCCTGCTGTGGCCCATCGAACGGCGCACCCCACCCCCCGCCGCCCCGCCCGGCCTGCCCGGGACCGGGCTCGCGAGGCCCACCACCCGGCAGGCCTTCCAGGCCACCGCCGCCTGCGCCTTCGCGCTCGGCATCGGCCAGGCGCTCTCCGACGACCGCTGGTACTGGGCCGTCGGCACCTCCTGGTGGATCTTCGTGAACACCGCCTCCCGGGGCGAGACCCTCGTACGGGGCTTCCGCCGCGTCCTCGGCACCGTCGTCGGCATCGCCGCCGGCCTGCTGATCGCCGTACCGCTGCACGGCGCGCCGGCGCCCACCGCCGCACTGGTCTCCGTATGCGTCTTCGGGATCTTCTACACGGCCGCGCCCTCGTACTCGTGGATGATGTTCTTCGTCACGGTCATGGCCGGCCTGCTCTACGGCCTGCTGGGCGTCCTGCACCCCGGACTGCTGCTCCTGCGCTTCCAGGAGACCGCGATCGGCGCACTCGGCGCTGCCCTCGCCGTCGTGCTCATCCTCCCGGTCACCACCCACGCCGCCAACGACGCCTGGATCCAGCGCGCCCTGCACTGCGTACGGGCCTGCACCGCGGCCGCCCTGGAACGCCTTGCCGGCGACCCGGACGCCGACCCCGCCCCGCACGCCGCCGAACTGGAGCTGCTCCTGGGCCGGGTCCGGCTGGCCCTCGCACCCCTCGTGCACCCCCTGAGCCCGCTGCGCGCCCGCAAGGCCCGCGCCCGGCAGGTGCTCGCCCTGCTCGACGACTGCGCCCGGGACGTGCGCGGGCTGGTCGCCGTCGCCGCCGACCCGCAGGCCTCGCACGACGCCCGGCTGGCCGCCGCCTGCTGGCGCGTGGAGGCCGCGGTGGAGGCCCTGACCGCCCCGCACGGCACTCCCGGACCCGCCACCGTGCCGCACCCCGGGCCCGCCGCCGCGGAACCGGCCCTCGCCCACCTCCACGGCCTGGAGCACACCCTGGTGGCCCTCGCGACCCCGCTGCGCAGCGACCCCCGGGCGCCGCTCGTCATCAGCGCCTGAGCAGCCCGCCCCGGGCGTCCGCCAGCCCCGCCGGCAGCCGGCCGGCGGTGTGCACCACTCCGAGGGTCTGGGTGGCCCGGGTCAGTGCCACGTACAGGTCGCTCGGCCGCAGCTCGTCCGGCTCCACCACGATCACCGTGTCGAACTCCAGTCCCTTGGCCTGGCGCGGGTCCAGCAGGACCACCTCCCGCGTCAGGTCCGGCTCCGCTCCCTCCCGGACCCCCGGCAGTACGGCGGCCAGGGCCGCGTGCCGCGCCCGCGGCGCGATCACCGCGAGCCGCCCCTCGGCCGGCAGCTCCCGCTCCACGGCCTCCCGGGTCGCCCCCGCCGGGTCATCGGTCGCCAGGGCCCACGGCCGCACCCCGGTGGACCGTACCGAACGCGGCGGCTCGAAGCCGGGATCGCGCATCCGCAGCACGGCAGCCGCCACCTCCATGATCTCGGCCGGGGTGCGGTAGTTGACCCCCAGCCGGACCAGCTCCCAGCGCTCGCCCACGTACGGCGCGAGGACGCCTTCCCACGAGCCGCAGCCCGCCTCGTCGGCCGTCTGCGCCGGATCGCCGACCAGCGTCATCGACCGGGTCGGGCAGCGCCGCATCAGCAGCCGCCAGGCCATCGCCGACAGCTCCTGCGCCTCGTCCACGATGACGTGGCCGAAGGCCCAGGTACGGTCGGCCGCGGCCCGCTCGGCGGCGCTGCGGTGGTCGGCCTCCTCGTGGCGCTCGGCCATCCGCTCCGCGTCGATGATGTCGTGGGCCGCGAGGAACTCGTTCTCCTCGTCCTCGAACTCGTACGACTGCGAGCCCTCGGACAGGTCCAGCACGCCCTGCGCGTAGGCGATGCGCAGCTGCCGGTCCCGCTCCTCGGCGGCCCGCCGGGCACTGTCGTCCTCGCCGAGCAGCTCGGCGGCCTCGTCCAGCAGCGGCACGTCGGCCGGGGTCCAGTCCGGCCGGGCCGAGGGCGCCCGGCGGATCAGGTCGGCCTCGTGCGCGGGCAGGTGCGTCGGGTCCGCCAGGAAGTCGGTGACCAGCCGCTCGGGGGTGAGCGAGGGCCACAGCGAGTCGATCGCCGCGTGCACGGCGCCGCTCGTCGCGATCTCCTTGCCGAGCTGGGCGACGTCGTCCGGGCCGAGCAGGTTCGGCCCGCCGTACGGATCGGCGCCCAGCCGGTCGGCGAGCTGCGCGGTCAGCGCGTCGATGACCGGGAAGGCGAAGGAGGGGCGCGCCTGGTTGTGGGGGAGGCCGGTGGCCCGTGCCCGGTCCCGCGCCCCGTAGGCCATCGTGCGGTCCAGCAGCAGGGTCCCGTACTCCTCGTGGTCGATCTCCAGCGCGGGCTCGGGCACCTTGTCGTACTCCTCCCCGGTGTCTGCCGGTACGGACTCCGGCAGGCACTGGCGGTCCGCCACCACCCGGGCGAGGACCTCCGCCATCGAGGCCCGGCCCTTGACCGCGGCGGCCCCGGGGCGGTCGGTGCCGGTGGCGTGCACCCCGGGGAAGAGCTCCCCAGGGGTGGCCAGCAGCACGCCCGTCTCGCCGAGCGCCGGGAGTACCCCGCCGATGTAGCCCAGGAAGGCCGGGCCCGGTCCGACGATCAGCACCCCGCGCTTGGCCAGCAGCTCCCGGTGGGCGTACAGCAGGTAGGCGGCGCGGTGCAGCGCGACGGCGGTCTTGCCGGTGCCGGGACCGCCCTCGACGACCAGCACCCCGCGGTGCGTGGAGCGGATGATCCGGTCCTGCTCGGCCTGGATGGTCCGCACGATGTCGTGCATCCGGCCGGTCCGGGCGGCGTCGAGCGCGGCGAGCAGCACGGCGTCCGCGTCCGCGCCCTCGTGTCCGGTGCGCTCCGCGTCGGTCAGGTCGAGGATCTCGTCGTGCAGGGCGGTGACCACGCGCCCGCGGCTGCTGATGTGCCGGCGGCGGCGCAGCCCCATGGGGGTGTGGCCGGTGGCGAGGTAGAAGGGGCGGGCCACCTCGGCGCGCCAGTCCAGGACCAGCGGCGTGCGGTCCGCGTCGTCGGCCCGGATTCCGAGCCGGCCGATGTGGTGGTCCCGGCCGTCGGAGAACTCCAGACGGCCGAAACAGAGGCCGTTCTCGCCCGCATTCAGAGCGGAAAGCAGACCGGACTGCTCGGCGACCAGGACATCCCGCTCCAGCCGGGCCTGAAACCCGGTCCCGACATCGCGCAGCGCACCTTCGACCGCACGTTCGGCCTGGTCACGCAGGCCGTCGAGGCGGGTATAGAGGTCGGTGACGAATTGCTGCTCTTTCCGGAATTCCTCGGTTGACAATTGCACTCCTGCCGCGATACAGTGTCCTCGTAAGCTTCTTCACGGGTCCATTTTCAGCGAAGTCGCGAACCATTGAATATACGCTCTCTCCTCCCTCGGCAGCCAATTCGGCCGGGGGATTTTTTGCGTACGGTGGATCTCATGACCACCGCACACGGCCCGGCCCGCGCCGACGGAATCGTCTACCGACTCGCCCGCCCCCAGGACGCGGGTGCCATCGAGGCCCTGGACAGCTCCTTCACCACCGCCACGGTCTTCGAGGTGAGCGACCCCGGCCCGGACGCAGGCGGCGGCTTCGGCTTCCTCCTGTGTGAGGTCCCGGTGGACCCGCCCGTGCGCAAGGCGTTCCCGCCCGAGGAGCACGACGAGCAGGTCTTCGGCGGCGGGAAGGACTCCGAGGCCGACGCGCGGACCTTCGTGGCCCTCGACGGCGACCTGCTGTGCGGGTTCGCCGCCGTCAAGTACGCCGCCTGGAACCGGCGGCTGACCATCGAGGACATCGAGGTCGCGCCCGGTCACCGGGGTCGCGGCATCGGCCGCGCGCTGATGGAGTGTGCGGACCGGTTCGCCCGCGAACGGGGCGCGGAGCACCTGTGGTTGGAGGTCAGTTCGGTCAACGCCCCGGCCGTTCACGCCTATCGGCGCATGGGGTTCACCTTCTGCGGCCTCGACACCGCCCTGTACGGCGGCACGCCCGCGGCGGGCGAGCAGGCGCTCTACATGAGCCGCCCCTGCCGTTGACCCGGCGCACGACCAACTCCCGGATTGCGCGGGATTTTACGCCCCCGCCAGCCCTGCCGCAGCCCGATCCATGAGAGATCACCCGGAGGAGTGCTCCGTCACCGCCGACCACCCCGCGCTGACCTGCGACATGTACAACGGGTAATTGTTTACTGCACATTCATGCGGCATGTACAGGGTGGATCTGCTCGGACAGGGGGTACCGGCCCGGAATGGAAATTCTTCAACAGCGCTCCACCACCGCTCAGGTGTGGGAAGCGGCCGAGGAGTTCATCCGACTCTTCCACAGGGAGAACGCGGACGCCGGTGATCCGCGCGCCCGGCTCGCCGCTGTGCGGGCCGAACTCGCCGAGACCGGCAGCTATGTGCACACCCCCGCGGAGCTGGTCCACGGGGCGCGGGTGGCCTGGCGCAACAGCAACCGCTGCATAGGCCGCCTCTACTGGAACTCGCTGCGGGTCCGCGACCGCCGCGGGCTCACCGACGCCGACGGGATCGCCGCCGAGTGCTTCGAGCACCTGCGCGAGGCGACGAACGGGGGCAGGGTCAGGCCCACGATCACGGTCTTCGCCCCGGACGGCCCGGCCCGCCCCGGCCCGCTGATCTGGAGCGAGCAGCTCATCCGGTACGCGGGATACGGCGACCACCCCTCCATAACCGTCGGGGACGCCCGCAACGCCCCGCTCACCGACGCCCTGCTCCAGCTCGGCTGGTCCGGTGGCGCCGGCACCCCCTTCGACCTCCTGCCGCTGGTGGTGCAGGGCGTCGACGACAAACCCCGCTGGTTCGACACCCCCGCGGACGCCGTACTGGAAGTGCCGATCGACCACCCCGAAGGCGACGGCTGGGCGGACTGGGGACTGCGCTGGCACGCCGTACCCGCCATCTCCAACATGTGCCTGGAGGTCGGCGGCATCCACTACCCGGCCGCGCCGTTCAACGGCTGGTACATGGGCACCGAGATCGGTGCGCGCAACCTCGCCGACACCGACCGGTACAACCTCCTGCCCGCCGTCGCCCGCCGCCTCGGTCTGGACACCTCCAGCGACCGCTCGCTCTGGAAGGACCGCGCCCTCGTCGAACTGAACCGGGCGGTCCTGCACTCCTTCGACCGCGCCGGGGTCACCATCGCCGATCACCACACCGAGTCCCGGCGCTTCCTGTCCCACATGGAACGGGAGGAGCGCAAGGGGCGCGAGGTGGGTGCGGACTGGTCCTGGATCGTGCCGCCGATCTCCGGTTCCGCGACCCCGGTCTTCCATCGCACCTACGAGGACCGCAGCAGCAGTACCGCCTACGTCCACCACCCCGGCGCGCAGGAGCGGGCCCGGGGGCGGGATTTGGTCTAGACCTTCTGTTACCGTCGGCCCCGGACGGATCCGACGGCAGCGAGAGGGGCTTCCAGTGAGCGGCGCGGACAGCACGGACCGGAGCGGCGAACGCCGGGCCTACATCGGCTCGTTCACCTCGGCGGGAGGTCGCGGTGTCACCACCGCGGCCGTCGATCCGAAGACCGGAGCGCTCACCCCGCTCTCGGTCACCGCCACCGAGGACCCGTCCTACCTCGCCCTCGCCCCGTCCGGCGGTGTGCTCTACGCGGTGAACGAGACGGAGCGGGGCGCGGTCGCCGCCTTCCGGACCACCGACGGGGGTCTCGCCCCCCTCGGCGCGCCCGTCCGCGTCGGGGGCTCCGGCCCCACCCACCTCAGCCTGGCCGGGCGCAGGCTGCTCACCGCCAACTACACCTCCGGCAGCGTGAGCAGCCTCCCGCTCGCCGTAGACGGCGCCCCGGGCGGCCCCTCCCGCGTCCTGTCGCACCGGGGCTCCGGCCCCGACACCGCCCGGCAGGAGGGCCCGCACGCCCACCAGGTACTGCCCGACCCGACCGGCCGCTGGGTGCTCGGCGTGGACCTCGGCACCGACTCGGTACGGGTCTACGCGCACGACCGGGCCACCGGGGCGCTGCGGGTACACGCCGAGACCGCGCTGCGCGCCGGGACCGGTCCCCGCCACCTGGCCTTCCATCCGGAGGGCGAGGTGGCGTACGTCCTGCACGAGCTGGAGCCGCAGGTGACCGTTTGCCGCTGGAACGGGGCGTCCGGGCAACTGGAACCGGTCGGCGAGCTTCCGGTGGCCTCCGTGGGCGCCTCAGGGCCCGTACGGGCCTACCCCTCGGCGATCGTCGCCTCGCCCGACGGGCGGTTCGTCTGGGCGGCCGTCCGCGGGGCCGACGCGATCGTCACCCTCTCCCTCGCCGACGGGCCCGGCGCGCCGCGGCTCACCGGGACCGTGGCCTGCGGCGGCGCCTGGCCGCGCGACCTCGCCGTCGACGCCTGGGGGAGCCGGCTGTACGCGGCCAACGAACGCTCGGGGGACGTCACCTGGTTCGACGTGGACCCACTGACCGGGCAGCCGCACCGGGCCGGCTCGCTGGCCGTGCCCGCGGCCACCTGCGTGGTTCTCGGCTGACGCGCCTCTGCGCACCGGGCACGGGAAAGGGCCCCCGGAGGCCACGGGAGACCGTGGCCGCCGGCGGCCCTTTCCGTCGTACGGGCGGGTCAGTGTGCGGCGGCGTCCTGGCTGATCCCCAGCGCGGCGGCGTACTGCGCGACGGCCAGCTTGCCGAGCGCGCCGTAGGCGCCGAGCACCTCGGCGGTGGCGCAGTCGGCCTCCTTGCAGGCGGTGTCGAGCAGCCCGTCGGCGGCCTCCGGGCCGATCAGGTACGGGGCGAGCGCGAGGAGCGTGGAGCCCTCGCGGCGCAGCTGCTCGGCGACCGCGGCCACCGAGCCCTCCTGGTCGAGGGCGGCGGCCTTGACGGGCACGGCGAGCCGGGCGGCCAGCAGCATGCCCGTGATCCCGGCGGCCTGCACGGCCTCCTCGCCACCGGTGGTGGCCAGGACGATGCCGTCGGCGGCGGTGGTCACGGTGAAGAGCCGGGCGCGGTCGGCGCGGGCCAGGCCCGCCTCGGACAGGCGCACGTGCAGGCCCTCGGCGAGCAGCGGGTGCGGGCCGAGTACGTCGGCCAGCTCGGCGGCGGCGGAGGAGTCCATCAGCGCCTGGCGGATCCGGCGGAGCAGATCGGCGTCGGGGCCGGCCAGCAGCGGTACGACCACGGCGTCCGGGCCGGTCGGCGCGGGCACCTCGTGGCCGGCCGCGCGGGCGAACTCCGCGCGCGCGACACGCTCGCCCGCGACGGCGCTCAGCACGCCGGACAGGGACGGGAACTCGGAGGCGTCGTCACCCTCGAGGAAGCCGATCCGGGCGTCGAGGCCCGGCAGCTCGGAGCGGCCGATGCTGATGATCTCTTCCGCGAGCCCACGCGAGGCGGCCGAGGGGGCACCGGGCACGGCGAGCACCAGCGCGGGCGCGCCCTCGGGCGCCACCGCGGGCTCGGGCCGGCGGTGCCGTCCGGTCTGGCGGGGTCGCGGCATTCGTACGGGCAGGCCATTTGCGGGCCCAGTGGGGGAGCTCATGGCGCCGCATGCTACTGGCTTATCGGAACAAGGTGTTCGGGCAGGGCCGTCTCGCGAGGCATCTGTCCGTATTTATCCGGTGAATATCAGATACGTTCAACTGACGGACGGCAAGCGCCAGTCCACAGGCTGTGAACCCTGGCCCACCAGCAGCTCGTTCGTCCGGCTGAACGGCCGGGAGCCGAAGAAGCCGTAGTCGGCGGACTTGGGGGAGGGGTGCGAGGACTCCACGACGGGCAGCTCACCGAGCAGTGGCCGCAGGTTGCGGGCGGCCCGCCCCCACAGGATGGACACCAGCGGTTTGCCGCGCGCGGCCAGGGCCCGGATGGCCTGGTCGGTGACGGCCTCCCAGCCCTTGCCCTGGTGCGCGTTGGAGCGCCGGGGCGCGGTCGTGAGCGACCTGTTGAGCAGCAGGACGCCCTGCCGGGTCCACGGGGTGAGGTCGCCGTTGGCCGGGCGGCCGGTGCCGATGTCCCGGTGCATCTCCAGGAAGATGTTGTCGAGGCTCGGCGGTACCGGTCGTACGTCGGGGGCGACCGAGAAGGACAGGCCCACCGCGTGCCCCGGCGTGGGGTAGGGGTCCTGCCCGACGATCAGTACCTTGACCTCGTCGAAGGGCTGTTGGAAGGCGCGCAGCACATTGGCCCCGGCCGGTACGTACGTCCTCCCCGCCGCGATCTCGGCGCGCAGGAAGTCGCCCATCGCGGCGATCTGCCCCGCCACCGGCTCCAGAGCCCGGGCCCAGCCCGGCTCGACGATCTCGTTCAACGGTCGTGCTGCCACGGTGGATCACTCTACTGGCCGAACGTGGCCGCCCGCACACACATCACGTCCGGCAGGTGCTCGGCGAGCAGTTGCCAGCTCTCGCCGTCGTCGTGGCTCGCGTACACCTCGCCGTTGCGGTTGCCGAAGTAGATGCCCGCCGGGTCCGCGTCGTCCGTGCACAGGGCGTCCCGGAGCACCGTGCCGTAGTGGTCCCCGGCCGGCAGCCCGCGTGTCAGGGGCTCCCAGGTGGCGCCCGCGTCCCGGGTGCGGAAGACCCGGCACCGGTGCTCGGCCGGGACCCGGTCGGAGTCGGCGTTGAGCGGGAAGACGTAGGCGGTGTCCGGCCGGTGAGGGTGGGCCGCGACCGCGAAGCCGAAGTCGGAGGGCAGCCCGCCGCCGATGTCGGTCCACCGGCCGCCCGCGTCGTCGCTGCGGTAGACGCCCCAGTGGTTCTGCAGGTACAGCCGGTTCGTGTCCCCGGCATCCTGGGCGATCTTGTGCACGCACTGGCCGAACTCCGGGTTCGGGTCCGGCAGGAACACCGCCGAGACCCCCTGGTTGGAGGGCGTCCAGCTGGCCCCGCCGTCCCTGGTCCGGAAGACCCCGGCGGTGGAGACGGCCACGGTCACAGCGTCCGCGTCGCGGGGGTCGGTGATCACCGTGTGCAGCCCCTCGCCGCCACCGCCCGGCACCCACTTGCCGCGGGTCGGGTGCTCCCACAGCGGGCGGACCAGCTCGAAGGACTCGCCGCGGTCGGTGGAGCGGAAGAGCGCGGCCGGCTCCGTCCCGGCGTACACCACGTCGGGCGCCTCGGGGCCGGCCGGATGCAGCTGCCAGACCCGCTCCAGGGAGGCGCCGGTGTCCATGGGGAACTTCACCGCGGGCGCGGTGGGCTCCCGCCAGGTCGCCCCGAGGTCGTCGGAGGTGAAGACGGACGGCCCCCAGTGCGAGCTGTCCCCGCCGACCAGCAGCCGGGGCGCCGGTCCGCGCCGGTCGACGGCGACCGCGTAGACGGCCTGGGCGTTGAAATGGGGCCCGTCGAACTCCCACGGCCCGTCGTCCCGGCGACGTCCGATGAAGAGTCCCTTGCGGGTTCCCACGAGCAGTACCGCGTCGGCCATGGCCGGCACCTCCGGACCTCGTCGTCCTGGGCGGGCGTTCCTTGTGGAGCGTCTTCGCGGACCAGTCTGCACCCGCCCGGTGACAGTGGCCCGGCGGGCGGCGCGGAACCGCCGAGTACCAGATCAATACCGATCATTTACCGCGCGGAAATGATTGTTGCTTGCATGTGGGTGGCCGGAATGGATTGACTTCAGGTCACTGCCGCCGCACGCGAGAGGACGTATGTGGCCACCGAGCACCTGTCCCCGCTCGACCTCGCCTTCTGGCGGATCGAATCCGCCGACCATCCCATGCACCTGGGCGCGCTCGCCGTCTTCCGTGCCGCCGGCCCCGGCTCCGCCGAGCGGGCCGCCGAGCTGCTGACCGCCCGCTGCACCGCGGTCCCGCGCCTGCGCCGCCGCATCCGCGACGTGCTGTTTCCGGTCGGAGCGGCCGCCTGGTCGCCGGACCCCGGCTTCGACCCGGCGCGGCACGTCTTCCTCGTCCGTACCGGCGAGGCCGTGCCGCACACCGCCGCCGGGCCCCTGATGGCCCGGCCGCTGGACCGGGCACTGCCTCCCTGGGAGGCGCACGTCCTGGCCGGGCCGGACCCGGACTCCTTCGCGGTGCTCTTCAAGTTCCACCACGCCCTCGCCGACGGACTGGGCGCCCTCGCCCTCGCGGCCACCCTGTTCGACGAGGGGACGGCCCCGCGGCCGCCCGCGCGGCCGGTCCCCGAGCAGCGGGCCGGCTCCCTCCTGCGCCGGCTTCCCGGGGTGCTGGCGGCCCGGGTCCAGGACGTCGGCCAGGCCCTGGAGATCGGCGCCGCCGTGGCCCGCGCCGGGCTGCCGCTCGGCGTACCGACGGCGCTCACCGCGGACTCCACCGGAGCCGGTGCCCGTGAGGTCGCCTGCCTCGCGCTCGACCTGGACGAGGTCAACCTGGTCCGCAAGGGCGCCGGCGGCACCGTCAACGACGTGCTGATCGCCCTGGTCGCCGGCGCCCTGCGGCGCTGGATGGCGGAGCGGGGCGACCCGGAACCCTGGGGCGCCGGACCGCGCGCCCTGATCCCCGTGTCCCGCCGCCGTGGGCCCGGAGCGGCCGGGGGCGCCGGCAACCGGCTCTCCGGCTATCTGCTCCGGCTGCCGCTCGCCGAGTCCGACCCGCTGTGCCGCCTGGACCGGGTGCGCGCGGCCATGGACCGCAACAAGGACGCCGGACCCGCCCGCGGCGCCGGGGCCGTCGCCCTGCTCGCCGACCACGTCCACCCGCTCGGCCACCGGCTCGGCGGCCCGCTCGTGGCCCAGGCGGCCCGGCTGCTCTTCGACATCCTGGTCACCAGTGTCCCGCTGCCGGGCTTCACCTTCACCCTCGGCGGCAGCACGGTCCGCGAGGTCTATCCGCTCGCCCCGCTGGCCCGCGGCCAGTCGCTGGCCGTGGCGGTTTCCACGTACAAGGGGACCGTCCACTACGGACTGGTGGCCGACGCGGCGGCCGTCCCGGACCTGGCGGCTCTCGCCGGGGCGCTGCGCGCGGAGCTCGACGCGCTTGTACGAGAGGTCTCGTAGTACGACGAAATTCGTAGTACGGTGACTCTCGAACTTAGTCGATCCCCGGCATGCCCGGTCGTATCTGGAGAGCCTGATGAGTGCTGCACCCGCCGCTTTCGCCGCCCTGTTCGCGCCCTGGACGCTTCGCTCCGTCACCATCCCCAATCGCGTGTGGATGGCCCCGATGTGCCAGTACAGCGCCGAGGCGTTCGGGCCGAACGCGGGCGTGGCCGACGACTGGCACTTCGCCCACTACGCCGCACGCGCCACCGGCGGTACCGGCCTGATCATCCAGGAGGCCACCGCCGTCTCCCCGGAAGGCCGGATCTCCCCCTACGACCTCGGCATCTGGAACGACACCCAGGTCGAGGCGCTGCGCCGGATCACCTCCTTCCTCAAGGCCCGGGGCACGGTCCCCGGCATCCAGATCGCGCACGCCGGCCGCAAGGCCTCCACCGACCGCACGTGGAAGGGCGGGGGGCCGGTCGGGCCCGAGGCGCACGGCTGGCAGCCGGTCGCCCCGAGCCCCCTGGCGTTCTCCGAGGGCCACCCGGTGCCGCACGAGCTGACGGTCGACGAGATCCATGAGATCGCCGGCCGATTCGCGGCCGCCGCCGAGCGCGCGCTGGCCGCGGGCTACGAGGTCGTCGAGATCCACGGCGCCCACGGCTACCTCATCGGCGAGTTCCTCTCCCCGCACAGCAACCGGCGCACCGACGAGTACGGCGGCTCCTTCGCGAACCGCACCCGCTTCGCCCTCGAAGTCGTGGACGCCGTACGGGCGGTGTGGCCCGAGGAACTCCCGCTGTTCTTCCGGATCTCCGCCACCGACTGGCTGGAGGAGGACGGCTGGACCGCCGACGAAACGGTCCGGTTCGCGCAGCTGCTGTCGGCGCACGGGGTGGACCTGCTCGACGTCTCGACCGGCGGGCTCGCGCCCCACGTGAAGATCCCCGTCGGTCCCGGCTACCAGGTGCCCTTCGCGGCCCGGGTCAAGGACGAGACCTCGCTGCCGGTGGCCGCCGTCGGTCTGATCACCGAACCGGAACAGGCCGAGAAGATCCTCGCCAACGGGGAGGCCGACGCCGTCCTGCTGGGCCGGGAGCTGCTGCGCGACCCGTACTGGGCCCGCCGTGCGGCGGCCGAGCTGGGCGCGGAGGTCCGTACGCCCGCCCCGTACCACCGGTCCTGGTGATGTGGACGGCTCCGGTGCCCGGGAGCGGTGCCGGAGCCGTACCACTGCTTTCCGCCGATTTCCGTGAGGCGCCCGTCTTCTTCGACGGCTCTCGTACGATGGGGGCCCGCAGGAACCGGAACGCAGCGAACCGAGTGAGTGGAGCAGGGACATGACGGAACGGGACACCTCCCGCATCCTTGCCCACCCCGAGGCGGGCGAGATCCGCCTCGAAGGCGTGCTGCACGCACTCTCCGACCCGGTCCGGCTGTCCATCGTCCTGGACCTGGCCGCCTCCTCCGAGGATCTGGCCTGCTCGTACTTCGTCCTGCCCGTCACCAAGTCCACGACCACCCACCACTTCCGCGTCCTGCGCGAGAGCGGTGTCGTACGCCAGACCTACCGCGGCACCACCAAGCTCAACGCCCTGCGCCGGGAGGAACTGGAGGCGCTGTTCCCCGGCCTGCTCGACAGCGTCCTCGAGGCTGCCGCGGCCGAGGAAGCGCGACTGGCCTCCTGAGGACCGCTCTCACAGCGGTCCGGCCGCGCCCAACAGGCCCTGCCAGTCCGGGATCTTCACCGAGCGACGACCCAGGGAGCGTCCCAGATCCGCCTCGGCCGCCTCGATGGCCAGCCAGCCGGGCCACCGGACCGGCCGCAGGCCCGCCGCCCGCAGGGCGTCCAGCGGGTCCCCGGGGAGGTCCCGGCGGGCCAGTGCCCCCGCGTCCTGGAGCAGTGAGGACACGGTCTCCTTGGCGCAGGGCCGGTTCGTGCCGATCACCCCGGTCGGGCCGCGCTTGATCCAGCCCGCCACGTACTCGCCGACCGAGGCCCGGCCCGCGCGCAGCACGCGGCCCGCCGCGTGCGGGACCGTGCCCCTGGCGGAGTCGAAGGGCAGCCCGGCGATCGGAACGCCCCGGTACCCCACCGAGCGCAGCACCAACTGCGCGGCGATGTCCTCGTGGACGCCCGTCCCGGTCACCCCGCCGCTGCCGTCCGGGGCGGTGCGCTCGAAACGCATCCCGGTGACCCGGCCGTCCGGGCCGCCCAGGATCTCCACCGGGCGCAGGTAGAACCGCAGCGCGATCCGGCGCGGTCCGTCGCCCGGGCCCGCTGCGGCCCAGCCGCGCAGCACCTCCAGGTTCCGCCGGGCCACCGCCGGCAGGGCGGCGGCCGCCACCGGGTCGGCGTACGTGGGGTCGAGGGCCAGCTCGGCCGGGTCGGCGCCGACGTCCACACCGGGCAGCGTGCCCAGTTCCCGCAGCTCCTTGGTGGTGAACCTGCCCTGGGAGGGTCCGCGGCGGGCCACCATCGCCACCCTGCGCACCCCGCTGTCCGCGAGCGCGCCGAGCGCCGCCTGCGGCATGTCCGTCGGCGCCAGTTCGGCCGTGCCCCGGGCCAGGATCCGCGTCACGTCCACCGCGACGTTGCCGGCCCCGACCACGACGGCGCTGTCCACCCCGGGCAGGTCGAAGGCCTCGGCGGCGGCATCCGGGTGCCCGCTGTACCAGGACACGAAGGCCGTGGCGGAGTGCACCCCGGTCAGTTCCTCGCCGGGGATCCCCAGCATCCGGTCCCGGGCCGCGCCCACGCAGTACACCACCGCGTGGTAGAGCTCCAGCAGCCGGTCCGTGGACAGCCGGTCCCCGCCGACCTCGACGTTCCCGAGGAAGCGGATCCGCTCGTCCTCCAGTACGGTGCGCAGGCTGCCCTGGAGCGATTTGATCTTCTCGTGGTCGGGGGCGACCCCGTACCGGACGAGCCCGTAGGGGGCGGGGAGCCGGTCCAGCACGTCCACCCGCACCCCGGGCACCTCGCGCTGCTGCACCAGCGTCTGGGCCGCGTAGACCCCGCTGGGGCCCGATCCGACGACGGCGACACGAAGCACGGCGGAGCTCCTCCCGCAGGTGGTCCCAGCATGACACCGGCCCCCCGCGGAGTCAGCCCATCGCGCGCATCCGGTGGATCTCGGCGCTCTGCGTGGCCACCACCTCGGTGGCCATCTCCTCCACCGCCACGTTGTTCCCGCCGGCCAGCGCCTCGCCCGCCATCTTCACGGCGCCCTCGTGGTGGGCGGTCATCAGGGTGAGGAA
This sequence comes from Streptomyces avidinii, assembly GCF_045161815.1. Lineage (NCBI taxonomy): Bacteria > Bacillati > Actinomycetota > Actinomycetes > Kitasatosporales > Streptomycetaceae > Streptomyces > Streptomyces avidinii. The sequence continues at coordinate 7,594,650 of NZ_CP108863.1, forward strand.
GAGCCGGTCGAAGTCGGCCCCGCCGGCCTCGGTCAGTTCCTTGATCTGCTGCTCCGTCGCCATGCCGGGCATCGCGCCGTGGTCGTGTCCCTGTGCGTGCCCGCCGGAGCCCGCAGACGGGGCCGCCGCAGGGGCCGGGTAGCGCGCCAACCACTTCTCCATCGCGCCGATTTCGGGTTTCTGGGCTGCCGTGATCCGCTCCGCCAGCCGCTTGACCCCGTCCGTCGCGGCCCGCTCGGGGGCCAGCGAGCTCATCGTCAGCGCCTGCCGGTGGTGTTCGATCATGCGGGACACATAGGCGTGGTCGGCGGCGTTCGGGCTGTCGTCGGGTTTCGCCTTCGCGGCCTGCTCGGGGGTGAGGTGACGGGCCTTCTCACCCGGCTTTCCCGGGGCGACGATCGTGGCCCGGCCGTCGTCGGCCCGGTCCGATCCGTCGTCCCCCTGGCAGCCGGAGAGCGTCAGCAGGAGGCCGGCGGCCACCGCCGCCGGCGCGAGTCGGCCGAAGCGTGCTTGTAAGCCGGTCCGGCCCTTGAGGGCTTTTGCCATGTCCATGAAGGGAAGATACTGCCGGGGTCCTGGTTCCGTTCCCTTGTGGGCGGAACCGATCGGGCTCCCATGGGAGGGCACAGTGACCTCGTTACACACCAGGCGGGTGCGAAACAGGAGGGTGGGGGTGGCCGTCGCCGCGGCCGGGCTCCTCACCACGCTCCTGGCAGCCGGACCGGCGGCCGCCACCCCCGACCCGGGTGACTTGACACCCGGCAGCGCGAACCGGCAGAGCGCGGGCCTCGCCGAGGGCGGGGAGCTCGCCCCGGGCGACATCCCCGGCCAGGACGAGATCGTGCACAGCCGGAACATCAAGCCCCTGGCCAACATCCCCAGCACCGACCCGACGGTGATCAACTCCGACCTGGCCTTCCAGGGCAGGTACGCCTACGCGGGCAACTACAACGGCTTCACCATCTACGACATTGCCAACCCGAAGGCCCCGAAGACCGTGAGCCAGGTGCTCTGCCCCGGCGGCCAGAACGACATCTCGGTCCACGGCGACCTGCTCTTCCTCTCCACCGACTCCTCGCGCAGCGACGACTCCTGCAACAGCGTCTCGCAGCCGGCCACGGAGAAGTCCTCGTGGGAGGGCATCAAGATCTTCGACATCAAGGACAAGAAGAACCCCCGGTACATCAAGTCCGTCGAGACCGCCTGCGGTTCGCACACCCACACCCTGGTGCCGGGCGACCGCGACCTCTACCTCTACGTCGCCTCGTACTCCCCGAACGAGGCCTTCCCCGACTGCAAGCCGCCGCACGACGGCATCTCGATCGTGAAGGTCCCGAAGAAGGCGCCGACCAAGGCCGCCGTCGTCGGCTTCCCGGTCCTCTTCCCGGACGGCGGCAACCCGGGCGCGCCCACCAACCCCGGCGTCTCCAAGACCACCGGCTGCCACGACATCACCGTGCTCCCGTCGAAGAACCTGGCCGCCGGCGCCTGCATGGGCGACGGCATCCTCTTCGACATCAGCAGGCCCGAGCAGCCGCGGGTCATCGACCGGGTCCAGGACAACGTGAACTTCGCGTTCTGGCACTCCGCCACCTTCAACGAGCGGGCGAACAAGGTGGTGTTCACCGACGAGCTCGGCGGCGGTGGCGGCGCCACCTGCAACGAGGCCACCGGTCCGAACCGGGGCGCCGACGGGATCTACGAGATCACCGGTCGCGGGGACCAGCGCAAGCTCGTCTTCCGCAGCTACTTCAAGATCCCGCGCCACCAGGCGGACACCGAGAACTGCGTGGCCCACAACGGCTCGCTGGTCCCGGTCGGCGGCGGCCGCGACATCATGGTCCAGGCCTGGTACCAGGGCGGCGTCTCCGTATGGGACTTCACCGACTCCGCCCGGCCCGAGGAGATCGCCTACTTCGAGCGCGGACCGCTGACGACGGATCAACTCGGGCTCGGCGGATCCTGGTCGGCGTACTACTACAACGGGCACATCTACTCGAACGACATCACCAAGGGCCTCGACGTGCTGCGGCTCGACGACTGGCGCACCGAGAGCGCCAAGTGGGTGCGGACGGACCGGCTCAACGTGCAGACCCAGCCCGAGTACCACTGACCTCAGGGGTGCGAAGGAGATGAAGGAAACGTTCCGCCGGGCGGTCCGCCGTCCGGCGGAACGCCGAGCTCCCAGTCCAGCCCGTAGCGCTGGAACAGCTCGGCCCGCAGCCGCCGTGCCGGCATCGGGGCGCCGGGCAGCAGGATCGCCACCGCCGCGCCCATCAACTGGGCCCGCAGCAGCGGATAGTCCGCGTCCGGATCCGCAGAGCCGTACCGGACGAGCGTGTCCCGCAGCAGTTCCGCCAGCCGCTGCTGCTCGGGGCACTGCACGAAGCCCTCGGCGGTGAGGATGACCGCCATGTGAGTGCGCATCAGCAGTGGTTCGTCCCGGATGAGCCCCAGGATCGCGTCGATCGCGCGCGCCAGCCGCTCGCGCCCGCAGTCGCTGCGGGGCTCCCGCTCCAGCGCGGCGTGCAGGGTGAGGTACATCAGCCGGTGCACCGCCGACTGCAGCAACTGCCGTTTGCCCGGGAAGTAGTACGAGACCAGACCGCGCGCCGCGCCCGCCCGGTCGGCGATGTCGCCCAGGGTCGTGGCCTCGTAGCCGCGCTCGGCCACGAGTTCGACCGCGGACTGCAGCAGCCGCTCCCGGGAACGTCTGCGCAATTCTTCATTGACCGATGCGCTGCGCGGGGACATGCTTACTCCTGCGTTGACTGGCTGCGAGCCAATATACTCAGCGCACGGGGTCGCCTGCTCTGGGTGACACGGGGGATCATCCAGGGCAGGCACGCCGTACCCTCACCGCTCCACCGGGTCGCAGCCGCGTGCGCGGACCGGCACGGACGTCACGAGAGCCACCAGGGCCACTCCCAGGAGCCAGCCCGCCAGCACGTCCGAAGGCCAGTGCACCCCGAGGTACACCCGGGTGAAGCCGACCCCGAGCACCGAGACCGCGGCCACCGCCCAGGCGGTCACCGCCCACACGACCGGCGACCGCGCGCCCGGCGACCGCGCCGGGCCCGGGCGGGGGAGCAGCCACAGGAGCAGTCCGCACACCACCGTCGCCGTCATGGCGTGCCCGGACGGGTAGGCCGCGTACTGGGCCGAGTCCACCGGATCCGACCACACCGGCCGCTCCCGCCCCACCAAAAACTTCAGCCCCTGCTGCACAACCGAGGCCGCCAGCGTCACCAGGGCCACCAGCAGAGCACGCCCCCGGTCGCCCCGCCACCACAACAGGACGCAGGCGACGGCCGCCAGGGCCCGCATCGTCCAGGGGTCCCACACCCAGTCGCTGAGCACCCGCATGAACTGCGTGACCGCGGGATGGGACACGGCGTGGGCGTGCAGATCCCGCGCGACCCGTTCGTCGTACGCGAGCAGCGGCCGCCACCCCGCCACCACCAGTGCCGTCAGGACCGCCGCGAGCAGCGCACAGCCGATGCCCGTCCACCACAAGGGATCTTTGCGCATGCGGAGATCCTCGCACCGCGAACCGCCGGGCGGCGGCGGGCAGCGCCGGGCGCGCCCGCACTACGCAAGGGCGCTCAGCCCCGGTACGAAGGCCACCACCAGCGGGATCGCCGGGACCAGCGTGGCCAGCGCCGTCAGCCGCAGCCTCCGCCCCGGGGACAACCGGGGCGCCGCCGACAGCAGTCTGCGCACCCGCTGAGGGACGTGCGCGTGCTCGGTCGAGGAGGTCCCGAACACCCCCCGGTCCTCGTTGAGTCCGACCAGCGCCAGCGCGATCGTCAGCCGTCCGAACCGCCGGGAGGCCACGTCGTCGGCGGCCATCTCCACCAGCCGGTGCATCTCCGCCTCGAACGCCGCGAAGACCGGCACCTGCGGGAAACCCCGGGCCAAAGCCCGCGAACAGTGCAGCAGCCAGTCGTGCCGGGCCGCCGCGTGCCCCTGCTCGTGCGCCAGCACGGCATCCAGCTGGCTGCCCTTCAGCCGGCCCAGCGCCGCCGTCGTGATCACCAGCTGCGGCGCCGCTCCCGGCAGCCACCAGGCATCCGGCCGAGGCCCCTCCAGTACGACGAGCCGCGCGCCCGCCGGATCCTCCCCGGGCAGCAGCGGGGCCCGCTCCAGCAGTTCGCTGCCCTGCGCGCGCCGCCGGGCCCGCGCCCGCAGCACCTCACCCGTCAGCATCGCCCCGGTCCACAGCCCGCCGCCCGCCAGCGCGAGCGCGGTGACGGCGGCCCAGGGCCCGCCGGACGCGCCCAGCGCATAGGCGTCGACCACGCCGTGCGGGGCGGCGGCGAAGAGCCGGCCCCGTACCGCCTGCCAGGCCGCCGCCGCGCTCAGCAGCATCGACAGCCCGAAGCACAGGAGCACCGCGCCGACCACGCACTGCCACACCCACAGGGCGACGACCGGCTCGCGCTCGGGCCACCGGGCCCGGGCCAGCAGACGGGGAGCGAGCACCGCGGTCAGGGCGCCGAGCAACAGGAGGGCGGCGGGGACCATCATGGTCGCCAGCCTATGAGCGCGGGACTACCTGCGGGTACGCCCTCGCGGCTTTGGTGACGCAGGACACGTCCGCCGCAGCCGTCACATCGTGAGCAGCATGGCCAACATCCCCATTCCCATGGCGAGTCGGCAGGCGCGGATGAGTTCGGTGGGTCCGCCCCGCCCGGCGGCCACAGGTGCGGCGGCCGCGCCGCCCGCGGTGATCAGTCTGGTTCCCCCGAGCACCACGTATCCGGCGAAGTAGAGGAGCAGCGCGCCGGTCAGCAGCGGCGCCCCGGCCCCGGCCGCGTGTCCCTGCCCGTGCCCCTGAACCTCTCCCGGTCCCGTCCCCGCCCCCAGGGTCATGTAGACCATCGTCAGCGAGCCCACCAGATGGTGGGCGTGGTGCGCCCCGCCCCGCAGCAGCCACAGGGCGTGCAGGGACGCGCCGCTGAAGACCACGGCCAGTACGGGGATTCGCCATCCCTCACCGCCTCCGAGGGGCAGCGCCATCAGAGCCATCCCGAAGCCCATCACCGCCTCCCCGGCGGCCCCGCCCGCATCGCGCACCCGCCGCAGGCAGTACGCACCGCTCACCGCGCACAGCAGCACCAGCAGCCAGGAGGAGACGTAGGGGGCGAGCGAAGTGGCAGAACCGTGCACGGCGGAACCTCCCGGTTCGTCGGCGTCACGGGGAGAGATGCCCCTCTCACAGCACCCTCACGCGGCTCCGGGATACGCTCTCCCTGCCTTCCCGGCATGTCATATGCCGCCGCACTGAACGGAGCGCCCGATGACGACCGCCCAGCCCGCAGCCCTCAGTTTCCGCAGCGCCGTCGAGACGGACGTTCCGGAACTGGTGGAACTCGTCGAGTCCGCCTACCGCGGGGACGCGAGCCGGGCCGGCTGGACCACCGAGGCCGACTACCTGGACGGGCAGCGCACCGACCCGGACGGGGTCCGCGCCGTCATCGCCGCCCCGGACGGGCTCCTGCTCGTCGTCGAGCGCGCGGGCGAGCTCGTCGCCTGCTGCCAGCTCGAACACCGGGACGATCACGTCTACTTCGGGATGTTCGCCGTCCGCCCCGGGCTCCAGGGCGGCGGCCTCGGCAAGGAGATCCTGGCCGAGGCCGAGCGCCGCGCCCGCGACACCTGGGGCGCCAAGGAGATGCGGATGACGGTGGTGAACGTACGGGAGGAGCTCATCGCCTACTACGTGCGCCGCGGCTACCGGCGGACCGGCGAGCTGAGCCCCTTCCCCTACGGTGACGAGCGCTTCGGCGTCCCGCTCCGCGACGACCTCGCCTTCGAGCTGCTGGTCAAGTCGCTCTGAGCGCAGGCGCGCCGGGCCGGAGCCCGGACCCCGTCAGGCGGTGAAGCGGCCGGTGCTGCGGACCTCCGGGAAGTCCGTGGCGGCGCCGTCCAGTCCGAGCGCCCGCGCGAGCCGCAGGAGGTCCAGGGTGTCGACCGCCCGGCCCGTCACGCGCAGGCCCGCCGCGTGCGCGGACTCCACCGCCTCCAGGCTGAGCCGGTGGATGTCCACGGCGATCGTCGCGGCGCCCGCGGCCAGCGCCCGGTCCACCAGTGACCCGGCCTCCGCGACGGGGGAGTCCGAGCACAGGACGGTCCGTACGCCCGGCACCAGCCGGGCCGTCTCGACGAGCACCGCCTCCCGGTCGGAGGCCACCTCCACCCGCGAGGTCAGGTCGCGGCGCAGGATCAGTTCCGCGAGCACCGGGGCGGCGGCCAGGTCGCCGACGAAGGTCTGGAGCGGCACCCGGACCGCGTCCAGGACCTCCTCGAGGACCGGTACGTGCTCGCCCTGACCGGCGTCCAGCTCGCGCAGCTCGGCCAGGGTCAGATCGGCGACGGCCCCCGAGCCGTCGGTGGTCCGGTCCACCTCGGGGTCGTGCACGGCGACGAGCGCTCCGTCCTTGCTGAGGCGCAGATCCAGAGCGATGACGTCCATGCCGCAACGTTCTGCTCGGAGGTACGACCGCAGGGTGTTCTCCGGTTCGACACCCATGACCCCGCGGTGACCGATGGTGAGGAAAGTCAAGGTTCTCTCGCTTCCGTCGACGGCGGCTCCCCGCGCGGCTGCGGTGTCCCGACCGGCCGCGCGCGATGAGGACGCATGCTAGTGCGCCTCGGGCCCGAAGGGACCGGGCGTGCACGGCCCCGCAGGAGCGTCCCGGCCGCTTCCCGCCAGGGTCGTGCGCCCCGCCGGGGCCGATGCCGGGCCTGTCGCGTCACCCGGGCGTGGGCGCGTCCCCGTCGGCTTGACGACCGGGGTGCTGCCGGTTCCGCTCGAGCCCGTCCAGGTCGGTGAGCAGGGCCTCGGCGAGCTCCAGTTCGGCCAGGTGCTGCCGCTCGCTCCAGCGCAGGGCGAGGGTGGGGAAGCTCCATTCCGGTACGCCGCCCGCGTGCTCCATGGCCTCCCGTACGGCGGCCAGTTCGCCCCGGGTGCGGTCCAGGTGCTCGCCGACCATCGCGCGCAGTCGCTCGGGCTCGGCCAGGTGGCCGAGCCAGATCCGCAGCAGCAGTCCGTGCTTGAGTACGGGGGGCCCGGCCTCGGCGGTGTCGGCTGCCCAGCCGGCCAGCGCCTCGCGCCCGGCGTCGGTGATCGCGTAGCGCCGCTTGGCCCGCGTCTCCTCGGGTCCCGAGCGCACGGAGGCCGCGTAGCCGAGTTCCTCCAGGCGGCGCAGCTCCGCGTAGATCTGGCTGATGGCCGGCGACCAGTAGAAGAAGCGCAGGGAGGAGTCCGCCCACTTCTTCAGCTCGTAGCCGGTCCGCTCGCCGGGGAAGGAGAGCAGACCCAGCACGGCCCACGCGGTCGGCGGCAGCTCTTGCTTCTTCGAGTTCTGACTACTAGTCATATTCCGAATTGAAGTGAGACCGGGTACGCGACGCAACCCTGGAGGCACAGTGAAATTCTCCGTGATCTTCGAAGCCCAACTTGCCGACCCGACGGTGGAGCGGGAGCACCAGGTCATCCGCGACTGCGTCGAGCAGGCCGTACTGGCCGAACGGATGGGATTCGACCGGATCTGGGCGGTCGAGCACCACTCCCTGAAGTGGTACGCACACATGTCCGCCCCGGAAGTCTTCCTGACCTGGGTCGCCGCCAGGACCAGCACCATACGCATCGGCCACGGCGTCGTGTGCATGCCCTTCAACTTCAATCACCCGGTGCGGGTCGCCGAGCGGGCCGCCATGCTCGACCTGCTCTCGGGCGGGCGCCTCGACCTCGGGGCCGGGCGCGGGGGCACCGAGCAGGAGACCTCGCTGTGCGGGGTGGACCGGGACCGCACGACCGCCGAGGTCGAGGAGGCCCTGCGGATCATCGGGCGGGCCTGGCAGGAGGAGGAGCTGGAGTACCACGGGGAGCTGATGGACATCGATCCGCACCCGATCCTGCCGCGGCCGCGGCAGACCCCGCACCCGCCGCTGTTCCTGGCGTGCAGCCGGGGCGAGACGCTGGTCCAGGCGGCCGAGCTGGGGATCGGGGCGCTGGTGATGGGCTTCGCCGGCCCGGAGTCCATCGCGCAGATGCGGTCCGTCTACGACGCCGCGATCGCCGGGCGCGACGGGAGCCGCTTCGTGTCCACCGTGGTCAACGACCACTTCTCCGTGCTCTGCCCGACCATCGTGCTCGACGACCGGGCCCGGGCGCGCCGCATCGGCACCCGCGGCCAGCGGTTCTTCGCCCAGTCCATCGGCCACTGGTACGGCGGGGCGGGCATCCCGGACGAGGCCGTGGTCGCGGGCGCCGACGAGGCCGCGGAGATGCGCCGGGCCGCCGAGCAGGTGGTGGCCCGGCTCCACGAGCTGGACATACCGGTGCGGCCGACCTCGACGGCCACCTTCAACGCCGACCACGCCTACGGGTCCGCCGACGACGCCATCGCGTACGTGGAGCGGCTGCGGGAGGCCGGCGCCGACGAGATCATGTGCCTGATCCAGATGGGCACGGTGGAGCAGGAGGCCTGCCTGGAGACCCTTCGCCAATGGGGCGAGAAGGTCATTCCGTACTTCCGGGGCGTGTGATGTGCGCCTCTGCCGCCCCCCGGGCCCCGCCCGCCCCCATGCGGCCGCAGTGCGGCCGCCGGGTCGGGGGAAGCCTTGGCGCGATTGGGCGGAGTGGTCGATTCCGCGCCGACGAACGGGAAGACTTCCGGTGAAGGAGGGGGTGACGCAGGATAATTTCCCGAGTCTCCTCTTGAGCGGAAGAGCCTCGCGCGCATACGCTGCCCATACGTGAGGTTCTCCTGTGGAGGAAGTGACATGACGGAAACTCTTGTGCCCGGAACCGGCGGCGCCGTGATAACCGCCGGAGCGCGGGTGGTGGACCACCCCGCATGGCCCGAGCTCAAGGCCGCCGTGGAGGAGATCCGGCCCTGGCAGGCCAAGGACGGCTCCATCGACTTCGAGGTCGAGGGCGCCCACGGTCGTGCCACCGTCCTCGCCGCCGTGGACCGCGTGATCGAGGCCGTCGAGACGCTGTCCCCGCTGCTCCCGCACGGAGCCGCGTACCACCGCGCGCTCGTCGCCGACCTGCGCAAGTGGGCCGCGGACGACTTCAAGGTCCCGGACTTCCTCGACTCCCTGCTGGCCTTCCACCCGGCCGCCGAGCGCGCCGACGGTCTCCAGCACCTCGTCGTCTTCCCCATGTACACCCAGAACGGCAACCTGGACCGCAACCTGGAAGCCGTCGTGCTCAAGATGGTGTGGCCCGAGTGGCTCGCCGAGCTGGAGCGCACCCGTTACGACAACCCGCTCTTCCTCGGCATCACCTTCGAGGACTTCACGCCGGGCTACGACACCCACTCCGCCGTGCTCTTCCCGGAGACCATCGCCGTGCGCGAGGCCCCCGAGCGCTTCACCTGGGGCGGCATCTTCTGCGACCGCGAGGCCGCCCGCTACCGCAAGGTGACCGAGGCCGCCGTCGACATCCTGGGCATCGACCTGCCCGAGGACATCGCCCGCATGGTCGAGGACCAGGAGCGCTGCGAGAAGGCCTTCGTCCTGTGGGACATGGTCCACGACCGCACCCACAGCCACGGTGACCTGCCGTTCGACCCCTTCATGATCAAGCAGCGCCAGCCGTTCTGGATGTACGGCCTGGAGGAGCTGCGCTGTGACCTCACCGCCTTCAAGGAGGCCGTGAAGCTGGAGTCCGAGGGCAACGAGCACGGCCGTGACGTGCAGTACGCCGTCCTCTTCGACCGGATGTTCCGCTTCCCGGTCTCCGGCGACCGCAACCGCAACTACGACGGCCTCGGCGGCCAGCTGCTCTTCGCCTACCTCCACAAGCACGACGTCGTGCGCTGGACGGACAACAAGCTGAAGATCGACTGGATGCGTGCCCCGCAGGTCACCAACCAGCTGTGCGCCGACATCGAGGACCTCTACCGGGCCGGCATCGACCGCCCGAAGCTCGTCCACTGGTTCAAGGCGTACGAGCTGGTCTCCACCTACCTCGCCCCGCACCCGGGCTCCAAGTGGGCCAAGGGCCCCGACGCCCTGGACATGACGCAGCCCCCGCGCAAGCTCGTCGACGACGTGCTTCCGGACGAGTTTCCGCTCAGCATGTTCTTTGAGGCGCTCGCCAAGAAGCTCAAGGGAGTGATCGCCTCCACGAAGGGCATCACCGCCCTGAATGCCGAGCAGGCCGAGCGAGTCGCCGCGTGAGCGCTCGCCCACAGGAGGCTGGACTGATGAACGGCTCCGGGAACGGCAACGGAAAGCTGCACGGAGCGGTGGTGGCGGTGGCCGGGGCCGGTGGCCCCGCCGGCCGTGCCACCCTGCTCCGCCTCGCCGAGGCGGGCGCGGTGGTCGTCGCGTCCGACGCCGATCCGGCGCGGCTCGCGGAGGCCGTCGACGCGGCGCGCTACGCCCATGGCGGCGCCACCATCACCGGTGACACCGTCGACCTGCTCGACCTGAACGCCACCAAGGCCTGGGCCGAGCAGACCGAGAAGGAGTTCGGCCGGATCGACGGCCTGGTCCACCTCGTCGGCGGCTGGCGCGGAAGCAAGACCTTCACCGACGCCGACCTCGCGGACTGGACCTTCCTGGAGAAGCTCCTCATCCGCACCGTCCAGCACACCTCGCTGGCCTTCCACGACGGGCTCCTGCGCAGCGACCGCGGCCGCTACGTGCTGATCAGCCAGTCCGGAGCGCACAAGCCGGTCGCCAACAACGCGGCGTACAACGCGGGCAAGGCGGCCGCCGAGGCCTGGACCCTGGCGATGGCGGACTCCTTCCGCAAGGCGGGGGGTGACGAGGGCCCCGGCGCGGCAGCTGCGATCCTGGTCATCAAGGCACTGGTGCACGACGCGATGCGCGCCGAGCGTCCCAATGCGAAGTTCGCGGGCTTCACCGACGTGCAGGAGCTGGCCGAGGCCATCGCCGGCGTCTGGGAGCGGCCCGCAATCGATGTGAACGGACAGCGTCTGTGGCTCACTCCGCAACCGTGAGAACCGAGGCAGGCAGGACCGACGCCCGGCGCCACCACGATCCGGCGGTGCGAGGTTTCGCGAGCGACAACTATGCGGGGGTGCACCCGGAGGTCCTGGCTGCCATCGCGCTCGCCAACGGCGGCCACCAGGTCGCCTACGGCGAGGACGACTACACCGAGCACCTGCAGAAGGTCGTACGCAGCCACTTCGGCCCGTACGCGGAGGCCTTCCCGGTCTTCAACGGCACCGGCGCGAACGTCACCGCCCTCCAGGCGATGACGGACCGCTGGGGTGCGGTGATCTGCGCCAAGAGCGCCCACATCCACGTGGACGAGGGCGGCGCGCCGGAGCGGATGGCGGGCCTCAAGCTGCTCGCCGTCCCGACCCCGGACGGCAAGCTCACCCCCGAGCTCATCGACCAGGAGGCCTGGGGCTTCGAGGACGAGCACCGGGCGATGCCGCAGGTCGTGTCGATCACCCAGAACACCGAGCTGGGCACGGTCTACACGCCGGACGAGATCCGGGCGATCTGCGAGCACGCCCACCGGCTCGGCATGAAGGTCCACCTCGACGGTGCCCGGATAGCCAACGCCGCGGCCTCGCTCGACGTGCCCATGCGCGCCTTCACGAACGCGGTCGGCGTGGACGTGCTGTCGTACGGCGGCACCAAGAACGGCATGATGTTCGGCGAGGCGGTGGTGGTGCTCAACCCGGACGCGGTCCGGCAGATGAAGCACATCCGCAAGATGTCGATGCAGCTCGCGTCCAAGATGCGGTTCGTGTCGGTGCAGCTGGAGGCCCTGCTGGCCAAGGACCTGTGGCTGCGCAACGCCCGGCACGCCAACGCGATGGCGCAGCGGCTCGCCGCCGGCGTGCGCGAGACGGACGGCGTGGAGATCCTCTACCCGGTGCAGGCGAACGCGGTGTTCGCCCGGCTGCCCCATGAGGTCTCCCGGCGGCTGCAGAAGCGTTACCGCTTCTACTTCTGGGACGAGGCCGCGGGCGACGTCCGCTGGATGTGCGGCTTCGACACCCAGGAAGAGGACGTCGACGGCTTCCTCCAGGCGCTGAAGGAAGAGCTGGCCCGCTAGCGGGTGGAGTAGTACCGCACAATCTGCATAGTTATACCCTCGATCGGAAATCTATGGATTTTCGGTCGGGGGTATCACTATGCTCCGGGCCATGCAGCTGACCCAGCGGAACCCCGATATTCACGCATACTTGGTGTCCGACGAGGCGATCGACCACTGGCATCCACTCGTGCAGGAGACCGCCGACACCCTCTGGTCCACCACCGGCGACGCATACTCATACGCCGAGGCCGCCTTCGCATTCGTCCGCGACACCATCCCGCACTCGGCCGATTCCGGCGACCTCCGCGTCGCGTGGCGCGCGTCCGACGTCCTCGCGACGCGCAACGGCATCTGCCACGCAAAGTCCCACGCCCTCATCGCCCTGCTGCGCGCCCAGGGCATCCCGGCGGCGCTGTGCTACCAGCGCCTCACCGAGGACGACGGGACGGCCCCCCTCGTGCACGGGCTGATCGCCCTGCGCCTGCCCGGCAGTGCGTGCTGGTCCCGACTCGACCCGCGCGGCAACAAGCCCGGCGTGGACGCCCGGTTCGACCTCGACCGCGAACGGCTGGCCTTCCCCGTGCGCCCGGAACTCGGCGAGATCGACTACCCGGAACTCCACGCCCACCCGCACCCGGCCGTGCTCAAGGCCCTTCGGGAGTCTGTCGACCGGCCGCAGTTGTGGCGGAACCTTCCGACGGCCCTGTAGGGCCTGTGGGCCCCGCAGGCGCGGTGGATCCGGCGCGGGCCGTCCGTCCGGGCCCCCGCGGCACCGCCAGGGCGTGCAGCAGTGCCGCCGCGAGCAGCAGTCCGGCGATCGCGGTCAGCAGCGCCGCCGCGGGCGCATCGGCCGCGATGCCCACCAGGGCGGCCCCGGCCGACGCGGCCGTCAGCTTCAGGCCCGCCCCCAGGGTGAACACCTGCGTCCGCACTCCGTCCGGTGCGTACTGCGAGCGGATCCGCAGCGCTCGTCCGTCGACACCCGCGCCGAGCTGATCGACTACTGGCACGGCCAGAGCACCTTCGTGGACGGACTCGCCCAGGAGACCTGCCGCGACTTCGGCCACACCGGTATGGGGATCGCCGCGGCCATGCACGTCGCCGAGACCTCACGGATCCAGGGCCGGGACCTCTACCCGCAGTTCAAGGACCGGTTCCGGCACGCGCTGCACGGAAACGGTCCCGCCGACCGGGGCAGGCATCACGACGGCTCCGACGACGGGATCCGGGTCCCGCACGGCAAGCCGCAATGGCAGTGCTTCGCCGCCCCGTGCGAGCCGCCGACCGGCCACGACCACGACCGGCACTGAGCGGCCGGCCTCGACGACATCGGCCGCCGGGCCCCCTGAGGGTCCCGGCGGCCGATGTCGTGCGCGGAGTCGATCAGCCGGCCTCGCGGACCTCGGCCGCCGTCGGCGCGGTGCCGCCCAGGTGGGCCGGCAGCCACCACGAGTCGTCGGCGCCCTTCGGCTTGTCCGGGTAGGCGCGCTGCGCGGTGTCCAGCAGCTCCTGCACGCGCTCGCGCAGCCGGCGGGTGATGGCGCCGGCGTACTGGTCGGCCGGGGCCTCCACGGGCTCGCCCACGCGCATCGTCACCGGGATGTGGCTGCGCTTGAGGTTCTTCGGGCGGCCCTTGGTCCACAGTCGCTGGGTGCCCCACAGCGCCACCGGGATCAGCGGGACCCCGGCATCCTGCGCCATGCGCGCCGCACCCGACTTGAAGCTCTTGAGCGTGAAGGACTGGGAGATCGTCGCCTCCGGGAAGACGCCGATGATCTCGCCGGCCCGCAGCGAGTCCAGGGCGTGCTGGTAGGCGGCCTCACCCTGCTTGCGGTCGACGGGGATGTGCTTCATCGCGCGCATCAGCGGACCGGACACCTTGTGCCGGAACACCGACTCCTTCGCCATGAAGCGGACCAGGCGCTTCTGCGGCCGCGCCGTCAGGCCGGCGAAGATGAAGTCGAGGTATCCGATGTGGTTCGACACCAGGACCGCACCGCCCTTGCGGGGGATGTTCTCGGTGCCCTTCATGTCGATACGGATGTCCAGCGCGCGGAAGAGTCCGTGCGCGGCGCCGATCACGGGAGGGTAGACGAGCTCAGCCATGGTGGGGAGACCCCGCTTTCTGCCTGGGGAGGTGCTCCCGGCCGGAAGTTACGGAAGCGTAGGTACGCGACCATGGGGATCGTGCCCCATACGCGGGCCGCTGGCCAGTCCAGAAGACCCTACCCGGGGAGATTCTCGTCACGCCGGGAATGTCGCGGGCCTTCCGGGTGCTCCGATCGACGGACGGGCGTACGAGGATGACGTACGTACACGAATACGGCGACGGGAGCGCGGGTGCTCGGGCAGGAAGAGGCGCGGATCCGGCTGGGCGCCGCCGAACTGGGTGCGGAACCGGGGGCGCGGGCCAGCCTGGTGCAGTTCTCCAGCGCGTTCTGCCAGCCCTGCCGGGCCACGCGGCGGATCCTCGCCGAGGTCGCGGCGATGGTCGACGGGGTCGCGCACATCGAGATCGACGCCGAGGAACGACTCGACCTGGTACGCATCCTCGGGATCGAGAAGACCCCGACCGTGCTGGTCCTGGACGCGACGGGCCGGATCGTGCGGCGGGCCGCCGGAATGCCGCGCAAGGTGGACGTGATCGCCGCTCTCGGGGCCGCCGTATGACGGGCGGCCCGGCCGGCGGGCGGACCGGGGGAGCGGGTCCGGGGGCGCCGGTGCGCGCGCCCGCACACAGCGTGACGCGCCTGACATCTGCCCGATCCCGCTTGACTGTGTCCACGGGAGATCGCCAGGCTGGCGGCATGCGGTATGAACTCCTGCTCTACGGACGGGTCCATGTGGACCTCGTCCGCCACGCGAGCGCGCGCTGTTGGGATCACTGAAAGCCCAGGCCCCCGATCCCCGACAGTGCCCGCGTGTTCCGCGGCAGAAGGCAGAACCCTGATGACTGCTCCCACAGTCCCTACCGTCCCGACGTTCCCGACGGCTCCGTCCCCCCGTGCCCCCCGCTCCGGCGCAGGCGCGGGTGCGGGCATCGGCACGGCCCGTCCCGGCTCGCCCGACCTGCTGCGGTCGGTCTTCCGGCAGCACGCGGCCGGTGTCGCCGTGATCACGGCCCAGGACGGCGGCCGCCCGGTGGGTTTCACCGCCACCTCGCTCAACTCCGTCTCCGCCGACCCGCCGCTGCTGTCCTTCACGATCGGCACCGGGGCCTCCACCTGGCCCGCGGTGCGCGACAGCGAGTACCTCGGTGTCCACATACTCGGCGAGCACCAACGGGAGCTGGCCGGGCTGTTCGCCCGGAGCGGAGCCGACCGCTTCGGCCCGTCGACCGGCTGGGCCGCCGGCCCGCACGGGGTGCCGGTACTGGACGGCGTACTGGCGTGGCTCGTCTGCCGGGTGGTCGCACGTGTGCCCGCCGGCGAACATCGTGTGATCATCGCCGAGGCGGTCGTGGGGGATCCGGCCGGGGAAGGCCGCCCCCTGCTGTACCACCAGGGGCGCTTCAACGCGTTGCGCGACTGAATCGTCCCTGCTCGGCCGGGTCGGACGGCGTTGGGCAGATCACAGTTCGGCAGCCTTGCCACTTGGTGGGACCCACGATGTACTGACGAGTAACATTCCCTTCGGAGCGCGGGCCGCCCCGACCGGGATCCGCCCGACAAGGCGCCTATGCTGCCTGCATAAGGCGGTACCAGAAAAGACGATGCGGTAGGAGAGCCGGCGTGAGCCTGAGGATCGTTGTCTGTGTGAAGTACGTGCCCGACGCCACGGGCGACCGGCAGTTCACCGAGGACTTGACCGTCAACCGTGACGACGTCGACGGCCTGCTGTCGGAGCTCGACGAGTACGCCGTCGAGCAGGCGCTGCAGATCGCCGACGAGGCCGACGATGCCGAGATCACCGTCCTGACGGTGGGCCCCGAGGACGCCAAGGACGCGCTGCGCAAGGCGCTGTCGATGGGCGCCGACAAGGCCATCCACGTCGAGGACGACGACCTGCACGGCAGCGACGTCATGGGCACCTCGCTGGTGCTCGCCAAGGCGATCGAGAAGGCCGGCTACGACCTGGTCATCACCGGCATGGCGTCGACCGACGGCACCATGGGTGTGCTGCCGGCGATCCTGGCCGAGCGCCTGGGCGTCCCGCAGGTCACCCTGCTCTCCGAGGTCAAGGTCGAGGACGGCACCGTGACCGGCCGCCGTGACGGCGACACCGCGAGCGAGCTGCTGGAGGCCTCCCTCCCCGCGCTCGTCTCGGTGACGGACCAGTCGGGCGAGGCCCGCTACCCGTCCTTCAAGGGCATCATGGCCGCCAAGAAGAAGCCGGTGGAGTCCTGGGACCTGTCCGACCTGGACCTGGAGTCCGACGAGGTCGGCCTCGAGGGCTCCTGGACCGCGGTCGACTCCGCGGCGCAGCGCCCGGCCCGTACCGCCGGCACGATCGTCAAGGACGAGGGCGAGGGCGGCAAGCAGCTGGCCGAGTTCCTGGCCGGCCAGAAGTTCATCTAAGAACCTCGGCCACCCCTCTTAGCCCCCAGACACTTCGCAATCGCAGGAGAGCAGTCCCATGGCTGAAGTTCTCGTCTACGTCGACCACGTGGACGGCGCCGTCCGCAAGCCCACCCTCGAGCTGCTGACGCTGGCCCGCCGCATCGGCGAGCCCGTCGCCGTCGCCCTGGGCGCCGGTGCCGACGCCACCGCCGCCGTGCTCGCCGAGCACGGTGCGGTCAAGGTCCTCACCGCCGACGCCCCCGAGTTCACCGAGTACCTCGTCGTACCGAAGGTGGACGCGCTCCAGGCCGCGTACGAGGCCGTTTCCCCGGCCGCCGTGCTCGTCCCGTCCTCCGCCGAGGGCAAGGAGATCGCCGCGCGCCTGGCCGTCCGCATCGGCTCGGGCATCATCACCGACGCCATCGACCTGGAGGCGGGTGACGAGGGCCCGGTCGCGACGCAGTCCGCCTTCGCCGCGTCGTTCACCACCAAGTCCCGCGTCTCCAAGGGCACTCCGGTCATCACCGTGAAGCCGAACTCGGCCCCGGTCGAGGCTGCTCCGGCCGCCGGCGCCGTCGAGGCGCTCGCCGTCACCTTCGGCGCGCTGGCCACCGGCACCAAGGTCACCGCTCGCACCCCGCGCGAGTCGACCGGTCGCCCCGAGCTGACCGAGGCCGCGATCGTGGTCTCCGGCGGCCGTGGCGTCAACGGTGCCGAGAACTTCCACATCATCGAGGAGCTCGCGGACTCCCTCGGTGCGGCCGTCGGCGCCTCGCGTGCCGCCGTCGACGCCGGCTGGTACCCGCACTCCAACCAGGTCGGCCAGACCGGCAAGTCGGTCTCCCCGCAGCTGTACATCGCCTCCGGCATCTCGGGCGCGATCCAGCACCGGGCCGGCATGCAGACCTCGAAGACCATCGTGGCCATCAACAAGGACGCCGAGGCCCCGATCTTCGACCTCGTCGACTACGGCGTGGTCGGCGACCTCTTCGCGGTCGTCCCGCAGCTGACCGGCGAGATCAAGGCGCGCAAGGGCTAGCCGCCCCGACCCCGGGACGGCGACCAGACGCGTACCGGGTGCACGAACGAGTGAGGGCCTTCCGGGGCCGGTGCGGACGGCGACGTCCTCATCGGACCCGGGAGGCCCTCGTCGTGTGCGGCCCCCGTCCGGTGCGGCGCGTCGTGCCCGGGGGCGGCCGCTCCTCGAACCCCTCTCGTGCTGTTGCGGGAGGGGCGTAGGCTGCGCTCAGCCCGGGGAGGGCACGAGAACGGGGAAGGAGTTCTTCCGATGCGGGGCGCGTTACTGGAGGGGCGATACCGGCTGGAGCGCAGGCTCGGGGCGGGTGGCATGGGCGAGGTGTGGCAGGCCCGGGACCTGCGGCTCGACCGGGAGGTCGCGGTCAAGGTGATCTCCCGGGGCGTGGCCGGTGACCACCTCCTCGAGGAGCGGTTCCGTAAGGAGGCCCGCATGGCCGCGGGCCTGACCCACCCTCGGATCGTGACCGTTCACGACCACGGCGAGGTCGAGGTCAACGGCAGCCCGGTGCTCTTCCTCGTGATGGAGCTGGTGCGGGGGCGGCCCCTGACCGCCGTGCTGCACGACCACCGCTCGGGCGCGGACCCGGGCACCGTGGTCCGGTGGGCGGTCCAGATCTGCGAGGGCCTGGCCGCCGCACATCGGGCCGGTGTGGTGCACCGGGACATCAAGCCGGCCAACATCATGGTCCACGGGCCCGCCGAGGCCGACGTCACCATCTGCGACTTCGGTATCGCCCGCCTCGCCGAGGAGACCGGGACCGGTCTGACGGCCACCGGTGCGGCCATCGGTACGCCGACCTACATGTCCCCGGAACAGGCGCGCGGCGACCGTCGCATCGACGGCCGCAGCGATCTGTACTCCCTCGGCTGCATGCTGTACGAGCTGCTGTCCGGCAGGCCGCCGTTCACCGGCTCCGGGCTGTCGGTGCTCTCGCAGCACCTCACCAGTGAACCCGCTCCGATCAGGGACCTGCGGCCCGCGGTACCCGAGGAGCTGGAACGGCTGGTGCTGGAGCTGCTGGCCAAGGAGCCCGCGGCGCGACCGGCCGACGCGCAACAGGTGATCGACCGACTGCGCAAGGGTGCGGCGCGTGCCGGACTCCGTTCCGCGGCCGCGGCCGATCCGACGGCGGGAGGCGAGAGCGCGACCGTCCTGGAGGCCGACGCGCTCGCGCCGGCACCCGCCGTCCGCACCGGGTCCCGCCACCCGGTGCCGGCCTCGTCGGTACCCGGCACCCGGCCCCGTCTCCTGTGGGGCTCCCTGCTCGGCGCCGCCGGTGTGTACACCCAGCTCGTCGTACTGGGCGGATGGGGTTCGCTGGCCCTCGGAACGCTCGGTGCCGCACTGCTCGCCTGCGTCGTGGCGTTCCTCGTCTCCAGGAATTCCGCCGACGTGACCGAAGAGGCCGGCCGGGGGGCCGCCGCGACGCTCACGGCCGGTGTCCTCATCGGCGTCCTGCTGCTGTTCTGGCCGCCCGCCCCGTGGTGGGTGGGGGCGCTGGTCCTGATCCCGTCGGGGTTCGCGCTGCTGTTCCTGTCCCACTTCGTCCGGGGGCTGGTGGGCGCGGTGGCCCGGCGGGACCCCTGGGTGGCCTGGCTCGGCACCGAGGCCGGGCTGTTCAACGGGGTGGTGTTCGCCGGCATCCTGGCGGCCGACGGGCGGGCCGTCTTCGCGGCGGTGGGCTGGGGGCTGGCGATGTGGCCTGCCGCAGCCGTCGTCACGGCCCTCTGCGTTCCCCGCATGCGGGAGGCGAACGCCCCGGCCTGATCCGGTCCCGGTACTGCTGACCTGCGTACTCTCGAATCCGGGGCCGTGTGGTGATTGTCACCGCGCGGCCCCGAGTCGTTTGTCCAGGACGGCCGGGGGACCATTGACGGAGCGGAACCCCGTGACTAAATTCTGCCATGCGGATCTAAGCTTCCGTGAAGCGGAAAAGAGGAGAGTGCACGATGGGTCAGCAGGAGAAGGTGGCGACGAGCCTCGCAGGCGCGGTCAGCGAGGGCATCAGCGCCTCCCTCGCGCCGGTGGACGCGGAGCTCGCGCGCCACTACCCGGGCGACCCCGGCACCCGGCAGCCCATCCACACCGTCTACGTACCCGGTGACGTCTTCGCCGCGGACACCGTCCGCTCCTGGGGCGACCAGGCCCTCGCGGCCCTCGACGAGCACGCCCCGGACGCCGCCACCTTCGCCAAGGTGCTCGGCATCTCCGACGAGCTGGCCGTACCCGTCTACGACCGGGTACGCGCCAAGCTGGCGAGCGAGCCGATCGAGGACCTGCGCGTCGACTTCGAGGACGGCTTCGGCGTCCGCTCCGACGAGGAGGAGGACCAGGCCGCGGCCCGCGCCGCCCGCCTGATATCCGAGGCGTACTCCAACGGCACCAACGCCCCGTACATGGGCATCCGCATGAAGTGCATGGAGTCCAACGTCCGCGACCGCGGCATCCGCACCACGGACATCTTCCTCTCCGGCCTGCTCGCCCACGGCGGCCTGCCGGAGAACCTGGTCCTGACGCTGCCCAAGGTCACCTACGCCGAGCAGGTCACCGCCTTCGTCAAGCTGCTGGAGGCCTTCGAGGCCACCCGCGGCCTGCGCCCGGGGCGGATCGGCTTCGAGATCCAGATCGAGACGAGCCAGTCCATCCTGGCCTCCGACGGCACCGCGACCGTCGCCCGGATGATCGAGGCCTCCCAGGGCCGCGCCACCGGCCTGCACTACGGCACCTTCGACTACAGCGCCTGCGTCGGGGTGTCCGCCGCGTACCAGTCGAGCGACCACCCCGCCGCGGACCACGCGAAGGCGATCATGCAGGTCGCGGCCGCCGGCACCGGCGTACGCGTCTCCGACGGCTCGACCAACGTGCTGCCGATCGGCACCACCGAGCACGTCCACGAGGCCTGGAAGCTGCACTACGGCCTGACCCGCCGCGCCCTGGCCCGCGCCTACTACCAGGGCTGGGACATGCACCCGGCGCACCTGCCGACCCGCTACGCGGCCGTCTTCACCTTCTACCGCGAGGGCCTGGAGACCGCCGCCGCGCGCCTGAAGGCGTACGTCGCCAAGATCGAGGGCGACGTGATGGACGAGCCGGCCACGGCCAAGGCCCTGGCCGGCTACCTGGTCCGCGGCCTCGACTGCGGCGCGGTCGGCACCGACGAGGTCACCGCCCTCACCGGCCTGACCCGCGCGGAACTGGACGCCTTCGCGATCCCCCGCCGCTCGGCCACCCTGACGGCCACCAACTGATCCCGGCCGACGGCCGGCCGAGGCCCGTCCGGGGGTGCCCCCGGACGGGCCTCGCGGCGTCCCGTCCTCAGTCGAGGACGAACCTTGTTTCGTCCGCCACTTCGGTCAGGATGTCCGCCACGGCCTTCAGGAAGCTGTTCTTGTCGGGGGAGGGCGCCGCGGTCGGGACGGGGGCGCCGCGGCCGAAGACATCGGCGTCGATGATGCGGGCCCGGGCGAAGGTCGATTTCGGTCCGCGCTGCCGGTAGGCGTCGAGCCACGCGTTCTGGACGTCGTCCTTGAGGCGCTGCTCGGTCAGCGCGTACAACCTCCCGGTCACGGCACCGGAAATCTCGTTGATCACCGCCTGTCGTTCCTCCTCGGTCGGCTCGCCCCCCTCCCAGCGGTCGGGGCGCTGGAGCATGAGGAAGATCTGCACCTGGAGTTCCGTGCGCAGGTCGGCGACCGGTTTCAGGGAGTCGTACTCGTCGCTCCAGCCCTCGCCCAGCCTCCGCGCAAGCGCCTTCACCCGCGCCCAGTGCTGCTTCGGCGCGTCCGGGTTGTACGCCAGGCCCAGCAGACCGCGCCACCGGGTGTGGAAGCTGCTGGTGGCGTCGCTGACCGCGAGGGGGAGGGCCATGCGGTCGAAGACCGGCCGGGCCGGACCGGTGTCCGGTGCCGCCTCGTCGGCGGAGAGGTCCGCACTGAGCAGGCGCATGTGACCGGCCGTCCGCTTCCCCTCCTTCCCGCCGGCACTCAGCGGCTTGTGCATTCCGCCGACGAAGTAGCAGTGCCGTTCGAGCTGGACGCGGACAGCACGCTCGCCGATGGGGCCGAGTTCCTTCCCCATGGCGTTCAGGACGTTCTCGACCGAGGCGAGGACGTGGCGCTTGCGGTCCGAGAAGCGCGGAAGGTTGTCGGCCTGCATGTGGTCGAAGTGGGTGAAGAGGAAGTGCAGTTTCCCGGAGTTGCCCGACACCGCAACGGCCTTGAGCGCGGCGACCGGAGCCGCCTGCATGGGCGCGGTCGCGTTGTCGACGACGAGGATCGCGTCCACCTCGTCGATCCGCTTCGCCAGGTCGGTGGAAACGGAGGTCGCCGACTTCGGTGTGTGGCCGAGCCCTTCGACGTCGATCAGGACGAGGCGGTCGCTTGCTTCCGCCCAGGTGGGGACGAACGGGCCGGCGACCCGGATCCCGTTCACCAGCGGCGTCAGCAACCGGCCGAAGAGGGGCGCGTAGTTGCTGGAGAACCGCATCACGGTCTTCAGGAACACGGCACGGTCCGCGGTCTCCAGCGTCCAGCTGAGTGGCCAGCCCTGGCGGGTGCGACGCAGCTCGCCCTCCCCGAGCAGGGAGAACCTGAGCTCGATCTCGTGCAGCAGGCCGTCCACGACGGAGTGGAACTCCTCCAGCGAGCGAAGGACGGTGTCGAGGGTCTCCTCCACGATCTCCTCGACGACCCGGGCGTCATCGTCCGTGGCCCGCAGCTCCTCGCGTGCGTCGACGGCGTACTTCTCGACCATGGAGCGCAGCCGGGGCACGGTCTGGACGAGCATGGCCACCGTGGCGGCCGGGTCGATGACGTCCAGGTCGGCGAGGCCGAGGACGTCCTCGGTGGCGCCTTCCTCCTCCTCGTCGTCCTCGTCGTCGTCGAGGATGTCGTCATCCGCCGGGAGTTCCGGTCGTCCCAGGACGTAGCTGAAGCGGAAACGCTGGTTCACGTGGTCCACGAGACGCCGTAGGGCGTCTTCTTCGGACTTGCCCTGGAGCAGGGCGAGTGCGGCGGCCGAAACGTTCTCCGTGAGGTGGTCGACGACTTCGTCACGGCCGGCGAAAGTGACGGCGGCCCGGTACGGCCCGGCTTCGGTCAGAACGATCTCGGTGTCGGCCACGGTGGTCTTGGCGGTCGACGTGGACGGGAACCGTTCGGTCTCCGGGTCCGTGCCGAGCAGCTGCCGTACCACCGTCGTCTTGCCGGCCCCGGTCGTGCCGACCAGCAGAACGTGCTTGTAGCCGTCGGCGGCGCCGGGCAGCGCAAGGAGGTCGTCCCGGATCTTCCGGTAGTCGGTCCTGCTGGTTTCGAGGTCCTCGTAGAACACGTCCACGACGCGACCGTCGAAGAGCCCCGCGGCCTGTTGACGGGAGTGCTGATCCCAGAGGGCCTGCGTACGCAGGATTTCATTGAGCTGCTCGACCAGTACGTCCGCTTCGGTGTCCACCGACGTGCCCAGTCCGCGCCGCACCCGTCTGCCCGGTCGGCCCGTGGAGGGGTCCAGGCGCACCGGGTGGCGGAAGATGACGGACCACCCCTCGCGCCCCTGGTTCCGGCTTTTCTGGGCGGTGTAGTGCGGGCTCATCGGCGCCTCCGGTTGTTCCCCGTTGTTCCCGGGGTCGCGAGGCTGGCAGAGCCCTGGCGGAGCGTCAAATCCCTTACGGGGAAAGGCGAACGTGCGATCGACCCGCGCACTCCGTCCCGGCCGGTCCGGCGCGGGCCGTCACGGGCGAACGCGCTGCGTGCGCGAGGTGCGCGGCCGGTGCGTGCACCTGGCGGCGCCCCCGCCATGGCCCGAATATCAGTTCGCAGGGGGGATCTCGCCCGAGCCGCGGGGGATCAGGTGGGTCGGGAGTTCGATGCGGGACGGGGTCAGGTCGGCTCCCGCGAGGCGTTGGAAGAGGCGGTCCGTGGCCACCCGGCCCAGAGCCGCCGGGTCCTGGGCGACCACCGTCACGCCGGGGCGGAGCAGGTCGGCCAGCTCGAAGTCGTCGAAGCCGACCAGCGCCACCGGCCGCTCGTGGGCCGCGAGGATCCGTACGACGGTGACCGTCACCCGGTTGTTCCCGGCGAAGACGGCGGTCACCGGCTCCGGGCCCGTGAGCATCGCCCGGGCCGCCGCCGCGACCCGTTCGGGGGCCGTGGACCCGAGGGAGACCCAGGATTCGGCCACCGGCAGACCCGCGTCCGCCATCGCCTCGCGGTAGCCGCGCAGCCGCTCCGCCACCGTGTGGATGCGGGGCTGGTCGCCGATGAAACCGATCCGGCGGTGCCCGCCCGCGATCAGGTGGGCCACCCCGCCCAGGGCGCCGCCGAAGCTGTCCGAGAGCACGACGTCGGCCTCGATCCGGCCCGCCGGGCGGTCCACGAAGACCGTGGCCACACCGGCCCGCATCTCCGGCTCCAGGTAGCGGTGGTCGTCCCCGGCCGGGATCACGATCAGCCCGTCCACCCGGCGGGCGCACAGCGCGAGCGCCAACTCCCGCTCCCGGTCCGGGTCCTCGGCGCTCGAGCCGTTGATGAGCAGCGCCCCGTGCGCGCGGGCCACCTCCTCCACCGCCCGGTTCAGCGGGCCGTAGAAGGGGTCGGCGAGATCCTCCAGGACCAGGCCCACGGTGGCGGTACGGCCCTTGCGCAGCACGCGGGCGCTGTCGTTGCGGCGGAAACCGAGGGCCTCGATGGCCGCCTGCACCCGTCTCTCGGTCTCGGGGGTCACCCCGGGCTCGCCGTTGACCACGCGCGACACCGTTTTCAGGCCGACGCCCGCCTGGGACGCCACGTCCTTCATGGTCGGCCGGTTGCCGTAGCGGGGCTCGGACGGGTGGCGGTTGTGGGGCACGGTGGCAAATCCTCCGGGGCTCACGAGCAGGGCTGTGACCTTGAGGATAAGCACTCGGCCGATAGTGAGGTTTCCGTGACAGGGTGGTGCGGGCAAGCCACTGGGGGCTCCGGACGAGCCATGGGGAGAGGGGTAGACGTGATTGTCTGGATCAACGGCACATTCAGCGCCGGAAAGACCAGCACGGCCCGCGAACTGACCGGAATCCTGCCGGACAGCACCCTGTTCGACCCGGAGTTCATCGGAGACGCGCTGCGCGTGCTGCTGCCGCCCAAACGGCTGGCCGAGGTGAGCGACTACCAGGACCTCCCGAGCTGGCGGCGGTTGGTCGTGGACACGGCCGCGGCGATGCTCGCCGAGCTGGGCGGGGTGCTCGTGGTGCCGATGACGCTGCTGCGCCAGGAGTACCGGGACGAGATCTTCGGCGGGCTCGCGGCGCGGCGGATCGCGGTGCGGCATGTGTTGCTCGCCCCTGAGGAAACGATCCTGCGCGAGCGCATCGCCACCCGGAAGGAGCCCGGGGAGCCCGCGGACGTGGACCTGCGGGTCCGGCAGTGGGCGTACGACCACATCCCCGTCTACCAGCAGGCCCTCGACTGGCTGACGGGCGACGCGCACGTCATCGACAACGGGGGGCTCACCCCGCGCGAGACCGCCGAGCGGATCGCCGAGGCGGTCCGCTCGGAGACGGCCCGGGTCTGCGACATCGTGCAGACCCCGGAGCCCACCCGCGAGACGGTGGCGGCCGGGGTGCTGCTCTTCGACGAGCAGGACCGGGTGCTGCTGGTGGATCCCACGTACAAGGCGGGCTGGGAGTTCCCGGGCGGCGTCGTCGAAGCGGGCGAGGCACCCGGGTGCGCCGGCGTACGGGAGGTCGCGGAGGAACTGGGCGTCGTACTGCACCGGGTGCCCGGGCTGCTGGTGGTCGACTGGGAACGCCCCCAGCCGCCCGGGTACGGCGGTCTGCGCCTGCTCTTCGACGGCGGCCGCCTCTCGGCGGAGGCGACGGCCCGGCTCCGGCTCCCCGGCCCGGAACTGCGGGCCTGGCGCTTCGTCACGGAGGCCGAGGCCGCCGGCCTGCTCCCGGAGCACCGCTACGAACGCCTGCGCTGGGCCCTGCGCGCCCGGGAACGCGGTCGCCCCCTCTACCTGGAGGCGGGCGTCCCGACCGGCTGATCGCCCTGCCCCGCCGGGAGGCGGGCCTCAGCCCGAAGCGGCCGCCTCGTGCGCCGCCTTCGCGAGGGCCTCCGCCGCGTTCTCCGTCAGGGGGTCACCGTGGCCGAAGCACGCGATCGACGGGGCGAGGGCGGCCAGGCGCCGGAAGGTGGTGATCGCCCGGGCACGGTCGACGTTGAAGACGCCCAGCATCGGCGGGCCCACGGCCGCGACGCAGTCGCCGGTGAACAGCACGCCGTGGCGCGGGAGGCGGATCCCGATGCTGCCGTCCGTGTGGCCCGGGGCGTGCACGACGTACGCCCCGTCCCCGAAGTCCAGTGCGTCCCCGTCCTCCAGCTCGCGGTCGACCGGGGTGGGCGGTGCCTCGGGCACCGTCAGGCCGCGCGCGTACAGCGGGACCTCCCAGTCCAGCAGCACCGGCTCGGGCACGGGCAGCTCGCCCCGGATCACCGGTGCGTCCAGGCGGTGCGCCAGCACCTGCGCGCCCCAACGGGCGGCGAGTTCGGCGGCGGCGCCGACATGGTCGCGGTGGCAGTGGGTGAGGACGATCCGCTCCAGCCGCTCGGGCGCCGCCCCGAGGGAACGTATCGCCCGTTCGATCTCGGCGGCGGACCCTGCATGGCCCGCGTCGATCAGGGTGAGGGCTTCCCCGTCCTGCCAGAGGTAGGCCTGGCCGATGGGGAAGCGGAGCATGTGGAGCCGGTTCGGGAGCACTTCGACAAGATCCATACGGCCAACGTACGGACGGCCGGGCCCCGCGCGCCGCCGAGTTCACCGGGGGCGCAGTACGCCCAGGGCGCACTGCGCCCTGGGCGTACACGGATGCGGCCGGCGCCGCCCCCGGGGGCACCTGGAGGGTCAGGCGCGCTTGGACTCCGCGTAGTTGACGAGGAAGAGGGCCTCCGCCACCGACAGGCGCTCCAGCTCCTGCGGCGACACGCTCTCGTTGACCGCGTGGATCTGCGCCTCCGGCTCGCTCAGCCCGATCAGCAGCATCTCGGCGTCCGGGTAGAGGGACGTCAGCGTGTTGCACAGCGGGATCGACCCGCCCATGCCGCTGATCTGCATCTCCTGGCCCGGGTAGGCGGTCTCCAGGGCCGTGCGCATCGACGCGTACGCCGGGCTGTCGGTGTCCGCCTGGAACGGCTGGCCCTGGCCGACGACCTCGAGTTCGAGGCGCGCCTGCCACGGCGTGTGTGCCTCCAGGTGGGCCTGCAGCAGCTTGATGGCCTCGGCGGTGTCCACCCCCGGCGGCACCCGCAGGCTGATCAGCGCACCGGCGCTCGCGTGCACCGACGGCGTCGCTCCGACCACCGGCGGGCAGTCGATGCCGAGCACCGTGACCGCCGGACGGGCCCACAGCCGGTCGGCGATCGTGCCCTCACCGATGAGCCCGACCCCGTCCAGGACCTTCGCGTCGGCGCGGAAGTCCGCCTCCGGGTACTGGAGCCCCTCCCACACCGCGTCCGAGGCGAGCCCGTCCACGGTCGTCGAACCGTCCGCCGCGCGCAGCGAGTCGAGTACGCGGATCAGTGCGGCCAGCGCGTCGGGCGCGGCGCCGCCGAACATGCCCGAGTGCAGGTTTCCGCCCAGTGTGTCGATCTTCACCTTGAGCAGGCACATGCCGCGCAGGGTGGCCGTCACGGTCGGCAGGCCGAGCCGGAAGTTGCCCGCGTCGCCGATGACGATGGTGTCGGCGGTCAGCAGCTCCGGGTGCGCCTCGGCGTACTGCTGGAGGCCGCCGGTGCCCTGCTCCTCCGAGCCCTCGACGATCATCTTCACGCTCACGGGGACGCCGCCGTTGGCCTTCAGCGCGCGCAGCGCCAGCAGGTGCATGATGAACCCGCCCTTGCAGTCGGCCGAGCCGCGCCCGTACCAGCGGCCGTCGCGCTCGGTCAGCTCGAAGGCCGGGGAGATCCAGGCGGCGTCGTCGAGCGGCGGCTGGACATCGTAGTGCGCGTAGAGCAGAACGGTCGGCGCGCCCTCGGGGCCGGGCAGGAAGCCGTAGACCGACTGGGTGCCGTCGGGGGTGTCGAGCAGCGCCACGTCCTGGAAACCCTCGACGCGCAGGGCGTCGGCCACCCAGTTGGCGGCGGCCTCGCTCTCGCTCCTGGGGAACTGCGCCCAGTCCGCCACCGACTGGAAGGCCACCAGCTCGGTCAGCTCCTGCTTGGCGCGGGGCATCAGCGAGGCGATGGTCTCGGCGATCGGATTCTGGGACATGGGCACGCTCCTTTTGGGTGCGACGTTGTTCTCCGTGTACGCCGCCCGCATCCGCGGGGTGTGCGTATGCCGGGCGTGGCGAAAGACAGCCTTGATCCTCGCACAGCGGGTCGGGGCGGTGGATCGCCGTAGGATTTCCCCGGCATCGGAGCAACCGGGTGATCAGGAGCAGCAACACATCGTGAGCAGCGACGACGACGTACGCGACGCAGGTGCAGACGCGGGTGCAGGCGAGGGTGCGGACGCAGGCGTGGAGGCAGGCGTGGACGCAGAGGCGGGCTCGGGCGCTGACGCAGGCGTGGGCACGGACACGGGCACGGGGCAGGACGCGCAGGGGGCGGGCGACGAGGTGGCCGGGGAGACCGGCGAAGTGTGGGACGTGATCGTGGTCGGAGCCGGACCGGCCGGGTCCTCGGCCGCGTACGCGGCGGCGACCGCAGGGAGGCGCGTCCTGCTGCTGGAGAAGGCCGAACTGCCCCGCTACAAGACCTGCGGCGGCGGCATCATCGGCCCCTCGCGCGACGCCCTGCCCCCGGGCTTCGTGCTGCCGCTCAAGGACCGCATCCACGCGGTCACCTTTTCGATGGACGGGAAGCTGACCCGCACCCGGCGTTCGAAGCACATGCTCTTCGGGCTCATCAACCGTCCGGAGTTCGACGCCGGCCTGGTCGCCGAGGCGGAGAAGGCCGGCGCGACCATCCGTACGGGAACGGCCGTGAGCCGCGTCGAACAGCACGGGGCGGCCGTGCCCGACCGGCGCACCGTCGCCGTGGTGCTCGCCGACGGGGAGACCGTGCTGGCCCGTGCGGTGGTCGGTGCGGACGGCAGCGCGAGCCGGATCGGCGCGCACGTCGGGGTGGAGATGGACCAGGTGGACCTCGGCCTGGAGGCGGAGATCCCCGTCCCCGAGACGGTCGCGGAGGACTGGAAGGGACGGGTACTGATCGACTGGGGTCCGCTGCCCGGCAGTTACGGCTGGGTCTTCCCCAAGGGGGACACCCTCACCGTCGGGGTCATCTCGGCCAAGGGCGAGGGCGCCGCGACCAAGCGCTACCTGGACGACTTCATCGCCCGGCTGGGGCTGGCCGGCTTCGAACCGGCCGTCTCCTCCGGGCACCTGACCCGCTGCCGCAAGCCCGATTCGCCGCTCTCGCGCGGCCGGGTGCTGGTGGCGGGCGACGCGGCCGGACTGCTGGAGCCGTGGACCCGGGAGGGCATCTCCTTCGCACTGCGCTCGGGGCGGCTGGCGGGGGAGTGGGCGGTGAAGATCTCCGAGGCGCCGGACGCCGTGGACGCGCGCCGTCAGGCGCTCAACTACGCCTTCGCGGTGAAGGCCGGGCTGGGAGTGGAGATGGGGGTCGGCAAGCGGATGCTGACCCTCTTCGAGGCCCGGCCGCGGATGCTGCACGCGGTGATCACCGGCTTCGGTCCGGCGTGGCGGGCGTTCGCCCGGATCACGCGGGGCTCGACGACGCTGGCGGACCTGGTACGGACGCACCCGCTGGCCCGCAGGGCGCTGCACATGCTGGACGCCAGGCAGGCGGCGGCGCGCGGCGGGGGCACCGGCCAGAGCTAGTGCGGTGACCGGAAAGGTCCACCGGGTCGCGACGCCCGGCACGGCACCTCGCCGCGGTCTCGGACCACGGAAGTACGTCCAGTACGGCCCGCGGCCCTCCGCCTTGCGATGCTTCCCCCAGGCCCTGCGGGCCTGGGGAGACCCCACGCACCGGACGCCGCGACCCGGCAAACCTGTCCGGCCACCGCACTAGGCCGTCTCTCTCGGATCGTGCCGGGCCCGCGGCGAACAGCTGCGGGCCCGGTCGTCATGGCCGCGCCGATCACTGTTCGGCCGGCTGGTCTGTCGGCCGGTCGGCCGGTCGGTCGGCTGCTCGGTCGACCGGCGGTCGCCGGACGCGGGGTCAGCGGGAGACCGTGATCCGGAAGACCGGGTGGTCGCCGGCGGCCGCCCGGAGCTCGGCGTCGGAGGACTTGGCGGTGACCCCCTGGAAGAACCGGTTGACCTCCCAGCCCCACTTCTCCAGGTAGGCGCGCAGGATCCGGGCCTGCTGCACGGGGTCGGTGATCTCGGTGACCGTGAACGCACGCACCTTGCGCCCCACGCGCAGCTCGCCGCCGCCCGCCACGCGCATGTTGCGCACCCACTGGGAGTGCCCGCGGGCCGAGACCAGGTACTGGGCGCCCTCGAAGGTGTGCGGGTTGACCGGGATCCGCTGCATCTCACCGGACTTGCGGCCGCGGACCGACAGCTCGGCGGTGCCCGCCAGGCTGATCCCGAGGCGGGCCAGCTTGCCGAAGAGCGCGTTGAAGCGGGTCTCGAACGGGCTGGCCTGGACGTAGTACGGGGTGGGCGCGTTCATGGTGACCTCCGGGCCGCCTTCTGCACTGAGAGAGCACTGCTCTCGCTTGAGATGAGTGTGCATGGATCGGTGCACCAAAGCAAGAGCACTGCTCTCGAAACAGAGCGGCAGTCCGTTTTCTGGGCAGTGCTCCGATCGCGTGGCAGACTGGCCCGCATGAACACCGTGCGAGGGGCCAGGGAACGGGCCCGCATCGAGGTCACCTCCGCCATCAAGGACGAAGCGCGCCGCATGCTCGCCGCCGAGGGCGCCGCCAAGCTCTCCCTGCGCGCCGTCGCCCGCGAGCTGG
Organism: Streptomyces avidinii; assembly: GCF_045161815.1. Taxonomy (NCBI): domain Bacteria; kingdom Bacillati; phylum Actinomycetota; class Actinomycetes; order Kitasatosporales; family Streptomycetaceae; genus Streptomyces; species Streptomyces avidinii. The sequence continues at coordinate 7,625,137 of NZ_CP108863.1, forward strand.
GCATGGTGTCCTCCGCCCTCTACCGCTACTTCCCCAGTCGGGACGACCTGCTCACCGCTCTCATCATCGACGCGTACGACAGCGTCGGCGCGGCGGCCGAGGAGGCCGACGCACACGCCCGCGCCGCCGGGGCCCCGCCCCGCGCCCGCTGGACCGCGGTCTGCGAGGCCGTCCGCGCCTGGGCGCTGGAGCACCCGCACGAGTACGCCCTCATCCATGGTTCCCCGGTTCCCGGCTACATCGCCCCCATCGACACCCTGGGGCCGGCCTCCCGCGTCGGCAACGCCTTCATCGGCATCCTCCGCGCCGCCTACGAGGGCCCCGGCCTCGCCCTCCCGCCGCTACCGCCCACCCTGCGCGCCGAGGCGGACCGGATGACCGCCGACTTCGCCGAAGGTCTGCCCCCGGCGGTCACGGCGGCCCTGGTCGCCGCCTGGGCCCAGTTGATCGGGCTGGTCTCCTCCGAGCTCTTCGGCCAGTTCAACCGGGTCGTCGAGGACCGCGCCGCCTTCTTCGCGCACGCCGCCGACCAGCTGGCGCACGGGGTGGGGCTGCCCGCCGTATGACATCCGTACGCCGGGCATGTCCGGCGTCGGACCGGCCGTACGGCGACCGGACGGCGGCGCCGATCCTCCCGAGGATCCGGAAGATTCACATGATGAGGCGATGGCTCGCTCTTCTGTTCCTCATACGAATGCGGGCCGTTCAGCCTTGAACGACGGGCCGCCCGTCTAGTGTTCCTCGGGTCGCCCCCCTCGCCGCCGCCGGAGGAACGTTCATGCCTCGCGCCGTGAAGGCCTTGTACGCCGCCCTGGTCACCGCCTTACTGGTCGCGTCGGCGCCGGCCATCATCGCCGCGGCGCGTGACGCGCCCCCGGTGGCCGCCCCGGAGCCCACCCCGCCCCCGACTCCCCGGCTGCCGGGCGTACGGGGTCTGGAGATCGGCGTCCCCGCGTACGTCTGGGCGGACGACCCCATGCTGACCGACCTCACCGCCACGGCCCCGGCGCCCTCGGTGGTCGTGCTGAACCCGGGGAACGGCGACTCCCCGTTCGGCGGCCCCTGGCGGTCCCGTGCCGACGCGCTGCGCGCCCGCACCACCTCCACCGGCGAGAAGACCCGGGTGCTGGGCTATGTCCACACCGACCACGGCAACCGCGACATCGCCGCGGCCAAGGCCTCCGTCGACAACTACCTCAAGACCCCCGACGGCCGCCTCCACGTCGACGGCATCTTCTTCGACGTCGTCAGCCGCGAATGCGGCCCCGCCAACGCCACCCGCGACTACTACGCGGAGCTGCGCCGCTATGTCCAGGAGCTCATGGACGACATCGACCCGACCGCCCCCGACCTCGTCGTGAACAACCCCGGCACCGCCATAGCCGACTGCTACCTGGAGCCGGGCCACCGCACCGCGGACATCTTCGTCACGTTCGAGGACACCTACGCCGCGTACACCGGCGCCGGCTGGCTCGGCGGCAATGTCTTCGACCACGTCTCCGGCTACCGCGCGGGCACCGAACTCGACCCGAGCGGTACCGCGTTCTGGCACCTGGTGCACGACGTCCCCGACGCCGGCGCCATGCGTGCCACCCTGCGGACGGCCTTCGAGCGCGGCGCGGGGTACGCGTACGCGACCAGCACGGTCATGCCCAACCCCTGGAACGCGGGCCCGACATGGAAGTACCGGACCCAGACCACGTACGCGGCCACCCTGGGCTGAGGCTGAGGCTGAGGCTGAGGTCGGGTCCGGTCAGCCGAACTGCCCGGGCCGGTAGTTCCCCGCGGGCTGCTGCACGATCGCGTTCATCCGGTTGAAGGTGTTGCCTGAGGGCGATCAGGGACACCAGTGCGCCGAGCTGCTCCTCGTCGTAGTGCGCGGGGGCGTTCGCCCAGGCCTCGTCCGCACCGTGGAACCGAACAACATCATCCACCCCTGTGATCGCCGAGGATCCGACCCCGGTGGCCGTTCCTCGTCATGCCCGTGGTCATCCGCCGTCGTTCTCCGGGCGCCGGGCGAACCCGAGCAGCACATGGACGACCCGGAGCAGGAACACCACCGCCGCCAGGGCTCCGCCCGCCACAGCCAGGATCCGCCCCGTCGACGGGGACAGGGAGAACGCCAGCACGGGCCCGTACACCGCGCCGAAGGCGAGGGCGGCCGCGAAAGAGGCGCTGACGAAGGCATAGCCGATCTCGATGGTGATCGCGTCCCGGTCCGCCTGCGTACGTCGCTCCATACGTGCAGTGTCACATTGCGCACTGCCGGTCACAAGAACTCCGCCGCACCTCCGCACCTTCGCGCACCCGGACCCGCCGCGTCCGGTCCCCGCCGCGTCCCGCCGGACTCGCCCCGTCCGGTCCCCGCCCCGGTCAGATTCCGGCCGTCTCCGTCCACAGCCGCGCCAGCGCCCGGTCGCCCGTCACCCCCGGACCGGCCAGCGGAACCCGGTTCCACAAGGCCTCGTACAGCCAGGCCGCCCCACCGGTCAGCTCGCAGTCCGCCGGCTCGCCCGTGTCGCCCTGCACCGTACGGGCCGGCGCCGCCGACAGGTGGACGGTCCACACCGCGCCCGTGTCGGCGGCCCGCACCCGCACCACCTTCGGCTCGGGGGTCCGTACCCGGCTCCGCGGCCGGGCGTGGAAGCCGGTCAGCAGCTCGTCCACCCCGTCCTCCGCGAACTCCGGCTCCACCGCCGAGAACTCCACACCGAGCGCGGACTCCGCGTCCATCCGGTGCACGGCGGTCTCATGGGCCTGCCGCCGGGCCCAGAACGCCACCGGCGAGGGCGGGGCCGTCGGAAGGAAGGTCCAGCACTGTACGTCGGCCGGGGCCTCGGACAGGGTGCGCACCAGGTCCGCGTGGCCCTCCCGGAACCATTCCAGCAGCTCGCCGTCGACCAGCTCCGGCGCGTCCGGAGAGCCCACCGGGTCCAGCCGCCGCTCCGCCACGTACGCGGTCGCCCAGCGGTGCACCGAGCCGGTGTGCCGCAACAGGTCGGTGACGCGCCAGCCCGGACAGGTGGGAACAGCGGCGTCCGTACCGGCGCGTTCGGCGACCTCGGCGAGCAGCTCGCCCTCGCGCGCGAGGGCCTTCACATGTTCGGTGATCTCCATACCGTGAGTCCTATCAGCCCGCCCGCGACAATGGAGAGCATGGACGGGGAACTCTTCCCGCGCGAGCGCACCGTGATCGCCCCCGGCGCCGTGCACATGCCCGACTGGCTCGGGCCCGCCCGGCAGGGCGAGTTGCTGGCGGCCTGCCGCGCGTGGGCGCGACCGCCCGCCGGCCTGCGCACCGTACGCACCCCGGGCGGTGGGGTGATGACCGCCCGCCAGGTGTGCCTCGGACTGCACTGGTACCCGTACGGGTACGCGCGCACCGCCGTCGACGGCGACGGGGAGCCGGTCAAGCCGATGCCGCCGTGGCTCGCGGAACTCGGGCGGGAGGCGGTGGCCGCCGCGTACGGCGCGCCTCCGGAGCCCGGACCGGATACGGCCTACGACATCGCGCTGATCAACTTCTACGACGGCGACTCCCGCATGGGCATGCACCGCGACGCCGAGGAACGGTCCACCGCGCCGGTGGTCTCGCTCAGCCTCGGCGACACCTGCGTCTTCCGCTTCGGGAACACGGCCTCGCGCGGGCGTCCGTACCGGGACGTCGAGCTGCGCAGCGGGGACCTCTTCGTCTTCGGGGGGCCGAGCCGGCAGGCCTACCACGGCGTACCGAAGGTCCTGCCGGGCACGGGCCCGCGCGAGCTGGGACTGACCGGGCGGTTGAACATCACACTCCGGGTCGGCGGGCTGGGCTGAGAGGCGGCGCCCGGGGTGCCCCGATCATGCGAGGATCGATGCCATGAACGGCAACGGGGCCCCGCCGCGGGTGGGGGATGTGACCACGACATCCGAGTCCGGTGCGGCTGCGCGGACCAGACTGGAGCGGGGGCGCGGCGCGCTCGGGCCGGCGCTGGAGCTCGTGCACACCGGCCGTGCCCCGACCCGCGCCGTCCTGACCGCCGAGCTCGGAGTCACCCGCGCCACCGCCGGAGCGGTCGCCGCGGAGCTGGAGGCACTCGGGCTGATCCGCGTCGATTCCCGCCCCGGCGGCGCCGGCGGGACCGGCGGCGCCCAGGGCCGGCCCTCGCACCGGCTCTCGGTGGCCGAGGACGGCCCGGTGGCGCTGGCCGCCCAGGTGCACTCGGACGGCTTCCGCGCCGCCCTGGTCGGCCTCGGCGGCCGGATCGTGGCCACCGCTCCCGGCAAGGTCACCGTCTCCGCCGATCCGGCACAGGTGCTCGGCGCGGTGGTGGAGGCGGGCGCGGCGCTGCTCGAACAGAGCGGCCGCCGCTGCGTCGGCGCGGGGCTCGCGGTCCCCTCGGCGGTCGCCGAACCGGACGGTACGGCGCTGAACCCGCTGCACCTGGCCTGGCCGGCCGGCTCTCCGGTACGGGCGATCTTCGCGGAGTGCGTGAAGGCGGCCGGGATCGACGGCCCCGCCCTCACCGGCAACGACGTCAACCTCGCGGCCCTGGCCGAGCACCGGCACGGCGCGGGGCGCAGCGCCCAGCACCTGCTGTGCGTGGCCACCGGGCACCGCGGGGTCGGCGGCGCGCTGGTGCTGGACGGCCGCCTGCACAGCGGGAGTTCGGGCCTGGCTCTGGAGGTCGGCCACCTCACCGTGAACCCCGAGGGACGGGCCTGCCACTGCGGCAGCCGCGGCTGCCTGGACGTGGAGGCGGACCCGCTGGCCTTCCTCACCGCGGCGGGCCGCAGCCCCGGCCCCGAGGTGTCACTGCTCCAGCAGGCCCGCGACCTGCTGCGCGACGAGCCCGCGGAACCGGCGGTACGGGCGGCCACGCAGGAGCTCATCGACCGGCTCGGCCTCGGCCTCGCGGGCCTGGTGAACATCCTCAACCCGGACCGGATCATCCTGGGCGGGCTGCACCGGGAGCTGCTGCACGCGGACCCGGAGCGGCTGCGCGCGGTGGTCGCGGACCGCAGCCTGTGGGGGCGCAGCGGCGGGGTGCCCATCCTGCCGTGCACCCTCGACCACAACAGCCTGGTCGGCGCGGCGGAGCTGGCGTGGCAGCCGGTGCTCGACGACCCGCTGGGAGCCCTGGCCTAAGGCCGTCTCTGCCGGATCCGGCCGGACCGGACCGGATCGAACCCGATCGGACCGGATCGATCAGGCCGGGCCCGGTGGGCCTGCGGTCGGTCACCCGGGCCCGGCGCCGACCGGCGATGCCACCGGGAGACCTGCCACCGGGAGACCTGCCACCGGGAGACCTGCCGCCGCGGGCCCCGGGTCGACGGCCAGGAGCACCGCACGCGCGGGTTCTCGTACGGGGGCGGTCCTGATCGGCACCGGCCGGGCCGGTTCCACCGGGGCCGCGGTCGCCGTGAGCGAAAACCACACCGCCTTGCCGGGCCCGTCGGGCCGCTCCCGCGCCCCCCAGGCCTCGCTGAGTGCCTCCACGAGGGCGAGCCCGCGCCCGCAGGTCTCCAGCGCCTCCGCCCGCGTCTCGTGGACGACCGGCAGCCGTGGATCGCTGTCGATGACCGAGACCGTCAGTCGCCCGAGCCGGAGTTCGATCTCCACGATGCACGTCTTGTCCGGCTGCGCGTGGCGGTGCACGTTGCTGAGCAGCTCCGTCACGCCGAGCGCGGCCCGGTCTATGAGCGGGTCGAGCTCCCAGTGGCGCAGTTGTGCAGAAACGATTCTGCGGATTTGGCCGATCCGCGACGGCAAGGCCTGCAGTTCGACGACGCAGTGCCTGCGGGAATGAGTGATCACGGCTGCGACTCCCCGACATGAGTGTTACGGGTGCTGCACCCTCGGTAATGCTCCACCAGGGTCACCCACGGTGCCGCACAGTGCAACCGAACGCGATCGAAAGGGATTCGCATGGATCCCCAAAGCGAACGTTTGTGCAGGTCGGAGGGGTACATTGCGAAGAAGGGGAGAGAAGTTCACCCACGAAGGAGCGCGGCACATGAGCACCACCGGCACCAGCAGAACCACCGGCACCACCGGTACGACTGCCACGACCGTCGACGTCGATCGCAGCGACGCGGACTACCGTGCCTGGCTGAAGGAGTCCGTCCGCAAGGTCCAGGCCGATGCCAACCGCTCCGCCGACACCCACCTGCTGCGCTTCCCGCTCCCCGAGGAGTGGGGGATCGACCTCTACCTCAAGGACGAGTCCACGCACCCGACGGGCTCCCTCAAGCACCGCCTCGCGCGCTCGCTCTTCCTGTACGCGCTCTGCAACGGCTGGATCCGCCCCGGCCGCCCGGTCATCGAGGCCTCCTCCGGCTCCACCGCCGTATCCGAGGCGTACTTCGCCAAGCTGATCGGCGTCCCCTTCATCGCCGTCATGCCGCGCACGACCAGCCCGGAGAAGTGCCGCCTCATCGAATTCCACGGCGGCGAATGCCACTTCGTGGACGACTCGATGAAGATGTACGAGGAGTCCGCCGAGCTCGCCGCCCGGACGGGCGGGCACTACATGGACCAGTTCACGTACGCCGAGCGCGCCACCGACTGGCGCGGCAACAACAACATCGCCGAATCGATGTACCAGCAGCTGCGCCTGGAGCGGTACCCCGAGCCCGCCTGGATCGTGGCGACCGCCGGCACCGGCGGCACCTCGGCGACCATCGCGCGCTACGTGCACTACATGCAGCACGACACCCGCATCTGCGTCCCGGACCCGGAGAACTCCTGTTTCTTCGACGGCTGGACCAACAACGACCCCGGGGCGAGCAGCGATTGCGGCTCCCGCATCGAGGGCATCGGCCGGCCGCGGATGGAGCCGAGCTTCGTGCCCGGGGCCATAGACCGGATGATGAAGGTCCCGGACGCGGCGAGCGTCGCCGCCTGCCGCGCCCTGGAGACGGCCATAGGGCGCAAGGCGGGCGGCTCGACCGGCACCGGTCTGTGGAGCGCGCTGAAGATCATCTCGGAGATGGTGGCGGAGGGCCGCACGGGCAGCGTCGTCACCCTGCTGTGCGACCCGGGCGACCGCTACCTGGACAAGTACTACTCCGACGAGTGGCTGGCGGCGCAGCGGCTCGACATCGCCCCGTACACGAAGACCCTCGACACGCTGCTGACGACGGGCGTCTGGCGCGAGCCCACCGCCTGACGCCCCGTCGCGGCGGCGGGCTCGCCCGGGGCGGGGTCCGCGAGTCGCGCCGCCGTGACGGGCCCGTGACGAAAACACCCTGGTGACACGGGGGTTGCCTGGCTACTCTCGGCGGACTCGGATCACCGGCGGGGGGAAGCATGGCGGGCATCGAGTACAGCAGACCCGAGCGGGACGCGCGCACACGGGCCCGGACGACCGGTCCGGACGACCGGCCCGGTGGCGAAAGCAGGGCCGACAGCAGGGCCGACAGTGGGGGATCCCATTTGGAGTGCCCGAGCTGCCGCCGCTCCGACGAGGTCCGCGCCGTCCCGGCCGTCTGTCTCGGCGGGCAGCGCCGGTTCCACGAGGAGACCGGCGACGGCGACCGGCGCACCGACGTCCGCGAGATCGTCCCGCGGCTGGCCGACGCGCTGGCCCCGGCCCCGCCGCCCCCGGAGACTTCGGGGCGGACCGCCCCGGGCGTGCTGCTCGTTCTGGTGTCGATCGGTACGTTCATCGGCGGTTCGCTGGGCGGGAAGTGGTTCGCCGATGCGCCCGGGGGCGAGCAGGCCGAGTGGTCGGCCGGGACCTGGGGCGCCAACACCCCGACCGCCCCGTCGGCCCCCGGGGCCGAGCTCCTCTTCCTGGGCTGGATCTCGGCGTTCGCCCTGCTGGGGGCGGTCCTGCTGATCGTGACGGCCGCCCGGACGCAGCGGGCGTTCCGGGCCCGGGTGGCGGCCGGCCGGGGCGCTGCCGAGGACGTCTGGTCCCGTGGCTGGTGCTGCGCACGCTGCGCGGTGGTCCACTTCGCCGCCGGGCCGGCGATCACGCTGCAGGAGTTCCGCAGGGCCGTCTGGAGCGCGGGCGGCTACGGAGAACTGGCCGAGGTGTACCGGGTGTCCGGGGCGGCGGTGGACCCGGCTACTGGACCCGGCTACTGACCGGCCCCGCGCCGGGCGGTGAGCCGCCGGTCCAGGGCCCGGACCGCCGTGCGGAAGGAGTGGCCCAGGCCCGGGCGGGCGGCGGCGAGGCCGAGGCGGAACGCCGTCGGTCCGTCCGCGGCGAAGGTCCAGCGCACGTGCGTGCCGGAGCCGGCCGGTGTCAGCCGCCACTCCTCCAACAGGGCCCGCACTCCGGGGGCGTTGGTGGTGTCGACCCGGTACGCGTACCGCTGCTCCGGATCGGCGGCCATGACGGTCTCCTCGAAGCGCACCCCGCCCCGCAGCCTGATCTCGCGGCCCGCACCCCCGTGCGTGGGGCGGGCCAGGGTCACCGCACCGAACCAGGCGGGCCAGCCCGTCACTTCCTCGGCGAGCGCGTGGTACACGGCCTCGGGAGGCGCCGTGGTCCCGGTGGCGAAGACCAGCCGTACGGGCGCGTCGTCGATGAAGTCCAGCCCCACCGGACGGAGTCGGCGAGCCATGGCGGTACCCCCTGGGACGATGACCTGAACGCGTGTGCGCGCCACCATAGCCCCGCGTCGGCGAGAAGTCCGTAGCGATCTCCTTCCGAATCACCGCCGGTCCTGACCGATCCCGGGTGATCCCTGCCCTTCGGTGTCGAACTCCGGCGATCTCTGTCGATCCCCGCGCGGGGCCTGGGCAGCGGCCCCGTCCCGCGGGATGCTGGAGCCGCGCCCGTCCCGCCCCGCGAGCGGAGGCAGCCGTGCCCGACCGTCCCCAGCCCGACACCCCCCTCGCCCTCGAACTCCTGGTCCACGGAGTCGCCGGCGCCGCCCCCGGCGAGCTGCTCGGCGACCCGCGCACCGTCCGCGTCACCGGCGACTCCACCGCCGCCGTCTTCCGCCGCACCGAGGACGCCGACGCCGAAGCCCACCCCGAGCGGTACGCCGGGCGGCCCGTCCCCGAGGCCTACTGCTGGTCCCGGCTCACCTCCGGCAACGGCGCCCGCGCCCTGTGGTTGCTGCTCCTGCCCTTCATGGTGGCCAACCTCGCCCACTGGGCCCGGCCCGCCACGTCCGCCGCCGACCCCGCCCCGCGCGCCGTGCGCACGTACGGGGTCCTCGTACGGGTCCTCGCCCTCAGCCTGACCGTGCTGCTGATCGCCGCCGCCTGCGAGGTCGCCCTCGACCTCCTCGCCTGGCAGTGCGCGGGCTCCGGGACCTGCGCAGGCTCCCGCTCCTGGCTCGGATTCCTCGGGCCCGGCGGCGGCTGGTGGGCCCAGCCCGGCCGGCGCCTCGCCCTCGGGGCCCTGGTCCCCGCCGCGTTGACCGGGCTGCTGTGGTACCTGTCGAACCGCACCTGGAGCGCCTACGAGTCGCAGCCGCCCCCCGCGGGCGCCGCCGACCCGGACACCGCCTCGGACACCGCGCCCGCGCTCGGGCGCCCCGGATTCTGGTACGGCCGCCGGCTCGTGGCCCGGCTGCGCGCCGCGCACGCCGCCGCCGGGCTGCTCACCGTGGCGGTGGCCGTCTCCGTACCGACCGCCCGATACGACCGCCGGGCCGGGGCACCCGTCCTCGCGGCCCTCGGCACGGTCACACAGGTCCTGCTCGCCGCCGGGGCCGTCACCGTGGCCTGGGTCGTGTGCCGGCGCGGCCGCACCGAGGCCCGGCCCGACCACCGGCTCGACCGGGCCGCCGTCACCGTGCTGCCCGGCGCCGCCCTCGCCCTGCTCGCCGCCGTTGTGCTGCACGCCTGTTGGCCGCGCCCCGGCTGGACCGCCACCGGACGGCTCCCCGGGGACCTGACCTTCGGTGTGCTCATGCTGGGCCAGGGGCTCTGCGTGCTCGCCCTCGCCGCCGTCGCCCGCTACCTGTACCGCAGGGCCCCCGACCCGGCGACCGCCCTGCACGGCCTCGGCGGGCCCGCCGTCGCCATGCTCGGCTGCGCGCTCGGCGGGGTGATGTCCGGTGGCGTCGCGCAGCGCGTCGCCGACTGGCTGGACGGGGGAGCCACGCCCGGGATGCCGGGCGCCCCGCTGCCCGGACCGCCCGTACTGCTGTCCTGGCAGGCCGCCGTACTGCCCCCGCTGCTCCTCGTACTGGCGGTGCTCGCGGGCTGGTTCGCGGTGCGCGGAGCCCGGGAGCGGGGCCGGCTCGCCGTCGCCGTGGCCGCCGAGTACCCGGGCGAGACACCGGACCGCGCCCGCAGTCGCCGGATCGCCGGGGCGCGGACCGCGGCTGCGCTCACCGACTCCGCGCCCTGGTTCGTGGCGGCAGTCTCCGGGATCACCCTGGTGCTCGGCGCGGGCGCGCTGGCCGGAGCCTGGCTCAGCGGAGAGGTTCCGGGCGAGGCGGCCCGCGGGACCGTGCCGCTGCTCGAAGCCGCCGCCCGCGCCGCCCAGGACGCCGGGTCCTGGCTCATCGGACTCGGTATCGCCGCCTTCGTCGCCTGGGGCCGGCGCGCCTACCGGGATCCCGCCGCCCGCCGGACCATAGGGATCCTGTGGGACGTCGGCACCTTCTGGCCGCGCGCCGCGCACCCCTTCGCACCGCCCTGCTACGCCGAGCGGGCCGTCCCCGACCTGACCTGGCGGATGGCCGGCTGGACCGGCCGCACGGGCGGCCGCCTCGTCATCTCCGGTCACTCCCAGGGCAGCGTGCTCGCCGCCGCGGCCGTGTGGCAACTGCCGCCGCCCGCCCGCCGCCGGGTCGCCCTGCTCACCTACGGATCCCCGCTCGGCCGTCTCTACGGGCGCTGGTTCCCCGCCTGCTTCGGCCCCGGACCGCTCACCGCCCTGCACCGCGAGGTCGACTGCTGGCGCAACCTCTGGCGGGCCACCGACCCCATCGGCGGGCCGGCACTGCCCGGCGCGGGCCAGGACGTGGACCGCGGCCCGCTCGCCGACCCGATCGCCTACGGACGCAGCGCCCGCCACCCGCTGCCCGCCCCGCTGCTGGGCCACTCCGACTACCAGGCCGATCCGGCCTTCGCCGCCGAACGCGACGCCCTGCTCGCCAGGTTGGACGCCGCCGCACGGGCCGAGGTACCGGGACAGCGGGTCGTGGTCAGCAAGGAGCGGGCAGCACCGGCAGCGTCGGCAGATCCGCCGGGAACAGCAGGGTGAGCTCGTCCGTGCTGGGCTCCGAGAGCTGAGCCACCCGCCCCGCGTGCCGCTCCACCATCGACTCGAAGGTCTGGCGGGCCGTGCGGCCGTTACCGAAGGCCGGGCCCTTGGGAAGCTCCGTGAAGTACGTCAGCAACGCCTGCGAGGTGCCCTCCCCGAGCCGGTACTCGTGCTCCTCGGCCTGCTGCTCCACGATCCGCAGCAGCTCCTCGGGCCCGTAGTCGCCGAAGGTGATGGTCCGGGAGAACCGCGAGGCCACCCCCGGATTCACCGTCAGGAAGCGCTCCATCTCCGCCGTGTACCCGGCGACGATCACCACCACCGCGTCCCGGTGGTCCTCCATCAGCTTCACCAGCGTGTCGATCGCCTCGCGCCCGAAGTCCCGGCCCGAGTCCTCCGGGGCCAGGGCGTACGCCTCGTCGATGAACAGCACCCCGCCGCGCGCCCGGTCGAAGGCCTCCTGGGTGCGGATCGCCGTGGAGCCGATGTGCTCCCCGACCAGGTCCACCCGGGACACCTCGACCAAATGCCCGCGCTCCAGCACCCCGAGCGAGGCGAGGATCTCCCCGTACAGCCGGGCCACCGTGGTCTTGCCCGTGCCGGGGGAGCCGGTGAAGACCAGGTGCCGGCGCACCGAGGCGGCCTTGAGGCCCGCCAGCTGCCGACGGCGGCCCACCTCGATCATGTCGGTGAGTGCCCGCACCTCACGCTTGACGCTGTCCAGACCCACCAGCGCGTCGAGCTGGCCCAGCATCTCGCCGGACTCCCGCGGGGCGGTGCCCGGGGCGGCCTCCGTCCCGTCCGCGGGCCGCGGAACGGATGCCGGCGGCGGCTGCGCCGCACGCACCGCGGGGCTCTGCACCCCGGCGACCGTACGGATACCCGCCTGCGCGCCCCCGGCGGGGCCGCCGCCCGCGGCGGACCGGGCCGCCGGCCGCGTACCGACCGCGTCGCCGGTGCACTCCTGCGCGGCCGGCCCGTCCTCCGCGAACTCGTAGCCCCCGCGGGCGCAGCGCTCGGTGTGGCAGCGCGTCAGCGTGGTGCGGCAGCCGTCCATGACGTGGAAGCCGAAGCCGGAACTGTCCGACACCCGGCAGGCCGTGAAGGTTCCCCGGCCGCCCGCCGACACATAGAAACCGGCCTCGGCCGCGGAGGTGACGGTGCACCGCTCCAGAGTGGGGTCGGCGCCCTTGGTGACGATGACACCGGTCTGTACGGCGTCGATGGTGCAACCGGCGAGCGTGCCGCCGCTGCCGTGGTCGCGGAACCAGGCCCCGGTCGCCGCCTCACGGATCCGGCAGTCGTCGAGCTGGGCGGTGGCCCCGTCGCTCACCGAGACGGCGGTGTTGCGCACCTGGGACAGATCGCTGTCGACCACGTCGACGCGCGACCCGCGGTCCAGGACGAACAGGGCGTCCGGCACGTCGTGCACCCGGCAGGAGTCGAGGGAGACGGCGGCCCCGTCGCTGATCCACACCGCCGGATAGTCCCCCGTACTGTCGTGGATCTCGCAGGACTCGGCGTCCACCCGGGTGCCCGGGTCCCACACGGACAGTCCGTTGCGGCCGAACCGGCGCACCGTGGTGCGGCTGAGGGTGAGCACCGAACGGGACCGAAGATCGACCGCGTTCTCCGGGATGTCGTGGATGTCGCAGCCGGCCAGGGTGAGCACCGCGTCGGTGTCGAGCGTGACCCCGTCGGCCGAGGTCCGGTGCACCGAGCAGTCGGTGAGCCGTGCCGTGGCGCGCGCGGCGATCTGCACCCCGGTGCCCTTGACCTCGTACACCTCGCAGCCCAGCGCCTCCAGTCCGGAGCCCTCCCCGGTGACGCCGATGCCCGCGCCCGTGGCGTGGTGGATCCTGCAGCGCTCCAGCCGGGGGCGGCCCCCGCCGCGGACCGAGACGCCGTTCTGCCCGGCGGCCACGACCTCGCACTCCTCGAACACCCCGCCGCCGCCGTCCAGTACGGCGATGCCCACGCCGGCCGGATTCTCCACCGTGCAGCGCCGTACCAGGGGCCGGGCCCCGGCGCCGCGCACCTCGATGCCCGCGGCGGAGTGGGTGCTCACGCGCAGGTCGGTGAGCTCGGGGCAGCCGTCCTCCACCAGCAGCGCGGGCGCCGCCCGGTCCTGGCCCTCCAGGTACAGGTCCTGGATCACGGCCGAGGCGCGCACGGTCAGCGCGACCCCGTCGAGCGGCGCGATCCGTACCGATCCGGCCCCGCCCTCGGGTCCGCGCAGGGTGACGGCATGGTGCAGCACCAGGTTCTCGCGGTAGGTGCCGGGGGCGATGGACAGTACGTCTCCGTCGCCCGCGACGGCGAGCGCGGCGGTCAGCGTCGGATACTCACCGGAGCGGCGCCGCCATCTCGAAGACCCGCCGTGCGTCACCTGGACCGTGCCCTGAACCATGGTGCTGTCGTGCCCCCACCCTCGTACTCGCGCTGCCGATACGACCGAAGCCACTGAAGTCTGAAGTCACCGAAGTAACTGGAGAGACCGATCCGGCGGCTCCACCGTAGCGCGCGCGGAGCCGATGAGCCGCCAGGTCAACTGCCCGCACCCGCTCGACCCCAGTCCGGCCCGGTGGCGGCCCAGGCCCGGTCCAGAAGTATGTACCGCCGATGCATGAGCCGCCGTACGACCAGCCGCCGGACCGTCTCTCCCAGTGCGGCCACGCAGATCGCGGCGGCCAGGCCCGCCATTCCCGCGTGGAACACGGCCGAGGAAGGGTCGAGCGGCTGCCCCACCAGCCGGCCGCGCGCATCGGTCCAGATCCGGAACCGGTCGCCGGGACGCGGCGGTTCCTCCGCGGCCGGCACCGTGCCCTGGTGGCTGCTGCCGTCCGGTGCGGTCCACACGGCCACGATCTGCGTGCGGTGCGGGGCCGTCCGCTGCGCCGACGGGTCGGCGGCCGAACCCGCGGCCGACTCCGACTCCGAATTCGACTCGGCGTCCGCGGCCGGCCGGACCACCACCGCCGGTACGAGATGACGCTCCTGCCGCTGCTCGTGCGCGGCCCGCTGCAGCGTGCCGTCCACGTGCAGGCCCGCGACCCAGCCGACGGTCGGGGCCACCACCAGGAGACACACCAGCGCGGCGAACGCCACCCACGCCTCGAAGAGATCGGTCGGCCGGCGCAGCGGATTGCGCCGCCAACGCCACACACCCATTGCTGTCCGCACGGTCCGGCTCCCCCAACCTGTGCCAGTGTCCGCCTGTCTGCGCCTCTGTCCTGACTGATCCAACGGCCTGGTCATGCCGGTTGGTTCCAGCCCGGGCGCCGAGCCCCTCGAAGGTGTCAATCCGGTCGGCCGGTCGCCGGTCCGCGACCGCCCGCCCCCATACACCCATTTCGCCCGGAACGGGCGATCCCGGTCGCGTCATACGCGGACGCGGACCTCGTCGCCGACGCGCACCGTACCCAGCCGCACCGGTACCAGGAGCCGCCCGAAGGCGAGCGACCGGCCGATCCGCCGGTGCCGGGCCAGGGACTTCAGCGGTTCCTTGCCCCGCTCGCCCGTCGCCTGGTCGGTGGTGGTGACGACACACCGCCCGCATTCCCGTACCCCGCGGAAGACGGCGTCGCCGATCGCGATGCGCTGCCAGCCGTCCTCCGCCCAGGCCTCGGCCCCGGAAACCACCACATTGGGGCGGAAACGGTTCATCGGCAGCGGACCCTCCTCGGGATGGTCCCCCTGCGAGATCAGCGAGTTGAGGGCGTCCAGCGAGGCGAGCGTGGTGATCAGCAGGGGATAGCCGTCCGCCAGACTCACCGTCTCGCCCGGCAGGGCGTAGTCCGGATCCACAGGACGGCGTACGGCGGGATCGTCCATGTGCACCAGGCGTACCGGCTCCCCGAGGTACGCACTGAACCAGTCGGCCGCGGCGCTCGCCGCGACCACGGTCTCGACCTTCTTCCCGAACAGTACGACCGGCTCCAGCGGACCCGGCTCGGGCGCCTCCACGAAAAGCTCCGCCATACCGGGCGCGGTCACGGCGATCCGGCCACCGCCCGTCGGACGTGCCGCGGCCAGGGCCAGGCGCGGATGGCGGCGCTGGGTGATGACCGTGCCCTCGGGGTCGATCAGCGCCCAGCGTCGGTCCTCGGACAGACCCCAGGGCTCCACGGCCACCTCGTCGGGAGCGGTCCCCGCTACCGATTTGACGGGATGGATGTGGAGCGCCTGCACGTGCAAGTTCGACATGGGGGCATCCTGCCAGCCGCTGCACTGCCCCGCGTCTCAGAGCCCCGTCAGTAGCCGCGTCCCTGGTAGGGGCGGCCGTACGGATCCTCGTACGAGGCGGCCGGCACCGGTGCGGGCACCTGCATCGGACGCGGCGCGGCCGGGCGCATGGCCTCGTACCCGGTGGCCATGGCGGCCGGGCGGGGCTGCTGCGGCTGGGGCTGCGGCATGTACCCGCCGCGGGCCGCCATCGGCTGCTGCTGCGGGATGTACGGGGCCGGCGCCTGCTGCAGCGGCATCGGCTGGGGGGCCGACTGCTGCTGGTACGGGTATCCGTACCCCGAAGTCTGCTGCTGGGGCTGGGCCGGGGGCAGCGCGGGCATCGACGAGGCGAGGGCCGGCAGGTAACCGCCGCTCGAGTATCCGGCACTCGGGGACTCGTAGGCGGCCGGGACGCGGATCGGGGCGATCTGCGGGGTGCCGCGTTCGGCGACGAGGGAGTCGTAGATGGGGGTGTCCGGGAAGGAGGGCGCGGAGTAGTAACCGCCGCCATAAGTGGAGCGGGGGGAGGTCATGGGACCTAAGTTAAGCCCACGACTTCACCGGGTCCATAGCGAGGTGTCGTCAACACCGCCCTGACCTGCATATTCGCAGGTCAGGGCCTCACCTTTCACTTGACGTTCACGTGCACGATTCGCCACTTCCACCCCACCTTGTTCCTACTCGTACTCACCGGTTGGGTGTTGCACCGACTTTGCGCTGACGCGGCGTCACAACGCGGTGACCTCGGATGATGTTGTGGACGGCAGTGGTCCGCCGTTTCAGGCGTCGCTGGGACGGGCATAGGTACGGCCCTTCCAGGACGCCCCGCGGCCCCGGTAGTGCTGCACGGCCGAGTCGACGGTCATCAGGAGGTACAGCAGCGCGGTGAACGGAAGCAGCGGCGCGAGCGCGGCCGGCTGGCGGTAGTACCGGAGCATCGGCAGGTAGGTGCCCGTCATCAGCAGCCACGCCAGGCCGCCCGGCCAGGCGATGGCGGGGTGCCCGGTCACGAGACCGGTCAGCAGGGCGGCCGGGGGCACCAGGTAGACGAGCACCAGCCCGGCGACCGTACCGGCCAGCAGGAGGGGCTGGTGGCGCAGTTGGGCGTAGGCGCTGCGCGCGACCATCCGCCACAGGTCCGCGAGCGCGGGGTACGGGCGCACGCTGTCGACCCGCTCCGCCAGCCCCAGCCAGATCCGCCCACCGGAACGCTGCACCGCGCGCGCGAGGGAGACGTCGTCGATGACCGCCTGGCGGATGGAGTCGGGGATGCCGGCCCGCACGGCGGTGTCGGTGCGCAGCAGGACGCAGCCGCCGGCGGCCGCCGCGGTCCGTGCGGAGGGCCGGTTGATCCGGCGGAAGGGGTAGAGCTGGGCGAAGAAGTACACGAAGGCCGGTACGACGAGCCGCTCCCAGAGGCCGGCCACCCGCAGGCGGGCCATCTGGGAGACGAGATCGAGGTCGGCGGAGGTCGCGGCGGCGACCAATTCGCGCAGACTGTCGGGTTCGTGTGCGATGTCGGCATCGGTGAGGAGGAGGAAGTCGGGCTCGGCGGCGTGCGCGGTGCGGGCGATCGCGATGCCGTGCCGGAGCGCCCACAGCTTGCCGGTCCAGCCGGGGGCGGGGTCGCCGGGGGAGACGACGGTGAGCGGGAGCCCGGGGTGCTCCGCGGCGAGCCGGCGCGCGAGCTCGCCGGTGCCGTCCGTGCTCCCGTCGTCGACGAGGACGACCTCGGCCTCGCCGGGATAGTCCTGGGTGATCAGCGAGGGCAGGCTCTGCGGCAGCACCTCGGCCTCGTCCCTGGCGGGGACGACGATCGTGACGGACGGCCAGCGGGTGGGGGCGGTGCGGGGCGGGAGGCGGACGTCGGTCCGCCAGAACATGCCCTGGGCGAGGGTGAGCCAGAGCCAGGCGGCGAGGGAGGCGAATGCCGCGCAGGCGGCGGTGATGAGGCCCATGGCGGCAGTGTCCCGCGCCCGACCGAGCCTGTCCCGCACCCGCCCACCCCGGGCGCGGTGGGCCTCCCGGCCGGGGTGCGGTGACCTCCCGGTCCGGGTCGCGGTGCGCCTCCCGGCCCGGGGTGGTGGCCTCGACGGCCGCGTCTGGGGGCTCGCGGCCCGGCGGGTGGGCTGCGCGGCCGAAGGCCTGGTGGGCCCCGGCCGGGGTGCGGTGGCTTCGATGGCCCGGGTTGTGGCCTCGTGGCCCGGCGGGTGGGCTGCGCGGCCAGGGGTGCCTCCGGCACGGGCGTGGTGGCGGCTCGATCCCTGGTGTCCCGGGGGCGATGGCCCTTTTCGGTTCGGGTGTGGTGGCCTCGCGGCCCCCGGGGGCGGGCCGCCCGGCCCGGAGTGCGATGGCTTCCCGGCCCGCATGCGGTGGGCCTCCCGGTCCGGGCATGGGCGCGTCCCGATCCCCGGTGCGGCCACCCTCGGCTCGGGCCGGGTGGGCCCCCGTCCTGGCACGGCGCGGTCGCCGGCTCGAGGTGCTGCGGGCTCCTCGGTCTCAGGTGCGGCGGGCTCTTGCGCACCCGGTGCGGAGCCTCGCGGTCCGGGGACGGTCGGTTCCGGTGCGGCGGGCTCCCCGGGTCCGGCACCGGGGCGCCTCGGCCCGGGGACGGGGTCGCGGTGCAGTCGGTTCTCCGCTCCGGGGTGCGGTGGCGCCGCGGTCCCGGTGTCGTGGGGTGCCTGGCCCGGGGTGAGGTGGGCCGCCCGGTACCGGGGCGGAGGCTCGGCATCCGGGTTCGGTGGCCTCGTGGTGCCGGTGCGGCGCGCCTTCGGGCAGGGCGCGGCGGGCTCCGGCCCGGGTCGTGGTCGGCGTCCGGATGCCTGCTGTGGCCGCGCCCGGTCCGGGTGGGGGTGGCCCCACGGGTGCCGGGGGCGGTGGCCCTTTGGGTTCGGTGCGGGGGGCCGTCGGGTGGGGCTCCGGGGGGTTCCGTCTTGCGGGGTAAGGGCCGCGGCGGGGTGGGTGTCGACTAAGGTGGCCGGGTGAAGATCGCGCTCATGGACTCCGGAATCGGCCTCCTCGCGGCGGCCGCGGCGTTGCGGCGGCTGCGGCCGGACGCCGACCTGGTCGTGTCCTCCGACCCTGACGGAATGCCCTGGGGGCCGCGCACCCCCGCCGACCTCACCGAGCGGGCACTCTCCGTCGCCCGGGCCGCCGCCGCGCACCGCCCGGACGCGCTGATCGTCGCCTGCAACACCGCAAGCGTGCACGCCCTGGACGCGCTGCGGGCGGAGTTGGAGCCGGCGATCCCGGTCATCGGGACCGTTCCGGCGATCAAGCCCGCCGCCGCGGCCGGCGGCCGGGTGGCCATCTGGGCCACCCCCGCCACCACCGGCAGCACCTACCAGCGCGGGCTCATCCGCGACTTCGCCGCCGGGGCCCGGGTCACCGAGGTGCCCTGCCCCGGGCTCGCCGACGCGGTGGAGGCGGCCGACGACGCCGCCGTGACGGCCGCCGTCGCCGCGGCCGCCGCGCTGACCCCGGTCGACGTCACCGATGTGGTGCTCGGCTGCACGCACTACGAGCTCGTCGAGGGTGCCATCAGGGCCGCCCTCGCCGCGCGGACCCGTGGAGCGGAGCTCGTCTACCACGGTTCCGCCGAGCCCGTCGCGGTCCAGGCGCTGCGCCGTCTGGGCCTGCGGCCCGAGCCCGAACTGCCGCGCACGGGCGGCCTGGCCGTGCTGCGCAGCGGGCGCGCGGGGACCCTGCCCGCAGCCGCGCTCGCGTACGCCGAAGGCAGGCTGCTCGCGGGCCAGGGCGCACCCGTCGGCTGACCACGCCCGACGGCCGACGCCCCCTCGTACCGGCGGACCTCACTCGTCCGGTGCGCCAGCTCTCCGCCGGTCGGCGCCGCAAGCCGGAGCCGGCCCGGCCGGTGGAGCGGCCGCTCGACCTGCTGCTGGACGAGCCCACGAACCACATGGCCCCGGCCGTGGTGGAGGAACTGGGGGCGGCCTCGCCCACTTCGGCGGCAGCCTGATCCCGGTCACGCACGACCGGCGGCTGCGCTCGGCCGCCCCGGGCGGCGCCTGGTGCTGTGCTTCAGCGCGAGCCGGCCTCCGCGAGCCGCTGAGCCAGCGCGCCCAGGTCGTCCGCGTCCAGAACCCGGCCCCCGAAGCCCGGCAGCGGCACGTGGAGCGTCGCCGTCCAGTGCTCCGGGACCGCCTGCCGGCCGTACCGGGCCCCGGCCAGCGTCCCGGTCACCGCGGCCACCGTGTCGGTGTCCCCGCCCAGGTCCACGGCAGCGCGTACCGCCTCCGCGAAGGTGGTGGTGGTCCGCAGGGCCCACACCGCCGAGCCCAGACAGGGCCACACCGCCCCGTTGAACTCGGTGGCCAGATCCGGATGCCAGTCAGGGGCGAGTACGCGAACGTACCGCTCGCGGTGGTCCGGGTGCACCGCGGCGAGCGTCGCGGGGAGGGCGGCCAGCGGATCGGCCCCCTCCAGGGCGACGCGGACGAGCTCGTGCAGGATCGCGGTCCCCTCCCAGGCGGCCCGGTCGCCGTGCGTCAGCGCCGCGATCCGCCGGGCGGCGTCCATGGTTGCCCGCTGTCCGGCGGGAGCGAAGTAGACCGCCGAGGTGGCGGCCCGCATCAGGGAACCGTTGCCCGCGGCCCGCGCGTTGATCTGGAAGTGCAGGGCCGCCGCGAGCTCCCAGGACTCGCCGTTGGTCAGCACGTCCTCGGTCTGCAGCCCGATGTCCTTGGGCTGACCTGCCGCCCAGCGCTGGAACCGGCCGAAGACGTCGGGGAGTTCGAGACCGCCGCACTCCAGCAGGGATTCGGCGACCAGGACGGCCATCTGCGTGTCGTCCGTCGCCTCGCCCGGGTCCCAGCCGCCGCCCCCGGCCATCTCCGTGCCGCGCGCGGTCAGTTCCCCCGCGGGGCCGAACTCGTAGGGCGCGCCCAGCGCGTCGCCGGCCGCCGAGCCGACGACGGCTCCCACGGCCCGGTCCAGTGCGGTGATCACCGGTTCGCCTCCGCGCACACGCTCGCCAGCAGGTCGCGCGCGAAACGGTCCAGGTCGTCGAGACCGGCCGCCGCGAGGGTCGCCGGGGCGCTGGTCAGCAGGTGGGGGAGCGCGCCGTGCAGGGCGAGGGTCAGGGTGCGGGCCCGTTCCGGCCCGGCGGGGAGTCCGGCCGCGCCCAGCAGCTGCGCGTACGCCGTGAAGTCGGACGCCGCGACCGGGTCCAGCAGGGCCGCCAGCCAGGGCCGTCGCGCCGCCTCGGCCCGGAGCTCCAGGCAGGCCAGCACGCGGGGGCGTCCGGGCCCGGCCGCATCGCGCAGCAGCCCTGCGAGCAGGGCCGCGAGCTGCGCCGCGTCGGCGGGCCCCGGTGCCGCCCCGGCGAGGGCCGCGGCCGGCGCCCGGTACCGCTCCGCGCAACGTTCGGCGGCGCCCCGCAGCAGGGCGTCGCGGGTCGGGAAGTAGTTCTTGGCGGTGCCCGTCGGCACCGCGGCGGCCGCGTCGACGGCCCGGTGCGTCAGCCCGCGCCCGCCTGCTTCCGCCAATACGGCGATGGCCGCGTCCCGCAGCCGGTCCCTCCGGTCCTGGTTCACCATGGCAGCATAACCACAGCCGTGGTACCACGGACGGAGTACCACGGCTGTGGTGGTCGTGGTCCGTGTCGCGGTACGACGAACGGGAAGGGGACGGCCGTGAGCGAAACCGGAACCGAATCCGAAGGCGGATCCGGAACGGCCGTGGTCGTCGGCGCGGGAATCGGCGGACTCGCCACCGCCGTCGGCCTGCGCCGCGCCGGCTGGGAGGTGACCGTCCTCGAACGGCGGACCGCACCCGAACGCTACGGAACCGCCTTCGGGATCCACCCCACCGCCCAGGGCGCGCTCGACCGGCTCGGCTGGCCGCCCTCCCGCTCGAACGGATTCGAACGCCGGGCGGGCCGCCCGGAACTGCTCGCCTCCCGGCCCGACCTGATCGACGCGCTGATCGCCGGGCTCGACCGGCTCGGCGGCGCGCGGATCGCCTACGGGCAGCGGCTCGCCGACCCGGCCGCACTCGACGCCGACCTGATCGTCGGCGCCGACGGTATCAACAGCGTGGTGCGCGCCGCACACTTCGGCGGCGAGAGCGGTCCGCACCCGATCGGCACGGTCGCCTGGATCGGCATCGCCGGATTCGAGACCGGCCTGTACGGCGAGACCTGGGGCGCGGGCGGCTTCTTCGGCATGACCCCGGTCGAGGCCGGCCGGCCGCACCAACTGGTACGCCACCGTCCCCGAGGCGACCACCGCCCAACAGGTACGGGAAGCCTTCGCCGACTGGCACGACCCATCCCGCGCGTGCCGGCCGGGACCGACCCCGCGACCTGGATCCGGTGCGAGATGCGCCACCTGTACCCGGCGCTCCGCACCTTCGTCGCCGACGGCCGGATCGCCCTCGTCGGGGGCGCCGCCCACGCCATGACGCCCAACCTCGGCCAGGGCGCCTGCACCGCCCTCCTCGATGCCGAGGCCCTGGACCGGGCCGTTTCCTCGGCCGGTCCGGCCGGTCCGGCCGGTCACGCCGGGCTGCCCGGAGCCCTGCGCGCGTACGACACCGAGCGCCGCCGCAGCGCCCAGCGCGTCGCCTTCGGCTCCCGGAAGCTGCATCGCTTCATGACCGGCCGCCGCCCCGCCCTGCGCGACGCGCTCGTCCGCCTGCTGCCGAAGAGCTGGCGGAAGGGCTGGACGACGGCCCGGAGAACGGGACGGAGAACGGCCGGAGGGGCGACGCCGAACCAGGTGGGCGCGAGACAGTGGCGGGCAACCGGAACGTGAGTACGCTGCTACACATGACGGGTCACCCTCCGGGTCCGCTCTGGGCGGGCCGCGCCTCCAACCGTGCGCAGTGGCTGCTCGCAGCCATCGGCGCGGCCTGTCTGGCGCTCGGCATCGAACTGGCCGTCGACTACGCCTGGACCGCCGGCATCGTCCCCCTCCTCATGTCCGTCATCGGCTGCCTCGCCGTCGGGCTGCTCATCCTCTACGGCACCCTGGCCTTCGTGCACGTCGCCGTCACCGTCGACGCCGAGGCCATGGAAGTGCGCTGCGGCCACATAGGGGTGCCGCGCCGCAGGATCCGGCTCACCGAGGTCACCTCCGCCGAGTTCGTCCCCAGCATCACGCCGCAGCAGTGGGGAGGCTGGGGCCATCGTTGGCGCCCCGAGAAGGGCACCGCGATCATCGTCCGGCGCGGCGAGGGCGTGGCCCTCACCCTGGGCGACGGCAAGCGGTTCACCGTCACCGTCGACGATGCCGAGAACGCCGTCCGCGTCATCCGCACCCACCTGCGCGCCCTCGCCCGCTAGGCCGTCTCTTCCGGATCCTGCCGGGCCCAGGCCGTCCGTCCAGCCGTGTGTCCCGTGGGTCGGGCCGGGGCCTTACCGGTCCGCGAGGTCCGGGGACGTACACTCCGCCAGATGAGCAGCAGTGTCACCCGCGCGACCGGGAACGAGCCCCCGCAGGCCGCCGACGGGCCCCGGGCCGGGGCGGCCGATTCGCCCGCCACCACCGCGCCCGCCGCGAAGCGGAGGGGCTACGGGCTGCTGCGCGCCGGGCTCGCCGCCCTCTCCGGCGTGCTGCTCTACCTCAGCTTCCCGCCCCGCCCCCTGTGGTGGCTGGCGCCCTTCGCCCTCGCCCTGCTCGCCGGCTGCCTCCACGGCCGCCGCGCCCGGGCGGGCTTCGGCCTCGGGCTCCTCTCCGGCCTCGGCTTCCTGCTGCCGCTCCTGTCCTGGACCGGCGAGGAGGTCGGCCCGGTGCCCTGGCTGGCGCTGAGCACCCTCGAAGCGCTCCTCATCGGCCTCACCGGCCTCGGTATCGCCCTGGTCAGCCGGCTCCCGGCCTGGCCACTGTTGGCCGCCGCCGTCTGGGTGGCCGGCGAGGCCCTGCGGGCCCGGGCACCCTTCGGCGGCTTCCCCTGGGGCAAGCTCGCCTTCGGACAGGCCGACGGCGTCTTCACCCCGCTCGTCGCCCTCGGCGGCACGCCGCTGCTCTCCTTCGGCGTCGCGCTCTGCGGATTCGGCCTCTACGAAGCCCTGCGCATCGCCCGCAGCCACCCCGGCCGCACCACCGCCGCGCTGACCGCCCTCACCATCGCCGCCCCGATCGGCGCGGGCCTCGCCGCCCGCCCGCTGGTCTCCGACGCGGCCGAGGACGGCACCGTCGTGGCCGCCGTCATCCAGGGCAACGTGCCCCGCCTCGGCCTCGACTTCAACTCCCAGCGCCGGGCCGTCCTGGACAACCACGCCAAGCGCACCGTGCAGCTCGCCGAGGACGTCAGGGCCGGGCGCGCCCCCAAGCCCGACTTCGTCGTCTGGCCGGAGAACTCCTCCGACCTCGACCCCTACGCCGAACCCGACGCCCACGACGTCATCGACCAGGCGGTCAAGGCCATCGGCGTGCCCGTCGCCATCGGCGCGGTGGTGGCCCCGGAGACGGGCCCGCTGCGCAACACCATGATCCTGTGGGACCCGGTCAAGGGCCCCACCGTCACCTACGACAAGCGCAAGATCCAGCCCTTCGGCGAGCGCATCCCGATGCGCTCCGTCGTGCGGCTCTTCAGCTCCGACGTGGACCGCGTGCGCCGCGACTTCGGCCCCGGCAAGGACCCCGGCGTCTTCGACATGGCCGGCAGCGGCATCGGCATGGTCACCTGCTTCGAGGCCGCCTTCGACGACGCCGTCCGCTCCACCGTCCAGGACGGCGCGCAGGTGATCGCCGTACCGAGCAACAACGCGACCTTCGGCCGGAGCCAGATGACCTACCAGCAGCTGGCCATGGACCGGATCCGCGCTGTCGAGCACAGCCGGACCGTCCTCGTCCCCGTCACCAGCGGGGTCAGCGCCGTCATCCGCCCCGACGGCAGGGTCGTCTCGCAGACGAAGATGTTCACCGCGGACGCGCTGGTCGCCGAGATCCCGCTGCGCTCCGGCCGCACCCCGGCCACGGTCCTCGGACCGCTGCCGGAGTACGCACTGCTGCTGCTCGCGGCCGGTGGCTTCGGCCTGCTCCTGGCCCGCCGGATCGGCTCGCGCCGCGCCGCCCGAGGCGGGACCCGGGGCGCGGCCTCGTAGGGTCGGGTCATGACCACACCCGAATTCATCCGTCAGATCCGCGCCTCCGCCGGGCACCAGCTGCTCCTGCTGCCCGGGGTGACGGCCATTGTCTTCGACGACCTCGGCCGGGTGCTGCTCGGCCGGCGCTCCGACACGGGGCACTGGGCAGTGGTCGGTGGAATCGCCGAGCCGGGGGAGCAGCCCGCCGAGACCGCCGTGCGCGAGGTGTACGAGGAGACGGCGGTGCGCTGCGTCGCCGAGCGCGTGGTGCTCGTCCAGATGACGGAGCGGATGACCTACCCCAACGGTGACATCTGCCAGTTCCAGGACATCACCTTCCGCTGCCGTGCGACGGGCGGCGAGGCGCGGGCCAATGATCACGAGTCCCTCGAGGTGGCGTGGTTCGAGGTGGACGCGCTGCCGCCGCTGGATCCCTTCGGCCTGGACCGCATCCAGCGGGCCCTGCGCGACGAGCCGACCTGGTTCGAGGCCCCGGCCGATCAGCCGCTGTGAGCTGCTCGTACGTGCGCTGTAGGGTGCCGCTGACCCGAGGCGGTCATAGGACAGCCGCATATCCAGGGAGGGCGGTCGGAGGATGATCTCGCGCGGTTCAGCCGGAGAGTCCCAGGCGTGCGGCCATGGCGGCGCGCCTGCCGGAGCGGCCCCCGGCGGGCGCCTGGCAGTCCTCGACGGGATCCGGGTCCTCGCCGCACTCGGCGTGCTCTTCTACCACTACGTCGCCCTCGCGAGCCCCTGGGGCGAGCCCCCGGAGAGCGTCTTCCCGATCGCCCACCGGTTCGCCGTCTACGGCTGGCTCGGCGTCGAGATCTTCTTCATGGTCAGCGGGTTCGTCATATGTATGAGCGCGTGGGGTCGCACCATGGGCGATTTCGCGGTGTCCCGGGTCTCGCGGCTCTTCCCCGCCTACTGGGCCGCCGTGGTCTTCTCCTCCCTCGTGCTGTTCGCCTGGCCCGAGATCAGGCAGGTCGAGTCGTTCAGCGACGTCGTGGTGAACCTGTCCATGCTCCAGGGCGGCGTCGGGGTCCCGAACATCGACGACGCCTACTGGACCCTGTTCGTCGAGCTCAAGTTCTACGTGCTGTTCGCGCTCGTGGTCATGCGCGGCGTGACCTACCGCAACTGCGTCCTGTTCTGTGCCGCCTGGACCCTCGCCGGTGTCGTCGCCCCCACCGCCGACAGCGGCGTGCTGTCCTTCTTCGCGGTCCCGACCTCCTCGCCGTACTTCATCGCCGGCATCGGCTTCTACCTGATGCGCCGCTTCCGGCCGAACGCCGTCCTGTGGGCCGTCGTCGGCGTCCAGTTCCTCCTCGCGCAGCACCACGTGCACGCCCGCATGATCTCCAGCCTGGGCCGGGACGCCACCCAGCAGACGCCCGCCTGGCCCGCCCACCTGATCATCGTGCTGGGTTTCGTTCTCATGGCGGCCCTGGCGCTCGGCGCCCTCGACGGCGTCCAGTGGCTCTGGCTCCCGCACGCCGGGGCGCTCACGTACCCGCTCTACCTGATCCACATGATGGCCGGGCTGACCCTCATCCATCACTTCCGCCGGGACGTGGCGCCCGTACCCCTGGTCCTCGGGGTGACCGTCACGATGCTGCTGCTCGCCTGGCTCATCCACCGGCTCGTGGAACGTCCGCTCGGCCGGCTGCTGCGGGACCGCCTGCGCCGCGGGGTGCAGGACATCCGCGCGGCCACCCCACGCGGGCCCTCGACGGACCTGTTCCCCGCACAGTCCCCGGCGCCGGACGCGGAACGCATCCCGGCCGGACGGAAGGGCGTGTCCCTACACTGACGTGCATGGCATGCCGCATCAGTGAGCTGGTCATCGACTGCGCCGACCCCGAGCGGCTCGCCGCGTTCTGGAGCGAGGTACTCGGCTACGCGGAACTGGGCCGGGAGGACGACGGAAGCATCGAGATCGGTCCGCCCGACGCCGGCTTCGGCGGGGCGCAGCCCACCCTCGTTCTCAGTCCCAGCAGCGTTCCGCGGTCCGGGAAGCTCCGGCTCCACATCGACGTCAACGCCACCGACCGTGACCAGGACGCCGAGCTGGAGCGGCTGCTCGCGCTCGGCGCCAGGCCCGCCGACGTCGGGCAGACCGGCACCGAGGGCTGGCACGTCCTGGCCGACCCGGAGGGCAACGAGTTCTGCCTCCTGCGCAGGCGCCTCCCGCCCCTGTGACCCGCCCGGGCCGACCTCGGGTCAGGACCGGGCCTGCCGGTACAGCTCAACCGCCTCGTCGCCCGGCACCGCGCTGTACGAGATCTCCGGCACGCTCCCGCCGCCCTCGTACCCGCCGAGCACCCCCGCCAGCGCGCCGCCCACCAGCCAGGGGCTGCCGCTGGTGCCGCCGGTGAGGTCCGGGCAGTCGATGCGGCGCTGCGTCTCGGTGAGCAGAGTGGTGGTGTTCGCGCAGCGCAGCGGGGTCTCCTGGGTGCGCGGGTAGCCGATGACCGTCACCCTGGCGTCGTCCGGCTGCTCGGTGGCGACCGGGAAACCACCGACCAGGTCCTCCACGGCTCCGCCCGGCGCGCCGTCCGCCGGGGCGACCGTGGCGAAGGCGATGTCGTCGTCCGGGTCCTGGCCGTCCGTCCAGCCCGCTGCGATGTACACGCCGGTGAGCTTCCAGACGCCGTACGGGGCCTCGCCGTCGCGGTAGGCCGGTGCGAAGACGGTGGTGTCCGGGTTCTCCAGACAGTGCGCGGCGGTGGCGATCACATCGCGGCCCTCGCTGTGCACCACCGCGGCGGTGCAGAAGTGCCCGCCGTCGAGCCCGCCCGCGAAGAGCGCGCCCACCC
Source organism: Streptomyces avidinii (assembly GCF_045161815.1). NCBI lineage: Bacteria > Bacillati > Actinomycetota > Actinomycetes > Kitasatosporales > Streptomycetaceae > Streptomyces > Streptomyces avidinii. The sequence goes on from NZ_CP108863.1 coordinate 7,652,397, forward strand.
GGTCCGCCGTGGCTCCGGGCCGCGCCTGAGCGGTGACGCCGAGCGGCGACGCGGCCGCCGCGTCGGGCAGGTCTACGCCGAGCAGCGCGGGCATCGCGGCCAGCGCGAGCAGGATCCGGGACGCCCGCCGCGCACGGGTGCGCCGGGCCGTTCGGGGGAGCGTGGACTGGATCATGTTTCCACCCTGCCCGCCGAACCTATGTCCGGAGGCTGGTGTTCCGTATGAATCCGCTGTGAATCCCGTGAACCCGCCGTGAAGGCCGGGGCATGCCCGGACAGGCCCCCCTTTGTCGGCTTTCGGCAGCCGTCCGCCCGGCGGACCCCCTGCACGCCTCCGGGGTGGATAGCCGGCTGACGCAGCCAACCGGGGGGTGGCGGAGCGCGCCGCGGACCGGCGCGCCACCCGGGCTGCTACTGCTGGGACCGGCCGGGCGCCGCCCGCCCCCGTCCCAGCGCACACCAGGAGCCACGCACATGCCGACCCGTGTCCGCGCCCGCCGAGGCCGCCTCCGCACCGGACTGTCCGCCACCGTCCTGACCGCCGCCGCGCTCGGAGGGCTGCTGCAGCCCGCGCAGGCGGCCGGCGACCCGGGCCCGGGCGACGGCCGCCCGCACCACGACAAGCTCCTCCAGCGGCAGCTCGACGAGCTCGTCGCCCAGGACGACGGCCCGCCCGGAGTCATCGCCATGCTCACCCGGGGCGACCGTACCCAGGTGTACACGGCCGGTGTCGGCGACATCGCGACCGGCCGCCCACCGCACCCCGACGACCACATGCGCATCGCCAGCATCGCCAAGGCGTTCAGCGGGGCCGTGGCACTGCGGCTCGTCGACCAGGGCCTGCTCTCCCTCGACGACACCATCGGCGAGCGCCTGCCCGGGCAGCCCGAGGCCTGGCACGCGGTGACGCTGCGTCAGCTCCTCCAGCACACGAGCGGCCTGCCGGACTACACGACCGACCCTGGGTTCGTGGAGATCCTCCGGGCGGACCCGCGCCACGTGTTCGACCCGCGCACCCTTCTCGACTTCGTGGCCGACGAGCCGCTGCTCTTCGTCCCCGGCTCCCTGTACGAGTACTCCAACTCGGACAACATCGCCGTCGCGCTGATGGCCGAGGCCGTCACCGACCGCCGCTACGAGGACCTCCTCAAGGAGCTCGTGTACCGCCCGCTGGGGCTGCGCCGCACCAGCCTGCCCCTGGGCTACCGGCTCCCGCAGCCGTACCTGCACGGCTACGACGTCGAGCCGCCGGCCGAACCGGAGGACATCAGCGAGGCACTGGGCGCCTCCGGCGTCTGGGCCTCCGGTGGCATCGTCTCCACCCCCAGGGAACTGGGCACCTTCATCCGCGCCTACGGCGGCCCCGCCCTGCTGTCGGCGCAGACCCGCAAGGAGCAGCTGACCTTCCGCCCCGGCGACTCCTCCGAGCCGGCCGGCCCCGGTACCAACGCCGCCGGGCTGGCGATCTTCCAGTACACCACCCGCTGCGGAGTGCTCTACGGCCACACCGGAAACTTCCCCGGGTACACCCAGCTCGCCGCCGCCACACCCGACGGCACCCGGTCACTGACCTTCTCGATCAACACCCAGACCAGCAAGGGCAACAAGCCCGCGCTGCTGGCCCGACTGCGCACCGTGCAGGAGGACTTCGTCTGCGCCCTGCTCAAGGGGCACTGAGCCACCATCGCGGCTCATCCGGCGGCGTGGCGGCGTGGCGCGAAAACGATCACGCTCGCCCGCGCCGCCACCCGCGCTCCCTATGCTGACGCCATGCTCGACATACCCCTTTCAGCGCTGGAAGTCGCGATGGTGCAAACGGGCACCCGCGCCGCGGACACCCTGCGGGACACCGCGGCCTTCGCCCAAGGACTGGAACACCTCGGCTACCACCGCATCTGGTACGCGGAGCATCACCATTCCCCTGCGATCGGCGCCTTCCCACCGGTCGTACTGACGGCGCACGCGGCCGCCTCGACCTCGGCCATCCGCCTCGGCTCGGGCGGGGTACTGGCCCCCAACCACGCCCCCATCACGCTCGCGGAGCAGTTCGGCACGCTGGCCGCCCTGCACGAGGACCGCATCGACCTGGGTATCGGCCGCGGTCCCGGCACGTTCGACGAGGCCACCGCGCGGGCGCTGCGCCGCGGCGCCGGCCCGGCGACGGATGCCGAGTACCGGGAGGACGTGGCCGCGATCCTGTCGTTCCTGGTGGACGAGGTCGCCCTGGGTCCGTTGCCGGAGCCGTGGCTGCTGGCCTCCAGCCCCGCGGGGGCCGCGCTCGCCGCGGAACTCGGTCTGCCGGTCGCCGTCGCGCACCACATCCGGCCGGACAGCACCCGTGCGGTGCTGGAGCGATACCGGTCGGCCTTCATCCCGTCCCGCTGGTGCGAGCGGCCGCGCGTACTGCTGTGCGTGGAGGCGGTGTGCGCGGAGACGGAGGAGGAAGCCGTCCGGCGCGCGGGGCCGATGAACGTCGTCAAGGCCGGACTCCTGAAGGGCGAGAGCCGGATTCCCTTCCCCACCCCCGCGCAGGCGGCCGCCCACCCCTTCACGGAGCAGGAACGCCCGGCGCTGGCGGGCTTCCGCGCCCAGCAGGCCGTCGGCACGCCCGAGACGGTCGTGCGGCGGCTCGCGCAACTGGCCGCCGAGACCGCCGCGGACGAGCTGATGCTGACCACGCCCGTCCACGACCTCGGCGACCGCATCGCCTCGTACGCGCTCATCAGGAAGCACTGCGGGGCGGCGACGGCGCCGTAGGCCATGGCGCCACGGCGGATGCCCGTGCGCCGCCCTGCCGTGACACTGCTCACACACGTCGGGGGGCCCGGGATCCGCCACAGCCGTTGGCGTTTCGGCGTTGTCGGCATCGGGCGGGAGGCTCGCGTGTTCCGAACCACACAAATCGGGCCATTCGGCCAAGGGGGGGCTCCGGACGGATGACCTAGCCTGGACCGATCACGCGAGATCCGGGGGCCGAGGGCAAAGGAAGAGCACGTCCATGCGCATCACCACCACTTCCGCACGTCGTCGACGAGCGGGATCCGCCTTCGCGGCCGCGGCCCTCGGCCTCCTGGCGGCAGCCGGCACCCCTGCGTACGCAGCCACGGACGGCTCGGTGGACCGCGCCCCGGACGCGCCCCCCGCCGGCCACTCCGTGCCGGCCGGAAACGCAGGCTCCGCCCAGGGCACCGCCGCCAAGGTCCCGCTGGAGATCTCCCGGCTGGCGCAGGGCACGGGCCGCCACGTCGCGATCACCATCGACGACGGCCCGGACCCCCGCTGGACGCCCCAGGTCCTGAAGACGCTGCGGGACAACCACGTCAAGGCCACCTTCTGCATGATCGGCACCAAGGCGCAGAAGTACCCGGAGCTGGTGCGTGCGGTCGCCGCCGACGGGCACCAGCTGTGCGACCACTCCGTCGACCACGACGTCACGATGGACCACAAGCCCGTCGCCTACCAGCGCCGGCAGATACTCGAGGGCAAGGCCATGATCGAGAAGGCCGTGCCCGGGGTCCCCGTCACCTACTACCGCGCGCCGGGCGGAGCGTTCACCCCCGCCAGCCGCGCGATCGCCGCCGAGAGCGGCATGCGGCCGCTGGGCTGGAGCGTCGACCCCAAGGACTGGAGCCGCCCGGGCCTGGAGGCCATCCTCTCCGCCGTGGAGGGCAAGCTCCCCCAGCAGCCGACGGTCCTCTTCCACGACGGCGGCGGCGACCGCAGCGAGACGGTCGCGGCGCTGAAGAAGTACCTGCCCTGGCTCACCGAGCAGGGCTACCGCTTCTCCTTCCCGACCCGCACCACGCCCTAGGCGCGGCGCTCGTACACCGTTACCCGTCGCCCCCGCACCTGCCGGTCCGCCACCACGTCGAAGTACTCGCGCAGGACCGCCGCCTTGGCCTTGTCGCGTTCCGCCGACGGTGCCCTGGCCACCTTCGCCGCGTCCGTCACCAGCAGTACCCGCCGCTGCCCGAGGAGCGCCTCCCGGATCCGCGCCGGCTCCGCCTCCTCGCCCTTCAGGGTGGCCGAGGCGACCGGGGACGCGGCCAGCGCCACATCGGCCAGGCCGCCGAAGGCGCTCGGCGACACCAGCGCCGTGTCCCGCCGCGCGGCCGGGACGAACAGCACCGCGTCCCCGTCCCGCTTCAGCCCGGCCACCTCACCGGCCACCGCCAGGACGTCGTCGACCCGGCTCGCCGGGGCCCGCTTGCCCAGCTCCACCGGCAGCAGGGCCAGCACCGAGACCCCGACCACGCCCGGCACCACCAGACCCGCCGCCCTCGGGTACCGGGGCGCGCAGGACCGTACGGCGGCGGCCAGGGCGGCGCCGATCAACAGGGCCAGCCCCACCATGCTGAACAGCACGTACCGGTCCTGGAACAGCGGCTGCACCAGGGACAGTCCGATCAGCCCGAGCTGCGGCACCGCCAGCAGCGGCAGGCCGACCGCGGCCACCGAGAGCGCCCTGCGGTCCGGCCGGTCCGCCCACGCCCCCAGGCCGCCGATCCCCAGCAGGATCCCCGGCCCGATCAGCATGTGCCAGGTCAGCGGCGGTATCCACGACACCTGGTCGGACTGGCCCCGGCTGAACAGGATCAACGGCAGCGCCCCCGCCACCGCCGCCGAGCCGGACGCCGCCCAGCGCAGCCACACCGCCCGCTCGGCCCGGACCCACCCCAGGGTCGCCGCGTGTGCCGGGAGGGCCAGCAGGGACAGCCAGTTCAGCAGGGCGCACACCAGCACGGTGATCCCGTACGCCGCCCAGCGCGGCCAGGTCCGCCGCCCCGGCCGGCTCTCCAGGAGCGAGACCAGCAGCAGGGTGGAGATCCCGGCCCCCGCCGCCACCAGCGCGTACGGCCGGCCCTCCTGGAGGTAGAACTGGACCGCCGGCAGCAGTCCGAGGGCCAGCCCGCCCCCGAGCCCGGCCCAGAAGCCGGCCAGGCGCCGCCCGATCAGCGCCACGCACGCCGCGGCGGCCGAGACGGCCAGCACCGACGGCAGCCGCAGGGTCGTCGTGCTCGCCCCGAAGACCTCGAAGAGGCCGTGCATCAGCAGGTAGTAGAGCCCGTGCACGGCGTCGACGTTCGCGAGCATCGCCCATATCTCACCCGCCGACCGCCCGGCCACCTGCCAGGTCGCCGCCTCGTCCCGCCACACGCTGTCCTGTCGTGAGAGCCCCCACAGCCCCAGCCCCAGCGTCCACAGGAAGGGGACCAGCCACACGAGGACGCGCCGGCCTCGGGAATCGGACAGGGCGGATGCAGATGCAGGGGATGCAGCGGATGCGGCACGTATGACAGGTATGTCGGAAGGCATGAAGGTGCGCGGATCCTCGGTGCGGGGCGTCGGCGGAAAGCACCAGTCTATGGACGCCACGGACGGTTTCCCGACCGGCTGTTGTGCACCACGGAGCGTGAGCGGCCGGCCCACCGGCCCCTAGCCTCGCCGCAGGAGCACGAACGAGGGGCGGTACCCGGTGAACTGGCTCATCCACGACTACCGCGAGAGCGATCTCGCAGCGGTGGTCCATCTGATCGACACCACGGCCGAACTCGGCCAGGAGTCCGTCTTCTCGCTCGCCGAGTGCATCAGCGCGCTGACCGACCGCCAGCCCTGTGTGGTCGCCGTCCACCAGGGCGTCCCGATCGGCGCGGCGCTCGCCTGCGTCACCGGGGAACGGGCCTGGGTCATGCGCATCGCGATCGCCGCCGGCTGGCGCGGCCGCGGCCTGGCCAGCGCGCTGCTCGTCGAGCTGGAGCGCCGGCTGATCGCGGCGCGCGTCGGCCGTATCGCGTACGTCCTGCCCGAGGAGGACATGCTCGGCGAGGGCCTCCTCAACGCCGGGTACACCCGGCAGCCGGCCGTCGCCTACTTCGAGAAGACCGAGCCGCTGCACGGACCGGCCGCGGGGCTCCTGGACGACCTCGGCGGTCGCTTCCTGCCCAATGACCTGTGGACCAGGGTCGCCGGTATGGAGAAGGAGAAGGACCTCATCGAGCGGCGCGTGGTGCTGCCGCTCGCCGAGCCCGAGCGGGCCGCCTCGCACGGGGTGCGGCCGCCGCGCGCCATCACCCTCTTCGGCCCGCCGGGCACCGGCAAGACCACCTTCGCGCGGGCCATCGCCTCCCGGCTCGGCTGGCCCTTCGTGGAACTGCTGCCCTCGCGTCTCGCCGACGAGGGCAACCTGGCGGCCGCACTGCGCGACGCCTTCGCCCGGATCGCCGAGCTGGAGCGCGTCCTCGTCTTCATCGACGAGGTCGAGGAGATCGCGCCGGTGCGCACCGAGCCCGCGCAGCCCGGCGGGATCCACGGGGTGACGAACGAACTGCTGAAGCTGATACCCGGCTTCCGGGAGGGTGACGAACGGCTGCTGGTGTGCGCCACCAACTCCATCCGCTCGCTCGACCCGGCCTTCCTGCGGCCCGGCCGTTTCGACTACCTCATCCCGATCGGCACCCCGGACGCCGGCGCCCGCGCCGCGATCTGGTCCCGCTACACGACGGGACGCGTGGACGTGGACGTGAGCGCCCTGGTGGCGGCCACCGAGCTGTTCACGCCGGCCGACATCGAGCACGCGGCACGGATCGCGGCGCAGGTGTCCTTCGAACGGGACCTGGAGGCGGTGGGCGCGCGCGGCGCGGCGGCCGCGCAGCTGGGCGCGACCACGGAGGACTACCTGGCGGCGGTCCGGCAGTGCCGGCCGACGGTGACCCCCGCGATGACCGGCGAGTTCGAGGCGGACATCACCGCGCACGCCCGGTTCTGACCCCGGCCGGGCCCCGGACGTCCGTCCCCCGGTTGCGGCGGGGGCGGAACGCGCAGCGGCCCGCGGCTGCTCCCCGAAGCGGCCGCGGGCCCCCGCGCGAAGTCGGCAACCGTGCGGGGACGGTCACGTTCCGGTGGGGGTGCACGCCCGGCCGGAACGCGGCACGCGGCGGTGCCGGAGGACGACCCCGAGCCCTCGTCCACGTCTTCGAGTCGACCGGCGGACCCGGGGCTCGCGCTTCGGCCGGACGGCCGGTTCCCACGGTGCACCCTCGGCCGAACGGCCGAAGCCAGGGGTCGGCTACCGTCGGTCCATGGGCTTCGTCATCTTCATGACCCTTCCCGGGCTGGCTCTGGTGCTCACCGCCGTGGCCTTCCTCGACCTGGCACTGGTCCGCGCCGGACGTGCCGGGCTGCTGCCCTGGCGCTGGAACGGCCGGCAGGGGCAGATATCGGCCACCGGCTTCGAGCAGTTGCACGCCAGCTTCTCGCCGGGCAAGCAGAACGAGCTCAAGGAGCGGCAGAGCGCCCTCGTCATGCGCGACGACGAGGAGGACGGCGCACCGCCGCGCACCCGGGTCGATCTCGACGGCGGACTCGCCGTCATCCGGCTGCCCGGCGTCGGCGCCGCCACCGCGTCCGCGTCCGCTACGCGGAACAGCGGTACGTGAACTCCACCGAGGCCGTGCGCTGTCCGGGCGACACCAACCGGAGCTCCGCCCTCGCCGGGTAGTTCCCCGTGCCCCGGAAGGTCCACAGCAGGTGCAGCCGGGCCTCCCGCTGCCCGCGCGGCACCCGTTCGGTCAGCTGCTCGGACTGCGTGCCGTCGCTGCGCACCCATCGATAGGTGAGGGTGCCGGGGCGCCCGTTGGTCGCCACGACGGCCACCACATCGGCCGCCGCATCACAGGCCGGGCCCTTGGGATCGGTGCTCACGGCCACGTCCCGGACCTCGATGCCGGGCCCGAGCCGCTGCCACCCGAGGTATACGAGTACCGCGGCCAGCACGACCGCCGCGAGGGTGTACCGCCGCAGTCCGGCCCACCGGCGCCGCCGGGGCGGCTGCGCGCCGACCACCGCCGCCTCGAGGGGGAACGGCGCAGGCATGGCCGCGGTGACCCCGGGCCCGAACCGGAGCACGGAGCCCTCGACCCGGTCGGGAGCCACCGGTTCGGGAGGCATCCTCTTGGTCGTGGCCGGGGGGCCGCTGAACCAATGGCTGCCGAGGACGGTGGCGCTGTAGTCGTCGCCCTCGGGGGCGCCGGAACCGCTCATCGGGGTACCTCCTGGCAGCGCAGCAGGTACTGCGAGGCCGACGCGGACTTGTTTCCGGCCGTGGGCTTGGTGGTGACCCGGACGCCGCCGTAGCAGCCGCGGTCGCGGGTGAAGGTGTGCGACCTGACCACCGGGGCGGTCGAGCCGGCCTGCACCACGAACGAGTCGGTGCCGTCGGGGACGGAGTAGGAGCCCTGTGCACCGCCCAGGAACCACTCCACCACCACGGTCACCGAACCGGTTCCCTGGCTGGTGACCGAGATCGTCGCGTCGCCGCGGTAGACCCCGGTCCTGAGCGACACGGCGACGTTCGAGACCTTCAGCGTGGGCGTGGGCGTGGGAGTGGGCGTGGGCGTCGGCGTCGGGGTGGGCGGCCAGCTCACCGTCGGCTTCGGGGTGGGGCTCGTCGACCACGACGGTGACGCGGACGGTGAGGTCGATCCGGACGGCGAGGGGCTCGGGGACGCCGAGGGGCTCGGACTCGGCGAAGGGGAGGCGGAGTCCGTCGGGTTCGGGTTCGGGCTCGGGGAGGCCGAGCCGGGAGGGGCCGCGCTCGTCGTGGCGAAGGAGCTCAGCGCCGAGGCGCCGCCCGGGGACGCGCCGATCGCTTCCGTCGTCAGGACCAGTACGGCCCCCGTCACCAGCGCCACGCCCGCCGCGAGCCAGCCACGGCGGCCCGGTGCCCAGCCCGAACCGCTGGGCACCGTGGTGGTGGCCACCGCCGTGGTACCCGCCGCCGCGCCGCCCGCCGAGGGGAACAGCAGCGGCAGCAGCGCGGCCAGCGCCGCCAGCTTGCGCTGCCCGCGCTCCTCCCATTCGGGCCCGTACGCCGCCAGCGCGACCCCCTCCAGCTCCGCGACGAACGCCTCGGCGTTCTCCGGCCGCTGCTCCGGTGCCTTCGCGAGGCCGCGCCGGATCAGCGGGCGCACGGGCTCCGGCGCCTCGGTCTCCGGCACCGGCGCCTCGATGTGCTGGACGGCGAGCTCCGCGAAGTTCTCCCCGTCGTACGGCTTGCGCCCGGTGAGGCACTCGAAGAAGGTGGCCGTCGCCGCGTACACGTCGGCCGCGGGGGAGGCCGGCCGGCCCTGCCACTGCTCGGGAGCCATGTAGGCGGGGGTCCCGGCGACGCCGGGTGTGCTGCCCCGGTTCGCCGCGATCCCGAAGTCCACCAGCTTCGACGAGCCGTCCGGTGCGACCAGCACGTTCTCCGGCTTGTAGTCCCGGTGGACCACGCCCGCCCGGTGCGCCGCCGCGAGCCCCAGCAGGGACCCCTTGAGGACCACCAGCGCGGCCTCCGCGTCGGCCTGCCCGGACTGCTTCAGCAGCGCGCGCAGCGAGATTCCGTCCACCAGCTCCATGACGATGGCCGCGCCGCCGGACGCCTCGACGTACTCGTACAGCCTGACCACGTACGGGGTCTCCAGCCCGCCCAGGAGGCGGGCCTCGGCCCGGAACTCCCCGACGAACGCAGGGTCCTGGCGCAGCCGGTCGCTGAGGTACTTCACCGCGACCGGCGTGCCCGTGCCGTCGTGGACGGCGAGCACCACGCGGCCGCTGCCGCCCGAACCGAGCTCCCGGACCTCGGTGTAACCGGGGACCGACCATGCCGCCCGCGTGTCGTTCATCGTTCCTGCCCCCTGCCTGCTGTGTGGCGCCGCTGTTCCGTTCGGACGACCGGTCCGGGACCGGCAGTCCACCGGCCCTCCCCGGACCGGACGCCACATGGGACGTGGTTTCCGCCGTGGCCGGTTCCCGACCACGGAGGGTGTCTCAGGCCGCGGCCGACATCGCGCCGATCATGGCGTGCAGCCGGTCGGCCGCCGCCCGCCCGAAGGCCGGATCGTTGATGTGCGTGTCGTAGTCGAAGAGCCGGGCGGCACTGCCCCGCAACCCTTCGCGCAGCGCCGCGAACAAGGCCCGGTCCGCGCCGGGGTCATGGTACGGGCCGCCCGGCGCGCCCAGCGTGGACAGTCCACGGAGCGGGACGCAGACGGCCGTGGGGCCGCTCGCGGCGCGCAGTTTCGCGGCGACCCGGCGGCCGAGCTCCGCGCACTCGGCCGCGGTCGTACGGGTCACCGTGATGGACGGGTTGTGGACGTGGACCCCCCGGTCGCGGATCCGCCGGGGAAGGCTCTCCAGCGGGCCGAATTTCACCATGTCCAGTGCCCCCAGGCTCACCACCTGCGGGACTCCCGCCCGCCCGGCCGCGCTGAGCCGGTCGGGGCCGGCGCTGAGGATGCCCCCGCACAGCTCGTCGGCCAGCTCGCTCAGGGTGAGGTCGAGGACGCCCGCGAAGACCCCCTGCCCGGCCAGCGTCTCCAGGGTGCGGCCGCCGGTGCCGCTGACGTGGAAGACCAGCACCTCGTAGCCGAGTTCCGTCAGCCGCTCGCGCGCCGCGTCCACACCGGCCGTGGTCACGCCCGCCATGCTCGCCGCGACCAGCGGGCGGCTGCCCGCGCCCAGCACGGGCGGGCGGCCCTGCGGGGAGGTGCGTCCGTAGGCCCGGGCCATCCCGGCGATCGCCGCCACGGCGTTCGCCAGGACCGGTGCGGAGATGCTGTTGATCCCCGCGATGTCCACCACGCTGTACATCATCGTGATGTCCGAGGAGCCCACGTAGGGGCGGACGTCCCCGGACGCCATGGACGAGACCATCAGTTTCGGTACGCCCAGCGGCAGGGCGCGCATCGCCCGGGTGGCGATGGAGGTGCCGCCGCTGCCGCCGATGGCCAGCACCCCGTGCAGCCGGCCCTCGGCGTGCAGGCGTAACAGGGTCGCCTCCGCGCCCCTCGCCATGGTGGTCACGGCCGCACCCCGGTCGGCGGCCGTGCGCAGCTGGGACAGTTCCGTGCCCGCGGCACGGGCCACCTCGTCCCGCGGGACATCGGCGGGCACCCGGGGCTCGCCCATGATTCCTGTGTCGACCAGTACCACTTCGACGCCGGCGCGCAGCAGCCTCTCGCGCAGCCAGCCGTACTCCACACCCTTGGTGTCCAAGGTTCCCACCAGCACGACGTTGGTCATGTGTGCAATGTCCATGCAGGTAAGGGTGTTGGCAAGTGCAAGTGTGGGTCAAACCTTCAGGAGCACCAACAGCCTCTCCAGGAATGGGAGTTGGGAGGGAATCAGCATGTTTTCCGCCAGCGCTGGAGCAAACCAGGCCACCCGGTCCAGCTCCGGGAACTCCTGGACGTTCCCGGAGTGCGGCGGCCACTCCATCGTGAAGGTCCCGGGAACCATCAGCGCGGGGTCGAGATCCGCCTCCACCGCCCAGATCGTCACCAGCTTTCCGCTGGTCAGCCGTACCTCGCCCAGCGGTAGGTACTCGCCCTCCGGCGGCGGCAGCCCGATCTCCTCGGTGAACTCCCGGCGGGCCGCGTCCCGCGGGGTCTCCTCCGGTCCGTATTCACCCTTGGGGATGGCCCATCCCCCCGCTTCCTTGCCGGACCAGAGCGGGCCGCCCATGTGGCCGAGCAGGACCTCGACACCGGGCGCCGGCTCCGGGCCGGTCCGCCGGAACAGGAGCAGTCCGGCACTGCGTTTGTGCGTCATGGGTACATCCATGCCCCGTACGGACCCGGGCCAGTGATCCGCGGTGCGCGTGCGGCGCGTCAGTGGTCGTGCGGGCCCTGCCGATGGACCGGACCGTGCGCGTCCGCGCAGTGCGCGTCGGGCGGGCTCCCCCCCGCGCGGCCGACCGTGAGGAGGGATTCCTGCGCGTGGTCCACCTGGAGGGTGGTGTGGGTGATCCCGTACTCCTTCTCGAGCAGCCGCTCCAGGTCCCGGCGTACGGCGTGGCAGTCACCCGCCGGCTCCACCAGTACGTGCGCGGAGAGCGCGGCCTGGCCCGAGGTGATCGTCCAGATGTGCAGGTCGTGCACCTCGGTGACGGGCGGGTGCCCGACGAGGCGGTCGCCGACCGCGTCCGGGTCCACATGAGCGGGCGCGGCCTCCAGGAGTATCCGGCCGGACTCGCGGATCAGCCCGTAGCCCGCCTTGAGCATCAGCACCACCACGACCAGCGTGGCGATCGCGTCCGCCTGCCGGAAACCGGTGGTCAGCACGATCACGCCGGCGACGGCGGTCCCGATGAAGGCGAAGAGGTCGTTCAGGATGTGCTGGTAGGCGCCTTCGACGACGAGCGCGGAACGGTTGGCCCGGGAGATGCACCAGGCCGCGGCCACGTTGACGGCGATGCCGGCGAGCGCCGTCACCACCACCAGACCGCCTTCCACCGGCGGCGGGTCCATCAGCCGCCGCACCGCCTCGTACGCCAGCCAGAGCCCCAGCAGGATCAGCGTCAGGCCGTTGGCCTGGGCGGAAAGTATCTCCGCCCGCTTGAGGCCGTACGTGAAGCCGCCGCGGGCGGGCCGCGCGGCCAGCCGCATGGCGATCAGCGCCAGGACGATCGAGACGGCGTCGGTCAGCATGTGGGCCGCGTCCGAGATCAGGGCCAGTGAGTTGGCCATGACGCCGACGACGACCTCGATGGCCATGAACCCGCCGATCAGGGCGAGCGCGATCGCCAGCCAGCGGCGGTCGGCGTCGGCGGACACCCCGTGGCTGTGCCCTCCGGGTCCGTGCCCGTGCCCGTCGCCCCCGTGCCCGTCGTGCGCGTGGTCGTGCCCACTCATGGCGTCCCCCGTCTCGTCGCGGCAGCCGTGTGTTCGGTGCCGTCGCGTGAAGTGAAGCGCACCCCGGCGAGATCGGCAAAGGCTGCAACGGGGACCGTTGTCATTACCCATAAGAGGCCTCTGACCTGCGGTGATGTCCGACCGGTGCCGGACCTTCCCGATCGTGGGAAAATCTGGTCATGGTCCAGCGCCCCGGAGTGCCGACCGCGCCCCAGCTCGTCCTCGTGACCGACTGGGGCGCCACCGAGATGGCCCCCGACCGGATCTACCACGTCGGTCGGGACCCCCTCTGCGAAATCTGTTTCGACGATGCCCGCGTGTCCTGGCACCACGCGATCCTGCGTCCCGACGGCGACCACTGGACGCTGGAGGACGAGGGCAGCACCAACGGCACCTGGGCCGACGGCCACCGCATCCACGAGTGGAGCGTCGGCGTCGGCACCGAGCTGCGCTTCGGCAGCGTCGACGACGGACCGCGCGCCGCGGTCGTCGGCCCCGCGCCGCCCGCAGCGTCCCCCGAACCGGACGGCGGCCGCCCGTCCCGGATCTCGAACGCGGCGATGACCGGCACCTTCCGGCAGCCGACGACCGTACGCCCGCTGCCCGTCCGCACCGCCGTCCGCATCGGCCGCGCCCCCGACAGCGACCTCGTCGTCGACGACCTCACGGTCTCCCGCCGGCACGCCGAACTGCACGCCCTCGCCGACGGCAGCTACCGGATCGTCGACCTCGGCAGCCACAACGGCACCTACCTCAACGGCACCGCCGTGCGCGGAGCCGCCCCCCTCGCCGAGGGCGACATCGTCGGCATCGGCCACTCCGTCTTCTGCCTCGTCGGGGACCAGCTCCAGGAGTTCGTCGACACCGGAGAGGTCTCCCTCGACGTCCAGGACCTCACCGTCACCGTCGACAACGGGCGCAAGACCCTCCTCGACGGGATCTCCTTCCCGGTCGGCGTGAAATGCCTGCTCGCCGTCGTGGGCCCCAGCGGAGCCGGCAAGTCCACCCTGCTCGGCGCACTGACCGGCCTGCGCCCCGCCGACCGGGGCACCGTCCTCTACGACGGGCGCGACCTCTACCGCGACTACGCCGAACTGCGCAGCCGCATCGGACTCGTCCCCCAGGACGACATCCTGCACACCCAGCTCACCGTCCGGCGCGCCCTCACCTACGCCGCCGAACTGCGCTTCCCACAGGACACCGCCGAGGCCGAACGCCAGGCCCGGGTCGACGAGGTGATCGGTGAACTCGGCCTCGAACAACGCGCCGACCAGCCCATCCACAGCCTCTCCGGCGGACAGCGCAAACGCGTCTCCGTCGCCCTGGAACTGCTCACCAAGCCCTCCCTGCTCTTCCTGGACGAGCCCACCTCCGGCCTCGACCCCGGCATGGACCGCTCGGTGATGAACATGCTGCGCGACCTCGCCGACGACGGCCGCACGGTCATCGTCGTCACCCACAGCGTGCTCAACCTCGAAAGATGCGACCGCCTCCTGGTCCTCGCGCCCGGCGGGCGCATCGCCTACTACGGCGCCCCCGGGGAGGCCCTCGCCTTCTTCGGTTTCGAGCAGTGGCCCGAGGCCTTCGAAGCCTTCGAGAACGACCGTGCACGCGACTGGGCCGGGGAGTACCGCGACTCGCCCCTGTACCGCCGCAACGTCGAGGTCACCGCCGGCCGGCCACCGCTCACGGCCCAGGCCGAACGGGCCGCCGGCGTCCCTCCGCAGCCGGCCCACAAGGCCCAGAGCTGGGGCTCCCAGCTCTCCACGCTGATCCGCCGGTACGCCGCCGTGCTCAGATCCGACCGGACCTTCCTGGTCATCATGATCGGGCTGCCGTTCGTGATGGGAGTCATGACCCGCGCGCTGTCCGGCAGCGCCCTCACCCTCGACACCGCGCTGAACGCCCTGTTCATCCTGTGCGTGGGCGGAGTCTTGATGGGCGCCGCGAACGCGGTGCGCGAACTCGTCAAGGAACGCGTCATCTACCAGCGCGAGAGATCCGTGGGCCTGTCCCGCTCGGCCTACCTGATGTCCAAGGTGGTGGTCCTCGGCGTGGTCACCGTCGTCCAGGCCGTGGTCCTCACCGTGGTCGGCCTCGCCGGCGTCAAGACCAACGCCCCCAACGGCCGGGGCCTCTTCATGCCCCCGCTGATCGAGATCGCCCTCGCCGTCGCCCTGCTGTCCGTCACCGCGATGCTGCTCGGCCTGCTGATCTCCGCCCTGGTGACCAAGGAGGAGGTCACCATGCCGCTGCTGGTCCTCCTCACGATCGTCCAGGTGGTCTTCTGCGGCTCCCTGCTGAAACTCACCGGCGTTCCCGTCATCGAGCAGCTGGCCTGGTTCGTTCCGGCCCGGTGGGCCATGGCCGCGATGGCGGCCACCATCGACCTCGGCGCGATCATGCCGGGCACCATCACGGAGGACCCGCTGTTCGATCACGAGGCCCACCTGTGGCTGATCGAGATGGGCCTGCTCGTCGCCCTGGCCGTGCTGTTCGGTCTGCTGGTCTCCCGGCTGCTGCGCCGCCACGAGCCGACCATCATGCGGAAGTAGACTTCATGAGCAGCTCGACGGGACGCCCAGGAGGCGAGGTGGAGGACTTCACACCCACCCACGTGGTGCCGCAGGAGGGCCTGTCCGCCTGGGAGGGGCCCGACGTCAGCCGGCCGACGGTGCCCCTCGACGCCTTCCTGCCCGTGCAGCTGCTGTCCCGCCGCGGGGAGTGGGGGGAGGTCCTGTGCGCCAACGGCTGGTCCGCCTGGGTGGACGGGCGGCTGCTGGTCGCCGTGCCCCGTCCGCCACCGACGGCCGGGGGAAAGCCCCCGGTCCGCTCCGAGGACCCGAGGCCGCTGCTCACACGCGGCGCCGAGACCCTGGAACGCTACCGGCAGGCCGTGGACGAGCTCGCCTCGGGACGCATCGACATCGATGCCTTCCGCCGTTCGGTACGCGGCCTGCGGGCGGGCGTGGTCATCGACGGCGAGTCGGTGTGGCTCTACGACGAGAAGTCGGGCCGGTGGCTCTACGACGACGGGGACCGGATGTCGACCTTCGCGGTCGTCGCCGGGCCGGGCAGCCCGCCCGGCCCCGCGGCGCCGGCAGCCGCACCGCCACCGCCGCCGCCCGCGGACACGGATCCGGACGGCCGGGCCCCCGTACGCAGGGAGCCGACCCCGACCGACGTGGTCGGGATCCCGCGCGAAGGGGCGGGGGAGCGGTCCGACCGGGCGGTGGCCCATGACCCGACGCGGATCGTCGACACCCGCGACCCCGGAGGCGGCTGACGGTGGCCGCGGAGCGGGCGGAGTCCGCCGGCGGGTCCCCCACCGACCTGCGCGGGACACAGATCGCCGGGTACCTGGTGGAGAGCGAGATCGGGCGCGGCGGGATGGCCGTCGTCTACGAGGCGCGGGACCTGCGCCTCGACCGCAGGGTGGCGCTGAAGCTGCTGGCCCCCGAGCTGGCCCGGAACGACACCTTCAGGCAGCGGTTCGTCCACGAGTCGAAGGTGGCCGCGACCATCGAACACCCGCACATCGTGCCCGTGTTCGAGGCGGGGGAGGCGGACGGGCTCCTCTACATCGCCATGCGCCTCGTCGAGGGGCCGGACCTGCGCGTGATGCTGGACCGGACGGGCCCGCTGCCCGTGGAGACGGTCGCACGGATCGCCGGCCAGGTGGCGTCCGCGCTGGACGCGGCCCACGCACACGACCTGGTCCACCGTGACGTGAAACCGGGCAACATCCTGATCGCCGCGGGCACGGACGGGGACCACCCGGAGCACGCCTATCTCACGGACTTCGGTCTGACGAAGAAGTCGCTGTCACTGACCGGGTTCACGACCGACGGGCAGTTCGTCGGGACCGTGACCTACGTGGCGCCGGAACAGATCTCCGGCAAGCCCGTGGACGGCCGGTGCGACGTCTACAGCCTCGGGTGCGTCGTCCACGAGGCCCTCACGGGGGAACCGCCGTTCCAGCGGGACGACGACATCGCCCTGCTCTGGGCCCACCAGTACGACCCGCCGCCGGCTCCGAGCGCGCTACGGCCCGGGCTGCCGCAGGCCGTGGACGAGGTCGTCGCGAAAGCGCTGGCCAAGTCGCCGGACGACCGGTGGAACAGTTGCCTGGAGTTCACCGGCGCCCTGCGGCGGGCGGGCGAGGGGGCCGGGCCCGGGACGGGAGCCGAACCGCCGGTGACGGGGCCGGCCGGGGAGGCCGCGCGGGCGGCCGCGGACGCACGGGACGCGTTGCCGGCCCCGCCGCCGGTGCCCCGATGGGCGCTGCCGGTGTTCAGGTGGGGCGGGGCGGGCTGAGGAGCCCGCTCGGCTCAGGAGCCGCCTCCTCGTACCCCTACTGCTCAGGGTGGGTCGCCGCGGACGGCTCGTCGACCCGGCCGCGGCGGTGCAGCGGACGGGCCAGGAGGGCGCCCAGGAAGCCCGCCACCGCGCCCCACAGCAGGCCGAGCCCGACGTTGCGCCACAGGACGGGCTCCAGCCGGACCTGGCCGCCGAGGCCGTCCACGTCACCGATGCCGAGCAGGGAGAGCCCGAACTGCGCCTGGATCCGGCCCAGCAGGCAGACCGTCAGCGTCGCCAGGGCCAGGGCCACACCCAGGTGGAGCGCGTGCTGCCAGGCGCGGACGTGGGCGGGGGAGCGTACGGCGGCCAGCACGCCCGTGCCGAGCAGCAACACGGCGGCCACCGCCACCAGCCACCACGCCCGGGAGTCCTGTTCGGCGAGCGAGGCCACATCGAACCGGGACGGGTCGGAGCCGCGCAGGACCCCGTCCAGCAGTTGTGGCATCGGCAGCCCGAAGGGCCCCTCGACATTGCCCTCCCAGGCGCCGCCGAAGCCGAGGGTGAGCGCGAGCCAGACCAGGTTCGGCAGCCCGAGCAGGATCACGGCCAGGGTCCGGTCGGCGTGGCCCTGGGTGGCGGCCACGACCACGCCGACCCCGATGCCGAGGACGACGTAGGCGAGGAGCAGCAGCATCGTGGCGAAGGCGGCCGGGCGCAGCGCCGAGTGGAAGCGGACCAGCCGGGCCGGGAGCGGGGCGCGGCGCGAGACCAGCAGGGCGATGAGCAACAGGCCCAGGATCCACAGCAGTCCGTACAGGAGGGTGCTGGGCAGATCGACCTGGAAGCCCACGGTCGGCGCGGCGTCCAGGAGTTCGGTGATCGTCCCGATGGGGGAGTCGCCGGTGGAGAGGCCGAAGGTCGCGCGGGCGAGGAAGGTGACACAAGTCAGCGCGACGAGCCACAACAGGACCAAGGGGACAGCCCGGCCGATGAGTTCGCGGGGCCGGGCCACCGCCCGGTTGTGCAGGGGGCGCAGGAAGAGGTAGCCGGTCGTCAGGGCGCCGGCCAGGCTCACCGAGAGGGGGACCACCGACAGGCTCGCGTCGGCCCCGGCCAGGGAACCGGCGCCGCCCGACACCTCCAGCACACCACCGGCCGCCATCACCACGACCGCCGCGACGACGTGCGGGAAGGCACCGCCCGGCAGATCGCCCGCACCGGCGCACAGCAGCCCGGCGGCGGCGACCACTGCCATGACCACGAAGCCCGCGACGACGGCGACGAGGGCGTCGCGCCATGCCCTCGCAGAGCCCCCCGACGATGACGATCCCGGCGTCTGACTCACCCTGCCACCGTGACACTCCCGGCTTGCGGCCACCACCCGGACGGCGCACACAATGGTCCCCGGGGAACTCACTCCTCCTGGGAAGAAGAGCCCGTGACCACACAACCATCCGGCCGACCGCCGTCCTCGGAACGCCCGACCGGGCCGCCTTCCGGCCCGCTCTCTGGCGGGCAGCAGGGCCCCCCGCCTCCGCCGCCGCCCGCGCCGCCGGGTGGGCCCGGAGGCCAGGGCCAGGGCCCCGCCAAGGGGCCCTGGTGGCGATCGGTGCCACGGCTCGTCACCGCGCTCGTCGCGGTGGTGGCGGTCGTGGCCCTGGCCGTGGTCCTCACCCGCCCCACCGGGACGTCCAACAACGCCGGTGGCGAGGTGTTCCTCCAGCCGGCGGCCGCCTCCGGCCCCGACCCCTTCACCGAGTCCGTGGCAGTGAAGGAGACGCCGCCGCCGGTGAGCCCGACGCCGGAGAGCCGGCCTCCCTCTCCCCGGGGCACCGGGACCGCCCCGGTCAGCCCGAACGCCAGCCCGACCGCGCAGGTGGGCACCAGGAGCGTCAGCGGCTCCGCGCCGGGCGTGTACACGGGCACCAGGAACACCGTCAGCTGCGACGTCGAGCAGCTGATCGGATCGCTGAACGCGGACCCCGCCAAGAACGCGGCCTTCGGCTCGGCCTTCGGCCTCCAGCCGGCCGCCGTGCCCGGCTACCTCCGCTCGCTCACGTCCGTGCAGCTGCGGATGGACACCCGGGTGACCAACCACAGCTACCGTGACGGCAAGCTCGTGCCCTACCAGGCCGTGCTCCAGGCCGGGACGGCCGTCCTGGTGGACGACCGGGGCGTACCGCGGGTGCGCTGCGCGTGCGGCAACCCGCTCGGTCCGCCGGTGCCGCTGAAGGCCAACCCGAAGCGGTTCGGCCAGACGTGGCCCTCCTACCAGCCGGCGAAGGTGGTGGCCGTCGCCCCGTCGGTGACCGTCATCAACAAGATCGTGATCTACGACCCCCACAACGACAGCTGGTACGAGCGCCCGAAGGGCGGTCACCAGGGCAAGCCGCGGCCCGACAGGCCGATACCGCCGCCGCCGCTCCCGACACCGCCGTTCACGCCGACCCCGTCCGTGACGACCCCGAGGCCGTCCGGCACGTCGCCGAGGCCTTCGGGCACCTCGCCGAAGCCCTCGGGCACGTCCCCGACCCCGACACCGTCCGGCACCTCGCCGAAGCCCTCGGGTACCTCTCCGACCCCGACGCCGTCCGGCACGTCGCCGAAGCCCTCGGGAACGACCCCGACCCCTTCGCCGACGACCGGCAAGCCGTCGGAGACGCCGTCGAAGTCGCCTTCCGGGTCGCCTTCGGAGTCACCGAAGAAGTCACCCTCCGAGTCACCGTCGCCGGCACCGTCCGCGTCACCGTCGAAGTCGCCCGCGGCGTCACCGCCCCCGTCACCGTCGCAGCCGCCGTCCGCGTCACCGTCGAAGGCGCCCTCGGAGTCACCCTCCGACAACAAGTCGCCCACGCAGACCCTTTCGAAGCCTCCGGCCGAGACGCCGGCACAGTCAACGGCGCCGAAGACCGCGTCTCCGCCGCCCGTGTCCCCGCCGCCGGGCCGGACGACCCCGGGCGCCCCCCAGCAGCCGTCGCCCCCGCCGCCGGTCGCGCCGGAACCGGCCCAGACGGCCCCGGCCCCCGAACCGGAGGCCCCCGAGCCCGAGGCCCCCGAGCCTGAAGCCCCCGCCGAGAGCTGACCGCCCCCGTCCATGAACGCACCTCCCTCCCCGTACCGCGGAGGGAGGTGCGGTCAGGCCCGGCCGCGGCGGGTGAGCGCGTCGCCCGCCGCGCCCACCGCGAGACCGAGGGCGATCATCACGACGTAGCTGTAGATCTCGTAGCCGTCGGGGGCGAGGAAGCGGACGAAGCCCATGAAGTGGATCCAGCCGAGCCACTCGTGCAGCAGGCCGCTCGCGCCGCCGACGACGAGGACGAAGGAGAGCAGCCCCGTGAGGGCGGCCACCGGGGACTTGGGATTGCTGGAGGTCATGCTCCGACGCTAGGCGGCGGGCCCAGGGCCCGGGATCGGCCATGGGGTGGCCGGCTGTCGTACTTAAGTATGCGGAGCGAGGGCGCGGACCCCCGCGCCCTCGCGGGCCCGCGTAGATTCCCGGGACATGCGCCGTATCCACCGCACCCGCCGGGACTGGGCCGCCGACCTGGGCCTGTTCCTCTTCGCCGCGTGCTTCGCCGCCGTCAGTTCACAGTCCATACCGGTGCCCGAGAGCCTCGGTGCGGGGTGGCGGGCCGCCGACCAGGTGGTCGGCGGGCTGGGGTGCGCGGCGGTGCTGCTGCGACGGCGCCGGCCGGTCGAGCTGGCCGTGGCGCTGCTCCTGGCCGGCAGCGTGGCGCACTATCTGACCGGGCCGGCGATGGTGGCGGTGTTCACCGTGGCCGCGACCCGGCCGTGGAAGGCGACGGCATGGGTGGCGGCGCTGGTCTTCGCCCCGCTGCCCGTCTTCCTGTGGCAGCTGCCGGAGATGTCCGAGGAGCGGGCGGGTCCGGCGGTGACGTACTTCGCCCTGATCGCCGGGTCCATCGGCTGGGGACTGTTCCGGCGGTCCCGGCAGCAGCTGATCGCCTCGCTGCGCGAGCGTGCCGAGCTGGCCGAGGCGGACGCCGAGTCGCGGGCCGAGCGGGCTCGGATGGAGGCCCGGGAGGAGATCGCCCGCGAGATGCACGACGTACTCGGCCACCGGCTGTCGCTGCTCAGCGTGCACGCGGGTGCCGGGGCAGGTCCGCCAGTTCCGGCTGCGGGCCTGCGCCTCTCCCCTCTTCCCGTCTTCCCGCTTCGCGCTTCCCTGGGCGGAAGTGCCCGCACTGGTCGCCGCGCACGGGCCCGACCTGGTGCTGATGGACATCCGGATGCCCGGAGTCGACGGGCTGGCCGCCACCGAGCGGCTGCGGGCACGGCCGGGCGCGCCGGAGGTGCTGGTCCTGACCACCTTCCACACCGACGCCCATGTCCTGCGGGCGCTGCGCGCCGGAGCGGCCGGTTTCCTCCTCAAGGACACCCCGCCGCAGGAGATCGTCGCGGCCGTCCGGACGGTGACCGCCGGGGACCCGGTGCTCTCCCCGGCCGTCACCCGCCGGCTCATCGACCGGGTGACGGGCGACACGGGACAGGACGCCCGCCGGGCCGCGGCCCGCGCGCGCCTCGCGCTGCTGGCCGGACGCGAGCGGGACGTGGCCCTGGCGGTCGGGCGGGGCCTGTCCAACGCGGAGATCGGACGGGAGCTCCACCTGGCCCTGCCCACGGTGAAGACCCACGTGTCCCGGATCCTGACCCGGCTCGACCTCAACAACCGGGTCCAGATCGCCCTGTTGGTCCACGACGCGAACCTGCCGGAGAACGGAACGGCGTAGTCCCGCCTGCGCGGGGCCTCCGGCGTCCGCGCGTGCGGGGACGAGCGACGAGCAGGCCGGCCCGGAGTGGCCGGGGCGGGCGCCACCCGGCCGGCCGGACGGCCGGCCGGGCGAGGGGGTTCGCCGCGTACGAGCCCGCCGGTGGGCGCTCCGCAGGGACACCGGCGGGGGAGAGTGAGACCCTGTCTGCATGGGCCGTAGGGCGGAGGACCCCGCCGTCGACTGGCCGGCGCGGCCGGACACCAGCCTCGCGCTCAACCGCATGGGCACATTCGACTGGGACCTCGACAGCGGGCGGATGTATCTCGATCCCACCGCCCTGGAGGTGCTGGACCTGCCTCCGGACGAGTTCGACGGCACGCCCGCCGGGCTCCGGCGGTGCTTCGTGCCCGGTGAGGAGGCACGGCTCGACACCCGGGTCGCGCAGGCGATCAAGGACGGCCGGAGCCACTACGGCGCCTACGTCCGCAGCCGCCTCCACGACGGCTCGGCGGCCTGGACCCACATCCAGGGGCACATCCTGCGGGACCCGGGCGGTCGTCCGTACCGCGTGATCGGGATCCTCCGCGACGCCGCCCACGACCCCGGCGATCCCGGCGCCTCCGGGGAGCAGATCGAGGGGCGCCGACGGATGACCAACGTCGTCGAGCGGACCACCGCCATCCTCGCCCACGCCCGCACCGTGAACGACGTGACCGACATCCTCAAGGACCCGCAGGCCCTCGGGCACCTCGGCGCGGTCAGCGTGATGCTGGGCGTCGTCGACGGCGGGCGCATCCACCTGGTCGCGGAGGGAGCGCTGGGCTCGTACGTGCCGGAGATCGAGTACACCCGGATCGACGCGCGACTGCCCATGAGCGAGGCCGTACGCACCATGCAGCCGGTCTTCCTCGTGTCGCGCGAGGAGTTCCAGCGGCGCTACCCGGAGCTGTGGCCGTACATCGAGCCCCTGTCCGTCCGCAGCGGCGTCTACCTGCCGCTGATCGCCCAGGGGCGGGCCGTCGGGGCGCTCGGGCTGCTCTACACGCGGGACGGCGATTTCACCACCGAGGAGCGGAACCTGCTGATGGCGCTCGGCAGCGGCGTCGCGCAGAGCCTCCAGCGCGCCATGCTCTTCGAACAGGAGCACGACCTTGCCGAGGGACTTCAGCGGGCCATGCTGCCCCGCAGGATCCCGGAGGTGCCGGGTGCGCTGATCGCCGTACGGTACCGCTCCGCCCGGATGGGGCGGGACATCGGCGGCGACTGGTACGACGTGGTCCCGCTCGGCGACGGCCGGGTCGGGGTGATGATCGGCGATGTCGAGGGGCACGACACGGACGCGGCGGCCGTCATGGGACAGCTGCGCATCGTGATGCGTGCCTACATCGTGGAGGGCCACACCCCCGGGACGGCGATGGCGCGGGCCTCGGCCTTCCTGCGCGAACTGGAGACGGAACGGTTCGCCACCTGCACCTACGCCGAGGTGGACCTCACCACCGGGATGGCCCGGATGGTCCGCGCCGGGCACCTCGATCCGGTCGTGCGACGGGGTGACGGCAGCGTCCACCGGGTCCAGGTGGCCGGCGGGCTACCGCTCGGCCTGCCGCCCCGTGAACAGACCGGCACCGGCTCCGGCTACCCGGTCACCACCCTCGAACTGCACCCCGGGGACACCCTGCTGCTGTGCACCGACGGCCTGATCGAACGCCCCGGTGCGGAACAGGACTCCGGCATGCGGGAACTCATGGCGGCGGTCCACAGCGGCCCGATCGACGTGGAGGAACTCGCCGACGTGCTGTGCGACCTGGTCGGGGACTCGGGCGGCGGGGACGACATGGCCCTGCTCGTGCTGCGCCGCCGCGGTACTCCCGTCGCGCGCGGGGGCGGCCCGCTCGACCATCGACTGGAACCGGGCGACACCACGGCCCCGGCGCTGGCCCGGCACCTGATCCGGGCTGCCGTCTCCGCCTGGGGAGCGCGGCACCGGGCCGACGAGATCGAACTGGCGGCGGACGAGCTGATGACCAACGCACTGGTCCACACGGAAGGCGGCGGGCACGTCCGTATGAGGCTCACGGCGCAGGGGCGGATCCGGGTCGAGGTCGAGGACACCAGCAGCGCCCTGCCGAGGCGGCGCGAGGCCGGTGACTGGGCGGTGTCGGGGCGCGGGCTGATGCTGGTGGAGCGGCTCGCGGACGAGTGGGGTGTGGAGCCCCGGGGCGGCGGGAAGTGCGTGTGGTGCGAGTTCGCCCTGGCCGCTCCGGAGGACGACGGCTGAGAACGACCGGGCCGAAGCGGGCCGGGCCCCGATCCCCCGAGCCCCGGAGGCCGGGTCGCTCAGAGGCGTACCAGGGTGACCTCGGTGGCCTTCACGCTCGTCCACACCACGACGCCGTCCACGATGCCCAGCTCGGCCGCCGCCTCGGGAGTGATCTCGGCGACCAGGTCGGGTGCCTCGTCCGAGGCGATCAGTACGCGCAGCCGGCTGCCGACCGCGGTGATCTCCCGTACGGTGCCCGGCCAGACGTTGCGGGGGCTGCCGCCCGGGCGCTCCCGGTGGACCGACACCGCCTCCGGAGCGATGATCGCCAGCGCCCGCGCCCCCTCGGGCAGCACCTCGGCGGCCACCAGCCGGCCTCCGGTCGCGAGGGCGAGCCCGTCGGCGGACGCGGTGCCCGGCCAGGCGTTGCGCCCCAGCATGCGGGCCACCCACGGGGAGCGCGGATGCCGGGCCACCTCGGCGGGCGGCGCGTCCTGCAGGGCCAGGCCGTCGGCCAGTACGAGGACCCGGTCGGCCAGCGACACCGCCTCGACGGGGTCGTGGGTGACGATCAGGCAGACTCCGCCGAAGCCGGCCAGGTGCGTGCGCAGGGTGTGGCGGACCCGGGCCCGGGTGGTCTGGTCGAGCGCGGCCAGCGGCTCGTCCAGGAGCAGCAGGCGGGGGCGGGCGGCCAACGCCCGGGCGAGGGCCACCCGCTGGGCCTGGCCGCCGGAGAGCTGGGCGGGCCGACGGTCGGCGAGGTGCAGCACTCCGAGCCGGTTCAGCCAGGTCCGGGCCTCGCGGCGGGCCTCGGCGCGCGGCACCCCGCGGGCGCGCAGCCCGTACGCGGTGTTGGCCACGGCGGTCAGGTGCGGGAACAGCGCCCCGTCCTGCGGGACCCAGGCCACCTGCCGCCTGTGCGGGGGCAGGGCGGTGACGTCGGTGTCGCCGAGCCGCAGTTCGGCATGGGCGCGCGGGGTGAGGCCGAGGAGGGCGCGCAGCAGGGTGGTCTTGCCGGCGCCGTTCTCGCCGACGACGGCGATGGTGGTGCCGGGTGCGGCGTCGAGGGTGAGCTCGTTGAAGCCGGTGACGACGGCGTGCAGGGGCCAGCGGCCGCCCTGCGGCAGCGCGGTTCCGCCGGCGTCGGCGGTGGGGTCGGAGTCCGGGCCGGTCGGCTCCTCCGGGACCGGCGGCGCCACCGGGGCCTCGCGGGCCACCGGGGTGCCCGTCCAGCGTCCGCGCAGGGCGATCAGTACGCCCATGGCGATCGCCAGGAGCAACAGCGAGACGGAGGTGGCGGCTTCGGGCTCGTCCTGGAGCAGCAGGTACACCTGGAGCGGCAGGGTCTGGGTGGTGCCGGGCAGGTTCCCGGCGAAGGTGATGGTCGCGCCGAACTCGCCCAGGGCTCGGGCCCAGGTCAGTGCCGCACCTGCGATCAGGCCGGGGGCCACCATGGGCAGGGTCACGGTGAAGAACACCCGGACGGGCGAGGCCCCGAGCGAGGCGGCGGTCTCCTCGTAGCTCTGCCTGAGCCCGCCGAGGGCGCCTTCGAGGCTGATCACCAGGAACGGCATGGCGACGAACGTGGCCGCGACGACCGCGCCCGACGTGTGGAACGGCAGGGTGATCCCGAAGGTGCCCTCCAGCCAGGGCCCGAGCAGTCCGCGCCGGCCGAAGCCGAGGAGCAGGGCCACACCGCCGACGGTCGGCGGCAGCACCATCGGGAGCAGGACGAGCGAGCGGACCAGGGCCTTGCCCTTGAACTCGACGCGGGCCAGCAGCCAGGCGAGCGGTACGCCGAGGAGCAGGGAGAGGGCGAGGGCCCACAGGGAGACGAGGAGCGAGAGCTTCAGCGCCTGGACCACGCCGGGGCTGCTGAGGTGGGCGCCGAGTTCGCTCCACTGGGTGCGGACGAGGATGCCGACGAGGGGCAGCAACAGGAACGCGACGGCGAGCAGCGCGGGGAGCGCCAGGGCCAACGGGGGCCGGGTGCGGGTGCCGGTGCGGGGGCGCGTGCGCCGGCCTGGCCGGGTGCGGAGTGTGCTCATGAGGGTTCCTGGCTGGGGGAGTCGGCTGCGGGGAAGCGTATGCGGCGGTCGCAGGATCCGGGTGCGCCCGCGTCCGAACGCGCGAAGGGGCTGCCTGTCCCCCCGATTCAGGCAGCCCCGAGCGCGCGTCCGGACGCGGCCGGTGGTGGCGGTTACGCCTTCTGGAAGCCCGCGTCCTGAAGGATCTTCTGCGCCTCGGGGGTGCTCAGCCAGGTGACGAACGCGGCCGCGTCCTCGGCGTTCTTGGACGCCTTCAGGGTGGCTGCCGGGTAGGAGGCCACGGCGTTCTGACCGTCCGGGATGTCCACTGTGACGACCTTGTCGCCGGACTTGGCGGAGTCGGTCCTGTAGACGAGGCCGGCGTCGGCCTCGCCCAGCTCGACCTTGCTCAGCACGGCGCGGACGTTGGGCTCCTGGGAGACCGGCTTCACCTCGATCTTCTGGGCGTCGAGGATCTGCTTGCTGTAGCGGCCGACCGGGACCTCGGGCGCGGCGAGAACGACCTTGATCTTGGCGTCGGCGAGGTCCTTGAGCTCGTCGATCTTGAACGGGTTGGCCTTGCCGGCCGCGATGACCAGGCGGTTCTTGGCGATGACGGTGGCGTCGCCGGTCTCGGCCTTCAGTCCGTCCATCGTCTTGGTGTCGGCGGTGACCAGCGCGTCGGCCGGGGCGCCCTGCTTGACCTGGGCCGCCAGCTCCTGCGAACCGGCGAAGGAGAAGGTGATCTTCGTGCCGGGGTGGGTCTTCTCGTACTCCGCACCCGCGGTCTTGAAGACGTCGGTGAGGGAGGAGGCCGCGAGGACCGTGAGGTTCACGGCCTTCGGGGTGGGAGCGGCGTCGGCGGCGGGCTTGTCGTCGCCCTTGCCGCAGGCGGCCAGCGGCACGAGCAGGGCGGCGGTCAGCGCGACGGTGGCGGTACGGCGACGGATCATGGTCGGAGACATGAGCAGGTGCTCCTCGGTCGGGTCGGCGGCCGGCCTGGTGCCGGGCGCTTGGTGGTGACCCGCGCCGGTGACGGGCGGAGCGGGTGGGGACGTTCGGTGACGCCGAGCGGGTGGTGCGGGGGCCGCGGGGGACGGCGGGCGGCGCCGTCCGGATCAGGTGCGGTCGATGTGCACGCTGGTGGACTTCACGCGGGCGGTGGCCTGCATGCCGACCTCCAGCCCGAGCTCCTCGACGGCCTCACGGGTGAGCAGGGAGACCAGGCGGTGGGGACCGGCCTGGATCTCGACCTGGGCGGCCACGTCGCCGAGCTCGACGGCCGTGACGATGCCGGGAAAGGCATTGCGCGCCGAGGTGCAGGGCTCCCCGTCCTCGAGGTGGGCGCCCTGGCCCACCTCGACGGAGAAGGCGGCCAGGTCGCGTCCGTCGATCAGACGTCGGCCGCCTTCGTCGCGATGGGTCACGACCCGGCCGGCGTCGGCCCAGCGGCGCGCGGTGTCCGGGCTGACGCCCAGCAGACGCGCCGCCTGTCCGATGGTGTAGGACTGCATGGGCGACAACGTAGGGCCATAAGTGGCGCATTTGCAATTCTCTTGGCCTGATCTCCATGGCAGATGCCGCATCCATTGGCACATCTGCCAAAACTCGTTCCGCTCCGCGGCGACCGCCTCGATAGAGTCGGGGCATGGCTGAAGAGGTAACGGAAACGGGCACCGTGCGGGTGGACGCGTGGATCTGGTCCGTGCGCCTGACCAAAACCCGCTCGACCGCGGCGACCGCCTGCCGGGCGGGCCACGTGAAGGTCAACGGGGAGCGCGCCAAGCCGGCGCAGCCGGTGCGCGCGGGTGACGAGGTACGGCTCTTCCACGCGGGGCGAGAGCGGATCGTCGTCGTCAAGCGACCCGTGTCCAAGCGGGTGGGCGCCCCCGTCGCCGCCGAATGCCTGATCGACAACAGCCCGCCGCCGCCGACCCCCGTGGAGGCCGCCGTCGTCGGCATCCGCGACCGGGGCGCGGGCCGCCCGACGAAGCGCGAACGCCGCGAGATCGAATCCCTCCGCGGCCGCCCGTAGGCGGCGCCGCGGGGTCCGGGGGTCAGGTCTTGCGGTAGGTGTACGCCTCGGCGGCGGCCGCCGCGACCGCCGCCAGGGGGGCTCCCGCGGAGGCGGTCACCACCGCCGCCACCGCGCCCTCGACGAACGGCGCGTCCAGCAGCGCGGATCCCGGCGGGAGTTCGTCCTCCAGCAGCAGGGCCTTCACCGTCAGCACCGAGCTCCCCAGGTCGACCAGCAGGGCCACCCCGGCGCCCCGGTCCACCTCCCTCGCGGCCGCGACGATCCGCTCCGAGCTGGTGCCGAGCCCGCCGAGGGCCGTACCGCCCGCCGCGGCCACCGGGGCCACGGCTCCGCCGGCCGCCAGTTCGCGGGCCAGCTCGGCCACCGACTCCGCGACCGGCGCGCTGTGCGACACCAGCACGATGCCCACCAGGGCCGGGCCGGCACCGGGAGCGGAGGAGCCGGGGTCCCGTTGTCCGGCCGTCATCGCGCGCCCTCCGGCTCCGCCACGTCCGCCAGCGCCCCCAGCAACAGCGCCGACGAGGTCGCCCCCGGATCCTGGTGGCCGATGCTCCGTTCGCCCAGGTAGCTGGCCCGTCCCTTGCGCGCCCGCATCGGCACCGTCGCCAGCGCCCCGTTCTCCGCCGCGATCCCGGCCGCCCGGTACGAGGTTCCCAGCGCTGCCACCCCCGGCTCCAGCGCGTCCAGCATCGTCTTGTCACCCGGCGCCGCCCCGCCCAGCTGCGCCACCGCGTCGACCCCCACGGCCAGCGCCTCGCGCAGCTCCGCGTCGGAGATCTCGGCGGACTCCCCGAGCGCCTTGCCCGTGCGCCGCAGCAGCGTCCCGTACAGCGGACCCGAGGCCCCGCCGACCGTGGAGATCAGCGTCCTCCCGGCCAGCTGGAGCACCGCGCCCGGGGGCGCCGTCGGGGGCTGTGCCCCCATGGCGGCGACCACGGCCGTGAAGCCGCGCAGCAGATTGCTCCCGTGGTCGGCGTCCCCGATGGGGGAGTCGAGCTCGGTCAGCCGGTCCGCCTCGCGCTCCACCGCGGCCGCGGCGGCCGTCATCCAGTGTCGGAAGAAATCTGCGTCACGCACTGGTTCTCCTCGCCTCGCACCTGTCCGGCCGGTCCCTGCGACACCCTACGTTCAGCGGCCCCAGCGCAGCGCCGCGGTCTGCACGGGCGCGTCCCACAGCCGCAGCAGCTCCTCGTCCGCCCGGCACAGCGTCACCGAACAACCGGCCATGTCCAGCGATGTGACGTAGTTGCCGACGAGCGTCCGCGCCACCGGCACACCGCGCTCGGCCAGGATCCGCGCCACCTCCGCGTGGAACCCGTACAGCTCCAGCAGCGGCGTCGCCCCCATCCCGTTGACCAGCGCCAGCACCGGCCCGTCGGCCGGACCGACCTGCGCCAGCTCCTCCAGTACGGCGCCGACCGCGACCTCGGCGATCTCCCGCGCCGACATCAGCGGGCGCCTCTCCCGGCCCGGTTCGCCGTGGATGCCGATGCCCAACTCCAGCTCCCCGTCGGGCAGGTCGAAGGTCGGGCTGCCCTTCGCGGGTGTGGTGCAGGCGCTCAGCGCGACCCCGAAACTCCGCGAGGACTCGTTGACCCGCCGGGCGAGCGCCGTGACCCGATCCAGCGGAGCCCCCTCCTCGGCGGCCGCCCCGGCGATCTTCTCGACGAAGAGGGTGGCCCCCGTGCCGCGCCGCCCGGCGGTGTACAGGCTGTCGGTCACCGCGACGTCGTCGTCCACGAGGACGCGCTCGACGCGCAGGCCGTCCTCCTCGGCGAGCTCGGCCGCCATCTCGAAGTTCAGTACGTCCCCGGTGTAGTTCTTGACGACGAACAGCACCCCCTGGCCGGAGTCCACGGCCCCCGCGGCCCGCACCACCTGGTCGGGTACCGGCGAGGTGAACACCTCACCCGGGCAGGCGGCCGACAGCATTCCGTACCCCACGAACCCTGCGTGCAGCGGCTCGTGCCCGGACCCGCCCCCGGACACCACCCCGACCCGCCCGCCGGCCCGCGCGTCCCGCCGTACGACGACGCGCCGCTCCACGTCGACGTCCAGGTCGGGATGGGCGGCCGCCATCCCCCGCAGGGCGTCGGCAACCACGCTCTGCGCACTGTTGATCAGCATCCTCATGCGTATCTCCCGGTGAGGTTGACAGGTGACCCTATGAGCAGCGTTTTTGCAGGTCAGAGAGCCTGACCCTCATTATCGATCTTGGCGGTCCTTAGCGCCCGAAAGCGGGTTCCGGCGGTACTGATGCTGACCTCCTGCCGACTTCAATGACGACCTGTCAGGTGGCGTGCTGACGTCACGCCGCTCACGGTGACGGTAGGGGAGCCGGCCCCGCAGCGACAGGCAGACGGGGTCCCGGGCGTGGCACAGGGCTCAGGCGGCGCTGTCGGCGGCAACGGGGCGCTTTCGCGGGCCGAACGCGGAAATGAAGGTACGGCAGTGCGTCGTAGGGACGAGTGGGTACGGACCGGCCGACCGGACCGCGGCTGGAGCGGGCATGAGATCCGCCGACGCCGGGATGGCGTACCTCTCCGGTGATCTCGTCGCCTGCCCGCCCTGCTGTGCCTCGTGCCGCCCCATGGCATTGAGGCCGCCCAGAACGGGTCTCGCGCGAATCGTTTGCGAGCCGCCGGTGCGGACATATGCCTAGCGTAAGACGTTTAAGGGGACGATATGGGTGCCGGTGAAAAAGCGAAGGCTGAGATAGAGCGAGTTGCGGGAAGGGCTGTGAAGAGAGCAGCCCATGCCATGGGTAAGGAGACGCTGGCCGCCAAGGGTGCAGCTCTGGAGGCCCGGGGCAATGCCCGGCGTGTCAAGGAGAAGGGCAAGGATGC
Source organism: Streptomyces avidinii (assembly GCF_045161815.1). Lineage (NCBI taxonomy): Bacteria > Bacillati > Actinomycetota > Actinomycetes > Kitasatosporales > Streptomycetaceae > Streptomyces > Streptomyces avidinii. The sequence goes on from NZ_CP108863.1 coordinate 7,683,277, forward strand.
GTTGAGTTGACCGCGTCGGATCCTTGGCCGTTGGGCGAGTGATTGAAGGCGTGGAGTGCACTGCTCATTTGTGCGACGAGACAGGAAGGAATCATGGGCATACTTGCTTGGATTCTTATCGGGCTGTTCGCGGGCATCATTGCCAAAATGCTGATGCCCGGGAAGGACCCGGGCGGCATTATCATCACCATATTGATAGGCATCGCGGGCGGCCTGCTCGGTGGGTGGCTCGGTAAGGTGATTTTCGGAGTCGACTCCATCGACGGCTTCTTCGAGATCTCGACGTGGGTCGCCGCCATCGTCGGCTCCCTCATCCTCCTCGGCGTCTTCCGCCTCTTCAGGAGTGCTAGGCACTAGCAGGAAACGGAAACCGGACGCCGGTCCCTTTGATACGCGAAACGGCTTCCCTGTGCGAGCGGGCGAAGCCGTTTCCTTGCCTTCGTGCGCCGCAAGCACGGCTGACTGCGGTCTGAACCGGGTGAGGCCCGCGCTGCGAGGGGTTGCTCCCAGCCGGCGGACGCAATCGAACCCGGCATCCACGCCCGAGCGTGTCGCGGGCGCCTGTAACCCATGCAGGACGCGCTTCATCTTGCGACGCAGCGCCCGCCGAGCTGCCCACACCGTCACTCGCAAACCCCATGCTGTCAGTCGCAAGAGGATCCCCACGAGAGGTCGTCGCATCCAGCGAACAAGCGTCCAGCGCCGTCTCCATTTATGTCCGTGCCGCCCCAGGATGAACATCACGCTTGCCTCCCGCAGCTACGGGCCGGCGTTTTCGTCGTCGGCAGGACCAATTCCCGAATCAATGGGAGGACCCTATGTAAGTCCCTGTGTGCCACCTACCCGGTTTCAAACAACGAGAACGCTACAGTCGCCGAAATCGTTGAGGTATCTCCATGGTGCGCGCGGACCAGGCCAACCATGTGCTGACGAAACCGCATGGCCAAAGCGGCAAGGCCGTCCACCCGCAGCGCGCGTAAGCGAAACCCACGCGGATGGCATGCCCGGCGGGCTACACGGTGCGGGTGACGGTGACCACGACGGTGACGGGCGCCGCCCTGCCGTGCTGGGCCAGGTAGGAGGTGACGGCCGTCCGCACGCTTTCGCGGACCCGTCGGGCGACGTCGACGACGCGGTGGTCCTGGTCCAGGATGCAGCGCACCTCCACGTGCCAAGCGCCGACCGGGGTGAGCTCGCAGCGGACGCCGGCCGCCTCGTGGTGCCCGGTGGCACCTGCGGCCACGGCTTCGTACACGCGGGAGGCCGCGAGTGCCAGCCGGTCGGCGAGCGCGGGCTGGAGGGCGACTACGCCGGGAACGTCGAGGGCGGCCCGGGCTGCCGCTCGGTGGATGTTCTCGCAGGGGGAGACGTTCATGGTTCGCTCAGTTCGGACCGCTCGTCACCAGGTACGCGGGAGTGTCCCAGCACGGCGCTGACTTCCACGTCGACGGTGGTGACGGCGAGGCCGAGGACGTGTTCGGCCGCGTGGAGGACGGCTTGGCGTACTGCCTCGGCCCGCCCTCGCAGCGGCTGGTCGAGCGTGGCCGCCACCGTGATGACGACGACATGGACGGCGTGGGAGTGGGCGTCCTTCGTCGCGGCCACGCGGCAGCTGGCGGCGCGGACGCCGGGGACGGTGTCGGCGGCCCGACGCAGCACTTTCGCGGCCGCGCTCTCGGCGATGCGCAGGTCGTGATCGGGGTCGTCGAGCAGCAACATGGTGCCGAGCCGTACCTCGCTGCGGACCGCGTTGATGACCCGGGTGGCGAGGCTGTGACCGTCGGGTTGTTCCTCGGCGCGCAGAGCACGGGTTGCCCGGTCCAGGGCTGTCAGCCCTTCGACGGCCTCGCGGCAGTGGGGACAGCGGCTGCTGTGCGGGTCTGAGGCGTCAGCCGCGCCGCGGGCCTGTTGCCAGGCACGGCCGAGGGGGCGCCCGCAGGGCAGGAGTTCCGCACCCGCCAGCAGCTCCGCGTCGGGATGCAGCGACGCTTCAGCCGCTACGGCGTGCACGCCTGCGGGCTCGTCGCCTGAGGTCGGGTGCGGGTCGTCTAGCGCCATGGGCGCATCGCCTCCATCAGAGCGCGTCGTGCGCGAAAGAGCCTGCCGCGCACCGTTTGTTCGCTGCTGCCCACCACGTGGGCGATCTCTTCGTAGTGCAGGCCGTGCAGTTCCCGCAGCACCCAGCACACCCGGAGCTCGGGGCCCAGTGCCAGGAGCGCTTGCGTCAGGGCGGCCGCTGCCGCGTCCGTCTCGGCCACCTTGGGTGGTGAGCTGTTCGCATCCACGGCAGCCGGTTCGGGGACGGTGTCCAGGGGCAACGGATGGGGTCGGCGGCGCAGAGCGTTGAGGCAGCGGTTCGTCACGATGCGATACATCCAGGTGCTGAACGAGGCGCTGTGCCGGAATTCCGGCAGCCGCCGCCAAGCGCTGATGAAGGCGTCTTGGACCGCGTCCTCTGCGTCCGCCCGGTTGCCGAGCAGATGCTGGGCGAGGGCGAGCAGGCGGCTGCTGTGCCGGCGGACCAGCACGGCGAAGGCGTCTTCGTCACCTTCCGAGGCTCGTATCGCCAGCATGCTGTCGTCCAGTGTGCCGACAGCGTCCTGCTCCACAGTGACGCCGGTGATCGACAGCGCTGCCGGTCGCAGGGGGAGGTCTGCGTCAGGCTGGGGGGAGGGGTCGGTCCGGTTGCGCATCCGCCGCTCGCTTCCTGTCGAAGACGCTCGTTGCGGCCTGCGTACGTACTCCTCGATGGTAGGCGGGCTGCCCCGCACGAGCCCCGTGAGGAATGTCCACGCGAGGTGTCCTAAGCATGAGGGCGCCGCACCGGCGCCCGGACATCCACCCTGGGGAGGTCCTCATGTCGGACACCATCAACCCCACCTCAGGCGGAGACGAGTCACGTCCTGCGGGCAAGACCCTCACGGGCCCCACCGGCGCCGGAACCGCACCCGAGTCGCGGGGCAGGACGACCATCGCCGACAGCGTGGTCGAGAAGATCGCAGGAATGGCCACCCGCGAGGTGCCGGGCATTCACAGCCTCGGCTCCGGCATGGCCCGCACGCTCGGGGCGGTGACCGACAAGGTCCCCGGCGGCCGTCCCAGCGTGAGCCGCGGCGTGAAGGTCGAGGTGGGCGAACGGCAGGCCGCCATCGATCTCGACGTCGTCGTGGAGTACGGCGTCGCCATCGTGGACATCGCCGCCGACGTCCGTACCAGCGTCATCATGGCCGTCGAACGCATGACCGGCCTTGAGGTCGTCGAGGTGAACATCGCCGTCGACGATGTCCACCTGCCCGACGAGGAGGACGACCAGGAAGGCGAGGGACGCGTGCAGTGACTCCTCGCAGCCCCCGGATTCAGCGGGCCGCGAAACAACCGACGCGAAATTCAGGTGAGTGAAATGAGCGCAGCAACCGTGGGCCTGCTTGCCGGCATGGCCCTGGGCTTCGCCGCATTCTTCGGCGGCTTCTGGGCGTTCCTGCTCGTGGCGTTCCTGGGCCTGGTGGGCCTGATCATCGGCCGCATGGTGCAGGGTGACCTGGAGCTGTCCGACTTCACGCGTTCCCGGAACCGGCAGTGACCCCGCAACCTGAGGCTGCGCCGCTCGGGGGTGCAGCAGCCCCCACCCCGCCGGTGCTACCGGCGGCCGAACGCGGGGCCACAGTGATCCCGGACAAGGTGGTCGCCCGCATCGCGGCCCGCGCCGCAAAGGAGGCACTGGCCACGCACACGGACACCTCGGGCGTTCACGCGAAACTGGCCGGTCCGCGCGCCTCGGTCACCGTCGGCAGCGGCACGGCCCGGTTGGGACTGACTCTGGACCTGCCCTACCCGGCGGACCTCGCCGGCGTCTCCCGCCGGCTACAGGACTACGTCAGTGAGCGGGTGGCGCATTTGACCGGTATGCGCGTCACGGAAGTCACCCTTGCCATCGAGCACCTGATTCCCGCCGACGGCCTGGAGCGCCGCCGCGTGCAGTGAACCGGACCGCATTCCCACCGGGAAGGAGAGCCGGCATGGAACGCGAGCAAGATTCCCTGGCCGAGAAGGAGCCCACCGAGACGGACGAGGCCACCTCCCGCACGGTGGGGCTGCTGGACGAGCAACCTCCGGCCGGACCACGCTCGGCTGCTCGGCGCCCATGGTCCGCGCGCCGCATACCCGCCGCGCTCACAGCCCTGATCATCGCGGTCGCGGCGGGAACCCTCCTGTTCGACGTGATCAGGGTCCGTGCCGGCCAGGCCGCCGCAGGCTGGCGCATACGCCTGGCCGACGAACTGGCCGCCCGCTCGCTGGATGACCCGGCGCTGCAGATCGGGGCCGCCGTCATCGCCGTTATCGGCCTCTGGCTGATCATCCTGGCCCTGAGCCCGGGCCTTCGCCACCAGCTGCCCCTTGAGACTCCCGACGCGGAGATGCACGCAGTGCTGGACCGCGAGGCGGCGGAACTGAAGCTGCGGGATGCCGCGATGCGCGTCCCCGGGGTCAGCGCTGCCAAGGTCCGGTTCTTCCAGCACCGCGTCAAGGCGCGCGCGGATGTGCGATTCCGCGCCCCCGTCGACGTCAAGGCCGATCTCCTGGTCGCTCTGCAGGAGGCCCTCGACCGGCTCGCCCTCGCACGGCCTCCGTCGCTCGACGTCCGGGTACGCCCACGTCACAAGTAGTCACGCCTGTGATGTCCGCCGCCGAGCAGAAGGCAGAAGGGGATCCGATGAAAAGAAAATCCGCAGTCAATCGAGTTCTGCTGGCCCTGGCGGGCATTGTCCTGCTCGGCACAGGCCTCGTGATCCTGGCGGGCGGCTTCGACCTGTACCGACGCTGGTCACTGACACCACCCGACGGCTGGCCCCTGACCACTCCCCACGACGTCCTGCTCGCCGGCGCCGACCGCACCCGCTGGGCAGACGAAGGATGGTGGTGGCCCGCGGTCATCGCCGTCCTGGCCGTCGTCACCCTGCTCGCCGTGTGGTGGCTGTTGGCGCAGCTGCGCCGAACTCACCCCGGCGCCCTGTCCGTGGGCGGAGCCCACGCCGTGGACGGAGTGGAACTGCGCGAGGGTGCCCTCGGCGACGCTCTGGCCGCCGACGCCCGGCACCTGCCCGGTGTTCACCAGGCCCGCGCACGGATGGACGGCTCGTCGAGCCATCCCGAAGCCCATCTCGCCATTACCCTCACACCCGACGCCGAGCCCGGCCCCGTCCTGCGGGCGCTGCGCGACGGGCCGCTGGAGCGCGCCCGCCGGTCCACGGACCGGACCCTGCCTGCAAGGGCGCACCTGCGGTTGACCCCGCACAAACCCCACCGTGCCGAATAGGGAACCCTGCCCGCGGTCGAGAGCGCGAGCTGACAGCGGGGTGGTTGCGTCGGGCTCTCACCGGACATAAGAGTCGCCCTGCAGGCGCGTAGGTGGGCCGTGCAGGCGCCGCACCGTCCCTTTTCTCCTAGATGACGCGAAATGCGTACCTGTTCCCGCGGGGGGTAGGGGCTGAGAAGGCTTGTACTGCCAAGCGCCGAGTGGCGGGGAGGTGAGACGAATGGGCGCAGGTAAGAAGGTCAAGAACGTCGCCAAGACGACCAAGGGCAAGGTGAAGGAAACCACGGGCAAGGCAGTGGGGAACGAGAGCCTGGAGGCCAAGGGGCAGAGGGAGCAGATGCTGGGTGACGCGAAGCAAACAGCCCAGAAGGCTAAAGACACACTGAAGCACTGACACGCCGAGGTGAGCTGGTACACGAGGTGATGTGGGGGCGAGGGCCGGCGGGAGATCTCCCGCCGGCCCTCGCATGTGTCAACGCTGCTGCTTCGAGGGGACGGCTTCACGCGGGCTGCCGGTGCCGACGTCGGCGTGGCGGGGCGGGCTCGTCCTCTTCCTCCTCCTCGTCCGGTTCCTCCTCGGGTTCCTCTTGCTCGTCCGGTTCCTCCTCAGGTTCCGCGTCTTCGTCCTCAAGTTCCTCGTCGCTGTACTGGGCGTCCTTGCCTTCTTCTCCGTCGTCGCCCTGCTCTTCGCCGTCCGTGTACTCCTCCTCGCCCTCCTCGGCGCCGCCTTCCTCGTACTCGCCGTCCTCCGTCTCTTCGGCCTGTTCTTCTTCGAGCGCTTCTTCGTGTGTCTGGACGACCTCGCCGTCGCGGATCTCGCCGCGCCAGCCTTCCGGCTCGTCGGTGGTGAGCATGGCGTGGCGCAGGAAGTTCTTCAGATCCAGGCGCAGTCGGCGGCCCTGGGCGCGCCACAGATTGCCGGTCTTCTCGAACAGCCCGGAGGGGTAGTACTCGACGACGATGACGATGCGGGTCAGCGACGGGGCGAGCTCGTGGAAGGTGACGCAGCCGCGGGTCGTTCCCTTGGCTCCCTGAGAGGTCCACACGATGCGGTCGTCGGGTACCTGCTCCTGAACGGTTGCCTTGAAGCTTCGCGTTGAGGGGCCGACCTTGACCTTCCAGTCGCTGGTGGTGTCGTCGTCGCGGGAGACGTCGCGGACGCCTTTGGTGAACCCGCTGAAGTCCTCGTACTGCGTCCAGTGGTCGTAGACCGTGCGCAACGGCAGGCCGACGTCGAGCGCCTCGACGATGTTGACGACTTTGCCGCCACTGCTCTTGCGGCCTTTGCCTTTGCCGCCACCGAACGCTTCAGTGACCTTGTCCTTGAGGTTGCCGAGCTTCTGGCCGGCGAATGCCTTCAGGGGGGAGTCGCCCTGCAGGAGCCGGCCGCCGATGCCGGCGACGTCAGAGAGGCTGCCGTTGTTGTCGGCGACGTCGTAGAGCTGGTCGGTGACGTCGGAGAGTTTGTCGGTCGCCTTGTCGGCCAGCTGGTCGGCCTGGGCCGCGAGGTATCCCGTGAGTTCCTTCAGCAGCTTGTCCATCCCGGAGGGGGACTCCGACGAGCCTGTGCGGTCTGAGGTTGCCATGACCTACCTCCGCGTGGACGGCTTGCGCGCCGCCGACTTCTTGGCGGCCGTCTTGCGTGCCGGGCTGCGGCCTGTGGTCTTCTTGGCGGTGGCCTTGGTGGCAGCGCTCTTGCGTGCCGGGCTCTGAGCTGTGCTCCTCTTGCGCGGCGGGGCGCTGGCCTTCTTCGCAGCCGCCCTGCGCGGGGCGCTCTTCTTGGCCGGCGCTGTCTTTTTTGCCGACCGGGCGCCGGCGGTCTTCTTCGCTGCCGTCTTCCTGGCGGGGGAAGACTTCTTCGCCGCAGCCTTCTTCGCGGGTGCGGCCTCCCTGGCAGGCGCTGCCTTCTTCGTGGGCGTCCTCTTTGCAGGGGCGGCCTTCTTTGCGGGTGCCGCCTTCTTCGCAGGTGCTGACTTCTTCGCCGGGGTGGGGCGCCGCGCGGTCCTTCGGGTGGGTGCCGCGGTCTTGCCGCTGCGTGCGCGAGCCGAGGTACGAGTCCGGCGCGGTGGCGGGGGAGGCTCCTCCTCCTCTTCCTCCTCCGGCTCTTCCTCCTCCGGCTCTTCCTCCTCGGGTTCTTCCTCTTCCTCTTCCTCGGGTTCCTCCTCCTCTTCGGCCTCCGCCTCCGGTCCCTGCTCGCCCTCTTCCTCCTCGTCCTCCTCTTCGCCTTCTTCGACCTCGTCCTCGGGCTCGGCGTAGGCCTCCTCGCCCTCTTCCTCCTCTTCCTCCTCGTCCTCGTACGGTTCCTCGTCCTCGCCCTGCTCCTCCTCGTCCCGCCCGCTGCGAGTGAGCTCGAGGGTGCGCTCGTGCAGTACGCCGGCGAGGTCGGCAAGCTTCCGGTTGGCCGCGACAGCCAGCGCTTGCTTGCCGGCGTCGAGGGCTTCTCCGCGCAGCTGCTCGGCAAGTTCTTCGAACTGTGGCATCTCCTTGAGCCGGGAGGCGCCTTCCTTGAGCAGCTGTCCGGGTTCGAGCCCGAAGCGGCGACCGGCGAGATAGGTCGCCACGGTGAAGGCCAGGCGGCCCTTCTTCGTGCGGCCGAGTATGTATCCGCCAGCCACAGCGGCTGCGAGCGCGATCTTGGTGGTGTCCTCCATGATCATCCCCTGCCAGGGCGCTTTCGGTCTTGGTGGTGTCGCCCGGGGGCAGTGGATCCCCACGTACGCACTGCCCGGCGACGAGAAGGAGGTCCGGCCGGAGGCCGTCCCCGAAAGGCTTCTGCCCCGATATGGGGCTTATACCTGGGTTTGGTGACATTCTAGTTTCTGTGAGGCCGTCTCCCCAAGGGAGGGCCATATGGCCGCAGCGGAACCTGCACGCCCCCGGCGGGCCTCTTCGCACGCCGCCGGCGACGGCGAGGGGCAGGACAGGGAAAAGCCCAGGCGCACTGCGCCCCGGCGCCGTTCCGGAAAGACGGGCGCGGCGGCGGCCATGCGTGCCGCGGCGCAGCAGCTCGCTGAACTGCTGGGCCGGCTTCCGGATTCCGTCTCCTCGCTCAAGCCGACCGAGGACGGCTGGGAGGCGCAGGTGGAAGTGGTGGAGCTGGAACGCATCCCGGACACCACCAGCGTGATGGCCAGCTATCGGGTCGCGCTGGACGAGGACGGCGAGTTGATCTCCTACGAACGCACCCGCCGCTACACCCGCGGCATGATCGACCGGCCGACCTGAGCGCAGGCCGACCGGCGGAAGGAGGCGCCATGACCATGGTGCCGCAGGGCGGTGGCCCCGTCGCCCGAGGGCAGGGAGGCGGCACGAGCAGCCTCTACGACGTCCTGGAACTCATCCTCGACCGCGGGCTGGTCATCGACGTCTTCGTCCGCGTCTCCCTGGTGGGCATCGAACTCATCAAGATCGACGCGCGGATCGTCGTGGCCAGCGTCGACACCTACCTCCGCTTTGCCGAGGCCTGCAACCGCCTCGACCTCGAAGCAGGCCGCAAGGCCCCCGCGCAGCTTCCCGACGTCATGGGGAACATGATGGAAGGAGGGGCCCGCGGGAAGACCAAGGGAGCCATCAGCGGAGCCGTCGATGCCGTCACCGATTCCCTGACCGGTAAGTCCTCCAAGTCCAGCGAGCCGGAAGAAGAGGAAGAGGCGGAGGAAGAGGTACCCAGGAGACGCCGCCCTGCCGCCCGGCGCCCCGTACGGCGGGAGAAGGAGTAACCGATGCCGCTCTACGTGTACTCGATCGCCGCGAAGGACCACCCCCTCCAGCTGGACGGCATCAGCGGCGTCGGCGCCGAGCCCTCCCCGCTGCGCACGGTCACTGCAGGCACGCTGTGCGCGGTGGTCAGCGACATTGCCGAGGAGATCCGGCCCAAACGCCGCGACCTGAACGCCCACCAACAGGTCCAGGAGCTGCTGATGGCCGACGGGGTGATCCTGCCGCTGCAGTTCGGGTACATCGCCACCGACGACGATGCGGTCCGCCAGGCCCTCGAGTCCAACGAGGAGATCTACCTCGGGGCGCTGGGGCGTCTGGACGGGTGCGCCGAGTACCACGTCAGGGTCTCGCAGGCCGATGAGGCACCCTTGTTGCAGCAGATCCTTCAGGACGTGCCCGAGGCGAGCGACCTCAACGACCGGATCCGCGGCGGAGACCGGGACCCGAGCCTGCCGCTCGCCCTGGGCGAAATAGTCGCCCGCGAGGTGCAGGTACGGCAGGAGGCGCTGGCGGCCGGCCTGACCGAGGCGCTCGTCCCCTTCTCCCGCGAATACCTGGCCCACCCGCCCTCGGGGAGCGACTTCCTCAACCTCTCCCTCCTCGTGCACGACGAGCACAAGGAGGCCCTGCGTACCGCGGAAGCAAACCTGGCACGGGAGATCGGCAGCGACATCGACCTGCGCTTTTCCGGACCGCTGCCCCCCTACAGCTTCGTCCAGTAACCACCCCACCCACGGAAGGGGAACGCTATGGGACTCCTGACCTACCTGCTGACGCTCCCCGTAGCACCGGTACGCGCTGTCACCTGGGTCGCCCAGCGCGTGGTCGACCAGGCGGAAGAGGAGTACTACGACCCCGCTCCGATCTGGCGCGGGCTGGCGGAGCTGGAGCAGCAGCTGCTGCGCGGAGAGATCGATCAGGAGACCTTCGACCGCCAGGAGGACGAGCTGATCGAGCGGCTGGAAGAGATCGCAGCGTTCCGGCAGCAGCTTCCCTGAGTCGAAGAATGAGGGGCCACCGTGACCGAACCTCTGCCCGGCCGACCCGGAAGCTTCGCCTCCCGCGCGCCGATGCCATACGGGCAGTCCTCCTCCTCCAGCCTCGCCGACATCCTCGAGCGGGTCCTGGACAAGGGGATCGTCATCGCCGGCGACATCCGCATCAACCTCCTCGACATCGAGCTGTTGACCATCAAACTCCGCATCCTGATCGCCTCCGTGGACAAGGCCAAGGAGATGGGCATCGACTGGTGGGAACACGACCCCTCCCTGTCGTCCCGGCACACGGGCAGCCCGCTGGAACAGGAGAACCGTCGGCTGCGCGCCGAACTCGACGCCCTTCGCGGCCGACTCGAACCCGGCGCGTACGACGAAGAAGGGGTCCCGGGTGAGGAACAGGGTGGCCGACCGGCCGGCCGACGACGGAAGAGCCCTCCGTGAACACCCCCGGCAGCCTTACCTACGTCTACGCAGTCACCCACCGGACCGGCCCGCTGGGCGACGCCCTCGCCGGCCTGCACGGCATCGGCCGGGCGCCGCTCAGGTTTCTTCCTCTCACCGCCGACACCACCGAGCCTGCCCCCAGTACCTCGCTCGCGTCGCTCGCCTTCGTGGCCAGCGACGTAGCCGAACAGGAATTCAACGAGACCGCCCTCAAGAACCACTTCGAGGACTTGGACTGGCTCGAGTACGTCGCGCGCACCCATCACGATGTCGTCCAGGCCGTCGCCGCCCGAGCCCCCGTCCTGCCTCTGCGCATGGCCACCGTCTACCAGGACGACCACCGGGCCCGGCAGGCGCTCGCCGCCCAACAGGACGTCTTCAGCCAGCGACTCGACCAGCTGCGCGCCCACACCGAGTACGGGGTGAAGATCTACCTCACGCCCGAGGCCACACAGCCCCCTGCGGCGGCTCCCGCGCCGGCCGCCAGCCCGGGCAAGGCCTATCTGCAGGCGCGCAGGGCCCAGCGCCACTCCCGCGACGCCGTCTACCAGCAGGCAGAACAGGCTGCCGAGACCATTGAGACCATCGCCTCGCGCCATGCCACCCAGCGTGTACGCCACGCACCCCAGCGCGGCGAACTCACCGGCCCCCAGGAGAACGTCCTCAACGACGCCTACCTCATCCCCGATGACCAGGCGGGGCCGTTCCAGGCCGCCATCGCCGACGCCGCCCAGCGCTTCCCCGACCTGCGCATCGAGGTCACCGGCCCCTGGGCTCCCTACTCCTTCGCCATGCCGGCACCCGGCCCGACGGACGCCCCCGAGCCGTCACCATGACCGTCAGCGAACACGGCGAGCCCCTGCCCGGCCGCCAGGTCGCCCTCGTCGACCTCCTCGACCGGCTCCTGAGCGGCGGAGTCGTCCTCACCGGCGACATCGTCCTGTCCATCGCCGACATCGACCTCGTCCGTATCTCCCTGCGCGCCCTCATCGTCTCCGTCAGCTCCGAGATCGCCCCCGCCGGGGCGCAGGAGGGTGGACGCGATGAGCCGTGAACACCCCGAACACCCCCCGCCTCCACACTCCCGGCCCGGCCGAGTCCAAGACCTGGGCGACAGCCTCTCCCAGGCCTTCCGACTCATCCAGGCGCCCCCCGCCCCTCACGACAAACCCGCCCGCCCTGCCCACCGCCTGACAACCGACCCGGACGCCGTCGGGGAAGACCTTCTGAAGCTCGTCCTCACCATCATCGAGCTCCTGCGCCAGCTCATCGAACGCCAAGCCCTGCGCCGCGTCGATGCCGGCGATCTCACCGACGAACAGGAGGAAGAACTCGGTGCCACCCTCCTCGCCCTCCATGACAGCCTCGCCGACCTTTGCGAGGAACACGGCTACGCCCTGGAGGACCTCAACATCGACCTCGGCCCCCTCGGCCCCCTTCTTCCGCCCCGCGGCTGATGCCCTGATGCACCCCAACGACCTGCATCAGTGGGACGCGAGCAGGTCCAGCTCGGCCTGGTACAGCAGGGCCGGGTCGCATTCCATTCCGGCGAAGTGACCGCTGAGTTCCAGGGAGAGCACCCCGTGCAGCCGGGTCCGGAAGGAGATGGCCAGGCGCTGGGCCGACGCAGTCTCGGCCCGCCCTACCGACTGCCCAGGGCCACCCCCCAGTGGGGTCTCGGGCGTACTCGCGGGCGCGTCGGGTACATCGGCGCAGGCATCGGTGAGTATGTCCATGATCTCCGCCGCCAATGCGGCGACGTCAGCCGGGGCGCGGTAGCCCGGCACCGGAGGTCCGTAGACGAGGAAATACCGCTGCGGGTCATCGAGCGCCCATATACGCAGGGCCTGTCCGAGGCCTGCAAGATCCCCTTTTCCCTGGGCAGCCGCAGTCCTGAGTGTCCCCACCAGGCTCTGGTAGGCGTCATGAACCAATTCTGTGAGCAATTCGTCGCGGCTCGTAAAATATCGGTAGAGCCCGGTGCCGCTCAGGCCCATAAGTCTGGCGATCCCGTTGAGGGAGAGCGCGGACGTTCCGGCAGCGGTGATCTGCTCCCAGGCCCGTTCTTTGATCTCTGACCGAACCTGCTGCCGGTACCGCTCACGGGGGGTAGTCGTCGAAGCTGCTTCACCCATGACAGCCTCCTCCTCGCGAGTTACACCCTATCGCTCGCGAGGGATCGCTGTGTTTTCCGGCCGCCATGTATCCGGCAAGGGGAAAGCCCCGCCTCCGGGGGTTCTCGTCCCGTCGGACACCACCGGTCCGAGCGGGCGCGCACAAGCCGGACGCGCCGGCTTGCTCCACACGGGATTCAGCGCTTGAACCAATGGACTTCTACCCGCCTGCCCAGCGGAAACGGCCCCACCCAAACGCGTCGTGCCGGTTTCGCTGGCGACCGAGCCGGAATACGACATACGAGAGCCGACACCCGACGGATCACGGCAGTGTGCCCAAAACGTGGGAAGCTGGTTTGGCCGCTCCCCATGCACGCCGACGAGAGGAGCGGCCACCCTGCATGCGGCCGAACCTCGGCATTTCGACGATTCAGCCCCCAGGGATCGGCGACGGCAGAGGCACGGGACCGCAAGCCCGGAGGCGCGGGAGTACGACATGCCGAACGACCCCGGCCTGAAGATCGGAGCGAGGCTGTACGACGCGGCCTACTACCAGGGGAACGCCATCACAGTGCGCCCCGATGGATGGGACAGGGGCGAGGGCGCCGTCGTGTACTCCCTCGCCTACCTCGGGTTGCGGCGCCTCGGCTCCCTGCAAGCCCCCGTCGAGGCCTCTGCCTCCGACAATCCGTTCCGCCAGGCCATCGGCCGCGTCACCCACGTCACCGTGTGGGCGTACAGGCCCGACACCTGGCCGGATCACTTGGACGAGCACGGAACGACCTGGCAGCAGTACAGCGCTGATACCGCCGACCTCGGCACCTGGGCGGCGAGAACCAATTACGTACGTGTCTGGCAGCAGGTCAATGACGGAGTATTCGACTTGGACCTGCTTACCGAGGACAGCTTCAGGGCTCCGGTCACGATCATGGAGTGACAAGGAGCCACTCCACTCAAGACGGCCCTTCGGGTGGCCGCGCGCTTTCGGACTCAGCCCACGCGGGGTGCCCAGGACGTCGGCCGTCACCCGCCCTCGTGCCTCCCAGCTGCGCTTGTCTCAAACGAATTGGTCATAGCCGCCGGTGATGGGGATCCTGCGCGGCTTGGATTCGCCCGACTTGGAGATGCGGACCGTCAGGACGCCCCGGTCGAGAGTGGCCTCGGTCTTGTCGCTGTCGATACCCCCGGACAGTCTGGCGCGGTAGCAGAACCTGCCCTTGCGATGGGCGAGCACCTTGTCGGACCTCTTGTCGAGCTCGCCCGTGATGCACAGATCGTTGCCGTCCATCTCCACGGTGATGTTCTCGCGGGGAATGCCGGGCATTTCGGCCTTGATCACGTACGCGTCCTCGGTCTCCTCCTCTTCGGTCAAGGGCGTCCACCCTTGACCGGCCTGAGTGAGGGCGGCCTGCTCCAGGTAGTGGCCCACTTGGTGCCGCATGGACCCGAAAGGATGCCGGGGATCCAACCAGCCGGGGCTGGGGCGGCGCCACATGGTGTCGCCGGAACTCCGTCGAACCGAGAAGTTCATGACAGTATCCCCGTTCCCTCGTCACGTTTGGTACATACATACCAAGTGGGTGGGTAACAGTATTTTCATCACAATACGTCTGCCCCCGATCTCCGGCCGCTATGCATGCCAGAGCGAGCCAGGACGGTCGAGGAGACGTTTGCGCGGACTGACCGCCACGATCCACAGTGAGGCCAGGCGCGGTTGAAGCTGACGACGTGGCCCTCTGACGGCGTACCGCGTGTCGGCGCATGACGGCGACGGCCTGGCCGGCAGCTGCGTACCTCCTGGCCCGCATTCTCCATCGCCTCGCGGACGGCTACGGCCTCCTCTTCGGCCAGGCCGAACTGCGGCAGCGCCAGCCCGCTGGCTGATCCTGCTCTCGCAGCAGCGGCAGCGCCCTCGCACTCTGCAAAGGTCGCCCGGCAGGGCTTCAGCCGCCACACCATCCGCAATGGCGTGCCGAGACAGCGGTGCTGTCCCATGAAGGCCGGAGTCGTCCCGCGCATGAATCGCTTGCCACCATCGGCGGTCATGCGGGCTGACCGGCGCACCGAGCCGTGGCCCTGCCCGCGCCCGGTAGATCCGAGCGGCGGGACGACATGACAGGACCCGGCCGGGTGACTACGGCCCCGGTCGGGTCCTGCGTGCGTGGGACGCGACGACGTACACGTATTACGGATTCCTCCAGCACGCTGACACGGAACGTGACATATCGCATCATCTATGTCACCGAATGTGGTGGGCGGGTGATGCCGGGTGGGTGGGCGGCCGGGTCGGCGGGTGGCCGGCGGGCATGCCCCCGACGATGGGCGGTGTACCCATCCGCTGACGCCGTCAGGAGCCTGCCCCATGCTGGAACGCACGCTGAAGAAGGACCGCACCGAGGTCACCTTCGTCCTTCCCGCGGACGTTCCGCCGGGTCCGGTCAGCGTGGTGGGTGACTTCAACGACTGGCAGCCCGGCGTCCACACCCTCAAGGCGCGCAAGGACGGCAAGCGCGCGGTCACGGTCGCACTGCCCATGAAGAGCGTCCACTCGTTCCGGTACCTGGCGGCCGGCGACTACTGGTTCAACGAAGAAACGGCCGGGGACCAGGACGGCCCCAACAGCCGCCTGCACACCTGACCCTCAGCGACCAGGACCGGACCCGGCACGGTGGATGCCGGCTCCGGCAGAGCCCTGCCGCCACGCCGCCGGCCCCGTTCCGGGGGGAGGGCTTGCGGACGGCAGTGGGGCAGCGCGACCATCGATTCGGGCCAACCCGCCCGGATCCGGGCGGGTGTGCACAAGTCTGCCGGTCGCGGCGAGGTGAGACGGCATGGACTTCCAGATGATGAAGAGGCGCTACGGGCCCACCGTGCACCTCACCCCCACCGGCGAGCTCGACCTGGAAACCAGCGCAGCCCTCGACGAGGTGCAGACCGACCTCGACGCGGTCGCCGCCGTGGCCTGCGACATGCGGCACCTCACGTTCATGGACGTCACCGCCCTGCATGCCCTGACCGCCTTCGCCCACCGCCTGGGCACGCGCGGCATCGCCTTCTTCGCCTACAACTGGCAGCCCCAGCCACTGCGCCTCATGAACCTCATCGACAGCCTCTGCCCACCCGCCGGCTGCAATGGGAACCACGACGGACCCACCCGACTGCTGCGCCGCTCCCTGCAGGGCTCCGTTGCTTCCGCCCGTGCGGCCGGGGCAGCAAGGGCCCGACAGGACAACTCCGAGCCGGGTCACTTCCCCGTCCCATAAGGCGCCGGGCAGTCGGCGCGCGCGGGCAGCTTGGCTGACGCTGTCGGGTTAGCGTCTTGGCATGGTCAAAGAGGGCAGTTCCGTGCTGGTCGACGTTCGGAAGTACGACGGCAGCCTGAGCGCGCGGTGGCCTGCTGTCCGGCTGGGTGAGGACGAGCACGGCGTCTGGCTGGGCACGGCGCAGGGTGTCCCCGTCAGTTCGTCCACGGGCGAGGAGCCAAGCCGGTTCGCGCACGTGATGCTGGTGCCGCGCGGTGAGTGGTGGACAGCCACGTTCTGTGACGACCCGGGGCCCGAGGTGTACTGCGACGTGTGCACGGTTCCCGAATGGAACGCGGACGGGACCGTCCTGCGCATGGTGGACCTCGATCTCGATGTCGTGCGGCCTCGGGGCGGCGAGGCCCATATCGAGGACGAGGACCAGTTCGCCGAGCGTCGAATGCGATACGGCTACCCCGACAGCGTCGTCGACACGGCCCGACAGACCTGCGAGTGGTTGATGGAGAAGGTCCGTTGCGAAGGTGATGGTGACGGCGTCGAACCCTTCGCCTCGGCGTACCGCTACTGGCTCGGCCTCATCTGATTGGCCCGCAACAGCAACTCCTGCATCGAGTCGTCCCACGTGCCGAAAGTCCAGCTGCTCTCTCAGGTGGCCCGCACGCTGCGGGTCTCGCCAAGGATCTGGACCCCCGCTCGGGCAGCCGTCCGGGTGGTTGGTGGAGTGAATGCTGTTACCGGGCGGGGCAGGTGCATCCAATCCGCGTAGGCGGTGGGTGCCTCGTCCAGGGTCAGCTCATCGGAACGGACGAAGGACGAGCTCTACCAGGAGGCGAAGAGGCGCGGTATCAACGGCCGCTCCACCATGACCGAGCAGCAGGTGAAGAACGCCATCAGGCACTGACGGAAGCATTCCCTACCTGCCGACGCATGCGGAACCGCCGTCCCAGGCAGCCGACGCCTGCATCGAGTTCCTGGACCAGTTCACGGCAGAAGCGCGAGAGCAGGGCCCCGGGCTCGTGGCGGCGGCGCTTGCCGACTTCACCGGACCAGTCGTCGGCGACGAACCGCGCCACGATCTTGTCATCACCCACAACTTCCTCTATCGGATGGCTGGTGCGAGCCGCCCCCCCGCGTCGAATCGGCGGTGGTTCGGCATCGACCACGCCTATCCGGCCCTCACCGTCATCCGCTATGCACACGACCACCCCCTGGCGGTCCTCCTCTTCAAGGACACCGGCCACCTGCCCTCCGACTCCGCTGGACCGGCCTTCCGCAGGAGCTTCACCTGTGAGGCCGGTAGCGTTCCGGGGGCGGAGTGGGTGACGGGCGGGTTGTGGGGTAGGCGCATCAGGGGCCACAAGCCACTCGCGCTGCAAGGGTGCGATCTTCGCCACAGGCCAGTACAGCGCTGATGCAGAAGCAGCCACCATCCGTCACCTGACCGGGCCAAGGCGACCACGACGAGACCCCCACCCGGCCGCAGACCGCGGGGCGTCGACACCCCACCCGGACACCATGGAGGAACGTCATGGCCATCCACCCCATGTGGCGACATGCCGTTGCCGCCGCCGCACTTGTTACCGCGATCCTGCTCGCTCGAAGGGCGGCAATCGGCGCCGTCCGCGACATTCACGCCGTCTGACATCGAGGCGCCACGAGCCTGCGAGCGTCCCTCCGTGCCCGCGGGGTGTCGGCGTACGCCTGAACTTTTCTCAGTACGCCGACAGCGGGGTCGCCGCCCGCTTCGGCGGGGTGGCGGAAACATCGCTCCGGCTCTGATGCGGTAGTAGTTGCGTCGTCCCCTACGTACCCCGGTGAGGTTCCCCTCCCCCTCCTGCGTCCAGGTCCCGCGACGATCGCGAGACCGGTGTGTTCGGTGAGCGCGCACGTCTCGGCGACGTCCCGAAGCCGGGGGTGACGGAGCGTACGTCGTGCAGCGCGGTGCGCAGTCGATCGTTCCCCGAGCCCATGCGATCGTTTTCCTGCTCCCCGCGGCGCGGCGCCTGGTTCCAGTAAGCAAGCCGCGGGGAGCCACGCCTCGAGCACGCTCGGTGCTGCGCCGCACACTTCGGGACGCCGCGGCATCCCACTGCGCCACCGCCGCCGAGGCGGTGCGTGCACCCGTGGTCTGTGCGAAAGCAGTGATCGGCGGTCCGTGCAACCCGCCGGGGGACAGCGCAGGCGCCTTCGCGAGGCCGACGTGCGTTTGGACGGCTCGGCGTGGCAGATCCCGGCACCAACGATCACGACGCGCGGCCCGAGATGTCATAGGGCCGGGGCTGGAGCCATTCGGACCGGCAACAGTCTTCGATCGGGTGGGGGTGCACACGTCCGGCGGTCATGCGCTGTCGTGCGGGGGATCACTGTCTGCCGGGCGGAATAGCCCAGTCCTGACAGCAACCAGTGAGAGGCAGATGAGTGATGGGACATGGCGGGAACGTGCTGGAGGAGCTGATGGCGGATCACCGGGAGGTCGAGGAGATCTTCGCCCGGATCCAGGCCATGGCGGGCGGGGGACAGGAACTGCGTGACCTGGTCGACGAGGTGACCATCGAGCTGGTGCGGCACTCGGTTGCCGAGGAGCAGTACCTGTACCCGGCCGTCCGCGAGTACGTCGAAGGCGGTGACCGGCTGGCGGACAAGGAGATCGAGGACCACAGCAGGGTCGAGAAGATCCTCAAGCAGCTGGAGAAGATGGACACCGGCGACGCGCAGATGAGCCCGGTGCTGCAGCAGCTCATGAACGAGGTCGCCGCCCACCTGCAGGACGAGGAGAACAACCTCTTCCCGATGCTGCGGCGCACCTGCTCCGCCGAGAAGCTCGATGAGCTCGGGGACAAGGTCCGGCGGGCCAAGGCCATGGCTCCGACCCGCCCGCACCCCTCCGCGCCGAGCACCCCGCCGGCGAACAAGCTCCTTGCCCCTGGTGTGGGTCTGGTCGACCGAGCCCGAGACTTCGTCACCGGCCGCGGAAAGTCCTGACGGACCCGGCAGGGTCCCCGGCACCTGGGGGCGGCTGGCCGCATGCTGCCGCCCCCACGCAGCCAGGTCGGGCGGCGTGACGCAGGTCACCTCTCGCGGCGTGACTGCCGCCTACACTGGTCGGTCACGAGCGGTGCAGCGCGGCTCCGCACAGAACAGCTCACCGTCGGCAAGCCGATCCCGGGGAGCTCGCCCCTGAGGACTGATCGCCCGTGCCATCCGACCTGACTGCGCTCATAGCCGCCTCCGCCCGCTGGCTCCTGGCGGCCTACCAGCCCCCGACGGGCGCGCTGAGCCGCGCGCTGGCCGAGGCCCAGGCCCGGCAGGCCACCACCCTGGCAGCATCCTTGTGCTATCCGACCAGCGTCGACGTCCAGCTGCTCCACCTGCTCGCCCCCAGCGGATCCCACCGGCTGGACTGGCTCACCGGATGCGAACCGCACGAGGACGACACCGACACCGCGTGGCGTACCTGGGTCGACGAAACCGTTGTCAGCTGGGCAGCCTGCCTCCTGGCCGATCCCGCCCTGGCCACACACGCCCACCAGGCCCTGGCCGACACCGAGCACCACACCGAAACCGGCAGCCTGCAGCGACTGACCCACCCCAGCGCCCTCGACAGCGAAGCCGCTGTACTGCTGCGTCACCCCGACCTCCTGGAAGGCATCGCGGTGCTGCACCGGCCCCAGCTTCTGCAACGGCTGGAGGTTCAGGGCGCCGGACTGTCCTGATCCGCCGCACCCCCGGTAGAAACGGGATGCTCACCGAGCGCAACGTCGTGGGGGCCGTCCGGTGGGGCATGCTCGTCCTGATTGTGTGGACCCGCCGGAGATGAGTATCGACAATCCGGATCCTGATCCCCGCATCACGCCGGGCCTGGAACACGGCGGCTCGGTGCCGCCCGGCGAGACTCCTCACGCCGAGGCGGGCACCGCCTCCGGCGCCGGACCGTACCGCCCGCTCAAGCGCGGCTGGTCCTAGGGACCGCTCGCGATCATCCTCACCGTCGCGGTCCTTGTGGCGCTTTTCTTCCTCGACTGCGGGACCGTGCTGGCTCTCTGACCCTGCACCGCGGCCGGCGTAGGGGGCGGAGTGACTTCCAGAGCGAGTGGGTCTCACCAGCCAGAGAAGGCCGGGACCTCTTGGCGCGGCAGTGTGGTCTACCCCGCGGTGGCGGCAACGAGGCGGCCTAAGCGCACGTCCTCGGCTGTACTTCGCGCAGGGCCCGGGCGGCTTCGAGGGTTCGCCCGCCGTCGCCGGTGACGGGCTGCAACGTCTTCATTTGTGGTCGCGCAGGAAGGTGGGGATCTCGTTCTGGGTCGGGTAGTTCGGCAGGGGGGCTGGTGTGTCCTGGAGGAACGCAGTGATGACGGCGGCGGCTCGGTCGTTGTTGTCGTCCAGGCCGTTCCAGATGTGGTGTCCGACTCCGGGCATGTACTGCGTGCGCTGGATGGCGGGGTCTTTGGCAAGGATGGCGGTCGCCCAGTGACGGACCTGGGAGGAACATTCGGCGATCATCAGCATCGTGGGAGTCCCGGACTGCCTCAGTAACGGCGCGATGGAGGGTGAGTCCTTGACTGTCTGCTGGACGCGGAGGCTGGCAGCGGGGCTGAAGGAGAAGTTCTGTGCGGTGTCCTCGGCGGGGATGCGGTGTGCGTCGCGCGCGCAGTAGGCGGATGCCGTGTCGCTGCCGAGGTCTGCGGCGGTGAAGGCGTTGTCGCCTTCGGCCTGTCCGATCAGTGCGGTGTCGGGGGTGAGGAGTCCGAGTCGCATGAGGCCGAATGCCACGGCGTACCGGGGGAGGTGCGTCGATCGCGGTCCGGTCGGGGCCGGGGCGAGGCCTCGTGCGGATGTGCCCGGTGATGTGTGCGGTGGGGCCGTCCATGGGCCCGGGCTCGGCGATGATCGCCCGGTGCAGGCGTGCGGCGACGCCAGGGTCGGCCAGGGCTCGGGTGAGCACGACTCCGCCTCCGGAGAATCCGAGGATGTCGACCTTGCCCTTGTTCAAGCGGTCGACGAAGGCGGCGAGGTCGCGGACCGACCTGGAGATCGTGTACTGGTCCATGGAGAGCAGGTCGCTTCGTCCGCCGCCGGCCTGTTCGTAGGCGTAGACCTCGTAGCCCTGGTGTGCCAGGAGTCGCAGAAACCGGTGGTCTTGCACCGAGATGCCGCGGACGGGCCCTCCGTGGAGGTACACGATCGGGACGGGATGCCGGGGGCCGGGGTTCGCGGGCGGGTAGTGGTACACCGCGACCCGGCTGCCCGTGGCCAGGTTCCAGTGCTGAGTGGACACGAACGGCAGCGAGGGCGGGTACCGCCGAGCGATCGGCGCGGTCGGGATGCAGACCGTCGCCGTCATCGCCGCCGCGACGGCCACCGGTAGGAACGGCACGAGCCGCGTCGGCCAGGTGCGGTGCCGGCCCCGCCACAGTGCGAGGACAGTCCCGGCCCCGAGGATCGTCAACCACGCGGCGAGCCCCGAAGCTGCCCCGTCCGTGAGGGCGATCACTGCGAGGAAGACGACGACCAGCGCCGCGACGGCGGCCAGGGCCAGCAGTAAGCGACCGGTGAAGCGGACGAGACGTATGGCGGACGTGGGCACGGCGGACCTCCGACAGTTTCAGAACGCGGTTTCAAAACGACGTTATCAAAGAAGGTAGGCTGCTGACCGTGGGTAGGCCCAGAACAAACGACGAGGCCGTCAAAGAGCGGCTTGTGGAGTGCGCGACCGAGATGCTCGCCACCCGTTCGCGGGAGTCGGTCACGGTCCGCGCCGTGGCGGCTGCGGCCGAGGCGTCGACGACGGCGGTGTACTCCTTGTTCGGCGGTAAGGACGGGCTGATCGGTGCGGTGCGCGACAGAGCCGTCGCCGGCCTGTTCCAGGACCTGTCGACGGTGCAGACCTCCGCGGATCCTCTCGCCGACCTCTACACGCTGGCCGTCGCCTACCGTCGTTGGGGGTGCGGACACAGCCACCTGTACACGGTGCTGTTCGGTGGTGTGCAGTCCTTCGACCCGTCGGGAGAGGTCGGTGCCAGTGACCCGATCCGTCCGCTCCTCGCGGCGATCGATCGCGCCTTGACGGCGTCCGTCCTCGCCGGCGACGCAACGGCGATCGCCCTGTCGTTCTGGGCAACCCTGCACGGGCTCGTGACTCTCGAACTGGCCGGGGCCCTCGACGCCACCACGGCCGAGGCCGCATTCCGCTCGTCGATTCACGCCACGCTGCGCGGATGGGCGACCGCGGAGGTGTTCCGCAGTCTTCGCCAAGCCGAACTCGCTCGGTGACAGGACCAGGGCCGGTAGCCGGGCTCTCCCCTTCCTGGCTGAATCAGTGGTGCGTGGTCGGTGAAGACCGGCATGCCAAGGTCAACCAGCTGCGGCCTCCCAACGGTTGGAGCCGTTTGAGGCTGTTGAGCTTGGCCATCGCGGCGTCAAAGCTGGCTCGAGCCGGCCGTTGGCGCGGGCCTCGCGGATGCGCTCGCGGAGGTTCTGGATGATCTCCAGGAGACGGGGCCGCTGGCGAGGATCCAGCTGAAGGACCGGGTAACGGAATCAAGCATGCTCATGCTTGCAGGGCAGGCGGCAGTGTCGGCTGTGGCGGGGGCGATGGCCTGCGGGTCGTGGGTGAGGTGGGCGAGTATCAGGTCCAGGGCGGCCGTCTCGCCGGCGATCTGCTGCGTAGGGATCGTGCCCGGTACAACGACGCGGCCGGCTTTGAGGGAGACTTTCGGCAGCCAGGAGGGCTATTTCTTGGCGCTGGGGACGGCGAGCGGGCTACCGGGGGCCTTCTTCTTGGCGGCTTCCATCTGTTCGCCGAGTTCGGTGAGGCGGTTGCGTCCCATGGCCTTGCGGACGTCGGGGAACCACTCCTTCTCCTCTTCCTCGACGTGGTGGCGGACGTTCTCCATGAGGACGCTCATCTTGGCGTCGAACCGCTCGTCGCTCGGGTCGAGGTCCTTGAGCTCGGAGAGCATCCACAGGACGACGTGGTGCTCCTCGATGCTTTCGAGGACGTGGTCCTTGGTGTCGGGGGCGGCCTCGCGGGCGGCCGGGAAGAAGATCTTCTCCTCGATCCAGGTGTGCGTGGTGAGTTCTTCGATCACCTGGTCGGCGATCCGCTTCTTCTCGGCGTGGGCGTTGTCGCCGGCCTTCTCGAACTGCTTGAACAGCTTCTCCACCGTCTTGTGGTCTTCCTTGAGCAGCACGATCCCGTCCACGAGCGCCTCCTGAGCATCGGCATGCCGGGCGACACCGCCGCCCTGACGCCGTGTACCCGGTGCGGCAGAGAGCACCTCCCCCACGGCGGGGGTTTGGCCCGGACAGGCGACCCCTTCTACGCCGTCCGCCGACCACAGGCCTGTCTAGCGAGGCAGGCCGTCGGGGTGTTCCGTCGGAGTGCGGCCGTCGGTAGGCGGGTCCGGGTCCATGGGGAAGAGGGGCAGGGCGCCGGTGATCTGCAGGAGGCGCTGGAGCTGGTGGTTGGGGGCGGCCAGGCGGATGACGGTGTCGGTCTTCTGCGCTGCCCGTCGCGCGGTGAGGAGTGCGTTGAGGGCAGCGGAGTCGCAGAAGGTGAGGTGGCTGCAGTCGACCACCACGGGCTTGTCCGACGAGGCGTGGGCGAGGGCTTCGGTGAGGGCGAGCCGGAGGGAGGCTGCCGTCTCGATGTCGATCTCGCCGGTCGGCCGGACCGCGACCGTGTGGCTCAGGACGTCAACGGCGACGTCGCTGCCGCCGGCCTCCCGGGGAGGGTGTTCGGCCATGGTGGATCACTCCTTGGCTTGACGGGCGTGGTCCCGACGCCCGTCGGCCGGTCGAGGATTCGGGGGTGCGGATCACATGCTGCGCTGGTCGTGGGTGTCCTGGCGGAGCCGGTCGGTGTGTCGGGTCAGGGCGTCGATGCGTTCGGCGAGCTCGGCGTCCTGCGGCCGCAGGTGAGGGCGGCTGTCGGCCAACGGGCGCACGAGGCGGGAGACGTCGTTGTCGGCAAGGGCCAGGTTCAGGTCGCCGACGGCGGAATCGGCGCTGGCGGGGAGACCGGTGAGGGCGGTGACCTGGCCGGCGAGTCGCCGCAGGTCGGCCGCGTTGTCACGGGCCCAGCCATTCACGGTGCGGTCGGCTGCGCGGGTGTCGCGGGTGGCCTGGACACGCTGCTCGCCGGTGCTCCCGGCCGTGCCGGGGCGCAGTCGCAGGTAGCGGCGTTCGGCGGCCTGGCGGCTGGCGACCCCGAGGGGTCCGGCGAGGTCGGCCCAGCTCGCGCCCCGGCCACGGGCGGTTTCGATCAGCCCGCTCTCCCAGCCGGCGAGCTGATCGCGGACCTCGCGCAGCATCTGCAGCGCGGCCAGAGCCGGGTCCGGCCCTGAGTCCGTCGCGTGCGCCGCTGTGGCCGTCGGTGATGCGGGCGGTTGCTGTGCGTCCCTGACGGCCCGGGCAATGGTCTCCAGTGCCGCGGCGGCGGCCAGGAAGGGGACCTGGGTGGGCGTGGGGGCGGCTTCCTTCATGGCACTCTCCGTCGGTCGTCATCCTCCAGATGACTCCTTGCTTGTCATCGTTTCGATGACATGTTACAACGGGAGCACGTTGAAGCGCATTGGCAGTTCCTGCCTGAACCAACTGGAGGTGTTTCGCGATGTTGATGCGCACTGACCCGTTCCGCGAGATGGACCGGATCGTCCAGCAGCTGTCAGGTGCGTCGGGCACCTGGTCGAAGCCGTCGGTCATGCCGATGGACGCCTACCGCCAGGGCGACGTCTACGTGATCGCCTTCGACCTCCCCGGAGTGAGCACCGAGGCGATCGACATCGACGTCGAACGGAACATGCTGACGGTGAAGGCCGAGCGCCGGCCCACGGGCAAGTCCGACGGCGTGCAGATGGAACTCTCCGAGCGGCCCCTCGGTGTCTTCTCCCGCCAGGTCATGCTGGCCGACACCCTCGACACCGAGCACATCGAGGCCGACTACGACGCGGGTGTCCTGACCCTGCGGATCCCGATCGCCGAACGCGCCAAGCCCCGCAAGATCGCCATCGGTGGCGAGTCCGGCCGCAAGCAGATCTCCGGCTGAACAACCCCGCACCAGCGGCGGAGGACGGGGAACCCGATCCCCCTCCGGCACCCCGTCCTCCGCAACCGCAACCGCAACCGCAACCGCAACCGCAACCCTCGCCCCTTCACCCCTCTCTCGGAGGTGACGTGATGTCGATGCGCAGGGAGTCGTTCCTGGCCCACGTCCAGGAACGCGGCGGCCGCCACCGCAGGTGACGTCCTCGCGCGCGAGGTCCTGCTCCAGCTCCCACCCGGCTACGACCTCCTCTTCGGGCACCCCCAGCCCACCTGACCGCCTCCGGCCGGACCCGGATCCGCGAAGAGAAAGGCAACCGCACCATGTACGACCAGCCTCGAGCGAACCCGCCCCTGACGGCCATGACGTTCGAGCAGATGCTGGAACGCGTCCGCTACGAGGGCGCCTACCTCACCCGCGAACGCGCCGCAGAAGCCGTCCGCACCGTCCTGGCCGCCCTTGGCCGGCAGATCACCGGCGACGCACGCGTCGGCCTCGCCCAGTGCTTGCCCGTCGAGGCGGCCCTGGCCCTGACCGCCCAGATCCCCGACACCGAACAACTCACCGGCTGGGGCTTCGTCAAAGACCTGGCCGTACGAACCGGCGTGAGCCCGGCCATCGCCCGGTGGGACACCGGCGCCGTACTCGCCGTCGTCACACGCCTCGCCGACCCCGACCTCCTCGCCCGCACCCTCCACCAGCTCCCGGACGGTTACGCGCTGCTCTTCGGCCAGGCAGAACTGCGCCGGCCCCAGCTCGCCGCCTGATCCCGCCCTCGCGGCAGCGGCGGCATGGCCCTCGAAGCCTGCAGAGGCCGCCCGGCAGGGCTTCACTGCCGCACCCTCCGCAATGGCACGCCGAGGCGGCGGTGCGACTGGATGCGGTGCCATCCGTCAGCTGTCCCCGAGAGCAGAGGCAGGCAGCGTTCGAGGTCTATTACCTCACTCTCGAACACATGGAAATCTATGACGGCCGGAGTAGACATTGGGCGGTGGCGTGGTTATGGTTTCTCTCGTAGCCCAGAGAGACAGCAGGCCTGGCAGAGACGAACTGCCGGGCAGCAGTACCCGCAGTTGCAGTGCGCAGGACGGTGCGGTGGTGGAGTTCCGAAGCCAGGGATGCTGCAGGACGGCGACGGGGCTGACGACCGGACCGGGGGGCCCGCAGTGATCAGGGGCCGCCGAGAGAAGTACCGCAGTTAACGCAGTAGCAGTACCCGAAGTAAGTGCAGTTCGCAGTACCCAGCAGTGAAGTAAGTGAGCAGCACCTCGGTGAAGGCGTCGGCTGCGGACGCGCGCACCGGGAAGTTCGGCAGTGGGGTTCCAAGCCAGAGCAGACGCACGATGGGCGACGGGGCTGGCTGCCGAAGAGTGGCGCTGTCACAGGCCACTGAGCAGTTCGTATCACCAGCAGTGCGCAGTAGAGCAGGACCAGCAGAACGCAGTCCCCCGTTGGGAAAGTAGTTGATAACCGAGGGAAGAACGGAGGAGCCGAGCGCCATCAGGATCGCCCGGGCGGAAATCTTGAGCCCGGGTACCGCAGGACATCGATAGTGAGGTGGTCTCCGGTCAAGCAACCGCGATCCCCGCGCCCCCTGCCGAGTTCAGGTCAGGTCCGCGGAAACAGTAGGCCGGTGCAGTACTAGGGCCGGCAGATGGTGATGTAGTTCCTTCGGGGCCCTGGTGCCGTACGGCACCAGGGCCCCTCCACGCGTTCCATAGAGAGGTTCAATGACAGCAGACGACTCGTTCGGCCGTCTCGATGACGACGATTACCCCGCCTACACCATGGGCCGGGCCGCCGCCATGCTCGGCACCACCCAGGGCTTCCTCCGTGCCATCGGCGAAGCCCGCCTGATCACCCCGCTCCGCTCCGAGGGCGGTCACCGCCGGTACTCCCGCTACCAGCTGCGGATCGCGGCCCGCGTGCGGGAGCTCGTCGACCAGGGCACCCCGATCGAGGCAGCTTGCCGGATCGTCGTCCTCGAGGACCAGCTCGAAGAAGCCCAGCGCATCAACGCCGAATACCGCCGCGCCGGCGAAACGCTCCAACCACCAGCCGCAACGTAGATCGCCGATGTGGAGCGGGAGTTCGACGCTGAGATCACCGAGCAGGTCCCGAACCCGAACGTGGCCTGGGTGACGGCGGGCAGGGCGTACCTCAGGCTCAGCCGGACGATCCCCTGTCCGCGATATCAGGCGGTGAGGAGACAGGTCACCGCTTCTTCTCCGCCGGCAGGACCTTCGCCGGCGGTGTCCCTTCGGCGGTGTACTTGTTGCGTGCAACGGAGCCATCCGGCAAGCACCGCGGGCTGCTGGCGAGTCGCGACAACCGAGGGCGGTCAGCTGCGACGGCCGATGCCGCAGGGAGCCCGGGGCGCAACTGCGGTGTCGGCCGCCGGGCATGCGCCGCTGGTCGGCTGTCGACCGATGCGTTTTTCCGTGATCCACAGTCATAGATCATGATGGCTGCACCGCAGCCACGAGTGTGGTCGAAGTGTGCATCGGCCGACCCTGCTGAGAGCCAGACACGAGACACCGAGGACCTGAGATGCGTACCCTGATCAGCACTGCTTTCATATCGCTCGACGGCGTCGTGGAGGGCCCGGGCGGCGAGCCCGGTTACCGGAACTCCGGGTGGACCTTCAAGGACGTCGAGTTCCTCCCCGAGGCGTTCGAGATCAAGGGCCGGGAGCAGAAGGAAGCCTCCGCGATACTGCTGGGCCGGACCAGCTACGAGGCGTTCAGCCAGGTGTGGCCCGACATGGAGGACTTCGCCGACTACAAGGTGATGCCGAAGTACATCGTCTCCACCACCCTCACCGAGGACGACCTGGTGTCGAACTGGGGCGAGACGACGATCCTGCGTTCGCTCGACGAGGTCGCCGCACTGAAGGAGACCGAGGGCGGCCCGATCATCGTCCACGGCAGTGCCTCCCTGAACCAGGCCCTTTCGGACGCCGGCCTGATCGACCGCTACCACCTGGTTGTCTTCCCGCTGCTGCTCGGCGCGGGCAAGCGGCTCTTCAGCGTCACCGACAAGGACACACAGAAGTTGAAGCTCGTCGAGCACGAGGCGTACGCGAACGGGCTGCAGAAGAACGTCTTCGACGTCGTCCGCTGACAAGGTTCCCGCGCTCGCCTCGTCAGCGTGGCACTCGCCCTGGCCGGCACGCGGTGGCTCACCGCTCGACCGTGGTGCGCTGTGACCCTTGCCGACCCCTCGACGCTCGAACTGATGCTGCTCCTGCGGCGTACCGGTCGTCTTCTGGTGGCCGGGCCGGGCCGGGCCGGGTCCTGGGCCTCCCCTCGGCCTGGAGCCTCTTCCCGATCGCCGAGGGCATCGAGGAGGCCCGTCTTTTGGGCCTCCTACTGGCCAGCGAGTTCAGCCACGCATCCGCATGACCACCGCGATTGGGGATGCAGTTGACACTGCATCCCCGACAGGGTGCTAGCTGTCGATGATGAAAGTAGAGCTCAATAGCGATCAGGCCGGGTTCGCGTCAGTCGGCGAAGGCATCGCGCGTGGACGCAGGACCATGAGCGAGCCTTCCAACGTCGCCACCATGGCAAACGGGAACCGGTCGATCTCAAGACAGAGAGCAACGTCATCGGGATGGACTCCTTGGCGCACCCCCTCCGCGAGTTCGGCCGCGGCGCGCGACTCGGCAGCGCGGCGGAGGAACCCAGCAGCGTCCGTCCCGGCCTCGGTGGCCCTCCGAGCGATGTACTGAGCGCACGCCAGATCTTCATCGGCCTGCCCATCTTCGCCGGTCACCACGAACGTGACACTGTCACTCTCGTACGTCCGCAAGAGCCGAGCCGTTGCCTCCGCAACCACGAAGCTCGCGCACAGCACCAGCGACGCCTCTTTCACCGCAAGGGCGCCGACCGTCCCTGCCGTGGTCTTCTGCACAACGGTCCGTCCGCCAAGGTCAATGGACCGCAGCAGACCGGGGGAGTTGACGGTGTCGAACCCGGGCGCGGGCGGACCGTCTTTGAGCGCCACCCAATCCGGGTGGCGGGCCTTGAGCGCCAGGGCTTCGTCCAACGACTCAGCAAGAACGATCTTTTCCGCCCCCTGGGCAAAGGCCCAGGCAGCCACGGTGAAAGCACGCATGACGTCGACTACGACCGCCACGGACGGGGCTTCGACGAGATCAGCGATGCCAAGGAAACGAGTGTCCATTCCGGTCATGATCACGCATGCTCGGCCCAAGGCGCCCGGAGAGTGATGCGCGTTACATCTGCTCGGGACGCTGCCGCCAAGCCGCCTTCAGCCGATGTACAACGGCCGAAGACGACTGACCGGCAACATCAAGTGAGACAACCCCGTGGAAGTCCGGCCGGGCGACAACACCCGCTGAGACTGCGCCGGAGATCCGCCTCATCCCTCCCTCTGCCCCTGAGGCCCCAGCGTCGATCACGGGCAACCTCCACGGCTCGGAGAGACACTTGTCAGCGAGTCGAGGATCAAGGGTGGCTGAACGACCGGGACCAGCGCCGTACCGGTCCCGGTCGGGGCGGTCAGGCTGCAGTGGCCAGAACAGTGTCGATCAGCTGCCGCTGGTCCTCGGTGAGGTACGGATCCCGTAACTCCACCAGCTTGCTGTCGACGCGGACGACGTAGCTGAAGCCGTCCGGAACGGGGTCCTGCCCCGCAGGGCTTTCACCGCTGAGCGCACGCTCAGCCAGCCGCTCCAGCTCGAGCCTGTCGCTGCGGCACTCCGTTTCCAGAGAAGCAGTCTGCTCTCCGCCCGCAAGCCCGCCGGTGCGTGTGACGGTGATGAGCATGGTGAAACCTCCTTGAACAGAACACCGCCTGGTCGGGCGTTCGGCCAGTGCCGGGGCTCGGAGGCGGTGCATGGCTGTAGTCAGCCTTCGCCTGCCCGCAAAACCGCGTACGCGCCTCTCCGCGCACTTCCAGCGCAAGATGTCCGAAACGCGGCCACACCACGTGAGGAGACGCCCAAGCCTGCCGGGCTCGGCTCTGTGCCGACTGGGCGAAGACCGGCCCTGGCCCATCTGCCATTTGCGGCCTCCGAGGCCGACGAGCTTCGGCACTCGAGCTGGTCTGCACGCCCGGCCGTGAAGTGGACGTGTTACCTGGCGGGTCGTCTGGCGCCGTACTGGCGAGGCGTGCTGCGCATCCACAGGGCTCGGCAACGCTGGGTGCGACACGTGGAGGCTTTCGCGCCTGGGGGACGGGTCTGCTCGACGCTGTCGTGAGCGAGCCGCACCTTGCCGCGGTCGACAGCACAACGGTGAGTACGTGGCGCACTCGTCCAGGTCCTATCCGGCCAGTCCCCGGAGCAGTCCCTCCAGATCGCGCTCGCCGTCGCGGGTCTGTGCACCGAAGGCCAGTCCGCCGCGGATCACCTGCTCGGCTGCGGGGCGAACGATCTGGCCCGCCCAGGCGTCGTGCTCCCGCAGGAGACCCTCGGCCAGGTCATCAGGGATGATGGCGCGCTTGGCCGCCGCGATCACACCTTCGGGCAGGGCGGCGATGTTTCGGGCGAGGCGGTCGACGATATCGTCGAGCTCGTCGGCAGGGACGGCCCGGTTGACCCAGCCGTAGCGCTCTGCGGTTTCGGCGTCGTACAGGTCCGCACTCAGCACCACCTCCAGGGCGCGGCTGCGGCCGACCCGGCCGGCGAGGTACTGCGTGCCTCCTCCCCCGGGGACGATGCCCATGAGAGCTTCAATTTGGCCGATCCCGGCGCGACCGATCGCTGCGAACGCCATGTCCGCGGCCGTGACGAACTCGGCCCCGCCGCCGCGCGCCATCCCGGCAAGCTTGACGATGGTCACCTGGGGCTGGTGCCGGAGTAGTTCCCCCAGAGCCTGGAAGACGTTGACGCCGTCTGGAAGGTCGGCCGCGAGCTTGTCGAAGGCGTCTGGCGTGTCGACGAGCGACATGTCGACGTGGGCTATGAAGAATTCCGGGTTGGCGCTGTCGAACACGATCACCCGGACCGAGTCATCGTCCCGTAGCGCGGCCAGCAGGTGCCGGAGGTCGGTCATCAGGGCGACGTTCAAGACGTTGACGGGTGGGTTGTCGAGAGTGATGCGGACGATGCCGTCCTCGCGACCCACCCGCAGGGTTGTGTATGCGTCGTGGTTCATGGAGATCTCCGATCGGTACCCGGTATGCATCTAGGTTCCTGATGCATACTTACAGTGCGGTGGGGGGCGACCGGCGTCAATAACGCACTTTCGGCATCTCAAGGATCGCGAAGGATACCGACATGGCTATTTCTGAAACCGGCGCCGGCACAGGCATCGACATCGTCTACCGGTCCGATTGCCCGAGCCGCCCGATCCTCGACCAGATCGCTGACAAGTGGTCGATGATGGTGATGGCAGTCCTCGACAAGCCCCGCCGGTTCAACGAGATCAGGCGCCGCCTCGAGGGCGTGACCCAGCGGGTCTTGACCCACACCTTGCGCCGCCTGGAACGCAACGGGATGGTCGTGCGCCGCGTGCTGCCAACCTCCCCGGTCGGGGTCGAGTACTCCCTCACCCCGCTCGGCGAATCCCTGCGGGAGCCGTTCGGCCGGTTGTACGACTGGACGGTCAACAACGCGGACGAAATCCGGGCGCACCAAATGGAGTACGACCGACGCGTTCAAAGCTGAGACGGTATGTCCGAGAACCGATCGTCCTGAGCTGACTCGCTCGGGGCGCCGCTTCGGGTGTACCCGGTTCCCAAATCTGCGGTCCCGACGCTGCTGGCATTTCACCCTGCGGCCGACGCTTCCCCCTCGCCCTCGAACTCGACGTCCAGCGCGAGCGGTCGGCGGCCTGGTGGCATCCCTGCGGGCGCAGCGCGGCGACGGGGCTGGCTTCGACCCCGTGCACGACCCGACGATCTTCGACGGGGCCAAGCTGCGCGTGCAGATCAAACAATCCTGCGACGACACCGACCCCGTGGTGGCCGAGCGCGACTTCCCCCAGGTCGAGGAGCGGCTGGAGGACGGCACCTCCAGCGGGGCACGCACCGGCACCTACCGGACCGCGACCATCAAGCATCGGGCCGGCGCGATCGGCGATTCCGTTCTGTTCCTGGACTGGCACGGCAATGGACGCGGCTACCAACGCCACGACTACACCGTGTCCCCGGCTGTCTGACCTGCGATCAGTCGCCGAGGCCGCGCACGTCGTCCTGGCCTTGGGCGAGGATCAGCAGCAGCGCCTCGGCCGCGTCGCACACGGTGCACGCCGTCGGGAGAGCGCGATCAGCCGGCGCCGCAGCGCGGTCGTACCGGCCTCGGCGGGGGCCTGCGCGAGTTCGGCGTAGATCTGCTGCCACGCCTTCTGGAACGTGATCAGGTCCTCGGGGAAGTGGAACGGTGGTCTCACACCCCGAGTGAAACATGTGTTCGAATGTTTTTCGCGAGCGCCACACCCCGGTCATCGGCCGTAGGTGTGATGAGCGCTCGAGCTGGTTCTGACTGCTCCTCGACGCCTCCAGTCGAACTCATGCTCCACGCCGCAGCGCCGTGCGAGCACTACGAAAGTCGTCAGGCCTGCCTGAACGGCATCGACTCCGGCAAACGCAACGCTGACGCCCCCATCCAGGACACCACCTGGACCAATCAAGCCCCGCTGACCGGCGCGGCGCCGCTCCGGAAGGGCGCATGGCGGCCATCGTGCAGCCAGCGCACCAGAGGGCCGAGGGGAGCAAGGAGGGATCATGAGCGCTGTTGCGCGTCCGCCGGGGCGTGACAGCAGCGAGGAATCGGTGGCCGACCTTGTCTCGCGAGCATCCCAGCAGATCTCAGAACTGGTCCAGGAAGAGATGCTGCTGGCCAGGGCGGAGATGACTCAGAAGGGCAGGCGCTTCGGGGCGGGCGGTGGTCTGGTCGGGGCCTTGTCGGCACCTTCGCCGCCTGCTACTGAAGGTCTGGGCGTCGGCTCTGATCATCGCGGCCCTCTGGCCGCCGTCGCGGCAGTGATGGCCGCTTCCGGTAAGAAACGGATCACTAAGGCCGGCACTCCCGCACCGCAGCAGGCCATCCACAGCGTCCAGGCCGATGTGGCCGAGATCAAGGAGGCAGCACACCGATGAGCACCCCCTCCCATGACGACAAGGAACCCGAACCCAGTCCCGAGGAACTGCGCGAGCAGGTCGAGCACACCAGCGAGGAGCTCGGACAGACCGTGGAGGCGCTGGCAGCCAAGGCCGACATCAAGACCCAGACAATCGAGAAGGCGGCCGAGATCAAGGAGCAGGCCGCCGAGAAGGCCACCCTGATGACCGACCAGCTCCGGGAGAAGGCAACGCATGCCGCTCAGCTGGTGAAGGACAAGACCCCCGATCCGGTTCTCGACAAGGCAGCACACGCTGCGGCCCAGGTACGTGACACCGCGGCGCGCGCCGGACACCTTGCCGCCGAGAAGACCCCGGACCCGGTTCGCGAGAAGGCTGTTCGAGCCGCCTCCATCGTGCGGGCCAACCGCACCCCGCTGCTCGTCGCAGCTGCGATGTTCGTTGTCTTCCTGCTCCTGCGTCGCAGTCGGAGGCACCGGTGAAACGCGCCTCGGCGGCCGGCCCGGTCCGCCGAGCCGGCCCCGGTCGTTCCCCGGGCCTCCCCCGCCGGCCTTGGACCCGAGGCGCGCCGGGCCGCGTGGGCTGCGTCGTGGGCGGCGCACGCCGCTGGTGACGCGCCCACGGCGGTAGTCCTGGCTCACCGCCGGGAGGTGAAGACCCTGCTACCGTCACCGTGCTGGGCCGTACTCGTGGATGATCACCTCCGCGTCCTCGGCGTCGTCGACACCGCCCTTGCCGAAAACCCCGCCGCCACGCGCTGAGCAGAGGCCGGCAAGGCTCTCTGCGACGAACCGGACCAGCTTGCCGTGACCGTGCGAGGAGTCCTGCAAGACACGGCAAGGGACCAGAGCACCACGTCGTGGACGATGCTTCGCCGCAGGGTTGGCCCGTCACTACCGCATCTCCATCCTGACGATCAGGGGGAGTTCCTGGTCAGGGTGGACAGCCAGACTCCTGTGGACGAGCCGTTGCTGTACCGGCACATTGCCCTTCAGCCTGGACCGCGAAATCCCTGCTGAAGAGCGACACCTGCGTGAGCTCTGGACGATCGACGTGCTCTGTCTGCGCCAGCTCTGGCGCCACGCGGTGGAAGTTAGCGGTCAACGGCCTCACCCACGTCCTTCCGGTGAGCACGGCCGCCCGAATCGCGCTGTTTGGAACGTCTTCATTGGCCAGTGCGGGCCAAGGTGCCAGCCGTCGCCGCGTACGGCCGTTCAGGACTCACGCCCACCGGATCGACGCCGCGGCGGCCGACCGTGATGCTTGGCCGCGTCCAAGTCCACGCCGGAATTGGGCGGAGCTGCTCGGCGGTCACTTCGGAGGCTGCACGCTCCTGGTGTTCGGCGCGGTCGGGTTCCGCCGTCGCGTCGTCGATCAGGCCGGCCAGGTGTCCGGAGCGCCATTGCCGAACACCGCGGTGGCGGCGGTGGGGAGGGCGAGCGTCGCGGCTGGTCACCTTCCGGCCGATCGACCCGGCCCACACCCGGGGTGACCCCGATGATGGACTTCGACCCCGAAGGAAACGCTGAGAACATCGGTGACAAGCTCGGATTCGTCGACCTGCCGGCCAAGGGCGACCTGAAGTGCTTCAAACACTTCATAGAAGACCGCGACACCGAGACCGGCTCCTGGCGCGGCAGCGTCTGACCACCCCACGTCCTGCTGCCGTGCCCAGGGATTGATGGCCCTGGGCACGGCCGGATAGCGCGGCCAGGTCAACATTGGTGATGACCCCAGCCCTACGGGCGAAGCCCTCTCCTGCGGCGGCGCGCCCAGGGCCTTCGACGCGGCCCCGGCTGCTACACAGTCCCTACCCGGGGATCGTGTCCTGGGTCATCCGTCGGGGAGGGGTGCGGTGAACAGCGCAGAGTCCGGTCGACCAGGGCTGGCAGCCGTGGACAAACGGCAGGCTCCACCCGCGGAGGGCTGTGGGGGGAGGGTGGAGACGCCCGTGGTGGGCAGGGCGGTCGGAATCCTGATGGCGCTGGTGCCGTGTGACAGCGGCTGCGCCCGCCGGATCCTGTCCGAGTCCGCCAGTGCTGCTGACGTCTGCCTGCAGGAGGCCGCCTGGGCTGCTGTCGCCTCCCTGCGGGGCGACCCAATGCCTCCGCCGCCGGAGCTCGAGTCGGCCGTACGGGCCGCGATTGACCGCGTGCTGACCGAGGCCCGGCCGCCGGGCCCGAGGCTGATTCCGAACCCATACGTGCTGCGCCAGCACCTGGCACGGTTCCGGGATCTGCGCCGTCGTATCTTTGCCGCCCCTGAGGATCCGAGTCTGCGGACCCGGTATGACGATGCCGCCTACACGCTGTGCGTTCTGCTCGGCCACCGCAGCGTCCACCACGCTCTGACCGCTGCCGAACAGCTGATCGCCACCAACCGGCTCACCGGTTCCGCACCCGCCGCCGGCCCGAACCACTGAGCCTCGCGGGTGCCCCGCTTGGCGGCCCGCGTGGGCAGGCCACCTGCCGCGCGACTCCTCGGCGACATGCCCGTGGATGGTTACGGATGTGCGGGGAAGGAGGTAGGGACAAGTGGCCTGGTGCGGTCATGCGCTTCACGACGGGAGGCAGTATGGAGCCGCCGCGGGTGACCGTCCGGTCCGAGGCGGACGGTTTGTACGTGGTCGTCTGTTCCGGGGAGTTCGACCTGGACACATGCGGCGTCCATGCGGATGTCTGTGACGGGTAGGCGGGCGAGGCCGACCTCCTGGTCCTCGATATCGCAGGAGTAGGGTTCGCCGACTCGACGTTCCTCAACGAGCTGATCCGACTGCGGAACACCCGTCGGCTGGCGCTGGCAGGCCCACTCCCGAGCCAGCTGCTCAGACTGCTGGAGATGACCGGAGCCCTGGACCTCTTCGAGATCCGCGACAACACCTGCCAACCAGACTGACAGCCCTACCTGTTCACGTGACGCCGCGTCAGGGTGCAGTGCCGGAGCGGGCCGGGTTGGGCCGGTTCCCGCGCGGAGATCGTTCCGAAGGGGGCGAGCGCTGGGGGCTCCAGGAGGCCCCCTGAGCACGCTCGACCTTTCCCGGGCGTGACCAGGTGGGGTCAGCATTGCCAGGACCAATGCTGACGTTGGTGACACTTCGTCAGGACTCTGGATGGCTCGGGGGCGCCGCGAAGGAGTCGGGGGCCCTGGGGCTGGGTGCAACGGGTTGTAAGGAGCGTAGCGGTCAGAGGTTTCGCCGCATGGCTTGGATGCAGAGGGTGCGTGCGGCGTTCGATCGGCCGCGGGAGTAGGCGACGCCGAGGTTCATGCCGTTGTCGGTGTCGATCGGGGGCTGCTGCGATGCCTCGCTCATGTGGATGCCGCCTCGGAGCGCGCGGCGGTGACGAGCGCGGCGCAGGGTCCGGCGACCGCCGAGGCTTCGATCTGGAGCCAGGCGTGGTGGAAGGTCATACGGGCGAGGAGGGAGCGGGCCTCGTCGGTCAGCTCCCGGCGGATGTCCGGAGAAGCCGGCCGTCGGCGGATGCGGTACGGCTGGCTGCGTAGGTCACAGGCAGAAACGGTTGTCGCCGGATTCCGGGAACGACTGCGGGCTGCTGCCTGAAGAATGTTGGCGAGAGGTAGGAACAGGGGTCTGCTCGTATCGCGCGATGGCAGCCCTGAAGCGGCGGCTTGGTCAGGCATTCGCGGGGTGGCGGGCAGGCCATGTGGGCCGGATGGTGGTCGGTAGGGCGGGGACCCGGGCGCAGGCCGCGCATTTGAGCGTGTTCAAATGTGTGCTGAGCCCGTGGACGCGGGCCTGGCTGCGGGGGTGGAGTTGCCGTGGGATGCATGGGATGGCGGCGTGCCGGGCTGATGGTGGCTGTCGGCGCGGTGACGGTTGCCTGTAATGCTGCGGCGTACCACGCCGTGGCGCTTTCGGCCGACCAGCTGGCCGGCCAGTGGCGCAGCCGGGAGGGGACGGTCTTGACCTTCCACGCGAACGGCAGTTTCACCAGTGACGGGGTTCCCCGGTTGTCGGCGGCAGAGCGCTGCGGCAACCGGTCGGACATGTCCTCCGGCAGCTGGCACTTTGGTCCGGGGGTGGACGAGCCGGTGGATCGCGGTGCCTACCTGCAGCTCACGTTCTCCGGTACCGACTGCAGGGTTCCCGTCTTCCTCTTTGGCGAGGCGGATGATCCCGTGATGTGTCCGACCGTCGGCGATCCCGACGCCGGCTGCGAGTACGACGAATACCTCCGCCGCGTCGCACTTGCCGCCTCGCCCTGACCCGGGCCGCTGTCAGCGCTTCGGCGAACGTCTTGGAGCGGTGCTCGCGTCGCAGCGCGCGCTTATTCAGGGTGTACGTGACGTAGACGCCGACCAGCGCGATGACAGGAACGATCAGAGCGGTGGTCTGGGCTCACGTCCAGCCGCTCGCCTGCGCCGCGGTCGAGATGACGAAGCCGGTACCCACGTGCTACTCCTCGGCAGACCGTGTGGTGCGTACTCGATGAGCCATTCGCCGCCGTTCTCTCCGCCGGTGAGGCGCCAGCAGTGTTCCAGGAACAGGTGCGTCCGGACGATCTCGAACAGATGCAGGAGGCCCTTCGGGCTCGTCCATCGGCGCTCCTCAGGATCGTACGGATACCAGCGGCACATGGCGCCGTCCGTGCTGTAGCGGCGCTTTGATGCCGTGCCGGGGTTGGCGTAGACGCGCGGAAAGCCCTGAGGGCGCTGCCCGAACGTGGGGTAGCACGGCTCGTCGAAGAACGCTGCGCTGCCCGAGAGAAGGCGCGGCGTACCCCCGTCGGGGCGCAAGAACACGGCTTCGGGGATGACGCGGCGGGTCTGGGGGTCTTCCCACTGGCCGATGAACTGGATGATTCCCTCGCGGTCCTTGGCGGGGTCCAGGACGCGGGCGCCTTCGTAGAGCCACGAGGGGCGCCTGCTCATGCCGTACCGTCCGTGCCGGCCGACCGCAGGAATCGGTCCATGCCGCGCTCAGCGCGTACGCGCAGGGAGGGGCTGGCCTCGGGGTAGCCGAAGGGGTCCTCCCAGGGGGCGTACTCCGACCGGTCCTGCACCGTGCTGCCCGGGGTCTTGTGGGGCAGCGGCGCGGGGGCGTCCTCAGGGGGCATCAGGGTGACGAGGGAGGCGTTCCAGCCGTCCTCGCCTCCGCCCTCGGGGCGCAGGCGGTAGAGCGTGATACCGGTGTCCCCGGGGATGTCTATGACCACACCCGTGCGGGAGGTTGCGGTGTCGTACGCGAGATCGCCGCGCAATGGCCAGCGGGGATCACGGTCGTCCGCCTGCTGTCGTACGCGGTCATGGTCAGTGCGACGCGTCGAGGTCATGTAGCGGACCGTATGCGGCCCGCTACGCACGAATATGATTCCGCGGAATAACCGCAGATCAGTCCAGCGAAAAACGTCCGGTCATGCCACGCAGACGCTGGCGGGTGGCGACCCGCTCGGCGTAGACGATCTTCCGCAACGTCGCACGCGCTACGGGGTGGTTGCGGACCACTTGCGGGGCGATCCGCTCGGCGGTCTCCAGTTCGGTCAGGGCCTGGTCGCGGTTGCCGTCCCACAGCCAGGCGCGGGCGAGGTCCATGTGGTGGTGACCGAGCCGGGAGTTCGGCAGGACCGCGATGTGCGCGGGGTCCGCCTCGCGATTGAGGCGGAGGGCCTTGGTCTGGTCGCTCATTTCAAGGGCGGCGCTGACACTGTGGATGACGACGTTGCCGAGGCTGAACGTGACCGAGTGCCGGTCGTGGATCTCCGGCCCGACGTAGGCGTTGACCCGCTCTCCCGCCGTACGAGCCAGGGAGAGGCGTTCATCAGATCCGGCGGCGTTGCCGCCGCGTGCGGACGAGATGGCGGCCCGCAGGTGCAGGGCGCCCCACATGCGCAGGGCGAGAGGGTCGCCAGCTTCGTACTCCGTCTCGATGCCGGCGAGGGCCTTGTCCCCGAGGGCGAGGGCATCGTCCCAGTCGGCCGAGGCCCAGGTGTCCCACATGCGCATCCACAGCGCCATCGCAGGCATCACGGGGTCGCCGGAGAGCTGCGCAGACCATGTGGCGCGTTCGCAGGCCATGGCGACCAGCTCGGGGTGTCCGAGGGCGTGGGCGGCGGTGTGGGCGAACTTGCAGGCCACTGCGTAGATTGCGAATGCCTCTTCGCGTTCGTGGCCGGTGGACACCTCGGCGAGTGCCCGTGCCTCGCGCAGCATGTCCGGCAGCTCGCTCAACACGGCGCCGTTCGCCGCAGCGTCACGCAGGCGGAGCAGACGCTTCATGTCGTGCCACAGCACCTCGGACGGGCGCGGGGTGCCGTCGAAGACGGGGGCCAGGTCGTAGCGGCGCAACTCCCGCAGGATGGAGGCCGCGGAGACCTGCCACTTTGTCTCGGCTCCGCCACCTGTGTAGGGGCGCTCGATCAGGGTGTTCGGGTGGCAGTGCAGGGCGGCGGCCACAGCGTTGATCAGACCGGCCCGGTCCAGTTCGATCCGCCCCTTCTCCAGCTTGGACACCCACCCCTGAGTCCGTCCGAGCGCGGCGGCGAGGTCGGCCTGAGTCATCCCGACCGAGAGCCGCTGACGCCGAACCCGCTGCCCGATCCGCTCTTGCTCCTCGATGTACCCGCTCACACCCACCACCCCGATCTGTGACCGCTTCTGACGCGACGGTACCGCCGGGCCGACTCAGACGGTGGGCCTTGGCCAAGGGATCTCACCATGCAGAAGCCCCTGCGACTGGGCCGTGATTCGTCCCGCGGCGGTGTCAGTGGGGGCTTCTATGCCGGTTGGACGGAGTGCGGGGAAGGCTCTGGGGGGACGTGCCTGAATGGCTACTCGCTGCGCTGATTCCGGTCGGTCTGCTGGGGGTGGGTGCATGCGCGTTCCTGCCGAGCACCTCTCATTGGCCCCTTTCCACGGTAGCCCGACGGGTGGGCCGAGGAAGTGAGGTAGCACGCTCCTCGGGATCCGGCGTCCTCGATGCGCCATCTTGGCTACCTGTCGAATGTGAGCCTGCGGAGTGCGTGGCCGCTGTGATTATGTCTAGCCGACACCTCGCTTTCAAGATTTTGAACTCTTAATCATTTGTCGGCTGCTTGGTTCGGTAACGGGTGCGCATTTGCCATAGGTGCTGCGAATTGGGGCCGCTTTTGGTCTGATCCTCCGAAGACCGATGCTCCGTTGGATGAGGCGCCGCGGTCAGGGCAGGCGCACCTCGTCAATCCCTGTGGCTCGCTCGGGGGGCTGCAGCGGAACCGGAGGTAGCGGATGCCCCGTACTGCTCTGTCCCTGGCCATGCTGCCCGGTGGCCTGGTGGCCCTGCCGGGGGTTTACCAGCCGCAGGCGGACACCGGCCTCCTCGCCACGGCCCTGGCCAATGAGGACCTCGGCCCCTATACCGACGTCCTGGAGATCGGTACGGGCACCGGCGCCCTGGCCCTGAACGCCGCGACGAGGGGCGCACAGTCCAAGGCCGTCGACGTGTCCTGGCCCGTGGTGGCGACGGCCCGGTTGAACGCCTGGATTCACCGATCGCCGTTGCGCGTCCTGCATGGGGATTTCGAGGCTCGCACCACGGGGCGGCGCTTCGACATGGTCGTCTCGAACCCTCCGTACGTCCCCGCACCCGGCAGTCGACTGCCAACGCGGGGGCCGGAACGGGCTTGGGATGCCGGACTCGACGGGCGCGCGGTCATCGACCGGATCTGCGTGGACGCCCCGGCCCTGCTGCGGCCCGGTGGAATCCTGCTCATGGTGCATTCGGGGATATGCGGTGCCGAGGCGACCCTCGACCGGCTGGCGGGGGCAGGGCTGGCCGCAAAGATCACGGCGACGGCCATCGTGCCGTGGGGCCCGGTCCTGCGATCGCGACGGTCGTGGCTGGAACAGCAGGGCCTGGCGGTCGGGGCTGAGGAACGGGAAGAGCTGGTGGTCATCCGCGCCCAGCACCGCTGACAGCTCCACGCTTCCGATTCCGCGGCGAGGCCGCTTGCCGCGCGTCAGTGCTCCCCGGGCTCAGTCCTGCTTGAGGCCGGGCCGAGATCATCCTGGATGGCCGGGCGTCCCGGCCCGCTTCGCTAACCGCCACCTCGAGAACCAGATCCGCAAGCCATGAGACGGGGCGCCGGTGGCGGGGGCGGTCTTCCCGCAGGGCGAGCGCGGCGGCCTCAGGCGCGTCGCGCCGCTTCCAAATCCGGCGCGATGCGTAGGACCCCAGCTGCACCATTGAGTTCCAGGATGCGCCGCAGTTGGGGTGGCAGGGGGCCCGCCACTGTGAACCGGGGGAGCCGGTGATGGGCCTGTACGAGGAGCCGTAGCAGACCGGAGTCGGCGTAGGCGACCCCCGAAACGTCGATGATTGTCTGTACGGCCGGGCCGGCCTGGGCCTCGGCCAACGCCTTGCGGAAATGTGCCAAGGTCCCACGGTCGAACTCACCGGCGAGCACGAGGACGAGGGTGCCGTCCCCTTGATTTGGCAGCGTGCTCACGCGGGTCCCGCTGAGCGTGGCAGCCAGCCAGGAACCGTACGTCGGCCGCCGGCCGCGCCGAGGGCGCAAGGCCCTGGTGCGGGGCCGGAAGGGTAGTCGCATCGCGTATGCACCGCCTACAGCCGTCAGCGGGGTGAGGATCGGAGGCCGAACCAGCGGCCTCGGCCATGAGGGGCGTCAGTCACCGGGCCCCGGTCTCGGCGCGGGCGTCATCGATTCCGGTGCGGGCGTCATCGATTCCGGTAAGGATGAGTGATCCGGTCGAACCGGTGGCGCGGTATCCGAGAATCGAGAAGTTGCCGTTGCTGATTGCGTGCCCGGCGCCCGCATTGCCGAATACTCCGAGCAGGCCGACAGGGGCGGCGATGCCCAGAATGATGAGTCCGGGGATGATAATCATGACATCGCTCCTTCGATCCGTGCCTGGACAGGCTACCGGATGCGGTTGGCGCCTACCCTGGATGTGAAGCAGCAAGAGGCGTTGGAGGACACCATGCTCGTCCTTGGCATCATTCTGCTCATCATCGGATTCGTGACCGGAATTTCCATCCTGTGGACCATCGGGATCATTCTGTTGGTCGTCGGAGCTGTTCTCTGGATCCTCGGAGCAACGGGTCACGCTGTTGGGAGCCGGAAGCACTACTGGTGACGGAGGTCCTACCTCAGGGAACGCGCACGGCCAGCGTGACAACGTCTGCCGGAGCGACGAGTTGTGCGATGCAGCGTCGATGTCGTGGCCCCGGCGCTCGACGAGCCTGTCGGCGTAGAACGACAGCGTCGAGCCTGGCGACCACTCCGGTGTTTGGTGCGGTGGAACGGCCCGGGTGACCGGTGGAGCCCGGACATCATGGTTGCTCCACGAGGGTGGTCACCTGGCCGGCGAGGGTGCGGAGCAGCGGCGGGGTGGCCTGCGTACAGGCGCTGCCCGGGTCCGCTTCGGATCTTCTGGCCGAGCCTGTCGACCCCCGGTTGGCAATTGCTCGTTGCTTGGCCATGGGGAACTTTTCGGCGGCTTGCCCGCTCTGGGTCTGACGCCCTTCACAGGGCTGTGTCAGGTGCGGCCGTCACTTCTTCGTAGCCTCGATGCAGGACGTTTCGGAGAGGTTGTCGCATGAGTCGTCAGGTCGTCGGGATCGCTGAATGCGGCCGAGTACCTGGACATGTCCGAGTGCTGGATGTACCGCGTCTCGCGACGGGACGGGATCCCTCTGTACTAATTCGGTGGGCGGCTCAAGTTTCAAGGTTGATGTTCTTGTGGCCCATCCACTCCGCCACATCCGTGATGGGGATGCCCTTGGTGAGGCAGTTCGACGCGAAGTAATGGCGCAGCGAGTAGGGCTTGAGCGTTCGTGTGATGCCGGCTCGCTTCCTGGCAGCCCGCCATTGGTACTCGAGTGTGATGTGCGCCCAGTGGGGGCTCCGTTGCGTCCGGAGTAGATATCCGTCGGGGCTTGTTCCGTGAGTCGCTTCGTAGCGCAGCAGGGAGTCTCGCACGGTTGCCGGCATGGGCACCTCGCGGAACTCTCCGGGCTTGCGGTGCTTGAGTCGGCACCGCTCCCGCGTCACCCCGTCTATCTGCTCGGAGATTCGGTACGCGTCGTCCGCGACCATCCGCTCGATGTTGGCGGCGTAGGCCTCGCCGTTTCGGTGCCCGCAGTCTGACATCAGGTCGATGAGGACGCGTAGTCCGTCGGAGGCCACTGCCTTGAGAGCGTGGGTCTCCTCCTTGGTCGGAATCGTGATCTGCTCGGGAACGTAGCCGGGCGGGACGACCCCGTGGAACGGATCGTCAGTGATGGCTCCGCGCCGGTGTGCGTCGAGGAGCACCTTCTTGAGAGTGTCGAAGGCGTTCTGCTGTGTGGCGAGGCCCGTGCCCGGCTCCTCCATGGCCTGAAAGAAGTCGTCGACCACCGTAGAGGAGAACGTGTTGACCCGGCGGGACTCCAAGCTGGGCAACACGTGGTTGTCCAGCAGCCGGCTCACGGTGCGGACCGTGCCCGGGG
Source organism: Streptomyces avidinii (assembly GCF_045161815.1). Classification (NCBI taxonomy): domain Bacteria; kingdom Bacillati; phylum Actinomycetota; class Actinomycetes; order Kitasatosporales; family Streptomycetaceae; genus Streptomyces; species Streptomyces avidinii. Next base: position 7,726,669 of record NZ_CP108863.1, read on the forward strand.
CGAAGTGGCGCTGCCGGGGGAGCCACGCGGCGGTGTACTCCCCGAACCGGTGCTTGCCCAGCTCGCGCTTCTCCATAGCCTGCCGCTGCGGAGTGTCCTGCTTCTGCTGGTACACCTTCGTCATGCGGTCGAGGGCGTCCTGCTGGGTCGCGTAGCCCGTCTCCTCGCGCTGCCGGCCCGACGCGTCGCGGTAGCGGATGGCGTAGGGGTGGGGGCATCGGCCCTGCCGGGTGCAGTCGCAGCTCTTGAAGAAGCTGCCCATCCCTCGGATGAGTTTGGTCGCCAAAGTGCACGTCTCCTGGACTCATGCTGGGAGTTTGCTGACCTCGATGCGCTCAGGATGGTCCTGACCTGCGGCCGCGCCAAACCAGGGCAAGTTGATCAGCATCCTCATGCCGCTCCAACCGGTCGTTCGACGGGCGTTCGGCTCGGGCCGGACCACGGACGGACCCTCGCGGCGGCCGTCCGTCGCCACGATACGAGGGCGGGCGACCCGTGCGGAGGAAGCGGAGCAAGCCGTGGCGCGAACGCGAGGGCCCGCCGGGTCACCCGGGTTCCTCCGTGAGCAGCAGCGTCCAGGACGCACCGCACCCGACCCGTCCCTCCGGGCGTCCCGGATGCGCGTCCTCGCAGGTGCAGCGCATCGGTTCGACGCGTTCACCGGCCGGGGGAGCCGCCGGCATGCGCCGGACGGCCTCCGGGAAGGAGCGCAGGCGCAGCCCCCGCAGCGACTCCCCGGCCGTGCGGACCACCAGGACCGCCCCGCATCTCGGGCAGCTGCCGCGCAGCACCGTCCCGTCCGGTCCGCCCTCCTCCAGGGTGAAGAGCGCGGCCGCCAGTGCCGTGTACTCGGGGGCGGTGATCTCCTCGTAGGGCAACTCGACGGGTTGCTCACCCGGTTGCCGACCGGTTCGGGGCACGTCGACCATGGGGCTCCTCGGTTTCCGATGATCCGGCCCCCACTGCCGCGCTCCCTCGCTGTCCGCAGGACCTGTCAGCGTAGCGGCGACGGGGCTCGTTCAGCCCTCGCCGCCCAGGGGCCAGGCCTGGATGTCGCGGTAGTGGATGGGGCCGGGGCCGCGGCCGGTGTTGCTCCCGACGAGGTGGAGGCGCCGGGTCTGCCACGGGCGGCCGGCGAAGGCGTCGAGTCCGGCTGCCGCCTCCACCGCGCTGGTGGTGTCGTGGCGGCGGGAGCGCGCCAGAGTCAGATGGGGGCGCAGCGGCCGGCCGTGGAAGGGGATGCCGCAGTCGGTGACCACGGCGCGCACGTCGGCGGCGAGGAGGTGCAGTCCTTCGAGGTCTCCGTCGATCCCGGTCCACAGGACCCGCTCGTCGAAGTGCCCGCCGCCGCGCAGCGCGAGCCCCAGCGGCCGCCGGGTCTCGGCGAGCTCCGCGAGCGGCGGTCGTAGGAGTTCGACGGCGGTGACCGGGAGCTCGCCGAGGAAGGCCAGGGTGATGTGCCAGTCCTCGATGCGGTTCCAGCGCATGCGCGGGTACGCGGCGTAGGCGGGCTGCAGCCGCTCCTCCAGCTCTTCCTTCGCGTCGTCGGGCGGGGCCAGCGCTATGAACACGCGGACGGTCGCCGCCTGGGTCTTTTCACTCACGAGGGTCTTCGTATCCTGTCGGGGCACCTTCCGTCATCTTCCGCTCCGCGGGCCCCGCGCCGACGGGTCACCGGGCGCCGGAGCCGATGGTCACCACGCGGGCCCACGCCGGAGGCGAGTCCGGCACGTAGTCGGGATCGTTCTCGCTCCACCGGCCCGCCCCTTGGCGGGCGAAGAGACCCACCACCGTCCGGCACGGCGGCCGCACGGCCGGCCATGCCGTCTGGCCGTCGGTCAGGACCACGATCACGTCCGGCCGGGGCCCCGTGCCCAGGGCCTTCGCGAACCCCGTGCGCAGATCCGTCCCTCCACCGCCCAGCAGCGGGATGCCCTCCCCGCTGCACAGCGGGTGCACGATCCGGGCCGCCGCGTCGCACGGCACCACGCTGACCATGTCGCTGCGCCCGCCCACGGCACGGGCGATCGCCGCGACCTCCAGCAGCGCAGCGCCCAGCTCGGCGTCGCTGACCGAACCGGAGGTGTCGATGACCACACAGACCCGCGGCGGCCTGCGCCGAAGGCTCGGCAGGACGGCGCCGGGCACCGCGGCCGAGCGCCGCGAGGGCCGGGCGTAGCTGTAGTCCTCGCCCGCACCCGCGCCGGAGGCCGCCGACCGGACCGCCGCTCCCAGCAACTCCCGCCAGGGCTGCGGTGGGTGGAAGGCCTCCTCCGCCCACCGCCGCCACCCCGCCGGAGCGCTGCCGGGACGCCCGTTGATCCCCTGTGCCACCCGGAAGCGCACCGCGTCCTGTTCCTGCGCGCTGAGGCCGTGCGCGCCGTCCGGCCCCAGGTCCCACGCGCGTTCCAGTCCGTCGGCGCCGCTGCCGCAGTCCAACCAGACCAGTTCCTGCGTGAGCGGTCCGAGCCGGAACTGCCGCAGGTAGTCCTCCATGAGTTCGCCCGGGTCCAGTCCCAGCGACTGCGGCGTCAGTACTCCTTCCGGCTCCACCAGTCCCTCGCCGTACACGTCGTCGTTGATCTCGCAGTCGGCCGCGATGTTCATCCGCAGCCGTTCCCCCGGTCCGGTCAGCCCGCGCTCCCGGGCCACCCGGTCACCGCGTCCGTGGTGGTCGCGCAGCAGGTGGGACACCTCGTGGACCCAGACCCCGGCGAGCTCCTCCACCGGTGTGCGGTCCACGAACCCGGGCGAGACGTAGCACCTCCAGTGCCGGTCGACGGCCATGGTCGGCACCCGCCGCGATTCCACGGTGTGCAGGGCGAACAGCGCGGTCGCCAGGTAGGGCCGGACCCGGGCGGCGTGCAGCCGGGCCGCGAAGAGCTTGTCGAGGTCGAGTTCCGCCGTTCCGGGTGCCGCGGTCGCCGCCGCGTTCATCGGCCGGCCCCGACGGGCTCCCCGGTGCGGGCCGCCGCCCGCTCCACCGACCGGTCCGCGCGCCGGGACAGCGTCACCACACCGGCGAGCCGCTCGATCGACTCCGGAACGTCCCAGTCCTCCTGGCGCAGCGCCGCGAGCGTGGTCGCGGGAACGACGACCAGGTCCGGGGCTCCGGTCTCCAGGGCCCGGACCAGGAGCGCCCACGCCGCGTCCCAGCGGGCTCTGTCCGGGCGCTTGCGGACCGCCGCCACCACACCGTCGAGCGTGGCCTGGCGCCGGTCTCCCCGCTCGGGCAGGTCGGCCCCCGCCGGGTCGGCGAGCAGGTCCTCGGGGTCCGGGAGGTCCATGCGGTCCAGGACGGCCAGCAGTTCCAGCCCCGGACCGTCCCCGACCGTGCCCCTGACCAGCATGGAGAGCACCTCCCGGGAGGAGCCGGCCGCGTGTGCGAAGGCGAGCAGACGCACCGTCATGTCCCAGCTGCGCGGCGACGGCCACGCGCCTCCCCGGCGGGCCTCGCTGCTGGGCAGCCGGTGTACGAGCGCCGGGCGGGTGGTGAGGAGCCCGCACACCGCACGGCGGGCGTCCTCCACGGCCGTCGGCAGCTTCGCGGCGTCCAGGTGCGGCAGCGTCGCCCGGGGCCAGGTCCCGCCGAGGCCGCGGACCACGACGTCGTGGTCGTGGGTCCACTGGAGGTGGACGAACCGGTTGGCCAGGGGCGGGCTCAGCTCCCAGCCGTCGGCCGCCGAGCCCCGCGGGTTGGCGGCGGCCACGATCCGCACCCCGGGCGGCAGTTGCAGGGAGCCGATCCGCCGTTCCAGTACGAGCCTGAGCAGGGCGGCCTGGACGGCCGGCGGGGCGGTGGAGAGCTCGTCCAGGAACAGCAGTCCCCGCCCGGCGCGGACGAGTCGCACCGCCCAGTCCGGCGGGGCCATCGGGACGCCCTGCTCGGCGGGGTCGTCCCCGACGATGGGCAGACCGGAGAAGTCGGACGGCTCGTGCACGCTGGCGATCACCGTGGTCAGGGGCAGGTCCAGGGCTTCGGCGAGCTGGGTCAGGGCCGCGGTCTTGCCGATGCCGGGCTCACCCCACAGGAGTACGGGCAGGTCGGCGGCCACGGCCAGGGTCAGGGCCTCCAACTGGTCGTCGGGGCGCGGTTCGGTGGTGGTGTCGCGCAGCAGCGTCAGCAGGGCGTCGGCGACGGCGAGCCGGGAGGGACGGCCGTGCACCGGCTCGGTACGGGTGTCGGTGGTGGCGGCGGACGGGGTGTACGAGGGCATGTGGCATCACCTGTGGGTTCGTGAGGAAGCCGGCCGGCGGGCCGGGGCAGGGCAGGGCGGGGCGGGTCGGGTCGGGTCGGGGCAGGGTGGGCCCGGGGGACGGGGGGTCCCCCGGGTCAGCGGGCGTGCGCCTGGCGCGGGTGGGGGCGGTGGCCCCGGGGGCGTAGTTCTCCCGGGCGGGTCCGGCCGGGTCCGGGTCCGGCCAGGCCCGACCGGAAGAGCCCGTAGGTGATCCGCCGCTCCGCGGCGGCTTCCAGTTCGTCCCGCAGCGCCCCGGCGCGCAGCAGGGCGTCGGGGCCCAGCAGCCCCTCGACCACGGCCAGCGCGCCGGCGATGTCGCCGTGGTCCAGGCGTTCGCGGACCCCGGTGAGGCAGTCCGGCTGACGGTGCGCCGTGTCGATGGCCTGCAGGCAGGGCAGCGGCGTACCGGTCAGCGCGGCGAGCAGTTCCTCCCGGCGGATCTCGGCCGGATCGTGGTCCAGTGCGGCCAGTACCCCGTCGACGAGGCCGATACGGTGCCGGGCGCCCCGGCACTCGACGAGGCGGGGTTCTCCCGCGCGGTCCGCGGTCCCGGGCGGGCCTCCCGGCGCCCGGTCGGGCACAGGGTCCGCCGCCAACGCCGAGGCGACCAGCGGGTGCAGGCGCTCGACCTCGATGGATCCGGTGCGGACCAGTTCCAGGTCGGGCAGGGTCCACACCGCCGCGTCGGGCAGTACCGGCAGTGCGGCGGCGTGTCCGGCGGGCGCGGCTCCGACCCGCAGGACGGGCGGGCCCGGTCCGTCCGCCACGAGGTCCAGCAGCAACCGCCGCCCGCCCCCCGGCCGTACGGTGACGGCGCCGGTAGCCCGGCCCTCGGCGCGGAGCAGGATCGCGGCCTCGGCGGCCCACCGGTCGACGGCGCACCGGTGCCCCTGCGGGAGCGCCGCGAGGAGTTCGGGGTCCGGGGCGGGCGGGTCGTGGGCGGGCCGTCGGCCGGCCCCGGAACGGATCCTCAGTTCGTCGGCCCGGCGGGCGTCCCACAGGGGCCGGTGCAGGTCGAGACGGAACCGCCGGTCGGGACGGGCCGGGCGCCGCGGATCGCCCCAGGAGCCGTCCGCGGGGCGGGAGCCGTCCCACAGGGCGAGGCTGATCCGCTGACCGCCGTCCGCCCACGCGGGCGGGGTCCGGGCCACGAGGTACACGGGGCGGGTGCGCGGGTCGTCCCGCACGGCAGTGCCGTCCCGCGCGTCCGCGTCGTAGGGCTCGCCCGTGTCGTACCGGGCCAGGGGGACGGTCAGCCCGGGGCGCAGCAGTCCGTCGGGTGCGATGCGCGGCATGTGCCAGCGCAACAGGTCGGGCGCGAGATGGCGGAGGTCGGCCCGGATCCGGGACGCGAGGTCCTGGCCGCGCGAGCGCGCCAGGAAACGCAGATCGAAATCGACGTCGACGCCCGCTGCGGCGCAGGCCCCGGCCCAGTCCCCGGCGGAGCGGCGGACGGTGGCGGTCTCGATCATGGACGGAGGCACGGCGTACCGGCGTACGCGGAGCCAGAGGGAAAGGCGGGAATCCTCGTGCACGGTTCGAGTGAGCATCAGCACTCACCTTGCGTGGACGGGACCCCCGATCTGTGAGCAGAAGAAGTCGTCATCGTGGTGATCGTATCGACCCTCACGCCGACCGGCCAGAGGTTTTTCCGGGCCACCGGTGGTGGTGCCGGTCGATGACGTAGTGGTGCCCGTGCTGCCAGCCGCCGGTGGCCGGGCGGGCGTCGGCGAGGTGCGGGTGACCGGGCGGCAGGTCCGGATGCAGGTGCTCCAGCCGGTACGGGTCACGGGCCGGCCAGGTCATCGCCGCGGCCGTGGCGGCGCCCAGGGCGACGGCTCCCAGGACCATGACGGTCAGCGGCAGCCCCGTCCCCGCCGCGAGCCACCCGGCCAGCGGGTAGGTGAGCAGCCAGCAGCCGTGGGAGAGGGAGAACCGCGCGGCGAACGCCGCGGGCAGGTCCGCGTCGGCGGTGGAGCGGCGGATCACCCGCCCTCCCGGGGTCAGGGCCGCGGAGCAGGCGGCTCCGATGGCGGCCCAGACCGCCAGGAGCGCCGGCCAGGACCATGCGCGCGGGCCGGTCGCGGTGAGCGCCGCCCCGGCGGCCAGGACCACGGGCAGGGCGAAGCCGGCGCCGAGCATCACCGCCCGGTCGGTCGAGCGTTGCAGGAGGCGGGGCAGGAGGAGCGCGGTCAGCATGGATCCGGTGCCGTACGCACCGAGGGCGAGCGGGACGGCGCCGGCCGGGCGGTCGAGGTGGCCGCGTACCAGGGAGACGGTGTTGACGAAGACGACGGCTCCGGCGGCGGCGACCGCGAGGTCGAGCGCGAGCAGGGCGCGGAGCCGCGGAGTGGTCCACAGGAGGCGGGTGCCGAAGGCGGCCCTGGCGTGGACCCCGCCGGTCCGCTCGACGGGGGCGGGCGCGGGCAGCGCCGTGGCGACGACGAGCGCGGCGGAGGCGAGGAAACCGGCGGTGGTGCCCGCGAACAGCCAGTCGTAGGAGACCAGGCTGAGCAGGGCGGCGGCCAGGACCGGGCTGAACAGGCTCTCCAGGTCGTAGGCGAGCCGGGTCATCGACAGGGCCCGGGTGTAGTCGCGTTCGGCGGGCAGGATCGCGGGGACGGTGGCCTGGAAGGTCGGGGTGAAGGCCGCCGACGCTGCCTGGAGCAGGAAGACCATGACGTGGATCTGCCAGATCTCGGTGACGAAGGGCAGGACCGCGGCCGCGCCGGCGCGGGTGAGGTCCATGGCCGTCATGAGGGTGCGGCGGGGAATCCGGTCGGCCAGCGCACCGACCACCGGGGCGACGGTGACGTAGGCGATCATCTTGATCGCGAGGGCGGTGCCCAGTACCGCGGAGGCGTCGTCACCCGCGAGGTCGTAGGCGAGCAGGCTCAGTGCGACGGTGGCGAGGCCGGTCCCGACGAGGGCGACGACCTGGGCGGTGAACAGACGGCGATAGGTGCCGTTGCGCAGTACGGACAGCACGGTCCCCGTCCCGGTCGGCGGATCGATGACAGCATGTCGGATTCAGCGTAGTCAACATGTGCGCATCTATGCACCTTTTGCGGGGTGGGAGGTGAGGTCAGCAGTCGTGCCCGTCCTGTATGCCGACGTCGAGCGCGGCGAGGAAGGCGGTCGCCGCGGGAGTGCGGCCGGTGCGGCGCCAGACGACGTACTCGACGCGGGCCGGGGCGTCGGTCACCTCGACGGTCACGACTCCGGCGAGCCGGGGCGCGTAGGCGGACGGCAGCATGGCCACCGCGAGGCCCGGCCCCACGAGCCGGGCGATGTAGTCCGCGCCGGTCACTTCGAAGGCGACGTCCCGGACCAGACCGGCGGCCGAGAAGGCCAGGTCGGACTGGACGCGTCCGGCCGTCCCGGCCGGCAGGTCCACGAACACCTCGCGGGAGAGCCTGCGGAGGTCGACCGACGGTTGCCCGGCGAGCGGATGGTCCGGCGCGACCACGGCGACGAGCCGGTCCCGGGCGAGTTCGTGGGCGGCGACCCCCTGGGGCCGGGCCGTGGTCGGCAGCCCGAGGAACGCCACGTCGAGGGCGCCCTCCCGGACCTGTTCGACCAGGTCCTCGCTCGCCCCCACCCGCAGGCTGATGCGCACCTGCGGGTACCGGCCCCGGAAGTCGCGCAGCGCATCCGGGATGTCGACCGCGGCCACGGTGGGGATCAGCCCCACCGCGAGCCGCCCCCGCACCTCACCGACGGCCGCCGCGACCTCGGCGGCGGCCCGCTCGGCGGCGTCCAGGCACTGGCGGGCGGCCGGAAGGAAGGCCGCACCGGCCGGCGTCAGCCGCACCCGGCGGCTGGTGCGTTCGAAGAGCCGCGCGCCGAGCTCCCGTTCCAGGCGCGCGATCTGGTGACTGAGGGCGGACTGGACGACCAGACACCGCTCGGCGGCCCGGGTGAAGCTGTTCGTCTCGGCGACGGCGAGCACGTAGCGCATCTGCTGGAGTTCCATGGATCCATCGTGGATCGCGATCGATGAGCTGACAAACATGTGTTGGACTCATCGATCGGGGCGCAAGAGACTCCGACGCATGACAAGTCCAGCCGTACGCACGGCCCGTGGGAACCTGCCCCGCACCCTCCTGACCGCGCTCGCGCCGCTGACCTGGGGCACGGTCTACGTCGTCACCACCGAGCTGCTCCCGCCGGGACACCCGCTGTTCGCGGGCCTGTTGAGGGCGTTGCCCGCCGGCCTGATCGCACTGGCGATCACCCGGACACTGCCGCGCGGAGCCTGGTGGGGGAGGGTCGCGGTGCTCGGCACGCTGAACATCGGACTGCTGTTCCCGCTGCTGTTCGTCGCGGCCGAACGCCTGCCGGGAGGTGTGGCGGCCACGTTGACGGCGGCCATGCCCCTCATGGTCGCGCTCCTGGCCGTGCCCGTACTCCGCGAGCGCCCGTCCGCCCGGCGCCTCGCCTGGGGCGTGGTCGGCGTCGCGGGCATCGGCCTGGTGGTGATCGGCCCGGACGCGGCGTTCGACGCCGTCGGCATCGTGGCGGGTCTGGCCGCCGCGGCCACGCTGGCGTTCGGGGTCGCGCTCACCAAGCGCTGGGGACGTCCCGCCGGGGTCGGACCCACCGCGTTCGCGGGCTGGCAGCTCACGGCGGGCGGTCTGTTCCTCGTCCCCGTCACGTTCCTCGCCGAAGGAGCGCCGCCCGCGATCGGCCCGGCCGAGGCCCTCGGCTACCTCTGGCTCGGCCTGGTCTGCGGCCTGGCCACCTTCGTGCTGTGGTTCCAGGGCGTCGCCACCCTGCCCGTGACCTCCGCCGCGGTGCTCGGGCTGCTCTCGCCCCTGGTCGCCGCGCTGCTCGGGGCAGTCCTGCTCGGCCAGACACTCGGCCCGGTCCAACTCGTGGGCTTCGGGCTCGCGCTCGCGGCGATCGTCGCGGGACAACTGCCCGCGCGCGGCCGCCCGGCCGTCCGCCCGGCTCCGCCCGCCGCCGTCAGTCGTGCGGCGGGAGGGAACGGAGTTCGTGGTCGGCGACGTTGAGCGCCTCGTCCACCAGCCGCCTCAAATGCCCGTGCCCCAGGGCGTAGACGACCCGGCGCCCGTCCTTGCGGGTGGTGACCAGCCCGGCCAGGCGGAGCTTGGCGAGGTGCTGGCTGACGGAGGGGCGGGCGGCTCCGCAGGCCTCGGTGAGGGTGGTGACGTCGGCCTCGCCCCGGCCGAGGCGCTCCACGAGCGACAGACGGGTGCGGTCGGCGAGCAGGGCGAGTACGGACGCGGCGACCTCCAGCCGGTCGCCCCGATCACCCCGGTCGGCCCGGTGCTGTTCCGCCTGCGCACCCTGCGCACCTGCCGGACGCGTGCCTGCACTCATGCCCACATCGTAAGGCGGTACGGAGTCCGCGCCGGGCGGCCTCCGTACACCGGTGCGCGCACATGCGAGGGCCCCGCCTCCCCGCAGGGGGTCGGCGGGGCCCTCGCACCGGCGTGGCGGTCGGCGTCAGCCGAGCGCGGGCGCCTCCTGCTGAGCCGGAGCCGCAGCTTCCGCGCCGTCGGTGCGCGCGGCGAGGAGTCGCTGGGCGAGGACACCGAAGACGATGGCGAACACCGTCCACAGCACCAGCTGGACGGCCAGCGAGGCGACCCGGAACTCCCACAGCAGGGCGGCGGGGAAACCGGGCTGGACCGCGTCGCTGTTGTCCGGCAGGAACACGAACGCCAGGGCGGTGGCGACGACGAAGCCGCCGCTCGCGGCCAGCGTCGCGTTCCAGTTGCCCAGGCGCGGTGCCAGCCGTCGTCCGAGGATGATCGCGCCGACGCCGAGCAGCACGCTGAGCAGGATCATCAGGAAGAACAGCGTGGTGCGCTGACCGATCGTGTCCGGGTTGCCGACCGCCGGCGGGGTGGCCGGGTACTTCAGGAACGGCACCAGGTAGACCGTGGCGAAGGCGCCCGCCGCGGTGAGCGCCGCAGTGGCCCGCGGGCTGAACCCGCCCACCCGCCCGAGGGCGAACGAGAACGCCAGCGAGGCGATGCCGCCCAGCGCGACCCCGTAGACGAGGACGCCGGTGGCCAGGCCGGCCGTCGACTGAACCGGTCGGCTGACCAGCTCTTCCTCCTCCGCGGCCTCGCCCGACGCGGCGTCACCGCCGTGCCCGGCGTGAGCGCTCGGGGCGCCCGCGGCGTCCTTGGCGGCCTGCGCCTCCTCCACGGCGATGGAACCCCGTACCGGGGGCTCACCCACCACATAGGCGACGGCGAAGGCGAACAGCCCGGCTATCAGGCCCGCGAGCATGCCGCGGACCAGCAGTCCTCTGACAGTAGAGGCATACATGTGCACGGCCTCTCAGTGGCAGGGGAAGCCGAGCAGATGACGACCGTCGTGCACCCACTCGTGCACGCCCTCACCGGCGAACACGGCCGTGGCGCCCTGTTCGGCGCCGACGAAGTACAGGGCGACGAGCATCAGAAGGCCGACGAAGAGCGCCCAGGGCAGCACCGCGCGCACGGGCAGCGGAGCCGACAGGGAGCCGGCGGGGGTGGATACGGCAGCGGAAGCGAGAGCCTCGGCCATGATGGAACCTCCTCGGGGAACAACGCGTCCCATACGGTGGTGCAGGACGACGGTCCTCGGGTCTGACTCGCCGCGCCGCCACCCCGGGGGTGCCGCCGCAGCACACAGTGGCGCGACCATGCCGGATTCACACCGGGCTTCCGTCTCGCCGTCGTCGCTATGTGGAAATGTCGCCGTGACGCTACCGTGCGCCGGGCCTGCGGCCAAGACCGTGAGTCTCTGATCACACGCCTACGCTGCGGTAATACGGATTCGGCGGTATCCGGTGGACTCGAAGTGTCCACCAACTGGACGGCAGCGCTGCTAGAATGACCGCGTTGGCCTTCGGCGTGCGTGCCCCCGTGCATGTGTCCGGAGGCTTTTTTCATGCCTTCACACCGGTTCACCGACCCCACCACTCCTCCCTTCACGCCTCCCGTCACAGCTCCCGTCACGCCCTCCGCACCGGCCGCCACCGGCTACCGAGACCTGCTCCGCAACAGGGAGTTCAGTGGTCTGTACATCAGCTTCACCCTCACCGTCGCCGCGAGCACTTTGTCCGGCTTCGCACTCGGCACACTGGTCAACCAGCAGACCCGTTCCCCGTTCCTCACGGCCGTGAGCATGTACGGCGCCACCTTCGCGACGGTGCTCGGCGCGCTGACGCTGATGTCGGTCGCCGACGGGAAACGGCCCCGCCGGACCCTCGTCCTGCTCCAACTCGCCTCGCTGGCCGGTGTCGCCGCCCAGGCGATCCCGGCGCTGCCGCTCGCGGTCCGGTTCGCCCTGCTCCTGACGCTCGGCTTCTTCCAGTCCCTCGGCACCGGCACCCGGCTGGGGCTGCTCGCCGAGGTCGTACCCACCTCCGCCTACGCGCCCGCCCGTTCGCTGATGAACATCACCTCGGGCGGCACCGCGATCGTCGGTTTCGCCCTCGGCGCCGTACTGCTGCGCCACCTGAGCCCGCAGGGGGTCTTCGTGACGGCGGCGGCGCTGACCGGCCTCGGGGTGGCCGTGGTGGCGGCCACCGTCCGCGAGCACTCGATCCGGCTCACCCGCCGCCCCGGGCTGCGCCGGACCTGGGCCACGAACGCCGAGCTGTTCTCCCACCCGGGCCGCCGGATGCTGCTGCTGAACCTGTGGGTCCCCAACGGTCTGATCGTCGGCTGCGAGGCCCTCTTCCTCTCCTACGACCCCGGCCACGCGGGCACCTTCCTGGCCGCCGGATCGGCGGGCATGCTTCTCGGGGACCTGACCGTCGGCCGGCTGCTCACCGCAGACCGGCGGCGCCGGTACGCCTTCGCCCTGCGGCTGCTGCTGGCCGCCCCCTTCCTGCTGTTCGCGCTCCACCCGCCCGTCCCGGTCCTGGCGGTCGCGGTGTTCCTCGCGAGTGCCGGCTTCGCGGCCACCCTGCCCCTCCAGGAGCAGCTCCTCGAACAGACCCCCGCCCCGATCCGCGGCCAGGTCCAGGGGGTCGAGTCGGCCGGCCGGACGACCTGGCAGGGCCTCGGCGCCGCGCTCGTCGGCGGCCTGGCCCAGTACCTCGCCCCGGGCGCCGCGATCGCCGTCGCCGCCGGGGTGTCCGTGGCCGTCACCCTGCTCTGCAGGCCCTCCCGCCGTACGGGGCCGGGGTCGGGTGCGGCGGGCCCGCGAACCGGTCCACGTACCGCCGCGTAATTCGTGCACATGTTCGGTTAGCGGGGTTACGCTGGGGCCATGCACGCAGTCCAGGGCCTTCAGGGTTCCCTCTTCGACCAGGGCGACGAGATCCGGCTCGGCCCCCTCGCCGGCCTGCGGCGTACCCGGCTCGGCGCCGGGGCCTGGGTCGACCAACTGCCCGGCTGGCTGAGCGGCGCCGACGCGCTCTTCGAGCGGCTGGCCGCCGATGTGCCCTGGCGCGCCGAGCGGCGGCAGATGTACGAGCGCGAGGTGGAGGTGCCCCGGCTGCTCGCCTTCTACGGCGAGGGCGAGCCGCTGCCCCATGACGCGCTCATGGGCGCCCGCGAGGCACTGACCGGTCACTACGCCGCCGAACTCGGTGAGCCCTTCACCACCGCCGGCCTGTGCCTGTACCGCGACGGCCGGGACAGCGTCGCCTGGCACGGGGACCGGACCGGCCGCTCGTCGACCGAGGACACCATGGTGGCCATCGTCTCCGTCGGCGATCCGCGGGATCTCGCCTTCCGCCCCCGCGACGGCGGCGCCACCCTGCTGCGGCTGCCCCTGGGGCACGGCGACCTCGTCGTCATGGGCGGTTCCTGCCAGCGGACCATGGAGCACGCCGTGCCCAAGTCGACCCGGGCCGTCGGCCCCCGCATCAGTATCCAGTTCCGGCCCCGCGGCGTCCGCTGACCTGGCGCCTTGCGCCTTGCGCCTTCCGTCCTCCGCCGCTGGCGGCCGCCTCCCGCGGTCGCGTCCCGCGGTCGCGGTTGCGGCGCCGCCCGGGGGCGTCCAGGCTGGTGCGCATGGATCTCGGCGCCTTCTCCGTGAGCCTCACCGTGCGCGACCTCGATGCCTCCCGGGCGTTCTACGAGAAGCTCGGGTTCGCCGTGTTCGGCGGGAACCCCGAGCAGGGCTGGCTGATCCTCAAGAACGCCGATGTCGTCATCGGGCTGTTCGTCGGCATGTTCGAGAGGAACATGCTGACCTTCAATCCGGGGTGGGACAGCAGTGCGACCGCGCTCGACTCCTTCACCGACATCCGTGACGTGCAGCGGCAGCTGAAGACGCGGGGTGTGGAGTTCCTGACGGAGGTCGACGAGTCGGGCGCGGGCCCGGGCAGCTTCCTCGTCCTCGACCCGGACGGCAATCCGGTCCTCTTCGACCAGCACGTCTGACCCGGGCGGTCGCTCAGGCGGTGGCGCCGGGCTCCTTCGTGGGGCGAACGGCTCCGGCCGCCGCGTGCAGCGACCGCAGCGCCAGCAGCAGGACGCCGATGTCGTCCAGGTACACCGGGTCCGGAATCAGGTCCACCGGCGAGACGGTGTAGGCGACGGCGACCCAGAACAGCGCCTTGTCGCGCAGCGGGATTCCCGAGTCGAGCAGCAGTCGCCGGGCCGCGAAGACCCGTACGAGCAGCACGGCCGCGGCGATCGCGAGGCCTACCGCGATGATCACGCCCAGGGTGAGCCAGACCTTTCCGTCCATGGCGGCCCTATACCCCGATTTCGGTCCGTGATACCCGGTTCGTGCCCGGATCCGTTCAGGCGCCGTCTCCGCGCAGCCGGCGGCCGACCTCGCCCAGCCCGTCGGCGAGCGCGTCGAGCTGCCCGGGGGTCAGGACGTCGACGAGGATCTCCCGCACCGTCGCCACGTGCCCGGGCGCGGCCTCCTCCAGTTTGGCGCTGCCGGCGTCGGTGAGGACGGCGAAGACGCCGCGGACGTCGGAGGGGCAGCTGCGGCGGCGGACCAGCCCGGCCTTCTCCATCTGCGTGACCTGGTAGGTCAGCCCGCTCTTGGAGTTGATCAGGCCGTTGGCCAGCTCGGTCATGCGCAGCTCGCGCCCGGGCGCCGCGGCGAGCCTCACGAGGATCTCGTACTGGGGGTGGGAGAGCCCGGCGTCGTCCTTGAGCTGTTGGTCGAGGCGGCGGTTCACCAGGGCCGACGCGGCGAGGAATCCGCTCCAGGCCCGCATCTCGCGGTCGTCCAGCCATCTCGGTTCAGCCATGGCGCCAGACTACACGGGTTGTTCCAATTTGAATCAATGGTTAGGGTCGGGGCTCAGCGGTTCGAATTTGAACAACTCCTCCCTGCCTCCCCACGGGCCGCCCGACCGGAAGGACCCCCGATGACCAGCCCCTCCGTCACCGCGACGAAGCCGCAGGCCGCCGCCCCGGCCGCAGGCCCCCGGCCCGCCGCCCTCTCCACTCCGGGCCACGACACCGGCCTGCTGCTCCTGCGTGTCGTGCTCGGTCTGACCATGGCCGCGCACGGCTCGCAGAAGCTCTTCGGCTGGTTCGGGGGCGGCGGCGTCAGCGGCACCGGCCAGTTCTTCACCGCCAGCGGATATCCCGCGGGCGATGCCATGGCCGTCCTCGCCGGCCTCACCGAGACCCTCGGCGGGCTCGGCCTCGTCCTCGGGCTGCTCACCCCGCTCGCCGGCGCCGCGATCGTCGGCACCCTGATCAACGCGATCGCCGTCCACGGAGCCGGCGCCTTCTTCGCCCCCAAGGGCATCGAGTACGAGCTGCTGCTGACCGCGGGCGCCGCCGCCCTCGCCCTCACCGGCCCCGGACGGTACGCCGTCGACCGCTTCCTGCCCGTGGTGCGCAGCCACCGCCTCGCGCACGGCGCCCTCGCCGTCGCCCTCGGCGTGATCCTCGCCGCCGCGCTGCTCCTCGTCCGCGACTAGGCCGTCTCTTTCGGAGGGGGCGCGGGCCGAGGTCCGCGCCCCCTCGGCGAATCCCGGCTGTCGCACGCCGAGGCCGTACCGGCCATATTGATTTGCGCCAACTCTCTTTGACTACAGGCGAGTTGTCATGACGCTGACCTATGTTCTACGGGGCACATCAGCCCGCCCCGGGAGGTCAGATTGCAGTCCAGGCGCTTCCTCGCCCTTCACCGCGCGTTACGCCGTTCCCACCTGCTCATAGCCTTCGGCCTCGGTTCGCTGCTGATCGGCCTGATCCCGTGGCTCGGGGTCACGAGCACGGCTGCGGCCGGCCGCGCGCCGGCGCCCCGACCCGCGCCCGTACCCGTCGAGCAGCAGACGGCGACCCAGTCGCCGCACCACGGCATCGCGCCGGCGAACGCGATGGAGCCGACGGCTCCGGTGCTCGACCGGGCCGGGTGGACGGCCACCGCGAGCGACGAGGAGACCGCCGGCGAGAACGGCCGCGCGGCCAACGTGCTCGACGGCAACGTCAACACCATCTGGCACAGCAAGTGGACGGGCACCCCTGCCCCGCTGCCGCACAGCATCACGATCGACATGCACCGCACGGCGGTCGTCTCCGCGCTCGTCTACCGGCCCCGCACCAACAGCCCCAACGGGCGCGTGGGTGAGTACAGCATCAGCCTCAGCGCCGACGGGCAGAACTGGGCGAGCCCGGTGGCCACCGGCACGCTCGCGGACGACGCGGGCGCCAAGACCCTCGGGTTCGCTCCGCAGGGGGCCCGGTTCGTCCGGCTGACCGCGCTCACCGAGGCCGGCGGCCGCGGACCCTGGTCCTCCGCCGCCGAGATCGACCTGCTGGGCGACCCCGGTACCCCGGCGGCCACCGTCGACCTGTCCCGGTCCGGCTGGACGGCCTCGGCGAGCGACGAGGAGACCGGCAGCGAGAACGGCCGTGCCGCCAACGTGCTCGACGGCAACGACAACACCATCTGGCACAGCAAGTGGACGGGCACCCCTGCCCCGCTGCCGCACAGCATCACGATCGACATGCACCGCACGGCGGCGGTCTCCGCCCTCGTCTACCACCCCCGCCCCGACGGGCCCAACGGGCGCGCGGGCGCCTACTCCATCGCCACCAGCACCGACGGATCCACCTTCGGGGCGCCGGTGGCCGCGGGTACCTGGCGGGACGACGACTCCGTCAAGACCGCCACCTTCCTGCGCACCGAGACCGCCCGCTACATACGGCTGACCGTGACGAGCGAGGCCGGCGGCCGCGGCCCCTGGACCTCGGCCGGTGAGATACGCCTGAGCGGGCCGGCCAGCCCGGCCGTGCACGGTTCCTGGGGCCGGGTCACCGGCTTCCCCCTGGTGCCGGTGGCCACCGCCGCCCTGCCCGGTGACAAGCTGCTGGCCTGGTCCGCGTACGCCGTCGACCGCTTCGGCGGCAGCAGCGGCTACACCCAGACCGCGATCCTGGACCTGAAGACGGGCAAGGTCACCCAGCGCCGCATCGACAACACCGGACACGACATGTTCTGCCCGGGCATCGCCATGCTCGCCGACGGCCGGGTGCTGGTCACCGGCGGCAGCAACGCGGAGAAGGCGAGCATCTACGACCCCGCCACCGACGACTGGTCCGCCACCACGAGCATGAACATCGCCCGCGGTTACCAGGCCATGACCCTGCTCTCCACCGGCGAGGCCTTCGTCCTGGGCGGATCCTGGAGCGGAACCGCGGGCACCGACAAGGCCGGCGAGGTCTGGTCGCCGGACACCCGCACCTGGCGCAGCCTGCCCGGTGTCCTGGCCGCCCCGGCGCTGACGGCCGACCCGGCCGGACCCTACCGGGCCGACAACCACATGTGGCTGCACGCCACTTCGGGCGGCAAGGTGCTGCAACTGGGCCCGAGCAAGCAGATGAACTGGATCACCACCAGCGGCCGCGGAAGCATCACCTCCGCCGGTAGCCGGGCCGACAGCCAGGACGCGATGACCGGCAACGCCGTCGCCTACGACATCGGCAAGCTGCTCACCCTCGGCGGCTCGCCCGCCTACGAGAAGACCCCCGCCACCCAGCGCGCCTACACGGTGGGTATCGACGGCAGCCAGGTCCAGGCCGCCCGGACGGGCGACATGGAGCACGCCCGAGCCTTCAGCAACAGCGTGGTCCTGCCCGACGGCAAGGTGGCCGTCTTCGGTGGCCAGGCCTATCCGGTGCCGTTCAGCGACGCCACCTCCGTCCTGACCCCCGAGCTGTGGGACCCCGCGACCGGCCGCTTCACCCCACTCGCCAGCATGGCCGTCCCGCGCAACTACCACAGCGTGGCCAACCTGCTGCCCGACGGGCGGATCTTCTCCGGCGGCGGCGGACTGTGCGGCGACTGCGCGACCAACCACGCCGACGGGGCGATCTTCACCCCGCCGTACCTGCTCAACGCGGACGGATCACCGAAGCCGCGTCCCGCCATCACCGCGGGCGTGCCGCCCAGGGCCACCCCCGGCGCCTCGCTCACCGTGAGCACCGACAGTCCGGTGGCGTCCTTCGTCCTGATGCGGGCCGCTGCCGCGACCCACTCGACCGACAACGACCAGCGCCGGGTACCCGTGGTCTCCACGGCAGCGGGAGGCGGCTCGTACACGGTGTCCGTACCGGCCGACACCGGCGTGGTCCTGCCGGGGACCTACCTGCTCTTCGCCCTCGACGCCCAGGGGGTGCCGAGCATCGGCCGGTTCGTCACCATCTCCTGACCCTGTGAGCGGTGTCCGGGGCCTGAGCTGATTGGCCCCGGACATTCAGGGGAATAGCGCACAAATGACACAACCCATCGAAGACTACGCACTCATCGGCGACCTGATGACCAGCGCGCTGGTCGGCCGCGACGGGTCCATCGACTGGCTGTGCCTGCCGCGATTCGACTCGGCCGCCTGCTTCGCCAAGCTCCTCGGTGACGAGGAGAACGGCCACTGGCGCATCGCACCCCTCGACGCCGCCCCCGGCGAACCCTGCACCCGCCGCGCCTACGTCGACGGCTCACTGATCCTGGAATCGTACTGGGAGACCGAAACCGGCACCGCCAAGGTCACCGACTTCATGCCCCAGCGCGAGGGCGCCGCCCCCGACGTCATCCGCGTCGTCGAGGGCATCAGCGGCACGGTCAGGATGCGCAGCACCCTGCGCCTGCGCTTCGACTACGGCCACGTCGTCCCCTGGGTGCGCCGCAGCAACGGCGACCGGGTGGCCATCGCCGGGCCCGACTCCGTCTGGTTCCGCAGCGAACCCCCCGTCCGCACCTGGGGCGAGGACAACAGCACCCTCTCCCAGTTCCCGGTCACCGCCGGCCGGCGCGTCGCCTTCGTCCTGACCTGGCACCCCTCGCACCGCCCGCACCCCGAGCCCTGCGACCCCTTCTCCGCGCTGGAGCAGAGCCTCGCCGACTGGCGGGAGTGGACATCCCAATGCCGCTACGAGGGCCCGTACGAGGAAGCGGTCACCCGCTCCCTGATCACCCTCAAGGCGCTCACCTACGCCCCGACCGGCGGCATCGTCGCCGCGGCCACCACCTCCCTGCCCGAGGAACTCGGCGGAGTCCGCAACTGGGACTACCGCTACTGCTGGCTGCGGGACTCCACCCTCACCCTCGGCTCGCTCCTGTCCACCGGCTTCCTCGACGAGGCCCGGGCCTGGCGCGAATGGCTGCTGCGCGCGGTCGCGGGCGACCCCGCCGACCTCCAGATCATGTACGGGATCGCCGGCGAGCGGCGGATCCCCGAGGTCGAACTGCCGTGGCTGCACGGCTATGCCGCCTCCGCCCCGGTCCGCGTCGGGAACGCGGCCGTGGACCAGCTCCAGCTGGACGTCTACGGGGAGGTCATCGACTCCCTCCACCTGGCCAGGTCCGCCGGGCTGCCCGCCGAGCGCCACGCCTGGCGGATCCAGCTCGCGCTCCTCGACTTCCTGGAACGCAACTGGCGCCGGCCCGACGAGGGGCTGTGGGAGGTCCGCGGCCCCCGCCGCCACTTCGTCCACTCCAAGGTCATGGCCTGGGTCGCGGCCGACCGGGCCGTACGGACGATGGAGAGCGACCCCTCCATCCCCGGCGAGGTCGACCGCTGGCGCGCCATGCGCGACGAGGTGCACCGCGAGGTGTGCGCCAAGGGCTACGACCCCGAGCGGGGCACCTTCACCCAGTACTACGGCTCCGAGGAGCTCGACGCGGCGACCCTGCTCATCCCGCGGGTCGGCTTCCTGCCGCCCGACGACCCGCGGGTCATCGGGACGGTCGACGCGGTGCGCGCCGAGCTCGGCAGCAGCGGCCTGGTCCGCCGCTACAGTACCGCGGGCTCCACCGTCGACGGCCTGCCCGGCGACGAAGGCGCCTTCCTGGCCTGCTCGTTCTGGCTGACCGACGCCCTGCACATGACGGGCCGGCGGGAGGAGGCCCGCGCCCTGTTCGAGCGCCTGCTGGCGGTGCGCAACGACGTGGGCCTGCTCGCCGAGGAGTACGACCCCCTCGCCGGGCGCCAACTCGGCAACTTCCCGCAGGCGTTCAGCCACGTCGGCCTGGTGAACACCGCGATCGCCCTGGCCCGCCCCGACACCGACACCGACACCGGCCGCCGCTAGGCCGCCTCTTCCGGATCCTGCCGGGCCCGCAGGATCCCGAGGAGACGGCCTAGTCCGTACGGGAGGCCAGCAGCAGGGCGATGTCGTCCGGCCGGTCGGCGGTGTTGCCCGCCTCGCTGATCAGCCGGTCGGCGGTCTCGGTCAGCGGGCCGGGCCGGGCCGCGGCCAGTGCCGCCCGCAACCGCTCCACGCCGATGTCGATGTCGATGCCCGGCTTCTCCACCAGCCCGTCCGTGTAGAGGGCGAGCACCGAGTCCGTCGTCAGCCGCAGCTCCGTGACCGGGTACGAGGCCTCCGGGTCGATGCCGAGCACCACCCCGCCGGCCAGGTCCAGTACCTCGGTCCGGCCGTCCGGGTGGCGCAGCAGCGGCTGCGGGTGCCCGGCCCGGGCGGCCATCACCGAGCCCGACGCCGGGTCGAGCAGCATGTAGCAGCAGCTGGCGAACTGGCCCGGATCCAGGTCGATGAGCAGCTGGTTGGTGCCGCTGACCACCTGCTCCGGCGTGCTGCCGCTGAGTGCGAAGGCCCGTACCGCGCTGCGCAGCTGACCCATGGTCGCCGCGGCCGCCACCCCGTGGCCCTGGACGTCCCCGATGACCAGGGCCAGCAGGCCCGTGCCCGTCTCGACGACGTCGTACCAGTCGCCGCCGACGTCCATGCCCTGGGTGCCGGGGAGGTAGCGGCCGACCGTGGCCACGTGCTCGCGCACCGGCAGCCGGTGCGGCAGCAGGGCCGACTGCAGACCCCGGGCGAGCGCCGCTTCGCTGTCGTAACGCCGGGCCCGCGCCAGGGCCTGCGCGATCAGCCCGGCGAGCGCGGTGAGCGCCGTACGCTCCTCCGGGCTGAAGCCGCGGGGCGCGTCGAAGCCGAGGATGCACGAGCCGACCGGCCGGCCGGAGGCGATCAGCGGCAGGAAGGCCCGGGCGCCGACATCGGCGTCCAGCGGAATGCCCGGATAGGCGGCGGCCAGGTGCTGCATCGACTCGAAGAACATCGGGCGGCCGGTGGTCAGTGTCTCGACCCCCGGCAGCCGGACGTCGAGCGAGACACCGTCGAACCGGTTGAGGAAGCCCAGCGGAAATCCGGTCTCCCAGGCCAGGTACAGATGCCGCTCGTCGAGCAGGTAGATCGCCAGTTGGCGGCCGCCGAAGGCCGGCAGCAGCTCCTCGGTGACCACCGCCGACACCTGCCGGGCCGTGACGGCCTCCGTCAGCGCGATGGCGAGGGCCACCGGCCGGTACAGCGCCGAGGCCTTGTCCGCGGACGCGTCGAGGTCCGCGTCCACCTCCGCGTCCGCGGCCGGGGCCGGGTCGGCGTCCGCGTCCCGGCCGGCCCGGGACGTCGGCGCGTAGGCGGGTTTCGCGGAGGTGCCCAGCGTCAGGGTCACGCCGTCGACCGACGGGTACAGGTCCACCGAGAACCACTGCCCGGGGGCGTGCCGACCGCGCCGGGCGGCGAAGTGCACCGGCTCCCCGGACATGAAGCCGGCCCGGAAGTGGTCCTCGTAGGCCGGATGCCCGAGCCACGGCAGCGCCTGCCACAGCAGCTTCCCCTGCAGCTGCGGCCCGCCGATGCCGAGCAGGTGTTCCGCCGCCGTGTTCACGTAGCCGATCCGGCCCTGCCGGTCCAGGGAGAGGACCGCCTGCGCGAGGCGGTCGGCGGCCCTGCGTGCTCCCTCGGCCCCGGTCTCGGGCGGCGGCGCCGGCCCGTCCACCGGGTCGCCCTGCCACACCACCGGCGCCCCGGCCGCCGTGAGCGCGGCGAGGTCGGCGGCCAGTCGCTCCGCGGCCAGCCGCAGCCGCTCACGGTCCGCGGTCCCGACCGGGATGCCCGGGGTCGCCTCGCGCAGCACCACCAGGACGCCGAACCGTTCGGTCCCGTCGGTCACCGGCTCGTACAGCGAGGCGAAGGGGAACGGCAGCCCGGCCATCAGCTGCGGGAAGCGGCTCATGGTGGACTCGGCGTCGTGCAGGAGCACGGCCTGCCCGGAGCGGTAGGCCTCGGCGACCGGGAACGGGCGGTTCACCTGCATCCGCCACCAGGGCCGGAACAGCCGGAGCGGCAGCCCGGCGAACACGGCCATCAGGAGCAGCCCGGTGGTGGGGGAGCGCAGGTAGACGCCGGCCGCGTACCCACCGACGGCCTCCATCGCGTTCACGGCGGCCCGTGCGAGCACCCGGGCCGTCGCATCAGGGGCATCCGTGGTGTCGGGCGCGGCGCCGGCGCTGTCCGCTCTCGCCATCACACAGCCAGGATGCGCCCTCGGCGCCGACCCCTGCATCCCGGCCGGTCCCGCGGTATCCGGGGCTCGGCCCCGGCCGATCGGCCGACCGTTTCCCTCGTCCGGGGGACGCACGGGTGTGCGGACCGCCCCCCGGACGCGCCGCGGGGCACGATACGCAGGCGTCCCACCCCCGGCAGGCCCCCGGAAGGCAGAGCATGCGGTTCCAGTACGACACCATCGGCGAGCGCTACGCGGAGTCCACCAGCACGGCGGCCTTCTCCGCGGCCGACATTTACACGCTGCACGGAGCCCTCGACGCCCTCGGCGGGGTGCGCGGACTCGACGCCCTCGACCTGGCCTGCGGATACGGATACAACACCCGGCTGCTGGCCCGCGGTGGAGCCCGGCGGACCGTCGGCGTCGACGTCTCGGAGGAGATGATCCGCCAGGCCCGCGAGCACGAGGCGACGAAGGACCGGCCGGACGTCGAGTACCACGTCGCCGACGCCACCGGCCTGCCCCACCTCGGCCCCTTCGACCTCGCGACCGCCGCGTACGTCTTCAGCTACGCGCCCGACCGCAGGTCCCTGCACGCGATGTTCCGGTCCGTCCGCGCCAACCTGCGCGCGGGCGGGCGGCTGCTCGCCATCGTGCCCAACGCGGGGGCGTACCCGGGCGTGGACTGGTCCCCGTACGGGGTGCGGATCCTCGACCGGGTCCCGGACGGCGACGCGCCGCTGCTCAAGGCGCACTTCCTGACCGAGCCGCCGGTGCCCTTCGAGATCCGCGAATGGGCCCACGCCGACCTCGCCGAGGCCGCCGTCGACGCGGGCTTCGTCACCGTCGGCTGGCAGCCGAACCGGACCCCGCCCGCCGACGCCGTACGGGACGAGGCGTACTGGACGGCGTACCGTGCCTGGCCGATCAGCTCCCTGATGACCTGCACGGCGTAGCCGGCCCCGGCAGCTACCGCCGTGCCCTCACAGCGCCGCCGTCGCCCTGATCAGCTCGACGATCCGCTCGCGCGCCGCCCGGCCCTCGGGCACGGGCAGCAGCGGGTACCCGTGCGGCAGCCCCGCCTCCTCGTGGAACTCCACCTCGGCCCCGTCGGCGCGGGCCCGGCGCAGCAGCTCCCGGCTGTCCGTGGTCAGCACGTCCCGGGTCCCGGTGAACACCGTCATCGGCGCCAGCCCGGCGAAGCCCCCGTGCAGCGGGCTCACCCGGGGGTCGTCGGCGGCCAGGGTCCCGGCGTACAGCCGCCCGGCCTCCAGCAGGCCCGGGCGCGCCAGCAGCGGATCGGCCGCCTCGATGGCCGCCTGGTCCGGATGGCTCATGGTCACGTCCAGCCAGGGCGAGATCAGTACGATCCGGGACGGCTGGTCCCCGGTGCGGTCACGCAGCCGCTGCGCGGCCGCCAGCGCCAGCCCGGCCCCCGCCGAGTCCCCGATGAGCACCGTCCCGGCGGAGCCACCGCTCGCGATCAGGCCGCTCAGCAGGTCGGCGGCGACCGGCACGGTCCGGTCGGCGGTACCGCGCGGGGCGAGGATGTACGCGGGTACGACGACCCGCGCCCGGGCGCGGGTGACCAGGGTCCGGATCAGCGCCCAGTGCGGGCGCACCAGCTCGTGGATGTAGCCGCCGCCGTGCACGTACAGCACGTGGGCCGAGGGCTCCGCCCCGACCGGGGAGACGTCGTACACCGGCCAGGCCCCGACGAAGGTCCGCGAGATGTCCGCGACCCGCCCCAGCGACCGCGGCGGCAGATGGGAGGCCGGCCGGCGGGCGGATTGCGCCACCCGGGCCCGGACCGCCTCGGCGCTCGCGAACCGTCTTCGCCGTCCCGCCGCGATCAGCGCCGCCGACAGCGCCCTGCTGCGCAGACTCGGCACGCCCCTCACCTCCCCTTTTTCCCCGCGCCGTCGCCGGCGCGAGCCCCTTCCCCATTACGGGAGGAGCATAGGCGTGAAGCTGCGCTGTCGACCCGCTTAAGAAAGTCTCGATGGACTGATCACCGCGCCGATCGGCAGATTGGTGCACGTCACCGCCGCCGTTAGGGTCCATCCGCCCGCGGCGTCCCCTTCCGCATGCCTGGAGCCACCCCATGAAGGCACTCGTCAAGCACAAGGCAGAACCCGGCCTGTGGCTCATGGACGTCCCCGAGCCCGAGTACGGCCCCGGCGACGTGCTGATCAAGGTGCTGCGCACCGGCATCTGCGGGACCGACCTGCACATCCGGGCCTGGGACGGCTGGGCGCAGGGCGCGGTCAAGACCCCCCTCGTCCTCGGCCACGAGTTCGTCGGCGAGGTCGCGGCGCTGGGCGCGGACGTCCAGGACATCGAGATCGGCGCGCTGGTCAGCGGCGAGGGCCACCTGGTGTGCGGCAAGTGCCGCAACTGCCTGGCCGGCCGCCGCCACCTGTGCCGCAGCACGATCGGCCTCGGGGTCGGCCGCGACGGCGCCTTCGCCGAGTACGTGGTCCTGCCCGCCCAGAACGTGTGGGTGCACCGCACCGCCGTCGACCTGGATGTCGCCGCGATCTTCGACCCCTTCGGCAACGCCGTGCACACGGCCCTGTCCTTCCCCATGGTCGGCGAGGACGTGCTGATCACCGGCGCCGGCCCGATCGGGATCATGGCGGCGGCCGTGGCCAGGCACGCCGGCGCGCGCAACGTGGTCATCACCGACGTCAGCCCCGAGCGGCTGGAGATCGCCCGCAAGGCGGGCGCCACCCTCGCCGTCAATGTCGCCGAGTCCTCGATCGCCGAGGCGCAGACCAAGCTCGGCCTGCGCGAGGGCTTCGACGTCGGCCTGGAGATGTCCGGCCGCGCCGAGGCCATGCGCGACATGATCGACAACATGACGCACGGCGGTCGGATCGCCATGCTGGGCCTGCCCGCGCAGGAGTTCCCGGTGGACTGGGCGAAGGTCGTCACCTCGATGATCACGATCAAGGGCATCTACGGCCGCGAGATGTTCGAGACCTGGTACGCGATGACCGTGCTGCTGGAGGGCGGGCTCGACCTCAGCCCGGTCATCACCGGCCGCTACTCGCACCGTGACTTCGAGGCCGCCTTCGACGAGGCGTCGACCGCCCGCAGCGGCAAGATCATCCTGGACTGGACGGCGTAACCGCCCCTCCCGCCACCCACCGAACCATCTCCCTCCGGGCCGGGCCCCGCACACCCTCCCCCCTCCGCGGGGTCCGGCCCCCTCCCTCGTCGCCCTCCGCCGCCGCACAAGGAGAACCGCACATGTTCGACACCGTCCGCGAGGACCTGCGCTCCACCCTCGACGAGATCCGCGCCGCCGGCCTGCACAAGCCCGAGCGCGTCATCGGCACCCCGCAGAACGCGGCCGTCGCCGTCACCTCGGGCGGCGCTGCCGGTGAGGTGCTCAACTTCTGCGCGAACAACTACCTGGGCCTGGCCGACCACCCCGAGGTCGTCGCCGCCGCGAAGGAAGCCCTGGACCGCTGGGGCTACGGAATGGCCTCCGTCCGGTTCATCTGCGGTACCCAGGAGGTGCACAAGGAGCTGGAGGCGCGGCTCTCGGCCTTCCTCGGCCAGGAGGACACGATCCTCTACTCCTCCTGCTTCGACGCCAACGGCGGTGTCTTCGAGACCCTGCTCGGCGCCGAGGACGCGGTCATCTCCGACGCCCTCAACCACGCCTCGATCATCGACGGCATCCGCCTCTCCAAGGCCCGCCGCTTCCGCTACGCCAACCGCGACCTGGCCGAGCTCGAAGCCCGCCTGAAGGAAGCCACCGAGGGCGGCGCCCGGCGCAAGCTGATCGTCACCGACGGCGTGTTCTCCATGGACGGCTACGTCGCCCCGCTCGCGGAGATCTGCGACCTGGCCGAGCGCTACGACGCCATGGTCATGGTCGACGACTCGCACGCCGTCGGCTTCGTCGGCCCCGGCGGCCGGGGCACCCCCGAGCTGCACGGCGTCATGGACCGCGTCGACATCATCACCGGCACCCTCGGCAAGGCCCTCGGCGGCGCCTCCGGCGGCTACGTCGCCGCCCGCGCCGAGATCGTGGAACTGCTGCGCCAGCGCTCGCGCCCGTACCTCTTCTCCAACTCCCTCGCCCCGGTCATCGCGGCGGCCTCCCTCAAGGTCCTCGACCTGCTGGAGTCGGCCGGTGACCTGCGGGAGCACCTCGCCGCCAACACCGCGCTCTTCCGTACGAAGATGACCGAGGCCGGCTTCGAGGTCCTGCCCGGCGACCACGCCATCGCCCCGGTCATGATCGGCGACGCGGCGGAGGCGGCCAGGATGGCGGAGCTGCTCCTGGAGCGCGGCGTGTACGTGATCGGCTTCTCCTACCCGGTCGTCCCGATGGGCGCGGCGCGCATTCGCGTCCAGCTCTCCGCGGCCCACTCGACGGCCGACGTCGAGCGCGCGGTGGCCGCCTTCATCGACGCCCGCGCCGCCCTCGAGGCCGCCGGGGTCTGAGGGGGGCGAGAGGTCTGAGGGACCTGTGCGCCCTGAGACAATGGTGGGGTGATCGACCCCCGCCGGCTGCGCATCCTGCGGGCCGTGGCGGACCACCGTACGGTGACCGCCGCGGCCGCAGCCCTGTACCTCACCCCGTCCGCCGTCTCCCAGCAGCTCGCGGCGCTGGAACAGGAGACGGGCCACGTGCTGCTCACGCGCAGCGGGCGCGGCGTACGGCTCACCGCGGCCGGTGAGATCCTGCTCGGCCACGCCCACGAGGTGCTCGCGCAGCTGGAGCGCGCGGAGGCGGAACTCGCGGCGTACGCGGGCGGTTCGGCGGGTGAGGTCACCGTCGCCGCCTTCGCGACGGGCATCGCGGAGGTACTGGCCCCGGCCATCGCCCGGCTCGCCCTCGAACAGCCGGGCATCCGGCTGCGGGTCCGTGACGCGGAGGGAGACCAGAGCCTGCCGCTGCTGCTGGACGGCGAGGCGGACCTCGCGCTGGCGGTCGAGTACCGGGGCGGCCCGGGCGCCGACGACGCGCGGCTCTCCGTGCTCCCGCTGTACGCGGAACCCTTCGACGCGGTCCTGCCCTCGGGGCATCCGCTGGCCGACCTGCCCGCCGTGGCGCTGGCGAACCTCTCCGACGCGGACTGGGTGGGCCAGTACCCCGGCAACCCGTGCCACGACGTGACCCTGCTCGCCTGCGAACTGGCGGGCTTCGCGCCCCGGTTCGTGCACTCCTCGGACGACTTCCGCGCGGTGACGGCCCTGGTGGGCGCGGGGGCCGGAGTGGCCCTCGTACCGCGGTCGGCCCTGCGGGGCATGGACCTCAAGGAGGTCCAGGTCCGCCCGGTCACGGGCCCGGCGGCCACCCGGCGCGTCTTCGCCGCCACCCGCCGCGGCGCCGAGACCCACCCGCTGATCGCCCCGGTCCTGGCCGCCCTGGTCCGCGAGTCGGAACGCCTGCCTACGCACTGAGGTGCCGGCGGGTCGCGTGGCGCGGCCTCGAGGGGCACGCCGGCGGGAGCACGGACGGTCGAAGCGGGGGGCCGGTCCGGCCGCCGCCCGACCCGCCGGGATAGCTTCTGCCCGTGCAGATACCTCTCTGGGGCACCCTCGCCCTGCTGGCCCTCGCCGCGTTGCAGCTCGCGGGTTCTCTCCGCTCCTCCTGGGCCAAGGCCCGGAGCGGGGAGGGCGGGGCCGAACGGACCGACGCCCGGCTCGATCTGGCCGACGGCTTTGCCGGGGCGGTGCTGCTCACCGGACTGGCCTTCGGGCAGATCGTCGTCGCTCTCTGCGGCCTGGCCGTGCAGGGGCCGATCCTGACCGCGCAGCTGATCAGGGGGCTCCTGCGGCGCCGGGCGCAGGCCGCTGGCAAGGGGACCGGCTGAGGGGGTCGGCAGAGGGGGC
This sequence comes from Streptomyces avidinii, assembly GCF_045161815.1. Lineage (NCBI taxonomy): Bacteria > Bacillati > Actinomycetota > Actinomycetes > Kitasatosporales > Streptomycetaceae > Streptomyces > Streptomyces avidinii. The sequence continues at coordinate 7,754,475 of NZ_CP108863.1, forward strand.
CGGCCGAGGCTCCCGCCGCGCCGCGCCGGCCCTGTGGGCCCTCACACCCGTACCACTTCCACTCCTCGCGCCCCGAACGCCCCGGCCACCGCCGGAGTCAGGCCCGTGTCCGTCACCAGAATGTCCACCTGTGAGGTCGCGCAGATACGGGCGAAGGCCCGGACGCCCAGTTTGCTGGAGTCGGCCGCGATGACGACCCGGCGGGCGCGTTCGCACAGCAGGCGGTTGACCGAAGCCTCGTCCTCGTGGCGGGTGGCCGCGCCGTCCGTGGGGTCGAAGCCGTCCACGCCCAGCACCGCCGTGTCCACCGCGAGCTGCCCGAGGACCTGTTCGGCGAGCGGGCCCGTCAGCTCGTAGGACTGGGGGCGGGCCACGCCACCGGTCAGGACGATCTTGAACTGCGGACGGATCACCAGCTCGCCCGCGATGTTGAGGGCGTTGGTCACCACGGTGAGCGCGGGGGAGCCCTGGGCCAGGTCCGGGCGTCCCGCCAGGGCCCGCGCCACTTCGGTGGTCGTCGTGCCGCCCGTCAGGCCGATCACCTCGCCCGGCGCGATCAGGGCCGCCACCGCCTCGCTGATCCGGCGCTTCTCGGCGGCGCGGCGCGAGGTGCGATAACGCAGCGGGAGTTCGTACGAGACCCCGTGCAGCACCGCTCCGCCGCGCGTGCGGACCAGCAGCTGCTGTTCGGCGAGCTGGTCGAGGTCGCGGCGGATGGTCGCGGCGGACACGCCGAGGGCCTCGGCGGCGGGTTCCACCTCCAGCTCGCCCCGCTCCACGAGCAGGTCCAGCAGCGTCTGCCAGCGCTCCTTGCGGGTCATCGGCCGCCCCCTTCGGTGTTCTGCGACATTCGTTCCACGGCGTTTTCGACGGCCGCCACCGGCCCACCCGGCGACACTAACTCAGCCGATCGACCCGTTGATGCTTGAAGTTGCGTGAAACAGGCCGCTACCTTGCAGGAAAACGCATTCACACGGTCACGCAGTCACGTATTCACCATCCAGACCCGTCTGTCGCACGAGGGAGCCTGTATGAGTCACGTCGCGTACGAGTTGGGCACGCAGCCCGCATGCTGGGAGCGGGCCGCCGAACTGGCCCCGGCCCGGCGGGCGGTCCTCCCGCAGTCGGGGGAGCGCACCGCGATCGTCGGGTGCGGAACCTCGTACTACATGGCCCGGGCGGCCGCCGTGCTGCGCGAGGAGGCCGGACAGGGCGAGACCGACGCCTTCCCCGCCTCGGAGTTCCCGCGCCACCGGCGCTACGACCGGGTCGTCGCCCTGACCCGGTCCGGCACCACCACCGAGGTACTGGACCTGCTGGCCGGGCTGCGGGACGCGGGTGTGCCCACGACCGCGGTCGTCGGCGATCCGGCGACCCCGGTGATGACGGCCGCGGACGAGCTCGTCGTCCTCGACTTCGCCGACGAACAGTCCGTCGTGCAGACCCGGTTCGCGACCACCGCCCTCACCCTGCTGCGCGCCCACGTCGGGCTGCACACCGCCGCCGTGGTCGCCGACGCCCGCACCGCCCTCGTCGAGCCGCTCCCCGACGCGGTCGCCGGCCGCGGGCAGTTCACCTTCCTCGGGCGCGGCTGGAGCGTCGGGCTGGCCGACGAGGCCGCGCTGAAGATGCGCGAGGCCTCGCTGTCCTGGGCCGAGTCCTACCCGGCGATGGAGTACCGGCACGGGCCGATCAGCGTCGCCGCACCCGGCACCGTCACCTGGTCGCTCGACGAGGCTCCCGACGGGCTCGCCGAACAGGTGCGCGCCACCGGTGCCCAGTGGGTGCCCGGGCGACTCGACCCGCTCGCCGAACTGGTCCGCGTCCACCGCCTCGCCCTCGCGGTCGCCGCCCACCGGCAGCTGGATCCGGACGCGCCGCGCAACCTCACCCGCTCGGTGGTCCTCACCACCGGCGAGGAGGCGGTCCGATGAGCCTCGTCGCCGCGGGAGACCTCGTCCTGGAGGCGGCCACGGCCGGCCGGGCCGTCGCCGCCTTCAACATCATCACCCTGGAGCACGCCGAAGCCGTGGTCGCCGGGGCCGAGGCGGCCGGCCTGCCGGTCATCCTCCAACTCAGCGAGAACGCCGTGAAGTTCCGCGGCGGTCAGCTGCTGCCCATCTCCCGGGCGGCCGTCGCCTGCGCGGAGGCCGCCGCGGTCCCGGTCGGCCTGCACCTCGACCACGTCAAGAGCCCCGAACTCCTCCGGCGGGCCTGTGACGCGGGGTACAGCTCGGTGATGTACGACGCCGCGCAGCTCCCGTACGCCGAGAACCTGGAGGCCACGCGCTCCGCCGCCGACTGGGCGCACGCGAACGGGCTGTGGATCGAGGCCGAGCTGGGCGAGGTCGGCGGCAAGAACGGAGCCGCGCCGCTGGATCCGCACGCGCCCGGCGCCCGTACCGACCCCGACGAGGCCCGGCGGTTCGTCGCCGACTCCGGGGTCGACGCCCTCGCCGTCGCCATCGGCAGCAGCCACGCGATGACCAGCCGGACCGCGGCCCTGGACCACGTGCTGCTGGCCCGGCTGGCCAAGACCGTGGACGTGCCGCTCGTCCTGCACGGCTCCTCCGGCCTGCCGGACGCCGAACTCGCGGCGGCCGTCGCGGGCGGCATCCGCAAGGTCAACATCGGCACCGCGCTCAATGTGGCCATGACCGAAGCCATCCGCACCCACCTGACCCCGGCGGACCCGCGGCCGTACCTGACGGCCGCCCGTACGGCGATGACGGTGACGGCCGCGGCTATGATCGGCGCCCTGAACTGACGGACGACGGGAGGCGGCGATCATGAGCGTGGAGCCGGTGCACCAGCAGGGCCACACGGACCGCCGCCGGTTCCTGCTGATCGCCGGCCTCCCGCTGCTGACGGCGGGCGCGGGCCTGACGTATCTCCTGTGGCCGGGGCGGACCCGGCCGTCCGAGGCCGAGGTCCGTACCGACACGGAGCCGCTGAACCGGCGGCTCCGACTGATCCTCGGCGAGCTGACCGACGCGCACTGGTTGGGCTACGACATCGACCAGTCCGGCGGCGGCGACCGGAGCATCCCGGGCCCCGACTCCCGGGTCCGCCTGGTCGGCGTCGCCCACCTGTCGGCCGGCGGCGCGGCCGCGATCACCGGCCGGCCAGAGCACGCCTTCGCGCCCGCCGCGCCCGCCGCGCCGTCCGCGCTGCCCGAGCTGCCCGACGCGCTGAAGCAGTACGTTCCCGCCGCGGCCTGGCAGCACAGCCCGGGCTTCGACGCCTACGCGAACGAAACGGGACGGGAGGGTAGTCCCTCGGGCCGGTACCTCTTCGACACGGCCCGCGACCTCGTCCAGTTCGACATCATGTACCTCTACACCTGACGGTCGGGCGTCGCCGGGGGATCAGCGTGGTGTGAGTCGGGCCCGGTGGCACTGGATCCCGTGCCACTCGGCCCGGTCCGGGCGGGCGCTCCGGTCCAGGGTCCGGGTGCCCTCCGCGAGCGCCAGGTCGCGGTCGGTGGACAGCACGAGGACGACGAACCAGGTGGTCCGCCCGGGTTCGACGGTCTCGTCGTAGTACCAGTCCGCGGTGACGCGGGCGTCCCCGCCGAGGAAGGGGCGCTGCAGGAAGTCCTGTACGGGCAGCGGGAAATGGCCGAGCACGCCCTGCGCCTCCGGTACCAGGTCCAGCCGCAGCACCGGAGCCCCCGGCAGGCCCGGAGCGGCGGCCCGGCCGTCCGGCGCGGGCCGCCCGTCGAAGGTCCGGCTGCTCAGCGAACCCGGCTCGACGCGGGCCCGCTGCCCGCGGAACTCGGCCACCTCGCCCTGCTGCACCTCGCCGACCCGGCAGAGCCCGCGGTCCCCGACGACCACCGCGGAGGGGCGCCCGTCGGAATTCGGCCCGGCCCACCAGGTCAGGCAGCGACCGGCCTTCTCCAGCAGCCGTGCCCGTACGTCCCCCGGAAGCAGCTCCCAGTACGCGTGCCGGGCCGGGACCCCGGCGTCGACGGGCAGCGCGCCCGGCTCGTGGATCTGCGTCACCGCCCGCGTGAACTCGGGGTCCTCGCGGCGCCATGCGTCGATTTCCATATCCGCCCATTGTGCGGCAGCCGGCCCAACCACACCGGCGTTTAGCGGAGTTGAGGCGGGCGGGGCTCAGATGCCGATGGCCCCGTCGATGCGTTCGCGCAGCAGGTCGGCGTGCCCGTTGTGCCGCGCGTACTCCTCGACCATGTGGATCAGCACCCAGCGCAGCGACACCTTCCCGCGCCAGGCGTCGACGGCCTCGACGTCCAGGTCGGGTGCCTCGGCGACGAACCGTTCGGCGAAGGCCACCTCGGCGCGCCAGGCCTCCCAGGCCGCCTCGACCGCCGCGGGATCGGCGGACAGGGCTCCGTCGAAATCCCCGTCGGGGTCGTCCGGCGAGGAGAAACGCGGCGGCGCGTCCTCGCCCGCCAGGACCTGCCGGAACCAGCGGCGCTCCACGTCGGCCAGGTGCCGGACCAGTCCGAGCAGGGAGAGCGTGGACGGTTCCACCGACCGCAGGGCCAACTCCTCCGCCAGTCCGACGCACTTGAGCTGAAGGGTGACGCGGTGGTCCGCCAGGAAGGCGGCCAGCATCCGCCGTTCGTCCCCGGTCGCGGGGCTGCTGAAGCGGCCGTCCCGCTCGGGTTCGACGAAGAATTCCGCTCTGCTGCGTGGGCTCGTCATGGTCGAGAGTATGAACGGCGGGCCCGAACAGCCGGCTCGCGGGTCCTTCCGAATTCTTGTAACAGGTTCTACTCTGACCGCCGCCACTACAGCGACCGGCTGGACCGCGAGACTCCCGGAGGGGCCGTGCACCTCGAATACACGCCTGAGCAGCAGCAGTTGCGCACCGAGCTGCGCGCCTACTTCGCCGAGCTCGTGCCGCAGGACGTCTACGCCCGCTACGAGGACCCGGCCGCCCAGAAGCGTTTCTACCGCGACACCATCCGCAGGCTCGGCGCCGACGGCTGGCTCGGGGTGGGCTGGCCCAAGGAGTACGGCGGTCGCGGGATGACCCCGATGGACCAGTTCATCTTCTTCGACGAGGCCGCACAGGCCGTCGTCCCGCTGCCCCTGATGGCGCTCAACACGGTCGGGCCGACCATCATGCAGTTCGGCACCGACGAGCAGAAGGCGTACTTCCTGCCGAAGATCCTCGCCGGGGAGATCGACTTCGCCATCGGTTACAGCGAGCCCGACGCCGGTACCGACCTCGCCGCGCTCCGGTGCAAGGCCGTCCGCGAGGGCGACGAGGAGACCGGCACCTACGTCGTCAACGGGCAGAAGATCTGGACGACCAACGGGGACACAGCCGACTGGGTCTGGCTCGCCGTGCGCACCGACCCGGGCGCGCCTGCCCACAAGGGCATCACCATGCTCCTCGTCCCGACCTCGGACCCCGGCTACTCCTGCACCCTCATCAACACCCTCGCCTCGCACGACACCACCGCCAGCTACTACGAGAACATCCGCGTACCGGCGAACCGCCGCGTCGGCCAGGAGAACAAGGGCTGGCGCCTGATCACCAACCAGCTCAACCACGAACGGGTCACCCTGGCCGCGCACGGCACCATGGCCATCCGGGCCCTCCACGACGTCCAGCGCTGGGCCGCGGCGACGAAACTCGCCGACGGGCGCCGGGTCATCGACCTCTCCTGGGTCCGCGGCCGCCTCGCGCGCACCCACGCCCGGCTCGACGCGATGAAGCTCCTCAACTGGCAGATGGTGGGCGCCGTCCAGGCCGGCACCCTCACACCGCAGGACGCCTCGGCGGTCAAGGTGTACGGCTCGGAGGCCCGCCGCGACGCCTACGCCTGGCTGATGGAGATCGTCGGCGCGGCGGGCTCCCTCAAGGACGGCTCCGCGGGCGCGGTCCTCCACGGCGAACTCGAACGCGGCTACCGCAGCGCCGTGATCTTCACCTTCGGCGGGGGCAACAACGAGATCCAGCGCGAGATCATCTCCTGGATCGGCCTGGGCATGCCCCGCGTACGCCGCTGAGGGTGCGTCACGCGGATTCCGGATCTGTCAGGGTCCGGAGAGTGCGCCCCACAGGAGGAGCGACACCAGGTCCTCGGTGGGCGGCATGGGGGCGGGGCCGGCGAGGGCGGCGGCCAGGACCATCGACTGGAAGACCCCGGCGAGGTGTTCCGGGGGCAGCCGGAGATGGTCGCGTTCCGGTTCGAACAGGGCCGTGAGTGCCTCCCGGAGCGACGCGAGGTCGGCTTCGGATCGTGCGTGGCGGCCGGTGTTCTTCGTCGGCTCGTCAGGCGGCCAGGAGTGGGCCCGCGGCAGCGTGTCGGCGACGAGGTGCACGCGGACCGTGTAGCTGTGCAGAACTGCGGCGGCCGCTGCCAGACGGGTTTCGAGTGGCTGGCTCAGCGAGATCCGGGTGAGGGCAGCGACCGCCTCGTCGGGCCGGACGGCCTCGGCTGCGCAGGCGTCGAGCAGGGACCCCTTGTCGGGGAACGCCCCGAACACCGCCGATGACGTGATCCCTGCGGCTCGGGCGATCATCGACGTGGTGACCGAGGCGCCGTGCTTGACGACGAGCGGCAGCGCTGCGGCCACGATCAGCGCGTGAGTGGGGTGCTTGGTCATCTCCCGTCCAGGGGTGTCAGGGGCCGGTGTTCGCCGGTCCCGCGTGTGGAGGTGCGTGTCTGCGGGTGCGCGGGTTGCACGCGGCTCGCGCGGATCGGCGCGTCGGCTGCCATCAGCCGGGTGAGGGCGTAGGTGATGGCGCGGAACACGGTCGCGACGGCCGGCGAGCGGAGGTCCACCGCCCACCGGTGAACGGTCTGCTCCCAGGCGTGGGGAGTGCCGAGACGGGCCGCGATCGGCGTGGTGAGCAGAGCGAACAGGATGGCGGCCGGCCACGCCGCACGGTGAGGGGCTCGGGCGGCGAGGGTCGTCATCACGAGGCGCCGGCAGTCGCGGCGGTGCGGCGGGCGGCTCGGGAGGGCCATGGTGGGCGGCTCCCCTGTAAGTGGGCGGACCGGGCGGTGACCTCATAGCCCGACTACATTCGTGTAGTCGGGCTATGTGACTGTAGACGACGGCCGCAGGTGAGTGGAGGAGTCCGGTCCCCTCGGCTGCTGTGCAGGCATGCGGATCTCGAGCCAGGCCCCCGTACAGTTAGATAAGGCAAACCTATTTTTCAAGAGCCGGGTGCATCGGCCCGGGGCGGCGGCGGGGCGGGAGCGCAATGGTGGAGGGCGGCGGGGAGGCGAGGCGCCCGCACGGGGAACTCGTCGCGGATGTGCTGGAGGTTCTGTGGGCGGCCGAGGGGTCGTTGACGCCGCAGCAGATCAACGCCGCGCTCGGCCGGGACCTGGCCAGGACGACGGTGACGACGATCCTCACCCGCCTCTACGAGAAGGGGACCGTCGTGCGCAGTCGCGAGGGCCGGGGCTTCGCCTACGCCGCGGCGGACGACGCCGCCGGGCTGGCGGCCGGGCGCATGCGCCGCGAGCTGGAGCGGGAGCCGCAGCGCGACCTGGTACTGAAGCGGTTCGTCTCCTCGCTGTCCGGAGACGACGAGGAAGCACTGAGGCGCCTGCTGCTGGAGTCCGGGGAAGGCGAATGACCCTGGTGCTGGCCGTGGTCATGCTGACCCTGGCGCTTCCCTGGGCCGCCGTGCCCGCCACCCGCCGACTCGCCGCGCTTCTGCCGCCGAGAGAAGCGTGCGCTGCGCTCACCGGAGCCGCTCTTCTGCTGGCCGGTGGCACCGTCGCAGCGCTCATCGGCCTGTTCCATGTGCCGTTCCTCGCCTTCCTGGAGCAGATTCCGCCGGCGCAGGCGGCCGTCGAATGGCCGGCCACCGTGCCGGTGGCCGCGGTCGCCGGTGCGGCGCTGGCCTTCCAGACGGTGCTGCTGGTCCGCCGCTGGTACGAGCGCCGCTCGCTGCTCGCCCGCGCCTGGGCGTCCACCGGCGACGCGGTGCCCGATGGCGATCTGCTGGTCGTACCGGATTCCGAGCCGCAGGCCTTCGCGCTGCCGGGACGGCGCAAGCGCGGCGGTCGGGTCGTGGTGACGACGGGCATGCTCAAGACCCTGGGCCCGGCGGAGCGCGAGGTGCTGCTCGGCCACGAGCGGGCCCACCTGACGGGCCGCCACCATCTGTGGTCGGTCACCGCCTACCTGGCCGCCGCGGTGCACCCCGCCCTGCGGCCCCTGCGCCCGGCGCTGGACTTCCATCTGGAGCGGTGGGCGGACGAGTCGGCGGCCTCGTCGGTGGGTGACCGGCGGCTGGCCGCGACCGCGATCGCGCGCGCGGCGCTGGCCGCTGCCTCCGCCGAGAAGGCGGGCAAGGGTCGTGGCCCCTTGCTGTCGGTGAGTACCGGGCCGGTCCCGCAGCGGGTCGAGGCCCTGCTGCAGCCGGTCCCGGTCCGGCCTGAGGGGCGCAGGACGCAGGCGGCCGTGGCCGGACTGGCGATGGCGGTGACGGTCTCCGCCCTGCTGGGTCCGGTGCTGTCGTACGGACTCCACGAGTACGTGGAGCTTGCCGCCCGGGACCTTCTGGGCGACCGGGCCGCCAAGTGACGACGTCGATGTAGACCAATCCGCCGGGTGTAAGTAGGCTGAGCCCAGGTTTATTTCACCTGCCCCCTCCAGGCCCGGCGTGCCGGGTGGTTCCGGAGCCGACGCGCTCCGTGCCGGGCTCTCGGCATGCCGTGCGCGACGTTGTCCGTGGCTCCTGGGGCGGAAGTGGCATCCCCCTCCCAGGCGATTGGACGCGACGTGTACGACAGGGGGAGCGGGTCGTCGAGTCCCTCCGAGCAGACCGTGCATCTCCTGGCGGCGGCGGGCAGGGCTGTGGACGCGTTGATGACCGAGCGTCTGAGTGCGGGCGGGCTGAGCCCCTTGCACCGGTCGGTTCTCAGGACGCTGGCCGAATGGGGGCCGCACGCCCGGCGCGATCTCGCCGCGCAGATGGACGTGCCGGCGGCAGACGTCTCGCGGGTGATCCGCGATCTCGCGGCGCAGGGTTTGGTGCAGGACATCGTCGTCAACATCGGCGGGCGCCACGAGGTGGTGACGCTCACCCCCACCGGTACGGAGGCACTGACGACGATGCAGGACGACATGCAGTCGGTGCAGGACGTCCTGCTGGCGTCCCTCACGAAGGGTGAGCGCAGCCAGCTGCACTACCTGCTTCGGCGGGTGTGCGCGACGGCCACCCGGGTCACCGCGGTGCGTTCGGCCTAGGCCGTCTCTTTCGGATCCTGCCGGGCCCGCGGCGCCCGGCACCGCACCTCGCCGCGTTGTCGGGCCCGCCCCGGTACGTCCAGTACCAGGACGACCCTCCGCCTTGCGATGCTTCCCCTCGGCCCTGCGGGCCTGGGGAAACCCCATGGCGCCGGACGCCGCGGGCTCGGCCGACAAGATCCGAAGGAGACGGCCCAGGCCGGCCGAGAACGGGGTGCGTCACTGCGACATCGCCGGGGGCAGCGGTTCGCGGGCTGCGTGCCAGGCGGGCGGGAGTGCGGCGACGCCCGTGCGGGCGGCGATGACCCCGCCCGCGATGGCGCACGTGGTGTCGATGTCGCCGCGCCCGCCGACGGTGGACCACAGGCCCTCGTGCAGGTCGTCGAGGTGGCCCGCCGCGCACCAGAGGGCGTAGGGGACGGTGTCGGGCCCGGACATCCGGTAGCCGGAGCCCAGGACCTCCGCGGCGTGCCGGACGGAGGTGTGGTCCGGCATCCGCGCCGCGATCCGTACCCCGGAGCGGACGTCGCCGACGGGGAGTCGTTCGGCGACGGCACGGAGGAAGTCCGGCCGTGCCGGGGCGGGCCCGCCCCGGCTGCGGGTGGCCAGCGCCGCGGCGAGGGCGACAGCCACCGCCCCGGAGACGGCCTCCGGGTGGTGGTGCGAGACCGCGCTCTGCCCGGCCGCCTGCTCGGCCACGGCATCGAGGTCGGCGGCGTGCCAGGCGCCGAGCGGGGCGACGCGCATGGCCGCGCCGTTGCCCCAGGAGCCCTGGCCGCCGAACTGTCCGGCGACCACCTCCCGCCAGGGTTCGCCCGCGCCGATCCGGCGGAGCACGTCGTGCATCGAGGCGCCGTAGCCGCGGTGCGTGTCCTCGGCGTAGGCCTCGGCGAGGCGCAGGGCGAGACGGTCCTGGTCCACGGCGCCGCCGCCCTCGGCGAGTTCCCGAACGAGGACGAGCGCCTGAGCGGTGTCGTCGCTCCACCGCCACAGCGGCTCCGGGGGCGGGATCCGCGCCTCCAGGGCTGCCGGGCCCTCGCGGCGCAGGATGCCGAACCAGCGGTCGCCGAAGGCATCACCGAAGGCGAGTCCGGACAGCGAGTCCAGTGCGGCGGCAGGCAGATCGATCATCGGAGCAGTATCACAAGGCGCCGGCGCCCCGGCACTGCCATTTCGGTGTGGAGGTCAGCCGGGGGACGGCAGCGCGACGAGTTCGACCTCGAAGCCGTCCTCGTTCTCGAGGTAGGCGGCGCAGTGCCGGGGACCGCCGGCGTACGGGTGGCGGTCGGGGAACATCAGGCGCCAGCCGTGCCGGGTCGCCTCCCCGGACAGGCGCTCGACCGCGGCGGGGTCCTCGACGTGGAAGGCCAGGTGGTTCAGGCCCGGCCGGCAGCGGTCGTGCCGGTCCGCGGTGAGGGCCGGGGACTGTTCGACGACCAGGTACGTCGGTCCGAGCCGCCAGCTGCGGCCGTTCTCCCAGTGCTGGAACGGGGAGTGGCCCAGCGCCTCCAGGAGCCAGCCGAGGGAGGCGATCGCGCGGTCGAGATCCGGCACCCAGAGTTCGACGTGGTGCAGTGTGCCGCTGACCGGCCGGCTCATCCGTAGAGCTCCCGGGCGCGGTCGAGGTCCACCGGACCGTCCTGGGGCAGGTGCAGGAAGTGGTCGAGCTGCCACGCCTGGGCGCTGCCCGCCTGGCGGTTGGTGGTGGTCACCCACGGCGGGTAGACGCGGAAGGCGCGCTTCCCGCCGGAACCGTCCGTCGACACCACGCCGTGCCGGCGCAGCGCCTCCATCGGGAGGACGAACTGCCCGAAGTGGTCACCGTCGCGGGTGCCGATGACGAAGAGGTCCACGGGGTCCGCGGCGTCGAAGGGCTGGATGGGACCGCCCGGGGACCGCTTCCAGACGGTGACGAACTGGCCGACCTTGGTGGGCGTCGTCCGCGCCGCGCGGAACCGGACGGAGCGGCCGTCCACGGTGAAGGTGTGGGCGGCGTAGTCCGCGCTCTCGGCTTCGGGGACCGGCTGCGAGCAGGTGAACCCGCAGGGGTCGTAGACGAGCGCCTTCGCCGCTGCGAGGTCCGCGTGGACCGTGACGGTGTCCGTCCACGGTGCGGGGTGAGAAGGGGATGTCGGCGGGCGGTGCTTCGTCGTCATGCCCTCACCCTGTCATGGCCGGGACCGGGCCATGACCCGGCCATGACCGGACCATGACCCGGCCCGGGAGCGGGACTGCGGGCCGGTCCGGGCGGCCGGGCCGCTTCGTGCGTTCAGTCGAGGTCGATGTGGACACTGGTGGACTTCACGCGGGCGACGGCCCGGACGCCCACCGCGAGCCCGAGTTCCTCGACCGCCTCGCGGGTCAGCAGGGAGACCACCCGGTGCGGGCCGGACTGGATCTCGACCTGGGCGGCGACCTCGCCGAGCCGCACCGCCGTCACGATCCCGGGCAGGGCGTTGCGGACCGAGGTGGCGGACTCGCCGTCACCCTCGGTCGCCTCCTGGGCGAGCGCCACGCAGAAGGCGGCCAGATGCACGCCCTCGACCATCCGCCGGGTGCCGTCCCGCAGGGTCGGGAAGCGGCCCGCGTCCGCCCAGCGGCGGGCGGTGTCGGTGCTGACGCGGAGGAGTTGAGCGGCTTCGCCGATCGTGTAGAGCTGCACGCCGCAACTCTATGCCCGCCGCGGCGGCCCCGGATCGGTAGGCTGGAGCCCGCCGGGCGCCCGCGACGTGGAGGCACGCAGTGGAGGTACGGATGGGGAACACCGCAACCGGCCCGACCGGCCCGACCGGCCCGACCGGCCCGACCGAGCCGACCGGCCCGCGTCCACGCGGCGGGGCCGACCCCGGCCTCTACGGCCCGTCCTCCGTCACCTGGCATTGCCACGGCGACCCGATGATGTGGATCGCCGGGATCCGGGCGCTCTACCTCCAGGCCCTCCACCCGCACGCCGTCCGCGGGGTCATGGAGAATTCGGCCGCTTTCGACCGGCACGGCAACGGCGGCGGCGACGCCTGGGGGCGCCTGCTGCGCACCGCCGACTTCGTCGGCACCCTCACCTACGGCACCACCGAGGCCGCCGAACGCGCCGGCCTCCGCGTCCGGACGATCCACCGCAAACTGTCCGCCACCGACCCGGACACCGGCGACCGCTTCCCCGTCGACGACCCCGCGCTGCTGCTGTGGATCCACTGCGCGCAGATCGACAGCTTCCTGCACGTCCTGCGCCGATCCGGCCTCCCCCTCACCCCCGCCCAGGCCGACCGCTACGTCGACGAGAACCGGGTGAACGCCCGCCTGGTCGGACTCGACCCGGCCGGCGTACCCGCCGACACCGCCGGACTCGCCGCCTACTTCGACCGGATCCGCCCCGAACTCGCCGCCGGCCCCGACGCCCTCGCCGTGGACGACTTCCTGCGCGGCCCGCCCGTCCACCCCCTCCTCGTATGTGGCCGAAACCTGCTGTGGCCGCACGTCGCGGGTCTGGCATACGGTTCCCTCCCCGGCTGGGCGCACCGTATGTACGGTCGCCCCGCACCGGACCCGCGCAGCGTCACCCGGCGCCTGCGCCTCACCGGCCTCGTGCTGCGCAGCATTCCCGCAGGTCTACGCTGGCAGCTGCCTCCAGGTCACATCTTGAAAGCGATGCGTCGCATGGGCCCCGGGAGTCGCCCCTCGCCGTACACACTGCGTACATCAGCGGCCATACTGGACCGGCCGGGGAGGGCGTAGCACGACAACGGGGGCGGCTTCAAGACATGGCGGAGTCCAGACTGATCCAGGGCCGGTACCGGTCGCTCGATCTGATCGGGCGCGGCGGAATGGGCGAGGTGTGGCGCGCCCGCGACGAATCGCTGGGCCGGCAGGTCGCCGTGAAGTGCCTCAAGCCGATCGGCGCCGAGCAGGACGCCCACTTCACGCAGGTGCTCCGCGAGCGGTTCCGGCGCGAGGCCCGCGTGGCCGCGTCCCTCCAGCACCGCGGGGTCACCGTCGTCCACGACTTCGGCGACGACAGCGCCGCGGGCGGCCCCCTCTACCTCGTCATGGAACTCCTCGAAGGCCGCAACCTCAGCCAGCTCCTGGAGGACAACGACACCCGGCCGCTCCCCGTGGACGTCGTCGTCGACATCGCCGAGCAGATGGCCGCCGCCCTCGGCTACACCCACGACCAGGGCGTCGTCCACCGCGACCTCAAGCCCGCCAACATCATGCGGCTCACCGACGGCACCGTGAAGATCTGCGACTTCGGCATCGCCCGCCTCGCCCACGACATCGGCTTCACCGCCAAGCTCACCGGCGGCGGCATGGCCATGGGCACCCCGCACTACATGTCGCCCGAGCAGATCGCGGGCGGCGAGGTCGACCACCGCAGCGACCTCTACTCCCTCGGCTGCGTGCTCTACGAGATCGCCACCGGCGCCCCGCCCTTCGACCTCGGCGACTCCTGGTCGGTGCTGGTCGGCCACCGCGACAACACGCCCGTGCCGCTGCGCGAGCACCGCCCCGAGCTTCCCGGCTACTTCGATCAGGTGGTCCTGGACCTGCTTGCCAAGCGCCCCGAGGACCGGCCGGGCGACGCCCGCCACGTGCACCGCCGGCTCGTCGAGGCACGGGTCGGGCCGGGCGGGCTGCCCGGCGCCCAGGCCCCGCTCCCGGCCTGGGCCCGCGGGATGACCGCCGGACGCAAGGCCGGGATCGACGCCCGGCCCGCCAGCGGCGAATGGGCCGTGCTCACCGGCGCCTGGACGGCCGCGCGCCCCGCGGGCCGTCCCGGCGCCACCATCGTGCGCCCCGCGCCCGCCGAGGACCCCCGGCTGACCGCGGCGTACGGTTTCCCGTGCCCCGCCGGCCCCCGCGGCAGCGGCCCCGACGCGCTCGCCGCCGGTCACGCCCGGGCGTACGCCCTCAGCCGCGCCGGCCGCCCCGAGGAGGCGCTCGCCGGGTACGCGGCCGTGGCCGAGGGACGTGCCCGGGTACTCGGCGCGGACCACGCCGACACCCTCGCCGCGCGCCAGGAGACGGCGTACGAACTGGGCCGGCTCGGCCGTCACCAGGAGGCGCACGACGTCTACCGCGCGGTGCTCGTCGCCCGCGAGCGCACCATGGGCGCGCTCCACCCCGACACCCTGCGCTGCCGGCACAACCTGGCCTGCTCGCTGGGCGCGCTGGGCCGGTTCGCGGACGCCCACGCCACCGCCGCCGCGGTCGCCGCCGACCGGGCGGCCGTCCTGGGCGCCGAGCACGCGGACACCCTGCTGACCCGGTACGAGGCGGCGTACGCACTCGGCCGCCTGGAGCGCTGGCAGGAGGCCCTGGCGGCCTTCCACGAGGTCGCCCTCGTACGGGAGCGGGTGCTCGGCCGCGACCACCCCGACACCCTGGCCGCCCGCTACGAGGTCGGCATTGCGCTCGGCCGCACCGGGAACAGCGCCCGGGCGCTCGACCTGTTCCGGGCCCTGGTCCGCGACCGCACCCGCGCCTACGGGGTCACCGACCCCGAGACGCTCCGCGCCCGGCACGTCCTCGGCGTCAACCTGGGCCGGCTGGAGCGCTGGGAGGAAGCGGTGGCCGAGGCCCGCCAGGTGGGCGCCCTGCGCGCCGAGGTGCTCGGCCCCGAACATCCGGACACCCTGGTCAGCCGCCGGGAACTGGCCGGAGGACTGGGCCGGCTGGGCCGCTGGGACGAGGCGCTGCCCCTCTACCGGGACCTCTCCGGCATTCGCGAACGGGCCCTCGGCGACGACCATCCCGACACGGTCCTCGCCCACGCCGACGAGGCCCACTGTCTGGAGCGGCTCGGCCAGGTGTGCTACCAAGAGCCATGACGACCTTCGGGCGGGACGTGTACGACGACGTGATCGTGGGCGGTGGGCACAACGGCCTGGTGGCCGCCGCGTACCTGGCCCGGGCGGGCCGCTCGGTGCTGGTCCTGGAGCGGCTCGCCGCCACGGGCGGGGCGGCGATCTCCAGCCGCCCCTTCGTGGGCGTCGACGCCAGGCTCTCGCGCTACTCGTACCTCGTCTCCCTGCTCCCGGCGAAGATCGTGCGCGACCTCGATCTGAAGTTCGCCGTACGCCGGCGCACGATCTCCTCGTACACGCCCACGGAACGCGGCGGGCGGCCCGGCGGGCTGCTCGTCGGCGGTGGTGAGCAGCGCACCCGGGAGTCCTTCGCGCGGCTGACCGGTTCGGAGCGGGAGTACGAGAGCTGGCGCGACTTCTACGGGACCACGGGGCGGGTCGCGGGGAAGGTCTTCCCGACCCTGACCGAGCCCCTGCCCACACGGGCGGAGCTGCGGGCCCGGATCGACGACGAGGCCGCGTGGCGGATGCTCTTCGAGGAACCCCTCGGGCAGGCCGTGGAGCGGTACTTCGCCGACGACCTGGTCCGCGGGGTGGTCCTCACGGACGGGCTCATCGGCACGTTCGCCGACGCGCACGACCCCTCCCTCGCGCAGAACCGCTGCTTCCTCTACCACGTCATCGGCGGCGGCACCGGGGACTGGGACGTGCCGGTCGGCGGGATGGGCGCCCTGACGGACGCGCTCGCGGCCGCAGCCCGGGCGGCGGGGGCGCAGATCGCCACCGGGCACGAGGTGCTGCGGATCGACACGGACGGCACCGCCCCGGCCGAGGTGGTGTTCCGCACGGCGACGGGGGAGGGCCGCGTCGTCGGGCGGACCGTGCTCGTGAACGCCTCGCCGCAGGCCCTGGCCGAACTCCTCGGCGAGAGCCGGCCCGAGGGCCCGGGCGCGGCCCCCGAGGGCGCCCAGCTCAAGGTCAACATGCTGCTGCGCCGACTGCCCCGGCTCCGGGACACCGGCGTGGACCCGCGCGAGGCCTTCGGCGGCACCTTCCACATCGCCGAGGGCTATGCCGAACTGGCCCGGGCCCACGCGGAGGCCGCCTCCGGCGAACTGCCCTCCGTACCGCCCTCGGAGATCTACTGCCACTCGCTGACCGACCCGACGATCCTCGGGCCGGAGCTGGTGGAACAGGGCTACCAGTCGCTCACGCTCTTCGGCCTGCACGCCCCGGCCCGGCTGTTCGCGCACGACAACCAGCAGGCCCGCGAGGTCCTGCTGACGGCCACCCTCGCGCAGCTCGACGCGCACCTGGCCGAACCGCTCACCGACTGCCTCGCCTTCGACGCGGACGGCCGCCCGTGCATCGAGGCGAAGACCCCCCTGGACCTGGAGCGCGAACTACGGCTGCCGGGCGGCCACATCTTCCACCGAGACCTGTCCTGGCCGTACGCCGACGGGGGCAGCGGCCGCTGGGGCGTGGAAACCGCCCACCGCAACGTACTGCTGTGCGGGGCGGGCGCGGTCCGCGGCGGCGGGGTCAGCGGCGTCCCCGGCCACAACGCGGCGATGTCCGTCCTCGGACACTAGGCCGTCTCTTCCGGATCTTGTCGCCCGTCGGCGCTGCGCGGTCCGGCGGCACGGATGGCTGAAATCAGCCGGGGATGTGGGGACCCAGGCCTAGAGTCCTACTCACGCCTAACTTAACTGGTGGCGGCGCTGCGAATGACAGGGCGCGCGCCGACGGACAGCGGCGTGGCGCGCCCACCTTCGTCCTCGTCCACGGCGCCGGGAGCAACTCCTACGGATGGTCGCCCGTCCTGCGCGAGCTCGGCATGCGCGGGCACCGGGCCGTCGCGGTGGACCTGCCCGGGCACGGGACGGGTGCGTACTTCCCGCTCTCCTACCGGGTCCCCCAGGACCCGGAGCGGCTGCGCACCGAGCCCTCGCCGATCGCCCGCGTGACACTGGAGGACTTCGCGGCGCACGTCGTCGGCGTCGTGCGCGCCGTGCACCGCAACGGCCCCGTGATCCTGGCCGGCCAGAGCCTCGGCGGGGTGACGGTGAACGCGGTCGCCAACCAGGTGCCCGAGCTCATCCCCCACCTGGTGTACGCGTCGGCCTTCTGCCCGACCCGGCACGCCTCGGTGACGCAGCTGATGACGACCCCCGAGGCGGCCACCAGCTCGCTGTTCCGGCTGACCGCCGTGCAGACCCCGCCGGAGCTCGGCGTCAACCGGGTCAACTGGCGCTCGGCCGACCCCGCCTTCTTCGTGGCGGCGAAGGAGGCGCTCGGCGGCGACCTGCCGGACGCCGAGGTGCGGGCGCTGCTCAACACCCTGGAGCCCGACGAGTCCGCGGCGATCGGGTCCGCCGACGCCCGGGGGCTGCCGGAGAAGTGGGGGCGGGTGCCGCGTACGTTCCTTCGCTTCACCGAGGACCGCTCCATCCCGCCGGCGCTGCAGGACCTGATGATCCGCGAGGCGGACGGGACGACGCCGCACAACCCCTTCCGCGTACGGTCCCTGGCCGCGCCGCACATCGGCCCGAGGGACGTGGCCGTATGGGGGAACGAGCTGGAGCAGGTGGCAGGAATGTGCCGCTGAGGTGACGGAGCGCCGGGCGGGGAAGGGCCCCGCCCGGGTGCGGCGTTGTGCGACCCGGCCCGGACGGCAGGGCCTATGCGACCGGCTCGATGACGACGATCGGGATCTCGCGGTCCGTCTTGGCCTGGTACTCGTCGTACGCGGGCCAGTGCTTGACCATCACCGGCCAGTACGCGGCGCGCTCCTCGGGAGTGGCGGTACGGGCCGTGCCCTGCATGACCTTCGGGCCGACCTGGATGCGGACCGTGGGGTGCTCGGACAGGTTCCGGTACCAGAGCGGGTGCGTGGGGTCACCGCCCTTGGACGCGACCACCAGGTAACTGCCGTCGGCCTCGCCGTAGATGAGCGGGGTCCTGACCGGCTTGCCCGACACCCGGCCGAGGGTGGTGAGCAGGAGGGTCTGGGTGCCGTTCCAGTACTGGCCCTCGGAGCCGCCCGAGCCCACGTACAGCTTCACGTGGTCCAACTGCCAGGTGCCCTCCCTGGGGTCGGTCGGGTTGTCCCAGTCGATGCCGGTCGTCATGGGGATCTGCCTGCCTTCGCATTGAATTGAACAGTCAACGAACCTCACCAACGAGTCCCAACGCCCGCGGGCACGGTGTGCATTCCGTCCGGGAGCGCGAATCCGTCGAACAGCGCATCCATCGCCCGGTACGAGGCGCCGGCCGGGGTGGCCCGGACGGCGAGGTCGCGGACGGCCACGGCGAGGGGGTGGGTGAGGGCGGCGATCCGCCCCGCCCGGCGGGCGCGGACGCGGATGGCATCGGTGCGCGCGCACCGGGCCGCGCTGTAGGCGGCGAGCGCGGCCGGGACGTCCGCCGGGCCGGCGCCGGCCAGCAGGTGGCCGAGGACCGCGGCGTCCTCGACGGCCTGGCAGCCGCCCTGCCCGAGGTTGGGGGTCATGGCGTGGGCGGCGTCGCCGAGCCAGGCCAGGCGCCCGTGGTGGAAGCGGGGGAGCGGGGCGGCCAGGTCGTAGAGGTCGTGCTGGAGCACGGCCCCCGGGTCGATCCGTTCCAGCAGGGCGGGGATCGGGTCGTGCCAGGTGCCGAAGCGGCGCAGGAGTTCGCCGCGGAGATCGGTGGGGCGGTGCCCGGCGGGGGCGACGGCGGTGGCGTAGAGGTAGATCCGGCCGTCGGCGAGCGGGACGACGCCGAAGCGCTCGCCGCGGCCCCAGGTCTCGGCGGTCGCCGTGCCGACGCGGCTCGCGTCGGCGGGCAGGACCGTGCGCCAGGCGGTCTCCCCGCTGTGGTGGAGGCCGGGGTGGTCCGGGAAGTACTGGCGGCGCAGCGGGCTGTGGATGCCGTCGGCGGCCACGACGAGGTCGGCGCCCGCGAGGTCGCCGGCGTCGGTGCGGACCACCGGGGCGCCGTCGGCGTCGTCCACCGAGGTGACGGCGGCGCCGTAGCGGACGGATCCGGCGGGGAGGGCGGCGGTCAGGGCGTCGGCGAGCGCCGAGCGGTGCAGGGCGAGCGGCGGACCGCCGTAACGGGCGGCCAGCGCGTCGCCGTCGGCGCGGTTGAGCCAGCGGCCGTCCGGGCGGCGCAGGCCCATCGCGGCGGGGACGGTACGGCCCGCCGCGCGGGTGGTGTCGAAGCCGATGGCGGCGAAGGCGCGCAGGGCGTTGGGGGCGAGCACGATCCCGGCGCCGACGGCGCTCGGCCCGGCCGCCCGCTCGCACACGGTGACCCGCCAGCCCCGGCGGTGCAGGGCCAGGGCCGCCGTGAGTCCGCCGATCCCCGCGCCCGCCACGACCGCGTGACGCTGAACTGCCGACATGACGAGTCCTCCTCTGCCGCTTCTTCCACAGTCGATCGCCGGAGCCTCTACAGCTGTAGAGTCCGACGACACTCACTCTACAGTTGTAGAGTGAGTGGATGTCCACCACCGCGGATCGCAGAACGCTGATCGCCGACACCGCGATCGACCTCGTGGCCGGCGCCGGGCTGCGCGGCCTGACCCACCGGGCGGTCGACGGCGCGGCGGGGCTGCCGACCGGGAGCACCTCGTACTACTTCCGTACGAGGACGGCTCTGATCGGGGCCTGCTACGCGCGGCTGGCCGAGCTGGACCTCGGCGACGTCGGCGATCTCGGCGGGGACCTCGGCGGGGACCTCGGCGGGGACCTGGGCGGGGACCTGGGCGGGGACCTGGGCGGGGACCTGGGCGGGGACCTCGGCGGGGAACTCGGCGGTGCGAGCCCGCCCGCGTCCCCGGTGGTGGACCGGGAGACCGCCGCGGCCGCGCTGGCCGGGCTGCTGCACCGCTGGCTCACCGTGGGGCGCGAGCGCCAGCTGGCCCGCTTCGAACTCAGCCTCGAAGCGGCCCGCAACCCCGACCTGGAGGCGGACTTCCACCGCGCGGGCCAGGGAGCCCGGGCCCGCGCCGCGGGCATCCTCGCCGCACTCGGGGCGGAGCGGCCCGCGGAGGCCGCCGAACTGCTGGTCGCCTGGACCGACGGGCTCCTCTACGACCGGCTGGCCGGCGCCCTCGCCCGCTCCCGCCCGGCCCCTGACCTGGCCGAACTGACTTCCATCACCCGGCGGATGATCGACGCGGTCCTCGCCGAGGCCTGACCCCGCAGCGGTGGCTGTCCGGCCTCCGGCGTCGCACGGGGAACTTCCCCGGGTCGTTCGCTGTTGTTCTATATGTGGGTACGGGCGGCTTTCGGTTGCGCGTGCTCACCCGCAGACGCCCAGGCCGGCCACCCCCCCCGGTCGGCCCGGGCCCGCCCCGATCGGCCTTTCCCCCCCTGGCCGGTCGGGGCCCGAAAACCTGGGCCGGCGTCCCCCGGACGGCGCAAGACCGGCGGCGGCCGGAAGGCCGCACCGCCCCGGCCGGGGCACCGGCCCCCCACCTGCCGGTTCGGGCGACGGCCGGAGCGGGGGCGCGTGCCCGGCGCTGAGCGCGCGGGACGGGACGGGAGGCCGGCGCGCCGCGTCGGCGCTACGTTCCGGAGGCATGAACCGCATATCTGGTGATCGGCACTCCGGCCCCACTCGCCGCGCCCTGCTCACCGCCGGGGCGGGCTCAGTCCTCGCGGCGGGTTGCGCGCGCGGCGGCGCCTCCGGCGCTCCGGCAGCAGCGACCAGCGGCGCCGCCACACCCACCGCGGCCGCCGGCGGTCTCACCCCGGGCGTGATGACGCTGTTCAAGGACCCGGCGTACAACTTCAACGGACTCCTCGCGCTCGGCGCCTCGGGCGCCGGCGCCGCCGAGGTCGGCGAGGTCCTCACGGCCGTGAACACGATCAACGGCTCCGGTCTGACCGCCCAGACGTACACGAAGACCTTCCGCACGCTCGGCGACCAGCTGCTGAAGGCGCCTCCGGGTGCGCCGGCCGACGGCCGGAGCAAGCGGTTCCGGGCGCTGCGCGCCGCCCAGTACTACGGCCAGGCGCTCTTCTTCGTCCTCGGTTCGGACGACCCCGGCAGCGAGGAACAGCTCTACAGGGCGGGGCGCGGAGCCTGGGACGCCTTCTGCGACCTGTGCGAGCCCGCCCCGGTGAAGGCGAACGTGCCCTACGGAACCACACCGCTGCCGGTGTGGTTCTTCCGCCCCGACACCTCCGACACCCCCCGCCCGACGGTGATCCTGACGAACGGGAGCGACGGCCAGAACGTGGACATGTGGACCTACGGGGTTCCTGCCGCGCTGGACCGGGGCTGGAACGCGCTCGTCTACGACGGGCCGGGCCAGGGGCAGCTGCTCTTCGTGGATCAGGTGGTGTTCACGCCCACCTGGGAGAAGGTCGTCACACCCCTCGTCGACTGGCTGTCGGCCCGCCCCGACGTGGACTCCGGCAGGATCGCCCTGACGGGTCTGAGCATGGCGGGGGACCTCGCCCCGAGGGCGGCGGCCTTCGAGACCCGCATCGCGGCGCTGGTGGCCATGCCGGGCTGCGTGGATCCGTGGCTGGGCTTCCCGCCCGAGATCCGGCAGATCCTCACCCCCGACAAGCAGGAGACGAACGACATCTGGAACAAGGAGGTCGTCCCCGAACTGCCTCCGGACGCGGCCGACGTGATGAAGAAGCGCTTCGAGCCGTTCTCCGTCCCGGCCATGCTCGAAGCGCGGCAGGGCAAGCTGTTCACCGACTTCTACACCCCCGCCACCCGGATCCGGGCGCTGTCCATCACCGACGTCGTCGGCCGGATCAAGGCCCCCACCCTCGTGCTGGACTACGAGGGCGAGCAGTTCTACCCCGGCCAGCCGCGCCGCATGTACGACGCCCTCACCTCGCCCAAGGACTACGTCAGGCTGACGGCGGCCCAGGGCGCGCAGTTGCACTGTTCCCCGATGGCCCCGCAGCTGCACTGCGAGGTCGTCTTCGACTGGCTCCGGAAGACGCTCGGGGTCCGCTGACGGACGGTCCCGGGAGCACCGCGGCCCCGGCAGCACCCAGCCTAGGATCCGGTCATGATCGCTGAACTGCAATGCGTGGTCCTGGACTGCCCCGAGCCGCAGTCCCTCGCCGAGTTCTACCGGTCCCTGCTGGGCGGGAACGTCAACCAGCAGGACCGGCGCTGGGCCGTCGACGAGAGCTGGGCGACGCTCCACACGCCCTCGGGCCTCGTCCTCGCCTTCCAACGCGCGCCGGACCACCTGCCTCCGCGCCGGCCCGACCCCACCCGCCCGCAGCAGTTCCACCTGGACCTCGGCGTCCCGGACCTGGACCGCGCGCAGGAGGAAGTACTGGCGGCCGGCGGGACGCTGCTCGACGGCTCGGACGGGCGCGGCTGGCGGGTCTACGCGGACCCGGCGGGGCACCCGTTCTGCCTCGTCCGGCACTGAGCCGCCGGCGCGGTGGGTCGGTGGGCCGGTCAGTCCGCCGACCGGGTCCAGCCGATGGCCTCGATACGGTCGGCATCGGCGGGGCGGTCCTCGGCGAAGAGCAGCCGGCCCGGTTCGGCCACGCGTACGACGTCCACGTAGACCCCGCGGCCCACGTAGCGGCCGGTCGCGGTGTGGCGCAGCCGCAGCCGTACCTCGCGGCCCGTCCACGCGGCCGTGAGGGGGGCTTCGAGGCGGTGCCAGACACGGCCCGACCAGCCGCTCACGGAGCCCCGCGGCCACTGCTCGGGGGCGCCGCCGGTGGACCGCACCGTACTGAAGGGCAGCGGCTCCCAGTGCTCCCCGTCGGCGGAGGCCTCCAGGTGCAGGGCGCCCTCTCCGGGCACGGTGTCCCACCACACGGCGCAGCGCAGCCGGGCTGCCGCCGTGGCCGGGCGGAGCGGCGGCAGCGTGAGGGTGCCCGAGGCGCCCGGCCGGATGCCGGAGAACCAGGCCGCGCCGCCGTGCCGGGTGCGGACCGGGACGGCGCGGGCGAAACGGTTGCCGACGGCGACCCGCGGCGCGCTGCCGGCCCGCCAGGTGCGCACGGGGTGGACGGAGTTGCCGAGCAGGATCAGGAACGAGTCGGTGGAGGGGTCGAGGACGAGCGAGGTGCCGGTGAAGCCGGTGTGCCCGGCGGAGTGCGGGGTGGCCATGGCCCCCATGTACCAGTGCTGGTAGAGCTCGAAGCCGAGGCCGTGGTCGTCGCCGGGGAAGGCCGTGTTGTAGTCGGTGAAGAGCAGCTCGACGGAGGCGGGGCGCAGGATGCGCCGGCCCGCGTAGACCCCGCCGTCGAGGAGGGCGCGGGCGAGGACGGCCAGGTCCCAGGCGGTGCCGAAGACCCCGGCATGGCCCGCGACACCGCCGAGCGCGTACGCGTTCTCGTCGTGGACCTCACCCCACACCAGCCCGCGGTCCAGACCGGACCAGGGCGGGCGCTGCACTTCGGTGGCGGCGGTGACCCGGCGCCAGGAGAGCGGTGGGTTGTACCGAGTGCGGTGCATCCCGAGCGGAGCGGTGATCTCGTCGCGGAGCAGGGTGTCCAGAGTGCGAGCGGTGATCCGTTCCAGCAGTAGCTGCAGCGAGATGAGGTTGAGATCGGAATACCGGTAGACGGTCCCGGGGGTCTCCTGCGGCCGCACCGACCACAGCAGCCTCAGCTGCCCCTCGCGTGTGGACTCCTGGTAGAAGGGCGCCCAGGAACGCAATCCCGAGGTGTGCGTGAGCAGCTGACGGACCGTGATGACCTCCTTGCCGCCCCCGGTGAACTCGGGCATGTACCGGCACACCGGGGCCTCCAGTTCCAGGCGTCCGCGCTCGATCTGCTGGACGGCCAGGATGGAGGTGAACAGCTTGGTCAGCGAAGCCAGGTCGAAGACGGTGTCCTCGGCCATCGCGATCCGTTCTGCCTCCGGGAACTCCCGGACCCGGTCGGTCCGCCCGTCGTAGTCCGCGTACCGGACGGCGTGGCCCATGGCGCGGTGCAGGGCGATGGTGCGGCCCCGGCCGGCGAGGACCACCGCCCCCGCGTAGTAGGGGTGTTCGGGGGAGGGTCCCAGAAACCGCCGGGCCTCGTCCGCCACCCCCTCCAGGTGCCTCTCCAGCAGGCCGGCCTGGCGCGCCGACCCGTACCGCAGCCGCAGCCCCTGGAGCGCGCGCCGCTCGGCCGGGCTGCCCGCGGCGCCCGCGGCCCCTGCGGAGCCCGGAAGCGCCGCGTGCAGGACGAGGACCCCGCCGAGCGCGAGCAGCCGCGCCCCGAGCCGCCGCCGCGTCAGCCCGCCACCGGCTGCCCCGGGCCCGCCCGTTGCGGCCTGTGCGGGCCGCGTTTCTGTGCCGGTCACGCCGAAAGCCCCCGTGCCTACTGTCATGTCCGCCCTCCTGTCCGCTGTCCACCTGCGGTGTCACCGCCCGGGGCGCCGCCCGGCGTCCGGGCTCCGGAACCGTCGAGCGCACCGCGGGCGAACAGGCCCCGGGTCCGTCTGATCCGCCGTGCGCGCCGCAGGCGATCCGCACGCTAGTGGGTATGTGCCCGCCCGTCGGGCACCGTCCGCACCGACCGGCCCGTAAAGAATCTGACACTGCATCAGAAAATCTCTTCCCTCGACTGCCGGGCTGCGGCATTCTGCCGCCCATGGAGACGGAGCTGAGCAAGAAACTGGGAGTCGAGCACGCCATCTTCGGCTTCACGCCCTTCCCGGCGGTCGCCGCTGCCATCACCCGCGCCGGCGGTTTCGGCGTACTCGGTGCGGTCCGTTACACCGCCCCCGACGAGCTGGCCCGCGACCTCGACTGGATGCAGGCGCACACCGACGGCAAGCCCTACGGCCTCGACGTCGTCATGCCCGCCAAGAAGGCCGTCGACGGCATCGGCGAAGCCGACATCGAGGCGATGATCCCGGCCGGGCACCGGGACTTCGTCCGCGACACCCTCGCCAAGCACCACGTGCCCGAGCTCGCCGAGGGCGAGGCCTCCGGCTGGCGGATCACCGGCTGGATGGAGCAGGTCGCCCGGCGCCAGCTCGACGTCGCCTTCGACTACCCCATCAAACTCCTGGCGAACGCCCTCGGTTCCCCGCCCGCCGATGTCATCGCACGCGCCCACGATCACGACGTGCTCGTCGCCGCCCTCGCCGGCAGCGCCAAGCACGCCCGCCGCCACGCCGAAGCCGGCATCGACATCGTCGTCGCCCAGGGCTACGAGGCCGGCGGCCACACCGGCGACATCGCCACCATGGTCCTGGTCCCCGAGATCGTCGAGGCCGTCGCCCCCCTCCCGGTCCTCGCCGCCGGCGGCATCGGCAGCGGCGAGCAGATCGCCGCCGGCCTCGCCCTCGGCGCCCAGGGCGCCTGGCTCGGCTCGCTCTGGCTCACCACCACCGAGGCCGACCTGCACTCGCGCGCCCTCACCGAGAAACTGCTCGCCGCGGGATCCGGCGATACCGTCCGCTCGCGGGCCCTCACCGGCAAGCCCGCCCGCCAGCTGCGCACCGAGTGGACCGACGCCTGGGACGACCCCGATGGCCCGGGCGCGCTCCCCATGCCGCTCCAGGGCCTGCTGGTCGCCGAGGCCGTCTCCCGGATCCAGAAGTACGAGATCCAGCCCCTGCTCGGCACCCCCGTCGGCCAGATCGTCGGCCGGATGACCGAGGAACGCAGCGTCCAGGCCGTCTTCGACGACCTCACCGGCGGGTTCGAGAGGGCGATCGACCGCATCAACCGCATCGCCGGCCGAGTCCGAGAGGCGTGACCGACATGACCGCCACCACGTCCACGACCCCCGCCACCGATCAGCAGCCGCCCAACGGCTTCTGGGCACAGGCCGCCGCCGACCCCGGGTGCACCGTGCTGGTGACCCCCGAGGGCGAGGAATGGAGCGCCGGCCGACTGCACGCCGACGTCAACCGCCTCGTCCACGGCCTGCGCGCCGCCGGACTGGAGAAGGGCGACGTCTTCGCCGTCGTCCTCCCCAACGGCGTCGAGTTCCTCACCGCCTACCTGGCCGCCTCCCAGGCGGGCTTCTACCTCGTCCCCGTCAACCACCACCTCGTCGGCCCCGAGATCGCCTGGATCGTCTCCGACTCCGGGGCCAAGGTCCTCATCGCCCACGAGCGCTTCGCCGACGCCGCCACCGCCGCGGCCGACGAGGCCGCCCTGCCCGCGAGCCACCGGTACGCCGTCGGACCGGTCGCGGGCTTCCGGCCGTACGCGGCGCTCCTCGACGGACAGCCCGCGACCGCCCCCGAGGGCCGCACCCTGGGCTGGGTCATGAACTACACCTCCGGCACCACCGGACGGCCGCGCGGCATCCGCCGCCCCCTGCCCGGCAAGCTCCCGGAGGAGACGTACCTGGGCGGCTTCCTCGGCATCTTCGGCATCCGGCCGTTCGACGGCAACGTCCACCTGGTCTGCTCGCCGCTCTACCACACGGCCGTCCTCCAATTCGCGGGCGCCGCCCTGCACATCGGGCACCCGCTCGTCCTGATGGACAAGTGGACGCCACAGGAGATGCTGCGCCTGATCGACGGCCACGCCTGCACGCACACCCACATGGTGCCGACCCAGTTCCACCGGCTCCTCGCCCTCCCGCAGGAGACGAAGGACGCGTACGACGTCTCCTCGATGCGGCACGCCATCCACGGCGCCGCGCCCTGCCCGGACCACGTCAAACGGGCCATGATCGAGTGGTGGGGCCGCTGTGTGGAGGAGTACTACGCGGCCAGCGAGGGCGGCGGCGCCTTCGCGACCGCCGAGGACTGGCTGAAGAAGCCGGGAACCGTCGGCAGGGCGTGGCCGATCAGCGAACTCGCCATCTTCGACGACGACGGCAACCGGCTGCCCGCCGGGGAACTGGGCACCGTCTACCTGAAGATGAACACCGGCGGTTTCAGCTACCACAAGGACGAGGGCAAGACGAAGAAGAACCGGATCGGCGACTTCTTCACCGTCGGCGACCTGGGGCTGATGGACGAGGAGGGCTACCTCTTCCTCCGCGACCGCAAGATCGACATGATCATCTCGGGCGGGGTGAACATCTACCCGGCCGAGATCGAGTCGGCCCTGCTCACCCACCCGGCCGTCGCTGACGCCGCCGCCTTCGGCATTCCGCACGCCGACTGGGGCGAGGAGGTCAAGGCGGTCGTCGAACCGGCCGAGGGCTTCGTCGCGGGCGACGCCCTGGCTGCGGAGATCCTGCACCACTGCGAGCGGCAGCTCGCCGGGTACAAGCGCCCCAAGACGGTCGACTTCATCGAGACCATGCCGCGCGACCCGAACGGCAAGCTCTACAAGCGCCGGCTGCGCGACCCCTACTGGGAGGGCCACGACCGGCCGCTGTGACGCCGACCGCGGCGGGTCGTGTTCGGCCGCCCTGTCCGTGGAACCGGTGCCCGCCGCGCCGCGCGGTGTCGTGAGAAGAGCCACGTCAGAGCCCTGGAGGCGCGCCTGCGCCGCACTGGCGGGATACTTCTGGCAACTTGGCCGATATGAGTACGACTACGCGCAAATCTCCCCTGACCGACTGGACCGTGGTGGTCCCCGTGGTGGCGCTGGTCGCGCTCGTCCTCAGCTGGGGGAGGGACCTACCCGGCTTCGCGGTGGCGCTCGTCGCCCTCTGCCTGGCCGGCGCGGTCCTCGCCGCCGTCCACCACGCCGAGGTCGTCGCCCACCGGGTCGGTGAACCCTTCGGCTCCCTCGTCCTCGCCGTGGCGGTCACCGTGATCGAGGTGGCGCTCATCGTCACCCTGATGGTCGACGGCGGTGACAAGACCGCCTCCCTGGCCCGGGACACGGTCTTCGCCGCCGTCATGATCACGTGCAACGGCATCGTCGGCCTGTCCCTGCTCGTCGGCGCCCTGCGCAACCGGATCGCCGTGTTCAACCCCGAGGGATCCGGTGCGGCCCTCGCCACCGTCGCGACCCTGGCCACCCTCAGCCTGGTCCTGCCGACCTTCACCACCAGCAAGCCGGGCCCGGAGTTCTCCACCGCGCAGCTCGCCTTCGCCGCCGTCGCCTCGCTCGCCCTGTACGGGCTCTTCGTCGCCGTCCAGACGGTCCGTCACCGCAGCTACTTCCTGCCCGTGGACACCGGGCAGGGTCCCGGCGGCGGCGAGGACCACGCGGAGCCGCCCACCGCCCGCGCCGCGCTCATCAGCCTCGGCCTGCTGCTGATCGCGCTCGTCGCCGTGGTCGGCGACGCCAAGGCGGTGTCCCCGACCATCGAGCGGGCCGTCGCGGCCGCAGGTCTGCCCCAGGCGGTCGTCGGTGTGATCATCGCCCTGCTCGTCCTGGCACCCGAGACCCTCGCGGCCGTCCGTGCAGCCCGCCGCGACCGCGTGCAGACCAGCCTCAACCTCGCCTACGGATCCGCCATCGCCAGCATCGGCCTGACCATCCCGGCGATCGCCCTCGCCTCGATCTGGCTCTCCGGCCCGCTCCTGCTCGGCCTCGGCCCGATCCACATGGTGCTGCTCACCCTCACCATCATGGTCAGCGCCCTCACCATCGTCCCCGGGCGGGCCACGCTCCTCCAGGGCGGCGTGCACATCGTGCTGCTGGCCGCGTACCTCTTCCTGGCCGTCAGCCCGTGAGGGGCCCGGGCCGGGGCCGGGAAGGGGCACGCGGGCGAGTGATCACCGCCGTTCGCGGACCGGCACCACCTTCAGTTTCGGCGAGGTGAGGATTTCCCGCTCGCAGAAACGTGCCGTGACCCAGCGCTCCTCGGAATACAGCCGGGTCTGATCGGCGTAGTACGGCGAGCCCGGGTTCGAGGACTGGCTGTACGTCAGCAGGGTGCGCGCCACCGGACAGCGGCCGCCGTCCCAGCCGACCGCCTGGATGTGGCTGGAGCCGTGTACGACCTCCGGGTAGCCGCCCGCCGCCGCGTTCCAGGGGGCCTCGATCTTGTTCCACACACCGAGCGCCTCCGTACCGCCGCCCACCGGCAGCTTGCGGCCGCCCCGGACCACGAACTGGTGCTCACCCAGCGGGGCGTCCAGCGCGATCCCGGCCGCCTTCAACTCCGCCACCGCGTCCGCGAGCGCCCGCCCGATGCCGGGCGCCGCCGGGTTGAGCGTCCGGGGGGTGCGTACGGGATCGGCCGCCGAGAACGGCACCAGCCACAGGTCCCTGGCCGGGGTCGACGCCGTCAGCCTGCGCCAGAACCGGTCGAAGAGCAGCGCGCCGCGGCTGGCGCTGTCGGTCGTACGGTCCCAGCCCGCCAGCACCCCGCAGGCCGCCGAGACGTCCACCGTACTGCCGTTGCTCGCCGTCGCCGCTCCGCCGGGCAGGGCGGCGCAGGCCTTCGCCGCGTCCGCGGCAGCGAGATCACCGGCCGGAGCCCGGTTCGCGAACTGCTGCTTCTGCAGGTCCGCCACGGTCAGCCGGCCCTTCGCGGCCATCGCGGACACGTCCTCGACCGCGCCGCGGGTCCGCAGCGAGCGCGGGGTGGCGACCGTGCCCCAGATCCGCTCGTAGCCGGTCAGCGGCCGGTCGGCATTGGCCAGCCAGGCGCTGTCGTTGGAGTTCTCGGCGTACGGGGCGCCCTCCAGTGTCGGCGCCTTCCCCGGGCCGAAGACGCCCGGCTGCACCGCGTCCGGATCCGAGCCGATCGCGCAGTCGCCGCGGGAACCGTCCAGCACCGCCAGCCCCGAGGCCGGGTAGGTGGCCCGGCCCAGCGGTGTGGAGCAGCGGGCCGCCAGCTCGTCCGTGATGCGGGGGAGCACCTGGGTCTGGGTGAAGAGGGTGCCGCCGGCGGAGTCGGCGGCCACGGTGTTCACCCAGGGCAGGCCCTGCGTGCGCTTCAGCGCGTCCTGGATCCCGGCCACCGAACGCGCCCTGCCCATCGCGAGGGCGGTGTCCGAGCCGCGCAGGTTCGCCGCGTTCGGGTCGTTCAGCGCGTACGCCGTCTGCGCGGTCCAGGTCAGGGGCAGGCCCGCGCCGAGGCCGGAGAGCACCGGCCCGTAGCGGGTCCACCACTGGGTGCGGGTGACCGGGTCGCCGCCCGCCACCGGGACGGTGACGGTCCGCCGGGTCATCCGCTCCGGCTTGCCGTCGACCAGGTAGGCGGTCGGATCGGCCGGGTCCAGGACGAGCTGGTGCAGGTTGACCGGGGTGCCGGTGGCCACCGTGTGGCTCCAGGCCACCTTCTCGTTGAAGCCGATGTTGACCACGGCGGTGCCGAGGAGGGAGGCGCCCGATACGTTCAGCTCGCCCGGGATGGTCTGCTGGAACTGCCAGAACCGGCGTCCGCCCTGCCACGGGTAGTGCGGGTTGCCGAGGAGCAGGCCGCGGCCGCTCGCCGTGGTGGAGCCGGCGAAGGCCACCGCGTTGGAACCCATGTCGTACCGGCCGGTGTCGAAGAACTCGCGCGCGGCCTCGGCGGCGGCCGCCGGATCGGTCCCCTCGGGGGCGGCCGCAGCACTCGGCGCGTCCGTCGCGCCCGTTGCGCCCGCCGCGTCCGTGGTGCTCGCCGTGCCCGGGGGCTGCGCGCCCGTGATGCCGTCGACGCCGCGGCCCTGGCCGCCGAGGACGGAGACCGCGAAGCCGCGGGCGGCCACATCGGCCGTGGTGACCGGGCGGACCCAGCCGGCGCCCTTGCACGCCGGATCGGTGACCTTGTTCTGGGCCAGCCAGGCGTTGTACCCGGCGGCCCAGCCGCGCATCAGTTCCTTGAGGTCCTCGGTGGGCCCGGCCGGGTCGGGGGTCGCCAGCAGCTTCTCCACCGTGCCGGACTCCCGTACCCCCTTGAAGTAGAGGTCGCTGGAGAGGTTCTTCGTGGCCGAGGAGAGCGAGAAGTCGGGCGCCGCGTCGGCGCCGAACCAGCGCGAACGCTCACCGGCGACGGTCACGAACCCGTCCGCGAGGACGCAGACCTGGTCGGCGGCCTGGGCCCAGCCGGTGCCGAAGCCGAGCTGCGCGTAGTCGCGGGCGAGGATGTGCGGGATGCCGTTCTCGGTGTACCGGATGACGGCGGACAGCCCGCCGCGGCCGACCGGTATCCGGTCGTCGGTCGCCGCCGCGGCCTGCGGCATCGCGGCCGTCGCGGCGAGCAGAGCGGCGCCGGCGAGGGCGACGCGGCGGAGTATCGGACGAGTACTGAGGTGCAACAGTCCTCCCAAGTAGCCTGTGGGTGGGTGTGGTTACCCGCTGGACAGGCGGTGCGTCCGTGCCCCCCACACTCATGCAGGCGGTCCGATCATCTGTCAACATCCCGTTTGGTATCCGGTTATTGACCTTGGGTGCGCGGGAGGACGAGGATCGCGCCATGACGGCAGACCGGGCGGTGCGGGCAGTGCGAGCGGTGCGGGACAACACGGTCGACGGACTGGTGCACGACAGCGCGCGGCGGGTGCCCGACCGCCCCGCCGTCCGCTACCGCGAACGGACCTGGACGTACGCGGAGCTCGACGCGGCCGTCAGCACCGGCGCCGCCGTGCTGCGGGAGAGGTACGGGCTGGCCGTCGGGGACCGGGTCGCCACCTACGCCCACAACTGCGACGCCTACCTCATCGCCTACCTCGCCTGCGCCCGGGCCGGACTCACCCACGTCCCGGTCAACCAGAACCTCACCGGCGAGGACCTCGCGTACATCCTGGACAACTCCGCGAGCGCCCTGGTCCTCGCCGACCCGGACCTGGCCGGACGGATCCCCGACCGGTACCGCGTACGGGCGCTGCGCGACGCCCCGGACTCCTTCCTGGCGGAGCTGGCCGAGCCACTGCCCTTCGAGGCGGTCCGGGATCCGGGCGCGCTGGCACAGCTCCTCTACACCTCGGGGACCACCGCCCTGCCCAAGGGCGCGATGATGACCCACCGGGCGCTCGTGCACGAGTACGAGAGCGCGATCGAGGCCCTGGACCTGGACGGGGACGACAGGCCCGTGCACTCGCTGCCGCTCTACCACTCGGCGCAGATGCACGTCTTCCTGCTGCCGTACCTGGCGGTGGGCGCGCGGAACACCATCGTGGACGCGCCGGTCGCGGAGCGGATCTTCGACCTCGTCGAGGCCGGGGAGGCCGACAGCCTCTTCGCCCCGCCGACGGTGTGGATCGGCCTGGCCAACCACCCGGAGTTCGCGGTGCGTGAGCTGGGCGGGCTGCGGAAGGCGTACTACGGGGCCTCGATCATGCCGGTGCCGGTCCTTGAACGACTGCGCGGGCGGCTGCCGGGGCTCGGCTTCTACAACTGCTTCGGCCAGAGCGAGATCGGCCCGCTCGCCACGGTCCTGGGGCCGCTGGAGCACGAGGGGCGGATGGACTCCTGCGGGCGGCCGGTGCGCCACGTCGAGGCGAAGGTCGTCGACGAGGACGGCAAGGACGTGCCGGACGGAACGGCCGGCGAGGTGGTCTACCGCTCGCCGCAGCTCTGCCTGGGGTACTGGAACGACCCGGCGGCCACGGAGAAGGCCTTCCGCGACGGCTGGTTCCGCTCGGGAGACCTGGCGGTGCGTGATGCGCAGGGGTACTTCACGGTCGTGGACCGGGTGAAGGACGTCATCAACTCGGGCGGGGTGCTGGTCGCCTCACGGCAGGTGGAGGACGTGCTGTACACCCACCCGGGCGTGGCCGAGGCAGCAGTGGTGGGGCTGCCCGACGAGCGTTGGATCGAGGCGGTCACGGCGGTGGTGGTACCGCGCGGGGAGGTGACGGAGGCGGAGCTGATGGCCTATGCGCGGGAGAAGCTCGCCCACTTCAAGGCCCCGAAGCGGGTGCTCTTCGTGGACGCCCTCCCGCGCAATGCCAGCGGCAAGATCCTCAAGCGGGAACTCCGCGACCGCTTCGCGCCGCCCGGCCGCTGACGTCCGGCGCCGGGCGCCGGGCGCCGGGCGCCGGGCGCCGGGGGCCGGGGGCCGGGGGCCGACGCCGACGTCCGGCCGGGGAGCCGCCGGCCGGGGAGCCCCGGCGGTCGGTCACGGGTGGTGGGCGGCGGGGTCCTCGGGAGGGTAGACCCCGCTGCGCCGGAGCCGCCGCAGGGTGAGGTGCTCGTGCACGAGCCGGCCGACGAGCGCGCCGCCGTAGACCACGAAGCCGACGCCGACCAGCCAGGACTGGACGACGAGCAGGGTGCCGAAGGGCCCGTAGATCACCGCGTTGGACGCGATGAGCGGGGAGAACACCAGCTGCGAGAAGATCCGCAGCCCCAGCAGCCCGAGGCTGGTCGCCACGGCTCCCGGTACCAGGGCACGCCAGCGGACCCGGCCGCCGAGCAGCAGCCGCTGCGAGCCGACGAAGAACAGGCACGTGCCGACGAGGTCGCCCAGCGCGCCGAGGACCGTGCCTATGACGCCGTTCGAGGGTGCGGGGATCCCCACCAGCAGGCCGAGGTAGCAGACCAGCAGGGCGAGCCAGACGACGTGCCGCCACATGGTGTGCCAGCGCATCGTCGGCAGGTCCCAGACCTTCTCGTAGCCGGTCTGGACGGCCGACCCGAAGGTCAGGCCGAACACCGCGAGGGCGGCCAGACCGAAGGCGGTGGTCCGCTCCAGCGCCAGGTCCGCCGCGCCGAAGAGCATCTCGACCCGGACCCGCGAGGCCTCCGTCACCCCGAGAGCCTGGCCGAGCCACCGGCCGAAGCCCGAGCCGCTCCCGGGCGCTGCGGCCGCGACCACCACCAGCAGCGGCACCAGGGTGAGGAACCCGAGGGCCGCGAAGCCCATCGCCCGGTGCATGAGCTCCATCTCCCGGCCACGGCTCCAGGCCAGCCCCACCTGGGAGCCCTGGAGCCGGTCGTGGAGCTGCCGGAGGGTGGAGATCACACGTCATGCCCTACCCGCGCGCGCCGATCCGCTCCCGGCAGCCACCTCGAAATGGGCCCGAAGGGGTGGTTTCAGCCGCCCGGACAGGGCCTACCCGGTGCCGCGGAGGTCGACCAGTCTCTTGATCTTCCCGACCGAGCGCTCCAGCGTCTCCGGGTCGACCACCTCGACCCGGACGGAGACCCCGATCCCCTCCTTGACGGCCCGGACCACGGCGGTGGCCGCGGCCTGCCGCCGGTCGGCGCCGGCCTCACGGCGCGCCTCCACCCGTACCGTCAGGGCGTCCATCCGCCCCTCCCGGGTCAGCCGCAGCTGGAAGTGGGGCGCCAGGCCGGGCGTCCGCAGCAGGATCTCCTCGATCTGGGTCGGGTACATGTTCACCCCACGCAGGATGATCATGTCGTCGCTGCGGCCCGTGATCTTCTCCATCCGGCGGAAGGCCGGCCGGGCCGTACCGGGCAGCAGCCGCGTCAGATCCCGCGTGCGGTAGCGGATGACGGGCATGGCCTCCTTGGTGAGGGAGGTGAACACCAGCTCGCCGGGCTCGCCGTCCGGGAGCACCGCGCCGGTCAGCGGATCGACCACCTCGGGATAGAAGTGGTCCTCCCAGATGTGCAGGCCGTCCTTGGTCTCGGCGAACTCCTGTGCCACCCCCGGCCCGATGACCTCGGACAGGCCGTATATGTCCACCGCGTCGATGCCGAGCCGTTCCTCGATCTCCCGGCGCATCTCCTCGGTCCACGGCTCCGCGCCGAAGATCCCCGTCCGCAGCGAGGTGGCGCGCGGGTCGATGCCCTGGTGCTCCATCTCGTCCAGGAGGGTCAGCATGTAGGAGGGGGTCACCATGATGACCTCCGGCCGGAAGTCCTCGATGAGCCGGACCTGGCGGTCCGTCATCCCGCCCGAGGCGGGCACGACTGTACATCCCAGGCGCTCGGCGCCGTAGTGCGCGCCCAGGCCGCCCGTGAACAGCCCGTACCCGTAGGCGATGTGGATGATCTGGCCGGGACGTCCGCCCGCCGCGCGTATCGACCGGGCGACGACATCCGCCCACATGGCGAGGTCCCCGTCGGTGTACCCGACGACGGTCGGCCGCCCGGTGGTGCCGCTGGAGGCGTGGATGCGGCGCACCTGCGAGCGCGGCACGGCGAACATCCCGAAGGGGTACTGGTCGCGCAGGTCGGCCTTGGTGGTCAGGGGGAACAGGGAGAGGTCGGCGAGCGACCGGCAGTCGTCGGGATGCACTCCCGCCTTGTCGAAGGCCTGCCGGTAGAAGGGCACCTTCTCGTAGGCACGGTGCAGGGTGGCGCGCAGCCGGGTGAGCTGGAGGGCTGCCAGCTCGTCACGGCCCAGCCGCTCGCCCTCGTCGTGGAGATCCGTGTACGCCGCCATTGCCGTCACCTCACCAAGAGAACCGACCGATCATTCGGTAGATTGCCAGGAGCCGGCAGGTGAAGGCAATGACTCGAACGAGTGATCGCCTTTTGTGTCGGCCGGTACGCCCACCGGTGTTCCCGATGGCCGGTGGGTCATCAAGATCAGCGGGATGGGACACTGGCCTGCCGTACCGCGCACCGGGAGGACGACATCATCATCATGCGACGGAGGCAGGCGCGCACAGCCCTGGCGTCCCTGGCCCTGGCCGCATTGACGGCGGCGACGGCGACTGCCTGCGCGTTCCCCCTGCAGGACCTCGGCCCGCTGCCTCCGCGATACTCGGGTCCGCCGCTGCCCGCCGACACGGTGGTGTCGGAGATGACGTCGGTTCTGGCTGCAGAGGGCATCACGGTGGAGAGGGAGCCCTCCGGGGTTCTGGGCAGGTGCTGGGAACGCCTCTCGGGACGCCACGCGCCGGAGACGGTGGAGGCGGCCCTGAAGGCGGCCGTCGCGCGGGCCCGTTCCGAGCACGGCTGGCAGACCGGCCCCGATACGGCTGGGGAGAGGCTGACCCTGACGAAGGGCAACTGGACGGTCATGGCCGGCTTCGCGGCTGAGGTGCCGGCGGGTGGGCAGGCGCCGGTCATCGTGTCGCTGACGTGCGTGGACGGCGGCGACACCACCACCGCCCCCACGGAGCCCTCTGCCCCGTCCCTCGCACCCGCACCCGCGCCCGCATCGACCTGAGCGAACGCCCGGGGGTGCGACCCGTACGACCCGCCGGGCGGGGCCCGGCTACGCCGTGTCCGCCTCCGTCGCCACCGCCTTCGCCCAGCGGTAGTCCGCCTTGCCGCTCGGGGAGCGCTGGATCTCGGGTGCGATCACCAGCTGGCGCGGGATCTTGTACCCCGCGAGCCTGGTGCGGCAGTGGCTCTGGATCTGGTCCAGGGACGGCGCCCGGGCCCCCTCCCGGACCTGCACCACCGCGGCCACGTGGCTGCCCCAGGTCGGGTCCGCCACCCCGGCGACCAGGGCGTCGTACACGTCGGGGTGGGACTTCAGCGCCTGCTCCACCTCTTCCGGGTACACCTTCTCGCCGCCCGTGTTGATGCACTGCGAGCCGCGTCCGAGCACCGTGACGATGCCCTGCTCGTCCACGGTCGCCATGTCGCCGAGGAGCACCCAGCGCTCCGTGCCCTTCTGGAAGAAGGTCTCGGCGGTCTTCGCCGCGTCGTTGTAGTAGCCGAGCGGCACGTGCCCGCGCTGGGCGAGGCGTCCCGGTACGCCCACCGCCACCGGCTCGTGCGTCGCCGGATCCACCACCTGCGTAAGGTCGTTGACCTCCAGCCGGAAGCCCTTCTCCGGGCCGGAGTCGTCCGTGGCCCGCCCGTTGGACCCGGACTCGGACGACCCGAAGTTGTTCAGGAGCAGGACGTTCGGCACCAGCCGCTGGAACTCGGCGCGCACCGTCTCCGACATGATCGCCCCGGACGAGGAGACGCTGAACAGCGAGGACAGGTCCGTGCCCTTGAGCGGCCCGTTCAGGGCGTCGATCAGCGGTCTCAGCATCGCGTCGCCCACCAGCGACACGCTGGAGACCTTCTCCTTCTCGATGGTCCGGAGTACTTCCTCGGGCGCGTACTTGCGGTGGATGACCACCCGCTGGCCGTAGTTGAAGGCGATGAATGAGGTCAGTGTCGACGTGCCGTGCATCAGCGGCGGCGCCGGGAAGAAGGTGAGCCCGGCGCCGCGTGCCCGGACCCGCTCGGCCAGTTCCTCCGGCCGTTTCACCGGCTCGCCCGACGGTTCGCCGCCGAAGAGCCCGGCGAAGAAGAGGTCCTCGGCCCGCCACATCACACCCTTGGGCATGCCCGTCGTGCCACCGGTGTAGATGATGAACAGGTCGTCGGGGCTGCGCGGAGGGAAGCCCCGGCCGGGCGAGCCGGCCGCCTCTGCCTCCGCGTACGGGACCGGCGCGATCGACGGCTCCGGGGCGCCCTCGGGGGCCCGGCCGACCCGGATCAGGTGCCGGAGCCCCGTCGTCTGCGGCAGCGCGGCCGCGACCCGTTCGGTGAACTCGCCCTCGAAGACCAGGGCGGCGAGATCGGCGTCGTTGTAGAGGTAGACCAGCTCCTCCTCCACGTACCGGTAGTTGACGTTCACAGGGACCAGCCGGGCCTTCAGGCAGGCCAGTACGGTCTGCAGGTACTCGATCCCGTTGTAGAGGTGGAGGCCCAGGTGCTCACCGGCCTTCAGCCCGCTGTCCAGCAGGTGGTGCGCGATCCGGTTCGCCGCCGTGTCGAGCTCCGCGTACGTCAGGCGGCGCTCGGCGCCGGTCCCGGGGTGGTCCACGTACACCAGGGCCTCGCGGTCCGGGACCACGTCCACGACCGACTCGAACAGGTCGGCAAGGTTGTACTCCACCGTTCCTCCTGACCCCGTGACTGGTCTGCTCCGGCGGTCATTAGAGCGTCGGAGACGGCAACTGGGAAGGGCACCGCCCAAGAAATCTGACTGAGTGTCAGAAAACTATTGAACTGCACCCGCCCCTACTGCAACCTGTTCTAGGTCTTGAGACGGGAGGACGGCAATGGGTGGGACAGAACACCTGACCGTGGATCGGCACGGCGCCACGCTGGTGCTCACCATGAACAGGCCCGAGGCGAAGAACGCGCTCTCGCTGCCGCTGCTGGTGGGGCTGTACGACGGCTGGCTGGAGGCGGACGCCGACGACGGGATCCGCTCCATCGTCCTGACCGGCGCGGGCGGGGACTTCTGCGCCGGAATGGACCTCAAGGCCCTGGCCGGCAAGGGAATGGCGGGCGACCAGTACCGGGACCGCCTGAAGGCCGACCCCGACCTGCACTGGAAGGCGATGCTGCGCCACCACCGCCCGCGCAAGCCGGTCATCGCGGCGGTGGAGGGGTACTGCGTGGCGGGCGGTACGGAGATCCTCCAGGGCACGGACATCCGGGTCGCCGCCGAGGGCGCCACCTTCGGGCTGTTCGAGGTCAAGCGCGGGCTCTTCCCGATCGGCGGCTCCACGGTGCGGCTGCCGCGGCAGATCCCGCGGACGCACGCCCTGGAGATGCTGCTGAGCGGACGCCCCTACTCCGCGGCGGAGGCCGAACGCATCGGGCTGGTCGGGCGGGTGGTGCCGGACGGTACGGCGCTGGCGGCCGCCCTGGAGATCGCGGAACGGATCAACGCGTGCGGGCCGCTGGCGGTGGAGGCGGTCAAGGCGTCGGTCTACGAGACCGCGGAGCTGACGGAGCGGGAGGGACTGGCGTCGGAACTCCTGCGGGGGTGGCCGATCTTCGACACGGCCGATGCGAAGGAGGGGGCGCGGGCCTTCGCGGAGAGGCGGCCCGCGGTGTACCGGCGCGAGTAGTTCGGGCCGCGGCCGTGGCCGCCTGTGCCTGTGCCTGTGCCCGGGGCCGCGCCTGTGGCCGGGTGCGGCGCCGTTGCCGGGGGCGCTGCCCCCCGACCCCCGCGCCTCAAACGCCGGCGAGGCTGAAAGAGCGCCTCAAACGCCGGCGAGGCTGAAAGAGCGCCTCAAACGCCGGCGAGGCTGGAACGAGTGCCGGGCAGGGCTGAAAGAGCGCGGCCCGGGTCGAAAGAGCGCGGCCGGGGCCGAAAGAGCGCCGGGGCGGGGCCGAGAGAACACCGGCGAGGCTGAACGAGCGCCGGGCGGGCTGAAATCACCGGAATCGATCGCATCGGAGAATCGCCATGACAGCTGCCTCCCCACCGGAGGTGCTCCGCGCGCCCCTCGTCGTCGAGTTCCCCTTCACCCGGTCCCTCGGGCCCGTCCAGAGCGCCTTCCTCACCGGGCTGCGCGAGGGCGTCGTCCTCGGGGTGAAGACCTCCGACGGCAAGGTGATGGTCCCGCCCGTCGAATACGACCCCGTCACCGCCGAGGAGATCCGCGAGCTCGTCGAGGTCGGCGCCACCGGTACCGTCACCACCTGGGCGTGGAACGACCGCCCCCGCCCCCAGCAGCCCCTGGACACCCCCTTCGCCTGGGTGCTGGTCAAGCTCGACGGAGCGGACACCGCCCTCCTGCACGCCCTCGACGCGCCCGGCCCCGACGCCGTCCGCACCGGCATGCGCGTACGCGTCCGCTGGGCCGCCGAACGCACCGGCGCCATCACCGACATCGCCTGCTTCGAACCGTACGAGGGACCCGGGGGCGGGGGGCCCGTCCCGCACGACGGGGACTTCACCGACGCCGTCACCGGCATCGTCGCCGAGGCCCGCCTCGACTACGTCTACAGCCCCGGCCGTGCCCAGACCGCGTACATCAACGCCCTCTCCGAGCGGCGGACCGTCGGCGAGCGCTGCCCCTCCTGCCACAAGGTGTACGTCCCGCCACGCGGCGCCTGCCCCACCTGCGGGGTCGCCACCACCGACCAGGTCGAGGTCGGCCCGGCCGGCACGGTCACCACCTACTGCATCGTCAACATCAAGGCGAAGAACCTCGACATCGAAGTGCCCTACGTCTACGCCCACATCGCCCTCGACGGCGCCGGCCTCGCCCTCCACGGCCGGATCGGCGGCATCCCCTACGACCAGGTGCGCATGGGCCTGCGCGTCGAGCCGGTATGGACCGAGGGCGGCCGCCATCCCGACCACTACCGCCCCACCGGCGAACCGGACGCGGACTACGACGCGTACAAGGAGCTCATCTGATGGCCGGATACGCCCGCGAGGTCGCGGTGGTCGCCTTCGCGCAGAGCGACCACCTGCGCCGCACCGACGAGCTCAGCGAGGTGGAGATGGTCATGCCCGTCCTCCACCGGGTGCTGGCCGCGACCGGCCTGAAGGCCGGCGAGATCGGTTTCACCTGTTCCGGCTCCAGCGACTACCTCGCCGGCCGGGCCTTCTCCTTCACCATGACCCTCGACGGGGTCGGGGCCTGGCCGCCGATCTCCGAGTCGCACGTCGAGATGGACGGCGCCTGGGCCCTCTACGAGGCCTGGGTCAAGATCCAGACCGGCGAGGCGGACACCGCGCTCGTCTACTCGTACGGGAAGTCCTCGCCCGGATCCGTACGCGACGTCCTCACCCGCCAGCTCGACCCGTACTACGTCGCTCCGCTCTGGCCCGACTCGGTGGCCCTGGCCGCCCTCCAGGCGCAGGCCCTGATCGACGCGGGCGAGACCGACGAGAGCGCCCTGGCCGCCGTCGGCGCGCGCAGCCGGGCCGATGCCGAGGCCAACCCGCACGCCCAGCTCCGCGGCCCCGTCCCGCAGGGGGACTACCAGGTTCGGCCGCTGCGCACCGGGGACTGCCCGCCCGTGGGCGACGGCGCGGCCGCCGTCGTCCTGGCCGCGGGCGACCTCGCGCGGCAGCTGTGCGAACGCCCCGCCTGGATCACCGGCATCGACCACCGCATCGAGGCCCACAGCCTGGGCCTGCGCGACCTCACCGACTCCCCGTCCACCCGGCTCGCCGCCGAACACGCGGGGGTCTTCGAAGCCCCGGTGGACACGGCCGAACTGCACGCGCCCTTCTCCTCCCAGGAGGTCGTGCTCCGCAAGGCGCTCGGGCTCACCGAGGGCGTGGCCGTCAACCCCTCCGGGGGAGCGCTCGCCGCCAACCCGATGATGGCCGCCGGCCTGATCCGCATCGGGGAGGCGGCCGCCCGGATCCACCGCGGCGCCGCGAACCGGGCCGTCGCCCACGCCACCTCCGGCCCCTGCCTCCAGCAGAACCTGGTCGCCGTCCTGGAAGGGGACCCAAGGTGAGTAAAGAGCCCGTGGCCGTGGTCGGAATCGGCCAGACCAAGCACGTGGCGGCCCGCCACGACGTGTCCATCGCCGGACTCGTCCGCGAGGCGGCCGCACGCGCCCTCGCGGACGCCGAGCTGACCTGGTCGGACATCGACGCGGTCGTCATCGGCAAGGCCCCCGACTTCTTCGAGGGGGTGATGATGCCCGAGCTGTACCTGGCGGACGCCCTCGGCGCCGTCGGCAAGCCGATGCTGCGCGTGCACACGGCCGGTTCGGTCGGCGGGTCGACCGCCCTGGTCGCCTCCAACCTGGTGGCCGCCCGCGTCCACCGCACCGTCCTCACCCTCGCCTTCGAGAAGCAGTCCGAATCCAACGCCATGTGGGGCCTGTCGCTCCCCGTTCCCTTCCAGCAGCCGCTGCTCGCGGGCGCCGGCGGATTCTTCGCCCCGCACGTGCGCGCCTACATGCGGCGTACCGGCGCGCCGGACACGGTGGGCTCGCTGGTGGCGTACAAGGACCGGCGCAACGCCCTGAAGAACCCGTACGCGCACCTGCACGAACACGACCTCACCCTGGAGAAGGTCCAGGCGTCGCCGATGCTGTGGGACCCGATCCGCTACTCGGAGACCTGCCCCTCCTCGGACGGCGCGTGCGCGATGATCCTCACCGACCGGGCGGGCGCGGCCCGTTCGCCGAAGCCGGCGGCCTGGGTGCACGGCGGGGCCATGCGCAGCGAGCCCACCCTCTTCGCGGGCAAGGACTTCGTCTCCCCGCAGGCCGGCAAGGACTGCGCGGCCGACGTGTACCGCCAGGCCGGCATCACCGACCCGCGCCGGGAGATCGACGCGGTGGAGATGTACGTGCCGTTCTCCTGGTACGAGCCGATGTGGCTGGAGAACCTCGGCTTCGCGGAGGAGGGCGAGGGCTGGAAGCTCACCGAGGCCGGGGTCACCGAACTCGACGGGGACCTTCCGGTCAACCCCTCGGGCGGCGTGCTGTCCACCAACCCGATCGGCGCCTCCGGCATGATCCGCTTCGCGGAGGCGGCCCTCCAGGTCCGCGGCCAGGC
The DNA here is from genome assembly GCF_045161815.1 of Streptomyces avidinii. Lineage (NCBI taxonomy): Bacteria > Bacillati > Actinomycetota > Actinomycetes > Kitasatosporales > Streptomycetaceae > Streptomyces > Streptomyces avidinii. Next base: position 7,796,346 of record NZ_CP108863.1, read on the forward strand.
CGGCGAACATCAGGTTCCGGGCGCCCGCCGGGCGATGGGCCACGCGTACGGCGGCGGCTCGCAGTTCTTCGCGATGTGGCTGGTGGGGGCACAGGAGCCGACCTCCTGAACACGGGCCCGGCCGACGACGGAGGGGCCGGCCGGGGTGCCGGACCGGCCACGGGTGACGCACCGTGGCCTGTCCGGCACCCGCTGCGGTGGTTAACCTTGCCCCCGGACGACGTACCGGGAGGAGCACGCACGTGGCCGAGAGCATGACTTCACAGCCCCTCGCTGGCTGGGGAAAGCCGCACCTCGATCTCACCGAGGCCGAGTGGCGGTCGAGCAGCCGGGGAGCGGGCGACGTCCAGATCGCCTTCGTCGAGGGCTTCATCGCGATGCGCAACAGCGAGCGCCCCGAGAGCCCTTCGCTGATCTTCTCGCCGGACGAGTGGCACAAGTTCGTACTGAACGCGCGGGGCGGTGAATTCGACCTGACCTAGGGATCCACGGATATCCCGCACTGGGCGCACCACCGGGCGCGGAGCCGCCGCCCCGGTGGGCCGCCGAATCCCGTTGCGCCCCAGGGGGCGCCCCGGCAGGATGGGTCCGTGACGATCATCCGCCGAAAGGGCGATGCCGCGTAGACGGCCCGGCGCGCTGCGCGCCGCACGAGGAACCCACGCCGGTCGGCGGCCACCCGCCTGGGCGCGCGAACTCCCGCCCGTGGACCGGCTGCCGCCCGTCGCGAGCGCCGAGGTCCAGTGGACGGCCCCCGGCCGCTCCCACCCGCTCGGGGATCTGTTGCGGCGCTACCGCGCCTTCCTGCGGAGCCCCGGCTCCCGCCTGCGCCCGACCCGCGCCGTCTGCCCGGCCCCGCTGTGCGCGCTCGACGACGTCGCCGTGGTCCGGGACGAGCTCGCCGACGCGTACCGGGCCCTGCCGCCCGGGGCCCGGCGCGCACTGGGCCGCCTACTGCGGCTCCTCGACGCGGAGTTCCGCAGGCGGACCGTGTTCGACCGGGACGCCGCCACCACGGACCGGTCGGGGAGCCCGCGCCCGTGGTGGCACCGGCGGCTCTATGCGTACGAGTGACAGGAGAACGATGGAAGCGGAACGGCTCCAGGAAGTGGAGCTGCGGATCGTGGCGCCGGCGGCGGGATGGGTGCAGGTCCGGCCCGCAGCCGGTGCTCATCCACCCTGATGCGGCAGCGGATCGGGAGGGCCGGCCGTGGCCGCAGCTCGGGGTGACCCCGGACGTCGGCGACGGGGACCCGGCGGCGCAGGCGGACCGCCTCGCGGCGCACCTGGCGTCCGGTGACCGGCAGGAGCTCGCCGAGGTATGGGGCCGCTCCGCGCACTACTCCGAGGATTACCCGTGAACCGGAGCCCCCACCCCGCACGGCCGCGGACCGGGAACTGCCGGGGCGATCGGTAGGGTGGCCGTATGAGTGGAGAGCAGGACCTGCGGAAACTCCTGAGCGGGATGCGGCCGGAATTGCACGAGGGGCGATACGTCTTCTGTACCGTCGCCGGGGCCACCGTTCCCGCCGGGACCGCACCCGTCGCCACGGTGCTGGAGACCGAGGGCCTCACCCTGGTACTGCGCCAGGAGGACGCGGACGCGGCCGGGCTCGCCTACGACTGCACCGCCGGCTGGATCACCCTGCGGATCCACTCCGCGCTCGACGCCGTCGGACTCACCGCCGCCTTCGCCACCGAGCTCGGCGCACACGGTCTGAGCTGCAACGTCATCGCCGGCTACCACCACGATCACCTCTTCGTGGACGCCGACCGGGCCACCGAGGCCGTGGCCGTCCTGGAAGGCCTCGCCGCCCGCTCCGCACAGCACTGATCCTCCCCGGAAAAGAAGATCGGATTCTTTTCCGCAGTGGCATCCCTTGCGCCATGCGCCGGGCGTACGCTGAACCCCCGAACAGGCCTGGGGGGTACCAGCCATGACGGACCGCCGGACCCGCACACGGCGCACAATGGTCGAACGCGATGCCGAACTCGCCATCGTCGAAGAGGCCCTGGACGAGCTCACCGGTCCCGGGCCGGACGCCGGCGGCGCCCTGCTCGCCTTCTCCGGCCCCGCGGGACTCGGCAAGACCACGCTGCTCGCCGAACTGCGCCGCCGCGCCCACGCCCGCAACTGCACCGTCCTCGCCGCCCGGGGCGGCGAGCAGGAGCAGAGCCAGCCCTTCCACGTCGCCCGCCAGCTGATCCAGCCGCAGCTCGCCGGCACCTCCGAGCAGGAGCTGCGCGCCGCCCTCGGGGGCTGGTACCCCATCGTCGGCCCGGCCCTCGGACTCTGCGCCCCCGAACAGGGCGTCCCGCCCGATCCCCAGGGTCTGCGCGACGGACTCGACTGGGTCCTCACCCACCTCGTCGTCAAGCGCGCCCCCGTCGCCCTCGTCCTCGACGACGCCCACTGGGCCGACCCGGAGTCCCTCGGCTGGCTCGCCGCCTTCGCCCCGCGCGCCGAACACCTCCCGCTGCTCCTCGTCGTCGCCTACCGCCCCGACGAACTGCCCGAGCACGCCGAGGCCTTCCGCACGCTGCCCGGCCGGGCGGGACAGCGCCCGCTGCCCCTGGCACCGCTCACCCCGGCCGCCGTCGCCACCCTGGTCCGCGAGGCCGTCGGCGCACACGCCGACGACGCCTTCTGCCAGGAGGCCTGGGCCGTCACCACCGGCAACCCCTTCGAGGCCGTCGAACTCACCGCCAAGGTCCGGGGCAAGGGCCTGACCCCGGTCGAGGTGAACGCCCCGCAACTGCGCGACCTCGTCGCCGCCCAGCGCGGCAGCGGCCTCGTGGCCCGCCTGGAACGCCTCGGCCCCTCCACCGTCCGCTTCGCCTGGGCCTGCGCCGTCCTCGGCACCGCCATCCCGCGGGGCCTCGCCGCCCGGGTCGCCGCCCTCGGCGCCGAGGAGGCCGTGGACGCCACCCGGCGGCTGCGCGACGCCCGCATCCTCTCGGCCGCCACCACCGAGGAAGCAGACGCCGAAGCCGGGCTGGAGTTCGTCCACCCCCTCATCGCCACCGCCATCTACCGTGCCATCCCCGACGCGCTCCGCGTCGCCCTGCACGGCAAGGCGGCGGCCGCCGTCGTCGACGCCGGACTCGGTTCCTCCGCGGCGGCGCGCCACCTGCTCGAGACCCACCCCGAGAACGACCCCTGGGTGGTACGCACCCTGCGCGAGGCCGCCGGCGAGAACCTCCGGGCCGGCGCCCCCGAGGCCGCCCGCCGCCAGCTCGCCCGCGCCCTGCTCGAACCCCCGGACTTCGACGAACGCGCCGCCGTCCTCTACGAACTGGGCTGCGCCTCCCTGCTCACCGAGCCCGCCAACACCGTCAACCATCTGCGGGCCGCGCTCGCCGAGCCCTCCGACGACCCGGCCCTGCGCCAGGGCATCGTCATCCGGCTCGCCCAGGTCCTCGCGCACAGCGACCGGCTCGCCGAGGCCTCGGAATCGCTCGCGCGGGAGATCCCGTACACCCAGGACGTGCGCGCCCGGCTGCGCCTGCAGTCCGAGCAGTTCATGTGGGACGCCTTCAACGCCGCGGAGACCGACTCCCCGGCCCGCTCCCGGCGGCTCACCCGGCTCGCCGACCGGCTGACCGGGCGCGACCTCACCGAGCGGTACATCATCGGGCTGCGCGCCTGGGACGCCTGCCTGCGCGGAGAGCCCGTGGACGTGGTGCTGCACCACGCCGGACGGGTCCTGGAGCAGCCCTTCAGCTGGGCCCACGAGGACCGCGGCTTCGAGGTCCCGGTCCTGGCCGCGATGGTCCACATGTACGCCGACCGGCCCGGACGCGCCGAGGAGCTGTTCGAAGCGGGCACTGCCGAGTTCGAGCGGCACGGCTGGCGCGGGGCGCACCTCTCCTTCGCCTACAGCCTGCGGGCCTACGTCCGCTACCGGCGCGGGCGGCTCGTGGAGGCCGAGGAACTGGCGCGGGCCGGGCTGCGGCTCGCCGAGCGCGTGGGCCGCCGCACGCCGGTGCACTGGTACGCCATAGCCATCCTCCTCACGACCCTGCTCGCACGGGGCCGGCCCGAGGAGGCCTGGGAACTGGCCCGGGAGCACGAGTACGGCGCCCCCTTCCCGGCGGCCGTGGTCTTCCCCGACTCCCAGACCGTGTACGCCGAACTGCTCCTGTCCCGGGGCGAGGTGCAGGCCGCGATCGTCGAACTGGAGGCGGTCGAACGGCGGCTGACCCCGCGCGGCATCCAGAACCCGGCCTGGTGCCCGTGGCAGCTGCACCTGGCCCGGGCGGTGGCCGCGGACGATCCGCAGCGGGCCCGCGCCCTGGCCGACGACGCCGTCCGGCGGGCCCGCGCCTTCGGCGCCGCCTCGGCCATCGGCCAGGCCCTGCGGGTGGCGGCGCAGGTCGCGGAACCCGGGTACCGGGCCGCGCTCCTCAAGGAGGCGGTCACCCTGCTCTCGGCCTCACCGGCGGGCTACGAACTGGCCTGCGCCCTGAACGCGCTCGGCACCGAGCTGCGCGATCCGGACCTGCTGATGCAGGCCCTCGTGACGGCGCGGGAATGCGGTGCGGACGGGCTGGCCGCCCGGACGGCCGAGACCCTGCTGGGGCTCGGCGGCACGCTCCCGTGCGGGCTGGCCTGGGAGGACGGGCTCACGGAGGAGGAGATCCGGGCCGCGGACCTCGCCGTACGGGCCGAGAAGGAGCCCGTCACGGAGGCGGTGGTGCTGCCCGCTCCGGACTGGGCACTGTCGGCGGCCTGCCGCAAGCTGGGCACCGACCGGCCCGGGCTCAGGGACGCACTGGAGGCGTTCGCCCGCAGCTCAATGTGATCGGACCCGCCGCCCGCCGGGCAGGGTGAACCCCATGGATCACGTCGAGAGACTCGCCGCCTTCCGGACCGAGGCGACGGCGTTCGAGAAGGCGGTGCGCCGGGCGTTCGACCTCGGCGAGCCGGTGCCGGCGGTCCCGTCGTGTCCCGGCTGGACGGTCACGGACCTCGTCACGCACCTGGGCGGAGTGCACCGCTACCTCGCGCACGTCCTGCGCGAGCGGCTCACGGCCCCGCCCGACCCCGCCGGCCTCGCCCTCCCCGAGGTCCCGGACGACCCGGACGCACTGACCGAGTGGTTCGCGCAGGGCGCCCGCGAGCTGGCGGAGCTCTTCCACGAGCTGGGGCCGGACGCTGCGCTCTGGACCTGGTCGGTGGAGCAGACCTCAGGATTCTGGCTGCGGATGCAGTTGATCGAGTTGGCCGTGCACCGCTGGGACGCCGAATCCGCGACCGGCACCCCGGGCCGCCTCGCCCCGGACGTCGCCGCGGACGCCGTGACCCAGACGATCGAGGTGATGGCCCCGGCCCGCCGCGGCTGGCGGCAGGCACCGCCGGGCGCGGGGGAGAGGTACCGCTTCCGGCGTACCGACGGTCCGGAAGCGTGGACGGTCGCCCTCTCGGGTGACCGGGTCCTGCTGGAGTCCGCTCCCACCGGCCCGGCCGACGTCGAGGCCGCGGGCAGCGCCTGCGACCTCGCCCTGTTCCTCTGGGGCCGTCTGCCGGCCACCGCGCTGCGCGTCACGGGCGACGCCGCCCTGCTCCCGCACTGGTTCACCCTGGTCCCCCCGGTCTGACGGCCCGGGCCGGCGGGCCGGGCCGGGCAGGTCCCCGGATGCGGGCCCCCGGACCGGAAAACTCGCGCGGCCACGTACCATGGCGGCATGTCCTTCCTCCGCCGCCACCGCGCCGCCACACCCGCCGGCCCGGACTTCGACGTCCTGGCCATGGACCCGGGGGACTGGCCGGGCAATCTCGGGGCCGGGCTGCTGCCCGCGCCCGACGGCAGCTGCCAGGGTGTTTTCCTCCGCTACGACCTGTTCGGCGGACGCGGCCCCGCGATGATCATCGGAAACCTCCCCGAGGGTTCCCCGGCCCGGGACCTCACCGACAGCCAGATCCCCTTCGAGGTGGCCCAGCTCCTCGACGCACTGGAGAACGACGAGGACGTCGAGGTCACCGGCGTCGAGGACTGCCCCGTCATGCAGGGCGACAACCTCCTCATCGTCCGGAAGATCAAGCTGTCGGAGTCCCGCATCTCCTGCGTCCAGTTCGACCGCAGCGACAACGTGCTGGTCACCATCGCCAGCTGGGACCGCCCGATCACCGATGACCTCTACGCCCTCCTGAAGCCGCTCCCCGCCGAGCTCTTCCAGCAGGGCTGACCGCCCCGCCTCCGGGAGCGACCGCGGACGTCACGCGTCCGCGATGGCGTTCGCCGCCACGTAGCCGAACGTCATCGCGGGGCCGATCGTCGATCCGGCCCCCGCGTAGCTGTGGCCCATCACCGCCGCGCTCGCGTTGCCGGCCGCGTACAGGCCCGGGATCGCCGAACCGTCCGGCCGCAGGGCCCGCGCCCGGGCGTCCGTCACGATGCCGCCCTTCGTACCGAGGTCCCCCGGCACGATCTTGAACGCGTAGAACGGTGGGACCCAGACGGGTGCCAGACATGAGTTCGGGTGCACGTTCGGGTCCGTGTAGTAGTGGTCGTACGCCGTGTCGCCGCGGTGGAAGTCGGCGTCGTCGCCGCTCCAGGCCTGGGCGTTGAACCGGCTCAATGTCGCCCGCAGCGCACCCGCCGGCACCCCGATCTGGCCGGCGAGCGCGTCCCAGGTCCACGCCTTCTTCGCCGCGCCCGCCTGGTACCACGAGTCCGGGAAGGGCAGCGTCGGCAGGATGTCCTTGAACAGGTACTTGTTGCGGTAGTTCTGATCGACGATCAGCCATGCCGGGATGTGCGAGCCGACCGCACCCCGGTCCTTCTCGTACATCACGTGCACCACATCGCTGTACGGCGCCGCCTCGTTGACGAACCGCGCGCCGTTCGCGTTCACGATCAGCCCGCCCGGCAGGGTCCGTTCGGCGAGGCAGAAGTACGGCTCCCCGGGCAGCGGGATCGACGGCCCCCACCAGGCGTCGTCCATCAGCGCCAGCGAGGCCCCGGCCCGCTGACCCGCCCGGATCCCGTCGCCGGTGTTCTCCTTCGCACCCACCGACCACTGGGTGCCGATCGGCTGCTGCTGGTACTGCGCCCGCATCTGCGCATCGTGCTCGAAACCGCCCGAGCCGATGACCACCCCGCGCCGGGCCCGTACGGTGCCCCGTACGCCCTGCTGCTCCACCACCACGCCGGTGACCGCGCCGCCCTCCTGAACCAGGTCCACCAGCGGGCTGTTCAGCCACACCGGAACCCCGGCCCGCTGGAGTCCGGCGCGCAGCCCGGCCGCCAGGGCCTGGCCCATCGTCAGCGGCTTCTCGCCGCGCAGCGCCGCCTTCGTACCGCGCGCCAGGCACTCGGTGGAGACGGCGAGCCCCTTGGCACTCACCGCCGCCAGGTTCAGCCACTTGTAGTCCTGGCTGAAGACCACCATCCCGGAAGGGACCGGCATGTACGCGGGGTTCAGGCAAGCCAGTTCGGCGCCCAGGATGTTCCCGTCGATCTGGTCCGGCTCGATGGAGCGGCCGTTCGGCAGACCGCCCGGCAAGTTGGGGTAGTAGTCGCTGTATCCCTCCATGAAGCGGAACCGCAGCGGGCTGTTGGCCATCACGAAGTCCAGCATCCGGGGCCCGTTGGCGAGGAACGCGGCCTGCCGGTCGGCCGGCACCTCGGGCCCGACGACGGCCGCGAGGTACGTCGCCGCCTTCTGCGGGGTGTCCGGTACCCCCGCGCCCAGGATCACCGAGTTGTTGGGCAGCCAGATGCCTGCTCCCGAGCGTGCGGCCGATCCTCCGAAGGTCGGGGCCTTCTCGACCACGAGCACGCTCAGCCCCCGCCGGGCGGCGGTGAGGGCGGCGGTCATCCCGGCGGCGCCGGATCCGACCACGACGACGTCGTACTCGCCGAGCGGGGGACCGTCCTGGGCGCTGTCGGCCCGGGCGGCGGCGGACGGCAGCACGGTGGCGGCGAGCACCCCGGCCCCGGTACCGGCGAGGACCGTACGTCTGGACGGGAGGGCGGCGGGGGAGGTGCGTGAAGCGCTTGCGGACATGGGCAGGCTCCAGCGGAGTCGGGGAGGAGGGGATGTGCCTCCAGCATTTCTGATGCTCAGTCAGAGAAGGTGTTCGGGGGATCATGTGATGTCAAGGCATCCGGCACCCCGGGACAGCGCCGAGCGTTCAGCCCTCCGCCCGGATCCGGGCGTCCAGTTCCTTCACGTGCCGCTTGAGGGCCACGGTCCGGTAGCTCTCCTCCACCCACTCGCACAACACCTGCACGGAGGGCGCCCCCTGCCCGGCCAGCGGCAGGGACACCCAGCCGGAACGGCCCAGGCCGTAACCGGTGGGCTCCGCTCCCGGCGCGGTCATCGCATGCCCGTGCAGCGCCTCGTCCTTGAGCTTGACGGACAGGCCGGGCTGCTGGGGCCCGTCGGTGTTCCCCAGGAATACGAAGATCTTCTTGTTCACCTTCACCACACAGTCCTCGGGACCCCAGGGATGGTCCTCCACGGCCTCCGGAAGGCCGAGGGCGAACTGCCGGACCGCCTCCCACTTGCGCACTCCGGACTTCATAGCGCCTCCCGTCGATCGTCCCCCCACGCTAACGGAGCCCGCCGGGGCATTCCCGTACCCGCGCACCCGTGAACGGGCGAAGCCCCGCGGCGGTGGGGGCCACGGGACTTCGCGTAACGGGGGACGGTCAGCGCGTGCCGACCGCCGCGCGCACCGCACGGCGCGCCATCCCTGCATCGTCGTGCAGGCGGCGGAGCAGCAGCCGCTGCTCCTCGCCGGAGGACAGGGAGCCCACCGGCAGCGGCTGCGCCGGGGCGGTCGCCAGCATCGAGCGCTGCACGGCCGTCTCGGACATCCGGATCTCCCGGGTCAGCACCAGCATCAGGTTGACCAGGAAGGCGTCCCGTGCGGCGGGACCCGCCGACTGCGCGAGCCGGCTGATCTGGGCGCGGGCGGCCGGGGCGTCGCCCAGCACCGTCCACAGCGTGGCCAGGTCGTATCCCGGCAGGTACCAGCCGGCGTGCTCCCAGTCGAGCAGCACCGGACCGGCCGGCGACAGCAGCAGGTTCGACAGCAGGGCGTCCCCGTGGTTGAACTGCAGGGCCGTGCCCGACAGCTTCACACCGTGCAGCAGCTTCTGAAGGTCACCGAGGTCCCGGTCGGTCAGCAGCCCCAACTCGTAGTCGCGGGCGATCCGCCGCGCGTAGTTCATCGGGGTACCGAACAGCTCCGCCGGCGGCCGCCACTGGTTGACCCGGCACACCGCGCCCAGGGCCGCCCGGAGGTCCACCCGCGGCGGCGGCTCCACCGGGTGCCGCTGCAGCGCCGCGACCCGGCCCGCCATCCGCTCCACCACCAGCGTGCAGTTCTCGGGGTCGGCGGCGATCAGCCGCGGCACCCGGACCGGCGGGCGGTGCCGGACGAAGGCCCGGTATGCCGCTATTTCGTGCCGGTAGCGCTCACGCCATTCCGGCGAGTGGTCCAGTAAAACCTTGGCGACGGCGGTCATCCGTCCGGTGGTGCCCACCAGGAGGACCGAGCGGCCGCTGCGCCGCAGTACCTGCACCGGGGCGAACTCCGGACAGATCCGCTGCACCGAGGCGAGTGCGGTGCGCAGCTGCGCCCCCTGCGGCCCCGAGAGATCGATTCTGCCGCTGACGGGCTGTGATCCGGTACCCGGCATTCGCCGCGCCCGGACGACGCCCTGCGCCGGAGCCGACGGGCGGCCGGGTTCGAGGTAGGGGCCGCCGCCCGCCGGAAGCGTGCGGTGCGGCCGGACCGGTGCGGACACGGAGGACGTTGCTGCGTACATGGTGATACGGATCCCTTCGTGCGCCGACGAGTTGCGTACGCCGCCCCGCCGGATCCCGTACTTCACCCTGGGGAGTTCCGCCGGTGAACCGGGTCGGGGAGGCGCATTCCTACCTGACACCCGGCGCAAGGTGGCGAACCATCGGGCGTGCCCTGGCGAAGCCTGGCGAATAGTCGCTGGGCATCTGACGGCGGGCTACTGTCAACTCAGCCGAGAACCTGGGGGCTTGACGTGAGCAAAGGTCCAAACACCCGCTTGAACGACCTGTTCGGCCTGGCCGGCTGGTCGAAGGGCGAACTGGCGAGGATGGTGAACCGGCAGGCGGCGGCCATGGGCCACCCCCAGCTGGCCACCGACACCTCGCGGGTGCGGCGCTGGATCGACATGGGGGAGGCCCCCCGCGAACCGGTGCCCACGGTACTGGCAGCACTGTTCACCGAGCGGCTCGGTCGTGTCGTGACCATCGAGGACCTCGGGTTCGTACGGCAGCGGCGCACCTCCAGACGGCAGCCGGACGGGGCTCGTGAGAACCCCGACGGGATGCCGTGGGCGCCCGAACGCACAGCCGCGGTCCTCACCGAATTCACGGGAATGGACCTCATGCTCAACCGTCGCGGTCTGATGGGCGCGGGAGCGGTGCTCACCGCCGGCTCCGCCCTCAGCAACGCCATGTACGACTGGCTGCACACCGACCCCGCCCAGGCCAAGGAGACCCGGAACTTCGGGGAATCCTTCCAGGCCGACCCAGCGGGCTACGATCGCTACGAGGCCGCCCCGATCGGCTCCCAGGAGATCGAGGCGCTGGAGCGCTCCGTCGAGGTGTTCCGCGCCTGGGACGCCTCCAGAGGCGGTGGACTCCAGCGCAAGGCCGTCGTCGGCCAGCTCAACGAGGTGGGCGGCATGCTCGCCTACCACCACCCCGACCACCTCCAGCGGCGGCTCTGGGGGGTGGCGGCCAACCTGGCGGTCCTCGCGGGCTGGATGTCCCACGACGTGGGCCTCGAACCCACGGCGCAGAAGTACTTCGTCATCGCCGCGCACGCGGCCCGCGAGGGGGGCGACCGGCCACGCGCCGGCGAGGCACTGTCCCGTGCGGCCCGGCAGATGGTCCACCTCGGCAAGCCGAACGAGGCCCTGGACCTGATGAAGCTCGCCCAGTCCGGCTCGGGCGAGCAGACCCTGCCGCGCACGCGCGCCATGCTGCACACCATCGAGGCCTGGGCGCAGGCCGCCATGGGCAAGGGCCAGGCCATGCGCCGCACCCTGGGCGAGGCGGAGGAGCTGTTCGTCTCCGACAAGGGCGACGTGCCGCCGCCGAGTTGGATGCAGCACTTCGACGAGGCGGACCTGCACGGCATGCAGGCCCTCGCCTACCGCACCCTGGCGGACCACGACGCCGCGGCGGCGCCCGTCGCCGCGAGCCACGCCAAGGAAGCCCTGCGGCTGCGCGGCGAGGGCTACCAGCGCTCGCAGATCTTCGACTACATCTCCATGGCCTCGGCGTGCTTCATCGCCGACGAGCCGGAGCAGGCCGACCGGTACGCGCGGCTCGCCCTGGTGTCGATGAACGAGACCTCCTCGCACCGGACCTGGGACCGGCTGCGCGAGATGTACCGGCTCACCGCCCAGTACTCCGGGTACGCGCGCATCGAGGACCTGCGCCAGGAGATCAAGCTGGCCCTCCCCGACAACCCGGCGCCGCGCGCCACGGGGGTGTAGTCCCACGGCTCCCGCACGGGGCCCGAGCGGCCCCGGCCCGAAGCCTTGCAGGCCTGGTACGCCTTGTACGGAGACGAGAAAGGCCGCGCCTTCCGGCGCGGCCCCGAAGCACGTACGTCCGGCGCCCCGTTACCCGCCGACCCGGGCGACGAGCACGCAGGCGTCGTCCTCCCGCTCGCTCTCGCCGAACTCCTCGATCACGATCCGCACGCAGTCCTGCGCCGAGCGCGCCGCCGCGAACCGGGGCGCGAGTGCCAGCAGCCGCTCGGTCCCGTCCGCCCGGCTGAACTCGATGCTGCGCGGCGTGAGTCCGTCCGTGTGCAGGATCAGCAGGTCGCCCACCTCGAGTCGTTCCTCGGCCTGCCCGTACGTGGCTCCGGAGGTGGCGCCCAGCAGGACGCCCTCCGGCGGCAGCAGGGAGCGGCCCGAGCCCCGGCGGAACAGCAGGGGGGCCGAGTGGCCCGCCTGCGCCCAGGACAGTACCTGGCGCGCGGGATCGTAGCGGCAGCAAACGGCCGAGCCGAGCGCGGGCTGTACGGAGGTCTCCAGGAGCTGGTTGAGCCAGCCCATCAGCGGGCCCGGCTCGATGCCCGCCATGGCCATGCCGCGCAGCGCGCCGAGCATCATCGCCATTCCGGAGGTGGCGGTCACCCCGTGTCCGGTCAGATCGCCGACCGTCAGCATCGAGCGGCCGTCGGGGAGTTCGAGTGCGTCGTACCAGTCGCCGCCGATCAGCGCGCTGGTCGCGGAGGGCAGGTAGTGCGCGGCCACGTCCAGGGTGCTGGCGCTGCCGTACGGGAACCGCAGGGAGCCGCGCCACGGGGGGAGCACCGCTTCCTGCAGCTCGACCGCCAGCCGGTGCTCGGTCTGCGCGATCTCCCGCTGGCGCTGCAGCGAGTCACGGGACTCGCGCACCGCGCGCTGGCTCCGGCGCAGTTCACTCACGTCCCGCAGGACGGCCCACATCGAGGCCGTACAGCCGTCCGGGTCGAGTACCGGCTCGCCCCTCATGTGCAAGGTCCGGACCCGGCCGTCGGCCCGGACGATGCGGAACTCGCCGTCGATCGGTTTGCCGTCCACGAGACAGGCGGTGACCCATGCGGTAAGTAATGGCTGGTCCTCGGAGAAGAGGGTCGAGCCCAGTTCGTCGAGGGGGAGCGCGCCGGACTCGGGCGATCGGCCGAAGATCTGGAACAGCTCGTCGGACCAACTGACCTCGTCGGTCAGCAGGTTCCACTCGGCACTGCCGACGCGGGTCTGTACCTCGGGCCCGGCCTCGGGTGCCGGCTGCGGGTACTCGACGGTCTCGGGCGCGGGCGGCAGGCCCTCCTTGAGCTGGCCGAGGTGCTCGCGGAGGTCGTCGAGGTGGTGGACGGCGAGATCGCACAGCGCGCGCTGCCAGCGGCCCTGGGCGTCGTCGTCGTCCACGACGGTGTCGCGGCGGACCGCGTCCACTTCTCCCCGCAGCCGCCGGGTCTGCGAGATCAGCGCGTCCACCGACCCTGGCTCGGGCGGCTGCGCGGGACGGTCCGCGAACAGGTGGGACGGCATGAGAACTCCGATACAGGCGCGGCACGGCCAAGTCTGAAGGAAGGACCGGTAACGACTGTTGCACAGGGCGCGACGGTGTGTAAGGCGTTTGGCAACATCCGCTACGTTCTTGCTTCTGGTATATGCCGCAGGCCTTCCGTGCCGTCCGCCGCGTACGAACGAATCCGGTCAGGCGCTCTCCGGGGTGACGGGGCGGCACCCGCCGGTGGTGGGGGCGGCGAGGGGCAACGGTGGCCGGAATCAGGCCATCCGGCGACGGTCGCTCGATCGTACGGCCGAGGTGTACGAGCCGCGCCGTTCGCGGAAAACGCGTAAGGAACGGATCAAGGCGACCCGGGGAGATGCCCCCGAACGAGTGATGTCGCCCAGAGTGACACGGCGGAATCGGGGCTTCTCAGCACACCGTCCGGCCGCTACCCTACGTGCCGGTAATAACGGGGGAGGTCTGCGCGGGCGGGCCCACGCAGCGTTGGGGACACACGACGACATGGCCGGCCGCAACCACTCCGCGAACGACAGTACGGACCGCGCCGCGAACGAGGCCACGGACCGTGCCGCGAACGACGGCACGCACCGCGGCACGGGACCGAGCCGCCGTTCCTTCCTCACCCACCTCGTGGCCGCGCCGACCCTTGCCCTCGTCACCCGCGTCGGCGCCGACGCGCTGGCCCCGTCGCCCGCCCACGCCGTCGTGCCGTCTCTGCCGGCCATCGCCGACGTGATCGACCTCGGCGACCTGTTCATCCTGGCCGGCGCCCCCACCTCCGCCCTGCTGGCGCTCGCCGTCGAGACGGACGGCACCATCCGCTTCCGGCTGCCGCGCGAGGAGGTCGGCCAGGGCCTGACCACCGCGGTGGCCATGCTCGTCGCGGAGGAACTCGACGCGCCACTGGCCGACGTACGCGTGGAGTTGGACGACGCCCGGCCCGAGCTGCTCTTCAACCAGCTCACCGGATCCTCCAACTCCGTGCGCTCCCTCTACGGACCGGTGCGCCAGTGCGCCGCCACCGCCCGGGCCCGCCTCGTCGCGGCCGTCGCCCACCGCTGGGGCGTCTCCCCGACGTCACTGACCACCGCGAACGGCGCCGTCCGTGCCGCCGACGGCCGCACCGCCGACTACGGCGACCTCGCCGCGGCCGCCGCCGACCCGGGCCTCGTCGTCCTCGGCGCCACCCCCAAGAAGCGGGCGGGGCACACCCTGGTGGGGCGGCCGACCGGCCGCGTCGACGCCCGCGCCATGGTCACCGGGACCCTGCGGTACACCCTCGACCTGGACGTGCCCGGCGCCAAGCCCTGCGTGGTGCGCCGCCCGCCCACCCTCGGCGGTACGGTCCGCACCGTCACCAACCTGGCGACTGTCCGGGCCATGCCCGGTGTGCTGCACGTGGTGACCGTCCCGACCGGGGTCGCCGTCGTCGCCGAGACCTTCGGGCAGGCCATCGACGCCAAGTCCGCCCTGCAGGTCACCTGGGGCCCCGGCCCCGCCGACGGGCTGTCCGACACCGAGGTCCGTGCCAAGCTGCGCGCCGCCACCCCGCCGTTGCTGGTGCCGCCCCTGCTGACTCCATACGTGGACGCCGAGTTCGACTTCGCCTTCGTCAGCCACGCCCCGATGGAGACCAACTCCGCCATCGCCGACGTGCGCGAGGACCGGGCCGAGATCTGGTCCGGCCTCAAGTCCCCGATCGTGGCCCGCGAGACGATCGCCGCCGAGCTCGGCCTGCCCCTGTCCAAGGTGCAGGTGCACGTGGTCCAGGCCGGCGGATCCTTCGGGCGCCGGCTCTTCTTCGACGCGGCCCTGGAGGCCGCCCGCATCTCCAAGGCCTGCCGCCGCCCGGTCCGGCTGATGTGGACCCGCGTGGACGACACCCGGCACGGCCGGATGCGCCCGGCGACCCACCACCGGATCCGCGCCACTCACCTCCTGGGCGAGGTGCTCAGCTTCGAACACCGGGTCGCCGCCGCCGAGACCGACTTCCGGCACGGCCTCGGCGAGATCATCACCGCCACCGCGGCGCACCTGCCGCTCGGCATCGGCAACGCCACCCTCGCCCAGACCCTCTTCCTGACCACGGTGAAGTCCCCCTACCACTTCGGGCTCACCACCCAGGCGCTCACCGAGGTGCCCACCGGTATCCCCACCGCCTCGTGGCGGTCGGTGTACTCCGCCAACACGCGCGGAGCCGAGGAGATCGTGGTCGACGAGCTCGCCGCCCGGACGGGCCGGGACCCGTACGCCTTCCGGCGCACCTTCCTGAAGAACGACGCCCAGCGCGCCGTACTCGACAAGGTCGCGAAGGAAGGGAACTGGGGACGGCCGATGGAGGCCGGGTGCGCGCAGGGCATCGCCTTCCACGAGGAGTACAAGTCCCGCACCGCGTGCCTCGTCGAGATCGACACCCGCGACCCGGACCACGTCCGCGTCACCAGGGCGGTCATCGCCGTGGACGTGGGCCTGCCGGTCAATCCGCGCGGACTGGAGGCCCAGATGATCGGGGGTCTCACCGACGCGATCTCCACCACCCTGCGTGCCGGGCTGCACCTGGACAAGGGGCTTCCGCTGGAGGGCAGCTACAGCCAGTTCCACTGGGCCAGGCAGCGCGACACCCCGCACGACGTACGGGTCTTCGTCCTGCCGGCCACCGGCGACGAGCCGGGCGGCGCGGGCGAACTCGGGGTGCCCGCCGCGGTCGGCGCGATCGCCAACGCCTGGGCCAGGGCGACCGGTTCCAGGCCGCGCAGCTTCCCCCTCGACTTCGACGTCGACTTCACCCCCTACCCCCGATAGCCCGAGCCAGGAGTACCGCCGTGCCCTCGCACACCTTCACCGTCAACGGGCGGAGCGTCACCGTGGACGCGCCCGACGACCTGCCCCTGCTGTGGGTGCTCCGCGACATGCTGGGCGTCCGCGGTCCCAAGTACGGCTGCGGGGTGGACGTCTGCAAGGCCTGCACCAGCCACCTGGACGGCGCCGACATCCGCCCCTGCGTGGTGCCCGTCTCCGCCTGCGCCGGCAGGTCGGTCACCACCATCGAGGGCCTGGCGGACGGGGACGACCTGCACCCCGTGCAGGAGGCCTGGCTCGAACAGGACGTCGCCCAGTGCGGCTTCTGCCAGCCCGGCCAGATCATGGCCGCCGTCGCCCTGCTGAAGCGGACCGCCGATCCCACGGACGAGGACATCGACGCCATCGCCAACATCTGCCGCTGCGGTACCTACTTCCGCATCCGGGAGGCCATCCGCAGCGCGGCGCGCCGGATGTGAGTGGCGGCGGGATCCCGTGGCTTCCCCCGTGTCCGATCCAATCGAAGCCGCCGGGATCCTGCCGCTCGTCGTCCAGCCTAGATGCCGGCCGGGGCGCGCGCAGGGTTCGTCCTGCCCAGTGACATGGCGAGACCGGTATCACAGCGCACAGTGTGCGGCGGGTGGTTGAATGCGGCCGTGTCCCGGTCCGACGAGATCCTCAAGGTTCACCGGCTCGCCCACGCCGGGGGATCGGCCGCACTGCTGGAGTGGCTCGCCTCCCACCTCGGTGGATGGGTCGGGGTGGTGGACGCCCGAACGGAGCACGGCCCGGCTCCCGAGGCCGCCGTGCGCGGCGCCGCCGAGCTGGGTGCCCGCGGCGTACGGTCGGCGGTCCTGCACGGCGCCGACTCCGCGACCCTGGTGTTCGCACTCGACGGCCGGCGCGCGCTGGCCGCCGTACTGGAGCGGCCGCACCACCCCGACGCGCCCGCACTCCTCGCGGACGCCGCCGTACCGCTGGACCTCGTGCTGCGCGCCGAGGAGGCCGGCCGGCGGGAGGAACGGGTCCGGCACGCCGAGGCGCAGGTCCGCGAGGCCGTCCTCCACCTGCTGATGAACGGTTGGCTGTCCACCGCCCACCAGATCTCCGGCACGCTGGGCCCCGCACTGCCCGACCCGATGCGGATGTACGTCGTCGAGTGCCCGACCGGACGGCGCGCCGAAGTCACCCGGCTCTGCCGGGAACTGACGGGCGGCCGGGCCTGGATCGTGCGCTGCCCGGTCTACGTACGCCACCTCATCGTGCTCGCCCCGCCCGCCTCCGCCATGGGCTCGGCCGCCGGCGACCCCCTGGCCGAAGCGCTGGTGGAGGGCGCGCCGGACTGCGCGGTCGGTGTCAGCGGGGAGATGGGCCTGAGCGAGGCCCCGACCGCCTACACCCAGGCCTTCCACGCACTGGCCGTCGCCCGGGGGCGCGTCGATCGGCACGCCCGGTTCGGGCCCGGCCCCGAACTGGCGCTCGCCGCCCACGGGGCGGGGGCCGGCTGGGCCGAGGCCCTGCTCGCGCCCCTGCACACGTACGCGCCCCGGCGCCCCCAGGACCCCGGCGGGCAGGAGCTGCGCGCCACCGCCCACGCCTGGCTGAACTTCACCTCGCACGCCACCAGGCTGCTGAAGATCCACCGCAACACCCTGGCGGCCCGGCTCCGCCTGATCGAGGCGCTGCTCGGCCTCGACCTCGCACGCCTGGCGGACCAGGCGGCGCTCTCCCTGGCACTGCGGCTGACCTCGGGAGCGGGAGCGGGAGCATGGGCGGGGAGCGGTGGTGACTTCGAGGCCGCCGCCCCCGATCTCGACGACGTGCTGCGCGATCCGCGCCTGACCGACTGGGCCCGTACCCATCTGAGCGGGCTGAGCGGACCGGACGCCCCGCCGGGAGCCCGTGTCACCGTCCGCGCCTGGCTGGCGCACGACGCCCAACTCGTCCCGGCGGCCGCCGCGCTGGGCGTCTCGGTTCCCGGTGCCCGCAAGCGGCTGGCCCGGATCGAGGCGCTGTTGGAACGTTCCCTGCTGCAGTCCCCCAGTGCCCGGTACGACCTGTGGCTCGCGCACCGGGCGGAGGAGCTCGCCGGGTGACACAAGCCCCAGAAGGGCTGACAGGCGACACAGATGCACGATCATGCCCGAATGAGGCGTATCAATGCGAAACGCATGCTGGTCGGCGAACCTCTCGACACCGCCCGGCTGGGGGAGACCCTGCTGCCCAAGCGGCTCGCCCTGCCGATCTTCTGCAGCGATCCGCTCTCCTCCGTGGCCTACGCCACCGAGGAGATCCTGCTGGTCCTCGCCCTCGGCGGCGTCGCACTGCTGCACCTCACCTGGTACGCGGCCGCCGCCATCGTCTTCCTGCTCGTCGTCGTCGTCGCCTCCTACCGGCAGACCTGCCACGCCTATCCCGGCGGGGGCGGCGCCTACGTCGTCAGCTACGAGAACCTCGGACAGACCGCCGCGCTCACCGCCGCCAGCGCCCTGCTCGTCGACTACGTGATGACCGTCGCCGTCTCGGTCGTCTCCGGGGTCTCCGCCATCACCTCGGCCATCCCCGCACTGAACGACCACGAAGTGGCCCTGTCCGTGGGCTTCGTGGTGCTGCTGGTCCTGATGAACCTGCGCGGCGTACGGGAGTCGGGCCGCGTCTTCGCCATCCCCACCTACGGCTTCGTCCTCGTCATCTACCTCATGTTCGCCGTCGCCGCCGTCCGCCTCGGCACCGGCGACACCATCCGCGCCGAGTCGGCCGACCTCCCGATCACCGCGGTCGAGACCTACACGGGGCTCGCCCTGGTGTTCCTCGCGATGCGCGCCTTCGCTTCCGGGTGCACCGCCCTCACGGGCATCGAGGCGATCAGCAACGGTGTACCCGCCTTCCGCAAGCCCAAGGCCAGGAACGCGGCGACCACGCTCGCCGCGATGGGCGTGCTCTCCGTGACGATGTTCGTCGGCATCACCGCCCTCGCCATGTCCTACCAGGTGCACGTTGCGGCCGACCCCACCGAACTGGGCCTGCCCCCGGGTACCGCCACCTCCACCGCTCTCGCCCAGATCGGCCGCGCCACCTTCGGCAGCTGGCACTTCCTCTTCTACCTGCTCCAGGCCGTCACCGCGGGCGTGCTGATCCTCGCCGCGAACACCGCCTTCAACGGCTTCCCGATGCTCGCCTCGATCCTGGCCAGGGACCGGTTCGCGCCCCGCCAGCTCCACAACCGCGGCGACCGGCTCGTCTACTCGAACGGCGTCGTCCTGCTCGCCCTGGCCGCCATCACCCTCATCGTGGCCTTCGACGCCGAACTGACCCGCCTCATCCAGCTCTACATCATCGGCGTCTTCGTCTCCTTCACGCTCTCCCAGGCGGGCATGGTCCGGCACTGGCGCAAGGTGCTCGCCTCACCCGCCACCCCGCGCGAGGAGCGCATCCACATCCACCGCAGTCGCGCCATCAACGCGGTCGGCGCCGCCCTGACCGCCCTGGTCCTGGTCATCGTCCTGCTCACCAAGTTCACGCACGGCGCCTGGCTGGTCGTGATCGCCATGCCGCTGCTCTTCCTCGGTATGAAGGGCGTCCGCCGCCACTACGACCAGGTCGCCCGGCAGGTCGCCGTCGCCCCCGACGCCACCGTGCGCAGGCCCGCCCGCCACCACGTCCTGGTCCTGGTCGCCGCCGTGCACGCCCCGACGCTCAAGGCCATCGGCTACGCGCAGGGGCTGCGCCCCGACACCCTGACGGCTGTCACCGTCGCGGCGGACGAGGGGGAGGCGGCCCGGCTGCGCGAGGCGTGGGCCGAGCACGACACCGGGCTTCCGCTGAAGATCCTGCACTCGCCGTACCGGGAGGTGGTGGGCCCGATCCTGGCCCACGTCCAGCAACTGGCCGCCGACAGCGCCACGGACATGCTGTCCGTGGTGATCCCCGAGTACGTGGTGGGCCATTGGTGGGAGCAGCCCCTGCACAACCAGAACGCCCTGCGGCTGAAGGCGCGGCTGCTGTTCACCCCGGGCGTCGCGGTGATCGACGTGCCGTACCTCCTGGAGTCGGCGAAACCCGCTGCTCCGGTACGGCGGGACGGGTAGCCGGCTCCGCGGCGGCGCGCTGCAGCACCGCCGAGTGCGCCAGCGCCAACTCCACCACGTGCCGCGGGTCGGACAGCGAACGGCCGGTCAGCTGCTCCAGCCGGCGCAGCCGGTTGGAGACCGTGTTGCGGTGGCAGTACAGCCGCTGCGCGGCGTACGTGGTCGAACCCCGGCAGGCCAGCCAGGTGCCCAGGGTGGTCAGCAGCGTCCGCCGGTCCTCCGCGGGCAGCGCGAGCACCGGACCCAGCACCACATGGCACAGCCGCCCCGCGAGTTCGGCCTGGCCCGCGACCAGTGCCGCCGGCAGCCGTTCGTCCAGCAGTGCGGTGCGCGGGCCCTCGGACTCGGAAGCGGTGCGCAGGGCGAGGGCGGCCAGCCGGTGCGCCCGGACGAGCTCGGCCGGCGCCCCGACGACCGGGCCGACCCCTGCGCGCACCCCGAGGGGCGCGAGGAGGTCGCGTACGGACTCCAGCGGATGGTGGCCCAGCTCCACCAGGCCGATCTCCCCGTCGGCGCGGACCCGCCACAGGACGCGCGGCGCGGAGGCGCTCCCGGTGGGGGCGGTGTGGCCCCCGGAGCCGTCGGAGGCCAGTACGACCACGGCGAAGCGGCCCCGCTCCGGCAACCCCAGCTGCGCGGCGGCGGCTTCCGCGTCGGCAGCGGCCGAGGGGCCGTCGGCGCCGTCGAGCAGGACGTCCAGCAGGGCGGCCCGGCGTTCCCGCTCGCGGTCGCCCTGCGCGGCCCCGGCGCGGTGGTACGACTCGGTCACGGCGTCCGTCATCTGGTCCAGTACGTCCCACAGCGCCGCCGCTCCGGGCAGCAGCCGGGGCAGAGCCGCCCGGTCGTGGGCGGCGACCGCCTCGGTCAGGCTCTGCCAGAGCAGCCGGCCGCCACGACGGTAGGTGCGCAGCAGGGAGGCGAGCGGCAGGCCCTGTTCGGCACGGAGCGCGCCGATGGCCCGGGCCTCGGCGAGCTCCACCGGCAGGCCGCGCGAGCTGCGCATCAGACCCTCGACGGCCTCGCGGAGGTGGTGGTGGATCCGCTCGCGCAGCTCGGCCCGGCCCAGCAGGGCGGCGTAGGCGGGGTCTTCGGTCAGCGTCCGGTCGGCGAGCCGGTCCGCCGCCACGGCGATCCGGCGGGACAGGTCCTCGCGTATCTCCTCGATGATCCGCTCCATGACGCGCAGCCTGACACGGGGGAGGGGGCGGTGGGGAGGGCCCGGACCGGCCGCGTCCGCTACCGTGAGCGAATCACTGCACTTGCAGTGCTCACCGGAACTTCCCCCTCCACCCCCAGGGACCCGCTCATGCGCCAGAACCCGCAGCGCCGCGCCGCGCTGCTCGACGCCGCCATCGAAGTCCTGGCGCGCGAGGGCTCGCGGGGGTTGACCCTGCGCGCCGTGGACGCGGAGGCGGGGGTGCCCACGGGCACCGCGTCGAACTACTTCGCCAACCGGTCCCAGCTGCTCGTCCAGATCCTGCACCGGACCCGGGAGCGGCTGGTGCCGGACCCGGCGGACCTCGCCGGCCCGCCGGACACCGCGGTCCTGCTCGCCCGGCTCCTGGAACGGATGCGGCGCGAGCGCAGCGTCCATATCGCGATGCTGGAGCTGCGGCTGGAGGGCACCCGGCGCCCCGAACTCCAGGCGGAGCTCGCCGCCTTCCAGGGCCTGGAGCTGGAGGCCAACATCACCTGGCACCTGGACGCGGGCCTGCCCGGGGACCGGCAGGGCGTGGTCCTGATGTACCTGGCGATGCTCGGACTGATCGTGGACGACCTGACCGCCCCCGCGATGCTCGAGGCGCACTCGGTGCAGGGGCTCATTCGGACGATGGTCGAGCGCCTCCTCCCGGAGAAGCCCGCGGACTGACTATCGTGCCGGTGAACAAGCACCGGCGGGGTGGGGAAACCGTGGAGCGTGCGGATATGGCGGACATCGCAGGCATAAGGGATATTCCGGATGTCGTGGAGGGTGCGGCGGCCGGGATCCGGTGGCTGGCCGACTGGGACCAGTGGTTCGCCGGTCTGACCTTCGCCCGGGGCATAGACCCCGACGAACTCGCCGCGCGGCTCGGTGCGCTGCCGGGGGTGCGGCCGGCGCCGCTGGGCGCGCCGGCCGCCTGGAGCATGGTCGGCGAGACCGTGGACGGTGACGGCGTGGCCCGGGTCGGCAGGTGGGGCGGCTGGTCCTTCGCCGTCGAACACGGCCTGCCGGCCGGCGCGGAGCGGCTCGCCGAGGTCTCCCGGGGCGGTGTCGAGGCCGTCCACCTCGACCCGCAGCCCGACCATCCGCCCAAGCAGTTCGCGTACGCCCGGGACGGGGAGCTGGTGTGCTGCTTCGCACTGGGCGAGGAGGTCTGGCGCGGCGGCCACCGGCCGGACTTCCTGCTCCCGGAGCTGATCGCGGCCGGGATCCTCACCCCGGAGGGCGCGTGCGCCCGGCCGGCCGACGAGGCGGACGGGGACCGGGACCGGCGCATCCTCGCCGTCCTGGAACGCCGCTTCGGGCTGTCCCTGCCGCGGTACCTGATCGCGGACACCCCGCTCCCGGCGTACGTGACCTGCACGAGGTGAGGGGGCGCGCGCAGCCCGTTCGCAGCCCGCCCGGACTCCAGGATGCGGTGATCTTATGCTCAGGTTTACGCGAGTCCCGCTGGTTTTGCGCCCGGTGAGCGACTTTGATGGGTTCGCCAGGCCTCGTACCGGAGCAGGGGGACCAGCCATGGGCGCCGACCACGGTCAGAAGGACAGCACACCCACCCTGATCGGTTCCGTGCAGCGCGCGCTGCGCCTCCTGGAAGCGATGTCCGCGGAGGGCGGTGCCACGGCCAAACGGCTGGCCCGGCTCACCGGGATCCCGCTGCCCACGGTCTACCACCTGCTGCGCACCCTCAGCCACGAGGGCTATGTGCTGCGCGAGGGAGGGTCGTTCCGCCTCGCGGACGATCTTCCGCTCGCTTCGTGATCAGATTCTGACGCGTTCCGGCCAAGCTCTCACACGCTTCCTGGCATGTTCCAGCGGAAAATGCCAGAACGCCCTTTCGTACTGTGGAACTTGAGTAAGTTCCCTCCTGTCGCGCCGCACTACCGTGCACACAGCACGTCCGGCCGGGAGGGGAGCCCGCGTGCCCGGGATCGACGAATGCCTGCTCGAAGCCATGGCCCTGCCTGGTGCGCGGGGGGCCGCGCTGGTCGACTGGAGCAGCGGACTGGCCCTCGGCACCGCCGGGGAATCACCCGTGGGTGACCACGAGACCACCGCCGCCGAGACCGCCGAACTGGCCCGGGCGGCCGCCGAGTACGAGTCCTTCGCCCCCGCGGAGACCGACCCGGCACACGGAGGCGGAGCCGTACCCTCCGCCGGTTCGTCCGCCGGCTTACCGGCCGGCCCGCCCGTCGAGGATCTGATCGTCACCACCCGCACTGGATACCACGTACTGCGCTTCGTCGAGACGAGCTTCGACAGCAGCGTATTCCTGCACCTGTGGCTCGACCGCGCGGACGGCAACCTCGCCCTCGCGCGCCACAGGCTCCGCGCCCTGGCCGAGGGACTGGTGCTCAGATGACCACCCAGGTCGCGGCCGCGAGCGCGAACGCCTCCGCCGCTGTCTCCCCCCTACTCACCCGACTCGCCGAGGAGCGAGCCACCGGAGCCCTGCTCCGCGACCGCGGCACCCTCTTTCTGGAGGACGGCCGCATCGTGCACGCGGAGAGCCCGGCCACCCCCGGCCTCGACGTACTGCTCACCACCGGCGGCGGCCTCGCCCCCGAGCGGTGGCGGGAGGCGGTGGACCGGGCCGGCGCCCGGCGCCAGGTCGCCCGCTTCCTCGTCGACAGCGGCGGGCTCGCCGGCGGGGAGCTGGAGATATGCCACCTCGCCGCCATATTCGACGCCGCCTTCTTCGCACTCTCCCCGGGCAGCGGCCCCTCCCGGTTCCGCCGCGGGGCCACCCACTGGATCGGATCCGTCCGCTCCGTTCCCGCCGCCGCCGTCGAGCGGGAGACCCGCCGCCGTCGTGACCTGCTCGACGCGGTCTGGCCGTACCCCCTGCTCGACACCTCGCCGGTGGTACCCCGGGCGGCCGCGCCCGGTCAGACGATCACCGCCCG
Organism: Streptomyces avidinii; assembly: GCF_045161815.1. NCBI lineage: Bacteria > Bacillati > Actinomycetota > Actinomycetes > Kitasatosporales > Streptomycetaceae > Streptomyces > Streptomyces avidinii. The sequence continues at coordinate 7,820,384 of NZ_CP108863.1, forward strand.
GCAGCGGACCCTGCTCCGCCAGGCCGACGGCCTGCGCACCCCGGCCGACCTGGCATGGGTCCTGGGCCGGCCGGCCTTCCACACCCTGCTCGACGTCCGGCGCCTCGCGGCGGCCGGACTGGTCGAGACCCCCCACACCCCGGCCCCGCCGCCGGCCGTGGCGCCCCTGCCCGACTGGATGACCGAGGCCCAATCCCCGGACGTGGCGCTGCTCCGCCGGTTACGCGACGCACTGGAGGCAAGCCTGTGAGGCTCCCGCTGCGACCGGCCCTCCGCGCCGACCGCTCCGAGCGTAGGCAGCCCGAAAGGAGAAAGGCCGACATGAGTACGGTGCCCCCCGAGACGGAGGCCGAGATACTCGCCGAGCTCCGCAGGCTGCGGGCCCGGGTACCCCAGCTCACCGGCGCCCTCGCCGCGAGCGCCGACGGCTTCGTCCTCGCCCAGGACAGTGCCGCCGCGGAGGCCGAGACCGTCGCCGCGCTCACCGCCGCCGCCCTCGGGGTGGCTCAGCGGCTCAGCGACTGCACCGGCCAGGGTGCCTTCCGCGAACTGCTCGTGCGCGGTGAGGACGGATACGTCGCGACCTACGCGGCGGGCCTGGCGGCCGTGCTCACCCTGACCGCCGAGCCGCGTGTCAACGTCGGGCGCCTCCATCTGGAGGCCCGGCGTTCGAGTCAGCGGATAGCCGAACTGATCGACCGCACCCTCGGGCGACGAGGGCCCGGAGGCCCGCCGGGGTGATGGGCCCCCGGGGCCGCAGGACCCCGGGTCCGACGCGCGCCGCCACTGCTACAGCCAGTCACATTCCAGTCACACCTCAGTCACATCCCAGTCAAGTGAAACAAGAAAGAGGAACCTCTCATGGTCAATGTGGAGACCGCACTCAAGGAAGCCACCACCACCATCGAAGGCGCGATCGGTGCCGCCCTCGTGGACTACGGCAGCGGCATGGCCCTCGGTACGATCGGCGGCGGCAAGGACCTCGACCTCGCGGTCGCGGCGGCGGGCAACACGGACGTGGTGCGCGCCAAGGTCCGCACGATGGAGATGCTCGGCATCAAGGACGAGATCGAGGACATCCTCATCACTCTCGGCGGCCAGTACCACCTGATCCGGCTGATGAAGGGCCGTGGTTCCTCGGGCTTCTTCCTCTACCTGGCGCTCGACAAGGGGCGGGCCAACCTCGCGATGGCCCGCCATCAGCTGAAGAAGATCGAGGCCGAACTGGAGGTCTGACCGGCCCGCCGGGCACGGTCGGGCCGCGTCGAACCCGCGTCGTCTGAGTGGCGGACGGCTGAATTCTTTGCCGTCCGCCCTGGCGATCGGCTGCGTATGCCCCATATGGGTGGAGTTTATGACTCTGTTACAGAGTAAGATGCTGTGAGCAGCTGATCATCGACAAAGCATAAAACGCTGGAGAAACCGCCACCCATGCCCCCGCGCCTGAGTATCGTCGTCCCCGTCTACAACGTCGAGCTCTACCTCGACGAGTGCCTGGAATCGATCGCATCCCAGACCTTCGACGACTTCGAGGTCATCCTCGTGGACGACGGGTCCACGGACACCAGTGCCGTCATAGCCAAGGCATTCGCCGCCCGGGACAAGCGCTTCCGCGTCGTGATGCAGGACAACGCGGGCCTCGGTGCCGCCCGTAACGTGGGTGCGCGTCACGCCGACAAGGACGCCGAGTACCTGGCCTTCGTCGACAGTGACGACACGATGCCCGACTACGCCTACCAGCGTCTCATCGAGGCGCTCGACGAGACGGGCTCGGACTTCGCGGGCGGCAACGTCAAGCGGTTCCGCTCCGTCGGCATGCAGCAGTCCTGGGGCCACCGGGCCGCCTTCGCCCGGACCCAGCTGAAGACCCACATCTCCAAGTTCCCGGCGCTGGTCACCGACCGCACCGCGTGGAACAAGGTCTACCGGCGCAGCTTCTGGGACAAGCACGGCTTCCAGTACCCGGAGGGCATCCTCTACGAGGACGCCCCGGTCAGCATCCCCGCGCACTACTTCGCCTCCAGCGTCGACATCATCAGCGACTGCGTCTACCACTGGCGCGTCCGCGAGACCGGCGAGCGCTCCATCACCCAGCGCTCCACCGACCCGATCTCCCTCATCGACCGCGTGAAGTCCGTGCGCCTGGTCCGTGAGTCCCTCAAGGCCAAGCAGGGCGCCAAGTACGTCCGTTACCTGCGGGACTACGACTACAACGTGCTGAGCGAGGAACTCCCGCTCATCTACAAGTACGTCGGCGAGGGCGGCCCCGACTTCCGTGCCGCGTTCGTCAAGGAGGTCGGCGGTCTCGTCCGCGAGATCGGCACCGGCCCCTGGTCCGACCTGACCGTCGCCGACCGGCTCAAGGCGTACCTGGCCGGCGAAGGCCGCGTCGAGGACTTCATCGCGCTCCAGGACCACCAGCGCGACTACCACTACAGCGTGCCGGTCAAGGGCCTCGCCCGCCCGCAGGCCGACTACCCCTTCCTGCACGGCCGCCCGCCGGTGCCGGCCAAGATCCTCACCCTCGGCCCGCGCGAGCGCCGCGTCGTCAGCCGCCTGGAGCAGGCGAGCTGGGTCGACGGCAAGCTGCTGCTGCGCGGCTACGCCCTCCCCGGCCACCTCGGCGCGGAGAGCCGTCTCGGCTCCCGCAAGATGCTGGTCTTCCGCGAGGGGGGCAAGCGCCGCCGCTCCGTCGTCAGCGCCCGCACCGTCGCCTCCCCGATGGCCACGGTGAACGCCCCGCACCTCGCTCTGCGCCACGCGGACTGGGCCGGCTTCACCGCCACGGTCGACCCCTCGATCTTCCAGTCGGGCGGTAAGTGGAACCAGGGCATATGGACCACGTCCGTCGCCGTCACCGGGGCCGGCGGTCTGCACCGCGCCCGCCTCCGGGGCGGGGAGCACGACACCGGTCAGAGCCCGCCGCCGCACTGGGTGGCCCCCGACGTCCGGATCGTCCCGTCCGTCGCCGGCGCTCTCACCATCCAGGTCGAGATCACCCGCGCCCGCGCCCTGGACGTCAAGGCCGCCGGTGACGACGCCGTCGAGATCATCGGTGAACTCTCCGCCGAGGCCGTCGGCGCCACCACCCTGCGGGCCGCCCACGTCACCACCGGCACCGTCCTCACCTTCCCGCTGGACAGCGCCGCGTCCGGCGCCGGCCGCACCGCCTTCACCGCCCGGGTACCGCTGGCCGAGCTGGCCGCCGTGGCGGACGCCCCGTGCGAGCCCGGCGCGTGGACCCCCGAGCCCTGGAGCCTCTCCGTCGTCGGCCCCGACGGCACCGAGCACCGCCTGGTCCACGACGAGCGCGGCGGGTTCGACGGTCTGGTCCTGCCCCTGCCCGGCGAGGTCGCGGGCCGCTCCCTGTTCGCCAAGCGCGGCAACACCGGACACCTCACCCTCTCCGTGCAGCCCTCCCCGCCGCTGGTCGACGAGGTCTCGGCCGAGGACGGCACCCTCACCCTGCGCGGCCGCTTCGTCGCGCCGACCGACGAGCCGTACGAGCTCGTCGTGCACAACGCCCAGGGCGTGGAGTACAGCTACCCGGTGACCCGCTCCGGGGACACCTTCGAAGCCGCCTTCCGGCCCGTGCTCCCCGAGGCGTACGCCGGCCGCACCACCCTCCCCGAGGGTCGCTGGTGGCCCACGATGCGTCCCGTCGCCGAGGGCGGAACCACCGCCGGACTGCTCGGCGTCGACCGCGGCGCCCCCGTGCAGATGAGCCCCGGGCTCCTCTTCACCGGTCCGCACCCCTTCACCGTCCAGGGCCGCCGGATGCGGGTCGAGACCCGCTTCCACGACCGCACGGTGCTGGTCGCCGACCCGCTGATCAGCCCGCACGACCGCGCCAACTACGCGCAGCGCGTCGCCCGGTTCGAGACCTACCCGGCGCAGCGCGCGCTGCCGGTCAAGGACATCGTCGTCTACGACACCTTCCACGGGCAGAGCTCCGGCGACTCGCCGCGCGCCATCCACGAGGAACTGGTGCGCCGCGGCGAGAAGCTGGAGCACATCTGGCTGGTCCGCGACGGCCAGACCGAGGTCCCGAAGACCGCCCGCGCGGTCCAGTACAACAGCGTGGAGTCGTGGGAGGTGATGGCCCGCGCCCGTTACTTCGTGACCAACGACAACGTGCCGCGGCGTTTCGAGCGCCGCTCCGGCCAGGTCGTCGTACAGACGTGGCACGGCACGCCGATCAAGCAGATCGGCCACGACTTCATGCACGACTACTACACGAGCCCGGACATCCTGGAGGGGCTGGAGCACGACAGCGCCCAGTGGACCCTGCTCGCCTCCCCGAGCTCCTACGCCACCCCCGTCCTCAAGCGCGCCCTCGGCTACGACGGCGAGGTCATCGAGGCGGGCAGCCCGCGCACGGACGCGCTGGTGCGGCCCGACGCGCAGCGGATCGCGGAGGTCCGGCGCCGGCTCGGCCTGCCCGAGGGCAAGAAGGTCGTCCTCTACATGCCCACGTGGCGCGAGAACAACGAGGCCTTCACGGGCGGCTACAAGCTCGACCTGCGGATCGACCTGGAGGAGGCCCGCCGTGAGCTGGGCGAGGACCACGTCCTGCTCATCCGCAGCCACCGCCACGTGACGGAGCAGGTCCGCGACGCCGTCCGCGACGGATTCGTCGTCGACGTGTCCCGCTGGCCCGACACGGCCGACCTGCTGCTGGTCGCCGACGTGCTGATCTCGGACTACTCCTCCGCGATGTTCGACTTCGCGCACACCGACCGGCCGATCCTGCTCTTCACGTACGACCTGGAGCACTACCGCGGCACGCTGCGCGGCTTCAACTTCGACCTGGAGGCGAAGGCCCCCGGACCGCTGCTGGCGGACTCGGCGAGCCTGATCGAGGCCGTGCGCAACGCGGACGCGGTCGGGGCGGAGTACGCCGAGGCCCGGGCGGCGTTCCGCGCCGAGTTCTGCGACCTGGACAAGGGCAACGCCGCCGAGCGTGTCGTCGAGCGGATGCTCGCGATGGGTGCGGAGCCCGCGAAGTAAGCCGTACGGGCGAATTTCGGGCGCAATGACGGACCGGCCCCGGACCACCGATGAATTTCGGGTCCGGGGCCGGTCTGTATGTGAGGGACGGTGTCCACCGTCCACCACCCCGGCCCGGAGGCAGATATGAGCGGCAACGGCAACGGATTCACCACGTGTCTGTGGTTCGACGGCAATGCGGAAGCGGCCGCCGACTACTACCTGTCCGTCTTCAAGGACGGCAGGCTCGGCCGGATCGGCCGCTACACCGAGGCCGGACCCGGCGAGGCCGACTCGGTCATGGTCGTGGAGTTCGAGATCAACGGCCAGAAGTTCATCGGCCTCAACGGCGGTCCGCAGTTCACCTTCAGCGAGGCGATCTCCTTCCAGATCCACTGCGCCGACGAGGCCGAGGCGGACTACTACTGGTCCGCGCTGACCGCGGACGGCGGCGAGGAGGGCGTCTGCGGCTGGGTCAAGGACAAGTTCGGCGTCTCCTGGCAGGTCATCCCGGCCGGCGCCATCGACCTGATCGCCGACCCGGACCCGGGGCGGGCCTCCCGGGCCACCGCCGCCATGATGCAGATGAAGAAGCTGGACGTGGCGGAGATGCGCCGGGCGGCCGACGCGGGGTAGGGGCTGTCGCGGGCGCGGGACCGACGTGGGTCAGGGCGCGGCGATCCTGGCCAGCAGGGCCGGCAGGGCGGTACCGATCGGCTCGCGGACGACCTCGTCGGCCAGCGGGTCGTACGGGGTCTCCTCCGCGTTCACGATGATCAGCCGGGCCCCGGCATCCGCGGCCATCCCGGCGAGCGACGCGGCGGGCTGCACCTGCAGGGTCGACCCGACGGCGATGAAGACCTGACACCCCTTGGCCACCGCGATCGCCTGCCCCATCACCTCGGGGTCGAGCCGCTGGCCGAACATCACCGTTGCCGACTTGAGGATCCCGCCGCAGGTCAGGCAGGCGGGATCCGGCTCACCGGCGGCCACCCGGGACAGCGCCTCGTCCATGCCCGACCGGGCATGGCAGGCCGTGCACACCACCGAGCGGGCACTGCCGTGCAGCTCGAACACCTTGCGGTCGGGCATTCCGGCGAGCTGGTGGAGGCCGTCCACGTTCTGGGTGATCACCCGCACCGGGGTGCCGCCCCGCTCCAGCTCCGCCACGGCCAGGTGCGCGGCGTTCGGCCGTGCTCCGAGCGCGCCGATCTCCGCACGCATCAGCCAGGAGCGGCGCCGGATCTCCGGATCGGCCATGTAGTACGAGTACGTCACGAGCTTCTCGGCGTCGGGATCCCGCCGCCACAGGCCCTGGGGCCCCCGGTAGTCCGGAATCCCGGAGTCGGTGGACATCCCGGCCCCGCTGAACACTGCGACAAGTGGCTTCCCCATGCGGCGACCCTACGTACGGGTGCGGGCCGCCCGCGAGCCCATTTCCGCGCACCGGCCGGAGGGTCGTTTCTGCGGTGAATCCCGCCCCCCGCAGGAGTGAGATCCGGGCCACGCACTCCCGATCCACCGGCCCGGCGGGTACAAGACCGGACATGATGCTCAAGCCGTACCGTCTCGGTGCCCTGCTGCTGACCCTGCTTGCGCTGCCGGTCATGCCGTCCGTCCCCGCCTTCGCCCTCATGGCATCCGCCGCGCCCGCCGCGGTCGCCGGGAGGGGACACACCGCCGCCCAGATCGGCGATTTCCTGGTCGGTTTCTACGGTGAGCACGGTCCGTCCGCGCAGGACCGGGAGACCCGCGTATCGCAGATCCTCAAGGAGAGACAGCTGGTCAATGAGGAGGTCGACGTCCTGCTCTGCGCCCACGACGAGCCACGGGACATCAGTATCGGTCCCGTCACCGTCGCGAAGACCGCCTCGGTGGGGTGGGCCACCGTGACCACCCACTGGGGTTCGGGGGACACGGACACCTTCACCGCGTACGTCCGTCTCGACTCCACCCCCATCCGGCTCGACGACGTGATCTGCGCGGGCTGAAATCCGTACGGTGATCCACGGGGCCGTTCATAGGGTGGGCGCATGGCTACGACAACCGCGACCACCACCGTCCTCTACTGCTCCGACCCGTTGCACGAGCGCCGGGCCGACGCCCATTTCGCGGCGGAGGCCCGGCAGTTGCGCGCCTCCGGGGGCACAGCCCTGCTCATCGACCACGACGCGCTGCTCGCCGGGGAGGCCGAGCGGGCGGTGGCGCGCGTGCCCGAGGGCGCCGGAGCCGTCTGGTACCGGGGGTGGATGATCCCCGCAGGACGGTACGCCGAACTGGACGCGGCCCTGCGCGGCCGCGGCGGCGAGCTCGCCGTCACCCCGGAGGCCTACCGCCGGGCGCACGAACTCCCCGGCTGGTACGAGACCTTCGCGGGCCTCACCCCGGTCAGCGGCTGGCTGCCGACGGGGCACGGGGTGGCACCGGACCGGGAGGGTCTGGAGGCCCTCGCGGCGGGCCTGCCGCCGGGGGCGGCCGTCGTCAAGGACTACGTGAAGTCCCGCAAGCACGAGTGGGACGAGGCCTGTTACGTGCCCGACCTCGCCGACCCGGCCGCGCTGCACCGCGTCGTCGCCCGCTTCGTGGAACTGCAGGGCGAGTTCCTGACGGGCGGGGTGGTGCTGCGGGCCTTCGAGCACTTCGTCGCGCCGCAGGATGCAGCCGCCGAGGTGCGGGTGTGGTGGCGGGACGGAACGCCCCGGATGGTCACCGCCCACCCCGACAGCCCGATCGCCGAGGTCCCCGCGCCGGACCTCGAACCGGTCCGGGCGGCCGTCGAGGCGCTGGGCTGCCCCTTCGTGACCACCGACCTCGCCCTGCGCACGGACGGGGTCTGGCGCGTCGTCGAAGTGGGGGACGGGCAGGTCAGCGACCTTCATCGGGAGGCGGAGCATGCCGCGTTCGTCAGCATCCTGACGGCTGATCAGGCACTCCTGCGCACACCGTCCCCGTCTGGTACAACACCGGCATGACGGGATTCGAGATCACCGGGGCGAGCGCCGCCGACATGGTGCTGATGCGTGACTGGGCGGACGAGGAGGGCTGGAACCCGGGGGACTCCGACCGGTACGCCTTCGCGGTCGCCGACCCGGCGGGGTTCCTGTTCGGACGGCTGGACGGCGAACCGGTGGCCTGCATCTCCGCCGTGCGGTACGGCGCCGGCTTCGGCTTCATCGGCTTCTACATCGCACGGCCGGCCTTCCGTGGCCGGGGCTACGGAATCCGCCTGTGGCACGCCGGGATGGAACGGCTCGACGGGCGGCTGGTGGGCCTGGACGGAGTCGTCGACCAGCAGGACAACTACCGTAAGTCCGGCTTCCGTTCCGCCTGGAACAACTTCCGCTACGAGGGTGCGCCGCAGGGCGGGGAAGCGGAGGACGGGGACGCGGGGGTCGAGATCGTCGACGCGGGCACGCTCCCCTTCGGCCTGCTCGCAGCCTACGACCGGCGCTTCTTTCCCGCCCCGAGGGACGCGTTCCTGTCCGCCTGGACCGGGCTGCCCGGCCGGACGGCCCTGGCCGCCGTCCGGGACGGACGTATCGAGGGCCTCGGCGTGATCCGCCCGTCCAGCGCCGCCCATCGGATCGGTCCCCTGTACGCGGCCACCCCGGCGGTGGCGACGGCCCTGTTGCGGCGGCTCGCCCGGCACGCACCCGACGGGACGGTGTCCGTGGACGTACCGGACGCCAACCCGGCGGCCGCGTCGCTGTTCGAGGGCCTCGGCCTGGCGCCGGCCTTCGAGACCGCCCGGATGTACACCGGCCCGACCCCGGACCTCGCCCTGACCGAGCTGTTCGGGGTGACCAGCCTCGAACTGGGCTGACGGCCCGGTGGGCCGGACGGCGGTCGCACGGCGCCGCCCGGCCCACCGCATCACGCGGGGTCAGAAGCCGAACAGCGCGCCGGTGGTGTTCCGCAGGCCGCACGGGTTGGCGAAGGTGTAGGTGTAGTGGAGCCGGCGACCCTGCCACACGCCGACGGCCGTCACCGTCATCGGGTTCCATTCCCTGGTACACACGGCGTCGGCGGCCGGTGCGGCGAGCGGGTCGAGCTGCGAGCCGTTCGCGCGTAACTCGCCGCACGCGGCGGCCGGGCTGGGGTGCGTCCCGCCGGGCGTCGGCGAGCAGACGAGCGTCACCGCGCGCAGCACCGCGCCCGTGTCGGCATCGGGTCCGGCCGTCACACTGAGCACCAGCGCGGACGGCGCGTACAGGCTCGCCGTACCGGTCGGCGCGGCTCCGGCCGTACCCGGCCAGGCCAGTGCGGTGAGCGCGGTGAGCGCCATGGCGGCGGAACCGAGCCCGAGACCCTTTGCGATGGACCGCATTTCGAACACTCCCTTGAGTCGGTGTTTCGGATAGCGGACAGAGTCTTGCCGACCCGAGCGGCGAACGCCCGTTCGCACCCCCATTTTTCGTCACGGATCGTGTACGAATGAGTGCAGACCGCAGCCGTACGAGCGAGCTGACCTGTGGGGGAGCGGACCGCCGAATCGGCCGAACACCGCCCGGGAGACCTCCCCGAAACCTGCCGCGTCCTGCCGTGATCTGCCGGATCGGGCTCCGGATCGGGCTCCGGAACTTCTCCGGGGGTAGGGCAGGCCCTACCCCCGGGACACGGTCTGGGCCCGCTGCGCCGCGCCGCCCGCACCGGTTGGCTGGGGCCATGGAAAACGACGCGATCCAACTCAGGGACGTCACCCGCGTCTTCGGCTCGGGAGACCGGGCGGTCACCGCCCTCGACCGGGTCTCCCTCGCCTTCCCGCAGGGCACCTTCAGCGCGGTCATGGGACCTTCCGGCTCCGGCAAGTCCACCCTGCTGCAGTGCGCGGCAGGGCTCGACCGGCCGACGTCCGGCAGCGTGAGCGTGGGCGGCACCGAACTCGGCGGCCTCGGCGAGACCCGGCTGACCCTGCTGCGCCGGGAGCGCATCGGTTTCGTCTTCCAGGCCTTCAACCTGCTGCCCGCCCTGACCGCCGAGCAGAACGTCGCCCTGCCGCTGCGGCTGGCCGGCCGCCGCCCCGCCGGGGCCGAGGTCCGCGAGGCCCTGGCCCGGGTGGGTCTCGGCGACCGCGCCCGGCACCGGCCCGCGCAGCTGTCCGGCGGCCAGCAGCAGCGCGTGGCCCTGGCCCGCGCCCTGATCACCCGCCCCGAGGTGCTCTTCGGCGACGAACCCACCGGCGCACTGGACTCGCAGACCGGCCGCGAGGTGCTCACCCTGCTCCGCTCCATGGTCGACGCCGAAGGCCGGACGGTGGTCATGGTCACCCACGACCCGGTGGCCGCCGCCTACGCGGACCGCGTCGTCTTCCTCGCCGACGGCCGCCCGCACGGCGAACTCCGGGGCGCGCACGCCCAGGAGATCGCCGCCCGCATGACGACGCTGGAGGGCGCGCCGTGCTGAGCATCGCCCTGTGCACCGTGCGCACCCGCTGGGCGGCCTTCGTCGGCAGCTTCGTCGCCCTGGCCCTCGGCGTCGGCCTGATCGCCGCCATGTGCCTCGGGCTCGCCGCCACCCTGGACGGCCCGGAGCGTCTCCCCGAGCGATTCGCCCGGGCCCCGGTCGTGGTCAAGGGCAACGACGTCCTGCGCGTCCCCGGTTCGGCCGGGGAGCGCACCCGCAAGCTCGCCCACCCGAGGCCCGTCGGCCCCGAGATCGTCCGGCGGCTGGCCGGCCTCGGCCCGGTCACCGAGGACCGCTCCTTCCCCGTCCGCACCGGGGCCGGACCGGAGCAACTGGTCGGCCACCCGTGGTCGGTGGCAGCCTTCGCCCCCTACGTTCTCGCAGCGGGCCGCGCCCCGCAGTCCGACGACGAGGTCGTCACCACCGGCTGGGCCGGGCCCGGCGCCCGGATCGACACCGACCGCGGGCCGGTCACCGTGGTCGGCACCGTCACCGACCTGGGCTTCGAGGACGCCGTCTTCTGGACCGACGCCCGCGCGGCCCGGCTCTCGCCCGCCGTCCAGCAACTCGTGGTCGCCGCCGACCCGGCCGCGGTACGGGAAGCCGTACGGGCGGACCCGGGCCGGGAGGCGGACGTACGGTCCTCACCGGCCGGGACCGCCGCCACGCGGACCCCGATCCCGAACGGGACGACGAAGCCCTGCTCGCCGCCAACGCCCTGCTCGGCACCGCGGGCGGCATCACCGGCTTCGTCTCGGTGTTCGTCGTCGCCTCCACCTTCGCCTTCGCCGTCGAACGGCGCCGCAAGGAGTTCGCCCTGCTGCGCACGGCCGGTGCCACTCCGGGGCAGGTGCGCCGCACGGTGTTCGCCGAGGCGTTGCTGCTCGGCGTGGTGGCCTCCGCCGCGGGCTGCCTGCTCGGGGCGTACGGGGCACCCGTGTTGGCCTCCCATCTGGTGAACGAGAGCCTCGCACCTCGTTGGTTCGCCATCGGCGACGCCACCTGGCCGTACCACGCGGCCTTCTGGACCGGCCTCCTGGTCGCCCTCGCGGGAGTCGTCGCCGCCTCCTGGCGGGCGGGCCGGGTCGGCCCCGCCGAGGCGCTGCGCGAAGCCGCCGTCCCCACCCGCGTGATGACCCCGGGCCGCTGGATCCTCGGTGCCGGGCTGCTGCTGGCCGGCCTCGGCACCCTCGCCCACGCCCTGCTCACCGACCCGTCGGACCTGCTCCACCGCAAGACGTACATCAGCCGCCCGATGCTCTTCATCGTCGCCTTCGCGCTGCTGGCGCCGGTGCTGGTGGGGCCGTTGGTGCGGCTGATCGCGTGGCTCCCGGCCCGGCTGCCGGGCGCCGGCGGCATGCTGATCCGGGAGAACGCGGCGGTGGGCGTGCGCCGTACGGCGGCCGTTGCGGCCCCCGTCCTGGTCACCGTGGCCCTGGCCGGATCCCTGCTGGGCACCACCGCCACGCTGAACGGGGCCGGGGCCGCCGAGACCAGACAGCGGACCACCGCCGACTACGTGATCACCGGGGGTGCGGGCGGGTTCGACGGGGCCGCCGTCGAACGGGTACGGGCCGTACCCGGGACGGTCGTCTCCGCCACCGCCGCGACCGCCGTCCACCGCCGGGAGGAAGGCGTGGCGCTGATCCGCTCCGAGGCCCGCGCCGCCGACCCCCGGGCGCTGGCCCTGACCACCGAACTGCCCATCACGGCGGGCCGGGTCACCGACCTCGACGACGACTCCGTCATCGTCACCGAGGAATGGGAGCGGCACACCGTCGGATCCGCCGTCGAGGTGTGGCTCGGCGACGGTACCCGCAGGACCCTGCGGATCGCCGCCGTGATGAGCGTCGGCACGGGCAACAACGGTGCGTACGTCACCCCGGCCAACGCCCCCGGAGCGACCGTGGACCGGATCGACGTACGCCTGGCCCCGGGCGCGGACGCCGCGGCGGTCCGCACCGCGCTGGCCGAAGCCACCCGGCAGGCCGGGGGCCGGATCCTCACCACGGGCCGCTGGCTGGCCGACAACCACTCCGGGACCAGACGCACCACCCGGACGGGCTTCCTGCTGGTTCTCGGCATCGCCCTGCTCTACACCGGTATCGCGCTCGCCAACACCCTCGTCATGGCCACCTCCGACCGGACCCGCGAACTCGCGATGCTGCGCCTCGCGGGCGCCACCCGGTGGCAGGTCCTGCGGCTGGTGGCGGGGGAGTCCCTGCTGGTCGTCCTCGTCGGCGCGGTCGCCGGAACCCTCGTCGCCGCCCTGAACCTGGCCGGTGTCCGGGCGGCGCTGGCGCTCCTGGACGTCAGGAGCGCCCTGGAGATCCCCTGGGACGTGCTCGGGGCGACGTCCGCCGCCTGCGCGGCCCTGGCGGCGCTGTCCGCGGTCGCCCCGGCCGCGGTGTGCCTGCGGCGCCGGGCGGTCGAGTCGGCCGGCATACGGGACTAGGCCGGCCTAGCCCGTGGCGCTCAGGCGGGGCGCGTAGAGGTCCAGCAGACGGGTGCGGGTCTGCTGGAGGCGCATCGCGAGGACGCGGCCGACCCAGTGCCCGACGGCGGACCCGAAGGTGGGATCGGCGTCCATCAGCATCCGGACGGTGGCGGCGTCGAACTCGTACGCCCGCACCGGTGTCATCGCCTCCGCGCTCAGCTGCCACACGTACGGCGGGAACAGCCACGACCAGCCCACCAGCTCGCCCGGGCCGAGGCTCTCCACCGGCGCGGGCCGTCGGCCGGCCACGGGGATCTCCAGGGTCACCGTGCCGGAACGCACGATCCAGAAGGAATCCGCCCTCGTGCCCTCGTCGAAGATGCCCGCGCCCTCGGGGAAATTCACCTCACGGGCCTGGGACATCAGCCGTCCACGGTGCTCGGTGGACAGGACGGCGGCGATCCGGATGGGGGAAGGTGTGCTCACGACGGCCTCCGATCACGACCCCCCACGACGCTCCTGCTCTCCCAGTGTCGCCGACACCCGGCGGATCGCGGCCCGATCGGAGACGGTTTCTTCCGGGTCCGATGCGGGTAGCGGGCTCCGAGCCCTTGCGCCGCCCGGCAAGATCCGAAAGAGACGGCCTAGGGAGTGTCCTCGGCGTTCGCCTCCATGCAGGCCAGCTCCATCGCGTCCAGGACCGCTTCGTGGCTGCGTCCGCTCAGCTCGGCGACGTTCTCGACCTGGGCCGTCGCCCAGGCCGCCAGCGTCATCACCAGCACCCGCAACCCGTCGGTGCCGTGCTCGGCCAGTACCGCGTCGGCGACGAGCATGGCCTCCTCGGGGACCTGCTCGGGTGGCTCCAGGCCCGCGAGTCCGCGCAGCAGGGTGAGGGTGCGGCGGGAGATCTCCGGCGTCATTCCCGCCAGCCGCATGTCTTCTTGCTCGTCCATCCGCCCCGCCCTCCGGTGCCGTGCCCGAATCACCTCAGGGCACGGTAGAGGGGCGCGGCCCGGCGCGGGGCGGTTTCCACAGGGTGACCGTGCGTGACCGGGCGCCGCCCGGGCGGATCCGTGGCTGCTCGGAGGCGCCCGAAAGTGTGCGTGCGTTCGACTTCCCCCGGAGGCGACCCGCCGGTAACCTGCCCGGCGGCAGCCGCCCGCAGGGACGGCCGGATCCTGGCAGGAGCAAGATGAAGAGCCTCTTACGCGCGGTACTCTGCGCCCTTCTGCTGATGGCCGGCGCGGTGTCGGCGCCGTACGCAGGGCCCGCCGTCGCCGCCCAGGTGCCCGCCCCCGCGGCCGGTGCGGGCGGCGCCGAGACCTGGACCCCGCCCCTGTCCACCCGCGGCCGGTACATCGTCGACGCGCAGGGCAACCGCTTCCGCCTGCGCTCCGGGAACTGGGACGGAGCCCAGGGCTCCTGGAACGGCTCCGGGGACCGCAATGATCCCGCCACGCACCACAGCGGGCAGAACGCCCACGGCATCCCGATCGGCCTGGACCGGGTCCCCCTGCCCACGCTGCTCGCCGACTTCCGGGCCCTGGGGCTCAACAGCATCCGGCTGCCCTTCTCCAACGAGATGCTGCGCGACAGCGTCCCCGTCCCGGACGCGGCCGTCGCCGCCAATCCGGCCCTGCGCGGCCGCACCCCCCTCCAGGTGTACGACGCGGTGGTCGCGGCCCTCACCGACGCGGGCTTCGCCGTCATCCCGAACAACCACACCGTCACCACCCGCTGGTGCTGCGGCCTCGACGGCAACGAACGCTGGAACAGCGGCCGTTCCACCGCTCAGTGGGCAGACGACTGGGTCTTCCTGGCCCGCCGCTACCGGGACAACCCGCGCGTGGTCGGCGCCGACCTCTACAACGAGGTCCGCCGCGACTTCTTCGACGACCCCAACTGGGGTCTCGGCGACAACCACGACTGGCACGCCGCCGCCCAGGAGGCCGCCGACCGCATCCTCACCGAGGCCAACCCGAACCTGCTGATCGTGGTCGAGGGCATCAACTGGTTCGGCCTGCCCGTGGACGGATTCCCGCACGGCCGCCCCACCCTCACTCCCGTGCGCACGCTCTCCCACACCCTGGTCACCTCGAACAAGCTGGTCTACTCGGCCCACTTCTACGGGTACACCGGTCCCCGGCACAGCGGTGCGACCGGAATCGGCGAGACCAGCGACCTCCGCTACCAGGACATGACCGCGGCCGAGCTCGAACAGACCCTTTACGACCAGGCCTTCTTCGTCTCCGCCGAGACCGGCACGCACTTCACCGCCCCCGTCTGGATCAGCGAGTTCGGCATCGGGGCCGACGAGACCGGGGCCGCCCCGCGCACCTGGTTCGACCGCCTCACCGGGTACCTGACGCGCTCCGACGCCGACTTCGCGTACTGGCCCCTCGTCGGCTGGAGCGCCGACGCCCAGGGAAACCCGGGCGGCGACAGCTGGGCGCTGCTGCGCTACGACGCCGCCGGCCGCCGCTCCGGCGTCCTGGACCCGGGGGACTGGCGCACCGCCCGCTGGTCCCCGCTCGCCACCACCCCCGGCCGCACCGGTCCGGTCCCCGCCGCCCCCGCCTGGTACCAGCTGACCACGGACCACCGCGATCACAACGCCTCGCTGCGCACCCGCGCCGCCGGAGACTGGGACAGCGGGGCCCGCAAGGCGGTCTGCCCCGACGGCGCCCGCCTCGCCGGGCTCGCCCACACCGGCGGCCGCGGCCTGTGCACCACCTCCGACCTGCGGGCCCCGACGGGCGGCCACACCGTGGTCCGCGACGAGAGGTATGTCCCCGGGGGCGGCGACTGGGCCACCGGGTACACGAAGTTCCAGTGCCCGGGCGGCCAGTTCCTCATCGGCTACAGCCTGCGCGGCGAGCGGGTCTCGGCGGCGCTCTGCGCCCCGGCCCGTACGGCCCTGCCCGGGGGCGGCCGGACGCTCTGGTTCGACCGCGGCGACAACCGCCCGCCGGGCGGCCCCGGCGGCGACTTCGGCTACGGGAACCGCAAGGGCCAGTGCCTGCCCACCGAGTACGCGGCGGGCATCGCCTTCACCACCCGCGCCGCCACCCGCCCCTCCCCGGCCGCCCTGCTGTGCCGTCCGCTGCCGGGGCCGGACGCCCGTCAGCAGGGCGTCCGAGGGTGACGGCGGCGCAGACGGCGAGCGCGGCCAGGGTCAACGCCGCCGCCACCAGGAAGGTGAACCGCGTCCCGGTGGCCACGGCCGCGGCCGGCGCCGAGGCGATGTCGGCCGTCGCCGACGCGTGCGCGAACACGGCGCCCATGACGGACGCGCCGGTGACGAGCCCGAGGTTGCGTGAGAGGTTGAGCATTCCGGAGACCACGCCCCGCCGGTCCGCGCCGACGTCCGCCATGACCGCGGTGTTGTTGGCCGTCTGGAACACCGCGTAGCCGGCGGTCACGACCGCGAGCGGGACGACGTACCCGACGACGTCGAGGGACGCCGGCGCCATGGACAGGGTGAGGGCCCCGGCCGCCATCGCGAGGAGCCCGAGGAGGGTCATGCGCTGCGCGCCGAACCGGTCGGCGAGACGGCCCGCCGGCACGCCGGTCACCGCGGCGACCAGCGGTCCGACCGACAGGACGAGTCCGACCGGGGCCTCGTCCAGCCCGAGCGTGCGGGAGAGGTAGAAGGGCCCGACCACCAGCGTCGCCATCATCACCGTCGACACGAGCGCGCCCGAGACCAGGCCGGCGCCGATCACCGGATCGCGCAGCAGCGCCCGTTGGAGCAGGGGTTCCGCCGCCCTCGCCTCGGCCCGCACGAAGAGGGCGGCTCCGCAGGCGGCGGCCAGCAGCAGGGCCGTGTTGAGCGCCCCGAAGCGGTCGTGGCCGAGGGTCATGGCGAGTGCGTAGGCCGCGAGCGTCAGTGCGAGCAGCAGCGTACCCACGTGGTCGAAGCGGGCCCGGCCGGACCCGGACCCCTGCCGGTCGGCGGGCAGATGGCGGTGGGCGAGCAGGAACGCGAGGATCCCCAGCGGAACGTTGACGAGGAAGAGCGCCCGCCAGCCGAACCCGGCGAGGAGGGTGCCGCCGAGCGACGGACCGAGGGCGGTGCCCACCGCGGACATGGTGCCGAGCAGCCCCATGGCGCTGCCCGTCCGCTCCTTCGGGACCGTCTCGCCGACGAACGCCATGGTGAGGGCCATCATGACGGCCGCCCCCAGTCCCTGGGCCGCCCGGGCGCCGATCAGCAGCCAGAGCGCCGGCGCGGCGGCGCAGAGCACCGAGGCCGCGGTGAACAGGGAGATCCCGGCCAGGAGCAGCCGCCGCCGGCCGACGAGGTCACCGAGCCGTCCGACGCCGACGACCAGGGTGGTGACGGCGAGGAGATAGGCGAGGACGACCCACTGCACCTGCTGGAAGGAGGCGGAGAAGACCTGCGTCAGGGTCGGCAGGCCGACGTGGGCGATCCCGGTACCGAGCGAGGACAGCAGCACGGAGAGGGAGAGACCGGCGAGCGCCCACGGGACGGCGGGCGGCTGGGCTTCGGTGCTCCCGTCGCCGCCGGTGCGGCGCCGTCCGTGTGCGGTTGCGTGTACGCGATCACCGGGTGGCCTCTGTGGGCTCAGTGGGTTCATGCCGCGAGGGTGCGGTCACCCGAGCTCGACCGGCAAACCTTGTTGCCGTTTCCGGGACGGCCGAGTGGAATGGCCGTATGAACGACGAGCCGTCTCCGCAGCCATCTCCCCATCGGGCGGTCCTCGACGAGGTGGCCCCCCGGCTCAGACGGCTGCGCGCCCGGCGCGGCCTCACGCTGGCCGCGCTCTCCGAGACGACCGGCATCTCGAAGAGCACCCTGTCCCGGCTGGAGTCCGGGCAGCGCCGCCCCAGCCTGGAACTGCTGCTGCCGCTCGCGGCCGCCTACCAGGTTCCCCTGGACGACCTGGTGGGCGCTCCCGAAGTGGGGGACCCCCGGGTACGGCTGACCCCCCGCGCCCTGCCGAACGGCGGTACGGCCGTCCCGCTGACCCGGGGCCCGGGCCCCCTCCAGGCGTACAAGATGCTCATCGCCGACCGTGGCGGCGAGCCGGATCTGCGGACCCACGAGGGCTACGAGTGGCTGTACGTGCTGGAGGGACGGCTGCGCCTCGTCCTCGCCGAGCACGATCTGATCCTCGGCCCGGGCGAGGCGGCCGAGTTCGACACCCGGGTGCCCCACTGGTTCTCCAGCGCGGACGGGCGGCCGGTGGAGATCCTCAGTCTCTTCGGGAGGCAGGGGGAGCGCATGCACGTCCGTGCGAAGCCGCGCGCTTGACGGCGGGGCGTGTGCGGAGCCCGGCGCGAATTTGCATCCGATGTGTCAAGTGGGATGAATCAGGCCTCGAATCGCTCTAGGGTGCGCCCGTAGGCATGGTTTACGGACTGCTGTTCGGCGATTTTCGGCCATGTCTCGCACGGCCGCACCCTACGGCCGTACCGCATACCGAACTGGGGGATTCATGCGTAGATCCCGAGGGCTGGCGGCCGCTCTCGCCCTGTCCCTGGCCGGAACCGGCGCGGGAGTGGGCCTCGGCCTCGTCCCGCAGGCGGCGGCGCTCACCCCGCCCGTCGCGTTCACCGCCGACGCGCTGGCCACCTGGCAGCCCAACGGCGTTGTCTGGGCGCTCGCCGAGGCGGGAGGCCAGGTCTTCGCCGGCGGTACCTTCTCCACCGTGCGCCCGCCGGCCGGAGGCTCCGGAAGCGAGCAGTCGGCCGTGAACTTCGTGGCGCTCGACGCCGCGACCGGCGCCCCGACCTCCTGCAAGCTGTCGTTCACCGTCGGCTCCGGCACCGCCACGGTCCGCGCGCTCGCCCTCTCGCCGGACAAGGCGACCCTCTACGTCGGAGGGTACTTCGGCGCCGTCAACGGCACCGCCGTCTCCAGCCTCGCCGCCGTCGACGTGGCGAGCTGCACGGTGAAACAGGGATTCCGCCCCGCCTTCGCCGCCACCGTCCGCGCCCTCGCCGTCACCGGCGACACCGTCTACGCCGGCGGCGACTTCCTCAGCGTCGCCGGCCAGCCGCGCGAGCGCTTCGCCGCCGTCGGCGCGGCCGACGGCGCCCTGAAGCCCTTCACCGCCGACGCCGACGAGCCCGGCCGCGCCGTCGAGGTCACCCCGGACGGCCAGAATGTCGTCCTCGGCGGTGACTTCTTCACCGTCAACGGTACGAACACGCACGCACTGGCCGTCGTCGACGCGACGAGCGGCGCACTCACCAAGTCGTATGCCGGCTTCATCGAGACCAACTCCGTCGTCAAGGACATCGCGACCGACGCGACCGGCTTCTACACCGCCAACGAGGGCACCGGCGGCGGCGTCTTCGACGGCCGGATCGCGCTCAACCTGAGCGACTTCGGCCAGCGCTGGCGCGACACCTGCCTCGGCGCCACCCAGGCCGTACTGCCCTACCAGAACGTGCTCTACAGCGCCTCGCACGCCCACGACTGCTCCAGCGTCGGCGAGTTCCCCGACGGCCAGCGCCACCACCTGCTGGCCCAGCCCACCAGCGGCACAGGCAAGCTCGGCTGGGCCCCCGACACCAACGACGGAATCGGCGAGGGCATCGGGCCGCGCGTGATGACGGTCGGGTCCAAGGGCGGCGTCCAGTACCTGTGGGTCGGCGGGGAGTTCACCACCGTCAACGGGGCCGCGCAGCAGAGCCTGACGCGCTTCGCCTCCACCGGGGACACCGGCGCGCCCACCGTGCCCGTCGCGAGCGCGGTCAGCTTCAGGCCCGGTGAGGTCCAGGTCCGCTGGCGCACCGGCCTGGACCTGGACGACAGCGCACTGACCTACCGGATCTACCGCAACGGCGCGGCCACGCCGATCGCCACGGTCACCGCCGACTCGCTGTTCTTCAAGCGCCCGCAGGCCTCCTGGACCGACACCACCGTGGCAGCGGGCCAGTCGTACACCTACCGGGTGACGGCCACCGACGGGGCCGGCAACACCAGCGCCCTGTCCGCGACCGCGAGCGTGACCGTCCCGACCCAGGTGGACGGCTACCCGAACCAGGTCCGTGCCGACGGAGCCCAGCAGTACTGGCGCTACGACGAAGCGGCCCTGCCCTTCGCCGCCGACTCCTCCGCCGGCGGCAACCAGAGCGGCGTGCACCTGAACGCCCCCGCCCTGCGCCAGAGCCCCGGCGCCGTCTCGGGTGCGAGTACGGCGATCGGCTTCAACGGCACCGACACCCAGGTGTACGGGGACACGCGGCAGACGGTCGGCAGCACCTACACCATCGAGACCTGGTTCAGGACGAACACCACCCGGGGCGGCAAGCTCCTCGGCTTCGGCAACAACCAGGCACGCGGCAGCAATCAGTACGACAAGCACATCTACATGACCAACGACGGCCGGCTGGTCTACGGCGTCTACACCGGAGCCACCCGCACCGTCACCACCGGCGCCGCCTACAACGACAACCAGTGGCACCACGTCGTCGCGAGCCAGGGTCCCGGCGGCATGACCCTCTATGTGGACGGCGCCCAGAAGGGCACCCTGAACGTCACCACCCACGAGAACTTCTCGGGCTACTGGCACGCCGGCGGCGACAGCCTCGGCGGCTGGCCCGACCGCCCGACGAGCGAGTACTGGGCGGGCCAGCTCGACGAGACCGCCGTCTACCCGACCGTCCTGAGCGCCGCGCAGGTCCAGAACCACTACGCCCTCGCCACCGCCCCGGCCGACTCGGTGGTCCAGGTGGCCGCCGCGGAGGACACCTACGCCAACGCGGGGGCGCCCGCCACCAACTACGGCACCTCGGGATCGCTCGCGGTGCGCGGCACCTCGTTCTACGCGAGCTACCTGCGGTTCGACCTGCCCGCCGCGCCCGCGGGCACCGTACTGAAATCGGCCGCGCTCAGCGTGAAGACGAGCACGCAGAGCGGCGCCGGCACCACGGACACCGTCTCGGTCCTCCCGGTCACCGGCTCGTGGAGCGAGGGCGGGACCACGTACAGCAACCGCCCCGCGCTGGGCGGTCCGGCGCTCGGCTCCTTCGCCGGGATCCCGGACGGTTCGGCGGTGCACACCACCGCCCTGACCACCGCGAGCCTCGCGGCGGCGCTCGGCACCGGCTATGACGTGGCGCTGAGCAGCACCGGGACGGACGCCCTGTGGCTGTGGTCCTCCGAGGCACAGGCCAATGAGGGGACACCGCAGCTGACGCTCACCTTCGGCGCGCCGTGACCTGACAGCCCCAGGAACAAGGGGGCGGGGGACAGCCATCGGGCCGTCCCCCGCCCCCGTTCGTCTCAGCCGCGCGCGTCCACCACGGCGAGGAGTTTGCCGCTGGTCGGGCTGCGGTCCAGCGACGCACCGTCCACGGCCTCGACCGACAGCTCCAGCAGCCGCTCCGTCACCGCCGAGCGCAGCTCCGGGTAGCCGGCCAGGAAGACCTCCCGCAGCCGCTCCGGATCCGTCGTCGCGGTCCGCTCCACCCGTACCGTCAGTCGCTCGCGCGCCTCGGCGGAGTCGAGCCGGATCTGCAACTCGCCGCGGTGGCCGCCGTTCTCCTCGGCCAGGTCCAGGAAGCGCCGGTGGCCCAGGAAATACGTCGCCACCCGCATCACGTCGCCGGTGCGCCCCCGCAGTTCGAAGCGGGGCGCGTGCCGTCCGCACGGGCAGCGGCCCGGGACCTCCCGGCCGAGGTCGCCTATCAGGTACCGGCCCAGGTGCTGGCCGCGCCGGGCGTGCGTGGTGAAGACCAGCCGGCCCGTGTCGCCCGGGACCACCGGGCGGTCCTCGGCCAGGTCCAGGATCTCCATGGTGTGGAGGTCGGCGTGCAGGTGGTGCACGCCGCCGGAACTCTCGGTGCACTGGTAGCCCAGCGGGCCGAGGTCGGTGCTGCCGTAGGTGATCGAGCGGACGACCTCGATCCCGAAGGTGTCCTTCAGCGTGCGCTGCTGCTCCTCGGTGAAGTGCTCGCCGCCGTAGAACACCTTGCGCAGGCCCCCGTACGCGCGCAGCGCGTCCGCCTCCGCGTGCAGCAGCTGCCACAGGTAGGAGGGCATGCCGAAGAGGGTGTCGGCCCCGTGGTCGACGATGGCCCGGACCGTCGCCGCGTGGTCCGGGCCCGCGGACAGCGGCAACTGCACCCCGCCGAGCCGTTCCAGCACGGAGAAGAAGCTGATGAAGCTGCCGTACATGGAACCGCAGTAGAACAGGTTGGCGGTCCGGTCCGATGCCGGGTCGTATCCGGCGGCCAGCAGGCCACGGGCGGCGGCGTGCATCTGCGTGTCGTAGTCGTCGTAGCTGAAGACCGACAGCGCCGGTGCGCCGGTACTGCCGCCGCTGCGGAAGTACAGCTCGGCATCGGCCCGCGTGAGCCGGCGGGCCGGCTCCTGTACGTCCTCCTTGCCCTGCAGCGGGCCCGCCGGACGCGGCAGCATCACGGGCCGGACCAGGTCGTCCAGGCAGGCGGTGGTGGCGAACCGGACCGGATCGGCCTGGACCGCGACGCGGCGGCTGTAGCGCTGCAGGGCGTAGACGCCGTCGTGCGGCTCACCCGCGTAGCTCTCCAGCATGGCGCCGACCGGCGTGACGCGGGTGACGCCCGCCGCCAGGGCGGTGCGCGACAGCTCGGCGATGTCCGTCGGGCTGCCCGCCAGGCCCGCCGTCTGCAGGTAGCGGCGCATCGGCCGCAGGGTGGCGATCAGCCGCTTGCGGGGCAGCGGCTTGACCCACACGCTGCGGTGCAGCGGCGAGGCGGTCAGCGGGGACCGGGTGTCGGCCATGACCCGCCACGAGCCGTCGGCGGCGGCGAACACCCGCGTCAGGCCGAGGTGTTCCTCCAGCCGGGCCACCAGCTCGGTCGTGGTCAGCTCGGCCGCCTCCGCCGGGTCCGGATCGCCCGCCGCAGCATCGGCCGCGGCCGGCGGCCGGGCGGCGAGGACCGCGGCGAAACGCTCGGCGAAGCCGAAGACCTCGTCCTCGTCCTCGGTGTCGAGGTAGACCACCTGCGGGCTGGAGCACGCCTCCTGCTCGTGCAGGCAGACGTCGTCCGCCAGGGCATCGAGCGTGCCGGCGTCCGACCAGGCGTCGGCCGTCAGGTACGCGAAGGAGATCCGGTGCCCCCACTCCACCAGCCGGCAGCCGGCCGGCACATGGGCCGCCACCCCCTCGACGGCGGCTTCCCCGCCCCATACGGCGACGGCGTCCGCGGGCGCGCACATCAGGCGCAGCCACTCCTGCCGGGAGGAGGGGAAGCGCAGGACGACGATCCGCGCGGCCAGCGCGCCGCTCGGGTCCAGGGCCGCGAGCTCTGCCATCAGGTGCTGGGTCAGGAGCGTGTCGGCGCTGCTGGTCCTCAGAATGTTGACGTTCCCCGCGAGCAGCCCCTCGACGATGCTCAGCGGCGCGACCGTCGCGGCATTGCCCGGCGCGATGTGGGCGACCAGGCCGACGGGCGCCCAGGCCTCGAAGACCGTCTCGCGCGGATCCGCGCGGTTCAGCCGGCCGGGAGTGGCGCTGCCGAGTTCCCGGCGCAGTTTGCGGGTCAGCTCCCGCCGGCCGATGAGGCCGCCCAGCTCGGTCAGGACGGCCGGGTCCTCGCCCTCGGGCAGGTGCGCGGCGAGCCGGGCGTGCACGGGGTGGCCGGGGTCGCACAGTGCGGCCCCGAGGGCGTCGCACGCGGCCAGGACGGTCTCGGTCTCCAGGCTGTCCGCGAGCGCGGCCTCGACGGCGGCCAGCAGGCCGGTGAGCCGGCGGCCGGCCTCCTCGTCGCCGATGAACTCGCCCTGCCAGTAGTGGTGGTGCACGCTCAAGGTCACGCCATTCCCTTCATCAGTTCCGCTGCGGCCACCGCGCAGCTGCGGTTGCGGCTCACCCCGGCACGGCCGTGGACGGTGAACCAGGGGGTTTCCAGCTCGCACCCGCAGGCGTCGCCCGGCTGCAGGGAGGCGAGGTCGCCCATCACCACGCTCTGCGCCGGCACCGAGGTGATGTACGGCGACACGAGGTGCAGGTATCCCCGCTCCCCGTAGGGAAGGGGTTCGAGCGTCCGGGTGGAGCGGATCGTCACCCGCGACCAGACGGGGGCGTGCAGCCGGTGGTGGTCGCACTCGATGTACGGGATGCAGTGCTCGACCGACCCGAAGGTGTCCCGGATCCGCTCACCCGGAACGCCGAGCTGCTCGGTGACCCGGGAGTACAGCTCCTCCTTGCCGATGCGCCGGTCGGCGTGCCCCTTCCAGCCGCCGCCGAGGACGACGAGGGAGCCCTCGGGAAGGCGCAGCGGAGGCAGGCCCATGGCCCGCATCCGCTCCAGGGTGAAGAAGAGGAAGGCCGGGAATCCGAGGATGCGGACCGGGGCGTCCTCCCGCTCGAAACGCCGCAGGGCGGCGATACAGCCGAAGGGGTCGAACTCGTGCTCGCCGCCGGTGTTGCGCAGCGCGTACGCGACGCTGCGCGCGGGGGCGAAGTCGCACAGGTAGTTGTCGGTGAAGGCGGTCCCGAGGTTCAGCGAGGGGGCCGGCTCGTAGCTGTACAGGAGGTAGTTGACCTCCTGGTCGGGGGTGATCCAGCCGTTGCGTTCGAAGATCCGGGCGACCATGCGCTGGGCGGAGCGGATGGTCCAGCGGTCGAAGAACATCTGCGACTTCTGGCCGGTGGTGCCGGAGGAGGTCAGGTGCAGCTCGACGTCCTCCCGGGGGACGGAGAGCACCTCGTGCCGCTTGAAGAAGTTCGCGTGGACGAGCGGCGTGCGGTACGGCTCGGCCGGGGGAGTGGCCTCGTACAGGGAGCGGAAGAACGGGGAGCGTTCGGTGTGCCAGGCGTTGGTCTCCGCCATGGCCGCGGCGAACAGTTCGTCCGCCGCGGCCCCGAAGGCGTACGGGTCGGTCAGGTCGCACAGCTCTTGTACGTGCGGCAGCAGGGCCGGGTCGGGTACGGCGACCGGCGCGAGATGGGGGTTCATGGGGCTCATGAGGCAACCTCGGAAGATGTGGGCAGGTGTGTCGACGCCCAGGCCGACACGTAGCAGTCCAGGTAGGGCTGGAGGGGCGGTTCGACGGCGACGCCGCGGAAGTCGATCCGTTCGCTGGAACGGGACAGGACGGCGTAGTCGTGGAAGCCGTCGCCGTCCGCGCGCATGGCCGGATAGACGGCCCCGGCGACGAACCCCTGGGCGAGGAAGGCCGAGAGGGCCTCGTGGTGCGCGAGCGGTACCAGGGCCTCGACGTATCCGGCGCCCGCGCGGGCCAGGGCCCGGGTGACGGGTTCGAGGTGGGCCGCCGCGGCGGCCGGGTCGGGGTGGGCCGTCAGCAGGGAGCCGTAGCCGCCGGCGCGGTTGAGGTAGGCGTAGACCTCGAACCGGCCGTCCTCGGGGGTGAGCAGCACGTTCGGGGTGTGCAGCGGGTAGAACCAGCCCTCGGCGCCCGGGAACTGCTCGCGGAAGCGGCGTCGGACAAAGGCCGGTGCCTCGATCACCTCCAGCCGTTCGACGGCCGCGTGCGGGGCGGGCGCCGGGAGCGGGCGGGCGGTGGCGCCGACCCCGAGGTACTCGATGCCGAGCGCGGCTTCGGCGGTGCGCAGCAACGGCAGGAGAGCGGCCGGTACTTCGGTGACGGGGATCCGGCGGTCGAGGACCCCGGCGGCGTGACGCGCGTAGAGCGCGAGGCTCTCGCGGCTGCTGAGATCCACGGCGTTGGGCAGGATGCCCAGCGGGCGGAAGCCGTTGCGGGCGACGACGCGCTGCGGACCGGCGCTGACGGTGCGCACGGTCGCGTACACCGAGTCCAGGCGGCCCGTGTCCAGCATCCCGGCGCACAGGGCCTCGGTGAGAGCGGCGGCCAGGCCCGCCGAGCGGTGCTCGGGGTGCACGGCGATGCCCTCCAGGCGACCGGTGCGGCTGCCCGCCTCGCCGCGGATGGCCGCGGAGGCGGTCAGTGACCCGGTGTCGGCGCAGCGGGTGACGAGCCACAGGGAGTGCGGGTCCGTGATGAGCCGGGCCATCTCGGCCGGGTCGGTGCCGAGGGCCACGGGGTAGTGCGGACCGTAGACGGCGTAGTAGAGCTGGCGCAGTTCGGCGATGTCCGCGCGGACGGCCGGGGCGATCACGAGGCTCATCGCTCGCCTCCGGCGGGTTCCGCCACGGCGGGGTCGGGCGTACGGGACCCCAGCAGGGCCAGCGCACAGGCCGCGGGGAGAAGTCCGATCCCCTGCACGAGGCAGAGCGTCTGCGGGGAGAGGAAGTCGCCGGCGGAGCCGAACAGCAGGGACGCCACCGGCAGGGAGGCACCCAGGACGGCCTGCATCACGGCGAAGAAGCCGGGCTTGTCCGCCGTCGGCACCATCCGCTGGAACAGGGCGACGAAGCGCACGCTGACGGCCCCGGCACACCAGCCGGCCACGGCCAGGCAGCCGGCGACGACCGGGCGCTGCGCGAACAGCCCGGGCAGCGCCAGTGCGAGGGACATCAGACCCAGGCACCAGGCGCCGGCGACCGTGGGCCGACCGGGCACGCGGGTGCCGGTGAAGGCGCCGACGAGCGCACCGGTGCCCAGGGCGGCCTCCAGCAGGGCCACGGTCCCGCCTCCGCCGAAGAGGACCGAGCGGGTGTAGAGGGGGATGACGACGAACACGGCGGCGGTGAAGAGGTTCGCCGCGGTGAAGCAGATCAGGATCCGCCGTACGGAGGGCAGTCCGGCCAGGATGCGGCGGAGCGGGCGCCGAGGGGGCGGACCCGCCGGGCCGTCCGCGCCGTCCGCCCCGTCCGCGTCGCTCGGGGCGGCGGTGCGGAAACGGGCGCTCGTGACCAGCACGGCGGCGCCGAGGTATGCGGCGGCGCAGCCGGCGGCGAGCCCGGCCACGCCCGTCCGGTCGACGGTCAGGGCGCCGAGCAGGGCCCCCGCGAGGCCGGCCAGGGACTGGGTGGACAGTTCGAAGCCGGTGGCCGTCTCGATGTCGGCGTCGTCGACGAGCTCGGGAACGGAGGTGGTCAGGCAGGGATCGAAGAACGCCTGGCAGGTCGCCAGGGCGAGGGCGGCGCCGTACACGCCGGTGAGCGGCAGTCCGCCACCGTGGGCCCAGAGCGCGAGGGCACCCGAGGCGGCCCCCGCCAGGGCGGCGGCGGTCCGCAGCACGGAACGGTGGGCGAACCGGGAGATGGTCGCGGCCACCGCGGGTGCCAGCGCCACGGCGGGCAGCGTGCAGGCCGCGAGGAACAGCCCGGAGGCCAGCCCGGGAGCCTCGGGCACGGCGTGCGCGACGATCCACCAGGCCACTCCGACCTGGAACATGCGCACGGCGGCCTGGGTGAGGATCTGGCCGAGCCACACCGCGCCGAAGGCGCGGTTGCGCAGGACCAGCGGACGGCGCCGGGCGCCGGCTCCGGCGCCGGCCCCGGCAGCCGTCCCGGTCCCGGTGCTCGTTGCGGGTGCGGCGACGGGCGAATCCACGGGCGAATCCACGGGCGAATCCACGGGCGAATCCACGGGTGAGGCGCTCATGCGGTCGGCCTCTCGTCGAGGACGCGGACGAGCTTGCCCGAGCGCGGGTTGACGGCGAGGTCGCGGTGGCGCGCCCACTCCACGGACAGCGGGTGCACGAATCCGGCACGCACACTGTCCGGATACAGCGGCCGTACGGTCTCCAGCTGCGTCACGACGGCCTCGGCCAGCGCCTCACGGCCGCCCGCGATCCGGCCGTCGGCGTCGTCACCGGGGGCCGTCGCCAGCCGCAGGACGAGCCCGTCGCGGCCCTCCCAGCGGCGTACCACGAGCTGCATGCCGACCACGTGGCCCTCGGTGTCCGCCGCGGCCACGGCGTCCTGGGCGTCCTGTGTGTAGAGGGAGACGGGGCCCACGCGCACGCCCTCCTCGGCGCGCCCGAGGATCCTGAAGTGGCCGGGCCCGGTGCCGGTCCATTCGGCCCGGTCGCCGGCGGGGTAGCGGATGATCGGCATGAGCCGGCGGAAGAGGCTGGTGACGACGACCCGGCCGGGTCGCCCCGGTTCCGTGATGGGTTCGTCGGTGGAGTCGTCGAGGATCTCGACGAGGGCGTACGGGGTGAAGGCCCGGTGCACCCGGGCGTCCGAGCCGGACACCGGGCGGCCGAGCAGGCCCGCGTCGACGCTGGCGTATCCGACGGAACGGACCTCTGCGCGGGGGAACGCGGCGGCCAGCAGCCGCCGTTGGTCGTCGAAGAGGGCCTCGCCGCCGAAGAGGAGCAACTCCACCGCATCGAGCCGGACACCGGACGAGACGACCTGCTCGGCGAGCCGGCACAGGGTGGTGGGCGTGCCGGTCAGTACCTGGGCGGCGAGATCGCGCAGCGTGGGGATCGTCGACTCCGGCGGCGCGGCGCCGCCGACGGGCAGCCGGACGTTGTCCACGGGCGCGTGGGCCAGCGAGTCGAGGACGAAGAGGAAGCTGGCGTACAGCTCCCCGGCGTAGAAGAGGTCGGCGACGCGGTGCCCCGGGCGCAGACCGGTGTCCACGAGCCCCTGACCGAAGGCGGTGACGAAGGTGCGCCACTCGTCGCGGGTGTAGACGGAGAACTTGGGGGACCCGGTGGTGCCGCCGGTCTTGTAGACCGTGGCCTCACTGAGCGGGCCGGTCAGTACGCGGTTGTCGTGCAGGGCGTTGGCCGCCCAGAACTCCTGCTGGTCGACCACCGGCAGGTCGGTGAGGCGGTCGACGTGCGGTGGCAGGGACGCGTAGAGGTCCCGGTAGTAGGGCGAGTTGTGGCGGGCGAAACGTATGAGGTCCGAGAGCTGCTGGGCGGACATGAGCCTTTGCCTGGGTGACGGGAACGGGGACGGGAGTCACGGCGGGGCGCGGCTGGAGTTGGAACTCGCCTGCGGGATCGGGCCGGTGTGAACGGGGGACCCCCCGGAGCCCCCGCCTCCCTCTGACGCACGCCGAGAACTGACGTGCAGTCACGATGATGAAACATCAGTCCACTAATCACCAAATTGGCCAAATATTCCTGGCCAATGCGATCACATTCAACAAGTTTTCCGGCCGAGGGAACTCCCGTTACCCTTCCGAGCCCCGACCCGGACCGTAGGTGAAGCGGTACTCGACGGAGGTGTCGCCGTGCCGGTAGGTGAAGCCTCCGGAGCCCGTCAGCCCGGCGAGGTCCCCGGTGCCGGAACCGGGGACCACCTCGAAGCGGCAGACGGTGCCGTCGGCGTCGAAGGTGCCGCGCTCCTCCAGGACGAAGCTGCCCTTGCGGCCGTCGAGGCTGCCGGTGACCAGCTCCATGCCGCTGTAGGAGCCGAGGTTCTCCCCGATGTAGGCGATCGTGTAGTCGCAGGCGGTCCCGGAAGCCTCGATCCCCCCGGTGAAGGCATTGGTGACATGGGCGTGGGCGAGCCGCGGGACGGCGTCCGCGGCGCCGACGGGGCTCTCCTTCCAGTCGGCGAAGGTGAAGCGGCCACCGGTCTCTACGGGCGTGGGCATGACGGTCCTCTCGGCCGGCCGGACGGGCCTGCGCGTCCGGCGGTTGATCAGGTCGTGCAGCGCGGTGCTGGGTTGCGCTGCGTCGTGCCTTCAGGCTGACAGCCGTACCTGACACCTTCTGTCAGGTACGGGTGACAATGGCGCCATGCGTGCCGACCGGCTTCTCTCCCTGCTCCTGCTGCTGCAGAACCGCGGCCGGATGACCGCACCCCGACTCGCCGCCGAGCTCGAGGTGTCCGTGCGTACGATCCATCGCGACATCGAGGCTCTCGGCGCGTCCGGCGTCCCCGTCCTCGCCGACCGCGGCCCGGCCGGCGGCTACCGGCTGGCCGAGGGCTACCGCACGCGCCTCACCGGCCTCACCGACACCCAGGCCGACTCCCTCTTCCTGGCCGGTGCCCCGGGAGCCGCGAGGGAACTCGGCCTCGGCGCCGATCTGGCCGCCGCCCAGCTCAAACTCCAGGCCGCGCTCCCGGCCGCACTCGCCGAACGGGCCCGCAGGATCCAGGGCCGCTTCCACCTCGACGCGCCGGCCTGGTTCCGGGAGGCCGACCCCGTCCCCCACCTCGCGCAGATCGCCCAGGCGGTCTGGGACCAGTACGTCCTGCGCACCCACTACCGCCGCTGGCGCGGCGAGGTGCGGCGCGATCTGCACCCGCTCGGCCTCGTCCTGAAGGGCGGCACCTGGTACCTCGTCGCCGCAGTCGAGGGCGCCGTACGGACCTACCGCGTCTCCCGGTTCCTCGCGGTGGACACGGCGCAGGAGCGCTTCGAACGGCCCGCCGGATTCGAACTCGCCGCCTACTGGCAGGAGTCCACCAGCCGCCTGGACGCCGTACTCCACCAGCAGACCGCCGAACTGCGCCTGTCCCCGTACGGCCAGCGGCTGCTGCCGATGCAGTTCGGGGCGGCGGGCACCCGGGCGCTCGCCGACGCCGGCCCGGCCGACGCGGACGGCTGGGTCCGGCTGCGCCTGAGCGTCGAGTCCCGGTCCGTCGCCGTCGGCGACCTGCTCCGGCTGGGCGCGGAGGCCGAGGTGCTCGGCCCGCCCGAACTGCGCCGCGCCCTCGCCGAGACGGTGACCGCGCTGGCCGCACGCTACGCCTGAGGCGGGGCCCCGCTCACGCCCGGCCGGGCACGCGCCCGCCCGGCCCGCCCGGCGGCTCCACCTCCAGGAAGCGGCGCCCCCGGGGGCCCCGGTACAGCAGGCACACCCAGCCCAGCCGTTCCAGCACGGCCGCGCAGGCCGCCAGCCGCTCCTGCTCCTCACCGGCCGCGCCGCCGCCCGGCGGGCCCGGCCAGGTCACCTCGGCCCGCCCGGGCTCCGCGCCGGCCGCCACGCGGTAGCCGTTGCGGGTACGCCGCCCCTGCGCGTCCAGCGCCGACGGCACGATGCCGGCCGCCTCCAGTGCGAGGGCCACCGCGCGCGGGAGTTGCCGTACCTCCCAGGGTGCGGGAACCTCCGCGCCCGCCGGGCCGCCCACCACGCGGCGGATCTGCAGCAGCCCCTCGTACGCGGTGCGCAGCTCCGCCTCGCGCCGCCCGCCGGGCGGTGCGAGAGGGCCGTCGCCGGTCGCGGGCTCGAAACCCTGCCCGGGTACCGCCATCACCCACCACCCGCCCCGTCCGTCTGAGTACCTCACACCCAACGGGCTGAGTATCCACCCCGATTCCCCGACGCCGCTGCGCTGCTGGAATGGGGACATGACTTCACAGGCCCCGGGCAGCGCGACGACCGCCCGACCGCGCATGCAGCAGGTGACCACCGCGGGCTCCGCCCTGGCCGTGGCCCTGGTCCCGCTCGTGGTCGGGGTCCTGTTCGCCAAGGCGCTGGCCGCCGACCCGATGACCCCGGTCAACGCCCTGATCGCGAGCGGCGGCCAGCGGGCGGCGCTGCCGCGGGGCGAGTGGAAGCGGCGCAGTCACAACACCGTGCGCAGGCTGCGCACCGCCCGGCGGGACACGGCCCGGCGGTGCGCCCGCGCCTGCGGACGCCGCCCCTGAGGGCTCCGGAGTCAGGAGGTGGAGGCCAGCGGCTCCTGGAGCTCGGTGACCCACTGCTCCCGGTCCTGCGGGCAGGCCAGGGTCAGCTCGCGCGCGTACCCGGCCGAGCGGTGCCCGTGCGCGTCGATCCAGCGAGCCAGGGCCTGCGCCGTCGGCAGGATCGCGTCCATCGACCCGCGGTGCACGACGGTCGCGGCCCGCTCCACCGCGGGCAGTGTGACGATCCGTACCGCACCCCCGAGGTCCTCGGCCCGCACCGAGGCGGCCACCGGCAGCCCGGCGTGGACGAGGACGGCTCCCGCGGGCCCGGTGGCGACCGCGTCCTCGTAGTAGGCGGTGCCGGGGCCGGTCGGGACGATGCCGGCCTCCTCTACGCGGCGGCACAGCTCGTCGTAGAGCGGCCCGATGACCGGCCCGATGTCCTTCGGTTCGTAACTCGCGGCCGTCCCGGTCAGCTCGGCGAGCCGGACGGGCGGAAGGCTCTTCACGACGATGTCGTCGGCAGGCATGGTTCCCTCGTTCTCGATGGTCCGGAGCCTCGCCTCGACCTGGACCAGCCGGGCCGCCGCGGCGGCCATGGCCGCCTCCAGCTCGGCCTGCCGCAGCCGCAGCATGCCGCGCAGTTCCTCCGCGCCCACCCGCTCGCCGAGAATCGTCCCCACCTCGTCGAGGCTGAAGCCGAGTTCCTTGAGCGCGATGACACGGTTGAGGCGGGCGAGCTGCCCGGCCTCGTAGTAGCGGTAGCCGGTGAACGGGTCGACGCGCGCCGGGCGCAGCAGTCCGAGGGCGTCGTAGTGACGCAGCATGCGGACCGACACCCGGCCGTGCTTGGCGAAGTCTCCGATGGTGAACATGACGCGCTCCACTACAAGGTCTGACACAGGGAGAGGGTCAAGCGTCGCACCCGGTCCGGACCCGGAGGTCAGCGGCCGTACTGCCGCAGACACAGGTCGACGATGGACGGCGGCACCGTGCCCTCCGCGGCCGCGCACATCTGGTCCATGCGGGGCGGCGGGGCCGGCCGCCGCCGCGGGTGGGCCGTCGCCGGACCCGGCACCCGCCCCCGCCGGGGAGACGGCGCCGCCTTCGCGGGGGCACGCCCGCGCGAGCGCTCCGGCTCCGGATCCGGCCCGGTGGCCGACTTCGGGTCCGGGGCCGCGTCCGGACCGGGCGTGGCGGCCGGGGGCAGCGGCCCCAGCGGCAGGGCGGGCGGCGTCGGGGCATCGGGCGCCCCGACGGGCGGTCCGGACCCCCGTACGGGCGACGAGGCCGTGTCCTGCGGTCCTACGGAGATACAGCCGGTGCTGGCGAGGAGCACGACGAGGGAGAGGGGCACGGCCCGACGTAACTGCATCCGACCACCTTGCCGTACGGCGGAGCCGGCCCGGTCCCGCTCTCATGCCTGCGGGTGACACCGGCCGGGCGGGAATGTCCGGCGGCGTATGGGAAATTGGAACAGCAGTACGGGCGAAGGGGGAGGCGCGACCCCCGGCTCCCCGTGCCGTGGTGTCCTGCCCGCCGATCGCCCGTACGGAGAACCGATCCATGACCTCAGCCGCCGCGTCCGGCAGCAACCCCGCGCCGTCCCCCGAGTCCGGTCCGCCCGGGATGTCCGGGGATCCGCAGTCCATGGTCCGTCCGGTTGCCGGACCGGCACCCGGGAGCGGCGGCGCTCCGTGGAAGGGCTGGGCGGCCGTGTGCGCCGTCTCGCTCGGCATCTTCTGCCTGATCACCTCCGAACTGCTGCCCGTCGGGCTGCTCACCCCCGTCGGGGCCGACCTCGGTGTGTCCGACGGGACCGCCGGTCTGATGGTCAGCGCGCCCGGGGTGGTCGCCGGGCTCTGCGCGCCGCTGGTCACCGTGGGCGCCGGCCGGCTCGACCGGCGACGCGTGCTGTGCGTGCTCATCGCCCTGATGGTGGCCGCCAACCTCGTCGCCGCCGTCGCCCCGGACTTCGCCGTCGTCCTGGCGGCCCGCCTGCTCGTCGGAATCAGCGTCGGCGGGTTCTGGGCCATCGCCGGCGGACTCGCCGTGCGCCTGGTGCCCGAGCGCCACGTCGGCCGGGCCACGGCGCTCGTCTTCGGCGGTGTCCCCACCGCCTCCGTGCTCGGCGTACCCGCCACAACCCTGCTCGGCGAGGGCGTCGGCTGGCGCACCGCCTTCGCGGCGGTCGGCGCCCTCGGCCTGGTCACGCTGACCGCCCTGCTCCTGCTGCTGCCCGCACTGCCGCCGACCCGCCACGTCACCTTCCCCGAACTCCCCGCCCTGCTCCGCGGGAACCGCGCCGTGCGGGCCGGGGTCGTCGTCACCTTCCTGGTGGTGACCGGGCAGTTCGCCGCCTACACCTTCGTGCGGCCGATCCTGCAGGACGTCTCCGGCATCGACGCCGAACACGTCAGCACCCTGCTGCTCGGTTACGGCGTCGCGGGGGTCGCGGGGAACTTCCTGGCCGGCGCGCGCGATCCGTACCGGACCCTGCTCGTGGTCAGTACCTCCCTCACCGTGATCCTCGCGCTGATCGCCGTGCTTCCGGGACCGGCCGCCGGGACCGCTCTGCTGCTGGCCTGGGGGCTCGTGTACGGCGGGGTCTCGGTGAGCGTGCAGGGGTGGATGATCAAGGCGGCCCCGGACGCGCCCGAGGCCGCTTCCTCGCTGATGGTGGCCATGTTCAACCTGGCCATAGCGGCGGGCGCGCTGTGCGGCGGCCTCGCCGTCGACGGCATCTCGGCTCCCGCCGCCCCGCTCGGCGGGGCCGCCCTGATGCTCGTGGCCGCCGGCACCGTCTGGGCCACGGCGATCCGCCGCAGGCCCACCACGCTCACCTGACCGACAGATCGGATGGACGGGAGCGGATCGGACATCCGGCTTGACCTGGACCCTGCCGGAGGGCAAGAGTGCGCCGATCAAGGATCGCTGCTGAGCCGCACTTCGGAGATGCACCAGATGTCCATATCCACGCCCGGCGCCCTCGCCGCCGGCGCGGCCCCGGCTCCCGCCGCCCGGCGGCGCGGAGCCTGACCGACCGGGTGGGGGCCGGCACCGCACCGCCGCGCCGGCCCCCGTCCCCGCCGGGAGACCACCATGCCCCAGGACCCTGATGAGAGCCGGCTCGTCCCCGACGACCACCTGCTCGTACGCCCGTACGTCGCCCCCTCCGGTCGGCCGCCCCGGCCGACGGACCCCGCGTCCGCCCCCGCCTGGCCGCAGACCGGACCCCTCGCCTTCCCCGGCCCTGCGCGCGTCCCGGCCCCCGGAGCCGCCGCCCCGGTTCCCGTTCGCGCCTCCGTTCCCCCTCCCGCTCCCGTGCGTGCTGCCGCCCGGAGCCGTCTCCCGTTCGCCGTGATCACCCTGCTGGCACTCGGCGCCGTAGGGACCCTGGTGCTCCTGCTGAGCGGACCCGACCCGCGTCCGCCCCGGGCCGGGGCGCCCGCCGAGCTGTCCGTTCCGGTGCTCCCGGCGCGCAGCCCGGACTCCGGCGCCGATACCGGGACACCCGCGCCGACCGCGTCCGTACGGTCCGCCGCGCCCTCGTCCTCCCCCTCGCCCACGACCACCGGCCGCGCCCCGGAACCGTCGTCCGCGCCCAGCGCCTCGGCCGCGGGCCCGTCCGGAACGCTGCGGATGGGGGACAGCGGCCCCGAGGTGCGTGCCCTGCAGGAGCTGCTGCACGGCCAGGGGTTCACGTACGTCTCCGTCACCGGGGTCTTCGACAACCAGACCAAGCGCGGCGTCAGCCAGCTGCAGCGGGACCGCTCCATCAAGGGCGACCCGAACGGCGTCTACGGCCCGGCCACCCGGGCGGCCGTGCAGTGACCACGGCCCGGCGCTGTCGGCCATCACCCGCGCCGGTGCCGAGGGCCGTGCGTCAGAAGGGCGGGTCCTCGCTGTAGCCGCCGCCGGTCGCCCGGTCGTTCTGCCGAGAAGCGCGTGCGGCTCTGAGGACGGCGTACCGCTCGTGGGCCGCGATGTCGGCCTCGCTCTCCAGGTCGGTGGTGTCGTGACCCCATGCCTTCAGAGCGTCCAGGACGCGGTCCCGGTGGTAGCGGTCGGTGCTGGTGGCCAGCAGCCGGTGGGCGTGACCGGCCAGGTCGCTCCGGTGCGTGACGAGAGCGGGGTGTTCGACCAGGGGGATGGCGGCGACGAGCGCTGCGTTCCGTACCTCCGGGTCGTCGTGACCGAGGAAGGCACGGACAGCGGTGAAGATCGCCGGGCGCAGTTCCCGGAACGCGCGCATCCCCCCGTCGGGAGAGCCGTCGCCGCACGAGTCCTCGTCGGCGGCGACGCACGCGTCGTCGGCGTCACGGGCCGTCCTGCCGAGCCAGTCGAGCACCGCCACGAGGGTGGGGCGGCCCATCGACGGGGCGTCGTCGTGGCGGGAGCCGTCCACGGCGAGGGCCGGATGCTCGAGGATCGCCGCCGCGTACAGCGCCACGGGCATCGTGGCCTCGTAGATGCTGTTCTGATGGGTCACTTTGCCCAGCGCGTCCTTGACCGCGGCCTCCCTGACGAGCGGGTCGGGGTCGATGAGACGTGCCAGAGCCGTCGGCAGGGATTCGCCCGTGCCGCACGGGGTGGCGAGCGATGCCCAGTCCGTGCCCTGCAGGAGCGTCTGATGGTGAGGCAGCTCGGCGGAGTACGGGTCCATGGCCCGGCTGCTGCGGTACGTCACACACGGAGGCTATCGTCTCGTCGATCCGGCACGGCCGCCGGTGTGCCGCATCCCGGAGGGGGACCCGACGGCCGTTCGGGAGCGGCCCCGGTCGCCCTCCTGGGATCAGCGGCCGCCGGAGATCCGTAGCACGGTGCCCGTCGTGTACGAGGCGTCCGGGGAGAGGAGCCAGGCGATCGCCCCGGCGATCTCCTGCGGCC
The DNA here is from genome assembly GCF_045161815.1 of Streptomyces avidinii. NCBI lineage: Bacteria > Bacillati > Actinomycetota > Actinomycetes > Kitasatosporales > Streptomycetaceae > Streptomyces > Streptomyces avidinii. Next base: position 7,856,497 of record NZ_CP108863.1, read on the forward strand.
GGCCGGGCCGCCCGAGGGGGATCGAGGCGGCGAGGCGGGCCGGCCGGTCGGGGTCGCCCATCGCCGCGTGCATGTCCGTCTCGATGGTGCCCGGGGCCACGGCGTTGACCCGGATCCCGTCCGGGCCGAGTTCCTTGGCGAGACCCACGGTCAGCGCGTCGGTGGCGGCCTTGGTCGCCGCGTAGTGCACGTACTCCCCGGGGCTGCCGAGGGTGGCGGCCGCGGAGGAGACGTTCACGATCGCGCCGCCCCCGCCCTCCGCCATGTCCCGGGCGGCCCGGCGGCAGCACAGCAGGTATCCGAGGAGGTTGACCTCCAGGACCCGCCGCAGATCCTCGGTCCGGGCATCGGCGAGCCGGCCCAGCGGGCCGGTCACCCCGGCGTTGTTGACCAGCCCGGTCACCCGGCCGAGTTCGGCGCCGGCGATGTCGAAGAGCCGCTCGACGGCGCACTCCTGAGAGACGTCACCCCGTACGGTCACACAGCGGGCCCCGGTGGCCCGCACCTGCGCGGCCACCGCCTCGGCCGCCGTCGCGTCGCGGGTGTAACCCAGCGCCAGGTCATGTCCGTCGGCGGCCAGCCGCAGACAGGCCGCCGCACCGATACCCCTGCTGCCGCCGGTGACGACGGTGACGGGACGAGGTGACATGGGAGCCTCCTGGGTGACGCGGGAGCGGGGTGGGGCGGGCGGCGAGGGGTGGGGCGGGCAGGCTAACACCGTGATATTCGCTGGACCAGCGGAAATGGCGGGAAGGAGAGTGGTCGTCAGCGACGCGCCGCACCACTGCGCGTCGTCGTCACGTCCCTGACCGATGCTGGAGCCGCACCATGTCGACCCTGCGAGTCACCGCCGAAGAGCTGACCGTCCACGAGCACCCGAACGCCGACGCGCTGGAACTGGCCCAGGTGGGCCTGTACCGCGCGGTGATCGCCAAGGGTGCCTACCGCACGGGCGAGTTCGCGGTCTACATACCCGAACAAGCCGTCCTGCCGGCCGATCTGATCGAGGAGCTCGGCCTCACCGGGCGCCTCGCCGGCAGCTCCGCCGACCGGGTCAAGGCGGTCCGGCTGCGGGGCGAACTCTCGCAAGGACTCGTGTGCAGGCCGCGCGCGCTCGCCGACGTCGACCTGGCCCGGGCCGCCAAGGAGGAAACGGACTTCGCGGAGCTGCTCGGCATCACCAAGTGGGCGCCGCCCATCCCCACGACCATGAACGGCGACGTCGAAGCCGCCGCCGACCTGCTGCCGTGGGTCGACATCGAGAACCTCCAGCGCTACCCGCACATCTTCGAGCCCGGTGAGCCCGTCGTCCTGACCGAGAAACTGCACGGCACCGCCTGCCTGTTCACGTACGTCGCCGAGGGCGAGCGCTCCTTCGTCTCCTCCAAGGGATTCGGCTCGAAGGGGCTGGCGCTCAAGGAGGACGAGCGCAACGTCTACTGGCGGGCCGTGAGGGGCCACGCCGTACCGGCCGTCGCCGCGGCCCTGGCCGAGCGCCTCGGCGCGAGCCGGGTCGGGATCTTCGGCGAGGTGTACGGCAAGGGCGTCCAGGACCTCTCGTACGGGACCGACGTGCGCACCGCCGACGCGCCGCCCGGATACGCCGTCTTCGACGTCTCCGCCGAGATCGACGGTCAGGTGCGCTGGCTGGACCCGGCCGCCGTCCTGACGGACGGTGAGCTCCCGCTGGTACCACGGCTGTACGAGGGCCCGTACGACCTCGACACGGTCCTGGAGCTGGCGAGCGGCCGCGAGACGGTCTCCGGGAAGGCCGTGCACCTGCGCGAGGGCGTGGTCATCCGGCTGTCGGCCGAGCGGTACAGCCCGGTCACAGGCGGCCGCGCCATCGCCAAGGCGGTCAGCCCGGCGTACCTGACCCGCAAGGGCGGCACCGAGTACGAGTGACCGCCGCACCGCACGGTCTCGCGCGCTCTCGTGCGCTGTCACGTGGTGCCACGCCACGCCGCGCCACGCCCGCCCCGCCTCGTGGGGCGGGCGCTTCGTGCATGGTGGGATGGGCCGGGGGCGGGTTCCACCAGCACTCGGAGAGGTCGGGCACATGTCCCAGTCGGGCGGCAGCAGCCAGGAAACCATGCGGGCGATGGCGTACGAGACGTACGGCGGGACGGAGGTGCTCTCCGAGACCCGGCTGCCGATGCCCAAGGTCGGACCCGGCGAGGTCCTCGTCAGGGTCAGGTGCGCCGCCGTCAACCCCGTCGACTGGAAGATCATGGCGGGCGGGCTCGACCCCCTCATGGACGTCCTCTACCCGGTGGTGCCCGGCTGGGACGTGTCCGGCACCGTCGAGCGGGTCGGCATCGACACCCCCGAATACGCCGAGGGCGACGAGGTCATCGCGTACGCCCGCAAGGACTACGTGCACGGCGGGACCTTCGCCGAGTTCGTCACCGTGCCCGTTCGCGCCCTCGCGCACAAGCCGGCCTCCCTCGACTGGGCCGAGGCCGCCGGGCTCCCGCTCGCCGGACTCACCGCCTACCAGCTGCTCACCCGCCTCGGCACCGGCAAGGACGACACCGTCCTCATCCACGGTGCGGCGGGCGGCGTCGGCTCCTTCGGCGTGCAGATCGCCCGCGCCCTCGGAGCCCGGGTCATCGGCACCGCATCCCCGCGCAACCACGACCGGGTGCGCGAACTCGGCGCCGAACCCATCGAGTACGGGGAGGGACTGGCCGAGCGCGTCCGCGCCCTCGTGCCCGACGGCCCCACGGTCGTCGCGGACTTCGTCGGTGGCGTCGGCGCCATCACCCGGCAGGTGCTCCACGACGACGGCCGGCACGCCTCCATCGCCGACCCCAGCGTCCTCGGGGCGGGCGGCGAGTGGATGTGGGTCCGCCCGGTCGGCAGCGATCTGGCCGAACTGGGCCGGCTCGCCGACAGCGGACAGCTGAAGGTCCCGGTCGCCCGGACCTTCCCGCTGAGCGAGCTGGCGGCCGCCTTCGAACTGAGCCAGGGCGGGCACACCGCAGGAAAGATCATCATCGAGGTCGGGCCCGCGTGACGCACGCGCCCTGACGCGTCACACCAAATCCGGAACCTCACCGCCGGCCGCCCAGGACACCTCGACCCCCGGCAGGCCCGACCGCCAGGGGCCGGCCAGGGCGGCCAGACGCGCCGCGTCCGGCGGGGCGGCGCCGAGCCCGATCGCGTAGCGGGCCAGGGCCGGGCCGGACGCGAACGGGCGGGGCCAGGCGTGCACGTCCGTCACCCCGGCCTCCTCCAGCGCACCGAGCAGCGCCCGCAGCCGACCGCGCATCCGGCCCAGCGTCTCCTCGAACTCCCCCTCGGTGGCCGTCCTTACGGTCACCACCGCCCAGGCGGCGTGCCGCCGGTGCAGCGGCGGAGGCTCCGGGGCCGGGCGGCCGTCCGCCGGGCCCGACTCCAGCAGCTCCCAGGCCGCGTACAACTCCTGGACCAGCAGGTCGCGCAGGCCCGGCCCCACCTGGGCGGTGCAACTGCGCACCGGGTCCGAGGGGGTGAGGACCGTGATCGCGGCCGGTCCGTCGCCCGCCGTGCCCGGGGCAGGCGCCGCCACGGGCGCCACCGGTGCCAGGGACACCGGCTCCCGCCAGTCCCAGGCCGCCCACCTGCCGAAGAACTCGCGCAGCAGGGCATCGGGCGACAGCGCCCCGGCCTCCTGCACCGTACGCGCCGCGAGGACCGCCCAGGCCAGCCCGGGCAGCCCGCCGAACGGCGCCGAGTCCAGGCCCCGGGCCCGCGCCCACGCCTTCACCCGCCGCGCCAGCCCGGCGAACGCGGCCTCCCGCTCCCGGCCCACCATGTCCCGTACGGCATCGGCGTCGCCGACCGCGCTCAGCGCCAGCGCGGCCGCCTCACCCAGCTCCGCCCGCCGTGCCACCGCCTGCGCCGGATCCAGCCCGCCGGTGGCCACCGCCACCAGATCCACCGACAGGGCGCCGACGCGGAACCGCAGTCCCGGCACCCGCGCCCCCTTCACCTCGCGCAGCCGCACCGCCTCGGGCAGCGCCGCCGCCACGCGGTCCCGTACGAGGGAGACATCGGCCGGGCCCGGCAGGGCCGCCACCAGGTCCAGGTCGGACTCCGGGAGCGCGCAGCCCATGCGGCGGGACCCGGCCAGGTGCACCTGAGCGTCGCCGAGGGCGGCCCCGATACGAGCGGTGACCGACGCGGCGGCCTCCTCCCGGATCGCAGGCGGGGGTGTAGCCGCGGGTGCGGGTGCGGGTGCGTCCCGGTCCGGTGTCTGCGGCTCCCAGTGGATCTCGCCCGTCCCCAGCGCCACCGTCGCCCGGACCCGCATCGGCCCGTCCCCGCGCCGCGAGAGCACGGCCAGCTCCCCGAACCGCGCGGTCACCGGGCCGCCGAGCCGCGCCGCGCAGGCGGCGACCACCCGCTGCGGGTCCCGGCTGCGCCCCAGCGTCAGATGCGGGGTGTAGCCGTCGCGTTCACCCGTACGCCCCCGGCAGCCCGGGAAGCGTTCCGCCAGAGCGCCCCGGAGCTCCTGCCACGGCGCCTCACCGGCCGCCGCCGGGTCCAGCCACACGGTGGCGTCCTCGCGGTGCCCGAAGCTGTGCACCCCCTCCAGCCGGGCGGCGAACGGCCCGGTCCCGGTGGCCGCCTGCGCCACCAGCGGCAGGGCCTCGGCGAAGGAGGACTCCGGCACGAAGCCGAAGAGCAGGTTCACGTGGGCGGGCCAGCGCCCGGCCTGCGGGTCGTGCTCGCGGCGCAGCTCCTCCACGGCCTCCGGCAGGCGCGGCGGCAGCCATGCCACGGCCGTCCGGGCCGTCGCCGGTACGTCGAGCCGCGCGGGCCCGTCGTCCCGCCCGCCGAACTCCACCGTCGCCTCCACCCCGAAGTGGTCGGAGACGAACAGCCCGTCGGACGCCGCTGCCGGCGCGTCACCGCGCAGCGCGGCCCCGGTCACCCGCGCCGTCGCCGACCGCAGCAGGATCCGGTCCAGCCGGGCCGCCCGCCCCGACAGCGAGGCCACCGCGGCCAGCGGATTGGCCACCGGGTCGAAGGTCGGCGTATCGTCCGCCGGCCCGTGCACATCGCTCCAGGCGTCCCGCATACCGAGTGCGGTCGCGGGGCCCTCGGCCCCCTGGCGCCAGTCGTTGAAGTCGCCGAGCAGTGCCACGGCGGCTTCGACCCCGCCCAGGCCCTCCGCGAGCCGGGCCAGTTCGGCCTCCCGCCGGCCGGCCCCGTCCCGGCTGTGGTCGCTGGAAAGATGGGTCGCGGCGACGACCAGCGGCCCGGCCGCGGTGTCCACGGTCACCGCGGTGACCCCCTTGTGCGGGCGGAGCAGGTGCATGCCCGCCTCCCGCACCGGCAGCCGGCTCAGCAGCAGCAGCCCGCACTCGTCGACGTCCCGGCCGTCCGGATCCGTACCGAGGGTGTACCCGGCCCGTACCCACGGCTCCGCCAGGAGCATGCGGAGCAGCGCCGGTTCGGTCTCCTGCAGTGCGATGACGTCGGCGTCGGCGGCGGCGAGATCGGCCAGCAGCAGCGGCCTGCGCCGGGCGGTGGCGATGCGCGGGGCGTCGTACCGGTCCCAGAGCGTGTTCCAGGTCAGCAGCCGCACCGTGGTCGCGGCGGCCGCCGCCGCGCCCGCGGGCACCGGCTCGGCGGGCCGCCAGGCACCGCCGTCCGCGGGGTCCCACGCGTACGGGGTCCGCGCGGTGAAGAACGGGGCCCGCAGCAGCCGCGGATCACGGACCCGGCCCGCCGCGGAGGCATCGATGCGGTCCACGCCCGTGGCCCGGTCCCACACCAGCTCTCCGTCGGCCTCGACGAACAGCACCCGGTGCCAGGGGATGTCGCCGCCGGGCACGAAGGAGGGCAGCGGGACCCGCTTCGGCGCGGCGCCGCGCTGGAGCAGTCCGAGCACGAACCGCGCCGGATCGAACCGGGCGTCCCAGCGGACCTGGTGGTAGAGCTCCTCGCTGGTACGCATCAGTTCCGCCCCCGTCCCTTGTCCGTGAATCCGTCAGTGGGTCCGCCCGCGGCTCGGGCCGTGGGTCCGGCCGCGAGGCCCCCCGCCGTGTCCTCGACGTGCCCGGCCGCACCGATGTACCAGGTACGGTGCGCCTGACCGGCGTGCGGCGGGCTGAACCGGTGCAGTTGCGAGGCCAGCACCGGCGCCGGCACCGGATGCGGGCGCACGCCGTTGCGCCGGACCAGCTCCGCCTCCTCCACCAGCACCACGGCATGGGTGACCAGCGCGTCGCGGCGCCGCGCGACCGAGCCGGCCAGGCCGCGCTGCTGGTCGGTGAGCGAGGTGGCGTCCCACACCACCGTTCCGCCGCGGGCGAGCGCCGCGTCGAGGCGGTCCAGTCCCTCGCTCAGCACCTCGGCGTTGGACCGCTGGTCGGCACGGGAACCCCGGGCCTCGCGCAGCTCGTCAAGACTGATGTACGTGTCCACGCCGGGCAGTCCGCGGCCAAAGGTGCTCTTGCCGCTGCCCGAGGGCCCGCACATCTGCACCAGCCGGGGAAACGTTCCCTCACGCCACTGCCACGTCGCCGCCACCGCCTCCTCCACCGCGGGTCCGGAGATCCTGCCCTGCCCGAGCGCGCGCCGGGCCTCCGCCCAGCAGCGGTCGGCCGCGTCCGTCTCCAGCCCGGCGAGAGCCCCGCGCAGTTCGGCCCGCAGGGGCTCCAGGGGATCGGGGCCCAGCAGCCCCGCCTCCTCGGCGCACAGCGCGGACCATTCCACGCACTCCCGGGCCTCCGGCCCGTCCGCCAGTGACCCGGCGAGCGCGTGCAGCACCCCGAGATCGGCCGCCGCGGCCATCCGGACCAGCCCGGCCCGCCGGTCGGCGTCGGGGAACGGCCGCTGCAGGTACGGATACAGGCCCACCAGGTCGGCGACCCGCCGCGCGAGCCCCATCCCGACCGGGCCCGCCGCGAGCCGCGCCGCGGTCCGCGGCCGCGGCCGGCGGTGCAGCAGGGCGGCCAGGACACCGGCCAGCCGGTCCTCCCCGGTCCGGCCGGACGCATCGATCCGGGCCGCGACCTCGGAGACCTGCTCGGCGACCTGCTCGGCGACCTCCTCCGCGGCCGAAAGCGGCGCGGCGGCCCCGGGGTCCTCGGTGTCATCCGCCCCGACGGCGGCGGACAGCCCCGCCGCATCGGCCTCCGCCCCCGAGCGCACCGCCCACAACGGGGCCGCGGGACCCAGCCCGTTCGGCACGACCTGCGCGAACATCCAGTGCGTACCCGTCTGTACGTGGCCGCCCCGCACCCACTTGGCCACGGACCGCGCGAACTCCTCGCGCGTGAAGCCGTCCGCCGTCCGTACGACGTACCCCTCCTGCCGCGCCGTGTCGAGCCTCAGCCTGCGCAGCGCGCGCTCGTCGAAGGTGCCGCGCCACAGTACGCGCGGGGTGGGCACCCCGAGGCCCCGCAGGAACCGTACGGTCCGGTCCCAGTCCAGGCAGTGCTCCCCGTCCCACACCGAGAACCCGTAGAACCAGCTGTCCAGCTCCTCGTACGGGATCGAGTGCCGGGCGTACATGTTCTCGCCGCACACCCGCCAACCGGCCGGGATCCCGGCGCCGATCCGGCCCTGGAGGCCCTTGACCCACGCCCGTGAGGGGTGGTGCGCGGAGTCGAGCGACCGCGCGTGCAGGCCGTCCGCGTACAGGGTGGTGTTCTCCCCGTCGAGCTTTTCGGTCACCACGACCTCGCGCCCGGCCAGCCCCGCCAGTCCGACGGCCCGGACGTCGTCCGCCGCCGCCCCGGGCGACCAGGGCAGGTGCGGTGTACGGGGGTAGTGGATGCGCATGATCCGCTCCTGCTCGACGTCGGGTGCCTCGTCACTTTAGGTAACCCGACCGGACGCATCCACCCAATAACGCCCCGAACGACGTCACGACGATTGCGAACGGCTTCCGGACCGGCTTCCGGCACGCCTCCCGAACGCCCTCCCCGCCGCTCAGTGGGCGACGGTGAACCGCCGGCCCGCGTGCGCGTCCCGCTCGATCTCGTCGACCAGGGCGACCGCGAAGTCCTCCGTCGAGATCCGGCTGCGGCCCTCCTCGTCGACGACCAGGCCGTCGAGCCCCAGCCGGTACGTGCCCGTGCGCTCGCCCGGCGCGATCTGCGCGGCCGGACTCAGGCACGTCCAGCGCACCTCCTCCACCGGCACGGTCCGCAGGAAGTCCAGGGCGTCCCCGTGGGCGTGCATCAGCGCCAGGACGGGGGCCGGAACACCCGCCTCGTCCCAGACCAGGGGGCCGCCGGGGGTACGCAGTGAGCCCGCCCCGCCGACGACGACCACCCGCGGGGCGGGAGCGTCCGTGCCGAGCGACCGCACCCCGCCGATCAGCGATCTCGCGGCCGTCACCAGGGCGGCGGGGTCCCCGGAGCCGGGACCGAAGGCGCTGACCACCACCTCGTGCCCGGCGGCCGCCTCGGCCACCGACGCCGGGTCGAGGACATCACCGCGCACCACCGCCGCGGTCCCGCCCGCAGAGTCCGGGTCCGGGAACCTCGCCGGATCGCGGACGACCGCCGTCACCTCGTGGCCGCGCCGGAGCGCTTCGTGCAGCACCCGGGTTCCGATGGTGCCGGTCGCGCCGAAGAGGGCGATCTTCGTCATGGCGACTCCCTGGAGGTGGAGGGATGTACGGGGCTCCGGTCGGGCCCCGCCCGAACCATCCAAGCGAACCTGCCCGCCGCTCCCCGGGAAGCCGGGCCGGGCCCGGGGCCGGTCGGATGATCCGGGCCCGTGTCGGCGGCCGTACGCGCCCCCGGCGTCCTCAGCCCCGGACGGGGACCGCGGCCGCCAGCTGACCGGCCGCCGCGAAGTGCAGCCGCTCCAGCCGGGCCGCGTACGGCCAGCCGGCCGCCCGGTAGAAGCACAGGTCGCTCGGGATCGGCACCGCCCGCAGGTCGGCGGCGTGCGTCCCGTCCGGCAGTTCGGTGGCCGCCGCGAGCAGCGGGTCCGCCGAGCCGGCCCACTCACCGACCGGGGCGGGCCGCGGCCAGGGCTCCCCGGTGTTGGGGAACAGCCACCGAGTGTCCCGCGCCATCCGCGCGGCGAAGTCCGGGCCCGCCGCGGCCCGCCGGGCCAGCCGGGCCAGGGTCAGCAGCAGGTCCGCCAGCGATTCGGCGAGCAGGGCCAACTCCGGGTACTCCCGCAGCTTCTCGCCGTCGGCGGGCACGGAGACGACGTACCCCCACTGCCCCGTCGCCGGGTCGATACGGATCTGCGCGAGGGCGTGGCTGCGGCCGTACCCGATCCGGGCCAGCGGCCAGTACGCGCCGTCCCCGCCCAGCATGCGGTGCAGTTCCGGGTCCACCGCGTGCTCGGGCGCCCCGGGCAGCAGCCGGAGCGCCGGCAGTCCCGCGATGGCCACCCCGCCGATCTCCCGGAGCACGGCCCGCGCCTCCTCCGGTACCGGCACGGCCCAGCCGTCCATGACGGAGTCGGCGCAACCCGCCTCGAGGACGACGAGGCCGGGGAACTCGGCCGCCAGTGCACGCAGTTCGGCCACCGCGCGGCGGGCGGCGTCGGCCGGCACCCGGTGGCGGCGCACCGCCCGGCCGAGGAAGTCCCCGCTGACCACGCTGCGCAGCAGCAGGGCCCGCCCGTCCCCGACGATCTGGAACTGGACCTCGCTGCTCCCGGTGTCGGCCGTGTTGTGGAAGGTGGAGAAGTACGGCTCCCAGTCCACGGCGCACGGATAGCCCGGCAGGCCGTGGAGGTCGACGAGATCGGTCAGCGAGTCGCCGCGGCCGACGAGCGCGGAGAGTTCGTCGTCGCCACCCGGGGCGAGCGCCGCCCGTTCGGCCAGTTCGACGGTGGCGGTGGCCGGCACGGAGAACCGTCCCCGCGGCCGGTCCGGCACCCCGTCGGCGAGCCGCTCGGCGAACCCGGTCAGCCAGGCGGTGAAGTCCGGGGCCTCGACGGTGACGTCCGGGTCCGCTCCCCACGGGTTGACGGCCACGACGGGCCCCCACCGGGCGCCGCCGACCCCGACGATCAGTGAGCCCTCGCCGAAGTCCGTTTCCCCCAGGGTCCAGCAGCCGTCCATGAACCTCTCCCGGCCGCGCGGCCCGAAGCGGTACTCGTGGTCCTCGGTCTCCAGCCCGCCGATCTCCCGCAGGACGACCCGGACCTCCTCCGGCACCGCGACGGCCCAGCCGTCCAACTCCGCGTCCGTGAAGCCCTCGAAGAGCTCCAGCTCGTCCGGCCGCTCCTGCGCCAGCTCCCTCAGCGCCCGCACGGCTTGCGCCGCCTGCGGCCCCGCGTCGTACATGTACGTGGCTCCCCGTCTCGTCCGCTCTGCGGCTCCGAGGGTATCCCCGGGGTGACCCGTTCAGCGGCAGAGGGCGACGATCGCCGGGGACACGGTGCCCTCGGCCGCCTCGCACAGGGCGGCCATGTCGAACGAACGCTGCGGCGCGGGCCTCGGCGCGACCGCGGCCGGTGGTCGCTTGCGGGGCTTGGCCGGGGCCGCGGGCTTCACCCGTTTCGCGGGCCGGCGGGGTCGCGGAGGCTTCGCCTCGACCCGGCGCGGCCGCTCCGGCCGCTCGGCCGCGGCCGGTACCGACGCGGGTACGGGTACGGGCACGGGCACGGGCGCAGCCGTCGGCGCCGCCGGCGCGGCCGACTCCGGCAGCAGACCCAACGGCAGTGCCAGGGGCGTCGGTTGCCGCGCCTGCGTACGGTCCGCCACGGGCGCCGGCCGCGGTGCGTCCGGCGGAGAGGCCGGACGCACCGTCACACACCCGGTGGCCATCACGAGTGAGGCAAGGGTCAGGGGCAGGGCCCGGCACAGCTGCATCCGCCCACCCTGCCGCACCGGCGCCGCGCGAGCCGAACCGGTCACACAGATGGGTGACCAGTGCTGTGACCGGAAAGGTCCGCCGGGTCGCGACGCCCGGCACGGCACCTCGCCGCGGTCTCGGACCACGGAAGTACGTCCAGTACGGCCCGCGGCCCTCCGCCTTGCGATGCTTTCCCTTAGGCCCTGCGGGCCTGGGGAGACCCCATGCACCGGACGCCGCGACCCGGCAAACCTTTTCCGGTCACAGCACCAGTACTCCAGCCGTAGATCGTGATCTTCATGCCTGAGTGGCTTGTTGACGGTAGTGGCCGGCCTGGGATCGGGCCTGGTGGCGGCGCCGCCAGTCGGACCGACCGAGCCGGTGGGCGGCATCGTGGACGGGTCGGACAACGAGTGTGATGAACAGGCGCTGGATCTCGTTGCAGGTGAGTGGAATGAGGGCATCGGGTGCGGGGCGGGTGTGCTCGTCTGCGCGGACGACGGCGAGCAGTCCGAGCACCAACTTCCGCACCCGGAAACGGGGTTCGACCCGTGTGAACCGTCCCGCTATCCGGCTCATCAAGCCCTCGAACGCCTCCTGCCAGCGGGCAGGGTCTACGCTGTGACCTGCGGCCACCGCGTGATCGTTTGTCTTCACACACCGATGATCAACGGGTGGCCGCACCGGTCTCCACAGCGCGTCGGGGTCGCACAGCGTCCGCCCGCCGTCCTGTGTCAGGAGGACATGTGCAACGTGGCGAAGTCTGGTGGGTGGAGTTCGACGAGCGGCGGCCGGTCGTGCTGCTGTCGGGAGACGACGCGTCCGGGATCCGGGTGATGCAGGTCGTCGCTCGGGCGGGTGTCGACATCACCGGTCTGGGCGTCGAAGTGGCAGTAGGCGCCGTGGAAGGACTGCCCTTTGAAGGCGTGCTTCGGTTCGCGTTCCCGCGTCCGGGCTTTACCCCTTGCACGTGGCTGACCACCGTGTCCCGGGACGACCTGATCGAGCGGGCGGGCGCCCTGTCCTCCGCGAAACTCAGCGCGATTGAGAACGCCCTCCGTCTCGGTGAGCAGGCGAAGGAGTGGACCCCGGCGACGACCGCGAGGCTCAGCGAGATAAGGAACGCGCTCCGTCTCGGTGGACTCGGGTAGGCGGAGAAGGAAACGGACGCCCGCGACGGCGTGGTCGGTCTCGTCCAGATGATCGACGCTGCCAGCTGCCTCCTCGGCGCCCCTCACGATCGAGATCACGAACTACGGCTGGAGTACTAGGCGCCCTCAGGCGCGGATCCGCCCCTGCGAAGCCAGCCTGAGCACGTGTTCCACCGGCCCGCGGCGCAGCGGGCTGTCGGCCCAGATCCGCTGCCAGGCCCAGGTCAGCGCAAGTGCCGTGCAGCTGAAGCCGATCCAGGCGGACCAGGACGCGGCGCCGTGCGCCGGACCGGCCAGCACCAGCGCGTGGACGACGTACGCGCTCAGCGCCATCGCCCCGAGCACCGTGAGCGGCCGCAGCAGGCGGGCGCCCGTCCCGTACCGCGCGGCGAGCGCGCACAGGCCGATGAGGGCGCAGCCCACACCCGCGTTGCCCAGGGTCTCCAGCGGGGTCTGGCTGTAGGGGTCGGCCACCAGCAGCCAGTCCCAGGAGGTGCTGGGCACGGCGCCGTACTGACCTTGCAGCACCTCGCGTACGGGATCGGCCGCGGCCATGGCCTCCGGGTGGTGGACGGCGATCGCCTCCAGCAGCCGCTGCCGGGCGCCGAACACATGGCTAGCCAGCCAGGCGGAGCCGTACCCGGCGAGGGCGGCCGCCGTGCCCCACACCGCCATCCGCAGGGCCACCGCCCGTTCCCGCACGTCGCACAGCCGGGCGAGGGCCATCCCGGCCAGCACGTACGGGAAGTAGGTGGCCAGCGGGTACGCCCCGGTGAGCAGCAGTTCCAGCACCACCGCGCCCAGCCCCGGCCGGCTCGTCAGATCGGCGGCCTCGGGGACCAGGCCGCGCCCGGAGGCCTCGTACCCGAACACCGGGCCCAGCAGGAACGACAGCAGCGGGCCCGCCACCACCGAGACACCCGCCACGGCGGTGAGCACCGGGGTCGACAGCCGGGTGAAGGGCTCGGCCGCCAGGAAGTACACGGCGAAGAAGGCCAGGATGACCAGGATCCCGGGCCACAACGAGGCCAGCCACAGGCCGAGTACGGCCAGCAGCGTGCAGCGGATCAGCAGCGGACGCCAGCGGTCCGCCCAGCCCTCGGGCTGTTGCGACGGGTCCTTCCCCCGCTGGGCCAGGACCAGCGAGAAGCCGGCGAGCAGGGTGAAGAGGGCCGGGGCGCGCCCGTCGGCCGCGACGAGGAGGTAACCGGCGCCCTCGGGCTCCGGGCCGGGGCCTACGTGCACGGCGAACATGCCGAGAACGGCCAGGCCGCGTACGGCATCGACCCCGGCGAGCCGGCCGTACCCGCCGGCCGGGGCCGCCGTGGCGCCGCCCGTCACGCGCCGCACGTCACATGATCGCGCGGCGTGTAACGGGTCTTCATCGTCTCCCGTTTGACTTCCTTGCCCAGCAGCGGCAGCACCGCTGCGCCCAGGGTCTGTTCGGTGACCTGCCGGCCCGCCCTGCCCTCCTCGGCGACCGTGACCCGGCCCGCGGCGTCGAGGCGCAGCCGTGCCTCGGTGGGGCCCGGGATGGCCTGGCGCAGCGGGCCGGAGAGGGCCGGGTCGGTGAGCAGGGCTTTGGCGTCGAGGCGCGGGGTGAGGCGGCCCGCGCCGTCGTCCCCCAGGCTGAGGTGCTTGGAGAGGAGGGTGGGGGTGAGGGATATGTTCCGCCCGGCGACCGCGAGGGTGACGGGGGCGGACATGGCCGGTTCGGCGAACTCCTTCAGGGCCCGGTCGGTCTCCTGCTGCCCCACCTTCGGCTCGGTCCGCCGAACGGGCAGGGGGAGGGGGTCCGTTCCGGTGCGCGGGTATCCGTCGCGCAGGGTGACCAGCGAGCCGTCCACGTCGAGGGCGATCCCCGTGACCGGCGCGACCGCCCTGGCCCTGCCCTTCTCGAAGGCGACGGAACCCTCCTCGGCCTCGACCCCGGTCTTCTTCCCCAGGCCTTCCAGCGTGCCCCGGGCGGTCTTCTCGTCGTGGCGGACCACCGGGGCGAGCCCGGGATCGCCGGAGGCGAAGAGCCGGCCGATCACGGTGAGCGGGCCGGAGCCGGTGCGCGCGGCCCGGTCGGCGGTGGCGGCACTGTCCACGGACAGGCCGAGCGCCCCCGGATCGACCTGCTCGGTGCGCTCGCCGATCCGCAGCGCGACCGGGGCCGCGGCGGCCGGGCCGAGTTCCCGGTCCAGGGTCCGCCGGGCCTCGTCCCGGCTCATCCCGCCTATGGAGACGCCGCGCACCTTCGTGCCCTCGGGGACGTCCTCGCCGGCCAGGAGCAGCCCGGCGGCGTACAGCCCGCCGAAGCCGACCGCCGCGGCGCCCGCGGCCGCGCCGGCGATCCCCTTCGCGGTCCACCTCCTTCCGGGGTCCGCCGGGGTACCGGTGCCCGTGGGGGAGGCGCGTCGCATGTGTGGGTCTCTCCTAGGTGCGGTCGCGTGCGGTGCGGTGCGTGCGGTGGCGTGCGGTGGCGTGCTGTGCGTGCGTGGCGGGTGGGGGCGTACGTGAGCTGCGGGGACGTGTGGGACTGGTGTGAAAGTGGTCGGACCGGCGGTTTTCATGCCGCCAGTCCGCATCCGGAACGTACCAGGGAGTACATAACCAAGTAATAAGGAGGTATAGGGGTGGCAAAGCGGTGGGGTGTCGGTCCGGGCGGGCACGGCGCCGTAACCCTGGGGCCGCGCCCGCTGTTGCACAGACCGGCGGGTCCACCCACGGTGAACGGAGTCCGATGCCGCAGCTGACCGACCAGGGCGCGATCGACGAGCACGAGCGGGACCGGCCGGGGACCTGGATGACCCCGGCGGAGTACGGGGCCTCGCGGGCCGCCGTGTGGACCGCGGCCGTCGTCCTCGTCACCGACGCCCGCGGCCGGATCCTCGTCCAGAGCGTCGACTACCGCGCCGACCGGCTGCTCCCCGGCGGGGCCGTGGACGCCGGCGAGGCGCCGTCCGCGGCGGCCGCGCGCGAGCTGCGCGAGGAACTCGGCGTCGACGGCCGCTACCCGCGCGGCCTCGTCGTGGACTGGATCCCCGCCGACACCCCCGGCTTCCCGCCCGAGATGCGCTTCCCCGGCGAGATCCTGCACGTCTACGACGGCGGTACCTGGACCCCCGACCGGATCGCGGCCGTCCGCCTCCCGGCCCAGGAGATCACCGGCATCCAGTTCGCCGAACCGGCCGACCTGCCCGCCCTCATGGACCCGGGCGACGCCCGCCGCGCACTGGCCGCCCTGCGCGCCCGCATCAACGGCTGCGGCACCGCCCTGCTGGAGGACGGCCACCCCATCGCCCCCACCGCCCTCGACCGGCTCGGTGTCCTGCGCACGCGGCGGATCCCGCAGCACGAGGCCTGGCACCCGGGACCGGTCCCGGAGCGGCTGCCCGTACGGGACCTGAGGTCCTGGCTGTTCGCCCCCGACGGCCGGGTCCTGCTCCTGGTCTCCCGGGCCACCGGAGCCGCCCACCTGCCGCCCCCGACGGCCGCCTCCACCGACGCCGCCGGCCCGCTCGGCTACCGGCACGTCGAGCGGGGCGCCCACGCCCGCTCCGCCGCCCGCCTCACCGCCCTGCCCCCGGCCGCCGACCCGGAGTACGCCCGCCTGCTGGCCACCCCCGAACAGGTCCGCGAGCTCAGCGACTGGGGCCCGGCGGGCCACGGCGAACTCGATGCGGTCCACACGGCCCGCACCCGCCTCGGCCTCCCCACCGCCACCCGCACCCCACCCACGGAGCTCCCCGAGGAGGGCGCCCGCTGGTGAGGTGCCGGACGTCCCCGGCCACCGCCATGATCGGGAAATCCGGCGTCCGCGGTCCGCGGTCCCGCAGCATGGGCCCATGAGCGACAGTGCGATCACCTACACCCTGTACATCCAGGCCGACCCCGACCGGGTCTGGCAGGCCCTCACCGAGCCCGCCTTCACCCGCCGGTACTGGGGCCTGAGCTTCGAGACCGACTGGGCCGTGGGCTCGCGGATGGACTGGGTCGAGCGGGGAGCCCGTACCAGCGACCCCGAGCAGCTGGTCCTCGACTGCATCCCCGACCGCCTGCTCTCCTACACCTGGCACACCTTCACCCCGCAGTGGGCGGCCTCGGTCGGGATCGGCGAGGAGCTGCGGGCCGAACTGGCCAAGGAGCGCCGCACGAAGGTCACGTACGAGATCGAGCCCGTCGGTGAAACCCTCGCCCGGCTGACCATCCTGCACGAGGGCTTCGAGCCCGGCGGCACCCTGATCGGCATGTGCGGGCGGGCCTGGCCGATGCTCGCGTCGAGCCTCAAGACCCTGCTGGAGACCGGGGCTCCGCTGCCCGAGGCGGAGCCCGGGCCGGGCGAGGCCTGACCCGTGGCGCGGAGAGCCGGTACGCAACCCCCGGCGCCCCCTGACGGCCCGGCTCTCCGTGCTTCCCCGGCTGGGCCGCCGTGCCCCAACCGCCGCGCCCCGCACCGCACCTGAGATCATGTGTATACACCACGAATCGGGAGCGCAGACATGACACTCGAGCACCACCGCGTCGTCATCACCGCCGCCGGCCGCGACTTCGGGCGTACCCTCGCCCTGCGCTTCGCGAGCAGGGGCGCCGAGGTCCACCTCTCCGCCCGCACCCTCGAGGCCGCCGAACGCGTCCGCGAGGAGATCCTCGCCCAGGGACACGACGCCGACCGCGTCCACGCCTATGCCTGCGACCTCACCGATCCCGCCTCCGTACGGGAGTTCGCCGCGGCGGTCGCCGCCCGTACCGACCGCATCGACGTACTCGTCAACAACGGCTCCCGCTACCAGCACGGCACCGACCTGCTGTCCGCCTCCGACGAGGACGTGGCCGACACCCTCGCCTCCGGCGCCACCGGCACCGTCCTGGCCACCAAGGCCTTCCTCCCCCTGCTCCTGAAGTCGGCCGGCCCGGACATCGTCACCATGGTCTCCGGCTGCGGGGAGACCGGCCACCACCGGTCCGACGCGCACGCGGCTTTCTACGCCGCCAAGAGCGCCCAGGCCGGATTCACCGAGATCCTCTCCCGCAGGCTCCGTGACCAGGGCGTCCGCGTCATCTCCCTCTACCCGCCGGACTTCGACAACCACGACCCGCTGTCGGAGTCCTGGGAGGGCGCCCCGCGCACCGCGAAGGACCCGCTCACCGCCCAGTCGCTGGTGGACTGCATCTTCTTCGCGATCGGGCAGCCCCGCGACTGCTTCATCAAGTCCTTCCACTTCGAGCAGGTCTGACAGTCGTGGGGCAGACGCTGACGGAGATCCTCGACGCCGCGGCCGCCGGTCGGTTCCCGCCGCCCGACGGGGGCACCACCGTGGTCCCCCAGGAACAGCGGCGGGACGCGGGTGTCATCGCCTTCACCGCGCACTCCGTGGTGTTCACCGACGAGGACCCGGACTGGGTGCACGCCACCCTCGCCGCCCTCGACTGCGACGCGCTCGCCGCCACCATGAACCCCCGGTTCCTGGCCGCGCTGCTCGACCGCACGGCACGCGGCACCGACACGATCGACCTGCTCACCGTCGCCGGCCCGCTGCCCGGCGACCCCGCGCTGAAGCTCGTGGAGACGACCGACCCCGACCATCCCCGCGTACGCCGGGCCCTGCGCCGCCGTGACGACATACGGGTCTGGTCGGCGGACGGCGGGGTCCTCGTCCTCGGCCGCGGCGTCGCGGGCCGCTGGGAGGCGGCGATCGAGGTGGACGAGGACGTCCGCCACCGCGGGCTCGGCCGGGAACTGGCCCGCGCGGCCCGCCACCTCGTCCCGGGCGGGCAGCCGGTCTGGTCCCAGCAGGCCACCGGCAACGCGCGCAGCATCCGCGCCTTCCAGGCCGCGGGCTACCGGCCGGTCGGAGCGGAGGCCCTGATGCTGGCTCCGGCCCGCTGAGCACGTCTGACGGCACCCTGACCACCGGCCGCCGACGGCCGTCGTGTGGAATGGGTGCCATGGCGAGAGGAACCAACCAGCAGCGACCCGCCACGGGCATACCGGCGCGGGTACCGGTCGGGCCTGCCCGCGAGGGCGCCGTGCGCGACGGAGCGGCCCGATGAACGGCCCCGACGACGACACGCCCCCCGAGCACTGGCGCTACGCCCGCCACCTGGAGGCGCTCGCCGTGGCGCCGGACCGCGGCGCCGAGGCCGAGGTGGAGGTGGTCGCCGCCGTGCTGCGCGATCCCGACCGGGTGATGGCCGAAAGTGCGGTGGTCACGCACCTCGACCGGCGCGCCGTACAGCTGCTCGCCGACGAGGAGTTCCCCGCCTGGGCCGGGGACATGGCCGCCGCCCTCGCCGGGCGGCCCTTCCCCGAGCGCCGACTGCGGGAGTGGAGCCTGCTCATGGCCGTCACCCGCGACGACCCCTGGTCCGCCGAGGAGCTCACCGCCGCCTCCGACTGGTGCCAGCGCACCGCCGTCCGGCTGCTGACCTCGTACGAGGCGCTGAGCCTGCTCGCCACGGCCGCCCGTACCCGCCGCGTCCGCAACGCGGCCGCGGACCGCCTGCGCCGCCGCACCGCGGTCTGACCGTCACGGCGAGGAGCCGTCACCTACGACCGGTCACAACGCCCCGCAACGGAAGGCCAGTTGTGGCACGGCCCGTGATTTCCGCGCTTCCCGTCCGGAAGGCCGGAGGCGAATGGCGTCGTGGGTTCTACTTCCTCACCCGGTCGGACCGAACGGCGAATCCTTCGGCCGTTCATCGCGCGTCGGCGGCCCCGGGTCCCGGACGGGGGGCCGGTGTCGGACGGCCGGCCGGGGCGGACGGATGCGACGAGCTCCGCGAAGTCCGCGCGCGGACAGCGGGGATCGCACGGCTTCAGCCGGACCTGCTTCCGGCGGTGCGCCCACCGGATCTCGAAGGCGCAGACGTCGGATGGTCGTCCACTCCGCGTCCGTCACCGCGCAGCCCTCGTGCCGCCCGCGCCGGAGCACGGTGAACCAGGGGCGGTGTGACGGAAATTGCGTGTCGGCACAGGTGTTCGCGGACGTAGCCTCGGGGCGTGCTCCAACTCGTCCTTGCCGTATCCGTGGTCGTCGTGGCCGTCGCCGTGTACGGGGGCCTCGGCCTCCGGTGGTGGTGGCGGGCGCGGCTGCGGCGCGGAATCCTCGCGCGGGTCGCCGCGCTGGACCTGGAGCCGTACCACGCCGCAGCGTTGAAGCAGGAGAAGACCGAGGCCGCGGCCGCCGGGCTGATGCTCGGCGGGTACCTCGACATCGACGGGGAAGGGGCCGCGCGGCTGACCGAGGCCGGTCGTGAAGCCGGCCGGCCCCCCGTCGAAGCGGTGCCCGCCGCCCTGTTGGAGGCTGTGCGCCGGCACGATCCGGAGCCGGTGTCGCTCGGGTGGATCGACTGGTACGACGAGGACTACCAGGCGCGGTGCTTCGCGTACCGCAGTGAACGGGACGCCCGGCTGCCGGCGATACCGCGCATGCCGGACTGGGACGGACGCCAGCCGTGGGCCTGCTGCGGCTGTGTCGGTTTCGTCCTGCTGGTGTGTTTCTGGCTCATCGTTGCCGAGATGCTCGTGATCGCGCCCCCGCACGGCCTCCGGGAATGGGCCGCCGCCGCAGTGGCCGCGGCCGGCCTGGCGGCGCTGTGGTTCGCCCCGGCGGGCGGCCGGGCGGTCCGCGCGCGTACGGAGTGCGGGGACGCGCTGGGGGACCGGCTCCGGGCCGAGACGCATCCGGCGCTGGACGAGCGACAGCGGCTGCACGTCCTGACGAGCGCCGGTGACCACGACCGGTGGCGCGGCGTCGACCGGTTCGTCCCCGACGAGGATGACCAGGACGACGACGAGGACGACGAGGACGAATGGTGGGGGTGGGTGGACGCCTACCACTACCGGGCCGCCGACCACGAGGACGACCCGGACGGCCCCTAGGCCGCCCCTTCCGGAACCTGCCGGGCCCCCGCCCCGCCCCGGCACCGCACGTCGCCGCGTCGTCGGGCCAGGGACGACCTAGACGCCCCGGCGGACCCGGGCCGCGCGCCGGGCCTCGGCCTGCTGGCGCGCCTCGATCGTCTTGCGGGACTCCTTGCCCCTGCCCGGGCGGGTGCCCATGCCGCGGAACGCGAGGTCGGACCCCGAGGGCTTCCCCTTGGCGTCGGTCGGCGCGGAGCCCGCCAGCGGCACCCCGGTGGGGGCCTTCGCGCCGGTGATGCGGCTGAGCGCCGCCTCGCCGGACCGCACCTGTGTGATCGTCGGCCGGATCCGGGCGTCGGAGAGCAGACGGACCATGTCCCGGCGCTGGTTCGGGGTGACGAGGGTGACGACCCGGCCGGACTCGCCGGCCCGGGCCGTGCGGCCGCCGCGGTGCAGGTAGTCCTTGTGGTCGGCGGGCGGGTCCACGTTGACCACGAGGTCGAGGTCGTCGATGTGGATGCCGCGCGCCGCGACGTTCGTCGCGACCAGGACGGTCACCGCCCCGCTCTTGAACTGCGCCAGGGTCCGGGTCCGCTGCGGCTGCGACTTTCCACTGTGCAGCCCCTCCGCCCGTACGCCCATCGCCCGCAGGTGCTTCACGAACTGGTCGACCCCGTGCTTGGTGTCGAGGAACATCAGCACCCGGTTGTCGCGGGCCGCGATCTCGGTCGCCGCCGAGATCTTGTCGGCCGCGTGGATGTGCAGCACGTGGTGGTCCATCGTGGCCACCGCGCCCGCCTGCGGGTCGACGGAGTGCGAGACCGGGTCCTTCAAATACTTCCGGACGAGCTGGTCCACGTTGCGGTCCAGGGTTGCCGAGAACAGCATCCGCTGCCCCGCGTGGTGCACCTGGTCCAGGATCTCGGTGACCTGTGGCATGAAGCCCATGTCGCACATCTGGTCGGCCTCGTCGAGCACGGTGATCCGCACGCGCTCCAGGTGTACGTCCCGGCGCCCGACCAGGTCGCTGAGCCGCCCGGGGGTGGCCACCACGACCTCGGCGCCGGTGCGCAGGGAGCTCACCTGGCGGCCGATGGACAGCCCGCCCACCACGGTGGCCATCCGCAGCTTCAGCGCCGCGGCGTACGGTTCCAGCGCCTCGGTCACCTGCTGTGCCAGCTCGCGCGTCGGTACGAGGACCAGCGCGAGCGGGCGCTTCGGGTCCGCCTGCTGCCCGGCCGTGCGGGCCAGCAGTGCCAGACCGAAGGCGAGGGTCTTGCCGGAGCCGGTCCGCCCGCGGCCGAGGACGTCCCGGCCGGCCAGCGCGTTCGGGAGCGTCGCGGCCTGGATCGGGAACGGCTCCGTGACGCCCAGCGAGGCCATGGTCTCCGCCAGCTCAAGGGGGAGGTCGAGCTCGGCGAAGGACGCCACCGGCGCCAGCGCCGGCTCCTTCGGCGCGTGCATCGTGAACTCACCCTGCGGGCCGAGGGTCCGGGGAGCCTTGGCGGGGGTCCGCGTACCGCCCTTGGCACCGCCCTTCACACCGAAGCGCCCATGAGCTGACGGGTTCCTCATGCAGAACCTTTCGAAGCAGGAAGAAAAGAAGATGGTCAACCGCCCATGGTACCAGCGGGGGCTAACCCTCCCCGGCGGTCAGTTCCCCGGACCGCACCAGCGCGCAGTGGGCGCGGATCTCGACCGCCGCGCGGCCGAACCAGTCGGCGATCACGGCGATCTCGTCGGGGGTGTAGTCGGCGAAGAGGGTGGCCAGCCGGTCGTACATCGGCTGGTACACGGCGACCACGCGCGCCGCGGCAGTGGGGTCGGCGACCACCCGGACCCGGCGCCGGTCGGCGGGGTCGGGGACGCGGCGCGCGTACCCGGCGCGCTCGAGGCGGTTGAGGACGCCGGTGACGGCTCCGGTGGTGAGGTCCAGCAGTCCGGCGAGGTCGCCGGCGGCGAGCGGGGTCTCCCCGGCGCCCAGGATGTGGCCCAGGCAGGTCAGGTCGGTGACGTTGAGCCCGAGCAGCTGCGCCACCTCCTGCTGGCCGACGATGCCCAGGGCGACGTACTGGTCCATGCGGGAAATGGCCTCGCCGGCCGTCGCCGGGGGGCGGGTCTTGCCCTGCACCCAGATACTCCTTAGGGTCTAAGTTACTTAGTCAGTGAGATGCTTACCTCGTGTAATAAGCATCCTGCTTCCGAGCCTACTGCCGTAGGTCCGACCAGGGAGAACCATGAGCGCGCACGGCCACGTAGACCTCGGCCACACGGTGGCCGGCTGGACCGGTACCACCCTGGCCCTACTGGGCTTCGCGGGGGCGGGCACCGCCGTGTGTACGGCCTGGACCCCCGGGATCTGGATCGGCCTCGGCGTGGTCGCCGTGGCCGGGGTCGTGACCTGGCTGCTCCACCTCGCCGGGTGGGGCAAGCCGAGCGGACCCCGGCCGGAGGCCGACTGGGACTGGCGCAAGCGGGACGCGGCGGCCCGTACGGGGCACGCGGACTGCTTCGGCTGTCGCGCCGGCGGACCCCGGCGAGCTGTCGAGGCGGCCTCCCGGCCCCGGTCCGCCGCCTCGCTGCCCGTTGCCGACAGCGGCGCGTGACCCTGCGGGCGAGCCCCCGGAGTGCTCCCGGGAGTGCTCTCGGAGGGCGCCGCTCCCTCTTTTCATGGACAAGGCGGTCAGAAGTTCGAATGCGCGCCGCGCCCCGGTTGGCCGCGTTCGGCGTGTGCTCCGGGAGACCCTTGGGCAGGATCGAGACGGCCGCGTGTGCGGCCCGCAGTGGAACGTTGTGAAGGATCAGCCAGATGGCAACAGGCATCGTGAAGTGGTTCAACTCGGAGAAGGGGTTCGGCTTCATCCAGCAGGACGATGGCGGCCCCGACGTGTTCGTGCACTTCTCCGCGATCGAGACCACCGGGTTCAAGTCGCTGGAGGAGAACGCGCGCGTCGAGTACTCCGTCTCCCAGGGCCCCAAGGGTCCGCAGGCTGAGCGGGTGATTCCCCTCGGCTAGTCCACTTCACGGGCCGAGCCCGTGACCCGCTGCCCCGCCGGTTCGTCCGGCGGGGCTTCGTGCGTTCCGGGGTGGGGCGGGCCCGGGGGTGGCCGGCCCGGGGGTGATCGGCCCGCTCGCCGCCCGGCCGCGCCCCTGCCGCTGTCGGGCCCGGGCAGGGGGTGGCCCGGGTGTGCGAGGGCCGTTCCTAGGTCCGACCGGGTCCGATCGCCGCGTGGAGGGTCATGAGCAGCCGCCACAGGTGGTTCGCCAGGGTCTGCGGATCCGCCGGGACCTCCCCGTGCAGCCAGTCCGCGAGGACCCCGGTGAACGCGGCCGCGACCGCCGATGCGACGAGCTCCGGATGGGGGGCGCCCACCGCCGCGCGCTCGGCGCGGGCCCTGGCGCGCAGTTCCCGGTGGAGGCGGTCGCCGAGCGGGCCGCTGCCGCCCGCGTGGAGCAGGGTCCGGTAGAGCGGCGCCCGCTCGGCAGCCTCCGCCAGGAACTCGGCCAGTGCGGCGGGGGGCCGGGTCGGGGGGCGCGGCGACGGGCCGGTCTGCCAGGCGTGCAGGGCGTCGACCGCCGCGTGCACCACGCCCGCGCAGGCGTCCACGGCTAGCGCGGTGAGGTCCTCGTAGTGCAGGTAGAAGGTGGCGCGGCCGACGCCGGCCCGGCGGACCACCGCCGAGACGCTGACCTCGGCGAGCGGCCGGTCGGCGCATTCGGCGAGCAGGCTCTCGCGCAGCCGCCCCTTGGTCCGGGCCGTCCGCGGGTCCTCCGGGCGGGGGTCCTCCGCCCGCGGGTCCTCCGCCCGCGGGTCCTCCGTCCGCGGGTCCTGCGGACTCACGCGGCCAGCAGCGCCGCGCCGAGGGCGAGGGCGCCGGGCAGGGCCTGGGCGACGAGGATCCGGCGGTTGGCGGTCGCGGCGCCGTACACCCCGGCGACGATCACGCAGACGAGGAAGAAGATCTGCGTGGCGAGCGAGTCGATGACGAGCGACCAGACCAGGCCGGCGGCGAGGAAGCCGTTGTAGAGGCCCTGATTGGCGGCGAGCGGTGCGGTGAGACGGGCGGTGTCCGCGTCGAAGCCGGAGAGCGCGCGGCCGGGGGGCCGCTGCCACAGGAACATCTCCAGAACCATGAAGTACGCGTGCAGCGCGGCCACGAGGCCGATCAGGATCGACGCGACCGTGTGCATGGTCGCCTCCACTTCTCAGGTCGGTAGTCGGCGTCCGGGCGGACACTTCCTGGACAACTGTACAGGAAGTCGGGCTGTCGGACCCCAGGGCTACGCTGGCCCGATGACCGAGCAGTCACCCCGGCCGAAGCCCACCGGACTCCTCTACGAGGACTTCGGCACCGGACGCCACCGCGAGAGCTCCCTCGTCCGGCACGCGCTCGGCAGCGTGCACCAGGAGGAACTGGTCGCGGGTCTCGCGGGCGGGATCGGCTTCATGTACTTCGTCTTCGAGTACGCCGGGCACCCGCCCCTGCTGACGATCGTCGCCCAGGCCCACCCCGACCCCTGGGTGGAGGCCGCCCTCGACCGGCTCCGCGTCCCCTACGAGGTCACCCACAGCTCCCGGCCCCGCTGGGACCGGGTGCGCACCGCCCTCGACGCGGGGCGGCCGGTGTTCTGCAGCGTCGACCGGTCCCGGCTCCCCTGGCACGGGGGTGCCCCGGACGAGATGGCCGGCGCCGACCCGTACACCGTGGTCCTCGCCGGGTACGAGGGCGACAGGCTGTACGTCGAGGACGGGGCCCCCGCCCCGTACCGGATCACCGAGCAGGACTTCGGCGCCGCCTGGTCCGGGCACCGCAAGGGGCGCCACCGGATGCTCGTGCCCACCGGCCCCGCCGACGGCGCGCCCGATGTGGACGGGGCCGTGGCCGCCACCGCCGCCCGCCTCACCGGACCGGTCCTGGGCAACAGGTTCGACGTCAACTTCGGCTTCTCGGGGATGGAGAAGTTCGCCGCCCAGCTGCTCGACGGCCGTACCAGGACCGGCTGGGAGCACCGCTTCGGCAGCCCGGAGGCCTTCCTCGCGGGGACCCGGCGGCTGTACGCGTGCCTGGAGGTGGAGTGGACCGCCCCCGGCGCCACCCGCCCGCTCTACGCGGACTTCCTCGACCTCGCGGGACGGTCGGAAGCGGCGGTTCTGCTGCGTGAATCGGCGGGCCACTGGTCCCGGCTCGCGGAACTGGCGCGCGGCGCCGACCCCGACGCGGACGCCCCGGGGCGGCGCGCCCTCTTCGACGCGTTCGCAGCTCTGGTGGAGGGCGCACTCGCCCTCGAACGCCGGGCCGTCGCCCTGCTCTGAACCGGGGTCAGAGGTGGGCGTCCAGGAACGCCCGGAACTCCTGGAGCGTCATCGGCCCGGCCTGGCTCGCGACCGCCTCGCCGTCCTTGATGAGCACGGCCGTCGGCGCGCCCGTCACGCCGTACCGCCGGGTCGGCCCGGGGCAGCGGGTCATGTCGGTGCGGACGGCGGTGAAGCGCGTCCCGTACTCCTCGGTCAGTTCGCCGACGACGGCGTCCATCGCGCGGCAGGCCTCGACGGCTTTGGGCCAGGTGCCGCAGAAGTACGCGAGCACGGGCCCGGTCGTCATCGAGAGGATGAAGTCGAACTCCTGGTCCTCCAGTGGCTGGTGCACCCGACGTGCCATGCGTGTCGCTCCTCGCTCGTGCGCCTCCCCGGATCGGGAGGGCGGCCCCCATCATCGCCGCCGCACCGGCCCGCGACCGCCGGGGCCGTTGTCAGTGGCGGCTGTGAAGCTGATCGGTATGGACGACAGGATGCTCCGGCGCCGGGTCTACGGCGCCGACCACGAGGACCCCGACCCCGGGCCGCGCCCCGGCCGCAGCTACGGCGAGCTGGTCGGCGGGCCGCTCGACGGCCTCCTCCTGGACATCACCGGCTGGAGTGCGCACCGGCTCGCCGAAGAGGCCGGGCTCCCCACGGAGATAGGGCGCTACGGAGCGGGCGGGCGCGCCCACTACCGCCGCCGCGCGGGGGATCCCGGCCGCTGGGACTGGACGGGCGACAGCCGCTGACGGCGGCGCGGGGCGGGGTGGCGCGGGAAGGGCGGGCCGGGCGGATCCGGAGGCCGGCTCAGCGGCTCGCGGCACCCCGGCTCACCCGGCGGGCCCAGAGCACGAGCGGTACCTGGAGCGGCAGCCGGGCGAGAGTCACGGCCCGGACCGCGGGGGAGCGGTGGCGCGCGTCGGCGGCCATCTTCACGTTGGCCGGGAACACGCCGACGAAGAACGCCGCCGTGGCCAGCGCGGCCACCCTGCGGGTGCGCGGATGGGCGACGCCCGCGGCGAGGGCCAGCTCGGCCACCCCGCTGGCGTACGTCCACCCGCGCGGGCTGCCCGGCAGCGAACGGGGCACGGTCGCGTCGAACTGCCTCGGCGCCGCCGCGTGGGCGACCGCGGCTCCGGCCAGCAGACCGGCGAGCAGCATGGGGGAGGAGATGCGCGCCATCGGGAATCCTCTCGGAGATGCCTGGGCCCGCGATCCTACTCGCGAGTAGCCGGGTCCGGTCGGGCCCCGGGGGATTCCTGCCGGCCCACGTGGACGAAGGCGGCCCAGAAGCGGCTCTCCGCGTAGCAGGGGATCCGCGGCGGCCGGCTGTCCAGGAAGGCCACGGCCTCGCGCAGGCGCGCGCGGGCCGGTTCGTCCGGCACGGCGTCGAGCAGGTCGGCGCACCACCGGGACAACTGCTCCGCCGTGGAGTCCCGCAGCCACAACTGGGCCGTGCGCAGGGCCCGCCCGGCGCCCACGGGGGCGCCTTCGGACATGCCGCATTCCAGCTCGTGGTAGAAGCGGGTCGCGATGAGCATGGTCGCCAGGTCGTTCACGTTCCACAGCGCGGCGATCACCTCGCGCGCACCGGCCTGGAGCAGCCCCGAGGCCAGCCCGATGGCCTCGTCCGGCAGGAACGCGTCGGTGGACGCCGTGCGGCAGGCCGACGCGAACACCAGCCGCACGCCCCGGAAGGCACGGCCGGCCATGATCCCGCGGAGCGTCATCCGGGTGCCCCCGGCCAGCACGAAGGCCGATTCCAGCGGGCTCTCCTGCTCGAAGGAACCGTGACACGCCAGGTGGACGTGCGTGGCCCCGGGGACGTCCTCCTCGAGGAACACAGGAGCGACGGCCGCCGCGCCGTGCCGCACCGTCCGCCGGGACCAGGGGAGCAGCGCGCCGACGGCCGCGGCCTCGGCCGACGCGTAGGGCAGATCGTTCGTCGGGTCGCCGACGGCCGCCAGCACCGGGGGCCCCGGCCGGGCCGCCGGCCTGCGGGCGAGCACGGCCGCCGAGGGCGCGTAGGACACCGCGAACTCGTCCAGCAGGCACCGGCCGTCGTGGAGGTAGGAGTGCAGCGGCAGCCCCGCCAGCGGACCGCACGCGACCAGGGTGACCTCCGCGACGCCCATGCCGCGCAGCCACACCGCCAGGGCGTCGGTGAGCCGGCCGTGGAGCAGCGGGCCCGGATCGCCGGCGGCCGGGACGTCCCGCTGGTCCACGATCCGGCTGTCGATGTCCAGGCCGCCCCCCTCGTCGCGCCGGACGAGCAGCAGACGTACGACCTCCGCGGACCCGAACACGTAGACCAGGGGACGGTGCGGGAGCACGGCGGCGGACAGCTCGCCGAGACCCGGCGGGCGCAGGAGCTCGGCCGCCGCGGTCAGGCGGGCGAGGGCGTCGTCCCGTTCCCGGCGCGCCTTGGCGATCGCCCGCACCAATGACAACTGGAGCCGCTCGACGTCGGACGTGCCGTAGGCGGCGGGCACCGACCGTTCGACGCCCGCGAGCGCCGCCAGCCGGTCGCAGGCCGCCCGGTAGGCGTCGAAGGCTTCGGGGTCGCCGTCGCGTGCGCTGCGCAGCACGTCCTGTTCCTGCTGCAGGCTCTCGCCCAGCTCCCGGGCCAGGGTCCGTTCCAGGAGGAGGACGGCGTCCAGGGTGCGGCCCGCCCTGACCATCACGGTGACGATCCCCAGCACGTCGCGCGCCGCCGCCCGCTGCTCCATGTGCCGGCTCTGCCTGAGCAGGGCGTCCTGATAGAGGCTCTCGTGCAGCTCCGCGGCCCGCGCCCCCGCGTCCGCCGCGGCCCGCCAGTCCTCCCGCTCGGCGAGGAACCGCAGATAGACCATGGCGGCCTTGAACGCGTCGCCGCCCTGGCCGCGTTCGGAGAGGGTCCTGATCGTCTCCTCGTGGACGGTGCGGTCCTCCGTGGGCTCCAGCTGCGTCAGGTTGAGCTGGACGCTCGCCCAGTCCCGGGGGCTGTGCTCGAGCGTCAGCACCCGCAGGGCGGCCCGGAAGTGTTCTGCCGCGGCGCGGAGTTGCTCCGGTTCTCCGGTCTGCCCGCGCATCACCCCGAGGAAGGACTGCGTCAGCGCCCACTGCCGCGGGGTCGCCTCCTGCGTGAACACCTGGAGGCAGGAGGTCAGATGGGCGATCGCGCGGTCGAGATCAGGTTCGGCTCGCACCTCGCCGTCGCCGAAGGCGACCCCGAGGTTGAACTCGGCGTTGGCCCAGTCCCGCGGGTGCTCCTCCAGGGTGAAGACGGACTGCGCGGCCATGAACGCCTGGACGGCCAGCCGCTGCGTGGCCTCGACGTCGCGGCCACGCATCATGCTGTAGGCCACGCCGAGCGAGACCTGGGACATGGCCCAGTCCAGCGGCATCTCGTCCTTGGGCTGGGCCGCGAGGGACGCGCGGTAGTGCTCGATGGCACGCCACAGGTTCGCCTCCCGGCCCTCACGGATCCGGTCCCGGTACAGCCGCGCGAGGTTGTGGTGGACGTCCCCGCGCTGTACGGCCTCCGTGACGGGGTCGAGCAGGTCGAGGGCCTCGTGGGCCGCGCTGATGGCCTCCTCGGAGTTCCGCTCCGGATCCCCCGTGGTCCGCAGGGGCAGCAGCCTGACGACCGTGTTGAGCAGTTTCGCCCGCATCACGGGATCGGCGTCCCCGGGCATGGAGTCGAGTACGTCGCGGCACAGGACGATGCCCCGCTCGATGTCCTCGCTCCGGGCGCTCAGCCCGGCCTCGTCGAGCAGGGCCTGGGCGAGGGCGCACGCGACGACCGGACGGCGGGGATGATCCGCAGGCACCTCGGCCGCGCACTGCTCGAAGAGGGCCCGGGCCTCCGCCGCGTTGGCCACGGGGTCGCCCTCGCGGCGCCGGTCGTAGGCGATGCCCAGATTGACCCTGAGCTCCAGGGTGACACCGAGCTCCGCGGTCTCGGGCAGGTCCAGGATCGCCCGCAGGGCCGTGATGGCCTCGTCCGTGTCGATCTTTCCGTTCGTGCGCGGCGAGAGGACCTCCTCCGCCAGCAACATGCACAGCATCACCCAGCCGGTCCCCGAGACCTCGTACGGGTTGGTGGCGAGCGCGTCGCGGATCCGGCGCAGGCGTTCGTCGCGGTCGGGGATGTCCTCGAGGCTCTCGGCGAACTCGAAGACGTCCATCATCCGCGGGTCCTCCGGCGGACGCTCCGCGGGGGCGTTCTCCTCGGCCCAGTCCAGCAGCTCCCGTAACTGCGCCAGCAGCCCGGCGGCGGTGCGTCGCTCCTCGCCCTCGGGCAGCCGGCCCTCGGCGTCCGCGGCCAGCTGTACCGCGCGCGCCAGGCCGGCCCGGTGGGCCGCGGGACTCCCGTCGAAGGTGGTGGCGAGCTGCAGGGCCAGGGACAGCTGGTACCGGGGCAGGTCGGGGTCGGCCGCATCGGTCAGCAGCCGCTCCAGTGCGGCCCGGCGAAGGGCGAGCAGAGGGGCGGTCGGCTCGCCGGGGTGCGCGTCGACGAGCCCGCACACCGTGCGGGACATCGCCCGTGCGGACGTGCCGGGCAGGTCCTGGTCCACGAGGGACCACAGGGTCTGCACCGCCGTGAGCAGGTCATCGGGTTCGCCGGAGAGGGCGTACCGGCATTCCTGCGCCCGGAAGAGGTTGAAGGAGGCCGAGGCCCGTTTCGCGGCCGGGATGGAGGGCAGCCGCAGGCCGCTCTCCAGGCAGGTCAGCGCCCCTGCCAGGTCGTCGATGCGGCCGTTCTCCAGGTGCCGCTGCAGCCGGATCGTGCCGACGGCGATCAGGGCGGACCAGCGCGCCGGCACCGACAGCGAGGGAAAGCCGGGATGGGTGATGACCGCTTCCCAGGCCGCGCCGAACGTGTCCGGATCGGTGTCGGGCGGCAGGCCGATGGCATGGTCGAAGAGCTCGCTCAGCACGGTGGGGGACCTCCGGAGGCACCGGACGAGGACGGATCGGTGAAGAGCGGCTCGGGCCGGCGGGACCCGGCGGAGAGGTAGGTGGTGAGCCGCCGCCCGGCCCGGTACTCCGCGAGCGGGTTCTCCGGGAGGGGATGGCGCAGGGACCCGTACAACTGCTGCCGGTACAGGTCGAAGCAGGATTCGACGACGTCCGCGTGCAGCCGCGCGGCGGACAGCAGGAAGCCGCGGTACGCCGTGGCGGCGACGGCCAGGGACAGCGGGACCGCCCAGACGGACCACACCGACCACACGCAGCTCAGGACGGCGCAGGCCCACACGTGCGCGGTCAGGTGCACCGACCGGCGGGAGGCGAGGACCTCGGTCCTGGCCGTGTCCGGCAGGAGCAGCCACAGCCTGGGCCAGCAGACGACCGGGTCCAGCCCGTAGTGGGCGCGCACCCGGTCCTCCGAGGCCCGAAGTACGTTGCCGAACCGCGTCGGCATCCTGCGCCGGGGATCGAACGGCACCGACCGCACGCGACGGGCCAGGCGGCCGCGCCGCGCGAGCGACTCGGCGTCGAGGGAATCGGCGGGGCGGGCGGCGAGCGGACGCAGCGCCGCGATGTCGGCGTCGGCGCGCCGGCCGAGCCGTTCGCGCAGCCGGCGCCGCGGCCCCGGAAGGAGCACCCAGTACCCCTCCAGGCCGCGGATGAGCGGCTGGGAGAAGAACTGCAGGAGCAGCCCGGACAGGGTGAGCAACAGCAACAGCCCCACCACCGCGGCCCCTTGCACGAGGACGGGCAGCTCGGTCAGCCCCGCCGTCCACTGCTTCGCCGCCCCCGCCCAGCCCAGCTTCTGCACCGTGGGCCACCCCACGCCGCGCAGCCAGGCGGCGGCCCCGGCCAGCCAGAACAGACAGGCCGGTGAGAACAGCGCGGCCAGCCAGCGCTCGGACAGTTTCCCGCCCAGTCCCTTCCAGAAGTCATTCAGCACCTGGCTGCCACCCCGCCGACCGGTGGATGAGCGTCGAGTCGTCGTTCGGACAGCGTTCGGGCAAGGGGGTGGGGTCCTGGACGTCGAGCACGGGATACGCGTAGTCGCACTGCGAACACACCACCCGGTCGAAGTCGGCGAAGGCGTCCCCGGCCAGCCCCATGTACGAACGGCCGTCGCCCCGCTCCCCACCGCCCGGACCGTCCTCGTCGGACGCCACCGGCCGCTGCCCCCCGGCCGCGTCGATCTCGTGTTCAGCCGCCAACGGATCCGCCCCCGTTCCGTTGTCGTGCCCCGCCCAGGTCCAGCACACCGCCGAACGGGGCCGCTGTCCAGAGGGCCCGAGGGGGTCGGATTGGGGCCGGATGGGGGGACCCGGTGGCCGCCGCGGAAAATTCCTCGAAGAATTTTCCCGGAGCTGTCGATCCGGGCGTCTCCCGTTCGACGCAGGGGTGAGAGGCGGGGAACGTCCCCGCCCTCCCGACCGAGGAGTCACCATGCCGCGCTTCCTGACGATGATCCGCATCAACGAGCAGGACCTGCCCACCGACACCGTCTTCCCGCCCGAGTTCGAGCAGCGGATGGGCGCCCTCCTGGAGGAGATCACCAAGGCCGGCGTCATGCTCGACACCGCCGGGCTGCTCCCCACCTCCGAGGCGACCCGGCTCAGCTGGTCCGGCGGGAAGATCAGCTACACCGACGGCCCCTTCACCGAGACCAAGGAGGTCGTCGGCGGCTACTCCCTCAGCCAGTGCAAGGACAAGGCCGAGGCCATCGAGTGGACCCGGCGCTTCCTCGAGATCCACCCGGTGGAATGGAAGGTCAGCGCGGAGGTCCGGGAGATCCAGGAGATGTGATCCCCGCGTTCCCGCGCCGCGTTTGCCCTGCCTCGTCACGGCTGCTCTGATGGGTGGCCGTGACGGCAGTGAGTGCGGCCCAAGCGGTCGAAGCGGTGTTCAGGATCGAGTCCGCGCGGATCATCGCGGGTGTCGCCCGGATCGTGCGTGACGTCGGCATCGCCGAGGAGATCGCCCAGGACGCCCTCGTCGCGGCGCTGGAGCAGTGGCCGCAGGCGGGCATCCCGGACCGGCCGGGCGCCTGGCTCATGGCCACGGCCAAGCACCGCGCGATCGATCTGGTCCGCCGCAAGGAGACGTACGCGCGCAAGCTCGCGGAGGTCGGCCGGAGCCTGGAGGACGTACCGCCGCCCGCCGAACCGGCCGACCCCGAGGACATCGACGACGACCTGCTCCGCCTGATCTTCACCTCCTGCCACCCCGTCCTCGCCACCGACGCCCGGATCGCGCTCACCCTGCGCCTGATGGGAGGGCTGACCACCCAGGAGATCGCCCGCGCCTTTCTCACCTCCGAGGCCACCGTCGCCCAGCGCATCGTCCGGGCGAAGCGGGCCCTGGCCAAGGCCGGGGTGCCGTTCGAGGTTCCGTACGGTGCCGATCGCGAGGCGCGGCTCTCCTCGGTCCTGGAGGTCATCTACCTCGTCTTCAACGAGGGGTACTCGGCGACCGCCGGGGACGACCTCGTCCGCCCCGCCCTGTGCGAGGACGCCCTGCGCCTGGCCCGCGTACTGGCCGCCCTGATGCCGAAGGAGCCCGAGGTGCACGGCCTGGCCGCACTGCTGGAGTTCCAGGCATCCCGGATCGCCGCCCGCACCGGCCCCGACGGGGAACCGGTGCTGCTCGCCGACCAGAACCGGGCCCGGTGGAACCGCATGCTCATCCACCGGGGCGCCCGGGCGCTCGGCCATGCCGGGAACGGCCCGTACGCGGTCCAGGCCGCCATCGCGGGCTGCCACGCGGCGGCGGTCCGCTACGAGGACACCGACTGGCCGAGGATCGCCGCGCTGTACGGGCGGCTCGTCCAGCTGATCCCGTCCCCGGTGGTGGAGCTCAACCGGGCCGTCGCCGTCTCCATGGCCGAGGGCCCGGCGGCGGCCCTGCCGCTGGTCGACGCCCTGGCGGCCGAACCGGCGATGAGCGCCTACCACTTGCTGCCGAGCGTACGAGGAGACCTGCTGGAGCGGCTGGGCCGGACGGAGGAGGCCCGGGCGGAGTTCGAGCGGGCGGCGTCACTCACGCACAACGCCCGGGAACGCACCCTGCTGCTGGGGCGTGCGTCCCGGCTCTGAACCGGCTCGGACCCGGTGGAGAGGCGGGTCCGGCGGGAGTCCCGTCCCGACCGTCGACAGCCCGCTCGCCCACGCCGACATGCTGCTGCACGGCTCGGCCGCCC
Source organism: Streptomyces avidinii (assembly GCF_045161815.1). Lineage (NCBI taxonomy): Bacteria > Bacillati > Actinomycetota > Actinomycetes > Kitasatosporales > Streptomycetaceae > Streptomyces > Streptomyces avidinii. Next base: position 7,889,718 of record NZ_CP108863.1, read on the forward strand.
GGCTGCCGACAGCGGTCCTCCGCACCGCCGCCGGGTACGCGATCCTGCGCGCCGGGGTCCTGCCGTGCCGGACCGGGTACACCGCCCGTGCCACCGCGCTCAGCCGCGGCGGGCGAAAGCGGCCACGTCCAGCGGGGTCCGGACGGGGCGGCGCGGCGCGGTCAGCGCGATGGGGCGGCGGAAGCCGCCGGACCGGACGATCTCCTGGACGGTGAGGCGCAGCGCCGTCTGGAAGTCGCCCATGGTCCGGCGGGCCGCCGGGGTGTCGACGTAGAGGGAGTTCATGTGCATCCCGTCGGCGTCCCGCTGGAACCACGAACAGGCCCCGTTGGCACGCGCCGACCACACATGGGTGGTGGGCCGCCACTCGTCGTGGCGCTCGGCCCCGGGGCACTTGCGCATGTCGATGTACGAGAAGAAGTTCACCGGGTGCGGCCAGGAGCGGGCGGCGAACTCCTCGGGCGCCAGCAACTCCCACGCCCGTACGAACGGCACGTCGAGATGGCTCATCATCTCGCCGAAGCCCGCCCGGACGGAGGCCATCACCTGGGCGAAGTCCCGGCCGGGCGAGGCGTCGAACTCGATGGGCAGGGTGTTGACGAACCACCCCACCGAGTGCGCCCAGGTGTCCCGGCCGCGCTCACTGACCGGCATGAGGCCGCGGTACACGCCCGGGCCGCCGGCCTCGCGCAGGCAGACGGCGACCGAGGCGAGCACCCCCATGAACGGCTTGCCGTCCACCGCCAGACACGTCTTCTCGAACACCTCGGCCTCGGCGGCGTCCAGGAGGGTGGAGGCCTCGTTGACGATCGGGTACATCCGGCCCGGCTCGACACCGAGGTCGAGGGGGAAGCGGGGGAAGAACTCCCCGGCCGGCCCCATGAAGGCCTTCCAGTAGTCGAGGCGTTCGTCGCGGGCGTCGATGGACAGATAGCGGCGGCGCTGCTCCTCGGCGAAGTCGAGGTAGCTGGGCGCCGGCGGCAGCTCGACGGCCTCGCCGCGGCACAGGGCCTCGTAGCCGGTCGACACCTCGCGGGCCACGATCGGCATCGACATGCCGTCGCAGACGATGTGGTCGAAGGCGAGGTAGACCGTCGAGGAGTCCTCGCGCACCACCGCACCCATGATGAACAGAGGCCAGGAGAGGGTGTCGATGCTCCGCTTGAACCGCTCGACGAGGAACTCGCCCAGCCCTTCGGAGGTCCCGAACTCGCCCACCTGCCGGGCCTCGAGGGTCAGGCCGGCGGGATCGAACGGCTCGCAGGCCACCTCGCCCGCGAGACGGCGGAACGCACACCGCAGGACCTCGTGGCGCTGCACGAAGGACAGCAGGGACTGCGCCAGGGCCTGCTCGTCCAGCGGGCCGGTCACTTCGAAGGTCACCGCCACCCAGGACGCGACCGGGTCGTCGGCAGCCCGGCTCTCCTCGGCGACGGTGAAGTGCTTGTCCTGGTTGAAGGACGCCTTCCTGCCCGCCGGGTCGCCCGGGCCGGCGGCCTCCGCCGCCGCGGACGTGAGCCGCCACTCCACCACCCGGCCCGGTGCCATGTGGTGCATCTCCAGAGGAAACTGCCGCATACCGTCATCCCTTCGCCCCCGAGTCAACCCCCAGGCCCTAACGACCCCCGGCCCGGTGAGGTGACGAAATCCCTCCGGGCGGTGTCCTATTCGGTGTGCAGCGCCGCCGCGATCGTCATCCGGGCCGCCGACCGCGCCGGAACCAGCGCGCCGAGAACGCCGATCGCGACCCCGGCCGGCTGGGCCGTCTCTTTCGAATCTTGTCGGCCGAGCCCGCGGCGTCCGGCGGCGTGCATCGCAAGGCGGAGGGTCGTCCTGGTACTGGACGTACCGGGGCGGGCCCGACAACGCGGCGAGGTGCGGTGCCGGGCGTCGCGGGCCCGGCAGGATCCGAAAGAGACGGCCTAGAGGAGCCGGGCCATCGCGGCGTGCGGCAGTGAGGGGTTGCCCGCCGCGGCCTCCGCCACGCTGTGGTTCTCGTCGGCGAGCAGCTCGGTGACGGCTTCGGGCGGGAGCGCCGGGTGGGCGGCGGCGAGGGGCCGGGCCGTCCGGTCCGCCAGGCAGGCGAGCAGTGCCGGGCCCGTCGCGTTCGGGTGCCGGGCGACCTCCTTCAACGCCCGCCGCACGCCCGGTCGATGCCGCGTCAGGTCCTCCAGCAGGGATCCGGTGGCGTCCGGGTTGGCGGCGACCCGGGCGAGGACCTGTACGCCGAACCGTCCGACCATCGCACGCAGCGCGGCCTCGGACAGGCCGGGGTGCGGTGCGACGGCCTGCACCACGGCCGCGTCGGGATCGCCCGCCAGCGCGTCCCGCACCTGCGCGGGCAGATCGTGCCGCCGCGCCACGAGCATCCGTACGGGGGCGAGCGGGGACGCGGCCAGCTCCGCGAGTTCGGCCTGCGTGGCGGCGGCGATCCGCGGCAGCAGGTCCGACCCGGTGCGGTGTTCGACGACCAGCTCGGCCAGCAGGTCGAGCGGTACGTGCGGATGCCCGGCGAGGGCGCACCGTACGTCCTCGTCCGGGTCGGCGGCCAGGACACCGATCAGCTCCGGCCCGACCCCGGGGTTGCGCGCGTACGCGGCACGGACCCCGGGCAGCGGATCGGCGGCCAGCCGGGCGTAGAGCGACTGCGGCAGATCGGTGCGCTCGGAGAGGGCCCAATTCAGGCTGAGTACGGGGTCCTCGGCCAGGGCGAGCACCGACTCGACCGGCGTGGCCGGGTTGGCCGCGACCGCGAGGCGGACCCGGGGATCGGGGTGGAGCGCGAGACGGGCGGTCACGCGACTGCCCGTCCAGAGGGCGAGCTCCGCCACCACCTCGGAGTCGGGGTCGGCCGCGAGCCGGTCCGTGACATCGGGCGGCAGGCCGGGGCAGGACGCCAGCTTCCAGCGGACCCCGGAGTCCGGGTGCGCCGCGAGGAGAGGGGCCCACTCGGGGCGGCCGCGGCCCTCGTCGAGCAGGGCGACGGCCACGTAGGGCGCGGCCGCGGGATCCACGTCGGCCGCGTCGAGCTTCCCGCTGTAGGCGAGGAACATGGCAGTGTGATGCGCCTTTCCGGCGAGCGCCAGCGCCTGTTCGCGGCGCAGGTCGGCGCGGTCGGCCAGGGAGTGGGCCAGGTCATCGGCGAACTCGGGCTCGTCCCCGGCCTCCTTCATCGCGCGGGCCATCAGGCGATCGACCAGCTCGGGCGGCAGCGCCGGATTGGCGGCGAGCCCGCACAGCAGATGGTTCACGGACGCTCCCCGGTGGGTGCCCCGGCCGGCGCCCCGGCGCCGGCGGCGGCGGTGACGAGCGCGGCGGTCAGGGCCTCGGCGTACGGCTGCGGGCGCCGCCGCCGAGGCAGGACCACCCCGATGTGCCGGGCGGGGCGCGGTGGTTCGACGCGGACCACGGCCGACTCCGGGGCCGGCGCGAGCGAGACGTGCGGGACCAGGGAGACCCCGACGCCCGCCGTGACCAGGGTCTGCGCGAAGAAGTAGTCGGTGGTGGAGGCCGCCACTCGGAGGTCGAAACCGGCGAGCTCCGCGTACCGGCGCAGATAGGCCTCCGTCTTCAGACAGCCCAGCACCCAGCGATCGGCGTGCAGTTCGGCCAGGCCCACCGACGGCCGCTGCGCGAGGCGGTGGCCGCGCGGCAGCACCAGCCACAGCGGATCCTCCATCAGCGGCACCCAGTCCAGCCCCGGGCGCTCGTCCGGACGCACCGGCGGCGGCCCGTCGAAGTGGTACGCCAGGGCGAGGTCGGCGGCGCCGCCGCGCACCATCGGCACGGCGTCCTCCGGCTCGCTCTCCAGCACCGTCAGCTCCACCTCCGGATGCGCGTCCACGAACCGGGACAGTGCCGCGGGCAGCAGGTGCCGGCCCCCGCTGGTGAAGGTGGCCACGGTGAGGCGGGGCCGCTGCGCCGTGAGCCGGTCGATCGCGTGCCGGACCCGGTCCAGCTCGTCGGATATCGACTCGGCCGCTTCGACCAGCAGCCGGCCGGGCTCGGTGAGAGTGATCCCGCGCGTGCTGCGCACCGCCACCGGGTGGCCGACCGAGCGCTCCAGCGCGGCGATCTGCTGGGATACGGCCGACGGGGTCAACAGCAGGGCTGAGGCGGCCCGGTTGAAGCTGCCGTGCTCGGCCACCGCCCGCAGGACACGCAGCCGCTGCACATCGATCATCAGTTTTCCTTACGACCTGTTCAGCGGCTCGTCGGTTCCGCCCGGGACGATACAACGGCAGAGTCGAACGCATGAAGCGGATTCTCGTCATCGGTGGCAGCCGGTACTTCGGAAAGACCCTGGTCACCCGGGCGCGCGACGCGGGCCACCGGGTCACCGTCCTCAACCGCGGCTCCGCCGCACCGCCCCCCGGCGTCGGCCGCCTCGTCGCCGACCGCGAGGACGAGGAAGGGCTGCGGGCGGCGCTGGGCTCCCGCGGCTTCGACGTGGTCGTGGACCAGGTCTGCTACACGCCGCTCCAGGCCGCCGTGGCCCGCAGGGTGTTCGCCGGGCGGACCGGGCGCTACGTCATGACCTCGACGATGGAGGTGTACGACCCGGCCACGCTCCCCGCCGGTCCGCACTTCCCCGCCACCGCCGCCGCCGGCTCAGCCACCGCCCCGGCCCGCGCCCCCGCCCCCGTCACCGAGGCGTCGCTCGACCCCGCGCGCCTGCCGCTCGTACCGGCGGCGCCGGGCCGCGCGCCCGGGCCCGCGTACGCCTATGCAGAGGGGAAGCGGCGGGCCGAGGCCGTCTTCCTGCGCGAGCCGGCCTTCCCGTACGTCGGCGTGCGCGCGGCGCACGTCCTCGGCGGCGGCCCCGCGGAGTTCACCGGTCGGCTCGCGCACTACGCGGACCGGATCGGGGCCGGCATCCCGGTCGCCGTCCACGAGGCCCCGTACGCCACCTCGTTCATCCATCACCAGGAGATGGCCGAATTCCTGCTCCGGACGGCGCAGCAGACCTTCACCGGGACCGTCAACGCGGCCTCGCACGGCGCGCTCGACGTCATCGCGCTCTGCGAGGCGGTCGCGGAGCAGGTCGGGCGCAGCCCGCGGTACCGGGTGGTCGGGCCGGGCGCCGCCGCCTCGCCCTTCTCCTTCGACCGCGCCTACGCCATGGACAACGGCCGTGCCTCGGCCCTGGGGTTCCGCTTCGGCCGGGTCACCGACTGGCTGCCGGGGGCGATCGCCGAGACCGCCGCCACCCCGCGCGCCGCGCTCTGACGGATCACTGGTCTCCGACGCGCCGTTCCAAGGGAGTTGCCACCGACGAGTTGCTCACACTGAAGGTGACGCTTCCGGCCCGGTAGCGGTCGTCGGACCACTCGATCGGGCGGCCGGTGGCCGTCACGGAGACATGCCGCTGGCGCAGCAGCGGGCTGCCGCGGCGGATTTCCAGCAGCCGGGCGTCCTCGCTGCCGGCCGGAAGGGCGTCGATGAGGTGCTCGCCGTAGTGGGCGACGACCCCCGAGCCCTCGGCCAGGCTGTCCATGACGGAGCGGCACTCCACCGGCATCGCCTCGACGGCTGCCGCGACCCAGTCGGCGTAGGCGGTCCGCTCCACCATCGTGGGCTCCCCGTCGAGCAGGCGCAGCCGAAGCACGGCCAGGATCTCCGTACCCGGGGCCAGCGCGAGCCGGTCCGCCTCCTCGGCCGTCGCGGGCCTGCGGGTGCGGGACAGGAAGCGGCTGGCGGCCCGGTGCCCGAGGCGCTCGGCCCACTGGGCGAAGCTGTTGAGCTCGCCGAAGCTGTGCCGGCGTTCCCGGCGCAGGACGATGCGGCGCGCGCCCTGGCGGGAACCGATCAGCCCCTCCGCGGCGAGGGTGGCCACCGCCTGGCGGACCGTCCCGCGCGATGCCGACCAGCGTGCCGCCAGATCGCTCTCCGAGGGCAGGTGCGCCCCCACCGGGAGCTCGCCCGAGAGGATCTCCCGGCGCAGCGCCTCGGCGATCTCCAGGTACCTGACCGTGCCCGCGTTCGTGCTCATGCCGTTCGCCCCCTGATTGCCGTGTGCCGGCGGTGCCGTGCCGGAATCGCTGTGCACCGGCCTCACATGATCATTCCAACAGGTTCTGTCACGGCTTCTTCCGGTCATTCTCGTCTCTTCGTCGAGTCGTGCTCCACGGGACAGGCGCCGTTCACCGTCCGTACAGCGGGCCCGGGCGAACTGGAGCCAACTTGTTCAGACAAGTGAACCCACCCTCGTCTCCGGGAGAGACCGTGCTCAGTTCCTCCGCCCGTCGCGGTGCGGCCGTACTGCTCAGCGCCGCCGTACTCACCACGCTCAGCGCGTGTGGTGCCGCACCCGACCAGAAGTCCGCCGGCGCCGACGGCGCCAAGAACGGCGTGCAGCCGGGCGCCGCGACCTCGGTCGCCGACTTCGGTTCCTTGGAGGCCCTCGCCGCCGCCGCACAGAAGGAGGGCGAGCTCAATGTGATCGCACTGCCGCCGGACTGGGCGAACTACGGCGAGATCATCAAGGCCTTCGAGGCCAAGTACAAGATCAAGGTGAACAGCGAGAACCCGGACGCCTCCAGCGCCGACGAGATCGCCGCCGTCAAGTCCCGCAAGGGCCAGAAGCGCGCCCCCGACGTCCTCGACCTCGGTATCGCCTTCGCCCGCAGCGGCGCCGCGGAGAACCTCTTCGCCCCGTACAAGGTCACCGCCTGGGACAAGATCCCCGCCGCCCAGAAGGACGCCGACGGCCGCTGGACCAACGACTACGGCGGCTACGTCTCCATCGGCTGCGACGCCGCCCGCATCCCCACCTGCCCGCAGACCTTCGCCGATCTCCTCAAGCCCGAGTACAAGGGCAAGGTCGCCCTCAACGGCAACCCCACCAAGTCCGGCTCGGCCTTCGGCGGCGTCTACGCGGCCGCCCTCGCCAACAAGGGCTCCTTCGCGGACATCCAGCCCGGCATCGACTTCTTCGGTCAGCTGAAGAAGAGCGGGAACTTCATCCCGGTCGAGTCCACCCCGGCCACCGTGGAGAAGGGCGAGACGCCCATCTCCATCGACTGGGACTACCTGAACGCCGGCTACGCCGACCAGTTCAAGGGCAAGGGCGTCGACTGGAAGGTCGCCGTCCCCACCGACGGCGTCTACGCCCAGTACTACTCGCAGGCCATCAACAAGGAGGCCCCGAACCCGGCGGCCGCCCGCCTGTGGCTGGAGTTCCTCTACAGCGCCGAGGGCCAGAACCTCTGGCTGAAGGGATACGCCCGCCCGGTCCTGCTCCCCGGCATGACCCAGGACGGCACCGCCGACAAGGCCGCCGTCGCCAAGCTCCCGCAGGTCCAGGGCACCCCGGCGTTCCCCGCCTCCGAGGAGCTCGACAAGGCCAAGGCCACCCTCGCCGAGAAGTGGGACAAGGCACTCTCCTGATGTCCTCCACCACCGACTCCCGCGTCGCCGGCGGCACCCGCCGCCGGCGGCGCGGCCCGCGCACCTGGCTCGCGACCCTCCCGCTGCTCGCCTTCACCGGCCTCTGCTTCGGCATCCCGCTCGGAGCCATGGCCTACGGCGCGGTCACCCGCACCGACCCGGCGAGCGGCGCCACCCGGGTGACCGGTGAGCACCTCGCCCGATCCCTCCAGGGCCCCTACCTGGGCTCCCTCATCGGCAGCGTCCAGCTCTCCGCCCTCACCGCACTCGTCGGCGGCGTCCTGGGCGTGGTGATCGCGCAGGCCGTGGTCACCTCCCGCTCGGCGGGCCTGCGCAGCGCCGCGCTGACGGCCTCCGGCGTACTCGCCAACTTCGGCGGCGTACCCCTCGCGTTCGCCTTCATCGCCACCGTGGGGATCTCCGGCGTCGTCACCCAGCTGGCCGACCTCACCGCCCTCGGCTGGAGCCTGTACTCCTTCACCGGCCTCACCGTGGTCTACCTGTACTTCCTGATCCCGCTGATGGTGCTGGTGATCGCCCCGGCGCTGGACGGACTGCGCCCGCAGTGGCGCGAGGCCGCCCAGAGCAGCGGAGCCACCGGATGGCAGTTCTGGCGCCATGTCGGCCTGCCCGTGCTCGCGCCCTCTCTGCTCGGCGGGTTCGTCCTGCTCTTCGGCACCGCCTTCGCCGCCCACGCCACGGCCGCGGCCCTCGTCGGCGGCTCCGTCCCCCTCGTCACGCTCAAGATCGCGGACGCGCTGTCCGGGAACGTACTCACCGGCCAGGAGAACGTGGCGCTCGCCCTCGGCCTCGACATGATCCTGATCGCCGGCCTGGTCATGGCGGTCTACCTGCCCCTCCAGCGACGGAGCGCCCGATGGCTGCGATGACCCCGACCTCCCGCTGCACCGACGGCGCCGAGAGCCCCAAGGACGCCAAGGACCTCAAGGACGCCCGGGGCACCAAGGGCGCGGGCGCCGGGGTTCCGGCGCGGACCGCGGCCCGGCGGCCCCGGCCCGGTATCCGGCGCGGAGCCGTCCTGGTCCTGGCCGGCGCCTACTTCATCGTCCCGCTCGTCGCCTCGTTCGTCTTCACCGTGCACGTGCCCGGCCAGGGCGTCACCTTCGAGGCCTACACCCAGCTGCTCTCCGCCGACGGCTTCACCGAGAGCCTGCTCCTCTCCCTCGGCCTCGCCGCCGCGACCATCGCACTGTCGCTGCTGCTCGCCGTGCCCGCCCTGGTGGCCGTACGCATCGGTTCCCCACGGCTGCGCCCGGTCGTCGAGGTGATGTGCATGCTGCCGCTGGTGGTGCCGCCGATCGCCCTGGTCACCGGCATCACCACCGTGCTGCGCTGGGGACCGGAACACCTGTCGCGGACCCCGCTGTACCAGACCTTCATCGCCGTCCAGAACGAGAAGTTCCCCGTCGTCCTGGTCCTCGCGTACACGGTCCTGGCGCTCCCCTTCGTCTACCGCTCGCTCGACGCGGGCCTGCGCGCCGTCGACGTACCGACCCTGGTCGAGGCCGCCCGCAGCTGCGGCGCGAGCTGGCCGTACGTCGTCCTGCGCGTGCTGCTGCCGAACCTGCGGGCCTCGCTCGCCGGCGCAGCCTTCCTCACGCTGGCCCTGGTGCTCGGCGAGTTCACCATCGCCTCACTCCTCGGGTTCCAGCCCTTCGCCGTGTGGATCGTCTCGATCTCCGGAGCGCAGGCCCGAATGTCGGTGGCCGTCTCCATCCTCAGCCTCCTGATCACCTGGCTGCTGCTGATCGCCCTCTCCCGGGCCGGGACCACCCCCTCCACCGCCGCGGCCGCGCCCGCCACCACCTCCCGCAAGGAGTCCTGAGTCCATGTCCACCACGCCCACCACCCTTCCCGCGGCCAGGAAGCCGGCCGATCCCGACCGGCCCGCGGGCGCGCGCGTCGAATTCCGCGGCCTGCGCCGGGCGTTCGGATCCACCGTCGCCCTCGACGGGCTCGACCTCACCGTCGAACCCGGTGAACTCCTCGCCCTGCTCGGCCCGTCCGGCTGCGGCAAGACCACCGCCCTGCGCGTCGTCGCCGGATTCGAGCAGCCCGACTCCGGCGAGGTCCTCGTCGACGGACAGGACATCACCCGGGTCCCGGCCAACCGCCGCGACGCCGGCATGGTCTTCCAGTCGTACAGCCTCTTCCCGAACCTCAGCGCCCGCGACAACGTGGCCTTCGGCCTGCGCGTACGCAAGGTCGGCGCGGCCGAGCGCCGCGAGCGCGCCGCCGAGCTCCTGGACCTGGTGGGCCTCCCGGACCACGGCGACCGCTACCCGCACCAGATGTCCGGCGGCCAGCAGCAGCGCGTCGCACTCGCCCGCGCCCTCGCCCTGCGCCCGCGCGTGCTCCTGCTCGACGAGCCGCTCTCCGCGCTGGACGCCAAGGTACGGGCGAACCTGCGCGAGGAGATCCGCCGCCTGCAGCTCTCCCTCGGCATCACCACCGTCTTCGTCACCCACGACCAGGAGGAGGCGCTGTCGATGGCCGACCGGGTCGCCGTCCTGAACGCCGGGAAGCTGGAGCAGTGCGCCGCCCCGGCCGAGCTGTACGACCGCCCGGCCACCCCCTTCGTCGCCGAGTTCGTCGGCACGATGAACCGGCTGCCCGGCCGGCTCGCCGGCTCCGGCCTGGTCGAGGTGGCGGGAGCCCGCCTGCCCGTCGACGGCCCGGTCCCCACGACGCCGCAGGTGCAGGTCCTCGTACGCCCCGAGAACGTGACCGTCGCCGCCGACGGCGAGGGCGCCGCCACCGTGGTCTCCGCCTCCTTCTTCGGCTCCGTGACCCGGCTCCACCTGGACCTGCCCGACGGGGTGACCGTCAAGGCGGACCTGCCCTCGCGGGAAGCGGGAGCCCTCGTACCGGGCGCCCGCGCCACCGTCGGGCTGGCCGAGCGGCCCGTGCTCGTCGTGGCCGGGTCCGCGTGAGCGCCCTCGCCGCGGTCCTGTTCGACATGGACGGCACCCTCGTCGACACCGAGGTGCTGTGGTGGCGGACCACCGAGGAGATAGCCGACGGCCTCGGCCACCGGCTCACCGACGCGGACGCGCCGGAGGTCGTCGGCCGGGCGGTGCAGGACACCGCCGCCCATCTCGTACGGGTCTCGGGAGGGGGAGACCCGTACGAGGTGGCCGCGGCGCTCACCGAGAGCTTCTTCCGCGGAGTGGAGGCCGGGGCGCCCATGCGGCCCGGCGCCCAGCGGCTGCTCACCGAACTGGAGGCGCAGGCAGTGCCCTTCGCCCTGGTCAGCGCGTCACCGCGGGTCGTCGTCGACTCGGTGGTCGGGGGCTCACTGGCCCATGTGCCCTTCGCCTTCACCCTGTCCGCCGACGACACCCCCCGCACCAAGCCGCACCCGGACCCCTACCGGGCCGCCGCCGAACGCCTCGGCCTCGCGCCGGGGGCCTGTGTCGCGGTGGAGGACTCGCCGGACGGCGCCGCCTCCGCCGAGACCGCCGGCTGCGCGGTCCTGGTGGTCCCGTCCCTGCTGGCGGTCCCGGCGTCACCGCCGCGGACCTTCGCCGAGTCCCTGGAGGACGTCACCGTGGCGCGGCTGCGGCGCTGCCTGACGGCGGTGGGCTGACTCCCGGACCGGCCCCGGACCGACTTCCGTACCGACTGCTTCCGCACCGACTTCCGGACCTGCCCCGGGATCAGGCCGGCAGGCCGAGGATGTCCAGGATGCCCTCCGCGTAGGCGGCCGCCCCGGAGCCCGGGGCGGTGGCGACCTCCCGGCGGAAGCCGTCGACACCCGTACGGATGAAGGCGGCGCACTGCCCGTGCAGCCCGGCCTCGTGGGTCCCGCCGTCGTCCACCGTGCACAACAGGGCGAGCAGGGTCCACAGCAGGGCCTCGCGGGTCGCCCGCCGGGGCGGCCGGGCGGACCATACGGCCATCAGCACGGCGCACACCGCCGGCGCGGGCGGCTTCAGGTGCTCGGCGAAGAACACGTGCCCCTCCAGCGCGTGGAACGCGGCGGGATGCCCCTCGGCGGCATCCCGCACGGCGTCCACGAGATGGCCCGCGGAGCGGCCGCAGCCGCACACGATGGCCTCCCAGTCGTGCCGCGCGATCTCCGCCACCACAGAATCCGGAACCAGCGGGCTGTGCAAGCCCGCGGACCGGCGCAGCAGAGCCTGCTGCCGCTTCTCGCTCCCCGTCATGGGGCACAGTATGAGGCCAGGTCGGAGCGCTCGGCGAGGGGGGTCGGAACCGGATTCCGGGGGCCGTCGTCTGAGACCCCGTGTGGATGAAACGAAGAATTCTGGCACTGCTGTTCGCCCTGCTCGCGACCCAGCTGGGCGCACTGGTCAACCCCGCCTACGCGTGCGGGTGCGGGGCCATGATTCCCGACGGACAGTCCCGGATCGGGGTCGACCGGGAGACCTCCGTCGTGCGCTGGGACGGCCGCACGGAGCAGATCGTCATGCGCTTCTCCGTCGGCGGGGACGCCCACCGGGCCGCCTGGATCATGCCCGTACCGGGCCGGGCCACGGTGGAGCTGGGCGACAGCCGGATGTTCGACGAGCTGGGCCGACTGACCCGGCCCGAACACAGGAGCCGCGGCTACTTCTGGCCGCGTGAGCGCGACTGGCCCTTCGACCCCGCCACGGGGGACACGGCCGGAGCTCCGGCGCCCGGCAGCGCGGCGCCGCCCGTCGGCGTCGTCGGCCGTGAACAGCTCGGCGACTTCGACGTCGCCCGGCTGACCGCCACCGACCCGGACGCCCTGCGGAACTGGCTGGAGAGCAACGGCTTCAAGCTCCCCGACCGCCTCGCCACCGAGGTCAAGCCGTACGTCGACCAGAAGTGGGAGTACGTGGCGGTCCGGCTCGCCCCCCGCGACCGGGACAAGCCACTGCGCGGCGACCTGGACCCGCTGCGGATCCGCTTCGAGAGCGACCGGCTGGTCTACCCGATGCGGCTCTCCCGGATGGCGAGGACACCGCAATCCCTCGGCCTGTACGTGCTGGCCGACCACCGCATGGAGCCCGCCTCCCCGATCGGCGGCTCCGCACCCGAGGTGACCTTCGCGGGGACCATCCGTCCCGAGGCCGGCCCGCTCTCCGAACTGACGGGTGCCGAGCCGGTGTTCCTCACGGCGATCGACCAGCGGTTCCCGCTTCCGGAGCGCATCGACGCCGACCACGAGCTGCGCGCCACCGCCGCGGACACCCCGTACCGCCGGGTGGTGTACCACGACAAGCTGCTCACGGTGGGCGGCGTTCCGGCCTGGCTGCTGACGGTGGGGGCCGCCGCGGTGGCTCTGACGGTGTCAGCCGTCGCGGTGCTCCGGATACGGGGCCGTCGGCTGCGCCCTGCCGGGGCGGCCTGACCGGACGGGGTCACCCGCCGGGCCCGGCCCCCGGTGCGTCGAGCGCCGCGAACCCATCGAATACGGCGAGAATGGGACACCGGTCCGCACCCCGACGTCGGGCCAGGAACCGGGGAAGTCGAGGTGGCCGGTATGGCGGACCCGTCGGCGCAGGCCCCGCACGGCCCGGACGGCGGGGATCCCGTCGAGCTCGGTGGCTATCAGCAGGAACTGAAACGGACGCTCGGCTCCTTCCAGGTGTTCGCGATCTCGTTCGCGTTCATCTCGGTGGCCGTCGGCATCTTCGCGACGTACGACGACGTGCTGCTGAGCGCCGGGCCGGTCGGGATCTGGCTCTGGACGATCGCCGGGGTGGGACAGACGCTGGTGGCGCTGGTGGTCGCGCAGTTCGCGGCCCGCATCCCGCTCAGCGGATCGTCCTATCAGTGGGCCTCCCGGCTGGCCAGTCCGAAGGTCGGCTGGGGCTTCGGCTGGCTGACCTTCTGTTACCTGGCGATCAGCGTGGTGGCGGTCGACAACGCGCTCGCGAGTCAGGCGTTCATGCCGCTCGCCGGCCTTCGGCCGGACGAGGGTACGGCGCGCCTGATCACGGTCGTGGTGCTGTTCGTCCAAGTTGTCCTCGCCATCGCGTCGACGCGCCTGGTCAGCTGGATCAACTCGGTCGCCGTGGGGCTCGAACTCACCCTCGTCATCGTCGTGGCGGTCGCGCTCGTCATCGCCGTGGCGATCACGGGCGACGGGTCGGCCGGCAACCTCACCTCGCGCGGAGTCACCGAGAACGCCCCCGACTACTTCGCCGTCGGCGGCGGACTGATGATCGCGATGATCATGGGCCTGGCCACGCTCGTAGGATTCGACTCGGCCGCGAACCTGGCCGAGGAGGCCAAGGACCCCTACCGCACCGTCCCGCGCGCGATCGTGGGGTCGGTCGTGGCAGCCGGCCTGCTGGGCCTGCTGTTCCTGATCACGCTCACCGTCGCGATCGAGGACATCCCCCGGATCACCGCCGAGGGCTCGCCCGTCGCGGCGATCATGCGCGACCAACTCGGTCCGACGGCGGAGAGGATCCTGCTGGTCGCGATCTCGTTCGCGTTCTTCGGCGCCGGGATCGTGGCCATGGTCGCCTGCTCGCGGCTCATCTTCGCGATGGCGCGCGACGGACGCTTCCCCGCGCACCGGCTGATGCGGAAGGTCGACCCGCGCACGAGGACGCCGATCCCGGCGACGATCCTGATCTTCGCCCTCGGAGTCGTCCTCATGGTCGCGCTGCCCGGGGCCGCACTGCTGGAGCTGATCACGGCGTCGACGATCCTCCCGGCGATCACCTACGGCTCCACGATCGTGCTCTACCTGGCGGTTCGGAAACGACTCGGTCGCCGCAAGGGCGCCTTCGACCTCGGGCGCTTCGAACTGCCGGTCGCGATCTGCGCGCTGGTGTGGACGCTCGTCGCGCTGTGCGTGCTGGTGGCACCCGAGGAGGCGCTCGTCTCCGTGGTGATCGTGGCCGGACTGCTCCTCGCCGGCGGGCTCGCCTTCCTCGGCCTCCTGAGATTCAACCGCCGGGCGATGGAGACCGAGCCGGGGGACGCGGGCTTCTTCGAGCGCTGAGGTGGCCGCCGGGGGCGAGGGGAGTCGCTCGAACCCTCGCGGGCCTCACAGCGGCCGGGGAGGCCGGGTCCGCCAGAAGGCGCACTGATGGTCCGCCCCGAACGAGGTGCTCGTCCGCGTCACCGACGGATCGAGGGTGAGCACCCCGGCGGCTCCGGGGCCGGTCGGCGGCCATACGGTCTGCCCCGGTACCACCGGCGCGCCGAAGCGGGCGAACGCCGCCCAGTACCGCTTCATCCGGTTCCCCAGCGCCACCTGGACCGGAGTCAGCGGACGCTCGCCCATCGTGAAGTCGTGCAGATAGGCCAGCTCCGCACTGTGCGCGTTCGACTGGTCCAGACCCGGCACCTGCGCACCCGCGAGGGTCGGCGACCGCGGGTCGTCGAACTCGTAGACGTACGTCGGCACCTGCGTCGCGAAGAGCTGCGCCGACCACTGCGTGTGGCACGCGAAGGTCGAGTCCGTCATCACGGCCGACAGCGCCAGGTACGGCGAGCCGTACGCCGCGACCGGATAGCGCGTGAGCACCTCGGGTCCCGCGGCCCCGTGATCCGCCAGGACCCGGGCCGTGTACTGCTCGGCGGTCAGCTGCGGCTGGGTGAGGGCCACGAAGAAGCGGGCCTCGGAACGGGTGCTCCCGATCAGCACCGGCACCTTGTTCCACGCGCCGCTCCCGATGGCCTGCGCGGGAGCGACGGGCAACAGACCGTCGCCGGAGGCGGGTCCCCGGGTCGGCAGCGTACGGGCCGCCTCCACCAGCGCAGCTCCGGAGGCGGCACGCAGACAGGCGGCCGGCTCGGTGGCCGCCGGGCACCCCGCCCGGGCGGCGAAGGCCCGGGCCTGCCCCTCGGCCTCGGCGCTGTCCGGCGTACCCAGCAGGGTGCACGGACCGCTCTGCAGCACGGCCCGGTGGAACAGGCCGGCGGCCGACGGGGCGGCCAGCAGCGCACAGACGGAGCCGCTGCCCGCGGACTGCCCGGAGATCGTGACGTTCCCCGGGTTCCCGCCGAACGCGCCGATGTTCTCCCGGGTCCAGCGCAGCGCCGCGAGCTGGTCCATCAGCCCGAAGGACCCGGAGCGCAGGGCGTTCTGGCGGCCGAGCTCGGGCAGCGCGAGATATCCGAGCTGTCCCAGCCGGTAGTTGATGCTGACCACCATGCTCTGGGTGAGCTCCGCCATGGTCCGTCCGCCGAACTGGGTGCCCGTGCCCTGGCTGTACGCACCCCCGTGCATCCAGACGATCACCGGGAGCCGGGCTCCGGGGCGGGCGGTCCGGGGCCGGTACACGTCCAGGTACAGGCAGTCCTCGCTGGCGGCCGCCGGATCGCTCAGGCCGAAGGGCGAGAACTGCAGGCACGCGGGAGCCTGCCGGGCGGCCTCCCGCACCCCGGGCCACCGGGGCGCAGGCGCGGGTGCCCGGAGCCGGGCATCCCCGACCGGGGGAGCGGCGTAGGGGACTCCGAGGAACTCCTGCGCGCCGTCGCGGGACTGGCCGTGCAGGCCGCCCTGCGCGACGGTGACCACCGGGCGCGGTGACCCGCCGGACGGGGAGGACGACAGGGATGCCGCCGCGGGGGGCGCCGAGGCGAGCAGGGCGACCAGAGCGAGTGCGGTACCGAGCAGGGACCTTGCCGAGGGCAGCCGTTTTCCGGGCCTCTTCATCCGTCTCCTCCTGGAGTGTGCCGGTGCGTGACGACGTCGTGCCGGGTACGTGCAGGTTCTTGCCGGGGCCGGGGCCGGGGCCGGGGCCGGGGCCGGGGATCGGGGTGGGCGCCGGGTGTCGGCCGGCCGGCCGGGGCGGAACGGGGTGCGGGCTCCGCCCCGGCCGGGGCTCGTCAGGGGCGGAGCCCGGCGATCAGTGCGGAGGTCACGGCCTGGTCGGCCGGCCCGGTGTTCCAGTTGGGGCTCATGGGACTCACGGCGATCCGGTTGGCCGTGACGGCCTCCAGGTCACCGCCCCGGGCGGCGGGCCGCAGGTCCACCTTCACGGTCACCTTCCAGGTGCCGTCGCCCGCGTCGGTGAAGTCCGGTTCGAGCAGGGTCTGCGGATCCTGGAAGGTCGAGGCCACACCGGCGGCCGTTCCCTTGCCGTCCGCGCCGACCACCGGGTGGTTGACGTTCAGGCCGACGCCCTGGGGCAGCAGCGGCCCGGAACGGGCGCGCGTCCGCAGCCGGTCGATCAGCTTGACCGCGAAGTCGAGCGTCGGGCCCATCGCGTTGACGGTGGTGACCGGGTCCGGGACGGTGACGCCGCCGGTGCTCAGCGCGATGGCCGGTACGCCGTGCTCCAGCGCGGCGACGGCGCCGCCGACCGTACCGGAGTGGGTGGCGAGACCGGCCACGTTCGGGCCGAAGTTGGTGCCCGATACGACCAGGTCGGGGGCATCTTCGGCGAAGACCTCGGCCAGCCCGAAGGAGACGGAGTCGCCCGGGGTGCCGTCGACGGCCCAGACCTTCGGCTCGGGGTGCTTCACCGTGATCGTCGGGGCGCTCGACACCCTCGTGCCGGCGCCGCTCTGGTTGGTGAGCGGGGCGACGATCGTGACGTCGTGTCCGGCGGCGGTCAGCCGCTCGTAGGCCTTGCGGATGCCCGGCGCGTTGTAGCCGTCGTCGTTGGTGAGCAGGATCCGCAACGGCCCGGCGGGCCCGGTCTGCGGTGCGGTCTGCGGCGCGGCGGCCGCCGGTGCCGTGCCGGCCAGGGCCGGCGTGCACAGCAGCAGTGCGGCCAGCGGCAGAACTCGCTTGCGTCTCACAGGGTGCTCCTTGGGAGGGAGGGAGATGAGGGTGAGCAGGGTGGGTACCGGCGGGCGCACGACCCTCGGCATGCGCCCGCCGGAGCTGAGGACGGGCCCGGACAGGGGTCAGCGCACGCTGCGGATCGGGAGGATGGCGAGCGCGCCGACCAGCGAGAGGGCCCCGCCGACGAGGAAGAGCGGGGTGTAGCCGCCCAGACCGGTGACGACGGCCGAGGCGACGAAGGGGGCGATGATCTGCGGCCCCGCGTTCGCGATGTTCAGCACGCCCATGTCGCGGGCGGCGTCCTCGGCCCGCGGCAGCACCAGGGTGACGAGCGCGGTGTCGACCGCCATGAAGCAGCCGAAGGCGAGTCCGTTGAGCGCACTGAAGACGAGCATGCCGGTCCAGGTCGGGCTGATCACGGGGACCACCATGACGAGCCCGGCGAGGGCGGCCGACACGCCGACGAACACCTTGCGGCGGTTCCAGCGGTCCGACAGCAGACCGCCCACCACGGTGGAGACGGCCATCGCGACCATCGACACGGGGGTCAGTACGGCCATCGCGGCGGGCGGGGTGAGCCCGCCGGGCAGGGTGATGTGGTCGTCGAGGATGTACAGCTGGTAGCCGACGACGGAGAAGTATCCGAGGACCATCAGGGCCCGGCCGATGAAGGCCCACCGGAAGTCGTGGTTGGCCAGGGCCGAGAGGAAGGCGGCCAGTTGGGCGCCCCGGGCCTTGGCGGGTGCGGGGACGGCGGGCTCGGTGCGCGCGACGTCCCGGCAGAAGGTGCTGAGCAGCAGGGCGGACCCGGCGACGATCGCGCCGAGGACGAGGTAGCCGGTGCGCAACTGATCCGCGGTCTGGGAGGCGACGAGCACGCCGACCGTACCGCCGATGGGCAGTCCGAGCCCGACCAGTGCGGACGCGGTGCCCCGGCGGGCGGCGGGAATCCGGTCGGGCACGATCGCGGTGACCGCCGCCTGGAAGACGTTCATGGTCGCCTGGATCAGACACCAGCCGATGCCGACGAGCAGCGCCGTGGTGGCGCTGCCGAGGGCGGCGAGGAGGGCGAGGGAGGCCAGACCGCCGCCCACGATCCACGGGTTGCGGCGTCCGCTGCGGTCGGAGAGAGCCCCGGCTATGGGGTTGAAGGCGGTGGCGAAGACCGCGCTGATGCCGCCGATGAGGCCGAGTACGGCGACCTTGTCGTCGGGGGCGATCGCGGCGATCTGGGTGGGCAGCAGGACGGAGCCGACGCCCATGTAGAGCGCCATCATCGCGGAGTTGGCGACCAGCAGGAGGGGCAGGAGAGCACGCCGTGGGGCGGGCTCCCCGGTCGGGGGGACGGACGGTTCGACGACTTCGGGCGTGGCCATGACGACTCCTCGGGGGACGGAGCGGGGAGGTGGCGTGCGGGGAAGAGAAGGGGCGGCCCGCGGGCGGGCGCCGGACGGCGTCGTCGCCGGGAGGATGCGGCGGCGGACGTCGTTTCGTAACGTGATGTTGTTACACGTGTCACCAGGTGCGGTGGACACTGTGTAGCACCCATTTCCGGGGTCCGCCAGAGTCCGCGGTGGGTCGTTGTGCAGATCGTGACCGACGGGGGAGTCGGCATGCCATGACGTGTAACCGCCCTCCGGCGGCCATCGCGCACGGCGGATGTGTCGAGAAACCCTCTTGCTCTTGTGCCGGTCGTGACGCGTGGGCAATACTCCGTGCCGCACCGCGCGACCCTGTCGCCGGCTGGCCCCTCGCCCGCTCGCCCGCTCGCCCCGGCGTCGTCCGGCGCCGCGTGCCGTGTGTCCTGTGCCTCCCGTCGCGTTCCTGCGACTTCCGGCCGCCCCGGCCCCGCCGCATGCCGCGCCACGCCGCCCGGCTCCGCTCCCTCCCGCCCCCTTCCGCTCCTGTGCGCCTTCCTGCGCCCGACCCTCCCGTGCCTGCTCTCCGCGTGCCCCCACCGCTTGGGGAGACGACCGTGAAAGGCCCGCCATGTTCCCCTCGCCCTCCTTCGTGCCGCCGTCCCGGCCGCCGCGGCCGCACCGGCCGGTCCGCCCGCCGCGCCACCACCTTCCGGCGGCCCCGCCGCGTCGTGCGCTCGGCCTCGGGATCGCCCTCCTGGCCCTCGCGCTGCTGGCCGGGCTGCTGCTCCGGCTGGACCGGCGGCCGTTCTTCCAGGACCTCGACGACCGCTGGGCGGCCGCGGTGAACGACCCGGCCACCGCGGGAGCCGCCGGCGGTGACGGCCTCGGCGGCTTCGCCACCGTCCTGGACCGGCTGGGCGGCCCGCTCGGCATGGTCGTGCCGCTGCTGGTGATCGGTTGCCTGTGCGTGTACGGGCGCTGGCGCTCGGGGCTGTTCGTCTTCACCGTCACGGTCGTCGCCAACCTCGTCGTGCTGCTGCCCCTCAAGCAGCTGGCCGACCGGCCGCGTCCGCCGCACCCGTGGGTCCTGGTCAGCGACGGCTCGTACCCGTCCGGGCAGGTGTTCAGCGCGGTGACGCTGGTGGTCTCTGTTGCGGTGGTGGTGTTCCCGCCGCGTGCGCGACGCTGGTGGTGGGTCTTCGGGGCCTCGTACGTCCTCGCCATGATGGGCAGCCGGACCTGGCTCCACGCCCAGTGGCTCAGCGACACCTTCGCCGGTGTCCTGGTCGGCGCCGGTACCTGCCTCGTCCTGTGGCGGGCCTTCGCTCCGCTGCTGGAGACGGAGTCGGAGCGGATGGCCTCGAACAGCCTGTGGCTGTGAGGCACCCGCCCTCCGGAGCTCGAATTATTGAGCAGCGTTGACGTTCGGCAAATTTACGCCATAGTCTCGGTCGGCGGCGTGTACTCGGCGCGCGACAGCGAGGAAGGAACGGCTCATGCCTCACTCCCCAGGCCAGGACCGGACGGTGGTGGACCTGCCCGCAGGCCGCCTGTGCGGCGCGAACGAGGGTGGGGTCACGGTTTTCCGTGCCGTCCCGTACGCCGCCCCGCCGGTCGGCGACCTGCGCTGGAGGCCCGCTCAGCCGCATGCCGGCTGGATCGGTACGCGGGCCGCCACCGCCGATGGTCCGAGCGCGCCGCAGATGTACGTGGAAGGTGGCGACCCGGTGCTCGGCGGGCACGGGTCGCCCCCCTTCGACGAGGACTGCCTGACCCTGAACCTCTGGACGCCCGCCGTCGACGACGCCCGGCGGCCGGTACTGGTCTGGATCCACGGCGGCGGTTTCGTGTCCGGCTCCGGATCGCTGCCCGGCTACTCGGGCGAGACCTTCGCGCGCGACGGCGACCTGGTCGTCGTGAGCATCAACTACCGCATCGGGCCGCTGGGTTACCTCTACCCGGGCGAAGGGGAAGGTGACGGCGGAGCCGGGGAAGGCAGTGGCGGGGCGGGCGGCAACTTCTGGCTCACCGACCAGCTCGCCGCCCTGCGGTGGGTGAAGGAGAACATCGCCTCCTTCGGCGGCGACCCGGACTGCATCACGGTCGCGGGGCAGTCCGGCGGCGCGGTGTCCACCGCCGCACTCGCCGGCCATCCGCGGACCGAGGGTCTGATCCGGCGGGTGATCCTGCAGAGCCCGCCCTTCGGGCTGGACCTCCCCGGCCCGGCCGCGTACCTGGAGCGCACCGCCGCCTACCTGGAGCTGGCCGGCGCCGAGGACATGGCGGAGCTGCGCGCACTGCCCTGGCCCGAGCTGATCGGAGCGGGTGGCGGACTGTTCGCGCAGACCATGCGGTGGGGGTACTGGCCGACGCCCTTCCTGCCCGTGATCGACGGAGTCACCCTCACCGACCACCCCGCGCAGGCCCTGCTGGGTGCGACGGCCGCCGGTATCGACGTGATGATCGGCTGGACGCGGGAGGAGGCCAACTTCGGCTTCGCCCTGGACGAGGGGTACGCCGCCGCCACCCGCGAGCAGGTGACCGACCGGATCGCGGACACCTTCGGGGGCGAAGCCGCCGAGGGCGTGTACGCGGCGTACGAGCGGGCCCGGCCCGGCGCACGTCCGGCCGACGTCCTCATGGACCTCATCACGGACGAGCTCTTCCGGGTGCCGGCGGTGCGGCTGGCCGAGGCGCGCGCCGCATCGGGCCGCCCCGTGTGGGCCTACCAGTTCGACCTTCCCACCCCCGCGTACGACGGCCGGCTCGGCGCCGCGCACTGCCTCGAACTCCCCTTCGTCTTCGACAACTTCGACCAGTGGTCGCACGCCCCCTTCCTGGCGGGCCTCGCGCCGTCCGTCCGCGACGGCCTCGCCTACGCCATGCACCGGGCCTGGATCGCCTTCGTACGCACCGGCGACCCGAACCACCCGGACCTGCCGCGCTGGCAGCCGTACGACACGGGGTCCCGCACCACGATGCGCTTCGACTCGGTCGTGACCGCCCTCGACGATCTCGCGGGAGCCTCCAGGGTTCTGCACCAGCCCGTGACCCCGTGACCCCGTGACCCCCTGATCCCCCCTGCCACCCCTGACGCTCCCGACGCCCCTGCTCCCTTGATTTGACTCGTGTAACCTAGTAGGGAAGGAAGACTCCGAGCGGAACCGTGCAGAAGGAGCGTCGAGGGACGTCATGGCCAAAGACACACACGTCCCGGCATCGATCACCAGTGCCGACGTGGCCCGCCTCGCCGGGGTGTCGCGTGCCACGGTCTCCTTCGTCCTCAACGACACCCAGGGCCACCGGGTCAGCGCGAGCACCCGCGCCCGGGTGCTCGACGCGGCCAAGCAGCTCGGCTACGTACCGCACGCCGCCGCCCGGTCCCTGCGCGCCGGCCGCAGCAACCTCGTCCTGATGCCCTCGTCGATCTCCGCGGTCGGGCGGCTCGTCAGCGACTGGGTCGACGACCTGCACAGCGAGCTCGACCGCTACGGCTACACGGCCGTGCTGCACGCGGGCCGCTTCGCCGAACCCCTCGACGCCGCCCGGGCCTGGGCCGAACTGCGCCCCGCGGCCGTCGTCGCCCTGGACGGCGACCGCTTCACCCCCCGGGCGGCCGAGGTGCTGACCCGTGCGGGGGTACGCGGCCTGCTGGCCTTCGCCTCCCACCCGGTGGAGGGGGTGCACACCATCGGCTTCGACCACACCCGGATCGGCGCCACCGCGGCCGAACACCTCATCGCGCGGGGCCGGAGCCGGATCGGCGTGGTCATGCCCCAGGAACGCGGCCTCGGCACCCTCGCCGAACCGCGCCTGGCGGGAGCCGAGTCGGTCGCGGCCCGGCACATGGCCACGGTCACTGCGGTGGAGCTGTCCTACACCCGGGAATCCGCCACCGCCCTCGCCCGGCGCTGGCGCAGCCTCGGCCTGGACGCCGCCTTCACCTACAACGACGAGTACGCCGCGCTGCTGCTGCACGCGCTTCAGGCCGAGGGCATCGTCGTCCCCGACGAGGTCGCCCTCGTCGGCTGCGACGACCTCGTCCTCGCCACGCTCCAGCAGCCCGCGCTCAGCACGGTCCGGCTGGACATGCCGACGGCCGCGCAGATCGCGGACGCCGTGCACGAGCTCGTCGAGACCGGAACGGCGAAGCCGGTACCGGCCGTGAACCCGGTCCTGATCCACCGCCGGACGTCCTGACCTGCCGGCCCTGTCGACCTCCCGGACCGACGCCGCTCATACGAGGGGGCGGTTGGCTGCCGTGTACTCGTCGGCGAAGGTGAACAGGGCGGCGCAGCGGGGGCATTCCGCTCGACCGAAGAGGTGGACGATCGCCTCGGCCAGTGGGTACCGGCCGTCGCGGACGGCCGTCCCGTACATCCATCGCCCCGTGCCGGAGAGCTGTTCGGGGGACGCCGGCCGCAGGGTGCGCCGCTCCACGTCGTTCAGCTGCTCGGTGCGGATCGTCGAGTACTGCGCGTGGCTGCCGATGACCATCGTCACCTCGACGGGGCAGTGCGGGCAGCCGACGCCGTAGGCGGCATCCGCAGAGTCCTGCAGGACGGCGGCCCAGTGGTACTGCTGTCGGGTGGCGAGCAGGTCGCGGAAGGTGTCGAGGTAGTGGTCCGGTCGCGCCCGCAGCTCCTCGTCCAGCAGCCTGCCGAGTTCGACGATGGAGGCCGTGCACTCCTCCAGCAGATCGTCACAGCCGTCGGTGGCCGCCGCGTACCGCACGATCCTCCCCGCGAGCCTCCGTGCCCGGCTGTTCGCGCCCGCGAGGCGCACCAGGCGGGGCAACGCCGCAAAGCTCGCGGGGAACGTGAGGGGAGCTCCGACGGTCAGCCGGCGCTCCAGCTCCTGCCACGCCTCCGGGTCAAGGTCGCCCTCGACCCGGTCGAGGAGCTCGGGGACGCGGGCGCTGTCCCCGCGGCTGTCGTACATCGGTTCCCAGTCCGTCACCCGAGCATTCAATCGTGCCCGCCGGCTCAGGCCGTGCCCGCGCCCGCGGCCGCCCCCCGGCGGTCGTGGGCGCGGGCACGTTCGCGGGCGAGTGCCGGGTGGAAGAGCCACCACGCCAGCAGCCCCACCCCCGCGCCCGCCGCGGCCCCGGCCACCGTGTCGCTGAGCCAGTGCGCGTGCAGCCAGGTACGGCTCCACATCATGGCCAGCGTGAAGGCCGTGCCCCCGATCCACCACGCCCGCCGCCGGGCGGCCGGGACCAGGAACACCCCGAGGAGGACGACCAGGAGCGCCGCCGTGGCCGCGTGGCCGGACGGGAAGGAGCCGTGGTCGACGCGGACCAGCGGGTGGGCCGGGCGCGGCCGGTCCACGAGGTGCTTGAGGCCCTGGACGACGAGCATGTTGCCGCCCAGGTCGGCGGCGAGCAGGAAGCCGGCCGAGACCCAGCGCCTGCGGACGAGCAGCAGGATCAGCAGGGACAGCGGGAGCAGGGCGCCGACCGGCCCGCCGAACAGGTCCAGGGCCGTGGCCGCGGCCTGGTAGATCCCCTCGTGGGGACCGCCCATCCAGATCAGCCAGCGGTCGTCCAGCCCCTGGAACGGGGGATCCGCGACGTCGGAGCGGACGACGAGAGCCGGCAGTACGGCCGCCCCCAGGAGCAGGAGGCCCGCTATGAGGACGCCGCGGCTGCGCGGCGCGCCGGACCCGGCGCGACGGTCGGTCCCGCCGGCCCTGCGGGGTCTGTGCCGTCTGTCGTCGGGGGCGGTGGTCGGGTTGGCGGACATGGCTGCCTTTCGTGGCCGCGGCGGGGACCCGCGGCCGGGTGCGCTGTGACCGGGTGTGCTGTGAAGTGAGGGCGGGGGCGCGGCCGCCGGGGCCGCGCCCCCGTGGTGGAACAGGGGTGCGGGGAACTGCGCCGTCAGACCCGCGCGCCGAGGTGACGGGCCAGGAAGGTCACGCCCCCCTCGACGATGGCGGGGATGTCGGAGGAGCCGAGGAAGATGTGATCGGCGCCCTCCACGGGCTGCAGGGTGACCTCGCCCCCGGCGCTCGTCAGAGCCGCGGCGAGGGCCTCGCTCTGGCTGTACGGGACCAGGCCGTCGTGCGTCCCGTGGACCAGCAGGAACGGCGGCGGAGTCGAGCCCCCCGCGTACGTCACCGGGCTCGCGGCCCGCGCCAGGTCCGGCCGCTCGGCGACGGTGGCGCCGAGCAGGGCCTCGTAGGGGTCGGGGAAGTCCCCACCGGTGGGCATGGCCGGCATGGGGTGGTCGGCCAGGGTCACGAGGTCGGAGACGCCGTACCAGTCGACGACCGCGCGGACCCCGGTCTCGCCGGAGCCGACGCCCTGCGCGCCCTCCAGCGCCGCGCCCTGCGGGCTGTCGGGGCCGACGAGACCGGCGAGCGCGGCCAGGTGGCCTCCCGCGGACTCGCCCCAGACGCCGATCCGGTCCGGGTCGATGCCGAGGGTGTCGGCGAACGTGCGGACGTAGCGGATCGCGGCCTTCACGTCGTGCAGCTGGGCCGGGAAGGGCGCCTCCAGGCTGTGCCGGTAGTCGATGGAGACGAGCGCGAGCCCGGCCGCCAGTACGGCTCCGTGGAGCAGGGCTGCGGGCACGGTCGGCGGCGGGTAGCGGCGGTCGCCGTCCAGCCAGCCGCCGCCGTGGATCCAGACGACCGCGGCGAACGGGCCCTCGCCCGCGGGAACCTGGACGTCGAGCAGCCGCGGGCGGTAGCCGGGCGTGGTCGCGTAGGTGATCCCGTCGAAACGGCGAACGCCGTCGGTGCCCGTCACGGGTGGTACCGGGGACCGGTACGGCGGGGGCGGCCAGGTCATGTCGGCGATGTCGATCTCGGCGGGAGGAGATTGCGTCATTGCGGCCCTTCCAGAAATGTTCGGTGGCGGCTCTGCGCCCGATGGCTCGGTTGCGCGGTGGTTCAGGGGTTGCGTCCCTGCGGCCGGGGGCGGGTGGGGCCGGCGCAGGCTTCGCGTCGTTTGTCCGAAATGCTTGCGCGAGTCATCGGGGGAGGCGTAGCTTGTTACACGTGTAATCAAGGACTCTAGCGACGCATTTCCGCTGCCCACAAGCCCAGGAACGGTCCGGATTCCGGATCGGTTGCACGAGCTTCCCCAGCGGCGCCGCCTTTCCCCCTCCGGGAGCACCTCATGCTCACCCCCGCCGTCACCGCCGATACCGCTGCGGTTCCCGCGCTCCGAAGCTGGGTCCACTGGGTCGCCGACCCCGACGCCGCGAGCGTTCCGCAGGTCAGGTCCCGTGTGCGTGCCACCCTCGACGGCTGGCGGGTCCCGGCCGAGGTGGCGGACGCACTGCTGCTGGCCGTCAGTGAGCTCGTCGGCAATGTCGTCCGGCATGCCGGCGGCGGCGCCGGGCGGATGCGGGTCGCCGTCGTGGCGGGCGACGGCTGGCTGCGGCTGGAGGTCGCCGACCGGGGGGCCGGGCTGCCGCGGCTGCCCGCTCCCCGTGCGGAGGTCGACCCGGAGTCCGAGTGCGGGCGCGGGCTCCTGCTGGTGCAGCTCCTGATCGCCGAGCTCGGCGGTGAACTCTCCGTCGTCGCTCACGAGTTCGGCAAGTGCGTCCGGGTGCGCGTCCCCGCGTCCTGAGTGGCCCTCCGGAGGTGTCCCGATCCGCCCGGGACGGGGTCGGCGGGGTCCTTCGGCGGAGCGCGATATCGCGAGATGTTGACGGACGCCAAATATTCGACATACCTTGCATTCATCTCCCCGCTGCTCCCTGATTGAGGTGCCGCCCCATGGAGCTCTCCCCTTCCGCGTACGCCGACCCGTTCTGTCGTGATCGGCTTCCGCCCTCCGCCCTCTGGCCCGAACTCCACTTCGATCTACCGGAGTTGGATTACCCGGACCGACTCAACTGCGCCCGGCGCCTGCTCGACGACGCCGTCGAGCGGCACGGCCCCGACCGCCCCTGCCTGCTCACCCCGACCGAGCGCTGGACCTACGGCGAACTCCAGCAGCGCGCCAACCAGGTCGCCCAGGTCCTCACCGAGGACTTCGGCCTCCTGTCGGGCAACCGCGTCCTGCTGCGCGGCCCCAACAACCCCTGGCTCGTCGCCGCGTGGTTCGGCGTCCTGAAGGCGGGCGGGGTCGCCGTCACCACCATGCCGCTGCTGCGCGCCGGAGAACTCGCCGAGCTCACCGACATCAGCCGGCCGTCCCTCGCCCTGTGCGACCACCGCTACGCCGAGGAACTCGACGCGAGCCACCGTCCCGGGCTGCCGGACCTGCCGGTCCTCACCTACGGGGGTCCCGGACCCGCTGACCTGGCCGCGCGCTGTGCGACCAAGGACGGCCGGTTCGCCACCGTGGTCACGGCCGCGGACGACGTGGCGCTGATCGCCTTCACCTCCGGAACCACCGGACGCCCGAAGGCGACCCTGCACTTCCACCGCGACGTCCTCGCCAACGCCGACACGTTCTCCCGGCACGTCCTGAAGCCCAGCGCGGACGACGTGTTCACCGGCACACCGCCGCTCGCCTTCACCTTCGGGCTCGGCGGGCTGGTGGTCTTCCCGCTCCACGTCGGGGCCGCGACCCTGCTGATCGAGCAGGCGGCCCCGCTGCAACTGGCCGACCTGGTGGCGGAGCACGGGGTGACCGTGCTGTTCACCGCCCCCACGGCCTATCGCGCGATCATGGAGGCCGGGGCGGTGGACCGGCTGGCCGGACTGCGCCGCTGCGTGTCCGCCGGCGAACCGCTGCCGGCCGCCGTGTGGCACGAGTTCCACGCCGCCACGGGCCTGCGCATCATCGACGGCATCGGTGCCACCGAGATGCTGCACGTCTTCATCTCCGCGGCCGACGAGGACATCCGGCCCGGGGCCACGGGCCGTCCCGTTCCCGGCTACCGCGCCGCCGTGGTCGACGAGCACGGCGACCCCGTCCCCGACGGGCAGCCCGGCCTGCTTGCGGTCACCGGTCCCACCGGGTGCCGCTACCTGGACGACCCGCGCCAGGCCTCGTACGTGAGGAGCGGCTGGAACGTCACCGGCGACACCTACATCCGTGACGCGGAGGGGTACTTCTGGTACGTCGCCCGCAGCGACGACATGATCGTCTCCTCCGGCTACAACATCGCGGGCCCCGAGGTCGAGAAGGCACTCGCCACCCACCCGTACGTCGCGGAGTGCGCGGTCGTCGGGGCCCCGGACGCCCGGCGCGGCATGCTCGTCAAGGCGTACGTCGTTCTGGGCGGAGGTGTCCCGGCGGACGGCTCGACCGTCCGCGAGCTCCAGTCCCACGTCAAGCAGACCATCGCCCCGTACAAGTACCCGCGCGCCGTCGAGTTCGTCAGCGCCCTCCCGCGCACCGGCACCGGCAAGCTCCGGCGCGGTGAACTGCGCGACCGGGCCCGGGCCGACGCCGCACCCGCGCCCGCCCCCGAACCCGCGCCCGTTTCAGCACCCGCCGAGCCGACCGGTGTCGTCGTCGAACGCCGCGTCGAGTGGACCGACACCGACGCCGCCGGCCACTACCACCACTCCACCGTCGTGCGCTGGGTCGAGGCGGCCGAGGCCGTCCTGCTCCACCGCCTGGGCCTGTCGCACCTGTTCGGCAGCACACCCCGGGTGCACTTCGAGGCCGACTACCGGGCCCGGCTCTGGTTCGGGGAGACCGTACGCACCGAACTGAAGGTCACCAAGGTCGGAACCGCCTCCCTGCACTACGCCTTCACCGTACGCGGCGCGCAGGGCGGCGAGGCGGCCACCGGCCGCATGGTCATCGCCCACTCGGCCGCCCACGCGACCGGGTCGACCCCCTGGCCCGCAGAGGTAAGGGACCTGCTGGGCACGGCGGGACCGCAGCAACCGGAACTACTCACCACCGCGCCATCACCAGGAGGCACGCCGTGCGCGTCGCAGTCATAGGAGGAGGGCCCGGCGGACTGTACTTCGCGGCCCTCACCAAGCAGCTCTCCCCGCACTGGGAGGTCACCGTCTGGGAACGCAACGCCCCCGACGACACCTTCGGCTTCGGGGTCGTCTTCTCCGACGAGACGCTCGACGGCATCGCCCAGGCCGACCACGAGATCCACCGGGCCATGTCGGCCGAGTTCGCCCGCTGGGCCGACATCGACGTCCGCCACCGGGGCAGCACCCTCACCTCGGGCGGCCACGGCTTCGCCGCCCTCGGCCGGCAGCACCTCCTGCGGATCCTCCAGCAGCGCTGCGCCGCCCTGGAGGTGGACGTCCGCTACCGTACCCAGGCCCCGGCCGCGGCCGAACTCGCCGCCACCTACGACCTGGTGGTCGCCTGCGACGGCGTACGGTCGGCCACCCGCGCCGCCTACGCCGACACCTTCGGCACCGACCTCGACGAGCGCTCCGGCCGCTACATGTGGCTCGGCACCGACAAGGTCTTCGAGGCCTTCACCTTCATCGTCGAAGAACAGGACTTCGGCACCCTCCAGGTGCACGCGTACCCCTACGACGCCACCCGCTCCACCTTCATCGTGGAGATGGCGGAGGACGCGTGGCGGCGCGCCGGCTTCGAGGAGTTCGCCGACCGCGACCATCCGCCCGGCACCAGCGACGAGGACAGCATCCGGCGCTGCGAGGAACTCCTCGCCGACCACCTCGACGGGCACCGGCTCATCCCCAACAACTCCAAGTGGCTGCGCTTCACCACGGTCCGCAACCGCACCTGGCGCCACGAGAACGTCGTCCTGCTCGGCGACGCCGCCCACACCGCGCACTTCTCCATCGGCTCCGGCACCAAGCTCGCCATGGAGGACGCCCTCGTCCTCGCGGCCAGCCTGCACGAGCATCCGGACGTGCCGACCGCCCTCGCCGCCTACGAGCAGGAGCGCAGGCCGGTGGTGGAGTCCACCCAGCGCGCCGCCCAGGCCAGCCTGGAGTGGTTCGAGCACATCGACCGCTACACCGGCCAGGACCCGCACCAGTTCGCCTTCAACCTCCTCACGCGCAGCCGCCGCGTCACCTACGACAACCTGCGCGTGCGCGACGAGGGCTTCACCACCGCGGTCAACCGCTCCTCGACCGTGCCGCCGATGTTCCGCCCCTACCCGCTGGGCGGACTGCTGCTGCGCAACCGGGTCGTCGTACCGCCCACCGCCCTGCACACCGCGCGCGAAGGGATCCCCGGCGACTTCGACCTCGTCCACCTCAGCACACAGGCCATCGGCGGCGCCGGGCTGGTCCTCGCCGGAATGACGGCCGTCACCGCCGACGGCCGGGCCACCCCCGGCTGCCCCGGCCTGTGGAACGACGAACAGGAGGCGACCTGGCGGCGCATCACCGACTTCGTCCACGGCCAGTCCGACACCTGCCTCGGCATCCAGCTCACGCACGCCGGTCGCCGCGCGGCCGCCCGCGACGGGCAGCCGATCGCCGCCTCGGCGCTGCCCTGGGACGAGCGGAGCCCGGTGCCGCGCGAGGCCGACCGGGCCGACATGGACGCGCTCGTACGGGACTTCGTGAGCGCGGCCCGGCGGGCCGACCGGGCGGGCTTCGACGTGCTGGAACTCCAGTACGGGCACGGGCACCTGCTCTCGGGCTTCCTGTCCCCGCTGACCAACCTGCGCACCGACGAGTACGGCGGAGATCTGGACGGCCGGCTCCGGCTTCCGCTCGAAGTGCTGCGCGCCGTACGGGAGGTGTGGCCGGCCGGCAAGGCGCTGCTCGTGCGGATCTCCGCCGCCGACTGGGCCGACGGCGGGACCACCGAGGCGGACGCCGTCAGGATCGCGGGCGCGCTCGCCGAGGCGGGCGCCGACGCCATCGACGTCTCCACCGGCGAGGTCGTCGCCCACGAGAGGCCCCGCTACGGCCGCAGCTACCAGACCCCGTACGCCGACCTCATCCGCAACGCCACCGGCATCCCCACCATCGCCGTCGGTGCGATCTCCACGTACGACGACGTGAACTCGATCGTCCTGGCCGGCCGGGCGGACCTGTGCGGTGTCGGCCGCGCCCAGCTGCACGACCCCCTGTGGACCCTGCACGCCGCGGCCGCCCAGGGCTACCAGGGCCCGGCCGCGCCCTGGGCGCGCGCCTGGCGGGCGGGCAGCGGGCGGCCCCCGTCCGCCCGCACCGACCGG
Source organism: Streptomyces avidinii (assembly GCF_045161815.1). Classification (NCBI taxonomy): domain Bacteria; kingdom Bacillati; phylum Actinomycetota; class Actinomycetes; order Kitasatosporales; family Streptomycetaceae; genus Streptomyces; species Streptomyces avidinii. The sequence continues at coordinate 7,920,230 of NZ_CP108863.1, forward strand.
ATCCCGCCGCGCCTCGAACTCCTGCGGCAGCCCGCCGAATCCGTCCACCGCCGCTGGCTGCCCCGCGCAGCGGTACCAGCCCACCGATAAGCCGGAGGTGCCCACGCACATGGACAGGGACCACCTGCCCCGCTTCACGGCGGCGGCCGTCCAGGCCGCGCCCGTCTACCTCGACCCCGCCGCCACCGTCGACAAGGCCGTGGCCCTGATCGCGGAGGCCGCGGCGGGCGGCGCCGAACTGGTCGTCTTTCCCGAGGTGTTCGTCCCCGGTTACCCCTACTGGAACTGGACGATGAACCCGGTCCAGGGCTCCCCCTGGTTCGAGCGGCTCCAGCGCGCCTCCGTCGACATCCCCGGCCCGCACGTCGACAGGCTGCGCGCGGCGGCCCGCCGGCACGGCATCGTCCTCGTCATCGGGGTCAACGAGCGCGCCCCGCACAGCCTCGGCGTCCTCTACAACACCCTGCTCACCATCGGGCCCGACGGCGAACTCCTCGGTGTGCACCGCAAGCTGGTGCCGACCTGGGCCGAGAAGCTCACCTGGACCGGCGGCGACGGCAGCTCCCTCGTCGTCCACCACACCCCCGTCGGCCCGCTCGGCGTGCTGGCCTGCGGCGAGAACACCAACACGCTGGCCCGCTTCGCCCTCCTCGCGCAGGGCGAACTCGTCCACGCCTCCTGCTACATCGCCCTGCCCGTCGCCCCCGCCGACTACGACATGGCCGAAGCGATCGCGGTCCGTACCGCCGCCCACAGCTTCGAGGGGAAGGTCTTCTCCGTCGTGGCCTGCTCCACCGTCTCCCCGGAGATCGTGGACGCCCTCGCCGGGGACGACGAGGAGCTGCGGAAGCAGTTCACCCGGCCGCGCAGCGCCCTGTCCGGGATCTTCGGCCCCGACGGCCGCCCGGTCACCGAACCCCTCGTCGACGAGGAGGGCATCGTCTACGGGGAGATCGACCTCGCCCGGTGCATCCAGCCCAAGCAGATGCACGACATCGTCGGCCACTACAACCGCTTCGACGTCTTCCGCCTCGAAGTGGACAACCGGCCCCGAACGCCGGTCACCTTCACCGCGCCCGCCGCGCCGACCGCGCCCGCCACCCCCGTCCCTTCCGAGGAGGACGTATGACCATCGAGCAGGACGACACCATGCTCGGCCGCGCCCGCGTGTCCGACACCCCGGAACTCACCCGCTACTACGAGGAGCTCGCCACGCTCGACGCGGGCGCCCTGTGGACCGTCGCCAACGACATCGAGCCCTGGTACCCGCAGCCGCGGTCCGTACCCGTGCTGTGGCGCTACGCGGACCTGCGCCCGCTGGTCCACAAGGCCCTCGGCCTCGTCGCGGGCGACGACGCCGGCCGCCGGGTCGTCATGCTCGTCAACCCGGGCCGAAAGGAGGTCAGCGCCGCCGCCGGACTCCTCTACACCGGGCTCCAGATCATGGGCCCCGGCGAGGCCATGACCGCCCACCGCCACCAGGCCGCGGCCCTGCGCTTCGTCCACGAGGGCACCGGAGCCTGGACGATCGTCGACGGCCAGAAGCTGAAGGTCGGCCCCCGCGACTTCGCGATCACCCCCAACGGGACCTGGCACGAGCACGGCAACGACGCCGACGACGCCCCCGTCATCTGGCAGGACGGACTCGACATCCCCCTGGTCAACGCCCTGGACGCCGGGTTCTACGAGGTCCACCCCGAGCTGTACCAGACCCCCGGAAAGGTCATCAACTCCTCGGTGCTGACCTACGCGGCGAACCTCCTGCCGTACGGCGTGGAGAAGTGGACCCGGCCGTACTCGCCGCTGCTCGCCTACCCCTGGGAGCCCACGTACGAGGCCCTGCGGGGCCTCGCGAAGGCGACCGAGGGCTCCCCGTACGACGGGATCATCGCGGAGTACACCAACCCGGTGACGGGCGGCTCCGTCATGCCCACCATGGGCGCCCACATGCAGCTGCTGCGCCCCGGCCAGGCCACCCTCGCCCACCGCCACACCGGCTCGGTGGTCTACACGGCGGCCAAGGGGCGCGGCGTATCGGTGATCGCCGGCCGGCGCTTCGAGTGGCAGCAGGGCGACATCTTCTGCGTCCCCTCCTGGGCCTGGCACGAGCACCACAACCTCGACCCCGCCGAGGACGCCTGCCTCTTCTCCTTCAACGACTTCCCCGTCATGCGCTCGCTCGGATTCCACCGGGAAGAGGCGTACCCCGACCACGGCGGCCACCAGCCCGTCACCGCCGCCTGACCCGCGAGGAGCCCCCGCATGCGCCTGCTGACCTTCACCCGCGGCCCCGCCGACACCACCGAACGCCTGGGCGTCGAGACCGACGGCCTCGTCCTCGACCTCGCGGCCCTCGCCGACCACGCCGGCGTGCGACTCCCGCACGACCTGCTGTCGTTCGTCCAGGCCGGCCCCGCCGCCCTGGAGGCGGCCCGGAGCCTGCTCGCCGCGGACCCCGCCGGCCGCCCGGCCGAGGCCGTGCACCGCTCCGATGCCGTGCACCTGCGCGCACCCCTGCGCCCCGGCAAGATCATCGGAGTCGGCCTCAACTACATCGAGCACGTCGAGGAGTCCAGCCGCAGCCTCGACACCGACAAGGACCTGCCGCCGCGCCCGGTCCTCTTCGGCAAGCCCGCCACCGCCGTCACCGGCCCCGGAGCACCGATCCTGCACAACGCCGACCTGACCACCCAGCTGGACTGGGAGTGCGAGCTCGCCGTCGTCATCGGCCGCACCGCCTTCCGGGTGGGCGAGGAGGAGGCGTACGGGCACATCTTCGGCTTCAGCATCGTCAACGACATCAGCGCCCGCGACCAGCGCCGCTCCGGACAGTGGTTCTTCTCCAAGGGCCAGGACTCCTACGCCCCCTTCGGCCCGGTGGTCGTGACCCGCGACGCGATCGGCGACCCCATGGCCCTCGACCTCTCGCTGCGCGTCAACGGCGTCACCAAGCAGAAGTCGAACACCCGGCACATGCTCTTCCCCATCGCCCGCCTCATCGCCGACATCAGCTCCGGCATGACGCTGGAGCCCGGGGACGTGATCGCGACCGGCTCGCCTTCGGGCGTCGGCGCCGGCATGGTCCCGCCCGAGTTCCTGCGCCCCGGTGACACCGTCGAAGCCACGGTCGAAGGCATCGGCACCCTGAGCAACCCCGTCGTCGACGCCCGCTGACCCCGCACCGGCAAAGAGGAGTACCCGTGTCACCCCGCACCTACCGCATCGGCCAGATCGTGCCGAGCTCCAACGTCACCATGGAGACCGAGGTCCCGGCCGTCCTCCGGGCCCGCGAGGCCGTCGTGCCCGACGAGCGCTTCACCTTCCACTCCAGCCGGATGCGCATGACCCATGTGACCCCGGAACAGCTCAAGGCCATGGACGCCGACTCCGACCGCTGCGCGGTGGAGCTCTCCGACGCCCGGGTCGACGTCCTGGGCTACGCCTGCCTGGTCGCCATCATGAGCATGGGCCTCGGCTACCACCGCACCTCGGAGCAGCGCCTGCACACCCGGACCGCCGAGAACGGCGCGCCCGCCCCCGTCGTCACCAGCGCCGGCGCCCTCGTCCACGGGCTGCACACCATCGGCGCCCGGAAGATCGTGCTGCTGGCCCCCTACATGCGCCCGCTCACCCGGACCGTCGTCGACTACCTCACGCACGAGGGCATCGAGGTCCTCGACCACCAGGCCCTCGAGATCCCTGACAACCTCGACGTCGCCGCCCACGACCCGGCCCGGCTGCCGGGCCTCGCGCGGGCCCTGGACCACGCCGACGCGGACGCGGTCGTACTCTCGGCCTGCGTGCAGATGCCCTCCCTGGGGGCCATCGAGGAGGCCGAGCAACTCCTCGGCAAGCCGGTGGTGTCGGCGGCGGTCTGCACCGCCCACCAGATGCTCCGCGCCCTGGACCTGGACGCGGTGGCCCCGGGCGCGGGCCACCTGCTGTCGGGCGCGTACGCACGGACACCCCTGCCCGGGCAGCTCCAGGCCGGCGGCGGCTACCGCATGGGCGGCGGCACCGTGTAGTTCGGGATCGACGGGTCCTCCGGGTCGAAGGGCGTCGGCTTCCAGCTCGCCGGCGGCGAGCCGGCGCCCCGGTCGGGGTTCTGCGGGATCTCCGACGGGCCCGCAGGGGTCGGCCCCGGCGCCGGTCCGCCGGTGGCCGAAGGACTCGGCTCCGCGGCCGGGGCGGACGGTGGCGCGGTCGCCGGCTCCGAGGGGGAGGGAGCCGGCGGCCCGGTCGCCGGGCCGGAGCCCGGGGCCGGAGCGCCCGGCTTCCCGGCGTCCGGTCCGTCCACGCCGCCGGAGCAGCCGACCAGCATCAGGGCGCCCGCCAGCGCCACGGTCACGGCGCCCGCCACTCGGTTTCCGGAACGCATGCCCACGGCCCCGCCCGCCCTTCCCGCACAGCCCGTCCATTCGGGTCGGGCGATCGTAGCTCAGCCGCGCGCTGCCGCTCCCGGCAGGATGATCGTGACCCCGCGCCCAGGCGACGTACCCATCGCGGCCAGCGCCGCCGGGGCGGCGTCGAGCGGGATGGTCGAGGTGACCAGCAGGTCCGGCCGCAGCACGCCGCCCCGCACCAGCTCCATCATGGGCGGGTACGCGTGCGCCGCCATCCCGTGGCTCCCGAGGATCTCCAGCTCCCAGCCGATCACCCGGTCCATCGGCAGGGCTGCCGGGCCGGCCGCCGCCGGCAGCAGCCCCACCTGCACGTGCCGCCCCCGCCGGCGCAGCCCGGCCACCGAGGCCGCCGCCGTCGCCGGTGACCCCAGTGCGTCGAGCGAGAGGTGCGCGCCCCCGCCGGTCAACTCCCGCACCGCCCGCACGGTGTCGGTGCCGTCCCGGGCGTCCACGCCGTGCACGGCGCCGAACCTCCGCGCCAGTTCCAGCGCCTCGGGCGCCGTGTCCACGGCGACCACCCGGGCCCCGGCCGCCGCCGCGATCATCACGGCGGACAGCCCCACCCCACCGCAGCCGTACACGGACACCCAGTCGCCCGCCGCCACCCTGCCCTGCGCCACCACCGCCCGGAACGCCGTCGCGAAGCGGCAGCCGAGACCGGCCGCCGTCGCGTACGAGAGCTCCTCGGGGACGGCCACCAGGTTCACGTCGGCGTGGTCCAGGGCCACGTACTCGGCGAAGGACCCCCAGTGGGTGAACCCGGGCTGGGTCTGCCGGGCGCACACCTGGTGGTCGCCGGCCGCGCAGTCGGCGCAGTTGCCGCAGGCGCACACGAACGGCGCCGTGACCCGGTCACCGACCCGCCAGTTCGCGACACCGGACCCCACGGCCTCGACCACACCCGCGAGTTCGTGCCCGGGCACGTGCGGCAGCACGATGTCCGGGTCGTGCCCCATCCAGCCGTGCCAGTCGCTGCGGCACAGCCCGGTGGCCTCCACCCGCACCACCACTCCGCCCGCGGGCGGAGCCGGCTCCGCCACGTCCCTGACCTCGGCCCGCTCGCCGTACCGTTCGAAGACCACCGCTCGCACGGCTCCCACCCTCCGCTCGACCGACCGGCACGCTACCGGGCCGTGTCCGTCTCCCGGGGGCGGTTCACGGCGCGCCCTCCCCGGCCCGGGCCAGGGCCAGCACCCCCGCGCAGATCAGGGCGATGCCCAGCAGCTGCGGGAGCAGCCACCAGTTCGACCGCAGGTGTTCCTCGTACAGGACCACGCCCAGCGCGACGCTGATGCTCGCGTCGCCCAGGGTCAGCGCGGGCTGCGAGGCGACCAGCGGCCCGCCCTGCATCGCGTGTTCGAGCAGCAGCAGGGCGCAGATGCCGCTCGCTCCGAAGGCGTACGTCTCCCACGTGGTCAGGAAGGCGACGAAGCCGCTGTCGTCGAGGACGTGCACCGCCGACTTCATCAGGGCGGCCGTCAGCGCGTAGCAGACGGCCGTGGCGGCGCCGAGACAGCCGGCCCGCGCGCGGCCGGGCGGGCGGCGCAGCCCGGCGACGGCCAGGGCCGCGACGGCGACCGCGCACGCCGCCAGGGCCACCACCCAGCGCTCGGCCGGGACGTCCGTACGGTTGCCCGCGGGCGAGGCGGCCACCAGCGCGATCCCGAGCCCCGCCACCACCCCCGCCACGGCCAGCCACAGCGCCCCCGGCAGCCGCTGCCGCGTCACCAGCGAGGCGATCAGCAGCGCGAGCGGCAGCTCCAGCACGAACAGCGGCTGTACGAGGGCCAGCGCGCCCGTGGCCAGGGCCACGGCCTGCCCGGCTCCGGCCGCGATGACGGCCAGGATGCCGCCGATCCACAGCGGGCGTCGTAGCAGATCGAGCACCAGCCCGAAGCGGAAGCCGTCGCTCTGCGGCACGGTGAGCGCGGCCCGCCGCTGGAGCACCGTGGCGAGCGCGTTGCTGAACGCCGCGAACAGCGCGAAGAGGACCGGCAGGACGACGCCCATGGCCCGATCCTCGGGGGGCCCGCCGCCCGTCCGCGCCGCGACACCGGGCCGGGGCCCTCACACCCCGCGCGTTCCCCCGTCCGGACCTGCGCGGCGCAGGGCGAGCGCCGCGAGGGCCTCGGGGGCGCCCGCCTGGCCCCGGATTCCGGGGAAGGCGTTGATGTCCACGATCAGCGGTGTCCCGCCCCCGGTGTCGATGATGTCCACGCCGTAGACGTCCAGCGCGAACACCGCGCCCACCTCGCGCACCAGGTCGGCCCATCCGGAGGGCAGCTCGGCCACGGCCAGGGACCGGGTCGGGCCACGGCCCCCGGGGGAGAGCTCGGAGCGGCGCAGGGCCGAGAAGACCTCGTCCCCTATCGCCCACAGTTTGTGGTCCCAGCCGCTGTTGGGCGCGTACTCCTGCACCACCACCGGCTCGTGCGGCCACTCCCGCGCCAACTGCCGCAGGCGCGCCATGTCGTCGACGCGGGCCACCAGGTCGCCCCGGCGGCTGCGCCGGCTCTTGACGACCACGGGGCCGTCGAGCCGGGCTCCGGCCGCCCACGCCGAGAAGGCCCCGGGGGTACGGGTGGCGGCGAAGGGCAGGCCGGCCCGCAGCGCGAGCTCCGCCATCTCCGTACGGTCCTGGCACAGCGCGGTGGCCGCAGCGGAGTTCACCACGGCCGCCCCGCGCCGCTCCAGGTCCCGCGCGAGCTCCAGCGCCTGCGGGGTCCGCGACTTCAGCAGGTACACCTCGGCGAGCGGCGCCGCCGCCCCGGGCGCGGCCGGGTCGACGGCTTCGACCGTGTGCTCCGGGGCGAGCAGCGCGGTGGTGTCCGCGAGCAGCGGGTGCCCGGGCTCCGGGGTGATCAGGCCGATCCTCACGCGCCGTCGCTCCCCACGGCCGAGACCTGCGCCGGGACCGACAGGGGAAGTGCCGCGTACGGTGGCGGCGCGGGCGAGGGCACCGTCGCGGTCGCCGGCGGCTGCGCCGAACCGCCCGCCCGCGCCAGCCCCAGGACCGCACGGGCCACCCGCGCCGCCGCGTCCGGCACCTGACGGAAGCTCGGGAAGTCGTTCACGTCGACGACCACCGGACCGTCCGGGCCCAGCAGCACGTCCACGCCGTACAGGTCGAGTCCGTAGACCGCCCCCACCTGGGCGGCGATCGCCGCCACTTCGGCCGACAGCGGCACGCGGCGCTCCCGCACCGAGGGGTCCGGGTGCAACGGGGAACACCGCTCGGTCGCGAACAGCTCCCCGCCGACCCCGTACACCTTGATGTCCGTACCCGAATTGGGGACGTAGGGCTGGGCGATGAGCAGGCCCTCGCCCGCGAGCACGGGCAGCAAGGACTCCAGCCGCTCCGGCGACGGCACCAGGTGCACGGCCCGCCCGGAGCTGCCGTCGGCGGGCTTGACGACGAGCGGGTACTCCGCCGCCGGGATCTCCCGGAGCAGCTCGGGGAGGGCCACCGCGTACGTCGGCGGCAGCGGGAGCCCCCGGCCGCGCCCGATGGCGGCGGCCAGCGCCTTGTCCCGTACGCCCCGGATCGACCGGGCGTCGTTGACGGTGGTCATCCCGGCCGCGGCCGCCGCCTCCAGCAGCGTCAGACCCGGACCGCCGGACACCGTCTTGAGCACCCAGGCGTCGTGCGCACCCGCGTCCACCACCTCGGTCATGCGCAGCAGCGAGCCACCGGGCCGCACCACGTCCACCTGGTGCCCCCACGCGGTCAGCTGCCCGATCACCTCGTTCGGCATGCCGTCGTGGCGGTAGTGCTCCTCCACCAGGAAGCAGAGCCTCATGGACCTTCCCCATATTCCCCGGACGTCCGCCGATACCGTCCGGCGAGTTGTGACGTCACAGGATGTCATGGACCGCAATGTGATGATCGGTCCGCGTGTGGGCTTCCTTGTGGGCTTCGTTTCCGGGCTTCGTTTCCGGGCTCTGCGCTTCGGACCACCGGGTGCGGCCCGGGGTCCGCCGTACGGGCGGGCGCAGGTGCCGGAAAATCCGGTGAATCATCGGACAATCGGCTGCTAGGTTGACCGCGTGCCGAAGCTGAATCAGATCATCGCAGTGGAAAAGGGCGTCAAGTCCAAGTCCCTCCAGGAGCTCACGCAGGCTCACCACGACGTCCAGAAGCCCGCCCTCCTGGCCGGTATCTCCCGGGCCTACCAGCCCAAGGACGAGGAGGGCGAGCAACTGCCGCCCGAGTCCACCCGGGTGCAGATCAAGGCCGAGGACGTGCTGCGGGCGACGGCCGGAACGCTCACGCGGCTGTTCGACGTGACGGCGACCAAGGACTGGGCCAACCGCACCGCGGCCGCCGATGTCGTCGTGGACGGGACGGTCCTGCTGGCGCAGGTGCCCGTGCCGTATCTGCTCTTCCTGGAGAAGCAGCTCACGGACATGCACACCTTCGTACGGAAGCTGCCGGTGCTGGACGCCTCCGAGTCCTGGAACCTGGACCCGTCCACGGACTCCTGGAAGACGGACCCGGTGCGCACCATCCGCACCAAGAAGGTGCCGCGCAACCACGTGAAGGCCGAAGCCACCGAGAAGCACCCGGCGCAGGTCGAGGTGTACTACGAGGACGTTCCGGTCGGCTACTGGACGACCGTGAAGTTCTCCGGTGCGCTCCCCGCCCGGCGGGTCAACGAGCTGCTCGACCGCGTGGAGAAGCTCCAGCAGGCCGTCAAGTTCGCCCGCGAGGAGGCCAACAGCGCCGAGGTCACCGACCAGCGGGTCGGGGACGCGGTGTTCGGCTACCTGTTCAGGTAGCCCCGAAGACTCCCTCTGTATGTCTGCAGGGGGTGCGCGAGAGCGCAAGCTGAAACTGATGTTGAAGCTGAACAGGGGTGTCAGTTGGGGGTTCGAATCCCTCCCCCGGCATTACGTGCCGGGGTGGCCCAAGCCGGTAGAGGCGGCCCCGTTAATCTCAGATTCTCGCTCCAGTCTCAGTATTCGCCGCCGAACACCGGATCGACCGAGCGTGGACGATCATCGATGGATGGGGGTTCAAGTCCCCTCTGCGCCTCTCCTCGTGGCGCGGTAGTTCAAAGGCAGAACACGTCGATCTAAGAATGATCCGCGACTCTTAAACGTGCCGGTGTGCGCAATTGGGTGGCAAGCAGGAGCCCGGGAGCTGGATATGCTCCCGGGCTCCGTCACGTTCCGGCCGGACCGGTTCCGGTCAGACGGGCACCGGTACGGACACGAACGTCCTGCCCGACTCGTTCTCGACCAGGATCGCCCTGACGTCCGCAGGGTCCACGGCCGCCGATCCGTCCAGTGCCGCGCCCTTGGCCTCGCCGTTCTGGCTGCCCGTGACCCAGCCGGCGGCGGTGGTGCGCGTACCGTTCTTGGAGACGACGACCAGCCGGCACCGCTCGCCCGGCGGCACGCCCGTGACCGCCGCATGCACCCGCACCCACTTGGTGGCGGGCGTCATCTGTACGGTCATCCGCGCACCCGTGACCTTGTCGGTCCCGGAGAGCACCTTGGTCCCGGCGGGCGGCGGCGAAGGATCCGCCGTGGCCGTCGGGGAGGGCGGCACAGGCAGTGCGACGGCACCCGAATCACCCGTACCCAGCTGGGTGCCGGCCCAGAACACGGCGGCCAGCGAGGCCGCCACGGCCAGCCCCGTCAGCCCGGCGCGCCGGCGCCGGTCACCCGCCTGTTCACCGCGCATCTGCCGCAGGGTGCGCTGGAGCAGCAGGTCCCCGCCCTGTGGCGGACCGTCGAGGAACGCCTCTTCGGGCACCTCGCCCAGTGCCGCCTCCATCTCGCGCAACGCGGCCACCTCCTCCCGGCACTGCACGCACCCGCTCGTGTGTTCCTCGATCCGGCGGATCTCCTCGGCGTCCAGGACGCCGAGTACGTAGGGGCCGAGCAGTTCCTCCTCGTGCCGCTGCCGGTTCATGCCACCACCTCACGCAGTCCGGCGGGCTGCTGGGGCGGCCTGCCCGATCGTTTTCCTTCTCTGGAACCGATGTCCCTGAAGCCGTCGCTCTTGAAGACGTCGCGCAGCGCCTTGAGGGCGTAGTGCGAACGCGATTTGACCGTGCCCGCCGGAATGCCGAGGCTGTCGGCCGCCTCCGCGACACTGAGCTGCCGGTAGTACAACTCCTTCAGTACGTCGCGGTGTTCCGGCGACAGCTGGTCGAGGGCCCCCAGGACCGTCATGCTGTCCACCACCGAATCGGCGTGGTCCGCCTCCACCGGGGGAGCGGACGAGGCGCCGGACACCTCCGCGGGCCGGGCGGCCTTGGCCCGGTAGCGGTCGGTGATGATGTTGCGGGCCACCGTGAGCAGCCAGCCGCGTACCGAGCCCTTTCCGTTCACCAGCACCTCGGAGTGCCGCCAGGCCCGGATGAGCGTCTCCTGGACGACATCCTCGGCGGCGGCCCGGTCTCCGGTGAGCCGGGTGGCGTACGCGAGCAGGGCGTGACCGTGCTCCTCGTACACCGACTTGATCAGTGCCTCATCGGTCGAGCCCCGCCGAGTGCGGGGCCACAGTGGTCCGGCCATCTCACCCTCTCCGTCTTCCTCGCATATGTGGTGCGGTCGGAACACGCCACAGGGACGCATCCGGTTCACGTGACCTGCGTCACTCAGGTCCGGCAGGCGCGGCCCTCGTTGAGGCAGCCGACGACCACGGCCATCTGCCGGTCGGTCATCGCGTTCACGAACATCGCGTGATCGGTCTTCGGGCTGTGCCGCTGTTCCGGGAAGGAGTCGAGCGCCACCTTCAGCCCCGGGGGGACGTCGTAGGCGAGGGAGAGGCGCAGTTCGGGCACCGGGAAGGTGTCCTTCGGGCAGACCCCGTTCGCGGCGGGGAAGCGCAGGTGCGAACGGTGCGTGGCGCCGACGGTGTCGAGGCCGTTCCAGCAGCTCGGGAAGACCAGGGTGCGGGTCACCCGGTCACCCGCGGGACAGCGCGGGTAGCGCGTGGTGGCCCGGTCCGGGGAGCCCGAACACCCCCAGCGGGCCCGCACGTCGGCATCGTCGGCCGCCGTGTACGCGACGGCGTCGCCCGTCATCCCGCGCAGGAAGCGCGGCATCGCCACGACCTTGCTCACCGGATTGCCGCGGTACTCCACCACGACCGAGGCCTCCGGCAGGATCTCGCCGACGTTGCCGTGCCCCGCCGAACCTTCGTGCGGGCGCGCGCCCGGGCGGTCGGGGCGCCGCAGGACGGGCCAGTAGTACGTGGACCGGTCGCCGCCCGTGCAGCTCGTGGCGGCGGCGTCCAGGGACGCCGCGGTCGACATCGCGTTCGTGGAGAGGTTGCCGACGTAGGCGTGCGTGTGGTGGGCGCCGCCCAGCAGGCCGGGCGAGACCACCAGATTGTCTTCGTTGTAGTGGCCCTGCTCGTTGCGGCCGCACTCCACCACCATGGAGCCGGCCGACCCCTCGGGCCCCGGGGCGGGTGCGGCGGCCGGGACGCGCGGAACGTCACGTATATCGACATAGTCGGATGCTGCGGGCCGCCCGGCGGCCGTCCCGGCGTGCGGCCCGGCGGCCCGCGATACTCCCAGTACCGCTGCGATCAGCCCGCTGCCCAGAACCAGGCAGATGACGAGCGTGAGCAGCCGGTGTTCGTTCCACATGGCGGTCACGGTTGCCGGTGGCGCCCCCGTCGTCAACCTGGCATCCGAATGGCGGTCGCCGCAGGGCGGCTAGTGTGCCTGGAAAGGTTCGGGTGAAAGGGGTCGCGGGCATGGGCGCAGGGTTCGACCAGGAGGGCTGGGACGCCAGCCGCTCCTGGGTGGAGAAGGGTTTGCCCGAGGCGGAGCGCATCGACAAGGCGGTGCGGCTGCGCGGTGGCTGGACCTCGCAGATGCGGCGTCTGGACCTCGACGGTGGTCCGGACGGTCGGCGCTCACTCGTCCTGCGGTCCTTCGTCAGGCCCTTCTACCTCCGGCACGCGGAGGGCCTGCTGACCCGGGAGGCGACCGTCCTGCGCCTGCTCGGCGACACGGACGTGCCCGCCGCGGCGCTGGTGGCGGTGGATGCGACGGCGCAGTACTGCGACCACCCCTCCCTGCTGATGTCCCTGCTGCCGGGAACCGTGCGCCTGGACGACCGGGGCGCCGACGACCGCGCCGAACTGCTGGCCCGGCAACTGGTGGGTATCCACCGGCTGCCGGTACCCGCGCATCGACGCCCGCGCACCTACCAGGCCTGGGCCTCTCCCGAGCGGGTGACCCCGCCCGCGGCCACCGGGCGGCCCGGGCTCTGGAGGCGGGCGGTCGACGTCATCCGCCGTGATGCCCCGCCCCATCAGGGGTGTTTCCTGCACCGGGACTTCCATCCCGGGAACGTCCTCTTCACGGGCACCGAGGGGGACCTGCGGATCAGTGGGGTCGTCGACTGGGTGGAGACCTCCTGGGGGCCGGCCGACCTGGACGTGGCGCACTGCTCGACGGCCCTGGCCCTTCTGCACGGCGTACCCGCCGGCATGCGCTTCGCCGACCGCTACGTCGCCGCGGGAGGAACCCTGGCCGAGGACCCCGCCGCCCATCTCTACTGGCGGCTGCTGGACGCGCTGGGCTTCGCCCCGGACGCGGAGAAGGTCGCCGTCCCCTGGCGCGAACTGGGCCGCGTGGACCTGACGGTCGACGTGCTGACCGAGAGGCTGGAGGGATACCTTCAGGCCCTGTTCGAACGGTACGGCTCCCGGTAGCGCCGAGCGGGCGTCAGGGCCCGGGCATGTCCACGCGTACGTCGGCGGCCGGTTGGGGGTCGGTGGCCAGCCGGGCGTGCAGGTGCTCGTCGTGGTACGCCCCGTCGCCGAAGCGGTGAGAGTCGCGCAGGGTGCCTTCGGGGAGGTAGCCGCAGCGGTGGGCCACCCGGCAGGAGGCCTCATTGCCGACCGCGTGGGCGATCTCGATCCGACGGGCGTCCGCCGTGCGGAAGGCCCAGTCGGTGACCGCCGCCGTCGCCCGGGTCGCCACGCCCCGCCCGCGGGCCGCCGGTTGGATCCAGTAGCCGATCATCGCGAGGCCGTCCGCGCGGTCGACCCAGCGCAGGGTCACACTGCCCAGCAGCGTGCCGTCGGTAGCGGTCAGCACGGCGAAGGAGGCGCCGGCGCCGCGGTCCCAGCCCGCGTCCCGGGAGTCCAGCCAAGCCAGCGCCTCGCTGCGGTCGGTTGCCGGGAAGGGGTTCCAGAGGGCGACCATCGGGTCCGCCGCGGCGGCGACCAGGCCGTCCAGCACCGTGTCCGACTCGGCCGCCTCCCGACCCCACGGGCGCAACAGCACATCGCCCAGGTCGAGCGTGGTGCGGACGAAGGCCCGCCGGTCGGCAGGGAGCCGGGGGCCGGTCCGGGGCGCGGAGATGCTCATGGCGTCCTTCCTACCCCGGGCATCGGGTCTGCCGCCAGCCGTTTTCGCCGGCCACAGGCCGGGCTGATCCCGGCGGACCGGAGGTGCCTGATTGCGGCTGCCGGCGGGTCGACGCCCTCCGGGCCGCCGCCGTACCGAGGGGTCCAGGTTGTCCGTGGGGCCGCTTGTCCGGTCGCGCGGCGGCCGGACACAGTGAGCCGTATGACATCAGCGCTGACACCCGCCGAGCTCCTGCACGCATTCGCCCGCACCCGCGCCTCGCTCGACGGCGCCGAGGTCACCTACTGGTGGACCGGGGACGTGCACTCCTGGGCGCCCGGCGAGCCCTACCGGCGCCTCTTCGGCTTCGAAGGGCTCAACGTCGCGCGCCTCGTGGCGGACGAGGAGACCGGTGGCCACCGGCTCCTGTCCCGGGAGGCCGCGTTCTACCTGGACGCCGGGACCCGGGAGATCCTGGAGACCTGGCAGGACAAGCCGGTGGTCCACGTCTGGAACGATCCGGCCAACCAGAAGTGGCGGCCCTTCCCGGTCCCCGTCACGGAACTCGGCGATCAGGTCTGCTTCAGCCTGGAGATCCCGCTGGCCTACCCCTCGCCCCTGCCGGTCGCGGAGTACCCCGCCCACTCGGCCGACGACACCTACCGCGCCCTGGAGCTCTTCCAGTTCTTCGCGCCCGCGACCGCACTGACCACCGACGCCGCGAGCGTCCCCGCCACGATGTCCTGGACGCGGATGTCCCCGTGGCTGCCCTGGATGGAACAGGGGCAGCGCCCCGGCGGGCTCACCTTCCACTGCCGCGGCCGCAAGCTGGACTCGTACGCGCAGGTCCCGGAGCGCACCCGGGCGTACATCGCCGAACGGCACCCCGAATTCGCCCACGCTCCCGAGAAGTGGAGCGAGCCGAACGAGACCAGCTGGACCTACTTCCGCAGGCTCTTCCCGCCGCAGTAATTTCCCCTGGTCAGCGCCCTGCCGAGGGACCTCCGGGGGGTGCGGCAGGGGGTGGACAAGGGTTTTCCCCGTATCGAGTTCATCCCCGTGTTGCCTACTGTCTGCCCACCGGCGATCTTCCCCCGGCTCTACGGCACACACGCCAACCCCACATGGCGTGAAGGCCGCACCGTCGGGGGGAGAGCCGGGACTGCCGTTGCCCTGCCCCGCCGTTGCGGCTCGGCAACGTGGCGCGCGGCGGCCGGGGCGAGTTCGACCACCTCGCTCCCGGCCCCGCGGCCGCCGGAACCTCCCACACTGCACCGACCGGCCGCTCCGGCCTGCCCGGAACGGCCCGCGAAAGGGAACTCGTGCACGCATCCAGACGTAGGCTCATATCCGTGGTGGCCATGTCCGTCACCCTGCTCGCCGGCTCCGCGACCGCCTCCGTGGCCCTGGCCACCGAGAACCCCGCCGCGGCCCCCGCAGCCACGGTCGCCCCGACCGCGCCGGTCGAGAACCTCATCGTCGGATACAAGTCCTCGGCCACCGAGGCAAGCTCCAACACCGCCGCGGCCGACGACGCCGCAGCCAAGGGCAAGAAGGCCGGCAAGAAGGCGAAGTTCGACCGTCGCCTCGGCACCGGAGCCGCGCTGGTCAACCTCGGGGGGACCGTGGCCCCGGCCGCCGCGGCCGACGTGATGGCCCAGTTCCGTGCCGACCCGGACGTCGCCTACGTGGAGCCGGACACCCGCGCCTACGCCCAGGCCGTCACCCCGAACGACACCGAGTACGCCAAGCAGTGGGACCTCTTCGAGGCCACCGCCGGCATGAACGTCCCCGGTGCCTGGGACAAGACCACGGGCTCCGGCGTCACCGTGGCCGTGATCGACACCGGCTACGTCGCCCACTCGGACGTCGCCCCGAACGTCGTCTCCGGCTACGACTTCATCTCCACCGCCTCCGAGGCCCGTGACGGCAACGGCCGCGACAGCAACCCGGCCGACGAGGGCGACTGGAACGCCACCGACGGCGAGTGCGGGGTCGGCTCCAAGGCCAGCACCTCCTCCTGGCACGGCACCCACGTCGCGGGCACCATCGCCGCGGCCACCAACAACTCCAAGGGTGTCGCGGGCATCGCCTACGGCGCGAAGATCCAGCCCGTCCGCGTGCTCGGCAAGTGCGGCGGCTCGACCTCGGACATCGTCGACGCCATCACCTGGGCCTCCGGCGGCTCCGTCGCGGGCATCCCGGCCAACGCCACCCCCGCCAAGGTCATCAACATGAGCCTCGGCGGCCCGGGTGCCTGCGGCACCAGCTACCAGAACGCCATCAACTCCGCCGTCGCCCGCGGTACGACCGTCGTGGTCGCCGCCGGCAACAGCAACGCCAACGCGTCCGGCTACTCGCCCGCCAGCTGCAACAACGTGATCAACGTGGCGTCGACCAACCGTGCCGGCGAGCGCTCGTACTACTCCAACTACGGCACGATCATCGACATCGCCGCCCCGGGCGGTGAGACCCGCCGCGCCACCGACACGCCCGGCACCGTCACCACCCCCGAGAACGCGATCCTCTCCACGCTGAACGCGGGCACCACCACCCCCGGCGCCGAGATCTACAAGCCCTACCAGGGCACCAGCATGGCCGCCCCGCACATCGCGGGTCTCGCCGCCCTGCTGAAGTCGGCGAACACCTCGCTGACCCCGGCCCAGATCGAGACGGCCATCAAGGCCAACTCCCGCCCGCTGCCCGGCACCTGCACCGGTGGCTGCGGCGCCGGTCTCGCCGACGCCGCCGCGACCGTCGCCGCCGTGACCTCGACCCCGCCCACCTCGGGCCGCGAGAACACCACGGACTACACCATCGCGGACAACAGCACCGTGGAGAGCCCGATCACCGTCACCGGTGTCACCGGCAACGCCCCGGCCACCCTCAAGGTGGGCGTGAACATCGTTCACACCTACATCGGTGACCTCAAGGTCGACCTGATCGCCCCGGACGGCAGCGTCTACACCCTGCACAACCGTTCCGGCAGCGGCACCGACAACATCAACCAGGTGTACACCGTGAACGCCTCCTCCGAGGTCGCCAACGGAACCTGGAAGCTGCGGGTCAACGACAACGCCGGTGGCGACACCGGCAAGATCGACTCCTGGAACCTGACCTTCTGATCAGGCACCAACTCGGCCTGACGGCCAGATAGTACGGACCAAGGCAAACCCGCGGACCTGCCGATACACCTCGTATCGGCAGGTCCGACGGGTTTTCCCGGCACGTGACTGATTTCTGCGTCACAATCCGTGTCCACCCACCACTCGACCTCGTATTGTCGCCTCTCACAGGAAGGGCACAGGAGCTGGGGATCGAGAGGCTGGTGGCTGTGCGTGGTGGCGGCGACGGGGCACGCTGACACAAGTGTCGGACACGGGGAACTGATCAAGGCGGTCGACCGCGCGCTGATCGCGCACGGCCGGGCGCTCCTGACCGGACCGGCCGGCGCGGGCAAGACCGAGGTGGTGCGGGCCGTCGCGGCCGCGGCCGAAAAACGCCGTGAGACCGTGCTCTGTCTCGCCCCCGAGGCGGCCGACCAATGGATACCCGAGGCGTCCGCCGCCGCCCTCCTCGCCTCCGTGCCCTGCGGCGCCCTGGAACAGCTCTCCGGCCCCCAGCGCACCGCCATCGCCCTCCTGCGCCGCGAGGCCGACGCCCCCCGGGCCGGCCGCGACCACATCGCCCTGCGCCTCGCCGTCGTCGAGGTACTGCGTACGCTCGCCGCCCGCCACCCCGTCCTGCTCGTCCTCGACAACGCCCAGTGGCTCGACGCCGAGAGCACCGACCTGCTCCGTTTCGCACTGCGCCTCACCCCGCCCCGCGTACGGGTCCTGGTCGCCGAATGCGTCCAGGGCGGGGTCCCGGTGGGCGAACCCCTCTGCGGCCCCGGCGTCCCCGCCATCCGCGTCCCCCCGCTGGGCGCCGACGAGGTCGCCGAACTCCTCCTTCAGCACGGCCTCCCGGCCCGCCTCGCCGGCCGCATCCACCAGGCCAGCGGCGGCAACCCGCGCCTCGCCCTCGCCCTCGGCCACTCCCTCGCCGAAGCCGCCGAGGCCCGGGACTGCAGCGCCCACCACGCCGACACCCTGCCCGTCTCCGGGCAGGCCCGCGAGGTGGCCCGCCGGCTGCTCGCCGCGGCCCCCGCACCGGCCCGCCGCACCCTGCTGCTCGCCGCCCTCGCCACCCGCCCCACCATCTCCCTGCTGCGCCGGGCCGGCCGCCCCGACGCCGAGACGGAGCTGGCCGAGGCGGAACGGGCCGCGCTGGTCAGGGTGGGGGAGGACGGCACCGTGGAGTTCACCGCCGGCGCTCTGCCCACCGCCCTCGCCGCCGACGCCGGCTGGCCCGAACGCGCCGCCGGACACGCGGCCCTGGCCGCCGCCGTCGACGACCCGGTCCAGGCCGTACGCCACCGCGCGCTGGCCGTGGACACCCCCGACCAGTGGCTCGCCACGGAGATCACCGAGGCCGCCGCGGCCTGCCGCCGCCGCGGCCAGCGCGCCCTCGCCGCCGAACTGGGCCTCCTCGCCGCCGAACGCACGCCGTCCTGGCTGGCCGGCGAGGAACTGGCCCGGCTGGTCACGGCCGCCGAGGACGCCGGCTGGGCCGGCCGCGCCGACCTCGCCCGCCGCGCCACCCGGGCCGTCCTGGCCCGCGACGCCTCGCCCGCCGACCGGGTACGCGCCCGGCTCGCCGTGATCGACGCCGCCGGGCAGGCCCTCGGCGCCCTCGACGAGACCTTCGCCCACGCCATGGACGAGGCCGCCGGGGATCCCTCGCTCCAGGCCGCCGTCCAGCTGCGGATCGCCTGGAAGCACAACCTCAGCGACGGGGACCCCGTCCGCTCCCGCGACGCCGCCGCCCGCGCCGGGGCGCTCGCCGCGCTCGGCGGCGACCAGGTCGCCGAGGCCATGGCCCTGACCGTACGGGCGCGCATGGGCCGCATCCTCGGCGACCCGGGCGCCGAGGCGATCCTGGCCGAGGCCCTCGCCCTGCCCGCCCCCGAGGTGCCGCTCGGCATGCGCAACGCCCCCCAGTACCTCGCCGTCCGGCACGCGCTCTTCGACGACGGCCTCGACGACGCCCGCCGCCAGCTGATGGTCCTGTTGCCGGCCGTCCAGCGCACCGGCTCCGCCGAGGACGTCTTCGAGGTGCTGCGCAGCCTCACCGAGGTGGAACTGCGCAGCGGCCGCTGCGAGGCGGCCTCCGCCCACGCCCGCCGGGCCCTGGAGCTCACGATCGACGCGGGCCTCTCACCCGGCCCGGCCTGGTACGTCGCCGCGATGGCCGAGACCATGGGCGGCAGCTTCGCCCGGGCCGAGAGCTACGCCCGGCGCGGCATCCAGGCCTCGCAGGAGGAGCACGACCAGGTCTTCCTCTCCCGCAGCCTGCACGCGCTCGGCCTCGTCGAACTCGCCACGGGAGAGGCGGCGAAGGCCGTCGCCACCCTGCGCCGGGTCGCCGAACTGGAGGCCGCCCAACAGGTGGTGGACCCCTCGATCCTGCGCTGGCACGGGGAGCTCGCCGAGGCCCTGATCGCCGCCGACGCACCGGACGAAGCGGCCCGGCTGCTCGCCTCCGTCCGTACGGTCGCGGTCGGCCTCGGCCGGACCGGGGTCGTCGCGGCCCTCGACCGGGCCCGGGGCCTGTGCCTGTCCGCGCAGGGCGACGCCGACGCGGCCGTGCACCTGCTGGAGACCACCGCCCAGCGCTTCGACGCCCTCCGGCTACCGCTGGAGCGCGGCCGCACGCTGCTCGCCCTGGCCCGGGTGGAGCGCCGCCGACGCCGCCGGGCCCCGGCCCGCGCGGCGCTGCGGGCCGCGGCCGAGGTGTTCGACCGGGCCGGGGCCGCCCCCTGGACGGAGCTCGCCCGGGAACCGGCCCCCGGCGAGGCCGCCGGCGCGCAGCTGCCGGCGGCCGCGACCCTGACCGACGCCGAGACCCGGCTCGCGCTGCTGGTCAGCCAGGGCGCAAGCAACCAGGAGGCCGCGGCGAAGCTGTTCCTCAGCGTCAAGACGGTGGAGGCGCGGCTGACCCGTATCTACCAGAAGCTCGACGTACGGTCCCGGGCCCAGCTGGTCACCGCGCTGCGCACGCGGTGAACGCACCGCCGGCGGTACCGCCGCTCAGCAGCCGAGGTTGTTCCCGGGTGTCACCCCGAGCAGCTGCGTGAAGCTCTGGTACTTCGAGATCCGGCTCTGGACCTGGGCGGGGTTGCCGCCGTTGCACTCCAGGGCGCCGTTGATCGAGCGGATGGTCTCCCCGAAGCCCGCGCCGTTCACCATGGCGGCGTGGGCGGTCATCGTGCCCGGGCCGTTCTGGGTGTTCCAGTACCAGAGCGCCGTCTTCATGGCGACGGCCGGGTCCTGCTCCACGAGGTACGGGTTGGCGAGGAGGTTGATGCCGAGGGCGTCACCGGCCGCCTTGTAGTTGAAGTTCCAGCTGAGCTGGATGGGCCCGCGGCCGTAGTAGGCGGCCTGCCCGGCGGGACAGCCGTAGGGCTGGGTCGCGTCGCAGTAGTGGGGGTAGTTGGCGGTGTTCTGCTCCACGATGTGCACGAGTCCGCCCGTCTCGTGGGAGACGTTGGCCAGGAAGGCCGCGGCCTCGCGCCGCTTCACGGTGTCGTCGCCGGTGTTGGCGAAGCCCGGGTAGGCGGAGAGCGCCGCGACCAGGCCGTTGTAGGTGTAGAAGGGGTTCCGGTTCGGGAACATCTGGTTGAACTGGGCCTCGGAGACCACGAATCCGGTGGGGTTGCCCGGATCCGGGTCCGGGTCCTGGCCACCGCCGCCGCAGACGCCCTGGTCCGACCAGACGCCCCACTGGCCGGTGGTGCCCGGCGTTTCGCCCTGGGTCCACCACTTCGCCTGCCAGTTGTGGCCGCCGTGCGAGGCGTTCATGCCGCCCGTGTAGACGGCGGAGGAGGCCCAGGCGCCGGCGCAGGGGGGTGCCGCGGCGGCGTGGGAGGAGGGGAGGGCGATGGCGAGGCCGACGGTGACGGCCGCGGCGGCGGCCAGGGAGAGGGCGCGGCGACGAAGCGCACGTGTCACGTAACTGCTCCTTCAGTGGGGGGACTTGCCGTGGGGGACGACAGTGCCCACTGAAGCGAGAATGGTCTGAACCTGTCAAGGTCTAGACCAAATGAAACGCGCCGGTATCACGCGTGACGCGTGACACCGGCGCGAAATCGAACCGATCAGCTGCCCGAGGAGAGGTTCCCGGAGAGGACCGGGATGTTGCTGGCGATGTGCGAGAGGGCCTCGTCGCCCTTGGCCTGGGTGGAGTTCTCGGCGCACTGCTGGTTCTGCGGGTTCGACAGGACGTTGACGTCCTGGACACCGATGTTGGCGAGGATCGCGACCAGGGACTGGGCGTTGACCTTGGCCGGCAGGCCGACGCAGAGCTTGTTGAGCGAGCCCTGGATGGCGCCGAGCTGCGGGCTCATGCTGCCGTGGGTCTCCTGGTTGCCGTACAGCTGGGCCGCGCCGTTGCCGTTCACGGTGTTGATGCCGTTGTCGTTGCCGATCGCCATCGCCGGGGAGGCGACTGCGGCACCCGCGCCGAGCACGGCGGCGGTGGCGGCTGCGGTGGCCATGAACTTCTTGAACATGTGGGGATCCTTCTGTCGCACTGTCGCATGAGATAGCTGCCCTCGGCGGGACGTGCTGATCAACTGTCGACAGCGCTCGGGGTTATCCCCACTCACCCGGGTGGCTCAATGCCGGGTTGAGCCACCCCCGGCCGCGACGGCGGGGGCGAGCTCCTCGGATCCGAGGGTCAGCCGGTCTTGCGGCGGACCTTCTTGTTCTTCCCGCCGGGGCCGCTGCTGGCGCCCTGCACCTTGGCCCGGCTCTGGTGCGCCTGCTGGGACTGGGCGTTCGCGGCGTTGCGGTCCAGGGCCTCCCGGAACTTGCGCTTGGCCGCGTCGGCGGGGGACTCGTCCTGCGGGGTGTCGGTTTCGTCAGCCATTTTGTCCTCCTGGGGTGATCAAGCCGTTTCAGTCTGTCAGGTGAGGCCCCCGCTGACCAGCGAGTTCCCCTAAGCTCCAAGCGTTGCTTGGGGAGGTCATAAGTTTTGATTATGGGGTCATAAAGAGATGCCGGGTGCTGAGTTAGGCTTACCTTCGTTTAGGGTTCCCCTTGATCCACCTTGCCGTCAGTCGAAGGGAACCTCTGCCATGCCTCGCCCTCTGCGGGTAGCAATCGTCGGTGCCGGCCCCGCCGGTATCTACGCCGCCGACGCGCTGCTGAAGTCCGAGGCGGCCGTCGAGCCCGGCGTGTCCATCGACCTCTTCGAGCGGATGCCCGCCCCCTTCGGCCTGATCCGGTACGGCGTCGCCCCCGACCACCCCCGGATCAAGGGCATCATCACCGCCCTGCACCAGGTCCTCGACAAGCCGCAGGTCCGCCTCTTCGGCAATGTCGACTACCCGAACGACATCAGCCTCGACGAGCTGCGGTCCTTCTACGACGCCGTGATCTTCTCCACCGGTGCCACGGCCGACCGCGCCCTGGCCATCCCGGGCGTCGAGCTCGACGGCTCCTACGGCGCCGCCGACTTCGTCTCCTGGTACGACGGTCACCCGGACGTCCCGCGCACCTGGCCGCTGGAGGCCGAGAAGGTCGCCGTGCTCGGCGTCGGCAACGTGGCCCTGGACGTCGCGCGCATCCTCGCGAAGACGGCCGACGAGCTGCTGCCCACCGAGATCCCCGCGAACGTCCACGACGGGCTCAAGGCGAACAAGGCCCTCGAGGTGCACGTCTTCGGCCGTCGCGGACCGGCCCAGGCCAAGTTCAGCCCCATGGAGCTGCGCGAGCTGGACCACTCGCCGACCATCGAGGTCATCGTCAACCCCGAGGACATCGATTACGACGAGGGCTCCATAGCCACGCGCCGCGCGAACAAGCAGGCCGACATGGTCGCCAAGACCCTGGAGAACTGGGCGATCCGCGACATCGGCGAGCGCCCGCACAAGCTGTTCCTGCACTTCTTCGAGTCGCCCGCCGAGATCCTCGGCGAGGACGGCAAGGTCGTCGGGCTGCGCACCGAGCGCACCGAGCTCGACGGCACCGGCAACGTCAAGGGCACCGGCAACTTCACCGACTGGGACATCCAGTCCGTCTACCGGGCCGTGGGCTACCTCTCCGACGAGCTGCCCAAGCTTCCCTGGGACGTCGAGTCCGGCACGGTCCCGGACGAGGGCGGCCGCGTGATCGAGGCCGGCAGCCACCTGCAGTCGACGTACGTCACCGGATGGATCCGGCGCGGTCCGATCGGCCTGATCGGCCACACCAAGGGCGACGCGAACGAGACCGTCGCGAACCTGCTCGCCGACCACGCCGAGGGCCGCCTCGGCGAGCCGGCCACCCCCGCGCCGGAGGCCGTCGAGGCCTTCCTCGCCGAGCGCAGCGTCCGCTACACGACGTGGGAGGGCTGGTACAAGCTGGACGCGGCCGAGAAGGCCCTCGGTGAGCCCCAGGGCCGCGAGCGCGTGAAGATCGTCGAGCGCGAGGGCATGCTCGACGCCAGCGGAGCGTAGTGCGCGAGGGCCGGGACCCCGACGGGGTCCCGGCCCTCTGTGCGTCCTGTGATGCGCTCGGCGGCGGCGCTGTCCGGGCAACGGGACGGGAGCCGCCTCAGACGCCCCGGTCCCGCTCCAGCACGCCCCGTACGAAGGCCGCCTGCCCGGCATGCTGGAGGTCGTCCGTCAGCACGCTGACCAGGCGTACCCCGAGGGTGACCGGCGGGTCCCAGCGCTCGTCGACCACCCGTTCCAGGTCGGTGGCGGCGAGCCCCCGGACGAACCGCGCGGTCCGCTCGTGCACCGCGTCGAAGTACCCCAGCAGCAGCTCGCCCGAGTCGACCCGGACGGTGTAGACGTCCTGCGGTGAGTGCCCGAACCCGGTCGCCCCGGCGGGCACCGGCAGCGCGAACCGGTCCGACCACCCCTCGGAGTCCCACACCTGCTCGGTGTCGGCAGCGTCCGCGAGGTGGTCGTCCTGGACGCGGGTCAGATGCCAGACCAGCCAGGTGATCGAGTTCGCCGCCGGGTCCACGCGGGCGTTGAGCAGCTCCGCCGGGACCCCTTCCACGACCTCGTGCACGATCTCCCGGATGCGTCCGAACCCGTCGGCGATGACCTCCGTAGCCTTCATGCACCCACCATGCAAGGCCGGAGGGCCCGGCCGCCGCGAGCGACACGCGGGGTCAGCGGGTGGCGTCCGCCTTCTCCGCGTTCTCCGCCTTCAGGGCCGTCACGGCCTGCCCGGTCGCCGGGACCGGCTCGGCCGCCGCCGACGGTCCGGAGGCCGCCGCCCGGATGCCCTGACCGCCCCGCAGACCGATCCATCCGATCACCGCGACCAGCGCGAAGGCCACGGCGCCGATCCCGAAGGTCAGGGTGAACCCGGACTCGGCGGGCAGCGGCGGGACCCCGGCCGGCAGGTGATCGATGGTCCTGGAGGCCAGGATCGTGGTGACGACGGCGCTGCCGATCGCGCTGCCCGTGGAGCGGGAGATCGAGTTGATGCCGTTGGCGATGCCGCTCTGGTGGTGCGGGACGCTGGACATGATCACGGCGGGCATGGCGGCGTAGCCGAAGCTCACGGCCGCGCCGACGACGAGTCCGGCACCGATGACCGACAGGCTGTGCCCGTGGTCCAGGACCAGCCAGGCGAAGCCGACCGTGCCGAGCGCGGCGGCCAGCCCCAGCGCGGTGCGCGGACCGCGGTGCCGCACGATCTGGCCGCCCACGGGCGAGGCGAGCAGCGAGACGATCGCGCCGGGCAGCAGGAACTGCACGGAGGCGCGCAGGATGGACGCGTCGAAGCCGTAGCCGGTGAGCGCCTCGGGCATCTGGACGAGGTACGAGACGCCCAGGAAGTTCGCGAACATGCCGAAGCCGACGAGGATGCCGGCCAGGTTGGCCATGAGCACCGGGCGGTGGACGAACATCTTCATGTCGACGAGGGGCTCGCTCACCCTGCGCTCGACGAGCACCCAGACGGCGGCCATGACGGCGGCGCCGGCGAAGCTGCCCAGCGTACGGGCGGAACCCCAGCCCCACTCGTGGCCCTGGGAGATCGGCAGCAGGAGCAGCAGCAGGGCGATGCCGAGCGTCAGGGCGCCGAGGAAGTCGGTGCGCCCGCCGGTCTTGTGCCGGGTCGCGGGGACCAGGAGGACGACCGCGAGCAGGGCGAGGAGCGCGAAGCCGGTCGCCATCCAGAAGGCGTTGCGGTAGTCCGCGCCGGAGCCGGAGGTGAGCAGCCCGGTCGCGACGAGCGCGAGCCCGCTGCCGAACGCGAGCGTGCCGCTGACCAGGGCCATCGCACCCGGCAGCTTCTGCGGCCGGACCTCTTCGCGCAGGACCGAGAGGGCCAGCGGGAAGATCGCGGTGGCGGCGCCCTGGAGCACCCGGCCCAGGATCAGCAGCGGCAGCGAGGACGCGAGAGCGGCGATGACGGAGCCGGCGACCATGACGCCGAGCACGGCGACCAGGGTGGGCTTCTTGCCGTGCTGGTCGCCGAAGCGGCCCAACAGCGGGGTGAAGACGGCGGCCGACAGGAGGGTGGCGGTGGTCACCCAGCTCACGTTGGCCGTCGTGGTGCCGAGGTCCTGGCGGATCAGGCCCAGGATCGGGACCGGCAGGGTCTGCATCATCGAGACGACCATGGCGGCCAGGCTCAGGGCGAAGACGATGACCGTCTCGTTCCGGTGCCCGGCGGCCGGGGTGGCGGGGGAGGGGGTGCTCATGGCTGGGGGTGACCTTCTTCGTGTTTCGGAGCTGAGGAGCTTCGGAACGCAGATGTTTGACTTCATCAAGTAACTCGAACGACGGTAGACGTCGATAGTTAAGGTGGTCAAGTAAACAATTGATAATGTGAAACATCCTGAGTACGCTCCAGGTATGAGCGACACCGCCACGCAGACCCCCACCAAGCTCCAGCTGCTGGAGCTGCTCGCCGCGATCGGCACCGCCCAGTGGCGCGAGTTCGCGGCCGCCGCGGCCCAGCACGGCCTCACCTCCACCCAGGCCAGGGTCCTCGCCCAGCTCGACGGCCCCGTGCCGATGCGCGGCCTTGCCACCCTGCTGGTCTGCGACGCCTCGAACGTGACCGGCATCGTCGACCGCCTGGAGGCCCGCGAGCTGGTGCGCCGGGAGCCCGACCCCGCCGACCGGCGTGTCAAGAACGTCGTCGCCACCGACGCGGGGCGTGAGGTGATCCGCCGCGTACGGGAGGAGATGCAGGCGATGCACGGCGCGCTGGACACCCTCGACGAGACCGAGAGCGCGACGCTCTACGCCCTGCTGGGCCGCCTGCGCCCCTCGATGGAGAAGGCCTGATCGCCATGGGCGCACCGAGCGGCGGCGGCATCCGCATCCTGCGGGCGGCCGACCGCACGGCCACCGTGTGGAAGAACGGCGGCGGAGTCACGCGGGAGATCGCGGCGTGGCCCGAGGGCGCCGGCATGGACGACTTCGGCTGGCGCGTGAGCCTCGCCGAGGTCGCCGCCGACGGGCCGTTCTCGGCCTTCCCCGGCATCGGGCGGACCCTCACCCTCGCCGAGGGCGCTGGCATGGACCTCACGGTGGGGGGCGTACGCCGGCTCGTGGCCGAACGGTACGCGCCGCAGGACTTCCCCGGGGACGAGCCGACCGACTGCCGGCTGCTCTCCGGCCCCGTGGTGAACTTCAACGTGATGTACCGCCGGGGCGCGGTGGAGGCGCGGACCGCCGTCGTACGGGGCCGGTCGGCCCTGGCGGTCGGGCCGGGCGAGACGCTGCTGGTGGTCGCCCTGGAGGGGCCGGCCGCGCTCGAACGGCCGGACGACCTCGTGGAACTCCTCCCGTACGACGCGGCCCTGGTGACGGGACCGCTCGACTGCCCGGTCCGTACGGACGGGCGCGCGGCAGTCGTCCTCCTCGGCCCGACCCGCTAGCGGGTGCCGAGCTTCACCCACTTCGCGGTGCTGGGCACGCCCTTCGCGTCGAGCAGGAAGAGCATGTAGTACCCGGGCGGGGCATCGGCGGCGCTCGGCGGCGTACGGAGTGCGACGGTGGAGCCGTGCACGCCGGTGATCCGCAGGTCCAGGTGGCGCTGGCTGGTGTTCACCGAGTGGGTGACGGTCGTCGGAGCCAGCAGCACCGCGCGCGTCACGTCCTTCGCCGTCGAGCTGGAGACCTGGAAGGCCGCGTCGTGGTCCAGGTCGCCCGCCGGGGCCCGGTCGAGCGCCGGGCGGGGCCCCCGGTGCAGATAGGCGGGCTCGTAGAGCTCGATGCTGCCGTCCATCCCGTCCTTGATGTCGGGGTCGTTGGCGATCTGCTGGAGCTCGTCGCCGGTGACCATCATCCGGCCGTCCGGCAGGACCAGGGCGTTGGAGTGGTAGCCGCGGGGCAGCCGCTGGGCCGGACCCAGCGTCCAGTGGCCGCGGGCGTCGCGCAGTTCGATCTGCCGGTACTTCAGGTCCGCCTTCGGGTTGAAGGGCCCGTTGCCGTAGTTCCGGGTGTCCAGGGCGCCGTTCACGGTGAGCAGCGTCCCGTCCGGCAGGATCAGGGTCCCGTCCTGGGTGCGGCCGAAGGCTCTCGGCGCCTCGATGCTCCAGCGGCCCCCGGACAGCCGGTAGGTGAGCGGGTCGCGCGGGTCGCCGCCGAGCACCAGGACGGAGTCGGGGCCGCGGAAGCCGGCCGGCAGCGGCACCGCCGAACCGTAGCCGCGGAAGTCGGCGGGCCGCCGCGGCAGGTCGGTGCGGGTCTCCTCGACCGGGTCGAACAGCCACTGCTGGTCGGCGTCGCGGCCCAGCCCGTAGATCTTCCCGTCCCGCAGCGAGAAGAGGTGCGGATAGTCGTTCCGGAAGGGCGCGTCCGAGCGGAGCCGCTCGGAGGGGACGTTCGCCGGGATGTCGTACGACCGCCAGGGCACGGGACGCCCGAGCGCGGGGAAGCGTTCCACCACCGGAGTGGGTGTGCCCGTTCCGCGCTCGGACTGGCCGGACATGATGATCTGCCGGCCGTCCGGCCCGGTCACGACCGAGGGGTACCAGCGCCCCACGGACATGTCGCGGTTGCGGAACCACTTCTCGGTCCACGGGTCGAAGACGAAGGACAACCTGGCGCCGCTGCCGCCCTTCCCGCCGACGTTGCCGCCGAACACCCCCACCATTCCGTTGGGGAGGTAGGAGTGGCCGGCGCAGAAGAACGGCGCCGGGCGCGGGGCGTACCTGCCGTCGGGCATCAGCACCACCGGCGGCGCCACGTTCCTGAAGGCCTTGGCCCCGGTCCCCTTGGCGGGGTCCCAGAGGTAGGCGCGGCCCGCGTTCGTCCGGCCCACCGTGTTGGTGGGACCGGTCTCCTTGGTGGGGTCGGCCTCCACGCGTTCGAAGGAGAACAGCAGGACCTTGCCCGTCGGCAGCTGGGCCACGTGGACGCCGAAGTCGGGCGAGGGGAAGTACTGGGCGAACCGGCCGAACCGGGCCGCGGGGAACTTCGTGTTGGCCGTGCGCTGGGACTCCTCCAGCGAGGCCAGGCTCGACGTGCGCCTGGACTGCGGATAGCCCTGGGTTCCCCTGGCCGCGTCCCGCAGCCGCGCGTGCGCGCGGGCGTGCTCCTCGCCGAGCACCGCGCCCTCGTCGCCGGTGTGGTGGGCCGCGGCGAACGCCGGAGCGGGTCCGGCGGGGGCGACGACCAGGGCGGCGGCGAGCGCCAGCGCCGACAGGAGGGCGGAGCGTGGTGCGCGGGACATGGGACTCCTCACCGCAGGAGGGCCCGGCGGCCCCGGCCGGCTCCGGAACCCGATGGTTGCCTGAAGGACCTCGCCGATATTAGGACAAACAGGAACGAGTGATCGGTGCGACTCGAAACACCGGGCTGCCTGGGGCCATTCAGTGAAGCGAATTGGGTGGGTTTATCGTTTCTGCGGTGACGGCCTTCGGCCATCGAGGTGAGACCGCGTGCCCGTCGACCGGACGGGTCCGTCATGGACGGCTGTCCATGACGTTGTGATCAAGTCGCTCCGTACCGGATTCACCGCAGCCGCCGTGACCGCAACGCTTCTCGCGCTCACCCCCGCCGCCGGGGCCTCGCCCTCGGCGCCCTCGGCCCCCGAAGACCAGGTGAGCGTGGACGTCGCCACCGTGAACGGATCGGGCTGCCGGCCAGGCAGTGCCACCGTCGCCGTGTCGCCGGACAACTCGGCCTTCACCGTCACCTACAGCGAGTACCCGGCCCAGGCCGGCGGCGGCGCCCCTGCCGTCGAAGGCCGCAAGAACTGCCTCTCTCCCTCGACGTCCACGTCCCGCAGGGGTACACGTACGCCGTGGCCAAGGTCGACTACCGCGGCTTCGGCAGCCTGCAGCCCGGCGCCGTCGGCACGCAGAAGGCCGGCTACTCCCCTGGAAGCAGTGCCCGGTGCGGCGCTGATCCGGGAAGGGCCCCGGCCCGCGGTCCCCGCCCTGCTCGCAGGGGCCCGCTGCCGTGCGGGCCCCTGCGGCACGTCAGGCCGACGCGCGCCGCACCAGTTCCGTGGCGGTGATCACCGGACGGGGCGCGGTCCGCTCGTCCGGACCGCCGTTCAGGGTGTCCATCAGCAGCCGTGCCATCAGCCGGCCCATGCCCTCGATGTCCTGGCGTACGGTCGTCAGCGGCGGGTCGGTGCTCTCGGCCACCGCTTCGGCGTCGTCGAATCCCACCAGCGCCACGTCCCCCGGCACCGTGCGGCCGCTCTCCCGCAGCACGCGCAGCGCGCCGGTTGCCATCAGGTCGTTCCCGGCGAAGACGGCGTCGATCCCGGCGTCCCGGTCCAGCAGTTCCGCCATCGCGCGGGCCCCGCCCGCCGGGGTGAAGTCCCCTTCGGCGAACAGCTCGGGGCCGGCCGCCGCGAGCGCGTCCCGGTAGCCGCTCAGCCGGTCGGCCGCCGAGGTCTGGTCGAGCGGCCCGGCGATGTGCGCGATCCGCCTCCGGCCCTGTGCCAGCAGATGGCGCACGGCCTCCCGCGCGCCCCCGCGGTTGTCGGCGTCCACGTAGGTCACGCCGTCGTGCTCGGCGGGCCCGGTGGTCCAGCCGGGGCGGCCGCCGAAGACCGTGGACATGCCGATGCGGCGGATGATGGCGGGCAGCGGATCGTCGGCGTGCAGGGAGAAGGCGAGGGCTCCGTCGACATGGCCGCCCGCCAGGTATCGCTCGATCCGGTCGTAGTCCCCGCGGTCCTCCACCAGCAGCAGGACCAGCTGGGTGTCGTGCGCGGTCAGCTCTTTGGCGATGCCGCGGACCTGGCGCGAGAAGAACGGGTCCGAGAAGATCCGGATCTCCGGCTCGGGAATGATCACCGCGACGGCCCCGGTGCGCCGGGTGACCAGGGTGCGCGCCGCGTGGTTGGGGATGTAGCCCAGCTCGCGGATCGCCGTACGTACCCGGTCCGCCAGGTGCGCGCGGACCCCGTCGCCGCCGTTGACCACGCGGGACGCGGTGGCCCGGGAGACCCCGGCGTGCGCCGCGACGGCCTCCAGGGTGGGCCGGCTGTCGGGACGCGGCTCGGTCACGGATGCTCCTCCACGGGTCCACGGACGGGCGGTCGCACGGTGCCGCCCCTCGCCGGACAGCAGCGTAACCGGTGATCGCCCCTGGGTGTGGGGTCAGGGCGAGAGCGGGCTCGAACCCGACGGGACGGCCTCCTCGGGAGCCACCGGTCCCGGTGGTGTGCCGTCGCCGAAGGGATGTCCGCCCAGCACGTCCCGGCCGTGCGGATCGAGCCAGCCCGACAGATCCGGTCCGGCGGGCACGATGCCGCTCGGGTTGATGTCCTCGTGGACCAGGTAGTAGTGCCGCTTGATGTGATCGAAGTCCACGGTGTCGCCGAACCCGGGGGTCTGGAACAGGTCGCGCGCGTAGGCCCACAGCACCGGCATCTCCGACAGCTTCTGCCGGTTGCACTTGAAGTGGCCGTGGTACACGGCGTCGAAGCGTACGAGGGTGGTGAACAGCCGTACGTCCGCCTCGGTGACGGTGTCGCCGACCAGGTAGCGGGAGGCCGCGAGCCGCCCGGTGAGCCGGTCGAGATGGGCGAACAGCCGCTCGTACGCCGCGGAGTAGGCCTCCTGGGTACCGGCGAAACCGGCACGGTAGACGCCGTTGTTCACCTCTTTGTAGACGGCCTCGTTCACGGCGTCGATCTCTGCCCGCAGCGGGGGCGGGTAGAGCGCCGGGGCGCCCTCGCGGTGGTACGCCGTCCACTCCAGCGACATGTCGATCGTGATCTGCGCGAAGTCGTTGGTCACCACCCGGCCCGTCGGTACATCGACGATCGCCGGAACCGTGATGCCCCGGTCGTAGCCGGGATCGCGGGCCAGGTAGGCCTCCTGGAGCCGCTCGATGCCGAGCACGGGGTCGCGACCGCCGGGATCGAGGTCGAACCGCCAGCTCCGCTCGTCGTGTGTCGGGCCCGCCACGGCCATCGGCAGCGCCTTCTCCAGTCCGAGGAGCCGTCGCACGATCACCGCACGACTGGCCCAGGGGCACGCACGGCTGACCACCAGCCGGTAGCGGCCCGGTTCGACGGCGAAGCCCTCACGCCCGTCCGCGGTGATCCGAGTGGTGATGTACCGGCTGTCGCGTGCGTAGGCGGCGCCACGCTGCACATAACTCACGCCAGGCCCTGCCTTCCCTCTTCCCTGTGCCGCTACGGGTGCGGTTCCGCCCGACCGCGCCGGGGTGGATACGGACGGTGACCGACGGCATGTCTCCGAAAGGCGGATACCCGTCCCTTCGCCCGCCGAGCCGGAGTCCGGCGTGGCCCCGCCCCGCCCCCCGGCCGGACGGGTCAGAGCTCGGGGAGGAACGGCAGATAGTCGGCATCGGGGCCGGAGGGGATCACGGCGTAGCTGCTCTCGGGGAGCTCGTTCCACACGCCGTGCAGGTCCCCGAGCGGCTCGGAGACCACGAGACGGGTCTCGTCCGAGACCTCCCTGAGGTAGGGCAGCTCGGGATGGAGGTGGCGGACGGTCTCGGCCCTGCTGCTGTAGTACAGCGTCCGGGACTTTCCCTGGCTGGAGTAGCGGAAGGCCCAGACGCGCTCGCCGTCACTCACCGCCACCGTCATCTGGAGCGGTTCCGGCACGCCGTGCTCCTTGCCGAGGCGCTCCACCAGGCCCGCCATCCTGGCCACCGCGCCCGGGACGTCCTGGTCGAGACCGAACGTGACCGCCAGGTAGAACATCACCTCGGAGTCCGTGGACCCCTCGATGCACGGGAAGAGCGCCGGATCGACGGCCATGCAGAGGTCGCGCTGCAGCCGGTGGAACTCCGCGATCGCCCCGTTGTGCATCCACAGCCAGCGGCCGTGGCGGAACGGGTGGCAGTTGGACTGCTGGATCGCCGAACCCGTCGAGGCGCGGACGTGCGCGAAGAACAGCGGCGAGCGGACGTGCGAGGCGAGTTCCTGCAGGTTACGGCTGTTCCAGGCCGGGCCGACGTCCCGGAAGACCGCCGGTGTGCCGTCTCCGTCCGCGCTGTACCAGCCGATGCCGAAACCGTCGCCATTGGTCGGTTCCGCGCCCATCCGGGAGCGCAGGCTCTGGTTGATCAGCGAATGCTCCGGGCGGTACAGCACGGTGTCGAGGAGCATGGGCGAACCCGAGTAGGCGAGCCACCGACACATCCGCACCATCCCCTTCGCGACCTGCTCCGAGCCTAACCCCACCGACGTCGCGGTTCCCGCGGGACGGGCTGCCGGTGGCGGCCGGGACGGCCATGATCGTGTGCGCGGGCGCGGCGGCGGCGATCAGGAGAAGAGCCAGCGCGTCTGGCTGTACCCGCCCTTGCCGAAACCGAAGGCCGTGCTCGGGCGCACCGCGAAGACCACCGCCTCGCCCGCGTCGGGATTCACGAACACACCGTCGCCGACGTCGAAATGCCACTCGGAGCCGTACTTCGCCTCCCAGGCGGCGGCGAGCCGGCGCAGCCGCTCGGGATCCCTGACCCGGGCCGCCCGACCCTCGACGACCAGGTCGAACCCCTCGTGCAGGGTGTTGGTGCCGGTGGTGAGGACGACGTGCGCGTTGCCGCGGAGGTTCTTGGCCTTGCGCTCCTCGGGCCCGGTGCAGAAGTGCAGCGCGCCGTCCGCCCAGACCCCGATCAGCGGGGTGACGTGCGGCCGCGCGTCGGGGCGTACGGTCGTCAGCCAGTACAGCTCCGCCGTGGCCAGCCGGCTGACGGCGTCCCGCCACGGCACCGCCGTCGCCTGCTCGTCGCTGTAACGCGCGTCCAGCTCGGCGCGGGGTTCTTCGTCGGGCATGGCGTGTCCTCCTGCTGCGGCTTCCTGCTGCGGCCTCCCGCTGCGGTCGGTCCCCAGCCTGTCCCGCCCCGCCCGGGCCGTCCACCGGACGCGCGGCGTCGTCCACGCGGACTGCCGCGTGGACGACGCCGGGCCTGCGAGGAGGTGGTCAGTGACCGAAGTCGAACCAGTTGACGTTCACGAAGTCGGCGGGCTGGCCGCTCGTGAAGGTGAGGTAGACGTCGTGCGTGCCCGTGACCGCGGTGATGTTCGCGGGCACCGTGCGCCAGCTCTGCCAGCCGCCGGTGGACGCGATCGAGAAGCTGCCGATCGGAGCCGAGGCCGGGCTGTCGAGCCGTACCTCGACCAGGCCGCTGACCCCGCCGGCCGCGCCGCTGGCCACGCGTCCGTGGAACTGCCCGGCCGGGGTGGAACCGAAGTCGACACCCCGGAACAGCGCCCAGTCGCCGTTGCCGATCGCCGCGAGGTTCTGGCCGCCGCCGCTGTCCGTGGTGGTCTCCTTGGACACGCCCGACTGGCCGTCGTACGACTCGGCCTGGATCGCCGTGTAGGCGTCGCGGTGCCCGGGCGGAGTCGTCGGCGGCGTCGTCGGGGGAGTGGTGGGCGGGGTGGTGGGCGGCGTGCTGCCGCCGGTGGAGCGCAGGACGGACACGTAGTCGACGACCATGGCGTGCCCGGGCTGGGTGCCCGCGTCGGGGCCGCCGCCGAAGGCGTCCGGGAAGCCGCCGCCCATGGCGACGTTCAGGATGATGAAGTAGCCGTGGTTCGTGGCGTTGGTCCAGGTCGTCGCGTCCACCTGGTTGGCGCGCACCGTATGGAAGTTGAACTCGTCGACGTAGAAGCGCATTTCCTCGACCGCCGTCGACCGGTCCCACTCGACGGCGTACGTGTGGAAGCCCGCCTGGCAACTGGCCCCGGGGCAGACGCGCTGCCCGCCGATGCCGGAGGTCTCGTTGCAGGGGCCGCCCGGGGTCGTGCCGCAATGCAGGGTCGCCCAGACGTTGTTGAGGCCCTGGACGTTCTCCATGATGTCGATCTCGCCGATGCCCGGCCAGTTCCACCAGTTGCCCCGGTAGGGGGCGCCGAGCATCCAGAACGCCGGCCAGTAGCCCTTGGCCGCCGGGCCCGTCACGTTCGGCATCTGGACGCGGGCCTCCGTACGGAGCTTGCCGCCCGCCGGGGGCTCGAAGTCGGCCCGCCGGGTCTCGACGCGGCCCGACGTCCAGTTGCCGGCGGCGTCCCGGCGGGGGGTGATGCGCAGGTTGCCCGCGCCGTCGAGGGAGACGTTGGAGGGGTCGGCGGTCATCGTCTCGATCTCGCCCGTACCGAAGTTGGCGGGTCCGCCGGGGTAGGAAGTACCGGTGGTGTACTGCCAGTCGGCGGTGTTCACCCCGGAGCCCGCGGGCCCGTCGAAGTCGTCCAGGAACACCCGGGACCAGCCGGCGGGCGGGGCGGGAGCCGCGGCGCTCGCGGGCAGGGCGACGGCAACGGCCGCGACCGCTGTCGCGACCACGGCGATCGTGCTGAGCGCGGCCGCGACGGCCCGCCGGACCGTCGGTCGCTTCCTGCCGGATATCTCGTGCATGCGTGCCCTCTCTGAAGCGCGCCGAGGCGCGGTGCGGGGGGAAGGGTCAGCGGGTCGGCCGTCTTGAGAGCGCTCTCAGAACGGCGCCGCTGGACACTGTCCTCCGCGCCCTCACGGGCCGTCAAGAGATTGAACCGGGAAAGCAGTTACAGGACAGGGGAGTTCAACCAGTGAACGCGGGGAGCCCTGGTCGACGGTGATGCCGCCGACCAGAGCCCGTACCGCGCCGCCCGCCCGCCGGCCCCCGCCCGCCGGCCCGCGCCCCTCGTCGGCCCCGCGCCCGCCGGCCGACGGCCGCTGCGGCACGGCGTTCACCCGTCCGGACCAACCCGCCGTACCTCACTGCGGCGGACCGATCACCTCTTCCGCCCCGGGCAGCTCGTGCACCGAGGCCGCCGTCCCGGTGAGCGGCAGCAGACCGGCCAGCGGGCACGGTACGGGCATCTCGTGGTCGACCTCCCACTGCCCGACCTTGTTCCCGCCCGCGTGGTCCATGGTGCAGACGGCGTACAGGTTCCCGGCGCAGCCCCGGCACAGCAGCGGCCGGTGACCGGTCATCACGGCCGGTCCGGAGTGCCGCCCGCGGCACGCTCTTGTAGCGTCGGTCGCGACAGGACTCCCGGTGACCCGACCGGAGTCCACCGGCCGGTTCGCGTCCGCGGAACACGTCCCGTCAGCGCGCCGAGCCACCCGTGTGCCGCCCGCGTCGGAGCCGAGCCGGTCCGCCCCTCGCGATGCGACCGGGCGCACGCGCAGCCCCCGTGAGAGAGGCCGTGCCGATGTCGAAGGATGTCCCGATAGCGAGCCTGCTGCGTGTGGAGCGGGGCGTCGCCGCCCCCGAGGAACTGGCCGCGATCGCGGTCGTCGTCGCGTGTTACACCGGGCGGACTTCCGCCGCCCGGGAAGCGGCCGGCGGGACCGGGCGCGGCCGCCTGCGTACGCCACCGGCCGCCACCGGCTGCTGGGCGGGCTGCTGGGCCTGCCGCTGAACCCCTTCCGCCGGCCGCACGCACGGCCGGCGGAAGCGGGGACGAGGTGGTCACGCCCGGCGCAGCACCGTAGAGAGGACCTCGGCGAGCGTCGCCGGAGCGTCGGCCACCGCGCCCTCGGAACGCCAGGCCACGAACCCGTCCGGGCGTACGAGCACGGCGCCCTGGGCGCTCATCGCGTGGGCCTCCGTCCAGTCGGAGCGTCCGTCCTGGACGAGGTCCACATCCGGCCCGGCGCCGATCGTGTAGGCCTCCAGCCGCACCGGCAGCTGCTCGGCCACCTGCTTCGCGGCCGCCTTCCACGGCGTACCCGCACCGCTCAGCAGCACGAACGAGCGCTCGTAGAGGTCCAGGGTGGAGATCCGCTCACCCGCCCGGATCACCCACATGTGCGGGGCCCGGGTCCCGGTGTCGCCGACCAGCCGCAGGTTCTCCGGGATGACGGGCCGTCCGGGTTCGCCGCCGACGAGCGCGCCCGACGGGTAGCAGTAGCCCATGGCCGTGGTGAGGACCCCGCTGCCCGGCCCGCCGCCCATGGTGGGCGGCGGCGCGTACCCCGGGTGGCTGTGCTCCGCCGAACGGGCGGACGCCCGCTCACTGGTGGCCCTGGCCACCGGCAGCCGCTCGGCCTCGTAGGTGTCGAGCAGTTCGATGCCGGCCGAGCCGTCCAGTACCGCGGCGATCTTCCACGCCAGGTTGTGCGCGTCCTGGATGCCCGTGTTGGAGCCGAACGCCCCGGTGGGTGACATCTCGTGGGCCGCGTCCCCGGCCAGGAACACCCGTCCGGACGAATACCGCTCCGCCACCCGTTCGGCCGCGTGCCACGGCGCTTTGCCGCCGATCTCCACGTCCAGGTCGGGCACGCCGATCGCGTCGCGGATCTGGTCCACGCACCGCTCGTCGGTGAAGTCCTCCAGGGTCTCGCCCTGCTCCGGGTGCCACGGGGCGTGGAAGACCCAGTGGGTCTTGTTGTCCACCGGCAGCAGCGCCCCGTCCGCACCCGGGCGCATCAGGTAGCAGACGATGAAGCGCAGGTCACCCAGTACCTGGACGAGCTTCTCCGAGTGGAAGGTGACGCTCACGTTGTGGAACAGCTCGCCGTTACCCGTCTGGGGGATCCGGAGCTGCTCCCTGACGGGGCTGCGCGGGCCGTCGGCCGCGATCAGGAAGTCGGCGCGCACGGTGATGTGCTCGCCCGTCTCCCGGTCCTTGACCACGGCGTTCACCCCCGTGGCGTCCTGGTCGAAGCTCATCAGTTCGGTGGCGAACCTGACGTCGGCACCCAGTTCGCGGCTCTGTTCGGCCAGCACCGGTTCGATGTTGTTCTGGCTGCACAGGCACCAGCCGGTCGGACTGAAGCGGGCCAGCGCCCCGGCCGGATCGATCGACTTGATCAGCCAGTTGTGGTCGCCGTCGGTCAGCGACCGCGCCTGCAGAATGCCCTGGGTTCCCTCGAGTACGGACGCCGCCCGGCGGATCGCGCGCTCCGCCCCTGCCGTGCGGAACAGCTCCATCGTCCGGGCGTTGATGCCACGGCCCCGCGGGTGCGCGGAGGTGCCGGAGTGCTTCTCGACCAGCAGGTGCCTCACTCCGTGGCGGCTCAGGAAAAGCGAGGTGGACAGGCCCACGAGGGAGCCGCCCACGACGAGAACCGGTACGCGAACATCGGCGTTGTCTTCCATCAGCTGCGGGCTCCTGTTTTCTGTGTGGGGGAGT
Organism: Streptomyces avidinii; assembly: GCF_045161815.1. Lineage (NCBI taxonomy): Bacteria > Bacillati > Actinomycetota > Actinomycetes > Kitasatosporales > Streptomycetaceae > Streptomyces > Streptomyces avidinii. The sequence goes on from NZ_CP108863.1 coordinate 7,957,535, forward strand.
GGAGTCTTTATGCCCCCGATCCGGGATAAGGCCCAGTTGATTCGTCGGTTGTCACCCGCTTGATCCTGAGATGTAGCGGTACGTCCCCACCCGGACGACGATGAGCGACAGCGGCTCCCCCTGAGACGCGCCGGCCTGCCGTTCCCCATTCAGGCGGCCGCCGGCCCGGGCGGACGCCACCGGTGACGGACGAGGGGTCCGTACGCGATGGATCTCCACCCCCTCATGAAGGAGTGAGTAGATGACAACCACCCTGTCCGAACGGGTGTCGCAGTCAGCCTTCGACGGCTCCATGCTCCGGGTCGTCCTGCTGATGGATCTCCACGAGGGGACCCAGCAGCAGTTCTTCGAGGCGTACGAACAGCTCCGCCACGACATCGCGTCGGTTCCGGGCCACATCAGCGATCAGCTGTGCCAGTCCTTCGAGAATCCCTCCCAATGGCTCATCACCAGTGAGTGGGAGAGTGCCCCGCAGTACCTCGCATGGGTCAACAGCGAGCACCACGCCGAACAGGTGAAGCCGCTCGGCGCGTGCGCCCGCGCCATGCGGCCGCTCAAGTTCACCGTCCTGCGGGAGACCGGCCGCGGCTACGACCAGGCGGCCCGCCCGGCCGCGGCCCGGCTGCAGAACACCCCCCGGCTGGGTGCGGGCATCGTGCGCCACGCCCTCACCTTCACGGTCAAGCCGGGCAGCGAGAAGGACGTCGCGGCCATCCTGTCCAGCTACGCCTCCCCGGCCGCCCGGGTCGACGACCACACCCGGCTCTGCCGTACCTCGCTGTTCATGCACGGCAACCGGGTCGTGCGCACGGTGGAGGTCCAGGGCGACCTGATGGCCGCCCTGCGGCACGTCTCCGAGCAGCCCGAGGTGCGTGCTGTGGAGGAGGCCATCAACCCCTACCTGGAAAAGGACCGGAACCTGAACGACCCGGAGTCCGCCCGCATGTTCTTCATGCGGGCCGCGCTCCCGGCGGTCCACCACATCGCCGCACCCGAGCCCGAGACCGCCGAGGTGCAGCGGCACGCGCTCTTCTACCCGGCCAAGCCCGGCTGCGGCGTGGCACTGGCCAAGTTCCTGGCCCGGCAGGACGAGGCGGCCGCACACCGCCCGGCCAGCCCCGTTCGGAGCAGCAGCATCTTTCAGCGCGACGACATCGTCGTCCGCCTCATCGACGTCCGCGGCCCGCTCGATGCCGAGCCCGAGACCACCTTCGGCATCTCGGGACCGCGCAAGGCGGCGGTGCTCGAACGGCTGACGGTCCGGGCCGGCAAGCGGGCCCGCCCGGCGGACCACACGATGAAGCTGATCACCGACCGGCGGGCAGCCGCGGAGTCCTGAACCTCCCCGGTCCGGCCGCCCCGCCCCGGTGCCACCCGCACCACTCCGCCCCCATCCACCTCATCCGCAGCCAGGCTCTCCCCACACGCAGGAGGAACCCGCCATGACCAAACAGCCCCCACGCATCGTGGACCTCAGCGAGACGCCCCCGAACCGCCGTCGCGGCGGTGACCTGCGGGCGGTGCTCACCCCGACCTCCGTGGGTTCCACCAGCGGGTTCATGGGCCTGGCGATCATGGCCCCCGGGGAGTCGATCGCCGAGCACTACCACCCGTACTCCGAGGAGTTCGTGTACGTGGTCAGCGGTCGCCTGGAGGTCGATCTCGACGGCGAGGCCCACCCGCTGCGCACCGACCAGGGCCTGCTGGTCCCGCTGAACGTGCGCCACCGGTTCCGCAACGTCGGAGACACCGAGGCCCGCATGGTCTTCCACCTCGGGCCGCTGGCCCCGCGGCCCGAGCTCGGGCACGTGGACACCGAACAGGCACCGCACCCGGAGGGCACCGCGTGGGAGCAGCCCCCGGACCGCACTGGAGTGGTCTCGTGACCCCCCGGCGGGTGGCCGTCACCGGAGTCGGTGTCGTCGCACCCGGCGGGATCGGGGTCCGCGACTTCTGGGACCTGCTCTCCAACGGCCGTACGGCGACGCGTGGCATCAGCCTCTTCGACCCGACCGGGTTCCGCTCCCGGATAGCCGCCGAGGTCGACTTCGACCCCGCGGCGAACGGCCTCGAACCGGGCGAGGCGGACCGTGCGGACCGGTACATCCAGTTCGCCCTGGTCGCCGCCCGGGAGGCGGTGAAGGACGCGGGACTCGACCTCACCACGGACGAGGCCTGGCGGACCGGGGTCTCCCTCGGCACGGCCGTCGGCGGCACCACCCGTCTGGAGCACGACTACGTCGCCGTGAGCCAGTCCGGTTCCTGGTGGGACGTGGACCACAAGCGGGCCGGCCCGTTCCTGCACCGGGCGTTCACCCCCGCCACCCTCGCCTCCGCCGTCGCGGAGCAGACGGGTGCGCGGGGCCCGGTGCAGACGGTCTCCACCGGCTGCACCTCGGGACTCGACGCCATCGGGTACGCCGTCCACTCCATCGCGGAGGGCCGGATGGACGTATGCCTCGCCGGCGCGTCCGACTCACCCATATCGCCGATCACGGTGGCCTGCTTCGACGCCATCAAGGCGACCTCGCCGAACAACGACGACCCGGCCCACGCCTCCCGGCCGTTCGACGCCGACCGGGACGGGTTCGTCCTCGGCGAGGGCGGCGCCGTCCTCGTACTCGAAGAGCTGGAACACGCCCGCGCCCGCGGTGCGACCGTCTACTGCGAGATCGGCGGCTACGCCACCTTCGGCAACGCCCACCACATGACCGGGCTGACCGCCGAGGGCCTGGAGATGGCCCGGGCCATCGAAACCGCCCTCGCCCAGGCCGGCGTCGCCGCCGACGAGATCGACTACGTCAACGCGCACGGCTCCGGCACCAAGCAGAACGACCGCCACGAGACCGCGGCGGTCAAGCGGGTCCTGGGCGACCACGCCTACAAGACGCCGATGACCTCCATCAAATCCATGGTGGGGCACTCCCTCGGCGCCATCGGCGCGATCGAACTCGCGGCCTGCGTACTCGCCATGACCCATCAGGTGGTACCGCCGACGGCGAACTACGAGACGCCCGACCCCGAGTGCGACCTGGACTACGTACCCCGCGTCGCCCGCGCCCGAAAGCTGAGCAGCGTCCTGTCGGTGGGCAGCGGATTCGGTGGCTTCCAGTCCGCCGTGGTCATGACCCGGCCGAAGGAGGAGGTCTCGTGACCAGCCGTACGGTCATCACGGGCATCGGGGTCGTCGCGCCCAACGGCGTGGGCGCCGACGCCTTCTGGAAGGCGACCCAGTCCGGTCTCAGCGTGCTGGACCGGGTCACCAGGGCGGGCTGCGAGCACCTGCCGCTGCGCGTCGCGGGTGAGGTCCGGGGCTTCGACCCCGGCGCCATGGTCGAGGACCGCTTCCTCGTCCAGACCGACCGCTTCACCCACCACGCCCTCGCCGCGGCGGACCTCGCCCTGGAGGACGCCCGGCTCGGCCGGGCCGACTACGAGGGCGACCCCTTCTCCGTGGGCGTCGTCACCGCCGCCGGATCCGGCGGCGGCGAGTTCGGGCAGCGCGAGCTGCAGCACCTCTGGGAACAGGGGCCGCGCTTCGTGGGCCCGTACCAGTCGATCGCCTGGTTCTACGCCGCCAGCACCGGCCAGATCTCCATCCGGCGCGGGCTCAAGGGCCCCTGCGGGGTCGTGGCCAGCGACGAGGCGGGCGGGCTGGACGCCTTCGCGCACGCCGCCCGGGCGATCCGCCAGGGCAGCCGGGCCATGCTCGTCGGGGCGACGGAGGCACCGCTGGCGCCGTACTCCATCGTCTGCCAGCTGGAGTACGAGGGACTGAGCACCGGGGAGGACCCCGAGCGGGCCTACCGGCCGTTCACCGACAAGGCCTGCGGGTTCGTCCCCGCCGAGGGCGGCGCGATGTTCGTCGTCGAGGACGAGGACGAGGCCCGCCGCCGCGGCGCCACCGTACGGGCCGTCCTGGCCGGCCACGCCGCGACCTTCACCGGCACCCGGCGACGGGACGTGTCCGGCGAGGGACTGGCCCACGCCATCCGCGGCGCCCTCCGGGAGGCCGACTGCGCCCCCGAGGAGATCGACGTCGTCTTCGCCGACGCCATCGGGACCCCGGAGGCCGACGCCGCCGAAGCGGCGGCCATCGCCGACGCCCTCGGCGCGTACGGGCGGAAGGTGCCGGTCACGGCGCCCAAGTCCGGTACGGGCAGGGCCTACTGCGCGGCTCCCGCGCTCGACACGGCGGCCGCGGTCCTGGCCCTGGAGCACGGCGTCGTCCCGCCGACCCCGAACGTCTACGACGTGTGCCACGACCTCGACGTGGTGACGGGCAGCGCCCGCGGCGCCGAGCTGCGCACCGCGCTGGTGCTGAGCCGCGGCCGAATGGGGTCGAACTCCGCGCTCGTCGTCCGCAAGGGCGCGTAGGAAGAAGGGAGAACAGGGATGTCCGAACGGCTGACCCTGGAAGAACTGGCCGCCCTGATGAAGAAGGCCGGTATCACCGTCGATCCCACCGAGCTGGCGAGCCGTCCGCACTCCGCCTTCGACGAGTACGGCCTCGATTCGCTGGGCCTGCTCGGGATCGTCGGCGAACTGGAGAACCGGCGCGGACGGGCCCTGCCCACCCACGCCGACCGCTGCAAGACCCCCGGGGAATTCCTCGACCTCGTCAACCACAGTCTGATGACCGGAGCCTGAGATGCCTGGACACACCGAGAACGAGATCACCGTCAACGCGCCCGTGGACGTCGTATGGGAGATGACCAACGACCTCCCGAGCTGGCCGCACCTGTTCAGCGAGTACGCCTCCCTCGAGATCCTCGAGGAGAAGGGCGACACCACCCGCTTCCGCCTGACCATGCACCCCGACGAGAACGGCAAGGTGTGGAGCTGGGTCTCGGAGCGGACCGTCGACCGCAAGGGCCTCACCGTCCGTGCCCGGCGGGTGGAGACCGGCCCGTTCGCGCACATGGACATCCACTGGCAGTACTTCAAGGTGCCCGGCGGCACCCGGATGAAGTGGACCCAGGACTTCGCGATGAAGCCCGATGCCCCGGTGGACGACGCGTGGATGACCGACAACATCAACCGCAACTCGCCGATCCAGATGGCGCTCATCCGGGACAAGATCGAGAAGCGCCAGCGCGAGGGCCGCGCCCCCGCCGTCAGCCGAGTCTGAGACGAAGGGTAGGCACTCGCATGAACCAGCCGCACCGCGCTCTCATCGTCGCCCGGATGGCACCGGGATCGGCACCGGACATCGCCGACCTCTTCGCGGGCTCCGACGCGGGTGAACTCCCGCACCTGGTAGGGGTCACGCGCCGCAGCCTGTTCCAGTTCGGCGACGTCTACCTGCACCTGATCGAGTCGGACCGGCCCCCCGGGCCGGCCATCGCGAAGGTCACCGAGCACCCCGAGTTCCGGGACCTCAGCGACCGGCTGACCGCCTACATCAGCCCGCACAACCCGGACACCTGGCGCAGCCCGAAGGACGCCATGGCCCACGAGTTCTACCGCTGGGAGAACCCCGACGCGAAGTGACCCGCGGCCCGGACGGGACCCGTACACCGAAGTGTGCGGGTCCCGCCGCGCGTGGCCGGTCCGGACGGGCCGAGCCTTGCCGAGTGGAGCAGAGAGCAGGAGGAGACGCAATGAACCCGACCGACAGTGACCACTTCCCGACGGATCCGGGCCGTCCGCACGACGGCGGTGCGGCCCGCGACTCCCTGCACGTCCTCGTCCTGTCCGGGTCCTTGCGCGCCGGGTCCGTCAACACCCGCCTCGGCTCCCTGGTCACGGAGCTGGTGACCCGGGCCGGCGCCACCGCGCAGGCCGCCACGCTCGGCGACTTCCCGATGCCGGCGTACGACGGCGACGCGGAGGCCGACGAGGGGCTGCCGCCCGGGGCGCTCGCCCTGTGCGAGCGGATCGGGGCCGCGCAGGCGCTGATCATCGCCTCGCCCGAGTACAACGCCTCCGTCCCGGGTGTCCTGAAGAACGCCATCGACTGGGTCTCCCGCTACCGCCCGCAGCCCTTCAAGGACAAGCAGACCCTGCTGGTCTCGGCCTCGCCCTCGATGGTCGGCGGCAACCGCGGACTGTGGGCACTGCGCGTCCCGCTGGAGCACCTCGGCGCGCGGGTCTACCCCGACATGTTCAGCCTGGCCGGCGCGCACCAGGCGTTCACCGACGACGGCGCCCTCGGCGATCCGGACCTCGGCGAGCGGCTGACCACGACGATCGGCTCCTTCCTCGACCTCGTCGAGGCCGACACCCGCTACCTGTGCCTCCAGCGCCGCTGGTACGAGTTCCTGGGCGACCGCACCGACGCCCCGGTCACCTCCCGCGCCCAGGACTGATCATCATCGGCCACAGGGGGTGAGCTATGTTTGAGCGCGAGTGACATCAGTTAGGGAGGCCCTCGAGTGTCATCGGGGCAGCAGGCACGCGCACAAGCGGCTGCGATCACACCAGGGGGTCAGTCGTCCGAGGAGGTTCGCCCCCCGGCCGACCGGCTCCTCGCGCTCTTCGACGGCCGTCGGCTGTCTCCCGGCCAGCGACGCATCGCCCAGTACCTGATCGACCACCTCACCGAGGCGGCGTTCCTCTCGATCACCGAGCTCGCCGAGCGGGTGGGCGTGAGCCAGCCCTCCGTGACGCGCTTCGCCGCCTCCCTCGGCTTCAGCGGCTACCCCGCCCTGCGCGACGTACTGCAGCCGATCGCGCTCAGCGCGGTCGCCGGCGCCGCGGACACCCGGGAGCAGATCCGCCGCAACGAGCTGCAGGAAGCCGTCGACGCCGAGATCCAGAACCTGGAGAACGTCCGCAGGCTGCTCGCCGACACCGACCAGGTGCTGGACATCGGCCGCGAGCTGGCGGCCTCGGTCCCGCTGACCGTCCTGGGCCTGCGCATCTCGGTCTCGCTCGCGGAGTACTTCGCGTACGCGGCCCGGCGCATCCACCCCGACGTACGCCTGGTGACGCGCGGCGGCAGCGTCGCCTTCGACGCGCTGCTCCAGTCCCGGGCGGCCGGCGGGACCTGGGTGCTGGCCTTCGCCATGCCGCGGCACGCGAAGGAGACCCTGGCCGCCATCCGTGCCGCCCGCAGTACGGGGCTGCGTGTGGTGCTGATCACGGACCCCACCCTGGGGCCGCTGGTGGACGAGGCGGACGTGGCGCTGACGGCGGGGACCGGGTCCCGGCTGGTTTTCGATTCGTACGCGGCGCCCGGGATGCTGTCCGCGGCCCTGTTGCAGGCCATGGCCGATGCGGATCCGGAGCGGACCCAGGCACGTCTGGAGAGCTACGAGCACGTGGCCGATCAGCACGGCTTCTTCCTTTAGCCCCATCCGGTCTGCTTCACCAGGCGATATTCAGCCCCCGAAGTGCATGAAATTTTTCATACGCTTGCCTACTCGACGGTATATATGTTTACTGGCGACGGCGCTCCGGATCCACCAGATGCCAAGGAGGACCCCCAGTCCTCCCGAACACACGCGCGGCACGACGAACCTCCTCACGTCGCGACCGCGCGTCGGGTCCAGGCTTTGGATCCCGCAGAGCGCCCATGGCGGCCTCGGTCAACCCCTGGGCCGAGGCCGCCCCTCAGAACGTCTCGATCAGAGTTCGACACCCACTCGGAAGTGACGAGAATGCCTCAGACGGCCACGTTTACCCTCAGCCCCGACTGGCCCATGCAGGTCAAGGCGCCAGGGACGCACGACTGGGAGCGCACGGCCACCCGCTGGCTGCGGGACCTGCTCCCGGCCCGCTACGGCGGCTACCTGACGCTCACCCGCCACCACGCACTTCTGGCCCGGCACGTCCAGCTCCAGCTGCAGCACGAGATGCGCGCGGTGCGGGCGGCCCTTCAGACCAGCCGCGCCGAGCTGCCCATGATGGGCATCGCCGAGTCGGTCATCGAGAACTCCATCCGGATGTACGCGGTCGAGCTGGAGCAGCTGGGCCGGCTGGCCCGCGGCGCGCGCCTCGTGTCCGACGCGCTGCTCGTCGGCACCCCCGCCCAGCGCAGGCGCTGACCGCAGCCGCGTCCCGGCCCCCGGCCGGGAATCCCCGGGACGGGGGACTCCGGGCGCGGGGCCGAGGCCCGCTAGCGGGCGCTCTGCGTGGGCTGCCAGGAGCGCAGCCGGGCCGCCACCTCGAAGACGCTGGCACGCAGCATGCGGATGTCGGTGATCAGGTCGCGCCACTGCTCGTAGGTGGCGTCCACGGCCTCGCCCGATGCCTCGATGTACGCGACGGCCACCCCGTAGGCGAAGTACTCGTTCGAGTCGGGCAGTGGCCGGAGCAGCACGATCGCGTCGAGCAGCGCGGCCGCGCGCCAGTAGGCGTCGGGATCGTCCACTTCCAGGCTCGGCGTGTTCACCCGGTGCCGGGCCACGGCGGCGACCAGGGCGGAGTGGTCGGCCACCGCCACGTCCTTGAACAGTGCCTCCTGCCGCTCCAGCAGCCAGCGGTGATCGATGTGCAGTTCCACGCGTCCGAGTATCCCCGCCCGAGGCCCGGCCGTGGGGCGTTTCGGGTCGGGCGGGGACGCCTACGGGGTTACGGCTTGGGCAGCGTGCAGCCGGGGCGGTTCAGATCGATCCTGTTGCCGGGGGCTATGCAGGGGACGGCGATGTACGTCTGCTGCGCGTAGTTGATGCCCTGGCGGACCGTCACGTTGCCGTTCTGGTCGACCTCGCACGGGTTGTTCACCGTGCACCGGGCGCCGTCCTCGTTGCCCGTGTTGTTGACGGCGACCACCTTGCCGGTCGTCGTGTCGATCACCGGCGAACCGGAGGTGCCGCCGATGGTGTTGCAGGCGGAGGTGTAGCGGACCGAGTCCTTCCAGGTCCAGTCGCCCTCCTTCAGGCGGTAGGCCAAGCCGTCCACGGAGCAGCTGTAGGTGCGCTTCCAGTAGCCGGAGACCACCTTGATCGCCGAGCCCTGGGTCGGGCGTACGTCGTCGAGGGTCAGCGCGGTGATGCCGTACTGGCTCTGGATCTGCGCGTAGGTCCGCGTCAGCCGGTAGATCGAGATGTCGGTGTCGGTCATGGTCGCGTACGCGATCCTGCTCGCGCGGAGCGTCCCGACCTTCGATCCCGCCGCGTTGAGCAGGGAGAACGAGCGGGTGGACGGGCGGTCGGTGATGACCTCGCCGGCTGCCGGGAAGCCCGACTCCAGGCAGTGCCCGTTCGACAGGACGAGCGCGAGGTCGCCGGGCTGGGAGGAGGGTGCGCGGACGACGGAGCCGGAACAGTTGCTGAGCGCCACGGTGCCCGCGTAGGTGACCGCGACGGCGGCGGCCCCGGGGGCGGTGGGCGCCGTGGGTGCGGGGGGCGCGACGGGTGCGATGGGCGCGGCCACGGCGGGGGTGGCCGCCGCTCCCAGCAGGAGCAGGGAGAGTAACGCGCCGACGAGAGGTTTCTTCATGTGGGGGTTCCCCTCTGATGACCATGCGACCGGAGGTCCTCCGGTTGTCATGCGCATTGTTGGGAGCCCGGCGTCAAGTCGCAAGGGCGCGTGGGCAGTTGGCGCCCGGCCCGGACTAGGGGTCCCGGACCGGGCACAGGGCCCCCGGATCCGACCCCCGCAAAGGTGTTCCGCCCCGGTGGCTTTGCCTCCTACGGTCTGTGCAGCACAGTTCCGGACCAGGAGGCAACGTGAAGCGCGAGATCGGCATCGACATCGACCAGCTGGTGACGGCGATGAAGGCGGTCGACGAGGCGGGGCGGCTCTTCGAGGAGGCGCGCGCCGTGTACGAGGCGCGCGGCCTCAAGAGGATCAGCGACGACTTCAAGGTGGCGGGCGGCTCGGTCCAGACCCTGCAGGGAGCCGAGGAGATGGCTCTCGGAGCCCGCAAGTACCTCGCCGAACTCGCGACCGTCGCCGGCTACGCGGCCGCCGGCCTCCAGGAGCGCGCGGGAGAGAGACCCGCGACCGCCCGGGCCGGTTTCCCGGGCATCGCGGGCGGCGGCGCCCGGATGGCCCGCCCGCTGCTCGACCCGACCCTGGAGGGACTGCGGCTGCTGCTGGCCGTCGACTACTTCGAGCCCGCCTTCAAGGCCGCGATCGAGGATGTCGTGCGGGCGGAGAAGGCGACCTACCCCGACCCCGCCACGTTCCGCATCCCCAAGAGGGCCGACCGCCCCGCGAAGGCCGCCCGTACCCCCTGAGGCCCGGGCGGGGGTCGTGCCGATCGGGCCGGGCTCGCGCCGCCCGGGGTGCCGGGCCGGTCCGACGGGGCGAGGCTGGGGGTATGCATCATGCGCCCGTCGTCGTGCACCGGATCTTCCCGTCGGGAGGCCGGCAGGTGACCCTGCGGACCTCGAACGGAGAGGAATCCCTGGGACTCGCCCGTTCCGACGAGGACGTCATCGAGTTCCTGCGCCGGGCCGGCATGCCGGACCCCGACGACGTGGTCCTCGGTGGCACCGAGCTGCTGGACTGGGAAGGGGACACCCCCCACGCGTACGAGGCCGACCTGCCGACCGACGACCTTCCCTGAGCGCCTGAGCGCCTGAGCGCCTGAGTGCCTCGGCGCCTGCGAGCCCGAGCGCCCCGAGCGCCCCGAGCGCCCTCAGCGCCTCGGTGCCGCCCGGACCGGTCAGCCGTGGTGCAGGGCCTCCAGGACGGCCAGCTCCTCCTCGGACAGGCGCAGAGCGCCGGCGGCCACGTTCGCCTCCAGGTGCTCCGGATCGCCCGTGCCGGGAATGGCCAGCACGTGCGGCCCCCGCTGGAGCGTCCACGCCAGCCGTACCTGCGCGGGGCTCGCCCCGTGCGCCCGGGCGACGGCACGCACCACCTCGCTCTCGGTGCCGTCCGCGCCGCCCTCCCGCCGGGCGCCGGCGATGGAGTAGAACGGCACGAACGCGACTCCCAGCTCACCGCAGGTGCGCACGAAGGCGTCCTGCTCGGGCCGCACTCCGATCCCGTACATGTTCTGCACGCAGACCACCGGCGCGATGGCGCGGGCCTCGGCGAGGTGCTCGGGGGTGACGTTGGAGATGCCCAGGTGGCGGATGAGTCCGGCTTCGCGGAGCTCGGCCAGAGCGCCGAACCGCTCGGCGATGGAATCGGCTCCGACGATGCGCAGGTTCACCACGTCGAGGTGGTCCCGGCCGAGCTGGCGCAGGTTCTCCTCGACCTGGCCGCGCAGCTGTCCGGGGGCGGCGTGGCTCCACACCCCGGACGGGTCGCGGCCCGGTCCGACCTTCGTGGTGATCACGAGGTCCTCCGGGTAGGGGCGGAGCGCCGCGTTGACCAGTTCGTTGGCGGAGCGCAGCGGCGAGAAGTAGAAGGCTGCGGTGTCGATGTGGTTCACCCCGAGCTCGATCGCCCGGCGCAGTACGCCGATCGCCTGGTCGCGGTCCCTCGGTGCGGCGTCGTCCGCGAACGCCGCACCGGTCTGGGGCAGGCGCATCGTGCCGAAGCCGATCCGGTTGATCTTCAGGTCGCCGAGGTTCCAAGTGCCCGCCGCTGCCGCGGACATCGTCTGTGAGGTCATGCCCGGATGATCCCCACCGGGTAGGCTGCCAGGCCATTGATTAAGACATGACCGAATCCTCGGGGTGGCCGTGCTGGCGGAGCTGGCGTTTTCCGTGAGTGACCTGGCGCAGATGCGCTTCGCCGTCGCGCCGATGTGGGAAGTCGGGCCCAGCTACCGGCTGCTGGCCGCCGGATCCACGCCCCTCGTGCACCGCCCCTGGGTCGAGCAGGTACGGCCACGACTGACGGCGGCCGGCCTCGACCGGGGCTGGCTCGCCGAGCTGATCCCGCCCTCGGGGTACGTACCCGACTTCCTCAATCCGTCGCCCACCGGGCCGGCTCCCTCCCTGGCGGAGGAACTGGCCGGCATCCGGGCCACGCCCGCCGCCCGGATCCGCCAGGACCTCGACCGCCTGGGGCAGGAGCAGGGAGGGCTGGGTCCGCGCGCACGGACCCTGTACGCCGATCCGCAGGCACGCCTGGTCCGGCTCACGGAAGAGATCGAGACCTACTGGGAGCTGGCTCTGGCCCCCTACTGGGCACGGATCCGCGCCGTACTCGACGCCGATGTCTTCCACCGGGCCCGGCAGGCCGCCGAGCACGGCGCGGGCCGTCTCTTCAACGACCTCCACCCTTCGGTCAGCTGGGACGACAGCGCGCTCCGGCTCGCCCACCGGCACCGTCCCCTGTCCCGGGGGACGGCGGGCTCCGGGCTGCTGCTGATCCCCTCGGTCTTCGCCTGGCCCGTCCCGTTCACCCGCGTGACGCCCTCGGAGCCGCCGCAGCTCGCCTATCCCGCGCGCGGCACCGGCTCGCTGTGGGAGCCGCGGCCCAGTGCCGGGGCCGAGGCCCTGGCCGCCGTACTCGGCCGCTCCCGGACCCGGCTGCTCACCGAGCTGGAAACCCCGGCCTCCACCACCGAACTGGCCCGCCGTACGGGGCTCTCCGCCCCCGGTGTGTCCCAGTACCTCACCGCCCTGCGCGAGGCCGGCCTGGTCACCGCCCACCGCGCCGGCCGCTCCGTGCTCTACGCCCGCACCTCCGTCGCCGAGTCCCTCCTCGTTGCCTACACTCCGGGCGTGGAGCGGGGACGATCACAGGGAGGGGAACCATGAGCGAGCGAGCGTGGAGCCTGGAGGAGCACATCGTGGTGGACGCCGCTCCCGCGGACGTCCACCGGATGGTGTCCGACCTGCGGAACATGGGCCGTTGGAGCCCGGAATGCCGCCGCGTGTGGGTGCCCCGGCCGCCGGCCCGCCCCGGCAGCCGGTTCGTCGGGCTCAACCGGAGAGGTCCGTTCGTCTGGTTCACGACGGGCCGGATCAAGGCCCTGCGGGCACCGGCGCAGTCGCCGGACGGGTCCGGCGAGTTCATCTTCGACATCGGCATCCTCGGTCTGCCGATCGCGCGCTGGGGCTACCGGTTCGAGCCGGAGGGCGAGCGCACGCGCGTCACGGAGACCTGGCAGGACCTGCGCACCGGGCGCGGTTCCCGCCTGACCGTGCTGCTCGGCGCGGTGTTCGCCGGAACCGGCCCGGACCGGCGCATCGCGGTCAACCGCGCCGGGATGCGCACGACCCTGGCCAGGCTGGCGGCCGGCTTCGGCGCGGTCACGGCGCCCCGTCCTTGAGGGCCCGGCCGAACTGCTCGTCCAGGACGGACAGCCGCCGCCAGTACTCGTCCTCGTCGATCTCCCCTGCGGCGAAACGCCGCCCGAGGATCGCGATCGGCGACCGCTCGCCGTGGGTGACCGCCCCGCGGCGACCGCGCCAGACGGTACGGCGCAGCACGGTGACGACACCGATGACGACCGCCGCCCAGATCAGCGGAAGGAACAGGATCCACGGGCCGGGCCCGTCGAAAGCGAGGGTGGTGAAGGTGTCCATCGCGGTTCATCTCCTTGGAGCGCGGACTTTTCGTCTCGCCCCGAGCCTCCTCCGCAGTCCCCCGCACGTCGTCGTACGGCCGGCGGCTCCCGGAGTACGCCGGCGGGAGTAGCGGGGGACCGGGGCGTCAGACAGGGGGTGTCGTGGGCTGGAGTCCGGTGATCTACACGTTCGTCGACAGCGGTGAGGCGCCGGTGCCGCCGGACAGGGACATGGTGCGGGCAGAACTGGAGCCGTACGACGTGGGAGATTCACCGGTGACGGCCCTCGGGCGAGGCAGAACCTCAGCTCAGCCAGCCGGGGCGGACCAGGCCGGACTCGTAGGCCAGGACGACCAGCTGGGCGCGGTCGCGGGCGCCGAGTTTGACCATGGTGCGGCTGACGTGCGTCTTGGCGGTGAGGGGGCTGACGTCCAGGCGGCGGGCGATCTCCTTGTTGGACAGGCCCATGCCCACCAGCGCCATTACCTCCCGCTCCCGGTCCGTGAGCCGACGCAGTCCGGCCGCCGCCGCGGGCTGCTTCGAGCGGGCCGCGAACTCGGCGATCAGGCGGCGGGTGACCCCCGGGGAGAGCAGGGCGTCACCCGCGACCACCGCCCGGACCGCGCGCAGCAGTTCCTCCGGCTCGGTGTCCTTGACCAGGAACCCGGAGGCGCCCGAACGGATCGCCTCGAAGACGTACTCGTCGAGCTCGAAGGTGGTGAGCATGACCACCCGTACGTCGGCCAGCGCATCGTCCTCGCCGATCCGGCGGGTCGCGGCCAGCCCGTCCAGGACCGGCATCCGGATGTCCATGAGGACGACGTCGGGGCGCAGCTCCCGCACCAGCCGTACGGCCTCGTCCCCGTCGCCGGCCTCGCCCACCACCCCGATGTCGGGCTGGGCGTCGAGCAGTGCCCGGAACCCGGCCCGGACGAGCAGTTGGTCGTCGGCGAGCAGTACGCGGATCACAGGGTCTCCTTGAAGCCGTCGTGGCCGTCAGGGCCGTCGAGGCCGTCGGTCCTCAGCGGGAGCCGGGCGACCACCCGGAAGCCGCCGTCCGGTCGCGGGCCCGCTTCGACGGCGCCGCCCAGGGCCGCCGCCCGCTCACGCATCCCGACGAGACCGTTGCCGCTGCCGCCCGACGCGCCGCCCGTGGCGGGACCGTCGTCGTCCACCCGCAGCTCCAGGGCGTGCGGCTGCCAGGTGAGGCGGATCCGGGCGGTGCGCGAGCCGGAGTGGCGCATCACATTGGTCAGCGCCTCCTGCAGGATGCGGAAGGCGGCGAGGTCCATGCCGGGTGCCAGCGATCCGGCCTCGCCCCCGGCCGAGACGTCCACGGCCAGCCCGGCCGCCGCCGCCTGTTCCACCAGCTCGGGGAGGCGGTCGAGACCGGGCGCGGGAGAGCGCGGTGCCTCGCCGGGGGAGCGCAGGGTGTCGAGCACCTGCCGGACCTCGCCCAGCGCCTCCTTGCTCGCCGCCTTGATGGTGGCGAGCGCCGTACGGGCCTGCTCGGGATCGGAGTCGAGCAGGGCCAGCCCGACCCCCGCCTGGACATTGATCACCGAGATGCTGTGGGCGAGGACGTCGTGCAGTTCACGCGCGATCCGCAGCCGCTCCTCGTCCACCCGGCGTCTCTCGGCCGCCGCCCGCCCGGCCCGCTCCCGGGCCCACTGCTCCCGGCGTACGCGGACCAGCTCCGCGACGGCGAGCACCGCGAGCACCCATGCGGTGATGCCCAGCTCCTGTGCCCAGGGCGTCGGGCCGTCCCCGGCGGGCGGGAGCCACCGGTAGAGCCAGTGTCCGATGAGCAGGTGCCCGGCCCAGAGCAGGCCGACGGCGCCCCAGGCGGCCCGGCGGTGTCCGGCGACGACGGCGGCGAAGCAGGCCAGGGCCAGGCTGAGGAACACCGGGCCGTACGGATAACCGGCACCCACATAGACCAGGGTGACGACGCTGACCCCGTACGCCACGGCCACCGGATACCGGTGCCGCACCACCAGCAGAGCGGGCCCGAGCAGCAGCAGGAGCCGGGCGAAGCCGTCCAGCGGCATCCGACCGCTCTGGGCGTGCGCCGCCCACCCCGCGCCGATCTGCGCGAAGACGGCGACGAGCAGGGCCGAGCGCCAGGCCGGGCCCCGCCCGGTCCGCTCCACCCATCGCCGCCAGGGGGGACCCGGGCGCTCGCGCAGCTCTTCCATACGGCCACGCTAGACCGCGTCCCCCGTCACCCGCGTCACCCCGGCGTAGCGTTTCAGGCGTACTCCCCACGTAGTACCCGAACCCGACTTTTCGTCCCGTCGGACCAGAGCCCCACCGGTGGCCAGGTCCGGCCGGCACCTGGTGGTGGAGGCGGACCGATCAGGCTAGGTTGCACGGAACCGGAGGGCGCAAGGAGATCCGCCCCCGGCGCCGACCGACCGCCGCACTGCCGTAAATTGTCCCACGGCCCGCCCGGTAAGGCGGGCAAAAGGGACGAGTTGGGGTAGGAGTGGGCAGGTCATGGTGCGACGCGGACGTGCGGAAGCGGACCGAGGTGCCACCTCCGCCGCACCCACGGTCCTGGGCTCCGAGATAGCCGCGGCGGCCGACGGCGGGAGCGCGGCCCGGGGCTGGCTCCGGCTGGGACGGGACGGCCGCCTCACCGCCTACGCGAGCTGCGCCGAGGGCCTGGTGCGCTGGACCGAGTCCGCGCCCGGCTCCGACCTCTGGCAGGGGCCCGAGCTGTTCCCCGTGGAGGGCTGGACGGGCCGGTTCACCCTGGCCCAGGACTCCAACGGCTTCGTCTGGTTCGCCGGCACCCGCTACCGGGACGGGGCGCCGGGCGGCCGCGAGATGGTCATCGCCACCCAGTACCAGACCGGCCGCCCGCTCGGCGACTGGCGCGCGGTGGGCAACGCGTTCCCGGAGGGCAGGCAGGAGGGCGGGGAGCCCCAACCCCCGCCCGGAGACCTGATGGTGCTCCCCGACGGCACCGGGGCGCTCCACATCGTCACCACCCGGTTCGGTGCGGGTGTCCGCGGCCGAACGCGGCGCGCCGATGGCATATGGGGCAATTGGGCAGACTTTCAGGGGAAATGGGTACGCG
This sequence comes from Streptomyces avidinii, assembly GCF_045161815.1. Taxonomy (NCBI): domain Bacteria; kingdom Bacillati; phylum Actinomycetota; class Actinomycetes; order Kitasatosporales; family Streptomycetaceae; genus Streptomyces; species Streptomyces avidinii. The sequence continues at coordinate 7,973,929 of NZ_CP108863.1, forward strand.
GGGCCGTCGTGCCGCTCGTGACGGCCCAGGGCCGCGCCGAGTTCCTTGCCCCCTTCCGGGGCGGAGCGTCGTACTGGGGCCAGGATGCGCCGGGGGGCGACTTCAGGTGGCTGGGGCGCATCGAGGCCGATGCGGTCGAGGGAACGTACAGCTCTTTTGAGACAGGTCGAGGCACCGGTACCTACTTCTGGCGCCACCCGGCCGACGGCGGTGTCGTGGCCTACCGCCCGCAGGCTCCCGCCGGCACATCACCCGCCCTCATGCCGCTGGGGGGTGCGGGAGGGGCCGGTCCGGTGGGTGTTGCCCGCACGCGCATCGACGGATACGACTGCACCGTCCTGCTGCAGCGGGGGGCGGAGGGCTATCCGGAAATCGCCGCGTACCCGACCGAGGGTGAGCAGTACGGCACTTGGTGGGCGCCGGTGGGGAACCGGTGTGCGGGGCTGCCGGCCATCTCGCTCGATGCCCGCGGCTCGGTCACGATCGCGATGATCGACATGGACGGCGGGCTGCTGATCGCGCGGCAGGATCCGACGGACCCCGGCCTGGCGTTCGGCCCGTGGCAGCGGGTGGGGTGACCCACCTCACCAGGGTGCGGGACTCCCAACGAGCGGAACGGTGCTTCCGCTTGCGGCGCCTTGAGCCGGCGGGGAGTTGGCAGGTCGGGCCGTTCCGGGGGAGCCTCGCTCATTCGCAAACGTGAAGCATTGGGCGGGTGAAGCGTTCGTGAATACTTGCTCGTCATTAAGTGATTGCCCTACGCTGCGCAGGCGCTGTCAAGGTCGTATAAGTGTGCGGCCGGGGGCGGCGGGTGGGTCGAATGTTCGGGGAGCGGTGGGTGTGACCAGATTCAGGGGCGGGTCTGGCGGCGCGCCTCGACGACTCCGGATGCGCCGTGAGACGTGTGACTATCGAGGAGCTTTCTGAGTGGCAGGTATGCCCCGCCTGAGCGTTGTCGTGCCCTTCCAGGACGTTGAGATATACCTCCAGGAATGTCTGGAATCGATAGCCAGGCAGACGTTCCCCGACCTTGAAGTGATCATGGTCGACGACGGCTCGACCGACTCCTCGACGGCGATCGCAGCGGAATTCGCTCGCCGCGACCGCCGGTTCAGGCTTCTGCGGCAGGAGTCGATGGGTCCGGGACATGCCCGTAATGTCGGCATCCGTGCCGCGCACCCGCAGGCCGAGTTCCTTGCTTTCGTCGACGGCGACGACGTCATACCCGAGTACGCCTACGAGCTGCTCGTGCAGACCCTCGAAGGTTCCGGATCCGACTTCGTATCGGGCAACGTGCAGATGATGAACTCCACCAAGAGGTGGCAGTCACCCCTGCACAAGGCGCCCATGCAGAAGAGCAGGCGCGGCACGCACATCACGAAGCTGCCGGACCTCATCTACGACCGCACGGTGTGGAACAAGCTGTTCCGTCGCTCCTTCTGGGACTACCACTACATCGCGTTCCCCGAGGGCGTCATGTACGAGGACTCCTGGGTCAACATGTTCGCCCACTTCCGGGCCGCCAAGGTCGACATCCTCACGGACATCGTCTACTTCTGGCGCCGGCGCGAGGGTGGCGCCGCCCCCTCCATCACCCAGCGGCACACCGAGTTCAGCAACCTCCAGGACCGTGTCTCCGCGGTCCAGTCGGTCAGCCGCTTCCTCGCCGGACACCGCGCGCGGTCCTACTCGGACCACAAGCGCAAGTACGACCTTGCCTGCCTCAAGTCGGACCTGATGCTGCATCTGAAGGTGCTGCCGGACGCCGACGAGGAGTACCAGGACGCCTTCATGCAGTGGGCGAACGAGTTCCTGGACGAGGCCGACGACGACATCATCCAGGAACTTCCCGCCGACGCCCGGGTCAAGTGGCTCCTGGTGCGCGAGGGGCGCCTGAAGGAGCTGCTCGACGTCGTCGAGTTCGAGCGCAAGGGCGGGCCCATGCCCGTACAGCGCCGCTTCCGTCGCTACCTCAACTACCCCTATCTCGGCGACCGTTCGATCGGGCTCGACAAGAGTGCCTACCGGCTCGACAAGGAACTCTCGCTGCACGGCTCGCTGATGCGGGCGCAGTGGGACGACTCCGATCACCTGATGCTGGAGGGGTCCGCGTACGTCCGCTTCATCAACGTGCACAAGCGGCACATGTCGATGAAGGCGATCGCGCTCCGCAACAAGAAGCAGAGCCGGGTGGTCGTCGCCAAGGCGAAGACCACCTATTACCCGCAGGCCACCGAGCACTCCCAGCAGAACCGCTATTGCTACGACTGGTCCGGATTCCAGGTCAGCTTCGACACGTCCCGGCTCAAGCACAAGGGCGAGTGGGTCGAGGGCACTTGGGACGTCGCCGCCGGTGTCCTGAGCCGCGGTCTGTTCCGCTACAAGGGCATAGCCAGGGGCGGCGCCGGCAGTGCGGCCAACCCGCCCTACCGCTACGTGGAGAAGAACACCCGCGTGGTGCCGCTCTTCATGCAGGGCAAGCTCAAGCTCCGTGTGGAGCGGGTCCGTTGCCGCATCACCCGGCACCGGGTCGTCGGCGACCACCTCGAGCTCGGCGGCGTCTACCTCGGCGACAAGATCCCCGAGTGGGGCAAGTTCCGGGTCACCAGCATGGGCGGCGCCGGCCGCCACGACTCCTGGGTCCAATTCAAGTACGGCGGCGAGGGCTGGTCCACCTTCGTCACCAGGATTCCGCTGAAGGCGCTGGTCCCCGGACACCGCGGCGCGGCCGACGGCGGCGTTCCGCAGACCTGGAACACCGGCAGCAACGGCTGGAAGACCACCTTCCACGTCGAGGGCCGCAAGGCGGCCATCTACCCGGTCATGGCGGAGGAGGCCGAGGACGGCCACTACCGGCTCCCGGCCGTCCTGCAGACCGACAACGCGGACCGTGAGGTCTTCGTCCACCGCAACGGCTCCGGATACGTGGTCCTGTTCGAGCGGGACACCCTGCCGATGGCCACGTCGACCACCTGGCTCCAGGACGGTTCCCTCGAAGTCGCCGTCAGCTACGCGGCCGAAGACCGGCTGACCGCTGCCGAGTTCGCCGCCGCGCACATCGTCGTACGCTCCCGTGCCCACGGGGCCGAGCGCGTCGTGCCCATCGCCTGGCACGGCCGGGAGTTCCGTTTCGTCGTTTCGCCGGCGGCGATGCGGACCCTTGCCGGGGACATCCCGCTGGCCGCCGGCCGCTGGGACTTCTTCCTGCGCCGCCAGGACCCCTCCGCGGTCACCCGGGAGAACCGGTCCAACGACCTCATGGTCAAGATGACCCAGGCACTGATCCCCACCTTCCCCAGCGAGATCACGAGCAACGACCGGCGCTACGAACTCCAGGCGGAGGCCTACGACCGCCTCTCGCTCCTGGTCCACTCGGCGATGCCGGACGAGGCCCGCGGCCCGTACCGGCAGAAGCTGATGCGCACCAAGGAGTACCCGGCCGCCCGCCGCAAGCCCCTGAACCGGGCGGTGCTGTTCGACGCCTTCAAGGGAACGCAGTACTCCGACAGCCCGCGCGCCCTGCACGAGGAGATGGTCCGCCGGGGCCTGGACGTGGAGCACCTGTGGGTCGTGCGCGACGACCAGGTGCAGGTCCCGCCCACCGCACGAGCCGTCCGCATGTGGTCCCCCGACTGGTACGAGGCCATGGCCCGCTCCAAGTACGTGGTGGCCAACAATCACCTGCCGGACTGGTTCGAGAAGCGTGAGGGGCAGGTCGTCGTGCAGACCTGGCACGGCACCCCGCTCAAGCGCATCGGGCACGACATCGAAGCCGTGCACTTCGCGGACAAGCGGTACCTGGAGCGCGTGGAGAAGGAGGTGCAGAACTGGGACATGCTGGTGTCCCCGAACAGTTTCAGCACCCCGATCCTCAAGCGGGCCTTCCAGTTCCCCGGCGAGATGATCGAGAGCGGCTACCCGCGCAACGACATCCTGCGCCGCGCCGACTCCGGTCAGCGGGCCGCGGAGGTGCGCCGCCGTATCGGCCTGCCGCCGGGCAAGAGGGCCATCATGTACGCGCCCACCTGGCGCGACGACCAGTTCTACGCACCCGGGAAGTACAAGCTCGACTTCCGCATCGACCTCGATCAGGCCAAGGCGCAGCTCGGCCACGACCACGTCCTGCTCGTGCGGCGCCACCCCAACGTGGTGGACCCCGTACCGGGCGCCGGCGACGGCTTCGTCTTCGACGTGTCCGACTACCCGGACATGGCGGACCTCTCGCTCATCGCGGACGTGATGATCACGGACTACTCCTCCCTGATGTTCGACTTCGTCAACACCGGGCGGCCGATCCTCTTCTTCACGTACGACCTGGACCACTACCGGGACACCCTGCGCGGCTTCTACTTCGACTTCGAGCAGTCCGCCCCCGGCCCGCTCGTGTACACCTCCCCGGAGCTGATCGGGGCGATCCGCAACATCGACCGGATCCAGCACGGCTACGCCGCCCGCTACCGCTGGTTCCAGCAGGAGTTCTGCGACCTCGACGACGGTTACGCCTCGGCCAGGCTGACCGACCGCATCCTGATCGCCGGCGGCGACCTCGACCCCGCGCGGGCGCAGGCACCGGCGGTCGGCATGGCGGGCAGCGCCGGCGGCGGCCAGACCATGGGCCAGTCCGTTCCCTGGCACGCGAACACCCTCGGGCGGGTGCCGGGCCAGCCGGTGAGAAGAATGGATTCCGAGCATGTCTGAGGCAGCCCAGAAAGCGCGCCGCGTCTTCACCGGCGTGGAGTCCTCCGGGCCGGTGCCCATCGAGTACCGCTTCTCGCACGCGACGAACGGCAACCGCCATCTGGTCGTGGCCTTCGCCAACCACGCGGTCCCCGGTGAGTACGGCGGATCCAACGGACCCCTTCACGACCTCCGGGCCAACGTCCTGTGGGTCCGCGACCTGTTCGACGGGGAGAACAGCCACTACCTCTGCAACGGCATGGACTTCGCGCTCGACGAGTCCGTCGCCGGGCTCATCTCACGGGTCATGAACGCGCTGTCCCTGACTCCGGACGACTGCACCCTGTTCGGCACTTCCAAGGGGGCCGGCGCGGCTCTGTACTTCGGGCTGAAGTACGGGTTCAAGAACATCGTCGCCAGCATGCCCCGCTTCCTGACCGGCACGTACGTCGGGCAGGACATGCCGGGCACCGCCCGGGTGGCGCCGGGGGAGCCGGCGGCGTCGAACCTCCCCACGCTCGACTCGGTCCTCCCGGACGTGGTGCGCGCCGGTGTACGCCGCCCTGCCAACGTCTATCTCGTCTCCTCGCCCAGGGACGAGCACTACGCGCGCCAGGTGGAACCCCTGCTCGGACTGTTCCAGGGGTACGAAAACTTCAATTTCGTCTACAACGAATCTCCCCTCATCGCCTCTCACGGGAGGGTGCCGCTGCGGAACCTCCCGGCCGTCACGGGGCTGCTCGACCTTCTCGTCGACGGCATCGCGCCCCGGATCGGCATGGTCCGCAACGGCCACGAACAGCCCGGTCGCAACACCTCCGCCATCGACGCCTACCTTGCCGACACCTCGCAGGTGAAGGGGGATTCGTTCCCCCGGCCGGTGGTCCTCGCCCCGGCGGCGAACACCCAGGCACCCCGGAACGCCATCCGCTTCGTGGGGACCGCTGCGACGGGCGCGGTGCGGGTCAGCGTCTGGGAGGACGGCAAGTACCAGGGCGCGGCGCCCGTTGCCGCCGACGGGAGCTGGACCTGGCAGCGGGAGAAGCCCTGGGCCCGGGGGCGACACGTGGTCAGGATCTTCGCGGCGGACGCGCACAACTACCACTCCAAGCGCACCGAAGTGATCTTCACGGCCCTGGAGGCGAGCGCCGCGCAGGAAGCGGCACCGGCCCGCGCAACGGCCCGGCCGCAGACGACGGCGTCGGCACCTGCCCAGACGCCCGTGTCGGTCCAACCGGTGGTGCTGACGGTGACCGCACCGTCCGCGCAGCAACAGGTGCCGGGTCCCTCGGTCGGCTTCATGGGCTATGCGCCGGGCGCAGTGCGCGTGGAGTTCCGGAAGGACGGTACCGGCCTCGGGGCGGCCGCGGTGATGGCCGACGGAAGCTGGAGCTGGGACGCCGGCTGGGCCTGGCCCCAGGGCGCGCACTTCGTCGAGGCCGTGGCCGTGGATGCCATGGGCAACGCGGCTGCCTGGACCACGGCCGCCTTCACCGTCATGAACGCGTACACCGTTCCGGCGCAGGGGGCCTACTTCAACGCGCAGTACTGACCCCGGCAGTGTCCTCGGGGCGGCTCACCCGCATCACCAGCGGCCGGTGGTCGGATGCCTTGGTGTCCACCACCTTGCAGGCGGTGCGGGGGAGCTGGGTGAACAGGTAGTCGATCTTCGTGCCGTCCTTGAGGGTGGCGCGCCCCGAGCGGGAGCCGCCCTTCTGGTCGCACTCGCGGTACGTGGTGTAGGTCTCCGACGGCCATATCCAGGCGGACGTGTTGCGGTCGCCGACCGGCGGCGGGGAGTTGAAGTCGCCGCCGAAGACGGTACCGGCGTCCGTGGACGCGGCGGCGACCAGCGAGCTCAGCTGGTCGTCGCGGAAGTCCCACTCCGGATGCTCGGCGTCGCTCTCCCGCAGCGAGAGGTGCGCGTTGCACACCCGCAGCCCCTGGGCCGGGACCCGGGCGCACAGGATGCCGCGGTGCAGCCCCACTGTCGGCTGCTCGCTCGGGATCAGCTCCACATCGGTGAGCGCGGACCCCGCCAGCAGGCCGAAGCCGGCCTGCCCGCGCCCCTGCCCGGTGCAGTTGACCGGGGACCTGCGTCCGGCCGCGTCCACGTCGGCGTACGGTTCGAAGGCGGAGTGCCACTGGGGGCCGAGGCTGCGGGCGGAGGAGACCAGGTCCTCCGAGCACACCTCCTGCAGCAGCAGGACGTGGACGTCGGAATCGTCGATCAGCTTGAGCAGTTGCTGGAACTTCTCCTTCGGGCTCCCGGTCTTCTCACAGCTCCACTGCCGCACCCCGCACATGTTCCAGGTGGCGACGGAGACCTCGTCGGCCTTTCCGGCGCCCGACCCCACGCCGGCGACCGAGGCCGGTGTCTGCGCGGACGTGCACGCCACCGCGCTCAACAGGCTCAGGATCGTCGCCGTGCGGCCGAAGCGGCGGCGGAGCGGCCACCGCTCGGTCTCCATGTGTCTGTGCATTCGGACATCATTGAGTATGAGCCGGTCAGACCGTGCATCGGGCCCGGTACAAACGGTTCCGGATCCCGCTCGGGCGCCGTGCGACGCACGTCCGGCACCCCCTAGGCTGGCCCGGTGACGAACGCGAGTACGAGCATGAGCGGTGACCGGGTGCTGTACGGGTGCATGGGCCTCGGCGGGAGCTGGGAGCCCGGCCCGTACGGGCCCGCCGACATCGATGCCGCCGAAGCGGCCGTCGTCGCGGCCCTCGACAGCGGGATCACCACTTTCGACCACGCCGACATCTACCGGCACGGGAAGGCCGAGGCCGTCTTCGGCGAGGTGCTCGCGCGCACGCCCGGGCTGCGCGAGCGCATCACCCTCCAGACCAAGTGCGGGATCCGGCTCGGCGACAAGGACCGTCCGGGGATCTACGACCTGCGCGGCGAGACCATCGTCCGGCGCGTCGAGGAGAGCCTGACCCGGCTGCGGACCGATGCCATCGACGTGCTCCTGCTGCACCGCCCCGACCCGCTCGCGGACGTCGAGTCGGTCGCCTCGGCGCTGACCTCCCTGCACCGCCAGGGCCTCGTACGGGGCTTCGGCGTGTCCAACATGGGCGCCGCGCAGATCGCCCACCTCCAGGCCCGTCTCGACGTACCGCTGGTGGCGAACCAGCTGGAGATGAGCCTGCACAGCCGCGACTGGGTCGAGGCCGGAGTCCTGCTCAACACACCCGAATCCGCGGACAACGGGTTCCCCTTCGGGACCCTGGAGCACTGCCGCGACCACGGCATCCGCCTCCAGGCCTGGGGCGCGCTGGCACAGGGCCGCTTCACCGGCCGCGAGCAGACGCCGGCCGAACGGGCCACCGCGGCGCTGCTCGCCGAGCTGGCCCGGCAGAAGGACACCACGCCCGAGTCGGTCCTGCTGTGGTGGCTGATGCGGCACCCGGCCGCCATCGCCCCGGTCATCGGCAGCGCCCGCCCCGAGCGGATCCGCGCCTGCCGCGACGCGGCGCTGCGGGAGCCCGAGCTCACGCACGAGGAGTGGTACGAGCTCTGGATCACGGCCCGCGGCGTGCCGCTGCCCTGAGCCAACCGGATGCGGAGGGAGGGGGGTTAGCCCCACCCGCGGCCGACCGGCCTGCTGGATGGGAGTGTGGGACGCGGTCAACAAGGCTTGCCCCATGACGACTTACAGGAAAAGGGCGCTGCTCCTCGCCACGGCCACCCTGGCGGCCGGTCTGGCCGCGACCGCCGCACCGGCCGCGGCCGGGCCCGCATCCGCCGCCCCTCGGCTCGACTGGCACCGCTGTACCCATCAGGGCGCCCCTGCCGACCAGGAGTGCGCCGAGCTGCCGGTCCCGCTCGACTACGACGACCCCGACGGGCGGCAGATCACCATCGCCGTCTCCCGTATCCGCAGCGACCGTCCCGAGGCCCGGCGCGGCACGCTCGTCGTGATCCCCGGCGGCCCGGGCGGATCGGGTGTGCAGCGACTGACGCAGAAGGGCGACGCCCTGCGGCGCGAGCTGGCCGGGGCCTACGATCTCGTCGCCTTCGATCCGCGCGGCGTGGGCGCCAGCACCACCGCGAGCTGCGACCTCGCCCCCGAGGACCGCTACCTGACCAGCCTGCGCTCCTGGCCGGGCCCGAACGGCGAGATCACCGAGAACGTCGAGCGCTCCCGGCGCATCGCCGAGGCATGCGCCCGTAACAGCGGGCCCGAGCTGCGCAGTTTCACCACCGCCAACCAGGTCCGCGACATGGACCGCTTCCGCGAGGCGCTCGGCGAGCGCAAGCTGTCCGCCTGGGGCAGCTCGTACGGAACGTACGTGGGGGCCGTGTACGCGCAGAAGTACCCGCGGCACACCGACCGCTGGGTCCTCGACAGCAGCGGTGACCCCGACCCGAAGCGGGTCGCCCGCGGCTGGCTGGCGAACATGTCGCAGGGCGCGACGGACCGCTTCCCCGACTTCGCCGCCTGGGCGGCCCACCCCGACCGGGACGCGGACGGCCTGCGCCTGGCCGCGGATCCGCAGGAGGTCGAGCCGCTCGTCGTCGCGCTCGCCGCCCGCCTGGACCGCGAGCCGCGGGAATCCACGACCCCCGGTGTGCCGCTGACCGGCAACGGCCTGCGCCAGGCCCTGCAGAACGCCCTCTACAGCGACTCCGCCTTCGCCTCCTTCGCCGCTCTGGTCAAGGCGGCCCAGGACCCGGCGGGTACCCCGGTACTCCCGAGAGAGCTCGCCGGGCCCATCCGGAACGAGGACGCCGCGCTCATGGTCGGCGTCATCTGCAACGACGTGGCGTGGCCGGACACGTCCGTGGCCGCCTACCGGCGCGCGGTCGACGAGGACCGCATCCGGCACCCGCTCACCGCCGGCATGCCGGTGAACGTACTGCCCTGCTCCTTCTGGCGGACCCCCACGCAGAAGCCGACCCGCATCACCGACGACGGACCGTCCAACATCCTCATGCTCCAGAGCCGCCGGGACCCGGCCACCCCGCTGTTCGGCGGCCTGAGGATGCGCGAGGCCCTGGGCGACCGGGCCCGCCTGGTCACCGTGGAACAGGGCGGCCACGGGCTGTACCTCGGCAACGGCAACGCGTGCGGCAACCGCGTCGTCACCGAGTTCCTCACGAGCGGCCGGCGTCCGCCCAGGGACACGGAGTGCGCGAACTGATCCGGCCCCGCCGCCCGGCTTCCAGCACGTCCTCGCGTTCTACGCGGCGGCCGTCATCGGGGCGAGCCGGGGGAGGGGGAGCAGCTCGTCGACCGGGTGCGTCTGCGGACGGGACCGGCCGGAGGACCGGCCGGAGGGCTGACGGGACCACTGGGGGGAGGGCTCAGGGGACGACTGAGGGGAGGACTGACGGGGCATTCTTGCCATCTCTGCCTTGCCTTCGCGAGGTAGGTGAATGAGAGGACCGCCGCCCTCCAGCCCCGGGTGACAGGGCGAGGGCAGATCGGCTCGTACCGAGCCGACGCCGGGCGGTGTTGCCGACATCGCGTCGCTCTGCACTGCGTACTCATGTCCCGGATTGGCAGGACTTCCTTCGATCGGCATGACGAATCCGCATTTGATCTTGGAATCCGAAGAGATCCGACCGGAGGGCGCTCACCATAGCCAAAGGTCGTGTTTCCTCGCGAGTAACCTGCCGGCCGGGGCTCCCGCCGGAGCCCCCGTCATCGCTCCGGTACCGCGCAACCCGTACGACGTCACGCGCCTCGCCGTGGTGACGGCCGGCCCCGCCGCTCCCCACCGGCCCGAGACCGAACTCCGGGCCGCCGCAAGGGTCCTCGCCGGCCCGGCCGCCGCCCGATGGCGCCCGCCGCTCCCGGTCCCACGGGCCGTCCGGCCCGACCAAAGGCCCCAATAGTCATCCGTACTTGTGGGTACTGCGGCCGAATGGCGCCGGATTTGATAGTTCTGGACTGGTCCGGTGTGAGAAAGCTGCGGGAAGGACACGGCATGTTCGATCTACTGCGCCCGGAGACCGTCGTGTGTCCCTTCTGCAAGGCCACCGCCGCCAACGGCGTGGTACGGACCCTGCGGACGGGGGCGGGGTCACTGTCGGTGACCTGGCACGTGCTCAACTGCCCGCACTACGCCGCCGACCGGATCCTCGCCGAGAACGAGAGCTGATCGGCACCGCCCGGCCCGGACCACTCCCGGACCGGGCCGAGCGGACCTGAACGGACGGACCGGGCCGAGCGGACCTGACGGGACCGGACCGGGGGACGGCGACATGCGCGACAGGTGCCGTGCGGCCAGGATGAGGAGGACCGGCGACGAGGAGCGGCCCATGACCAGCCCAGCCGAACGGGTCCGGCGCGGACGGGCCGTGCGCAAGATCACCGGCCGTGCCTCGCACGGGCGGTGGACCGCTTCGCCGGACCGTCCCGACCCGATCGGGGTGCTGCAGCGACAGGCCACCGACCGGGTCCCCGAACTGCTGCCCATCCGCTACGGCCGGATGGCGGCATCGCCGCTCGCCTTCCTGCGCGGAGCGGCCGCGGTCATGGCCGCCGACCTGGCCACCCAGCCCCAGACAGGCCTGACCGTCCAGCTGTGCGGCGACGCGCACCTGATGAACTTCGGCGTGTTCGCCTCGCCCGAACGCGCCCTGCTCTTCGACCTCAACGACTTCGACGAGACCTACCCCGGCCCCTTCGAATGGGACGTCAAACGTCTCGCCGCGAGCGTCGCGGTCGCCGCCCGCGACAACGGGCACGGCGACGACCGAGCCGGGAGGGCGGCCCTCGCGGCGGCCCGCGCCTACCGGCGGACTATCCGGGAGCTCGCCGGCATGCCCGAGCTGGACGTCTGGTACCACCGGACCGACACCACCGAACTGCTGCACCTCATCCGCAGACCCGAACTGCGGGACCGGGTGGAGGCCAATCTGGCCCGCGCGCGCCGCCGCACCAGCCTGCGCGCGCTCGGCAGGCTCACCGAGGTCCGCGACGGGCGTCGGCGGATCATCCACGATCCGCCGCTGCTGGAGCCGCTGGCACGGACGGACTCACGGGACGTGGGCGAGATCTTCGGCAAGTACCGCAGCACCCTCCCCGAGGAGCGCCGCCTCCTCCTCGACCGCTTCCGGTTCGCCGACGCGGCACGCAAGGTGGTCGGCGTGGGGAGTGTGGGGACCCGCTGCTTCGTCGTGCTGCTGCTCGGCCGCGACGCCGACGACCCGCTCTTCCTGCAGATCAAGGAAGCCGTCCCGTCCGTCCTGCAGGCCCACCTGCCGTCCGACGGGCACGATCACCAAGGGCACCGGGTGGTCTCCGGCCAGCGGCTCATGCAGGCCGCCGGCGACATCTTCCTCGGCTGGACGAGCGGACCCGCCGGGCGGCACTTCTACGCCCGTCAACTGCGCGACATGAAGGGGTCGGCCGAGGTCGACACCATGAGCCCGGGCGTGCTCGGCCAGTACGCCGCGCTCTGCGGCCGGGCCCTCGCCCGCGCCCATGCCCGCTCCGGCGACCGCATCGCCATCGCGGGGTACCTCGGGGGCGGCGACACCTTCGACCGCGCCGTCGCGGGCTTCGCGCTCCGCTACGCGGACCGGACCCGCGCCGATCACGCCCTGCTGACCGCCGCCGTCGCCGACGGGAGGCTCACCGCCACCGGCGGCGTCTGACCACCGGCGGCGTCCCGTCCCACCCGGCCTCAGGCGGGCACGCCGCTCGCCTGCGCCTCCCGGGCGGCCCGGCGCCGCAGCGCGTCCTCGTCGGTGTCGGCATCGTAGGAGATCAGCTTCGGCAGCAGCGCGGACAGTACCGCCACCGACGCCACGCAGGCCAGGCCGCCGCCCCAGAACGCCGAACGGGTACCGGTCCAGCCGGCCATGGTGCCCGCACGGACCTGGCCGAGCTGAGGCCCGACGCTGTACGAGAGCACCTCGATGCCCGCCAGCCGGCCGCGCAGCTCCTCGGGGATCGTCTGGTTCCAGATCGTCGCCCGGCCCAGTCCGCTCACCATGTCGCCCGCGCCCGCCACCGCGAGGCACAGCAGCACGAGCCAGATGTTCGCCGACGCGCCGGCCCCCACGATCGCCAGACCCCAGACCGTGGCCCCGAACACCACCAACAGCCCGTGCCGGCGTATCCCGGACATCCAGCCACTGGTCATGCCGAGCAGCAGCGAGCCCACCGCCCCCGCCCCGTACATCAGACCCAGCGCCCACACGGCGTCGAGCTCGTCCGCGAGGAAGGGGTAGAGCGCGTTCGGGAAGGCGAAGAACATCGCCGCCAGGTCGACGGCGTACGTTCCCAGCAGCACGGGCCGGCTCCACGCGTAGCGCGCGCCCTCGGCGATCCCGCGCAGCGACGGACGGTCGGCGCCCTTCGCCGGCGGCGCCGGAGTGAGCCGCAGGCACAGCAGCACCGAGGTGAGGAACCCGAGGACGGTGACGGAGTAGGCGGCGGCGTGACCGGCGTACGCGACGACCAGACCGGCCACCGCGGGACCGGCGATCGCGCCGACCTGATAGCGCAGCCCGTTCAGCGCGGCGGCGGCCGTCAGCTGCTCGTGCGGCACGATCCGGGCCATCAGCGAGTCCAGGGCCGGCCGCTGGAGCCCGGCCAGCGCCGACACACCCGCCGCGACCACGTACAGCGGCCACAGCAGCGGATCCGGCAGCAGCGCGTTCACCAGCAGCACCAGAGCGAGCACCCCGAGGCCGGCCTCGGTCAGCAGGATCATCCGACGCCGGTCCACCGCGTCCGCCAGCGCGCCCCCGTACAGGCCGAAGACCACCAGGGGCACGAGCTCCACCGCACCCATCGCGCCGACCGCCAGGGGAGAGTCCGTCAGGTGCTTGATCTGCAGCGGCAGCGCGATCATCGCCATGAACGAGCCGAAGTACGTCACCGTCCCCTGGTAGAACAGCAGCCGGAAGTCCCGGCTCGCACGGAACGGGGAGAAATCGGGCAGTACGCCGGTCCAGCGGGAAGTGCTCACGAGATGCCATCGTCCGTGGACGTACCACGCGGGGCAACGCATTTTCTGCGCACCGGCGCCCGTACTGATCACGGACGGGCGAATCCGGCGCCCCGCGCGTGGCATGGGGCCTCCGCGGTGGCACTCATGGGTCATGCCGCCGGTGTCAGCGTTCCTGCGTACGGCAGCGTCGTACGCCTGGCGCCTGCTGGTGGTCGGCGCCGCCGTCTACGCCGTCTTCGCCGTGCTCGGCCGGTTCCACGAGATCGCCGTGGCCGTCTTCCTCGGCCTCGTCGTCGCCGCCCTGCTGTGGTGGCCCACCCGGCGCCTCGCGCGCACCCTGCCCCGCTCGGTCGCCGTCGCGGTCACCCTCCTCGGCAGCGTGCTGCTCCTGCTCGGCGTGCTGACCCTGGTCGGCACGGCGGTGGCCGGGGAGAGCACCACCTTGGCCCGGGAGTTCCGCCAGGGAATCGACAGCATCGAGGAGTACCTGGAGCGACCGCCCTTCCGGCTGAACCCGCACTCGCTGTCCGACCTCCAGTCCCGCCTCGGCGACTACCTGTCGAGCCACCGGTCCACCGTGCTCAGCCAGGCGGTGAGCGGAGCCGGGCGGCTGGTGCACGTCCTGACCGTGCTCGCCCTCGGGGCCTTCTGCTCGTTCTTCTTCCTGCACGGCGGCGACCGGCAGTGGGCGTGGTTCTGTGCCCAGCTGCCCCCGCCGGTGCGCGCCCGCGTGGGCATCGCCGGCGGTGCGGCCTGGCGTACGTTCACCGGCTACACCCGCGGGATCGTCCTCGTCGCGGCGACGAACGCGGTCCTGGTGGGGGTGGCGCTCTACCTCCTCGGGGTCCCGCTGGCCGTGCCGCTCGCCCTGCTGGAGTTCTTCGCGGCCTTCATCCCGCTCATCGGGTCGCCGGTCGCGCTGGCGGTCGCCGCGGTGGTCGCGCTGGCCGCGAAGGGACCGCTCGTCGCGGGCGTGGTGGTCGCGCTGATCGTGATCATCGGCCAGATCGAGGGCCATCTGCTGCATCCGCTGGTGATGAGCCGGGCGGTCCGGCTGCACCCGCTGGTGGTGGCGATCTCGGTGGTCGCGGGGGCCATCGCCGCCGGGGTGGTCGGCGCGGTGGTCGCGGTGCCGCTGGTCTCGGTGACCTGGTCGGTGCACACGGCGCTGCGCGACGCCCGCCGGTCACTTCCTGCACAATCGCCTGATGAGTGATGAAGACCCCTACCTGTGGCTGGAAGACGTGTCCGGCGACGAGGCCCTCGCCTGGGTCCGGGAGCGCAATGCCGAGACCGTGGACGCGCTGACCGGTTCGCCCCGGTTCAAGGTGCTCGAACAGGAGATGCGCGAGGTCCTGGACGACGACGGCCGGATCCCCTACGTCGTCCGCCGCGGCCGCCACCTCTACAACTTCTGGCAGGACGCCGACCACGTACGCGGCGTGTGGCGGCGCACCACGCTGGAGGAGTACCGGACGGACCGGCCGGCCTGGGAGGTGCTCCTGGACCTCGACGCACTCGCCGAGGCCGAGGAGGAGAAGTGGGCCTGGGCGGGGAGCCGGGTCCTGGCCCCCGAGCACCGGCACGCCCTCGTCCTGCTGTCGCGGGACGGCGCGGACGCCTGTGTGGTGCGCGAGTTCGACCTGGAGACCCTGGAATTCGTCGAGGACGGGTTCACGGTCGCCGAGGCCAAGACCCGGATCGGCTGGATCGACCACGACCGCGTCTGGATCGGCACGGACTTCGGCGCCGGCTCGATGTCCCCCTCCGGCTACCCGCTCCAGGTACGCCGCTGGCACCGCGGCACGCCCCTCGCGGACGCGCAGCTGGTCTACGAGGGCCGGCCGGAGGACCTGTCCGCCTCCGGATGGCACGACGACACCCCCGGCTTCGAGCGGGACTTCGTCCACCGGCAGATCGACTTCTGGAACCAGGAGCTCTTCCTGCTCCCGCAGGACGCCGCCGCCCCGCCGCAGAAGGTCGAGGTCCCGGACGACGCGGGCGCCTCCGTCCACCGCCGGTGGCTGATCGTCACTCCCAAGTCGCCGTGGCTCGGCCACCCCGCGGGCAGCCTGCTCGCCTTCGACTTCGACGCCTTCCGGGCGGGGGAGCGCGAGGCCGAGGTGCTGTTCACCCCGGACGAGCGCACCGCGCTCGCCGGGTACAGCTGGACCCGCAACCACCTCATCCTCAGCACGCGCGCCGACGTCTCCTCCCGGATGGAGCTGCTCACCCCGGGAGAGGGTCCGGGCTCCGGCGGCTGGCAGCGGGCACCGCTGCCGGGCCTGCCGCCGCTGTCCACCGCCTCGGTCACCGGCACGGACCCGGACGTGAGCGACGAGTACTTCCACCAGGTCTCCGGCTTCCTCCAGCCCGCCACGCTCTACCGGGGAACGGCCGGCGGCACCGGCGACAGCGACAGCGACAGCGAGAGTCTCAAGCAGAGCCCGGTGCTCTTCGACACCGCCGGCCTCGCCGTGCGCCAGTACTTCGCGACCTCCGCGGACGGTACGGGGGTGCCGTACTTCGTCGTCGGCCCTGAGGACCGCCCGGGCCCCGGCCCCGCCCTGCTCTACGGGTACGGCGGCTTCGAGATCTCCATGGTCCCGCAGTACAGCGCGGTCACCGGACGCGCCTGGCTCGCGCGCGGCGGCACGTACGTCGTCGCGGGCATCCGAGGCGGCCACGAGTACGGGCCCCGCTGGCACAAGGCCGCCCTCGGCGCGAACCGGGTCCGGGCGTACGAGGACTTCGCCGCGGTCGCCCGGGACCTCACCGCCCGGGACATCACCACCCCCGCCCAGCTGGGCATCGAGGGCGGCAGCAACGGCGGGCTGCTCATGGGCGCCATGCTCACCCGCGACCCGGAACTGTTCGGCGCGGTCGTCGCGCACGTGCCGCTGCTGGACATGCTGCGTTTCCACAAGCTGCTGGCCGGGGCCAGCTGGATCGCCGAGTACGGGGATCCCGACAGCCCGGACGACCGGCCCCACCTGGAGCGGATCTCCCCGTACCACCAGGTCCGCGCGGACGGACCCGCGTACCCGCCGCTGCTCCTGCTGACCTCGACCCGCGACGACCGGGTGCACCCCGGTCATGCCCGCAAGATGGCCGCCCGGCTGCGCGAGCACGGGCATCCCGTCCTGTTCCACGAGCACCTCGGGGGCGGCCACGCGGGTGCCACCGACCACCGGCAGACCGCCTTCAACGAGGCCCTGGTGCACACCTTCCTGTGGGAGCGGCTGACCCCGCAGACGTGATCCGCGGCCACCTCACCACTCGCACGGCGTATTGCGCCGGGAAAGGACCGACCCCCGGGGCGACCATGCGGTCGGCCTCCGCGGGGTCGGTCTCGGGGGACGGGAGCATCCGTACGGGGGATTTGCGGGCCCCAGCCGCTGCCGAACGGCGGGTTGTGCCCCACCATCGGCGGATGCAACCCCGGCCCGGGAGGACCCCATGAGCACCCCGATCGCGTCCGCCGCCCCGTACTACGCCCGCTACCGGCCCCCGTATCCGGCGGAGTGCTACGCGCTCCTCGCGGACCGGTTCGCGCTCGACGGGTCCCAGACCGTACTGGACCTCGGCGCCGGACCGGGCACGCTCTCCCTGCCGCTGGCGCCGCTCGCCGAGCACGTCTACGCCGTCGATCCGGAACCGGCCATGCTCGCCGAAGGGTCCAGGCTCGCCGAGGAGCACGGTCGCACGAACGTCTCCTGGTTGCGCGGCGACGCCGCCGGCATCGGCCGGCTGTGCCTGCCCCGGCTCGACCTGTGCGTGATCGGCGGCGCCTTCCACCTGATGGACCGCGTACGGGTCCCGGCCGACCTGGACGGCATGCTCGCCCCGCGCGGCGGGATCGCCGTGGTCACCACCTCGCCGGCGGCGTCCGGGCGGTCCGGCCCGGGCCCTTCCTGGCCGGCCGTCGTCGACGAGGTGTGCGCGCGTTTCCTCGGACCGGACCACCGGCCCGCGCGCCCGGCGGACGAACCGGGCGATGAGGTGCAGGACTTGGCGGACCGTCTCGCGAAGTCGGTGTTCTCCCGTGTCGAGATCACCACATGGGAGCAGTCCACGCGCTGCACCCTGGACCAGGTGGTCGGCCTGCAGTTCTCCCGCGCCGGCTCCGCCCCGGCCCGGTTCGGCGACCGGAAGGACGCCTTCGAGTCCGAGCTGCGCGGCGCCCTGCTGGCCCACGACCCGGGCGGTACCTACGTCCGGAGCGTCACCGTCACGGCCGCCGTCGCGACCAGGCCGCGACGCTGACCCGGACCCGGGTTCACCGGTCGGCAGAGGCCCCGGTCCCGGTCCCGGTCCCGGTCCCGGCCGAGGCCTCGGCCGCGGGCGCGGGCGCGGGCGCGGACGAACGGTGCGCGAAGCGGTCGGCCGCGCGCCGGCCGCGGCTCTCCAGGGGCAGCACCCCGGTGGCCGCCGCCAGCCCGAAGGGCGGCATGTCGAAGTAGATCGCCTCGTACGAACCTTCGGGGACGATGTACGACTCGTGCCACAGGCCCACGTGGCGGCGCAGCTTCCCCGCGCGGTCCTTGCGGTTGATGATCGACCATGCCCTGTGGTGGAGCATGTCCGGAGCCGCGGCGTACGCGTAGAGCTTCTCCTTGGACTCCCAGTACTGGACCACGTAGTAGGTACGGGGTGACGCGGTCAGCAGGACGTGGCCGAGCAGCCCCCGGGTGGGGTCCTTGGCGAGCTCCCGGAGCATGCGGGGCATCGCCAGGACCACCGGCACCCAGTGGTGGACGGCCCAGAAGTGGTTGATGCGCATGCCGATGAGGAGGACGACGACGTCCCCCTCGGCGGCTGCGGTGGTACGGCCCGGTAAGGGTTTCGCGAACACGCCGGCCTCCCGATCGCCTTGTTGGATAGCTCCGCTGTCCAACCGTCACATGATTGGATAGTGGCACTCGCCAAGGGAAGGTTCAAGAGAGTGCGGCTCGCAGAACTGAGTGAGCGGAGCGGTGTGGCCATCGCCACGATCAAGTACTACCTGCGTGAAGGGCTGTTGCCGCCCGGCCGCCGCGTCAGCGCGACGACCGCCGACTACGACGAGGGTCATCTGCGCAGGCTGCGGCTGGTGCGCGCGATGATCCAGGTCGGCCAGGTGCCGGTGGCGAACGTCCGGAAGGTGCTCGGGCACGTCGACGACGAGTCCCTGGGTCGCACGATCCGCCTGGGCGCGGCCCTGTGGGCGCTGCCCCGGGAGCCCGAACCGGCCGACGGCAGGGGCGAGGACGAGGACGAGGCCACGGCCGCCGCGCGCGCGGAGGTGGACCGCTTGCTCCAGGCCCTGGGCTGGTCCACCGCCCGGGAGGTGGGCGAACTCTCCCCGGTGCACCGTTCGTTGGTGGCGGCCGTGGCCACACTGATGCGGCTCGGCTATCCGTGGGACGCCACACTCATGGCCCCCTACGCGCAGCTGATGCACCAAGCGGCCGTGCGGGACCTGGACTTCGTGGAGACCCACCCCTCGGAGGCGGAGCAGGTCGAGACCGCGGTGGCGGCGACCATCCTGTTCCGGCCGGTGCTGAACGCGCTGCACCGGCTGGCCCAGGAGGAGGAATCGGCCCGGCGGTACGGACTGGAGTGAGCCGCGGCCGGGTTTCGAGGTGCTACTCGCAGGCGACGCCGTCGCCGTCGCGGTCCAGGTGGCGGCCGTAACCGGGATCTCCGCGCCGTACCGGTGCCGCTCCGGCCGCCCTCGCCGCCGTGCAGTTCTTGTAATAGGCGCTGCCGCCGCCCCCGCCGGACGACGAGGAGTCGTCGGGATCCTCGCTCCGGGGGCTGCTCGCCGGTGCCGGCCCGGCTTCCGGCTGTTCGGCGGGCGTGGGGGGAGGTGCGGGAGCGGGACTGGTGGCGGGGGCGGTCGGGGAGGGGCTGGGGCTCGGCGCGGCGGCTACCGCGGCCGGGGCGGCGGCCGTCACGGTGACCGTGACCGTCGGCGCGGGCCGTGGCTCGGCGGCCGCCGGCCGGGGCTTCGGGTCCGAGGAGGCGGCGACCAGGACGAAGAACCAGATCGAGGCGAGCGCGACCGTCACGATCCTGCCGGTCCTGCCCCAGCGGGCGAGGAAGGCCAGCGCGGCGCCCACCGGGGGCACGATGAGCGTGGCGACGACGACCGCCGGGACGGCCAACGCCGGGGCCCAGCGCGGATTCGGGGGCGCGGCCGGGAGGAAGGGCTGCGGAGGCTGCGGAGGGTGCGGTTGCGAGTACACGGTTCTCCTGCCATGGACATGGAAGAGGAGCGGGCGCCCAGTTAAGCCCACCGGCAGGATCCAGCCATGCGGAATAGGGAAATCAAGCCATTCGATCGCCCGTCAGGACACCGGTGCCTCGCGGAGGGCGGTGAGGAGCTCGCGCTCGCGGGCGCTGCTCAGGCCGGCCCGGCGGGGGCGTTCCAGTCCCTCGGCGCGTTCCCATCGCAGGAGGTCCTCCAGCATCTCCGCGCGCGGACGGTGGCGCAGCCCGGCCGCGCGCGCCGCGGCACCGCTGCGGGCGCAGAAGCCGGCCCACTCGGGATCCGGCATCCACATGGCCATCGACTCGGGGCCCATGAACGGCCCGACTCCCTGGTCGAAGAGCCACCGGGGGTCCGCCACCGCCACCGGACCGGTGTGCCCGGCCACCTGCCGGGACAGGCCGACCCAGTCGTCGAAGGGGACGACGGGTCCGACGGCGTCGAAGGTCCCCCTTGCGCCGTCCTGCGCGAGGTCCAGCAGCCAGCCCGCGAGATCACGTACGTCCACAACCTGGGTCGGCAGGCCGGGAGAACGGGGAACGAGGAGAGGCTGGTCCACCTCCCGGGCGGACCGCGCCACCCAGTATCCCGACCGCCCGCTGCCGTCGCCCGGCCCGCCGATCAGGCCCGCCCGGGCGACGACGAGCCGGTCGGGCGCCGCGGCGCGCGTGGCCGCCTCGCAGGCGGCCTTGGCCTCCCCGTACTCCTCCCGCCCCACGTACTGCCCCTGCGCGGGCGTCAGCAGCGCGGCCGACTCGTCGGCGCCGACCACGCCGTGGTCGGCGTAGGCGCTGACGGAGGAGACGTAGGTCCAGTGCCGGGCCCGCCCCGCGAGGGCCGCGAGCGCGCCGCGGACGAAGGCCGGCTGCCAGGACACCTCCAGCACGGCGTCCCAGTCGCGGCCGAGGAGCTCCGCGTAGGCGGAGTCGTCATTCCGGTCCGCCGCCACCAGCCGCGCTCCGCGGGCGACCTCGCCGCTCTCGCCGCGCGCCAGGCAGGTCACCGCGTGGCCCCGGTCCAGCGCCTGCCGCGTGATCTCACGCCCCAACCAAGCGGTCCCGCCCAGTACAAGAAGGTCCATGCGGCCACCTCAGCACACCGCGGGCACGCCCGCGATGCCCGTTCGCGCTCGGCGGAGCGGCGCAGGGCGACGCGCGGTCGATCATCGAAAGGGCATCGGCCGTCACAGGTCGCGGCGCATGCAGGCACGGGGCCAGCGGTCCAGACCGTGCGCCGCCTCGCGGTCGCGGATCTCCCGCAGGGCGGGGGTGAGCCCGGCGTCGTCCAGGAGCCGGAAGCCGCAGCGCACGTAGTACGGGGCGTTCCAGGGGACCTCGGTGAAGGTGGTGAGGGTCAGGGCCGGTACGCCCCCGCGCTCCGCGAATTCCGCCAGGTGCTCCAGCAGGCCCCGGCCGAGCCCGCGGCGCGCCCGGTCCGGATGCACGGACACCTGCTCGACGTGCAGGTTGCCGTCCACCGGCTCGGCGATCAGGTAGGCGCCGGGGGTGTCGGCCCCGTCGGCCGACACCCAGGCCAGCCCGGCCCGTTGGTAGGCGGCGAGCTCGTCGAGTGTCAGTGGTTCGTCGTCGGCGATCTCCGGCATGCCGATGTCCCGGAAGCAGCGACCGGCGGCCCTCTCGATGTCCTGGAGGAGGGGCAGTTCGTCCAGCCGTACGGTGCGGATAGCCATGACCGCATTGTCGCGGGAGCCCCGCCCGAGGGCACCCGAGTATCGGGCACGCGTCCGGTCCGCGCTCGTCCGGGGCGGGTTCTGTGCTCCGTCCGAGTTCTCTTCGGTGCCCGTTCGGCCGCAGCGCCGCAGGCATGATCATCATTTAGGTGCCACGTCGGTTTGATACGGCTATGCCACGAATGCGACGGAGACAACCGACCAAGGCGTGGGGCGCCGTGGCTGCGGTGACGGGGGCCATGCTGGTCGTCGTCGCCGCAGCGCCGGGCCGGGCGCCCGATGCGGACACCTCGGAGGGCACCCTCGCGGGTGCGCCCCGCGAGGCCGCGGTCACGCTGCTGGTCGGGAGGGTGCTGGACGAGGGCCGCGAGTCCGGCGGCGGGCCCTGCGCGGTGCGCATGTTCCGACCCGGACTGTGCAGCGGCTGGCAGGAGCAGCGGGTACGGGCCACCGCGCGCGGGATGGGAGCCGTACTGAAGGAACCCTCCCTCGGTGGCACGGTGCAGGCAGCGCGGGTGGAGGTGCTCCCCACGGACTCCGGCGGGCCGCTCCAGATCGCCGTCGCCGACGCGGGCCGCCTCACGGACGTGACCGTACGCGACGGGCGCGGCCGCCACCTGGCCGGAGCCCTCGCCCCGGACAACGCGCGCTGGCTCAACAGCGAGCCGCTGCGGGCGGGGGAGACCTACACCGTGCGGGTCGGCGCCCAGGACGCGGAGGGCGCCCCGGTCGGCGTGACCATGGCCTTCCGGACCGCGCCGCCCGCCGACGGGGGCAGGCTGACGGTCGAGTTCGGGCCGCGGCCGGGTACGTACGGTGCGGGCGAGATCGTGACGGCCGGCCTCAGCCGCCCGGTGCCCGCCGGTGACCTCCCGGCCCGGGCCCGGCTGGAGCAGGCTCTGCAGGTGACCTCGGAGCCCCATGTCGAGGGCGCCTGGCACTGGGTCGACGAATCGACCCTGCACTTCCGTCCGCGTACGTACTGGCCCGCCCACACCGTCGTCCGCGTCCGCAGCGGTCTCGACGGGGTCGAGGTCGGGGATCACGACTACGGCGGCCCCTCCGACGAGGTGCAGTTCACGATCGCGGACCGGATCGAGGCCGTCACCGACTCCGCCACCCACCGGATGACCGTACGCCGCAACGGACGGGTCATCAGGACGATCCCGGTCACCACCGGCAAGGAGGGCTTCAGGACGCGCAGCGGCATCAAGGTCGTGCTGCGCAAGGAACCCAAGGTGCGGATGCGCGGCGACACCGTCGGCATCAAGCGCGGCACCAGCGAGTTCTACGACCTGCCCGTCTCCTACGCGACCCGCGTGACCTGGAGCGGCGAGTACATCCACGCCGCACCCTGGTCGGTCGAGGCGCAGGGTCAGGAGAACGTCAGCCACGGCTGTACGGGCATGAGCACCGAGGACGCCGCCTGGTTCTTCGAGACGGTCCGCGAGGGCGACATCGTGGAGGTGGTCAACAGCGGCGGGGAGAAAATGGCCCCCTTCGACAACGGTTTCGGCGACTGGAACGTGGACTGGCGGACCTGGCTGGCCGGCAGCGCGCTGGCCAATTTCGACGGGAACCCGGAGAGTTCACCGAGTATCCCGTCCAGGCTGCACCCGACCACCTGAGCCGACCACCTGAGCCCACGGGTGGCCGCCCGCTCCGCCCGGCGCCGGGCCTGCCCTACGATCACCACATGATCAAAGGAGTGATGTTCGACTTCTCCGGCACGCTGCTGCGCGTCGAGCCCACCGAGGAGTGGCTCGGCGCCGCCCTCGCCGAGACCGGCATCGCGCCGGAGGAGGAGTACGGCGAGACGGTGCGGCGGCTCACCGAGTACGGCGCACTGCCCGGCGGGCCGTCGCCCCGGCACATCCCCGCGCACCTCGAAGCCCTGTGGGACCAGCGGGACATCAGCGCCGAGCAGCACCGGGCGGCCTACGGCGGGCTGATCCGGGCGGCGGGCATCACGCAGCCGGAGCTGGCGGAGGCGCTCTACGACCGTCACATGGCCCCCGCCGCCTGGCGCCCGTACCCGGACACCGCACCGACCCTGCGCGCACTGCGCCGGCGGGGGCTCCCGGTGGCGGTGGTCAGCAACATCGGCTGGGACCTGCGACCCGTTTTCCGCACGCACGACCTCGACGAGCTGGTCGACGCCTACGTGCTCTCCTTCGAGCTGGGCGCCCAGAAGCCCGATCCGGTGATCTTCCGGGCCGCTTGCGACCGGCTCGGCCTCACCCCCGCCGAGGTGCTGATGGTCGGAGACGACCGGCGCGCGGACGGCGGCGCCCGGGCGCTCGGCTGCCCGGTGCACTTCGTCGACCACCTCCCCGTCGACCGGCGGCCCGCCGGCCTGTCCCCGCTCCTGGACCTGCTCGGCCCGGCGTAGCGCGCGTACCCGCGGGGCGGGACCGGTCCGGCTGTCCGAGACCCGCCGGGTGCGCGGCGGTACGAGCAGTACTTCGCGCTGGTCGGCCACGGCTTCGAGCCGCACGAGGGCGTGGGGGTCGGGCAGGAGTTCCTGATCAACCGTGCCGCCGTGCCCGAGCTGCCGCCGGACGAAGGTTCCTGAGCCTGCTGCGGCGGCCCGCCGGAAACATCGATCGGTGGCCGTACGGTGTGCCATCCTCGGGCCCATGACCGAAACCCGGCCCGGCACGGACGGAGTCGCGCTCAACCGCGCCCTGTGGGACGTGCGCGCCCGCGTCCACGGCTCGACGTCCACCGATCTGTTCTACGACGTCGAGACGTTCGTCGCCGGACACCAGACCCTGTACGCGCTCGAACGCGAGCTCGCGGGGGACGTGAGGGGCCTGGACCTGCTGCACCTCCAGTGCCACTTCGGCATGGACACGCTGAACTGGGCCCGGCTGGGAGCTCGGGTCACCGGCGTCGACTTCTCGCCGACCGCACTCGAACGGGCCCGCCTGCTGGCCGCGCGGACGGGCCTGCCCGCGACCTTCGTCGAGGCCGACACCCAGCGCCTGCCCACGAGCCTCGCCGGCGGCTTCGACGTGGTCGTCGCCACGTACGGGGTCCTGTGCTGGATCGCCGACCCCGGCGCCTGGATGCGCGGCGCGGCGAGAGCCCTGCGGCCCGGCGGAAGCCTGGTCCTGGTGGATCTGCATCCGGCCTGCCAGGCGGTCGCCACCCTGGATCCGCTGGTCGTCGACTGGCCCTACGGCGGGGGTGAGCCCCACCGCGAAACGGTCACCGGCACCTACGCCGATCCGGGCCTGCGCCTGCCGGCCCAGGAATCCGTGCAGTACCCGCACTCGATCGGCGAGATCGTCACCGCGGCCGCGGCCGCGGGCCTCACGATCAAGCACCTCGGCGAGCACGTCGCCGCCGAGTTCGACCCCCGCGGCATCCTGGTCCCGGGCGAGGACGGCCGGTACCGGCTGCCGTTCGGGGACTCCCACCTGCCCGTCCTGTTCTCCCTGCGCGCGGTGGCGCCGGACGCGCCCTGAGGGGGCGACCGTCCGGCCTGGTGGCGGCCGACACGCCCCCCGGCCCGACTGTGGTGGCCGCACACATGGGAGCGGCCCACGGCCGTGCCGGATGATTCCGGGCATGACTAGCGGATTCCCTCCCGTGCCCCACGGGGCAGCAGCCGCCGCGGGCCCCGACCTGGCGGGCCGTACCGCCCTGGTGACCGGCGCCGGCAGCGGCATCGGGCGGGCCTGCGCCTCGGCGCTCGCCGCGGCCGGAGCCCTCGTACACGTGGTGGACATGGACGCCGCCGCGGCGAAGTCCGTCGCGGCGGCGATCGGCGGGCGGGCGCACGTGGTGGACCTGGCCCGGGCCGAGGCCGTCGGGGAGCTCCCCACCGACATCGACATCCTGGTCAACAATGCCGGGTTCCAGCACGTCGCCCCGCTGACCGAGTTCCCACCGGAGCGCTTCGCACTGATGCAGCGCGTGATGGTCCAGGCGCCGTTCCTGCTGATCCGCCGGACCATGCCCTCTATGTGCGCACGGGGCTGGGGCCGCGTCGTCAACATCTCCAGCGTGCACGGGCTGCGCGCCAGCGCGTTCAAGGCCGGCTACGTGACCGCGAAGCACGGCCTCGAAGGACTGAGCAAGGTGACCGCCGTCGAGGGCGCCCCGCACGGAGTCACCAGCAACTGCGTGAACCCCGGCTACGTCCGCACCCCGCTCGTGGAGCGGCAGATCGAGGCCCAGGCCGCCGCACACGGCATCGACGCAGGTCGGGTGGTGTCCGAGGTCCTGCTGAGCCGCTCCGCGGTCAAACGGCTGATCGAACCGGAGGAGGTGGCCGCCACCGTGCTGTGGCTGTGCGGCCCGCACACCGGATACGTCACGGGCGCCTCGATCCCCCTGGACGGCGGCTGGACCGCTGCCTGAGCAGAGCGCGGCGCTCAGAAGCCGGGCCGGGAGCCCGTGACGCGGTTCCACAGGGAGCGGGTGGCCCCGAAACCGCTCTCGTGCACCCAGACGTGGGTGCACCCGGGGCACTGCAGGTGGAGCAGGCTGCCGGTGTTGGTGAGCAGGTAGCGCCAGTGGGTGGAGCAGGTGCGCCGCTGCTCGCAGGGTTCGCAGCCGCGGGCGTCCGCGCACTTCGGGCAGGCCACCCAGGCGCGGCGCCCGGGATCGGCCTGCGGGTCAAGCGGCAGCACGGCCGTCTCCCCGAGCGGGCAGCACACCGGCCGCGACCAGCTCGTCGTAGACGCGCTGCTGATCGGCGTCGAGCCCGGAGTACAGCAGGTCGTAGGCGGCCTCCTCACCGAGGAGGACCTCCAGCGGATCCCAGTCCGGGCCGAGGGCCGCCATCACCTGGGCGCGCCGGAGCACCTCCTGCGAGGTGAGGTCGACGCTGAAATCGACCGGCTCGGACGCGGCGGGGTCACCGGAGGCGTCGGAGGAAGGGGTGCGATCGTGGGGGGCCATGCCATCGAAGTTAGGCAACCCTTCCTTCCCTGGTCAAGGGAGGGTGGGCGGAGTCACAGCCCGCGGGCGGCGCCTTCGCGCGAGGGCGCTGCCGAGCGCGGCGACGTGACAAATGTAATGGCCTGTCAAGGTGCTCGTCGGTCTGGAGGTTGATGCCCGGTTCGTCCTGACGGACGAGGCCGGAGCACGCGGCGGCCCGAAGAATGGGAGTGACCAAGATCGCCGGGCCCCACCGGGCCATCGACGAGGAGCCGCCGTGCCCCACACCCGTCCTGCCGACCGATCCGCACCGCGACTGCGTCGCGCCGCCTCGGCCACCGCCGTCGCCATAGCCCTGCTCGCGGGCCTCGCCCCGGTCGCGAGCGCCGCGAGTCAGGAGGCGCCGAGCGGCTACGGTCCGGCCGCCGGCCGGCACCTCGACCGGACCGGGCTGCAGACGGGGCTGAACGCGATCCAGGAGGCGGGCGTGTACGGCGTCTACTCCGCCGTCCGCGACGGCCGCGAGCGCTTCGACGGCGCCGCGGGCCTCGCCGACGTGTCCACCGGGCGCAAGGTCCGCCCGGACCTCCGGCACCGGGTCGGCAGCGTCACCAAGACGTTCACCGCCGTCGCCGTCCTCCAGCAGTCCGCCAAGGGCCGGGTGGACCTCGACCGGGCGGTCGGCGACTACGTGCCCGAGCTGCTGCCCGGCGAGCGCGGCCGCAAGGTGACCGTACGCATGCTGCTCAACCACACCAGCGGCATCCACGACTACGTCGCCGACGCCTTCCCCTCCCTCCTGAAGGGGACCACGGAGAGCCTGGACGACCACCGGTACCGCACGATCGGGCCCGCCGAGCTGATCGGGTACGGGGTGGCCCGGCCGCAGCTGTTCGAACCCGGTACCGACTGGTCCTACTCCAACACCAACTACGTGCTGCTGGGCGAGGTGCTCCGCAAGGTGACCGGCCAGGACCCGGAGCGGCTGATCACCCAGGACGTGATCCGGCGTGCGGGCCTGCGCGACACCTACTTCCCGGGTACCGACCCGCGCATCCGCGGCGCCCACGCCCGCATGTACGAGAGCTTCTACGGGATCATCGACCCGCCGCGCGACTACAGCGACTACAACATGACCTGGGCCGGTACCGCCGGCGCCCTCGTCTCCACCACGCAGGACCTCAACACCTTCTACCGAGCCCTGCTGGGCGGCGACCTCCTGCCCCGCCGCCAGCTGGACCAGATGCGCACCACCGTCGACGTCAAGGACGAGACGGGGGCCGTGGGCATGCGCTACGGCCTCGGCATCTACACCATGGACACGCCGTGCGGCCCGGCCTGGGGCCACGACGGGGGAGTCTTCGGCGCCGGCACCTGGGCCCTGTCCAGCCCGGACGGCCGCCGCCAGTTCGCCATCGGCTACAACCTGATGAAGTACCAGCGCATCAACGAGAGCGGCACCGCCTTCGACCCGCACCCGGCCGACGCCGCCCTGCGGGACTACCGCGACCGGTCGCTCTGCGGCACCACCGCGCCGCAGACCCCGGACCCGGCCGGCAAGGACCGCTCCGCCGACACCCCGCCGGCCCAGGCCCCGTCCGGCGAGAGCGCCCCGGCGGCTCCCCGCGTACTGCCCCCGACCATGCCGGCGCTCCCCGGACCGCTGTCGGGTCCCGTTCGCTGACCGGGCCGTCAGGAGCGCCGCCGTCCGGCCGCCTGCCCCGGGGGAGCGCGCGGCCGGACGGACGGCGCTGTTCTTACGGATCCGTGACGTGCGGTCCGGCGAGCGCGTCGCGGGGCCGTACCCGGCATAGCGTCGGGGCATGCGTGTACTTGTGACTGGAGGCGCGGGCTTCATCGGCTCGCACATCGTCGCCGAACTGATCGCCCGCGGGCACGAGCCGTTGGTCTTCGACCTGGCGGAGGACGGGCGGGACGTACGGGACCCGGACGCGGTGGCCAGGGCGCTGGCGGGCGTACAGGCGGTCTGTCACCAGGCGGCCAGGGTGGGACTGGGGAAGGACTTCGGGGACGCGCCCGGCTATGTGTCGGCCAACGACCTGGGGACGGCGGTGCTGCTGGCCGAGATGGCGCGGGCACGAGTGCCGAGGCTGCTGCTCGCCGGATCGATGGTCGTCTACGGAGAGGGACGCTACGAGTGCCCCACCCACGGCACGGTCCGGCCCGGACCGCGTGACGAGGCCGACCTGAGGGCGGGACGGTTCGAGCCGCGCTGCCCGGTCTGTGGCGCCGACCTGGCGCCCGGGCTGGTCGCGGAGGACGCCCCGATGGACCCGCGGAACGTCTACGCCACGACCAAGCTCGCCCAGGAACACCTTGCGTCCTCCTGGGCCAGGGCGACCGGCGGACGCGTCCTCTCGCTGCGTTATCACAACGTCTACGGGCCGGGGATGCCCCGCGACACCCCGTACGCGGGGGTGGCCGCGCTCTTCCGGTCCGCGCTCGCGCGGGGCGAGGCGCCGCGGGTCTTCGAGGACGGCGGTCAGCGGCGGGACTTCGTCCACGTGCGGGACGTGGCAGGGGCCAATGCGGTGGCGCTGGAGGCCCTGTCCGGGCCGGACGCGGCCGCCGGGTCCGCGGGATTCGCCGCCTACAACGTCGGCAGCGGCGACCCGAGGACCGTCGGCGACATGGCCGAGGCGCTGGCGGCCGCCTGCGGCGGCCCGGCCCCGGTCGTCACCGGCGAGTACCGCCTCGGCGACGTCCGCCACATCACCGCCGACTCGGCGCGTCTGCGCCGCGACCTGGGCTGGCGCCCGGAGGTCCCGTTCACGACGGGCATGGCCGAACTCGCGGCGTCCGCGGACGCCCCGAGCCCGGCCTAGTGAACTGGTTTTGAGATCCTGTCGCAGTAGCGGCAGATGCGGTCGAGGATTTGGTCGGCGGTCTTGGTCCACTTGAAGGGCCGGGCCTCGTCGTTCCAGACCTTGATCCAGCTCTCAAGACCGGCCTTGAGGTCGTCGAGGGAACAGAACACTCCGCGTGCGAGGCAGCGCCGTTCCAGCTCGGCGAACCACCGCTCGACCTGGTTGATCCATGACGAGTACGTAGGCGTGAAGTGCAGGTGGAAGCGGGGATGCGCCAGCAGCCACTTGTGCACCACAGGCGCTTTGTGGGCGGAGAGGTTGTCGCAGATCACGTGGACCGCCAGACCGGGATCGGTCTGGCGGTCGATCTCGTCGAGGAAGTCACGGAAGTCCACGGCCCGGTGCTGCGCGGACAGCTTCGTGATCACCTTGCCCGTCGCCGTGTTAAATGCTGCGAACAGATTGACGGTCCCGTGCCGGACGTAGTCAAAACTCCGCCGCTCGGGCACCCCGGGCAGCATCGGCAACACCGGCGCGGTTCGTTCCAGAGCTTGGATCTGCGGTTTCTCGTCCACCGCGAACACAGCCGCGTTGGCAGGCGGGGCGAGGTAGAGACCGACGACGTCACGGATCTTGTCGATCAGGAACGGGTCCGGAGAGATCTTGAAGGTCTCCGTCCGCCACGGCTGCAGGCCGAAGGCGTGCCAGATCCTCAGCACGCTCGCCGGCGAGATCCCCACCACCTTGGCCAGCTCCCGCTTCGACCAGTGCGTCCCGCCCGCGGGCACCTCCTCGAGAGTGCGGACCACCACCTCTTCCACCTGGGCATCGGTGATGGTCCGTGGCACCCCGGGCCGCGGCTCGTCGGCCAGCCCGTCGAGGCGGTCCCGCAGGAACCGAGTCCTCCATCTGGCCGCCGTCTTGCGCTCGATGCCCAGCCGCGCGGCCACCATCGTGTTGTTCCATCCCCGCGCGCACGCCAGCACGATCTGCGCACGCTGAGCCAGACCCTGCGCGGTCGAACGCCGCCTGGCCCAGTCCTCCAACGTCGACCGCTCGGTATCCGACAGCACGACCGGCGGCAACCTGGTGTCACCCATCCATTCAGCAGAGCGGCACAAAGCCAGCCACGTCAGGCGAACCCCAAGATCTGAAACAGAACACGACTCACGAGGCGAGCCCCGACCTCAAAACCAGATCACTAGGCCGGCTCTTCCGGATCCTGCCGGGCCCGCGGCGTCCGGCACCGCACCCGGCCGCGTTGTCGGCGCCCGAGTACGTCCAGGACAAGGGCGCCCCGCCGCCCCGCCGCCCTGCCGGGCACGGCACCGGACGCCGCGGGCTCGGCCGACAGGATCCGGAAGGGACGGCCTAGCCGGCGGCCGCGGGCAGGGTCAGTTCGAAGCGGCAGCCGCCCGAGACGTTGCGGACGTGCGCATGGCCCGCGTGGGCCTCGACGATGCCCCGGACGATCGCGAGGCCCAGGCCCGCGCCCGAGGGCGGGGTGCGGGCCGGAGTGCCGCGCCAGCCGGTGTCGAAGACGCGCGGGAGATCATCCTCGGGGATGCCTCCGCAGGCGTCGGTGACCGAGAGCACCACGGAGTCCGCGCGCCGTTCGGCGGCGATCGCGACCGTACCGTCGGCCGGGGTGTGCCGGATGGCGTTGACCAGGAGGTTCGACAGGACCCGGGTCATCTCCTTGCCGTCCACCTCCACCGGCAGCGAGGCGACCCCGTCGCCGACCAGCCGTACGCCGTGCTCGCGGGCGAGCGCGTCCGTGCCGGCCAGGGCGTCGCCCACCAGGTCGTGCAGGGACATCCGGGTGAGGGTGAGGGACAGGGCGCCCGCATGGATGCGGGAGAGCTCGAACAGGTCGCCGACCATGGAGTTGAGGCGGTCGACCTCGGTGCGGATCTGCCGGTGGTAGCGGGCGGGGTCGGCGGCCATGCCGTCCTCCAGCGCTTCCGACATGGCGCGCAGCCCGGCCAGCGGGGTGCGCAGATCGTGCGAGATCCAGGCCACCAGCTCGCGCCGCGAGGCCTCCAGGGCCCGCTCGCGTTCCCGGGAGGCGGCCAGCCGTTCGCTGGTGAGAGCCAGCTCGCGGCTCAGTGCCGTGAGCTCTGCGGGAGCGGGTATCACCGGCGCCGCGAAGGTGCCCTCCTCACCGAAGCCCCGGGCCGCGGCGACGAGTTCCCGGCAGCGCCGGACCACCTGGCGGCCCAGGAGCAGCGCGGTGGCCATCGAGACGGCGGCGGCCGTCGCGACGACCATGGTCACCACGGCCAGGTCGTGGGAGGACAGGAACATCGCCCAGGCCACCGTCAGCGTCCCGGCGAGCATCGCGGTCACGGCGACCGCGGCGACGATCGCGAGGGAGACGGCGACGCTGCGTCGGCGCAGCATCCGCAGGGCCGCGGCCCCGAGCAGTCCGGCGGCGCCCGCGCCGAGGAGGGCGTACAGGGCGATCAGCAGCAGATCACGCATGGCCGTCCTCCGCCCCCGCGGTCCCGGCCTCCGGAGCCGCCTCGAAGCGGTAACCGGCGCCCCAGACGGTCTGGATCAGCTGCGGGCTGCCCGGATCGTCCTCGATCTTTCCGCGCAGCCGCCGCACGTGCACGGTCACCGTCGACAGGTCGCCGAAGTCCCAGCCCCAGACCTCGCGCATCAGCCGCTCCCGGTCGCAGACCTGACCGGGGTGCCGCAGGAAATAGGCGAGGAGATCGAACTCCCGCAGGGTGAGAGCGAGTTCCCTGCCCTCCTTGTGGACCCGGCGGGCCGCCGGGTCCAGCGTCAGGCCCGCCACCGCGAGGCGCGGACCGCCCTCCGGAGCACCGGACGGGAGGCCGGCCTGTGCCCGGCGCAGGACCGACCGCACCCGCAGGACGAGCTCCCGCGGGCTGAACGGCTTGGTCACGTAGTCGTCCGCGCCCACCTCCAGGCCCAGGATCCGGTCGTCCTCGTCACCGCGCGCGGTGAGCATGATGACCGGGACGGGCCGGCCGCCGTTCTCCCCGCCGCCGCTCTCGCGGGCGCGCAGCCGCCGGCAGACCTCCAGCCCGTCCATCCCGGGGAGCATCAGGTCGAGGACTATCAGATCGGGGCGGTGCTCCTCGGCGGCGCGCAGGCCGGCCGGGCCGTCCGCGGCCAGGCGCACCGTGAAACCGGCCCGCTCCAGGTACCCGGCCACGACCTCCGAGACGGTCGGATCGTCGTCCACGACCAGAACGCTGCCCAGGGCGCCGCCCCGCTCGGTGTCGGTCACGTCGGCGCGGGGCTGCTCGTTCGCGCGGTCCACATTGCTCACTGCCATGACCCCAGGCTGTCATCCGCCCGGCCCCGCGTGTGGCGCGGACCCCCTCGGGCGGCACGGCGTCCGCGTTTCGTAAGGTCTGCGGGCCCCTTTTCCGACGTCCCGATTCCTACGGTGTGGAGGGTGACTTCATCAGCCAGTTCTCCGCCCCGCGCGGACCTCGTACTGCCGTGTCTCGACGAGGCGCAGGCGCTCCCCTGGGTGCTGGCGCGCGTGCCGGCCGGGTGGCGGCCCATCGTCGTCGACAACGGATCGACCGACGGCTCGGCGGAGATCGCCCGCAGCCTGGGTGCCACCGTCGTGCACGAGAGCCGGCGCGGATTCGGCGCCGCCTGCCACGCGGGGCTCCTCGCGGCCCGCGCCGACCTGGTCTGCTTCTGCGACTGCGACGCCTCCATGGACCCCGGGCTGCTCGCCGCCATGGCGGCGCGGGTCGCCGCCGGTGAGGCCGACCTGCTGCTCGGCCGCCGCCGCCCGCAGGGGCGCGGCGCATGGCCCGTGCACGCGCGCGCCGGGAACCTGGCGCTGGCGCGGATGCTGCGCCGCCGCACCGGGCTGCGACTGCACGACCTCGGACCGATGCGGGTCGCGCGCCGCGAGGCGCTGCTCGGCCTGCACCTGACCGACCGGCGCAGCGGCTACCCGCTCCAGATGGTCGTACGGGCCGCGGACGCCGGCTGGCGCGTCGCCGAGACCGACGTGCCCTACCTGCCCCGCTCCGGGAAGTCCAAGGTCACCGGCACCTGGCGGGGCACCTGGCAGACCGTGCGCGACATGCGCAAGGTGCTCGCCGAGCCGCCGGGCACCCGCTCCGCACCCACCGAAGGGGTTTCCGCATGAGCACCCTCCTCGTCATCGCCAAGGCCCCCGTCGCAGGCCGGGTCAAGACCCGCCTCACCCCGCACTTCACTCCCGAACAGGCCGCCGACCTGGCCCGGGCCGCGCTCCAGGACACGCTGGACGCCGTACTCGCCACCCCGGCCCGGCGGCGCGTCCTGGTCCTCGACGGAGCGCCCGGGCCCTGGCTGCCCCACGGCATCGAGGTCGTCCCGCAGTGCGCGGGCGGGCTCGACGCGCGGCTGGCCGCGGCCTTCGGCGGGGCCGACGGGCCGACCCTGCTTGTCGGTATGGACACCCCGCAGGTCACCCCGGAACTCCTCGCGCGGGGACTCGACTTCAGCGAGGCGGACGCCTGGTTCGGCCCCGCCGACGACGGCGGGTTCTGGGCGCTCGGCCTGGCCGAGCCCGACCCGGCCCTGCTCCTCGGGGTCCCCATGTCCCTGCCGACCACGGGCGAGGTGCAGCGCGGCCGGCTGACCGCCTCCGGGCGCGCGGTACGGGACCTGCCCGAGCTGTGCGACGTGGACACGCCGGCCGACGCGGCGCGGGTCGCCGCCGCCGTACCCGGAACCCGCTTCGCCGCCCTGCACTCCGGCCTCCGCGCGGTGACCCGATGACCGCCCAGCTCACCGAACCGGCCCGCACCGCATCCGGCCGCACAGCATCGGGCCGCACCGCATCCGGCCGCACCGCATCCGGCCGTACCGAACCCGCCGCCACCGAATCCGTCCTCACCTGGCAGGCCGACCCCTACGCCGACGCGCTGCGCTCCGGCCGGGGCCCCCTCTACCTGCGGCGCGCGGACGGCTGGCTGCTCCCGCTGGACGTGGAGCGCTGGTGCGCCGAGCCCGACGAGGCGGACGAGGGCGTCCTCGCCCGCTGCCGCGGACCGGTCCTGGACATCGGCTGCGGCCCCGGGCGCCTCGTCGCCTCCCTTGCCGCACGCGGCCACCGGGCGCTGGGTGTGGACGTCACCCCGGAGGCGGTGGCCCGTACGACACGGGCGGGCGGCAGCGCTCTGTGCCGGTCGGTCTTCGATCCGCTGCCCGGTGAGGGCCGCTGGGGCACGGTCCTGCTCATCGACGGAAACATCGGCATCGGCGGCGACCCGGCCGCCCTGCTCCGCCGCGCCGCCCGACTTGCCGCGCCGGGCGGCTCCCTGCTGGTCGAGGTGGCCACCGCCGACGTGGACGAACGCGTCGAGGTGCACGTCGACGACGGCCGCGGCGGCCAGGGAGCCCCCTTCCGGTGGGCCCGGCTCGGTGCCCGCGCCCTGTGCGCCGCGGCTCCGGACGCCGGCTGGACCCGGTCCGTGCCCTGGCAGGCCGCCGGGCGCGCCTTCGTGGCCCTGCGGCGCTGACCGACCTACGAGAAGGGGGGTGACGTGGCGAGCACGTCACCCCCCTTCCGCATCCACCGGTCGGTGCTGCGGGCCGGCGTCAGCCTTGTGGTTTCGCGGCGCGCCGCCGCGCCACCCGTCGTACGCCGGCGCGAGCTGCGACGTACCCGGCCGTGAGCACGGCGAGTGTCGCCATCGCCAGCAACCAGTTGCGCGGATAATCCAGCGGCAGCACCGTCGCGTTGGCCACGCCGCCGGGCCGCAGGAGCGGCGGCAGGGCGATCACCGTCAGCGAACCGGCGACGATCAGCGCGGCGCGCGCCGTCCCGCGCAGTCGCAGACCCGCGGCGGCGGCAACCGCCGCGACCGCGATCACCAGCGGCGCGACCAGTCCGTCGTGCACGAGGACGCCGCCCGCGAGCCACCCGGCGATCCGCCAGGGTTCGGGTTCCCGCACCAGCAGGAACCCGCCGAAGGCCATCACGACGAGACCGAAGCCGCCGACCGCGTACCGGAACACCATCACACGACCTCCAGCCGGCCGACCCATTTGGTCTGGAGCACGCCCGGCCGGTTCGGAGCGATGATCCGCGCCGGGTATCCGTGGTCCAGCGACAGCACCTCTCCGCCCAGGCGCAGCGCCAGCAGCGTGAGCGGATCCTGCGCGTACAGGCGGCCCATCTCCATCACCCGGTACGCGCCCGCCGCTTCCAGCGATACCACCCGGCAGCGCGCACCCGGGCCCGCTCCGGCGCGCTCCAGCAGGTCCCGTACCCGCACGCCCGTCCACCGGGCGGACTTGCTCCAGCCCTCCACACACGCGATGGGCAGGGTCACCTCGTGCTGTGGGAGCGCGCGCAGTTCGGCCAGCGTGAGGGTGTACGGACGCGGCCCGGCCACGGTCAGCCGCCAGTCGGCCAGCGAGGCCTCGGTGACGCGCGCGGCGGCCGCCGTACGGTTCACCGGCAGCCCCTGGGGCCCGTGGGCGGGGCTGCGGGGGGCGAACAGGTCCAGCGGACCGAGCGCGGTGACGGACTGTCCGACGGTGGTCAGGGTGACCGCGCCGACGCCGGCCGCGACGGCCGCCAGCAGCCGGCGCCGGTCCGGCCCGTCGGCCTCGGGCAGGGCCAGGGTGCCGGGGGAGCGGCGGGTGAAGTGCTCGCGGATCCGCGGCCATTGCACGGCGACGTGCAGCAGCATCGCCCCCAGCAGGAGCCAGGCGACGGCGTAGTGCACCGGTACGAAGGAGAACGGCCAGGGGTACCACTGGAAGGTGTTCAGCAGCCCGGTGAACAGCTCGAGGATCGCGGCGGCGACGAGGACGGCCACCGAAAGGCGCTCCAGGGCGTGCCGTACGGACCGCACCGGCGGCCAGGCGAAAAGCCGCGGGTAGACGGCCCACAGCTTGGCCAGGAGCAGCGGGACCGCGGCGGTACCGGAGGCCACGTGCAGGCCCTGCGTGAGCCGGTAGCCCCAGGACGGGCGGCTCGGGAGCCGGTCGGCGAGCCAGGGCGGCGGGTGCTGGAAGTAGTGGCTGAGCACGCCGGTGGCGAAACAGACGAGGATGGCGAGGCCCAGCAGGCGGCCGATGACCGTCGCCGTACGGGCGTCGTGCAGCCGCGCCCTGAAGGTGATCGGCGGGCCGTGGGGTGGAGTGAAGCGCATGAGCCCATGACACCCCCGGCCGCGCCCCGATGGGCCGTTGGAACACCTTACGGAATGCGGACATGCGGGGCTGCGGGCCCCACTTCCGGAGCGGTTGCTGGAACGCTGCGGACGTGAAACCGCGTACCGCCCCCGCCCCCGCGTCCGCCGCCGGCCGAGTCACCACGGCAGGCTCCGCCGCCACGGCCGTCACTGCCGTGGTGCTCGCCGTCCTCACGGCCGTCCTCGTCCTCACCGTCGGCCACGACGGCTACTTCACCGACCCCGCCGGGCTGTTCGGCCGGTACGCGGTCTGCTGGGTGCTGTTCGCCCTCGCCCTCCTCGCCCTGCGCAGGGTTCCGGTCGCCCACGTCCTGCCCCTGCTCCTCGCCGGGGCCGTTGCCGTCACCGTGACCGGGCTGGTGGCACCGCCCCGGACCAGCACCGATTCCTACCGCTACGCCTGGGACGGCCGGGTCCAGTCGGCCGGCGTCTCCCCCTACGACCACGCCCCGCAGGACCGGGCGGTGGCCCGGCTGCGCGACCCCTGGCTCTTCCCGACCGGAGCCGCCTGCGCCGGACCGGACCGGGCCCCCATCCCCGGTGGCCCCGTCCGGCACTGCACCCGGATCAACCGGCCCGCCGTGCACACCATCTACCCGCCCGTCGCCGAGGCGTACTTCCTCGCGGTCGACCGGCTCTCCCCGGAGGGCGCCCGGCACAAGCCGCTCCAGATCGGAGCCGGTCTGCTCTCCCTCGGCGTGACCGGTGCGCTGCTGATGATCCTGCGCCGCCGGGGCCGGGACCTGCGCCGGGCCGCCTACTGGGCCTGGTGTCCGGCGGTACCGGTCGAGGCCGTCAACAACGCGCACGTGGACGTACTGGGCGTGCTGCTCGCCGTGATCGGCCTCGGACTCGTCGCGGCGCGGGGCACCGGCCGCCGGGCGGCCGGGGGCCTGGTCCTGGGTGCCGCCGTCGCGACCAAACTGATGCCCGCCGTCGTGATGCCCGGGGCGCTGTCCGGGGTGCGGCGGGTCCGCGACGCGGCCGCCGTCCTGGTCCCCGCCGCCGCCTTCGTCCTGCTCGCCTACCTGCCCTACGTGCTCCTCTCGCACGACTCCGTCCTCGGCTACCTGGGCGGTTACGTGGACGAGGAGGGCTACGACGACCCCTCGGCCGGCTCCCGCTACGCCCTGCTGCGTCTCGTCCTCCCGGACGACTGGGCGCTGCCGGTGCTGCTCGTTGCGATGGCGGGGGTGTCCCTCCACGTGATGCGGCGCGGCGACCCGCTCCGTCCGTGGAGCGGTGCGCTCCTGGTCACCGGCTGGGCCTTCGTGCTCCTCACCCCCGGATACTCGTGGTACGCCCTGCTCCTGATCGCCCTCGTGGGCCTGGACGGGCGCTGGGAATGGCTGGGCATCGCCCTGGCGGGCGCCGCCGTCTACCTCCTCGCACCCGTCTTCGGTCACCGGTCGGCGCTGAGCGCGACCGTGTACGGGGCCGCGGTGCTCCTGGTCCTGATCGCCTCCGCGGTCCGGCGGCGGCACCGCACGCGCCGCACACGATCCGGAGATATTCCTTGACGAGAATATGCGTCGTGGAGAATACTTGGTCGCATGGACGCACTCCTCGCAGCACTGGCCGACCCGGCCCGCTGGCGGCTCGTCGGTCTGCTGGCCGAGCGGCCCCGCCCGGTCGGGGTCCTCGCCCAGCTCGCCGAGGCCCGCCAGCCGCAGACGACCAAACACCTCCAGACCCTCGAACGCGCCGGCGTCGTCACCTCCCGGCGCACCGGTCAGCGCCGCATCTACGCACTGCAACCCGAGCCCCTGCGGGACCT
Source organism: Streptomyces avidinii (assembly GCF_045161815.1). NCBI lineage: Bacteria > Bacillati > Actinomycetota > Actinomycetes > Kitasatosporales > Streptomycetaceae > Streptomyces > Streptomyces avidinii. The sequence goes on from NZ_CP108863.1 coordinate 8,012,162, forward strand.
GGCGGCCGCGCTCGGCCGACTCGCCGACACCGCCGAGCGGGCCGGTGGACCGCGCGAGACCTTCGACCGTTACGGGATCGGCGTCGACACCGAGCGGCTGGCCGCGCTGGAGCCGGGGTGGGCCGACGGCCGCTCCTTCGCCTTCCACCGGTCGCTCACCGGGGGCCCCGACCTGGTCTGGCGCCACCTGACCGAGTCCGACCTGCTCGCCCGCTGGTGGACCCCCGACGACCTGCGCGTCGGCGAGCTCGTCTTCGAGGCGTGGCCCGGCGGACGGATCGTCCTGGAGTACCGGGACGCCGAGGACGCCGACGGCTCGGACCCGGTCGCCGGGCACGGGGAGGGCGTCGTCGACGACGTACGCCCGGGCGAGCGCCTCGCGTACCGGCTCTCCCCCCGGCTGCCCGACGGCAGCATCGCCTTCACCGCACACGTCGACTTCGACCTCCGGCCCACCGGTACCGGTACCGGCACGGACCTCGACATCCGTTACCGGATCACCGACAGCACGATCGACTCCGCCGACTTCATCGCGGGCATCGAGATCGGCTTCGGCCAGAGCCTCGACCACCTCGCCGACGCCCTCGGCGCCTCTCGGCACGCCGCACGGAAGGAAGCGCAGTCATGACCGACCCCACCGGACGCAAGGTGACCGCGAACATCGCACTCACCCTCGACGGGCGCTACAACGGGCCCGGCGGGCCCGGCGATCTGGGCGCCATCGTCCGCTACGCGACCACCGAGGTCGCACGGGACCACCTCACCCGCATCCGGGAGGGCGCGACCACGGCCCTCCTCGGCCGGCTCAACGCCGAGGGGTTCCTGGGCTACTGGCCGACGGTCGCCGAGGACGAGAACGCCGATCCGCGCGATCGGGGATACGCGAAGTGGCTGGTCGACACGGACAAGGTGGTCCTGTCGACCACCTTGTCCGAGGCGCCGTGGGACCGCACCCGCGTGGTGAACGCCCCGGCCGCCGATGTCGTCGCCGACCTCAAGGCCACCGGCGAGGGCGACATCCTCGTCAACAGCTGCCCGAGCGTCATCAAGCCGCTGCTCGCCGCGGACCTGATCGACCGGCTGTACCTCCTGATCTGCCCCGAGATAGCCGGGGGCGGGCAGCGGCTGTTCGAGGACGGCCTGCCCGGCTCCCAGTGGCGGGTGACCCGCCAGGAGACCGGGGAACTGGGCGAGAGCGCCTTCGTCTACGACCGGGTCCGGCAGGACTGAGCGCACCGTCCTGCCCGCACCGTCCTGCGCGCAGCGCCCCGACCCCGGCGCCCCGATCACAGCGTCCCGGCTCTGCGTCAGGAACTCGTGAGGACGACGAGTTGCTGCGTCGCGCGGGTCATCGCGACGTAGCGGTCGACCGCTCCCTCGATGCCGGTGCCGAAGGTCTCCGGGTCGATGAGGACGACCAGGTCGAACTCCAGGCCCTTCGACAGTCCAGGGGTCAGCGACCGGACCCGCGGCCTCGCCCGGAAGCTGCCCGCCTCGCCGGCGCGAGCGCCGATGACGCAGGCCACCCCGTCGGCGTGCGCCTCGAGCCAGCCGTCGAGGATCGAGTCCAGATCGGCGACGGATCCGTGGACGACGGGAACACCACTGCTGCGGACGGAGGTCGGCACGTTGGCGTCCGGGAGCGCTTCCCGGATGGCCGGCTCGGCCTCCGCCATGACCTCTTCGGGAGTGCGGTAGTTGATGCTCAGGGAGGCGACGCTGATCCGGTCGAAACCGATCCGCTCCAGCCGTTCCTGCCACGACTGGGTGAACCCGTGCCTGGCCTGGGCACGGTCCCCGACGATGGTGAAGCTCCGGGACGGACAGCGGAGCAGCAGCATCTGCCACTCCGCGTCGGTCAGTTCCTGCGCCTCGTCCACGACGATGTGCGCGAACGGTCCCGCGAGCCGGTCCGGGTCGACGCTCGGCAGCGAGCTCTCGTCGATCAGGCTGTCCTGGAGGTCCTTGCCGCGCAGCATCGTCACCGCACCCTCGCCGTCGTCGTCGGCCGCGAGGATGTCGTCGATGACGCCGGCCATGCGCTCGCGTTCGGCGGCCACCGCGGCGTTGTGCCGCCGCAGCCGTCGCGCCGCCTCCGGATCGCCGAGCCGCTGCCGGGCCGAGTCCAGGAGCGGCAGGTCGGACACCGTCCAGGCCCGGGCGTCCTCGCGCTGCAAGGCCGAGACGTCCTCGCGGCCGAGCCAGGGAGCGCACATCCGCAGGTAGGACGGTACCGACCACAGGTCGCCGACGAGGTCGGCCGCATCGATCGTCGGCCAGGCGCGGTCGAGCGTCCCGATCAGCTCCTCGTCGTGCCGCAGCGACCTGCGCAACGCGTCGACCGACAGGTCCTCGTCGTCCAGCTTGTCGAACAGGATCGTCAGCAGCTCCTCCCGGATCTGCTCGCGCGCCTCGTTGTGCGGGGTACCGGCTGCCGCCCGGAAGGCCTCGGCCCAGTCCTCCGGGCCCAGCCGGACGTCGGACCAGGGGGTCGTGACCGTCATCTCCTCGGTGGGCGGCTCCTCGTAGATGCCGACGGCCTTCTCGATCGCCTTCACCATGTCCGCGGACGACTTCAGCAGCGCCACCCGCGGATCGGGCTCCGCCGCAGCCCCCGCTCCCTCGGCGACGAGATCCCGCACCGTGCAGGTCTGTACGCCCTCCTCACCGAGGCTCGGAAGGACGTCGGCGACATAGGCCAGGTAGGGCTGGTGCGGGCCGACGAACAGCACACCGCCCCGACGGTGACCGAGGCGCGGGTCGGAGTAGAGCAGGTGGGCGGAGCGGTGCAGCGCCACCACGGTCTTGCCCGTACCCGGACCGCCGTCGACGACCAGCGCGCCCCGGGAACCCGCACGGATGATGGCGTCCTGGTCGGACTGGATGGTGCCGAGCACGTCACGCATCCGCGGCGACCGGCTGCTGCCCAGACTCGCGATGAAGGCGGACTGGTCGTCCAGCGCCGCGTGCCCCTCGAACCCGTCGGCGGTGAACACCTCGTCCCAGTAGTCGCCGATCCGGCCGCGGGTCCAGCGGTACCTGCGGCGGCTCGCCAGACCCATCGGGTTGGCGTGGGTCGCGGCGAAGAACGGCTCGGCCGCGGGCGACCGCCAGTCGATCAGCAACCGGCCCCCCGAGCCGTCGGTGAGGCCGAGCCGCCCGATGTACACGGGCTCCGCATCGTCCGCACGGACGATGCGTCCGAGGCACAGGTCCAGTCCGAAGCGGCGCAGGGCCCGCAGACGGCCCGTCAGCCGGTGGATCTCCACATCCCGGTCCATCGCCTCCCGGCCCAGGCCGCCGGGCGCCCGGCGCAGCTCGCCGAGACGGTCGGACAGCTCGGCGATCGCCTGCTCAAGGCTCTCCGCGAGGGCCGCGAAGTGCGCCTCGTCGCCGCCGACCAGTGCCGGGTCGGCCTTGGCGGAGAGGCGGTCGGGAAGGTCGAACGCACTGGTGGTCAGAGGGTTCATATCAGCGGCACGCACTCGGTGGATCTCCCGTTTTCGCAGGTCCTGGCTTCGAGGAGTGATTCTGCGGGACGACCGGGGCCTTGCCGCAAGCCCCCCTGTGCGCTATAAGTTGAGAGTGGAAAGAGGTGGGTTCTCCCCTTTCCCCTTGACGGTCCGCTCCGTTCGGACATCCTCCGTACCGAATTTTTCGCCGGGTGGCAGCGTGCTGCGCGCGCCGACCACCCCGGCTTTCCCCTTCGGTGCACCCCGCACCCGGCCGCGTTCATCCGTCCGGCCGAGCACCGGATGCCGCCCGGCTCGGGCCGGGGCAGGCTGTGGGGGCAAGGAGAGCCGCCACCACCGCCTGTCCCGGCGCACCTTCAGCGTCATCCATCGATCCTCCGGGATCCACGGCTCCCGACCCCGTAGGAGGTCAGCCATGCAGGGTGACGAGAGCGCCGGCGAAATCGCGGCACTGCGAGCCAGGGTCGCCGCCCTGGAATCCGAGGCATCGAGACGGACCCCGCCCAAGCACCGGATGAAGTCGCTGCTGTCCGCACTGCTGATCATCATCGGCTGTGTGCTGGCCCCACTGGGCATCGTGGCGTCCTGGACGTCCAGCATTGTGGGGAACACGGACCGCTACGTCTCCACGGTCGCCCCGCTGGCCTCCGACCCCGATGTGCAGGCGGCCGCCGCGAACCGCGTCACGGCCGCCCTCATGGAGCATCTCGACCTCGCCACACTGCTGGAGGACGTGGCTCCCGAGCAACGGCCGCTGCTCCAGAAGGCGCTGGGCAAGCTCGGCAGCTCGCTGGAGGGCGCGGTCAGCAGCTTCGTGAAGGAGAAGGCGCAGGACGTCATCGCCTCGGAGCAGTTCGAGACGATCTGGACCAACGCCAACCGCACGATCCACGCCTCGCTCGTCAAAGCTCTGACCGGCAGCGGTGACGGCGCGGTGGAGATCAAGAACGATGCGGTCACCGTCGACCTCGCGCCGGTCATCGAGCAGGTCAAACAGCGGCTCGTGGACGCCGGGATGGGCGTCGCGGCCCGGATCCCCGAGATCCACACCGACTTCACGGTCGTGCAGTCCAACGACATCGGCAGGGTCAAGACGGGCTTCCGGCTCCTCGAGATCCTCGGCCTGTGGCTGCCGATCATCGCCGTGCTGCTCGTCGCCGCGGGCGTCCTGCTCTCCGCCCACAGGCGCCGCATCCTGGTCACCGCCGCCCTCGCGGTGGCGTTCTCCGTCGCCGTCCTCGGCCTCGGGCTGACCGTCTTCCGAACCGTCTACCTCAACGCCCTCCCGGACACCGTCTCCCAGGCCGCGGCCGGCTCCGTCTACGACGCGATGATCCGTCTGCTGCGCACGACGATCCGCATGGTCGTGGTCCTCGGCATCGTGATCGCCCTCGCCGCCTGGCTCTCCGGGCCGGGCAAGTACGCCACGGCGGCCCGCCAGATCTGGCACTCCGGCATCGTCGCCACCCGCGCCACCGCCGACCGGATGGGTCTGCGCACCGGCCCGGTCGGCCCGTTCATCCGGCGCCACCGCGCCTGGTTCACCTGGGGCCTGGTCGCGATCGCCGTCATCGTCTACGTCCTGTGGTCCTACCCGACCGGCTGGGTGGTCCTGGGCCTGGCCCTCGCCCTGCTCTTCGCCCTCGCCGTCACGGACTTCCTCGCCGAGGACACCTCCGCCCCCGTCGACGGGACGGACAAGAAGACCCCGAGCCCGCATCCGTCATGACGTGGCGCCGGCCGGGTCGCGTGCAGCGCCCGGCTGGGTCGCCGGAATGCGCTGGGTGAAGAAGAGCGCGACCAGCGCGGCGAGAGCGAGGATGCCGAGCGCGGCCCGCAGTCCGTCGATCCGCGCCTCCTCGTTCGCGTCCAGCGCCGCCTGCGCCACCGCCGGGTCCGTTCCCGCCTCTTCGAGAGCCGTGGTGAGCTGTTCGTCCGACAGGAACGGGGCGGTCCCGGCGAGTGCGGTGTGCGCCTGGCTCTTGACCTCGGCCGGGATCGCCGGGTTCTGGTCGATGGTGGCGAGGAACGACCCCGTCAGCACCGCGATCATGATCGACCCGGCGACGGCGGTGCCGATCGAGGCCCCGAGGTTGGTGACCGTGTTCTGGATGCCCCCGACCTCGGCCGTCTGCTCGTCCGGTACGGCCGACACGGTGACGGCCCCGAGCTGCGAGGCGAGCGCCCCGATCCCCAGCCCGATGAGGAGCATCGGCACGGTGACGACCTCCGGGCCGGAATCCGGGGTCAGGGCGGCCATCAGGATGACGGCGCCGGCGAACATCACCAGGATGCCGAACCGTACGACCCGCCGGGGCGAGGCGTTCGGGCGGAACTTGGGGATTCCGATCGCGGCGGCGAGCAGGGTGATGGAGAGCGGCAGGATCAGCGCGCCCGTGTGGAGGGCCGACAGGCCGAGCGCCACGGACAGGTAGAGCGGGACGACGAAGAACACGCCCATCTGCACGAGGTACTGGAAGAAAAACATCGTCAGCCCGCCGGAGAGCTGCTTGTTCCGCAACAGTTCCGGGTCGACGAGCGGTTCGACACCTCGCGCCACCAGGCGGGTCTCCCAGCGGAAGAACAGCCAGACCAGCGACAGCCCGGCCAGCACCAGCCAGACGACGGGCGAGAGGTGGAACCAGGAGGGGCCCCCCGGCTTGGGCTGGAACCACCCCCATTCGCTCGTCCGCAGCACGCCGAACACGAACAGCCCGATGCCCGCCGCGGACAGGAGCGCGCCCGGTACGTCGATCCGCGGCCGGTGGTCCGGGGGCGCGTCGGCGATCCGGCGGGCCAGCAGCAGGATGACGAATACGACCACGACCTCGCCCGCGAACACCCAGCGCCAGGAGAAGAAGGTGGTCGCCGCACCGCCGATGAGCGGTCCGACCGCGATCGCCACCGCTGCCGCCGCCGCGACGAGACCGTACGCGGCGGGCCGTTGCTCCTTGTCGAAGTTGGATGCGACGAGCGCCACGATGGCCGGCAGGATCAGCGCCGCTCCCACACCCTCCAGGAACGACCAGCCCAGCATCAGGACCGGCAGGTTCGGGGCGATCGCGGTGGTGAAGGACCCGAGTCCGTAGATGACGCAGCCGATCATGAACGCCCGTTTGCGGCCGATGAGCGCGCCGACCTTGCCACCGCTGATCATGAGCATCGCCATCACCAGCGTGTAGGCCGTGATCGCGCCCTGCATCCCGCTCACGGTGGTGCCGATGTCCTCGGCCACCGTGGCGATCGAAACGTTCATCACCGAGCTGTCCAGGGCCATCAGGAACTGCCCGGCCGCGAGCGTCAGCAGGATCAGTCTCGTGTTCCCCGCATTCCCCGCCGTCCCGGCCGGGCCCGCCTTCGACGCTGTCATGGGCGCAGCGTGCCACGACCGCGGGAGGCGGCCGGGCACCTCGCCCGCCGCGTCAGCCGACTGGCGGTAGCGGTGGCCCGGTCCGGCTCAGGCCGCGCCGGGGTCCGGCCCGCCACCCACGCACGGGCGGACGCGCGCCCTTGCGTCTGGAAGCTCCCGCACCGTCCCGCGTGTCGGTGTCCTGTTCCGGACGGTGCGCCGGACGGTCGCGTCGTAGTCGTAGTCGTAGTCGTAGTCGTGGGGGTAGGGGGAGGCGCCGTGCTGCGGTGAGGACGGCTGGGTGGTCACGGTGGGCTCCTCCCGGTGAACCGTGAGGGCGGGGCGGGGCGGGGGCCGCGGGCGTTCGCTCGGGTCGCCCGCGGCCGACGGGGTGTTGTGGGGCGGGCGTTCGGCCCGCTCAGTTCTCCAGACGGCGCTTGCTGAGCCAGGCGACCATCTCGGGGTCGCGGTGGTCGAAGAACAGCGTCCTGCCGGTGTCGAGTTCGGCGATCTGCGCCATCCGGTCGTCGGTGAGTTCGAAGTCGAAGACGTCGAAATTCTGTGCCATCCGGTCGGGGCTGACCGACTTGGGGATGGTGACGATGTCCCGCTGGATCAGCCAGCGGAGTACGACCTGGGCGGCGGACTTGTCGTGCGGTGCGCCGATCTCGGTGAGGACGGGGTGGGTGAACAGGTCGTTCCTGCCTTCGGCGAAGCCGCCCCAGGACTGGTGCTGGACCCCGTGCTCACGCATCAGCTCCTGGTCGGTGGTGCGCTGGAAGAAGGGGTGGGTTTCGATCTGGTTCACCGCCGGGGTGACCTCGTTGTTGAGGATGAGGTCCAGGAGCCGGTCGGGGTAGAAGTTGGCGACACCGATCGCCTTGACCAGGCCTTCCCGGTGGGCGGCCTCCATCGCGCGCCACTGGCCGTACACGTCGCCGTACGGCTGGTGCATCAGGTACAGGTCGACGTGGCCCAGGCCCAGCTTGGTCAGGGACGTCTCCAGAGCACGGCGGGCGTTGTCCTGGGCGGGTGCGTCCTGGATCCACAGCTTGGTGGTGACGAACAGCTCCTCGCGCGGGATCTTGCTGTTCTTGATGGCGTGGCCGACGGCTTCCTCGTTGCCGTAGGCGGCCGCGGTGTCGAGGAGCCGGTAGCCGGCCGCGAGGGCGTCGGCGACGGCCTGCTCGGTCTGCTCCGGCGGGATCTGGTAGACGCCGAAGCCGAGGATCGGCATCTCGATGCCGTTGTTCAGGGTGACGGTCTGCACGGGATCTTCCTTGTCGTTCGCTGGGTCCGAGTCGTCGGACGGAGAGTGGCGGGCGTGGTCAGCGTTCGAGCATCTGCGCCTGCGCCTCGGTGTGGGTCTCGCCGGCGGCGGGCGGCAGGCTGCTGAGCTTGCCGATCTGCTCGGCAGTCAGCGTGACCGTGTCGGCGGCGGTGTTCTCCTCGACCCGGCCGACGCGCTTGGTACCGGGGATCGGGGCGATGTCGTCGCCCTGCGCGAGCAGCCAGGCCAGCGCGACCTGCGCCGCACTGGCACCGACCTCGGCGGCGACGGCCTGGACCGCGTCGGCGATCGCCAGGTTGCGCCGGAAGTTCTCACCGGTGAAACGAGGGTTGTCGCGCCGGAAATCGTCCTTGTCGAACTGATCGGTGGAACGGATCGTGCCCGTCAGGAAGCCGCGCCCCAGCGGCGAGAACGGCACCAGGCCGATGTTCAGCTCACGCAGCACCGGGAGCACCCGTTCCTCCACGCCCCTGGTCCACAGGGAGTACTCCGACTGCACCGCGGTCACCGGGTGCACCGCGTGGGCGCGGCGGATGGTGTCGGGACCGGCCTCGGACAAGCCGAAGAAGCGGACCTTGCCCTCGGCGACCAGCTCGCCGACCGCGCCGGCCGTCTCCTCGATCGGCGTGCCCGGTCGACCCGGTGTTGGTAGTACAGGTCGATGTGGTCCGTGCCCAGCCGCTGGAGAGATCCCTCGACCGCGGTGCGGATGTTGGCAGGACCGCTGTCGAGGTTCCACGGACCCTCGCCCGCGTGCGAGACCAGGCCGAACTTCGTCGCCAGCACCACCCGCTCGCGTCGGCCCTTCAGTGCCCGGCCGAGGAGCTCCTCGTTGGTGTACGGGCCGTAGATCTCGGCGGTGTCGATCAGCGTCACACCCAGCTCCAGCGCCCGGTGCACCGCCCGGATCGACTCCGCCTCATCGGTGCCGGACCCGGTGTAGCCGTGGGTCATCCCCATCGCACCCAGACCGATCCGGGAAACCTCCAGATCACGCAGCTTGATGTATCGCATCAGCTCTCTCCGCTCCGTCGTCTTCTCCGGCCGTACCCACCCTGGACGCCAACCCGTACCCGCTCACCGCGACGCGCGGACACGGACGGCGATTCACCGTCGGCTGCCGGTCGGGCGCCCACAGGTCGTCGTTCACCCGCCCTCGCGCTCTTTCGCGTCCGCAGGCAGGGCGGGCTGTTCGGGGGTAATGACAGGGCCCCCACCGCACGACCGCCCGGGTCGGAGCGGTGTCCAGCAGGCCGGCCTCACCGTCGGCTCCGGACTGCGCCGCACGCCGGGGCCGCGCCGCGAGGATCTGGCCACCCTCGCCGGGATCGGCATCGACTACTACGTACGCCTGGAACGCGGCAAGGAGACCCGCCGGAGTCGCTGCGCCCCAACCCGGCGTACGTGATCAGCCGCAGCACGGACATGCTGGCCTGGAACCCCGGCGGCCTCGCCCTCTACGCGGGGCTGGAGGACTGGCCGGCCAAGCACCGCAACCTCGCCCGCTACCTCTTCCTCCACCCCACCGCACGCACCTTCTTTCCCGACTGGGACCGCCGGATCACCGGCTGCGTCGCCCGGCTGCGCGCCCTGGCAGGAACCGCACCCGATGCCCCCGACCTGACCTACCCGGTGGGCTAACTGCTCCTCGAGAGGCCCGACTTCGCCGGTCTCCGGGAGCGGCCCGGCAGAATGCGGTGGATGGACTATCTGGTGGTGTTGTTGGCCGAGGCCCGGTGGTACCCGGTGGGGGTCGGGGTGGTGGCGGTGGTGGCGTCGGTCCGCATGTACCGGTTGTTGAGGCGGGCCCTGTTCCTTCCCGGGGGGCGCAGCCAGTCGTTCGGTTTCACCGAGGTGTTCGCCGTGGTGGTGCCGCTGCCCGCTGCCGTCCTGCTGCTGTACGCGCCCGTGCTGTACGGCCGGATGCTGGGGATGCCCGTGGCCCTGGGGGGTGTGGGTACGGCCGTGGCGTGGGCGCTGGGGATCGTCGCGGCGGTGGGTGTGCTCGCCGCCGGGACCCGCGCCCGCGACTGACGCCCGCCCGTACAGGGGCTGGCTGTACCGGAATTGGCGGGATGGACTGGCGGACGGTGTTCACCGTCCGTGCGGCCCGCCGAGCGGCGCGGTGAACCGCGGCCGCCAGCCTTCCTCCGTCAGCACCACCAGCTGGAGCGCCGCCGCGCGGGTGCGCAGTGGCAGCAGACCGCCGACCGCGGCGCGGACTCGGGCGGCGGTTGTCGGGTCGTCCGCACCCATGGCCACCGTGACATGGGCGGCGGGCCGCGCCCCGTAGCGGCCTCTGTACGGGCGCAATCCCGGCCACTGGGCGTGGAACGCATCGACGATCGGCTGGAGTTGCGGAACGGCGACGCCGACAAAGCCGGACGCCGTCACGAGCTCCTCCAAGAGGAGATCAGCTGCCGGAAAGCTCGCTGCAAGGGAACGCGCACCCTTCTCGTCCTGACCTGTCAGCGCCGACTCCGGCACGAACGGGTAGAGGAGCGAGACGTGCGCCGGAATCCCAGGACGCACCAGGACCGGGTCGATCCGCCACGCAGCATCGAGCAGCGGGGCGGCATCGGGCAGAACAATGACGACGGCAGTGGTCCCGGGCTCTGGCACTCCATCATCATCGCAGGCCAGGTACGAGAGCCGACACTGTCGGACTGGGGTTGTGGGGTGGTAGAGGGTCTGGCCCCGGCGGGACCCGTGGGTGTTCGGCTTCGCTCAGGGGGTGGGGGTCTGGTGGTAGCGGATGCTGGGGCCGGGACGGTAGCGGCTCAGGAAGGAGGGGCGGTGCGGTCCTTCGACGAGGGCGAGCAGGAATTCGGTGACGGGGCCGGGAACCTCGTGCCATACGCCGTCCTCCGTCTCGACCACCAGTCGCCAGTCGCCAGTCGGCCGGATCCGGTTCCTCGGGGAGGAAGTAGTAGACGGTGCCGTCTTCTTCTCCGCCCCACTCGATCAGGCCGCCCGGCCGGGGGTGGAAGGGGAACGGGCAGCGGCCGGGATCGGTGAGGTGCAGGTCGCACTTGCCCCCTGACCGGGGCCAGAGCCGTTGCAGCTCGTCCGGCGTGCCGTCCACGGGCCGGTCCATCCAGAGGAATCCGTCGAAGGCGCCACAGTGACCATGCCCGAGCAACTCTCGCATGCGGGTACGACAGCGCGATCAGGAGGCCGGGGCCGCCACTCTTCGCTCACCGGCTCGCCCACTCGACCCCCGGCCCCTCTTGATCGAACTGAACGGCTCTGGCCGGAGTCCCTTGAGATGCCCGGTCACCGGCATGGAGGGTACGTGGATCCCGACCCACGCCGGAGGCGTTACCCAGCAGCCACAACCTGGCCGGCCGTGACCTGGGGAGGTTGGGGCAGCAGCGACGCGAGGTTGTCCCGTACGAAGTCGGCCGCCCTCTTGACCGACTCTTCGGCCCCGTCCTGGTCTTCGTAGACGCTGGTGGAGAGCATCACTCCGCCCCCTGCGTCAATCCAGTAGTAGGCCACGAATCCGGGGACTTGGCGGAGGAGAGGTACGAATCCCTCGTCCACTCGGCGTCCCGCCTCGGCAGGATCAGTCACCCCTTCATACCGCCGAACCACTGCGTACACGGCTGATCTCCTCATGGATCCCGGGGCCACCTCGTGCGAAACGACATACCCCCAGCGTGCGTCGCTCGCTCGCGGGACATCCGAAAGGCACTCGGATAGGCGCATCAGGCCCGCGGCTGCGGCGCCGGAAGTGGTCGGCGATCGTGTCCCGCAACACCTTGAAGGCGAACCGGTCCCGGTTCTCCCCGGCCACCCGGGCCCGTGAACCGAACGCCGGCAGGACCGGATCAGGTTTCGGAGATGTCGCCGTTGGTTCGCCGGTTCAGGTAGCGGATCCGCAGCACGGCGCGGATCAGGGCGATGAAGGCGACAGCGGGGAGGAGCACGACCGACCAGGTGATGGCCGGCCAGGCGGGTCTTGGCAGGAGGGGGAGTACCAGGTACGACCCGAACACCGCCATGACGACGACGAGGACACCGAGTGTGGCCTGCCAGCCGGGTCTCATCAGGATCTCCTCGGGTGTCGTAAAGGCGGGTCCGCCGGCGGTGGCTTCCGGATGATACCGAGTGGCTGCTGCGCGAGGTGGCCGGTAGGGGCCACGGGCCCGCTCTGCCGATGTTCGTGATGACTCTTCTTCATCGGCCTGACCTGCGTCCTGCTCGGTCTGCTGCCCCTGTGCTTCGCCCCCGAACTCCTCGCCCGTACCTCACTCGGTACGGCTCTACTGGCGGGCCAGACCCTGTTCTGGGACGCCCGCTGGGCATTTCAGTTCCTCTACTTCTCACCCGCCCTGTGGCGCGGAGACCGCTTCCGCACCGCCGGACACGCCGCCCTCGCCGTCCTGTGGACCTGGGTGACGGCCGTGTTCACCTACGCCCTCCTGGCCAACCTGGCCTGAGGGGCCCGGACCCGAGGCCTCCGTCGACGCCATATTGGCGGCCACACGGGAGTGTGCCGCTGCTGCCGCACCGACGGAGGACAGCCCTGCAGCGTCGACTCGTTGCCGTCCGAAGGCCGGCACGCCTACCAGGCCGAAGCCAGGATCGCCGCCATGAGACGGCCGACGGTGGTGAAGGGCAGGCAGCGGCCCGGTTGAAGGCCTGGGTGAGGACCCTGGACGAGCTGCTGGACTCGGTCCTCGGCGCGAGCAGGCCCGGGTGGGCACGTTGCAGAACGACGACATGCGGCGCATCTCGGCACGGGCGGCGATCTTCGCGATCCCCACCATGGTCGCCGGCGTGTACGGGATGAACTTCGTGCACATGCCGGAACTCGGCTGGAGCTACGGCTACCCGCCGGCCGTGGGCCTCATGGCACTCGCGGCAGGCGCGCTCTACCGCGCTTCCGCCGCAACGGCTGGCTGTAGAACCCGGCACCGGGCCGTAAGCCGCCCGGCACCACGCGCTGCTCAGCCCCGACCGGCAGCACCGGTGGGCCCTGGACGCTGCCGCATGGGTCAGCCTCGCGGCCCCCGAGTCTCCTCCTCGTGACGGAAGGCCTCGTCGCAGGGCGCCGTGGAGCGCCTGGCGACCAGGGTGGCGGTGTTCAGGAGGCCGCCGTTGTGCAGCTCCAGCCGCCAGGAGCCGCTGCGCAGGGCCACTTCCGGGACGGGATCTCCCCGGCGTGCCATGACCTGCCAGCCGCGTTCTTCCAACGCGGTCTCCAGGGCGGCCAGCCGCGCCTCGGCGGCGGGGCCGTCGCCGGTCCAGTCCGCGATGCACTCGGCCGTCCCGCCCTCCTCTGCGGGGTAGACCGGGCCTGCGGTGAGCCCGGCCGCCGCTGCGGCGGAGGCGAGTTCCGCCGAGACCGCAGCGCGCGAGGGGTCGCCCCCAGGGCGAGGCGGAGCTTTGGACGCCGCCGGCTCCCGGACCCAGCCGTCGGTGGCGGGGTACTCCTCGGCCGGGGCCGCCGCGATCAGAGCGACCCCGCCGGCGACGGCAGCGATCGCGAGTGCCGCGACCCCCGCCCACTTCGCTCTGCGGCGGCCGCCCACAGGCCTGCCCATGTGTCCCCCCGGTACGCGTGCGACATGCCGGAACGGTGTGTTCCGGCGAAGACACAGGCTAAAGGCCACGCAACGGCACCTCCGCACCGGCACCGGCGCGGCCGGTATCGGGACAGGGCCGGCCGCTCCCGGACTCGGGGGGAAAAAAGCCTGCGAGCACACTGCCCGCATGAGTTGTGCACCCGGGCCGGGACGGTGGGGGTGGCCGCCCTCGACTCCACACGCATCAGGCCGAACCGGTGTGAAGGATGGCCTTGGTACCAAGCGCTGGCGCGCCCGCCCCCGGAGGATGCACGGCAGGTGGAGGGCGGCTCGGTCCTGCGGTGGGTGCCGCTGGCCGAGCTGTGGCATCTCGTCGTTTCGTCGGCGGCGGAGGTCGCGGCCCAGGACGACGGGTCCCGTGTCGTCGGTAGCACCCTTTGAGTTTTCGCAGGTCAACCTAAAGCCGCCCGGCCCGACCAGCTGCAGGGTCGCCGGCGGTGGGCCGGGACTGGCCGGAAGGTCAGCGCGCGCGGTCGTCGTCCGGCATCGGGGAAGGGGCCTCAGTGATGACGTGTCGTCTGACCTTCCGGTCACTTCGGGATGATGGTGAACGGTCCGGGTTCGAGGTCGTCCACGCATGCGGTGTCGGGTGCGGTCGGGCGGGCGAGGAACGAGGCCAGCACGCTTTGCGCGCACGGCGACTGCGGGACCACCCAGTGGCCGATCCCGGGAACCCGAATGGCAGTCGAGTGGGACAGGTTACGGGCCACGCCCTCCGCCCAGCTCGCCCCGGTCTTCACGTCGAACGTGCCGGAGATGACGAGCGCCGGTACCGAGCTGACGGTGGCCACCCGCTGGACGGCCGCGCGGTCCGGGACGTTCCAGATCCGGCACGCCGGGTACTGGAAGGGCAGTTGCGGCACTTGGGCCAGGACCGTGTCCGGCCACCCGGGGAAGACCTTCCGGCCTGCCTTCAGCACATCGGCCTCCGAATACCCCGGCGCCCACTCGCTGCAGGCCACCGATTCCGTCAGGCCGTGCGCGAACTCGCCGACCTTCTGGACCGAGCCGGCCGCGCGGGCCTTCGCGAAGCGCTCCGGGTTTCCGCGGCTGAGTTCGTCGAGCGCCGCCGGGAGGTCCTTGGGCCGGGGGGTGAAGGCGACGATCAGGTTCAGCAGGGCGCCCCCGTCGAGGACGGTCTTCACCGGCTTCCCGCCGCCCGACGGCGGGACGTTCAGCGTCAGAGGATGAGCCTCCAGCTTGCGCACCTGCTCCGTCAACAGCTGGGGGAGGTCCGGATACCGGTCCTTGCAGGCGGGCTGCGCGGCGCACGCGTCGAAGATGTTGTCGATCCCCTCGGCGGTGCTGCCCCATGTCCATGGCAGCGTCACGACCTGGGGAGGTGGGATCGAGTCGATCGCCATCGCGCGGATGCCCTCGGGGTGCAGGCGCAGGTAGGTGAGGGCCAGGTTGCTGCCGTAGGAGTACCCGTAGACGTTCCACTGGGCGATGCCCAGCGCCTTCCGCAGGTCGGCGAAGTCCGCTGCGTTTGCGGTGGTGTTGTATGCGCTCAAGTCGGTGCCGTCGGCCGTCAGGCGGCCACGGCAGTCCTTCACCGCTGTGAGGAAGAGCTGTTCTGCCTGCTTCGCGTCGTAGCCCAGACCGACGGCCTGCTCGTTGAACCGGTCGATCTCCGGGCAGGCGAGGTTCGGCCGGTCGTAGAGGTTGCCGCGCTGGGCCATGACGATCAGTTCGCGGTCCTTGTTCAGGCCGGAGTCGACGAGGAAGGGAATGTCGTCGAACGTGTCTCCGCCGGGGCCGCCCGCCATGAACACCACCGGGTCCGCGGCGGGCTTCGCGGATACTGCCGGAATGCGCGCAACGGCCAGCTTGATGGTGCGGCTGCCGGGATGGGAGCGGTTCTCGGGGACCTCGAGGAAGCCGCACCGTGCGTTGCTCAGCGCTTCGATCGGCTCGGGCGGCTTCGGGCAGGGCCCGGGCACGAACCGGGACGGGGACGACGGGGCCACCGGGCTGGGCTGCCCGGCGGGCCGGACGGGTGCTGGAGCGGCACTGCTGCGCGTGGGGCCGAGTGCCGCCATGCAGGCCATAGCGGCTACGGCAGCCACCGCGTGGATGCTGTGCTGTGGCATGTGATCTCGTTACCTCTACCGACATCGGCGGCGGCCCCGCCGGGCCGCGGCGGTTCAGGCGGAACGCACCTTCTCGACGCTACCGGGTGGCTGCTTCGACTGCACCCGGAGTGGGCGCGAGCCCCGCCGGCTGTGGGAATCAGAGGCGTTCAATCCCGCGCTCCCGGATACCTGCGGTATCGGCGTCCACCTCTTCGGGCGCCGCACCTGCCCCCAGCGCCCCGTCGGACACTGGTCGGACCCAGACCCGGCAGACGCAAGCCGTCGGCGACGGCCGGCGACACCCGGCCGAGCGGCCGCGACACCGGTGGCCGCCTCCCTCTCCTGGTGCGCGTCCCTCTCCTTGTGCGCGTCTTCGGACCACCCGGTAGCGTTGATCATGTGCGTTCCTCCTCACCGCCACGGCATGGCCCGGCGGGGCCGCCGTCGATCGGCAGAGGAACGGGATCACAAGACAGAGCACAGCTTCCATAGTGGTGCGCCGGCTGCTCGCCTGCCCCAGCCTTTCCGTCACCGAGATCCCGCTCTGAGGCGACCTCCTTCCAAACAGGGTGAGAAGGTGGTGTCCGTGCATCGGATGGCGCAACACCGCCGTCACCGTCGTGTGCAACGTGGATTCACCGGATCATTTCCGTGCGGCAAACCGACTGCTGGACATCTGGACCAAATGAGGCGCCGGCGCCGCACTGCAGGTCGCGGGAGCGTCGCACCCCGGGTGCCCGTAAGGCGTGTGCCCGCCGGGACCTGCTCAGGCCGGGGCGGCCGTCACCCGGCCGGATGCGATGGCGTCCACCAGCTGCTGGTGGTCCCGCTCGTTCAGGTCCGCGTAGCTCTCGGCGAACCGCACGAGCGCCCGGTCGAATACGTCGCTGCTGCCCAGGTACGACGCGATCGCGATCCGGTCGCCGGAGCGGGCGTGCGCCCGCGCCAGGGTGACGCCGCACAGGCTCGCGAAGACCCGCATGCCGCGCGGCACCATCCGGGAGGGTTCGGCGATGCCCTTCCAGTCGCGGAGCTGGCGTACGTAGAAATCACGTTCGCGGCCGTCCAGCCCGTGTGTCTGCTGCCAGCCGAGGAAGATGTCGCTCGCGGCCTGCATCAGCCGCTGACCGGCCACGACCCGCTCGCCCCCGGTTGCGTACTCGCTGGCGCCGGCGTACGCGGCGAGTACCGATTCACCGGCCTCCTTGGCCTGGAGGATCAGCGGGTCCTCGCCGTCGCGCCCCAGCAGCAGCACGATCCAGCAGCGCGTGCCGACACTGCCGACGCCCACCACCTTGCGTGCCATGTCGACGATGGTGAACTGCTCCAGCAGGTAACGGCGGTCCGTCGGGAGACTGTCTCCGTACCGCCCGACCAGGTCCCGGAGCTGGGCCTCGATCGCGTCGGGCCGCTGGCCCGGCATCAGTTCGGACACCGGCGTGATCAGCTGTGGCACGGCGGCGAAGCGACGCCGGCCGTCGACCACCTCGGTGAGCTTCTCGAACGCCTGCAGGCTGTCGCGCTCGCGCGCCTTGCTCAGCGCCTCCGACACGTTCCGGCGGCCACGGGTGTGCAGTGCCCCCTCCGCCAGAGCCTGGAGGTGGCCCTCGTCCACCCTCGCGTACCAGACGTCGAGGTTGCGCATCTTGGCGAAGCGACGCATCTGCAGTCGGTAGGAGCTCACCCCCGACCGTACGATGTCCGCGCGCTCGCGGTCGGAGTAGCCGTTCTCCCGGCCGGCGATGACCAGGCTCGTCGCGAGCCGCTTGACGTCCCATTCCCACGGCCCTGGCAGCGTCTCGTCGAAGTCGTTGATGTCGAAGAGAAGGTTGCGCTCCGGCGATCCGAGCAGCCGGAAGTTCAGCATGTGCGCATCCCCGCAGAGCTGGACCCTGATGCCCGAGTCGGGGGTGTCGGCCAGGTCGCCCGCCATGATCGCGGCGGCACCCCGGTAGAAGCGGAACGGTGCTTCCGCCATCCGGCCGTAGCGGATCGGCACCAGCTCCTGCACCCGGGTGGCGGACTGCCGTTCGATGACCTCCACCGGATCCGCCCGGTGGGAGGACGGCTCGAATTCCCCGTGGGCGGACCTCGGCGTCCGCGCCCGGGCGGCCCGGCCGTTCGCGGCCCGCTCCGCGACCGACGGGACAGGCCCCGCGTCCTTCGTGGTGGTGGTCGTGGTCGTGGTCGTCGTGGTCGTGTCGCGCTTCGTCATCGCTGTCAGCCTCCAGGCGACCGGGGCCCCGTCCCCCAGGATGGCACTCGCCCCCTACGGGCGCTCCTCGCCCCGCCCGCTCGGCGCGGGGCTGCCCAGCCGCCGCACCAGGTACGGCTCCTGCGCCAGGGCGGCGCCCATGGTGATGCCGATGGCGATCGCCACACACAGCACGATCAGCCACGAGAGGATGACGAACACCGAGCCGGTGGACCCGTACGCGGCGAGCGACCGGTTGAGGGCGATCGGCATGTAGACGCGCGCGCCCAGCGACAACGCGGTGATCGCGACGGCCGTGAGCAGGGCCCCCGGCAGCAGCGGGGGCCATCGGATCATCCCGCCCAGCAGCAGGTGCTGGCTCCACCACCACGCCCCGGTCTGGAGCAGGAGCGTGAGAGGGATCCCGAGCCACAGGCCGAGTCCGAACCCGTCGCGCACCGGTCCCTGGACGATCAGCAGGACCATCCAGGCGGCGATCCAGGCGAACCAGCGCCAGATCGCGATCCGGGTCCCGGACCGCGGGATCTGCCAGGCCCGCCGGCACAGCCGCTGCATGGCCCGGCTCACGGCCGTCGCCGAGAGGAGCACGATGACGGCGCCGGCCAGGCCCACCGCGTTGCGGATGTCATCCTCGCCGGAGCCGTCGAGCACGTCCTTCAGCTGGTCGTCCGCCTGACCGGTGAGTCCGAACGTCGTGCGGACGGACGAAACCAGCTGGTCCCGTACGGCCGCCGGGGCGAACGAGGCGACGACGAAGAGCAGGGGCACGGCGGTCAGGAAGCACTGGGCGGCCAGCCGGGTGGCGGAGTCGAAGATGTTCACCACGACCATGCGCTCGGTGACGTTGGTGATCACCGGGAACCGGGTCTCGGCCCGCTCCTGGAGTCGCTTGGCGGACGCGGCCATTTCCCGGGAACGCCTGCGCCACCTCGCCCGTCGCTCCGACGCCATCAGCGGCCCGGGGCGGCATGCGGCGCGGGCAGCGGATGCCGGGTCGTCGTCATGGCGGTCTCCTTCGTGTGCGTCCAGGTTGGTGGACGCGGCCGGAGGCGGCATCTCGATGGGCAAAAGGTGTCGGTGCCCGGCGGGGTGCGTAGTGTCGAATGTCGTCGCACGATTGGGGCGCCATGGTCCTCGACCTCATGCTCATCGCACTGGCGATCGCCCTCTACCCGCTGCCCATGATGGCGTTCATCCTCGTCGTGTCCTCGCCGAGGGGCGTGTGGAAGGGGCTGGCCTTCATCCTGGCCTGGCTGGCCAACCTCGTCGTGGTGATCGCGATCGTGCTGGCGCTGACCGGTGGCGAACCCCCGTCGCCGCGTTCCCCGCCCGGCGTGGCGGCGCTCGCGGCCAAGCTGGCCATCGGGGTGTGGCTGGTGGCCTACGGAGTGCGCCGCTATCGCCGCCTGAAGGTGAAGGCCGTCCGGGACACCACGTCGAAGCCCTCCCGCATGGACGTCGGCTCGCCGTGGGCCGCGGCGGGCCTGGCCGTGCTGCTCCAGCCGTGGGGCATGGTCGCGGCGGGTGCGACGACGGTGGTCCAGGCGGACACCTCGCACGCCACCACCTACCTCGCGCTGCTCGGCTTCTGCCTGCTGGCCAGTTCCGGCCTGCTGGCGGCGGAGCTGTACATGGTGTTCGCGCCCGAGGCCGCTCAGGACCGGCTGCTGCGGATGCGGATGTGGATGGAGGCGCACAAGGACGAGGCCATCGTGTTCGTCTGCCTGCTGCTCGGCATCTGGCTGACCGCGCAGAGCATCTACGAGCTGACCGGGTGAGGTGTCGTGGTGCCTCGTGCCTCGTGCCTCGTGCCTCGTGCCTCGTGGTCAGCGGTCCGCGGCAAGACGTGCGCGGGTGCGTGCGGCGTGCTGGAATGAAATGACTTTCCCCTCTCCGACAGGAGCTGCCATGAGCAGCGAGACCGAGCCGCGAGCCGATCTGGGCGACATCGACGAACTGGGGCCCGTCGACTACATCGTGGTCGAGTTCCCGGGCAACCGGATGACCGGCGAAGGCCTCCCGATCCTCGTCGATCTCGTCGACCGGGGAATCATCCGCATCTTCGACTTCGCCTTCATCCGCAAGGACGAGGACGGCACGGTCACGGCGGTGGAGCTCCAGGACCTCGGCAGCGAGGTCGACCTCTCCGTCTTCGAGGGCGCTGCGTCCGGTCTGCTCGACCACAGCGACATCCAGGACGCCGCCGGCGCCCTGGAACCGGGGAACGCCGCCGGGATCATCGTCTACGAGAACACCTGGGCGGCGCCCTTCGCGCGTGCCCTGCGCCGCGGCGGAGCGCAGCTCGTGGCCGCCGGACGGATTCCCGTGCAGGCCCTGCTGGCGTCGCTGGACGCCCTGGAGGACCCGCCCGCCGGAGAGTGAAGCCCTCAGAGCCTGGAGATGAGCATCATGCCCGGACTTCTTCGCGGGGTCGCCCGCACCGCCGTCATCGCGGGCACCGCCACCGCGGTGTCCAACCGCGTGTCACGCCGCCAGGGCGGCCGGTGGGCACAGCAGGAGGCCCAGCAGCAGGGACAGCAGCAACAGCAGGCGGCGGCCGCCCCGCCCCCGGCGCCGGCCGCCGCGCCCCCGGCGGACGACATGACCGCCAAGATCGAGCAGCTGAAGCAGCTCAGCACCCTCAAGGAACAGGGCGTGCTGACCGAGGCGGAGTTCGCCGAGCAGAAGCGCCGACTGCTGGGATAGGGCGCAGGCCGCCTCCCGTCATAGGCTGAATCCCGCAGGTGACGGACGGGAGGCCGACGTGGTCGAAACGATGGTGGCCGAGGTGATGGCCGAGCTGGCCGCGCTGGAGGACCCGAAGGCGCGCGCGGTGAACGAGAAGCACGGTGACGATCACGGTGTGAACCTCGGCAAGCTGCGCGCGATCGCGAAGCGCCTCAAAACGCAGCAGGACCTCGCGCGCGGGCTCTGGGAGACGGGCGACAGCGCGGCGCGGCTGCTGGCGCTCCTGATCTGCCGCCCGAAGGCCTTCGGGCGCGACGAGCTGGACGCCATGCTGCGCGACTCGCGCACCCCCAAGGTGCACGACTGGCTCGTGAACTACGTGGTGAAGAAGAACCCGCACTCCGAGGAGCTGCGGCCGGCCTGGACGACCGATCCGGACCCGGTGGTCGCGAGCGCCGGCTGGGCGCTGACCACCGAACGCGTCGCGAAAAAGCCTGAGGATCTCGACCTCGCGGGACTGCTCGACGTCATCGAGGCGGAGATGAAGGACGCGCCGGACCGTCTGCAGTGGGCGATGAACCACTGTCTGGCCCAGATCGGGATCGAGCACGCCGAGTACCGCGCACGGGCGATCGGCATCGGTGAGCGCCTGGAGGTGCTCAAGAACTATCCGACCTCTCCGGGCTGCACGTCCCCGTTCGCGCCCGTCTGGATCTCGGAGATGGTGCGCCGACAGCAGGACGCGAAGCCGGCCTGACCGGCGCGGGCCCGCTGCTGCCCGGCGGACCCACCGCACCCCCGGGAGGACCTACCCACGGTAACGGAGTCGGGTGGGGCAAGGATCCGGCCAGCCTCCGCGCCCCGGCGGCGCGGCGGGGCGGGCCGGCGGACCCGACAGGGGTACGGTCCACCCGGCCGTGCATCAGGGGCGGAAGGCACGGCTGTCCGCGCGCACCGGTACCCGTACGCGACGCGCCGATGGCCGAACTCACGCGTCCGTATCCCTGCCATGGGAGAAACTTGCTGTTCAGGGGGCTTTCGCGCGGTGGGGGCAGGCGCGTCGGCCGGCAACGGCACAGCCCCCCGAGTGTTCGCCGGAACGAACGAGGCATGGGGGCGCGACATGACCACCGGGGCGACAACGCTGAGATTCGACCTGCTCGGCCCACTGCGGGCCTGGCGCGGTCCACAGGAGCTGGAACTGGGTTCGCGCCAGCAGCGGACCCTGCTGGCGCTGCTTCTGGTGCGACAGGGCCGGCCCGCGCCCGTCGACGCGCTGGTGGCCGACATCTGGGGCGACCGGCCGCCGGCCCGCGCCGTGGGGTCGCTGCGCACCTACGTCTCACGGCTGCGCAAGGAGCTCGAGATACCGGACGGCGTCGGCGACGGCCCGCGGGTGCTGGTCTCCGAGCACGGTGCCTACGCCCTGCGGGTGCCGGCGGAGGCGGTGGACATCGGGCTGTTCGGCCGGGACGTGGCCGCCGCCGACCTGGCCCGTGCGGCGCGCCGCCCCGAGGAGGCGCGGACCCTGTTGCGCTCCGCCCTCGGGCTGTGGGGGGACGAACCGCTGGCGGGGCTGGGCGGCCCCGGCGTCGAGGAGGAGCGGAGCAGGCTGGAGGGGCAGCGGCTCGCCGCTCTGGAGACGCGCCTCGCGCTCGACGTGGAACTCGGCGAACACGTGCGGGTGCTGGGGGAGTTACGTGAACTGACGGAGCGCCACCCACTGCGCGAGCGGCTGAGCGCCCTCCTCATGCGGGCGTACGTGCTGAGCGGCCAGGACGGGGAGGCGCTGGCCGTGCACGAGCGGACCAGGCGGCTGCTGGCGGCGGAGTTCGGGATCGACCCGGGCCGCGAGATGGCCGCGATCGCCGAGGGCATCACGAGCGGTGGCGGCGTGGGCGCCACGGGGAGCGACCTCGCGGCGGTGGAGCCGGCGCACGAGGTCCCGCGCGAGGCGCAGGCCGCCGGGGCAGGTCGGCCCGCCCTGCCCGGGGGCGGCGGGCCGACCGGGCCGGAACCCGTACCGGACGGTTTCCGGCGCCCGGCCCAGATACCCCGCGATCTGGCCGACTTCACCGGCCGGGACGAGGCGCTCGCGCAGCTGACGGGCGAACTGACCGGTGGACCGGCCGCGGCCCGTCCGGCACCGGTCGTCGTCGTGTCCGGCTCGACCGGCGTGGGCAAGAGCGCGCTCGCCGTGCATGCCGCCCACCGGGTGCGCGGCCATTTCCCCGACGGTCAGCTCTACGCCGACCTGCGCGCCCCGGACGGTACCGCGGTGCATCCGGCGGTGGTCCTGGAGTCCTTCCTCCGGGCGCTCAGGGGACCCGACCGGCCCGTTCCCGAGCAGCAGACCGACCGGGCCGCGCTCTACCGGTCGGAGCTGGCGGAGGCCCGCGTCCTGGTGGTCCTCGACAACGTCGGCGACCCGGCCGCCGTCGATGCGCTGCTGCCGGGCGGGCCGGGCTGCGCCGCACTCATCACCAGCACGGCACGACTCTCCGGTCTCGCCGGAGCCCGGCACACCCACCTGGGCGTGCTCTCCCGGGACGAGGCGCTGACCTGGCTGGAGACGGCCATCGGCACGGAGCGCGTCGCGGCGGAACCCGAGGCCTGCGTCGAGCTGACCGAGCGCTGCGGCGGACTGCCCCTGGCGCTGCGGATCGTGGCGATGCGGCTCGCCACCCGGCCGTCCTGGGCGGTCGCCTCCGTGGTGGCGGCCCTGCGCGGTCGGCAGCGGCTGACCGCGCTCGGCATCGCGGACCTCTCCGTGCGCGAGGCGTTCCGGCGGGAGTACGGGCGGCTGCCCGCGGCGCTGCGGCCGGTGTTCGCCCGGGTGGCGCTGCTGCGGGAGCCGGACGGACAGTTCGGCACGACAGCCGTGGCACTGGCCCTCGGAGTGCCGTCGGGCGAGGCCCGCGCCCTGTGCGAGGAACTCGTGGACCGCAGCTGGCTGGAATCCGCCCGACCCGGCCGCTACCACGTGCACGGCCTGCTGCGTGAGTTCGCCGTAGCGGTCCAGCAGGACGGACAGGACGGACAGGACGGACACGACGGACCGGGGGCGCAGGCGGACGGGGAACGGCCCGCGGCGGTGCTCTTCGCCCCCGACGGGGCGGATCCCAGCCTGGGCAGCCGGTCGTTGCGGCCACCGCGCGGCACGCGGGAGGGCCTGGCCTCCTGAGCGGCCGACGCCCCTTCCCCGACTTCTGACGACAGGCCGTACCCGTACCCGTACCCGACCTCACGACCGCGCCTGCGGGGCCCGCACCCCCGCGACGGTCGTGCCGTCGGCGTTCCCTCCCGTACCCCAGTTGGAGAATCCCCGTGTCACCCGCCCATCGCGCCCCCGCCGCACCGCCGCCCGCCCTCTCCTTCCGGGTGCTCGGACCCGTACGCGTGCGTTCCGAAGCGGGGGAGACGGACATCCGCCCGCCCCTGGCTGCCGCCCTGCTCACCACCCTGCTGCTGCGCCACGGCCGAAGGGGCAGCACCCAGACCCTCATCGACGCCGTCTGGGGCGACGCCGCGCCCGCGGCGGCAGCCGGGGCCCTGCGCGGCCACGTGGCCGGGCTGCGCCGTGTGATCGAACCCGAACGGGCGCCGCGCACCCCGGCACGGGTGCTGGTCTCCCGTCCGAACGGCTACGCCCTGCACCTGCTGCCGGACGCCCTGGACCTGACCGTCTTCGACCGCCGGGCGGGCAGTGCCGCGCGTTCCGTGCTCGCCGCGCGGCCCGGCGACGCGCTCGCGCTGTACGACTCCGCGCTGGCGCTCTGGGACGGAGCACCCCTGGCCGGGGTGCCGGGGCCGTTCGCCGCCGCCCAGCGGGGCGCCCTGGTCGAGCGGCGGCTGGCGGTGCTGGAGGCCAGATGGGAGGTCGCGCTGCTGCTCGGGGGCCACGCGCGGGCCGTGGAGGAGCTGCGGGTGCTGGCCCGGTCCCACCCGCAGCGCGTACGGCTCCAGGAGCTCCTGATGTCCGCCCTGTACGAGACGGGACGTCAGACCGAGGCCCTGGAGGTCCACGCGCGGGCCCGTGCGGCCCTGCGCGGTCCGGGTGGCCCCGGTGGCCCGGGCGGTCCGGGACCCGGCGCCGAACTCGACCGGATACGCCGGCTCATCCTGGCCGGTCCTGGTACAGGTACGGATGCGGGTACGGGTGCGGGCGCGGACGGCGGTCCCGGCCCGGCGAGCAGCGGCCCGGCGAGCGGCCCGGCGAGCGCCGGGTCCCCGCCGGCCTCCGACAACACCCGCCCCCCGCAGTCCCGTTCGGGCGGCGGCCGCCCTCCCGCGCGCGTACCCGCCCCGCCGAAGGCGGCGGCAGCCGCACCGGTGTCCTTACCCGCGCCCACCGCCCTGGTGTCGCCCACGCTGAGCCTGCCGCCCGACACGCCGGACCTCGTCGGTCGCGACGCGGAGGTCGCGCGACTGCGGCAGGCCCTGGAGAACGGTCCGGTCGCGGCGCTGGGCGCGATCAGCGGGATGGGCGGCGTCGGCAAGACGGCCGTGGCCGTGCGCGTCGCGCACGAGGTCGCCGCGAGCTTCCCCGACGGGGTGTTCTTCGCCGACCTGCGCGGGATGGACGCCCGACCGGCCGATCCCCACCAGGTCCTGGGGGACCTCCTGCGCGCCCTGGGGGTGACGCCCGCGCAGCTGCCCGCCGAGACCGCCGAGCGCGTTGCGCTGCACCGCTCGCTCCTCGCCGACCGGCGCGTGCTCCTCGTCCTCGACAACGCCCGCGACCTGCGCCAGGTACGCGACCTGCTGCCGACGGCGCCCGGCTGCGGCCTCCTCGTCACCAGCCGGACCTGGCTCACCGGACTCGGCGGCCTGGGCGGCGCGACCCTCGTGCACCTGGAGGAACTCCCGGACGCGGTGGCGCTGGACCTGCTGGTCCGGCTCGTCGGAGAGCAACGCGTGCGCGCGGAGGAGGCGGCCTCCCGGGCGCTGGTCGCCGACTGCGGCCGGCTCCCGCTCGCCATCCGGGTCATCGCCGCCCGGATGGCCGCCTGCCCGACGCTGCCGGTCGCGGAGACCGCCCGACGGCTCGCGGACGAGCGGCGCCGGCTGGCGGAACTCAGCGGGGACAGCGCCGCCGTGGACGCCACCTTCCGGCTGGGCACCGCGCAGCTCGCCCCGGAACAGCTGCGCGCGTTCCGGCTGCTCGCCCTGCCCGACGTACCGGAGCTGGGCGGGCTGAGCGCGGCCGCTCTGCTGGACCGGCCCCGGGCCCGGGCACAGGCCCTGTGCGAGGAGCTCGTCGACGCCGGCCTGCTCCGGTCCCCGGCGCCGGGCCGCTACCGCTACCACGACCTGCTGCGGCTGTTCGCCCGGTCGTCCGGGGCCGAGGAGCTGCCCGCGGCCGAATGCGGAGCCGCCCTGCTGCGATTGCTGACGACCTTCACCGACGTCGCCCGCGAGGCCTACCGGGCCTCGACCGCGGGGGACCCCTTCCCCGCCGACGACCTGCCGACCCCGCGGGCGGGTACGGGTACGGGGACGGACGTGCATGCGTCGGTGGTCCGTCCCGCCCCCGTCCCGAACCCCGGCCGCCGGTTCGCCTCCCCGGCGGAGGCCACCACCTGGCTCTACGACGAACGGCTGCACCTGCTCGCGCTGGTCGAGCAGGCGGCCGGCTTCCCCGAGGTCCCGGCGTCCGTCTGCGCGCGTCTGCTGCTGGCCAGCGACCCGCTGGGGCGCGACAGCACCGGCACCCGGAACCTGGAACGGGCCGCCCGCGCCGTACGGACCGCGGCGAGGCGCACGGACGACGCGGTGGCCGGCGGCATCGCCCACCTGCTGCTCGGCGGCTCCTTCGCCATCCGCTTCGACATGGCCCGGGCCCTGCCCCACCTGCGCACGGCGGCCGACGTCTTCCGCCGCGAGGAGCGGGGGCCGCTGCTCGCGCACGCCCTCAACGCCCTCGGCGGCTGCGCCCTCGCCCACCGCGACTTTCCCACCGCCCTGCGCCACCTCACCGAGGCCCTGCCGCTCAGCCGGGAGCCGCACAGCCCGGCCTGCGAGGCCGTCACCCTCGGCTTCCTTGGCCTGGCCCAACTGGCCTGCGGACGTGCCGAGGAGGCCGTACGGTCGGGCCGCGCCGCCGTCGCCCTGGCCCGGTCCTGCGGCGACGGCCCCGGCGAGGCCAACGCGCTGCGCGCCCTCGGGCAGATCCTGCTGTACACGGGAGCGCGCCAGGAAGCCCTGGCCTGTCTGCGCACCAGCCTGCGGCTGTGGCGCACGACGGGCTCGGCCTTCCGCGAAGCGCTGGTGCTCGGCGGACTCGCCGAGGCCTTCAACCTGCTGGGCCGGCACGAGGAAGCGGTGGCCCACGCCACCGAGGCCCGGGACGTGGCCACCCTGCACGGCGACACGTACCTGCTCGGTCGGGCGCTCATCCAGCTGGGAGACGCGGTCGGCGCACTGGGCCGGCCGGGCCAGGCGGCGTACTACCACCGGCAGGCGCTGCAGATGTTCCGCGAGCTGCGCATGCCGGAGGCGGCGGACGCCGAGGCACGCCTCGGCTCCGGTTGACGTGCCGTTGATGCGCTGTTGAGGCCACGCGAGCAGGGCGGTGACAGGCTCCTGCCACCGCCCCCGGCACGGACGTCCTTTCCCCCATCGACCTCCTGCCGGGGGCGGCCCGGGCACCCAGCGGTACCCCGGGACCGCACGCCGAACTGCTGAGGACTCCCTTTGGACCCCCAGGCTCTGCTCTTCTCGCTGTTCACGCCGGAGGGCCGGGAAAACCCCTTCCCGGCGCTGGAGGCGCTCCGCGAGAACGTACCGGTCTACTACGACAAAGACCTCGACACCTACTTCCTGACGACCTACGCCGACTGCCAGGCGGTGCTGACCGACACCTCCTTCCGCACCCCCGACCTGAGTTGGTGCGAGGAGAACCTGCCGGACTGGCGCGAACACCCCGCCGCCGACTTCTTCTACGCCTCGATGCTCCGCGCGAACCAGCCCGACCACACCCGGCTGCGCCGTCTCGTCGGTGCGGGCTTCACCCCGCGCCGGGTCGCCGCCCTCAGTGAGGCGGTCGAGCAGCTCACCGACTCCCTGCTCGACACCTTCGCCGAGGCCACCGCGGACGGCGCCGCCGCCAACTTCCAGGAACTGGTCGGCTATCCACTGCCCGTGGCGGTCGTCGGCGAGCTGATCGGCGTCCCGGCCGAGGACCGCCTCCGCTTCCAGCGGCTGGGCGGCGACGCGAGCCGGCTGCTGGAACCGGTGCGCACCGAGGAGGACTGGGCCCGCGCCGACTCCGCCGTGACCGAACTGCGCGCCTACTTCGAGGACTTGCTGCTGCTCCGGCTGGTCGAGCCCCGCGAGGACCTCGCCACCGTGCTGCTGGAGACCGGGGAGGGGCAGGAGCGGCTCACCCGCAAGGAGGTCGTCGACACCCTGCTGCTCACCTTCGTCGCCGGCTTCGAGACCACCGCCGCCATGCTGGGGATCGCCACCCACGCACTGCTGACCCACCCCCACCAGCGGGCCGCCCTGAGCGCCGATCCCGGACTCGCGGCGCAGGTGGTCGACGAGGCCCTCCGCTGGGACACGCCCGTCCAGATGACCGAGCGCATCGCCTCGGCAGCGACCGAGATCCGCGGCGTCACGGTACCGGCCGGGGCCAACGTCACCACCGTGCTCGCCGCCGCCAACCGCGACCCGGCGCAGTTCCCCGACCCGCACCGGTTCGACGTGCACCGCTCGGCGAGCAGGGTGCTGAGCTTCAGCGCCGGCCCGCACTACTGCCTCGGCGCGGCCCTGGCCCGGCTGGAGGGCGCCATCGCCGTCCGCCGCCTCTTCGCACGCTTCCCCGACCTCGCCCTGGCGGGCCCGCCCGTGCGGCGCGAGTCCTTCAGCCTGCGCATGTACGAGGACCTCCCCCTGACCACGACCGCCGGACCACGGGCGCCCCGTACCCGGGCCGCGGCCGGCGCCACGACGACGGCGAAGGACTGACCATGGGCTTCCTGGACACCGAACGCGCGGTGCTCGACACGCTGCTCCCCGGCCTCGACGCCGAACTGGCCCGTCACCGGCTGGCCGACCTGGAACGGACGGGCAGTCCGGCCGTCGCGGCCTTCCGGGAGGCGGGCGGCGCGGCCCTGCTGGTGCCGCGGCAGAACACCGGCATCGGCGCCGACCCCCTGCAGGCCGTGCGCCTGCAACGCGCGGTGGGCGCACGCTGCCCGTCGCTGGCCGTCGCCACGACCATGCACCACTTCTCCGTGGCGAGCCTGGTCGAGGCCGCCAAGAACGGCGCAGGCTTCGAGTGGATGCTCCTGGAGGCCATCGTGGGCAAGCGGATGCTGCTCGCCTCCGGCTTCTCGGAGGGCCACACCGGTCAGTCCATCCTGCGGCCCGGCATCCGGGCCGTGCGCCGAGAGGGCGAGGTGGTGCTGAACGGCAGCAAGAAGCCGTGCAGCCTGGCCCGTTCGATGGACCTGCTGACGGCGTCGGTGGTGATGACGGACGAGGCCGGCGTCGAACGGCTCGGCGTCGCCATCGTTCCCGCCGACGCCCCGGGGGTCTCCGTACGGCCCTTCTGGCGCAGCACGGTACTGGCCGGCGCGGAGAGCGAGGAGGTCGTCCTCGAGAACGTCGTGCTGGACCCGCAGATGGTCGTGCTCACCGAGGTCACCGCCGATTCGGTGCTGGACTCCCTCAACGTGGCGGGCTTCCTCTGGTTCGAACTGCTGATGACCGCCGGCTACCTGGGCACGGCGAGCGCCCTGGTGGAACGCGTCCTGCGGCAGGGGCGCGCCCCCGCCGCGGTGCGCGCGAGGCTCGTGACCGAACTCGACGCGGCGATGCTCGCCGTCGAGGCCGTGGCCCGGACCATGGGGGAGTCCCCGGACTGGGGCGAGCCGCTGCTGGTCGCCGCACTCACCGCGCGCTACGCGGCCCAGGACGCCATCGCGCGGACCACCGCGGCCGCCCTGGAGGCACTCGGCGGCATGTCGTTCATCGGCTCCGACGAGGGCGCCTACCTGGCCTCCGCGGCCGCCGGCCTGAACTTCCACCCGCCGTCGCGGGGGCGCATGGCCGAGCCGCTGTGCGCGGTGCTCGACGGCGAGCCGCTCCGTGTCGGCTGACCGCCGCTCCGCCGTACCGGCCGCACCCCTCACGGTCGCCGCGGCCGGCGGGGCGCAGCGGGAACCGGCGTACACGGTGGAGCGGCTGGACCGCGCCCAGGACCTGCCCCGCCGGGTGTGGGACGAACTGGCCCCGGCCGACGACCCCATGTGGGGCCGGGACGTGTTCACCGCCATGCAGGGGGCGGAGATCGGCCCGGACGCCTACGCCTACCTGCTCGTGCGCGAGGACGGGCTGCCCTTCGCGGTCCTGCCGCTCAGTGCCGTGCACGGGCTGCGGCTCGACCGGGTCGTGGGGCCGCGCGAACGCCGCCTGATGGCGCCGGTGGCCCGGATCCTTCCCCGGCTCGTGCGGGTGCCGATGCTGTTCTGCGGCAACTTCCTCGGGCAGGGCCACGTCATGGGCCGGGGCCGGCTCCCCGCTGCGGCGGCCCGGCTGCTGGTGCGGGAGGTCATGGACTTCGCCCGCGGCCACCGGCTGGGCACCGTCGTCTTCAAGGACTTCGCCCCGGACGACCTCGACGCGCTGCGACCGGGCCTCGACCGGGAGGGCTTCTTCACCGTCGCCTCGCTGCCGGACACGCAACTCCTTCTGGAGCAGCCGGACTTCGAGTCCTACCTGGCGTCCCTGCCGGCCAAGCCGCGGCGCAACGCGCGCAACAAGATTCGGAAGTTCCGCCGGCAGGACGACCTGAGGTTGGAGGTGCTCGACGGGTTCGGGCACCTCGTCCCCGAAATGATGGGGCTGTACCGGCAGGTCATGGACCGCGCCGACCAGACCCTCGACGTGCTCGACGAGGAGTTCGTACAGGCCCTGTCCGCCGGTGAGGGCGCCGGCGAAGGCGGCGAGGGCGAGGGCGCCGGAACCGAGCAGCGGTTGGTCGCCTGCTTCCAGGGCGACCGCCTCGTGGGCTACCTGCACTGCCTGTTCCGCGGCCGCGGCGCCGTCGGCGCCCGGATCGGCATGGACTACGGGCTGGCCCAGCGGGCGCGGCTCTACCACAACCTCCACTACGCGGCGATCGAGCTGGCCATCACCCGCGGCTGCCGGCACATCAGGTTCGCGCAGACCGCCTACGAGCCCAAGCGCGAGTTCGGCTGCGAACTGGTCGAGCAGACCTACGCGCTCAACCACACCGGCCGACTGCCCCGCACGATCCTGCGCCTGCTGCTGCCGCCGGCCCTGGAAGCGGCCCGCGCCCAGGCCCTCGCGCCCAGGTCCTGACGGCCCCGCTTCCCGAACGTTCCCCGCGAGCCCCGTACGGCTCACCACCCGAAAGAGACCCACCCATGCCCCTCGTCC
The DNA here is from genome assembly GCF_045161815.1 of Streptomyces avidinii. Taxonomy (NCBI): domain Bacteria; kingdom Bacillati; phylum Actinomycetota; class Actinomycetes; order Kitasatosporales; family Streptomycetaceae; genus Streptomyces; species Streptomyces avidinii. Next base: position 8,043,257 of record NZ_CP108863.1, read on the forward strand.
AGGTAGAGATCCCCATCGCCGCCCGCCCCGAGGACAGCTGGAACGCCGTCATCGACGTCGAGAGCTACGCCTCCTGCATGGACAGCGTCCAGTCCGTCACGATCGCCGACCGCACCGGCCCGGACGAGCGCACGACGGCCTGGTCCGTCCACCTCAAGGGCTCGGTCCTGGAGTGGGTGGAGGCCGAGCGCCTCGACCACGCCGCCCGGCGCTTCGACTTCCACCAGGTCAGCGGCGACCTCGCCCACTTCGTGGGCCACTGGGCGGTCCGCCCGTCCGACGACGGTGGCAGCCACGTCAGCCTGACCGTCGAGTTCGAGATCGGGATCCCGTTGCTCGCCGACATGCTCAACCCCGTCGCCGCCACCGCCCTGCGGGAGAACGCCGAGCAGATGCTGCACGCCCTGGAGCGCCGCCTCACCGGCGACGCCGCCCACTGAGGCACCCGGCGCGCACCGTCCGCCCCGTCCCCCACCCCGACCCTTCTCCAGGAGGTCCCCTGTGGCAGCCCCGACCACGACGGCCCCGCCCACCGCGGGCGAGGTCTTCGAACAACTCCGCCGCCACCAGTCCCCGAAGCTGGCGCTGACCGGCAAGTTCGCCGGCCGGGGAGCGGTGGAGGCCGGCGCCCTCGGCTCCCGCGTCACTCTCTCCGACGGCCGCACGGCGCTCGACTTCGGCTCGTACGCGGTCGCCCTCCTCGGCCACCGCCACCCCGGCGTGGTGGCGGCCGTGGCCCGGCAGCTCGACGTGATGCCGACGTCGACGCGCAGCCTGGCCAACCCGGTGGCCGCCCGGGCGGCGGCCCGGCTCTCCGAGTACCTCGGCGGCCGCCTCCCGAAGGTCTACTTCGGCCTCAACGGCGCCGACGCCGTCGAGGTGTCGGTGAAACTGGCCCGGCTCGCCACCGGCCGGGACCGGGTGCTCGCGGTGACCGGCGGCTACCACGGCAAGACACTGGGCGCCCTCTCCCTCACGCACAGCCCGCTGTTCCGGGCCGGGCTGCGGGGCGCCGTCGTCGACGTGGTCCACATCGACCCCGAGGACCCGTACGCCGTACGCACGCAGCTGAAGTCGGCCCCGGTCGCCGCCGTGGTCTTCGAACCCGTCCAGGGCGAGAACGGCGCCGTACCGCTGCGGACCGAGGTCCTGCACCAGTGGTGCGAGGACGCGCACTCCCACGGCGCCTTCGCCATAGCGGACGAGATCCAGTGCGGGCTGCGCCGCTGCGGGGAGCCCTCGGTCGCCCTCGCGGACGGCCTGCCGGTCGACGCCGTGCTCGTCGGCAAGCCGCTCGGCGGCGGCGTGATGCCGCTCTCCGCCGCGGTGTGCAGCACGGAGCTCTACGCCCCGCTGGCGCAGGACCCGTTCCTGCACTCGGCGACCTTCGGCGGCCACCCGCTGAGCTGCGCCGCGCTCCCCGCCGCCCTGGAGGCGATCGAAGAACTCGCCGAGCACGGACGGATGCTGTCGGCCCGGCTCGCCGACGGCCTGCGCGCCCTGGCAGAGCGTCACCCCCGGGTGATGGGGGCCCATCACGGCAGGGGGCTGCTGTGGGGCATCGAGTTCACCACCCCCGGGGCTGCCGGTGAGGCCGTGGTGTCGCTCGCAAGCAACGGCCTGCTGGTCTCGCCCTGCCTGGGCCGTCCGACCACGGTGCGACTGCTGCCCCCGCTCGTCACCACCGGGGCGGAGCTCGACGAGGCACTGGACATCCTCGACACCGCCCTGGCCGCGGCCGCCCCGGCCGGCCTTCCCGAGTGACGGCCGCCGCCGCCCCGCAACACGACGACCACGCCCTTCAGCTCACCGGAGGAAGCAGATGAACCCCACCGAACCCGTCCCCGCACCGCCCGTCGACCTCTTCGGCCTCGTCCGTGAAACCATCGCCGACGTCCTCGGGACCACGCCCGACGTCATCGTGGAGAGCACCGACCTGCGGGCCGAATACGGCATCGACAGCCTGGAGATGATGTCGATCGGCGCACAGCTCGAACGCGCTCTGGGCATGCAGATCTCGGTCGAGGACCTGATGCGGGCCGACACCGTCGGCGAGGCCGTCACCCTCCTCGCCGAGCGCCGGGCAGGCCGCTCATGATCTGGCACCGGTCCACCGCCGCCCCCGGCCGGGCCGACGCGCGCCCGCGCGTCGTCGTCACCGGGATCGGCGTGAAGTCCCCGGCCGGCCTCACCCTCGACGAGGTCATGGACACCGTCCTCGCGGCGCGCCCCACCGCCGAGGTCCACAAGGACCTGATCGAGACCGGCTCACCCGTCCACATCGCCTGCCGGGTACCCGACTTCGACATCGACTCCTACCTCACCCGCCGCGAGCGCCGCCAGATCGACCGGCCCACCGAACTGGCCCTGTGCGCGGCGGCCGACGCCGTACGCCAGGCCGCGCTGCCCGCCCTGACGCCCTCCCGGGTGGGCGTCCACCTCGGCACCGGCATCGGCGGACTCCCCACCATGGAGGCGCTCGTCCGGGACAACGACGCGAACCCGACGGCGATGCCCGTGCACTCCGTACCCCGGACCATGGCCAACTCCGCCGCCGCCCGCGTGGCGATGCACTACGGCTTCCAGGGTTCCTGCGTCACCTACTCCACGGCCTGCGCCAGCGGCGCCACGGCCATCGGCGAGGCCACCCGCCGCATCCAGCACGGGGAGCTCGACATCGCCGTCGCCGGCGGGTTCGACTCCGCGGTGACCGCCTTCATGCTCAGCGGCTTCTCACGGATGCAGGCCCTGTCCACCCGCAACGACGATCCCCGCAGCGCGAGCCGCCCCTTCGACGCCGCGCGCGACGGCTTCGTCATGGGCGAGGGTGCGGCCGTGCTCGTACTGGAGCTGCGCGAGTCCGCGCTGCTGCGCGGAGCCACCATCCTCGGGGAGATCGCGGGCTACGCCACGAACGCGGACGCCCACCACATCGTGGCCCCGCACACGGACGGGGCCGTCGCGGCGGCCTGCATGGCGGGGGCCGTCTCGGACGCCGGACTGCTGCCGTCCGACATCGGCCAGATCAGCGCGCACGGCACGTCCACCCAGGCCAACGACAGGGCCGAGGCAGCCGCGATCCACCGGTGCTTCAACGGGCAGGCCCCGCCGGTGACCGCCGTCAAGGGCGTCACCGGGCACCTCATCGGAGGCTCCGGGGCCCTGGAGGCCGCGATCGCCCTGGCCTGTGCGCAGCGGCGGATCGTGCCGCCCGTCGCCAACCTCACCACCGCCTCGGAGTCCGACCGGATCGACGTGGTCGCCGGAGCCCCGCGCGTCGTGGAGAGCGCCCCGGTGCTCTCCAACTCCTTCGGCTTCGGCGGACAGAACGTCTGCCTGGTCCTGCAACCCGCCACCTGAACCCCGGGAGTTCCTGCCATGCGCATCCTCGTCACCGGCGCCTGCGGCGTCGTCGGCACCGAAGTGGCCGAGCGTCTCGCGGTGGAGGCCGCCGGCCGCACCGGTCCCGACATCGTCCGTACCGCGCGCCGTGCCGGTACGACCGGCACCACCGGTACCGTCGGCACCCCTGGCACCGGGCCCGTGCCCTGGAACATCGGCGCCGAGCCCGCCCCGGACCCCCTCACCGGGCGGCCCTGGGACGTCATCGTGCACACCGCGGCCTCCACCCGGTGGACCATGAGCCGCCAGGAGGCCACCGACGCCAACATCCGGACCCTGCGCGCGGTGCTCGAGCTCGCCGGCCCGGACACCCACGTCGTCCACGTCTCCACCGCCTACGTGGGCGGAGTACGCGCTCCCGAGGACCTCAGGGGAGAGGAGTTCGAGGGCTACCGCAACGGCTACGAGTGGTCGAAGTCCGTGTGCGAGGAGATCGTGGCCACCGACCACCGGGGACCTGCGACCGTCGTCCGCCCGCCGCTGGTCCTGGGCCGGCGCGGCGACGGCCGCATCGGCCGCTTCTCCGGCCCCTACAGCCTCTTCCCGGCCCTCGTCTCCGGCCTCGCGGCGGTCGTCGTGGGGGACCCGGACGGCTACGCCGAGATCAGCCCCGTCGACGAGGTCGCCGAGGTGATCGCGGGCGCCGCCCTCGGCGCCCCGCCCGCGTCGCCGCTCACCGAGGTGATCGCGGCGGGGCAGGACAGCATGCGCCTCGCCGACCTGGTCCGCATCACGTGCGACACGCTCAACGCCTTCCGGGCCGAGCACGGCGTCGACCCGATCGCGCAGCCGCCGACCGTGTCCACCGACAGCTGGAACCGCTTCTTCCTGCCGCTCGCCGCGCAATGGCTCTCTCCCGTCCAGCAGGAGGCGGTGAAGCTGCTCGCGATGTTCCAGAGCTACACCAGCATGAGCGAGCCCTTCGAACCCACCCGCAAGGTCGCCGATCCCGGCGGGGTGATGGCGGCCTCGGTGCTGCACTGGGCGCGCAGCAAGCCCCGGCAGGCGCTCGGCCGCACCGTGCCGTGGACGTTGATCGACGCCGCATGAGCGAAGGAACGGACAACGGAGAGGAGGGCCGACCGTGCACGCCCTGCTGATCGGCGGAAGCCCCCGGGCGGGTTCCGGAACCAGCGCGCTGGCCGCGCTGGTGGGCGATGCCCTGCTCGCCCGGGGCGCCACCGTGACCCTGCTGGAACTGGCGGAGCCCTCGGCACCGCGGCTTCGGGACACGCCGCGGAACTACGACGCCGTCGTCCTGGCCAGCCCCGTTCACCACGCCGGCTACTCGGGCCTGCTCAAGCTCGCGCTGGACGAGGTACCGGGCGACTGGCTCGCCGACACGGCGGTCGGACTCCTCGCCCACGGCTCCGGGCCGCGCACCGGCGGCGTGGTGTGCGAACACCTGCGTACGGTGGCCAGGGCGCTCGGAGGCTGGGTGGCCCCGACCCAGATCGCGGCCTGCCCCGCCGACTTCGCGCCGGGGCCGCACGGCGCCCCAGGGCCGGACGCATCCCTGCTGCGCCGCTGCGACGCCCTCGCGGCGGAACTCCACCGCTGCGCGACGATGCTCCGCACCCCGGCCCCGGCCCCGGCCCCGGCCCCGGCCCCGGCCCCCGTTCGGGTTCCGGCTTCGGCCTCGGCTTCGGGTCCCGGGAACGTCTGACGGGACACTCACGCGGGAGGGCTGCCGATGCGTACGCGCTCGTGGGCGTGGTCGGTCAGGAAGGACGCCAGGGCCCGGCCCTCCTCCTCGACGGCGTCGCGGTCCATGGGTGAGAGGCTGCGCAGCGGGGTGACGACGAGTGCGTCGTCGGACCTGGTCCACGTGGCGGACACGCGCCCGTCGACCAGGACGACGCGCTCTCCGGCGACCGACAGGCCCCGGTGGGCGTCGTCGATGATCCGGGTGCGGTCCCGGTAGCCGAGGATCGCGTTGTCGAAGGCCGGCAGGAACCTGACGGGTGCCGGTGTGCCGGGGTCCGGGCGCGGGGCGTCGGGCAGGTCGAGGAGTTCGCGGCCCCGCTCGTCACGGAAGGCCACGAGCTCCCCGCGGACGGCCTTGACCGCGGCGGGCAGCCCGGCGAGGCCGCACCAGGCGCGCAGGTCGGCGGAGGCGGCGGGCCCGTAGGCGGCCAGGTAGCGGCGGACCAGGGCCTGGCCCACCGGGTCGGCGCCGTCCGGATCGAGGGGTGCGATGTCGCGTCCCAGCCAGGTCGTCAGGAGGGCGTTGCGTACTCCGCCTCCGGTGCGCCACAGGCCGCGCGGGGGCAACTGGACCATCGGAAGGAGCGCCGCGACCAGCAGTTCACCGAGTACCCGGCGCGGCGGGGCGGGCCAGCGGTCGGCGAGGGCCTGGACGAGCTCGGCCATCGTGCGGGGCCGGCCGTCGGCCATGACCGCCCGCCCGGCCGCCGCAAGCTCGTCGGGGTCGATTCCGGCGAGCTCGCGGCGGTAGGTGGTCAGTACCCGCCCGCGCAGCATCGTGTCGTGCCGGGCCCGCCAGGCCAGCGCGTCGTCGGCGCCGAGGAGGTGGACGGTGCGGCGCATCATGTGCGTGCGTACGACGTCCCGGCCGGCGAGCAGGTCGTTCAGGTCCGCCGGTCGGAAGCCGCGCACCCGCGCCCACAGACCGGTGAACGGCTCCTGCGGCTCCTGTGCCTGCATGCCGCACAGGTGCGTGACGACGTCGACCGCCGTGGCACCGGTGCGGTCGAGCAGGAACTGCCGGGCGAGCGTCGCACGGTTGAGGGCGCGGGTGTCGAGGACGGTCATCGTGTGCCGGACCTCAGCCGTTGTACGGTGCCGCGGCGACGTCCAGGACCCAGACGATGCCGAAGGGGTCCTTGAGCATGCCGTACAGCGGTGCCCACGGAGCGGGCTCCAGGGGCTGCACGACGGCCGAGCCGACGGACAGCTTCTTCCACAGGGCGGTGATCTCGTCGGCGCTGTCGCCGCGCACGGAGACGAAGACGGCGTTCTCGCCCGGGTTCCACGGCATCCGGGACGGCACGTCGTAGGCCATGACGCCGAAGCCGTTGTCCGCGGTCACCTGGCCCCAGGTCACCCAGTCCGCCTCGGCCGGGTCCTGGATGTTGCCGATGTCCCGGTAGGTCACCACGACGGGATTCCCGCCGAAGACCGATCCGTAGAAGTCGAGTGCCGCGCGGGCGTCGCCCCGGAAGTTCAGATGGGTCGTCGTCGTGATGGACATGTTGGTCTCCTGGTCCTGGATTCATTGAGCGGTCGGCCGCCGTGTGATCACGCTCCCACGGGTAGCGGACAGGATCTGTCCGCTACCTCGCGCAGAATGTGCAGCGTGCCGAAAACCTCCGCGCGGCTGCTCGCGCTCCTGTCGCTCCTGCAGACCCGGCGCGACTGGTCGGGGCAGGAGCTCGCGACGCGGCTGGACATCAGTGCGCGTACCGTCCGCCGCGACGTGGACCGTCTGCGCGAGCTCGGCTACCCCGTCACGGCCTTCAAGGGACCCGACGGCGGCTACCGGCTCGACGCCGGTTCGCAGCTGCCCCCGCTCCTGTTCGACGACGACCAGGCCGTCGCCCTCGCGGTGGCCCTGCAGACGGCCGCCGCGACCGGCGCCGGCATCGGCGACGCGGCAGCGCGCGCACTCGTCACCCTGCGCCAGGTGCTGCCCGCCCGGCTGCGCCATCGGATCGACCTGCTCCGGGTGACGGTCGTCGCCCCGCCAGAGGCCCGTCCGGCACAGGTCGACAGCCAGGTCCTGATGGCGATCAGCACCGCCATCCACGCCCGCGAGGAACTGCGTTTCGACCACATCCCCGCCGCCGCGTCCGTACCGTCCGCCCCGGCCCAGGACGACGGCTGCGTCAACCGGCGCCGGGTGCAGCCCCATCACCTGATCACCCGGGGAGGCCGCTGGTACCTCCTCGCCTGGGACCTCGACCGCCACGACTGGCGCACCTTCCGCGTGGACCGCATCTCGCCCTGCCGTCCCACCGGCCCCCGCTTCACCCCTCGGGAACTGCCCGGGGGCGACGTGGCCACCTTCGTCACCGGCCGGTTCCGGGGATCCGGCGGACCGGCCGACTGGCCCTGCCGCGGCGAGGCGATCCTCGACCTGCCCGCGGCCTCCGTCGCTCCCTACGCCCGCGACGGACTCGTCGAGGAGCTGGGACCCGGGCGCTGCCGGGTGGTTCTCGGCTCCTGGTCGTGGATCGGCCTGGCCTCGGCCATCGGCCGCTTCGACGCCGATGTCCACGGCGTCCGGCCCGCCGAGCTCAGGGAGGCCTTCGCGCACCTCGCCCGCCGCTGCGCCGATGCCGCCGCCGCCGATCCCACCCCACCGGCGCCCCGGGCGATCTGACGCAGGCGGTCAGCCCCGGTCGGCCGCCCCTCGCCGGGCGCGCGCGCCGAGGACCGCGGCGGTGAAGTCCGCCAGTCGGCGCCCCTCCTGGTTCATGCAGAACTTCACCGGTGCGCACGCCCACGCCGACAGCATCCGCACCGACGGCGCCATCCTGACCGCGGCCGGGGCGGGCCGGGTCGGATTCGTCGACGCCGACGACATCGCCGCCGTCGCCGTACGGGCTCTGACCGACGACCGGGCCCCCGACGCCGACCTGGTCCTCACCGGGCCGGAAGCGCTCAGCCACGACGACATCGCCGCGGTCCTCACGGACCTCACCGGCCGCCCGGTGGTCCACCACCGGCTGACCTACGAGGCCATGCGCGAGCGCCTGGCCGCGGTCGTCCCGCCGGAGTTCGCGACGATGCTGGCCGGGATGGGCCGGGCCATCGCCGAAGGGGCCGAGGACCGCACCACCGACACGGTCCGGCGCCTCACCGGCCGCCCGCCGCAAGGCTTCCGGGCGGTCGCAGAACGCGAGCTTTCCGGCCGGGCGGCGCCGGCCGTCGGCGCTGCTCCGACCGCCGCCCCGCACCCGGGCAGCCCAACGGGCGCGGCCTCGGGGTGACGCCTACGCTGAAACGGCAAACCCACCCACCCACGCGCCCCTGGTCCCGCGGCCGGGGGCGAGTCCCGGCCCAGTTCAGCACCGAAAGGCGGTTCAGCCATGGCCACCAGGTCCGACGCTCCCGTTCTCGACACGCTCGCCGCGATGACCATCGACTCCGTCGAGCACTGCAACATGGACGAGAAGACACTCATCACCACCCGCATCGCCGCGCTCGTCGCCATGGACGCCCCGGCCATTTCCTACCTGGCCCACATCAGCCCCGCGGTCAAGGCCGACTTCACCGTCGAGCAGCTCCAGGACGTACTCGTCGCGATCGCGCCCGTCGTGGGCACGGCGCGCGTCATGTCGGCCGCGGGGCACATCGCCCAGGCGTTCGGCGTCGCCATAGCCATGCTCGAAAGCGAGGCCGAGGCCATGGCCAACGCCGAGGCCGAGAGCCGCAACTCCTGAGTCCACGCGGTCGGCGGCCCCTTCGCGCCGCGAACGCTCCCGCGCGAGCGGGTCACGGCCCCGGCCCGGGTCGTGACCCGTTCGTCCCGTCCGCTCAGCCCCGGGCCGGTGCGAGGAGCACGAAGTCGGCGTCGGCCGGGTCGAGGCAGACGGCGAGCCGGCCCACGCCCTCCGCGTCCACCGGGCCCATCTGCACGCTGCCGCCGTTCGCGGTGACCCTGGCGACCGCGGCGTCGCAGTCGGTGACGGCGAAGACGGGGTGCCAGTACGGCCGTCCGTTCGTGAGGGTCAGGTGCTCCGCGGGCAGCTCCATGAGGCCCCCGTGCATGCGCTCCTCGGGGAGCCCGGCAGGAGTGATGAGGGTGTACGTGCCCTCGCCGCCGGGCATTCCCATGTCGCTGTACTGCCAGCCGAACACGCCGCCGTAGAACTCCTTGGCGGCCGCCGCGTCGGTCGTGTACAGCTCGGTCCACGACAGTGAGCCGGGCTCGTCCACCAGCTCGACGCCCGTGTCCTTGCCCGGCTGCCAGGCGGCGAACTGTCCCCCCAGCGAGTCGGTGTACTGCGCCATCCGGCCCCACTCGCCGAGGTCCCTGGGAGCCACCCGAACCGTGCCCCCCGCGCGCTCCACCGCCCGGGTCGTGGCGTCCGCGTCGGCGACGCTGTAGTAGATCATCCAGGCCGGGCGCGCGCCTTCCTCGGTGAGCTTGCCGAGCCCGGCGACGACCTTGCCGTCCTTGCGGAACATGCCTCCTTCCATGTCCTCCGCCCCCTCCATGGCCTTGTACTCCCAACCGAGCACGGTGCCGTAGAAGGCCGCGGCGGCGTGGACGTCGGGCGTGCCGAGGTCGAGCCAGCAGGGGGAGCCGGGGGCGAAATTCGTGGTGATCATGGCGCTGCCTTTCTGGGGTCCGGTACGGCCTCACCCTGGCACCGCACCCCTGCCGTCGCCCGTCGGCGTCCAGCCGTTGTGGCCCTGCCACACCCCGGATTCATCACCGAAGTGCCAAAACGGCCGTGCGACCGAACCCGGCCGGGCCGGGAGACGTGTCCGGGGGTGTCCTCGTTCCGCAGCTCTGCGGGCGGCCGAACGTATCGAAGCACCAAGGGGATTCCGATGTTCCGTACGCGTACCCGTACCCGTACCCGAGCCGCGTCCCTCGCCGCTCGCGCGACCGCCGGCGTGCTCCCGAGAACCGCCGTCGGGTTCCCGGTCCCGAAGTCCGCCCGCTGCGGCGGCTGATCGCCGTCATGAGCGCGGACTCCGGGCGCCCCTGGGGCGCCGTACGCACCGACGTCCTGACCGTCCTGCTCACCGTCCTGGCCGTCCTCGGTGGCGCCACCGCCTGCTCCGTGCAGGCCGGTTCCCCGCTCGGCCGGGCCGTACCGGCCTTCACCAACCCGGTCATCCCCGGCCTCTGGACCCCGGAGCGCATGGCCGACGCCGACGCGTCCGGCCGTTCCGTCGCGGACGGGCTGGGCGCCGACCTGGGGGAGACCGATCCCGAGCCGGCGCCCTTGCCGGCCCGGCCCGAGCGCGCCCCGTACCGGGCGAGTGCTCCCGCGGTGGGCAAGGTCTTCTTCGACGGGCCCGACGGTCCGAGCGTCTGCTCCGGGACCGCCGTCGAGGACCCGGCCCGGCCGGGCCGCTCCAGTCTCGTGTGGACGGCGGCCCACTGTGTCCACGGCGGCAAGGGGGGCACCTGGCACCGCAATATCGTCTTCGTGCCCTCCTACAACGACCGGGGCCTGGCCGGCGCGGCGCGCCGCACGACCGAGGTCGCGCCGCTGGGCACCTGGTGGGCGGACCGCGCCGCGACCTCCGAGGAGTGGATCGCCGAGGGCACCACCACCGGCGGCGGCGGTTCGTCCGGCGACTTCGCGGTGCTGCGCGTGGCCCGGAAGGACACCCGGGCCTCCCTCCAGGAGACGGCCGGGGTGGCCGTGCCGGTCTGGTTCGACGCCCCGCCCACGGCCGCGATCCCGGCGATGAAGGCCTGGGGCTACCCGGCTGCCGACCCCTTCGACGGGGAGCGGATGTTCACCTGCCAGGACCGCCCCGGACGGCTGTCCCTGCGCCCCGACCGGCCCTCGCTGTACCGCATCGGGTGCACGATGACGGGCGGCTCCTCGGGCGGCGGCTGGTTCGCCCGGCGTCCTGACGGCAGCTCCGCCCTGGTCAGCAACACCTCCATCGGCCCACTCGGGTCCACCTGGCTCGCCGGGCCACGCCTGGGCAGGGAGGCCAGGTCCGTGTACGCCTCGGTCAGCAGGGGCGATACGGCCTGAGGCGCGCCTCTTGGATCCGGCCGGACGCGCGGCTCGCAGGGCTCCGGGGCTCGCGGGCTCCCGGGCCTCGCGGGCTCATGCTTCCGCGCGGCGGACGCCGGCCTCGCCGTGCGAGATTGTCCGACTTCGCCTAATTTGTCGTCGTCAGGGTTTTCTCAACAAGGAGTTCACATGGCTGACAAGGGAAAGATGGACCAGGCCAAGGGCAAGGCCAAGGAGGCCGTCGGCAAGGTCACCGGCAATGACCGGATGAAGGCCGAGGGCAAGACGGACCAGGCGAAGGGCAAGGCGAAGGAAGCCATGACCGAAGCCGAGAAGCGAGCCCGCGGCGTCCAGGATTCCCTGCGCGACAAGGACGACCGGATCTGATCCCGCTCCGGCGAGTCCACCGGACTCGTGGGTGAACGGGACGCGGGCCCGCCACACCGAGGGTGTGGCGGGCCCGCGCCTGCGGGCACGTGCCGTGTACCGGCCGAGCGCGAGGCCGTGGTCCCCGGGGCCGGCAGCTCCGCCGGACGACACCGTATTTGCTCCGGGGGGCCGTACGCGAACGGACCGACCAGCAGCTCCCGGAGACCGGTATGAGGAAGATCAAGGCGCAGCTGTTCATCTCGCTCGACGGGGTCGTCGAGGCGCCCGACCAGTGGCACTTCCCCTACTTCGACGAGGAGATGGGGGCGGCCGTCGACGCGACCCTCGGCAGGGCCGACACCCTGCTGCTCGGGCGCAGGACCTACGACAGCTTCGCGGGTGCCTGGCCGGACCGGGAAGCGGCGGGCGGGGAGGACGCGCCCTTCGCCGAAGTGCTGGGTGACGCCCGCAAGATCGTGGTGTCGAACAGCCGGCTCGACCTCACCTGGCGGAACTCCGAACAGCCCGCCGGCGGGCTCACCGAGGCCGTCACCGCGCTGAAGAACGAGCCGGACACGGGAACACCCGTCTGGATCAGCGGCTCGGTCTCCGTCGTACGCCGGTTGCTGGCCGCCGGGCTCCTGGACGAGCTGAACCTCCTGCTGCACCCCATCGCCGTGCGGAGCGGCCAGCGCCTGTTCGATGAGGGTGCGCCGCCCGTCCCGCTGGAGCTGGTGTCCGCCGAGACCTTCCGGACCGGTGTGCTGAACCTCTTCTACGCCGTGGCCGCCGCACCCGGCGAGGGCACGTACGAGGAAGCCAAGACCCACCTGCCCCAGCACTGACGGGTGCACCGCATGCCCGGTGTTCGGCCCGGTCGGGCAGGAGGCCGCCCCGCCTTCGTGACCGCGGGCCTGGCGGGCGCTCTGGTGGGGCTGGTAGGCGGCGGATTCCGGTGGTGCCTGGAGCGCGCCGACAGACTGCGCATTGCGGTGCTGGACGTGGCGGCCGGCCCGGGAGCGGCCGGGTGGCTGATTCCCGTAATCCTCACGGCCGCGGGCGCCGCGCTGGCCTGCCTGATCGCGCAGCGGGTCCCGCACGCCGCGGGCAGCGGGATCCAGCACGTGGAAGCCGAGTGGCGGCAGGAGGCCGAGGCCAGTACGGCCCGGCTGGTGCCGGCGAAGTTCCTCGGCGGCCTCATCGCGATCGGCTCGGGACTGGTCCTGGGCCGGGAGGGGCCGATCGTCCACATGGGCGCCGCGATCGGGACCGCGGCGGGCCGGCGCGGCCGGCTGGAGCCCGAGGACGCCCGCATGCTGCACGCCGCGCTCGGCGGGGCGGGCCTGGCGGTGGCGTTCACCGCACCGCTCGGCGGACTGGTGTTCGTCTGCGAGGAGGTGACCGGCACCGTCCGCCCCCGTCTGGTGCTCCTGACGCTCGTCGGCACCGTCACGGCGGTGGCCGTCTCGCAGCTCGTCGTCGGTGACGGGCTCGTCTTCCCGCTCTCGGCCGTCCCCGCCCCACCGCTGTGGATGCTGCCGGTCTTCATGCTGTCGGGGGTGACGGCCGGGGCGCTGGGCGCCGCGTACAGCGCCCTGGTCGTAAGGACCCTGGAAGTGTGCGACCGGCTCACCCGGGTGCCGCTCGTCGCCCGCGCGGCGGCCATCGGCGCCGGGGTCGGCGCGCTGATGGCCCTCGACCCCCTGCTCACGGGCGGCGGTGACCAGCTGAGCGAGCACCTGCTGACGGGCGGGACCATGACGGTGGCGGCGCTGGTGGTCTGCCTCGCCGTCCGTTTCGTGGCGGGCCCGCTGAGCTATGCGGCCGCGACTCCCGGCGGACTGTTCGCTCCGCTGCTGGCCCTCGGGGTCCTGTGGGGCATGCTCACCCACGCGTTGGTCTCCCCGCTGCTGCCCGCCTGCTCGGCCGGTCCGGCCGCGTTCGCGGTGGTGGGGATGGCCGCCGTGTTCACGGGCGTCGTACGGCCCCCCTCACCGGCGCCGTCCTGGTCGTGGAGATGACGGGTGCCGGCGTGCTCCTGCTGCCCTTGCTGATCGCGTGCTTCGCCGCGACGGTGACCGCGAACCGGCTGGGGAGCGAACCCATCTACGACACCCTGCGCCGCCGGATGCTCGAACGCACCTGACGACGCGAGCCGATCCTCACCAGGAGACCTCCGCCCGGGCGGCGGGGACACCGGCCGTAGGGTGGCCGGAACCTATCGAGGAGGACCGGCATGGCGAGCATCGTGATCGTGCAGACGACCGTGGGCGACGAGGACAAGGCGTACGAGATCGGACGGGCCGCGGTGGAGGCCCGGCTGGCGGCCGGTGCGCACGTCGACGCGCGGATGACCACCTTCTCCTGGTGGAAGGACGCCGTGCAGCACGAGCGGGGGTACCGGATCTCCTTCCAGACGACCGCGGAGAAGGTCGCCGAGCTGCAGACGTGGGTGCACGAGCGCCATCCGAACGAGGTGCCGCAGTGGATCGTGCTGCCGACCACCGCGGCCTCGGAGGAATATCTGGCGTGGGTGGTGAAGGAGACCGGGACCCGGTAGCCGGGACGCCCCGGGCGCCGGTGGGAAATGCCTGCGCCCCGGTGGCGGTCCCGCGTTATGGTGACCCGCATGAACGTCAACGGCCCCCGCAACACCGCGACCGCGCGAGCGACCAGCTCGCCGGTTGCCGCCGCCTGACGCACCCCTCCCCTCTCCCCGGCGACCGGACAACGGTCCGTCGGTCGTGCCGTGGCCCCGCCGCCCCGGCCGGAGACCGGACGGTCCCGTTCTCCGGTGCCTCTCCCGCTCTCATGCGAAGGAGTCACCCCATGGATACCGACCGGCTGGCCGAGACGTTCGTCGAGTACTTCGAGGAACGCGGCCACCGCCGCATCGTCGGCTCGACGCTGCTGCCACCGCCCGGCGACCCCGTCCTCTTCACCACCTCCGGCATGCACCCGCTCACTCCGTACCTGGAGGGCCGGCCCCACCCGCTGGGCAGGCGGCTCGTCAACCTCCAGCGCTGTCTGCGCACCACGGACCTGGAGGAGGTCGGCGACCCCACCCACCTCACGGTCTTCGAGATGCTCGGCACCTGGTCGCTGGGCGACTACGACGGCCCGGTCAGTCTCGACTGGGGGTACGGGCTCCTCACCGAGGGACTGGGCATCGATCCCGGCAGGCTGTACGCCACCGTCCACGCCGGCGACGAACGGACCGGAACCGGGCCCGACACCGCTTCCCTGCGGCTGTGGCAGGACCGCGGCGTGCCCGTCGAGCTCACCGTGGAGGACAACTGGTGGTCCAACGGCCCCGTCGGACCGTGCGGCCCCGACTCGGAGATCTTCCTGTGGAGCGGTGACGGCCCGCCCCGGTCGACACCCACCCGCGACGACCGCTGGGTCGAGGTGTGGAACCACGTGACGATGAGTCACCGCCGGCTCGGCGACGGTTCCCTCGTGCCCCTTCCCCGGCGCAACGTGGACACCGGCCTCGGCCTGGAGCGGCTCGCCTCACTGCTCCAGGGCAAGCCGTCCGTGTTCGGCTGCGACGTCTTCGACCCCTGGCGCAGCCTCGTGCCGTCCGTGTGGCCCCTGGACGAGACGTCGTTGCGCGTGGTCTGCGACCACCTGCGCTCGGCCGTCGTGGTTCTCGGGGACGGCGTGCGCCCGGCCAACACCGGCCGGGGGTACGTCCTGCGGCGCCTGGTGCGACGGGTGCTCACCCTGCTGTGGCGGGACGACCCCTCGCGCGGCATCGGGGATCTGCCGGACGAGCTGGTGCGGCACACCCTGGACCGCTTCCGGCAGGACATGGAGCCGGACGATGTGGTCCGGCTCCTGCTGGAGGAGGAGCACCGGTTCCGCCGGCTCCTGGAACGCGGACGGCAGGTGCTCGCCCGCCCCCGGTTCCGGGGCCCGCTGACCCGGGAGGACTTCCACTACCTCCACGACACCCACGGGCTGCCGCGCGAGCTGGTCACGAACCTGCGGCAGGAGTGAGGATGCGGCGCCCGCGCCGACCCGGGCGCGCCCCGGTCCCGGCCCCCGCCCCGGAACCCCGCACCGGACGGCCGGGGACAGGTGCGGGGACCGGTGCGGGGCATCAGCCCGCGCTGACGGCCGTCACGTGCGTGGAGCCGTCCCGCAGGGCGGTGATGCGGACCTGCCCTGCCGGGAAGGCGTCCCTGCCGTTCGGGCCGGGTATCTGCGCGAAGGGAGTCCAGGAGCCGTCCGCCCTCCTGACGTTGTGCCAGATCCGTCCGTCGAGCCCCACCGCCACCACCTGGGCGGAGCCGTCGGGCGTCCCCGCGATGCCGACGGCGCTCGCCCCCATGGTGGGCGTGGTGACGCCCCGCGGGGGCCGGAACCCGGTCCAGGAGCCGTCCGCCCGCCGCAGCTGGTGGTACACGATCCCGTCGAGCCCGATCGCGAGGACCTGCGCGGACCCGTCGGGCATCCCGGTGATCGCCAGGGCCGGTCCGGCGAACGTCGGGGCCCCGTTGTAGCCGGCCGGCCGGCCCCAGGGGGTCCACGTACCGTCCCGCCCGCGCACGCAGTGGTACATGGCACCGTCCGTGCCGTAACTCAGCAGCTGGGCGGACCCGTCGGGCATGGCCGTGATCGACACCTTCGTCGCGCCCCAGCGGCTCTTCGCGGTGAGTCCGGGCAGGGGCCGGAACCCGGGCAACCCGCCGTCGGCGCGCCGGAGCTGGTGGTAGGTGGTGCCGTCCATGGCCGTCACCACGATCTGGCAGGTCCCGTCGGGGAAGGCCGCGATGTCGGCCTCGCGCACGGTGAATCCGGTCGAGCCGTCCGGACCCGCGACGCGCCGCCAGGGCTGGAGTGTGGCCGAACCCCGTACGGTGGTCAGCCACAGACCGTTGTCGGGCGCGATGCCCAGCACCACGACCGAGCCGTCCGCCAGGCCGGCCGCGGCGCTCTGCACCCCCGCGAACGATCCGGCGCCCTCGGCGCCCGGCAGCGGACGCATGCTGCTCCACGCGCCGTCGGGGCGGCGCTCGGCGTGGAAGAGCACCCGCTGTTCGACGTCGTACGGGGGCAGTTGCGCCGAGTAGAACCACACCGGGTTCGTGATGGCCACCAGTTGGTCCAACGTGGTGGACGCGGGCTTGGGCCGGCGCACCTCGGCGCGGACGAACATGGAGGCCTTGCCCCAGCCGCGCCAGCGCAGTTGCCCCCGGCCGCTGCCGTCGATCCAGGTGGCGGCCATGATCCCCCACTCGGTGTACAGCGTGGCGATGCTGTCCGGGGCGCCCGTCACGTTCAGGGTCACGTCGACGGCGTCGAAGAACGACAGGGGCAGCTCCTCGCCGGGTCCCGCTACCGCCCCGCCGGCCCGGGCGGTGAAGTCCAGGGTCACCGCCGCGGATTCGACGGCGTAGGACCGGCCCAGGCGCAGTGCGTCCAGTACGGCGGCCGTCGACAGACCGGCGGCGTGCACCACGTTGTGGGGGCGGCCGACGGCGTCCGCGGGGCTGTGCGCGTCGCTGTTGCCGACGGCGGCGACCCGCTTGCCGAGGCAGAGCATGACGTGCCAGGCGGCGATGTTGGCCGCGTCGTCCAGGGTCCAGGGCCCGTTCCACACCTCCAGCGCGTCCACGCGGTCGAGGCCGAACTCCCAGAAGGATCCGGCCGCGGGGGTGAGGGGATGGGCGGCAATGGTCAGTCCGCCCAGGCTGTGCACGCGCCGGGCATGGCTCTCGAACACCCCCGGGTTCGCGGGGCCGTAGCGCCAGTCCACCCATTCGCCCTGCGGCAGACCGACCGCCAGCCAGTGGCCGTGGCGGGTGGTGACCTCCTCGGCGTTGATGACCAGCAGGTCGGCCGGGATGTTGCCGCGCCAGGTCACGCCGGTGGAGCTGGTGTTGTGGTCGGACGTGGCGATGAAGTGCATGCCCTCCTGGCGGGCGGCCGCGACGATCTCGTCCACCGTGCGCTGCCCGTCGGAGTGCACGCTGTGCAGGTGCAGGTCGCCCCGGTACCAGCCGGGCCCCCGCCCGGCCACCGCCGTCGGCAGGATGTCGTACGGAGCCCGGGGCAGCGGGTCCCCGTGGTGCAGGGTGACGTCGACCTGCCAGGCCATCCCGCCTGCGGCGCCGACCATGGGCCCCAGGATGACGGACCAGCTGCCGGGCTCGACGGGACCGGGCGCGTACCCGGGGGTGGCGTCCGCCGCGGACAGGGTGAAGCCGGACCGTGCGCCGCCCGACCAGCCGCGGAAGCCGGACGGGCCGAAGATGCCGAGGTCCAGGATCCCGGCGGCGGCGTCGTGGGTGGTGGCGACGGAGATCCGCTGGACCCCGGCGGGGACGTCGAAGGCGACGTACGCCCACTGGTCGCTGCCCTGGGGGGAGTGGCCCTGGTAGCTGGTGGTCACCGTGTCGGTCCCCTGGCCGCGCGTCGTGGCGTGCGCGACCGGCGCGGGAACGAGCGCGGCGGCTCCGCCCGCGGCCAGCAGGGCCCCTAATCGGAGCAGGGACCTGCGCTCGAACTGCGGGCCGGGGTCGGGCGCATCACTCGGGAGGTGTTCACTCGGCACAGCCGTGCTC
Source organism: Streptomyces avidinii (assembly GCF_045161815.1). Lineage (NCBI taxonomy): Bacteria > Bacillati > Actinomycetota > Actinomycetes > Kitasatosporales > Streptomycetaceae > Streptomyces > Streptomyces avidinii. The sequence goes on from NZ_CP108863.1 coordinate 8,061,279, forward strand.
TCCGTTCACGTGGAGTGGAAGGGAAGGCGTGCGGAACTGCGGTGCGGGGGGTATGCGGGCCCGGCAGGATCCGGAAGAGACGGCCCTCAGCGGCGTGAGCGCTGGGCATCGACGATCTGGCGCACCGTCCCGTCGGCGTCGGACCGGGCCTGGACGCGCTCGGCGAACCCGGGGAACTGCCCGGCGACAGCGCTCAGCAGGCGCAGCTCCAGCGGCGCGACGTTGACCTCGCACAGGTCGCGGCGCACCGCTCGTACGACGCCGTCGGCCACCTGCCCGGGCGTGACGGTCCGGATGCCGTTCGGTGTGCTGGCACCGGTGGCGGCGAACATCCCGGCGTCGCGGACGAAGCCGGGCTGGACCAGGGACACGCCGACCCCCGTACCCCTGAGCTCCTGGCGCAGCGCGAGCGCGAAGCCGCGCAGCCCGAACTTCGTCGCGTTGTACAGGGAGGTCGACTTGGTCGCCGCCTTGCCGGAAATGGAACCGACCAGCACGATGTGCCCGCGGCCGCGGGCCACCATGGGCTCGGCGAGCAGCCGGGACAGCAGCAGGGGCGAGCGGAGGTTGACGTCGAGGGCGCGGTCGAGCTGGTCCTCGGTGTAGTCCAGCAGGTCGCCGCTGGCGGGCAGGGCGGCGTTGGCGACGAGGATGTCCGCGTCCGTACAGCTCTCGGCGAGCTGTACGACGTCGGACCGGACGGCCAGATCGGCGACCACGGTGCGGGCTCCGCACGCGTCGGCGGTGGCCTTGAGGGCTTCCTCCCGCCGCCCGGTGACGGTGAGCCGGGCGCCCTGCGCGGTCAGGCGTGCGGCCAGGGCCGCGCCGATGCCTCCGGTGGCACCGGTGAGCAGAACGTTCGATCCGGATATGTCCACGACTACTCCCGTGCGGCGTACGTCAGTTGTTCGTTCGAACGAACAGTAGGGATGGCATGGTGCGTTGTCCACACCCCGGCCGGCACCGGCTCCCCGGTCCCGCCAGGGCGGCGGAGTCGGGCGATGGGGCAGAATTACGCCATGCCCCATGCTTCCGACACCCGCCAGAGCATCATCGACGCCGTACTGCGGATCATCGGGCAGGACGGCATCGCCGCCGTCACCAACCGGCGGATCGCCAAGGAGGCCGGCGTCTCCCTCGGTTCCGTCACCTACCACTTCGCGACCCAGCACGAGCTGCTGCGCGAGAGCCTGCTGCACTTCGTGGCCGAGGAGACCCGGCACTTCACGACGCTCGCCGACGAGTGCTCCGACGAGCAGTTCGACATCGGGCAGGCGGCGGAGGTGGTGGCGCAGGTCGCGGGCGGCAACGCCTTCGACAGCCGCCACATCGCGCCGTTCGAGCTGTACGTCCAGGCCGGGCGCGACGAACGGCTGCGCGCCGCCGCGGCCGAGTGCTTCGCGGCCTACGACCTGCTGGCCACCCGGATCCTGACCCACCTCGGTGTGGCGGACCCCGAACGCCTGGCGGGCGTGGCCGTCGCCCTGGTCTTCGGGCAGCAGCTGCGCCGCCTGGCGACGGGCGCGCCCGCCGAGGACCTCGTCGACACCCTGCTGATCCTCACGAGGTTCACCCCCACCCAGACCCCGTAGGCCCCGTGGGCGCGTCGGGTCCGTTGGACGCGGAAGGCCCCGTGCCCGGCGTGGGCTCGCCGGGCACGGGGCGTGTCATGCGGAGCGCCGGGAGCTCAGTACGTCCGCCCGACGTGCGCGAGGGCCTGCTTCAGCAGTGCCGCGTGGCCGCCCGGCATCTCGCCCTGCACAGCGGCCGAAAGCGCTTCCTCCGGGCTGAACCAGACCAGGTCCAGGGCGTCCTGCCGAGGACGGCAGTCACCGGTCACCGGCACGATGTAGGCGAGTGACACCGCGTGCTGGCGGGGGTCGTGGTAGGGGGTGATGCCCGCCGTGGGGAAGTACTCGGCAACGGTGAAGGGCTGGAGGGATGCGGGAATGTGGGGCAGGGCCACGGGGCCCAGGTCCTTCTCCAGGTGGCGGAGCAGCGCGTCACGGATCCGCTCGTGGTGCATGACACGGCCGGACACCAGCGCCCGGCTGATCGTCCCGTCCGTGCCGATCCGCAGCAGCAGTCCGATGGAGGTGACTTCGCCGGTCTCGTCCACGCGTACGGGGACGGCCTCGACGTACAGGATCGGCATCTGGGCCCGGGCCATGTCCAGCTCGTCCCTGGTAAGCCAGCCGGGCGTAGTTTCGGTCGTGTCAGACATTCCTCGATCTTACTGACCGGTGAGGGCCGCGGCGGCGTTAAACCGTCGCAGAGTTCTGCCCAGAAGGTGACTTTCCGGAGTCTTGTCCGGTCGGATAGCAATGGACACGGCGCCGCACGGCCCGCCGACGGTCGGCGGCGACACCGGCGCGCCCAGGAGGAACGCCCCGTGATCCGCACCCGATACGCCGCCGCTCTGGCCACCATGGCCGTCACCGCCCTCGCCATCTCCGCGAGCCCCGCATCGGCCGCACCCGGTGACACCCTCACCATGTGCTCCAGCACGCTCACCCCGGACGGCTGGGTGGATGCCCAGTGGTGGAACAGCGGCGGCTGCGGCTCCGGCTTCACGCCCAACACCAAGCAGATCAAGGACCTCAGAGGCTACCCGGTCGGCACCCAGGTCGCCGCCTGCGCGTCCACCTGGCCGCCCGCGGGATGGACCATCACCAACACCTACTACTCCAGTGGCTGTCGCTACTCCGCCGTCCCCAGCTTCAACCCCAACACCTGGACCCTGCAGCGCACTTCCTGACCTGCTCCCTCTGCCGATCCCCCTTGCCGCTCCTCGCCGTCCCCACGGCCGGGCGCAGCGGGGCGGCACCGTCGCGCAGGACACGCAGCGCCCGTACGGCGGCGTCCAGGCGGGTGGGCCCGTACGGCGTGTCCGTCCAGCGGGGCCGGGGCAGCCCGGCCCCGCTGCCTACCGTGGCCCCATGAGCTCACGTCCAGCACCGTCGTTGGCCGGATACGGGATCCGCCTCGCCCGGCCCGCCGAGGCCGGGCCGGTCGCCGCGCTCCTGGCCCGCGCCTTCGCCGACGACCCGGTCATGGCCTGGATGGTCCCCGCCGCAGACCGGGAACGCAGGATCGCCCGGTACTTCCGGCTGGCCCAGCGCCGGCAGCGGCCGCGCGCCGGGGCCGTCCGGGTCGCCGCGACGGGCGAGGGACGGCTGCTGGCGGCCGCGCTGTGGTCGGGACCGGAGCGCTGGAAGCCCTCCCCGCTCCAGGACCTGGCGGCGCTCCCTCGGTACGCGGGTGTCTTCGGCCTCCGCAGGATGCCGCGGGCCGGGGAGATCCAGAACGCGATGCACGAGGTCCATCCGCGGACACCGCACTGGTACCTGCCCTCCGTGGGGACGGACCGGGGACTCCAGGGCATGGGTGTCGGTTCGGCGCTGTTGCGTCAGCAACTGGCCGACTGCGACCGGTTCGGACAACCCGTCTACCTGGAGTCCAGCAAGGACACCAACGTCCCCTTCTACGAAGGGCTGGGCTTCCGCGTCACCGGCGAGATCCGGATCCCCGGGGGCGGACCGACCCTCTGGCCCATGTGGCGCGACCCCCGCGGTTGAGGGTTCTCGTCAACTGGCCTGCTCAGCAGGTTCATTGATGAATCGATCGCCCTTGCGTTCCGCGCAAGTGTTCTGGAAACCTCCGCTTGACTCACCTGTCGCACGAGCAACGGAGCAACCCCCGCATGCCCTCAAGTCGAATACGTCGCGCGTGGCTCTCGGCCGCCGCCGCGGCGGCGCTCGCGTTCACCGGTCTCGCAGGACCGGCGACGGCGAAGGACCTGCCGCCCGATGAGCCGGGCTCCTGGATCCAGGAGCCCCGCGCCACCGAGGGCGCCCTCTCGGCCCTCGGTACCCGCGCCGCTGCCGTACCCGGTGGCGCCGCCTCGCCGGGCGACTTCACGCTGTCGCCCGGCGAGATGAACGCCGAGACGGCCGAGCGGGTCTCCCGCCTGGCCTCGGTCCTGCCCGAGTCGGGCGTGCAGGACCTGCTGGCCGCGGCGAACCGCCCCATCGAGCCGGGGTGTTCCCGCGACCCGTTCGCCGCCGCCCCGGACCCCGCCGTCAAGTACTGCCTGAAGGACGACGACTCCGTCTCGCGGGAGTGGATCCCTCAGGGCTTCACCGGCGTCTCCGACGCCAAGGTCAACGAACTCTGGGGCGCGGCCGGGAAGATCCAGCTGTTCGCCTCCTACGACGGCTGGGACCCGGGCCGGGAGAGCGACCCGAACCCGGCGGCCGGCGACTGCACCGCGGCCGAGCTGGAGGACAACGACGCCTGCAACCAGAAGGGCGTCCGGATCACCTTCGTGCAGAGCCGGAACAACCCGGCCACCGGCAGTCCCGAGATCAAGTACCGGCACGTCCTGCTGGGCTGGACCTACGTGAACTCCGCCGACCACGTCTCCTTCGACGGCCTGCACGCCGGCGAGTACCCGATCCAGAAGGGCGTCCACGCCGGCGGGATCGTCTGGTACGGCAACTACCTCTACGTCGCCGACACGCGGGGCGGCCTGCGCGTCTTCGACATGCGCCTCATCATGGACCTGGACCCGGACAACGATCCCGCCACGCACGACCCGATGGGCACCGACTCCGACGGGGTGAGGACCACCGCCGACGTCGAGGACAAGACGAAGGTCGGCCGGCACGACAACGTCTGGTACAGCTTCGGCTACCGCTACGTCATGCCGCAGGTGGCGGCGTGGAAGTTCAAGGCGGCGCAGAGCAACCCCAAGGGCTCCTACGCCTGTGTCTCCACCGGCGCACCGAAGGCGTCCTACATCTCCCTGGACCGCAGTACGGTCCCGGACCGGCTCATCATGGGTGAGTACTGCCGTCCGGAGAGCGGCTACCCCTCCACGGGCCGCATCGCCTCGTACCCGGTCGCGGCTCTGGAGGGACGCTCCGCGGATGTGACCGCCCAGGGCTGGGCCAACTACCTGCCCCTGGCCAACGGCGGTGCCCAGGGCGCGGCGGCGTACAAGGGCACGCTGTACGTGAACGAGTCCAAGGGCACGGACGAGCCGGGCAATCTGTGGCGCTATCAATGGAGTGACGGGCGGCTCGTCCAGAACGGGCAGGCCGTCAAGACCGCCCGGGGCGCCGAGGACCTGTACGTCGAGCGCGGCACGGGACGCCTGTGGTCCCTCTCCGAACACCGTCCGGGCTCGGCGGACGACTGCCGGGCGAACCCGGGCCCCGGCGATCCGGACGGCGCGGACTTCTGTCAGCGGGTGCTCTACGCCCACGACCTGAGCTGGCTCGACAGCCGGCCGTAGCCCCGGTCACAGCCGCAGGCGCAACGGAGGCGGGCCGCGGCCGAGGGCGGCGCCCGTCCCGGCCCGGCGCCGGGCCGGGACGGGCGACTCGCCTTTCCCGTTCTCCCGAGCCGAAACGGGGGAACAGCCGAATGTCGTGGCTTTCACACCGCGCATATGGCACAGGGCGAAGACGTTATAGTTCCGTTACTTTCTCAAAATTTGGGATAGCTTGCCCTGATAAATGCTGGTTTTCTCCGTGGTGGAGGGTGGGTCCGGCCCACCTCGGGGCCACTGTCGGATAACACGAAGGCACTGCGGACGGAACCCCGTTCGCGCATGTCTTTTCGGCCGATGCTCGGTAGCTTCGGCCCGCATGACCGGTGCTCATGCAGACCTGGCCACCCGCCCCCGAACCTCCGCCCCCGCGACGAACCCACCCGGAATCCGGGCCGACCGCCCCGACCTGTGCGACGGCCCCGACCTCTGGCGCATCGCCCGCGATGCGAAGACGCTGGACGTCAACTCCCCCTACAGCTACCTGCTCTGGTGCCGCGACTTCGCCGCCACCTCCGCCGTCGCCCGCGACGGCGACGGCCGGCCCGTCGCCTTCGTCACCGGGTACCTGCGGCCCGACACCCCGGCCACCCTGCTGATCTGGCAGGTCGCCGTCGACGCCGACGCCCGCGGGCAGGGCATCGCCGGGTACCTCCTCGACCACCTCACCGCACGGGTCGCCGCCGAGCACGTGCTCGACGCGCTGGAGACCACCATCAGCCCCGGGAACACCGCCTCGGAGCGGCTGTTCGCGTCCTACGCCGAACGCCACGGCGCCCACCTCGCCCGGGAAGTCCTCTTCGGTGAGGAGCACTTCCCCGGCGGCGCCGGACACCACGACGCCGAGGTGCTCCACCGCATCGCGCCCCTGGCCCGCTGACCACCGCGAGCGCCACCGAACACCGACCACCACGTCCACCACCGTCCGTCTCCGGACACCGCAGGAGAGGCATCCCCCCTTGACCACGACAGCACCCGTGCCGACCGTCTTCGACACCGTCGAATCGGAGGTGCGCAGCTACTGCCGAGCCTGGCCCGTCGTCTTCGACCGCGCCGAAGGAAGCCGCCTCTACGACGAGAACGGCCGCTCCTACCTGGACTTCTTCGCAGGCGCCGGCTCCCTCAACTACGGGCACAACAACCCCGTGCTCAAACAGGCGCTGCTCGACTACATCGCGCGCGACGGCATCACGCACGCCCTGGACATGTCGACGACCGCCAAGCGGGCCTTCCTGGAGACCTTCCACTCCACCGTCCTCGCCCCCCGCGGACTGCCGTACAAGGTGATGTTCCCGGGCCCCACCGGCACCAACGCCGTCGAGGCGGCGCTGAAGCTGGCGCGCAAGGTCAAGGGGCGCGAGGCGGTCGTCTCCTTCACCAACGCCTTCCACGGGATGTCGCTGGGCTCGCTCGCCGTCACCGGCAACGCCTTCAAGCGCGCGGGTGCCGGCATACCGCTGGTCCACAGCACGCCCATGCCCTTCGACAACTACCTCGGTGGCCGGGTCCCGGACTTCCTCTGGTTCGAGCGGCTCCTGGAGGACAGCGGATCCGGCCTGAACGACCCGGCCGCCGTGATCGTCGAGACCGTACAGGGCGAGGGCGGGGTCAACGTGGCGCGCGCGGAGTGGCTGCGCGCCCTCGCCGACCTGTGCCGCCGCCGGGACATGCTGCTGATCGTCGACGACGTGCAGATGGGCTGCGGCCGCACGGGTGACTTCTTCTCCTTCGAGGAGGCGGGCATCACACCGGACATCGTCACCGTCTCGAAGTCCATCAGCGGCTACGGACTGCCCATGTCGCTCTGCCTGTTCAAGCCGGAGCTCGACATCTGGGAGCCGGGCGAGCACAACGGCACGTTCCGCGGTAACAACCCCGCCTTCGTCACGGCGACGGCCGCACTCCGGACGTACTGGCGCGACGGTGTCCTGCGCGAACGCACCCGTGTCCAGGGCAACCGCATCGAGCGGGCGCTCGTGGACCTGTGCGCCGACCACGAGCGGGACGGCGCCTCGTACCGCGGCCGCGGCATGGTGTGGGGCATCGAGTTCACCCGCAAGGAGCGCGCCGCCGAGGTGTGCCACCGAGCCTTCGAGCACGGTCTGCTCGTCGAGACCTCCGGGCCCGAGAGCGAGGTGGTCAAGCTGCTGCCGCCGCTCACCGTGTCGGCGGACGAGCTCGACGAGGGCCTCGACATCCTCGCGCGCTCCGTCCGCGAGACGGGCTGACCCGCCGTCCCACCCCACCTGCTACCACCGGGCCCCGACCGTAACGACCCGGCACCACGAAAGGCAGCACCACCGTGATCGTCCGATCCTTCCAGGACATCGAGGGCACCGACCGCCACGTCAGGTCGGCGTCGGGCACCTGGGAGAGCAAGCGCGTCGTCCTGGCGAAGGAACGCGTCGGCTTCTCCCTCCACGAGACCGTCCTGTACGCCGGCACCGAGACGTCCATGTGGTACGCGAACCACGTCGAGGCGGTCGTGTGCGTCGAGGGCGAGGCCGAACTCACCGACGAGGAGACCGGCGAGAAGCACACCATCACGCCCGGCACCGTCTACGTGCTCGACGGCCACGAGCGCCACACCTTGCGCGTCGTCCGCGAGTTCCGCTGCCTGTGCGTCTTCAACCCGCCGGTCACCGGCCGCGAGGACCACGACGCGAACGGCGTGTACCCGCTGCTCACCGAACCGGACCCGGTCTGACCGACCCCGCAGGAACCCACCGACACCGAGAGGAGAGGCAAGCACCACCATGACCACTGTCTCCGAACGCACCCTCGCCGACCTGTACCCCACCCGGGGCTCCGAAGAAGTCCTCATCGGCCGCAAGGACCCCGTCGTGTGGTCCGAACCCGGCACCCCGGGACCCTTCTGGGCGCGCGAGCTCGAGGACTTCGAACGCGACGGCTTCCTCACCGCCGAGCAGCTGATCGGCCCGGATGAGGTCGAGGAGTACCGGGCCGAGATGGACCGGCTGGTGAGCGACCCCGCCGTCCGGGCCGACGAACGGGCCATCGTGGAGCCCGGATCGGGCGAGGTCCGCTCGGTCTTCGAGGTCCACCGCATCAGCGAGGTCTTCGCACGGCTCGCCGCCGACCCGCGGCTCGCCGACCGGGCCCGGCAGGTCCTCGGTTCCGACGTGTACGTCCACCAGTCCCGCATCAACGCCAAGCCCGGCTTCGGCGCGAGCGGCTTCTACTGGCACTCCGACTTCGAGACCTGGCACGCCGAGGACGGCCTGCCCCGCATGCGCACCGTCTCGGTGTCCATCGCCCTCACGCCGAACCACACGACCAACGGCAGCCTGATGATCATGCCGGGTTCGCACCGGACGTTCCTCGGCTGTGCGGGCGCGACGCCGAAGGACAACTACAAGAAGTCGCTGCAGATGCAGGACGCCGGAACGCCCACCCCCGAGGCCCTGACGCGGTTCGCCTCCGCCTGCGGCATCCGGCAGTTCACCGGGGCCGCCGGATCGGCCACCTGGTTCGACTGCAACGCGATGCACGGTTCCGGGGACAACATCACGCCCTACCCCCGCAGCAACGTCTTCCTGGTGTTCAACAGCGTGGAGAACCTGCCCGCGGAGCCCTTCGCGGCCCCGGTCCGGCGCCCGTCCTTCATCGCCTCGCGGGAGTTCACCCCGCTGCGCTGACGGACGCGCGCGGCAAGGCCGAGTGGACAGGGGCGGACACGACTGGACAGTGACCGCCCCTGTCGGGCATGGAATATGGACGCCGCCCGCCCCGAGGCTGTGCGCCATGAACCTCGGACGCACGAAGAACGAACCCGGAGCCCCACCCCGCCAGGGAGCCGCCCTCGCGGCACTGGCCGCAGCGCAGTTCACCGTGATGCTCGCCACCTCCATCGTGAACGTGGCGCTGCCGCAGATCCGCTCCGGAGTGGGCCTGTCGGACGGCGGCACCACCTGGGTGGTCAACGCCTACGGTCTGGCCTTCGGCGCGCTGCTCCTGGCCGGGGGCCGGGCGGGCGACCTGCTCGGCCGCCGCCGGGTACTGATCGCCGGCCTCGCGGTGTTCGCGGGAGCCTCGCTGGCGGCGGGACTGGCCGACTCGCCGGGCCTGCTGATCGCCGCCCGCGCCGTGCAGGGCATCGGCGCCGCCGCCATCGCACCCGCCGCACTCGCCCTGGCGATGGACCTGTTCCCGCCCGGCCCCGGTCGGGGCCGGGTCCTCGGGGTGTGGGGCGCCGTCTCCGGCGCGGGCGGAGCGGGCGGCGTCCTGCTGGGCGGCGTACTCACCCAGGCATGGGGCTGGACCTGGCTCTTCCACGCCGTCGCGCTCGGTACGGCGCTGGTCCTCGTCGCCGTCGCGGCGCTCGTACCCCGCGCCGACACCCGTGGCTCCGGGCGCTTCGACCTGCTGGGTACCGCGACCGTCACCCTCGCCCTGACCTGCCTGGTGTGGGCACTGACCAGCGCCCGCGCCCAGGGCTGGACCGACGCCGGGGTGCTGGCCGCCCTCCTGGGCGCCGCCGTGCTGCTCACGGTCTTCGTCCTCGTCGAACGCCGCCGACCGGACGCCCTGATCCCGGCCAGGCTGTTCACGGCCGGCCGCGTCGCCGCGGGCAATCTGCTGATGGCGCTGCTGGGGTCCGTATGGATCGCCCTGTTCTTCTTCCTCCCGCTCTACCAGCAACAGGTCCTCGGCATGAGCCCGCTGGCCACCGGCGCCGGCCAACTCCCGCTCGCCGTCGCCAACATGCTCGGCGCGATCCTCGCGCCCCGCATCGCCGCCCGCATCGGCACCACGGCGACCCTGACCACGGGCCTGCTCGCCGAGGCCGCCGGGCTGCTGTGGCTGTCACGAATGAGAGCGGACGGGAGCTATCTCGTCGACGCCCTCGGCCCGAGCGTCCTGGTCGGCCTCGGCCTGAGCCTCGCCTTCGTCCAGCTCACCGCGCTCGCCGTGGACGGCGTACCGCGGCAGGACACCGGCCTGGCCGGCGGACTGGTGAACACCACCCGCCAGGTCGGCGGCGCGATCGGTCTCGCCGCCCTCGCCACCCTGGCCGGCTCCGTCACCGCCCACGCCGCCACGCACCAGCCCCACCTGGAAGCCCTCACCGCGGGCTACCGGGCCGCCTTCGGGGTCTCCGCCGCGGTCCTGGCCGCCACCGCACTCCTCGCGGTGCCGCTCACCCGCCCGCTCCGCTGCTCCCGCCGCGTCCCCGCGCCCGCCACGCCCTCCCCGCAGGACCGGCCGGCCGAACACGCGCCCGCCACCTGATCCCGTACCCGATCCGACCACCCGACGACCGACAAGGACACATCCATGCACACCACCATCGACACCACGGCCCCCGTCGTCGTCCGCCTCTCGACGGCGATCGACGCCCCTCCCGCCACCGTCTGGGAGCTGCACACCGACATCGACAACTGGGCGGCCTGGAACGGCGGCGTCGACCAAGCCCGGCTGGACGGCCCGCTGGAGGTCGGCAGCCGTTTCACCTGGCTCACCCACGGGCTGAGGATCACCTCCACCCTCCTCGAACTCGTCCCCGGACAGCGGATCGTCTGGGGCGGGACCGTCGACGGCATCGTCGGCATCCACGTGTGGACCTTCGAAGCGTCCGGTGCCGGTGCCGGTGTCACCGTCCACACCGAGGAGTCGTGGAGCGGTGACCCCGTCGACGCCGCGGTCGACGAACTCACCACGGCCCTGCGGACCTCCCTGCAGAGCTGGCTCGACAGCCTGAAGGCACGCGCCGAACAGACCGCCTGACCGCAAGCCCCGCCCCGCCCCCCACCACGCCGCCCCCGATGGAGGTTTCCACCGTGTCCAGCCACACCACCCTCTCGCCGCCCGTCGCCTCGGACCACCCCGCCCGCCGCCCGCGCGAGGTCGACAACCGCGCGGCCTACGTCAGCTTCGGGCTGGCCTACCTACTCGGCCACGGCGCGGCCGCGGCCACCCACGGCGCCGCACCCCTGCTCGAACTGCCCGGCTGGTTTCCCCTGGCCCTCCTCGGCCTCGGGCTCGTGACCGGCATCGCCCTGGCCACCCTCGCCGCCCTGCGGGCCCAGCACGGGGCCACCGCACCGGAGGTCCTCTCCGGCAAGCTGCTCGGCGCCGCCTGGATCACCGCCTTCACCGCGCTGTTCCTCGCCATCACCGGCCTGACGTCCGTGCTCGACCACCCGGAACTCCAGTCGGTCCTGTGGCCCGCCGGCTCCGGACTCGTCGTCGGCCTGCTCTACCTCGCCGAAGGCGCCGTACGCCGCAACGTGCTGCACTACAGCCTCGGCGTCTGGCTCGCCATCACCTCCACCGCGGCACTCGCGCTCGCCGCCCCCGCGTTCTACTGGGTCCTCGCCATCGGGGGCGGCGGCGCCTACGCCCTCGCCGCGGCCCTCGAACACCGCCGCCTCCGCGCCCGCTGACAGCCGTCAGGGCCGCAGGCCGGCCCGCCGGAGGGCGACCTCGGCCAGCTCGCCGATGACGTGCTCGTCCCCGCGCCGCCAGGCGTCGGCGAGACCGCCCGCAGGGGTGGGGAGCGCGGCGAGGTCGCCCAGCGGTCCGGTCAGGGCGCGCAGGGCGAGCAGGTCGGCGCCGCCGGGCGCGTCGAACAGGCGCCGCAGGGTGGCGCCGCGCCGGATCCAGCGCAGGCGCGCGGGAAGCCACAGCAGCAGGACGACGGCCACCGGGAGGACGATCAGAGCCAGTGTGGTCAGCGTGGCCAGCTGGCCGACGGCGTCCTGCATCGACTGTCCGGCATCGGCGATCCCGGTACTGGCATCGGCCGCGGACTGGAGCGGCTTCTTCAGGAGGTCGCCGACGAACGGCACGTTCGAAGCCGCGTCACCGGCGTCGGCGAGTCCGCCTGCGAGGCTGTCGCCCGAGCTCTCGACCCTCCGCCCCGGCTCGGCCAGCATCATGATCGCGTCGTGGACGGCCAGCGCGAACCACACCGCGGCGGCGATCAGGCCCACGGCGATCAGGTCCGCGAGTACCTGGCGGTTGCGACGTGCGGGGGTCTGTGCGTAGAGGCGCATCGGCGGGCTCCCGTTCGAGTCAGGACGTCGAGGAGGTACGGGCCCCTCGGACGGGGCCCGGCCGGTCGGCAGACCGTACGCCGGGTCCCTACCCTTCCACCGGCCCCTGTGGACGAACCGCGCCCGACGGAACCGCACGGGCGGGCCCGGCCGTCGGCCGGCCCGCCCGCCCGTCGGGCCCGGTTAGGCGAGGTCGAACCGGTCGAGGTTCATCACCTTGTCCCAGGCGGAGACGAAGTCACGGACGAACTTCTCTCCCGCGTCCTTCGACGCGTAAACCTCCGCGAGCGCCCGGAGCTGGGCGTGCGAACCGAAGACGAGGTCCACCGCGGTCGCCGTCCACCGGACCTTGCCCGTGGCGTGGTCCCGGCCCTCGAACACGTTCTCCGCCGACTCCGACGCCTTCCACTGCGTCCCCATGTCGAGCAGGTTGACGAAGAAGTCGTTGGTCAACGACCCCGGGCGGTCCGTGAACACGCCGTGCGGGGCCTGCCGGAACCCGGTGTTCATGGCCCGCATGCCGCCGACGAGCACCGTCATCTCGGGGGCGGTCAGGTTCAGCATGTTGGCGCGGTCCAGCAGAAGCGCCTCCGGCGACAGCTTCTCGCCCGCCCGCAGGTAGTTGCGGAAACCGTCCGCCTTGGGTTCGAGGACGGCGAAGGAATCCACGTCGGTCTGCTCCTGCGAGGCATCCGTGCGCCCCGGTGCGAACGGCACCACGATGTCGTACCCGGCGTTCTTCGCGGCCTGTTCGACGGCCGCGCAGCCGCCCAGCACGATCAGGTCGGCGAGTGAAACCTTCTTCCCGCCGGACTGCGCCTGGTTGAAGTCCCGCTGGACCCCCTCCAGGGTCCGCACCACCTCGGCCACCTCGGGCAGGTCGTTGACCTCCCAGTCCTTCTGCGGCGCGAGCCGGATCCGGGCCCCGTTGGCCCCGCCCCGCTTGTCGGTGCCGCGGAAGCTCGACGCCGCTGCCCAGGCGGCGGCGACCAGCTGGGGGAGCGCCGGCCCCGCGGCGAGGATCGTGCGCTTGAGGGCGGCGACGTCCTCGTCCGCGACCAGCTCGTGATCGACCTCGGGTACGGGGTCCTGCCACAGCTGCGGTTCGGGGACCCACGGGCCGAGGTAGCGCGAGATCGGACCCATGTCGCGGTGCAGCAGCTTGTACCAGGCCTTGGCGAACGCCTCGGCGAGCTTGTCCGGGTTCTCGTGGAAGCTCTTCGCGATCGGTGCGTAGACCGGGTCCATCCGCAGCGCGAGGTCCGTCGTCAGCATCATCGGCGCGTGCCGCTTCGACGGATCATGGGCGTCCGGCACCGTGCCCCGGGCCGAGGGATCCTTGGGAGTCCACTGCTGGGCACCGGCCGGGCTCGTGGTCAGCTCCCACTCGTACCGGAACAGGTTGTCCAGGTACCCGTTGTCCCACTTCGTCGGATCGGTGGTCCACGCGCCCTCCAGCCCGCTGGTGACCGCGTCGGAGCCGCTGCCGCTGCCGTAGGTGTTCCTCCAGCCGAGGGCCTGCTGTTCGATCGGGCAGGCCTCGGGCTCGGGCCCGATGTAATCGGCACCGACCGCACCGTGGCACTTGCCGAAGGTGTGGCCGCCGATGATGAGCGCGGCCGTCTCCTCGTCGTTCATGGCCATGCGCGCGAACGTTTCGCGAATGTCCCGGGCGGCGGCGACCGGGTCCGGGTTGCCGTTGGGCCCTTCCGGATTGACGTAGATCAGCCCCATCTGAACGGCGCCGAGAGGGCCGGAGAGTTCCCTGTCGCCGCTGTAGCGCTCATCCCCGAGCCACGCGTCCTCGGGCCCCCAGAAAATCTCCTCGGGTTCCCAGACGTCCTCCCGCCCGAAAGCGAAACCGAACGTCTTGAAACCCATCGATTCCATGGCGCAGTTGCCGGCGAACACCAAAAGGTCGGCCCATGAGATCTTCCGACCGTATTTCTGCTTGACCGGCCAGAGCAGACGGCGCGCCTTGTCGAGGCTCGCATTGTCCGGCCAGCTGTTGAGAGGGGCGAACCGCTGGGCGCCGGCTCCGCCGCCGCCCCGTCCGTCGGCGATGCGGTACGTTCCCGCGGCATGCCAACTCATCCGGATGAAGAGCGGCCCGTAGTGGCCGTAGTCCGCGGGCCACCAGTCCTGCGACGCCGTCATCACCTCGAAGACGTCCCGCTTCAGGGCGTCGAGGTCCAGGGTCGCGAGCTCTTGCGCGTAGTCGAAACCGTCGCCCATCGGATTGGACAAGGGCGAATTCTGGTGCAGAACCTGAAGATCCAGCTGGTTCGGCCACCAGTCCCGATTCGACCTGGGGCGAGTCGGCGCGGGGGTCGGGGCAGGGATTACTGGGTTCTCGCTGTCGCTGCCGGACACGTCCGTCCTTCTTCCTGTGTCGATGTTTCCATCTGCTGGCTGCTTGCGTCGGCGCGTCCGTATGGTCGCGCACCGAAGGGCCCGCCGCCGCGAGAACACGCAGAGCGTGGGCGCGTAGAAAACACTCGGAATTCGCCGCTAACGTTCTGTTGTCCCGCCGATTCGAAAAGGTGAGCCGATATGAGTGACCTGCTGGAGCGACTTCGGGGGCGCGGCTGGCGGATGACGTCCCAGCGGCGTGTCGTCGTGGAGGTCCTCGACGGCGATCATGTGCACCTCACGGCCGACGAGGTGCACGCCCGCGCGGCGCAGCGGCTGCCCGAGATCGCCCGGGCGACCGTCTACAACACCCTGGGCGAGCTGGTCTCGATCGGTGAGGTGGTGGAGGTCTCCGTACAGGGCCGGGTGAAGCGCTTCGACCCCAACGCGCACCACCCGCACCAGCACTTGGTGTGCACGGGCTGCGGCACCATCCGAGACGTCCGTGCGACCGGTACGCCGGCCGAACTGCCGCCGCAGGAGCGGTTCGGCTTCATCGTGTCCGCGGTCGAGGTCACCTACCGCGGACTGTGTCCTTCCTGCGCCTCCGGGACGGCATGAGCGCGACCGTGACCGTGTTCACCCGGAGCCTGCGCCCCGGGCCCGGTACGCGCCGGGCGTGATGCCCTCCCACCGGGTGAACGCGCGGACCAGGGCCGTGGCTCCGCTCAGGCCGACGAGCGGGGCGACCCGGTCGAGCGGCAGGTCCGTGGTCTCCAGCAGCCGACGGGCCCGGCGGTGCCGGGCGGCGTCGAGGAGGGCCCTCCAGGAGGTGCCCTCCTCCTGGAGGGACCGGCGCAGGGTGCGGGGGCTGAGGTGGACGCCCCGGCCCGCGTCGGCGAGGCCGGTGCCGTCGAGCGGGGCCTGCTCCAGCCACTGCCGGACCTGCTCCGCGCGGGTCACGGAGGCCGACAGCTCCCGCAGCAGCCGGTCGGCGTAGGCGCGGTGCAGCGCGCCGAGTGCGGGATCGTGCGGGGCGCGGGGCGCGGGGCCGGTCGAGGTCGCCGTTGGCGACGGTGAGCGCGTTCTCGGCGGCGTCGAAGGCGACGGGGCAGCCGAGGACCCGGGCGTACGGTTCGGCGGAGCCGGTCCGGGCGTGGGTGAACGACACCGACCGCGGCGCCCAGCCGTCCCCGGCGATCCAGCGGGCGGCCCGCACCATGCCGGCGACGATCGCCTCCACCTGCTGGGGGTGCATGCTGGCGGGGTCGACGGTCGGCCGGTACCGGATACGGGTGGCCTCGCCGCCGCGTTCCAGGGAGACCGTGCCGGCCTGGCTGACCAGGGGGTGGTAGCGGACCGCCGCCTCGGCGGCTTCCGCGAGGCTCGCGCAGGTGAGCACCACATGGCCGAGGACGTGCAGGCTGCCCGGCCTGATCCCGTCCCCGACGCGGAGACCGGCGTGCGGGTCGCCACCTCGGGTGCCGATCACCGTGTCCCAGAGGGCGCGCACCTCGCTGAACGGGAGCCGGTCCGCGGGCGAGGCCCAGGCATCGGGCCCGGCCGTGCCGGCCGTGCCGTCCGGCGTGGCGCTCAGGACGGCGCGCGCGTACGACGCGGCGACGGTGGACGGCTCGGTGCTGGGCATGGCGGCCAGTCAATGCCGGGCGCGACCCGTCGTCAACCGGCCGCGGGGCCGGGGAGTCAACGAGGTGGCCGCCAGGGTCAATGACCGGGCCCGGCGGGGCCCCTAGGGTCGGGCTGCCCGTTGCGGCAGGCCCGCCCGCAGACACGCCGGTCCGCGGCCGGTTCGCCGCATGCGCACCCCGAAGGAGCACCCTGTGATCGTCTTTCTGCTGCCCTCGTCCGGCTACGACCCGACCGAGGCGGCCGTGCCCTGGGCCGCGTTGCGCGACGCCGGGTACGACGTGCGGTTCGCGACGCCCGACGGGCGGGTCGCACTGGCCGACCGCCGGCTGACGGACACCGGCTTCTCGTGGCTCTCCCCGTGGCTGATGACCCGGCGCGCCGAGCTGGCGGCCTACCGGGAGCTGACCGAGGACCCCCGGTTCCGTGCCCCGCTGTCCTACGCCGAGGTCGATCCGGCCGTCCTGACGGGGCTGTTCGTACCCGGCGGGCACGCTCAGGGGATGCGTACGTTGCTGGAGGACCCGGCCGCGCAGCGGTTGTTCGCGAGGGTCTTCCTGCTGGGGCTGCCGGTGGGGGCGGTGTGTCACGGTGTGCTGCTGGCCGCGCGGGCGAAGGACCCCACGACCGGGCGGTCGGTGCTCCACGGGCGGCGGACCACGGCCCTGACCTCGCTGCTGGAACTGACCGCCTGGAACCTGACCCGGCTGTGGCTGGGCCGCTACTACCGGACCTACCCGGCGACGGTCCAGGCGGAGGTCACCGCGGCCCTCGCCGATCCGGGCCACTTCCTGGCCGGCCCGCCGCTGCCGGTCCGGGACACCGCGGCGCACCCCGGCCGCGGTTTCACCGTGCGGGACGGCAACTACGTCTCCGCCCGCTGGCCGGGGGACTGCCACCGCCTGGCGGCGGACTACCTCGCCGTGGTCCGCTCGCACCGGCACACCCCCGCACCCTCCACCACGGAGAGCGCGAACTGACAGGGCCTCATCGGTCCGGCCGGCCACCGGGCAGCCGGTGTCAGGCGGGTTCCCCGTCCGGCGCCGCCGGCGGATCGGACCGCTCCTCCTCGACCGCCACGGGGGACCGGTCCGCCGGACCGTCGTCCCCGCCGTGGGCGCGCAGGTGCCCGATGACCGTGTTGGCCACGGCGACCAGCGGGACGGCGACGACCGCTCCGCCGATGCCGGCGACCACTCCGCCGGTGGCGACGGCCAGGACCACGGCCAGCGGGTGGACCCGTACGGCCTTCCCGAGGATGAACGGCTGCAGCACGTGGCCCTCGATCTGCTGGACGACGAGCACCACCAGCAGGGTCATCAGCGCGGTGAACACCCCCTGGGTGACCAGTGCGACGACCACCGCGAGGGCCCCGGACGCGACGGCGCCCACGAGGGGCACGAACGAGGCCAGGAAGATCACCACGGCGATGGGGACGGCGAGCGGCACGCCCAGGAAGTAGATGCCGAGGCCGATGAAGAGTGCGTCGATGAAGGCGACGATCAGGGTTCCGCGGACGTAGGCGGTCAGGGTGCCCCAGGCGGCCGGGCCCGCGTCGGCGACGTCCGGCCGGGCGGCGGCGGGGACCAGCTTGAGCGTCCACTGCCAGATGCGCCTGCCGTCGTACAGCAGGAACAGCGTCGAGAACATCGCCAGCAGCATGCCGGTGATGATCTCCACCAGGACGGTCACGCCCCGGAGCCCGGTCGAGGTGATCTCGCTGGTGCTGGTGCCGATGGCATCGCTGAGGCTGCCGGCGACGTCGTTGATCTGCTGCTCGGTCACGTGGAAGGGGCTGTCGAGGAGCCATCGTTTCAGCTCCTCGATGCCCTCCTGGAGCCGCCCGGACAGGTTGTCGAGGTTGTCGAGCACCTGCCAGACGACGAACCAGCCGATCAGGCCCAGGACGACGAATCCGAAGAGCGCGGTGAGGGCGGTGGACAGCCCCCGGGAGAGCCCCGCGCGGTGCAGCCGGGCGACCGTCGGTTCCAGCAGGGCGGTGATCAGCAGCGCGGCCGCGAAGGCGAGCACGACGAGCCGGACCGAACCGATCACCCGCATGATGACCCACAGGGTGGCCGCGAGCACCAGGAACCGCCAGCCGGCCTCGGCCGCGACCCGTACCCCCCAGGGCACCGCCCGGGCCGGGTCCGGGTTGCGCGGACGGCCCCGGCGGGCTTCCACGACGCGCTGCCGCTCGGCCAGCAGCTCGGCCTCGTGCCGTGCCTGCACCTGCGTACGACGTTCACCGAGCGCGGCGGCGCCGTCCTTCACGCGACCGAGCCACTCATGAATCCCAGGCATCCGGAACCTCCCTCACCTCGCCGTCTGCCCCGGATTCCGCGGATCAGGCGGGTGCGGCCCGACGCGTTCGAAGCGGGTCCGAGCGGATTTCGGGCGCACCGGGGCGTGTCCGGCCGGGAAGTGATGCAGAAACGCTGCATGTTGCCCCTGGGGCGCCCGCACCCGGAAGGTGGGCCCCCGGCCGGGGGAGTGTCCGACTGCCTTCCCGGTGCCTTCCCGGTCCACCCGCACCCGTTCCAGGAGCATCATGAGCACCTCGCCCCGAGCGGCCCGGTGGCTGCCGCCCGTCCTCCTCCTCGTGGTCTGGCTGGGCGTGGGAGGGAGCCTCGGCCCCTACGCGGGAAAGCTCGGCGAGGTCTCCACCAACGACCAGGCCGCCTTCCTCCCCCGCAGCGCCGAATCCACCCGGGTCGCCCGGGCCCAGGGCGCCTTCCGGCAGGAGGAGTCCCTGCCGGCCGTGGTGGTCTGGACGGCGGACGGCGCCGCGGGAGTGACACCGGCAGCGACCGCCTCCGCGCAGGCCGCACTGGCCGCACTGAAGGACCGCCCCTGGATCGCGGGCCCGCCCTCCCCGGTCGTCGCGTCGCGCGACGGCAGGGCCATGCAGGCGGTGGTGCCCCTGGACCCCGCACTGGGTGACGAACTGCCCGCGGCGGTCGCCGAGATCCGCGAAGCCGGCACCCGGGTCGCGGCCACCACCTTCCACGTGACGGGACCGGCGGCCACCCGGGCCGACCTGTCGGAGGCCTTCGCCGGAATCGACGGGCTGCTGCTGGGCGTGGCACTGGCGGCCGTCCTCGTGATCCTGCTGCTCGTCTACCGCAGCGTCCTCCTGCCGCTGCTGATCATCATCGCGGCGGTGTTCGCCCTCTCCCTGGCCTGCGCGATCGTCTACGCCCTGGCGAGCGCGGGGCTGGTCCGGGTCGACGGGCAGGTCCAGGGGATCCTCTCGATCCTCGTCATCGGAGCGGCCACCGACTACGCCCTGCTGCTGACCGCCCGCTTCCGCGAGGAACTGGGGCACACCGAGGACCGGTACGCGGCCATGCGCGCGGCCCTGCGGCAGTCCTGGGGCCCGGTCGTGGCCAGCGCCGGCACCGTGGCCCTGGGCCTGCTCGCCCTGTTCCTCAGCGACCTGACCAACAACCGGGCGCTGGGGCCCGTCGGGGCGATCGGGATCGTCTGCGCGGTGGCGAGCGCCCTCACCTTCCTGCCGGCGGCGCTGGTGCTGCTGGGACGCAGGGCCTACTGGCCGGCGCACGTGACCGCCGGGAGCGGCGCGGCCGGGGTCTGGAGCCGGATCGCCGCCCTGGTCAGCGGCGCTCCCCGGCGGGTATGGGCCATGGCCCTGGCGGGCCTGCTCGCGTGCGCCGCCTTCGCGCCCGCGCTGCACTCGGGCGGAGTTCCGCTGGACGAGATCTTCGTGAACGAGGCCCCTTCGGTGACCGGGCAGAAGGAACTCGGCCGGCATTTCCCGGGAGGGGCGGGCAATCCCGCCGTGGTGATCGCCGCCGCCGACCGGCAGACGCAGGTACGCGAACGCGCCGAAGGCACGCAGGGCGTGGACTCGGCCGCCGTGCGGGGCGAGAAGGACGGCCTGGTCCGGATCGACGTGGTCCTGAAGGACCCGGCGGACAGCGCGGCGGCGAAGGAGACCGTGGTCAGGCTCCGCGAGGCGGTCCATCCGGTACCGGGCGCGCAGGCCCTCGTCGGCGGGTACACCGCACAGGCCTACGACACACAGAAGACGGCCGAGCGGGACCGCGAAGTCATCGTCCCGGTGGTGCTGGCCATCATCCTGGTCATCCTGGTGGTCCTGCTGCGCTCGCTGGTGATGCCACTGCTGCTGGTGGTGACGGTGGCCCTCAACTTCTTCGCCACCCTGGGCGTGTCCGCCCTCGTGTTCCGCCACGTGTTCGGGTTCAGCGGCACCGATGCGTCCGTCCCCCTGTACGGCTTCGTCTTCCTCGTCGCGCTGGGCGTGGACTACAACATCTTCCTCATGTCGCGGGTGCGCGAGGAGTCGCTGCGCCGCGGCGTCCACGAGGGGGTGATCCGGGGGCTGACCGCCACCGGTGGGGTGATCACCTCCGCGGGGGTGGTCCTCGCCGCCACGTTCGCCGCGCTGGGTGTCATCCCGCTGGCGTTCCTCGTGCAGATCGCCTTCATCGTGGCCTTCGGCGTCCTCCTGGACACCCTGGTCGTGCGCTCGCTGCTGGTCCCCGCCCTGGTCCTGGACATCGGACCCGCGGCCTGGTGGCCGGGCCGGCTGAGCCGCCGCCCGAGCTGAGAGTCCGGCCGGCCGGGCCAGGCGTTCTGGTCCGGGCATCGCCGTGGCGGCACACTGGAGCTCCACGCCCCGCAGCGCCAGGAGTGACGTGCCCGTCCCGATCATCATCGACTGCGACCCCGGCCACGACGACGCCCTCGCGATCATGCTGGCCGCCGGCGACCCGGCGGTGGACCTGCTGGCCATCACCACGGTCGCGGGCAACCAGACCCTCGACAAGACCACGCTCAACGCCCGCCGGGTCTGCACGGTCGCCGGGATCACGGACGTCCCCGTCGCGGCCGGTTGCGACCGGCCGCTCGTCCAGCCGCTCGACGTGGCGGCCGACGTCCACGGGGTGAGCGGACTGGACGGGCCGATGTTCCCCGCTCCCACGGTGGACGTGGTCCCGGAGCACGCCGTGGACCTCATCCACCGGCTGCTGGCCGAGCACCCCGAGCCGGTCACCCTCGTCCCGACCGCGCCGCTGACCAACATCGCCCTGCTGCTGACCCGGTACCCGCAGGACGCCTCCCGCATCCGCGAGATCGTCCTGATGGGCGGCTCGACGGAACGGGGCAACCGGACCCCGGCCGCCGAGTTCAACGTCCTCACCGATCCGGAGGCCGCCGACATCGTCTTCCGCTCGGGGGTGCAGCTCACCATGTGCGGGCTCAACGTCACGCACCAGGCACTGGCCACACCCGAGGTGGTGGCCCGCTTTGTGGCCCTGGGCACGCCGCTGGGGCAGACCTGCGCGGAACTGCTGACCTTTTTCGGGTCCACGTACCGCGCGCTGTGGGGGTTCGCCAGCCCGCCGTTGCACGACCCCGTCGCGGTGGCCCGGGTCATCGATCCCGGCCTGGTGCACTGCGTGGACGCCCACGTCGCCGTGGAACTGCACGGCCGGTACACACGCGGCGCCACCGTGGTGGACCTGCACCGCTCCACCGGCCGCCCGGTCAACGCACGCGTGGCGACGGTCCTGGAGACCGGCCCGTTCTGGGACCGGATGGTCGCCGCCGTCGCCGCGCTCGGTGCCGGGGGGCATGGGACCCGGAACCGGGGGCACACGGCCTAGGGACGGAGTTCGTCGCTCAGGAGGTGGTGGCGGTGCGCGGTACGAAGGTGCTGGACTCCTTTCCCGCCGGTGATCCGTACGGGAGTTGGCCCGCCGAGGAGTACGCGGCCCGGTGCCGGGAGCGGGGCCAGCGGGCGACCGTCGTGATGGACCTGGACAGGGACGCCTTCCTCGTCGTGGCCCCCGACGCGGACGCGACGCGAAACGCCGCGTAGCCGCGCCCCGCCGGGTCACCGCGCCCGCTCGTCCTGCCCGCCCGGTCAACCCGCCCGGTGTCCGCCCGGTCAACCCGCCCAGTGCATGCGCCCGAGATGGATCAGGCGCAGCTGGGCGAGGGCCGTGCCGGTGGCGGCCGACCAGTCCTGGTCCCGGAGCGATGCGGTCAGGAACGCCGAGGCGGTCATGAACATGTGATCCACCAGCAGCCGGGACAGCATCGTCACATCCTTGCCGGCCCAGCCCGCGCTCACGGGATCGGACCCGAGCGCGACACCGATCTCGTCGGCGAAGACGTCGAGTTGCGCGGCGATGGCCTCGCGCACCGCCGGTACCCCGCCGTGCCGCTCACGGACCAGGAAGCGGACGTGCGCGGGCCGGCCGCGCACCAGTTCGGCGATGAGCCGCACCGCGGCGTCGCCGCGGCGCTCGGCGTCGCCGGTCGCGGCGAGGATCTCCCGCACGGTCTTGTGCAGGCTGGCCAGTGCCTCCTCGACCAGTACGGTCCCCAGCTCGTCCATGCCCCGGAAGTGCCGGTAGAAGGCGGTGGGGGCGACGCCGGCGGCCCGGGTGACCTCCCGGAGGCCGAGGCTCCCGAGGCTGCGCTCCGCCAACTCCGACAGGGCCGCGTCGAGGAGGGCTCGTCGGGTGCGGCGCCGCTGGGTCTCACGAAGGCCGGTCTCTGCACTCATGACGTGAAGTCAACCGCGTCACAGTTGTCCGCCGCCAGCATGAGGCGAACTGAACTGGGTAGTCAGTGAACAACTGTTACCTGAACGGAGGACGTCTCATGCTCTTCCTCGTAGGCGCGTTGCTGGTGCTCGGCGTCGTCCTCGGCGTCGTGGCCCATGTCCCCGCGCCCGTCAGCCTGGTCGCCGGTCTCGCCATCGCTCTCTGGCTGGCCCTCTTCGCCGCACGCGAGCGCCTCTTCGGCCACCGCCGCGCCGGACGGCTCGACCACGAACGCGGAGGTGTCCGATGAGCCCGCGGGCGGATTCCCGTACCGAAGCCGCGACCCCGGCGGCCCGCACCCGTGACGCCGACGCGATGGCCGTCACCGGCTTCGTCCTCGGCCTGGTGGGGCTCCTCGTGATGAACGTGATCCTCGGCCCGACCGCCGTCGTCCTCGGCGCCCTCGCGCTGCGGCGGCACACGACCAGGCCCGGCCGGGCCTGGTCGTGTGCCTGGGCCTGGCCGACGTGGTGCTCCTCGTCTGCCTCGTCACTGCCGACGGGACCTGGTCGTGGAGCCTGACCTGAGATTCCCGGACCGGATCGGCCGCCACCGATGAGTTTCGCGGCCGCCCGCGGTCTACCCCTTCGACAGCACGCAGAGCGGAGCAGCCCCCCCCGGAAGGGTGAGGAACATGAAGTACATGATCCAGATGAACGTACCGGCAGCCGAGTGGGACGCCATCATGTCGTCGCACTCCGAGGAGGACATGCAGGCCATGTTCGCCCACATGAACGCCCTCAACGACGAACTCACCTCCGCCGGGGAGTGGGTGGACGGGCAGGGCCTCGGCGGCCCCGCGCTGGTCAAGACGGTGCGGGCCGGGAGCGACGGACGACCCGAGGTGACCGACGGGCCGGCCCGGGCGGGAGACATTCTGGCCGGGTACTGGGTCGTCGACGTCAAGAGCGAGGACCGGGCCCTGGAGATCGCCGCACGGGCGTCCGCCTGCCCCGGACCGGGCGGGAAGCCCGGCAGCGACCCGGTCGAAGTGCACCCGATCCCCGGGGACCCGACGGCAGCCTGAGCCGCGGGCGGGCTCCGGCCGGATCAGCTGTCCGCCGGTCCGTCGACCGGTCCGTCGACCGGGATGTCGAGCCGGCCGGCCACCTCGGTGAGGGTCGGCCCCAGGGGGAGCGCGACCCGGGCGAGGGCGTGCTGGTCGCCGCGGGTCGGATCGTGGTTGACGATCAGTACGGGTTTTCCCGCCCGGGCCGCCTGCCGGACGAACCGAAGCCCGGACATCACCGTCAGTGAGGAACCCAGGACCAGGAGCGAGGACGCTCCGTCGACCAGGGCACGGCAGTGCTCGACCCGCCGCGCCGGGACGGATTCGCCGAAGAACACCACGTCCGGTTTGAGGACGCCGCCGCACTGCGCGCAGGGCACCACACGGAAGTCCCCGACCTGCCCGTCGGTGAGGTCGGCATCACCGTCCGGGTTCAGCCGGGCGGCGACCGGCTCGAATCCGGCGTTGGCCTCCTCCAGCCGCCGGGCGAGCTCCCGGCGCGGGCCGACGGCGCCGCAGGAGAGGCAGACGACCCGGTCCAGGCTGCCGTGGAGTTCCACCACGCCCTCGCTCCCGGCGGCCTGGTGCAGGCCGTCGACGTTCTGGGTGATCACACCCGCGAGCATCCCGTGCCGCCCGAACGCCGCCACGGCCCGGTGCCCGGCATTGGGCCGCGCCCGGCCGAACGTACGCCAGCCGAGGTGACTGCGCGCCCAGTACCGGCGCCGGGCCCCGTCGGCGGCGGTGAATTCCTGGTAGGTCATCGGCGTGTGCCGGCTCAGGCTCCCGCCCTTGCCCCGGTAGTCGGGGATGCCCGACTCCGTGGACAGGCCCGCCCCGCTGAGCACCAGCACACCGCCACCGCGCAGCGCATCGGCGACCGGCTCCGGATCGACGGTACCGGGCCGGAGGTCCCCGGGAGGCGTCCAGCTCAGAGTCGGGCGCATACGCATGCCGCCAGCGTACGCAACCGGCGGCCCCGGGGTCGGCGGCGCAATGCCCGAGACAGGGGTGGGCGGCGGAGCCGCAACTGTTCGAGCGTGCGCATGGCGGTGACGGCTCGTTCGCCTGTTGATGGCGTACGGCCGGTACCGGCGGGCCGGCGCCCGGGTGCGGAGAGGGGTGTGGTGTACGTGGACGTGGTGCGGGAGTCGGCCGCCGCGGGGCGCGTGGTGCTGTGGGAGGAATCGGCCCGCGACGGCGCGCAGGCGAAGACGCTGATGACGCCCGGGTTCCGGGTGGAGCTCGCGCGCGCGACGGGCCGGATCTTCGGCCTGGACGGCGCCCGGCACGTGGTGTTCGCCGCAGGCTTCTCCGCGGTGTGAGGGGAGGAGTTCGAAGCCGGCCGCCGGGTCGCGAGAGAGGCTGCCCAGGACCGGCTCCACCCGCACCCGGACGACTACCTCGACCACCTACGGGCGCGGTACGGCTCTCAGCGGTCCTTGTGACGGTGATCGCTGCTCGGGCGGACCTCGTCGGCGGCTGCCCGGTCGACGCCCCACAGGCGCAGGAGGAGGTCCCGGAGGCGACTCACACCGTCCTGCAGGACCAGGCCGGCCGGCAGGGGTGCGACCAGGTACGGAGGCAGGTGCTCCAGGATGCGGGCGAGCACCAGGAGGACCCCGAGCATGACGAGCGCGACGGTCCCCTCCACGGCCGCCCGCTTCAGCAGGACAAGTCCGCGCCGGTTCTGCGTCTTGACAGTGGAGGCCGGACGGCCCAGCATCCGACCCGCCTCCGAGGCCGGAATGCCGAGTGCGGTGTGGGCGACCACGGCCTGCCGGTTCGCCAGGGGAAGCCGGGACAGCCCCGAGTGCAGCATGACCTTGGCGACGACCGCCTCGGCGGGATCGGCCACGACCTCGTCCCCCACGGAGTCCGGCCAGACGGCCGCGACGTACCGCACCGTCACGGGGAATCCGTCCCTCGTGACGATGCGGTAGGCGTCGCACCTCTTGTAGATCTTGCGGCGAGCCGTCGTCCAGAGGGCCCGCTCGGGCGCCTCCCAGACGTCGAACCGCCGCAGCGCCGTCATCAGCGTCTCCTGAGCGAGGTCCTCGGCCAACTGCCGGTGGTCCTCGTTGTCGGGCATGACTCCCCGCAGCCGCTCCAGGCAGAAACGGCGCACCCGCGGCAGGTAGAGCAGTACGAAGCGCTCGCGGTCGTCCATGTACCGCATGCACCGACCACACCACCGGGAGGCATCCCGATACGCCGCCGGGCTCTCGTCCGTGGGCGCCACCCCGTCGAGGAGATCGACAGGAGTCGCACAACCGAGGCACGGGGTGGACAGGGTCGAGAAATCCGTCATCTCACTGCTCCTCACGACAGCCCCCACTGGGCCGGTCGCAACAGGTGAGGCAAACGCAACCGTCTTTGGACGGAGTCGGGGGAGAAGAACCCGAAAGATCTCGGGCGGGCGAGGCTTCGCACTTCTGGGCCGGTGAGGTGAACCTGTACGTCGGACGGCGGCGGGGCGGCCGGCAGCAGTGGCAGGGGGCCGCGGCGCCCCCGAGGCTCGGTTCGGGGGACGAGCACGAGGAAAGGGCAGCAGGCAATGCCGCAGGCCAATGAGGAGGGCGTCGCCGCACGCCCGATCGGTACGGTCGATCAGCGACGGAGTCGAGCTGGACACCTGGGGACTGTGCTCAGGCGGACGAATCTGCTGCCGGCGTTCTTGGTGCTCACGGGGATGACGGTGGCCCTGTGGCTGATGGGAATGCCGTTCCTCCAGGCCCTGACGATCTCCACCGGAGTGAAGATCGCGGTGGCCCTGCTCGAACTCCGCCGACTGCCCGACCGGGTCGACGAGCCGTCGGGCTGAGTTATTGCCGCGCCGCCCCTTTCCCCGCGGTGACAGGATGCCCCGGACGGGGGTCGGCCACGGGGGAGCGAGGCGGGGGACATGTGGGAAGCGCTGGACGCGGTCGACTGGCGTGCGCTGGAGGCGGTGGGGTCGGACCATTCGGCCACCGACGTGCCGAAGGTGCTGCGCCGGATCGCCCGGGCGGATGCCACCACCCGTCCGGAGGCGGTGGCGCGGGCGTACGCGGACCTGCACGACCTGCTCATGGCCTCGTGGCGGGCGCAGGGGCAGGGCACCGACGTCGGCGCGGTCGCGCTGCCGTTCCTGGTGGATCTGGCCCTCGACCCGCGCACGGTCGCACGGCCGGACCTGGTCGACGTGCTGGTGTGCCTGGCCTGCGACGAGGTGGGCGGGGAGGCCGGGGGGACCGGCGAGGCCGGGAATTCCGGGGATTCCGGGGAGGCCGACTCCGCACGGGAGGCGGCCTGGCGGCGGCAGTGGCCCCGTATACGGCGGCTGTTCGACGACGGGGATCCCGTGGTGCGGCGGACCGCGCTCCAGCTGATCGCCGACCGCACCGGCCCCCTGCTCGAGCGATGGCACGTGGAGACGGACCTCTCGGCTCGGGTGGCCCTGTTGCTGGCGTTGGGCCCGGCCGCGGCTGCCGAGCACCCCGGGCGGTCCACGGCCGCCGAGGTACGGGCTGTGCTCGACGCTGCCCTCCACGGCGAGAATCCGGTGCTGCGGGTGGCGGCCGTGATCGCAGCTGCATCTCTGGACCCGCGGTCAGTGCTCCGTGCCCGCCCCATGCTGTTGGAGCTCCTCACCGATCCCGTACTCGCCCCGGAGTTCGAGCAGGTCTGGTACACCGTCCACTGCGAAATCCCTTGCCTGCGCAGCGATATCGTGGCCCGGGTCGTGGAACTGCTGGAGTGCGAACCGGCGGTGGCGACGGCGTTCGTGACCGCGCTGGCCGAGATGGGGAGCCGGATCGGCGATGCGGAGCTGCGCCGGTGCGCGGTGGACGAGGCATGGCACCTGCTGTCGGCCCGGCCTTCCGCGGCAGCGGCCGTACTGCCACTGGCGGCCGGGCTGCTGGCGGACCCGGACGACGACGTGCGGTACAAGGCCGCGCATCTGATGGCGGTGCTCGGTCCCGGGGCGGCCCGGTACGCCGACCGGCTCGCCGCCCTCCTCGACGACCGCGGCGAATCGGAGTTCTTCGACGGCACCGTCGGTGATCATGCGCGGTGGGCCCTGACCCGGATCGGCGACCCTCGCGCTCTGCCCGACCTCATCGAACAACTCGTCGCGCCCTATCGGGACATGCAGGGCCGCGGCTACGGCCTGGGCGACCCGCGCCGGCCGGACGTCGCCGACGTGCTCCGGCCCCTGCGCGCACACGCCGCAGAGCTCCTGCCCGCGGTACGAGAAGCCCTTCGCGACGAGGTCTCCCGCGCGGGGTGGCTGGTCGGGGACCTCAGAGAGGTCCTCCACGCGTGGGGCGAGAACCCACTGCTGCCCGGTGAGCCGGGGCCGTACCCGCAGCCGTGGGAACCACCGCAGATGGAACCGGCGCAGGCGGAGGCGAGGGTGGTGGCGTACGCCGCCGACGGGCAGTGGCACTGGATGCTGACCACCGCCCTCGACACGCTCGCCCGCCACGGACCCCTCACCCCGGCCGCCCGGGAGGCGCTCACGGCACTCGCGGCCGCGGACCGCCGGCTCTCGGAGCACGGCGGCTACCCGGCGTTCCTCCAGGACGAGGAGATCCGCGCACGGATCGACAGGGCACTCGCACTTCCGTAGAGCTCCGGGCCGGCCAGGGCCGTCGGGGGCCGGAGCCGGAGCCGGAACCTAGGAGGACCTGCGGCGCAGAGCCCGGCGGACCCCGTACAGGACGACGAGCAGCACGATGACGACGACCACGACGATCAAGAGCGTCTTGAACAGGCCGCCCTTCTTCTTGCTCTTCTTCTTGCCCTTCTTGACCCCGGTGGTGGCCTGGACCTGGGACGACGTCGGTGCGTGGAGTCCGGCGGCCACGCCGGCGCCGGCGTGGAGCCCGCTCTGCGGGAGCGCCGCGGCGGCCGGAGCCTGCCGGACGGCCGGAGCGGCCGCCGAGGCGGTTGCCGCAGACCCCAGAAGCAGCCCGGCGAGCACGAAGAACGGGACGATTGCCGCCGCCACCATCGGGCGCTTCTTCGGATTGCTGTTCGTTGTCACTGTCTCCCCTGTTCTCCCCTGCCCCGGCCGGGCCCGGTGGGATCCGGAAGGCCGAGGCTTGAAAGCATCGTCGACGAGTTCGACCGCCCGGGCAAGGACATGGACTGCGCAACGTCGTCGAGTCCGCGAGCGGTGCCTGGCCGACGACACAACTCAGCCGCGCGAGGGGCCCCTTGCCGTGGACGGCGGCTCCATCGGTCTCGCCCCAGCCGGGCCACGGCACTGCGGGCCCGGTCCTGGCGCTCGGAGCGGGTGCGGTGGCGCCGGGCCTGCGAGTGGCGGTCGGGAACACGCCATCCGCCATCGGCCGCAGGGCCCGCCCTCACGGACACCAGGAGCTGCCGCTCCGGCTCGCCCGGGCCTCCACCGTGTAGCCCTGCTCCCCGTCGAATGCCCAGGACACGCCGAGATGGGAGGTGACGCCGTCGATCTGCTTGGTGAAGCAGAAGCCGATCCGTTCGCCGGCCGGGTCGTGGTGCCAGGCGGGCTCGTCCGGCTCGGGCGGTGCCGGCAGCCAGCCGTTGCGGGCGGCGGCCGCCCGGTAGTGGGCGACGACGTCCGCTCGGCGGGCGGGCTCGGTGTACTCCCGGCCGGAGTACGCGAAGCGGTCGTCGTCCGGCCTTGGGGAACATCGGTACAGCCGTTGGCGCTGAGAACGATCATGGTCGGCTAGCACAGCGATCATCCCCAGAACGGAGGTTCGCCGAAAGATCGTCGATCACGGGTGGGGCCTGGCTACGGTCCGCTTCATGCCTGTGGAGTTCTTAACTGATGATCAGGCCGAGGCGTACGGGAAGTTCGCCGAGGAGCCGACGAGACCTGAGCTGGAGCGGTTCTTCTTCCTGGACGATGTCGACCGGGATCTGATCGCGCTGCGGCGTACGAAGTATCACCAGTTGGGCTTCGCCCTCCAGATGTGCACGGTCCGCTACGTGGGGCTGTTCCTGGAGGACCCCCTGGCGGTGCCGTGGCCGGTGGTCGTGCACCTGGCCGCGCAACTCGGTGTCGAGGACCCGTCGTGCGTGAAGCGGTACACCGAGAGGCTGAAGACGGCGTACGAGCACGCGTGGGAGATCCGGGACGCCTACGGCTACCACCCGTACGACGATCCGGAGTGGGGTCGGAAGTTCCGTACGTTCCTGCACGGTCGGGCGTGGACGCACGCGGAGGGGCCTGTCGCGTTGTTCAACCAGGCGGTGGGCTGGCTGCGGCGGAACCGGGTGCTGCTGCCGGGTGTCTCGGTGCTGGCCCGGCAGGTGTCAGAGGTCCGCACGATCGCGGAGAAGCGGCTGCATGCCACCGTGGCCAGGGCGGCTCAGCGCGCGGACCCGGCGCTGCCGGTGGACCTGGTGGCCACGCTGGTGACGCCGGAGGGCGGCCGGTACTCGGAGCTGGAGCGGTTGCGCCGGCCTCCGACGCGGACGACGGGCACGGCGTTCGCGCGGTCGCTGGAGCGGGTCGATGAGATCGGTGCGTTCCAGCTGGGGTGGTTGAAGCTGTCGCAGATCCCGCCGAACCGGCTTGCGTCGCTGGCCCGGTACGGGCTGGCGTCAAAGGCCGCGAGCCTGGAGCGGGCCGCGGAGCCCAAGCGCACGGCGATGCTCACTGCGGTGATGCGCCACCTTGAGGCCAAGGCGATTGATGAGGCGCTGGACCTGTTCTCGGTGCTGATCGCGACGAGGCTGATCAGCAGGGCGAAGAGGGCCACCGACAAAGAACGGCTCTCGACGCTGCCGCAGCTGGAGAAGGCGTCGCGGACCCTGGCGCGGGCGGCGAAGGTGCTGGTCGAGGAACTGGAGCGGGTCGAGGCACACGGCACGGATCTGGACGCGGCGGCACTGTGGCGGGCGGTGGAGGAGGTCGCGCCCCGGGCCGTGGTGATGAGTGCGGCCGCGCTGGTGGTTTCGCTCGTGCCGGAGGACGAGGACTCGGCGGCCGTCGCGATGCGGGCGGCGTTGGCAACCCGGTACAACACGGTGCGGCCGTTCCTGTCGCTGCTGGGCGAGTCGAAGGCGCTGGACGCGGCGACCGGTGGGCAGCGGGTGCTGGCCGGGGTGAAGCGGCTGCCCGCTCTTGCGCGGCGGCGGGTGAAGGACAAGCCGCTGCTGCCGCGCGAGGTCGATGACAAGCTGGTGCCGGCCGCGTGGCGCAAGGCGGTGTACGCCAACGCCGACCTGCCGCCGGGCGCTGTTGACCGGGACGCGTACGTGGTGTGCGTGCTGGAGCAGCTGCACCGCGCGCTTCAGCGCCGGGACGTGTTCGCCTCTCCCTCGCACCGCTGGTCCGACCCGCGCGCCCGGCTACTGGACGGCACCGAGTGGGAGGCCGTGCGGGAGGACGTCCTGGCGGGCCTGAGCCTGGATATGCCGGTCGAGGAGCACCTGGCCGCGCTGGTGACGGCGCTGGATGCGGCGTGGAAGCAGATGGCGGAGCGGCTGGAGACAGCCGGGCAGGACACGAAGGTCACCATCGAGGTCCCGCCGGGCGGCCGGGCGAAGCTGAACGTGTCCAAACTCGGCGCGCTGGGTGAACCGAAGTCCCTGACGTGGCTGCGGGGGCGGGTGGAGAAGATGCTCCCGAAGATCGACCTGCCGGAGCTGCTGTTCGAGGTGCACGGCTGGACCGGGTTCCTGGACGCCTTCGTACACCTGGGCGATGGCACAACCCGCATGAAGGACCTGGACCACCTCACTGGTGGCCCTCCTGGTCTCGGAGGCGTGCAACATCGGCATGACCCCGGTCATCAACCCCGCACATGAGGCGCTTCACCGTTCCCGGCTGGTGCACGTCGACCAGTTCTACCTGCGGGCCGACACCATCGCCGCGGCGAACGCCGCACTGATCGAGGCCCAGGGCCAGGTGCCGATCGTGCGGTACTGGGGAGACGGCCTGCTGGCCTCGGTCGACGGACTGCGGTTCGTCGTCCCCGTCCGCACCATCAACGCCGCCCCGTCACCGAAGTACTTCGGGTTCAAGCGCGGCATCACCTGGCTCAACGCCGTCAACGACCAGGTCGCCGGGATCGGGCAGATGGTGGTGCCGGGCACCCCTCGCGACTCCCTGCACATCCTGGACGCACTGCTGAACCTCGACGGCGGGGTGAAGCCGGAGATGGTCGCCACCGACAACGCCTCGTACAGCGACATCGTGTTCGGCATCTTCCGCATCCTGGGCTACAACTTCAGCCCCCGGTTCAAGGACCTGGACGACCAACGATTCTGGCGCGCGTCCCTTACCGGCGTAGAGACCGGCACGTACGGGCCGCTGGAGCCGCTGGCCCGCAACCGGGTCAACCTGAACAAGGTGATCACTCACTGGCCGGACATGCTCCGGGTCGCCGGTTCCCTGGTCACCAACCAGGTCCGCGCCTACGACCTGCTGCGGGTGTTCGGACGCGAGGGCCACCCGACCCTGCTGGGACAGGCGTTCGCCGAGTACGGGCGGATCGCCAAGACCGAGCACCTGCTCCGCGTCGTCGACCCGGTCGACGACACCTACCGCCGCCAGATGAACCGCCAGCTCACCGTGCAGGAGTCCCGCCACAAGCTGGCCCGCGACGTGTGCCACGGCAAGCGCGGCACCATCCACCAGGTGTACCGGGACGGCATGGAGGACCAGCTCGGATCGCTCGGTCTGGTCCTCAACGCCGTGGTGCTCTGGACCACCCGGTACATCGACGCCGCTGTCGCCCAGCTCCGCGCCGAGGGCCACGAGGTCCGGGACGAGGACATCGCCCGACTCTCCCCGCTGAAGCACCGCAACCTCAACGTCTTGGGCCGCTACAGCTTCACCGCCTCCGCCCCGGCCGGCGGGGCCTTGCGGCCGCTGCGCGACCCGGACGCTGCCGGGCTTGACGATGATGACGACGGTGCAGCGGCGTGAGCGTCCCGGTCAGCTTCCGCAGCCGTAGCCGGTCGCGGACTCTGCTTCGGCGGCTGTCGCCGAAGAGTCGGTGGCCTACTCGTGGTCTGTGCAGAGGTGGGTAGTCAGGGCCACACATGCCCACTCCTCCCAGGCGTCGGGGGACCAGCCCCGGTCGCGGACGAAGATCAGGTATAGCTCCGGACTGAGAAGCCCGTACAGCAGGTCGGCGGCGCGGGCGGTATCGACGTCGGGGCGGGCGTCGGGCTTGGAGGTCAGTGCCTTCGCTGCGGCGTGCTGGACGGTATAGCGCGGGTCGGGGCCGGCGGGCCACTGCGCGGCGATCTCCGGGTCCGTGGCTGCGGCAGCCGCGATCAACGGCATGATCGGGGCGACCCGGCCGAGGATGTCGCGTACACCCCGTACGTGGGCGCGCAGTTGCCCGGCCGCGGTGGGCTCGGCGCACGCGGCGCGGAACCAGTCGCGGTCCATCGTGGCGACCGGTTCGACGTCGCCCGCGATGGACGTGTCGACGACGTCCTTGAACAGCGCGCGCTTGTTTCGGAACACGAAGTACACGGTCTGGACGGCCACACCCGCGCGATCCGCAACCTCCTGAAGGCTTGTCGCACCGTACCCCTGCGCGACGAACAGCTCCCGCGCCGCCGCAACGATCTTCTCGCGGGTACGCCGCGAGCGCTCGGCCCTCTTGTCGGGGCGCTTGACGTTCTGTCCGTCGGATCCCTTGACCGCATCCATGCCGGGAGTCTATCTCTAGAGTCAGTCACTAGAGATGAACTCTAATTTCTTGGAGGGGTAGCGATGAGTGAGACTCGGACGGCTGCGGAGCTCGAGCAAGAGGGTTTTGTGCGCCGCGTGTTGGAGGACTTCTACCGGGACGGCAAGCCGCCGTGGGACAGCGGCATCACGCCGCCCGAGCTGGTGGCGCTGATAGAGGGGCCCGGTGCGCTGATGCCGGGCCAGGTCCTCGAACTCGGCTGCGGCACCGGGACCAACGCGGTGTACCTGGCCCGGCACGGCTGGCGAGTGGCGGCCGTCGACCTCGTCGACCGCGCGGTACGGCAGGCTCGGGAGAAGGCCGACGCTGCAGGAGCGGACGTCACGGTGCTGTGCGGGGACGCCACCCGTCTCGACGAGGTGGGCGTGCCCGGTCCGTACGACCTGTTCTTCGACCTGAGCTGCTACTGCGGGATTCCACCCCACCGCCGCGACGCCTACGCAGCCGGCCTCACCAAGCGTGCCGCCCCCGGTGCGCGATTGCTGATGTTCGGGTACGGGCCCGGGGCGTTTGACGACTCGTGGTCCGGCGTCACTGCGGACGAACTCAGCGCCAGGTTCGCTGGGTGGCAGCTGGACGACGTGACGCCCGGCACGAACCCGGTCCCGACTTTCTGGTTCACGCTGCGCCGCGGCGCCGACTCTGCATGAGCTCAGTCGCACCGGGCAGCTTCGGGCTGCGGCTGTCGCGCGCGGCCGTTCTCATAAACGAACATCTGTGAGAGCTCTGCGAGAGCGCCGGAAGTGATCACGTTTCCGCAGGTCGCCACTCGCAAAAGTCCTCTCGAAACCCGCATGTTGTGCGAGGTACTTCTGAGAGACTGCCGCCATGGATCTCACGCCCGATCAGGCCGCATTGGCGGTGGAACGTCACGACTGCCCGAACTGTGACGCGCCTGCCGGTAGCCCCTGCCGCACCCGGGGCGGGAAGACCGCCGCGAAGTACCACACCCCGCGCTTCGTCCTCGTCCCCGCGCTCCGCGAAGAACTGGAGATCCCCGTCCCCGCCGACCGGCACCCGGGCCGCGCGTGGAAGCAGGGCCCCGCGCTCGCCATCGTGCCCGCGCCCCGTACCGAGCGGCCGGTCCGGATCGGGTACGCAAGGACATCGACCGCCCGGCAGGAGCTGGCGAGCCAGCTCGAAGCTCTCCACCGGGCGGAGTGCCACAAAGTCTTCAAGGAGCAGATCAGCACCCGCATCAAGGTGCGGCCCGAGCTGGAGAAGGCGCTTGCCCTGGCCCGCCAGTTCAAAGAGGCCGCACCCGAGACGCCGGTCATCTTCACCGTCCACGAACTCAAGCGCCTCGCGCGCAACGCCGCCGAGCTGATGACGCTGTCCGCCGAGCTTCAAGCCGGCGGCATCCAGCTCGAACTCCTCACCGGCCCGCTCACCGGCATCTACGACCCCAACGGCATGGGCGCCATGTTCTTCGCCGTGCTCGCCGTGGCCGGGCAGATCGAGCGCAACTACATCCGGGAGAAGACCCTCGAAGGTCAGGTCACCGCTGCGGCCAAGGGCAACCACGGCGGAAGGCCGAAGGTCATCGACGACGACATGCTTACCTTCGCCGTCGCACTCAAGGACAAGGGCGTCCCCGTCCCGGAGATCGCCAAGAAGCTGGTCATCAAGACCGGGAAGAACGCGGGCAAGAACCCCTCGGTCGCCTCGCTCTACCGAGCGTTCGCCGAAGCTGAGGAAGTCGCCGTGGACGACAGCCTGCTGGTGCGACCCAAGCCCGTCCGCATCCGTCGGCCCGGGGACCCGCTCACTCCCGAGGAGATCGACCTCCGCGAATGCCTCCAGGCCCAGCCTCACCCGAACACGGAGATCCGCAGCTAGACCTCATGATCAATCTCAGCGCCAACGGCTGTACCGATGTTCCCCGAGGCCGTCGTCGTCTGGCGCGGGTTCGGCGGTGCCCCGCAGCCGGCCGGCCGCGAGTGCGTGAACCGGGCCCGGATGAGGCTCGGTTGGTACCAGTACCAGTACTAGTACCGGGGCGGCTGTGGCCGCGGCCCGGGGCTGCCGTCAGGAGTTGGGCAGGCGGCGGAAGCGGTCGTCGTCCTCGTAGCCGACCGCCGGTATGCCCAGCAGGTCGTCCACGCCGGGGAAGCCCTCGCCCGCCTGGAACTCCGCCCCGTGCACCGACGCGTTCTGCGGCGGGCCCGCGTACATGCCGGTGTGGGCGCTGCCCAGTTCCATGAGGTAGCCGCCCGCCGCCGCCGGGCGGCGCCGGTCGGTGTCGACGGCCTGGGCGGCGTAGGTGTTCATGGCGGCGACGCGCTCGTAGAGGGCGGTCGCCGACATCTGGGGGCGGCGGGCCGGTCGGCCGTCGAGGCCCTTGACCCGGATGTGGTGCGTCCGGGCGGCCTCCAGCACCGCTCTCAGTCCGGTCGCGCCCAGGTTCATGTTGCTGTCGTAACGGGCGACGAACGTCTGCAGCTCGGGGCTCATCGTCCCGTCGGCGAGGTACGCGTCGACGAGTGACTGGTACCCGTCGTCGCGGATGCTCTCCAGGTACAGGGTGCTCACGCCGGCGGCCTGGATCTCTTCCATGTGCGTGCACAGGAACTGCCAGATGCGTGCCCCGGAGTGGGTGCCGCCGATGGCCACGCCGTCGAACCGCTCCAGCAGCGCGCGCAGGTCGCCCATCGCGTCCTGGGAGCCGGAGCCGGCCAGGGTGTCCTCCACCGTCTGGTGGCGCTGTTGCCGGTCCTCGGGAGTCTCCGTGTACGTGTTGCGCGTGGCTCGGGCGTCGTGGCCGAGTTGTGTGTCGCGTGCGTCCTGACTGTTCCAGTGGCCGACGGTGCGCGGGTCGGCGCGGCCGATGCCCTCCAGTACGTCATTGCGTCCGGCCGTCGGGGGGACGTCCGGCGCGAGCCTGCGGATGTTGCCCAGGTTGTAGTGGAGCAGCTGGTCGGTCTCCTGGAGTGTCTGCGGGTCCGCGTCGATGGCTACGCGCTGCTTGTTGGCGGCATCCCGGACGGCCTGCGGCAGACTCTGCCATTCGTCCGCCGTCAGCGCGTTCGGTGTGCGGTCCCTCGCGCGGGAGTTGCGGGGACCCCGTAGGCGCATCGCCGGGCCCGGCGGGTGCTGGTGCAGTTCGTCCTGCTCCATGCGCTGGACCACGGGAACGGGACCCGACGGCGGCTCCGCGGCGTGCGCGTGCCGCTGCGCCTCGATGATGCGGGACACCACCGCGTTCCCGGCGAGACGCTGGAGTTGCAGCATCGACTCCGCGGTCGTTGCCCCGCCGGACCGGGACTGTCGCGCGGCCTGCGCGGCTCCCGGGCGCTGCGGTCCTTTCCGCTGCTCGTCACCGGTCTGCTGCGCCCGCATGCGGCGTCTCCCTCTGCGACATGGACTGGGGACGTCCAGTGTCACTGCTCTGCCTTCCTCGACGGCACGTCCGGAGGGGCACGTACGGGTGCAGGCGCCTTGCCCTTCACTCGTGGAGTGGGAGCGGGGTCGGCTCACCGTCCCCGGTGCGTCGGGCAGGGCTGGGCGCGGGTGGAGGGGGGCTCCGGCTGTCGGGGGCGGCGGCCCGGGTCGGCGACGTACGCCCGCCAGCCGCAGGGAAGCCCATTGCCGTCATGACACACGCAGGGGCTTGACCGACAAGATGGGAAAGAGACGGCCTAGTCCTTCGCCGCGGCCTCGGCGTTGCGCCAGACCGTCAGGTCGACGGTGATGAAGTTGGTCTCCTTCTTCGCACCCGACTTGCCGCGGAAGGTCGCCAGCGTGATGTGGCCGGCCTTGCTCAGCACGCAGACCTGCGATCCGTCCGTGAGCTGGTCGAGGCCGACCTTCTCGGTGAAGCGGGTCACTGCGCGGCAGGTCTCCAGGGAGCCCTTCTCGGAGTTGTTCAGCAGGACGAGCTTGCCGTTCGTGGTACCGAACTTCTCGTCCCCGAACAGAGTGTCCCGGTAGTAGAAGAGGTCGGCGTGCCCGTAGAGCACACCGGCGCCGGTCGGCTCCTCGGCCGGGCGCGGCGGGTTGTCGGCGAACATCAGCTGGTGGTTCTGGGGCACTTCGATGCCCTGGTACGAGACCGGCTGCGGGTCGGGCCGCTTCTGCGAGGCGCTGCCGCCGCTCGACGCACTGTCGTCCCCGCCCTTCTTGGAGCCGTCCGGCAGCAGGGACCCGATGACCGCGAGCCCGATGACCGCCGCCGCGATCGCGCCGACGACGATCAGCCCGGTCCGCTTGGGGCGCGGCGGAGTGGGCGGACCGGGAACGAAGCCCTGGGTGTGGAACGGCGGCGGCGTGTTGTGACCCGGGGCGTACGTGGGCTGCGTGTACGGGGGCTGGTTGTACTGCGGCTGCGGATAGGGGGGTTGCGGATACTGGGGCTGCGGGTACGAGGGCTGCGGGTACGAGGGCTGCGCATACGGGGGCGGCGTCGGGTGACCCGGCGGCACGGCCCCCGGAGCCCGCGGCGCCGGGGCTGCCTGTGTCGGCGCGGCGGCCACCCCGGTCGGCGTGTACCCGGGCGCGGCGACGGGTACCGGAGGCGCACCCGGGGCCGGGGGCTGCGGCGAGACCTCGGTCGGAGTCGGAGCCGAAGTGGGCGCGGCCGTCGGCGGCGGGGTGGGCGCCGGCGCGGGCAGCTGCAGCCGCTCGGTGATGGAACCGGCGACGGCCTGCGGCAGCCAGTCCTCGCCCTGGCGCAGCGGGGCCTCCGAGGCCGCGTTGCACAGGTCGATGACCTCGCTCAGGGTCGGGCGGTCGGCCGGGTCGCGGCTGAGGCAGCGGGTCACCACCGGCCGCAACTCCTCGGGCAGGGCGCTGAGGTCGGGGTCCTCGTGCACGATCCGGTAGAGCACCGCGTGCGAGGGCCCGTCGCCGAAGACGGAGGCCCCGATCGCCGTGAAGGCCGCGATCTGCCCGAGGGCGAAGACGTCGGTGGCCGGGGTGACCGTGCCGGCCGAGGCCTGTTCGGGCGCCATGAACGCCGGGGTGCCGACGCTGACGCCGGTACTGGTCAGGGCGGTGGTGTCGGCGGCCCGGGCGATGCCGAAGTCGATGACGCGCGGGCCGTCGGAGGCGAGCAGCACATTGGCGGGCTTCAGGTCCCGGTGGACGATGCCCGCGCCGTGGATGACGTGCAGCGCCTCGGCGACCCCGACGGTCAGCAGCAGCACGCTGCGCACCGGCAGCGCGCCGTGCCGGGCCACGGCGTGGGCGAGCGAGGGGCCGGGTACGTAGGCCGTGGCCAGCCAGGGCCGGGGGCCCTCGGTGTCGGAGTCGATGACCGGTGCGGTGTAGAGCCCCTGGACCCGCTCCGCGGCCCGCACCTCCTGCTGGAAGCGCCGCCGGAACTCGGGGTCCTCGCTGAACTCGGGCCGGATCACCTTGATGGCGATGGGCCGGCCGCCCGGCGTGTAGGAGAGATAGACCTTGCCCATGCCGCCCGCGCCCAGCACGGCCGCCAGGCGGTA
Organism: Streptomyces avidinii; assembly: GCF_045161815.1. NCBI lineage: Bacteria > Bacillati > Actinomycetota > Actinomycetes > Kitasatosporales > Streptomycetaceae > Streptomyces > Streptomyces avidinii. Next base: position 8,100,376 of record NZ_CP108863.1, read on the forward strand.
GCCGCCCACGACGGCCGGGTCGTCCGCCTTGAGCGGCTCGAAGAAGTCGGCGGAAGATGCGCTGCCCATGGGATCCATCTCTGATTGCGGCGGTTCAGCACCTGCCGGCGCCCCGAAGTCAACCGAGAGCGTACCCAATGCCCGGACCGCCCCCGCCCCGGACCGCCGGACCGGTTCCGGTAGTTGGTGCACCGGTCCGCTGCGTCGCGGGCAGCACCGGGTCGTGGCGGACCGGCGTCCGGGCGGACCGGTCTCGGGCGGATCGGCCGCTACCAGCCGAAGCGGCGGTTGACCACCGCCGCGAACTCCTCGAAGGTCAGTACGCGGTCGCCGTTCTGGTCGGCCGCGTCGAAGAGCGCCGAGGAGTCGTGGATGTCCCCGACGCCCCAGAAGGGGATCGCCCCCTGGGCCGCGAGGGTCGGACCCTTGGAGCGCAGGGCGCCGATGACCTCGGCGCGGGTCAGCGTGCCGTCCTGATCGAGGTCGAGGGCGTCGAACAGGCGCCGGGCCTTCTCGCTCATCACGTGTTCCTCTCAGCGGTACACGCACCGCCTCCCGGGCGGCGCGTCCTGTACGGGAGGACGCCGTGGGGCCGTGTCGGGTTGCCCCGCCGCGTCCCCGGATTCGACGGGACGGGGCGGCGCCGGGTCACCCGGGTACGCATCACCAGGTGGCGTGCAGGGCCTGCGGTGAGCGGTGGATCAGTGTGGGCCGCATCCGCGGCGGTGGACGGTCCCGGTCCAGTCGCAGATCCGGCATCCGGCGGATGAACAACTCGAGAGTCAGACGGAGTTGTTCACGGGCCAGTTGGGAACCGGGGCAGCCGTGCGGCCCGTGCCCGAAGGCGAGGTGCTGCCGGTTGCCGGGCCGGGTGATGTCGAAATCCGCTGCTCGCTCGTACCGTTCCTCGTCGCGGTTGGCCGAGCCGTACGCCACCAGCACGGCGGCCCCCGAGGGCAGTTCGGTTCCGGCGAGCGTCACCGGCCGGGTGGTGATCCGTCGGAAGGCCTGGATGGCGGTGTCGTGCCGGACGGCCTCCTCCACCGCCGCCGGGACCAGGGACGGATCGGCGCGGAGCATCCGCCACTGCCGCCCGTCGTCGTCGCCGAGCAGGTGCAGCAGCATGGTGGCGATGAGGGCGCTCGTGGTGAGGAATCCCGCGATCAGCAGGTTCTGCAGGCTCGTCACCAGTTCGTGGCGCTGTTCGAGGGTGAGCTCGGCGTCACCGGGGGCCAGGGCCGCCACCATGGTCGAGCACATGTCGTCCCGGGGCCGGGCGCGCCGGTCGCGGACGTACCCGTCCAGCAGGTGCTGGAGCGCGACCACGTCCTCGGCGGCAGCCGCCTGCCCCTCCGGCGACAGCGGCCGGAACAGCAGTTCCTCGGCCCGGTAGCCGCCGTGCACGGCCGCGGGCACGTCGGCGGGGTCCAGCCCTATCAGCCGTCCGACCACCATCCCGGGCAACTGCCGGGCGTACGCCTCCACCAACTCGGCGGACCCGTCCGCCGCGAACCCGTCCACCAACTCCTCCGCGCACGCGCGGGCGTACGGCAGCAGCGCTGCCACCCGGGCGGCGGACAGCCCCCGGTTCAGCGGGGCCCGGTGCCGGCGGTGGGCGGCGCCGTCCGAGGACACGACGGTGGGCCGGGGCCCGAACCCCCGCGGCAGGACGCCGAGCGCCGCTTCCGAGAGGGGGATGTCCGGCAGCAGGGAGTTGGCCGAGGAGAAGTCCTCCGCGCGCAGCAGTACCTCCCGTACGTCCTGGTCGCGCGCCACCAGCCACGCGTCGAACTCGGGTACGTACGTGAGCCCCTCGGCCCGGCGGGCCCGGTCGTAGAGCGGATAGGGGTCGCGGTACAGCTCGTCACGCCGCGCCCGGGCGTCGTGCCATGTCACGGGGACCTCCGGATCACGGTCGGGACCGGGCGGGGGGCCACCGCCGCGGGCGCCCTCCGGCGCGCCGGGTCATCCTGCCCGATACCCGCCCGGCCCGGTAGGTCGCCTGCCGAGCGGCGCACCCCGGTAGCACCTGTGAGCGGGCGCCGCAGATATGTGCCCCTCATCTCCTGCGCCTTCGAGGCGAGTTGACAGAAGGTCCGTCGTGACGCACCCTTCCACTACTTGCTTAGTGAAAGGGTGGTGTTGGCGTGCTGGAGTACCGCATCGACCGGCGCAGCGGCATCGCCACGTACGTGCAGATCGTCCAGCAGACCAAACAGGCCCTGCGCCTGGGCCTGCTGGTGCCGGGCGACAAACTGCCGACGGCGCGGGAAGTCGTGGAAGCCACCGCCATCAACCCGAACACCGTCCTCAAGGCCTACCGCGAACTGGAACGCGAAGGCCTCGTCGAGGCGAAGCGCGGACTGGGCACCTTCATCCGCAAGTCCCTGGGCAGCGGCAGCGCCCCGGCCGATTCTCCGCTGCACGACGAACTCGCCGACTGGGCCCGGCGGGCCCGGGACGCCGGACTGGAACGCGACGACGTGGCCGCGCTCTTCACATCCGTACTGGAAAGACACTTCGAGGGGGACGGCGAAGCATGACGGAAACCGTGATCGAGGCGGAGGGCCTCGGGCTGCGCTACGGACGACGGGGAGGCTGGGCGCTGCGCGACTGCTCCTTCCGCCTCCCCGAAGGCAGGGTGTGCGCGCTCGTCGGACCCAACGGCGCCGGCAAGTCATCCCTGTTGAGCCTCGCAGCCGGTCTCGTCCTCCCCACGGAAGGCACCCTGCGCACGTCGCCGCGCGAGACCCTCGCGTACGTCGGGCAGGACAAGCCCCTCTACCCGCAGCTCACCGTCGACGAGACCCTGCGGATGGGCCGTGAGCTCAACCCGGGGCGCTGGGACGCGACAACGGCGGCGCGGATCGTCCGGGCCGGGGAACTCGACCCGCACACCAGGGTCCGTACGCTCTCCGGCGGGCAGCGCACCCGCGTCGCCCTGGCCCTGGCCCTCGGCAAGCGCCCCGGCCTGCTGCTCCTCGACGAGCCGATGGCCGACCTCGACCCGCTCGCCCGGCGCGAGCTCATGGGCACCCTGATGGCCGATGCCGCCGACAACGGCACGTCCGTGGTGATGTCCTCGCACATCCTCACCGAGCTGGAGGGTGCCTGCGACCACCTCCTGCTCGCCGACCGCGGCCGGATCCGCCTGTGCGGCCCCATCGACGAGGTCGTCGCGGCCCACCGGCTGCTCACCGGCCCCGCCGCCGCCTCCGCCGGACTGGCCGACCACACCGTCGTCGAGTCCCGTACGACCGGCAGACAGCTCACGGCCCTCGTGCGACTGCGGGGACCCGTCGACGGCCGGGTCTGGCAGACGGCGCACCCGACCCTGGAGGAACTCCTGCTCGCCCATCTGCGTTCTCCCGATACCCCGTCCCTCACCGTCGAGGACTCCCTCACCGAGGACTCCCTCACCGCGACGGGGGTGCGGGTATGAGCAGCCTGACACTGAAGGGCCCGTACTGGGTCGCCGCCCGCCAGCACCGGCGCGCGCTGTGGGTGGTGCCCGCCGTCGTGGCCGTCGGTCTCGTCGTCGTGATCGCCCTGCGCTCCTGGGCCGTTGGCCCGCACTCGGGCCGGCCGGACGCACCGCCGCCGAACCACGGTTACGAGCTTTTGTATTGGTTCATGGAGTACGCCGGTACAGGCCTGCTGGTCCTGCCGTTGCTGATGGGGGCGTTCGTGGCCGGCCCGATGACGGCCCGCGAGCTGGAGAGCGGCACCTGGCGGCTCGCCCTCACCCAGTCGACCACCCCGAGGGCCTGGCTCGGCTCGAAGGTCCTGGTGGCGGCAGCGGTGTCGGTGCTCGGCTCGGCCGCACTCGCCGGGGTCTACCGCCTCGGCTGGGTGCAGGTGCCCGGCACGTACCAGCTCCACTGGGCGGATCGCGCGACGTACGAGGTCTCCGGCCCGGTGCTCGCCGCCTACTGCCTGCTCGGCGTGGCCCTCGGCGTGCTCGTGGGCCAGCTGGTCCGGCGGACGCTGGTCGCCATGGCGCTCACCGGCATGCTCACCGGCTTGGTGCTGCTGGGCCTCGGGGCGCTGCGATGGTCGTTGCTTCCCGTGCAGACCGGCACGATACCGCTGGAGGGGAGCCTCTTGGACCTGATGTCGGCCTCCGCCCTGCTGATGGACACGGGGCTGGTCACCTCCACGGGTGAGCGCCTGCCCGGGTACGCCTGCCTGGAGCGGAGCCAGGACCTGAGCGTCTGCCCGGCGGACATGGACGTCATCGGCCGGTACGCGGAGTTCCACCCGGTCGCGCACTTCTGGCCGACGCAGCTCCTCGAGAGCTCGCTGGTCCTGGTCCTGGCCGGTGTCGCCCTGTTCGCCGCCTTCCGGCTGGTGGGCGCCCGGCGCGCCTGAGTCCCCGGCGCACCGGTGTACGGCAGATGGCGGACGGCACTTGTGGAGCCGCCCGGGGGTCAGCACGCTTGATCCATGACCACACCCGTCCCCGGTCCGGTGCGGCCTGCTGCGACGGCCCGGCCGCAGGACGCGCGCCGGTCGCTGGTGGCGGGATCCGTCGGCAACTTCATCGAGTGGTACGAGTTCGGGATCTACGGCTACTTCGCCACCGTCATCGCGGCGCAGTTCTTCACTCCGGAGGGCGGCAGCGAGGTCGAGGGGCTCGTCAGGGCCTACGCGTCGTTCGCCCTGGCGTTCTTCTTCCGGCCGGTCGGGGCCGCGGTGTTCGGGCGGTTCGGTGACCGGGTGGGCCGGCGTCCCGCGCTCGTCCTGGTCGTCTGCCTCATGACCGGTGCCACGGCAATGATCGGCCTGCTGCCGACGTACGCCTCGATCGGCGCGGCCGCGCCCTGGCTCCTGACCCTGCTGCGGATCCTGCAAGGGCTGTCGGCGGGCGGGGAATTCGGCGGCGCCGTTTCGGTCATGACGGAATCCGCGCCACCGGGCCGCCGGGGCCTGTACGGGGCCTGGCAATCGTTCACCGTCGCGCTCGGCCTGCTTGCGGGAGCCGCCGTGGCCGTGGTCCTGGCGAGCGTACTGACCCCGTCGCAGCTGCACGGGTGGGGCTGGCGGGTGCCGTTCCTGCTGACCCTGCCGCTGGGGCTCGTCGCGCTGCGGCTGCGGCTCCGGCTGCCCCCGGACGCGCCGCCCGCCCTCGCGCCCGAAGGCCGGCCCCGCCCCCGCCCGCGTTCCGGGGAGACGGTCCGGGCCGTGGTGCTGGGCGTCGGGCGGATGATGGGCTGGTCGGCGGCCGGCTACACCTTCCTGGTGGTTCTGCCCTCGTACTTGCAGAGCACCCTCGGTACCACCTTCCAGCGGGCACTGCTCGGCACCGTCCTGGCGAACCTCGGCTTCGCCGCGTCGATCCTGCCCGCCGGGAGGCTGAGCGACCGGATCGGGCGGCGGACGGTGATGGTCGCCGGCGCCCTGCTGGTGGCCGTACTCGCCCTCCCGCTGCTGCACCTGGTGCAGGACTCCGACGGGCCGGCGTACGTGAAGGGGGCGGCGCTGTTCGCCGCGGGGGCCTGCGTCGGGCTGATGGCGGGTCCGGGGCCGGCGATGCTGGCCGAGATGTTCCCGGCCAGGGTGCGCTGTACCGGGCTCGGGCTTGCGTACGCGCTGTCCAACGCCGTGTTCGCGGGCTGTGCCGGACTGATCATCACCGAGGTGGTCGAGCGGACCGGGAACGTCGACGTCCCCGGGTACTACGCAGCGGCGACCTGCGCGGTGAGCGTCGCCGCGCTGCTGACGCTGCGCGGCGACGACCACCGGCGGGCGCTGCGGTGAGCGGCCTGCGCGTGGTCGGGCTGATGTCCGGCACGTCGTACGACGCGATCGACGCGGCCGCGGCCGACCTCTGCCTCGACGGCGACACGCTGGTGCTCACGCCCCTGGGGATGATCAGCGCGGCCTACGACGACGATCTGCGGGCGGACCTGGCCGGGGCCCTGCCGCCCGCCGGGGCGGACCTGGCCACGGTGTGCCGGCTCGACACCCGTATCGGACGGGCCTTCGCCGCGGCGGCGGTGCGGGCGGACGAGGAGCTGTGCGGCGGGCGGGCCGACATGGTGGCGTCGCACGGACAGACGGTCTTCCACTGGGCCGAGGACGGCCGGGTGCACGGCACGCTCCAGATCGGCGAGGCGGCCTGGATCGCCGAGGCGACCGGCCGGCCCGTCGTCTCCGGCTTCCGTACCCGCGACGTGGCAGCCGGGGGACAGGGGGCGCCGCTCGTCAGCATCGTCGACGTGATGTGGCTGCGGGGACGGCCCGGAGTACCGGTCGCACTCAACCTGGGCGGGATCGGGAACGTGACCGTCGTGCCGGGCGGGGCAGGCCGGGTGGGCGGGGCAGGCAGGGCGGAGGGGACCGGAGGTGAACCGCTGGCTTTCGACACCGGCCCCGCCAACGCGCTGATCGACGCGGCGGTGCGCGCGCTGGCGGGGCGCGACGCCTCGGGCGAGCCGTACGCGATGGACGCGGGCGGAGCTCTCGCCGCGCGGGGCGCGGTCCACCCGCCCCTGCTGCGAAGGCTGCTGGACGACCCCTACTACGCCCGTCCCGCGCCGAAGACGACGGGAAAGGAACTCTTCCACCTGCCCTACCTGCGCTCGGCGCTGGACTCGTGCGGGCCGCTGCCCGCCGAGGACGTCGTCGCCACACTGACGCGGCTCACGGCCCGGACGGTCGCCGACGCGATCCGGCCCTTCGCGGCGACCGAGGTGATCGCGTCGGGCGGCGGGACGCGCAACCCGGTGCTGATGGACTGGCTGCGGGAGGAACTGGGCGGGGCCGGCGGATGCGTGGTGCGGTCCTCGGACGAACTCGGGCTGCCCGCGGGGGCGAAGGAGGCGTACGCCTTCGCCGTGCTGGGCTGGCTCACCGCGCACGGTCTGCCGGGCACCGTCCCCTCGTGCACCGGCGCCCGGCACGCGAGCGTCCTCGGCTCGATCACGCCCGGCGGTCCGGGCCTGCGCCTGCCGCGACCGCCGGCGACGGCGCCGGTCCGGCTCACCGTCGGCGGCGGACCCGGTACGGTCCGGCCGCACGACGCACGGTGATCCTGCCGGGCCGGTGGCGTCAGTCGCGTCCGGGGCGGCGGCAGCTCACGCGGTCGGGAGGGGCGGCCGGTGCTGCGCCCACGGCCGGACGGCCTCCAGCTGCGCCGCCACCCGCAGGACGCCCACCTCGTCGTCGCGGCGGCCGACCAGCTGCACGGCCAGCGGCAGCCCGTCCGCGCCGACACCTGCCGGGACGGACGCGGCCGGGTGCCCGGTGACGTTCCACAGGGCGGTGTAGGCGACCATCGGGCGCGAGCGCACCATCGCCGTCAGCAGTCCGGCACCGTCCAGCGCGCCCGCCGGGCGGGGCCGCTCGGCGATGACCGGGGTCAGCAGCAGGTCCATGGTGGTGAACATCCGGTCGGCGCGCTCCGCCAGCCGTTCGCCCGCCCTGATCCCGCGTTCCACTGCGGATTCGGGGACCAGTCGGGCCAGCGCGAGGGCCGTGCGGGTCCGCCGCTCCAGCAGGTCGGGGCGCTGCACCGCGGCGGCCTCCGCCCGGACGCCGCCGCAGAACTGGGCGACGAACGGGGCCGTCGCGTCGGGGTAGCGGGGGTCGACCTCCCGTACGTCGTGGCCCAGTTCGCGCAGCGCCCGTACGGTCTCCAGCAGGGCCTCGACGTGCGCCGGATGCGGGCGCACCCCGGGCACGGCCGGCTTGGCCGAGTAGCCGATGCGCAGCCTGCCGGGCGGGGTCTCCAGGGCCCGTACCCAGCCGGTGCCCGCGGCGCCGGGGCCGGCGCTCCAGCGGTCGGTGGGGGTGGTGCCGGCGAGGACGTCGTACAGGAGGGCCGAGTCGCGCACGGTCCGGGTCAGCGGGCCGACGGTGCCGAGGGCGTACCAGAGGTGGGGGTTGGGAGCGGTGGAGACGCGGCCGCGCTGGGGTTTGAGGCCGAACAGACCGCAGCAGGCGGCCGGGATGCGGATGGAACCACCGCCGTCCCCGCCGAGCGCCGCCGGGACCAGACCGGCCGCGACGGCGGCGGCGCTGCCGCCGCTGGATCCGCCGGGCGTACGGGTGGTGTCCCACGGGTTGAGCGTGCGGCCGTACGCGGCGGATTCGGTGAAGGGCCACTGGCCGAACTCGGGCATCGCCGTCTTGCCGATGACGACGGCTCCGGCGGCGCGCAGGCGGCGTACGGCCTCGGAATCGGCGGCGACGGGGGTGCGGTTGGCGGCCCCGCCGAAGGTGGTGACCTGCCCGGCGACGTCCAGCTCGTCCTTGACGGCGACGGGCACGCCGTGGAGCGGGCCGGTGGACTCCTGCGCGTCGCGGGCGTCGGCCTCGGCGAGGGCCTGTTCGGCCATGACGCTACGGAAGGCCCCGAGATCCGGGTCGGTACGGGCGATGCGGCGCAGCGAGGCTTCGACGAGGGCGCGGGAGGTGATCTTGCCGGCGCGCACCTGTTCGGCCTGCCGCTCGACCCCGAGGAACATCAACTCGGTGTCGTCCCGGTCCTGCGCCCTGCCCGCCGCGTCGTTCCTGTCGATGGCCACCACGTGTCCCCTCACCCTCACCGCTTACCTGCCGGTAACTCCGGCCAAGGCTGTCGCTCAGCAGCCCGCCCGTCAAGCGCACCGACCCGAAGTCGGCCTATGAGCAGCGCCGTTGCCCCCGGCGACCGCGTCCGTCGGCGGTGCGCCGGGAGCGGATGGCCGAGCACCGGGAGAAGGGCGGACGGGACGTGTTCACGGCGGAGCCGGATGCGTCCGTCCACTTCTTCGGCCACCCGTAGACGGACCGGGTCCGAGCCCGTCGCCGCCCCAGGACGCCCGTTGCGTTCCGATAGGGTTCGCGGTCATGGAAGCCGTCGACCTTGACCGCCGCTACCGGACCTACGACGGCTGGATACCGCCGACCGTGGCCTCGTTGCTCAGGGAGCAGGGCCACTTCGGGATCCTGCGCAGGCAGGCCGCGGCTGGGGACTGGTTCTGCGCGCATGGCCTTGCTCAGGCCGCGCTCGTGGACGACCCTGGGCCCACAGGCCGGGAAACGGCGCTGGCGCTGCTCGAACCGTTCGTTGCCACGGGCTGGATGAAGGCGGTCAGTACGGTCGCCGGGATGCTCGCCGACTGGGACCGCCTCGACGAAGCCATCACCCTGCTCCGCCGGGCCGCCGACTCCGGAGACCGCAAGGCTCTCCGCCAGATGGCGCCACTGCTCGCCCGACAAGGCGGTATCGACGAGGTCATCGCCCTCCTCGGACCGCGCGCCGCCGACCAGTCGCTGGCCGAGACCCTGGTGGAGCTGACCGCCGGCCACGGCCGCGACGAGGAGATCGCTGCCCTGCTCCCGGCCGTGAGCGTCGGGCCGACGGATCCCTTCGAGCCGTGGCGGGCGGACGACTGGGACACCGTCCCCCTGCACGCCACTCTGCTGGAACGCCAGGGCCGCGTCGACGAGGCCGTCAGCCTCCTCCACCGCCACGTCTACGTCGACGGCGTGATGTACGCCGACCACGCACAGCAGCTCGCCCGGCTCCTCGCCCGCCACAGCCGCGAGGCCGAACTGCGGAGGTTCGCCGCAGACGGAGGCGAGGAGTACGCCCTGGCGGCCCTGGCCGACCACCTGGAGGAGCGGCAGAGGATCGACGAGGCGGTCGACACCCTTCGCGCGGCTGACGCCCAGGGCAATCCCCACGTGGCGCTGCACCTCTCCGAGCTCCTGGCCCGTCACGGCCGACGCAGCGAGGCCATCGAGGCTCTGCGCCCGATCCCGCACACCATGGGGGGTGATCCGGAGTGGATCATCCGCCCGCTGTGCCGCCTGCTCGTGGATGAAGGGCGGTCCGACCAAGCCTTCGCGTACATCGACGACTTCTACGCCCGCCACGGCGGCACGCCCGACGAGCGGCTCCTGGAGCGCGCCGAGGTCCACGCCTACCGCGGGTGCCCCGACCAGGCAGTCGCCGAAATCCGCACGGCCGGACCCGTCTCCCGATACATCGTGCAGCGACTGTCGGAGCTCTTCTCGACCTACGACTACGACTACGACTACGGGAACGGGGTCTCCGACTCTGCCGGAGACGAAGCCCCTGACGGGACCCTGACGGGTGCCGTCACACGCGCCGAGCACCTCGTGCGGCAAGGCGAGGCGGACCAGGCCGTCGCATTCCTCCGTCGCCATCTCGACGGGCCGAAAGCCCTGCGGAGAGAACACCTGTGATCCCTTGAACCCCACCATGAGTGTGCAGCGCACGGGCGCGGACCGGTCGGTGCTGTGCTGTGCCGGGCGGCGGGGTCGGCCCGATAGGCTCGCGCGCATGGACCCCCGACCCCTACGTGACCTCCACAACGTCCGGCTGCGCCCGGCGGACGACGGTCCCGCGCCGCTCACCGACGAGGAGGAGCAGCGTTTCAGGGCCCTGCTGTTCACCGAACTCGGCAACGCGATCGCCGACCGCGGCTGGGCGCGCTACCCGGCGTACACGCCGCAGGACCGCCGCCGGCTGGTCGCCGTCGCGGACCGCCTCACCGCCCACTGGGGGCAGCGGGTGCACGTACAGGCAGAGGACCCGACGCGTCTGCGTCTTTCGCTGAGCCCCCACGCCCCACAGCATCCCTGAGCAGTCACGCGACTGCGTACGTCGGACCCGAGCACGCCCCTGCCCGGGCTTCCTCCGGTCGTTCCCGGTGAGTCCGCCGGCCAGGGGGTGACCTGCTCGGGTGAGGGTGAGGGTGAGGGTGAGCCGGCCGTGGCGGGGTCGGTGCCATGACACCACCGCAGGTTCACCAGCGGTTCACCACCAAGGACGAGTAGGTCGGACCGGGCTCCGGGACGGCCGGGAACATTCCGGATTGGTTGACCGTTCATCCATGTGCGGGGCGCGGGAAGGGACTGTGTCCCCGGGCCCGACCCAAGCCCGAGGGGAAGATCGTTCGGCTGAAGCCCCTCGGAGCCCTCCGCCGCGAGGCGACCACCCTTCCCGCCCCGCACCTGGACCGCCCTGCCCGGCTCCCCCCGCCGGTCGGGGCGCGGCCCCGACCAGGCCCTTCCCCCCTGGGCCGGTCGGGGTCCTCTCTGCTTCGGCCGCGGGCAATGCCCTGGGCCTGTGCTGCGACCTCCTGCCTACGGGGTGCTTCCGGCCGGCTGTTCCCCGCGGCGGCATGCCTGTCGTCGGCCGTCAGCCGTCAGCCGGTCCGGGATCGTGCGGTGCGGGTCGACCCGGATCCTCGGCCTCCCAGCGCAGCAGGTCGCCCGGCTGGCACTCGAGTACCTCGCAGAGCGCGGCCAGCGTCGCGAAGCGCACCGCCTTGGCGCGGCCGTTCTTGAGCACCGCCAGGTTGGCGGGCGTGATCCCCACGCGGTCCGCGAGCTCGCCCACGGACATCTTCCGCCGGGCCAGCATCACATCGATGTCGACGGCGATCGGCATCAGATGACCTCGTCCAGCTCGGCCTGCATCTGCGCGGCCTCGACGTCGCGCGCGACAGCCTGGGCGAGCAGCATCCGCAGCACGAGCACGATGAGCGCGACCCCCAGGATGGCCACGCCGACCCCGCCCATGATGACGGTGACGCCGGGGTCCTCCCGCTGGCCCGGCGCATTGACGGCCGTGACCGCGAACCACACGAGGGCAGCCGCCGCGATCGCCCCGATCACGCCGTCCACGTACCGGAAGGCCGTGTGGGAGAACACGGTTCCGCGTCGCACCATCGTCACCAGGCGCCACACGCAGACCAGGGCGACCTCGGCCGACACCATGCCCAGGATCGTGAGCAGGCGCAGCGGGGTCAGTGGGAGCGACCCCTCCTTCTCGCCGGTGACCAGCGCCCACACCATCAAGGCCTGTACACACACCGTGCCGGCGAGCACCACCACGAGCACGGCGCGCAGTGCAAACACTGTCATTTTTCCCATGGCCACCCACCCCTCCATCCATCGATTTACGGTCGGAATCTATCGAATATCGATAGCTACGGCAAGGGGTGGGGCGGGCATGGCCGGCAGGCGTTTTTGTCCGCAGGGCAGAAGCCTTGCCCAGAGCGGTGACGTGCGGGGTAGCCTCCAGAAAGGGGCCGGACTCCGGAAAAACTTTTCCGAAAACGTGCGTTTGGAGCGCGCTGCACTCGGAATCGACCGGTACTCGCGGCCCCGCGGACACCATGGACCTGCCGTCGTCTGCGCACCGCGCACTCCCTGGAGGGACACACGTGAAGGACTCGAAGGACAGGCTGGAAGCACTGCGGGCCGAGATCGAGCGCCGCAATCCCGCGCAGCCCGAGTTCCACCAGGCGGTACGGGAGGTCCTCGAGACCCTGGCCCCCGTCTTCGCCGCCCGGCCCGAGTACGCCGACCCGGCCGTGGCCCTGGTGGAGCGGCTCACCGAGCCCGAGCGGCAGATCCTCTTCCGTGTCCCGTGGCAGGACGACCGGGGCCGGGTGCACGTCAACCGCGGCTACCGCGTCGAGTTCAACAGCGCGCTCGGCCCGTACAAGGGCGGTCTGCGTTTCCACCCGTCGGTGGACATCGGCGTGGTGAAGTTCCTCGGCTTCGAGCAGATCTTCAAGAACGCCCTGACCGGCCTCGGGATCGGCGGCGGCAAAGGCGGCGGCGACTTCGACCCGCACGGCCGGTCGGACGCCGAGGTCATGCGGTTCTGCCAGTCCTTCATGACCGAGCTGCACCGGCACATCGGTGAACACACCGACGTGCCCGCCGGGGACATCGGCGTCGGCGGCCGCGAGATCGGCTACCTCTTCGGCCAGTACCGGCGCATCACCAACCGCTGGGAGGCAGGCGTCCTGACCGGCAAGGGCCAGGGCTGGGGCGGTTCCGCGATCCGGCCGCAGGCGACCGGCTACGGCAGCGTGCTGTTCGCCGCCGAGATGCTGAAGGTCCGGGGCCAGGCGCTGGACGGGCTGACCGCGGTGGTCTCCGGCTCCGGGAACGTCGCGCAGTACACGATCGAGAAGCTCCAGCAGCTCGGTGCGAACCCGCTGACCTGCTCGGACTCCCAGGGCTACGTCGTCGACGACAAGGGCATCGACCTCGCACTGCTCCAGCAGATCAAGGAGGTCGAGCGCGGGCGCGTGAGCGAGTACGCCGCCCGGCGCGGCTCCTCGGCGCGGTTCGTACCCGGCGGCCGGGTCTGGGAGGTGCCGGCGGACATCGCCTTCCCTTCCGCCACGCAGAACGAACTGGACGCACAGGACGCCCGTACGCTCGTCGCCGGCGGGGTCAAGGCGGTCTCCGAGGGCGCCAACATGCCGACCACTCCCGAGGCCGTACGGATCCTGCAGGAGGCCGGGGTCGCGTTCGGGCCCGGAAAGGCCGCCAACGCGGGCGGTGTCGCGGTCAGTGCCCTGGAGATGAGCCAGAACGCCGGGCGGGTGGCCTGGAGCGCACAGCGGGTGGAGGACGAGCTCGCCGGCATCATGCGCTCGATCCACGACGTCGCGTACGAGACCGCGAAGCGGTACGGCGCCCCGGGGGACTGCGTGGACTACGTCACCGGCGCGAACATCGCCGGTTTCGAGCGGGTCGCGGACGCGATGCTGGCGCAGGGCGTCATCTGATCGGACGATCGCGGCGCGGGGGCGGACCGGCCGACCGGTCCGCCCCCGCCGGCGCTCAGGAGCGTCCGACCCGGGGTCAGAACACGACGACCGTGAACGGGTTGTCCGCGTAGTTGCCCCTGAGGTCGTAGGTGTAGACCGTGACGGCGTCCGGACCGCAGACGCCGTTGGGGGCGGTGCTGAAGCTGCGGCGGTTGGAATTGGGCAGCTCGACGGAGACGACGCTGAACGCCAGGTTGACCTCCTCGCTGACATTCACGCAGTACCGACCGGTGTTGACGTGACGCACCCAGTCGATGTTCTTCGCCCGCCTCAGCGCGCCGGAGGCGGTCACATCCGCGGCGGCCTGGACGTAGGGGGAGGTGATCGGCCTCGGGTCGGCCGCCGCGGCGGCGGTCGCGGGGACGGCGAGGGCCCCGGTCAGGGCGACGGCGACTGGCAGTGCGGGGATGAAACGACGCATGACTGATACTCCCGGCGAGGCGTCCTGCAGCGGGTCGCGGACGATCCGTCCACACTCGACCGGCGCGCACCACGGTGCCGTCGCCACGCCGGTCCGGCATGGGCCAACCGGTGCGGAAGGTCACCCGGGTGGCCCGGCCGGTACGGCCGTCGGGGCCGTCGGGGGCGCCGGCCTCACCCGTCCGCGTATGTGGCCGGCCGGCTCCGCCGCCGACCGGAGAGCGACGGGCGACGGGCGTGTGAGCAGGGCCGGAGTGCTCCCACGGTGTTTGCTGGGGGGAGGGAAGATCCGCGTCCGCGGGGACCGCCGTACGCCAGGAGGAACCGAAGAATGAAGTTCGCCCAGATCATCGACTTCGAGACGCAGCGTATCGACGAGGTGCGCGACCTGATGCGCACCTACGAGGAGCAGGCCCGCTCGCAGGGCCGCACAGGTGCCCCGACCGCCCGCACCCTGCTCCGGGACCGGGCGAACCCCGGCCGCTATCTCGCCGTCGTCGAGTTCGAGTCGCACGAGGCGGCCATGGCCAACAGCAGCGCGCCCGAAACCAGCGCGCTGGCCGAGCAGCTGTCGGCCCTGATGACGAGGCCGACCGTCTACACCGACTGCGATGTCCAGGACGAGTGAACTCCGGTGGTTCCGGGCACCCGGGCATGCCCGGGTGCCCGGAACCACCACCAACAGGCCTGATCGGCTCGCCAGTTGAACGACACACCGCATGCCACCACCCTGCGGGCCGGCGCGAGACAGGCGGTAGCCTCGGGTGGCATGAGCTTGCTTCAGTGCCGCGCGGCGACGAAGAAGGGCAGTCGGTGTCAGATCGAGGCCCGGCCTTCGGGGCTGTGTCACACCCATGATCCGGAAGTCCGGTGCCGGGTGATCAACGCCAAGGGCCGCCCCTGTGTCATTGCCTCCGGGGGCGGCCCCTGCGAGCGGCACCAGGGCGGGCAGCAGGCCCCGGTCGAGCAGGCGTTGAAGGACGTGCTGCTCCACGAGCCGGTCGGCGCGGAGAGCCTGTTCGCCTACGTGCCGACGCAGGCGCAGGGGCAGGTCGTCGTGCGGCCGGAGGTCCAGGAGGAGCCGCCGGTGGCCCGTTTGACGTTCTCGTTCGTCGAACGGACCTTCAACTTCACCTGACCGTCACGGGGCCGGGGGTCATCGCGCGGGAACGGATCAGTAGCCCCAGCGCTGTCCGACGCTGCTGTCCTGGCGGCAGTGGATCGTGCGGCCGTTGGCGTCCCGGCCGGAGGTTCCGACATCGGAGTTCCTGCATATCTGGCCTGCCTTGTAGCAGTTCCCGGCGTTGGAGCGCGGGTAGCAGTCGGTGCTCGCCCCGGTGGGCTCGGGAGCGGGGGCCCGGGTGCGCGTACGCGTCGGAGCGGGAGGTGCGGGTGCGGGCTTGGTGGCGGCCGGGGCCGGCACGGTGGCCTTGACGGCGGGAGCCCCGGCCGTGGCCGCGGGAGTCGGCGTGGCCGAGGTGGGGACGGTGCTCGGGGTGCTGCTGAGGCTGGGGGTCGGGGAGGCGGCCGTCGCCGAAGGGGTGGCGCCGGCCGTGACGCTCGCGCCGGGAGTGCCGGTGACGGTGCCGGTGGCGCTCGGGTCGCATGCGGCGAGCAGGAGGACGGCGGATACGGCGGCGAGCACGCCCCCGAATCTCTGCCTGACGTTTTCGGTGCTGCTGGTCCGCTGCATCGCCATGGAGGGGCTCCTGAGTCGCGAGAACGCTTAGAACGGCGATCAAGCTACATACAACGGTGAGCCGACGAAGGGTGAGTTGGCAGATCGAGATGCGGCGGCGGCGATCCGCGCGGAGGGTCAGTGGCGCAGCCACGTGCGGATGCGGTGCGCCAGGTCGGGTGGGCAGTCGGGGGACTGGGCCAGGGTGAGGGCGCGGTGGCCGGGGCTGCGGCGTTCACGGACTGCGAAGGCCTCGGCGATCGCCCTCTTCGTGCCGGGTCCCGTGGCGGGCCACAGATCGGTGACCAGCCAGTCGGCGAACTGCGGGTGGTGGTGGAGCACGGCGATCAGGAGGATGACCACGTCGCGTTCCACCCGGTTGCCGATCTGGCGGGGATCCCAGCCGGACAGGACGAGCCGGGCCGAGGCCGCCACCTCGGAGGCCGGAAGGCTGTACAGGGCGAGCCGGGTGGCCGCGGTGACCCAGCAGCTGAAGTCCGTGGCGAGTTCGTTCTGAGCGGTCGTTCCCAGCGGCACGGCGGAACTCTCGGAGATCCGCAGGGCAGGGCCCATGACCACGTCGAGGACGCGGCGGCTTTCGTCCTGCGGGAGCGGCGCCACCCGGTTCATCCGCGCCAGCAGTTCGACCAGGGTGGTCGGCAGATCCGTGCTGCGGCCCGAGGAGACGGCCTGTTCGAGCCGTTGCCGCACGAGGAGGGCGCCGCCCGAGGGCGTCACGAGCGCGAGCGTGGAATCGGGCAGGCGGGTCTCGTCGGAGAGAGCCCGAGCGATCTCCGTGGCGGCCCCGGCATGGGGGGTGCCGAGCAGGTCGAGGAACCAGCGGGTCCCGGATTCGTCCAGGACGACGTCCAGCTCCGCCGCGGACCGGCACAGCGACCGCATCGCCTCGCTGGCCGTCAGCGGGGCGGAACCGCGCACCACGGTCCGGCCGAGCGACTCGCGGGCCTCGTCGTCGAACAGTGCGAGTCTTCCGTCCAGCGTGGCGCGGACCCGTGCGTTCTTCTGCGTGGCCGGCAGCAGCGTGTGCAGGGTCGCGGCGTGCTGCTGGAGGAACTGCAACGGCGCCGTGTCGAACCAGGTCTTGAGCGCGCTGTTCCTGGCGGGCTCCCACGTGTCGGCGCGGACCCGGTCGAGCCGGGTGAAACGATCGAGGAGAGCCTCATGGGTGTCGAGGTCCGCGGCGGCGAGCTGGATGATGGCGGGCCAGACCTTGCGCGGCTCCACCGGCTCGGCGGCGACGAGGGTCGTGATGAGTCCTTCGCGTGCCGACCTCCCGAGCTCCTTCGCGCACTGTGTGGCGAGCTTGGCGATGAAACCGACCATCGCGCGCGACGGTTCGCGGGGCAGTGCGGGCAGGCTCGCCACGAGTGCCACGGGATCGCGGTCGGCGACGAAACGGGCGACGGCGAGCAGCCGTTCGCGCCGGACCGTCGAGACGTCGTGGAGCAGGTCGTCCAGCAGTTCGGTCCGTACGAGTGGGTCGCCGGCCAGTTCGACCACGAATCGGACCTGGGCGCGCGGCCACCGTTCGGGCAGCTCGGCACCCAGCACGTCCTGCCATCGCGCCCACGCCCGGTCGTGCCGGACCTCCGCCGACTCCCAGAACCGGCCCATCAGCTCGGTCTCTTCCTCCTCGGACAGTCCTGGCGGCAGCTCCGTCGCCAGGGCCACGGTCGCGAGTGCGCGCCACTGCTCCGGCGGTACGCAGGTCCCGGTCCGGGCGCGGCGCAGGAACGTCCGCAGGATCTCCTCCTGGCCGAGGACACCGAGTCTGGCGTAGCGGTCCAGCAGTCCCTGCTCGACGAGCGGGTCGGGTCCTTTGGACAGAGTGCCGCTGATGAGGACCTGCGGCAGGGGTACCCAGGTGATGTGCGGCAAGTGGTGTTCGCCGTCGTCACGACGCCGCAGAACGGTCTCGAGCGCCGTCATCAACAGACTGCGCCGCAGGGGCGAGTTCGTCCGGGCGAGGAGCGAACCCACAGTCTGCGCCGCGAGTTTGACCAGCTTGCCCTCGATCTCCTCGAGCAGGGGAACACTGATCTGGAGCGCGGCCTCCGCGCAGGTCTCCCGGGCGTCGCCCAGCAGCGGCAGCAGGGATTTCCGCAGGGTCAGGTCGTGTGCGCCGATCCGGGCGGCGAGATCGAGGAGTGTGCAGGGGTCCTCGCGGGCCAGCGACGCGAGGACCTGGACATGAGCGCCTTCCGAGGTGAGCAGCGGCACGACGGCACGCAGCTCGGCGAAGCGCTCGTCGGTCGTACGCGGCATCTGGAGCAGGTGCCGCGCGACGGGCCAGAACGGTGAGTGGTGGTCGGCCAGACGGCCGCCGAGATCTTCCAGTTCCGCGGTGACGCTCTCCCGGGCGAGCAGGAGGGCGATCGCGAACTCGGCGTAGGTCTGGTGGAAGAACCCGACCCGTCCGCCCTGGATCTGCAGGACGCCTTCGCTGAGGAGGGCGTCCACTCCGGACGGCAGGCGGGCGGCGGGCTCTTCGAGCGCCAGCCGGTCGGCGCTCTCCCTGAGCAGGGCGCGTGCCAGGGCGAGCGCGGCGGCCTCGCGCGATGCCGCGACGGTGGTGCGGCGGCCGTCCCGGTCGCGGGCGATGCGCCGTTCCCAGTAGGCGAAGTACAGGCCGGTGATGGTGAGGTCGGAGGGGACGATGCCCTCCGCGCTGTAGAGGTCGCACGCCAGGGCCAGGCGCAGGGGTACCGCGCAGACCTGCTGGACGGTCGCCGCCGACACGACATCGGAGAGACGGTCGATAAAGCGCTCCCGCTCATGGTCGCTGCGGTCCAGGCTCCGCACGTAGTGGCCGGCCCACTGGAGGATCTCCTCCCGTTTCAGGACGGGCAGCCGGACCGCCTCGCACCGCCGGTCGCCGAACCGGGCGCCACGCAGCGGGTCGTCGATCAGGTCGTCGTACTCGCGGGTCCGGCAGGTGACGACCAGACGGGCGTGCTCGGCGACCTCTTCGAGCGCGTCCGTGAGCGCGGCGGCCGTGTCCTCGGTCAGTACCGAGTCGAGGGTGTCGACGAGAACGTGGACCTGGCCGTAGGTCTCACGCAGTTGTCTCGCCAAGGTGCCCAGGCCCGTCTCGGGCAGTCCGGCGGCCGCCGCCAGCGCGGTGTCGGCGGCCTGGGCCGTCGTCAGGTCGGCATGGGACGGGATCCGGACGCAGGGGACGAGGACGACGGCACCGGAGACGTCGCCGCTCAGGTGCCTGGCCAGCTCCGCGAGGAGGACACTCTTGCCGAGTCCGCCCTCCCCGATCAGCAGCAGGGGACGGCCGTCGCTCTCCTCCAGCTCCCGGGAGACGATCTCCAGCCGTGAGACCGGGGGGAGTGCGAACACCTGGACGGAGGCAAGCCCCCGGTCGAGGTACAGCCGTGCGGGCGTCGTTCCAGGCACCGCCGGGCCGGACGTGACCGCCGGGCCGGCCGGGACCTGCGGCGGCTTCTCGTCCGGGAGCTCCTTGCCCGCCTCCCGGCAGGCCTCCCGGTAGAGCCTGTTCCAGTCGACCTCGTGGAACCGGTCCGCGGGCAGTGTCCTGAGGACGACGAGCATGTTCTGCCAGGTGGTTTCGGCGTTCGGCAGGGACTTGCCGTGGGCCACGTCGTGCCAGGTGCTCTTGGAGACATCGCCCTTGCTCGCGATCAGCGGATAACTGCCGAACTCTGCGACAGCTTCGGCGATCTTCCGCCGGAAGAGCTGCTGCTTGTGGTCCGCCATCCGGTCGGCCACCTCCTCACGGCGTCTTCGGGCTTCCGGCCCGGAAGCTTTTCCGGAAGGCAAGCAAAGCACGTCCGCAGGTGGCGCGTTGTGCGCTTGGTCATCCGGGTGGCAGCACCCCCGGACGACGGATGCCGGACGGCCGGCGGCTTGCTCGGATACCCCCATGCCGACCGAGAAGAAGTCACCGACAGTCCTCGTCCTCGCCACCGAATGGCACTCCGGCGCGGGAGGACTGAGCACCCTCAGCCGCGATCTGTGCCTCGCCCTCGCCCGCGCCGGGGCCGATGTGTGCTGCGTCGTCACCGCGGCGACCGACGCCGAGATGCGGGAGGCCGCCGCCGCGGGGGTGCGGCTGGTCATCGCTGCCGTAGTCCCGGGCCACGCCCCGGAGGCCGGGCTGTTCCGCAGGCCCCCGCTGCCGCACGGCACCGTGCCGGATCTGGTGATCGGCCACGGCCGGATCACCGGGCCCGCGGCGCGCTGCTGCGTCGAGGACCACTACCCGTCCGCCAGGCTCCTTCAGGTGGTGCACGTGGCACCGGACGAGCTGGAGCACTGGCGTCCCGGCCGGGAGGACGACGCGGGGCTTCGTGCCGACACGCGCACCCGGCTGGAACTGGACCTGGCGCGGGGCGCCACCTGGACCGCCGCCGTCGGGCCCCGACTGCACCAGAGGCTCCAGCGGGACCTGTCGGTGTTTCCCGGGAGCGCAGAGCCGCTGCGTCTCGATCCCGGGTTCGACCGCGCCGGTCGTCCCGGGCGGCGGCCCACCCCGGGCGGCCCGCTCCAGGTGCTGCTCATGGGCAGGATGGAGGCCTGGCAGATCAAGGGCGTCGACCTCGGTGCGCGCGCTCTGGCACATGCGCTGCGCCTTCGGGGCGATGCCGAACCCGAGGTCGAACTGCTCGTGCGCGGTGCCTCGCCCGAGGGCTGCGACGCGCTGCGCGAGGCCGTCGTCGGCTGGGTGGCCGATCCCGCGCTCGGCGTCACCGTACGGCCCTTCTCCGCCGAGTCCGAACGGCTGGACCAGGACCTGGCGCGGGCCACGCTCGCGCTCATGCCGTCCCGTGCGGAGGGCTTCGGGCTGGTGGGCCTGGAAGCGGTCGTGGCCGGTACTCCGGTCCTGGTCAGCGGCAGGAGCGGGCTCGGCACGCTGCTGAGGGAGATCCTTCCCCCGGCCGAGGCCGCACGCGCCGTGGTCCCCGTGACCCTGCACGACACCGACGATGTGATGCGGTGGGGCCACCAGATCGCGGCGGTGCTGCGCGACCCGGCCGCGGCGTTCGCCACGGCGGACCGGATGCGCCGTACCGCGGAGGCCGAGCGGACCTGGGCGACCGTGGCCGAACGGATCCTGGGCCTGCTGCATCAGGGCGGGTCCTGACCGGCGGTCCCCGGCACGCCCGGGGCGGCGCCGTCGAGTTCGGCCCGGATGAGGTCGGCGGTGGGGTGGCGGAGGGCGACGAAAGCCGCCCACGCCTCCTCGCGGCGCCGCCGGGCGGCGCCGGGGTCACCCGCGGCTTCGAGACCCCCTGCGAGGTCCTGGAGTTTGTGGGCCTCCCAGAACCGGTCGCCGAGGAGGCGGTCGAGTTCCAGCGAGCGTTCGTAGTGGGCCACCGCTTCCACGGGACGGCCCAGATGCTGCTCCGCCCGGCCGATGGTCCGCAGGATGTCGGCCTCGCCCTCGGCGTAGCCGATCCGGACGTACAGGCGCAGGGCGCGCAGCGCGTGCGGGAGGCTTTCGTCGTACCTGTTCAGGTGCTGCTTCTGCTTCGCCAGGTGGGTCAGGGCGTCCGCGCGGGCGAGCCGGTCGCCCAGGGCGGTCGTCAGACCGTAGGCCGCTTCGGCGTGCCGCAGCGCCGCGGCCGGGTTCCCCGCCGCCTCATGGGTGCGGACCAGCGAGAGACGAGCCTGGAACACTCCACGCGTGTCACTGAGTTCCGTGTACGTCGTGAGGGAGGAGCTCAGCAGGGAGAGGGCCTGGGGGAACTGCCCCATGCGGGTCAGGGCGTCGGCCAGGAGACGCTGCGAGGTGGCCACGACCGCGGGGGAGCCCGACCGGAGGGCCGCGGTCAGACCGGCGTGCTGGATGAGAACGCGATCCGCGCGCCGTCCGGTCCGGCGGAGGAACACGGAAGAGGCGCAGGCCAGGCGCCAGGCGTGCGAGTCGAACCCCTCGGCCACCGCTTGGGCGATCATCGCCCTCAGCGTGGGCAGAGCGGCCGTGAACCAGGTCATCGCCTCGCCGTAGTCCGTGACGGGGGGCAGCTGCCGTGGCGGCGGCGCCCAGGGCAGATCATCGGTGCGGCACTCCTGGATGTGCCGGCCCGCGTGGACGACCGTGCTGAGGTAGTGGTCCAGTACGCGTGAGACCGCCGCCCCCCGGTCGTCCGGCGGGCTGTCGTCGGCGAGGCTCCGCGCGAAGGCCCGGAGCAGATCGTGCGAGCCGAACCGGCCGTCGGGCTGTTCGCCCACGAGGTTCCCCGAGGCCAGCACGCTCAACGCCGCGCGTGCGGCCGGGGCGTCCTCGTCCAGCAGGGCGGCGCAGGCGTACTCGTCGATGTCGGGACCCGCGTGCAGACCGAGCAGACGGAACAGCCGGGCCGCGGGCCGGGGCAGCAGGGCGTAGGACGTCCGGAACACAGTGCGCAGGTCCAGATCACTCTCGTGCGAGCCGAGAGCCTCCAGCCGGTCATGGAAATCGCGTGTGCGGCGGACGAACGTCTCCAGCGACGCCCCCACCTTGGCCGCCGAGACGCTCAGCGCGAGCGGCAGCCGGGCACACAGCTCCACCAGTTCGTCGGCCGCCGAAGCCTCCGCGGCCAGCCGGGGCGCACCGAGCCGCCGTTCCAGCAGGGCCAGCGCGTCCCGGTAGGGGAGAACGTCGAGTCCGAGCCGGTGGGCGCCCTCCCGTACCACCAGCCCGTCCAGCTGGTTCCTGCTGGTGACGATCACCAGGGCGCCGTCGGTCGAGGGCAGCAGCGGCCGGACGGACTCCGCCGACCGGGCGTTGTCGAGGATGAGGAGCATCCGCCGGTCGACCATGAAACTGCGGAACAGCGCCGTCTTGGCGTCCACGTCGCACGGGACGGACTTGGGTGCCGCGCCCAGCGCCTGAAGGAGGCCGTCGAGGGCCTGGCCCGGATCGGGCGGCCGGTCGTCGTCGAACCCCCGCAGATTCACATGGAGCTGACCGTCCGGACAGCGGTCCTTGAGCCGATGGGCCCAGTGCAGCGCCAGTGTGGTCTTCCCGACGCCGGGCGTTCCGTGGATCACGACGATGAACGGCGTGCCGCATTCCCCATCCGTGAGCAATGCGTCAAGCGTGCGGAGTTCGGCGGCCCGTCCCACGAAGTCACGTGTCACGGGTGGGAGTTGACGGGGCCTGGGGAGCCCGGACGGGCGGCTCTCGACCGCGCGGCTCTCGACCGTGCGGCTGCGCTGATCGCCCAGCTCGACGGCCTCCCGCAGCGAGCCGAGTTCACGTTTCTCGGCGGGAGTGGCCTTCAGCTCGTCCAGCAGCCTGTCGAGCGTGGTGCTGCGCAGCAGGGTCCGGCCCTGGAGGTAGGCGTAGAGGCTGCTCGGCGAGATGTTGACCCGCCGCGCCAGCACCACGCGGTCGAGGTCGCGGCCCTGTCGTTGTTCGGAACGGCGGATCGCGCTCCACAGGGCGACCGCCAGGTCCTGGCGTGAGGGGGAGCCCCGTGAGCCGTTCGCTCGAGGCGGTTCTTCGGACACCGGTCGTCTCCATGCGCGCGGTTCGTTCGGGCGGGCGCGGCGTCCAGAGTAGTCCAGCGTTCTCCAGCCCCGGGGGAGCAACGACACAACTCGTGGTCCCGTTACGGACAGATCCCCAACACCCCCTGTACGGAGCGGTGTCCGGTCCGTCGTCCGAGGAGAACCATGACGGAAGCAGCATCCACCCCCGCCCTGCGGGAGACCATGACCAAAGGCATAGCGGGGCGTGTCGCCGCGCTGTCCCGCACCCTGTTCGGTGCCGACCTGCCGGTGGGCCTGCGCGTATGGGACGGCAGCAGCGCGGGTCCGCAGGACGGCCCCGTACTGGTGCTGCGCAGCCCCGGGGCCGTCCGCCATCTGCTGCGCAGTCCGGGCGAGAGGGGACTGTCCCGTGCCTATGTCACCGGCGAGATCGACGTCGAGGGCGACTTCCGGCAGGCGCTGCGAGAGTGTCTCGACTACGTCCGGACGGTCCGGCGGACGGGCGCCCGCCGCCCCGGCGCCCTGCCGGCGCTCTCCTCGCTGCTGTCGCTCGGTGTGCGGCTGGGCGCCCTCGGCCTCCCGCCGAAGCCACCGGCCGAGGAGGCCGGGCTCACCGGACGCGCCCACACCCGGATGCGCGACCGGGCAGCCATCGCCCACCACTACGACCTGGGCAACGAGTTCTACCGGACCATCCTCGACGAGACCATGGCGTACTCCTGCGGCCTGTGGACCTCCGACGCCCCCGAGTACCGACCCGCGGACGCCCAGCGCGACAAGCTCGACCTCATCTGCCGCAAGCTCGACCTGCGTCCGGGATCACGCCTGCTGGACATCGGCTGCGGCTGGGGCTCGCTGGTCGTCCACGCCGCCGAACGGCACGCGGCCCGCACGACCGGAATCACCAACTCGGCCCGCCAGTACGAGTACATCACCGCCCGGCTCGCCGAACGGGGCCTTGCGAACGAGGTCGAGGTCCGACTGCAGGACTATCGGCAGAGCACGGGAGATTCCTACGACGCGGTGTCGTCCGTCGAGATGGGCGAGCACGTCGGTGAGGACAACTACCCCGCCTACTGCGCGATGCTCCACCGCTCGCTGCGGCCGGGCGGCCGGCTGCTGCTCCAGCAGATGTCGCGCGGCGGCGCGAAGCCGGGCGGCGGCGCGTTCGTCGAGTCCTACATCGCGCCCGACATGACCATGCGTCCACTGCCCGCGACCCTCGCGCACCTGGAGAAGGCAGGGTTCGAGATCCGGGACGTCCAGTCGCTGCGCGAGCACTACGTCAGGACGATCGACGCCTGGTCGGAGCGGCTGGAGACCTCCTGGGAGGAGGTCGTCTACCGGTTCGGCGCCCGCCGGGCGAGGATCTGGCGGCTGTACCTCGCCGGTGCGTCCCTCGCATTCGAGGGCAACCGGATGAGCGTCCACCAGATCCTCGCGGTACGGACCCGGCCGGACGGCGGCAGCGGATTCCCGTCCGTCGCGGACCGGTCCGGGGTGAACTGGGCACCGTCCGGAGCACTCGGACCGGAGGCGGAGCGTTGAGAATCTGCATCATCGGCTCCGGCATCGCGGGCCTGACCACGGCGTTCGCCCTCTGCGACCACCCCGGCACCGAACTCACCGTCTACGAGCAGGACGTCCACTTCGGTGGCCGTGCCGACGTGGGCCCCGGCGGCGAGCACTGCCCCCGCTTCTTCATGGACGACTACCGTCACCTCCTCCGCATCCTCGGCATGATCAAGGGACCCGACGGCAGAACCGTCCACGAGTCCCTCCGCCGCGTCCGCCGGTTCGCGCACACCGAGACCACCGGCTGGGTGGAGATCTCCCACCTGTACCGCATGCTGGCGAAGGAAGTACCGCTCCGCGAGAAGCTGCGGATCCTGTGGGCGTGGCGTCCGTCTCCCCTGCTCGCGGAGAAGCACTTCACCGGCCGCGGGGACAACCGGTACGGATCGGCGCGCAACTACTCGGTGATTCCGCTGACCCGCATGGCGGCGAACCTGTTCCGCGCGAAGACCGCCTTCGTGCTCCCCGGCGCCACCGACGAGTATCTTGTCGACCCCTGGGTGGCCCATCTGCGGGAACGGGGGGTCACGCTGACCGCGGACCGCCGGGTGTCCCGCATCGAGCCGTCCGCCGGGACGGTCCGGGTCCACACCGGTGCGGGAGCCGAGGAGTTCGACGCGGTCGTTGTCACGGCCTTCGTCCCCGACATGGTGGCGCTCCTCGACGCGTCCCGGATCGACCATGTCGTCAGAGAGGCCGACCACACCCACTGCGTCGCCTTCACCGTCGACCTCGACACCCGCGAGGCGGTCCTGCGGGAGCCCGGCCCCGCCCTCTACTCGCGCGACGGGCTCAACATCCTGGTACAGCCCGAGGCCGGCCGATGCGTCGTGCTGTGCACGCTCAGCCCCCGCACCGACGAGGAGTACGTGATGGACAGGCTCCGCCGGCACCTGGACCTGCGGCATCCCGTCCGGCGCATCCGCACGCGGCCGAACCAGCGCCCCGGCGAGGCCATCCTCGCGGGCGACTACCTGCGGCACGACCGGATCCTGCGCCGGCCGGCCCCGGGCGTGTACTTCGCGGGATCGGCGATCCACAACAGCTATCCGATCGACTCGGCGGAAGGGGCGGCCCGGACGGCCCTGACGGCCGCGGCGCTGATCCGCCGGGACCTCGGCCTGCGGACCGGACACGGGAGGACCAGCGATGGGGCCTGAGAGGATCGCAGTGATCGGCGGTGGCATCGCCGGTCTGACCGCCGCGTACCTGCTGCGCCACCGCTACGACGTGGTGCTGTTCGAGGCCGCGCCCCGGCTCGGGGGGCACGCCGACACGCACGATGTGACCGCACCGGACGGCGCGGTGGTGTCGCTCGACACCGGCTTCCTGGTGCACAACCTCCGCAACTATCCGCAGCTGCTGAGACTGTTCGCCGAGCTGGAGGTACCGACGCAGGACAGCGAGATGTCGATGAGCATCCGCTGCCGTGGCTGCGGTCTGGAGTACGCGGGCGGCAGACGCGGGCTGGGCCTGGTCCCCGGGCCGGGTACCGCCGGCCGTGCCTACCTCCACCTGCTGTCCGAGATACCCAGGTTCCACCGCGAGGCGCGCCGTCTGCTGACGTCCGGGGAAACCGATCTGACCCTGGGCCGATTCCTGGAGCGGCACCGGTTCACCCGCTACTTCGCCGACCACTTCGCCCTGCCGCTGGTCTCGGCGGTCTGGTCCGCGTCGGCGGGGACCAGCACCGCCTTTCCGGCCGTGCCGCTCTTCACCTTCCTGCATCACCACGGCCTGCTCAGCGTGCGGGCCATGCCCCGGTGGCGCACCGTCACCGGAGGATCCCGCACCTACGTCGAGCGGATCGCGGCGCGACTGCCCGAGGTGCGGACCGGCGCACCGGTCCGGGGGATCACCCGGCATTCCGACGGCGCGGAAGTCATCGACGCCGCCGGAACGACACATGAGTTCGGCCGGATCGTCGTCGCCACCCACGCCGACCAGGCGCTGGCGCTGCTCACCGACGCCACGGCCCTCGAGAAGCAGGTCCTCGGCGCGTTCGGCTATTCGCGCAACGAGACCTGGCTGCACACGGACGCCTCCGTCCTGCCGTCGAGGCCGAGGACCGACGCCTCCTGGAACCTCCTCAAACAGGGCTGCCGTGGGGGCGGCCCCGTTCTGGTGAGCTACCACCTCAATCGGCTGATGCGGCTCAGCGAACCGCTGGACTACCTCGTGACGCTCAACGGCTCCACCGAGGTCGACGAGGCCGCGGTCCTCGTCCGGCGGGTCTACGATCACCCGATCCTCACGCTCGACACCCTCGCCGCCCAGCGCAGGCTCTCCCGGCTGAACAGCCCGGTCGTGGTGTACGCGGGCGCCTACCACGGCTGGGGCTTCCACGAGGACGGCTGCCTGGCGGGCGTACGCGCGGCGGCGGCGCTGGGGGCACGACGGTGAGCGCCGCCCTGTATGTCGGTCGGCTCACCCACACGCGCCGCACCCCGCTGCGGCGCGTCTTCCGGCGCCGCCTCTACCTGTGGCTGGTCGACCTCGACGAGCTGCCCGCCTACCCGTGGTGGCTGGGGCCGTTCACCCGGATCCTGCCGTCCGATCACCTCGCAGAGCCGGACCGTCCGCTGCGCGCCCATGTCGACGGCTGGCTGCGCGAGCAGGGGATCGACCTCACCGGGGGACGCGTCCTCATGCTGACCTCGGCGCGGGTGTTCGGGCATGTCTTCAATCCGCTGACCGTCTACTGGTGCTTCACCGCGGCGGGCGACCCCGCCTGCGTGATCGCCGAGGTCCACAACACCTACGGGGAGCGCCACCGCTACCTTCTGCGCGCCTCACCGTCCGGCCACGTCCGCACGCCCAAGCGCTTCTACGTCTCGCCCTTCCTGGAGGTGGCCGGGGAGTACCGGATGCGCCTGCCCGTCCCCCGGGAACGGCTCGCGCTGACCGTCGCACTCGTCCAGGACGACCGTACGGTCTTCTCCGCCTCCCTCACCGGCCGCCGCCGCGAGGCCGGGCCGATGGACGTCCTGCGAGCCGTCCTCACCCACCCGTTGCTGCCGCAGAGGATCAGCCTCGCGATCCGCCTCCACGGAATCGTGCTCCGGCTGCGCCGCCTGCCGGTCTTCCCTCGCCGACCCGCCCGAAGGACATCCTGATGACCACGACCGTGACAGAGCCCCCGTCCCTGCTCACCGACGCCCCGAATGCGCCCGTGCGGGCGTGGATGGTGGAGCGACTGTTCCGCCGGGCGATGAGTTCCCTGCCCGTGAGGGTGGCCTTTCCCGGCGGAGAGCGCATCGGGCGCGGTGGCCCGGACTCGCCGGTGATGAGGATCGTCCGCCCGGCGGCGTTCTTCTCCCGGCTGGCCGTCGTCGGCCCGGTCGGGTTCGGGGAGGCCTACATGGCGGGTGACTGGACGAGTACCGATCCGGCGGGCCTGCTGACGCCGGTCGCGGCCCGGCTGACGCGTCCGGCCCGCCGACCCGCGTCGGCGTTCCGGCGGTGGGCCGACCAGAGCCGTCCGGAGGAGGAGCGCAACACCCTGGAGGGCGCCCGCTCCAACATCCGGCGCCATTACGACCTGTCCAACGAGTTCTTCGCGCTCTTCCTCGACCCGTCCATGACCTATTCGTGCGCACTGTTCGGTCCCGGCGACGACCTGCACGCCGCGCAGATCCGCAAGATCGATCGCATCCTCGACCTGGCCGGGGTGGGTCCGGGGACACGGATGCTGGAGATCGGGACCGGTTGGGGCGCGCTGGCAGTCCGGGCGGGACTGCGGGGCGCCGAGGTGACCACGCTGACGATCTCCCCACGCCAGCGCGACCTCGCCCGCGCACGGATCGCCGAGGCGGGCGTGGCCGACCGCGCGACCGTTCTCCTCCGTGACTACCGGGAGGCCGAGGGCGAGTACGACGCGATCGTCTCCGTCGAGATGCTGGAGGCGGTGGGAGATGAGTACTGGCCGGCCTACTTCGCCGTCCTCGACCGCCTCCTGGCGCCCGGCGGCCGCGTCGCCCTCCAGACGATCACCATGCCCCACGACCGGATGCTCGCGACGAAGGACGTCCGCACCTGGATCCAGAAGTACGTCTTCCCCGGAGGGCAGATACCCTCGCTGCGCGCCGTGGAGGAAGCGCTCGGAACGACCTCGCTGCGCGTCGGCGACCGCCACCGGATGGGCGACCACTACGCGCGGACGCTCGCGCTGTGGCGCTCGCGCTTCCTCTCGTGCGACGAAGTCGCCGCCTTCGGGTTCGCCCCCGAATTCCCGCGCCTGTGGGAGTTCTACCTGGCGTATTCGGAGGCAGGCTTCCGATCCGGCTACCTCGACCTCTGGCAACTGCGGCTCACCCGCTGAACGGGCCGAGCCCGTCGAGCAGCCGGCCGGTGGCCCTCGCCCAGGTGCGCTCGGACGCCATGATGTCGCGCACGGCCGCGGCCGTGGCGAAGGCGGCCTCCCGGTCGAGCAGAACGGCCGCGATCCGGTGCCCCCAGACCGGCACGTCGACCTTGTCGTCCCGGTCCACCGGCACGACGACCCGGTGCGCGAGTTCCGCGGGCAGGACCTCGCGCAACAGGGCGCCCAGCCCGCTGCGGTCGCTGATCAGCACGGGAGTGCCGGCCATGATCGCCTCCTGGCCGACCAGCCCGTAGCCCTCCACCCTGCACGGCATGAGCAGCAGGCTCGTGCTGAGCAGGTCGCGGCGGAGCGCCGCGCGATCGGTCGTGTAGGGGCGCACGATGACGTTGGCCGCGCGGTGCCCGATCCAGCGCAGCAGCCGCGCATGGAGCTCCTCGCTGGTACCGGCGGCCGCGCCGCGTACGAGGAGGTCCCACTCGGTGAAGGGGTGGTTCAGCCCCAGAGCGTGGCCGACGGCCCGCGCGGCCAGGTCGACGCCCTTGATCCGGGCGTCGTTGACCCGGCCCATGAGCATGATCTGCTCACGCCCTTCGGGGACTCGGCGGGTCACCGCATCGACACCGTCGAAGCCGGGGTCCAGGCGCACCAGCGGCGGCGTGACGTCCAGGCCGCGCAGGTCGCGTCGTAGCCAGGCGTCGATCCTCGGCCCGACCGGGACGGCCAGCGCCGCGTCGGAGGCCAGGTCGAGTTCGGTCCGGCTGCGTTCGTCCGCACGCATGCCCGCGTCGTCCTGCTGTCCGAGTCTGTGCCACTCGATCTCGTCGGGGACCATGTGCACGCAGTGGATCCGCCGCGCGCCCGGAAAGTGGTCGTCGGCCAGGGACTTGGCGATCTGTCCGGTGATGCGGCCGTGCCCGATCACCACGTCGGGCACGATCCCGCCCGCGAGCGGTGGCCTGCGCATCAGCGCCTGACGCTCCGACATCCCGGGCAGTGCCGCCGAGACGACGAGCGAGACACCGACCGCGGCGGCATCATCCCGCTCCTGCGGTGACGCGCCGGGCACCACGCAGAACACCTCGCAGCCGGCGGCGGCCAACGCGACGCAGAGGGAACGGTTGAGGGTGCTGAGGCCGCCGCGGGCGGGCAGCCATTCGTCGCACACCGCGAGGACGCGGAGCGGCGGAGCGGGCAGGGCGGGCATGGGAACTCCGTGATCGGAAAGGGGCCCGAAGGCCTCGTCGTCGGGAGATCCCAGCTCATCGGGTGTTCCGGGCCGTTCCGCGGGCGCGGAACGGCTTTCAGGAGAGCGCCAGTACGTGCTCCGTCATCGCGGCGCAGCGCGCCTGCAGCTCGCTCCGGGCCGCCGCCGGAATTTCGAGCAGCAACCCGCGCAGCACGTCGCTCCAGATCTGCACCGCGGGCTGGTTCGCCCGCTCCAGCCCGGTCAGCGCCCTGAGGAGCGTCTCGGCCTGGGGCAGCGGATTCCGCCAGCGCATCCGCAGTCCGGCTTCGAGCAGAAGCTGTGGACGGCGGCCCGCGTAGTCGACCACCGCCGCGTAGACGCCGGGATCGCCCTGGCGGGCGAAGAGCAGCCCGAGCGCGAGCCGTGACAGCTCGACCTCACTGCCGGGAGACGGGTCGCGCAGACGCGCGCAGCCCGTCTCGATGAACTCGTCCCCGCCGATGACGGCCAGGAACTGGCTGGTCTCCACGTCCAGCTCGCCACGGAGGGCCCTGGCGGACAGTCCCGCCAGCGCCTCGGGCACGGGGCCCCGGATCAGCCGGGGTTCCTCGGCGAGCATGACGACGGTCTTCAGGGTGGCGGGCCCGACCGTCCGCAGGCGGGCGGCGAGGGCATCCAGGGTGACGGCCGGTCCGGCCGGCTCCTCGTGGAGGACCGCGAACTCGTCTCCCATCGCCTGTTCCACCCAGGGCACGCTCAGAGCGATCACGCGCAGGTGTTCACGCGCCGTGAGCCGCAGCATCCCGTCCTCGTGCGTGCGGGCGACCGCGGAGAGGGTTGCGTAGACGTCGTCGTCCAGGTCGGTGCCCGCGTAGGCCGAGATCCCGGCCAGGGCAGCCCGCCGGACGGCCGGATCGGGGTCATGGAGGAGTTGTGGCTCCAGGAGTGTCCGACGGGCCACCACATGCCTTGTCCAGCCCAGGTTCTCGGCCCATTCCGCCGAGTTCCGGTGGTCCGCGTACAGCTTCGCGAGCCGGACGACATCCGGGGTCTCCAGAGCGCGCAGGACGACCGAGTCGTCCGAACGCACCGGCAGCGGCGCGTCCAGGCGCCGTCGCAACGCCGAGATACCGGCCCGGGGATCCACCCGGTAGAGCGCGGCCGCGGCACCGCTCATCCGGGGGGCCGAGACGATGACCTCGGTGAGGGCCCTCCTGCCCGGTTCGCCGCACCAGGCGAGCGCCTCCCAGGTCTCGCGGCCGGGTTCCTTGTCGAGGAAGATCGCGGCGATCTCCTCGGGCCGGGCCTCGGGCACGAGCGCGAGCACGTTCGCCAGCCGGACGGGCGTGATGAAGCCGGCGCCCTGCAGGGCCCAGACCCGTTCCACGATGGCCCGCCGGGCACTCGGGTCGGGAGGCATTCCCGCACCGGCGCCGGCGAACGTGGTGGCGAACCAGCCGAGACCGTCCCGGCCGTCGAGCGCGAGCGACCTCAGCCCCTCGGTGACGGGGCGGGCGCCCCCGGCGACCGTCTCCAGCCCGATGGCGAAGTGGATGACCTCGCCCCATTCCGGCTGCATCCAGGCACGCCCGCCGAGTACGTCGGAGAGGCTGTCCTCGGACAGCGTGACCAGCTTGCGGGCGACCAGGAACTCCTGGACGCTGCGATGGATCCACAGGACGGGGCCGTCCCCGAGCGGGTCGGGCCCGTGCGCCGCTGCCTGGACCAGGATGCCGACCTCCCGAACGGCCAGCCAGGTGCGGCTGTGGTCGCGGGACGGCTGGAGGCCGGCCCGTTCGAGCTCGGCCTCGCACCCGGCCACGGCGATCGCGTCCCGCCAGACCGGCCCGGCCGTGGCCATCGTCCAGGCCAGCTCGGTGAGCGCCTTGTCCAGGGTGGCGCGCAGCCCTCCGTCCTGGCGGGTCGCGCCGTGTTCCTTCCACGACTGGGCGAGGAACCTGCGCAGCACCTGCTCGTACAGACCGCTGCGGCTGGTGGCCACCGTGTCGACCTCGGCGACCCAGGCACAGAAGGCGGCGATCAGCGGGATGCGCGCGAAGCCGCGCAGCGGCGAGGTCGGCGCCAGTACGGGTTCGAGCCTGTCCGCCGGGACCTGTTCGCCCCGGGCACCGAACCATTGCTCCCACAGGGCGCGGACCTGTTCCTCGTCCAGGACACCCGGTTCGAGGTAGTGGGGGGCCTGCGCTTCCTGGTCCCCGTCCGTGAACGGGTCGGCGTAGCCGGCCCCGCGGGAGGTGAACACCAGGCGGGGCCCGCTGCCTCTGCGGCTGAGCGCCCGCAGCCATACGAGTGCCCGACGGACGGACGCCCGGGACGCGTCGTCGAAGACCTCGTCGTAGGCGTCGACGAGCACATGGACGGGGGCGGCGTCCGCCGACAGCCGCTGGGCCAGGAGCTCCGTGAGCCGGGCGGAGGCGACGAAGCCACGGTCGCGCGCGGTCCGCATGCCCGTCCGTACGACGGCCTCGGCGGGGGGATCGTCGGACGACCAGCCCCGGGCGAGGTCGCCCGCGTGCATCCAGAGCGGGATCTCGACGTCGGAGGGGTCCTCGCCCGCGGCGAGGGCCGCGAGCGCGCCGTCGCACAACTCACGACCGTGCCGCCGGAGCAGCCAGGTCTTGCCGTAACCTGCGTCGGCCACCACGACGGCGACCGGGACGCCGCGCATCGCGCCGGTCCAGGAGACGTCACCGCGTGGCAGCGCCGCCCTCGACACGTAGAGCGCTTCGTCCTC
Organism: Streptomyces avidinii; assembly: GCF_045161815.1. Lineage (NCBI taxonomy): Bacteria > Bacillati > Actinomycetota > Actinomycetes > Kitasatosporales > Streptomycetaceae > Streptomyces > Streptomyces avidinii. Next base: position 8,133,379 of record NZ_CP108863.1, read on the forward strand.
CGGGCTGCGCGGGGGGCTGACGGAAATCTTGACCGCGCGCTTCTGGAACGCCGCGTCCAGGTCGTTGTGCGGGATCCACGCCTGGGTCTCGCCCAGCACCTCCTTGAGCGTCCGGAGGTAGGCCGTCAGTTCTGCGGTGTGGCTCGCCCTGCGCGCTTCGGCCCCGTCCTCGTCCGTGCCGGCGGCCCGCAACGACATCTCCGCGGCTTTGAGCGCCGTGTTCGCGCGGTCGTACGCGACGCGGAGCGGAGCCAGTTCCGGTGCGCCCAGACCGTGCTTGCGCACGTACTCGTCGATCGCCTCGCAGCACTTCAGGGAGCGGGGCTTCCAACCGCGTGCGTCCCCGTCGGAGACGAGCTGCCTGATCTGGGTGCCGTTGTAGCCGATCCGCACTCCGAGCTGCGCCGAGGACAGGCCCGTCGAGTCGAGTGCCCGGCCGACGGCCATGCTGGCACGTTTGACGGCCTGTAACTTCTCGTCGCGGTCCTTGAGCAGCCCTTCGCGTTCTTCTCTCAGCCGGGCGAGCCGGGCGCCGGACACCACGGGCCGCTCAGGCCGTGCGGCCGTCGGGGTTCATGCGGTGAGCATAATGCGGCCGGCCGCCGGTCCTGATCCAGGACCCCGACCGTCGGCGGCAGCGGATCGTCCATCCCCCCACCCGCACAAGTCCCGGCGGGCGGGGCGGGGTTCAGCGCGGGTCCTCGTGGCCGGGGCTGCCGCTGCGGTCCGTGAGGAGGTGTGCCAGGCGGCGGGCCGGGGCACAGGGGTCGGCCGGGTGGAGCAGTTCGGTGCGGTGGACCAGACGGGGGTGCCGGACCGGGACCGCCGTCACGCCGGGGAGGGTGGCGGCCAGCGGCAGGGGGAGCGCGGCGAGGCCGTGATCCGCCGCGGCGAGTGCGGCCAAGCCGTGGATATCGGTGCCGAGATGGCGGAACCGGGGACGGAATCCGTCCGCGCCGCAGACGGCGCGCAGTCGGTCGAGGGGGACGGCCGTGTCCGGGGAGTCGATCCACTGGGCCTGCGCCAGGTCGGTCAGCCGCACCGCGTCCCGCCCCGCCAGGGGATGGCCGTCCGGGAAGACCACCGCCAGGGGCGCCTCGGATGCGGCGAGGGTGACGGTCGGACCGAGGTCCGGCAGTGGCAGCGGGTCGCTGGGCGCGGCCACTCCGTCGACGAGGCCGAGGTCGGCGCGGGCCGTGAGCACTTCCTCGATCACCGCTTTCCGGCCCACCACCCGTACTTCGACGTCCACGCGGGTGGAGTCCCGCAGCCGGGCGAGGGCCCGGGCCACGGGTGCGCCGAGCGCGGCGGGGGAGCAGACCAGGGTCAGCCGGTCGGAGGGGGCACGGTGCAGCCGGGCGAGGTCGGCACGGGCGGCGTCCAGGCGGAGCAGAGCCGCGGGAGCGTGTTCCATCAGCCGGGCGCCGGCCGGTGTGGCGGCCACGGGACGTCGCTCGACCAGCCGGGTGCCCAGATCCGCCTCGAGCGCGGCGATGTGCTGCGAGACCGCGGACTGGGTGTAGCCGAGGGCCGAGGCCGCGATGGAGAAGGAGCGGTGGTCGAGGACCGCGACGAACGTGCGGAGGAGATGCGGGTCCATGCACATCAGTATCGCTAATGCGTGGACCGGGAATCATCGTTGGACCTGATGTCCTGTGGTCCGCAGGATGGATTCCATGAACAGCACCCCGACGTACCGGACTGTTGACGGGCCCGCGCGATCCGCCGCCCCCACCGCCCCCACCGACCGCATCGCCCCCATCGCCCGCATCGCCCTTGTCGGCGACCGCTCCGAGGCCGTCCGCGCCCACGCCCGGATCCCCGCACTGCTCCAGGCGCTCCGGCTGCGCGAGGGGCTGGACCTCGACGCCTATTGGATCCCCACCGAGGACGCCGGTCAGGGCATGGACGGCTTCGATGCCGTCTGGGTGCTGCCCGGCAGCCCCTACCGCAGCGAGGCCGCAGTCCTGTCGGCGATCCGGGCCGCGCGCGAGGGCGGCATCCCCTTCCTGGGCACCTGCGGCGGTTTCCAGCACGCCCTGCTGGAGTTCGCCCGCAACGTCTGCGGCCTGGACCGCGCCGCACACGCCGAGAACGACCCGGCCACCGCGGAGGCGGATGCCGTGGTCGTCCCGCTGGCCTGCTCATTGGTCGGCCACGAGGGCACTGTCCGGGTCACTCCCGGATCGCGTGCCGCCCGACTGCTCGGGGCCGACCGTACGGAGGCGCGGTACCACTGCAGTTACGGGCCCAATCCGCACCACCTGGACCTCCTGCGTGCCCATGGCATGACCTTCACGGGCGCCGACGACTCCGGCGACATCCGCATCGCCGAACTGGCCGGCCACCCCTTCTTCCTGGCCACCCTCTTCCAGCCCGAACTCGACGGCGACGGGACCTGTGCCCACCCGCTGATCGCCGGATTCGCCGCGGCCGCCGTGGAGCACGCCCGCGGCCGCCGCCGGGCCGACTCATAGGGGCTGCTACGCCCCCGGCGGGCGTCAGCGCACGACCGGTCCGCTCGTCACGCTCGCCCACCTGCCGCCGTTGACCGCGTACACCGTCAGCCGGCGGTTGAGCGTGTCACCGGCTCCGTCGAAGGCGACGCGGCCCGTGACGCCGTCGAAGGCCAGCCCCGCCACGGCCTGTGGCAGCTTCGCGCGGGCATCGCCGGGGAGGGTGCCGTTGTTGGCCGTCACGACGGCCTTCACCGCTTCGATGAGGGTCCAGGTCGCGTCGTACGCGTAGGGGCCGTACCAGCCGGCCGCCTCCGGGTACCCCGCCTTCCCGTAACGGGAGAGGAAGTCCTGTCCCGCCGCCGACTCCTCGGCGGCCACGCCGATGTTGGTGGCGAGGTCGCCGTCGGGCTTCGGGTTCGTGGTGAGGTACTGCTGGTCGAAGATGCCGTCGCCGCCCATCAGGGGGACGTTCACCCCGGCTTGTTCGAGCTGTTGGGAGAGCGGTGCCGCGGTGTCGTAGTAGCCCCCGAAGTAGACGGCGTCGGCGCCGGAGGACCGCACCCTCGTGGCGAGGCCCGCGAAGGCGCGTTCCGCGGGATCGACCTGCTCGGTGCCCACGACGGTCCCGCCGAGCTTCGTGAACTCGGCCGTGAAACCGGCGGTGAGGGCGGTGCCGTGGGCGCTCGCGTCGTCCACCACGTAGAGCTTGGTCTTCTTGGCCTTGTCGTGCAGGTAGCGGGCGGCGAACGGCCCCTGGTCGACGTCGGTGGCGACGGTGCGGAAGTAGGTGGGGTAGGGGCGGGACCTGGTACCCGCGGCCCAGTCGGGGCCCAGCGTCAGCACGGGGTCGGTGTTGCCCGGGGACACGACGGCCATGTTCGCCTGCGCGAGCGGTGCCACCAGGGTCTTGGCGACTCCGGAGTTGAGGGGGCCGACGACGCCCAGCACCTTCTCGTCGGACACGAACCGGGCGGCGTTCGGTTCGCCCTGGGCGGGGTCGGCCCCGTCGTCCAGGGCCTTGATCTCGAAGTGAACGCCGGGGACATGCCCGGATTCGTTGGCGGCCCTGACCGCGAGGTCGGCGGAGTTCTTGATACCGACGCCCATCGAGGACAGCGCGCCGCCGCCGCTGAGCGGTGCGTCCACCCCGATCACCACGGTCACGGAGGACGATCCTGCCGAGCCACTGCCGGCCGTCCCGCCACCGCGGGGTGCGTCGTCGTCACCGGTGAGGGTCCAGGTCAGGACGGATCCCGTGGCGAGCGTGGCCAGCACCGCGCTCAGTACCACGGCGCGCCGGGTGAGGGGCCGCCGCCGGGTCGACACCGGCCCGCCCGCGACCTCGACCGCATCCTCGGCCGGGGGTTCCGGCGGCACGGGGCGCCGCGGGGTGTCCGTACCGCCGGAACCGGAGTCCAGGACCGTCGGGGTCTGCGGCGACGGCGTCGTCGACGGTGCCTGCTCCGGCGCATCGGGAGCGGCAGCGCTCGTCACCGCGTCGGGTGCCGGTACGGGCGCCGGTACGGGTGCCGGTACGGGGCTCGCCCTCGGATCGGGCACCGGGGAGGAACCGGGCCCGGGTTCGTGCCCCTGGCCGGCGGATGAGTCGGGCCCGGACGTGATGGAGCGCAGCACCGCTGCCAGCATCTCGGCCGCTGCTTCGGCCCCCACGCGCTGCGCCGGGTCCTTGGTGAGGAGCGCGTCCAGCACGGGCGCCAGCGGGCCGGCGTGGACCGCCGGCCGGTACGGGCGCGTGAAGACGGCCACGGCGAGGGCGTGGATCCCCTCCGCATCGAACGGCGGGTGCCCCTCGACGGCGTGGTACAGGGTTGCGCCGAGCGCCCACAGGTCGTTGGCAGGGGTCGGGCGCTTGCCCTCCAGCTGCTCCGGCGGCATGTACTGCGGTGTGCCGATGACCATCCCGCTGTGGCTCAGCTTGGTCGTCGCGTCCGCGAGGTGGGCGATGCCGAAGTCCGTGAGGACGACGCGGTCCTTGGTGAGGAGCACGTTGTCCGGCTTGATGTCACGGTGGACGATCCTCGCTCTGTGCGCCTCGGCCAGTGCATCGAGCACGGCGGCGCCGATCTCGGCCACCCGCTGCAGCGGCAGCCGGCCCCCGCTGCGGATGGTGGCTGCCAAGGACTGCCCGCGGATCAACTCCATCACGATGACGGGGACGCCGTCGTGCTCCACGACGTCATGGATGGTGATGATCCCGGGGTGGCTGAGCGTGACCGCCGCGCGGGCCTCGCCGATGAAGCGCTGGAGCAGCGCGGCGCGGTCGCCGTCCTCCATGCCTGGCGGAAAGAGGATCTCCTTGACGGCGACTTCGCGTCCGAAGAGGTGCTGGTCGAGGCCACGCCAAACCCGGCCCATACCGCCCTGGCCGATGCGTTCGACCAGCTGGTACCGGCCGGCGATGAGTTCGGGGTTCTGCTCGGTCACGCGCACACTCTAGGTCCTGTTGAGCCGATCAGGTGACGAATGAATGGCTTGATCACACCCATGGGGACAGTGTCGGTGCCCTACCGCCGGTTCCGGTTCCGGAGCCGGAACCGGAACGGGTCGCGGTCAGCGGCGGCGTTTGATTTCGCCGGGCGGTGTGTACAGCCGTCGCGCGGGGGACAGCTTGTCGAAGCGGGCCTCCCGCCGGGCCCGCTCCTCCATCTGCAGCCCGTCGAGGTTCCTCGTCCGTGTGGCCCTGTCGCTCCAGAGGAGATACGTGACCAGTGCGGCGACAGGCAGTCCCAGACATGCATAAAAGACGATCAAGCCGCTCATAGCTCCCCCTGGCTAAGATCAACAAGGATGCCGAGTCTGCTGGCGGCGCGGGGCGTGCGTCAAGACCCGACAGGGGAGCCCGTCGGCTGCGGCCGCCGCTACGACGGTTCGGATGTACCGATCCGCGGGGTCGTTCCCCCGGCCGGGGTTTCGGCGATCCATCGGGCGAGGGAGAGCAAGGTGGTTTCGACGCTGTTCGTCATGTAGTCGCGCAGGGCGTCGAGGTCGCCGCGGGTGGCGCCCAGCACGCGGTCGAGGCGCAGGAGGTGCCAGGACTGCTCGACGACGGTTCCACGTCCCCGGGGGTGGCAGGTCCAGCTCCACTGCACGATGCCGTCCTCGGCGCCGCCGACGACGAAAGCGAAGGCGGCGCCGGGTTCGGCCCGTACGACCTGGGAGCGGGTGGTCCACTGTCTGCCGTCCTTGTGGTTGCGGCCGCTGAACCAAGCTCCGACCCGGGGCCCGGCCCCCTGGTCGAACGTGACGTCGCTCGCGTTGGGGCTCCAGCGCCCGATCGCGGACACGTCACTGACCAGGTCGTAGACGCGGGCGGGTGCGGCATCGACCCAGGCGCGCCGGGTGAAGGCGAAATCCGATGGGTCCAGGACCTCGAAGAGGTCGTGTTCGCTGGCGGCGGTGTTCAAGGCGTCCTCCTGGACGGGTGGGTGGGTGGGTGGTGCCATGTCGGTGATGCCCACGTCATCACCGGTTCTGCCGGGGAGCCAGACCCGCCGGTGCCTATCCACGCCAGGGTCAGGCTGTGCCGTCGGGGTCGGCCCATACTCGGATCCATGAACGGAAAAGTGCGGCTCGGGGAGTTCCTGCAGACACGGCGCTCCCAGCTGCAACCGGAGGATCTCGGGATACCCGGCTACGGGGAGCGGCGCCGCGTGCCGGGTCTTCGACGCGAGGAGCTGGCCTCGCTTGCGGGTGTCAGCGTCTCCTACTACACCCGGCTGGAACAGGGGCAGTCCCTGAACGCCTCACCACAGGTACTGGACGCGATCGCCCGCGCCCTGCGGCTGGAGGAGGCCGAGCGCCTGCACTTGCACGACCTGGCCCGGTCGTCGGCCACGGGCTCAGGCCGGGGCCGTCGGCCCCCTCCGGAGCGGGTGACGGCGGCGACCGGCCAGCTGCTGGAGGCGCTGGTCCACGTCCCGGCGATCGTGAGCGGCCGCCGCAGTGACGTCCTGGCATGGAACCGGCTGGGCCATGCACTGTTCGCCGGACACCTGGACCCGGGCGCCCCGGACCGGCCGGCGGAGCGGCCCAACATGGCCCGGCTGGTGTTCCTCGACGCGCACACCCGTGACCTGTACGCCGACTGGTCGGCCAAGGCCAGGGCCGTGGTGGGGAATCTGCGCCTGGTGGCGGGCCGACACCCGGACGACACCGCGCTCCACGCCCTGGTGGGTGAACTGAGCTCGAAGAGCTCCGACTTCGCCTCGATGTGGGCCGACCACCGCGTCACGGCGTGCGCCGTCGCGACCTACGAGATGCGGCATCCGCTGGTCGGCCCGCTGACCGTCACCCAGCAGACCCTGAGCCAGGGCCCGGACCAGGCGCAGAACATCGTGGTCGCCACCACCGAGGCCGACTCGCCCGCGCGGACCACTCTGGCCCTGCTCGCCCAACTCGGCCCGCAGCACGACCCGCAACGACCGGGAGTCCGGGCCGGCTTCTCCGGCTGATCTTCCGGCACACACCACCCGACGCCGGGCAGACATCCGCGAGCGCCCGTCCGCCACTCCACTCACCCGGGTACGGGCGGCCTCCGCCACCGGCCTCCGCCACCGGCCTCCGCCACCTGTACCGCTGCCGCATGTCCGAAAACAGTGAAGGAACCATGTTCAGGAACACGTTGTCCAAGACCGCCGCGGCAGCCGCCGTACTGACCGCCGCGGTCGTCGCGGCCACCCCCGGCATCGCGTCGGCCGTCACCGCCCCGCTGAGCTGCGTGCGCATCGCCGCGCACTTCGACCTGGCCCGGCAGCAGACACCCGAGAACATCGCGCTGGCTCCCGACGGCAGCGCGTACGTCACCTTCGCCGCCGCCCGCCAGGTCGCCCGCATCACCCCCGGGGGATCCACCCGGATCCTGGCCACCCTCCCCGCACCCGCCGACGGCGGCATCCACACCCCGGTCCTGGGCTTCGCCCTGACCACCGGCATCGTCCGCGCTCACGACGGCACCCTGTACTTCCTGTACGCCACCGGCACCGCCGACCTGACCGGCCTGTGGCGCCTGCGCCCCGGCGGCGTGGCGCAGCGCATCGCCGCGCTGCCCGCGGCCGGCCTGCCCAACGGCCTGGCCCTGGACCCGCGCACCCGGACCCTCTACGTCACCGACTCCGTCCTCGGCACCATCTCGAGCGTGCCCACCACAGGAGGCACCCCCCACACCTGGTCCACCGACCCCGAACTGGCCTCCACCGGATTCCTCGGAGCCAACGGGCTGAAGATCCGCGAGGGGGCGCTGTGGGTCACCAACCTCGACCGGGGCACCGTCCTGCGCATACCCGTGCTGCGGGACGGTCGCGCCGGCCCGGTCCAGACCCGGGCCACAGGCCTGGCCGGGATCGACGACTTCGCCTTCACCGGCCACGGCGACCAGATCCTGGCCGCCCTCAACGGCCCCGGCGAGGTCGCCCTCGTCCAGCCCGACGGCACCCACTCCACCGTCCTGACCGCTGCCGACGGCCTGCAGAACCCCACCTCCATCGCCCTGCGCGGCGATACCGCTTACGTCCTGAGCGCCGCGTACGTCACGGCGAAGGACCCCAACCTCGTCCTGGCCCACCTGAACGACCAGGCCATGTAGCGAACATGGATCAATGCGGTGGAGGATGGGGCCAGCCATGGTGTGGAGCCAGGTTCACCTGCCTGGTGTCGATCCGAGGAGGCGGGCCAGTTGGCCGCTGTGGTGCTCGTTCATGGTCTGTATCACCGTCCCGAGCACTTCGCCGTGCCGGCGGAACGACTGCGGACTACGGGAACCGAGGTTGTCGTTCCTGAGCTCCACAGGGGCTCATTGCCCGCTGACACAGCCGTGCCTTCGCCCTGACGCGCATGTTGTCCAGGCGTCGTGATTCGTCGGCGCTCAGGTCCAGGGCGGGCACGAAGCGCACGATCTCGCCGTGGTTCGCCATGCTGCAGTTCACTACCTTGCTCATGGGTTCATGCTGCCAAAGTGCACTGACAGCCCGGTGTCCGGGACCGGTTCGCAGGTGCCGGAGCCGCTCAGGCCGTGTCTTTCGGATCAGGCAGTGTCAGGGAGCGGTGCCAGGTGTCGCGGGCCCGGTCTGATCCGAAAGACACGGCCTGGCCCCGCGGCAGGTACAGCGTGGCCCCGGCCTGCAGGACCACTTCGGCGAGCGGCGGCCCTTCGGGCTTGGCGGGGGCTTCGACGTTCAGGCGGAGAGGGTCCGTGCACGTCGCCCCGTCCAGGTTCCACCGCTTTGTTTCTTCAAGCTGCACGACCACGCCGTCATAGTCGTCCCAGTGGACGCCGAAGGCTTGGGTGGGGTGCCAGGCCGCGTACATGTTGGCCTGGACGTCGGTGCGGAAGTGCCTCTCCAGCGCCTCGGCCAGGGCTTGGACGCCGGGGTGAAGCTTGTCGACCGTGTCCAGGACGAGGGAGGCGCCTTGTGACGCGCTTCGGCTGTCCGGCCTACAGCTGGATCGCCGCCTCCCCCAGAACGCCATAGGTTCCGGCGAGAATGCGGGCAGTTGTCCGATTTGAACCGAAAGGGCTGCCCGTATGACTCGTCGCTGGTTCACATCCACCCTGTGCGCGCTCGCACTCCTGGCACCAGGGTCACTCGGCGCGGCTTCGGCCGCCGAGGGCGGGGGGACCACCCCTTTGCGGGTCATGACCCGCAACCTCTACCTGGGCGCCGACCTTGCGCCCGTCCTCGCCGCGACCAGCCCACAGGGGCTCGTCGCGGCGGTAACCGCGGTGTGGGCGAATGTCCAGGCGACGAACTTCCCCGAGCGCGCCGAAGCGCTGGCCGACGAGATCGCCGAAGCCGACCCTCACCTCGTGGGTGTCCAGGAAGCCGTTCTGTGGCGAAGCCAGACGCCCGCCGGGCCGGGCAGCGCCACCCACGTGGAGTACGACTTCCTGCAGATCCTTCTCGACGAACTCTCCGCCCGGGGCAAGCACTACAAGGCCGTGGCCAGCGTCACCGTCGGCAGCGACTTCGAGGCCCCGCGCTCCACGCCCAGCGGCCTGCAGGACATCCGCCTTACCGACCGCGACGTACTACTGGCCCGCACCGACCTGCCCGCACACAAATTCTCCGTGGCGAACGCGCAGGCCGCCCGGTTCCAGAACCACGTGCCCATCTGCCGTCCCGTGCTGGGCTGCCCGCCCAACCCGCCCCTGCGGATCGAGCGCGGCTGGGTCGCGGCCGACGCCACGCTACGAGGCCGCACCATCCGGGTGGTGACCACGCATCTCGAGCCCGCCGCCCCCGCCGTCCAGGAAGCACAGACCGATGAGCTGCTCGCGGGCCCGCTGAACACCACGCTCCCCACCGTGCTGCTCGGCGACCTCAACTCGGCGGCCGACGGAGTCGGCGCGACACCGGGGACGAACACCCAGAGCTACAGCCGCCTCCTGGCCGCCGGATTCACCGACGCCTGGATCGCCACCCGACACCGCAACCCCGGCTTCACCTGCTGCCAGGCCCCCGACCTGCGCAATCCCACCTCCAACCTCACTCAGCGCATCGACTACGTGCTCTTCCGCGGCAAGGTCACCGCACTTTCGACCAACCGGGTGGGCGAGGCGCAGGCCGACCGAACTCCGTCAGGATTGTGGCCCTCCGACCACGCCGGTATCAGCGGTGTGCTCCGGCTGCGTTGAGTGACACCCACGCAGCAGTAGGACCTTCGGGAGGGGGCACCTCCAACGCCCCCCAAGCGGAGGCTCCGCCACAGGGGCCTCCGCCTGGGGAATTACGTGGCGGTGGCCGGCACCGCGCACCAGGCGGACCGGGCGCTTGCGCCAGCGCCGGCTCCATCACACGGAAGCCGTGCCGTGCCCGGGCGGCTTCGAGGGCTCCCCAGTCCACGACCTCAGGGTCGCCGGGGATCTCCTGGTGCGCGATGTCGAGCAGCCAGGCCAGATCGACCTGCAGGAACATGCCCGTGCCGCGGGCTCAGAAGCCGTTGCCATACCGATCATCGAGTCTGTCGATCGAACGGGAGTCTCGATCGGGTGATCGCGGGCCCTGCCCGGCATGAGAGCAGGGCCTGGCGGTATACGGGGAAAATCCAGGGGAGCGGACGGCCGCGCGCTGCTACGGTCGGGCGCCATGAGCTGGCTTCCCGATGACTTCGTCCACCCCGTCCTGGTACCGCTGCCGGGCGGTGGCCATCACCTGCGGCCGATCCGGGAGGCGGACACCCCGCTCGACTATCCGGCTGTGATGGGTTCGCGCGAGCGGCTGTGGACCATCTTCGGCCCGGCCTGGGGCTGGCCCGCGGCCACGATGACCTACGAGGCCGACCAGGCCGACCTGTTGCGGCACGAGAAGGAGATCGCCGCACACCAGTCCTTCAACTACGCGCTGTTCGACGCGGCGGAGACAGCTCTGCTCGGCTGTGTCTACATCGACCCACCGGAGAGGGCCGGCGCGGACGGCGAGATCTCCTGGTGGGTGGTGGACGAGCTGGTGGGCGGCAAGGTCGAGCAGGCCCTCGACGCGCTGGTGCCGCAGTGGATCGCCGCCGACTGGCCGTTCGAGCAGCCGCGCTTCCTCGGCCGCGAGATCTCCTGGTCGGACTGGCTCGCCCTGCCGGAGCATCCGGGCACGTAAGTGGTTGTTGCCCGTACCGATCTCGAAGGCTGTCGATCGAACGGGAGTCTTGGTCGGGTGACTGCGGCGGTTTCCGCGCGTGAAAGCAGGGCCTCCTGGTAGCTCGGGGGTGCGATCCCATTCCGAGTGGTTCCCGGAGGCCCTGTTGTCTTTGTTGAACGTGCCCGAGCATGTTGACTTCAACCCGCCCGCCGTGTCGTGCGATTGCCTCGCGCACGTGTACGGCAACGCGGCCGACCATCCGGACCGGGTGCGTCGGTATCCGTCGGACATGACGGACGCGGGTGGGCGGCCGTCCGGCCGTTGCTGCCGGTGCCGGCCTGGTTCCAGGGGCGGGGTGGACGGCCCGAGGGCTACTGCCACCGGCAGCTGTTGGACGCGATCCGCTACCTGGTCGCGGGCGGGACCTCGTGGCGTGATGCCCGCGGACTTCCCCGCATGGGCCCGGGTCTACGCCTTCTTCCGCCGCTGGCGCGAGCACGGGCTGATCGCCGAGTTCCACGACCGGCTGCGCGGGACGGTCCGTTAGCACGAGGGCCGCGAGGCCGAGCCCACTGCGGGGATCATCGACGCGCAGTCGGTGCGGGCCGCCGCGACGGTGCCGGCCGCCTCACGCGGCTACGACGGCGGGGAGAAGGTGCCGGGCCGCAAGCGGCACATCGTGACCGACACCCTCGGCCTGCTCCTGGCCGTCGCGGTCACGGCTGCGAACATCGGCGACCGGGACGCTGCGGCGGGCCTGCTGATGCGGCTGCGCCGTCGGCACCGCGACATCACCCTCGTGTGGGCCGACGGCGGCTACACCGGCTCCCTCGTCGGCTGGTGCCGGGACAAACTCGCCCTGACCTTGGAGATCGTCAAACGCACCGACGACATGGCAGGGTTCGTAGTGCTGCCGAGGCGGTGGGTGGCAGAGCGCACGTTCGCATGGTTGATGAACTCCCGCCGTCTGGCCCGGGACTACGAGACCCTGCCCGCCACCAGCGAGGCGATGATCCGGTGGTCGATGGTCACGCGGATGAGCCGGCGTCTGGGACGGCCACGGTCCGCCGGCCGGCGCTGAACGCCCCCGACGCCTTCAGGAGGAGCCACCCGCGCTCCGCCAGGCGCCGGGCTTTCGACCGCAGCCCCTCGACCTTCGCCGGCGTCGCGTCAAGGCCCAGCTCCACCGCGATCTCCTTGGCCCGAAGCGGTCCGTGACCCGTGGATCGCTGCTGTTCCAGCACGCCCAGAATGCGCTGATGGTCCGGCGCCAAAGCCGTCACCGGCAGCCCTTCCCGCCAGGGCGGCACCGTCGAGCCCGGCACCGGCGCGAGCGACAGCACCGCTTTCTCCTCGGCCTCGGTCCCGGCGGTGGTCTCGGCAGCCGAGGCTGCCAGGGCCTCGACCAGCTCTTACCGCGCGATCACCCGCCGGTCCAGCTCGATCTCGGCGGCCTCCAACAGCTCAGCCAACCGGGCGACTTCCTCCCGTAGCCCTTCCACCCGCAAACGGGCCGCTGTCTCCCGCTCCTCCAGCATTCCCAGCACCGACGCCATCGCGCACCCTCGCTCACGGAGCGGAAACAAGACGCCGGATGTCTCTCTCATTCCGAGATACACCATGCCTGACCAGCAGAAATCAACGGATCACGGTCGGTTGAGATACGGCTTCTGAGGTCACTCCCGAGGGCGTGGGACCAGGAGACGTCGGGAGTGTGCGCCCGCACGGTCGACAAGATCGCACGACAGGCCGGGGCGCATGGGGCAGATCATCACATCGGGCGAGCCTTCATTCCGGCACAACGCCTGATCACTCCGCTAGGCCGTCTCTTTCGGATCTTGCCGGGCCCGCGACGCCCGGCACCGCACCCGGCTGCGTTGTCGGTGCGCCCGAGTACGTCCAGTACTCGGGCGCACCTCCGCCTTGCCGGGCACGGCACCGGACGCCGCGGGCTCGGCCGACAAGATCCGAAAGAGACGGCCTAGGCGACCAAGATCGATCTCACTGATACCCGCGGCACCGATGCCCCTCGAGGGCGAAGCACGTCCGAGCTCCCGAAGCAGGCACCCGGGCGTTTGCGAGACTCGGCGACATCACTCTGCAGCGGTATCGGATGGTGGCCTTGGATGTCCGGCCTGAGGCGGACCTGCCGCGGATCCGCAAGCTCTTGGAAGACGGTGAGGCAATGAGATGGTGGCACTGGGAGGAGGGGCGTGTCATGGCCGCCTGGGACGCTGCAGCAGAGTGATGAAGATCGCCTGCTTAGCCTCGGCGGTTGGCGTCCAGCCATTCGTCGCTGTTCCACATGACGGGCATGGCGCCGACCGGGTCGAATCGAATGTCGGGGTCATTGCTGTGGAGCAGGCAGATCAGCCGGCGCTGAAGTACGGCCGCGCGACGGGCTCGATCGGCGATGATGTCGAGTACGACTTGCGCCGCCCTGGGGCAGGCAGCTGCGAATCGGTCGTAGTCGGTGAAGGTGAGGACCAGTCCCGCGCCTTCCGCTGAATCGCCGTAACCGCCGTAGCAGGCCACATCGCCGAGGCAGTCGTTGAGTGCGTCAAGGTTGTGGCCGTAGTAGTCGGGGAACTGCAGGGCGGCAGCGATGGCACGGTGCATGTCCTGTTCTGTTCCGTGCTCCATTGGCCCGCTGCCAGCCGAACGACCCGGAAGTCACGGTCTTCGAGATGCTGCACAGCCTGGTTGAGGAGCCGCTGGCGCCAGAAGAGGGTGACGAACGTGTTGCCCATGTACTCGATGCCAGGGAAGCGGCTCATTGGGGTGTTCGGCGCCGGCTTCAAGGCGGCGTGACGACGGTATTCGCCCAGCAGTCGGAAGAACTCCTCGACCGGAGTGGAGCCGTCCGGGGTGTTGCGTTCAATCTCCGCGGCCCAACCGAGGGAGCTGGAAATGCCGTGATGCTGACGCAGCCACTGGCTGAAGTGCCCGTCGGGCCAGAAGTCGAAGGGTTCGCCAATGGAATGCACGCCGAGCGCGGCTTGGTAGCCGTTCAGGATGGATTGCAGGTGCAGGAGTGATCCGTCGGGCAGCCACATGCCGGGGCGGAGACGAATCTGCTCGAGGAAGTCGTACGCGTCCGTGCATTCCTGCCAGTGCTTGACGGTGCTCTGCGGGTCGTTGTCGGTCGGCATGGGGTGAGCCTAAGGGGCGGGTGGGAGTCGTCCGTCAGCGAATGAGTGCAGGCGCGAGGCCCACAGGTGGCGCTGCACCGACTGCTTGGTCCCGCCCCAGCTGGCCAATGAAGAACGCCGGGCGCTCCTGCCTCCTCGGCCAGGTCAACCCGGAGACTTCGACAATCACGCCAAAAATGACCAAGACCGGTGCAGTCCCACTAGCCTCTGCACTGGCACGACCGTGCCGCCAGCAACCGCACATCATGCCTTCGCCGCGCCGGCCGGGCCGCCCTGGCCGGTCACGAGCGCGGCTGGTAGACCGTCCCGCCGGCCGACGGACTCACCTGCACCGGCTGCGCGGCGGAGCGTGAACGGCGCCTGCGGTCTCCGCACGCCGGCACCCGGACACCCTCCAGTGCGTCCTGCGCTCCTCTTCCTTATCTGTGAGGCGCCCGCGACCTCGCTTCCTGGGTATCGCGAACGCCTCCCGGCAGTGTGCGACCGCACCGACCACCAGGTGGTGCTCGTCGCCGCCGACAGCCGCACCCGACGCTCCTTGCATCGGCTCCGCCCAGTACGTCGTCGTCCCGGGAGATGTGGCAGCTCGGACGTTTGGGCCGGCCGGTGGGGCCGTGCAGGGGGCCGGGGCTGCCGTGTGGGTGAGGCCGCCGGTGTGGCAGACGCCGAACAGGGCAGCCGAACAGAAGAGTTCTCCGCGAACGCAGGACCGGATTCAGGGTGCAGACCCGGAAGGATGCGTCGTGGACAAATCTTTGCTGGCCCAGATCGAAGCAGCCGTCGGCAGGGGGAAGGTTGTCGTCTCGGCAGACGATGACGCAGTCGTGGCTCTCGTGCTGGAAACCGTCAAGAGTGGCAGAACCGCTTCCTTCTACCTGTCCCGTGAGCAGGCCCGCATCCTCCGGGACCTGCACTGGACATCCGAGCTCGTCAAGAGTTCCCGGCTGGAACCGGTGTCGGCCGAGGAGAAGGCGCGGATCGAGTCCGAGCTGGGGATCGCGGACATCGGCGCCTTCCGCTTCGGCCGCTTTGCGTGCAAGGAGGGCCACGAGTTCGGCGCGTTCGACTTCCTGCAGCACGGAATCCGGGAGCATGGGCTGGATGGGGTGAAGGCGATCTTCGAGATGAAGCACGCGGCCTTCCTCCGCGTCAACCCGTACTTCGCCGTCAACTGCGCCACCTGCGACCAGCCGATGGAAGGCGGCATCACGTACGAAGGCGACACCTATGCCGGGTGCTCCTACCCGGACCCGCCGGTCTGCATGTAGTCGCCTCCGGCCTCGCCGGCCGCGACAGGCACCACGGCCGACCCGTGTCCAGGCCTTTCCCTCTCTGGTCGGCCCGCCAGGCCGACAGGATGGGATCGATCAACTCCCACCGGCCAGCGGACAGAGCACTCGGGTACGGCTCCTGTAACACCACCGAACACCCTGCCAGAAGAATTTTTGCAACCTGCCTCTGAAGGCTGAACTGCAAAGTCCCCCGCGCCGGCGGCGCGGGGGACTGGGTGCGTTGGTCGGGTAGAGAATTACGATCCGTCGTAGACGGGCACCCAGGAGCTGCACCCGACGGTGTCACGGCAGACCTGAACCCAGTCCACCTTCACGCCGTAGGTGCTGGGGTCCCATACATAGGTCGCTCCACCCGAGCTGCTCCCTCCAGCCCAAAGCCCGTTCGGTGCGTACTTCGAGGACTGGTAGCCGAACGCCTTTTCGCCGTTGTTGAAATGGACGTTGGCGTAAACCCCATGCCCGTCAGCGGTGTTGTCCTTGACGAAGATTGCGTTGTTGTATCCGTTGGGCCGGCCGGTGACATAGTCGCTGCCGTAGTAGGCGGTCCTGGTAGCGGCGCTGGCGGGTGACGAAGCCAGGGTGAGGATGCTGACTGCTGCGGCAGTGACTCCGAGTGCACGTATGGCGTGCTTCCGTGTCTTGATCACGGTGAGGACTCTGATCTGTACTTGGCAGTAGCCCAGTGGGATTCACGGGACCTTCACACAGCTTGACTGATTGCGATCTACGGCCTCCGGCTCTCAGGGCCCACTGTCGATCACCGAAGGCAGCGTGATCCGCCTGACGGTCGAGAGACTGCCCAGCGGAGGGGTGAACAAGCCCGTCTGGCTGTGGTGGTCGGGCAACAGCGCTGCCACTCGGGACGTCGACCGGTGCTGGCAGGCATTCCTGCGAAGGTTCGAGGTGGAGCACACGTTCAGGCTGCTCAAGCAGACTCTCGGCTGGACCAGGCCCAAGCTGCGGGACTCGGCGGCGGCAGACCGCTTGGCCTGGCTCGTCCTGGCCGCACACGCTCAGCGCCGTCTCGCCCGCCCACTCGCTCAGGATCTGCGGCGGCCATGGAAGCGGCCGGCGGAATCGAACAGACTCACCCCGGCTCGGGTCCGGCGGGGGTTCAGGAACCTGCGAGCGAAGACGGGCACGCCAGCCGGTGCACCGAAAACGACCAGGCCCGGCCCCGGCCGCCCCGCCCGCTCGGCTCGAAGAACCGACAGCCTGCCACCCGCTACGACGTCGGACGAGTCCTCGCCACCGGCGAGTCCTACACCCGACCCGCACACCACAAGTCGGCACCAAACCCAAACCCAGACGCAGCTCAGAGCCGAGTACGGCAGCGTGAATCTCCGGGCCGACAGCGTGGAGGTCGTGCGACGATTCGTTGGCCAACAGAGTCACGAGCCGGGATGAAGGACGATGGAGTACATCAACCTGGACGCGCAGGTCGGCAACCTGTCAGGCATCCTTTCTCCTGCTCGATACCTGGAGGTTCTGCCTTCGCTGGCTCACGATCTGCCGCTCGGGGCCCGGGGTTTCGCGACTGCCCCAGAGCACTACGACTTCTCCAGCAAGCGGTGTGTGAAGGACCTGGAGCTCCAGCACGTCCAGGGCGTCGGATCTGACGACCAGCAGATGGAGATCCAGTTCCGGCACAACTGCTGGAAGCACGACGAAGACCTGGTCATCCGCTACGCAGGCGTCTCCAGCTTTAATGCCGAAGGCATCAAGGACAACGACTGGGCAAGCCTAGGGACCGTAATCCTCGACGAGGTCCTGCCCCACCAGAACGGCTGCAGCCACGAGATCGCGTTCTGGACCGGCTCACTCTCCATCGTCTGCCGTGACCTGGTCGCGACCTGGACCGAGGCCGGCTGCCCAGGTTAAACGGCCGGTTCAGGCAGCGAGACCCGTTCTCCATCTCGGACATTGCACGCCGGGCGGTGAAGCTCCTCGGCGGCGACTGGCACGCCGAGTCCGGCTACTGGGGCGGCGTCTGCGAGACGGATCCGGACTTTCAGGCGCCCGAGCCGATGGGCTTCCTGTGTGGTCTGGCCGGCAGTATGCAGGTGTGGCGGACTCCTGCTTCCGATCGCTGGATTGCCCTGGCCATCGGCCAGGCTGATCCACTGTGAGGATGCGGTCGAGTTGCTGGCACCGCGCCTGCCGGACCGCAGTGGCTGAGCGCCGACCGCCAGGCGGGCCGTCCCGGCGGCCCCTCCGCTTCACACCAGTTCGTGCGGACCGTACATCGCGTGTGCCGCGCCTGTGGCGAGGGCCCAGTAGCGGTCGCCGTAGGACCAGTGCCACCATTCCGTCGGGTAGTTGACGAGACCTGCCTCGATCAGTGCCGCGGACAGGACCGTCCGGTGGGCGCGCGCGGACCCGGTGATGTTGCGAGCGTGGGTGTAGCAGCCGCCGTCGCTCTCCTCCGGGGAGGCGTTCATGCGCGTACCGAGGTCGAGCTCGCGGCCGTCGGCGTCTGCCAGGGTCACGTCCACGGCCGCTCCGGCACTGTGCGGCGCGATGTCAGGAGGCGAGACGTAGCGGCTCGCCGCCCCATGCACTTCGCCGGGAAGCCAGTCGGTGTGGGCAGCACGCAAGGCGTCCGCGTACTCCTCGAAGTACCGCTTCTGCAGCGCCGGGGGCCGGTAGCCCTCGACGAATAGCAGCCGCAGCCCGTCGGGCAGCAGGGTCTGAGCGTGGAGCAGCCGCTCCAGGACACCTGTGCGGACGTGACAGAACGCTCCTACGTCGTCCGCCTTGCGGAGGTCGAGCAGCAGGCGGCGCTCGGAGCGGACATCGGTGAGGGCCTCCCCGCACTCCAGGACCGGTAGGGCTGCGACCCTCGGGTCCGACATCAAGATGATCTCGTTCATGGACGCATCACTGCCCGCGTCGACGCCCGCAAACCCACCTTTCGGCGCGAGGGGCGTCACACGGGACGTCGCGTGAGCGCCCAGAAGCCGCCGGCCGCCGCCGTGCCCACCACCGCGCAGGCACCCCACACCACCCCCGCCCCGAAGCGGTCCATCGCCGCCCCGCCGGCCGCCGGGCCCACCAACGACGCCGCCGCCCACGCCAGTGCGTGGACGCCCTGGTAGCGGCCGCGCGCCGGCAGCGGCGACAGGCCGGCCACGGCCGCCGCGGACGCCGGCGTGTAGACGATCTCACCCAGCGTCCACACGGTGACGCTGAGGGCGTAGAGCCAAACGGACCCGGACGGCCCGGCCGGACCCGAGGTCCCGGCGAAGGCCGTCAGGCCGAACCCCCACCCGAGCAGCAGGGCGCCCAACGGCAGCACCGCGTCCGTTCCCCGCTTGCCCGCCCAGCGGGCCAGAGGTATTTGGAGCAATACGATCAACAGGCCGTTCAGGGCCACCACGCGCCCGTAGTCGGAGGCGCCGAAACCGGATCTGCCCATGTCCACCGGCAGCGTGGTGAACGCCTGCTGGATGATCGTTCCCAGCAGGAAGGTCAGTGCGACCAGGGCCATGAAGGGCCTGTCCCGGCACACCTGTGACAGCCCGATCACTGGCGCTGTGCCGCCGGTCCCCGCCTCGGACGGGCGTGTCTCGGGTACGCGTACGAAGACGACCATCGCGCACAGCAGGGTCGTCAGCGCATCGCCGAGGAACAGCCACACCCACCCGTGGGCGGAGATCAGACCGGCTGCGGCCGCCGAGACGCCGAAACCCACGTTGACGGCCCAGTAGTTCAACGAGTGGGCCCGTATCTGGTCCTCCGGGGCGACCAGGTCGGCCATCATCGCGGAGACCGCAGGACGGGACGCGTTGCTGGCCAGACCCACCCCGCACGCCGTCACGGCGATCGCGGTCGGCTGGGTGACCAGACCCAGCACCGCCGTGCTCGCCGCCGTGGCCAGCGACGCGGCCAGCAGGGTCGCGCGTCGGCCGATCCGGTCGCTCAGCACACCGCCGATCACCGCGGCCACCGACCCGCCCAGACCGTAGAGCGCCGCGACCAGACCGGCGTACGAGGCGGAGAAGCTCCGCTCGACCGTCAGGTACATGGCGAGGAAGGTGACGACGAAGCCGCCCAGCCGGTTGACCAGCGTGCTCGTCCACAACCACCAGTAGGCGGCGGGAAGTCCGGAGAACGTCTCGCGCACGGCCCGTCCGGCAACTGACATCGCGCTCAGGCGAGGGTCACGTAGACGGCGTTGTCGTCTTCGAACGGGTTGGTAGTCATGGCCTGTCCTCGGTCGGAGCGGGTTGGACGATGCGCGGGGTGATGTCCAGACGGGCGAAGAGGTCGTCGAGCACCTCCTGCGTGTGATCCACGAGGTAGAAGTGGCCTCCCTTGAAGCAACGGGTGTCGAACGTGGAGCGCGCCACCGTGGACCAGGCCTCGACGGCATCGCGGCCCACGCCCGGATCCGCGCTGCCGTGGTAGACGACGACAGGTGCGCTCACGCCGGTGAGCGTGGGCGGCGACGCCCAGTACTGCTCGATCAGCCTGTAGTCGGCGCGTATCGCCGGCAGCACGAGCTCCCGCAGCTCTGGGTCCTGCATGGCCGCGGCCTCCGTGCCGCCCAGCAGGCCGATGCTCTCGATCAGCTCGGCATCGCCCTGCTGCGCGCGCGTGCCCCCCGTGGGCACGTGCCCGGGACCGGGCTGACTGGAGACGACGAGCGATGCCGGCGGGACGCCGTACCGCGTCTCCAGGCGCACGGCGACCTCGTGGGCGACCGAGGCGCCCATGCTGTGGCCGAAGAGGACCAGGGGCCGGTCCAGGAGGGGGAGACAGTCCCGTGCGATCGGCTCGACGAGCTCCCGCATGGTCGTCGCGGGCTCCTCCAAGAGCTTGTCCTCCCGCCCCGGATAGCGAACGGCGCGGAGTTCCACGTCGCTCGGCACGGATGGGGCCCACGACCGGAAGAAGCTCGCCGTGCCGCCGGCATGGGGGAAGCAGACGAGTCGCGCGCGGGGGCTGGCGCCGCCGCTCAGCCTCCGCAGCCACGTACCGCGGGTCATCGGGACGTCACCCGCCCGACCGCCTCGTCGAGCAGCACCGCACCGTGCGCCCAACGGTCCCGCCTGGCAGTGAACTCCTGGCGCAATTCAAGGAATTCGGCGGTCAGCCCGGCAAGCGCCCCGGCGCGGGAATCCGGGCCCGGACCTCCTCCGTACGCACCGGCCCGCGCGACCGTTGCCGGATCCAGCCAGTGCTCGATGTCGTCGTGCGGCGCGACCCGGGCGATCTCGGGGGTGTCCCGTACGGCGTCGGCGAGGGGCCGGGAGGCATCGAGGGCACGCAGAACGACACGGCCCACCAGATGGTGGGAGCTCCGGAACGGCATCCCGGATGCGACGAGCTGCTCGGCCAGATACGTCGCCGAGGTGTGGCCGTCGACGGCGCGCCGCAGCATCAGCCCGGCGTCGGGTTCGGCGCCGGCCAGCACCAGCCGCAGCAGGGTGACCGCATCGGTCGTGTTCCGCAGCCCGGGCCAGACCTGTCGCAGCGCCTCGTTGGTGACGGCGATGGAGTTGGTGTAGGGCGCCATGGCCATGGCCGAGGCGGCCGCCGTGAACGCGCCGAGGCTCGCGGTCGCCCGGCCCTGAATGTGTTCGAGCAGGAACGGGTTGCGCTTCTGCGGCATCATCGAGCTCGATCCGACCAGGTCGTCGGCGAGCCGTAGCAGCGCGACCTCCTCGGAGGTCCAGGCCGCGAGATCGCGCGCCGCGCGGGAGACGGCGACCCCCAGCACACCGGAGGCCGACAGCAGCCGCAGCCCGAAGTCGCGCGAGGCGACCGCGTCCACGGAGTTGGCGGCGGGAGCGGTGAACCCCAGCAGCTCGCTGGTACGCCCGGTGTCGATGGCGACGGAGGTGCCGCCGACCGCGCCTGCCCCCAACGGGTTGGTGTCCAGCTCCACGCCCGCCTGCAGGAGGTCGGCGAACGCGCGCAGGACTGCGCAGCCGAGCCCGGCCAGGTAGTGGCCGTAGGTGATGGGCACGGCCGGCTGGCCGTGGGTGTACGCGGGCATGGTGACCTCGCCGAACTCCTCGGCCTTCGCCAGCAGGACCGCGGCGAGGCCCTCGACGGACTCGAGCAGCCGCCGGTAGACATCGCGGCCGCGCAGCCGGGCCGTCGTGGCGTTGAGGTCGTTGCGCGAGCGGCCAGTGTGCAGCACCCCGCCGACGTCGTCGCCCAGCCGCTCCGACAGCCAGGACTCGTAGGCGAGGTAGACCCCGCGAGGCATGGGCCTGGAGCGTACCGGTGCGAAGTCGTCCCGGCGCAGCCCGTCGACGGCATCGAGCAGCGCGGCGGCGCGCGGGGCGTCCACGATGCCGCACTCGACGAGCATGACCAGATGAGCCTGGTCGACCTCGCTGATCAGCCGGAGTTCCTCGCCCGCGGCGTCCACGGAGTCGCCGGCCGGCAGGTACTGGTCGTAGACGATGGCGTGTGCCTCGGGATGCAGTACGGTGCCGAGGCGCCCGGTGTCGACGCCCGAGCGTGTCAGGTCCGATGTCATGGACGTGTCTTCCCCTTCGTTCGGACGGCGTCCGTCCCGCCTCGGTTCGAGTGGTCCAAGGCCGCGGACAGTTCGCCGAGGCCCTGGGCGGCGGCACGGGCGGCGGCGGAGGTGTCACCCGCGACCGCGATGACGTGGCCGATGCGGCCGCGGAAGTCGTGTGCGGGGGCGACGGCTTCCCCGGACCCGCGGTAGAGGGCGGCCGCTTCGACGCCCGCGGTGGCGAGGGCCGCGTCCAGGGCGGCGGCCCGCGCGTCCGCCCTCGCGAGCGTCCCCGGAGCGTCGGCGGTGAGGAAGCGGATGGCGGCGGCGCGGGGCGTACCTGTCGGCCGGAGCGCAGGGGCGAGCCCGACCGCCGAGCGCACCTGGCAGGCCACCAGGTCGACCCCGAGGGCCCGGCTGGCCAGATCGGGGATCATGCCGCCAGCAAGCCGGGGATTGACCTCGATCACGCGGACGTCGTCACCGTCCTGGCGCAGTTCCACGTGCGCCGCGCCCCAGCCCAGGCCGAGCGCTTGCACGGCCCGCACCGCCACCTCTCCCAGGCGGCGTGAGTCCCCGGCCGGCAGTGCGGCCGGCAGTACGTGCCCGTACTCGACGAAGTCCGGCAGCGGTCCCAGCTGCTTGGCGACCACGACCAGGGCCGTACGGCCGAACACCTCCACCGAGTACTCGGCGCCCCGCAGGTACTCCTCGACGAGCACATCGCGGGCACCCGCCGCCACGCGCCCGTCGACGGCCGCCGAAGCCAGCGCCGCTGCGTGTGCCGCAGCCGCGTCCGTGTCCGCGCAGAGCCGTACGCCGAGGCTTCCCGAGCCCAGCACCGGCTTGAGTACCACCGGGTAACCGATCTCCTCGGCAGCGAGGACCGCCTCGCGCTGGTTGCGTACGAGGGCGAACCGCGGCACCGGCACGCCGCCCGCCTGCAGAAGGGCCCGTTGGTGCGCCTTGTCGCGGCAGGCGCGCACGGCTGCCGAGTCCGGACCCGGCAGCCCGAAGGCCCGCGCGACGGCCGCGGCGGTTGCCACGAAGTACTCGGAGCTCGACGTGACGCCCGCGAGCCCCGCCTCCCGGTCGAGAGAGCGGGCGACGGCGAGCACCTCGCGCTCGTCCGAGGTGTCCGCGACCTCGACGCGCAAACCGTCCTCGGCGGCGTACGGGTAGCGGCCCGGGTCCGCGCCGAGGAGGACCGGCCGGAGCCCCAGGTCCGCCGCGCAGCGCGCGAACTGCCTGCCGCTGCCTGTCGTGTTGCTCTCGACGAGGAGCAGGACGGGCCGGGTCACGAGGCCACCGCCGGTGCGACGACGGCGGCGCGGCCGCGCCGGTCCCACAACAGCCTCGACCACGTCCGGCCGGCGTCCGCGGGCTCGTCGACCAGACGCGGACCCCGGTCGCCGGGAGCGGCGATGATGCCCTGTGCGCGGAGCCAGGCGTCGTCGTAGACGGTCGACTGGTAGCGGTACCCCTCGTCGGGCAGCACCATCAGCACCCTCGCGGCCGGGTGGTGCCGCGCCCACCACGATGCGACCTGGAAGGAGGCACCGCTGGTCGGACCCATGAACAGACCGTGCCGGCGGTACAGCTCGCGGGTGGCGTGGAACGCCTCGCCGGGCGCGACCCAGTGGACCTCGTCGTACGCCGCGTGCTCGACGTTGCCGGGGACGATGCTGCTGCCGAGGCCCCGCAGGACCCGGTGCCCCTCGGGGGCGCCGAAGATGACGGAACCGTGGGTGTCCACGCCTATAAGGCGCGGATCGTGGTTGCCGCGGCGCAGGGCGGCGGCGATCCCGGACGTCGAGCCGCCCGAGCCCACCGGGCCGACCAGGCAGTCGACGGTACCGAGGGACTGGGCGACCAGGTCGCCCACGGCCGCGTACGCCGCCGGGTTGTCGGGGTTGTCGTACTGGCCCGGCACGAAGCTGTCGGGGTGCTCCCGCCGCAGCTCCGACACGCGGGTCAGGCGCGCGCCCTGGATGCCGCCGGCCTGCCCCTCGTCGTGGACGATCACGACCTTCGTGCCGAGCATCTCCAGCCGGTTCCGCAGGTCACGGTCGATCGCAGGGTCGCCGACGATGGTGAGCGGATAGCCGCGCTGTCTGCAGACCATCGCCAGTCCCAGGGCGAAGGTGCCGGACGACGTCTCGATGACCGGCGTTCCCGGGGTGAGGAGTCCGGCGCCCTCGGCCCGGTCGACGATGAAGCGGGCCGGCAGCAGTTTCATCAGGCTGAAGGCGGCCGCGTAGAGGTTGCCGGTGACGTGGATGATGCGAGGCAGCTCGGTGGCCTCGATGATCGATGCGTATGCCTTCGGGGCATGAGGTGACGTCGTCTCAGCCATCGGTGGAGAACTCCCAGTGCTCGGTCATGCCGGCGTCGCGCAGGAGTGCCTGCGCATGCGTCGTTCTGCTGTCGACGGCGAGGTCGTCCCGGTCGAAGAGGAGGCCAGCGATGTCGCCGCTGTGGGCCGCCTGCACACCGACCGCTCCGGCTTCCTCGGCGATGGACAGGATGCGTTCGAACCAGGGGATCGGGAGACGGCGCTGATTGATTCGGGCGCTGGCGGTCGCCACCTCCCCGAGGAGTCCGACGTCCTTGGTGAGGACGGCCCGGCGGAGCACCGTCCGGAGTTCGGCGAAGCGCCGGATCTCCTCGGGGCTGTACCGGGCGGACGGCAGTGCCAGCGTGTCCACCCCGTCCCCCGCGGCGCCCGGAGCGGAGCCGAACCCCAGGACACGCAGGGGCGGCAGGGGGTAGCCGAAGTCCTCGATGACCTCACCGTCACGGTGCGCGAAGAGCACCGTGGTGGACGTGAACATCACCGAGTCCGAGGCTCTCTCCGCCTTCACGGCCAGCCGCGCGACCGTCTCCGTGGGTAGCGGCGAGGAGAACGCTTCCTGGACCGCGCCGATCGAGGCCAGGACGTCCCCCGTGGACGAGCCGAAGCCACGGCGCAGCGGCACGTCGTCGGAGACCCCCAAATGCCCGTGTGCCGGCAGCCCGAGTTCTGCGAGTGCGAGTTCCGCGGCCCGTTTCGCCTTACTCTTCCACCGGGGGAACACGGTCAGGCTGGAGTCGTTGCCCGGCGTGAAGGACGCCCGGACGGAATACAGGGCACACGGGAGCGTGACCAGGCCCCTGTGCAGGATCCCCTTGTGCGAGAAGACACCCTGGAGTATCTCCCCGTGATGTACGGGGGCGGAGGCGCGGCCTGTCCGCCCGTCGTTCCGGCTCACGCCGTCAGCTCCGCGACGGTGGGCTTCTCGAACAGGCTCCGCAGGCTGAAGTCCGGATCCAGTTCGGTGCGGATCAGGGAGGCCAGACGGATCGCCAGCAGGGAGTGCCCGCCGAGATCGAAGAAGTTGTCGTGGACTCCGATGCGGGGCAGGCCGAGGACTTCGGCGAAGAGGGCGCAGAGGATCCGCTGTCGTGGGGTCGTAGGGTCGTGGTGGGTCGTGGAGGCGGGGAGGGACTGTCGGCCGGGTGGTCCACCGGGGGTGGCGGGTGGCAGGTCGTCGTGGGTACGGAGGCCCGGGGGGACGGGCCGGACGGGGGAGTCGGGTGCCGTTTCGAGGGCGTCGACAACGGCTTCGGCGGCGTCGCGTACCAGCTCGCACACCGTATCCGGGGAGACCGGCGCCGTCACCTGGGCCGTGAGGCGGAAGCCTGTGCCGAGGTCGTCGACGGACAGGGTGAGCGGGTAGTTGGTGCGCTCACCGGTGTACAGCGTTTCGATCCCGTCGATCCCGTAGACGCCGGAAGGTGCTTCCACGCCGGGATCCTTGGTGTAGCGGTAGTTGAGGAGGGCCGAGAACAGCGGGGTCCGGGCGGCAAGGCCGGCGGACCGCTGGGCCAGAACGAGCGGGGCGTGCTCGTGAGAGAGCAGTTCCGCCATCTGCACCTGCATGGCGCGGACCGTGTCCGAGAGGCCTGCTGAGGTGGTCCGCACCCGGACCGGCAGGGTGTTCATGAACAGGCCCGGGACGCGGTCCGCACCCGGACCGGCGTTCATCCGGCCGAAGAGCACCGTGCCGAAGGTGACGTCGTCACGCGCAGACGCCTCCGCGACGACCCGCGCCCAGATGACGTGGAACACCATGGCGGGGCTCGCACCCAGCTGGCGTGCCTGTTCCCGCAGGCGCCGTGAGAGGCCCGGGTCGAGCGTCGCGATGGCCTCGGCAGTGTCCCGGCCGTCGCCGTGGACGTCCGTCAGCCCGAACGGGGTCGTCGGCTCCGTGATGTCGCCCAGCAGCCCGGCGAAGTACCGCTCGTGCTCCCCGGCGGAGACCTGCTGGCGTGCCCCGGCCATGGCCTCGCGGGGCGACAGAGGGGCAGGCAGCCGGTCACCCGTGCCCTTCAGGAAGGAGCCGATCTCGTCCATGATCAGCTCCAGGCTGGTGTGGTCCAGGATCAGCTGATGGAACTGCAGGACCAGGAGCCAGCGCGTGGTCCCCGGTTCGGCCGCGACGTACGCTCCCAGGACGGGCGCGCGCCGGGGGTCCACCGGACGGTCGGCGAGGTCCAGCAGCGCGGCCACGATGTCAGGTGAGTCGCCGCCCAACGTGACGGTTTGCAAAGGGAGTTCCGCCCGGCGGAGCACCACCTGGACGGGCTCGCGCAACCCCTCCCAGAGCACCGCCGTGCGCAGGGCGTCGTGACGGGCGACCACCTCGCCGAGGGCGGACAGAAAGGCGTCGAGGCGCCCGCGGGAGTCGAAGCGCATCGCTGTCGGCAGGACGTACACATCGCTGCCGTGGCCCTCCTCCATCAGGTGGTGGAAGAGGATGCCCTCCTGGAGTGGAGTCAGGGGGTGGATGTCGGCGACATTGGCGGGACCGCCCGGAATCCGGTCGCTGATCCGCGCGATCTCCCCGGCGGTCAGTCCCGACAGGGGCACCATGTTGGCGGTGAAGGCCTCGACGCCCTCCGGAACCCCGGCCACGGGCGTCGCGCTCTCCTCCCGGACCGCCTGCGCGGCGATCCCGGCCACGGTCGGGGAAGCGAACAGCGTCCGTACGGTGATGGACAGACCGTGCTCGCGCAGCCGTCCGACCAGTGAGGCGGCGAGGAGCGAGTGTCCGCCGAGTTCGAAGAAGTTGTCGTGGATCCCGACCTCGGGGAGGCCGAGGGCTTCGGCGAAGAGGGTGCACAGGAGCTGCTGGTGCGGGGTCGCGGGGTGGTGGTTCGTCGAGGCGGGGATTGGGCGGGGGGCGGGGAGGGCCTGCCGGTCGAGCTTTCCGTTGGGTGTCAGGGGCAGATGGTCCAGGAGGACGAAGGCGGTGGGGACCATGTGGTCCGGCAGCGTGGCCGAGAGGTGCGCACGCAGGGCGGCGGTGTCCGGTGCACCTGGCGAACCGGTTCCGGTGCCGGCCGGCGGGGTGGGGACGAGGTAGGCGACGAGGGTCTTGTGGCCCGGGCGATCTTCGCGGGCGATGACAGCGGCCTGCGCCGTCGAGGGGTGTCTGGCGAGTGCGGCTTCGATCTCGGCGGGTTCGACGCGGAAGCCGCGGATCTTGATCTGGTTGTCGGTGCGGCCGAGGTACTCGAGGTTGCCACCGGTGTCCTGGCGGACAAGGTCGCCGGTGCGATACATCCGCTCGCCCGCGGCGGCGAAGGGGTTGGCCACGAAGCGCTCGGCGGTGAGGCCGGGCCGCCCGAGATAGCCGCGGGCCAGTCCGGGTCCGGCGAGATACAGCTCGCCGGGCACGCCCGGGGGGACGGGCTGCAGAGCGGCGTCGAGGACGTAGGTACGGGTGTTGCTGATGGGCCGGCCGATGGGGATGGTGGCAGTGTGGGGGATGTAGGTCCAGTGGGTGACCTCCACCGAGGCCTCGGTGGGGCCGTAGAGGTTGTGCAGGGGGATGCCGAAGCGGTCGTGAAACCGGGCGGCGAGGGTCGAGGGCAGGGCTTCGCCCGAGGCGAGAACGCGGCGCAGGGTGGTGCAGCCGGCGGCGGTGGGCTCGGCCAGGAAGGCGTGCAGCATCGACGGGACGAAATGCACGGTGGTGACCTGCTGGGTGCGGATCGTCTCCGCGAGCTGGACGGGGTCCTTGTGCGCGTCGGGGGCGGCCACGACGATGGCGGCGCCCGTGCTGAGGGGCCAGAAGAGCTCTCTGACGGAGACGTCGAACCCGACGGGCGTCTTGAGCAGGACCCGGTCGTCCGGCCGGAGGTGGTACGCGGACTGCATCCACGTCAGCCAGTTGACGACGCCGCGGTGCGCGACAACGGTCCCCTTGGGCCGTCCGGTGGAGCCCGAGGTGTAGATCACGTAGGCGGGGTGGGCGGGATCGACCGGCGGCAGGTCGTCGGCAGGGCCTAGGCCTTGTACGAGGTCCGCGGCCGCCAGCCAGGCCTCGTCGACGGTCAGGGCGGGCCGCGCGTCGGCGAGGACGTAGGCGATGCGGTCGGCGGGGTGGGCCGGGTCGAGCGGCACGTACGCGCCGCCTGCCTTGAGCACGGCCAGAACGGCAGTCACTAGGTCGGCTGAGCGGTGCAGCTTGACGGCCACGCGCTGCTCCGGGCCGACGCCCTGGGCGGCGAGGCGGTGGGCGAGGCGGTTGGCGCGGGCGTTGAGCTCCGCGTAGGTCAGGCGCTGGCGGCCGCTCACCACCGCGAGGGCGTTGGGGGTCCGGGCCGCCTGTGCCTCGAACAGCCGGGTGAGCGTCACGGCCGGGAACTCCGCCGCCGTCCCGTTCCACTCCACCAGCAGCCGGTGCCGTTCAGACTCCTCCAGAACGTCCACCTCGCCGACCCGCTGCTCGGGATCGGCGATCGCGGCCGTCAGGACACGTACGAAGCGGGCGGCTACGGACTCGGCGGTCTCCCGGTCGAACAGGTCGGCGGAGAAGTTGACGGTGCCCGCGATGCCATCGGGGTCCCCGGTGCCGTCGAAGCACTCGACCAGGGCGAAGTCCAGGTCGAACTTCGCCGGCAGCGTGACGGGCTGCAGCGGGTCGCACCGCAGGCCCCGCAGCTCCAGGTGGTCCTCGGCATGGTTCTGCAGTACGAGCATGACCTGGAACAGCGGATGGCGGGCCATGGAGCGGACCGGTGCCAGATCCTCCACGAGCCGCTCGAAGGGCACGTCCTGATGGGCGAACGTCGTCAGGCTCTCTTCCCTCACCCGCTCCAGCAACTGGGCGAAGGTGGGGTTCCCGGTCAGATCGGTGCGCAGGATCAGGGTGTTGACGAAGAATCCGACGAGATCGTCCAGCGCCTCGTCCGTACGGCCTGCGACGGGGGTGCCGATGGGGATGTCGGAGCCGGCGCCGAGCCGGTGGAGCAGGACGGCCAGCGCCGACGCCAGCACCATGAACGGCGTCACCCCCCGAGACCGGGCCAGAGCCACCAGCCCGCGGTGCGCGGCGGCCGGGATGCGGAAGGGAACCTCCCCGCCCCGGTGGCTGGTGATCGCCGGACGGGGCCGGTCGGCCGGCAGCCGGAGCTCCTCCGGCAGGCCGGCCAAGGC
The DNA here is from genome assembly GCF_045161815.1 of Streptomyces avidinii. Lineage (NCBI taxonomy): Bacteria > Bacillati > Actinomycetota > Actinomycetes > Kitasatosporales > Streptomycetaceae > Streptomyces > Streptomyces avidinii. Next base: position 8,162,834 of record NZ_CP108863.1, read on the forward strand.
CGTACGCCAATAGGCCGACTGCCGGGAGAGGAGGCTGTTCGCATCGCTCTCGTCACCGAGGAGTTCCCGCTGCCACTGCGTGTAGTCCGCGTACTGCACCGGCAGGGGCGTCCACTGAGGGGCCTTCCCCAGGCAGCGGGCCGCGTACGCAGTGGACAGGTCCCGGTTCAAGGGGCCCATGGACCACCCGTCCGCCGCGATGTGGTGGACGACCAGCACCAGCACGTGATCGTCCGGGGCCGAGGTGAACAGCGTGGCCCGGAAGGGGATGTCGCGGGACAGGTCGAAGGGCGCAGTGGCCGCGGCCTCCATCAGCTCCTGGAGACCGGCAGCACCCTCACCCGGGCCGACGGGGGCGAGGACCGCCATCGGGTCCAGCTCGTCCACGGCTAGGACCTTCTGGTACGGCCGCCCGTTCACGGCGGGGAAGACGGTGCGCAAGCTCTCGTGCCGCGCGAGCACGTCCACCAGGGCGGACCGCAGCGCCTCCTCGTCGAGGCAGCCCGTCAGATGCACCGCCACGGGCAGGTTGTAGGTCGCGTTCGGCCCCTCCAGCTCCTGCAGGAACCACTGGCGGTGCTGTGCGAACGACATGGGCAGCACGTCCGGGGACTCCCGGGGCGTCAACGCTGGCCGCGCCGCGTCCGCCTGACCGAGCCGGGAGGCCAGTCCGGCGACGCTCGGGTTCTCGAAGAGGGCGCGGATGCCCACCTCCAGGCCCAGGGTGGCGCGGATTCGCGAGACCAGCCGGGTCGCCAGCAGCGAGTGACCGCCGAGGTCGAAGAAGCCGTCGTCGACCCCGACGCCCTTCAGGCCCAGGACGTCGGCGAACAGGCCGCAGAGCACCTTCTCCTGCTCGGTGGAGGGTTCGCGTCCTGAGCCCGCGGAAGCGACCGCCGGGGCGGGCAGGGCCCGTCGGTCGAGCTTGCCGTTCCCGGTCAGCGGCAGACCGTCCAGAAGCACGAAGGCCGCCGGGACCATGTACGTGGGCAGCGCGGCCGCGACGTGGGCGCGCAGGACAGCGGCGTCCGGCTGCCCGCCGGCACCGGTCGTGGCACCGGCCGCAGACCCGGCCCGCGCGACCGGGACGACGTACGCGACGAGGCGCTTGTCCCCGGGGCGGTCCTCGCGGGCGACCACGGCCGCCTGGGCCACCGACGGGTGCGTGGCCAGCACCGCCTCGACTTCACCGGGTTCGATGCGGAAGCCGCGGATCTTGACCTGCTCGTCGACCCGGCCGAGGTACTCCAGCCGGCCGTCGGTGCGCCAGCGCACCACGTCCCCCGTGCGGTACATCCGCTCGCCCGCGGCGGCGAAGGGGTTGGCGACGAAGCGCCCGGCGGTGAGGCCGGGCCGTCCGAGGTAGCCGCGGGCCAGGCCGGCCCCGCCGATGTAGAGCTCCCCGGCGACGCCCGCGGGAACCGGCCGCAGCGCCGGATCCAGCACGTAGACCTCGGTGTTCCAGAGCGGACGGCCGATCGGGACGAGCGACTGCGGTACGGGGTCCCCGGCGCGCAGGGGGTTCACGGTGGAGAACACCGTGGTCTCCGTGGGACCGTACTCGTTTGCTACGACGGTGCCGGGGCAGGCATCGAGCACCCGACGCACCGCCGTGGGGGAGACCACGTCGCCGCCCGCCCAGATCTCCCGTACGCCGGCGAAGCATTCAGGGTGCTCCTCGGCCAGCACGCGGAACAGGCCGGCGCTGACGAAGAGGCCGGTCACCGCCTGTTCGGCGACAGCGGCGGCGAACGCGGCGGCGTCCAGCCGGCCGGGCGGGGCGACGACGACCCGGCCCCCCGTCAGCAGCGGGGTCCATATCTCGAAGGTCGAGGCGTCGAAGGCGTAGGCCGAGTGCATCAGGACCCGCTCGTGGTTGCCGCCCCGCCAGTACCGGTCGGCCGCGAGGTGCACGACGTTGCGATGCGTGTTGGCCACACCCTTGGGCGTGCCGGTCGAGCCTGAGGTGAACATCACGTAGGCGACCTGCTGCGGGTGCACGATCCTGCCCGGAGCGGCCTCGGGGCCGTCCGCCGTGTCGTGCCCGCCGCCCACGCGCAGCACCGGCGCCCCGACCCTGAAGCCGATCCGGTCCGAGTCACGGTCGGTCACCAGGGCCACCGCCGCAGTGTCGCGGAGAATGAACTCCGAGCGCGAGGCGGGCTGGTCCGGGTCGATCGGCACGTACGCCGCACCCGCCTTGAGTACGGCGAGTGAGGAGACCACGACCTCGGACGAGCGCTCCAGGAGGACCGCGACCCGGTCGTCGCTGCGCACGCCCAGCTTCAGCAGCCGATGGGCCAGCCGGTTGGCCCGAGCGTCGAGTTCGCGGTAGGACAGTTCGGTCCGCCCGGAGACGGCGACGGCGTCGGGCGTACGTGCCGCCTGGGCCTCGAACAGAGCGTGGACGGCGGCATTCGCGGGGAAGCCCACCGCGGTGTCGTTCCACTCGGCGAGCATCCGACGGCGTTCCGCGCCGTGCAGGATCTCCACCCGCCCGACCTGCCGGTCCGGATCCTCCGCCAGAGCCGTCAGCACCCGGAGGATGCGGTCCGCGTGCGCGGCGACCTGCCCGGCGTCGTGCAGTGCCGGGTCGGCGTCGACGCGCAGGAGCGCAGGCCGTCCGCCCCGTCCCTCGCGGACGACGACGGTCAGGTCCGCTCCGGTCAGCCGGAGGGCGCCACCGAGCAAGTCCGGTTCCCGCCGCAGCGCCTCGCGCACGGCGCTGTCGGTCTGCCGGACCAACGCGGTCAGGCTCTCACCGGGTCGTACCGTCAGGCGCAGCGGCAGCCCCAGGGTGACCTCGTCCGCTCCCGTCAGGTGATGGGTGTAGAGGGCCGCTGCCGCCAGGGTCAGCGGGGACCAGCCGACCTCCAGCCGACGTGCCGTGGACTGCAGCGCGTCCGTGAGGAAGTCGGACAACGTGATGGAGTGGAGCAGGCGCGTGGGGGTCTCGGGGCGACGTTCCGCCATGTCAGCGCTCCCGGTGTGTCGGCGTTCGGGCGTTCATCGCTCTCGGATCCCGTAGAAGATGCGCGACGCCGACTCCACGGCGATCGCGTACGACTCCTCGCGGGAGCGTCCGACGGCGTGCACGTAGCCGATGTACTGGCTGTTGGACTCGATCTCACTGCTGACCTCGTCGCCGAGGGCGACGTAGAGGCCGGCTGCCCGGCAGCCCTCCACGGCCACCGCTTCGTCCAGCCCTTGCACGTCCGCCAACCGGCCGGAGGACGGCGCCGTCAGGTACAGCTCCGTCACCGCTCCCTCGAAGGCGAACTCGGGTACCGGGCTGCCCGTCAGCTTCGCCAGCAGCAGCTCGGCGGGCAGGACACCCGTCAGCTCGCCGATGGCGTGCTGAACGCCGGCGCCGACGAAGCGCGGATTGAGTTCGACCAGCCTCGGCCCGTCCTCCGTCAGGATGAACTCGAGGTGGAAGGCGCCGAAGTCGTACTCCAGCGCTGCCAACGTCTGCGCCACGTAGTCGTCCGCACCGGGGAAGGGGCGCTCGGCGGAGAAGCGGACTGCGAGTTCCACGAACCGGGGCGGAGGGGACATCACGCGGTCCGAGTACCCGATGATGCGTAGGTCGCCCGAGTCGACGAATCCCTCGGCGCTGAACAGCGGCCCGACGAGGACCTCCTCGAACAGCAGCCTGCGCTGCGGGCGCACGCGCCTGCCGTACGCCCGCTCCAGGTGCCGGGCCGCCACGTCGCGCACCGCGTGCACGTCCTCGGCCAGGATGACGTCCCAACTCGAGGCACCGTCCACAGGCTTGACGATGCACGGGTAGCCGATCGGCGATTCCAGGTCCTCGTCGTACGCGGACTTGACCCCCCACCGGATGTCCGGGAGCCCGGCCGTGGCCAGGGCTGCCCGGGCCACCGCCTTGTCCCGGGCGATGCCGGCGCCCAGCGGCTGGGGTCCGGTGAGGCCGAGCTTCGCGGCGACCGCGGCCGCCGTCCGGACGAAGCTGTCCACGGAACTGAACACGGCTGCGATTTCGCCGGTCAGTACCTTGAGCACGTGTACGACGGTGGCGGCGTCCGAGGTGTTCGTCACCAGCCATGCGTCGACCACATCATCGAACTGGTGTCCGTAGCTGGTCGTGTCGGATGCAGCGACCGCCGTGCGGAAACCGAGTCGCCGGGCTGCCTCGAGTTGGGCCCGTGCGGGAGCCGTGATGGACCCGCCGGCCGACAGTCGACCGCTGCCGCTGCCGGGCAGCGTGTGCAACTCCACGAACACGACCCAGGCGTTGTGCGCGGGCATGATCTGCCTTTCTCTGGAATGTGGATCAGACGTCACAGCGCATTGGCGAGGAAACGGGATGCGGATGCGGTCCGCTCGGCGGCGCCGCCCATGTCGCCGACGAGCTGCTGCCACCGGACGGCGTTGCGGGTGCGTGCCGTTCCGGAGTCGCCGCCGTCGGTCACACCGGTCCGTACACCCCACAGAAGGGAGACCTCCGCGCCGCGGCGGATCTTCGGCTGCAGGGTGCCGATTCCCAGGTGCAGGCGGGATGCGCCGACCCGGTAGGCCGCTTCCATCGGCCGGTAGTAGAGGAGTTCGAAGTACTCGGCCGCGACCGCGGGGTGCCGGTAGTCGAACCCGTAGGCCCTGGAAGAGACTTCGTGGGGCGTCACATAGGTGAGGGTGCAGCCGACCATCCCGCCGTCCTTGTGGCAGGCGTGCACGACACCGGCGTCCGCGGCGGCCTCCGCCTGGCCGCGCATCAGGGCACGGATGAAGTCGGTGCCGGACCGCTCGCCGTGGTGCTGCTGGTGGGAGGCGATGAGGGGGCTGATCTCGTCCCAGCAGGCGGAGAACGGAATCTCCGAGCAGGTGTAGCCAGCCGCACGGAACGCGTCGCGGTCCTTGCGGATCTGCCGTCTCATGTTGCTCGATCCGGACTGCAGGTAGTCCTCGAAGGACGTCCCGGGTAGCGCGATGGCGCAGTCCGCGGCGAGCAGTCTGGGCGGAGATCCCGCACCGAACGGCAGCAGGGCCTCGGCATCGGCCTCGCCCAGGTACAGCCACCACGCGTGCCCGTCGGCCTCTTCCGCCGCGATCCGATTGACGGCGTCGACGAGCTGACCGGTGAGGTGCCGCTTCCGCTCCGGGTCCGCGTCCGCTCCGGCATCCGTGAGGATGCGGTTGGCGTAACCGCGCCGGTTTCCCGCCAGCACGGTGCGTCCCATGGTCCGACTCTGCTGCGGCAGGTCGGGAAACAGCCGTGCGGGGTCGTACATGGCGCTCGCTTCGGAGTCCACAAGGTACACCGGGACTCCCGCGACGAGCTGACCCTCGCCCTCACGGACCAGCACGTAGCGCACGGACGATCCGGGATCCGCCTCCTGGTATCTCGTCCAGGCATGCCCCGCATAGAACGAGCCGCCGGACAGGGCATCCCAGGCGTCGCTGTCGACACCGTCGAGACTCTTCACCACATCGATGGTCACCGGGCCTCCCCGACCAGCGCCTCGGACCCGGGAGAGATCCCGAGCAGGTCCGCCACGTCCGGACCGACGGCGTCGGCGATCCGCGCGGCCGGCCGGCCCTGTGGCCACAGGACCACGGCCCGGCCCGTCCAGCTCGCCCAGAACCGTTCGGCGGGCAGCTCCGTATGGTGGGCACCCCAGCGGGACGGGTCGGCGAACGCCGTGTACCGTTCGCCGTCCTTGACGGCCTCGCCGCGGAACACCACGAGATGTCCGCCCTTGCGGCCGTCCTCGGGAAACCGGAAGCTGGCCGACACGATGCTCGGCAGTCCCGCCTCGGCGATGCTCTGCAGCTGTGCGGGGGAGCTGAAGGGTGCTGCCGCACCGGACAGCCCGTGCAGGCCGGCGATATCGACCAGGCCCCGGTGGATCCACCCCTTGGGCGTGTAGGCGCCCTGTTCCAGTCCCTCCCTCAACAGGTGCCGCTGGGACGGGACCGGCAGGCCGTGGTGGTCGAGGATCATGCGCAGACAGGCCAGTCCGCAGCACTTCTCCCCCCAGACCTCCGGACCGCCGGAGGGCCAGGGGAAGGCGGCGTCGGACTGCTCCGCCGCGGTGAAGTGCTGGGGATAGCGCTGGACGGGGAGGGGTGTGGTCACCTTGGTGCTCCGTGCTGGGGACTTCACGAGGACGCGACGCTCCGATCCGCGGGCAGCGTCGAGGGGGTGGTCGCCGCCGGACGTCGGAACGCGGGCCGGTTGCGGTTCGCGGCCAGTGCCGCCGTCGATGCCAGGAAGCCGGACACGACGAAGAACCCCGCGAGCACGATCCATCCCCTGGTTCCGTTCCCCAAGACCAACGTGGCCAGCAGGGTCGGGGCGAGGGCGCGCATCACGCCCGGCCCCAGTGCGAAGACGCTTTGGTAGGCGCCCTGTGCGTCGTCGGAGGCCAGCTCGAACCCGAAGCAGAACTCCGCGGACGTCTGCCACAACTCGCCGGCCGTGTAGATCACGGTCCACAGGAGGAGAACGGCGATGCAGAGGACGGGCCCCAGAGACTCCGTGGCCGCCAGCGTCAGGCAGGCCGCAGCGAGCGCGATACCGGTCAGCCGCGCCATCCGGGCCGCCTGGGGTACGGCACTCGCTCGCTGGCTGACCCGTACCTGGAGGAGGACCACGATGACCGTGTTGACGATCATCACCATGGCGATGGACCACTTGGGTGCGCCGGTGTGGTCGGCGACCCAGAGCGGCAGGGCGAAGCTCAGCACGCTGGCGTGCAGCGCCAGCAGTCCGTTGGCCGCGGTCACGGCGAGATAGCGGGTGTCGCGCAGCGGGCCCGGTGCACGGACCGCGCCGACCGCTGCGGCGCGGGACACCCGGTGGTGCGCGACGTGCACTCCGGCCAGCATGGATGCGGCGGCAGCGAAGAGGACGGCGTTGCCCGCCACCACGAACGTGTAGGCCTGCGGCGTGTCCACCAGCAGTGCGGCGCCGGCGATCAGCGTGCCCAGCCCCAGCCCGACGTTGGTGGCGGTCCTGAGTTGCGCCCTGGCGGTGATCCGGTTGCCGCCGTCGCTCATCGCGTGGATCAGGGAGCCGACGGTGCCGGAGATCCCGCGATCCGCGATGCCGCTGATGGTGGCAACCACGAGAAACCAGGAGAAGCTGCGCACCTGGGTGAACACGGCCATCATCATGGCCTGGACCACCAGCAGCGACACGTAGACGAGCTTGGGCCCGAACCGGTCGGCCAGCCGGCCGAACACCATCATCAGGGCGAGCCCCACTCCGGTGCCCACGGTCAGCCCGAATGCCGTCTGCTCGACGCTCAGCCCGACGGTCCTGGTGAAGAACAGGGTGCCGCCGGTGATGTACAGCCCGCTGCCGACCGTGTTGATGAGGTTGGCAACGGCGAACCGGCGCAATCCGCCGGGAGGTGGGAGCAGTTGCAGCTTGGCGATCACTCGACTGTCCACGGAGCGGGTGCGGCACTCTCGACGGCGTTCACCAGGAGGGAAGTGATGAGTTCGGGGTAGGTGATGCCCTCGAGGCGGCAGGAAACGGGCAGGTTGCTCTGGTCCTGCAGGCCCGGAATGGTGTTCACCTCTAGGGCGTAGGCGACGCCCTGATTGTCGATCATGTAGTCGATCCGGACGGCTCCGCGGCAGGCGAGGAACTCGTAGACTGCCTTCGACTTCTCGGTCAGGTCCTTGAGCTCGTGGGGCGGCAGGTCCGGTACGCGGTATTCGACGCGCGGCGCCCCGGAGCCCCCGAGTTTCGTCGACTCGTCGTAGTACTCGGACTCGGTGACGAACTCGAGCGGCGGCAGTGCCGTCGGGCCCGACTCCGTTGCGATGACGCTCACGGTGACGGCCCGGCCGTGGATGTATTCCTCGAGGAAGAGCCGGTTGAACCCTCGGCTGTTCAGGACTTCGACCTCGCGGGGCAGGTCGGCCGAGGCGCCGACCAGTGCCATGCCGACGCTGCTGCCGCCGTCCACGGCCTTGAGCATGGCGGGGAACGAGAAGTCGGTCGGCAACTCGGCGGCCCGGGGGACGGGGACAGCCCGCGGGACGGGTATCCCGAGGTAGCTGAACACGGCCTTGCTGGCGAGCTTGTCCATGCCGATGCTGCCGGCCAGCACACCGGAAGAGGTGTAGGGGATCGAGAGGTAGTCGAGCAGCCCCTGGAGCCTGCCGTCCTCGCCGTACGGGCCGTGCACGTTCAGGAAGGCCACGTCGAAGCGCCGGATGCGCTCGATGAAGTCCGTGTCTGTGGGATCCACATGTTCGGCGTGCAGGCCGAGGCGCTCAAGGGTGCCCAGAATGCCTGCGAGTGACCACTTCTCGCGCGGTACGTTGCGAATGTAGAGGCTGTCCTCTTCGGAAACGGGGCCATACACCACGGCAATCCTCTTGTGGCGTAATAGCTCGGCCTGTAACACGTTGACTCCTGTCTGGCGGTTTCCGTCCGGACGAAAAGGCGCGCCGGACGCACTCGGCGCGCCTGACAACCCCTCCGGTTCCTGGCAGCCCGCTGGGCGCCCCAGACGGCCGGGCAGGTGGGGGACGGTAATCGGTCAAGTTTTGAGGGAGGGTTCGCGCGCAGGTCCGCGCGGACGTGCGCATGCGGCAACGGTCCCGTGAGGGCCCCGCACCTCCACGAACAACGGGGGACACACGATCCCCGCTGTTGCAGTCGGAGGGAACCCCGCCCCGGTCGCCCCGGTGTCCCATAGTGATGGGTGTGGCTGGTTTTCCCCGGATGATGATTGGCCAGTTCGATTAATCTCAGCTAACGACCTTGAGTCTGGCATGATCTTTTCAGGTCGTCAACCAACATTAATCCTGCTGCTCAGGGGGCTGTTCTGTCAGAGGAAGCGTTTAGAGAGAGACTGGACAGGCTCTTCGGGACGGTTCACCCGCCGGGTCGGGGCCCCTACTCGAACAAGGAGGTCGCGCAGCTGCTGCAGGAACGCGGGGGCCCGGGGCTCTCCCACGTCTACCTGTGGCAACTGCGCACCGGACGGCGGGACAACCCGACCCGGCGGCACCTCGAGGCGCTCGCGGAGTTCTTCGGCGTGCCCGTGGCGTACTTCTTCGACGATGACACCGCAGGCAGGGTCGACGCCGAACTGGACCTCGTACGGCGGCTGCGCGACAGCGGAGTGCAGAGGGTTGCGACACGGGCTGCCGGGCTGTCGCCGGCGAGCATGGAGCAGATCCTCGCGGCCATCGAGCACCTTCGGATGCAGGAGGGCCTTGCATCCGATCCAGCCGGGGAGGAGAAGAGCGGGGGCGGCGCGGCCGACGAGGACGAGGGGGAGGGTTCGTGAAGTACTCGGATGCCGTGCGGCGCCAAAGCCGCCGCTTCGTCCGCAGTCTCCGGCTGCCGCCGGTCGACAACGTGCGGGACCTGCTGCCCGCTGTGGAGGAACGCTCCGGGCATCCCATACGGATCGTTCCATCGCCCGCGGACAACGTAGGGGGCGTGTGCGGCCTGTGGATCCGGATGGCGGACGGCGTCGACTACGTCTTCGTCGACGAGAAGACCAGTCGTGCCCATCAAGACCACATCATCGCCCACGAATTGGCGCACATACTCTGCAACCACCAGGGCTTCGCGGCCTTGCCGCAGGCGGGCCCGGACTCCGAGCGCCCCGTCCCCACGCTCGACCCGTCGGTGGTGAGGATGATGCTGGGCCGCACGGACTACGCCCACGGCGACGAGACGGAGGCGGAGCTGGTCGGCACGTACCTGCAGCGCCACGTCCACCGACCCCGAGTCCGCGTCAAAGAGCACGACCGAGTCGCGGAGACGTTGTTGGGCGGCCACGATATGAGGAAGTGAACAAGGATTGTGCAGCAGCTGCTCCATCCGGTGTGCCTGGCGCTGGCCGCAGCCGGATTCCTCCTGCTCCTCGCCTCCCCGCAACGTCTGACGCAGGATCGGGCGCGTGCCGCCCTCGCAGGCGTCTACGGCTTTTGCGCATGCTCCTTCCTGGTTTCCCTGGAACCGGTATGGCGGTTCGTGGGCGGCGTCACGGGCCGCCCCTCGATCGGCATCCTCATGGCGTTCGGCTTCGTGACGGCGCAGGTGGCGTTGCAACCCGTGGTCTTCGCCTACTGGGCGCTATCCCCGGACCGGGCGCGGGCACGGGCCCGCCTGTTCCTCACGGCCGGCGGAGCGGTCGTCCTGGCACTGGCCACCCTCTTCTTCTTGCTTCCCGCCAGCGGTCCGACGACGCCTCAAGGATTCACAGCCACGTACATCCACTACGGCGTCTACCAGACGTACCTGGTCCTCTACGTGGTCGCGTACGGCATCGGGCAGGGCGTCCTCGGCGTCGGCTGCTGGCGTGCCGCTGGCCGCACGGAAGAGGTGTGGATCGCCCGCGGACTACGTGTCGTCGGCGCCGGGGCCCTGATCACGCTCGGCTACAGCGCCATCCGACTCGTCGCAGTCGCAGCCGCAGCAAGCGGATCCGGCGGACCGTCGGCGGCCACCGAGAGCCTGGCGTGGGTCTTCGCCGACGTCGGCAACCTGCTCGTCCTCACCGGATTCTTCATCCCGACGCTGGCCGTTCACACCGTCCTGCGCACGAAGACCTGGTTGCGCACGCACCGCGACTACCGCGCCCTGGCGCCCCTGTGGAGCGTCATGCACGACGTCGTACCAGGCATCGTGCTCGAACCGCACGGGTCGGTCACGGCGACCCGTGCGCCGGGCTGGGGCACGGCGTGGCGTCTGTATCGCCGTGCCGTGGAGATCCGGGACGGCCAGTGGGCCCTGCGGCACTACCTGGAGAAGTCGGTGCGCCGTACGGCCGAGGACCGCCATCACGCCGCCGGACTCGTGGCGGCCGAGCTGGCTGCGGCCGTGACGGCCGACCAGCTCCGCGCAGCAGTGGCCGTCTATGTCCGAGGGGATCCCGCACTCGTCCCGGCCGAATACGCCGATGCCCGCACGCGCGAGTCGCTCCGTACTCCGGACGACGACGTCTGCGCCCTGTTGCGGATTGCGGCTTACTTCAATGCCGGCGCTGCCAGAGAGGAAGCAGCGCCCGCACGCACCTGACAAGACGCCAGCCGTCGGGCAACAGATGACTTGTCGTGGGAGGCGGAACGAGGGTCGGCGCGGCGATGGATGCCCACAGGCCGGGTGCGTCCCCGGGGCCGTAGCTCCGCCCAGCCGACGGTGGTCCGGGGGCACCGTGTACGCGTACGCCGAGGCGCGCTGGGACGGGGCCAGCTTCTGCCCCGTGGACGACCCGACGATCTTCGACAGGGCCAAGCTGCGCGCGCAGATCAAACAATGTTGTGAAGGTGGAGACGCTCGAAGATGTTCTCTTCCCGGGTCTGAACCTCGTGGTGCGGCAGGTCGTAGTCGCCGATGACAGCTTGATGGTCGACGCGGCGGGGTGCGGGCCGCCTGGTGGATGCCCCCAGTGCGAGCATCCTGCCGCACGGGTGCACAGCCGGTACTGGCGTCACATAGCGGCGCAGCTCGCCGCGCCCGTCATCCCCGGCCAGGAGCGGGTCCGCGAGGTCACGATGGTGCTGGACCGCGCCGACGAGCTTGGCGCTGTCGCCGCGACGGAGCGGCGCAACGAACAGCAGGCGGGCGTGGCCGTGCGCCACGCGCAGGAAGTCCTCCGGCGGGTGGCCGAGGCGAAGACCAAGTCGCGTCTGGCGCTGCGGCTGGCCGGCACCAGCCGCAAGGAGACGCTGCAGATCGCCGCCGAGTACGACAAGAAGGAGAGCGAGGCCTACCGGGAGATCCTGCGGGCCGGGCGGGCCGCCGAGGACGCCGGGCGCGAGGCATGGTCCGCGATCCGCAGCCCCGAGACGATCCACCTCTTCGAGGAACAGGGCTCCCGCCGGGAGGGCCCGCGCGACGTCGACGAGCTGCAGACCCGCCTCGCCGCGATGCGCGAACAGCTCCCGGAGATCGAAGGGATCGCCAACAGTGTCGTCGCCCGGAGAGCCGACCTCGCCGAGCGCCAGGCCTCGGAGCAACGTGGCCTCGCGCGGTAGCACACCACTACGGCGGGCAAGCTGCAGGAGGAGAAGACGCTGCGCTCGCGCATGGCGACCGAGGCCCCCACCCAGCACGCCACCGAGGCGCAGCAGCGCGCCGCGTACATCAAGCAGGCTCGGCAGCAGGCCGCCGAACGGGCCTGCGAGAACGCCCGGCGCGGCGCAGAGCGAGTACCGGTACCAGCCGCCGCCCCAGGCCCGCTCAGGCCCCTCGCTCGGGCGCTGAACCCGCCTGACGCCAGCGGGGGCCTTGTGCGTGGGATGCGCGCAGGGGGCTGACGCTGAACGTCGGCCCCCTTCGGGGCGAGCGGTGCAGCTGCAGGTTCTCGCCGACGCGGGTCTGCCCGACACCGCCTCGCTCGCGGCCGCCGGCTGGGAGCCGGTGCTGCTCGACGCGATCGACCGGGGCCAGGTCTGGGGTCGCCCCTCGAAGGCGGCCGCCACCGTGTGACCGGTCCGCGCACCGACGTCAGCGCCCTGGAGATAAGGCCGCTGGGGCGCTACGGGGCTGTTGCGGTCCGAGCATGACAGAACCGCCTTGGTACCCTAGCCAGCGTTCGTGCATGTTCAGCTGAACGGTGCCGAACGCGAAAGAACCGCCCGGGGGGTTGCAGCCCCGTATCCGGACGGTCCTTTCAGTCACCTACGCAGTGACACCAACGGTCCGCCCCGGTTCAGGGGTGGGCCGTTCTGCTGTGTGGAACAGGAGCCCCACGATCCACTCGGCCGCCTTCTCGCCGAGGGTCTGGCCGCCACCTTCGGCGGCCCCGGTGGCGAACTTGTCGCGGATCTTCTTCCAGATCCCGCCGCCTCCACCTCCGGTACTACCTGCGCCCTCTCCGGAATAACCCGGGTCAGGGCCGCTGCCGGCCTGCTCGATCGGCTGCGGTTCCATCTGCACCCCTCAGGGGTCTTGCGGCACGCCGGACAGACCTGGCAGGGGCTCGTAGGCGTGCTTTCCGAGCACCTGCTCGACCTGTCCGTCGGAGGGGGTGGAACACGTTCAGCTTACGAGGCCCCGCAGGAATGAATCTCCGAACGCCGTGTGCACAGAGGGCGCTTGGAGCATCCAAATGCCCCTGTAAGGGCTTCAATGTCCAACATTGCGTTAATGCCGTTGAGTGAAAAAGCCAGTCGGAAAATTCTTAAAAGATCTTCGGGGCGCGCCGAACCCCGCTTCCCTCCTCGCGCACGCCCGGCAGCTCGGGGCCCACCTGGCCTGTCGGCCGGGCGTACGGTCGCTGTCGGCCACCCACCGGTACGTCCGCACCGACCTGGCTCGTCCCTGCCCACGCATGCGGGCATCTGGCGAAGCCGGGCCGTGCAGCAAGCAGGAGCCGGGCTTCTCACAACCGAGTCGCTACCGCTCGTTCCGATCCTCCCCAAGGGCCATGGACGCGCCCGGCACACGGCTGCTCCTCACCCGCGGCGAGGTCGAGACCCTGGCCCTCCTCCAGGGCCGGCTCGACGGAGCGGACGAGCGGGTGCAGCGCGCGGGGCTGGAGCTACGGGCCCTGATCGGGAAGCGGCTCCCCGCGGCGTAGGTTCGCCAGGCGAGCCCTCAGCAGGAGTAGGACGATCCGGTGGAGCGTCTCGCGTTCCGTCTCGGTGCCGTCCTGCAGGTGGAGTCTCCACAAGAACCACTCTCGGCGGAAGGCCGGCCGGAGCTCCCGACACTGGTAGGCGATCCGCGTACCGTGCGGCTGCCGGGGCACTCCGGACGGCAGCACGGGGCCGGACTCGCCCTTGTTGTAGCGGGGCTGCTCCCAGAAGATCGCCTCGCCCTCAGCCGCGCGGGCCAGCCGGTCCGAGGCGTACCACTGGCGCTCGTGACGGGCGACCTCTCGCCACCAGAACATCTCTTTGCGGTGCTCGCGCCAACGGCGCGTGGGATCACCGGACGAGCCGACATAGAGCAGGTAGCCGGCCGCGTCGTAGAGCCGGTACACGGCTGTGGGGGTCTCGGTCACCGGGTGAGCGTGGCAGCTGGTACCGACAAGCTGCTGCGCCCCGCTTGGAGCTGCTCTACCAGGGACGTTGACCTCGGCCTGGCACCCAACAACGGTGTAGATGATCACCCGCTACTTGAGTCTGGTGTCTCGGCTGGGACTTCGGGGCCGAGTAGCCGTCCCGCGATGATGCCACCAAGCGTTCCCGTACCCCGTGACGGAGGAACAACCTGGGGCACACAGCGGGACATGGGGTGCCAGTAGGAATGCTGTCACCGATCCTGCTGGCTTATTCGGTTACGCGGCGAGGGAGAGGTCGAGGCGGGCAAGGTGGGTGACGCGGTGCGGTCGAGTGGGTGGCCGTTCCACCAGGCATCGAGGCGAATGAGGTTGAGCGCGACGACGGAGAAGACGTGCTCCAGGGCCCTGTCCTCCCGAAGCTGCCACGAAGTGACAAGTAGCTCTCTGTAGCAAATCCGGGGTGGGCTTGTCCGGGTCTTCGATCTTTCCGGATTCTTGAGGAGCCGCTCGGCGACGTTGGTCCGGTCACGAAGACCGGCGGGAGTGCGAAGTGCGGCAGGAGTGGGAGCCGGAGGACTTGATCGAGGTCTGGACGCTGTTTGGAGGAGGACCAGGAGCGACTTCGGAGCAAGTCGGGGGCGGCGAACCGGCTGGGTTTCGCGCTGTTGCTGAAGTTCTTCGGCTTCCGAAGAACTGCCGAGGAACACGGAACGGACCGGGGTGCCCCATACGTTGAGCAGGGCGGGGCCACGCAGTGCGCACCCGACGAGCACCGAAGGGTTGGGGGACGCGTGCCGCAACAGAGCCGCTCCGCGCGCCTGGCCGCGTCCGCGCTGACCCTCGTCGTCACCGTCCTCGCGCTGTTCGTCCCGGTGGCCGGGACGCAGGGCATGCCCATGCCCGCCGACAGGCCGCTCGCCCACCACACGGTGGCGGGGCACGCCGGACAAGGGGCAGGACCGGACGACGTCCCGGCGCGGCATGTCGCGGTCACGCACCGACCTGACGCCCACATCCCGGGCCCGCAGCCTGCGGGCCCCGCGCGTACGGCCGTCGACACGGCCCCGCGCCGCGCCCTGGGCGGGCCCGACACGGGCCCCGCCACCGCACTCGCGCCGCCGCGCAGGCCGGCCGAGTCCGCCGCCCCGCGCGGCCCGCCCCACCGATGAGCACGCAGACCGTCATCGACGCCTGACCCTTCTGACCCGGCGCACACCGCGCGGGGCCGGTCACGCGTCCCTCCGTCCTGCCCTCATCGTGGAGTACGCATGTCTCGCGCACCCTTGTCCCGCCCACCCTTGTGGAGGGCGATCGTCGCGCTGGCAGCCGTCGCGCTGTCCCTCTACATCGCCCTCACCCAATCCGCCCGCCTCGGCCTCGATCTGCGCGGCGGCACCCAGATCGTCCTGGAGACCCGGGACTCACCCACCGTCAAGGCCGACGCCGCATCCACCGACCGCGCTCTGGAGGTCCTCAGGCAGCGCGTCGACGCCCTCGGCGTCTCCGAACCCGGCATCGCCCGCTCCGGCGAGAAACGGATCATCGTCGAACTGCCCGGAGTGCAGGACCCACGCAAGGCCGCCGAGGTCATCGGCCGCACCGCACAGCTCACGGTCCACCCGGTGACGGGGGCGACGGCCGACAAGGGCTCCGCGAA
This sequence comes from Streptomyces avidinii, assembly GCF_045161815.1. Taxonomy (NCBI): domain Bacteria; kingdom Bacillati; phylum Actinomycetota; class Actinomycetes; order Kitasatosporales; family Streptomycetaceae; genus Streptomyces; species Streptomyces avidinii. The sequence goes on from NZ_CP108863.1 coordinate 8,178,443, forward strand.
GCCCGAGGCCGACGGATTGCGCACCCTGCCCGACCCGGACCGGCCGGGCAACCACCTGAAGCTGGGCCCCACCGCCCTCACCGGCGAGGGGGTCGAGGACGCCGAGGCGGTCCTGGACCAGCAGTCGCTCAGCGGCTGGATGGTCTCCCTCGACTTCCGCAAAAGCGCGGGCGACACCTGGGCGAAGATCACCTCGGACGCGGCCTGCGCGCCTCAGGGCGCTCCGGAACGCCGCGTCGTCATCACCCTCGACAACAAGATCATCTCGGCGCCCGGCGTCACCGCGGACGTGGTGTGCGGGACCGGTATCACCGGCGGCTCCACGCAGATCAGCGGCGGCTTCGGCCGGGCCGAGGCGCGCGAGCTGGCGGCGCTCGTGAAGGGCGGCGCGCTGCCGGTGCCCCTCGACGTCGTGGAGCAGCGCACGGTCGGCCCGACGCTCGGCGCCGACGCAATCGAGGCGAGCACCAAGGCCGCGCTCATCGGCATCGCCCTGACCGCACTGTTCATCACCGTCGTCTACCGGCTCCTTGGCGCGCTCGCCGCCTTGGCCCTCGCGCTGTACGGCCTCATCTCGTACGCCGCTCTGGTGGCGCTCGGCGCGACGCTCACGCTGCCGGGGCTCGCCGGGTTCGTCCTGGCGATCGGCATGGCGGTGGACGCGAACGTCCTGGTCTTCGAACGGGCCAGGGAGGAGTACCTGGGCGTCCGTTCCAAGGACTTGGCGAAGCCGGTGAAGACCGGCTTCGCGAAGGCGTGGAGCGCGGTGATCGACTCGAACGTGACGACGCTGCTCGCCGCGGGATTGCTGTTCTTCTTCGCCACGGGCCCGGTCAAGGGCTTCGGGGTCACCCTGTGCATCGGCGTCCTGGCATCGATGCTCACGGCGCTCGTGATCACCCGCGCGCTCGCGGACTTCGCCGTCGCCCGCAGCTTCGTACGCAAGCGCCCCGGTCTGACGGGCATCGCCTCGACGGGCCGGGTCCGCACATGGCTGTCCCACCGCAACCCGAACCTGGTCCGCCACCGTCGCCGCCGGCTCGGCGCGAGCGCACTCCTGGTGGCGGTGGCCGTCGCAGGAATCCTCATCCGCGGCCTGGACTTCGGCGTGGAGTTCACCGGCGGCCGCCTCGTCGAGTACAGCACCAGCAGGTCCGTCGACGCGGACACGGCCCGGAACGCCGTGTCCGACGCGGGGTTCCCGCGCGCGGTGGTGCAGGAGTCCGGCGACGGCGACATCACCGTACGCACGGAGAAGCTCACCGACGACGAACAGCAGCGCGTCAAGGCGGCCTTGGAGGAGCCCGGCGGAACCGTCACGGTGGAGCGTGACGAACAGATCGGCCCGAGCCTCGGCAGCGAACTGCGCCACAAGGCGCTCCTGGCCCTGGGCATCGCGGTGGCCGCCCAGCTGATCTACCTCAGCGTGCGGTTCCGCTGGACCCTGGCGGCAGCGGCAGTCTCTGCGATGGTCCACGACGTCCTCCTCGTGGTGGGCCTGTTCGCCTGGCTGGGCAGGCCGGTGGACAGCGTCTTCCTGGCGGCGCTGCTCACGGTGATCGGCTACTCCGTGAACGACACGGTGGTCGTCTTCGACCGCGTCCGCGAAGCGCGCCGCCGAGACCCCCGAGGCGACCTGGAGAAAACGGCCAACCACGCGGTGGTCCAGACACTCCCGCGCACGGTGAACACCGGTATGGGAGCCCTGTTCATCCTGGCCTCACTGGCGGTACTGGGCGGCGACTCGCTGGCGGACTTCTCCGTTGCGCTGATCGCAGGCGTCCTGGTCGGCATCGCCTCGACCATCTTCACCGCGGTCCCGATCGCGATCGCCCTGGAACACCTCAACCCGACACCCCCACCGGCACGGGACCCTCGCTCCGCGAAGGAAGTCCCTGACGGGTGCAGCCCGTTGGAGGCGCGGAGGAAGAAGGAAAGGGGGACGGGGGCAGCCGTCTGAGCCCGCGAGGACGGTCCTGAGGCCGAGGGCAGCCTCCATCACACGCCGACCGGGCCTCCACGGAGCTCCGACAACCGCGGGCCACGCTCCGTGGAGGCCCGGTCGGCACGATGCCCGGTCGCCCGATACATCGCCGCCCGCGACCCCGCCAGACGTGAAACCCCTCGTTTGCGGCTGGTGACGATCCTGCCGGGCGTACGGCCGCTTTGGAGCGGGCGAAGGACGTACGCGGGCTGGGTGCGCGCCTGGTGGCCATCTCGGTGGTGCCGGAGGCGCGGATGTCGGGGCTGGCCCGGTACGGGATGGGTCGAAGGCGCCGACCCCGCGGGATCTGGAGGAAACGCGGAAGACTGCGACGCTTAGTCAGGACACCGGTACCGGGGGCACTGACAGATCTGCCCCGCTGTTCCCGAAACCCTGTACGCGATACCGGCCACCTCCGATCGGCACGGACCTGCCCCGCATCACCGCTGCAACGTCATCAGGCCAACGTGTCTGTTCCGACCATGTCACCCCCAACGGGTTCGCGTTGCGCAGGTCCGCGTTGCGCAGGTCCGCGCGCGCTGCGCAGGGAATGGCGTCGGGCGCCGCCCCCGCGATCGCGCCCAGCGCTGTGGGGACGCCGATCCTGGCCACCGACACCACACTCGGCGCCGCAGCCACCGTCGTGAGCACCCCGATTCTGGCCGCAGCCGCCCGGCTACGTCACTGACGAGCCGCGCGACGCCCAGCTCAGCCCATCGACCGTGAAAATGAGCCGAAGCACGGTAGTTGTCACAGGCAGGTACGCCGTCCTCGTCCTCGTCGGCGTCTGGGGCGGTATGACCGAGCGTGAACGGCGGTCTCTCCGGCGGCGCCGGCCGCTGGTCGGCTCTTGGCGCCGCCTGCTTGAAGCGGGCCCGATCAGAACATCAGCGCGTAATCCGGTCCGACGACGAGCAGCCCTGGAGCGCCACGGGGTGATCACCCCCACCCCCACAATGCCTTCGGGGCCCGCGTTGCCGGATGCGGATACCGGACGGAAAGCGTGGAGCGGCGCTGTCGGTGGCGCCTGACAGGATGCACGGATGGAGATCAACCACGCGCTACGCCATCCCGTGAACCAGCAGCGCCTGGACCAGGCCCTCGGTGACAAGGCGGACCGTGTCCAGGAGCGTTTCGAGGACGTCTACCAGCGGGGCTACCCGATGCGCGTGATGCTTGAGGAACTCGGCCACGAGCTGCTCGACCACGTCGCAGCGCGCACTATCCAGGACCCCGACCTCGACGACGAGCGCACTCGCCTTGCCCTGGTCACCGCTGCTGAATGCTGCCTGGGCGTGCTGGACCTGGGCTGCTTTCCCGGAGGCGACTGGGAGATCCCCCTGCCTCTGACCGGGACGCGTCTGACCAGTGAAGAGCTGGACTACGACGAGACGCACGATGCGACCGACACGGTTACCGCCCGCACATGGATCGACGCCTTCGACATCTGCGTCGTCAGCGGTCTGGTGCAGGACTGGGAGCGGGTGATCGGTCTGCTCCTGCGCAGAAACTTCGCACCCGCACTCCACAACAACCTGCCCCACGCCGGCCGGGACTCCGTCTCCGAACCGGACGACCTCGCACACATGGACGCCCTGTGCGCCTACCTGACCCCGGCCCGCGGCCACCTGCCCCGAGACTGGCCACAGGTGACGCTGACCAAGCCATCGACGGATGAGCGACTGGACGCTGCCCTCGCCCTGGACGCCGCCCACGCGGTGAGTCCCGACCAGCGCCTGCTGCGCGTCCTGCTCGCCGACGATCAGTGCGCCTTCGAGCGGGCCTTGGACGAACGACTGGCGCAGCACCGTGCCGGTGTCGGTGAGAATCCCGCGCCCGGAACTCTGCTCCCCCTGGGCGCGATCGCCTTGGCCGCTCTCGCCGTACAGGTTCATGGCTGGGACCTGCAGACCAGGTCCGCCTACCTTCCGACCTCGCTCCTGAAGCCGCCTGCCCCTGTCGGCTCCTGACCCGGACCGCCGATCAGAATGGTCGTTGCCAGGCCGCCGGGCCACAGCAGGTGGACGACCTTCATGTGCTGGGAATCCTCGGCCTCCATCTCAGATGCTGATCACGCGCTTGCCCAGAGGGCGAGCGGCGTTACCGCGCCCGCGGCCCCGTCCGACTTCAGGAGTGCTTGTCGCTTTCGTCTTGGGCGTCGAGGTTGTGGAAGATGCTCCGCCGGCAGGTTGTCGGTGGGAGCCCCTACCGAGCACTCCGTGGTCTCCGTCGGAGACGGTCTACCGGTCGGCCCGCCGGATCCTGCTCCACCTGATCAGGGAGACCGCCCGGCATGCAGGGCACGTGGACATCATCCGGGAATCGCTCGACGGAGCCAGCACCACCGCTCAACGGTGATCGCTCCAAGGAGTCCGAGCCAGGCGACTCGGTTCGCCGGCCCCACGCCTGCCTTCACGCTCTCCGGCCCTTGGCGACCATCCGCTCTGCGAGCGGCCCGGCCCGGCCCCCAACTGGGAAGCCGGCCCGGGTCTCTTTCGCGTCCCGCGTCAGCCGGTTCGTACCGCCGTGACCGTGAAGCGCTCTACATCGGAGATGTGCCCGCCGGTGGACGCGACGATGGTCAGCACCGGGTCACGGGCGCCGGTGAACGACACGGTCGCATTCCAGGGTTGCGCGCTTCCGCCGGCCGGAATGCAGCAGGAAGTGCCGATCGGGGCCGTGGACGAGGGCTGGCGCACGTCCACGCGGATGCTCTCGTCCACACCGCTGATCCGGCCGCCGGTCCGCACAGGGGAGCGCACGACCGATCCGTAAGCGGGCGTGGTCAGCGAGAACGTCGTGTCGTCGGTGCCCACGACCTCCCACGGGGCGTCCGCGCCGGCCCCGTACCGTACGAGGTGGATGACCGCGACCGTGCTCCTGTAGCCCTCGGCGCCCGGGGGCAGGCTCAGGCCCACGCCGATCCGGGCATCGCGGCCAGTGACGGTGCGCGAGGAGACTCGGCCGACATCCTTGAAGCCGAGGTAGCCCTGGGTGAAGGAGAGCGCGGTCTGCTCCGGGTCGAGATGCCAGGGCTGGTGGCCCCCGGAGCGGAACTCCCGTTGCCACGCCTGGGCTTGGGCGAGCGTGGGGAACGGCCACACGGGCTGCAGGAGCGCCGAGCCGAGGGGCGGCGTGCCGCCGTCGGGCCCGGGGGTAGTCGGTGCGGGCGTACCGGGGGTGGCACCGGGCGTGCTGGGTGCGGTCGGAGCCGGGGAGAGCGCCGAGGACGTGCCCGGTACGACGGACGGGGATTCCTGCGGGGGCGATTGCCCGCCGGAGCCGCCGCAGGCGGTCAGCGCACCCAACGCGGCTGTCACGAAGAAGTGGGTGAGTCGGGCGAGTGGGAGCCGAATGTTCATGTTGACCCCAGGAAATCGGTACCGAGCGTCGGCACCGTCTGGGCTCATGGTGCCACCGGTGGAGGTCGGCGGCGAGAGGGCCAGGAACCGGAAAAGTTCCGGCGCCGCCGAGGCGCGGGACAGGTCCCATCCACGCGCAGCATCGTGGACATGCGCCTGCTGTTCGGCTGGGTACCGGTCGACGACCGGGCACCTTCCGGGTGTGGGCGCGTGCGGGGGCGGGGCAGGGTCGCAGACGGGTCCGGCCGGTCTGTCGGCAGGGATGTGGTTTGTCGGAGCTGTGTGTGAGGCTGCGCCCGTGGAAGAGCTCATAGGAACGCAGAAGCCAGCGCACCGGATCCTCGACCCGGACGAGGCAATAGCCGTGCTGGAACGCGTTGTACCCGGGCTGGTGGCACTGCGCCGGGAGAAGCCGGCCGTTATCGACTGGCGGGCGGTCGAGGAGGAAGCCGGAAGGACTCTGCCCTCCGACTTCAAGTCGCTTGCCGAGTGGTATCCGGCCTTCGGCCTGGACGACTTCCTGGGCCTCGCGCTTCCGTGGCCCGGGGAGGAAGCCGTCAGGGTCGAGGCGGAGGGCACGCGATCGAAGAGGTGGGACTCCGACTACCCCGCCGATCTGCGTCCTGCAGAGCTCATCTCGACGACCCTGATGCCCTGGGGGGACTCGGCGGAGGGCGACCAGTTCTTCTGGAGCGTGCTCGGGGACGATCCGGAGCACTGGCTGGTCTCGATCTGCTCCCGCAACGGCCCCTGGTGGCACTACGAGGGCGGAATGGTCCAGTTCCTGGCGGAGCTCTGCGCCGGAGCCCTGGAGCCGTGGGCGCTCCCTCCGGTCAAGCCTCAGATCACAGGCTGGGCCGTGGAGGGTGGCGGCTGGCAACAAACGGTCTGAGCGACTTCGTGAACGTGCCGGGCGCAAGCGGTGCGCACGGAGGCGAGTGACCGCGTCCAGGACTTCGCGCACCTGCTCTCCGACACCCAGGCCAGAGTGGTAGGCCGTCTCTTCCGGATCTTGCCGGGCCCGCGACGCCCGGCACCGCACCTCGCCGCACTGCCGGGGCAACCGAGTACGTCCAGTACACGGCAGCCCCGGCAGCACGCCGAGGCACGGCACCGGACGACGCGGACCTGACCGACAAGATCCGAAAGAGACGACCTAGGGGACCTCGAGACGCGGGCCCGGTTCGGCTACACCGCACCCGTCGGCACCACCGACGACGGCCGCGTCCGCCTCCTCACCGTCCACCTCCCCGCCGTCTACGCCCAGCGCCTCTTTGACGCCCGCGCCCAAGGCGCCGACGACCGCGACCTGCGCGCGATCGTCGCCGAGGGACTGCAGGAGATCTACTTCAAGGACGGCGGAACCCGAGCCGACCAGCTCCGGGTCGAGTTCACCGACATCGACTACTTCGACCTCTCCTTCTGAACCCCGGCGCCGGGACGCACCGGGCAGCCGTACAACCCGGGCGCGAGCACGCTGTCCGGGTGGAACCCTTCTTGCTCGAGCGCGTCAACGGCCCACCCCACCCGGCAGAGGGGTGCAATAGCCACTGCGGGGAGCCCCCTTCGGACGGGCTGCTCCCAGCCCCCGTGGCGCTGTCGACCGCGGGCAGGTCCGGCAGCCGTCACACGTCGCCGGTCACCGCCCCGGTCGACAGCATCCAGGCCGTGTCAGCGGCCAGTGCGGAATCCCCACGTACGACCAGTTGTGATGTCACTCTTTGCTACGGCCCGGGCTCGATGTCTGATGCGACCAGCCGTATGCGGATGGACGCGACCGGCTGTCGGGCCGCATCGGTGCCGGGCACAGGCGATCAGTGGTCTGCGGAGTGGGCGTCGGCGAGGAGTTGTGCCGTGAGTTCCATACAGCGCATCCGGGCGGGAGAGAAGTCGTAGGGCATTTTGGTGATCGCTTCGAAGGCGCTCATCTGTGTGTCCTCCTCCCCTTTCAGGTCGGCGTCGTAGATCTCGAAGAGCCTCTCCTCTGCCGCATCCAGCCCAGCTGCCTCGATGGCCTGCTCCAGGGCCCTTTGTTGGACGCATCGCTGTACGGCGACTTCTTCGACGCGTGGGTCGCGGGTATCGACGCCGTCGTCGAGGGCGGCCTCGGCGGCATCGAGACGGTCGTTCTCGGCCCTCAGATCGGGGTGGGTGGCCAGCACGATGAACACGCTGGCCTGGATGGCGGCGCCCAGCGGGCCGAAGACCCGTTCCGTGACCAGCAGGGCGTCGAGGTCGGAGGGGCGCAGTGCGCCCGGGGGCAGGTGACTGAGCCGGTCCGTGACCAGTTCGGAGAGCAGCCCCAGCGGGTTGCCCACCGCCTGCAGATGGCGGACAGCCGTGCGCTGACGTTCGATTTCGGCCTCCCGTGCCGCCAAGGTTTCCTCCAGCCTGCTCAGGATCTCCTCGATGTCCCGGGCTTCGTCGAAGGCGGCCCGCATATCGTCCAGGCTGATGCCGACCGCTGCCGTTTTGCGGATCCACAGCAGGCGGATCATGTCGTCGTAGCCGTAGCGGCGGCGACCGTCTCCACCTCGCTCCGGCTCCGGCAGCAGGCCGATTTCGTGGTAGTGGCGGATGGCGCGTGGGGTGGTCCCGGCGAACGCGGCCGCATCACCGATCTTGACCTGGCGGGGAGGCGTGATGGAGGGGTACATAAGACGGAGCCTTTCGTGCGGTGGTGCCTCGACCACACCACATGCCGCTACGGCAGGTGCAACAACACCATCCAGGTTCCAGCAGAGCCAGGCCCTGGCTGCCGCTGGATCCGATCAAGAGCGACGAAACATCCGGCAACGCAGAGTGACCTTCGGCGGCCAGATACCTCCCCACCAAGTGGCCGCCACTGGGGATTTCCAACTGGCCGCCGACAAGGCCGGCTCCGCCTCTGCCCGCCACCCACGACCACAACCCGGTTGAACCCCGGCAGGATGCCTTCGGGCTGTCAGAGGCGACCGGAAGCGGCCACGCGGTTCTCCTCGTGTCTGGCATGCGCCTGCCGTGTCTGCTCTTCCGGTTCTACCGTTAGGGGTTCTCGAGCTGTGGGAGGGCTGCTGTGGCAGGGATTTGTGGAGGGCAAGCATCGGTCACCTATCGGTGATGACGGGCATCAGCCGAACCGGCCCGTCCCACCTCCTCCGCCTCCGCCCGCCCCCGCCCACCAACCCCGGTTCGGAGCAGTAGCCGTGCCCACCGCACCGGACGCCCCCGCCGAAGGCGCGCTCGTCGACGGTCTCCTCGCGGCGGTCGCCGAGCAGCTCGGCGGGCCGCTGCCCGCCCGCCTGCAGGAGGCCTTCCACCGCGTACTGCGGCACCGGTTCTTGCCCGATCGGATCTGGCTGCGCGACGGCTCCGGCGGCTACCGGCCCGTGGACCGGGCGACGGAGCCCGACGGCTGGTGGGCTGCGGCGTACTCGGACCAGCCGTTGGTCACCCGGTTCACCGACGGCCTGCCGTCCTCGTCAGCCTCCATGCCCTCCATGGTCGGCCGCATGCTCCTCCTGGCCGGCCTCGTCGAACCCCACGCCCGGGACGACGCCCGAGCCCGAGTGCGGGTGCTGGGCGCGGGGACCGGCTTCAACGCGGGCCTGCTGTGCGCGCTGGTCGGGGACGAGCAGGTCACCACCGTCGACCTCGACCCCACCCTCGCCACCGGCGCCCAGGAGAACCTGAAGTCGGCCGACTGCGCGCCGACGGTCGTGGCCGCGGACGGCGCCGCCGGCTGGCCGCCGAACGCCCCCTACGACGTGGTCCTGGCCACCTTCTCCGTCGACCATCTTCCGTCCGCGTGGCTGACCCAGCTTCGGCCGGGCGGCCGCATCGTGGCCCCCTGGACCTCGGCCTGGTGCAGCTACGGCACCCTCGCACTCACCGCCACCGGAGACGGCCGGGCCCAGGGACGCTTCCATGCTTTCGCCTCCTTCATGCAGATGGCACGCCCCGACGCCGAGCCCGACCCGCCACCGACCGCGTCGGAGGGCGCCGTGAGCGCGGCCGCCTACTCGTTGACGGGGTTGTCTCCGTGGGCGGTCGCGGGCGGCGACCTCGACGCCGAGTTCCACATCGGCCTCACCGTCCCCGACGCGTCGTTCGGCTCGCACACCAGTGGCGAACACGCCCACACCCGCCTTCGGGTCGACTCCCCGACCACCGGCTCGTGGGCGGCCGTCGACTACGACGGCCGCAGCGCATCCGACTTCGCCGTCACGCAGGCCGGGTCCCGACAGCTGTGGGACGAGATCACCGCCGCATACCGCCGGTGGGAGGCGTTCGGCCGGCCGAGCGTCGACAGGTACGGCCTCACCATGACAACCGGTGGCACCGCGGTGTGGGCTGGCACTCCCGCGACCATCGTGGCCGAACGGTGAATCGGTCCCAGGATGCGTGAGACCGCTCGCGGGCAGGCCGGCGACGGCGCTGCGTGCGTCGGCGCGCGACATTCGCACGCGGATGCTCGGTGAGGGGCGGGCGGCCGTTGAGCAGGGAGAGCGCTGGTTGGCCGAGGTGGGAGGGGTGAGAGTGCTCCTCGTCCCTCGGGACGACGAGTCCCTCGCCTGAATTTGCCCGGATGCGCCGGTCCTGTCCGGCGGCAGGGTCCTCGGCAAGAGAAGTCCCCTCGATGAGGGGCTTCGCGTATCCCCGCGGCGGGCGGGGGAGCTGAGCACGAGATCCAGGTCGTGGACCATCCCCGGCCATGTCCTCCGGTGTGGTGTAGCGACGGGCAACTGTTCTCTGCCCTTGGGTGGTCAGCCGTTCTCGCACACTCTGCCTACGCGCCACCGCTGGCGGCTTCCAGTGGTCGGCTCCGACGCCCTCGGCTCCCAGGCCCTACTCACCTCGCAGGACAGGTAAGGGCGGCGTCTCCACCGGCCGTGAGGGCTGAACCCCTCCTCCCACCACCGTTGCGGCGGCTACCGTGGCGGTACAACCTGCCTGGAGGAGCCCGTGAGCGCTCAACCGCCGACCACGTACCCGTCCCGCCGTACGCTCCTGCGCCCGGTGCACCGGCCGAACTCCGTGCCCTGCTGCGCGCCGACCGCCGTGCGGACACGTGGGTGTCGGCCTTCGAGCGGGACCGGGCCAAGGCCCTGGAGGACGCCCGCCACGCGTTCAGCCTCAGCTCTTTGCACGAGGTGGTGCGCACCTGGCAGTTGCGCGTGGGCGCGGCCCCGGCCGTCGACGCCTTCATGGACTCCGGCCGTGACGAGTCCGGCTTCGTGGATCTGGGCGACGTCCTCGGTCGCCGCCGGTGACCGGTCAGCCGTGGGCGGTGCGTCTGTCCCCGCAGGCCGCGAAGACGCTCGCCGAGCTCCCTGAGACACCGGCAACGGCCGCGACACCCGCACCGACCTCTTCCAGGACCGCCGCGACTACGTCTGGGACAACCGTGCCGACACCGCCGCCCTGCGCGACGACCGCGGCCGCACCGTCGACACCGAAACCTGGGTCCGCCGCCGCTAACACCCACTACCCGCAGGCTCCGCGCGATGCCGGGGTCCTGCGTGACGGGACTGCACGGGCCGTCGCCCCCTCCGGGCGACGGCCCGCACTGCTGGGCGAGCTGCGGCACCGAAGTGGGGTGTCGGTGGTGGCGACCATGGGGAGATGAGCGCCGGTATCGCGCCCGAGGGCTCGCCGGGCAGGCTGGTGTGCTGGCGTTCGGCGGCCTGGACTGCCGTTTCGGCGAGCTGGTCGGCGCGGAGAACCTTGCGGTTCCGGAGCCAGGTCTCCAGGCGCTTGGTGCCGAGCCGGCGGATGCCAGCCGGGGTCTGGTAGCCGGTCAGCAGCGTCAGCGGGCCCGTGTTAGGGAGATCCAAGGCCCGTTCCAGGCCGGGGAAGATTCCGGAGAACTGGGCCCGGAGCCGGTTGACGGTGCGGGTGCGGTCGGTGACCAGGTCCATACGGCGACCGGCGAGGATCTTGAGGTCGATGGCGGTGTCGTCGCCGGCGCGTAAGGGGTTCAGGTCACGCCGGATGCGGACCTGGTCGGCGATGACTGCGGCGTCCTTGGCATCGGTCTTGCCCTCGCCGCGGTAGCTCTCGGAGGCGCGGTGGATGGTCCGGCCGGAGATGTAGTTCACCGGCTGGTCGTGGTTGAGGAGGATCGTGATGACCAGGGCGGCTCCGCCGTCGGCCAGGTCGATGCCCCAGGTCACCTTGTCGCCCAGGGCCAGGACGTCGGTGAGGAGTTCGAGGAGTTCGGGCTCGTCGTTGGCGACGCGTCGTGACAGCAGCCGGTGGCCGCTCTCGTCGATCGCGACGCAGTGGTGATGGGTCTTGCCTTCGTCGATGCCGGCCCAGATCGCGGCCATGGTGCCTCCGTGCGGTGGGGGTGTGCTGGTGCTTCCCGACGGACGACCTCGCTGTCGATTCCCTACGGAGCGATCATTCGCAATTCCTAATTGGCAGTCGAGTCGTCGTGGGGCGTCGGGCGGCCAATCAGTGAGAGCCACAGACGGCAGAACTTTGAAAGCCACACCCGACGCCCCTGGGTGGGCCAACCATACGAAGGGCTCGCCCGGTCCCGCAGAACAACGTAGGGAACTCTGACCGGGCCAGCCGCTGGGGTCGTATGTCAGCGCGCGGTGACTGAATACGCGGCGAGCGCGCGGTTGCCGTGCGGCTGGGCAATGGCCCGGAGAACGTCGGCCTGGCTCAGGACGAGCTGTCGCACCGGCTCGGGCAGCGCGGCCAGACGCTCATCCCTTCCCACCAGGTCGAGGCAAGCAGCGATTTCCCAGTCGCCGTCCTGAAGTTCTTCGGTATTGACCGGATTGCTGCCGTCGGCCGTCCAGCCGGCCTCAGGCAGGAGCCGCAGCAGGCCCTCACGGGAGAAAGGTGTGCGGACGTTGCCCTGGCCATGCGATCCTGCGGCCTCGGTCTGCCCCTGGATCAGCACGGCGAGCAGGTGCGCCAACTGGTCGTCGGAGGCAGGCGTCAAGTCCCACTCGGTGAACCACAGTCGCCGCGCCCACGGCCGTACCCGGGCCAGCGTGTCTCGCAGTTGTCCGAGTGATGTGAAGTACCAGGAGCAATGTGCGAGCACCACATGGTCGAAGGTGCTTTCGGGGAAGTCGACTGATGGGTCGAGGACGTCGGTGCCGAAGCGGAAGTCGATGCGTGGCCCGAGAGGGCCCGCCGCTAGCCGGGCTGCCGATTCTCCGAGCGTGACCGGCGCCCCGTAGGAGGGTGCGGCCACGTCAACGGCCACCACGCACCCTTGGGGCCCAACCGCCTCTGCAAGGACGGCGGTCATGTCACCCTGGCCGCAGCCCAGCTCGAGGACGGTTGAGCCTGGCTCAATGTGCCAGCTCGCCACGAGCGCGGCGCGGTGACGAGTCTGGGACAGCTGGATGTCCGGGCTGTGATCGGCGGCGGCCATGCCGGCCGCGAGCGAAGGGGCCTTGGCGAGGAGATCGGAGTGATTCACAAAGTCCTTGGTGATATTCGACGGGTCGGTGCGGGCCGAGGGTATGAGACGCGCGGGTAGTGGCGCCTCCGATTTCCTGGACATCACCGGCGCGACGGCGGCCCACCCCAGGACCCGGCCGCCCCCGTCGAGGGCGACCAGGCGACCGTCTCCCCGGTCTTCTTCGCGTCGACCCCGTGCCCGCGGGGATGGCTCGAACCTGTTCACCCGGCACCAGGACCTGTGGAAGTCGACTCCGCGTCCGCGGGGATGGCTCGATCTCCTGGACGATCGAGTCTCAGTCGAGGAGGCCGAGGTCTGTCAGCTGTTTCCGCTGCTCGAGCGGGAGTGCCGCTTGCCGGCTGCGCATGTTCCTCGTCGTGCCGGGTCACCCCCGGCACGACGGCCGTCAGGCGTGCGCCTTCGGCGAGGAGCTGGGTGAGGTAGGCCTAGTGCGGCTGCCAGCCACCGTCCACCCCAGCTTCGCCGCTCGCGCGCGGCCCATGCGCCGTGGCCGGCTTCGCGGTCGTCTTGCGGGTGCGTGGGGCTTTCTTCACGCTGAGTTCGTCGAGTCGGCGCTGCTGTTCGTCGTTGAGCCGGTCCCAGTTCCGGCGTTGGGTGGCGGGCCAGCGTCCGATGTCACGCCCAGTGAAACGGCGAGGTTAGCGGTGACTACGGGATTCCTCACTCACCGGGCCGGGCACCGATGCTCACTCACTCACTCACCAGGATGCGGGCCTCCCGATGGCTGTCCGGCCGGGGAGGGGTGTGGGGTCAGCGGGAGGAATCCCATGATTCGGGGCCGGCGCCTCGCCACTCCACGAACGTACCCCGCCACCCCGAGCGGGAAGCGGCGCTCGCCGCGATATCCTCGCCGCTGTCCCTTCCCGCGCCTTGTACTGCTGGAGGTGCCCTACGACGGGAAAGACGTCGAGGTGCGGCTGGGGGTTGCTGGCCGGGAACGCGAAAGTGCCTCCTGGGCTGGGACGATGAACCTTGCCGAGGGGCTCAGTCGGTCCAAGTGGAAGGCGCTTTCTGTGGGCACCAGGCCCGCTCGGGCCGGTTCAGGCGGGCAGGGCGGATGGCCAGTCCGGGGCGGGGTCCTCGGAGAGCAGGGGGCGCAGGGCGCCGACCGCCGCGCCGATGCAGGTGTCCCGCAGCTCGGTGCGGGTGCAGGTCTCGAGCGTGAGCCAGTCCACGCACAGCACCTGGACGAACACGAGCCAGGCCTTCAGTACCGCGGAGACCGCGGCGTGCGTGCGTGCGTCGGCGAGCGGAAGCACACCGAGCAGGCGTGAGCGCAGGGCGTCGAGTTCGTCCGTCATGATCGTCTGGATGACAGGGTCGCCCGCCAGTACCCGGTTCGCGGCCAGGACGGCGTGGCGGTTGGGGATGAAGTAGTCGAGGTGGGCGTCCAGGCCCTGGGTGAGCTGCTCGACGAGCGTGGCGCCGGGGTCGAACTTGGTCGCCTCCAGCAGCCGGTCGCTCGCCTGCTGGTAGACCGCCGCGAAGAGGGCGTGCTTGCTCGGGAAGTGCTGGTACAGCAGGGCGCGGGACACGCCGGCCTCCCGGGCGACGTCCTCCATCAGCACGTCGTCGTACGGCGCGGCGGAGAAGAGCCGGGTGCCGACGGCGAGCAGCTGGGCACGGCGGTCGGCGGGGGTCAGGCGTCGGCGGGGCGGCACGCATTCAGACTACTACTTGACACGCGTCTATTAAAGAGGGCTACCCTGGAGCTAAGTAGACATGCGTCAACTAAGGGGGGTTGAGTCATGGCCAAGGCACTCCGGGTATTCGCATGGGTGATGGGCCTCGCCTGCACGGCGATCGGGCTGTTCCACGTGATCGGCGGCAATGCCGCGGTTCCGGGCGAGGCTGACGCCGGCCCCACTCTGGACAGCCTGGGCCGGTTCTTCGGCGCGATCTTCGTCGGGTACGGGCTGGCCTGGCTGTGGGCGGCCCGGCAGGACCCCGTCCCGGCGAAGGCGGTGCGGTGGCTCGCGGCGGTGTTCCTGCTGGGCGGCGTGGGGCGGCTGCTGTCCCTGGCGGTGCACGGGTGGCCGCACTGGTTCCAGGCGGCACTGACCGTGATCGAGCTGGTCTTCCCGCCGGTCTGGTTCTGGCTGGCGGATGCCGACGAGCGGGCGTCCCGGGATCGGCGGCCCGCCGGTGCGTCGGCCGCCAGGCAGTCTCATCCGGATCCTGCCTGACCCGCGCCCCCCGGCACCGTACCCGCCCCGTTGTGAGACACCGCGGTTCGGCTACTCCCCAGGGAGTAGCCGAACCGCCTCCCGCTGCGGGACGACCGTGGCGCGACCGCAGCCGCATTCTGACTGTCACGCACCGGGGCCGCACACCCAGCACCGCCCGCCGGGTCCCACACCGAATCCCTTCACCGATGATCCAGGAGATGCCATGCTCGCAACAGCACATGGGTCCCACGCGGCCTCGCTCCGGGGCTCGGCCCTGCGCCCGCGCGGCACCGTTGCGCTGCTCACCGTTTCGCTCTCCTACGCCGCACTCACCGCCGCGTACGTCGTCATCAACCGCGCCACCCCGCAGCCCGACGCCTCCGGCCACGACATCCTGCGCCACGTACGCGACCACGGCATGGCGATCGACCTGGGCGCCTCTCTGCTGCTCGTCACCGCCGTGCTGCTGGTGTCCGTCGCCGCCACCCTGGCCCGGCTGGTGCAGCGGGGAGGGGACCAGGGCGCCGCGGCGGCGACCGCCCTCGCCGGCGGGCTGCTGGCCAGTGGCGCGCTGGCCTCCAGCGCCGCGCTCACCTGGACCCTCGGCCGACTTCCGGAAGACGCACCTGCAGCCCTGGCCCGCGCCGTGGCAGACCTGTCCTTCCTCGCCGGCGGTGTCGGATACGCCGTGTCCTTCGCTCTCCTGGCGGCGGGCACCTGCCTGGCAGCCCGCGAGAGCGGGCTCCTGCCGCGGGCCTGCGCCACCACCGGTCTGGTCATCGCCGCCGCCGGACTGGCCGCCACCCTCACGCTCCTCGCCCTCGACTTCGGCTACCTGCTGCCCGTCGTCCGCTTCGGCGGCACGGCATGGCTGGTGTGGGCCGCGTTCGCACTGTTCCGCTCGCGCCCCACCGCACCGCGGACGAACGCATGACCGCGGACGAACGCCACACCGCCACCTGGCCCGGACGATCGCGCTCGGCCTGGCAGATTCCTGTCGGCGCGGGGCTTCTGCTGCTCGCGTCCGCCGCCTTCCACACGGTCGTCCTCGTACTCTCCGGCGGCCCATGGGACGGTCCCGTCTCCTGGCGGAAGCCGATCACCTTCGGGCTGTCCTTCGGCATCAGCGTGCTGACCGTCACCTGGATCTGCCGGCTGCTCCCGCTGGCCGCGCGTACCCGCACCCTCCTCCTGGGCGCGTTCATCTCGGCGTCCCTGCTGGAGACCGGTCTGATCACCCTGCAGGCGTGGCGCGGTGTCCCCTCGCACTTCAATACCGAGACCACGTTCGACACCTTGGTCACTCGCGCCCTCGCGGCCGGCGGCGTCACCCTCATCGCGGTCGTCGTCGCACTCACCGTCGCCGCGCTGCGCCCCAGCCCCGCCCTCTCCCCCAGCATGCGGCTCGCGCTGCGCGCCGGACTGGTGGCGCTCACCGGCTCCATGGCGGCCGGAGCGGTGATGATCGCCTACGGGCTCACGCTGGAGGGCGCGGGCCGCGCGGCCGAGGCCTACCGGTCGGCGGGCTTCCTGCGCCCCGCCCATGCCGTCACCATGCACGCCGTCCTGCTGCTGCCCTCCCTGGCCTGGGTTCTGAGCCGTACCCGACGGCCGGAGGCGGAGCGGCTACGCCTGATCCGCGTCACCGTTGCCGCGTACGGCGCCGTCACCGCGCTGGTCACCGCCGCGGCCGCGGCCGGCCTCACCTTCGCCACCCCGGCCACCGCGGCCGCGGTGAGCGCGGGCCTCACGACAGCCCCCGCACTGGCGTTCCTGGCGCTCGGCGTATCGCCAGCCGTACGTGAGAACCGCAGTTTCACCGGGCCCGGCAACCAATTACCCACCCATGGCTCGCACCGCGTCGTCCTCGCCGGCGGCCCGGACGACGACCGGAGGCATGACACATGACGCAGACCGCGAGCAGGAAGCACCCCGGGACCGTCGCGAACGCGGGCAGTGCGGCGGCACAGGGCGCAGCCCCCGATCCGGCAGCCCGCCCGGCACCCGCCGCGGGAAGGGTTCGCCGCCTGCCCCAGCGATGGCGCAAGGCGATCCTCACCCTCCACGTGACGGCGGCAGTCGGCTGGGTGGGAGTCGAGATCGCCCAGCTCCTCCTCGGCGTGGTCGGCCTCGCCACCGACGACGCCGGGCTCATCCGCGCGACCCGTGTCGTCATGGAGATCCTCGGGATCGAACTGATCGTCGGCATGCCTGGATGACTCTGCTGACCGGCCTGCTCCTCGCGATGGCGACGCAGTGGAGCCTGCTGAAGCACTACTGGATCGTGGCCAAGCTCGTCATCACCATTGCCCTGATGCTGAACGGCCACTTCTTTCTCCAGCACTGGCTGCGCGAACAGGCAGAGGTTGGCACGGCCCCTGAATCCCTCAGCCTGCAGCTGGTGATCACCATGAGCATCTCCCTGGGGCTGCTGGTCACGGCGACGGCACTGTCGATCCACAAACCCTGGGGCAAGACCCGCCGCGGCCGCCGCCGCCCTGCGGCCAAGAGCACACGCCCCTGACATGCCCGCGTAGGAGCGCCACCGGCTCATCCGCCGCGGCGGCCGTCCGGACCGGCCGCACCGAACCACGATGCCAGGGCACGCGGGCGAAGAGCGCTGCTGCCGGAGCCGTTTCGGGCCCCCGTGGGCCGCGCCTGCCCGCCGGGTCCCCGCTCCCGCGCCCGTTCCGGCCGCCACGCCCGCACCCGCCGCTCCTGCTGCGCCGCGGGTGCGGGGAGGCCGCCGATCCGTGGGCTGCGCCCGCGAGCACGGACGTGAAGCGCTCCTGGGGCCCCCTGACCGAAGGGCTGGACGTCCCCCGCGACCTCGACCTCGGCGACCGGGCTCGCGCCCTGCACCAGCTGAAGGTGCACCCGGCCACGAACTCCCAGATGGTGTCGCTGGTCCAGGACATCCTGCCGGAGCAGGAAGCGGGCCTCCTGGTCGGCTCACGCCAGTGGCCCCTGCCGGCCGCCCGCATGCAGAACATCCGCGAGAGCGACAGCACACACACCGTCGCCCAGCACCTGAACCGCCTGACGGCCGACACCTCTTGGAAGCAGGCCACGGGCACGGCCCTGGTGGGCCGCCTCGTGGACGCGACCCTCCACGCCCTGACCACGCCGCTGACCGCGTAGCCCGCGCCCGCGTCCCCGCCGTGGGTCTCCCCGATGGCGGCCCGCTCCCGCTCCACCCCCACCTGCCCCCGGACAGACGCCACCGCAGCGGCCGCGGCTTCGGCGCGGGCCGCGGGGAGTCAATGCCAGCAGGCCGGCCGGACGCGGAGCAGCTCGGTCCGCAGCACGGGTGTGCCGTCGACCGGTGCCGGGTCCTCCGCGGTCGGCTGGATTCCTCCGACGGCGGTTTTGTCGAGTGTTGCCAGGCCGTCGGGGCCGACCGTGCCGAACACCGTGTAGTTCGGACGTAGTGCGGAGTCGCCGTAGACGACGAAGAACTGTGAGCCGTTCGTGTCCGGACCGGCGTTGGCCATCGCCAGCAGGCCGCGCCCGTACAGGCGGCGCCCGCCGGTCGGATCGGTCGGTGCGGGTGGCAAATCCACCGGCAGCTCGTCCTTGTACTTGTACCCGGGCCCTCCCTCACCTGTACCGGTCGGGTCGCCGCACTGCAGGACCTTCAGCGTCGGATACGCCGTCAGACGGTGGCATACCGTCCGGTCGTAGAACCCATGCCGTGCCAGGTGCAGGAAACTCTGGACCGTGCACGGCGCCTTGGCCTGGTCCAAACGCAGCGGGAGCGGACCCTGGCTGGTCGGAACAGCCATGTCAACCGTGCCACGGCTAGGGGTGCGCCGCGGGTCAGGCGGCAGCGGAACATGACGCGCGGGCGGCTCGTCCGGGGTCTGTGTGTACTGGCAAGGGCCGTGCGTGGTGCGTGGCGGAGCGCCGTCGGAAGCGGTGGCGGCATTTCCCCCGGACACAACTAACGTCACGGCCGCAAATGTGCTGATCAGTGCTCGGTTCATCTTGCGCGCCCTCCTGATGATCGCCAGGTTTTGGAGCGGTCGCAGTCTAGGACGTGGTGTGGTCGGCGGGAATGGTCAACGACAGAAGGCCCGCGAGGGGCGCTGGTCCAGGACCGCGGTGGTCGGACCTGGTGGCGGCCGCCGGGCAGCGCCCCGGCGGCCTGGCCCTCGACGGCGAGCTCGTCGTCTGGGACCCCGCGGTCGGCCGGCTGTCTTTCCAGGCGTTGCAGCGCAGCTGCCCGCGCCCGCAGCGCCCCGGCCCTGGCCGCCCGGTGGCCGACCTACTTCATCTCCTTCGACCTTTTGCAGCTCGAGGCGAGCAGCTTCTACGGTGGCCTTACACCGCGGTCAGGCAGAACTGCCACGTCGACGGACGATGAGAGACCGCCCTGCACACGGTGGCGGCCAGCCCAGCGGCTGGGAGCGGGCCGGGGCACCCCCGCCCCACTAGGAGGCGTGCGTCCCGGCCAGGTCTTCCGCCCGGGCCTGCCCGCGAAAGGCCGCGGGCGGCAGGCCGTAGGCCTCGCGGAACGCCCGGCTGAACGCGGACGCGTGCCGGAAGCCCCGCCGGGCGCCGATGACGTGCACGGGCACCTCCTGGTGCAGCGGGTCCGCCAGGTCGTGGCGTGCCCGCGAGAGCCGCTGGCCCTGAAGGAAGGCCGCGGCCGTCGCCCCGTCCCCCTCCTGCTGGAACACCCGGTGGAGATAGCTGACGGAGATGTGGTGGGCGGCGGCGATCGCGGGGACGTCCAGCAGCGGATCGTCGGCGTTGTCCCGGATGAAGGCCATCACGCGGAGCGCCAGGGCGCGCCGGTGCGTCTCCGGGGTCAAGGACCGGTCCGCTTCGAGGACGCCGGCGAAGAGCGAGGCGACGAGATCGGCCAGTACGCCGCTCAGGCGCGGGCCCTCGGCCGGCCGGTAGGACCGGCTGTCCTTGGTCACCTGGTCGAGGAAGGTGGCCACCAGGGCCCCCATTCCCTCCCGGGCCGAGATGCGCTTGCCGATGACCCGGCCAGCGGTGTGCGGGGGCAGCGGCAGCAGCGCCTTGGGTACCTCGACCCCGATGATCTCGACGGAATGCGGGCCGGAACTGATCTCGAACGGCCGTGACGTGTCACTGGTGTGGATGTCGAACGCACCGTGCACCACGGTGTCCTTGCCCAGAGTTACCGCTCCCGCCCCGCGTTTGATCAGCGAGAGGTGGAATGCCTCGGGGTCCGACCTCGCTATCAGCTTCGGTGTGCGCTGGAAGGTCAGGGGACGGCATTCCATCGGATAGACCGTGATCCCGCCGAGCGAGATGACGCGCTGGTTCACCCAGAAGTCTGCGGCGTGCTCACTGCGCATCTCCATGGGCGCATGCGTCTCCGACATCAGGGCCCGCCAGCTCTCGAAACGGTCGGCGGGCGCTAGTTCCGCGCTGCGGAACGTTCTCTCGGGCAGCATGATCACGGGTTTACACCGGCCGTGGCGGCTCGCGCAACAAGAGCCGGGGCCCGGGGCGCGGGCGGCGGGGCGACTCTCCGTCAAGACACTGTGCACGCCGGGCCAATGCGCGGTGTTCCGGGGCTTGGCAGAGTGGGCGCCGGAGGGTCGGTCAGGGGACGGGAAAGCGGAGCCCCCGCCGACGACTGGGGGCCTCTCGCGTTCCCGGCACTGAGCTGACGCCGCCCGAGGACGGGGGTTTCGGGCGGCGTCAGCTCAGTGCCGGGACCAGGCAGTCTAGACGTTAGTGGCAGCCCCGCCCCAGGCGCGGAGCCCCCAGGTGCAGCGCGCGGGATCGGGCCCCCGTTATCGAGGCAGCCGGTTGGAGTTCCACGCCATCGACGTGGCGTCGACTGTGGCCCGCGCGGGAGCGTTCCTCATCCCCCAGGCGAGCGCCCCGTTCGAGTACTCCGGAGCCAGCTACTACCGGGAGCGACACAGCGAGGAGTACGCCCGGTCTGTCGGACGCCAGGTGGCCGTGGTTCTGCATGATCACTCCTCGGATGACACGGTCGGCTGCTTCCTTGGGGTCGGAGGGGAGCCACAGCTGCACTGGACGCTGGCGCGGCCCGGCCGGTGGTCGATGCGGACCCGGCGGCCCCGCCAGGGCCCGGGGCAGACAAGGACGGCGAGGAGGACGTGGCGTCCTCGCGGGGTGGGGTGCGTTTGTTCGTGCCGGGTGCGCGTGTGGTGTCGACGGTCGCCGTGTCTGGTGTGGTGGAGGTGGTCGTGCACACGGTGGCGGCGCGGGGGATTGGGTGTGTGTTCGGGGAGCCGGGGGTGGGGAAGACGGTGGCGGTGCAGCAGGCGTTACATCTGCTGCCCGCCCGGGTGCCGGTGTGGCGGGCGGTGGTGGGGGTGAAGCCGGGGCCTGCCGCAGATGCGCGCTTCCCTGCTGGACGCGTTGGGGCTTGCGACAGGGTCTTTGTTGCACCGCGCGCAGCCGGCGGACCGCGCGCAGCCGGCGGACCGCGCGCTGGGGGAGGCACTGCGCCCGCCTGGGGTGCTGTTCCTCGATGACGCGCAACGCTTGTCTCCGCCGCTGCTGGACTATCTGCGGCTGCTGTGGGACGAGCCGGGTACGGCAGCGGCGTTGCTGCTGTGCGGGGCGGGCGCGGAGCGGGTCATCGCCAGGGCGCCCGCGCTGCGGTCGCGGGTGCTGACCTGGCACCAGGTCCCCGGGCTCGATCAGGAGCGGCTCCAGGAGACGCTGGCGATGTTCCATGACGTGTGGGAAGGCGCCGATCCGGCGGATGTGGCGTGGGCGGATGCCACGGTGGCGCGGGGCAACTTCCGTATCTGGGCGAAGATCACCTCCCACGTCTACGCCCTGGCCGGGCGAGGCCGGTACGTACGCGTGGACCGTGCGTTGATCGAGCAGGCCTGCGCCCGGCTCGGCCCCTACCCGTAAGCTTGCCGTTTAACGTCCGGGCATCGAACGGGCTCGAACTTGTCCGGCGTCTTCCCAGTTCACCGCACGTGTCAGGGGCCAGGGCCTGATCTTGTCGGCAGGGTCGCTGCGGCACGGAGGCCGCCGCGGGAGCGTCCCAGACACTCGCCGATCTGACCACTTCCTCGAGTCGGATCACCAGTTTCCGCAACACCGGATCGACCTGGTTCGTCCCCCGAACGTGCCCCTTTTGAGGAACGGCGGCCGCCGGTGTCCTCCTCGCGCCGGCGGCGTGCTGGTGGGCCCGCACTGCTGTCGAGTCCACCGACACGTCCCAGTCGATCCGGCCCGCGGCGTCCTCGGCCGCCTGGATCCGAGACAACAACATCGTCCACGTTCCATCGGCTGACCAGCGGCGATGACGTTTGTAGACGGTCTCCCACGGCCCGAACCGCTCCGGCAGATCCCTCCACTGCACGCCCGTCCGAACCCGGTAGAGCACCCCGTTGATCACCCGGTGGTGATCACTCCACCGGCCCCCACGGGCACCGCCAGGAGGCAGGAACGACTCCAGCCGGTCCCACTCTGCGTTCGTCAGATCCCCACGCCCCATACGGACAGCCTGACCCCAACACCCCTCTCAGGTCAGGAGATCCGAGAAACAGTGCCTAGTGGACCGTTGCCAACCGCGGGAGGGCGGACGAGCGTCTCAGGGGTCATGTTGTCGACGCCAGCGGGGAACCAGAGGTACCCGCCGTGCCGCTGCGGTGCCGGCCGGCCAGATGGCATGGTTCGGTGACGTTCGGCAGGAACTGGTCCGCCGGCGGACCAGACGGTCCCGCTGGGACCCGTCACGCCAGGAGGCGGCGGCATCGGTCGGCCGACTCCAGCATGTCCAGGCTGACCTGTTCCAGGAACGCGCCCACCTTGGCCAGCCGCTGACCCACGGGGCTCTCGGGCCCGTACGTCTGCGCCGCGGCCGTCGAGGCCTGCGCTGCCTCGAGCGTCTGCCGCGAGCTGATCACGATCGAGTGGTACCAGGCGTCGTCGTCGACCACGTAGATGTCGCGACGCCTCTGCGGATCGCGCTCGCGCCGGACATACCCATGCTCGACCAGGAAGTTCACGGCTACGGAGACGGAGGCCGGGCTGACCTTCAGTCTGCGGGTCAGCTCGGCTGCTGTGCGCCTGCCGTCCTCGGACAGCAACAGGTCGACGTGCACGCGTGCTGTCATCCTCGGCAGTCCCGATCTGACCGCCAGCTCGATGATCTCCTCTTCCATCGTTCCGCCGGGCGCTTCGGCCGCGCGTGGGGGTGCTGGTGTGCCGCGCTGCGCCCGCTGGACCGTAGCCAGCTGCGCTTGCTGGGGCCGGTAGCCGCCGGGACCGCCGTTGCGTGCGATCTCCCGGCTGATCGTCGAGGTCGGCCGGTCGAGTCGCCTGGCGATCTCGGCGTAGGAGAGCTTGCCGGTGAGTCCGGCCGCGATGCGCTGGCGTTCCTGTTGGGTCAACCGTCCTCCAGGCATGCCGCCAGTATTGCCTTCGCCGCCACTCAGTGCAACGCACCATTGCATTCGAGCGCAGCGTCATTGCATCAATTTGGCACTCTTCACCTGCACTTATGCGTTCCAGTGGATTGCAGCAATCCTGAATGCAACGTAGCTTTCGAGTTGTATCAAACACGCACTATCGCGAGGTGAGGAATGGTCATGGATGAATCGGTCCACACGGTTACGGCGCTGCCGACGGAGCGTCAGTCCGGCTGTCCCTTCGACCCGCCGGCAGAGCTGATCGACGCCCGCCGGCACGGTCCCATCAGCCGCTACACCCACCCCGGCGGGAAGCCCGGCTGGATGATCACCGGATACGACCTGGTCCGGTCGGTCCTGGCCGACCCGCGGTTCAGCTCGCGCAAGGACCTCCTGAACGTGGTCGACTTCGAGATCCCTCCGGCGCCGCCCGGCGAGTTCCTCCTCATGGATGACCCCCAGCACAGCCGCTACCGGAAGCCGCTGGTGGGCAAGTTCACCGCGCGGCGGATGCGACTGCTCACCGAGCGCATCGAGCAGATCACCACCGACTGCCTGGACGCCATGGAGAAGGCGGGGCCGTCGGCGGACCTGGTGACCGTGTTCGCCAAGCCCATCCCCACCATCATCATCTGTGAGCTGCTGGGGGTGCCGTACGAGGACCGGGCCTCCTTCCAGGAACAGATCGACAAATTCATGAACGGGGAGACGGGCGACGAGGAGCTGATGGCGGCCTACACCGCGACCCAGAACTACCTCGCGGACCTGGTGGCCGCCAAGCGCGCGAACCCCACCGACGACGTGCTCAGCGAACTCACCGACGGCGACCTGACCGATGAGGAGCTGCAGGGGATCAGCCTGATCCTGCTGGCGGCCGGATTCGACACCACTGCCAACATGCTGTCCCTCGGGACCTTCGCGCTGCTGCAGAACCCGGAGCAACTGGCGGCGCTGCGCGCCGATCCCGCGCTCATCGACCAGGCCGTCGAGGAGCTGCTCCGGTATCTGAGCGTCGCCAAGTCGTTCATGCGGACGGCGCTGGAGGACGTCGAGGTGGGCGGCCAGACCATCGAGGCCGGCACGACGGTCATCCTGTCGTACAACACCGCCAACCGCGACCCCGAGCGGTACCCGGATCCCCACACGCTCGACCTCGGGAGGGACGCCGGCGGGCACCTGGCCTTCGGCCACGGCATCCACCTGTGCCTGGGCGCGCAGCTGGCCCGTGTCGAGATGCGGGTCGCGTTCTCCGCGCTGCTCAAGCGCTTTCCCACGCTGCGCCTGGCCGTACCGGCCGAAGACGTCGCCCTGCGCCCGGAGACCGCGGACATCTACGGGGTGAAGAGCCTCCCGGTCACCTGGGAGGTGTGACCACCGGCCGGTGACGGGAGAGGTCGCGTACGGCCGCCGCGGCCGAGCTGTGGTTGCCGGCCTGCGCGGATCGCGTCCGCGGCGCCGGCTGGACAGTGAGCAGGGTCCTTGGCCGCGCTCGATCTGGCAGGGGCTCACGTGCGCGTCGGGAATCGCGACGGGTCCGAGGAGGGACACACCTCGCAGGCCGCTCCGGGGGCGCTCACGTCATGCGTCCAGTCGGGCGCGAATGAGGGAGTCGAGCCGCTCCCATGCCGGGGACGAAGCGTTGACCCGGCTCTGGATGAGGGCGGGGATCTCAGAGCCCGTATCCAGCCCGGGCCGTTCGTCGGGCCCGTAGCGCTCCCGATTCGCCTCGGCGATCCTGCGGGCGAGGTCCACGAGCCGCGGGTCGTCGGCGTCGAGGTCGTGTGCGTGGTCGTAGCCCAGGAAGAGCCGCCGTAGAGTCGGGTCGGCCAAGATCTCGGCCTGCTCGTGAAACAGGGTGGTCGCACGGTCCGGGTGGGTGGCGAACACGAGGATCCACAAGTCGCGTTGCAGGTCCACCCATCGAGGCGTGAATCCCCATCGGGCCAGATCCTCCAGATGGGCGAAGGCCTCGCCGGGCAGTGGCACCAGACGCCCGGCGGCGAGCCGGCGCAGGCGCTCCTGAGTGTCCTGCAGGCTGCGGATGCGGGCGTCGAGTTCGACGTCGATCTCGCCCAGCGCCTGCCGGAATTCCTCCTCGCCCGCCGCTCTCAGATACCGGATACGAGCGAGGGGGACACCGGCTTCTGCCAGTGTCCGGATCTTGATCAGGTCGACAGCGTCGTTCGCGCCGTACCGCCGGTAGCCGGACGCGTCGCGGTCGGGCTCGGGGAGCAACCCCTTGTCGTGGTAGACGCGGACGGTCTTGATCGACACTCCGATGTAGCCGGCCAGCTGTCCGATGGTGATCACCTCGTCATCGTCCCACTTGACCTTGCCCCAGGGGCAGGGTTGCAGCATGGCGTCATGGAGAACACGAACCCCGATCGGGAGACCCTTCGCGACCTGGCCGACGAGGGCAACGAGACCGCGCTGGACCGGCTGGCCGATCTCGCGGACGCGGCAGGCGACGTCGCGGAGCTGAGCGACCTGTTGGACGAGGGATCCCGGCACGCCGGAATGCTGCTCACGCGACGCGCGGCCGCGGCCGGTGACCTGCGCGAGCTGCAACGGATATCCGACGCCGGATATGAAGAGGCCGGAACGGAGCTGGAGAGGCTGCTGCGGGCACCGGGCGGTCGTCAGGACTGACGATCCGCCCGGCTGCCGTACCTGCCGCCATCCTGTATCTCACCGTGACGATATGGAGAATCCCAAGCGGCGGCGAACGTGCCCTGACGTGGCCTTAGGCGCCGATGTCCCGGCGCCGGTGGTCCTCCAGGGTTTCGCGCCGTACGAGGAGCCGGGCCGTGTCCTCGTGGACGGCTACGACGGCGGGGCGGCCGACCAGGTTGTAGCCGGAGGCCATGGACAGCTGGTAGGCACCGGCCACTGGTACGGCGAGCAGGTCGCCGGGGTGGATGTCGCCCGGCAGTTGGACGTCGGAGGCGAGGATGTCGCCCGCCTCGCAGTGCCGCCCGACGACGGTGGCCGTACGGGGCCCGGCCGTCGAGTGGCGGCCGACGAGCCGGGGTGCGTACCGAACCCCGTACAGGGCGGGGCGCGGGTTGTCGCTCATCCGCCGTCGACGGCGACGAACACGTTCTCGCCGGTGTGCTTGACGGTGAGCACCCGGTAGAGGGCGACTCCGGCGGGGCCCACGACGTCCCGTCCGGGTTCGACGGCGAGCCGGGGCACGGGCAGTCCGGCGGCGGCGCAGCCGTCGACGAGTTCGGTACGCATCCGCCGGGCGAGCGCGGTGAGGTCGAGGGCGGGTTCGCCGGGCCGGTAGGCGATGCCGTGGCCGCCGCCCATGTCCAGCTCGGGCAGGACCAGGCCGTGGGTGTCACGGATGCGGGCCATGAGCCCGATCATGCGGCGCAGGGCGACCAGGTAGGGCTTCACCTCGGATATCTGGGATCCGATGTGGCAGTGCAAGCCGGTCAGTTCGAGCCGCGGCTGGCCCAGGATCCGGGTGACGGCGTGCTGTGCGCCGCCGTCGGTGAGGGAGAGCCCGATCTTCTGGTCCTCCCTTCCGGTTCGGATCTTGTCGTGGCCGCCGGCCGAGACGCCCGGGACCACCCGCACCATCACCTTCTGGCGGCCGCCTGGGCCGACGGCAGCTGCGATCCTGGCGATCTCGGACGGGCTCGATGACGATCCGTCCCACACCGAGGCGCAGGGCGGCCTCCAGGTCGTGCGGGGACTTGGCGTTTCCGTGCAGCACGATGCGCTCGGGCGGGAAACCGGTGGTGACAGCGAGCTCCAACTCCCCGGCCGAGCACATGCCCAGGCCCAGCCCCTCCTCCTGGACCCATCGGACCATTGCGCGGGACAGGAACGCCTTGGCCGCGTACAGCACGTCCGCGTCGGGGAAGGCGTCGCGATACGTCCGGCAGCGCCCGCGCACCTCGCCCTCGTCCAGCACGTAGACGGGGGTGGCGAACCGCTCGGCGATCTCGGTGAGGGGAACTCCGCCGACGGCCAGGCCACCGTGCGGGAGCGGCCTCGTGGACGCGGGCCATACGGACAGCTCACCGGCAGCGGCGGGCATCTCAGGGAGAACGGCGACGGTCATGATCTGCTCCCCTTCAGGTTGTGCGGGCCGTCGTCTCGGATGCCCGCGTGAGCGGGGCTCCGGCGGGTCCGGCGCCCGCCGCAGTGACCGGGGGCGCGGTGAGGGCCGGGTCCACGGTCAGCAGGGACGCGCCGAGCGGCCGGGCCATCGCACGGAGTGCGGCCTCGGAGAGCCGGATCCAGGGCTGGGCCGTACCGAGCGTGGCGGCCAGCCGTTCCGGGCTGGTGAAACCGACGGCGGTACGGGCTCCCAGTGGGGGGCGGAACAGCCGCACGACGACGTGCGCTCCTCCCGGCCGGGCGGGCACGTACAGAGGCCCGGCCGGGCTCTGTTCCTCGGGCTCGGAGTCGGATTCGTCGTACTGGAACAAGCACATGGGGCCCTCCTCGGGGAACCACGAGTGACAGGTCACGCCCCGGCGTGGGGAGGCGGTCCGGGACGTGCAACCGAAGCTATCCCCGCCCCAGCGCCCCGGCGGCCACCCCGTAACGGGACCCATACGGCCACCGGCCCACTCCATACGCATCACTGACGGCAGGACCTGGAGTCCATCAGCAGGGCGTCAGGGTTGTGGACCTCTCCGCCAGAAGTCCGTGAAGGACATGGCTCCGCCGTGCCTCATGGCCTTTCCCTCGGGACCGGTGACTGGACGGCGAGGAGAGGGAACAGGTCGTGCGAAGAGTCGTGGTCGGCGTGACCGGCACCCTGGGGAGTCCGGCCGCCCTGCACAGGGCAGCCGCAGAGGCCCGTGTACGGGATGCGGAGCTGCGGGTCGTCCTGGCGTGGCAATCACCGGGCGGTGAACTCGGCAGCCGGAACGGCCTCAGCCCCTCCGCCCTGGCGGAATGCCGTACCGCTGCCGTCGAAAGACTCCGCGAGGTACTCGACACGGCGTTCCGTGCGGCGAATCCCGGAGTCGCCCTCGCGGGCCTCACCGTACGGGGCACTCCCGGCGCCGTCTTGGTGGACACCGCCCGTGGCGTGGACGACCTCTTGGTCGTAGGCACCGGCTCACGTACCCCGTTGCGCCGCCCCCTGCGGCCGTCGGTGGCCCGCTACTGCCTGGCGCGCACGGCCTGCCCCGTACTCGTCGTGCCGCCCTCGCCCCTGCAGAACGAGCTCGACGCGGCGCACCGACGCAACTGCAACGTGGTTCCGGCAGATCAGTTCCCGCGGGGTGCGTACATGATCACAGCCATGCCGGCGAGGCAGACCAGGGCGCCGATGACGTCGTAGCGATCGGGGCGATACCCGTCGGCGACTACGCCCCAGGCGATGGACCCGGCGACGAAGATCCCGCCGTAGGCGGCGAGGATCCGGCCGAAGTTGTCGTCGGACTGGAAGGTGGCCACCACCCCGTACAGGCCCAGTGCGATGACGCCGGCACCGATCCAGACCCAGCCCTTGTGCTCGCGGATGCCCTGCCACAGCAGCCAGGCTCCGCCGATCTCGAAGAGGGCGGCCACGGCGAACAGGGCAACGGAACGAGCGACGGTTATACCGGCTGACCCTACTGGCGTCCGCTGCCCGTGATCTCCAGCGGGACGGCGCCCTCCCGGCAACCGTACCCGCCCTCGCCTGCGCTCTTCGCTCCGCAAGAGCAAGAGCGGCGGCGTTGCCTTCGCGCCATTCGTTTGAGCGGTAGCGGCTGGAAGCCGGTCGCGAAGTACCAGGAGGACGGAAGCCGTTGGGGAACGGGTGGACTGGATCGAGGCCGGCGATCCAGTCCACCAAGCGGTATCGGCCCGCGCATCCCGGCCGCCGTGGTGAGGTACAGGCCGAGCGTCTTCGACCGTCCGTTTCATTCGGCGATCTCTGTCCGTTCCCACCACTCGTAGACCGCCAGTTGTCCCTCCGGGCTGTCCTGGTGCCGCGACGTGTTCTTGAAATGCTCGTACCCGCCGCGGTGTGGAATCTTCAGGTCTTGTCCGGGGTCGGAGATCGGAACGATCCGCTCGGGCAGATCGTCCGGGCCGCCCTCAAGCACTGCCTTGGTCGCCATGCTTCCAGTCTTCCCAACCGCGGGCCCGCTCGCATCACGAGGTCGGCACTGGCGTGGCTCAGCACCACCGGCAGCGCCCCGCCCCGACGCGGTGACGGGGCAGGGTCGGCTTGTGGGCACGGGGTACGCAATGTGGTGGGGGGCCGACCGAACGGCAGGGGGTGGGCAGGGTCAAACGCCCCGGCGCCGAGCATCGGTCTGGGACCTGGTCCTCACCTGGGAGCGGAGGGATCGGGCCACGTCCAGGTCGAAGGGCTCGGTGCTGGGGGTGAGCATCGCTGCGGCGGCTGCGGCCACCCCCAGCGCGCAGGCGCTGACGGGATCCTCACCGGCGGCCAGCTGTGTGATGAGGGCGGCGACCATGCTGTCTCCCGCCCCGGCGTCGCTCAGGGGCTCGCCGGGCAGCGGCGGCGCGTAGAGCTCGGTGTGGCCGTGGCCGGTCGAGCACAGTGCGCCCAGCTCTCCGAGGGTGGTGACGGCGATCTCGGCGGCCCCTGTCGTGAGCAGGTGCTCGTTGAGGGCCCGGGCGTCGTCGAAGCCGCGGACCGGCCGGCCGGTCAGGCTCTCGGCCTCGGTCCGGTTGCACCTGAGCAGGAACACGCCCTCCGCGAGTGCGCTGCGCAGCGCCGGCCCGGAGGTGTCCAGGACCAGTCGGGATCCGGCTTCCCTGATGCGGCGGGCGGCGACCGCGTAGAAGTCGTCGGGCAAGCTGCCGGGCAGGCTGCCGCTGGCCACGACGTACGGGCAGTTGCCGACGGCCTGCACCAGCGCATCCAGGGATCGCCGCCCCTCGTGGTCGTGCAGGTGCGGCCCGGGTGGCACGATGTGGTAGCCGCGGCTCGATTCGGCCTCGAACAGCACGAGTGCTTCGCGGGTGTCGTCGTCGATGTCGACGGCGACGTGGTCGACGCCCTCTTCGTCCAGCAGCCGGTTCAGGCGCAGGCCGACCTCGCCTCCGGCGGTGTGGACGGCGGTGGCTCGTCCTCCGAGCCGCACGACATGACGGGCGACGTTGATGCCTCCGCCCCCGGCGGCCACCGACCTGACCCGGGCGCGGTTCTTGCCGATGTCCTCCAGGTGCCCGACCTCCCAGCAGAGATCGACCGCAGGATTCATCGTCAAGGTGAGGATCGACGGCTTGGCCGCCCTCTCCGATCCCCCTGCGCCGTCGGTACTCCTGGCTGTGGTGGGTTCCGGCGTCGCGGCCGTCCTCATCGCGGTACCCAGGTGGCCGCGCTGACCCTTTCCCGGCGCACCGTCCGCTGGGCACGGCCCCGCTCACTGCAGACTGAGGAAATCGGGGCCTGTTCCCACGCGCTGCGGTCGATCCCGATCCCGGCCGCTGCCAGGAACAGTTTCGGCTCCTGACCACGGTGCCGACCGTTGGACGCGTGGGGCCTGGCAATGCCCGCTGTCCTATCGGACAGATGCACAGAGGCCGTTTCCCGCCCCGTGCCGTGGCTGCTTGCGCCTTGGGAGCGGTGACCGTGAGCGCATCGTCGGCCGGAGCCGTACCGACGTCCTCGCTCTTCACCGCCGAGGGGAGCGTGGCCTGGTACCCGCATCGGCTGGAGCGGCGTGTGCCGCGCCCGTGGCGCGCCGAAGAACTGGTGCGTGCGGCCGAAGAACGGGTCCGGCTCCACC
Source organism: Streptomyces avidinii (assembly GCF_045161815.1). NCBI lineage: Bacteria > Bacillati > Actinomycetota > Actinomycetes > Kitasatosporales > Streptomycetaceae > Streptomyces > Streptomyces avidinii. The sequence continues at coordinate 8,209,500 of NZ_CP108863.1, forward strand.
GGGCCACCGGTCCGGCGCCACGCGGGAAGCGTCATCGCACTCACCTCCGTGGACAGCGACACGTCCGACCCGACTTCCATACTGAAACAGCCTGACGTCACCTGCATGCCGGCCCACGGCTGGGGCTGTTCCTCGGCATCTGGATCTACAGGAGCATCGGGTAGGCGGTGACAGCTGCGGCACCCGGGGCAAGAACGTGCGGCCTTGGCCATCTCGTCGTCCAGCTCGGACGGGGACAGCGTTGCATCGGCCTTCTTGGAACGCTTTTGCACTGGGGAACGAACGGTCGAGGCTGTAAGCAGGCCGACGCCCGTTGCGGAGGAACGCGGGCTCCGCACTTTGCGGACAGATCGAGCACCGAGCCGGTCGCTGACTGCCGCAGAGGTACGTCCATGCCTTCAGAGGTCGAGCGGGACGTCGCGTGCCGTGGGGCCAGATGGGTGTACGGGCGGAGGGGAGGAGCGTGATTCTCCCGGCTCGCCTCTGGGCGAGGAACTACTGTCGCGATAAGCCCTCGGTGGTCAGGCGTGCTCGTCCGATGGCTGTTGGTCAGGCTGGGCCGACCAGCTTGCCGGCTCGTCGTCGCCTGAGTCCTCGTCGCGCTCCGCGTCGGCGGCTGTCGCGTGGATCTTGCCCGACGCGTGGTGGACCGGTGCGTATACGGCGTAGAGCCGCAGGGTCTCGTCACCGATGTTGGTGACGTTGTGCCAAGTTCCGGCGGGTACGAAGATTGCCCAACCATCCTCGACCTCCTGGTCGAAGTCGAGTCGATCCTTCGCGCGGCCCATCTGGACGCGGCCCCGGCCTGCGTCGAGTCGTAGGAATTGGTCAGTCTCCGGGTGTGCTTCCAAGCCGATGTCCTCACCCACCGGGATCGACATGAGGGTCAACTGAAGATACTTCCCAGACCAGGCGACGGCGCGATAGTCCGTGTTTTCAAGCGTCGCCTTCTCAAGGTCGAAGCTTTGAGGTTCCGGCCCGATGTCCTTGATGGTCATCTTCTCTCCCGGTCAACGAAGGCGGTACGCGGTACGCGGTCGCGGTCTTGGCCAGCGCACGTCGACATTCTCAGAGCCCTGGGCGTTTCTGGCCACAAGTGCGCGAGCTGCTACCGCACGAGCAACCGGTTGTGACCAGTTGCCGCATTCCGCCGTGGGCGCAGTCGATGACGGTCTTGCCGGCCATGCGCCGACGCGGCACCTCCATGATCGAGTGCTTGTCCGCGCACTCCAGCACAATCCGCGACTCCTGAATCAGAGCCTGCGTCGTTGCGCGACAACGCACCCCTCCCGGCACAGCCTGCTGGGCATCGATTATCGGCTCCTGGCGCTACCGTGGAACAGGACTCCTACCCGCCAGGATGACACTTTGCGTGATGTTTCGCGCCATTGGTGTCACCTGGCGTGGTGGGCGAGTGACACCGGGACGCGGGTGGCCGGGTCGGCGTGCGGGCCGTGCGCGCACCACCCACGATGGGCGACGCACCCATCCGCTACCGCCCGTCAGGACACCCATGCTGGAGCGCACGCTGCGCAAGGCCCGCACCGAGGTCACCTTCATCCTTCCCGCCGACAACCCGTCGGGGCCGGTCAGCGTGGTGGGCGACTTCAACGGCTGGCAGCCCGGCGTGCACACGCTCAAGGCCCGCAAGGACGGCAAGCGCGCCGTCACGGTCGAGCTGCCCAGCGAGGGCACCCATTCCTTCCGGTACCTGGCCGCCGGGGACTACTGGTTCAACGACGAGAGCGCCCGGGACCAGGACGGCCCCAACAGCCGCGTCCACACCTGAGCCAGCTTCCGCCGCGACCGGCCCCGGCCGTCGGCCACACCAGCAGATTCAAGGGTGGAGGGCTGGAGATCTGCGATGTCTTGGGCCCTGACGGTCAGCTGATCTGCGTCAAGAAGGCCACCTCCAGTACCGCCCCCTCAACCACCTCTTCGCCCAAGGCGTGGTCGCAGTGGAGACCTTGCTGAGCGATTCGGAGGTACGGGCCAAGCTCCTCAAGCAGGTGGCTGCCCAAATCCCAAACCACCGTCTCATCCAAGACTTCGGCACGCTCCGCGTGGTCTTCGGCATCCTGCTGAAGGACGGCGAGGGCATTGCCGTCGACTCGCTCTTCGCCTTCGCTCAAGTCTCGCTGCTGCAAGCGTGACCACCAGGGACCGGCTGACGCCGGCGAAGTGAGAGCTGACGCTCGGCAGGGGGCCAGCTTCGTACTGTGGGCTGTCCGTGCCGCTTGTGGTCACGCGGTGCCCGCCGGTCAGAGGTGGCGGTCGCAGTCACTTCCTGACGTCACGTCGTCGAGCAGCCGGAATTCGTGGTCCATGGCCGCCCGGCACCGCACCTGATTGCCTTGTCGGAGGTTCCCGAGTCCGTACAGTGCGCAGGAGCACCTCCGCCTTGCGATGTCGGGGACCGGACCCGCCGTGTACGCGAGGTGAGGTTCGATTCCGGCCGATTGGCGGATGTTGTCGGACCGTGAGCCCGCATGCACGGCTAGGGTGAATTTCCCTCAACTAGCTTCTTGGAGAGGGAACATGCGCATACCAGCCCTGTCTGTCACCGCTGCGGCAATGGCCGCGACGATAGCGGGAGGAGCAGTCCCGGCCGCTGCTGACACGTTGGTCAGCACGGTCAACCTGGAGGCCGGTGCCGGCCTCCACCGCAATTCCGCGACTGTGACCTATGAGCGCGTCGACGGCGCGGTGAACTCGGTCAAGATCATCTCGCTGCAGGCCTTCTCCGGCGAGCCCGACTGTGTCTGGGTGGAGTGGAACGACCCGAAGGACGTGGGGGACGGCTGGACCGCCCTCAATTCAGAGCCTCCATGTCACGGCGGCAGCCTCGGGGAGACGATCAACCAGATCATCAAGGCGCCCAAGGGATATCAGCTCAAGATCCGCCTGGTTGCCTACCACGACGGAGGGATCGAAGTGATCCACAAGGACATCGCAAAGCTCTAACCGGACCGTGCGGAGACACCGGACGCCGAAGGCGGTCTGGTGTCTCCGCACCACCAGAAGAGACGGGGGACCTTCGGGCCGGTGCCCGGGTCACTCACACGCCGTGCGTATTGCCCGTGACGGTGTCGGCCGGCAAGGCGCACTCAGGCCATCCACACCGCATGGTCAGCCGTTCTTGAGCATCTCGCGCATCTGGGTGATCTCGGCGGTCTGGGAGGTGGTGATGTCGTCGGCAAGGGTCTTGGCCGGGCCGTAGAGGCCTTGCCGCTTCTCGGTTTCCGCCATGTCGATCGCGCCTTCGTGGTGCTCGATCATATGGATCAGGAACATGGTGTCGAAGGCGTTGCCCTGGGCGTTCCCGATGCGGTCGAGGTCCTCTTCATCCATCATGCCGGGGAGGGCGGAGTCGTCATCTCCGTGTTCCATGCCGTCCATGCCTCCGATGCCGGCGGGCACTCTCTCGCCCCATGCCCTCAGCCAGCCGGCCATGGCGTCGATTTCCGGCTGCTGCGCCTTCTTGATCCTCTCGGCGAGGGCCTTGACCGCATTGGAGGCGCCGTGGGATTGGGCCATGTCGGACATGACGATGGCTTGGCGGTGGTGGGGGATCATCCCTTGTGCGAAGGCGACGTCCGCCTTGTTGTGCTGTTCGGCCTCGGACGGAGCCGGGGCGGTCGTGGAAGTACCGGCAGCGGTGCCGGCACTGTTCGTACTGTCGTCGGTGCCGCAGGCCGTGAGGACCAGGCCGACGGCGGCCGCGGTGGCTGCCAGGGCCGCACGACGCGGTACGGATCGGTTCGTGTTCATTTCGCTGACTCCAGTGATCGAGTACGGAGGGAACGGGGACTGCGCGGACGCGGAAGGCGTGCCGCAGGAGTAGTCCCTATATCCGCAGGAGCTGGAGTTCGGCGAGCGAGGGTGGCGCCCGCTTTCCGGCGGCTTCGTAGGCCGCTGAGAGCAGGTTCGGCACGGGGGCAACGGCATCGGCGTCGGCGTGCTCTGTGCCGGTGATGGGTACGTTGTCCGGTGTGGTGATGTCGGGGGCACTGGGCAGGGACGCGGAGGCGCACATCGTGTCCGCGTGGCTGATGTGGCGGCCCGTGTTGTGGGCGTCGTCGGGGCACGGGTAGTGCGGACCGGCATGTGCAGTCGCCACGTGGTGGGACGTGTGCTCGACGGTGACCGGCGACGGCAGAGCGGCCGCAGGGCCCAGGGCGTGCATACCGAGCAGCCCGACGGTGAGGGCCAGGACGAGCATCATGGTGAGCCGCATCAGCACCCGTGGTGCAGTGCGGGGCTCGCGGCCGGTCATATCTCCCAGCGTAGGGCGCGCCCGCGAAGGGCGCCCCGGGACAGCCGTCAGCCCCGCTCGCCGCCTCCGCCTGCCGGATCCGTTCGCTGAGGGCGGGGCAGGTGGAGGCGCTTGAGTGCGAGGGCGTTGACGGCGACGATGATGCTGGACCCGGACATGGACAGGGCGGCGATCTCGGGGCGGAGGATCAGGCCCGTAGCGGGTTCGAAGACCCCGGCGGCGATGGGCAGGGCGATGGCGTTGTAGCCGATGGCCCAGCCGAGGTTCTGGCGCATCTTGCGCAGGGTGCCCCGGCCGATACGCAGGGCGGTAGGGACGTCCAGGGGGTCGGAGCGCATCAGAACGAGGTCGGCGGTCTCGATGGCCACGTCGGTGCCGGCGCCGATCGCGATGCCCAGGTCGGCCTGGGCGAGGGCAGGCGCGTCGTTGACACCGTCACCGACCATGGCGACCGTGCGGCCGCCCTGTTGTAGTTCGCCGATCTTGGCGGCCTTGTCGCCGGGGAGGACGTCGGCGATGACGGTGTTGATGCCCAGGCGCTGCGCGATCCGTTCGGCGGTCGCCCGGTTGTCGCCCGTGAGCATGACGACCTCGACGCCGAGGCTGTGGAGGTCGGCCACCGCTGCCGGGGAAGTCTCCCGCAGGGCGTCGGCGATCCCGATGAGGGCCGCCGCCCGGCCGTCGACAGCGGCGATGACGACGGTGCGGCCGGTGGCGACCAGTTCCTCGCGCCGGCCGCTCAGGGGCCCGAGGTCGACGCCTTCACGTTCGATCAGGCGGCGGTTTCCGACCGCGACCCGGTGGCCGTCGACCACGGCCGTCGCGCCGTGGCCCGGTACGTTCTCGAACCGGCGGGCCTTCGCGGCGGCGACGCCGCGCGTGGCGGCGTACCGTACGACCGCAGCGGCCAGTGGATGCTCCGATTCCTGCTCGACGGCCGCGACCAGCCGCAGCACCTCGTCCTCGTCGCCGCCGCGAACGCTGATCACGTCGGTGACTTCGGGTTCGCCTTTGGTGAGTGTGCCGGTCTTGTCCATGACCACGGTGCGGATGACTGCGGACGCCTCCAGGGCCATGGCGTTCTTGAACAGCACGCCCCGCTGGGCGCCCAGCCCGGTCCCGACCATGATCGCGGTGGGGGTGGCCAGGCCCAGTGCGTCCGGGCAGGTGATGACGACCACGGTGATGGCGAAGAGCATGGCCTCGCTGAAGGGCCGGTCGGTGGCGAGCAGCCACACAGCCAGGGTGAGCGCGCCGCCGACAAGGGCGACGAGCACGAGCCAGAAGGCGGCCCGGTCGGCGAGCCGCTGACCGGGAGCCTTGGAGTTCTGGGCCTCCTGGACGAGCTTGACGATCTGGGCCAGCGCCGTGTCCGCACCGACCTTGGTCGCCCGCACCCGCAGTGTGCCGTTGGCGTTGAGGGTGGCGCCGACCACCGGGGAGCCGGGGCCCTTGTGCACGGGCATGCTCTCCCCGGTCACGGTCGACTCGTCGACCTCGCTCTCACCCTCCTCCACGATCCCGTCCGCGGCGACTTTCGTCCCGGGGCGTACGAGCAGCAGATCCCCGACGACCACCTCGGCGGTGGCGACCTCCACGGGCACGCCGTCCCGCAGAACCACGGCCTTCGACGGGGCAAGGTCCAAGAGGGTGCGAATCGCATCGTTGGCACCGCCGCGGGCACGCATCTCGAACCAGTGGCCCAGCAGGACGAAGGAGGCAAGCACGGTGGCTGCCTCGTAGAAGACGTCCCCGCCCCCGGCCAGGGTGACGATCAGCGAGTACAGCCAGCCGGCACCGACGGCGACCGCCACGAGCACCATCATGTCCAACGTACGGGCACGCAGGGCCCGGACCGCGCCGACGAAGAAGATCGAGCACGAGTAGAAGATCACCGGCAGGCTCAGCAACAGTGCCCACACGTCCTGGCGCAAGCCGAACGGAACGGGCGCGTGCCAGCCGAAGACCTCCTGGCCGATCGGCGACCAGACAACGATCGGGACGGAGAACGCCACCGCGACCAGGAAGCGGTGGCGCATGTCGGCGACCATCGCGGCCATCGACATCTCGCCGTGGCCGCCGTGGCCGCCGTGCCCCTTCACCTCGTCGGGCGAGCGCGTGCCTGTTGCCGTCACGGGCGTCGTCTGCGGGCGCTGCGGCGCAGCCGTGAAGCCGGGCGGGTCCGGTTCCTGCATCGGATCGCAGATGTGGGAGGGCACCGACTGGCCGGCGCAGTGGTATCCGCATTCGGTCACCCATGCGCGCAGCTCGGCGAGCGAGGTCCGCCGAGGGTCGAAGACGACCGTGGCCGACTGCGCCACCGGGTTGACCTCGACGTCGAGCACGCCGGGCCGACGGCCCAGTACGGCCGCGACGGTGCTCTGCTGGCTCGCGCGCACCATGCCCCGCACATCCAGCACCGCCGTGCTGCGCTCCTTGCCCGTAGTGCGGTGGTCTGCGGGGTGCGCCATACTCTCGTTCGCCTCCCGGCTGGGTTCGGCTCCGCCTGTACAGAAGCCTGCGCTCCTGGTGAGAGCGCCGCAACGGCTGCTGCCGCGCCAGGAGCCGGTGGCGCTGCCGTGACCTGCTCTGCACCAGCAGCGGGGAGACGCTGGTCCTGCTCCTGACCGGGCGGCGTGTTGTCATTCGGGTGGGCGGGGTCCTGGGCGCACACTTCTCGCATGCCCGAGGACGAGGCGCTGACCATCCCTCCCGAACCGCTGTTGCAAGTGATCGCCAACCTCGCGCGGTTCCATCGAGAACACGAGCAGTTCTACTCGCAGGCTCCGTTGCGGCAGGCGGACGAGCTTCAGTCGAGGTCCCGGGCACTGAAGTCGCTGGCAGGCCGGTGGAGCGTGACCGACGTCGGTGAGTCGGCAGGGAATCCGTTCGCCGGTGCGGAGGATCTGAATGCCCCCGGGCTCGTCGCGGAGTCGGGGATCCTCTTCATGGAAGGGGAGGACGAGCCCGTCGAGCTCCAGCGGCTGAAGCGGGATGTCAGGGAGCTTGCGGAGGACAGCAACCAGACCGGAATCTGGCTCGCGCACGCCATGGAGCAGGCGTGGGAGGCCGTAGGCCTGCTGGCAGCCTATCCGGCGCTTGCCGATCTGCTCGGGGAGCGCCATCGCATCATCGCCAACGACTGGCAGTCGGCGGGGTTGCTGGCGCTAGTGGCCAGGCTGCTGCGCCGCTCCCTTGACCTGTTGGACCGGGTCGCGTTCTCTCCTGCGGCGCTGCGGTCCGACCTCCGGTCCGAGCGGAACGCCCCCGCCTACCTCTACTCGGCGTCCGAGCTGCTCGACCGAGCGGCGGACCTCCTCGCGGAATCGGCAACACTCGTGCGCGACAACGAGCGGCGCTGGCGCGTGTTCGGCACACGGATTCACCGGCTGCGGTCCGGGTGAGGCGGGTTCCTCATGGGGATGCCGCCGAGAGGGAAGCCAGGGACGATTGCGGTGTGCTTGCGTACCTGCCGCGTCGGATCGGTTGTAGATCCGTTCACCGCGCTGCCCGCGGATGGCCGGATGATGTGCCCGCTGGTACGCGACCAACCATCCGGTTAGCGACCATCGGATGGAGGCGCGTGGCCGAACCGTTGCGTGGGCTCGCGGAGTACGACCCAGCGCGACCTCCGCTTCCGTGTCCATGGGGCGGGCACGGATGCCACCTTCCGGTGCGGCGCCCATGGACGGCGCGAGGCCGGGGGCCATGGCGGAGTATCGGCCTCGCGCGGCTTGCGGATGGTTGTCAGGCCAGGGTGAGGAAGAGCTTTTCGAGTTCTGCCTCGGTCATGGGCGCCTGGCTCTCATCGGCGTTGTTCATGCACTGGCGCATGCCGCTGGCGACGATTTTGAATCCGGCGCGGTCGAGTGCCTTGGAGACTGCGGCGAGCTGGGTGACGACGTCCTTGCAGTCTCGCCCTGCTTCGATCATGGCGATGACACCGGCGAGCTGCCCCTGGGCGCGGCGCAGTCGGTTGAGGACTGAGCTGACTGCCTCGTCGTCGACCTTCACCGGGTACCTCCTGATTGCTAGGGCTGTCCATGCCCATGGTACCCCAGGGGGTATTTGGGCTCCGGGGTCAGTGATCGAGGAGGGCTGCCAGTGTGGCATCGAGGTCGCCACGCCGCGGCCGGTTGTGGGGGAGTCCGGCGAGGACGGCAGCCATGCCGCAGCTGTTGGTGAGCGCGGAGAAGGCCAGTCCGCCGGCGATGGCGGCGGAGATGAGCTGGAAGGCGGGGTGGAGCAGGCCGAGCCCGAGGCCTGCCAGGACGAGAGCGCCGGCCGCCAGGCGGACCTGGCGTTCCATGCCCCATGGGGTGCGCGAGCCTTGCTCGGGGCGGTGGAGGTCATGGCCCGCGGAGGCCCAGGCGCCGGTGCCCCCGGCGAGGGTGGCGGTGCCGATGCCGTGCTCGGCGAGCGTCTTGCATGCGCTGTCGGAGCGGGCTCCGGAGGCGCAGACCACCAGGATGTTGCCGCGGTCGGCGGCGTGGCGGATGGCGGGAAGGGCGCGTGAGATCTGATCGAGGGGGATGTTCAGGGCGCCGGGCAGGTGACCTGTGGCGTATTCGCCCGGAGTGCGGACGTCGAGGACGGTGAGCTCGTGCAGGCGGGTGAGGGCCTGTTCGGAGCTGAGGGCGTGGGGGGTGCTCATGGCGGACTGTCTCTCCTGCTGGGTGTGGGCGGTGTCCGGGTGCGGACACCGGGCGAGCTGCGGGGGTGGCCGTGGGGGCGGGCCCGCTGTCAGCGGATCGCGTCGGTGAGCATGAAGGCCGCGACGGACAGCAGCACGACAGCGAAGATCCGTTGCAGGGTCGGGCCCTTGACCGCGGCGGACAGGCGCTTTCCGTCCCGGGCGGCGAGGATCGCCGCCCCGGTGAAGGGCGCGACGACTGCCCAGTCCAAAGGCCCGGCCCCGCCGGTACGGACGGTGAGCGCGGCGAACGAGTTGACGGTGATGACGAGCAGGCTGGTCCCGATGGCCGCCCGCATCCTCAGGCCCAGCACTCCCACCAGGGCGGGGACGGCGAGGAATCCGCCACCGACGCCCAGGAAACCGGTGACCGCCCCCAGGCCCGCGCCGGCTCCGGCGGCCCGGACCGGGCGGACCGGGCGGACCTCGTCCTCGGGTACGGGGGACTTGAGCATGCGCAGGGCCGCGAGACCGGCGACGGCTGCGAACGCGGCCGTGAGCAGCTGTCCGGGCAGTTGTGCGGCGAGGGCGGCTGCCGCCATGGCGGGAGGGATGCCGGCGGCCGCGAAGAGCGCGCCGGTTCTCCAGCGGACGTTGCCGGAGGTGGCGTGGGTGTAGAGGGCGGTGGCGGAAGTGGCGGTGACGATGATCAGCGACGCGGTGGTGGCGGCGGCCGGGGTGAAGCCGAGCAGGTAGATCAGTGCGGGGACCGCGAGCACGCTGCCGCCGCCCCCCAGGGCGCCGAGTGCCATGCCGACGACGGCTCCTGCGACCAGGGCGAGGACGAGCGTGCTCACGTTATCGAGCCGCTGCTTCCATGGCCGTCGACGACCGGCAGCCCCGCCGCGGACCAGGCGTTCATGCCGCCCTTGACGTCGACGGCCTCGGCTCCGCGTTCGGTCAGGATTCTCGCGGCCCGCTGGGACCGGTGCCCGGAGCGGCAGATCACCACCAGCGGCCGTCCCTGGGCAGCCGGAGGCAGACCGGAGCCGGCCAGCAGGGCGGAGAGCGGGGCGTGCACGGCGCCGGGAGCGTGCCCGGCCGTCCATTCCGCCCACTCGCGTACGTCGAGCAGGACGGCGCCCTCGCCGCGGGTGCGCTGATGGGCATCGGCCGGAGTCACGCGGGCAGGGCCGCGCCGGAAGAGGAACATCATCGGGTCCTTCTCTTGTGGGGAACGGGGAGGGTGAGCAGTCAGCTGTCGGAGCGGGGCCCGGTGACCATCGGGAGGCCTGCGCTTCGGGCGGCGTCGAAGGAATCGTCGACGGCCACGACATCGCGTCCGGCGGCGTCGAGCAGGGAGGCGGCGATCCCCGCGCGCATTCCGCCCGCGCAATGGACCCACACCACTCCGGCCGGCAGCTCGCGCCGGCGTCGGTGGAGCTGGTGGATCGGGATGTGTATCGAGTCCTTGATCCAGCCGTCCGCGCGTTCGGAGTCCCGCCGCACGTCCAGCACGATCCGGTGCTCGTAGGGGTCCAGGGCGGCGAGGTCGGCGAGGTCGGCGAACGTGGCCCGCGGGAAGCTCCGCAGCTCTTCGTTCGCGGAGATCCACTCGGCAGGCGTTCCGGTGGCAGCGGCGGCCGGGCGGTCGATCCCGACCCGGGCCAGTTCCCGCTGCGCCTGCGCCAGCTGCTCGGGGGATTCCGCGAGGAGCGTGACGGGCTTGCCCCAGGGGATCAACCACGCGAGGTAGGTCGCGATCTTCCCGTCGGCCTCGAAGTTGAACGATCCGGCTACGTGTCCCCGGGCGAACGCGATGCGGTTGCGCAGATCGACCACCCACTCCCCGGCGGCCAGGCGGGCGGCGATGTCGGCGGCGTCCGCCACGGGAGGTGCGGTGAGGTCGACCGGAGCCGGACCTGCGGCGTTGGCCGGGCCCATGTGGGCGTAGTAGGCGGGCACGTCGTCGAGCCCGGCCAGCAGGCCGGCGACGAAGGCGTCGACGTCTTGGACGAGGGCGTCGTTGCCCACCTTCTCCTTGCCGATGGTGGTGGCGTCCCCGTCGGCCTGGGCGGAGGAGCAGAAGCTTCCGAACCCGTGGGTGGGCAGGACCTCGGTCTCGTCCGGAAGCTCGGCGGCCAGCCGGTGCGCGGAGGCGTGCTGGGCGCGGGCGAGCTCCTCGGTCAGTCGCGGCTCGACCAGGTCGGGCCGTCCGACCGTTCCGATCAGCAGGGAACCTCCGGTGAACACGGCGACGGCCGCACCCCGCTCCTCCAGGACGTAGGAGGTGTGGTGCGGGGTGTGGCCGGGGGTGGCCAGGGCCCGCAGCGCGATTCCGACGTCCACGGTGACGGTGTCCCCGTCGTGGACAGGGGTGCGGTCGAAGGACACCCGGGCCGCGGCGGGCACCAGGTAGGCCGCGCCGGTGAGGCGGGCCAGGTCCAGGCCGCCGGAGACGTAGTCGTTGTGGACGTGCGTCTCCACGACGTGGGAGATCCGCACCCCGCGCCGTGCCGCCACGGCGAGCACCTGGTCGACGTCGCGCGGCGGATCCACTGCCACGGCCGTGTGGGCACCGCCCGCCAGGTAGCTGCGGTTGCCGAGCCCTTCCAGTTCAAGGGCGTCGATGAAGAACACGCTGTCGCTCCTTCTCGTGAGAATTACCCCCGGGGGTATATCTCGAGCGTAGCACTAGTACCCCCGGGGGTATTCTCGGTGGTGCCGTGGGGCCCGTTCTCGGCTCACTGCGCGTCGGTCCGAGCCAGGGCACAGACTGGTGGGGTGGGCGCCATGGACGCGATCGAGCTCATAGGACTGACCAAGCGGTACGGGGCAGTGGTCGGGGTGGAGCAACTCACACTCGGCATCGGTCCGGGCGAGGTGTTCGGCTTCCTCGGGCCGAACGGGGCGGGCAAGACCACCACCCTCAGGTGCCTGACCGGCTTGCTGCGCCCGACGGCCGGGCATGTGCGGGTGCTGGGGATGGACCCGCTCGCCGATCACCGCCGGGTGGCTCGGGAACTCGGCTATCTCCCGGGTGAGCTGCGGCTGTACCCCGAACTCACCGGGGCGCAGACCCTCGACCTGCTGTGTTCCCTCCAGGGTCGGCCCTGCACACGGCGGGCCGAGCTGTGCGAGCGGCTGGGACTGACGCCGACGGTCCTGCGCCGCACGGTGGGCGGGTACTCGCGCGGCATGAAGCAGAAGCTGGGCCTGGTGCAGGCGCTGCAGCACGATCCCCGGCTGGTGGTGCTGGACGAGCCGACCGAGGGGCTGGACCCTCTGGTGCAGGAGACGTTCTTCGAGCTGATGGAGCAGGCCGCGGCCGACGGCCGCACCGTGCTGTTGTCCAGCCATGTGCTCCCGGAGGTGCAGCGGGCCTGCGGACGCGTGGCGATCGTCCGGGACGGGCGCCTGGTGACGGTGGAGAGCGTGGCCGCCCTGCGGGAGGCGCGTGCGCGAAGGATCCGCCTGACCTTCGGTGACGGGAAGGGGGCGCGCCCTCTGGGGCGCGCGGAGCAGTGGGCGCCCCGCTGGGAAGGCGATTGGGTGGAGCTGCTCGTACCCCCGAGCGAGGTGGTGGGGGCACTGCGTGAGCTGCTGGCCCTGGGGGTGGCCGACGTCATCGTGGAGGAGGCGGGTCTGGACGAGGCGTTCCTGGACCTGTACCGCAACGGCAAGGCGGAGGGGGCGGCGCCGTGAAGACGCGGTGGCCCCTGCTGTGGCTGGCACTGCACCGGCGCCGGCGGATGCTGATGGCCCTGGTGGTGGGGATGGTCGTCTTCGAGGCGCTGATCGTGGTGGTGGCGAACACGATCGCGCCGGGGCAGCTGTTCTCGGCGGGCGGGAAGGGACCCCCGTCGGCGTACCGGGCGTTCAGCGGGTCGGGCGGGGACGTCTCGATCGCGAGCTATCCGGGGCTGCTCGGGGCCGGACTGGTGCATCCGTTCTGGATCGCCATGCAGCTGACCGCGATCGGCGCCCTGGCCGCGGCTGCGGTCGCGGCCGACGTGGAATCCGGGACGATCGAGCTGATCATGGTGCGCCCCGTGAGCCGCAACCGGCTGCTCGCCGAGCGGACGGCTGCCGTGGTGATCGCCGCCCTCGCCCTCAACGCCGCGGCGACGCTCACGGTGGCGGCAGGCGTCTGGCTGTCGCCGGACATCCACCGGGCCGTGCCGCTCAGCGGTGTCTTCGCCGCCGGGCTGATGGGGTGCGGCTTCGCCCTGTGCCTGGCCGGACCGGCTCTGGCCGTGTCCGCATGGGGGAGCCGGCGCGCCCAGGTGATCGGTGCGACGATCGCGATCGGGGCGGTCGGCTTCGCGCTGAACTTCATCGCGCTGGCCTGGTCCAAGGCGGCGCCCCTGCGGTTCATCAGCCCCTTCCACTACTACACACCGGGTGACGCACTGGCGCAGGGCCACGTGCTGTGGCCGCAGTTGGGCGTTCTGGTCGGGGTCGGAGTGGTGGGGCTCATCCTGGGCCACGCGTTGCTGATGAGGCGGGACCTGGCCCCGTAGGCCGGGACAGCGGTCAGGGGGATGCGGGGCCTTCGAGGCGGGAGTGCACACCGACCACGCCTTCGACAGCCCGGGCGAGGCGAGTGGCCACGGGGATGAGGTGGGGGTCGCGGGTCGTTCCCCTCAGGGTGACGACGCCGTGCGTCACGTCTACCGTGATGTCACGGCGAGAGAGCGGGAAGAGGCGCTCGACGACCTCGCGGCGGACTTCGGCGGCCAGGTCGTCGTCGGCGCGAAGGAAGACCTTCAGGAGGTCGGCGCGGCTGACGACGCCGAGGAGAGTGCCGTCGGCATCCACGACCGGGAGACGCTTGATGCGGCGGTCGGCCATCAGGCGGGCGGCCTGGGGGAGCGTGGCGTCGGGGCGGATGGTGACGGCCGGGCTCGTCATCAGCTGCTCGGCACGGACCGATCCGGCCTTCGCGGTGTCGCCGAGGCGGCGCATCTGCTCGATGAGGCTCGGTCCGTGTTCGTGGAACTCCTCCTTGGTGAGGAGGTCGGCCTCGGAGACGACGCCGACGACATGGCCTTCGCCTTCGATGACCGGGACCGCGGTGACCTTCCAGCGCTCCATCGCGGTGGCGATCTCCTTGAATTCGGCGGCGGGCGTGACGCTGACGACGGTCTTCGTCATGACGTCGTTGACGGTGTACGGGGTGGAGGGCATGGCTGGTCCTCAGCGGGCGTAGGCGAGGGGCATGTTGCTGTGGTGGGGTGCGAACAGGTCGAGGATCCGGGTGCGGGACGAGTCGAGCCGACGGGGGATGACCGCGGCAACAGCGGTGGATATGCAACGGCCCATGGCGGGGTTCTCGTCGCAGAGCTTCCGTACGGCCTCTGCGTCGAATTCCAGTGCGCGGACGGCATGGGTGGTGACGGCTCCCAGGCGCCGGGCGTAGGGCGGGACCATCCAGGACCAGCCGAGGAGATCTCCCGAACCGAGGGTGTCGATGACGGCGGCCTTGTGCCCGGGAACGTGCAGGTCGAGGTCGACGGTGCCGTTCTCGATGTCGGCCCGTTGTCGTTCCTTGAAGATGCGGGTTCCGGCGGGGATGTCCACGCGGTGCGCGTGGGCGAGCAGGGCCTCACGCGGTTCGGGTTCCATCTCGTCCAGGAGAGTGTTCATGTGGGTCATGGTGTGCCTCCAGCCCTTCCCCTTCAGGCTCGCGCCGGTCCTCGGGGTGCGGAAGGGCCTCGCGGTGCATACCGCAGGGCCCGTACGGCCCGGGTCAGCGGACCAGGACGGCCTCCCCGGGCTTGGGTACGACGGCCGTCCAGCCCAGCTCGCGGTCGATGCGGTCCCGGAGGGTCCCGGCCGCGGTCTCCTCGCCGTGGACGAGGTAGGTGGTGTGCGGGGGCGGAGCGGCGCGCAGCCAGTCGATGATCTGGTCGGCGTCCGCGTGCGCCGAGAAGTGGGGTACGTCGGCCACCTTGGCGCGTACGGGGATGTACTCGCCGAACATCTTGAGGGTGCGGGCGCCGTCGACGAGGTCGCGGGCCCGGGTGCCTGCGGCGGCGAAGCCGACGATGACGACGGCGTTGCGGGGGTCGGGCAGGAGTCGGTGGAGGTGGTGCAGGACGCGACCACCGGTGGCCATGCCGGCGGAGGAGACGATGACTGCCGGCCCGGTGGTGTTGTTGATGTCGATCGACTCCTGGACGGTACGGGCGGCCAGGAACGGCTCCGGGCTGAACGCCGCCTCGCCCCGGGCCAGGACGTCGGGCCGCAGCTCGGGAGAGTGGGAGCGCAGGGCGTCCCGGTAGACGTTCAGGGCGGCCAGGGCCATGGGGCTGTCCACGTAGACGGGTACGCCCCGGGGCAGGGTGCCGTCGCGGCGCAGCTCGGCCAGCTCGTGCAGGACGACCTCGGTCCGATCGATCGCGAACGCCGGGATGACGACGGTTCCGCCGCGCGACAGCGTTCTGGCGATCACGGCAGCGAACTCGCGCCGCGCCGTCGCGTGGTCGTGGCGGCGGTCGCCGTAGGTGGACTCCATCAGCAGCACGTCGGCGCCGGAGAACGGCTCCGGGGGCAGCAGCAGGGGGTGCCCGGGACGGCCCAGGTCGCCGCTGACGGCCAGGGTGTGGCCGTCCTCCAGCGTCAGGTGGGCCCAGGCGGAGCCGAGGATGTGCCCACCGTGGTGCAGCCTCAGCTTCGTTCCGGCCATGATCTCGATCTCGCTGCCGATCTCGACCGGGTCGAAGAACTTCAGCGTGTTCTCGACGTCCGTGTCATCGTAGAGCGGCTTGGCGGGGCGGTGCTTGGACCAGCCGTGGCTGTTGGCGTGCTCGGCGGCCTCCATCTGGAGGCGGGCGCTGTCACGGAGCACGATCTCGGCGAGCCGGGCGGTCGGGGCGGTGCTCAGGATCGGACCACGGAAGCCGTGCCGGACCAGGCGCGGCAGATAGCCGCAGTGGTCCAGGTGAGCATGGGTGACGACCACGGCGCGGAGGTCGGAGGCATCGAATCCGGGCTTTTCCCAGTTGCGACGGCGCAGGTCCGCGAAACCCTGGAAGAGCCCGCAGTCGACCAGGATGCGGGCGTGGTCGCTCTCGACGAGGAACTTGCTGCCGGTGACCGTGCGTACCGCACCGAGCAACCGCAGGAGTGCGGGTCTGGGTGAGGTGGCAGCGGGGTGTGGGGCTGTCTCGGACATGACCCGCCCTCCCTTCGGTAAGGGGATCCGGTTCTCACCATTGCACCGCGTGAAAGTGCCGGCAGGGGGCCGACAGGCCCCGGCAGGGGACCGATCGGCCCATGCGCGGCCGGTCGAGTCCGGTTCAGCCTGGCGGTGACACCGGCCTGCGGCTGCTCCCGCTTCTGCCGTGAGGGCCACTACGGGCCAGTGCTGCGGGAGCGGCGGCCGGGTGCTGGGCCACACGATCGCCGGCACAGACCGTGTCGGCGACACCGGCGCGCTCGAGGTCGCGCTCGCTGGGGCCCGGCACGACGCCGTCACCGTCCCGGCCACCCGGCCGTGACACCGAGAGGACGTGAAGACGATGAGCAGAACCCAACACAGGCCGGGCGCCGCGGAGGCGCCGGCCGGCCGCACGGACCTCGGACGGCGGATCGCCATGCGCCGTGAGGAACTCGGCCTCACCCGGGACCAATTGGGTGAGCGCTGCGGGGCTGACGGCGGGTACATCACCTACCTGGAGGAACACGCGGCAGCGCCGGAGATCGGCTCCCTGCTGCGACTTGCCGACGCGCTGGGGACGACGGCCGCGGAACTCTCCGGCGCGACGACGGAGTACCCGCCCGGCAGAGGAACGGCCGTGCGGGACGCTGAGCTGGTCGACTTGTCCGACGGTGAGTGCCGGCGGCTGCTTTCCACGCACGGCGTCGGCAGGATCGCCGTCTTCACCCCGGATGGTCCGGCGATCTTCCCGGTCAATTACGTAGTGGCGGGCCGCGACATCGCCTTCAGGACCTCGGGTGACGCCGTGCTCGCGCGAGCCGCCGGGACGGAAGTGGCCTTCGAGGTCGACCGTATCGACGACGTCACGCGCCTGGGTTGGAGCGTCATGGCCGTGGGCGAGGCAGAAGGCGTCACCGATGCGGAGGAACTCGGCCGGCTCGAGGCCGTCTCGTACTCGCTGCCCTGGGCCGGCGGTCCGCGGACCCACTGGATGAAGGTCACTGCGATCCGGATCACCGGGCGCCGGGTGATCCGGCAGTGAGCCGGGTGCGCGCCGTCGTCCAGGACACCGACGGGGTCCTCCTCTGCCCGGTGATCGGCCTCGACCGGTCCGGCGGCACGTCTGCCGCAGCGAACCTGAGGGATCGCGGCGCAGATGTCGTGCTCCCTGACCGCACCGCCGTCGTCGAATCCGTTGCCGGAGCGTGTCCGTGAATACCGCGTGGACCTGGACTTTCGACCGCTACGACCCGAAGACGGAGCGGGTGGTCGAGGCCCTGTGCACGCTGGGAAACGGCCGGTTCGCCACGCGCGGGGCAGCCCCCGAATCACCCGCCGACGCCGTGCACTATCCCGGCACCTACGCGGCCGGCTGCTACAACTGGCTCCCTTCGCAGGTTGCCGGCAAGCAGGTCGGCAACGAGGACATGGTCAACCTCCCCGACTGGACCCGGGTGCGTTACCGGTGCCTGCCGGAGGGCGGGCCGGCGGGGGAGTGGCTCACTCCCGACGACCCGAGCCTGCGCCACCACCGCGCCGTTCTGGACCTGCACGCGGGGACCCTGACCCGCCGCATGCTGTTCCAGGACGGCGACGGCCGTCGACTCGGCGTCACCCACACCCGACTCGTTCACATGGCGGACCCCTACCTCGCCGCCCAGCAGACCACCTTCCGCGCGTCCGGATGGCGCGGAACCATCGAGATCCAGTCCGTACTCGACGGTGACGTCACCAATGCCGGCGTCGCGCGGTACCGGGCCCTCAACGGGCGCCACCTCACCGGCCACCGTGCCGGCGTCGGCGCGGACGGCATCGCCTGGCTCTCCTGCGAGACCACATCGCTCCGCACCCGGATCGGCATCGCGGTACGCACATCCTCCCGCCCCCTGGCCGCCGTGACCCTGAGCTGCACGGAGGCGGCGACCGCGCAGACCTTCCGATTGCCGATCTCCCGCGGACATCCCGTCGTCGTCCTCAAGTCGGCCGCCCTATACAGCTCGCTGGACCGACCCGTGGGCGATCCGCTCACGTCTGCGGTCGAACACGTCACACGCGCACCGGACTTCGCGACCGCGCTCGCCGGCCACAAGGCCGCCTGGGAAGACCTGTGGTGCCGAGGCGAGGTAAAGGTGCCCGGCGAGGCCGGCCGGATCCTGCGCCTCCACGCCTTCCACGTCCTGCAGACCCTTTCCCCGCACACGGCGGAGCTCGACGTCGGCGTACCCGCCAGAGGGCTGCACGGAGAGGCATACCGGGGCCATGTCTTCTGGGACGAGCTGTTCGTCACCCCCTACCTCACCCTGCACCTCCCCGAGGTGGCACGCGCCGTGCTCATGTACCGCCACCGGCGCCTGCCCGCAGCCCGTGCCGCAGCGCGGCGGGCCGGGCGACCGGGCGCGATGTTCCCCTGGCAGAGCGCAAGTTCGGGGCACGAGGAAACGCAGAAGCTGCACCTCAATCCGCGCTCCGGCCGCTGGCTGCCGGACCACTCCCGCCTCCAGCGCCATGTGGGCTCCGCGATCGCCTGGAACGTCTGGCGATATGCGCAGACCACCGGTGATACCGGCTTCCTGCACGGCCCCGGCGCCGAACTGATCATGAGCGTCGCCCGCTACTGGGGAGCGGTCGCCGACTACGACACCGACCGGGAGCGCTACCGGATCCGCGGGATCGTGGGCCCGGACGAATACCACGACGCCTACCCCGGGGCCGCAACTCCCGGGATCGACGACAACGCCTACACGAACGTGACCGCCGCATGGGTGCTGGCCCGCGGACTCGAGCTGGCCGCAGAGCTGCCGAGGACGCGCATGCGGCAACTTGAGCAGCAACTGGGCCTCGACACAGAGGTGCTGAACCGCTGGGAGGACGTCTCACGCCGTCTTCACGTCCCCTTGCACGGCGACGTCATCAGCCAGTTCGAGGGCTACGGCGATCTGGCCGAGCTGGATTGGGACGCCTATCGCGCCCGGTACACGGACATCCGCCGCCTCGACCGGATCCTGGAGTCCGAGGACGACACGGTCAACCGTTACCAGGCGTCGAAGCAGGCCGACACCCTCATGCTCGGCTACCTCTTCCGCCCCGACGAGCTGCACGACATCTTCGCCCGGCTCGGCCACCGGCTCGACGATGACCTCTGGCGGGCTACCGTCGCGTACTACTTGCAGCGCACGAGCCACGGTTCGACGCTCAGCAGTCTCGTCCACGGCTGGGTCCTGGCCCGCCACAAGGGCCCCGACGCCTGGCGGTACTGCGAGGAAGCCCTGCTCGGCGACGTGATGGACATCCAGGGCGGCACCACCGGCGAAGGCATCCACCTCGGAGCCATGGCCGGCACCCTCGACCTGATCGAACGGGGCATCGTGGGGCTCGAGGTCGGCCCGGACGGACTGCGCACCGACCCCGTCCCGCTCCGGGAGGTGCCGCGCTGCACCTTCACCGTCGACTGCCTGGGTCACCGCGGCATTCATATCCGGTTCGTCCCAGGAAAGCTGGGCATCGAGGTCCCCTCATCCCGAACAGCGCCTCCCCTTCCCCTGTGCCTGCCCGACGGCGTGACCGCGGACCTGCCCGCAGGTCGGCAGAGGTGGTTCCGCATGGAAGCCGGCTGACCAGTGAACACCGTTCAGGAGCGCCACACCCTCTCGCAGGCACGACACCGCCATCGTCGCCTCGTAGACGTCGGCGGTGGTCGTTTCGGACATGCCGCCGTCTGTACAGTCCTGCGCCTGTCGGGCATGAGCCCTGTGGTCCCCTGCCCGGCCCGCCATGGGCAGGTCGGCCCCTCCGAGGTGCGGACCGGTCGGCCCCTTGCCGCTGTCCCACTCGGCACTGCGGCACAGTCACCTCCCGGCGTGATCGTGGAAGCCGGATGCCGATCCGGGCTCCGTTTCCCGAAGAGGTGGCCGCGATGCAGCGCATCCGTATCCAGCCCCACCAGAAGCAGCCCCACAAGCCCGCGCCGCTGGACCTCCGCACGCCGTCCGGCCGCCCGCTCCCGTACTGAGTCCGGAGGTCGTCATGGCAAGCACACGGCACGTCATTCCGTTCGCGGAACTCGGCCGACAGGACGTCGGCGGTGTCGGGGGCAAGAACGCCTCCCTGGGGGAGATGACCGTCCACCTGGCCGGTGCCGGTGTGCGCGTCCCCCCGGGGTTCGCCACGACGGCCGACGCATACGGAGAGCTGCTCGACGGACACGGACTGCGCGGGCGGATCGAGGAACAGATCGCGCGCCTGCGCGAAGGCGCCGCGCTCGACGAGGTCGGGGCCGCGATCCGGTCGATGACCCTCGCCGAGCCGCTGCCCCCCGGGCTGCGGGCCGAGATCGTCTCCGCGTACGAGCAGCTGGGGCGCGACGAAGGACACGCGGACCCGGAGGTCGCCGTACGCAGCAGCGCCACCGCCGAGGACCTGCCGGAGGCGAGCTTCGCAGGCCAGCAGGAGACGTACCTGAACGTGCGCGGGACCGCCCGGCTGCTGGAGTCGGTGCA
This sequence comes from Streptomyces avidinii, assembly GCF_045161815.1. NCBI lineage: Bacteria > Bacillati > Actinomycetota > Actinomycetes > Kitasatosporales > Streptomycetaceae > Streptomyces > Streptomyces avidinii. The sequence continues at coordinate 8,230,070 of NZ_CP108863.1, forward strand.
CCGCTGCTACGCGTCCCTCTACACCGACCGCGCCATCGACTACCGGGAGCGGATGGGCTTCGACCACCTCCAGGTCGCCCTCTCCGTCGGCGTCCAGACCATGGTCCGCTCGGACCTGGCCGGCGCCGGCGTGATTTTCACCCTCGACCCCGAGAGCGGATTCCCCGAGGTCATCGTCATCAGCGCGGCGTTCGGGCTGGGTGAGACAGTCGTCAGCGGGCAGGTCGACCCCGACGAGTACACCGTCTTCAAGCCCAGCCTGAAGGCCGCGGAGCTGGACCCGCTGATCGACGTACGCGTCGGAGCGAAGCGACGGAAGGCGGTCTACGCGGAGCACGGACTGACCCGGACGGTCGACACCACCCCCGAGGAGCGCTCGCAGCGGGTCCTGACCGACACCGAGGTCCGCCTCCTCGCCGACTGGGCACTGACCGTCGAAGGGCACTACGGCTGCCCCATGGACCTGGAATGGGCCAAGGACGGCCTCACCGGAGACCTGTGGATCGTGCAGGCCCGGCCCGAGACCGTACAGTCCCGCCGCGCCGCCTCCACCCTGCGCCGCTGCCGCCTGACGGCCCCGCCCGGTACGGCTCTCGTGGACGGCACCGCCGTGGGCGAAGCCATCGGCAGCGGACCGGTCGTCGTTCTGGACTCGCCCGTCGACCTGGACCGCTTCCCGTCCGGCGGGGTGCTCGTCACCGGCATCACCGACCCGGACTGGGAACCGATCATGAAGCGTGCCTCCGCCATCGTCACCGACCACGGCGGCCGCACCTCGCACGCGGCGATCGTCAGCCGCGAACTCGGCGTCCCCGCCGTCGTCGGCACCGGTCGGGCGACCCACGTCCTGCACGACGGACAGAAGGTGACCGTCTCCTGCGCCGAAGGCGGACGCGGCAAGGTCTACGACGGGCTGCTCGCCTACGAGGAGACCGAGACGGACCTCGCCGACATTCCCGTCACCCGGACGCACGTCATGCTCAACCTCGCCGACCCGTCCGCCGCCTTCCGATGGTGGCGCCTGCCGGCCGATGGCGTCGGCCTGGCCCGGCTGGAGTTCATCGTGGCGCACCAGGTCAAGGTCCACCCCATGGCCCTGCTGCACCCCGAACGCCTGGACCACGCCGACCGCTGCGCCGTCGATCAACTCACCGAGGGCTACCTCGACCGCACACGCTACTTCACGGACCGCCTGGCGTACGGCATCGCCCGGATCGCCGCCTCCCGCTGGCCCGCCCCCGTCGTCGTACGGACCAGCGACTTCAAGACCAACGAGTACGCACGCCTCCTCGGAGGCCGGCCGTTCGAGCCGGTCGAGGCCAACCCGATGATCGGCTGGCGGGGCGCGAGCCGCTACTACAGCGACGGATACCGGGAAGGATTCACCCTCGAATGCCGGGCGCTGCGCCGGGTCCGCGACGAGATGGGCCTGACGAACGTGATCGTCATGATCCCCTTCTGCCGGACCCTGGAAGAGGCCGACCGGGTCCTGGAGGTCATGGCCGAGGAAGGCCTCGGGCGAGGGGAGAACGGGCTGAAGGTGTACGTCATGGCGGAGATCCCCGCCAACGTCATCCTGGCCGAGGACTTCGCCGAACGCTTCGACGGCTTCTCCATCGGCAGCAACGACCTCACCCAGCTCACCCTGGGCGTCGACCGCGACTCCGAAGCCCTCGCCCACGTCTTCGACGAGACCGACCCGGCCGTTACCCGGAGCATCCAGAGCCTCGTCCCGCGCGCCCAGTCCGCCGGCCGCCCGGTAGGGCTGTGCGGCCAGCGTCCCAGCGACGACCCCGCCTTCACCGAGTTCCTGGTCAGGACCGGCATCGACTCCATCTCCGTCGCCCCGGACAGCTTCGCCGCGGTCAAGCAGCACGTGGCCACGGCCGAACCGGCCCGGTACGGGGAGGGCCGAACGGCCCCATCCGGGACCCGATGGCCCCAAGCGGAGCAGCCGTCCCCCTCACGACAGTGAAGGAAGACACCACGTGAAGGCGCTCAAGCGCACCAAAACAGAGAGCAACGGAGAGTCGCCATGACTTCCAAGCGCGTCCTGGTCGCCTACGGAACCAAGCACGGTGCGACCGCCGGAATCGCTTCCGAGATCGGCAGGACCCTGCGTGAGGACGGCCTCGACGCCGTCGTGGTCCCCGCCGACGACGTGGACGACGTACGCGGGTACGACGCCGTGGTGCTCGGCGGCGCCCTGTACGCCGGGCACTGGAGCGGCAAGGCCAAGCGCTGCGCCGAACGCAACGAGCACCTCCTCAAGCACCGCCCGGTCTACCTGTTCAGCAGCGGCCCCGTCGACAGTTCCGCCGAGCAGCACGACATCGCGCCGGTGCCGGCGGTGGCCCGGGAGATGGAGCGCCTCGGCGCACGCGAGCACGTCACGTTCGGCGGCAGCCTCACCTCCAGTACGCCCGGCCTCATCGCCCGGACCATGGTCCGTGCGGGCAAGGGCGGGGACTTCCGCAATCCCGAGCGGATCCGGACGTGGGCCCACCACATCAGCGCCGAACTCGCCGCTCCCCGCTGAGCGGCCGGGCAGGATCAGAGCGCGGAGGTGCACGATGTCCGAGGCCGGCACGCCCGGAGACGGGCCCACGCGATCGCGCCCGGCGAGAGCCGGCCTGGTGCGTCGGCTGTTCGACGGGCGCCCGAACGAGCTGCGTCGGCCGGTCGACCGGACCCGGCGCCGCTGGAACGTCGTCTTCGTACTGTCCTTCCTGAGCGCCTTGCTCTGCGGCGCCGTCGTCACGACGGCCGTCTGGAACTCCGAAAGCCGGACTGCGGGGGAAACGGCCCGCCACCGGCACCAGATCGGGGCAACGACGGTCGGCTCCGCGGAGCGCGCGCTCTCCAGCCGCTCCAGCGGCAACTCGCGGGTGGCTGCTCCAGCCGTCTGGGAGTACCCGGCCGCTCACCAGCACTCCGGCACGGTCTCCGTCCCGCTCGGCACACCGGCAGGCCGGCCGGTCACGATCTGGGTCGATGACGCGGGCACGGAAGCGCAGGCACCTTCGTCCGAAGCTCAACGCGCGTTCACGGCCGCAGCGGCGGGAGTCGGAGCCCTCGGCCTGCTCGTCCTGGCCTCGGGGGCAGTGGTCCGCCTTCGTCTGCTCCTCGTCGAGACCCGCACCCTGGCCCAGTGGGACCACGAGTGGGAAGCCGTGGAGCCGCGCTGGTCCGGCCGGCTGGGGCGCGAACAGGGACCCGGCGATGACTGAGGCAGCCACCCGGCCCCCGTCCCCGGCGGGCGGGCTGCCCCCGAGCCCCGACCCTCTTGAACCGTTGCCGCTTCTGAGGCGCGAGCTCGGCACCGGGCCGAGTGGACTCTCCGCACGCGAGGCGGCCCGCCGCCTTGCCGTCTACGGCCCCAACGAGGTCCGCCGCAAGGCCCGTACCTCTCTGGGACGCGAACTGGTCCGCCAGCTCGTCCACCCGCTGGCCCTGCTGCTCTGGGCGGCCGCCGCGCTGGCGTTCGTCGCAGGCATCCCCGTGCTCGGGTGGGCCATCATCGCCGTGGTTCTCGTCAATGCGGGGTTCGCGCTCCTCCAGGAACGGCAGGCCGAACAGGCGGTGGAGACTCTCGCGAAATACCTGCCCGAGCACGCCCTGGTGATCCGGGACGGCCGGCCCTCGGCGGTGGAGGCAAGAGAACTGGTGCCGGGCGATCTGGCCGTTCTCGAAGAGGGCGCCAAGGTTCCCGCCGACGCACGGCTGACCGACGGTGGCATCGAGGTCGACCTTTCGATGCTGACGGGGGAGTCCACCCCCGCCGAACGCATCGCCGGCCCCGGACTCGTCGGAGCACCGCTGCTGCAGGAACCCAACCTCGTGTTCAGCGGCACCGTCTGCACCGGGGGCCAGGCCCGGGCGATCGTGTTCGCCACCGGAGACCACACGGAACTCGGCCGCATCGCCGCACTGAGTCAGCGCACCCGACGCGACCCCAGCCCCCTGGAACAGCAGGTCAAGAAGGTCGCCTGGCTCATCGCCGCCGTAGCGGTCGCCATGGGCGGCGTGTTCCTGGCCGCCGGTGTCGCGGTGGGCCTGCCGCTGACCGACACCCTGATGTTCGCGATCGGCCTCCTCGTCGCCAACGTCCCCGAGGGGCTGCTGCCGACCATCACCCTCGCCCTTGCCGTCGGCGTACGCGTCCTTGCCCGCCAAGGAGCGGTGATCAAACGCCTGAGCGCCGTCGAAACACTCGGTTCCACCAACGTCATCTGCACCGACAAGACCGGAACCCTCACCCAGAACCGCATGCGACTCCAGGCCGTGTGGACGCCGGAGCACGGAAGGGAGCCCGGCCCCTGGGACGCAGAGTTGATGAGGACCAGCGCGCTGTGTACGACCGTCACCCGGGACGAGGAAGGCGAACTTCGCGGCGACCCGACGGAGGCGGCTCTGGTGGAAGGTGCCGCCGCCCACGCTGCTCCCGTCGACCTCGACGGCCGTGACACCGGGCGCCGGGCACTCTTCCGATTCGACCCCAGGCTGCGTCTGATGTCCGTCGTCCATACCGATGGCGTGCACGGTCTGCGCGTCATCGTCAAGGGCGCGCCGGAGACGGTGTTGCAAACCCTGGAAGGCAGTTCGGGGTCCGCGGCCGCCGCGGCGGAGGAACTCGCCCACGAGGGCATGCGCGTCCTGGCGGTCGCCGTCCGAACCCTGCCGTCCGGTGCCGAGGTGCCGAGCCGTCGCCAGGACGCGGAGACCGGGCTCCGCCTGCTCGGGCTCGTCGGCCTGTACGACCCACCGCGTCCCGAAGTCGCCGCCGCCGTCCGGCGCTGCCACGAGGCAGGACTCCGCGTGCACATCGTCACCGGCGACAACGGCGCCACCGCCGCGGCCGTCGCCCGCGAAGTCGGCATCGGCCTGCCTCGTCTGCAGGTGGTGGCACAGTCCGAGTCGATCGGCGACCACGAACTCGACGCGCTCCTCGCACCGTCGGACGCCGAAGTAGTCTTCGCCCGCTCCTCACCCGAGACCAAGCTGAAGGTGGCCGACGCCCTGCGCGCACACGGGCAGATCGTCGCCATGACCGGTGACGGGGTCAATGACGCCCCCGCCCTGCACCGGGCCCACATCGGAGTGGCGATGGGACTCTCCGGCACGGACGTGGCCCGTGAGGCGTCCACGATGGTGCTGACCGACGACAACTTCGCCACCATCGTCACCGCGATCGAATCCGGCCGCCGCGTCTACGACAACGTCCGCAAGTTCATCGTCTACATCTTCGCCCACCTCACCCCAGAGGTCGTTCCCTTCCTGGTTTTCGCGCTGTCGGCCGGCACGGTCCCGCTTCCGCTGACCGTCCTGCAGATCCTCGCCATCGACCTCGGCACCGAGACCCTCCCCGCCCTCGCCCTCGGCCGCGAACGAGCCGAGCCGGGCACCATGAGCCGCCCGCCCCGCCCGAGCTCGCAAGGAGTCATCTCCCGAGACATGCTCATCCGCAGCTGGGGCTACCTCGGTACCGTCTCCGCAGTCCTGGTCATGGGCGCGTTCTTCTACGTACTGTGGCGCGCGGGCTGGCACCCGGGCGACCCCACCGGCACGGGCAGCCCTTTGCACCACGCGTACATCACCGCGACCACGGCCACGTTCGCCGGCATCGTCACCTGTCAGGTCGGCACCGCCTTCGCCGCCCGCACCGACCATGCTGCCCTGCGCGACATCGGTCTGTTCACCAACCCCCTGCTCCTGGCGGGCATCGCCTTCGAGCTCGCCTTCACGGCAGCCCTCGTATACGCGCCGCCCCTGCAAGGCCTGTTCGGTACCGCCGCCCTGCCGCTGGACGTCGTCGCCCTCATCGCGACCTTCCCCGTCCTCGTCTGGGGCACCGATGAACTGCGGCGCTGGGTCCGGCGCACTCACCGGCACACGACGCCCTGACACCCTTACCGGAGGCACGCCATGTCACACACCGCTGAATGGAAGGTCCGTCTCTACCTTTTCGAGGAGGACCACACGACGAAGGCCCGCCTGGAGCTCGACACGGGCACGAACAGGCTCACGGGCCACGGCGCCGCCCGCTGCGCACCCCAGGACACCGACGTCCCGGAGATCGGCGACGAACTCGCGGTGGCTCGCGCCATGGAGGATCTCGCCCTCCAGATGAAGCGAGCCGCCTACGGCGACATGCAGGCCGCCGGCGCTCCGTCCCTCCAGGAGTCCCTGAAGCCGTACACCGGGTGGCTGGACACCGAAGCATGAACAGGAAGGACCACGGCCGGTCCGACCAGTGCGTTCAAAGGGGATCAGGGGATCTTGCACACTGTCCTCGGCAGGGACCTTTGGCCCCCATGAAGGTCCTGAGCGGCCCTCTTCCTGACGGGGGCCGCGGTGTCAGCGTGAGAGCAGACCCCCACTGGCCCCGGGCGAGGAGACATCATGAACAACACCGACAGCGGCTCGGAACTCGGCTCCGTCATCGTCGGCGTAGACGGCTCCGAGCCCGCCCGTCAGGCCGCGCTCTGGGCAGCGGGAGAAGCCGAACGCCGCCGGCGTCCGCTGCACATCGTGTATGGCGCCGACACGGACGGCCGGGCCCTCTACGTATCCGTCGAGACCATCGAGCGCGTCCGCAGCGCCGGCCGTGAACTGCTCGACGAAACCGCCGCCGCGGTCAAGGAACAGCACCCCGGCCTGGTCGCCACCACAGAGTTCAGCCGTGGCGATCCCGTGGCCAGCCTGCACCGCGCGGCCGGCCTTCGTGGCACCATCGTGGTCGGCAACCGGGGTCTGGGCGGATTCAACTCGCTCATGCTCGGATCCGTGGGCCTGAAGGTCGCGGCCGGCGCGAGGACGCCCGTCATCGTCGTCAGGGGAACGGACCATCGCGCCGAGAGCGGGACGGTGCTCGCCGGGGTCCGTGACGAGCACGACCTGGCCTGTGTGCGCAGCGCGGCGCGCGAGGCCGAGCTCCGCAAGGCCGAGCTGCGGCTGCTCCACGTGTGGAACGTGCTCGAGTCCGTCGGCAGCGTGGTGACCATGATGGACGACGTCACGGAGATCGCCGACGAGTACGTCCGGCACCTGACCGCGGTGACGGAGCAGATCCGCCAGGAGTTCCCGGACCTCACCGTGCGGGCGGACGCCGAGAAGAGCGTGTCCGTCGCCGGTGTCCTGGTCGAGGCCTCCCGACACGCCGACCTGCTGGTCATGGGCGGGCGGCGGGCGTCGGCGTACCTGGGACCCACCCTCGGGCGGCACACCCACAGCCTCGTGCACCACTCCCACTGCCCCGTGCTGCTCATCCCGCGCCACACGGACAAGCACGGAGACGAATCGTGATGGCCGCCGCCGCACGCCGCGAGATCGTCGTCGGCATCGACCCGGCCAGGGACTGGCATCTGCCCCTGGCCTGGGCGTCGGACGAGGCCCACCGCCGTGGGCTCGGGCTCCGACTCGTCGTGACAGTGCCTCCGCCGCACCAGAAGCGGCAGGTCAATGGCACCCCTCGCACCACGGCCCTGCACCAGGCGGGCTCGGAAGCCCTGGCAGCCGGTACCGGGTGGGCGCGGGAACGGCACCCGGGGGCCGACGTGGCCACCGATCTGATCGAAGGACTTCCCGTCCCCGCCATCGGCCGCCTGTCCGACCGGGCCCGCATGCTCGTGCTCGGATCCCGCCACCTGAGCAGGACCGCGGAGTACTTCAGCGCCGGCTCCACGGTGGTCCCGATCATGGCCCAGGCTCACTGTCCGGTCGTCGTGGTCGGAAACCCCGAGCACATCACCCAGCAGCGGCCCTACCTGGTCGTGGGCATCGACGGCAGCGAGTCCTCGAAGGCGGCGCTCGCGCTCGCGTTCGAGGAAGCCGACCTGCGCGGCGCCGCACTGCGCGCCATCGCGGTATGGCAGCCCCCGGTCTTCCTCCTCCACGACGAGGAGGTCGCACTGCAGGCCCAGCGGCGAATGCTGTCCGAGGCCACGGCCGGCTGGTCGCAGAAGTACCCGGACGTGGTGCTCTCCCACGAGATCCCGATCGGGCACCCGGTGGAGGAGCTCGCGGAGGCCGCCGAGCACGCCCTGGCCGTGGTGGTGGGCCGCCGCGGACGCGGAGGCTACTCCGGCATGCGCCTGGGTTCCGTAGTTCACGGACTGCTGCACCGGGCGTTCTGTCCGGTGATCACGGTTCCGGCCGAGTAGGGCCGCCATGGCTATGAACCCGGCCACCGCGGAGGTACCCGTCCGCACGCGCGACGGGCTCACCGACGCCGAGGCAGAACGCCGACTGGCCGAGCACGGCCGCAACGAGATCCCGCCCGCCCCGGCGACACCCTGGTACGCCAGGGTGCTGGCCCAGCTGCGCGATCCGCTGATCATGGTGCTCCTGGGCGCGGTGGTACTGACGATCGCGATCGGCGACCACGCCGACGCGGTGGTCATCGCCGTGGTGATCGTCGTCAACACGGCCGTGGGCGTCGTGCAGGAGACCCGTGCCGACCATGCCGTGGCCGCTCTCTCCGCGATGTCGGCACCGAAGGCACGGGTCCTGCGGGACGGTGCTCCGCGCGAGGTCCCCGCCGCCGCCGTGGTGCCCGGCGATGTCCTGCTCCTCGCCGAGGGCGACATCGTGGCGGCCGACGCCGATGTCACCGAGGCGTCCGCCCTCATGATCGACGAATCCATGCTCACCGGGGAATCCGTCCCCGTGGACAAGGAGGACGATTCGACGGTGGGCGCGGGAACCGTGGTCGTGCGAGGCCGGGGTGTGGCGACGGTGAGGGCCACCGGACCCGACAGCGCGCTCGGCCGGATCGCCGCCCTCCTCGACACCAAGCGGGAGCCGACACCCCTGCAACACCGTCTGGCCTCGCTGGGGCGCATCCTGGCCGTCGTCACCCTGGCCCTCTGCCTGGTGGTCTTCGCCCTCGGGCTCGTGCAAGGCCTGCCGCTCGGGATCATGGCGGTGACGGCGATCAGCCTGGCCGTCGCCGCGGTCCCGGAATCACTGCCGGCCGTCGTGACCCTGGCCCTCGCACTTGGCGCCCGGCGCATGGCGGCCCGGCACGCTCTCATCCGCCGACTCCCCGCCGTTGAGACCCTCGGCTCCGTCACGGTCCTCGCCACCGACAAGACCGGCACCCTCACCGAAGGCCGCATGGTCGTCCAGCACGTGTGGACGCCACGGGCCGCGGTCGACTTCTTCGGAGTGGGGTACGAACCGCAGGGAGACATCCTGGTCGAGGGCAGGCAGCCCAGGGCGGCCGAGCTCGGACCCGTACAGGAGCTGCTGACGGCCGGGTCACTCTGCAACGACGCCTCCCTGAGGCCGCCCCGGGGAGCGCCCCCGGACGAGGACCGGTGGACGGCGGTCGGCGACCCCATGGAAGCCGCCCTTCTGTCGGCCGCGGTCAAGGCCGGGTGCGGCGAGCCGGAGCTTCTCAGGCGCACCCACCCCAGGACGTGGGAGATACCGTTCGACAGCGGACGCAAGCGCATGACGACAGTCCACCGCCTGCCGTCCGGCCGTGCCCTGGTGTGTCTGAAGGGTGCCCCGGAGGTGGTGCTGGACGCAGCCGTTCTCGCCGACCGCACCGACCTGGTGGCCGGCGCCCGGCAGCAGGCGGCGATCCTGGCCTCCCGCGGATACCGGGTGCTCGCCGTGGCGTCCGCCGAACACGCCGAGCAACCGGACAGCGCGGAGACGGCCGAGGCAGGACTGAGGCTGTTGGGCCTGGTCGCCGTCAGCGATCCGCCCAAGCCCGCTGCGGCGGCCACTCTCGCCGCCTGCCACGCGGCCGGCATCACCCCGGTCCTGATCACCGGAGACCACCCGGCCACGGCACGCGCGATCGCCGTCCGCGTGGGCCTGGCCGAAGCGGACACCGATGACGAGACCGTGGTCAACGGCCCCGATCTGGCGGCAGGCCGGGTTGCCGACCTCACCGCCGCACGCGTCTTCGCCCGGACCGATCCGCAGCAGAAGCTGGACATCGTCGATGCCTGGCGAGCCCGGGGAGCCGTCACCGCCATGACCGGCGACGGCGTCAACGACGGCCCCGCCCTGCGCCGCGCCGACATCGGGGTGGCCATGGGACAGCGGGGCACCGAGGTCGCCCGCCAGGCTGCCGACCTCGTGCTGACCGACGACGACCTGTCGACCGTGGTCGCGGCCGTCGAGGAGGGCCGACGGGTCTACGACAACATCCGCCGCTTCCTCGTCTACGGCCTGGCCGGCGGCGCCGCAGAGATCCTCGTCATGCTGATCGGCCCCCTCCTCGGCCTTCCGCTCCCGCTCCGGGCGGGCCAGATCCTGTGGATCAACCTCCTGACCCACGGTCTGACGGGGGTGGCCATGGGCGCCGAGCCGGTGGACCCGGAGGCGATGCACAGGCCCCCGAGGCCGCCCGGTCAGCACATCCTGGGCGCGGGCGCCTGGCAGCGCCTCGTGGTGCTCGCCGCGGTCGTCACTGCCGCCTGCCTCACTGCCGGGACGGTCGCACGAGGCTGGGACCTGCCCTGGCAGAGCGTCCTCTTCCTGTCCCTGCTCGCTGCGCAGCTCGGCGTCGTGCTGGGCCTGCGAACCCGCTTGCTGACCCGGGAGAACCTCTTCCTGCCCCTGTCCGTCCTCGCCTCCGCCCTCCTCGGGGCAGCCGCGCTCTATCTTCCGCCGCTGCAGTCGGTACTGGAGACCGAACCTCTTGGATGGCCGGGCCTTGCCCTGGCATCAGCCGCCCTCGTGAGCGGCTTCGCGGCAGCCCGACTCACACGGCACGCTTTCCGAAGGAGCTGATGATCATGAAGATACGCACGTCGGAGCACGGTCCCCACGCCCGCGTGGGCGACGAGATCGTGGTGGGCGGGCCCTCGGTGGGCAAAGCGGGCCGCGACGGCGAAGTCGTCGGTCTGCACCACGACGACGGCACCCCGCCCTACGACGTCCGCTGGTCGGACACCGGCAGGACGACCCTCTTCTTCCCGGGACCGGACGCACACGTACGGCATCTGGGCGCGGACGACTCCGGCTGACGCCTTCAGCCTGCGCGGGAAAGCCGGGGCGGGGATACGGTGAAGAGGCAGGACGGGCTTCCCCGTGGGCGCCACTTGGAGGTCATGCATGGGCGCGGACGATCAGGGTGCTGTGCGTCCGGGCGTGCCGCGGCTCCGGCTGGACGAACTGCTCGAAGAGCTCCAGGTCCGCATCGACGAGGTGCGCGGTACCAGGGACCGGCTCAACGGGCTCCTTGAAGCAGTGATGTCCGTCGGCCGGGAGCTCGACCTTCCGCAGGTCCTGAGGGGCATCGTCGAAGCCGCCGTCGTCCTGGTGGACGCGGAGTACGGAGCCCTGGGCGTCATCGGCGACAACCGGAAGCTCGCCCAGTTCCTCCCCGTCGGCATCAGCGACGACCTCCGGGCCGAGATCGGCGACCTGCCCTCCGGCCACGGCATCCTCGGCCAGCTCATCCGGCACCCCGAGCCGCTCCGGCTCTCCGAACTGGCCGATCACCCCGCCTCCTACGGGTTCCCTGCCCACCACCCCCCGATGCACTCCTTCCTCGGCGTCCCCATTCGGGTCCGCGAGGACGTGTTCGGCAACCTCTACATGACCGAGAAGCGCGGCGGCATCGACTTCGACGAGGAGGACGAGGCGGTCCTGTCCACGCTGGCGGTGGCAGCCGGCATCGCCATCGAGAACGCCCGTCTCTACGAGGAAGTACGTCTCCGGGAACGCTGGCTGACCGCCAGCTCCGACTTCACCAGTGCTCTGCTCTCCGGCCTGGCCGAGACGGAGGTACTGGAGGGGATGCTGGAGCGCGCCCGCGACATCACGGGCGCCGACATCGGTGTCTTCTACCTCGTGGGCCAGGGCGGGGAGCTGCGCGGCTCGCTGGCTCTGGGGGAGGGCGCCGAGGCGCATCGTCGCATCGTGCTGCCCAGCATTGCGGGAACCCTGGCTGCTGCCGCCCTCGGTGAGGAGGACGGGCTGATCACCGTTGCGGACGTCGGGACCGACGACCGGATCACGGTGCAGCCGGAACGCTGGAAGGGCTTCGGTCCGGCCGTCGCCGTCACGGTCGGCACCAAGGAGAAGCTGAGCGGTGTCCTCATCCTGGCCCGCAGACGCGGCTGCCCGGCGTTCGCCCGCGCCGAGATCGCAGCCCTGCCAGGCTTCGCCGGCCAGGCCGCCCTGGCCCTGGAACTCGCAGACCGGCGCCGCGACACCGAGCAGATGAGCATGCTGGCGGACCACGACCGCATCGCCCGTGACCTGCACGATCTCGCCATCCAGCGCCTCTTCGCCACCGGCATGACCCTGCAGAGCGCCCAACGCTTCGTCGAGCATCCCGAGGCATCGGAGCGGCTCGCCCGCGCGATCGACGATCTGGACGCCACGATCAAGATCATTCGCTCGACGATCTTCGGACTCCGCGAACACGAGGCACCCGGGGTGACGCCGAAGCTGCGGCTCCGCGCCGTCCAAGCCGTGGAGGAGGCCGCCCAGCTACTCGGCTTCGCCCCGGCCCTGCGGATGGAGGGCCTGATCGACACCGACGTACCTCCCGAGACCGCGGACGAGGCGCTCGCGGTGATCGGGGAGGCACTCACCAACGTGGCCCGGCATGCAAAGGCAGGCCGGGTAGAAGTGTTTCTCTCGGCCGTCGAGGGCGTACTGACCGTACGGGTCACCGACGACGGAGTGGGAGTGGCGCAGGGAGGCCGTCGCAGCGGGCTCCGCAATCTTGCCGAGAGGGCTGAATGCCTGGGCGGCGAGCTCTCCGTGTCGGCGCACGGGTCGACCGGGCGGGGGACGAAACTGGAATGGCGGGTACCGCTGGATGGAGACGACTTCCCACCCTCCGGGTGACCCCCGTCGACACTCAGCTCCGGCCCTTGCCGTGCTCAGGCCCGTGCCCGTGCCCGTGCTCGTGCTCGTGTTCGTGGACCTGCGCGGCGATGACAGCGGCCTGCACCCGGCGCTCCACCCCCAGCTTGCCCAGCAGCCGCGAGATGTGGTTCTTGACCGTCTTCTCGGACAGGTACAGCCGCTTGGCGATCTGCGCGTTCGTGAGGCCCTCGCCGATCAGCTCGAGCACGGAACGCTCCCGCTCGGACAGCGTGGCCAGCCGGGCGTCCTCCGAGTCCTTGGAGGTCGCCGGGTCCCTCAGCGAGTGCATCAGCCGAGCGGTCGTCGCCGGGTCCAGCATGGACTGTCCGGTCGCCACGGTCCGTACGGCCGAAACCAGGTCCGACCCGTTGATCTGCTTGAGGACGTAGCCGGCCGCTCCAGCCATGATCGCGTCGAGCAGCGCGTCCTCGTCATCGAACGAGGTCAGCATCAAGCAGGCGAGATCCGGCATCCGCGACCGCAACTCGCGGCAGACGGTGATCCCGTCGCCGTCGGGCAGCCGGACGTCGAGCACGGCGACGTCCGGGCGCAGCGCCGCCCCGCGGACGAGCGCCTGCTCGGCGGTGGACGCCTCGCCGACGACCTCGATGTCCGGCTCCGCGTCCAGCAGGTCGCGCAGGCCGCGGCGTACGACCTCGTGGTCGTCCAGCAGGAAGACCCGGATGGGAGCCTCGGCGGAGGCCGCCGGTGCGTCGGACATGTACGCCCCTGTAGTCGATCGGCTGTGCGTACGTCTTGCCGTACGCATTGTCTCAGGGGAGTGGGCGGGCGCACCTTGTGGTGCGTCCCGGAGCCAGCGGGGCGGCGGAGGGTTTCAGGCAGCTCAGGCGGGCCGCCCTTCCAGCTCCATCTGTACTTCCACGACGCCTTCCACGGCACGGATGGCGCGGGCCACCAGCGGCACCAAGGCGTGATTACGGAGAGATCCGCGCAGGGTGACGACACCGTCCTTCACCGATGCCTGCAGATGGACCGGGGGAGCGAGCTCGGCGAGGACCGCGTCGCGGATCTCCTCCTCGATCTCCTCGTCGGTGCGCAGGAAGACCTTGAGCAGGTCGCTCCGGCTCACGACCCCCTCCAGCATCCCCACGCCGTTCACCACGGGGAGGCGCTTCACGTGCTTGCGAGCCATGATCTGGGCAGCCTCGGCGAGCGTGGCGTCGGGGTGTACGGTCACGGCCGGGGTCGACATCAGCTCCTCGGCCAGCACACCCCCCGCCTTGGAAGCCTCTTCCAGCTGATCGGGAAGCCGGGGGTCGTCGCGGCGGAACTCCTCCTTCGGCAGGAGATCCGCCTCGGAGACCACCCCGACGACACGCCCCTCGCCCTCCAGGACGGGAACGGCGCTGACCTTCCACTCGTCCATCAGCTCGACGATCTCCTTGTACGAAGCCTCACGGCCGATGGCCACGGCCGTATGGGTCATGACATCGCTGACGGTGTACCGGGACGCGGGCATGACGCCCTCCTCACTGCTGGGGTTCAGGTGCGGGACACCGGCCGTCAGAGATAGCTGCCACTGCCGTGCGGGGCATAGAGGTCGAGCAGCCGGATACGGGCGGCGTGCAGCCGGTGCGCGAGCACCTGCGCGACCCAGTGGCCCATCGCGGAGCCGAAAGCAGGGTCGGTATCCATCATCGTGCGCACCGCGGCGGCGTCGAATTCGTACGTGCGCACCGGCGTCGTGGCCACCGCGCCCAGTCTCCAGGCACTGGGCTGCAGCATCCACGAGCACCCCACGAGTTCGCCCGGGCCGAGCCTTTCGATCACTGCCGGCTGTCTGCCGGGCACATGCACGTCCAGCGCGACGATGCCGGTTCGGACGATCCAGAACCTGTCCGCCCGGCCGCCCTCGTTGAAGAGGCGTGCGCTCTCGGGGAAGTTGACCTCCCGTGCGATGTCCATCAGCCGGGAACGGTGCTCAGCCGGCAACGCGCCGGCGATCTTCGTAGGGGGAGTGGTCCTCATGGCGGCCTCCGGTCGATTCCGATTCAATTCTGGGCGGTCCAGAGGCGCTGGGCATGGGCCGACCGGCCCCCGATTCCACAGGACAGGGGACCGTTCGGCCCTGGCACGGCGCGCGAGGAGGCAAGGACGCTGGGTGAAGCCGAGGCCGACACGACGCGGTCGGAGCGGAGGGCCGTGTGATGGATCAAGAAACCGCCTGGAGGCCGGACCACGGCCCTGTCACGGACCCGATGCGGTCCATGGAGCAACTGGACCGCTCTGAAGCGCTGCGGCTCCTGGGCGCCGTGCCGCTGGGCCGCATCGTCTTCACCCACCAGGCGCTGCCGGCCATCCGACCGGTGAACCACGTGGTCGAGGGGGAGGACGTGATCATCCGGCTCGACGAAGGTCCTTCACGCGCGTCGCTGGTGGCGACACCCGGCACACCCGGCATCGTCCTCGCCTACGAAGCCGACGCCATCGACCCCGACACGCATCTCGGCTGGAGTGTCGTGGTGATCGGCTACGCCGAGCTCGTCGAGAACCGCAACGAGGCCGAACGGCTTGAGGCGCTGCTCGACCCGTGGACGAACCAGCCGATGGCCGGCGTGCTGCGCATCCGGGCCGAACTCGTCACAGGGTTTCGCCTGGGGCCGGAACCCAGGCCGATTTCCGCCGCCGGGTGAGTCCCGGCGCTGCTTCTGACACCTGGTGACGGCGTGGGCTGCGATCAGCGGCCACGGAGGTGCGCGAACCTGGGCTGAACGTGGTGGAAAAGGGGTGCCGGATGGATTGGCTGGTGACGGCCACGGGCGCGGCCCTGGTCCTGCTGATCCTGCGGGACGTGTTCCACACGCTGTGGCACCCGACGCGTCACGGTGGGCTGAGCCGGCTGGTCATGACCACACTGTGGCGGCTGTCGTCCGTCCTGGGCACCCGTCGCACGGCAGCCGGCCTGGCCGGCCCGCTCGCCATGGTGTCCGTCGTCGCCCTGTGGGCCCTGACCGTGGCGGCGGGCTGGGCGTTGATCTACTGGCCCCACATGCCCGAGGCGTTCGTGTACGCGGGCGGGTTGCGGCCCGACGACCATGCGAGCCCGCTGGACGCGACCTACGTCTCGCTGGTCACGCTCTCCACGCTCGGCCTCGGTGACGTCGCACCCGCCGAGGGGTGGTTGCGCCTCCTCGCGCCCCTGGAGGCGCTGGTCGGGTTCGCCCTTCTGACCGCGACGGTCTCCTGGATCCTCGGCATCTATCCGGCGTTGGCGCGCCGCAGGGCGCTCGCATTGCGGCTCTCCCACCTCTCCCGTACCCATCCCTCGAAGGAACAGATCGACTCCCCGGCCGGGGCGGCCATGCTGGACAGCCTGGCCACGGCGCTGTCCGTCGCAGCGGTCGACTTCCTCCAGTACGCGGAGTCCTACTACTTCCACGACGGCGACGAGCGGACCTCCCTCGCCCACCAGATCGGCTACGCCCTCGACATCGCCGATGAGGCTTCGGAAGCCGGACACCGGGATGTCCGGCTCGCCTCCACGGTGTTGCGTTCCGCCCTGGAAGACCTCGCCACCATCCTGGACGAGCGCTTCCTGCACACCCAGGGCACGCTCAGGCAGGCGCTCGACGCCTTCGCTCGCGACCACGGACGCCAGGCGGCCACCGGTGACCACGCCCTGCCGTGAGTCTTCCGGCGCGGACGACCTCGCCCGTCCGCCGTGGTGGGGGCTCCATGAGCAGGAGGTGCCGGCTTCATACAGCGATGAGTCGATCGGTCACCTCCTTCACGCCGTCGATCTTGCGGATTTCGGCAGCCATCCTGGCCACGTCGGTTCCGCCCGCCGAACCGGTGAGCGTGACGTTCCCCGCGTGCACGGAGAGCCGGACGGTGTCCGCGGCTTCCGGTGCCCTGGAGCGGACTACAGCCTCGATCTCGGCGCGCAAACCGTCATCACCGACCAGGGCGTCGAGCAGGGCGTGCCGGAGGACCGTTCCCACCAGGTGCCCCTCATGGTCGACGACAGGGAGGCGCTTGAGACGGGACAGGCATGCCAGCCAGGCCGCCTCGGCCACGGTGGCGCCAGGTTGCACCGTGATGGCCGGAGTCGTCATGAGCCGCTCCGCCGTCTCCTTGCGGGCCTCGCCGCTCAGCGGGACTTCGCGGTACCGGGCCAGGGCCCCGGGCAGGGGCCGGTACCTTCCACGGCGGCCCTCACGAGGAGGTCGGCTTCCGAGACCACGCCGATCACCTGGTCCTGAGGGTCCAGGACGGGCAGAGACCCGGCGTGTTCCCGGGACAGCGCCCGGGGTTTCGGCCCGGGATGCCGGGGCCCGTCGGCGTCGGCCGCGGAACCCGTCGGCCCAGGAGGTGCCTGCCGCCTCCTCGCCGCTGCTCCGGCACCCACGTAGCGCAGCAGCGAACCCTGCTCCTCGCTGCTGGCGGAGGCCTTCTCTTGTTCTTTCATCTTCGGCTCCCGGCCTCGGGTGTCGGGGAGGTCGCGGGCGGCGTACCAGGAAACCCGGCCCCCGGCCCAGGTATTTCTCACGATCCGGTGCCCGCTGAATGGAGGGCCAGTGCCGAAGGGTCCCTTTCCACAGCTGTCTGTCCCATGACCGGCCTCAGGGCTCGGGCCCCCGTCCATCACTCGGTACTGCGCCGTGCGCCGTTTGCCCCATGGCGCAGGACCCCGTTCCGCGAGTAGGGCAGGCTGTGCCGGGAGACGCCCGAAGAGGGAAGCGGGTACCTATGAAGCCGCTCGCCGGCACGGCGGTCATCGGGATCGGCAACGAGTTCCGGCGCGATGACGGGGTGGGGTGGGCCGCCGTCGCGTTGTTGCGCGAACGGGAAGCACGGCGACCTCTCCCTTCCGGTACTGAGCTCGCCCGGAGCGACGGAGACCCCGGCCGCCTGATGACCCTCTGGGAGGACAAGGACCTCACGCTCGTCATCGACGCCTGCTTCCCACCCGCGGCGCAGCCCGGGCGGACACACCGGTGGTGTGTGGCCCCGGGAGAGATGCCGCACCCGGCTGCCGCAGGCAGGCAGAGCACGCACGGGCTGGGGCTCGCCGAGGCTCTGTGTCTCGCCGACAGTCTCGGGCGCGGCCCCGGCCGCCTCATCGTGTACGCGGTCGAGGGAGCGGACCGCTCGCTCGGCACGGGGCTCACCCCGGCGGTGGCGGCCGCCCTGCCGCATCTGGCCCGGCGCATCGAGGAAGACGTCCGCAAACACGGCGAGCGGACTCGCCGGACCAGCTTCGAACCCGGGAGCCCGCTGGTCTGACATGCTGCCGGATCTAGGCACGTGGAGACCGAGAGGTGGACCATGACCGACGCTTCGGATGCCGGAGCCGTCCTCGACCACCAGGACGAGGCGGTTCTCGACCGCGACGGTCTGGCCGCGCTCGTGCGTGTCCTGAAGGCGCGCGGCCGCACAGTGATCGGCCCGACCGTGCGCGACGGAGCGATCGTCCTCGACGAGCTGGAATCCGCCGATGCGCTTCCCTACGGGTGGGGGGTCGAGCTGGAGGCGGGGCAGTACCGGCTCCGCCGCCGCGAGGACGGAGCCGTGTTCGCACACAGCGCGGGACCCCAGTCGTGGAAGTCGTTCCTGCATCCGGAGCGCGTCCGTCAGTGGTCCGCGGATCGCGGCCCGGACGGTGCGCCGGTCGTCCGTGAAGAGCAGCAGGAGAGCATTTCGTACGCGTTCCTCGGCGTGCGGCCCTGCGACCTGCGTGCCATTCAGATCCTGGACCGGGTGATGAGCGGAGGCAGGTACCGGGACCCCACCTACCTGTCCCGGCGGACGGGTGCCTTCCTGATCGCGGCCGAGTGCACCGAGCCGGGTGCCACCTGCTTCTGCGTCTCGATGGGGAGCGGGCCGGCCGTCGACGCCGGGTACGACCTCGCCCTCACCGAGGTCGTGGACGATGACGGCCACCGCTTCCTGTGCCGGAGCGGGAGCGAGGAGGGAGCCGCGGTTCTCGCGGAACTGCCGGGGCGGAGCCCCGATGGCTCCACCCGAGCGGCTGCGACCCAGGCCGTGAGCGCCGCCGCCGAACGCATGGGCCGTTCCATGCCGCCGGTGGACCTGCGCACGCTGATGCGGGACAGCCTGGAAGCGGATCGATGGGACGACGTCACCGCCCGGTGCCTCAGCTGCGGCAACTGCACCATGGTCTGCCCCACCTGCTTCTGCACCACCACGGAGGACGTCACCGACCTGACCGGCGATCACGCCGAGCGCTGGCGCCTCTGGGACTCCTGCTACGACCTGGACTTCTCGCTCCTCCACGGCGGCCCGGTCCGGTCCACCCCGCGCAGCCGCTACCGCCAGTGGCTCACTCACAAGCTGGGTACCTGGCACGACCAGTTCGACAGTTCCGGCTGTGTCGGCTGCGGCCGGTGCATCGTCTGGTGTCCCACGGGCATCGACCTGACCGAGGAAGCCCACGCCCTGCACCAGGAGGCCACGCAGCGGGAGAGCACGGCGTGACCTCGCATCCCGTTGGGGCTCCCGGCGAGGGGGTGTTCACCGCTCTGACGGCGGACCACCGCGGGAAGCTGATGGCCCTCGCCCGGGAAGTCGCCCTTCCGGGCGGCACGCGGATCTTCGAGGAAGGGGAGAAGGCCGACCGCTTCTGGATCATCCGCTCGGGCACGGTCGCGCTCGACGTCCACATGCCGGGCCGGGGGCGAGCGGTCGTCGAGACGATCGGTGCGGGCAGCCTGCTCGGCTGGTCGTGGCTCTGCCCGCCGCGTCAGTGGCACCTCGCGGCCGAGACCCGGGACCCCGTCCGCGCCTGGGAATTCGATGCCGCGGCGGTCCGTGACCTGTGCGCCGAGGACACGGCGCTGGGCCTGTCGCTGGTCACCGTCGTCGCCGAGACCATCGGCGAGCGGCTTCGGGCCACCCGCACCCGGCTGCTCGACCTGTACGGACCGCCGGGACCGCAGGGGACCGGGCCGCTGCCATGACGCCCACGCCCCTCTCCTACCGCGTGGTGGACCGCCGCGACGAGACGCACGACACGGTCACGCTCGTACTGGAGCCTGCCGTGGATGCCCTGGAGCCCTTCGCACCCGGCCAGTTCGCGATGCTGTACGCGTTCGGGGTCGGCGAGATCCCGGTGTCCGTGTCCCGGCTCGCGGACGGGCACCGGCTGACGCACACGGTCCGCGCCGTCGGTGCCGTCTCCCGCGCACTGTGCGGCCTGCGGATCGGCGGATGGGTCGGCGTGCGCGGCCCTTTCGGTACCGCCTGGGACACGGCTGCCGCCCTCGGCAACGACCTGCTCGTCATTGCCGGCGGCATCGGGCTCGCTCCGCTCCGTCCCCTCGTCGACGCGGTCTTGGCCGAGCCCCGGGCGTTCGGGCGGGTGAACGTCCTCGCGGGCGCCCGGACCCCCGCCGATCTGCTGTACGGGGACGAGTTCCCCGCCTGGGGAAAGCCGTTCGGCGCCGTCACGGTCGACCGGCCTTCCGGCGGCTGGACCGGCCGGGTCGGCGTCGTCACCACGCTGCTCCGCGAGGCCCGGTTCACACCTTCGGACACGGTCGCCTTCGTCTGCGGTCCCGAGGTGATGATGCGCGCGACCGCACGCGCGCTGATCCATCAAGGGGTACGTCCCGACCGCATCCGGGTCTCCCTCGAACGCAACATGCGCTGTGCCACCGGCCACTGCGGACACTGCCAGCTCGGCCCCCTGCTGCTCTGCCGCGACGGCCCGGTCGTCGGCTACGACCAGGCCGAGCCCCTGCTCACCGTCCGGGAACTGTGAGATGAGCACCCCCACCACGCCCCAGCCCCCTGTCCGCCCTCGCCTCGGCGTGTTCAAGTTCGCCTCCTGTGACGGCTGCCAGCTCACCCTCCTCGACTGCGAGGACGAACTGCTCGGCATCGCCGCCGAACTGGAGATCGCCCACTTCCTGGAGGCGTCCAGCGAAGCCGCGCCCGGTCCGTACGACCTCGTGCTCGTCGAAGGGTCGGTCAGCACACCCGAGCACGTGGAGCGCATCCGGCGCATCCGCGCCGATGCCCGCCACCTCGTCACCATCGGTGCCTGCGCCACGGCGGGCGGCGTGCAGGCGCTGCGCAACTACGCCGATGTCGAGGGATACCTGGCGACCGTCTACGCCCGCCCCGACTACATCGAGACCCTCGCGACCTCTACGCCGGTCTCGGCCCACGTACCCGTCGACTTCGAACTGCGCGGCTGCCCCATCGACCGCGGTCAGCTCGTCGAGGTCATCACCGCGTTCCTCGCCGGACGCAAGCCCGCCATCCCGAACCACAGCGTCTGCTTCGCCTGCAAACGGCGCGGCAACGTCTGTGTCACCGTCGCCCACGGCACACCCTGCCTCGGCCCCGTCACCCACGCGGGCTGCGGGGCCCTGTGCCCGACCTACGGGCGCGGCTGCTACGGCTGCTTCGGGCCGGCCGGAACCACGAATCTTCCCGCGCTGGTCCCGCTCATGCAGCGTGACGGGATGAGCGAGGAGGACATCGGCAGGTTCCTGCACACCTTCAACGTGACCGCCTTCACCGCCGTGGAGGAGCAAGGACAGCCCGGCGTGACCGACGCTGAAGGACCGGGATGAGCGATCCCACGCCCCGATACCAGGAGCTGCGCATCCCCTCACTCGCTCGTGTCGAGGGTGAGACCGCGCTGCACCTGAGGATCCACGACGGCACGGTCACCGAAGCGCGGCTCAAGATCTACGAGCCGCCGCGGTTCTTCGAGGCCTTCCTCCGGGGCAGAGCCCACACGGAGCCACCCGACCTCACCTCCCGCATCTGCGGGATCTGCCCCGTTGCCTACCAGATGAGTGCCTGCCGTGCCATCGAGGACGCGTGCGGCGTTGTCGTCGACGGACAACTGGCCGCCCTGCGCCGCCTGCTGTACTGCGGCGAATGGATCGAGAGCCAGACGCTGCACATCCACATGCTGCACGCACCGGACTTCCTCGGCGAAGACGACGTGATCGGTCTGTCCCGCTCCCATCCGGAGCACGTCAAGCGAGGACTGCGCCTGAAGCAGACCGGCAACGCCGTGGTCGAACTGCTCGGGGGCCGGGCCATCCACCCTGTCAACGTCCGGATCGGCGGCTTCCACCGCGCTCCGACCCGCGCCGAACTCCGCCCCCTGGAAGAACGGCTGCGCACCGCCGTCGACGACGCCTGGGACACGGTGCGCTGGGTCGCCGGCTTCGAATTCCCGGACGCCGAGTGCACCGCCGACCTGCTCGCCCTCGCCGAGACCGGCACCTACGCCATCGAGTCCGGTGTCCCCAGCGTGCTCCCGTACGAAGCGACGCTCCCGCCGTACAACTTTCCCCTGCGGGACTTCACCGACCACGTGGCCGAGGAGCAGGTCTCCCACTCCACCGCCCTCCACTCCCGGCTGGACGGCCGAAGGCACCTCACCGGCTCCCTCGCCCGCTGGGCGGTCAGCGGCCACCTGCTGTCCCCGCTGGCTCTGGAAGCGGCACGGGAGGCCGGACTGGGTGACCCCCCGTCGCGCGCGGGTGCCGGGCGGGGGGAGGTCTGCCGGAACCCGTACCGAAGCGTCCTCGTCCGGGCGGTGGAAGTCTTCTACGCGGTGGAGGAGGCCCTGCGGATCATCACGGAGTACGAACGTCCGGCCCGCCCGTGCGTGGAGGTGCCGGCCCGGGCCGGCATCGGGCACGGTGCCACGGAGGCGCCGCGCGGCCTGCTCTACCACCGCTACGCGTTCGACGACGGGGGGCGTGTCACGGACGCCCGCATCGTGCCACCGACCGCCCAGAACCAGGGCGCCATCGAGGAGGACCTGCGCCGGCTGGTCCAGGCCGGGCTCGATCGGGGTGAGGGCTCGGAGGCCGAGCTCACCCGGCTGTGCGAGCGGGCCGTCCGCAACCACGACCCGTGCATCTCGTGTTCGGCCCACTTCCTGGAACTGGACATCGAGCACACCCAGTGATCACGCCCTGGAAGGACGGCCTCCTGCGCGCTGCGGGGCGGCTTCATGTGCTCCTCGGATGACATACGGCCGTGTGCTCGGCGCGTTGGCACAAGTGCTTCGTCGAGTACCGCTTACGGTCGCTGCACGGCTACCGGCGCGAGCGCGGGGACGACAGGGCTCCGGCCGACCGGACACCTCACCGCCATTCCACTCACCTACCGGACGGAGCAGCCGGCATGGAGCCAGTCGTCACTGTGGGCCTCGACGGCTCACCCGAGAGCCTCGCTGCCGCCCGTTGGGCCGCTGACGAAGCCGACCGCCGCAAACTCACACTGCGACTGCTGCACGCGTGGCCGCTGCTGGCTCCGGAACCGACCCACCTCCCCTCCGAGATGGATCAGAACTACTGGGCGAAGCGGATCGTGCACCACGCCAAGGCGGAGCTCCAAGCGCGCCACCCGGGCCTGATCATCGTCGGCAACCTGGTCGCCGAGGATGCTCAGGAGGCGCTGCTGAAAGCGTCGGCGGAGTCCGAGATGACCGTGCTCGGTTCGCGAGGACTGGAGCCCGTCGAGAGCTACTTCCTGGGCGACATCAGCATGCCCGTTGTCGCACGGGCCGAGCGGCCGGTGGTCCTGGTGCGTGCCGGGACGAGTGAAGAGGGCCGGCCGTCCGCTCCGGGTGCCTCGGGCGGCGTGGTGGTGGCACTGAAGCTGCACGGTCCGTGCGACGACCTGCTCGCGTTCTCCTTCGCCGCCGCCGCGGGCCGGGGTATGCCCCTTCGAGCCGTCCACGGCCGGAGCGTTCCCCTCCACGCCCACGCTCCCTGGGGCGTGGACCACGACGTGACCGAGAAGATCACGAAGGACGCGCGGAAGCTCCTGAGCGACGCCCTCCGCCCCTGGCGCGAGAAGTTCCCGAACGTCGAGGTGGCCGACAGCGTCGGTCTTGAAAGCCCCACCAAGGCCGTGGTGCGGGCCGCCGAGGGCGCAGGGCTGCTGGTCGTCGGCCGACGCAGGCATCGTCCCGCCCTGGCACCCCCATTGGGTTCCGTGGCCACCGCCGCGATCCATCACGCGCGCTGCCCCGTCGCCGTCATTCCCCATGACTGAGCCGAGCCACAACGAGGAGCCGTCGGTGCCGGTGCACCGCACCGACGCGTCCGCGCTCCGGACCGGCACCGGCCTCGATGCTCCGCCGCTTCCGCGGGCAGAGGTGTGCGAGACGCACACCGCGGTCCTGTTCTTCGTCGGCGACCGCGCCTACAAGCTCAAGAAGCCGGTGGACCTGGGGTTCCTCGACTACACGACCACAGCGGCCCGGCGGATCGTCTGCGAACGGGAAATCGCCCTCAACCGTCGCTTCGCTCCCGACGTCTACCTGGGGCTGGGCGAATTTCGAGGACCGGACGCCGACACGCCCGAACCTCTCGTGGTGATGCGTCGTATGCCGGCGGAACGCCGCCTGTCCCTGCTCGTGAGTGAAGGCGCCGACGTCGACGACGCCCTGCGGTCCGTCGCGCGCCTGCTGGCGGCCCGTCACGCGGACGCGCCCCGCGGCCCGGACATCGACGAACAGGGCAGGCGGGACGCGCTGTCAGCACGCTGGGAAGCGAGCTTCACACAGGTCAGGGGACTGACCGAAGGCGGCGGGCTGCTCGACGGGGTGGAGGAGATCGAGCGCCTGGTACGTCGCTATCTCGCCGGTCGCGAGACATTGTTCGACGCCCGTGTCGAGCAGGGGCGGGTGGTCGACGGCCACGGCGACCTGCTCGCCCAGGACATCTTCTGCCTCGACGACGGCCCCCGCATCCTGGACTGTCTGGAGTTCGACGACCGCCTACGCTACGTCGACGGGCTCGACGACGCGGCCTTCCTCGCGATGGACCTGGAGCAGGCGGGTGCCCCGGAGGCCGCGGCGTTCTTCCTCGCCCAGTACGGCGAGTACTCCGGCGACCCCGCACCGCCGTCCCTGTGGCACCACTACGTCGCCTACCGCGCGTTCGTCCGGGCCAAGGTGTCCCTGATCCAGGCGGCTCAAGGCGCTCGCGGCGCGGAGGCGGCAGCACGGCGCCTGGTCACCGCGACGCTGCGGCACCTGCGCACCTCCGCCGTCGGCCTGACCCTCGTCGGCGGCCTCCCGGGCAGCGGGAAGTCCACGCTCTCCGGCGCACTGGCCGATCGCCTGGGCGTCACACTGCTCAGCAGCGACCGCCTCCGCAAGGAGCTGGCGGGCATCCCGGCGGAGGAATCCGCGGCTGCCGACTACGGCGAAGGGCTGTACACGCCCGAGTGGACCGCGAGGACGTACGCGGCCCTGCTCGACCGGGCGTCCACCCTGCTGTCCCTGGGCGAGTCCGTCGTCCTCGACGCCACCTGGTCCGACGCGGGACAGCGCGACGCCGCCCTGCGCATGGCCGAACGCACCGGTGCCGACCTGGTGGCCCTGCACTGCCGGGTTCCGGGCGAGGTGTCAACCGCGCGCCTGACCACCCGCGCCCACGGAGCATCCGACGCCACCCCTGAGGTGGCCGAGGCCATGGCAGCCGCGGAGCTGCCGTGGGAGGAGGCCGTCCCCATCGACACCGGCGGCCCCTTGGAGGTCGCGGTCGTCCAGGCGATGGCGGCCGTACGCCCGTACGGCACCGGCCAGGCCCCGGTCTTCCGCCGCCCTTATATGGAGCCGGATTAAGGAGAATGGCGACGCCGCGTGCAGAGGCACGCTCGCCGCAACGAATGTACCGGCGACAGCTCTATCTCCGGTTTCATCGGATGTCCAGCACCTCGGCCACGGGGCGCCTGGGCGTCACGGGACCCTGCGGTCCGTAGCCGATCCTGATCACCATCTGGACATGGGTCATCGCCGAGCCCGGATCGCGCACCGTCCAGCGGAGCGCGGGCCATTCGAGCGGCTGCGAGGTCATGGACGTGACCAGCCCGTCGGCGGTGGCTTGAAGGAGAACCCGCTGCAGGGCCTGTCCTGCTCGTAGCCAGTCCTCGGGCCCGTCACCCGAAGTACCCAGCAACACGATGTGGGGGTTCTGCTCGAAGGTGGCCCACCCGCGCCCCGGAACGCGCCGGGAGCGACCGAAGTCGCGCACGACCCCACCGCGACCCGAGTGCTTCGGACCGAATGCGTCCACGGGGATTCCGTCAGGACGCGTCTGCTCGTCCGGTGTGCCTGCATGTGTCCACGCCATCGTTTCTGCCGTCAGCGAGGGATCCATCTCCTCGCGATGCTCGGAGTCGTGTACCAGGCCCAGCACGGTGTCGGTGTGCCAAGCGTCGGGTACGGCCAGGCGACACCCTTCGAGAAGGGCGGCGGCTCGCAGACCGTCCAACAGTGCCGGAGGGATCTCGTCCTCCGCGAAAGGAAATCGGCTGGTGTGACGTCGCCGTACGGCTGGGTGGAGGGTTTCGAGATCTCTGTCCGTGGGCCCGGGTTCCCGCATGTCGGCAACGGCCAGAAACCACGGGTCATCCGGGTCGGGCAGCAACCGTACGTCCGCGCCCCAGCCTGCCGAGGCTGCGGACACCCGTAGGTTGAACAGGGCGGCGGCGCAGCCCAGGTGGAGGGCACGGTGGTCCGGGTCGGCACGGGGCATGGCACGGTCCGGGTCGCCGAACAGCTCGATGAGCCCGGAGGCCGGTCGGTAGAGGAACTTCCACGGCTGGGCGTTGTGCATGGACGGAGCCGTGACGGCATCCTCGATGAGCGGAACAATCTCTGCCGGGTTCGGAAGCGGTGCGGTCATGAGACTTTCCTGCCTGTGCGGGGGCCTCATTCGTGTGCGATGACGGCGACGGGTGAGACCGCGTGGTGCATCACGGCGTGTGTGATCGGGCCGATGTGAGTGCCGAATGCGGCGTGGCGGATACGGCGGCCGACGACGACGAGGGCGGCAGTGGAGGCCGCGTCGAGGATCTGAATCGCCGGCTGGCCGATGGTGGCTCGGGAGTCGACCTGCAGCGAAGGGTACTTCTCGTGCCAGGGGCGGATGATCTCGTCCATCCTTGTGGTGATGCCGTTGGCCATTTCCTGCTGAACCCCCGGGTCGAGAGCCGGTGCGTAGCTGAGGATGGGCGGTGGCGACCAGCCGTGGATGATCACGAGCGGGCAGTGGCGGTGGGACGCCTCCTCGAAGGCGAAGGCGAGCAGCTTGTCGCTGGGCTGGTGGATGTCCACGCCGACCACGATGGGCCCAGTGTCGCGGGCACCGTCCGGCGGATTGCCGGCGCGGTCCACTGACCGGACCAGTACGACGGGGTGCGCGGCCTCGGC
This sequence comes from Streptomyces avidinii, assembly GCF_045161815.1. Classification (NCBI taxonomy): domain Bacteria; kingdom Bacillati; phylum Actinomycetota; class Actinomycetes; order Kitasatosporales; family Streptomycetaceae; genus Streptomyces; species Streptomyces avidinii. Next base: position 8,257,104 of record NZ_CP108863.1, read on the forward strand.
GACGGTGGTGAAGCCGGTGGATCCGACGAGGAACCCGGCGACGCTACCGAGCGCGCGCGAGCCGAGTACGAGCATGTCGGAATCCTCGGCGGCGTGAGTGAGTGCCAGGGCGGACAGCCCGCTCACTCGGCGGGTGTCGACCTTCAACGACGGATGCACGCGGCGCACGTCTTCGGCGGTGTCGCGGAGGACGGCCTCGGCCCACGACCGACGGTCCTCGGTGGTCGTGACGGGAAGGGGAGGGTTCTCCAGCCATTCTTCTGCGTGGACCAGGTCCAGGTAGGCGCCGCGGCGTTCGGCTTCATGGGCTGCCCAGCGGGCAGCCGCCGTACTTTCCGGGGACCCGTCGAGACCGACGGTCACTCGGTTCGCCATGGTCGCCATCTCCTTCTTCCTTCATGGGCCGGCGCCTCTCCCGCTCACTTCAGACTGACTGCCCGACGGCCTCCTGTTGAGGGGCCGGTCGGCCCCTCGTGGGACCGACCGGCCCCATCCGGTGCGGTGGATCGCGCTGCTCGCCATGGAGCGGAGCAGCCATGTCCCCGTGATCCCGCGTCGACGAGCGCGGCACTGGGCCCGAGCCCAGACTGGAGAGGGGTACGGATACGGATACGCATGTGAGGAGGCAGCCATGACCTCAGCTCGGGACATCATGCACAGCGGTGCCACCTGCGTACAGGAGACCGAGACGCTCATGGACGCGGCCCGGCGGATGAGCGAACTGGACGTTGGCGCCCTGCCGATCTGCGGGCCCGACGACCGTCTGCACGGCATCATCACGGACCGTGACATCGTGCTGAAGTGCCTGGCCAAGGGCAAGGACCCGCACCACATGACGGCCGGGCAGCTGGCGCAGGGCAAGCCGATCACGGTCGACGCGGGTGCTGACACGAGCGAAGTTCTGCAGACGATGCAGGATCACCGGATTCGGCGGGTCCCGGTGATCGCCGATCACCGCCTCGTCGGGATGATCAGCGAGGCCGATCTCGCCAGGCACCTGTCCGAGGAACAGGTGGGGCACTTCGTCGAGACGATCTGCGCGGAGCGTTGAGCCGCAGCGTGTCGTCCCGCGCCGCTAATCGTGCGCGATGACGGCTACGGGCGCCTTGGCATGGTGGAGGACCGCGTGGGTTACCGGTCCGATGTGCGCGCCGATCGAGGACCTTCGGATGCGGCGGCCTACGACGATGAGGCCTGCTTCGGAGGACTTCTCGACGAGCTCGGTAGCGGCATGCCCGGCGCTCGCGCGCGAAATGACCGCGACATCCGGGTGCTTGTCCTGCCACGGCGCCAGGACGTCGCTCAGCGAGGCATTCGCGCTCATTTCGAGCTGTGCGTGAACTCTCGGATCGTACGCCGCGCCGTACCCCACCAGTGGAGGCAGCGACCAGCTGTGCAGGACGTGGAGGGTGCAGGCCCGCCGCGCGGCCTCCTCGAAGGCGAAGGTGAGCAGGGCATCGCACGGCCGGCTGATGTCAACGCCCACCAGAACCTCGCGGGCTGCGTGCCGGCCGTCGGGGCGCGGAACAGCGTCCTCGCTCGCCCGCACCATGACCACCGGCCGCACCGTCGCCTGGATGACCGCCATGCCGAGGGAGCCGAGGACGAAGCCCGTGACGGTGCCCAGTCCCCGGGAACCCAGGACGATCATGTTCGCGTCGGCTGCGATGCCGGCGAGCTCGGCAGCCGGTCTGCCGTCGAGTGACCGGATGTGGGTATCCAGTTCGGCGTGGCTCGCGCGCAGTTCGTCGGCGGTCTCGTTCAGCAGCGCCTGGGCCCAGTGGCGGCGCACTTCGCTCGCCGGCACCGGGCGGTCGCGGGGCGACGACCATTCCTCGGCGTGGACGAGGTGGAGCGGCACGCCGCGCAGGACGGCCTCTCGCGCCGCCCAGTGGGCCGCCGCGAGGCTCTCCGCGGATCCGTCGAGGCCGACGACGATTCGATCGTGCATGATGGCTTCTCCCGGCAGGGCCCACATGGGTCAGGTGGTTCGTCGCCGTCCGTGTCGAGGCGGATCGGCGGCTTCTTCAGGCTGAGTTCGTGTCGTCGATGGCGTATCCGAGATGCTGGGTCACGGAGATCACGCCGTCCACGGTCCGGCAGAGGCGTTCGATGAGCGGGATGAGGCTCCTGAAGTCGACGGTTCCGTGCAGTTCGACCCGGCCGTCGGTGACGGCCACGGTGACGGCCGAGGGGCTCTGACGCACGCCGAGTTCGAGCACGTCACCCATGATCTCGTGACGGATGTCCTCGTCGTCCCTGAGGAAGATCCGCAGCAGGTCCCGTCGGCTGACGATACCGATCAGTACGTCCGAGTCGTCCACGACCAGGAGCCGCTTGACTCCTTGTGCTTCCATCAACCTGGCGGCTTCGGCGACGGTCCAGCCCGGTCTGGCGCACACGGGGGGCGAGGACATCAACTCCTCGGCGCGCGTACCCGCGGCCTTGTCCTCCTGCCAGGCCTCCCGTTCGGGAAGTGACCGGAAGTAGTCGCTTTGGCCTGCGGACTTCGGCAGCAGGTCCCGCTCCGAGATCACGCCGAGCGGGTGGCCGGAATGGTCGACGACCGGGACGGCCGACACCTTGTGTTCCGTCAGGGTGCGGGCGATCTCCTTGAAGGGGGCGTTGTTGGGGACGGTGACGACCTCGCGAGTCATCAGCTCGCGGACTTCCCGATGCTTCATGCTCTTCTCCTACCGCTCCACAGCCGGCCCGGCGCCGACCGACACGTCGTCCTGCTCGTAGTCGAGCCGGTTGACCACGTCCACGACGCCGTCGACGCTCTGACACAGGCGCAGCACGATGGGGACCATGCTGCGTCGGCCGACGGTCCCGCTGAGGGTCACCAGCCCGTCGGTGACCTCGACGGTCAACGACGACGGGCTGAGCCCGAGGGTGTGGGTCAGTACGTCTTCGAGGATTTCTTCCTGGATCGCGTGGTCCCTGCGCAGGAAGAGCTGAAGCAGGTCACTGCGGCTCAGGATGCCGATCAGCCGACCGCCGGCGTTCACCACGGGCAGCCTCTTGACCTGGCGCCCCCGCATGACCCGGGCCGCTCGGACGACGCTCCATTCGGGCCGGGCGGTGACGGCGGGGCTGGTCATGAGATCGGCGGCGGTGTTCGCGCCGCTGCCGGAGCTGCGCTCGCGGAGCAGGTCGGCCTCGGAGACGACGCCCACGGGGCGCTCTGCCTCGTCCACCACGGGTACGGCGGAGATGTCGAACTCCTTCAGGAGTCTTGCGATTTCCTTGAACGGGGTGCCCCGCTGGACGCTGACAGCTGTCGGAGTCATCAGGTCGGCGACGCTGCGGTGCCTCATCGTCGGCCTCCTTCACGCGCGGACTTCGGTGTCGAGGCGCGCGGCCGTGACGTCCACGACTCCGGGTACAGTGCGTGCGACTCGGACCAGCACGTCTTTGAGGGCCGGGTCCGGGATGGATCCGTCCAGGCGGACGATGCCATCGGCCACATGGACCTGCACCATGGCCGAGCCGCCGGGGATGAGCTCGGCCATGATCAGCCGGCGGAGCTCCTCGGCGATGTCCGCGTCCGGGCGGAGGTAGATCTTCAGGAGGTCGCCCCGGCTGACCACGCCGACGAGGCGGCCGTCGCCGTCGACGACGGGGAGCCGCTTGAGGTGGCCGCGGGCCATCAGACGTGCGGCGCCGGGGATGGTGACGTCCTTGGTCACCGTGACCGCCGGTACGGTCATCAGCTGCCCGGCGGTGACTGCGCGGGACTCGTCCGCGCCCTGGGCCTTGAGCAGCAGATCCGCTTCGGACACCACGCCGGCGACCCGTCCTTCCTCCGACAGGACGGGCAGGGCGCTGATCCGCCACCGCCGCATGGTCTCCACGATGTCCTTGAACGGTGTTCTGAGGTCGACGGAGATGACGGCATGCGTCATCACGTCCTCGACGGTGTGAAGCTGCTTCATGATGCCTCCAGTAGCGGAGTCCTGATACGTCCGAGAGTGGACACCTGTGTCCGTCGGCGGTAGGGCCGTCAGGGGGTCACTTCGGGCTGATCAGCCCTGTTGTCGATCATGTCGGGCGTGCTTTCATGACATTGACGGAAAGAGTCCCTGAGAGGATGCGGAGAAGCGGCTGGCGGCCGTGCACCGCACGATCGGGATCCGCGAGAAGCGGGCGGACTCTTTCCGCCCTTTTGCTGTGAGGGGTCAATGGGCAGCGCGGTCCGGGTCGGCAGCCGTCGACAGGTCGTCGATCGCGTAGCCGAGTGCTTGGTCCACGCTGACGACCCCGTCGACCGACTGGCACAGTCGTTCCACGACCGGAATGGTGGACCGGTCCTCGACCCGGCCGCTCAGGGAGACGACCCCGTCGCGTACGGTCACCCCAACGCCGCCGGGTGTCATCCTGAGCGTCCGGCCCAGCACGTCGTCGACGATTTCATCGCGGATGGCGTCGTCGCGACGGAGCATGGGGCGCAGCAGGTCTGTGCGGCTGACGATGCCCACCAGGATTCCGGTCCGGTCGACCACCGGCAGACGCTTGACACCCCGCTCGTGCAGGAAGCGGGCCGTCTCGACGATGCCCCACTCCGGCCGGGCGGTCAGGACGGGAGCGGTCATCAGATCGCCGGCGGTCCGGGCGTCCAAGGAGGCACGGTCCATGGGCGTCGTGCTGTGCAGGGGATCACGTCCTTCGGTGTCGGGCAGGCCGGCTTGCCTGCGGAGGAGGTCGGCTTCGGAGACGACGCCGATCGGGTGGTGACGGGTGTCCACGACGGGTAGGGCCGAGACCCCGTTGTCGTCGAGGCTCCGGGCGACCGTTTTGAGTGACGCTTCGGGGCCGGTCGTGGCCACGTTCCTGGTCATGACGTCTGCGACAGTGCGGTGAGACATGGTCCGATCTCCCTTGTGAGTAGGGCCGTCAGTCGTGAGCGACGACCGCGACGGGGGCGGTCGCGTGGTGCAGGACCGCATGGGCCACAGACCCCAGATGCGCTCCCAGAGGAGAGCGGCGCAGATGGCGGCCCACCACGACGAGGTCCGCGCTCGCTGCGGCTCGGACGAGCTGGTCGCCGGCGGGCCCCATGAACGCCTCGTGGGTGACGCTCAAGGACGGGAACTTGTGCCGCCACGGCATCAGCATGTCGTCGAGCATCACAGTGACACTCCGGCCGACCTCCCGCTCGTTCTCCGGGTCGAAGAAGGGCGCGTACTGGTAGATGGAGGGCATCGTCCAGCCGTGGATCACACGCAGGGCGCAGCCGCGACGGTCGGCTTCTTCGAAGGCGAAGGCCAAAACCTTGTCCGCGGCCTCGTGGATGTCGACACCCAGGACGATCTCCCCGTACGGGACGTTCTCGGCCTCCTCGGGCGCGTCCGACACGCGTACGAGTGCCACCGGCGTCTCGGTGGCCACCAGTGTCGACAAGCTCACCGAGCCGATGAGGAAGCCGACCAAGCCTCCCACCCCGCGCGAGCCGAGTACGAGCAACCCGGCGTCCACCGCCTCCGCGGCCAGGGCTGCCGCCGGCTTGCCGGAAAGGCATCTCGTCGAGACCTCCAGGCCCGGATGCCGGCGTCGCACGTCCTCCAATGCCTCGGTGAGCGCCTCGTCGGCCCAACGGTCGGCCGCTTCGCGGCCCGGCACCGGTACCGCGGGGCTGATCAGCCAGTCGACGGCGTGAACGAGCCTCAGCGGCACTTTCCGCAAGGCCGCCTCCCGGGCGCCCCAACGGGCTGCGGCCCGGCTCTCGGGAGAGCCGTCCACTCCGACGGTCACATGGTGCTTCATGGCCAGAACCTCCTCGGGCGGCGCGGGGCCGCGGTCCTCTTCCAGCGTCGCCTGCGGCGCGACGACCGAGGAGGGGCCGAGTGGCCCCCCATGGGGCCGACCAGCCCCCCTACTTCACGGAGGTGCGCGAGGTGACGTAGTCCGCGCAGCCGTCCAGGGAGTTCAATGCCGGGTAGTCGGACTCGGGCAGGGCGAGCCCGGTGCGCTCGCTCAGTGCCTCGATGAAGTTGAGGAAGTCCAGCGAGTCCATCTCCAGGTTGTCGCGGAAGTTCTCGTCCGGCGCGAGCGCTGCCGCGTCGGCGCCGGGAACCACGTCCGTCAGAACGTCCTTGATCAGTACGAGCGCCTCGTCACGGTTCACAGTTCCTCCGGTCGTTGGAGCAGGCGGTCGATGGCCGTCAGCAATCGCGCCCCGGTCGCACCGTCGCTCGCGCGGTGGTCGGCGGCGAGCGTGGCCGTCACGGTCGGGTGCACCGTGAGCATCCCGTCCACGGCCACCGGCCGCTCGGTGACACGCCCCAGGCCGACGAGGGCGACCTGAGGCGGGTAGATCACCCCGAAGACAGCCTCGACCCCCTGATCGCCGAGGTTGGTCACCGTCAGTGTCGGGTCTGCCGTCTCCGAAGCCCGCAGATGGCCGCTGCGCGCCCGCGAGACCAGACCCTTCAGCGTCGCCATCAGCTCCGGCAGTGGCATGGTGTCGGCGTCCGCCAGTGCCGGTGCGACCAGGCCGCCGCCGCGCAGGGACACCGCGACGCCGAGTCGCACGGCAGGCGAGGGGACGAACGCCTCGTCCTTCCAGTAGCCGTTCAGTTCGGGCACTTGCCGTGCTGCCAGGGCAACCGATTTGAGCAGCAGGGCCGCCGGCACGAGCCGTTCCGCCACGGGCCTGCTCGCGTTCCGTTCGCGCATCCACGCCATCGCGACGGCCAGGTCGATCGTCGTCGACAAGTAGTAGTGGGGGATGTCGCGGTTGGCGCGGCTCATCAGAGTCGCGATCGCCGCGCGCGCCGGATGCACGGGCTCGGCCGTTGCCGAAGACGGGCGCGCCGGTTCGCGGCTTTCGACCGTACGGGACGCAGGGCCCGCCGTGGCGGCCCGCACATCCTCCGCCCGGATCGTGCCGTCCCGCCCGGTTCCCCTCAGGGCACTCAGGTCGACGCCCGACGACAGGGCCAGCCGACGGGCGAGCGGCGAGGCCTTCACCCGGTGCGGCCCCTCGGCCGGTGTGTGCTCCACGTCGGAACGTGTGATCCGACCGCCCTTGCCGGAACCGTGCACGGACGACAGGTCGATGCCCTTCCGCTCGGCCAAGTGCCTCACCAGGGGAGTGGACACGGCGTCCCCACCCGGGGTGGTGATGTGTCCGGGAGCGGCTTGCAGTTCGGAGGTCGGGACCGTCGGCTTCGCAGGGGCAGGGGCAGGGGCAGGGGCAGGGGCAGGGCCAGGGGCAGGAGGCTCGGCCGCCGAGTCGATGACGGCCATCCGTGTCCCGACCGGCACGGTGGTACCCGGTTCGACGAGGAGCGCACCGACCGTGCCCGAGTCGAAGCACTCGACCTCGATCGTCGACTTGGCCGTCTCCACGACAGCGACGACATCGCCCTTTGTGACGGTGTCACCGGGCCCTACCAGCCATTCCACGAGGGTGCCCTCGTCCATGTCCGCGCCGAGGGAAGGCATGGTGAAATCGGCCATGTCAGCTCACCGTCCGGCGAACGGCGTCCACGATGGCCGCGGGCTGGGGAAGCGCCGCTTCTTCGAGCTGCCTGGCATAGGGAATGGGGACCTCCGCGCTGCATACGCGCTGAACGGGGGCGTCGAGCTCGTAGAACGCCTGCTCGGTGATGCGGGACGAGATCTCCGCGGCCAGGCTGCCGCTGCGCCATGCCTCGTCGACGATCACGGCCCGGTGGGTTCGGGCGATGGATGCCATGACGGTGGCGTCGTCGAGGGGGCGCAGGGCACGGAGGTCCACGACCTCCGCGCTGATGCCCTCCCCGGCAAGGGTTTCCGCGGCTGCCAGGGCCTTCGGCAGGGAGCCGCCGTACGTGATCACAGAGACGTCCGTGCCCGACCGGCGTACGGCAGCCGTGTCGAGATCGACGGCATCGACGCTTTCGTCCAAAGAGCCCTCCGCGTTGTAGAGGCCGCCGTGCTCGAAGATCAGCACCGGATCCGGGTCGGCGAGTGCGGCCGCGAGCATGTGGCGCGCGTCGTCGACCGTCGCGGGGGCCAGCACCCGGATGCCGGGGATGTGGGCGTACCAGCCTTCGAGGCTGTGGGAGTGCTGGGCGCCGAGCTGCCGGCCCGCTCCGGTCGTCATGCGGATCACCACGGGGACGCTCAGCTGCCCGCCCGACATGTGGAGCAGTGTGGCCGCGTTGTTGAGGATCTGGTCCAGTGCCAGGAGACTGAAGTTGACGGTCATGATCTCGACCACGGGCCGCATCCCGCCGAGCGCGGCCCCGATACCCGCGCCGACGAATCCGGATTCGGACAGCGGTGTGTCGCGGATCCGGTCGGGTCCGAACTCTTCGAGCAGTCCCAGGCTGACGCCGAAGCATCCGCCGTACCGGCCCACGTCCTCGCCCATGAGGAAGACCCGCTCGTCCTGCAGCAGGGCTTCGCGCAGCCCCTCACGGAGCGCCTCCCGATAGGTGGTCGGCCGGGAAGTCCCGGTCGGTGCCTGCCGCGTGCTCATACCGTGCTCCCGGTTTCGCTCGTGACGAAGCGGAGCAGGTCCGCGACCGGTTCCAGCGGGGCTTCCTCGGCCCCCCGTACGGCCTCGTCGATCTCGGCGAGAACTTCCTTGTCGAGTTCTTCCATCACCCGGTCGTCGAGCTGCCCTTCGGAACGCATCAGTTCGGCCAGCCCTTTGAGAGGGTCGCGTCCCTTCCATTCCTCGATCTCGGACTTGGCCCGGTACCGGTCCGGGTCGTACATGGAGTGAGCGCGGAACCGGTACGTCTGCGCCTCGAGGAAGTGCGGGCCGTTGCCCGCGCGCACGGACTCCGTCGCCCGGAGCGCGGCGGCTTCGACGGCGAGGACGTCCATGCCGTCGACGGTCCAGGCAGGCATCCCGTACGAAGCGGCACGCATGGCGAGGTTGGTCTGGGCGTGCTCCCGGGCCAGGCTCGTCCCCATGGCGTACAGGTTGTTCTCGCAGACCAGCAGCAGGGGCAGCTGCCACAGGGCCGCGAGGTTGGCCGTCTCATGGAACTCGCCTTCGGCGAAAGCACCGTCCCCGAAGAAGCAGCAGGTGACGCGGGTGCTGCCGCGCATCCGGTCGGCGAGTGCGAGTCCGGCCGCCAGGGGCAGGCCGCCGGCCACGATCGCGTTGCCCCCATAGAAATGGCGGGCGGCGTCGAACAGGTGCATGGAGCCGCCGCGTCCGCGGCTGCAGCCGGTGGCCCTGCCGTACATCTCGGCCATCACGGCGTCGGCGGGAACCCCGCGGGCCAGGGCGTGCCCGTGTTCGCGGTAGGTGGACACCACCGCGTCCTCCTCGCGCAGGGCCTGGTTGACGCCCACGGCTACGGCTTCCTCACCGATGCAGAGGTGGACGAAACCACGGATCTTCGCGCCGCTGTAGAGCTCCACGCACCTTTCCTCGAACCGCCTGATGGCGAGCATCCGGCGGAGCAGGGACAGGTGGTGGCCGGGCGCGGGAATCCCGTCGGGAGTGCCGCGGGCGGCGGTGGCCGGTCCCTTCTTGCGCCCGCTCTTGCGTGCTGCCGTACGGGCCCTTCCTTCGTGGTGGGAGGTGGTGCTGCTCATGGCTCTGCCTTCTCTCACGAGCGGGTCATCCGGGGTTTTCCAGCGTGGACAGATCCCCTTCGGGCAATCCCAGTTCCCGGGCCCGCAGCAGGCGGCGCATCACTTTGCCGCTGCGCGTCTTGGGAAGGTTCTGCTCGAACTCGATCTCTCTCGGGGCCACCGCGGGGCCCAGCCGCTTGCGTGCGAACGCCAGAAGTTCTCGCTTGAGGGACGCGTCGGCGGCGAGCCCCGGACGGAGGGAGACGAATGCCTTGACGACAGCTCCCACGACCGGGTCCGGGCGGCCGATGACGCCGGCCTCGGCGACGGCGGGATGCTCCATCAGCGCGCTCTCCACTTCGAACGGGCCGATGAGGTGTCCTGCCGACTTGATGACGTCGTCGGCGCGGCCGACGAACCAGAACCACCCGTCCCCATCGCGTTTCGCGAGGTCGCCGGTGAGATACCAGCCGTCTGCGAAGCAGGCGCGGTAACGGGCCTCCTCGTTCAGATAGCCCCGGAACATGGAGGGCCAGCCCGGGCGCAGCGCCAGCTCCCCCTCGACGCCCGCCTTTGTGATCACGCGCACGCGTCCCTCGGTGACGTCGGCGCGTCCGTCCTCACCACGTTCGAGCAGCGCGGCCTCCACCCCGGGCAGGGGCCGTCCCATGGAGCCGGGCCGGATGTCGCTGGCCGCGAAGTTGGCGATCATGATCGCTCCGGTCTCCGTCTGCCACCAGTTGTCGTGGATCGGCAGGCCGAGCACCTCCTGCCCCCACAGGACGGCTTCCGGGTTGAGCGGCTCGCCCACGCTCGCGATGAATCGCAGGGCAGAAAGGTCGTACGGTCCGGGGAGCTCGCAGGTGCCGTCCCTGGGGGTGGCGCGCATCAGCATGCGGATCGCCGTCGGGGCCGTGTACCAGACCGTGACCCGCTGGTTGTCGAGGATGCGGTACCAGCGGTGGACATCGAAGTCCCCCTCGTCCACCACGACGGTCGCACCGTGGGTGAGCGGCGCGATGATCCCGTACGAGGTACCGGTCACCCACCCGGGGTCCGCCGTGCACCAGTAGATGTCCTCCCGGCGGAGGTCGAGTGCGAAGGCGGCCGTTGCGTGGTGGGCCACGACCGCTTCGTGCACATGGACCGCACCCTTGGGGGTACCGGTCGTGCCGCTGGTAAAGTGCAGCAGCGCCATGTCCTCCGGATCCGTGGGCGGGACGGCGTACTCCTCGGGTGCCCGCTCCATGAGTTCGGCGAAGGAGACGGTGCCCGGCGGCGGATCGTGGACCGGGCCCACGAGCAGGACATGGTCCAGGCGGGGCAGGCGCTGCCTGTTCTCCTCGACCTTGCGCCGGTACAGGGCCTCGGTGGTGACAAGGACCCGGGCGTCGCCCAGCTCCAGCCGCTGCCGTACGGGCTCGGGCCCGAAGGCCGAGAAGAGCGGGCACAGCACGCGTGCGCTGCGCAGCGTGCCCAAGACCGTCGTGTACAGCTCGGGGCAGCGACCCAGGAGCGTGAAGACCCGTTCCTGCCGCCCCACGCCCAGGGCCGTGAGTACGTTGGCGAAGCGGCCCGTGAGGCCGCCCAGCTCGGCGTAGGTGAGATGGGTGACGGTGTCGTCGGCTGCGATGCACCGGAGCGCTTCCCGCCCGCCGCGGCCTGCCACCAGGTGCCGGTCGACGGCCTCGTATCCGATGTTCAGCCCGCCTCCTGGCAGTCCGGACAGCCCGGATCGGGCCTCGTCCCAGGTGAAATCCGCGCGGGCCCGCTCGTAGTCCTGGAGCATGAAGACGGCATCGGGTCCGGACTCTTTGTGGATGATCGAGTGATCCATGGCCGGGCCTCTCTCCTCGCCTTGGAATCTTCAAGGAGACAGCGTCACGTTGGGTGACGGTCGTAAGCGCGGCGAGCGGTCTTCCGGGCGTCCCCCGGACGGTCCACACCGGACGTCGGGGTTACCGGGACATCCCGAGAGCGCTGCGGTGCGGTGGGGTGAGCCGGGAGTCATCGATGCGGGCCGTCAGACGGGGGGCTACCGCGACCACACCGTCCAGCTGGTTGGTGAGGCGGATCAGGACCGGAATCTGGCTCTGCCGCTCCAGCCGGCCCTCCAGCGTCACGATGCCGTCGACCACGTGGACAGCGACCGTGTCCGCGCTCAGCCCCATGGTGTCCACGAGCATGTCCGCGACCACGCGGTGTCGTATCTCCGAGTCCGGTCGCAGGAAGAGCCAGAGCAGGTCACGGCGGGTGACGATGCCGACGATGTGGTCCTCGTCGTCCACGACCGGCAGCCGCTCGACGCCCCTGCGGGCCATCAGCCGGGCGGCTCCTGCCGCGGTCTCGTCCCCATGAACCGTGACCGCCGGCGCGGACATGGCCTCACCAGCGGTAAAGGTCACCTCGGACGGGAATGCGGCCCCGCCTCGGCCGGTATCGGGCTCTTCGCCCATCGGTGGGTGATCGGTGGTTGCGCGGCCGATCAGGTCGCTCTCGGAGACGACGCCGGGCACCCTGTCCTCGTCGTCGAGGACCGGCAGCCCGCTGATGTCGTGCTGAGCGAGCAGCTTGGCGACATCCTTGAAAGGGGTGGACGTCGCGACCGGGACGACCTCGTCGGTCATCAGGTCTCCGACCTTGATGTGCTTCATGAGGCACCTCCTGCCGTCACGGCGATCCACCCGGACGGGAAGGCCGGAGGACGCCGATAACCACGATCCGCCGAAGGCCACGAGAGGAGGAGGGCCGAACGGTCCGGAGCCGGTCCCGATCGGACCCGTGCCGCAGCCTCCTGGCGGAGGAGCCCGAAGAACCGACCCGAGAGCCGGACCCCCTGGCGGCTCTCTGAGGAGGAACCATGGAAGGCACCACGAGCAGCTCGGAACTCGGCGCGGTCATCGTCGGCGTCGACGGCTCCGACCCGGCCCGCCAGGCAGCAATGTGGGCAGCGGCGGAGGCCGCACGCCGCGAGCGTCCGTTGCACATCGTGCACGGGTCCGACACCGACGGCCGGGTCCTCTACGTCTCGGAGAAGAGCATCGAGCGGGTCCGCCGGACGGGCCGCGAACTGCTGGATGCCACGGCGGCCGAGGTCAGGGAGCGGTTTCCCGTCCTGCAGGTCGACGCCGAGTTCAGCCGCAGGGCACCTGTCCCGAGCCTCCACCAGGCTGCGGGCCCCGATGGCACCATCGTGGTCGGCAACCGGGGGCTGGGCGGTTTCAGCTCCCTCATGCTCGGATCGGTCGGCCTCAAGGTCGCAGCGGGGGCGAAGACGCCCGTCATCATCGTCAGGGGCACCGAGAACGGCGCCGGGACGGGTGCGGTGCTCGCCGCCGTCCGCGACGAACACGACCTCGACTGTGCACGATATGCCGCACGCGAGGCACAGGTCCGCGAGGGCTCGCTGCGGTTGCTGCACGTGTGGAACATCCTGCAGTCCGTCGGCGAGGTCGTGACCCTGCTCGACGACGTGGAGGAAATCGCCAACGAGCAGGTCCATCACCTGAACGCCGTGGCGGACCGGATCCGCGAGGAGTTCCCGGACCTGACCGTGCAGGTGGACGCGGACAAGAGCACCTCAGTGGCTTCTGTACTGGTTGAGGCCTCGCGCCAGGCGGACCTGCTGGTGATGGGCGGCCGACGGTCACCCAGCTACCTCGGGCCCACCCTCGGGCGGGTCACGCACAGCCTGGTCCACCACGCTCACTGCCCCGTACAGCTCATTCCGCGCCACCCGGACAAGGACGGGAGCGAATCGTGAGCGACGCGGGCGAACACCAGGAGGTCGTCGTCGGCATCGACCCGGCCAGGGACTGGCGTCTGCCCCTGGCCTGGGCGGTGGACGAGGCCGGGCGACGCCGCCTACGTCTGCGACTCGTCGTAGCCGTACCTCCCCAGCACGACACGCAACACGTCGACGACACGCCGCGCAGCATCGCCCTGCACCAGGCGGCCTCGGAGGCCCTCGACGCGGCTGTGGCCTGGAGCAGGGAGCGACACCCGGAGGTCGAACCGGTGGTGGATCTCGTCGAGGGGTTCCCGGCTCCGGAGATCGGCCTGCTGTCGAGGCAGGCCCGCATGATCGTGCTCGGCTCCCGTCACCTGAGCCGGACCTCGGAGTTCCTCAGCGCCGGCTCCCTGGTCGTCCCCGTCAGTGCCCAGGCGCAGTGTCCTGTCGTCGTCGTGGGGGACGCCGAGCACGTCACTCAACAGCCGCCGTACCTGGTGGTCGGCATCGACGGAAGCGAGTCCTCGAAGGCGGCGCTCGCGCTGGCATTCGAGGAGGCCGACCTCAGAGGGGCCAGGCTGCGTGCCCTGTCGGTGTGGCAGCCACCGCTCTTCCTGCGCCATGACGAGGAGGCCGCGCTCCAGGGGCAACGACGCATGCTGTCCGAGACGACGGCGGGCTGGTCGCAGGAGTACCCGGATGTGGTGCTGACGCACGAGGTACTGACCGGGCACCCGGTGGAGGAGCTCGCCGGTGCCGCCGAGCACGCCCTCGCCGTGGTCGTGGGCCGTCGAGGCAAGGGCGGTTACACGGGCATGCGACTCGGATCGGTCGTCCACGGGCTGCTGCACCGGGCGCACTGCCCGGTGATCACGGTGCCGGTGCGGTGAGGGCTGCGTGACGACGCCCGCCGCCCGGTGCACCGAGCATCGGGGCGGCACGACAGAAGTTGAGCCGGCCCGAGATCGGACAGACGGAGCCTTCAGGGGCACTCACCGAGGGACGGTCTGCGTGATGCGCCACAGCCGCCGCGGAAGGCCGCCTTCCTCGAAGGCGGCGACCTCGTCCAGAGTCCAGCCTTCGGCGAGGGCGTCGACCAGGTCGCGGGGGAAGAAGTGGACGGCGAAGCCGCCGTGTTCCCAGATGTCGTCCCCGTGCCCGGCACCGGCCTGGTAGTGGGCGTCCCCGGTGTGGCGGACGGTGTAGACGAAGACTCCGCCCGGCCGCAGTACCCGTCGCACCTCGGCGACCAGGGCGCGGATCTCCTGGGTGGACAGCGCCATGCAGAGCAGCATGTGCGCAAATACGGCGTCCACCGAGGCGTCCGGGAGCGGCAGGGGCTCGCGAACGTCGTGAACGGCCGTGGAGACCCGCCCGGCCACGTCTTGCGCAGCGGCAGCTTCACGCAGCTGTTCCAGCCCCACCGGACTGAAGTCGGTGGCCGACACGGCGAGACCCTGGCGGGCGAAGTACAGCGCGTCACGGCCATGGCCGGCACCCAGCTCCAGCACCTCGCGGGCACCGGCGGCCCCGAAGACGGCAGCGGCATGGACCGCCGGCTCGGACGGCTCCTCGCCGTACATGCCGGGATGCTCGCCGTAGGTCTGCTGCCAGTGCGCACGCTGAAGCTCGGCCAGCTCGTGCTCGGACTCCGACATGCTGACGCCTTCCTCACCAGGCCGGCATCGAACAACCGGCCCCGCGAGGCCACCCTAGAGGGACACCATGTCGTCACCGCGCCCACCCGCTGCGCCACGGCCGTCGGAGCTCGTCGGTACTCGACTTCTGGCACAACGTCTGTGGCGACGAGCCGACTCCTGCGGCGGCGATCCGGGGCCGGGAGGCGGACAGGGCCGTGGGAAGGGGCCAATCGGCCCTGCTCACGACCCCGACCGGCCCATGCCCGGACGACAAGGGCCGACGGACAGTGAGGACATGGGGGACATGCCCCGTGGGCCGTGTCCCAGACCGTCTGAACAGGAGCGTGAGCCATGTTCTGGTACGGCCACGGAATGGGCGGATGGGGCTGGTTCGCCATGTCGTTCAGCATGGCCCTCCTCGTGGCCCTGGCCGTTGCGGCCGTCGTTCTGCTCTTCCGCAGCGTCGACCGTTTCCCCTCGGGCCCGGCGCAGCCCTCGGTTGCGCCTTCCGCCAAGCAGGTGCTCGCCGAACGGTTCGCCCGGGGCGAGATCGACGAAGAGGAGTACGAACAGCGCCTGACCGCACTGCGTGCGCACGGGACAGGTCAAGGCCGGCGGGGACCGGGAGAGAACTGAGTCCGTAGCTCCGCCTGGAACGCGAGCGCCGCGGCGTCGTTTTCGCCGCGGCCCCGGCAAGCAGGACCTGCGCGGAAGCCTGGACACCTACGGGCTCACCGCACGGTACGACGCTTGTCCGCGCGGCTGCGTCTGTGCCCCGAGATGACAGGGCATCGTCGAACAGGCTGGTGAAGGTCATGGGCTCCTACGTGTACGACTTCACCGAGGGTGGCCGGGGCCTGGCCGGTCTCCTCGGAGACAAGGGCGCGAGCCTTGCGGAGATGGCGTGCATGGGCCTGCCCGTTCCGCCCGGCTTCACCATCACCGCCGAGGCCTGTCGCGTCTTCCTGGCCACCGGCGAGCCGCCGGAGGGCATGGACCGCGAGATCGGCGAGCACCTGGCTGCGCTGGAGCGGGCTGCCGGCAAGCGGCTGGGGCAGGTGGACAATCCCCTGTTGCTGTCGGTCAGGGCGGGGGCGGGGCGCTCCACGCCGGGAATGATGGAGACCATCCTGGACATCGGCCTGAACGACCTGTCCGTGCTCGGGCTGTCCAAGGTGCCCGGACGGGAGAGGTTCGGATGGGATTCCTACCGCCGTCTTGTGCAGATGTTCGGCAGCACGGTCATGGGCGTCGAAAGTGCACTGTTCGAAGACGTGCTCCGGCGAATCAAGGTGCAGCACCGCGTCGTGAACGACTCTCATCTGGACGCCTGCGACCTCATCCGGGTCGTCGAAACGTTCAAGGACCTCATCCTCGAACGCACAGGGAGGGCGTTTCCGCAGGATCCGGCCGAGCAGTTGCGGCAGGCGATCCTCGCCGCATTCCGGTCGTGGAACGGCGAGCAGGCCGGCGTCCGCCGGCACGGCGAACACATTCCGGACGACCATGGAACGGCGGTCACCGTCCAGAGCATGGTCTTCGGGAATTTCGGAGCCGACTCCGGCAGCGGCGTCGCGTTCAGCCGTGATCCGACCACTGGGCGTCCCGGGCTGTACGGCGAGTACCTGCCGAACGCCCAGGGCGACGACGTCGTCTCGGGCGTCCGCACCGCCTTGCCGCTCCGGGAGCTGGCCACGCTGGACCCGACCTCGTTCGAGCGCTTGCGCAGCTACATGGAGCAGCTCGAAGCGCATCACCACGACTTGTGCGACATCGAGTTCACGATCGAGCGCGGCACTCTGTGGATGCTCGAGACGCGGGTTGGCCGACGCGCCACGTAGTCGGATGTCCCAGGCTCCGTGCTGCGCGGCGGCAGGGCCGGGCGTCGGGATCAGGTAGGTCGGTGGCCGGCTGCTCGGTGAGATGCGCGGGCGCCGTCCAGGATCACCCGGATCCCACGCCAGGCGCCAGCAGCGCGACGGCCAGCGGCCCGGTCCGCTCGTGGTGGAGGGTGGGGGAGCGCGTGATGGGTGTGGTGTCGGGGTCTGCGGGCACGGGGGAGTTGAAGCGGCACCCTGGGTGTGTTCGACGCCATGGTCGGCAAGACCGCCTCCTGCGCGGCCGTGGCACTGACTGTCGGCTCATACGTGCGGCCCGGCCAGGCGCACGCGGTCGCGGTCGCCGCCGTGGTGGCGCTGACCGCCGTCAACTACGCCGGGGTGCAGAAGTCCGCCCGGCTCCCCCGCGTCATCGTCGCCGTGGTCCTGGCCGTGCTGGCCGCGGTGGTGGCCGCCGCGGTCACCTCCGGCGACGCGGACGCGGCACGGCTCGGCATCGGTGACGACGCGACCTTCGGCGGGGTACTCCAAGCGGCTGGCCTGCTCTTCTTCGCCTTCGCCGGCTAGCCCGCATCGCCACCCTCGGGGAGGAGGTCCGCGACCTCGCCCGCACGATCCTCCGGGCCGTCCCGCTCGCTCTCGGCATCGCACTCGTCGTGTACGCGGCCGTCGCCGTTGCCGTCCTGGTCGTGCTCGGCCCGCAGGCGCTCGCGGGCGCCACGGCTCCCTTGTCGGATGCCGTACGTGCTGCAGGCGCGGACCGGCTGGCACCGGTCGTACGGGCGGGCGCCGCGGTGGCCGCGCTCGGCTCGCTCCTCGCCCTGATCCTCGGGGTCTCGCGCACGACCCTGGCGATGGCCCGCGACCGGCACCTGCCCCACGCGCTGGCCGCCGTCCACCCGAAATTCCAGGTGCCGCACCGCGCCGAACTCGTGGTCGGCGCCGTCGTGGCCGTACTCGCGGCGACCACCGAGGTACGCGGGGCGATCGGCTTCTCCTCCTTCGGAGTGCTCGCCTACTACGCCATCGCCATCGCCTCCGCCTGGACGCTCACTCCGCACGAGGGCCGACCGGCGCGGATCATCCCGGTCGTCGGGCTCGCCGGCTGCCTCGTCCTCGCCCTCGCCCTTCCGTCCTCCTCGGTGATCTCCGGTACCGCAGTCCTGGCTGTCGGCGCCGCTGTATACGGGGTGCGCCGCCAATTGACCGTCCGCCGTGCGTGATCGCGGCGGACCCGAACTCGCGTATCCGCGCCCATCAGCCGGCGCGGCGGGAGCGGGACACGGCCCGGCCGCCGAGGGCTGTGCCGGTCAGCCCCAGCAGTAGGGCCACGTAGGCTCCGCCCAGGCCGTTGCCGGTGCCGAGTCCACCGTCGGCGGTGGCCGCGACCAGCCCGCCGAGCGCCATGCCGGTCAGCCCCGCCGCTATGGCCGTCATGGCTCCGAGTGACCCGTTGGCGGTGCCGAGGCGACCGGTGGGGCGTGCCAGTGCCAGCACGGCTATGACCACGGCAGTCAGTCCCAGCAGCCCGCCGGAGGTGGCTCCGAGTCGCCCCAGGCTGAAGTCGTGGACACTGGCGGCGACCGGCTGCGCCGAGGCGTGCGCTGCCGCCGGTGCGGCAAGCCCGATGCCTCCGAGCAGGGCGGCCGCAGCGGCGGCGGACAGGCGACGAACAGACATGAAGGTGCTCCTTCTCTTCCTATGGCTGGATCTCGTTCGAGCATGTCCGCCGGACCCACCGCGGGTCGTCCCGCTGACGCTGGCACTTTGCCCTGCCGTCGGTGCAGCATCCGGCTACGGCGGACGCGGCAGGCGCCGCGAAGGTACTGCGTGCGCAGTAGTCGTCCCGTCGTCCGAGAGCGGGACTCGCTCACGCCCGGCATCCGGCTACGGTGCGCGCATGAGCAAAGGACGGTTCCGTGTCGGTACCGGGGTCAGAGACTGGCTGATCGCCGTCGGGGTAGCGGCGGCGCTGCTGGTCACCGGGGTGTCCGGGCAGCACTCCGGCACGGGTCTCGACCTGCTCGGCTACGTGCTGCTGGTGAGCGGTGGCCTGGTGCTGGCCGCTGGTCGCAGGGCTCCGGTTCCCGTGCTCGCCGGCACCGGGTTCTGCGCGGTGGGGTATCAGGCGGCCGGTTTCGACGTGGCCGCCGTCGCCTACCTGTTCGCGGTGTACGCGGCTATGCGGGCGGGACACCGCGTCATCACGGTCGTGGTGAGCGTGGCGGTGCTGGCCGCTCTTCCCCTGGCGGCCCTGGTATCGGGCCTGCACGACACGGGCCAGGCGTTCGCTCAGGCTCGAGGAGCCCTTGAGATTGCCTGGCTGATCGCTGCCGGTGCGGCGGGTGAGGCGCTGCGGCAGGCCGAGCGGCGGGCCGACGAGGCCGAGCGGACCCGGGAGGAGACAGCGCTGCACCGTGCCGACGAGGAGCGGCTGCACATCGCACGGGAGCTGCACGATTCGCTCACGCACCAGATCTCGGTGATCAAGGTGCAGGCCGAAGCGGCCGTCCACGTGGCCCGCAAGCGGGGTGAGGAGGTGCCGGAGGCCCTGCTCGCGATCAGGGAAGCCGGTCGTGAGGCGTCCCGGGAACTGCGGGCGACCCTGGAGGCGCTGCGCGACGACGACAAGTTCCCGCCGCGTGGGCTCGACCACGTTCCTGAACTGGTGGAGCGGGCTGGTAGGTCCGGCCTGGAGGCGACGCTGACGATCGGGGGACAGCGGCACGACGTGCCGGCCGCTGTGGGCCGGACGGCCTACCGTGTCGTTCAGGAATCGCTGACCAACATCGCCCGCCATGCGGACGCCGGCACGGCGTCGGTCCACATCGACTATCAGCCGGACGCCCTCGCGATACGCATCGACGACGACGGCAGGGCCACGCCGGACGGCGTGCCGGAGCCCGGCATCGGGCTGCTCGGTATGCGCGAACGCGTCACCGCCCTCGGAGGCCGGCTGCGGGCCGAACCGCGCAGCGAGGGCGGCTTCACCGTGCAGGCCGAACTCCCCCTGGAGCGAGCGTCATGATCCGCGTCCTGCTGGTCGACGACCAGCCGCTCATCCGCAGCGGATTCCGCGCACTTCTCGACCTCGAAGACGACATCGAGGTCGTGGCCGAAGCCGCCAACGGACGCGACGGCCTGGCACTCGCCGAAGAGCACCTGCCCGACATCGCACTCATCGACATCCGGATGCCGATTCTCGACGGCATCGAGACGACCCGGCGCATCGCCGCGAACCCGACCCTGGCCGGAGTGCACGTCGTCATCCTGACCAACTACGGCCTGGACGAGTACGTCTTCGACGCCCTGCGCGCCGGCGCCGCCGGATTTCTCGTCAAGGACATCGTGCCGGAGGACTTCCTGCATGGCGTACGCGTCGCAGCGCGCGGTGACGCACTGCTCGCGCCGTCGATCACCCGCAAGCTGATCCACAGGTACGTCAGCCAGCCGTTCCCCGCCGACACCGGAACGGCGCTGGACGAGCTGACCGGCCGCGAACGCGAAGCCGTCGTCCTGGCTGCGCAGGGCCTGTCCAACGACGAGATCGCGAACCGCATGGTAATCAGCCCGCTGACCGCGAAGACCCACATCAACCGAGCCATGGCCAAGCTCCACGCCCGCGACCGCGCCCAGCTCGTGGTACTTGCGTACGAATCCGGCCTGGTAACCCCGCGCAACTCCTGACGTTCACTCGACAATCCCGCCTCGAACACGGATTTCTGGTCAATCACCTGTGCTGTGAACCTGTTTCCACTACGGCTTCAGGCCCCGAGGCCGACGTCGAGGCTCTTGTGGCCCATCCACTCGGCGACGTCCGTGATGGGGATGCCATCGGTGAGGCAGCTCGCGGCGAAAGAAGTGGCGGAGGCTGTAGATCACCATGCCGTCGGGGATGTCGCCTCGTCGGCGCGTTTGATGCGCTGCCACGGGCACATGATGTCCACGCCTCTGCCCCCGTGCCACCACGCCGAATCGCTCCAGAAGAGCATGGGCAATCCCTGCTGGCCCAACCGCTGCGGCCGGAGCGCTGTTCCTGCCACGGGGCGGTCGCGAGAGGAGGACCGGCCCTCGAGGAGGGACCGTTGGCCCTTCTGCGCCGCTGCCCGGCACGAGCAAGGTGAATCCCGGTGGCGCCCGGTCCTTCCCCCGGCCGGCGCCACCCATCCCCGCCGGCCGACCCCGATGCCTCGCGCATCAGTACGGAGGACAGACCTGTGAAGCGCACCCTCGTCGTCGGAGTGGACGGATCCCCGGAAAGCCGGGCCGCCGCGGACTGGGCCGCATGCGAAGCCGTACGGCGCGACCTGCCCCTGCACGTCGTCCACGCCTGGCTGTGGCAGCCGCTCGCCGTCCCGATCGTCCAGGACCGCGATACCGAGTCCCGCCGGGCCGATGACATCCTGAAGGAGGTCGAGCAGGAGCTCACCCACCGATACCCATCGCTCGCGCTCACCGCGGAAGTCCTGTCCGACGCGCCCGTCCCGGCCCTGCTGCACACCGCCAAGGAAGCCGAGATGCTTATCCTCGGCACCCGCGGGCACGGAGCCCTGCTCGGCTTCCTGCTCGGCTCCTACGGTCAGCAGGTGATCGCCGCCGCCGAGTGCCCCGTCGTCTCCGTCCGCTCCGCCCACGGCAGGCCGGCGGCCGTGCCGGAGGAGGGCGAGGTCGTCGTGGGACAGCAGGGTGGTGTGGAGGAATCCGCCGAGGTACTGCGCGTCGCATTCGAGGCGGCCGCAGCGCGCAAGGTCCCGCTCCGCGCGGTCCGGGCCTGGAGCCTTCCCCCGGTCTACGGCTACAGCCCTGGCTCGATGTGGACAGCCGAGCAGTTCGGCGGGCTGGAGCCGTTCGAGAAGTCCGCGCTGGACCAGGCGCTGGAGCCGTGGCGGCTGAGGTTTCCCGAGGTCGAGGTCGTCGCGCACGTGGAGAGGGGCAGCGCCGGCCACGTCCTGCTGTCCGAGGCTTCGGACGCCCAGCTGGTCGTCGTCGGCCGCCGGGTCCGCGAGTCGTCGGTGGGTACGCGCATCGGTTCGGTGGCCCATGCCGTGCTCCACCATGCGGCCTGCCCCGTTGCCGTCGTCCCGCACCGCTGACCGCCGAGTCGACGGCGAAGGCGGGCACGCCGTCGTACGGCGTGCCCGGCCCTTCCCGTGGGCGGTTCCTACTCCGCGGCCGGGACCGGGTGCCGGCCGGGCGGGGTCAGCGCGTGACTGGCGATCACCCGCGGCCTGGACGCGCCGCTCCACGCCGAGCTTGACGAAGAGCCGCGAGATGATGTTCTTGACGGTCTTCTCCGCGAGGAACTGCCGCTTGCCCATCTTCCGGTTGGTGAGACCCTCACTGACCACGAGGAGGATCTCCCTTTCCCGGTCCGTGAGGCCGTCCTGATCCTGTTGCCGGGTTCCGGCTGGAAGCGGACCCGACGCTGCCCGTGCCTGCGGCTCGGGGCTGACGCCGTGCCGCGGGTCCTCAGCTCCCGGTGGGGAGGGGCGCGCGCCAGACGAGCCTTGTGCCTCCGTCATCCGGAGTCTCGTGAATGAAGGACCCGCCCAGGCTCTGCGCCCGCTCGTCGAGGTTGAGCAGGCCGCTTCTGCGGCCTTGAGGTGGAATGCCCGTCCCGTTGTCCGAGACGGTCAGCACGATCTCGCCCTGGCCGGCCTTGAGGGCCACGCCGACCCGGGTCGCCTGTGCATGGCGGGCGGCGTTGCTGAGGAGTTCGCCCAGTACTGCCAGGACGTGGTCGGCGATCTGTGGCGGTACGTCGGTGTCGAGCAGGCCCTCCATGCTCAGGCGTGGCGGATGGCCGAGGGTTGTGGCCGCGTCGCCGACGGCGCGGGCGGCGCGCGCCCGCAGGCCGGGGCCGCTCTCGCGGTCCTTCGTGCGGAGTCCGAAGATCGTCGATCGGATGATCTTGATGGTCTCGTCCAGGTCGTCGACCGCGCGACCGACCCGCTCCGCGGCACCTTCGTGCTCGACGAGACGAGCGGCGCTCTGCAGGGTCATGCCGGTGGCGAAGAGCCGCTGAATGGCCAGGTCGTGCAGGTCACGGGCGATCCGGTCGCGCTCCTCCAGCAGTGCTATCTGCTCGGCGTCCCTGCGCCGCTCCGCCAGCTCCAACGCGAGTGCGGCCTGACCCGCGAAGGCGACGAGCGGCTCCAGCTCTCCCTCGCCGAACGCCGGCTCTCCCGCCGGGCGCGCGAGCAGCAGGACACCCCTGCTCGCTCCGGCAGCGGTGCCCAGGGGGACCGCCACCGCAGGGCCCAGTCCGTCCTGTACCTGGGCCTCGGCCGGATAGCGTTCGTCGGTCGAGGCCTGCACGGCCGTGACGGGCTTGCCGGCCAGGTGCGCCGCTCCTGCGAGCGTGCCTGTGAAGGGGACGACGAGGCCTCGCCGCTCGGATCCGTCCGTACCGGCCGCGAACTCCACGACCAGGCCGTCGATACCGGCCACGGGCATGGCGATGTCCGCGAGGCGTGCCGCGGTGATCTCTTGGGCGCGGCGCGCGATGAGCTCCAGCACCGCCGGACGGGAGCTGCCGGACAGCAGGCTCTCGGTGATCTCCGCATTGGCCCTGAGCCACCGCTGCTGGCGCTGCGACCCCTCGTAGAGCCGGGCGTTGTCGATCGCCACGCCCGCCGCCACCGAGAGGGTGGAGATCACCGTCTCGTCCTCGGTGTCGAAATCGATCCCGCCACGCTTGTCGGTCAGGTACAGGTTGCCGAACACCTCGTCGCGGACCCGGATCGGCACGCCGAGGAACGTGCGCATGGGCGGGTGATGGGCCGGGAAACCGTACGAGGAGGAGTGCGCGCCGAGGTCGGTGAGGCGCAGGGGCTCCGGGTGGTGGATGACCTCCCCGAGCAGGCCGTGGCCGGCCGGCAGCGGGCCGATCGCGGCGATCTCCTTCTCGGTGAGTCCGACCGTGAGGAACTGCGAGAGCGTCCGCCCGTCGGGGCCGATGACGCCCAGCGCGCCGTACTCGGCGTCGACGAGCAGCGCGGCCGCCTCCACGATCCGCCGGAGCACCTGGGCGAGATCCAGCTCCCGCCCGACCGACATGACGGCCTCCAGGAGGCTGTGCACCCGGTCGCGGGTGCCGCGCACTTCGTCGATGCGTGCTTGGAGTTCGTCCAGCAGTTCGTCCAGCCGCATCCGCGGTACCTGCGTCAACGGATCCCTCACACCCACGTGCTTCCCCTCCGAAGGCTCGCTCAGTTGCCCGATCCACGGTCAGCGTATCGATACGCCCAGGCCCGATGGGCATCGTTGCGCGCGGATGCCCGCCGGGACCGACTTGACCGAAGCGCCCGACGACGACGGGGAGGAGACAGCACGGGTCTGAAGAAGCCTGTCCATGAGGAGGAGCTGCTGCGGCTCCAGACTGAGCTGATCGAACTCCAGGAATGGGTGCGTACGGAGGGTGCCCGGCTCATGCGCCCGGCTCATGGTCGTCTTCGAGGGCCGCGACGCTGCGGGCAAGGGAGGTTCGGCCTCGGACGTCCGGCCCGTGACCTGGTCGCCGCCTCGCGGGACGCGGGGCCGGTCGTAAAGGTCGGCCGCTGTACCTGCCGGTCGGCGCGTTCTGGGGCGCCGTTGGCGCACGCCACGCGACACCACGGCCGGCCACCGGTGGCCGTCGCACCGTAGGCAGACGTCTGACCGCGGGTTCGCCCCGCCCCGCCGCGTTCGGTTCCCGACCGTCGCCACGCAGGGCCGAAGGGCCCTGCGAAGCGACCGAACGGGTCCTCCCGGAGAGTGCCGACCGGCCCGCCACCAGGGACTGTTGCCGCCGGGCACGAGGGGACGCGAGTGACAGAGTTCAAGTGCTCCCCGAGGCGCCCCCAGAGGACGCCCGGCCGGACGCACGTCCCATCACCGCGCCCGTCGAGCACACCTACCTTCTCACCTCCCGGGGACCCCATGACCTTTCACGTCGACTCCGAGACCGGCCGGCTGAAGCAGGTCATCCTGCACCGCCCCGACCGCGAACTGACACGCCTCACACCCACCAACAAGGACGAGCTCCTCTTCGATGACGTGCTGTGGGCCAAGCGCGCCCGCGACGAGCACGATGCGTTCGCCGATGTCCTGCGGGACCGCGGAGTGCGCGTGCACCTCCTCGCCGACCTGCTCACCGAGACGTTGGACGGCATCGAGGCGCGGCAGCTCGTGCTGGACCGGGTCTTCGACGAACGCGAGTTCGGCGTCCTCGGCACCGACCGGCTCCGCACGTACTTCGACTCCCTGGAGTCGGCCGCCCTGACCGCCTGCCTCATCGGCGGCGTCACCAAGGCGGAACTGCTCGAGCGCACGGGCCCGATGGCGAGCGTACGACTGCACGCCATGTCGCCCGACGACTTCCTCCTCGCGCCGCTGCCCAACCATCTGTTCACCCGCGACACCTCGTGCTGGGCGTATGACGGTGTGAGCGTCAACCCGATGAACAAGCGGGCACGGCGCCGTGAAACCGTTCACTTCGAAGCCCTTTACCAGCACCACCCCCTCTTCGCGAAGGGGGAGTTCCACCGGTGGACCGACGGGCAAGCGGCCTATCCCGCCACCATCGAGGGCGGCGACGTCCTGGTCATCGGCAACGGCGCGGTGCTCGTCGGCATGAGCGAGCGCACCACGCCTCAGGCCGTGGAGAATCTCGCCCTGCGCATGTTCGCGGCGGGTTCCGCCCAGCGGGTCGTGGCCGTCAGTCTGCCGAAGAGCCGCAGCTTCATGCACCTCGACACGGTCATGACGATGGTCAGCGGTGACACCTTCACCCGATACGCCGGCCTCGGCATGCTGCCTTCCTCCACGATCGAACCGGGGGCCGGTGGGGAGGGGCTGAGGGTCACCGACCACGCCCCCGAGGACATGGACCGGGCCATCGCCGAGGCGCTGGGTCTGCCCTCCATCAACGTCCTCACCCCGAGCCAGGACCTGCGGTCCGCCGAGCGGGAGCAGTGGGACGACGGCTGCAACGTGCTGGCGGTGGAGCCCGGTGTGGTCGTCGCCTACGAGCGCAACGTGACCACCAACACCCACCTGCGCAAGAGCGGGATCGAGGTGATCACCGTGCGAGGCAGCGAGCTCGGCCGGGGCCGTGGTGGCCCGAGGTGCATGACCTGCCCCATCGAGCGCGAGGCCGCCTGACCACCCCGCCCACGCCCCCTCACCCGCCCGCCGCACACACACCCCGTACACATCCAGGAGCCTGCCATGCACGACGACCTGCACCAGCGCCCGTTCGTGAAGGAACTCGACTTCACTCCCGAGGAGTTTCGCCACCTGCTGGAACTCTCCGCCTCCATCAAAGCTGCCCGCCGCGAGGGACGCGAGGAGCAGCGGCTGCGCGGCAAGAACATCGCCGTCATCTTCGAGAAGACGTCGACGAGGACCCGATGCGCCTTCGAAGTGGCCGCGCACCAGCAAGGCGCGCTCGTGACGTACCTCGACCCGGCCGGCTCCCAGCTCGGGCACAAGGAGTCCATCAAGGACACCGCACGCGTCCTCGGCCGCTACTACGACGGGATCGAATACCGGGGCAGCGACCAGCGCCTGGTGGAGGAGCTGGCCCAGCACGCCGGCGTTCCGGTCTGGAACGGCCTGACGGACCAGTGGCACCCCACCCAGTCGCTCGCCGACGTGCTCACCATGTGGGAGCACACCGACAAACCGCTGAACCAGGTGTCCTTCGCCTACCTGGGCGACGCCAGGAACAACGTCGGCAATTCCCTGCTGATCGTCGCGGCAATGCTCGGCATGGACGTACGCATGGTCGGCCCGCGAACCCTGCACAACGCCTCCGATGTCGTCGACCAGGCAAGGCGGGCGGCGGCCGTCAGTGGCGCGCGGATCACCCTGACCGAGGACCTGACCGAAGGCGTGGCCGGCGTCGACTTCGTCTACACCGACGTGTGGCTCTCCATGGGAGAGCCGCCGGAGATGTGGGACGAGCGCATAGCACTGCTCAAGCCGTACCAGGTGACCACGAAGACCCTGGAGGCGACGGGCAACCCGTCGGTCAAATTCATGCACTGCCTTCCGGCCTTCCACAACAGCGACACCACCGTCGGCGCCAGGATCGCTGCGCGGACCGGCATGACCGCACTGGAGGTCACCGACGAGGTCTTCGAGTCCTCCCACTCCATCGTGTTCGACCAGGCCGAGAACCGGCTCCACACCATCAAGGCCGTCCTCGTCGCCACCCTCGGCGACTGAACCGGCATCCCCTCGACCTCCGGAGAACACGTCATGCGTGTAGTCGTCGCACTGGGCGGCAACGCCCTGCTCCGCCGCGAGGAGCGGCCGGACGCCGCCGTGCAGCTCGCCAACATCCGCGCGGCCGTGTCCGCGCTCGCCCCCCTCGCGCACGAGCACGAACTCGTCATCACCCACGGCAACGGACCGCAGGTCGGCGTGCTCGCTCTCCAGAGCGCCGCCGACCGCTCCCTGAGCAGCCCCTACCCCTTCGACGTCCTCGGCGCGGAGACCCAGGGCATGATCGGCTACTGGCTGCTCCAGTCGCTGCAGAACGCCCTGCCCGGACGGCAGGTCTGCGCCCTGCTCAACCAGACCCTTGTCTCCGCGGCCGACCCTGCCTTCACCGACCCGGCCAAATTCGTGGGCCCGGTCTACGACCGGACCGAAGCGGAGCGACTGGCCGCCGAACGCGGCTGGACGGTCAAGCAGGACGGCGCCCACTGGCGACGCGTCGTACCGTCCCCCCGTCCACAACGCGTCGTGGAGACCCGGCTCATCCGGCTGCTGCTCAACTCGGGAGCGGTGGCCGTGTGCGCCGGAGGCGGCGGCGTACCGGTGATCCGTGACGAACGAGGGCAGCTGACCGGCGTCGAAGCCGTGGTGGACAAGGACCTCACCGCTGCTCTCCTGGCCGAGGCGCTCGATGCCGACGCGCTCCTGCTGCTCACGGACGTTCCCCACGTGTCGCTCGGCTACGGCACCCCCGGCGCCGAGCCCATCGGACGGACCACGCCCGCGGCCCTGAGAGCCCAGCAGTTCCCCGCCGGATCCATGGGCCCCAAGGTCGACGCCGTGTGCCGGTTCGTCGAGCTCACCGGCGGTATGGCAGCCATCGGCGCTCTCGAAGACGCCCGAGCCATCCTCGACGGAGCCACCGGCACCGTCGTCACGCCCAGCGGCAGCTACCGCGAAACCCGCCACGACGGAACACAGGACCTGACATGACTCTGCAGAGCGCACCCGCATCCCCGCAGCCGGCCCGGGCGAGAACGCACTCCGGCGCGCCTGGCGGCCCGCGGCGACGGTTTCGGTTTCCGTCCGCCCTCACCGTCCTGATCGCCGTAACCGTCGCAGTCTGGGCCCTGACGTTCGTCATCCCCGCCGGCCGCTACGACACCAAGGACGGAAGCCCCGTACCGGGCACCTACCACGCCGTAGAACTGACCACCGGGTTCTGGGAGCGGCTCAAAGACCTGTTCGTCGCCCCGGTCAACGGTCTGTACGGCGTCACCGACGCCGGGACCGGCCTGACCGCGCCCGGCGGGACCGGCTCCTTCGCGGGCGCGGCCGGCGTGTTCCTCTTCATCCTGGCCGTGGGCGCGTTCATCACCGTCACGATGCGCACCGGGGCACTCACGGCGGGAGTGGCGCGCCTCGCGCAGCGTCTGCACCACCGCAGGACCCTGCTCCTCGTGGTCCTGCTGACGGTGTTCTCCCTGGGCGGGACCACGTACGGCATGGCCGAGGAAACCCTCGGCTTCTACGGGCTGATGGTCCCCCTGATGCTGGGCCTGGGCTACGACCGCATGGTCGCCGCGACGGTCGTCATGGTGGGAGCCGGGGTCGGAACCCTCGCCTCGACCGTCAACCCCTTTGCCACCGGGGTGGCCTCCGACAGCGCCGGCATCGGCACGGGAGACGGCATCGTCCTGCGACTGGTGATGTGGGCCGGTCTGACGGCCCTGGCAGCCGCATACGTCGTGCGCTACGCCCGCCGCGTCACCGAGGACCCCTCCCGGTCGCTGACACCCGTTACCGAGGACGACCTCCGCATCAAGGCCGAGGGCAGCGACGCGGCGAAGCCCACGAGCCGCCAGCGCATCGTCCTGTACCTCTTCGCGGCCACCTTCCTCTTCATGATCTTCGCCGTCGTCCCCTGGTCCGATCTCCACGTCACCTTCCTGCCCACCCTCGGCTGGTACTTCCCCGAACTCGCGGCCCTGTTCATCGTCGCGGCGGTCGCCGTGGGGCTGATCGGCGGCTTGGGCGAGAAGGGCACGATGAACGCCGTCACCGCCGGCGCTGGGGACTTCATCGGAGCGGCGATGATCGTCATGCTGGCCCGGGGAGTCACGGTGATCATGAACAACGCCAGTGTCACCGACACCATCCTCGACGTCCTGCAGAGTGCGGTGGCCGACACGTCCTCCGGCGTGTTCGTCGTCCTGATGTTCGTGGTGAATCTCCCGCTTGCCTTCTTCGTCCCCTCCTCGTCCGGCCACGCGGCCCTCGCCATGCCCATCCTCGCCCCCCTGGCCGACTTCGCCGGGGTGAGTCGGGCCCTGGTGGTGACCGCGTACCAGTCGGCTTCCGGCTGGGTGAACCTCATTACGCCCACCTCGGCCGTCGTCATGGGAGGCCTCGCCCTTGCCAAGGTCCGCTACGACCAGTACCTGCGCTTCATGGCACCACTGATGGGTGCCCTGCTGGTGGCCGTCGCCGGATTCCTCGCGCTCGGTGCGGCAGTGCGCTGAATCGCCACGGGTCAGGCAGGTGGCCGGCCGGTCGGGACATCGACCCGCCGGCCACCGTCGTGCGCCCAGCACGAGGCGGACCTCATGGCTCTGCCGGACGGGACCAACAGGGCCCTGGGCGCTCCTCTGAGCCGCGACCGTGAGATCCGGCGAGGCAGGGTGCCCGTGCCGCTCAAGGAGGTGGGCCCCATGCCCGGACTGCCGGCCATCGGAGCGACAGCACGGGCGCGATTCCCGTTTTCGCTGTGGACCGGCAGAGCGACAGCGCCGACCGGCCACTGGTGGGGCGCCCGCCCCACCAGTGGCCTTCTCGCTGCGGCTGCTGATGCGGACACGCTCGCGGCGCCGGGCGGCCGCCCCGTCCCGCCCCTCGCCGCGGCGGCTGCCGTCCCTTCCGTCCGGCACGACGAGCAACGCGCCGACCACTGCGGTCACAGCACACAAGGAGCCCTCGTCGCGCAGCTGCGCGACGAGGGCTCCTTGTGTCAAGGGGGGCGTCCGTCGAGGGACCGCGGCCGCAGGCGTTTTCGTCTTCGGTGCGGCCCGCGACGATCAGAGATGAGGGACGACCGCCACGGGCGTCTTGGCGTGGTGCAGCACTGCGTGCGTGACCGGGCCGATGTGCGCTCCGATCGCCGCCCGGCGTATGCGCCGTCCGACGATGAGCAGCGAGGCGTCCTTCGACGCTTCCACAAGATGGCCCGCGGGCCGGCCCACCATGCACTGCTCCTTGACCTCGACCTGGGGGAACTTGCCGCGCCACGTTCGCAGTACGTCGGTGAGCGCGCTTGCCTCGCGCAGTCCCAGCGCGACGCCGTGGCCGGGGTCGGCCGCCGCAGGGTCGTACCCGTCGACCACCGGTACGCTCCAGCCGTGCACGACCCGCAGGGTGGCCGCTCGGGCAGCGGCGGCCTCGAAGGCGTACGCGAGCAACTCGTCGCACGGCCTGGAGAGGTCGAGGCCGAGCACCACGTCGAGGCCCTGCCCCTTGCGGTCCCCGTGGTCGCCCGTCCCGGGCCGCAGTTCACACTCGGCTCGTTCCCCGACCCGTACGGCGACGACCGGGCGCTCGGCGTGCGCGATGACGGGCAGGGACACCGATCCGGTCAGGAAGCCGGCCAGGCCACCCAGTCCTCGTGAACCCACGACCAGGACTTCCGCCCTCTCCGCGGCAGAAAGCAACACCTCCGCAGGGCGGCCGTACACCTGCTCGACGGTGATCTCCAGGCCGGGGTGTTCCCGGCGCAGCCGGTCGGACGCGTCGCGGGTGACCTGCTCGGCGTAGTGCTGCGTGGCGGTCGCCCCCTCACAGGGCGGGGTGTCCAGGCCGGTGAACGGGGCATGGGCGAAGGCCGGTGACCAGTCCTGCCAGACGTGCAGGAGGTGCAGGGGCAGACGGCGCATCCGCGCCTCGCGGGCGGCCCAGTCCGCGGCGGCCAGCGACTCGGCCGAGCCGTCCACAGCGGCGATGACGGTACGTGACATGTTTCCTCCGGGTGAGGGGTCTTCGGATGGTTTGCGGCACCGGTCCGGGAACCGGCGGCCGGGCGCGCGGCATGGACGGCCGTCTGCGGGCCGGCCCCAGGGGCGGTCCGACCGGACGGGCCGAGGCCGAGGCCGTGGCGGGCGGTGTGGCCCGGAACGTGCTACCTGGACGGAGTGATCAGTCCGTAGTGGCCGTCGTAGCGGTGGTAGAGGACGCAGCCCCGGCCGGTGGCCGTGTCGTTGAAGAAGACGAAGGGCAGCCCGGTGAGGTGCAACCGTGAAACGGCCTCGGTCACACTGCTCGTCGGCACGGAAACCGTGCTCACGCCGAGCAGGCCGTCGACCTCCCGTTCCTGACCCAGGGGTCCCAGCGAAGCCATCCGATGCCGCCCGGTACGGACGTCGCGGTAGACGACGCTGTCGCGCCCGGAGGCCAGGTCCGTGAAGAGCCAGAAGTCGTGGTCCATGGCTTCCAGGTCGATCACGGCGTCCTCGGGCGTCTGGTGGACCAGGCTGAACGACTTGTGCCGCACGATCCCGCGCTCCTCGGCGGGAACGTGATGCCGGTGCGGCCGGTGGTCGTGCCCTGCGCTGTACGGCCATGTCCGGGTGCGCGGGCCGTCGCCGTGGGGGCCGCCCGCCCCATACCGCCGTGGCCGGGCGAGCCGGGCAGCCAGGCGCTCCTGCAGGAGGTCGACCGCTTCGAACATGGTGTTCGCGGCCACGTGGGCGCGTACCATCCGGCCGTTGACGTCCACCACGGCCTGAGCCGTCGCCGGACGGTTTGCCGAAGTGTTGACGGCCTGCGTGAGCTTCACCCGCACGGCCAGCACAGGTTCGCGCACGTGGCCGATCACCGCGAGCATCTTTCCCTGGGCGTACACGTCCGCGCCATCGGGTACCTGCCCTCGGTTGCGGACCTGAACGTCGGCTGTCCGGCTGGTCTTGAGACCGCTCATGAGAACTCCTCCTCGATCGCTTCCAGCCTGGCTGCCTGCGGCCGCTCCCGGGCAGAGCCGTCCGGACCCCGCCGCGGCGCCACTGGTACCAGCACCACGCAAGAACCCGGGACTTCCGGTCGGCCGGGCAAGGCCGTTCGGCCTACAGACCACGGACGGGTAGGTCGACGAGCCCGGACCGATATCGCGTGGCGTGCCGGACGGGCAGCACGGCTCGGGTCGGCGGCTCCGGGCCGCCGCCCAAGGCGGCGTGGAGGGGAGTGCGGCAACGAGCACGCCCCTCCGAACCGGCTCAGCAGCCCAGGGCGCCCAGTCGCCCAAGTGCGCCAGCAGGACAGGGTGGTGCCGTGAGGGCGATCTCAGGGTGCTGCCGGGCGAAGGGCGGCGTACCGGCCGCTGTGACCGCCGCCCCTCGGCCGGCGGAAGAGACCAGTGGTCTCCCGCCCCGTCGTCAGTGATCGCTCTCGCGGCCGGCCTTCAGCCGGTTCACCACACCCACCACACCGTCCACGCGCCACGTGGCCCTGATCAACGCCGCTGCATCGAGGGCCGGTTCGGGTGATCCCACCATGGTGACCATCCCGTCGCGGACATCGATGCGGAGCCCGTCGATGCGGTGCGCGGCCGGCGCCCGGCCCGAGACAGCACCGGCGACGTCCGCGAGGATCTCCTCGTCCGTCCTCAGGAAGACGCGCAGCAGATCACGTCGCGTGGTGATGCCGATGAGGCGGTCCTCCTCGTCCACCACCGGCAACCGGTCGACGTGGCGGCGTTCCATGATGCGCGCGGCGTCGACGACGCGCTGCTCGGGATGCACAGTGACAGCCGGGCTGGTCATCAGCGCGCCGGCCGCCCAGGCGGATCCCGCGACGGGGTGGGTGTCGGCCGGTCGCCGTAGTGCGCGCGCCATCCGGTGCCGCCCGGATTCGTGCTGGCCGAGACAGCCCTGCCGCCTGGCGAGGTCTGTCCGGGAGACGACGCCCATGACCTTGTCGTCGTCGTCCACCACCGGCAGGCCGCTGATCCGGTGGGTGCCGAGCATGCGGGCCAGTTCTTCGAAGGAGGTGTCGGGACGTGCCACGACCACCTCGCCGGTCATGATTTCGCCCACCGTCCGCTTTCCGACCACTGTTCTCGTCTCCACTCGTTGCGCAGGTTTCTGGATACAGCCGAAGGCGGCCAACCTCCGACTGCGCCGGCGCTCTGCGCAGAGCGCCGGGGCCGGGAACCCTCGGGTTCGTCTGCTCCCCATGCTTGTCGTTGCTTCCAGCGTGGTGCGGAGGAAGGCCGGGGGACAGAACCGGTCAGGACCCGTCCGCCGGGCCATTCGGCCCGCGACAGGCCGGGCCGGGCCCGCCGTAAAGAGGGCCCACCGGCCCTGGGGTGCACCCCGTTCGCCCCTGCCCCCGGCGCGGCAGGGCCCCCAGGCTGGCACCACTCACATCGGCACCTACGGGAAGGGCGGCGGAGATGACCGTACGCATTGCAATCAACGGTTTCGGACGCATCGGCCGGAACTACCTGCGCTGCGTCATGGAACGCGCGGAGGCGAGCAGCGGCACCCCCATCGAGGTGGTGGCCGTCAACGACCTCACCTCCCCGGCCGCGCTGGCCCATCTGCTCACCTACGACTCCACTTACGGCCGCCTTCGCCGCACCGTTGATCACGACGGCGAATCCATCACTGTGGACGGTCACCGCATCGCGGTCACCTCCCGGCGCGACCCCGCCGACCTCCGGTGGGACGCGCTCGGCGTGGACGTCGTCATCGAAGCCACCGGCCGCTTCCGCACCAAGGAGGAAGCCGGCCGGCACCTGACGGCAGGAGCACGCAAGGTGCTGCTGTCCGTCCCCGGCAAGGGCGTCGACGCCACCATCGTCATGGGCGTCAACGAATCCGCGTACGACCCGCGCGTCGACCACGTGATCTCCAACGCGTCCTGCACCACCAACTGCGTGGCCCCCATGGTGAAGGTCCTCAACGAGCGCTTCGGCATCGTCAAGGGGCTGATGACCACCATCCACGGCTACACCAACGACCAGGTCGTGCTCGACGGCCCGCACAAGGACCTGCGACGCGGCCGCACGGCCGCAGTGAACATCATCCCGACCAGCACCGGCGCCGCCCGCGCCGTCGGCCTGGTGCTCCCCGAACTCGCCGGCACCCTGGACGGCATCGCCGTGCGCGTGCCGGTCGAAGACGGCTCGCTGACCGACCTCAGCCTGGTGCTGGCACAGCAGGTGTCCGCACAGGACGTCAACGACGCTTTTCGGGAAGCCGCCGCGGGACCGCTGAAGGGAGTCCTGAGGGTGAGCGACGCCCCGATCGTCTCGCGCGACATCGTCGGCGACCCTGCCTCGTGCATCGTGGACGCCCCGCTGACGCAGGCCAACGGTGACCTGGTCAAGGTCTTCGGCTGGTACGACAACGAGTGGGGCTACACCAACCGTCTGGTCGACCTGACCCAGTACGTCGCCACGCTGCTCGACGCCCCGTGAGCGGGCGGCGGACGGCAGCCTGAGCAGTAGACGCCGTCGTGGCGCGGAAAGCCGGCCGGTGGTGGCGCAATTCTTTGCGCCACCACCGCGGCCCCGTGGGACGCAGCGGCCGGAGACCAACGGGCCCCGCCGAGGGACCTTCGGGACCTCGGCCGAGGACGCGTCCAGGGCAAGGCTGTAGGTGACAGGACGGAACGGAACGGGTGGCCACCCCGGTGGCCGGCCACGTGTGGCCGCAGCGCCACCCACACCCAGGGAGCTTTCCATGACTCAGGCGACCAGCGACCCCCGAACCACCACCGACGGCGCCCCGTCGGACACGCTCATCGCCGTGAACCTCTTGGTCGCCAACGCCTCCAAGGCGCTCGCCGACTTTGAGTCCTTCACGCAGGAGCAGGTCGACCACATCGTCGCCAAGGCGTCGGTGGCCGCCCTGGATCAGCACACCGCCCTGGCGCGCTCGGCGGTGGAGGAGACCGGGCGGGGTGTCTTCGAGGACAAGGCGGCGAAGAACATGTTCGCCTGCGAGCACGTCACCCACAGCATGTCCCGGGCGAAGACGGTCGGCGTCATCGGCCGCGACGACATCGAGGGCATCATCGAGATCGCCGAACCCGTCGGCGTACTCTGCGCGGTCACGCCCGTCACCAACCCGACGTCCACCACCATCTTCAAGGCGCTGCTGGCGCTGAAGACACGCAACCCTGTCGTATTCGCCTTCCACCCCTCCGCGCAGGTGTGCAGCACCGAGGCCGCGCGCATCGTGCGGGACGCCGCCATCGCCGCCGGAGCGCCCGAGCACTGCGTGCAGTGGATCGAGGCTCCCTCCATCGAGGCCACGAGCCTCCTCATGCGACACCCGGGCGTCGCGTTGATCCTGGCGACCGGCGGCAACGCCATGGTCAAGGCCGCCTACTCGGCCGGCAAGCCCGCCGTCGGCGTCGGCGCAGGCAACGTGCCCGCCTACGTGCACCACAGCGCGGACGTGCGCCGGGCGGTCAACGACCTCGTCCTGTCCAAGTCCTTCGACAACGGCATGATCTGCGCGTCCGAGCAGGCGGTCATCCTGGACACCGACGTGTACGACGAGGCGCTCGCCGAGTTCCGGCGCCTGCACGCGTACATCGCCACGGCCGAGGAGAAGAGGAAGCTGGAGACCTACCTCTTCCCGCCCGACCCGGCCGGCCGACAGGGCCGCGTCAACCCGGCAGCCGTCGGACAGAGTCCCGACCGGATCGCCGAGCAGGCCGGGTTCACCGTACCCGCAGACACATCGCTCATCCTGGCCGAGGCGAGCCACGTCGGGCCCGACGAGCCGCTGACCCGGGAGAAGCTCTGCCCGGTCCTCACCGTGCTGCGGGCCGCGTCCACGGAGGAGGGCTTCGACCTCGCGGCCGACATGGTCGACTTCCACGGGCAAGGACACAGCGCGGTGATACACACCGGTGACCCGGCTCTCGCCGAGCGCTACGGCCGCCGTATGAAGACCGTACGGATCATCGTCAACTCGCCGTCCTCGCAGGGGGCGATCGGCGGCATCTACAACCGTCTGGTTCCGTCCCTGACCCTGGGCTGCGGTTCCTGGGGCAGTACTTCGGTCTCGGACAACGTCTCGGCCGCCCAGCTGCTCAACATCAAGCGCGTCACCACCCGGCAGAACAACATGCAGTGGTTCAAGGTGCCACCGAAGATCTACTTCGAGCCCCAGGCCATCCGCTACCTCGCCGCGATGCCCGAGGTCCACCGCGTCACCGTGGTCACCGACGCGACCATGACCCGGCTCGGCTACGTGGAGCGCGTCAGCCGTGTCCTGCAACAGCGGCAGCAGCCCGTGACCATCCAGGTCATCGACGACGTCGAGCCGGAGCCGAGCATCGACTCCGTACAGCGCGGCGCCGCCCTCATGCGCGACTTCCGGCCGGACACCATCATCGCCCTGGGCGGCGGATCCCCCATGGACGCGGCGAAGGTGATGTGGCTGCTGTACGAACAGCCGGATGTCGACTTCGCCGACATGCGGCAGAAGTTCTCCGACATCCGTAAGCGAGCCTTCCGCTTCCCCGTGCTCGGCAAGCAGGCTCGCCTCGTTTGCGTCCCCACCACTTCGGGAACCGGCGCCGAGGTCACCCCCTTCGCCGTGATCTCGGACCCGGCGACCGGCAAGAAGTACCCGCTGGCCGACTATGCCCTGACCCCCAGCGTCGCGATCATCGATCCCGTCCTGACCAACGACCTGCCGGCGTCGCTCGCCGCGGACAGCGGCTTCGACGCCCTCACCCATGCCACCGAGGCGTACGTCTCCGTCTACGCCAACGACTTCACTGACGGTCTGGCGCTGCACGCCATCAGGCTGATCTTCGACCACATCGAGGCGGCGGTCACCGGCCAGGCGGCACGGCGGAGCCTGGCACGGGAGAAGATGCACAACGCGGGCACCATCGCCGGCATGGCCTTCGGCAACGCCTTCCTCGGCATCGTCCACGCCATGTCCCACACTCTGGGCGCCACCTTCCACATCGCCCACGGGCGGACCAACGCAATTCTCCTGCCGCACGTGATCCGCTACAACGGCACCGTTCCCGGCAAGCTGACGGGATGGCCCAAATACGAGAGGTACCGCGCGCCCGAGCGGTTCCAGGACATCGCCCGTGCCCTCGGGCTCCCGGCATCCACCCCCGCCGAGGGCGTGGCCTCGTACGCCGCCGCGGTGGAACGCCTGCGGGACGCCGTGGGCATCGAACCGTCCTTCCGCGCCCTGGGCCTTGACGAGGCCGCCTTCATCGGCGCGCTGCCGCAGCAGGCACTGAACGCCTATGAGGACCAGTGCGCCCCGGCCAACCCGCGCATGCCGATGCTGGACGACATGGAGGACATCATGCGCACGGCCTACTACGCCGGGCCCCGGCCGCTTCCCTCCTTCTGACCGTGTGTAGGGCGACGGGGCCTCTCTGCTTCCGGGCACGGCCCGGGCGGGCTGATCGCGTCGACTGCGCCGGCGCATGGCAGTCCATCAGAGGGCGCGCAGGCAGCCGGTCCGGCCGGTTCCTCCACATCGGGCCGACGGTCCCTCGCCGCCGGAGCCTCGTGCGCCGGCCCGGATCCTAGCTGTCGTCAGTGCCGGCCGAGGAGCCCCCCGTCCGCAGACGTGCAGGGCCGCCGTGACCATGTGGGACTCGGTGGTCCAGGGCGACCATTTGGGGTGCGGCCGCGTATGAGGGCCATCCGGCCCTGGCTGAAGGTCCCGCTCGCACGGCACGATGCAGGGGATCCGCCGGCGGGCGGAAGATTCGGCGAACTCGGAGTGTGCGATGACTGACAGCAGCGGCGGCCTCACCGGGAAGGAACCGGTCAGGGTCTTCCTCCTCGACGATCACGAGGTCGTGCGCCGCGGTGTGCACGATCTGCTGGACGCCGAGCCTGACCTGACCGTGGTCGGGGAGGCGGGTACGGCCGAGCAGGCGCTCGTCCGCGTGCCCGCGCTGCGCCCGCAGGTCGCCGTCCTGGATGTACGGCTGCCGGACGGGGACGGCGTGAGCGTCTGCCGGGAGCTGCGCTCCCGAATGCCCGACCTCGCCTGCCTGATGCTGACGTCATTCGACGACGAGGAGGCGCTGCTTGACGCGATCATGGCCGGCGCCTCCGGCTACGTGCTCAAGCAGATCACCGGTACCGACCTGGTGAACGCCGTGCGGACGGTCGCCTCCGGGCAGTCCATGCTGGACCCCGGCGCCACGGCCCGGGTGATGGCCCGGCTGCGCGGCGGACCTCCCCAGGAGGAGCCTCTGCAGGGTCTGCCCGGCCTGACGGAGCGCGAGCGTGAGATCCTCGCCCTGGTCGGGGAAGGGCTGACCAATCGTGAGATCGGTCAGCGGCTCTACCTGGCGGAGAAGACGGTCAAGAACAACATCTCCCGTCTGCTGGCCAAACTGGGCGTCGAACGGCGAGTGCAGGCCGCCGTGATCGCCACCCAGGCTCTGGCCGCCCAGGGAGATCAGAGCGGGCGGCTCGGCAGGGTGTGACGGCTGTTCGAGGACCTGAGCGCAGGTTCACGCGCCCGCGGAACGGCTGAGCGACCCTGCCCGGCGTCCTTCCCGGACGCGGGGCCGGGCGTGGTGCAGCACTGCACGTCGCCCGGTCGGCATCGACGAGACGCGCACCGCTGGCAGAGGGCCACCCGGCCCTGCGTCCCCGCCGTTCGGCCGCGATGCCTGTCCGCCGCCCGGCGGTGTGCGGTCCTGTGGGGCCTACAGGACCCGCAACAGGGACCTGTGGCCCCTCTGCGGGCGTGTCGTGGGCAGGTCACTGTGGAGATGCAGGGCCCTTCCCCGCTCTCCCGAGGAGCCGTTCATG
Source organism: Streptomyces avidinii (assembly GCF_045161815.1). Lineage (NCBI taxonomy): Bacteria > Bacillati > Actinomycetota > Actinomycetes > Kitasatosporales > Streptomycetaceae > Streptomyces > Streptomyces avidinii. The sequence continues at coordinate 8,295,858 of NZ_CP108863.1, forward strand.
TCCCGCACCGTCACCGTCGGATTCGACGGATCCCGTGAAAGTCTCGCCGCCGTGGACTGGGCTGCCGGGGAGGCAGTGCGCCGCGCGGTGCCGCTGCGGCTTCTCCAGGTCTGGAGCAAGGGCGACGGCCCGCGTACGCGCCTGGTGGTCCCGGCGACCGCTGAGGGGTGGGGTGAGCGGGCGCTCGGTACGGCGGAGGCGACTGCGCCGACGCCGCCCGGGTCTGCGGACCGAGACGCAATGGGTCTGCGGTGACCCGGTGCCGGAGTTGTGCGCCGCCGCGGACGAGGCGGAGCTGCTGGTGCTTGGCTCCCGTGGCCCGGCCAGGCCGGCCGGCTACCTCGCCGGGTCCGTGTCGCTGGCCGCGCTCGCCCGCACCCGGCGACGAGGTGCTTGCCTTCGGCTTCGCGGCGGCCGACCGGTACGGCTGCGGTCTGCGGGTACTGCACACCTGGGCCGTTCCGGCGGTCCACGCAGCCGACATGGGCGGCGCCATGCAACTGATCCGGGCGGAGGCCGCGCCGGACGCGCGCCGGACGCTCGACGAGGCGCTGGCCCCGTGGACGGAGAAGTACCCCGGTGTGTCCGTCGTCCGTGAATGCCACCACGGCCGGCCGGTGCAGGCCCTCGCGGAAGCCTCGCGGGGGGCCCGGTCGGCCGTGGTGGGTCGCCGGAACCGGCGTGCGCGGATCGGCACGCACGTCGGCGCCGTGACCCACGCCGTCATCCACCACTCCCTGGCTCCCGTGACGGTCGTGCCGCACGACTGACTGACCGAACCGGCCGCTACCGTGCCGCATGCCGCATGCCGCATGCCGCATGCCGCATGCCGCATGCCGCCCCGCTTCCGGGGCCCCGACACCCACCGAAGAGACAGGCGAGCAGCCATGACCACCTATGTGTACGACTTCTCCGAGGGCGGCCGGGACATGGCCGATCTCCTGGGAGGCAAGGGAGCGAACCTCGCGGAGATGGCGCGCATGCGTCTGCCCGTGCCGCCCGGCTTCACCGTCACCACCGAAGCCTGCCGGATCTTCCTCGCCACAGGGCAGCCTCCGGACGGCCTCGACCGGCAGATCGGCGAGCATCTCGCGGCCCTGGAACGAGCGGCCGGGAAGCGGCTCGGTCAGGTGGACGACCCGCTCCTGCTCTCCGTCCGCTCGGGGGCGAGGTTCTCGATGCCGGGCATGATGGAGACCATCCTCGACGTAGGGCTGAACGATCTCTCGGTCCTGGGCCTGGCCAAGACCCCCGAGCGCGAACGCTTCGCCTGGGACTCCTACCGGCGCCTTGTGCAGATGTTCGGCAGTACGGTCATGGGCGTCGACAGCGCCCACTTCGAGGCGGCGCTTGCCACGGTCCGGGCGAACGCCGACACCCCCGAGGACGCGGCCCGCGCCCGCCGCTTCGGTGCCCAGGGGATCGGCCTGTGCCGCACCGAGCACATGTTCCTCGGCGACCGGCGCCCCCTCGTCGAGGCGATGATCCTTGCGCACGGCGACACCGAACGAGAGGCGGCACTCGCGGCGTTGCTGCCGCTCCAGAGGCAGGACTTCACCGGCATCCTCGAAGCGATGGACGGACTGCCGGTCACCGTCCGGTCATGGACCCGATACCCGCCGCGGCTGCCGGGTTGGGCCCGTGTCGCTCTGGGGGAGGGCCCATGGTCCCTCGTATCGCCGGGACCACAGGCCCTCTCCGCCCGGCTCACCGGGGCCGGTCGGCGGGCTCCGCCTGCCTCTTCGACCCTGGCCGGCGACACAGCCGACGCGGACCATCAGCAGTGAGACCCGGCGATCGCCCACTTCGCCTCCTTCCGGCCCAGGAGATGACGACATGACTGTGACCGTCCAGCACCCTGCCGACACCAGCCCCCTCGTCACCCCGTGGCGGGGTTTCGCGGGTGATGAGTGGCAGCGACACATCGACGTCCGTTCCTTCATCCAGGCCAACTACACGCCCTACGAGGGCGATGCCGCATTCCTCGCCGATCCCACTGAGCGCACCCGCACCGTGTGGAAGACCGTCACCGCACTTTTCCCGGAGGAGCGCCGCAAGGGCGTGCTCGACGTGGACACCACCACGCCGTCCACCATCACCTCCCACGCGCCCGGCTACATCGATCGCGACCAGGAGCTGATCGTCGGGTTGCAAACCGATGCTCCGCTGAAGCGTGCGATCATGCCCAACGGCGGGCTGCGGATGGTGGACAACGCGCTGCGCGCGTACGGCTTCGAACCTGATCCGCTCGTCACCGAGATCTTCGGCACGTACCGCAAGACCCACAACGACGGTGTCTTCGATGCTTACACCCCCGAGATGCTGTGCGCCCGCAAGGCCGGCATCGTCACCGGTCTGCCAGACGCCTATGGGCGAGGCCGCATCATCGGCGACTACCGCCGCGTCGCGCTGTACGGAACCGCCCGGCTGATCGACGCCAAGCGCGCCGAGCGGGCCCGGCTGGACGAGACCCCGTCCACGGCCGACGTGATTCGCGACCGCGAGGAACTGGCCGAGCAGATCAGGGCACTGGGCGAACTGGAACGCATGGCTGCCTCTTACGGCTGTGACGTGTCCCGGCCCGCAGCCACGGCGCACGAGGCCATCCAATGGCTCTACTTCGGCTTCCTCGCCGCCGTGAAGGAGCAGAACGGCGCGGCGATGTCCCTGGGCCGCACCTCCACCTTCCTGGATGTCTACCTCCAGCGCGACCTCGACGAGGGGAACATCGACGAGAGCCGTGCCCAGGAACTCATCGACGACTTCGTGATCAAGCTGCGCATCGTGCGGTTCCTGCGTACACCTGAGTACGACGCGCTGTTCTCCGGGGACCCCACCTGGGTCACCGAGTCCATCGGTGGCATGGGAGAGGACGGCCGCCCCCTGGTCACCCGCACCTCCTTCCGCCTTCTCCAGACCCTGTACAACCTCGGCCCCGCCCCGGAGCCCAACCTGACCGTGCTGTGGTCCCCACGACTGCCCGAGGGCTTCAAGCAGTTCTGCGCCCAGACATCCATCGACACCAGCTCCATTCAGTACGAGTCCGACGACCTCCTTCGTCCCCGCACCGGCGACGACACCGCGATCGCCTGCTGCGTCTCCGCGATGGCGGTAGGCAAACAGATGCAATTCTTCGGTGCCCGTGTGAACCTGGCCAAGGCGCTGCTGTACGCCATCAACGGCGGCCGCGACGAGATGAACGGCGAGCAGGTAGCCCCGGCGACGGCCCCGCTGACCGGCGAGCAGCTCGACTACGCCGATGTGACCAACGCGTACGACGGCATGCTGGACTGGCTCGCCGCGACCTACGTCAACGCGCTCAACGTGATCCACTACATGCACGACAAGTACGCCTACGAGCGCATCGAGATGGCCCTGCACGACCACCCGGTGCACCGGACGATGGCGTGTGGCATCGCCGGTCTCTCCGTGGCGGCCGACAGCCTCTCGGCCATCAAGCACGCCCGTGTCAGGGTCATTCGGGATGCCACCGGGCTCGCCGTCGACTACCAAGTCGAAGGCGACTACCCGGCCTACGGCAACGACGACGATCGCGCCGACCGCATCGCGGTCGACCTGGTCCGCTCCTTCATGACCAAGGTCCGCCGCCACCCGGCCTACCGGGGTGCCGAGCACACACAGTCGGTGCTCACCATCACCTCCAACGTCGTCTACGGCAAGCACACCGGCAACACCCCCGACGGCCGCCGTGCGGGTACGCCGTTCGCGCCTGGCGCCAACCCGATGAACGGACGTGACCGACACGGGATGGCGGCATCGGCGCTGTCGGTCGCGAAGATCCCGTACGACCAGGCCCGCGACGGCATCTCCCTGACGTCCACCATCACCCCGGAGGGCCTGGGGCACGAGCCGGCCGAACGTGCGGGGCACCTCGTCGGAATCCTCGACGCCTACACCGCCGCAGGCGGTTTCCACATGAACGTCAACGTCCTCAACCGCGCCACGCTCGAGGACGCCATGGAACACCCGGACAACTACCCGGACCTCACCATCCGCGTCTCCGGCTACGCCGTCAACTTCGTCCGCCTCACGCGCGAGCAGCAACTCGACGTCATCAACCGCACGTTCCACGGTGCGCGATGACGACGGGCCGCATCCACTCCTGGGACCTGTCCACCGGGGTCGACGGGCCCGGCACCCGGTTCGTTCTCTTCCTCAGCGGCTGTCAGCTGCGCTGCCTGTACTGCGCCAACCCCGACACCTGGCACATGCGCGACGGGCAGCCGGTCACCGTGGACGAAGTGGTCGGTCGCATCGAGCGTTACCGGGAGTTCACCGACCTGGCCGGTGGAGGAGTGACGCTGACCGGAGGCGAGCCTCTGCTCCAGTCCGCCTTCACCGCCGAGGTGCTCCGACGCTGCAAGGAGCTCGGCCTGCACACCGCACTGGACACCTCCGGCGCCCTCGGCGCTCGCGCCGACGACGCGCTCCTGGCCGATACGGACCTGGTCCTGCTCGACATCAAGTCCTTCCACGCCGACGTCTACCGGCGCCTGACCGGCGGCCACCTCACGCCCACCCTCAGGTTCGCCACCCGGCTGAACCGTCTCGGCGTCCGCACCTGGATCCGCTACGTCCTGGTCCCCGGTTGGACCGACGATCCATCTGCCATCGATGGGCTGGGCCGCCTCCTCGCGGAACTGGACAACGTCGACCGTGTCGACATCCTGCCTTTCCACAAACTCGGTGCCCACAAGTACGACTCGCTCGGCATACCCTTCCCGCTGCGAGACAATCCGGTTCCGGACGCCGCACTGGTCGAGCGAGTTCGCGACCAGTTCCGGGCACACGGCCTGCAGGCACGGTGAACCAGCCGGACGTACATCCTTGCCGGTGGGCCACTGCGGCCGAGACGAAGATCCATCACTCTGGACGTCAGTGTGGGTGCCCAGGTCCTACAGCCGTGCAGCTCTCCCGCCCCCGTCTCCCCAACGATCTGGACCGCACCCTCACGAAAAGCGCGTCACACGAGACGAACTGCCGCTGGGCCGTGGGGCGGTCTTCCCGCCCGGGTTCGCCGGCGCCCCGGCGAGGGCAGCAAGCGCTTTCGAGGCGTCCGGGTGGCTCGCACATCCGGCGGGATACAGGGGTACGTCCCGGATTGCCTCCAGTACACGGGCCACCTCCTGGCTTCGCCGGCGGTGAGCTCGCCGTCGAAGTGCCCGATGCATCGGGCGATAACCGGCGCGGTGCTGGCGGGGCAGCGCGGGCCGACTCGCGGATGGCCACGAGGAAGAACAACGGGACGTTGCGGGGAACGTGCGGGACCGGTCGGGTTCCGCTTGCGACCTTGGGGAAAATTGAGGTTGGGTCGTGTTGGTCTGGCGGTTTGGCTGGTGGGTGATTCAGCAGGCGGTCGCGCAAACGGGCACGAGTTCGGTGCTCGTGAGGTGACGGGTCGTGTGTCGGGCCGCGCGGTCGGAGACCAGGCCGGCGATGGCAAGGTGGGTCTGCTCGTAGTCCTCGCGGCGTCCGGTGTAGCGCTGAAGCGGATGCCACTGCTTGAACTCGGCGTTGGTGTGTTCGACCACGATGCGGGCCGATGACTGCCGCCTGCGGGTCTCGCGCCAGGCACGCTTGTCGCCGTCGGGAGCGTCCTGGGCCGGCTTCTTCGGCGGGGCGCTGACCTGGGACGGGAACTCTTTGGCCAGACCCTGGTAGCCGGAGTCGACCTCGGCGTGCACATCGGGGTGGAGGCGGAACTGTTCGGCGATGCCCTCGGTACGCACAGTGGTCTGGTCGTGCATGCGGCCCGGGCGGACGACACCGGAGAACAGGGGACGGCCCTGGTGGTCGCTGAATGTGGTGGTCTTGATCGTGTTCTGCTTCTTCTTGCCCGAGACGAAGGCTTTGCGTCCGGGGCGGCCCGCGCGTGGGCGTCGGACCTGGACTTCCGTGCCGTCGAGCCGGATGCCGACGCCTTCGGCATCTGCGTAGGCGAACAGGTCGTCCAGGGTGCGGATGCGCAGACCGGGGCGGTCCGGGACGGCGAAGCCCCGCGCGGCGAGCAAGGGCCTGACCTCGCGGATCGCGGCCGAGACGGTGGAGCGGTCCACCCCGTACAACTCGGCCAAGGCGGCATGTGGCAGCCCGAGCCGCAGGTGGGCCAGGGTGGCCGCGAGCCGGTCGGTGAACACCAGGCGCGGCTTGCGTCCGGCACCCTCGGCCCGCTTGCGGGGCCCGCCCCTCATCACCTGCAGGGCCGACGCGCGGGCCGCTGCCCAGGGCTGGGCGAGTTCTTCGAGCAACTCCCCGAAATGTGCGTGGGAGACCCCTGACAGGGCAGGATGGGTACAGGCCGTACGGGCCCAGGTCAGCTTCACTGCTCGCCCAACCCGTGGGGCCCTTCCCATGTCACGGCCGACTCACTCCTGTCCTTCCCCCAGGGTCGTTAGGGTCGGACCCATGGCTTCCATAGATGTCTCCCTGCGTCCCGTGCACCCCAGCGATCTGCCCGTGTTCTTTCGGCACATGAACGATCCCGAGTCGAATCAGATGGCGGCCTTCACCACCGAGGACCCGACGGACCGAGCCCACTTCGACGCGCATTGGAAGCGCATCCTCGCCTCGCCCGACGTCGTCACTCGCACCGTGCTCGCGGACGGCGATGTGGTCGGGCACGCGGCCGTGTACGGCGATCCGGGCGAGCGGGAGGTCACGTATTTCATCGATCGCTACTACTGGGGGCGGGGCATCGCGACCGCGGCGCTGCGGGAACTGCTCGCCGAGGTCCCTGAACGCCCGCTGCTGGCCCGGGCGGCGACGGACAACAGCGGATCGGTGCGGGTCCTGGAGAAGTGCGGCTTCAAGGTCGTCGGCGAGGACCGGGGCTTCGCGAACGCGCGGGGAGCGGAGATCGACGAGCTGGTGCTGCAGTTGGACGGCTAATTCTCCCCACCCCGTTGGAGGCGGGCAGAACCCTGGGCGGGGACCTTCGGCCCCGATGAGGTACCCAGGGACCCTCTTCTGTCCGGCGCCGGGGTGTCAGCGTGGAGTTGCCCCCAATAGCGGTCGGCCAGGAGGAGCTATGGAAAGCAACAGCAGAAGTCTGGACCTCGGATCGGTCATCGTCGGCGTCGATGGGTCCGAGCCTGCCCGGTGGGCGGCGCTCTGGGCTTCGGACGCGGCTGCTCGGCGCCGCCGCCCCCTGCACATCGTGTACGGGTCCGATGTCGACGGCCGGGTCCTCGAGCTTTCGGACGACGACATGGAGAGGGTCCGTGTCGCAGGGCGTGAACTGCTGGACGTTACGGCCGAGGCCGTACAGGCCCGGCATCCCGCGCTCTCGGTCACGACGGAGTTCAGCCGTAGCGGGCCTGCGATGAGCCTGCGCCGGGCCGCGAGCGGCCGCGGCACCCTCGTCGTCGGCAACCGGGGACCGGGCGGATTCAGCTCCTTGACCCTGGGCTCGGTCGGCCTCAAGGTCGCGGCGGACGCTCGTACGCCCGTGATCGTCGTGCGGGGGAGCGAGTACGAGGCCGTGCACGGTGTCGTGCTGGCCGCCGTGCGCGACGAGCACGATCTCGATTGTGTCCGTCACGCCGCGCGCGAAGCCGAGCTGCGCAAGGCCTCGCTGCGGCTGCTGTACGTACAGGGCGTCCTGCAGTCCGTCGGCTCTGCGGCCGGAGCAGTCGATGGCCAGAACAAGGCCGCCGGCCACCACGGGCAGAGCTTGAGGGCCGTAGCCGAACAGATCCGGGCCGAGTACCCCTCGCTGACGGTCCAGGCGGACGCGGAGAGGAGTCTGTCCGTCGCCGGGGTACTGGTGGAGGCCTCCCGCCACGCCGATCTGCTGGTCATGGGTGGGCGCCGTTCGCCCGGCTACCTCGGGCGCACCCTGGGGCGCGTGACGCACAGCCTGCTGCACCATGCGCACTGCCCCGTCGAACTGATCCCGCGGCACGCCGAAGAGCAGAGGAGCCAGGCGTCATGACGATCACCGAAATGGCCACCACCGAAGCCGGCGAGATCCTGGTCCGTATCGACCCGGCGGAAAACTGGTACGCGAGCTTGGCCCGGGCAGCAGCCGAGGCCGAGCAGCGCGGACTGGGCCTTCGCCTCGTCCTCACCACAGCCCATCCACAAGATCTGCCCCGTGCCGACGAGAGCCGGAATGCCGCCACCGGCCAGTGCCCCTCAGAGGCGGAACGGTGGGGTGAGGAAGACGTCCGCCGTGAAGAACGAGACACAGGCGGAACGCAGTAGCGCCAGGCATACGCCGAGCCCGGCCGGTGGTAATCACCCGGCCGGGTTCGGCGCGCATGGGTTGCTCCCCGGGACTGTGTGGTCAGCCGCGCCCAATGTTCCAGCAGGCCGTCGAGAGACGTCAGGGTGGGGCGCGGGATCGAAGACGTCTGCGGTGGTGGCTGGTCCGTCCGGTGCCCTCCCGGCCACACCTGCCGGGGGCACGGCGGCCGATGCCGAGTCCTTGGCCGCATCGTGTTTTTCGTGGGCCGCCTTCCGCAGTTGTTTGCCCAGGTACGGGGTTGGCCCCTGCACCAGCTGTTCGGCGGGCTCAGGCTCGAGTCCCTTCAATACGTCGGTCGACATCGGGGCGTCAGCCGAGAGCAGGTGAGGGCAGACCAGGTCGCGGACCCGCACGGCGTCGGCTTCGAGGGCGGGGTCGACATCGCGGAGCCGCCATGATGCCGACGAGGCTGGGGCACGGAAATTGTCGTGCTGAAGGACGGTAATGCGTAGCTTCCTGGCCGCCGGTCTTTGGCCGGCGACCGGGCGCCAGGCGCCGGGGAGGATCTCGGTGCGGAGCAAGCCGGAGGTTCTGGCCAGCACAGGGCAAGGGTTTCCACCGCCGCATCTGCGCCGACACTCGCGTCGGCGCCGGCGTCCGCGTACAAGAACAGCGCTGATGTCGCGACGTTGGCTGCTGCGACTCCGAACTCTGGGCGGTCATTTCGGCCAGTTCGCAGGCTGGGCCGAACACGCTGCCCGTGTTTTGCAGGTAGAGCAGGTCGCGGCCCGGAGCGCGGACGGAGCGGGCTCGCTGGAGGTAGTCCAGGAGCCGCCGACCATGTTCGGCCCGCACCAGACCGGGCGGATCCGTTGCCATCCCGTTCTCCTCGTCGGTGGCCCGACACCGGTACCAGCCGACGGCCCGGTGCCGCTGACCGTAGTGGTGTCGGCGAGCAGCCGGTCGACTTGTGCTTCCTTCCTGGCGTACTTCTTCGCGATCTCCCGGACGGTCGCGGTGACGTGTGGCCCCAGGTCGGCGTCCGGGTCGTCAAGCAGAGCGCGTACGCAGTCGGGCAGCGCGTGATCAAGAAGGAGGTCGCGGGCGAAGAGAGGGAACTCCACGCGTAGACAGGTAAGGCGGGCTGTCTCATCAACCCTTTCCTGCAGGTTGCAGTCGAGCAGGCCGGGCGTCCGGCGCTCCTGCACGAGCCGGTAGCTGAGAACGAATGTATTGAGGAGTGCCTTGACTCGTCGAGGGCTGGTGACGTGGGAAGGTGGCTCACTCGCAGACTCATCAGCGGTGGCACGCTGACCTGATATTGGAACACCTTGTCCAGGTAACCACTGCCGCTGCTGTAGTAAGGGTTGCCTGTGTCGGCTGGGGTGGCTTGCGAGGACGCCTCGGTGAGCGCCTGCTCCAGAACCTGCTGGTCTGCCGCTACGACGAAGACGCACCGGTCGACACCGCAGACGATCAACCGAGCCCTGTCAGCGGCGCGAGCACCGGTCGAACGAAGCGTCGCGCGACTCAAGTCCTGGCGCATCTTCCGCAAAGCCCGCTGCAGCCCCAACCGCATGACCGCCATCGCCGCAGCCGTCCTCACCCTGGAACGTCAACGCTGACGAGGCTCATTGCCGTTCCAGGGTGAGGACGGCTTGGCAATGGCCTTCATCCAGCTGAGAACCGTCTCACGACCAGACAAGTCGACCTTCGGTGAACCGACAGACCGGGAAGCTTCCACCGGCGATTTTCGTCAGCGTCTCCGCCACGGAGTCGAAATACTGGGCCATCGACTCGTACTCGCCCGTGACCGTGATCTCACCCACGAACCAGCTGCCGACGCGCCCGTCCCGCACATCGATGAACTTTCCCCTCCAGCCGTCCTGGTCCGACAGGAACGGGATCCACTCGTTACGCCAGAACGGGTAGTCCGGCTGGTCCGGAGGGTCGAATCCGCAGGACGTGGAACGGTTCGCGTAAAGCCTCTCCATCGCCCGGATACCCAGAAAGAAGCTTCCCTCGTCGGGGAACCCATCGAAGCCGCAGCACATCACGTCGTCGTCGAAATCTTCCTCCGGCAGGTCCAGATTGTTCCGCAACAGCCACGTCCGCAGGTCCCCATGCAGGGAGATCCCCATCCGCTCTTCGGCTGCCGCGAGCATCTGCTCCGTAGCGGGCCCCGGCAGATCCGCGTGATCGGCCGGCGCGTGCTCCCGAAGAAGACTCATCACACGCGACCAACTCTCAGCCACACTCATCGCCCTCTGCCCTCTGTCCTCTCTACAGGGATGTCTCCGTCCGACTACGCCACTGCGGAGGTTGAGAAGTACCGGCCGGAGAACCTTGCAGGGATGGTACTTCGAGCGTGTGTTCCATTCCTCCCCACGTTCGTCTTCCGCCCCGAAGCGCAGGGGCGGCCCCTCAGCGAAGTGCCCGCCCGCGACTTTTCACAGACAAGCCACTGTGCCCGGCGGGCCCAGCCGAAGAGTTTCCAGGACTCAAGCGAGGGCCACGGCGTCACCCTGGGGGGTGGCGAAGCTGAAAACGCTCAGTGATCACCGATGCGATGTGGGACCGGATCGAGCCGCTGATGCCAGCCGATCCGGTCCGCGGCAGGCGACGGGCCGACCACCGCCGCACCCTTGAGGCCATCGCCTGGAAGTACCGCACCAACTCTCCTTGGCGGACCTGCCCGACAAGCTCGGCCCGTTCCAGACCGCCCACAAGCGGCTGATCAGGTGGGGAGTCGACGGCACCTGGGAGACGATCCTCGCCGAAAAGGGGGCGACTCGATCCGGCGAGCCCGCCCGATCACGCTCTCGGATGCTCGCGGCGGGCTGAGCACCAAGGTCCACCTGGCCTCAGACGGCGGGGCACGACCCCTGGCCTTCATCGTCACTGCAGGTCAGGCCGGTGACGCGCCTGCCTTCGACAGCGTGATGGCTCGCATTCGCGTGCCCCGCAGCGGCCCTGGAAGACCACGAACCCGGCCCTTCGCGGTGCTGGCTGACCGGGCCTACTCCTCCCGCGCCATCCGTAATCACCTGCGGCGCCGGGGAACCCGGGCGGCTATTCCGGGATGTCGCGCGCGAGGTGTACGCGACCAACGCCGACCGTCATGACCCCTCGCATGGGGATGACAACGGCACCTTTGCCCAACTGGTCTGGCGGAACATCGCCAACCTCTCCTTCCAAAGACTCAATCAGGCAGGCATTTCCGTCCGCAAGGTTGCCGGCGGGGCGATCGAGATCGTCGCGGGGCCGTGGGTTGTGAGGATCTACAAATTTCCGCTGACCGCACCTGACAAGGTGCGGGACAAGTTGGAGCAACTGAGCTGGGACGGCAGCGCTGCACGCTTGAGGGGCGCTGTGGCAAACAGCTCGATGAAGGGCCAGTTGGCCTTTGACCGGGATCCGGACTGGGCCGAAAGCTTCGCCGATGCCGTGCGCCAGGGCGACGTGCGGGTCATGCACACAGGCGATCCCGAGACAGGTAACTGTGTCATCGAGGTGGGCCTCCCACGAGACAACCGCGAAGGCGGGTCTCCTTGGCTTGATGGCACGGTCGCGATCCACAATGATCTCCAAGTCGGCCTTCCGGCTCCCCGTTCGGCAGCAGATGCCATCGCTGGGCAGGAAGGCTTGCTACAGGAGGTTGGTGCGGGCCTGGAGTGGAAGCTGCCGGATCCGAGCCCTGGCGAGATCCGTACTGCCGAGGAGGCACCGAAGGCGCCCGCCTACAGCGACTTGGACGAGCACGAGCTGCTGCTTCGGCGGCGCACCGAAGAACCGCGTGACAAGCGCGAGAAGACAGACTGAGAAACCATGCCGACACCGCTGCGAGGATCGAGAGGCGCTGAGCTCGCCTCCCGTTCCTTCGAACCAGAAGCTCTGACGACGGCCCGTCAACTTCGAGGACTCCGCAAGAACGAGCTCGCCAAGAAGGTGGCTCTCACGCCAGCGGCGGTCAGTCAGTACGAACTCGGCCAAAGCAGGCCATCGACGTCGGTGGTGGCGCAGTCGGCCATGGCATTGGGGGTGCCGCCCACCTTCTTCGCGACTGGGCACCCGCACCCGATGGTGCCCAGCGCTGCCCACTTCCGGAGCCTTCGGGCAACGACCCAGCTGCAACGTGACCAGGCTGTCGCATTCGGCAAGATTGCCTGGAGGCTGGTTACGACTATCGAGCACTACGTGGAGCTGCCTCCCGTTGCACTGCCTCGCCTGCCATTGGCGTCCGATCCCAGCCGGGCCGACATCGCGGCCGTGGCGCGGGATGCACGGGATGCGCTGGGAGTTCCCACCGGGCCCATTCCCCACATGGCACGACTTCTGGAAGCTCATGGCGCGGTAGTCATGGAACTTCCCGCCATGTCGGAGCGTGTGGACGCCTTCTCTCACTGGTACGGAAGCAGACCCATGGTCTTCCGCAATCCCGCCAAGAACGACAGAGCTCGCTCTCGGTTCGATGCCGCACACGAGGCTGGGCACTTGGTCATGCACCTCGACGCAGAGCCCGGTAGCCGCATCGTCGAGAATCAGGCGCACGACTTTGCGGCCGAGTTCCTGATGCCGAGTGCGGAGATCCTCGCCGAGCTACCGCAGCGCCTTGATTGGGAAGCGCTCTACGCGCTGAAGCGGCGTTGGGGCACTTCACTGAAGGCCATCGTCTATCGCGCTCATGCTCTCGGAGCCTTCCGTGATGCCACGTACAAGCGCGCGATGATGATGCTCTCCCAGAATGGGGATCCGGAGCCGTGCGACCTCGGCCCCCGTGAAGCCCCTCTTCTACTGGAGAGAGCGGTCCGCCTATGTGAGGAGACAGGCGTCTCGTTCGACGAGCTCGTTGCCCGGTCAGGCCTTCCCTTCGAGCTCGCCAATGAGGTCTACGCGACAGCCACCATGACCCGTCCCCGCCTCGCTCTCAGTGTTGAAGAGGGCGATGTGTCCATGGGTGGACCCGAAGTGCTCCAGCTCTTTCCTGGCTGACCGCCGAGTAATGGCTGTCTTGGCCGCAACGTCCGGGCAGCTACGGCTCATCCTCCTGGAGCGTTGGTCAACCGCAGTTCTTGGCTCGGCCAAGACAGGCTGGCCTTGTGCCTGGCGCGGGCTTAATCTCGGATGGAAGGGCTGCCGTATACCTCTCAGGTGTCGGGGCTCGACCTGATGCCGATGACCCATCATGTCGAGTGCGTGGCGATCCTTGAGCCTGCCGAGAAGGGCCGCTGACCTGGCGTTTCTCCGAGTGTGCGTTATGGGCGTTACATGCGTTAGGTGCGATATCTTGACGCATGTTCGACGCATGTGACGCACGTTTGACGCACGGACGGCGCGGATTCTGATGGGTCGTCATGCCTGATTGGCGGTTGCTGGACGGGGCCCTCAGCTGTGGCGAGTAGGGACCTTGAAGTGGCTGGGGCACTGGCAGCCGAGCTGTTGGTGACCCCTGCCCCATCCGGTTCCGGGTGGTGACGTTCCGTGACGCGGGGCGGGATGCCGTTGGGCTGGCGGAGTATGCGAGCGCCGTACGCACCCGGGTCGCGCCGTGCCTCCAGGTCGGACCAGGGTCCAAGCCGAAGCGCGGGTCGACCGAACAGTGGCTCGCGTGGAGGGCTTCGGCCCTCTGAGCGCACCGTCCCCGGCCGCCACGGCATCCCCGAACCGCGAGCCGGCGGTCTCAGGCCCTTTCTCGGACACTGGAGCCCGCGCGCTGCGCTATGACTTGCGGGTCAAGGGGTCCAGGCGAACGGACGGACGACGGCGCCGACTGCTTCCGTTCGGGACCCCTTCAGGCCTCTACGCAAGCCGATCTCAGGATTCGGATTCATCGACCTGCCCAGAAGGAGCGGGCTCGAATCCGTGCCGGGTTGAGCCGCGTACTGCTTCGGAGTGCTGGTCGGCCTGGGGCGGCGGTGCATCCGTTCCCGCTCGTGCGGCGTGGTGTCAGGCCATCCGCTCACGCATCGCGTGCGCACCAGAGGAGAACGAGGTGGCCGCCGGGCCCTCTCATGCGGTGGGGTGGGTGGCGGTCGGGGGCGTTCAGTTCCTGAGATTCTTCAGGGCCGACGTCCCGCCGAAGACTCGGTCCAGGGCCCGGTCCGGCAGCAGCCTCGACAGGACCCGGCTGCCGGTGGCGTCGCGGCCGACGGTGTACCGGGTCCTCGGCCGCTCGGCGACCAGCGCGCGGAACACCACCCGGGCGACGTCGTCGACGGTCGTGCTGCTACTGCGGGCCGAGGTCTCGTTCGCCTCCATGAAGCCGAGGAACGAGTCGCGGTAGAGCTCACGGACCGGCTCGGGTGCGCCCTCCAGAGCCCGGTTGCCCGTGTCGGACATCTTGGACCAGAGGGGGGTCAGGACAGCGCCCGGCTGGATCACCACGACGGGGATGCGCTGTGGAGCGAGTTCGCGGCGCAGTGCGTCGCTGAGGGCCTCCTTGGCGAACTGAGAGGCGGCGTAGGCGCCGAGGTAGGGAAGGGCGACGTTCCCGAGGCCGGAGGACACGTTGACGATCCGCCCGGTACCGGCACGCAGCAGCGGCAGGAAGCCCTGGACCATCTGCACCTGGCCGATCACGTTGATGTCGAGCTGCCTGCGCATCTGCTCCATGGGCACGCACTCCAGCGGAGCCGTGACCGCGATGCCCGCGTTGTTGACCAGCCCCCACAGTCCGGCGCCGCCGAGCAGCCCGGTCACCTCGTCCACGGCCGCCCGGACCGACTTCTCGTCCGTCACGTCGACGATCACCGGCGTCAGCCGGCCGGCTGCAGCCGCGCGCAGCCGTTCCCCGTCCTCGGGGCGGCGGACCCCGGCGAGGGTGTGGAAGCCGACCCGGGACATGTGGAGCGCGCAGGCTTCCCCCAGGCCGGAGGAGGCCCCGGTGATCAGTACGGCCCGGCCTGCGGGCGACGTCGGACCCGACGATTTCGACACGTGTTCACTCCGGTTGATGGCATGGAGGCGGGCGGGGTCGTGCTCCGCGGGCCGGACGGCAGGGCGTTCCGCCCCCTTGCCGTCGTGGCATCGGTGGCACGGTCGGCGGCTTCGGCTTCTCGGAGCCGACGGCGTCCGGCGACAGTGCGCGGCGCCCCGCTTCCGTGGGCGGGACTTCAGTATGTGCGTCGGTCCGTGCCGAACGCACTCCTACGGGTGGCCCGGCTGGGCCGAAGGAGTGGAAGGTGGGGATGGGCACTTTTGTGCGGGATGTCCCTCGCGCAAGGGTGCTCGTGTACATCCCCCCTTTCTCCCCAAGGAGGACACGTGACCGCCGCAGTACAGGACATCATCACCACCAAGCTCGAGCGCACCTTCGACACCATGGACGCCAACAACGACGGCTACCTGGACTGGTCGGACTACCAGAAGCTCGCCGACCGCTACATCCAGGCGTACAAGCTCGACAAGAACGACCGCCGATCCAGGGCTCTGCAGACCTTCTGCCAGATCTACTGGCTGGAGCTGCTGCGCCACGCGGGCGTGGACGGCGACCGGCTGACGAAGGACCAGTTCGTCATCGCCAACCGCCTCGCCGTCGTCGACACCAGCCGCCTCAACGTCACCGAGGGCGGCGGCCACGCCATCTTCGACGTCATCGACGTCGACGGCGACAACGAGATCAGCAAGGACGAGTTCAAGCGCTTCCTGCGGGACGTGTGGAAGAGCGAAGCCCCTGACGCGATGGACATGTTCACGAAGCTGGACACCGACGGTGACGGCGCGATCTCGCGCCACGAGTTCATCCGCGCCGTCCGTGAGCACTTCCTGTCGAACGACCCGGAGGCGCCGGGCAGCCTGTTCTTCGGGCGCGTCTGAGTGGATCCGGTCGGCCCGTACGGGCTGACGGCGTGAACACGCTCACCGCACCCACTCCGCCGGGCACGGCCTCGCGCCCCCTCCGGGGGGTGACGGACGTGCCCGGCGGCCGCGTGTGCCGGGAGCGCGCCCCCTCCGACCGACGGCGTTCCCCCACAGATCCGTCCGCCGCTCCGCCGTCGTCCGTTCCGCCGGACAGGTGAGATCCGTGTCCCCCAAACGGTGAAACCGCAGCTCGTTCGCCCCGTTCGGGCCGGCGCGCTTGGCACCATCGACACGCTCCCGGAGGCCCGGTCGCACAGGCCGACCGGGCCCCTTCTTCGCCACAGCGCGTGGCTCGACCAACCGTGAAAGGCTCCCTCATGCTGACGCAGAACCGCCATACGTCCGGCGACGTGGGGACCTTCTATGACCGTCACACGGACGTGTACGACCACGCCCTCGGCGGCAACATCCACGTCGGCTACTGGGAGGACGACGCGGACGACAGCTCCATGCGGGAGGCGACCGACCGGTTGACGGACCTCGTCACCGAACGCCTCGCTCCGACCGAGCGGCACCACCTGCTCGACGTGGGCTGCGGCCACGGCAGCACCGCGGCGCGCATCGTCGCCCGTCACGCCGTGGAGATCACCGGCATCAGCGTCAGCGACTACCAGGTGGACCTGGCCAACAGCCGTCCCCTGTCCCAGGACCTCCCCGGGCGAGCCACGTTCCGGCTGGCCGACGCCATGGAGAACCCCTTCGAGGACAAGACCTTCGACGGCGCGTACGCCATCGAGTCCCTGATGCACATGAAGGACAAGAAGGCGGCCCTCGGGCACATCGCGCGGGTCCTGCGCCCCGGCGGCCGGCTGGTCATCGCCGAGCACAGCCTCGCGGGCGAGCTCACCGGGCCGGACGCGGCCCGCATGGCCGACGCGTACGCGTACTTCAAGTTCTCGCTGACCACTGACATGTACGGCGAGCTGCTGCGCGAGGCCGGTCTTGAGGTGGTGGACCACACCGATATCACCGAGAACGTCCGGCGTTGCTACGGCAGCATGATCAGCGGCTGGCGGAACGCAGCGGACAACTCCAGCGGCGAGACGTCGCGCGAATGGGCGGCGGCGGCCGACCTGGGCCACTGGTTCTTCTTCGAGGTCGCGGAGCTCCGCTACGGGCTGTTGACCGCGGTCCGCCCCTGAGAACCGGTCTACCGCCGTCCATCGCCGGACACCGAGCACCGCCGTCCGTCGCCGAGACTCCTACCGCCGCCGAGGTCGTCCGCCATGCCCTCCCCGCCCTCCCGCGACCGCTGCCCCTACCGCCTGGACGGCAGCGCCGCGGACATCCACGGCGAAGCCGGGGCGCTGCGCGCGCTGGGTCCGGCCGCCCGGGTCGAACTGCCCGGCGGCGTAACGGCCTGGTCGGTGACCGACCCGGGACTCGTCCGGCGATTACTGGTCCACCCCCGGGTCTCCAAGGACGCCCACCAGCACTGGCCCGCTTTCGTCGACGGCGCCCTCCCCGCCGACTGGCCCCTGCGGATCTGGGTCGACATCCGCACCGTCCAGACCGCGTACGGGCCCGACCACACCCGGTTGCGCCACCCTCTGGTGCCGGCGTTCGGCGCCCGCCGCGTGCGGGCGCTCGCCCCGTGGATCGAGGAGACCACCGCCGTACTCCTCGACGACCTCGCACGGGAGGCGGCCCTCGCTCCCGACGGGGTCGTGGACCTGCGGAAGTGGTTCGCCACGCAGTTGCCGTGGCGGACGGTCACCACGCTGGTCGGACTGCCGGAATCCATGCACGACGGTTTCCAGGCCGTCAACGACATGGTTTTCACCACCGACCTGAGCGCGGAGCAGGCGAGTGACACCGAGGCGGAGGCCGCGCGGCTCCTCGCGAAGCTGATCGTGCTCAAGTCCGAACGGCCCGGCGACGACATCGCCACCGCACTGGTCGACGCGCACCGCGAGGGCCTGCTCGACGAGCGGGAGGTGGGCGACAACATCTGGATGGTGCTCGGCGCCGGTTACGGGACCACGGCGAACCTGCTCGACCACGCCGTGGTCAACCTGCTCACCCACCCGGAACAGCTGGCCCTGGCCGTGTCGGGCCGGGTCGGCTGGGACCGGGTCGTGGAGGAGACGCTGCGCCACCAAGCCCCGGTGGCAAGCTTCATGATGCGCTTCCCCACCGAGGACCTCCACGACGAACCGACGGGGCTGACGTTCGAGCGGGGCGACGCCCTCGTCATCAACTACGCTGCCGTCGGCCGCGATCCCGGAGTCCACGGCCAGGGGGCCGACCTCTTCGACGTCACCCGCCCCAATGTCCGCGATCACCTGGCCTTCAGCCACGGCCCCACCTACTGCCTGGGCGCCGAACTCGCCCGCCTGGAAGGCCGCATCGCACTGTCCGCGCTCTTCTCCCGGTTCCCCGGCCTCGGACTGGCCGTCGGTTCCGACCGCCTTGCCCCGTTGCCCTCCCTCATCTTCAACGGCCACCGGGAGATCCCGGTACGGCTCGAAGGAAACCTCCACAGTTGAGCACTCACCACGGATCACCGCACCCGTTGACGTCGTACCAGCGAGACATCTGGTCCGCAGGATCCCGAACGCCGGAATCACCGCAGTTCAACTGCGTGCTCCACGAACGCCTGCACGGCGGCGTCGACCACCGCAGGCTCGCCGCCTGCGCGGAACGCGTGCTGCACCGGCACGAGACGTTCCGGTTGCGGTTCGCCGACAGCGTCGGCGTCCCCTTCCAGCGTGTGGCACCGGAGGCGGTCCGGGTCGCCGTGGTCGACCTCTCGGACGCGCCCGAACCGGACACCGCCCGCGCCGACTGGATGCGGGCGTCGATGGGGCGCGCCCTGCCCATGGACGGCGGCCCCCTGACCGAGGCCACGGTCCTCCTGGAGGGCGCGGACGTCACGCACCTGCACGTCAAGGCGCACCACATCGTCGCCGACGGCTGGACCCTCGACCGGCTGGGCCACGAGATCCTCCGGGAGTACGCCGATGCTCCGCAGGACGGCGGCGCCCCGGAGGGCGACCGGCGGGAGAGCGACGGGGAAGCCCCTTCCTACCTGGCGTTCGTCGAGGAGGACGCCGCCTACCTCGCGGGGCCCGACGGCGACCGCGACCGCGCCTTCCACCGGGGGTACCTCGCGGGCGTGACACCCGCGCTGTTCACCCGTACGACGGGCGACGGCCCGCGCGAGCGGGGGCGCCACTCGTTCGTCGTCGACGGCGCCCTCGTCGATCGCATCCGCGCCGTGGGCCACTGGCCTTCCACCTACGTCGCGGCCATGCTCGGCGTGTGGCTGACGCGCCTGCACCGCAGCGGGGAAGTGGTGCTGGGCGTCCCCTTCCTCAACCGCCCGACGAAGCGGCACAGGGACGTCCTCGGCCAGTTCGCCAACACCCTTCCGCTGCGGATCACGGCCTCCGGTGGGCTGACCGTCCGGGAACTCCTCGCCGAAGTCCAGGACACGACCCGTCGGCTCCGGCGCCACGAACGGCTTCCGCTCGGCGAGGTCCTGCGCGAGACGTCTTCGACGGCCGGGGACCCGCGGCAGCTCTTCGACGTGACGCTCTCCTCGGTGAACTGGTCCCGGCCTGACGTCCCGGGGATCGTCCGACGCAGCGCCCTGATGGCTCCCTCGCACGACCAGGCCGCGCTGGGCGTCCTGGTCTCCGCCTTCGACGACACCGCCGACATCCGCGTCGACCTGGACTACGCCCGAGACGTCTTCGACGAGGACCTCCCCGTCACCGCCGTGGCCGGCCAGCTCAGGACACTCCTGGAGCACGGTGTGGAGCTACTGGACCGGCCGCTCCGCGATGTCTCCATGCTGACGCCGGAAGAGCACCGGGACCTCACCGCCGGACGCGCGCACGGTCCCCGGGTCCCTTACGCGGACCGGGCGACCGTGCACGGGCTGTTCGAGGCCCGGGCAGCCGCCCAGCCGGAACGGACCGCCGTGGTCACGGCGTCCGGCGGGACGCTGAGCTACGCCGAGCTCGACGAGCGGGCCAACCGCATCGCCCGCGCCCTGCGGGCGGACGGCGTCGGCCCGGACGACCGCGTCGCGGTGATGATGAAGCGGGGACCGCGGCTGCCGGTCGCGCTGCTCGGCATCCTGAAGGCCGGCGGCGCCTACGTACCCGTGGACCCCGACCATCCGGCTGAGCGGGTGGACTTCCTGCTGCGCGACAGCCGCGCCAAGCTGGTGATCGTCGACGGCGCGCCCACCGTCCTCCCCTCAGAAGTGCCGGCCCGGCGGATCGACGACCTGATGACCGGCAACGGGGCTCCGGTCGAGCAGGTCGCCACCTCCCGGAACCTCGCCTACGTCATCTACACCTCCGGCTCCACCGGGCACCCCAAGGGCGTCATGGTCGAACATCACAGCGTGGTCAACCGCCTCGCGTGGATGCAGCGCCGCTACCCGCTCGGAGAAGGGGACGTGCTCCTGCAGAAGACGCCGGCCTCCTTCGACGTCTCCGTGTGGGAGCTGTTCTGGTGGGCCGTCGAGGGCGCGACCGTGGCCCTGCTTCCGCCCGGCGGGCAGCGAGACCCGCGCGAGGTACTCCGGGCGGTCCGCGAGCACCGGGTCACCGCCGTGCACTTCGTCCCCTCGATGCTCGGCCCGTTCCTCGACCTGCTGGAGGAGTCAGGGGAGGCACGGCGGGGCATCGCGTCCCTGCGGTACGTCCACTGCAGCGGCGAGGCCCTGCCCCGGGAGCAGGTCGAACGGTTCAACCGCCTCGCCGACCGGTGCCGCCGCGAGAGCGGCACCGAGCGGCCGGCGCAGCTCGTGAACCTGTACGGCCCGACCGAGGCGACGGTCGACGTCTCGTCGTACGACTGCCCGACCGACCCCACCCTCGCCGTCGCACGGGTCCCGATCGGCCGGCCGATCGACAACACCAGGCTGTACGTGCTGGGCGCCGACGACCTGCCGCAACCCGTCGGCGTCCCCGGCGAGCTGTGCATCGGCGGAGTCGGCGTCGCCCGGGGCTACCTCGACCGCCCGGAGCTGACCGCCGAGAAGTTCGGCGACGACCCGTTCGTGCCGGGCGGCCGCCTCTACCGCAGCGGGGACCTGGCCCGGTGGCTCGCGGACGGCACCCTGGAGTACCTCGGGCGGATCGACGACCAGGTCAAGGTCCGAGGGCAGCGCGTCGAGCCCGGCGAGGTGGCGGCCGCCCTGCGCGCGGTCCCCGGGGTGCGCGACGCCGTCGTGGTGGGCCGTGCCACCGCCGACCGGGGAACCGTCCTGGCCGGCTACTACGTCGCCGAGACCGCGACCGACATCGATGCGGCGCTGCTGCGCGAGCGGCTCGGACGCACGCTGCCGGCGTTCATGGTCCCGGCGTCCTTCACCCGGATCGACGTGATCCCGCTGTCCCCCAACGGCAAGGCCGACCGCCGCGCGCTGCCCCCGCCGGACGACACCGCCGGGACCGCCGGAGCCTCCGGGGGCGGGCAGCCGCGCGACCGCACCGAAGCGGTTCTCGCCGAGGTCTGGGCCCGCGTCCTGGGCCACGACATGGTGGGGGTGCACGACGACTACTTCGCCCTCGGCGGCGACTCGATCACCATGCTCAGGGTCCGCGCCGAAGCGGAGGCCCGAGGACTGCGCCTCTCGCTCACCGACATCTTGCGGAACCCGACGGTGGCGGGCCTCGCCCCGTACGCCGAGGAATGCGACGCGTCCGGCGCCGAGACCGGCCCGGCCCCGTTCGCCCTCGTGGCCGACGTGGACCGGGCCCGGCTCCGGGACGCCGAGGACGCCCACCCGCTGACCCGGCTCCAGCTCGGCCTGCTGTACCACAGCCGACGGCACGAGTCCTCGGCCAGGTACCTGGACGTCTTTCGGTACACCCTGGAGATGCCGTGGGACGAGGAGGAGTTCCGCCGAGCCTTCGACCAGCTGACGGCCCGGCACGCGGCGCTTCGGTCGGCGTTCGACCTGAACGGCGCCGAACCGCTGCAGGTCGTCCTGCCCCGGGTGCACGGTGGCTTGGAGATCGCCGACCTGCGTCCGCTGGACGACGCGGCGGCCGAGGCCGAGGTGGCCGCGCACGTCGAGGAACGCCGCCGCCATCCGTACACCTTCGACCGGCCGCCGCTGTACCTGTTCCGCGCCCACGTACGGGCCACCGCCGTCGACCTCGTCCTCAGCTTCCACCACGCGCTCCTCGACGGCGGCAGCGTCGCCACCCTGCTCCAGGAGCTGCTCCAGGACTACGCGCACGGCCTCGGCCTGGACACCGGCCCCGTGGAAGGAGCGGCACCCCCCTCACCGGCGGCCCACGTGCGGCTGGAGCGGGCAGCCCTGCGTTCGGCGGAGTCCCGGCGGTACTGGCGCGAGAAGCTGGCCGGCTGCGAGCCCCTGCCGGTCGAGTCGTTCTCTCCCCACCTGCCCGGCACCGGACACCGACCGGCCTCCCGGCGGGTCGACCTGCCCGCCGCCCTCGTCGAGCAGGCGCGGAGCCTCGCGGCCGAACACGCCCTGCCCGTCAAGTCCGTGCTCTTCGCGGCACACGCCCTGACGCTGGCGGCGCTCGCCGGCACCCGTGACGTCACCACGGGTCTCATCACCCACGGCCGTCCGGAGACGGCCGGTGCGGAGCGCACCGCCGGGCTCTTCCTGAACACCGTGCCCGTACGCCTGGACACCGCGCGGGACAGCTGGCTGGAGGTGGCGCGCGCGAGCTTCCGCCAGGAACAGGAAGACCACCCCCACCGCCACTACCCGCTGAGCGCCGTCCAGGAGGACCACGGCGGCCCCGCGCTGGACACCGCCTTCAACTACGTGCACTTCCGCCAGCTCTCCCGTGTGCTCGACCTGCCCGGTCTGCGCCTCACCGCTTTCCGCACCTGGGAGGAGAACGACTTCCGCCTCCTGGTGAACGCGATCACCGATCCGGACGGCACCGGCACGTGGCTGCGGATCGACTGCGACGGGGAGACCTTCCCGGCCGAGCAGGGCGACCTCTACGCGGACTGCTACCTGCGCGTCCTACGGCGTCTGGTGGAGCAGCCGGACGAAGCGCCGGACTTCGCCTTCCTCTCCCCCCGGCCCGTCCTGGCCCCTCCGGCGGAACATCCCACGGTCGTCTCCCGCTTCGCCGAACAGGCGGCCCGCACCCCGGACGCGACCGCCGTGGTGGCGGGCGGGGAACGGTGGAGCTACGCCCGGCTGGCCGAGGCCGCGCAGAACGTGGCCGGACGGCTGTACGCGCTCGGCGCGCCGGCGAACGCCCGGATCGGGGTCGCCATGAACCGGTCCCCGCTGACCATGGCGGTGCTCCTGGGAGCCATGCGCGCCGGATGCGCGGTCGTCCCGATGGACATTGGCTATCCGCCCGCCCGGCTGGCCACCATGCTGGAGCAGGCCCGACCCTTCCGCGTCGTGGCCGAGGTCGCCCACGCCCACCTCGCCGGCGACCCGGCGCTGCTACTGCCCGCCGAGTCGGTGGCCGCACCGACGCCGGACGTGCCGTCACGAGGCGTACCGGATGCACCGGCGGGGAGCGGACCGGGCGCCGACGACACCGCGTACGTCCTGTTCACCTCCGGCTCCACCGGGACCCCCAAGGGCGTCGTCATGCCGCACCGCACCCTGGCCTCCCTGGTGGCCTGGCAGGCTGCGGCGCCCAGCGCGGTCCCCGGCGGCGTCACACTCCAGTTCGCGCCGCTGAGCTTCGACATCTCCTTCCAGGAGATCTTCTCCACCCTGTGCACAGGTGGCACCCTGTGCCTGGCCGACGACGCGCAACGGCGCGACATGCCCGCTCTGTTGCACCTGCTGGACCGCGAGCGCGTCGAGCAGGTCTTCCTCCCCCCGGTGGCCCTCCAGCAGCTCGCGGAGGCCGCGGGGGCGTTGGGCGTCACGCCGCCTGCCCTGCGGGCGGTGATCACCTGCGGCGAGCAGCTGCGCGTCACCCCGGAGATCCGCGCCTTCTGCGCCGAGCTCCCGGGCGTGGTCCTGGAGAACCACTACGGGCCTACCGAGACGCATGTGGTCACCGCGTTCACCATGACCGGAGACCCCGCCGCCTTCCCCGCGCTGCCGCCGATCGGCCGCGCCCTCGACGGAGCCGAGGTGCACGTCCTGGACAAGCGGATGCGCCCGGTGCCGATCGGGGCGCGGGGCGACGTGTACCTGGGCGGCAACTTCCTGGCCGACGGCTACGAGGGCAGGCCGGACCTGACCAAGGAGCGATTCCTCCCGCACCCGTTCGCGGACGGGGACCACCGGCTCTACTACACGGGCGACGTCGGCATGGTCCTTCCGGGCGGCGACGTCGTCTTCCTCGGACGCGACGACGCGCAGGTGAAGGTACGCGGCTTCCGTGTGGAACCGGCCGAGGTGGAACTGGCCGTCACCGGCCTGGCGCACGGCTTTCCCGGCCTGCGCGACGCCGCGGTCGTGGCCCGCGAGCGGGCGGACGGCGAGACCTTCCTCGCCGCCTTCCTCCTCGGCGAGGGTACCGACGAGGACCTGACCGGCGTCCGCGAGGGGTTGCGCGCCGTCCTGCCCGCCCACATGGTCCCCTCGCACCTGCAGTGGGTTTCCCGGTGGCCGCTGACCCCCAGCGGCAAGCGCGACGACGCCGCGCTGCGCCGCACCCAGCTGGCCGCCGCCGGCCGCGCTCCCCGCACCGGTCCGCGTGACGCGTACGAACAGACGCTCGCCGAGCTGATGGCGGACGTGCTGGGCCTGGATGAGGTGGGGACTCACGACAGCCTTTTCGACCTCGGCGGCACCTCGCTGACCGCGATGCGGCTGGTGGTCCGGATCGAACAGCTCTACCGGGTGCACCTCCGCCTGGCCGACTTCGTCGCGACGCCCACCCCCGCCGCGCTCGCGGCACGGCTGCGCGACGGCGGCGCCAAGGCCGCGTTCGACGCCTTGGTGCCGCTCCGCCCGCAGGGCGACCGCCCGCCGCTGTTCATGGTCCACCCGATGGGCGGCACCGTGCTGTGCTACGTCGCGTTCGCCCGGTACTTCCCTGCCGACCGGCCGTTGTACGCGTTCCAGGCCGCCGGGGCCGACCCCGGCACCGCCCCGCTGGGCACCGTGGAGGAGCTCGCGGAGAGCTACCTCGCCGCCCTGCGGAGGGTGCGCCCGCACGGCCCGTACACCGTCGGCGGATGGTCGTTCGGCGGCTTCGTCGCCTTCGAGATCGCCCGCCGGCTGCGGGCGGAGGGCGAGCGGGTGACCCTGCTGGTGGTCGACACCACCGCCCTGGAACAGGGGCCGCGTTCCCCGCACGACGACGAGGCCATGCTGGCGTGGTTCTTCCACGAGCTGCTCTGGCCGCGCGACGGCGGCACGGCACCCGCCCCGACCGTTCCGGGCGGGCCGGGCTCGCCGGAGGGGAGGTTCGCGTCCATGGCCCGCGTCGCGAGTGAGCGGGGCATCCTGCCGGCCGGCAGCTCCGGTTCCGTCGTCCGCCGCCTGTTCGACGTCTACCGGGCGAACTGGCACGCGACGCTGGCCTACCGCCCCCCGCGCGAGGAGCAGGACCTCACGCTGGTCCGGGCCGCCGAGCCGCTGCCCGCCGTCCTGTCCGCCATGCACGGGGCCGCCCGCACCCGCCACCAGGACCCCTGCAACGGCTGGAGCGCCGTGACCGAGGGACGGATCCGGACGGTCCGTGTCCCCGGGGACCACCTGACCATGATGGAAGAGCCGCACGTGGCCCGGCTGGCGGACACCCTCGCCGAGCTGATCGACGACTCCGACCGCGATCACGGGGTGGGCTGACGCCATGCCATCGGGACGTCCTGCGAAAGTCCTCGTCATCGGTGCCGGCATCGGCGGTCTCACGTGCGCGGTCGCGCTCAGGCGAGTCGGCGTCGAGGTCGAGGTGTACGAACGCGCCACCGAGCTGCGGGAAGCCGGCTCCGGCCTGTCGGTCATGAGCAATGCCGTCACCGCCCTCGCCGGTCTCGGCATCGACCTGGGCCTGGACAAGCGCGGCCGGGCCGTGGAGTCGTTCAGGATCATGGACCGGCGCGGCCGGCTCATCCGGGACCTGCCGTTCGGGGAAGCCTGCGAGCAGGCGGGCGCGCGGAGCTTCTGCCTCAGCCGCGCTGACCTCCAGGAGGCCCTGCTGACGGAGGCCGGCGACTGCCCGGTCCACCTGGGGGCGACCGCCACCGGCTTCGACACCACGGGCCCGGGGGTCACCGTCCGCTTCGCGGACGGCCGCTCGGCGAGCGGGGACGTCCTCGTCGGCGCCGACGGCTTCCACTCGGCCGTACGGCGCCACCTCGTCGGACCCGAGCGGCCACGGGACTGCGACCACCTCTTCCGGCTCGGCATCGTCCCCTTCCGGCACCCGCGCCTCACCGAGGGGGCCGTACGCCACTACTGGGGGCGCGGACAGCGCTTCGGCCTCATCGACATCGGCCACGGCCGGTGCTACTGGTGGGCCGCCATGAGCACCACCCCCGGGACGCCCGCACCCGACCGCGTCAAGGACGCCGTCCGACAGGCTTACGCGGGGTGGGCCGACGAGGTGCGGGCGGTGATCGATGCCACCCCCGCAGCGGACATCCTCACCGTCCCCTCGCGCGACCGGGCCTTCCTGGAACGGTGGGGCGACGGCCCTCTCACCCTCCTCGGCGACGCCGCCCACCCCATGCTGACCACGCTCGCCCAGGGGGCGGGCACGGCCATGGAGGACGCCGTCGTCCTGGCCCGGGCGCTGGCCGATCCGGCGACGGGAGACGACCCGGTGCGGGCCCTGCGCGCGTACGAGGAACTGCGCCGCGACCGCGCACGGGCGATGGTGGCCGGCTCCCGCAGCATGAACAGACTGACCCAGGGGGCCCGCCCGCACCGGCGGCTGATCCGTGACGCCTACTTCCGGCTGGTGCCCCGTCGCGTCCTCGTCCGGCAGACCGTGGAGGCCCTCACCTACCCGGGCGAGCGGTTCACCGGCCGCGGTGACGTCCGCCGGGACCTGAGCCCCCTGGAACGGCTGTACTGGATCGCCGACCTGACCTCGCCGCTCAACGTCATCGCCCGCGCCCGGGTCCACGGGCGCCTGTCCCCGTCGCTGCACCGCCGCGCCCTGGACGTCCTCCAGCTCCGGCACCCCCTGCTGCGCGTCGCGATCATGGACGACGGCACCGGAACACACCCGGCCTTCGTCCCCGTGGACGGACGCCAGATCCCGTTCCGGCACGTCCGCGTACGACCGGACGACCCCGCCGCCGACATCCGGTGGCAACAGGAGGTCGACGATCACGAACTCGCGGAGGGCCTGGACCGGCGCACCGGACCGCTTCTGCGCGCGGTGGTGATCACATCGGGAGGGACGGAGAACGAAGCCGAGAACGAAGGGGAGTTCCACGACCTGCTGCTGACGGTCTCGCACGCCATCGCCGACGGCAAGACCTGCCTGTCCCTGGTCCGCGAGTGGATCGAGATCGCCGCACAACTGGACCGCGGAGCAACGCCGCCGACCACTTCGCGGCGGGTCCTTCCCGCGACGGACGACCTGCTCCCGCGCCGGCACCGGGGCGCGGCGGGCGCCGGCGGGTTCCGGGCCCTGATGCGCCGCGAGGAACGGGCGTCCCTGACCCGGCCTGCCCAGCGGATCGTCCCCGACGAGCACGTCCCGTTCGAGCGGCGGCGCACCCGGATGACGCACCGGTCCCTCACCGCCGACCAGTTGGAACGCCTGGTACGGGCCGCCAAGCGGCACGGCACCACGGTCCACGGGGCCCTGGCCGCCGCGATGGTGTCGGCGGTCGCCCGGGACGCGGATACCCCCGCCGCCGCGTACTTCTCGATCGGTTCACCGGTCGACTTCCGCGCCGACCTGGAACCGCCCGTACTCCCCGACGAGGTCGGCACCTACGTGGCCACGGTCCCCACCCGCGTCCGGTACGAGCCGGGCGGGTCGCTGTGGCCCATGGCCCGGACCGTCAGCCAGGATCTCGTCCGACGCCGGAAACGACAGGACCACCTGGCCACGATCAGCCTGCCGCGCGTGGCGGGCCCCGGGTCACTGGCGGACGGCGCGTCGTTCATGCGGTTCATGGACGAGGAGGGGCCGATCAACCTGTGCCTGTCCAACGTCGGCCGCTACGACTGCCCCGAACAGGTCGGTCCCTGGCGGATCGACGGCGCCCAGTTCCTCACGGGCGTCTCGGTGATGGGCGCCGTCGTGGCGACGGCGACCACCGTTCACGGACGGCTCGCGTGGAACTTCGGCTACGTCGAGGGCCTGGTTACGGAGTCACGCGCGCGGCGCATCGCCGACGACTCCGTACGCCTCGTGCTGTCCGCCCTCGCCGAGTGACCGGCCGGACCGGAAACGCGCCGGCCACGGCGAACTCCGTACCTTCTTCCCCCTGAAAGGTTCCGTTCCCATGACCAGTGCTCCCGACCGCACGCCGACACGGCGCCGTGTCCTGCCCGCCGGCGAGAACGGTTCGCTGTGGGAGGCCCGGCCCTCGTGCGGGATCGTCGAGTTCCGCGGCACGCGTCTGCGGATCACGGTGGACGACCCTTGGGAGGTCCTCTTCCCGACCGACTGCGGACTGAGCCTGCTCGGCGCACTCGACGATGCCGGCGCTCCCGTACTGGAGGGCGTCAACGCCCTGGACATCGGGGCCGGTTCCGGCCTCTACAGCGTCGCCCTGCTCGCGGCCGGCGCCGAGCGGGTGACCGCCCTGGACGTCAACCCCGCCTCCGCCGCACAGACCGTGGCCAACGTGACGACCAACGGGCTCGACGGCTCACGGCTCACGTGCGTCACGTCGCCGCTGGAGGAGTACACGACGGACGAGCGGTTCGACCTGGTGATCACCAACCCACCCCACCTCCCCTACGATCCGAGCTACGCCAGGACGGACGGACTGGAGACGGCCCTCGTCGCCCGGAGGGGCGGCCGCGCGGTGTACGACGCGGTCGTCGACCGCGTGGACGGGCTCCTGGCGCCGGGCGGCTCCCTGCTCATGGCGCATTCCTCCCTCGCCGACGTCCCCCGGACCGTCGCGGAACTCACCTTGCGCGGCTACGAGTGCGAGACGTTGGAGGTCTTCGAGATGGACATCCCGCTGCTGGCGTACGCCGAGCACCGGGAGACCCTGCAGCTGCGGCTGAAGGAACTGCGGGCGGAGGGCCGGGCGGAGTTCGACGGATCGCGTTTCACGGTGCACGCGCTGCTGTTCCGGCGTCCCCGGGGCGCCGCCCGCCGCTGACGCCCCTCACGAGTACGGCCGACGGGTCTCAGACCGACGCGTCCTGCCTGCCCTGCCTGTTCCGTTCGTCCTGCATCAGCCGTGTGATCTCGGCCAGGGTGTCCGCTTCCGCGAGTTCGTCGAAGCCGATCTTCAGACCGGCCTCCTCCTCCAGCACGAAGGACAGCTCCACCACGAACAGCGAGTCCAGGCCGAGGGCCGGCGGGGCGGCCTCGGGGGTCACCAGCTCGGGCCGCACCTGGAACCTGCCGGTGAGGATGTTCACCAAGGTGTCGTACATGCCGTTCCTCCGGAATGAGTGGGACGAGTCAGTGCGGGCGGGAGAGCTGCGGCCACACGAGGGTGGTGGCACCCCAGGCGAGGCCGCCGCCGAAGGCGGTGAGCAGGACCCGGTGCCCGGGTTCGAGGGCTCCCGTGCGGTCGGCGCGGTCGAGCAGGATCGGGATCGAGGCGGCCGAGGTGTTGCCGACCCGCTCGATGTCGGACAGCACGCGGTCCGGCGCGACGCCCAACCGCTGCGCGAGCACGGCCAGGATTCGCGCGTTCGCCTGGTGCGCGACGATCCGGTCCGCCTCCTCCGGCTTCCACCGCGCGGCGTCCAGCGCCGCGCGCGAGGCGGAGTTCATGTGCTCCACGGCTCGCCAGAACACCTCCCGCCCCTCCAGGCGCATGTACGGGTCCGCCGGGACGCCATCGGCCGTCGAGCGTTCCTCGGACCCTCCGCCCCGTACGGTGATCAGGTCGCGGCCACCGCCGTCGCTGCCGAGGACGCAGGTCCCGAGGGCGCCGGGTTCCTCGTGGTGGCCCGAGCGCAGGACGACGGCACCGGCGCCGTCGCCGAAGAGCATGCTCGTGGGGTCGGCCTGGTCGACGCTCAGCGAGAGCGTGTCCGTGCCGACGACCAGAACGCTGTCGGCCGTGCCCGCGGCGATCAGGCCCTGGGCGACACCCAGTCCGTAGACGAAGCCCGCGCACACGGCCTGGACGTCCAGCGCGGCCACCCCGGCCATCCCCAGGCGCGAGGCGACGCTCGGGGCGGTGCCGGGGCACGGCCTGTCCGGTGTCGTGGTGGCGACGACCACGGCCGCGACGTCACCGACCGCCGCCCGCGAGAGCGCCTCGCGACCGGCCGCGACGGCCAGGTCCCCGCTGGTGGTACCCGGCTCCACGACGTGCCGGAACCGGATGCCGGAGCGCTGGAAGATCCATTCGGGCGCCCGCCCAAGGCGCTCCGCGAGCTCCTCGTTGGCCACCTTGCGCGGCGGCACGTACGACCCGACCCCCGCCAGGACGGACGCAGGGACCGCTCGATTCGTCACTGCCCCTGCCCTCGCTCCGGAAGACGGACCGGAAGCCGCTCGGGGATCACCGCTCCACACCTTCGACAGCTCTCCCGAACAAGGCCCCATGCGGCCGCATGCATGCGTAAATCCCCCACGGGACACAGTCGTACCACGTCCAGAAGCACGACGATCCGAGCGACGCGCGATCCTGAACCACGACGCGCCGCCGACGACCGCTCGGAAGTAGTCGTCCGGCCCCGCTTGGCAGCTACAGCCTCCGGCTTGACGAGGCCGTTGGTCTCGAGAAGTCGGCGATCAGCCCGTTCGAGTTATAGGTATGCATCGAAATCCGCGCGTAGTGCCCGTAAGGCACACCGCTCATGCATCCGATGCACGCCGCACGTGGTGCTGACCTGCGGTTTCCTTCCACCTGTTTTGCATAGATCTGTTTCTTGTGACACACCACGTGAACTCGGTGGTGACGGCGGATACGACGAGCGGCTGGGCTCATCGTTCGAGTGCCTGTTACGTGGTCATGTTTCGGCGAAACGTGCCGCTGAGCGAGGCACGGATGCTGACTTCCCGAGACTCGTGATGCTCTGACCTGCGGAAATGCTCAGAGATCCAATGGTTCTGGAACTGGATCGGACGGTCCCAAGAGGATATCGCACAGGCCCGCGAGGACTGGATGAACCGCACCCGCTTCGGCGAGGTCAAGGGCTAAGACGGCGCTCCGATTCCTGCCCCGGACCTTCCCCCAACTCGGTTGAAGCCCAGGGGAAGGGTGCGCTGAGCTACGCCGATGTCATCACGCTGGGAGTTGGACGTAGCGGCTGCCATAGGGTTCCGCTTTCTTGGGGCTATCGGAGCTCGGCACGACCTCTAGAGTGGCTTCTTGATCTTGAGGTCGAGTCTCATGTGGGTCAGGCTGTGGTCAGGTCTTAGTCGAACGAATGCTGGCCCTCTACTGACGAGTAGTTAGATTCCTTGGAGCGCGTCGGGAGTGTGTTCTGGCAGGGGAGTGTTGCGCCGAGGGATCCGGTTCCGGGATCCCTCGGCTGCCGTGGAAGGCTTCCAGATGGAGCTCTCCTTCGGGCCTGCATGCTTCTGTCGTTCTGTCGCGGAGGCCGACGCGCGACGTTGTGGGTAGTGAATAAAGCGGGGTGTTGAACCGCGGCTGTCGAGTTGGCAAGGCATCAGGCCTGGCCGGTCGCGCACGCCATGACAGGCTGGTCCAGATCTTGGTCCGGCTCGACCGCGGTCGGGTTGCAGTCGCCAGTGTGACTTCGAGCCCAGCAGGTTGCGATTCGTCGCCTCCTGCGTGAGACGCCTGCCCGTGGTGAGGACCGGTGTACTGATGGTCTGAGATCTGGCGGCAGCCACTCGACGAGAGTGCCACCCCGCCTGTGCGGCCCGCTCCTCGTCCGACAGCGTCAACTCGGCGTTCGGTCGCCCCATCCGCGCCAAAGGCCAGCCTGCAGTCTGGATGGAACTCAAGACTGAGAAGGCTAGCCCTCCGGAGACGCGTACGAGGAGCACTCAGGGCTTCGGCAGGGTCCTGGAGTCCATACCGGGATGAAGATTCCGAGGGACTTGCGCCGCCTGAGTACCGTGTCGACGGGGCTCCCGCAGGCCGGGCAAATCCGCTGCTCGCGCCCGGCATGCGGAGCGACCGTCCCGTGAGCCCTTCGCTCTTGACTGGTCATATGTCCACAGTAGGCCGGTCTCGCCTGTTCGGCCGGTCAGGGCGTGACGGCGTACGTGGTGACGAGCTGGCCGCCGCCGAGAGCCTGGAGCTCAGTGAGCTCCAGGGGGGGGTGCACGCCCGCCCGCGACATCGGCATCCCCATGCCCACGAAGACGGGATGCGCCCTGACGGCGATCTCGTCGATGAGCCGGGCGGCGAGGTCGGCGCCGCCCAGAGCCGGATGGCGAGCCCGTTGAGCGGCAGCGGCACGGGGACGATCATCATATGCGTTCCTTGGCGGGGGGCGCGTCATCGGACTCACATACCGAGATCGGACTCACGTGCCAAACGGGTCGGACCGTCACCGCCGCCGCAGCCGATCGCGGCGCCAGTGATTTTCTGCCTTGAATCACAATCTGCTTATCCTGGTCCGTTCGGGTGATTCCAACCATATTGGTGGCGCCCCGCTTGCCGGGCTCTCTGGCGTAACAGATGCTTGAGTTTCTGAGGTCTGATCCGCGACGTGATGTTCCATTGCGGCAATGACTTCGAAGGCCTCTGAATGCCGCTCGAATTGGAGAAATTCGACCGGTTCTGGCCTGATCGCGACGCCTATGCGGAGCGACATCCTGGGGTGCGAGGGAGTGAGAAGAATGCGCAGAACCCGGTGGAAGCGTTTCGCCGCCGTCTTGCTGCCGAGCGTCGTTGCCGCCGCTGCCCTGGTCTTGAGCATGGCCCAGGGGGCTTTCGCAGCATCCTTCTTCATCTCCGGAGAGAGATTCAAGCTCTCCGTGGACACACTGCAGGCCAAGGGCCTGAGCCTGTACGGCATGGTGGATGTGACGCGGCGGGGCAAGGCCGTGCCAGTGATCGTTACGGGAGCGAGGAGCGTGACGATCGGTGGGCTGTGCCAGTCGGTGCTCATCCCGATCCCTGTGCTGGGCCCCTTCACTCTCCGGCTCACCGGTGGCGGTGATGGAAACCCCGCCACCGCAACCAATGCATTCCTCGACACCGATCTCCTCGCGTCTTCCAGTGCAACGATGAACAACGTGGACATCGGCGTTGCGGCAGGCTCGCTGACCACGGGCGAAGTTAACTCGGGCGACGAGAACTCCAAGTTCTTCGCTCCGAACACCATCGCGTTGCAGGGAGCTTCGGCAACGTTGACCAATGTCCGAGCCACCGGGGTGGCAGCCACTATGGGTTCCATCACCCTGCCTGATATGAAGGCATCGCTGCGACAAGGTGACCACCAGTGCTTCTGAGGTGCCTTCAATTCAGGGCCCCGATATGGCGCGCCGCGAGCATCGGCCTCGTTGGATTCCTTGAGTAGAAAGTCATTTGCGTGACGAAGATGACCACGTCAATCGAATGGCGTGACGCTCTCTCAGGAGCAAACAAGGGATTCCGTATCTGGCGTGACAACAGGCCCTTCTGGGCCGGGCTGATGACGCTCTCAGCGGGCTGGCCCATCCTGTATTTCGCCTATGGGCACCTCACCTTGGGAGGTGTCACCATGGCACTGTCGACCACCGCGGGTGCGGGGTCGTTGGTCATCGGGGTCCTCCTCGTCACCTTGGGTCTTCTCATGTGGATCCGTCCGCTCGTACGCGTCTTCGCAGGGGTCGCCGCGATCCTGCTGTCGCTGGTTTCCCTGCCGCTCGCCAATTTCGGAGGTCTTCTCCTCGGCGCGTTGCTCGGTCTCGTCGGTGGCTCTCTGGCTTGTGCCTGGTCGCCGCCGAGCGAGGATTCGGATGGCGACGGCCAGAACGCCCTCCCCTCGACTCTCGAGGCCGGTTGGCACAATGCGCAGTGACAACACGGATGAGGCCGACCGCGACAGCGTGCCGGCCCCACGACTCGCCCGCGTCTCGCGTCCTGTGAGGCAGACGGGCCCCTTCCCCCGGGTCCCGAGACCGGTCGGCCAGTTCCTGGCGCTCACGGCCCTGCCGGCGGCCCTGCTGGCGACTATGGCCGTCGAGTGGAGGGGAATGCCCGCAACCGCTCACCACGTCCTCCCGGCCGGAGCCGACGGAACTCCTTGTGCGCCCTCGCCGGTGAAGGACGCGCCGGTCCCATCGAGCACACAGGTCCCACCGGTCTCCGTGAGCCCTCCAGAGTCCCGGGGGGCGAGCCGGTCAGCCGCGCGGGATGGGACCCCTGAGCCCGGTACGGGCCGCCAGAGGAGCCCAACTTCGCCCTTGCCCGGGCAACGGGGCTCCGCCGCGGCCCTGAAGGCTTCTGGCTCCTCCCCTTGCCAGGCGACCCCCGGGGCCCGCCCGTCATTGTCCGAGAGGCCGGGGCCGTCTGCCGGGGCGACACCGTTGTGCCCGTCGGCTCCCCCGACGTCCGCCGAGCCGACAACCCACAGGGCTCCGCCGTCCCGTACGCCCGCCCGACCGAACGCCATCGGAGCTGTCGGCTGTGCCACACCGACTCCAGCGGAGCACCACGCGTCCTTGCGCCTTGCGGAAGGCGTCTGGACGCTGAACTCGCCCCGGCTCGTGCTGCTCGGCGGCGTGTTCCGCGGAGTGGTGACCGTCGAGAGCGCGGCGGGCCCGAAGCGCCTGCTCGAATTCACCGCCCGATCCGTGGAGGTGGAGGATCTCGATCTGGAGGTGCGGCAGACCATCGGGACCTGGCATCTGCAGGCCGCTCCCGGGACGACTTCCACCATTGTCGGAAACAGCGTGACCCTGTACGCGGAAATGCTGGTCGGCACGTTCACGACTACGGGGCAGGGGGCGGCACCACCCGGCGACAGAGTCACCGTCACGCCGAGCAACATTCCGTCGTGGCTCTTCAACCCGGTCGCTGCGCCATCGGACTCAGCTTCCCGGACGATCACGATCAAGAACGCCGCGGTCTCCCAGATCAGCCTCACGCGAGCGAGCCTGACCATCCCCCGCGCTCATGTCCGCATGGGCAGTCCCTCGGCCCGGCCTCGGGGGTAGCAGGCCCGGACCAGCTCGGGTCAGCGCTCTTCCTGGTCACCGCACTGGCAGCGCTCACCCGCCCGGCGACCGGGAGCCTGGTGAACGTAGAGCTGTCACGGGCGGAGAAGTCACAAGGTGACGCCCCCACCGCAGCTGCCCGCCCGTATGGGGTGGCCAGCCCATACTTTGGGCCAGCTGCCTCAAGGCAGGAGAGTCGCCCGCACACGAGCGGTGTCACTGCAGTGACACCGCAACACGGGGCCGAGGTCGCAGTGCCCGTCTAAAGCACGCGGACGGCGCCTGGAAACCGTGGGCCAGGACCTCACCCTGTCTACGTGGGGACTCTTGACCAGGCCGGGAACGCAGTGCAGTGGACGGACACGAGCGATCCGATAGGCTGAAAGACACCTGCGGGTCGTGCGGCGAGTGCACGGTGGCGTTTACAACGCCAAAGCCTGTCGGCTATGGATCTCGACCGGCTATGGATCTCGACCATCGGCCCCAGCCGCAATTCCGACCTCACCCCGATGAACGTCCACCCCTGGCTGGGCTTCCGGATCGGCCTGATCGGAAACCCCGGCCGACAGGCATCGGTGCCCGGGGCTCGCGTCAGCCGGCGAGAGTAGGAAAGAGGGCTCGTCGATGAGTACGTTCGATGTCCGCAGAACGGCAGATGCGCCACCCGAGACGGTGTTCGGCGTCTTCACCGACCACCGCAAGTACGCCGCCCTCGTCACCGCTATCAGGAGTTCCGTTCTGGAGCGGGAGGGCGACCCCAGGCCCAACGGCGTGGGCGCCGTGCGAAGGCTGCACATGCCGGGCGTGACGGTCCGGGAGCAGGTCACCGTGTACGAGCGGCCTGGACGCTACTCCTATCAGCTGGTCTCGGGTCTGCCCCTGCGGCACTTCACCGCGACCGTGACCTTCACTCCGGTCCAGCACCAGCGCACCCGCACCGAGGTGGTGTATTCCGTGACCGTCGAGCCGAGGTTGCGTGTGCTCAAGCCCGTCCTCAGCAAAGTCGTCAAGAAGGCCATCGCCGACTTCACCGACGCCGCCGTTGCCCGGGCGGAAGCCCTCACAGCCTCGACCGCGACCCAGGGCCACCCGCCGGGGTCGGGCTGACGGCCCGAGGCGGGCTCATCCGACGGTGCACCCACAGTTCGCACTACGTGGGCTGATCGTGGATGCCTGGTGCGGTGAAGCCGTCGAGGCGGCAGTCGGGCCAGTGGGCCTGCGACACTCGGGGTTTTTGCGTGTCCGTGGGGCCGGGCCCGTCCTTATTGGTCCTCTTCCCGGGAGGTTCCAGTTCGAAGGCGTAGCCGGCCCGGGTTTGATGGTCCCTTCTCCTTCCCCAGCTCGCCGCGTTCGGTGCCCGGCAGAGATCCTGGAGCCGAGCCGCACCAGCAGCCGCGGATAGGGAGAGATCAGACGCCTTCCGTCGATGACGTGCGCGCCAGCTTTTCGACGACCTGCAGCGTGTCGCGCGCACGGGCCAGCCCCCGCGTCCATGCCCAGCGGTTGCGTTGCCCGGCACTCAGCACAGTGGCGAACTGCAGCTGCAGCTCGTTCGCGTCGAAGCAGGTGTATCAGACCTCGCTCACCAGGACGGCCGCCTTCTCCACCCTGCGCCGTTCAGGGGCGGGGCCGGGCGAGTGATGCAGGGGCGGGCCGGGCCGCGGTCCGTGGGGGAGGAGCGACCACGGCTGCCGTTGCACTCTTGGGGCGGCACCGTTCGGCGTGTCCTCGTCGATGTCGGCGGGCAGCCCCGCGCTGACCTGTAGAAGGAGGCGACCGCGTGTTCTGCGGGAGCAGTGGTTCCGCCGCAGCGCCGCAGAAGTCGACAATCCGCCGAAAGTGTCCGGTGGGTGGATCCGAAGGGCCCGAACATGAGCAGTGGCGCCTGGACCATTGTGGCGGTGGCGGGTGTCGCGGCCGCGTACGCACTGGTTTCGCGTCGGCTGTCCTCGACGCCGCTGTCGTCGGCGATCGTTTTCGTCGGCGCCGGCATCTTCCTCGGGCCGGCCGTGCTGGACATCGTCGACTGGGAGCACGACGCCGAACCGATCACCGTGCTTCTCGAAGCCACGCTGACCCTCGTGCTGTTCACCGATGCCATGACCGTTCGCAGACGGGACATCACGGCCGGGGGCTTTCTGCCGGGCCGTCTGCTGGGCATCGGACTGCCGCTGAGTATCGGGGCGGGCTGGCTGCTCGCTTGGCCTTTGCTGCCAGGGCTGACGATGTGGGAGCTCGCGCTCGTCGGCGCGATTCTCGCCCCCACCGACGCCGCCCTGGGAAAGACCGCCATCTCCAATCCTCGGGTCCCGGCGCTCGTACGGCATGGACTGAATGTGGAAAGCGGCCTGAACGACGGCATGGTGCTGCCGTTCTTCGTCCTGTTTCTGGCAGCCATCCCAGGCACGCATTATGCGGAGGAGGGCGCGGCGGGAGTCTTCTGGCGTGCGCTGGTGCTGAGCACCGCCTTGGGCCTTCTGGCCGGTGGGCTGGGCGGCCGGCTGCTGCAGTGGTCCCGGGCCAAGGGGTGGGTCACGCGGGAGTGGAGGCAAGTCTATGCGCTGGCCGTCGCGGCGGCGGCGTACGAACTCGGCGTCGTGACGGACGGCAGCGGCTTCATCGCCGCCTGGGTCGCCGGATTCGCCTTCGGGTTCGCTCTGCGCCGCTACCGGACCGGCAGCGAGAAGGAGCACCCGGATCACACTTCCGACTTCGCCGAGAATCTCGGCGGACTCCTGGCGTCGATCAGCCTTCTGGTCTTCGGAGCGGTGCTGCTCGGTCCTGCGCTGGAGAATCTGAGCTGGCAGATCGTCCTGTATGCGGTGCTCAGCCTCACTGTCGTCAGGATGCTGCCGGTGCTTCTCTCTCTCGTCGGGAGCGGGCTGCGGGCGCCCACGGTGGCGTATATCGGGTGGTTCGGGCCGCGCGGTCTCGCGTCCGTCGTGCTGGCGCTGCTCGTGGCGGAGGAGCACATCCCAGGAGCGGAACTGCTGGGCAGGGTGGTCGCGATCACCGTCGCCCTCAGCGTCCTCCTGCACGGCGTCTCGGCCGTGGCCCTCGCCGAGCGGTACGGTCGCTGGTACGAGAAGGTCGCCGCCGCCACCCCTGGCCTGCGCGAGACGGCACACGTACCTGAGTCACCCGGGCGCCGCAGGCTCGGCTCCCTGGACCGGCCCGAGACGTGATGGTTTCTTGCCCGGGCGTTGTCAATGAGTACTCCAGCTGTAGTTCTTGATCACTATTGCGGAGCGACCTGTCGTTGCCGCCGCCCGTCGTCGATCGTGGGTGGCCTCATCTGTTCCGCTGCGCCGGGCGGACTGGAAGGCTGAGCTCATGGCTTCGAGCATCGTCGTCCAGTACACCGAGTATCTGCGGACTGGTACGAGCGCCCTCTGGGTTCGGTTGCGGGAGCTCCTTCAGGACCAGGGGCTTGACCCTGAGGTGACGGTCGTCGTTGGCCTCTTGCAGGAGGGCCCCGATCACGAGGATGGCCAAGCCTCCGGCGACGGCAGGGTCTTACAGGTTCAGCCTCTTCTATTGATCAGAAACGGCTCGGGTTCTCATCAACAGGAGGGGTCTTCACCGGGGTCGCCTGATCCGCCTCGATGGTCCTGGCCGCCTCGGCTGCTTCCCGGAAGGTGACGACCGCCTCGCCGTTCTCCCGCGCCCATGCGGTGAGCATCCTGATGGGCTTCTCCAGGGTTCGCCCGAGATCGGTCAGGCCGTACTCCACGCGCGGCGGCGCCTCGGCGTACGCGTGCCGCTCGACGAGCCCGTTGGCTTGGAGCCGGCGCAACGTCTGGGTCAGTACCTTGCGCGAAATGCCACCGCTCAGCTCGACCAGCTCGCCGTGGCGCAACGGGCCGTCGGTCAGCGCGAAGAGCGTGACCATGGACCACTTGCTGGCGATGATCTCCATGGCCAGGAGAGCGGGACAGTCGGCGAGGAAGGCAATTCCGGGTCGCAGGCTCATGCCCCGAAGGTTACCTGGAGGTACCTGGTGGCCGCCTATCGTCGTCGAGGTGCGCACGCCCCTTACTCGCATCTCGCATGATTGAGGTTTCAGCCATGTTCGTCTCCCTTGCCGTCGTCACCGTGTTCATGTCGGCGCTTCTCCTGGTATCGGCTGGGGCCAAGTCTCTGCGGACGCGGCACATCACCGAGCAGATGTCCACCCTCGGAGTGCCGCAGAGCATGATGGCTTTCCTGATCGGCGCTCAGATCGCGGGCGCGGCCGGTGCGATCGCCGGACTCTGGTGGGGACCCATCGGAATCGCCGCCGCGATCGGCCTGACGCTCTATTTCGCCGGGGCGGTCGCCTTCCACCTGCGCGTCGGCGACCGCAAGGGCGCGTCTCCGGCGGTGGTCCTCACCATGGCCTCCGTCGCCCTGATCGTGCTGCGTGCTGCCACCCTCTGACAGCGGACAGCCGGTCTGACGCTGGCCTTGATCGTGCTGAGTGAGGTCGGTCTCCTCTGAGGGCAGCCACCGTTGATCATCGTGAGTTGTGTCGACAAACGAAGATCAGCCGGTGGCCGTGGGCCACAGCGTAAACCTTGCCCGGTGGCAATCTGTATTCGATGGCCTGATGGGCAAGGTGGCGGGCCGGTTCGCCCGGGTGGAACCGCGCCGCCGGGCGAGGGCGTTCGTGCTGGGGCTGCTCGCGGACCTGCCGAGGAAGAACTGCTGGACGATCGCCGAGCACGCCGGTGACGCCAGTCCGGCCGGCATGCAGCACTTTCTCAGCCGGGCCCGCTGGGATGCCGACGAAGTCCGCGACGACATACGGGACTTCGTAGTCGAGCACCTCGGCGACGAGGACGCCGTACTGGTTGTTGACGAGACCGGGGACCTGAAGAAGGGCACCGCGAGCGTCGGGGTCCAGCGCCAGTACACCGGAACCGCGGGCCGGATCGAGAACTCCCAGGTCGCCGTATACCTCGTCTACGCGAGTGCGGCCGGGCACGCCGCCATCGACCGCCGCCTCTACATCCCGCGCTCCTGGACCCAGGACCCCGATCGGTGCCGCGCGGCAGGCGTCCCCGACGACCTGACGTTCGCGACCAAGCCCGCACTGGCCACCGAGATGATCGCCCGAGCTCTTGATGCCGGCGTCCCCGCGGCGTGGGTCACCGGCGACGAGGTCTACGGCGGCGATCCGCACCTGAGCGCCGAGCTGGAGAGGCGTCAGATCGGTTACGTCCTGGCCGTCTCACGCAAGCGACCCATCGCCACCCGCGCGGGCGTCTTCAGGGCCGGCCAACTCGCCTACGGCCTGCCGAAGAAGGCCTGGCAGCGGCTCTCGGCGGGCACCGGCGCCAAGGGCCACCGCTTCTATGACTGGGCCCAGGTTGACATGGCCAGCCCGCCCGGCAGCCCCGGTCACCGCTGGCTGCTGGTGCGGCGCAACCGGCGCACCGGTGAACTCGCTTTCTACCGCTGCTACTCGGCCCACCCGGTTCCACTGAGCACCCTGGTCAAGGCGGCTGGACGCCGCTGGACGGTGGAGGAGACCGTCCAAGCCGCCAAGGGCCTGGCCGGACTGGACGAGCACCAGGTCCGCAGCTGGGTCTCCTGGCACCGCTGGACCACCCTGGCCATGCTCGCGCACGCCTTCCTCGCCGTCACCGCCGCCATCGAACGGGCCACGACCACCGTGAACCCCGAGCTCAGCCCGCTGACCTGCAATGAGATCCGACGACTGTTCGCAGCCCTGCTTGCGCCGGCCCGCGACCTTGCTCACCGCCTGCGCTGGTCTGCATGGCGCCGCCTGCACCAAGCACGCTCGCGCACCAGCCACTTCCAGCGACAAGCCGCCCAACAACCATGAAGATCACGATCTACAGCCGGAGTATTAGCTGGCCTGAGTCCGACAGCCGGCCCAACTGGATCTCAAGCCATTGCCTTTGGTGACTCCACGTGTCCAGGGCCGTCACGACTTGGCAGCTCAACGCGTCGGACGGACCTGGCCGGCTGGCGCCGAAGTCGCTGCGGGAGTCCGGGCGTTTGCGGGCCGTCGCTCCGGACGGGGTGGGGGCTCCGGTGCAGTACGGCCGCGGCTGGCTTCCGCCTGCGTGTACCTGATGCACGGGCAGTTCCGTCCAAGGACCGCACCGCCCGGCAGCGCCGGGCGCACCCGAGCGCCGGCCGATCAGTGCGCGAGCGGTCGGGACTACCTGCGCCGGGGTCACGACCTCGCGACCGGTCCTCGCCGACCGGAAGCCGCGCATGCCCCCGAACAGGCGCAGCTGTCCAGTCACCAAACGATCAAGCCTCGCCCGGCTCGCCGACTACGTCACGCACTCCCCGAAGTGTCGGGATCCGCTTCGGCCATCTTCTGCTGCGCGTCTTCGATCGCCCCCTTCAGGGCCTTCGCGTGGTGCCCCTCCGCCTCGCCCACCACCTTCCTGACGGCGCGGGTCACGGTCGGCTCGACCTTCCCGGCCGCCGAGCGCGGGTAGGCGACGATGAGTCCCGCGCCACCGAGAGGAATGGTGGCACCTGCCTGTTCCTCCAGCTTGGCTGCGGCTTTGTGATGCAGGAGTTTTCCGGCCCCTGCGCCGATCGCCGCGCCGACCGCGGTCGCGGCGAGCAGCGGTGGCGCGAACAGCCCGACCACGAACCCGACGGAGCCCAGGCCCGCTGCGCCCTTGCGGACCAGGTGGTCGGTCTGCTCCACCGACAGGTCGCCGTCGAGGTCCTTGGTGACGACCACCGCACCGTGCAGGTAACCGCCGCTGGCCAGAACCGCCTCGTAGTCCTCCTGAGCGGCGTCCTTCGACATGTATCCGCCGATCAGAACGTCGATCGTTTCGTCTTCGAATCTCATCGGTCCTCCTTCGAGCCGCGGACACGTTTCACCCGGCGAGTCCGTTCCCCACATGCCCGTGGTGGGTGGCGGCGTGCAGCTCGTCCTCGGCCTCGGCCGAGGAGTGCGGCTTGGTGTCGAAGACGACCTTCTTGACGGTGCCGGTGAAGGCGAAGGGCTTCTTGTCCTCGTAGCCGAGGTCGACGACCCCGCCGTTGTTGCGGCCCATGTCCATGCCCGCATAGGCGGAGAAGCGGACCGGGACCGTGTGGTCCATGCGTCCGCTGCCGACGACCTTCCCGTCGACCAGGAGGGTGACCTGCCCGCCGGTGGCGGGCTTGGGCGCATCGGCCACGAACTCCATGCGTACGTTCACCTCACCCGCCGGCAACTGTACTTCGGCCTGCTGCCGGTAGATGAACACGCCCATCATCGAGTAGGTGTGGGTGAGTTTGCCGTCCTCGACGAAGAGCGTGAACCCGCCCAAATGGTCGCCTTCGGCGACGATCACGCCTTCGGCTCCCTCCGCCGGGACGTCCAGGTCGGCGCTGATGGTGTACGAGTGGTTGTAGATCCGCGGGATCATCCCCGACATGACGTTCTGGACGTCTCCCCGGTACTCGAAATGGTCCACATCCGGCCGAGGCGGGAGGATGCCGAAGAACGTGGACAGTGTGGCGAGCAGGGGAAGAACCTTGTACTTCTCCGCCTCCTGCCAGAAGAGCTCCTTCAACTCCCTTACCTTCTCGGGGTGCTCCGCGGCGAGGTCTCTCGCCTGGGTGAAGTCGTCGGGCAAGTAGTACAGCTCGGTCGGGTCTGCGTCCGGATCCCAGACGCCGGGGGCGTACGGCCTGATCTCATGGGGTGTGAGCACCCACGGGATGCGCTCGGTCCTCATCGCCAGCCACCAACCGTCCTTGTATATGGCGCGGTTACCGATGGCCTCGAAGTACTGCTGTGTACGGCGTTCCGGCGCGGCTGCGTCCGACAGCGAGTCGGCGAAGGTCACACCGTGGAAGGGCTGCTGCTCGATCCCGTCGATGTGCGAGGGGGCCGGGATCTTGGCGATGTCCAGGATCGTCGGTCCGATGTCGATGACGTGGGTGAATTGCGAGCGCAGCGAGCCAGGGTCGGTGACGTGTCCTGGCCAGTGGACGACCATCGGGTCGCGCGTACCGCCCAGGTGCGAGCCGACCTGCTTGCCCCACTTGAACGGAGTGTTGCCGGCCCACGCCCACGCCGCGGAGTAGTGAGGATCCATGAGCTGGGAGCCCCAGGCCTCGATGCCGCCGTAGCGCTCGGCCAGTTGGACCTGCATCTCGTCGGTGAGCGGGATGCCGTTCTGCATCGTCATCTCGTTGAACGAGCCGGTGACGGTGCCCTCCATGCTGGCGCCGTTGTCACCCCAGATCCAGATGATCAGAGTGTTGTCGAGCTCGCCGAGCTCTTCGATCGCGTCGATGACCCGGCCGACGTTGTGGTCGGCGTTCTCCGAGAAGCCTGCGTAGACCTCCATCTGGCGGGCGTAGTAGGCCTTCAGCCGATCGGGAACGTCGTCCCACGCGGGGAAGGCGTCGTCACGCGCTGTCAGCTCCGCTTCCGCGGGGATCACACCCAGCTCCTTCTGCCGGGCGAAGACCTCCTCGCGAAGCCGGTCCCAGCCCTGGTCGAACTTGCCCTTGTACTTGTCCGCCCATGCGGAGGCCACGTGGTGCGGGGCGTGGCTGCACCCGGTGGAGAAGTAGACGAAGAAGGGCTTGCGGGCTTTCTGCCCCCGGACGCCGTGAAGCCACCCGATGGTCCTGTCGGCCATGTCGTCCGGCAGGTAGTACGGGTTCTCCCTGTCGTTGAAGCCTTCCGGGACGCCGATGATCTTCTGGTTCTCGGCGAGGCAGGGATCCCACTGGCCTGCGTCACCGCCCAGGAAACCGTAGAAATAGTCGAAGCCCCACCCGTTCGGCCACCGCCCGAACGGTCCGGCCGGACCCTGGTCGCCGTCGGGGGTCAGATGCCATTTGCCGAACGCCGCTGTGCTGTATCCGTTCTCCGACAGGACCCTCGGCCATGGCGTGCAATCACGCGGAACCATCGCCGTGTAGCCGGGGAAGCCGCTGGAGAACTCACCGACCGAGCCGAAGCCGACCGCATGGCTGTTGCGCCCGGTGAGTAGAGCCGCACGCGTCGGAGAGCACAGGGGGGTGACGTGGAACCGGTTGTAGCGCAACCCCGCTTCGGCCAGCTGGGTGAAGCGGGGGGTGTTGATGGGACCGCCGAACGTGCTCGGGTTACCGAAGCCCGCATCGTCGATCAGTACCAGCAGGACGTTCGGGGCCCCCTCAGGAGGCTCTGGGTGTCCGATGAGGTTCCAGTCCGGCTTCGATCCGCCGAGTGTTCTGTTACTCACCCCTTGGAACGGCGGCCTGCGTATCGGAAGCTTCGTGCGGTCAAGCTCGCTCATGGTTTCCTACCTCACGTTCACAATCATCAGCGCTGGCGCTGGTCAGGGAGGTCCATGCCGTGAGTTCCTGAAGATCACGTCGGTGGTGGTTGGACCGTGACCGACCCGCTTTGGACGGTTGAGTTTCGCCGCTCCTGTCGATCACCACGGCGGCGACGGCTGCGTCGCCGAAGACCTCTCCCCAGTACCCGGCGGGCTTGTTCGAGATGACGATCACACTGGCCCTCTCGTGATCCATTCGAAATGAGCAGGAAGAAGCAGGTGGCGGCCTCGGCCTCGACCGGGATGCAGCCCACTTCGTCGATCATGATCAGTGGGTAGCGGCCGGGCTTGACCAGCTCGTCCTGAGCCGGCCTCTGCGCTGTGACAGGCCACGCTGTCGTTGCCGTCGATGACGGTGACCTTTTCATTGTCCGCCCGGACCATCCCGTCCGCGCGCGATGGCGCGAGGACGGACGCAGGAGTGACCCGA
The DNA here is from genome assembly GCF_045161815.1 of Streptomyces avidinii. Classification (NCBI taxonomy): domain Bacteria; kingdom Bacillati; phylum Actinomycetota; class Actinomycetes; order Kitasatosporales; family Streptomycetaceae; genus Streptomyces; species Streptomyces avidinii. The sequence continues at coordinate 8,340,777 of NZ_CP108863.1, forward strand.
CTGGACGGAAAGCTGGTATTTCCAGGTAACCGTTGCCCCCCAAGCCTGAATCGCCCCCGTGGCTGGCGGTCGTCAAGGCACGGGGGCGCCCGAATGGGAGGAGCGCCGTGCCAACCGCCCCAGCCGTCGGCCGGAGTCGGACGGCCTGACAGCGCTTCGCTTCGAAGTTCGCCGTCTGCGTCGCGGCCTCAGGAAGGGTCCGCAACCCGTTCGGGCGGGAAGAATGGACCATGTGCCCGTTCGCGATCTCCCGCCGGAGCGGCAGTCTCAATCCGGGCACCGCCCTCAACCGCCAGCGACACAACGGTGACGCTCTTTCCGAGACGTTTCACCTCGCCGGGTCCGGCCGCTCGGTCCGGGTCCGCCAGGTCGTCCGCGAGAACGAATTCGCTTCGGAACAGGAAGGGTGTCTTCTCCCAGACGAGGACATCGCGTACCCAGCGGCCGTATCCGCGCCGCCACTTGGCGGGCAAGCCCGGCACCTCGCCCTCGACCACCCGGATGGCCCCCTTGAAGGAGCTCGGCTGACGGCGCAGCCAACGTCTGCGCGCCAGTACTCCGAGCAGCAGGAAGCCAATCACGATCAGGTTCACTCCCAGCACTGCAAGCAATGCAATCAGCATGCTGCAAGTCTGCTGTGAGGCTGAGCAGTGCACCTCTCAACCGCTGCCGGGGGGCTTGGCAGGGCAGCTCGGAGGGCGCTGTGCCCCAGGGTGGCGCCTCGGGTGTAGTGGTACGTGTGCGGGTGTTGGTGGGGGTGTCGACATACGCCGACACCCCCACCAAGTACATGTTGCCGGACGTGGGACAAGAGGGAGTGTGGGCGGGTGATGTCCCAGTTCGACGCCCTTGCCCTCGCTCGTCCTTAACGCGTCGGGTCCACGCCCGTATCACGGTCGAAGTAGACGGCATCTACCACCCACAGGCAGGGACTTCGGCCAGGATGCGGGCCTACAGCCACCGTGCGAGGCTGGCAATAGTGGAGCTCGCCGAGGGACCCGCTCCGTCCGGCGAGGACCGAGCCCGCTCCTTCTCGGAAGGAGTCCGATACGGCTAGCGCCTCAATCGTGGGCAGACGGGCCGGGTCGACCTGATGGTGGGCATCCCGTCTCTGGTCGTTGTCGGCAGCCTCTCTGGCTGTCCCTTCCAGCCCCTCGGGGCCGTCGTGCTTCTCGTCGATATCTTCATCATGTGGGCGCTCTGCCTTGGATCAGGTGAACAAGCTGGCGAGTCCGAACGGAAGCTTTCGGATCGTTTCGGTTGCCGAAAGGCGCTTGTCTCGAATGGGCGCTCATCGAGAGAACGGATGTGCGGACATGGCATCACCTGACACTGACGGACTGGGGCCGGTTGACTACCTGGTCGTCGAGTTCCCGCCGGCTACCTCGAATTTCACCGGCGAGATGGCTGCGGAACTTGACAAGCTGGTCACCTCGGGGACCATCCGGGTCTTGGACGTGGTCATCCTGACGAAGGGCGCCGATGGCGAGATCGACGTCCTGGAGGCTGATGACCTCAAGGACGCCGGTGAAGTGCGCGCCGCAGAGGCACAGCTGGCCGGCCTGCTCGCTGAAGAGGACGTCGTCAACCTGGCCGCTGCCATGGAGCCCGGCACGACTGCCGGGGTGCTGGTGTGGGAGAACGTGTGGGCGGGGCCCTTCGCCTCCGCTGCACGCCGCTCGGGAGGCCAGCTCATCGCGAACGGACGTATTCCGATCCAGGCCATCCTGGCCTCGATCGAAGCCGACGAAGGAGGAGAGTGAGATGCCCCTGGGACCTATGCGAAGAGGACGACGTGGGGTCATCGGCGCCCCCGTTGCTCGCACTGCGGCTGTCGCGGGCACGGCAGCTGTCGTCGCCCACGGGGTCGGTCGCCGCAGTGACCGGCGCGAGGACCGCCGGGACGACCGTGAAGACCGCCGGGAGGACCGCCGGGACCGGCGCTGATCCGAGCTCACTGCCCGCCCAGGAGGCCGCTGCCTTCGCTTTCCGGCCGGGCCGCCACCCGAGGCGGCCCGGCCGGCCGGGAAGCGAAGGCAGCGGCCTCCACGACCGCGTCGGCTTCCGGGAACGGGCCCTGCGGACGTGGTCACAGAGTGGATACCCGGGCTGGTCATCCACCAGCCGGGCCTGCGCAGCGGAAGCCGATGTTGCCGGTGGAGGAGTCGGGCGTGTTGGGCATCCGGGCGGAGACCCGGTAGCGGCGGCAGTACGAGGCGTGGCAGAGGTAGGAGCCTCCGCGAAGGGCGCGTGCGGTGCCGGTCGGTGGGCCCGTCGGGTCCTCAAGGGGGCCGGTGGCGTGCCAGGCGGGATGGAACCAGTCGGCTGTCCACTCCCAGACGTTGCCGGTCATGTTGTGCAGGCCGTAGCCGTTCGAGGGGAAGGCGTCCACGGGGCAGGTGCCGAGGTAGCCGTCCTCGAGGGTGTTGTGGTCGGGGAAGGAGCCGTTCCACACGTTCATCCGATGTTGGTCGCGGGGGCGGAGTTCGTCGCCCCACGGGAAGGGCTGCTGTTCGAGCCCGCCGCGGGCGGCGTACTCCCATTCGGCCTCGGTGGGCAGCCTTCGGCCGGCCCAGGTGCAGTATGCGAGCGCGTCGTTCCAGGAGACGTGCACCACCGGGTGCTCCGCGCGCCCGTCGAGGTCGGAGTCGGGGCCGTGCGGGTGCCGCCAGTCGGCGCCGAGCACCTCGCGCCACCACGGAGCGCCGACGACCGCGCGAGTGGGTGGGAAGTCGTCGGGCAGCAGGCCGCCGAATACGAACGAGGCCCCGTAGCGCTCGGCATCGGTGACATGGCCGGTGGCGGCCACGAACGAGGCGAAGTGGGCGTTGCTGACGCAGTGCGGATCGATGATGAAAGGGCTGACCCGGACCCGTCGCACCGGACCCTCGCCGTCTGCGGGATAGGAGAGCGCGTCATCGCTGCCCATGCGGAACCACCCGCCGGCCAGCCGGATCTCACGCGGGCCGGCGGGGGTCGCGCCGGACTGCTCGGTCGGCCGTGTCACGGCCTTGGATAGCCCTGACGCGCCAGGCACTCCATTACGGCGATCGGGGGTGCAGCAGGACGGGGTGTCTCGCGTCATGTGCTTGGCTTCTCTGTTTCCTGGTGGCCGGAGGAGGCAGCAGGGGGGAAGGTCGGCGGGCGCCCAAAGGGTGGGGTGGTTCGACCGTGGTGTTACCGGGGGTCAACATGTTCGCGCAGAAGTTCTTCGGCCAGGGCGTATCCGTTCCTGTCCTGCTGATCACGATGCTCGACCGCTTGGCTCCACGAGCTGACCGCAGCTTGCCGCACCTGCGAGGACGGTCGGCGAACCGCATGGCGTGTCCCCGGGCGAGTCGCTAGGAAGGTGTACCCGAGATGAGGCGACCGTTGCGGGGCGCCCCAACGAAGGGTAAGTGGCAGACCGGCCTCCTCCTCCTCCTGGAGCGCTACGAGCAGCCTGTCTGAGCCGTGCCCGTCCGAACCACACCATGAGAGGCACCGGCACCCGTCCCACCCGCAACCGAATGGGTGCCTCACGTGCGCACGGATCGCACGGAGCACCGTATCGACCGTGCCGATCAGGCTCACCTGAATCCTCGTGCCGAACTGCATGCTCGCCGTCTGGGTGCACGACATCGTGCTCGACGCCGACGGTACCTCTCGACTGTCGAACCCCTCGTCGACTGTCGAACCCCTCGCGACGAACCCGTCCTCAAGGATGCCGCTGTGAACCATCGCCCAGGCAGTGCGTGCTGTGGTGGAACGTGACACTGTGCGACCCGCCGTCGGGCCGCACAGCGTGTTCTGCTCGTCAGCCACAGTCGTCGTACCCTCCGCCCCAGTCGTCATCGTCGTCGTAGTAACCCCTGTCGTCGTCCCAGCCACCGCCGTGCACGGTGGCGACAGAGTAGGTCGGGGTTGCCGCCGAGGCGGTACCTGCGGCTCCGAGGGCGGCGCCACCGGCCATCAGAACGCCGATGGCGGACACCGCGAAGAGTCGCTTCACTCTCAGTGCCTGCATGGGTTCAGAACCCTTCTCTTTTTTTGCCGCTCGCCACCTACGGTGCGAAGCTGTTCGGATACCTTGACGTAGGAAGTATGCGCGAAGTATGCGAATGGCCGCATAAATGCAAGGGGCTATATTCGCCGTCAATCCACTGGGCTGTGCGCAAATGTTCTCAAGCCGCGAGCTCTGGGCTCATCCCTGCGGTCGTACGACTCCAGCAGTTGCGGCCGACAGCCATGTATGGTTCTAGTCATATGCTTGCCGCTCGGCATCTCGGGTGAGAAGCCAGAGAAGCCTCTAGTCACGGCTCGAGTTGGAGGCTGGCTCGCCGTGGGTCCGGCAATCAACAGGGCTCCTGTTTCTGCCCGCTCTTTGAGGCCCGGTCGCGCTGACTGGACGTAAGTCGGGGGCGAGCCACTAGGCGCGGATACTGCCGCCTACGGAGTGCTGGAGCGCGGTATACCCGAGGGCGCGGACGGCGCCTTCGCTCGAAAACGCTGGCAACGTCGCCCCAGAGCCGCTGATAATCGCAATGCTCCATCGCCTTGTTTGGCTGATCGTCAAATTCCTTTGTGTGGTGTCGATATCGTCGTGGCCGACCTCGGACCGGAGCATGAAAGAGGCCGGTCTGCGGAATACCGCGCTCGGCGGAGACAGCTGTGTGCTGGCCTCCGTCTACCGGGGGGCGACAAGCTTCGAGGCGGACCCTGCGCTCGCCTGTGACTGGTGATTCCCGCTTTCCTGACGGAGCCGTTCGTGGACGCGCGGGAGTTGGTGCCGTTTAGCGTGCGGCGGAGCTGTACGGCAGTTCGGCGATGTGCGGGACGAGGGCGAGGACGAAGGGGCGAGCTGGCTCGGCACGTTCCACCGGGTGGTCTGCGACGCCGAGACCCCCCTCGGAACTGACCGCAGGATGAATCACGACGCGGGACCAGACGCGGACTACAGCCCAACTGCGAACCTACTGGCCATCGCGTCGCCGGGCTGCGGCAAGGCGGAACTGCTCGCCCGACGGGCGGCTCGCCTGCTGGCTTCAACAGCGTGGCCGGGGAGGCAGGGTGGAGCGTAGACAGGACATCCGATATCGTCGCTGCGTTTGCCAAGGCGACCATCGGCGTCATCACTCGATCCGGATGGCGCGGCCAGTACGTGGATGCGGCGTTCTCGGACGCGACCTACCTCAGGTGCCAACGCCGGGACCCCGTGATCGAGGACAGCGGCATGGTTCAGCGGCTGGTGGCCACGGTGGCCCAGCTGCCACGCCCAGCCGACATAGCAGACCCCTGCGGAGCACCGAAATATGATGGCCGCAGTCTTATTCCTGATCGGTCCTTCGGTGTTCTGCCCCGGCGCGTCCTTTGCCGAGGCAGGCTCGGGGACTGTTTAAATCGTCGGCATGACCAAGCCAGACCTCGCGGCCCTGTTCGGCAACCAATTCCTGACCGCGCCAGCTCCCTCGGAGACCTTCCCCGAGGAAGGCATGGCCGCCACCGATGCGATGAGGCTCGTGGATGTGGATCTCGCGATGGAGGGCGACCCGCAGCGCAACCTCGCCACGTTCGTCACCACGTGGATGGAGCCGGAGGCCCAACGGCTCATCGCCGAGAACCTCCACCGCAATTTCATCGACCATGCGGAGTACCCCATTTCCGCCGACATCGAGCAGCGCTGTGTGCGCATGCTCGCAGACCTGTTCCATGCGCCGGGCAGGACGACCGGATGTCGGACCCAGGGCTCATCCGAGGCGATCATGCTCGGGGCGCTGTCGTTGAAGTGGAAGTGGCGCGAGCGCCGCCAGGCAGCCGGCCTGTCGATCGACCGGCCCAACCTGATTTTCGGGGGTGACGTCCATGTCGTGTGGGAGAAGTTCTGCCGCTACTTCGACGTCGAGCCGCGGATCGTGCCGCTCGCCGAGGACAAGTACACGATCGGCCCGGAGGACGTGGAGCCCCACCTCGACGAGAACACGATCGGCGTCGTCGCCGTTCTCGGCACCACGTTCACCGGCCACAAGGACGATGTCGTCGGGATCGACAAGCTCCTGCGGGACGTTCGCAAGAAGCGGGACCTCGACATTCCCATCCATGTCGACGGCGCCAGCGGCGCATTCGTGTGGCCCTTCCTCTACCCGGAGTCGAAATGGGACTTCCGGCTCGAGCAGGTCCGTTCGATCAACGTCTCGGGACACAAATACGGACTGGTCTACCCCGGCATCGGATGGCTGGTCTTCCGCGAGGAGGCCGATCTCGCCAAGGACCTCGTGTTCTACGAGAACTACTTGGGCAAGACCGACGCGACGTTCACGCTGAACTTCTCCACCGGTGCGTCGATGGTGCTCGCGCAGTACTACAACTTCGTGCGGCTCGGTCGCCAGGGCTACACCTACGTCATGCAAATCATGCAGGAGAACGCCCGCACGTTGGCGGAGAACCTGCGGAGCAGCGGCCGCTTCGAGGTGATCGGGAGCGACCTCGAGCAGCTGCCGCTGGTCGCCTTCCGCCTGGCCGGCAAGCACGCGTACGACGAGTCCGACATCGCCTGGCAGCTCTCGGCCGAGCGGGGCTGGATGGTGCCGGCGTACACCCTCCCGCCCAACGCCGAGCGGGTGAAGATCCTGCGCGCCCTGGTCAAGGCGACTCTGAGCCGTGAGCAGGTCGATCGCCTGACCCAGGACATCGCCGACGCCTGTCGCACGCTGGACGACAAGGGTGCGACCCACGGAATCGAGCGGGCCCAGGTCAAGCGCGGCACCGGCTACTGATGCCCCCAACCGGCGCCCCTCAGGTACCGCTGCCGCAGGAGCGGCGTTTCCACTTCTGCCGGGCCAGGCCGTTGAACAGGGCGTTCACGGGTGGTCGATGGCCCAGCGGTGACACGATGTCGTGCCGGGTGATGGCCATGACGTGGTAGAGGTCGGCCTGCCAAGGCAATTCAGGCGCTCTGGCAGTTCTCCGTCCGCCCGGCGGTGCCGACCGTGAAACCCGTCCGCTGAGGAAGTCCCACAGCCGGTCTTCGGGCATGTGGCCATGCGCATCGCGGCAGCGTCTTGCCCTGGCCGGTTCGGTGCGGTCGCCGTGCGTTGGGCCGACCCTGCTCACCCGCCTCTCCCGTCCAAAGGCGGCAGACGGCCTTCACCTCCGGGAGTGACTGCGCTGATGATCCTCGACCTGGTCGTGATCGGTACGGCCATCACCCTAGGACCCCTGCACAACAGCGCCTTCATCCTGCTGCTCTCCTCGCGGCGTGGTGTCCGCAAGGGCCTGGTGTTCCTGTTGTCGTGGCTTGCCAACCTGGTTGTGGTGATCGCGTGCGTGCTGCTGCTGACCGGCGGTGAGCCCCCGGCCCGCCACAGCGCGCCGTCGACCGCCGCGGCGTGTGTGAAACTCGCCATCGGCCTGGGGCTGGTGCTGTACGGCGCACATCGGCGCCGCCGGCCGCCCCGCCCGCACGTCCCGCCTCGCTGGACCGCCCGGGTGGACGGCGCCTCGCTGGCCACGGCCGCCGGGCTGGCCTGGCTGCTGCAGCCATGGGCGATGGTCGGTGCCGGCGCCGCGACGGTCGTCGCCGCGAACCTCTCCTCCCTCGCCGACTGGCTCGCCCTGATCGGCTACTGCCTGCTCGCCACGCTCAGCCTCATCATCATGGAGATGTACACGGTCTGGGCACCCGCGGTCGCGAATGCCAGGCTGAACGCCCTGCGGACCTGGCTTGAGCAGCACCAGGACCAACTGATCGTCACGCTCTCCCTGATCGTCGGTCTATGGCTGACAGCAGGGGGCATCTACGAGCTGGTCGCCTGACAGCGCGTGTGGCTGCTTCGCCTCTGCCGGCCGGTTGCGGGACTGCAGCGGTCTGCGCCTGGGCAGCCAGCTCGGCGCGTATGCCGCCGGGAACTCCTTCCTCGACTCCATCGCCGCCCCCCCCTGCCCGAAACCGTCGTCAACTGGGGCTACTGGACGGGTACCGGCCTCGCCTACCGGATGAGCGGCCACGACGTACGGCCCCGGGGGATGAGCGCGATCCGGCGCTGGGACGCCCCCGGCCTGTTCACGCGGATGCTGCGCGCCCAGGGGCGGATGCTGGCGATGCCTGCCGACTGGAGGAGTACGCGACGGCGGCACCGGCCGGCGCGGACGCTCCGCTCCTGCAGGAGCTCCTGGGCCGGCAGGACCGGCCCGCCCCACTGCGGGCAGAGGCGGGGCCTGCGAGCCGGGTTCCCGCCCCCGGCCGCACACACAGAGGCCCGTGCGGGCCGGAGCCGTGCGCCGGCGACTGCCCCGACGGGCGCGGCTGCGCTGCCGGGCGGGACTTCGCGCCCCGGCGAGACCCGCCCGTCGGACACGGCGTCCGAGCCCGCCCCGCACTCGGCTCGGACCCCTAGTCCTGGACGGCCGCCGCCGCCCCTGCTTCGCCCGGCGCCGCCCCTCGCTTCCCGGACCACCCCCCGCCGCCTCCCTGGAGGGCTGGCTCGTCGGGCAGGTCGACAGGATCCGGCCCCCCAACCGGCTCGGCGTCGAATCCCTCATGGCCGCCGAGCTCGGCACCCGGCTGCGCCGCGACTACGGGCACGACCTGACCGTGCCCGCCATCCTGAAGGCCCGAGCCCTGGGCCTGCGCGCTCTGGCCGCGGGGCTGGCCGTGAAGGGGAACCGTACATGAGCGGCACCACCCCCCACTCGGTCCTGCTTGACCGGAGCGACCGGAAGCCTGGGCGGCCACCTCGCCGCCGAGTTCCTCACCGCCACCCCTGCCTCCGTGCACTCCAGCACCTGACCTGGCACACGGTCGTCTACGCGCTCTTCAGCCTGACCGTCATCCGGCTGCTGCCCGTCGCACTCACCCTGGTCGGCAGCGGCCTGCGCCCCGCCTCGGTTGCCTACATCGGCTGGTTCGGTCGGCGTGGGCTCGCCTCCCTCGTGTTCGGCCTGCTCGCGAGGTCATCGCCGTGGCCGTGGAGCTGAGCATCATCCTCCACGGAGCCTGGGCTCCCTCCTGGGCAACTGCTACGGCACATGGTTCACCAGGACACTCCACGTCACACCGGACCTGCGGGAGAACGCACTTGCCCCACCACGACGCCCCACACTGATGGGTGGCTCTGCCGACAACCGCTGCGTCGCTGTCAGTACCAGTACGTCGCACCCCGTCGTCTCAACGGCTCGGCCGTCCCCCGCACTTCCGGACCGCTCCGCGGCGTGCCGTATACCGCGAGGGCATCGCGGGTGCAGCTCTGTCCGCCGCCTCCCGGGTGGCAGCCGGGCCCGCCCAGGCCCTTGAAGTGCTTGGCCTGTACGCCCGCCATGTCAACGGCGCGGAGTCCGCCACCGCCGTTTCGGTGTTCGTCGACTGGGCCGGCCACACCCTCACTTACAGCAGCGCCGGTCACCCGCCGCCCCTGCTCTGCCACCCGGACGGCACCGTGACGTTCCTCGCCCAGGTGACCGACCCCCCACTCGGAGCCCGCCCCGAACACGTACGCCGCCTCCAGAGCCGGACCGCCTTCACCGACGGATCCACTCTCGTGCTCTACACCGACGGACTTATCGAGCGCTGCCACGAGGACATCGACACCGGCCTCCAACGGCTCGCCGACTCGCTCACCCGCCACCGCACCGCCGACCCCGACCGGCTCGCCGACGCCCTCCTGACCGACCTGATCCCGCCCGTCGGCATCACCGACGACACCGCCCTGGTCATCCTCCGCCTCTGACCACGCAGCAGCCGACTAAGGGCTGTCCCGTAAGTGCTCTCTGAGCGGGGGCGGACGTGGCTGTTCGCTGCGCGGCCCGCTCGCCTATCCGGCGAGGGCGAGGTTGTGCAGGCGCGCGATGCCGCGCATGACGTGGTGGACGCCGTCACCTTTGAGTCGGCAGTCGCGGAGGATCTTCCAGGTCTTCATGCGGGCGAAGACGTGCTCGACGCGGTCCCGGACCTGCTTGTGGGATGTGTTGTGGGCTTCCTTCCAGTCGGGAAGGTCTTCGCCCTTGCGGCGGCGGTGGGGTATGACGAGTCCGGTGCCGGGATAGCCGCCGTCAGCGATCGTCGTGGTCTTGCCGACGGCAGCTTTGGCGCCGGATTCCTCCCACGCCTTGCAGTCGTTGCGGTTTCCGGGCAAGGGCCGGCCGACCAACACCACGAGCCGGGTGTCGGCGTCGATGACGACCTGGTGGTTCGTGGAGTACCTGTAATTCTTCGACTGCGCGGCGATGACGTGGTCGCGAGTGGGCACCAGGGTGCCGTCCACGATGAGCACGGCGTCCTTGGCGAACCGCTTGCGGGGCTGGAGCGCAAGCATCGGCCCGAGGTGGTCGATGATCCGGTGGGCTGCGGACTTCGAGACTCCGAACAACGGCGCGATCTGCCGCATCGTCAGGTTCGTCCGCCAGTAAACCGCGACCAGCAGCACCCTGTCCTCCAGCGGGAGGCTCCACGGCCGGCCCTTGCAGACCCCGTCCGCACCCTCGCGCCGCAGCACGGTCACCAGCTTGCCGAACTGGCGCGGGCTCAGCCCGGTGAACGGAGCTATCCAGGAAGGCTCCGACGCCGCAATCACACCAGCCATACCAAGATCGTCCCACTGGGTGACCAGCGGCTTCGGCCCGTCCTTTAGCTGCCGCTCAGCGGCGATTAGCTGCCGCTCAGCGGCGATCCCCATGTGGGATCGTGGCGCGATCTTCTCGTCAGGTGGGTAAGCAGATGCTCCGCCGTACTGAAGACGGTGTCTTGCGGCGCTCCAGCCGAAGACAGGGCGGCGCTAAGCCTTGCCGGCGCCGACTCTGGCAGGTCCGAGTCGGTAAGGAGGGGAAGGACCAGCAGGAGGCGGGCGCCCGTGTCCTCGACACCTTCGGCCGCGGGGGACGGGCTGTCGGCGAGGCGGACCAGTTCATGCCACGTCAGCCCGGGCCCCGAAAGGTCTCCTTCCCAGCTCGCAACCTGCTGGGCGGAGCTCCGGCCTGGATGAGTGAGGAGGCAGTCGATGCCATAGTCGCCGACCAGGTTGCGGTAGATCACCACAGCTCCGGGACCGTCCTCAGCCGGTACCCGGAACACCGGCCAGCGTTCGGGATCGAAGAGGACCTCGGACAAGGCGTCGGTATCGGCACCGTCATCGCCGAACCACTCCGGAACGGGACACGCAGCACTCGACCCATCGCCGCACATCGCCATGAGGTAGTTCGACCAGAAGCCCGGGCGGGCCAGTAGTGACTCGCCCGCAACCAGCGGGCCGTCGTCGTATCCCTTGATCAGCACACCCGGATCCTGTCACCAGCCACTGACACGGTTCGATCCGGCATCGGTGCAGAGGCGCCGCCCAGTTACGGGACAGCCCTTAGCAGGGGAGGTGGTGCAGTCCTGCTTGGTCCGGTGAGCAGGTGGCCGAGGTCGCCTGTCCACAGCAGTTGTCCCTTAGTAGGGACAACGCCGGCGCGCTGACAGCGACACGCCCGCCTCAGCAGCTGCGGCAGATCTGCGAGGCCGTCCTGTCGCGGGCGTTCTCTGCCGCGCCGAGTACAGCCGCCCGCTCTTGAGGGCAAGGCCGCCATGTCCCCGGTACTCAGGTGACTGTCTTGCTCGGGCCGGACGCGCCTGAGGGCTGAGGCTTGTTCAGGGAGCAGGCCTTTGAGGCAAGAGCGGGTCCCGCGGTTCCCCGTCACCGATTTGCGCCCCTCGACCCCAGATGGGCCGTACTCAACGCTCCGTAGTCAGCACCGAACCAGCACGGGATCGGTGATGAGGGGTGCTGACAAGGGGTTTCAGGTCGGCACCGAACCAGCACGGGAACCAGTACCGCATGTCCATATCGGGTCCAACTCTGCAATTCAGGCAGGGTCTGTTGCCCCTCTGTGGAGGATGCCCGGGGGCTTCGCCTCCGGGGTGTGGTCGCGCGTTACATAGATGGGTGCCTGATTGTGATGCTCGGCCACATATCCCGCTGACCAGCGGACTTCTACGTTGTGGCGACACGGATCGTCCCCGCAGACCCCCGGAAGTGGTGTCCATGACCTCCCCCGCAACGGCCGCACCGGCCCCGTCCGGCATCCGGAGAATCGTCGCCGCCAGTCTGATCGGCACCACCGTCGAGTGGTACGACTTCTTCCTCTACGGGTCGGCCGCCGCGCTCGTCTTCAACGAGCTGTTCTTTCCCGGCAGCGAGCCCCTGGTCGGCACCCTCCTCGCCTTCCTCACCTACGCGATCGGCTTCGCCGCCCGTCCGCTGGGCGGACTGCTCTTCGGGCACTACGGGGACAGGATCGGCCGCAAGAAGCTCCTCGTCCTCAGCCTGCTCCTCATGGGCGGCGCCACCTTCGCCATGGGGCTGCTGCCCACCCACGCGAGCATCGGCGTCGGAGCCCCGATTCTGCTCACCCTCCTGCGGCTGATCCAGGGGTTCGCGCTCGGTGGTGAATGGGGCGGGGCGGTGCTGCTCGTCTCCGAGCACGGGGACGACCGGAGCCGCGGGTTCTGGGCCTCCTGGCCACAGGCCGGGGCGCCCGGAGGCAATCTGCTGGCCACCGGGGTACTCGCCCTGCTCGCCGCCGTCCAGTCCGACACGGCCTTCCTGGCCTGGGGTTGGCGGATCCCGTTCCTGCTCTCCGGCGTACTGGTCGTGATCGGCCTGTGGATCCGGGTGTCGGTCTCGGAGTCCCCGGTCTTCCTCCAGGCGCAGGCCAGGGCCGCGGAACGGGCTGCCGCCGGGGTGAGGGCCAAGCCGCCCGTCGCCGAGGTGTTCCGGACGAACTGGCGCGGAGTCCTGACCGCCATCGGCACCCGCCTCGGCGAGAACATCTCGTACTACGTCATCACCGCCTTCCTCCTCGTCTACGTCACCAGCCACCTCGGGCTGCCCAAGAGCGACGGCCTGAACGCCGTACTCATCGGCTCCGCCGTCCACTTCGTGGCCATACCGGCGTGGGGCGCGCTGTCCGACCGCGTCGGCCGCCGCGCCGTCACCCTCATCGGCTCGGTGGGCATGATCGGCTGGGCGTTCGCGTTCTTCGCGATGCTGGACTCCAAGTCCTTCCCGGTGATCGCCGCCGCCGTGACCGTCGGGCTGCTCCTGCACGGCGCCATGTACGGACCGCAGGCGGCCTTCATCTCCGAGATGTTCGACACCGAGGTCCGCTACTCCGGCGCCTCGATGGGCTCCCAGCTGGCCTCCATCATCGGCGGGGCACTCGCCCCGATCATCGCCGTGGCCCTGCTGCGCGACTACGACTCGTCCCTGCCCATCTCGGTCTACCTCGCCGCGGCGGCCGCGGTCACCACGCTGACCGTCCTGGTGGCGAAGGAGACCCGCGGGCGTAGCCTGACCCGGGAACACGCCCCGGCGCAGACCACGGTTCCCGCCGCCCGCCGGGCCGGTCACGACCCGGTGTCCGCCGACAACTGACCTCCTTCCTGCCGGAGATTCCGGTCCGGGGCGGCGACGGTTCGACCGGCGCCGCCCCCTCGTCCGCGTCCAGCACCACGGAGAGCACCCGATGCCCACCACCGAAGACAGCGGGAACGCCGGCACCAGTGCGCTGCTCCGGATGCGCGACCTCCTGGACCTCCTGGACCGCGGCGCGCCCGCCGAGCAGTTCACCCCCTCCACGGCCGGGGCGACCGAGGCCGGGGAACTCTCCGACGCGGACGCGGCCGTGCTCGCGGACGCCACCCGCATCGCGCTCCGCATCCGCCGCACCCTGAGCCAGCACCGCCGCCGCGAGGCCGAACTCGCCGCGCTCTTCGACACCGCCGGCGACCTCGCCCGGCTCCGGGAGCCGGACGCCGTGCTGAAGGCGATCGTCCACCGGGCCAAGCTGCTCCTCGGCACGGACGTGACGTACCTGTCCCTCAACGACGAGGAGGCGGGCGACACGTACATGCGGGTGACGGACGGTTCGGTCTCCGCCGCGTTCCAGCAGGTGCGCCTGGGGCTGGGGGAGGGCCTCGGCGGGCTGGTCGCGGAGACCGCCCGCCCCTACTCCACCGGCGACTACCGCGACGACCGGCGCTTCCGGCACACCTCGAAGATCGACACCGCCGTCACGGAGGAGGGCCTGCGGGCCATCCTCGGCGTACCGCTGCGCGTGGGCACCCGGGTGATCGGCGTCCTGTACGCGGCGGACCGCACCGCCCGTACCTTCACGCCCGACGAGGTGGCCCTGCTGTCCTCCCTGGCCGACCACGCCGCCATCGCCATCGACGGCGCCCGCCTGCTGGACGAGACGCGTACCGCTCTCGTCGACCTCAACGAGGCATCGCGGACCATCGAGGCGCACAGTGAGGCCATGCGCCGGGCCGAGGACGCCCACGACCGCCTGACCGACCTGGTGCTGCGCGGCGGTGACGTCACCGATGTGGCCACCGCAATCGGCACCGTCCTGCAGGGGGGCACCCTCGTCCACGACGCCGAAGGCGCCGAACTCGCCAGGGTGGGCACCGACTCCGGGCCACCGGCCGCCGAGGCCGTCGCCGCGTCGCGGGCCGACGGACGCGCCGTCTCCGCGCACGGGATGTGGGTGTGCGCGGTCCTCGCCGGCCACGAACTGCTCGGCAGCATCGCCCTGACCGGCCGCGCCGACCTCGACGACGCCGACCGCCGCCTCTTCGAGCGCGCCAGCCTCGTCACCGCCCTGCTGCTGCTCCTGCGCCGCTCCGTCGCCGAGACCGAGGACCGGGTACGGGGCGAACTGCTGGGCGACCTCCTCACCCGGGCCGCCGACCCGGCGGGGCTGTCGGCGCGTGCCCTGCGGCTCGGCGTGAACCTGGGCCACCCGCACGCGGTGTTCGTCCTGCACACCGAAGCCGCGCCCCGGCCCCGGCTGCTGGCCGCCGCCGCCCGCCTCGCCCAGGCGCGCAAGGGGCTGGCCGGGCTGCACCACGAGGACGTCGTCCTCGTGTGCCCGGCCGAGGCGCCCGGCGAGGGACCCGGCCACGGCCCCGCGACCGGTACCGGTCCGGCCGCCGTGAGCCTCGCGGGCGAGCTCGGCCGGGCCCTCGCCGGTCCGGTCACCGTCGGAGCGGCCGGCCCGGTCACCGGCCCCGCCGAGTTCGCCGACGCCTACGCCGAGGCCCGCCGGTGCCGGACCGCACTGCGCGCCCTGGGCCGGGCAGGCACCGGGGCGGCCCTGCGCGACCTCGGCTTCCTCGGAGTACTGCTCGGCGACCAGACCGACCTGGGCGGCTACGTGCACCAGACCCTGGGACCGGTGCTGGCGTACGACGCGACGCGCGGCACCGACCTCACCCGTACCCTCCGGGCCTACTTCGACGAGGGCACCAGCCGGTCCCGGGCCGCGGAGACCCTCCACGTGCACGTGAACACCGTGGTGCAGCGCCTGGACCGGATAGGCAGCCTGCTCGGCCGTGACTGGCAGCGCCCCGAGCGGGCGCTGGAGCTCCAACTCGCGCTGCGGATCCACCGGGTCAACGGCCCCGACGACACCGCCGGCGGCGACCCAGGCCCGGGCGACTTCGCGGCGTAGCCGGCGGGAACCCGGTTCAGCTGGCAGGGTGGACGGCATGTGCGGCCGTTACGCTTCCACCCGCAGTCCCGAGGACCTGTCCGGCCTCTTCGAGGCCACGCCCCCGGATCCGGGGCACGTGCTGGAGCCGAGCTGGAACGTCGCTCCGACCGATGCGGTGTGGGCGGTACTGGAGCGCGCCGACCGGGAGAGCGGCGTACTGGAGCGGCAACTGCGCCCCCTGCGGTGGGGGCTGGTCCCTTCCTGGTCGAAGAGCCTCTCCGGCGGCGCGAAGATGATCAATGCGCGGGTGGAGACGGTCCACGAGAAGCCCGCCTACCGGCGCGCCTTCGCCAAGCGCCGGTGCCTGCTGCCCGCCGACGGGTTCTACGAGTGGCAGCCGGTCCCCGCCTCCGGCTCCGTGAAGGCGTACAAGCAGCCGTACTTCATCCGCCCCGAGGACGGCGAGGTGATGGCTATGGCCGGGCTGTACGAGTTCTGGCGCGACCCCGCCGTCACGGACGACGACGATCCGGCGGCCTGGTGGGCGACCTGCACCATCATCACCACCGAGGCCACGGACGCGGCCGGCCGCGTCCACCCCCGGATGCCGCTGGCCCTCGCTCCGGCCGACTACGAGGCCTGGCTCGACCCGTCGCACCAGGACCCGGACCGCCTGCGGGCCCTGCTCGCCGCTCCCGCGGGCGGCCGGCTGGACGTCCGTGCCGTGTCGACCGCGGTCAACAACGTGCGCAACAACGGCCCCGAACTCCTCGACGAGCCCAGCGCCCCGGGGCGCTGAGGCGCACCCGGGGACGATCCGCCCTCCTCGGCCGGCCCGCGCCCTGCCCGCGCGTGGCGAGGTAAAGAAATATTGACATCGTGTCCTGGATCTTTGACACTGGTGATGTCGGGTTTTCTTTACATCGGGAGTGGCAGTGGCAGTCGAGGAGAAACGCGCGTGGATCATGATCGTGGTCACGGTCCTCGCGTACGGGGCGTATCTGACCGTCGTTCTCGGACGCTCCGGGAGCGGGCCCCTGGCCGAGCAGCCGTACGCCGCCGCACTCCTGTGGTCGGTCGGCGCGGCGATCGTCGCCTCGATCGCGCTCCACATCATCGTGTCGCTGATCTCGCCCGAGGACGGCAAGGTCAAGGACCAGCGCGACCGGGAGATCCACCGGTTCGGTGAGCACATCGGCCAGTCGTTCGTCGCGATCGGCGCCGTGGCCGGGATGCTCCTGGCGATGGCCGAGGCGGACCAGTTCTGGATCGCCAACGTGATCTACCTGGGGTTCGTCCTGTCGGCGCTGCTCGCCTCCATGGCGAAGATCGCCTCCTACCGGCTGGGCTTCCACCCGTGGTGAGGCCCACCCGGGTCACCAACAGCATCCGGGCCCTGCGCTTCGCCAACGGAGAGATGACCCAGGCCGAGCTCGCCCGCCGGATCGGAGTGACCCGGCAGACGGTGATCGCCATCGAACAGAGCCGCTACTCGCCCTCCCTGGAGAAGGCCTTCGAGATCGCCCGCGTGTTCCAGGTACCGCTCGACTCCGTGTTCCAGTACACCGTCACCGAGGGAGACGACTCATGAAAGCCATGGTCCAGGACAGATACGGACCGCCCGCGGTCCTGCGGCTCGAAGAGGTGGAGCGGCCGGAGCCGGGCCGCGGCGAGGTCCTCGTACGGGTGCGCGCGGCCGGCGTCGACCAGGGTGTCTGGCACCTCATGGCGGGCCTGCCCTACGCGGTCCGAGCCGTGTCGGGCCTGCGGACACCCAGGACGCGCGTCCGCGGCATGGATGTCGCGGGGGTGGTGGAAGCCGTCGGCCCGGACGTCACCCGCTTCCGGCCGGGCGACGAGGTGTACGGCAACTGCTCCGGCTCGTTCGCCGAGTACGCCGTCGCCAAGGAGGGCACGCTCGCTCCCAAGCCGGCCGGCCTCGACTTCGAACAGGCCGCGGCCGTACCCGTCTCCGGGTGCACCGCCCTGGGCGCCGTGCGCGACAGCGGACGCGTCGAAGCGGGCCGGAGCGTCCTCGTCCTCGGCGCCTCGGGCGGCGTGGGCAGCTTCGCCGTACAGGTGGCCAAGGCCTACGGAGCCCACGTCACCGGAGTGTGCAGTACCGCCAAGACCGACCTGGTCCGCTCCCTCGGCGCCGACGAGGTCCTCGACTACACGCACCAGGACCCCGTCGACGGCAGCCGCCGCTACGACGTCATCCTGGACATCGCGGGCAACCGCCCCATAGCCCGGCTGCGTCGCGCCCTCACTCCGCGCGGCACCCTCGCCATCGTCGGCGGGGAGGGCGGCGGCAAGTGGATCGGCGGCAACGAGCGACAGCTGGGCGCGATGCTGCTGTCGCCCTTCGTCGGGCACCGGCTCCGCGCGCACGGCACCCTGGTGCGCAGTCGCGACCTCGAAGCCCTCACGGAACTCATCGAGGCGGGTGCGGTGACCCCCGCCGTCGACCGGATCTACCCGCTCGCCGAGGTACCCGATGCCATCCGCCGGCTGCGGGACGGCCAGGTGCGGGGCAAGCTCGTCATCCGGCTATGAGGCATCGAACCTGATGCGGGCGGCGACCGGCAGGTGATCGCTGCCGGTGGCGGGCAGCGTCCACACCTCGGCGGCGGTCGCCGAGCGGGTCAGGACCTGGTCGATCCGGGCCACCGGAAAGACTGCGGGCCAGCTCAGGGCGAACCCCCGCAGGGGCGCGCTCAACCGGGAGGTCAGCGGGGCGAGACCCCGGTCGTCCACCGTGCTGTTGAGGTCGCCCAGCAGGACCACCCGCTCCACCTTCTCGGCGGCGACGGCCGCGCCCAGCAGCCGCGCGCTCTCGTCCCGCGGGCCCGAGCCGAAACCGGTCGACCGGAAGCGGACCGAGGGCAGGTGCGCCACGTACACCGCGATCTCGCCCCGGGGCGTGCGCACACCGCAGCGCAGGCCACGGTTCCAGCCCTCCCCGATGCCCGCGGGCCTGATGTCCACGCGGCGGACGTCGGTGAGCGGATGCCTCGACCAGAGTCCGACCGTGCCCTCGACCGCGTGGTACGGGTACTCGGGGGCCAGCGCCGCCTCGTAGGCCGGCAGGGCGGCGGGCGTCAGTTCCTCCAGCGCGACGAGGTCCGGCGCGGACCCGATCAGGGCGCGCGCGGTGCCCGCGGGGTCGGGGTTCTCGTCACTCACGTTGTGCTGGACGGCCGTGATGTCGTGCGCGCCGCGGTCCGCGGGCAGCAGCAGACCGCCGAAGAGAACGGCCCAGGCGGCGGCGGGCAGCAGCACGGCCACCAGCGCGCTGACCGAGCGGCGCACCAGCGCCGCGACGAGCAGGACCGGGACCGCGAGGCCCAGCCAGGGCAGGAACGCCTCCAGCAGACTGCCCGGGCGGCCCACGGCGTTGGGGACCGAGGAATGGAACACCAGCAGGGCGGCCGTCAGTACGGCGAGCGCCGCGGGAACGCGTCCACGGGTCCGGGCCGTACGGCCCCGCGCGTCCGTGCCCCAGCGCCACCGGGCGGTGCGCCGCGCACCGCTCCCCGCCACGTCCACCACCGGTGCCCCGCCCGTCCGCCGCAGCCCGTCTGCCGCCCTCGCGTCCCCTACGACGCATGATCGGGCGGCCGGGTTCCCGCCGGGGCCCGTGTGGAAGAGTGATCGTCCGGGTCCGGAAGGGACGGCCTAGCCGAGCCGGTCCAGCCGCACGCGTCGGCGGCGGCGGAGCAGGAGACCCACGGCCGCACCGGCCACGGCCGTCACCGCGACACCCGCGGTCGTCCACCAGACGGCGTACCCCTGGGTGTCGGCGGCCGGGTCCGGTGCCTGCGCCGAGGACGCGGCCGATGCCGAAGCGGGAGAGGCCGACGCCTGAGCCGACGGCGGCGCGGCGGACGGCGTGACGGGAGACGTCACGGAGGCGACCGGAGCCGGGTCCACCACGGGTACGGCCACTTCGAGTTCGCCGTGCCCCAGGGCCGGGAAGCCCACGTCGACGCCGACCTTCCACGAACCCGGCGGCAGCGTCTCGGCCGTGGTCCAGCCCGCGGGCGCCGCGGCAGGGTCGCGGACCAGGCGCCACGGGCCCATGGTGCGGGTGCCGTCGACACTGACCGCGTTCACGGTCGCGGCGACGGCCTCGTCGACGGCGTCCCCGTCGTTCTCCCAGGTGACATCGGCGGTGACGTGGCCGTCCCGCTGCCCGGTCACCACCACCTTCACGGTGTCTCCGTGGGCGTGGGCCGCGGCGGGGAGCAGGAACATGAGGCCGAGGGTGGCCAGGGCGGCCGAGAAAACGATTCGTATGCGCATCGTCGGGGTGCTCCGGTCAAGATGAGGGGTGCCGGCGGACGGCCGCGCTGGGCGACCGTCCGCCGGGGTGGTTTCACGCCGTCAGGGCGTCAGGTGGTGCTGCGCCGTGGCAGTGATCAGCCGGACTTCTGCAGGGTCCAGGCCTGCGTCGCACGGCCGTCCGCACGCTGGAGGTCCAGCAGCCAGTACCCGTAGTAGGGGCGGCTGCTCACGGTGAGGGCGAAGCCGCCACTGGCGTCCGTCACGGTCACCGCGCCGCCGCGCGAGGTCAGCTTCCAGGCCTGCGCCTTGTTGCCGTTGCCGCAGGGCTGCTGGGAGACCCACATGCCCGCGGCGGGGGTGCCGCCCGGCTGGAGGCACTTGCCGGTGGCCACGGACTTGATGCGAACCTGGCCGCTGCCCGCGTCGTCGAAGTACCACTGCTGCTGGGCGTAGCCGTTGGTGCGGCCACCGACGAGCACGGTGCCGTCGGCGGTGCGGCCGCCCCAGACCTCGGCGGCCATGCCGGTGCTGCCGTTGCCGAGCACGTAGCGGGTGCCCGGGGTGGTCGCGCCGCCGCCCGCGCCCGTCGTACGGAAGGACGCGGCCTTGCCGGGTCCGGTGTCACGGCCGGAGCTGTCGCGGACCGAGACGGTGACCTTGTAGGCGGTGTTGGGCTGCAGGTTGTAGATGCGGAGCACCTGGGACTGGACCCACGTCAGGTGCTTGCCGTTGAGCTGCACCGCGTACCAGGTGGCACCGTCGACCTTGGGCCAGCTCACGACGACGGAGTCGGCCTGGATCTGGGCCGCCGTCACGGTCGGTCCGCCGGTGGGCTTCTTGGTCGGCGTCGGCGTGGGCTTCTTGGTGGGCGTCGGGGTCGGGTTGGGGTTCGGACCCGGGTCCGTGCCGCCGCCGCCCTTGCTCTTCATCAGGAACTGGTTGTCGGCGATGTTCCAGTGCGTGGCCAGGTAGCTGCCGGGCTTGGGACTCGTGTGGAAGTAGTCGTCGTGGTTGCAGTCCAGGATGTTCTCGGACGCCTGGTTGGTGCAGATGTTGCGCATCTGCGGGTAGTACGGGGTGTCCGAGTAGCACATCACGTCGTACTCGTCCGTGCAGTGCGCGCCACGGCTGGTGTTCGGGGCGCTGTTGTTGACGGCGCCCAGGTTGTGGCCGAGTTCGTGCGCGGCGGTGTGACCGCCCCAGCAGCCGGAGTCGGTGCGCCCGTAGGAGGGACCGAAGTTGCTCTGGTTGGCCTGGCCGGGCCGCTCGTCGCCCGCGAAGGTACCGATGCCGCAGTAGACCTGGGTGTCGGCGAAGATCATGTACTTGCGGTCGCGACGGTCGAGGCCCTTGCCGGCGAGCGCGTTGTTGGTCGCGCTGAACTCGGCCAGTGCCGAGGCCGGGAGCTCGATGTTGAGCACGGTCGGGGTGCAGTCGGCGGCCGTCACATAACGGATGTGACGTACTCCGCCGGTCTCCTTGGCGCTCGCCGAGTAGATGAGGTCGGCGTCGGCGGCCCACTTGCGGAACGAGGCGACGTACTCGGAGTATCGGTCCTTGCCCGGCGCGTGGACGTAGACGACCTGCACGCGGTTGCCGGTGCTGCCGTCGCCCTCGCACTGGACGGTCTGGCCCGCGGGGCCGGCGGCGACGTTCTGGCTGCCGGCCGCGGCCGCCGGTTCGGGCGCGGAGGCCTTGGCGGCCGAGGCGTCGGCCGCGGGCGCGTCCTGAGGACGCCCGCCGCCTTCCTTGCTGGCCGGGTCGGCGGCCGCGGGGCTGGCCGGATCGGCCGCCGGAGCCTTCTCCTTGACGGCGGGCTCGATGTCCTTCGTGATGTCGACGCCCTTGGGCGGGGCGTCGGGGCCGTGGGTGCACAGCCCGGCGGTGGTGCGGTAGACACCCACGCACTTGTCGCCCTTCGGCGCGGCCTCCAGCCCGTCGAAGATCAAGCCGCGCTCGGTCTCGTTGGAGGGCGCGGCCGCGATCGGCTCGGGCTCCTGGTCGCGCGCGGGTGCGGCGGCCGGTGCCTCGGCGGCGGCGGCCTGTACGGGCGCCGCCGCCTGGGCGCCGTCGCCGATTCCGGAATAGGCGATGCCTGCGGCTATCAGCCCCGCCGCTGCGGTGGCGGCGGTGACGAGTATCAACCGCCGGGGTTTGCGGCGGTGGTCGGCGGCGGCGGCGGTGGCAGGCCGTCTGCGACGTCCTGTCATGGGCACCTCAAATCGTTGTCGGAAGACTGGGTGCGCGGAAGCCTGCCAGACGAATGCGGAGGAGAATTCGGACAAACGGGGGCGTGGTTCGAGAAATCATTCCGTTACCTGTCGGCCTGATTTGACGAACAATCAACTTCCAATAAACAAAGGACAGTTACGCGCGTCGCCTGCGAATGGTCCAGTCCTTCGAGGGTGGGTTGTTATCAAATCGAGATATGAAGCGGAGGCTTGTTGACGGGAATTCAGTCAGGAATTCACCTAATTACTACCAGCCGAATTCCCTCCGTCACGACCTGTGAGGTGCGAGGGCCACGTATCGCCCCGACCGGGCGTCGAAGCCCGCGCGAGGTCCAGAAGTTCACCCGAGGGGCACGGAATGACCGCGCATCACGCACGGGTTCACCACAGGAGCGGCACGATCCCGGACCCGGTGCGGCTCGGCGCGACCGGGTTGCGCCGCCGGTCGCGACCGCATCCGTGCTCCTGGTCATGGCGCTGCCCCTTCGTCCTCGTGGATTCGTCCGCAAGGCACCCCGGGGCTTGGAGTTTTGACAAAGTGTGAGGTGGATCACCCCGAAGGCGTGTATCAGCCGTCGAGGACGCTCAGGTCGATGCGCGCCAGGCGTTCGGGGTCGGTGAGGATGTCCAGCGCGATGATCCTGCCGTCCCGGAAGGTGAACGCCATCACCGACAGCGCCCCCGGGATCCCGTTGACCGGTGCCGCGTGCGCCGCCTCGGCGTACCGGGCGAAGGTGATGGCCTGGGAAGCGACGTCGCCCGCACCGCGCCGGAGCAGCGAGGGGCGCAGCGCGCCGCCGTCGGACGGCGAACAGGTCGTGCAGTACGAAGGCCAGGCACTCGGCGGGGGAGAGCGACTTCCTTCTCGCTCACCCATGACATCCCCGCGCTCCTACCCCGTGGCCCGGGCCACCTTCTTCAGGTGTCGGTACAGGCTGCTGCGATCGGTGTAGTACGCCCGGCTGCCCGGCGGCACCAGGGTTCCGTTGATCGCCATCGTGGGGGTTCCCTTGGCGGGTGACCTGCTCATGGCATCGTCCGCGGCCTCGACGAAGTCTTGGTACTTCGTGTCCAGCACGGCCGCGTCGAACTCCGGGCCGCGCAGACCCTCGATCATGATCGCCAGTCCCAGCAGCCGGTCCCGCGTGAAGCCCCCGGACTTCCGGACCCGGGCCTGGTGGCGGTACAGAAGTTCGTGGTACTCGGCGAACCTGTTCCGATCCACCGCAGCGCGCAGCGCGTTCGCGGCGAACTTCGATCCGGGACCGAGGAAGGAACCCAGCGTGAACTGCAACTGCAGCCCGCCGTTGCGTGCCGCCCGCTTCAGGTACGGGGCGGTGCCCTCCGTCTCGAACTCGGCGCAGGCCGGGCAGCTCAGGTCCTCGTACAACCGGACGGCGAGCGGCGCGGCCGGGTCACCGAGCACGATCGTGGTGCCGTCGGCGGCCACGGATTCCGGTGCCACGGGCAGATCCGCACTCGCCGACACATCGAGCGGATCACCGCTCGCACCGTCCCGGCGACGGCAGGCGCCGACGGATGCCGACGCGGTGACGGCGGCGGCCGCGACAAGGAAGCCGCGCCTGGATCTGACCTGCATGAATGTCCTCTCCCCGGGATCAACAGGGCGAGACATTACGCGGTCCGCGGGCCCGGGGCGCACCGATATATGCGCCCCCGCCTGTTCCCGGCCGGAGTCACTCGTCAGGCTTCGAGGAACCGGCGCAGGTCGATGACCTCGTAGCCGTCGGCCAGGGCAGCGTCGATGATCAGCGGAAGGGCCTCGGCGTCGAGGACGACTCCGTCCCCGTGGCTCCCGACGTGCATCTGGATGATCGCCCCCGGGGCGAAGGCGTCGACGGCACGCCGGACGGCACGGTCCACGCTCATGCCGCCCTCCGGGCCGAGATAGCCGTTGGTGTCGGCGCTGAACTCGATCGCCGCGTAGCCCAGCGCGTTGACATCGGCGATCGACTCCGGGGTGGTGGAGCTGTACGGGAACCGGAAGAACGGCAGCGGCTCGGTCCCGGACGCCTTCCGGATGGCCGCATCGGCGGCACTCACCTCGTCGGCCCGCTCCGTCGTGCTCAGGTCGTCGAAGTAGGGGTGGCTGTACGAGTGGTTGCCCAGTCCGTGCCCCGCGTCCGCCATGGCGCGCACCGCAGCCGGTTCGGCCTCGGCGAACCGACCGGTCGGGAAGAAGGTGGCGGGCAGCTTTCGCCGCCGCAGTTCGGCCAGCACCGTGTCGACCCCGGCATCGTCCCAGGCGGCGTTGAAGGTGAGGGCCAGAGCCTTGCGGGACGTGGGGAGTCGGCGGATCTCATCGCCGAGAAGGGAGGCCGGCGGGCGCGGACCGGCGGTGGCGGCGGCGCCGGCAGCCGCGGCCACCGGCGACGGCGATGCCGCCGCAGAGGAACCGGTGCCGGGCACGAACCCGGCGGCCCCCGCACACACCAGGGCCGCCAGGGCGGCGCGTCGTCCCACAAGCACCACGGTCACTCCCCACGGTCACGGCCTCCGGCTCGGGCCTGCCACCGACTATGCGACGGCGCGGTCCGCAGCACCCGCAGCCGTGCCGGGGCACCCGGGTGATCTCCGCGAGGCCGGACCGGCAGGGACGTATCAGGCGGAGCGCTTGCGCAGGCGCGTCGTGAGGTGGTGCTGCAGGGGCTGTCCCACCGCGGCCATGTCGTGAACGACCGTCAGCTCGCCGTCCCCCACCGTGTAGTGGCGCCGCGTACCGGTGACCTCCTTGGCCAGCGGGGTCAGCGCCACGTCCTTGGTCTCGATCTCGATCTCCGCGCCGGACACCCGCCCGACATACGTCTCGACGATGCCGGTGGGGTGGGCGAGCACGACCTCCAGGGCGGCGTCCGGCGTCACCCGCCACCACCCGGCCTCGCGTCCCGCCGGCCGTACGGGCGCCCCGGAGGCGTCGATCAGCCAGGCGCGGGCCTCGTAGCGGAGGAAGGGACGGCCGTCGTGGCTGAAGGTGATCTCCTGCTCGTAGGCGAAGTCCTTCTCGAGCGTCGGGTACTCGCCCTGCCCCCGCCCGTGCCACCGGCCCAGCAGCGGCAGTACGGGCCGCAGCAGCGGGTGCGGCTCCGGGCCCTCGCCGAGGACGTGGCTGTCAGGGTAGGGATTTTCCTGCACCGACTCGAACATGTTCACCTTGCCTGTCTGCTGGAACCCCCGAAGGCCGCAGCTTAGTGGCAGGGCGTGGCCCGCCCCGCCCCCACGACAGGGGGCGGGGCGGGCGGCAACGGCGCCGTCACCGGGCCGGCAGGGCGCCCGCGACCGAGGCCGGTACCGGTGCGAGACCGGCCGGCCGGGTGGTGAAGGTGCCCCGGCCCTGCGTCCGGCCGCGCAGCCGGGACGCGTAGCCGAAGAGCTCGGCCAGCGGTACGGCCGCCGTGATCACGGCGGTCCCGGCCTCCGCCGTGGAACCGGACACCCGGCCGCGGCGGGCCGCGAGATCACCCAGGACGCCGCCCACGCCGTCCTCCGGAACCGTCACGGTCACCTCGGCCAGCGGCTCCAGCAGCTCCATCGTGCTCAGGCGCAGGGCCTCGCGCAGCCCGAACCGGCCCGCCGCCCGGAACGCCATCTCCGAGGAGTCCTTGGAGTGGGTCGCCCCGTCCGTGAGCGTGACCCGCAGCCCCGTCACCGGGAACCCGCCGAGCGGGCCCTCGGCGAGCGCGTCCCGGCAGCCGGCCTCCACGGCGCGCGCGTACTCCTGCGGTACGCGCCCGCCGACGACCGTCGACCGGAACTCGAAGCACGGCTCGTCCAGCGGCTCGACGTCGAGGACGACGTGCGCGAACTGGCCCGCGCCACCGTCCTGTTTGACGTGCCGGTGGACCAGACCGCTCACCCCGCGCACGACGGTCTCCCGGTAGGAGACCTGCGGCCGGCCGACGACGACCTCCACCCCGTGGCCGCTGCGGATCTTCTCCACCGCGACCTCCAGGTGCAGCTCGCCCATCCCCGACAGCACGGTCTGGCCGCTCTCCGCATCGGACCGCACCACCAGCGACGGGTCCTCCTCGGCGAGGCGCGCCAGCGCCGCCGAGAGCCGTCCCGTGTCGCTGTTGCGACGGGCCTCGACCGCGACCGACACCACCGGCTCGGCCACCGACGGCGGTTCGAGGACCAGCGGCGCGCCCGGCGCACACAGGGTCGTGCCCGCCCGGGCGGCCTTCAGCCCGACCACCGCGACGATGTCACCGGCCACCGCCTCCTCCCGTTCCTCGTGCCGGTCGGCCTGGACCCGCAGGATCCGGCCGACCCGCTCCGTACGGCCCGTGGCCGCGTCCAGTACCGTCGCGCCCTTGCGCAGGGTGCCCGCGTAGACCCGTAGGTACGTGAGCCGACCGGTCGCCGTCGCCGTCACCTTGAAGGCGAGGGCCGCGAACGGCTCGGCCGGGTCGGGAACCCGCTCCTGCTCCGCACCGTCCGGCGCCAGGCCCCGTACGGGAGGCATGTCGGAGGGCGAGGGCAGGTACGCGAGGACCGCGTCCAGCAAGGGTTCGATGCCGCGGTTGCGGTACGCCGAGCCGCACAGCACCACCACACCGTCCCCGCGCAGCGTCAGCTCCCGCAGGGCGCGCGCCAGGGTGCGCTCCGTCAGGGCCGAGGCCGAGCAGAACTCCTCCAGGGCGTCGGCGTGCAGTTCGGCCACCGTCTCCTCCAGCAGCCGGCGCCGCCCGGCGGCCTCCTCGCGCAGCGCCTCGGGCACCGGACCCTCCTGGTAGGTGTCGGAGCCGGCCTCCCAGCTCAGCGCGCGCATTCCCAGCAGGTCGACGACACCGGTGAAGGAGTCCTCCGCCCCGATGGGCAGCTGTACCACCAGGGGTACGACGCCCAGCCGCCCGCGGATCGACGCGACGGCCGTATCGAGGTCGGCGCCCGCCCGGTCCAGCTTGTTGACGAACGCGATCCGCGGCACACCGTGCCGGTCCGCCTGCCGCCACACCGTCTCGCTCTGCGGCTCGACCCCGGCGACGGCGTCGAAGACCGCGACGGCCCCGTCCAGCACCCTCAGGGAACGTTCGACCTCGTCGGAGAAGTCGACGTGACCCGGGGTGTCGATCAGGTTGACGCGGTGACCGCCCCAGGCGCAGCTCACGGCCGCGGCGAAGATGGTGATGCCGCGATCGCGTTCCTGGGCGTCGTAGTCGGTGACGGTCGTGCCGTGATGGACCTCGCCCCGCTTGTGGATGGCACCGGTCGCGAACAGGATCCGTTCGGTGATGGTGGTCTTGCCCGCGTCGACGTGGGCGAGGATGCCCAGGTTGCGGACGGCGGTGGAGGAAGTGGTGCTACGGGGCTGCCTGTTGGCGCGCATGGCCCGAGGCCTTTCGAGTGTGCTGAGGGAAGAGGGCAGCGCGATCTATGACCCGGGGCACGACCGCGGCCCGGCGCAGCCGCCGTCCCCGTCCGGACGGGGTCCGGGCAGGAGGACGTACGGGATTGCGGCTCACGGGCCCGCGGAAGGCGGGACGGGGAACGGAACCCGGGAAGGGATCGGAACCCTAGGAGTGGGTCACGGGCATACGGTGCCGGCCGCGCAGCGGGCACCGCGCGCTGCGAGACACCGGGATCACGTCGTACCGGGACGGGGGAGCGAAGGCGGCGGTGCGGTACGTGCACATGGCGCGGCTCCCCTTCTCTTCACTCGGCATGGGCGCGGTGCCCTGTCGGCAGCGCGCACGGCGAGTCTAGTGATCGGGCCCCTTCGCGGCACCGGGTTTTCCGCGCCTTCCACGGAGAGGGAGTTGACGTCGTGTCAACGGCAACCGGGCGCGGGCCGCCGACGTCCCCCAGGCGGGGGTGGTGCTCGTGCCGGGAACGGAGCGGCGGCGGATGCGGTGGTTCACCGTGGCCCTGCCCGTAGCGGCCGCGGCGGCCGTGTACGGATGGGTCCACTGGTACCTGGCGGGCCCTTCGTCGCCGCCGACAGCGGTCGCGGTGGCGGGCGGGGCGCTCCTGGTCGCCGGTGCGTGCGCGGCGTACGTCGTGCGCGTCGGCGGCAGCGCCGGCTTCTTCGGGGTGCTGTTCCTGGCCGTCGGGCTGCTGCTCACCGTGACGGCCGCCGATCAGGCGACCGCGCGCGCCGAGGTTGCCACCTGCGTCGTCGGAGCGGTCCACACCAAGGTGCAGGCTTCGTACGGTGAGGGCGGCCCGCCCGAGAAGACCGTGTACCGACTCGAACTGCGCTGCCCGGGCGGCTACCCCGGCGAACTCAAGGACGACCGGCCCCTCGCCGCGGTGGGAGAGGAGATCAAGGTCGCCTACGACCCGCAGCGCCGGGTCTCCCCGGCCCCGGAGGGCGAGTCCGCACCGTGGCGGGCCGCCCTGTGCGCACTGGTCCTGCTCGCCGCCGGTACGGAGATCGCCCGGCGGAGCGTGCCGGGCGCGGGTGTCACGGCAGGCGCGTAGTCGGCAGGCGCAGCACCAGGCGGGCGCCGCCCCCCGGGCCGTCCTGCGCCGTCAGGGTGCCTCCGTGGTGGGTGCTCAGGTCGCGGGCGATGGCCAGGCCCAGGCCGGCTCCGCCGTGATCGCGGCTGCGCGAGTCGTCGAGGCGCGTGAAGCGTTCGAAGATCCGCTCGCGGTCCGCCGCCGGGATGCCGGGGCCGTCGTCGACGACCTCCAGTACGGCCGTGCCCGAACGCGCCCCCTTCACGGTGCGCAGGGTGACGTCCACGCGCCCCGCGGCGTAGCGCTGCGCGTTGTCCACGAGGTTGGTGACGATCCGGCCGAGCCACAGCGCGCCCGCCGTGACCTCGACATCGGGCTCCAGCCGCATCCGTACGGGGACCCGGTCGCCGAGGCGCTCCTCCACCACCTCGCGCACCAGGGCGGTCAGGTCCAGCGGGGCGGTGACCACGGGCTGGGCCGCGTCGATGCGCGCGAGCAGCAGCAGGTCGGCCGTGAGGTGCTGGAGCCGCTCGATGTCCTCCAGGGCCCCGCCGATCAGTTCGGGCCACAGCTCCGGGTCCCGGACGGCCAGGGCCACTTCCAGCTGGGTGCGCAGGACGGTGATGGGGCTGCGCAGCTCGTGCGAGGCGTCGGCGATGAACTGCCGCTGCCGGATCCCGGACGCCTCCAGCCGGTCCAGGGTGGCGTTCATGGTCTCGGCCAGCCGGGCCACCTCGTCGTGGGTGCCCGGTACCGGCACCCGGCGGTGCAGGTCGCGGTCGGAGATCCCGGCGACCTCGGCCCGGATCTCCTCCACCGGCCTGAGCGCATGGCCGGTGACCCGCCAGGTCACCAGGGCGACGGTGGCCAGCAGCAGGGGCATGCCGATGACGAGGGCGGCGGTGGTGGTGTCGTCGGCCGCGTCCGCGTCCCGCAGCGAGGCGCCGGCGTAGACGATGGCCATGCCGTCCGGGGTCTGCGTGACGACCTGGACGACCCGCTGCCGGTACTCGCCGTCGATCGGGCGGACCCGCCACGTGTGGAACCGGGTCCCGGGGATGCCGGGGGCGGGCGGCGGGAAGGCGGGCACACCGGCCAGGTTCGGGCTGGCGAACAGGATGCGGCCGTCGGCGCCCACCACCTGGACGAAGTCGATGCCGCGGGCCGGCGGACGTACGCGGCCCAGCTTGCCGGTGGCGGCGAGCTGCGCCACGTTCTCGGCCTGCCGGCGGGCGTCGTTCTCGGCGTTGCGGAGCAGGTTCGCCTCCAGCAGCCCGAGCAGGGCGAACGAGGCGACCGCCAGGGCCACGGCCACCACCGCACTGGCGCCCACGGTCGCCCGCGCCCGTACCGTGGTGGGCCACAACCGCCGCAGCACCGGCCAATGGCGCAGCACCGCGCGCAGGCCGGTGTGCAGGGCGGCGCGCACGCGCCCGCGCAGGCGGATCCGCTCAGCCACCGTCGGCCGCCAGTCGGTACCCGGCCCCGCGCACGGTCTCCAGCGCGGCACGCCCGAACGGCGCGTCGATCTTGCGGCGGACGGCGCTGACGTGGACCTCGACCACATTGGGATCGCCGTCGAAGGCGCTGTCCCACACCTGTTCCAGGATGTCCCGCTTGGGCACCACCTCACCGGAGCGCCGGGCCAGGCACTCCAGCACGGCGAACTCCCGTGCGGTCAGCCGTATCTCCGTCCCGCCCCGGGAACACGAGTGACGGGCGGGGTCGAGCAGCAGGTCCCCGAACCGCATCACCTGGGGACGGCGACGGCCCGTACGCCGGCCGAGCGCGCGCAGCCGGGCGACCAGCACCAGATAGGAGAACGGCTTGGACAGGAAGTCGTCGGCTCCGGTGTCCAGGGCCTCGGCCTCGTCGTACTCCCCGTCCTTCGCCGTGAGCATCAGGATCCCCGACTCGTTTCCGGCCGCGCGCAGCTTCGCGCACACCCGGTAGCCGTTGAGGCCGGGCAGCATGATGTCGAGCACGATCAGGTCGTAGTCGTGCTCGGTGGCCATCCACAGTCCCTGGGACCCGTCGTGGGCCACATCGACCGAGAACCCCTCCGACTGCAGCCCACGCTGCAGGGCCACGGCGAGCCGCCGTTCGTCCTCCACCACCAGTACGCGCATGCCGGACAGGATCGCAGTACAGCCCCGCCGCCGGCTGAAGAGGTCTTCAGGTGGCTTCAGCGGGGCTTCAGCTTCCGCTCAGCATGCTCGGGAACGAGCCGCGCACCACGCCCGGTTGTTCTGAGGAGTTCCCGTATGTCTGATTCTGTCCCGCCGCCCGAGCAGGCCGAGACCGCCGCCCATGCCGCCCCTCCGGCTGTCCCCGAGGCCGGAGCCCGCAAGTCCGCGGCCCTGGGCCGCCTCGTCCCCCGCGGCCGGAGCGCCCGCTGGGTGGCGGCGGGCGCGGCGGCCGTGGTGGTCGTGGGCGTGGTGACGGCGGTGGCCGTGGCCGAGCACCACGACCACCACGGCCGCGTCGAGCGCGGCCCGCACTTCGCCTGGGCCGGACCCGGACCCGAGGGCGGCCTCCGGGGCGGCCCGAAGAACGCCGAACCGCGCCACGAACGCGGCCCGGGCGAGCCCGGCCGCCAGGCGGCCCCCGACGCACCCGACGCGCCCGGCGGGCCGGGCCGCCACGGGAGCGGCAAGGGCGCCCCGGCGCCCGCACCCATCCCCTCCCTGGCCATCGGCGAGGCGGCCGAGAAGGCGGCCGCGGCGGTGCCGGGCGGCAAGGTGGCGGGGCTGCGCGCGGTCGCCCAGGACGGCGGCGGGAGCGCCTGGCTGGCCGTGGTCATCGGCTCCGACGGAGTCCGCCACGCGGTCACCGTCTCCGGCTCCGACGGCACGATCACCAGCAACACCACCATGGATCGCTGACCCGAGGGGGCCGCGCGCTACGGGTTCATCGCCCGGCCCCCGATACCGGGGGACCCGCCGAGCTGCCCCCGCCACCAGGCCTCCATCTCGGCGCCGTTCATGCGCGCCCAGGCCGGGGTCCGCTCGACCTGGGCGCGCCCCAGCCGGCGGGCCAGCGCGACCAGGTCCCGTCCGGCGGCGCCCCGGGTCTCCTGGTACCCGCGCAGCAGCTCCTCGAAGGTTCCGCAGCCGCGCCAGCCGTCGGCGAGGGCGGTGGCGTCCTGGAGGGCCTTCGCCGCGCCGCTCGTGTTGTGGGGGCGTACGACGCTCGCGGCGTCCCCCGCGAGCAGCAGCCGGCCGGCGGCGGCGCGTGGGGTCTCCACGTCGTAGATGGGCTGGACGAAGGTGTCCGCCGGGCCGGTGAGCGCGAGCGCCCGCCCCCAGTACGGCGGGAACTCCCGATCGAGCAACGCGGCCAGCTGCAGCGCCAGCGCCGGGGTGAGGCCGCCGGGCGGGAAGCTCGTCGGATCGTCGAGGCGCAGGCTGCCGTCCAGCGGCGGAGCGGCATAGAGCACCCAGTTCACCCGCGGGCCGTCCGGCCCGGGAATGCGGTAGATGACGCACGAGCCGCCCGCGAAGCAGATCGTGGTCACCGCCTCGGGGAACGCGTCCGCGACGCTGCCGAGCCCGGTGGGCCCGGGGAGCAGCGCCGCGTCGAAGTTGCCGCGCCAGCACACGTAACCGGCGTACTGCGGCCGGGAGTCCGGGCAGAGCGCCGCGCGCACCACCGACCGGTACCCGTCGGCGCCCACTACCAGGTCGTACCGCTCGACGGAACCACCCCCGAGCCGGACATCCGCGCCCGCGCTCCCCGCCTCCTCGACGCCCGTCACCGTCTCCCCCTGCCGGTAGACCACCGAGTCCGGCACGGACTCCCGGAGCCCGTGCCAGAGCAGGCCCCAGTGGTAGGAGTGGAAGGGGAAGGGCTGCTCCCAGATCACCCGGCCACCCGGCCCGTGGGCATCGTCGCGGACCACCCAGCGGCGCCGCTCCAGCGGGTGCGCCGCGATCCCCGCGGGCAGCGCCCCGCTCGCACCGAGCTCCGCGCCCCGCTCGTTGTGAATGCACAGCCCGACGCCCCGGTCCTGGAGGCGCCCGCGCGTGCGCTCCAGCACCACGACCTCACCGGCGCCCGCCCGCGCCACCGCCGTGGCGATGGCGCACCCCGCGATGCTCCCGCCGACCACCGCGACCGTTCCGCCCCGCATGACCGTCTCCTCGTCGACGCGCATGACGGACGCGACCCTCAACGGGCCGGCCCCTCTACCGATGATGCACGGCCGCCGGGGGCGGCGTGGGTCGCGCGGAACCCTGGAGGGCGAGCGCGGTGAGTACCACCAGCGCGTCGGTCCATCCCAAGGGCGCCACGGCGGACGGCAGCCCGGCCCCGTTCACCGTCTCCGGCAGCTCACCCAGCCCGTTGCGCCGGGACAGCACCCAGTCCAGCACCCTGCCCGCCTTCGCCTGCTCACCCGTACCGGCCCAGGCGAGGGCGAAGAAGGAGGTGCTGGCCGTCCACGCGTACGAACCCCAGCTGAAGGAGGGGTCGTTGCCGGGGGAGACCCCGCCGTTCGGCAGCAGCAGCGCCCGGTAGGTGGAGTCCAGCGCCTCGCCGAGACCGGCCGGGGCGGAGTTGAACGGGGGCGCCATGAACGCCACCGCGCTGTCCCGGCCGTGTTTGCCGTCGACGGTCCGCTGGTAGCCCAGCGGGGCGAAGGCGGCGGCGATCCCGGCCGACAGCCGCCGGGCCGCGTCCCCCCAGCGCTCCGCGTCCGCGCCCCTGCCCAGCCGGGCGGCCAGGTCGGCCGCCGAGTTGAGCCCGGCCAGCAGCGGAGCGGCGGTACCGATGTTGGTGGTCGTCGTGTCCAGCTCCCAGTAGTCCGGGGAGG
The DNA here is from genome assembly GCF_045161815.1 of Streptomyces avidinii. Classification (NCBI taxonomy): domain Bacteria; kingdom Bacillati; phylum Actinomycetota; class Actinomycetes; order Kitasatosporales; family Streptomycetaceae; genus Streptomyces; species Streptomyces avidinii. The sequence continues at coordinate 8,373,972 of NZ_CP108863.1, forward strand.
CCGGCGGCAGCCCGTCCGGCCCCAGCGACCGTGCGGCGTGGTCGGCCGCCCGGCGCACCATCGGGTAGAGCTCGCGCAGCCGGTCGTCCCGTCCCCCCGCCGGGGCCGCCCGGTACCACTGCCAAGTGGCCCATGGGACCCAGCCGTTGGCGTCCAGCTGCCACTTCCGCGCGTCCGGCGGGCCGCTGCCGTCCAGCAGGGTGCGGGCCTCCCAGGTCCCGTCGGCCCGCTGGGTGAGCGCGTCGTAGCGCAGGATCCGGTACGCCTCCTCGTCGTGCCCGGTGGCGGCGAACGCGACCGCGGCGAACGCCCCGTCGCGGGGCCACGAGTACTCCCACGGCGGCGCCCACGCCGCGGCGAACGCCCCGTTCGGTTTCAGCAGCGCCCTCATCGACAGCAGGGCGCGCTGCGAAGCCGTCCGCTGCGCGTTCGTGGCGCCCGGCACCGTACCCGCCGCCAGCCAGGCGCGGCTCTCCTCGATCTGCGCCAGGGCGCCCGGGTCGGCCGCCGAGACCACCGCCGACGCCGTCGCCCCGTCGGGCAGGTACCGCCACCGGCCGGAAGGCAGGCGCAGCACGTTGCTCCCGTCGACGTAGGAGGCGCCCACGGCGAAGGAGGGCAGGACGGCCTCGGTCGCGACCCGGTTGGTCAACAGGCCCGAGGTACGGGCGGCAAGGGCGGAAGCGGGTACGTAGCAGGGCTCGGTCTCCCCGCAGCGCTCGCTGCCGGTGGGGTTGACGTGGAAGGCCGGCCGGGAGGTGGCGGCGTGCCAGCCGCCCCAGTACGCCCTGTCGTAGTTCCAGGCGGTCAGCGAGCCGGGCACGGACCGTACGGTGCCGTACCAGGCGATCGGTCCGCTCTCCGCGGTGCTCGCCTGGAGGAACAGGTAGTACACGGTGCCCGGGGTGACGGCGGCGTCGAGCGGGAACTCGACCCAGCCGGCTCCGGCGCCGCCGAGTGCGGCGAGGTCCAGGGTCGTCGAGGCGATCGCCGACGCGGCGTCCGTACGGACCCGGCGGACCTGGGCGGTCACGGTGCCCCTCGCCACCTTGCTGCCCAGCCAGACGCTCACCCGGGAGAGCCGGGGGCCGTCCACGGTGAACTCCTGCGCCGCCGCGTTGTTCGTGGCCTTCACGCTGAACAGCGCGGTCTCGTGGCCGACCTGGCCGTCGTAGGCGACGGCAGTGGGACCGGCCGCAGCCGCCGCACCGGCCGCACGGCCCGCCGCGTCCGGGAGCGAGGCGGGGACCCCGGCCAGGGCCAGGGAGAGCACGACGGGCAGCAGGGTCCTCGCGAACGCCATGGGGGCACGCCCTTCCTGGTCGACGGGCGCGCGGGGCGGAGGAGCCGGGGCGCCGGAAGCTGGACCCACCATGCAGGCATCCCGTACCGCGGAGGGGTGAGTCGGGCCGTGTCCCACCGGATGGGGTGGCAGCGGCATCCGTTCGTGTGACGGGAGCGGCCGCGGGCGACCGCACGGGCGGCACATCAGCGGACATCGGCGCACGTCGCTGGAGACGGCGCCCGGCGGGCGCCCAGGGGCGCGCGCAGGTGAACCGGGGCGCGCAGAGAGGCGTATGCGCTTCCTCCGGAAGATTTTCCGGGACCGGCCTGCACGATCGGACTCGTTTTCCGATGGGGTGGTGAATGGGAGCGCACAGAGCTCCGCGGCTGCCGGTCCGGGGGCAGGCAGCCGATTGTGCATGATCCATCTGGAAGGTTCCGCGCCGACGTGAATGTTGCCGAAACGGCCGCCCTCGCGCTGTTAGTCACCCCTGCCCGTTGTCTCGTCATCCATGTGTTCAGGGCGCCCGTGCGCCTGCCGGGCGCGGGCGTACGGACGAGAACCGGCGGACCGACCGCCGGCCACCGTCGTGCCGTTCCCCGCGCCCGCCACCAAGAGGTCCCCGTCGCACCGGCGTGCGACGAAGAACAGCCGTGGGGGAGCGTATGAGCGAAGGCGAATTCGATCCATCGGGGGACCAGGCGGTCTCCAGCGAACTGGCCGGCGTACTGCCGGTGGACTTCACCGCTTTCCATTCCCAGCAGCACCGCGCCTATCTGCGCTACGCCCACCTCCAACTGGGCAACCCCAAGGACGCCGAGGAAGTCGTCGACGACGTGTTCACCTTCCTGCTGAAGGTGTGGCACCAGGCCCTGAAGGAGGCGAGCCTGCACGGCTTCGCCTGGGCGGTGCTGCGCGAGCACGTGGAGAGGCGGCTCGCGGCGCTGGGCCGCCAGGTCGCGATGGTGGAGACGGCGTGGTTCGCCGCGCTGCGCCGCTCCTCCAGAGAGCGGCTCGAACTGCTGGAGTCGAAGCTCGGCCTGTACGCGGCGATCGCGGGTCTGTCCGAGCGGCAGTACGACGTGGTGCTGCTGGCGTTCCTCCTCGGCAACGACTCCGACACCGTCGCCCGGATGATGGGGATCACCCCCGCGACGGTCCGCTCGCACATCCGCGGCGCACGCCGAACCCTGTCCCGCAAGCTCGGGGTGGACTGGATCCCCGGAGAGGAGAAAGACCAGTGAGCGACATGCCCCGCCACCGCGACATGCCCCGCCACCGCGACATGCCGCTGTGCGATCTGGACGCGGCCCTGGAGGACGCGACGGTACTCGCGGAGGAGTACGCCGGATACGACGAGGGGGCGGCCCGCCGCCGGATCGCCCGCCGGATCGTCGCCGACCGTGCCCGCTCCGCAACCGGCACGGCCGGCCCGCCCGGTGCCACCGTCCCGCCGGCGCGGAGGCAGGCGTCCTCCGCCTGCGCCGCCGCCGACGACGACCTCGTCCTGGACGCCGCCTGCCATGTGCGGGCCGCCCGGGGTCTGGACGACCTCGCCTGGTGCCTCGTGGAGAGCCGGGCCTTCGCCGAACTCGCGCTCGATGCCGACTCCTGGCCCCACGGCGTGGACTCGGCGCTGCTGTTCGGCTGCCTGCTCCACCTGTCCGACCGGATGGAGGGCGCGCAGTTCTGGTTCCAGTACGCGGCCGGCGCGGGCTCGCGGACCGCCGCCCGTTGCCTCTACCTCCTCCACCTCGCCCGCGCCGAGGTCGCCACCGCCCGCTACTGGATGCGCCAGGCACGGACCCTGCCCGCGGAGGAGCACCTGCCGCCCCTGCCGCAGTTCCCCGAGAACCTCGAAGAGGCCCTCGGCGCCTCGGTCATCTGGACCTCCCCGCCCATCACCACCCAGGACCTCAGCACCCTCACCACCGGCCCCGGCCGGGCCGGCCGGCCCCCGTGCCGGCTCCCCGTACGACTGCGCCAGGCCCTCAGGGCCCGCCCCCGCAAGGACCACCCCGACCTGGGGGAGGTCTTCACCCCGGGCCCGCAAGTGGCGGTCGCCGTCGCGCAGAACGCACGGCTCAACCCGCTCTACCTGACGGACCAGGCGAACGGATGGGCACTGGAAGCCCTCAAACAGCCGCAGCTGACCCACGCCGCCCGCAAGACCCCCGAAGGACGCCCGGCGCCCGCCCCGCTGGAATCCGTCCACCAGGCACTGCGGGTCCTGGAGGTCATCAACCGCTACTCGGGCGGGGTGAACCTGACACAGATCGCCCGTGAGACGGCACTGCCCCAACTGGTCCTCGCCCGGGCGACGGAGCAGCTGATCCGCGCGAACCTCGCCACCCCGATCGCACCGGACGCGTACATCGCCGGCAACGCCCTCGTGCTGGCGGACTCGGCGACCGGAGAAGGGCGCGGGCACCTGCGCGAGACCCTCGCCTGGGTACGGGACGCCGTCGGCGCCGCCGTCTACGTCGCCCGCTACACCGACGGCGAGGTCTCCATCACCCAGTACGCCGACGGCCCGGCCGCACCCGTGGTCGAGGAGTGGGTCGACTTCCGCGTCGCCGCCCACGCCTCCGCGGTGGGCAAGGCACTGCTGACCCAACTCGACTACGACGAACGGAAGGACCACCTGGCGCGCCACCGGCCGACCCGCTTCACCCCGCACACCCTCACCGGCCAGCAGGACCTCTTCCACCAGCTCGACCACCGCCCGCCGAACGCACCGCTCCTCGACCTCCAGGAGTACGCGATCGGCACGGTGTGCGCGGCGGTACCGATCACCGCGGGCCCGAACGCGGAGTGCGTGGCCCTGTCCATCCCGGTTCCCGACCCCGGGCGGCTGAAGCAGGCCGCCCGGATCCTGCAGAGCGAGGCCGCCGCGGTCCTCCTCGCTCTGATCGTCGCCGGCAGCACCCCGTCCACGGCCCGCCGCCCGGAGGACACCGTCCTGTCGCCCACCGCGTAGACCGGTCTGCGGACAACGACGGGCCCGCCGCCCCTCCTGGGGTGTGGCGGGCCCGTCGGCCGGGCGTCGTCAGAACCCGTCGCTCCCGGAGACGAGACGGGGCAGTTCGCGCATGTCGTGGAAGACGACGGTGCCGGCGCCCTCGAGTCGTTCGGCCGGAGTCAGGCCCCCCGCATAGCCGAAGGCGCGCATGCCGGCGGCGCGGGCGGCCTCGACCCCGGGGCGGCTGTCCTCGACGACCGCACAGGCCGCCGGGTCGACGCCCATCCGCTGGGCGGCGTACAGGAACAGGTCCGGCGCCGGCTTGCCGTACCGGACCTCGGTGGCGCTGTAGATGCGGCCCGCGAAGTGCTCGTAGAGGCCGGTGTGCCCGAGGGTGTGGCGCATCTTCTCGTGCGAGCCGCTGGAGGCGACGCAGGTCGGCAGGGTGATCGCGCCGAGCGCCTCGGGCAGCCCCTCGACGGCCGACAAACCGGTGTCCACCGCCTCACGGTGGCGTTCCTCGAAGCGCCGGTGCCAGATGTCGGCCGCCTCGTCGCCGACCCGTGCCGCGATGTCCTGGCGGATGGAGGCGGTGGAGCGCCCGGTGAACCGCTCCATGACCTCGCCCTCGGTGAGCGGCCAGCCCAGCTCCGCGCCGAGCGCGACCTGGATGGGCACCGCGATGCGTTCGCTGTCGACCAGCACTCCGTCGCAGTCGAATATGACGAGTTCAATGGGCTTGATCATTCCCGCAGCATAGAGGCCGGTCACAGCGCGTGGGCATGCGGTGGCCGCTCCGTCAGGGGGTGACGACGGTGAAGCGGCCGGAACTCTTGACCGCGAGGCGCCGCAGGCACTACCTATCGGTAACGTGATGTCGCCCGAGAGGGCCGCGGGAAGGAGCCGGGCGCGTGGCAGACCACGACCTGAGCGGGTTCGGGACGAGCATGTTCACCCATGACGGCGCCACCCGCCGGATCCTGCGCCGGGGCACGGGTCCCGCCGTGATCGTCATGGCCGAGATCCCGGGCATCACCCCCAAGGTCATCGAGTTCGCCGAGCACGTCGCCGCGACCGGCTGCACGGCCGTGCTCCCCGTGCTCTTCGGTGAACCGGGCCGCGACCCGAACCCCGGCGCCGTCGGGTGGCCGAGCGCCGGCCGTTACATGGCGGCGTCGATGTGGCAGGTGTGCGTGAGCCGGGAGTTCACGGTGCTGGCCACGGGGCGGAGTTCGCGCGTCGTACGGTGGCTGCGCGCCCTGGCCGCCGCCGAGCACGAGCGCTGCGGCGGCCCCGGGGTCGGCGCCGTCGGCATGTGTCTGACCGGCGGATTCGCCCTGGCCATGGCCACGGACGAGCGCCTTGTCGCGCCGGTGCTGTCCCAGCCGTCGCTGCCGCTGGCCTGCACCACGAGCCGCGCCGGGGCCATCGACATCAGCCCCGAGGACCTCGCGGTCGTCCGCGGCCGCTGCGAGCGCGACGGGCTCCAGGTGCTGGGGCTGCGTTTCCGGGGCGACCGGCTCGTACCCGGCGACCGCTTCGCGCACCTGCGGCGCGAACTCGGCGACGCCTTCGTCGCCGTCGAACTGGACGCCGGCGCGGCGAACCCGCAGAGCGCCCTGGCGCCGCACTCCGTCCTGACGGAACATCTCATCGACGAACCCGGGCAGCCCACACGGCAGGCGCTGGACACGGTCCTCGACCTGTTCCGCACCCGGCTGCTCGGGGAACGGACCGCCCCGGCCGGGTGACGGTGACTTCGGGACAGGTCCCGTCCTTCGCCCTCCGCGAGGAGCGCGCGGATGTGCGGGCGGCGTCCGGTCCGCGCGTGGGCCTCACCGGCCCCGGCGGTGGAACCGTCGTCCCCGAGGGGCCGTGCCCGCGATCGCGACGCAGCGACCCGCCCCGTCATCTCTGCATGCCGTCATCGCGGGTGCGGCTGACGACAGGTCACACCCCGGGCGCGTTGCGTGGACCAGAGGGACATGCAGTGGCAATCTGGTCGATATCACCACAATTTCCATACCCGCGAACTCTCCGTACGCCGCGTGGCGCCTTCTGCTTCCCGGAACACTCCAGTGGTTTGTATATGTCGGTCACCGACGTATGGTGGGACCTGAAGATCCTTCCCGGCGGCAGTCGCTCCTGCCCGCCGTCGGGGAGTCATTTGCGATGGAGACGGAGTGCGCATGGCCACCAGGAAGAACCTCACCGCGAACCGGGAATCCCTCGTCCACAAGGTCCGTTACGCCGCGAGCCGCCCCCACCGCATCGCCCCGTACCTCAAGCGCGCCGCCCGCGACCGGTGGCTGGCCTTCAAGCACCCCGACCACGTCAGCTACTACCGGGCCGTGATGGCCTCGGACACCCGCCGCAACCCCGAGTCCGCGGTCGGCAGCCAGACCCACGAACGCTGGCTCGCCCTCGGGCAGATGCAGTTCGACTACCTGCTCGGGCACGGTCTGAAGCCCGGGGCGCGCATGCTCGACATCGGCTGCGGCAACCTCCGGGCCGGCTGGCGCTTCATCGACTACCTCGACGCCGGCCACTACTACGGCATCGACATCTCGCCCGACATCCTCATCGCCGCCAAGCGGACCCTGACCGAGCGCGGCCTCCAGGCCAAGGTCCCGCACCTGACCCTCACCAGGAACCTGACGCTGGACTTCCTCCCGGACGGCTACTTCGACGTCGTCCACGCCCACAGCGTCTTCTCGCACTCGCCGATCGACGTCATCGAGGAGTGCTTTGCCCACGTGGGCCGCGTGCTCGCGCCCGGCGGCCACTTCGACTTCACCTTCGACCGCACCACCGGCACCGAACATCATGTGCTGCGCGAGGACTTCTACTACCGCACCCGGACCCTCGTCGACCTCGCCGCCGCACACGGGCTGTCGGCGCGCTTCATGGACGACTGGGAGGAGCTCGGCCACGGCCAGTCCAAGATCCGTATCACCGCCGCCGGGGCCGAGGTCTGACCCGGCCGGCCGATCGCCGGCTCAGGCGTGGCCGGCCGTGTCCGAGCGCTTACGACGCCACAGGCGCAAGGTCAGCGCCGTGGCCCCGAGCAGGGCCAGGCACGGCAACGCGGTGTCCTCGCGCACCACCCCCGCGAAGTGGCCCAGGATCAGGAACGGGGCCGAGGTCAGGGCGAACCGGCCGGCGGTGTGAATGCCGGACAGGGCCGGGCGGCCCGCCAGGGCGAGGGCGGCGACCACGGTCACGGCGAAGCGCCACAGCACGATCATGCCGAGCCCGCCCGCATCGAGCAGGGCGAGCAGTACCACGGACAGCGGGGTCCACAGCAGCAGCGCCAGCAGCCCCGTGGTGGTCCGGATCCGGCAGGGCGGGTGCAGGTCCGCAGGGCAGAGCAGCGGGAGGGCGGCGATCGCGAGCGGTGGTAGCAGGTAGGCCAGGTGCTCCAGCGGCATGTCCAGGGCGCCCGGCAGCACAGCTATGACGAAGCAGGTCGTGGTCCCGGCGGCCCCGGCGAAGGTGGTTCGCGCGCCGACGGCGAACCGCCCGCCCAGCGCCACCACGGCACCGATGAGGGTCAGCACGTGGAAGCCGTTGATCGCGTACCCGAGCGGAGTCTCGAAGTCGGGGCGGCCGGTGACGTAGGCGAGGTTGAGGGTCGAGGCGAGCAGGTAGGCGGCGTGCGCGCCGGTCGCGGCCAGCGCGAAGGGCGCCGCCGCCGCGAACAGGCGGCCGCCGCGCTGCGCGGACCCGACCCCCAGGCGAAGGCGCAGTGCGTGCGCCACGATGTCGCCGGCCTCCCGCAGCCGGGTGACCGGGCCGGCGCCCTCGGTCGCCTCCCGGTAGGCCTCGGCCATCTCGTCGCCGAAGGCGCGGCGGAAACCGGCGGGGTACAGGCGCAGCAGACGAGGGTTCACGCCGTGGCCGTCTTGCCGGAGACGCCGAGGCGGCGCGCGGCCTCCCGTGCGGTGGCGGCGATCCGCTGCGCCTCGGCGGCCAGGCTCTGCCGGCCCTCGGCGGTGAGGCTGTAGGTGCGGCGCAGCCGGCTGTCGACGATCTGCTCCTCGTGGACCTCGATCAGCCCCTGACCCAGCAGTCGCTCCAGGGCCCCGTACAGGGTGCCGGTGCGCATCTTGACGCGCCCGCCCGAGATCAGCTCCACCTCGCGGGCGATCGCGTACCCGTGGCGGGGCTCGTCCGCCAGCGCGGTCAGGAGGAGGAGGGTCGGTTCCTGCATCGCACGATCGCTCATGCCTGCATGGTAGGTCACCCACCGGCATATGACGCCGGGCCGTAGGGTGCGCACCTGAGCCCCCGGGCACCGGTGCGCACCCTATGGTCGTTCGTTCATCCGCCCGCCGGTTCTCGCGGCCGGCGGGGTCCGCCCCGGAAGGCAGTCAGCCGCGGAAGGCCTCCGGCCGGACCGGAGATGCCTCCGCGAGAGCCTTCGTGACCGCGTCGACGCCTTCCCGCAGTCCGTAGACGGGGGTGTCGGGCTGCTGGCGCCAGGAATCGTCGAGGCCGCCCGCATCGACCGAGTCGAAGCCGAGTTCCTCGACGAGGGCGCGGACCGTCTTCTTCGCGGCCGCGTCGTCACCCGCGACGGGCAGCGCCATCCGGTCGGCGGCGCCCGCCGGGCGGTGCCGGTCGAGGATGTCCTGCGCGTAGGTGCCGTTGAAGGCCTTGATCACGGGGTGCCCGAGCTGCCGCTCGGTCCAGCGGCTCTCGGTGAGGCCCTCGTCCTCGACGCCGGCGATCCGGCCGTCGCGCTGGCGCGGGTAGTAGTTGTTGGTGTCGATGACGACGAAGCCCTCGGCGGCCTCGTCGAAGAGGCCGGCGGGCAGGTCCGGCACGTTCTTGAAGGGGATCGTGACCACGACGAGCTCGGCGCCGCGCGCGGCTTCCGTCACCGTGACGGCGGTGGCGCCGGTCTCCTCGGCCAGAGCGGTCAGGGTCTCGGGGCCGCGCGAGTTGGCCACGGAGACCTCGTGCCCGAGTGCCGTGAGCCGGCGGGTGAGGTTGCCGCCGATGTTGCCCGCGCCGATGATGCCGATCTTCATGAGCTCTCCAGTGCATCCGGGTTCAGTGTCGCGCTGGCACCAACCCCCGCCCGGGCCAAGGCATTCCGACCCGTACCGCCCGCTCCCCGGACGGGCGATGCGATCGGGCCGCCGTACGGGGGCCGAGCCGCGGGCGGCCCCGCTCCTGGCAGGCCCGATAGGGCCGGAGGCATGACCTTCCGGCCATTTCTCGCATTCCGCGAACCGGGCGGGGTCGGGGCCGCGTCGGTCGAGGCAGCCACTCGGCACGGGGAAAGGCCCGGCCGATGTCCAAGCACTCGGCGAAGCGAACCGCGTCCCTCACCCTCGCGGCGGCCGCCGTACTCACCCTCACCCTCGCCCTCGTCCCCAGCGCCTCCGCCGACGGACCGACGGGGCATCAGACCCCGGCCGCCGCCCCGGGTTCGTCCGTCTCCGGCAGCCCCGAGGGCGCCTTCACCCGGATCGCCGACTTCTACGGCTCCTACATCGACGCCGTGTACGACGGGGACGGGCCGACCGCAAGATCGTCTCCATCCGGGACTGACCCCCGGCACCGGGACGGCCGACCGGCAGGTCAGGAAATCGCGTACCACTGGCTGGCCCAGCCGGTGTTGATGGTGCTCGTGGACTGCTCGGCGAGGTTCACGGTGGGCGGCAGCGAGGTCTGACCGGTCAGCAGGGTGCTGTACCGGAGGTTCGGCGGCGTCAGACCGGCGTTGACCGAGATGCCGGCGCCCGTGGACTTCAGGGTGAGGCCGTTGGTGGCCCAATTGCCGTTGAGCAGCAGCGCGATGAAGTACGTCCCGGGGGCGGCGGTGAACGGCTTGCCGAGGGCGAACGGCTTGGCGATCGCGTCGGTCATCAGTTGCGGCGAGATGTCCGCGGTGGTGGCGACGAGGGCGCCCTTGGCGTCGTACACCCCGAGGTAGCAGTTGGCGAGCTGGGCGTTCGGGTCGATGCCGGCCAGGCCCAGCCAGACGTTCGACCAGGTGATCTGCTCCCGCAGGACGATCCGTACCAGGGTGACCCGGCCGCCGACCCCGGCCGTCGACTGGGCGGTGACGTGCCCCGCGTCATTGGGGTCCCCGGTCCACGCCAGCAGGTTCTGATCCTGCGGCCGGGGCCCTTCGAAGCCGGCCTCGCCGCCGCTCGGTGCGGGCACGGAAGCGGAAGACGCGGAACTCACCGCCGCGGGCCGGCCCCCTCCCGGCGTGCTGCAACCGGCGAGGACGAGCAGCGCCGTGAGCGCGGTCACGAGACCGGTCGTGGCGGTGGTGGTGCGGGTGCGCATGGTCCCCCCATGAGGTGCAGATGTGTCGAGGCACATGATCACACGACCGCCGGTGCGCAACCGGCCGCCCGCCCTGGCGGACGTGCGGAGGCGCGTTGGTGCGTTATGGCCCGGATCGTCCCTGCGCCGTCCCTGCGGGCTTCCTTAAGGGAACCTGAAGTACCCCTCCGGCGCGCTGTTTTTGCTGATCACCGCCCTAGGCTCGGTTGCACCCCACCCCCTTCCCTCTGTGAGGTGCTACCAGGCATGAGCAGCCGAACTCCCGGAACGCCGTCCCGCGTCGAGGCGCGGCGCAAGAAGACGGTGCGCACGCGCATCGTCCTGTCCCTCACCGCGGCCGCCGCGGCGGTGGCGGTCGGCGTCGCCGTGGCCGACTCCGACGGTGGTACGCAGGTGGACCAGCGGGCCGACGGCGCCACCGGGGCGAAGTCCGGGACGCCGGCTCCCGGGGGCACGGCCGGGACGGCGAGCCCCACCGCTCCCGGCCCCGAGATCACCGCCGACGCCGCGGCCGCGACGGGCTCCCTGCCGCCCGAGACGCCCGCCGCCACCGGCTCGGAGTCCGCCGCTCCCGAGAAGAGCGCGGCGGAGGGGGGCGCCCCGGCCAAGTCGACCCCGGCGAGCAAGCCCCCGCGTACGTCCGGCGGGTCCACCGGCGGCGGTTCGGGCTCGTCCGGCGGGTCCGGGTCCGGCGGGTCCACCGGCGGTTCGTCCGGTGGTTCCGGCAGCTCCTCCGGCGACTCCGAGTCCGCGGTCCTCGCCCTGGTCAACAAGGAGCGGTCCGCGGCCGGCTGCGGACCCGTGACGATGAATGCCAAGCTGAGCGCCGCGGCCCGCGGGTACAGCGACACCATGGCCCGCAGCGGAGTCATGTCCCACACCGGACCCGACGGGTCCACCATGACCACCCGCGTCGAGGCCGCCGGATACGCGTGGTCGCGCCTGGGCGAGAACATAGCCCGCGGGCAGTCGGACGCCGACGCGGTGATGAAGGCGTGGATGAACAGCTCCGGTCACCGGGCCAACATCCTCAACTGCGACTTCCGGGAGATCGGCATAGGCGTCCACAAGGGCGACGGCGGCCCGTGGTGGACCCAGAACTTCGGGGCGCCGAGGTAGAAAGCCCCGCCGAACACCCGGCATGCGGCACCCGGCATACGGCACCCCGCACCCGGGACCCGGCACGCGTGACCCGGCACGCGTGACCCCGCCCCCGGCACCCGGCCGCCGGGCGCCGCAGACCGGCGCCGGCCGCCCGCGTGCGCCCGCGCCGTGCCGCACACGTCCTCCGACCCGTACCCGGGTCAGGAGGACGTCCGTGTTTGTGCCCGTGTGGGTGCCCGTGGCACCCCCGAGGCGCCGCCGTGCGGGGGAGGAGGTGACACGCGGCCCGGCCCGTCGGACACTATGGGGCCGTGCCTCGATTTCCGCGCTACCTGTTCATATGGCTGTCGTGCACGGCCACCAGCGTGACGGCCGTGCTCGCCACGGTCCAGTTCGTGGTCGGCTCCACCAGCCATACGCCCCCGGTGGCCCGGTCCGCACCCCTGGTCTTCGATTCCCCGCCGGCGTGGCCGGCGATGCAGGGCCCGTCGCCGGGGCCGCCGTCCCCGTCCGCCTCCGCGTCCCCGAGCGCCTCGCCGAGCGCGACCGACCGGCCGACCCCCTCGGCCTCCCCCTCCCCGTCCGCGAAGCCCTCGGGAGCCGCCCGGACCACCGCACCCAAACCCGATGTCGACTGCGAGGACGGCGGACCCGGCCTGCACACCGTCCCCTCGCAGGGCGGCAAGGCCACGGTGCGGTACGGCAGCCGCGGCGTGTGCCTGATCTCCGCGGTCCCCAGCCGCGGCTTCAAGGCCACCACGTCACAGACCGACGACGACACCCTGACGGTCACGTTCAGCGGCGCGAACCACCGATCGGTCATCACCGCGACGATCGACCCGGTGGCCAAGGCGAGCGTGCGCGAGTCCTCGTTCTGACAGGCCGGTCGAAGCGGCGTGCCCGCTTCGACCGGTCCGCACCAGTCGGTACCTCCCCGGCCCCTTCAGGGGATTTGCCTCCCTGTATGCGCTCATCGGACGGGTCCCGGCGAAGCGGAAGGTGAGCTCTTCCTTAGGGGAACCTCAAGATCGCGCCCAGCAGGTTCGGACGGCCCGACACGGTCCTATGCTCACCTCAGCCGAGCGGCCCTCGGCGCCCGGGCAGTGCGCCCCGGCGAACCGAGGGACCGACCGCCGACTTCACCGAACCGGGGGGCCTGCCGCCCTTCCCGTAGCTCTCACCGTGCCTTGGGGTGCCTTCGCCATGACTTCTCGCATGCTCCGACCCGTCCGCACCGGCCGCCACGCGCAGCCCCGCTCCGCCTCGTTCCTGAAGGCGCGACTGCCGCTCGTCACCGCGGCCGTGGTCGCGGCGGGTCTGTGCGCCGCCTGCGGGGCATCCACCCAGACCGTCGGTTCCGCCTCGCCGGCCTCGGCCGGACGGTCCACGCAGGCCACCGAATCGGCCACTCCGTCGGCCTCCGCCTCCGCCTCGACCGAGGCCTCGCCGAGCGCCTCGGCCTCGCCGCCGGCCTCCGCCGGCACGACGCCCGGCTCCTCGCCGACCCCCTCCCGGGCCCGCAGCAGTTCGGCCGCCCCCAAGCCCGCCCGTACGTCCGCCGCGCCCGCGCCGGCCCGGATCCCCGGGCCCGGCTACGACAGTTCGGCCGACGCGCAGAAGCTGATCGACGCGGCGCTGAGCGCGGCCAAGGCCGACGGCCGGATGGTGCTGCTCGACTTCGGGGCCAACTGGTGCGGCAACTGCAAGGCCGCCGACAAGGTGTTCGCCCAGTCGCAGACGGCAGCGATCCTCGGAGCCTCGTACCACCTCGTCAAGATCGACATCGGCGGCAACAGCTCCGCCAACTCCGCGCTCCTGCGCAAGTACAGCCCCTCGGGCGGCAGCTACAAGATGCCCGTCCTGATCGTGGTCGACTCGTCCGGCAAGGTGCGCACCGACACCCACGCCACCGGCAACCCCGCCCTGACCGCGGAGGGGATCAACGCCTTCCTGCGCAAGTGGGCTCCGTGAGAGCCCGGGGCCCGCACCGGGCCGGGGTGCGTACCGCGGCCCTGGCCGGAGCAGGCCTCGCCGCCGCGGCGGCCGGCTGCGTCTTCGCCGCCCTGGGCACGGTCGCCGCCGACGGCAGCCGGGCCGAGGCGGCGGCCGGGCCGGTGACCGCGGTCCGGTCCGCGGCCGAGGCCACGGTCATCGACCCCGCCGCCCGGCCGGACGCGCCCGAACTGTCCGGCGACGACCTGGACGGGAAACCGATCGGACCGGCCGACCTGCGGGGGCACGTAGTCGTCCTCAACGTCTGGGGTTCCTGGTGCGCCCCCTGCCGCGCGGAGGCCGACGACCTGGACCGGCTCGACCGGCAGACCCGGGACGCCGGGGTCCGGTTCCTCGGGATCAACACCCGTGACCCGGACCGCGCCGCGGCGCGCTCCTTCGTCCGCGCGCACGGCCTCGGCTTCCCCAGCCTCCACGATCCCACCGGTGCGCTCCTGCTCCGCTTCCCTCCCGCGCTGCTCAACCCGCAGGCCATCCCCTCGACCCTTGTGATCGACCGCCGCGGCCGTATCGCCGTCAGCATCGGTGGCGCGGTCACCGAGGACGAACTGAGGCCCCTGCTGACCCACGTGATGGAGGAGGCGCCGTGACGGCGGGCGCGGCGCTCGCCGCCGACACCCCGGCCCTCCTCCACGGGGCCCTGGCCATCGCCGCCCCGGTGGCGTTCCTGGCGGGGCTCGTCTCCTTCCTCTCACCGTGCGTACTGCCGCTCGTACCGGGCTACCTCAGCTACGTGACCAGCCTGTCGGTCTCCGACCTGGCGGAGGCGAGCGGCGGGCGCCGCAGCCGGATGGCGGCCGGCGCACTGCTGTTCGTCCTCGGCTTCACGGCGGTCCTCGTCTCCGGCGGGGCCCTGTTCGGGTACTTCGGCCGCACCCTGCTGGCCCACCAGGAGGTGGTCACCCGGGTGCTCGGTGTCTTCACCGTGCTGATGGGGCTGTCCTTCATGGGCTTCCTGCCGGGATTCACCCAACGGGAGTTCCGCAGCCACCGGCGTCCCGTGCTCGGACTGGCCGGAGCCCCCCTGCTGGGCGCGGTGTTCGCGGTCGGCTGGACCCCGTGCATCGGGCCGACGCTGGCCGCCGTCCAGGCCCTGGCCTGGAGCGAGGCCAGCGCGGCCCGCGGAGCGCTGCTGATGGCCGCGTACTGCCTGGGCCTCGGACTGCCGTTCGTCCTGGCCGCGCTGGCCTTCCGGCGGGCCCTGGGCGCCTTCGGCCTGGTCAAACGGCACTACGCGTGGGTCCTGCGGATCGGCGGCGGCCTGCTCGTGCTCGTCGGCGTGCTGCTGGCCACCGGCGTGTGGAACGACCTGGTGTACCGGCTGCAGTTGTGGAGCGCGGACTTCACCACCGCCGTGTGAGCGGGCCTCCCCCCTTCCCCTCCGCTTTCCCCTCCCCCTTACCCCGACACAAGAGACACAGAGACGCAGATGAACCTCTCCCCGCGTACGAAGCACTCCCGGAAGTCCCGGACGGCGGTCGCCCTGCTCTGCCTGGCCGCGCTCACGGCATGCGGCGAGCAGCCCGCCAAGGGCTCCGCCGCCGCGCCGCCGCCCACGAGCAACTTCAGCGAGAACGGGGTCAGCGTCACGCTCACCGTGTCCGACTGGCACGCCCCGAACGGCACCCTGACCGCCGTCTTCACCCCCGAGGAGAAGGGCTTCCACCTCTACAGCACCGAACTGCCCCTCACCGGGATAGAAGGCGTGGGCCGCCCGACCGCCGTGGCCGTCACCGGCGCCCTCAAGGCCGACGGGAAGCTGACGGCCGCCGCCGACGTACGCACCATCAGCGTGCCCGGCGTCGACGCCCCGGTCCCCGTCTACCCCGACGGCCCCGTCACCACCACCCTGCCCATCCGCGCCGACGGCAACGGGGACGCGACGGTCCTGCTCGGTTACGCGAGCTGCAGCACGGAGCAGGGCTGCACCATTCCGGTCGCCGACCGCCCCGTACACCTGCGGATCACCGACGACGGCCCGACGTTCGCCGCCCACTAGAAGGGCGCCCGGACCGAACCCCTAAGGTGTGCCCATGCCCAGCGTCCTCGTCGTGGAAGACGACCCCAGCATCCGCCAGTCACTCATCGAGGTCCTGGCGGAGCACGGGTATGCCGTACGCAGCGTGGGCGACGGCTTCGGCGCCCTGCGCGAGGTCACCCAGACACCCGTCGATGCCGTGGTCCTCGACCTGGGGCTGCCCGATCTGGACGGGGGAGACGCACTGCGCATGATCCGGGGCATATCCTCCGTTCCCGTACTCGTGGCCACCGCCCGCGACGACGAGACCGAAATCATCAAGCTCCTCAACGCGGGCGCCGACGACTACCTGGTCAAACCCTTCTCCGGGGGACAGCTCATCGCACGCCTGTCCGCCGTCCTGCGCCGCACCAGCCACGTGCCGCCCACCGGCGCCGCCCATGCCGGGCCCGGGGCGCGGCCGGCGCCCACCGCCGAACCGCTGCGCGCCACCACCGTCGGCGAACTCGCCGTGGACCCCGGCGCGCGCACCGCGTACCTGGCCGGCCGGGAGCTCCACCTCACCCGGCGGGAGTTCGACCTCTTGGCCTTCCTCGCCCACCACACCGGCCAGGTCGTCTCCAAACGCCGCCTGCTGACCGAGGTCTGGCGCGAGCCGTACGTGGACGACCAGACCGTCGACGTGCACCTGTCCTCGCTGCGCCGCAAGCTCGGCGAACGCGCGGCCGCTCCGCGCTACCTGCTGACCGTGCGCGGCGTCGGCATCAAGCTGGTGGCCCCCCGGTGAGACGCTCACTGGCCGGAGTGGCGCTCGCCGTGACGTCCATGGTCGCCCTCTCCTTCCTCATACCCCTCGGCGCCCTGGTGATGTCGCTGGTCAAGGAGCAGAGCGTCACCGCGGCCGAACAGCGCGCCGCAGCCCTGGCCCCCGTCCTCACGCTCACCACGGATCCGTCCGCGCTACGGGAATCCGCCGCAGGCCTGGACGCGTCCGAGCACCTGGTCGTCCACCTGCCGGACGCCCAGACCCTCGGCGACACCCAGGCCCCCGCGAAGCTGCTCGAACGGGCCCAGCAGGGACGCGAGTCCATCTCCCAGAAGACCCCCGGCGGATGGATCTGCCTGCAACCCGTGGTGCTCCCCGGCGACCGGGTCGCCGTCATCGAGAACTTCGTCCCCGACGAGGAACTGACCCGCGGGGTCCGAGCCTCCTGGGCGGTCATGCTTCTGCTCGCGGTGGGTCTCGTCGGAGGCTCCGTACTGGTCGCCGACCGGCTCGGCGCGAAGGTCGTCCGGTCCTCCAAGAAGCTCGCGCAGGCCTCGCACACCCTGGGCCAGGGCAATCTCGACACCCGGGTGGAACCCATGGGCCCCAAGGAACTGCGCGACGCCGGCGTCGCCTTCAACGCCATGGCCCACCGGATGACGGAACTCCTCGCCATCGAGCGCGAACTGGTCGCCGACCTGTCCCACCGGCTGCGCACCCCGCTGACCGCCCTGCACCTGGCGTCGGAGCGGATGGCCGGGACGCCGGAGTCGGCCAGGGTGGAGGCGGCGGTGCACGCGCTGGAGACGGAACTCCAGGCCATCATCGCGGCGGCGCGGACTCCGCTCGCCGTGGGGCCCATGGGTCACGGCCTGCGCAGTGCGGAACCGAGTACGCCCCAGCAGGCGGCCGGGGCGGAGCCGTCCGCGGGCTGCCGCTCCGAGGTCGCCGACGTCGTCCGGCGCCGGACCGCCTTCTGGGCGGTCCTCGCCGAGCAGCAGGACCGGTCCTGCGCCCTGGAGATCACTCAGGAACCCACCGGCGTCAGCCTCAGCGACGACGACATCGCCGCCGTGGTGGACGCGCTCATCGGCAACGTGTTCAGCCACACCCCGCCCGGTACGGCGTTCGGCGTCCGCGTCGTCCGCACCGCGCAGGCCGTGGAGCTGATCGTGGAGGACTCCGGGCCGGGTATTCCGGAACCGGACCGGGCGCTGTCGCGGGGGAGCAGCACCGGTTCCTCGGGGCTCGGCCTCGACATCGCCCGCAGGGCCGCGGCCGTCACCGGCGGCTCGATGCGCATCGGGCACGGGCCGCGGGGCGGCGCGCACATCACCGTGGTGTTCGCGCTCGCGCCGTCCCTGCTGACCGGGCGCGGGCCGCGCGGCTCGCGACGGCGGACCGGATGGTGGCCGCCGCGCAAGCGGTGAACTGCGCGGTGGCGGCCACTGTTGCGCCCGGGCCCTCTCGGTCAGCCCGAGGTCGGCCGCAGCACCAGGGTGAGGAAGCCGAAGCTGTCCCGGTAGGAGTGCAGCCATTCCGTGCGCCGGGCGGTGGCCGTCGCGAGTGCCTCGGCCGCGTCCGGATCGCCGGGCCGGTCGAGCGCCCACGAGGCCAGGGAGCCCCAGCAGGACCACTCGTAGTCGTCCAGCTCGCGGCGGGTGCTGACATGGCCGTGGACCGGGGTCCAGCCGTCGGCGACGACGCGGTCCACGGTGGTCGCGAGGTCGTCGAGCTCGCCGAAGAGCTCGAAGGCCTCCGGGGAGGGCGTGCGGTCCCAGAACCCGTCACCGATCAGTACGCGGCCGCCGGGAGCCAGGTGCTTCCGGGCCGCCGCCAGGGTCGGCAGCAGACCGCCGAAGGCGTGGGTGGCCCCGACGCTGAGCACCAGGTCGAAGGCCTGCGCGGGGACGAAGTCGGCGGCCTCCTGGTGGTGCAGGACGAGGCGCTCCCGGACGCCGAGCCGGCCCGCCGACCGGCCGGCCAGCTCCAGGGCCTGCTCGGAGACGTCCACGCCCTCGGCATGCAGGCTCGGGTGCGCGGTCAGGGCGCGCAACAGCCATTCCGCGCTGCCGCAGCCGAGGTCGAGCACCCGCTCGTCACCGCGCGGGGCGCCGTGGCCGAGCAGCCGGCGTACCGAGTCGTCGTCGAGCGGGGCCTTGATGGGGTGGCCGGCGTGGGCGATCCCGGAGATCTGTTCACGGTTCATCGGGGCAGCCTCTCAACACCGAAGGTCCCGCGCACCTGATTTCCGTCCGACTACCGGACATGCCACGGCAGTTTGGCGGACCGGCGGACCGGCGGCCCGGTCTCCCGGGACCTAGCGACCGGTGCACCTCCGTTCCCAGGCCTGCGCGAACATCTCGTGCAGGGGGGCCGTCGGGAGCACCCGGCCGAAGGGGGCGTGGACCGAGTTGCCCCACAGCGGGCGGACCAGGTGGCTCGCCAGCTTCACGGTCTCCAGCGGCAGGTTCGGGGCCTTCAGGTCGGTCCACTCCCCGGGCAGGAAAACGGTCCGGCCCGCCCGAGCCCGCTTCGCCTCGACGACCGCGCCGGTGGCCAGGAGTTCCTCCCGGACCTCCTTGTGCCGCTTGGCGGACCAGCCGTTCCACCGCCGCACGTTCCGGTCGGTGGGGGAGGCCAGCGTCGCCACCTGGAGGTACAGCGCCGCCGCGTCCGCGCCCGCGCCGAGATCCGCCGCGACCCGTGCGACCAGCTCCGGGCAGGACAGCCGCGGATCCGCCTCGTACGCACCCGCCGGCAGCGGCCCGGAGCGCGCCCGGAGCATCATCCGCTCCAGCCCGCCGCCGACCAGCAGCGGCGCCACCCGGTCCAACTCCTCCGCGAGGTCGGTGACCTCGCGGATCGGTGACCCCGGTGGGGAAGACCTCCACCAGCCCGGCCAGGACGGGGTCCGCCGGCGGACGGGCCGTCAGGACCGCGTCCGCGGCGGTCAGCAACGCCTCCGGAACCGATTTCTCGCGGGTGACCGAAAGGATCGCCCCCACCATCCGGGCGGCCTCCTCGTCACCGTGCCCGGCTGCCTTGGCGGAGGCCCGCACCCGGCGCACCAGATCCGCCGGCAGGTCCGCCGGCGAGCCCGCCCACGCGTCAGGAACGCCTCCAGGGCCGAGTGCGCCGCCGGCCGGATCCAGCGTGTCGGCGAGGAAGCGCTGATGGGCCCCGAACTCCTTGGCCGGCATGGCCCCGCCCGCGGCGAACAGCATGGCGTTGGCCCGGCGGTAGCCGGGATCCACCGGCAGCCCGTGCTCGGCCTCGGCCGCGCGCGCAGCCGCGTAGGCACGCCCGCCGGGCCGGCTCCCGTAACAGATCAGCCGGTGACCCACCGTGTCCCAGAACCAGGGCAGGTGCGCCGGCGGCAGCCGCCGTGCGCGCACGGTCATCGTGTCGACGAACCGGCCGGGCTTGTGCCGGGACCGGCCGAGCTCGGTGCGCATGTCCTCGATCAGGCCCCGCGCGACCCCGGCCGCACCCGGGTCATGGGCGGCGACCCAGTCGGCGTACGTGGTCGAGGCGTGCGGACCGGAAGCGGGCAACAGGGCATCGAGCGAGACGATCATGCTTCGCATCGTCGCACGGGCCACTGACACTCCGTGACGGCCCACGGCCGTCCGATCCGCACGCTCCCCGGTCCGCAAGCACCCCGGCAGCCAGGCGCCCACCGGCTCCCCGGTCCGCAGGCCGCCGACTCCCCGGCACCGCCGTGACCGGGCGCCGGGGCCCCGCCCGCTTCCCTTAGAGTGCTTCCGTCCCGTACACGTGACTGTGACCCCGGCCGGGCGGCGCGTGCCGACCCGCGCACGGGCCCGAGCGAGGAGCAATCGTGACCGACCTGGCGTCCATATCCCTGCAGCAGGAGATCGCCCGGGATCTCCAGGTGAGCGCGTCCTTCGACGCACGGCAGGAGATCGAGCGCCGCGTGGCCTTCCTCGCCGACCGGCTGACCTCCACGGGCCTGCACTCCTTGGTCCTCGGCATCAGCGGCGGTGTCGACTCCACCACCGCCGGCCGGCTGTGCCAGCTCGCCGTCGAGCGGGTCCGGGCCGCCGGGCACGACGCGACCTTCTTCGCGATGCGGCTGCCGTACGGGACCCAGGCCGACGAGAAGGACGCCCAGCTGGCGCTGGAGTTCATCCGGGCCGACCGCGTCCTGACCGTGGACGTGAAGGCCGCGAGCGACGCAGCCCTGGAGGCCGGGCTGGTCGGCGGCACCGTATTCCACGACGCCCACCACCAGGACTTCGTGCACGGCAACATCAAGGCCCGGCAGCGCATGGTCGCCCAGTACGCGGTGGCAGGCGCGCACGCGGGTCTGGTCGTCGGCACCGACCACGCCGCCGAGGCGGTCTCCGGCTTCTTCACCAAGTTCGGCGACGGCGCGGCCGACGTCGTACCGCTCACCGGTCTCACCAAGCGGCGGGTACGGGCCCTCGCGGACGAGCTGGGCGCACCGTCGCAGCTGGTGCACAAGACCCCGACCGCGGACCTGGAGACCCTGGACCCGGGCAAGCCCGACGAGGACGCGCTCGGCGTCACGTACGACGACATCGACGACTTCCTGGAGGGCAAGCCCGTCGGCGGGGCGGCCTTCCAGGCCATCGTCCGCCGCTACCGGCTCACCGAGCACAAGCGACAGCTGCCGATCGCCCCCTGAGCGCCTCCGCGCTGCCGCCACCACGTGCCGTGCAGCTCCGGGATTGGGCCGAACGGCTCAATCCCGGAGCCTGCGGGGGACCGCCCCGCACCGTCGCCCCTATCGTGGGAAAGACCCCATGACAGGGCGGTGGCGCGCGAACGGGTGGACGTGGACGGAACCGGGATCGACTATCAGGCTGTGTTCCAAGCCCTGCCGGGCGCGGTCGCGCTGCTCACCCCTGACCTGGTGTACCTGGACGCCAACGAGTCCTTCCTGTCGGCGTCAGGCCGTACCCGGACGCAGCTCGTCGGCCGCTACCTCTTCGACGTCTTCCCCGACAACCCCGCCGATCCGGCGGCGAACGGCATGCGCAACCTGCGTGCCTCCCTGGAACGGGTCAAGGCCACCCGGGAGCGCGACACCATGGCCGTGCAGCGCTACGACGTGGAGGAGCCCGACGGGTCCGGGGTGTGGCACGAGCGCTACTGGAGCCCCGTCAACGTCCCGGTCCTCGCCCCCGACGGCAGCCTGGTGCTGTTGCTGCACCGGGTGGAAGAGGTCACCGAATTCATCCGGGCCCGAGGCGCCAGCAGCGACCGGGACCAGGCCCAGGTGCTGGAGGCCGAGATCTACACCCGCGGCCGGGAGCTCCAGGAGGTCAACGAACGCCTGCGCACGTCCCATGCCTACGAGCGCGATGTGGCCCTCCACCTCCAGGAGGCGCTGCTGCCGGCGCCGGTTCCGCTCGGCCACCACCAGGCCGCCGTGCGCTACCGGCCCGCCACCGAGTCCCTGAACGTGTGCGGCGACTGGTACGACCTCGTCGACCGGCCCGGCCGCACCGCCGTCGCCGTCGGCGACGTCGTCGGCCACGGGCTGAGGGCGGCCGGCGTCATGGGCCAGTTGCGCAGCGCCCTGTCGGCCGTCTCCCATGTCGCCGAGGGACCGGCCCAGGCCCTGGAGGTCCTCGGCCTCTACGCCCGCTCCGTCGACGGAGCCGAGTCCACCACCGCCGTCTCCGTCTTCATCGACTGGAACAGCCGCACCCTCACCTACAGCAGCGCAGGCCACCCCCCGCCCCTCCTCTGCCACCCCGACGGCACGGTCACCTTCCTCGACGGGGCCACCGACCCCCCGCTCGGCGCCCGGCCCGAGCACGCCCCCCGCCCCGAGGCCCAGGTCGCCTTCACCGTGGGCTCCGTACTAGTCCTCTACACGGACGGGCTCATCGAACGCCGCCGCGAGGACATCGACGTCGGACTGGGCCGCCTCGCCGACTCCCTCGTGCGCCACCGCACCGCCACCGCCGACGCCATCGCCGACGCGCTGCTGGCCGAGCTCATTCCGGCGGCCGGCATCACCGACGACACCGCGCTGGTCGTCCTGCGCATGTGAGGGCCCCCCGGCCGCCCATGTGCATCCCCGCCCACCTCCGGCCGCCTCCGGACCGCCCGGCCGCCCCCGAGCCACCCGCGCCGGAAACCCGAAGGCGTGCCCGGGGCGGCGGCTGCGTAGGCTCGGCCCATGCAGAGTCCAGAACTCCAGCGCGTCCATACCTTCCTGTCGGACTTCGCCCGCCGCCAGGCCGCGCGCACCGCGACCCTTCCCGGAGGGTTCGCCGTATACGACGACGCGTACGGCGAGTCCCGGGCGAACAACCAGGTCGTCATCGACGCGGCAGTGGACCCCGATGCACTGCCGGCCCTCGCGGACGAGGCCCTCGGACATCTGCCGCACCGGCTGGTCTCCGTACTCGACGACGAGACCGGCAGGGCGTGCGCGGAACCGCTGATCCGGGCCGGCTACACCCACTCCACGTATCTGGTCATGCTGCACACCGGCCCGGCGCCGGACGCCGGACCCGCGCAGGAGGTCGACCTCGAAGCGCTGCGCGTTCCGCTGACGCGGCGCTGGCGGGGCTTCCTCCCGGACGTCGACGACGAGGTGCTGCGCCAGCTCGTCGAGCGGCGCGAGGCCCGCCGGCGCGGGGCGGACATCGTGCGGTTCATCGGCGCCCGCACCGAGGCGGGCGAGGTCGCCTCATGGGCCGACCTCTACGTGGACCGGGCGACCGGCACGGCCCAGATCGAGGACCTGATCACCGCGGAGGACCACCTCGGCCGCGGCTACGCGGACGCCGTCCTGGCCGGCGCCCTGCACCGGGCCGCCGCCCACGACTGCGATGCCCGCTTCCTGACCGCGGACGCGATGGACTGGCCGCGCCACTGGTACGAGCGCCGTGGCTTCACCGTCATCGGCCACACGCACGCCTTCGAACGGGGCTGACGCCGACCCGGCGCGACCGTGCCCGCGGTGGGCTGTTCCGGTGGTCCGTACGCGGGATCGCGGCCGGTGTGCGAGGGGTGCGACGGCCCGGACGGGTGCGGGGACCATCCTGGGGGTGCCGTGCGGCCCGGCCGCTCCCACCGCCCTTCCGTCCTTCGATCCCGGCCCGCCGCCGGGAAGCTACGGAGACCGATGTCCCCGACCGACGCCCCCGAAGCCACTGCCGCGGCCCTGGTGCGCCGCCCCCAGCTGTGGTTGGTCCCCACGATCCTCACCGGGCTGCTCGCCCTGCTGCTGTCGCTGCTCTACATGGGCGGCATCGTCAATCCCAACGCGGAACTGCGCCACTTGCCCATCGCCCTGGTCAACGAGGACACGGGAAAGCCCCCGCCGGGGCAGCAGGAGAACCTGGGTACGCAGATCACGGCCGCCATCTCCGCCGACCCCGCGGGTGGCAAGGCGGACTGGCGCGAACTGACCCTCGCCCAGGCCGAGGACCAGCTCGACTCCGGAAAGGTCTACGGCGCCCTGGTCGTCCCGGCCGGCTTCACCGACTCCGTCGTGGCGCTCCCCACGTCCGGGGCCACGAAGCTGCCGACCATCACCGTGCTCACCAACCCCGGCAAGGGGAGCCTCGGATCCTCCCTGGCAAGCCAGATCACGACACAGGCAGCCCACCGCGCGTCCCGGACCGTCGGCGAACAGCTCACCGCGGCCGCCGGCGACGCGAGCCCCACCGCGAAGCTGCTGCTCGCCGACCCGGTCGACGTCGTCACGCAGGTCGGCCACCCGATCGGCGCGCACAGCGGCCTCGGCCTGACGGCCTTCTACTACACCCTGCTCCTGGTGCTGGCCGGATTCATGGGCGGCAACGTCATCAGCAACGGCGTCGACACCGCCCTCGGCTACGCCGACAACGAGATCGGCCCCTGGCACACCCGCCGCCCGACGGTCCCGATCACCCGTACGCAGACGCTGCTCCTGAAGATGCTGATGACCGCGGGCATCACGCTCGTCAGCGTTTCCCTGGTGATGCTGGCCTGCGTCGCCATCCTGGGAATGGACGCGTCCCACCTGCCGCTCCTGTGGATCTACTCCTACTGCGCGGCCCTCGCCGTCGGCCTGGGCGTGCAGGCCATCAACGCCGCCTTCGGCGGAATCGGCCAGCTCGTGTCGATGTTCGTGTTCATCGTCCTGGGTCTGCCGTCGTCGGGTGCGACCGTGCCGCTGGAGGCGGTCCCCGGCTTCTACCGCTTCCTCTCCCACTTCGAACCGATGCGTCAGCTCAGCGACGGCGTACGCGCGATCCTCTACTTCGACGCCCGCGGCGACGCAGGCCTCACCCGCTCCTGGATCATGATCGTGGTCGGCACCGTACTGGCCCTGCTCTTCGGCTTCGCCATGACCCTCTACTACGACCGCAAGGGCCACAAGCGACTCACGCCGCAACCCGCCTGACGGCTGCGGCGCGTTGTGGTGCGGTCCCGGTGCGGTGAGGTCGGCCGCGTGCACATACCTGCTGCGCCTCGGGGTACACGAGCCGACGAGGACCCCAAGGAGGCGACATGTCAGCGTTGTTGACCCGTATCAAGCAGTTCGCCCGCAGCCCGCAGGGGCAGCGGGCCGTCGCATCGGTTCGGCGCGCCGCCGCCGACCCCCGCAGGCGCACACAGGCAGGCCGGCTGCTGAACCGCCTGCGGGGGCGGCGCTGACCGCCCGGCGCTCCTAGGCCGTCTAGGCCGTCTCTTTCGGATCTTGCCGGGCCCGCGACGCCCGGCACCGCACCCGGCCGCGTTGTCGGTGCGCCCGAGTACGTCCAGTACTCGGGCGCACCTCCGCCTTGCCGGGCACGGCACCGGACGACGCGGACTCGGCCGACAAGATCCGAAAGAGACGGCCTGGCTGCGCAGGCCACGGCGGGGAGGGCATGCCCGTGCCCCGCCGTGGCCTGGTCCGAAGCTCAGCCCACGCGTTCGACGCGTGCGCGTCGGATGAGGTTCTTGCCGGGCTCCCGTACCTTGTCGAAGGCTGCGTTGTTGAGCAGGACGCAGCTGCCCGAGGGGCCGTTGACGGTGACGGTGGTGGCCTGGCCGTTGTCGAGGTTGGTCACCTTCAGCTTGGTTCCGACGGGGAAGGTCCCGCTACTGGCCGCCGGTGCACCCGCCTCACCGGACAGGGTCACCGTCGACCCCGGGCACACCACCTCCCCGGTCGCCGGCGGCACCTGCACACCGGTGGCCTGGCCCGGGGCGCTCGCGCCGCCGCCACCACCGCCGCTGCCGCTGTTGGCGCCACCGGCCACGCGTTCGACGCGTGCGCGTCGGATGAGGTTCTTGCCGGGCTCCCGTACCTTGTCGAAGGCTGCGTTGTTGAGCAGGACGCAGCTGCCCGAGGGGCCGTTGACGGTGACGGTGGTGGCCTGGCCGTTGTCGAGGTTGGTCACCTTCAGCTTGGTTCCGACGGGGAAGGTCCCGCTACTGGCCGCCGGCGGACCCGCCTCACCGGACAACGTCACCGTCGACCCCTTGCACACCACGTCGGGGGCGGCGGCATTGCCGGTCGCCACGGTGGCGACCACCCCGCCGGCCACCAGGGCTCCCGTGACGACAGAAAGCACGAGCTTCTTCTTGAGACCCATGGTCCGTTTCCTGGACACTTGACACTCCTCGATCCGATGGACGCTGTCTCCCCCGGAGTCCTGAATACGGCCGACGCCACACGCGCAAGCAGTCCTGTTGCCTTTTTACGAATCAGGCCGCGAGAAGGTTTGAGGCGCTGCGCGAGGGCGCAGTGCGGGGCTCCCGACAGCCGGAGCAGGCCCAACGCTGCAGGTAAACAGCCCCCTCACCCATGGACGGACGAACGTGCACCCCACGCCCCGACGCCCCCGCCCGGCGCGGGACCGGGCAGCCCAAAGGCAGCCTTAAGGTTCGTTTGATCTCCCCTTAACCACCCCGAGGCGAAGGCGTGGCGCGCTCGGTGAGTGGATGACGGCCGGGGCACGGAGGCCGATCAGTAGGCTCCGCGTCATGACCAGAGATCTCGGATTCACCTGCTCGTGCTGCGGCGCACGGCACCCTGAGCTCCCGATGAACTACACGGCCGAGGCCCCGGCCGTGTGGGATCCGGCCTTCGCCGATGCCGACGACTGCCTGCTCTCTTCGGACCAGTGCGTGATCCGTGGCCGGTACTACTTCGTCAAGGGTCTCGTCGAGATACCGGTCATCGGCAGCCAGGAGACGTTCTCCTGGGCCGTGTGGGTCTCCCTCAGCCGCGAGAACTTCTCCCGGGCGATGGACCTGTGGGACACACCGGGCCGGGAGTTCGAGGAGCCGTACTTCGGCCGGCTCACCACCGACCTGCTCGTCTACACCCCCACCACCCTCAACCTGAAGACGAACCTCCACACCCGGCCGCTCGGCGAGCGCCCCTTCGTCGAGCTCGAACCCACCGACCACCCCCTGGCCGTCGAGCAGCGCACGGGGATCACGCGGGACCGCGTACGCGAGATCGCCGCCGCCGTACTCCACCCCGCCGGCGACGGGCGGCGGTGACGGAACACGCCCGTAGGACTCCGTCAGTCCCGGTCCGAGCGGGAGAGCGCGTCGGTGATCATGCGGGTGGCGAAGTCGCGGTCGCCGGTGAGCCGGTTGATGTGTTCCGCGAGCAGCAGGGCCGTGGCTTCCAGGGAGTTCATCTCGTCCCCGGTCCAGTCCCCGTACTGCTTGCGCCACAGGTTGGGGCTCAGGCCGGTGGCAGCCGCGACGACCATGCCGACCATGGTGGGGATGACCTCGGGGCGGACGCTCTTGGGCATCATGCGCATCGACGCCACGAAGCTCGGCACCACGTACTCGATGACGTCCGTGTTCTGGTCCTCGTGAGCCATCCGCAGCCACTGCATGAACATGTAGATGAGCGTGCACGCGCCGTCCACCAGGTCATTGGCCTCCTCGGGGCCCAGTGACGCGGTGAACTGGTCGATCAGCTGCTGCTGTTCGGGGTCGGTCTCGCTCTTGCCCGAGTAGACGGACTTGAGTCGGGAGTCGATCATCATGAGTGCTGCACCCACATCCCCGGCGGGAGCGTACTTGGCGTCGCAGGGCGATGGCACAGGATTCCTCCTCGGGTGACCTTGAGCAGCGGGTCATCTCCGTACAGTAGCCACCGGACGGGAGGGCAGTCAGCCGAACCCTTGAGGGGGCCTTGGACGGGTCTCAGATCCGATAGGCACCTGTCGGCACGCCATGGGCAACGCCGTAGGGAGTCAGGGCGATGACGCCGGTACCACGAGAGGGGGTTTCCGGCCCAATGGCGAGAGGGCTGACTCCGAGGGACCGGGCGATGTCGGGCGCAAGGTCGAACGCTGCCCACTTCCAGGCGTCCGCGTCGGCCTCGGACTCGAGAGCCGGGTCCCATTCGGGCAGGAGACCGAGCTCCTCGCGGCGTATCCGCTCGTAGGGCAGCGGATCTCCCAGAGTCAGCAATTCGTCCTCGCCGTCGCCGGTTTCGCAGTACCGCCGGACCACTCTGCCGTCTTCGGCAGCGAGCCACGCGGAGCCGTCACCCTGGGCTCCGTAGTAGTACGCCTGAGCACGTCCGTAGCGCGAGCTGAGCCGAGTGCAGAGCCGCAGGACATCCTCGCTGCGGGCCTCGCCGCAGGGGTCGCACCAGGCGCCGAGTACAAAGGTCCACCCGTCGAGTTCGGGCGTGACGAACACCCTGGTGAAGCCCTCATGACCGTCGGGCCCGGCCTCGTGTCCGTCGTCGTCCACGATGTCGTTGCCGAGAGGGAAGGTCACGGGCCTCGGACCGGTAAGGCCCAGAGTGCTGATGATCCCGGCCTGGTCTCCGCTCGGTACCGCGATCCAGTGATTCGAGCATGCCCACAACGCCACAGGCCGGTCTGTCGCGAGCTTCATGCGGATGAGGCGCTCGACCGCCGCCACGTCCTTTGCGGACAGCGCGGTCTCACCGCCGAGCACCGCGAGTACGGTCAGCGCCCGAGCACGCTGCCGGCCGGGTCCCTCCCCTCGGATCTGCCGGAGCAGCGGGAGAAGACTCTGCCCGATCTTCGTGCCACGGATCACCAAGGTGTCCTGCGCCTGTTGGGCAACAGCACGATCGGTGTCGCCGAGCAAGGGCAGCAGGGCGGGGACTTCCGGCAGGCCGGCCCCGTCGCAGTGGTGGATTCCGAGCACCGCCCAGCGGCGGATCAACGGCGAGGGGTGCGACAGCGCGGCGGTGTACCGGCCGAGGGCTCCGGGGCCCAACCGTGCGAACGCGTGGCCGACCCGATTGTGCATCTCTTCGGCAGGCGCGTCGAGCAGTCCCTGAAGCAGGTAGTCGAATGCCACGCCCCCGATCCGGCGGAGCACGGGAGCGGCCGCTCTCCATTCCACGGGTGACGACTCGGCCGTCAGCTCACGCACGATGGCTTCGGCCGCCGTCGCACCGCCCGCGGCCAGGGTTTCCGCCGCCGCGACGCGCCGGTCCGGGCGACCGAGCTCCCGCACCAGGTCCACATTCATCAAGCCCTCCCAGCCGTCCACCCTAGGGGATGGCGCTGCTCACGCCGTCGGCGATTATCATCCACATGGGCTGGGCGCCCGTGCCGAAGGCCGCGGCCAGGGCGTAGCCGATCGCGGCGTCCGCCGGGCGGAGTTCGCGGTCCTCCCGCCATTCGGCGATGACCGTTTCGTCGCCGTCGGACGAGAAGTCGCCCAGGTGCGTGCCGTCGCGGGTCAGCCGACTGCTCGGGACGGAGTCAGGGACCAGGCGGTAGGAGGCCCCGTCGTACTCCACGTCCACCCGGTACGAGTGCCTGGTCAGCCGGCCCTTCGCCGGTAGCAGCCCGACCTCCGCGCCGTCGACCCGCATCGTGAGGTGCGCCGGGTCGCGGGTGCCGATGGCGATCTGTGGGTCCGCCTCCGCCGCGGGGTCGCGTTCCAGGGTCACGCGGGGGATCGTCTCGCCGTCGACCTCGAGGCGGTCCTGGCCGCTCAGGCGGACGGTGATCGCGCCGAAGTGCGTGTCCTCGATGGGGGCTCGGTCTATCTGGTTCACAGGTGAGAGTCGCTTCGGTGAGTGGAGTGCATGGAGTGTGTGGAGTGCGCGGAGAGGGGGACGTGCGGTGGGTGTGCGCTGTGCCGGAGGCACAACAGTCCTTCCGCATCACCCTACCGGCGACGATCATGGTTTCCTGTCGTGCCGCCGCCCCGCCGCCCCGCCGCGGGTCACTCGCGCTTCCACACCTTGGCCACGGCCTCCAGGTAATCGTCCTGACCGTCCTCGATGTTGGTGATCTCCAGTACGAGCAGCAGGTCGGAGGAGACGCGGACGCAGAGCATGTCGTCGATGCCCCACTCGGCATCCTCGACCAGCGTTCCGTATCCGGAGGACCGTTCGTCGGAGAGGCAGTCGCTGTTCACGTCGGAATCCGCGGACGGCAGCAGCAGGATGTCGTTCCCGCCGAGGTCCCAGTTCGTGTGCAGGTCGACGTCGAAACCGTCCCCCGCCTTCGGGTCCGTGAAGTCGGCGGCGTCGATGCCGTACCCGGTGGGCAGTTGGATGTCCGCCTCGTCCGACAGGGACCACCCCTCGAAGGGGTCGGTGCTCTCGGGCGTCGGGTCCGTCGGGGTGCCGCCGCTGTCGTCCTGGGAGACGTACTGCTGGTCCTTGTCCTTCCCGTTCTGCGCGGCCGTGTAGGCGAGGGCCCCGATCGCCGCGGCCACCACCACAGCCGCGGCCGCGATGAAGGGTGCTGTACGGATCCGGGCGCGGGCCCCTCCCGGGCGCGTTCCGTGGCCGGGCAGGGCGGCGAGCGGCACCGCCGCCGCGGCGGGATCCACCCGCGTGGGCGCGTACCGGGGAGGCGCGGTGGCCGTCAGCGAGGGGTCGGAGTCCGCCTCCAGCGCCGAGGAGGCACGTGCGAGGAGGCTGTGCGCGACGGGGGCCGGGAGCCAGCCGGAACCGTCCGGGCGGGCGTCGTCCGCCTCGGCCGCGAGTTCGGTGAACAGGGTGTCCAGGGAGGGCCGCGCGGCCGGGTCCTTGGCCAGGCAGCGTCGCACGAGGTCCAGCGCGGTCCCCGAGAGGGCGTCCAGCCGGGGCTCGGAGTGCACGACCCGGTAGAGCAGCGCCGGGGTGGCGCCGGTCCCGAAGGGGCTCTCGCCGCTGAGGGTGAAGGCCAGCACCGCCCCGAAGGAGAACACGTCGGAGGCGGGGCCGACCACGCCCCCGGAAGCCTGCTCCGGGGACATGAAGCCGGGGGAGCCGACGGTCATTGCGGTGCGGGTCAGGGCGCTCGCCTCGGTGGCCCGTGAGATGCCGAAGTCGATCACCCGGGGCCCGTCGGGGCCCAGCAGTACGTTGGACGGTTTCAGGTCACGGTGCACCAGTCCCGCCGCGTGCACGGCGGCGAGGGCCGCCGCCAGTCCGCGGGCCAGGGCGAGGGCCGAGGCCTCGGGGAACGGGCCGTGTTCGGCCACCGCCTCGGCGAGCGACATCCCGGGTACGAACACCGTGCTCAACCACGGTGTCGGGTCGTCCACTCCGGCGGCGAGGACCTGCGCGGTGAACCGTCCGTCCACCGCCCGCGCGGCGGCGACCTCGCGGGCGAACCGGCGCCTGAACTCCGGGTCCCGGGCCAGTTCCGGATGCACCACCTTGACGGCGACGCTCCGTCCGCCGGGCGTGCGGGCCAGATAGACCCGGCCCATGCCTCCGCTGCCGAGCCGTGCGACGACGTGGTAGGGCCCGACCCGTACGGGGTCACCCGGTATCAGTGCGTCCACTCGACCCCCCGCATTCGCGCCGGTCCGGCCGAATTCTAGTGGCGCGAACCATGGTCATGCAGGCGTTCGCAGGTCGCCGCCCGGGCGCCGGATCCTTCCCGGCGCCCGGGTCGACGCCGCGGTTCAGCGACGCCGCGGCTCAGCGGCTCAGACGCTCGGCGGCCGACTGGTCAGGTATCCGCCCATGGTGGTGAAGTAGTCGGTGGCCGGCATCTCCTCGCCGTCCTCGGTGCGCACCCGGGTGATGGCCAGGCCGTGGTTGCGCCCGGTGCGCGCATCGGCTCCGGCCACGATCACGACGCCTTCGCCCTCGCGGTAGAACACCCGGCCGGCCGTGCCGCCGTAGCGGCCCTCGGAGACGACGGCGGCCAGTACCTCCAGTCGCTTGCCGCGGTGGAAGGTGAAGGCGGCCGGGTACGGGGCGGACTGGGCGCGGATCAGCCGCTGGAGGTCCTCGGCCGGCCAGTCCCAGTCGATGCGGATGTCCTCCGCCGACCGCTTGTGGAAGAAGCTGGCCTGCGAGCGGTCCTGGCGGGTGAAGTTGCTCTCGCCGGCCGCGATCCGGCCCAGCGCGCCGACGGTGACCGGTGCGATCAGATCGACCGTCTTGTGGAACAGATCGGTGGCGGTGTCGGTCGGCCCGACCGGTACGGCGCGCTGGACCACGATGTCGCCCGCGTCGAGCTCGTCGTTCATCAGATGGGCCGTGACGCCCACTTCGGGCTCGCCATTGATCAGTGCCCAGATCAGCGGTGAGAAGCCGGCGTACTTGGGCAGCAGTGAATCGTGCACGTTGAGGGTGCCGTGGCGGGGGAGGTTGAAGATGCGCGGGGGGATCCAGGTACGCCAGTTGTTCGCCACGATGATGTCCGGTTCTGCCTCCTTGAGGCGCGTGAACAGCTCCTCGTCGTCGGGGCGGTTGCGGATGAGTACCGGGACGCCGTGGTCGTCCGCGAGGTCGGCGACCGAGTCGCTCCAGATCTTCTCGTACGCGTGCTCGCTCTTGGGGTGCGTCACGACCAGAACGACATCGTGTTCGGAATCCAGCAGGGCCTGCAGGGTGCGGTGCCCCCACGTCTGATAGCCGAACATGACGACCCGCATGGGGTTCCTCCTTGGAGCGGCGACAGATTCAGAATGAGTAAAGCAAGCCTTACCTAACTCCGCAACGTCCCACATTCTGAAGTGAGTTCAGCCGGAAAGTCGATGGTGACTCGATCTGATTTGCCCATCGACAGCTCCATGACATCAGGTTAGCCTTCCCTAAGTTTCTCTCGGGCTCGGCTCCTTCGGCGTGCCCTGCCCTGCCCCCGGTTCCCCCACGCATGGCGATCGGCCGCCTGCCCCCCGCACGACTGGGAGTGACATGTCACAGGATCTTCCCGATGATGCGCCTCTGATCCACGACCTCATCGGCATCGGCTTCGGCCCCTCGAACGTGGCCATGGCGATCGCACTCAGCGAGCACAACGCCGGTGTCGGACCTCAGGAGGCGGTCACCGCCCACTTCTTCGAGCAGCAGCCGCGCTTCGGCTGGCACCGCGGCATGCTCATCGACGACGCCACGATGCAGGTGTCCTTCCTCAAGGACCTGGTGACACTGCGCAACCCGACGAGCGAATACAGCTTCCTCTGCTACCTCCAGAGCCGCGGCCGTCTGATCGACTTCGTCAACCACAAGAACCTCTTCCCGCTGCGCGTGGAGTTCCACGACTACTTCGAGTGGGCCGCCGCCAAGGTCGACGACATGGTCTCCTACGGCTGCGAGGTTGTCGCCGTACGTCCCGTTCTGCGCGACGGGGTGATCGAGTACCTGGACGTCACCGCCCGCTCCGGCACCGAACTGGTGGTCCACCGGGCGCGCAACCTGGTCATCGGCACCGGCCTGCGCCCGCAGATGCCGGAAGGCGTCGACCGCACCGAACGGGTCTGGCACACCTCGGAACTCCTCACGCGCGTGGCGTCCCTGGACGGCGCGGACCCCTCCCGCTTCGTCGTCGTCGGAGCCGGCCAGAGCGCCGCCGAGAACGTGGCCTTCCTCCACCGCACCTTCCCCCGGGCCGAGGTGTGCGCCGTCTTCTCCCGCTACGGCTACAGCCCCGCCGACGACAGCGGCTTCGCCAACCGGATCTTCGACCCCGCCGCCGTCGACGACTACTTCACCGCGCCCGAGGCGATCAAGCGCAAACTGATCGACTACCACGCCAACACCAACTACTCCGTGGTGGACATCGACCTGATCGACGACCTCTACCGGCAGGAGTACCAGGAGAAGGTCCTCGGCACCGAGCGGCTGCGCTTCCTGAAGGTGTCGCGGCTCGCGGACGCCACCGAGACCACCGACAAGGTGCTCGTGACGGTCGAGTCGCTGGTCACGGGGGAGAAGGAGGCCCTGGAGGCGGACGCGCTGGTCTATGCGACCGGATACCGCTCGGGGGACGGCCTCGGACTGCTCGGGGACGTCGAGAAGTACTGCCGGCGCGACGACCTCGGCCGCGTCCGCGTCGCCCGCGACTACCGTGTGCAGAGCGAGCCCGAACTGCGCTGCGGCATCTACCTCCAGGGAGGAACGGAGCACACGCACGGCATCACGTCCTCCCTGCTGTCGAACACCGCCATCAGGGTCGGCGAGATCCTCCGGTCCATCGTCATCCACGGCCGGGTACCGGTACCGGCCTCGCACACGGCGCCCACGCCCACCCCCTGAGGACCTGCCCCCATGCTCTGCACCAGGCTGACGAACGCCACCTTCCTCACCATGGACCCCGACCGTCCCGTCGCCCACGACCTGGGCATCTGGCGCGGTCGCATCGTGGGCCTGGACGAGGCCGTCACCGCACTGCCGGCCCGTGAGGTGATCGACCTCCAGGGCGCCACCGTCCTGCCCGGGTTCATCGACTCCCACGTGCACCTGGCCTGGGCCGGCCTCAAGGCGGTCACCCCCGACGTCGCGCCCTGCGAGCGCGTCGAGGACGTGCTCGCCGTCGCGGCGGAGGCGGTCGCCCGCAAGCCGCGCGGAGCGTGGGTGGACATCGTCGGCTACGACCAACGGGCCCTGGGCCGACACCTCACCGCCGCCGAACTGGACAAGGTCAGCGACGGCCGCAAGGTGTTCATGCTGCACGACTCGGGACACGGCTGCGTGGTCAACGGCGCGGTCCTCGACCTTCTCCCCGGCGAACTCGCCCACGGTGAGGGCTTCCTCGCGGAGAGCGCCATGACCACCGCCCGCCGACTGCGCCTGCCGTACGCGCAGGAGGAGATCGCCGACGCCATCGAGCACGCCGGCCGTGCCTGCCTCACCGAGGGCATCACCGCCTGCGCCGAGGCGGGCATCGGCGGCGGCCTGCTCGGCCACAGCCCGGTCGAGCTCGGCGCGTACCAACTCCTGCGCGACCAGGGGCGTCTGCCGCTCCGGGTCCAGCTCATGGCGGCCGCCGACACCCTGCGACCCGTTGCCGCCCACGCGTCCGACGGGATCCCCCGGGCCCTCGACCTCGGCCTGCGCACCGGCTTCGGCGACGACTGGCTCTCCCTCGGCGCGCTCAAGGTCTACACCGACGGCGGGATGATGGCGCGCACCGCGGCACTCACCCGTCCCTACGAAGGGACCGATGGGGCGGGCGAGTTCCAGGACACCCCCGAGCGGATCACCGACACCATCGTCGACGGCCACCTCGCCGGCTGGCAGCTCGCCGTGCACGCCATCGGCGACCGCGCGGCCGACCTGGCACTGGACGCCCTGGAACGGGCCCAGCGGCTGAGGCCGCGGCCGACCGCCCGGCACCGTATCGAACACGCCGGCCTGATCCGGCCCGACCAGCTGGCGCGCTTCGCCCGCCTCGGCGTGAGCGCGGTGGTCCAGCCGAACTTCCTGCGTTCCTTCGGCGACGACTACGCGGCCGTCATGGGCGCGGACCGGGCCCCCTGGCTGTACCGGGGCCGGGGATTCCTCGACCACGGAGTCACCCTGGTGGGCAGCTCCGACCGGCCCGTCACCGACGGATCGCCGCTGCGGGCGATGCAGTTCATGGTGGAACGGGCCTCCGCGTCCGGTGCCCTCATCGGCCCCGACGAGGGCCTCACCGTGGAGGAGGCCCTACGCACCTACACCGTCGCGGGTGCCTTCGCCTGCCACTGGGACGCCGACGCGGGCACCCTGGCCCCGGGCCGGCGCGCGGACCTGGCAGTGCTGGGCGACGACCCGCGTCGGGTCGACACCTCGCGGATCGGAGCGATCGAGGTCGTCGCCACGTACGTCGACGGCAAGCAGTCCTAGGGGCACGCCCCTCGTTCTCGACCGTGCCGAAGTCGATCTTCATGGCGCTGCCGGCAGCCGACCGCCGGTCCCGAACCCCTGCCGCTGCCGCCGTACGCAGCGGCGGGGCGACGGGTCAGGACACCCCGCCGGGGGCGACGGCGAGGACCCGTCCGCGGATGGCGGTGTCGCCGCCGGCCTTCATGTCCGTCCAGGACAGGAGGCGCTGTCCTGAGCGCCGTTGCCGAACACGGCGGCTGCGCTCAGGTGGAAGCGCTTGCCGTCGGTGCCGGAGCTGACCTGGAGCTTGGGTCCGATCTCGAGCTGGGAGTCCGAGCACAGCTGGGCCATCACGGTCGGCACGGTCGAGAACGTGTCAGCGCTCTCCTCCACCCAGGCAAGAACGAAACGCCCCTCCGGTAGCGCTGTCAGCGCCGGTGAGTCCCGGTGGAAGTGTTTCGGCGAGCCCGCGAAGGCGCGGGTGATGGCGTCGCCGTCCCCTTTCGGGATCAACTTTCGTCAGTCGATCGGCTGGCAGAGCGGTACGTGCAGCTTCTTCGACCACGTCCCGGTTCTGTGATCGTAGGCCCGTATGTACCCGTTGTTGGCGCTGTTCGGTGCGCAGGGCCAACTGAAGTGGGTCCTTACGAAGATCGTTCCGCCGGGGTGTGATGGATGCAGCTTCGCGATCTTCGTCTTATTGACCACCATCTCGCCGTTGTAGCGTTTGATTTGAATCGTGGCCGGGTGCCCGGCGCTGAGATTGAGTGCGGCAACATTCAAGTCCCCACCGAATGCGTACGTGTACAGGTAGAGTTGCCTCTTTATCTTGTCGATTTTGCTTCCGGGGGGAATGAACTTCTTGAGGAGCTCGGTGTTGGGGGTGGGTTCAGGGTCGGGTGTGATGAGGGCGGGCGCTGCGGCCGGCGCGGCGTCCGCCGAGGCTTCGGAGAGGAAGGTGCCTCCGGTGGCCAGAGTTGTGACGATCACGAGAGGGATGAAGCGCCGGGTTCGGATGGTGAACACAGTGGGTCTCCTTCCCTGCTTGCGGGGGCTGTTTTTGAACGAGCCGAGCAGGGCGTGAGATGTCCACGAGCTGTTTTCCGGAGCTCGTTTCGCGCGGCACGGAATGCGGTGCCGGATTCAAAGATTGCCCGATCAATCATTCCGTCGCGGAGATGTCGGAGCCGAATGAGTTCGGCGATTCCCATTTTAGGTGTTTCCGGCTGCCGCGCACTTGCCGGAGCAGGCAGGAAGGGACCTCGCTCGCCGCAAGGGACCTGTCCCGCTGCTCAGTTCGGCCTGTCGAAGGGAGTGCCGGATCATCGACGCCCACACCGGCCCGGTCGTCGCCGGCGCCCGCCCGGCACCGGGCGGGCCCCACGGCGATCACCGACGGGCGCCTACCCGGGAACGTGGGTGATCGTCCCGCACCGCAAAGGTGCCGGACGCCTCCTCCTGCGGGGTCAGGAGGAGGACAACGCCGAACACCGAAGGGTCCGCGCCCGTCTGCAACGCCCTTCAGGCCTGCGGCTGCAGGGCCCGCGGGTCGGCCGGGCGGGGGACGAAGACCGGGGAGTCCGACTGGTAGAAGAGGTCGATGTCGGCCTCCTCACCGCCGACGATCAGAGTGTCCCAGGCGCCGCTCTCCCGCAGGGTGCGCAGGGTGGCCGGGGCGATCGGGGCGAGGTGGGCGCGGAGCTCCGCGTCCGAGGGCAGGCCGGGCAGCCGGGCCCCCAGCCGGTCGCGGATCTCGGCCATCCGGTCCAGCAGCACCTCCAGGTCGCTCCCGTCCGCGACGTCGGCGCCCGCTTCCGCGCTGCGCGCGATGATGTCCCTGATGGCCCGGGTGACCCCCTGGTCGTCGGTGGTCACCATGGCGTTCCAGGCCCGGCTCTTGTGCCGGTACTGGAGCATGGACATGGCCGCCTCGTGCCGGATGAAGTCGGCGTCCCGCAGCGGCTTGCCCTGCCAGGCGCGGCTGAGCGAGCGGGCCAGTGAAGTGGCCGAGGCGAGGCCGCTGTTGAGGCCGCGGCCCGGCCAGAAGTGGATGGCGTTCGCCGCATCGCCCAGCAGGAAGCCGTACGTGCCGGGGGTGGTCGCGGTCGGCCGGTGCAACTGCGCGGTGAACCGCGGGCGCTGCACCATGTCGAGGCGGAACGAGGTGATCGCCGACAGATCGTCCTCCGCCACGCCGAAGAGGCTGAGGCCCTGCCGGATCTCCTTCCACAGCGGCGAACTGCGCAGCAGGGCGGGCAGGAAGAGCGTGCCGTGGGTGGGGCAGCGGAACTCGTTGTCCTCCTCCTGCCGGCTCATCAGGCAGGGGCGGGTGGCGATGCACTCCTCGAAGACGTGCCGGACCGGGTCGATGCCGATGACGTTCTTGGCCTCCTCCCGGGTGAGCCGCATGTTCAGGAAGCCCTCGCCGCGCAGCGAGTTGAGGAGGAAGCGGTTCTGCGACACCGTGAGCAGCACGCTCATCGGGTCCGGCAGCTTCGACTTGACCCGCAGCCCCAGCACGATGTCCTGAAGGTGCTCGCCGTCGAGGGAGTAGATCGAGGCGTCGGCCGCGCCGAAGCGGTCGGCGTAGTGCTCGCGGGTACGGGAGCGGCCGCCCTCGCAGACCACCAGTACGTGCTCCTGGGTGAGCCGGTTCTGCTGCTCCGTCACGTCGAACCGCTTGGGGACGAGCCGGATCGCGGGCCGCCGGTTCGCCAGGTCCAGCAGCCGGTCCTCGATGTGGGCGATCCGGATGTTGCGGGGCGGGCGGCCGTCGACCGAGTCCGGGCCGACGGGCCACATCTCGGAATAGGCGCCGTTGTCGTCGAACAGCGCGGCGAGGACCTCCTCGGACAGGGCGAGGTACTGCCGGCTCTGGACGGTCACCACCTGCTGGCGGCGGAAGTTGCCCTGGGTCTCGTCCTTCCAGACGACCGTGGAGCCCTTCCTGGTCCAGCGGCCGTCGTAGAGGGTGATGGCGGTCCGGCCGGGCAGCATCTCGTCGAGCGCCAGGGCGAAGGCGAGGCCCACCGGGCCGCCGCCGGTGATGGTGACCCGCAGCATGCCGGGGTCCGTGGTGCTCGCCCGGGGGATGGCCATGAGGGAGAGGTCCATGACCGTCTCCATGGAGTCCTGCGCCTCGTAGAGGAACGTTTCGTCACCGATCCGGATGCAGTCGTTCGGGCGCAGCACATGCCGGGTGACGCGCTGGTCGTTGACGAACGTGCCGTTCCGGCTGTCCCGGTCGTAGAGGACGAAACCGGGGTCCTCCGTGAGGATCTCGGCGTGCAGCCGGGAGGCGCTGGGGCTTACGATCACGACGCTGTTGTCGCTCTTGCGCCCGAAGCTGAGGGGCTCGCTGCCCAGAACCACGCTCTGTCCGGTGAACGGACCCGTGCGCCCGACGATGACCGATGGCACTCCACACCCCTTGTGAACGACGCTGCTGATACCGCGTACGACTTCCTCGTACGACTGCAACACGTCATCGAGAACGTGTTCGGTTCAACCAATTCTGAGAATCTTTTGAGCCCCCCTGAACCCGGGGCCCGGTCCGTACGTGATGTTCGCGTCGGCCGGCGATAAGAGGGAGACCGCCCCCATGCACAACGAGGAAACCGAGACCGTGACGGAGACCGCGCTCGCGGCCACCACCGCGGCGACCACCGTGGCGACCAGCGCGGATACCGTCACCACAGCGGCCGCCACCGCGGGTACGGTCGCGGACACGGCCGGGGGCACGGACACGGTCACCACCGTGGCCGCGCCGGGAGCGGAGGGCGGGGAGCGGCTCATCGCGGGCCGCTACCGGTTGTTGTCCAGGCTCGGCGAAGGCGGGATGGGCACCGTGTGGCGGGCCCGGGACGAGACTCTGCACCGGGAGGTCGCCGTCAAGGAGGTGCGGGCCCCGGCCGGACTGCGGGCCGGTGACATCGCGCGGATGTACAGCCGCCTGGAGCGGGAGGCGTGGGCGGCCGCCCGAATACCCGACCGCAATGTGGTCACGGTCCATGACGTGGTCATGGAGGACGACCGGCCCTGGATCGTGATGGAACTGATCCGCGGTCAGTCGCTGGCCGATCTGCTGCGGGCCGAGGGGCCGCTCACCCCGCGGCACGCCGCGCACATCGGCGCGGAAGTGCTCAGCGCGCTGCGCGCCGCGCACGCCGTCGGCGTGGAGCACCGGGACGTGAAGCCGGCGAACGTGCTGCTCGCAGCGGACGGACGGGTGGTGCTCAGCGACTTCGGGATCGCGGCGGTCGAGGGCAGCACCGCCCTGACGATGACCGGCGAAGTGGTCGGTTCCCCCGAGTACCTGCCGCCGGAGCGGGCGCTGGGCCGCCCCTCGGGTCCCGAGTCCGACCTGTGGTCCCTCGGCGTGCTGCTGTACGCGGCCGTGGAGGGGGTCTCCCCCTTCCGGCAGGACACCGCGCTGAGCACCCTGCGGGCCGTCGTGGACGAAGAACCGCCGGCGGCGACCCGTGCCGGCCCGCTCGCGCCGGTCATCGCCGGACTGCTCCGCAAGGAGCCCGCGGAGCGGACCCCGGCCACCGAAGTCGCCGAAGCCCTGCGGGACATCGCCCACGAACCGGATGCCACGACGACAGCCTCCCGGATCCTCCCGACCCCCGCCCGGCCCGCCGCGGCCGAGGTCGCGGCCCCCGCCCCCGCCCCCGTCCCCGAGGAGACAGCCACGACGGCAGCGGCACCTACG
Source organism: Streptomyces avidinii (assembly GCF_045161815.1). Lineage (NCBI taxonomy): Bacteria > Bacillati > Actinomycetota > Actinomycetes > Kitasatosporales > Streptomycetaceae > Streptomyces > Streptomyces avidinii. Next base: position 8,414,097 of record NZ_CP108863.1, read on the forward strand.
GCAGCGGCTCCCACGGCGGAGGCTCCCGCCGTTCCCCCGGCCGTCGCGCCCGCGCAACCTGCGGATGCCGCCCCGTGCCGCACGCGTCGTACGGCGGTCCTCGTCTCCGCCGGCGCCGCCGCCTGCGTCCTGGTCGCCGGTGGGCTCGCCTACGCACTCACCGGCAACGACGGGGACGCCGCTCCCGGTTCGGGCGTACGGGTGTCGGTGGCGGGCGCCAACACGACCTACACCGGCCGTTGCCCGACCCCCGAGGGCCGGGCCCCGGCGTTCACCGCGACCTTCACCGCGCCCGAGCCGACGCTGATCTCCTACCGCTGGGTGTCGGGCGACGGCTCCGTGGTGGATCCCCACTGGCGCACCATGTCGATCGGGGACAAGGCCAACCCCACGGGACACGACACCGTGCGCCTGACGACGTACACGAAGGCAGGCACCCTGACCACCGGGATGGCCGTGGAGCTCCAGAGCCCCACCCGCACCCTTTCCAACCCGGTCCCCTTCTCGATCACCTGCACCGGCTGAATCCCGCCCCGCAACCTGCCCGCCCGTCACTGCTCGCGCACGGTGACGGGCCAGGCAGCGCGTCGGCGGCCGCCGGGACTGAGCCGGGCGGTGCGCGGGCCGGGGGAGGCCCGTCAGGTGCGGCTCGTGGTCGGCTCCGGCTCGGCGGGGCGTGCCGGCGCTCGGTGGGGGAGCAGTAGTGGGGTCGCCAGGAGGAGGGCGCCGAGCAGGCCGATGGCCGTACGGGGCCCGAGCAGGCCGCCCAGCACGCCCCAGACGGCCGTGAGCAGCGCGGTCGACGCCTTGGTCGTCACCGCCCAGGCGGAGAGCGTGCGGGTGATCCGGTCACCCGCGGTGCGTTCGAGGCGGTACGTGGCATGGACGGGGTTGAAGACCCCGCAGCACAGGATGAGCCCGAACTCGACGCCCATTACCAGTAGCAGCCCGCCCGTGCCCGGTCCCACGAAGGCCAGGCCGACGGGCCAGATCGCGCGCAGTGTCCCCGCGGCGACCAGGACCTCCCGCTGCCCGAACCGGGCGACGAGCGGCCGGGCCAGCCGCGCACCGAGCAGCCCGCCGATCGACGGCGCGGCGAACGCGACGGCGTACTGCCACGGTGCGAAACCGAGTGGACCGAGCATCAGGACGGTCAGCAGCGGCTGGGAGGCCATCAACAGGCCATTGAACAAGGCGGTGTTGAAGAACAGCGGACGCAGCGACGCGTCGGCCAGGATGTACCGCCAGCCGTCGAGCAGATCCCCGGCCCGCAGGCGCCGGGCCTTCCGGTGCTCGGGCTGCGGCTCGGGTCCGCCCGTCGCGCGGATGCCCAGGGCCGAGAGCAGGTGGCTCACCGCGTCCGCCGCCACGGTCGCCACCGGGCCGAGGAGCCCGATCGCCGCGCCGCCCAGCGGCGGCCCGATGATCGTGGTCGTCCATGCCGTGGCCTCGAACCGGGCGTTGGCGACGAGCAGTTCCTCGGCCGGTACCAGCGTCTTCAGGTACGCGCCGGAGGCGGCACGGAAGGTGATGTCGCCCGCCGCGACGACGACCGACACCAGCAGGAGCTGGACGTAGGTCAGCGCACCGAGCGCGAACGCCACGGGGATCGTCAGCAGCGCCGCGGACCGCGCCAGGTCCATCGCGATCAGCACCGGCCGCTTTCGGCGGAACTCCACCCACGGGCCGAGCGGCACCGCCACGGCCGCGCCCACCGCGGCCCCCGCGGCGGAAAGCGCGGCGACCTCGGCCGGTCCGGCGTGCAGCACCCGGACGGCGATCAGCGGGAACGCGCCGAAGGCCAGCCACGTGCCGAGCGCGCTGGTCCCGTACGCTGCCCAGAGCCACCCGAAGCGGTACCCCAGAGGGTGCCCGAGGCGGCTCCCCAGTCGGTGTACCCACCGGCGTCCCGGCCCGTGTCCGTTCCTCATCCCTGCCCGGCGCCCCTCGTCGCTCCCGTTCCCGCTCCGGCTCCCGCACAACCGATCCGCGTTCGGAATCATCAAAGCGAGCGGCACACCTGGGGATCAAACAACCGCATCGCCATCATCCACAACCGATGGTTGTGGCCGTAGGGTGGCGGCATGGACCTCGACACCGTCCGGACCTTCGTCATCGCCGCCGACGCGGGGCAGTTCCAGGAGGCCGCCGCCGAGCTGGCGGTCACCCAGCAGGCCGTCTCCAAGCGCATCGCCACCCTGGAGCGCAAGCTCGGCGTGCGCCTGTTCACCCGTACACCGCGCGGCGCCGAGCTCACCATCGACGGGCAGGCCTTCCTGCCCCACGCACGCGAACTGCTGCGCGTCGCCGAGCGCGCGGTCACGTCCGTGCGCGCGGGCCGCCGCCCGCTGCGCGTCGACGTGATCGCCTCACGCGTCGCGCCGTCGGGCCTGATGCGCGGCTTCCACCGCGCCCACCCCGAGATCGACCTCGACGTGGTCATGCTGTTCGACATCGAGACGGCCGTCGCCGCGATCCGGTCCGGCGAGATCGACGCGTCCTTCCGCGCCGTCGCCGCGCCCGGCCGGCCCCTGCCGGAGGACATCCGATCCGTCCGGGTCCTCGACGAGCCGCTCCAGCTCCTCACAGGCCCCGCGCACGCGCTGGCGGGCGCCCGGTCGGTGACCGTCGCCCGGCTCGCCGGGCACCGGATCTGGATGCCCGGGATCGTCCCCGGTACCGAGTGGGGCGCCTACTACGACGAGCTCGTCGCCGAGTTCGGCCTCACCATCGAGGCGACCGGCCCCAACTTCGGGTCCGACGCCCTCCTCGACACCGTCGCCGACACCCCTGCCCTGGCCACCTTCATGGGCGAGCACACCCGCCTCGTCTGGCCCGCCGGCCACGGTCTGCGCCGCATCCCGGTGACCGACCCGACGCCCGTGTACCCGCACTCGCTCCTGTGGCACCGCGACAACCCGCACCCGGCGCTGACCACCCTGCGCACCCACCTCGCCGGCGCAGGGGCCGACCGCGATGCCGCCGGGACGTGGGTGCCGAGCTGGGTGGTTCCGCCGGAAGGCGCCCCGGGGCACCTTCCGGCACGCTGACACGCCGGCACGCCGGCACGCTGCCGTCACGTCACCGCCGGCCTCCGAACTCCCAGTCGTGGACCTCGACATCGGCATAGCCGTCCACCGTCAGGACCGTGCGCGCCGTGTCGGCGTCCGGAGCCCGGACCAGTGCCGCCGTACCGAGCCAGGTGCTGCCGTCGTCGGACAGCAGCGGGCCGTACGCGATCAGCTCGTCCTCGCCGGGCGGCACGGCGAGGTCGGTGGCGGAGGCGGTGGCCGGTACGGTGCCGAGGCCGAGTACCAGGTAGCGGTTGCCCCCGGTCCGGCCACCGGGAAAGTCCCACATGGTGCGCCCCAGCATGTTGCGCCAGCGGAGCAGGAGCACATCCCGGTACACGCCGGACTGGTAGCCGGGCTCGTCGAAGGCGAAGGCACGCGCGGCAGCGGGATCCGGGACGTCCACGATGTGCACGCTGCCACTGGGGGCGTCACCGCCCGGGACGAAGGTCGGGCCCCGGGCGATCAGCTCCTTCTCGTACTGGTCCATGTAGGACCAGTGCCGTTCCAGCAGTTCCCTGCGCAGCGGTAGGGAGCCGGTGCGATCGCGGTGGTAGCAGAAGAATTCCATGATGCGGGACTCTTCCCGAGAGCCGGCGGCGGATCAACGGGTTCCGTGATGCGGGGTTCTGATGCGGCCCGGGGTGCCGCCCGGTATCGCACGGTGCTCCTGGTGAATGCCCCGCGGATGCGCGGGTAGCCGGATAACACCAGCCCGACCGAGGAGGTCGACGTGAGTATCGATAGCCCGTCCGGCAAGCGAGCCCGGGAGATGCGGGACAAGGCCCAGGAGCTGGAACAGGCCGCCCAGCACGCCACCGATCCCGCGGAACAGCAGCGGCTCACGAAGAAGGCGCTGCACATCCGTGAGAAGAGCGAGCAGATGAACGGCCCCGGTGCCGGAACCATGGACCCCATGTAGGCGCACCGTCCAATCGCCGCACCGCCGAGTCGCCGAACCACCCCACCCCGTGAGATCCCCGCGGGTAACCCTTGCGTAGGGTTGCTACTGGGAACTCTTTTACTGGTGCTTGTAAGGGGGACACGGGGTGGGTTCGTTCGACGAGGAGTGGGCGCGTCACAGGGGCGCCGCTGCAAGTGAACCGGAAATGCGGCTGGCGAGCGCCGCGAGCGCTCAGGACGGCGGCGGTGGCGGCGACGGGGACGTGAAGACCAGCAGAGCCGCCTGGACGGCGGCCGGCGTTGCGGTCGGGGGCCTGGGCGGTGATCTGAAGAAGGCACTGACCGGCCTCGAAACCGGCCAGACGGGCCTCGCCACCGGCGGCGGGGTGGAGACCGCGGGGGCGCAGTCCGAGGTCTACCAGACCTGGAAGACGTACCTGGAGTCGCTGTCCGGCCGGTGTACCGGCCTGCAGGGCAAGCTGGAGCGGGTGGGGATCGATCTGTTCCTCACCGACGAGAACATCAAGGGCCTCTTCACGGCGTTGGGGAAGCAGTACCAGGACACCCCTGCCACCGGCGGGCAGGGGAGGTGACCTGAGCCGTGGACATCGAGGCACTCAAGACGCTCAAGCTGCACGAGTTCGAGGAAGCGGCGACCGGATACCGCTCCACCAGCGACATGGCGAGCCAGGCCAAGGACGCGCTGGAGCAGCGGATCACGGCTCAGATGCAGAAGGCACTGAAGGGCGAGGCGGTCGACGCCGCCGTCGTCCAGCTGCGTGAGGTGGCCAAGGACTTCCACTACGTCCAGGTCGAGTGCGGCCTGATGGGCACGGCCCTGAAGGCCTTCGTGGCGGACGTGCGCCCGGCGCAGAAGAAGCTGGAACAGGCGCTGTCGGAGGCGGCCGAGCACAAGTTCACGGTGGGCGCCGACGGGTCGGTGGCCTACCCGGCGGCCGGGGAGAACCCGGGCGGTTCGCCGCCGCAGCCCGGCGCGGCGAAGGGGACCCTGTCCGAGCCGGCCCGCGGGATCCTGCGGCAGGCGGGCAACATCGACCCGAACCCGAACTACAAGATCGCCCAGGACATCGCCAACCGCATCACGGAAGCCGTGAACGAGGCCACCGAGGCGGACCAGAAATGGGCGCCGCAGGTGCGCAAGCTCAAGGCGGACGACGACCTGGTCGTGTCCGACGGGGACTGGGCGGACGCCGGGAAGGACATGGAGGGCGTCCGCGGGGCGGGCCAGCACTACCTGGACTCGCTGCCCCAGCCCCCGAAGGACGGCTCGCCGCAGGCCAACGCGGACTGGTGGAAGGGGCTCGACGCCGACCAGCAGGCAGCGTGGATCTCGCTGAGGCCGGACGCCGTCGGCGCGATCGACGGCCTGCCCGCCACGGTCCGGGACGAGGCGAACCGCGCCGTCTTCGACGAGAGGCGCGGCAACTACCAGATGACGCTGAACGGCATCCCCAAGCCGCCCGCCAACGAGTGGACGTGGATCACCGCCGGCATGTACCCCTCCAAGGTCCACACCGACGAATGGATGCAGTGGGACAAGAAGTACGGGGACCAGTACCGGCACCTCACGAACTCCCTCAAGGGCATGGAGAGCATCCAGAAGCGCTTCGACGCGACGGGACAGAACAACCTCCCCGAGGCGTACCTGCTCGGCTTCAGCCCGGAGGGGAACGGCCGGGCGATCGTTGCCAACGGGAACCCCGACACGGCCGCGCACCAGGCCGTCTACGTGCCGGGCACGACGTCGAACCTGGGGGGCATCGGCGGCGACATCGGGCGCATGGAGAACGTCTGGCGTACGGCCACCGACGCGGCCGACGGCAAGCCGGTCTCCACGATCACCTGGCTCGGCTACGACGCCCCGCAGGACATCGTCAAGGACTCACCGTTCAGCCACTACGCCAATGACGGGGCCCCGGCCTTCAACCGGTTCATGGACGGCCTCGAGGCTTCGCACACCGGCGAATCGGATCCGCACCGCACCGCGATCGGTCACTCGTACGGTACGACCCTCATCGGGTCGGCGGCCCGCCAGGGCGACCTGAACGCGGACGACATCATCACCGCGGGCAGCCCGGGCGTCCAGGTCCCCAAGGCGGAGCAGCTGGACGTGCCCAAGGGGCACGTCTGGAACCAGGAGGCCGACGGCGACCCGGTACCGGACATCGGCCGCTTCGGACACGGCGGCACCGACTGGGACGGTCCGTGGCGGATCCCCAGCGACGAGGTGTTCGGGGCCAACCAGATGACCACCGGCAGCAATGTCTCCGGCCACAGCGAGTACTGGAAGGAGGGGTCCGAGAGCCTGCGGAACCAGGGTCTGGTCGTGGCGGGGCACAGCGAGGACGTGACCCTGAAGCCGCCGCCGAACCGCTGGGAGCACATGAGGTAGCCATGACGGCACCGCAGTCCGTCCTCTCCCAGGTCCGACCGGTCCGACCGGTCAGACTGGTCCGAACGACGATTGAGACCCCGTTTTGAAGATCAAACCGGGCGCCACGGCGCTCCTGCTCCTTCCTTCCCTCGCCCTCACCACCTTGACTGGATGCAGCATGAACGACTCCGCAGACCCGGACGCGATCCCCGTCGTGGGCACCAGCACCTCGCGCGATGCCGCCGACGCGGTGGAGAAGGTGTCGAGCGAGCTGTACGACCTGCTCGGGGTGAAGGGGAAGGCATCCGAGAGCCGTTCCGGCGTCACGGAGTGCGAGGGCAAGGACCCGGCCAAGTACTTCCAGGTCTTCCACCCGTGGAGCTTCTACCCCGCCTCGGCCGACCAGCTCGACGAGGCGATGGAGAGGCTGAAGAGCGAACTCCCCCAGCACGGCTGGAAGGTCGTCCGGTACGAGCCCGACACGAGCCAGGCCAAGAACCTCAACCTGACCGCCGACAACAGCGAGAAGAAGTACAGCGTCAGCATCGTCCAGATGAAGAAGAACGACCCGCCGAAGCTGAGCCTGACCGTCGTCTCCGGCTGCTACCAGGTCCCGGACGGCAAGGAGGTCGAGAGGTTCTGACCCCTGAAGGACCCCGTCGTGTGCGCCGGGCCGCGCGGCCCGGCGACCGGCGGCCCCTGAGTCCACGCCCGGCGCGGGGCAGTTCCCTCCGGGGGCGGAGGCCCGGGCCGTTGTAGGCCGGTGACAGATCAGCGGTGCAGGGTGGCTGACGGTGCGGCCCTCCCGTCGCTCCGCCGATCGTCCCGTGCGCCGCCGTGCCAGGAGCCGCCCTCGTGAAAGCTGACTCCGTGCTGCCCCGCCGGCCCGTGCCGGGCCCCGGGGCGCCTCGCGACGACGCACCGCTCCCGGGGCGGCGCGGGCGCCTGTACTCCGCCCGGCACGCCGTGGCCGCGGCTTTCCCGGGCGCAGGCGCGGTCACCGTCGCCCTGCTTGTTCTCGGCGGTTACGCCGCGTCCCGCGTACGCCGGGGAGCAGCCCGGTACCCCGTCCGCTGGTGGTGGCTGCGGCGGCCCGACGCGGCGCGGAGCAGCGGAACGGGGCGCTGGGTGCGTACGGATGGGCCGCGCCCGGCTCCTGGCCCGAGCAGGGTGCCGCTCAGTGCTTGCCGGGCTCTCCGTGCCTGCCCCGTCGGCCGGCCGAGCGGCGCTCGGCCTCGGTACGGGAGCGGCGCGCGTCGCCCGGCTCGCTGTCGCCCGTGCCGGGGATCATCGCGTCCTCGGCCTCCTTTCGGGCCGCGCGGTCGCCGCTTTCGCCCGGTGCCTCGGAGGGCGGGGTCGGCTTGCGGGGTTCCGGCTCGTTCATCGGCTGCTTCCTTTCGTCCGACGTCCTCGCCGTCGTCGCGGGACGCGTGTGATGCGAAGGCCGTGCGTGGTCCTGTCGTCCGTTCCTGCGTCCCTGCGTAGCTACTTGGCGGGGAACCGGTCCCACACCCGGTGCTCGGCGAGCAGTGCCGCCAGCGACTTCGCGGCGGAGGCCGGGTTCGCCGCGTCGACGACGCCGGGGGCGTCGGTCGGGACGCCCGCCTCGTCGAGCACGGCCGCCGCTCCGTCCCAGCCGCCGATGGCCTTGGCGTGCCGGAACATCTCCGACACCAGCAGGAGCAGCCGCGGGTCGGTGGCGGGGCGTCGTGCGGCCTTGCTCCGACCGCCCTTGCCCCGCCCCGACTTGGCGTCACGGGCCCCGTCGGCGTCGGCCGCGGGTCCGGGCGCGCCGGCGAGGAGCAGGGCGTCGAACTCCGTGGACCGCGCGGTCGCGAACGTCCGCTGTACGGCCACGGCCGCCTTGCCCGTGCCGAGGGAGCCGCCGGTCGGGGCGATCACCAGCGGCGTCATCCCGGCCGCGAGTACGGCCTTCCGCGCGGCGGCGACGCCCTTCACGTCGCTGTCCGGCCCCGCGACGATGCCGACGACCCGACCGTCCAGCGGCCAGGTCCCCCCGATCTGCGACAGGGCAGCACTGGGCTCGACGCGCGCGAGGGGCTCCGTAGCGGCGGGGGCGGGCAGGCCGAGGCCGGCGGCCACCTGTTCGCAGAGTTCGGAGTCGATGTTGGCGAGAACGGTGAGCACGCGTTCCCTGATGGTCTGCTCGTAGCACTTGGACAACTCGAAGGTGTAGGCCGCGACGATGTGTTCGCGTTCCACAGGGGTCATGCTGAGCCAGAACCGGCGGGGCTGGCCGAAGTGGTCGTCGAAGGACTCCGGCGCGGCCCGTTCCTTGTGCGCGGCGGGGAGTTCCACCGGCACCTCCACGAACGCGGCCGTATCCGCGCCCGCCAGGAACGGGCAGCCGCCGTCTAGTGAACTGGTTTTGAGATCCTGTCGCAGTAGCGGCAGATGCGGTCGAGGATTTGGTCGGCGGTCTTGGTCCACTTGAAGGGCCGGGCCTCGTCGTTCCAGACCTTGATCCAGCTCTCAAGACCGGCCTTGAGGTCGTCGAGGGAACAGAACACTCCGCGTGCGAGGCAGCGCCGTTCCAGCTCGGCGAACCACCGCTCGACCTGGTTGATCCATGACGAGTACGTAGGCGTGAAGTGCAGGTGGAAGCGGGGATGCGCCAGCAGCCACTTGTGCACCACAGGCGCTTTGTGGGCGGAGAGGTTGTCGCAGATCACGTGGACCGCCAGACCGGGATCGGTCTGGCGGTCGATCTCGTCGAGGAAGTCACGGAAGTCCACGGCCCGGTGCTGCGCGGACAGCTTCGTGATCACCTTGCCCGTCGCCGTGTTAAATGCTGCGAACAGATTGACGGTCCCGTGCCGGACGTAGTCAAAACTCCGCCGCTCGGGCACCCCGGGCAGCATCGGCAACACCGGCGCGGTTCGTTCCAGAGCTTGGATCTGCGGTTTCTCGTCCACCGCGAACACAGCCGCGTTGGCAGGCGGGGCGAGGTAGAGACCGACGACGTCACGGATCTTGTCGATCAGGAACGGGTCCGGAGAGATCTTGAAGGTCTCCGTCCGCCACGGCTGCAGGCCGAAGGCGTGCCAGATCCTCAGCACGCTCGCCGGCGAGATCCCCACCACCTTGGCCAGCTCCCGCTTCGACCAGTGCGTCCCGCCCGCGGGCACCTCCTCGAGAGTGCGGACCACCACCTCTTCCACCTGGGCATCGGTGATGGTCCGTGGCACCCCGGGCCGCGGCTCGTCGGCCAGCCCGTCGAGGCGGTCCCGCAGGAACCGAGTCCTCCATCTGGCCGCCGTCTTGCGCTCGATGCCCAGCCGCGCGGCCACCATCGTGTTGTTCCATCCCCGCGCGCACGCCAGCACGATCTGCGCACGCTGAGCCAGACCCTGCGCGGTCGAACGCCGCCTGGCCCAGTCCTCCAACGTCGACCGCTCGGTATCCGACAGCACGACCGGCGGCAACCTGGTGTCACCCATCCATTCAGCAGAGCGGCACAAAGCCAGCCACGTCAGGCGAACCCCAAGATCTGAAACAGAACACGACTCACGAGGCGAGCCCCGACCTCAAAACCAGATCACTAGGCTGTTGGGGCGGTAGGGGGCGACACCCGCGTGCACGGCGGTCTGGTGCATGCCGTCGCGGAGCATGTCGTTGACGGGGGCGTGGGGCCGGTTCACCGGAATCTGCCCGAAGTTGGGTCCGCCGAGCCGGCTGATCTGGGTGTCCAGGTAGGAGAAGAGCCGTCCGGCCAGCAGCGGGTCGTCGGTGACGTCGATGCCGGGAACCAGATGACCGGGGTGGAAGGCCACCTGCTCGGTCTCGGCGAAATAGTTCTGCGGGTTGGCGTTCAACGTCATCAGACCGATCGGCTGCACGGCGGCCAGCTCCTCGGGGACGATCTTCGTCGGGTCGAGCAGATCGATGCCCTCGAACGTCTGGTCCGGAGTGTCGGGAAACGTCTGGATGCCCAGTTCCCACTGGGGGAAGGCGCCGGCCTCGATCGCGTCGGCGAGGTCGCGCCGGTGGAAGTCCGGGTCCATGCCGGCCGTGATCTGGGCTTCCTCCCACACCAGGGAGTGCACGCCGAGCCGTGGCTTCCAGTGGAACTTCACGAGCGTCGAGGCGCCCTTGGCGTCGACCAGCCGGAAGGTGTGGACGCCGAATCCCTCCATCATCCGGTAGGAGCGGGGGATGCCGCGGTCGGACATGTTCCAGAGGGTGTGGTGGGTTGCTTCCGTGTGCAGGGACACGAAGTCCCAGAACGTGTCGTGCGCGCTCTGGGCCTGTGGGACCTCACGGTCCGGATGCGGCTTCCCCGCGTGGATGACGTCGGGGAACTTGACCGCGTCCTGGATGAAGAAGACCGGGATGTTGTTGCCCACCAGGTCGAAGGTGCCCTCGGCGGTGTAGAACTTCGTCGCGAAGCCGCGGGTGTCCCGCACGCTGTCGGCCGACCCGCGGGATCCGAGCACGGTCGAGAAGCGTACAAAGACCGGAGTCTCGACGCCTTTCGCGAGGAAGGCCGCCCTGGTGACCTTCGCTGCCGTTCCGTACCCGGTGAAGACACCGTGAGCGGCCGCGCCGCGGGCGTGAACCACACGCTCGGGGATCCGCTCGTGGTCGAAGTGGGTGATCTTCTCCCGCAGGTGGTGGTCCTGGACGAGGACGGGGCCACGGGCTCCGGCCTTGAGGGAGTGGTCGCTGTCGTAGAGCCTGGCGCCCTGCGCGGTCGTCAGGTACGGGCCCGCCTGGGCGACGGAGGCCGCGGACGCCCCGGTGGCCCGGCCGGTGGGGCTCAGGGGGTCCGGCCCACGCTGGTCGGCCTTGGGCGGCAGCGGCTCCCGCGGGTCCACGGGCTCGGAGGGTGCGGGCGGCTGCGAAGAGGGCGTCCCCGGGGGCACGTCCTGGTCCCGGGCCGCCCGGCGGGTCGCCGCAGAAGCGGTGGTGGCGGCTCTGCCGGACGTCGCCTTCTTCGGCTTTGCCGCCTTCGCCGTCGTCGCCTTCTTCGGAGCCATGATGCTCCCTCCACTGGTCGGGGTCGGGTCGGGGCTGGCGTCGGCCCGGCGGTATCGGGGGCCGGAGCCGCACACCGCGGGCCTCGATCACCGGCTACCCGATATGTCCCGATCAACCCGCAGCGTCGCGAGCTTCCTGTCACGGCCGAGTCCTACGGCGCCGGGGCACCGCGCGAAAAATGCGGATCCCCCACGCATCCCGTGCGCCACCGGGGGCACGCGCCATACAGGGCCCCTCAGCGGGCGCGGGCCCACTCCGAGTCCGCGCCCGGACACATCCGACAGGTTGGACCCGAGATACGGGCATGAGTGCCGCCGAGACGGAAAGCCGCAGGATATGAAACGCATCCCGATGCCGACGGCTGAAGGCGAGCGTCCGGACACCGGTGTGAACGCCGATGCCGGTCCCGACGACCAAGTGCGCGAACACACCCCCGACCGGCCCACCGACCTGCCGAAACGATCGTGGCGAGCCGTGCTGCGCGGCACGGTGACAGAGTTCAGGAACGACGAGTTGGCCGACCGCGCAGCGGCACTGACCTACTACGGGGTGTTGGCACTCTTCCCCGCCCTCCTGGTCCTCGTGTCCCTGCTGGGCATCGCGGGCGAGTCGACGACGCAGCGAGTGCTGGACAATCTGCGGAGGCTGGCGCCCGGCTCGGTCCGGGACGTCATCAGCGACGCCGTCATGCAGCTGCAGGGTCGCAGCGGTATCGGATCGCTGGTCGCGGTAGTCGGCCTGGTCGTCGCTCTGTGGTCCGCGTCCGGCTACGTCGCGGCGTTCATCCGTGCCTCGAACGCCGTCTACGACGTCCCCGAAGGCCGGTCGGTGTGGCGGATCCTTCCGCTCCGCCTGGCCCTGACCGTCGCGCTCATGCTCCTCGCCTGCGCGAGCGCACTGATCGTGGTCTTCACCGGCGGGCTGGCCCGGCGGGCGGGCGAGGCACTCGGCATGGGTGACGGCGCGCTCACCGCGTGGTCGATCGCGAAGTGGCCCGTCCTGGTGCTGCTCGTCACGACCATGATCGCGCTGCTGTACCGGGCCGCGCCGAACGCCAAGGGCCGGGGCTTCAGGTGGGTCACCCCCGGGAGCTTCCTGGCCCTGCTGATCTGGATGATCGCCTCGGCCGGCTTCGCCGTCTACGTCGCGAACTTCGCCTCCTACAACAAGACGTACGGCACGGTCGCGGGCGTGATCGTTTTCCTGGTGTGGCTGTGGATCACCAACCTCGCCATCCTCCTCGGTCTGGAGTTCGACGCGGAGATGACCCGCCAACGGGCGATCGCGGGCGGCCTGCCCGAGCACGAGGAGCCGTACGTGCAGCCCCGCGACACCAGGGCATGGAGCGACGAGGACCGTCGCCGTATGGAGGGATCCCCGGTCCGGCCCGGCGGCCGGGAGCGGGGCGCATCCGACCGACGTGAGGACGAGGTGGAACATCGTGGGCACGATCGTGGAAACGAGTGAACGGACGTACCGTGCCACCGACGATTCGGTGGGCGTGCTGGTATCGCGGGCGTCCCAGCAGATCTCGGAGCTGGTGCGCCAGGAGATGCAGCTCGCGCGGGTGGAGATGACGCAGAAGGGGAAACGGTTCGGGACGGGCGGCGGCCTGTTCGGCGGCGCCGGACTCCTCGGCGTCCTCGCGGCCCAGGCCCTGGTGGTGGCGGGCATCGCCGCGCTGGCTCTGGTGCTCCCGGTCTGGGCCTCGGCCCTGATCGTCACCGCTGTGCTCGCCGTGACCGCCGCCGTGGTGGCGATGGCAGGCAGGAAGCAGATCGCGAAGGCCGGTACGCCGGCGCCCGAGCAGGCGATGGACAGCCTCAAGGCCGATGTGGCCGCAATCAGGGAGAAGGCACACCGATGAGCAGCGACGAACCCACTCCGGAGACACTGCGGGAACACATCGAGCACACCCGCGACGAACTCGGCCGGACCGTCGAGGCCCTGGCCGCCAAGGCCGACGTCAAGGCGCAGGCCCGGGAGAAGACGGCGGCGGTCAAGGCCCAGGCCGCGGAGAAGGCCGCCCTGGTCACCGGACAGATCCGGGACCGGGTCGAACACGCGGCGCACCTGGCGTCCGACAGGACCCCTGCGGCTCGGGCCGCGGCCCGGGACAACCGGACCACCGCACTGGTCGCCGTCGGCGCCGCCGCCGTCATCGTATTCCTGCTGGTACGGCAGGTACGCCACACCAGGGGGCACAAGTGAAGGCGTCGGCGATCGCCTACAAGCCGGTCGGGCTGGCACTGGGCGCCGTCGGCGGCGCGCTGGCCGCTCTGGTGTTCAAGCAGGTCTGGAGACTGGTCGAAGGGGCGGACGACGCTCCTGACGCAACCGACGAGGACCGCTCCTGGCGCGAGATCCTGATGGCCGCGGCTCTCCAGGGCGCGATCTTCGCGGTCGTCAAGGCCGCCGTCGACCGCTCCGGAGCGGTCGCCACGCGGCACGTCACGGGCACCTGGCCCGGCTGACCGGTGACCCGCTGACCGGTGACCGGTGACCGGTGACCGGTGACCGGCTGACCGGCCGGGCGAGGGACGGCACAGGTCAGGTGAGGGTCTGGACGGCGTAGAGGGCGCCGATGGCGGTGGCGAGGCTGCCGAGGAGGAGGCGCAGGAAGGTCTCGGGAAGGCGGGGCTGGAGATGCGCGCCGAGGTAGCCGCCGACGAGTCCGCCGAGCCCGCAGGCGATTCCGAGCGGCCAGTCGGGCGCGATCGATCCCTCGGCGGTCAGCGACAGGAGGGCGTACGTGATCGCGCCGACGACCGAGGTGACGAAGGTGGAGGCGAGCGCGGCCGGGGCGACCTGGGCGACGGGCATACCGCGCCCGGCGAGGATCGGTCCGAGGAGGGAACCGCCGCCGATGCCGTAGATCCCGCCGATGGTCCCGACCACCAGGGCCAGACCGCCGGTCGACCGCGCGGACAGGTGCCGTACCGGCCGCTCTGCGCGGGGCGGCCGCAGGGTGCGCCAGGACAGCCACAGGCCCAGCGGCAGCAGGAACACGGCGATCAGGAGGCGGAAGACGGCCGGGCCGGGGACGGCGAATACGCGGATGAGGGCGCCGAGGACGACTCCGGGAACGGTCCCGGCCAGCAACAGGCGGGTCAGCGGCCCACCGAGCCGGCCGGCGCGGGCGTGGCGCAGGAGCGCGCCGGGTCCGGCGACGACGTTGTAGAGCAGGTTCGTCGGCGTGACCGCGGGGGAGGGCACCCCCAGGACGCTGACCTGTACGGGCAGCAGGAACACCGCTCCGGAGACCCCGGCGGGGGCGGTCACCACGGAAATGACCAGCCCGGCGGCGAAGCCCATGAGGCCGGAAGTCCAGTTCACCGTGTGACCGCCGCACAGATCATCTGATCAGTATCGGCGATCGACACGCCGGCCCGTCTCGACCCCTGCAGCCTCTGCGACTCCTGCGCTCTCTGCGGTCTCTGCGGGCGGTCAGTGGGCGGCGGAGTCGGACCTCACCGGTGTCGCCCCGGGGATGAGACGGGGCACCGCGCGGACGTAGACGACCATGCCGATGACCTCGACGAGCGTCTGGGTGACCACGACCACGGCGGCGACGGCGTACGGGGCGGGCAGCGCCAGGGCGAGGGGCAGGACGACGAGGGAGTTGCGGGTGGCGCCGGTGAAGACGACCGCCCGGCTGCCGGGGACATCGAGTCGGAACAGCCGGGCGACGGCCTTCCCGGCGAAGGGCATCACGATCAGGAAGACGGCGTAGCAGGGGATGACCGCGGCGACGTCGGTGAGGCTGTCGTCCAGCTCGGGAATCTGCGAGGCGACGACGGTCAGCAAGGTCGCGGCCATGAGCGGGACCATCGTCGTCGTCGCGGCGTCAGCCACCTTCTGCCCGGCCGGGCGGCGCGCTGCCCACGCCTGCAGTGCCCAGGCCAGCGCCAGCGGAATGACGATCAGGACGGCGAAGGCCTCCACGAACGGGCCGGCCTCGACGATATCGGCCAGGTCGGAGCCCATGAACAGGTAGAGGAACCCCGGCAGGAGCAGCATCTGCGCGACCAGCAGGAGCGGGGTGGCGGCCAGCAGACGGCGGCTGGAGCCGCCGGCCAGGCCGCAGAAGACGATCACGTAGTCGACGCACGGGCACAACAGAACCAGCAGCACCCCGACGCGCACGGCCTGATCGGCCGGCAGGAACGTGAACATGGCGGCGACGACCAGCGGCACCACCACGAAGTTCACCACCAGGGCCGCCGCCAGGAAGCGGCCGTCGCGCAGTGAGCGCAGCAGCTCGGCGGCGGGGACCTGGAGGAAGGTGACGAACAGCAGCGCGCCGAGGACCGGGTTGATGGCGTGCTCCAGCCCGGAGCCGACGCCCGGGGCCAGCCGGCCCAGGAGACCTCCGGCAGTCAGCGCCGCGAGGTAGATCGCGACCTGGTGGTGTTCCATCCGCTCGACCGGGCCGTGCGGTCCCTGCTGCGACACCCTGACCGCTCCCTCGTACTCACGCCCGGGCCACCGGTGCGGCGGCCACTGGCTCATCCTCACAGGTGGCTCACGCTCACCGGTCACGCCACCGGACCGGCCACCGGCGAGGATGCGGGCGTTCCGAACAGGCCGGCCGGCATCCCGGCGGCGCTCTCGGGCGCGCTGACGTCCAGCCGGAGGGCGGCAGGGGTCAGGTGCAGGGTGAAGCCGAAGAACGCGCAGCAGCCCTGTTCTGCGGCGGCCAGCGCCGCGATCCGGCCGGCGAGCGCGGCGTCCGGCGGGAAGTGCAGGCGCAGCCCGTCCTCGATGTCCTCACGCCGGACGGCGAGCGCGAGCAGGGCGCGCCACTGTCCGGTGCGCCGGCCCAGCTCGGCGGCGTCCAGGGTGCAGGCGACCGGGGCGGCCCGCGACGCCTCCCGGTCCCCGGGCGGGAGTGCCACCGGCTCCGCACGGGCCACCGGCTCCGCACGGGCCACCGGCGCCGCACCGGCCGCTGGCGCTGCGGCGGGTCCGCAGCCGCATTCCGGGCCACAGGCACCCTCCGGCGCGGGCCCGGACAGGGCGGCGCGGACGCCGGAGAGACGCTCGGAGAACGCGCGCAACTCGGCGACCCTGATGTCGGTGTCCCTGAGCCGGGCGGCGACCAGCGGCAGTATCCGGGCCCGCACCGAAGAGCAGACGCCCTCCTCGCGGACCTCCAGGAGGTCGCGGATCTCCTCCAGCGCCAGGCCCAGGAGCTTCGCAGAGGAAATGAACGCGAGGCGCTCGACCGCATCCTCGCCGTAGACGCGGTACCCGGAAGCGGTCCGCTCGGCGGGCAGCAGCCCGGCACTTTCGTAGAAGCGCAGCGTCGTGGCCGGAACGCCGGAGCGCTCGGCCAGCTGCGAGATCCGGTAGGTCGCCATACCTCGACGCTAAACCTTCAACCCGACTCGAAGGTCAAGACCGCGTCCCCGAGGCACCGGCTTCATCTACGGCACGAGGTCGCCCGGGGAAGACACCACGGGCACGCCTGGCCCCGTCCGTCACGGCCCGGCGATTCCGGTGATCACCGGGTCCCCGAGCGGGGCGGCCTCCGCCGTCAGGCCGACGGAGCGGAGGGCCGCCGTGGCCAGGTCTCGCGCTCGGGCCTCAGCGGTTGCGGTATCGGCGGCCTCGACCTCGAGGCGCAGGCTGAAGGCCGACGACTCCGGGTAGAGGGTGAGGAGGTCCAGGTCCTCGGCCACTCCCAGGTCCGTCTCGCGCGGGTCCGATCCGCGCAGCGCGCGGGTGAGTTCCGTGCGTGCCTCGGGCGTCAGCTCGGTGAGGAGGGTACCGGGGAGAGTGACGACGTAAATGGTCATAGGGACACAGATGCCCCGACATCGCGGTGACACTCGCGCCCCGCGTCCCATACCGACGTTTGGCCGAAGGCACATTTCCTGCACCGTTTGCTCGTGGCCCGCCGCGCACGTCGGCCGCCGCGAGCTCCGACGCCCGCCCGACCCGCGTCAACGGCATGCCGGCGGGCCGCCGTACCGCGTACCCGGTCAGCGGCCGCTCTGCCGAGCCACCGCCCGGGTCCAGCGGTCGCCCTGGTCCGCCGGGGCTGCTTCGCGCAGGGAGGCATTGTGCTCGCCCTGCCGGGAGTCCTCGGCGTCGTCCAGCGACGGTGTGTCCACGTGGACGCTCCCCGGCAGCATCCAGCGCTCCTCCTTCTCCCCCTCCTGCGCGCCGCGTGCCACCGCGATCACGTACGAGCGGCCCTCGGCCATCCGAGTGCTGTCGCCGTCCGCGTACACGACGCTCACCGTCACTGTGGCCGGCGGCGTTCCCTTGAACGCCTTCTGCACCTGGGCCCGGTAGTCGACCCGGACCGGCCCGCCTCCGAAGAGCGGGGCGTGCTCGCTGCTGCCGGTGATTCGCGCCCACACCAGCTCGTCGGCGTGGCCGGCCACCTCGCGGTCGTCGGTGGCCCGGTAGCCGACGTCCGCCGAGGAGGTCGGGGGCAGGCCCGGCTCCAGTGCGACCTTCGCGGCGCCCAGTGCGACGGCGGTAAGGACGAGCGTGGCACCGGCCAGCGCCCACGTCTTCTTCTTCACGGTCATCATCCCCACAGCAGTGCGTAGTTCTTCTTGTCCTGGGTGGTCGGCGCCGACGCCATGTCGCCGGTGTGCGGTGCCATCACCGTGGCGTACTTCGACGGGTCCTTGTGGCAGAAGCCGAGGGCGTGGCCCAGCTCGTGCGCCGCCGTCTTCCGCCTGGCCTCGGTCGTCGTCAGGTTCGCCAGGTTCAGCCAGATCACGTCGGTGCCCGGCCCGTGCTCCCAGTACCCGTACAGGTCGCGCCACTGGCCGTCCGTTCGGTTCGTGTCCTTGAACTCGACGTCGGCGTAGCTCGTCGCCCCGTCCTTGCGGATGCTGATGGTGCCCAGGCTCCAGGACCGCACTGCGTGCGACAGGGCGTCGTCAAGGCTCGTCGCGTCGTCGTACGTGAGCTCTCTGCCGTCGACGGAGGAGTTGCCGCGGGAGTCGGTGGCCCGGCCACCGGAGTACTTCGTCCAGCACGCGGCGTAGGCCGCGGCGGCCGGAACGGAGGGACGGTCCCGAGCCGGTGGAGGTGCAGCCGCCGTCGGCCCGGCGACCAGCACGACGACCGTGAGCACCGTCCGTAACTGCTTCATGCCGACACGGTAGGGCGCGGGTTCCGGGCCGAATCGTTTCACCCCGCCGGCGTCACCCGGACGAACCGGGCCCTCTGCCGGTTCGGCCGGTGCGCCCCCGCTACGGGATCATGCGGACCGGGTGGCACCCGCCCATACGGCCGGCTTGCGCTCCGCCCAGGGCGCGGCCTTCTCCAGTTGCGCGGCGAGCCGGAACAGCACGTCCTCGCGTCCGTAGCCCGCGGCGAACGAGCGAGCACTCGGACGAGGGACGGGCCCAGGTGCTCGGCGTGGCACGTTTCATCGCCGAAGGGCTGCCGGACATCGCCCGGAGGGGCTGTCCCTTCGTGAACTCGATCGCCGGCCTGCCCGACCCCGGTCATCCGGCCCGTCGGCTGATCGAGAACCACAAGGCCGATCAACGGCGTCGCCTCACGGCCATGTGCGAGCGGGCCGGCGCGCCCGCACCCGATGACGTCTCCGCAGAGATCACCTTCCTCCTGGAAGGTGCCCAGATCAGCGCGCAGAACGGCAGCGTCGACCGCGCGGGAGAAAGGCTCGTGGTCGCGGTCTCGGCGGTCCTGGACCGAGGGACCGCGGTGCGGGAAGGGTGAGCCGCACGGGCAGGAGGGAGACACTCCGCTCGTGAGCCGCTCGATGCCTTCGAGGGCGACCGATCAGGCTCCGGGGTGCCGGTACGGCTGCTGCGGCTGCGGCTGCGGCTGACCGTACGCCTCACCGTCGGGAGCGGCTGCGGATTGTGCCTGTGATTGCTCGGCCCAGTCCTTGGCCACCTCCTGCTGCATGCCACAGAACGTGCACTGGGTCGCATACCCCGTCGAGACGGGGAACAACGGCACGAAGAACAGCGTGAACTTGGTGACGCGCTTCGTGAGCGTGTGCGCGGCGGAGTAGCCGCAGTGACGGCACACCAGTGTGAGGATCGCGAGCCGGTACAGGTATACCTTGGTGCCAAAGATGATCATCAGTTCGGCCCTTCTGGGCTCACTGCCCACCGCCGGGCGGGAGACGGACGCTGACCGAGATGCTCTCTCACATTTTCCCAGAGGGCCCCTGGCGGCGCCGCCCAGGAGCCCCGACTCGTACGCGGATGAGCCCCCGACCGCCTTGCACGGCGGGGTCCTGTCCCGGTTCTGGTCACCCGGCCTTGTCCGAGCGGAAGGCGCGCCGGTAGGCGGCGGGCGTGGTGCGCAGGGCCTCGTGGAAGCGGCGGCGCAGATTGACCGCCGAGGAGAGGCCGACCCTGCGCGCGATGGTCTCCACGGGCAGGTCCGTCTCCTCCAGCAGCGCCCGGGTGGCGGCGATCCTGCGGTCGAGCAGCCAGCGCCCGGGACTGATGCCCAGCTGCTCGGTGAAGCGCCGGGTCAGCGTGCGGGCCGAGACCTGCGAGCGGATCGCCATCTCGGCTACGCTGACGGGCTGGTCGTACCGCTCGGCTCCGCGCTGGTCGGTGCCCGGCTCGGCCCGAACGTGTACGGCCTGGCCGTCTCCTGCCTCGGCGCCGGGACGGTACTGGGCGGACTGCTGGCCATCCCGCTGGCCGCCGGTACCGTGGCGATGGCGCTCTACACGACGCTGCCGCTCTGCGTCGCGCTGGGCGCCGACCTGCCGCTGCTGCTGGCGGGGCACGTTCTCGGCGGCGCCGCCATCGCGTTCTGGTCGGTGATGTGGGCGACGAGCGTGCAGACCCACACCCCGCCGGGTGTGCTCAACCGGGTTACGGCGTACGAGCTGGCCGGCTCGGTCTCGGGGATCGCACTCGGCCAGATACTGGCGGGACTGGCCACCGCACTGGCCTCCCCGAGCCGGCTGCTGCTCGTGTCGGCGGGTGCCTGCCTGGTGGGCTGTGCGGCGCTGTTCGCGATCCCGGCGATCCGCACCCTGCACCGGGCCGCCCCCACGCACAACGGCGCGGGACCGACCGCCGTACGGGTCGGGCGCTGAGCGAGCGCGGCCCGCCGGCGTCCGGCCGCGCGCCGGGGCAAATGCGGGAGAGTGCGCCCGCTCCCGCACGCCCGGCGCGCACCACCGACCGGCCGCGGAAGCCGGTCCCGGCCCTGCCGTCGCGGGGCCCGAACACCCAGGGAGATTGTCACTCTATTCCCACCTAAGGATGGCTTGCGTAGGTACGTGGATCTTCGCGTGCTTATGCTTCACCCGCTATGACGGAAAGTCAGAACTCCCGCACGTTACGTAATTCAGCCGACGTGGTCGTCCTCGGCGCCGGTCCCGCCGGACTCGTCCTCGGAATCCTGCTCCACACCGCCGGGATCGACTGCGTGATCCTGGAACGAGCCTCCCGCACCCACGTTCAGACCCGAGCCCGCGCCGGCTTCCTCGCCCCCAACACCGTGCGCATCCTGGACCGCCACGGCCTCGCCGACGGCCTGCACCGGCACGGCCGCCGCCACGGCACATGCGAATTCCGCACGGCGGACGGCCGGTTACGCCTCGACTACGGCGCCCTCGGCCAGGGCGAGCAGCATCACGTCTACCCGCAGCAGAAGCTGGTCACGGACCTCCTGACGCACTACCTCGGCCTCGGCGGACGCATCCACTTCCACACCGAGGCACTCGTCGTGAGTGACGCCGACGCCGTCGCCGACGGAACCCAGCCGTCCGTCACGGCGCGCGAGCCCGACGGCCGCCCCACCCGGTGGACCGCCCGGTACGTCGCCGGCTGCGACGGCCGGTACGGGGCGGCCCGCCGCTCACTGCCGCCGGGAACCGTCCGCCGCCACCACCACGACCACGGCGTGACCTGGCTCGGCCTGCTGGCCGAGGCCCCGCCGAGTCTCGACGCCGTCGGCTACGCCATCCACGACCGCGGTTTCGCAGGACACATGGCCCGCACGCCGGACGTCACCCGCTACTACCTCCAGTGGCAGCGCGGCACACCCGCCGACGCCTGGCCCGAGCAGCGGATCTGGGACGAGCTCGACGTCCGGATGCGCGCCGCGGACCACGGCCCGCTGCGACGCGGCAGACTCATGGAACGCGGGGTCTTCGACCTGACCTGCGACGTCATCGAACCGCTGCGTCACGGCTCGCTCTTCCTGGCGGGCGACGCGGCGAGTCTGCTCGCCCCGGCCGCCGCGAAGGGCGCCAACCTCGCAGTCCTGGAAGCCGAGATCCTGGCCGAAGCCCTCACCGGCGCCCTCACCCGGAGCGACACCGCGGGACTCGACAGGTACTCGGACCAGTGCCTGGCGCACATCTGGCGGGCGCAGGAGTTCACCGGGTGGATGACCCGGCTCCTGCACGCGACCCCCGACCGGGATCACGATGGCGGATCGTTCTTCCACGCCGCCCTGCAGCGTTCCCGGCTCGCTTCGCTGCGCACCTCGCGCATCCACCAGGACTGGTTCGCGGAGAACTACGTCGGCGTGTGACCGCCGCGGCTCCTCTGCACCGCCTCCACCGCCTCCACCGCCTCCATCGGCTCCACTGCCTCCACCCGCTTCGCCCTGCCCAGCCCCGTACCGGCCCGAGGACACCTTCACGATGACGACCACCCTCCCCGACAAAACGTTGCTCCTGGACGACACCGCCAGCCTGCGCGCGGCAGCCCGGTTCGTCCGCGAGCACGACAGCGCAGCCCTGCTTCCCCTGCTCCTGCCCGGCCTCGGCGGCCCGGACCTGCAGGCGCTGGCCGGGCAATGCCGGTTCACCCACGCAGGGTTGCTGCTCTTCCCGCCGGACGCGGAGAGCCTGCGGGCCCAACTCGCCGGCTGTGGACTGACCGTGGACACCCCGGCCCAACCCAGCGTGGTGGTACGGGAACGCCTCGCCCGGCGCCACCGGCGCGACCCGGCCGAGCTCGATGTGCAGATCCTGCGCCCGCAGGTGCACGGTTGCGGCGGGGAACTCCGCGCGGTCGAGGTGTTCGCCCTGACCGTGCCCCCGCACTCCGGCCTGGAACCGATCGCCGCGTACGAACGCACCCGCCAGCACGAGGCGCACCTCGCCTTCGAGATCGAGCGCCCGCAGACGCTGGCCCTGCGCGGCCTGTGCGCCATCCTCGTCCGCCACGGTGCGTGGCCCGACGGCGGCGGCTACAACCCGCACGAGGACGGTACGGTCCTGTACTTCACCCTCCCCGCCGACGCGGCCTGCGACTACCGGCGGCTGGAACTCTACGCACGCGGCGACCACCGGGACACACTCGCCGCCCACCTGGACCCCGACGCACGCCGGGACGCGCGGCAGCCCGCCGAAACGCTCCTTCACCTCCTTACCGGCGCATGGACGACACAGGCACTCACCGCCTTCGCCCGGCTGGGGCTGCCCGACGCCATGGACACCCGCACCGCCTGCCGTATCGAGGACCTCGCCCGGCTGACCGGCACCGACCCCCGGAGTCTCGCCGTACTCCTGCGCTACCTCGTCATGCTCGGCGCCGTCACCAGGACCCCGGACCCGACCCTGGCCACGGCCCATGAGCAGCAGGTGGAGCAGGTGGAGCAGGAAGAATTCCGCCTGACCGAACTCGGCGCCCTGCTGCGCGCGGACACGCCCGGCTCGATGCGACCGCTGGCCCTGATGTACGGAGGCCCGTTCTACCGTTCCTTCAGCGGCCTCGACCACGCCGTGCGGACCGGACAGCCGGCCTTCGACCGCATCTTCGGCGAGAACCACTTCGACCACTTCGCCCGCGACCCCGAACTCGCCTCGCTCTTCGACCGGTCGATGGCCGCGAGTTCCCGGATGTTCCAGCCGCTCCCCGCGCACCCGGTCATCGCCGCCGCGGCCCAGGCACCCGCGCCCGCGACCGTCGTCGACATCGCCGGTGGCAACGGAGAGCTCCTCGGTCTCCTCCTCACCGCACACCCGCACCTGCGCGGGGTCCTCCTGGAACGCCCGCACGCGGTCGAGGCCGCCCGCCACCGGCTCGACGCCTCGGGCTGCGGCCTGCGCTGCGACTACCGTGCGGGAGACTTCGCCGACGTGCCGTCCGGCGGCGACGTCTACGTCCTCTCCCGCGTCCTGCACGACTGGGACGACGACCGCTGCCGCGAGATCCTGCGCCACTGCGCCCGCGCGATGCCCGCCCACGCGGACCTGCTCGTCGTGGAACGCCTCCTGCCGGTCGACGATTCTCCCTCGCTGGCCACCGCCTGGGACCTGCACATGCTGTGCAACGTCGGAGGCCGCGAACGCCGTGCCGACCACTACGCGCGCCTGTTCGCCGAGTCCGGCCTCCAGCTCGTCGGCCACAGCCCACTGCCCCTGGACGCACACGTCCTCCACGCCCGCAGGGCGGCCGCACCGGACCCCGTCGTCCGACGGAGCTGAGCGGGTACGGCCGCCCCTCCTCCGCCCACCGGTCCACGCGTCTTCATCCGATAGCCCCGCCGCGGCCGTTCGCCGCGCGGTACGGTGCTTCCCGGACCGTTGCGATCGGCGGGCGGTGGACGTGGGGCGTGCCCGGAGTGCCGGACCGGGCGGAACGGGGCTGCGCATGCCGACGACGGTGGTGGGGTTCCGGCTGGGTTGCGACGGCAGAGGCCGTCAGGTGACCGTGTTCGTCTCGCAGGCCGGCGTCCTGTACCGGTCGGCGGGCCCGTACGGGAAGCGGCCGGTGCTGGTCCGGCCCGAGGTCTCCCCGGTGGTCGGCAACCCGTCCGCGCCGAGGCTCGCGGGCGAGCAGCCACTGGCCAGGCCGATCAGGTCGCTGCGTGAGCAGCACGCCGAATGCCTCAGGCACGGCCTCACGCGCGAGCTGATCCCGCCCGTCGTCACGTCCCTCGCGGTCGAGGAGGACCTCCCCGCCGTGCTGCAGGGGCGGCCGCGGCTGCCGCAGCAGAAGCTGACCGACGCCTTTCTCGGTGCCGTGCACCGTCCGGCCGGTTCTCTGGAGGACGCGATCCGCCAGTTCCAGGCGGTGCTCGGCCGGCCCCGGCGCCCGGCTCCGGCTGCGGTGCCGGGGCAAGGGCGACCAGGACCGGAACGCCCGCTCTCGCCACGGGCGCAGGCGATGCTGCGCGCTCTCACCCACCACCGGGTACTCACTCCCGAGGGGCAGTTGGAGGTGGGCTGGTCCGTCACCGGGGACGGCGTGCGCCTCCACACCGAAGGGGCCGAGCACACGCTGGACCGTCCGGCAGCCGCCGAACTCCACGCCGCCCTGACGGCCTGGCTGCGCTACACCGACCCGTCGTAGGGCCGATCCGGGCGACGGTGAGCAGGAGCCGGTCGGTGATCCCCATGCGCCAGTGAGTGCGGGCCGGCACCCGCCACTCGTTCACGACTCACGTGCTACCGGCGCGGGGTGGGGCGTGCGGGCGGCAGGGCGCGGTGGATCAGGCGGAGGGCGAATGAACTCGGGGGCTGCCAGACGTGACGGTCGTCGAAGGACCACGCGTAGGTCAGCGCCCCGTCGCGGATGCAGTCGAGCAGGCCGGGCGCTGCGAGTTCGTGCGCCGACCACGCGTACAGCTGCTGCAGTCTCGGCGCGATCACCCCGAAGTCGAGGAGGCGGCCGAATCCCATCTCCCTGTTGAGATGGGACTGCACGCTGTCGTGGAGCGGATATTCGTCCGGGAGCACGCGCGACAGCTGCAGGAAGATACCGGTCATCTCCAGTCTCGGGTCACCGAGGATCGGAGCGAGCGGACGCAGCCGGCCGAGGGCGATGCGAGGCGCTGCGACGAGGGCGTGGGCGTAGAGCACGCGGCAGAGGACGACGTTCATGAAGAACCGCTCGGTCTCGTTCTCCGCCTCCGCGAGGTCGCGGTTCTCGAGGTACGCCGCGACCACGCTCCCGTTGTGCGCCCGGTACCAGGCCCGGGCCGCCGGGTGGTCGGCGAAGGACAGCCAATGGTCGACCGTCCGCGAGGAGGCGGGCCCGGGCAGGCCGCCGCTCAGGCCCACCGCCTCGCAGCCGTCACGAAGGATCCGTTCGTTCACCGCCCGCCACCACGGGCTGCCGGGCCGGTCGCCCGACATCGGCTGCAGCACGCCCCGCCGCAACTGCCAGCGCATGAACGACATCGCCGCTCGCCGGAACGGCAGGTGCCGGGGTGCCTTGCCGAACGGACCGTAGTAGCAGCGCTCCATCAGGGACATCCGCCCGGCAGGGTCATCGCGGACCGCCGCGACCTGCTGCCCGGCCCAGGCAGCGGCCGTGACCTCAGACATCATGCCGACAGACTGTCACAACCCCCGGAGTCGCCGCCGTAGACCTGCCGGGTCAGGCCGACGGGGTGAGCACCCACAGGCGGTGGTCCCAGCCGACGTCGCGGCAGTCGCGCACGGCGAGCCCGGCCCGTTCCGCCAGCGCCGTCACGTCCTCGACCGAGCGCAGGCCGGAGCCGAACGCAGCCGTGAGCCGCAGGTGGTGCAAGGCCGCGTCGATGTCGTCCGGGTCGGCCGCCTCCACCTGCTCGACCAGGACCAGGGCCCCGTCGGCCGGCAGCGCGGCCGCGGCCTCGGTCAGGGTCAGCACCGCGTCCTCGTCCGGCAGCCACTCCAGCAGCCGGCACAGCAGCAGCGTCCCCGCACCCGACGGCACCGGATGGGTCTGCGCCACGAGCTCCACCCGGGGCAGTGCCTCCGGTTCGAGGAGCTGCTCGCCGAGGACGTTCAGCACCGACGGCAGGGCGGCGAGCCGGACCCGCAGGCCGGGGAACTCCTTGACGAGCGCGTTGACGACCGTGCCGGCGCCGTTGCCCGACGCGCCGAGGACGTCCACCGCCGACCAGTCGTAGGCACCGGCCACCCCGGTCGAGACCCAGCGGGCCTCGTCCTCGATCGCCGTACGGGCGGAGGCGGCAGCTCCTGGCGGTGGCTGTCCTCGCCGACCTCGACGAACACCCGCGCCCGGGTCCCCGCGGGCATTTCCGCCAGCCACCGGCCGATCGCGGGCAGCGCCGTCTCGTCGCCGATCACCAGCAGCCAGTCCGCCCCCTCGGGGTGGCCGTGCGACATCTTCGGCCCGGCGATCCAGGTCACCTGGCCCGGAGCGGCCTGCTGCGCCCAGGACGAGGCGATCCCGCCGTCGTGCCGGACGAAGTCGAAGTCGATCTCTCCGGCCACCGGGTCGAACCGCACCGGCGTGTAGTCCTTCGAGATCGGACGGCCGTCCGAGGGCCAGTCCAGGCTGCTCACGTTCTGCCGGGGCAGCACCGGCTCCCGGCCCTCCTCGGCGAAGAAGAACTTCACGTGGTCGTCGAAGCCCTCGGTGCACAGCGGCGGGAGGGACAGGCCCGCATGTTCGACGGCGTGCAGCTGCGGCCCGCCGAGGGTCACCCGCCGCATCCCGGGCGTGACGTCCGAGACGCGCAACACCGTCAGCTCCCTGAGCACGATGGGGAAGGTGACGACCGAGCGGGTACTACGGGTGGACATCTGACTGCTCCTTCACATCCGGGCCGGTGGATCCGGGTTGCGGCCACGCTACGTCGCCCCGCGCACGCCGCATCCAACCCGCGGGCCACGTCACTGGCACCGTGCGCGCAATCCGGATACCCGGTTCCACGTCCGGTGCGCACGCTTCGATGCCGCCGACCCACGGGGCTCCAGCAGCCTCCCGGCACCGGGCCGGGCCTTGGGGCTGGACCTCAAGTGCGCTTGAGATTTTACGGTGTTGGGCGGCAGGGGATTTCGAAACAGCGAACGGAGCGCATCCGTCATGGAGTACTCGCACACTGACGCCGAACTGGTCCGGCAGCCCATCGGCTACTGGAGCCGGGCCGCCTCCGACGCGGTCGTCAGCCGGATCCGGGCCGTCCTCGCCGGCATCGGCACCACTCAGCCGCAGGCCTGGATCCTGGCCCGGATCGCGCATGCCGGAACACCGCCGACCCGCGACGGAGTGACCGGAGTGCTGAGCGGCTACGCGGCGGCGGGCATCGACGACCTGGACGAGGAGATCGACGCCACCGTCGCCCGGGGCTGGGTCACGCAGGACGCCGAAGGGCGCCTCGAACTCGGTCCCGAGGGAAAGGACTTCTACGCCCTCCTGGTCGCGACGCAGGCGGAGCTGTGGCAGGAGCGGCACCGGGACATCCCGGACGAGGAGTACGTGCTCACGCTGAAGGTCCTCCAGCGGTTCATCCACAACACGGGCGGCCGGGCCTGGCACCACTGACCGGGGTGGCCGGCACGGGGTGACTGGCTCGGTAAACGCCCCCGGGCGGGTGGCTACGGCGGCTCCTTCTGGCCGGCACCTCATCCGCCTTGGCGCTCAGGCCCAGGGCCTTCGCGGCCGTCTTCAGCCGGTCCTGCCAGGTGAGGGTGTCGGCGTGCGCCTTGGCGGTGAAGGTGACGACCGGGCGATTGGCTGCAGATTCGCGTAGTCGGCGTCCATCTCCCACGTGTTCATACCGAGGATGATGTCGGGAGCCTCGGCCGCGATGGCCTCGTACGCGGTGCCGTCGGTGTCGTCCTAGGTCTTGAGTTTGCCCGCGCCGGGCTTGTCGATGGCGTGCTGCTTGTACTCGGGCACCTTGGCGCCGTTCTCGCGTTCGGGGTGATGACCGGGCCGATGCCGAGGGCCGGCGCGATCGCGGTCGCCGCCGGAGACCGTCGCGACCTTCAACGGCTGCTTCTTGACCTCGGTCTTGCCCCACGCGCTGGTGAGCGCGATGGGGAACCCGGCGTTCGCGTCGGCGCCGGCCGCGGTGAGGGCGGCCAGGGCGACGGACCGGTCGGCGCCCACCGACCGGACCGCGATGGGACCGCTGATCAGCGAGACGAAACCGATCGGGCCCGTGACACTGGTGGCGAGAGCGGCCGCCGCGGCCCCGACCAGCAGGGCCGCGATCCGGGCCGCTGCCACCCGGGTGCCGAGCCCCAGGACGACGACCCGGAGGTGTTCGCCGCACTGTCCGCCGGGCACCGCAACTGCCTGCCGCCGCCCCAGCCCACCAGCCACACCGCCGGCGCCGTGGCGCGGGAGCTGGCCCGCACCCCGAGTGACCCGGGCACCGCGACCGAGTGGGCGGAGAACCTCTGCACGAGCTCGACCAGCCTGCGCCGGGCCTTCCGTGCGGAGACCGGCATGGCCTTCTCCGAGTGGCGCACCCGGCTCCGGCTCAACCACTCGCTGAGCCTGCTGGAACAGGGCCAGTTGGTCAGCACGGTCGCCGCCCGGGTGGGGTTCGTCAGCACCAACGGTTACATCCTGGCCTTCCGCCGCCACTTCGGGCAGACGCCGGGCGCGTACGTGCGGAGCTCGCTGGACCGGTCGGCGTAGGAACGCGGCTCGGGGCCGCCCCGTCGACCGGTCCGGGTGGACAGGAGCGGGCAGGGCTGGACAGTGGTCGGCCGCGCAGGGCCTGGCGGGTGGACACCGACCGACATGAGTCTGTGCGCCATGAACGTTGCACGTACCCGGACGGACCCGGCCCGGGCCGGGTCCGCCCCCGTACTCGCTTCCGTACTCGCCCCCGCATCCCTACCCCGAGGAGCTTCCACCATGACGTCCCGCGCACTTCGTGCCATGACCGTGCTGACCGCCACCGCGGTCCTCGGCGCCACCGCCTCCACCGCCTACGCCGCTCAGCACACCGACCGCCGTACGCCGGGCATCGTCGGCGCCTGGGCCCGCGCCTGGAACGGTACCGATCCCCAGGCGCTCGGGGCCGTGTTCACCGCCGACGGCGTCTACACCGACGAGGCCGTGGCCGTCACCTTCCGCGGCCGGAAGGAGATCTCGGGGTGGAAGGCCCGCGCCGACTCCCTGATCGACAACGTCCACGTCACCGTCCGCACCGCACGCCTGGACGGCCACCGTGTCACCGTCCAGGCCGTCTACTCCGGCCACCTCAAGGGCGCGCCCAAGCCCTTCGCCGTGCCGATGACCACCGTGCTCGACCTCGACAGGAACCACTGCCGGATCGCCTCCGACAAGGACCACTACAGCCTGGCCACGGTCCTCGCCCAGTCCGGCCTGCCCGCCGACTGGACCCCGTCCGCCGCCTGATCGGCCGGCGCACGGTCCGGCCGAAACGGACCTGCCCCGTCCCCGGGGTCACAACCCGGGTACGGGGCAGTCGGCTGTCCGGCCGGTTGTCCTGTCGGTCCTTGCCGGCCCGGAATCCTCCGGAAGAGACGGCCTAGCCGCCCTGGCCGGCGCTGCCGACCGGGCCGACCTTCAGCGGGCTGCCGCCGCCCTCCGTGACGGGCAGGGTGCCGGCGCCCGGCCAGTCGAGGGTGACCGACTTCGTCTCGTCCGGCGGGGTCACCACCAGCCCCGTGACGCGGACGCCGGAGCCGCCCGACGTGTTGAGCGGGTAGCTGATACCGAAGTACGTCGACTGGCCCTTCTTCAGGACGGCGGTGTCCGGCTGCTGACCGGTGCGCTGCGCGGACAATGAGCCCGAGCCGGTCTTCAGGTCGACGCCCGCGTATCCGGAGATCGTGCAGTCGCGGCCACCGCGGTTCTTCAGGGTCACCGCGACGGTGCCGTCCGCGTCGCCGCCGATGGTGCGTTCCGCGGCCGTGATCTCCAGCTCGTCGGTCCGGCACTTGCCGGCCTTGCCGCTCGCGTCGGAGCCGGTCCCGGCGGCCGTACTCTTCCCGCCGGAGCTCGTCCCGTCGGAGGCCTTCCCGCTGCCCTGGTCCGAACTGCCCGCCGAGGGCGACGCGGTGGACTGAGCCGAGGCGGTGGACGAGGGCGACGGGCCGCTCTGCCCCGCGCCGTCCTCGCCGTTCTGGCAGGCCGTGAGCGAGAAACCCGCGGCGACGGCCAGGGCGGCGAAGGTCAGCTTGTGAACGCGCATCGTTGCTTCCTCAGGATCGGGGTCGGTCGGCGGTGCGGGCGCTCGGCGCGGTCGGTACGGGCGAACGTCTCTCATCAGCAGGACCGCCCGGCCCGGGCAGCCGTTCCATCCGACCACCCACCCATACCTTCCTGTTACACGCACATCCGGACCCGACATGCGCGCACCCGCCCGGGGAGCGCCGCCGACCAGCCGGGACGCCGGTTCCCGCCTCCCTTCCGCACCCTTGGGAGGGCGTCGTCCGCCGGTACAGACCCGTAACCCGGCAGATCTTGACCCCAGTGGGTGGGACACCTGCTCGACCCGGCCTCGCGGCGCCCGGAGGCCTACTGGATCAGGTCGGTGTGCGGATGATCCGGGGACTCCGGGCAGACGTAGAGCTGCAGACGGTTGCTCCTGGAGACCTCGACCCCGGGCGGGTTCGACGCGGCGGCGTCGTCGAGCGCGGCAAGGCCTTGATCCTCGTACGGGACCCAACCGTGGCTCCTCCTGTCCCATTCGCTCGAGGCGATGGTCAGCAGTGGGTCCATCCCGGCGCCACAGGCGGTGCAGAACCGGGCGACGGGATCGGTGAAGCCCCATTGGGGCCAGCCAC
Source organism: Streptomyces avidinii (assembly GCF_045161815.1). NCBI lineage: Bacteria > Bacillati > Actinomycetota > Actinomycetes > Kitasatosporales > Streptomycetaceae > Streptomyces > Streptomyces avidinii. The sequence continues at coordinate 8,444,908 of NZ_CP108863.1, forward strand.
CGACCTTCCAGCCGGGGGCGACGGACAGCTCGCTCCTGTAGAACGACTCCGGGTGGGGAGCGTAGGAGCTGTCGATACCGGATCCGGCTGCCTGCCACCTGCTCCAGTCCTCCAGCTGCTGTTGCAACTCCTTGCTCAACTGAAGGCGGTTGGGGTACTCGGTGATCTGTTCCGGCGCGAGCACGCACGGCTTCGGCACGTAACCGTCGTACTCCACAGCCGACGGGCCGGACGGCGCGGCGCGGATGTCGGTGACCTCGGCGGAGGAACGCCAGAACAGCGCGGTCGGAGGCTTGTAGTCCGGCTCGTGTTCGAAGGGGCACCACAGCACCTGGAGCAGATCGGCCTGCCCGGGCGGTCGCAGGAGGGGTATGTCGCGCACGTACAGCTGGGCCACGGGCAGCATGGGGTTCGGACCCTCGTGCCACTCGTCGACCGCACTGTCGTACAACCCGTGCGACTCGTCGCAGTACGGCCACGGTTCGTCGGCGGGCCACAGGAGTGGCCCGCCGACCGAACTGTCGTACGGCGTCGGCGACCCGGGGCGGGGATGCAACCGGGTCGCCGGGCGTGCCAGCGGGGCCAGTTGAGGAAAGACCGCGGTGACGTCGACCGACCGCGGAGGGGTGGTACGGCTCATTCTGGCTCCCGATGGCGTGAATCGGTTGGGGTCAGTTTCCGAGGTTCAGCAGCCCAGTATTCTTCTGGGTGTTGGTGATCTCGACGTCGGGGAAGAACGGCTGCGACGTTCCGTCCGCCCGCTCGATCCTAGCCTTCATCGTGACCGACCCCGGAATCGTGCTGTTGCTGTTGGCGTAATTGGGCGTCACCTCGTAAAGGATCGCGTCATTCGGCCCGAGGGTTTTGTCGGCCGCATCCTTCAACGCCCTTTGCGCCATGAACTCGTAGGACCGCATACTGGGCGTCCCGGTGTTCAACCCGGACTGCCAGCAGGGGACGAGATTGGTCGGTCCGCCGTCCTCCTTTTCGCCTGTCCCGCCGAGGATGTTGGCGATCAGATGGCATCGGGCGAGCCCGGCTACGGGCGTGTGGGCGTTGGCGAAGACCTGTGCGTCCTGCCAGCCTGTGATGTCGCCTTCGGCTTCAGTGCCCTTGACGACAGTCTTGTCGAGGCAGGCCTGCGCCTTGGCCGCCCGATCACCGGACGGGCCGCTCGGGTTGGTCAGGTTCTTGAGCGGGACCGGTTCGGTGGTGTTCTTGACCCAACCCTTGCCGGAGCGGCGGGCCCCGGTCGGCATGCTGTTGAGGCAGGCGCCCTGCGGCTCGGCGAGCGAACCGGTGATCTCGACCTTGAAGTCTTCGGCTTCCACCACGCGCTGGGCTGCGTAGCTCTCGGAGAGCTGAGCCTTGGCTGCCTCTGCGTCGGCGAGCGGGACGTGAGCGCGTACGCACGGTCTGCCCGAACCGCCCTCCAGCACATTGACGGCCCACCCGTTGGAGCCGTGACGGGGGATGATCTCGGCGCACCGAGCGCCGTCGGTGCCTCCTTCATGGGTGGCCGCGAAGGGGAACTCGCCGCAGCTGTCGGTCGGAACGACGTCCGTCCGGGCCTGGAAGGGCTTCGAACCCGCACTGCCGCAGGTGCGACCCGTGCGGTCGCCTGCGCCGTTCTTGGCCCGGGTCAGCGGCTTGTCGCGTCCCCAGGCGGTGGAGAGGTTGTTCTGGGCCCACAGGTAGGCGGCGGCCGCGGAGCCCGAGCTCTGCGCGTTCGCCACCGTGCTCATCTTGATGACCGGCATGACGCTGGGCACGACGCAGCCGGGCCCGGGCGTACCGGCGGGGTCGGCCGTGTCCCGGACGTTGTCGTCGCAGCGGATCTTCTCCGGGTTGCTCCAGGAGGCGTTCGGGTCCGTGATCTGGGCGCCGGGCATGGCCACGTACAGGTTGTACGACGTCGTGAACTCGACCTGCGTGCCGGGGGCCGGGGTGGAGGCGTAGGACACGAGGCCGCTGTGGAACTTGCCGACGATCAGGCTTCCCCCGTACCACGGGGCGGCCTTGGTGACCTTGCAGCCGTCCGAGCAGGTGGGCCTGAACTTGGCGGTCAGGGATGTGACGGCCCCGGTCGCAGCGGTCATGGTCACCGTGACGCGCTCGTCCCACTTCGTGCCCTGTTCGGGCAGGGCGGCATTGGTCGCCACGTTCAGCGTTCCGGTGCCGATCGGGTTGCCGTTGCCGTCCTTGAGCGTGTACAGCACGGTCAGGCCGGTGATGCAGTAACCGAAGCGGGTGTAGTACCACGACCCGGGGGACGTGATCACGCAGCTCGAGTCGGCCGTGGCGGCAGCGGCGGCCGCCGGCGGCGCGGCGGCGAGGGCCTTCCGCCCGACCGGGATCACCGGCGCGGGGCTGATGGAGACGCAGGACTGTACGGCACCCGCCTTGCGCTCGCCGGAGCCGGCGGCCGTGGGCTCGCACTTCTCCCCGGAGGGGGCGGTCGCGGGCCGGGTTCTGCCGGGAGCGGGAGCAGCCCCGGTCGGATCACTCGGGCTGATTCGGCCCGCCTTGGCGGGGGATGCTTCCGGCGCCTTACCGGTGGCGGCCGGCGAAGGGGCCGGTGCGGTGCTGCCGTCGGTGGCTGCGGCACTTCCGGTCGCGATGAGGGTGAAAGCGAGGAGAAGGCCGGGAAGTATTCGCTTCGCGCGTGGTGAACTCATATCTTCTTTCGGTAGGAGATCATCCCGAGCGCCACCTGACAGGCTGCGTGGTCGGTCGGGTTGAACCGCCTGGTGTCATCCAGGGCGGAAAAGAATGCAATGGCCGGAGTCGGCCTGGAGAATCGTTTCCTCACTGACCATCCGTCACGGTCGCTTCGAAAAGGGGCCGTTCGCACGGGCCGGTAGCGCGGTCTGACGTCGCCGTCGGCGGCGTTCGGTCCGTGTCCGGCAGCCCCGTGGCGGCGCCGGGCGCGATGACGCTCGCGAACCGGCGCCGGCTCCGGGGCGTTTCCTGCACGGCGGAACCTTTCTGATTCGAGATTCCTCGAGATCGAGGGCAAAACCTGCCCGGGATGCTGCGCGGGGGGCGGGTGGTGCCCTGACTTTATGCAGTTCGAACGGCCCGACCGCCCCCGACTGGAACCCGTCGGACAGTGCAGCCGAAAGATGGCTGATTCCCGCCCGTAACTTTTCGCAAAACCGCCACAACCCTTCAGGCGAGTGGTGCAAATCACGCACCCTATGGGGCTTTTGATGGCTTTTTGTTGGTTATATTCCCTTGTGCGGGTGGCCGACGTGACTGTTTCATTCGAGTGATCGTCGGCCAATGCGAAGCGGCGTCGAATAATCAATTCGACTTCGCCGGTCAGTCGTGCCCGAAGGGTGCGTACAACCCACGCCTGAACCGCGTGGGTAAAGGTTGTTCGATCTGCCCATCCTGGCTCTCGCATGTGTTGCGGGAGCCGCACGGATCGAAAATGAGGATGACAATGAAGGTACGTAGCGCGATTCTGCGCATCACCGCCGTGGCCGTCGGTGCAGGTGCTCTGACCTGGGTCGCAGTCCTGGGTGGCGCCACCGGCCTCCCCGGCGCGCAGGCTCCTGCGACGAAGGCGATTGCCGATGAGGGTCCGGGTTACGCCATCGAGGACTTCGCGTACCCGAACGCCGACAAAATCCTCGCCGAGAAGAAGATCAAGCTCAAGAGCGGCGATGGTCACATTCTCCTCGCCGAGTGCACCGGCGCACCTGAGCTGATGGAGGTCTTCTCCCACAAGAACGAGAAGGTGTGCTTCCGGACGACCGGGAACAAGGGATACCTGAGCCTGGAGATTCCGTCGGTGTTCGGAATCAAGGGAAATGAGTACGCCTCGCAGGTCAACATGATCACGGGCGCCGAGGAAAAGACCTTCAACGTAGACAAGAACGCCTGGACGGCAGTGGGTGAAACCGCGGACGACAAGGGTCGCGATTTCATGCTCCTGGAAATCCGCACCAACAAGTAGTCCCGCGTCGGCGCCCTGGTTGCGCGCCACCGGCACCACTCCCTTGAACCCGTCGGCCGAGATGCCGACCCGCGGCGTTCGCGAAGCCATGCCCGCGCGCCCTGTCCTCGAAGGAACACACGTGTCTGCACCCCGTCCGCGCGCTGCGCGGATCTCCGGCCTGCTGGCCACCACCGCCGTGCTGTCGACGGCCCTGATGACCGCCACCCCCGCCGGCGCGGTCTCCGGCCCCGAGGCCGCCGCCGGCACGCACGCTTCCGTCGTCCGGCTCGGCATCGGCGACGAGACGAACCCCCGCGGGTGCACCGGCACCCTGGTCGACCGTTTCTGGGTGCTGACAGCCGCGAGCTGCTTCGCGGCGACCCCGGGCACCGCGGTCCCGGCGGGCAAGCCGGCCTTCAAGGCCACCGCGACGCTCAGCGACGGCAAGACGGTCGAGGTCACCGAGATCGCGCCCCGTTCCGACCGGGACGCCGCCCTCGTACGACTTGCCACCCCGGTCACCGGGATCACGCCCGCCACCCTCGCCGGCGCGGCACCGGCGACCGGTGCCGAGCTGACCGCCGCCGGCTTCGGCCGGACGAAGACCGAGTGGGTTCCGGACAAGCTCCACACCGGCACCTTCACGCTCGGCTCGGCCACCTCCACCACCCTCGCCGTCACCGGCAAGGGCACCGCCGCGATCTGCAAGGGCGACACCGGCGGCCCGCTCCTGAACGCCTCCGGCCAGGTCGTCGCGGTCAACTCCCGCTCCTGGCAGGGTGGCTGCTTCGAAGTCCCCGCGACCGAGACCCGTACGGGCGCCATCGCCGCACGTACCGACGGCCTCGCCGACTGGCTGCGCCAGATCCGGTTCACGACCGCCTCGATCCAGAACGCGCTGAGCAACCGCTGCGCGTACGTCGGCTGGCGCACCCCCGAGAACGGGGCTGCGGCCCAGGTGGTCGACTGCGACCCGCAGTACGCCGACCAGGTCTGGAAGCTGGAGCCCGTCCAGGGCGGCTACCAGATCCGCAACCAGCACAACAACCGCTGCCTCGTGGTCTCGTGGCGCACGCCCGAGGACGGCGCGCCCGTGACGCAGTACGACTGCCACCCGGAGTTCGCCGACCAGGTCTGGAAGCTGGAGCCGGTCGCCGGCGGCGGCTACTCCATCCGGAACTCGGTGACCGACAAGTGCATGTTCGTCTCGTGGCGCACGCCGGAATGGGGCGCACCGATCACCCAGATCGGCTGCGACTCGAAGTACGTCGACCAGGTCTGGAAGATCTGAACGGACCGACGTACCGCAGGAACCCGGCCTCCGGCCGTTCCCCGTGCGCACGCACACCCCATCTCGTGTCCGAAGGATGCCCCGCATGTCTGTCCTCCGTCCGCGCCCGACGCGGATGACCGGGCTCGTGGCGACCGCCACGGCAGTCACCGCAGGCCTCATCACGGCCGGCCCGGTCCATGCCCTCACCGGCCCTGAAGTCCCCTCCGGTCTGCACGCCGCCGTCGTCAAGCTCACCATCGGCGACGAGACGAACGGCCGGGCCTGCACCGGCACCCTGGTCGACGAGTGGTGGGTGGCCACCGCGGCCAGTTGCTTCGCCGCTACGGCCGGGCAGCAGGTACCCGCGGGGAAGCCCGCGACCCCGGCCACCGTCGCGCTGGCCAGTGGTCAGACCTTCGCGGTCACCGAACTCGCGCCGCGGGCCGACCGGGACCTGGTCCTGGCCCGCCTGGCCCTTCCGGCGCGCGGGGCGGCCACGGTCAAGGTCGGGGCCGCCGCCCCGGTGGCCGGCACCGACCTCACCGCCGCCGGATACGGGCGGACGAGGACCGAGTGGGTACCCGGCCGTCCTCACAGCGGGGCCTTCACGGCCGGCACCTCCGACGCGACCACCGTGGCCATCACCGGCAAGGGCACGGACGCGATCTGCAAGGGCGACACGGGCGGCCCCCTGCTCAACGCGGCCGGTGAACTCGTCGGCGTCAACAGCCGCTCCTGGCAGGGCGGATGCCTCGGCACCGACCCCGCCGAGAAGCGCACCGGCGCCATCTCCGCACGGGTCGACGACATCGCCCAGTGGATCACCGAGGCGATCGAACCGCGTCGTTCCGCCGCGGCGAACGAGGCCGGAGGCAGCGAGCGGATCCGCTGGGCCGACTTCGACGGTGACCGGAAGCCGGACTACATCGACGTGGCCGACAACGGTGAGGTCGCCGTCTGGCTCAACCGGGGTGGCGACCCGGCCGGTGCCGCCGGGTGGCAGTCCCTGGGCCGGGTGGCCACCAGCCTGACGCAGGACCGCAGCCGGGTCCGTTTCGCCGACTTCGACGGTGACGGCAGGGCCGACTGCATCCTCGTCAACGGAGATGGTTCGGTCACGGTCTTCCGCAACGAGGGCGGCGACGGCCGCGGCGGATGGAAGGACCTGGGCAAGGTGGCGCGGGGCGTCACGAACGATCCGAGCAAGGTGCGCTTCGCGGACTGGGACGGCGACGGCCGCACGGACTACCTCGCGTTCGACGACGGGGGAGGCGTCACCGCCTACCTCAACCGTGGCGGTGACACCGCGGGAGGCCAGGGCTGGCCCTCGCCGGGCAAGGTCACCACGGGTTCCACCCGTGACCGTGCCCGGGTCCGTTTCGCCGACAACGACGGTGACGGCAGGGCCGACTACTTCATCGTCAAGCCCGACGGCAAGGTGGACCTGTACCTCAACCGGGGCGGCGACGTCGTCCCGAACGCCGGCTGGAACGTCGTGGGACAGATCGCGACCGGGCTCACCACCGACCACACCAAGGTCCAGTTCGTCGACTTCGACGCCGACACCCACGCCGACTACGTGCTCGCCGGCGCCGGGAACAGCGCCACCGTCCATGCCTGGAACGGCGGCGACAAGGGCAACGGCTGGATCGACCTCGGCAGGGTGGCGAGCGGAACCTGACGGGTCGGTTCAGCCCGAGCCGGCGCGGAGAGGCTCACCTGCGACATGACGGCCGCCTCCTGTCCACCTGTGGACAGGAGGCGGCCGTCGTCGTCCTGGCGATCATGTGACCGCTTCGTGCCCGGCTCGTTGGTGCGGACACCGGCCGAGATGTTCTCATGGGCGAGCACGACGGGTCGGCACAGCGGCCGAACACGGGGGAAGGACATGCGGTGGTCGAGCGGAAAGCCGTGGGAGTCACGGTCACGGGATTGATCGAGGCTGCCGAGGACGGCCAGAGCGGCGCCCTGTGGCGGCTCCGGAAGAAGGGCCGGCAGCTCGACGCGAACCTGGTGCGGCTCCTGCCCGGCGGCGAGATCGCCGTGCACCGGGAGCCCGAGGTGGACGTCCTGCTCGCCGTCGTGCACGGCGGCGGTTCCCTGACCCTGGACGGCGCCGCGTCGGAAGTCGTGCCCGGCTCCCTCACCCTGCTGCCGCGCGGGGCTGCCCGCTCGCTCCGGGCCGGCCCCGAGGGACTGGTGTTCCTCACCGCGCACCGCAGGCGTGCCGGCATGGCCATCGGCCGGCCGCCCCGCACCGAACCGCTCACACCGCAGTGCCCGGTCCACCTCGTCTGCGAGCAGTGCCACCGGCACGCCATCGAGGCCGACGCCCGGTACTGCAGCTGGTGCGGTACCCGCCTCGTCGCCCGGGCCGATACGGGCTGACCGGGGCCGGCCCGGGCCGACATCCGTCTCGGCGCACGGGAGGCGGCGCTCGGCCGTTACGGGCGGGGGTGGAGCGGGACCGGGACCCGGGGCAGGTCGATGCCGAAGTGAGTGCGGTAGGCCGCCAGGACCTCGGCGTCGTCGGCCAGGGTCCGCTCGGTCCGTTCCCCGGCGTCCGTCAACGTCAGGACCCGGTCGCTGAGGGTGGTCCGGCCGGTCTCCGTCAGCAGCGAGCACACCGGCTTGCGGGTGAAACCGGACGCGGGCGAGGTGCTGTGCCACCACGCGCCGGTCACGAAGTCGGACAGGACCCGGGGACGCGTCTCCAACCGGTACTGCGGCACGCCGTCCTGGATGACGTCGAGGTCGCCGTGCGGGCCGTCGGCCGGCCCGATCCGGAACACCCCGCCCGGGTCGGGCTGCTCGCCGCGCTCGTCGAGGGCGAGCGGGAAGTGGCTGTGGTCGCCGAAGCCCACGTCCACCAGCCACGCCCGCCCGTCTCCGCACTCGACGCGCAGCGCCAGATGGTCGTAGGGGACGCCCGGCGCCGGGGCCCCGCCGCCGGCCGCGTACACCCGGGCCTGCAGCAGCTCCACCCGGTACCCCAGGGACCGCAGCAGTAGCGCGAACGCCCCGTTCAGCTCGAAACAGAACCCGCCGCGGCCGCCGAACAGCTTGTCGAGCAGCTCGGCCGGCTCCAGCACGATCGCCTCGCCGAGGTGGATGGACAGGCTCTCGAAGGGGACGGTCCGCAGGTGCCGCAGGTGCAGGTCGCGCAGGGCCGCCGCACTCGCCGCCACGGGCCGCTCGGCCCCGATCCGCCGCAGGTACGCGTCAACCCGTGACGCGGGAAGGTCTTCCATCCCGGCAGTCTCGCAACCTGCCCCCCGCCCCGCCATACTCCGCTGGTCCTAGGCCGCCTCCTCGCCCGGGAAGCGGGCGAGGGGTGCGTCCTGCGCGAAGAAGGTCTTCGCGCGGATCGACGCCCGCTCGTCGGCACGCACCTGGCCCGGCCGGGAAGCGTTGCCGAGCAGCACCCCGCCGAAGCGCATCCGCAGGTAGGCGGCGGTGTGGTGGAGGCTGGTCACCAGCCCGTCGGCGCGGGCCTCGTCGTGGTCGGCCATGGCCGTCACGCCCCACAGCGTCCGGCCCGCCATCCGCTGCTCGAAGTCCGAGCCGGGGGCGGTGAGCCAGCCCGACCAGTAGTCGAGGTAGCGCTTGGTGTGCGCGGAGAGGGTGTACCAGTACAGGGGCGAGGCGATGACGACGTCGGTCGCCTCCAGCGTGGCCCCTCTGAGCATCGCCTCGCTCTCCCCGGGCTTCCAGCCCTCCTCCTCGTGCCGCCCGTCCCGGAAGTCCGGCAACGTCAGCCCGGCCAGGTCCACCCAGCGCTGCCGGACCCCGGCGGGCAACTGCTCGGCGGCCTCCCTCGCGAGGATCTCGGTGTTCCCGTCGGACCGGGAGCTGCCGAGGACGAAGAGGAACGAGCGGTCGGTCATGGACATCACTCCGGCGGTCGTGCGCGCTCGTGCGCGGTCGAGCCGGCGGAATGCCCGCTCGTAGGGGCGACGTTAGAGGTTGACATCAATGTCAAGGTCAAGGTCAACCGGATACCGAGGTACGGCACATGCTGATCGGCGAACTGTCCCGACGCACCGGCGTCAGCTCCCGGCTGCTGCGCTACTACGAGGCGCAGGGGCTGCTCGACGCCGAGCGCGGCCCGAACGGGTACCGCGACTACACCGCGGACTCCGTGGCCGCCGTACGGAAGGTACGTGCCCTGCTCGCGGCGGGCCTGTCCACCGAGGTGATCCGCTCGGTGCTGCCCTGCGTCCGGGGCGAGGAGGTGCGCTTCGCCTGGTGCGAGGAGATCCGGGCCGTCCTCGACGGGGAGCTGGCCGCCATGGACGCGCGCATCGAAGGCCTGCGCAACAGCCGCGACACCCTGGCCTGCTACCTGGCACAGACCTGAGCCCGGCCCCGGGACACGGGGGCGGGCTCAGGTACGCGGCCACCGGCCACGGGGTCGGACGGCGGCCGCCTGCGGGCGCTGATCGGTCCGCGCGCCCCGGTTCCCGCGGGCGGGCAGGAGACGGTCCAGGGCGAAGGCGCCCGGACCGGTGAAGACGAGCAGCAGGAAGGCACAGCAGTACATCGCGGAGGACTCGCCCCTGTTCTGGATCGGGAAGAGGGCGTCCGGCTGGTGGGCCGTGAAGTAGGCGTACGCCATCGAGCCGGAGGCGACGAAGGCCGCGCTGCGGGTCCCGCGTCCAGCAGCGGGCGAAGGCGGTCGGCCGGGCGGAGCGGGGCAGGGCCGGCAGCTCGTCGCGTTCTGCGCCACCGAGGCCGCCCACACACGGGTCTGTCCGGGCAGGGCCACCGGCAGCGGCACGGGGGACACGGGCGGCACGTGCGCGGCGGCCGACCGGGCGCAGGTCGTGGATGTCGGCAGCGACCGCGGCGACCAGTTCCGCCAAGGGGGGGGCGGGCGCACGGACACGCGCAGCGGCAGCACGTTGACGACCACGGAGGGCACCTTGAGGGCCGCTGAGCCGAGCCGCGCCATGGCGGGCAGCGACAGCAGCGCGTCCCGGCTGCCGGTGGCCCGGTGCAGGTAGGCGGGATGCGGGGGCCTGCCGGGGCCTGCGGGCATGCGGGCCAGCGGGGGAGGACCGTCAGCCGGCAGGGGCGGCAGGCGTGGCGGGCTTCAGGTCGGCGGTGTCGGGGCCGGATCCGGGGCCGTCGCCGTCGTGCCCGTCCCCCTCGTTCCGCTCGTCGTGAAGGAGGGTGGCCCTGCGCAGGCCGGGCACGGCGACCGCCACGGCGAGGGTGGCGACCTCGACGTCGCCGACGACGCCTCCGGTGCTGCCCTGCGTGGTGATGACGCTGACGATGCGGCCGCGCAGCCGGTCCGGGGTGCTGTGCTGGACGAGGGCGTATTCGAGGATCTCGTACACCGTTCCGGCGGCGCCGCCCACGGCGAGCAGCGTCGGCCGGGCCGGGCGGCCCGGGTGCGCCCAGCCGCTGGTGGCCCCGACGGCGACCGCGCCGACGGCGGGGGCGGTGTAGAGGAGGCCGAGCATGGCCTCGCCTCCGTGGAAATGACGGTCGACCAGCTCGGGGAAGAGGACGACCGGGAGGTTGAAGAGGGCCATCACGCCGCCGAGCGCGAGCAGGCCGCCGACGACGCGGTTGCGCACCGCCTGCTTGAAGACGACCAGCAGCGATCCACTGTCGGCGCCGTACTCCGTACCTTCCTCGCCGTCCCCGTCGGCCTCGACCGGGGGCAGGGGCCGGATCCGGGAGATCAGCACCGTGGTGACAGCGGTGAAGGCGAAGACCGGGCCGGGTCCCCACAGGGCGAGCAGGACACCGCCGAGGAACGGGGCGCTGATGGAGCCGAGCTCACCGGTCAGCGAGATCAGGGCGCCCGCGGCGGGCAGTTGGTCGGGTGGCACCAGGGTCGGGGCGACGGCCATCAGGGCCGTCACACTGACACCTGTGGCCAGCCCGTCCCAGGCGACCCACACGTAGATGCCCCACAGGGTCGGATCCGGCAGCATTGCGTTCACGGCGAGACCGGCGAAGGCGAGGGCGGCGGCGCCGCGGGCCCCACGATCAGGCGGCAGCGGCGGTCGGTCGGCCATGACGCCGCCCCAGAGCGAGCCGAGCAGCACGGTGAGGCTCCTGATCACGCTGGCGACGGCGACGTTGAAGTGGATCGCGTCAGTCCGTACACCTGGGCGGACAGGGCCACCGTCGCCATGCCGAGGCCGAGCAGGGACACCACGCGGGCGATGAAGATGCGCGGAAGTCCCTGCTGGTGCGCAGGGGTTCGATCTCGATGACGAAGTCACGCAGAGGCACGGCAGGCTCCGGGGCGGGCAGGTGCGGGAGAGGGCGGGGATCAGGGGGCGGGCGTGAGCAGCTCGGCCCACTGGCGCAGGGTCGGCCGTTCGGCGAGGTCCACGAAGCTGATGCGGGCGCCCTCGGCCCGCCACTTCTCGACGAGCGACATCAACCGGATGGAGTCGAGGCCCTGGTCCAGCAGGTCGTCCTCCAGGGAGACGTCGGCGGGCTCCGTGTAGAGCACGTCGGCGACGTCGCGGACCAGCCGGTCGAGCGTGAAGGGCGGGGAAGCGGACATGGAGGGACTCTCTCTTCGGGGATCGGAGGAAGGGTGGCCTCTGGGTGTGATGCGTTGGGGCGAGAGGCGGAATGGCGGCTCAATTGAGGGAAGGCTAACCTAAGTTCGTGATTACTGCCGCCACCCCCCGTCCCCCGCTGCATGGCACGGGCGGCCTTCCGCCGCTGGTCCGACGGGCGCGTCTGCACGACGCCCCCGCCCTGCACGCCCTCTCGCTGGCCTTCATCCGCTCCGGTGCCCTGCGGCCCCGGAGCATCGACCACTACCTGGCACACGCCGGGGAGTTCATCCTCGCGACCGGTCGAGGTCGCACTCCGGTCCTGGGCTGCCTCGCTCTGAGTGACGAGGGGGACGGAGCCGCCGTGCTCTACAACTTCTGCGTCGCCCGGGGGAACCAGGGCCGGGGACTGGGCGCCGCGCTGCTGCGCGCCGCGCTCGCCGACGCCGGAAGCCGCCTCGTGCGGGAGGTCTTCACGGCGACCACGGGCGGCGCCGCCTTCTTCCGGCGGCACGGCTTCGAGCCCGCCGGCCCGGGACGGGCGCCCGCGGCCTGGGCGGCGGCGCTGGACCCCGCGCGCGGCTCGGAGGTGCTCTGGCGGAGGTTGTGAACCGTACGGTCCGCACGCGACCGGGGCCGGACCGGAGGACGTGCTCCGGTCCGGCCCCGCGCGTGGACCGCGGGGCCGGCGGCCTCCCGGGGTCAGCTCCTGGCGGCCAGGCTGGCGGGCCGCATGTCGGTCCAGTGCGTCTCCGTGTACGCGGCGCAGCCCTCGCGGCTGTCCTCGCCGTGCACGACGGTCCACCCCGCGGGAACCTCCGCGAAGGCCGGCCAGAGCGAGTGCTGGTTCTCGGCGTTCACCAGCACGAAGTAGCGGGCGTCGTCGTCCTCGAAGGGGTTGGTGGCCATGGTGTCTCTCCTTGGGTGATGACCCGGGGACGGTCGGTTCGGTGATGGGATCAGTGGTGGACGGGGGAGGCCTGCAGGGAGGCGACCGGTACGTCGGGGGCGCGGCACAGTGCCGCCAGGTCCTCGGTGAACAGGGCGGCGAACCGGGCCGGTTCGGCCTCGCCGTAGAGCGCCGGGTTGGCGTCGAAGTCCAGGCGAAGCCGCCCCAGCCGGTCCACCGCGGCGGACACCGACAGGTCGTCGACCGGGCCCGAGGCGAGGCTGACGACCCGGCCGCGGATGCCGCCGAAGTCCAGCTCCGTCTCGAACGGCCGGAGGTTGACCAGGGGCCCCGGGACGCGGCCGCCGCCGTACGCCGGCCACACCTCGCGCGCCAACTCCTCGCCGCGGAACCGCTGGTGCCGGCGCAGCAGGGTCAGCTCGCCGGCCGCCGCGCGCAGCAGGGAACGGAAGGTGTCCGACCCGCGGACCGGCAGCCGCACCGGCAGGACGTTCACCGCCGTCGCGGGCACCCGCAGCGTTCCCGGTCCGGTCCGTGCCGTCGCGTACACGGCGAGGACCGCCTCGCGCGCTCCGGCCTGCGCGGTCACGCGCACCGCGGTTGTGGCGAGCACGACCTCGGCCCACGTGACGCGCGCGGAGCGGGCGGCGGCGCGCAGGGCCGCGCCGTCCGCCGCACCGAGGTGGACGGTGTGCCGCCGCACGGCGTCCTGGGCCGGGGCGGCCCGTCCGGCGGGGGACACGGGCGCCGGGCGGTCGGCGTACCGCCCGGTCCAGTACCGCCGGTCCTCGGCCTGGGCCGCCGAGCCGGTGTAGGCGCGGTCCGCGTCGGCCAGAACCGAGGCCGGTGCGAACGGGGTCGGGCCGGGCGGGCGGCCGCCCACCAGAGCCGTGTAGACCTCGGCGATGCGCCGGCCGATCAGCGCCACCCCGTACCCGTCGACCGCCAGCAGGTGGAAGTACTGCACCAGCAGGTGGTGTTCGGGCCCGACGGTGACCAGCAGGGCGCCCGTGAGGTCGGGTGCCGGGCCGGTGTCCACCGGGGCGGTGAACAGTTCGGGCCGGGGCGGGCAGACGAGCTGGCCGCGGACCAGCTCGACGGCGGCGCTCACCGGGTGGGCCGCCGCGGAGGTGTCCAGGCGCGGCAGGCCGCCCCGGCCCGTCAGTCGCGACCGGAGCCAGGGAGCCTCGTCGAGGGTGCGGCGCACGGCCTCGTCGAGGGCCGCTGTGTCGAGCGGGCCGACGAGCTCGATGTACTGACCCACGTTGTGGCCGGCGTACGAGGGATCCGCGCTCTGGGCCGCCAGGATGTGGGCCCGGGCTGCCGTGAGTCCGGCTGCCGTGGCCGGCGTGGCCGCCGGGGTATCGGTCCGCGGCATGGCCTCAGCCCCGGCGGACGGGGACGCCGTCGGCGACGGCCGCCGCCCTGGTCGCCATCGCGGCCTGCACCTCGCGCTCGGCGACGCGCAGCAGCAGGGAGTCGCAGATCTCACCCGAGCGGACGGCCAGCGTGGACAGTAGGGAGGCGGTGATGCCGTGGGTGTGCTCGGCGGCGGCGCCCTGGACGTAGATGCCCGCCCGGACGCGGTCGGTGGTCTCCACCCGGTGGTCGCGGCCGACGCGCAGACGCCCCTGCCCGTCGGTGAGGCACTCCCCGGCCAGGTCGCCGAGCAGCTCCGCGGGTTCGGTGGGCCGGTAGCCGGTGGCCAGTACCACCGCGTCGCAGTCGAGGGTCAGGGTCTCTCCTGTGGTGAGGGAGCGCACCACGGCCCGTGCCCCGTCGGGGAGCTCCTCCACTGCGGTGAGGGCGGTGGTGTTCAGGATGCGCAGCCGTTCGGTGCCGGCGACCTTCTCCTGGTAGACGGTCCGGTACAGGTGCTCGATCAGGTCGCCGTCCACCACCGCGTAGTTGGTGTTGCCGTGGTAGCCGATCAGCCGCTGCTTGACCTCCTCCGGGGCGCTGAAGAACTCGTCCACGGCGGCCGGGTCGAAGATCCGGTTGGCGAACGGGCTGTCGTCGGCGGGGCTGTACCCGTACCGGGTGAACACGGCGCAGACCTCGGCGTCCGGGAACGTACGGTGCAGGTGGTCGGCGGTCTCCGCGGCGGACTGGCCCGCGCCGACCACGAGGAACCGGCGGTGCGGACGCGTCGTCAGGCCCGGTGCACGGTGCAGCAGGTCGCGGTTGTGCCACACGTGCGGCCCGGTGCTGACGCCGGCCGGTACACGCGGTCGCAGCCCCGTCCCGAGCACGAGGTTGCGGGTGCGGGTGGTGCGCTCCGGACCGGTTCCGGCCGCGGGTCGGGTGATGACGTCCAGTTGGTCCGCGGCCCCGGCGGGACCGGCCGGACGCACCTCGACGGCCTCGGTGGCGTAGTCGACCTGCCCGCTGAAGGAGGCGGCGCACCAGCGGAAGTAGTCGTGGAATTCGAGGCGGGTGGGGAAGAAGGACTTCTGGTTGATGAAGTCGGCCAGCCGGTCCCGGTCCCGGAGGTAGTGCAGGAAGCTGAAGGGGCTCCCCGGATTGCGCATCGTCACCAGGTCCTTCAGGAAGGACACCTGCATGGTGGCCCCTTCGAGGAGCATGCCCCGGTGCCAGCCGAAGTCGTCCTGGCGCTCGATGAACGAGGCCCGGAGCGCCTCGCCCGGAGCGCGTCGGCCGTTGTGCTCCCGGATCGCTATGGCCAGGGCGAGGTTGGCCGGCCCGAAGCCGATGCCCACCAGGTCCCTGATGTCCGGGAGAGCGTCCCCGGGTGTGGAGCTCGCGTGCGGTGCGGACATGCCCATCCTTCCTCGGTCCTACCCTATTTGGTTAGGTAAGGCTGGCCTAACATTCCTGACAGGCCGGAAGCTGTCAAGTTGGCCCGGGGGCTGGCTCGATCCTTACCAACCCGGCTCGTGGCGGGTCGAGTTGGGCACACGGAAGGCCCCGGAGCCGTATCGGTTCCGGGGTTGTGGGGGAGGGTCGTGGCAGGTCGACCCTCCCCGGTTCAGTGGAGGAGGGGCTCCCGGGCAGGCGCGGCGTCGGGCACCACGGTGGTACCGGTGTGCTTGTCGGCGAAGACCTCCAGCACCAGGGCGTGCGGCACCCTGCCGTCCAGTACGTGCGCCATGCGCACGCCCGAGCGCACCGCACGCAGGCAGCCCTCCATCTTGGGCACCATGCCGCCGGCCATTGAGGGCAGCAGTTCCTCCAGCTCACCGGCCATCAGCCGGTCGACGATCTCCGTGCTGTGCGGCCAGTCGGCGTAGAGGCCCGCGACATCGGTGAGCATCACGAGCTTCTCGGCGTCCAGCGCCTCGGCGAGGGCGGCCGCCGCGAGGTCCGCGTTGATGTTGTAGACGTTGTCGTCGTGGGCTCCCCGGGCGATGGGGGAGATCACCGGGATGCGGCCGCGCTCCAGCAGCCCCCGCACGGTGTCGGGGTCGACGTGCACGATGTCGCCCACCAGGCCGATGTCCACCTCCGCCCCGTCCACCAGGGCCGGCCGCCGGACGGCGGAGAGGGTGCGGGCGTCCTCGCCGGTCATGCCCACGGCGAAGGCGCCGTGACGGTTGATCAGGCCGACGATGTCCCGTTGGACCTGCCCCGCCAGCACCATGCGCACGACCTCCATCACCGCGGGGGTCGTCACCCTCAGTCCCGCGGCGAACCGGACCTCCAGCGCCAGCCGTTCGAGCATCGCGCTGATCTGCGGGCCGCCGCCGTGCACGACGACCGGCCGGAGCCCCGCGTAGCGCAGCGAGACCACATCCTGGGCAAAGGCTGCCTTCAGTTCCTCGTTCACCATGGCGTTTCCGCCGAATTTGACGACGATCGTGCGGCCCTGGAACCGCTCCAGCCAGGGCAGGGCCTCGATGAGGGTGCGCGCCCGGGGCGCGGTCCGTCCGTTCACGGGGCGGGGTGGTGTGCGGTCGTCATTCAGGCTTCCAGTTCGTCGATGAGGTGCGTGGTGGTGCGTACGACGGCGCCGCGGGCCGCCGTCCAGCGAAGCGCGAGCGCGTGCTCCTCCGCGGAGGTGTCCGCCACCGCGTCGGCCACGACGAATGGCTGGATATCGTTCATGAAGGCGTCGGCCGCGGTGAGCAGCACACCGGAATGGGCGAACACGCCGCACAGGATCAGCTGGTCCCGGCCCGCGGTGCGCAGGATCCCCTCCAGGTGGCTGCGCAGGAAGGCGTTGTGCCGGGCGTTGGCGATCACGCGCTCCCCCCGG
Source organism: Streptomyces avidinii (assembly GCF_045161815.1). Lineage (NCBI taxonomy): Bacteria > Bacillati > Actinomycetota > Actinomycetes > Kitasatosporales > Streptomycetaceae > Streptomyces > Streptomyces avidinii. The sequence goes on from NZ_CP108863.1 coordinate 8,461,786, forward strand.
TGCGGGGTCAGTTCCTCCGTGATCGCCACGTCGCGCTCCGGCGCCGCCGGTGCGCTCTCCATCTCGGCAGCCAGGCCCCGCTGTTCGCCGCGCCCGGCCGGTGGTACTGCGCTGAAGACGACCGGGAGGCCGAGCCGCCGGGCGGACCGGCGCAGGGCGGAGATTTTGCCGATCAGGTCCACGAGGGGTGAGTGATCGCGCGGGAAGGGTCGGAGCAGATGGTTCTGCATGTTGTGTATCAGCAGGGCGGCCCGGTCGGGGTCGACGGACCACGGTGCCACGGAACGTGGCACGACTTCCTGGGTGGGCATGGGGTAGGGGGCGATGCTCACAGGGCCCACGGCTGGATCTCCTCGTTACCGGCGCTTCGCTGGGCGCCGGTGGTGAACGGGCGCGCGGAGCTGGACGAGGGCCGGAGGATGCCCCGACCCGCATCAGATACTTAGCTAAGCCTAACCTAAGTATCCTTTCGAAGGGTGTGAATCGTCCGCCGAACCGGCCCTCGTGGTGAACGGGGTGCTCAACTCCGGGGCGGGGTGCGCTCGCTCGACCCGCCCGCGCCGTCCTCCGGTTGGCGGCCGGGGGAAAGGAGGGGGTCGTCGAGCTGCACGATCCGGTACCCGGGCGGCCGGCCGGCCGCCTTGGGCGGACGGCGCCGCCGGCTCGCGCCGGGCTTCGCCGAGCGCGCTCGCTGGGCGGCCGCGATCAGGGCCCCCACCGGTGGCGCCTCGGCGCGCAGGCGGTTGAATCCGCGCACGGAGATCCCGACGAGGGTCGCCGCGGCCGGCCAGGCAGCCCCCTTGCGGATCGCGTTCAGCATCAGCTGTAACGCGGCCGGGGTAGGTGCCGCTCCCGGTCTGAGTCCGTGTGCCTCGGCCAGTGCGTGCGCGGCGCGGAGCGCCGTGGCGAAGCTGGCGTCGATCTCCAGCCATTCGCGCAGAATGTGCTCGGGCACCCCGGCCGCGGCCGCGCACCCGGGGATGGTCAGTCCCTGGGCCGCTCCGCGCAGGGCGTCCGCCATCCGGGCGATCGTTTCCTCGCGCTGGCTCGGCGTGCGGCGCAGTGCGCCGCGCAGTGCCCGGTCCATCTCCTCCTGGGAGCTCATCCAGGCCAGTACCTCGTCGGCCCATTCGTCCTGCTGCGCTCGGTGTCGCGCGTCATCCTGCATCCCCACACCCCCACTATTAGGTAAGCCTAACCTAAGAGTGGAGTGCGGGGGGAGGTGTGCGGCCGTAGTCGTGGTATTCCCGGGACGAACCGGGCCCCGGTCAACCCGGCTGTTCTGTAAGGCGGTTGAGAGATGAACTGTCCGACCGCCCGACGTCCTGCCCGGTGGCGTGCAGCCGGGCCGCGGCGCGGAGCGGAGCGCCCGGGGCCGGCATCCGGAACAGGCCCGCCACCGCCCGGTGGCAGCGCCCCCGCGAGCCGCTCGGCCGCGTGGGCACGTCCGTGGAGGGGGCGATTCGGTGCCGTGTGCGGAGCCTCAGCTGCGGTGGAACACGACCTCCGGATCGGCCGCCGAGGGGCCGTCCAGGCGTGGCGCCGGCTTGCCGCGCAGGTGCAGGTCGAAGAAGTCGCCGACGTACGCCCGCGTGATCTGCTGGGAGCGGGTGCCCGACAGGGGAGTCTCCGGGTGGGGGTAGCCCACCTGCTCGCCGAGTACGGGCCAGTCGGTGAAACCGGGATGACCCGCTCCCGTGACGGTCAGCCAGCGCCTCCAGCCGTCCAGGCGGGGCCAGGTGTCCTCCCAGGAGGTGTCGGGGAAGTCCGGCGGCAGCAGTGCGGGGTCACCGGCGAGCATCAGGAAGGGGCGTCCGCCGAGCCCGGCCTCGGGGACCGGTGTGAAGAAGGTGCCGTCCATGTTGACCCCGGCGTCCACGCGCGGGTCCACGGCCATGGTCGCCGAGGCCGCCGCCCCGCCGATGGAGTGACCGGCCATGCCGATGTGCCGGGAGTCGATCAGCCAGGAGTACTTCCACGCGGAGCGGGGGCCGGTCAGCCGGTCCAGGACGAACGGGACGTCACGGGCCCGGCCGTCGGAGACCCGGTGCAGCGATCCGTCCGGGAACACCTGCTCGCACGCCTTGCAGGTGAGGGTCCGTCCGCCGGGGAAGACGGTGCCGTCCGACTCGTACGCGTGGTCCACGGCCGCCACGACGTAGCCGCGGCTGGCGAGGCCCTCCGCCAGGGTGGTCAGCGAGGACCGCGGCATGGTGAAGCCGGGGGAGAGCACGATCAGCGGGTACCGGTGCGCGGAGGGTCGGGGCAGCGCGTCCGCCCGCGCGTTCGTCCGGGTGGCCGCGACCCGCTCGGGTTGACGTACTCGCCGAGCTGCCCCCGGTCGGTCAGCAGCGCCCTGGCCTCGGGAACGCTCATGTAGGGAGCGGGAGTTCCGGTGCGAGCGAGTGCCGGGTAGTGCAGCGACAGGAGTAATTCCCGGTCGGCCGTGGGCACCCAGGGGTCCTTGCGCTCCCTGTCCACCAGGTGGAGGGTGTCGCGGCCCACGGCGAAGTCGCCGGTGGGCCGGGGGAGTTCGAGTCCGGTGGGGCCGGCCGGGGTGGGTGCGGCCACGGCGGGAGCGGCCACGGCGGGAGCGGCGAGCGTACCGGGTGCGGCGATGACCAGACCGGTCGCCAGCGCCGTCAGCACGCGGATGATCTTCTTCATGACGGCATCCTAAGTAACGTTTAGGTAAGCCTTACCTAACGTCTTGGAGATGATGTGGAGTGGGATCGCTGCGGCGAGGCGCTTCGGGGCGCGAACGTGCATATCCGGTCAAGCTGAGTGGCCGTCCGGTGAACCGCGCGCGGCCGACAGCAGGTCAGCGGGGGCGGGGGTGCATGTCGCGACCGACAGGGCCCGCCTCGGGGTCCGGCGGCGGCACCGGTCACGCCCCTCGTGAGCTGCCCGAACGACCATTCGGTCGCCGGTATGTGAACGCTCTGTCCGTAAATCGGTCATCAACATGCAACTTGTCTTTGGGTCGGACAGTCTGGTGCCGCAACGACGCGATATCGAAACCAAATATCGCGTTCAACCTTTGAATCGAAAGTGAGTTTCGTCGTGCGTCACCGCATCGCAGCCGCCTCCGCCGCCGCCCTCGTCTGTCTGGTCGGCACCACCGGCATCGCGGCTGCCCAGCCCTCCAGCCTCTACGCCCCGTCCGCCCTGGTGTTCACCGTCGCGCAGGGAGACGACGCCGCCACGTCCACCGTCGTCCGGGCGTCCACCCTCAGCTGCGCCCCGACCGCCCTGGGTACCCACCCCGACCCGCAGGCCGCCTGCGCCGCGCTCAACGCCACCGGCGGAGCGCTGGACCGTCTGCTGGCCGCGCCGAACCCGGACCGCGCCTGCCCGATGCACTACGCCCCGGTCACCGTGACCGCCGACGGCGTGTGGAAGGGCAGCCGCGTCGCCTGGAAGCACACCTTCTCCAACGCCTGCGTCATGTCCGCGACCCTCAACGGGAACGCCGTCTTCGCGTTCTGATCCCGGGTCGGTGGGCCTCAGGCGTCGAACAGCCGGCGCGAGGCCTCGATGTGGCCGAGGTTCCGGTGGGTCCAGTCGCACATGCCGTGGACGGTCTCCCGCAGCCCCCGGCCCGGCGCGGTCAGGGTGTACTCGACCCTCGGCGGCACCGTGGGGTGCACGGTCCGCACGACCAGCCCGTTGCGCTCCAGCATGCGCAGGTTCTGGGTGAGCATCTTGTGGCTGACGCCCTCCACCTCGTCGCGCAACTCACTGAAGCGCAGGGTGCGCTCACCCAGGGCCTCGATGATCAGGAGCGCCCACTTGTTGGCGACGTCCGAGAAGATCTCCCGTGCCAGCGAGTCGGCGCGCCTCAGCTCCGCCTCCTCGGGCGAGTTGCCGAACTGCTTGGTCACCATAAGGTTCCCCAGTCACTGAAAAGTGCGTTCTTCCACGTCAGCGATCACTCTCCTACGGTTCCCCAGTAACTACAAGAGAGCGCTGGAGAAGGAGGCGGGCACCATGGCGATCAGCCTGATGGACCCCGACGGATTGCCGAAGATCGATGCCTACCGGCAGGTGGCCGTAGCGACCGGGTCGAAGCTGGTCTTCATCGCCGGCCAGGTGGCCTGGGACGCCGACGGCACCACGGTGGGGGAGGGCGACCTGGCGGCCCAGGTCGAGCAGTGTTACCTCAACGTCGCCGCCGCCCTCGCCGGGGCCGGAGGGTCCTTCGACGACGTGGCGAAACTGACCCTGTACGTCGTCGACTGGACCCCCGACAAGATGCCCCTGGTCATGGAGGGCATCGGCCGGGCGGCCGCGGCACTGGGCGTCACTCCCGTACCGCCCGGCACACTCCTGGGCGTCGCGGCCCTGGACGTGCCCGAGCACCTCGTCGAGGTGGAGGCCACCGCGGTCCTCGACTGAACATCCCCGCACGCGGCGCCCCGCTCCCGGACCCTTCCCGGCCCGGCAGCGGGGCGCCCGCCCTTCTGTGTCTACGCCTTCCCTTCGCGGGCCGAGACGGTGACGTGGTCCACCCGCATCGCATGACCCGGCTCGGTCGCCGGACCCGCCACCGCACCGTCGGCGAGCGGCAGGTTGCCACCGACGGCCACGTCGAGGATCAGGAACAGGCCGTGTTCCACCGCAGCCCGCCACGTTCCGGGGTCCATCCGGTCGGCGCTCACCCGGTGGTACACGCGCCCGTCCAGGTACCAGCGCACCTCCTGCGCGCCGGGCGCGAGGTCGACCTCGACGGCGTACGAGTGGAAGGCCGTCCGGCAGCCGTCGCAGGGCTGCGGACCCGAGGTCAGGCCGGCCGGCTCCCGGCATGGGCCCCCTTCGAGGACACCGCAGTGCATCGTGGCGAAAACGGTGTCCCGCCCGTTCACGGACTCCATGATGTCGAGCTCCCCGACCCCCGGCCACCCCGTGTACCCGTCGCGCAGCGGCGCCCCCAGGGTCCAGAACGCCGGCCAGTACCCGGCCGCCCTCTCCCCGGTGACGTCCGGCAGCGCGATCGACGCCTCGATCCGCAGCGCCCCGCCGGGCGGCGGCGCGAAGTCGGAGCGCCGCGTCTCGATCCGCCCCGAACTCCACTGTCCGTCCCTGCGGGTGGGCACGATCTCCAGGGCGCCCTTCCCGTCGAGGCGGACGTTGTCCGTCGAGTCGGTCATGGTCTCGATCTCCCCGGTGCCCCACTGCGCTGCGGGGCAGCCCGGGTAGCAGGTGCCGAGGTCGTGGAGCCAGTTGACGGCGGACACAGGGGAGCCCGCCGGACCGTCGAAGTCGTCACGCAGCAACCTCGTCCACCCGTCGGCCCCCGGGACGGCGTCCGGTCGGGCCGCGGGCGCCGAGGCCGCGGCGGGCAGTAGCCCGGCCTCCGTGAACAGCCGCTCCAGCCGGTTGGTCAGGACCACGGCCGCCGCGTTCGTCAGGTGCGCGTCGTCCCGGTAGAGCAGGATCCGGTCGAGCACGGCCGGGCAGGTCGGCCCGTCGCCCGGGCACAGGACCTGGTTCACGCCGATGCTCCGTACGCCGGGCAGCGCACCGGACGCGATCCGCACCGCCAGCGGATCCGGCAGTTGGGCGTCCGCCCGGCTGAACGCGCAGGCGGCCGGGGATCCGGGACTGCCGGAGACGCACGCCGGGATGTCCCTACCGGGTACGGGCGTGTCCTCGATGTAGACGATCGGCGCCCCCAGCGCCCGCAGCGGGGTCAGCGTCTTCTCCCACGCCTCGGCCAGCAGCTTCGCGTCGTCGGTGTACCGGTTGAGCGAGGCGATCACGATGAGGCGGGGCCGGGGCTGCTGCCCCAGCCGCTCCAGGGCATCCGCGCGCCAGGTGTCGCACTCCCGGTAGGCGCGGCCGAGCTGCGGACTGTCCACCGCCAGCTCCGGCAGCGGGCAGCCCTGCTTCACCAACTCCTGCAGGGCCCAGCCCCGCTGGGCGGCCAGCGCCAGCATCGGGGAGAACCACTGCCCGGCGTGCGAGTCGCCGAGCAGCACGATCCGGTCCGGGCTGTCCGTCGCGCCGAACAGGCAGTCGGGGCTCCGCGTTACGGCCGGGGCGACCTCGCAGGCCCCGTCCGGCGGGAAGTCCGACCGCGCCTGCACCGGGCTGGGCACCACCGGGCCGTCCACGAGCGGGGTGCCGGCGGTGCGGGCGAGCAGCGTGGGGCCCGACGCGGCGCCCGGTGGCAGCCCCTGCGTGTCGACCGGGGCGGCCGGGCCGAGCACCCGCAGCGTCGTGGAGCCGACGACCAGCGCGAGGACCACCGGCAGCACGATCGCCGAGACGCCCACCGACAGCCCGCGGCGCGGGAGTTCGGAGACCGTCCGGCTGCGGCGCAGCGGCTGCTCGACCCAGCGCAGGGTGGCGAGGGCGGGCAGGACGGCCGCCAGTGTCAGCGCGGACTTCGCGGGCCAGCCGAGCGTGCCCAGCCGCGCCTCGGCGAGGACGAGCACCGGCCAGTGCCACAGGTACAGGTTGTAGGAGAGCCGCCCGACGGCCCGCGGCGCCCGCCCCGACAGCAACCGCCCGACGTCCCAGGCGCCCTGGGTGTGCCGTTCGCCCCGGCCCGGTATCGCGGCCAGGATCACGGCGGCGGTCGCCAGGGTCGGCACCAGGGCCGCGTAGCCGGGGTACGCGGTCCCGGCGTCGTACGACACGACGCACCAGCCGATCGCCGCTGCCCCGGCCCAGCCGCACAGCAGCCGCAGCGGGCGCGGCCCGCGCATCAGGTGCCAGGGCAGCAGCGCGAGCAGTGCCCCGGCGCCGAACTGCCAGACGCGCGAGGGCGTTGCGAGGTACGCGAGCGATACGGAGTGCTCGGTCCAGTACAGCCCCAGCACGAACGAGGCCACGGCCAGGGGGGCGGCGGCGAGCACCACGACGAGGCGCACGGCCCGGCCCCGGCGGACCGCACGGCCCGCGCACAGCACCAGTACCGCCAGCAGCGGGGCCCAGAACAGGTAGAACTGCTCCTCGACGGCGAGGGACCAGAAGTGCAGCAGCGGGCTCTGGTCGTGCCCGGCGGCGAGGTAGTCGGTCCGCTGCGACACGAACCGCCAGTTGGCGAAGGACAGCGCCGCCGCGACGACGTCGTACTCCATGTCCGCGCGGCGCAGCGGTACGGTCAGCCAGGCCCCGGCCACGGCCACCGCGGCGAGCACCACGGCGGCGGAGGGCAGCAGCCGTCGGGCCCGCCGGGAGAAGAAGTCACCGAGCCGGATCCGGCCGGTCGTGATCGCCTCCCGGACCAGCAGACCGGTGATCAGGTAGCCGGAGATGACGAAGAAGACGTCCACGCCGACGAAACCGCCGGTCGTCCAGGGAATCCCGGCGTGGAAGGCGAGCACCGCGAGGACGGCGACCGCGCGCAGCCCCTCGATGTCGGGCCGGAACGCGGAGCGGTGCGGGCTCGGCCCGGACTCGCCGCCGGAGCGGGATCCGGGCGGCAGCTCTCCGGCCCGTGGAGCCGCGGCCCTGCGGGGCCGGCGCCGGCCGGGTGTGACGAGGTAGGACATGACGACGGTGCCTTTCAACTCAGCCAGGGAAGCATCGGGTCGACCCACCCCGATGCCAGCAGGCCGGTGAGCAGGAGGACCGCCGAGGCGGCCACGGTCTCGGGCCAGCGGCGCGGCAGCATGCCGGTGCGAGAGCGCAGTGCGTCCCGGAGCCGGGAGCGCGCCCGTCCCGCGGCCGGGTGCAGTTCGGCCGCCAGGTCCCGGATCAGCGGGACGTTGATCTGGCACTGCACCAGGAGGTAGAGCAGCAGGCCCCAGTTGGGCTCCCAGCCGCCCCGGTGCACGGCCAGCGCGAAACCGGTGACGGCGGCGCCGTTGGACAGGACGAGCCAGACCAGCGAGACGGCGATCACCCGGCGGGCCATCCCGCCCCGGGCCGGCGCCCCGCGCGTACCGGTGGGCACCCATGCGGCGCTGCGCCCCCGCAGCGTGTGCACGAACGCGGTGGCCGCGGCCACGCTCGTCAGGACGTTCGCCCGGATGACCTCCACCCGCCAGCGCGTCCGGCTGATCCTCGGCAGCAGCACGTGCCACAGCCACAGCGGGGCGAGCAGCGGCAGCACGTGCCAGGGCCGGATGTGGTCCGGGTACCAGAACATCATCACCAGCGGCGGCAGCGGCGCCACGAAGGTGTTCACCGCGGTGGTCAGGTATCCGACGATGCCCTCGTAGAAGCACAGCCGCATCCGCCAGGGCGCGCGCATCCGCCGCAGCACGGGCGTGCCCAGCAGGTGGAGGTTGCCCATCGCCCACCGGTACTGCTGGTTGACGAAGGAGGTGACCCGGTCGGGCGAGGTGCCCTTGGCGACGAGCACCGGCACGTACAGGGTGCGGAACCCCTGCTCGTGGAGGGCGAGTCCGGTGTACAGGTCCTCGCTGTGGTCGAGCCGGGCGAAGCCGCCCGCCCGGTCGATCGCGCTGCGCCGGTACACGGCGTTGCTGCCGCAGCAGATGGCCGCGTCACTCGCGTCCCGGGACGGCTGGATCCAGCGGAAGAACCACTCCTGCGCGGAGCCGGCCGCCCGCTGGATCCACCCCATGGTCTCGTCGGTGTCGAAGCATTGCGGGCTCTGCACGATGCCGACGGCGGGGTCGGCCAGATAGGGCACCAGGTGGCGCAGGAAGTCCGGCCTCGGGGCGAAGTCGGCGTCCAGGATCGCGATGAACCCGGCGCTGCTCAGGGTGAGCGCGTGGTTGAGGTTGCCCGCCTTCTTCAGGTGGCCCCGGTCGGGTCGTACGACGTACTCGTAGCCGTACGAGGCCGCGAGCGCGGCGACTTCGGGCCGGTCCGCGTCGTCCAGGACCCAGACGGTCAGCGCACCGGGCCAGTCGACGGCCGCGACGGAGCGGTAGGCGTTGCCGAGCACGTCGAGCGGCTCGCCGCAGGTCGGCAGGTACAGGTCGACGCCCGGCGGCACGGCGGGCTGCCAGGCGTGGACGAGCACCTCGTGCGACTGCCGGGTGAGCCGGCGCCGGCGCAGGCTGTTGACGGAGGAGAGGGCGAGGGCCACGACGTTGAGGCCGAGGACGGCGAGGAAGGCCCACAGGGCCGGTGTCCGCAGGGCGAAGGTGAACATGGTCGCCGCCGTGAACACGAAGGCGAGCGAGGTACTGACGAGCACCCAGCGGCGCTGCGGTCCGAAGTACCAGTAGAGCTCTTCGTCGGATGGTGGTTGCGGAAGATGATGAAAGGTCATAAAGCCCCCCACGGCTGTGCATGTACCCGTTTCAGGTGGCCCACCCTAGTGCCAAAGGTATAGACCAGTTGTTGCGAGATTGTGGCACCGGAGCCAATGCGCCACGGAATTGGCGCGACTCCATTGGTCCAGACCTCTTGATGCGGCCATTCGACCGGCCGCGCCCGGCCGGTCCGGGAAGGTGCGGGTCACGTGGGGGTGAACAGTCCCGGAACTCGCCGGGGCGGCGGGGCTATTGGTCGTCGACGTCCCCGGTCGGCCGGGCCGGTGCGGTGAAGATCCGGTCGAGGTGGTGGTGGAGTACCGCGACGGCCGACTCGGGCCCCCGCTGGCCCACGAGGATGCTGGTGCCCATGGTCGCCGTCATGGCGAGCAGGCTGATCGCCTCCGTGCGGGCGTCGGCGCCGGGATCGGCGAGGCCGGCCTCCTGGGCCTGCCGCAGCAGCCCGGTCACGGCGTTCTCCGCGGCGTCCGGATTGTCGATGAACGGCTGGGCGGCGAGTGCCTCGTCGGTCACGGACAGGATCGAGTACGAGCTGTAGAGGAGGTGGAAGGTGCGGCTCTCCTCGTCGGTGGGGAGGGAGGCCAGCAGTAGTGCCTCGACGGTCGCACGCGGGCCCGGGTTCGGGCCGACGGCGCGCAGGCGCTCGCCGACCCGCGCGGTGAAACGGTCGGTGAGGTGCTGGAGCCCGTAGAAGAGCAGTTTCTCCTTGGTCTGGAAGTAGTACTGCACGAGCCGTAGTGATACGCCCGCCTCCGCCGCCACGTCGCGCATGCCGACGGCATGGAGTCCGCGCCGTCCGGCCACCCGGATGAGCGCTTCGGCGATCTGGGTCCGCCGCTCCTCGTGGTCCACGCGCTTCGGCATGTCTCGTGTCTCCGCCCGTCGGTGGTGCGTTCGCGGTCCGGACCGCCCGGACCTTTTGATGGTACCGCCGTACCATCTTTATGGTACGTTCGTATTACGAAGAACGGATCTTCCCGGAGGTGCCCCGTGCCCGAGAACACCACTCGAACCCGTCCGCGCCGCGACGTCGGCCGCTATGTGAACGACACCCTGCGCGACCGGTACTTCGCTGCCTGCGACACGCTCTACGCGATGGGTGCACCCGCCCGCTCCGAGACGGATGTCGAGACGAGCTTCGGCACCACGCGCGTCTACCGGTACGGCCCCGACGACCCGGCGGCGGAGTCCCGTACGCCGGTCGTCCTGATCCACGGCGCGGGCTACTGCTCCGCCATGTGGTACCCCAACACCCCCGCGCTCAGCGCCGAACGCCCCGTCTATGCGCTCGACACCCCCGGCGACGCGGGTCGCAGCATCCACCGCGAACCCATGTGGCAGCCCGAGCGCGCGGCCCAGTGGCTCGACGAGGCGCTGGAGGAGCTCGGCCTCGACCGGGTCCACCTCGTCGGCTCCTCCTACGGCGGCTGGCTCGTCCTCAACCAGGCGCACCGCCGACCCGGCCGGCTCGCCTCCGTCACCCTCCTCGACCCCGGCGGCCTGGAGCGGGTGGGCCTGCGCTTCTTCGCCTGGGTCTTCGTCAGCCTCTTCGCCAGCTTCGCGCCGAAGGCGCTGCGCCCGCGCCTCGCCGCCTGGCTGGAGCAGCCCGTCATCGTCGTGCCCGAGATGCGCAAGTGGGTCCAGGCGGGTGCCCGGGCCTTCCGGATCCGGCGCCCCGCCCCCCTGCCGCTGGCCGAGGACGCCCTCCGGTCCATCCGGACCCCGCTCTACCTCGTCATGGGCAGGCGGAGCCTGCTGGTGCACCCGAAGCGGCAGCTGGAACGCGTACCGCGCCTGATCCCCGGCGCCCGCGCCGAGATCGTCGCGGCCACCGGCCACGGACCGCAGCTCGACCACCCCGAGCTGGTCAACGCCCGGATGCTGAGCTTCATGGAGGACGTCGACTCCCTGGCCCCCGCCGAAGCGTGATTCTTGCGGCCGCCTGCGCGGTCACGGCCGACGACGGGTCCGGCCGGTGGTGCGGTTCGGGGCAGGGCGGTCTCGGCCACGCCGTGGCAAGCACCCCCGTGGCTCGCCACGGCGTGTGCGAGGCCGTCCTGCGTCAGTGGGTGGGATCCGGCGGTATGGCCGCCGGCGTGCCCGTGGGGAGGAAGCTGTCGATGCGCTGCGCGGGGACGATGGTGGGGAGGAGGAAGTTCCACAGGTCGGTGACGCGCGTGTGGAGGTCCTCGCGGCGGGTGCGGACGTGCGAGGTGACCTGGATGCCGGTGAAGGCTGCGACCAGCAGCGTCGAGAGGGCCCGCACATCGAGCGACGGGTGTATGTCACCGCGTTCCTGAGCCGGTGTCAGGCAGCTGCGGCAGGTGTCGATCCAGGTGTCGTAGGGGGTCGGGTCGGGATTGGTGAAGGAACCGAACTCGATGACCAGGCGGATACCGGCGCGGATACGGACGTCGGTCCGCAGTCCGTGGGCCATCCGGTGGGTGAGGTCGATGACGGTCTGCAGGCCCGGCTCTTCGATGGCGGCGAGGTGTTCGGAGACCTGGAACTGTTCGTCCATCAGGGTGCGGGCGAGGGCTTCCTTGGACGGGAAGTGGAAGTAGAGGGCGCCCTTGGTGACTCCGGCGTGCTTGACGACGTCGCTGAGGCTGGTGCCGTCGAACCCGCTGATGTCGAAGGCGGTGGCCGCACCGGTGAGTATGGCCTGGCGGGTGATCTCGGCCCGCTCCTGTCTCGCCCTCGCCACGTGCGCTCGTCTCCCCGGTCGCTTCCCGCGCGGTGGTCGCTGCGGTGTGCCGTCAATCTAGTCGGGCAACTCGAAAGGAAACCAGTCGACCAGTACTTTTATGTGGCGGCGGGCGATCGGTTCGGGGAGTTGTGTGACCGTTTGCCTGATTGCTTCTCCGCAGTGACCTGGGTGGACTCGGTAACGGACTTGTGGAGAAGGTGAGTTGGCTGTTCCGCGGGAGGGGCGCGAGGCGGAGCCCGGGCGGCCCGCCGGACGTCCGCCAGGGCCCGTGCGGTGGGCCCCGGCGGCCGACCGCGGCGGGGCGGTCCAGGGCCCGCCCGGACGGCCTAACCGCTGATCGGGGCGGTGAGCCGGCCGGTGAGCTCCTCGACGAAGGCCTCGAGGTGGGGCGGGCGTGGCCCGGTCCGGGTGGCGCAGAACCACGTGCGGGTCAGCGGCTCCTCGCCGATGCGGACCAGCGCGAGGCCGTGCGAGGACACGTACGGCGCGGCCACCCAGTTGGGGAGGACCGTCACGCCCTGGCCGCCCGCCACCATCTCGATCACCAGGTCGGTCACCACCGGCATGGTGGTGATCCGGCCGGGCCGGGCCCCGGCCGGGATCGGCAGCGGCATCGACGGGATGCGGTTCTGGTCGTAGCCGTCATAGAGGACCAGGTCGGCGCCGTCGAAGTCACGGGCGGTCAGGTGCCCGCGGGAGGCCCACGGGTGTCCGGCGGGCACCACGGCCATCATCTCGTCGTCGAACAGCTTGGTCAGGGACACCCGGTCCATCTGCAGGTCTGGCTTGGTGACCAGCGCGACGTCGACCAGGTCGGCGAGCAGCGCCGGGATCGGGGCGTCGTCGGCGACGGTTTCGATGCGCACGTCGATGTCCGGCTCGCGCTCGCGGAAGGCGCGCAGGACGGGCGGCAGCCACGGGAAGGTGGTGCTGCACTGCGCGGTGAAGCGGACCCGGCGGCCGTGGCCGTCGCGGATCTCTCGCAGGTCCCGGGAGGCCGAAGCCAGTTCGCCGATGATCTGGCGGGCGGCGACCAGCAGCCGGCGGCCTGCCGCGTTGGGTACCAGGCGGCGGCCCTTGCGGTCGAAGAGGGGCATGCCGAGGCGGGCCTCCAGCCGGGTGAGCCGCTGACTGAGGGCCGGCTGGCTCACGTAGAGCCGCGCCGCGGCGGCCGTCAGTGAGCCGGCCTCGGCGGTGGCGTCGAGAAGCTCCAAGTCGCGCAGGTCCACATCCATAACCTGGGATTATCACATGCTCCAATCTACGTCGTGGTGTTATGGGTTGGGAGTTCATAGGTTCTTGGGTGTCAGCCGGACGAACCAGTCCGCCGATCCACCCCGAAAGGCACCCACCATGACCACCGCTCTCATCACCGGATCCTCCAGCGGCATCGGACTGGACATCGCCCGCGCCTTCCTGGAAAGCGGCGCCGACGTCGTCCTGAACGGCCGGGACCCCGAGCGCCTCGCCAAGGCCGCCGCCGGCCTCGGCCATCCGGAGCGGACCGCGTGGGTCGCGGGCAGCATCGCCGAGCGGGAGACCGGCGAGGCCCTCGTCCGTACGGCGCTGGAGCGCTTCGGCCGCGTCGACGTCCTGGTCAACAACGCCGGCACCTTCGCCTCCAAGCCCTTCACCGAGGTCACGGAGGCCGAACTCGACGGCTTCCTGACGGGCAACCTCAAGGGCACCTACCTCACCACCCAGGCCGTGGTGCGGGCTCTGCGCGCGCAGGGCGAGGGCGGCAGCATCGTCAACATCGGCACCGTCCTGGTGGACCACGGACTGGCCGGCTTCCCGGCCTCCGCGCCGGTGGTCAGCAAGGCCGGTGTGCACGGGCTGACCACGAGCCTGGCCGCCGAGCTGGCGGCCGACGGCATCCGCGTCAACCTCGTCTCGCCCGGCATCATCCGCACCCCGCTGCACGGGGGAGCCGACGTGGACACCTTCGGCGGACTAGCCCTGCTCAACCGGGTCGGCGAGACCTCCGAGATCGCCGAGGCGGTGCTGTACCTCGCTGGCGCCGGCTTCGTGACGGGCCACGCCCTGCGCGTGGACGGCGGCCACGTCACGGGCCGCTCCTGACCACCCCTCACTCCCCACCCCCGGAAGGACTTCCACGTGCCGTACGTCAATGTCAAGATCACCCGTGAAGGCGCCACCGCCGCCCAGAAGGCCGAGATCATCGCCGGCGTCACGGACCTGCTGGTCAAGGTCCTCGACAAGGACCCGGCCACCACCTTCGTCCTCATCGACGAGGTCGCTCTGGAGGACTGGGGCGTGGCCGGCGTCCCCACCGACGAATACCGCCGCCGCGCCCGCGGCTGAGCCGTCTCCTTCGGATCGCGCTCCCCTCGGATACCGCTGGGAGGTCCCCCCGGACCCGCGCCGCCCGGCACCGCGCCCCGGCGCGTTGTCGGGGCGCGGTGCCGGGCGGCGCGGGCCCGGCAGGATCCGAAGGAGACGGCCTAGCATGCGGCCATGAGTGATCTTGACGAACGGGTGTACGGGTTCCGGCTCGACGTGGCCGAGGCGGAGCTGGACGACCTGCGGGAGCGGCTGGGGCGGGTGCGGTGGCCCGACGAGCTGCCCGGGGTCGGGTCGGCGTACGGCATGCCGCGCGCCCGGATGCGGGACCTCGCCCGGTACTGGCGCGAGGAGTACGACTGGCGGGCGGCCGAGGCCCGGCTGAACGAGTGGCCGCAGTTCACCACCGTCATCGACGGGGCACGGGTGCACTTCGCCCATGTCCGCTCGCCCGAGCCGGCCGCGACCCCGCTGCTCATGACACACGGCTGGCCCGGATCGCCGGTGGAGTTCCAGCGCGTCGCGGGCCCGCTGACGGATCCCCGCGCACACGGCGGCGACCCGGCGGACGCCTTCCACCTGGTGCTGCCGAGCATCCCCGGCTTCGGGCTCTCGGGGCCCACGACCGAGCCGGGCTGGGAGTTCAAGCGAGTGGCCCGGGCCTTCGGCGTGCTGATGGAACGGCTGGGACACCCCTCGTACGGGGTGCAGGGCGGCGACTGGGGAGCCGCCGTCTCCCGGGAGCTCGGGCGGATCCGGCCCGACCACGTGATCGGCGTGCACCTGAACCTGCTGCCCGGGGGCGGGGCCACCTCCGAACCCCGGCCGGAGGAACTGGCGGCACTGTCCCCCGCCGAACGGGAGCGGACGCTGGCGTCCTGGGAGCGGTACCGGATCTGGGCGCGCGAGCGGCAGGGGTACGCGGACATCCAGGCGACCCGGCCGCAGACCCTGGCGTACGGGCTGAACGACTCCCCGGTCGGTCTCCTCGCCTGGATCGCGGAGAAGTTCGACGAGTGGAGCGACCCCGCGTGCCCGGTGGACCGCGACCAGATGCTGACCAATGTGATGCTGTACTGGCTCACCGGCACGGCCGGCAGCGCGGCCCGGATCTACTACGAGCGCGCACACGCCGCCTACGCCGGTCAGCCGCCGGAGGTGTCGCACACCCCGAGCGCACTGGCCGACTTCCCCCGGGACAACTTCATCCCGCTGCGTCACATCGCCGCGCGGACCGACACCTTCGTGCGCTGGACCTCGTACGACCGCGGCGGCCACTTCCCCGCCATGGAGGTGCCGGAGCTGCTGGTGGGGGACATCCGGGCCTTCTTCCGGCAGCTGCGCCGACCTGCAGCTGGGTACGAGGGGGGCCCGATGTGATGATCACCCAATGATCGACGAACCCGACGTGATCGAGGAGTACGCCCGCCACAGCGGGCATGCCGACCTGCTGCGCGAGGTCGTCGACGGGGCGACGGGAGCGTAACCGCGGCGCGGCGGCCCGCGGCGCGGTACGGTCCCAGGCCATGCTGATCACGAAGTACACCCACGCATGTGTCCGGATCGAGCAGGACGGCCGTGTTCTGGTCATCGATCCCGGGACGTGGAGCGAACCGGCCGCACTGGCCGGCGCGGACGCCGTTCTGGTGACGCACGAACACGCCGACCACGTCGATGTGCTGCGCCTGGCCGGGCTCGGCGTGCCGGTCCACGCCCCTGCCGACGCGGACATTCCCGGGCTGGAGGTCAACGGGGTGTCCGCCGGCACCGAGTTCACGGCCGCCGGCTTCCGCATACGGGCGGTCGGCGGGCGTCATGCGTTCATCTACGGCGGCCAACCCGACTGCGCGAACCTCGGCTACGTCATCGACGACGCGCTCTACCACCCGGGTGACTCGCTGCACGTGCCCGAGCAGGAGATCGAAACGCTTCTGGTCCCGGTGCACGGGTCGTGGCTGAAGACGGTGGAGGCGATCGATTTCGTCAAGGCCGTCGCGCCGCAGCGGGCGTTCGCCATCCATGACGCCCAGATCAACGAGCGCGGCCTCGGCAGCGTCAACGGCTGGCTCACCGAGGAGACCACCCACGGCTACCGCTACCTGCGGCCCGGCGAATCCCTCTGAGTCCGAGGAGCACCGGCACAGCTGGGTGAACGGGCGGCGTCGCTGGGCAGGTTAGGCTCCGTCGAATGGTTCGACAGGGATCTCTCTCCACACTGCGGCACAAGCCGTTCAGGCTGTTTCTTCTGGCACGGCTCGTTTCGATGAGCGGAACGGCGATGGCCCCCGTGGCCCTGGCCTTCGCGGTACTCGGATTCGACAGCCGCCCGGCATCCCTGGCGATCGTCCTCGCCGCCAACACCGCTCCGCAGCTGGTCCTGCTGCTTGTCGGAGGAGTGATCGCGGACCGGTTCTCCCGTCAACGGGTCATGGTGCTGGGCAACTTGGTACCGGCCGTCACCCAGGGCTGCGTCGCCCTCCTCGTGGTGTCCGGTGCGGCCACGACAGGGCGGATCGCCCTGTTCGCGGCGCTGGCGGGCTGTGCGTCGGCGTTGACCCAGCCCGCCATGAACAGCGTGCTGCCGCAGCTCGTCGATCCCGGCGAGCTGCAGCAGGCGAACGCGCTGATGCGATTGCCCAGCAACCTGATCCGCATCCTCGCGCCCGCGGTCGGCGGCGCCCTCGTCGTGCTGGTCGGCCCGGAGCTGACCCTGGGCTGGGACGCCGTCAGTTTCGCGGTCGCGGCCCTCCTCTGCAGCCGTCTCGGCGTGTCCGGACCCGCCAAGACGCCGGCTTCAGTCTTCCGCGACTTCAAGGACGGCTGGAAGGAGTTCTCCCGTCTCTTCTGGATCTGGTCCTATGTGCTGTCCGGAACCGTGGTCGTCGCCCTCTGGCTCGGCGGCTATCAACTCCTCGGCCCCGTCGTGGCCATGGACAGCCGGCTGGGCGCCCCTTCCTGGGGCATCGTCCAAGGGGCCTTCGCGGCAGGCCTGTTCCTGGGCGGAATCGTTTCCCTTGCCTGGAAACCGTCCAGGATCATGGTCGTGTGCGTATGCGCCAACGTGCCTCTCGCGCTGCCCCTCGTCGCGCTCGCCGAGGGCGCGCCGCTCGCCGTGCTGGCGGGGGCGGCGGCCCTGGCGGGTATCGGCCTCGACATCGCGATCGTGTGCTGGAGCACCGCCGTGCAGGAACATCTGCCGCCCGAGGTACTCGGGCGGGTCAGCTCCTTCAGCTCGGCCGGTGAGCTCATGTCCGTGCCGCTGGGCTACCTCGTCGTCGGCGCCGCCGCGACATCCCTCGGCACCGAATCCGTCCTTCTCTGGAGTGCGGTACTGATGACCGCGGCGAGTCTGGTGCTGCTGCTCGCCCCGAGCGTGTGGGCGGTCCGCAGGCTGCGCGCCGGCCCCGGACCGGCCGCGGCAGCGGCGGGAGACCAGGACCACCGGGACGGCCGGAGCCGGACCGGCCGGGTGCCGGATCAGGTGGCCCGCCCATAGCGGACTGCTGAGCTCCAGATCCGCTCCAGCCGCACCCGTGTGCCGGGGCGTGGGGCGTGCCAGATCCGGTTGTCGCCCGCGTAGATCCCGACGTGGGTCATGGTCGCGCCACTCGGGAAGAAGACCAGGTCACCGGCCGCGCGATCGGCCTCGGGGATGTGGCGGGTGTGCTCGTACTGCTGGTCGGCGGTGCGTGGGAGACGCTTGCCCGCCTTCTTGAAGGCGTAGAGGGTGAGGCCCGAGCAGTCGAAGCGTTTCGGGCCGGTGGCGCCGTAGGCATACGGCGAGCCCTGTTTGGAGGCGGCCACCGCGACGGCTCTGGCGCCATAGGGGGCGGCGGCGTGCGCCGGGGCCGCGGGGCCGCTGAGGGCGGCGGCCGTCAGGAGGAGCAGGGAGAGGACGGCGCGTGCTCTCGGGCAACAGCACGTGGGGGGAAGGCCCTTGGGGACCTTTCGGAAGTCGGTCCTGAAGCAGGACATCGTGACACCTCCGCAATCGGTTGGCAGGTAACAGTCAGGTCAGTGGTCGTGGTCCTGTTCTCGGTCGGATGCGTCATGGCTCTGACGGCGGACCAGTTTTCTCCGACGTGACGCGCCGAACCGTGTCGGACACAGTGGTATTTGTCTCGATTTTGCATTCGATTCGAGATCATAAGAAGGGATGACTATCCGACATATGTGCCCGAAATGGCGGCTTTGGTCGTGCATATAGGCGTGCCGGTATGGCCGCGCGGCGTCCGGACCGCGACTTCTATGATCATCGGATGTCAGATCCTCGTTATCCCGCGAAGCCCCGCCCCGGAGACCTGGTCGCGGTGCTGTCCCCCTCGTCCGGCCTCCCCGGCATGTTCCCGCTGCCCTACGAGTTGGGCGTGCGCCGGCTCCAGGAGGACTTCGGGTTGAAGGTGGTGGAGTATCCGACGACCCGGACCATGGGTGCGACGCCCGAGCAGCGGGCCGCGGACATCCACGCGGCCTTCGCGGACCCGGAGATCAAGGCGGTGATCGCCAGCATCGGTGGCGACGACCAGATCACCGTCCTTCCCCACCTCGACCGCGACCTGCTGCGGGCCGGTCCCAAGCCGTTCTTCGGCTACAGCGACAACACCAACCTGCTGCTGTTCCTGCGGGACTTGGGGATCGTCGGCTACCACGGCGGCTCGGTCATGGTCGAGCTCGGACGACCCGGCGCGCTGCACCCGTCGACCGCCGCCTCGCTCCGGGCGGCGCTGTTCACCTCGGGCGAGTTCGAGCTCACCCCGGCAAGCAGCTACGGAGACGTCAACAGCCCCTGGGAGGACCCGCACACCTTCGCATCCGAGCCGCTCATGGAACCGGCCGACGGCTGGTCCTGGCACAACGCCGACCGCGTCGTCGAGGGCATCGGCTGGGGCGGCAACCTGGAGGTCATCTCCTGGATGCTGATGGCCGACCGGGCGGTGCAACCCGCCGAGACCTACGCCGGCAACGTGCTCTTCCTGGAGACGTCCGAGGAGATGCCGCGCGCCGAAGAGGTCTACCGGATCCTGCGGAGCATGGGCGAACGCGGACTGCTGCGACAGTTCCCCGCGTTGCTCATGGGCAGGGCGAAGAGCTGGTCCTTCGAGAACCGGCTGGCGGCGCAGGACAAGGCCCACTTCCGCCTGCAACAGCGCGAGGCCGTCCTGAAGGCCCTCCAGGAGTACGCCCCCGACATCATGGTCGTCTTCGACGTCGACCTCGGCCACACCGACCCGCAACTCGTGGTCCCCGTCGGAGGCCGCATCCGGGTGGACGGCCCGGCACGCAGGATCGTCGTCACCTACTGAGCCGGATCAGGAGCGGGGGCCGAGCCGGAGCCGGATCGGCTCCGAGCCGGAGGCGGATCGGCTCCCGGGCCCGGTGCTCAGTGGCTCTCGGAGCGGTAGGCGCGCATCGCCAGGGGCATGAAGACCGCGGTGATGCCCGCCGCCCAGAGCAGCGACCAGAGGATCGGTCCGCCCGCCGGAGTGCCGAGCAGCAAGCCGCGGAACGCGTCCGACAGATGCGTCACCGGGTTGACCTGGACCCATGCCTGAAGCCACCCGGGCATGGTGTCGACCTCGACGAACGCGCTGCTCGTGAAGGTGAGCGGGAAGATGAAGGTGAAGGCATAGACCTGCACCTTCTCCGGGTCCCCGGCCACCATCCCGATCAGCACAGCCGTCCACGACACGGCCGCGGCGAACGTGAGCAGCAGCAGGGCCGCCCCGATGAAGCCCGCAGGACCACCGGTGATCTCGAAGCCCAGCACCACGCCCAGGGCGATCATCAGGAGCATGGCCCACAGCTGCTTGGCCAGGTCGGCCACGATCCGCCCGAACAACGGGGCCGAACGGGCGATCGGCAGGCTGCGGAGCCGGTCGAACACGCCCTTGGTCAGGTCGGTGTTCAGCGACATGGCGGTATACATGCTCATGAACAGCGTGTTCTGAACGATGATCCCGGCAAGCGCGTACTGGAGGTACTCCTGAGGGGAGCCCGCCATCTGCCCGCCGAAGACGTAGGTGAACAGGAACACGAACATGATCGGCGTGATGCTGTAGTCGACGAGCTCCAGCGGGTTGTGCTTCACCGAGACCAGGCTGCGCCACGCCATGGTGGCGGTCTGCCGCAGGGCCGGCAGGGGCCGCACCCTTCCGCCGCGGCCCAGGCTGTCCGTGAGAGTCGCGCCGGTCACGAGGGCCTCCCCGCTTCCGCGTACGCGCTGTCGTCATCCGCGTCGTCGGCCCCGTCGGCCCCGTCGGCGTCGTCCCGAGGGGCGGCGCCCGGCTCGGCGCGGTGGCCGGTCAGGGCGATGAACACCTCGTCGAGGGTGGAGCGACGCAGAGTGAGCTCCCCGACGGGGATACCCGACTGGTCGAGTCGGCGTACGACGCGCGGCATGAGCGCCGGATCGTTGACAGGGGCGAGGATCCCGTCGCCCTCGGTCTTGGTCTGCGGACCGGCCTCCTCCGCCACCAGGGCGTGCGCCGCGTCGAGATCGGCGGGCCGGACCGGGCGCAGGTGCAGGACCTGACCGCCGACCTGGGCCTTCAGCTCGTCCGGCGTACCGCCGGCGATCACCCGACCGTTGTCGATCACCACGATGCTGTCGGCGAGCCGGTCCGCCTCGTCCAGATACTGCGTGGTCAGCAGCGTGGTCATGCCCTCCGCCACCAGGACGCGCAACATGTCCCACACCTCACCGCGGCTGTGCGGATCGAGCCCGGTGGTCGGCTCGTCCAGGAAGAGGATCTGCGGCCGTCCGACCAGGCTGGCGGCGAGGTCGAGACGCCGCCTCATACCGCCCGAGTAGGTCTTCACGGCCCGCCCCGCGGCGTCACTGAGATGAAAACGGTCGAGCAGATCGGCGGAGCGGGCACGTGCCCCGCCGCGCGACATGCCGAGCAGACGCCCGATCATCAGCAGGTTCTCCGTGCCGCTCATGTTCTCGTCGACGGCCGCGTACTGTCCGGTCAGCCCGATGAGCGAGCGGACCCGGCCAGCCTCCCGCACCACGTCGTGCCCGCCCACCTCGGCCCGGCCCTCGTCCGGGCGCAGCAGCGTGGCGAAGATACGGACGGCGGTCGTCTTGCCCGCGCCGTTGGGACCGAGGAGGCCGAGCACGGTACCCGCCGGAACCTCAAGGTCCACCCCGGCCAGCGCGCGGGTCTCCTTGAACCGCTTGGCCAGGCCCTCGGCCTGGATCGCGTACCTCACGGGATCACCTCGTTCGGCGCAGGATTCGGCATCCCTTCCACTGTGACCCATACCACTGACAGCCGGCCCGCCGACGGATCCGCCGCCCTCGCCGCCACCGAGGACCCCGCCCGGTCCTGGCAGAGGACCGCACCGCCCCGCCCGATCTACGAAGGGCCGTGCGGCGGGGAGCCGCAGTCGGCCGCGACGGGGGCCCGGGGGGCTATCCGCATCCGGTCCTGCGCGTATTCCACGGTCTCGCCCGGGAGGATCAGGAGCCCGGGTTCCTCGTCCTGGCCGGCCCCGCCGATCGGCTGTACCTGCACGGCCGGGCCGAGGCCGCCGGCCATGAACACCGTCGGGTCGACCTCCCAGCCGTGCACGGCCAGCCACAGCTCCAGCGCCGCCGTGTCCCCGGCCTCTGCACCGCGCGGCCATTCGAACGTCGTGCTCCCCATCCCTGCCCCCTGTAGGTGGTCGGATCACCGTCGTCGATCCTGCCACCCACCACTGACAGTCGCCGCCCAATATCGCGCGGTGTCCTTACGCACGGGCGTGCCCGCACCCCCGCCTCGCGCGGGGGTACGGGCACGGCGGCCGGCCGGGTCAGCCGTTGCGGTGGTGCCGGCGGCCGTTCCAGGAGTCGCTGTCGACGACGTTGCCGCGGTTGTCGCGCAGGGTGGCGGTGTCGCGCTCGTCCCAGATCTGGTGGCGGCGGTCCTGGTAGACGTCGCGGCGGGTGTCGCGGCCCTGGCCGGTGTGGACCTTGACGCTGGAGCGGCCGTCCAGCCGGAAGTCGGCGAAGCGGTAGCGGTTGCCCTGGCGGTCGGTGAGGGTGAAGCCGCGCAGGTTGACGCTGTGGCGGCCGGTGTTCTTCACCTCGACCCATTCCCGGTTGAGCGCTTGGGCGGAGCGGTCGCGGCCGCCGCTGCCGTACTGGACGTCGCTGATCACGATCGAGGACTTCGGGGCCCGGTGGTCGCGGTCGCGCCGGTGGTCGTCAGCGGTGGCCGGGAGGGCGGCGGCGCCGACCAGGGCCCCTGCGGCCAGGAACGCGGCGACGACCCGGCGGGTGGCGAGAGAAGCAGACATGAAGATGACCCCTTCAACAGACAGCAGCCCTGCCCGACTCGTGTACGGCGGGTGGGCTTCGAACAGTTCCCGGCGTCCTGCCGAGGAGCCACACTCTGGCCCTCAAGCGCCACCAAAAGCCACCAATTCGGGGCGTGTTGCAAAATACGGACCTTTCGGTGACTGTCCCTTGTAATGGGCACACGTCAACCTCACGCTGACGTGAACGGCGAGGGTGTGTGCGGTAGGCCTTGGCGGGCCCGGCGTCGGGGGCCCATCCGCTGGCAGGTGCTTTCCCCGCGGCGCCCTTCGGCCTTGCGCCGAACGGGTTCAGGGCCCCGTAACAGCCGCTCGCACCGTTTCTTCGGACGCACTCACGCGGCTGGTTCTGATGTTCTGCCGGACCCGGGGCGCCGCGCGGGCGGCAGCCCGGCTCTGCCCGATAATGGGACGGAAAGGGCATTCGCCCGCTGGTGGAACCGTTCGCCCCGAAGGTGTCGGGCGCAGAGGAGGCCGCAATGGGACGGGACAGCACGTACGAACTGGTCTTCGTCGCCCCCGACCATGCAGCACCGGGTGGAGAGGAATCGGTCCTCGTGCACCGCACCGACCGGTCCGGCCCCGGAGGTCACCCGATCTACGCCGACGAAACCGGCATCGTGCAGGCGGAGATCAGTGACCAGGGCGACGTGCGCATGATCGCGAGCGGTGGCCACCAGGAGCCCGCTTCGCGTGTCCGGGTCCGGCCGGTATCGACCGGCTGATCTTTCGATTCATAAGTTGAATCGTTGCAGCGGAATCAATGATGGTGAATTGCCACTGAAAGGCCCGAATGTGCGAATGCGGACAGTGATGGCAACGTTGCCATCACGTTAACAATTCACTTCTTGACGAGGGTGTCAGTGCCGAGTTGACTGCCTCTACCTCGGCCGCAAGGACACGGCCTCGTCAGGGAGGTTTACATCGTGAACACACATCTGGGTCGTGCCGCTGTCGTTGTCGCAGCTTCGGCGATGACCGTCTCGCTCACCGCCTGCGGCAGCGGGGAGGACGCCGACGGAAGACCGGGCGGCTCTGTCAAGGACGACGCGATCAAGGTCGGTCTGCTGCTTCCGGAGGACCAGACCGCGCGTTACGAGAACTTTGACAAGCCGCTGATCGAGAAGGAGATCGCGAAACTCACCCGCGGCAGGGGCAAAGTGGTTTATGCCAATGCCCGGCAGGACGCGAACGCCCAGAACACCCAGGTCGATGCGATGATCGCCGCCAAGGTGAACGCTTTGATCATCGACGCCGTGGATTCCAAGGCGATCGCGGGAGCGGTCAAGCGGGCCAAGGACGCGGGAATCCCGGTCATCGCCTACGACCGGCTGGCGGAAGGTCCGATCGACGCCTACACCTCCTTCGACAACGAGGACGTGGGCCGGGTCCAGGGCAAGGCGCTGCTGGACGCGCTGGGTGACAAGGCCGGGGCCGGCCAGATCGTCATGATGAACGGTTCGGTCACCGACCCGAACGCCAAGCAGTTCAAGTCCGGTGCGCACTCCGTCCTCGACGGCAAGGTGAACGTCGGCAAGGAGTACGACACTGTCGAGTGGAAGCCGGAGAACGCCGGCGCCAACATGACGGCCGCCCTGGCGGCGCTCGGCAAGGGCAGGATCGCGGGCATCTACTCGGCCAACGACGGCATGGCCGGAGGCATCATCGCCGCACTCAAGGCGGCCGGCGTCTCCCCGCTTCCGCCGGTCACCGGCCAGGACGCCGAACTCGCCGGTGTGCAGCGCATCGTCGCGGGCGAGCAGTACATGACGGTCTACAAGAGCTACGCCCCCGAGGCCGCGGCCGCCGCGGAGATGGCTTACGCCCTCGCCAAGGGGCAGAAGATCGACGGACTCATCAACCAGATCGTGGACAGCCCGACCACCAAGCGCGTGCCGTCGGTTCTCGTCCCCGGCGTCGCGGTGACCAGGAACAACGTCAAGTCCACGGTGGTCGATGACGGCATCTTCACGATTGCCGCGATCTGCACCGACCGGATCAAGGCCGCCTGCGAGGAGATCGGCCTGAGGTAGCGGGCCTGCGTGGGCGGTAAGTCGGGGGGCAGAGCGGGGCAGGGCGGGGACGGTTCGGGGGAGTGGCAGGGGCGTGGGGCCAGTGCCACCGTTTCGGCCCGAACGTTCCATTTCGGTTGATCGGCTCGCTAACGTGACGATCCGATCCCCTCACCTACCGGTCCGGATGGTCAGCCCGTGTCCGCAGACTTCTCCCTCTCGCCCCTGATCGCGGCGACCGCGCACTGGCTCACCCGGGCCTACCCCGCCGACGGAGGCGCCCTGCAGCGCGGCCTGGCCGAGGCTCAGGCCCGCCAGGCTGTCACCGTCGCGGCGTGGCTCTGCTACCCGACCGAGCTCGATGCGCAGCTGGTCGTCCTGACGGGCCCCGGCGGAGCGGAGCGGCTCGACCGGATCGCCGGTACGGAGGCCCAAGTCCGGACCGCCGGCGCCGGCGCCGACACTGAGTGTGAGGGAGAGCACGGGGGAGAGCGGGGCGGCGAGGCCTGGCGCTCGTGGGTGGACGAGGTCGTGGCCAGCTGGGCGGCGTGCCTGCTGAGCCACCCCGACCTGGCCGCCGCGGCGACCCGGGCCCTGGCCGGGACCGATCACGGCAGTGCCGTCCCCCTCGCCTTCCACCGTCTGACCCGGCCGAGGGCGGCCGACCACGAGGCGGCCGCCCTGATGCGGCACCCGGACCTCCTCGCGCCGATAGCCCGGCTTCACCGGCCCCGGCTCCTGGCGCGTCTGGACGCGGAGCCCACCCTGACCGGTTAGTACTCCTCGACCGGCCTCACAGCCGCCGATGGCCAGGTCGGCCAGCTCGCCGACCACGTACCGCAGCCGGCCGACGCGCTGGAGGGCGGCACGCCGGCGGTCCGCCCCGTGCCCTTCCTGTCCGGCCCGTCGAGCAACCGGTCGACCTCCGCCTCGTCCCCCGCCGCCCGTAGCCCTGGCCCGGCCGTCCCGACCAGGGCCTGGGCCGGTACGCGATCCCCGGTGAACGGGTCGAGGGCGAAACCGGCGGCGCCGTACCGTGCCGCGCACCGGTGCGCGGTGGTGTCGAGGTCGGCATTGCTGTCCGTGACCCGGAACTCGATCGTCGGCTGGTGTTCCGACGGGCGCGCGAACCAGTAGATCACCCGCGGTCCATGTACATGGCGTGGCCTCCGCACACGATGCCCAGCCTGCCATCGACGAGGGCGCTGAAATGCCGGGCCATGCGGCGGTAACAGGGCGTGTCCGTCACCGGGATCGGCGCCGTCGGCGGCACGACGGGGGTGCCGGAGGCGACGAGCAGGCAGTGCGAGACGTGCGCCGCGTCGGCGACGGTGGCCCGGAGGCGGCGGAGCCGAGTCCGTAGGTCGGTGGCGTCGGTCGTGGGCCGGGTGCAGGTCTCGATCATGCAGTCGTAGAACTCCGACTGGACCAGTTCGCCCAGTGGGTACGAAGCCGTCTGGATCACCGGCCCGGCGCGCGCCACGGGAGCCCCGGTCAGCCGGTCGACGAGCAGGAACTCCTCCTCGACGCCCATGGTCGACACCACCGGCCCGCCGGTGGCGGCGAGGGTCGGGCCCGGGCCGAGGCCCGGGACGCCGACCGGAAGGCTGCGAGGCTCGGTAGCGATCATATGGCGCATTTACCCCGAAGCGCCTCTGATGCGGCACGTCCGGACCGGAGGGATCGAACCGGCTTGACGCGCGCCCGTTCGGGCAGGCGCAGGGTGTACCCGCCACCGCACGAAGGAGCAGAAGGGTGAACCGTACGGAACGAACCACCGAACCGGAGCCCGAGGGTCCCGGACCCACGCCCTCGCCGGATCCGGTGCCACGGGACCCCCGCCCGGCCGACCCGGGTGCGACACCACCCGAACCGGCGGCCCCGGGCCCCGCTCCGGGCAAGCCCCCGCCGCTACCGGAGCCCCCGGACTGAGCCGCCGGACCGGCCACTGCACACGACGGCAACGGAGGGATGTGAGCGCTGTGCGCATCGCCTTTCTGACGGCGCCCGAGGGCGTCGAGGAGATCGAACTCACCGAACCGTGGAAGGCCGTGCTCGAAGCCGGCTGGAACCCACAGCTGGTGTCCACCAAACCGGGCCGCATTCAGGCCTTCCACCACCTGGACAGGGCGGGCACACATCCCGTCGACCGGGTCCTCTCCAGTCACACGGCCGAGAGTTTCGACGCACTCGTCCTGCCCGGCGGCGTCGCCAACCCCGACGCACTGCGAATGAACCGGCCGGCCGTGGACTTCACCCGCGAATTCATCGCGTCGGCCAAGCCCGTGGCCGCGATCTGCCACGCGCCCTGGCTGCTGGTGGAGGCAGATGCCGTACGCGGCCGGACCCTGACCTCCTGGCCCAGCCTGGCCACCGACATCCGCAACGCGGGCGGCACCTGGGTGGACGAGGCGGTGCAGATCTGCCACGCGCAGCCCGCGACGCTGGTCACCAGTCGCAAACCGGGCGACCTGGACGCGTTCTGTGCGGCTCTCGTCAAGGAGTTCGGCGGCTGACCGCCGTGCCCGCCGCTCCCGCAAGCCAGGGGAGGGGCGGGCACATCCATCACGGAGGCTGATCCGCATCATGAACCGCGCCGCACTCTTCGACGTCGACGGAACGCTCGCCGACACCAACCACCTGCACGTGACGTGCTGGTGGGAGGCGCTGCGACAGGCCGGTCACACAGTGCCCATGCACAGCGTGCACCGCGCACTCGGCCTGCCGGGCGACGACCTGATCACGCAGCTGCTCGGCGATGATCGCGACAAGAGCGAGGACGACAACCTGAGCACCGCGCACGACACCCTTTACGGCACGTACTTCGACCGGCTGCCGAGCTTCGACCGCGCCGCCGACCTGCTGCGCGAACTCGATCGGAGCGGATGGCCCGTCGTGCTCGTCACCTCGGCGAACAGCATGGAGCTGGCGGCCCTGAAGAGGGCGATCGATGCGGACGACGCCCTCACCGCCGCGGCGAGCTCCGACGACGTGAGCGAGGGCAAACCGGCACCCGACCCGGTGCACCACGCCCTCGACCTGGCCGGGGCAGCGGCGAGCCACGCCGTATTCGTCGGCGACAGCGTCTGGGACATGAAAGCCGCCGTACGGGCGGGGGTCACCGGTGTCGGACTGCTCTGCGGCGGCATACCGCGAGCCGACCTCACCGAGGCCGGAGCCCGAGCCGTCTACCGGGACCCGGCCGACCTGCTGGAACACCTCGACAGCAGTCCCTTCGCGCGGTAGACCCGCGCACCTTCACCCCTGGCCGGGAAAGCCGATTCCCGGCGGCCACCCCACCTCGCACCAGACGCGCTTGCCGTCCGCCCCGGACTCGGAACCCCAGCGCCGCGCCAGGCGTTCCACGATCAGCAGCCCATGGCCACCCGGCTGTTCACGCGCGTCCGGCCCGCGGGCCGGCACGCGCACCGGCGGGGCCGGGTTGCCGTCCGTGACCTCGATCCGCAGTCGCTCGGCCGAGCAGTCGAGGACGAGTGCGCGAGGGCCTCCACCGTGCAGACAGGCGTTGGCCACCACCTCCGACACCAGCAGAAGCACGTCCTCGGCGGCCTCACGACCGTTATCCCCCACGCCCGGGAGCCAGTGCCAGGCGATCAGGGCCCGGCGGGTGAAGTCACGGCTGCGCGAGACGACGTCGGTGGTTCCGGACAGCCTCAGGCTCCAGGTCCGGTCCGACGGCCCGTGCCCGCGCTGATCCATGGTGCTCAGGCTCCTCCGCCGCGCGTCGTCCTCAGGGCTTGCCCCACATCGGAGTGGATGGGGAACACCCCGTCCGCACCGGTGATCCGGAACATGCGGGCCACGGGCCCGTGCAGGCCGACCAGTTCCAGAACGGCACCCGCCTCCTGCGCCGCGAGCCGACTGTTCAGCAGTACGTTCAGCCCGGTGGAGTCGCAGAACCCGAGCGCCGCCAGGTCCACCAGGACCCGACGGCCCGGGGTGAGTGCCGCGTCGAGGGCATCCCGCAGGGGCTGCGCCGTGTCGTGGTCCAGTTCTCCAGCGAGCGCGAGGACGACAGCTCCGTCCACGGCCTCCACCGCGACGGTGAAGCGTTCTCTTTCCGCTTCCGGCACCATCCGGCATCACCCTTCCGTCGTGCTCCCCTGCACCTGCCCGGGTTCCAGCGCAATATACCTGTCTGTCCCGTGCGGAAGGCTGAGCGCCTCAAGCCGGATCGGCGTGCGGTTCCTCGGGTTCCTCGGCGAGCAGTCCCTCCCGCAGCCGGCCCAGGATGCGGCCCAGCAGCCGGGAGACATGCATCTGCGACATGCCCAGACGCTCGCCGATCTCGGCCTGGGTCAGCTCCTCACCGAAGCGGAGAGCGAGGATCGTCCGGTCCCGTTCGGTCAGCTCCTCGAGGAGCGGCTTGAGCGATGCCAGGTCCTCGACCGTCTCGAAGCGCGTCTCCTCGGTGCCGAGGCTGCGGGCCAGCGTGCCGGGCGCGTCGTCCGCCTCCGTCACGGGCAGGTCGAGGGAGAGGCTGGTGAACCCATTGGCCGCGACCCGGCCCTCGCAGACCTCCTCCGCGGTGATGCCCAGCCGTTCGGCGAGTTCCTGCGCGCTGGGGGCGTGCCCGAGCTCCTGCTCCAGGGCATCGTTCGCCTTGGCCAGATCGATGCGCAGTTCCTGCAGCCGGCGCGGCACGCGGACGGCCCAGGTGGTGTCACGGAAGTACCGCTTGATCTCGCCCACGATGGTGGGGAGGGCGAAGGACATGAACTCGAACCCGCGCTCCGGGTCGAACCGGTTGATGGCCTTGATCAGGCCGATGGTGCCGACCTGTATGACGTCTTCCCACGGTGCGCTGCAGTGGCGGACGCGGGTGGCCGCGTACTTCACCATGCTCAGGTTCAGCTCGACCAGGGTGTTGCGCACGTACGAGTACTCCGCGGTGCCTTCCTCCAGCGCGTGCAGCCGCCGGAAGAGCGTCACCGACAGGTCGTGGGCGTCCGCCGTACTCACCGACTGCGGGTCGGCGATCTCAGGGATCTCGGGAAGGGCGGCCGGCACTGCGCCCGGCTGTAGCGCGGGGGCGGCCTGGATACTCCGAGTAGTGGGCATGAGGCCTCCTTGGGAGTTCCCTCAAGCCACATACCCCGCTCACCTCAGGTTCAAGCTGTACAGCTCGTGGCCGTACGTCACCCTACGTGACCGACCGCGCCGCCGACCGGCTCCCTCGCCCCGAGGTGGTAGACGGCGAAGGCCCGGTCGATGACCGGCATCGCGACGTTGCGTGCGCGCACCCCGCCCGCTGTCGTTCCGTGCTCCGTGCCCAGGTGGGCGTGGCCGTGGACGGCGAGATCGGCGCCGGCCCCGTCGGCCGCCTCCGCCAGCAGGTAGCTTCCGAGGAAGGGATAGTCCGTGTCGTGCTGGAAGCCCGCCGGCACGCCGTGCGCGAAGGCGGCCACGCGGCCCGGAGGGCGAAGGGCTGTCCGGAGGCCTTCAGGAGTGCGGCCACGCGCTTGGTGGTCTCCAGGATCGCCTGGGTGTGGTCGTGCGGGAGGCTCCCGTCCGGACCGTCGCCCCCGGGAAAGGGGACTCCGGGCGCGGTGGCGAATCCCGACGGAGCGAGAGGATGGTTGCTCACGGTGTGCCTCCGGACGCTATCCGGGATCGCTTTTCTGCCGTCTCGTCATGGGCTGCTGTTTGCCCGGACCGCGCCGTTGAAACCTGCCGGGAGCCGCCGGGTACGCCTTCGCGATCGGCCGTCGTGGCCGGCGGGTGATCTGCCGGCTCGTGCCGCCGGCGGGCCCGCCGGCCGCTCGTCAGGTGATCGGTTCGGGAGCCGGCACCGGCCCGGGCAGGGGGCCGGGCTGCGGATGCGGATCGGGCCCCGGGGCGGGCACGGGCCCCGGCAGCGGACCGGGTGCAGGCCCCGGGCCGGGCCCGGGAGCCGGCGTGGGATTGGGCGGTACGGGGTCGTCGGGACGGGTGTTCACAGGCGTCACCTCGGCTCGTACAGGGGCTGTTCGCTCCTTGCGCGGCTACCCGGCCGGCCCGGGTTGATGCGGACCGGCCAGTACCTCAGCTACCGGGGCGGACGACCACCGCAAACACCTTCACCGGCGCGCTGTGCCGGAAGTGGAGGACGAACGGCACCACGTCGCCCGCCTCCCAGCCGGTCCTCGTCCGTGCCATGACGCTCACGTCGAAGGGGGACATGGCGAGCGTGCCGCCCGCGGATATCCGTACCGATCCCGCCATCTCCATGGTGTCCGCCCCGAGGCCGGAGCTCCGGTGCCGACTCAGCAGTGCCTTCTCGACGTCCGGTGACGTCACCCCCGTCAACCGGTCCTCCGCGCCACCGATGTTGGTGATGTCGAAGAAGGCTGCCGTGTCACGGCTGTTGCCGTACGGGAGGAAGACGCGGCCGTTGCCGGCCGCGATCTGCGGCGGGCTGCCCGCCGCGCCGGACGAGGTCCAGATCGTCAGGCCCGCCAGCGCCAACGCGCAGGCGACCACCGGGACGGCCGCGGCGCGCACCCCCTCGCGCACGCGCCGACCGGTCGGGCGCCACCGGTCCGGGATCTGCTCCGAAGGCGACTGCGTCATCGGCCCGTACCTCCCGTCCGGCTGCTCGTATCCGCCCTGCGCGGGTACGGCGCGGGCTGCCAGGTACGCAAGCGGAGGCTGTTGCCCACCACCATCAGGGAACTCGCCGACATCGCGACGGCCGCGACCATCGGGTTGAGCAACCCCACCGCGGCGAGCGGCACGGTGACGACGTTGTAGCCGAAGGCCCAGACGAGGTTGGCCCGGATCGTGCCGAGGGTCCGCCTCGCCAACCGGACGGCGTCGGCCACCGCCTCGATGTCGCCGCGCACCAGCGTGACGTCCGCCGCGCCGATCGCCACGTCCGTTCCGCTCCCCATGGCGATCCCGAGGTCGGCGCCGGCCAGGGCGCCGGCGTCGTTCACGCCGTCGCCGATCACCGCGACCCGGCGCCCCTGCCCGCGCAGCTCCTTCACCAGCCGCGCCTTGTCCTCCGGCGAACACTGGGCGTGCACCTGTGTGATGCCGAGCGCGGCCGCGACACGCGCCGCGGTGGCCCGGCGGTCGCCGGTGGCCAGTACCGGCTCCACTCCCAGGCGCCGCAACCGGTCGACGGCGTGGTAGCTGCCCGGGCGCAGGACGTCCCCGAGGGAGATCAGAGCCTGGTCGGCGCCGTCCACCCGTACCAGGACGGGCGTGTGCGCGATCGCCTCCGCCTCGGCCAGCGCCCGGTCCAGGGCCGGGTGGAGGTCGGCGCCGGCGGCGCGGACCTCCACGCGGTGCCCCTCCACCACCCCGGTCACACCGATACCCGCGGTGGCCAGGAACCCGCTCACCTCGCCCGGCGGCCGATGGCGCACCTCCTGCCGGGAGTACGCGACCACGGCCCGGCCCAGCGGGTGCTCGGAACCCTGTTCCACCGCCGCGGCCAGCCACAGGGCCCGCTCCCGGCCGATCCCGTCGGGCACCGGCGTCACGCGCGCGACGGTCATCCGGCCGGTCGTCAGCGTGCCGGTCTTGTCCAGGACCACGGTGTCGACATGGCGCAGCGTCTCCAGCGCCCGAGGGCCGCTGACCAGCAGACCGAGCTGCGCGCCCCGGCCCGTGGCCGCCAGCAGGGCGGTGGGAGTCGCCAACCCCAGGGCGCAGGGACAGGCCACGACGAGCACGGCCACGCAGGCCGTGACGGCTGCCTGCGGATCGGCCCCGGCACCGAGCCAGAAGCCGAGAACGGTGGCGGCCAGGGCCAGCACCACCGGGACGAAGACACCGGCCACCGTGTCCGCCAGGCGCTGGGCCCTGGCCTTTCCGGCCTGGGCCTCGGTGACCATGCGGGTGATGCGGGCGAGTCGGGTGTCCGCGCCGACCTCGGTGGCCCGGACGACCAGCAGGCCGCCCGCGTTGACGGCACCGCCGACCACGGCCCGACCGGGACCCACCTCGACGGGTTCGCTCTCGCCGGTGACCAGGGAGAGGTCGAGGGCCGAACCGCCGGAGGTCACCACCCCGTCCGTCGCGACCCGCTCGCCCGGCCGGACGATGAACTCCTGCCCCACCCGTAACTGCTCCATCGGGAGGAGCCGCTCGTGGCCGTCCTCCCACAGGGTCACGTCCTTGGCCGCCAGCCCGGCGAGCGAGCGCAGTGCCTCACCCGTGCCGCGCCGGGCCCGGGATTCGAGGAAACGTCCGGTCAGGACGAACAGCGGAACACCGACGGCCGCCTCCAGGTAGATGTGTGCCACGTCCCCGCCCACCGAGGGCAGCAGGCTGAACGGCATCCGCATCCCCGGATCACCCGCCCCGCCCAGGAACAGCGCGTACGCCGACCAGGAGAAGGAGGCGACGACGCCCAGCGACACCAGGGTGTCCATCGTCGCCGCCGCGTGCCGCAGCCCCCGCAGGGCCCGGGAATGGAACGACCACGCGCCCCAGACGGCGACCGGCGCGGCCAGGACGAAGCACAGCCACTGCCAGTTGCGGAACTGCAGGGCGGGCACCATCGACAGGACCAGAACGGGAACGGAGAGCAGAGCGGTGATCAGCAGCCGCTGCGCCTCCTCCCGGCCGGGGGAACCGCCCTCGGCCGGTGGCGTCCTGTCCTCCGCCGGGCGGGGAGGTGCGGGCAGCTCGGCTGTGCAGCCCGCCTTCTCGACCGCGGCGACGAGGTCCTGCGTGGTCACCTCCGGCGGATGGCTCACCCGGGCCCGCCCGGTGGCCAGATTGACCGTGGCGCGGACGCCCTCGATCCTGGCCAGCCGCTTCTCCACCCGGTTCACGCAAGCCGCACAGGTCATCCCGCCGATGATGAGATCGGTGCTCACCGCCACCGCCACCGCCTCCGCCTCTGCTCCCGCCTCCGTCCGCTCGGCCGTCATCGCGTACCGCCGGTGTCCGTACCGCCCGCGCCACCGCTGTGTCCGTGCGGCCGGCCCGGGTCCCCGTCGAACACCGGGCTGTCGATCTCGCCGGACCGCATGCCGGGGGCCACCGGTCCGGCGGAGGCGCCCACTCCGTACGCCGCGGCGAACATGCATATGAGGAGTGCCAGGAAGCCGACGAGAGCCGGGGGCGGAGCCCACTGCTTCAGCGTGGTGATCGCCGGGGTCGGGTACTGGGGCCGGTCCGTCATCGTCACTCCGGATTCTTGTACTCGGTTCCAGACGGACGAGGTGCCGATCATGCTGTGCTGGAGCCGGGACGGCACTCCGTCCGGTGAGGTAGTCGGGCTGAGGCGGGAGGAAGTTCCCGTGACTTCCGGTTCGGTGCCGTCGAGGTCACAGGGTTGGGCCCTTATGGACCTCTTGCTCCGTATGTCACTCTGGCCGGGCGCATCGGCTCACCCGCCTGCCGCATCCCCCGGCCGATCGACCGACACGGACAACGCCCATGCCCCTGCCGTTCCCGTACCGAGCCGTCCCCGGCGTGCTCGCCGGTGCCGTGACCGCCCTGCTGGTGGCGTGCTCGCCCTCGGTCGCCGCCGGTCCGGTGGTGCCCGCCTCCTCCGCGGCCTCCACGCCCGCGCGGGCGGTCACCCCCGCCGCCGCCCCCACCCCGACCCCCGCCCCCGCTTCCGCGCCCGTGGAATCGACGCTGTCCATACCCTCCGCGGGTGTCTCAGGGTTGCGCGTGCTGCCGTACGAGGGCACCACCGACGACGTCCCGGGGACACGCATCCAGGACCTCGGCGTCGCGGCCAGCCCGTACGGGAAGCGGGGCGGAGTGGGGCCCGGTCAGGTGGGCAACTTCCTGATCACCGCGCACCGCCTGTCGGCCGGCGGCCGGCTGGGCGACCTGCCCTCCGTGAAGCCGGGCGACACGGTCACCGTGACCGTGGGCGAGGTGGTGTACACGTACGAGATCACCGCCACCCGAAAGACGTCCTTCCGGTCGGAGAGCTCGCTGAGCGAACAGCGCGCCGCGGTGCCCGGAGCCCCGGGTGCGGCCCCCACCCAGGCCATGATCACCATCTCGACCTGCGCGACGCCGGAGGACCACGCCGAGGGCAACTACTGGAGCGACGACCAGGGCAACCCCGAGCACCGCATCGACAAGATAGGCGTCCTGCGCAAGACCTCCCCTACGGGGTGAGCCGGCGGTGCGCCGCGCGAGCGTTGCTGAGGCGCGCGACAACGGTGCCCGTGCCCGCCGCCGCCAGGAGACAGGCGAGGCGTACGAGGTCGTAAGGGGCGTCCCAGGTGAGCTGGCCGATGGGCGCGCTCGCATAGGCGTTCAGGACGAGCCAGCCGAGCAGTGCCGTTCCCGGGGCGGCGGTGAGGCGGGCGCCGGTGCTCACCACCGCCACGGCGAGGGAGAGCGCCAGGAGGTCGACCAGAGGGTCGCCGGGGCCGTCCAGGAAGTTGAGCACGGCGACCAGGGCGACGGCCGCGACGGCCGCGGCGGCCCAGACCGAGCCGGTCGCCGCGGGGGTGGGCACGGGACGCGAGCCCGAGCTGATCCGTTTCCACTCGAGCATGCGATGCCTCCTTCGCGCGGTGGCCCCGCCGTTGGGGCCTTCCGAGATGATGCACCACCGGCCGGGCGCCTTCCTCGCCGTCGCCACCGGCACCGCCGAGCCGCCCGCCCGGGCCCACGGCCCCGACCGCGTGCCGAGTGTCCTCGGCCGGGCCGCCGACGCCTTCGTCGCGTGTCATCCCGCCAACTCTCCCCGACAGTACGGGCGCTGAGCCGCCGGCCGGCAGATCGCCCCGGCCTTCGGGCCGCGGTCGCCGGCGGGCGCGCCACGGGAGGGACGTGCCGGGGGATACTGGCCGCATGCGTCAGACGCCGCCGCCCGCAGCCGTCCCCGAGCCGATAACGGCCGACCCGCCGCACACGGCGGACCGGCCCCTGCTCACCCAGTCCTGGCTCGACCTCGCCTTCCTGCACTGGGCCGCCGACCCCGCCGACGTCGCCCCGCTGCTGCCGCCCGGTACCGTGCCGGACACCCTGGACGGGGTCACGTACGTCGGCCTGGTGGCCTTCCGCATGCACAGGGTCGGCTGGTTCCGCCTGCCCGGCGTTCCGTACCTGGGCTCCTTCCCGGAGACCAACGTCCGTCTCTACTCGGTCGATGCCGACGGCCGCCGTGCCGTGGTCTTCCGCTCGCTGGACGCCTCCCGGCTGATCCCGGTGGCCGTCGGCCGGACGGCCTTCCGACTGCCGTACGTCTGGTCCCGGATGACGGTCCGTCACGAGGGCGACACGGTCACGTACGCCAGCAGCCGCCGCTGGCCCGGCCCGCGCGGCGCGCACAGCCGGATCGCCGTCCGGGTCGGCGAGCCCGTCGCGGAGCCGACCGACCTGGAACACTTCGTGACCGCTCGCTGGGGCATGCACACGGAGTTCCGCGGGCGAGCGGTGTACCTCCCGAACACGCACCCCCGTTGGCCGCTGCACCGGGCCGAACTGCTCGACTGCGACGAGAACCTGGTGGCCGCAGGGGGCCTGCCCGCCCCGGCCGGGCCGCCGGCGAGCGTGCTCTACTCGCCGGGGGTCCCCGTACGGTTCGGCCGGCCGGAGCTCGGACGGCCCTGAGCGCCCGGCCCACCGCATGATCGATCCGAGGAACCGGACGGCTTCCTTCTTCCTCTCTCAGGGCGTACGGACGGGACATCGGCGTAGGCGAAGGAGACGCGCATGAGCGGCACCACGGGCAGGGAGGCGGAGGGCGTACGCCCGAAGGGGATCGAGGCGGCGTGGAGGCTCACGCTCGCCGCCGTCGCCGCGACCGCCGTGGACTGGGTGCTGGGTGCGTTCGTGATCGAGCCCACCGGCCTGGGTGAACTGACGGCCCACTCCGGAGCGGACGCCGCCGCCCGTCAGCTCGCTCTGTCGGGCGGCGTCCTGCTCGTCGTCCTGGCCGGCTGGCTGGCCGTTGCGGTCAGGATGAGGGCCGGCCGCGGCTGGGCCCGTACGGTCCTCGGTGTCGCGGGCGGCGGCGGTCTGCTGTTCCTGGCCACCGACCTCGGCATGAGCGGGACGCAGCCCGGCATCGGCCCGGCCCTGGCCGCCCTCCCGGAGCTGCTCGCCGCGGCCGCCGTGGTCCCGATGTTCCTGCCCGAGGCGCGCGCCCACTTCCGGGCCCGCCCGCACACGGTCTGACCCGTCGCCGGGCGGCTACACCGCCGCGCGGGGCTCGCTGTCGTCGGGCGTGTCGTTTCTCACGTCGCCGGCTCTCATTTCACCGGCTCGCACCTCGCCGGTGGGCACCGTCGGCTGCGTGCTCAGCGGGCCGGCCAGATAGGCCAGCAGGCCGGCGATCTCGTGGCCGGCCTCCGCCGGGTGCCGGAAGCGGGCGCCGGGCGCGACCACGTAGCGGTTGCGCCGGCCGTCCCGGGTCCTGGTCAGGTACCCGTCCGCCTGCAGGTCGGTGACGATCGCCTGCACGGTGCGCTCGGTGAGACCGCAGTCCACCGCGATGTCACGCAGGCGGATGCCCGGGTCGCGCGCGATGGCGATCAGTACCCGGGCGTGGTTCGTCAGGAAGGTCCAGCCGTTGCGGCGGTGACCCGTGTGCTCGCTCTCCACACCGTCATTCTTGAGGGATGACTCACGAAAAGCAATTCCAGAACCGGTTTTCCGGTATTACTTGACGTCTGTCCTCGACCCCGACAAGGTGCAGGGAAGCGGAGGCAGACTTCCGCACGACCCGAGCTATCGAGACGCACCGCAAGCACACGTGCCCAAGGAGCGAAGACGATGACCTTCACGGCCACGGCCGAGGCCATGACCCCGACGACAACCCCGACGACGACCACCACCACCGGTGGAACAGCAGGTGCCGCAGACGCCCCCGGACCGGGCGGCCTGCCGGACGTGCCCTGCCCACGGGAGCTGTCGACCCACGATGCCCGGGAGCTGACGCGTGTCTTCTTCGAACGGCTGCACAGCCTCGAAGAGGGCACCCGCGAGTACCAGTACGTGCGCAACACGCTCATCGAGATGAACATCTCCCTGGTGCAGTTCGCCGCCCGCCCGTTCCGTGACCGCCCCGGCGGACCCGAGAACGAGGACATCATCCAGGTCGGCATCATCGGCCTGATCAAGGCCATCGACCGCTACGACCCCGAGCGGAACACGCAGCTCACCACACTCGCCCTGCCGTACATCACGGGCGAGATCAAGCGGCACTTCCGTGACACCACCTGGGCCGTACGGGTTCCGCGCCGCCTTCAGGAGCTGCGCCTGGAACTCGCCAAGGCCACGGAGGAGCTGACCGCCGAGACGGACCGCGCGCCGACCCCCGCGGAGCTCGCCGAGCGACTGGACCTCACCGAGGACGAGGTCCGCCAGGGTCTGGTCGCGGCCAACGGCTACACCACCCAGTCCCTCGACGTGCCCCAGGACAACGCGGCCGGCGCCACCCAGGCGGCCACGGCCGCAGGGGCCTCGCGCAGCCTCGCCGAGACCATGGGCGACATCGACCCCGCCCTGGAGGCGGTCGAGGACCGGCAGGCGCTCGCGCCCCTGCTCGCCGACCTGGACGAGCGCTGCACCCACATCCTGGAGCTGCGCTTCGGCCAGGAGATGACCCAGGCGGAGATCGGCGAGGAGATCGGCCTCTCCCAGATGCAGGTGTCCCGCCTGCTCACCCGCACCCTGGGCACCCTGCGCGCGGAGCTGCTCCAGGACTGACCCGGGGGCGGGCGTCCCGGTCGACCGACCCGGTGAGGCCCTGCCGGTCGGGCCGGTTCAGGCCCGCCCGGGCCGGCCCGACCGCAGCCGATCGGCATCGAACTCGGCCCAGACGACCTTGCCCTGCGCGATGGTCTCGGCGCCCCAGCGGTCGGCGAGCCTGCGGACGAGCAGCAGGCCGTACCCGCCCGGAGTACCCGGAGTGCGCAGCCGCGGTGTCCCGGGCGCCAGCCGCCGCAGGTCGCCGTGGCCGTCGTACACCTCGACGCGGAAGGCCTCCCCGCCGCGGAGCAGGAGCTCGTGGCAGCCGTCGGCATGCAGATTGGCGTTGGTGAGGAGTTCGGACACGACCAGGAGCGCGTCCTCGGACGTGGTCCGACCGTCCCACCCCCAGTCCTCCAGCGCCTCGCGGGCGAAGGCGCGCCCCCGCGCGATCTGCCGGCGGGCGCCGCGCAGGGCGAGCCGTCGGCGCTGGGGGAACGTCGGCCCCCGCGCTTCGTCCGATGCGCGCTCGCCGGTGTCGGCTCCGATGGTCCGCACTACGCCCTCACCTCGTCCTCGGCTCTGATGTCCCGCTATGTCGTGGTGCGCTTGTACCCACGCTCGCGCAGCGGACGCCCCCACCGTCACCCCCATCCCCGCTCTCCCGGACCCTTACGTTCCCGAGACCCATCTCAGAGGAGTCATGGACAACCTTCTGCGACTGCCGGCCGTCCTGGGCGGCTCGATCGTGCTCACCCTCGTCGTGAGCCGGCTCACCGACCTGCTGCTGCGGCGCGCGGCCGCCCGTCATCCCGAGACGCCACTGTGGGACATGCTGCGGCGCTGCCGTACCTCGGTCCGGGTGCTGCTCTTCACCGCGGTGCTGCGCGGGGTGTACCGGCAGATCGAGTGGCAGCCACTGCGCGATCACGAGGCGGCCGTGGGCCGGATCCTGACGCTCGTACTGATCGGGGCGGGCGCGTGGTGCGTCGTCCTCGTCAGCTCCGCCGTGGTCGAGTCCTCGTACGCCCGCTACGCGCTCGGCACGCGCGACCCCTCCCGCCTGCGCAGGGTCCGTACCCAGGTGACGCTGATCATGAGGATCGTCACCGCCGTGGTCGTCGTGGTGGCCGCCGCCGCGATGCTGCTGACCTTCCCCGACCTGCGTGCCGTCGGCACTTCACTGCTGGCCTCGGCGGGCATCATCGGCATCGTCGCCGGCGTCGCCGCCCAGTCCACCCTGGGCAACCTCTTCGCGGGCTTCCAGATCGCCTTCGGCGACATGGTGCGCATCGGCGACACGGTCGTCGTCGCCGGTGAGTGGGGCGTGGTCGAGGAGGTCACCCTCACCTTCCTGGCCGTGCGCACCTGGGACGAGCGCCGGATCACCATGCCCGTCTCCTACTTCACCGGGCGGCCGTTCGAGAACTGGTCGCGCGGCGGGATCCAGATGACCGGCACGGTGTTCCTGCACTGCGACCACACCGCCCCCGTGGCGCTGATGCGCGAAAAGCTCAAGGAGGTCCTGGACGGCTGCGAGGCGTGGGACGGCCGCGGGTGGGACCTGTCCGTCACCGACACGACCGCCTCCACCATCGTGGTGCGGGCCATCGTCACGGCGAAGGACCCCGACGACCTGTGGACGGCGCGCTGCACGGTGCGCGAGGAGCTGGTCACCTGGCTGGCGGAGAAGCACCCCTACGCCCTGCCGCGGGTCTCCACCTCCCCGGCCGTCGATCCCCCGGCGTACGCGGACGGTGTTTCGAAACGGGCGCCCGGGTCAGACGCGTGAGGGAGCAGCCAGTCCGAGGACATGCGCAAGGTGCATGGGGCGAGAGGAGTGGAGACATGTCGAAGGTGGCACGCCTGCCGGGCCGTGCGGAGCACCTGTGGCAGTGGCAGGAGGAAGCGGCGTGCCGGGAGCTGGGCACGGACCGGTTCTTCCACCCGGCGGGGGAGCGGGGCGAGGACCGCTCGATGCGCGAGCAGGAGGCCAAGGAGGTCTGCGCGCGGTGCCCGGTGCGGGCGCAGTGCCTGAGCCACGCGCTGCGGGTGCAGGAGCCCTACGGCGTGTGGGGCGGCCTGACCGAGGACGAGCGGCGGGCGCTGGGCGCGCGCAGGGCCGGCTGACCGACCGGGCGAACCGCGCGTACGCGGCGATCCACCCGGTCGGCGCCCGACGCACGGATCAGGGGCGCGCGCCCAGCTCCGCGACGATCGACGCGGGCGTGTGGCCGCTGCCGTCCGACAGGCGGTGGAAGTCGACGGAGACGAAGTTCGGGTCCCGGCCCCCGGTGGCGGTCCGGCACTGCTCGGCGATGCGATTGCGCAGCTTGCTGCCGTTGTCCAGGGACGCGGTCAGGACGGTGGGCACGTTTCGGTGGTGGCTCATCGTGAACAGGCGCCGGAATCCCGGCTCCTGACGGTCCAGGGGCACGTCGGACCAACGGCTGACGCAGGTGAGGTCGTTGCCCAGGTCGCCGAGGCTCCAGAAGTTGCTCACGGTCCAGGACTTGTCGTACATCACGCCCAGGTGCTCGCGGTCGGACCGGTCGGAGAAGATCAGCAGGCGCTTGCCCGCGGTGACGAGGTCGGCCACCTTCGGCCAGCCGTGCTGCCGTACGCCCCACTCGTCGGGCCGGAACACCATCTCCTGCAGGCCCCTGACCCGGCCGAGGGACTGCTGCAGCTGGTCGGCGCCGACGTAGTCCTCCAGGAAGACGGTGACGACCTCCTGCGGATGGGCGGCGAGGAAGTCCACCACGGTCTGCATCGTGCCGTGGAAGGACTGCCGCGGCAGGGCGTACGTGGCTCCGGCGAAGGTCTTGCAGTCCCCGTGGCACAGGTACACGTCGCTCGGGTAGCAGTCGCTGCCGAAGCTGATGACGCACAGCCAGGTGCTGCGTTCGTACCAGTGGGTGTCCAGGCTCAGGCCGCGGACGCCGTTGTCGAGCTGGGCGCGGACCGACTCGGACTGGTTCACCGAACTCCAGCGCGAGTCCTCGTAGTTGGTGAAGGCGTTGTGGGTGGTGAGGAAGGCGACCTCGTCGAGCCGCCGGTCGCCCCAGCGGGCGGCCGCGGCGCCGGCCGGCGCGCCGGCCGTGCGGGTACCGGCCGTGACCCCGGCGGGGTTCGCCCCGGCCCGGGGTGCGGCGGCCGCCGCGGTCGCCGTACCCAGCAGGGCCAGCAGGAGGAGGCACACCAGGAGGCGCAGGCTGCGCCGCGACCGCGATCGCTGCATGTCCATGTCAATCATGGCGCGGAGGATAGCGCGCACTCCGCCGTTCCGCCGCCCTGCGGACACGACCGGCCGGAAGACGGCCCGGATCCGGCGATCCCCGGGCCCCGGCTCGCGCGCGGCGGCCGATTGCGGTTTGGTTGAAGCAGGGGTGTGTGCCGAAGAGGCGGAGGAGGGCGAAAATGCCCGGACCCGGCCCGATGTCCGGCCGCCGCCGCTGCGCGGCGGTCCTCGTCACGGCGGCGATCTGCTCGTCGGTGCTCACCGTGCCGCCACTCGGCGCCGCCCACGCGGAGCCGTCCCCCTCGGCGACCGTCCCCCGGCTGGACTGGAGTCCCTGCAAACCCGGCAGCCCCTACGACTGCGCCACCGCCGCAGTGCCGCTCGACCACGCCGATCCGGCCGGCCGCACCATCGACCTCGCGGTGGTCCGGCGCACGGCGGGCGACCCCGGGAAGCGCGTGGGCACCCTCTTCGTCAACCCGGGCGGCCCCGGCGGCCCCGGCACGGTGCAGGTCCCGCAGAACTACGACTCGTTCCCCAAGGAACTGCGGGAACGTTTCGACATCGTGAGCTGGGACCCGCGGGGGATCGGCAACAGCACGGCGGTGAACTGCTTCGACAGCCCCGAGGAGGCGAAGACCTGGGGCGGCGACAAGCCGGTCGGCTTCCCGGTGGGTGACAAGGAGCGCACGACCTGGATCGACGCGTACGAGGACCTCGGCCGCCGCTGCGAGAAGCGCGACCCCGACCTCCTGCGCCACGTCTCGACCGCCGACACCGCGCAGGACCTGGACCTGCTCCGCCGGGCGGTGGGGGAGCCGCAGCTCAACTACCTCGGTGTCTCCTACGGCACCATCCTGGGCGCCACCTACGCCAACCTGTTCCCCGACAAGGTCCGGGCCATGGTCCTCGACAGCAACGTCGACCCGCTGGCGTGGACGAACAACGCCTCCCCGAGCGAACCGCGGACCACGACCCTCCTGCGGATGGGCTCGGACCGCACTGCGGCGGCGACCCTCGACAAGTTCCTCGAGCTCTGTGGATCCGCCACCACCGCCCGCTGCGCCTTCTCGGCCGGCAGCCCGCAGGCCACCCGCGACAAGTTCGACCAGCTGATGCAGCGCCTGCGCGAGCACCCGGTGGGCCCGTGGACGTACGCCGCCACCGTCGCCGACACGGTCAGCGGCATGTACATCGTCCGGCCGGGCTGGACCGATCTCGCCGCCCGGCTCCAGGACCTCTGGCAGGGCCGCACCCCGAAGCCGCCCCAGTACCCGCCCCCGCCCCCGGTCGCGAATCCGAGTCCGTACCTGGGGGAGGAACAGGCGGGAGCCGTGTGGTGCGGCGACAGCCCCAACCCGAGCGATCCCGCCGTCTACCGCAGTCTCGAAGAGGACAGCGCCAAGCGTGCGGGTGACGCCGGACGCTACTGGACCTGGTCCGGCGAGCCGTGCGCCACCTGGCCGGCCCGGGCCGCAAACCGGTACGACGGCCCGTGGGACAGGCCCACGGCGCACCCCGTCCTGGTCATCGGCACCACGTACGACCCCTCGACGCCCCACTCGGACGCCCAGGCCATGGCCGAGGAACTGGCCGACGCCCGCCTGCTCACGAACAACGGGTACGGCCACACCGCACTCTTCAACAACGCCAGCACCTGCATCAACACCTACGAGAGCCGCTACTTCATCGACGGCACGCTCCCGCCGCCCGGCACGACCTGCCAACCCGACCGGCTCCCCTTCTCCTGACCGGCCCTGCGGTCGGGTCACGGGACGAGGACGACCTTGCCGGCGACCGTGCCGGACTCTGCGAGGCGCATCGCCTCGGCGGCGCGGGCCAGCGGGATCTCGGCCGCGACCTTGGCCGTGATCTCACCGCGCTGCAGGGCGGTGAAGACCTGGGAGAGGTCGGAACGCAGGCGCGCCC
The DNA here is from genome assembly GCF_045161815.1 of Streptomyces avidinii. Taxonomy (NCBI): domain Bacteria; kingdom Bacillati; phylum Actinomycetota; class Actinomycetes; order Kitasatosporales; family Streptomycetaceae; genus Streptomyces; species Streptomyces avidinii. The sequence goes on from NZ_CP108863.1 coordinate 8,505,118, forward strand.
GGAAGCGGTCCTTCGCGTAGGCGCGCCCGGCCCACACGTTGAAGAAGTACGCGCGGCGGCCGTTGGGCAGTGCGTTCCACACCCACACCCGGCCGAGCAGCCTGAGCACCGGCCACGCGCCGGAGCCCTCGTCGTCGCGGGTGGCGGCGCTGCCGTAGGAGACGAGCGTGCCGCCCGGCGCCAGCAGCCGCCAGGAGCCGACGATGCCGTCGCCGCCGACGTGGTCGAAGACCGCGTCCACCCCGCCGGGCGCGAGGGACCGGACCCGAGCGGCGACGTTGCCGGACCGGTAGTCGATGGGGGTCACGCCGAGGGCGCGCAGCGCGTCGTGGTGGCGGGTGGAGGCGGTGCCGATCACGTGGGCGCCCGCGGCCAGTGCGAGCTGGACCAGGATCGAGCCGACGCCGCCGTTGGCGCCGTGGACCAGTACGGTCTGGCCGGCGCGCACCCGGGCCTTGCGGTGGAGCATCTGCCAGGCGGTGATGCCATTGACCACCGCGGTCTCCGCGTCCACCGCGCTGACGCCCTCGGGTACCTCGACCACGTCGGCGGCGGCGAGGGCGATGTGGCTCGCCCAGCCGCCCGTCTTCGTCAGGGCGGCCACCCGCTTGCCCAGCAGGGCCGAGCTCACTCCCGTGCCCACCGCCAGCACCGTGCCGACCAGGTCGTATCCGGGAACGAAGGGGAACGGCGGCTGGTCGTAGTAGCGGCCGCGCCGCATCTGCTGCTCGGCGAAGGACACGCCCGTCGCCTCCATGGCGACGACCACCTGGCCGGCCGCCGGGGCCGGGACGGGACCGCGGTGGAGCTGGAGGCCTTCCGGTTCGACCTTGCCCGGCAGAACGATCTCGACCCGCTCGACGGTGTTCGTCATCATGACCTCCAGAGGTGGTTTGCATCTATCGCGTTTGTTAGAAGCTGTAACCAGAGTGAATGGCTGTCTCGTGGATGTCAAGGGAAGGGTTTGTTCGATCGCGAGTGGTGTTGCCGATGGTGATAGGTTCTAACGGTGAATGTCGGGCGGCGAGAGGTGACGGGCATGACCGGAACGACCAGGACTCCCCGTGAGCGCTACCGGCAGCAGGTGCGCGAGGAGGTGAAGGAAAAGGCCTGGCAGCAGATCGCCGGCTCCGGCGCCTCCGCGCTGTCCCTCAACGCGATCGCCAAGCAGATGGGCATGAGCGGACCGGCGCTGTACCGGTACTTCGCCAATCGCGACGAGCTGATCACCGAGCTCATCCGCGACGCCTACCGCAGCCTCGCCGACGCCTTCATCGCCGCCGACGGCGGGGGAGCGGGCCGGCCCGGCCTCGCCGGGCTGGCGCGGGTGCTGCGGTACTGGGCCCTGGAGGACCCGCACCGCTATTTCCTCATCTACGGCACCCCGGTCCCCGGGTACCACGCCCCGCAGGACATCACCGCGATCTCCACGGAGCTGATGGCGGTCCTGCTGGAGACCTGCGTCGCCGCCGGAGCCGCCGCGCCCCCGACCCCGGGCGCGGAGCCGGACCCCTTCGACCGCCACCTGGCGGACCACCGCGAGTGGGCCGCGAGCCACCCGGACGCCCCGCCGTCGGCGCTGCACCTGGCCCTGACCTTCTGGAGCCGCCTGCACGGGGTGCTCTCCCTGGAACTGGCGGGCCACTTCACCGGCATGGGCCTGGACCCGGCCCTGCTCTACGAGGCCGAGGTCGACCGCATCGTGACGTCCGACCCGCTCACAGCCCGGTGACCTTGGCGCTCGCCGACAGCTCGTAGACCAGCGTGACCGTCCGGCGGCCGCCCGGCGCGAGCGCGACGTCCCAGCGGACGATGCCGTCGGCATCGACCCCGTCCGGCGCCGGCGAGCAGGCCTCCTTGCGCAGGCGCACCTCCACCGCCGAGACCTCCGAGACCGGGATCCGCTCCCGGAGGACGACCACCCGCTCGCCGTCGTTCCCGGGGGCGGAGAAACGCGACAGGTGCAGCCGCACCGTGCGGGTGACCACCGTCCGCTGGGTGAATCCGGCCGAGTCCCGGGACTCCTCGGTCTCCCGGACCACCCGGTGGTCGTCGCAGCTGCCGAAGGCGAGCTCGACCGGAGCGCCCGGAGCGGCGAACCCCAGCGTGCCGCGGCCACTGAATCCGCTGCCGCGGACCAGGTCGACCGGACCGGCGAGCAGCGCGTGGCCGGACCGGTTGTCGAAGGACACCACCCGGGTGACCAGCGGCGACAGCTCGGGTGAGCAGGCGTACTCGCCGGCCGCGGCCGTGGTGAAGGCGGACAGCGGCACCCGGTGGGCGCGGCCGTCCCCGCGCACGGACACCGGCACGGGGGAGTGCAGCACACGTGCCTCCCCGCCGTCGTCCACCCCGGGCAGGCCGAGTACGGGAGCCGCCGGACCGAGGTCCCCGATCTCCTCCTCGCGCAGCTCGACGTCGACCGCGCGGCGCTCCGCCGCCGTGCGATCGACCAGCGTGAGACGGTCCTCGCCCAGCCGCGGCGGCTCGGCGGCCAGCGCCGACCGGGCCGTCGACAGGGTCAGCCGTACGTCGGACCAGTCCTCGCCCGTGCGCTGCCAGACCATCGCGTCGGTCTCCAGCGTCAGCGAGTCCCCGTCGAGCACGGCCCGGTAGGCGGGCCGCCACAGCGCGCACGGGCTGAGGTGGCTCAGGCGCAGCCGGACGGGCCCGGCGGCCGCCGTTTCCACGGTCAGCTCGACATGGCCGACCAGCTCGGCGGGTTCCGTCTCGGCCAGGTTCATGGCCTGCCGGGTCTCTCCGAGCTCGACCGCGAGGGCGGCCAGCCGGGTGTCCACGGTGCGCAGTTGTTCCCCGTACGAATCCCGCTCGCCGTCCACCCGGTCCATCTCGCGGGCCCAGCGCGCTCGGTCGCTCTCACCACGGCCGGAGCCCTCACCGATCTCCCGCAGCAGATCGGCCGCCAGCCGGCCGAGCACGCCGAGGCGGGCGTGCAGCCGCTCGCGTTGCCGCCCCAGCGCGAGCTGTTCCTCTTCGAGGTCGTGCACGCGCAGGCGAAGGACGGAGTCCTCCTCGGCGGACGGCAGCGGTCCGCGCGGTTGCCAGGTGCGCACGATGCGCACGTCGAGCACGGTGGCGGGCCCGTCGGCGGTCAGCTCGGCGTGCAGGGTGCGGTCGACGGCCAGCGCGCTGACCGGGCCGAGCCGCAGCCGCTGGACCCCGGCCGCCAGGTCCAGTACGACGCTGCGCTCGATGTGGGCGCGGTCCTCCAGGCAGGTGACGGCGGTGACGGGAAGGGCGATCGGCTTCGGGGCCGTGGTCATGATGGGTGTCAGCTCCTGCGGTTGCCGCCGACCAGGGCCTTGCCGGCCGGGATGCGGATCTCGTAGCCGCCGTCGAGGGCGATCTGCCCGCCCGCGGGCAGGTCCACCCGCCAGACGCGGGTGCCCGGCGCGTGGTGTTCCGGCCCCGCGCCGGCCTCGGGGGTGGTCCAGGTGGCGCGTTCCTCGACGCGGACGTCCGGTTCGGAGGAGACGGGCACCCGCTCGTGGACCTCGACGGTGACGGGTCCGGCGAGCCGGTTGGCCAGTTCCACGTGGACCTGGTGATCGAGCACGGTGGTGTTGTTGCGCAGGCCCGCGGTGGACTCGCGCAGGTTCGTACGACGGGTGACCCGGATGCCCTCGGCGGGCCCCAGGCCCACCCGGCGCACCCCGCCGGGGGCGAGCGTCGGCAGGGCGGCGGTCAGCAGGAACTCGTCGTCGACGGTGACCTCCACCGGGCCGGCCAGCAGCGCCTGGTCGGTGGCGTTGGAGAGCACCAGCGTCGCGTACACGGTCTGCTCCACGGACGGAACGCAGACGTACTCGGTATGCAGACCGACCGGGATCTCGCCGACGGTGACGGTGTGCCAGGTGCCGTCCGAGGGAATGTCGGCGCGGGCGGCGGCATCGAAGCGGTGGTCGAAGGAGCCGGCCGACTCGCGGGGCCGCACGGCGTGCCCGGGCAGCGGCAGCCTGCCCACCGCCTCGGCGCGGCGGCGGTGTTCGGCCGCCACCGGGTCGAAGGGGGAGTCGGGGAACAGCCGGCCGCGGCGACCGCCCGGCTCGTCCGGGCCGCACAGGACCAGGGCGGCGTAGTCGAGCTCGGCGCCGCTGGGCTGCGGCGGCCCGGCCGCCGGTTCCGGTGCCGCGGGGGCCGGGGGCGCGGCCCGGCCGGGTGCCGCCGGTGCCTGGGGGGCCGCGGCCGGGGCGCCGGCGAAGGGCATGCCGCCGGCGCGCGACCGGGGGGCGGCCGGGCGTGCGGCGGCCGGCTGTGCGGGGGCAGGCTGAGCGAAGTCGGGCATGGCGCCCCCGAAGGTCTCCGGGGAGGCGCCGTACGCGCCGCCGGGCGCCGGCGGAGCGGCGTAGCTCTGCGGTACCGGCGCGACTGCCGGTGCGGGCGGCGGCGGTGGTGGCGGTACGGGACCGGCCGCCGAGCCGACCCTGACGGCGGCGGGTACTGCGGCGGTCGCGGCGGGGCGGCGGGGGCCGGCCGCCTCGAACCCGGCGAACAGGTCGGCCAGGCCCGCCGGCGGCTCGCGCCAGCCGGACGGCGCGGGGGCGGGCTGACGGCGCCCGATCCGGACCGACCGGAGCCGCGGCAGGTCGGTACGGCGCCGCAGGTCGGCGGTGGCCAGCGCGATGTGCACTCCGGTCCAGTCCTCCCCGGTGCGCTGGGCCACCGAGGCCCGCAGCACCAGGCGGCCGTCGCCGTCCCCCTGACGGTGCGTGAGCCGGTAGGCCGGCACCCAGACGGCGCCCGGGACTCCGTACTCCAGCTCCAGCTCGACCTCCCCGGCACCGTCCCCCCCGTCCTCCGCGCCATCGGTGATGTCGAGGGTCAGGAGGGCGGAGACCGTGGTCTCCACGTGCGCTGACGGTGTGTCGGTGGAGGCCCGGGCGAGGCGGTCCGTGGCGACGCCCAACTCGTGCTCGACGAGGCGCAGTTCCTCCTCCGACTCGGCGAGGCGGGCGTGCAGTCCCGTCAGCCGCCCGTCGACGAAGTCGGCCAGCTCCAGCCACGCGTCGACGGCGGTGCGGCGGTGCGGGTCCTCGGGGTTGGGGACCGGCGGCACCGGGTGCAGGGCCCGGATCTCCTCGATCAGGCCCAACTGCCGGTTCCGGCGGCCCTGCGCCGCCGCGTGGGCGTCCCGCAGCCGCTCGACCTCGCGCCGCAGCGCGCCGGGTGCGTCGGCGCCGTGCGGCTCGGCCTCGACCTCCACCCGCGCTTCGGTGACGCGCACTCCGGAGGCGCCCAGGACACCGGCCCGCAGCGAGGCGGGATCCAGTGACCGGGGCAGTCCCGTCACGCGTACCCGCCCGTCCGGTGGCACGGTGCCCCGGACCAGCCGGCGGCAGAGCGCGCCCTGCGCGTACACCACGACCGAATCGAGGGTCGAGTCCCACCTCGGTGCCGTCTTCGCCGTCATGTACTCCGCCCCCCGCCGTGTGCGTGCCGATCGAAGCCTACGCCCGAGCGGCCCGCGCGTCCGCGTCCGGGCCGTCTCTCGGGGATCAGGTGGGGATCAGGCCGGTTGTCAGCGGCCTGTCGTACGGTCAGAGGGTGTGCACGTCCGAAGAAGCCCGTGAAATCGCCCTCGCCCTCCCGGAGACGACCGAGAAGGAAGCCTGGGCCATGCCCACCTTCCGGGTCGCCGGGAAGATGTTCCTGACCCTGCCCGACGACGAGACCTCGTTGGCCGTCCGCTGCCCCAAGGAGGAGCGCGACGAACTGGTCCGCGCCGAGCCCGGGAAGTTCTGGGTGGCGGACCACGAGGCCTCCTTCGCCTGGGTCCGGGCGCGTCTCGCCGCGCTCGACGACGTCGATGAGCTGCGCGCCATCGTCATCGACTCCTGGCACCAGGCAGCCCCGCCCCGGCTGCTCCAGGACCACCCCGAGCTCGGGCCCCCGGCCCGGCCCTGAGGCCCGCCGCGACCCAGCCGTCGGCTCCGGGCGGCCCCACATGCGCTCGCGCGGGCTCGCCGGGACGGGCGGGTGCGGACGGGACGGCGGATATGGGGGGAACATGGTCATGTGCGAAACGTTCCGGGGCGCGATGAGAGGGCCGACCGGCGTGCGCTGAGCGAGGCACTGGTCGGGGCCTGCGCCGACGCGGGAGCGTCCATCGGCATGTTCTACCTGCCCGACCCCGACCCCGACCGGCGCGTTCTGCACCTGACCCTGGCCTCCGGGCTCTCCCGCGAGTTCGCGGCGCCCTGGTCCAGGGTCGGCCTGGACGATCCGATCCCGGTGGCCGACGCGGTCCGCGAGGGCCGCGTCGTGTGGCTCAGTGGCCAGGAGGACACGGCTCGCCGCTACCCGCGACTCGGCCTCGTCCTCCCGTACGACTTCGCCCTCGCCGCAGCCCCGCTGAAGCCGACTGGGGCGGGTCTGATCCTCCTGTGGCCCGGCGCGCACGCCCCCGATCTCGACGAGCGGGAGCACAAGGCCCTGGAATCCGCCCGCAGCCACCTCACGCATGCCCTGCTCCGCGCCACCGACGAGGGTCGGCCGCCGCGCCCGGCGGTGCGTCCGGTCATCCTGCGCCCGCTCCCGCCCCCCACACCGGGCCCGGCCGAGGCGGCGGCCGCCATGGCCTTCGTCCGGCGCCTGCCCGGAGGCAACTGCGCACTGGACCTGAACGGCACCATCACCTTCATCACCGAGGAGGCGGCCGACCTGCTCGGCGCGCCCGTCTCCAGCCTGCGCGGAGCCCTGCCCTGGGAGGCCCTGCCCTGGATGGACACGCCCGCCGTGGAGAACCACTACCGGGCCGCCGCGATGAGCCGACTGCCGCGGAGTTTCACCACACCGCGCCCGACCGGACAGCAGGTGCGTTTCGACCTCTACCCGGACAACACCGGAATCAGTGTCCGCATCACCACGGGGAGTGACGAGTCCGGCCCGCCGACACCTGCCCCGCCCGGGTATCCCGACCAGTCCACACCCAGCCGGGCCACCGCGCTCTACCCGCTCATGCTGCTGGCCGCCACCCTCACGGAGGCCGCCCACGCCCAGGACGTCGTGGAGAAGGCCGCCGACCAGATCGTCCCGTCGCTCGGAGCGCACGCCATGGCCCTCCTGGCCGAGCAGGACGGCCGGGTACGGGTCGTCGGCCACCGCGGATACTCCGCGGCACACATGGCCGACCTCGACGGCACACCCGTTTCCGCCGACACCGCCACCACCCACATCCTGCGCACCGCCACCCCCCTGTTCTTCGCCGACATGGACGAGCTCCTGGCCGCCCACCCGGACGCGGCCATCGAGGACGGCATGGCCGCCTGGGCGTTCCTTCCCCTGATCGCCTCCAACCGTCCGGTCGGCTGCCTCGTCCTCGCGTACACGCATCCCCGCACCTTCGCGCCCGGCGAACGCGCCGTCCTGACCTCGATCGCCGGACTGATCGCGCAGGCCCTGGACCGCGCCCGCCTCTACGACGCCACCCACCAGCTCGCGCGCAGCCTGCAGACCGGACTCCTGCCCCACACCCTGCCCGGCGTACCCGGCCTCGAGGTGGCCGCCCGCTACCTGCCCGCCGCCCACGGCCTGGACGTCGGGGGCGACTTCTACGACCTCATCCGCATCGACGACACCACCGTCGCGGCCGCCATCGGCGACGTCCAGGGCCACAACGTGAACGCCGCCGCCCTCATGGGCCAGGTCCGCACCGCCGTCCACGCGGGTGCCGGCGCACCCCCGGAAGAGGTCCTCGCCCGCACGAACCGGCTTCTGACCGACCTGGAACCGGGGCTGTTCACCAGCTGCCTGTACGTCCACATCGACCTGGCCGGGCACACCGCCCGGCTGGCCTCCGCCGGCCACCCGCCACCCCTGCTGCGTCACCCCGGCGGCAGGACCGAGATGCTGCCCCTGCCGGCCGGTCTCCTGCTGGGCATCGACCCCAAGGCCTCGTACGCGGCCGTCGAGATCCCCTTCAGCCCCGGCGTCCTCCTCGCGCTCTACACCGACGGGCTCGTCGAGGCCCCCGGCCGGGACATCGAGGACGCCATCGGCGCGGTCGCGGCCCGTATCGCAGACGCTCCCGAGCACCATTCCCTCGGCGATCTGGCGGACGAACTCATCGAGCACGCCCACCGCGACGCACCACGCACCGACGACATCGCCCTCCTGCTGCTGCGAACCGATGGCCCGGTTCCGCAAGCGGACCCCCACCGGCCCTGAACCCCCGACCGCCGCCCCGCCAAATCCGCCGAGTCGGTGTGCGCCGACGGCAGCTCGGTACTCCGGCGCGGCCCGGTGGCGGTTCGGCAACGGGCCTGCGGCACCGCACCGGGGTTGGTATTTCCGGCCATTCTCGGTACGGCACTGACATGCTCCTGACACTTCAAGGTCGCTGTGGGACTCTCCCGGCACGCACTCCGCACACTCTGTGAGGCCCAGCGCCTCGCCCACCCCCACCAGTACGTGGCATGGAGGAGCGAACCATGAGGCACATCGCCCAGAGCACCCGCACCGTCACCCGCACCACCCGTATCGCACGTCTCGCCGGGATCGCGACGCTGGTCGTCGCGGCGGCCTTCGCCGGCACCGGCGCGGCCCTCGCACAGGGAACCGACGCCTCGGCCGTCGACCAGAAGGTCGACGGCGTGATGGTGGTCGCAGGCAACAGCTGCAGCTGGACCAACGCGAGCACCAGCGCCGTCCCCCCGACCGCCCTCACGGTCGACCGCGCCACCATCAACACCCCGGGCGGCAATCTGGCCTGCGGCGGTGGCATCGTCGCCTCCCTGAACAACAACCCCGCCTTCACCTTCGACGACGCCGCGGGCACGGCCCGGACCGACCTGATCGACATCACCGGCAGGCAGAGCTTCATCTCCTGCCGCTACAAGGCGACGGGCATCGTGTGGGACCGCGACGCCACGAGCCGGAAGTACATCAACCGGGCCTTCACGGCGGCCAAGGCCTCGGGCAGCTTCCTGTGTCCGGGATCGGTCACGACCCCGGCAGGCGACGCGTCGATGCTGTTCCACTGAGCCGCCGGCGCCGGCGCCGGCGCCGACGGCGGTCGGCCGGACGGGGAGGCCACCGGCCTCGCCGTCCGGCCGACCGGTTGCGCGGCCGTCCGTTCGGCCCGGTTCAGGGCCGCTCGGTGTGCGCGCCGGCCAGAGAGTTCAGCAGGGCGGCGGCCCGTTCGGCGTCGTCCACGCTGACCGCGAAGTCCTTGCCCCCGGCCCGGATCACCAGGCATTCGCCGCTCCGCAGCATCACCGTGGTGCCGAGGCCGCTGAGCCGGTAGCCCCAGCCCCCGACCTGCGTCGGGGTGCGGTGCTCGGCCCGCGCCCACTCGATGTCCGCCGCGTCCCAGTGCCTCACCGGCCACCCGAGGGGCCCGAACGCCACGTCCATACCGCGCTCGGCGACCCGTACGCGGACCGAGGAACACGCGAGCACGGCCATCGAGACGAACGTGAACGGCACGATCAACAGCCACATCGGCTCCGCCGGATCGCCGAGCCCGACGAGCAGCGCGGCCAGCGCGACGATTCCGGCGACGGCAGCGAGCACGTACAGCCACGGGTTCTCGGTGCGGGCGAGCCACACGCGGCGCTCGCCCGCGGGAATGTCCATCCGCGGGCCCTGTCCCGGCGAGGCGGGGGAGGAGGGCCGGCCGCTCGCCAGCATGCCCACCAGCCCGGCCGCGGCCGCCGCCACGACCGCCGCCACGGCCCCCACGGTGACCGAGTCCGCGTTGCGCCAGTCCGCGTGGTGGAGGTTCGCCCGCACGATCGAGGCCTGCTCCCCGGCGAGCAGCACCCCGCACGAGACCAGCACGGCCCCTCGCCACCGCCGCGCCGCGCGCCAGAACACCGCGGCGGCGATCAGTACGATCCAGATCGCGGTCGGTACCAGTACGACCGCCCGGAGCGGAAGTGAACCGTCGGGATCCCCGAAGGCGTTCCAGTGCGTCGCCAGCCGGTCCTCGAACCCCCTGCGCGCCGCCAGCGGCAGCGCCACGAGCAGCGCGAGGATCCCGGCCGCCCAGGCGGCCGTCCCCCACGCGGCGCCACGACTCAACCCCGTTAAGCCCCCACGGTCCTTCACTGCGCCTCCTTGATCATCTCTATGAGATCGGCCTTGCCGTAGCCCAGGCGGGCTCCGTCGGCCACCAATTCCCGCACCCGTTCCAGCAACGCCGACCGGCCGTCCGCCCCACCGGCAACGGTGACCCCCCGGCCGCGCCGGAACTCCAGCAGCCCTTCGTCGCGCAGCGCGCGCAGCCCCCGTAGCACGGTGTTGGCGTTGACGCCCAGCGCCTGGGACAACTCCCGCGCCGGCGGCAGCCGGTCACCCGGCCCGCACTCCCCTTCGGCGATAGCCCGCCGAATGGCCCCGGCCACCTGCTCGTGCAGGGGGCGGTTGTCCGCGATGTTCAGACTGAGCAGCATGATGCTATTGACGCTAGCACCATCGGCTTCATTCGGCATCCGCCGCCGCGAAAAAGCCCGCTCCGAACGTCGAACCGGATCGCGGGATCCCTCGTGTGATGGGCATGAACACGCCTTCCGCCGGCCTCCGCGCGAGAGCCTCCGAGCACGCACTGCTGCCGCTGCGCCTCTTCCTGGGCGTCACGTTCGTCTACGCCGGTCTGGACAAGCTGACCGATCCGGCATTCCTGTCCGCCACCGGAGACGGCTCGATCGGGCAGCAGATGGAGGCAGTGCGGGACGCCGCAGGGGTGCCGGGGCTGATCGATCTCTCGATGACCAATCCGGTCGGCATCGGCCTCGCGATGGCCGTCGGGGAGCTGGCCGTCGGACTGGGCGCCCTGGCCGGTCTGCTGACCCGGATCGCCGCACTCGGCGGCGCGCTGATCTCGCTCAGCCTGTGGTTGACCATGAGCTGGTCGACCACCCCGTACTACTTCGGTGCGGACCTGATCTACCTGCTGGCGTGGACCCCCCTGATCCTCGCGGGCGCGCCGACCCTGTCCCTCGACGCGCTGCTCCACCGGCGCCGCGGCGCGACCGGGCGGGGACGCGCCGCCTCGAACCCGGCCTCGACCCCCGCCCCGTCTCCCGGCGTGCGCCCGGGCGGAGGTGGCCGACGGGCTCGGGGGCGGGCCCGGGCCCGGGTCGGTCCCTGATTCGCGCGGCAGGCGGCGGACGGCGAAGCCCCCTCTCCCGCTGGGGGGGAGAGGGGGCTTCGCCGGACCGGGAACGGATCAGAGGGCGCTCTTCGTCGCGCTGGCGACGACGCACTCCTTGTACTCGCTGCCGTCGCCCTTGCCGGTGTACGGCGTGGTGGCCTCGGCCTGCTGGGACGCACCCGCCTTGACGGTGAGAGCGGTGACCTTGGCCTGGGCGGAGGTCGCGGCCGAGGTGGCGTCCCCGCGGAACTTCATGGTGATGTTGTAGGTCTGGTCCAGCGAACCGCTGTTGGTGACCGTGATCCTGGCGACGAGGTTCTTGCCCGCGTCGTCCAGCTTGCAGGCGTCGATCTTGATGTCGCGCTCGGTCTTGTTGCTGCTGGATCCGCCGGTGACGGACGTGCCACCCGAGCTGCTGGTGCTGCCGCCGGTGCTGTCGCTGTCGTGGCTGCCACCGGTGCTGCCGCCGCTGGAGCTGCTGGAGCCCGAGCCGGAACTGTGGCTGCTGCCACCGCAGCTGGCGCCGTGGGAGCCTCGGGCTCCGGTGAGTGCGAAGATTGCGATACCGAAGACGGCAACCGCGCGGACATGGCGAAGCTTCACGTGAACCCCGTTGGAATAGCAGTGTACGAGAGCCCGACTTGATGGGCGCATGTCACTTTAACAGGGGCCGGGCGCCCTTGATCCATCGCCACGGGCACCCCGGTCGCCGTCCCTGAAGGCCTTGCGGGGCTGTTCGGCCGTGCCGGCGGCTTGCTCCGCCACGGGTGGCGTCGAGCACCCTGCCCGAAGTCCCGTGGGTGATCCGCTCCTTGGCGCCTGCCGGTGAACGCCGTGCTCCGCGGCGGTTGCAGTCGTACAGGCCGGCCTCATGGCCGGCGCGGCAGTTCGTCGTGGAGCAGTCGACCGGCGAGCGCACCGCCGAAGACGACGACGCCGACACCGACCAGCCAGGTCTGGATGACGAGCACGGTTCCGAAGGGGCCGTACGTGACGGCGCTGGAGGCGATCAGCGGGGAGAACACGATCCGGGCGAATACCCGCAGTCCGAGCAGGGCGATCATGGTGGCCACCGCGCCGGGAAGGAGGGCGATCCAGTCGATGCGGCCGCCGAGCAGCAGCCATGGGGACCACCAGAAGAACACCGTGCCGATGGCGACCGCGACGAACCCGCGGGCCGGGGAGTCACGCCACAGTGGTGCGATGGCCGACAGGTACAGGACGCCGACCAGGGCGCCGAGCCACAGCACATGCCGCCACCGGGCCCACCAGCGGGCCGCGGGCAGGTCCCGGATCCGTTCGTAGCCGCTCTGCAGCATGGTGCCGAAGGACAGGCCGAACACGGTCAGCACGGCGAGGCCGAATGCCGTCGTGGTCCGCCACGCCTGGCCGGGCAGGGCGAACAGCCGGTCGATCTTCACCCGGGCGGCAGGCGATACGCCCAGCCCGTCGCCCAGCCACTGCGCGAAGCCCTCCCCGGTGGCGGTGTTCGCCGCGGAGACGACGATCAGCAGGGGTACGAGCGTCAGGAACCCGAGCGCCGAGAACCCCAGGGAGCGCTGCCACAGGTCCACGTCCCGGACCCGCTGCCAGCGGCGTCCGGCCCGCGTACGGCGTATCGCGCTGCGTATCCGTCCGAGGGGCGACGGCCGGCCCGGTCCACCCGACCCGGTCATCTCGCTGCGGCCGGGGGAGAGGTGACGAGCATGGCCGCTCCGGATGTCGCTCCCACGACAGGACTCCGGTGCCCTGGAATCCATCTTCGGGAACTCCCGTCCGGCTCGAAGCGCCCCGCGACCGCCTGAGACGGCCCGTGACCGTCCGGTCGGAGCCGGTTCAGGCAGGCCCGTCCTGAGGTGCCACTACGGTGAACAGCGCCCCGTCGGGGTCGGCGAGCACGACCCACCGGCTCGCGCTGGACGTCTGGACGGGCGAGGCGGTCCTGCCGCCCAGCCGGACCGCGGCCTCGACCACCGCCTCCAGGTCGGGCACCCGGAAGTGGACGTGCCAGCGCGGACGCACCTCCGGGTCGGGTGCCGCTTCGAGCGCGCCGCCGCTGATGCGCGCCACCGTGTCGCGCCCGTGGCGCAGGACGACGTGGGCGTGCTCGTACGAGACCACGCAGCAGCCGGGCCGCCCGCCGGCCCAGTCGAGGACCTCCCCGTAGAAGATGGCGGCCGCGAAGGCGTCCCGGGTCCGCAGTTCCAGCCAGGCCGGCGCGCTGCCGCGGCCGACCGACCAGTCGGGGACGACCTCTCCCTGCCAGAACCCGAAGACGGCCCCTGCGGGGTCCGCCGCCAGGGCGATGCGGCCGGTGCCGAACGCCACGGGGCCGACCGCCATGGTGGCGCCGCGCTCCTGGATCCGGGCGGCGGTGACGTCGGCGTCCTCGACGGCGAAGTAGGGGGTCCACACCGCCGGCGCGCCGCCCGTCCCGCCGAGAGAGCCGATGCCGGCGACGGGGGCCCCGTCGCGGAAGGCGACCACGATTCCGCCCCCGAGGTGGGTGGGGCGGAAGTCCCAGCCGAGTGCACCGGCGTAGAACCGCTGTGCGGATGCGAGATCCCGGGCCATGAGGCTGACCCAGCACGGGGCACCGAAGATCTCGTGGCTCGATGTCGACACAGCTGTCAGCCTCATCTGCCGTTCACGTGGGACGGGACCCTTCCACCGTAGACCTGGCGGCGCCGCCGGGCCGCGAGGCCGTGCCCGGCGAGTGGCTGGATTCCGGGGGTCCGGGGCGTGGTGTTTGCCCCGCGACAGGGCGGGCACCCGCGTCAACACATACGGAAGGGCCCCACGGGTTCACCCTGCCGGAGGAGTTGTTTCGCATGACCGAGCATGTGTGGAGCTACCGGCCGGCATCGGGCCACCTGGCCTGGGCCGACCTCACCGGATACCGGGTCGAGGCGAGCGACGGCCACATCGGGAAGGTCGACAAGCACTCCTACGAGGTCGGTGACGCCTACCTGGTCGTCGACATCGGTGTGTGGATCTTCGGCAAGGAGGTCCTCCTGCCGGCGAGCACCGTCGCCCGTATCGATCTGGAGGAGGAAAAGGTCTACGTGAACGCCACCAAGGACCAGATCAAGGACGCCCCGGAGTTCCACCGGGACAAGCACCTGCAGGACCCCGGCTACCGGGAGGAACTCGGAGGGCACTACGGCCTCGGCGGGCTGCCCGGGGAAGGCCCCTCCGGAAGCCACCGCGCGTGAGACAGTGCCGGCGCGTTCTCGCCGCTGAAAATCAACAGGCGTCGCACTGATAAAGATGAATTTCGAGGGTAGACGCCACTCGAAACGCCGCGGCGGATACAACTGTTCCGCCGAATTCCGAAGTGGGAACGAGGGCATCATGATTGTTGTCGGTCTTATTCTCCTGCTCGTCGGATTCTTGACCGGAATCTCCATCCTGTGGACCATCGGGATCATCCTGCTCGTGGTGGGCGCGGTGCTGTGGATCCTGGGCTCGGTCGGGCATGCGGTCGGCGGCCGACGCCACTACTGGTAGCCGGTCGGCCCCGCGCCGCGGGAGGCGAATCCAGTTCCCATTTCCATTGACATGCTCCAGGGAGTGATCAGCTGTGTCGGGCAAGGAAAAGAGCCGGGCCAAGGCCGAGCAGGCCAAGGGAAAGACCAAGGAGACCGTCGGTCGCGCGGTGGGCAACGAAAGCATGACCGCCGAGGGGCGCGCCGAAAAGGCCAAGGGCGATGCCCGGCAGGCCAAGGAAAAGGGTAAGGACGTTTTCAAGCGCTGACGCGCTCCAGGGTTTCCGCCGAAGGTCCCGTGCCTGTGTGGGTGCGGGACCTCGGCATGTGAACGGCGTATCTTCCGTGACAACGTGTGCGGTGCGGCATCGGGGCGCGATGGGCGGCGGCGGAATGCGAAGTGTGGGCGTGGAAGAAGAGCTGCTGCTGGTGGACGCCTCCACGGGTGAGCCGCTCGCCGTGTCGGGTGCGGTCCTGGCCGCGGCCGACCGCTGCGCCGGGGAGTGCTCCAGAGGCCGGGAGGAGCAGGAGCACGTTTTCGAGAAGGAGCTCCAGCGGGAGCAGGTGGAGTTCAACACCAAGCCGGTGACGGAGATGGGCGAGCTCCAGGAGGAGATCGTCCGGTGGCGTGCGGAGGCGTCCCGGCACGCCGCGTCCGCCGGAGCACTCGTCGCCGCCCTCGGCACCTCACCCCTGCCCGTACGGCCCTCGCTGAGTGCGGGGACGCGCTACCGGTGGATCGCCGAGCAGTTCTGTCTGACCGCGCAGGAACAGCTGACGTGCGGCTGCCATGTCCACGTCGCGGTCGAGTCGGACGAGGAGGGCGTGGCCGTCCTGGACCGGATCCGCCCCTGGCTCCCCGTGCTGACCGCGATGAGTGCGAACTCCCCCTACTGGCAGGGCGCGGACAGCGGGTACGCGAGCTACCGGAGCCGGGTGTGGGACCGGTTGCCCTCGGCCGGGCCGGAGAACGTCTTCGGCTCCGCCGACCGCTACCACGAGCATGTCCGCGCGATGGTGGACTCCGGGGTGCTCCACGACGAAGGGATGATCTACTTCGACGCCCGGCTGTCGGCCACGTACCCCACGGTGGAGATCCGGGTCGCGGACGTGTGCCTGGAGGCGCGCACCACGGTGCTCCTGGCCGCCCTCGTGCGCGCCCTGGTCGAAACGGCCGCCAGGGCCTGGCGGGCCGGGGAGCCGCCCGCCCGGATCGGTACGGGCCTGCTGCGACTGGCGGCCTGGCGGGCCGGGCGCTCGGGCTTGGACGGACCGCTGCTGCATCCGCGGACGATGCGGGAGACCGCTCCCGCCGACGCCGTACTGGCCCTCTACGAGCATGTCCGCGAGGCGCTCGTCGACCACGGCGACCGGGATCGGGTGAGCGCGGAGATCGCCGTGCTCCTGGACCGGGGCAACGGCGCCCGCGCCCAACGCGCCCTGCTGAGCCGGCGCGGCGATCTCGCCGGCGTCGTCCTGGGCTGCGCGGAGCTGACCACGGCCGCGCCCGCCCCCTGAGGTCGCTGCGGTTCAGGTTCAGTCCTCCGCGGTGTAACGGACGCGCGCCCACAGCGGCAGGACGAACCAGCACAGCAGGTACCAGGCCAGTACCGCGGCGACCAGCCACGGCACGACGGCGTTGTGCGTGGCCACCCGCAGCACGAGGAGCAGGGCGGACGTGCAGGTGGCCAGCAGCAGGAGCAGTCCGGTGAAGGTCAGGCGCGACGCCCACGCGACCGCCTCGGGCTTGAGCCGGCGGCCCGAGACGATGCGGTGGAAGGAGACCGGCCCGATCAGCGCCCCGGTCGCCAGGGCACCCAGGACCACCGTGACGATGTAGATCACCTTGTCGACCTGGGGCAGCCCCTGGAAGTGCGGGGTGAAGGCGACGGTCAGCAGGAAGCCGAAGAGGATCTGCACGCCCGTCTGCGCGACCCGGATCTCCTGGATGAGCTCCTGCCACTGCCGGTCGGCGCGCTCCTCGACGCTCTCGCTCCGCCCGTCCCGAGCACCGTGGCTCTGGTCCATGAGGCCTCCCTCTGTCCGTCGTGGGGGTTGCGCGTGAGCCCGACCCGGAGGTCACCGCCAGGGGTACCCGGACGGGGGCGTCAGTGAAACGTCCGTCCCGCCGACGTCATCGGGCGTCCGGTTCCCGTTCCCGGGCCCGCTCGGCATTGAACTGGGCCCCGGTGAGCAGGGCCAGATTGGCCAGCCAGAGCCACACCAGGAAGACCACGATGCTGGCCAGCGAGCCGTAGAGCCGGCCGTAGGTGTCCAGCTCCGTGTACAGGGTGAAGAGCCCCGTCGCGGTCAGCCAGAGCAGGGCCGCGAGGACGCCGCCGGGCAGCCCCCGCCGCGTGCCCCGGCTCCGGGTCGGGCCGGTACGGAAGACGATCAGCACCAGCAGGGTCACGACCGCCACCTGCACGGGCCAGCGCAGCAGCGCGACGACGTCCGGGCCGGGCCCGCCGGTGACGTGCGCGACCCACCGGGCCAGCGGCCCGGACACGATCAGTCCCACGGCGCCGACGAAGAGCAGGACCAGCAGCAGGGCGTTGATCACCAACGTGTGGGCCGCACGCAGCGGAGGCCGCGTGTCGGGCACCCGGTGCATCGTGTGCAGGGCCCGCCGGAACACCGCCAGGTAGCTGCACGCCGACCACAGCGCGCTCAGTACCCCGCTGATCAGCAGGGCCCAGATCGAGGACCGCTCCGCCGAGAGGCTGCCGAGCGCGTCACTGAGTACCTGCGCCGACTGGGGCGGTGCGTACGAGGTGATCGCGGCGATCAGCCGGTCCCGCGTCGCCGCGCCCAGCAGCCCCACGAGGGAGACCGCGATGACGAGCGCGGGCAGGAGGGCCAGTACGGCGTAGTAGGTGAGGGCGGCCGCGTGGTCGGCGACGTTCTCGGTCCATACGTGGACGGCCGTGCGCCGCAGCTGGGCGCGGGTGCGCGCCGCCAGGGCCGGCGCGGCGGGCGGGCCTCCGGTGCGCGGTGCGGTGCGGGGGATGTCGGTCACGCAGCGCGCGTGCCCGAAAGGGCCCGGGAACATGCGCAGTTGGCGTCCGGCGTACCGGGCCGTCGGCGGGGTACACGCGCCCGCATGACATGGAGCTACGCGCGGCGGCGCGGTGCGGCGTCGGAAGAAGGGGCCATGGAGGCCACCGGGCGGCAGCGCCGTCCGGCACACCCGGCCGTCCGGGCGCTGGCCATGCTCGCGGCCTTCGCCGGGACCGTCCTGTTCAGTGTGGTGCTGGCACGGCTGACGCTGGAGCCGTCCGCCGCCTCGGCGGACCTCGTGCACGCCAATGCCCGGCCCGGCCATTCGATCAGGGCCTACCTGGACGGGACCTCGACGATCGAGGCGGTGCGCCAGCTCGGCGGGAACCTGCTGCTGGGAGTGCCGTTCGGGGTGCTCCTGCCCGTCCTGCTGCCCCCGGCCCGCGGGCTGTTGCGGGTCGCCGCCGTGACGGTCGCCCTGATGACGCTGGTGGAGCTCACCCAGGGCGCCCTCGTCACGGGACGCGTCTTCGACATCGACGACGTCATCCTCAACACGGCCGGAGCGCTCATCGGCTACCTGCTGATCGGCCTGCGCCTGGGGCGGGCCGTACACCCGCGCCGCAGGCACTGGTGGCAGCGCTGAACCCGCGGGCCCGTCGCCCGCGGGTGTCAGACCTCGCGCCATCGGGCCAGCGCCCAGGAGAACGCCCCGAAGAGCATCAGCCCGACGGCGACCGCGACCAGCAGCCACGGCCCCGCCGGCGTACCGGTGAACGACCGCAGGGTGTCGTCCATGCCCTTCGCCTG
The DNA here is from genome assembly GCF_045161815.1 of Streptomyces avidinii. Taxonomy (NCBI): domain Bacteria; kingdom Bacillati; phylum Actinomycetota; class Actinomycetes; order Kitasatosporales; family Streptomycetaceae; genus Streptomyces; species Streptomyces avidinii. Next base: position 8,523,532 of record NZ_CP108863.1, read on the forward strand.
CTCCGGGTCGTAGCGCACCGCGGCGTACACGACGAAGCCGCCGGCCGCCGCGAACACAGCGCCCTGGGCCAGGCCGCCGGTCACCCCGAGGAAACCGACGGCCTTGCGCACGGAGTCCGGGACCCCGCCCATGGCGAGGTGCTCGCGGAAGGTGCGCCGCGCGGCCTGCACCGCGATGACCACGCCCGCGATCGCGATCCCGAGCCCGGCCGCGCCCACCAGCCACTGGCCGGCGGGCAGCTCCAGGGCCCGCGCCGTCGCATCGCGTGACTGCTGGTCCCCGGAGCGCCCGCCGCCGCCCGCCGCGAAGGCCAGGACGGAGAAGGCGACGATCGCGTAGATGACGGTCCGCCCCGCCGCGGCCAGCCGCTTCAGCGGCTCGTCGCCGTCCGGTCCGGCCGCCCCGAACACCGCCTCCGACAGGTGCCACAGCATCATCCCCACCAGTCCGATGCCCACGGCCCAGACGAGGACGCTGCCGAAGGGCTTGCCCGCGAGCTCCTGGAGGGCGCCCTGACGGTCGGCCTCCTTGCCTCCGGAGTCGCCGAAGGCCAGGCGCAGGGCCAGCACCCCGACCAGTACGTACAGCACCCCGCGGGCCAGCAGCCCGCAGCGCGCCGTGACCTCCCGCGCCCCACCGCCGCGGGACGCGGCCCGGGCGCCCTTGCGCGCGTTCTCGCCGCCGATCACAGCGGTCAGACCTCGCCGCGCCAGGCGCCGGTCGCGACGCCGCGCGACTCGATGAACATCTTGAACCGCTTCAGGTCGCCCGCGACCTGGCGCTTGACGAAGCCGAGCTTGTCGGCGGCGCTCTCGGCCAGCCCCTCGGGCACCCAGTTCATGTGCAGCACGACCTTGGTGGTGGTCGCGTCGATCGGTTGGAAGACGACCAGTCCGGCCTGGCGGGTCTCCCCGTCGACCGTCATCCAGGCGACGCGGCGGTCCGGGAGCTGCTCGGTGATCTGCGCATCGAACTCACGCTGCACACCGTTCACGTTGGTCACCCAGTGGGTGAGCGTGTCCGTGCGCTGGTCGATGCGTTCGACCCCCTCCATGAAGGCGGGGAACTCCTCGAACTGCGTCCACTGGTTGTAGGCCGTGCGTACGGGAACGTTGACCTCGACGTACTCCTCGACGTGCGACATGCGTATCCCTTCGGTACCGTCGGCGGTCCCCCTCCTGCGAGGACCCTTCAGGGCCCGGCTACCCGGCCCCGGGCGCCCCATGCGCCGCGGTTGGGCGCCGGCTACGGGGGCAGGTGCCCGGCAGGGGCGATGAAAGCGGCAGGAGGGATCGGTCGTGACGCGGACGGACCTCGACCTCGGCGCGTTCGCCGAAGTCCTGAACGGCCCCGTGTACGTGGTGACGGTGGAGGCCGCGGGAGAGAGGTCGGGCTGCCTCGTGGGCTTCGCCTCGCAGTGCTCGATCCGGCCGCCGCGCTTCGTGGTGTGGCTGTCCAGGCAGAACCACACCTTCCGGGTGGCTCGCGGTGCCACACACCTGGCGGTGCACGTGCTCGATCGTGGCCGGCAGCCGTTGGCCGAGCTGTTCGGCGGCGAGACGGGCGACGAGGTGGACAAGTTCGCCCGGGTGGACTGGCGGCCGAGCGCCGACGGCAGCCCCGTGCTGACCGGGGCCCGCGCATGGTTCGTCGGCCGGATCGAGGCACTCCTCGACGGCGGAGACCACGAGGGCTTCCTCCTGGCGCCGACCGAGGTCTGTGCACCGGCCCGCAGCGAGCCCGCCTCGATGAGGTACACGGACGTCCAGGAGATCAACCCCGGACACCCTGCGTGACCAGCTGCTTCCGTAGAAGTGCGGGACACAGGACTGCGGCCGCACGCGGTGCCCGGGGGGACGGAACACCGGCGTGCGGCCACGGATCTCGGCGAGTCGCCGCCCCGCTCGAAACGGCGACTCGCCGACATCACGCGTATGACCCCGAATCGAGGGCTCAAACAGAGGCGATGAAACTTTTCGGTCGCTCCGGGTCCGGCCCGGCGGTCAGCCCCTTCGGGTCCGTCCCGGGCCGCGCCCCTCACCCGTAGCTGACGTGCACCGTGCGGAAGCCGAGGGAGTGCAGCAGCCCCTCCAGCATCGCCGTCGTGTTCTTCTCGGCGCGCTCCGCGAGGCCGCTGTCGCGGGCCGCCTCGTCGATGTGCTGCGCGGCGAGCTTCTGGACGGCCTGCTCGCCGGCCGGGTTGTCGGAGAAGAGATCACCGAGCCGGTCCAGCAGGCCGCGCTGCTTCGACACCGCGTACGAACGGTTCGGGTCCAGCGCGGCGGCCCCCAGCACCGGGCGCGGCAGCCGGATCGTGGCCTCCGTACGGTCGCCGTTCACCGTGACGCTCCGCTCGCCCAGCCCGCCCAGGTCCACGTAGCCGCTGACCGAGCCGGCTCCCACGTACAGCGTGCGGGTTCCGCGGATCGCGTCCGGCAGGAACGCCGCGTCCTTCTCCAGGTCCACGACCACCTGGAAGTTGCCGACGGCGGCTTCGTAACGGTGCATGTCCTGCAACGACTTGAGCAGCGCCGGGCCGGAGCGGTCGTGCGTCTTCTCACCGAACAGCGCGCCGAGTCCCGGAATCGGGCCGAAGCGCCCGACGAGCACGATCAGCACCACGACCACCACCACGCCCACGGCGATCCTCGTCCACCACGGGCGCCGCGCGGCGCCCGGCCGATCCGAAGAGGTTTCCATGCTCCGCGGATACCCCGTGGATGCCGCTCCAGCGCCCGGCTCCCGAGACGGGCTACGTGAGCCCCGCGCGCAGTGGGGCCGTGTGCGCGCGGACCTGTTCGGGTGTCAGGTACGCGTCCGTGTGCTCGAACTCCCGCAGCGTCGGCGGTCGCCAGGCCTGGAAGCCCGTCCGCACGAAGTCATCGCCCGCGACCGCGTTGAGCAGCCAGTTCGTCGCCACCCTCGTCCTCGCCACATTGGTGCGCAGCGCCGCCCAGTGGTACCCGCGGGCCACCGCCTGCGCGGGCAGGCCACGCAGCTCGATGCCGAGCGGCCTGGAGACGCCGTCGCGTCCGCCCAGGTCCACCACGAGCCCGAGGTCCTTGTGCCGGTAGGGCCGAAGCGCCCGGTTCCGCAGGGTCGCGATGAGGTTGTCGGCGGCCGTGCGCCCCTGCCGCTGGGCGTGCTGGGCGGTGGGCGGGCACACCGCCCCGTCCTCACCCGCGGCGAGGTCGGGCACCGCAGCGGCGTCGCCGAGCGCGAGGACTCCCGGGAGGCCCGGAACCGTCAGGTCGGGGGCGACCACGAGCCGCCCGCGATCGGTCTCGGCCTCCAAGGTGGCGATGAGCGGACTGGCGGTCACTCCGGCGGTCCAGATCAGGGTGCGGCTGCGCAGGACCCGGCCGTCGGTGAGCGTCACCTCGTCCGGCCCGGCCTTCGCGACGGACACGCCGAGCGAGACCTCGATGCCCCGCCGCTCCAGCACCTCCAGGGCGGACCTGCCCAGCGCCTCGCCGAGTTCGGGCATCAGCTTGGGGGCGATGTCCACCAGGTGCCAGCGGATCTGCCGCGGGTCCAGCCGCGGGTAGCGCCGCACCGCGTGGTGGGTGAGCCGCTGCAGGCAGGCCGCCGTCTCGGTGCCGGCGTAGCCGCCGCCCACGACGACGAAGCAGAGCCGCGACGCCCTCTCCGCCTCGTCCTCGCAGGCGTCGGCGAGATCGAGCTGCGCGATGACGTGATCGCGCAGGTGCGCGGCCTCGGCAAGGGTCTTCATGCCGCGGGCGTGCTCGGCCAGACCCGGGATGTCGAAGGAACGGGTGACGCTGCCCGGGGCCAGCACCAGGTGGTCGTAGGCCCGGGGGGTCAGCTCGCCGGAGATCTTCCGTACGACGCACACCTTCGCCCGGGTGTCCACGCCGACGACGCCGCCCGGCACGATGTGTGTCCGGTGCCGGCGGCTGCGGCGCAGCGACACGGCGATCGACTGCGGGGTCAGCACCCCTGCGGCCACCTGCGGCAGCAGCGGTAGGTAGAGCTGGAAGGAGGACGGGGTGACGAGGGCGATCTCCGCCTCGGTGGGGGAGAGCCGCCGCTCCAGGCGGCGTACGCACTCCACACCGGCGAATCCGGCGCCCACCACGAGAATCCTCGGACGTGCCACAGCTGTCATGGTGTTGCTCCCTTCCCGGGCCTGCCGAGTCCACGGACTCCTGCGCTTGTGCCCCGGTGTGCGGATGCCTACCGGTGCCGGGCCAGGCTGCTGACGAGGACGAGAACGGCGAACGCGATCACGATCAGGTGGAGCCAGGCGGGGCCGGGGGCCGGGGTCAGGGCCAGGGAGGTGAGCGCATGAGATGTCATACCGCGCGCCTGCCCCCGTACCGCGGGATGAAGCTCCCGTACGCGGGCGCGGGCGCGTACGGGGGACGGACCGGCCGGGTCACCGGCCGGTGGACCTGCCCGAGGTCAGCCGGGAGGCGTCGATCTCCGCCCAGACGGCCTTGCCGTTCTCGTGGGTGCGGGTGCCCCACCGATCGGAGAGACGCTCCACGATGTACAGGCCGTGGCCGCCGGGGAGGCCGCGCTGCGGGGACGGGTGGCGGCGCGGCAGGGTCGTCGTGCCGTCGAAGACCTCGATCCTCAGGACCTCGCCGGCCGAGACCACGAGCTCGACGCAACCCCCCGCGTGCAGTGCCGCGTTGGTGAGCAGCTCGGACACGAGGAGCAGGACGTCCTCGGACGTCTCGTTCCCGTCCCAGCCCCAGTCCACCAGCGCCTGGTGCGTGAAGTCACGGCCCTTGGCCACGTGGCCGCGCACGCCCGAAAGGGCCAGGCGGCGGCGCTGCCCTGCTATGGAAGGCCCTGCAGGCCGCCGATCGCCGGTTTCCGGCCCGATCGTTTCCACTGTGGTCTCTCACCCCCACCGTTGACGCCGGCCGCCGTTCGCGGTACCGGTCCGGACCCCGTGGGGCCGAGGACACCCGAGCATGTCCGTGACAGTCTAGGGGACCGTCGGTCCCTCAGGACGTGGCCATGTGCAGTCTCAGGGTGAGGCCGCTGTCCGAGGCGCGGATCTCGACCAGGTCGCACAGCTGGTGGATCATCCAGAGGCCGCGCCCGCCGTTGACGGAGGCCAGGGCGGGGCGGCGGCGTCCCGCCAGCGGGTCCGTCAGCCGGCCCGCGTCGCGGATCTCCGCCACGACCCCGGCACCCCCACCCGGGCCCGTGCCGACCGTGTTCCACAGCCGAAGTGAGCCACGCCCGCCCCCGTGGGCGAGGGAGTTGGCGGCGGCCTCGCTGACCGCGAGGACGAGGTCGCCGCGCCGCGCCGCGCTCAGGGCGGTGCCGCGGGCCCAGGCCTCGGCGTACGCGCGCACCTCACCCAGCTCCCCGTGGGCGTAGGCGAACGAGGGCGCACCGCTCTCGGGCTCGGGCAGGGGGCGGTCGCAGTCGGCGCCGACCACGGCCGCGTCGACGTGGTCCGGGCTGAGCCGGACCCTGCCGTCCTCCATCACCACCGGATGGGTGCGCCGGGCGTCGTTCACCACCCCGGCGGTCAGGCCGAGGACGTCGTACGGGCACAGGACGCTGGCCGGCCGCCCCGCGAAGGCGGTGTTGATGAGGGCCTCGTGACGCGTGGCCTCCAGTACCTCGGCCTGCGAGCGGCCGGGCCAGATCGGCTCGCCGACGATCCGGGCGGGCCGGTCCGGGTGTCGGTCGGCGAACTCCTGCAGGGTCGCCAGGATGCGGCCCGGATTGCGGCCCGTCTGCGTCATGTCCGTCCAGGTGACCTTGGCCCCGTCGCCGCCGAGGCTCTCGCGCAGCGTGTCCAGCCGCGGACCGGGTACGGCCACGAGTACCGGCTCGTCGGCCGTGAGGGCGGCCCGTACGAACCCTCCGACGCCCGCCAGGTAATCAGCCGGGCCCCGGTAGAAGAGGGCGGGGTGGACGAAGGCCCCGGGGGCGTCGGCCGCAGGATGGTTGATCATGCTGCGACCTCCAGCGCGGCACATTCGTCCGGGAACATCTCCACTACCTTGCGGAGCGAGTATGGCGGGTGGTGGAGCAGCAGGCGACGACCCTGACCGGCAACCGTGGCGTTCGCCTGCACCAGGGCCGCGACGGCGGCCGCGTCGAGGAAGCCCACGGCGGAGAGGTCGAGGTGGACGACCGGGCCGGGGATCCGGGTGACGACGCCGAGCGCCGCGCTCAGGATCGGCCGCGTGTCGAGGTCGCAACTGCCGCTCAGCCGGGCACCGGGACGGTCGTGCAACGGCCGGGCGGTCAGTGACGCCGCCTTGCCCGCGCCCGTACTCGTACTTGTACGCGCGCCCGTGCCGTCGGCCGTGCACCGCACGACGGCGTCCGCCCACACCGCATCGGCGTCGTAGGGCTGCTGCACGCCGGCGGGCGGGACGGGTCCGTCGTCCCGGTGGGGTGAGGGCGATGAGGGCATGGCGCTGCCTACACCGTGAGCATTCCGGCGCGCAGCCGGGCCAGGGTCCGCGACAGCAGACGGGAGACCTGCATCTGCGAGATGCCCAACTCGGTGCCGATCTCCGCCTGGGTCTTCTCATCGCCGAAGCGCATCTGCAGGATCAGCCGGTCGCGTTCGTCCAGCTGCTCCAGCAGGGGGGCGAGGGTGTGGAAATCCTCGAAGAGTTCCATGGCGGGGTCGACGTCGCCGAGCCTGTCCGCCAGCGGGCGCATCGTCCGGTTCGTCGCCGACGGTTCGTCGCTGTCGGCGCCGGTGTCCAGGGAGCCGCTCGTGTACCCGTTGGCGGCGACGAGCCCGTCGATGACCTGTTCCTCGGTCAGTTCGAGGTGCTCGGCGACCTCCTTGACCGTCGGGGCCCGGCCCAGCACGTCGGTCAGCGACTCCTGGGCCTTGGCCAGTTCCGTACGCAGTTCCTGAAGCCGGCGCGGCACGTGGACGGCCCAGGTGGTGTCACGGAAATAGCGCTTTATCTCACCGATGATGTAGGGGAGGGCGAGGGTGGAGAACTCGACCCCGCGCTCGGTGTCGTAGCGGTCGATGGCCTTGATGAGACCGATGGTTCCCACCTGGATCACGTCGTCCATGTCCAGGCCCCCGCCGAGCACGCGGGCGCGGAAGCGCCGCGCGGCGAACTGCACGAGGGAGAGGTTCATCTCGATCAGGGTGTTGCGGGCGTACTGGTACTCGCGCGTGCCCTCTTCCAGGTCGCGGAGCCGCTCGAAGAAGTGCTTCGAGAGTTCGCGCGCGTCGGCGGGTGCCATCTCCCGCGCGTTCTGCACCTCGGGCAGTGGCCCGTCCTGCGGCGGGGCTCCCACGGCGGCGGGCGCAGTGGGTGTGATCTGCGCGTCTGTTGCACGAATGAGGCTGACGGCGGTGGCCGAGCGAGACATGTGGCCGTTCCCTCCCGATTGACTGACGGCTGCTCGGACGCTTGTGCCCCGACTTCGCGTCCTTACTCGCCCTTCGCGGGATCTTTCTTGTCCGGCATCGCCGGGAGGCGATGTCGGGCCCCGGCGGGCATGCCAAGACCGCGGCGTCCGCGCCCGGCTGACGAACAGGCATACTCCCTTGCGGAGGCCGTACAGATGACGATCCGGGGAGGCGGACATGACCGGAGCAGGGGACGCGTACCACCACGAGGGCGTCGTGGGGGACGGCTACCCCGCGGGGGCCGGGTGGGTGGTGACGGCGCACGGGGAGCTGGACCAGGACACGCTGGCGCCGCTGGAGACGGCGCTGACCTCTGCCGCGGACCGGTACCGGCTGGTCGTGCTGGACGCCGGCCCCATCACCTTCGGCGACTCGTCGTTCCTCAACCTGCTGCTGCGCCTGCACCACCTGACCACCCTGCGGATCGCGGCCCCCGGTGAGCAACTCCGCCGTCTCTTCGCCCTGACGGGCGCCGATACGGTCCTCTCCCTTCACCCGAGCGTCGAGGACGCCGTCGGCGGGTCATGACCGCCGGGTCCCACCGGGACCGGTCGGCGGGCCCCGCCGGGGGCCGGAGTGGGGGTCGGACGCGCCCGGTGGCCGGAAGCAGGCCGTGATCGCCTTGCCCCCGTGGCATGCGTGGACGTCCCAGGAGTCGGCGAGGACGGTGACGATCCCCAGCCCCCGGCCCGAGGTGGCGCCCGTGTCGCCATCGGCATCGGCCGTGCGCGGAACGGGCAGATGCGGGTCGGAGTCGGCGACGCTCACGTGGAGGCAACTGCCGTCCCACGTCAGCACGAGGTGGGCGGGGCCGACCGCGTGCAGGTGGGCGTTCGTGACGAGTTCGGAGACGCTGAGGAGTACGGAATGCACCGTGTCCGGGGCCGCGCCGCCCCACGGCAGCGAGGCGAGGTGTCCGGCGGTCCACTGCCGCGCCGCCCGGACCCCTCTCGATACCGGAAACGTGCGGGCCCAGCCCACGGCCTTGACCGCCAATGTCCTCACCCACTTCGGCTGTGTCGTTCGTGTCGTTCGTCACGGTTCGCCTACCCGCCGCCCGCCCGTGCATCCGCCGGTTCCGCGGCGGTGTGCGTACGCGCGGATTCCGATTGATCGGGGATCAGGTGATCGGACCTGCCGGGGTCGGCGATAGCCTTCTCCATTGGTTGTACGGCGAAAGACGGATCCCCCGGCCGGTCCGGGGGATCCGGTGCGTCCCGCTGCCGTGTCCTGTCCCGTGCGCCGGCACGGTCGTTGTCTAGAGTGAGGTTGGCAGATGGCTGAGCGGTCGGGTTCCGAGGCACTGGGCAGCACACCGGCGCCTCCCGGCGAGGACAGGATCGGCGAATCGGAACTGCGCCAGCTGCTGGCCGGCCTGACGGCCGTGCGGGACGGGGACTTCCGTACCCGGCTGCCCGACACGGCGGACGGCCTGCTCGGCGAGATCGCCACGGTCTTCAACGGGATGGCCGACCAGCTGTCGCTGTTCACGTCCGAAGTGACGCGGGTGGCCCGCGAGGTGGGCACCGAGGGAACGCTCGGCGGTCAGGCGGACGTACCGGGAGTAGGCGGCGCCTGGCTGGACCTCACGGATTCGGTCAACTTCATGGCCGGAAACCTCACTGCCCAGGTGCGCTCCATCGCCCAGGTCGCGACGGCCGTGGCCAAGGGTGACCTTTCGCAGAAGATCAACGTCACCGCGCGCGGCGAGATCCTGGAGCTGAAGGAGACCATCAACACGATGGTCGACCAGCTCTCCGCGTTCGCCGGGGAGGTGACGCGGGTGGCCCGTGAGGTCGGCACCGAGGGCCGGCTCGGCGGCCAGGCCGACGTCAAGGGCGTCTCCGGAACCTGGAAGGACCTGACGGAGTCGGTCAACGTCATGGCGGACAACCTGACCGCCCAGGTGCGCTCGATCGCGGAGGTCACCACCGCGGTGGCCCAGGGCGATCTGACGCAGAAGATCCGGGTGGACGCCCGCGGGGAGATCCTGGAGCTGAAGGAGACCATCAACACGATGGTCGACCAGCTCTCCGCGTTCGCCGACGAGGTGACGCGGGTGGCCCGTGAGGTCGGCACCGAGGGCAACCTGGGCGGCCAGGCCACCGTCCGCGGGGTCTCCGGCACCTGGAAGGACCTCACCGACAACGTCAACGTGATGGCCTCCAACCTGACGGGCCAGGTGCGCTCCATCGCCCAGGTGGCCACCGCCGTCGCCCGGGGCGACCTCTCGCAGAAGATCATGGTGGAGGCGAAGGGCGAGGTCGCCGCGCTGGCCGGCGTGATCAACACGATGGTCGACACACTGTCCGCGTTCGCCGACGAGGTGACGCGGGTGGCCCGTGAGGTCGGCACCGAGGGCCGGCTCGGCGGCCAGGCACAGGTACCCAACGTCGCGGGGACCTGGAAGGACCTCACCGACAACGTCAACTCCATGGCGAACAACCTCACCGGTCAGGTCCGCAACATCGCCCTCGTCACGACGGCCGTCGCCAACGGCGACCTGTCCAAGAAGATCGACGTGGACGCCCGCGGGGAGATCCTGGAGCTCAAGACCACCATCAACACCATGGTCGACCAGCTCTCCGCCTTCGCCGCCGAGGTCACCCGGGTCGCCCGCGAGGTCGGCAGCGAGGGCCGGCTCGGCGGCCAGGCCGAGGTCGAGGGCGTCTCGGGGACATGGAAGCGCCTGACCGAGAACGTCAACGAGCTGGCCGGCAACCTGACCCGCCAGGTCCGGGCCATCGCCGAGGTCGCCAGCGCGGTCGCCGAGGGCGACCTGACCCGCTCGATCACCGTCGACGCCTCGGGCGAGGTCGCCGAACTCAAGGACAACATCAACTCCATGGTCGGCTCGCTGCGCGAGAGCACCCGGGCCAACCAGGAGCAGGACTGGCTCAAGTCCAACCTGGCGCGCATCTCGGGCCTGATGCAGGGCCACCGGGACCTCGCCGTCGTCGCCGAACTCGTCATGGACGAACTGACCCCGCTGGTCGCGGCCCAGTACGGCGCCTTCTACCTCGCCGAGGACGGCACCCAGGGCACCGTCCTCACCCTGGTCGGCTCCTACGGCCGCCCCGCCGGCACCACCCTGGGCGCCGGCTTCGCCCTCGGCGAGTCCCTGGTCGGGCAGGCCGCGCGCAGCCACCGGATCATCGCCACCGACCGGGTCCCCGGGGACTACGTCATCTCCTCGGGCCTCGGCCACACCACGCCCGGCAGCCTGATCATCCTGCCGATCGTGGTGGAGGACCAGGTCCTCGGGGTGATCGAGCTCGCCTCCTTCTCCGCCTTCACGCCCGTGCACCGCGACTTCCTCGGCCAGTTGATGGAGACCATCGGCGTCAACGTCAACACCATCGTCGCCAACGCCCGTACCGACGAACTCCTTGAGGAGTCCCAGCGGCTGACCGGGGAACTCCAGGCACGCTCGGAGGAACTGCAGGTCCAGCAGGTGGAACTGCAGCGCTCCAACGCGGAACTGGAGGAGAAGGCGGCCCTCCTCGCCAGCCAGAACAGCGACATCGAGGCCAAGAACCTGGAGATCGAACAGGCCCGGCAGGAACTGGAGGACCGCGCCCAGCAGTTGTCGCGGGCCTCCACCTACAAGTCCGAGTTCCTGGCCAACATGAGCCACGAGCTGCGGACCCCGCTCAACAGCCTCCTCATCCTCGCCCAGCTGCTCGCCCAGAACCCGACCCGCAACCTCTCCCCGAAGCAGGTCGAGTACGCGGGCATCATCCACTCGGCGGGCTCGGACCTGCTGCAACTGATCAACGACATCCTCGACCTCTCCAAGGTCGAGGCGGGCAAGATGGACGTCAACCCCGAGCGGGTGCACCTGCCGCAGCTCCTGGAGTACGTCGACGCCACCTTCCGCCCGCTGACCACCCAGAAGAGCCTCGACTTCACCGTCACCACCGCCCCCGATGCCCCGGCCGACCTGCTCACGGACGACGCGCGGCTGCGCCAGATCCTGCGCAACCTGCTGTCCAACGCGGTCAAGTTCACCGAGCGCGGCGGCGTGGAGCTGCGGATCGAACCCGCCACGGCCCCCGAGGTGCCCGCCGGGCTCCCCGGCCGCGCGCCCATGCTGGCCTTCCGGGTACGGGACACCGGCATCGGCATCCCCGAGCAGCAGCTGGAGTCCGTCTTCGGCGCCTTCCAGCAGGCCGACGGGACCACCAGCCGCAAGTACGGCGGCACCGGGCTCGGGCTCTCCATCAGCCGTGAGATCGCCCAGCTCCTCGGCGGCGCCGTCACCGCGGAGAGCACGCCGGGCCAGGGCAGCACCTTCACCCTCTACCTGCCGGTCAGCCGGGCGGACTACGAGGAGGAGCCCCTCACCGACGCCCCGGCGGCCACCCGGCAGACCGCCGCGGGCCGGGCCCCCGCACCGGCGGGCGGCCAGGGACCGGCCGCCCCCGTTCCGCCGCAGCGGCAGGCCCGCCGGCTCCTGGTCATCGAGGAACGCCCCAACGGGCTGCTCTCCCTCGTCGCCGAGAGCGCCGACCGGGACTTCGCCCCCGGCCACCAGCCGCCCGGGGACCACCGCGAGGGCATCCAGGTGGTCAACGCCACGAGCTCGCGGGAAGCCGCTGCCGCCCTGGCCTCGGACTCCTTCCACTGCGTCGTCCTCGAACTCGACATGCCCGACGGCGAGGCCCTGCGCTTCCTCGACGCGCTCGACGGGGACCCGGCGCTCTCCTCCCTCCCGGTCCTCGCGCACAACAACCCCCGCCTGAAGAACGGGCAGGAGCGGGCGCTGCGGGAACGGGCCGCGTCGCGCCGGCTGGAACTGCTGTCGAGCCTGGACGAGCTCCGCGAACGCATCGTTCTGCACCTGTCCGCCGACCGGCCGGGGGACGTACTGCCCCTCGTCCACGAGGAGTCGCAGCGCCGGCAGACCGCCCCGGTCCTCGACGACGACCTGGCCGGACGCACCGTCCTCGTCGTCGACGACGACGCGCGCAACCTGTACGCCCTCAGCGGTGTGCTGGAACTGCACGGCGTCCGGGTCCTGCACGCCGAGGACGGCCGCAAGGGCATCGAGACGCTCACCCGCAACGACGGCGTCGACCTGATCCTGATGGACGTGATGATGCCGGAACTGGACGGCTACGCGGCGACCGCCGAGATCCGGCGGATGCCGGCCTACTCGGGGCTGCCCATCATCGCGGTCACCGCCAAGGCCATGCCGGGGGACCGGGAGAAGAGCCTCGCCGCGGGAGCCAGCGACTACGTCACCAAGCCCGTCGACGCCGACGACCTCATCGCCCGCGTCCGGCACTGGCTCACCGGATGACCGCCGCCCCGTATCCACCGTCCGTTCCATCCGTTCCATCCGTTCCGTCCGACCCGTCCGCCGCGGGCATGCCCCCGACAGCCCGCCCCGCAGGGCCACGACCGCCCCGACAAGGAGCCGGCAGCACGGTGAGTACCCCCGACACACAGCAGTACGACGATGCGCGGCTGCCGGGCGCGGTGGCGGCGGAGTCCCGTAGCGCCGTCCCGAACCAGGCCCCCACACCCCTGGGGCGCCTGGTCGCCACCGTCGAACGCCTGCGCCGCGAGGTGCGGGACGCGCACGCCGCCGCCGACGGCAGGGCCCTGGTCGAACTGGCCAAGGGCATCCTCATCGGACAGCTGAACTGCACCCCCGCGGCGGCGGCCCGCCAGCTCGACGAGTTGTCGCGCGAGACGGGGCTCGCCCCGCTCGAACTCGCCGCCGACATCGTCAACCAGGCCGCACGCGACCATGTCAGCGAGGTCGCCGCCGAGTTCGTCGAGCGCACCGCCACGCCGGCACCGGCCGAACCCGCCGAACCCGCCGAACCGGCCGAACGGTCCACCACGCTCGCGGTACGACTGCGCACCGCCGAGAGCGGGGTACTGGCCGCCGCCGACGACACCCAGGCGGTGGCCGAGTCCCTCCTGACGAACGCCCTCGGACCCCTGGGAGCGGTCGCCGTCGCCGTGTGGAGCGCCTCGCCCGACGGATCCCTGGCCCTCGCCGGGCACGCCGGGTTCGGGCCGGGGGAGGCCGCGCGCTGGCGCCACGTACCCCCCGGCGTCTCCACCGTCGCCCGCCGCGCGCTGCGGGAGCGCCGCCTGGTCGCGCTCGCCCGGCTGAACCGCGTCGGACTCCCCTCGATCGGCCACCTCCAGTGGCCCGACGGCGGACGGATGGCCGTACCCGCCGGGACCGGCGGACGCATCCACGGAGTCCTGGAGATCTGCTGGCCCCAGCCCCTGGCGCCGCAACCCCCGCAGATCGAGCGCCAGGTCGAGGCCCTCGCCGAGCTGTGCGCCCGCACCATGGACGCCGCGCCGCCGGGCGACCCGGGCGCCCTCGAAGCCGTGCTCCCGGACGTCGCGGAGCTGGTCGACCTCGCCGAAGGCCTGCACGACCCCGCCGTGGTCCTCACCCCGGTGGTCGACCCCGAGGGCCGACTGACCGACTTCCGCATCCGCCACGCCAGCAGCAGGTTCGTCGATCCCGCCGGGCGCCAGCGCGGCGACGTCAACGGCGCGCTGCTGCTGGAGGCCTACCCGATGGCCGCCGGCGAGCGAGGACTGTTCGACATCGTCGAGCGGGTCCACGCGACGGGCGAGCCCTTCCGCGCCCGCCGCATGAGCCTGACCGCGCTCGTCGACCAGATCCCCCTCACCTCGGTCGCGGACATCAGCGTCAGCCGGCACGGCGCGGCCGTCCTGCTGATCTGGCGCGTCGAGGACGAGACGGCGCGCCTCGCCGACCTCCTCCAGCACGCCCAGCGCCTGGGCCGGATCGGCGGCTTCGAGGAGAACCTCGTCACCGGCGAGATCACCTGGAACGCGCAGCTGTACGCGCTCCACGGCCTGCCGACCACCGCACCGCCCGTACGGCTGCGGGAACTCCCCGGCTACGCACACCCCGACGACTCCGCCGCCCTCGGCCGCTTCCTGCGGGCCGTGCTGCGCTACCGCCGTCCGGCCTCCGTCAACCTGCGCCTGCGCAGGTCCGACGGGATCACCCGGCACATCCGCGTCGTCGCCGAGCCCGTCCTCGACGCCGACCAGCGACTGCACGCCGTCCGCGGCGCCTACCAGGACATCTCCGCGCAGCACTGGACCGAGGTCGCCCTGGCCGCGACCCGGGACCAACTCGCCCACAGCGAGGCCGAGTCCGCCGAACGCAACCGCCTGGCCCTGCAACTCCAGCACGCCATCATGCCCCCGACCCCGCCGGCCATCACGGCCCCCGGCCTGCGCGTCGCCGTCCGCTACCGGCCCGCGGAGACCGAGTCGCTCGTCGGCGGCGACTGGTACGACACGGTCGTCCTGCCCTCCGGTCTGATCATGCTGTCCGTGGGTGATGTCGCCGGCCACGGCATCGAGGCCGCCACCGGCATGGTCGTCCTGCGCAACGCCCTGCGCGGCCTCGCCGTGACCGGAGCGGGCCCGGCACAGCTGCTTTCCTGGCTCAACACGGTCACCCACCACCTCGCCAAGCACGTGACGGCCACCGCCGTCTGCGGGATCTTCGATCCCAGCACCCGGGTGATGCGGTGGGCGCGCGCCGGGCACCTGCCGCCCGTACTCGTGCGCGGCGGCGAGGCCGAGGCCTTCCCGCTGATCGAGGGCCTGCTGCTCGGCGCGCTCCCCGAGGTGACGTACGCCGAACGGGAGGTGCGCCTCGAACCGGAGGACACCGTACTGATGTTCACGGACGGGCTGGTGGAGCGGCGGGACTCCTCGGTGCAGGACTCCCTCGGCCACCTCGTGCACACGGCGGCCGCCTGCGCCGGGGACCTGGACCGGCAGCTGGACCGGCTCCTCGCCGAGAGCCGCTCCGACACGGACGACGACACCTGCGTCATCGGAATCCAGGTCGGCTGACGGGACGGGGCGCCACGTCCGACTGCGACCTCGGGTGCCCGCTCACACCGAAGGCCCGGCGGGGGCCCGCACGAGTCCTCGGGGCACCCGGAGGACGCCCGAGGGCGTGGGCGGGCCGTGTTGGCGTGCGGGCATGCGCGCTCCCATCGGGCCCTTCGAACACGCGGTGCCGGCTCCCGACTGTCTCGCGGAACTCACCCCGCCCGTGGCCGAAGCGGTCCGCGGCTGGACCGGTGACGTGCCCGCCGAGCAGCTCCTCCTCGTGGACACCGACCCGGCGATCGCCGACACCGCTGCCTTCGTCGCGCACTACGGGCAGGACCTGCTCGGGCAGTCGGCGAACTGCGTGGTGGTCGCCGCCAAGCGCGGTGGCGAGGTCACCCTCGCGGCCTGCCTCGTGCCCTCCGCCGGCCGTATCGACGTCAACGGCGCCGTCCGGCGCCACCTGGGCGCGCGCAAGGTGTCCTTCGCGCCGATGGAGACGGCCGTGGAACTGACGGGCATGGAGTACGGGGGCATCACTCCGATCGGTCTGCCGGCCGACTGGCCGCTCCTGGTGGACGCGGCGGTCGCCGACATGCCGTACGCCGCCGGGGCAAGCTCATCGCCCCCGGCAAGCTGTTCGCGGAGCTCCCGGGTGCCGAACTCATCGAGGGCCTCGCACTCTGACCTTCAGGCGATCCCCACGGTGTACGCGGCGCGGTAGCCGTCGCCGTCGGGGACGGGCGCCAGCGTCATCGCGGCCCCGGAGGCGCGGTACCGGTCGTCGCGGGCGTTGGGGTGCTTCGGCGCGCGGCGCCCGGCGTACGGAGGGCGCGCGTACACCTGCAGCAGGAGGGGCTCGGGGAAGAAGAACTGCGAGGTCGTCTCGGTCCGGCGGTCGGGACGCACCTTGAAGTGGATGTGCGGTGCCAGCCCGGCGTACCAGCCGGGCACGATGGTGCGGAAGGTACTGCGGCCGGCGCCGTCCGTGACCTGCGTACCGCGCAGGAAGGCGGACCCGCCGGTGGAGTAGGCACCCGAGTGGTCGGCGTGCCAGACGTCGACGGCGGCGTCCGCGACCGGCCGGCAGCCCGCCGACACCCGCACCACGGTCAGGTCCAGCCGGAACGGCACGCCTTTGCGGCCCTCGGTGATGTCCGACCGGACCCGGTCCAGGTCGAGGTAGTACGGGCCGGCGCCCGCCTTCACGGCCAGCACGCAGGCGGGGGTGCTGCCGCCGGGCGACGCCGAGAGGGGCGACGAGGACGCGGACGGCTGCCCCGCCGCCCCGCGGGTCCGGGCCGGGCCGGAGCAGGCCGCCGTCAGCGCCGCGACCCCGACCGACCCGGCGGCCAGCAGGAGGGCGCGGCGGCCGGTCGGGGAACTGCCGTTCTCGGTCATACGAAACTCTCCCGCGCGCTGAACGACCGCCGCACGGGACGCGACGGCCACCGACCGCGCCCACCGTGCCGGACGCGAGGCGTCCGGGCCATCACCGACACGTCACGGATCCGCGCCCCAAGTAGGACGGGTGCTGACCTCATTGGTGCCTACGGTGGTGATGTCACGCGAAGCAGCAGGAAACAGAAGGGACGGGACGAGGCCGATGGACCGCTTTGCCCCCGAGGGCTACACGAGCGTCGCGCCGTGGGTCGTCACCGACGACACGGGCGCGCTGCTCGACTTCATCACCGCGGCGTTCGACGGCGAGGAGATCGCACGGGTGTCGGTCGAGGACGGCAGCATCGGCCACGGCGAGATCCGGATCGGCGACACGGTCGTGCTGGCCTTCGACCGGCGGCCCGACTGGCCGGCCATGCCCTCCATGCTGCGGGTCTACGTACCCGACGCGGACGCGGCGATGGCCGCCGCCGTCGCCCGCGGAGCACGGGTGGTCACCGAGGCGGACGACAGCGCGTGGGGTGACCGCGGGGGCCGGGTGAGGGACCCGTTCGGCAACATCTGGTGGGTCGTGAGCCGGGTCGAGGAGGTCGCGCCGGACGAGGCCTGGCGGCGCATGGCCGAGCCGAAGTACGCCGAGTCGATGCGCACGGCCCAGCGGACCCTCGACGCCGAACTCGGCGGCCGCTCCTCGGGCATGGCCGGCACCCCGCAGCGACCGCCCCACTGAGGAGGGTCCGGGCCCGGCCGGTCCGGGGCTGTCGCAGCCGCGGCGGGCGGGGCTACCGTTGAGGCCGTGCCCGGGGGCGGCGAAGGGGGAGCGTCATGCTGGAAGAGGCGATGGTCGCACTGGCGGCCTCGGTGGGATCGGGCGTCGTACAGGCCGCCGGGACGGACGCCTGGCAGGCGGTGCGGCACCGGCTGGCCCGGCTGCTCGGACGCGGGGACCGGCAGCAGGAGAGCGCCCAGCTGGAACGTCTGGACCGGACCGCGGCCGAACTGACGGCAGCCGGGCAGGAGGGCGACGCTCCGGAAGGCGGCGGGGACGAGGAGAGGGCCCGGCACGGCGCGGCCTGGCGGACCCGTACCGAGGACCTGCTGGACCAGTTGGACCCGGACGAACGGGCCGCGGCCGCGGCGGAACTGCGGGCGCTGCTCGCCGAGGTCGCGCGGGCGACGGGCCCGGCCGCCGGGATGTCCGCGCACAACGTGTTCCTCGGCCCGGCGGCGGTCCAGTCCGGGGACGGCAATGTCCAGGTGAACCGGTTCGACTCCCGCCGGTGACCGGGTCGGCGCCCGACCCGGAGCCCGCCCCGGCCGACGGCCGCCGCGGGGACGCATTCCACGGCCCGGCCGGGGTGCAGCGCGGCAGCGGGAACCTCCAGGTCAACATCCACGAGCACCGCGTCGGCATCCTGTCGGCCTGCGCGGTCGCCCTGGTGTGCGTGGCCACGGTGATCGCGGTCCGGGTGGGCGGCGACCCGGGAACCGGGGCCGCCACCCCGCCCGCCGGCAGGACCGCCACGAGCCCGGGCGCGGCCCAGGAGGATCCGTCGGCGCTCACCGGACACCTGGTCAACGACGGCAGCGGACTGTGCCTGCGGGCATCCGGAACCGGCGAGGGCCTCGTGCCGGTGCAGGACACCTGCACCGCCGATACCGACCGCACCTGGACGCTGGCCCAGCAGAACGGCGGCTCCAGCCGCACGCTGCGCAATGCGCACAGCGGCCGGTGCCTGGCCGTGGCGGGCGAAGAGAACCTCGCCCCCGTCCGCCAGTTCGCCTGCACCGCCGGGCAGCGCGGGCAGCGCTGGGAACTGCTGTGGGGCACGGATGCCCGGGCCGGGCACTTCGTCCTGCGCAACGCCGGTAACGCCAAGTGCCTGCTGGTCCAGGGCCGCGGGCAGGCCCTTCCGGCGGCGCAGAACTCATGCGGTGAGGAGTACGACGACCAGTGGTGGCACCTCGTGCCCCGGCAGGGGAGTTCGTCGTGACGCCCACCGGATGTGCTGCAGATGTGCTGCCCGAGATGCCAAGCTCCGGATAGGGGACTAGCGTCTGTACATGAGAACCGCAACTGTGGGGAACACACTCAGCCCGCAGTAGTGCGCCCGAGCACCACGCTTGAGGAATCGCGTGTCGGCCCGGAAGTCCGCAGCCCCACGGAGGCTGTGTTGACGGGGGATACGCGCACACGCATGCATGCGGTCGGCCACGCACCCGCGCTCATAACCAATTGCGCGAGAGGGCGCCCCCGAGCACGTCCCGAATGCGTGGCACGAGAACGGAAAAGAAGGGTTCGAACCATGCAAGCACTGAGAGTGAAGCGACTCTTCGCGGTGTCCGCCATCGGTGTTCTGATGGCAGGTGGCGCCGCTCTCGGAGCCGCAGGCACGGCTTCGGCAGCAGCCCCCACGCACGCGCCCACTTATGTCACCGGTGGCGGCTGGGGCGATGACGACCACGGTTACGGCGGTCACGGCCACGGCTGGTACGACGACGATGACGACTGGGGCGGAGGCTACGGTCACGGCGACTGCTGATCGAAGCAGCTTTCGGCACGGACGGGTCGGCGCGCGGGCATACGTGCGCCGACCCTTCCGCGCTTGCCTGTGGCGGACCGGTTACGGTCCGCCACAGCTGTTCCCCGGCCCCCACCCCGGCGGGGGTTCGGGTACACAAAAATTTCACAACTCGGCCCGGCCGGAGCCCCGCACGCTGCCGGGGCCGCCCGTCAGGCCTGCCGCGGTGCCGTCCGCCGGGTGGGTCCGTGCCTGTCGCCCAGCCCGCGGACCTGAAGGGCGAGGTCGAAACCGGGAAGTCCGGTTTGGCGTGAACCCGTTCGGTCGGGGTGGCGCGGTGGGGGTGTCCCCGCCGCCGGATGCACCGGTAACCCCGCAGGCGGCGGTGGTCCGCACCCGCGTCCCGTCGCGGTGAGCCGCTGCGGCCGCCGGCCGGCGTGCCGTCGTAGGGTCCGGCGGGAAATCGAGGTCCCGGGTCCGTCGCTGTTCGGGCAACGCCCGCCACGCGTCCGGGTGTCGGCGCGCGTGCCGCCCTCGGGGCCGGCCCGACCGGGCCGTGCCCGCGTCATGTGCGGTGCAGCTTTGCGCAATCATGACTGGGACATGGCAAGGATGTTACGCGCCCGTCGACCTCTTGTGGGTGAGCGGGGGGTGGGTCAACCTTTCGGGGGCGGCAGCCCGTTGGCCATTGCATTGTCATGTGCATGGCTAATGAGCCCGCCTCGTCCCCGCAGTGCAGCACCCATGAGGAGGACCCCCCACATGTCCGTGATGCGTCACACCCGCCGGAAGATCGCCGGCATCAGCGCGACCGCCGTCGTCGCGCTCGCGCTCGGCGCGGCCGCCGCATTGCCCGCCTCGGCGGCCGACAACGGCGCGCAGGGCGTCATCGAGAACGCCGGCGCCGCCGGAACCATCTCCGGCAGCTACATCGTGACCCTGAACGACACCGCGGCCCGCTCCACCGCCGACAGCGGCAAGGCCGTGGCCAAGCGTTACGGCGCCAAGATCGACAAGACCTACAGCGCCGCGCTCAACGGCTACTCGGTCGAGGTCTCCGAGGCGCAGGCCGAGAAGCTCGCCGCCGACCCGGCGGTCAAGTCGGTCGTGCAGAACCGTGTCTTCACCGTCGACGCCACCCAGCCGTACCCGCCGTCCTGGGGCCTGGACCGCATCGACCAGCGGGCGCTGCCGCTGAACCAGAGCTACACCTACCCGGACAAGGCCGGTGAGGGCGTCACCGCCTACATTATCGACACCGGTGTCCGCATCACCCACCAGGACTTCGGCGGCCGCGCCTCCTACGGCTACGACGCCATCGACAACGACAACACCGCCCAGGACGGCCACGGCCACGGCACGCACGTCGCCGGCACCGTCGGGGGCGGCGCGTACGGCGTGGCCAAGAAGGCGAAGATCGTCGGCGTCCGCGTCCTCGACAACAACGGTTCCGGTACGACGGCCCAGGTCGTCGCGGGCATCGACTGGGTGACGCGCAACGCCGTCAAGCCCGCCGTGGCCAACATGTCGCTCGGCGGCGGCGCGGACTCCGCGCTCGACACGGCGGTGCGCAACTCCATCGCCTCCGGCATCACCTACGGCGTCGCAGCGGGCAACGAGTCCACCAACGCCTCGACCAAGTCCCCGGCCCGCGTGGCCGAGGCCATCACGG
Source organism: Streptomyces avidinii (assembly GCF_045161815.1). Lineage (NCBI taxonomy): Bacteria > Bacillati > Actinomycetota > Actinomycetes > Kitasatosporales > Streptomycetaceae > Streptomyces > Streptomyces avidinii. Next base: position 8,544,378 of record NZ_CP108863.1, read on the forward strand.
TCGGCGCCACCACCAACACGGACGCCAAGGCCAGCTACTCCAACTTCGGCACGGTCCTGGACATCTTCGCGCCGGGCTCCTCCATCACCTCCTCGTGGGGTACCGGGGACACCGCGACCAACACCATCTCGGGCACCTCGATGGCCACCCCGCACGTGGTCGGCGCGGCGGCGCTGTACCTGGCGCAGAACACCTCCAGCACCCCGGCGCAGGTCCGCGACGCCCTGGTGGCCGCCGCGACCCCGAACGTGGTGACCAGCCCCGGCACCGGCTCCCCGAACCTGCTGCTGTACGTCGGTGACGGCGGTACCGTTCCGCCCGGCAAGCGGTTCGAGAACGCGGCCGACTACGCGATCAACGACAACGCCACCGTCGAGTCGCCGGTCACCGTCAGCGGTGTCGCCGGCAACGCCCCGGCGGCGCTGACCGTCGCGGTCGACATCAAGCACACGTACATCGGTGACCTCAAGGTGGACCTCGTCGCACCCGACGGCACCGTCTACACCCTGCACAACCGCACCGGCGGCAGCGCGGACAACATCATCAGGACCTTCACCGTCAACGCCTCCGCGGAGGTGGCCAACGGCGTCTGGAAGCTTCGCGTCAACGACAACGCGAACATCGACACCGGCAAGATCGACTCCTGGGCGCTGCAGTTCTGAGCACAGCAATCGCGTTTGACTTCTGAGCCGCGATGAACAGGCGGGGGCGACCACAGGGCGGTCGCCCCCGCTGCGCTGTCCGTACACCGCGCAGGGTTCCGCACCGCGAAACGGTGCTGCAATGGATCCATGTACCTCGAAGAGCTCCGTACCCTGCTGGCGCGGCACGCCCGCTCCGACTGGAGCACCGCCATCGACGGCGTCCTGATCTCCCGGGTCGACCGGCCGGATCCGCCGGCGCCCTCGATGTCCGGCACGGTCCTGGCGGTCATCGCCCAGGGAGCCAAACGGCTCGCGCTGGGCGACCGGGTCTACGAGTACGGCGCCGGGCAGTACCTGGTCGCGTCCGTCGACCTGCCGGTCACCGGACAGTTCACCCGGGCCGACCCCGAACAGCCTGCCCTCGGTTTCGGCCTCACGCTGGAACCGGCCGCCGTCGCCGAGCTGCTGGTGCAGGCCGGTCCCGCGGACACCCCGCGTTCCGGGGCGGGCGTGCCGTCGGGGATCGCCGTCGGCGACGCCCCGCCTGCCATGCTGGACGCGGTGGTCCGGCTGCTGCGCCTGCTCGACGAGCCCCGGGACCGGGCCGTGCTGGCCCCGCTGGTCAAGCGGGAGATCCTGTGGCGTCTGATCACCGGCGAGCAGGGGGCGGCGGTGCGCCGGCTCGGCCTCGCCGACAGCGGCCTCAGTCACGTCTCACGCGCCGTGCGCTGGATCCGCGAGCACTATGCCGAGCCCTTCCGCGTCGAGGACGTGGCGCGCCTGGCCGGCATGAGCGTCTCCGCCTTCTACCGGCACTTCCAGGCGGTGACCGCGATGAGCCCCATCCAGTTCCAGAAGCAGATCCGGCTCCAGGAGGCCCGGCTGCTGCTCGCCACGCACCCGGGCGACGTCACGGGGGTCGGCCACCGCGTCGGCTACGACAACCCCTCGCAGTTCAGCCGTGAGTACCGCCGCCTGTTCGGCGCACCCCCGAGCCGGGACGCGGCCCGTCTGCGGGACACCGTACGCGCCCCCGTGAGTGTCCTGCCCTGAGCCGATCCGGACGGTCGAGGAGCATCGTGCAAGGAGGATTATGCAAGGAGGAGCGAGGATAGTTCTACTATCTGTGCAGGTCAGAGCGATTCAATGGGATCAGCAGTTCTTCCGCGGAGCAGGAAAATGCCTGTCCATCCGTGGATCCCCGATCCCACCACATCGCGAGGGGCACACCATGAAGACCGTTCTGATCACCGGCACCTCCTCCGGCTACGGGCGCGAGACCGCCCTCTACTTCCACGAGCAGGGGTGGAACGTCATCGCCACCATGCGGACGCCGCGTGCCGGCATCCTGCCCGAGTCGGACCGGATCCGCGTCGTCGAGCTCGACGTGACCAGGCCCGAGACCATCACTGCCGCGCTCGATGCCGCGGGACCCGTCGACGTCCTGGTCAACAATGCCGGCGTCCCCTCGATCGGCGTGTTCGAGGGCACCCCCATGGCCCGGGTGCGGGAGGTCTTCGAGACCAACACGTTCGGCGTGATGGCCATGACCCAGGCGGTGTTGCCCGGCTTCCGCGAACGCGGTTCCGGCGTCGTGGTCAACGTGACCTCCAGCGTGGTGCTGGGTCACATGCCGCTCACAGCCGTCTACAAGGCCAGCAAGATGGCCGTCGAGGGGTTCACCGCATCGCTCGCGCTCGAACTCGAGCCCTTCGGCGTGCGGGCCAGGACGGTCGAGCCGGGCGCCTGCTTCACGACGAACTTCGGGAACAGGGCGACGAGCGACGGGTCGCCGGACGAACTGGTCCCGGCGCCGTACACGGAGTTCACGAAGAAGGTCCTGGCCGACTTCGCGAGCCAGGACCTGTACACCACGGAGCGCGACGTGGCCGAGACGGTGTGGCGCGCCGCCCACGACACGACCGGCCAATTGCGATTCCCGGCCGGCGCCGACGCGGTCCGGCTCGCCCAGGCGAAGTGATCGAGCGTCGAGCGATCAGGAAGTCGGCGCGGGCGGGCTCCAGCGGGCCTCCACGGGCAGATTGCGGGGGACCGAGGCCGCCCCGCCGACCCGTACGGCGTCCACCACGGCCTGGTGCAGGAGGCGGCTGACCTCCTCGGACTCGCAGGGCACCGGACTGCCGGTCACGGTGAACCAGTCGGAGCCGCCGCTGTACTGCACGGCCACATGGGCCTCCGGGGCCGACCAGGTGGTGTGCACGGTCAGGTCCCCGGTGAGGATCCCCGCCTCGTCGGTGCTCACTCCGCCGCGTCCGGCGTATACCCCTGTCGTCGTCCACGAAGCCCAGGTCATGGCGCATCGCCCCTCACCGCGGAGTGCCTCTGATGCTTCCACGCTACGGCGCGACCGGGGTTCGCGCGCCCGCACGGCAGGATCAGTGTCCCGCGGCCGCCTTCACCAGGGCGACCGCGGTGCCGATGGCCGCGTCCAGGGTCCCGGCCAGCAGGGCCAGGCCCGTACCCCCGCCCATGCGGATACCGCCGTACCAGCCCCAGGAGAACAGCCCGGCGATGCTCACCCCGGCCGAGACCAGCAGGGCCGTGTCCACCGTCATCAGCCCGAGCGCCGCCGCGGCGATCAGGACCAGGGGTCCCACGGCGGACAGCAGCAGCGGGCTGCTGACCGACAGCATGCGGCGCAGCTCGTGGCCGGTGGCCAGGCGGCCGTGGACGACACGGTGGGCCTGCTGGTCCGCGACCAGCGCGGCGAGCCACAGGCCCACCGCGGCGGTCAGCACGGTCGCGGCGGCGCCGGTGGCGCCGATGTGCTCGGAGCCCGCCAGCCCGATCACCACCGCGATCATGGCGATGGTCGCGTACAGGCGCTCCTTCAGCCGCGCGGCGGCGAACCGCGGATCGCGGTCGAAGGCCTGCTCGTGGTCCGGTCCGGGGGTGGCGCCGCCGGGTGACCCGGCAGGGTGCGTCTCGTCGGGGGCCATGCGGTCCACCGTAGGGCCGGCCGGTGCCTGTGCCCCGCAGGTGCGGGCAGCGCGCCGCCCGCACACCGCCGGGTGAGGAAACGGCTGTCGCGGGGAACCGGTGACCAGGACGGCAACGGACCCGACATCCGCACGGCGGCAGACGAGGCAGGTATCGGCGTGCTCATCGACCTCTCCGGCATGCGCGCGCACCGGCCCCAGTCGCTGATCCAGCGGCTGATCGAACCGGGAGAGATCGCCCACATGGTGGTCTACCTGGCCTCGCCGTACGCCTCGGCCACCACGGGCGGAGCGCTCCGGGTGGACGGGGGATACGTGGACTCCATCCTTCCCTGAGGGGAAGTCGGGCGCCGGGCTCGACGTGATCGCCGAGGTGGCCCGGCACATGCTTTAATAAATGAACATGCATTTATTAAAGAGGAGTGGTGGTGGCCGGACGTCCCCGAGGTATGGAAGACGCGGTGATCCTGCGCGCGGCGGCCGAGGTGATGGGACAGGTGGGCCCTTCCGGGCTGACGCTGGCGGCGGTCGCCCGCCGGGTCGGCCTGGTGCCCGGCACACTCGTGCAGCGGTTCGGATCCAAGCGCGGCCTGATCCTGGCACTGGCCGACCAGTCCGTCCGGGACGTCGAGGCGCTGCCCGACCGGGTCCGCGACGAGCAGGGCTCGGCGCTGGGCGCCCTCGCCGCCCTGTTCACGCAGTGGATGGCCCCGATGATCACCCCTGAAACCTTCGCCCATCACCTGGCCTTCCTCTGCGCCGATCTCACCGATCCGGACCTCCACGAAAGGGCGCTGGCCGTGCACCGGGCCCAGCGCAGGGCGGTCGGGACGCTGCTCGAGGAGGCCGTTTCCGCGGGCGAGCTGGCTGCCACGACGGACGTCGAGGAGCTCACCGCGACCGTACTGGCCGTCACCTCCGGTACGGGTCTCACCTGGGCGCTCGACCGCCGGGGCACCCTCGACCGACGCGTCCGGCACGGACTCGACACCGTGCTGGCCCCGCACCTCGCCACTCCCCGCCGCCCCGAGCCGCCGCACCACCTGGAGACGACATGACGACACCGACACCACCGCTGGCCGGAAAGGTCGCGCTGGTCGCCGGCGGTACCCGGGGCGGGGGACGCGGCATCGCCGTCGAGCTCGGAGCAGCCGGCGCCACGGTCTACGTGACCGGCCGCAGCAGCGGAGCGGGCCGTTCCGACCTCGACCGCCCCGAGACCATCGAGGAGACCGCCGAGAAGGTCACCGCCGCCGGAGGCCTGGGCGTCCCGGTACGCACCGACCACAGCGACCCGGAAGAGGTCCGGGCCCTGGTGGAGCGCATCGCGGCGGAACAGGACGGCCGGCTCGACATCCTGGTCAACTCCGTCTGGGGCGGCGATCCGCTCACCGACTGGGAGCACCCCCTGTGGGAGCAGGACCTGGACCAGGGCCTGCGCCTCCTGCGGCAGGCGGTCGAGACCCATGTGATCACCAGCCGGTACGCGCTTCCGCTGATGGTCACCCGCAGGAGCGGACTGGTCGTGGAAGTCACCGACGGCAACACCGCCCGGTACCGCGGCTCCTTCTTCTACGACATGGCGAAGTCCGCCGTCATCCGCCTCGCCGTCGCGCAGGCCGCCGAACTCCGGCCGCACGGCGTGGCGGCCGTGGCACTGACACCCGGGTTCCTGCGGTCGGAGGCGATGCTGGAGCACTTCGGCGTCACCGAGGCCAACTGGCGTGACGGCGCGGCCGGGGACCCGAACTTCGCCCACTCCGAGACCCCCGCCTACCTCGGGCGCGCGGTCGTGGCGCTGGCGGCCGACCCGGACGTCATTGCCAGGACCGGCCGGGCACTGGCCACCTGGGATCTCCACAAGGAGTACGGGTTCACGGACGCCGACGGCAGCCGCCCCGACTTCGCCGCGCACTGGGCCCGCAACCTGGAGGCCGAGTACGGCCCCCTCGGCGACCCGCTCTGAGCTCCCCGCACCGGTGACCCCGCGGGGGCGTCCGGTGTTGGTACGGGCATGGACGATGTACTGGACGTGTTGCTCGACGGTGTGACGGAACAGCGGCTGAAGCTGATCAGCGGCGACGAGGCGCGGGCCCTGATGGTGCTCCTGGGGTTTCTCGAAAGCGACGAGCAGCCCGAGGAGGTCCGCAGGGCCGCGGGGGAGATGCGGTTCCGCATCGCGTCCCGCCTCGGCAGACCGGCCGACACCGGCGACCGGCCCGCACGGTGGTAGCGCGCACCGGGGTCAGTCGGCCGGCCGGCCGGTGCGGCGCAGGACGGCGGGCGTGGTCCCGTACCAGCGCTGCACCGCCCGGCGCAGGGCGCGCGCGTCGGCGTAGCCGCTTCGGGAGGCGACCGCGTCGATGCTGAGGTCGGTGCTGTGGAGCAGCCGTGTGATGTGGTCGCGGCGCGCGGACTCGACCTCGTTGCTCCATGTGGTGTCGTGTTCGTCGAGGCGGCGCTGGAGGGTTCGCGTACTGACGGCCATCCGGCGAGCCACCGCGGGCAGGGTCGGAACGGTCTCGTCGTGGACGGAGGCCAGGGCGGTCCGGAAGAGGTCCAGCCAGTTGTGCAGCGGGACCGCGGTGGCGAGGGTCTGTTCGGCGTGCCTGCGCAGCACCGTCGACAGGCCGGGCTGCGCGTGCGGTGTCGGCGCCGTCAGGTCGGCGGCGAGGAAGGTGAGGGAGCTGCTCGGGGCCTCGAAGTCGATGGCGCGGGTGCCGTACAGCTCGATCAGGGCCTCGTGCCGCGGGGGCGCCTTGGCCGCGAGGGTGACGCGCAGCGGAACGAGCCGGCGCCGCGCGGCATCGCTGAGCCGCCGCTGGTACAGCCCGAGCGCGTAGGCGCGGATGGCGCAGGCCGCCTCGTAGGTCAGATCCGCCTCGTTGACATGGCTGATGACGACCTGTTCGCCGTCCTCGGTGATCCGCATGGTGTCCGTGCTGCTGTCGGCGACCGTGGCGATGTAGGCGGCGGCGTCCCGGATTCCCTCGAGCGGAGTGGGCGCGGAGGTGATCAGGTAGTCCCAGACCCCGAGGGCGCCGATCGTGGACTGCTCCGTCAACTGCCGGGCCAGCTCCGTCCAGGGAGCGTGCACGGTCGTCAGTTCCGCGATGCGGATGCCCGTGGCCGCGGGGGTGCGGCACAGGTCGTCGTTGAGGTGCTCGGGCGCCAGACCCAGCAGGTGCGCGTAACCGTGCGCGGGTATACCGAACCGGCGCGCCGCGTTGACGCTCAGTCGGGTGAGGGCGGAGGAGGTAGTCCCCTGGTGTGCGTGCGAGATCACAGGGGCTGAGCATAGACCAGCAGGAATGACCAGCTCGGCCGCGTGGCTCGGCGTCCGATGTCCCCAACTCGGCGTGCGGAGTCCCCCGGTGGCGCGCACGGTCCCCTGGCTGGCGCGAGCTGCCCCGGGCCGGGCGGTTTGTGCGGCCCTAGCGTGGTGATCGTTCTCGCCGGGCGCATCGCACCGCCGCACGGCTTTGCACCCGGCACGGTTTCGCACCCCGCACGGCTTCGTACTGCCGCACGGCTTCGCACCGCGCCCACCGAGGAGTTCTCATGGAGCTGACCCGAGACGATTTCGCGCTGGCTGCTCTGGTCCCCGCGGCCGGGTAGCACGGGCGCCTCGCCGAACGCACTGCCCTGGACGGGGGTCCGGGCAGTGCGGGGTGTCGGGGCACCGGGACGCACCGACCCGCACGGGGGTGGGGTCAGTGCGGGATGCTGTCGATCAGCTCTCGGGCACCCTGCCGGAGGAGGGCGACGGCAACGGACGTGCCGAGGGTGGCCGGGTCGAGGCGGCCCGCCCACTCGTGGGCGTTCAGGACAACCTTGCCGTCCGGCGAGAACACACAGGCGCGGAGGGACAGATCCCCTCCGCGTTCCGCCCGGGCGTACCCCGCGATCGGGCTGTTGCAGTGACCTTGGAGCACGTGGAGGAGCATGCGCTCGGCGATCGTCTCCCGGTGCGTGTCGGGGTGACCGAGGGCGCTGACGGTGTCGATGAGCACGGCGTCGTCCTCGCGGCACTGGAGCGCGAGGACCCCGGCACCGATGGGCGGCATCAGGGTGTCCACCGGGATGATCTCCGTGATGACGTCCGCGCGGCCGATGCGGTGGAGGCCCGCGACGGCCAGGAGGAGGGCGTCCGCCTCACCGGCGGCGAGCTTCTCCAGCCGCCTGTTGGCGTTTCCGCGCATCGGTACGCACTCCAGGTGCGGGTGGGCGGCGGCGAGCTGGGCGATCCGGCGCACGGAAGAGGTCCCGATCCGGGTGCCGGGCGGGAGCCGGTCGAGCGTGAGCCCCTCCGGGTGGATCAGGGCGTCGCGGATGTCGTCGCGTTCCAGGAACGCGGCGAAGACGGTCCCGGCGGGCAGCGGACGGTCGGCCGGGACGTCCTTGACGCAGTGCACGGCGAGGTCGGCCTCCCCGGCGAGGATCGCGGCGTCGACCTCCTTGGTGAACGCGCCCTTGCCCTCCACCTGGGAGAGGTCTCCCATCCACATGTCTCCGGTGGTCTTCACCGGCAGGACGGTGGTCTCGATCCCGGGGTGGAGCGCGGCGAGCTCGGCGCGGACGCGCTCCACCTGGGCGAGGGCCATCGGCGAGTCGCGGGAGACGATACGGATCGGATCAGCGGGCATGCGGGCACGATACGCCCTCGGAGCTCGACGGCGGGCATCCGCAGCGCACATCCATCACCCGTGCGAGTCAAGGGAGTTGACGGCTCGCGTAGGTGTTCGACGGCGCCGCCGCGCGATATCGCCGCTGGGCCCGCGGGCAGGAACCGGGGTCTATTCGTCGGCGAGTTGGTGGTCGGCCCAGACGTAGCTCTCGGGAAGCAGGTCTTCGATCGGGACGCTCCGGACGCGATCGCCCGCGCCGACGATGACCCTGAGGGCGGGGAAATAGTCCAGAAGGACCTGACGGCACCGCCCGCAGGGGGGCACGACACCCCGGTCGCGGTCGCCCACGGCGACGATCGTGTCCAACGCGTGGACGCCCTGGGCGGCTGCCGCGCCGATGAGGACGAGTTCGGCGCAGGGGCCTCCCGTGAAGTGGTAGGCGTTCACCGCGGTGACGATCCGGCCGTCGTGGGCGCGGGCGGACGCCGCCATCGTGTGGTTGTCGCTCCGGCAACGCGTGCGGGCGACGTGCGCCGCGGCTTCGATGAGCTCGTGGTCGACCGGATGGGGATGCGTGGTCATCTTCTCTGCTTCCGTGCGGTGTCGGTCGACGGTGGCCCGAGCGACGATGGGGGTGCAAGCGAATATCGGCCGTGGGCCGCCCCTCGACGACGGCCCGCGCCCCCGGGCACCCCAGGGGCGCGGTGTGCGTGCCCGTGACCAGGGGGCCTGCTGGAATGGCTGCTTCGGAGGGTCGGGGCGAGGAGGTCTGTTGCCGCAGCGTGACGGGAGGTCCACCGGGTCTGTCGGTGGGGACGAGGGGCTGTCGGCGCGTGTCCGGGCGACCGAGGCCGCCGTCGAGCAGATCGGCACGACCCTCGACGCGGTGACCACGTGCCAGGAGCTGGCCGGATTCCTGTTCCGGAACGTGTGCGACGCGGTCGCCGTGGACCTCTTGGACGAGGACGGCGGCACGCTCCGCGTGGCAACGGCAGGAGCCGTGGGACTCCTGGCGGCGGGGGCCGATGCTGCGCCCTCGGTACGGGCGACCGACGGCGGGCACCCGCTCTCCGAGTGGGTGACGGTCGCCGGCGGCGTCCCGGTCCACGTCCTTTACCTCCCGCTGCCGGACCGGCACCGGGACCACGGCCTGCTGACCGCCGTACGGGCCCGGACGGCGTTCGGTGACCACGAGGCGGCCACCGTCCGCTTCGCGGCCCGGCTGGCGGCGGTGCACCTCGGGCACGCGCGGCAGCTGGCCGCCACCGAGGACACCGTGTCGCACCTGCAGCGGGCGATCGTGTCGGAACCGGGCCGGCCGCACCCCAACCTGGAGATGGCCAGCCGCTACCTGCCGGCCGGCCCCCGGGCCCTGGTGGGGGGCGACTGGTTCGAGACGGTCCGCCTCCACTACGGCCGTACCCTCCTGGTGGTCGGAGACGTGATGGGTCACGGGCTCGACGCGGCGGTGGACATGAACGCCTACCGCTCCACCCTGCGGGACGTTGCGTCGACGGACCTCGCCCCGCACCGCGTGCTGCGCCAGCTCGACGCCCTGGCCGCCGGCGACGAGAGCCGCCGGCCCGCGACCTGCCTGCTCGTACGGCTCGATCCCGCACGCGGGGTCGCCATGTTCGCCAGCGCCGGCCACCTGCCTCCGGCGGTCTTCGGGGCCGACGGCTCGGCCACCCTGGTCGACGTCCCCGTCGGCCCGCCCCTGGGCACCGGGGTCGGCGGCTACGAGGCCGTCACGCGTCCCATCACCCCGCAGGAGACCCTGCTGATGTTCACCGACGGGCTCGTGGAACGCCGGGACGAGGACATCGACGTCTCGCTGGCCAGGCTGGCGGGAGTGCGCCTGCCGCCGGGGGCCGACGTGAATGCGGTGGTGGACGCCGTGGTGGCGGGCCTCGACGCCGACCACGCGGAGGACGACGTCGCCGTGCTCGCCGCCCGGGCCCGTCCCCGCCCGCCCGCGGACCCCGAAGCCGCCGCCGGGCCGCTCTGAGGGCCGCCTGCCCCGCCGCCCGGGCGGCCCCGGCCGTCCTGTCGTCCAGGGCCGCCCGGGCGGCGGAGCCGTACCGGATCGCATCCGGCATGCCCGGAGGGCCGGGCGTGCCTACGGTGGAACGGTGAGCCATCGCCTCGCCCGCGCAGCCCTGGCAGCCTCCCTGTGCGCGACCGCGTTGTCATGTACAGCGGCGAAGTCCGAATCTCGCCTCCAGGCGCTGCCCGAGCCCGCGGTGAAGACGCTCTCCGCGCAGGTCACTGCCGTTCCCCCGGAGAAGCTGGGCGCCACCTACCGCCCGGGGTGCCCGGTGCCACCGGAGCGGCTCAGGCTCGTGTCGATGAACCACTGGGGCTTCGACGGCAAGGTGCACCGGGGCGAGCTGGTCGTCCACGAGGACGTCGTGGACCCCGTGCTGCGGGTCTTCGGTACGGCCTTCGCCGCCCGCTTCCCGATCCGCCGCATGCAGGTGAACGCCGAGTACGGCGGCAGCGACACCGCGGCGATGGCCGACGACAACACCTCCGCCTTCAACTGCCGACCGGTCACCGGCGACCCGAGCCGCCTGTCCCGGCACGCATGGGGCGACGCCATCGACATCAACCCGGTCGAGAACCCGTACGTCGACGTCCGGGGCACCAGCCATCCCCCGAACGGCCGCGCCTACCTCGACCGCGGTCGCGCCCGCCCCGGGATGGTCACCCCGGAAGGTGTGGTGACCCGGGCCTTCCGGGAGGCCGGCTGGTACTGGGGCGGCCGCTGGAGTCCACCCGACTACCAGCACTTCTCCGCGGAGGGCGGCTGACACCGGCCCGGGCGGCCGGGCCCGCGCCGCGCCGTACCGGGCTCAGCCGCCCGGAGTGAAGGTCACCGGCAGGCTCTCCGGCCCGCGCAGCCCGCCGGGTCGCCAGCGGATTCCGTCCGGCGGCACCGCGAGGGCGAGCCCGGGAAGCCGGCGCAGGGCCGTACCGATGGCGATCTGGCCCTCCAGCCGGGCCAGCGGAGCCCCCAGGCAGTAGTGGATGCCGTGCCCGAACGCGAGGTGCGCATTGTCCTGCCGGGTGATGTCCAGGCGGTCCGGATCGGGGAACCGGGCCGGATCGCGGTCGGCGACGGCCGAGCCGATCAGCACGGTCGCCCCGCGCGGCACACTCACGCCGGCGATCTCGACGTCCTCGCGCGCGAACCGGGCGATACCCGGGCTGACCGGGCCGTCGTAGCGCAGGAACTCCTCGATCGCGCCCGGCAACAGGCCGGGCTCGGAACGCAGCAGGTCGAGCTGGCCGGGCTCGGCGAGCAGCATGGCGATGCCCCCGCCGATCAGGTTGACCGTGGTGATGTAGCCCGCCGCCAGCAGCAGGAACACCATGGCGACCAGCTCGTCCTCGCTCAGCCGCTGCTCCTCGTCCCGGGCGGTGACGAGGCCGCTCAGGAGGTCGTCACCGGGGTGCGCCCGCTTGGCGTGGATGAGCCCGGTCACGTAGGCGCGCATGTGTTCCCACGCCTCGTTGACCACGGCGGGATCCGGCGGCTCCGCGCCCCGCCTGATCATGCGGTCGGTCCAGTCCTGGAACTCGTGACGGTCGTCCACCGGAACCCCGAGGAGTTCGCTGATCACCGTGACCGGCAGCGGCAGCGCGAAGTCCGCCACCAGGTCGGCGCGCCCGGCCGGGGCGATGTCGTCCAGCAGCCGGTCGGTGATGCTCTGGATCCGCGGCCGCATCCCGGCCACGCGGCGGGCGGTGAACGCCTTGGAGACCAGGCGGCGCAGCCGGGTGTGGTCGGGCGGATCGCTGCGGAGCATGTTGCTCAGCATCGACTCGCGTTCCGTTTCGGGCAGTTGCCGCAGGATCCGGGCGTCCGAGGCATCGCGTACGTCGCTGCTCAGGCGGGTGTCGGACAGGGCCGCGAGTCCGTCCTCGTATCGGGTGACGAGCCAGGCGTCCAGGCCGCCCGCGATGACGACGCGGCGCACGGGGCCTTCCTCGCGCAGTTGCCGGTACAGGGGGAACGGGTCCGCGACGAAGGCCGGGTCGGCGTAGGGAAGAAGGGCCGGCGGCTGCTCGCTCATGGTGCCTCCCGAAGCACGTCGTCCTCGCTCTGCAGGGTGAGGTTATATGCCCAACCCTCCCGATACGTCGCTTTCCGGCCATGCCGGTCGGTGCGGCGAGGTCAGCGCAGCGATTCCTTCGGGGGCCGCTCGCGCAGGGCTCCGTAGGCGAGGAAGTAGGCGGGCAGCCGGTTCAGCCAACGCGACTCGGTGATCAGCTCGGTCAGCCGCTTGGCCCGCCGGGGGTCGCCGAACGCGACGCGGCCGGCCAGCAGCGGCTCGATGACCTGGGCGTGGGCGACGCGCTGGAGGCCCTGGGTCGCCACCGTCGTGGGCATGCGCCGCAGCTGCACCCGGCGTACGTCGCGCAGGCCCACAGTGCCCTCGCGCAACGGGCCCACGAGATGGCGCGCCGCGGCCACCGCGTCCTGCACGGCGAGGTTGATGCCGATGCCGAAGACCGGCGACATCGCATGGGCGGCGTCGCCGATGCACAGCAGCCCCGGACGGTGCCAGCGGCGCAACCGGTCGAGCCGTGCGTCGAGCAGTTTGACCTCGTCCCACGAGGTGACGGCGTCGGCCCGGTCGGCGAGCCACGGGACGGCTTCCGTGAACCGGTCCATGAACGGCTCCAGGCCCTCGGCGCGGCGCCGCGCATCGGAGCCCTTGGGAATGAGCCCCGCGCACTGCCAGTAGTCGCCGCGGTCGATGAGCGCGACGAAGAGCCGGTCCCCGATACCGCCCACGAGCCCGCTGGGATCCTCCTCGCGGCGCGGTACCCGGAACCACCAGGCGTCCATGGGGCACGGGAATTCCTCCAGCCCGAGCTCGGGAAGAGCCCGGGCCAGCGAGCCGCGCCCGTCGCAGGCCACGGTCAGCGAGGCCCTGAGCTCGCCGGTGTCACCGTCGGCGGTGCGGTAGCGCACGCCCGTGACCCTGCCCCGCTCGACCAGGAAGGACGTGGCCCCGGTGTTCATCCGCAACCGGAAGGAAGGCTCCCGGCGCGCTTCGTCGGCGAGCAGGCCGAGCAGGTCCCACTGCGGCACCATCGCGATGTAGTTGTACTTCCCGGGCAGCGCCCCGATGTTCCCGACGGTGACGAGGGACCGGTCGGGCCCGATGGGCAGCTGTACCGAGGTGACCCGTCGCTGCGGCAGCCGGGCGAACCGGTCGGCCAGGCCGATGGCGTCGAGCAGCGACAGGGTGGACGGGTGCACGGTGTCACCGCGGAAGTCGCGCAGGAAGTCGCCGTGCTTCTCCAGTACGGTCACCTCGACCCCGGCCCGGGCCAGCAACAGGGCCAGCACCATTCCCGCGGGCCCTCCTCCCACCACACAGCAGGTGGTTCGTTCCACGGCAACCGCTCCCTTCACAGGCATCGGGCAGGCAGGCCCCGGAGGACGTATACCCCGCCCGCACCGCCGACGCGCGTGACGGTGCGCGGCGGGCCGGCCCGGAGAGGATTCAGTAGCGCAGGGCCGTGCCGGTCTGGGCCGTCACCGTGCCGGAGAGCTTGTGCGTGCTGCGGGCCGTGCCCTGGCCGGTGCCCTTTCCGGCGACGTCCGTGATCGTGACCACCGCCGTGTCGACGAGGTTGCCCGACTCGTCCTTGAACTCGACCTGCACCGCGAAGGACTTCGTCCCGTCGTCGGTGTTCTGTACGGTCACGGGCACCGTCGTGTACCCGTCCGTACCGTGGCCCTTGGCGTCGACCCCGTCCTTCACCTCGGCGAGCTTGTCCTGCGCCACCGCGGCCGCCGACTCGGCGGCCCGCTTGGCCTCGGCCGCGGCCGACGAGACCGCCTCGCCCGCCGACTGCACCGCCGACGCGGCGCTCGACACGGCCTCGGACGGGGTGCCTTCGCCGTCCGAGCACCCCGCGGCGCCGAGCGCCACCAGCGAGAGAGCCACCACACCTGCCGCACCACGCATCAACGCGAACGTCGTCACCATGCCTCCACGGGTGTTCGGAACCTCCGGACCCCCAGTCAAAGGCGCCCCGGCCCGGATGCCCAGTGGACCGGGCATCCGGGTGAGGCGTGCGGCTGCTCCGGGCAGCTGCTCCGGGCGGCTGCTCCGCGCGGCCACGACCTCAGGCGCCTGCCGCGGCGAGCCGGTGCTCGTGCACGCGCAGCTGGAGGGCTGCGAGGTCCAGCAGGGGAGTGGCCACCCCCAGCGCGCGGGCGCGGACGGTGAGGTCGGTCAGGACGTGGTCGGCCTCCGTCGGAGCCCCCGCGACGAGGTCGCGGTACAGGGACGGGGTGAGCGGGGAGCCGGGGGCCGTGACCGTCGAAGTGGTGAAGGCGAGCTCGGCGCCGGTCACCGGATGGCCCGCGGCGTCCGCCACCGCCGTCGTCTCGGCGATCAGGGCCGCCGCCAGATCGGGCCCGCCCGCAACGGCGTTCACCTCTCCGACGGTGCCGCGCATCAGACAGGTCAGGGCGACGAGGGTGGAGATGAAGGCCCACTTGTGCCACATGGCGGCGACGATGTCCTCGGCCGCCGGCGAGTCGATGCCCGCCTCGGCCAGGACGGTACGGATCGAGTCCACGCGGGCCGACGGACGGGCGTCGAGCTCGCCGGTCAGGATGACCGCGGGCGGCGCCATGCGGAGGATGTCGCCGTCCTCGCTCAGCGTGGTGACCACCTTCGCGACACCGCCGAGGACCGCGTCGGCCCCGAGGCGCGCGACGAGCGTGTCGAGGTGGGCCACACCGTTGAGCAGGGGGACGACGGCGGTATCCGGGCCGACGGCGGGTTCGATGTCCGCCAGGGCCGTGTGCAGGGCGGTCGCCTTCACGGAGAGCAGGACCAGGTCGTACGGTCCGCCCACCGCGTCCGCCGTCACCAGGCGCGGCGTGAGGCGGAGCTGCTCGCCCTGGCCCGCCACGCGCAGGCCGCGGGCTTCGAGGGCCTTCGCGCGGGCCGGCCGGACCAGGAAGGAGACGTCCTGGCCCGCGTTCGCGAGCCGGGCGCCGAAGAAGCCGCCGACGGCGCCGGCGCCGACCGTGAGGATCCTCATGGGTTGCTTGCCTTTCGGGGGAGTGACGGGGGATCAGGTACGGCCCGCGCCGAGGGGGCTGTCCTCGGCGGGGGTGCGCGGCGAGCGCGGCGCGTACCGGGAGACCGCCACCCCCGCCAGGCAGAGCACCCCGCCGAGCAGGGTCAGCCAGGCGGGTACCTCACCGAGGAGGGTCCAGCTGAGCAGGACGACGATGGCGGGGACGGCGTACGTGGTCGCGCCCAGCTTGCCGGCGGGCATGCGTGCCAGGGCGTAGGTCCACGTGGTGAAGGCGAGGGCGGTCGGCACCACGCCCAGGTAGATCATGTTCAGGGTCGCGGACACTGGTGCGTCGGGCAGTTCCGCGAGCAGCTGACCCGTGAAGGGCAGGCAGACCACGGTTCCCGTCAGGCAGGCGTAGGTGGTGACCTGCAGGGGCGTGCCGTAGGAGAGCGCCGGCTTCTGGGCGATGACGCCGGTTGCGTAGGCCACCGCTGCCAGCAGGCAGAGCACGACCCCGAGCAACGAGGTGGAGCCGCCGTCCCCGGAAGACATGGACAGACCCACCACCACCGCTCCGGCGAAGGAGACGGCCATGCCCACGAGAAGGCGTGGGGGCAGGGCCTCGCCGAGGAGGCGGGCCGCGAGGAGCGCCATGAGGATGGGCCCGGTGTTCACGAGCAGCGACGCCGTGCCCGCGTCCACCAGCCGTTCACCCCAGTTCAGCGCGATCGTGTAGCCGCAGAACCACACCACACCGGACACCAGGATCCCTCGCCGGGCCTCGCGGGGCGGCAGTCCCTGACGGCGTACCAGGACCAGGACGACGAGCACCAGCGAGGCGGCCAGCAACCGGCCGAGGGCCAGGGCGCCGGGCGAGTACGCGGCTCCCGCGCTGCGGATGGAAACGAAGGCGGAGGCCCAGGCGAACACCGTGAAGGTGACGGCGCCGACCGTGAGGACGCCGGGCGGGATCGGACTCGAGCGGAACGTCATGAACCCACCCTACGGGCGCAACATTTCGGTGTCGACCGAATTATTGACGGATGCAGCCGGGATCGCTCCGTCAGGGCTCGGCGGCTCGGCTCCCCGGCTCCGCTCCGCGTCCCGGTGCTGCGCCTCAGCTCCACGCGTCCGCCGTGAGCCCCAGCAGCTCGTCGAAGGCGCGCTCCCCGGCATCGGTCACCTCCAGCGCCCGGCCGCCGCCCGCCGGGCGCACGACCCACTGCTCCTCCAACGCCCGGGCGCACAGGCGCGCCCCGGCGAGCCCGCCCAGGTGGCGGCGCCGCTCGGTCCAGTCCAGGCAGGAACTGGCCAGCCTCCTGCGCCCCTCGTCGCCGAGGCCGATGCCGGCCTCGGCGCACCAGTCGCGGCCGGCCTCCGTCAGTTCGAACACGTCCTCCGTGCGCAGCAGCCCGCGGCGCTCCATCGCGTCGGTCACCGCCATGCCGAGCCGCCCGGCGAAGTGGTCGTAGCAGGTACGGGCGCGGGCCAGCGGGTCCGGTGCGGCGACCACGGGCACGGCGTGCGCCGCGTCCCGGTCCGGAATCGCGTGCGAGGCGAGATCGTCGAGCAGCCGCGCGGTCGCTCCGTCGGCGATGCGCACGTAACTGTGGCGGCCCTGCCGCTCGGTCACGCAGATGCCCGCGTCGAGCAGTCGGGTCAGATGGCCGCTGATGGTGGAGGGCGCCACCGAGGTGATGCGGGCCAGTTCGCCCGCGGTCCAGGCGCGCCCCTCCAGCAGCGTCATACAGATCGCGGCCCGCGTCTCGTCGGCCAGGGCGGCGGCGAAGGCGGCCAGGAGGGCTGCGGGGGCCGGTCCGCACGAGGGCGACGCAGGCCCGGGATGCATCTCGTTCATAGGTCCAGGATGCCCCATCGTTTCGGCAAACAGCGAATAGTCCCTGTGGGGGACGGCTCGTATCCATGTGCGTGGCCGGGAGGAGGCGGGCCCTCTGTCGCGACCGGGGGTCCACCGGCCACACTGGGTTCTTCGGGGCAGAACGCCCCCGTCACGGGGAGGTGGTGGGGTGGTGTCGTCGCGTGACCCTGCGGAGCGGCCGTCGCGGCCCGCTCCGGTCGTACGGCCCGAGGTCTGGGAGACGTACGGGCCGGCCGATCTCAGCGCCGTTCCGGTGTTCGCCGGAGGGTTCATCAACTTCGGCTACTGGAAGGCGGTCGATCTCGAAGGGCCCCTGTCGCAGGGCGACCGGATCCGTAGTGAGCAGGACCTCTACCGCCACGTCCTCGACGCTGCGGTGCCCGGGGGCGGCCGGGCCGTCGAGGTCGGCTGCGGTCTCGGCCTGGGGTGCGCCCTCGCGCTGGAGGAGTACGGTCCCACGGCCGTCACCGGCGTGGACATCCACCCCCAGCAGCTCCGGCGGGCCCGCGAGGCGAACTCACCGCTCCTCGCGGCGGAGCCGCACCGGCTGCGCTTCCTGCTCGGAGCTGCGGAGGATCTGCCGCTCGGCGACGCGGAGTTCGACTGTCTCTACAGCGTCGAGGCGGCCCAGCACTTCCCGGACCTGTTCGCCTTCGCCCGGGAGGCGGCGCGAGTCCTGCGACCCGGCGGCCGGGTCGCGGTCACCAGTTTCTTCAGCGTCGCCGGCGCGCCCGAGCCCGCGGAGCGGCTCGCCGGGTTGCTCGACTCGTTCGCCAGCGGCCTGGACATCGCCCGGCCCGTGTCCCGGCTGACCGACGCCCTGGCCGAAGCCGGTTTCGCCGACGTCCGGGTCGCCTCGATCGGCCCGCAGGTGTGGCCCGGCTGGGACCGCTGGCTCGCCCGCCTGTGGGAGCCGGGCACCTGGCCCCGGAACTTCCTGGCCGCCTGGGAGCAACGGATCCTGGACTACTACCTCGTGACCGCCACCCGGCCGTAGCCGGGAAGCCGTAGCCCGGAAGCCGTGGCCCGGCCCGCCCGGCGCCTGCTCGGTCCACCCCATCATAGGTAGGAGATTTCCTACGTTTGACGCGTAGGGAATCTCCTACCTAGGTCAAGGTGACCGGCCCGGACGATGCCCTCTGGGGGCGGATGGCCGGTTTCCGGGACCCCTACGGCAACAGCCTGATGCTGCTCACGGAGAAGGAAGGCTTCTAGCCCCATGGTCATGACGGGTGCCGACTCGGACCGCGTGTTCGCCGCGCTCGCCAACGGCACCTGCCGTGAGGTGCTGCGCCTGCTGCGCGAGCGCGGCCCGCAGCCCGTGCAGGCCCTCGCCGACCATTTCGACATGCGCCGCCCCAGCCTCTCGGAGCACCTCAAGGTGCTCAGGGAAGCCGGGCTCGTATCCGAGGGACGGGCCGGTCGGCAGCGCATCTACCGGCTCGAGGCCGCGCCCCTGGTCGATGTCCAGGACTGGCTGCATCCGTACGAGCGGTACTGGCGCGGCAGGCTGAAGGACCTCGGCCGACTCCTCGACAGCATGCCCGACGATGAGACATGACCCAGGAACCCCCGCACCGGCCCCCGCCCGCATTCGACGATGCGCAGGAGGACCTGACGACCGTCCGGGTCGACCAGTTCCTGCCTCACCCGCCCGCCAAGGTCTGGCGGGCCCTGACCGAGCCCGATCTGATCGCCCAGTGGCTCATGCCCTGCGACTTCCGCCTGGAGGTCGGCCACCGCTACACGATGACCGCCGCGCCCCGTCCTCACACCGGTTTCTCCGGAACGACGGCGGCGGAGGTCCTCGCCTTCGACCCGGGCCGCATGCTGGCCGTCCGCTGCCAGGACGCCTCCGACGCGAACCGCGCCGACTGGACCATCACGTGGACCCTCGAACCGGAAGGCCGCGGGACCCGGCTCTTCCTCGTCCATGAGGGCTTCGACCCGGACGACGACCTGCAGATGATGGCCCGGAGGGTCGTGGGAAGCGGCTGGCGGACCCACGTCATGGACGCCCTGATCCGTGTGGTCGAACAACTCTGAGGAGCGCGGCGGGGGGCTGTCGGCGCTGTCAGTGGCCCCGCCTATCCTTCCGGCATGTCAGTGAACATCGATCTTGCATTCACCGTCACCGGGGTCGCCGGCGAACCGCAGGCCTGGGAAATCGTGCGCGCCCTGCAGCAGTTGATGGATGAGGAGGACATAGCCAACCAGGTCACCATCGGGGTGGCCGTGGACGACGACGGCGCCTACTTCGTCTCCGGGGACTCCGACTTCCCGCTCGGCATCTCCCGCTTCTACCTGTGGCAACCGCACTTCGAGGGGCTCTTCGCGGCGACGGTCGCCGAAGTGGCGGCGGCCGCCCGGCCGGAGATCCGCTGGGGGTACCCCGACGAGGAGTACTGACCGGCTGAGCCGCCCCGGCTTCAGTCCGACGGAGGCGGAGACGGAGGCGCCGGAGGCAGCGCCCAGCGGATCGCCCGCGTCACGGCGTGGCCACCGGCGCGTGCGGCAACGGGCGGGATCCGGGCGGCGACGGAGGCATCGGCGGTCACGGCCGCCCTCGCCCAGGGCGGCAGCAGATCCACCGCTGCCGCCGCCAGCAGTGCGTACGGCCACCGGGCGGCACCCGGCAGCGGGGGATCGGTCAGCAGGAACCGGGCGGTGTCCCGGGAGGCCGCCGTCGAACGCAGGCCGGGCCGGTACCGCGCCATCAGCAGGGTCAGTTCCCGCACGCTCTCCGGCGCCCGGTCCGCGCCCAGCGCACGGGCCACGCGCGCCGTGTCGGCGAGGTACGCATCACAGCCCGCGGAGTCCAACGGGCGTCTGCCGTACCGCTGGTGGGCCCGCAGGAAGCAGTCCGCCTCGGCGATGTGCACCCAGGTCAGCAGCTCCGGATCGTCGGCCCGGTACGGCACGCCGTCGGCCGTCCGGCCCCGGATGCGGCCGTGCACCTCGCGCACGCGGGCCACGGCCGCCTCGGCATCGGCGCTGGTACCGAAGGTGGTGACGGCCAGGAAGGTGCTGGTCCGGTGCAGCCGGCCCCACGGGTCGCCCCGGTAGCCCGAGTGCGCGGCCACGGCGGCCATCGCGAGGGGATGCAGGGACTGGAGCAGCAGGGCGGCCAGCCCCCCGATGAACATCGACGCGTCCCCGTGCACCCGCCGGACCGGCCGCTGCGGCCCGAACCAGCGAGGTCCGGGGGTCGTGTGGATCCGCGCCCTGTTCCCGGGCCCGTCGGGTCCGGCCACGCGCAGGAAGACCACTTCCCCGGCGTGACGTCTGATCCGCTGGACGGTTGTCGTCGCCCTTGCCATGCGCCCAGTATGTGCCGCTCCGGGCGCACGGCGCAGGAGGCGGCGTTCAGATGATGTGGATGCGTTCCAGGGCGCCGGACGCGTCGCGGACCATCAGGTCGTTGCCCTTGGCGCGTTCGCGCTCGATGAACCCGAGCAGGAGCACCGCCCGGTTGATCACGTCGGACTTGCTGACGCCGGTCGCGGCGGTCAGCTCGGAGACGATGGTGACGGCCGGAGGGCACAGGGTGACGGAGTACCGCTCGCTGTCGGGGTGAGGGGGAAGCCGATCCATGGCGAAGCCCTTCCTGTCGATGAAGAGGTGCACCATAGTTGCATCAATACTGCGCGATTTCGCACCGTTTATTGGCGGCCGTGGATCACAGCCACCGGGGCGGGAAGAACCCGTAGTAGCCGCCGAGGGCCTCGCGGTAGTCGGCGTCCTGCAGGTGCACGTCCCGCACGAACTCGGGGGCGTTCTTGATCTGTTCCTTGGTCAGCGCGACCCGGATGCTCTTTTCCTCCACATCGATACCGGTGACGGTACCCGCGGGGAGAAGGACCTCCTTGCCGAAGATCCACGGGCCGGTGTCCACGACCAGGTAGGCGGATCCGGCCTCGTCGGAGTGCTTGTCGACCTTCCCGACGGTGCCGTCGGTCGCCTCCACCTTGTAGCCGGACAGGTCCACGTCCGCGAGGCGGCCAACGGTGAGGCGGTAGGCCCAGAAGTTCTCTGACATGAGGGAACAGCTCCCTTCGTCGATCCGTGTCCGTCACGGCGCGCCTGCCCCGCGGTCTCCCGGCTACACATCCGCCCGCGACTGCCTTCGGGGCGGCCCGGGCTGACGGCACGTAGGGCGGTCAGACAAGTTCGATCCCGAAGACGCCGTACGCGACGAAGGCCGCCGCGGCGAGAACCAGCAGCGCGAGCCGGCAGGCCGAGAGCCACAGGGCGCGGCGGCGGGAGCGATCGGTCCTGGCCCGTGCGAGCAGGGTCGCCGTCACGGCCAGGGACGAGATCAGTGCGAGGGCGGCCGCGAAGACGGCGAGCGCCTTCTTCGACGTGGGCACCGTGGCGGGCCCGTAGTCCTCCGTGATCCCGGGCAGCAGGAGGCCGACGGCGCACAGGCCGAGGCAGGTCAGCAGAGTGGCCAGCAGATCGAAGGCAAGAGTGACGGACCAGCCGACCGGCAGCCGCCGCACCGGCCGCGGCCGGTGGCCCTGCCGGCGGGTGCCCGAGCTCTTTCGAAGGTTCACTGCTTCCCCAAGGAGAAAATCCCCACGTGATGGCTGGAAGTCGCCGCTGTGGATCAGAACCTAGCGGCAGCCTCGGACACCAAAACGGCACAGAACGGCTGATGCGGCATACGTGCCTGACCAAGCGTTACCGAACGGTGAGGAAGCGGAAGCGGCCTATGCAGATCCTGCGCGGTGTTCCCGGGCCCGCTCAGGCGGTGGGCGCGCCGAACCACTCGGGCAGCCGGCCGAGCAGATCCCGCTGGTCGTCGCCGACCCACACCACGTGCCCGTCCGGCCGCAACAGCACGGCGGGCACATCCTGTTCCTCCCGCTTCTCGCCGGCGTCGACGACATCGACGACGTGGTCGACGCGGTCCGCCCAGCCCGCCACCGAGAGCCGGCCGGTCCGGTCCAGCAGCAGCCCGCGGCCGCCGTGCATCAGCTCGTAGAGCCGACCCCGCTCCAGCGCGATGTCCCGCATCCGCCGGCCGAGCAGTTTGTGGCCCTCGCCGACGTCGTAGCGCACCCCGATGGCGGTGATCTTCTCGATCAGGTACCGGTTCACGTTCTCGAAGTCCATCAGCTCGGACAGCAGTCGGCGCACCGCCTGCGCGCCGGGCTCCGTGGACATCAGCTCCATCTGCGCGCGGGTGTTGTCCAGCACGTCGGCCGCCACCGCGTGCCGTTCGGCCTCGTAGCTGTCCAGCAGACCCTCCGGAGCCCAGCCGCGCACCTCGGCGGCCAGTTTCCAGCCGAGGTTGAAGGCGTCCTGGATGCCGAGGTTGAGTCCCTGTCCGCCGGTCGGCGGATGGATGTGCGCCGCGTCGCCCGCCAGCAGCACCCGGCCGACCCGGTAGCGCTCGGCCTGCCGGGTGGCGTCGCCGAACCGCGACAGCCAGCGCGGTGAGTGCACGCCGAAGTCGGTGCCGGCGACGGCCCGCAGCCGCTCCTTGAACTCCTCGAAGGTCGGCGGGACCGCGCGGTCCGGCGCCACCCCCTCGGCCGGCACGACGACGCGGTACACCCCGTCCCCGAAGGGCGCCGCGCCGAACCGCTTCTGCGTCGTGCGCACCTCCGCCATCACGGCGGCCAGCGTCCGCGGATCCGCGGTCAGCTCCATCTCGCCCAGCAGCGTCTCCACCCGGGTGGGCTCGCCGGGAAAACCGACGCCGAGCAGCTTGCGCACCGTACTGCGACCGCCGTCGCAGCCGACGAGATAGCGCGAGCGCAGCTGCGTACCGTCGGCCAGTACGGCGGTCACCCCGTCCTGGTCCTGGCTCAACCCGACCAGTCGGCAGCCGCGCCGGATCTCGGCGCCGAGTTCGGTGGCGTGCTCGGCCAGCAGACGATCGGTGACGGGCTGCGGGATACCGAGGACGTACGAGTGGGCGGTGTCGAGCCCGTCGGGCCACGAGGTGCCGAGGCCGGCGAAGAAGCCGCCCACCTCGTACTGTTTGCCGTGCGCGAGGAACCTTTCCAGCAGGCCGCGTTGGGCCATCACCTCGATGCTGCGCACGTGCAGGCCGAGCGCGCGGACGTACCGGGCCGGTTCCGCCTCCTTCTCCAGCACGAGGGTCCGCACACCGTGCAGTCTCAACTCGGCGGCCAGCATCAGTCCGGTCGGTCCGCCACCGATGATCATCACGTCGATCAACAAGATCCCCCATACTCCGCGAATCCCTGATTTCGTCAGGTTCCGGCTTCGAACGGAGATTGTGCGGCACGGCGGGGGCCTTGCCGCAAGGCCCCCGGTGCGCTATATGTTGAGAGTGGCAAGGAGCAGTTACCTCCTTGCCCTTTCTTTTTTGTCGCCCGGGCCTTGGGCGCGGGGCTACGCTCCGCAGATGGAACGCGCAGAGGTACTCAAGCGGGTCGTCGGCATCCTCACCGACGCCCAGGACATCCGCCGGGCCGCCGAGGCCGGGGAGGACGAGGCCGAGCGCCCGGAACCGACGGCCGGCGTGGCCACCCTGCTGCTGAACGAGATGCTGCCGTCGATCCGCGTCCCGGCCGACGCGTCCCCGCAGCAGGTGGCGGCGCTGGTCGCGGAAGCGCTCGGTCCGGCCCTGCACACCATGGTCTCCGGCTTCAGCCTGGCGTTCACCAGCCTCGCGATGGTGCACGACAGCGGGCGGACGGACATCTCCTCGATCGAGGTCCTTCAGCAACTCGCCCTGGAAATCGAGGCAGGGACCTACGACGAGGGTCAATAGAGCCCCGCCGACGGTCCCTGCTCGGTCGGCCTACGACCGGACGCCGTTACTCCGCGTCGTCGTCGCCCGTTCGGGTCATCTTCCGCTCCTGCAGCCGCCTCAGTTCCTCCGGGGTCTTGCCGCTGACCCGCTTGCTGGCCTCCGGGTGGACCGGGTCCGGACCGGGGTGCTCCTGCGCCTGCTCCTCACGACCCTTACCCGGCTTCTGACGCTTGCTCTCCATACCGCTCATGGCTGCCGCTCCCTCGCAGATCTGATGGACACGGGATCCGGACACCCTCCGCCTACCCGCGAACGGCCCGGTCACCCTCCTCTCACGACCCATCCTGAGGCGCTCGCACCCCATAGGCCACGCCATGCGTCATCCGGCCCAGCAGCGGGAAGGCGCCCCGCATGACGGAAACGATCAGTAGCCTCGCCACCCGTTTCGTGCGCCGTCGCCGCGAGCCGGTCGCCGTCCAGGCCCTGCGTTCCACCGCGGCGGCCGTGATCAGCTACGTCGTCGCGCTCCGCCTGAGCAGCGAGCCGAATCCACTGACCGCCCCGCTGACGGCCCTGCTCGTCGTCCAGGTCACGCTGTACTCCACGCTGACCACCAGCATCCGCCGGGTGAACTCGGTGGTCGTCGGCGTGCTGATCGCGATCGGCTTCAGCGCCCTGGTGGGTCTGACCTGGTGGAGCCTCGGCCTGTTGATCCTCGCCTCCCTGGTCGTGGGTCACCTGGTGCGCGTGGACGAGTTCGTCCCCGAGGTCGCGATCAGCGCCATGCTCGTCCTCGGCGTCACCCAGGTCACGGACACCGCCTGGGACCGGGTCCTGGAGACGGTCATCGGCGCGGTGGTCGGACTGCTGGTCAACCTGCTTCTGGCACCGCCGCTCTGGGTCGGCCCCGCGGGCGCCGCGATCACCGACCTCGCCCGGCGCATGAGCCGGCTGCTCGACCACCTCGGCGAGGACCCCGCCGGCCCGGCGCGGGTCGAGCAGGCCGCGGCCCGGCTGCACGAGGCGCGCCGCCTCGACAACGACATCGCTCAGGTCGACGCCGCCCTCCGGCAGGCCGAGGACAGCCTCCGGCTCAACCCGCGCGTCAAGGAGGGACTGCTCTTCCGGCTGGTGCTGCGCACCGGCCTGGACACCCTGGAGATCTGCGCGGTGGTGCTCCGCGTGGCCTCCCGGACCCTGACCGACCTGGCCAAGGCCCGCCCCGACGGCCCGCTGTTCGACCCGGCGACGGCGGCCGCGCTGCGGCAGGTGCGGCGCCACACGGCCATCGCGGTGGAGAGCTTCGCCCAGTTGATCACCGCGCAGGTCAGCGCCAATGCCGAGGAGGCGGAGGCCCGCCTGACGGGGGAACTCGCCGTCGCCCGGACCTACCGCGACCGGCTCGCGGAACTGCTGCTGGCCTCCGCCCGCGAGGATCCGACGCACTGGCAGCTGCGCGGCGCGCTGCTCACCGAGATCGACCGGGTCCTCGACGAGCTGGGCGTGGACAAACGTTCCCAGCGCCTGCTGGAGGAACTCGACCGGCACACGCGCACCCGGCGCAGGAGCTGGAACCCGCTGAAGAGGTCCCGGCAGGACGCCGGGTGAGGGAAGGTGGAGCCATGGTGCACGTACTGGGCAGCAGGATGCTGCTGCGACCGACGGACCCCGAACGTTCGCGCGCCTTCTACGGCGACACCCTGGGGCTGGCGGTCTACCGCGAGTTCGGCACGGGCCCCGAGCGCGGCACGGTCTACTTCCTCGGCGGCGGCTTCCTCGAGGTGTCGGGGCGCGCCGAAGAGCCGCCCGGACCGGGGCTGCGGCTGTGGCTCCAGGTCGCGGACGTCCACGCGGCGTACGAGGACCTGCGCAGCCGGGACGCGGAGGTCCTGCGCCCTCCCCGCCGCGAACCGTGGGGCCTGATCGAAATGTGGATCACCGACCCCGACGGCGTCCACATCGCCCTGGTGGAGGTCCCCGCGGACCACCCCCTGCGCTTCCGCCCCTGACCGCCCGCTAGCGGGCGCTGCCGAGGTTGCGGTCGGCGGCGGAGCCACGGAGCAGCAGGGTGGTCTCCTCGATGCGGCTGAAGCGGCCGTCGGCGGCGAACTCGCCGAACAGGTAGACCTCCATGCTCACCGTCGAACCGTCCGTCTTCGTGACGTGGACGGTGTGCCGGTCGGCGTACCTGCTGCCCTCGTAGAGCTCCTCGTGCACCTGGACGCTGCCGTGGTCGACGACGCCGCGCAGGTGGGTGATGTGCTCGATGAAGCCCGCCCGGTCGGCCCACTCCCCGTCGGTGCGCTGGCGGTATTCCGGCGCGAAGTGGCGGTCGGCGGCTTCCTCGACGGTGAGGTCGCGGCTGAGGAGCAGGTCGGTGAGGGCGGCGGAGATACCGGTGCGAGTCATGGGGCTGCCTTTCGGTGCGGGAGGAATGTGACCGGGGATGCGTGCGCTGCGCACGCTCTTTCGTCACCGTAACACCGATGCGTGCGCAACGCACGCTATTCTTTTCTCGTGGACAACGAGATCGGGCATGAGATCGCCGACGCGCTGGGCATCCTGCTCAAGCGCACGACCCGCACGCACCTGCACAAGCAGCTCACGGAGGGCATGGGGGAGGCGGTGGACGAACTGACGTACCCCGTGCTCAGCGCCCTGGCCCGGACCGGTCCGCGCAGTGCGGCCGACCTGGCTCAGGTGGCGGGGGTCGACCGTTCGGGCGTGACCCGCCGGGCCTCCCGGCTGGAGGCGGCCGGCCTGATCCGCCGCGAGCCGGACCCCACCGACCGGCGCGCACACCTCCTCGTCCTGACCGGTGAGGGACAGCTCGTCGTGGCGGAGCTGCGTGCGCGCCTGGCCGCCCGCATCACCGCGAGCCTGGCCTCGTGGCCCCCCGGCGAGGCCGAGACCTTCGCCCGCCATCTGCGCCGCTTCATGACGGAGGGGCCCTTCGCGTAGCGGTCGGGCCCCGGTGCGGTTGCTCACGGAGATCTGAGTATCTGCGCTCAGGCGCGACAGCTTCCCGCCCGCCTAGCCTCCGTGCCATGAGCTTTGTGAAGCAGGAGACGGAAGAGAGCCAGGAGCAGGAGCTGGAGCCGGGCCCGCGGCCGAGCGGCTGGGTGCCTCTCGTTCTGGGCGCCGCCGCCGTCGCGATGATCGGCTGCCCCTTCCTGCCGGACGGACTCCCGGCCTGGCTCCGGTTCGCCCCCGTCTACTTCGTCATCCCCGTCGGGATCCTGGCGGTCGTCTTCGGTCTCCTCGACCTGCGGCACATGCGGGGCCCGCAGGACGACGGGGGAGCGGCCCGCCGCCGGGCGCGGACCGGGGCCGTGCTCGGCACGGTGGCCACGATGCTGCCGCTGGTGGTCGTGTGGTTCGCCTCGGCGCTCCTGGGGGGATGACATCGGCGGCCGACCCGTCAGGCCGGCAGGGATGGCAGGGCTGCCAGGGCCGTCAGACGGTCAGGCCGTCACAGGAACCCCGGCGCCGGCCAGTTCCGCCAGCGCCTCCAGCCGTTCCCGGGTCTCCTCGTCCAGCGGTACGTACGTCACGACCCTCGGACCGGTCCGCGGGCCGAGCCACAGGTTGGTGTGCTCCACGTGCAGCATTCCCACGTGCGCGTTGCGGATGTACTTCGCCTTCGAGACCTGCCCGCCGACCACCTCGTGCCGAGCCCACACTTCCCGGAACTCCGCCGACGCCCCCTCCAACCGGGCCAGCAGCGTCGTCCACGCCGGCTCCGCCAGGTGCTCGGCCATCGCCGCCCGGAACCTCGCCGCCATGATCCGGTGCGTACTCGGCAGATCGACCACCGCCTCCCGCCACTCGGGATCCGTGAAGGCGAGCCACATGCAGTTGCGGTCCTCCGGCGGCTTGCTGTCCAGATCGCAGAGCAGCCGGCCGTACGTGGCGTTGTACGCCACGGCGTCGTACCGGCTGTTCTGGACGCAGGCCGGGATGGGGCCCAACTGGTCGAGCATCGCCCGCACCGCCGGCGTCACACTGGGGCAGTCCGCGGGCGGCGCCGGATCCAGGCTCCCGGCCAGCGCGAACAGGTGCTCGCGCTCGCTCACGTCGAGCAGCAGCGCCCGCGCGACCGAGTCCAGCACCTGCGCGGACACCTGGATGTCGCGCGCCTGTTCCAGCCACGTGTACCAGGTCACGCCCACCGACGACAGGTGCGCGACCTCCTCACGGCGCAGTCCCGGGGTGCGCCGGCGCGGTCCGCGTACGAGTCCGACCTGCTCGGGGGTGATCCGCTCGCGGCGGGTGCGCAGGAACTCGGCCAGTTCGTGCCGGCGGACATCGCTTCCAGGAGCCACAGTGGTCATGCCCCCAGCCTGCCGCACCGCTCATCCTGTTGCCAGGTAGTCCTGATACCCGGATAAGCGCACTCTGGTACCCGTCCGGCAGGTGCACGACTGTCGCAGGGTGACCCGAACTCCTCCAGGCGACACGCCTGTACGCAGCACTCCTGCGCGCACCACCCCCGCACGCAGCACTCCCGCACACACCGCCGCGGCGCCCCACCTGGGCGGCCTGGGCCTGTTCACCGTGCTCCTGGGCGCGGCCCTGCCCCTGATCGACTTCTTCATCGTCAACGTCGCGCTGCCCTCCATCGAGCACGACCTCTCCGCCGGCCCGGCCCTCCTGGAACTGGTCATCGGCGGCTACGGCGTCGCGTACGCCGTCCTGCTCGTCCTCGGCGGGCGCGTCGGCGACAGTCTCGGCCGGCGCCGACTCTTCCTCGTCGGCATGGCCGCCTTCGGCTTCACCTCGCTCGCCTGCGGCCTCGCCCCGAACGCCTGGACCCTCGTCGCCGCCCGCGTGGCACAGGGCGCGGCCTCCGCCCTCATGCTGCCGCAGGTGCTCGCCACCATCCAGGCCACCACCGAGGGCCCGCGCCGGGCCCGGGCGATGAGTCTGTACGGGGCCACCGGCGGCCTGTCCATGGTCGCCGGGCAGATCCTCGGCGGCGTCCTGGTCGCCGCGGACCTCGGCGGCACCGGCTGGCGCGCGGTGTTCCTGGTCAACGTACCGGTGGTGATCCTGGGACTGGTCCTGGCCGTGCGCTCCGTCCCGGACACCCGCGCCGGCCGGCCCGCCGCGGTCGACGTGCCGGGCACCCTGCTGCTCGCGCTGTCCCTGGTCTCGCTGCTGCTGCCGCTCACGGAGGGGCGGGCTGCCGGCTGGCCGCTGTGGACCTGGGTCTCGCTCGGCGTGTTCCCGGTCGCGGCTGCCGCGTTCTACTTCACCGAGCGCCGGGCCGACCGCCTCGGCCGTATCCCGCTGGTGCCGCCGAGCCTGCTGAGGCTGGAGTCGCTGCGGCGCGGCCTGATGCTGCTGCTGCCGTTCTCGATCGGGTTCGGCGGCTTCATGTTCGTGCTCGCCGTGACCCTCCAACAGGGCCTGGGCATGGGCCCGGTGCAGGCGGGACTGTCGCTGGCGCCGATGGCGGTGGCCTTCTTCGGGGCCGCGCTCGCCGGGCCGCGCCTGATCACCCGCTTCGGCAGCCGGATCGTCACCGCCGGCGGTGTCATCCAGGCGGCCGGGATCGCCCTCCTGCTGGTCACCCTTCGCCACGGCTGGCCGGACCTCGGCCCGGCCGCGCTCACTCCGGGCGTGGCCCTGGCAGGACTGGGCCAGGGCTTCCAAATGCCCGTGCTGATGCGGCTGATGCTCTCGGACGTCCCCGCCGACCGGGCCGGCGCGGGCGGCGGCGTCATGATCACCGCCCAGCAGTCCGCCGTGGCGATCGGCGTCGCCACGCTGGGGAGTCTCTTCCTCGCGCTGATCCCGACGGCGGGCGTGCGCGAGGCCGTGTCCACCACCCTGCTCGTCCAGCTCGGCCTCATCGGGCTGACCGTTCTGCTCAGCCTCCGTCTGCCCCGCATGCGCTGAGCGCGCGGCATGAGCAGGAGAGCCCGGGGCGCCTGAGTACGTACGCCGAGGCGCCGCGCGCGGCCGGTCGGTTCACTGTGACCATGACCGAGACCAACCGCGCGCAGGCGCCGGGCTCGCCCGCACGGCGCACGAAGCCGTGCCAGTGGTGCGGGCGTCCCGTATCGCAGCCCTTCCCGGTGGTGCGCAAGCTGCACTGCAACACCCGCCACTGGATCAGCGACGTGCGCGCCAACTTCTGGCGCAGGTTCTGGGACAACCTCTGAGCCGCCCCACCGGGAGCCGCCCGTGGCTCGGTTCGCGGTTCGATTCGCGGATCGGCCCGAGGATCAGCCCGCGGTTCAGCCCGCGGCGAGGAGGGTGAGCGTGTCGATCACGCGGTTCGAGAAGCCCCACTCGTTGTCGTACCAGGCGACCACCTTGACGTGGCGGCCGTCGACGCGGGTGAGCTCGGAGTCGAAGATCGACGAGGCGGGGTTGCCCGTGATGTCGGACGACACCAGCGGGTCCTCGGAGTACTCCAGCACGCCGGCCAGCGGCCCCTGCGCCGCAGTGCGGTACGCCTCGAGGATCTCCTCGCGCGTCACCTCGCGGGCGACGGTGGTGTTGAGCTCGACGATCGAGCCCACCGGGACCGGCACCCGGATCGAGTCGCCCGACAGCTTGCCGTCGAGCTGCGGCAGTACCAGGCCGATCGCCTTCGCGGCTCCGGTCGAGGTCGGCACGATGTTGACGCCGGCGGCGCGGGCACGGCGCGGGTCGCGGTGCGGGCCGTCCTGCAGGTTCTGCTCCTGCGTGTAGGCGTGCACCGTGGTCATGAAGCCGTGCTCGATGCCGGCGAGGTCGTCCAGTACGGCGGCCAGCGGGGCCAGCGCGTTGGTCGTGCAGGACGCGTTCGAGACGACCGTGTGCAGCGCCGGGTCGTAGGCGTCGGTGTTCACACCGAACGCGAGCGTCACGTCGGCACCGTCGGACGGCGCGCTGACCAGCACCTTCCGCGCACCCGCCTTGATGTGGCCACGGGCGGCCTCGGCCGAGGTGAAGCGACCGGTCGCCTCCAGGACGAGGTCGACACCGAGCTCGGCCCACGGCAGCTGCTCCGGCTCCCGCTCGGCGAGCACCGTGATGCGGTGGCCGTCGACGACGAGCACGTTGCCCTCGACGGTGACCGGGCGGCCGAGCCGGCCGGAGGTGGTGTCGAAGGCGAGCAGTCGCGCGAGGGTGGCGGGCTCCGTCAGGTCGTTGACGGCGACGACCTCGAGGTCCGTCTCGCGCTCCAGGAGCGCGCGCAGCACGTTGCGCCCGATGCGGCCGAATCCGTTGATGGCAATGCGAGTCATGAGCGATGTCCCTTTCGTTCGCCATCAGGTTCGCCCCCGCTCCGTGTCCCCGACAGCGGCGAGATCGCCATGGTTCGTAAGGATCTCGCCACACCTCGCCACACCGTGGGACGAGATCCTTCTCGGGTGGATACGGCCGTGGATGCGCCGTATACGCCCTATACGCCCTGGGTGAAGGTGCGCCGGTACTCCGTCGGAGTGGTGCCCAGGATGCGGTGGAAGTGCAGGCGCAGATTCGCGCCGGTGCCGAGGCCGACGTCATCGGCGATCTGCTCGACACTGCGCTCCGAACGCTCCAGCAGCTCACGCGCCACGTCGATGCGGGCCCGCATGACCCACTGCATCGGTGTGTACCCGGTGTCCTCGGCGAAGCGGCGCGAGAACGTACGGGGCGATACGCCCGCGTGCTGGGCGAGCGCCTCCAGGGTGAGGGGCTCGCCCAGCCGGTGCAGCGCCCACTCACGGGTGGCGGCGAACCGCTCGCCGAGCGGCTCGGGGACGCTGCGCGGCACGTACTGCGCCTGCCCGCCGCTGCGGTAGGGGGCCGCGACCAGGCGCCGGGCCGCGTGGTTCGAGGCGGCCACGCCGAGGTCGCGGCGCAGGATGTGCAGGCACAGGTCGATGCCCGAGGCGGCGCCGGCCGACGTGAGCACGCTGCCCTCGTCGACGAACAGGACGTTCTCGTCGAGGCGGATGTGCGGATGTTTCGCCGCCAGCGCTCGTGCGTAGTGCCAGTGGGTCGTGGCCCGCTTGCCGTCGAGCAGACCCGTGGCGGCGAGCGCGAAGGCACCCGTCGAGATGGCGGCGAGCCGCGCGCCCCGCTCGTGGGCGGCGATCAGCGCGTCGATCACCGCCCGCGGCGGGTCCTCACGGTCGGGGAAGCGGTAGCCGGGTACGAAGACGATGTCGGCCCAGGCCAGCGCGTCGAGCCCGTGCGTGACGTGGTACGAGAGCCCGTCGCCGCCGGTCACCAGACCGGGCGCCGCCCCGCACACCCGCACCTCGTACGGCATGCTGGCGCGCGTCGTGAACACCTGCGCGGGGATACCGACGTCGAGCGGCTTCGCGCCCTCGAGGACGAGGACGGCGACACGGTGGAGGCGGGAGGGCGGCACGGGTTCAGGGTACGGCGGGTTCACCGACCGCACGGCCGTGCCGTCTCCCGCGCGGGAGCGTGGCGGTGGATATGCGGTCCTGCGGTGACCCGCCGGGACGCGGTGCGGGACGCGATCCGGCGGGCCGGACGGGTCACAACTGCTTGGCGATGAGGTCCAGGTCCCCGCGGGTGAAGCCCGGGCCGTCCGGGCCGTCCGGTGCGAACGACTCGATGACCGCCTGGACGGCGGGAGCCGCGTCCGTACCGTTCACCTCGGTGAACTGCACGTTGTAGAAGACGAGTCTGCCGTCGACGTCCTCGCTGGAGATCTCCAGGACCTCGTCGAGCCAGTCGGCGGCCTTGGCCGCATTGCCCAGCTCGCGGTCCAGTTCCCGCAGACAACTACGGCCGATCCCCGGCAGCAGCGTCGTGGTGAGGGCCGTGGCGTCGGCGAAGGTGCGCACGTCCGGCCAGAACGTGTTGATGGGCCGGGGCCGGGACGTGTCGGTGAAGTCGAAGAACGTGAGGGTGTGGCGCACGCACACGTGGTGCACGTTCTGCTCGGCCGCGGTCAGCGTGAGGGTGACCTGCCGCCCGCTCACGTCGGCCCGGACCGTGGCGGTCGCGGCAGTCGTCCCGGAGTCGGCGTACGCCGCGATCGACGGCGCGTTCACACGGGCCTCCGCGAAGAGGCGCCGGCCCTGCTCGCACGTCGGGAACGGTGTCAGCCCCTTGCGCAGGTTCTGCTTGGTCGTGGCGTCGTACACCCACTGCTCGTGCAGGGGCGGGTACAGCACCCGCTCCTCGCGATCCACGCGCTCGGCGGCGAGGTGAGCGGTCTGCAGGTGCCGGTGCAGGGTCGTCCAGAGCGCGGCGTCGTACACACCGCGTCCGTTGTCCGCCCCGGCGGCCCTCAGCCAGGCGGTCTCCAGGTCCTTGAGCGCCAGCGACACGGCGTCCATCCGGCGCGTGCCCGGGCCGCCCGGTATCGGCTCGGTGTCGGGGTCGAAGTTCATGCCCGGGTCGTTGGCCGGACTCTGCGGCCCCAATGACACCATCAGCGGCAGGTTCCACAGCAGGCGGTGCGGGTTGGGGCTGCCGCCGGCACCCGCCGTCGCCACGGCCTCGGCGACGCGCTGGCCGGCCACCGACCAGCACAGACTCCAGAACGCCCGAGCCGCTCCCTGGAGCTGCGGGCTCTTCGAGTTCCAGGCAGGGGTGACCTGTTCGGCGATCGAGCTGAGGCGCTCCTTGGAGATCTTGTGGTGCAGTGCGCCGCTCTTCCACTCGGTGGGCAGCGCGTAGGCCGACTTGCCGTCGTTCAGCGGCTTGACGGCCCACTTCGTCCTGTCCGGTACCTCCCGGGCCGTGCTCGGTGGTGGAGCAGGCCTGCCGGCCACCGCAGACGTCGTCATGGCACTCCCTTCGCGGCCCACCGAGCGGGGGCCGCGCTCATCTTCGGGTCCTCGGGGAGCGGCCGTCCACCGGTTCCGGCGCATTGGGGAGGGCGGCAACGACAGCCATCGCAAACCCCGCCGCAAGCGCCCCGCGTGCCCCATCCGACACCCCCGGGAGGGCCTCGGGCCCACAGCGTTGCCTGCGGACTTCCCCGGGCCGTCCTTCACCGGGCAGCCCGAGGAGTACCGCCGGGCCCCGTGCCGTGCCGCGCTACGAAGCCGGGTGGGCGAACCGGCGGACGAAGGCGAGGGCGGTGTCGGCGACCTCGCGCCAGCCGTGGTCGATGGTCAGGGAGTGGCCGCGGCCGGGAATCTCGGTGATCTCCGTGACCGCGTGCGTGTTGTGGGCCTGCTTCTTGTAGGAGGCATCGGCGATGGCCCAGGGGACGGTGTGGTCCTTCTCCCCGGAGATGATCAGCAGCGGTCCCCGGTCGGCGGAGGTGGTGTCGACCTTGGCCTCGGTCCACGGGTTGACGTTCGCCGCCGCCGCCTGGAAGAGGGGTTCTCCCGGGGCAGGGACGGCGAAGGTGTCGTACAGCTCGCGGGCTTCCTCCTCGCCGACCGCGTTGGCGAAGGAGAAGCGGAACTGCTCGTATGTCAGAGGGACGGCCCGATGGTAGTTGGCCGGGTTGCCGAGGACCGGGCTCGCGGCCCGCAGGGAGGAGAGCGGCAGCGGCAGCACGCCGCGGAAGGGCGCCGGATCGATGGCGACGGATGCTCGGGAGAGGCCGCGCCCGGCGGTGATCTGCGTGATCAGCCCGCCGAAGGAGTGGCCGATCACCACGGGCTTGCGGTCGAGTGTGCGTATGAGGCCGCAGAAGTGGTCGGCGACTTGGCCGACGCTCTTGCCGGCGAAGACCTCGGGGTGGGCGTTGGCCTCCTCGACGGTCTCCGGGTCGTCCGGCCAGCCGGGGGTGACGGGCGCGAAGCCGGCGTCCTCGAAGACGGCGGCCCAGCGGTCCCAGCTGGTGGGCAGCAGCCACAGGCCGTGGATGAAGACGACGGGGATGCGGCCGGTGGCGTTGGCCGCCTCGACCCGGGCGAGGTCGCGCGCGTAGGACGCAGTGGTTTCGGGGGATGACACGGGTGGCTCCTCAGAGGTGGCGGGGCATCAGGCGGCGATGGTGCGGGCAGCCGACCGGATCAGCGCGACGACGGCGTCGGGCCTGCTGTACATGGGCAGGTGGGAGGACGGCACCTCGACCGTCCGGGACCGGGCCCGTGAGGCCTGGAACCGCTG
Source organism: Streptomyces avidinii (assembly GCF_045161815.1). Taxonomy (NCBI): domain Bacteria; kingdom Bacillati; phylum Actinomycetota; class Actinomycetes; order Kitasatosporales; family Streptomycetaceae; genus Streptomyces; species Streptomyces avidinii. The sequence continues at coordinate 8,579,321 of NZ_CP108863.1, forward strand.
GAGCTCGGGAACGATGCCCCGGTCCCGGCCGGAGATCAGGGTCCACGACGGCACGGTGTGCCACGCCGCGCTGCTCACCCGGTCGGTGAACGCGGATGCGCTGAGCGGGCGTTGGCCCGCGGCCAGCACGCGTGCGGTGGGAGGCGGAACGTCCTGGGCGAAGACCTCGTGGTACCGGTCGGGCCGGATGTAGAGGTCGACGCCGGTGGTGCCGTCGGGGCCGGGGACGGGCACGGGGTCGAGCGAGGCTTCGAGCCGGGAGCCGGGGAACCGTGCGGCGAGTTCACCGAGGACCTCTCCGGCATCGGGGATGAACGCGGAGACGTAGACCAGGGCCTTGACGGTGGGAGCGGTGGCTGCGGCCTGGGTGACGACCGCCCCGCCGTAGGAGTGGCCGACCAGGACGACGGGTCCGGGGACGGCGGCGAGCCGGGCGGCCACGTGGGCGGCGTCGTGGGTGAGGCCGCGCAGCGGGTTGGCCACGGCGATCACCGGGTGGCCGTACTGCTGGAGCCGTTCGGTGACGGGGTTCCAGCTGGAGGCGTCGGCGAAGGCGCCGTGGACCAGGACCACGGTCGGCCTCCCGGCCCGCTCCGGGCCGGGGCCGGGGCCGGTGGCGGACGCTGCGGCCGGCGGCGCCGCGGCGACGGTCAGCGCTGCCGCTGCGCCGGCGGCGGTCCTCAGTGTGTGGCGTCGGCTCAGTGGACGGCCGGTCATGTTCGGGGTCCTTCCGGGTCGGGGAGCGGGGCTGAGACGTGTCGGGCCGATGCGGTCACGGGGAGCCCGGCCGATCGGGGGCCGCGGGCGCGGCCGGGTCGTGCAGCAGGGCGCGTACGGCGAGGCCGCCGGCCACCCCGACCGCCAGCGCGGCCGCGGCCGTCCAGCCGGGCCGGAGCGGCAGGCCGAGTGCATGGTCGACGGAGAAGCGGCCGGGTCCCGTGAGGGCGAGCCCGGTGGCGATTCCGATGAGCACGAGGGGGTACTCGTAGCCGTCGTGCTGCACCCACAGGCCGTGGGGCCATTTGACGGCGAGGGCGACGGTCATCACGCCGATCGCCCCTGCGGCGCCGAGCGGAGTGAGGGCTCCGGCGGCCAGCAGCAGGCCGGAGCCGATCTGCCCGGCCCCCGCGGCGAGGGCGGTGAGCGCCCCGCCGCGGAAGCCGTCGCGCCGGAACTCCTCGGTCCCGCCCGCCAGTCCGCTGCCGCCGAGCAGGAAGCTGACCTTCTGCACGCCGTGCGCGGCGATCAGCAGGCCCGTGAGGAGGCGGAGGAGGAGCAGTCCGGTGTCCATGGTCGAACCGTCCGGTCAGCCGGCCGCGTGCGGGTCGATCATGGAGTGGGCGTAGACGACGCCCAGGCCGTACGCGCCGCCGTGCTCCTTGACCACGTCGGTGGTGGCGGCGTACGTCTCGGTGCGCGCCCAGTCGCGCTGGAGCTCCAGGAGCACCTGCAGCCAGGTGACGGGTACGGCGCCGGCGGCGGTCATCCGCTGCAGGGCGTGCTCGTGGGCGGCCGGGGTGACACCGGCCGATGCGTCGGCGACGACGTAGACCTCGTACCCCTGGTTGAGCGCGGAGAGGGCGGGCAGGACGAGGCAGACCTCGGTCCACAGGCCGCAGAGCACTATCCTGTGGCGGCCGGTGGCCTTGACCGCCTCGACCAGGGCCTCGTCCTCCCAGGCGTTCATGGAGGTCCGGTCGATGACGTCGTGCTTGGGGAAGACCTCGCGCAGCTGCGGCAGGATCGGCCCGGAGAAGGACTCGGCGGCCACGGTGGACAGTACGACGGGTACGTCGAAGACCCGGGCGGCCTTGGCGAGGCCGACCGTGGCGTTGATGACGGCGACGCGGTCGGTGCTGGCGGCGCCGAAGAACATCTGCGGCTGGTGGTCGACGAACAGCATCATCGCGTTGTCGGGGGTGAGCAGATCGCGGCTGGGCGCGGCGGTGACGGCGTCGAGGTCGAAGTCGAAGTCGGACATGAGGAGTTCCTCTCGGAGGTGAACGGTGTGGGAAGGGAAAGGGGGAAGGGGCCGGGTGCGCGCGCGGGTGGGCGGGCGGCTCAGAGGACGAAGCACGGATCGAATGCGGCGGGTGGCACCTCGGGGGCCTCGCCGCGCGCGGCCCTCCACCGGCGGTGCTGCTCGGAGGCGGCGACCACCTCCGCCAGCAGATCGGCCTGGCGGGCGCCCGCCGCCGAGGGCGGCGGTGTGGCCTGGTAGCCGCCGAGGTGCGCGACAGGGCTCCACTCGGGGCTGATCGGCGGAAGGGCCTCGTCCAGGCCCTCGTACTCACCGGCGGCGTACACGATCCGGCCGCCGGCCACGGTCAGCAGGGACTCGATGTGCGGGATGTCATCGGCCGCCACGGCGAAGTAGTCGTGGGACAGGACAGCGAAATCCGCGAACCGGCCTTCGCCGAGGATGCCCTTGTGCTCCTCCTCGCCGGTGAGCCGCGCTCCGCCGAGGGTGTACAGCTCCAGGGCCTGCTCGCGGGAGACCCGTTGCCCGGCCGGCCGCAGGGCCGCGCCGCCGACGGTCCGGCCGGTGACCAGCCAGTGCAGGGCCACCCACGGGTTGTACGAGGAGACGCGCGTGGCGTCGGTGCCCGCTGCGACGGGCAGACCGTGACGCAGCATGTCGGTGACGGGCGGGGCGAGAGCGGCGGCCTCGGCCCCGTAGCGCTGTGCGAAGGCCGTGCCCTGGAACGACATCCGGTTCTGCACGCTGATCCCGCCGCCCAGCGCCGCGATCCGCTCCAGGTTCCGGGCGGATACGGTCTCGGCGTGGTCGAACAGCCAGCCGTTGCCCGCCGGGAAGAGTCCGTCAGCAGCCAGTTTCTCGAAGACGGCGAGGTCTCGGCCGATGGTTTCGTCGTACGTCGCGTGCAGCCGGAAGCCCCAGCCGTTCTCCATCAGCAGCCGGACCGCCTTCTCGAACTCGGCTTCGTAGGAACCCAGTTCCGGCCGAGGCTCGGAGAAGTTCTCGAAGTCGGCGGCCGCCCAGGTCAGGTTCTCGCCGGCGCCGTTCAGCCGTAGCCATGCGTCGCCGTCCCCCGGCCGGACCGTCTCGGTCCAGCGTTCGAGGTCCGCCAGCTCCTGGCCGGCGGTCTGCGGGAACAGGTGGTAGCCGATGCGCACGCTGAGCTCACCCGCGCGGGCCAGCTCGGTGACGGTGGCGTAGTTCTCGGGGAAGCTCTGGAATCCGCCGGCCGCGTCCACGGCCGAGGTCAGGCCGAACCGGTTCAGCTCGCGCAGGAAGTGCCGGGTGGAGACCATCTTGTCGGCTTCGTTCAGCGCGGGGGCCCTCGCGAGGGTGGAGTAGAGGATCAGCGCTCCGGGGGCGGCCAGCAGCAGGCCGTTGGGGTCGCCGTTCCGGTCCCGGACGATCTGCCCGCCCCTCGGATCGGGGGTGTCGCGGGTGAATCCGGCGGCGCGCACGGCGGCCCGGTTGAGGATCGCCGACTGGTAGAGGTGCAGGACGAACACCGGGGTGTCGGGTGCGACGGCGGTGAGTTCGGCCGCGGTGGGCATCCGGCGTTCGGCGAACTGCTCGGCGGTCCAGCCGCCGACCACCCGGATCCACTGGCCCTTGGGGGTGCGGCCGGCCTGCTCGCGCAGCATGGCCAGGGCATGCCGCAGGCTGCGTACGCCGTCCCAGCGCAGCTCCAGTACGTAGTTGAGGCCGCCCCGGATGACGTGCAGATGGGAGTCGTTGAGCCCCGGGACCACCCGCCGGCCGAGGGCGTCCACCACCCGGGTGGCCGGTCCCACCAGGCCGGCGATGTCACCGTCGTCGCCCAGGGCCGTGATCCGGCCACCGCGTACGGCGATCGCCGTCGCTGCGGGCCGGGAGGGATCCTGCGTGTGAACGCGTGCGTTGCGCAGGACGAGGTCGGCCGCCCGGCCGTTCGGGGGACGGCCGGCCGGCGCGGGCGCGGCGGTGATGCCGCCGACAGGCATGCTGCTGCTCACGTTGCTCGCTTTCGAAAGGGGAAGTGCCAGAAGGCCAGGGGGTCAGAGGGTGCGCCGCACGCCGGCCTGCCGCTCGAGATTGCGCAACTGGACCGTCAGATCCCCCTCGACGGCGTGATGCGCGGGGCCGCTGCGGCCGATGGGGAGAACCGGCTCGCCGCGCATGTCCTCCAGCATGAGGGCGAAGGCCGTGTACAGGGCGACGGCCGCCAGCACGAGCCCGAGGACCCCGGAGACGGTGCCCAGCCAGTGCGCGCCCGTGAGGTTGGCGAGCGCTGCCACGGCGAAGCGGGGGATCGCCGTGCACAGCACCAGCCACAGGGCCCGCTTGGGGGTCGCGACGGATGCCATCATTACGGCGAACACCGCGAAGACGGCGTTGAGGACGCCCAGCACCCGGCTCCCGCCCGGGGCGTCCACGAACAGGGTCAGGGAGTTCACCAGCCAGAGACCCGAAAAGCAGGCCATGAGCGTCGCCGCCAGTACATCGCGGGCGCCGAACGCCAAGTGGCTCACGAGCAGTTGCAGGACGAAGGCCGGCAGGATGGCTAGGCCGACGGCGCGGTGCGCGCCCTCGTCGAAGAGCCCGATCTGGAAGCAGCCGACGATCACCGAGGCGATGGCCACCGAGTAGAAGCCCAGCGGCATGGGCGAGGCGATGGGCCGCAGGTTGATGCGCGTCATCCGGCGCAGGTCGGGCTCCAGGTGTCTTCCCCCGTCGGCCGGGCCGCGCCCCGGCACCGCAGCGGTCGCCGGTTCGGGTTCAGCCATCGGCCAGCGCCCGCTCCAGGACGTGGACGGCGAGCTCGATCGCGGACGCCGCCGCCTGCGTCCCGCGGAGTGCGTCGAGCATGACGAAGTCGTGGATGATGCCCTGGTAGCGCACCGCCGTGACGGGCACGCCCGCGGCGCGCAGCTTGTTCGCGTACGCCTCGCCCTCGTCCCGCAGGACGTCCGCCTCCGCGGTGATCACCAGGGCCGGCGGCAGACCGGTCAGCTGCTCGATGGTGGCGCGCAGCGGGGAGGCCGTGATCTCCGCCCGCTGGGCCTCGTCCGTCGTGTACTGGTCCCAGAACCACCGCATCCCGTCGCGGCGCAGAAAGTACCCCTCCGCGAACCGGTGGTAGGAGCCGGTGTCGAAGGCCGCGTCGGTGACGGGGTAGAAGAGGACCTGCTGGAGCAGGGCGAGCCCGGCGCGTTCCTTGGCCATCAGGGTCAGCGCCGCGGCCATGTTGCCGCCGACCGAGTCGCCGGCCACCGCGATGCGGGTGCCGTCCAGGCCGTGGCGGGCGCCGTCCGTGACGACCCAGCGGGCCACCGTCCAGTTCTGCTCGATGGCGACCGGGTAGCGGTGTTCGGGCGACAGCCCGTACTCGGGGAAGACGACGGCGGCCCGGGCGCCGACGGCCAGTTCCCGGACGAGGCGGTCGTGGGTGTGCGCGTTGCCGAACACCCATCCCGCGCCGTGGATGTAGAGCACGACCGGCAGGGCGCCGCTCACTCCGGCAGGTCGGACGATCCGGGCCCTGACCTCGCCGGTGGGGCCACCGGTGACGGTCACCCACTCCTCGTCCACGTCGGGCCTTGCGGTCCCGCCGCCCGACTGCACCTCGTCGACAGCTTTGCGGCCCTCGGCCGGTGGGACCTGGAACAGGAACGGCGGTGTCCCGGTCGCTTCCGCGAAGTCGGCGGCGGCCGGCTCCAGTACGGGGGCGACAGGGGTGTGGTCGGTCATGGATCGGACCTCTCGTCGGATCGAAGGGCGTACGCCCACGCCGTGCTGAGCTGCGGCGCATTCCGAAGCTAGACGGGCGGGAAAGTGCGCGGTCGCCTGTCCGCGCAGGGGAGTTGTCCCTCGGTGCAGGACTCCGGAAGGAGGGCGCCGGAGAACAGGGATGAGCACGCACGGGCAAGTGGGCGGACCGTCCTCTCGGGAGGATGGACACCGCCGGATTCAGACAACCGTGATGGAGGGGTAGTTCGTGCTGCTGCTGGACCTGGAGGACTTCGCACCGCGTGACCGGGTGGACGCGTTCCACCACGCGATGACGGACACCTCCGTGCCGAACGACATCGCTCACGAAGAGCCCGAATCGGGGATGCGTGCCCGGATCGAAGCATGGCGGGTGGGCGGGCTGGACCTCTTCGACGTGCGGTGCTCCGGCTTCGAGGTCCGGCGGACGGCCAGGCACGTGCGCGGGCACCGGGACCGTCCGGTGGTCTCGGTCTCCCTCCAGACCAGGGGCGTCCACCGGGCCGAGCAGGCGGGCGGGCGGTTCACTCTGGGGCCGGAGGACATCTGTGTGTTCCACGAGCTCGCGCCGCGCGCATACGGCTGGTCCGGATACGGCGCCTCGCAGGCCATCACCATGGACATGGAATATCTCGGGGTACCGGTCGACACCGTGCTACGGGCCTCCGTTCGGCTGCGGGCCAGCCCCCTGCACGACCTGCTCCTGGGGCATCTGCGAGCGCTCTGGCAGGATCCGGGCGGCCTGGAAGAGGATCCCGGAGCCGCCGCCCTCGCGAACGCCACCACCGAGCTCGTGCGGGCCCTCCTGACATCGGCGGCGCACGACGAGCGGGACCGGCAGGTCAGAGAGGCCATGGACAGTTCCCTGGTGGCCCGGATCATGGCCTACGCGCGTCGCCACCTCACCGATCCCGATCTCGGCCCCGAGCGCATCGCTGTGGAACACGCCATATCCAAGCGGCAGTTGTACGTGGTGCTCGGTCGCGCGGGCATCCGGCTGGAACAGTGGCTCATCGGCGAGCGATTGGAGGCGGCGTGCCGGTTGCTGGCTTCGCCCCGCCACGCGGCACTGCCCGTTTCCGCCGTGGCGACCCGTTGCGGCTTCATCAGCCCCAGCCATTTCACCAGGCGTTTCCGCGAGTCCTACGGGGTCACACCGAGCGAGTGGCGGCGCCACCGGCTCCGCCCCACCGCCCCGGTCGCCCGCGAGGACGCCTGAGCGTACGGGGCCGGCTCACCGCGCCGCGGCGTGCAGGTCCCGCCAGTCGCTCGGGGTCAGGCCGTAGGCGTGTTTGAAGATGCGGCTGAAGTGGGCGGCGTTCGGGAAGCCCCAGCGCCGGGCGATGGCGGAGATCGGACGGTGGCGCGCGGCGGGTGCCGCGAGTTCGTCACGACAGCGCTCCAGGCGCTGTGTCCGGATCCAGTCGCCCAGACAGATGCCGTTGCGCGACAGGGTGGTGTACAGACACCGACGCGAGATGTGGTGATGGGCCGCGATGCGTGCCGGGGTCAGGTCGTGGTCGCCCAAGTGGGTCCGGGCGTATTCCAGAATGCGCAGGTGAAGGGTGTCGTGCAGGGGCTCGGAGGCGCTGCGGTGGTCGCCGAGCCGGGCCGTGATGAGGGCACGCAGCAGTTCGATGCCCGGCCGGCCGGCCGCATCCATGCCGTGCACGGAGGAGGCGGCGGCGGGATGGGCCTGGTGACGGGCGATGCGCCGTAGGCAGGTGGCGGTGAGGTCGGCCAGCGGGTCTCGGCGACTGAGCCGGACCGCGGTGGCTCGGTTCAACGTGGCTGCGGGAAGGGCTAGTTCAGCTCTCGGGATGCGGAAGAAGTGCTGGTGGATACCGTCCCTGTTGAGCAGGGTGTAGGGGCGGGTCGTGTCGTAGAGCGCCAGATCCCCGGGTTCCAGGAAGGCCTCCCGGCCGTCCTGGACGACCATGCTGCTCCCGGTGACCTGCAGCCCGACGAACACGCTCGGTTCCAGGTCGTCGCGGGCGAGTGAGGGGGTGCGGCGGATGGTGGTGGCGTTGGCACGCACCGAGCAGACCTGCAGCGGTCCGACCGCGCTGATCGCACCCACCGTGCGGATGAGGCGGGGGTCCGGCTGATGAGTGATCTCCACGCGTACCACGCTGTCCCAGATCGCCTCACGGATCGCCTCGGCCCGCTCGGCGGGAGCCATGGCCGCACTGTCGATCAACACCTGTTGGTTCCCCTCCGCCCCGGGCGCCGCTCGGCCCATTTTGCATCAGGTCAACGAGGAGGTGGATTTCGAGCGGAGGATGTTGGCCACGGCAGGCGGGCGGAGAGCCGGGCCGGTTGCTGCCGGAGCCGTCGCACACCATGGTCTTCGTGAGCGACCCGCTCCGGCTTGCCCGGAGCGGGAACGCCCCGTGACCTCGGCGGACCGATGTCACGGGGCGTCCTCGGACCGGCCGTCCGGACGGCTGCCGGCTTTCGGCCACCGGCTGCGCCTACCGGCTGAGCGACCTGAGCGCCGCCGCGTCGTACGGCTTCAGCTCGTCGAAGCGGTTGCCGAGGACCTTCGCCGCCCACTGCGGGTCCTGGAGCAGCGCCCGGCCGACGGCGACCATGTCGAACTCGTCGCGTTCCATGCGGTCCAGGAGGTTGTCGATGTCTCCGAGCGCCGCACCCTCGCCGACGAAGGCGCGGATGAAGTCGCCGTCGAGGCCGACCGAACCGACGGTGATGGCCGGCCGCCCGGTGAGCTTCTTGGTCCAGCCCGCCAGGTTCAGGTCCGAGCCCTCGAACTCCGGGATCCAGTAGCGCCGGGTGGAGGCGTGGAACGCGTCGACGCCCGCCGCCGCCAGCGGGGCGAGGATCGCCTCCAGCTCCTCCGGGGTCTGCGCGAGCCGTGCGTCGTAGGCCTCCTGCTTCCACTGCGAGTAGCGGAAGATCACCGGGAAGTCGGCCCGGACGCGCTCGCGGACCGCGGCCACGATCTCCGCGGCGAACTTCGTACGGGCCACCGCGTTGCCGCCGTAGGCGTCGGAGCGGCGGTTGGTCCGCTCCCACAGGAACTGGTCGAGCAGGTAGCCGTGGGCGCCGTGCAGTTCGACACCGTCGAAGCCGATCCGCTCGGCCTCCGCGGCGGCGTCGGCGAACGCACCGATGACGTCGTCGAGGTCGGCGCGGGTCATCGCCCTGCCGGTCCCCTCGGTGCCGTCGACGCGGATCCCGGAGGGGCCGACGGCGGGGGCGTCGGCGTACGGTGCCTCGCCCTGCTTGCGCACCATGCCTATGTGCCACAGCTGCGGCACGATCGTGCCGCCCGCCTCGTGCACGGCCGCGGCGACCTTCGCCCATCCCGCCAGCTGGTCCTCGCCGTGGAACCGCGGCACCCGGTCGCTCTGCCCGGCGGAGTCGTGACCGACGTAGGTGCCCTCGGTGACGATCAGGCCGACACCTGCGGCGGCCCGGCCGGCGTAGTACGCCTGCACGTCCTCGCCGGGCACGCCGCCGGGGGAGAACATCCGCGTCATCGGCGCCATCGCGATGCGGTTGGGGACGGTCAGGCCGTTCAGCTTGACGGGCCGGGACAGGATCTCGGCCGCGCGGGAGGCGGTGGACGTGGTGACGGTCATGCGGGTCCTCCGGTTTGAGGCTGTGGCTCGTCGGACGGCAACGAGAAGTGCATAGTACACATGTTGTGTATCATGCATATTGCCGCGTCCGGCCGACGTGCGGCCTCGCCCGCAGGTCGAGCCGTGCAGGGGTCCGCCGGTCCCCGGGTTCACAGGTCCGCAATAATGGAGCGCCGGAAGAGCGGGAGGCGCAGTGCTGGAGAAACTGGAGCGGGAGCTGATGCTGCTCTCGCGGCACCAGGTGCTCGCCCGGCGCGAGCGCGACCCCGAACGCCTGGAGCGGTCGGCGTACCTGCTGCTCAGCCGGATCGACACACAAGGCCCCATGTCCATCGGGCAGTTGGCGGATGCCTTCGGGCTCGACACCTCGACCGTGAACCGCCAGACGGCCGCGCTGCTGCGCTGCGGACTGGCCGAGCGCGTCGCGGACCCGGGCGGCGGCATGGCCCGCAAGCTGTGCATCACCGATGAAGGCGGGCGCCGGCTCGCCGAAGACCGTGAGGTCAACCGCTCCTGCCTGGCCCGGGTGGTCGCCGACTGGTCCCCCGAGGAAGTAGGGGAGCTCGAGGACGCCCTGGTCCGGCTCAACCGCAGCGCCGAGGCCCTCGAAGGACGGTACTGGCCGCGCACGGAGGAGGACGACGCCCGCGCCGCATGCCACCCGCCGGTCCCGCACGAATCCCCGACCCCTGCTCCGCAGGCACCCGCGACCCCCGCGCCGTAAGAACGGCGGGAGGTTCGCTCGGTGGCCCGGGCGGCGGGCCGAGAACCGCCACGGGGTCAGCGGGCGAGGGAGACGGCGAAGGGCTTGAAGCCGTGTCGGCGCAGGATGTGGGGCACGACGAGGATCATGGCCTCGGTGGCGCGGGCCGTGGTGATGTCGCCGAGGTCCTCGATCCGTTCGGGCTGCCGGCCCAGGTCGCCGAGCAGGCCGGTGACGGTCTTCTTCGCGTGTTCGTCGTCGCCCGAGAGATGGGCGGTCGGTGGGGTGGCCAGGGATTCCGGGGCGGTCATGACCATGAACAGCATGGTGTTGAGGGTCTTGACCACAGGGGCGTCGGGAAGCGCGGCCTGGAGCTTCTCGGCGAGGCTGCTGCCGGGATGGCACAGGTCGCCCGGCAGGCCGTCGGCGGTGTCGCGGGTGGCGTTGGAGACGTCGATGAGGATCTTGCCGGCGAGTTCGGTGCGCAGGTCGGTGAGACGGTCCAGGGAGCTGCCGCCGGGCATCGCGTTGATCACGACGTCCGTGCCGCGGGCAGTGGTGCGCAGGCCGGCGAAGGTGATCCGCGGGGCGAGCCCGGCGGCGCGGGCGGAGGTGTCCTCGGGGCTCCGGCCACCGAGGGTGACGTGGTGCCCGGCTGCGGAGAGCTTGCCGGCGAGGTTGGTTCCGACGCGGCCGGCGCCCAGGATGCCGATGCTGGTCATACGGTGATGCTCCTTGCGGTATCGAGTGGGAAGAGCGGTGACTTCCGGGTCGGGCGATCGGCGAGAGGACCTTGAGGGCGGCGGCATGGATGCCGGGGCGGCGGCCAGGAAGTCACGGCTGCCCGTGTCCCAGGGTTCGCCCGCCAGGTCGGTGACGGTGCCTCCGGCTTCGGAGACGAGCAGGGCGCCGGCGACCAGGCCGGAGCGGACGTCGGAGCACTGCCAGAACGCGTCCATCCGGCCGGCGGCGACATGGATGAGCTGCATCGTGGCGGGAACGGACACACGCACGACCAGGCCGTTGATGAGCATGGCGGTGACGGAGTCACCGATCCGCCGGAAGGTGCGCTCGTCCTCGCCGGGCTTGGCCTGACCGGTGCCGATGAGCGCGGCGTCCAGGTCGGTCTTGGCGGACACCTTCAGGGGACGGCCGTTGAGTCGGGCGCCGCCGCCGGCGACCGCGGTGTGGGTGTCGCCGGTCAGCGGTAGGTGGACGACGGTGAGCGTCGGCCGGTTGTCGCTGACCGGGGTGGCGGTGACGGCCCAGTCATCCATGCCGTGGACGTGGTTGATGTTGCCCTCGGCGGGGTCGACCACCCACCACTCCCCGGGCGGGAGCGTGCCTCCGGCCGGCTCGTCCTCGGCCCACTGCGACCCCGGCCGGGCCCGGAGCAGCGGTTCCCGCAACACATCCAGCACTGCGTCGTCGTTGGCGTGGATCTCACCCACGTCCTCGTCCGGACTCACCCCCCGCACTTCGAAGGCAGGCCGCACGAACACTAACAACAAGTGCATGCTTGTCAGTTATAGAGTTACTCGCATGCAACTGGATCTGAACCTGCTCACCGCCCTGGACGCCCTGCTGGAAGAGGGGAGCGTCGCCGGCGCGGCAGCACGCCTCCACGTCACCCCACCGGCGATGAGCCGCTCCCTGGGCCGCATCCGCAAAGCCACCGGTGACCAGATCCTGGTCCGCACCGGCCGCAGCATGGTCCCCACCACCCGGGCGCTGGCCATGCGCGCCGAGGTCCACGCCCTCGTGCAGCAGGCGCACCAACTCCTTTCCGCGCAGCAGGAACTGGACCTGGCGGCTCTCGACCGGGTGTTCACCGTGCGCTGGCACGACGCCCTGACCGCCGCCTCCGGTGCGGCCCTGATCACCGCCGTCCACCGACAGGCCCCCGGCGTCCGGCTGCGCCTGTCCGCCGAACCGGGGACGGACGACGCCGAGCTGCGCCGGGGTGAGGTCGACCTCGAATCCGGCTCCAGCACCCCGACGCTCCCCGACATCCGCCACCGCCTCGTCGGCAGGGACCGGCTGGTCGTCGCCGCCCGCCCGGGCCACCCGCTCACCGCAGGCCCGCTGAGCCTTGAGCGCTACGCAGCCGCCGAACACCTCACCGTTTCGCGGCGCGGGAGCCTCCGCGACCCGATCGATGACGCCCTGACCGCACGCGGCCTCGAACGACGCGTCGTCGCTGCCGGTCCCACCGCTGCCTTCGCACTGCAACTCGCCCTCGACACCGACCTGATCGTCACCCTCCCCGACGCGGTCACCCGCACGGCGCGGGATCAACTCGGCCTGGTCACACTGCCCCCGCCGCTCCCGCTGCCCGATGTCCCCCTGTACCTGCTGTGGCACCAGCGCTACGACGAGGACCGCGCCCACACCTGGCTGCGAGAGTTGGCCACCGAAACCGTCCAGGCACTCTTCGCACCACCGAGCGCCCCTCCGGAGGGCCCCGCAGCACGGCCGGAGGCCTGCACGGGAGGGCGTTCGTGACTCCGTACTGCCCGGAGGGCGTTCACACATCGCGGCGCCGCACGACGACCAGGGTGAGCGCCACTGCGAGCAGGGGCCACAGCGCGAAGCCCGTCCATGCCTCAGCCGTCGACGGCAGGGCGGCGGCCTTCTGGGGGTGCAGTTGGGACAGGCAGCTGTGCCAGCCGTAGTAGGGGAAGTAGCCGAACAGTTCGTTCGCCCACTGGTGGACGGTCGGCTTGAAGAAGCCGGGCAGGATGACGAGAACGCCGCAGACCGAGACGACGGACAGGGCGGTGTGCCGCAGGAGTGCGCCGACACCCATGCCCACCAGAGCCGCAACGGGCGCGAGTGCCGCGTTCGCCGCGAGGACGGCCGGGACGCCGGGCTCACCCAGCGAGATGCCGATGTCGCGGCCCGACAGGATGGCCTGGCTCACAACGAACGTACTGAACGAGGCGACCACGCCCACGGCGAGCATGACGGCCGCGACGACGACTGCCTTGGCCAGCACCACCCGGTACCGGGCGGGTACCGCGGTGAACGTGGTGCGGATCAGACCGGAGGCGCACTCGCCGACGATCGTCAGGGCCCCGACGGTGCCCGCGCCAATCATGAGCAGGGCGACGCCGGCGCCGCTGAGCGCCTCGCTCATCGGGTCGTAGCGGGATCTCTCCTGGGGACCGAAGTCCGGCCAGTTGCCGTACGTGTCGAGGCTGCTCTGCACAGCGAGCGCGATCAGGATCAGGATGCCGAGCCCGAGTACCCACCGGGTGGACCGCAGGGACCACAGCTTGATCCACTCAGCGGCCAGGAGGCCGCGCCGGCGAACGCGTGGCTCGTCGGTCGCCCCGAAGCGGGAGGCCGCGCCCGGTCGCGGTGCCATGAGCGAGGTCATCGGCGGTCACCCGCGAGGTATTCGACGCGGTCGGTGGTGAGTTCCATGAAGGCTTCCTCCAACGATGGGCTGCGCGTGGCGAGCTCCCGCAGCATGATCCGGTGCTCGAAGGCGAGTTCACCGATGCGGTCCGCGGTCAGCCCGGTGACCTTGAGCGTTTCCTGGCCGTCGGCCTGCACGCCGGCGCCTTCGGGCGTCAGAACGGCCGAGAGCCGGGCGGGGTCCGGGGTGCGCACGGTGACGTGCGCGCGGCTGTGGGTGCCGCGCGCGGCGAACTCGGCAACGCTCTCCTCCGCGATCAGTTCGCCCCGGCCGATGACGACGAGACGGTCGGCGGTGTTCTCCATCTCGCTCATCAGATGGCTGGAGACGAGCACCGTGCGGCCCTCGGCGGCCAGCGCCTTGAAGAGCCCGCGTACCCATCGCACGCCCTCCGGATCCAGGCCGTTGACCGGCTCGTCGAACAGCAGCACGGGCGGGTCGCCGAGGAGGGCCGTCGCGATTCCGAGCCGCTGCCGCATTCCCAGGGAGAACCCGCCGACACGGCGGCGCGCCGCGCCGGCCAGACCCACCTCCTCCAGGACCTCCCGCACCCGTCGGCGGGGCAGCCCGTTGGTGCGGGCCAACGCCGACAGATGGGCGGCGGCGCTCCGACCCGGGTGGACGTCCCCCGCGTCGAGCAGCGCACCGACGTGGTGCAGGCCGGCCTGCCGTCGGGCGAAAGGACGGCCGTCGATGGTGGCGCTTCCGGCGGTCGGCCGGTTCAGACCGAGGATCATGCGCAGGGTGGTGCTCTTACCGGCGCCGTTCGGGCCGAGGAACCCGGTCACGGTCCCGGGCCGCACCGTGAAGCTGAGGTCGTTGACGGCGAGGACGTCGCCGTAGCGCTTGGTCAGTCCGTTGACTTCGATCACATGAACACGGTGTCGGACGCCGTCGGCCGGCCACATCGATCCGGCGTCGGCCATCGGCGGCAGGCATCGGCCCAGGGGCATACGTCTGAGGTCTGATGCCTGTCGAGCGGATGCTGCCTACGATCGGCACGTGCCCGTGCCCGCCGCGATGCCCTCCGCGCCCGATCCGCCCCTGATGCAACGTCTTCCGCGCGCCGCACGGGCAGCGGTCACCGGGTGCATGGCGGCCGTGCCGGCGCTCCTGCTGTACGCGGCGATCGCGGGCGGGGCCGAACCGAGCCATGCTCCGGCCGCCGACGGCGCGGCCCTCGCCGCAGTGGCCGTCGCCGTTGCGGCCGTCGTGATGGCCGCACCGTTGGCCTGGGCGCGGAGCAGGCCCTCCGCGGCCCTCGGGCTTCTGCTGGCCGAGGCCGCCGCCTCGACCGCCGCCGGTCTTCGGGCCGAGCAGGTCTGGCCCCTCTTCCCTGTCACCGGCCTGCTGGCCGCCGCTGTCGCAGCCGCACGGACGCCCCGCGCCGGTCTCGTGGCCGCACTCGCCACGGGCGCCGTCCAGGAGACGGTCCTCCAAGTGGACCTCTTCCGGGATGGCGGCTGGGGCCGTGTGCTGGCCCCCGGCTTCATCGGCCTGACCGTATGCCTGGCCCTGCTCGTCATGCTGGCTTGGCTGTCCGGCACATACGTACGCCAACGACGCGCGTACGGCGAGGCACTGCGCTCCCACGCCGCGACTCAGGCGGTCACGGCAGAACGGCTGCGCATTGCCCGGGAAATCCACGACTTGGTCGCGCACGGCATCGGGGTGATCGCCATCCAGGCCGGTGCCGGGAAACGGGTCATCGACAGCGAACCCGAGCGGGCGCGCGGAGCGCTCGCCGCGATCGAGACGACCAGCCGCGAGACGCTGCGCGGACTACGGACCATGCTCGACATCCTGCGCAGGACGGAGCCGGAATCCGTGTCGGTCGCCGAAGCCGAGCCGTTCCTCGGACTCGCCGCCCTCGACCGGCTGGTCACGACGACGGCGGATGGGGGAGTCCACGTGGAGGTGCGCCACCGTGGGGAACGACGTGAACTGGCCGAAGCCGTGGACCGGTCCGCCATCCGCATCATCCAGGAGTCCCTGACCAACGTGGTGCGTCACGCGAACGCCGGGCACTGCCGGGTGACGGTCGACTGGGGCCTCGACGACCTGTCGGTCGAGATCGTCGACGACGGACCCGACACCCCGGACACCAAGGCCCCCTTGCCCGAGGCCGAACCCGGGACCGGGTACGGGATCCGTGGAATGCAGGAGCGGGTTGCCCTCCTCGCCGGAGACTTCACCGCCGGCCCACGGCCGCAGGGCGGCTTCAGGGTCGCTGCCCGTTTCCCCCTGCCCACGGCCGAGGCGCGATGACGATACGAGTCCTCCTCGCAGACGACCAGTCGCTGGTCCGCTCCGGCCTGCGCATGGTAATCGACAGCACACCCGATATCGACGTCGTCGGAGAGGCCTCGACCGGAGCCCAGGCCGTCGCCCTGACCAGGGAACTCGCTCCCGACGTCGTGGTCATGGACATCCGTATGCCCGGCATGGACGGCATCGAGGCCACGCAGATGATCACCGCCGAGTCGTATGAGGCCAGGGTCGTCGTCCTCACCACCTTCGACACCGACACCCACGTCCATGGCTCCCTGCGGGCCGGAGCGAGCGGCTTTCTCGTCAAGGACACGGACCTTGACGGGTTCCTCACCGCCATCCGGGTCGTCGCTGCCGGTGACGCCCTGATCTCGCCCGGAGTCACCCGCCGCCTCATCGCAGAGTTCGCCGGCCGCCCCGTACCCGCCCCGGCGGTGCCCGAACTCGCCGCCGTCACCGCGCGAGAACGTGAAGTACTCACACTTGTCGGCCGCGGCATGTCCAACACCGAACTTGCGGCCCACCTCCGGATCGGCCCCGGCACCGCCAAGGCCCATGTCGCGAGTCTGCTGTCCAAGTTGGGCGCCCGCGACCGAGTCCACCTGGTCATCGCCGCCTACGAGGCAGGGCTGGTGTCACCGTCCTGCTGAGGGGCGACGAAGGGCTACTTCGGAGTACCGAGCCCCCGCGACCCCTTCCTGTGGCGCTTCTACCAGCGCATGGCCCACGCCATGGCCGATATCGTGGCCGGCTCACTCAACGGTCGGTCCGCGGGCGTACCCGGTGCGGCTCCGGGACCACTTCACCGACCGCCAGGACGTCCCACACGGGCGCGGATCGCGGTGAGGGCCGGCAGGGATGCCGTCAGCGACCGGCCCGTCCCCCGGCCCCTCAACGCCGTCTCGGGCAGGCCTCGGAGCCCCGGCCCTCCGGTCAGCTCGCGCTCCGCCGGGTGGCGTTCGCCTCCCACTCGCGGCCGATCGAGCGGATCAGCGCCGGGTACACCCCGAGGTACCGGAAGGGCTTGATGGCGGCCATGTAGAGGGAGCCGAGAAGTCCGTTCGGCTTCACCAGGACGGCCATCTGGCCGCGGTAGCCGCCGGACCCGTCCGGTACCCAGCCGATGTGCATCACGGCCTGCACGGTCTGGTTGGCCATTTCGGCGGCCCATTCGTCCTTCCGCTGATAGAGCGAGGTGAACGGGGACGAGCCGAGGTCGGGGCCCCGGGGGCCGTCGCGAAGGTCCGCCGGCAAGCGGTCGCGCAGGCTCGGCGGCCGGGCGCCGGCGTCGGAATCGGGCTTGTCCCAGCCGAGCAGGGCCCCGAGCTTCCAGCGGACGGCGAAGAGCATTCGGGAGACGAAACCGTCTCCGTTCACCCCACCCCTGATGCCCTCGGCGATCTGGCCCACCAGCAGCGCGAGGTCGCCGGGTCCGCCGGGCGTGGGCAGCGCCCACACGTCCTCGACGGTGAAGTCGTCGGCGACCTCGTGGATCCGCCACGGGCGGTCGGTGTGTTCGGTTCGGGGAAGTCGCATGGCCGTACCCCTGTCTATACGGTGGCGTATAGATCGAGTGTAGGCATATCTGTACGCCCCCGTATACTCGGCAGGACGTGAGGAGGCACACAGGATGGGCGCGACCCGCACACCCCGAGGAAAGTGGATCGAGGAAGGCCTGCGGGCCCTCGTCGCCGGCGGTCCGGAAGCCGTGCGGATCGAGGCGCTGGCGCAGGCGCTCGGTGTCAGCAAGGGCGGCTTCTACGGCTACTTCCGCAACCGGGACGCGCTGCTCACCGAGATGCTCGACACCTGGGAGTACGAGGTCGCGGAAAGTGTCATCGAACAGGTGGAGAGCGGCGGGGGAGAGGCCAGGGCCAGGCTGAAGCGGCTCTTCGACATCGTCGCCGCCAGCACCGACGGTCCGGTACGGGGCACCACCGCCGACATCGCGATCCGCGACTGGGCCCGCCGCGACGCGGCCGTCGCCGAGCGTCTGCGCCGCGTCGACAACCGCCGTATGGACTACCTGCGTTCCCTGTTCTCCGCCTTCTGCCCCGACGAGGACGAGGTCGAGGTCCGTTGCCTGCTCGCCGTCTCGGTGCGCATCGGCAACCACTTCAACGCCGCCGACAACGGCAAGCGCAGTCGTGCGGAAGTGATGGAGCTGATCAGCCGTCGGCTACTGGAGTAGCCGCAGCGCTCGGGGTGGTGGCCGGAGCGGTGGATGCGCCTGCTGAAGGCGATCGACGAGGCTGCCGATGGCGGGGGACCGGTCATACCGGTCATGTCGTAGGCCGCCCGTAGCCTGTGGCCATGCAGACAACTCTGATGATCTACGACGGCACCGCACCGGCCGACTCCGATGTCCCGCGTACCGGGGGCGTGCCGTTGGCTCCCGCGGGATTCAGCTGGCCCATGTGCGGTTGTTTCTGTGGAGGGCCGCTGCAGTTCTTCGCCCATCTCCCCGCCGAGGACGGCGTCCTGTCGGTGTTCGTGTGTCAGAACGACCCCGGCGCATGTGAATTCTGGGACGCGACTTCCGGCGCGAACCGGGTCTACCTGTTCCCCCGGGAGGGACTGCAGTCGGTGGCTGTGCCCGAGACGGGAGTGACGCTGCTGCCCGCCACCTCGGCCATCCGCACCCACGTCGTGACACTCGACCCCGAGGAGAACGACGACCACGATGACGACGACGAACTCGTGCCTGACGCATACGACCTTGCCCGCTCGGGATGGAAGCGGGAACCCGAAGAACGATTCGGGAAGCAGCGCGAAGTGCTCGGGTCGCTCGGAGGCAACCCCTCATACCTTGAGGACGACCGAGTGCCCGCATGCCCCTCCTGCGCGGGCACGATGGAATTCGCGGCGCATCTGGAGCAGGGGATCTCCGTGCAGACCGCGATGAACCTCGGCGGCCAGTTGGGCTATGTCTTCGTCTGCCGAGCCTGCCGCGAAGGTGCCTTCCTCACGGACTGAGCACACCGCATCGCAGCCTCTCGTGGCGAAGGCCGAACACCCCTTACCTCCGAACGTACCCACCCCCTGGAAGCCGCCCATCACCCGCGCATGCCGAGGGTGACCCGTGCGGGCGGCTTCCGTTGTTGCCGGGGCGACACCTCGCAAGCCCTCTTTTCGTCCTCTTGACGATATGGGCGCGGCTCGTTATCGTCGCATTGACGAAATGAAGGGGGTTAGCCATGGCCGACATCACCCGGCGCTTCGGCTGGCGTCATCTGCGCTCCGCGCCCACCACTCACATCCGCCACCACAAGCGCGGCCGACTCGTCCACGACGGGCGGGGGCTCAGTTTCTGGTACCGGTCGCTGTCGGCGGCGCTTTCCGAAGTGCCGGTCGACGACCGGGAGCTGGCCATGGCGTTCCACGCCCGTACGTCCGACTTCCAGGACGTCGCCGTGCAGGCCACCGTCACCTACCGGATCAGCAACCCGGCCGAAGCCGCGGACCGACTCGACTTCTCCGTCGACCCGGACACCGGGAGCTGGCGCGGCGCCCCGCTGGAGCAGATCGCCACGCTCCTCACCGAGACCGCGCAGCAGCACACGCTGGACGTACTGGCCCGGACTCCGCTGGCCGTCGCCCTGGTGGACGGCGTCGCCTCCGTGCGGGGGAGCGTCGCCGCCGGTCTCGCCGCCGAGCCCAGGCTCCCGGCGACCGGCATCGATGTGGTGACCGTCCGGGTCGTGGCGATCCGCCCCGAGGCCGAGGTGGAGCGCGCCCTGCGCACCCCGGCCCGCGAGCAGATCCAGCAGGAGGCGGACCGGGCCACCTACGAACGACGGGCCGTCGCCGTCGAGCGTGAGCGGGCCATCGCCGAGAACGAGCTGGCCAGTCAGATCGAACTGGCCAGGCGCGAGGAGCAGCTGATCGACCAGCGCGGCACCAACACCCGCCGCGAGGCCGAGGAGAAGGCGGCGGCGGACGGCATACGCACCGAGACCGAGGCGGCCCGCAAGGTCCGCCTGGCCCGCGCGGACGCCGAGGCGGCGCGCGAGACGGGCGCGGCGCGCGCCGAGGCCCAGGCAGCCTGGCTGCGCGTGCACGACGAAGCCGGCCCGGGCACGCTGCACGCCCTTGCGGTGACCCGACTGGCGGAGAACCTGCCGCGGATCGAGAGCATCACGCTCTCTCCCGACGTCCTCACCGGGCTCCTCACCAGGCTCGGACGTCCGGAAGGCGGCGCGGGCGCGTGAGCCTGGCCCCGCGGGCCGTACTCGTGCACCGCAGGACCGAGTACGAGGAGCTGCTCGCCCGGCACGGAACGCATGGGCAGGCCGCGTTCTTCCTTTCCAGCAGGGGCCGGTCGATCGACGAGGTGGTCCGCCGCCACGAGCGCACGCGGCAGGCGCTGCGGGAGGTGGCGGCGGCGGTGCCGCTCACCTGGCGCAGCTCCCGGGTGGAGCGGGCGGACCTGGACCGCTTCCTGTTCGCCCCGGAGGACGTGGTGGTCGTGGTCGGCCAGGACGGCCTGGTCGCCAACACCGCGAAGTATCTGCGCGGACAGCCCGTGGTGGGCATCGACACCGACCCGGGGTGCAACCCGGGGGTCCTGGTCCGGCACCGCTGCGCCGACACGGCCGCCCTGCTGCGTGCGGCGACCGCCGCCGGGGGCCGGGCAGAGGAGCTGACCATGGTCGAGGCCGTCGCCGACGACACCCAGCGCCTTCTCGCGCTGAACGAGATCTACCTGGGTTCGCCCGGTCACCAGACGGCCCGCTACCGGCTGGGCCCCGACGGCGACACGGGCCCGGGCGAGGCCCAGGCATCCTCCGGAGTGCTGGTGGGCACCGGCACGGGCGCCACCGGCTGGCTGGGTTCCCTGTGGCTGGAGCGCGGCAGCCCCGCGGGGCTGCCCGCACCCTGCGACCGGCGGCTCCTGTGGTTCGTGCGCGAGGCCTGGCCCTCTCCCACGACCGGAACGACGAAGGTCGCCGGTGAGCTGGGTGGCGGGCAAGGGCTGCAGCTGACCGTGGAGTCGGACCGGATCGTGGTCTTCGGCGACGGAATGGAGAGCGACGCCCTGGAGCTGACCTGGGGCCAGAGCGTACGGCTGGGCATCGCGGGAACGTCGCTGCACCTGGTGACGTGAG
This sequence comes from Streptomyces avidinii, assembly GCF_045161815.1. NCBI lineage: Bacteria > Bacillati > Actinomycetota > Actinomycetes > Kitasatosporales > Streptomycetaceae > Streptomyces > Streptomyces avidinii. The sequence continues at coordinate 8,600,157 of NZ_CP108863.1, forward strand.
CCCCCCCTGCCCGACCGGCCGTCTCGACCCCAGACCCGCAGGAGGTTCCGGGGCCCGTCACGCGGCCTGGCAAGGTGTGGTGCTGTCGCCGGTTCGGGTGAGTCATTCCTTCCGGTTGCGGGTGTGAGCCCCGAGGGCTGTGACAGCGGCAGCGATCGACAAGGCGGCGAGCAGTGCGAACAGCGCTGGGTATCCGCCGAGGGGTCCGGCCAGGACCGCGCCGGCGAAGGGGGCGAGGGCGGCTGCGGCGTGGGCCGGTGCGCCGAGGAGTCCGGAGAGTCGGCCGTAGTGGGTGGTGCCCCAGCGGTCGGTGACAGCGGTGGCCTGGAGGAGGGTGAGGTTGCCTCGGATGACCCCGGCGAGGACGGATACCACGATGAGTAGGGCATACGGGCCGGCCACGGTTGCGAGGGCCGCGGTGGTGAGGGCGCCGAGTGCGATCAGGGTGACGGTGCGGGCGGTGACGCCCAGGTGGCGGGCGAGGGACGCGTACAGGGTGCGGCCGAGGGTCTGGCCCGCGCCACCGAGCCCGAGGGCCCATGCGGCCTGGGTGGTGGTGCAGCCGCGTTCGATCAGGAGGGGGACGAGGCCGATGACGACGGCGTACATGGCGAACGCGGAGAGGGTGAAGGTGGCGGCCAGCATCCAGAACGCCCGGCTGCGCACGACTTGCTCGTGGCCGCCGGTGAGGTGCGGCGGGCTCGGCGGTGCCGGTGGCCAGGGGGCTTTCAGGGCGAGGGCGTGGGCCGGGACGGTCAGGACGGCGAGGATGCCGGCGAGCACCACGTAGGTGGCGCGCCAGGACATGTGGTCGGCGAGTATCGCGGTCAGGGGTGCGAATACGGTGGAGGCGAGTCCGCCGGCAAGGGTGACGATCGTGAGTGCGCGGATGTGGTCGGGGGCCCACCAGCGGGTGAGGGCGGCGAAGGCGGGCTGGTAGAAGATGGCGGCCATCGCGGCCCCGGCGAGCAGCCATCCGGCGAAGAACAGGGCCAGGTTGGGCGCTGCGGCGATCACCAGCAGGCTCAGGGAGCCGAGGACGGAGCCTGCGGTCATGACGGTGCGGGGGCCGCGGTGGTCCAGGACGCGGCCGACGTAGATCCCGGCTGTGGCGGAGACGACGAGGGCGGCGGAGAACGCCGCGGTGGTCGCTCCCGCGCTCCAGCCGGTGTCGGCGGTGATGGCGGGATTGAGGACGGGGAAGGCGTAGTAGACGATGCCCCAGCTGGTGATCTGGGTGAGGCAGAGGGCGGGCAGGACGGCGCGTGGCCGCGACCGGTCCCCTGTTCCGGTCGCGGCCACGCCGGCCTGGGTGTCGGGCACGGTTCAGCAGCCGCCGGAGGAGGCGGGCGCGCTGCCGACGGTGAGGGTGGCCGGGGCTGCGCAGCAGCCGCCACCGGTCGCTTCGGCGGCCTCCGGCTCGTCGAACAGGCCCGCGCCGCCGCACACCCCGGTTTCGGGAAGGGTGAGTTCGACGCGCTCGGCGGCTTCGCGGTCGCCGGCGAGGTGGGCGGCGATGGAGCGGACCTGCTCGTAGCCGGTCATGGCGAGGAAGGTGGGGGCGCGGCCGTAGGACTTCATGCCGACGAGGTAGACGTCCTTCTCCGGGTGGGAGAGCTCGTTCACGCCGTGCGGGTAGACGGTGCCGCAGGAGTGCTGGTTGGGGTCGATCAGCGGGGCGAGCGCGGTCGGGGCCTGCAGGCGCTCGTCGAGACCGAGCCGCAGCTCGCCCAGGAAGCCGAGGTCGGGGCGGAAGCCGGTGAGGACGATGACCTCGTCGACCGGGTCCAGGCGGCGGCCGTCCTCCCCGGCCAGGACCACGCGGCCGTCACCGTCCCGTTCGAAGGTGTCGGTGCGGAAGCCGGTGACCGCGTCCGCGTAGCCGCCGTCGACGGCGGCCTTGGCGGCGAGGCCGAGGGCGCCGCGGGCGGGGAGCTGGTCGGCTTCGCCGCCGCCGAAGGTGGAGCCGGAGATCCCTCGGCGCAGGATCCATGTGGCGTGGGTGCCCTTGCCGTCCTCGGACTTGGCGAGATCGGCGAGATAGGCGAGGGCGGTGAAGGCGGAGGCGCCGGATCCGATGACCGCGATCCGCTTGCCCGCGTACCGGGCTCGGACGGCGGGGTCCTTCAGGTCCGGGACCTGGTAGGTGATCCGGTCCGTGGCAGCCTTCTCGCCGAGGGCGGCGAGTCCGCTGCCACCGGCCGGGCTCGGGGTGGACCAGGTGCCGGAGGCGTCGATGACGGCGCGGGCCAGGACCCGCTGCTCGTGGCCTTCCGCGCTCTCGTAGTGGACGACGAAGGGCTGGGCCTCGCGGTCGGCGTCGACGACACGGTCGCGGCCGGTGCGCGAGACGCCGGTGACGGTCGCGCCGTAGCGCACCTGCTCGCCGAGGACGTCGGCGAGAGGCTGGAGGTAGAGGTCGGCCCAGTCCCCGCCGGAGGGGTAGGTGTTCTCGGCGGGCTTGGCCCAGCCGGTGGGGGCCAGGAGCTTCTCGGCGGCGGGGTCGACGAGCTCGCCCCAGCGGGAGAAGAGCCGCACGTGTGCCCACTCTCGGACAGCGGCTCCGGCCACGGGGCCGGATTCCAGGACGAGGGGTTCGATGCCGCGGTCGGTGAGGTGGGCGGCGGCCGCGAGACCGGCCGGGCCGGCCCCGATGACGACGACGGGCAGGTCGGTGATGGCTTGCGCGTTCACGGTCGGCTCCCTGTTGTTTCGATGTCTGTCGATGGCTTGCGCAGCCAGCATTGCACCTGTTTCGATGTTCGTCAACATAGACATTCATCGAAACGAGGTTGTTGTGGAGCATGTGGACGTCGCCGTCATCGGAGGGGGCCGGGCCGGCCTCGCCGCCGCGCACGCACTCGCAGGTCAGGGCCGAACGTCGATGGTCCTGGAGGCTTCGGGGAGTGCGGCCGGTTCGTGGCCCGAGTGCGTCCAGTGCAAGGGCGCCCCTCCGCCTTGCCGGGCACGGCACCGGACGCCGCGGACTCGGCCGACAAGATCCGAAAGAGACGACCTGGTTCGATGTGTGTCAACATAGACGTATGTCGAACACGAAGGTTCTGCCGCTCCTGGAGCCCGACCCCGTCGCGGCCTGCTGCCCGCCGCTGAACGAGCGCCCCATGTCGGCCGAGGAGGCCGAGGTCGCCGCGAAGATGTTCAAGGCCCTCGGCGACCCCGTACGTCTGCGCCTGTTCTCCGCCGTCGCCTCCCATGAGGGTGGAGAAGCGTGCGTGTGCGACATCTCCGACGTCGGCGTCTCCCAGCCCACCGTCTCCCACCACCTGAAGAAGCTCAAGGAAGCCGGACTGCTGTCCTCCGAGCGCCGCGGGACGTGGGTGTACTACAGGGTCGAGCCGTCCGTCCTCGCCGCCATGGGCGCGCTCCTGGCCGGCGCCGCGAAGGCGGCATGACCGCAGTGCGCATCGAGGAGCTGCTGCCCGAGCATGCCGAGCAGGTGCTGGGCATCTACCGGGCCGGGATCGACGAGGGCAACGCGACCTTCGAGACACAGGCCCCCGACTGGGCCGCGTTCGACAAGGCCAAGCTGCCCGACCACCGCTTCGTCGCCGTCGATGACGACGGCCGGGTGGTGGGCTGGGTCGCGGCGAGCGCGGTCTCGGACCGGTGCGCATACGCGGGCGTGGTTGAGCACTCCGTGTACGTCCACCCCGACGCCCGCGGCCGCGGCGTTGCCCGCGCGCTCCTGGACGCGCTGATCTCCTCGACCGAGACCGCGGGCCTCTGGACCATCCAGTCCGGGATCTTCCCCGAGAACACCGCCAGCCTCACCGTCCACGCACGGGCCGGCTTCCGGATCATCGGCACCCGCGAGCGGATCGGCCGCCACCACGGCGTCTGGCGCGACGTCGTCCTGTTGGAGCGCCGCAGCCCGAACGTGGGGTGAGAGCGGTCAGCTCCGTGGACCCGCACGGTGTTGGTGTCCCAAGGCCGACCTCCTCCGGGGCGGCGGGTGAGCGGCACTCCGAGGGTCGAGGATTCTTCGATCCGGCCGGTGCGTGTGGTGACCCCACTCCGCCCTGGCTGGTGCCGGCCAGGAGCAGCCGGTCGCTCAGCTCTCGGCGCCCCGAGCCCTTGGCGGCGTGCGCGGCCTGCTGGAACACGAAATCGGGCATGCCCCCGGGTAGCTGCTGCCATGTGGATTGGGTGTCCGGTATGAGCGTGAGTGCCTCGGGATCATCGTCTTGTACGGGAGGCTGCAGGAAGGGTGCTGGAGGGTTTGTCACACCGGCCATGAGACGCGGAATTCAGCCACCCTGTCTGACATTTACCTGCATCAGCTGCGCAGGGAGCCGGCGATCTCTCGAGCGGCGTCGCGCGCGGGGCGTCCGACACCGATGAGGGTGGCGGAGGCCGGGCCGGTCCAGTCGCCGTAGCCGACCAGGTGCAGGCGGGGCTCATCGACAGCGCGGGTGCCGACGGTGGCGATGTGGCCGCGGGTGCCGCGCAGGCGCAGGGAGGCGACGTGTGCGAGCGCGGGGCGGAAGCCGGTGCACCAGATGACCGTGTCCGCCTCGGCCCGAGTGCTGTCGGCCCACTCGACTCCGGTCGCTGTGAGGCGGGCGAACATCGGCCTGGCGTCGAGGAGTCCGGCGTCGCGGGCCGCGCGGACGGGCGGGACGGCGACGATGTCGCCGAGGGAGGCGACGCCGCCGGTATCCGTGCGGCCTTCGTCGAGGGCGCATCGGCGGGCGGTCGCCGCGTCGAAGAGGGCTCGGCCGTCGATGTCGTCGGCCAGGTAGCGGGGCGGACGCTGGGTGACCCAGATCAGGTCGATGCCGGCGTGGGCGAGATCGGCGGCGATCTGTGCGCCGGAATTGCCCCCGCCCACAACGACCACGCGCTGCCCGGCGAACTCGGACGGGCTGCGGTACTGCACGGTGTGGAGCTGGCGGCCCCGGTACTCGCGGCGTCCGGGTACGGCGGGGAGGAAGGGGCGGGTCCAGGTGCCGGTGGCGCTGATGACCGCCCGGGCGGTCCAGGGTCCGGAGTCCGTTTCGACCCGCAGGCCGGGCCCGTCCCGGTGCACGCTCTCGACCCGGGTGCCGCGCTGGACGGGGAGCGCGTACCGCTTCCCGTAGTCGGTGAGGTAGGCGACCACGTGGGCGGCGTCCGGGTACAGCTCGCCCTCCTGGACGGGCATGAGCCTGCCGGGCAGGGAGGAGTACTGGGCGGGGGAGAACAGGCGCAGGGAGTTCCAGGTGTGCTGCCAAGCCCCGCCGGGTGCCGCCCGGGCTTCGAGGATGACGTGCTGGATGCCCAGACGGCGCAGGTGGTAGCCGGCGGCGAGCCCGGACTGGCCGCCGCCGATCACCACCACCTCGGTGCGCTGCGTCATGCCGACGGTGTCCCGCTGTCCGTCCTGCCGCGCATGAAGATGACCGCCACCAGCGCCAGGCCCACCACGGCGCCGACGAGCTGCATGCCGATGAAGCCGGGCACCGAGGCCGGGGCGATGCCCGCGAACGTGTCGGTGAACGCGCGCCCGATGGTGACGGCCGGGTTGGCGAAGGAGGTGGAGGAGGTGAACCAGTAGGCGGCGCCGATGTAGGAGGCGACGGCGACCGGTGCGAAGCGGAGTCGGTCGGTCTTGGCCAGGCCGAAGATCAGCAGGATCAGGCCCGCGGTGGCGACGACCTCGCCGAGGAGGAGGTTCCCGGCGGAGCGGTCGTGGGTGGACCACTTCACCAGCGGCTCGCCGAACATCGCGTCCGCCAGGATCGCGCCGGCGATCGCGCCCGCGGTCTGGGAAGGCACGTATACGGCGAGCTCACGCCCGTTGACTCCCGCGCCGCCGCGGCGGGCGGTCCACCACTCGGCGAGTGTGACGGCCGGGTTGAAGTGGGCGCCGGACACCGGTCCGAGGAGCGCGATGAGCACGCCGAGCCCGAAGACCGTGGCGGTGGAGTTGGCCAGCAGCTGCAGGCCCACGTCCTGCGTCAGCTCGGTGGCCTGGATGCCGGAGCCGACCACGACGGCGACGAGGGCGGCGGTACCGACCAGCTCGGCGGCGGCGCGGGCGATCAGGGGGGTGCGGGGCGGGGTCGCGCCGGGTGCGGGCTGGGGCGCGTCGGCGGCTATGACGGTGTCCGCTGCGGGGGCGGTGCCGACGGGCTCGGTGGCGGTCAAGGCGGGTTCTCCTCGGGCAGGTGAGGCAAAGCGCGGAAGGCTATGGGCAGGACCGCTTGAGGTGCGCCTCTGCGGTGGCCCGCGCGGTCTGGGCGAGGTCGGCGAACTGACCGGCGAGGGCTTCGATGACCTCCGGGCGCAGGCGGTAGTAGATGAACCTCCCGCATGGCTCCGTATCCACGACCCCGGCCTCCCGCAGCACCTTCAGGTGGTTGGAGAGGTTCGTCTGCTTGGCACCCGTCTCCTCCACGAGGTGGGTGGTGCAGAGCGTCTCCTTGGCGAGGAGGCTCACGATCCGGAGCCTGAGTGGGTCGGCCAGAACCCGGATCAGATCAGTGTCGACTGACGTCATCATGGACTGATACTGTCACATCAGTTGGGGCTGACACCAGCCCGAGCTGACCTTATTGGCTCCTTTGAACGGGATCGCCATGCCCTCGCCCTCCTCGCCCCTCCTGCCGGACGAACGCCTGGCCGCGGGGGCCGCCCGTCTCGCCCACCGGTATGCCGGCCGCTTCGCGCCGGAAACCGTGCTGGGCCTGCTCGTCGACTCGCACACCCGTCTTGCCGAGCAGGCACGGATCCTTATGCACCTCGTCGTGCCGGCGGAACGGCTCACTGCCGAACGCCTCGACGCCCTCGCCCACCCCCAGGGACTGGTGAGCGGACCGACCCGCCTGCTGCCCCGCAGGCAAGGTGGCGCCGCACATCGCCCAGGCCCTCACCGAGGCAGGCGCGGACTCGGCCGACGCCTACCCCAAACCGCTGACCGAAGAGGTCGTCCAGGCCGCCGACATCGTGATCACGACGGGCTGCGGTGACGCCTGCCCCGTCATGCCCGGCCGCCGCTACCTCGACGACCGGCCCGTCGCCGATCCCGACGGGGCGCCCATCGCCGTCGTCCGCGACATCCGCGACGCCAATGACGCACACATCACCGAGCTGCTCACCCAGCTCGCCCCTTAAGCCGTACAGATCCCCACTGCAGTCGCCTCACCCCAAGGAAGAACAGATGTCCTCCGCTCCTGCCGCCTCCGTCCTGTTCGTCTGCATCCACAACGCGGGCCGCTCCCAGATGGCGGCCGGGTTCCTGCGCCACCTCGCGGGCGACCGCGTCGAGGTCCGCTCCGCCGGGTCCGTGCCCGGCGACCGGATCAACCCCTCGGCCGTCGCCGCCATGGCCGAGCTGAGCATCGACATCTCCGACCAGCAGCCGAAGGTCCTCACCCCCGAGGCAGCCCAGGCCTCCGACTACATCATCACCATGGGCTGCGGGGATGCCTGCCCGTACTTCCCCGGCAAGACCTACCTCGACTGGCAGCTCGAGGACCCGGCCGGCCAGGGCGTCGAGGCCGTCCGCCCCATCCGCGACGAGATCAAGGGCCTCATCGAGGGCCTGATCGCCGAGATCGACGCCAAGTCGAAGGCCTGAGGCACTCGACGTGACCGGGTCGACCCCGACCGACGACGTCCGCGACGTCATCGCGGCGCCGATGCGGAAGTAGCCCTGGGTGGTGGTGATGGCCCGGTGGTCCATCAGGTCCTTGAGGACGTCCGGCGGCACCGCCCCCGGTACTCGCAGCCTGGTGCCCGCGAGTCCGGCATCAGATGCACGTCGCTGCGACGCAGCCCGGCGGCCTGACCGCGCCGCAGCCCCACCCGCCCGAGCAGCAGCACGACCAAGCGGTCCCGCGCTGCGGCACGCCACGAACATCGCCACCAGCTCGGCGTCGGCTGCCCGGTCCACCTCCGAGACCGGCTCCCGCAGGCGGTGAACCGGTCGCAGCCGGTAGAACAGACCTCCGTCCGACTGGCACCACCCCGTGAACGGCGGCCGGCGTGTACTTCAGCCAGACCATGAACAGGCCCAGGTCTCGGCCCGCCTCGGGCCATTGCCTACCGGTTGACCTGCACCACTTCAGGTACAGGGCGGCCCCGTCGGCGTACGACTTCGTCGTCAGCTCGGCCCGGTCCCGCCCGAAGAAGGTTCCGCAGCCATTGATCGGCTACGGGGACGACCTCCAGGTCGTCATCAAGGACCGTCCAGTACCTCTGCCCGGACGGCATCACCACGGGAAACGCCCGCATCCGCAACTCCTGCATCGAGTCGTGCAACAACCCGCCGCAGAGCCACACCCCCCTCGAGAACGAGTCCCAGGAGAGAAGCGTGGCTTCTCTCCGATTTCGGGCTGTCCCGAATCGCGCAACCTGTACCCGACTTGCCCTTGAGAGGGGGGTGTACCTGGATACACCCCTTCCGGCACCCACGTGCAAGGACGGCCTCGACCCCAACCGGCAGAGTCGAACGCGGGGCGCGACAGCCGCGCCGCCAGCGATCCACGGGGAGGCCGGGCACCATGCCGGACCAGGACCACAAGCAGGGCCAGGACCACAAGCAGGGCCAGGACCACAAGCAGGACCTGGGGCAGCGCCAGGACCAAGGGCAAGACCGGGAGCAGCAGCGAGCACCCCGCAGCGGATGGGCGGCGCAGACAGCTGTGTTCCTCGCCGTCGCCTTGGTGGCGGCGGGATTGTGCGGGGCCCTACAGCCCGCGACCGGCATACCGCCCGAGGTGCTGCAACTGACCCAGTTCGGCCCCGCCCTCGCCGTGGCGGCCGTGGCACTGCTGTGGCCCGGGCGGATCAGGGACCGGCTCAGGGGAAGCCTGCCCGCCCGCAGCAACGGACCGGCGGACCGCGAGGCCCGGCTGCCGTCCGGCAACCGGGCCGCCCTCCTCCTCACCGCCGTCCTGATCACCGCACTGTCCGCCGGCGGCGCCCTCCTCACCTCCGGCTCCCTCCCCGTCACCAGCCCCCAGGCACTCGCACATCCCCTCACCCTGCTCGTGACCGCCCAACTCATCGGTGCCTGCGCCGAGGAGATCGGATGGCGCTGCTACCTCCAGCCACTGCTGCGTACCCGCTTCGGCCCGGTCACCGCCTCCGCCCTGGTCGGGACGGCCTGGGGCCTGTGGCACGTACCGGCCCTCACCCAGGCGCCGGCCTACGCGGCCGGATTCCTGACAGCCACCATCGCGATGTCCGTGATCCTCGGCCTGGCCCTGGAACGCGTACGGAGCAACCGGCTGCTGCTCGCGGGCGGCTTCCACACCCTGGTCAACCTCGGCATGCTGTTCGTGACGGACGAGACGTCCCCGGCAACAGCGCCGATGGTGGTCTTCGGCGCCGCCTGCCTGGCCGCAGCACTCCCGTGGATCGCCTCCGCCCGCCGGGCGGCGACCACGCCGGATAGGATCATCGGCGCAACCGCGAACGGACCGCGCTGACATGACGGAACCACAGGTGGGCATGGCACAGGCAGACGGACGCCCCGGCATCAGCCTCAGGGGCGCGCTCGCCGACATCGGACGCTGCCAGCTGCTCTCGCTCGCCGCGCTCGCCGTCTTCGGGGCCGGCACCCTCGTGGTCGGGGCGCTGCTCCTCCTGCCCGTCGGTATCGGCCTCCTCCTGCTCCCGCCCGCCGCAGCGGCGCTGCGCCGCACTTCCGACCTCTACCGCGACCGGGTCGCCCGCTGGACGGGAACGGTGATCAGCCCACCGCAACCGCTCCCGCCCCGCCCGACCTCCCCCGAGAACACCACCGGCCGCCACCGACAGGCCCGGGCCCTCCTCGGCGACAACGGGTTCTGGCACGACCTGCGCTGGGCCTGGGCAGAGCCGTGGACAGGGGCACTGCTCGCCGCCGTTCCCCTGGCCCTCCTCGAGTACGGCCTCTTCGGTGCGGCCGTACAGCCCTTCGTCTGGCGGCTCCTGGGCGACGGCAACTGGTACGCCTTCATCCTCGTCGACTCCACCCCGACGATGCTCGCCGCGCTCCTGCTCGGCCTCGGATTCATCGCCGCGGGACTCAAGCTGGCCCCCGCCACCCTGCGGCTCCACGCACGGTGGAGCAGACGCCTGCTCGCCGCCCCGCACACCACCGAACTCGTCCGCCGCATCGAACACCTCGCAGGGTCCCGCGCCGACATCCTCGACGTCCAGGCCGCCGAACTGCGCCGCATCGAGCGGGACCTGCACGACGGGGCACAGGCCCGCCTCGTCGCCCTGGGCATGACCCTCGACGAAGCCACCCGGCTCCTCGACCGCGACCCCCCGGCGGCCCGCGCACTCCTGCACGAGGTACGCGCCACCTCCCAACGGGCGCTCCAGGACCTCCGCGAACTCGTCCACGGCGTCCTGCCCCCGATACTCGCCGACCGCGGGCTCGGCGACGCGGTCCGCTCACTGGCCCTCGACAGCCACCTCGACGTGCACATCGAGACAGCCCTGCCCGGCCGGCTCCCGGCCCCCGTGGAATCAGCCGGCTACTTCGCCGTCGCGGAACTCCTCGCCAACGCCGCCAAACACTCCGGCGCCCCCGAGGTCCACATCCGCCTCAGCCACACCGACGGCGCCCTGCGTGCCACGGTCACCGACGAAGGCCGCGGCGGCGCCGACCCCGGCGGAAGCGGACTGCAAGGAGTACGCCGCCGCCTGGACCCCTTCGACGGAACCCTCGTCCTGCACAGCCCGCCGGGCGGCCCGACCACCGCGACCTTGGAGATACCGTGCGCGTCGTCCTCGCCGAAGACCTCTTCCTCCTCAGGGACGGACTGACCCGCACCCTCCAGGAACACGGATTCGAGGTGATCGCCGCAGTCGACAACGGCCCCGCCCTGCTCAAAACACTCCTCGAAGAACAACCGGACGTCGCCGTCGTCGACATCCGCCTGCCACCCACCTTCACCGACGAAGGACTCCAAGCCGCCCTGGAAGCACGCCGATCCCGGCCGGCGCTCCCGGTCCTCGTACTCTCCCAGTACGTCGACCAGCTCTACGCCCACGAATTGCTCGCCGGCGGCCAAGGCGCCATCGGCTACCTCCTCAAGGACCGGATCACGCACACCACCCAGTTCATCGACGCGGTACGCACCGTCGCCGCGGGCGGTACGGTCATGGACCCGCAGGTCATCGCACGGCTACTGGCCCGCAGCGACGCCCGGGGCACCACCGCCCAGCTGACACCGCGCGAGCTGGACGTACTGGCCCTGATGGCCGAGGGCCGCTCCAACGCGGCCGTAGCGCAAACCCTGTTCATCAGCGAAAGCGCCGTCGCCAAACACACCGCCGCCATCTTCACCAAACTCCGGATCGAACCATCCGCGGACGACAACCGCCGGGTACTGGCGGTCCTGGCCTACCTCAAACGGTAGCCGGAGAACCGCAGCGTTCCCGGTCGTCCACCGTTGCCGACACAGCAGGCGCCGCGCGCCGGTCGAGGAAGAGCCGGCAAGTCGTGGCCCGAGTGCTGAATAGGGCCGCCGGTACTGGCCAGGAGCGGGGGGAAGGGTTTGGACGACGTGGATGGAGGAACGACGATGAACTGGCGCCAAGAGGCCGCCTGCCGGTGGGAAGATCCCGACCTCTTCTTCCCCGTGGGATCCAGCGGCCCGGCCCTCATCCAGATCGAGGAGGCCAAGGCGGTGTGCCACCGCTGCCCGGTCATGGAGAACTGTCTGCAGTGGGCCCTCGAGGGAGGCCAGGACCTCGGTGTGTGCGGCGGCATGAGCGAGGACGAACGACGTGCGGTCAAGCGGCGGGCGGCCCGGGCCCGCGCACGATCGGGGGACTGATCCCGTGGGTGCCGAGCGGGAACGGCTGTGGCTGTTCCTGCCGGCCGAGGCCGACGAAGGGGCACAGCAGGCCCAGGCCCAGGCCCAGGCGCCGTGACCGTGACAGATCCTTCCGGACGCCGCGCCCTGCGGTGGAGGTGAGAGCCCGGCCCGCCCGCGGGGCGTGCCGCCTCCGCCCCGCGCCGGCCGGGAAAACCGCACGCCGCCCGGGCGCACCGGCCGCTACGATCGGGCCCGCGCACACCCCACCCACCTCGGCGGTCCCACGGAGGCACCGATGACACCGGCCCCCTCGCGGACGCCCGCCCACCCCGAACGACTCGACCGGGGACACCCGTTCCGTCAGTGGAAGACCTGGCGGATACCCGGGACCGAGCTCACCCTCACCGGGTACTCGCGCGCCAACGACAAGACGTTCTTCCACATCCCGGAGCTGCGCTGCGCGCTCGACGCCGGACTCGCGGAAGGGCGTCAGCCGGAGACCGTCTTCCTCACCCACACCCACCACGACCATTCCAAGGACCTCGACTACCTCGCCGCCCGGCCCGGCGGGGTCGACATCCACCTGCCCGCCGCGGCGGCCCCGTACGTGGAGACCTTCCTGCGGGCCTCCGCCGAACTGAACCACGGCACCGCCTACGATCCGGACCTCGCCGCGAACTGCCGGCTGCACGGCGTCCGCGGCGGCGACGAGTTCACCTTCGGGCGCCGTGGCCACCACGTACGGGTGGTGGAGTGCGTGCACAAGGTGCCCTGCGTGGGATACGCCTTCTCCGAACGCCGCAAGGCGCTGCTGCCCGAGTACGAGGAACTGCGGCGCGACCTGGCCGAACAGGGCCGGGGCGGCGAGTTCGGGCGCGTCCTCGCCCGGCGCCGCAAGGAGGGCGCCGAGGTCGAACGAGAGCTGCTCAGGCCGCTGTTCGCCTTCCTCGGCGACACCCACGTGAGCGTCTTCGAGGACAATCCCTGGCTCTTCGAGTACCCGGTGCTCATCACCGAGTGCACCTTTCTCGACGACGCCGAGCTGGAGCGGGCCGACCGGGTCGGGCACACCGTCTGGAGCCGGCTGAAGCCCGTCGTCGAGGCCCACCCCGAGACCCTCTTCGTCCTCACCCACTTCAGCCTGCGCCACTCGGACGAGGACGTCCTCGACTTCTTCGGGGACGAGCGGCCCGGCAACGTACTGCTGTGGGCGCACCCGGAGAGCCGACTGCCCGAACAGCACCAGCACGGCTGATCCGCACCGGCCCCCGTCCGGTCACAGCCCGGCCAGTACGTCATGCAACCGGCGTGCCTGCACGAGCAGTTGGGACGAACCCGGTCGCTCCGCCAGCGCGCTCACCTCGGCCAGCCCGCCGCGCGCACCCGACAGCCGCGCGCAGTCCACCGCGACGGCCAGGAGCACCCCGTGCACCTGCGGCCGGGTGTGGGCCAGCAGGCCCGGCAGCGCGCCGGCCAGGACCGCCCAGACGGCCCCGGCGCCCTGCGGGGCGCCGGCCGCAGCCCGCAGCGACTCGATCAGCAGGGGCACCTTCAGCGTGCCCAGCCCCACGAGTTCGGTGAGCTCACGGCCGAGCAGTTCCCCGTCGAGCCGGCCCCGCGCAGCCAGCAGGACCAGCGCCCGCACGGCGGCCTCCCGGTCCTGCTCGGGGACCGAGGCGAGCCCGTAGGCGACGGCCAGATGCACGGCGGGTCCGGCCGGGCCGTCGGTCGCTGCGAGCGCCTCCAGGAAAGCGGGGGCGCCGCTGCCGTCCTGGTCGGCCGCCGATGCGACACCCGTCAGCAGCCGGGCCGCCGCCGTCTCCGGGTGCCAGGGGAGGGTGGCGACCGTATGGGCGTCCCGGCCGTCCGGCAGCGACGAGTGCGGACAGGCGAGGTGCGGCTCGAACTTCCGGAACAGCGACCAGAAACGCCGGGGGAACGCGCCGCGCCCCTCGATCGCCTCGTGCCCCACCAGGATCCGGCGGCCGATCCGTGCTCCCCGGCGCCTGCTGGGACGCTCGGGCGCCCCGGCCTCGCGCTCCCGCCACCACGCCGGCCGGGGCAGACCGCCCTGCCGGAGCCAGTCGGCCACGCGGGCGCCCTCCGCCGGCCGCAACCCCTCGGCGGCGCGTACGACGTCGGGATCGACAGGGCCGCCGATGCGCAGCAGTGCCTGCCCCAGGTCCGCCGGTCCGGGCCGGACGCCGAGACGCTCGTACTCCGCGAGACGCGCGACCAGGTCGTACGGCGCCACGGCACCGGTCGGCCCGCTCGGCGTGGACAGCAGGAACGGGACGGGATCACCGGCGCGCAGCCGCGCGGCGACCTCGGCGATCCGCGCCCCGGCCACGTAGTCCAGTGCCACGTGCTGGCACAGTTCGAGCCAGCCCGCCGCCCCGGCGTTCTCCCAGGATTCCGCCGCCCGGACCGGGCCCACCGCGGCGCCGACGACGCTCGCGACGCACCCCGCCAGTGGGTGCGGCTTCACCCTGAACTCGCGCGGTACGGAGCCCAGCGCGGTGACGAGCGCGTCCCTGTCCCGGAAGCTGTGACTCACGACGCCGCCCAGCACACGCTCGAACGACTGCACGCCGGGGTCGCGGCGGTCGGCCAGTACCGCCGCGACCTCGTCGGCGAGCGCACCCACTGCCGGTGCGGCGCATTCTCCATCGATCATGTGACGCAGGCTAGACCGTCCAGACCGCCCCACCGACAGCGCCGCCCGGCCGAGGGGCTACCGGTCCTGGGAGAGGCGCACGAGCTCGGCGAAGGAGCCGTTCAGCCGCACCAGTTCCTCGTAACTGCCCTGCTCCGCGATCCGGCCCGCGTCGAGCACGATGATCCGGTCGGCGAGGCGGCAGTTCTCCATCCGGTGCGTGACGATCACCGTGATCCGGTCGGCGTGCATGTCCCGCAGTCCGGAGAAGACCATGTGCTCCCCGCGCGGGTCCATGGCCGACGTCGGCTCGTCCATGACCAGCAGCCCCGGCTTGCGGTGGAACGCCCGCCCGCACGCCAGGCGCTGCCACTGGCCGCCGGAGGGCTCGTGCCCGCCCCAGACCGACCGGGCCAGCAGGGTGTCCAGGCCGTCCGGGAACTCCGCGACGGTCGTCCGCATGCCGACGGCGTCCAGGGCGTCCCACACGGCCTCCTCGCCGCGCGGGTCGGGCTGACCGAGGGTGATGTTCTCCCGGGCGGAGAACGGCCAGTACCCGTACGACTGTGTCACGAGGCCGACGTGCTGCCAGGCGGTGCGCTGGTCGGCGTCGGAGGTCGGGATCCCGTCCCAGGCGACGGTGCCGGCGGTCGGGACAGTCAGCGAGGTCAGCAGCCGGATCAGCGTGGACTTCCCCGCGCCGTTCTCCCCGACGACGGCGATCACCTCGCCCCGGGACAGGGTCAGCGAGACCGGCCCGAGCGCGGGGGTGTCCTTGCCGGGGTAGGTGTACGTGGCCTCCTCCAGCCGGATCTTCTCGGGGGCGCCCTCCACCACCTGCGGTCCGCGCGGGCCGGACTTCCGGGCGGCCTCGGCGACGAAAGCGGTGTAGTCGCCGAGGTAGAGCGCGTGCTGGAACATCGCCGCACCGTAGACGACGAGCTGCGACAGGGCGGCGGTCGAGGTCCGCATGGCGATGATCGCGGTGCCGGCGGCGGCGATCGCCATGTAGCCGCCGACGACGAGCCCCGCGAGGGCCCCGTAGGTCGCGACGACGAAGACCCCCGAGGCGGAGGCGGCGATCAGATGGACGGTGAGGTAGCGGGGCGCGGAGCTGACCATCCGGGAGTCGATGCGCTCGCAGACGGCCGCGTACCAGTGGTGGGCGTACGGCCGCATGCTGTTGCCGCGCAGCTCGTCGGCGAGCTTCGGGGTGGTCAGGTGCCAGCGCATCATGTGCTTGATGTTGCGGGAGGCGATCGTCTGGTTGTGGAGGCGGTAGTCGAGGCGGGCGGCGTAGACCGAGCCCAGGCCGCGGGGAACCACCGACAGCAGGAGCAGGGGCAACAGCACCGGGTGGACGACGGCGAGGACGGACGCCACCGCGAGCATGTCGATCAGGCCGCCGGTGAAGCCGAGGGCGTCCTGCAGCAGCATGGCGGACCGGGCGGATCCGGTCTCGGCCGCCTCGGAGCGCTCGGTGAAGTCCGGGGCGTCGTAGGCGGCGAGTTCGACGTCCATGTGGGCGTCGACCATGGCGAGGTCGGCGAGGGTGGCCATGCCGGGATTCAGACGGCGGGCCGCGCTGCCCGAGGTGATGGAGGCCAGCGCGCCGAGCGCCGTCATCGCGGCGGCGACGACCAGCGGCCACGCCGCGGCCGAGATCCGCTCCTGGACGCCGTTGCCCGCCAGGAGCGGGACCATGGCCCGGGAGATCGCCGCGAGTGCCGCGGCCGTGCAGATGCCACCCAGGATCTGGGCGGTGACCAGCACATGGAACGCGGTGCGGTTGACGGCGAGGGCGAGCCGGGCCGTCTGCCGGAGGGCGGAGGGAACGCGGCGGGCCATCTGCCCCAGCGACAGCGCCTCCATGGTCTCGTTGTGCTGGCCCCAGGTGTACTTGAACTCGGGAGGGGTGGGCGGTGCGGCGGCGCTGTTCCGCTGCCCGGCCTGCTGCTCGTTTCGCCGGGTGTCCTGCTGCTCGGACATGCTGTCTTCTCCTTCAACTGGGTTGTCGTGGAGGCCGGTTCGGCCGCTTCCGGCGCATGGCGGAGAAGCCCGGCTCCGCGGTGTGCGGAGGGGCGGCTGCGTGGTCGCGGGAACTGGAGGGAGTGAGTAGAGCGCAGGCCCGGGGGCGGAGCAGCCGGATCTGGCCTACCTCGTGGCGACTGCTCCCCAGCGGTGGCCGCTGATCGTGTACGCGTGCCGCCGGGCTGCCGGGCACAGCGGGAAGAGAGGTTGGCCGGAACCGGCCGGTACGGCGGGCGGCCCCCGGAAATCGATTGCGGGGAGGCCGTGGATGATGGCGGGGTGTTGGTACAGGTGGAGCCGGTGCGGCAGCCGGCAGGGGAGCCCACGTCCGTGCGGGTGCGTACGGAGGTGGGAAGCGCCGTCGTGGTCTGGCGGGACGGCGCCGGTGAGGCGGCGGAGGGTCAGCACCACGTCGAGTGGACGGTCGACGAGGACATCGCCTGGGCGGGGAACACCCGCATGGCCGCCGCTTCCACGTCCGAGGTGCGGGAGGACGGCTCCCACATCGTCTTCCGGGGGAGGCTGAGCCTCACCGAGGACGGAGCGGCCGTCCTGGAGGTGGGCGGCGCGCTGATCCTTTTCGATGTCGATCCGGCAGGTACGCCGCCGGACTACGCCGATGGCCCGTGGGTGGAGGTACGTGCCGCCAGGAGCCGTGTCAGCGTCTGGCCCTACCGGTGCTGAAGGGCGGGTCGGACGGGTAAGCGGGCGCGCCCGGGCGGGTGAACCTGACAGTGGGCCCACCGCTCCTCGGGGACACGGCGCAGAGATGCGACGACGTCGCCGCATCCGCCGTGACAGGGTGGCGCCATGGTCCTCAGCGTTCGTCCGGCCTCGGTCTTCGAAGACGTCCGTGCCGTGCTCGGCCCGAAGTCACCCGGGGCCAACGTCTGCTGGTGCCTGAGCTACCGGATCCCGTCCAAGCTCAACAACGAGCTGCGCGGGCCGGCCCGCGGCGCGTACGTGGCCGCGCTGTGCCGCGGCGAACCCCCTCCCGGGGTACTCGCCCACGACGGCGACGAGCCGGTCGGCTGGGCCGCAGTGGCCCCGCGTACGGACACCTCGTTCGCGCGCAGCCGTACGATCCCGCAGGTCGACGACCTCCCGGTCTGGTCGCTGTGGTGCGTCCGGGTACGCCCCGGCCACCGCGGCAGGGGGATCTCGCACGCCCTCATCGCCGGCGCGGTCGAATTCGCCCGTGCTCAGGGCGCACCGGTGATCGAGGCGTACCCGCTCGACAACGGTGACGCCAAGGTCGACCTGACGATGGCGTACGCCGGGATCCGCAAGAACTTCGAGCGCGCCGGGTTCGTCCACGCCGCGGACACCACCTCGGTGCTGGCCGGTCATCCTCGGATCCTGATGCGGCTCGACCTGCGCTGACGCTCTGCGCCTCGGTCCGGGCCCCGCCCTGTGCCTATGCCTATGTCTAGATCTGCGGGGAGATGCGGGTGCGGGCGTCGAGGGCGTTCAGGGCGGCGGGCCACGGGAAGTGGAGCGGGGCGTCGGGGTCGGCGGGGTCGGGGGAGTAGCCGGTCTCGCCGTGGAGGAGTTCGACTCCGGCATTGCGCAGGGTGCTCAGGGAGGTCTCGAACTGCGGGTGCGCGGCGAGTGCAGTGTTGGTGCAGGGCATCGCGACGACGGGCATGCGCTTGCCGGTTGCCTCGGCGGCCAGACCGATGGCGAGATTGTTGGTCAGACCGAGGGCCCAGGAGTTGATGCTGTTGAAGGTGGCGGGTGCGAAGAGGAGGGCGTCGGCCACCGGCCATACGTCGGGTTGGCCGGGGAATTTGTACTGCCAGCGGACCGGGTGGCCGGTGAGGGCGGCGAGTCCGTCGAGGCTTTCGGACAGCCAGTGCGCAGCGGTGGGGGTGAGGCCGAGGCACACGTCCCAGCCGCGGGTCTGGGCGTCCTCGATGACATGGGCGATGTCGAAGACGGGCGGGGCGGCGGAACAGAGCAGGTGGAGAGTCCTCGTGGTCATGCGGCCATATGATCACATTGTTTGACCATGATCGCGCTATCCGGAACGGCCGGCTTTCCTGCGGACGTACTCGGTCGGGTACGGGCGCCACCCGGATCCGCTGCAGCGCATCCGGCGGGCCGCCCCACTCCGGTGGGCGGAGGCCTGCGGCGCCGAGCGGAGTGGGGCGGTCCGCCGAGCGGACCGTACGGTCTCCCCGGCCGACAGCAGTGGTGGGATGCCGGCCCGCACCGCGCCGGGCGGTGCGGGGCTCGCAGCCTCGGGGCAGGGCCGCCGACCGCCTCAGCGGAACTCGTGGACGACCTGGATCTCACCGACGATGTGGGCGTTGAACTCGTCGAGCTCCTCGGCCGGCACCCAGAGCTCCAGGATCGTCTCCCCGCCGGCCTGCTGGACCGGATACCGGCTCAGGAACTCCGACTCGACCTCGAAACGCGTGACGAAGCCGACGCCACTGTGCTTCACGTTCCAGTCCCGGGCGATCCGGATCGCGTAGTCCTCGTTGAGGACCGGGTAGAAGATCGGCTGCTCGGGCAGCCGGGGCGGCCAGGCACGCGAGTTCAGCGCGCGGACCAGCTTCAGCTCCTCGGGGCCGGTGGGGCGCCAGAGGGTCGTCGTTGCCTGCCGGCTGGTCATCTGCATCACTTTCGGGTCGACTCGGGTCGGTGGACCGGACGGACGATACCGGCCCCGCGCATTCGGCGCCTACGGAGTTTCCGCACCCAGTTCGGGCCGGTGACCAGCGGCTACGTACGCGGCGTGGCTCGTCCCGAACTCGTCCGATGTCGGTCGGGGCCGGTCGTGCGGAGTGCGGGGACCCGGGGCAGGGTCGCTAGGGTCGTGGACATGACCATGGTGAATGAACAGTTCAGTGACGCGTTCCTCCTGGAGGCGGAACGGCATGCGGCCTGGGGCGCCGCACAACTGGAAGCCCTGACCCGGTTCATGCCGGAGGGCCCCTGGACGGCCGATCTTCCGTCCTGTCTGTACCGGCAGGGCGGCCTGGAGCTCCGGATAGCCGTCCTCGGCACGTACGACACCAACGAGCATTCCTGGATGTGGGGATGGGCCAACCCGGGGCTGCGCGGCAGCGAGGTCGTGGCGCTGACCGGCGCGGTCGAACGGTACGGACGGGCCCACGGGATTCCCGAGTTCACCGAGGAGGCCGTGGACCTGTCCGGCTTCGCGGACCCCCGGCGCGCGGCGGAGACGCTCGCCTTCGCGGGTATGGGCGTGGCCGAGGCCCCCGGGTACCTGGGCCTCCCCGCGGGCCCGGACACACGGGTGTACTTCCTGCCGGACGACCCGCAGGTTCCCCGGGCGGCGCTGGACACGGTCGCGCTGCCGCGGGAGCTGGTCACCGGGGCGGGCCTGATCGGCCGCTCGGCCCGCAGGGTCGTCACCGGCTACCTGGAGTACCACGCGCTGCCCTGGCGGGAGGACGGGAACCGCATCCTCACCGAGCTCCCGGGGGCGGCGGGGCGGAGGTCGCCTTCGATGCGGCGGACCGCATCTCCGGCGTGCGCCTCACCATGGCCTGAGCGACCCGCCGCGCACGCTCGCCGAGACCGGGTCGGTCGGGTCAGGCCGGGTCCGGTCGGGTCCGGTCCGGTCGGGTCAGGTCCGGTTCGGGGTCAGGGGCAGCCTGGCGACGCGCTGGTCGCCGGCGAGTTCGCCGGTGGGGTGGAAGCCGAGGCCGAGGTAGAAGGGCTCGGGGCTGTTCGCGCCGGTGTTCCAGCTGACGTACGCGTGGTCGACGCCGCGGGCGCGGATCTCCTCGGTCACGGCATGCACGGCGAAGCGGCCGTAACCCTTGCCCTGGTGGCGGGCGTCGATGTTGAGGCGCCAGAGCCCGCTGCGCCGGTCGTCGGGGTCGGTGGCCGGGTCCCACACGATGTCGTGGAAGGCCATCACGAAGCCGACGACCTCGTCGCCGTCGACGATGGCACGCGGCCAGGCGGTCGCGGTGTGCACGTACGCCTCGGTGAGGGACTTCACCACGGGGGAGACCAGGTGCGCCTGATCGGCGCGTACCTGTATCGCGCAGACCGCGTCGAAGTTGTCGGCGGTGACGGGTTCCAGGCGCAGCGTGCCCGGTGCGGGGGTGTTCAGGGCTGGCATGCCCCTCAGCGTATCCCCGGCCCGACCCGGCCCGACCCCGGCCCGACCCGGCCCGACCCCGGCCCGACCCGGCCCGACCCCGGCTCACCTCAACCCCTGCTTCGCGCACCGTGAAAACCGGGTGCGGCCGCTCGCCCCGCCCTGGGATCATCCCGGGATGGTCCACCGACTCGAACCCCTGGTCATCCGGCACACCCACCGCGTCCCCTGCCCCACAGGACCCGTCGGGGAAGGCGCAGTCGCGGCGCAGCAGTTCGACGCCGCGCTGATGTCCGTGGGCTTCAAGCTCTCGGCCGAGCTGCTCGCGGACCTGTCGGGGCTCTCCGAGGGCGCGGTCGTCGAGACCGCCGTGGGGACGCTGGGCACCGTACGGGAGATGGTCGGCGACCACGTCCGGCACAACGCGTACTTCATCGACTTCCCCGCCAACGTCCCCGACACCTTCGACTTCTGGATGCGCTGCATCGCCGACGCGCTCGCCGACGACGAGACGCGCACGAACACGCTGGAGCAGCTGAGCACCGGTGTGGTGGACCTGCTCACCCTCCCCTCCTACGGGAACTACCGGCACACCTACGCCGAGATGCTGACCCACCACGACGAGCTGATCGCCGCGGCGGGAGACCGTATGACGGTCCTGCACCTGGGCGGGGCGCTCGACGACGAAATCACGTCCCTCTACCTGGCGTTGGCCGGCAGCACGACCCCTCTCGGCGAGGACGGTCTGCGCGATCTGCAGGACCTCGCCGGCCACTGCGCCGACGGGCCGCAGCCCGAGGAGATCCCGGTACGGGAGAACCGGGCCGTGGTCAACCAGGCCCGGCTGACGGCCGGTGCGGGACTGCTGCTGGACACGGTCACCGATGTGCTCCGCCTGGCCTGCGCGTTCGCGGGCGGCGATGTGACCCTGCAGGAGCCGACACGGCTGCGCACCCTGCCGCGATCGGTGCGCCGGGCGCTGCTCGCCGGCCTTGACACGGTCGTCGCCGCGGCGCCGGCCAAGCTCGCCGACGTGCACGCCCACCGCGAGATGTGGAAGCGGCTCGGCGAGCGGCTGCACCCGCACGAGTACCCGCAGTGGCCCTACGCCGCCGACGTGTTCGCCGTCGCCCGCGGCGAGAAGACGGCGCGCTCCCTGGACAGCCGGGTCGAGGAGCTGCTCGCCCGTGGCGATACCACCGCGGCGGTCGAACTGCTGAAGGCCGCGCCCGGCAAGCTCTTCCGCTCCCTGGACCAGCTGCTGCGCGACTCCTTCACCCAGGAGGAGCGCGACGTCGTCGTGGCCGCCGCCGAGCAGGTGGTCCCCGATGTCTCCGGCCGGGTCGTGCTGTCGGTGCGCCAGCACCTGCACAACCGCGAGCAGGAGACCGGGGAGCAGCGCGTGTTCGTCAACCGCCTCGGCCGGGCCTGGGTCACCGACGACACCCGCCGGCCGGTGTTCGCGCCCGAGCGCGAGCGACTGATCGCCGCGCTCGACGCGGAGCTGCGCCGCCGGCTGCCCGCCGCGGACCACCTGCTGGTCGACCCGGACGTCCTGGACGTGGCGCTGCCGCTCAGCGGCAACGCCACCGCGTCCGGGCTCGGCGTGCTGCCGCGCGGCTCGGTGTCGCGCGTGGACGGAGAACTGCTGCGCTTCTTCACCTACTGGAAGCAGAGCGAGAAGTCCACCGACTACGACCTGTCGGCGGCGCTGCTGAACGCCGACTACTCGACCGCATCCTGGCTGTCCTACACCAACCTGCGCGGGGTCGAGGGCGAGCACTCGGGCGATATCACCAACGCTCCCGACGGAGCCTCGGAGTTCATCAACCTGCGCCTGGGCGCTGTGCGCGCCGCCTGCATCGTGCCGCAGATCAACATCTACTCCGGGGAGGGCTTCGAGGAGGTGGAGGAGTCGTTCTTCGGGTTCATGCTGCGCGAGGGCGAGCAGAAGGGGCGCCCCTTCGAGCCGCGCACGGTACGTATGAAGTCGGAGCTGCGCGGTCCGGGCCGGGTCGCCCTGCCGCTGGTCTTCCTGCGCGGTCCGGACGGCCGGTGGCGCGCCAAGTGGCTGCACCTCTACCTGAAGGGGACTCCGTCGTCGAACAGGGTCGAGGGCAACCGGGCCACGGTGGCGACGCTCCTGCGCGGCATCATCGAGCGCGAGCAGCTCACCGTGCGCCACCTCACCGAGTTGATGACCGGCAGCGCGACGACGGTCACTCTGTGGGACGGCAAGACGGTTCCGGCGGGGCCCGTCACCTACATCGGCCTGGAGCGCCCCGCCGGGCTGCACCCGCAGTCGCGGATCGTCACTACCGAAAACCTGCGTGACCTGATCCCCGCCTGACTGTTAACGTGGCCGTGGCGAGGCCATGAAGGGGCTTCCTTCTCCACACTCCTTGAAATTAGTCCCTTCGCTTTCCTCGCCGCCGACTTGAGGCCTCCGGTCGCCCCGCCTGAACGCGGGACGGCCGGAGGCCTTTCGCATGGCCGCCGGCTCCTTCCCCCTCAGGCCAGGAACTCGGCGACCAGCTCGGAGAACGCCTCCGGAGTGAGGACCTCGACGCCGAGTTCGGCCGCCTTGACCGCCTTCGAGCTCGGCTTGCCGCCTGCCGACGGTGCGGAGACCAGGATCGAGGTCTTGGGGCTGACGCTGCTGCCCGCGCGGCCGCCCGCCTTCTCGATCAGGGCGTTCATGGCGTCCCGCCCCCGGCCTTCCAGCGCTCCGGTCATCTTGCCGGTCACCACCACGACCTTGCCCGCCAGCGGACCCGAATCCTGCGCCGCCGAAGTGTCCTGGGGCTCGGTCATGTTGACGCCCGCCGCGGCGAGCTTGTCGATCACCGGGGCCAGAGCGGCGATCTGTTCGACGATCACCGGGGCCTTCTCCGGGCCGATGCCGTCCACCGCCTGCATCGCCAGGGCATCGGCCTCGCGGACGGCGTCCATCGTGCCGAAGTGCCGGGCGATACGGCGCGAGATGCTGCGTCCGGTCCCCAGAATGCCCAGTGCGCACACCACGCGGTTCAGTGGCCGGGCCTTCGCCGCCTCGATCTGCTCGGCGAGCTTCGCGGCCCGCTTGGCGCTCCCGGAGGCGGTGGTGAGCTGCTCCAGGGACAGGCGGAACAGGTCGGCGACGTCCGCGACGTCACCGGCGTCGACCAGGGCCTTGACGTACGTTCTGCCGAGTCCGTCGATGTCGAGCATCTCGCGCCCGGCGGCGTACTCGATGAGCGCCGGGAGGGCGCAGGCCGCGCCCTTGGCGCAGCGCCACCGCTCCTGGGTCTTGTTGATCTCCCCGCCGCAGCTCGGGCACTCCTGGGGGAGCGGTACCTCCACCGCTCCCGCCGGGCGGAGCGGCACCACGGCCGCCTGGACGCGCGGGATGATGTCGCCCGCCTTGTAGACCGTCACGGTGTCGCCCAGGTGCAGGTCCCGGCGCCGGATGTCGGCCGGGTTGTGCAGCGTGGCCCGGGTCACCGTGGACCCGTCGATCAGCACCGGGGCGAGTATCGCGGTCGGAGCGAGCACTCCGGTCCGGCCGACCTCCCACACCACGTCCTCCAGCACGGTCTGCCGTTCGACGGCGGGGAGCTTGAAGGCGACGGCGAAGTAGGGGAAGCGACTGCCCAGACCCGCCGCCTCCTGCTCGGCCGCGTCGTTGACCTTGATGACCACCCCGTCGATACCGAACGGCAGCCCGGGGCGCAGCGCGGCGATCTCGTCCACCCGCTGCTGGGCCTCGGCGAGTGTGGCGACCACGTGCAGCCCGGCCGGGGTGTCCGCGGTCGTCCGTACGCCGGCCCGCGCGACCGCGGCCAGCACCTCGGCGTGCGTGGCCCCGGCGGGCAGGAACGCTTCCCCGTCGAGTTCGACCGCGCCGTACGTCCGACACGTCATCATCAGCCGGTACGGGCGGTCCTTCGCCCTCAGCGTGCCGGCCGTGCCGTTGCGGGGGTTGGCGAAGACCTGCGCGCCGTGCGCGGTGCGGACCGCGTTCGCCGCCTCGAACTGCTCCTGGGTGAACAGCACCTCGCCGCGCACCTCGAAGGTGGCCGCCACCGGCAGTTGCTCGGGCAGGCCCTCGATCTGCCCGATGACGTGGCTGACGTCCTCACCGCTGCTGCCGTCGCCCCGCGTGATGATCTGCACGAGCCGCCCGGCCCGGTAGCGGGCCGCCACGGCCGCGCCGTCCAGCTTCGGCTCGACGGTGAACCCGCCGACCGGCTCACGGCCCAGCCGGCGCTGCAGGGACTCGCCCCACGCCACCAGGCCCTCGGCGTTGAACACGTTGTCCAGGCTGAGCAGCCGGGTGGTGTGCGCAACATCCCCGACCGGGGCCGCGCCGTCACCGACCTGCCCGGTGGGGGAGTCGGCGGCGGCCTCGTCGGGGTGCTCCGCCTCCCACGCCAGCACGGCGAGCCGCAGCTGGTCGTACGTCACGTCGTCCATCGCGCTGTCGCCGTCGGCGTAGTACGCCCCCGAGGCCGTGCGCAGGCGCTCGAGCGCGGCCTCGTACTCGGAGCGGCCGGACAGGACGGGGATGCTGGGCATGCTGGACAGCGCCTGAACGGCGGAAAGGTTCGTCATGCCAGTGATCCTCTCGCGAGGCACTGACAATCGGGCCGGGCACCGGGCACACCTCCCGCACGCCCGTTGTCGTACGGTCCGCGGGCCCCTCGTACACGGTCGGGCGCCCGGTCCGGAACACCCCGGACACCGCGCGCCGGCACCGTGAGCGCCTGGCGGATCAGCGTGTTTCCGGCCCAGCCGTTCAGGCCGACGGCCAGTGGGCGCAAGCGTGCCCGGCCGGTCCGGTCAGCGGCGCCGGCCCGTAGCCCCGCCGGTGTCCGCGTCCGCCAGCTGCCTCTCGGCGGTGTCCAGCAGCATCTCCAGCGCGACCGGGTACGCACTGTGCGGCATCCGGGCGGCCAGCAGCCCGGCCGTGGCCGCGATGTTCGGGTACGCGTCGGTCGGCAGCCGGGCGTACGTCGACTCCCACCTCTCCTCGTCCGACTCGCGTGCCTTGTCGGTCAGCGCGAGGGACCCCGCGTCGAGCGCCGCGAAGGCCAGGGCCTGGTCGATGTAGGCGTGGTAGATCCGCACCGCGTCCGCATCGGGGAACCCCGCGCCGCGCAGGCTCCCGAGGATCGCCTCGTCGGTCGCGATCTCGCGCGGCCGGCCGGTCACCCGGCTCGCGGTCAGCAGTGCGGCCTGGGGGTGGGCGAGGTAGGCGCCGTGGATGCGGAGCCCGAGCGAGCGGAGGTCGTCGCGCCACCGACCGGTGGGGGCCCAGCCCGCGAGCGCCCGCCCGATCAGCTCCTCGCCGATGGCCAGGGTCAGTCCGTCCATGCCGTCGAAGTACCGGTACAGGGTGCTGGGGTCCGCGCCCAGAGCGGCGCCCAGCCGCCGGGCGGACAGGCCCGCGCTCCCGTGCTCGCGCACCATCCGCAGGGCCGTCTCGACGATCAGCCGCTCGGAGAGCACCGTCCCCTGCCGGGTCGGGCGCCGCCGCCTGCGGGCCTCCTCCGGGACCACGTCCTTCGCCATCTCCCGGCCTCCCGTCCTTATGCCAACACCATTGACCTTAACTCGGGCCGACGGGTTGCATCAGCCCCCTGAGGCGCACGCCTCACAGAGAAAGGACCTCGCCATGCGTGTTCTGCTTGTGGGTGCCGGCGGTGTCGGGAGCGCGATCACCAAGATCGCCGCCCGCCGCGACTTCTTCGACCACTTCGTCGTCGCCGACTACGACCTGGCCCGCGCCGAGGCCGCCGTCGCGGCCCTCGGCGGCCAGGAGCAGCGCTTCAGCGCCTGCCGCGTCGACGCCTGCGACGAGGCGGCCGTCACGAGCCTGCTCGCCGAGCGCGGATGCGACGTCCTGATGAACGCCACCGACCCTCGGTTCGTGATGCCGCTGTTCGACGCCGCACTGGCGGCGGGCAGCCACTACGTCGACATGGCCATGTCCCTCTCCCGCCCGCACCCCGACCACCCGCACAGCGCATGCGGGGTGAAGCTCGGCGACGAGCAGTTCGAACGGGCCGGGGAGTGGGAGAAGTCGGGCCGTCTCGCCCTCGTCGGCATGGGCGTCGAGCCCGGCCTCTCGGACGTCTTCGCCCGCTACGCGGCGGACCGGCTCTTCGACGAGATCGAGGAGATCGGCATCCGTGACGGCGCCAACCTGACCGTCGAGGGCTACGACTTCGCCCCGTCCTTCAACATCTGGACCACGATCGAGGAGTGCCTCAACCCGCCCGTGGTCTACGAGCGCGAGCGCGGCTGGTTCACCACCGAGCCCTTCAGCGAGCCGGAGGTCTTCGACTTCCCCGAGGGCATCGGACCCGTCGAGTGCGTCAACGTCGAACACGAGGAGGTCCTCCTGATCCCGCGCTGGGTCGGAGCCCGCCGGGTCACCTTCAAGTACGGCCTCGGCGACGACTTCATCGGCAAGCTCAAGACCCTCCACGCCCTGGGCCTGGACTCCACCGACCGGGTCGCGGTCCGCGGCGAGGACGGCAGCGAGGTCCGCATCTCGCCCCGCGACGTGGTCGCCGCCTGCCTGCCGGACCCGGCGACGCTCGGGGACCGTATGACCGGCAAGACCTGCGCCGGCACCTGGGTCAAGGGCACCAAGGACGGCCTGCCCCGCGAGGTCTACCTCTACCACGTGGTCGACAACCAGTGGTCCATGGCCGAGTACGGCTCCCAGGCCGTCGTCTGGCAGACCGCCGTCAACCCGGTGGTGGCCCTCGAACTCCTCGCCACCGGCGTGTGGGCGCAGTCCGGCGTCCTGGGCCCCGAGGCGCTGCCGCCGCAGCCCTTCCTCGACCTGCTCACCGCGTACGGCTCCCCGTGGGGCATGCGCGAACAGAGCGACGGGGCCCGGACCGCGGGCCACTGACCGCGGGGCACCTCGCGCTCCTTCGCCTTGGACGGGCGCGGACCGACATCAGGCGAATGCGTCGAAGCCCTGGCTCCAGGGCCAGGGGTGGCAGGGGCCTCGGGCGACGGTGTCAGTCTGCTGAAGTATCCTTCCCGCCACTGCACACCGACTGCAAGGAAAAAGAGAATTGACCGGCCTGTCTGCTTTCCCGCTGCCCTTTCATGCTTCCCGTTCCATATCGTTCGCGACCCCCCGAACGCTGCGGGAACTTCAGATGATGCAGTGCAGCGCGCTCATTCGGGCGAAGCCGGGGTGGTTCGACAAGATGAACGATCCCGAGATCGTCGCCCGGTGGACGCAGGAAGCGATGGCCCAGGGCCTCACCGAAGCGCAGGTTGGGTACGTGCTTGCCGAACTCCTGCATTACGCCGCGCTCCGCGACGGTCGAACCGGCGTCGAGGTGTCCGCCGTCGACGGGGTGTGGCAGTCGGACACGCTGGTCGACGAAAAGCTCAGAACCCGGCTGCGCGAGGCGGTTCGGGTTCTGGAGCAGGTGCCCGAGGCAGAACAGGACTGGCATCCCGGATCCGACGGCCAGGTGCTGGATCTGGTCCATCCCTCGCTGTTCTGTCTGGTGCGAGAGGTGAGCGGTGCGCCCGAGAGGGCTTGGCAGAACCCGACGAACCGCTACTCGAGGTACGAATTCTCGGAGAAGTTCCAGTGGCTGCCCACTGACGTCGACGTCAGTGATGACGGCGATGTCGCCTTCCGTTCGTACGTCAACAACGTCCATCCCGAGCAGCATCGCGAGCTGACGTCCGTCCTGCCGGACCTGTTCGCATGCATGCGCCCGCTGCTGGAGAACGTGCTCACCGATCTGCGTCATCCGCGGCCCCTGCGGATCGAGGTCGATCCTTACGGGTGGTACGACTCGAAGCCGGAGTATCCGAACAAAAGCTCCTACAGTGATGAGGGGGCCTACGCAGAAGCCCTCCGTGTGTGGGGAGAGGCCCAGGACGACTGGTGGGAGAACCGCAGTCCGGTCGTCCCGGACGCCCCGGCCTTCACGCCGCCCGTGTTGCCCGACGAGTCCGCCCGAGTCGACCTGCGCGGCCGTGGTCTCCAGGTCATCGTCAAGCTCGCCACCATTCATCTCACCCCGGACCAGCCCGAGTACTCCGGCGGTTCCTGGCATGTCGAGGGGATGTTGAACGAGCGGATCGTTTCGACCGGCATCTACTACTGGGACAGCGAGAACATCACCGAAAGCAGCCTGGGTTTCCGGGCGGCACTCGACGACCCGGACTACGAACAGAACGACGACAGCGGCATGCGTGAGGTCTACGGCCTGGAGGACGAAGACGCACTGAACCAGCTGCTGGGATCGACATCGACCCCAGCGGGCCGCTGCCTTGCGTTCCCGAACATCCTGCAACACCGCGTCGGCTCATTCCGCCTCACGGACCCCACGCGCCGGGGCCATCGCAAAATTCTCGCGTTCTTCCTGGTCGACCCGTCGGAAAAGATCGTCTCGACGTCCGATGTACCACCGCAACAGCCATGGTCCGACACCTCGACCATGACGCTTGAACAGGCCAAGGACTACCGCGAACAACTCATGCAGGAACGCAAGTTCTTCGTCGACGAACACAACGAGCAGCTCTACGAGCGAGAATTCTCCCTCTGCGAGCACTGAACCTCGCCCATCCTCCGTCCGTGGCAGCGACGATGTGCCCCGCCACAGGGAACTGGTGGCGATGCCACGGACGGAGGGGGCGAACGTCACCGATGTCTACCGAGGAAAAGGGTCCGTGCCGCTTTGGACGGGTCGTGGACACCGCCGTCAGCGACTCGCGAGTGGCCGACAGCCGTGCGTACCGGATCCCGACTCGGCCCGTCGGCAGCCGCTTCGCCGTGTGGGATCGGAGAGTCACGTGGCCGGGCGAGGCGAGCCCGGCCACGGGGGCGGCCGTACTGGTCGGGCGTCGATGGCATGCAGTACACCCGGATCCACGACCTGCTGGCACGCGACCGGCGTGCGTCTACAGCTGCATCTCCGTAACCTCCTCCGCGCGCGCCTGGTCCGTCGGTGTGTCCCGCGCCCCGCGGCAGGCCCGGCGCTGTTGAATCGGTCCATGACTAAGAGCGACGCTTCGGCTCTCTTCGGTAACCGGTTTCTGACGGTGCCCGCTCCCTCGGAGACCTTCCCCGAGGAAGGCATGGCCGCCACCGATGCGATGAGGCTCGTGGATGTGGATCTCGCGATGGAGGGCGACCCGCAGCGCAACCTCGCCACGTTCGTCACCACGTGGATGGAGCCGGAGGCCCAACGGCTGATCGCCGAGAACCTCCACCGCAATTTCATCGACCATGCGGAGTACCCCATTTCCGCCGACATCGAGCAGCGCTGTGTGCGCATGCTCGCAGACCTGTTCCATGCGCCGGGCAGGACGACCGGATGTCGGACCCAGGGCTCATCCGAGGCGATCATGCTCGGGGCGCTGTCGTTGAAGTGGAAGTGGCGCGAGCGCCGCCAGGCAGCCGGCCTGTCGATCGACCGGCCCAACCTGATTTTCGGGGGTGACGTCCATGTCGTGTGGGAGAAGTTCTGCCGCTACTTCGACGTCGAGCCGCGGATCGTGCCGCTCGCCGAGGACAAGTACACGATCGGCCCGGAGGACGTGGAGCCCCACCTCGACGAGAACACGATCGGCGTCGTCGCCGTTCTCGGCACCACGTTCACCGGCCACAAGGACGATGTCGTCGGGATCGACAAGCTCCTGCGGGACGTTCGCAAGAAGCGGGACCTCGACATTCCCATCCATGTCGACGGCGCCAGCGGCGCATTCGTGTGGCCCTTCCTCTACCCGGAGTCGAAATGGGACTTCCGGCTCGAGCAGGTCCGTTCGATCAACGTCTCGGGACACAAATACGGACTGGTCTACCCCGGCATCGGATGGCTGGTCTTCCGCGAGGAGGCCGATCTCGCCAAGGACCTCGTGTTCTACGAGAACTACTTGGGCAAGACCGACGCGACGTTCACGCTGAACTTCTCCACCGGTGCGTCGATGGTGCTCGCGCAGTACTACAACTTCGTGCGGCTCGGTCGCCAGGGCTACACCTACGTCATGCAAATCATGCAGGAGAACGCCCGCACGTTGGCGGAGAACCTGCGGAGCAGCGGCCGCTTCGAGGTGATCGGGAGCGACCTCGAGCAGCTGCCGCTGGTCGCCTTCCGCCTGGCCGGCAAGCACGCGTACGACGAGTCCGACATCGCCTGGCAGCTCTCGGCCGAGCGGGGCTGGATGGTGCCGGCGTACACCCTCCCGCCCAACGCCGAGCGGGTGAAGATCCTGCGCGCCCTGGTCAAGGCGACTCTGAGCCGTGAGCAGGTCGATCGCCTGACCCAGGACATCGCCGACGCCTGTCGCACGCTGGACGACAAGGGTGCGACCCACGGAATCGAGCGGGCCCAGGTCAAGCGCGGCACCGGCTACTGACGCGGCACCCTTCCACGATCCGAAGTGCTCGGGCAGGGCCGTGCGGGCTGCCGCACCCGGCTCTGTCCAGGCAGAGATCAGGTGCGGCAGTGGTGGGGCAGGGGTCAGGCGGCGGCGAGGCTGATCTGGTCGTTGAAGATCACCCAGCGCTGGCCGCGGTCGGCGGAGTCGCACGGCTTGGTCGAAATGTTCGGGGTCTGCCAGGCGTTGGCCAGGCAGTAGGCCGGAGCATAGGTGAGGGAGATCTGCTGACCCGAGACAGTCCAGTACTGCCCCTGGTCCTTGGAGTTGCAAGGCTTTACCGAGACGTCCTGGGCGTTCCACGTGTTGGCGAGACAGTAGCCCCGCGCATTGCTGAGGGAGATCTGCTGGCCCGAGAGGGTCCAGTGCTGGCCGCGGTCGGCGGCATCGCACGGCTTCGTGGAGATGTTCGGGGTTTCCCAGGCGTTGGCGAGGCAGTAGAGGCCGGGAGCGCGCAGGGACGGGGCGGCGGTGTCTACGGCCTCTGCCCCGACGGCCGGCAGGAGGGAGGAAGTCAGGGCGAGCGTCGCGACGGCGAGCGTCTTGCGGAATGCGATTTCCATGGGGCGGAATCCGTTCTTGCTGGAGGCGTGGGATTCGCGCACGATCACAAGGTGATTTCCCAACTCGGACCCGAGCGCATGGCAATTGGTAGCACCACTCATTGGTTGGCCAACGGTTTCTGCGCCGCACGTTCATTCCAAGGAGTCCGGATGTGCGATGATCCGAAAGATTTCCGAGTGGCGGAACAAGCCCGCCGGCATGCGGGGATATCCCGCCCACCAAGCCGTGATCGCGTTGTGGCCGATGCGATCACGGCGTCGGAGCCGGCGTGAAAGAGACAGCGAATGCGGGGCTGGGGGCGGACGCGCAGCATGGAGGCATGGTTGTACTCTCGCGGCCGGGTCGACGTTCGAAGGCCTCCGCGCCCGGTCGGCCTCCAGGGCGCCCGGAGCCTCGTATGCCCCGCCGTATGCCGCCCGGCCTGCCCCGCGCGTCCTGCACAGCTTTCGCGGCCCTTCTTACTGCGGTTCTGACCACCGTGCCGATCGGTCCCGCCCATGCTTTCACCGGTGGCAACCACGAGGACATCACCAGGGCGGCACTGCCCTGGGAGCCCGTCACGCTGACCGAGATGGCCGATGCCGTCAATGGGGCGATCAACGCCAACGACCGCCCGCCGTACTTCGGCGTCGGCCCCCTGCACTGCGACAACGCCGACTACCTCGCCGCCCGCTATGCCCCCGACTACCCCCGGACCCGGGACGAGGCCGACACCGAGCTCCTCGCGTGCATCCGTACCTCCGTCACCCGCTTCCGCAACGCGGTCGAGGCCGCCGACGGCCTCGTCGACGCTGACGGCAAGGTGCGCGCCGACCAGAGCGACCTGTCCTCGCACTGCACGTGGGACGAGAAGCCCGGGCGGGCCAAGTGCGCCGTCCTCGAACAGCTCGGTCGCGGGTGGCACCAGATCGAGGACTTCTACTCGCACTCCAACTGGAGCGACCGGCCCGCTCCCGGCCCGATCGGCATCGACAACCCGCCCGGCCTGGAGCGTAGGGACGTGGCGCCCTTTCTCGACATCCGCCGCTACAGCACCATGAAGGACGCCGACTGGACCCGGGACGCGCGTGAGCGTATCCCCGCGGACCTTGCCACCGGCTGCTACACCGACATCGATTCCACGGGTGTCAAGCCCGCCGACTGCGACGGCCGGGTCGCCCACGACCGCGCCCTGAACAAGGACACCCTCGCATCGGCCCGTTCGGGGACGGGCGACAACTTCCGTCACGCGACGGCCGGGGCCACCGCCGAGATCACGCGCCAGTGGGAGGACTTCAAGGCCGAGCTGCTCGCGAAGTACCCCGATCACCGGCGCGGCGCACAGATGGTCTGCGCCCTCGTCCACGACGACCCGGCCGACGCCTGTCCCTGACGGACCCTTGGGTGTTCGGCACAATGCGACGTTGCGTCACACCGGTTCCGGAGTGAAGGGACGCAACTCGTCGGCCCCGGCCCGTACGACGCCGTAGCTGCTCTCGGGTACCTCGTTCCAGGCGCCGGGCAGATCGCCGAGGGGTTCGGAGACCACCAGGCGGGTTTCGTCGGACACTTCCTGAAGGAAGGTGACTTCGGGGTGCAGCTTGCGCAGCGAGTCCACCCGGCTGCTGTAGAAGAGCGACCGGGAAGCGCCCTGGCTGGAGTAGCGGAAGGCCCACACGGACGTCCCGTCGCTGACGGCGACCGTCATCTGCATCGGATACTCCACGCCGTGTTCGCGGCCGACGCGTTCCACCAGCCCCACCATCCGGGCGACGGCGCCCGGCGGGTCCTCCTCCAGGCCGAAGGTGAGCGCGAGGTAGAACATGGTCTCCGAGTCCGTCGTCCCCTCGATCTCGGAGTACAGCGCGGGGTCGACGAGCATCGTGAGGTCCCGCCGCATGGCGTGGAAGCCGGAGACGGAGCCGTTGTGCATCCACATCCAGCGGCCGTGCCGGAACGGGTGACAGTTCGTCTGCTGCACCGCCGTACCCGTCGACGCCCGGATGTGGGCGAAGAACAACGGGGACCTGACGTGGTCCGCGAGCTCCCGCAGGTTGCGGTTGTTCCAGGCCGGGCCGACGTCCCGCATGAGCGCGGGGGTGCCGTCGCCGCCCTCCGGGTACCACCCGACGCCGAACCCGTCACCGTTCGTTGTCTCGACACCCAGCTTGGAGTGCAGGCTCTGATCGATCAGCGAGTGAGCCGGTTTGTAGAGGATGGTGTCGAGCAGCTGGGGTGTTCCCGAGTAAGCGAGCCATCGGCACATGAGCGATCACCTGTTTTCCTCACCTGAACCTGCGGGAATGCCTTGTCGCGCTCGCCCCCCGGCCAACCCCATTTTCGCCTCCTTCGCCGCGCGTCGCCATGCGGAGCGGCCGGGCCGTCGGGTCGGCGGTGCCCGCACGCAGTTCTATTCGCCCAAGTGTTCGAGATGCGGGTCTGGGGTCCCGCAGTGCTTGTCGTGGGGGAGCAGCCCGAGCATGCCGAGCAGAACCTCGCACTCCACGGGGTTTTCGCGGCCCGAGCTGCCACCGCACGGCGAGCTGCCGCACGATCGGCCGGAGCCGATGCGGACGGCACGGCCGGATCGGTCTATCCCGGCGAGGTCACGCGGTAGTGGCCCCTGCGGTGATCAGGTCGCGGACCGCCGGCAGGCCGGCTTCCGCCAGGGCGCGGCGCTGGCGGTCGGCCGCCGTTCCCCGTCGGCGCAGCCGGTGGACG
Source organism: Streptomyces avidinii (assembly GCF_045161815.1). NCBI lineage: Bacteria > Bacillati > Actinomycetota > Actinomycetes > Kitasatosporales > Streptomycetaceae > Streptomyces > Streptomyces avidinii. Next base: position 8,634,367 of record NZ_CP108863.1, read on the forward strand.
AGCGAGGTCACCTCGCGGTGATCACCGTTCTCCTCGAGGGCGGGGCCGATGTACCGCAGGAGCGCGCTCAGCACGTCCCCGCTGCTCCGCAGCCGGCCCGTCGGGTCCACCAGCGTGCTGCCCAGTCCGTGTCTGGCCGCATGCCACGTCGCGGCCTGCAGGAGCTCCGCTCGGCAGGGCACGAGAGCGACTCCGGCCTTTTCCTCGGCTACCGCGGTGGCGGCGAGCCCGCGGACGACGCCGGCCAGTATCACCGCGTCGTCCGCCTCCAGCTGCACGTCACAGCAGCGCACCTCAACCGTCGGGTAGCGCTCGGAGAGCCGGGCGTGCCAGTACAGCTGCCCCCGGTCCGGGATCACCCCCGGTTTCACCAGCGCATCGGCCCGCGCCTCGTAGTCCGCGAGCCCCGCGAAATGCGGTGGCGGGCCGCTGACCGGCCAGCGGCCGAAGACGATCGTGCGCCAGCTGGCGAAGCCGGTGTCCCGTCCGTCCCACAGGGGCCCGTTCGCGGACATCGCCAACAACGTCGGAAGCCAGACACGCAGCCGGTTCAGGACGGCCACCCCGGTCTCGCGGTCGGGCACCCCCACATGGACGTGCATCCCGCAGATCAGCTGCTCATCGACCAGCAACCGGGCCTCTTCCTGCATCTTCACGTACCTCGCCGTGCTGGTGATGGGTACGGGCGAGGCGTTCCTGACCGGCGCGGTGGCAGAGACGGCGATGCGGCAGCCGTTCGCCTGCGCGGCGGCGGCGACCGCCTGGCGCAACCGCAGGAGATGGCCTCCCACCTCCACGAGGGCCGTGCACACAGGGGTGGCGACTTCGATCTGAGCCTGCAGCAGCTCGTCCTGGACCTCTCGCTCTTCCGCGATGGGTGCCAGGCGGGCTGTGGCACGTACCTGCTGCACGAGTGGGGTAGGAAGGAGCGTCTCCGGGTTGACCAGCAAGTACTCCTCTTCGACCCCAACAGTGATCATGCTGGGTAGTACCCCGAACCAGATGTGATCACCCAGGTGAGGGCCGATTGCCACACAATGAGGCGCAATCCGGTGCTCCTCGCGTGTCTCGTGCGGGAGGAACGCCGGGTCCGTCAGTCGGCCGGGAGTTCCTCCGCGGGCAGCCGTCCCTCTCGTACCGCGTCGACCAGTGCCTGGTGATCGCGTTCGTTCTGGTCGGCGTACGCCTCCGCGAAGGTCACGAGGGCCCGGTCGAAGGAGTCGCCACTGCCCAGGTAGGAGGCGATCGCAATCCGGTCACCGGACCGCGCGTGCGCGCGGGCCAGGGTGATGCCGCAGACGCCACCGAACGTCTCCAGCTGCCTGGGCGACATCGTCTCCGGCATCGCGATGCCCTTCCAGTCGCGCAGTTGGCGGATGTAGAAGTCGCGGCGCCTGCCGTCGAGCCCCTCCACCCGTTCCCAGCCGAGGAACATGTCGCTCGCCGCCTGCATCAACCGCTGCCCCGCGACCACGCGCTCGCCCTGGTTCCGATACCGGCTCGCCCCGACGTGGTCGGCGAGCACGGACGTGTCGGCCTCCTTGGCCTGCAGGAACAACGGGTCCCCGCCGTCCCGTCCCAGGAGCAGGAAGATCCAGCACCGGGTGCCGACGCTGCCGACCCCGACCACCTTGCGGGCGACGTCGACCAGCTGGTAGTCCTCCAGGAGGGCGCGCCGGTCGGACGGCAGCGTGACTCCGTACCGCTCGATGAGTGCCTTGAACTGGCGCTCCAGCGAGGCGCGCTCGGCGTCCGGCATCAGGTCGGCGATCGGTACCAGCAAGGGGGGATCCGCCGCGATCATCGGCCGGCCGTCCACCACGTGCGTGAGTTTGCCGAACACCTGCAGGGCGTCCCGGGAGCGGGCCTTGGCCATGGCGAGGTCCAGCTTCTTGCGGCCCTTCTTGTGGAGCTGGTCCGTGGTCAGGGCTGTGAGGCGGGCGGCGTCGATCTTCGCGTACCAGACGTCGAGGTTGCCCATGCCCGCGAAGTGGATCATCGCCTCACGGTACGAACGCACCGTGCTGCCGACGATGCGGGCGCGCTCGGCATCGTCGAAGCCGTTCGCCCGGGCGGCAATGACGAAACTCGCCGACAGGCGTTTGACGTCCCATTCCCAGGGGCCCGGCAAGGTCTCGTCGAAGTCGTTGATGTCGAACATCAGCTCCCGCTCCGGCGAGGCCAGCAGCCGGAAGTTCAGCAGGTGCGCATCCCCGCACAGCTGGGCGAAGATCCCCGAGTCGGGGCTGCCCGCCAGGTCGGAGGCCATGATCGCGGCGGCGCCCCGGTAGAAGCGGAACGGGGACTCGGTCATCCGGCCGTACCGGATCGGCACCAGTTCCGTCACCCTGGTCCTGGACTGGGAATCCAGGATTTCCAGCGGGTCCCGTCGGTTCGGTGAGGGCTCGTACACCGCGTGCCCCGACCGTGGTGAGCGGCGCCGGGCCGCCTTGCCGAGTGCCGCGCGCTCCTCGGGCGTGGCGTGAAGTGACGCGCGCATCGTCGTGGTCGCGTGCTGGGGCATCCAAGGCCCTCCTGTCTGGCCCTCTGGCCGTGAGGTCGCCGGCGTTCGGTGGCCGGCAACGTGCCGTGGTTCCGTCCGATGCCGACCGTGCCGATCACCGATGCGGGTGGAGTCTGCTCTCGGTCAGCCGGGCCGCAGCGCTGGGGCTCGGTCTGGGGCGTCGGCGACGGTGACCAGGACGTCCTGCAACTGCTCGGTGGTCACGCATGCCCTGACGGCGCGGTCGACGTGGGCCAGGGACGAAGCCGGGCGGAGCCTGCGGGGCGGCCAGGGCTGCGAGGACGTCGGCCAGGGTGCCCAGGACGGGAGTTTCGCCTGCAGCGGCCATGTCGTACGCCTCCCGTGGGCTTTTGACACCGAGCCGGGAATGATCGTGGAGCATCGGGTGTCCGCGAGCGCCGGGCCTTCCTCAACCGTAGATCCGTCCTGGTCACCCCGCATGGCGACCCGCTTCTCGGACCCCTCCCTCAGGCCCTGAGCCCTCTCGGAGCCAGGGTTCACGACCAGTGCGTCGTCGGACCGGCTGCCCCGGCTGCCCCGGCTGCCCCGGCTGCCCCGGCGGTCGGCGAGGACGGAGCCGTCATGCCGTGCAACAGGACGCCGAGCCCGCAGGGGCGTGGCGGGTCCGGCACGGGCGTCAGGGCAGTTGCCAGGACAACACCGCAGCACCGAATCGCGCCTGACCGGCCGGCAACTGCTTCAACGGTGTGGCCCGCACCCCCGGTGCAGGGCATCTGCTGCGCGATCCACGCTCGACACGGGTGAGTGGGCGCCTCCACGTCCGACCCCCACAAAGGCCATAACGTGCATGCATGGGTGCTATGTGTAGTTCCTTGGCAGCGATCGGGGTCCCGGTCCGGGCAGCAGGATCGGACGTGGCCGACCCCGGCACGACGTATGCCGGGCGGGCGACGCGGGCCGACAGGGTGAACCCGTGCTGAAGAAGGCTCTGGTCGCGCTGGGGATCGTTCTGGTTCTGCAGAGCTTCTTCGCGCTCTGCCTGGTCAGTGCGCTGCAGCTACTGGTGCTGCGGAGCACCCCGTTCGGGGTGACCGGTGCGTCGCCGGTCGTGAACGCGGTGGCTTCGAAAGTGTCGCTGGATACCCGCAGCTACGCGAACGAGTCCGCGGTGATGGAGGCGATCGGCCAGAGCAAGCTCTACGGCGCCTACCTGCCCGGCCAGGCGAGCGACACGCTGATCGTCGTCCCAGCGAAGAGTTTCTTCGGCCGGGTGGAGGTGGAAGCCGCGTTCGAGGACGCGGCCAAGAAGCTCGACAGGCCCCTGACGGTGCAGACCGTCAAGCCGTTGCCGAAGTACGACCGCCTCGGCGGTGTCTCGGGTCTGCTGTTGATCCCGCTGCTCATCGGCGGCTACCTGGCGGCCGTCCTGCTGCTCAAGGCGACCAGGACGGCGGCGGCCCCCTGGCATGTGGCGATGCTCGTCGGCTACTCGGCGGTGGGCGCCCTGCTGACGGACCTCATCGCCGGGCCGGGGATCGGCGCATACTCCAACAGCCACTTCTGGCCGCTCCTGCCGTGCTTCATCCTGATCGCCGCCTCGGTAGCCCTCGCGGCGGCAGCCTTCCAGCGTCTCCTGGGACCTGTGGGCACCCTCGTGGTCGCGACCCTGTTCATCATCGTGGGCGGCTCCGCGGCCGGCGGGGTCGGCGTCACCCTCCTGCCCGAGTACTGGCAGCACCTCGGCGCCGTCTTCCCGCCCCAGCACGCCATCACCCTGGTGCGCAACGTCATCTACTTCAACGGGAACAACATCACCACACCGTTGATCGTCCTCGGCCTGTACGCGCTGGGCGGCGGCGTCATCGTCGGCTACCTGGGACGGTGGCGGCCGGTCAAGCCGGCCGGCGCACCCCAACCCGCCGACGCGTCGGACACACCCGACGCAGTCGAAGCCCCGGCCACACAGTCCGCGGGCCCGAAGACGCTCGTCCGGGTCCTCATCGCGCTGGCGATCGCCGCTGTCATGCAGTGCCTGTTCACCGTCAACTACATGAGCTCGGCCCACGAACCCGTAGCGACCGACATGCCGTTCGGTACCGTCGGACCGTCCCCGCTCCTGGCCGCGACCGAGAAGAACCTCTCCCTGAAGGTCAGCCAGTACCTCAGCGAGCAGGCAGCGAAGGACGCGATCGACCAGGCCGAGATCTACGGGGCGCTCATCCCCGGGCAGGCATCGAACACCCTGCTCGTCGTCCCCACCCTCAGCGACGTCGCCCCCCTCGACCTGGCGGCGAACTTCGAGATCGCAGCGAAGAAGCTCGGGCAGCCGCTCAGCGTCCAGCAGTACGCGCCACACCCGCTGGCGAAGAAGGACCCGTTCGGCTTCGTGGTGTCCCTGATGCTGGTCCCGCTGCTGGTCGGCGGCTACATGGCCTCGACCATGCTCAGAACCGTCACCGGCAGCGCGACCGGACGCCGGCGCCTGACCGCCCTCCTCGGCTTCTCCGCCGTGGCCGGCCTGGTGGTCAACCTCGTGGTCGGCCTCTGGCTGCAGGGCTATCCCTTGGAGAAGTTCTGGATCGTGTGGCCGATCCTGTCGCTGATCGTCGCCGTCGTCGCCCTCGTCGCCGCCGTCCTGCAAAAGCTCCTCGGCGCCGCCGGAACCCTCGTGACCGTCATCGTGGTCATGCTCTTCGGCAACCCCTCCTCCGGAGGGGCCAACGGCGTCCCGTACCTGCCGGCGTTCTGGCGTGACATCGGCCCGTTCCTGCCGCCCCGCAACGCCTACATCCTGCTCCGCAACACGATCTACTTCGACGGCCACGGCACCACTCAGGCCCTCGTCGTCCTCCTGGTCTACCTGGCCGTCCCGGCGATCGCCCTTGCCCTCCTCGACCGGTTCCGCACACCGGAGATCCCCGTGACCCGCGAGACCGAGGCCGAAGCGACCGCACTGACCGTCCCCGTCGGCGGCCTGCCCTAATAGGTTCTGTCTCTTTGGCCAGTGTCGGGTTCGGATGAGGATGCCGGCGAGGTGGAGTGCGGCCTGGTGGGCGATGGCCTCGCCGTTGGCGGTGGCCGATCCGGTCGGACGGCTGGGGGACGACCGCGTGGATTCCCCGGCGTCGCAGGTGGGCCCGGATGGCGGGTGAGGAGTGGGCGCGGTCGGCCAGCACAGGCCAGGGGGCCGGCCCGGCCGTCGGCCGCCAGGTGGACCTTGGTGCTCAGGCCTCCGCGGGAGCGTCCGATGGCGTGGTGAGCGGTCCGGAACGGGCCGAGCTCGCCCGGCAGATCACGCCAGGGCGAGTTGGTGCGGTCCTTCCAGGAGTGCTGTGACCGCATACGTTCACCGGCTTTGGTGTCGGTGGCTCGGCTGGGCCTGAGTACCCTCGGCTCGTGGAACGTCGCGAACAGTATGTGAGGTACCGGCAGGATCGGGCCGTGCTGGCATCGATCGGGGCTCATCTTGATCCCCGGATCAGTCGGATCAGCGTGCGGTTGCCTCGGTCCGTGGCAGAGTCGGCAGTCGCTGCCTGGGATCGCGAGGAACTGGGTGGGATCGGCGAGGAGAGCCACGAAGAGTACGAACTGCGTGACGATGCTGCCGAGCTGGCTTTCATCGGCCTGGCGATCTCCTCGCGCGGCGTGTGGGACGGTGAGGAGGTCGTCGTCGACCTGGATGTCGTCCAGATCGCGGCGGCGTTGCGGGCTGCGCGGTAGATCAGGCTGCGGCAGCGGGGGATCGTCCTCCCCACCGGATGCCCCCGCAAACACGCGGCACGGGTTCTCGGGCCTGACCGGGTCACATGACGGGAACAACAATTCGCGCCCCTTGGCCAGCCTCTCCGCTGCGGCGGGACGTGGAAGGCGGTGGGGTGTGCGTCACCGTGTGGCGGCTGTTGGCCGGTCACGGTCGTGGGGGAGCCGTGCGAGGGTGATCACGCGGAGGAGCCATTCCACCGGGGCGTAGCGGTATCGCGCCGTGAGCCATGCGCTGAGGGCGAGTTGGCCGGCGTAGAGCACGAGTGCGCCGAGTATGACGACGGCCGGGCTGAGGCGGTCGTAGAGTGCCGGCCCGTAGCCGGTGAAGACCAGGGCCATGATCAGGGACTGGCTCAGATAGTTCGTCAGGGCCATCCGGCCGGCGGGAGCGAAGATCGCAGCGATCCCGGCGCCGTGGGCGGTCCTCATGAGCAGGAGCATCCCGCAGATGTACGCGGCGGTGAGTGCGGGGGCCGTGACCATTCCCACCATCGAGCCGAAGGATGACCATCGCGGACCGAGCGGCCCGCTGACGGCCAAGGCCATGAAGAGGCTCCCGGGCAGCCCCACGGCGGCACCGATCACGAAGATGCGGCGCATCTGCGCACGGTGGTGCCCCGTGTCGGCGAGCAGGCGCCGCTTGCCGCAGTGCAGCCCGACCAGGAAGGCCGCCATGACGAAGCCGCTCAACAGCAGCGCGGCGAGGAATTGGTCGGGCAGCTGGCCGATGTTGGCCTGCACGACTGACGAGGCGTCACCACGGTAGCCGGCGATCAGTTCGGGCACACCTTCCGCGAGTTCGGCATCCGCTTCGGCTGCTTCGGCATCCGACATGAGCAGCGTCCCCAAGCCGACAAGAAGGAGGAAGGCGCTGAGGCATCCGTACAGGACCCGGGCGGCGCGAAGCGCCCGTGCGCAGTTGCGTGAGGCGATCAGGATCAGGCCGAGCACCGCGTACGTCATGAGGATGTCGCCGGTGTACAGGAGAACGGCGTGGAGGACTCCCAGGACGAGCAGGCCGAGCGAGCGGCGCAGCAGGCGGGGAACAGGGCTCGTGCCATCGCGTTCGGCGGAGGCCAGCTGGAGGGTGAAGCTGTAGCCGAAGAGGAACGAGAACATCAAGTAGAACTTGCCGACCGCGAAGGTCTGGACGACACCCTCGACGGTCCGGTCGAGTGCGGAGGCACCTGGATCGGTGATGGCTCCGAGACCGTACGGACCGGCCATCATCAACGCGTTGACCAGCAGGATGCCCATGAGCGCGAACCCGCGCAGTGCGTCGACCTCCGGTATCCGCGTCGACCGATCTCCTGGTGCGTGCACAGCCGTTGAAGGCACTGCTTCCCCCTCCGCAGTCGTAGGTGTGAGGGCTCCCCCCCCGTGCCGCACCTGCGGCCGGCGTCGTCCAGCGGGTCCCGGCGCGTGCGGCAGAGCTGACGGAAGGAAGCGCCGACCTGATGCGATGACGGTAGCCCAGTCGAAGCGCCCGGACGCCTGCGCCAACGACCACACCGAGCTCCGTGCCGCAGGTGCCACAGGGGCAGGCACCGGCGCCGCCGACTGCAGGTGGAGCCGGCAGTACTCAGCCACCAACTACACCCAGGAATGGGCTGACCTGGTGGGGCAGAACGCCCGGATGAGTTTCTGGGGCAGGCCGCTGCACGCGACGACCGACGCCTTCTCTGCCGCAGGTTTCCGTCTGGCCGTCATCAGCGAGCCACAGCCCGATCCGGCCGCTCGCGAGCTCAGGGGCGGCGTGCTCGCCGGCTCGGAGGCAGTTGCTACAGCGCACGGACGCCCCCTTGTCCGTATCCGGCGTGCGGAAATCCGCTTATGCTCCATGAGATTGTCGGCCATACGAGACGAAGGACGCGGGGATGAGCGCAAGCGGGGGCGGCGGCGGGCCTTGGAATCCGTACGGAGCAGGACAACCCCCGGTTGCGGGCTGGCCGCCGGCCCCGGTACCGCCGACAGCCGCGCGCCGGCTGACCTTCGGACAGCTCTTCAACCCCATCGCCGTGGGCCGCACGGTGTTCACGCCGTCCCGGCCGGACCGCGTGCAGGATCCGTTGGTGAAGAGGGTGCAGATCCTGCGGACGGTCATCGGACTGGTCGCCATCACGTGGATGCTGTTGTCCTACGGGCTGGCGTCGGATGCCGACGGCGTGGTCGACGACCGCTTCGGCCAGGTCCGTACCGCCTTGATCGTGCTGGCGGTGACCTTCCCGGTCGCCGTCGCCGCCTTCATCGCGGCGGCCCGCCCGCCCCACCGGCGCCTGTTTGTGCGCCGCGCGGTCAAGCCGGCCGCGGCGCTGCTCGCTCTGGTCGTCACGCTCGCCGTGCCGCGCCTGATCACAGGACTCGGCTATGTGGACGAGCACACGAACTGGACGGCGTCCGCAGGGCGGGTGGTGCTGCTGTTCGCCCTGGGCGCCTTCCTGTTGTGGCTCGCCCCCTTCGCCCTTTACGGCATCGGGCAATCGCTCATCCACGTCTTCCGGACGGCAGACCTCCACGAGACGGTGCCACCGCTGCTCGCGACGCTCCTGGTATGGGAACTCGCCCTCTTCGACCTCTTCCGAGGCGCCTACGACAGCGTGCCCCTCGGGGCCCGGCTGGCCTTCCTCCTGGGAGCACCGCTGTCCGTCACCGCCGTGGCGATGTGGGAGCTGCGGCGGCTGCGCACACGCCACAACATCACCCTGCGCGGAGCGCTGCTGCGCTGAGCGGGTCGCGACTACCGCGCCTGCGCCGAAGTTTGTCGGGCCAGCACACTGGGCCACCGTGCGCGCGGATCCGAACGCCCGCATACGTCGCACTCCACAGCGCGTTTCTCACACGATCAAGTCTTCTGCTCTGAGAGCTCCGACCGTCCCTGTGTCCCGTAGTCCGGAAAAGCGCCGGCACGGTCGCACTCGCCCTCCAAGCCGTGCTGACCGGTGACCAGGAGACCACGTGAGGGTGGTTGGAGAGTTCGAACGGCTGTCGAAGTAGCCGGCGTACGGAGACACGTCGATCTCCGGGCGGCACGAGGAGGAGCTGGTCGCCTTCGATCGTATTTCCCCGGACCAAGGCACCCCCAGGGGTCGGGAGCACATCGTGCGGGACAGTACGTGAACTCTCCAGAAGCCGACCCGTCCCGCCGCGTCGCCCGAGGGGACGGTGAAGGAACTCGGCCATCCCGAGGGGGTGCAAAACTGCATCTCGGGGTTGGTGTGCCTCCCGCAGATCAGGACCGGCCAACGATCCGGGTCGTCGTACGCGGTCACCCAGCAGTAGATGTCCGCGCCCGACGTCACGCCCCACGCCACGATGGACTCGAGGTCCGCGTCGAAGGCGGCGGCGTCGCGGCACATCTCCCAGGTCTCGCGGGCGATCTCCGTCTCGTCCTGCAGGCCCGGGCCTGCCGTGTACGGGTACCCATCGGCTTGCAGTGCCGGCAGCAGGATGCTGATCCCGTCGCTGATCACCCCCGACCCGTATACCTTCATGAAACGGACGCAGTCCGACGGGAACCGGGTCCCCCAGGCCGCCTCGACCTCACCCCGGTCGACCCGTTCGTCGACCCCGTCAATCACCGGCATGAGCTCGGCAAGTGCCGCCATCGCGTCCGTCCCGCGCATGTCCCACCCTTCGTCGCTCTGCCCGCGCTGCGCGGCAGCCACCGGGCCGGCGCGGCCGCGCTCGGCGACTCGGGGCTGTTCCTGGACCGGCACGGCGACGGACGCGGCTACCAACGCCACGTTCCCTGGCTTGATCTTGACCCTCTGACGTCGATGCCTGACGGCAGTCACAACAGTCGCTCCGCAAGGTAGCGCTGGAATTGCCACAACGGGCGCTCCAGATGGGAGAACCGGCCGTTGGACGGCGCCGGGTGGGAGGCCAGGCCGCGCTGGACGCCGCGGACGGCCACGAGATCCTCTTCCTGGACCTGCGCGATCTGGGCGCGCATGGCGGCCAGCGCCTCCGCGAAACCGGGAGTGCTGTGCGCCCCGGGTGGGACCATGGCCGTGATCTGTGTGTCGTGGGTGTCGGGACCAGTGGGCAGCCAGCGGATGCCGACCGCGCTGTTGGGCAGGACCGCCAGGACGAACTGCGGGAAGATACCGGCAATGAGCATTCCCGGCTGCGATTCCCGAGGGGATCGAGAAGAAGGCCTCCCGAGGCCGGTGCCGCCCTGCTCGGGGTCGGAAAGCGGCGTGAACATGGTGAACCAGCGGCCGTCGCATTCGTCGACTTCCGTGTTCCGGCCCGGCAGTACCGGATCCAGCGTCGCCGCATGTGTGCCCATGTGGTGGTAGTTCTCCGAACCGTTCTCCACCGCCACTTTCCAGTTGGCGGGTACGCCTTCCCAGGTCTGGGTGTGGACACTCACCCAGTCCGCGATGCCGAGGCTGCTCAGGCGCAGGTCCAGCCCGCGCAATGCGGGTGCTGCCGGTGCCGCGTCGGGGTCGAGGTTGAGCATGACGAAGCCGTTCCAGACCTCGACGCGGTGGGCCGGGAGCCGGCAGCCGGCCCGGTCGAACTCGACACGCTGCATCAACGGAGCACCGGCGAGCTGTCCCGCATAGTGGCCGTTCAGCCGGTAGGTCCAGGTGTGGTACGGGCACGTCAGCCGTTCCAGGCAGCCGCGCTCGGGCGTGTTCTCCGGCGGCAGGAGGTCCATGAACCGGTGGCGGCACACCCGGGACAGGGCATGAAGCTTGCCTTCCTCGTCCCGCGTGATCACCAGCGGTGTGCCGAGTACGTCCAACCGCAGATAGCTCCCCGGCTGTGGAATGTCCTCGGTTCGTGCCACGCAGAGCCACTCGCGCCGGAAGATCCGCTCGACCTCCCATGCGTACATCTCGGGGGAGGTGTAGGCGTGGGGCGGCAGTGTCTGGCCGCGTTCGAGTGGAAGCGTGGCCAGACGCTCAAGCTCCGCGAGCGTCTCACGCAGGGCCCCGGGGGCGGACGCGGGGGAGGCAGGCTGCTTGGCCGTGGTGTGGTGCACGGTCATGGTGATCGGCCTTCCTTTCCGGTGATCAGAGGTGTCGAACCGAAGAGGGACAGGGCGTGCCGACGCCGGTAGCGGCGGCTGCAGGAGACGGTGGCGAGGAGGACAGCGCCCAGCAGCGCCAGTCCCTTGGCCCGGTTGAGTGCCGGAACCGTTTCCACCGGCATCAGCAGGGCGAGGAGCATTCCGGCAGCGCCGTCCAGCAGTTGCGTGCAGCCCCACAGCACAGTCAGCCGTTTCAGTCCGCTGCGCAGAGCGGGCGAGGTGTCCCAGGCTGCTTCTCGGGCGGCTGCGCCGGTGGGCGCGTGCCAGGACTGGCCGGCCTGGAAGGCGAAGGGCTTCGCCACGAGTAGCGAGCCCAGGATCCAGAGCCCGGCAGCCGTCCCGAGTCCGGCGTCCTTGACGAGGATGACCCGTGGACTGCCGGTGAGCAGCGACGTCACGATGCGTACCGCCAGCATGCCGATCATGAACGCCTCGAAGCTGTTCACGTGACGCTGCGTGGCGGCCCGGACAGCCATGTGCACTGCGGGGACTGCCCCGCTGAGCGTCAGGGCCAGCCATTGGCTGATCCCCTGTGCCCGGAGGACGTAGAACACGGCCAGCGGGAGAACCACGGCGAGCAGCATTGCAGTGGCCGCTGCCCGCCACGTCGGGATCTCGTGTGCTCCGGTCCGACCGTTCAGTGATGCCATACGAAAAACCGTAGGGACCGGCCAAGATCACCAAATCGACATGGTGGGTGATATGCGCGTACATCCTTCGATGTACCGTTTTATTCTGATCCATCCCCGTGTGCCGATGGCGGGGGCGATGCGGGATCGGCCAGACGGCTCCGTGAGCTCAGGCTCCGGAGGGGACCGGCCTCGCTTTGCAACAAAATGCCTGCCTGCCCGGGTTGTGCAGGCAGGCAGGCAGGCAGGCAGGCCAAAGGGGCAACGGGATGATCTTGAAGCCCTGAGCGCCGGACCCGTCCCGTATTTCAGAGGGACACCCGCGCTGTTCTGCCAGCGGCAGAACACCGGCCGGACCGGGCTCGACGATCACTACAGTCCAGTCTCATGACGACGATTACGACGCGTACGGTCGAGTACCCGGCCGACGGTTTGACGATGATCGGGCACCTCGCGCTCCCGGCCGGTGTCGACCGCCGGCCCGCGGTGCTGCTCGGACCAGAGGGCATGGGGCTCAGCGACGTCGAGCGCCGCCGGGCCGATGCTCTCGCCGAGCTGGGATACGTAGCGCTGGCCTTCGACCTTCACGGCGGGCGCTATTTGGGTGACCCCGAGGAGATGCTGGCCCGTTGCATGCCACTGCTCGCTGATCCCGACCGGATGCGGGGGATCGGCCATGCGGCGCTCGACGTGTTGCGCACCGAGCCCCGGACCGACCCCGACCGGATCGCCGCCGTCGGCTACGGAACCGGGGGCGCCGTCGGGCTGGAACTCGGGCGCGGCGGCGTCACCCTGCGCGCGATCGGGACAGTCAACGCACTGACCACGGGCCGACCGGGCGAGGCGGCGCGCATTCGCTGCCCGGTGTGGGCCGGGGTCGGGTCGGAAGACCCGATCATGCCGCCCGCTCAACGAAACGCGTTCACCGCCGAGATGCAGGCCGCGGGCGTCGACTGGCGCCTCACGGTCTACGGCGGCGCCTTGCACGCCTTCCACCACCCGCCGGTCGACCACCCCGTGGTCCCCGGCGTCGGCTACCACCCACAGCACGCGCAGCGAGCCTGGCGCGACGTCGTCGACCTGCTCGCCGAGTGCCTGCCTGTGGTGGAGGAACTGGGGGCATGACCCAGGCGAACATGCTGGTGCCAGGCCTGGTCGGCGTCGCGCACTGCCAGTCTCCTCCCCTCAAGCCGTCACAGCAGACCCACATTCGGCCAGTTGTACGGTCGCGGAGACGTACTCCCAACTACCGCAGCAAATAACGGTTTTACTGCGACGGAGCCCTGGCCGTCATCAGAGATGTACGCATTTACTGCGGCGTCACCGCATCAGGATCTACTCGTTGCACCCTTGACGCGTATCTCGGCTGAACCCCCCATTGTCCAGCGGGCCGATGGAGGATCAGTCGCCTTCAGCTCGGGATAGGGGGAGGCCGAGGTGGACGGGTTCCCGTCGGGTTCGGGCTGCGTCGCTCCGCTTGCTGCGGAGGAAGGTGAGCGTCAGGTCGATCCCCTCGATCTCGCCGAGCCACTGCTCTGCCTGAGCCCGTTTGCGCCGCATGAGGAGATCCTTCTCCAGCTCCGCCAGCCGGGAGAGCATCTTCGGGTTGACCTGGAGCATTGGGCATCGGATGCAGGCGTGCTCGTGCTGGCAGGGCGATCCGTAGGGGCGCGCGCAGTTTCCGAGTCCGACCTCGCGCTTGTCGAAGTGTTCCTCGAACTCGCCCACTCCTCGGCCGTGACATCGACGTACTCGCCCTCGGGACGCGCGGCTCGGCGGTGGTTCAGGAACTGCTGGTAGTGCTGGACGATGTCCTCGGCGAAGCTTCGCGGCGACCACCTGCTGCCTGGGCGTGCGCCTGGAGCCGGGCGGCCGATGGCGCGTCTATGCGCCGCACGGCCTCTCCGACGTGTTCAACCTCGTCGTGCGCCCCAACCCGGTGCTTGCCCCGCGCGAGGTGTACGAGGCCAAGGCGGCCCGCTGGCAACAGCAGTGGCCTGAGCTGACCGTTCTCACCTGGCCATCTGGCCCTGTCGCCCCAGCCACCTCTTCATCCTGAGGCCGGAGCCGACGCAGACAGACGATGCTGCACGCGAGCTGGAGCAGGCCGAGATGGAGGGCGGCCCGGCGTTCGTAGCGGATTCGCAGACGCTTGAAGTGGTGAGACCAGGCGAAGGTGCCCGGTGCAGGGGTAACGGGCCCTTTCGCGTGTCCGGGCCTTGGGGTCAGCAGCCGGGCCGCAGAGGGCCCTGCCCTTCCCCCGCACGGGTGAATCCGTGCCTCACATGTACGCGGCCCGTGTACAGGCGGTGGCGTCGTCCCGGTCTCCTGGTGCGCCGAGCACGGTGTCGCGGTGGGGCCGGTGTTGGAGCGGCACACCGGGCCCGGGATCCGCTGCACCGACCTGTCCCGCGCAGCCGGGCGACCACACGCGGGCGAGCGGTCGGCCCCACCGGGCCCGGCGCCCGCAGGGCGATCGGCCCTCGATCGCGTTCCACGGTCCGGTTGGTGTCCCCCTCGTCAGGCATCCAGGACGATGGCAGGGTTCACGGCGCCGACGACCCCTTCGGCTCCTGTTCGCGTGGCGGACTCTGACATGTCACGTCCCTGGCGGGGAGCCGGCCCGTGGTGAGGTACGTGTTGACGGGATCGTTGGCGCAAGAGGTGCCGTCGATGAGGTACACCCCGTGGCCCTGCCCGCCCTTCGCCAACACCATCCGCGAGCCCTTCAGAGCGCGGTGCAGGCCCTGACCGCTGCTGAGCGGGGTCATCGGATCCCACTCGTTCTGCACGGTCAGCACCTTCGCCTGGTGCGTCATGGGCGTCGCTGCCTCCAGTGGCCGCTGCCAGAAGGCGCAGGGCTTGATGTTCGACGCGAAGTCCCCGTACAGCGGGTACTTCACCTTGTCCTGTGCCGCGTCCCGCGCGTACTGCTCGGGGTCGCGCGGCCAGTTCTCCGTGTCCCCGCACACCACGGACCAGTAGACGGCGGTGCCGTTGTCACCGAAGACGGCCTCTGGGGCGGGCCCGTCGCCCGGCGCGGGGGCGGCCGCCGTGTCGGGATCCGGCCCGGTGGCCCCCCGGCCGCCGGCGAGGAGCCTCTTCACGTCCGGCACCCCGGCGTCCGCCGGCAGGGGTGTCCGCTCGGCCGCGGCTTTGATGGACCTCGTGATGATCGAGGCCTCGACCGGGGAGTAGAACACTCCAGGGTCCCGGATGTCGTCACCCGTGAGCTTCTGCCCGAAGTAGTCGATCGGTTCCCGATCGGCGCGCGCCACCAGTGCCCAGAACGTGTCGGACACCCCCTCGGGGGTCGCGCCGAGGCCGTATTCGGCCGAGCGCTCCGCCGCCCAGTGCGTCCACCGCTCGAAGGCCGGCCCGGAGCTGGTCGACCACACCTGGTACATGCCGCGCCAGATGCGGTGCGGGTCCACGCCGCTGTCCAGCACGAAGCGGTCCGTCCGCTGCGGGAACATCTGGGAGTACACCGCGCCGAGGTAGGTCCCGTACGAGTAGCCCAGGTACGAGATCCTGCGCTCTCCCAGCACGGCGCGGATCACGTCCATGTCGCGGGCCGTGTTGCGGGTGGTGATGTACGGGAGCACGTCACCGGCCTTCTCACGGCACTTGTCCGCGACGTTGCGCGCCCACGCCACGTCCGAGGCGAAGCGCTCTGGCCGGTACGCCCCGCCGGTGCCCGTCTCGGTCTGGTCCAGCCCGCAGGTGATCGGGCTGCTGGCCCCGACGCCGCGCGGGTCGAAGCCGATGAGGTCGTAGCGGTCCCGTACGTCCTTGGGCATCTCCGTGCTCAACCGCATCGGCCGGTAGAGTCCGGGGGTGCCGGGTCCGCCCGGGTTGAGGAGCATGACGCCGTGCCGCTTGGCCGGGTTCTCGCTCTTCACCCGGGATATCGCGAGGTCGATCGTGGGGCCTTGGGGGCGCTCGTAGTCGAGCGGGACCTTGAGGGTTGCGCACTCGTAGGTCGCCGGTCTGTCTTCACTGCAGCGGTGCCAGGCGGGCTTCTGGCTCATGTACCCGGGGGTGGGCTGGGCGGCGGATGCCTGGGGAACGGCCAGCTGGGACAGGGTGGTTGCGATGAGTCCGGCGGTGGCCAACAGCGGTGAGAGGCGTTTCATACGTGCGGTGTCCCCATTCTTACGGAGATTGCGTGCCCGTCCACCGTGTTGCACCGGTGGGCAGGGCGAATCCCTCCTGAGGGCCACTCCTTGTACAACTCACGTATCATGCGATATTCGGACAGTTGGCCGACATGCAGCAGTGGGCCTGACGGCGCGTCGGCCGGGCCGCGCCAGTCCGCCAGAGGACAGCTTGTCCCGGCTGGTCCACCGACGAGGATGCCGACACCCTCGCCGCGCTGTCCGCCGGCACGTTCGGACTGACCGTCAAGCACCTGGCCACGCCCGGGACACCGCCCCTTGCCGTCCTCGGCGAGGTACGGGTGATCGATCGGTTCCGGTCGGGCTCGGGAGGCCTGCGCCTCACGCCGGCCCGGCCGGCCGGTTTGCGCGGCGCCGCCGCGTCAGGTGCACGAGGAGGGCCGGTACGCCACGGCGTCGCCCATGCCGGGCCGGTCGAGGGGTGCGTGTGCAAGCGCCACGACTGCGGCGGCGTGGTCCCCGTCTCCTGGTGCGCCGAGCACGGCTACGCGGTGGGGCCGGTGTCGGAGTGGCACCGCCAAGGCGGGATCCGTTGCGCGGACCTGTGCCTTGGGCGTCTGGCCGGTGGCAGCCGTGTCTGCGGGTCTACTGGGTGAGGTGGGGGAGGAAGTCGGCGTTCCGGATCTGGGTGAGGTGTCGGCGGTTTCGTCTCGTCCGTAGACGCCGATGGTGCGGGCGATGGCGTAGGTGGCGTAGGTGGTGATCCACTGGGCGTCGTCGAGGTGGTGGCGGGGGTCGGTTCCGTCGTCGGCCGGGGCCATGACGGTGTCCGCGACGGGGTCGTGCAGGGTGACGTGCTGGAGCCACGCCCGCCCGGCGGAGCCGAGGACGGCCGGGCGGTGGGGCAGAGGTCGGGGTGGGCGAGGACGGCGTCGTGCAGTGGCCCGGCGAGCTGCTGACGCGCATACGCCGTGGTGGTGGGGCGGGCGGTGGTGTCGGCGGTGGCGGAGGCGATGGCCTGCGGGTCGTGGGTGAGGTGGGCCAGCATCAAAGGGTCCGTCAGCAGCGCAGCGCGCTGTCAGCGGGTCCCCGCCTCGCTTCCGACCGCCCGGCCGAGTAGGTGCGGTGGAGTGCGCTGCTGCTCCCGCACCGTCCGCGCTGGTCGCGAGAGCGGACAGGGAAGGGGCCGGCACTCAACCTCGCCATAACCGCTTGACCGTCGGTGTCGGCGTCGGCTCGGTGCGGACGGCCTGCTCGTCGGTCCCGCCCCCAGCGCGGCCCGGCCGGAGAGGGGCGGGCTGCACGACTCGGCCGGGTCGGACGGGGATGGCCGCCGGGTCGCAAGAACGGCTGCACCGCCCACAATGACGTGTTGATCGCCGAGGCGCTTGAGGCCTCGACCGTGGGAGCCGGCTGCACCATCACCGGGGGCGTCTGGCACTCCTACTACGACGACGTCCTGGTCCAGGGCCCGGCCGGCCTCGACATCCACCACATGGTCCCCCTCGCCGAGGCACACGACTCCAAGTAGGCGGTGTGGTGCTGGGTGCATCATTCCGCTTCCTGATGGAGCACGCTCTGCCCTGGTCGTGCGGTGTGGGCGGGTGGCTCGTTCAGGTGAGGTGAGGTGAGGGGCTTTGGCCTGGGGCGGGTTCGATCTGACGCCACGATGTTGCATCCGATGCAACGGCGGGAGCGGGCGTGCTGGCCTCGCCGCCTTCGGCAACGGTCATCTCGGTGGAGCTTGCCCCAGCGGTCCTCTACGAACGAAGGGAAGATCAACACGCCGCGCCGTCAGACGCTTGACCAGTTACGGCAGATCAGTCCGTTGCCTCGCGGACGTCCTTTCCCTGCTCGGCGAACGCCTTGAAGTCCTGCATGTGCTGTTGCGACTGCTTGCGGAAGGCGCCAGGCATCAGAAGTCCCACCAGCTTCATCAGAAAGCCGCTGAACCGGTATTCGTTCTCGCTCTCCCAGAGCGTCGTTTCCGGGCCGGCTTCGGTCAGCCGGTCGCGCACGGCGCTCCACATGCCCTCGCCGACGATCTCGCGGTCGAAGTGAACAACGCTCGTCTTCGCGATCTCGCGCAGGTCTGCCGGTTCCCGGCGTGTGACGGTCTCGGTGCACTCGATCTTCCGCTGGCTCATCTGCATCACGACCCGCGACTTGGTGCCGAGTCGCCCGTGCTCCCCACTCAGGGGCTCGTGCAGCACCAGGCCCCGCAACCATTTCGGCAGGTGTGCCGGGTCGGCGAGCAGCTGGACCACCTTCTCCCGCGGCAGGGCGATCTCGATGGAGACGGTGTATTTCATGGCGCGCATCATTTCCTTTGGGACAACGTGCTTTTGTACTGCTCGTCGTGCTCCGCGGCTGAGGGCAATGCATTCTGTGTCCGTAAAGTAAAGCGTAGCGAGGTGCGGGGGATGCCGACTCACTACTCTGGCAGGGCCCACGCCACGTGAAACCATCGATAGGAAGGGGCAGTCCCGGGTATGAGCGGACCCCTGCTGCACCGGTTGTTTCCCCAGTTGGTCACCTCACTGCCGCACCTCTCGCTCGGCGACCGGCCGACGCCCGTGCGCGAGCTGACCGGGATGGCGGACGGTGTATCGCTGTGGTGCAAGGACGAGAGCGGATTCGGCTCAGGTGGGTGGGGCGGCAACAAGATCCGCAAGCTCGAGTGGATCCTTCCCGACGTGCGGCGAAGTGGGAAGCACACGATCTTGACGGTGGGCGGTCTCGGTACGAACTGGGGTCTGGCAACTGCCCTTTACGCTCGCGAGCACGGTCTGTCCACCGCGCTCGCGCTGATCGACCAGCCCGTCAACGACCACGTCCGGGCGCACTTGGAGCGGCTGCGGCGGTCCGGCGCCACCCTCCACCTCACCCGGACGAAGGCCCGGACCATCGCAGCCGCACCGTGGCTCTTCCTCCGCCATACCACGGGACGGCAGCTGCCGTACTTCCTACCGGCGGGCGGTTCCGCGCCGATCGGCACGCTCGGCTACGCCGAGGTGGCCCTCGAGCTCGCGGCACAGGTCGCGGACGGAACCCTGCCGGAACCCTCGCACATCGTCACCGCCGTCGGCTCGGGGGGTACCGCCGCAGGGCTGGCTCTTGGCCTCAGGCTGGCCGGGCTGCGTACCCGTGTCGTGGGCGTGGTCGTCAACGACACGCTGCGGCTGGATGACCGGGCCGTGGTCGCTCTGGCCGAGCGGGCGGAGAGTCTGCTGCGCAGGCGGGGCGCGAACCATCCTCGGACCCGTATCGTGCCGGACGCGGTGACGATGGTGCGGGACTGGCTGGGACCGGGCTACGGGCACACCACAGCGGCGGGCGTGAGGGCGCAGCGCCTTGCCTCGGAGAGCGGGCTGATGGAGCTCGATCCCGTATACACGGCGAAGGCGTTAGCCGCCCTGCTCGCCATGGCAGCTGGCGGCCGTCTGGGCACCGGGCCTGTCCTGTTCCTCCATACCCATGGCCCCCGGGACGCCTTCTGAGGTCCTTGAGGAGCGGGTCCGCGTCGCATTTTGATCCCGCTGTTTTGATCCGCCTAAAGGGTATCGCTGACGCTCTTTACCCGGATCAAACGTTCATCACGACTCAGCGAAGGCTCTTCCTGACCCCTGAACATGGACTTTGGGCCCGCTGAACGTCACCAACGATGCCCGCTACGCCGTGCCGGCGTACCCCTTCGAGCCGCCGCCCGCCGCCGCGTTCCGGGACCGCCTCCACGAGCTGGAGCCGGCGGGTGCCGTCACCGCGCTCGCCGTCATTGTGGAGGAGTGGGGCGACGACCGGCCCGTTCGGAACCGGCCGGAGCGCGACGCCCTGCTGGCCGACGCACGGTTCCTGCTGGACCGCTACGGCTCGGACGCCCAATTCTGGACGAACGCCCGGGACGCAGCCTCGGACCCCGCCCGGGACTTCGTACGGGCCGGGCTCAAAGGGACGAGGGTCCGCAGCTTCATCACATGCGAGTACATCAACGGCCTCGACCTGCTCGAAGAACTGGGCCTCATCGCCGTGTCCGGCGACGGGGCGGGGTCCTCTGGTCCTTCGGCGCGTACTGACACAGGCTCCCCGGGCACACAGACCCGTCCAGCGCTCCCGCACATCACTCCTGGGCCGTTTCCTGCGGATTACTTCGCTGACCAGATGAAGATGGCGGCGAGGTGGAGTCCGGCGGGGTAGAGGGTGGCGGTCTTGCCGTATCGGGTGGCCGGGCCGCGCCATTGCTTGAGCTTGTTTGATGCAGCGCTCCACGGTGCTCTGTTGCTTGTAGGCCTCGCGGTCGAAGGCGGGCGGTCTGCCGCCGCGGCTGCCGAGCCGTTTGCGGTTGGCCGCCTGGTCGGCGGGCTGCGGGATCGACGCCCGGATCCCGCGCCGACGAATATGGGACCGGATCGCGCCGCGGTCACAGCTTGGGCAGAGCCTCAGTGGGGGCCGGAGGACTGCGTTCTTCGAGCCAGTAGAGGTAGAGCCGCAAGGAGGAGCTGGTGGACGCGGACGGTGTGGTGCGGGCTGTCGGGGGTGTGGTCGATCAGGCTGAGGCGGTGCAGCGCACGCAGCGCCTGTGTCGCGTCCGGCGCCGTGATCTCTACGGCACCTGTGTGCTCCGGGCCGGCACTCCGGTGCCGGGCGAGGTGGTCCAGCGCCGGCGGACTGGTCAGGACGGCGATGGGGATGCCGTTGGGGTCGAGCATCGAGGCGAGCTGCAGCATGGGGCGGGCCAGCCCCGCCGGCGGGAGGTGGTCGGCGCACTCGATTGACAGGGACCAAGCGGCGGCGACGCTGGTGGCCTGGTCGTCGGGCAACCCGGACGGGTCGGGCAGCGCGTCGGACAGGGAGCGCGCGCGATCGCACAGCCTGCGTCGGTAGGTGGCACAGTCCAGATCGACGTCGGTGAGGTAGGCGACGGCCTGAGACAGTGCCAGCGGCAGGTGACCGAGGTCGTCGGCAAGGCCGAGGAGCTGGTCGGCGGGCTCGTGGCGGTCGTGCGCAGCCAGGGAGGTGGTGAGGTAGGCGGCTGCTTCCTCCTCGGTGAACAGGCCCATCGGTACCAGTCGTCGGCCGTGTCCGGTCAGCGCGGCGTCGCGGCGGCGGGTGGTGACCAGGGTGCGGCCGTGGTCGATGGCAGGAGGCCACAGGTTGCGCAGATCGGCAGGGTCTGCGAGGTCGTCCAGGACGACCGGCCAGCGGCGCTCGCCGGCGGGTTTGGGCTCCAGCCAGGCCAGGAACGAGCGCGCGGCGGACTCCGGTCCGGCGGGGTCCGCGCCGAGAATCTCGGCTGCCGCCTGGGCGTAGCCGGTGACGACCGCATCACGGGTGGCTGCGGTGACCCGTACCAGCAGGTCCAGCTGCGCCGTCTGCCACAGAGTGCGGGCGTGGTGGGCGGCGAGCTGGGTCTTGCCGACTCCGCCGAGGCCGACGAGTACCTGGTAGCGCGCCTCGCTCCCGTTGCCGTCCGCCCCATGACCGAGCTCCCGGGCGGTGGCACGGTCCTGGAAGCAGTCGGCTTCCCTGGGCGTCCATGCCACCGACGGTGGCCACCCCGCCCGGCCCGGCTGTCACCCGGACCTCAGGGACGTGTTGGGCAAGCAGGGCACGCAGCTGGTCGGCCGCACCACTGCGCTCTCCCTCGTCCAGGTTTTCCAGCACGGCCTCCATCCGTGCCTGCCAGTACGCTTCCTGACTGATCCGCGCCCGCTCGGCCTGAGCCGGGTCCGCCGTCCGGAGGGAGGTCACGGTCCTGTCCAACCGCTCCAGTTCCGCCCGCTCCTGCTGGGCGTCGCCCTGCCCGAACCAGCGTGCAACCGCCTGCCGGAACCCCGCCCACGCATCGGTCCCCGCAGCCTGAACCACCGCACTGCCGCCGGCCATTGCCAGGGCCGCCAGCGCCTCCACCAGCATCTCCGGCCTCCTCTACTCGGACGGCCTCTCCTTCAACCGTGATGCCGTACGAGCGCCCTGCAGGGGCGTTGCGGAGTCACTCCGCGCCGCCCTCGCCGCCGCCCGCTCACACCCAGTTGACCTCCGCCCGCTCCAGCAGGGGGTCGTCGGTCAGCTCGAACAGCGGTACGGCGAAGTTGCCGGAGCGGAACCTGCCGCCGAAATGCAGGCCGAGCACCCGGTGGTCGGCGAGGTCGAAGACCGGTGAACCGCTGTTGCCGCCGAGGGTCGAGCAGTCGTGCGTCATCGTGGAACCGGCCCCGTCCGGGACCAGGCCCGTCGCCGTGCCCGGCTGGAGCCGTTTCACGTTGTAGATGTCCATGAAGATCCGGCTCATGGCCTCCGGCTCGTTGCGGCGGCCGTCCGCCGCCGGATAGCCGACCACGTACACGGGACGCCCCGCCAGCTCCGGCGGAGCGTCGCCCGCGACCGCGAGCGGCGTCGGCAGCACGCCACCGGCGCGCGTCGAGGGGGAGACCCTCAGCAGTGCCATGTCGACGTCCGGGTGGATGCCGATCACCTCGGTGACCTCGAACTCGAACGAGTCGTCGGCGGCCGCCGCGCCGAGCTCCTCGGCGGTGTCGACGCGGGCGCCCATGCCCTGGCGGAAGGTGAACCCGCCCTCCCCGTCCGCGCGCGTGAACTCGGCGGCTACGTGCCGGTTGGTCATCACGGCGAACGGTGAGACCAGGAAGCCCGTGCCCAGCCAGTCCAGTTCCGCGTGCCCGGTGACCTCCACCCGGCCGACCCGGGCGATCGACTCGCGGATGCCCGGCCGCAGGCCCTCCAACAGCGCCCAGTCGCCCGGGGGCGAGGTGAAGTCCTGGCCCTGGACCAGGATCGCCGGGCGGCCTTCGAGCAGGACGATCGCCTCCACCCCGAAGTACTCGTCCTCGTCCACGTCCCCGCCGCGGCCGGCCGCCAGCTTCTCCAGCCCGCGCACCCCCGCCTCCAGCACCCCGGCTCGCTCCTCCAGCGCGGCGCGTCCGATCCGCCCTGCCGTCTCCTCTCGGGGCGCGAGCTCCTCGGCGGACTCGGAGATCTCCGCCTCCAGTCCCTTGCGTACGCGTGCGGCGACCTCCATCAGGTCCTCCCTGAAGACCTGCTCGGGTCCGGTCGCCACCGGTGATCCGCCACGCATCTCACACCTCCTGTGTCTGTCCCTGCCGCGCCAACGACGACTGGGCCGCCGCGATTTCCTCGTGGAGCTGCGGGCTGTGCTCGCGCAGGTGCTCCATGACGGCGCTCAGCTGCGTGCCCACGTTCACGAAGGCGGTGCTCTTGCCCTGGAAACTGACGTCGGACACCCGGCGCGTGCCGCGGTGCAACGCGACGACGGTCCAGTCGTCGGTCAGCACCGGGGACCCGGAGGAGCCGCCCCGGGTGTCGGTGAAGTACCGCACGTCCCGGTCGTCCGCGTCGAAGGCGAGGTTGTTGCGCAGCGCGATCCGCTTCGGCTCGCCCCCCGGGTGCTGGATGATGTTGACCGGCACCGGCGTTTCCTTGGGCACGGCAAGTGCCTGCGTGGCGACGCGGAGGAAGGGCCGAGGCCGTGTATCGGCCAGCCGCAGCACCGCGTAGTCCAGTTCCTCGTCCCAGGCCGCGAGTTCGCTCGCCGCGGCATCCTCGGCCGTCGGATCGTCCTCGCTGACGTAGTCGAAGCGGCAGCGCGCCCCCTGCGCCTGGAGCCGCAGGTCCGTCGGGTCCGCCGACTGCTGCTCGCCGGCGCTGCGCTTGCGGGCGTTGACCACGTGGTGGTTGGTGACGAGCAGGCCGGGGGCGATGAGCCAGCCGGTCCCGGTGTGCGGCAGCGCCACCGGCCGGAGCAGCGCGCCCCCCTCGTACGGCAGCACCTTGACGCGCGCGACCGACGCACCGGCCAGCGCGCCGCCGCCGAGGAACTCGAAGGGGACCGTGTCGTCCCGGAAGACGATCTCTTCCTTGGTCTCTCCGGTGGGCACGTCGGGCGCCACATCGGGCTCTCCGGCGGCGTCGCGCGACACCCGGTCCAGGGCCTTCAGGAACACGTCGCGGGCGGCGGCATCGGTGAGCTGGTCGGCGGCGTTGGCGAGCCACCTGGCGAGCGGCACGCTGCCGTCGATCAGCCGTTCCACGCGGTTCATCTCGTTGAGGTCCGACTGCACCTGCGGGCCGGGCGCCGCGAGGAGCGGCAGCGAACCGCGGTACTTCGGGAGGACACCCGCGAACAGAAGGGTGCGCCGGGCCGGATCGGCGAGATCCGATTCCACCGCGGTGTCACGCAGCCGTACGACGTCGTCCTGGGACAGATACGGGTCGCTCATGGTCGATCAGGCCGCTCGGTGGCCGTTCCTTTCGACGGGGGTGGGGGAGCCTCCTGCGGGACGTTCCGCGGCCCGGTCGCCCTCGGCCGGGCCCCGTGCCAGGTACTGCTCGGCCGCACGGGTGGCCTGCCCGGCGTCGGCGGGCGCACCCGAGGCCATCGCCTCCGCCACCCCCGAGGCGAGCTCGCCACTGCGGTCGTCGAGGTGCAGCAGGCTCCCCGCGAGCCGGTCGAGCGTGCCGCGCGCCCGCGCGGTGCGCAGCATGCCCAGCACCCCGGTGTGCGTACTGCCGGAGGTGAGCGCCCCGTCCGGCGGGCCGGCGGCGTCCTTCAGCATGCCCAGGAGCGGGCCGCGCAGCTCGGGCCGGCCGGCCACCACATGGTCGATGGCCTTCGCGAGGTACTCCAGGACCGCCTCCTCGGTCTCGGGGAGGCCCACCACGTGCAGGGTGTGTTCCAGGACCCCGGGGTGGTCGCGGGAGACCGCGGCGGCCGCGGCCCGCACCAGCGCGGGCCGACGGGACAGTTCGGCGTCCGGCAGCCGCCGCAGCCGCTCGGCGAGCCTGCCGTCGATTTCGTGCTTGTGCGCCTCGGTGCCCGCCGCCAGCCGCGCACGGCTCAGCAGGGCGCCCAGCGCCTCGAACTCCCTCCCCAGGCTCGTGGCGGCCTCCTCGGCCTCGGCGAGGTCTTCGTCCGCCTCGCTCACGTCGCCGTCCGCCTCCGCGAGCCGGGCCGACAGCAGGAGTAGTTCCAGCCGCAGCTCGGGGAAGCCGGCCTCGTCGGCGCCCTGTACCGCTGCTTCGGCGGCCGCTCTGGCCTCCGGCCGTCGCCCCAGCCGGTCCAGGGTCTCCGCCCACAGGGGGTGCAGCGGGCTGCCCGCGGTCCACGGCCGCCGCTCCTCGAGCCGGGCGGCGGCCGCGTCGGTGTACCCCTGGGACAGCAGGCCCTCCACCTCGTGGGCCGTGATGCGTTCCCAGTCCTCCTGGTCCGCCTCCGCCATGACCTCGTCCGAGGTGTGGCCGCCGAGGCGCCCCGAGAGGTAGGCGGCGGACCGTCCCGCCATGTCCTGCTCGGCCCCGGCGAGCAACCGCTCGACTCCCGGCACCCAGCGCAGCTCCACCTCGCGGGGGCTCTCGTTCAGCC
The DNA here is from genome assembly GCF_045161815.1 of Streptomyces avidinii. Lineage (NCBI taxonomy): Bacteria > Bacillati > Actinomycetota > Actinomycetes > Kitasatosporales > Streptomycetaceae > Streptomyces > Streptomyces avidinii. The sequence continues at coordinate 8,659,799 of NZ_CP108863.1, forward strand.
GCAGCCGGTGGTAGATCTCCTCCGCGCGCGCCTCCGTACCGTCCTGGGCCGCGTAGTACGCGACGGCCAGCCACCCCACCGCGCGCATCTGGTCCGTACGGGCCCGGTCGGCCAGCCGTAGCATGATCGCCCGCAGGTCGGACCGGTGGCACACGCATCCCGGACCGGCGGACTCCACCAGGTCGAGCCGGGACAGCAGCTCGAAGAGGCGCTCGGCCTCCTCGTCGGATTCCACCACGAGCCCGCACGGCGCGGCGAGGACCTCTCTGATCAGCCGCGGGGTGATGGCCCGCAGCCCCAGTCCCGCCTGAGCCAGCGAGCGGACCTCCGGGTCGCGGATGTGGCCCAGGAGGCGCTCGTACAGGGTCCCTTGGATGATTGTCTGGTCGACCGTGCGGAAGAAGTGCCGGCGTCGCCGCGGCAGGCTCTCGATCAGCGCGTTCAGGGACTGGACCCCGTCGCCGTCGCCCCGGCTCCTGTCGTTCTCGGCCGCCTGCACGGCCGCCCGCGCGGCCAGCTTCAGGCTCAGCGGGTGCCCGCCCACGCGCTCGGCGAGCTTCTCGGCCAGCCGCTTGTCCGCGACGCCGCAGGACACCAGCAGGGCCACCGCGGCCTCGTGGTCGAGGTCGCGCAGCTCGATGGCCAGCAGCTGCACCGCCCGGGCCGGGTGCCGCTCCAGCAGCCGCCCGGCGACGACGGTCCGCAGCCGTGGATGGACCTTCTGGAGCCCCGCCCACACGCCCCACATGCGGCCCAGCTCGGGGGAGCCGCTGTACTGGGCCTCCTCGAAGGAGTCGACCACCAGTACCAGGGGCGGCTGCTCCGCCGCGGGGACGCCCACGGCGGCGACGACGAGGGTCGCGAGCTGCGCCGCCAGGACTCCCTCACGGGCGGCGGCCACCGCGTGCAGCCCCGACATGGAGAGCCGTCCCATCGTGGCCCGGGTGGTGGAGAGTCCGTAGAGCTCGTCCACCGTGTCCTCCGCGGTGCGGTGGACGCCCGCCGCCGCCTCGCATTCGTGGGCGAGGGCGTCGAAGGCGGCGCGCTGCCGCGGGTACTGGATGCCGAGCTGCCGGGCCATCTCCGCGATCAACGTGGCCGGTTCGTGGACCGACAGCGTGGGACGTTCGAAGTCGATGTAGGCGAAGGGGAAACCGGTGGGGGAGTCGTGCAGACTCTCCAGGAGGAACCTCGCGAGCAGGGTGCTCTTGCCGACGCCGCCGGGCCCGTGGATGAGTACCGGCCGCTCCGTGGCGCCCGCCCGGGACACCTCGCTGCGGATCTGCCGCAGCCGCTCCGGCAGGGTGCCGACGGGCAGTCCGATGTACGCGCGCAGCTGGGCGAGTTCGTCGGTGCGCCCCTGGAAGGGGCCCTGTACGAACCGCTCCAGCGGTTGCAGCAGCCGCGCCCGCTCCAGCAGCCCCTGGACCGCTGCGGTCTCGGGCAGGCCGGTGATCCCGGGAATCTGGGCGAGCCACAGGACGGCCTGAAGGGTGTGCGGCAGCTCGTCCGCATTCTGCCGGGCGAGGTCCGGGAGATCGCCCCCGAGGTAGGCCAGGACGGTCTGCTCGGGTCCGGGTCCGGGAGGCATCCGGTCCAGGTTGGCCGTCAGGGCCCGGCGGGCCTGCTGAGGACCGGCGAAGCCGCGCAGCGCCGTGTCGCGGACCTGCGACTTGAGTACCCAGGTGCAGCTGTTGCGCGCCCCGGTGGTCCGGCAGTCCTGCACCAGCTCCAGAGCGGCTCGCCCCGAGGGCTCCTCCTCGCCGGGCAGCCGCAGCTGCGCCGGGTCGAACCGGGACAGCAGCGAGGCCGCTTCCCGGTAGGCCCGGCGAAGGTCCGACACGGGTGCTGGGCCGGGGGAGGCCGCCGCGGCGCACAGCCGCTCGCGCAGCAGAGCGCCGAAGTCCTGGCCCGGGGCCAGGGAGCGGTAGAGGCGCACCGACTCCTCCGCCGCCGTGCAGAGCTTGCGCATGTAGCTGTCCGGGCCGGGGGCGTCGCCGGCCTGCAGGACCGCGGGGACGGCGGCCTCCACGAGGGCGGACAGCCGCTGATCGCCCGGAGGCGCGGCCGGGTCGGAGGCGGCCGGGTCCGAGGCGGCGGGGTCCGAGGCGGCCGGGTCCGCGGCGGTCAGGTCGGAGGCGGCCGGGTCCTCCGCGGCCGGGTCCGCCGTTCCGCCCGGCGAGGCCGATTCCGTCGCCGCTGCTTCTGCCGCAGCCGCTTCCGTCCCGGCCTCCGTGAAGAACTGCAGGTAGAACTGCCGCAGATCCTCCGGACCGAGTCTCCGCGCGATGTCCCGGACCTCGTTCTTGCGGATCTCGTACGGAAGCTGGCGCATGGTCGGCGAGTACCCGAGCAATACGAGCCGGGGCGCGGCGTCCGGCCGTACCGGCCTGTGCTCATAGATGGTCAGGGCCAGCTTGCCGATGCAGTCCCAGACGTCGGAATTGACGTCGAGCTTGTCGCAGTCGTCGAGGACGAACCAGTACTGTCCGCTCGCGGCGGTGGCCTGGCTGACGATGCGGTGGAGCGCCGCCTCCATCTCGGGCAGTGGATCGTTCAATTGTGTCGGATTCAACGGTGCGAGGGCCGTGTGCGGGTCGCCGACGAACTCGGCGAGCCGGAGGATCACCTGCTCCGCGGTCGAGGCCCGGTTCAGCGTCAGCCGGACCGGGCGGAAGCGGGAGTGCAGGCCTATGTGCCGGATCAGGTGGTAGGTGTACGAGCGGCCGCTGTCCGGTTCCCCGTCCACCACCAGGACCGTCTTGTCGGGGTCCTCGATGAACTCGCGAAGCCTCTCCCTCAGGTCCACCCGGTCGATGAACACCTCGGTTCCGTTCCCGAGCACCGTCGAGAGGAAATGGTCCTGCGGCGAGATGTGCAGCCGGGCGGCGTGCACCAGCTCGGACTTGAGCCGCAGGACCTCCACGCCGACCGGGAGCGAACTCAGCGAGTCGAGCCGTACGAGGGTTTCGAGAAGCAGGAGTTGGGCGTCGATGCCGTCGTTCCGCACGGCCTCGACCAGGGCCACGGCGTTGTCGCTGCTCACGTAGTTGAGCGGGATCCTGCTCACGAACTCCGGTGTGAATCCGAACTGCACCAGCCGGGAACGGGGTTCACCGGTGATGAAGAGGTGGTCGCGCACCCATTCGGTGACGAGGCCCCACTCGGTATCCTTGGGAGACATACCGCACCTGCACACCCGCCGAAGCGGCGCGTAATGACGGACTGCCTGATACCTGCAATGGTTTCACTCGGCCTGTCCGGCCGCAACGCGGCGACCGGTGCCCCTGCGGAGTCGGGCCGCCGCGCCCAGTGGCGGGCGGCCCGCACCGGTCAGCTCCCCAGGACCATGTCCTCGTAGGACTCCAGTCGCCGCCAGCGCTCCTCGGGCGCGCGCGTCAGGGGCATGAGGTCCGCCGCGGGCAGCGGTCCGAGGTCGAGTCCGGTCAGCTCCGCGATGTCCGCCACCGGCACCTGGAACGTGCGGTACGCGCCCAGCGGGGGCGGGTCGCCGGGCTTGGCGCCGGCCATCGCCCGCTCGCGGTCCCGGCTGAGGTCGGGGCTCTGGTCGAGGATGTACGCGGTCGAGGCCAGCGCCCCGCCCTGGACGAAAGCGGCCACTTTCCAGAAGCGCAGCGGCACCTGAATGCCCCGGTAGGGCGGGTCGGAGTCGTGCAGGACGGGGCCGGTGAAGACGCTCAGCTTGCGGTCGAACCGGGCCGCGTGGTCGAGCAGGTGGTTCTCCAGCCCCTGCCACAGCTGCTTGCCCTGGTTGAAGACGTCCTGCTGCGGGGCCGCATTGGTGAAGTGGAACGTGTCCGTGTTCGCGCGGCCCGCCTCTGCCGCCGCACCCCAGACCGGGTCCAGGCGGCGGACCAGGTGCCCGCGGTCCAGGGGGTTGTCGCGGTAGACGTCGTTGCCGGCCTGCTGGGACTCGGGCACCCGGGGGTCGAATGTCCAGGCGTCGTCCCGGGGTACGTCCTCCAGGAGCTTCTGGCCGTCGATGCAGACGGCGGTGGAGGCGGCCAGCCTGCGGTCGGGGCGCAGGACGACCGTGAAGTGGGTGTAGGGGAGGACCACGGTGTCGACCGCGGCCGAGGCCGGGACGGGCAGCGGGACGACGGGCCCCAGGAAGGCCTCGTCGTAGCCGGTCCGGTCGGCGAGGGCGTCGGGGCGCGCCGCGGTGCCCGCAGCACGATCCGGCGGCGTCTCAATTGCGTTCATACGATGGGAATACCGCGCGGGGATGATCATTTACGGGGGCGCGTCACGGGCCACCCGAACAGCGGCCACCCTCCCGTCACCCCGCGGCAGGCCCGATCGGGCGGCTTCCCTCCCGCCCCGGTTCGGACGGGGCGGGCCGCGGAATCCATCCTCCGACCCCCTCCGCCCGGCGCGCCCCCGAGGAGCCCCCGTGCCCACTGGACTTTCCCTTCACGTCGGCTTGAACAAGGTCGATCCCGCTGCCTACGACGGCTGGGACGGCACACTCCTGGCCTGCGAGAACGACGCCCGAGACATGGCGGCGGTCGGCCGCGCCGCGGGATTCGAAGACACGGTCGTCCTCACCGGCGACGGCACGGTGGAGAACATCATCGGCGAGCTGCGCTCGGCGGCCGCACGGCTCAAGGCCGGGGACATCCTGCTCTTCACCTACTCGGGCCACGGCGGCCAGATGCCCAACACCACTGGATCGGACGCCGAGCCCGACCGGCAGGACGAGACGCTGGTGTTCTTCGACCGCCAGTTCCTCGACGACGAGCTGTACCGCGAGTTCCAGCGCTTCGAGGAGGGCGTCAGGATCGTCGCCCTGCTCGACTGCTGTCACAGCGGCAGCGCCATCGAGTCCGTGCACGAGCTGCTGACCCCCGAGGCCATGCAGTCACACTTCCAGACGAGTGACCCGGGCGGACTGGAGGCCGCCTCCCGCATGATGCCGCTGTACAGGCAGCAGCAGGCCTTCGAGCGGGACCGGGCCTTGTACGAGGGGCTCCAGCGCGAGCTCAGGAACGGCAACGGTGGCCGCCCGACCCCCGGCGCCGTGCTCATCGCCGCCTGCCAGGACAACCAGGTCGCCTCCGACGGCGACGTGAACGGACTGTTCACCGCGCAGCTGCTCAAGGTGTGGAAGGAGGGCACCTTCCGGGGCGACTACCGCACCTTCCACCGGGACATCCAGAAGCGCATGCCCGCCATCCAGAGCCCGAACTTCTACACGACGGGCAACCCGCCCGAGGACTTCCTCCGGCAGAAGCCGTTCACGGTCTGAGCGCCCCTGCCCGGCCACCGACCGTGCGGCGCACGTCGAAGGACCTGAAGGAGTCGTTCGAAGAAGTTCGTTCGAAGGCGTTCGCCGCGGCCCCGACGACTCCGACGACTACCGTCCGTCCGAGGATCGGCCGGCATCGACCCGCGGGGGCCACTTCTTCCCCTTCAGCGCAGTCACTTCTTCGGTCAGCCCCCTCACTTGGGCGGACAGCTCCCTGATCTGCTTGCTCAAGGCCGCCAGACCGTCCTCCCGGCCCACACCACCGTTCCCGTTGACAGCGGCGCCCCGCGCCCGGGCGACCCCGGCCGGGACGCCGCTGATCCGGATACCCACCTCCTGCCATGCCGACAGCACGGCCAGCTGTTCGGCGCTGCCGTCCCCGTACAACTCCTCGGCCTTCCGGTAGGTGGTATCCGCGAAACTCTGGAACTGAGTGTCCATACCGGAAGCCTTGAGCGATTCGTACCAGATCACTCCGGGAGCGCCCCAAGAGAACCCGCCGATGCGCGCTGCCGCCAGATAGAACGCTTTGTTCGGAATGCCGGAATTGATGTGCACCCCGCCGAAGTCCCCTCTCTCGTTGTCCGGCAGGTTGGCGAAATTGCGCATGTGGTCCGGCTGGGGGTCCCTGCCGAACAGGGCGTTGTCGTAGGCCTGCCCGGGAGCCTTCATCGAACGCAAGGCGTCCGCATCGACCCCCGGGGTGAACACATCGGCCCCGATCAGCCAGTCCGCGGTCTCGGCCGACTGGTTCAGCGACCACTGCTTGACCAGTGACCCGAAGACGTCCGACATCGACTCGTTCAGCGCACCGGACTGATTGTGATACGCCAGCCCCGCTGTGAATTCGGTGACTCCGTGTGTCAACTCGTGGGCGATGACGTCCAGGGAACCGGTGAAGTCGGTGAACAGCTTTCCGTCCCCGTCACCGAAGACCATTTGGCGTCCGTCCCAGAACGCATTGTTGTAGTGCGCGTCGTAGTGCACGTACCCGTCGAGGCGCATTCCCCGGTCGTCAAGTGAGTTGCGCTGGAGTACCTCGCGGAAGAAATCACGTGTCTCGGCGAGTCCGTCGAACGCTCGGTTGACGGACTCGTCCGTGGACGCCGGTCCGTCCTCCGACCGGGCCAGTTCGGCAGAGTGCAGGAACCTGCCCCGTCGGCAGTCGAAGATGGTCCGCCGGCCATTGCCTGCGGCGGCGCCGGGCAAGGACCCCCGGACCGACCTCTCGCCGCGCAATCGAGCCGTGCTCACCAGGGAGTCCAGGGCGGCTTGACGCACCTCAGGGTCTTCGCTCTCCAAGAGCTTGTAGAGGATGTGCGGGGGGATGATGCAATTGAGACGGCGGGTCCTGCTCATGGCATATCTCCTGTGAAAGAGGAGCGCGGCGGTGAATGCCTGGCCAGTAGTCGGGCAGTCCCCGATGGGCCTTCTTCCCGCAGCGGCGCGCACCGGTACGGGGTGAAGCAAGAAGTGGATGTCCGGCGATGATCGCCGAGGCGGGCAAGGATGCGTGGGGCGAGCGGCGACAGAAGCGCTCAGCGCCCACCGGAGCCGTTCTCGCGGCCCGCCACGCCGATGTCAACATTTTCCCGCCGGCCCTGGTCACCGGCAAACGCAGCGCGATTCATGTCCGCACCGTTCGGTGAGATTCGGCGCGGTTCCCGCGCCCGACACGGCGACAAGTGCCTCGCTCCGGCGGGGGACCGGTACCGGTGATGACGCACTCGATGTACGGTCCGCCCAGCCTGGCCGGGTTCGCCTGAATAACCCCGTATAGACCCATGCTTCACGTCAGGCTTCTCGTCCGGCTGCTGCGTCGGAGGCCGGGCATCCCGGTCGGGATCGTACGGAATGGGACGGGTTCGGCACCGGGAGTGACACCGACGGCGGATTCAACGCTGAAGGGCATGAGTCGCCGTCCCGGCCGCGACCACGACCCTGCCCCCGACGTTCCGTCCCCCGATCCTCAGAGGCCACCGCGCATGCACCCACCAATCGGCAACCCGGATCACGACACGATGGAGCTCTTCCTCGGTGATGTGGGTGCACCCGGTACGGCGCCGGAGCCGCCGGCCCCGGTGTTCGTGGACACGTCGGGGCGCAGACAGCGCCGGGTGCGCCGCTGGGGTTACCTGCTGGTGGTACCGGCCGCCGCCTACGTCGTCCTGCTCATCAGTACCCTGCTGGGCGGCCCCACCCTCCAGTCGCCGTTCCTCCCTTCCGCCCAGGCTCCGCAGACCCCCGCGCCCGAGGGGACGGCCGGGAGCCGCACCGCGAGCCCGTCCCCCCGCGGCGCGGTGAGCGGGAGCCCGCGACCCGCCCCGGCGGCCTCGCGCAGCGCTGCACCCTCCCCGGCCGCCGCGACCGGGACCAGCCCTGCGACACCCGGCCCCGGACCGGCTCCGACGAAGACCGGCAACGGACCGGGAGACCCCGTTCCGTCGTCTCCCGGCGGCGGGCGCGGTCGCGGCACCGAGCCGCCGGGCCAAGGCGGAGGCAAGCCCACCAGCCGCCCCTGAGCCCGGCACGCCGGGCGTGGTCCACACCGGCGACACCGCATGCCCCAAACACCGCTCCGCACCGCTCCGCACCGCACCGCTCCGCACCGCTCCGCACCGCTCCGCACCGCACCGCTCCGCACCGCACCGCACCGCACCGCACCGCACCGCTCCGCTCCACACCGCACCGCTCCGCACCGCACCGCACCGCACCGCACCGCACCGCACCGCTCCGCTCCACACCGCACCGCTCCACACCGCTCCGCTCCACACCGCACCGCTCCACACCGCTCCGCACTGCGCAGCAGGCAGGAAGACCCCTCCCTTGTCGAAGAACCGTCGCCGCCGCCCCCACGGCAGGCACAGCTCCGTACGCAACGTCCCCCTGCGCACCCACTGGCTGCTGCTGACCACCCTCGTGCTCACGCTCTCGGCGGCGTTGCTCCTCCAGGGCTACACCCAGCACCTGTTCGACTCCACCCCCGACGGGGCTCCCCGTGAGCGGGGTCCGGGAACCGCAGTCCCGGCGGGCATCAGCTCCGGCGGGCCGGTGATCGAGGGCACGGCCGGTCGCACCGCCGCCCCGGCGGCCCGCACCCTCGCACTGACCTTCGACGACGGCCCCGACCCCGTCTGGACGCCGAAGATCCTCGATGTGCTGCGCCGCAACGACGTGCCCGCCACCTTCTTCACCGTCGGCACCCGGGTCGCCGAGAATCCCGGCCTCGCCCGCCGGATCGTCGACGAGGGCCACCAGATCGGCCTGCACAGCTTCACCCACACCGATCTCGGTACCGCGTCCGCCTGGCGGCGTTCCCTGGAACTGCGCGAGACCCAACTCGTCATCGCCGGCGCCACCGGCGTCACCACGCCGCTGCTGCGCCCGCCGTACTCCTCCACCAACAAGGCGCTCGGCGACGCCGACTGGAGCGCCGTCGTCCAGGCCGGGCAGGAGGGCTACCTGACCGTCCTGACCACCCTGGACAGTCAGGACTGGCGACGCCCGGGCGTGGAGCAGATCATCACCGGCGCCACCCCGAAGGACACGGCCGGGCAGATCGTGCTGATGCACGACGCGGGCGGGGATCGCACGCAGACAGTCGCCGCGCTCGAACAGCTCGTGCCGCGGCTGAAGGCGTCCGGCTGGAAGTTCGTCACCGTGGGCGACGCGGTCGCCCTCCCCGAAGTCGTGCAGCCGGCCGGGACCGCGGACCGATGGCACGGCCTCGCCCTCATCACCGCGATCCGCACCAGCGACTGGATCATCGAAGCCCTCTCGTGGCTGCTGTGGGCGGCGGGCGCGATCAGCCTGCTGCGTGCGGTGGCCGTCTTCGTCGCCGCCAGGCGGCACGTGCGGATGCGCCGCAGGCCCTGGGGCGCTCCGGTCACCGAACCCGTCAGCGTCATCGTCCCCGCCTACAACGAGAGCGCCGGCATCGAGGCCGCAGTCCGCTCCCTGGTGGCCTCGGACCACCAGGTCGAGGTCATCGTCGTCGACGACGGCTCCACGGACGGCACGGCCGACATCGTCGAGGCCCTCCGGCTGCCCGGCGTACGGGTCATCCGGCAGGAGAACGCCGGCAAACCGGCCGCCCTCAACACGGGCATCGCCGCGGCCTACTGCGATCTGCTCGTCATGGTCGACGGCGACACCGTCTTCGAACCGGACGCCGTTCGCATGATCGTCCAGCCCTTCGCCCAGCGCCGCGTGGGCGCGGTCTCCGGCAACGCCAAGGTGGTCAACCGGGGCGGGCTGCTCGGACGCTGGCAGCACATCGAGTACGTCGTCGGCTTCAACCTCGACCGCCGCCTGTTCGACCTCGCCGAGTGCATGCCCACCGTCCCCGGTGCCGTCGGCGCGTTCCGCCGCGAGGCGCTGCTGAGGGTCGGCGGCGTCAGCGACACCACCCTCGCCGAGGACACGGACCTCACCATGGCCCTGTGCCGGGACGGCTGGCGCGTCGTCTACGAGGAGCGGGCCAAGGCCTGGACGGAAGCCCCCGCATCGCTCGGCGCCCTGTGGAAGCAGCGCTACCGGTGGTGCTACGGCACCCTGCAGGCGATGTGGAAGCACCGGGGCGCCCTCACCCAGCGGGGGCAGGCCGGAAAGCTAGGCCGACGCGGTCTGGGCTACCTGCTGATGTTCCAGGTCCTGCTGCCCCTGCTCGCGCCCGTCGTGGACGTTTTCGCCGTCTACGGTCTGCTCTTCCTCGACCCCCTGCGCATCGTCGGCCTGTGGACGGCGTTCCTGCTCCTCCAGGTCCTGATGGGGCTGTACGCGTTCCGCCTGGACGGAGAGCGGCCGGGACCGCTGTGGAGCCTGCCCCTGCAGCAGTTCGTCTACCGCCAGCTCATGTACCTGGTCGTGATCCAGTCCGTCTTCACCGCGGTCGCCGGGTCCCGCCTGCGCTGGCAGCGGATGGATCGCTACGGCAGCCTCCAGGTGCCCCGCACCCCGTCCGAGCCTCCGCTGGCGGACCGGTTGTCCGTGCCCGGGGCCCCGCCGGCCCCCGAGCCCTGGGCCGCTCCCACGGCCGCGCCGTACGACGGCTACGACGCGGGCCCGGACCCCGCCTGGGCGTCCCACCCTCCTGCGCCGGCCCCGTACAGCTCGCAGGACCACATCTGGCCCTCGCAGGGGCACCGCGACCTGTAGGCACGGCGCCGGGGTGTTCCGTTCGACGTTCCCGTGAGGGCGAGCGGGGCGGGGCGTGACACCCCGGCTTCGGACGCCGGTGCCTTCCCGTCAGGACTTCGGCACGGTGTTGATGTAGTGGGTGCCGGCGCTGTAGAAGCCGTCCACCGCCTTCTGGACATCCGCCTGGGAAACGGCCTCGTCGGCCTTGTAGTAGAACCAGTTGACCTTCATGTCCCATGTGCGCGGACCGCCGGTGAAGGGAAGGTCGATGAGCCAGTTGCTGAAGTGGATGTCCATTTTCTCGCGCGGGACGTATTTGCCGGAGCTGGTGAACAGCTCCTTGCCGTCCAGGGAGTAGGTGACCTTCCCGTTCATGGCGGTGATCATCATGACGTGCCAGCCCTCGAGGCGCTGCTTGAGCGTGTGGTTGACCCGGTCCGGCGGATCGGCCTTGTACCAGCTGACGTTGTCGAGTCGCGGACCCACCGAACCCCAGCCGCCGTTCGGCAGGTACTCGTGGTCGAGCTCGCTGTAGTTCTCCGAGGAATCCGAGGCGGAAATCGGAAAGAAGGTCTGGACGACGTGGTCGCCGTTGCGACCGCTCGTGGGCTTGTCGCTGAGGTAGACCCGAGCGGCGAAGGTCCCGTTGAAGAGGGGGGTGCCGGTGCTCTGCACCTCGACCTGCTTGGTGCCCTGCTTGGTGCCGTCGGTGGAGGACTGCAGCTTCAGGACCCTGCCACCCTGGGCGGTCGTGTCGGAGGGGAATCCGGCACCGGCTGCGGACCAGCTGTCCTTGATCCCCGGGCCACCCCCACCGGTACGGACCTCCCAGCCGTGGGCGGCGAGCGAGGGGTCGTCGGGGCCGCTGTAGTGGAAGGTGTCGAACAGGGTTCCCGGCGGTCCGGACGGGGTCGGCGAGGCGCTGGGCGCGGGCGCGGCGGCATCGTCACCGGGGCCGCCGGAACACGCGGCGAGTGCGCACAGGAGGGCGGGCAGCGTGAGCGCGGTCCATGCGCGGCGACGAGGGGTGCGGCGGGGCTGGCTCACACGGGCTCCTTGGGGCGTAGTGGCGGTACCTGGACACGCCCTGTGCATGAGGATCAGTGGCTGATCACACGAGGGGGTCATCCTAAGGTTGCGGCCGACCGCCGGAGTGACCGCCGGGGTGACCGCCGGGCAACGTTCGTGACCCCGGCCACCGCGGTCGCGGCAAACGGCTCAGGTTGAACACGTACCGATCATTGCCCGGCGACCATATGAGCAGACTACTAACCGGTACGACCAATTCCATTTCGATCCGATCACGGCACCGGGGCGGATCGTGTCAAACAAACACATCGGGCCCAAGTCGACTCAGGCCGGTGCACTAGCGTTCGCCCTGCGATCCCGCGTTTTACGTGCCCTGCAATGAAAGGCCCCCGCAAGGTGCGCTCAGTCATCACTTCCATCGAACGCGGGTCGGCGCACCAGGCACAGCCTGAAATGTCCGAATCGGGCTTTGAGGAGCCCGCTCCCGCACCGGTGTTCGTCGACCGGACCGGCCTGCGCGGCCGTCTACTGCGGGGCTTCGGCTGGCCGGTCTCCGTGGTCGGCGCGATCCTGGCGGTCGCCATGGGCAGCAGCCTGATCGGTGTGCAGGCGGACGCCCCGGCGATGGGCATACCCGCGCAGCCATCGCGGTCGCCCGACCCGTCGCCCTCACCCGTGCCGGCGCTGTCGTCCACCCCCTTGTCCGGGTCGTCCGCTTCGTCTTCGGCCCGGACGGCCACGCGGTCCGCTGCACCGCGGACGAAAACCTCGGCCACCCCGTCGAGGCCCACGGTCACCCCGTCGAAGCCCAGGACCACCGCGTCGCGCGGGGCAAAACCCTCGGGCCCACCGGCCAAGCACCCCTGATCGCCCGCACCACCCATCTCCAGGAGCGTCATTGTCCCGCCACCAGCGCCGCCGGCAGTCCCTGCTGAGGCCGCGCCGACTGGCCGCGCCGCCGCTGCGCTTCTTCATGCCGCTGTCCCTGCTGGCCTGCCTGCTCGCGCTCCTCGTCCTGCGCGGCCTCGCCACCAACGAGGCGTTCCACGACTCCCGGATCGCGATCTCGGTCGACAAGACCACCGTGCCGGACAACCTGCTCAAGGGTGGTCCGATCATCGACGCGCGCGGCACCAAGAACGCGCAGCCGGTGAGCTATCGCATTCCCGACCGCACCGCGGTTCTGAGCTTCGACGACGGTCCCTCGCCGGAGTGGACGCCGAAGATCCTGGAGGTGCTCGCGGCCCGCAACGTCCGTGCGGACTTCTTCGTGACCGGCGCCATGACCACACGACACCCTGAGCTGATCCGCGAGATCGTCGCGGGCGGACACGAACTCGGCGTGCACACCTTCACCCACCCCGATCTGGTGTACCAGTCCCACGCCCGGATCAGCTGGGAGCTGGCGCAGACGCAGCTGGCGCTGGCCGGCGTCGCGGGCGTCCACAGCGCGCTGTTCCGCCCGCCGTACTCCTCCGACGCCTCGGCGCTGGACGACTGGAACTACCCGGTGATCAAGTACGTGGGGGCGCGGGGCTACCTCACCGCGTTCATCGACCGCGACACCGACGACTGGAAGCGTCCCGGAGTCGAGGAGATCGTCAAGGCGGCGATGCCGTCCAAGCCCGGTGCGGGCGCGCTGATCCTGCTGCACGACGCGGGTGGCGACCGTACCCAGACCCTCACTGCGCTCGGGCAGATCATCGACAGGCTGCAGGCCCAGGGCTACCGCTTCACCACCATCTCCGACGCACTCGGCGCTTCCAGCGCCACCGTGCCGGTGCAAGGGTTCCAGCTGTGGGCGGGCAAGGGATACATCTGGGCCACCCAGGCCGCCGTACTCACCCTGCCGGTGCTGGTCGCGCTGCTGGCCGTCGTCGGCTTCCTCAACTTCGGCCGGTTCGCGCTGATGCTCGTTCTCGCACCGATCCACGCCCGCCGCTCCAAGCGGCGGGACGCCTGGGGACCGCCCGTCACCGAGCCGGTCACCGTACTGGTCCCGGCCTACAACGAGCGCGAGTGCATAGCCAACACCCTCAACTCCCTGGCCGTCAGTGACCATCCGATCGAGGTGATCGTCATCGACGACGGCTCCACGGACGGCACCGCGGACATCGTCGAGCAGATGGACCTGCCGTTCGTCCGGCTGATCCGCCAGGTCAACGGCGGGAAGTCCAGCGCGCTCAACACCGGTATCGCGGCCGCCTCGCACGACATCATCGTGATGATGGACGGCGACACGGTCTTCGAGCCGTCCACCGTGCACGAACTGGTCCAGCCCTTCGGTGACCAGGCGATCGGCGCGGTCGCGGGCAATGCCAAGGTCGGCAACCGCGACAGCCTGATCGGCGCCTGGCAGCACATCGAGTACGTCCTCGGCCACAACCTGGACCGCCGGATGTACGACATGCTGGGCGTCATCCAGACCATCCCCGGCGCGGTCGGCGCCTTCCGCAAGGAGGCCCTGCGGCGGGTCGGCGGGATGAGCGACGACACCCTTGCCGAGGACACCGACATCACCATCGCGGTGCTCTGCGACGGCTGGCGGATCGTCTACGCCGAGCGCGCCCGCGCCTGGACCGAGGCTCCCGCCAGCCTCCAGCAGCTCTGGTCCCAGCGGTACCGCTGGAGCTACGGAAGCATGCAGGCGATGTGGAAGCACCGCGGCGCGGTGACCTCCCGCGGCCCGGCCGGGCGCTTCGGCCGACTCGGGCTGCCGCTCGTCGTGCTGTTCGGCGTGGTCGCTCCGCTGCTGGCGCCGCTGGTCGACCTGTTCCTGCTGTACGGCGTGCTGTTCGGGGACGCCCCGATCACCCTCACCAGCTGGGGCGGTTTCATCCTGCTCCAGGCCGCACTGTCCTGGTACGCCTTCCGGCTCGACCACGAGAAGCCCTGGCATCTGATCAGCCTGCCGATCCAGCAACTGGTCTACCGGCAGCTGATGTACATCGTCCTGTTGCAGTCGGCGATCACGGCGATGACCGGCGGCCGCCTGCGCTGGCAGAAGCTCCGGCGCACCGGCGAGGTCGCTGTACCGGTGGAGGCCTGACCCGTGACCGCTTTCATCGACCTCAAGCGCATGCAGGACACCCTCCAGTTGAGAGTCCCCGCCGATCTGCGGCAGAAGCCGGAGCGGGAGCCGGAGCGGGAGCCGGAGCTCGAGCCGCAGCCGGAGGCACCGTCCTCACCCAAGAGCGGCCGGGACCGCTATCTCGACCTGCTGCGCGCCCTGGCACTGGTACGAGTGATGCTCTACCACAACTTCGGCTGGTTCTGGCTGCCCCTCGTCTTCCCTTCGATGGGCGTGATGTTCGCGCTGGCCGGCTCGCTCATGGCCCGCTCGCTCAGCCGTCCCGCTCCCGGCCGTCCCGCTCTCGGCGTGATCCGGGGCCGACTGCGCCGGCTGCTGCCGCCGATGTGGCTGTTCGGCGTCGTCATGGTCGCCCTCCAGATCCTCGATGGCTGGGGCCCTCACTCCGACGGCCACCCCACCTGGTGGTGGACCAAGCTGGCGTACTGGATCCTGCCGCTGAGCACTCCGCCGTACGCGGACGACCTGCCCGGTTTCCACGGCCTCGTGGAACACACCTGGGCCGCGCAGATCATCGTCCCGCTCTGGTACCTCCGGGCCTACCTGTGGTACGTCCTGCTCTCACCCCTGATGCTCCGGGCACTGCGACGATTCCCGGTGGTGACGCTGTTCACCCCCCTGGTGCTGGTGATCGTCATGAACACGTTCTTCGCCGACCAGGAGTTCATCTACAGCCGGGTCTGGGAGACCGCCAACGACTTCACCCTGTTCGGCTCCTGCTGGATCCTCGGCATGGCCCACCAGGAGGGGCTGCTCAAGAAGATCCCTCAGTACGTGCTGCCGTCGATCGCGCCGCTGATCATGGTGGCCGGCCTCTGGTACCTGCAGACCCGGCCGGTCGATCCGACCCAGCCGACCGACATCGAGGCCTGGCCGATCGCCCAGGCCCTGTGGTCCCTCGGCTTCGTTGCCATCCTGCTCCACGTCAGCCCGTCCTGGGAGCGGTGGCCCAGGCCGCTGGAACGCTGGAACGGCCTCGTCGGCCTGCTCAACGCACGCGCCGTCAGCGTCTACCTCTGGCACCAGATCGCGCTGGTGGTCGCCGTCCCGCTGATCGACCCCCTCTGGAGCGTCCCGTTCTTCTACAGGAACTTCCAGTGGCTGCTGGCCAGCCAATGGTTCACGCTCCTGGTGGCGATCCCGCTGCTCGGCGTGCTGGTGCTGACCTTCGGCTGGGTCGAGGACGTGGCCGCCAAGCGCTCGCCGCGGCTCCTGCCGTACCCGCGCCGCCGACGGGGCAGACGCCGGGCCGACTGACGGGCTGCGACTGGATGAAGGGGCCGTTCCGGAGTGATCCGAAACGGCCCCTTCCGCTCTCAGCGCCAGGCGGGATGCCCCTCGCTGGCGGCGTCGGGGGTGAGCGTGCGCTCGCCGGTCCTGTCCGTGCGTACGGCCCAGATCACGGGCTTCTCGTACGGGCCGCGGACGAAGGCCACCCACTTGCCGTCGACGGACCAGGCGGGGTCCATCTCCTGGGCGTCGGTGGCGACCAGTTCACGATCGTCACTGCCGTCGGCGGCCACGAGTCGGATGTCGCCCTGAGTGCCCGTGCCGTAGGTGCCCGCCGTGTAGGCGATGGTGGTGCCGTCGGGTGACCACACCGGGTCGAGTGCCGGGTGGGGCAGCCGGGTCACCTGCTGCGGTGCGCGGTTCGGGTCGGCGGGGTCGACCACGTGGATCTGCCAGTTCTCGGATTCCGTCTGGAAGCAGACCGCGATGCTCTTCCCGTCCGGTGACCAGGCGGGATCCTCGACCTGGCCCCGGCCCGAGGTGATCTGGCGAGCCGCGCCGTCGGCGACGCCGACCACGAACAGCTGCTGTACGCCGTCCTTCTTGCGCAGCACGGCGAGCCGGCTGCCGTCCGGCGACCAGGACACCCTGCCGCCGGCGACGGAGGTGATCCGCCGCGCGTTCGAACCGTCGGCGTTGGCGGTCCAGACGGCCGTGCCCTCGGGGGTACTGCGGGTGAACGCGAACGACCTGCGGTCGGGGGACCACTGGGGCAAGGTGTCGCATACGCCTGCGCCTCCGGCGATGAGCACCACGGGCTTCTCCGTCGCGGCGTCCCGGCGGGCGATGACGCTGTGGCACGTCCCGGGCCAGCCCGGGGCGGTGTCCTGTCGGATCAGCAGGGGATCGGCCGGGAACGCGGCGGGGGCGGGGGCGGATGCGGTGCGCGTGGAGGCGCGGCCCTTGGCATTGTCCTTGGCGGAGTCCTTCCAGGGTTGCCACACGAACAGACCGACGGCCGCGACGGACGTCGCGAGTACCGCCACCGCCACCGCGCGGCGACGCCGGGGCTTCCCCGACACCCCTTCCGGTACCTGCGCGGGGGCGGGGGAGAGCTGCGCCAAGGGCCCCGTCATGGTGTGCGCCTGTTCCGTACGGGACTCCGCGACGACGGGCGGGGCGGCGTCCGGCTCCGGGAGTTCCTGCAGAGTGTCCGACGGGCTGTCCGGCCCGGTGGGGCGCACCGCCGGTTCCGGGAGTTCCTGCAGGGTGTCCGACCGGCTGTCCGGCGTGGTGGGGCGCACCGCCGGTTCCGGGGGTGGGAGCAGCTGCGTCGCCGCCTCCGGCAGCCAGGAGCCACCGTCCGGGTGCCGGACGGTCAGAGTGCCGAGGAAGGCGGCCGGGGTGGGCCTCGCCGCCGGGTCCTTGGACAGGCAGGCGCCGATGGCTTCGCGGAGTTCACCGGGCACCGCGGTCAGGTCCGGCTCCTCGTAGACCACCTTGAAGTGCCTGGCCGCGGACGGGCCGTCGCCGAAGGGGGCGCCACCCGCCGCCTGGGTGAGCACCACCCCCAGAGCGAACATGTCGACCGCGGGGGTGACCACCCCGCCGCCGGTGAGCTGCTCGGGTGCCAGGAATCCCGGCGTGCCGATCTGCAGGCCGGTCTGTGTCAGGGACGTTCCGTCCAGGGCGCGCGCGATGCCGAAATCGATGACACGCGGTCCGTCCTCCGCGACGATGATGTTCGCGGGCTTGAGATCGCGGTGGATGACCCCCGCTCGGTGGATCGCCTCCAGCGCCTCGGCCAGCCCGGCCGCCAGGACGGTGAGCGTGTCCAGAGGCAGCGATCCGACGCGCGCGAGTACCGCTTGCAGGGTGGGACCGGGCACGAAGGCCGTCACCAGCCACGCCGGATCCCCGTCCGGGTCGGCGTCGACCACCGGCGCAGTGTGGAAGCCGCCCACCCGCCGCGCGGCCGCGACCTCGTCGGCGAACCTGCGCCTGAACCCGGGTTCGGTGCTCAGCTCGGGACGTACGACCTTGACGGCGACCGCACGGCCGGACTGGGAGCGGCCCAGATAGACCACGCCCATGCCCCCCTGACCGAGCCGTCCCACCAGCCGGTAGCGGCCCTCGCCGAGCGAGGTGGGATCACCCGTTTCGAGCGGCTTCATACGTCCCCCGTTTCACACATTGCGCAATGAACAGCCCTCTCCCTACCTGTCCTGCCGACCACCAGTCAAGCGGGGCCCCTGCGGAGACCCGACAAGGGTGCCTTTGACAACCTTTACTCCTGGTCGGCAGGCCCGGCGGCGGGTCCGCGATCGTCCGCGTGACCAGCACGGGCGACGACCCCGCCACGGCCCGCACAGCCGAGCGCATCCTGGCCATCGCGTCGCGGCGCACCTTTCGCCGATGAGGCGGGACCCGGTCCCTCAGGCTCCGGTGTCGGTGGAGGGGGCGAGTGTTTCCAGGTGGTTGTGCACGCTCACGATCCCCTCGACGGCCTGTGCGAGGCGCGTGGCCACCGGGACGAGGTATGGACACGATGACGGCCGGCCCGGTGGTGCTGTTGATGTCGATGGACTCCTGAACGCTGCGGGCCGCCAGGAACGGCTCGGGGCTGATCGCGGATTCACCCTGGGCGAGAACCTCCGGCCGTAGCTCGGGGGAGCGGCTGCGCAGGGCGTCCCGGTAGACGTCGAGGGCGGCCAGGGCCATGGGACTGTCCACGTAGACGGGAACGTTCCGCGGCAGGATGCCCTCGCGTCGCAGGCCGGCGAGTTCGTGCAGGACGACCTCGGTGCGGTCGATCGCGAAGGCCGGGATCACGACGGTGCCACCCCGCGCCAGGCTTCTTGCGATCACGGAGCCGAATTCCCGCTGAGCCGCCTCGTGATCATGGCGCCGGTCTCCATAGGTGGACTCCATCAGCAGCACATCGGCACCCGAGAACGGCTCCGGGGGCAGGAGCAGGGGGTGGCCGGGACGGCCGAGGTCGCCACTGACGGCGAGCGTGTGCCCGTCCTCCAGCGTGAGGTGGACCCAGGCGGAGCCGAGGATGTGGCCGCCGCGGTGCAGTTTCAGCTTCGTCCCGGCCATGATCTCGACCTCCTCGCCCACCGGCACGGGGTCGAAGTACTGGACCGTTCGGTCCACGTCGCCGTCGTCGTACAGCGGAGAGGCGGGCCGGTGTTTGGACCAGCCGTGCTCATTGGCGTGCCGAGCGGCCTCCATCTGCAGTTTCGCGCTGTCACGCAGGACGATCTCGGCGAGGCGGGCCGTGCGGGAGCCGGTCAGGATCGGCCCGCGGAAGCCGTGCCTGACCAGGCGAGGCAGGTAGCCGCAGTGGTCCAGGTGGGCCATGGGTGACGACCACGGCGTGGATGTCTGAGGCGTCGCACGCCAGCCTGTCCCAGTTGCGCCGCCGCAGGTCCGCGAAACCCTGGAAGAGACCGCAGTCGACGAGGATCCGGGCGTGATCGCTCTCCACCAGGAACTTGCTGCCGGTCATGGTCCGCACGCCCCCGAGGAAGCGCAGCAGCGCCGGGCGGGAGGAGGAGGGCACGGCGGTCGGGGCTGTCTCGGCCATGGCGGCAGCCTCCTTTCGAGGCCTTTCGAGGCGGGTACCGGTCTTCACCATCCCATTCGTCGCATGGTGCGGCGAGGGGCCCGACAGGGCCAGGACGGGGGCCGACCGGCCCATGCGGGCGGGCCGGGCATCGGGCCAGCCTGGCAGTGTTCCCCACTGGACGAGCGACAGGAAGCAGGGCGAAAGTCATGAAGGCACTCGTCTTCCACGGCCCGGGGCAGACCGCCTGGCAGGACGTCCCGGACCCCGCGATCAAGGACGCCGCAGACGCGATCGTCCGGGTGGACGCCGTGACCATCTGCGGCACCGATCTGCACATCATCAAGGGCGATGTCCCCGAGGTGACGCCGGGCCGGATCCTGGGGCACGAGGCTGTCGGAACCGTCGTCGAGACCGGCGGCGACGTCCGCACCGTCCGTCCCGGAGACAGGGTCCTCATCTCCTGCATCTCCTCGTGCGGCCGGTGCAGCTACTGCCGCGAGAGCCGCTACGGCCAGTGCCGGGGCGGCGGTGGATGGGTGCTCGGGCACACCATCGACGGCACGCAGGCCGAATACGTCCGGGTGCCCTTCGCCGACCTCTCCGTCCACCCCCTCCCCAACGCCGTGGAGAGCCACGACGCGGTGCTGCTGGCCGACATCTTCCCCACCTCGTACGAGGTGGGCGTGCTCAACGGGAAGGTGCGGCCGGGCGACACGGTCGTGGTGGTCGGAGCGGGTCCCATCGGCCTCGCGGCCATCGCCACGGCCCGCCTGTACAGCCCCGGGCGGATCATCGCCGTAGACCTCGCCGAGTCGAGGCTGGCAGCGGCCCGGGCCTTCGGCGCGGACGCGACCGCGGGCGCGACCGAGCAGCCGGAACAGCTCGTGGCCGACCTCACCGACGGGCTCGGCGCCGACGTGGTCATCGAGGCGGTGGGCGTCCCGGAGGCCTTCGAGATGTGCACCCGGATGGTTCGCCCCGGAGGCCGGGTCGCGAACATCGGCGTCCACGGCAAGCCCGCCACCCTGCACCTCGAAGACCTGTGGATCAAGGACGTCACCATCACCACGGGGCTGGTCGACACCTCCTCCACGCCGATGCTGCTCCGCATGATGGCGGCCGGCCGCCTGCCGGGTGGCGAGCTGGTGACCCACCGCTTCGAGCTGGGACAGATGGAAGAGGCGTACGACGTCTTCTCCCGCGCCGGTGACACCGGTGCCCTGAAGGTCGTACTCGGCGGCCCCCGGCACGACGTGGTCGCCGCGGCGGCCCGGCACGAAACCGAAGGGGCGTGATAGCCATGAACACCAGAACTCCGGGATCCGCCTCCACCGAGATGCCTGCCGGGCGGACCGATCTGGGACGCCGGATCGCCGCGCGCCGCGAGGAACTCGGCCTCAGCCGGGAAGCGCTGGGCGAGCGCTGCGGCACTGATGCCACGTACATCGCCTACCTGGAGGAACGCGCCGCGTCGCCCGCGATCGGCTCCCTGCTCCGCCTCGCCGATGGGCTGGAGACAACCGTCGCGGAACTCACCGGAGCGACGGCCGACCATCCGCCCGGCCGGGGCACCAGCCTGCGCGACGCGCACCTGGTCGCGCTGACCCACGACGAGTGCCGGCACCTCCTGTCCACGCACGGCATCGGCAGGGTCGCGGTCTTCAGCACCCGGGGACCCGCGATCTTCCCCGTGAATTACGTGGTGGCCGGCGGTGACATCGCCTTCCGCACGTCCGGAGAGACGGCCATCGCCGGGGCCGCCGGCACCGAGGTGGCCTTCGAGGTCGATCACATCGACGAGGTCATGCACACGGGCTGGAGCGTGATGGCCGTGGGCGAGGCGGAAGGCATCACCGATGCCGCTGTCATCCAGCGGCTCGATGCCGTGGCCCGCTCGCTGCCCTGGGCCGGAGGCGCCCGTACCCTCTGGATGAAGGTCACGCCGACCCGGCTCACCGGACGCCGAGTAGTGCACCGGTGAGCGCACTCGGGGCGGTCGTCCTCGACACCGACGGAGTGCTGCTCGACTCGGCGGCGCTTCACGCGGGCGCCTGGAAGACGGCATTCGACGGCTGCCTGGACTCCTGGGCATCGGACGGCGGGAGCCGGCAGCCCTTCGACGCCCACCGCGAGTACCTGGACCTGGTCGACGGCAAGGCGCGCCATGACGGTGCGCTGGCCTTCCTGCACGCCCGCGGGATCGCACTGCCGACCGGCACACCCGACGATCCGCCCGGCTGCGGCACCGTGTGGGCGGTCGCAGCCCGGAAGGAACAGGCGTTCACGGAAGCGCTGCGGACCCGCCCGGTCACTCCCTTCGAGGACGTGCGGCCCGCGCTCATCAGGCTCCGTGAGCGAAACATCCGCTGCGCCGCCGTATCGGCCTCCCGGCATGCCCGCCCCCTGCTGCAAGCCGCCGGTCTCGTCGACCTCCTCGACGCTCTGGTCGACGGTACGGACGCGGCCCGGCTCGCGCTGGCCGGCAAACCGGACCCCGCACTGTTCCTGGAGGCCGCCGACCGGCTGGGTACCACTCCCGCTCACGCGGCGGTGGCCGAGGACGCCCTCGCCGGGGTCGAGGCTGGACGACGTGGGTGCTTCGGGCTGGTCGTCGGCATCAGCCGGACCCGTGCCCCCGACGCCGACGCGCAGCTTCGCGCTCATGGGGCCGACGTGGTGTTCCCCGACCTGGGCGCCCTGGCGGCGCGCGTGTGCGGGGCAGGCCGGTGAACACCTCGTGGACCTGGTCCTTCAACGGCTACGACCCCAAGAAGGAACGCCTGGTCGAAGCCCTGTGCACCCTCGGCAACGGCAGATTCGCCACCCGGGGAGCCGGGCCCGAGGCCACCGCCGGACCGGTCCACTACCCCGGAACCTACGCAGCCGGCTGCTACGACTGGCTCCCCACCCGGATCGCGGGCCGGCAGGTCGGAAACGAAGACCTGGTCAACCTGCCCGACTGGAGCCGGCTGCGCTACCGCTGCGTGCCCGACGACGGACCGCAGGGGGACTGGCTCACCCCCGACCACCCGACCCTGCGCCACTGCGGGACCACGCTCGACCTCCGCGACGGCGTCCTCACCCGCCGGATGCTCTTCCAGGACGGCCACGGCCGCCGACTCGGCGTCACCCACACCAGACTGGTCCACATGGGCGACCCGTACCTCGCCGCCCAGCGGACCACGTTCCGCGCGTACGGCTGGAGCGGGACGATCGAGGCCCAAGCCGTCCTCGACGGCGATGTCACGAACGCGGGG
The DNA here is from genome assembly GCF_045161815.1 of Streptomyces avidinii. NCBI lineage: Bacteria > Bacillati > Actinomycetota > Actinomycetes > Kitasatosporales > Streptomycetaceae > Streptomyces > Streptomyces avidinii. Next base: position 8,682,388 of record NZ_CP108863.1, read on the forward strand.
GTGGAACGCTATCGAGACCTCGACGGGCACCACCTCACCGGCCACCGCACCGAAGTCGGCACGGACGGGGTCGCCGGACCCTCTTCGCCCGGCTCGGCTACCACCTCGACGGTCACATCTGGCGCACGACGGTCGAGTACTACCTGGAGCGCACCTGCCACGGGTCGACCCTCAGCAGCCTGGTGCACGGGTGGGTCCTCGCCCGGGAGAAGGGCGCCGACGCCTGGCGGTACTGCGAGGAGGCCCTGCTCAGTGATGTGGCGGACGTCCAGGGCGGCACCACCGGCGAAGGAATCCACCTGGGTGCCATGGCAGGGACCCTCGACCTGATCGAGCGGGGCGTCGGGGGCATCGAGGCTGGCCCCGACGGCCTCCATGTCGATCCCGTCCTGCTCCGGGAGGTTCCCCGATGCTCGTTCACCCTCTGCTGCCGCGGGCACCGGGGCATCCGCGTCCACCTTCTCCCCGGCCGGCTGGGCGTCCGTGTGTCGGCGTCCGCACTCGTATCGCCGCTGCCGGTGCACCTGACCGGCAGCCGGCTCGTGACCGTGGCCGCAGGGGAGGAGCGATGGTTCCGACTGACCGGGGACTGACCGCAGGCCGGTGGCCGGTGGCTCATCGGACGTCGAGCACGTCGGCTACCGGGCGCCTCGGCGTCGCGGGCCCCTCGGGGCCGTAGCCGAGCCGGATGACCATCTGGACGTGGCTCATCGACGCGCCAGGATCGCGCACCGTCCAGCGGAGTTCGGGCCATTCGAGGGGCTGGGAGGTCATGGAGGTGACCAGACCGTCAGTGGTGGCCTGGAGCAGAACCCGCTCGAGGGCCTGCCCGGCCCGCAGCCAGTCCTCGGGCGTGTCACCGGACGTGCCCAGCAGGGCGAGATGCGGGCGGCGTTCGAAGACGGCCCAGCCTCGGCCCGGTACGGGATCCGAGCGGCCGAAGTCGCGTACGACGGTTCCCCGGCCGGACTGTTTGGGGCCGAACGCGTAGGCGGGGATGCCGTCCGGCCGGACCTGCTGCTCCGGGTTGCCGGTGTGCGTCCAGGCCTTTGTCTCCGCCCGCAGCGTGGGGTCCATCTCCTCGCGGTGCTCGGAGTCGTGGACCAGGCCGAGGACGGTCTCGGCGTGCCAGGCGTCCGGCACGGCCAGGCGACATCCCTCCAGGAGAGCGGCGGAGCGCAGCCCGTCCAGCAGGGCGGGAGGTATTTCCTCCTCGGAGAAGGGGAACCGGCTCGAATGGCGCCGCCGTACGGCGGTGTGCAGCGCGGCCAGCGCCGGGTCCGCCACTTCGGGCCTGCGCAGACGCACCTCGGCCAGGAACCACGGATCGCCGCCGTCGGGCAACAGCCGTACCGACGGCTCCCAGCCAGCCCAGGTGGCCGACACCCGCAGGTTGAACAGCGCGGCGGCGCAGCCCAGATGGAGGGCGCGGTGATCAGGGTCGGCATGGGCTATGGCCCGGGCGGGGTCGCCGTACAGTGCGACGATTCCGCTCTCCCGGTGGTGGACGAACTTCCAGGGCTGGGCGTTGTGCATGGACGGAGCCGCGACGGCGTCCGCGATCAGGGGGAGAACTTCGGCCGTTTCCGGGAGGGTTGTGGTCATGGGACTTTCCTGCCTGTGCGGTGGACCTCGGTCGTGGGCGACCACGGCGACCGGGGAGGTCGCGTGGTGCGTCACGGCGTGCGCGATCGATCGGAGGTGGGTGCCGTATGCGGGTTCGTCATGAGGGCCGTCTCCTTCACCGAGGGGGTTTCTCACTGCTTCCTCCAGCTTGGTACAGGGAGGGCGCCGTCGCCGAGGGGCCGACCGGCCCTGACGGGGTCCGATCGGCCCCCTCCCGTGCACGGTGGCGCAGACGCTGCCCGGCGCGCTACGTGGGGCCTTCGGCGTCGAACTGAGCCGTGACGTCGACGACTCCCGGCACCGCGCGGGCGAGACGCACGAGCACGTCCTCCAGGGAGGGGCCGGGCGCTGAGCCGTAAAGGTGGACGATTCCGTTGGCCACATGAACGTGGACCTCGGCCGACCCGGTGGGGATGATCTCGGTCGTGATCAGATCGCGCAGTTCCTGCCCGATGTCGTCGTCGGCACGGAGATGGATCTTCAGCAGGTCGCCCCTGCTGACCACACCGGTGAGCCGGCCGTCGGCATCGACGACCGGAAGCCGCTTGAGGTGGCCGCGGGCCATCAGCCGGGCGGCTCCGGCGATGGTCGTGTCCTTGCCCACGGTCACCGCGGGTACGGTCATGAGCTGTCCGGCGCTGACGGCGCGGGGGTCGTCCGTGCCCCGGGCCTCGAGGAGCAGGTCCGCCTCGGAGACGACTCCGACGATCCGGCCCCGGCCGGACAGCACCGGCAGCGCGCTGATGTGCCACTGCCGCATGGTCTCCACGATGTCCTTGAACCGGGCCTCGGGACCGACCGTGACGACGGTGTGCGTCATCACGTCGCCGACGGTGGACAGGCTCTTCATGATTCCAGCCTCGTGCCGTGAGGGACTCCGTTGCCGGGCTCAGTGAGCGATGACGGCCACGGGGGCCCCGGCATGGTGGAGCACTGCATGGGCCACCGGACCCAGGTGCGCGCCCACAGGGGAACGGCGCAGGTGCCGGCCGACCACGACGAGGTCCGCACCGGCGGCCGCCATGACGAGCCGAGCACCGGCGGACCCCATGAACGCCTGGTGGGTGACGTCCACGTTCGGGTACTTGTGTCTCCAGGGCAGCAGCGTGTCGTCCAGCATCTGCGTCACGCTCAGGCCGATGGCGCGTTCGTCGGCGGGGTCGGAGAAGGGGACGTACGCGTAGGCGGCGGGAAGCTTCCAGCCGTGGACGGCGCGCAGCGCGCAACCACGGCGGTCGGCTTCCGCGAAGGCGAACGACAGGACCCGGTCGGTGGCCTCGTGGATGTCGAGGCCGACGACGATCTCGCCGAAGGGGGCGGTTGCGTCCTCCTGCGGTTCGCCGGTGTCGCGGACCAGGACGACCGGTGTCTGCGTCGCGACGAGTGTGGACAGGCTCACCGAGCCGATGAGGAATCCGGCCAGGCGGCCGAGACCGCGGGAGCCGAGTACGAGCAGGCCGGCGTCGGCCGCTTCGGCGGCCAGGGCGGCGGCGGGTCTGCCGGAGAGGCATCGGGTGGTGACCTCCACCCGGGGATGGCGCAGGCGTACGTCCTCCAGGGCTTCGGTGAGCGCTTCGTCCGCCCACCGGTCGGCGTTCTCGCGGCCCGGCCGCGGAACGAGAGGAGCCTCGGGCCAGTCGACAGCATGAACCAGCCGCAACGGCACCTGCCGCAGTGCCGCTTCCCGGGCACCCCACCGGGCCGCCGCGCGGCTCTCGGGGGAGCCGTCGACACCGACGGTCACATGGTGCTTCATTGCGTGTCTCCTCGGGTGTTCGCCTCGGGTGTTCGGCCGGCGGGCTCTCACGGGGCGCGGCGCGGCATGCCGTCTGCCGGAAGTCCCCCGATGGTCACCAGGGCATGCCGTGCGTGGCGCGCTCGGGTGGTGCGAGCAGGCTGTCGTCGACGCGGGCGGTCAGCTGGGCCGCGACCGCGACGACTCCGTCGAGCCGTTCGGTGAGGCGGATCAGCACCGGGATCTGACTCTGTCGTTCGAGTGTCCCTTGCAGGGTGACGATGCCGTCGACGACGTGGATCTCGACCGCGTCGGCGCCCAGCCCCATGGTGTCGGTGAGGACGTCCTCAATGACGCGGCGGCGTATCTCCGAGTCGGGTCGGAGGAAGAGTCTCAGGAGGTCGCGGCGTGTCACGATGCCGACGAGCCGGTCCTCCTCGTCCACGACGGGGAGCCGCTCCACACCACGGCGGGACATCAGCCGGGCAGCCTCCGCGGCGGTCTCGTCCGCGCGGACCGTCACGGCCGGCGCCGACATGACCTCACCGGCCGTGAACGTCGCCGGCTCGGGCACGGCGGCGCCCTCCACGGTGTCCCGCTCGATCAGGGCTGCCGCGCCCTGCCGGTTCAGCAGATCGCTCTCGGAGACGACGCCGATCACCCGGTCCTCGGCGTCGAGCACCGGCAGTCCGGTGATGTCGTGCTGCGCGAGCAGCTTCGCCACCTCCTTGAACGTCGTGTCCGCGAGGGCGGAGACGACCTCGTCGGTCATCAGGTCTCCCACCTTGATGTGCTTCATCGGGGCACCTCCGGCCGCGTTGCGTGATGGCGGGTAGCTGTTCGAGATCCACGATGCGTCGGCCGACACGGTGCTGAGCAGGGCCGAACGGGTCCCGGAAGGGGCCGGTCGGACCACTCGGCGGGGACGTTTGCGCGCAGGGTGCGCCGACGACAGGGACCTTTGGTCCCACGACGGTCCTGAGTGGCCCTCTGCGAGCCGCGGCTGTGGTGTCAGCGTGGGAGACGACCCCGAGTGGTCCCTGCGCGAGGAGGAATCATGAACAGCACCGTCAACGGTTCGGAATTCGGCAGTGTCGTCGTCGGCGTCGACGGTTCGGAGCCTGCCCGTCGGGCAGCCCTGTGGGCGGCGGCCGAAGCCGATCGCCGTGGAAGCCCGCTGCACATCGTCTACGCGGCCGATACCGAGGGCCGGGACCTGTACATCTCGGCGGACACCATCGAACGTGGCCGTGGCGCCGGGAGTGACCTGCTCGACGAGACCGCCGCCGCGGTCGCGCGGCTGCATCCGGGCCTGCACGTGACCACCGAGTTCAGCCTCGGTGCACCCGCCATCAGCCTGCACCGGTCTGCTGCTCGGCGCGGCACGATCGTGGTCGGCAACCGGGGTCTGGGCGGATTCAACTCCCTGTTGCTCGGCTCCGTCGGGCTGAAGGTCGCCGCAGGGGCGAAGACGCCCGTCGTCGTGGTCAGGGGAACCGGCGACGTGACGACCGGTGTGGTGCTCGCCGCCGTCCGTGACGAGCACGACCTGGACAGCGTCCGCCACGCGGCGCGCGAAGCCCGGATCCGCAAGTCCGAGCTGAGGCTCCTCCACATCTGGAACATCCTCGAGTCCGTCGGCAGCGTCGTGACCATGCTCGATGACGTCGAGGAGATCGCCGGAGAGCAGGTCCGGCACCTGACCGCGGTGACGGACCGGATCCGTGACGAGTTCCCGGACCTGACCGTGGAGGCGGACGCGGAGAAGAGCGTCTCGGTGTCCGGAGCACTCGTCGAGGCGTCGCACCACGCGGACCTGCTGGTCATGGGCGGGCGGCGCTCGCACGACGCCATGGGGCCCACCCTCGGGTGGCACACCCACAGCCTCCTGCACCACGCCCATTGCCCCGTGCTGCTCATCCCGCGCACCGCCGACCGGAACGGGAGCGGGTCCTGATGGCCACCGCGGAACAGCTGGCCGGTGTTCTGATGCTGGCCAGGCGCCGGGGCCGCTCGCCGTTCTCCGCCGCGGCGGTGGCCGCGTTGCCCGGCTTCGCCGGGCAGGCGGCGCTTGCCCTGGAGCTTGCCGACCGGCGCCGGGACGCCGAGCAGATGAGCCTCCTGGAGGACCACGACCGCATCGCCCGCGACCTGCACGACCTGGCGATCCAGCGGCTCTTCGCCACAGGGATGACGCTGCAGAGTGCCCAGCGCTTCGTCGAGCACCCGGAGGCGGCTGAAAGGCTGGCCAGGGCGATCGACGACCTGGACGCCACCATCAAGATTATCCGTTCGATGATCTTCGGGCTCCGGGAGCGGGAGGTGCCCGGAGCGGCGCCCAAGCTCCGGCTGCGGGTCGTCCAAGCCGTGGACGCGGCCGCGACGGCTCTGGGCTTCGCGCCGGCCCTGCGGATGGAGGGCCTAACGTGGTCCGCCATGCCCGGGCCACCCGGGCGGAGGTCTCCATCGTGGCCGCCGGAGGCGCTCTCACCGTGACGGTCGCCGACAACGGGATCGGTATCCCGGAGGGCGGCCGGCGCAGCGGGCTGCGCAATCTCGCGGAGAGGGCCGAGCGGCTCGGCGGCGAACTGTCGGTGTCGGCGAGCGGTCCGAGTGGTCGCAGGAGCCAGGGGACACAGCTGGATCAGAGGGGCCGGGGGACGCAGCTGGAATGGCGGATCCCGCTGTCGAGGTCGCGTCCCGAACCGCCCCGCTGAGGGTCCACGACAGTCCTCAGTGCTGACCCTTCTCGTGCTCCTGAACCTGGGCGGCGATGACGGCGGCCTGTACCCGGCGCTCCACCCCGAGCTTTCCGAGCAGCCGCGAGATGTGGTTCTTGACCGTCTTCTCGGAAAGGTAGAGCCGCTTGGCGATCTGCGCGTTCGTGAGGCCCTCGCCGATGAGCTCGAGCACGGAACGCTCCCGCTCGGAGAGGGCGGCCAGCCGGGCGTCCTCGGGGGCCCTGGCCGTCTCCGGGTCCCTCAGGGAGTGCATCAGGCGGGCGGTCGTCGCCGGGTCCAGCATGGACTGCCCCGTGGCGACCGTCCGTACCGCCGAGACGAGGTCGGAGCCCTTGATCTGCTTGAGGACGTAGCCGGCTGCGCCGGCCATGATCGCGTCGAGCAGTGCTTCCTCGTCGTCGAACGAGGTCAGCATGAGGCAGGCCAGCTCCGGCATGCGCGAACGGAGCTCGCGGCAGACGGTGATCCCGTCGCCGTCGGGCAGCCGGACGTCGAGCACGGCGACGTCCGGGCGCAGCGCCGGCCCGCGGGCGAGCGCCTGCTCGGCGCCGGAGGCCTCGCCGACGACCTCGATGTCCGGCTCCGCGTCCAGCAGGTCGTGCAGGCCGCGGCGTACGACCTCGTGGTCGTCCAGGAGGAAGACCCTGATGGGCGCCCCGGGCGAGACGGAGGGTGCTGGTGCGTCGGACATGTACGCCCCCGTGGTCGATCCGCTCTGCGTATGTCTCGTACGCATTGTCTCAGGGGCCGGGCGGAAGCACCGTGCGGTTCAGCGCCGGCCCCGAGCGGTGCCCGCGCCCGGGGAAGGCCTCAGGCCGCCGCGCCTTCGGCTCCGTCCAGCTCCATCCGTACGTCCACGACGCCCTCGACGGCGCGGATCGCGCGGGCCGTCAGCGGTACCAGGGCGCGGTTCCGCAGGGATCCGCGCAGGGTGACGACACCGTCCTGGACCGTGACCGCCAGGCGCACCGGGGGAACGAGCTCGGCGAGGACCGCGTCGCGGATCTCCTCCTCGATCTCCCGGTCCGGGCGCAGGAACACCTTGAGCAGGTCGCTCCTGCTCACGACCCCTTCCAGCATGCCCACGCGGTCCACGACGGGGAGACGCTTCACGCGCTTGCGGGCCATGACGCGGGCCGCCTCGGCGATCGTGGCGTCGGGGTGCACGGTCACGGCCGGGCTCGACATCAGCTCCTCGGCCAGCACGCCCCCGGCCTTGGAAGCCTCCTCCAGTTGCTCCGGAAGGAGCGGGTCGTCCTGCCGGAATTCCTCCTTCGGCAGGAGATCGGCCTCGGAGACCACCCCGACGACGCGGCCCTCGCCCTCCAGGACGGGGACGGCACTGACCTTCCACTGGTGCATCAGCTCGACGATCTCCTTGTACGAGGCCTCGCGGCCGATGGCCACGGCCGTGTGGCTCATGACGTCGCTGACGGTGTACCGGGACGCGGGCATGGTGTGCTCCTTCGTGCTGGCACGGGGGCCGAACCGCAGCCCTGGTCAGTCGACCTCCCGGGCGAGGTCCAGCTGCCGAGTGCGCAATTCCGGGGGCGGCGCGGCGGCGATCCGGGTGGGGGAGTGGGTGGTCACGGAGCCTCCTCTTTCGAGTCCTCTTCCAGTATCGGAGGCCCGGTTCCTGCCAGGCATGGGCCTACCGGCCTCCGGAAACCGCTCCGGGGGACCCAAGGGCCTGTCCCGACCACGCGAGCGAGTGAATCAGGGCCGATCAGTACGGCCAGGCCCAGTTGGCGATCTCCGGCAGGTCGGTGCCGTGCTCGCGGATCCAGTCGTGGTGGCGTAGACGCTGGTCGGTCATGGCCTGGCGCAGGCCCTCGGCGCGGCCCGCGAGGCCGGGGACGCGGTCGATGACGTCCATGACGAGCCGGTAGCGGTCCATGTCGTTGCGCACGACCATGTCGAAGGGGGTCGTCGTCGTGCCGGACTCCTTGTACCCGCGCACATGCAGGTTCGGGTGGCCGGTGCGGCGGTAGGCGAGGCGGTGGATGAGCCACGGATAGCCGTGGTACGCGAAGATCACCGGCCGGTCGGTGGTGAAGAGGGCGTCGTACTCGGTGTCCGTCATGCCGTGCGGGTGTTCCTCGTGGGGCATCAGCCGGGCGATGTCCACGACGTTGACGACCCGGACGGCCAGCGAGGGGAGGCGTTCGCGCAGCAGGGCCGCGGCGGCCAGTACCTCCATGGTGGGCACGTCGCCGGCGCAGGCGAGTACGACGTCCGGTTCGCGCGATCCGTGGTCGGTGCCGGCCCACTCCCAGACGCCGGCGCCGCGCGTCACGTGGATGCGGGCCTCGTCGATCGGCAGCCAGTCGAAGCAGGGCTGCTTTCCGGCGACGATGACGTTGACCTGGTCGCGGCTGCGCAGGGCGTGATCGGCCACGGCGAGGAGGGTGTTGGCGTCCGGCGGCAGGTAGACCCGTACGACCTCGGGGCTCTTGTTGAGGACGTGGTCGACGAATCCGGGGTCCTGGTGGGAGAAGCCGTTGTTGTCCTGGCGCCAGACGTGTGAGGTGAGCAGGTAGTTGAGGGAGGCGATCGGAGCCCGCCAGGACAGCTCGCGCGAGGTCTTCAGCCACTTGATGTGCTGGCCGACCATGGAGTCGACGATGTGGGCGAAGGCCTCGTAGGTGGAGAAGAGGCCGTGGCGGCCGGTGAGGAGGTACCCCTCCAGCCAGCCCTGGCAGACGTGTTCGGACAGGATCTCCATGACCCGGCCGTGCCGGGACAGATTGCGGTCCGTGCCCTCCGTGCTGCCCTGCCAGGCCTTTCCGGTCGCCTCGTACAGGTCGTCGAGGCGGTTGGAGGCGGTCTCGTCCGGTCCGACGACCCTGAAGTCCCGCCGCTCGGCGGTGTCGTGCATGATCCGGGTGAGGAAGTGCCCCAGGACGCGCGTCGGTTCGTGGAGGGTGCTGCCCGGCTTGTCGACGGGGACGGCGTGGGCGGCGAGCGGCGGCATCGGCAGCGGCCGCAGCAGCCGGCCACCGTTCGCGTACGGGACGGCGCCCAGGCGGCGGTCGCCCTCGGGGACACGGGCGAGGACCTGCGGGGTGGGGCGCCCGTCGGCGTCGAAGAGCTCCTCGGGCCGGTACGAGCGCAGCCAGTCCTCCAACTGCCTCAGGTGCCCGGGATTCTCGCGCACCCCGGCGAGCGGGACCTGATGGGCCCGCCAGGTGCCCTCGACGGGGTCGCCGTCGACGGTCGCCGGTCCGGTCCACCCCTTGGGGGTGCGCAGGACGATCATCGGCCAGCGCGGGTATTCCCGGCCGGAGTCGGTGTCGGCGGTCCGGGCCTCCCGCTGGATGAGGGCGATGCGGTCGAGGGCGTGCTCCATCGCGCGGGCCATGGCCTGGTGCACCAGGGCGGGGTCGCTGCCGGTGACGTAAAGGGGTTCGTGGCCGTAGCCGCGCAGCAGTGCGTCGAGATCCGCCTCGGGGATCCGGGACAGCACCGTCGGGTTCGCGATCTTGTAGCCGTTCAGGTGGAGGATCGGCAGAACGGCGCCGTCGTGGACCGGGTCGAGGAACTTGTTCGCGTGCCAGGACGCGGCCAGCGGGCCCGTCTCCGCCTCGCCGTCGCCGATCACGCAGGCGACCAGCAGCCCGGGGTGGTCGAAGGCGGCACCGTAGGCGTGGGACAGGGCGTACCCGAGCTCGCCGCCCTCATGGATGGAGCCCGGCGTCTCCGGTGCCACATGGCTCGGTACGCCGCCCGGGAACGAGAACTGCCGGAACAACGTGCCCATGCCCGCGGCGTCCCGCGTGATGCCGGGGTAGGTCTCCGTGTACGTGCCCTCCAGCCAGGAGTTGGCCAGGACGGCAGGTCCGCCGTGGCCCGGACCCCAGACGCAGAGGGCGTCGAGGGATCGCTCCTTGATCACGTGGTTCAGGTGGGTGTGCACGAGATTGAGGCCGGGGGAGGTGCCCCAGTGGCCGAGGAGCCGGGGCTTGATGTGCTCCGGGCGCAGAGGTTCGGCCAGAAGAGGGTTGTCCATGAGGTAGATCTGGCCGACTGCCAGGTAGTTGGCTGCGCGCCAGTGGGCGTCGAGCTCCGAGATGGGGTACGCGGTCATGTCCGCTCCTCCGTGCGGCGGTCCGGAACGTTCGTCGACTGAGCCGATGCCGACACTCTGCACTCGCCGGGCTTCCGTCCGCGAGGGGAGGACCGGCCCTCGGGGAGGGACTGTCGGCCCCTGTACGGCACGGACCGCCGCGGCGAAGGTGGGTTCAGCGGCGCCGGCTCCCCCGGTCGGTGCCGCTCCCCCTGCCGGCCGACCCCGATGCCCCGGCATCAGTACGGAGGACAGACCTGTGAAGCGCACCCTCGTCGTGGGAGTGGACGGATCCCCGGAAAGCCGGGCCGCGGCCGACTGGGCCGCTCGCGAAGCCGTACGGCGCGACCTGCCCCTGCGGGTGGTCCACGCCTGGCTGTGGCAGCCGCTCGCCCTCCCGCTCGTCCAGGACCGCGGTACCGAGGCCCGGCGCGCCGAGGACATCCTGAAGGAGGCCGAGGGAGAGCTCACCGACCGGTACCCGGGGCTCACCGTCACCGCGGAAGTCCTCTCCGACGCAGTGGTGCCGGCTCTGCTGCATGCCGCCAAGGGAGCGGAGCTGCTCGTTCTCGGCACCCGCGGGCACAGCGCCCTGGCCGGCTTCCTGCTCGGCTCGTACGGTCAGCAGGTGATTGCCGCCGCGGAGTGCCCCGTGGTCTCCGTACGCTCCGCGCACGGCAGGCCGGTGGCCCTGCCGGAGCAGGGCGAGGTCGTCGTGGGCCAGCAGGGCGGCGTGGAGGAGTCCTCCGAGGTACTGCGCATCGCCTTCGAGGCGGCCGCAGCACGCAGGGCCGGACTCCGCGCGGTCCGCGCCTGGAGCCTGCCCCCGGTCTACGGTTACAGCCCGGGCTCGATGTGGATCGCCGAGCAGTTCGGCGGTCTGGAACCGTACGAGAAGGCGGCGCTGCAGCAGGCGCTGGAGCCGTGGCGGCTGAGGTACCCCGAGGTGGACGTCGTCGAGCACGTGGAGCGGGGCAGCGCCGGCCACGTACTGCTGACCGCGTCGTCGGACGCGCAGCTCCTCGTCGTCGGCCGCAAGGTGCGCGAGTCGTCGGTGGGGACGCGCATCGGGTCCGTGGCCCATGCGGTCCTGCATCATTCGGCCTGCCCGGTCGCGGTGGTCCCGCACCACTGACCCGGCCGGGAGAGCGGGAGCGGGAAGGGTCGGGGGCGGGGTGCGCGACTGTACGGTGCACCCCGCCCTGCCCACCCGCCACGACATCCGCTATTCGGCGGCCGGCGACGGGTACCGGCCCGGAGGGGTCAGCGCGTGACTGGCGATGACGGCGGCCTGGACACGACGCTCCACACCCAGCTTGACGAACAGCCGCGAGATGATGTTCTTCACCGTCTTCTCGGCGAGGTACATCCGCTTGCCGATCTCCCGGTTGGTGAGTCCCTCGCTGACCATGACGAGGATCTCCTTCTCCCGGTCGGTGAAGCCCGGCAGACCGGGGACCTGCTCCTCCTCGGGTACGTCGCCGCGCATCCGGGCCATGAGCCGGGTCGTGGCACCCGGGTCCAGCATGGATTGACCTGACGCCACGGTACGGACGGCAGTGACCAGGTCGGTACCGGAGATCTGCTTCAGCACGTATCCGGAGGCCCCCGCCATCACGGCGTCCAGCAGTGCCTCCTCGTCGTCGAACGACGTCAGCATCAGGCAGGCCAGCTCGGGCATCCGCGAACGCAGCTCACGGCACACGCTCACCCCGTCGCCGTCCTGGAGCCGGACGTCCAGCACCGCCACCCGGGGGCGCAGCGCGGGAATGCGGATCAGTGCCTGTTCCGCCGTGCCCGCCTCGCCGACCACGGTGAGATCGGGCTCGGCGTCCAGCAGGTCGTGCACCCCGCGGCGCACGACCTCGTGATCGTCGAGCAGGAAGACCGTGATCGGCGTCTTCGCAGGGGTGAGGGCACCGCTGTCGGTCATGACGCAACTCCTTCGCCGGGTTCGTCCGGTGCGCACGGACATCGGCATCCTGCCTCCCGGAGGGGCCGAACGGACAGGGCCGATCGGCCCTCATCGGTCCGTGCCCGGCTCGGCGGGGGGCCCGGTCGGCCCTCTGAAGAGGGACCTTCGGCCCTGTCCGGAGGGCCTGCCGGACCTTCCCGGGTGCACGCGCCACCGGATGAACTGATTGCGCACGGGGACGGCGCGACTCGACGGAGCCGCATCCAGCGCGGAGGATCCGATGACGACCGCCTTGATCGACCTGAGGGCCATGACTCGTGATGACCGCGGTCTGGAAGTCACCTTGTCCGGCGAGCTCGACCTCTTCACGGCAGAGCAAGTAGAGCCGCGCCTCCACGAACTCGCACGAGCCGGCCACCGGAACCTGGTTTTGGACCTGTGTGGCCTCACCTTCTGCGACAGCGCCGGAATCGACCTGTTCATCCGTCTGAACCGCCGCTGTCGTACGGCCGGAACGCGGCTCCTCCTCTGCGATGTGCCGCCCCCGGTGATCAAGTCCATGCGGGTGCTCGGTGCCGACAGAGAGCTTCGGCTCGTCGTCAGGCGATCGTGGCGTCGTCCGCATCCGGAGCCCTGATGTGGACCGTTCGGCCCTGGTTCCCTAGCCGGATCGAGAGGGAGGCTGGTGAATCGAAAGCCGTAAGGACCGATTTGGAACTGGACGAAGGTGCGCATCATGGACCAGGACGGCACACTGCACGCCGACGGCCATGTGCGTGATAGGACGATTGCCCGGCGCATGCGGGAGCTGGACAGAGCCGAGGCGCTCCGGCTGGTGGCGACGGTGTCCCTGGGACGCATCGTCTTCACGCAGCACGCATTGCCCGCCGTCCGTCCGGTCAACCACCTCGTCGAGGACGGGGACATCATCATCCGGATCCACGACGACGGTGCGCTCGCCTCCCTCGTGGCACCCGCCGACGTTCCCGGTCTGGTGGTCGCCTACGAAGCGGATGTCATAGACCCCGACACGCACCTCGGGTGGAGCGTGGTCGTCACCGGGTACGCGAGCCCGGTGGCCGATGCCGGCGCACTGGACCGCTACGCGGAACTTCTGCGCCCCTGGGTGGCACAGCCCATGGCCGGCGCTCTACGGATCCGCCCCGATCTCGTCACCGGATTCAGGCTGGAGGCGGAGGGAACGCGGCCCGCGCCGGTCGTTCCCCGGGACCGGTCGTGACCGTGGCGTCAGCTCCCGGTGGGCAGCGGCGCCCGCCAGACGAGCCTGCTGCCACCCTCCTCGAGCGCATCGACGGTGAAGGTTCCGCCCAAGCCCTCGGCCCGTTCGGCGAGGTTGCGCAGGCCGCTCCTGCGTCCCTGCGCGGGAATGCCCCTGCCGTTGTCCGAGACGGTCAGCGTGATCTCCCCCGGTCCGGCCTTGAGGATCACGCCGACCCGGGTCGACCGCGCGTGGCGGGCCGCGTTGCTCAGGAGCTCGCCGAGCACCGCCATGACGTGGTCGGCGATCTGCGGCGGCACGTCCGTATCGAGCAGGCCCTCCATGCTCAGACGCGGCGGATGGCCGAGGGCCGTGGCCGCGTCGCCGACGGCGCGGGCGGCGCGGGCCCGCAGACCGGGGCCGCTCTCACGGTCCTTCGTACGGAGCCCGAAGATCGTCGACCGGATGATCTTGATGGTCTCGTCCAGGTCGTCGACCGCACGGCCGACCCGCTCCGCGGCACCCTCGTGCTCGACGAGACGAGCGGCGCTCTGCAACGTCATACCGGTGGCGAAGAGCCGCTGAATGGCGAGATCGTGCAGGTCACGGGCGATCCGGTCGCGCTCCTCCAGCAGGGCGATCTGCTCGGCGTCCCGTCGCCGCTCCGCCAGCTCCAGGGCCAGCGCCGCCTGACCGGCGAAGGCGACGAGCGGCTCCAGCTCGCCCTCGCCGAACGCCGGCTCTCCCCACGGGCGCGCGAGCAGCAGGACACCCCTGCTCGCTCCGGCAGCGGTGCCCAGGGGGACCGCCACCGCAGGGCCCAGTCCGTCCTGTACCTGGGCATCGGCCGGAAACCGGTCGTCGTCGCAGGCGTGCAGGGACGCAACGGACCGGCCGGTCCGGTGTGCGGCTCCCGAGAGCGTTCCCGCGAGGGGGACGACGAGGCCCAGCCGGGCCTCGCTGTCGGCGCCGACCGCGAACTCGACGACCAGGCCCTCGGCTCCGGCCACCGGCATGGAGATGTCGGCGAGCCGCGCCGCGGTGATCTCCTGCGCGCGGCGGGCGATGAGCTCCAGCACCGCCGGGCGCGAACTGCCGGACAGCAGGCTCTCGGTGATCTCCGCGTTCGCCCTGAGCCACCGCTGCTGGCGCTGCGAGCCCTCGTACAGCCGGGCGTTGTCGATCGCCACGCCCGCCGCCACCGAGAGGGTGGAGATCACCGTCTCGTCCTCGGTGTCGAAATCGATCCCGCCACGCTTGTCGGTCAGGTACAGGTTGCCGAACACCTCGTCGCGGACCCGGATCGGCACGCCCAGGAACGTGCGCATGGGCGGGTGGTGAGCCGGAAAGCCGTGGGAGGAGGAGTGCGCGCCGAGGTCGGTGAGGCGCAGGGGCTCCGGGTGGTGGATGACCTCCCCGAGCAGGCCGTGGCCGGCCGGCAGCGGGCCGATCGCGGCGATCTCCTTCTCGGTGAGTCCGACCGTGAGGAACTGGGAGAGCGTCCGCCCGTCGGGGCCGATGACGCCCAGCGCGCCGTACTCGGCGTCGACGAGCAGCGCGGCCGCCTCCACGATCCGCCGGAGGACCTGGGCGAGATCGAGCTCCCGCCCGACCGATACGACCGCCTCCAGCAGGCTGTGCACCCGGTCGCGGGTGCCGCGCACCGCGTCGATGCGCACCTGGAGTTCGTGGAGCAGCTCGTCCAGCCGCATCCGCGGCACCTGCGTCAACGGATCCCCCACACTCACGCGCTTCCCCTCCGCCTGCCGTTGCCGTCCGGGGGCCAGCGTAGCGACACGCCCCGGCCCGCAGGACATCGTTGCGCGCGGATGGCTGCCGTGACTGACTTGATCTCAGCACTGGACGACGACGAGGAGGAGGGGACGGCCGTGGGTCTGAAGAAGGCGGTCTACGAGAGCGAGCTGCTACGGCTCCAGACGGAGTTGGTCAAGCTCCAGGAATGGGTGCGGGCGGAAGGCGCGCGCCTCGTCGTCGTCTTCGAGGGCCGGGACGCGGCGGGCAAGGGAGGCACGATCAAGCGCGTCGCCGAACACCTCAACCCCCGCGTCGCGCGCATCGCGGCTCTGCCCACTCCGACGGAGCGGGAGCGCACGCAGTGGTACTTCCAGCGGTACGTCGAGCACCTGCCCGCCGCCGGGGAGATCGTTCTGTTCGACCGCAGTTGGTACAACCGCGCCGGCGTGGAACATGTCATGGGCTTCTGCACGCCGGCCGAGCACCAGCGCTTCCTTCGCCAGTGCCCGGCCTTCGAGCGGATGCTGGTCGAGGACGGGATCCTGCTCCGCAAGTACTGGTTCTCCGTGAGCGACGCGGTCCAGGAGGAACGCTTCCGCCGCCGTGCGGAGGACCCGTTGCGGCGCTGGAAGCTCTCTCCGATGGATCTGGAGTCCCTGACGCGCTGGGAGGCGTACTCCCGCGCCAAGGACGAGATGTTCGTCCACACGGACACGACGGACGCCCCGTGGTATGTGGTCGAGAGCGACGACAAGCGCAGCGCCAGAGTCAACATGACCGCCCATCTGCTGTCCTCGGTTCCCTACACGGACGTGGCCCTGCCGTCGCTGACCCTGCCGCCCCGTCCCGCTTCCACGGGCTACGAACGACCGTCCAAGGAGCTTCAGACCGCCGTGCCCGACCACGCGGCCACTCTCGGGAACGACTGAATTGCGGCGGGTGCCCGGTGCGCGCTGCCGGAGGCGCCGCGCCGTCAGTGAGGAGCCCGATGTCCGTGCGTGAAAGACGGTCCCTGATGCCTCCCGGCCTCCAGGGGTACGACCGGTCCTGGCTCGGTCGGGAAGCGCTGGCCGGTGTCACCGTCGCCGCCTATCTGGTGCCCCAGGTCATGGCGTACGCGGGGGTGGCCGGGCTCCCGCCCGTCGCAGGGCTCTGGGCCGTGCTGCCCGCCATCGTGCTCTATGCCCTGATCGGATCCTCCCGGTTGCTGTCGGTCGGACCCGAGTCGACCACGGCGCTCATGACCGCCGCTGCTCTGGGACCGCTCGCCGCGGGGGACCCGGGCCGGTACGCCGTGCTCGCGGCGGCCCTCGCCGTGGTGGTAGGCCTCTTGTGCCTGGTGGCTTGGGCCGTGAGGCTGGGCTTCCTCGCGGACCTGCTCTCACGGCCCGTACTCGTCGGCTACCTCGCGGGTGTCGCCCTGATCATGGTCGTCGACCAGCTGACGAGGCTCACCGGAGCAGGCACGACAGGCACGGACTTCCTGCCGAAGCTGTCCTCGTTCGTCCTGAACCTCCGGCACGTCCACTGGCCGACCGTCTGCCTGGCCACGGCTGTCCTCGTCGTGCTCTTCGCTCTGCCGAGGTACGGGCGCCTCGTTCCGCGTCCCCTGCTCGCCCTGGTCCTCGCCACCGCCGTGGTGGCGGTGTTCGGACTGGACGACAGGTACGGGATCCCCGTGATCGGACCCGTACCCTCCGGGCTGCCGCTGCCCGAGTTTCCGCCGCTCGGCGACCTGCCGCAGCTGGTGCTCCCGGCGCTGGGCGTCCTCCTGGTCGGATACTCGGACGTGATCCTGACCGCCCGCGCCTTCGCCGGCCGGGCGGATCCGCAAGCGCTGGCCCCCAATCGTGAACTCCTTGCCCTGGGGGCGGCGAACCTGGGAGCGGGCGTCCTGCACGGGTTCCCCGTCAGCAGCAGCGCCAGCCGGACCGCCCTGGCCCGGTCCTCGGGGGCCAGGAGCCAGGTGTACTCCCTGTTCGCCGCCCTCGCGGTGCTGCTGGTCCTGCTCTTCCTGGGCCCCCTGCTGGCCCGCACCCCGAGCGCCGTCCTCGGTGCCATCGTCGTCTACGCCGCCGTCCGCCTGATCGAGGTGGGCGAGTTCCGGCGCCTCGCGGCCTTCCGGCGACGCGAATTCCTGCTGGCCCTGGGATGTCTCGCGGGTGTGCTGGCCCTCGGCATCCTCTACGGCGTCCTCGTCGCCGTGGCGCTGTCCGTCGTCGAGCTGCTGGCCCGCGTGGCCCGTCCGCACGATGCCGTGGAAGGCATGGTGCCCGGGCTCGCCGGCATGCACGACGTGGACGACTACCCGACGGCGCGGACCGTTCCGGGGCTGCTGATCTACCGCTACGACTCACCGTTGTTCTTCGCCAACGCCGAGAACTTCCTCCGCCGGGCCCTGGCGGCCGTCGACGCCCAGAGTCCGCCGGCCCGCTGGTTCGTCCTCAACACCGAGGCGAACGTCGAGGTCGACATCACCGCCCTGGACGCCGTGGACGAACTCCGCCAGGAACTGGAGCACCGCGGAATCGTCTTCGTTCTGGCCCGGGTCAAGCAGGAACTCCGCGAGGACCTGGACGCCTACGGGCTCACCGTCTCGGTGGGCGCGGGCCGCATCTATCCCACCCTGCCCACGGCTCTGGAGGCCTACCGGGTCTGGAGCCGCGAGGAGGGCCGTCCGGCTCCTCCGGAAGCGATCGGCTGAGCCGTTCGGATGACCGAGGTGACCCGGGGGGTGCGGCGCGCAGGCCGCGGCGGCGCGGGTCTGCTTGCCTGGGCGGCTGAGGATCAGCCTGCTTCGCCGTGATGGGTGTGGACACATGAGTCAGCTGGATCTGGCGCGGTTGCAGTTCGCGATGACGTCGATCTACCACTTCCTGTTCGTCCCGGTGACCATCGGGCTGAGTCTGCTGACCGCCCTGCTCCAGACCGCCTGGTACCGGGGCGGTCGGGCCGAGTACTTGCGGCTGACGCGGTTCTTCGGGACCCTGCTGGTGATCAACGTCGCCGTCGGCGTGGTGACCGGTCTGGTCCAGGAGTTCCAGTTCGGCATGGACTGGTCGGGCTACGCCCGCACGGTGGGCGATGTGTTCGGGGCTCCACTGGCGATGGAGGGCCTCGCGGCCTTCTTCCTGGAATCGACCTTCCTCGGCCTGTGGATCTTCGGTTGGGACAAGCTGTCCAAGCGGGTCCACCTGGCGACGATCTGGGCCGTGGCAGCCGGCAGCGCACTGTCGGCGCTGTTCATCATGGCGGCGAACTCCTGGATGCAGAATCCGGTCGGCTACGCCATCGACCCGTCGACCGGTCGACCACAGCTCAACGATGTGTGGGCGCTGTTCACCAACCCGGTCTTCCTCCGCGGTTACGTGCACGTGGTGCTGGCCGCGCTCATCACCGGTTCGATGGTCATGCTCGCCGTCTCCGCATGGCACCTGCGCAACGACCTCCGCGCCGACAGGGCCGGCGCCGACAACGGCGCCGGCAACGGTGGCGACGACGGGGGCGGCCCGCACACGACCGAGCATTCGGGCGCGGCCTTCCGGCTGTCCGCCCGCCTGTCGCTGTTGGTCCTCGTGCCCGCCCTGCTGTTCGCGATGCTCGTCGGCAGCGAACTGGGCGTGACCGAGGGCAAGTACCAACCGATGAAGATCGCCGCCGCCGAGGCCCAGTGGGAGACCTGCCAGCCCTGCTCCTTCTCCCTGTTCCAGATCGGCGGAGGCAAGAACGACCAGACGCCCACGCAGATCCTGGAAATCCCCCACTTGCTGTCCCTGCTGGCCACCAACCACTGGAACGGCAAGGTCCTCGGCCTCAACGAGGTCAACAGCCAGTACCAGCAGCAGTACGGCCCGGGCGACTACGTGCCCAACGTATTCATCCAGTACTGGGCGATGCGCGTCATGGCCTACCTCGCCGTACTCGCCCTCCTCGTCGGCGTGTGGGGCCTGTGGCTGCTGCGGCGCAAACGACTCGCTCACTCGCGCTGGTTCCTCAACGCAGCGGTATGGGCCGTGCCGCTGCCGTTCGCCATCAACACCGCCGGCTGGCTCCTGACCGAGAACGGACGCCAGCCCTGGATCGTGCAGGGCCTCCAGCTGACGAAGGACGGCGTCTCCTCCTCCGTCAGCACCACCGAGGTGGCCATCAGCATCGTGGCCTTCTTCCTCCTCTACGCCGCACTGACCGTGGTCGCCGCCGTGCTGATGACACGCCACGCACGCAAGGGCACCGACCCGACGGACCAGGACGACCAGCCCGCCCACGAGATGACCTACTGAGGTCCCGAGCCGCCGAAGGGCCCGCGATGCAATTCACCACCCTCTGGTTCGTCCTCATCGCCGTACTGTGGATCGGCTTCTTCGTTCTGGAGGGCTTCGACCTGGGCGTCGGCATGCTCCACGGACTGCTCTCCCGCGACGAAGCAGGCCGACGGGCCGTACTCCACACCATCGGACCGGTGTGGGACGGCAATGAGGTCTGGCTGGTCACGGCGGGCGCCGCGATGTTCGCCGCCTTCCCGGGCTGGTACGCCACCCTCTTCTCCGGCTTCTACCTCGCCCTCGTCCTCCTCCTGGCCGGACTCATCGTCCGTGGCATCGCCATCGAGTACCGCGACCGCGTCGACGGCGCCGGGTGGCGACGGACCTGGACCGTGCTGCTCACCGCCGGCAGCCTGACCGTTCCCCTGGTCCTCGGCATCGCGCTCGGAGACCTGCTGCACGGCGTACCCATCGGCGGCGACCAGGAGTACGCGGGCACCTTCGCGGACCTGTTCACCGGCTACGGCGTGTTCACCGGAATCACCCTGACCGTGCTCTGCCTCCTGCACGGCGCGACCTTCCTCGCCCTCAAGACCAGCGGGGAGATCCGCGCAAGGGCGCACCGGCTCGCCCGTCGCATGGTCCTGCCCGCCGGCCTGGTCGTCCTCGCCTTCGTCTTCTGGACACGCTCCATCGCCGACGGGGGCATCCTCGTCAACCTCGTCGAACTCGCTGCCGTCCTGGCCGTCGCCGCCGCGGCCTGGGCCGTCAGCAGCGGCCGCGACGGCTGGGCCTTCAGCGGCACCACTGTCGCGATGGCCGCAACCGTGGCGTCGCTGTTCACGGAGCTCTACCCGAGGGTTATGGTCTCCAGCACCAAGAGCGCCTTCGACCTGACCGTCCACAACACCGCGTCCGGCCCCTACGCACTCAAGGTCATGACCGTCGTCGCCCTCGTCCTGCTGCCCGTCGTCCTCGTCTACCAGGGCTGGACCTACCACGTCTTCCGCAAGCGGATCTCTACCGACCGATGAGTTGCCGCGGGCCTGATCCGGATCCGCCCGGCAAGATCCGGAAGGGACGGCCTAGCGGGGGCGCATGCGGATGACGGTGGAGAGCACCTCTCCCGTCTGTGCCGCACGGAGCGGGCCGGGACATGCGTGGCCGCCCCATTCCCGGCCTCCCATGCTGTGTATGCCGAAACCCCGGCCGAGCGGGGTGGAGGCCTGTTCGAGGCGCCACCCGTGCTGCGCCACGCCCCAGGTGTAGATCCGGGCAACGGCCTCCACCTGCTGCGCGGTGAGCGGCCGGCGCGCGAACCCCGAGGTCTCCACCGAGAGCCACAGCGGGTTCCCGGTGCCCTGGGCCCATGCCCGGTCGGACGCGGAGACGTACTGCTCGATCTCGCCGGACTGCGAGACCCAGAAGTGCGAGGAAGACTTGACGGAGGGGTCGCTGAAGCGCTCGTGGAGCGAGTTCTCGCCCTCCTGCACGTGCAGGATCAGTCCCCGCATCTCCGTGAGCCCGCCCGGCGTGAAGTTCACCGACAGCGGCTTGCGGGTGGCGTCCGGCATCCATGCCTGCCCCGGTAAGGGAGGGTTCTCGGCAGGCGCTCCCGCACGGCCCTCGCCCTGCTCCTGCTCATGTTCCTGCACATCCACTGCTCGGGCGGGGCGTGGGTCGGGGCCCCTGAAGGCGGCGGCACCCGCAAGGACGGTGGCGGTGAGTCCGCCCCCGGTACATGCCAGGGCGGTGCGGCGCGACATCAGCTGTGGCTTCGGTTTCCGGTGGTTCACGTGGCTCCGTACGGACGGGGCGGGGAAGTACGTTCTGCAGCGGCATACTTGCCTCCGCTTTTCATCGGAATGGGACCGAATGATGACCGTTTCGTGACAACGTCGGGTCAACCCCGGGCCGGGGCGCGCGTTCTCCCTCTGCCACCACCGACCCGCCCGGGCCACGGCGCGCCGCGATCACGACCCGCGCACGCGCCGCCGGGAGCACCCGCAGCCCGCGGGCCGGACGGGCCGTGAGCGGTCGAGTGCTCAGGCGTTCCCGTGCAGCGCGGCCAGCACGCGGTCGGGCGTCAGGGGCAGTTCGCGCAGACGGTGCCCCGTGGCACGGGCGACGGCGTTGCCGATGGCGGCGGCCGCGCCGACGATGCCGATCTCCCCGATTCCCTTGCTGCCCATCGGGTTGAGGTGCTTGTCGTGTTCGTCGATCCAGTGGGCCTCGATGTCCGGCACATCGGCGTGCGCGGGAACGTGATAGGCCGCCAGGTCGTTCTCGGTGAAATCGCCGAATGCCGCGTCCACGGTGCTGTGTTCGGTCAGTGCCATGCCGAGTCCCATGACCATGCCGCCCTTGAACTGCGAGCGTGCGGTGAGCGGGTTGAGGATGCGGCCGGCGGCGTAGACGCCGAGCAGGCGTCGCACCCGTACCTCTCCGCTGACCGTGTCGACCTGGACCTCGGCGAAGTGCGCGCCGAACGCGTGCCGGGCATAGGGGGACTTCTGCTTGGCCGATTGCGTGGTGTCCGCGGACGCGGACAGGCCCTCGGCCGGCAGTGGCCCGCGGCGGCTCTCCAGTCGTGCGGTCAGGGCGGCGCAGGCGTCGTGGACGGCCCATCCCCAGGACGCCGTGCCGCAGGAGCCTCCGGCGAGAGACGCCGCGGGCAGCCCGGTGTGCCCGATGGTGACGGCGACGCGGCCGACGGGGACCCGCAGGGCGTCGGCGGCCACCTGGGCCAGGACGGTACGGGCGCCCGTACCGATGTCGGTGGCGTTGATCTCGACGAGGTAGCCGCCGTCGGGACGCGCGTGAGCACGGGCGGTGGAGGGGGCGACCAGTACGGGGTAGGTGGCGGAGGCCACCCCGGCGCCGATGAGGTACGGGCCCTCGCGCCACGGGGTCCGGCGGCCCGCCCAGCCGAACCGTTCGGCGCCCTCGCGCAGGCACTCCACCAGGTGGCGGCTGCTGAAGGGACGGCCGCTGTCGGGTTCGGACGCGGGTTCGTTGCGTACCCGCAGCTCGATCGGGTCGATGCCGAGGGCGTCGGCCAGCTCGTCCATCGCCGATTCCAGGGCGTACATGCCCGGGGCCTCCCCGGGCGCGCGCATCCACGACGGGGTCGGCACGTCGAGGGCGACGGCGCGGTGCGTGGTGCGGACGTCCGGTACGGCGTACATGACGCGCGCGGGCACGGCGGCCTGCTCGACGAACTCGCGGACACGCGAAGTATGGGTGGTGACCTCGTGGGTGAGGGCGGTGAGGGTTCCGTCGGCGCGGGCGCCCAGCGAGATCCGGTGCAGGGTGGGTGCGCGGTGGCCGACGGTCGTGGGCAGGTGGCCGCGGGGGAGTGCGAGCTTGACGGGCCGGCCGTAGTGGCGCGCGGCCATCGCGGCGAGGACCACGTGGGGGCGCGGGGTGCCCTTGGAACCGAAACCGCCGCCCACGTGTTCGGAGACGACCGTGATGTCGTCCTCGGGGAGCTCGAACAGAGAGGCCAGCGCGGTGCGGACGGCTCCCGCCCCCTGACTGGAGTCGTGCACGGTCAGGTGGTGGCGACCGGCGTCCCAGTCGGCGGTGGCGGCGTGCGGTTCCATGGGGTGGTTGTGCAGGGGCGGCACCGTGTACGCGCAGTCGACCCGTACGGGGGCGGCGGACAGGGCCGTGTCCGGGTCGCCCTGCTCCCGGTGGCCGGGGTGCCCCCCGTTGGCCTGCTCGGGGGTGTAGGCGTCGGGGTGGTCGGCGCGGAGGGTGACGTCGTGCGGTTCGCTCGCGTACGTGACCCGCACCTCGGAGGCAGCGGCGCGCGCCCCTTCGAGGGTGTCGGCGACCGCGAGGGCCACGTACCAGCCGCGGTGGGGGACGCGCGGGTCCTGGAGCAGTTGCAGCGTCGGGTCCTCGGAGGCGCCCAGGCGCGGCGCGTTGACCGGGGTCAGGACGCCGATGACGCCGGGCAGGGCGGCGGCCGCGGTGTCGTCGACGGCGGTGACGCGCCCGCTGGCGACGGTCGCGGGTACCGGCCAGGCGTAGGCGCAGCCGGCTGGGGTGTGCTCTGCGGCGTAGCGGGCGGCACCCGTGACCTTCTCGCGTCCCTCCCGCCGGGGCACGGGGCTGCCGAGGGCGTCGGTGGGGTGCATGGCGCTCCCTGTCTGGTCGAATCGGTGACGGGCGGACGGCGGACGGCGGACGGCGGGCGGCGGGCGACTACGGCAGTCGCGCGGGGGGCTCCCCGGCGCAGGCGCGCGCCAGGGTCGTGAGCGCGTCACGGGCGAGGTTGCGGGTGAGCCCGACCTTGAACGCGTTGCCGCGCAGCGGCCGTGCCTGCGCCAGCTCGGCGTCCACCGCCCGGAGCACGTTCTCGTCGGTGAGCGGCGCACCGGTCAGCAGCTGTTCGGCGACGGTGGCGCGCCAGGGCCGGTGGGCGAGCCCGCCGAAGGCGAGGGCGACGTGCCGCACCCGGCCGTCGGCGAGTTCCAGTACGGCGGCGACCGAGGCGAGGGCGAAGGCGTACGAGGCCCTGTCGCGGGCCTTGCGGTAGAGGGAAACGGCGCCGGGGGCCGCCGGGGGCAGGACCACGGCGGTGACGATCTCCCCGGGGTGGATGACGGTGTCCTGCTCGGGCTGCGCTCCGGGCAGCCGGTGGAACGCGGTCGCCGCGACGTGCCGGGGCCCCTGCGCGTCGCCGTAC
Source organism: Streptomyces avidinii (assembly GCF_045161815.1). Classification (NCBI taxonomy): domain Bacteria; kingdom Bacillati; phylum Actinomycetota; class Actinomycetes; order Kitasatosporales; family Streptomycetaceae; genus Streptomyces; species Streptomyces avidinii. Next base: position 8,706,403 of record NZ_CP108863.1, read on the forward strand.
AGCTCGATTCCGGCATCCAGCGCGGCGAGTGCCACGGCCATGTCGGAGGGGTGCGTGGCGACGCAGTGCTCGGAGTGGCCGAGGACGGCGAGGTCGCGGTGGGTGCTGTCGAGGGCGCCGCAGCCGGTGCCCGGTTCGCGCTTGTTGCAGGGTTTGGACACGTCCTGGAAGTACGGGCACCGGGTGCGCTGGAGCAGGTTCCCGCCGGTGGTGGCCACATTGCGCAGCTGCCCGGACGCACCGGCGAGCAGGGCCTGGGACAGTGCGGGATATCGGCTCCGTACGAGGGGGTGCGCGGCCAGGTCGGCGTTGGGCACGGTGGCTCCGATACGGAGACCTCCCGTGGGCAGTTCCTCGACCCGGTTCAGCGGGAGCCGGGAGATGTCGATGAGGGCGGTCGGCGTCTCGACATCGTGCTTCATGAGGTCGACGAGGTTGGTGCCCCCGCCGAGGTAGCGCGAGCCCGGTCGGCGGGCGTGGGCGTCCACGGCTTCCTGGAGGCTGGTGGCCCGGACGTAGGCGAAGGGCTTCACGCGATCACATCCGGACTCGGAGGGGTTGCCGGCGCGGAAGGGGCGGTGACATCGGCGCCGTTCATCTCGGCGCCCACCTCGGCGACGGCTTCGACGATCCCGTTGTAGGCACCGCAGCGGCAGAGGTTTCCGCTGAGCCGCTCGCGGATCTCCTCGGCGGTCAGGGTGACGGGACCCTCCGGTGTCGCGGTGCCGGTGACGTGCGAGGGGTGCCCGTCGGCCGCCTCTCCGAGGACGCCGAGGGCGGAGCAGAGCTGCCCCGGCGTGCAGTAGCCGCATTGGAAGGCGTCGTGCGCGAGGAAGGCCCGCTGGAGCGGGTGCAGCGAGCCGTCCGCGTCGGCGAGACCTTCGACGGTGGTGACCTCGGCCCCGTCCTGGGCCACGGCGAGCAGCAGGCAGCTGTTGGCGCGCCTGCCGTCGACGAGGACGGTGCAGGCGCCGCACTGCCCGTGGTCGCAGCCCTTCTTCGTCCCGGTCAGCCCCAGGATCTCGCGCAGGGCGTCGAGGAGGGTGACACGATGGTCCACATCGAGATCACGGTCCGTGCCGTTGACCCGGAGTGCGACCCTCGAACGGTGAGCGCCGTCCGCGGTGGCGCCGGGCGGCCCGCCGGCAGGGTCGGGTCCGGAACCGGCTTGATGCATGGGACGTGCTCCGCTCGCAGCCACGACTGTCCTTCATGTCCGTTTCAGGCAGATATCCTCTCGACTGCCCAGCCTCGGACATTCCACGCGTTCCGGCGTCCTGGGCGCGCCGTCACGTGCCGCCCGCCCCCTCGGTGGTCGATCGGAACGCGCCGTGTCCCGTGCGGTCGCGAAGGGTGACCGGGCCGCTCGCCGCCACGGTCGGGAGCCGATCGACCCGTTCGATCGTTCGATCGTTCGAGGGGGCTCTCCGCCCTGAGCGGGGTAGGTGCAGGGGACAGGGGCAGGGGGTGACTGGAGGAGGTGGCGATCATGGCTCGTCCCGTATGGGCCGGAACTCTCTCGTTCGGCCTGGTCGGCCTGCCGGTGGGCCTCTACACGGCCACCGACAGCCATACGATCCGCTTCCATCGGCTCGAGCACGGTACCGCGGACCGGATCCGCAACCGGCGCGTGAACGAGCGGACGGGCAACGAGGTGCAGCTCGACGACATCGGTCTTCACGGAAGCGGACCATGGCGAGCTGGTACTCCGGGTCGAGCAGGCCGGCTTCCCGGTCCCATGCGTCGCCGCCGGGCAGCAGGTCGCGTACCCGCTCGAGCAGTTTGTGGGCCGACGTCCGCTCGATGACCGTTTCCACGGCGAGGTTGGTGACGTAGCGGACCATACCGAGCTGGTCGAGGTCCTCGAACTCGCTCGCGTGATCGGTGAGCAGCCCCTTGGCCACGAGCTGCAACAGGACGTGGTTGTCGCCCTCGAAGGTCGTGAACACGTCGCTGTCGCTCTTGAGTGCGGCGAACCGGTTGACGGCGAGATAGCCGGCGCCGCCGCACGCCTCGCGGCACTCCTGGACGACCCGGGTGGCGTGCCAGGTGCCGAGCGCCTTGATGCCGGCAGCCCGTGATTCGAGCCGGCGCCGCGCCCGCGCGTCGTCCTCCGTGCCCGAGAAGACCTCGTGCAGCTGCGTGCGCACGACGTCCTGCGCCATGTGCAAGGCGTACGTCCGGGCGATGAGCGGCAGCAGGCGGCGCTGGTGCAGACCGTAGTCGAGGAGCACCTGCTCCTCGGTGCCCGTGCCCGCCGCGAACTGCCGGCGCCGCACGGCGTACTTCGTGGCGATGGCCAGGGCGACCTTGGCGACATTGATCCCGGCGCCGGCAACGCTGACCCGGCCCTGCACCAGCGTGCCGAGCATGGTGAAGAAGCGCCGGTCGGGGTTGTCGATGGCACTCTCGTAGCCGCCCTCGGGGGTGACGTCGGCGAATCTGTTGAGCAGTGCCTCGCGCGGCACCCGCACGCCGTCGAACCGGATGCGGCCGTTGTCCACGCCGTTGAGCCCCATCTTGCGGCCGTCGTCCTCGATCCGGACACCGGGCGCCGTCTCGCCGCCGACCCGGACGGGGACGACGAAGGCGTGTACACCGTGGGACCGGCCGTCCACTTCCAGCTGGGCGAAGACGACGGCCAGTTCGGCATGGCGGGCCGCATTGCCGATGTAGTCCTTGCGGGCGGGGTCGTCGGGGGTGGTGATGACGAACTCCCGGTTCGCGGCGTCGTACGTCGCGACGGTACCGAGCGCCTGGACGTTGGAGCCGTGCCCGGTCTCGGTCATCGCGAAGCAGCCCATGAGCTTCCCGGTGATCAGGCCCGGCAGGTACGCCTCGTGATGGCGCGCGGTGCCCAGATGAAGGATCGCGCCGCCGAAGAGCCCGAACTGCACCCCGACCTTCACCAGGACCGACAGATCGCCGAAGGCCAGCGTCTCGAACGCGGCGATCGAGGCCCCGATGTCGCCGCCCTCGCCGTACTCGGGGGGAAAGCCCATGCCGGTCTGGCCCGTCGCGGCCAACCCGACGACGACCTCGCGCACCCGCTCGCGGTACGCGTCGATGTCGAGGCCGTCAGCCTCCTCCAGGACGGAGGAGTACGTCGCAAGGTTGGTACGGACGAGGTCGCGGATCCCGGCGTACTCGCCGTCGAGCACCTCGGTGAGCGCAGGGACGTCGAACTCGGGCTGCACGTAGCCGGTCGCGGGGGCGGAAGCGTTCTCGGTGGCCATGCCGCTCCGCTACCCCGCCCCGGGACGATCAACCGGGGCGCACGAGTGGCGTGGCCGGGGGAGAGAGTCGCTACGGGTGCGTGGTCGCGCGGGCGGCTTCGGGTGCCGGGCCCGCCGGGTCCTTCACGACGCCGCGCTCCGGCCCGGGGGCCGGGATCAGGGCGGCGACGGCGGCACCGACGGATGTGCTGTGCGCAGGGCGTCGGCGCGCAGCGGCCTGGGGGCCGCGGCCACCCTGCCCAACCCCGCGCCCCCGCTGCTGCGCAGGCCGCAGGCCTGATCGAGCCCCGGTCGGCCGGGGGCGATGTCCGCACGGGCCGGATGGCCGGCGCGAGTGGCGGCGTTGGTCCGACTCCCCGGAGTGTCCCGCTCCGGATCACCGGCGCCCGAGCCGCGCCCCGGTCATTGGTCCAGACCTATTGACGGGCCTTGTTGCCGTCCCTACGATCCGGTCCGGCACAGCCCCACATGTCCCCCACCTCACCCGAGCCGGGCGTCACGCCCCACGCGCCGGTCACGACCATGGCGCTCGGCGGGAAGGGAGCACAGCATGTTCCGTCGGAGGTCACGTACTCCACATCCGTCGGGCCCTACGGGCCCTTGCCCGTCTCCTGGCCGCGGCGGAGGCCGCCGGCCCCGCCATGCCGAGCAGGGACCGACCATCCTGATGCGTTCCCTCGCCGGGGTGAGCGCCGCCGCCCTCATCGGTGCCGGCATCGCCGTGGCCGGCTCCGTCACAGCCGGGGCCGCTACCACCGAGTCGGTGGCCAACTCCGGCTTCGAGAACGGGCTCTCCGACTGGACCTGCTCCGGCGGATCCGGCACGACCGTCACCAGCCCGGTTCACTCCGGTGCCGCCGCGCTCAAGGCCACGCCGACCGGCCTGGACAACGCCCGGTGCACCCAGACCGTCAGCGTGCAGCCCAACTCCCAGTACACGCTCAGCGCCTACGTCCAGGGCAGCTACGTCTACCTGGGCGCCACCGGCACCGGTACCACCGGAGCCCCGTCCACCTGGACCCCGAACACACCGTCGTACGGCCGGCTCAGCGTCGGCTTCACCACCGGGCCGACCACCACCTCGGTGACCGTCTACCTGCACGGCTGGTACGGGCAGCCCGCGTACTACGCGGACGACGTCTCGCTCGCGGGCCCCGGCGGCACCAGCCCCACACCCACACCGACACCGACGCCCACCCCCACGCCGAAGCCCACCCCCACGCCGACACCGACGCCCACGCCCACGCCGACACCCACACCGACGACGACGTCGCCCGGCGACACCTGCCCCACGAAGCCCAGGCCGTCGGGGAAGGTCCTGCAGGGATACTGGGAGAACTGGGACGGTGCCCTGAACGGCGTCCACCCCGGCATGGGCTGGGTCCCCATCACGGACAGCCGGATCGCCGCACACGGCTACAACGTCATCAACGCCGCCTTCCCGGTGATCCTCTCGGACGGCACCGTCCTGTGGCAGGACGGCATGGACGTCAACGTCAAGGTCTCGACCCCCGCCGAGATGTGCCGGGCCAAGGCGGCCGGGGCGACGATCCTGATGTCGATCGGCGGCGCAGCCGCAGGCATCGACCTGAGCTCCAGCGCGGTCGCCGACCGGTTCGTGGCGACCGTCGTCCCGATCCTCAAGAAGTACAACTTCGACGGAATCGACATCGACATCGAGACCGGCCTCTCCGGAAGCGGCAGCATCAACACGCTGTCCGCCTCCCAGGCCAACCTCGTGCGCATCATCGACGGCGTGCTGGCTCAGATGCCCGCCGGCTTCGGCCTGACCATGGCTCCCGAAACCGCGTACGTCACCGGCGGAAGCGTCACGTACGGATCCATCTGGGGCTCCTACCTGCCGATCATCAAGAAGTACGCCGACAACGGGCGACTGTGGTGGCTGAACATGCAGTACTACAACGGCAGCATGTACGGCTGCTCCGGCGACTCGTACCAGGCCGGTACCGTCCAGGGCTTCACCGCGCAGACCACATGCCTGAACAACGGCCTGGTCATCCAGGGCACCACCATCAAGGTGCCCTACGACAAGCAGGTGCCCGGCCTGCCGGCCCAGCCGGGTGCGGGAGGTGGCTATATGGCGCCGAGTCTCGTCAGCCAGTCGTGGAACGCCTTCGGCGGTTCGCTGAAGGGGCTCATGACCTGGTCGGTCAACTGGGACGGCTCAAAGGGCTGGACCTTCGGCGACAACGTCAGGTCCCTCCAAGGCCGTTGATGCCTCACTGCCTGCGCTGCGTTGCGCTGCGTTGCGCTGCGTTGCGCCCCGCCACCGCACAGCAGTGGCGGGGCGCCCTTCTCCCGTCGGGGAACGGTCAGCGGCCACGAGAAGGTCAGCTCATGGTGCGGCTTCGCAGGCGGCCCCGGTTCGCCCGGCGGGAGAGACGCCGTTGCTCCCGCTCCGCCCAGCGGCGGACGCGTTCGGGGTCGAGCGGGACGCCGTGGCCGACGTGGAGTTTCGTGGGGTCGAGGGCGAGCATGGCGCGCAGGCTGGCCAGGTTGTGCAAAGGATCGTCGTGGAAGGGCGGGTTCGCCGGTTTGCCGGGGATGAGGCCCATGAAGGAGTTGGCCACGAGGTCGCCCGCCACGAGGTCTCCGCCTTCGGTCAGGACGGAGACGGAGCCCGCCGTGTGGCCGGGGGTGGGCATGATCCGGGCGTCGAGCCCGAAGTCGGTCAGGTCGGTCTCACCGTGGATCAGGATCCCGGGTTCGAACGGATCGGTCGGGACGTGCAGTTTGCGGTTGCGGTTCATCAGGCGGCCCATGGGGCCGGTCGGCAGGTGGGGCATGCGAGCCCGGCCGGTGCGGAAGGGGTCGAGGTCGGCGACGTGGCCGGCGACCGGTGCGCCGGTGAGGCGATGGAGCTCCGCGGCGGAGCCGAAGTGGTCGATGTGTCCATGGGTGATGACGATCAGGGCGAGGTCGGAGGGGTCGACACCGTGACCGGCGATCCGGTCGCGGATCAGCCTTCCACTGCCGGGCGTTCCGGCGTCGACGAGTACGGGGCGCCGGCCGAGCAGGAGGTAGGCGTTGACCGTGTGCTTGCCGAGCACCGGTATCGGAATGATCTTCGTGCGGGACATGGGGATGGGGGCCTTTCGGCTACGGGGCCGCGCGTGGGCGTGCCTCGGCGTCCGCCGGTCGGTGGGCGGTCGGGCGAAGGGGAAGAACGGGGTCAGGGGCGGGGCGGAGCGGGTCGGGTTCAGCGGAAACGGCGGCGGTATTCGGCCGGTGTGGTTCCCAGCTGGCGCTGAAATGTCCGGTGGAGGGTCTGGAGGGAGCCGAGCCCGCTGGTGGCGGCGATCTGCGGCAGACCGGCGTCGCTCTCCTCGAGGAGCCGGCGGGCGGTCTCCAGCCGGGCGGATTCCACGTACGCGGCGGGCGTGGTGCCGGTGCGCTGCGCGAAGAGCCGGGAGAAATGGCGTGGGCTGAGACTGACGCGCCGGGCGAGCGCCTCGGCGGACAGGTCCGCCTCGGGGTGTTCCGTGATCCACTGGCGGAGTTCGCCGATGCGGTCGCAGGTGGGCTCCTGGACGGAGAGCGGCACACTGAACTGGCTCTGTCCGCCGGAGCGTTTGACGTACATCACCATCATGCGGGCGGTGGCGAGCGCCAAGGCGTGTCCGTGGTCCTCGGCCACCATCGCCAGCGCCATGTCCATCCCCGAGGTGATCCCGGCGCAGGTCCACAGCGAACCGGAGCGAACGAAGATCGAATCGGGGTCCACGCTGATCTCGGGGTGCTCGGCAGCCAGCTGCGCGGCCGTGAGCCAGTGCGTTGTGGCGGACCGGCCGTCCAGCAGGCCTGCCGCCGCGAGGAGATGGGCGCCGGCGCACACCGAACCGGTGCGCCCGGCCTCGGGCACCGCGGTACGGAGCCAGTCCGTGACCACGGGATCGACGACGGCGCGAGCGCCGCCCTCCTTCGGGTGGGTGACGGCGCCGGACACCAGCAGGGTGTCGACCCTGCCGGTCACCTCGTCGAGCCGCAGGTCGGCGAGTAGCCGGACACTGCTGGAGGTCGTCACGGGGCCGCCGTCCGCCGTCGCGATCTCAACGGTGTAGCGGGGGTGTTCGTCCGCGGTCACACGGGAGGCGACCGAGAACACCTCGGCGGGTCCTGTGACGTCCAGGAGCTCCACGCCGGGAAAGGCGACGATGACGACACGGTGGGGTGCGGGCATGCACTGATCCTCTTTCCTGCGCCCCCGTGTCCGCAATGACGAGGTTGTCTCAGATCCGGCCATCGGGTCGGCGGAGGACGGTTTCCCCACGTCCGAGGAGTACGGCCGGCCCCCGCCGGGTGGCGGCCAGCACGACGCGGTCCTCCGGCTTGAGCACGTACCCCGGGTGCAGGTCCCGGACCAGCCCCGACTGCCGCGACGTCCCTTCTGCGGGGGCGGAGGCGAGGTCCGGCATCGCCCCGTCCTCGTACAGGCGCAGTACGGCCCGCAGGTTCGGCTTGACGCTGCGGGCGTACAGGGCGGCCTCGAGGTTGGTGGTGTCCGAGCTGGTCAGGGCGAGCAGGGAGTGGGCCCGGTGGACACGCGCCGACTCCAGTACGCCCTCGTCGGTCACGTCGCCGATGATCACGGGCACCCGCAGTGTGCGGGCCAGCGCGAGGCCGCGTGCCTGCGGGTCGGATTCCACGCACACGACCGGGATCTGCAGTTCCCGCAGCCGGGCCGGCACCCTCGTGCCGATCTTGCCGAGCCCGAGCAGGACCACGTGGCCCGACAGCCCGCGCGGGGGCCTGCGCAGGACGGTCGCCGTGCGAAAAGCCCCGAGGGCCTCCAGAGCGGCAGCCACCAGCACCGGGAGCAGGGGCAGGCCCACGAACCCGGCCAGGATCTGGAGGACCTGGCGCTGGGTGGGGTCTCCCACTGCGGGGTCGTTGATGGCGAAGATGTCGAGCAGGGTGATGTACGCGGCGTGCAGGGGATGGTCGCCGGTCGTGACCCGCGACGCGACGGCGAGAGCTGCCACCGCGGCGACCATCCCGGCCATGGACCAGCGCAGCCGCCGGGAGAACAAGGAGGCGACCGGGAGCGCCCCGGCGCCGAGTCTTTGTCTCCTCCGGGTCGGGCCCGTGTGCGTGACCGTTTCGAGGGCCAGGATGCCTCGCCCCGTCGCGGCGGCGACGGCCCGGTCGTCCGGCAGCAGCTGCGGGCCGCGGTCCCCGCTGGATTCCGCGCCCTCGGCGCCTGCCGGGTCACTCGTCGTCGCGGACAGGAGCGCCAGGGTGCACAGGCCGGGGTCGGCCACCTCGCCTCTCCCCGGAGGCGTACGCTCCACCGCGCGCAGCAGGAGACCGTCGGCCTGGACCACCTTGCTCGTACCCGCGACGGCGCTTGCGGCCAGCGCGGGCGCGGCCGTATCGGCGTCCGAGAGCACGGTGGTCGAGGAGTCCAGCTCCCGCAGGTCGATACCCGGCTCCGCCACCATCGCGGCCTGGTCCAGGAGCTCCTCCAGGTGCTGGCCGAGCTTGCGGTTGTAGAGCCGGATCACCAGCCGCAGCCTCGGGTTGAGCCGGCGTGCCACCAGGGCGGCCCGGACGTTGGTGTCGTCGTCCTCGTAGACGAGCGCCAGGGCGGCGGCCCCGGCCACCCCCGCAGCGGCCAGTACCCCCTCGTCCGGCTCCGCCGCGTCCAGGACCTGCAGCTCCCGCACCGCCGGCGGCCCGCCGCCCGCGGTCCGTCCCCGGGGCAGGGGGACCCGCCCCAGCAGCCCGCGCCCCGGTACCCCGGGAGCACGGCCGACACTGGGCGGAGTGTCGCGGGCGGCGGGCGCTACGAGCGTCACCCCCTCCTTGTAGACCTCCCGCAGCTCGGAGGCCAGCCGACGGGCCAGCCCGTCGTCGCCGCATACGACCATCCGCCCATCAGGGGCGGGCTGTTGAGGCTGTTGATACCGAAGACACCGCCCAAGGATGCCCTGACCGCAAAGCCGGATGCCGTGGGCCATGGTCGGCGCCGCGGCGCTGAACCGCCGGGCAGTGTCGCAGGGATGGGCCGGGGCCGAGCGGTGGACCAGTACCGGAGGCCGTCACTTCGTCGCGCTGCGCGCCTGCCGCTGAGCCCGGTTACGTTGCCGGGTCCGTTGCCGCGTCCGTACGATCAGGACGACGGCCGAGGCGGCGAACAGCGCAGCGGTGATCAGCAGCCACCGGGCCAGGAAGCCGTCCGCCGGGAGCGCGGTCGCGGCGGTGTAGTGCCCGACCTGTTCCAGGATCAGCGGCCACCAGACCAGCAGCAGGACACCGGAGACGAACCCGGGCACGCGGACGTGGTTCACGCTCACCCGCGGCGCGGGCCGGCCGTCCTCCGGGCCACGGGTGAACAGGGCCTGCGCCGCCCGGTCGGTGAGCGAGTACAGGGGGAGCAGTACGAGGTCGTGGAGGAGGGCCGCCCCGACGAACCACAGGGCAACGCCGACGGTGTCCCCCTCGAACAGGCGCAGTCCGGCGTAGAGCGCGAGGGCGAACGAGGCCAGGACGAGGAGCAGGTGCAGCGGGGAGGCGCCGTAGCGGCGGCGGAAGGCGGTCGGAGCGCTCATGCCGGCTCTCCGAACGTCAGACGGGTGACCCACTTGGTGTTGTGCACCCCGGGCGCCCCGGGGACGATGATCCGCGCCGGAAAGCCGTGGTCGGGCGAGAGCGTCGCCCCGTTGACCCGGACGGCCAGGAGCGAGCGGCCGTCGCGGACCTGGTTGTCACGCAGCACCGCCGAACGGAAGGAGCCGCCCCGCTGCACCGACTCCACCAGCACCTCGGGCGTGCCTACGCCGAGCCCGACGAGGGCGGCGAGATCGGTGAGCCGGACCCCGCTCCACTGCTGGTCGGTGGTGGACCAGCCTTCCACACAGGCGATGGGCAGGGCCGCCTCGTGCTGCGCCATGGCCAGCAGTTGCTGGTACGTCAGGTCGACCTGCCGCCCGGCGCCGCGTACGGTCAGCCGCCAGGCGGGACCGATGTCGCTGGGCCGGATGCCGACCGAGGCGGCGGTCTTGTTGATCTGGAAGCCGTTCGGGCCCGAGCCCGGGTCCCGGCCGTGAGGGGCCAGCAGCGCGGTGTTCCGCCACCACCCGCCGATGCTCTGCCCCGCCGTGACCACCAGCAGCGCCACCGAACCGAGCCCGACCATGGCCAGGGCGCCCCGGCGCGAGATGGTCGGCGCCGAGGGGCGCGGCGCGTCCGGCCCGGCCGCCTCCTCGGCACCCGCGGCGGGCTCGCCGAGACGGCGCCTGACGGCACGCAGGGCCCTGGGCAGCCGGAACGTCACGTGCACCACGAAGGCGCCGATGAACACCCAGGCTCCGTAGAAGTGCAGCGTGTAGAAGGAGCCGGGGAAGATGTAGTGCAGCTGCACGTTGAGGATGCCGGTGACGAACTCGAAGCCGGCGCCGCCGACCAGCAGGACCAATGACAGGCGGTCGACGGCGTGGCTCACCGAGCGGATCGGGGGCCACTCGAACAGCTTCGGAATGACCGACCACAGCTTCGCCAGCAGCACGGGCACCAGCACGATCCCCAGCGTCACGTGGACGCCCTGGGTGAGCCGGTAGAGCCAGTACGGCGACGTCGGCCAGGAGAACAGGTAGAAGCCGAGCCACCCCTTGTCCGGAGTCTGGTCGTTGACCGCCGCCAGATCCGGGTTGTACGCGGCGTACGACAGCAGGCCCGTCACGAACAGCACCGTGATCCCGAACAGCAGGACCAGCCCGAACACCGCGGTCAGCCACGGGCCCCGGAGCGGGCTGCGCCAGAACTCCGGCCGCGCCGGCCCCGGGGGAGGCCCCGCGGACCCTGCGGACTTCACGACCGCACGCAACCGTGCCACCGGCCCGGGCCCCGTCTCCTCGGCGGCACCAGGCTTCCCGGGCGTGGCGGCCCTCCCCGCCGGACCATGGTCCGACGCGCCGTCGTCGCTCCCGGACGCGTGACTGTGCGGGTGCCGTGGGGTGCCGCCCGGCGGTTGCCCGCTGACGCTCTCACCCATCAGGAATCCTCCGCCCACAGCCGTGCCGAGCCCACCGGACAGCCACTCTCACCGAGGACCTCCGGATCGGAGCCGCGCAGCCCGCGTGACACGCCGGAAATGCCCCCCTGAGCCTGACGAGGGAGTCTCGTCGTGGCGAGGGTGATGCGCATCAAGCGCCGCCCCTGTGCGCAGCAAGCCACGGCGCAGTGCCCAGGGGGCTTTCGTAGCTTTCTGCCGGCGCTGAGGGCGTGCTATTCGCTGGCCAGCAACGGGGCCGCCCAGCGGGCGAACTGGTCGAAGCCGCGCGGCTCACGGCCCGTCAGTTCCCGTACCGAGTCGGTGGTTGTCGCGTTCTCACCGCCGCGCAGCGCCTCGAAAACGGCCACCACCTGCTCCGCGAGCCACTGCGGCAGGCCGGCCTGGGCCATCGCCGCGATCGCCGCGTCGTCCGGAACGTCCACGTACTCGATCGGGCGGCCCAGGGCACTCGACAGCAGGCGCGCGACCTCGGCGTAGGTGATCGCCTCCGGCCCGGTGAGGACATGAGTCCGGCCGTCCTGCCCGGACGTGACCAGCACCGCGGCAGCGGCGCCGGCGACGTCATACGGATCGACCATCGCGATGCGCGCGTCACCGGCGGGGAGGAAGAAGCGGCCGGCCTGCCGGACGGTCGTGGCAGAACCGAGGATGTTCGACATCATGTGGCTCGAGCGCAGCACCACTGCCGGGATGCCCGAGCCGCGCAGGTGCTCCTCGATACGGCCGTGCTGGTCGAAGAAGACCGTCGGGGAACCGACCCCTGCCCCGATCGTGGACAGCATGACCACCTGCCGGACACCCGCGGCCGCTGCCGCGTCGATCGCGTTCGTCCCGTACTCCACCTGCCTGGGGTCGTTCGCGCAGAGGAGGAACATCCGCTCGACACCGTCGAGTGCCCGCCGGACAGACGCCGGCTCGGCGAAGTCGCCGTGCGCCAGCTCGGTCTCACCGCCGAGAACGGCGGCCGCACGATCCGGGTCACGGACGAAGGCACGGACCGGAATGCCCCGCTCACGCAGCTCCGCGACGACCTTCGCACCGACGTTCCCTGTCGCGCCCGTCACCAGCACCGTCGCCATCTTGACTTTTCACTCCCCGAGGTCGGCCTGCGTCAGCCCAAAGTATCCGAACGGTGACACTGGGTCGCAGAGCGAGGCCGTCCAGGTGTGTCTCTTCCGTCGAGGCTGTGACCGTGCTTCCGTGATGACCGACCCGAAGGGCGGTCGGCGTCCAGGTCGGCCGGTCGGCTCGGATCATGTTCTCGGCCGGTTGCTGCTTGCCGCCGGGGAAGAAGTGGTGGATCGAGCCGAACGGTGCGTCCGCCTCTCCGCTCCAGGATTACAGTGGAACGATCCATCAAGTGGGGGTAGCGATGCCGAGGATCGAGTTGTCGTCCGGGCCGATCGACTACCAGGACACCGGCGGTGAAGGGCCGGTGCTGGTGTTCGGCCACGGCCTGCCGATGAACGAGACCCAGTGGCGCAAGGTTGTCCCACAGTTGGACGGATACCGCTGCGTCCTGCCCACGCTGCCCCTCGGCGGTCACCGTCTCCCGATGAATCCGGATGCCGACCTGTCCCAGCGAGGTGTCGCCCTGCTCCTGGGCGAGTTCATCGAGAAGCTCGCTCTGGATCAGGTGACCCTCGTGCTCAACGACTGGGGCGGGGGCCAGTTCCTGGTGTCGGAAGGGCGGGCCCGGCGGATCGCGCGCCTGGTGCTGGTGGCCTGCGAGGCCTTCGACAACTTTCCCCCGGGGCCGGCCAAGGCCATGGCCCAGGTGTGCAGGGTTCCCGGCGGCGTGCGGCTCCTGACGAGGCTCATGCGTATTCCCGCGTTCCGCCACAACCGGGGCGGATACGGCGGGATGAGCCTGCGTGGGATCCCCGACGAGATCATGGACGACTGGTTCGCTCCTGCCACCCGAAGCAGGGCCATTCGCAGGGACTTCGCCAAGTTCGCCACCGGGGCACCGGACCGTAGGACCTTGCTCGACTGGAGCGAGCGGCTGAGTGACTTCGACCGCCCGGTACTGGTCGTCTGGGCCACCGAGGACCGATTGATGCCGCGTGAGCACGGTCCCCGCCTGGCCGAACTGTACCCGCAGGGCCGGCTGATCGAGATCGCCGACTCGTCCACCCTCATCCCTGAGGACCAGCCCGAACGGCTCGTCGAAGTACTCACCGACTTCCTGGTCCAAACCGGAGCAGAGCCGGTCCGGCAGGTCGACCGAGCGCGAGAGCAGCGGCCGGAACGGGCCGTCCGGCGCCGCATCAGCTGAGTACGATCACCTACTCCGGTCTGAGTATGCGAGGGGTTGCCCGCCGCGCGCGGCGCCGGAAGGGTGGGCGCATGCGTCGACTGCTGCTGCTCGTAACGTTGTTGCTGCTCACCGTCGGCTGCGGGGTGGTGCAGTCCTCCGAGGACGAGGCGACGGACGCTGCACGGGAGGTGGCCAGGAAGGCGGGCCGGCGTCTCTACGGTCAGCGTCCGCGCACGGCGGAGGAAGTCGGGCGCTCCGCTTCCGGCGTCGACGGGGTCGAGGTATTGCGGGTGACGGGTACCTCGACACGCACCGGGAAGGGCGTCGACGTGGTCGTCCGTACGTCCGGTTCGGCGTCCGGGGGGTGGCTCGCGCCCGAGGAGGTCGTCGTGCGGCGCTGTTTCACGCTGCGGGTGTCACCCGAGTCGGAGTGGGACGAGGATCCCCGTGACGTGGACTGCCCGGACGGGCCTGCGCTGACCTTCGCTCCGCCGCCCGAACCGCCCAGGCTGCCGTACGAGGAGCTCCGCGCGAAACTTCCCCGGGTGCCGGAGGACGGTCAGGTGGACGAGGCCGAGGTGCGGGGAACGCTCACCGCTCTGAACCTGGATCCGGCGATCCGTACCGAGGTGAAGGCGGACGGCGGCCGGGTCGGCGTTCTCCTGTCGGTGCAGGGCAACGGCTTCGACGCACAGGACTGTCTGCTGGCCCGCGTGGGCCCCGGCGCCACCGAGGTGTGGGTGCCGCCCCGGATCCAGCGAATGCCCGGAGAGGGCGGCTGCGCCGTCGGCAACGCCCTGGACCCGAAACCGTCACCGCACTGAACGGGGCGCCGGTGAGGGCTGCTCACCGGTTGATCCCCGGGCATGCCCCGCTGGTGTACCGCGGGTCCGTTCGCAGCCGGTCAATTGTGGATGGATTCCGGTCAAGCAGGGGTGGGGTTTTCGGCCGCATGGTCGGATGTCCCCCTCTGCGGGATCCGGCGAGTGCGAGGCGCAGCATGGCAGCGACGACCGAAGAGCCTTTCAGGGCTCTGCTGGAAGCGGCACCGGACGCGATGGTGATCGTGGACGACGCCGGGGTGATCCGCCTGGTCAACGCCCAGACCGAGGCCCTGTTCGGCTTCCCGCGGGAGGAACTCCTGGGGCGGCCCATCGAGGTGCTGGTTCCCGAGCGGTTCCGCGGTCAGCATCCCAGCCACCGGCTGGGCTACGCGGCCAGCCGCCAGGTGCGCCCGATGGGGGCGGGGCTGGAGCTGTACGGGCTGTGCCGGGACGGGCGCGAGTTTCCCGTGGAGATCAGCCTGAGCCCGCTGGAGACCCCCGAGGGGCTGCTGATCTCGGCGGCCGTGCGGGACGTCAGCGAGCGCCGGGCAGCCGAGGAACGGTTCCGGGCCCTCCTGGAGGCGGCCCCCGACGCGATGGTGATCGTCGATGAGAGGGGCATCATCCAGCTGGTCAACGCCCAGACCGAGGCGCTCTTCGCATATGCGCGCGAGGAACTGCTGGGGCGGCCCGTCGAGGTGCTCGTACCCCACCGGTTCCGCGGCCACCATTCCGACTTCCGCAACGGCTACTTCGTCAACCGGCAGGTCAGGCCGATGGGGGCGGGGCTTGAGCTGTACGGGCTGTGCCGGGACGGGCGCGAGTTCCCGGTCGAGATCAGCCTGAGCCCCCTGGAGACCCCCGACGGGACGCTCGTCTCCGCGGCCATCCGCGACGTCACGGAGCGCAAGGCCGCCGAGGAGATGCTCGCCGCGCTCTACGAGCAGCAGCGCCACGTCGCTCTCACCCTCCAGCGCAGTCTCATGGGTTCACCGCCGGACGTGCCGGGGATGCCGACTGCGAGCCGCTACTTCCCCGCCCGGCAGGGCGCCGGTGTGGGTGGGGACTGGTTCGACCTGATCCCGCTGGGTGGCGGCCGCGTCGGCGTGATGATCGGCGATGTGATGGGGCGCGGGCTGGACGCTGCTGCGGTCATGGGGCAACTGCGGTCCGCCTCCCACGCGCTGGCCAAGACCGGGATGCCGCCCTGGCAGCTGATGCGTGCCCTCGACGCGGTGGTCAGTGAACTCCCGGACCAGTTCGTCACCTGTTGCTACCTCGTCGTGGACGCGGACGCGGCCGAGATCACCGTTTGTTCGGCCGGCCATCTGCCGGTCCTGCTGGCCGCTCCGGGCGGCGAGGTGAGCCGGTTGCCGGTCGAGGTGAGCGTGCCGCTCGGGGTCGGCGAGGTGCCCCACCACGAGAGTCGGCACGCCGTCGAGCCGGGCTCGGTGCTGGCGCTGTACACGGACGGCCTGGTGGAGACACCGGGCAGCGACATCGAAGGGCAGGTCGACGGGCTCGCCGCGGCGCTGGAGAAGAGCCTCGCGACGACCGCATCCCTGGAGGGCGCGGCGGACCGGTTGCTGACGGATCTGCTCCCGGATGCCAACGACAACCCGGACGACGTCACCCTGCTCCTGGTCCGCATCCCCGAAACACCCGCCACCGCGCGGAGCGTCGTCCTGGACGCCGCCCCGAGCAGCGTGGCCGAAGGCCGCCGCTTCCTGCGCGCCACCCTGGCGGAGTGGGGCAAGGACGACGAGCAACTGTGTGAGACGGCCTGCCTGCTGGCCTCCGAGCTGCTTTCCAACGCCGTCCGCCACGGCAGCGGGCCCGTACGGCTCAGGCTGCGGCAGGCCGGTCGAGAACTGGGCGTCGAGGTCTGCGACGGAAGCCCGGTGCTTCCCCAGGCCCGCTTCGCCGCCCCGGACGCGGAATCGGGCCGGGGCCTGCTCCTCGTCGACTCCCTCGCCAGATCCTGGGGCACCCTACCGACAGCGGAGGGCAAGGCGGTCTGGTTCTCCCTGCCGTTGCCCTCACCGCGTCGCCGACAGTGAGCGTCATGGGTGACGCGAGGGGGCGGCCGCGGCTTCGCGCGGCCGCCCCGCTCATGGAACCTCACCCGCTCCGCGGCCCCCGACCGGGCAGGTGGATCCGGAAGGCGTCAGTGGAATACCACGTCGCACACGGACAGGAAGAACTCCCCGGACTTGCCGCCGTTAGCGCCGTCAGGGGTGTCCGGGCCGCCGTGACCGCCCCAGACATGCACGATCGCGGCCCGCCCGCTCCGGGTCGGGAGGGTGGCGAACTCCCAATGGGTGGAGTCCTCCTCACGGTGCGCCCCCTGGACCTCGACCAGGAACGGAACGGGCTCCAGGTCCTCCCACGAGAGTCCGCGGCGGGGATCCCACCCGTCGCGGGTGAGGAACCAGCGGTGCGACCAGGTCTCGTCCGTGTGATAGGCCGTGTAGTCGTACGAGAACGTGTGGCTTTCGGCGGAGGCATCCAGCCGGGTCGTGGGCCAGTCGCCGAGATCCGCGCCGGGCACCAGGTCGAGACCCGCGAACGCCGGGTTCCCGGTGGACGCGACGGTGTTGCCCTCGAAGAACTTCCGGTACTCCAGATACCGCAGGGCGTGGTTCCAGGGGTAGTCGGCCAGCATCCGGTCCGCCCCCGGCAGCACCTCCTGCCAGGTGGTGCTGGTGTTCTCGGCCCGGGCCTTCGCACAGATCACAGACGGGTCCTCGTCCCTGATCGCGGCGGCGGCCCGGCTGCGCGGGTCGTTCATCGTGCCGTGTCGGGGAGCGGGGGTGGCGCCGGACTGCGCGCCCCGAGCCTGTTGAGGGGCGGACCAGGGCACCGCAGCGCTCGTGGCCACGGTGACCTCGTTGGTGAACGCGGTGAACGAGCCGTCGACCTTGGCCCGGATCTTCACCCGGTACTGGGGGTCGGGTTCCTCGCCCAGGTCCACCCAGTGGGAGTTGGACGGGGACCAGTCCCAGGCCGGCCAGTGGAGGTACACCGTCTGCCGTGCCTGACCGTTGATCCACACCTCGTAGACGTGCGGGTAGGGGGCGTTGCCCTCGTTCCAGTCGGACGGCGGGGGCCAGGCCCCGTGGTCGGGCCGGTTGTCGCCGATCTGCCACCGCAGGTGGATGCCGAACACCTGGTGGTGGCCGTCGGATCGGTGCTTGATGTCGGCCAGGAGCCCGGAGGGTGCCTGGATGTCGGTGCTGCTGCTCATGAAGTCCTTCTCGTCAGGCTTCGAAGGAGACCAGCGGAGCGCACAGCCATGCTGCTTCTCCGTCGAAGAAAGAGGATCTTGGCTTCTTGATCCTTGCGGGCCCCGGCACGGTTGTTCGCCCGCGCCGCACAAGTGATCGTTTCTGCTGCCGGACCGTCACCCGGAGGGCTCAGCGTGCCTCCCCGGCTGCGCCGCGAGTTGCGGGCCGCCCGCGCGGGAGTCGGTACCGGCTCCGCACGAATCGAAGGAGGATCGCATTTTTAGGTCATCTGACCTAAACTCTGGGACATGATCACCGAACCGCACGACGAGCTGCGCCCGGACCCCTCCGGCCCGGTACTGATCACCGGCGGATACGGCACCGTCGGCGCCGAGATCGCCCGCATCCTGGCTGTGGACACCCCCACCCTGCTCACCGGCCGCAACCCCGACCGGGGCGAGGCGCTGGCCGCCGAGGTCGGGGGCGAGGTCCGTGCCTGGAACCTGGCGGACCCCTCCCCCTTCCGGGCGGGCGTCCGGGCTGTCATCAGCTCGGTCAACGACCCCGAGGACCGGGTGCTGATCGCCGCCGCGGCCGCCGGTGTGCCCTACGTCGACATCACCCGGTGGACGGGCCGCCTGCAGCGGGCCGTCACCGTCGCCGCCCTGCACCGTCCGGCCGCCCCGGTGCTGCTGTCCTCCGCCTGGATGGGCGGGGTCAGCAGCCTGGTGGCGGCCGCGCTGGCCGAGGAGCTGGGCGGCGCCGAGCAGGTCGAGATCGCCGTGCGGTGGGACATGGCCGACCGGGCCGGGGCGGACTCCGTCGAGTTCATGGACCGGCTGGGTGTGGCGTTCGAGGTGGTGGACGGCGGGAGGCGCCGGCTCGCCTCCCCGATGACGGAGTCCCGTACGGTCCGCATCGACGGAACACCCGTACGCGTCGCCCGCATCGACACCCCGGAACAGTTCACCCTGCCGCTGACCCTCGGCACCACCACCGCAGCCACCCGCATCGGATTCAGTTCCCCGGCCGCGACCCGGGCCCTCCTCGCCCTGCGGGGCACAGGATTCTTCCGATGGGCCGGCGGGGAACGCTGGGCCCCCGCACGCAGGGCCCTGCTCCACTCGCCGGGCGACGGCGGAACGGCCCGGCTGCGCGTGGACGTCACCCATCGCGGGCACACCCGTACCGCGACCGTCACCGACCCGCTCGGCCAGCACCACCTGACGGCGGTCGGGGCCGTCCTGGGCCTGCGCCGCGTCCTCGGGACCGACGGTTCCCCCGCCCCCCGGGGCGTGGTGTTCCCCGAGCAGCACCCGAACCCCGCCCGCGTGGCCGAGCTGCTCACCGCACACGGGGTCGGCCTCGCCCTCGATGAGAACGACGCCGTCGTCACGGGCCGCGGGCGGGCCGGAACGCGGGCCGCCGCATGAGCGCCGCAGCCGGACCGACCTCCAAGGGCCGCCAGCGGCGTACGGCTCTCCTCGACGCGGCCGAGCGCGTCCTCACGAGCTCCGGCGGGTCCGAACTGACCCTGCGGGCCGTCGCCGAGGAGGCCGGCGTCCGGCTGGGCCACCTCCAGTACTACTTCCCGGCCCGTTCCGCCCTCCTGTCGGCGCTCCTCGACCGCATCCTCGCCTCGTCCCTGGAACGGGTCACCGCCCTCACCGTCGCGCGTACACACGGCGCCGACCGCGAAGCCCTGCTCGACGCCGTCCTCTCCGACCACGACGACCCGCGCCTGGTGCTGCTGTTCACCGAGGTGTGGGCACTGGCGGCCCACGACGAGGAAGCGGCCGCGGCGGTCCGCGCCTTCTACGACCAGTACGTCACGCACGTCGCCGCGTTCGTCCGGGACCACGCGCCGGGCCTGAGCGAGGCCGAAGCACAGCACAGGGCCGAGGTGTTCGTCATGCTGATGGAGGGGGCCGCCCTGTTCCGCTCCGGCATCACCGGCCGCCGGACCGCCGGCGCCGACGCCCGCCTGCGCGAGACCGCGCTCACGCTGCTCGGGGGTGCCGTCAGCCCCTGAGCCCCGACCGAACGGCGCTTGCTCCGGGCGGGCGGAACATGACGACCGGCGGCCGGAGCGCGCCGGCCGCCTACAGGAATGCACTCCGAGCGGGGCCCTTCCGTGCCGTCCTTTAGCCGAAGTTGCTTAACCAGCTCCGTCCCGAGGCCGGCAGCACTATCGTCCACATCTCCTCATGACCTCCAGCCCTGCCAGAGTCCGTCCTGTCGTCCCGGTGGGCCCGACCCTCCAACTTCTGCTCCGAACGGCCGAGTTGCGGGCTGCGGTGCACCGCTGACGACCGCCACCTCGGAGACTGACTGTTCATGCACACCGGATCGCCTGCCGCGAGGACGTCCCTGACCGTCCTCGCGCTGGTCGCAGCCGTACTCGCCCTGGTCCTCGGCGGGGCGGGATCGGCCTTCGCGCACGCCGGCCTCAGCGCTTCCGACCCTGCGGACGGCAGCGTCCTCCAGGCGGCTCCGCAACAGGTCACACTCACCTTCACGGAGTCGGTCAGCTTCTCCGACGACTCACTGAGAGTGCTGTCTCCGGAGAATGAGCGGGCGAACCCACGCCCGGCCCAGCACGTGGACGGCAAGGACAACACCGCACGGGTGGAGCTGTCCGACGAGCTTCCCCAGGGCACCTACACGGTGGCCTGGCGCGTCGTCTCCGCCGATGGCCACCCGATCTCGGGCGCGTTCATCTTCTCCATCGGCAAACCGTCCGACACCACCGTCGTGGTGGCGACCGGATCCCTCGAGGACACGGCGGCCGGGCGCCTGTACGGCTTCCTGCGCTATGTCGCCTACAGCGGACTGGCCCTGCTGGTCGGAGCTGCCGCCTTCGTCCTCGTGTGCTGGCCCACCGCAGGCGCGGTTCGTGCCGTGCGCAGACTGCTGGCAGTCGGCTGGGTGGCACTGGCGGCGTCGACCGTGGCCCTCTTGTTGCTCCGCGGCCCGTACGAGACGGCCGGCGCGCTGACCTCCGCGTTCGACCTGTCGCGGCTGGGCCGAACCGTCACCGGGAGACCCGGGATCGCACTGATCGCTCGGCTTGTTCTGCTCGCCGGTGCCGCGGTGCTGCTGAAACGGCTGGCCGTACTACTCGACCGGCACGATGACGGAAAGGTGCCGGATGACGTCGGCGCCCCTGTCCGCCTGGCCGGGGCAGCGCTCGCCCTGGCCCTGGCGTTCACTTGGGCCTCCGCGGAACATGCCTCCGCCGGCATCCAGGTGCCGCTGGCCATTCCCGTCTCCGTGCTGCACCTGCTGGCCATGGGGGTCTGGCTGGGCGGCCTGATCACGCTGGC
The DNA here is from genome assembly GCF_045161815.1 of Streptomyces avidinii. Lineage (NCBI taxonomy): Bacteria > Bacillati > Actinomycetota > Actinomycetes > Kitasatosporales > Streptomycetaceae > Streptomyces > Streptomyces avidinii. The sequence goes on from NZ_CP108863.1 coordinate 8,727,311, forward strand.
GATCCTCCTCCGGCGCCGAGAGCCCGGCAGCAGTGCTGTCCCGGCATCCGCGATCGGGCGCTTCTCCACCCTGGCCTTCACCGCCATTGCCGTGCTGGTCGGCACGGGGACGTACCAGTCCTGGCGGCAGGTCGGCTCGTGGGAGGCGCTCTCCACCACGTCGTTCGGCAGGATCCTCGCCGTGAAGATCGCCGCAGTGGTTCTCGTGCTGGGGGTGGCGTACTTCTCCCGCCGTTGGACAGCCCGCCTCGTCCACGAGGGGTCGTCCCCGGCCGCGGAACCGCCGGCCGTGCCCGAGCCCGAGCGGGTCAGGGTCGTACAGACGGTCGGTGCGCCGCCTTCCCCCACGGGATCAGAACCCGGCAGCACATCCGGTACACCAGCAGGGGGTGAGCCGGGCGACGACACCGAGCCGCCCGCCGCCGAGACCGACGGGTACCGGCGCAGCCTGCGCCGCACGGTGGCCGCCGAGGCCGTACTCGGTGTCGTGGTCCTGGCGATCACGACCTTGCTCACCGGAACCCAGCCCAGCCGCGCCGCCGCCGACAGGGCACCGACGGCCACCGCGCAGGAGCCACAGGCGAAGGTGGTCACAGTCCCGTTCGAGATGGGGACGGCCAACAAGAGGGGCACGGTGCAGATCACGCTCGCGCCGGGACGCGTCGGCGAGAACACGGTCGAGGCCATCGTGTTCACCGCGGACGGCGGCCTCGCCACCGTCCCCGAACTCCGCCTCACCCTTACCCAGGACGACCTCGGGATCGGCCCGCTGGACGCCAAGCTGAAGAATCAGAAGGGGTACTGGGCGGCCTACGACCTGCGGCTGCCGATGCCAGGGGTCTGGACCCTGAACGTCACCGTGCGCACCACCGACATCGATCAGGTCACCGTGCGCGATACCGTCCGCATCACGTAGTCATCACCTGGTCATCACGTAGCCATCGCGGGGACGGAGCGGAGACCGGTGCCGGTGCCGGGGCCGCCACACGCGTGCGACGCCCCGGCCCCGGCCGCCCTTCCTGTCAGGCCCCGCCACTGTTGCGGCGCATCCACCAGAAGGCGCCGGCAGCGACGAGCAGGAGCACGGCCGCGACCACGCCGACGACGGTGCCGGTACTGCTGCCGGCCTCCTCCGCGCTCGCCGCCTCGACGGGAGCCGCCGGGGTCGCCGCCAACACCTGGGCAGAGGGGACGGTGCTCGGCGCCGGAGACGGCGTCGGACTCGGGGCGATCAGCCTGGCACCGGGGGCCGCCGCCTTCAGTTCGAGCAACGGAGCCGGGTTGTCGACCTTCTCGCCGCTGGTGGGCACCTCGATCCAGCGGGAGATCGTTCCGTCGCTGTAGGTCTCCAGCGTCTTGAACGCCAGGGACTTCTCGTCGGGCAGCTGGCGCACGGTGATGCTGTACTCGGCATCGGTGCCGGTGGCCAGGGCCGGGCCACCGATCGCGTACCCGTCCGGGGTGGCCGTCAGCTTCCACTCCTTGGGAGCGTCCTTGAGTGTCACGGCGTCCGGAGCGATGCCCTTCGGGAGTACGACCCGCAACTCCGCGATGCCCGCGGTGTCCGACTCCGCCTCGGAGGTGAAGGACAACGTGACGTTCTCGGCGAGCGCGCGCGGATCGGAGGCCGTGACCTCGGCGTGCGCGGCGGCCGGCCCGGCAGCCACGCCCAGGGCCGCCAGGGAGGCAACGGCCACGAAGGCCAGCCGGCGCAGGTGGAGACGGATGTGTGATCCGTTCATGATGGAGGAACCCTCTCGGTACGCGGGACGGTCCTCACCGTGCGGGTGAGGGGCCGGCCAGGATTGGGGGAGCGTCTCCTGCGCATCCGGCAGGAGGCCCCCGTCGCACCACCGCGTGACAGAGCATCGTCATCACCGTCGGCCGTACGGCAAGCCCGCTGAGCGGGGCGGGTATCACCGACCGCAGGCCGGGCCGGAACCATGGCCGGCGGCCGGCACCGAAAGCCGCGACGGCAGCCGCAACCGCCGACTGGGCCCAGCGGCCCACCATCTCCGGCACACGGCTCAGCACTTGATCCGCCCGGTGCATGAGCAGGGCCATCACGCATGCGGCCACGCAATGAGCAGCCGTCATGGCCCACGCCGCATGGTGCGAGGTGTGCCCGACCTCCAGCACACCGTCGTGTGCTCCGGCATGCCCGTCACGTACATGCCTCTGCCTCTGCAGGGACAGAGCACCGTGCAGGAGGAGCTGTGCCAGCCCCGTCGCCGCGAGCACGTACCGGCCGGGCAGGGGTCGACGGGCCACCGGCCAGGAAAGAGCGAAGGCGGCCAGCACCCCGACCGTCGCCCGCCGCCAGGAAACCGTGTCCTGCGCCGCCAGGTGATGGCCTACGACCGCCAGCGCCGCGCTGAGCAGTGTGAACACGGCAGCCCGCAACCACCGTCCGCTCCGCCACGCAGGCTGCGGACAGGAGCGCATCCCCGCACGGGCATCGGCCATGTCGGGGCCATCATCGGCCGCACACCGTTGCGGTCGGCCCCCAACTGTCAATTGCGGAGCAGTTTTCCCGGGTCCGCGTCGCTACGTTCTGGAACGGGAACCGGAACCGGACCGGATCCCGGACGGACCCTCCCCGGGGCGGTCAGGGTGTGCAGCCGGGCGCGCAGGGAGGTCAGCCGGATGCGCAGCCGCTGCGGCGGCGTGGGCGGTATGCCGCGGGAACTTCCGCGCGCGTAGTACCGCTCGACGTAGTACTGGCCCGCGCTCAGCACGGTCGTGACGGCGATGTACCAGAGGGTGGCGACCATCAGCAGCGGGATCACCTGGTAGTTCTGGTTGTAGGTCAGCTGTACCGAGTACAGCAGGTCGTGCACGGCCAGCACACTGACGATGCTGGTGCCCTTGAGCGTGCCGATCAGCATGTTCCCGGCGGTCGGCACGATCGACCGCATCGCCTGGGGAACCACGATCCGGCGCAGGGTGCGTCGCCTGCTCAGGCCCAGTGCCTGGGCGGCCTCGGTCTGGCCGGGGTCCACGGAGAGGATGCCGCCGCGCACCACCTCGGCGGCGTACGCGGATTCGTGCAGGGTCAGGCCGATGACGGCGGTGAGGGTCGGGCCGAGCAGGTTCACCGTTTCGATGGTGAAGAGCTGGGGTCCGTACGGGATACCGAGGCCGAGCGTGGGGTACAGGGCGCCGATGTTGAACCAGAACAGCAGCTGTACCAGCAGCGGTGTGGACCGGAAGATCCACACGTATCCCCAACTCAACGTCCGGAGCACCGGGTTGGCCGACAGGCGCATGACCGCCAGCACGGTGCCGAACAGGAACCCGAGCACCATCACCGCGCCGGTCAGCCACAGGGTGAGCAGCAGCCCGTCGAGCACGGCGGCGGTGGTGAAGTACCGTCCCACCACGCCCCACTGGAAGGCTTCGTTGCGGATGACGGAGGCCAGTACCAGCGCGAGGACCAGCAGTGCGGCGGCGGCGGACAGCCGGCGGCCGATGTGCCGACGCGGCACGATCGGCGGCAGCTCGGTCCCGGGGATGCCGTGCGCCCCGGAAGGCTTCGCCAGGAGGGCGGCTGCCCCGGCGCGGGCAGCGGTGGTGGTGGTGTCGGGCACGTCGGCGTGATCGGTGACATCGGGCGGGGTGGCCATGGGGAGGGTCTCCAGGGAGGGGTGCGGGTGTGGACGACCACCCGGCGGCACGGCACGCGGAAGTACGGCACGGGATCCGTGCGGTTGCGGTGCTGCCGGGAAAGGGGTACTCGTGTCGTCACGCCCACCGCGTCCCTCAACGCGGGCAGAGGGCCTGCCGTATGGGCGGGGCCGCTCCGTGGCCGATCGTAAGCGCTTACGGCCCGGCCCTGTCAACCACGCGGGGCCCGGGCGGCCGAGGCGGTTCGGCATCCGGCCTTTGCTTGACGAAGAGCCGCTTGTACTGCTCAAGTAGTCACATGAATGCCCGTCAGCGCCTTGTCTCGCGCGACTACATCGACTTCGGTCGGGTGTGGTCCGCGGCGTGTTGCGCCTGACGCGGCAGTGGGCTGTCTGATCGGCCCTTCCCTCCCTCGGTAACCCCGTCGCGGGCCGAGATCTCCCTTCGCACCACCACCGGACGCGGGCCGTGAGCCGTACAGGCGCACCGCTGCGAGCCGGGGCGTGCGCTGCCGCCGTACCGACCCTCCCGACGCTCCGCGTCGTCACGCCCTCATCGACCCACACGTCCTCGCAGACGACTCCCACCAGCCCCTCACGGCGGTGCGCGGGTGACCTCCCCGGCACGCACGTCCCGCCCGGGCACCCTGCCGCACCTCGGTACCACGCCCCGCAATGGAAAGGTCTTCCCGCTGTGAGCCTCCCCGGGAACGGGATCCCCACCCGCCTGCGCACCGCCGCCGCCCTCGCCCTGCTGCCCCTCCTGGCCGTGACAGCCTGCGGCTCCGGCGGCGGAGCACCGGCCGTCCCGGGTGCCCAGGTGCCCTCCGCGCCGGCCGACGACCCCGTCGCGGGCGTACGGCCCGTGGACTCGGTCGCCGCCCTGCTGCCCGCCGAGGTACGCAAGACGGGCACCCTGCGGGTCGGCAGTTCCGTCGGAGCCCCTCCCGCGGCGTACTACCCGAACGGGCAGGACAAACCGCCCGCGGGCCAGGACATCGACATCGCCGAGGCGGTGGCCAAGGTGCTCGGCGTGAAGCTGGAGCGCCAGGACGCCTCCTTCGAGACCATCCTGCCCGCCCTCGGCAGCGGCAAGTACGACTTCGGCACGGGCAACTTCGGCGTCACCACCGAACGCCTGAAGACCATCGACTTCGTCACCTACATCAACGACGGGCAGGGGTTCGCGGTCAGGACGGGCAACACCACCCTGACCACGCAGGTCTCCGACCTCACCCAGTTGTGCGGACTGACCATCGGCACCGGCGCGGGCACGACGTTCGAGAAGACCCTCACCGGGCAGAAGGGCGTCTGCGCCGCCGCCGGCAAGAAGCCGTACGAGGTGAAGGTCTTCTCCGAGACCGGGGCCGTCACCACCGCCCTCCAGCAGGGCCGGATCGACGTCGTCATGTCGACGATCAACGGCCTGCGCCACCAGGGCGCACAGCCCGCCGCGCAGACCGCCTTCCTCGGCGAGTACCACCGCCTCGACGTCGGGTTCGCCTTCAAGAAGGGCTCCCCGCTCACCCCCGCCCTCCAGGCCGCCGTCAACGAGCTGATCAGGAACGGCACTTACGCGCGGATCCTCAAGAAGTGGGGTACCACCGCCTCCGCGATCGAGACGTCGCAGGTCAACCCGGCCGAGCACCCGTGAGGGGAGATTCCGTGAGTGACGTCATGGTCGAGGTGCGCGGTGTTCACAAGAGCTTCGGGCCACAGGAAGTGCTGCGCGGCGTCGACCTGTTGGTCCGCGCCGGTGAAGTCACCGTCATCCTCGGCCCTTCCGGGTCGGGGAAGTCCACGCTCCTGCGCACCATCAACCACTTGGAGAAGGTCAATCGTGGCTGGATCAGCGTCGACGGCGACCTCATCGGCTACCGCAGCTCCCGCGGCAAGCTGTACGAGTTGAAGGAGAAGGAGGTTCTGCGACAGCGCACCCGCATCGGGTTCGTCTTCCAGTCCTTCAATCTCTTCCCGCACCTCACCGTACTGGACAACCTCGTCGAGGCCCCGGTCTCCGTGCTGCACCGCCCGCGTCAGGAGGCGGAGGCGACGGCCCGCCGGCTGCTGGACCGCGTCGGTCTCACCGACAAGGCCGGCGCCTATCCGCTGCAGTTGTCCGGCGGGCAGCAGCAGCGCGTGGCCATCGCCCGCGCGCTCGCCCTCGAGCCCAAGGTACTGCTCTTCGACGAGCCGACCTCGGCCCTCGATCCGGAGCTGGTCGGTGAGGTCCTGGACGTCATCAAGGACCTGGCCCGCGCCGGAACCACCATGATCGTCGTGACGCACGAGATCGGTTTCGCCCGCGAGGTCGCCGATACCGTCGTGTTCATGGACGGCGGAGCCGTCGTCGAACAGGGGCCGCCCGCGGCCGTCCTGGACGACCCGCGGCACGTCCGCACCCGCGCCTTCCTCTCCAAGGTCCTCTGACCGCGGCGTCGCGCAGGGTGGACTTCCCGCACGCCGAAGCCCCAGGATAGTGACGAACCGGCCATGGTCGTCACCTCCTGGGGTTGCTGGATTGCGGGGTTACTTGGTGCCGAGTCCGGCGTCGGAGACCTCGGGCTTGCCGGCGGCCTTGAGCACCTTGTTCAGGAGCGTGAGGTCGTAGATGCCGGCGAGGTCGGGCTGCTCGATGAGCTTGGCCTTGACGGCCCACTCGGACTGGGTCTTGAGGGTGGCGGCCAGCGGGTCGTCGGTGATGGCGATGCTGGGCCACGCGGGGTCGATGACCTTGGCGTCGAGTGCCTTGCCGCTGTCGGCCTGGAGCTTGGCGTTGGCGGAGGCCTTGGCCCTGTCCGGGTTGGCGTTGATCCACTCGTTGGTCTTGACGGTGCCCTTGAGGACCGCTTCGACGACGTCCGGGTGCTCCTTGAGGAACTTCTGGGACACGATGATGTTCGTGATCACGAACTTCTTGTCGGGCCACAGGGCGGTCTCGTCGAGGAGGACGGAGCCGCCGTCGGAGACGAGCTTGGAGGCGGTGGGTTCGGGGACCCAGGCGCCGTCGATGGAGCCCTGCTTGAAGGCATCGGGGGTGACCTTGTTGTCGGTGCGGACGACGGAGACGTCGCCCTTGCCGGACTCGGGGTCGACCGTCCAGCCCTTCTCGGAGATCCAGTTGAGGAACGCGACGTCCTGCGTGTTCCCCTTCTGCGGGGTGGCGATCTTCTTGCCCTTGAGGTCGTCGAGGCTCTTGATCCTGTCGGGGTTGACGACGAGCTTGACGCCGCCGGAGGCGGATCCGGAGATGATCCGCAGGTTGGAGCCCTTGGACTTGACGTAGCCGTTGATCGAGGGGGAGGGGCCGATGAAGCCGATGTCGAGAGAGCCGCCGTTGAGGGCTTCGATCTCGGACGGGCCGGCGTTGAAGGACTGCGGCTTGACCTTGGTGCCGTTCAGTTCCTTCTCGATCAGGCCTTCCTGGAGGCCGACGAGTGCGGTGGCGTGCGTCAGGTTCGGGAAGTACCCGATGCGGACCTCGGCGGCGGAGAGCTTCTTGCCGGCGTCGGCGGCGTCCGCGGCCTTCGGTTCGTCCTTCTTCGCCTCGGAACCGTAGCCGCAGGCGGTGAGCAGCAGGGGAAGCGCCGCTGTGACGGCGATGGCGCGCAGGAGGGTGATCGGTCTGGCGGCAGACACGGGAGTGTCCTTTCACGGAAGGTGTTCAGAGAGATACGGAGATGGGCGGCGCAAAGCCATCGGCACACAGGACACCCCGCTCCCGGCCGGCGCCTGCGGGATCGCGGTCGCAGGCCGAGCTACGGAGAGGTGTCGGACGCCCGCGTTCGAAGGCACGCGGTCGGTGAGGTCGGCCGAGGGACCCGACCGTCCGCCGGAGAGCGGACCGGGACGGCGCCCGGTGGCGCACTACGCGGAGCCGGGCCCGGCGAAGGCTGTCAGCAGGGCTGACAGATGGCGCTGGACGTGCGGACCAGGTCGATGTGCCGGCGGGAGGTCAGAGGCGGAATCCGGCCTGCGTGATGCGGTGTTCGCACGGCCACCTCCCTGAATCCTAGTTTTCCCACCTGGTTGGTAGGCATCTTGGCAGAGGTGGACACCCGCCCCAAGAGGGTGACCGCATGGTGGACTCTTGGCTCTCGCTATGTGAGAACGCGCAGGTGGGGGAGGTTAGGGATTGGTCCAGGCCCCGGGGGTATCGGCCAGCGCCGAGACATCGGGGGGCAGGTCGCAGGACGCGACGTCGGCGAGGGACACGCCGTCGAGGATCTCGCGCACGTTGGCCCGCAGCGCGATCCACAGGGGGAGCAGTGACTCGGCGGGGCCGGTGTAGGACAGGTCGGGCGGGCGGACTCCGCGCACCGAGACGAGCGGTCCGTCCACGACGCGGATGACATCCGCGATGCTGATGGACTCGGCGGGCCTGGCCAGCCGGTAGCCGCCGTTGCCGCCGCGCTGACTGAGCACGAGACCGCCACGGCGCATGTCGTTCAGGATGCCCTCGAGGAACTTGTGCGGGATGTCCTGGGCGTCGGCGATGGCTTCGGCCTTCACCGGCCCGTCATCCTGTGACGCGGCGAGCTGCAGCGCGGCACGTACCGCATAGTCCGCCCTGGCTGAGATCCGCATAGGGACATTATCCGGCATGGATTCGGCCGGCGTCGGCCGCAGGTGGCCGCGGGCTGCCGGGCGGGTGGCCTCGCCCGGCGGGCGGAGGGCTCGGGCCGCGGATCCGCGGCCCGAGCGGTGCCCCGTCGGTCAGAGGAAGGCTGCCGCCACCGGGTGGTGGGAGCCGTTGAGGTAGTGCTCGCCGATGGAGCGCAGGCGGTGTGCGACCGGTCGGTGGGCTGTCAGGACCCGGGCGTTGCGCCAGAACCGGTCCAGGCCGGGGGCGTCGGCGAGCTCCAGCACCCGGGCTGTGATGTGCAGGGCGGCCCTCGACATCACGGTCTCGGCCGTGGCGACCAGGGCGGCGACGCCCGCCGGTACCTCGGCATCGAGCTGCGCACCCGCGGCGAGGGCCCGGGCCATCACCTCCGTCGCCCGGTCGACCACGGCGGTGGCCGTCTGGGCGGCAGAGGCGAGTTCCCCGTACGTCAGGAAGAGGTCCGGATCCTCACCGGGCAGCCGGTGTGCGCGGCCGCCCCTGCTGAGATCGCGTGCTTCGGTGAGGGCGCCCTCGGTGATGCCGAGGCCGACGTGGCACAGGGCGAGCCGGAGCGCCGGCTCGGCGAGCGCCGTGAACGGCGCTGTCGACTCCTCGTCGTGCGGTCGGCGCCCCAGCACGTGCCCCGGAGTGATGGTGACCCTGTTCAGGACGACCTCGCCCGCGCCGGCGACCCGCTGCCCGAGGCGGTCGTGGGCCGGTTCGAGGCTCACGCCCTGTGCGCCGGGTGGGATCCGTACGACCAGGACGTCACCGGTCGCGGCGCAGACGGCGTCGACCACGATCTGGTCGGCCGCCGCCACCGCCGTGTCCACGGACCGGCGCCCGTCCAGCAGGTAGCCGGTGGCGCGCGGCCTCAGTGTGAGGTCCGGTCCCACGGAGACCCCGTGGGGTGCGGGAGTGCCGACCGATCCGGTCCACAGCCACTGCTCGCGCACGGACTCCTCCTCGAGGGCGGTCGCGTGTTCGTGACTCGCGTAGAAGCGTCCGCTCCAGGCGTGTGCGTAGTGGCGGGCGAGGACGTCGCCGACAGAGCTGTCGGCCGCGGCGATCTCCCGTACGACGGCGCATCCGGTACCCCAGTCCACTCCGCGGCCGGGTCCGGGCGGGGTGAGGGCCGCCGGCAGGCCGGCCTCGCGCAGCCGGGCCGCCTCGTCGAACGGCGGTCTGCCCGCCTGATCGCGGACGATGGCGTCCGCGGCGAGGTCGTCCGCCACATCACGGGCGGTACGCAGGAGCGCGCGCCGCCGCTCGTCGGCGGATCCGAGGCCGGAGGGGCCGGGCGTCGTCCGCATGGGCGTCACCGGCAGCACCCGGTACCGCTGTGTGGCGCGGGGGCTGGACGGACAGCGGTGCCATGGGGGATGGCGGTGGTCATGTCGGCTACTCCGGGGCGTTGTCGGTGGCTTCGGCCGGTTGCTGGGAGAGGTGGGAGGGATGCCTGACCGTTTCGCCGCGCCGGTCCGGATGCCGCTCGGGCGGTGGCGGTGTTCCGGCCCGAGCCCGGCGGGTGCCGAGCACATCAGCGTCCCGGCCGGATCCGCTTCACCGATTCCCCACCTTTCCCATCGGATTGATAGGGATACTCGCGCCAAGCGACCTTCCCGACAAGAGCACGACCGAATGATGGACAGTTGGTTCTTGAGATGCGAGACGATGCAGGTCAGGGGCAGGCCGGGCCCCCTCGCCCGGATATTTCCTATGGAATCAGTAGGGAAGTATTGACGCATGCCCGCCGCGCACTTCACGATGTCGTCATGTCCCCGTCGCAGCCGTTGCTCGTACGCCGCAGGCACGTTGACTTCCGTCGCGTAGCCAGCGCCGTCTGCCGACCCGTTTAGGGCTTCTGCGACAGGGCGTTTTCTCGAAGCGCGCCGGTGATCCGGCTGCCGCTTCCTTCCGTGCGCCGCGCCTTCCGTGCCTCCGGCCCTTCGAGCCGTGCGGGTCCGACCGGCGCGTGCCGGGCCGACCCTCGCGGTCGACTCCGTCACGGAAACCCCAAGCCCTGTCGTGCTCGAACACCCGGTATCCGTACCTCGATCCGCGCAGCCGAAGGGGCTCACCGTGACCACTGCCGTTCCCGCACCCGCCATCCGTCGTTCCTCGGCCCCGCGCCTCCAACTGGTCGGTGACCGTCCGCCCGGCGCCTTCGTGACCCATGGCGGCCGCGTCGGATATCTCGTGTACCTGGCGGCGGACGTCGACCCCGTGGCGCTCATGGAAGCGCACGGCATACGTCCGGAGATCCGCTCCGCCGACCCCGGGACGCTTCCGGCCCGTGAGCCGGTGCCGGCACCGGCACCGGCACCGCACCCCGACCCCGTCCGGCTCGACGACGCGATCCGGGTGGACCACGCGCGCCGGCTGGTCGAGGTCGACGGGCGTGAACTGGATCTCACCTACCTGGAGTTCGAACTCCTGGCCCATCTGGTGTCCCATCCGGGCACGGTCCACACGCGTGATGCCCTCATCTCGGCCATCTGGGGTTACGGGAACATCGGCGACGGCCGCACGGTCGATGTCCACGTGGCCCGCCTGCGCCGCAAGCTCGGTCCCACCTACCGGGGCCGCATTTCCACCGTGCGCAGCGTCGGCTACAAGTTCGTTCCCCACCACCAGTAGCCCACGGGGACGGCCGCGGATTCTGCTTCTGCCGTCACCGCAAAGGCCGTTTCATTTCACCGGAAGGCTTTGTGTGTACGGCGGATGAAATTGCCGCACGCTTCTCCGGACATCGGGCTCAGGAAGCCCGGCCCGTTCCTGCCCCGCACCGTCGAGCTGTGCGAGTCGATCGGCTTCACCCTGCGCCGCCGCCCGTCCTTCATGACCGTCCGCGTACCCGGCAACACCGCTGCCAACTTCTCTTAATATTCAGGTCATTGTATGGCACCGCTATCGGGCGTAGCGTCTCGAAGGGATATGGGCGACGGGCGTGCTCTCCCCGCCCGCCCGACCTCTCATAACGTCCTCATATTCGGCGACGTGTATCGGCCTCCTTTTCGCGCGGCCGATCAGGAAGGCGTAATTCGACGTGTCCTCAACCCCGCCCGAACCTGCATTCACCATCGCATCAGGATCTTCCGATCCGCTGCACCTCGCCGTCGCGCTCGACGGCGCGGGGCGGCACCCGGCCGCCTGGCGCGAGCCGGGTGCCCGGCCCGGTGAGCTCCTCACGGCCCGGTACTGGGCCGACGCCGTGGCCGAGGCCGAAGCCGGACTGCTCGACTTCGTCACCTTCGAGGACGCCCTCGTCCTGCAGTCGTCCTCGGCGGACGGGCCCGACGGACGCACCGACCGGGTCCGGGGGCGGCTGGACGCGGTGCTCACCGCCGCCCGCGTCGCACCTCTGACCCGGCACATCGGACTGGTCCCGGCCGTGACGGCCACCCATACCGAGCCCTTCCACATCTCCAAGGCGATCGCCACCCTCGACCACGTGAGCCGCGGCCGCGCCGGCCTGTGGATCCAGGTGTCCGGACTCTCCCACGAGGCACGGCACTTCGGGCGGCGCACCGGCCCGCTCGACGACGCGGAGCTCCACGCGGAGGCCGCCGACCATATCGAGGTGGTCCGGCGACTGTGGGACAGCTGGCAGGACGACGCGGAGATCCGGGATGTGGCCACCGGCCGGTTCGTCGACCGCGACAAGCTGCACTACATCGACTTCGAGGGCCGTCACTTCAGCGTCCGGGGGCCGTCGATCACCCCGCGCCCGCCGCAGGGACAGCCCGTGGTCGGCGCGTCCGGCGACGGCGAGGCCTCGTACGCGCTCGTCGCCCGGTCCACGGACATCGGGTACGTGGCCGCGCACGACGCGGACGGTACGCGGGCCGCCGTCGCGGCGATCCGGCGGGCCCGGGGGACGACCGGGCCCGCGGCGGACCCGCTGCACCTCTTCGGGGACCTCACGGTGTTCCTGGACGCGGACGCCCCGGCGGCCGCCGCCCGCCTGGAGCGCCTCGACGCGCTCGCGGGACTCCCGTACGGCGGCCGGGGCACGGTCTTCACCGGGAGTCCCGGACAGCTGGCGGACCTGCTCCTGGAGCGGCGGGAGGCGGGCCTGTCGGGCTTCCTGCTGCGGCCGGGCGTGATCGCCCAGGACCTGCCCGCGATCACCCGGGGGCTGGTGCCGGAGCTCCAGCGGCGCGGGGCCTTCCGCCGGGCGTACGAGGCCGGCACCCTGCGCGGCCTGCTCGGGCTGGACCGCCCGGCCAACCGCTACACCGCCCACCCCGCCGCCTGACCCCGGACCATCCGGAAGGACGCACCATGAGCAGCAAACCGCTCAAGCAGATCCATCTCGCGGCCCACTTCCCGGGCGTCAACAACACCACTGTGTGGAGCGACCCGGCCGCCGGCAGTCACATCGACTTCGATTCGTTCGTCCACTTCGCGCGGACCGCCGAACGCGCGAAATTCGACTTCCTCTTCCTCGCCGAGGGCCTGCGGCTGCGCGAACAGGGCGGGCACATATACGACCTGGACGTGGTCGGCCGGCCCGACACCTTCACCGTGCTCGCCGCCCTGGCCGCCGTCACCGAGCGCCTCGGCCTGACCGGCACGATCAACTCCACCTTCAACGAACCCTACGAGGTGGCCCGCCAGTTCGCCACGCTCGACCACCTCTCGGAGGGCCGCGCCGCGTGGAACGTGGTCACCTCCTGGGACGCCTTCACCGGCGAGAACTTCCGCCGCGGCGGATTCCTGCCGCGCGAGGACCGCTACTCCCGCGCCCAGGAGTTCCTGGCCACCGCCACCGAGCTCTTCGACTCCTGGGACGGCACCGAGATCCTCGCCGACCGAGATGCGGGCGCCTTCCTCGGGGACGGGCCGACGGGAGCCTTCGCCCACCACGGGCGGCATTTCGACATCGAGGGCCGCTTCAACGTGCCGCGCAGCCCGCAGGGCCGGCCGGTGATCTTCCAGGCGGGCGACTCCGACGAGGGCCGGGAGTTCGCCGCCTCCTCCGCCGACGCGATCTTCGGCCGGGACGGGACCCTCGACGCGGGGCGGGCGTTCTACGCGGACGTCAAGGGCCGGCTCGCCAAGTACGGCCGCACGCACGACGAGTTGAAGATCCTGCCCGCGGCCACCTTCGTCCTCGGCGACACCGACGCCGACGCGCACGAGATCGCCCACGAGGTACGCCGCCTCCAGGTCAGCGGGCAGACCGCGATCAAGTACCTGGAGCACGTCTGGAACCGTGACCTGTCCGCCTACGACCCGGACGGTCCGCTGCCCGACATCGACCCCGCGACCGGCGAGAACACCGTCGCCCTCGGACGGGCCAGCGTCCGCCAGTTCCGCGACCCGCTCGAAACCGCCCGGCAGTGGCGCACCCTGGCCGAGGCCAAGAACCTCTCGATCCGCGAGCTGGTCATCGCCACCACCGCCGACCAGACCTTCGTCGGCTCGGCCGCCACCGTCGCCGAGCAGATCGACACACTGGTGCAGGCGGACGCGGCCGACGGATTCATCCTCGTCCCCCACATCACCCCGGGCGGCCTGGACGACTTCGCCGACACCGTCGTCCCGCTGCTCCAGGAACGGGGCGTCTTCCGTACCGAGTACGCCGGCACCACCCTGCGCGACCACCTCGGCCTCGCAGCGCCGCAGCCGGCTTCCGGCAAGCGGGCCGTGGCCTCGTGAAGTTCCTGGCCATCACCCTGATCACGGACTCCGCGGACCCGGTGACGGGCGCCCCGACACCCACACGTGAGCGGTTCCGCGAGGTGGTCGCCGCCGCGTTGCTCGCGGAGGAGCTCGGCTTCGACGGCTTCGGGGTCGGCGAGCGCCACGAGCGGCCGTTCCTGTCGTCCTCGCCGCCCGTGGTGCTCGGCCACATCGCCGCGCTGACCCGCCGGATCCGGCTGTTCACCGCCGTGACCACCCTGAGCCTGCTGGACCCGGTGCGGGCGTACGAGGACTACGCGACGCTCGACCACCTCTCCGACGGCCGCCTGGAGCTGATGATCGGCAAGGGCAACGGCACGGCCCAGCGCGAGCTCTTCCACGTCACCCCCGAGGACCAGTGGGAGCGCAACGCCGAGGGCTACGAGCTGTTCCGGCGCATCTGGCGCGAGGACAAGGTGAGCGCCGAGCCGCGCTTCCGCCCCTCACTGGCCGGCGCCGAGGTGCTGCCGAGACCCTTCCAGCCGGCCCTGCGGGTCTGGCACGGAAGTGCGACCAGCAGGGAGTCCGTCGAACTCGCCGCGCGCTACGGAGACCCGCTCTTCTCGGCGAACGTCACCCATCCGATCGGCCCGTACGCCGCACTGATCCGCCACTACCGGGAGCGCTGGGAACACTACGGGCACGATCCGGCGCATGCCGTCGTCGGCGCGGGTACGGCCGGCTACCACGCGGCCCCCACCTCGCAGCAGGCGGTGGCGGCGTACCGGCCCGCGTTCGCCCGGTACCTCGCCGCCCATGAGCAGCAGGGTATGGATCCCGTCTTCCCGACGCTGGAGGACTTCGTCGAGCGCAGCTCGGCACTGATCGGCAGTCCCCAGCAGGTGATCGAGAAGGTCCACCGCTACCACGAGGCCTTCGGCCACACGGTCCTGCACCTCCAGGCGGAGCCTGGCGGGCTCACCCCGGCGGAGCACCGCGCCTCCCTCGAACTCTTCCAGTCGCAGATCGCCCCGGTGCTGCGCCGCGAGATCCCCGACCCTGCCTTCCCCGACCACTAAGGAGCCAGGCCATGCCCGGCATACCTCTCGGGGTCCTCGACCTCGTCCCCGTGTCGTCCGGCTCCACCGCCGCCGAGGCCCTGCACCACAGCATCGACCTCGCCCGGCAGACGGAGGCGTTCGGCTACACCCGTTACTGGTTCGCCGAGCACCACCTCAACCCGGGCGTCGCCGGAACCTCCCCGGCGGTCGTGCTCGCCCTGACCGCCTCCGCGACCACGGCCATCCGCCTCGGCTCCGGCGCCGTCCAACTCGGGCACCGCACCGCGCTGTCCACGGTCGAGGAGTTCGGCCTGATCGACGCGCTCCACCCCGGCCGTCTGGACCTCGGGCTGGGCCGCTCGGCCGGCCGGCCGCCACAGCGGACCTCGCCGTTCCCTCCGTTCGAGGGGTACACCCCGAACGGGCTGCGGATCCCGGAACCCTTCTCCTTCGCCCACCTCCTGGGCCATCCGCGGGTCGCCCTCCAGCAGAAGCTGCTGAACCTGCCCGGAGCCCGTCCGCAGGACTACGCCGAGCAGGTCGACGACGTACTCGCGCTGCTGCGGGGCGAGTACCGCTCCCCGGAGGGGGTCGAGGCCCACGCAGTCCCCGGCGAGGGGGCCGACGTACAGGTATGGATCCTGGGCAGCAGCGGCGGGGTCAGCGCCGAGACCGCGGGCCGCAATGGGCTCCGGTTCGCGGCCAATTACCACGTCAGCCCGGCCTCGGTACTGGAGGCGGCCGAGGGCTACCGGGCCGCCTTCAAACCTTCCGCCGAACTGGACCGGCCGTACCTGACGGTGTCCGCCGATGTCGTCGTCGCCGAGGACGACGCGACCGCCCGCGAACTGGCCACCGGGTACGCACCCTGGGTGCGCAGCATCCGAACGGCCGAAGGCGCCATCGCCTTCCCCACCCCTGCCGAATCACGCGCCCTGCCCTGGACCGACGCGGACCGGAAGCTCGTCGCCGACCGGGTGGAAACCCAGTTCGTCGGCTCCCCACGAACCGTCGCCGACCATCTGGACCGACTCCAGGAGGCAACGGGGGCCGATGAGTTGCTCATCACCACTATCACGCACGACCACACCGACCGGGTCCGCTCCTACCGGCTGCTCGCCGAGGAGTGGCAGCGCCGCTCAGGCTGACCCCGTTCGCCCTGTTGAGAACGGAGGGACGGGGGACTGATGGCCGGACGGACGGACGGGCGGACGCTGCGGTGCAGGCAGGCCCCTGCTGCCGGTCGCAGGACCGGCAGCAGGGGCCCGCGCCCCCTCGTGCGCAGAGGCGGCGGCTATTTCACCGAGCCCGCCATCACCCCCTGGACGAAGTGCCGCTGGAAGACGAAGAACACGATGAGCGGGACCACCAGCGACAGGAACGCCCCCGGAGCGAGGACACCGATGTTGCTGCCGAACTGCCGCATCTGGGACTGCAGGGCGACGGTGAGGGGCTGGGACCCGCTGTCCGCGAAGAGCAGTGCCACGAGCATGTCGTTCCAGACCCAGAGGAACTGGAAGATGGCCAGGCTCGCGAGGGCCGGCCGGCCGAGCGGCAGCACCAGCCGGGTGAAGATGCGCCACTCGCTGCCGCCGTCCATCCGGGCGGCCTCCAGCATCTCCTGCGGTATCTCCGCGAAATAGTTGCGCAGCAGGAAGATCGCGAACGGCAGGCCGTAGGCGACGTGGAAGATCACGACGCCCGCCACCGTTCCGAACAGGCCGACCGTGCCGAAGAGTTTGGCCACGGGCAGCAGCCCGATCTGCACGGGTACGACGAGCAGTCCGACGACCACCAGGAAGACGGCGTCCCGGCCGGGGAACTCCAGCCATGCGAAGGCGTATCCGGCCAGCGCCGCGATGGCGACCACCAGGGCGGTCGTGGGCACGGAGATCAGGACGGTGTTCCCGAAGGCCGCCGCGATACCGGAGTCCTCGAGGAGGGCGCCGTAGTTGTCCAGGGACAGCTGGGACGGGTCGGTGAGGGCCGTCCACCAGCCGTCGGAGGCGTTGTCCCCCTCGGAGCGCAGGGAGGACAGGAGCAGACCCGCCAGTGGGGTGATCCATACGAGGGCGACCAGGATCAGTGCGCCCTGGACGAGGGAGTTGCTCAGCAGGCGCGACAACAGGTGCCCGTGCCGGTGCCCCTGCCGCCGGCGCCCTGAGGTGGTGCGGACGCTCATGCTCCACTCCTTCGGAAGCGCCGGATGTTGAAGACCATCGCCGGGACGACCAGCAGGAGGAGCACCACGCTGAGCGCGCTGCCGAGCCCCTGGTCGTTGCCGCCGCCGAAGGACACCAGCCACATGCGGGTGGCCAGCACGTTCGCCTCTTCCTGGACCGGTCCCGGAGCGATGATGTAGACGAGGTCGAAGACCTTCATCACGTTGATCACCAGGGTCACGAAGACGACGGTGAGCACCGGCGACAGCAGGGGCACGGTGATCTTGCGGAAGATCTGGCCCTCCGAGGCCCCGTCCATACGCGCGGCCTCCAGCGCGTCCCGGGGGATGGCCGCGAGGCCGGCGCCGATCAGGACCATCGCGAAGCCGGTCCACACCCACAGGTAGGCGCCGATGATGGCCGGTGTGACCAGCGCCGGACCGAGCCAGTTCACCCCCTGGTACGGGGCCGCGAAGTTGGCCGCGGGCAGCCTGACGGTGTACTCGCCGTCGGCGAGCCCCGTGAGGAGGAAGGACCCGTCGTCGGCCGAGACGGTGGTGGCGGCCACCCGGCCGTCCCGTACGGCCTCGACGGTCATGCCGGGCAGCCCGTTCTCGCCGGCGTCGACGCGGCCCGGGACTCCGGCGCCACCGGGGGCGAAGTCGAGGTAGACGACGCCCCCGATCCCGTCCGTGGCGGGCGCCGCGGCAGCCGCGGCCTCGGCTCCGGCGGGTACCGCGTCGGGTGCCACCCCGATGAGGCCGAGACTGACCGAGCGGCCGGGGTGCAGGGTCTTCTCGGTGCTGTACGGGCCGCCCGCGCTGCCCGTCAGGCCCTGGCCCTCCCGGGCCCGGGCCGTCGGATACGCGGCAGCGTCCCCGAAGCTGTCGTGGACGCCGACGACGGCGGCGTTGAGCACGCCCCGGTCCGGGTCCTGTTCGTAGGCGAGCCGGAAGATGATGCCCGCGGCGAGGAACGACACGGCCATCGGGAGGAACAGCACCAGCTTGAACGCGGTCGCCCAGCGCACCTTCTCGGTGAGCACGGCGAGCATCAGCCCGAGCCCGGTCAGCAGGGTCGGGGCCACCACGACCCAGATGGCGCTGTTGCGGATCGCCTTCAGCGTGGCCGGGTCCTGCACGATCGCGACGTAGTTCCCGGCTCCTACGAACCGGTCGCCATCGGCGTCGAAGAGGCTGCGGCCGAAGGAGAAGAGGACCGGGTAGACGACCAGCGCGCCGAGCAGCAGCAGGGCCGGCAGGACGAAGACCACCGCGAGGCGGCGCTTCCTTCGCCGGGCCAGGCGCCGGCCGTCGGCCGGAGCCCGGGCGGCGCCGGCGCGGGCGAGGTCGCGGGCGGTCATGGTGTCAGCCATGGGGGCCGCCTCAGTTCCCGTAGGCCTTGGCGGCCTCCGCCTCGAGCTTCACGGCCGTGCCCTGCGGGTCCGACGGGTCGCGCAGGAAGTCCTGGAGGAGCTTCCACTCGCCCGCGCCCTTCGTACCGCCGAACGCGGCGGGGGCCTGGTCCGACATGTCGAACCGGATGGAGTCGCCCGCCGCGATGAGCGAGTCGGCGGTGCCGCGGGTGATCTCGTCCCCGTACGCGGCGATGCCGACCTCCTTGTTCGGGGACAGGAAGCCGCCCGCGCGCGCCCAGACCTCGGCGGCCTCGGCGCCGGACAGGTACTCGACCAGCTTCATTCCGGCCTTGCTGTTCTTCCCGTCCTTGAGGACGACGGCCGCGTCGCCGCCGCTGACGACCGGAGCCTTGCCCCCGTCGACCGCGGGGAACGGGAAGAACTTGGCGTCCGTCCCGAGCTTCCTGCCGAACTGGTCCTTGGCGACACCGCCGACGAAGTCCCCCTCGTAGACCATGCCCGCCTTGGGCTCGGGGCCGAAGACCTGCGCGACGGACGTGGGGAAGTCGGTCCCGAGAGCCGTCTGGGCACCGCCGGCGACGAGTTGCTTGTCCTTGAACAGGTCTCCGAGGGTGGTGAGCGCCTTGACGACGCTCTCGTCGGTCCACTTGATCCGGTGCTGGGCGAGCTGGTCGTACTTCTCCGGCCCGGCCTGGGAGAGGTAGATGTTCTCGAACCAGTCGGTCAGGGTCCAGCCGTCCTCGCCGGCTATGGCGAAGGCGGGGCGGCCGGAGTCGGCGAGGGTGCGGCCGGCCTTCAGCATGTCGGTGTAGCTCTTGGGCTCGTTGACCCCGGCCTGGGCGAAGGCCTCGGGGGCGTACCAGACGGTGGACTTGTGGGCGGCCTTGAAGTAGAGGCCGTAGTACGCGCCGTCGACGGTGCCGTAGTTGCGCCACACCGGGGCGAGGGTGGATCCGGCGCTCCGGGCGGTCTGCTCGGACAGCGGGAGCAGCCAGCCCTCCTTGGCGAACTGCTGGAGCACGCCCACCTGGGGAACCATCACCACGTCGGGTGCGTTGCCGCCTTCGATCTTGCTTCCGACGAAGGTGGAGACGTTGTCGCCGGAGGGCACGAAGACCGTCTTGGCGCCGGTCTTCTCGGTGAAGGCGTCCAGCACCTTCTTGAAGTTCTGCTGCTCGCTGCCGGTCCAGACGCCTGCCACGGTCACGGTCTGACCGCTCAGTTCACCGCCGCCGGCGGGTCCGGTGGTGCCGCCGCCGCAGGCCGTGGCACCGAGGGCGAGAGCGAGGGCGGCCGATGCGGTGGCCGCGGTCCGCCGGGTCGTCGTGCTGGTTCGTCGCATGAGAGGTCCTTGGGTCGAGGGGTTGCGCGCGGAGAGGAAGGACGGGGGTGCGGAGGGGGAGCGGGAAGGTGAGGTCAGGGGGCCGGGCATTCGGCGGTCCACCAGGCGGCGGTCGCCGCGGGGAGTACGCCGTCGGGGCACGGGCCGCTGGCGAGCAGCGGCGTACCGGGGACCGGCGCGGGCACCGGCTCCGAGCCGAAGTTCACCGCGCAGACCAGGCCGTCACCCCGGACGACGGCCAGTACCTGCGGTGGCGCGTCCAGCCAGCGCAGGGCGCCGTCACCGAGTTGCGGCAGGGTGCGCCGCAGCTGGAGGCCGTCGCGGTAGAGGTGCCAGAAGGAACGGGTGTCGGCCAGCGCACGGTCGGTGGCGTGCTCGGCGAACCACTCGGGCTGCGGCAGCCACGGCTTGGCGCCGCCGGCGTCCTGGGTGAACCCGAACGGTGACGCGTGCCCGGACCAGGGGAGTGGTACGCGGCAGCCGTCCCGGACGTGCTTGCGGCTGCCCGTGCGGAGGAAGATCGGGTCGGTGAGCACCTCGTCGGGCAGGTCGAGGACCTCGGGCAGGCCCAGTTCCTCGCCCTGGTAGACGTAGGCGGCGCCGGGCAGCGCGAGCATCAGCAGGGCCGCGGCGCGGGCGCGGGCGGCGCCCAGTCCACTGCCTTCGACTCCGGGCTCGCCCGCGTAGCGGGTCACCGTGCGGACCTGGTCGTGGTTGTTGAGGACCCACGTGACCGTGGAGCCGGTACCGGCGATGTCGCGTATCGCCTCGGTGATCGTCGCGCGGAAGGCGTCGGCGTCCCAGGGCGCGCTGAGCAGGTCGAAGAAGAACGCCTGGTGCAGTTCGTCGGGGCGGACGTACTCGGCGTGCTCGCGGGCGGTGGGTACGGACACCTCGCCGACCAGCAGCCGCTCGTGGCCGTCCCGGGCGGTGTACTCCTCGCAGACCGCGCGCCAGCGCCGCCACACGTCGTGGACCTCGGGCTGGTTCCAGGCCAGCTGGTTGACGGCGTCGCGGGCCCGCTCGTCGGCTCCGGGATCGTCCGAGTCGGGCAGCGCGGGGTGCTTGAACAGTCCGGCGGCGACATCGATGCGGAAGCCGTCGACCCCGCGGTCCAGCCAGAAGCGCAGCACCTGCTCGAAGTCGTCGCCGACGGCGGGGTCGCGCCAGTTCAGGTCGGGCTGCTCCGGCGTGAAGAGGTGCAGGTACCACTCTCCGGGGGTGCCGTCGGGCTCGGTGATCCGGCTCCAGGCGGGGCCGCCGAACATGGCGCGCCAGTTGTTGGGCGGCTCGGCCCCGTCCGCGCCGCGGCCGGGCGCGAAGTGGAAGCGGGAGCGTGCCGGGCTTCCGGGCTCCGAGGCGAGCGCGTCCCGGAACCACGGGTGCTCGCTGGAGCAGTGGTTGGGGACGATGTCGAGCAGCAGCCTGAGCCCGAGGCGGCGGGCGTCGGCCACCAAGCGGTCGAACTCGGCGAGGTCGCCGTAGACGGGGTCGACACCGCAGTAGTCGGCCACGTCGTAGCCGTGGTCGTGCTGCGGCGACGGGTAGAACGGGCTGAGCCAGATGCCGTCGACACCGAGCTTGCGCAGGTACGGGAGGCCGGCCCGGACGCCGGCCAGATCGCCGATGCCGTCCCCGGTGCTGTCGAGGAAGCTGCGGACGTAGACCTGGTAGATCACCGCGTCACGCCACCAGGGGGCGGGTGCGGCGGCGGTGCGGGAGGGATGGCCGGTGTCGGCCGGAAGGGTGCTGAGCATCTCGCGTCGACCTGTCTGCTGAATGCGAGAGCGCTCCGGATCGGTGCGCTGTTATGCATGCATGTTAAGTAGCAGCGACTGGAAGGTGTCAACGATGTGTCCAGAAACAGTGGAAAGCTGGGGTGGTTTGTACGGAAAAGCCCACATGCACGACGAAGGGTCTCTACTTAACATGTAAGTAGAGACCCTTGAGGCAGTACGGAAAGGAGGGACGGCGGAGTGCGCTCAGCCCTTGCGGGAAATGGCCCCGAGCTCGCGCGCGAGCCGCGCCGTCGCCTCCTCGGGCGTCTGGCGCAGCGCCATCACGTCCTGCGCCACCGCCTGCACGGCCAGGCTCACCTGGTCGTAGCGCGGGCTCTTGGGGCGCGGCACCGCCGACAGCAGGCTCTGGCGGAGCGTGGGCAGGTACGGATACGCGCGGACCAGCTCGGGATCCTCGTACAGTGCGGCGCGCACCGGCGGCAGCGAGCCCTTGGTGAGTACCTGCCGCTGGACCCGTTCACTGGTGAGGTACGAGATCAGGTCGGCCGCCGATGCCGGATGCCGCGCATGGCTGCTCACGGCGAGGTTGGACCCGCCCAGCACACTGGTGCCGGGCCCGTCGGGTCCGGGCAGTGGTACGGCACCGAACCTGCCCGCGATCTCCGACCCCGCCGCGCTCGCGTCCGCGTACACATAGGGCCAGTTCCGCAGGAAGAGCAGCCGGCCGTCCTGGAAGGCCTGCCGCGACTCCTCCTCCTTGTAGCCGAGCGCGTCGCGGGAGATCCAGCCGTCCCGTACACCGTCCGCGAGGAACCGCAGCCCGGCGCGCGCCGCGTCGGAGTCCACGCTCACCCGGGCACCGTCGTCGCGCAGGACCGATCCGCCCGCCGAGTGCACGGCCTCCGTGACGTTGACGGTGAGCCCCTCGTACGGCAGGAACTGGCCGGCGTAACCGTCCAGTCCGTACTGCGGGGCGATCGTGCGCGCCTGGCGGACCAGATCGGACCAGGTGCGCGGTGGTTCCTCGCCCGCCCGGTCCAGGATGTCCTTGCGGTAGTACAGCAGCCCGGCGTTGGTGACGTACGGGACCGCGTACAGCCGGCCCTCGAAGGTCGCGGTGTCGACGACCGGACGCAGGAAGGCGTCCAGCGGGAAGCGGTCACGCGGGAGGGGGGAGATCCACCCGGCCGCGGCGAACTCGGACGTCCAGGCGACGTCGATGTTCAGCACGTCGAACCGGTCGCGGCCCGATCGCAGTTCGCTGATCATCTGGGCCCGGGTCTCGTCCGCGGAGTCGGGCAGCTCGACGAGCGTGACCCGCTCGTCGGGATGGGCCTCGTTCCAGTCGTCGAGGAGCGGGGGGAGGTAGTCCGTCAGATCGCCCGCCGTCACGAGCGTCAGCGGCCCGCGGTCCCCGGAAGCCGTCCCGAACGCCGCGGAGGCCGCTCCCGCGTCGGTCCGGACGCCGAAACCGGTGTAACCCGCCAGTACGACCGCCCCGACCAGGAGAGCTCTACCCGCGGCACGCATCCACCGCATAGATTCCTCCCAGTGCACGATCCGGCTGCGCCGCCGACCATCGTGGCCTATATATACCCGTTAGGCATGGGCGATACTAGACGCCCAGGCAGACGAGACGGACGGCGGCGCAACTCGGCCCGCTGTCGAGTGAACCGTTGACTACGGAGCGGGAAGGAGGGGGAGCGAGTGCGGCTGGCGCTCCTTGCGCTCCTCACCCGTAGCCCTGCGCACGGTTACGAGCTGAAGCAGGACCTTGAGAAGCTCCTGGGCGCCGCGTACCCTCAGCCCAACGTCGGCCAGATCTACGTCACCCTCGGCCGGCTGGAGAAGAGCGGCCTGATCGAGGGCGAGGACGTCGAGCAGTCGGGACGGCCCAACAAGCGCACGTACAGGCTGACGGACGCCGGGCGCGAGGCCGTGCAGGCCTGGTTCGAGGAAACAGCCGAGGAGCCCCGGGTACGGGACGAGTTCTTCATGAAGCTCGCCCTCGCACCGCAGTCGGGTCTGGCCGATCCGGTCGCACTGATCAACAAGCAGCGGCGGCAGTACCTCAACACCATGCGGGACCTGTCCAAGCTGGCCGCGGCGGAGGACCGCGACAACAAGATCTCCCAACTGCTGATCGAGGGCGCGATGCTGCACCTGCAGGCCGACCTCGACTGGCTGGAACGCTGCCAGGAGGAGCTGGAATGAGCGACGACGCCACCACCGCCGCTCCCGGCGAGCCCATAGTGCGGGCCGAGGGACTGACCAAGACGCACCACGGCGAAGGCGTACCGGTGCACGCCGTACGCGGGGTGGACCTGTCCGTCCAGCCGGGCGAGTTCGTCGCGGTCACCGGACCGTCCGGAGCCGGCAAGTCCACACTGCTGCACCTGATAGGCGGCCTCCAGCGGCCCGACAGCGGGAAGCTGTGGCTCGGCGGCGAGCGCGTCGACACCTACCGCGAGGCCCGCTGGGCGGTCCTCAGGCGGCGCAGCATCGGCGTCGTCTTCCAGTTCTTCAACCTGGTCTCCAACCTCACCGTCGCCGACAACGTCGAACTGCCCGCCCTGCTCGCCGGAGCCTCCCCGAAGGCCGCCCGAGCATCCCGGGCCGAACTGCTCGCCGACCTCGGCCTCGAAGGCCGGGAACGGTCCATGCCCGGCGAACTGTCCGGCGGCGAACAGCAGCGCGTCGCGCTCGCCCGCGCCCTGGTCAACCACCCCGCGCTGCTGCTCGCGGACGAACCGGCCGGCAGCCTCGACAGCAAGGGCACCCGCGAGGTGCTGCGGCTGCTCTCCCGCTTCCACCAGCGCGGCCAGACGATCATGATGGTCACCCATGACGCCCGGATGGCCAGCGCCGCCGACCGTGTCATCAGCTTCTTCGACGGGCGGATAGCCGACGACGCGCACCTGGGCGGCGGACACCGCCCGCCCGCCCGAGGCGTCTCGGGCGTACTGGACCTGGAACCGGAACCGAAGCGGTGACCGTGCGGGCCACCCTGCGCTGGGCACACGCCGACTTCCGCGCACACCGGGGCGAAGCCCTCTTCGTCGTGCTGGCCAGCGCCGGGATCATCGCCTCGCTCCTGCTCGCCGGCGCGCTGTTCAGCTACGCCGCGAACCCCTGGCAGCGCGTCTTCAACCAGTCCCACGGCGCGCACATCTGGCTGCACACCCGCGCCGGGGCGGACATGGCGGCCCTGTCCCGCGTGGAGGGGGTCGCCGCCCTCTCCGGCCCCTACCGCACGGCGGCGACGACGGTCGAGTCGCGCGGCGCCCGCGTCGGGGTGACGCTGCGAGCGGCCGAGGCGGCGCCCCCGGAGACCGGGCGGCCGCTCGTCACCGCCGGCAACTGGCTCACCGGGCCCGACGAGGCGGGGAGCAGCGCCGACGCCGGGGCGGGTGCCGGGGCCGGTACCGGGAACGGGGCCGTCGTACTGGAGGCCTCGGTCGCGCGGGCGCTATGGGCGGAACCGGGCGACACGATCCGGGTCACCGGCCCGGACGGCGCCCCGCACGCACTGCGGGTGACCGGGATCGCCGAGGCGGCCGAACCCCGCTACCACCCGGGCGGCGGCCCCGGCATCGGCTGGGTGCTGTCCGGCACCCTCGACGGGATCGCCCACGGAGACACCGGGCAGAGCGTGGGCCTGCGCCTGGCCGACCCGGACGACACCGACTTCACCGTCCAGCGCGCCGTGACCGTCCTCGGGGCCGACCGGGTCGCCCAGGTCACCAAGTGGCAGCAGGCACGCGCCGAGGCGGGCGGCGACGACCGGCTGCTCGGGCAGATGTTCGCCGTCTTCGGGCTCGGTGCGCTGCTCGCGGCGGCGCTCGCCGCCGCCGGAGCCATCGGAGCCCGGGTCCGCGGCCAGCTCAGGGACATCGCGATCCTCAAGGCCGTCGGCTTCACCCCCGGCCAGGTGGCCCGCGGCTTCCTCGTCCAGCACCTGGCCTTCGCACTCCTCGGCGTGGCCCTCGGCACGGCGGCGATCGCCCTGCTGGGCGCCCGGATACCCGGACGGATCGGCGAGGCGGCAGCGGTCTGGCAGGACCTGCCCGGCCACACCGCACTCATGATCGGCGTCCCCTGCGGAGCGGTGCTGCTGATCGCGGCCGCGACCGGACTCTCGGCCTGGCGTGCCGGACGGGTCCCGCCCGTGCCCGTGGCCCGCGCCGCACAGCCGTCCGCCGCCCCGATGACCGCGCTCGGCCGGCGCGCCCTCGGCGTACGCGTGCCCCCCGCCCTGGTCCTGGGGTGGCGCGCGGCCTTCCCGCGGCGCGGCCGGACCCTCGTCCCCGTGGCCCGGCTCGCCCTGCCGCTGCTCCTCATCACCGTCGCGCTCGTCGCCTGGTCGACGCTGGACCAGTTCCGCAGCCGCCCCGCACAGATGGGACTGCCCGCGGCACTGACCGTACGGGCCGGACAGCCGGCCGCGTCGTCCGAAGCAGAACTGGAGAGGGCCCTCGCGGCCGTCCCGGACGTCGCCAGCGTCCACCCGGGGGCCGAGATGGCGGCGCTCGTGCCGGGGCAGACCGGAACGATCACGCTCCGAGGGCTGGGTACCGCCCGGGACCCTTACCCCTCCGAGGTGGTGGAAGGACGTGCCGTCAGCGGTCCCGACGAGGCGGTGGCGGGGCAGGGGCTGCTCGACCTCCTCGGGGTGCGGGTCGGCGCGTGGGTCCGGATGACCGTCGAGGGACGGCCGCAGATCCTGCACGTCGTCGGCCGCACCATCGAACCCGAGTCCGGCGGCCGGGTGATCACCACGACCATCGACGCACTGCGCGAGCGCGACCCGGAACTGCGCTCCGACTTCCACGCCCTGGTGCTGCGCGAGGGCGCGGACCCCCGGGCGGTCGGCGCCGCGCTGGCCGGGACGGCGGGAGGAACGCTGGAGGTCCGGGAGACACCGAACCCGGTCGACCGGCTGGAACCGGCGCGCGGAGTGATCGCCGCCCTGATCGCGGTCCTGGCCCTGATCGGCCTGACCGAACTGCTGACATTGATCAGTACGGGTGTCCGCGACCGGGGCCGAGACCTGCTCGCACTGAAGGCGATGGGGCTGACGCCACGGCAGATCGGCTCGATGATCGTGACCGCCGCCGGACTGACCGCACTGGCGTCCGCCGTGGCCGGCACGGCCCTGGGACTGCTGTCCGGGAGATGGCTGGTCGACACCCAGGGCGCGTCGAGCGGCATCGGCGCGGGCATCGCCCAGCTGCCTCCTCTGCCGGTGATGGCGACCGTGATCATCGGGTCCGTGCTGGGCGCGGTGGTGGCGGCGGCACTACCGGCGGCACGCGCCGCCCGGCGCCGACTGGCCGACTCGCTGAGCGAAACCCTCTGAGGGGCTCCGGGCTCCGGGCCATGGGCTCCGGGCTATGGGCTTACGGGTTCCAAGCTCCGGACTCCGGGCGGTGGGCGGCGTGGAGCCGCAGCAGGGTGCGGTGGCCGCGTTCCGCGACCTCGGGGTCCTGGTGGCCGGCGCCGTAGGCGATTCCGGAGACCGCGTCGAAGGCGGCCTCGCAGTCCTGCCGGAGTCCCTCGGCGGGCGTGAGCGCCCTGCCGTACCCGTCGAGGAAGGCCGTACGCAGGTCGGGCCGGCCGGTCCAGGTGTCGCTCAGGCGCACCATGTCGCGGGTTGCGGTGGCGTACTCCGACCGCTCGAAGTCGAACAGCGCCACCTCGCCGTCGTCTCCCAGGAGCACGTTGCGGTACTGGAGGTCCCCGTGCGTGGGCACCAGCACGGGCCGAGGGAGGTCCTCGTAGGCGCGGACCAGGCCGAGGACCAGCTCCTCGTCCCCGGCGGCCAGGTAGGGCCGGGCCTCCTCCAGGTGACGCTTCACCGTGCCCGCGGCGGTGGACGGTCCGGCGGGCCGCTCCGGGGACGAGCGGTGCAGGACGGAGGCCAGGCGGCCCAGCTCCCGGTGGAGGCGGACCTCGGCCGCGGCGTCCAGGACCGCCCCGTGCGGTGACCGGCCCGCCAGCGCGGTGACGACGACGGCCCGCGCCGCCGGGTCGGCCGCGACGAGCCGGGGAGCCCCGCGCCCGAGCACGGGCACCCATGCGCGGTACGCGGCCACCTCCCGGTCGTGGCAGGCCGGCCCGCGGTGCTGCTTGAGGTACCAGATGCCGCCGCCGGAACCGGTGAGGCGCCATACCCGGCTGCCGGCGCGGGCCCAGGAGGCGTCGGCCGCCTCCGCGATCCGGCCGACGGCGCACTCGGCGAACTCCCGCAGCCGGGGCGGCAACCCCACCCCGACCGCGGGCGGCGGCCCCGCCACGAGACGCGTGCGGTCGACAGCGTCCGCCGCGTACGCGACGGGGTCGCCGGGCTGCTGGAAGTGCACGGCGGCGGGCAGACCGGCGCGGTAGGCGTCCAGGCCGGCCCGGCAGTACGCCACCATCGGATCCGGCAGACCGTCCAGCGGGTACCAGCCCATCCCGTCGCACCGGTCCGGCTCCAGCACCCGGGGCGCTCCCGACCATCGCCGTACCTCGAAGAGGACACCGATCCGCGAGCCGGCACCCTGGGGAGGCCGATGATGGACCGTGACCGCGGCGGCCACATCCGCGGCCGCGATGACGACGCCGGTCTCCTCACGGGCTTCGCGGATCACCCCCTCGACCATGTCCTCGCCCGGTTCCAGATGCCCGGAGGGCAGGTGCCACAACCCGGCGGCGTACACCGGCCCGGCCCGGCGCGACAACAACACCTCGGGGCCGGATCCGCCGTCGCGGCGCAGGACGAGGTGGACGTCGACCGGCACGGTGTGCCGGGGGCCGCCGTGGACCACCGGTTCGAGCAGGGGCATGTGACTCCGATCGTCGGCGTACCGGTGGGCGGGGCCCGATGACCGGGGCGACCGGTACACCGCACCACGATTCCCCCGGCAGGCACGTCCGCGCCACCGATTCCTGCACACCCGGGCACCATGGGCAGGAAGAGGTGAAGAGAGGCGAGTCGAGGCGAGGCGACGACGATGGCTGAGCGCATGATCGAGACGGAAGGCATCAGACTCTGCACCGAATCCTTCGGCGACCCGTCGGATCCGCCCGTACTGCTCATCATGGGGACGGGGGCTTCGATGCTCTGGTGGGAGGAGGACTTCTGCCGGATGCTCGCCGAGGGCGGCCGCCGCTTCGTGATCCGCTACGACCACCGCGACACCGGTAGATCGGTCACGTACGAGCCGGGCCGCCCCGGATACAGCGGCGCGGACCTGGTCGACGACGCCGTCCGCGTGCTCGACGCCCACGGGATCCCGGCCGCTCATGTCGTGGGCGTATCCGCCGGAGGGGCGCTCGCGCAGCTGCTCGCACTGGACCACGCCCGGCGCGTCCTGTCCCTCGTACTGATCAGCACGTCCTCCGCCGTGCCCGGCGACCGCGACCACGACCTGCCCGCGCCGACCGAGGAGTTCATGCGGTTCGTCTCGACCGCGCATGTGGACTGGGCGGATGCCGAGTCGGTGATCGACCATCAGGTCGCCTACGCGCGCGTCCTCGCAGGTGGCCGGCGCCCCTTCGACGAGACCGCCGCCCGCGGCCTGGTACGCCGCGACGTCGAGCGCGCCGACGACTTCGGCGCGGCGCGCAACCACGACTCCCTTCCGGACGGCGAGCCCCCGCGGGCATCCCTGTCCTCGATCGCGGTGCCCACGCTGGTGATCCACGGGACGGCCGACCCGATGTTCCCGCTCCGCCACGGCGAGGCACTCGCGGAACAGATCCCGGCCGCCGGGCTGTTGGCTCTGGCGGACGCCGGCCACGGGGTCGAACGAGCCGACTGGCCGACGATCGTCGCCGCGATCCTCGACCACACCGGCACAGACGACGGGGCTTCCTGAGGTCGACGGGTTCGCCGCCCGGGCACGGTGCCTTGATCACTGCGGAGGCGGCCACCGCTGGTGGCTACGGACCAGGGCTATGCGTTCCTTGCCCGCATCCGATCGACGAAATAGGCACCCAGCCCCACCAGCAGGGCCGCCCCGGCCGCGTAGACCGGCAACCACAGCGTCGTGGTGGCGGACAGGCAGTCCGCAACGGCGATATGGCTCTGGACCTCCTGAGCGCGTGCCAGGGCGGTAGCGTCGCGACCGGCCAGGTTCGCCAGCGCCGCCTCGGTCCGGAGGCTCTCGTACCTGCCCAGGGCGGGACACCTGGCGCGCGTCCCCGGCATCGGGAACAGCCACGACCAGCGCTGCAGCACGGGGGCCAGAGTGATCGCCACGCACAGGCCGACGACCAGCGAATACGCCACCAGGTTGCCCACGTAGACAGATCGGAGGCCGGGCGTGGGCGTCCACTGGGGAAGCGGGTAGAGGGTGAAGAGCACGGTAAGAAGGGTCACGCCGATGTACGTGGCGAACCACTGCCACGAACCCTGCGCGAGTACGGCTGTCAGCACCGCCCCGAGCGCAATGCCGATGACCCCGGGCTGGCCGGCAACACCACGGCTCGTACCGGTGGGCGCCGAGCTCCGGGCACCCTGGATGCTGGGTTCGTCCACGGTTTCTCCTGCCTCGTTCAGCCCCAGCATCTCGGCACACCGCTCCGTCGGCCAGGCACCATGCCGGAACGACCCGAATGCCTGGCCCGCTCGTCACTCGACCCGGCTCGGTTTCGGGTGCTCGATCTTCGAACACTGAACCCGTGGTAGAAGGGGACCAGAGGGGAAGGGGAGGCGTGTGACGGGGGCTGGAGAGCTGGTGTTCGATCACGAGCAGGTGCGCAGGAACGGGCTCGAGCCGTACGAAGGGACTCCACTCGACGTGCGCGCGGTGATCGCGAGCATGCCGCAGGCAGTCAAGGACGGGTTCCGCCTCGACGAAGTGCCCTGGAGCCGCTTCGGGCACGCCTACGGCCCGGCCGACGACGTATCCGAACGCCTGGCCCGGCTGCGCTCCCCGGACGTCACGGCCGCGGGCAACGCGCTCGGTCAGCTGTGGGGCAGCCTGGTCCACCAGGGCACGGTCGGCTCCGCGGCCCCGCTGGCCGTGCCGTTCCTCCTCCGCGTCGCAGCCGACCCGACCGCGCACCACCGCGCGGAAACACTCGGCCTGGCCACCGCGGCGGCCCGCCGCGCGCACTGGGGGTACGGCACCCGCGGCACCTTCCTCCAAGTGGCCACGCAGGACCTGCTCCACGACTGCTCCGGCTACGCGATGAACTGGTCCACCGAGGCGTCGCGCAACGCCCTCACCGCCGACGTCGACCTGCTCCTCCCGCTCCTCCACGACCCGGACCCCGAGGTCCGCACCTCCGCCTGCTACGCCCTGGCCACAGCCACCGGCGAAGCCGACCGGATCTCGGACGCCCTCCGCGCCCGCCTGGCCGTCGAGGAGACTCCCGGGGGCCGCGCGAGCCTCGTCCTGGCCGTCGCCGAACTCGCCCGCGAGCACGCAGACCTCCGCGCCGCGGCCTGGGCCCGTTCCCTGTGGCTCGACCCGGCACAGCCCGCGGACGTCCGGGTGGCCGCAGCGCTCGCCTGGCTCTGCCTCGTGGACGACCCCGTTCCGGACGACCTGCGCGGAATGCTCGACGCTCTCGTCGCCACCGCTGATCCGGCCGGCGTCCTCGACGGCGTCCGGTGGATCGCGCACGTGGACGACGCGCAGGGCCTCGCCCGCACCCTCGACCAGATGCTGAACGACGCCCCACCAGGAGTCATCGACCAGGACCCCTGGGGCTGACCCTTCGTCGTACGGCCGCGCCGGCATCCGTCCGGCCGCGCACCCGAAGTCGATCGGCTTGCTGCAGCCGAGCGGCCATCAACGAATGGCTGTGAGCCGCACATCCCCTACGTATCTACTCCTCGAACGGGACAAACTGGGCAAGTGAAGTCCAGTCCAGGGGACGCACGATCGTGGCCAGGTGGGCAAAGGGATCGTGTGCGGCCGTTTGGAACCACATCACCGAGAGCTCCGTATGCCCATGCGCTGCCACGTCCTCGGGCGTCCACCATGACGTCAGTCGAGCTTGAACCGCCTCGCGCGGCAGCCACTCCTCGACCCGCTTCTCCGCATCGGCTCGGATGCGGTCGAGATCGTGCACATACAGATGCGGCGTCCGCGCCATCGCCTTCTCGATGCTCATCAGGCGAAAGCGGCGGTGCAGGTGCGGCGTCCCTTCGAGCATGCCTTCACGGTCGTCGCTCACCGTCAGCGCGCGGAGCTCCGCGCGCACCGGTCCCACCTGATAGCTGCGCAACTCGCCCTGCCTCGTCCGGATCATGGGCCAGAGGGTAGGCGTGTCCGACAAGCGGACCAAGCGACTTTCGGCAGGTCCGTGTCGGCGACGGGCCGGCGAACCAGAAGTCCCGCAATCCGTTGGGCAGTTGATACAGGGACACACTCCCGCGGGCCTGCGATAGGTTGGCCATCATGATCGAACTTGGACCTGTGGCCTGGCCACCTGCCCCGTTACGGACCGAACGGCTCCTCCTCCGCGAGTCCGAGGCCCGGGACCGTGCGGCGTTCATCGAGCTGTTCGCGTCGCCGGAGGTGGGCACCTACATCGGCGGCCCCCGGCCGCGTGACGAGCTCGAACGCGCAGTGCCCGAGGTGCCCGGTCGGCGCCCCGGCTTCTTCGTGGTCGATGCCGGAGGAGCGATGATCGGCATGATCACGCTCGATCGGCGCGACCCGGAGCGTCCGGGGCACGTCCGTCCCGATGCCGCAGAGGCCGAACTCGGCTACATGTTCCTGCCGGAGGCATGGGGACGCGGGTACGCCGCCGAAGCGTGCGCAGCGGCCCTCGACTGGTTCGCCGACGCGCTCCCCGGCGAGCCGGTGGTCCTCTGCACCCGGACCGCCAACGACCGCGCGATGCGCCTCGCGGCGAAACTGGGGTTCACGGAGGTGGAGCGGTTCGAGGAGTACGGCGCCGAGCAGTGGTTCGGCGTGCGGTCACCGGTCACGCCGTCCGGTTGAGCTCGGCGGCCGGATACCTCGATGCCTCGTCCGGCGGTGGATCACCGGCAGCTGATCCACCGCCGAACGCGAGGTCGTATTCCCGCCAGCCAGACCGTGCCCGCCTACGAGAGAGTCGGTGACGGCTCGCGTTCCTGATCGCGAGCGCGTCCCTTTGACCGACACACCGCGAAAGGCGCAGCAGATGCATGTGGTCCCCGGGCTCAAGGTCCTGTACTTCGGAACTCCGGTGGTGTTGATCAGCTCACGCAACGAGGACGGGACGGCGAACCTGGCGCCGATGTCCTCCGCGTGGTGGCTCGGGCAGTTCTGCATGCTCGGGCTGGGCAACAACGCCCGGACGACAGCGAACCTGCTGCGGGAGGGCGAGTGCGTACTCAACCTGCCCTCGTCGGCGATGGCCGATGCCGTCGACCGGATCGCGCTCACCACCGGGAAGCCGGACATGCCCGACTACAAGGCGAAGCAGGGCTACCGGTACGAGCCGGACAAGTTCGCGGCCGCGCGGCTGACCGAGCAGGCATCGGACCTGGTACGGGCCCCCAGGGTCGCGGAGTGCCCCGTCCAGCTGGAGTGCAGGCTGGTCTCCGCTCACCCCTTCGGCGGCCACGATCCGGACGCCACGGCCTTTCAGGTCGAGGTGCTGCGCGCCCATGTCGAGGAGGAGCTGGTCATCCCCGGGACTCACTACGTGGACCCGTTCGGCTGGGACCCGCTGATCATGAAGTTCTGTGAGTTCTTCGGAGGCGGAAGCAGCCTCCGTCCGTCGAAGCTCGCCACAGGCTGGAACATGCCGCACCGGGCAACGACAGCGGCTGCGGCGACGGTCACGGGAACGTGAAGGGGGTACGTTTCGCTCACCGTCCGAAGCCGCCCTCGACACTAGGCTCAGGACGTGGGACAGCCCGAGCAGCGTGTCGAAGGCGCAGGACCGTTCACCACCCGGCTCACCTGGCAGCGCCCCGAAGGCGAGACGGTGGTCTGGGACTCGCGCCTGGCGCGCAGGCGCGGCACACTGTCCGTCCGTGGCCCGGGGGATACGGCCGACCGGCCCTCGCCCGCAGGTCCGGAGTCGTTGCGCCGTCTGCGCAGGATCAACGCCATCGCCGCCAGCGCGTTCGCCATCGGCGGGGCGCTCTTCGCGCTCGGCGCGGCCATCGCCCAGTTCGGTGGGGGTGATCCGTTCCAGAGTGCCTGCGTCTACTTCGCCGGGGGGCTGTTCTTCAACACCGGGGGCTACGTCTCGCTCCTGCAGGTACTGAACGCGCCCCGCAACGCCCCGGAAGGCCGGTTCCTCGGCACGGCCGACTGGAGGTGGTGGGGGTACGAGCCGATGCGGCTGGACTGGCTGAGCACGTTCGTCCTGTTCGTCGGGACGCTGGTGTTCGGCATCAACCTGCTGGACTCCTTCCTGCAGGGCCTCACCGTCCAGCAGGTCAACCGGCTGATCTGGACCCCCGACGTGATCGGGTGCGTACTGTTCCTCATCTCGGGGCATCTCGCGTTCGTCGAGATCTGCCATCGCTCCCGGATCTGCTTCCGTTCGCGCAGCCTCGGGTGGTGGATCGTCGCGGTGAACCAGTTCGGTTCGCTGCTCTTCATGATCTCGGCGGTGGCCGCCTTCACCCGCCCCGGCACCGGCGACCTGGTCAGCGTCGGTATCGCCAACTGGGCGACACTGACCGGCGCCCTGAGCTTCTCGATCGGCGGTGTGCTCCAGTTCTTCGAACGGCCTTAGACGGTCTGCCCGTCGGCCCCGACGGGACATGCCGCAGCGGCCGGTTCCCCGACGTCACGACGTCCCGGACACGCGACCGAATCGATGCCGTACCCCGTCAAGGAACGCAAGAGGGCCCCTAGCCTCCGCTGCCCCGGCGCTGACGGTCCAAGAACTGGATCAACCGTGTTTCCGACCGCGCGATCCGTTCTCGTTGTTCGCAGGGGAGCGAAACGAGGGCGTCGACGAGGACTTGCTCGCGGGAGACGTACACCATGCTTCCCCAGTAGATCCGGCACCCCGAACACCAGGCGAGCCCGATGCAGCGCTCGAACAGCGTGGACTCCGGCGGATAGAAGCGGTACTGGTAGGAGCGGACGGGCGTCCCGCACGCGGCGCACACTCGCCGGTCCCCGTCAG
This sequence comes from Streptomyces avidinii, assembly GCF_045161815.1. Lineage (NCBI taxonomy): Bacteria > Bacillati > Actinomycetota > Actinomycetes > Kitasatosporales > Streptomycetaceae > Streptomyces > Streptomyces avidinii. Next base: position 8,761,939 of record NZ_CP108863.1, read on the forward strand.
GGACCGTGTCCCAGGTCCCGACCTTGCGCCAGTAGTGCCGCCCGGCCGGTGCTCTTCAAGTCGTCATGCACGCATTCTCGCCCAGCCTGAGCCGTGGGCCTACCCCCGAGGAGCCTGGCCGAAGACTTGCGGGCACGGTACTCCGGAGGCTGGAGCGGAGTTCGGTGACCGCCTCGGCGAGGTCTCCTCGCATCTCGCGTGCCACGGGAAGAGCGCATGACAGGAACAACCAACCCCACTGCCGCCCTCAGTTCGTTCGGCGTGCGCCTCATCCAGGGCCCGGCTGACCGCCGCCAGGGGCGTGACGATCTCGATCTCCACGGCATCCGGCGGGGCGTCCATGTATGCGCAGTCCTCTGTGAGGACGAGGTCCACGACCTGCGTCGCCGCCCGCCGATTCGGAGTCGGGCCGGTGCGGCGGCCGTGATCGCGGTCCCGCTGGCCGGCACGACCGGGGCGAGGTACCGCTCAGGAGCCGGCTCAGCCGTTGACGTTGACGGCCTTCCAGGCGGCCGCCACCTGCTGGTACTCCACGCTGGTCGATCCGTACAGGTCGGCCGTCGCCTGCAGGGTCGCGGTGCGCGCCCCCGCGTAGTTGGTGGTCGACGTCATGTAGGTCGAGAGCGCCTTGTACCAGATCTTGTAGGCCTTGGTCCGGCCGATCCCGGTCACCGTCGAACCGTCGTAGGTGGGCGAGTCGTACGAGACCCCGTTGACCGTCTTCGCGCCGCTGCCCTCAGAGAGCAGGTAGAAGAAGTGGTTGGCCACGCCCGAGGAGTTGTGCACGTCGAGCCGGCCCACGGTCTTGGACCAGTAGTCGGCCGAGGCGCCGTCCTTGCTGGGCTTGTCCATGTAGCGCAGCGGCGTGCCGTTGCCGCGGATGTCGATCTTCTCGCCGATGAGGTAGTCGCCGACGTCGGCCGAGTTGTTGGCGAAGAACTCCACCGACGTGCCGAAGATGTCGCTGGTGGCCTCGTTGAGGCCACCCGACTCGCGGCTGTAGTTCAGCTTGGCCGTGGCGGCGGTCAGGCCGTGGCTCATCTCGTGGCCGGCGACGTCCAGGGAGGTGAGCGGCTTCTGGTTGGCGGCGCCGTCGCCGTAGGTCATGCAGAAGCAGGCGTCGGACCAGAAGGCGTTGACGTAGGCGTTGCCGTAGTGGACGCGGGAGTAGGCGGCCTTGCCGTCCCCGGCGATGCCGTTGCGGCCGAATTCGGACTTGTAGAAGTCCCAGGTCACCGCAGCGCCGTAGTGGGCGTCGGCGGCGGCCGTCTGGCGGTTCGACGGCAGCCCGTCGCCCCACTTGTCGTCGGCGTCGGTGAACAGGCTTCCGGTGCCGGTGGTGCCGCCGTTCAGGTCGTAGGTCTTGTGGCCGCCGCGGACGCCGTCGGTCAGGCTGTAGGACGCCCCGCTCTGCGTGGTGTCCAGCGTGACGGAGCCGGAGTACTGGCTCGTGCCGGTGCCGGTGTCGATGGCCTCGTAGGAGTACAGCTCGGCGCCGGTGGCGGCGTCCGTGATCACGTGGCGCTCGCTGGGGGTTCCGTCGTGCTGGGTGCCGGTGACGACGGCCTCGTAGGCGAAGACCGGCTTGCCGCTCGCGGCCCACACGACCTGGCGGGCACCGGCGGGCGCGGCCTTGAGGGAGGAGCGGGCGGCGGCCGGGGCTATTCGGGCCTCGATGCCCTTGGTGGTCCTGCGGCTGCCGTCCTTCTTCTGGTGGACCACCAGATCTCCGCCGAGGACCGGCAGCCCGGCGTACGTGCGCTCGTAGCGGGTGTGCACCGTGCCGTCGGCGTCCTTGATCACATCGCGGGCCACGAGGCGCTCCTCGTCGGCCAGGCCGATGGCCCGCGCGGTGTCGGCCGCCGTGTTCTGGGCCGCGGTGATCGCCTGGACGCGCGCGTCGGCGGTGAGGGCGAGAGCGGTGGCTCCTGCCTCGCGCTCGGCCGAGGCGTTGGCGGATCCGCTCTGGACGGAGATCGCGACCATAGCCGCCGAGGCGACGACGGCGGCGGCGCGCAGCACTCGGGTGCGGCTGCGGGGGGCGCGGGATGAGGATGTGGGGAGGGTCACTCGTGCTCCTTCAATTGCCGTGGGGGGCAGGCGGTTGAGATTGCCAGGAAGGAGCGGTGGATTGACAGGTATGCAACAAGAATTTGACCAGCTGTTGTCCGGAGAGAGGGGAGCGATGTTCGCTGAGCGACCAAAAATGGAACATTCCGCTTCCCCGGACGCGGTGTTCACCGAGTCCGGGGAAGCGGCCCGCCGTTACTGGATACCGGGGATCTGCCGGGCCTTGAACGCGGCGCGCACCGCGTCCGCGGCGCTCGCGCCGTACATCCGCTGGGCGGTCGAAACCGTCGTCAGAGCCGCATCCTTGAAGGACGTGTCCGGCGCGAAACCGAACTGGGCGTTGACGATGATGCGGTCGGCGGTCCGGGCGCCCAGGGCGTTGCGGATGTCGAAGAGGGCGCGGGACCAGATCTCCCCGTCCGCGTGGACCTCGCCCTCCAGGTCGGCGTACACCTTGTTCCCGTCGATGCGGCGCAGGCAGTGCGGGGCGTCGCTGTAGGAGGCCGCGTCCCAGTCGGCGACGCAGGCCAGATCGGCCCGCCGCGGCCAGCCGTACACGGCGTCCGCGTGGGCGCCGACCTCGACGGCGAGGTAGTCACCGAAGGCCTCGCCTATCGCGCCGGCCTCGGGAGAGGTGCCGAAGCCGGGGACCTGCGCGTTGTGCACCGCGTGGCCGTACTCGTGGATGATCACCTCCGCGTCCTCGGCGTCGTCGACACCGCCCTTGCCGAAGCGGATCTCGCTCTTCTTGTCCGAGAAGAAGGAATTGTCCGCGCCCCACTGGTTGATGCGGACCGGCTGGGCCCGGTCGTTGACCCCGGGCAGTTCGGTGCCGAAGCCCAGCCCTTGCAGGTACTCCTGGGTCTCATTGACCCAGAAGTAGGCCATGACCTGCTCGAACTGGTCGTCGGTGCGGTTGTATGCGGTCGCGTCCGCGGGTTTCGCCGAGGCGCCGGTGTCCGATCTGACGTACGCCCACTTGCCCGACAGCCGGCCGCTGGCGTCCAGGTTGCGCAGCACGGCCGTGGTGTAGGCCGAGGCGGGCACGCCGTCGGCAGAGTCCTTGGCGTCGGTCAAAGTCTGATCCCCCGAGGACTGAACGGGGTTGACCATGAAGATGCGGGCCTGGGGCAGCGCTGCTGCCGGCGCGGACCCGGACGCCGAGGCCGGTCCGGTCAGGGCGACCAGGGTCAGGGCGGCGGTGGCCGTGGCGGTGGCCACGGCGTTCAGACCGCGGGGTGTGCGGCGGGACATGGATATCCTCCTGTGAGGGACGCGTCGTGCCGGGGAAGAGACACGGAAGGGCGGGGTGCGGCCGTGATCCTTGCGCACGACACCCGGCCCGCGCCAGGCCCGCGTTTCGGGAAGTTCCGCCGCACACAGCGCCATTCAGGCAGGGCAATCGATCGCCCCGCTCCCCTCCGCGTTGCCGTCGTGCGGGCCCGGTGAGAGCCCTGCGGGGCCGCGGCCGCCTATGCCGCGGCGGTGTCCGTATCCTCCGCAACGCCCAGGTACCCGCGCGCCGGGCCTCGGCGCGTGGAGGTGGTGGGAGCGGGCGCAGGAGGGGGGAGTGCACCTCCGCCCCGAACTCCTGATGCCGGCCACGCCCGGCGGCCGGGAGGACGCCGGCGCTGCACCTGTGCCGCTCCGCGCGTGGAGAGCACGTGCCGCTCCAACGTCCACGTCAGGCCCTTCCGGCTGACCGCCGACCTGGCCCGCGAGGACATGCCCGAGGACCGCGCCGAGGAGCTGGGCCGGGAGAGCGGGTGTGAGTACGTGCGGTACAGGTGGCGTTGAGAATGATCATGGCTGCTACCAGAGGGAATGCCCTGGCGGGAGCCTTCGGAGAAGCTCGATGTGCGGGGGGCTCGCCACGGTCCGGCTGTGCCGGTGGAATTTCTGAGTGACGAGCAAGCCGCTGCCTACAGGGCCTTCGGCGAGGTGCCCACGCGCCCGGAGTTGTAGCGGTTCTTCTTCCTGGACGACGACTGCCGGGATCTGGTCGCGTTGCGACGGTCGGACGGGCATCGGCCGGGATGGCGTTGCAGATCGGCACCGTCCCCTACATCGACACGTTCCTCGGGGACGATCCGCCGGCCGGTGCCGTGAGAGGTCGTGGACTACCTGGCCGGGCAGCTCGGCACCGAGGACACCACGTAGGTGAAGTCGTACCCGGAGCGGCGGATGACGCCCTACGACCACGCGCAGGAGATCCGTTGGCGGTTCGGGTACCGGGAGTACGGCGACCGGACCGCGGGAGTTCAGGACGTACCTGTACGGCAGGGCGTGGACGCACGCCGAGGGGCCGGTGGCGTTGTTCAACCACGCGGTGACGCGGCTGCGCCGGCACCAGGTGCTGCTGCCGGGCGTCGCGGTCTGGCCCGGCAGGTGCCGGAGGCCGCACGAGGCGGAGCGGCGACTGTACGTCTCCGCGTTCCGCCTGGGCAGGGTGAACCTGTCGCGGGTGCCGGTGAACCGGCTGAACACGCTGGCCCGGTGCGGGCAGCCGAGCAAGGCGCCGACCATCGAGCAGGCACCGGAACCGCGCAAGACGGCTCTGCTGACGGCGGTGGTGCATCGACCACTGGCGAACCGGCGGCGCGAACGTCCACGAGACGCTCACCGCACTCCGAAACGGGCATGGCGGTGACCTTCAGGTCAGACATCAACACGATGTCACTCATGACGCGATCATCCCGCGAGGGCTCAACGGGGCGAACCCATGTGGTCAGGGCACTAGGCCGTCTCTTTCGGATCTTGCCGGGCCCGCGACGCCCGGCACCGCACCTCGCCGCGTTGTCGGGCCCGCCCCGGTACGTCCAGTACAAGGACGACCCTCCGCCTTGCGATCCACGGCACTGGACGCCGCGGGCTCGGCCGACAAGATCCGAAAGAGACGGCCTAGCGCGTCCAGTTCTTAAGGGAAGACGCGATCTCCCGGACATCGACCTGGCCGCCAGCCACCCGCTCGACGAGGTCGACGGCCTCCTTGGTCGTCACGTTGACCGGCAGCCCGGAAGCATTCAGATACGCAGCAGCCACCGCCGCCGCGAACAGCTCGTTAGAGTGCTCCAGCGCCGGGACGCGTACGAGCTGCTGCAGCAGCGCAGCAGCCCGGTGGTGGGGCTGGCCGTAGACCGGCTGTGTGTCCATTACACGGAAGCCGTGCCGTGCCCGGGCGGCTTCAAGGGCTCCCCAGTCCACGACCTCAGGGTCGCCGGGGAGCTCCTGATGCGCGATGTCGAGCAGCCAGGCCAGATCGATCTGCAGGAACATGCCCATGCCGCGGGCTCAGGCCGCAGTGGCGCTGTGGTCGGCCGGGCCGCCGAAGTGCTGGGCAAAGCCCTCTGCGTGCTGGCCGATGAAGGACCGCGCGCCCTCCACGAAACGGCCTCGGGTCAGGTCGGCGTCCAGCACCTCGCCGACGTACGCCTCGGCCGGCAGCCGCTTCTCCGCCGCGGCACGCTCCAGCTGCGCGTACTTCTCGTCGCTGATCTCAATACGGATTTCCCGAGCCATGCCACCACCGTAGCGGTCAGGCGCGCTGTCCGGCAGGGGAACGGTCGCGGCGAGGTCCCGGGTGATCTCCCCGCGATCACCCGGACCACGGGGATATGCCTGACCCAGCCCTGACTGCGGAGCACCCCAGCTTCGCACGGACGATCGCGGCAGCCAGGGCAGCAGGCGCGTCGGCGGGGAGCAACTCCGGTGCACCGGCCCATTGATCAGAGGTGCCCCGGTGGCATGTCACACGGTGAGCTGTCGCTGTCCAACGGGCCCAGGCGCGGCATCGAGACGGGTGTAGAACTCCGGCGCGTTGATCGACTCCCGTGCCGGGGCTGACAGGCGGGCCAGGATTCGGGGAAGGGACCGTTCCCGTGCAGCTTCGCTGCGGTGGGCCAAGATCGCGGCCAACTTCTGCTTCGACCAGACGGTCACGTCGACCGTCCTTGGCCTTCATCGACCGGCTCCTGGCCACGCTCGTCCACCTTCGCCACGGTGTCACTCACGACGAGCCGGCGTGCTGGTTCGGCGTCGACCGTTCCACGATCACCCGGGCGATCGGCGACGTGCGGCCACTGCTCGAAACCCGCGGCTGCACCATCGCGGCCGACATCATCGACGGCACCGAGATCCGGGTTCTCAGGCCCGCCGTCGGCTGCAAGGACCGGGAGAAGTTCATCTCCGGCAAGAACAAGCAGAACGCCGTCAAGGCCATGGTTCTTACCGACGCCAGCGGCAGGAGCCTGTTCTGTGGTCCGGCCCATCCGGCAAGCTGTGCCGACATTACCCACGCCCGGCAGTTACGGACTGGCCCTGCGGGCGCGGAGTGTGCTGTCGGTGCGGGGGAGAGGAGCGGGCAGGGCGCAGACGGCGAGAGCGGGCGGGCCGAGGGGGCTCAGGCTGTGGCCGGCGCAGGGCTCTCGGGGGCCTCCGGGGTCCGGGCGGGGATCTCGACCTCGATCTCGGCCTCGGGACGGGGGATGCGGTGCAGCCCCCTGCGGTCGTAGAGGTGGGTGATCGTGAAGCCGAAGATCAGCGCTGCGACGAGGGCGACGCCCATCGATGCCCACGCCCGGGTCAGGCCCGCGTCGGCCTGGGCCCCGTAGTAGAGCAGGGAGCGGAGCCCCTCGGTGATCTGGCGCAGCGGTTCGAACTGGGCGAGGGCGCGGAAGAACCCGGGCAGTGCCTGGACGGGCACGGTGGCGCCGGAGGAGGGGACGGCCATCGCGACGAAGACGATGGTGGCGAGCAGCATGCCGGGGGTGCCGAAGGCGGCGAACAGGGCCAGGCTGCCGATGCCGACGACCGCGATGGTGGCGACCGAGTAGAGCCACAGCTGGTCCAGGTGGGAGGCGTCCATGTCGAGGATGCCGACCGTGGCGACCTCGACCAGGGTGCCCATGACCAGTGACAGACCGAGCATGAGCGCCATGCCGATGGCCAGAGTGCGGACGCGGCTGGTGTGCTGGACGGGTTCGCGCTTGCGGAAGGGACCGAAGTCGGTGTGCAGGTAGCCGAGCGCGGTGTCGACCTGGGAGTTGACCACGTTGGCGCCGAGCATGCCGCAGACGACCAGGACCAGCGCGTAGTAGAAGGCGCTCAGGCCCATGGCGCTGCGGGGTCCGACGGGGTGGCCGTCGGCGACGGAAACGGTCACCGGGTCGGCCAGCTTGAGCTGGGCGGCCGTCGGGAGGGGGGTCTTCTGGGCTCCGGCCTGCTTGAGCAGTTCCTGGCCGAGCTTGGCGGAGGCAGCGTGGGCGGCCTTCTGCGCGGCCTGCGATGCCATGGAGGAACCGATGCTGCCGGCGGCCTGGTTGGTCAGCACGGTCAGGGTCGGCTGGGTTGCCTTGCCCTGGGGGGCGGGCTGCGGGGCGGCGAGCCCGGTCACCGTGGCCGAGAAGTCGTCGGGGATGACGAGGGCGCCGAAGACCTTGCCCTTGCCCAACCGCTTGTCGGCTTCCTCGCGGTTCACGAACTGCCAGTCGATGCTCCTGTCGCCCTTGGCCGCCTGCTGGATCCCGGAGACGACCTGCTCGCCGATGTTGACATGGCGGCCGCCCGCGTCGGCGCCGCGGTCGGCGTTGACCACGGCCACGGGCAGGTCGCGCAGGTTGCCCCTGGGGTTGACGTTGCCGCCGACGTAGAGCAGGGCGAACAGCATCGAGACCACTGCGGCGATGAGCCCCGTTCCGATCCACAGCTGAGGTCGGCGGAGCACGGAGGGGGGCGGCGTGGGCTGAGGCATCGATTCTCCGGTGCGGCTGCATTCGTGAAACTGGATACTTGAAGTATCCAGCTACTGGATAGTGGCAGTATCTTGTTGTGGTGTCCAATCGTCGATGCCGAGTACCGGGCCGTACGACCGGGAGGGAAGCCGCATGAAGATCTCGGAGCTCAGCCGGCGGACCGGCGTGCCGGTCGCCAGCATCAAGTACTTCCTGCGGCAGGGTCTCCTGCCCGCAGGGCGGGCGACGGCCGCGACCCTGGCCGAGTACGGGGAGGAGCACGTGCAGCGGCTGCGGCTCATCAAGGCGCTGACCACGCTCGGCGGCCTGTCCATCGCCGCTACCCGCGACGTGCTCGGGGCCGTCGACCAGGCCCACAGCGCCGAGGGCGCCCTCGGCGCGGTCAGCTACGCGCTCCCGGTGCCGGTCGCGTCCCTGCACGACGCAGACCCTGGCGAGGAGGCCGAGGGTGAGGCGGCCGCCGGAGCCGAGGTGGCGGAGCTGCTCGCGGCCCTGGACTGGCAGGCGCCGGGTACGTCACCGCACGTGAAGGCGCTGACGACGGCGCTGAAGGAATTGCGGAGGCTGGACGCGCAGTACGCCCCGGGGGAGCTCGCCGCCTACGCGCGGCTGGCAGAGCAGGTGGCTCTGCTGGACCTGGAGCGCGCGGCCGACATCGACGACCCGGTGTCGCTGGCCGAGCGGGCGGTCGTCGTCCTCGCGATCTGCGCCCCGGTGTTCGAGCTGCTGCGGCGTCTCGCCCAGGAGGACCAGGTCAGGCGCCGAGTCGCGGGGGGCGGCGGGGGCGGCGGTGAGTACGCGGCGCCACGTTAGCGCCGGTACGAAGGGCGGCCACGCCGGGAACCAAGGCCTGCCCCCGACGAGCCCAAGCGCCGTGTGGCAGCCCGCCGCAGGCCGTACGTCCGGCCGTAGTGCGGCTGGGTCGCCAGTCTCGCGTCCACCACCCGGCCCGGCCTTTCCGCTTTTGGGTCGTGCTGGACGAATCGGCACTGCGCAGTGTGGTCGGCAGCCGCGAGATCATGCGCGAACAACTCGACCACCTGAACCGCCTCGGCGAGCAGCCGCACATCACCGTGCAGGCGCTCCCGCACAGTGCGGGAGCCCAACGGGGATGGTGTATCTGGAGCGCTTCACCAGTGACCTCTACCTGGCGAAACGATCCGACGTTTGGCACTACGGCGCCCTGTTCGACCACCTGCGGAGCCGGGGCCCTGAGCCCGGAGCACACCCGCACCTTCATCACCCGCGCCGCCCACGGGCTGCCGGACACCGCATCGCTGTCCGGCCGGCGTGATCGCCGTCGAACGAAGTGCCGCAAGGAAACCCGACCCGACGCCAGGCGGTATTCCTGCGTTCCGGCATCGTGCGGTGGCGGCCGGGGCCGAGTCCCGTCGGCCGCGGCACTCGACGGACTGACCCCGACCCCGCCTCCCTGCAAGGCGTGAGCGAGCACCGCCCCCGGGAACGAGCCTGGTGGCAGCGTCGCCAGTGGGACCGATCGAGCTGGTGGGCCGTTCCGTGGACGGTCCGGCCTTCTCACCGGGCGGGGGCAGGGTCGGTCAGAGGTAGAGGTCGATCGTGAAGCGCCTCGTGCCCGTACCGATCGTGTCGGCGTGGACCGAGCCACGAGCCCGGTCGTATTTCCCGGTGCCGCCGGTGATCGCGTTGTCGAAGGAGGGGGGAGGGCCCGGGTTGAGGATGCCGAAGTACATCCCCTGCACGGTGAGCTGGCCGTCCGGGAGGGTGTAGGTCACGACGCACTCCTCCGCTCCGCCGCTGTCCCCCGGCAGCGCCGCCCGGGTGGTGGTGCAGAAGCCGCCGGTCTCGCCGACCTGGTTGCCGGCCTGGTCGGAGAGGATCGAGCGGACGACGGTCCGGTCACCCTGGGCGGCCGGACCGCCGGGGTTGACGGGGAAGCGCGTCTGCTCCGCGAGCCGGCCGATGAGTGTGATGACCTGGTGTTTGCCCTTGTCACGAGCGGAATCGTTGTCCGTCGCGGCGGCCGCGAGAGGGGCGCAGGCGAGGAGGGTGACCAGCGCAGTGGCCGTTCCGAGACAGGCCGATCTGATGGGGCGCATCGTGTGGCTCCTGATGTTGACGCTCATGGAGGGTCCGGTGATGAAACGGTCATGCGATTTCATTCATAGCCTCGGCTCTGCCGCCGCCCGGGACGCCCCGGCACGACCCACCGGCAGATCCGACCAATCGGACCAACCCGGGACGTGAGACGGCCCGCCCGACCGGACAAGTCGCGCGGGGCCGATGATCACTGGTGGCCGTCGCATGCCCGAGACGCTCTCAACCAGCAAAATCGCGATCTAAGGCTGGAGTATTAGGGCCTGTTGTGAAAGTCATGGTCGCGTGGGGTCTGGCATTCATGGGGGGCGTTGTCAGTGGTGCTGTGCATGATCGGCGCGTCAGCTTTCGCGGAGGTAGGGAAGTGCCATGCCGATCACAAACCAGCAGGTAGCGGGACACGCGTTCCTGAGGGAGTTGTACGACGACTCGTACTTCCCTGATCACCTGGTCGGCCAGGGGGAGGCGATCCTGTTGCGGCTGTGCGAGTGCATTGAGGCAGAGCAGCCGTCGGACCTGGCGAGCGTGTATGCACTCACCCAGGCTGCGACGGAGGAGTTCAACCTGCTGGACAGGGAGTTCGTGGCGGCCGGGAGCGGGATCGAGACGGTTGCGCGTGAGTGGATCTGTGACGAGTTCCGTCTCGTCGCGTCGGCATACGGGTTCACGAACGCGGATGGGGAGGAGCTGACCGCCGGCCGGGACTGGTGAACGAGGACGGGAAGGCCGGCTCCGGTCAAAGCCATTCGTAAGGACTGCGACCAGGACGGTCGCCTCATAGCGGACGGCGAGCTTGATGTCCCTATGGACGTCAAGTAGCGGCGCCGGCGGTTCCTGTCTGGTCAGCCGGAGTGGGCGCGGAGACGAGAAGTCGGTAGATCTCTCGTGCGACGTAGCGTTTGAGGCAGCGGATGATCTCGCGGCGTGTCTTGCCCTCGGTCAGACGTCGTTGCAGGTAGTCGCGGGTGCGGTCGTCCCAGCGCAGACGGCTGAGACTCCGCGGACTTCCAGCAGGGCGGGCGTACTGACTTCGACGGCCTCGGCTATCCGCTTGTTGAGGTCGTCGATCTCCTCGGGCAGGTGCCGGATGCGGCGGGCCAGCAGCCGCAAGGTGTGACGAGCGGCCCCGGCCGGCCCCCTCACATGAGGGGTCGAGGTTGGCGCACCGCTTGAACAGGTGCGGGTTGCTCAGCCCGGCGAACGACTCGCGGAGGGCCGAGTCCGCTGAGACCAGGATGCTCTTGAGCTGGTTGATCACCTGGGTCCTGGACTTGATCAGTCAGCACGGGCGGGCTGCGGCCTCGGTGTCGATGGCATCGGTCTTGCCGTGACGGCGTCGGGCGGCCTTGTCGGCTGGTTGACCTCGGTCACCTCGATGCCCTCGGCACGCAGGTGACTGGTCAGAGCGGCTCCGTAAGAGCCGGTGCACTCGACGCCGGCCCGCCGCAGGACGCCGAATGGCCGTTCCCAGTCGCGGAGTTGCCGGTAGCCGTGGGCGGTCGCGGGGAAGCTGCGACCGCCCACGGCGGCGCAGAGCACAGTGATGCCGGCTGCGGCGTGGACGTCTTTGATGCGTATCCACGCCGAGCAGGACGTCCTCGGTGTCCGCCGGAACGTGACACGGGGCGGTGGACTGCGTGATTGCTGGTCAAGGTCGCCTGTCTCCTGATCGCCTCGGGAACCGGTGGCCGTCGCCGGGCCGGGAGCGGTCAAGACTGTGACGGTGCCTGTCGCGACGGCCCCTATCGGGACACGGCCCCTGCCCGGCAGCAGCGAGTACCACCTCGAGCAGTGGCCGACAGATCGAACTCAAGGCACCAGGGCCAGTCGTATCGCGAGTCAGGCCACTGCCCGAAGCGACACCCCAAATATCCTCACAGGGGGGCGTCCAAGGCTGTACCAACTCCCCCGGCGGTTCGGTACGCCCGACGGCGACCGCCTTTCCACCGTCCCACCTTGCCGCCTCCGACGCAGCCGGGAGACAGCGCGCCACCCGGGCCGGCAGCGGCGGTCTTGTCCTCCGCTGCAGCAAGCGGCCGTCACCAATTCCGAGACTCTCTGATCCCGGCGGCCAGCAGGCCGGCACTGTGCTGGTATGGCTGACGCTGGATTGCCACTCCGGTGCAGGGGTGCGGTACTTGAGTCGCTGAGTCATGCGAATGGGGAAGGGTCACACCTATGTCTGACGGCCCAGTGAATGTCGAGGTCGCGGAAGGCCCAGCGGTCAGGGGCGTGACGGGCAACGGAATCGCCATCGAAGGGATTTCAGGTGCAGGAGAGCCTCCCGACACGTTCGACGGCGGAGCACCTGGTGTGTTCGGCAAAAGCTCTTCGGGAGCAGGCGGTGTATTCGAAGGCGGATCCTTGGGACCTGGGCTGACTGCCACGGCCAGCTCGTCCACTGGAGCGGGTGGTGTTTTCGTGCGCCTCCAAGGCCACGGTCTCACCGCGACCACGAAAGCCAATAAGACGAGTGCCGCTGTATTCGAGTCGAAGAGGGCTGGCCAGATTCGACTGAATCCACATAGGGTGAAATTCGATGCGGTTACTTCCTCTCCGAAGCTGCCGAGCATGGGGAAAAGCGGTGAGATCAAAGCCCTGGTAGACACGAATGGGAACTGTTCCATCTGGCTCTGCGTGAAGCGCTCCGAGATTTCGGGTGATCCCCCGCAGCCGCTCGGCACAGTGGTGTGAGATCCAGCTGGGCCCGGCCATGGGAGGGACGGAGTGACAGCCTGAGGGCGCGGGGAGCACAGAACAACGGGTGGCGGTCGTGGTGTCAGATCACCGGAGGGCGGCCCAGTCGGGTCATCTTCCATACCGTCCGCCACCGCATGGGCCGCCTCGGCGGGCACGGCACCCGGAGGCCTTCGATGAAGCCGGCCCACCAGGCCGTGAGGCCGGACAGCGGGGGCCGCTGCACCAGCGTGTACGCGGCCCAGGTTGCGAGGTAGACCGGGATCAGGATGGCGGGCAGGTGGCGTTTGGCCAGCCAGACGCGGTTGCGGGCGGTGTTGCGGTAGTACACCGTGTGCCGGGATGCCTCGGTGCGGGGGTGTTGCAGCACCATGTCCGCCCGGTAGTCGATCTCCCAGTCGGCGTCCAGGGCCCGCCAGGCGAAATCGGTCTCCTCGTGGGCGTAGAAGAATTGGGTGGGGAAGTCGCCGACCTCGTCGATGACGCTCATGCGGATGGCGTGGCCGCCGCCGAGGAAGGTGGTCACCGGCCCGGACACCAGCGGGTTCTTGCCACCCAGACGGGGGACGTGCCTGCGCTGGCTCGCTCCGGTCTCGTCCGCGATGCGGAAGCCCGCGACACCCAGGCGCGGCCTGTCGGCGAAGGCTTCCCGGATGAGTTGGAAGGTGTCGGTGCGGGGGAGCAGGCCGTCGTCGTCCAGGACCACCACGACGTCCACGCCGCCCAGCTTGCGCAGCCGGTCCACGCCGGCGTTCCGGCCGCCGGGGATGCCCAGATTCTCCGGCAGCTCCACACCGTCGACATCGTCCGGGAGGGGTGGGAGTTTCACGCCCTGGCCGAGCACCACGACGGTTGCAGGATCGCCTTCTTGAGCGGTCACGGAGGCCAGCAGGGCTCCCAGTTCCGCGGGCCGGTCGCCCATGGTCAGGACCACAACCCCGATCTTCGGCATTCTGCTGTCTGTTCCTTTCACACCTGATTGCTGAGGAGTTCGGTGGCACGCCGGCTCAGGCCGGCCGCGCCGGCCACACCCCGCTTGCGGTACCGGGCCGCAGCCGCCTGCATTTCCCTGACCGCCTGTCGGTTGCGGTCGGAGACCACGCCGCCCATGAAGTCCAGCGACCGGGCCCACAGGCCGACGGCTTCCTCGTGCCGGTACTGCCCGGCCACGGACTTCCCCAGGTTGGCCATGGTCAGCCCGTGCTTGAGCTGGTACGTGCCGGGCGTGCGGCCCGCCAGGGCCCGCCGGTAGTGGCGTTCGGCCGCCGTGTGGTCCTTCATCGCGGTCAGGGTCCTGCCCATGTGCGAGGCGACCGTGGCCGCCACCGGCCCCGAGGCGGCGGCGTAGGCCGGGACCGGGTCGCGGGTGTCCGTCACGGCGTCCTCGGCCGCCAGCAGTGCACGGGCCGCCTTCGCTGCCTGGCCGCTGGCCCCGTACGCCCTGGCGCACGTCACCAACAGCAGCGCCTCGGTCTGCCGGTCGACCTTCCCCGCAGCTCGGTGCAGCGCGGCTTCGGCCAGCTCGGGGCACGAGCCGGGGTGGCCCAGGTCCAGGGCCTGGTGGGTGAGGGCTCGCATCATCCACGCGGCGTGGCCGTTCGGGTCGGCCTCGCAGGCGAGTTGGTAGCCCAGCAGGTAGTAGTGCTGGGCGGCGCCCTCCCGCCCGAGGTCGTGGTGTTTCCAGCCGACCAGGCAGGCCAGCTGGGCCGCAGCCCCGAACGCCTCGGAGCGGACCGTGGTGGAGGGGAACCGGGCGGTCAGCATCGGTGCGACGGTGTCGGTCAGGTAGGCGGTGACAGTGGTCAGGCCGTGGCCGCCGCCCATGCGTTCGTCCACGCTGCGGAACGTCTCGGTCAGCTGCTGGACCGTTGTCACCTCGGTCGGGCCGACGCTTTTGCCGGTCTCGGCCGCCCTGAGCGTCGCGGCGACCGCTTCGTGGTCGTAGGCCAGCGGCAGGCCGACGACGGCGGCAGTGAACGCGGCACCGAGGAAGTCGCGGCGACGTTGCATGACGGATCTCCCGAGATCGGCGATGGCGGCCAGTGGATCTCCTTCCATGGCCCCGCCGACTTCGCAGCCTAAACCGATCTCGGCCACCGTCACCCGCCGCTTCGTCCTTCTCGTCAGGGCCTCGGCGATGTAGAACGGCGTCCGGCCGGACGGTGTACCCCCGGCGACCCAGTACGCGACGGCCGACGGCCCGGTACTCAACCGCTGGCCGGCCTCGGCCGCCACCGAGCGGATCTCCCTGGCCAGCGCGTAGTACGTGGCCCCGGACTCGGCGATCACATCCGCCAACGCGCGGTTCGGCGTCCGGTCCTCTGCCAACGTCGGGCCCCCTCGGAATCGATCTTGAACGGGTTGAACGGGTTGCCGCTTCGCCCACGGTACTCACTTTCGGTGCTGGCGAGTTGACTGTTCATCACGCCGCCCGGGGGCTGCGCCACCGGTCCGTCCGATGGAGCCCACCCCTGCCCCGGGCGGCGCCCGCCGGGGAGGCGGTCCCGAGCCGGCCCGGTTCGCACCCTCCCCGCAACCCGGCCTTCCGCTGCATCCGAGGAGATCACCGTGAGCCTGACCGACGCCGACCTGTCCGCTGCCCTTGCCGGTTCGACCGTGGTGGTCACCGGGGGCGGGGGCCTGGTCGGCTCCCGCATCACCGCCCGGCTTCGCGCGGCCGGTGCCCGCGTCCTCGCCGTGGGCAAGCTCGACGCCTACCCCGCCACCGTCTACGCCGACCTGTTCGACGTCCACACCACCGACCGCGACACCATCGTCGGCGACATCGCCGACCCCACGCTCATGGACCACATCGTCAGGAAAGCGGACTACGTGATCCATGCCGCCGCCGTCGCCGACGTGGCCGCCTGCACCCGCAACCCGATGGCCGCGATCGAGACCAACGTCACCGGTACCCAGGTCCTCCTGGACGCGGTCCGCCGTTGCAACGCCCGCGTGCGCCGGTTCGTGTTCGTCTCCTCGGCGGCCGTCTACGGCAACGGCGACCCGGGGCGCCACGACGTGCAGCGCTGGCAAGAAGACCTGCCCCTGGCCCCGCTGTCGGTGTACGCGAACACGAAAGCCTGGGGCGAGGCACAGACCGCACTCGTGCTGGGCCAGGCCAACGTCTCTCACACCTCGGTCCGCTACTTCTCCGTCTACGGCGAACCCCAGACCGTCAAGGAGGGATCACACTCCTGGGTGGTCGCCTGGATGGCGATGCGCGCGAAGCTCGGCCTTCCCCTGTACCTGAACGGAGGCGGCCGACAGGTTCGCGACTTCGTCCACGTCGAAGACATCGCCGCCGCCACCATCGGGGCCATGCTCGCCCGCGGCGCAGACCGCCAGACCCTCAACATCGGCACCGGCCAGGCCACGTCCATCGCCGACGTGGCCCACCTCATCCGCAACCACTACCCCGACGCCGAGTTCCAGGACCGCCCGCTTCCCGCAGGCGACCCGCTCGGCGGAACGGCCTGCACGGCCCGCATGACCGCCGCCCTGGACTGGGAACCTCGCATCACGGTGACCGAGGGCGTGGCCCGCTACGTCGCCTGGCTCGACAACACCCCCGCCGCCCTGCCCGACTTCCTGCGCCGAGAGGCCGCCGAAGCGGCCTGAATTGCGCCCGCCCCGACGACGACCAGGAGGCGAACCAGATGCCCGAATCCATCCTCATCGGTGACTACGTCCACAGCCCCGCAGCATCCGGGCTGGACACCACCGGCTACGCCAAGATCGGCGACTTCGAGCTCTCCGACTTCCTCACCCGCTGGGAGGCCCTCCACGACGACGCCCTGCAGGTCCTGCCCGAGCGAATCCACCCCACCGCACGGATCCACCCCACCGCCATCATCGGTGAAGACTCCATCATCGGGCCCGGAGTCCGCGTCCACGAGTTCTCGACCGTCCGCAAGCGCTCCGTCCTTGCAGCCGGAGTCTCGGTCGGTTTCGGATGCGAAGTCACCCACTCCTTCGTCGGGGAGAACACCGTTCTCGGCCACCAGGTCGGCATCGGGCACTCCATCATCGGGACCGAAGCCCACCTGTCCGCGAACCTCGTGATCGCGGCGATCAGCCTGTGGAACTACGACATGCGCGTACCCGTCAAGGAGATCGTCCTTCACGGCACCGGCGACGAACCGCCCTACCGGTGCCCAACGCCCCGATTCGGAGGCCTGATCGGGGACCACGTCCAGACCGGCAGCATGATCACCCTCGGCCCCGGTATCGCCGTGGGCCGGCACTCGGTCATCGCCGCGAGCGTCTGCATGGGCAGCAGCATCGTGCCCGCTGCCAGCGCCGTACGATCCGCCTCACCCGGGGTCACCATCGAACCCCGCCGCACCTGACCCGCTGCCCCACCGACGGCCCCGCACCGCACTTCCCGGGCCCGGGGCACCACCTGCAGGCCACCATCCCCGGCAGGATCGACCAGCTCGGGAAGCACAGCGCACCGGCTTGCTCGGTCCGGCCCGGGATCCGGTCGACGTTCTCGCGCTGATCGACGAGATTGCCGATACCTGGGCCGGTCGGCCGGAGATCGGCGCCGCCGCGGCCAGGCAAGCCGACGACGCTTCCATCGAGGTACGCCGCACAGCCCTTGGTCACCGCCGTCGAGTGCCCCCCCCCCCCGCAGCTGAACCTGCCGACTGAGGGTGCAGGGGGACAGTGCTGGTGCCGGTACCGGCGGCCGTTCGACCACGATCGTCTCGAGGCAGTTTCCGGGGACGGGCAGGACGCCTCACAGCACCGTCCCGGCCGTGACGGCGTCCGCGCCTGGCGTGGGTGTCATGGACGACATCGCAGCCGAGATCGACGACTACCTCGACCGCTACGCCGGCACCCTCACCTCCTACGACGCCCAGGCGGCCGCCGCTCTGTGGGGAAGTCCCGGCATGATCCTCAACGACGAGCAGGGCGCGGGCGTTCTCGAATCCCGGGAAGCCATGGCCAGAGGGCTGGAACAGTCCTACGCCCTCTACCGCAGGCTCGGCCTGGCCTCCGTCGGATTCGAGCGCCTGAGCCATGAACAGCTCAGCGCCACGATCTACCTCGTGCGCGTCCGATGGCTCTTCTACGACCAGGACGGCAACCGGATGACCGACAGTCTCGCCAGCTACATCCTGCGCCGCGGCGACGGCGGCCCGAGGGCGTTCGTGTGCGTCCCCGCCGACGACGTCGAGAAGCTCCAAGCCCTTGCCGCCGAGAAAGGCGTCAGCTTGTTCGACGAGACCCTGGGGGAAGGCCAGCCGCACGAGAATCCGGCCTGACGACAAGTCTTCGCCGGGCCGGCACGCGGCCGGGCCCGCTACCCGAACAGCTGGAAGCACTCCTGGCCGAGACGGCCGAGCAACTGACCACCACGACCCTGGACGCGCCGCTGGAGCCTGTGCGACGACGGCGGGGCTCACAGGGGTGCCGCCGGACTCGCTGGTGGTGGTCGGCGGCGGGCACAGTACCCGCCGGTTCCGGCTTGATGATCCGTGGTTGGTCCTGGCCGAGGACGCGGCGGGGGAGGACTGGTCAATGGCCCGACCGTGGAGGTTCTCGCTGACGCCGGCCATCGGGGCCTGGGTGCTCAGACCGGCGCACCAGTCCGGGGGGTTCTTCTTGAACTTGCGGTGCGGTGGCGTCACGACGCGGCCAACCATGCACGAGCTCGTCAGTCCCGGCCGCCGCCGGCGCTGTCCAGGGCTGTGATGACGGCTCCGCTGTGCAGCCGCGCCGTCAGGGTGGCCTGGGTCGCAGGTGCGGGTGTGGTCAGGGAGCGGCCGGAGGCTCGGGCGGGGACGGGACCGATGGCGGTGATCTCCGCGACCTCGCGGCTGCCCGCGGCGAGCAGGTAGGGGCGGCCCGACGGCGCGCGCCACACCGTGCCCGCGAGGACGTGCTGCCCGAAGCGGCCGCAGGCGGCGGTGGCACGGGCCCGTGTCACGGACACCGACGGCCCGGCGGCCGGGCGCAGGCGTACCTCGACATCGCCCTGCCCCGTCCAGTGCGTGGCGCGGCTGCACGACCAGACGGCCCGTCCGGCGTTCTCGGGGAGGTCGGCCGTGGCGAAGTCCCACAGGTTCACCGACCGTACGGCGCGAGCGTCCACCCCCTGCAGTGTGCAGGCCTCCTGCGCCCAGCGTTCCAGGGCGGCGGGCCCCGTGGCCTCCCGGGGCTGCCGGGCGGGCACGGCGTCGGCGCCCTCCGCGAGCGGCGTGTACGTGAGGTGGACCGGGAGCAGGCCGCCGAGGTCGGCGAGGAGGAAGGAGTGCTTCTCCACGATCCGCGCCGAGGAGGCGACCTCCAGTACGGGCCGGCTGCCGCATGGTCCGTCCGCGCGGGGCACACGGGCGAGGACCGTGCCGTCGCGGTCGATCGGCAGCGTGCGGGTGGGCCCGGCGGGAGCGGCCAGGTCCCGTTCGGCGGCGGTCGTGATCCAGGGGGCGAGCAACTGCCGCGCCGTGTCGCCGGTTCGGCCGAGAGTGAGCGCGGCGGCGGTGGTGACGCCGGCGTCGTCCACCCGGGAGACGTCGAGGGATCGGCGGCGGCCGTCGTGTTCGGTGTACCGGACGATGCGGTCTGCGTCGAGGAGGACGACGACGGAGGCCCCGCCCCTGGCCCCTGCGGAGCCGTCGGCATCTCCCGCGTACAGCAGGTGCGGTGGGCGCACGGGAGGTTCGGCCGGGGTCGCGGGGGAGACGGTCACCGCAGTGCCCTTGGGTGGCGCGGCCCAGGTGCCGAGGGCACGGGTGAGGAGGGTGCTGTCGTCCGTACGGGAGCCCCGGGCCGGCCACGCGGTGAAGTCCACCCTGCCCGTGTCGGACCAGGCCTGGGCGGGGACACGGACCAGTCTGCCGGGGTCCAGGGCGGTCCGGGCGGCGGGGGAGCCCGTGTAGGGCCCGGAGGCGGTCGGATCGGGACCTTCGTCGGCTGCTGCCCGGCCGAGGACGGCGCCGAGGACCAGCACGCCGGTTGCCGCCCAGGCGGCGCGGACCCGGTTGCGGCGGCGGAGCAGGTCCGAGGGGCGGGTGTTGACCGCAGTGGCATCGAGCGCGGTGGGGTGGGGGAGGGCCGCGTACGGGCCCGCTTCTCCGGCGCGAGCCGTGACGTCGACGGGGCCGGCCGGGACTCGGAGGGCTTCGCGGACAGAGGCCGCCGCGTCACGGATGCCGGCGTGCTCCAGTACGCGTACCGCGCCGGGTTCGTCCAGCCCGTCGAGCCGGCACAGTACGTGGGCTGCCCGGGCGGGCGGGGCCAGCGCGGCCAGGGTACGGGCGACCTCGTCGAGGCCCTCCGCCGCGGGCCACATCCGCAGCCCCCACACCCACGGCGGCAACGGCAGGGGCAGGCTCCCCGGCCCACTGACACGCCGGACCACTTCGGCCCGTACGGCCGTCAGGGTGTCGAGCCGGTCCTCACCACCGGGGCCGGCACCGGCGCCGGTGCCGACGCCGTGGCTGCCGCGGCCGGCGGAGCGCAGGGCCTGCTGGACGGCCCGATGGGCGCGCAGCACACGCGAGTGCCGGTCGAGGGAGGTGGGCAGCGAGAGGTAGGCCAGACGCACGAGTTGGGGGTAACGCTCGACGATGACGGCCTCGGCCTGCCGCACGGAGGCCCTGGATCCTTTTCGTAGTCCCACGATGCGGACAACGAGTGAATCATGGGATGGTCACATTCCCAGCCGCCGGGCCCGCCGGATGAGCGGCGTTCTCCGGCCCGACGCACACGGCTTCGGTCCGGGCCGGTTCCGTCTCCTGGTGCGGGGCGGGGGGATTGGGGGCGGTGGTGTTCCCGGGGTGGGGTGTGAAGTGGATACGGTCTGTTCATGGATCTGAATGGGCCGGGGCGGCGGCGAGGGCATGTTCTGCTGATAGCGGGGGATGTGGCGGCGCGCCGTCGGGCGGTGCAGCTGGTTCCCAGCGCGAATCTGGCGGCGTTGGCGATGGTGCCGGCTTCGGTGTTGCTGGGTAGTGAGGTGCCGACCGACACGGTGTGCCTGGACGGGTCGCGTGATCCGAACACGGTTCTGGCGCGGCTGCGTTCGGCGGCTGCTGCCCCGGGTCCGCTGCTGGTGTATCTGTCGGGCCGGCTGACGGCGGATCGGCGGGGGCGCCGTCTGTACTTCGCGTTGGCGGGGACCACGGCCTCGGCCGTGCGCTATACGGCGGTGCCCTGGGAGTGGTTGGGCGGTGAGCTGCGGGCGCGTCCGGCGGGTCTGACCACGGTGCTCCTGGATCTCGCTGCGGACCGGGACGCGTGGCCGTTGCTGCGGGAGTCCGGCAGTCTGCCGGTTTCGCCGGGTGCGGACGTGTACGGGGTGGTGTGCCCGCCGGGGTTCGCGGCGGGTGACGGATTGGTGAGCGGCTACACGCGTCAGTGGATCGATCAGTTGCGGCGTTCTCCGGTGCGGCCCTCGGATGTGCAGCTGCATGCGCTCGCGGCGGGGGCCGCGGGGTTGCCGCCGGGTGCGTTGGTCCTGCCGACCGCCCGCGAGCTGGGCATGCGTCCCGGCCCGCCACCGCAGCAGCAGCGGCCGATGTCACAACCACTGCGACAGCAGGAGGAGTTGCGGTCGCAGGAGGGGGAGTACCGGCAGACCCGGCCCGTCCCGTACCCCGCTTCCCACCCCGGCTCCGCCCCTGTCCGGGTTTCGGATGCCGGTCCGGCCCCGGACGTCGTTCCGGGCGCGACTCCGGTCGGGGATCCCGCCGTGGTCCCGGCGGTGGCGCCGGGAGGGGATCCGCGGCCTTACATCCACGCGTTGGCGTCGGAGGGCCGGCACGGTGAGGCGGCTGCTCTGGCAGGGGCCTGGGAGGAGTACGTGCGGGGGGTGTACGGAGGGTCCTCGTCGCAGGCGGTGGAGTGGGTGGAGATCCGTGCGGATCTGGCGCGGATGGCCGGCGATTTCGGGCCGGCGGCGCGGTTGTGGATGGGGGCGTGCCGGGTTCGGCTGGCGGGGCGGGGCGGGGATGAGCCGGAGGTGCTCGCGGCGGCGGCAGGCGCCCTGTACTGCTGGACGCGGCTGGCGCAGAGGGAAGCGGTGGTGGAGGTGGGGGTGGAACTCGTGGCCGTGCTGAGGGTGCTGCCCGGGCTGGATCCGCGCTATCTGGAGCTGGCGCGGGCGCGACTCTCGGCGTGGGAGGAGTCCGGCCTGCCTCGCCCCGTCCGTAGCTGAGCCCGCAGCGGCTGGCCCCGGCGGGACCGGCCGCTCCGGGCGTGGTGGCGGCCGGTCCGGGATGCGGCATGACGCGGTGCGGGCGCTGTTCGCCGCGGGGACGGTCGGCGGGCAGGTTCCACGCTTGTGCCCAGGGCGTGTCAACGGGCCGCGGCGGGGGAGAGCCGCCCGGACGGGACCACGTGACGGCGTCCGCGGAAGGAGGGCGGCGAGCTACCCCGGTGGGAGCCGGTCGCGGCACGGCTTCTGGTTCCCGTGCAGCGAAACGTCAACTCCCGCCGTCACTCGGGATGAGCCACCGCGTCCTTCTGCAGTTCCACGGCGGCCAGCAGGCTCAGCTTCGGCTCCGCCTTCCGCAACGCCTTCACCGCGGCGACCGAACCGATGTCTCCCGTGAATCCGACGGCGGCCAGCCGGGACCGGACCCAGCGGGCGCGCAGCTGGGTCTCGCCGGCGGTGGCGGCGGCCTCGACAAGTGCGGCTGCGCGTTCCAGGCCCGGGCGCTCTTCGGGTGAGGCGTCGTTCAGCGCCTGGTGCAGGGATGCCGCGATCGTGTCCGCATCACGGATCAGCAGGACGAAATTGTGCTCGGTGCTCATGCGCAGGAATCCAGTCATACGGGTCATCGTGGCCGTCGTGTTCCGTGCACAGCAAGGGACTTGAGGAGCCGCAGAGGTTCGGCCGTGGTTTCGCCCACCGGCGCCGCGCCGCGTCGACCCGCATCGGCCCGGTCCGCCGAGATCCTCGACCGCATGGCCGTACTCGGCCCCCTACGGCGCGGAGTACGGCCCCCGTGCACCGGTGGCTGGTGCACCTGCGAGGTCCTCACCGAGTCCTGTGTACGTGAGCGGGTCGGCTGAAGGTCCCCCCGAAAGGGACGGCAGCGGCGTCCTCGGGCGCGCGGCGGCCCGGGACGGGCGCGTGCCGGAGACCGGGCAGTACGGCTGAGGATCCGTCATGGCTCAGTCCCGCAGGGCGTGGGCGAGGGCGGCCGGCCGGGCGCGCCCGTGATCTCGGCCGTGACCTGGGCCCGTTAGCGATCCCGCGAAGCCCTCGTGCCTGTCGTGACCATGGCCTGCCCCCACCTCACCCATTTGGCTACACCCTCACGAATTGGTGAGAAGTCATCACGCACCTGTTGACGCGTCACTCGCAGGAGCGTTACAACTTCTAACGAGAACATGACTCTCTCTCAATCGAGTGACGGTCACGCAACCGACCGAGGAGAACTACATGTCCCGCGCCCGCACCGCTGCGTTATCCGTCCCGCTCGTGCTCGGCCTCCTGTGTGCCGCCGCCGCGCCCGCCGGGGCCGCCGGGGCCGCCAACTCCCCGGCCCCGCATGCCTCCCGTCCGGACACGCCCCTCACCTGTCGTGGCCGGGGAGTCGACCCGGACGCCCTCGTCCGCCACCGGACCGAGGTCGTCATCGCTGCCCCGCTGCGCACGGTCTGGAAGATCCAGACCGATGTGGAGCGCTGGCCGTCCTGGCAGACCCCCGTCGAGTCCGTGCAGCGGCTCGACCACGGCCCCCTCCGTAAGGGCTCGGCGTTCCGGTGGACGATGCCGATCCCTCCCAACCCGTCAACTCCCGCCACCAGCCTGGAGATCACGTCGACCGTCCGTCAGATCGAGCGTGACGCGTGCCTTCGCTGGACCGGTCCCGCGGTCGGCGAAGGACTGCGTATCGAAGGCGTCCACGTATGGACCTTCACCAGGGTCAGGGGCGGTGTCCTCGTGCGGACCGAGGAGACCCACACCGGCGCCCAGGTCGAGGCGAACGTCCCCGTCGCGACCCGGCTCCTCCGCGAAGGTCTGGAGGCGTGGCTGCACGACCTCAAGTCCGAGGCCGAGGCCGAGGCCCAGGCACGGGCCGGGGCCCAGGCCGGAGCCCGCGCCGCCGCGCGCTGACGAGGACCGGGTCAGGGCGTCCGGTCGGGGGTTCGTTTCTCGCAGAACGCCCGGGCGCCTTCGGTTGCCGCGTCGGTGTGGAAGACGGGGCCGGTGAGCGGGTCCTGGGCGGTGAACGCGCAGTGGTCGTCGAGGTCCCGCGTGACCCGGACGACCTGCCGCGTGGTGCGGACCGCTTGCGGGGAGTTGGCGCGGATCCGTCCGGCGAGGGCGAGCGCGCCGTCCAGAGCCTTGCCTTCGCCCGTGAGGTGGTTGACGAGCCCGTGACGGGCGGCCTCCGGAGCCGTCAGCGGGGAGGCCGTCAGGAGCATTTCCATGGCCAGGTGATGGGGGACGCGGCCGGGAAGACGGATCGCTCCGCCCTCGGAGGCGACGAGCCCGCGGGCGACTTCGGGCAGTGCGAAGAACGCCGCGTCGGCTGCGGTGATGAGGTCGCAGGCGAGGACGAGTTCAAAGCCGCCCGCGACCGCGGCCCCTTCGACGGCGGCGATGACCGGCTTGGACCGGTGGGCGCGGGTCAGTCCGGCCAGTCCCCGGTCGGCCACCCGCGGGACGCCCTCGGTGGGGAAGGCCTTGAGGTCCATGCCGGAGCAGAAGTGGCCGCCGGCCCCGGTCAGCACGCCGACCTCCCATCGCGGGTCGTCCTCCAGCATCCTGAGCGCGGCATCGACGGCGTCGGCGAGGGCCTGGTCGATGGCGTTGCGGACGTGGGGCCGGTTGAGGGTGATGACCAGGACGCCGTCGCGCGACGAGGTCAGCACCGGATCCGTGGAATGCGTGTTCATCATGTCGACCGCGGTGGCGACGAATCCCGGACCGGGGTCCGGCGCGCCAAGCCGCGCGGCCTGCTCGGGATGGCCCAGCAGGGCGAGCATCCCGTTCCCGATCAGGTTCATCGTGGTGTCGTCGCCGACCAGCAGCAGGAGGTAGGCCGTCGAGCGCAGCTCCTCCTCACTCATCGCCCCACTCTCGTCGCCCGCCCGCACCAGAGCGCCCAGCAGATCGACCCCGCTGCCTTCGCCCCCGGACCGCTTCCCGTCGATCAGGGCGTCGAGCAGGGCGTGCAGGTCCCGTTCCGCGCGAGCTGCGTCCGTGGACGCGCCGGGGGCGATCGTGGACATGAGGGTCTCCCGGGTCGCCGCCGTATCGAGACGGTCGGGGACTCCGAGAATCGCGCAGATCATCCGGAACGTCAGCGGCGCCGCGAAGTCCGCGATCAGGTCCACGTGCACGCTGTGCTCGACCCGGTCCAGCAACCGGTGCGCGACCCGAGTGATGAAAGGTTCCAGCAAGGCGATCCGGCGCGGTACGAACGCCGAGTTCACCAGCGCCCGAAGCCGGGCGTGGTCCGGCGGATCGGCGTGCACCAGGTGCCGGTTCAGCCCCGCCGGCCCCGGCACGTATCCGGGGACGCGGCCCGGGTGCTTGCTCAGGCAGGCATCGGTCAGCAGGGCCCGTACGTCGTCATAGCGGGAGACCTGCCACAGCGCGGGCCGGCCCACGCGCCGTTCGACATGGGCGGGCGCGCAGCGGCGCAGCCACGCGAAATACGGGTACGGGTCACGCAGCCGGGCCGCCACCAGCTCGGCGGGCGGATCTGCGGGGACGAGAGAGGAAAAGGAATCTCCGAGGTGAACGGGTTGATCAACACCCCACCAAACGAAACCGGCCACGCCCGGAAACGGCAGCGCACTTCTCACCCGGCGCACCACGGTCCGGCTCGGAAGGACAACAGCACGCCCGGCGCACGCGACGGCCGTCACCACGGACGTCCCGAGTGGTTTCGAGTGGTCCCGCCGTGCTGCGTTGTCGGGGGAGCAACAGCGCGTGCTGGGCGTTCGGTGGCACGCGTGGTGTGCGCGGGTGCGTCGGGTGAGTGTCCGCGCTCCCTGTCGGGGGCCGGATGCGGACGGCAGGGTGGTGGTCGGTGATCGGTGATCGGGAGAAACGATGCGGCTGACGCGGCACTCGTGCGGGTCGGACGCGGACGTTGCCACTGGAGGCCGCCGTGCGACGGCCGGGTGGCTGCTCGCCCGGCGGCGGCCCTGACTGTGCGTTCCGGGGGGAGGGTTGACGATGGACTCGAAGGACTCACTTCGTTACGAGGGCCGGGTGGCGGTGGTGACCGGCGCGGGCCGCGGGCCGGGTCGGGAATACGCGCTGCTCCTCGCGGCGCGCGGCGCCCGGGTGGTCGTCAACGACGTCGGGACGGGCATCGACGGCCGTGGAGCCTCCAGCCGGTGCTCAGGCCGATGGAGGTGCGTCTGCTCCGGCTGCCGGTGATGCCGGTTCCGCAACGGAGCCTCGGTGCGGCTCGGTGTCGCTCACGGCGGACGGCAGCCGGGCGGCGCGGACCCGTTGCCGCCTGAAGGCCGGAACACCCAACAACCCGAAGCCGAGGACCGCTGCTGTGAGATGGCCGATCGTGGTGAAGTCCGGCAGCGGCCCGGTCGTCCATTCGGCACCGCCGAGAGGCCACGCGAGGACGAAGGCGGCCCAAGGGAGGCGGCCCAGGCGCGGCAGGGCGAGTGTGCCGATCGCCAGCACTGTCTGGGCGCCGTAACTGACCCCGAAGTCCAAGGCCTGCCGCACGTCCGCCGGATACCAGCCGTGCTGCAGCGCGACGGTGATGACGAGAGCGGTGAGCAGGGTGGCCGCGACATGCCCGCCGAGGAACACGGCTACGGCGCGCGGCGCTCCCCACCGGTGCTCCGCCCAGGCCAGGAAGCAGCAGACACCGAGGCCCAGGGTGATGAACGTACCGATGAAGTCGGTCGAGGCGACATCCGTGAGCGTACCGTCGAAGAACAGCACGCTGCCGAGCAGCGCGGACAACGGATGGTCCTGCAGATTGTCCAGGTTGGTGCTGACGTAGCCCAACACACTGTCCGCCCGATCGGTGGACAACCCGTACATGACCCAGGCGTGGCCTACCAGGAGCAGGCAGACATAGGCGAGGGTCAGCGGCGCACGGCGCGGGTACCCCCGCACGACGCGCAGTGGTCCGGCCCAAGGGGCCCACAGTGACTGAGAGTTCATACCGTGGCATTCTCCACGTCGAACCGAGGGCGAGGACCGGCGGGTGACAGAGGCCTCCCCGACCGGGCCCGCGTCACCGGCTCCCTGCCCAGGAAGCCGGTCGGCCGGCATTGACGGCCGGTCGGTCCATGGACGCCGGCAACCGGGGTCATTCGCTGCGCACGGCTTCCAGCGCGGCGCGGACGAGCCTGAGGGCGACGGCGGCGGCCCCGGCGTCGGCGAGAGGGCAGTTGAGCTTGTACGGGTCGGACGCGGCGACGTTGCGGGGCTGGATGTGGCGCTCGGCGTGCTCGCCCAAGCCGAGGCTCTCGAGGTCGTCGGGGCCGAGGCGTACCGTCATGCCCCCGTTGCCGGGTCGCAGGTAGGCGACCGCTCCGTAGCGCTGAGGGCCGTTGTCGCGGATCATCAGGTAGTCGGCGAGGCCGTCCAGCGTTTTGGAGGAGCGGCCGAAGGCCACGATGACCTTCTCCTCCGCAAGCAGCCGCATGATGAACCGTTCGGTCTGAACCGTGCGTTCGTGGTCGTCGCCCGCGCGTCCATAGATGAACTTCATCAGAGCAACGTGATCCGCCGCCGCCAGAGGCGCCGCTCCGCTGAGCGTGGCCGTAGCGCCTTCCGTCTCTGACCCGGCCTCTTCGGGGGAGGGCGCGGCGTCCACCACGGGTGCGATCTGGGAGCCGGTGCCGGCAAGGCGCTCGAAGTCCACGATCTCCTGTGGTGTTCCCTCGATGATGCGCATGCCCCTGTTGCCCCTCGTCAGTGGTCGCGACAGGCGACCGCCAACCGGGTGGCCGCACCCTGTCCAAGGCTGTCCGGAAAAGTGCCTGCCTTGGACAAAGCGGCGACAGGTTGCAGGCACCGTCCCCTCCGCGAGCGCCCGTCCCGAGCCGGGCTGCTGACCGTGCTCGCCGCACGTCCCGCAGGCCTTCGCCGAGGGGCGTCGAGGTCGCCGAGTACGCGGACGTCGCGCTGCTGGGCTCGGTCTCCCGGTCGGTCAGCCGTTCGCCGCGGACAGCAGGACGTCCACCAGCCGGTCAGCGGCGTCCGGCCTCCCGTACGCCCGGGCCCGCTCCGCCATCGTCGCCCGCCGACCGGGATCGGTCAGGAGCGGGCCGAGCGCATCTCCAAGGGCCTGGGCCGTGACCTCGCCGAGCAGGGCCACCGCAGCTCCCGCGTCCGCCAGGTGCCGGGCGTTGTGCGCCTGCTCGTTCCCCGCCGACGTGGCGAGCGGCACGAACACGGCCGGCTTCCCCAGCGCCGTCAGCTCCGCCAAGGTTCCGGCCCCGCTCCTCGACAGCACCACATCGGCCAGCGCGAGCACGTCCGGCAGCTCCGGCCCCACGAAACCGGTCAGGTGATACCGCCCGGCCAGGACCGGATCCAGAGCGGCGGCGGCGTTGCGGAGCTCGTCCACGTTCGCCGGGCCGCACTGGTGGATCACGTTCGCGTGGCTCAGCAGCCAGGGCAGCACGTCCCGGACCACGCCGTTGATCTGCTGGGCACCCTGCGCGCCGCCGGTGACGTAGACCGTCGGCAGCCGCCGGTCGAACCCGTGCAGGGCCAGCGCCTCGATCGCTTTGTCCGGGTGGCCGGTCAGGACCTCCGGCCGTACCGGGTTCCCCGTGACGACCGCCCGGTCCCGTACCTCGGCGGGCAGCAGGGGCAGCGACGAGTCGGAGGACACGGCGATCCGCGTCGCCGAACTCGCCAGCTTCCGGTTGGCCAGACCCAGCCGGACCGTCTGCTCGTGCAGGACCAGCGGACGCCGGCACAGCCGCGCGGCCAGCCCGGCCGGCACCGCCACGTACCCGCCCGTCGCGAGCACGACATCCGGCTGGAACTCCGACACGATCGCCCGCGCCTGCGCCACACCGAGCGGTACCCGCGCCATGTCCTTCACGTTCGCCGCGGACAGCATCTTGAGCGGGTTCGACGAGCGGCGGATCTTCCCCGTCGCCACCGTCCTGAACGCGATGCCCTCCGCCGGAGCGACACGCGCCTCAAGGCCGTCCGCAGTCCCGATCCACAGGACATCCAGTGTGCTGCCGGTTGCCGCGAGACGGGCCTGCAGGGTACGGACCGCCGTCAGAGCCGGATAGGTGTGACCGCCGGTCCCCCCGCCCGTCACGAGCAGCCGGAAGGAACGCGGGTTCGAGGAAATGTTCACCTGGGCCACCCTACTGTCAACGGGTGCTCGAAGGCGGCGCGGGAGTGTGTCTTCCGTCAGGGAGCGCCCGGTGAGGCACCCACCTGCGGTTTTCCGTTCGTGCGGCAGCCCTTCGGTACGCGACGCCCGCCGCGGCATACCCGTCCCGGCTGGGACGCGGGAGGTCGCAGCGGGCGCGTGGACGCGGGCCCGGGCAGCGAGGGAGGGGCGCGGCGGAGGGAACGCCTCCGCTGCCGTCCGCCTCTTCCCGGGCGAAGACCGTCCCCGGCGGTCCCGACCGGCCTTCCGACAGGAGAACCCCGCCGTGCCGCCTCTGTCCCGCCGCCCCCGCGCTTCCGCCCGCGCACTCCGCCTCGCCGGCACCCTCGCCGTCGCCCTCGTGGTGCTGCTGGGGGCCGGGGCCGTGGTCGCTGTCCGGGAGGGCCGCGCGGCCGGCCTCCTCCCCGAGCGCAGTTGGGGTCCCTGGACTGCCACGCGGATCGAAGCCTGGTCGACGCACGTACGGGTCAACACCTGGGGCGACGCGGCCCAGGCCGAGATCCACTTCGGCAAGGCCGAGGACCTCACCCTGCATGCCTACGGGAAGACGGCCCGGGCGACCGGCATGATGCAGCCCACCGTCTTCACCCTCACCCCCGACGGCAAACTCACGGCCCGCCGCCTGTCCGCCCCGTGAGCGGCGAGGGTCGAGCCGCGCGAAGCCCGTCGGCGCTGCTGGGTCACGTACAGGTACGGCGCCGTTCGGCCGCTCCCGGAGGTTGAAGGCGGGCTGTGCGTTCCCCGATAGTGGAGAGCGGACCCGGAACTCGAAGAGACCGGTCATGGGGAGGGACGAGCCAGGATGAAACGCGTTCTGTCACTGATCAGTTCCATGGTTGTGGGCATCGGCCTGGCGGTCGCGGGTGCCACCCCGGCGGCCGCCGATCCGTACGACTGCCGCACTTGGTACCAATCCAGCACCACCGCGGCAGGAACCTGCACCAACGGAACCGGGGAGTTCCGCGTCTACACCCGGTGCGACAGGCCCCTCGCAAGGGACTACACGGTCTACGACCCGACGTGGCGGCGGGTGGGCACCACGAGCACGGCGATCTGCCACAGCGGTGGCAAGCCGTACGGCGCCGGTATCCAAGTCCACTGACCGAGCGGTCGTTGGCATTCCAACGAGTCCACGACTTCCGGCCGCCACAGTGGACCGTTCCCGACCACTCTCAGCAGATGCCCATCGACGTGATGGTCGCGCACCCGGATACCGCAGCCCATCAGGCTCCCGCTGAGTGGAGGGCGGGAGCTCGGTTCGTCGAAGGGGCGGCGCAGCACGACCTCGGTCCGCGCCCCTGCGCGCCCACCGTCGGACCGTGCGCGCCGCCGGCGACCCGTCAGTCGACCTGGAGCTCGCCCATCCGACTCCAGCCGGTCGCGCCCTCGATGGTGGTGCTGACGATCTCGGGGGTACGGGTCACCATCGGTCGCATGGTCTCCAGCGCGGCGGCGAAATGGTCGGAGGAGACGTGCGCCTCGGCAGCGTCGTCCTGGAAGGCTTCGACCAGGACGTAGGTGTTCGGCTCCTCCAGGCTGCGTGACCACTCGAACCAAAGGTTCCCGGGTTCGGCGCGGGTGGCGCGGGTGAACGGCGCGACCTTGTCGGGCCACGCGTCGGCGTATTCGGGCTTGACGGGGAATTTCACCACAATGAAGATCACACGGGCATTCTATGCAGGTTGATTCGAGGCGAGGGGCCCCACGGCCGCTGCTACCTGCCGAGCAGCGGCAGGGCCGGGAACGTGTGGTCCTGCCAGATCAGGCGGGACGCCTCCTCCGGGTAGGCGGCGAGGGCCGGCCGGGTGTCGAAGAGCCGTACGAGGCGCTGCTCCGTGTCGTACGCGGGCCAGCCGGGGTCGCCGTGGGCGGCGAACGCCGTCCAGGCGGCCCGCATCCGTGCGGACAGCTCTTCCGCCTCGGGGAACGGGCTTTCGCCGATCAGCACGGCGGGCTGGCCGCGGTCCAGGTTGCCGAAGACCAGAGGCACGTCGAGGCCGTGGCAGGCACCGAGGGCGCCGCCCATGCCCGGGGCGGACCAGGTCAGCTCATAGAGGTGGGCACGGCCGCCGGCAGCGGTCCGGGCCCGGGCGAGGTGGAGGGACGGCATGCGGAACAGCCAGTCGGAGGTGACCAGCTCGTACAGCTCGTCCGGGCCCGCGGTGGGAAACGCGTCGCGGTAGCGGCGTGCGGCGTCCCGGCCGGGGCCGAAGACATCCAGGGCGCTCTCCGCCTGCTCGGGAGTGACCTGGCCGAGCAGCCCGTCGAGCGCGGCGAGCAGCCGTGTTTCGTCGCGGGTGTGGCCGACGAGGAGTTGGACGTCCCGGCCGGCTCCGTCGGCCAGGGCCTGCCATGGCGTGACCGGCAGGACGTCCCCGTCGACGACCGGCGAGAACGGGATCGCCCGGTGCGCGACCGGCCCCCAGCGATCCGCCCACCGGTCCATCTTGGCGCCGACTGCATCACCGGCGGCTGACAGCCGGACGGGGTCCACCCCGGACAGGTCGGCCACCGTGGCCCCCATCCCCAGCTCGGCGGCACAGGCGGCGGCGATGTCGGCGGCGAGCTCCGGCGAGAAGTACGTTCCCTGCACGCTCTGTGCCACGGCCCGGCCGAAGAGCCCGGCCGCGCGCGGCATCGCCAGCAGCGCGGCGACCGATCCGGCTCCCGCCGACTGGCCGAAGACCGTGACCCGGTCCGGGTCACCGCCGAAGGCCCGGATGTTGGCGCGCACCCATTCCAGGGCCGCCACCTGGTCCAGCAGGCCCCGGTTGGCGGGCGCCCCCTCGATCTGCCCGAAACCCTCCAGCCCCACACGGTAGTTGAACGTCACCACGACGACACCGCCGTCACGCGACAGGCGGCCGCCGTCGTACTCGGGTAGACCGGACATGCCGATCGAGTAGGCACCACCCTGGATCCACACCATCACCGGCAGCCCTGCGCCGGGGCTCGGTTCGGGCGACCAGACGTTGACCGTCAGCCAGTCGTGGCCCGCCGCGTCCCGCGCCAGCGCGTCCATGCCGAAATGGCCGCCCTGAGGGGGCGGCGGGCCGTACGACACCGCAGGGCGCACCCCGTCCCATCCCCGCACGGGCCGCGGCGCGGCGAAACGCAGCGCGCCGACCGGCGGCTCGGCGAACGGGATGCCACGGAAGACCGCGACCCCCGCCTCGCGGCCACCGCGCAGCGCCCCGCCCGCCACGCGGACCTCGGGCTCGGATTCGGACGGCTCGGACGGCTCGGACGCGGCAACGGTCATCACGGCTCTTCCTTCGACGGCCTGGACGTTCCGGGATCATCCCGCTGCCGGATGATGCGTGCCAGTCATTTAGGTAGGGAGGCGGGACCAGGGGAGCGAGGGCACGGCAGGACCCACCCGAGTGATCCGGACCGGTCCGTCGGTCCCTCGCCCGGAGCGGGGTGCCGACGCTGCTCCGGGGAGCCTCAGCCACCTCCCTGGAAGGCCCACAGGACGAAGGCAACCGTGTACAGCACAACGGTCGTCAGGTGCGCACAGGTCAGGGCCATGAGAGCGCCGAACCCGCCGAGGACCAGGCTGCGGACCCG
Organism: Streptomyces avidinii; assembly: GCF_045161815.1. Classification (NCBI taxonomy): domain Bacteria; kingdom Bacillati; phylum Actinomycetota; class Actinomycetes; order Kitasatosporales; family Streptomycetaceae; genus Streptomyces; species Streptomyces avidinii. The sequence continues at coordinate 8,794,427 of NZ_CP108863.1, forward strand.
TGTGCCCGGGCGGGACGGCGGCAGCCAGGAGGCTGCCAGCAGGGCCAACGGAACGGCGTACGGCAGGGCCAGCCAGGCCGGGCCGTGGACGATCGGCGAGGAGTGATAGCCCCACGCACCGCCCAGTACCGCCAGCACGCTGAACAGGGCCGGCACCGGCCACCACGGCAGGTCCGAGGGGCGTGTTGCCGGAGGTACGAGAGGAGGCGGCGTGTTCATGGCCCCATTGCACCGCCCGGCGCGCCCGGTCCGCATGGGTGCGCGTACTCAGATCGCCTGGTCGGCGTGCGCATTCTCGCAGTGCGGTCCTCCGCTGCGCGCGCTGGCGGTGAGCTCCGCCCGGCTGCGCCGACGAGTGGACCGAGTGGTTCCGGACAGGTTTTCGAGGGTGTGGGTGCCATTGAGCGGGTCGGAGGCTCTGGTTCTGCTTGATGTCAGGCTGACGGACGGGTGGCCGATATTCGACCGTATGTTCCGGATTTGCGAAGCCCTGACATCTCGGCGACATCTCCGTACGCTACGGTAACTTGACTGTCCGTTATTCCCCGGGCATCCCTTGAATCCCTCGGTCAACCACCGCCCTGGCACTCCCATGTCCTCGGTGGCCCGACTACGGAGAACACCACACATGAGCGCCACCGCATACAGCCGAATAGAAGCCTTAGGCGTCTACCTTCCGGCAGCAGTCCAGACCACCCCCCAACTCGCCGCCCTGGTCCAGGGGCTGGGGGAGGTGGACATCGAGAAGATCACCGGCATCGCCGAGCGACGGGTCCACGACCCGGAACCGGCGGCCGGCGAGGACTCGTTCGGGATGGCCCTGTCCGCCGCCCGGGACGCGCTGGAGTCCTCCCGCTACCGGGCCGAAGACCTCGACATCGTCATCTCCGCCTCGATCACCCGCTTCAAGGACGGCAACCGCTTCACCTTCGAACCGTCCTTCGCCGCGATGCTGGCCAGGGAGCTGGGCGCCCGCTCCGCCATCCACTTCGACGTCTCCAACGCCTGCGCCGGAATGATGACCGGCGTGTGGCTGCTGGATCGCATGATCCGCTCCGGTGCCGTGCGGCGCGGCCTGGTTGTCAGCGGCGAGCAGGCCACCCGCGTCGCGCAGACCGCCGCACGCGAGATGACCGACTCCTACGACCCGCAGTTCGCCTCGCTCTCCGTCGGGGATTCGGCGTCCGCAGTCGTCCTCGACGTCTCCGCCGACGACGCCGACCGTATCCACTACATCGAGCTGATGACCTGCTCCGAGTACTCCCACCTGTGCATGGGCATGCCCAGCGACCGCACCCCGGGCATCGCCCTCTACACGGACAACAAGAAGATGCACAACCGCGACCGGCTCAAGCTGTGGCCGAGGTTCCACGGGGACTTCCTGGCCAAGAGGGGGCGGACGTTCGCCGGTGAGGAGTTCGACTACGTCATCCAGCACCAGGTCGGCACCCGCTTCATCGACTACGTCAACCAGACGGCCGAGGCCGAATTCGGCGCCCCCATGCCCGAGTCCCTCGCTGTGGTCGAGCGGTACGGAAACACCGCCACGACCTCGCACTTTCTGACGTTGTGCGAGCACCTCAGGGCGGGCAGCGCCCGCCCCGGGGCCAAGTACCTGCTGGTGCCGGCCGCCTCCGGTGTGGTCACCGGTGCCCTGTCCGCGACGCTCACGAACGTGGGGGTCTGAGCCATGGGCATGGTCATCACAGCAGCCGGTACCGCCCTGCCCGACACGTCCTCCCCGACTTCCGTCGTGGACCTCGCAGGCCGGGCCGCCCGCGGCGCCCTCGCCCGGGCACGGGTGTCGGCATCCTCGATCGGCGTGCTCATCAACGTCGGCGTCTACCGCGAGCACAACACCTTCGAACCGGCCATGTCGGCCCTGGTCCAGAAGGAGGTCGGCATCAACCTCGACTACATCGCCGACCCCGAACCGGCCGCCGGCTTCTCCTTCGACCTGATGAACGGAGCCTGCGGCGTACTCAATGCCGTCCAGGTGGGCCAGGCCCTGCTGGAGACGGGAAGCACCGAGCGGCTGCTGATCACCGCTGCCGATGTCCACCCCGGCGGCGACGCGGACCGCGACACCGGCTACCCGTACGCGGACCTGGCCGGCGCCCTCCTGCTGGAGCGCAGCGCCGACCCCCACGCCGGGTTCGGGCCGGTACGCCACTACACCGCCGACCGGTCCACCGATGTCGAGGGCTACCTCGACACCGACACCATGGGCCGGCACGGGCGGACCACGATCACCGTCCGGCGCGAGCCGGGCCACGCGGAGCGGCTGAGCGAGTTCGCGGCGAGTGCCGCCGCCGACTACGCGCAGGAGATCGGCATCGACCTCGACCGGACGCTGGTGATCGGCCCGTCCGCGACCGCCGAGGGCGCCGGGGTGAAGGGCGAGCCGCACACCGCGGCGCCGGTCCTCGGCTACCTCCGGGCGTTGGACGGCGTACACCGCGACGACTACGAGCAGTTCCTGTTCGTATCGGTCGGCGCCGGCCCCAGCGCGGCCTGTGTCCTCTACCGGCCCGAGGGGTGGTGAGCTCCGTGCCGCGGACGAGGCCGACCGGCGGCGGAGCCGCCGTGGAGCGACCGGCCACCGACATGGACAGCGTGGCCGGGTGGCTCGAGCGAAACGCCCGCGCCTTTCCCGACAAGCCGGCCGTCATCCACCCCGACGGACGCAGCTCCGGCAGCTCCGGCAGTTCCGGTGGGTCCGGAAGCTACACCACCATCACCTACGGCGAGTTGCAGCAGACGGTCGAGGAACTGGCCCGCGGATTCCTGAGCGCCGGGATCACCCGAGGCACCAGGACGGTGCTGATGGCCCCGCCCGGGCCGGAACTGTTCGCCCTCTGCTTCGCGCTGTTCCGGGTCGGGGCCGTGCCCGTCGTCGTGGATCCCGGCATGGGCGTACGGCGCATGCTCCACTGCTACCGGGCCGTGGGCGCCGAGGCGTTCATCGGGCCGCCCCTCGCGCAGCTCGTGCGCGTCCTGGGCCGCCGTACCTTCGCCGGGGTACGCGTGCCCGTCACCCTGGGACGACGCAGGCTCGGCCGCGGCCACACCCTCTCCGCGCTGCGCACCACCCCCGCAACCGGGAGGCACGCGGACGAGACGGCACTGACCGGCGGGGACGACCTGCTGATGATCGGCTTCACGACCGGAAGCACGGGCCCCGCCAAGGGAGTCGAGTACACCCACCGCATGGCGTTGTCCATCGCCCGCCAGATAGAAGCCGTCCACGGCCGTACCCGCGACGACGTATCCCTGGTCACGCTGCCCTTCTACGGAGTGCTCGACCTCGTCTACGGATCCACCCTGGTCCTCGCGCCGCTGGCTCCCGCCCGGGTCGCCCAGGCGGACCCGGAGCTGCTCGTGGACGCGCTGGAACGATTCCGCGTCACCACGATGTTCGCCTCGCCCGCCCTGCTGCGAAACCTGGCCGGTCACCTCACCGGACCCGCCGGCGGCCACCACCCGCTGCCCGACCTGCGCTGCGTCGTCTCCGGCGGGGCCCCGGTGCCCGATGCGGTCGTGGCCGCGCTGCGCCGGGTACTCGACGAGAAGGCGAAGATCCATGTGACGTACGGGGCCACAGAGGTACTGCCGATCACCTCGATCGAGGCGGCCGAGATCCTCGGCGACGACGGCGACGGCAGCGACGACGTCGACATCGACCGAGCCGACGGCGGTACGGTGGCCCGCGCCGCCGCGGGTGAAGGGACCTGCGTCGGCCGGCCCGTCCCCGGCACCCGTGTGACCATCGTCCCCGTCACCGACGGCCCGCTCGCCCGCCTGGACTCCACAACGAGCCTGCCGACCGGGCGCGTCGGGGAGATCCTGGTCCAGGGCGAATCCGTCAGCAGCCGCTACCACCGAGCACCCCAGTCGGACGCCGCGCACAAGGTGACCGAGGAACGCCCGGGCGGCGAAGCCTCCCGCATCTGGCACCGGACCGGAGACGTCGGCCACCTCGACGCCGAAGGACGGCTGTGGTTCTGCGGCCGCGCCGCGCAGCGGGTACGTACCGGCTACCGGGACCTCCACACCGTGCGCTGCGAAGGAGTCTTCAACGCGCATCCCCAGGTCCGGCGCACCGCCCTGGTCGGCATCGGGCCGTCCGGCGCGCAACGGCCCGTCATCTGCGTGGAGACCGAGCCCGGGGAGGGCGGGGCGGCGCTCGACGACACCGCGTGGACGGAGCTCGTGGCCGAGCTGCGCACGATGGCCGAGGCGCATGGTGCGACCACCGGCCTCCAGGAGTTCCTGCACCACCCCGCCTTCCCCGTGGACATCCGGCACAACGCCAAGATCGGCCGCGAGGAGCTGGCCCGCTGGGCCGAGCGGCAGCAGGCCCGGTCCGCGTCGTCCCCCGGTCGGCGTGCGGCCCGGCTCGTGCCGCTCGCCGGATGGGCGTACCTCGTCGGCGGGGCCGTATGGGCCGCGACCGCGGGAGTCCCCGACCTCCCGGTACTGCGGTGGCTGTGGTGGGTCGACGCGTTCCTCAGCATCGGCGTGCACGCCGCGCAGATCCCGCTCGCGCTGCCGCGCGGCCGGGCGGCCGGACACGGGACCGCCTCCGTGGTCGGGCGCACCATGCTGTACGGCGCGACCTGGTGGCGGGCACTGTGATGATCCTGGTCACCGGAGCATCCGGATTCCTGGGCGGGCACCTGGTCGACGGCGCGCTGCGCCAGGGCCATCGGGTCCGCGCCCTCGTCCGGCCCGGCAGCGATGCCGTACGGCTGCGCTCCCTGCCCGGCGTCGAGGTCGTCACCGGCGACCTCACCGACGACGGTTCGCTCGGGCGGGCGGCACGGGGCTGCGAGACCGTCCTGCACAGCGCGGCCCGGGTCGTCGACCACGGCAGCCGTGCACAGTTCGAGGCCGCCAACGTCACCGGCACGCAGCGGCTGCTGGCGGCAGCGCGGTCGGCGGGCGCACGGCGGTTCGTGTTCGTCTCCAGCCCGAGCGCGCTGATGCGGGTACGGGAGGGCGACCGCCTCGGCATCGACGAGAGCACCCCGTACCCGGAGCGGTGGTTCAACCACTACTGCGAGACGAAGGCGATCGCCGAACAGTACGTACGGGCGGCCGACGGGCCGGAGTTCACCACCTGCGCCGTACGGCCGCGTGGCATCTGGGGGCCGCGCGACCACGCCGGATTCCTGCCGCGCATGGTCGACGCCATGCACGCGGGCCGGTTGCCCGACCTGTCGGGCGGCAAACGGGTGCTGGTCTCGCTCTGCCACGTCGACAACGCGGTGGACGCCTGCATGCGGGCCGCGGTCGCGCCCGCCGGGCGGGTCGGCGGCAAGGCCTACTTCGTCGTGGACCGCGAGGAGACGGACCTGTGGCCGTTCCTGGCCCGGGTCGGGGCCCTCTTCGACTGCCCGCCGCCCGCCCCGCGCATCCCGCTCGTCCTCGGCCGCGCGATGGCCGCGGCGGTCGAGACGGGCTGGCACCTGCGCCGCCGGTCCGCGGACAGCGGCAGTGCCGGCGGAGGCGGAGGCGGTACGGACGAGGCTCCGCCCCTGAGCCGCTACATGATGGCGCTGCTGACCCGCTCGGCGACGTACGACACCGGTGCCGCCCGGCGCGACCTCGGCTACGCGGCTCCGCGCACCCGGGCCGACGGGCTGCGAGGACTGCAGGAGTGGGTGACGACGGTGGGCGGCGTCGGGGCCTGGACCGCCGGCCCGGCCGCCTGGACCGGCACCACCGCATCGGCCGGACCCGCACCCGACCACACCGAACAAGGGAGCACGCAGTCATGACATCCGATCAGGCCGGTGCCGACATCCGTACCGACACCCGTGCCGGTGCCGACATCCGTGCCGACACCCGGGCGGGTACCGACGCCCGCTACCGGCGTCAGGTATCGCCCACCGAACGCCTCTACCTCGCCGCCGGTGACGCCCGCGGGGCCATGGCCCTGCGCATCGTCGTCGAGGGCGACGGCGTACCCGACCCCGAGCACATCCAGGCAGCCCTGGTCCGGGCCGCCGCGTCCTGCCCGGGGTCGCGGCTCGTGCGCGCCGGGTCGATGTGGAGCGCCCAAGGGCCCTTGCCGCAGGTGCGGTACGACGTACCGCGCGCCGGTGCGTACGCCGACTCGGCGCCCGGGACGGTCGAGCTGCCCGCCGGGCCGTCGCGGCGAGCGGAACCGCCGGGCTGCGAGGTGCTGATCGTGCCCGGCGTGGAGGGGAAGGCGCCCACCACCGTCGTGTTCAGCGCCTCGCACGCCCTGATGGACGGTCACGGCGCCCTGACCTGGGTACGGGAGGTCTTCCGGGCCCTGCGCGGCGAGCCCGCCCGGCCCGCGCTCGACGCGGACACCGACGCCGGGCTGCTGCGCCGGCTCGGCAGCGCCGGGCCGCGGCCCACGCCGAGTCCTCCCCGCCGCTCCCCGCTCGGCACGGGCAGCGGCGACCGCCGCCCGCTCCGGTCGCTGTGGCTGCGCCGCACCCTGCCCGGCCGCCATCCCGCGCTCACCGCCCGCCTCGCCCAGGCACTGACCGACGCCGCACGGCTCGACACCCGTGTCATGGTCCCCGTCGACCTGCGCCGCCACCGCCCGGGGATCGCGGCCACGGGCAACCTGAGCCTGCCGCTGTTCCTGGACCTGCGCCCGGGGACGGACTGGACGACCGCGCACACCCGCCTGCTGAGCGCCCTGGCCGAGCGCCGCGAACTCGCCGCCGGTTTCGAGACGGCCCTCGCGCCCCTGCCGCTGCCCGTGACCGCCGGTCTGCTGCGGACCGCCCAGGCCGTGGCGTCACGTACCGACCGGCACCTCGCTTCGGCCGTCGTCTCCCACCTCGGCCGCCTGGACCTGGCGGAATTCTCCGGCGGCGGATTCACGGCGTCCACGGTCTATGCGCTGCCGGTGCATGCCCCGCTGGTCCCGCTCTCCCTGGTCGCCGCCGAGAGCGGCACGGCGACCGAGATCACCCTCGGGGTCCGCGGCGGGGGCCGGGACCTCGCCGCCCGCGCCGCGGAGCTGCTGGACACGGTCCTGGCCGGCTTCGAACCCGAGGACACGGCCGCCGGGGCCCGCCGGGCCGGGCCGGACGCCGAAGCGGGCGGCGTGCTCGGGGTGTCGTACGAAGCCCGGTCTGCGACGCCGGCGCTGCTCCGCACGGGCACCGCCACCGCCACTGCCACCCGTGCCGACGGCCGGGCGGCCGCTCCGGCGACCGCACCCGCGGTCGCGTCGGCGCCGATTCCGGCGCACGGTCCCGTCGGAGCGGACGCCTCCGCCACGGGTACCGCACCCCAGGCGGCGCAGCCGGATCCGGCCGTCCCGGACCCGATTCCCGCGGCCGTCCCGGGGCCGGCGGTCGCCGGACTCACCGTCGTGGACGCCTTCCGCGCCCAGGCCGCCCGCACCCCCGACGCGCCCGCGCTGGACGGGCCCGAGGGCGTGGTCACGTACGCCGAACTCGACCGGCGCTCCGACGCCGTCGCCGCCCGGCTCGCGCGGCGCGGCGTAGGGCGCGAGGACCTGGTGGGGCTGGTCGTCGACCGCACGTCCGCCGGAGTGTGCGCCCTGTGGGGCATCCTCAAGGCGGGCGCCGCCTACGTGCCGCTCGACCCCGGCCATCCCGGCGCACGGATCAGCGAGATCCTCCAGGGATCCGGCGTCGCTCTCTGCCTGACCGGGCGACACCTGGCCGGGGAGCTCGCCCCCTTCGTGCCCGGGACCCTGCTCGCGGTCGAAGACCTCCTCGACGGTCCTGGCCCCGGCCAGGACACCGATGCGGAGGACGCCCGCGAGACCCGTGCTGCCGGAACCGCCGCAGCAGCAGAGGTACGGCCCGAGGACCTCGCGTACGTCATCCACACCTCCGGCTCCACCGGCCGCCCCAAGGGCGTGCAGATCGAGCACGGAAGCCTCATGGGATTCGTCCGCTGGATGACCGGTGTCTGCCGGGTCACCGGTCGTACGCGCTTCGGCTTCGCCTCCTCCTACGCATTCGACATCTCGTGCTTCCCCCTCTTCCTGCCGCTGCTGGCCGGCGGTACGGTCGTCCTCGCCCCCGGCGCACCCTCACCCGCCGCCCTGCGCGAGCTCGTCGCCGAGCACGGCGCGGACACCCTCGCCCTCACGCCCTCCCACCTCGCCCTGCTCGGCGCCGCAGGCAGCGGTGGACCGTCCACGCAGCGCCTGCACACCCTGCTGCTCGGCGGCGAGCCCCTCACCCCCACCGCCGTACGGTCCGCACACGCCGCCTTCGGGGCGGACTGCCGGGTGATCAACGCGTACGGGCCCACCGAGGCGACCGTCGCCGTGCTCGCCCACACTGTGGACGGCGGCGAGTCCGGCGCCACCGTCCCGATCGGCCTGCCCGGCCCGTACGCCCGGGTCGACCTCGTAGCCGACGACGGCGAATGCATCGGTACCGGACCGGGCGACACCGGCCGCACCGGCGAGATCGTCGTACGCGGGGTCCAGGTGGCCCGCGGCTACCTCGGGCCGTCCGACGGCCGTCCCTCACCCTTCGCCACCGGCCCCGACGGCGTGCGCGCCTATCGCACCGGTGACCTCGGACGCCGACTGGCCGACGGCGCCGTCGAGTTCGCCGGGCGCATCGACGAGCAGGTGAAGATCGCCGGGCACCGCGTCGACCCGGCGGAGGTCGTCGCCGCCCTCGAAGCCGACGCAACCGTCCACCGCGCCGTCGTCGTGCCCCGTCGCCGCCCGCACTCCACGGCGGCCGTGCTCTGCGCATACGTACTGCCGGACGCCGCCGTCGACCCCGCGGTGCGCGCGGATCTGGCCCGCAGCCTGCGCACCGAGCTGACCCGCACACTCCCCGCCTACCTCGTTCCCTCCCATGTCCTCGTGATGGACACGCTGCCCAGCACGGTCAGCGGCAAGGCCGATCTCGACGCCCTTCCGGACCCCTTCGCCCACAGCGCGCCGGTCGCGGCCCTCCCCGTCACCCTGGAGGCGCGGGTGAGGCACCACTGGGCGGAGATCCTCGGCGTCGACGGCGCGCTGCTGTCGGCGGACTCCGACTTCCACGCCCTCGGCGGCGATTCCCTGGCCCTCGTCGAGATGCTCACCGCCGTCTCCTCGGACCTGCTGACCCCCGGCCAGGCCCAGCGGTTCACAGGCCGTCTCGACTGCCTCGTAAGAAACCTGACGCTCGAACAGGTCTGCGAACACCTGACCACCGCCCGCGAGGAGGCCGCCGCATGATCTTCGTAGGAGAGGGAGCCCTGCTCCGCCGCGCCGTCACCCACGCGGCCACCCGCGGCCACCCGGTCGACCTGGTCTGCTCCGCCGACCCGCTGGACGCCGCGGCCGCCGACGCACCCCACCTCGCGGCGGCGGACATCAACGCACACGCCGCCGCGCTGGCCCGGGCCTGCACCGACGGCATCGTCTGGTCCCTCAACAACCGGCAGATCTTCCGGGAGCCCCTGCTCCGCGCCGACGGCCTGCGCATTGTCAACATCCACAACGGTCTGCTGCCGCGACATCGCGGACTGCCCTCCGTAGCCGTCCTGTTCGCGCTGCTGCACGGCGACACGGAGTACGGCGCCACCGCGCACGAGGTCGACGCCGGCATCGACACCGGTCAGGTCCTGGCCGAACACCGCTTCCCCATCGGGCCCGAGGACCGCTACCACCAGGTCATGCTCCGCGGGATCCGCGCCTGCCAGGCGCTCTTCGAGCAGATCCTCCCGGCCGTCGCCGCCGGAACCGCCCACCCGGCACGCGCTGCGGCGGCGGAACCGTCCGCGTACTACGGCCTGCGCGCCCTGGACCGGCTCGACACCTATCGAGACCACCCTGCCTACGCCCGCGCCACCGACCTCGGCCCCTTCGCCGCCCATGCTCCGGAGCTCGCCCGGGCGCTGCTCCCGCTGCCCCGGGGGTCCTGACGTTTCGGTGCCGTCGCCCTGGCCGAGAGCGCCGGGCGGCCGCCACCGGCCGATGCGTCCACCTGGCCGGTGGCGTCCCGTACCGCTCAGGTCGCAGTGGCGGGAGCCGGAAATCATCATCAGGGCGCACGGGCAGAGGGCAGAGCGCCAGCAGGATGTCGGTCATGGCACATGCACAAGCACAACCGCAGGAACTCGGAACCCTCGCCCAGCAGACCGCGGACCGGCTGGCCGAGCAGGGCGTCGGCGCGGTGGTGGCCGTGGTGGCGGGAGACGTCGTCGAGATCCGGGGCGCGGGCAGCACCGGGGCGGACCACGGACGTACCGTGCCCGGCCCCGACACACTCTTCGAAATCGGCTCGGTGACCAAGACGTTCACCGCCCTGGCCCTGGCACGTCTGGCGTCCGCCGGCGCGGTGGGACTGGACGAGCCGCTCGGTGATCTGCTGCCCGACGGGACGCACGTACCGTCACGGGACGGCCGGCAGATCTCCCTGCAGCATCTCGCCACCCACACCTCCGGCCTGCCGCGACTGCCCAGGGGCATGCTGCTCCGGTTCCTGTTGCGCCCGTCGACGCCGGACCCCTACGTCGGCTGCACGGCCGACGTGCTGCTGACCGGGCTGGCCCGTACGCGTCTGGGTGCCGCGCCCGGGAAGCGATTCCGCTACTCCAACCTCGGGGCCGGACTGCTCGGGCTGGCCCTCGCCCGCCGGGCCGGAACGGACTACGAGACCCTCATCACCCGGGAGATCTGCGCCCCGTTGGGCATGATGGACACCGTCGTCACCGTGGACGACCCGGGCTCGGAACGCTCGCAACGCTCGGCCCAGGGCCACGACCGCCGCGGGCGGCCCACCACGCCCTGGAACCTCGCAGACCTGGCCGGAGCGGGCGCCCTGCGGTCGACCGCGACCGACCTGGTGGCCTTCGTACGGGCCCAGCTCGACACCGGTCCCGTCCCCGCGGAGCTCGCCGAGGCGATCCGTCTGAGCCGGAGCGTGGAGCACCGTACGAGCCCCTTCGCCTGGGTGCACCTCGGCTGGATGGCGCACCGCCTCCACGCGCGGCAGGGCGGCCACCTCCAGATCTGGCACAACGGAGGAACCGGCGGCTTCTCCTCCTTCGCGGGCTTCGACCCGGAGAAGCAACTGGCCGTCATTGCCCTGGGCAACACCCAACGTCCGGTGGACCGGCCCGCCTTCGACCTCCTGCGCACCCTCCAGGCGGCGCACGCGCCCAAGCCGAGCTGAGACGCGCCCCGGTCGGGCCGCGCCGACAGGGGCGCTCTCACACTCAGGAAGAAGCCGAAGAAGCCGCCGCACCGCGCCGGTTGAACGGCAACCTCCCGAGTACGAGCGCCATCCCGCAGGTGTTGGTGAGGGCGGAGAACACCAGACCGCCCCCGATCGCCGCGGCCAGCAGCGAGAAGGCCGGGTGGAGCAGCAGCCCGAGCACCAGGCCGAGCAGCACCAGGGAGCCGGCGCCGAGGCGAACCTGCCGTTCCATCGCCCACACCGCCCGCGGCCGGGTGCCGTTGCCCGGGTAATGGAGATCGTGACCGCCGGCCGCCCAGGCCACGGTCCCGCCCGTCAGGCTCGACGCGGGAATGCCGTGCGAGGCCAGCGTCGCCACCGCGTTCTCGGAACGGGCACCGGACGCGCACACGATGAGCAGGGGCTTGGCCTCGGAGGCCTGCCGCAGCTCGTGCAGGCTCCGTGAGAGCCGGTCGAGGGGGACGTTCACGGCGTGCGGGAGGTGGCCGGACGCGAACTCGCCCGGGGTGCGGACGTCGACGACGGCCAGTTCGGCCAGCTGGGGACGTGCCTGGCTGACGTCGAGAGAGGTGGGAACGCTCATCGGACCTGGTCCTCGGCAGTGGGGGAGGGGCGGGCACACGGCCGGGCCCGCAGGGCCGGCCGACAGTGCCGTGCCGGGGATGCTAGGCCCCTGCGGGACGGCCCGGCCGTGAACGGCCGGACCTGCCACACGATCGCCATGCTCCGGAAACACCGCGTCAACGGAGCCTCCGCCCCCTCCGCCCACCGGGTCACGTACCCGTGCACGAGTTCGTCAGGAGGGTCAGGCGGGGTCAGGCGGTGGCCACTGCGGGCGGGAGTACGGCGGGGCGGTCGAGGAAGGCGAGCACGGCCCGCTTCTCCGGGAGGTAGATCTCGGGCAGGTCGATCTCCGGGAGGGTGATCTCGCCCTGCCGTACGAAGCCGAGCCGGTTCAGCAGGGCGAGCGCCTTGGCATTGGAGGCGTCGGGCTCGGCCACCGCGCGCAGGACGGCCGGGTCGCGGAAGGTGAACCGGATGAGCGACCCGACCAGGGTCCTGCTGAATCCGGGCCGGGGCCGGCCCGTCACCGGGGCCAGCATCAGGTGGACCCCGATGTCGCCCTCCCGTACCGCGTAGCAGTCGCTGACCCGGTCCTCGGTGGGCTCGTACGTCTGGAACAGCGCCACGGGCTCGTCGTCCAACCGGACCATGAACGCGTGGTGCGTGTCGCGGCGGTCCACGTCCTCGTAGATCTCCTGGACCAGTTCCCGGCTGGCGTCGTTCATGCCCCAGAACTGCGCGCGCTCCTCGACGACCCAGGAGTGCAGCACGGCGGAGTCCGCGACAGGGTCGACCGGGGTGAAGCGGACCGTGCCGAAGCCTTCGACGGTCTCGGTCAGGACATCCGCGCGCGGGGAGACGAGGACAGTGGACTCGGGTCTCATACGAGTTCCGTTTCTGCTCGGTCGGCAGGGACCGGCGAGGGCGGGGAGCGCTCGCGCAGCCCTGTAGTTAGGGTGCCCTAAGTGTAGGGGTTCCTAGAAGGGGCTCCTCAGCGGGCTCCCCGGACTCGTGCGACGGGGCCGGCCCGCCCGCACGCACTCCCGCCCGCTCACCGCAGAGGGGGCTTCAGGCTTCGACGGCGGCCAGCCAGACCTGCGCGGTCGGCGTCGCCCACGAGGAGGAAGTACTGGAGGACCAGGTGGCGGCCTTCGACCTCCACCGTCCCCGAGGTGTCCGCGTATCCCCACAACCCGTCGGTCATGAACCGCGAGTGGCCGCCGTCGTCGAAACCGGTGGCGTACTGCAACGCGGGTGCGGCCGGCCAACTGCCCTGCCCGTCCAGCTACCCCCAGGTACCGGTGAGGCTCCTTCAGCGCCCGCTGGCCGAGATGCAGGACGCCGACGCTCTGGTCAGACGGTGGTGCCGGGCCCAGGGGTGCTGCCGGGGTGAGTGAGGGCGAGGGCGGCGGCGTGGCCGCGGGGGGCGGGGAGGTCGATGAGGGTGTAGTCGGCGAGGGGCGGGGGAGTGGGGCGGGTGCCGACGTACGGGTCGACGAGGCCGAGGGCGAGGCCGGTGCCGGCCGCCTTGAGACAGGCCTCCTTGCGGCTCCAGAGGCGGGCGAGGGCCTCGGGGCGCTCGGCCGGCGTCAGAGCGTTGAGCTCGCCGGTTTCGTCGGGGTGGAGGGAGCGGATGACGTCGGTGACCGTCTCGGCGCTCGGCGTCATCTCGATGTCCACGCCGACGGGCAGCGCGGCGAGAGCGATGTAGGCGATGTCGCCCGTGTGGGAGAGGGAGAAATGCAGGGGGTTGCCGGTGACGGCGGGGCGGCCGTGGGGTTCACCGCAGCAGGGGCAGTCCTCCCGGGTGAGGGGGACCTCCTGCGGAGGCAGGCCGAGGTAGCTGCCGAGGAGGACCCGCACTCCGAGGTGGGCTGCGAGGTAGCGGTGGCGAAGCCCGGGCAGGCGCAGGCGCGCGGCCTTCTCGCGCTCACCGGCGTCGAGCACGGTGGGTGCGTCCTGGGTGCGGTAGCCGCCGAGGGCGTCGGCGGTGGTGTCCAGGGACCACACGACGGCGTCGGTGCCGGTGGGGGCCGGCCCGGTCAATGGGGCGCCGGCGCCGAGCTGGTTCACGTACTCGATCATCTGACCGAGGGTAGACCAGGTGACGGGGTGCGAGGTGTCCGTCGAGATGCCGGGCCTCTTCGGGGTTGCCGTCGCCGTCACTGATGACCCTCTCCGCCGACCGTACGGTGCGGTCGGCGGAGCCAGTCATCAGTACGCGCTGTCGAGTCCCGCGGCGGAATCGGGCACGCCACCTCGGGCCGGGGGGGCGGTCGTTACGCGGCTTCGCTCCATGCTTCGTCGTTCCTGCGCGCGGTCCGCAGCGCGCGGCCCCACCACAGCAGGTCGTCGAGGAGTACGGTCGCGGCCTGTTCGGCCCCTTCCTGGTCGCGGGGCTGTCCGGCCTCGTCGAAGGGGAACTGGTGGAAGCTGACGGTCTCGCGGACCGTGGTGGCATGGAGCTCGGCGAAGACCGGGCGCAGTTGCTCGACGGCGCGCAGGCCGCCGGACAGGCCACCGTAGGAGACGAAACCGACCGGCTTGCGCCGCCACACGCGTCCGGCGGTGTCGATGGCCTGCTTGAGGGACGCGGGGAAGGAGTGGTTGTACTCGGGGGTGAGCACGACGTAGGCGTCCGCCCCGGCCAGGTGCTCGACGAAAGCCCGCCCACGGGGTGAGAGGTCGGGGGTCCAGTGGGCCGGGAGATCGGCGTCGGCGAGGTCGGCGACGGTGAGTTCGATGTCGGTGCGGCGGCCGGCGACGGATTCGAACCAGCGGGCCACGGTGGGCCCGAAACGGCCTTCGCGGGTACTGCCGACGATGAGCGCGATACGCAGTGGAGTAGTCATGCCCCTAGGTTTAGAACATCAAGTGCACTTGAGGTCAAAGTCCCGGGGAGTCCAATTCATCGAGGACTTCGGGGGCTTCGCGCATTGGACGGCCGTGGCGGCTGTCGTCGTCAGGGGCGGCGGGTCAGCGCCGCAGGAGCCCCCGCCGATTGCGCTCCTTCCGACTCCAGCGTCAGGCGGTCCGCCTCCGCCATGGTGAGTACGTACAGGTTGCCGCGTGGGCAGTCGAAGACGGCGGCGGGGTCGGTGGGGTGGCTGGTCACGGCTTCGAAGACCGCGTTGTTCCCGCGGATCTGGCGCAGTTGGAGGGCTTCGGTACAGCCCAGGTTCCGGCCGGTTGCGACCTCTTTGACGTCGCTGACCTGCCGGCCCACCAGCTCGCCCACTGCTCCGCCGTTCAGGGTGACCGTTACTGCGAACGCGCCTGTCCGTGCGCGGGAGATGCCGTCCGCGTCGGGAGTTCCGGGCCCGGTGCCGGCCCAGGTACCCGTCCACGCCGCGGGCAGTGCACCGGTCGAGGCCGCGGCCGTCGCCGTCGGTGTCGCCGTCGGTGAGGTCGGCCCGGACGAGGACCCGTGGGGAGCCGCCCCGTCTGCGTCACCGCGTCCGGGGAGTGCCACGGCGAGGGCGACGGCCGCGGCGACGACGACGGCGCCCGCGGCCGCCCCGGCCCCCCGGGACCGCAGCAACGCCTTCGCGCTGGACGGCGGGGCGGGGGAGGAGGGTGTGGTCCCGTCAGCCGGGTACGGAGGCAGATGCGGTGCGGGCGCCGGTGCGGGCTCCGGTACCAGTATCGGCGTAGGCGTAGGCGTCGGCTCGTGCGTGCCGGGCGTGTGTGCGGGCGGTTGTGACGCGGTGAGGAGCTGCCGGAGTTCGGCCTCCCGGCGCCCGGCCTCAGCCACCAGCCTCGGCGGGACCACGGCACCCCAGCCGTCCTTCTGGCCGCCCTCCAGACGCGCGGCCACGTCCGCGGCGCTCGGGCGCTGCTCGGGGTCCTTGGCCAGGCATGCCCTCACCAAGGGAAGAAGTGCCTCGTGCACACCGTCCAGCCGGGGCTCGTCGTGCACGATCCGGTAGAGCAGGGCCGGTAGGTCCAGTTCCTCGTCGGCCGCCAGGAAGGGGCTGCGGCCGGTGGCTGCGTAAACGAGTACCGCGGCGAGGGAGAACACGTCGGCCGGAGCCCCGGCCACTGAGCCGGTGGCCTGTTCCGGTGCCAGGAATCCGGGGGGCCGATGACCGTACCGGTGCGGGTGTGGCGCGGATCGCGGACCGTCCGCGCGATACCGAAATCGATGAGGAACGGACGCTCGGCGCCCAGCAGTACGTTCGCCGGCTTGATGTCGCGGTGGACGACTCCGGCCGCCCGCACGCTCACCAGAGCGGTGGACAGCTCCCACCCGAGCCGCGATACGGCCGCGGACTCCAACGGCCCCTGGCCGCGCACCCAGTCGCCGAGCGACGGAGCGGGTACGTACTCGGTCGCCAGCCACTGCGGCGACGCTCCCGGTGGGCTGAAATCCACCACCGACACCGTCCACGCGCACCGCACCCGGTCGCTGGTGCGTATCTCCCGGTCGAAGCGCTGCGCGAAGTCCGCGTCCTGGCTCAGCTCCCGGTGCACGGTCTTGACGGCCAGCGCCCGCCCGGACGCGGTTCGGGCCAGGAACACCTCGCCCATGCCCCCCGAGCCCAGCCGCGCCAACAGTCGGTACCCGCCGATCTCCAGCAGGTCACCCGGCCGCAAAGACTCCATCTGTGCCCCCCTGCACCCACGACCGTCGGCCGGCCCGTACCGCACGGACCGCCCCGCCGGTCATCCTGGGATGGACCCTAGAGGACGGCTCCTCACCCCCCGCCGTCGCAGGGCCCTTGAGTGGTGGAGTGCCAGCGGAATGTCGGTGACCGGCAGCCCGATGTCGGTGAGTCGGGCAGCGTTCGAGGTGTCTCTACCCACCTCCGCTCCAGCGGCACTCATGACGATCACCCTCCGACGTGGACCGGGGGGCCGCCCGGCCCGCGGGCCGCACCCGGCCGGCAACGAGCCGGCCGGATGCACCCACCTGATGGTTGAGACCGGGTGGCTACGGCTGCTCGGGCAGGGCGGCCTCCGGCTGTGCCGGAGCGGGGACGACGGGGCTGTAGTAGACGGACCGGCCCTGCTTGGAACGCTCCAGCAGACCGCGGGCGACGCCCTGCTCGAGGGTGTTGCGGACGACTCCCGCCTGGACCGTGCGTGCGGGGTGGGCGGCGCTCACGGCCTCGGCCACCTCGGCGGCCGACCTCGGCTCCGTCCCGCCGGCCAGGACCTTCGTGACGAGTTCGAGCCAGGAGGGGCCGCCCTTCTCCTCCTTGACCGCGGTGTCACCGGTCGCCTTACTTGCGGCCTTTCCGGTGGCCTTGCGGGCAGGAGCCGCCTTCACGGCCGTGGCCGCGGCCGCGTCCTTGGCTCCGGAGCCGGACTTGGTTTTGGCCTTTGCCGTGGCCGTGGTCGTGGTCGCGGGAGTCTTCTTCGCACTTGCGGCCGTACTTGCAGCCGCACCCGCAGCCGCATCCAGACCCGCATCCGCGCCCGCGCTGCGTGCCGCAGGCACCGTGGCCCGCTTCGTACCGCGCCCGGCCGGGCGGGTGGTGGCGGGCGCCGCGGCCAAGCCCAGTGCGTCCTGCATCCTCAAGAGGACCTTCTCGCTCTCCTCGAGCTCCCCGATCTCCTGTTGGAGTTGCTGCAGTTCACCTCGCCGCTGTTCCTGCGCCGCCTGGTTCGCCGCGAGATCACCGGCGATCTGCTCGGCGTAGTCGTCCTTGACGCGAGTGACATTGCTGCCTGTGCTCATGAGTTCCTCGATGTCTGTCGTGTGGGATGCAGGAACGCGAACGGTCTGCACTACGTGCGCCACGTGCACTACGTGTACCCGTGACACCCGATCATGTACCGGACCGGGCAGGGGGAAACATCGGGGGAGTCATTCACGGCAGGATGAGGACCGTGTACAGCAACACAGTTGGCGTGGGAGCAACGGCCCGGGATCCCTTACCCGGACCTCGCGTCGGCGCCTGCACGCGACCGCGCGGCGTCGGCACCACCGCTCGTGCACATGGATCCGGCCCGCTTCGGGGCCGCCCTGCTCAAGGCGACGGACGGCGGCCTAGACTGCGCAGGTGAACAGACCCGACGCCGCCGTCCGCTCCGCCGCGGAGTCCTTCGACACCGCGATCGCCGAGCGGAGCATCTCGCAACTCGAGGCGGCCTACCAGAGCCTCGCCGCGCTGCCCCGCCACACCCTGGCCGAGCACGCACGCGAGTTGGGGCCCCACCTCGCCGGGCACCTCGACGACATGCCCCAGTGGCACGCCGCGGTCTACGCCGTGTTCGTGGGCGCCCTGGTGGAGTGGAACGCGGACGCCGTCGTGTGCGCCCGCCCCCTCCTGTCGGGACTGCGATCCGCCATGGAGCAGGCACTGGTGTTCGCCGAGCTCTGGGAGCAGCATCACGGCGAGGACCAGGAGCCCCCCAACCCGTCGGGCCTGCCGAGCCCCGAGCAGCAGAAGGCCTTCGGCCCCGACTACGGGGACGTGTGGCACGCCCCCTACTTCGGCTGGCTCACGGTGCACCGATGGGAGCAGGCAGCCGTCGCCGTCCTTGCCGACCCCCGGGTGCGGGCCGGCCTCGACGGCCCGGACCCGATTGCCGACCGCCCCGCACTCGTAGAGCTGACGCAGCGTCTGGAACCGCACATCGGGGATCTGCAGTGTGCCCAGCGCGCTCTCCTGCTCCTCGACGACGAGCCGCTGCTGGTTCTGGACCGCGCCTCGGGGCGGGCCTTCCGTCTGCGGATGGGCGGGATCGCCGACAACTACCAGCTCCAGACCCTGCTGGGTGCCCTCCTCATCGGTGGCGGGCACCTTCCCGGAGAGGCCCCGAGCATGGAAGCCGTCGCGCTGAGCACCGACGC
Organism: Streptomyces avidinii; assembly: GCF_045161815.1. Classification (NCBI taxonomy): domain Bacteria; kingdom Bacillati; phylum Actinomycetota; class Actinomycetes; order Kitasatosporales; family Streptomycetaceae; genus Streptomyces; species Streptomyces avidinii. Next base: position 8,812,973 of record NZ_CP108863.1, read on the forward strand.
CCCGATCGACATGGATCGCCTGAACGAGCTGCCCGGCACCCTGGAGTGCTTCAACTTCTCCGAGCCCTCGGGGCGGTGGATCTGGAGCGCAACCACCCCGGACCGTATTCCCGCGGCCGACGGCGTACGTCGCCTCGTCCTGGACCCACCGGTCATGCGTCATCACTACAACGCTGTACGGTTCCTGCCGCGCGTGCCCGGCCGCCTCGAACTCGAAGCGGTTCTGGAGCCGGACGAGGCGGCAGCCTTCTTCCCGGACCTGCAGGAACTTCTGTCCTGGCAGGAAGCGAGCCGGCACGCCGCGGACGGCTACTGACCCGAAACAGTCACCCCGGCCCATCGGGACCCCCGGGCGGTCGCCGGATGGTGACAAGTGCCGGATCGGCATCCGCTCCGGGGCCCTGCTGACCCAGCGCCCCGACCTGCGCCGCGTTCAGCCCCCGCCGCCCAAGGGCACGCCGACGTCCTCACTGCCCTTCTTCCAGACGGCCATGTCGGACTTGAGGTCCTCACCACCGCCACCGCCACCGCCACCGGCGTCGGGCGCGGCACTCGCCAGCCGCATCTCCGTGTCGGCCGCGGTGCCCTGTTTGAGACCTGCCCACTCCGCGTCGAAGGACGTCATGCTCACCCGAGCCCCCGTAACAGTCTGCGAATGCAACGATCGAGCGATCATCCTACGAACCCCCGGCGCGGGTACCCCCGCCCCGCCCTCGCCGCACCTGGGCGGCAGGAACACTGTGCCCGCCAGGAGCGGCGAGATGCGAGTTCGATGGGTACTGGCCTGCGAACGCGGTTGCCGAGGGGGCCAGTTGATCGAACCGCGATGAAGCAGGGAGTGTCGTGCTGCTGGAGAACAAGACGGCCATCGTCTACGGCGGCGCTGGAGCGATCGGCTCCGCCGTCGCCCGCGTCTTTGCCGGCGAAAGCGCCACGGTCCACTTGGTCGGGCGCACCCACGCACCTCTGGTGGAGCTGGGCGCCACCATCGCCGAATCCGGGGGCCGCGTCGAGGTCGCCACGCTCGACGCGAGCGACCGCGCGGCGGTCGAGCGGCACGCCGACGCCGTCGCCCGGCACTCCGTGGGGATCGATATCGCCTTCAACGCCACTTCCAACGCCGACCTGCACGGCACCCCGCTGGTCGACATGGCCGACGAAGACGTGCTGCGCCCCGTCATCAAGGCAGTCACCACCCACTTGACGCCGGCCACCGCCGTCGCCCGCCATATGATCCCCCGTCGCACCGGGGTGATCCTGGCCATGGGTGGCGGCCGAGAAGCCGTCCCTGGCCTCGGCGGCTCCCATATCGCCTGGTCCGCCCTTTCCGGTCTGTGCCGCCAGCGGGCCGGCGAACTCGGCCCGCACGGCATCCGGTCGGCCTGGCTGCTCTCCCGGCTCGCCCGACCCATCGAACCCGTCCGGGGACGACCCCGAGGCGACCGCCACTTTGCTGCACCGCCGGCCCCGTCTCGAAGACGTCGCCTACGCCGCGGCCTTCCTCGCCTCCGACCGTGCGCCGACCATGACCGCGACAGAGTTCAATGTCACCGGCAGGGCGCCGTCATCGACTGAAGGCACTCGCCGAGCCATTGGTCCAGCCGCCTACGCCAGGGGTTGGACATGCCGCTCCGCCTGGCTCGCATCTGTGGAGGGCCGCCCCCCCGCTCCGTCGGAGTGCTGCGGCGGCAAAGGGACGACTACGGTTTCCGGCCACGATCTGGCGTCTTGCTCCGTCCGCCTGTGCTCGGCCGCTTTCGGAGGGGCTACGCTGCGCGTTCGCCGGCGTGACGTCCTACGGGGGCCCTTCACGATGCGTAGCCGACGCTCGTCCGTCGGCGCGGACAGGGGCTCAGGGGCCGCCGTGATCGTCTCCGTGGCCAATTCCTGATCGCACACTTGTGTTGTCTATTTGCGCATGTGACGCTCGTTGTCAGTGAGGGAGTTGGGAAGCGAGAGCGGCTGCAGAACCATTGCAGATGGGGGCGCTGAAGATTGCTCGTTCTTTCTGGACATTTCTATGAGGGTTGACCTCGAACACGTGCGCCGCCTGATGGCGGAGACTTGTCGCCACGCCGGAGTTCCGAAGGAATCCGTCGACCTCGTCGTCGACCATTTCCTCCTCGGTGAGACCCAGGGCAAACGATCGCACGGCGTGGCCAAATTCTGTTTCGAATCCCAGTTCTTCAGTGAGCGGCAGGGCGCGCCCAGCACGGTGCGCGAGCACGGTGCGCTCGCCGTCGTGGACGCCCGGCGCGAGATCGGGCCCGTCAGCGCGGACTACGCGGTGCGCGCCGCGGAGAGCCGGGCGCGACGTTGGGGCGTGGGCATCGTCGGCATGATCAACACCCAGCGCTACGGTGTCCTGTCACCCTGGTCGGAACACCTGGCCAGGGCAGGTTTCCTGGGGATAGTCATGAACACCTCCCGGGCCGACAGTACGGTGGCCGGAGCTCGCACGCCCTTTCTCGGGGTGAACCCGATCAGCTATGCCGTTCCGACCCGTGGTGAGCCACTGGTGGTGGACATGTCGACCACCCGGTCACCCATGGGCGTGCTGTGGGAAGCGCGGCGCGCCGGTACGACGCTTCCCCATGAGGCCTTTGTGGACCGGGACGGGGAATTCACCACCGACCCGCACGAGGCGGCTTCGGCGATGGTGTTCGGAGATCACAGGGGCTTTTCCCTCTCCCTGCTGATTCAGATCATGACGGGGTCCTTGTTCGGATTTCCGATGGGCGGGGACGTCGACTCGACCTGGACCACCGGGTACACCTTCATCGCCGTGGACCCGTCTTTCGGCGGAGTACTCGACGGGTTCCCGGACGCCAACGCGAAGCTGGTCCGATCGATGGAGGACGTGTCCACGCGCGACGGACTGTCCCTGCGGATTCCCGGACAGGAAAGCCGCGAACGCCGTCGTGCGGCCCTGTCGACGGGAGAGCTGAGTGTGGACGATTCCGTCTACCGGAGACTCGAGGCGCGCGCCGCGGGGGACTTCTCCTGCGACTGACCCCCTCCGGGATGCCTCCTCTACTTCTACGGAGTGCGATGTCGAAACGATCAACAGCAGCGTTCCATTGGTTCCTGCCCACAGCCAGTGACGGACGGTCTCTCACCGTCGGTACGCACGGTACGCACGGATCAGCCGCCGGCGCTGAGCACGCGCCCGAAGGCGGGGCCGACCGGTTCCGGGCACCGAGCATCTCCTACCTCGGCCAGATCGCCCGGGCCGCCGAGCAGCAGGGCTTCGACGGCATCCTGACCCCCACCGGTACGTGGTGCGAGGACGCCTGGCTGGTGACCGCGGCGCTGGCCCGGGAGACCACGCGGCTCAAGTTCCTGGTCGCCTTCCGGCCGGGCTTCATCTCCCCGACGCTCACCGCCCAGATGGCCTCCACCTTCCAACGGCTCTCCCACGGACGGCTCCTGCTGAACGTGGTGACGGGCGGAGAACGCGACGAGCAGGCCCGCTTCGGCGATCACCTCTCCAAGGAAGAGCGCTACGCACGGACGGCCGAGTTCCTCACGGTGTTGCGCGGTTCCTGGAGCGGAACCCCCTTCGACTTCAGCGGCGAGTACTACGACGTCCGCGGTGCCACGGTCGCCGCACCTCCGGACCCGCTACCCGCGGTGTACTTCGGAGGCTCGTCCGAGGCGGCCGGCCCCGTCGCCGCCCGTCATGTCGATACCTACCTCACCTGGGGCGAACCGCCGGCATTGGTCGCGGAGAAGATCGACCGGATGCGCAAGCTCGCGGCCGAAGAGGGGCGTACGCTGCGCTTCGGCATCCGCTTCCACGTGGTCACGCGCGACAGCGCGGCCGAGGCGTGGGCAGCAGCCGAGAGGCTGCTCGACCGCCTCGACCCGGCGCACGTCGCTCAGGTGCAGAACGTCCTCGGAGCGAGCGAGTCCACGGGCCAGGCCCGGATGCGTGCCCTGCACGAGGGCTTCCGCGGCAGCTGGGCCCGCAGGGACCTGGAGATCCATCCCAACCTCTGGGCCGGCGTCGGGCTCCTGCGCGGCGGTGCCGGAACCGCTCTGGTCGGCAGCCATGAGGAAGTGGCCGACCTCATCGAGGAGTACGCGGACCTGGGCCTCGAGGAGTTCATCCTTTCCGGGTTCCCCCATCTGGAGGAGGCCTATTGGGTCGGTGAGGGAGTGCTCCCGCTCCTGCGCCACCGAGGGATCGCGGCCCCCCTGGCCGTCGCAGGGTGACGGGAGGGCAGCAGCCATGCACCTGCGGCAACGACCTGTGGAATGAGGAGACATGTCCGGTGAACTCGCAATCCCCACGTTCTGCGAGACCGGCGCCGGTCTCCTGCTCTGCGTGGTGGACCTCATCCATCAGAGTGTCCCGAAGAGCGTCTGGGACATGGAGCGGCTCAAGAAGTCCTTCGGCAACCGAACGGTGCCGATGATCCTCGCCGATGGTGACGTCATGGCCTTCGGCCCGTGTCCGGACCGAACCCTGGTGGCCTCCGCGGTGCTCCGGCACCACGGCATCCGGCCCACCATCGTCTACCACGAGCGGAGGGTGCCGGGTTTCGGCCCGTCCACGGCGCACATCGCGATGGAAATCGACCTCGGCGGACGCACCTGGATGATGGACTTCGGCAGCCGGGAAACCCGCTTGATCGAGGGAGGGTACTACTACAACCCCGAGGTCGAGGAGACGCTCGCGCTCGAGCGGTTCGACCTGATGGCCATGGACTTCGATCTGATGGACATCACACCGAATAAGATCTTCGGACTCGTGGCCACCGAGAACATCGACATGGAGCGCAAGTTCGAGCACTACGCGAAGCAGGCACGGAAATTCAGCGCACACATCGTCGAGGACCGCCTGGCCCTCGACAAGAGTCACAGCGTCTACTACGAACTGTGATTCGTGATCGTTCGTGCCGTGCGCCGACGGAAAGAGAGCCAATTGACCGACCTTGCATATGAGATCGAACACCTCGTGAAGATCTACCCGCACCAGAGCGAACCCGCGACCGATGACGTCTCGCTCGACATCCGTGCCGGGGAAGTGTTCGGCATCCTGGGCGACAACGGAGCCGGAAAGACCACGCTGGTACGACAGATGGTGAACCTGCTGCGTTCGACATCGGGCGAGATCCGGTTGTTCGGCCGGCCCATCTCCCAGGACCCGCTGCACGTGAGCCGGTCCGTCGCCTTCATGCCGCAGAGCAGCGGGGCGCTCAACCGGCTGAAGGTGGGCGAGGCCATCTACTTCGCTGCTCACCTGCGCGGTATGACGCGCCGGGACGCCCGCCTGGAGCGTGACGCCATGGTCGAGACCTGGCAGCTGGGAGAGGTCCGGGACAAGTCGAGTTCCCGACTGTCCGGCGGTCAGCAACGCCTGCTGCAGCTCGCTCTGGCCATGGCCGGGCGACTGCCCGTCGCGGTGCTCGACGAGCCGACCAACGACCTCGATCCGGTCAACCGGAAGCACGTCTGGGAAGTGCTGAAGAAGGTCAACGCCGAATACGGCACGACCATCCTGTTCATCACCCATGACGCGATCGAGGCGGAGCGAATCGTCCATCGCGTCGGCATCATGCGACGCGGCCGGTTCCTCGTGACCGGTCAGCCGGCCCAGCTGAAGCGCGGGCTGCTTGACCACATGCGTCTCGAAGTATGGCTGGCTCCGGGTGCGCCACCCACCTTCCCGCCGGACATCCCCCAGCACTGGAAGTCGGACGACAACGTCGTGCTGTCCGTCCCGCGTGATCGCGCGCCGGCCCTGCTGTCCGAACTGCGCCTGCACGAATCCGTCGACTACCGGCTCTACTCGGCAACCCTGGAAGATTTGTACCTTCACTATGCGACTGCAGACTGAACGCCCGGGAATGGGAGCCCAGTTCGTTGACCTGTGGCTCATGCAACTGTCCAACTGGAGATGGTCCTGGCGCGCCATGGTCGTCACGGGAATCTTCGCCCCCATGATGAGCATCGCCGCCCTCGGGGCATTCGCTCACGGGCGCGGCCAGGAAGCTCTCACGTACGTACTCACCGGCAGCATCCTGCTGTCGCTGATGTTCGAGAACCAGAACAAGGTCGCGCAGAATTTCGCCTTCATGAAGGCGATGGGGACGCTGGATTTCCTGGGAACCCTTCCGGTGCGCCGCTACATGGTCATTCTGGCGACGGTTCTCGCCTTCTTCGTGCTCTCCGCACCGGCGCTCGTGGTCACTGTGCTGCTCGGGTCCACGCTGCTGGGTGTCGGTCTTTCCGTGAGCTGGCTCGTCCTCCTGGTCGTCCCCCTGTGCGTACTTCCCCTCGCCGGAATCGGGGCGGTCATCGGAGTGCTGGCACGCACCCAGGAGGAGTCCAGCTCGTTCACCCTGCTCGTCACCATGCTTCTGCTGTTCTTCGGGCCTGTGATCATCCCGGCGAGCCAGCTGCCCCAATGGCTGTTGACGATCAGTCATGTCAGTCCCACCACGTACGCGGCCTCGGCGCTGCGGCAGGTCCTGGTGGGCCCGGTCACCGGCCGCCTCTGGATCGACCTGCTCGTCCTCGCGGGACTGAGCGGCATCACCCTCTGGTTCGCGGGATCGCGGATGCAGTGGAAGGCCAACTAGAGGACCGGAGCCACCGGGCAAGCAGAGCGACCACCTACACGACAGGAGGGCACTGTGCCCGAAGTACGGATACACGACCGCGTCTCCGCATCCACGCAGCTCGCCTGGAAGGTCCTGTTCGGCGAGGAGCTGCTGCGCGCCGCCGATGAGGAGATGCTCAGCTCCCTGCAGGAGAACCCGGAGTCCTGGGGCCGGCTCCTCCTCGACGCCTGGACGACCTTCGCCGCCATCGGCGGCCCTGGTCGGCCGCGTGAGCAGGCCAACCAGGGCTCCGAGGAGGCCCCGGGCCGCGCCACCACCACCCCGCGCGCGGTCCCGGCCGCCGGGACCGGTTCCGGGGCGGACGCGGACGCCACAAAGGAAGCCGCGGTGGCACCGGTGGCGTCACCGGCGCCCGCCGCCCGCCCGGAGCCGGACCCCGGTGCGGTCCGGGCCCCGGCCGCAACGGTCGACTTCTTCGACCCCGACGAGGAGGAAGGTCCCGGCCCGGAGCGCAGGAAGGCCTCCGTCGAGGAAGTGAAGGCCCGGCTCGTCGAACTGGTCGCGGAGGTGAGCGGCTATCCCCCGGAGGTGTTCGAGGACCATCTGGACCTGGAGGTGGACCTCGGCATCGACTCCATCAAACAGGTGGAGACGCTGGGCAGGGTCCGCGAGGAATACGGCCTGCCCATGGACGAGGACTTCGTCATGCGGGACTACGCGACCATCGGGAAGATGGCCGACTACATCGTCGGCCGTCTGGCGACGGAGACCTGAGCGCGATGCGGGACGAGTTACCGGGGTTCACCGGGAAAGTCGTGCTCGTGGTCGGCAGCAGTCGGGGCCTGGGGCGGAGGATCGCCGAGCTCGTGGCCGGCCAAGGAGCCCAGGTCATCGTCAACTCCGCTTCGACCGCGGTGGACGGCAGGACCGTGGCCCGGTCCATCAGGAAGGCAGGCGGCCAGGCCCAGTACATCTGCGCCGACGTGTCCTGCGAGGACCAGGTGGCGGCCATGGCCGCGGTGATACGCGAGAAGGTCGGCCGTCTGGACATCGTGATCCATTGCGCGGCCGGAGGGTCCGAGGCGCGGGTCATGGACGCCACCCTGCCGATGTTCGAGCGGACCTTCAGCGTGAACTCGTACTCCCTCGTCACGCTGGCGCGGCACCTGTCCCCGCTGATGCCGCCCGGTTCGCGGTTCGTCTACATGAGCAGCATGGGGGCCATCCGTGCCTCGCACGGCTACGGCGTGGTCGGCGCGGCGAAGGCGGCGAGCGAGGCCCTGGTCCGGTCGCTCGCCCTTGAGCTGGCGCCCTTGGGCATCACGGTGAACGGGGTGCGCACCACTGCCTTCCCCAGCCTCTCCCTGCGCTACTTCTCGGGCTCTGACGACTGGCTGGCCATGTGCGACCGGGAGTCCCCGCTCGGGCCACCACCGGTGGAGAAGTTGGCAGAAACGATTCTGCTCCTCTGTTCCCAAGGCGCCCACTACATCACCGGCCAAGTCCTCAACGTGGACGGCGGCTGGCTGACCTCCGTACAGCGCACCGCCCCGGCCGGAGCCGGGCCCACTTCGTCCTCGGAGTGAACCGATATCCATCGCCCCAGTCTGGGAGTGGAGAGAATGCAATTCGAACCGATCGCGATCGTGGCTGCCGACTGCAGACTTCCCGGAGCCGCCCGCCTGGAGGACTTCTACACCAACAACCGTCGCGCGGTCTGCTCGATCAGGAAGGCCGAGGAGGCCTTCTGGGACGGGTGCGAGACCTACGACAAGAATGCCGGCGGGCACACGAACACCTCGTACACCGACCTCGGAGGGTTCCTGGACCCTTGGCAGCTGGATCCGGGCACCTTCCGCATCGCTCCCCGGGTGATCGAGCGGATGGATCCGGTCCACGCGCTGGGCATGGAACTGGCGCACCGGGTCATCGGCCGGGCCGAGCGGAGCAGCCCGCTGCCCAGGGACGCGACGGCCGTGATCGTCGCCAATGTGGCGGGCGGCTCCACGAGCCGGGTCAACGCCAACATGAAAGTGCAGACCGAGCGGTGGGCGGCCGCGGTGCGCCGCCGGGAGCCCGCCCTCGCGAACGTCCTCGACGAGGTCCAGGAGCGGGAACGCGAGCGGTACGCCGACAAGCGTGAGGACCTCGCCCTCAACGGGGAGTCCGGGACGATCGGCGGGCGCATCGCCAACTACTTCGATCTCCGCGGCGCCCACTACGGCATCGACGCGGCGTGCGGCAGTTCGCTGGCGGCGGTGCACTCGGCCTGTATGGGGCTGGACCAAGGGGAGTTCGATGCCGCGCTGGTGACGGCACTCGGCATCCTGACCCCGGACATCTTCGTCGTGAACAGCGCCGCCCGGACCCTGTCCGCGCAGGGAGCCTTCCCCTTCGGCGCCGCAGCCGGCGGCCTGGTGCCGGGCGAAGGCGGCGTGGGGATGCTGCTGACGCGGCTGTCGGACGCCCGGCGCGAGGGCCGGCCCGTGCTGGGTGTGATCCGAGGCATCGGGTACAGCACCAACGGCCGCACCACCTCGACCTGGGCCCCCAGCGCCGAGGCGGAGGAACGTGCCATCCGCGGAGCGTTCGACGGTATGCCCTTCGGCATGCAGGACGTCGACTATGTGGAGGCCCACGGCACATCGACCCAGGCCGGTGACGGAGCCGAACTCGCGGCGATGACCCGCACGTACGGCTCCGTACCGCGCCCGCGCCCGCTGCCCTTCGGCTCCGCCAAGAGCCTGATCGGCCATACCGTCGAGAGCGCGGGCCTGGTCGGGATGCTGCGGGGGCTGTTCGTGTTCGGTTCCGGCTGCCTGCCTCCGACGGTGAACGTGGACGGGCTGCGGCGGGAAGCCGCCGAGGCAGCCGATCGGCTCCGGCTCCAGCGCTCGGCGGAGCCGCTCGCCCGGGTGCCGGGCCGCCCGTGGCGGATCGGCGTGAGCGCCTTCGGGTACGGGGGCATCAACTACCACCTGCTCCTCGAACAGCCCGAGGGGCAGAGCGCCGGAGAGCCCCGGACCAGGCCCGCGCGTCGCCCCGCACGGGTGCCCGTCGCCATTACGGCGGTGGAGGCGGTCCAGCCCGACGCGGCGGACGCGGACGCCTTCTGGCAGAACCTCCGGGCAGGGCTGGCCAGCAGCAGGGACCTGCGGGCACGGGTGCCCGGCCTCCAACGGGACCTGGACGACGCGGGCCTGAAACGCCAGGCGGAATACCTCCGGAACGCGGCCCTCACCGACGTGCCGCAGACGGTGGACAACGCCCGCTTCCGGATCCTGCCCAAGCAGGTACCGGACCTGACCGACGAGTACCTCGTTCTGCTGTCGTGCGCCGCCAACCTCGCCACCGCCGTGGAGCACGCGACCGCGTCGATCGACCCCGCCCGTGCGGGCTGCATCATCGGTCAACTTCCCGACTCGGACCGTGAGTTCGAGCTCATGCAGTCCCTGCGCTTCATGCCGTGGCTGCGCCGGCTGCGCGGACTCGCCCGCGCGCGCGGGATCGAGGCACCGTGGCAGGTGCTGCGCGACGAGCTGTGGAACGACCCCGCCCTCGACCTGCACGCCGTGAACCAGGACACCTCGGTGGCCGGCTTCGGTTCGACCCTCGCGTCCTGCTTGGCCAGCTCCTTCGACCTCAGGGGAAAGAGCTACGCGGTGCGCGCCGCCTGCGCCACCGGGCTTGCCGCACTCTCGCTGGCCCTGCAGGAACTGCGCCAGCACACGCTGGACTTCGTCCTGTGCGGTGCCGTCGGCATGGGGGTTGGACTCGTGAACCACTCGGCACTCGCCTCGATCCGGGCCCTGAGCGGGACCGGCGCGGGCCGTCCGTACGACGACCAGGGCGACGGGTTCATCATGGGCGGCGGCGCGGGCCTGCTGTGCCTGAAGCGGCTGACGGATGCGGAACGCGACGGGGACCCGATCCTCGCCGTCGTACGCGAGGTGCGCGGCGGCAGCGACGGCAAGGGGCGCAGCCTGCTCGCCCCCAACGCCGCCGGACGCAGGCTCGCCATGGAGCGCACCTATCGCGGGGCGGATCTGGACCCCGCGGGCATCAGTTACGTGGAGGGTCACGGAGCTGCGACGGCCCTCGGGGACCGGTCCGAGGTGGAGGCCCTGTCCGGAGCCCTCGCGAACAAGGAGACCGTCTTCCTCGGAAGCGTGAAGGGCAACGTCGGCCACCAGAAGGCCGCCGCGGGCATGACCTCTGTGATCAAGACCGTTCTCTGCCTCCAGCGGGGAGAGCTCGTCCCCACCCCCGGCTTCGAGAATCCGCACCGAGCGCTGGAGCTGGAGAGCCGCCGTTTCCGGGTGCTGACCGAGACCATGCCCTGGCCGGCCCCGCACGGCGGGGCCCCGCGCCGAGCCGCTGTGAACGCCTTCGGCCTCGGGGGCGTCAATTACCACGCCGTGCTGGAGGAGTACGTTCCTCCCCGGTCCGGGCGGCGGCCCGTCGCGCGTGCCGCAGTGGCGGAGGCGGAACCGGCGCACACCGCGGTCTGGACGGCCCCCGGCTCCGCCGAGATGCTCAGCGCGCTGACCGCGTTCGCCGAGCACGGTGAGGCTCCGCCGGCCGCGGCTGCGGACCACGCACACCGGCTCGCGATCCATACGGGCACCGGCCCCGAAGCGGACCGGGTGCTGCGGCAGCGGGTCCGCCGGTACCTGGCCACCGGACCCGGGACTCTGGCCCCCGGGCAGTGGGACGCCATGGGGGTGTTCACCGGCCGCAGGGACGTGAGCCCCGGCCGGGTCTGCCGGCTCTATCCCGGCCAGGGCAGCCAGTACGCGGGAATGCTGCGGGAAGGCGCGCGGGCCGTGGACGGCGCGGGGGCCAGGCTGCGTGCAGCGGCCGACGCCCTCGCCGCGGAGCTGCCGGGACTGCTGGACGGGTTCTGGCACGCGGAACCCGGGGCGAGCGACGCGTGGCTGTCGCGGACCGAGAACTGCCAGGTCGCCACACTGGTGGTGAGCACCGTGCTCGGGGACTGGCTCACATCCCTCGGGGTGCCGTCCGACTCCCACCTGGGCCACAGCTTCGGCGAGATCTCCGCGCTGACGGCCGCCGGGGCCCTCTCCTTCGAGGACGCGCTCCGCACCGCCCACCGGCGGGGCGTCATCGCCGGCCGGGCCCGGGACGGCGGCCCCTCCCAGAGCATGGCCGTGCTCTTCACCTCAGCAGCACAAGGGGCACGGCTGATCGGGGAGGACGAGTCCGACGTAGTGATCGCCAACTGGAACAGCCGGCGGCAGATCGTGCTGGCCGGACGGGCGGCCGCGATCACCCGCGTCCTCGGACGCGCTGCCGCGGAGGGGATCGAGGGCCGTGCGCTGCCCATCGAGCGTGCCTTCCACTCGCCGCTGCTGGGGCAAGCCGTCCCGCGATACCGGGAGTTCCTGGACGAGATCCCCCTCACCGCGCCGTCGGCGCCGGTCTATGAGACACGCACCTCGCGCCCGTACCCGCAGGACGCCGAGCCCGACCGGATCCGGCAGAGCCTGGCCGACCAGTACGTGCTCCCCGTCTACTACGAAACCATGATCCGCGACGCCTACGACCGCGGGGCGCGCGTCTTCGTCGAGACCGGCCCCAAGCGAGCCCTGTCCTCGCTCGTCACCGAGAACCTCGGCGCGTCCGCAGAGGGCGTGCGGATCGTGCACCTGCTCCACCCCAAGGGCGGAGAGCTGACGCAACTGGAGCGTGCAGCAGCACAGTTGTGGGCCATCGGCCTGACCGACACCGATCCGGTCCGAGCCGTGACCACCAGGGAGGTCGCACCATGATCGGAATGATTCCCATCGCCACGCCGACGGACCCGCGTCGGATCCGCCAGGACTTGTCCGGCCGGCGGGTGCTCGTACTCTCGGACGGCGACGGCCTCGCCGCCGAGACGCTGGACCGGCTGGCCGCGGCGGGGGCCGAGACCGAGGCGGTGACCGTGCGGGAGACGGTACGCGTGAACGCCTCGGGCTACCGCGGCCTGCTCCTCGGCGCCGAGGAACTGGCACGACGCCTCGCCGCCGGACCGCTGCCGGACTGGGTGTTCTTCCTGCCCGGGTTCACCGGGCGGGCACGCCCGGAGCAGAGGTTCCGCCCGGAGGAAGGTCTCTACGCGCACGGGATGTCACGAACCCTGTTCCACACCTTGTCCGAGCTCGGGCGGCGCTGGGTGCAGCAGGGCTCCGGCGGGTTCGCCGTGGTCACCCGTGCGGACGGAAGGTTCGGACTCACCGGCGCCCGTTCCGGGGACGCGCTCGCAGGCCTGCTGCACGGCGCGGTGCGGGCCCTGCACGTGGAGATCCCGGTCGTCCGTACGGTCGTGCTCGACGTCGGCGCCTCGGTCACCGCCGGGACCGCCGCCGACCGGCTGCTGCAGCTCGCCTCGGACACCGCGCACGGCCATGTGGAGCTCGGGCTCACGGGATCGCGTTCGTACACCACCACGCTCGTCCCCGCCTACGAGCAGCCCGCGGACGTGCCCGGGGCGGACGGGTGCCTGCCACTGGAGCGCGGTGACACGGTGCTGGCCACCGGAGGCGGCCGCGGGGTGACGGCCAAGGTGGTGCGGATGATGGCCGAAGAGGTGCCGTGCCGCTACGTGCTGCTCGGAACCACCGACCTGGTCGACGTGAAGGCGGCCCTCGGGGTCGGCGACCGGGACCAGCTCCTGCACATGTCCCCGGAGGAACTCTCCCGGCACAAGCGGCGCCAGTTCGCGGCGATGCGCCGCGACGACCCGGCGCTGCTCCCGCCCGCCTTCGAACGGCACTGGGCGCGGATCGCCAATTCCCTGGAGGTCCTGCAGACCGTGACCCACCTGCGGGACCTGGGTGCCCGCGCCGAATACCGGTGCCTGGACGTCACGGACGGCCGCGCCACGCGCCGTTTCGCCGAGGAGGTGGTCAGAGCCGGCGGCCCGGTCCAGGCCCTGCTGCACGGCGCCGGGGTGGAGACGAGCAAGCCGCTGTGCGCGAAGACCCGGGAGTCGTGGGAACGGACCATCGCGGTCAAGACCGGTGGCCTGTACAACTTGAGCCCGGTGCTGGGGGACGAGACGCGTTTGATCATGCTCTTCGGTTCGGCTGCGGGGACGTACGGCAACCCGGGACAGATCGACTACGCCGGAGCCAGTGAGTTCCTGGGCACCGCGGCCCACCGGCTGGCGGCCGATTTTCCCGCCGCCCGGGTGCGGTCGGTGGCCTGGCCCGCCTGGGCGGAGGTGGGGATGGCGATGCGCCCGTCCTCCCGGGCCGCGCTGGAGCGCAGGGACATCCCGTTCATGAAGGTGTCCGAGGGCCTGGCCTGGGCCGGAGCGCTGCTGCGCAGTCCGGCCGGTATGCCGACCTGTCTCACCCTGGGCTACCGCGACATGCCCGAGGAGACCGGGCTGACCCGGACCACGGCCCCCTGGAGCTCCGCCGGGGCGGTCACGGGGCGGCTGGTGGACCTGTGCCACGAGACCGGCCCGGGCCGCTGGGAGGCCCGCTGGACCTATCAGCCGGAACTGGACGGCGCCCTGCGCGACCACCGTGTCGACGGGAATGTACGTGTCCCGCTGGCCTTCTTCGCCGAACTGGTGTGCCAGTCCGCGGCCGCGTGCCTGGACGACACCGGCGGTTTCACCCTGCGCGGGCTGCGGGTGCACCAGCCGCTCACCCTGGCGCCCGACCGGCCCAGGGAGCTGCGGACCACACTGGTCCGGCGCAAGGACGGCAGCCTGCGCGTGAGCGTCGAGAGCTCGCCGGTACGGCCCGACCACGGCTGGATCCCGGTGAACCTGCAACACGCAGGCGCCGAGGTGCAGCCACTGGCCGGACAGCTGCCCGCATCCCGCATCGAGACCGACCTCCCGCATGCGCAGGCGGTACCGGTGGCAGACCTCGCGGAGCAGTTCGCCACCCAGGGCATCCAATACGGGCCGGCCTTCCGCGAGATCGTCTCCTGCCGGCGGGGGAGCGACAGCCCACTGCACCTGGCGCGGTTGCGGGCCGGCGCGGGTCGGGCCGCGGACGTCCGCGGGCCGTCCTTCCTCGACGTCGGCCTCCTCGACCTTGCCCTCCAGACGCTGGTCTTCCACCCGGGGTCCCGCGAGGGAGGCCTGCCCACGGCCGTCGGGGAACTGGTGGTCCACGCCTCGCTCGGCGACGGCCCGACCGAAGGCTGGGCCGTCGTGGACGCCGGGAACGAACAGTTGAACGTGACACTGGCCGATCCTGCCGGCCGGGTCATGGCGGAGATCCGAAACCTCGAACTCACCGGGCGCGAGTCATAGGTCACCAAGGAAGGCAACGTGAAGAATTTCCTCGTGGTCGGCATCGGTCCCCACGCGCGCCGCAACCATCTGCCGACGCTGGCGGCCGGCCGGGCGGCGGGTCTCGTAGGGACCGTGATCGGGGTCGACCTCACCCATACTGCCGAAGACATAGCGGCCTTCAACGCCGCCGCGGGCGGGACCCGGATACCGGTGACCTTCATCGCCCCCTTCGATCCGGCCTGCCGTACCCTGCCCGCCGCGGTGCGCGACACCCTCGACACCCTCGTACGCGAGCGCGCCATCGACGCGGTCGTGGTCTCGACCGAACCGGCCTTCCACATGGTCTACACGCACTGGGCGCTCGACCGCGGGCTGAGCGTGCTCCTCGACAAGCCGCTCAGTGTGCATGTCAACTGCTCCGTCGACCCCGACCGGGCGGCCTCGATCCTCACCGATTTCGACGAAGTGCTCGACCGCTACGAGGCCGTGCGCCAGGTCCACCCCGAGGTCCTGGTCGCGGTGCAGTGCCAACGCCGACATCACCCGGCTTTCCTGAGGATGAGGGAGCTGATCGCCGAGATGGCGCAGGAGACCAACTGCCCGGTGACCTCGGTGCAGTCCTTCCACAGCGACGGCCAATGGCGGATGCCGAACGAGCTCATAGACATCTCCTACCACTCCTTCGACCAGGGCTACGGCAAGTGCGCCCACTCGGGGTACCACTTCTTCGACATCGTTCCCTGGCTGCTGCGGGCGGGCGAGACGCCCGGCAAGGAACTCGACAGCGTGGAGGTGCACGCCAACTTCAGCCGACCCGGCGATTTCCTGGCGCAGCTCGACCTGGACGACTACGCGCGGCTTTTCCCCGAGTTCGAGGAGGTCAATCCGTACACGCAGAAACAACTGATCGCGGCGACCGAATCGTTCGGCGAGGTCGACGCGTTCGTCTCCATGGTCTACAAGAGCGGCGGCCGTACGATGACGCTCGGCAGCATCAACCTGGTGCACAACGGCTTCTCCCAGCGGGGACGCTTCACCCCGGCCCACGCCAACCTCTACAAGGGCAACGGCCGTGTCCGGCACGAGAGCCACATTCTGCAGCAGGGGCCCTTCCAGGCCATCCACTTCCATTCGCTGCAGACCCTGGGCGGCGACGAGCAGGACGGGGATGCCTACGGCATCGGCAGCCAGGGACACATCGAGGTGCACGTCTTCCGCAACAGCGGTTTCAAATCACGTTGGAAGAAGTACGAGACGCTCGACTACGACGCGCTCACGACCGCCTCCGCATCAGGCCTCGACGAACCGACACAGTCCTCCTCCAGGCGCCGTGCCGTGGAGGAGTTCCTGGAGTACGTCAACGGTCGGCGCAGTCGCGCGGAGATGTCCTCGGAGCTCGTTGACCACCGGCGCGGTTCGACCCTGATGGCGGGGGCCTACCTGTCCGCCGCCCGGCAGTGGGTCGGAGGCCCCTCCATCGCCCGACTGGACTTTCGCGAGCAGGGCGACGGAGCCACCCGGCCGGGATCCCGCCCGGGTGGCGGGGGCGCGCCCCACCTGATGGATGTACCGCTGTGACCGGCCTCCTCGGACGGGAGGCCGCCACCGTGCTGCCGACCCCCGCCGACCTGCTGGGTGACATGCTGCCGGACGTCCTCGCCGACTGCCGGGCCCACGTGGGCCCCGTGACCGCGATCAGCCGGCTGACGGGCGGCAACGTCAGCCACGTGTTCCGGGTGGAGGGACCACGCGGCAGCGTCGTCCTGAAGGTGCGCACGGCGGTGTTCGCCCGTATTCCGTCGCTGCGTACGGAGCCCGCGTACATCGCGGACGAACGGCGGGCCCTCGACCTGTACGGGGCGCTGCTGCCCTCGACGGTCCCGCGCGTCCTGGCGTTCCACCCGCAGGCCCATGCCATGGTCATGACCGACGTGTTCGAGGACCGGCGGACCTACGAGGACCACCTGCGGGAGCGCCCGGCCACCGCGCACGAACTCGTGCGCCTGGGCGCGGCAGTGCGGCGGATCCACGAGGCGACCAAGGACGTCCGCGTCGCCATCCGGGCCCAGGGCGACGTGTGGTTCCGCGAGCACACCTTCGACTACTGCTTGCGCGGCAGCGGACACCCCGCCCTGGAGCGGGCCTGCGAGGAGCTGCGGACCCAGGAGCCGCAGCAGCTCGTCCTCGGTGATCTGGCCCCGAAGAACCTCAGCCTGGCCGGCGGGCGGGTCGCCCTGTGCGACCTCGACAACGTGCACCCGAGCCGACCGCTCTTCGACGTCGGCTACCTGCTGGCCCACCTGCTGATCCGCCATGTGCCCTGGCCGGATCACCTGCCCGGCCTGGCTCCCACGCTGCTCGACGCCTACGGCACGGGCCGACCGCCCGAGCCGCCCGAAGCGGCTCTGCTGGCGGCGGTGGCCGCCGGGGTGGTCCTGTACCGGATGGACAACGTGACGGTTCCCTACGACCTGGGGCTCTGCGCGCAGCGGCGCGAACGGCTCAGAGAGGCGGTGATCCGCCTGCTGGACCAGGGTGCCTTCCCGCCGCAGGAGCTGGCCGTCACACTGGCGGGCGCCCGATGACCCTCCCCGTCCCGCCTGCGCCGCACGCCGAGGACCGGCAGGCTCTCGCGGCCCTCAGAGCCCGCGGCTACCACGTGCACGACATCCAGGAGATCGCCCGCGATCAGCGGCCGTTCGCGGTGCGGGTCGCGGCCCGGGAGCGTGTCCTGGCTCCCGGCGTCCGCCTCCAGGAGGAGAGCGTGGAGCTGGGCAGCGGCGCTTTCGCCAACGTCCACACGCTGCGGGTCGCCCGGTCGGCGGCTCGGGTGGAAGTGGAGTCGGACCCGGTCGGGTTCGCCCTGCGCGACCGGTGCGACGCCGACGTGGTCGCAGCCGTCAGCGGCTCGTTCTCCTTCATCTCCGACGAACCCGACCACCAGCCGGCCGAGCCCCGCCTGGACTTCTGCTCCCGGCAGGGGGAGACGGTCAGCCTGCCGACCGTGACCAAACCGGCCTTCCTGGTGCACCGCGGTAGGCCGTCCCTCCGCACCCTGCCGGCAACCGGGACCCTGGTCCTGGGCCGGTCCGTCCGTGAATGGATCGGCTCCAAGGAAAAGGCTGCCCCGGACGGTGTGCGTCGGGGCGCGCTCGCCGTGTTCGGCGCCGCCAACTGCACGATCCGCTACGCGGACGACGCGCTGAGGGGGTTCACCCGGTTCGTGGAGCGCACGGGGAACACGACCCCCCGCGACGCGGGCGTGGTGGACGCAGTGGTACAGCGCATGGCCCCGCATCTGCACGTGATCCGCAGCATCCACCCCGGCGGCGGGGCGAACCTGTTCAGCGGTGGCTACGTGCTGCGGGGCACCGCAGCCCACGCCCGGCCCCTGGCCGTGGGCACCGAGGTGCGGGTGACCGGCATCGCGGGCCTGGCCACCGAGCATCTCTGGTGCGGGATCTCCCTCGGCCCGAGCGCCGCCGACGCGGCCTGCGGCGAGGTGGCGGCGTACGACGCGAGCCTCGGGACCTCCCCCTTCCGGCCCGTTCGCCACGCGCGGACCCTGCTGTGGCCGGACGGGCGGACGCTCTGCTTCCGGGTCGTGGACGGCGCACCCCTGACGGACTCGTTCCGCGGGATGACCCCCGCCGAGGTGGTCCGCGACCTGGAAAGGTCGGGCGTCGATCCGCGCACCGCCCACCACCTCGACGGGGGGCAGTCGTCGAAGATCGCCTACCGGCGCGAGGGGGAGCAGGAGGTGGTCGGAAACCTCCACTACCTCCAGTGGCCCGGTGCGGGGGAGAGGACGTTCCGCTGGCGCGGAATCGAGGGTCGGCGCCTCCACAGCGCCTTCGTGGTCCGCACCCGTGCCGAACCGTAGCCCGGTGGCCGCCAAGAAAGGAGGGCGTCCGATGACTGACGCCATCGACACGAGCCGTACCGACCCGGTGACGACTGCAGGTTCCCCCTCGTGCAGGGCGGGGTTCCGGGAGGTGATGCGGAGCCTGGCGGGCACGGTCGGGGTCGTCGCAGCCCTCGACGACCGCGGCCGACCGGTCGGCATGACCGTCTCCTCGTTGACGTCCGTATCCCTGGAGCCCCCGCTGGCCCTGTTCTGCCCGGCGCTCACGAGCCGCACATGGCCGCTGCTCCGAGCGGCGGACGGCCTGTGCGTCAGCATCCTCAACGAGCGCCAGCAGGACCTTTCCCGCAAGTTCGCCGGGGCGGAGAACCGCTTCGCCGGTGTGTCCTGGACACCGTCCCCGGGCGGCATGCCCGTGCTGGGGGGATCCGTCGCGTGGCTGGAGTGCTCCGTCGCCGACGCGCACCGCGCCGGGGACCACCACATCGTCGTCGTCCGGCTGCATCACACGGGCTCCTCGGGCGGCGGCCCGCTGCTGCGGCACCGGGGGCGCTATGCACGGCTCGCGGCACCGGGGGAGGGGCTGCCTCCCCCGTGACCGGCGGGAGCGTGCCCCGCCGGTCAGGCGGGGGCGTCCGGAGCGTGCCCCCGACAGTTCGCCGGCCCGTGGACCGCCGACCGGGGCCGCTCCGCACAGTGACCGCCGTTCCGGCTGCCGAACAGCACTCCGAGAGCGGCAGTACACGTAGCGCCTGATGGAGGGAGACCGCCGTGCGCGTGGCAGTGCACCAGCCCGGATACCACCGACATCTCTACTACTTCTACAAGATGGCGATTTCCGACGTCTTCGTGTCGCTGGACCACGTGCAGTTCGTGCGATCGGACTGGCAGAACCGACAGGTGTTCATTCACGAGGGCGCCCGCCGGTGGCTCACCCTTCCGGTGCGGGGCGGCCGGGAGGCGATCCGGAGGAAGGTCCTGGCGGATCCCTCGGCACCAGCATCTCATTGGGACCACATCACCTCGGTCTATCGCAGCACACCGTACTTCAGCACCTACGAGGGGCCGTTGGGAGAGATCTACGCCTCCTCCTGGACCTATCTCAACGACCTGTGCGACGCATTGACGGACGTAGCGCGCCACGGGTTCGGCATCACCACCCCCTACCTGCGCGCATCGCAGCTGATGGACGAGCCCGAGGGGGCCAAGGGCGCCCTGCTCGCCGAGGTGGTACACCGGGCCGCCGACACCGTGACCCCGTCCGGCCGCGAGCGCTCCCTCACCTACCTCGCCTGCTCACATCCCATGGGTGAGGACCATTACCTGCGCCGGCCGTCCCGGGATGATCCGGCCCTGGCGGAACACGAGGTCATGGAGGGCCGAGGGGTGCGCGTTCGGACCTTCGGCTATCGCCACCCCCGCTACGCACAGGCCCAACACACCCCGGGCCTCCCCTTCGAGGCGGAGCTCTCGGCCTACGATCTGCTGTTCAATCACGGCCCCGGGGCGCGGGACATCCTGCTCGGCGCCGGCACCGATGTCACCGCGCATGAGCGGCCGAAGTTGTACCGAATCGGGGGGCAATGAAGAGCGTTCTGGTAGTCGTCGCCCACCCGGACGACGCCGAGATTTCGATGGGCATGCGCATCCATTGGTACACGCAGCTCGGCGTACGCGTGCGCGTGCACTGCTTGAGCACCGGCAAACCCGAGGAGGAGGGTTCGGTGACGAGGCGCAACGAATGCCTGAGCGCAGGCGCCGTACTGATGGTGGATCAGTACACCTTCTCCGACGTTCCGGACACCCGATTCGTGGAACACAGAGGGCGGATCAATTCCGAGCTCTTCCGGGTCATCGGCGAATCGCGTCCGGACCTCGTCTACACGCACTATCCGGACGACCAGCACATCGATCATTCGATCACGGGGCAGGAGGTGACTGCCGTCGCCATGCGCGAGGCCATGGGGCTGAGCTACTTCCGCTCCCCGTACAGCACCGGCTTCGAGCCGAACATGTTCTTCGTCGGTACGGAGAAGCTGATGGACGCGAAGGTCAAGGCCCTGGAGTGCTTCGCATCGCAGCGACAGCTGGACATGGACGTCTTCCGGCAGCTGGGGGCGGTGGCGTACCGCCAGCATGTTCATCACCGGGTCGTCGAGCGGTTCGGTGACGACTCGGCCTATTGCGAGATGTTCAGGGTGCAGCGTTCCATCGAGTTCGGGAGCGGGGTGTAGGCCGCCAGGGCGGCGGCGGAGTGCTCGGATCCGGCCGATCGCCGCCTGCGCCTCACGTGCGAACGCCTCGCGGGCCCTGCCGCCGTGTCGCCCTCCACCGCCGCTACAGCGAGGATCGGTCACCACCAGCGCCGTACACCTCTGCGTCGGCCTGGACGCACCTTTCCGGCCTCGGTGCCCATGTGGTGGCCGAGCGCCCGGTAGGCGTCGAACTGGCTGTGATCGAACCACTGGTCGAAGGTGGCCTGGCGGGGGAAGGCCTTCTCCTGGAGGGCGTAACTGAGCAGTTCGTACGGCATGTCGGGGGTCAGGCCGGCCTTCACGAAGATGATGGTCCCCTTCGTGCCGGGCGGCGTATCGGGCGAGAACGTGATCTCTTCCGGGTACTCGATCGTGCCGTGCACTACGCAGGTGGCGGAGAACCGGGCGTTCAGGGCAGCCATCGGCTCCTCGGGCGAGAGCGGTTCGGCGCTGCCGGGCACCAGGTCCAGCAGGTTCTGGCCCTTTTCCTCGAAGGTGATCTTCACTCCGAGGTCCTCGTAGGCGAGCGTCACTGCCTGGGCGAGGGTGGTGGCCAGCGGCGGCGTGTCCCCGGAGGAGTCGATGACGTGTTCGAGTACCTGCCCGCCAGCTCCTGGAGTTGGTACCGCAGCCGCCGTACGCGCGGCAGGCGCGGCATGATCCGGCTGGGCCTGTACTTCGCCAGCTCCGCGAGATAGAGCGGGTTGGGGATCCACGTTCCGAGCCGCACGTTGGAGAGTGCGAGCAGCCGCTCCATGAACATCGTCTGGGTGCCCATCGCGGAGGCGAAGGCCGCTCCGGACACGGCGACGGCGGATTGCACGGTCAGGTCGCGCCTGATCAGTGCGGGGGCCGTCTTCTGCAGAGTGTCGGTACGGACCCAGCCCGTGTCGGGGCCGCCGCAGTAGTCGGAGGCGAAAGTGAAGGGCACAGCGGGGCGGCCGGGCGCGGTGCGGTTGCGCAGCGAGATCGCCGCGGAGGCGGCAAAGATGATCTGGGGGAAGCCCTTCACCCGCTGTGCGTAGGGGTCCAGAAGGGTCGGCTCATTGCTGTAGTCGTACGGCAGGGCGCCGACCGAGCCGTCCTTCAACACCGCGCGGCGCACGGAGAAGGCGCCGGCCAACCGCTGTCGGTAGAAGGGGTGCAGGCTGAACGTGGTCTGGTCGATCGCGAGCGCCAGCACGATCAGGGCAATGGGTACCCCCCACTTCCACCCTGCGGGCCAGTCTCCGGCGTAAACGGCCGTCCAGGACATGAGGGCGAGGCAGAAGAACGCGACCAGGAGCAGCACCAGCCAGCAGACCACAGCCTTCACCCAGCTGCCGCCGACCTGCATGACGAGGGAGGGGCCGCCCTTGTCGAACATGCCTGCCTTCTCGCCGTCCGGCTTCAGCCTCTTCACTGTCTTGTGGACGGCGATGAACCAGGTGCCGAGTGCGGTCGCCGTGGCGGTGAGCGCGGCAAGCACCGACAGTCCCCTGCCGTTGTTCTGCACCGCTCCCTGCTCGTGCGCCAGCCAGGCGAAGAACCAGATCACCGCCGGAAGAACGATGGAGATCAATGCGACCGCCAAGGCCATGGCCACGATCGCATTCACCGTGCTTCGCAGCCACGCCGGGCGGGACTTCGTCTTCCATGCCCACACGAAGGCGAGGCCCACGGACACCGCGCCGGCCAGGCCGAGCAGGCCGAGGACGGGGTGCCAGGCGTTCGGAAACAGTTCGAGCGACGGCAGGAACATCAGCGTCGGGCCGGGACACTTCGGGACCTTCGGGGCCTCGCACGTCGGCACGAACGTCTTCTTGTGGGGCGTGAAGCGGTGGAGGTCGGTCAGCGGGAGGTGTGAGTAGAACGCGTTCAGGAACTGGCCCGCCACGGCGTGGGGTTCCCGCTCTCGTCCTTGAGCCGGGCATCGGTCAGCACCAGTTGAAGGGCTCCGGCGGTGTACCCGCCACCGGAGACCGACACGATGTACGTCGCCTTGAGCAGTTGCTCGCGCAGTGCCTGGAGCGCGCCCAGGGTGATCGCGGCCGACCGGATGCCGCCGCCGGAGACACAGAAGCCAAGTTCCGCAGGGCTTCGACCGGGCGGCTGGTAGGCGCGAGTACGCCAGCGGGTCACTGCGGTGTCCTGCTGAGCCCCCGCCTGGCCTGCCTGCGCCGGGCCGGGGGCGGTCCACTCGGGCCGGGGCTCCCAGTCGTGGGGCGCGGCGGGCGGGAGGATCACGTCCGGGTGGCTCGGCCGGGCGGATTGATGGGCATGGGCGAAGACGGCCCGGGGGCGGCCTTCCAGCCCACTCGTCACGACGGAGGGGGCCTGCACGCGGCGGCAGAAGAGGGTGACGACAATCAGGAGGGCCGCTGCCACGAGAGGGATGACGAGCGCCCATTGCACCTGGGCGAAGTAGGTCGCCCACTGCAGGTTCCGCTCCAGGTCGGGCTCTGCTCCCAGGCGCAGGCCCCCGGCCCGGGACCGTACAGGACGGTGCGGGTCGGCTTCGATCCGTTCCAGGGCCTTCCAGGGGAACATGTTTTCCAAGCAGTCCGCAGCCGCCGCCACGGGTGTGAGGACGAGGGCGCGGCGGGCCCACAGGCGCGTGGACTTCCGGTAGAGAAGCAGGTACCCGAGTCCAAAAGCCCCGGCCAGGGCCGCCGTATACGACACGATGAACCAGCACCAGTCGAGCACGAGGCCACTCTGGAAGAGCTGATAGCCGCCTCCGGCCTTCACGATGGCGCGAGCATCCTCGGCCGTTGCCGCGAACTGCAGCAGTAGTTCCCCGTCGCCCGAGGGCCTGGCACGGAACGGCGGATCCACCCCGTACCAGAGGATCATGAAGAGACCGGCAGCAAGCCCGAACAGGCACAGCGCCACCGACCAGGGTGAAATCACTCGCAGCTTCAACTGCGCCTGAGCATTCAGCATGCATGCAACGTAGCCAGCGGAACATCACCTGTATCGATGCGCGCCCTGCGCAAGGTCGCACGGGACCCGCTCAGCTCACCCCGCCGTGGACGTTGTCCCGCTCGGCGTGGCAGTGACATTCGCCTTTTGAGCTTGACACGGCTGTGGCTGCGGCCGGGCAGGCCGGATGCGCCCGACTAATGGTGGTCGGTGGGTCTTTGAGGTTCGCTTGTGGTTGCTTGTGGTGGGTGGGTGGGTGGGTGGGGTGGGTGGTGTTAGCGGGTGGTCCAGCCGCCGTCGATGGTGAGGGTGGTGCCGATGATGTAGGAGGCGTGGTTGCTGGAGAGCCAGGCGGCGGCTTCGGCGATTTCGGTGGGGTGGGCCATGCGGGGGAGGGGTGCGGAGGCGAGGAGGGTTTGTTCGATGGTGGGGTTTTCGGTGAGCCAGTTGTTGATCATTTCGGTGCGGGTGGTGCCGGGGGCGATGGCGTTGACGCGGATGTTTTGGTGGGCGTATTCGTTGGCGGCGGCTTTGGTGAGGCCGATGACGGCGTGTTTGGAGGCGATGTAGGTGGCGGTGACGGGGGTCGCGACGAGGCCTGCGGTGCTGCTGTTGTTGACGATGGTGCCTTCGCCATGGGTGAGCATGGCGCGGATTTCGTGGCGCATGGCGTTCCAGATGCCGCGGACGTTGGTGTCCATGACGGTGTCGTAGGCGTCTTCGTCGAGGAGGTGCATGGGTTTGGGGGTGGCGCCGGTGCCTGCGTTGTTGAAGGCGGTGTCGAGGTGGCCGTAGGTGGTGATGGCTTTCTGGACGGCGTGGGCGATTTGTTCGGTCCGGGTGACGTCGGCGACGACGTATTGGGCGTGGTGGCCTTGTGTGCGTAATTCGTCGGTGAGGTCGGCGAGTTGTTTTTCGCGGCGGGCGACGAGGGTGACTGCGGCGCCTTCGCGGCAGAAGACGCGGGCGGCGGCTGCTCCGATGCCGGAGCTTGCGCCGGTGATGAGTGCGGATCTGCCTGCGAGGAGTGTGTTGTGTGTTCCGGCGGTCATCGCGTGACGGTAACACGGTGGAATGGGGTGTGTGATGAACAGTGGTTGTGGTGCTGGGGTGTTGGTGACCGGGGCGGCGGGGTTCGTGGGTTCTGCGGTGGTGGAGTGTCTGGTGGGGCGGGGGGTGGGGGTGAGGGCGTTGGTGCATCGGGCGGGGGTGCGGGTGGGGGTGGAGGAGGTGTGGGGGGATCTGGCGGTGGCGGGTTCGTTGAGGGGGGTGTGTGAGGGGGTGGGGACGGTGTTGCATCTGGCGTCGCGGATCACGGGGTCGGAGCAGGAGTTGCGGGCGGTGAATGTGGAGGGGACGCGGGCTCTGCTGGCGGAGGCGCGGCGGGCGGGGGTGGGGCGGGTGGTGCAGTTGGGTACGGCGGCGGTGTACGGGGCGGGGGTGCGTCGGGGGGTGGTGGAGGGTGAGCTCGTGGAGCGGCCGGGGTCGGTGACGAGTGCGACGCGTCTTGAGGGGGAGCGGCTGGTGCTGGCGGCCGGGGGGACGGTGTTGCGGCCGCATCTGGTGTTCGGGCGGGGTGATCGGTGGGTGGTGCCGGGGTTGGTGGAGTTGTTGGGCCGGTTGCCGTACTGGGTGGAGGGTGGGCGTGCCCGTGTCTCGCTGGTTTCGGTGGATGCGCTGGCGGGGGCGTTGGCGGAGCTGGCGGTGCGGCGGGAGGTGATGGGCGGGGTGCTGCACGCGGGGCATCCGGAGCCGGTGTCGGTGCGGGAGCTGGTGGAGGCGGTGGCCGGGGGGCTGGGTCTGCCGTTGCCGGTGGGGGAGGTGGATCTGGCGGGGGCGTTGGAGTTGCTGGGTGGTGGTGGGGGGATCGATGCGGTGCTGGCGCGGCGGGTGGGGCTGCTGGCGGTGGATCACTGGTACGACAGCGGGCGGTTGTGGGCGGGGCTGGAGGCTTCGCCCGGGCCGCGGTTCGCCGAGGCGTTCGGTGCCTGTGTCTCCTGGTACCGGGACACCGTTGTGGCGTGAACGCCGGCCGGCGGGGCGGGAGGTGTCCGCCGGGCCGGCCACCGGGGCCGGCCACCGGGGCCCGGGCGCCTTCACCTGTTCTGTGCCCGTCGCTGGTGCCGGGCTGTGGTCCTGTCGTGTGTGAACACCTTCTGTTTCCGGGGGAGTTTCCCGGCTTGTCGCCGGGGCCCGATGCCTCCACTCCCGACCCGGCAGGGGGTCCTGTGCCGTGGCGGGCGCGTTGCTGTTCGGTGCCCGTCTCCTGCGGTACCGGCCGGGCTCCGGCGCGAAGCCCGGCCGGTACCGGGGGAGTTGTCCGGCCTCACACCCGGCCCCCACCCGGCCCCCACCACCCGGCCCCTGCACCCGGGTCCTTGCACCCGGGCCCTGCACCCGGGTCCTTGCACCCGGGCCCTGCACCTGGTCCCGCAGCTGGGCCGGTGCCCGGGCCGGCATGCGGCGTGACGCTCTGGCCGGACGATCCGCGGTTCGGTGACCGCCTGTGGTGCCGGGCGGTGGTCGCGTTGTGCGTGAGCATCGGCCGGTGGTTGGGGGAGTTGTCCGGCCTGCGCCCGGCCCGTGCCCGGGCCGACATCCGGCCCTCGCCCGGGCTCTCGTGCCCGGTCCGATGCCCGGCTCGACTTCCGGGCCGACGGCCGGCCCCGCGCCCCGGGCCGGTGCCCTGGCCCGCTGGTGCGGGGGCGGTTCTGCTGTGAACGTGGTCTGCTGCCGGGCCTGCAGGGCCGCCCGGGCGCTTCTCTGTTCTGCGCCTGCCCCTCTGGTACCTGGCCGGGCCGTGGCGTGAACACCGTTTGTCGTAAGGAGTTGCCCGGACCCGGACCGAGAGGCGGCCCGCCGCCCGGGTCGGGCACCTTATCTGTTCGGCGCCCGCTCCCTGCTGCACGGCCGGGCTGTGGCGCGAGCACCGGCTGCTGCTGGGTAAGTGGTCCGGCCCAGCCCGGCCCGCGCTCGGACTACACGCCCGGCCCGTGTCCGTTCCGCCCCCGGCCCCAGGCCTTGGTCGATGCCCGGCCCGGCTTCCGGGTCGGGTACTTCCTTGTTCGGTACCCGTCTGCTCTGGTGCCGGGCCGGGTTTTGGCGTGAACGCCGGGTGGCGGGGAGGGGAGGTGTCCGGCCCGCGCCCGGGCCGTGCCTGGGCCGGCGTCCGGGCCGAGGTCCGGTCCCGCACCCTGGCCGGGCACTTCTGTGTTCGGCGCGCCCGCCCCTGGTACCTGGCCGGGTTGTGGAGCGAACACCGGCTGCCGCTGGGGGAGCTGTCCGTCCCGACACCGTCCCGATGTCCGGGCCCGACACCCCTCCCGCTGTCCGGCGCGACATTCGGGCCCGAGGCTCGTCCCCACGGCCGGTGTCCCGCCGCCTGGTGCCGGGTGTGGGGTCGGGGCGTGAGTGCCGGCTGGCGGGAGGGGAGGTGTCCGGCCCACCACGCGTCCCGATGCCCGGGGGACGGGCGTTCCCACGTCCGGGCCCGACGCCGGCCCCCCCGCATCCGTCGACACGCCCGTCCCGATGTCCGGGCCGGACGCGGTCCCGACACCCGTCCCGATGCCTGGGGGACGCGCGGCTCGACGTCCGGGTCCTGCGACGCCCGTCCCCACGTCCGGGCCCGATGACTGTCCTCCCCACCCACACACACGTCGGCAGGCCCGCCCCCGCATCCGTCGGCGCGCCCGTCCCGATGTCCGGGACGGATGCCGTCCCGTTCCCCGTCCCGGTGTCCGGCCGGGCGCCCGGCATGTTGTCCGGGCCGGGCGCCCGCCCGCACAGACCCGTCCCCATTTCCGGGGCCCGATGGCTGTCCCCCACACCTGTCGGCACGCCCGTCCCGATGTCCGGGACGGATGCCGTCCCTGCACCCGTCCCGGTGTCCGGTCGGGCGCCCGGCATGTTGTCCGGGCCCGATGCCCGTCGCCCACGGACCCGTCCCCACCCGGGCCGGCGCCCGCCCGAGCGCCGGTCCCCTCATCCGTCGGCGCGCCCGTCCCGATGTCCGGCCCCGTCGGCCCGTCCCGGCGCCCGATCGCCGGTCCCCCCGTCCGTCCGTCCGTCGGTCCCTCCGTCCGCCGGTGCGCCCGTCCGTCGGTCCCTCCGTCCGTCGGTGCGCCCGTCCCGGTGTCCCCGGCCCGTCCTGGTGCCGGTCCGGTGTGGGTTCCGGTCGGTGGGGGGTTTCAGGCGGCGGTGGTGGTGCCGGTGATGGTGGAGTGGAAGATGGTGCGGTTGTCCTGGTGGCCGGTGACGGTGACGTGGCCGGGGGCGGTGAGGGTGGCGTCGATCCAGCAGGGGGTGTCGAGTTCGGCGTAGTGGTGGAACTCGGTGGCGACGGCGGTGGGGGTGAAGGCGGCGGGGGTGTGGAGTGCGCAGGCGGCCTGGCGGGCGGCTTCGACGAGGACCATGCCGGGGTGGTGGTCGTTGGCGTGTTCGAAGAGGATGGGGTGGTCGAGGTCGGGGCTGAGCTGCCAGCGGCCGGTGCGGTCGGTGGGGGCGAGGACCACGTCGAAGGGCAGCAGGCGGCCCGCGGCGGTGGGGGCGACGGGTGCGCGGCGGGGCAGTGGCCGCATCGGGGCGTGGTGGCCGCGGTCGCCGCGCAGGCGGCGGTAGGTGGCGGGGGCGACGCAGCTGAAGCGGGCGGTGCCGGAGGCCGCGAGGTGGCCGCCGCGGCGGATGTCCACGCGCAGGAAGCCGGAGAACCGGTTGCCCTTCCAGCCGAAGTCGGTGCACACGGCGTTCATGTCGAGGTCGCTGGGGCCGCGGCCGATCCGCATCCGTTCGGGGCGGGAGGTGAAGTCCAGGCTCCACAGCAGGACGTTGTGGCCGAGGGGGACGCCGTAGACGGCGTGGCAGAGGTAGAGGCCGGCCTGGCGGATCGTCTCGCCGGCCTGGACCGGGTCGTGGCCGGTGCCGTCGGCGCTGGTGAAGAAGGTGTGGGCGCGGGGCCACTGTCCCCGCAGGGAGAAGGTGTCCTCGCCGGTGCGTTCGCAGCCGGTCAGGAAGACCTCGGCCAGTGAGCTGCGGTGGACGTACTCCCTGGGCACGGTGGTGGTCAGCCCGCGGGCGTCGTTGCAGCGCATCCATGGCTGTTCCACCCCCGGCAGGGGCAGGACGGGCGCGTTCTTTCCGATCGTCAGCATGGTCATGACTTCTCCCGCAGAGCCGTTCGACGGTTGGGACGGGTTGCGCTCGCGAGACGCAAGATACGTACTCTCCGGTTTTGTTTGCAAGGAGCTCAGCCGGGCAGGATGCGGCCCCCGCACCGGTCCGGCCGGCCGGAGGGAGTGCCCCCGGGACGGCTCCCAGGACCTGGACCAGCGGATATCCGACACGGCGCGGCCCTGCGGGACGCGCACGCCACCGCCCCAAGTGAGAACCGCCCTTCCGGTCATATGCGCCGGTCGGACAGGGTGCGGGCGCCGTCCGTTCAACCGGGCGCCGCCCAGGGCGACTCGGACGGGCGACGGGCGGGCGGCCGGGTCCCGAAAACCATTGGCATGCGGGGCGGGCCGTGCCAGACTCGGGGCCGCCGCCGGTGAAACAGAAACCGGATGGGCGGTTTTGGAATACGGGGTGTGGACACGCCGCTGCACCCCGTCGCCGATCTGCCGCCGTCCATCCTGGAGAGTTTCGAGATGAACCGTCAGTGCCCCTTTGCGATCGACGCCTTTGGTGCGGACGTGCACGCCGAGGCCGCGCTCGTCCGTGAACAGGCGCCCGCGACACGGGTCCTGCTGCCGGGCGGGGTGAGTGCCTGGGCCGTGGGCCGCTCCGCCGACATACGCCGCCTCCTGGTGGACCCGCGCGTCTCCAAGGACGCCTACCGCCACTGGCCGGCCTGGATCGGCGGTGAGGTCGACGCCGGCTGGCCGCTGGCGATCTGGGTCTCCGTGCAGAACATGATCACCGCCTACGGCAGTGAGCACACCCGGCTGCGCAGACCGGCCGCCGCCGCCTTCACCGCCCGCCGGGCGGCCGGCATGCGCCCCAGGATCGAGGAGGTCGTCGGCGAGCTCCTGAAGGACCTGGCCGCGCTGGAGCCCGGCCACCCGGTGGACCTGCGCACGCAGTTCGCGCACGAGCTGCCGACCCGGATCGTCTTCGAGCTGTTCGGGATCCCGGAACGCTCCTGGGCCCCCCTGCACAGAATCATCAACGCGTTCTTCGACACCAACATCACCGCCGAACAGGCCCAGCGCAACGCGGCCGACCTCGACGTCACGATGGCCGACCTGGTCGCCCACCGACGCGAGCATCCCGGCGACGACATGACCAGCGCACTCATCGCCGCCCGCGACACCACCACCACCGCTGCCGGTGCCGACAACGGTGCCGACAACGGTGCCGGTGGGGAGGGGGAGGGGGCGCGGCTCAGCGAGAAGGAACTCGTCGACAGCCTGATCCTGCTCTTCACGGCCGGCTACGAGACCTCCGTCAACCTCATCTGCACGGCCCTGCACGAACTGCTGCGCAACCCGCACCAGCTGGCGCTGGTGCGCCGGGGCCTGGCCTCGTGGGAGGACGTGGTCGAGGAGGCGCTGCGGATCGAGCCGCCGGC
Organism: Streptomyces avidinii; assembly: GCF_045161815.1. Lineage (NCBI taxonomy): Bacteria > Bacillati > Actinomycetota > Actinomycetes > Kitasatosporales > Streptomycetaceae > Streptomyces > Streptomyces avidinii. The sequence continues at coordinate 8,843,400 of NZ_CP108863.1, forward strand.
CTTCTACGGGCTGCTGCGCTTCGCCGTCGAGGACATCGACATGGGCGAGGGCGTGGTGATCGGGCGGGGCGAGCCGATCCTGATCTCGTTCGGGTCGGCCGGGCGCGACCCCGCCGTGCACGGCGCGGACGCGGAGCGCTTCGACGTGCTGCGCGCGACGCGGGGGCAGCATCTGTCCTTCGGGTTCGGTACGCATCACTGCCTGGGCGCGACCCTGGCCCGGATGGAGTGCGCGGTGGCGGTGCGGCGGTTCTTCGAGACGTTCCCGCAGGCGGCTCTGGCGGGGGCGCAGGAGTTGCCGCGGGTCCAGTCGTTCATCTCCAACGGGCTGCGGGAGTTGCCCGTGGTGCTGGGGCCGCGGGCGCCGTTGGCCGATTGACCGCGTCGGGGTGACGCCTGGCCTGCTTGAAAAGAATCGGACCTTCTGGTTGGTTTTAATGGGGCGGTGGATCCGCGCGGTGGATCCGGCCGTATTCGACCATGGACAACGGAGGCACCGGTGGCACGGCAGGAGCGTGCGGTACGTACGCGTCGCGCGATCTTGGAAGCGGCGGCGGCGGTCTTCGACGAGCGCGGCTACGACGCGGCCACCATCGCGGACATCCTCTCCCGGGCGGGCGTGACCAAGGGCGCCCTGTACTTCCACTTCTCCTCCAAGCAGGAGCTGGCGCAGGGCGTCCTCGACGAGCAGTTCGCCGAGGGCGGGGTGCCCGACCGGGAGAGCAAGCTGCAGGAACTCGTGGACGTCGCGATGGTGCTGGCGTACCGGATGAAACGCGAGCCCATGCTCAGCGCGGGTGCCCGGCTCTCCCTGGGGCCGGGCATGCGCGACATCTTCGGCGGGGGTTCGGTGCCGGGCTGGATCGAGTTCACGCGGACCCTGCTGGTCCGGGCGAAGGAGCAGGGCGAGCTGCTGCCGCACGTGGATCCCGCCGAGACGGCCTGGATCCTCTCCGCCTGCTGGACGGGCGCGCAGATCTACTCGCAGACCCTGAGCGACCGCAGCGACATCGAGGAGCGGGTGGCCGCCGTCTACCAGCACATCTGCCCGAGCATCGCGACGCCCGCGATGCTCGCCCGCCTGGACATCGCCGGCGACCGGGGGGAGCGGGTGAGCGCGGAGATGCGGCGCGGGCCCGGCCGGCAGACGGCCCAGGAGACCGAACCGGCGCTGTCCTGACGCGACTTCGGCGCCCCGCCCGACAGCCCCCCGGTGGGGCCCGTGAGGCGGACGGGGCCGGTGGGGCCGGCCGGCTCCACCGGGGCGCGAGCCGCGCTCCGGCGCCGGCGCCGACTGTGACCGGAACGATCTTTGACACCCCCTTGGGCAAACCGCGTTGGCGGTTTGTGGAGACTCCATGGTCAAGCAGGAACGTGCGGCCCGTACGCGGGAGGCGCTGGTGCGTGCGGCCGCGGAGGTGTTCGCCGAGGAGGGGTTCGCCACCGCGTCGATCGCGGTGATCAGCCGCCGCGCCCGGCTGAGCGCCGGGGGACTGCACTTCCACTTCGCGAGCAAGAACGCGCTCGCCCGCGCCGTCGAGGAACGCGCGGAGCGGGCACTGCGGCAGATCACCGCGGCCGACGCGCCAGCGCCGCCGCCCGCCCCCACGGCCCCGGCCGGCCCGGGCGCCGATCCGGGAGGGGCTCCGGGCAGTGCTCCGGGAGGGGCTCCGGGCGCGGGTGCGGGCAGCGGTGCGGGGGCCGGTGCGGGCGGGGGCTCCCTGCAGGTGCTGGTCGACGGCGCGCACGCGCTGATGGCCCTGCTCGCGCACGACGCGGTGGTGCGGGCCGGTTTCGCCCTGTGCGCGGACCCCTCCTTCGACAGCGCCGTGGACCTGCGCCGCCGGTGGCGCCTGTGGGTCGAGGCGGTCGTGGCGGCCGCGGCGGGGCAGGGCCTGCTCGCCGAGGGGCTGCACCCCCGGGACGCGGCGCACGGGGTGGTGGCCGCGACGGTGGGGCTGGAGGTCCTGGGCGCCTACGACCGCGACTGGCTCGCACCGCACACCCTCACCCGGTTCTGGACCCTGATGCTGCCGCGGCTCGCCTCCGGCGCCGCCCTGGCCGCCCTGCGGCCGCAGGGGTCGCCGGCCGCCCTGCGGCCGCAGGGGTCGCCCGCCGGCGGCGCCGCACCGCCGGCCCGGAACACCGAATCAGACTGAACGGTCTCTTTCAGGCGGGGCCGGCCGCCCTCCTGTGACCCTCGTCGAGGAACGATCGAGGCATCCTGAGGCCGCTCCACAGAACCCGCGATCACCCGAAATCCCAGGCCAGCAAAGGTTTTTGACGGTTACTCGGACATGACCGACCATCAAAACAGCACGACCGGTTTGATATTGACAAACCGCCGGTCCTGTTTTCTACTGGCTGTACTCATCCAAGGACAGGGGAGTACGGCGTGGACATCGATGTACTGGGCGCGTTGGCCGTGCGGGAGAACGGGATCTCCATCACGCCGACCGCCCCCAAGCCCCGGCAGGTCCTGGCCCTCCTGGCCCTCCATGCCGATCAGGTGGTACCCGTATCGGCACTGATAGAGGAACTGTGGGCGGGCGAACCGCCGCGCAGTGCCCGCACCACACTCCAGACCTACGTCCTGCAGTTACGCGCCCTCATCGCCGGCGCCCTCGAACGGGGCACCGGCACCGGCAACGAAGCCGGCACCGGCACCGGCCCGGCCCCGGGCACGGCCCCGGGTGCGGGTGCGGCGGTACGGACCGCCAAGGACATCCTGGTCACCCTGCCCGGCGGATACCTCCTCAGCAGCGGCGGCGGAACCCTCGACGTCCGCGAGTTCGACCGCCTCGCCGGCACCGGCTACCGCGCCATGGACGCCGGCGACTTCCCCGGCGCCGCCCGCCTCCTGCGCGAGGCCCTCGCCCTGTGGTCCGGACCCGCCTTCGCCGACGTACAGGGCGGAATCCAGCTCGACATGGAGACCCGCCGGCTCGAGGAGACCCGGCTGTGCGCCCTGGACCAGCGGATCGAGGCCGACCTGCGACTGGGACGCCACCGCGAACTCCTCGCCGAGCTGACCGTCCTGGTCACCCGCTACCGCACCCACGAGAACCTCCACGGCCAGTTCATGCTCGCCCTGCACCGCTCCGGCCGCCGCGGCGAGGCCCTGGACGTCTACCAGCGGCTGCGCGCCACCCTCGTGCGCGAACTCGGACTGGAGCCGTCCGTGGCCCTGCGCCGCCTGCAGCGCTCGATCCTGATGGCCGGGCCCGAAAACCCGGCCGAGACCCACGCGGAGCCCGGCGGCGAACGGCTCGTACGGGTCTGACGCCCACCCGCCCCCGCACGGGGCGGCGAGGCACGGCACGGCACGGCCCGGCCCGGCCGCCGGACACGGAAAGAGCGCCGACGGCCGGGAGTCCGCGACTCTGACGGGGCGAGAGGAGACGACTCGGTGCAGGAGAGGTCGGAACGGACCCGCAGGCGGCTGGTCCACGCCGGGGCCGAGATGTTCCACCGCAATGGCTACGCCCACGCGACACTCGGCGAGATCGCAGCCGCGGCCGGGGTCACCAAAGGAGCCCTGTACTTCCACTTCGCCTCCAAGGACGAACTCGCCGAAGCCGTCCAGCAACGCGGCTGCGCCCTGCTGCACGACGCCGTGCGCACCCTGCGCCAGGACGGCGTCTCACCACTGCAGGCCCTGATCGACATCACCCACTGGCTGGCCTGGACCCTCCACGAGGAACCGGCGATCCCCGCCAGCTTCCGCATCACCAAGGAATGCGGCGGGCCCGCCCCCCGCGGACCCGCCGGAGCCAGGCCCGTCGTCGTCGACTTCCACGGCGCATGGATCTCGGCCGTCTCCACCCTGCTGCGCCTCGCCCGCGACGCGGGCGAACTCCCCGCGGCGGGCCGCCGCTGGGAGAGCGCCCAGGCCCTGGTCGCGGCCGCCGCCTGCGGCATCGAGACCATGTCCGCCACCGGCATGTCCTACGCCGAACTCCAGGGCAAGGTCGCAGCCCTGTGGGCCCTGCTGCTGCCCAGCCTCGTCGCCGTCGGACGCGAACACGAATACCAGACCGAGGCCGAGTTCACCGGAGCACAGGCCGTACGCATCGGCTGGTGAGCCACACCGCAGCCGGACCACCACCCCGCCCGCACCGCACGTCCGGGGACCGCAAGCCCGTGAACACACCCGTCCCGGGCCCGCCCGGCGCCGAGGCCGACGCAGATCCGTCGCCCCCGCCACCCGCAAGCCCCGACACGCCCTCGCCCACCTCGCCCACCTCGCCCTCCGCCCCGGGCGGCCGCTGCCGGTGACCACCCCCTATGGAGGACATCCGGGGAACCACCCCTGCCCGCCCCCCCCGGCGCACCGACCCCCCTGCAGCCGCCCCGGCCGACGCGGCCGTCCGCCCCGGACCCGCTCCCGGGGTGAACACCCTCGTCCGCACACCGTTCCGACCTGCACCCTCCCGCTCCGCCGCCGCCCGGGCACCCGCCATGGCCGCGCCGCCCCGACGGCGGCCGCCCACTGCGGACACCCCCGAAACCGTGGACGCCCACGCCTACGAGTGCCTGCCCGCCCGCAGCCGCAGCATCCGCCGGCAGGGCCCCGTACCGGTCGACGTACGGGCCGGACCGGCCCCGCGGACCCGGGCGCTGCGCATGGAGGGGAAGCCGCCCGGCACCGCGGCACACCGCATCGGCACGGGGATCCGCGACGGGGACACCCCCCGACTCCCCGCCGGACCAGGCCGTCTCTTCCGGACCCTGCCGGGCCCGCGACGCCCGCGCCGCACCCGGCCGCGTTGCCGGGGCGCCCGAATGCGTCCGGCGTCCAGTACACGGACACCCATCCCCGCCCTGCCGGGCACGGCGCCGGACGCCGCCGACAGGATCCGGAAGAGACACCCCCGGCCCGGTCCGCCCGGTCCGTGCGGCGGCGCACCCGCCGGGAGACCGAACCCTGCACCCGGCGCCGTAACCGGCCCACCGTGACGGCCCGTTGACCCGGCCCCGGCCCCGGCCCCGCACGGGGGCCGGGGCCGGGTCACCGCTTCGGCCAGCCGATGTCGTCGTCCGGCCGCTCCCGCCGCGACGTGCCGCCGCAGCGGAGGCCGGCCGCCGGGGCCGCGGTGTGTGCTGCGGGCGTCGAGGACGCGCGGGATGCGCACACCGAAGGCCTCATCGTCGACTCCAAGGCGCTGGACACGGGAGGAACAGGGCGCCGGCCGCAGCGGCGGCCGGAATTCTGGAGAGTCTGCCTCGGCCGGGTCGAGGACCGCTCGAGAACCGCAGGAGACCGGCACGAAACCCGGACGAGAGCGGCCCCGAACCCGTGGCAAAGGTTTGCCCGCCCGTTGCCGCGGACCCTACGCTCGGTGCCGGTTCCCGACAGATTCCTTGCCCGCGACCCCAAGGACGCCGCCCATGCTGCGACAGCCCGCTTTCGGACACCGCCTGAAGAAGCTCCGGCTGGCCCAGGGCCTGTCGCAGACGGCGCTGGCCGGCGAGGGCATGTCCACCGGCTACCTCTCCCGCCTGGAATCCGGCGCACGCCAGCCCACCGACCGGGCCGTCGGCTACCTCGCCGGCCGACTGGGCCTCACGAGCACCGACTTCGAGGAACCCGCCACCGGCTCCCTGGCCCACGCCCTCACCCTCGCCTCCTCCACCGGCTCCCCGGACGCCGTCGTCGCCCTGCGCCGGGCCCTGGCCGCCGAGGCCCACGAAAGCCCCGTACTGCGCTGGCAGGCCCTGTGGCTCCTCGCCCGCGCCGCCCGCGTCCAGGGCGACCACACCGCCGAACGCGACTGCCTCACCCGGCTCGTCGCCCTCGGCGACGAAGTCGACGTCAGCGAACTGCGCGTACGCGGCCTGACCCGCCTCGCCCGCTGCCTGCGCTCCATCGGCGAGATCACCCCCGCCGCGGACGCCGCCGTCGAGGCCCACCGCATCGCCCTGCACGAGAACCTCGGCGTGGAGGACCGCGCCACCGCCCTGCTGGCCCTCGTCTCCGTCCAGGCCGAGGCCGGCCGCACCGGCGAGGCCCGCGTCCACGCCGACGAACTGACCGCCCTCGTCCGGGGCCGCTCGGACGCCCTGTTCGCCGAGGCCATGTGGACCGCCGCCGCCGTCCGCATGCGCCAGGGCGACTACCCCGGCGCCCAGGCCTGCCTGCAGGACGCCCTCGAACGGTTCGGCAGCCAGGAGGACCTCATCCTGTGGATCCGGCTGCGCCTGGCCGCCGGCCGGCTCCACCTGCAGAAGATGCCCGCCGACCCCGCCCGCGCACAGCGCCGCGCCCAGGAGGCCGAAGCCGCCCTCGCCCTGGTCGGCACCCCCGCCCTGCGCCAGGACCTCACCGCCCTGAAAGCCGACCTCGCCTTCGCCACCGGCCGCTACGACGACGCCCGCGCCCTGCTCGGCGAACTCGCCGCCGACCGGCCCAGGATGACCTACCGCGGCCAGGTCCGCCTGGAGATCCTGCGCCACCAGCTCCTGATCCTCGCCGGCGACCCCACCGGCGTCCAGGGACTGCGCACCCTGGCCCAACAGGCCCAGGAGGACGCCAACATCGACCTCGCCGCCGAGATCTGGCGCGTCCTGGCCGACGCCCTCACCCCCACCGCCCCCGCCCCCGCCCCCGCCCCCCCCCCCGCCCCCGCCCCCGCCCCCGCCCCGGCCACCGCCCCGGCCCCGGCCCCGGCCCCGGCCGCCGGGGGTTGAGGAAGCCTCGAGTCCCCTCGGGCAGGCTGGGCGCACCCGCACACACGATCAGGGGAGGTGCCCGGCATGCCGTCGCAGCGCGTCCGCACGAGCGAGCACACGGCACGGATCGCCGCCCCCGCCGGCGTGGTCTACGGACTGATCGCCGACGCCGTGCGCTGGCCCCTCCTGCTGCCCACCCCCGTCCACGTCGAGCGCATCGACTTCGACGGCCTCCACGAACGCCTGCGGCTGTGGGACCTCGACGGCGAACAGGTCCGCTCCTTCCACCTGCACCGCATCCTGCACCCCGGCACACGGACCGTCGAGTTCGAGCAGGAGGACACCGCCCGCCCCGGCCTGCCCACCACCGGCGCCTGGACGGTCGAGGCCCACGGCGACACCCACTGCCTGGTGACACTGCGCCAGGACCGCACCCCGGAACGGCACCCCGCCGCCGACACCGCGCACACCCGCCGGCTGTGGCAGACGGAACCGGCCGACCGGCTCACCCACCTGAGCGCGATCGCCGAACGCTGGGAGCACCTGGACCAGCTCCTGCTGTCCTTCGAGGACAGCCTCCACCTGGAGGGTCCCGCCGAGCTCGTCTACGACTTCCTCCACCGCATCGAGGACTGGCCCGAACGCCTCCCGCACGTGGACGCCGCCGACGTGCACGAGGACGTCCCCGGCGTACAGATCGCCGCCCTAGACACCTGCGCCCCCGACGGCCGCACCCGGGCCACCCGCACCGCCCGCCTGTGCTTCCCCTCCGCCGCCCGGATCGTCTTCAAGGAACTCCGCACCCCCCACCCGATCGCCGCCCGCACCGGCGCATGGTCCCTGACCCCGGACGGGGACGGCGTACGGGTCGTCTGCGCCCAGCAGGTCCTGCTCCACGACCCCCGCGACCCCCGCGACCGGCGCACCCCCCAGGCCCCGCAGGCCCCGCACGCCCCGCACGCCCCGCAGGCCGCGTACGACCCGCAGGGTCCGGGCGCGCCGGGCGGGCTCGCCGAGACCCGCCGCGAGGTACGGACCTGGCTGGGCCGCGCGAGCACCGAGACGCTGCGCCTGGCCGGATGGCGGGCCCGGACCGCCGTGCGCCGCCTGCGATGAGCACGGGAAGGAGACCGTCGATGGCACCGGCCCGCCCCGCCGGGGGCGCCCCCCGCGCACCGCTGTACCTCCAGGGCCCCGAGGGCCTGGAGGGCCCCTGGGACGAGGCGGGGGAGCGGCTGGAGGACACCGGCCGCGCGGTCGTCTGCACCACCTGGGGACAGTGGCTGACCGCCGTCCTCCTCGACCCGGGCCTGCGCCCGCTGCTCGGGGAGGACTGGCCGCGTTTTCGCGGGACGCCGTCCGCGGCCGGGCGCCTGCGGTTCGCCGTGTCGCGCTACGTGATGAAGTACGCCGCCGCCACCGCCCTGGACGTGCCCGTGCACACCGTGGAACTGGGCCGCGGGCCCGGCGGGCGCCTCCTGGTACGGGGGCCCGGCGCGGGCGTGGAGATCGCCCTGGCACACACCGGCGAGCTGATCGTGGTCGGCGTCAGCCGCACCGGGCGGATCGCCGTGCACGCACACCCCGCCGACCTGGACCTGCGGTCCCCGCTGCTGCGCGGCCGGGTGCCGGCGCGGGAGAGCGCCGTCCTGGACGCGCTCCCCGAGGACGAACGCCGCACACGGCTGCTGCGACTGCTGACCCTGCGGACGGCCCGTACCGGGGCGGCGCACGACGGGCCGGTACAGGACGGGCAGGTACAGGACGGGCAGGTGCGGGACGGGGCGGTGTTCGCGCCGGAGGAGTTCGCGCCGGAGGCGGCGGGGGAGTGGAGTTTCGCCGCGCACCTCGTCCAGGACCGCTACCTGGTCGGCGAGGCGCACGGGCCGCGCCGCTGACCGCCCCCCGACCGGCCCGGCTCCGCTCCCGGTCCGGTGACGGGAGCGCTCTCAGGCGGCGAACAGGTCGAACGTGGAGGTGTGCCGCGGTCCGGCGATCACGTCGAGCTGCGGGTCGACGGCCAGCATGGCCTGGTGCAGGCGCTGCAGTTGGGGCGAGGGCTCCACGCCGAGGTCCTCGATCAGGCGGGCCCGCAGCCTGCGGTACACGTCCAGGGCGGTGGCCTGCCGCCCCGACCGGTACAGGGCCACCATCACCTGCGAGTGGAGTCCCTCGTGCTGGGGGTGACGGGCGGTCAGGTCGGTGAGTTCGGCGATGAGTTCGGAGTGCCGGCCGAGCCTCAGGTCGGCGTCGATCCGCCGCTCCACGGCCACCAGGCGGCTCTCCTCCAGGCGCAGCACCTCGATGTCGAGGATCGGGCCGACCCGTACGTCGACCAGTGCGGGCCCCCGCCACAGCTGGAGCGCGGCCCGCAGGCGGTCGGCGCAGGTCCGGTCGTCGCCCTGCTCGAAGGCGCTGTGGCCCTCGCGGGCGAGACGTTCGTAGTCGTGCACGTCGACGCTCTCGTCGGGCACCTGGAGCAGGTAGCCGCCGTGCCGGGTGGCCAGGACGTCCTTGGCGCCGCCGGGGGCGTCGGGGCCCATCGCGGTGCCCAGGCGTCGGCGCAGCTGGAGGATGTACGTCTGCAGGGTGGTCAGCGCGCTCTGCGGCGGCTGGGTTCCCCAGATCTCCTCCATGAGAGTGGGCACGGGTATCACGCGTCCGGGATACAGCGAGAGCAGCGACAGCACCTGTCTCGGCTTTCCCGCGGACGGAACGATGGATCCCCCGTTGACCTCGGCACTCAACGGACCCAGAACCTGAATCCTCACGGTCTCCCCTCCGTACTCGTCGAGTTCCCCGGCGTTTTTCTGCCACCGGTGGCGGAGGTACTGCCCCCGTGTCGCGCACGCTAGCCGCGGTGGATGTTTTCCATCCCTTTCCTCCAGCGGCTTTCGAGCCGTCTTCGGTTACGGCCAGTCGATCAGGGCGACGGCCGGGCCGGCGGCCGGACCCGGCCGGACGGGCCGGTCGATCGGGTCGGCCGAGGCCGGGGCGACGGGCCAGTCGATCGGGTCCCCCTGGGCGGCTCCGCCCGCGGTGAGCACGGCGGCGCAGACCAGAGCGGCGGTGGCGGCGACGCGGGCGATGTTCCTCATGACGACTCCTCTGTGGCAATTGTTTGATTCTTCTTGGCAACTCTTCTGCCAAGAAGCTTGGCAACGCCCGCTCGGGACTCGCTCGGAAATCACTGGAGACGCAGTGGAGGAACTCCCGGGAACCGCCCCGACCTGCACGGAGAACCGCGAAAGGGCGACGGGGCGGATCGTTGCCGGGAATTGCCCGGGGGGAGGAACTAGAGCCTCGCCGGAGCGGCCGCATCCCCGCATTGCCAAAACTGCCAACCACTGGGCAATGTATTGCCAAGCCTATTGGCAATACATTGCTGGGGGAGGGTCGTTGACGTCCGGCGGCCCCGACAGCGGGGGGAGGCCCCTGAAATGAACGCGCCGACGCACCACGGGCAACGAACGGCCCACCTGAACACCGCCGGCACCGGCCGGATGCCCGACGCCGTGCACGCCGTACTCGCCCGCTGCACCGCCCTCGACGACCGCTACGGGCCGGCCGCACTGCGCGAAAGGCCCGGCGGCAGGACGCACCCGGGCCTGCACGCACGCCTCGCCGCCCTGCTCGGCGTCCGCTCCGGCCGCACCGTCCTGACCACCGGCGCCGCACAGGCCTTCGAGGCATTCGCGCGCACCACCGTCCTGGGCCCCCGCGACCGGATCTGGACCACACCCCACGAGGGCATCGCCAACCTGACCGCCCTGCACGCCCTGCGCGAGCGCACCCGCTGCCGACTGGAGGTCGTCCCGCTGCGCCCGGACGGGGACCTCGACCTGGACTGGATGCGCACCCACCTCGACGAGGACGTCGCCCTGGTCTCCGCCGTCCACCTCTCCGCGGCCTGCGGAACCGTCAACCCCGTCGAGGACATCGGCCGGCTGCTGGCCCCCCACCGGGCCCGCTACACCCTCGACGCCTCCCACTCCGTCGGCCTGCTCCCCGTCGACGCCGCGCGCATCGGCTGCCAGCTGCTCACCGCGGACGGCTGGAGGTTCCTGCGCGGCCCGCAGGACATCGGATTCGCCCACCTCGCCCCCGACCCCCGGACCGACCCCCGGACCGACCCGCACGACGACCCGCACGACGACCCGCACGGCGGCCCGCACGGCGGCCCGTACGGCGGCCCGGCGGAGGGCCTGGCGGAGGGAGCCGTGCGGGCCCCCGCCCCGGCCGCCGTCGCCGCGCTGGGCGCCGCCCTCGACCACCACACGGCCGCCGCCCGCCGCCCGCACCAGGACCTCCTGCCCCTGCTGCGCGCCGCCGTGCGCGACACCCCGGGCATGGAACTGCTCGCCGCGGGCCGCCGGCAGGCCGGCGTCCTGGCCTTCCGGCACGCCGAGATCCCCGCCGCGGCCATCCGCCGCGGCCTGGCCCGCCGCGGGGTCGTCCTGGCGAAGACCGTCGCGCACGAGCACCCCCTGCACCCGGCCGGCCGCATCACCGCTCCCGCACTGCGCGCCTGCGTCCACCACGACAACACCCCCCAGGACATCGACCGGCTGCGCCGGGCCCTCACCGAGGTCCTGCGGGAGGAACACGCCGCCGCCGTCCCCGTCCCCGCCCGCGCCGCGCTCGCCGCCGCCGGACCGGCCACGGCGGCCGATCCCGGGCCGCCGCCGTCCCCGTACCGCACCGCCCGCCCCGCCCGCCGCCGCGGCCACCTCACGCTGCACCGGGCGAACTGAAACCCGCCACCGCCTCCTGGAGGAGCCACATGACCATCACCGACGCGCCACCCGTACCGGCCCCCGACCGCACGGCCGAACTCGCCGCCCTCAAGGCCCACGCAGTGGCCGGCCCCGACGAACGGGCCACCGAACGCCAGCACGCCAAGGGCAAACTCACCGCCCGCGAGCGGATCGGCCTGCTCCTGGACGAAGGGTCCTTCCACGAGATCGAAGCCCTGCGCAGGCACCGCGCCACCGGCTTCGGCCTGGAGAACAAGAAGCCCTACACCGACGGCGTGGTCACCGGCTGGGGAACCGTGGACGGGCGCACCGTCTTCGTCTTCGCCCACGACTTCCGCATCTTCGGCGGCGCACTCGGCGAGGCCCACGCCGAGAAGATCCACAAGGTGATGGACCTGGCGCTGGCCGCCGGCGCACCCCTGGTCTCCCTCAACGACGGCGCCGGCGCCCGTATCCAGGAAGGCGTCTCCGCGCTGGCCGGCTACGGCGGCATCTTCCAGCGCAACACCCGCGCCTCCGGCGTCATCCCGCAGATCAGCGTGATGCTCGGCCCCTGCGCCGGCGGCGCCGCCTACTCCCCGGCCCTGACCGACTTCGTGTTCATGGTCCGCGACACCTCGCAGATGTTCATCACCGGCCCCGACGTCGTCCGCGCCGTGACCGGCGAGGAGATCACCCAGAACGGCCTCGGCGGCGCCGACGTCCACGCCACGGTCTCCGGCGTCGCCGCCTTCGCCCACGAGGACGAACCCACCTGCCTGGAGGACGTACGCCACCTCCTGTCGCTGCTGCCCGCCAACAACCGCGAGACACCGCCGCGCGAACCCACCGGCGATCCGGCCGCACGCCGCACCGACGCCCTCGGCACCATCGTCCCCGCCAACCCGCAGCAGGCCTACGACATCCGCAGGGTCATCGAGGAAGTCGTCGACGACGGCGACTACTTCGAGGTCCACCCCGCCTGGGCCACCAACGTCGTGTGCGCGCTCGCCCGGATCGACGGACACGTCACCGCCTTCGTCGCCAACCAGCCCGCCAGCCTCGCCGGGGTCCTCGACATCCACGCCAGCGAAAAAGCCGCCCGCTTCGTACAGTTCTGCGACGCCTTCAACATCCCCCTGGTCACCCTCGTCGACGTCCCCGGCTTCCTGCCCGGCGTCGACCAGGAACACGGCGGCATCATCCGCCACGGCGCCAAACTCCTCTACGCCTACTGCAACGCCACCGTCCCGCGGATCTCCCTGGTCCTGCGCAAGGCCTACGGCGGCGCCTACATCGTCATGGACTCCCGCTCCATCGGCGCCGACCTCGCCCTGGCCTGGCCCACCAACGAGATCGCCGTCATGGGCGCCGAGGGCGCCGCCAACGTCATCTTCCGCCGCGAGATCGCCGCCGCGGCCGACCCCGACGCCATGCGCCGGCAGAAGATCAAGGAGTACACGACCGAGCTCATGCACCCCTACTACGCCGCCGAACGCGGCCTGGTCGACGACGTCATCGACCCGGGGGAGACCCGATCGGTCCTCGCCGGAGCCCTCGCCATGCTCCGCCCCAAGTACGCCGACCTGCCGTCGCGCAAGCACGGCAACCCGCCCGTATGACCGCCCGCGAAGCGGCCGGCCCCGACACGCCGCAGCCGCAGACCTGGCGGATCCACCGCGGCCACCCCGACGAGGACGAGACCGCCGCCGTCCTCGCCGTCCTGACGGCCCTGCTCGCGGGCCGCGCCGCACCCCCCGAACCGGCCCCGCCGCCCACCGTCCCCGCCGCCTGGGACCACCCGCACCCCGCCCGCCCCGCCCGCCCCCGCCGCGCCGGCAGCTGGCGGCCCCACTGAACCCGCCCCCCCACCCGCACCGCCGCCCCCACCGGGTCCGCCGCCCCGACGCCGCCTCCATCCCCCTTCCGCCGCGCCACGAGTTCCCTGCGACACGCTGCACACAGCAGAGGCGAGTGACGGAGGGACGAGCATGACGGTGAAGGCGATGGACAAGGCCCCCGAGCGGCCCGTGGCCCTGGTCACCGGGGCCACCAGCGGCATCGGACTGGCCGTCGCCCGGGACCTGGGCGCCCGCGGGCACCGCGTGTTCGTCTGCGCCCGCACCGAGGTCAAGGTCAAGCAGACCGTCGCCGACCTCCAGGCCGAAGGACTCAGCGTCCAGGGCGCGGCCGCCGACGTACGCGACCGGTCCGCCGTCCGGGACCTGGTCGCCGCGGCCGTCGCCGCCTACGGCGCGCCCGTCAGCATCCTGGTCAACAACGCGGGCCGCAGCGGCGGCGGCGCCACCGCCGGTATCACCGACGAACTGTGGCACGACGTCATCGACACCAACCTCAACAGCGTCTTCCTCCTCACCCGCGAGGTCCTCAACAGCGGCGGACTCGGCGCCGAACCCTGGGGCCGCATCATCAACATCGCCTCCACCGCCGGCAAGCAGGGAGTACTCCTCGGCGCCCCCTACTCCGCCTCCAAACACGCCGTCGTCGGCTTCACCAAGGCCCTGGGCAAGGAACTCGCGCCGACCGGCACCACCGTCAACGCGGTCTGCCCCGGCTACGTGGAGACCCCCATGGCCGCCCGGGTCCGCACCGGCTACGCCCAGGTGTGGGACACCACCGAGGAGTACGTCCAGGAGCAGCTCGAGTCGAAGATCCCCCTCGGCCGCTACTCCACCCCCCAGGAGGTCGCCGGCCTCGTCGGCTACCTGACCACCGACCTGGCCGCATCCATCACCGCCCAGGCCCTCAACGTGTGCGGCGGACTGGGCAACTTCTGACCCACCGCCCACCCCACCCCACCCGGCTCCGCTCCGTCCCGCGCGCGGACCCCGCACACGGCAGGGCCCCCGACGGTCACCCGCCGGGGGCCCTGCCACAGGTGCGCAGGCCGCCTCACAGCACCTTCGGCGACCTCGACACGTCCCAGGCGAGGGCCTGCGGGGCGATCCGGGCGGACCGCCAGGCGGCCAGCGCCGCAGCGTCCACCGGCTCGTCCGACAGCAGGACGTGCCGCAGCGCCGGCAGCACCGTCCCGCGGGCCGCACGGCTCAGCCGTGCGAACCCCGACGGCAGCTGCGTCACCACCGTCACCTCCTCGCGCGCCAGCAGCCGGGCGAACGCCCGGGCGTCGCCCGCCGTGTCCCCGTCCACGACCACCGCACGGCCGCCCGACAGCAGCGGACCCCACATCTCCCGCATGCCCAGATCCAGGCTCAGGGAGTGCAGGCACGTCCACACGTCGTCCACGGTCGCCCCCAGCATCGGGACACAACTGTCCACCCACGACAGCACATCCGCGTGGGCGACGGGCCGGACCGCCAGCGCCCGCCCCGGATCACCGCCCGCCGGCAGCGCCATGAACGCCGTCCCCGGCGGCACTTCGCGGCGCACCGCCAGCGGCGGCCGCACCGCGATGACGAACCCGCCCGTCTTGACCACCGGGATCTCACCGCCCAGCAGCCCGCAGTCCGAGACGACCACCCACACGCCCGCATCGCGCATCAAGAACTCCTGCAGGCCCGCACTGTGCCCCGGCTCCAGCGGCAGCACCGCCGCACCCGCCCGCAGCACACCGACCACCGCGCCCGCCCTCGTGCACGAGCGCCGGGCCCGCACCGCCACGGCCGAACCCGGGCCCGCACGCCCCGACAGCCGCCGCGCGATGTCGTCCGCCAGCCACTCCAGTTCCAGATAGGTCGCCTCCGCCTGCGCGTCCCGGGCGGCGACACGGCCCGGATGGCGGGCGGCCGAAGCCGCGAAACGGATGTCGATGCGGTCCCGGCGCGCCGGCCGCCCGCCGGACGGATCGAGCCCGACCCGTCCGAGCAGACCGGCCAGATCGGCGGACAACCGGTCGAGCTCCGGATGATCCGGAGTGGCGTTCATGCGGCCTCCCAGCAGCGGGGTCGAATCAACACGGCAGATGCTGCCCGCCGCGACATGAGAACCGCTCGACTCCCGCCGCACACCACCGGCCGGCCCACCCCGCCCAGGACCCCGCCCAGGACCCCCCGAGGACCGCTCGAGACATGCTCGAAGAAGCCTCCACAACACGTCCAGAACCACTCGGGACGCCCTGGCCCGCCCCCCGCCCGCATGCCTACGATTCTCGCGCTCATGCCGAAGCCGCCCGCTCACCGTCGCGCCCCGGGCCACCACCCGTAGACGCACGCATATGGAACTGAGCTTTGCGGCTATGGCCCGTCTCGCGAGACTGGACTTGACTGTACTCATGACTCAGAACGCGCAGAACACGCAGATCACCCTCGTCATCGGCGGTCACGGCAAGACCGGCCGACGCGTCGCCGAGAAGCTCACCGCCCAGGGCCGCCAGGTCCGCATCGGCTCCCGCAGCGGAACCCCCGCCTTCGACTGGCACGAGCCCGCCACCTGGGTACCGGCGCTCGAAGGCGTCGACCGCGTTTACGTGACCTACTACCCCGACCTCGCCTTCCCCGGCGCCGCCGAACAGGTCGCCGAATTCTCCAAGGTCGCCGTCGCCCACGGCGCCCGCCGCCTGGTGCTCCTGTCCGGCCGCGGCGAGGAGGCCGCGGAGGTCAGCGAGAACAACCTCAAGGCCTCCGGCGCCGACTGGACCATCGTCCGCTCGAGCTGGTTCAACCAGAACTTCAACGAGAGCTTCTTCCTGGAGCCCGTCCTGGCCGGCGAGATCGCCCTGCCGACCGGCGACGCCGTCGAGGCCTTCGTCGACGCCGACGACATCGCCGACGTCGTCGTCGCCGCCCTGACCGACGACAAGCACATCGGCAAGACCTACGAACTGTCCGGCCCGCGCCTGCTCAGCTACAGCGACGTCGCCGCCGAACTCTCCAAGGCCACCGGCCGCGACATCAAGTACATCTCCGTCACCAACGAGGAGTACCGCGCCGTCCTGCGCGAGAACAACCTCCCCGAGGAGTTCGCCGACCTCTTCACCATGATCCTCGACGGCCGCAACGCCCACCTCGTGCACGGCGTCGAAGAAGCCCTCGGCCGCAAGCCCAAGGACTTCGCCGACTTCGCCCGCGAAGCCGCGGCCACCGGAGTCTGGAACGTCTGACCCCACCCGCCGCGCACCGCTCACCACCGGCTCCATCCCTTTCGCTCCTTGACCGGGCGGCGACTCTGGTACGGCCGCCGCCCGGTACTCGGGGCACAGGAGGTTCCCATGCCCACGCCCCGGACGTACTCCAGCGAACACGGACTCGACACCCTCCCCCCGTACTTCCACGGATTCGCCCTGATGCACATCGCCATGCGACGCGACGCAGCCCGCCTGCGCGCCGCCGCCCCGGCGTGGAACGGCGCCGGAACCCACTGGTGGCAGCAGCTGCGCGAGACCATCGAATGGCACCACACCAGCGAGGACGACGTCCTGTGGCCCGGACTGCGCCGCCGCGACGCCGACTTCGACGCCCAGGCCCGCGAACTCCACGAGGACCACGAGGAACTCGACGCCGCCATGACCGCCGTCGCCACCGCCGTCGCCCACCGCGGCGACGGCCTCGTCCGCGCCGCCCGGACCTTCGAAGGCGTCCTGCGCGACCACCTCCGCGACGAGGAACGCATCGTCTTCCCCGTCTTCGAACGCCTCGGCGAACGCGCCTACCTGGCCGAGGAACGCAAAGTCGTCTCCAGCGCACCCCTGCGCGTCATGACCCACCTCCAGCCCTGGATGTTCGACGGCGCCCCCCACCGCTCCGTCGCCCACGTCGCCGCGACCATCCCGCCACCGGTCCGCCTGATCGGCTCCACACTCCTGCACCGCCGCTACACCCGCACCCTGAAGGGGATCCTGAAGTGACCGGCACGACCACACAATCCGTGACCCTGGTGGCCGCGACGGTGGGCACCGGCCTGATGGCCGGCCTCTACTTCGCCTTCGACATCTCGGTGATGCCCGGCCTCGGCCGCGGCGACGACCAGACGTACGTCACCGCCATGCGCAACATCAACGACGCCATCGACAACGGCCTGTTCGGCCTGCTCTTCCTCGGCGCGTTCCTCGCCACCGGCATCGCCGCCACCCAGCAGCAGCGCGGCGGCCGCCCCGACGCCGCCCGCTGGGGCTGGCTCGCCTTCGCCCTCTACGGACTGTCACTGGCCGTCACCGCCCTCGTCAACATCCCCCTCAACAACCAGCTCGCACGCACCGGCGCCGACGCCGCGGCCGCCCGCACCCGCTTCGGCGGCCGCTGGACCACAGGCAACCTCGTGCGCACCGTGGCCTGCACGGCGGCCCTCGCCGCCCTGGGCCGCGCACTGACCCTGCACGGCCGCGCCTCGGCCGCCTAGAACCCGCCCACCACCCCACCACCCCGCCACCGGCCCGCCCCCCCACCCCGCGAACGGCGCCCGCTCTCTTTCCGTCCCCCGCGGGAGAGCGGGCGCTTCGCCACGCCGTCCGAGAGGATGAGGACATGGACACGCTCACCGGCCTGCTGGAAGGCCCCAAAGCCCGCGGAGCCTTCCTCCTCAAATCCGTCCTCAACCCGCCCTGGTCCCTGCGCGTCGAGGACCGGGCCCCCCTCTCCGTCGTCACCATGGTCCACGGCGACGCCTGGCTCCTGCCCGACCACGCCACCCCCGTCCTGATCCGCCCCGGAGACGTCGCCGTCGTACGCGGCCCCGACCCGTACACCGTCGCCGACGCCCCCGACACCCCCGTCCAGATCACCGTCGGCCCCGAACAGCGGTGCAACACCCAGGAGGGCGAGGACGTCACCGACACCATGGCCCTGGGCGTACGCACCTGGGGCGAGGCCTTCCAGGACGACGGCTCCGCCATCATGCTCAGCGGCACCTACCAGGCACCCAGCGAGATCGGCCGCCGCCTGCTGACCGCCCTGCCCACCATCCTCGTCCGCCCCGCCGAAGCCGCCGACAACACCCTGGTCACCCTGCTCACCTCGGAAATCTCCAAGGACGAACCCGGCCAGGAAATCGTCCTGGACCGCCTCCTGGACCTGCTGCTCATCGGCGTCCTGCGGACCTGGCTGGCCGCCCCCGGCAGCGGCGCCCCCGCCTGGTACCGCGCACAGAGCGACCCCGTCGTCGGCCCCGCACTGCGGCTGCTCCACGAGAACCCCTTCCACGGCTGGACCGTGGAGGAACTCGCCCTCAAGGTCGGCGTCTCGCGGGCCTCCCTGGCCCGCCGGTTCACCGACGTCGTCGGCGAGCCCCCGGTGGCCTACCTGACCGGCTGGCGCCTCGCCCTCGCCGCCGACCTGCTGCGCGAACCGGACGCCACCGTCACGAACGTCGCCCGCCGCGTCGGCTACAGCTCGGCCTTCGCCCTCTCCACCGCCTTCAAAAGGGTCCGCGGCATCAGCCCCCAGGAATTCCGCAACGGCGCCGCCCACACCAGCGCACCCCGCCCCGCACACCCCGCCCGCACCGTCGTACTCGCCCCCTGAACAACAACCCGCCGCTCAGGCCCGGCCCGATCCGAAAGACACGGCCCGGGCGGCCGGCACGAGCGCCGGCACCCCCCGCGCCACCGCCGTCAGCACCAGACCCCGCCCGGCCAGCCAGCGACCCTCGTACACCGGGTCCACCGGCGACGGCACCGGCGGCCGCAGCACGGCCGTGAACGTACCCGCGGGGGACAGGACCAGGCTCGCGTCCCGGAAACCCAGCCAGATCCCGGCCGCCGGATACCAGGCCTTGTACGCCGCCTCCTTCGCGGAGAACAACACGCGCTCCCACGGCACCGAGGCATCGGCGGCGGCCAGAGCGGCCAGATGGGCGCGCTCGCCGGGCGAGGTGATCAGCCCGAGCACCCCCGGCGGGAGCGGACCTGCCGGCTCCGCATCGATGCCCAGAGCCGCCACCACCCCCGCCGGCGCGGCCACCGCCCCCCGGTACCCCTCGCAGTGGGTGATGCTCCCGACCACACCGGACGGCCACTGCGGGGCCCCGCCCGGGCCCGGCAGCAGGGCCACCGGCCGCACCCCGAGGCCGGCCAGAGCCCGCCGGGCACACGCCCGCGCGGTCGCGAACTGAAGCCGCCGCCGCTCCCGGCGGCCTTCCATCAACGCCGCCTCGGCCGGGAAAAGCGGAGCGGGCGCCGCGTCGTCGAAGGCTTCCGAAGACGTGACGCCCGAAGGCAGGAGTTCCTCGATCATCGCGAGGCGAGCTCCATCGCCGCGGACACCGCCAGCAGCGGCCGCTCCAGCGGCAGCATGTGCCCCGCGTCCGGGACCCGTTCGAAACGGGCGCCCGGAATCACCTCGGCCAGGGTCCGCGCCAGCTCGATGTCGATCACCTTGTCGGCCTCCCCGTGCAGGACCACCGCCGCCACCGTGACACCCTTCAGCGCCTCACGGACGTCCCAGCCGCGGGTACAGCGGAAGAACTCCGCCCGCACCCGGGGCACCGCCGCCGCGAACAGCTGCCGGTTCACCTCCCGCACCACCGGATCCACGTCCCTGCCCATGGTGGAACCGAGCAGCCTGCGGCCCAGCCACGGCCGGCGCAGCGCCGCGGAGAAGACGGGACTGCCCATCATCTTCACCTCGCTGTCCGGGGTGTCCTGCCCGTGCCCCGCCGTGCCCAGCAGCACCAGCCCGCGCAGCCGGCCCGCCGACGGCGACGTCGCCGCGTACGAGAGCGCCGCGAACCCGCCGCCCGAATGCCCCACGACCACCGCCTCCCGCGCGTCCGTCTCACCCAGGACCGCCGCCAGGTCCGCGGCCAGCCGCTCCACCGAGACCGGCGTGCGGCCCAGCGTGGACGCACCGTGCCCGCGCTGGTCGTAGGACACCACCCGGTGCCCGGCCCGGATCAGCCGGTCCGCGACCGTGCCCCACACCCGGCGGGTGTGCGCCCAGCCGTGCACCAGGACCACGTCCGCACCCGCCGGCGCGCCAGCCAGCGGGGCCAGCACGGTGACCTCCAGAGCCGCCCCGTCGTCGGTACGGACCGTCAGCTCACGCGAGCGATGCGCCGCCACGCTCACCGCGGCACCGCCGACAGCTGCCGGTCCAGGGACTCGAACGCGGCGAGCGTGCCCCTGGAATGCTCCACGCCCAGGTCCGCGACCTTCGCCAACACCTTCAGCCAGCCGTGCGGACTGCCGGTGAAGTGCATGGAGATACGGGTACGGCCGTCCGCCAGCGGCTCCAGGCGGAAGCTGCTCGGACCCCGGAAGACCCCGTCCACGTACTCGATGTCCAGCCGGCGCCCCCGCTCCACCGCCACCGTGCGCGAGGTGAAGCGCAGCTTCAGCCCGCCGTTGTCGGAGCCCTTGGTGTGCACCGTCACGCCCACCATGCCACCGACCTCGTCCGGGGCGCCGGAGACCGCCGTGAACGTATTGGCCGGCACCCACCACTTGCGGGCCCCGCGGAACTCCGCGACGAGCGCCTCCCAGACGGCATCCGCCGGGGCGTCGATCACCGCCTCGTCGATCAGGTCGTACGTCGTCATGCCGAAGCCTCCACTGCATACGGGAAAACAAGGAAGCGGCGGGGGCGGGGTCCCTCTCCCCGCCCCCGCCGCCGGGACTTCACGACCGGTCGGGCTCCCGCTGTCAGGCGAAGAAGCCCTGACCGGGGGTGAAGATGTTCTGGGGGTCGAACTTGTTCTTCGCGTTCACGAAACCGGTCCACCGGTTGCCGAAGTGCTTCTTCCAGTCGGCATTCGACATCGGGATCGAACCCACCAGGTAGCGCTTGGCCCCCAGCTCCACCGCGATGTCGTACAGACGCCGGTTCTGGTCGATCATCGCCTGGATGCCCGGCTCACCCGGGTTGGGGAACCGCAGCAGGTCGAACAGGTAGACCACCGACTCGTTGGGCATCATCGCCAGCGGACGCTTGATCTTCGAGGTGAAGAACGGATAGAAGAGCAGGAACCCGCCGCCCAGCGAGTTCGCGTCCAGCTCCTGCTCCACCCGCTTCATGAACTGCTTGGTCTTCGACGCCGGCAGGAACATGCTCAGCCACGGCTTGGGCGTGTACCAGTGACCGCCCTCCTTCAGCACCGCCTCGTACGCATCGAGCCGGAACATGTAGTCCCGGAACGCCACGTCCTCGATGACCGCGTCCGCCCGCACGTCCTGCAGACCGCACAGCAGCGCCTCGCGGTTCGGCGGCGTGGTGTTGTAGGTGGCGCCGACCTCCAGCTTGTAGCGCCAGCCGCTGCCGTCCGGCTTCTGCATCATCTCGCCCGCGTGGACCTGGAACCGGCCCTCGGCCAGCACCTTCTCCGAGTCCGCCAGATACGTCTCGACGTTCGCGTAGAACAGGCTGAAGATCACCGACCGCTTCGGCGCCGGGATCAGCTTGACCTTGACCCGGACGATGATGCCGACCTGACCGCCGCCCGACAGCGCCGCGTTGAACAGCTCCGTGCGCTGCGTCGCCGTCGCGGTGACCAGCTTGCCGTCACCGGTGATGATGTCGATCGACTGCACCGTGTCGCACAGCAGACCGTACCGCTGCACGGTGCCACCGATACCGCCGATGCTGATGGTGCCGCCGACGGAGATGTACAGGTAGTCCGGCAGCGCCGGCGGGGTCTTGCCCACCCGCAGGGTCGCGTCCGTCAGCTGACCCCAGGTCACACCGGCCTCGACCACCGCGTGGTCGGCGCCGATCGACAGGATCTTCGACATCCCCTTGGCATCGATGGAGATACCGCCCGGCACACGCGCCTGCCCGTACACCGAGTGCGACTCGATGTCGTCGCCGGTACCGCCCTGACCGTTGACGGCGACCTTGATGTTGTTGGCCCGCGCATAATTGACGATCTTGACGATGTCGTCCACGCCGCCCGGCCGCAGCACGGCCCACGGCTTGCTCGGGGCGCCGTCGAAGAGGTGACCGAAGTCGTTGGCGAAGGCGTCGACCACGCCCGGGGTCGTCTCCAGGGTCCCGACCAGCCCCGGCACCGGGACGACATCGGAGCTCCCGGCCGCCTCGGCGGCCGTCGCCCAGGTCTGGGACACCGTGTTCCAGCCGACGACCGCGACGGCCGTGGTCGCGATCCCGCCCAGGACCCGGCGACGGGACGGCTCGGCGGCGGTGCCCGCGGCAGTTCTGTGGGTGCTGCTCATCTTCGTACGTCTCCTACTGGTGAGGTACCGGCTTGGTGCTGCGTACCTGGGAAGCGAGCTGGTACTCGCTCAGGTCGAGGCGCTTGGTGCCCCGGCGGAAGCGCCAGGTGTACGTCGGGAAGATCGAGGTGTTGCGGCCGTTCGCGTCGAGGTACCAGCTCCTGCAGCCGCCCGACATCCAGACCGTGCCCTCCAGGTGCTCGTCCAGCCTGCGGTTGTAGGCGTCCTGAGCCTCCTGACGGACCTCGATACTGGCCAGGCCCCGCTTCTCGACCTGCTTGAGGGAGTCCACGACGTACCGGACCTGCGCCTCGATCATCACGGTCTGCGAGGAGTGACCCAGCGCCGTGTTCGGACCCAGCAGCATGAACAGGTTCGGGAACCCGGCGACGGTCGTGCCGCGGTGCGCGGACATCCCGTCCTTCCACACCTCACGCAGCTGCGCCCCGCCCCGGCCCCAGATCCGGCGCGCCACCGGACGGTCGGTGGCCTGGAAACCGGTACCCAGGATGATGGTGTCGACCTCGCGCTCGACCCCGTCGCTCCCCACGATCGACTTGGCCCGGACCTCCGCGATCCCCTCCGTGACGATCTCCACGTTGGGCTGCTGGATCGCCGGGTACCACGTGTTGGAGAACAGCAGCCGCTTGCACGCCACCAGGTAGTCGGGCGTGAGCCGCTTGCGCAGCGCCTCGTCCGCCACCGACTTCTCCAGGTGGTCGCTCGCCATCTTCTGGACCTTCTCGGCGAGCTTGGGCCGCTTCCAGAAGAACGCCAGGATCTCCCGGCCCCACATGTTGAAGCCCCGCCGGAACTGCTGGTAGCCGGGCAGCGAACGCAGCATCGCGGTGTGCCGCGCACTGTTGACCTTGTCCGGCTTCGGGCCGATCCACGCGGGCGTGCGCTGGTAGAGGTCCAGGTGCCCGACCTCGGGCTGGATCGCCGGGACGAACTGGATCGCGGAGGCACCCGTACCGATGACGGCCACCCGGCGGCCGGCCAGGTCGTGGTCGTGGTCCCAGTTCGAGGAGTGGAAGACCTTCCCCTCGAAGTCCGCCAGACCCTTGATGTCCGGCACCGCCGCCTCACTGAGGTAGCCGGTACCGGTCACCAGGAACTGCGCGGTGTACTGCCCCTGAGAGGTCTCGATCCTCCAGTGCCGCTCGCCCTCGTCCCAGCGGGCGGCCTCCAGCTCGTGCCCGAACCGGATGTGCGGGCGGACACCGAAACGGTCCGCCGTCTCCCGCAGGTAGGCGTACAGCTCGTCCCGCGAGGCGAACGTCGACTTCCAGTTCGGGTTCCGGGCGAAGGAGAACGAGTAGAGGTGGGACATGACGTCGCACGCACAACCCGGATAGCTGTTGTCGCGCCAGGTGCCGCCGACCTCGTCGGCCCGCTCGAACACCAGGAAATCGTCGATGCCCGACTGCAGCAGCCGGATGGCGGTGCCCAGGCCCGAGAAGCCGGTGCCGATGACCGCGACCCGCAGATGCCGGGTCGGGCCGCCGCCGCCGGGACGCCCCTCGGTGCCCGTACGTGCCCCGCCGTCCTTGGCCGGCTCGAGAATGCTCGTCACGTCAACCTCCTTAACGGCGCGTGATGGTGACGCGGAAGTTGTTGAAGAACTTGTCCTCGAGCGTGTACGCGAAGATGTCGAGGTAGCGCTCGAAGCGCGAGACGACCTCCTCGCCCTCCATGGCCACGGCCTCGTCCCGGCGCTCGGCCAGCAGCACCAGCCAGGCACGGCAGGCCATCGCGAAGGACTCGCGCTCGTTGACGATCTCGTCGATCTCGAAGAGACCCTCCGCGGCGGCGGACAGCTCGCTCAGGTGCGGGATGTGGCAGCCCTCGAACTCCGAGCGCTGCAGGAACTTCAGGTCGTCCAGCAGCGCCCGGTTCATCGGCAGCGCCTCGGCGGTCATGGTGTGCAGCACGAACTTCGCACCCGGGTTCAGGGCGTTCGCGACCTGCTGGAAGAAGTACCGGTAGCGCTTGGTGCGCTCCTTCGGCGGCAGGTTCGAGGAGACGAAGTGCTCCAGCGCGTTGATGCAGAACGCGGCGTCGTACTTCTCGCTGTCGTCCGCGACCTTGTAGTCGGCCCAGCTCTGCACCAGCGTGGTGATCCGCGGGTTGTCCAGGCCGGCGATGAACGCCTCCTGCGTACGCGACAGGGTCAGACCGACGGCCTGCTCCGCACCGTGCACCGTCGTCAGGCGGTTGAGCATCGTGCCCCAGCCGCAGCCGATGTCCAGGACGCGCCCGGTCCGGCCGGCGGCGACGCCCGCCAGCTCGGCGAACTTGTCGAGCTTGCGCTCCTGCGCCTCGTCGAGAGTGGCGACCAGGTCCTCGCCGTCTTCCCAGTAGCCGCCGGAGTACATCATCGTGGGGCCCAGCAGGAGCCGGTAGAAATCGTTGCTGACCTCGTAGTGGTGCCTGATCGCATCGACCTCGGGGTCCACCGACTTGGGGGCGACCGTTGTCATCCTGATCCTCTTTCCTGCGTGTCCGGCGGGCCTTGTTTTCCGAATTCGCGTCGAGAAAACCGGATGCCCCGCAAGGTGCGCGCAAGACGGTCCGCACACACGGCCGGCAACCGTGTTGCGTCTTCCTTGCGGGGGCAGGGATTTCATCGCTCTCGAAAACCAGACACGCACTGCCGAGTTGCATTGCCGAGAGAGGACCGACCCCATGTCGCTGCCCACCATCGAAGAACTGGCGAGCCAGCTCGAGGCCGTCTCGGGTGCCGCGGAGGTCAGCCCCGACGCCCCGCTCCAGCACATCGCGGACGTCGACTCGCTGGACCTGATGGAGTGGCTGTACGGCTTCCAGAACCAGTACCCGCACATTCCGGCCGACGAGTCGCTCTTCGCCGACCTCGACGACACGACCACCCTGCGTGACGTGTACGCCAAGATCGTCGATCTCGTCCCGGCTCAGGCGTAGCGAGGGGTGACGTGACCGGCTTCGACATCACCGGGTGGGGCATGTCCGTACCCGAACGCATCGTCACCAGTGCCGAACTCGCGACCCGTTTCGGCGTCGACGAGCACTGGGTCGTCAGCCGCTGCGGCATCCGTGAGCGGCGGGCGGTCGACCCGGGGCAGACCACCGCCTCCCTGGCCGTCGAGGCCGGCCGGCGCGCGCTGGACAAGGCGGGCCTGACCGGCGCCGACATCGCCCACCTCATCGTCGCGACCGCCACGCCCGAGCAGCCGTCCCCGGCGACCTCCGCGTTCGTCCACCACGAACTGGACATCGCCGGCAGCGCGCACGACGTCAACTCCGAGTGCGCGGGCTTCGTCTACGGGCTCGTGTCCGCCATGGCACTGATCGCCATCGACCCCCGGCCGATCCTCCTGATCGGCTCCGACACCCACACCCTGACGGCCAACCCGGCCGACCGGGACCTGTCCATCCTCGTCGGCGACGGCGCGGGCGCCATCGTCCTGCAGCCCGGCCCGGAGAACCGCGTCAAGGCGTGGAACCTGGGCGCCGACGGGGCCTGCACCGGCTCGCTCAAGGTCCTCGCCGGCGGCAGCCGCATGCCCACCACCCAGGAGACCCTGGACGCGGGCCTGCACTACGCACAGATCAACGGCAACGAGATCTACCTCAACGCCGTCCGCTACACCGTCCGCACCGTCCGCGAGACGCTGGAGAGCGCCAAGGTGGACGCCGCGGACATCGACCACGTCGTACCCCACCAGGCCAACATCCGGATCATCAACTCGATCCTCTCGCACACCGGCCTGCGCCCCGAGGCCCTGATCACCAACCTCCAGAAGTACGGCAACACCGCCTCGGCGTCGATCCCGATCGCACTGACCGAGGCCCTGGAGGAGGGCCGGATCAAGACCGGGGACAAGGTCCTGCTGGCCGGCTTCGGAGCCGGAATGACCTGGGGTTCGATCCTGATGGAGTGGGGCGGTGTCGCGGCATGAGCAAGAACGGTGCGGGTGTGCGGCCCGAATCCCCGGTCGCGCTCGTGACCGGCGCCTCGGGCGGCCTCGGCCAGGCCCTGGCGCTGGAACTGGACGCGCTGGGCTGCCGGGTCGCCGTCCACTACAACAGCTCCCGGCAGGGAGCCGAGGCGGTCCGGGAGAAGCTGACCAACCCGTCGGCCCTGGTCACCGGTGACGTCGGCTCGTGGGAGGCCACCCAGGCCCTCTACGCGCAGATATCGGCCGAACTCGGCCCGGTGGACGTCCTCGTCAACAACGGGGCCATCCGCAAGGACAGCCTGATGGCCATGCAGAACCCGGCCGACTGGGCCCAGGTCATCCAGACCAACCTGATCGGCTCCTTCCACACCGCCCGGGCCTCGGTGCCGCACATGCTGCGCCGGAGGTGGGGCCGGGTGATCAACATCGTGTCACCGTCGGGCATCATCGCCACCGCCGGCCAGACCGCCTACTCGGCCTCCAAGGCCGGACTCATCGGCTTCACCCGCACCCTCGCCTCGGAGTGCGGCCGCCGCGGGGTGACGGTGAACGCGCTGTCACCCGGCTTCATGATCACCGGCATGACCAACACCCTGCCCGACCGGGTCATCGAGGGCATGGAGGACAAGGCCCCCATCCCGCGGTTCGTCACCGTCGAGGAGGTCGCCCGCAGCGTCGGCCTCTTCCTCGACCAGGACTGCATGACGGGCCAGGTCATCAGCATCGACAGCGGCGTGTCCATCACCTGATCCCCCCGCCGCACCCCCCGGCCCCGGCCTCCTCCCCCCCAGGGGAGGCCGGGGCCGCCCGCCGTCCCCCGACCGGCCCGCACCCGCACGGACCCCCGCACCCGCACCCGTACGCGTACGGGCGCACCGGCATCGCGGGGGTCCGTACGGGTGCGGGCAGACGCAGCCGCCGCCGCGCATCAGCGCGACGGCGGCTTCCCCGCGCCCGGATCAGGCGGCGGGGGAGGACGACATCCGGTGCGTGACACAGCCGTGGTCGGCCAGCGAGCACGGACGCGGCACCGGCATCCGGTGATCCACCTCGAACACCCCCATCAGCACCGGGTCCAGACACGTCGGCTGACGCACCGCCGGCCGCGGCTCGGGCGTACGCAACAGCTCCAGGTACGCCGCCTCCGTCTCGGGCGCCGGGTCGATCCCCAGCTCCTCCGCCAGCACCTCCCGCAACTGCTGATAACTGCGCAGCGCCTCCGCCCGGTTACCGGCCCGGGTATGAGCCGCCATCCGGCACCGGTACGCACTCTCCCGAAACGGAGCCCGCCGCACGGCCTCCTCCGCGTACCGCAGCGCATGGTGCTCGTCGCCCAGCGCCGAGGACGACAGACTCGCCGTCTCCAGCGCCTTCAGCCGCAGCTCCTCCAGCTGCTCACGCATCGCATTGACCCACTCGCCCTCGTGCGAGGGCAGGAACGAGCCGCGCAGGTTCGACACCGCGCCGGCCGCCAGTTGCTGGGCCACCGCGTACGCCCCCTCGGCGTACGCCTCCGCGGCCTCGGCCAGCGCGGTCTCCGCGACCTCCACGTCCACGGCCGCGTCGTGCGGCACCCGCAGGAGGTAGCGGCCGCCCTGCGAGACCAGGGGAGTGGCCCCCGGCCCGTCCTGCGGCGTCGTGACGAACGTACGCACCCGGCTCACCAGGCTGCGCAGGGCCGACGCCCAGGTGTCCGGCAGGCCCTCGGGCCATACGGTCTCGGCCAGTTGATCACGGTCCGTACCGCCCGCCCGCTCCAGGAGCAGCCGGGCGAACGCGACCTGCGCCTGTGCGCTCGAGAGGTGTTGAGGCGGTGCTCCGTCCGGCTCGATCGTGACAAGACCTATGAGTCTGATCAGCACTATGCACACTCCGAAACGGTCGGCTTCCGGCCGTGTCCCCCAAGTCCGTGCGATTCAGAGGATACCGGCGGGCCTTCTCGGCATGTCAACAGCGGCCGATGAACATTCCCATCCGAATAAAACCCGAGGTACGGGCAATCCCTTTCGCTTTTCGAGCACCGCTGCGGTCCGGGTGCAGTACCGCTGCAGTCCCGCTGCAGCCATCCTCTTGCGCTGCTATTGCGCCCCCCGAGTCTTAATGGAATTCCACTAGAGCCCGGCCGGAGAAACGGCGGGGCATCGATGGAGTTCCGGGTCCGCCGGACGATCGCGACGAGGAGAAGCACGTGAACGCATCCGCTGCCTGGGACCGCCTCGAGCCGAAGCTGGCCTACTTCCGCGACCGGGTCCGCTCCCTGGAGTACGAACCCAACCGCAAGAACAGCTTCGTCGCCTACACGGCCGAGCGGGACTCCGCGTACGCGGACCAGGACGGCCGGCGCCTGCTGATGATGTCCGGCTACTCCTACCTCGGACTCGCCGGCGACGAGCGGGTCGTCTCCGCCGCCAAGGCCGCCGTCGACCGCTACGGCACCGGCAACCACGGCGTACGCGCCCTGGCCGGCACCACCCCCCTGCACGAGGAACTGGAGGCCGAGGTCGCCAAGGTCGCCGGCCGCGAGCGGGCCCTGGTCTTCGGCTCCGGCTACGCCGCCAACGTCGGCACCGTCGGCGCCATCGTCGGCCCCGGCGACACCGTCTTCATCGACAAGTACGACCACGCCAGCATCGTCGACGGCTGCAAGCTCTCCGGCGCCACCGTCACCCGCTTCCGCCACAACGACGTCACCCACCTGGAGCGCCGCCTCGCCGCCGCCCCCGACACCGGCGTCCGCCTGGTCATCGTCGACAGCGTCTACTCCATGGACGGCGACATCGCCCCCCTGGTCGACCTGCGCAAGGTCTGCGACGCCCACAACGCCCTCCTGATGGTCGACGAGGCCCACGCGCTCGGCGTCATCGGCGCCACCGGCAAGGGCATCGAGGAGCACTTCCACTACGAGGCGAAGGTCGACATCAAGCTCGGCACCCTCTCCAAGGCCATCCCCTCCATGGGCGGCTGGGTCGCCGGCTCCGCCGAACTCGTCCACCACCTGCGCTACGCCGCCCGCCCCTTCCTCTTCTCCGCCGCCCTCGGCGGAGCACAGACCGGCGCCGCCCTGGAATCCCTGCGGATCATGCAGCGCGAGCCGCAGCGGGTGGAGTTCATCCAGCGCGAGTCCGCACGCTTCCGCAGCATCCTCAACCAGGCCGGCATCAGCACCGTCGACAGCGAGACCGCCGTCGTCCCGGTCATCGCCGGCTCCGACGAGTCCGCCTACGACCTCGCGACCGCCTACCGCAAGAACGGCGCGATCGGCCTCCCCGTGGTCACCCCGGCCGTCCCCAACGACCTGGCCCGGCTGCGCATCGCCATCACCGCCGCCCACACCACCTCCGACATCGACTTCGCCGCCGATGCCCTCATCACCTCGGCCCGCGAGTGCCGCATCATCTGAGCGCCCCACCGCGGCCCCCCGCACCGCCCGACCGGCCCACCCCTCCATACGACTTCGTCCGCCTCAGGGAGCAGACATGCCTTCACCGTCCAGGGGCAGTACGGCGCAACCGCCCGTAGCCATCACCGGCATGGGCGTGGTCACCCCCGGCGGGTGCACCCCGGACGAGCTGTGGCACACGCTGCGCGCCGGCCGCTCCACCGCCGCCCACCTCACCCACATCGACCTCAGCCGCCACCGCGTACGCATCGGCTGCCGGGTCCGCGGCCTGGAAGGCCTCGCCGGGCTCGTCCCGGCCAAGGAAGCCCGCCGGATGGACCCCTTCGCCCACTACGGCACCGCCGCGGCCCTCGCCGCCCACCGCGACGCCGGATCGCCCACCGCCGACGCCGGCCGCACCGCCATCGTCGTCGGCAACGCCGTCGGCGGCCGCGCCACCAGCGACCTGGAGTCCGCCCACTTCACCGAAGGCGGCCCCGCCCGGGTCAACCCGCTGATGCCGCTGATGACGATGCCGAACGCGGCCGCCGCCCAGATCGCCATCCGCCTCGGCTGGACCGGACCGGCCCTGACCGTCGCCAACACCTGCGCCAGCGGCGCCGACGCCATCGGCCACGCCCTGATGCTCCTGCAGACCGGCCGCGCCGACCTGGTCATCGCCGGCGGCACCGAACACACCCTCACCCCCGTCACCCTGGCCGGCTTCGGCAACCTCAGCGCGGTCTCCTTCCGCAACGACGACCCCGAGCACGCCTCGCGCCCCTTCGACAAGGACCGCGACGGTTTCGTGATGGGGGAGGGAGCCGGATTCGTCGTCCTGGAACGGCTGGACGACGCGCAGGCCCGCGGCGCGAAGACCTACGGCCTCGTCGCCGGATACGCCGCCACCGCCGACGCCCACCACCTCGCGATGCCGCTGCCCGACGGCTCGGGAGCCGCCGCCGCCATGGCCGCAGCCATCGCCGACGCCGGCCTCGACCCCGCCGACATCGTCCACGTCAACGCGCACGGCACCTCCACCCCGTACAACGACCGGTCCGAGGCGGCCGCCCTCACCAAGGTCTTCGGCACCGCCCAGCCGCCCGTCACCGCACCCAAGTCGGTCATCGGCCACCTCATCGGCGCCGCCGGCGCCGTCGAACTCATCGCCACCGTGCAGGCCATGCGCCACTGCGAGGTGCCGCCCACCGCCAACCACCACGAGCAGGAGCCAGGAATGGACATCGACGTCGTCCACGGCGCACCCCGCGCCGTGCGCCCGGGACCCGCGATCACGAACTCCTTCGGGTTCGGCGGCCACAACTCCTCCGTGGTGGTGACGCCGGTATGACCACCCTCTCCCTCCCCGCCCCGGTCCGCACGCTCACCGTCACCGAACCCGAGATCACCGACTACCGGGGCGCCGCCCGCCGCGGCCTGCCCACCGCCCGCCCCGGCCAGGCCTCGCCCGTCCACACCTTCGTCCTCGCCCACACCGTCGCCGAACAGACCGTCGCCGCGCTGACCGCCGCCGAGCCGGGCCCCGTCTCCGTGGTCCACCTCGGCCAGGACATCCGCACCCTGCGCCCGGTCCGCCCCGGCGAGCAGGTCACCGTCACCCTGGACGTGCTCGGCATCCGCAGGGAACCCCGCGGCGCCCGCATCGCCCTGCGGGTCCGCCTGACCGGCGAGGACGGCCCCGAGCCCTTCGCGGAACTGGTCATCTCCGCCCTGCTGGTCGGCGCGACACTCCTCGAACCGTTCGGCGACATCGCCGGCGGCCCCGCCGCCCCCGCCCCGCTGGGGGCCGGCGAACCGCAGAGCGCGGTCCACGCCCTGACCACCGACTGGATCACCACCTACGCGCACGCCTCCGGCGACCTCAACCCCATCCACCTCGACGAGGACGCCGCCCGCGCAGCCGGCTTCGACACCGTCATCGCCCACGGCATGAGCGTGGTCGCCCTCGCCGTCGAGGAGGCCACCGACCGCTTCGCCGCCGGCGACTCCGCCCGCGTCCGGGGCCTGGGCTGCCGCTTCTCCGCCCCCGTACCCCCCGGCATCCCGCTGGAGATCACCCTCCAGCCCGACGCCGAGGCCCGCGTCGTCCGCTTCACCTGCAAAACGCCCAAGGGCGCCGCCGTGAAGTCCGGCTGGATCGAGTTCGCCGCCCCCGCACCCGGAGGCCCACGATGAGCGCACCCCGCACCCCCCGCACGGCCGCCGCCGCGGACCGCACCGCCCCCACCGTCGAACTCGGCCTCCTCGGAGGCTTCCTGACCCAGGTCCGCGACCGCCCCCACGCCACCGCGCTCCTCTTCAACGGCCAGGAGACCACCTACCGCGAGCTGTACGAACTCGCCGGCCGCGAACGCGACCGGCTCGCGCTCCTGGACCTCGCCCCGGGCGAACCGGTCGGCATCCTCGCCGACAAGTCACCCGCCGCCCTCGCCCTCGTCCTGGCCTGCCTGCTGGCCCGCCGCCCCCTGCTCCTGCCGTCCCCGGCCCTCGCCGACACCCTCCTGGCCGACCTCTTCGCCCAGGCCGGCTGCGCCCGGGTACTGGCCCCCGGGGGGGAGCCCGCCCGCGTCGCCCCCAACCCCGAGGTCACCGCCCGGCCGCTGCCGGCCGCCGAGGCCGCCGAGGTGGCCCTCATGCTCACCACCTCCGGATCCACCAGCCTCCCCAAGATCGTCCCGCTCGGCCTGGACGCCGTCGACCGGTTCACCCGCTGGGCCGGCCGCGCCTTCAAGATCGGGCCCGGCCGCACCGTCCTGAACTACGCCCCCCTCAACTTCGACCTCTGCCTCCTCGACGTGTGGACCACCCTCGCCCGCGGCGGACGCGTGGTCCTCGTCGACCCGGCCCTGGCCGCCCACGGCCGCCACCTGCGCGACCTGGTCCTGCACCACAAGGTCGACATCGTCCAGGCCGTCCCCATGGCCTTCGGACTCCTCCAGGACGCGGCCGCCAAGACCGGCGACACCTTCCCCAACGTCGAACACGTCATGTTCACCGGCGACGCCATCCCCGACCGCACCCTCGCCGCCCTGCCCCAGCTCTTCCCCCACGCCCGCATCCACAACATCTACGGATGCACCGAGACCAACGACAGCTTCCTCCACGAGGTCGACACCGCACCCACCACCGGCCCGCTGACGCCCGTCCCCATCGGCCGCCCGCTGCCCGGCGTACGCGCCCTGATCATCGACCCCGACACCAACACCCCCGTCCAGGGACCCGGCAGCGGAGAACTCTTCGTCTCCACGCCCTTCCAGACCCGCGGCTACCTCGACCGCACCCGCCACACCGACAAGTTCACCGGCCACCCCCTCGGCCTCGACGACCGCCGCTGGTTCCGCACCGGCGACCTCGTACGACGCGACGACGCCGGCACCCTGCACCTGACCGGACGCACCGACTTCCAGGTCAAGGTCCGCGGCGTCGCCGTCAACACCGCCGAGATCGAACGGGTCCTGCAGGAACACCCCGACGTCCTGGAAGCCGGCGTATCCGCCCTGCCCGACCCCATCGCCGGCAAACGCCTCGTCGCCGGCGTCCAGCGCGCCCCCGGCTCCACCCTGACCGGCCTGCAACTGCGCACCCACTGCGCCCGCCACCTGCCCAGGGCCGCCGTACCGCACCAACTCACCGTCACCGAAAACCCGTTGCCCAAGACCGCCACCGGAAAGGTCGACCGCAAGGCACTCGACCGACTCGACCGGCCGGCCCCCACCACCACCGCACCCACGACCGCACCCGTCGCCACACCTCTCGCCGAAGGAATCCCGTCATGAGCAACATCGACACCATCAAGAACTTCGTCATCACCGAGTTCCTCCCCGGCACCGCCGCCGCCGAACTCGCCACCGACCACGACCTGCTCAACGACGGGGTCATCGACAGCCTGGGCGTCCTCAAGCTCATCGCCTGGGTCGAGGACCGCTTCGAGCTCGCCATCGGCGACGCCGACCTGGACCCCAACAACTTCCGCAGCGTCGAGGCGATCGACACCTTCATCACCGAATCCCGCCGCACCGCGGCCGCCTGAGCGGCCCCGCCACCACCACTGACCACGACGCAGACGAGACGGAGACCGACCGTGCACGACGCACTCACCGGCCTGCTGGAACAGGGAGCCCCGGTCGGCCGCGAGACCTGGCGGTCCTGGTGGGACCAGCTCGGCGACGGCGGCCTGGACCAGGCCCAGGTCGTCGCCCTGCTGGCCTCCCTGACCAGCCGGCTCCCCGACCACGAGACCCTGCGCCACCTGCTGGACTCGCTCGCCGAGCGCCGGCCGGCGGCGCAGGCCGGCACCGCCTGGGAAGGCACCGTGAACGTCGTCGGCACCGGCGGCGGCCCCAGGACCTTCAACATCTCCACCGCCTCGGCGTTCGTCGCCGCGGCAGCCGGGGTCAAGGTCGTCAAAACGGGCTCCCGCGCCTACACCAGCTCACTCGGCTCCGTCGACCTGCTGGAGCGGCTCGGTATCCGTCTCACCTCCTCCCGCGCCCAGACCGAGGACACCCTCGCCGCCCACGGGATCGCCTTCGCAGGACCGTTCGTCTACCCGACCCAACTGACCCGGCTGGCACGGACCGTGGCCCCCCACAGCATGAAACCCTTCGGCCGGTTCCTGAACGCACTGGGCCCCTTCCTCGCCGACCTGCCGGTGACCGCCCAGGTCACCGGGGTCTCGGCGGCCGCCCCCCTCGACACCCTGCGCCATCTCGCCCAGGCCACCACCACCCGCCGGATCTGGCTCACCTCCAACGACACCGGCGCGGACGAACTGCTGCCCTTCGCGACCAACACCATCCACGGGGAGAACTCCCTGACCCGGATCATCCGCCCCGGCGAACTCACCCCCGCCGACGGCTCCTTCGCCGACCTGCGACCGGCCACCGACACGACCACCGCCGCCGCACACTTCCTGACCGTCCTGTCCGGCAACGCCGGCCGCGTCGCCACCCGCACCGTCTGCCTCGGCGCCGCCGCCCTGGTGGTGGCCTCCGGCACCCGCCGCGACTGGCTCTCGGCGGTCTCCCTCGCCGAGGAAGCCATCCGCTCCGGCGCCGCCCACGACCTCGCACAGCGCCTCGCCGCCGCCCCGGCCCCCGCCCCCCGCACCCTGGCGGTGACCGGTGCCTAGCCCCGCAGGACTCGCCCCGGCGGCGGGGACGGACACCGCCCCGACCGCGATACCGGCCCCCGCCCCCTTCTTCACCCGCCGCACCCCGGGCGGACCCCCCGGACTCGCCCTCTTCCTCAACGCCGGCGACCCGCCCCTGCCCGTCCTGCGCGACCTGGTCCTCATGCTCGACGAGGAGGGCGTCGACTGCCTCGAACTGGCCGTCCCCTTCCCCGACTCGGTCACCGACGGCCCCGTCATCCGCCGCTCGGCCCGCCGGGCACTGGACCGCGGCGCCGCAGACCTGGACGACGTACTCGCCTTCATCGCCGACGTACGGCCGCACCTGACACACCTGCGGATCGCCCTCCTCGCCGACTGGAGCCACTCCCTCAAACACCGGGACCTGGCCACCACCACCCGCGAGATCGCCGCCGCCGGCGCGGACGGACTCCTCGTCCACGCCCTCCCCCCACGGCTGCGCGCCACCCACCTGGAATCGGCCGCAGCGGCAGGCCTGCCCGTCGTCACCACCTGCTACACCCAGAGCCCGCCCACCACCCAGGCCCAGGCCGCCGCACAGGCCTGCGCATACCTCTACCTCGTCGCCCACTACGGACGCAGCGGAACCGCACCCGCCGCCGGCCACGCCGCGCTGGCACAGACGGTCACCGCACTCCGGGCGCACACCACGTCCCCGATCGCCGTCGGCTTCGGGGTCAGCACACGAGCGGACGTCCAGGCCGTCGGCGCCGCCGGCGCCGACGCCGCGATCATCGGCTCCGCCGCGGTCGCCGCCGTCGAACGGGCCCAGGAAGCCGGCACCGACGTGACCGAAGCCTTCCGCACCTTCGTCCGCTCCGTCCTGCCCGCAACACCGCACCGAACCGCCTGACCGGCGGGAAAGCGAGCTCCACCCCTCATCCGAACCATCCCGTGCACCACCCTCACACCAGGAGACTGCCATGATCGTTCGCGACATCGAGTCCGTGAAGACCGTCGAGTGGGGCAACGGCCTCAGCCGCCGCTTCCTCCTCGCCGAGGACGGACTGGGCTACTCGCTCACCGACACCACCGTCCTGGCCGGCACCAAGTCCCGCCTGGAGTACGTCAACCACCTCGAGGCCTGCTACTGCATCGAGGGCTCCGGCGAGGTCATCGAGCTCGACGGCACCTCCCACGAGATCGTCCCGGGCCGCATGTACGCACTCGACCAGCACGACGCCCACTTCCTCGTCGCCAGCCCGCACGAGGACCTGCGCCTGGTCTGCGTCTTCTCGCCCGCCCTGCGCGGCGACGAGGTCCACAGCCTCGACGCCCACAGCTCCTCCGCCTACTGAGGCACCCGACGCACCACCCGTCCTCACCATCACCGAATCAAAGGGGTCCCTCGTGATCCGTTGGAACGCCGACCAGGCAGAGCTGCGCGACGGCCTGGAACGGTGGGGAGACGCACTCAGCGCAGACCACATCGAACTCGACGAGCAGTCCGCCTTCTCGGAGGACAAGTGGAAGCTCGTCCAGAAGACCGGCATCCTCTCACTGCCCTTCGAGGAGGACCACGGAGGCCTCGGCCAGTCACTCCTGACCACCATGTACGTACTGGAGGGCCTCGGCGAGTACAACCGCGACGCGGGCCTCAGCTTCTGCATCACCACCTCCATCTGC
Organism: Streptomyces avidinii; assembly: GCF_045161815.1. NCBI lineage: Bacteria > Bacillati > Actinomycetota > Actinomycetes > Kitasatosporales > Streptomycetaceae > Streptomyces > Streptomyces avidinii. The sequence goes on from NZ_CP108863.1 coordinate 8,880,007, forward strand.
TCCACCGGCATCCCCCTCCAGCAGTTCGGCACCACCGAACAGAAAGAGCGCTACCTGCACCGGATCTGCTCGGGCGAGGCCATCGGCGCCCACGCCATCACCGAGGCCGAGGGCGGCTCCGACGCCATGGCCATGACCACCAGGGCCGTCCGCGACGGCGACGACTTCGTCATCAACGGCAGCAAGGTCTTCGTCAGCAACGGCCCCATCGCCGACGTGATCGTCGTCTACGCCCGCACCCACCCCGACGGCGGCCCGCTCGGAACCACCGCCTTCCTCGTCGACCGCAACACCCCCGGCCTGAGCGCCGGCAAACCCATCAAGAAGATGGGCCTGCGGACCTCACCGCTCAGCGAGCTGTTCTTCGACGACGTACGGGTACCGAAAACCGCGGTCCTCGGCCGTGTCGGAGGCGGCTTCCTTGTCCTGGACCACGTGATGAAACGGGAGATCCTCTTCTCCTTCATCGTCAACGTGGGCGAGATGCAGCACCGGCTGGAACGGTGTGTCGAGTACGCGAAGACGCGTAAGTCGTTCGGAAAGGCGATCGGTTCGTACCAGACGATCGCCAACAAGATCGTCGACACGAAGATCCAGCTGGAGACCGCCCGCAAGTGGCTCTACGACACCGGCGAAAAACTGGAGGCCGGCGAGAACATCACCACCGACCTCGCCATCTCCAAAATCGTCACCAGCGAATCCAACCTCGCCACCAGCCTCACCGCCGTACAGATCTTCGGCGGCCACGGCTACATGGCCGAGTTCGGCCTGGAGCAGGACGTGCGCAACGCGGTGGGCGGCACGATCTACTCCGGCACCAACGAAATCCAGTACAACCGCATCGCCTCGATGCTGGGACTGGGCAAGTGAGCACCACCCGCCCCCTGTCCCGGACCCTGCTCAAGGTCTGCGGGGCCACCGCCCCGCAGGACATCGAGGCCGCGGCGGCCGCCGGGGCCGACTGCGTCGGCCTCTGGCACGGCGTACCCGGCGGCCCCAGCGAACTGGACCGGAACGGGCTCGCCGCCCTCGCGGCGGCGGCCCGCTCCACCGGCCTCCTGCCGGTCCTGGTGACCTTCCTGTCCGACGCCGGTGAACTCGCCGCGATCGCGGCGCGCACCGGCGTCGGCTGGATCCAACTCCACGCCTACCAGCCCCCCGCCCTCGTACGGGCCCTGCGCGAGGCACTCCCCGCGGACGTCGGCATCGTCAAGGTCCTCCACGTCCAGGAGAACGGCGGCTGCGTGGAACGCCCCCTCATCGGCGCCTACGACCGGGCCGGCACCGACCTCTTCCTCCTCGACACCGCCACCGGCGACGGCCGCATCGGCAGCACCGGCGCCGCCCTCGACCCCGACCGCGTCACCGCCCTGCTGCCCCGACTGACCCGCCCCTTCCTGCTCGCCGGCGGCCTGACCCCCGCCAACCGCCCCGCCTACGAGGACGTCGTCCACCACCCGGGATTCCGCGGCATCGACGTCGACACCGCCGCCCGCACCACCACCGGCGGCTTCGGCGTCCCGCAGATCGCCGCCCTGGCCCGCGCCTGGCGCACCGGCACCGGCACCGGCCACACCCCCCTCCCCGACCACCCCCGACTGGAGCTGTCGCGATGACGAAGGACAACCGGACCGGCTTCCCTTTTCTCGAGGCCCTCCTGGCCTCCCCGACCCCCGTGGTGATGGAGGTGAAACGACGCGACGCCCACGGCTACGACATGCTCGGCGGCAGAACCCCCGCCGCCATCGTCGCCGCGTACGAGAGCGCGGGCGCGCCCTGCGTCTCGGTCGTGACAGGCCGCTGGTTCGGCGGCTCACCGGCCCTGCTGCGCGACGTGGCCGCACTGACCGCACTGCCCATCCTCCAGAAGGACTTCATCACCAGAAAGGACCAGATCCGCACCGCCAGGGAGCTCGGCGCCTCCGCAGTGCTGCTCACCGCGGCACTGCTCCCGGCGTCCAGCATGCGGACCCTGGTCACCGAATGCCTGCTGACCGGCCTCACCCCCTTCGTCGAGATCACCAAGGAGAGCGAACTCGACTCGGTCCACCACCCCGAGGAATGCGTCATCGCCGTCAACAACAAGGACATCAAGACCCGCGAACGCGGCGCCGGCGACCTCGGCCGATCCCTGGACCTGCTGCCCGCCGTCCGTACCGCCGGCGCCGCCTGCCCGGTCAGCGCCAGCGGCATCGACAGCCCGCACACCGCCGCCGCACTCCTGGACGCCGGCTTCGGCGGCCTCCTCGTGGGCACCTCACTGCTGCGCACCGGCTCGCCCGCCGCCTGGGTGGACGCGATGGAAGGCACACGAAAGGGGCTGGCGGTCCGATGACGACACAGCACCCCCACACCCGGCCCTACACCCTCAACGCGGGCGGCATCACCCTCTCGGCCCTCCTGGCCCTGCCCCAGGACGGCACACGGACCCGCGCCACGATCCTGGCCATCCACGGCCGCGGCATGCGGGCCGCGTACTGGAACTCCTTCGTCCCTGTGGCCACCGGCCTGGGCCACGCCGTCCTGGCCGTCGACCGCCCCGGCTACGGGGACTCCGCCGGCCCGCTGCCCGAGGGCCAGACCCTGGCCGGCCAGGCCGAAACCCTCCACGCCGCCCTCAAGGAGCACGCCGCCGAGTACGACATCGGCGCCGGAATCCTCCTGCTGGGCCACTCCGACGGCGGCAAGGTCGCCCTCCACACCGCAGCCGCCGACGGCGGCGGCACCCCCCTGCTGGGCCTGGACGCCTCCGGCGTCGGCTACCGCTACAACCCCGAGGCCCTGCACTTCCCCTCCACCCTGGGCGCCGGCGCCACCAGACTCAACTGGGGCCCCCTGAACCTCTACCCCCGCGGCACCTTCCAGGCCAGCCGCACCCTGCTCGCCACGACACCACCGCTGGAGTCCGCGGAAACCCTGCGCTGGACCGCCCAGTACGAGGCACTGGCCCCCGACGTCCGCGTCCCTGTCCGCCTCACCTTCGCCGAACACGAGGCCTGGTGGAACCTGGACGCCCCCACCCTGTCCGCGATGACCTCCCGGCTGACGGCCGCACCCTCCGTCACCGTCGACCACCTGGCCGCCTCCGGCCACAACATCAGCCTGGGCCACACCGCCCCCGCCTACCACCTGCGCGTCCTGACCTTCCTGGAGGACTGCCTGCGGGCCGCCCCGCACTGAACCACCCGCCCCAAGCACCGCCCGACGCACCGCCCGACAGACCGAGGCCCCGGTGGCAGACGCCACCGGGGCCACAGCCGTGCCCGCACCGAAATCAGGCGGCCACCACCCGGCTCACCAACTGATCACGGATCCGCGACGGCAGATCCGGCGCGAAACGCTGCAGGTAGTGATCCATGTGCAAGTCGTCACCCACCAGGAACGGCAGGTCGAACACCAACAGCTTGCGAACCGCCAGCAGCGGCACCGGAGAACGCAGCGGCCGAAACGCCTCGTTGTACAGACCCGGCTCCTCGCACACCGGATGGAACTGACCGATCATCAGCCCCTCCGCCACGAACTCGTCCTTCGCCTTGCGCTGCAGCTCGTCCAACTCCACCGAATCCGTCGGATCGAACCCCGGCAGCACCAGCAGGATCGTCAGCAGCTCACGGTCCTCCGGCGCCAGCCGCTGCGCGAGCACCGCATGACGGGTACGCAGCGAGTCGACCGCGGAGGCCAGATCCTCGCACCCCGCCGCCGGCACCGCCAGATGGAACAGCTCCTTGCGCAGCGAAGGCTGCGTGTACGGGCACACCGGGCCGCTGCGCCCCAGCTCGGGATGGCTGGAGACCAGGAAGTCCCTGCTCCACATCAGCACCTGGAGCAACGGCCCGAGGTACTCCGCCGGAGCCTCACCGCGGGCTATCTCGCCGGCGGTCCACGACTGGATCAGATCGTCTCCCCTCATCGGGGGTCCCTCCACATGGGTCGCAGTACAGGTCCTCCGCCGGGCAGCGCGACGTCCGCGCCCAGGAGCCGGAAACCGGCACGCCGGGCGGCCGCCTCACCGCCGGGGGAGCTGGCCTCCACATAGGCGCCGACGCCGTCGGCATCCGCACGGGCCACCACCCGCCCCAGCAGCCCCGACATCAGGCCGCTCTGCTGCCGGCCGGGGCGGACCGCCCCGAAGGAGACGTAGTAGTGCGGCGCGCCGTGCGGATGGGCCTCCTCCTGAAGGCCCGCGATGGTGCGCATCGGCTCCGCGTACTCGCCCAGGACATCGGCGAACGCCGCGTCCAGGGCCCTGCCGTCCGGCTCGGCGCCGGGCGGCAGGAACAACAGCACCGCGTCGCCGTCCGGGCCGGTGAGCACCCCGTCGTAGGCGGCGGACAGTTCCACGAACACCCGGAAGAACCCGGGCAGCAGCTCGCCGCGCCGCCGCTCGCCGGGGATCATCCAGCGGGTCAGGGCGTCCTGCTGGAAGCAGGCGGCGAGGAGGGCGGACAGGTCGGTGACGGCCGATGGGCTCAGCCGGTTCAAAGGCAGGGCAGACAAGGCAAGGCCTCCGGTCAGGTGACGGGATGGAGGAAGGAAGGGCACAGAAGAAATGGGGGAGAGGGGTCAGGGCGTGGCCCGGGCGTCCGCCGCGAGTTCCGCCACACGGGCGTGCAGGGTCGGCAGGTAGTGCTCGGACTCCGGTTTGATCAGGACGCTGCGGATCACCCGCGCCGCCTGCGCGTCCCGCACCACGCCCGGGTGACGCCGCACGAACGCATCCGCGTCCGCACGCAGCACACTCAGGAACACCGGGTCCGCCTCCGCCGTCATCCCCGCCCGCAGCAGCCGCTCCGACGCCGCGTCGATCGAGGACAGCGCCCGGTCGGCGGTCACCGGGAAATACGTGACGATGTCGAGGTCCGGGCGCTGGTACAGCTCCAGCTCCCCGGACGCGGCCAGCAGGTCCGCCCACCGCAGCGCGGCCCGCCGGTTCGCGGCCAGGATCCGCCCGAACCCGTCCGGGGTCAGCGGCAGCAGCTCCAGCGTCAGCCACAGCGCGGCGGCCGCCGCACCCGCCCGCGAGCACTCCAGGCTGATCTCGCCCAGGTGCAGCTCGGCGTCGGTGAAATAGGTGTACGGCGAATCGTGCGCGAAGTGCCGCCCGGCCCGCGGATCGGGAAAGAGCACCGCCCCGCACCCGTACGGCTGCAGCCCCTGCTTGTGCGGGTCCACCACCACCGAGTCGCAGCCGGCGATCGCCCGCCAGGGCGCCGGGTCGACGCCGCCGGCCCCCACCCGGCCCAGGACCGCGTAGAACCCGCCGTACGCCGCGTCCACGTGCACCCGCACCCCGTACCGGCGCGCCAGCGCCAGCACCTCGTGCACCGGGTCGACCGCCCCCAGCCCGGTCGTGCCGGTGGTGACGACGACGGTCCCGATCCGCCCGCCGCGCAGCGCATCCTCCAGCGCGTCGAGATCGATACGGCCGTACCCGTCGACGGGGATGCGATGGCCCTCCACGCCCAGCACGTGGCACATCCGCTCGTGCGTGTAGTGGCACTCGGAGCTGTAGGCGATCCCACGGCCGGGATGCACCTGCCGGGCCACGTACAGGGCCTCCAGGTTGGCCATCGTGCCACTGGTGGTGAGGTGCCCGACATGCGCGTCGAACCCGAACATGCCGGCCAGCGCGGCGACCGCCTCGCGTTCCATCTCGGTCGTCGCGGGACCGCCCTCGGCGGCATGGTTGTTGGGATTGAACAGCATCGCGGTCAGATAGCCCGTGACGGCCGCCGGGTGCGGCGGCTTGACCATCTGTCCGGCGTAACGCGGGTGGAAGAACGGATAGTTGTGGTCCATCCGCTTGGCCAGCCGGTCGAACGCCTCGGTGAACGCGTCGGATGCGACCCGGTGCGCGTCATGACTCTCGTACGGCCCGAACTGACCGCCCCACCGCTCCGCCACCCCCAGCGCGCGCGGCAGCCAGTCGCGTAAGTCGTGCAGGTCCCTCAGGTCCACGGGTGCCTCCCCCCAGCGGCCGCCCCGATCGGCGGCACAGTCGCGCGTACGCGGTCATACGTACGCACGAGGAGCCTTGCCCAGCCCCCGCAAGGCCCGCGCAACGCCGAACCCCCGCACACCATCCGGGCTCGAGCCGCCCGCAAGCCGCATCTGGTGCACTCGCGGCGCGCCACCTGCGCGGCACCACCACGCGCCGGCCCCGGCAGCGCGAACGGCCCCCTCCCGGACGGCCCGCGCACCCACCCTTCCCAGGAGGACATCCCATGGTCACCAGACGCAGCCTGCTCGGCGGAGCCGTCGCCGCGACCGGCGCCGGCCTGCTCACCGCCGGCGGGCTGACGCCACTGCTCGCCTCCGGGTCCGCGCAGGCCAACTCCGCCGGCACGGACGCGGTCACCGTCCCGCCGCCCTTCACCGTACGGATGCCGACCCTGCCGGTCCTCTCACCGATATCCGGGCCCGCCGGCCAGGACACCTACGCCGTCACGATCAAGGAAGCCGCACGGGAGATCATCCCCGGGGTGCGCACCAAGGTCCTCACCTACGACGGCCACTTCCCCGGCCCCGTCCTGCGCGCCCGCACCGGACGCAAAGTCGTCATCCGCCACCGCAACACCCTCACCATGCCCGTCGCGGTCCACCTCCACGGCGGCAACGTCTCCCCGGAGAACGACGGCGGCCCCATGGACACCTTCGCCCCGGGCACCTCCCGCACCTACACCTACCCCAACCAGCAGCCCGGCGCCGGCCTCTGGTTCCACGACCACGCGCACCACATGGAGTCCGAACACGTCTTCCGCGGCCTGTCCGCCACCTACCTGCTCTCCGACGACAACGAACGCTCCCTGCCGCTGCCCGCCGGCCAGTACGAAGTCCCCATCGCCCTGCGCGACGCCCGCTTCGACGAGAGCGGACAGCTGGTCTACGTCATGGACGACGTCTTCGGCCGCACCACCATCCTCGCCAACGGCCGCCCCACCCCCTACTTCGAGGTCGCCGCCCGCAAATACCGCTTCCGGCTGCTCAACTCCTCCAACATGCGCTTCTTCCAGCTGCGCCTGTCCGACGGCGGCCAGATGATCCAGATCGGCTCGGACGGCGGACTGCTGGAACGCCCCTTCACCACCGACACCATCGGACTGTCCCCGGCGGAACGCGCCGACGTGGTCATCGACTTCTCCCGCTACCCCACCGGCACCAGGATCGTCCTGGAGAACACCCTCGGCCCCGGCACCCCCGACCAGGTCGGCAAGGTCCTGCGCTTCGACGTCGTACGCACCGCCCCCGACCCGAGCCGCGTCCCGAACGTACTGCGCACCCTCGCCGCCCTGCCGCCCGCCACCGTGCAGCGCACCGTCGTCCTCAGCATGGACGAGGACGGCCGGCAGGAACCGCAGGGCTTCATGGACGGCCAGGTCTGGGACCACCACCGCATCGACCAGACCATCACACACGGCACCTCGGAGATCTGGACCGTCACCAACGCCAACAAGCTCGTCCCGCACAACTTCCACATGCACCTGGTCCAGTTCCGGCTCCTGGAACGCAATGGCGCCCCGGTCGGGCCGGCCGAGGCCGGCCTCAAGGACACCGTCCGTCTCTTCCCCGGCGAGACCGTCAAACTCCACGCCACCTTCGACACCTACAAGGGCACCTACGTCTACCACTGCCATTTGCTGGACCACTCGGCGATGGGAATGATGGCCAACTTCCGGATCCGCTGACGGCATCCCGACTCGATGCGCGCTCAAGGACGGGCCGAGGACCGGGCGGAAGAATCCTCGACAACAGACCATGTCCGGCCGTGTCCCCCACGAGTCCTGCATGTGTCCGAAACCGAAAGGGAAGAGGAGGGAAGCCGATGGCCGCCACTGTGGCCATGACCGTGGTGCTCACACCCGGCCCTCCGACCTCCCTCGACCTCCACGGCAGCCTCACCCCTGCCGCGCTCACCGCCGCCCTCGCGTCGCTGCCCCCGTGCACCCCGAGGCTGCAGCGGCACACCGACCACCACCACACCCTCACCCTGCCCCCGCCGCCGTTCCCCGCCGGTCGGCTCTGCGACCTGCTCACCGGGTCCACGGCGGCGGGACACGGGCCCCACCCCGCCCGGGAACCCGCCGCCGTCCCCTGCACCCGACACCCCGAATGCGCCCGCCACCACGGCCGCACCCCACACCCCGCATGCACCCCACACCCCGCAGGCACCACCGCGGAGCCGGAAAGACTCCCACCCACCACACCCCTGCAACGCGAGGTACTCCTCGACGCCATGACCCACCCCGGCGCCGGCCTGCACGTGGAACAACTCCACTGGCGCTGGTACGGGCCGCTGGACGCCCGGCGGTTCACCGCCGCCTGGCAGAACCTCCACGACAGCGAGGCAGTGCTGCGCACCGCCCTGGCCGGGCCCGCCGCACCCGGCACCGGCCCGCTCATCGCCGTACACCCGCACGCCGCCCCGCAACTGGAACGCCACCCCCGCGGCAGCGAGGACTGGCACGCACTGCTGCTCAGCGAACGGATGCGGGAATTCGACCTCCACCGGCCCGGCACGGCCCTGCGCATCGCCCTGCTGGAAGAACCCGGCCAGGTGTACCGCATCCTGCTGACCTACCACCAGGCACTGCTCGACGGATGGAGCGCCCGGCTGCTCCGGCGCACCCTGTACCGGGCCTACCTCGCCGACGGCCGGCCCCTCGGCAGCGAACGACGCCCCGACCTCCGCGACCACATGCACTGGCTCGCCCGCCGCAACCAGGCACCCGCCCGCGCCTTCTGGGCCCGCGCCGGCGCCCCCGCGGGCGCCGCCGGCCTCCCCGGCCGACCCGACCCGACCCGCCCCGACCGGCAGCCCGGCGCCGGCCCCCGCCGGCGCGGCCACGGCCGCACCCGCCAACGCCTCACCCCCAACGAGGCACTGCGCCTGCGCCACTGGGCGGCCGACCGGGGCGCGACCGAAAGCACCGCCCTGCACACCGTCTGGGCCCTCCAGCTCCACCGCGCCGCCCCCACCGCCCCCGCGGTCGCCTTCGCCGCCGCCGTCTCCGGCCGCGGCATCCCGCTCCCCGGCGCCGACCGCCTCCCGGGCCCGCTGCGCGGCGCCCTGCCGCTGCACGTCCGCATCGACCCGGCCACCCCCCTGACCCGCCTGCTCACCACCCTGGCCGGCCAGGCCCTCGAAGCGGCCTCCCACGAATGGGTCTCCCCGGGCCAGGCGGCACTGTGGTCCCCGCCGGCCACGAACCACCCCGGCCCCGCCACCACCCACCCGGTCCCCGACTCGCTCATCGCCTTCGAAGCGACACCACCCCCCGCACCCGCCGACGACCCCATCCACACCGAACTCGCCACCGAGGGCATACGGGTCGGCCCCGCCGAAACCATCGCAGCGCACACCGCACGCCCCCTCACCGTCACCGCACACCACGACGCCGACGGCGCCCTCGTCCTGACCTGCGTGTACGACCGGACCCGCATCGCCGACTCCGACGCCGCAGAAACCCTCGCCCAGACCACCCTGCTGCTGCGCGAACTGCCCCACGCCCCCGGCAAAGCCGTCACCACCGTCGCCGACGCCCTGGCCCTGCTCGACGGCAGCCCCGTACCCCGCGTCGCCGCGCCCACCGCCCGCACCCTGCGGATCCTGCGCGCGGCCTCCCGTACCGGCGCCGGCACGATCTGCCTGGTCCCGCCGCCCGACGCACCACCGGGCTGCTACGACGCACTTGCCGCCGCCTACCCCGGCCCGCAGGCCCTGACCACCGTGGCGCCGCCCGCCGACGCGACGACCGTACTCGCGGCGCTCCGCCCCGCCCTCGCCCGCGGCGAACCCCTGCTGCTGGCCGGCTTCTCCGGCGCCGGCTCCCTCGCCTGCGCGGTGGCCGAACGCATCGCCTCGCACGGCTGGCACCCGCCCCTCGTCGCGATCGGCGGCGCCCTCACCACCCAAGGCGAAGGCGGCCCCGGCCCCGACCCGGTCCGGGCCCTCGCCCGAACCCTGGAAACGGCCACGGCGGCAGCCACCACCACCGCCCGGCCCTGACCGCCCCCGCCCCGCCCGACCCGACACCCCGTCCCACACCACCAGGAGTGACATGTCCCGTCGTCTGTTCACCTCGGAATCCGTGACCGAGGGACACCCCGACAAGATCGCCGACCAGATCAGCGACACGATCCTCGACGCGCTGCTCGCCCAGGACCCGACCTCGCGCGTCGCGGTCGAGACACTGATCACCACCGGTCTTGTGCACATCGCGGGCGAGGTGACGACGCAGGCCTACGCACCGATAGCGCAGCTCGTACGCGACAAGATCCTGGAGATCGGCTACGACTCGTCCGTCAAGGGCTTCGACGGCGCCTCCTGCGGCGTGTCCGTCTCCATCGGCGCCCAGTCCCCGGACATCGCCCAGGGCGTCGACACCGCCTACGAGACCCGGGTGGAAGGCGATCAGGACGAGCTCGACAAGCAGGGCGCCGGCGACCAGGGCCTGATGTTCGGCTACGCCACCGACGAGACCCCCGAACTCATGCCCCTGCCCATCCACCTCGCCCACCGGCTCTCCCGCCGGCTCTCCGAGGTCCGCAAGAACGGCACCCTCCCGTACCTGCGCCCCGACGGCAAGACCCAGGTCACCATCGAGTACGACGGCGACAAGGCCGTCCGCCTGGACACCGTCGTCGTCTCCTCCCAGCACGCCTCCGACATCGACCTGGAAGCCCTGCTGGCCCCCGACATCAAGGCCCACGTGGTCGAGCACGTCCTCGCCCGGCTCGCCGACGACGGCATCAAACTGGAGACCGCCGGCTACCGCCTCCTGGTCAACCCGACCGGCCGCTTCGAGATCGGCGGCCCGATGGGCGACGCAGGCCTCACCGGCCGCAAGATCATCATCGACACCTACGGCGGCATGGCCCGCCATGGCGGCGGCGCCTTCTCCGGCAAGGACCCCTCCAAGGTCGACCGTTCCGCCGCCTACGCCATGCGCTGGGTCGCCAAGAACGTGGTCGCCGCCGGCCTCGCCTCCCGCTGCGAGGTCCAGGTCGCGTACGCCATCGGCAAGGCCGAGCCCGTCGGCCTGTTCGTCGAGACCTTCGGCACCGAGAAGACCGACATCACCCGGATCGAGGACGCCATCGCCGAGGTCTTCGACCTCCGCCCGGCCGCCATCATCCGCGACCTCGACCTGCTGCGCCCGATCTACGCCCAGACCGCCGCCTACGGCCACTTCGGCCGTGAACTGCCGGACTTCACCTGGGAGCGCACCGACCGCGCCGAGCTGCTGAAGGCCGCCGCCGGAGCCTGAACAGCCCCGAGGGGGCCGGGCGGGCGGCGCCGAGCGCCGGCCGGCGCCGCCCGCCCCGCACCCCCACCCGCACACCCCACACTCCACGGCCCATGCCCCCTGCCTGATGTTCCAGCCCAGCACCTCGCCCCGCCGACCACAGACCAGCTCACAGGAGTCCACGTGCGTATCGCGGTGACCGGATCCATCGCCACAGATCACCTCATGGCCTTCCCGGGCCGGTTCGTAGACCAGCTGCTCCCCGACCAGCTGCACCACATCTCCCTGTCCTTCCTCGTCGACACCCTCGAGGTGCGGCGCGGGGGAGTGGCCGCCAACATCGCCTACGGCCTCGGCGGCCTGCGCCTGACCCCCCTCCTCGCGGGCGCCGTCGGCTCCGACTTCGCCGAGTACGAGGTCTGGCTCAAGGAACACGGAGTCGACACCGGCGCGGTGCACGTCTCCGCCCGGCACCAGACCGCCCGCTTCATGTGCATGACCGACCAGGACTCCAACCAGATCGCCTCCTTCTACGCGGGCGCGATGGCCGAGTCCGCCCGCATCGACCTGCACGCCCTGCACGCCCGCACCCCCCTCGACCTGATCCTCGTCTCGCCCAACGACCCCGGCGCGATGGTCCGCCACACCGAACAGGCCCGGGAACTGGGCATCGACTTCGCCGCCGACCCCTCGCAGCAGCTCGCCCGCCTCACCGGCCCCGAAGTACGCACCCTCGTCACCGGGGCACGCTGGCTCTTCACCAACGAGTACGAGTCCGCGCTGCTGCGCGAACGCGCCGAATGGAGCCACGAGGAGGTCCTCGACCGCGTCGGCACCTGGATCACCACCCTCGGCGCGCAGGGCGTCCGCATCGACACCAAGGGCGCGCCCACCCTCACCGTCCCCGCCGTCCCCGACGTCCGCGCCGAGGACCCCACCGGCGTCGGAGACGCCTTCCGCTCCGGCTTCCTGGCCGCCGTCGGCTGGGGACTGCCGCTGGAGACCGCCGCCCAGCTCGGCTGCGCGATGTCCGCACTGGTCCTCCGGGCCGTGGGCTCGCAGTCCTACGAGGTCGAGCCCGCCCGGCTCCTCGCCACCGTCCGCACGGTGTACGGGGAGCAGGCGGCCGGCCTGCTGGGACCGAAGCTGGAGCAGCCGGCATGACGACACACGCGCCGAACGCGCAGGAACGGGTGACCGCCCTCCGGGAGGCGCTCGCGACCCGTGTGGTCGTCGCCGACGGGGCCATGGGGACGATGCTCCAGGCGCAGGACCCCAGCATGGAGGACTTCCAGCAGCTGGAGGGCTGCAACGAGGTTCTGAACGTGACCCGCCCCGACATCGTGCGTTCGGTGCACGAGGCGTATTTCTCGGTGGGTGTGGACTGCGTCGAGACGAACACCTTCGGTACGAACTATGCGGCGCTGGCCGAGTACGACATCGCCGAACGCAATTTCGAGCTGTCGGAGGCGGGTGCGCGGATCGCGCGTGAGGTCGCGGACGAGTTCACTGCCAGGACGGGGCAGCAGCGGTGGGTGCTGGGGTCGATGGGCCCGGGTACGAAGCTGCCGACGCTGGGCCACATCACCTACGGCCGGATCCGTGACGCCTACCAGATCAATGCCGAGGGTCTGATCTCCGGCGGCGCGGACGCGCTGCTCGTGGAGACCACCCAGGACCTCCTGCAGACGAAGTCCTCCATCATCGGTGCGCGGCGGGCGATGGAGGCGCTGGGCGTCAGCGTTCCGCTGATCTGCTCGGTGACCGTGGAGACCACCGGCACGATGCTCCTCGGCTCGGAGATCGGCGCCGCCCTGACGGCGCTGGAGCCCCTCGGCATCGACATGATCGGTCTGAACTGCGCCACCGGCCCGGCCGAGATGAGCGAGCACCTGCGCTACCTCGCGCGCAACGCCCGCATCCCGCTCTCCTGCATGCCCAACGCGGGCCTGCCCGTCCTGACGAAGGACGGAGCGCACTACCCCCTCTCCGCGAGCGAGTTGGCGGACGCGCAGGAGACCTTCGTCCGTGACTACGGGCTCTCCCTGGTCGGCGGCTGCTGCGGCACCACCCCCGAGCACCTGCGCCAGGTGGTGGAACGGGTCCGCGGCCTCACCCCGACCGCGCGCGATCCACACCCCGAACCCGGCGCCGCCTCCCTGTACCAGACGGTTCCGTTCCGCCAGGACACCTCGTACATGGCGATCGGTGAGCGGACGAACGCGAACGGGTCGAAGAAGTTCCGTGAGGCGATGCTGGAGGCCCGCTGGGACGACTGTGTGGAGATGGCCCGCGACCAGATCCGCGAGGGCGCGCACATGCTCGACCTGTGCGTGGACTACGTGGGCCGTGACGGCGTTGCCGACATGGCCGAGTTGGCGGGCCGTTTCGCGACGGCGTCGACATTGCCGATCGTGCTCGACTCGACCGAGGTCCCGGTGATCCGGGCAGGTCTGGAGAAGCTGGGCGGCCGCGCGGTCATCAACTCGGTGAACTACGAGGACGGCGACGGTCCGGAGTCCCGGTTCGCTCTGGTCACCCGGCTCGCGCAGGAGCACGGTGCGGCTCTGATCGCGCTGACCATCGACGAGCAGGGTCAGGCCCGCACGGTCGAGCACAAGGTCGCCATTGCCGAGCGGCTGATCGAGGATCTGACGGGGAACTGGGGGATCCGCGAGTCGGACATCCTCATCGACACCCTGACCTTCACGATCTGCACCGGCCAGGAGGAGTCCCGGGGCGACGGTATCGCCACGATCGAGGCGATCCGTGAGCTGAAGCGCCGCCACCCGGACGTGCAGACGACCCTGGGTCTCTCCAACATCTCCTTCGGTCTGAACCCGGCCGCCCGTGTGCTGCTGAACTCCGTGTTCCTGGACGAGTGCGTCAAGGCCGGTCTGGACTCGGCGATCGTCCACGCGAGCAAGATCCTGCCGATCGCCCGGTTCGACGACGAGCAGGTCACCACCGCGCTGGATCTGATCTACGACCGGCGCGAGGGCGACTACGACCCGCTGCAGAAGCTGATGGCGCTCTTCGAGGGCGTCAACACCAAGTCGCTGAAGGCCGGTAGGGCGGAGGAGCTGCTGGCGCTGCCGCTGGACGAGCGGCTCCAGCGGCGGATCATCGACGGCGAGAAGAACGGCCTGGAGGCCGACCTCGACGAGGCCCTGCAGACCCGGCCGGCCCTGGACATCGTCAACGACACCCTGCTGGAGGGCATGAAGGTCGTCGGCGAACTGTTCGGCTCCGGCCAGATGCAGCTCCCCTTCGTCCTCCAGTCCGCCGAGGTCATGAAGACCGCCGTCGCCCACCTCGAACCCCACATGGAGAAGACCGACGACGACGGCAAGGGCACCATCGTCCTGGCCACGGTCCGCGGTGACGTCCACGACATCGGCAAGAACCTCGTCGACATCATCCTCACCAACAACGGCTACAACGTCGTCAACATCGGCATCAAGCAGCCGGTCTCCGCGATCCTGGAGGCCGCACAGGAACACAGGGCCGACGTCATCGGCATGTCCGGCCTGCTGGTGAAGTCAACGGTGATCATGAAGGAGAACCTGGAGGAGCTGAACCAGCGCAAGCTGGCCGCCGACTACCCGGTCATCCTCGGCGGCGCCGCCCTCACCCGCGCCTACGTCGAACAGGACCTCCACGAGATCTACGAGGGCGAGGTCCGCTACGCCCGCGACGCCTTCGAGGGCCTGCGCCTGATGGACGCACTGATGGGCGTCAAACGCGGCGTTCCCGGGGCCCAACTCCCGCCCCTCAAGCAGCGCCGCGTACCCAAGCGCGACACACCCCTCCTGACGGCGGCGGAACCGGTCGACGCCGGCCGCTCCGACGTCGCCCTCGACAACCCCGTCCCCGCCCCGCCGTTCTGGGGCACCCGCGTCGTCAAGGGCATCCCGCTCAAGGACTACGCCTCCTGGCTCGACGAGACCGCCCTCTTCAAGGGCCAGTGGGGCCTGAAGGACACCGACACCATCGCCACCGACGGCCGCCCCCGGCTCCGCGGCTGGCTCGACAAGCTGCACACCGACGGCCTCCTCGAAGCCGCCGTCGTGCACGGCTACTTCCCCTGCGTCTCCAAGGGCGACGACCTCATCATCCTGGGCGAGAACGGCTCGGAGCGCACCCGCTTCACCTTCCCGCGCCAGCAGCGCGGCCGCCGCCTGTGCCTCGCGGACTTCTTCCGCCCGGAGGAGTCCGGCGAGACCGACGTCGTCGGCCTCCAGGTCGTCACCGTGGGCAGCCGCATCGGCGGGGAGACCGCGCGGCTCTTCGCCGCCGACGCATACCGCGAGTACATGGAACTCCACGGCCTGTCCGTCCAGCTCGCCGAGGCCCTCGCCGAGTACTGGCACGCCCGCGTCCGCGCCGACCTCGGTATCGGCGGCTCCGACCCGCAGTCCATGGCCGGCATGTTCCGCACCGAGTACCAGGGATGCCGCTACTCACTGGGCTACCCGGCCTGCCCCGACCTGGAGGACCGCGCCAAGATCGCCGACCTCCTGGAGCCGGAACGCATCGGCGTCCGGCTCTCCGAGGAGTTCCAGCTCCACCCCGAGCAGTCCACCGACGCCATCGTCATCCACCACCCCGAAGCCAACTACTTCAACGCGCGCTGACCCCCACCAGCCGGAAAGGAGTCCGACATGCCGGCTGCCCCGGCCGCCACCGCCGAACGCCCCCGCACGTCCCGCGCCCCCACCCCCACCCCCCAACGCACCCCCGCCCCGCTCGGCGTCCGTGAACTGCTGGCCCAGGGCCGGCGGACCTTCTCCTTCGAGTTCTTCCCCCCGAAGACGGACGCCGGGGAGCGCACCCTGTGGGCGGCCGTCCGCCGCATCGAGGCCCTCGCCCCGTCCTTCGTCTCCGTCACCTACGGCGCCGGCGGCTCCTCCCGCAGCCGCACCGTCGAGGTCACCAAGCGCATCGCCGCCGAGACCACCCTGCGCCCGGTCGCGCACCTGACCGCGGTCGGGCACTCGGTCGCCGAACTGCGCCACATCATCGGCCAGTACGCCGACGCCGGTATCCGCGACATCCTCGCCCTGCGCGGTGACCCGCCCGGCGATCCGAAGGGGGAGTGGACGCGCCATGCGGACGGCCTGACCCACGCCCACGAACTGGTCTCGCTCATCCGCCGGCTGGGCGACTTCACCGTGGGCGTGGCGGCGTTCCCCGAGCGTCATCCCCGCTCGCCCTCCTGGACCGAGGACATCCGCCACTTCGCCGCCAAGTGTCACGCCGGCGCCGACTACGCCATCACCCAGATGTTCTTCCACGCCGAGGACTACCTGCGGCTGCGGGACCGGCTCCTCGCCGTCGGCTGCCTGACCCCGATCATCCCCGAGATCATGCCGGCGACCGATTTCCGCCAGATCCGGCGCTTCGCCGAGCTCAGCGACGCCCGCTTCCCCGACGCCCTCGCCCAGCGGCTCGAAGCCGCCAAGGACGATCCGGCGGCCGGCCACCGCATCGGTGTCGAGTACGCGACCGCCATGTCCGAGCGCCTCCTCGCCGAGGGCGCACCCGGCCTGCACTACATCACCCTCAACAAGTCCACCGCGACTCTAGAGATCCATCAGAACCTGAACGTCAGCCACGACCCAGCCACCACCATCACGGAGTAGAACCCATGGACTTCAAGGTCGCAGACCTTTCTCTCGCCGAGTTCGGCCGCAAGGAGATCACCCTGGCCGAGCACGAGATGCCGGGCCTGATGGCGATCCGCGCGGAGTACGCCCGGGCGCAGCCGCTGGCCGGCGCCCGTATCACCGGCTCGCTGCACATGACCGTGCAGACGGCCGTGCTCATCGAGACGCTCGTCGCGCTCGGCGCCGAGGTCCGCTGGGTGTCCTGCAACATCTACTCCACCCAGGACCACGCCGCCGCCGCGATAGCCGCCGCCGGCATCCCGGTCTTCGCCTGGAAGGGCGAGACGCTGGAGGAGTACTGGTGGTGCACGGAGCAGGCGCTGACCTGGCCCGGGCACGCGGGACCCAACATGATCCTCGACGACGGCGGCGACGCCACCCTCCTGGTCCACAAGGGCGTCGAGTACCAGAAGGCCGGCCGCGTCCCGGACCCCTCCACCGCCGACAACGAGGAAATGGCCCTGGTCCTGGGCCTGTTGGGCAGGACGAGCATCGACTGGACGGCCCTGGCCGCCGGAATCCGCGGTGTGACGGAGGAGACCACGACCGGTGTCCACCGTCTGTACGAGATGATGTCCGAGGGCAGCCTGCTGTTCCCGGCGATCAACGTGAACGACGCCGTGACGAAGTCGAAGTTCGACAACAAGTACGGCTGCCGTCACTCGCTGATCGACGGCATCAACCGTGCCACCGATGTCCTGATCGGCGGCAAGGTCGCGGTCGTCTTCGGTTACGGCGACGTCGGCAAGGGCTGTGCGGAGTCGCTGCGCGGCCAGGGCGCGCGGGTCATCGTCACCGAGATCGACCCGATCTGCGCGCTGCAGGCGGCGATGGACGGCTACCAGGTCGCCACCCTCGACGATGTCGTGGAGACGGCCGACATCTTCATCACCACGACCGGCAACAAGGACATCATCATGGCCTCGGACATGGCCAGGATGAAGCACCAGGCGATCGTCGGGAACATCGGTCACTTCGACAACGAGATCGACATGGCCGGTCTCGCGAAGATCGAGGGCATCGTCAAGGACGAGGTCAAGCCGCAGGTCCACACGTGGAAGTTCCCCGACGGCAAGGTCCTGATCGTGCTCTCCGAGGGCCGTCTGCTGAACCTGGGCAACGCCACCGGTCACCCGTCCTTCGTGATGTCGAACTCCTTCGCGGACCAGACGCTGGCCCAGATCGAGCTGTTCACCAAGCCGCAGGAGTACCCGACCGAGGTCTACGTGCTGCCCAAGCACCTCGACGAGAAGGTCGCCCGTCTCCACCTCGACGCCCTCGGCGTCCGCCTGACCACGCTCCGCCCGGAGCAGGCCGCCTACATCGGCGTCAAGGTCGAGGGCCCGTACAAGCCGGACCACTACCGCTACTGACCGAACAGTTCACGCCACCGGCTCTCGAGCACCGCTCGAGAGCCGGTGGAAACCCCATGGCCGGGCACCCCGGGGAATGCCACGATCAAAATGTCCGTGCCGAGGGCGAGCACAACTCCCACCACCGCAGATGAGGATGTCCCATGAACCCCAATCCGGCCGGTAGCCCCCAGCAGCCCCCCGCCGGCGGCCCGAGTCCCTACGCGGCCCCGCCCGGCGCCTGGGCCCAGCCCGGACCGCCGGCCCCGGCGCCGCAGGCCGCCGAACGAGGCAAGGTGGCCACCGTCCTCCTCCTGGTCTCCACCGTCCTCGTCGGCCTGATGGCAGGACTCTTCTTCGCCTTCGACGTCTCGGTGATGCCGGGTCTGGCGGCGGGCGACGAGCGCACCTACGTCACGGCGATGCAGAACTTCAACGCCGCGATCGACGGCAACGGGCTCTTCGGCATGGTGTTCGTCCTCGCCCTGCTGGTCGCCGCCGCCTCCGCGATCGTCGAGTTCCGGGCCGGCCGCCGCAACGTCGCCGTCTGGGTCGCCGTCGCCACCGTGGCCTACTTCGTCGTCCTGATGATCACCTTCTCCGTGAACATCCCCCTCAACAACGAACTCGCCGACGCGGGCGACGCCGCGAAGCTGACCGACTTCTCCATCGTCGAGAAGTTCAAGAGCACCTGGGTCTCCACCAACATCATCCGCACCCTGCTGTGCACGGTGGCCCTCACGGCCCTCTCCCGCGCCCTGGTCCTCTACGGGCGCGCCACCCGCTGAATCCGAGCGCCACGAACGGGAGTCCCGCGGCAGCCCCGGCCGCAGGACTCCCGTTCGTCGTCAGCCGGTCTGCCCGTGCAGGTACAGGGCCCAGGCCAGGAAGCCGACCGCGGCCGTGCACAGCAGCGTCCGCCAGACATTGGCCCGCGCCCACGGCCCCTCGAAAGCGCGGCGCACCGCGGCCGGGTCACCGATACGGGCGACCGGACCGGCCTTCTCCAGCGCGTTGTTCAACGGGATGTTCACCTTGTTGGTGAGCCCCATCGACAGGATGTAGCAGACCAGGGCCGCGATCAGCGCCGGCAGCACGTCACGGCCGTCCGAGGGAATGTGCAACGCCAGCGCCAGCGCGGTGAACAGGAATGCGCCGATGTAGCCCAGCACGAACCAGCCGTTGAGGATGGCCTTGTTGATGTGCTGCATGACCTCGATGACCGTCCGGTCGTCCGTGCGCTTCAACCCCGGCATCACGGACACGGAGAAGCCGTAGAACAGGCCACTGACCAACCCCATCGTGACCGTGGCGGCGATGAGCGAGGCCAGGCGTGCGGTCTCCATCGTGTGTCCCCCTGCTCGCCCGTCCACGGAGCTTCTCGGTCATCGATTCTTCGGGAACGGGTCATCGAATCGTCAAGTCATGGCGACTATACGGGCGAGGGTGGCCCGCGTCGCGGGGGAATCGAGCGACCTTCCAGCAAGTCTTGAGCGACGCGGGGAGCCGGAGCCGCGAGATGCTCGCGGCTCCGGCGGCCGGCCCGGGGCAGGGGGGCTCCGCGGGCCGGCGGGGGGTGGACGCACGCACCCGGGGCCAGCCGGGGCGCGTCCACGATCGGGGTCAGCCCGCGGAAGCCTCCAGCCGGCTGTCGGGGATCCACGAGCCGTGCAGGCCGGCGGCCACCCGGTGCGGCAGGTGCACGGTGGCGACCCGCTCCAGACCGGAGGCGTCCAGCACCAGCAGCTGCGAGGAATCCTGCTTGAGGTCCGAGACGACCGTCAGCAGATAACCCTCGTCCTCGCCCGTCGCGCCGGCGGCGGGCACGAACACGGCCTCGCTCGGCATCCGGGCGTCGCCCACCCGGTGGATACGGCGGGCACCGGTGGTGCGGTCGTACTTGACCACTCCGTAGCCGCCCAGACCGTTCTCGTCGGGGAACGAAATGGCGTACTGGTAGCGGTTCTCGGCGCCCAGGTACTCCTCGTTCAGCGTCGGGAACTCCACCGGCAGATCGTCGATGATCTGCTCGTCGACCGTACCGGCCGCCATGTCCAGCACCCAGCGGCGGGTGTAGGAGCGGGAGACGGGCTCACTGCCCCGCCCCGGCGCACCGACCCACCAGTTCCACGACAGCCGGAACCCCTCGCGGTCCACGGTGGGACCCTCCAGGACGATCCGGCCCTGCCCGTCCTCGTAGGCGTTGGACACGTGCAGCATGTTCCCCGGCTCGATGGAGAACCAGCGCACCCGCCCGGCGCCGTCCTCCCCGCGCGGCATCACCCCGATACGGGAGGGCTGCTGGTCGTTCCAGCTGTAGGGGATGCCCGAGGCCTCCGCATGGTCGAAGGTGACGTTCCCCTCGACGAACACCACATGGCGGCGGGTGAGCGCGAAGTCGTGCTTGAGCGCGGCGGTCGCCCCCGGCACCTCGGCGTCGTGAACGATGTGGCCCTTGGCATCGGACACGTAGTACGTCAGGAACGGCGGGAACGGCGAGGACCCGAAGAAGTGGAGCTCCCCGGTCACCGGGTCCTCCTTGGGGTGCGCGGTCATCGCACTGCGCAGCTTGCCCTCGAAGTCGTAGGCGCCGACCGTCTCCAGCTCCTCGGTCATCTCGAACGGCAGGTTCGCCTCGCACAGCGCCAGCAGACGCCCCGCGTGCTCGATGATGTGGGTACCGGCGGCGCTGGCCGTCAGATCGGGCCCGCGCTCGGTCATGTACGGGGCGCCGTGCAGGGCCGGGGTCCGCACCCAGCGGTTGCGGTACCACTCGGCGCGCCCGTCACGCAGCCGGATGCCGTGCACCATGCCACTGCCCTTGAACCAGTGGGTGGGGGTGACGCCGGGCTTGGGGTTGTGCCCGTTGCGCAGCAACCGGCCGTTCAGCTCCGGCGGCAGGGTGCCCTCGACGATGAGACCGGTGGCGGTGACCTCCTCGGCGACGGGCGTGAAGTGGCCGGTCAGGTACGGCTTCGAAGTCGTCATGGCGGAAATCCCTCTCATTGATGTGATGCAACGTCAGGCAGACGCGGGACCCCCCCCCGCACCGCACGCGCCGCGCCCGCGCATGCGGTGCGGTCCCTCCGCGTGCATGCCTGCAACGTTCATGGACACAGACTCGGCGCGGACGCTGTCCACTCTCCAGACCCGACAGCGCCGCGCACTGTCCACTGCTGTCCGCACCTGTCCACACGCACATCAACCCCTACCGCGGGTCGTGCAACTCCCGCTCCCACAACGCCTCGCACAGCAGATCCAGGCCCTGCCGCAGATGACGACGGTAGGTGCCGTACGGCAGCCCCAGCCGGCGCGCGGCCGCCTCCTGCGTCGGCGCCCCCGAGAGATAGCCCGCCGTCAGCGCGTCACGGGCCCGCACCCCCCGCGGATCCTGCACCAGATCGTCCACCGCCGCGCGCAGCAGCGCACGCAACTCCCCGACCGGCTCACCCAGATCGGCCGCCAGCCGGGTACGCAGCAGCGCACAGGCCGCGAACGCGTCCGCGTCCCGCCAGTGCGCCAGCGCCTCGCGCACCGCCTGGTCGAACGCCGTACGCGAGACCGGCGACGGCCCCGCCGGGGCAGCCGGCATTTCGGTGGCCGATATGAAGTTCATCAGCCACGACTCCACCGGCAGCCGGCGCCAGTCGACACCGAACACGCCATAGGTGTACTCACCCACCCGCGGCCGCGCCCCCGTGTCCTGCAGGGTGCCCCGCACGCGCTCGGCCCACGTCTCGGCGTCCTGGAACACCGCGAACCCGTACGCCCGCCCGCGCGCCCGGGCCGCCTCCGCCTGGGCCCGGGAACTGCTCAGGTCGATCACCCGCGAAGGAACCTGGTACTGCTCGGGATAGACCGAGAAGCGGCTGACACCGATGTGCTCACCGGGGCTCACCGGGGCGTTGGCCTCCGTGTACCGCCACGCGGCGGCCACCACGGGATCGGTGGCCAGGTCCTGGGCGTCGGGCGGGGACGGCAGGACCAGCCGCGCCGTGAACGCCACGATCCGGCCCGTGCTCACCAGCCGGTAGACGCTGAAGGCCTGCGGCTGGCGCTCGGCCCAGTAGCGGACCAGCTCCGCGGAGGCGGGCCCCTCCGTCTCGGTGGCCATCCGCAGGACGACATCGATGTCGTCCGGGTGCAGGGGACGGTCGTGGACCTCGTCCTCGCGGGACCAGGACCGCAGCCGGGCCAGCGTCGGACCCTCCCGGAACAGGTAGAACAGATCGTCGGTGACGGTCCACACCCGCTCCTCGGGCGCCTCGCGCAGAATGCGCAGGTACTCGTCCGCCAGGCGCTGTCGCATCGCCTCGAAGGCGTTGGGCGCCCGCCACCGCAGGTCGGCGGCGAGCGTCTCGCGCGCCGCGTCGTGCGGATGGAGCCCCCGCAGGGTGGACTCCATGAACGGCAGGTCCCGCAGCCAGGAGAACAGGGGATGGGCGTCCTCCCCGGGCAGCACCGCGGCCAGCAGCTCCTCCGACGTCGAGTGGGCCTGCGCCGCCACCTCCAGGGCACGGCGGTGGGCCGCCGTGGGCACCTCCCCGATCAGCCCCGCCAGCAGTGTGCGCAGCACGTCCGCGGTGGGCGCCCAGATCTCCTCCCGGCCGCAGCCCGCCGATCCGGTCGCGGCCGCCAGCGACAGCGCCAGCGGGTTGCCCCCGGCGAAACGCAGCACCCGGTCCCGTAGCTCGGGCCGGATCTGCGCCGCCACCAGCAGGCTGCGGGCCTGCTCCGAGGAGAACGGCCCCAGTTCGCTCACGTGCAGGAGCCCGGACCAGGCGGGATCGGCGGCCCACTGCGGCTGCGGAGCGCGCCGGCCGCCCAGCACGACCAGGGCGTCGTCCGCGGCCCGCGGCAGGAAGTGGTGCCACAGCCAGCTCTCCAGCCACTGGCAGTGCTCGAAGGAGTCCACGAACAGGACCGTCCCCGGCACGTCCAGGAACGGCCCGGCGGCGCGCTCGAAATCGGCCGGGTCCCGGCTGACGAACCGGCCGTCGAGTTCGACGAGCAGCCGCCCGGCCGCCCGCGCGTGGTCCGCGAGCCGCCGCAGCAGCGTCGACTTCCCGATACCGCCCGGCCCGTACACGTAGAACGCGAACGGCGCCTGCGGATCACCGGCCAGGGCCTCCCCGAACCGCCCGAGTTCCTCGTCGCGGCCGACGAAGGCCTGCACGCGCGCCCTGCTCAGTCTTTCCCCCACGGACCCCATGGCGGCTCCCCTGTCCCTCGTTGCGGAACGTGTCACTTGACCAGTCCGATATTCGCGTCGTCGGCCTCGCCGGTGATCAGCAGAGTGGTCTCCTCAACGCGCTCGAAACGGCCGTCGGGGGCCATCCGGGCGAAGAGGTAGACCTCGGTGCGCGAGATGTGGCCGTCCTGATGGGTGAGGGTGACGGTGTGCCGGTCGGCGTAGGAGAGCCCGTCGCGCAGTTCGTCCTGGACCTCGACCCGTCCGCTGCGGATCAGGGAGCGCAGGCGCGTCATGTGCTGGGCGAAGGAAGTCCGGTCGCTCCACACACCGTTGGTGCGCTGGCGGTAGTCGGGGGCGAAGTGCCGGTCGATGGCCTCGGTGAGGTCCAGACCCGGGGTGAACAGCAGGTCGTTGATGGCGCGGCTGATGTCGGTGGAAGTCATCGTCATGTCCTGAACGGAGTGGGGGGGTGTACGGGGTGCGGGGCGCGTGGGCGCCGCGGTCTCAGCGGACGGGAGTGAAGTCCAGCGACAGCGAGAGCGGCCCGCGGGTGTAGAGACCGGCCTCCCGGTAGCGGAAACCGGGGCTGTAGCGCACCTCGTCGAACAGGGGCAGGAGCATGGCGGCCACCGTCTCGATCTCGGCGCGCGCGAAGGCCGTACCGACGCACTGGTGGAGGCCGCTGCCGAAGGACAGGTGCTCGGCGGCCGCGGTGAAGGAGCGGGCGGTGCCCAGGTCTGCGCGGTGGATGTCGAAGGTGTCCGGGTCGGTGAACGCGTCGGGGTCGCGGTTGGCCGCCCCGATCATGCAGAAGACGGTGGCCCCGGCCGGGACGACGGTGCCCGCGAAGACGGCGTCGTGCTCCGCCTGGCGGGGGATGAGCTGCACCGGCGGGGTGCAGCGCAGCGTCTCGGCGATCGCGGAGCCCAGCAGCTGCGGGTCGCGGCGGACCTGCGCCAGCTGCTCGGGATGGTCGATCAGGTGCTTGAAGAGCAGGGCGAGCGTCTTGTCGGCGGGCTCTGCCGAGGCCAACAGCACATTGATGACCAGGGCGGTGACATCGCGCTTGCTCATGGCCGCGCCGCCGAATTCGGTGCTGCACAGCGCCGATATCAGGTCCTCGCCGGGACGGCGGCGACGCTCCTCGATGATCGGCGCGAGATACGCCTCCAACTGCTCGGCGCAGTCCAGGCAGTGCCGGCGACGCTCGGGTGTGAGGGTCAGGCTGGTGATGAACTCGGTGACCCCGCTGTACCAGGCCGCCACCTGTGGCCAGTCCTTCCTCTCCAGGCCGAGGACGTCGAGCGTCACCTGCACGGCGAAGGGCTTGCCGAAGTCGTTGACCAGGTCCATCCGCCCCGCGGGGAGGAAAGGAGCCATCAGCTCGGCGGCGTTGGCGCGGATGGCGTGCACCTGTCTCTCCAGGGCCCGGCCGGTGAAGGACCGTACGACGACCGCCCGCTTGGCGGTGTGCTCGGCTCCCGCCATCTGGGCCAGGACCGGCCCGCGCATCACCGGCTCCGCGCGCACCTGGAACGTCTCGGTCGTGAAGGCATCATGGTCGGTCAGGACCCTCTTCACGTCCTCGTGGCGGGAGAGGAAGTAGCTGTCGATCCCCGGCTCGTAGTGCACCGGAAGCTGCTCCCTCAGCTGTGCGAAGTAGCGGTAGGGGTCAGCGGCGAAGTCCTCGGACAGGACGCTGAACGGGGCATGGGGCACGTGCATGGTGGAACCTTTCGAAAGACGCTGTGCGTGGAAGCAGCCACCACGCGCCTCGTGCGGTCGCGAGAACGGCAGGCAGCCCCAACCGGGCTGCTAGACGTGCGAACGACCGTTCGGGTTGCTCTGGTTGGCCATCACTTGACCGTTCGGCGGCACGCCACGACAAGCCCGCGGCTCCACGTGGCCGGCGCCGCACAGCGGGTGAAGTCAGAGCTTCCCCGCGACCGTACGGACCCGGTGACCGAGGACCCGGCCGAACCCGGCGACGAACTCCGGGCGGAGCCGGGCCGCGTTCCGGATCTCGAAACCGAGATGGGCAAGAGCGAACCGGTCGTCCTCCCACGCCCACTCGGGCAGCGCCTCCGAACGGCCGCACCCCGGGCACCGCAGCGGGGCGGCGCCCGTCCGGTACCAGGCATCCAGCGCCTCGGGCCACGGCGCGGCGGCGGCCGGCGCCGCGCCGTGCGGGCACAGGGGGGAGCCGTCCGAACCGAGGGAGCCCCAGAAGACGGTGCGGCCGGTGCGGACGGCGAGCCCGTCGCAGGAGCCCCGCACCGGCCACTGCGTGACGTCGCCCCACCGCGGCCCCGGCGAGTACACCGGCCTGCCGAGCACCTCGTACCGCTGCTCGGGGCACACGATCCCCTCGGCGACCAGCCACGCCACCACCCCAGGGCGTGCGCGGCCTCTCGCCGCTCCTGGCGGGCACGGTGTTCCTGGCCCCGGCCCTGATGGTGGCCCTCAGCGGGCCGCTCGGCGCGCGGCTGGGCCGGCACATGCGGCCGACCGCGGTGATGGCGCTCGCCGGGGCCGTCGCCGGTACGGGGATGTACGCCCTGGCCGGGGTCGGCACGTGGTGGCTGTACGTGCCGGTGTTCGCGTGGTGCGGCCTGGGCCTCGGGCTGGGCTGGACCTTCTCCGGCGTGGCGACCCAGCAGGTCGTCGCACCGGCCCGGGCGGGGGAGGCGTCGGGCGTGCTGCTGACGTTCCTGGTCACCCTCGGTGCGATCGCCCTGGCCGGGACGGCGGCGGCGATCTCCGCGATGACCCCGCAGCGGCCGCCCGAGGAGGCCTACGACGTGATCCTGCGGCTGGGCGGGCTGGTCATCGTCGCGACGGCGGTGGTGGTCATGGCCGTACGCCACCGGCTCGTGACGCTCGGCAGGATCCCGCCCCTGTCCATGCGGGCGGGCGACGACACCGCCCGGGAGCCGGGCCGCCGCAGCCCCTGACCTCTTGCGGAGACGGTGTCCTCCGGTGCTCCTCCGGTGCTCCTCCGTGCCCGTTTCCTTCGATCCCGAGGCGATTCCGGCATCCGGCCGCACCTCTCAAAGGTGCACATACGGCGACATTCGGTGAGATTCGGGCGCTCTGGGGGTGAGCCGCCCCATAGGGCCCACGTCACATACGGGCCGGGATAGTAGCTCCCCGGGGCCCCGCCACCGCTGCCCCGGACCGGCTCCCCCCGGGGGCCGCAGGTCCCCGACTCCGAGGCCCCCTAGTAAGAGGGGCCGTTGCCAGGGGGTCGGGGCGTCTGTAGAACTGGATGAGTCGCCGGGCGGCACGGGTGCTTCACCCGCCGCCGACGAACCCCTCTCCAGCGCGTGAGTGGCTCACGCATGCCTCCGGCATGCCGCGACCGCCCTTGTTCCCTGTGGAAGGTCAATCCGTGTCCAACCCCGTCATCCGCCGCATCGCCGCTTCGAAGAAGACCCTCGCGGGTGCCGTCGTCGCCCTCGGTGTCGCCGGTTCCATGCTCGCCACGGTTCCCGCCCAGGCGGCCCCGACGAGCGCCAAGGCGATCGCCCAGCAGATGATCAAGGACCCGGCGCAGTTCGCGGCGTTCAACAACATCGTTTCCCGCGAGAGCGGCTGGAACCACACCGCCATGAACTCCTCCTCCGGCGCCTACGGCCTGGTCCAGGCCCTGCCGGCCTCGAAGATGGCCTCCGCCGGCGCGGACTGGAAGACCAACCCCGCCACCCAGATCAAGTGGGGCCTGGACTACATGAACGACCGCTACGGCAGCCCGGTCGGCGCCTGGAACTTCTGGCAGGCCCACCACTGGTACTGAGCCACCAGCGGACAGCACACGCACGAGAACGCCCGACCGGATCCCCGGCCGGGCGTTCTCGCGTACCCGGCGGATCGTGACGCGCGAACCCGGCCCGATCCGCGCCGCCCGGCCGATCCGGCAGGAACCCGCCGCCGCACGGGCCCTCCCCGCGGCCTGGGCCGTCTCTTCCGGATCCTGCCGGGCGTCGCGGGCCCGGGCAGGATCCGGAAGAGACGGCCTAGCGGCGGCGTCGGCCCGCTCCGCGGTGCAGCGCGAGCCCGGCCAGGGCCGTCGCGGCGACGGCACCGGCCGCCATGAAACCGCCGCGCGAGCGCCAGGACAGTACCGACCAGCGGGACTGCGCGGACAGCACCGAGCCCGTGCTGAGCCAGGAGGCCGCGGACAGTACGGACAGGGACGATCCGATGGAGGCGGCGGAGAGGGCGCAGCCCACGGATCCGACGGACAGCACCGATCCCACCGAGCCGATCGACAGGACCGACCCCACCGAGCCGATGGACAGCACCGAGTCCTTCGACCAGAGCGAGAGGCAGGACCGCTCACCGCACCACCACGAGTCCGCCGGCACATCACGTTCGATCACGGCACCATCCTGACAGCCGGGCGGCAATCCGGGCGGCAATCCGGGCGGCAATCCGGGCCGCCCCGAGCGGTTCCGGGCCGGCCCGGGCAGGCCACGGCGCGTCGATCCCCGCGCCGGACAGGCCCGGGCCACCGTGCCGCGCTGTGCCGAAGTAAGATGGTTGTCGCCAAAAGGCCGTTGCTGACCTGCGGCTTCGGCGCGGCGAGGCACGGCAGTTGTCACCGGGGCGGCGTGCTACTCGTCACCAGCAGCTCAGGAAGCACTGCGCCTGCCACCAGCTCCGGCGTCCCATAGGCCATCTGCGCGGCGTGGCGGGCCTGTCCTGTGGCCCTGTGCGACCTGTTCGGCAGGCTGCCTATCAGGATCACCGCCGACGGGCCATCGTCACGTGCGTCCGTCGCACACGGCACCGTCACCCGGAGATCGGTCCCGAAATACCCGCCACAACCGCTCTTGACCGGGAGCGCGCTTCAGATCCGAGGATGGGCGGCCTGGATACCCGAGACCCCGGATAGTCCTCGGGACGATGGACTTCGGCACCCGCGTCGACCTCGGTCTTCCCCTCCCGCCGCTCCGGATTACCGCTTGGTGCGACGGAACCCGAACGGCCCGCTGTTGCCCTCCGCCTTCACATCCATCGTGTCCTTACCGGTCGAGCGGAGCGTGAAAGAGCCGAAGCCGGCACAGGCACCCTGTGCGACCGTTTCGCCTTCGATCAACCCGGCGGACAGACTGCCCTCCTCGATCGCGAACAGCCTGCCCGTGACGTAGCACTCATTGGGGCTGGTACCCGCGGTGATCCTGATCACCGAATCCAGCTCCACCTCTTCGATCCGGAGATGAAAGTTGGGGCTGAGACCCTCGCTGGTCCATGCGCCGGTGTACTTCTCACTGACCGCCCGCGGGGTGGGTTCGTCCCCCTCGTCGCGCAGGATGGCGGACCACACGCCGACCTGCAAGTGGAGTTCGTCTCCCTTCCGGGTGAGCGTCTGGGTCTCCGGTGGTCGACACGCCAACGCTTCGTCCTCCGGTCGGTCCGCGAAGACCTCCGCCTGCTTCAGGTTTTCGCCCTTGACGACCATCTGGTCACCGCTGACCGGAACAGGTCCGATAGTTCCCCTACACAGATGCTGCCCTCGGAGGAAGGAGTACGTTCCGCTGTTGCCCGAAGCATTGCCCGGGCCGATCCTCATCCGGAGGAACTGCATGGGCCCCCCGGGTTGAGCCTCGACCACACCTGCCCAATTCCCTACGAAAGCGGAGCTGTTGCGTGGTAGGGCCCGTCCGGGCTCGTCCTTGTCGTTGTTACCGTCCGCGCCGTCACCGCCGCCGAACAAGTGGGGGAGGAGAACCACCGTGACCGCGGTGAGGGCCAGTGCCGTCGCGAGCACGAGGAGCCTCGGCCTGCGGATCGCGCGGCGCGGCCGCTTCGCGGAGGGCGCGTCCGGCGGCGGAAGCACTGCCTGCGCCGGGGGGATGAGATGGGTCCGCGCGGAGGGCCCGTCGGCGTCCAGCAGGCGGCCGGCGCTGGACCCGAGGCTGGCGAGGAGCTTGCCCGGTAACCAGTCCGGCCGCGCCGTGAGGTCCCACTGCGACGTACGCTCCAAAAGATCGCCCGTGGAGGGGCGCCGGGCGGGGTCCTTCGCCAGACAGTCGCGCACCAGGCCGTACAGGGGATCCGACAGGCCCTCCAGATCTGCCGCCTCCTCGGCTATCCGGAACATCAAGGCATGCGCGCCGCTGCCCAGCTCACCGAACGGAGTCCGGCCGGTCGCGGCGTACATGAGAACGGAGCCCAGACAGAACACATCCGAAGCCGGGCCGGGCTTCTCGCCCCGAACCTGCTCGGGCGACATGAAACCGGGCGATCCGATCACCACACCCGTACGGGTCCTGACCCCGTCGACCGGTGTCTCCAGCGCCCGTGCGATGCCGAAGTCGATGACGCGCGGCCCGTCCACGGTGAGAAGGACGTTGGACGGTTTGATGTCGCGGTGCACGAGGCCGGCCACGTGAATGTCAGCCAAGGCGTGCGCGAGTCCGTTGGCCAGGGCGAGGACGGATTCCTCCGGAAGCGGCCCGTACTCGTCGCCGACGACCACCGTGTGTAGATCCGGGCCCGGTACGTAGCCGATGGCGACCCAGGGGGTATCGGCCTGCGTGTCCGCGTCCAGAACCGGCGCCGTCCAGGAGCCGCCCACACTGCGCGCCGCCTCGACCTCCCGCGCGAACCTCCACCGGAACTCGTCCTGCTGCGCCAGCGTTTCCCGCACCGCCTTCACCGCGACTGTGCGCCCGCCCATGGACCGTGCCAGGTACACCCGCCCCATCCCACCCGCCCCGAGCAGGCCAATGAGACGGTATGGGCCGATGTGAGTCGGATCTTCGGGCGTCAGAGCATCCACAGGTCGACGATAGGTCAGGTGGCGGTGGTTGACATGGGAACCGGGTGACAGAAATAGCGGATACCGGAGCGCCGCGTCGGGCCTGGTCCCGTTGGGCGGGAGCTGGCCAACTCCACCGTCAGCTCTTGGGCTACCTCGAGGGCGAAGCCCTCGGCTTTGATGACAGGAAACTGCCTCTGTGACAACTGTCGCGCTTCGGCTCACGCGCCGGGCGCAGCCGTCGTCGTAGCCGTCCGGTGTCAGTAGGAGACGTCGATGTAGTCGATGTCGGTGAACTCGACCTCGAGACGGTCGGCGCGGGTGCCGCCGTCCTTGAAGTACGTCTCCTGGAGGCCTTCGGCGACGATCGCGCGCAGCTCCCGGTCGCCGGCGCCCCGCTGCTGCGCGTCGAAGAGCCGCTGCGCGTAGGCGGCCGGGAGATGGACGGTGAGGCGGCGCATGCGGCCGTCGTCGGTGGTGCCGACGGGGGCGGTGTAGCCGAACCGGGCGCGGGTCTCGACCGTGATCCCGGTGCGGTCGGCGGCCTGCTTGCGCCGCCGGTTGCGCACCACCGGCTGCCAGCGGGAACGGACCGCCGCCTCGATGCGGTCCGCGATGGCTCTCGGCGGGGTCTTCCGCTCGCCCGTCCGGTAGCGCTCCACGGACCTCTGACTGACGCCGAGTTCCTGCGCGACGGCCTTGGTGGTCTTCAGCCTGCCCATCAGGAAGTTGATGCGGGCCTTCAGGGCCTTGGGCGGCTCCCGCGTGAACACCTCGCGGTCGGCGCGGTCGATGGCGTCCTCGATGTCCCACACGGCCCGCTACTCTCCCTCGTCCGTGACGGCGTCGCCGCCCTTGATGTGGCGGGCCGGGTTGAGGCCCCTCTCCATGAAGTCGACGGCCCACGCCATCTCCTGCACGCCTTCGAGCTTGGCCAGCCCCGGGGTCGTCCCGAGGCGGAAGGACCCGGGCAGGGGCTTGCCCGAGGCGGTGTAGGGGAGGAAGTCCAGCGGCGACGCCCCCGGGCTCGGATAGACGACGCAGTCGGACAGTACCGCGAGGGGGTACCGGCCCGTCGCCCGCGCGGTGTTGGCCATCTTGCGGTGCATGTTGACACGGGTCTTGGAGATGACCGCGGCCCGGATGTCGGGCCGCCACGTCGGCCGCTCCAGCGCCGGCCACCGCTCCCCGTCCCGGTAGTGCCGTCCCTGGGGCCGTTCGCGGAGCTTGCCGATGCCGCCCTTGACGGTGGCCTTGATCGCGGCCAGCACGGCCGCCATCGCGGGGTCGACGTCCTTGTGGTGCTCCATCGCGGCGAGGAACCGGCGCTCGTCCAGGTCCGCGGTCACGCCGAGGTCGGCGAGCGTGTCGGCGCAGGCGGTCTTGAGACGGTCGTGCCACGGGTCGAGGTACGCGCCGGTCTCCCGCCGCAGGAACGCCTCGATCGGCGCCACCGACGCGCCGAGCTCCTCCGCGTAGGCGACGGTGTGGGTCTGGTACCAGGCCGGCCCCTCGGGGCGCCTCCCCGACGGGGTGAACGGCGACGGCAGCCGCGGGTCCAGCTCGATGTGCGAGAGGTCCACCAGCCAGCTGCCGGGAATCTTCTTGTTGAACCTCGGCCGGTGGAAGTGGTCGGGGCCCGACAGGCCGACCATGAGGCGGGCCGCGGAGGCGAGGAACGCGGTGTTCAGGTCCAGGCCCACCGCGTAGGGCAGCAGGCACTCCTCGTCCGTGAGCAGCTCCACCTCGCGCACCCACTGGTACGCCTCCTCGTCGAGGAACCCGCCGGTCCACCCCTGCGCGACCGGGTGTTCGGCGGGCGCCTCCGGCGGGGCCGGGTCCATCGGCTCGCTGCCGAGCGAGCCCGGGTTGCAGCCGGACTCCCACTCGCCCGTGCTCTCGTTCTTCACGGCCCGCGTCGGCGGCCGCAGCGCGGTCATCAGCTCCAGGCCGTTGACCGCGGTGGAGCCGCGCGGGGTCAGGACCCGGGCCGCGTACGTACCCAGCACGCGGGCCACCTCGGCCGGCGCCATCTCCGCCACCCCCGGCCAGGACCGCGCGTCCAGCGCGTCCCACGACAGGACCGCGAGCTGCACGCACTGCCGCTCCCCGGCCTTCGCCGGACGGTAGAGGCGCGCCCACGGGCCGAACCCGCGCTGCGTCAGCTTCCACTTCGCCCGGGCCACCTGCCTGACGACCGGGTGGTCGTCGGGCAGCCGCAGCGAACGGCGGGCCTCCGGCCCCTCCAGCCGCTCGGGCAGACCGAACCTCACGGCGGCCGCCGCGGTCAGCACGACCAGCGGATCGGCGTCCTTCCCCGAGCGGTTCAGGCGTGCGGCGCCGAGCCCCGACTCCTTGAGGGTCCACTCGGCCAGCTGCGCAACCGTCGTGGCGGGGCAGTCCAGCACGATCCCGTCGATGCCGTACGCGCTCCCGTCGCCGTCCAGCACCGCCAACGGGCCGTGCGGGAACCGCGGGTCGCCCGCGGCCGCCGGCCCGGCGGCCTTCCCCGCCGGACGGCGCGCCACCACCGCTACCGCCGCCGTCGCCGCGGCCGGCCCCTCCGGACCGGTGAACGCCGCCGGAACCGCAGCCGGAGCGGGCACGGGAACCGGAGCGGGCGAGGGAACGGGCACGGGAACCGGCACGGACTCGGAGGCGGCCGGTGCGGGGTACCGCTCGGCCCAGCCCTCCAGCAGCCGCAGATAGGCCTGAAGCCGCGGCGGCCTCGGCTCGGAGCGGCCGTTCTCCCAGTTCTTCACCGTCTGCGGCGTCGACTTCAACGCGGCCGCGAGCCGGGCCTGCGTGACCCCGGCCGCCTCGCGCAGCCGCGCCCGCTCCGCCGGAGACGGCAGCCGCGGCTCGCCCTCCAGCAGTGCGTCCACCGCGTCGAACAGCTCTTCCTGGCTCGGCATGGCCCACCTCCACCGGGAACCCTAGCAAAATTAACCCTCACCGAATGTCGGATTTAACCCTGTCAGCGGCGTGTTGAGGCAGCGCACCCCACCGCACGCACCCCACCGCACACGTTGTCGGCGCCGTACGGGTGCCGAAGGGCGCCCGTACGGGGCAGGGTTGCGGGTTCGCGGAACCGGGCCGGGGCGTCCAAGTGGAAGCGGCGCACCGAGGACTCGGCGGCCTCGCGGCAGCGCCTGGGCGTCACGGATCACGGTCCGCTCGGAGATCTCCGGCTCGCGGGCGAGAACGGCGGCGGTCGGGCCGGGGCGGGACTGGACGAGGAGAGCAATGCGGATCGGACGGGCGGCACGCACGATCCAAGGATCACCCACCGCGTCGGTGCCCCGCCGCGCGCGAAAACCCCTGGGGACGCTCCCGCCGCGGCACGTACGCTCGCCCGTATGCCCCGCTCCTCGAAGAAGGCCCGCCGGCTCGTCGCCGACGGGCGCACCTACCTGTGGACCGTCCGCCACGGACACCACGTGCTCGACGACAACGGCTGCCGCAAAACCCTCACCCTGCACTCCCAGCCGCCCGGCACCGGCGGCCTGCTGCGCTTCGTCTTCGACGAGGGCCCGGGCCGGTACGTCTCGGGATTCACCACGGGCTCGGGCGAGGTGGGGGAGATCGGCACCGGCGCGCTGAACCTGCACGAACCGGGCACGGTACGGGTTCTGCTCGACGCGGCGCTGGCCCGCGGGTGGCAGCCGGGGGAGCGGCGGGACACGAAGGTCGACGGCTGGACCTTCCTCGGCGCGGCCGCCGCCGTACGCGGCTAGGCCGTCTCTTCCGGATCCTGCCGGGCCCGCGCTGCCCGGCACCGCACCTCGCCGCACTGCCGGGGCAACCGAGTGCGTCCAGTACACGGCAGCCCCGGCAGCACGCCGAGGCACGCCGCCGGACGACGCGGACCTGACCGACAAGACCCGAAAGAGACGGCCCAGTCCGTGACCCCAGGCCCCTCCGGTCGCGGTGACCTGCGCGGCGTCGGCGAGAATGCGGTCGCATGAGCCCGCACCCCTCCGACGATCTGACCGCCGCCTTCGCCCGCCTCGGCGGTGAGGACGACCAGCAGGTCTGGAGCGACCTCTGGAACGACCTGTGCCACCAGGGCTGCGTCTACGAGGACAGCTTCCTCGCCCTCCCGTACCTGGCGGCGATCGCGACCGGCCGCGCCCCCGGCGAACCGCAGGAGGCCGTCCTGATGGCGGGCCTCATCGCCTCGGCGGCGGACGAGGAGCACGGCGCGCGGTACGCCGGGGAGACGTCCGTGCTCCTGCCCGTCGCCCGCCGCCTCCTCGACGCGGCGACCGGCCACCCGCCGACCTTCGTCCACCTCCTCCAGTGCGTCCTGGCCTTCGAGGGCGAACGGGTGTGGAGCGCCGGGCGACTGGAGGGCCTGTTCGAGCAGGAGTACGAGATCGAGTGCCCGCAGTGCACGGCGGAGCTCTTCATCGCCTTCGGCGACCACGGAACCTTCGCCTCGGCCGGTGACTACGTGACGGCCGATCCGGTCAAGGCGGCGCTCCTGCCCGCCGATCCCCGCGCGCTCGGCCCGCTGCCCGCCCGCCTGCACCGCACGGCGTCGCGGGCGGGCCACGAGCAGGTCGCGCTCGGGCTGACGTACCTCTTCGGCCGGGCGACCTGCCCGGACTGCGGGGCCGAGTTCGCCGTCCCGGAACAGGTCGAGGAGCGGTAGCGGGCTGCGCCGTACGGATGGACTCGGACCGTACGGTGGCCGGTACGGGCTCCCGCCGCACGAAGCGGCCTACCTTCGCACTGCTCCCCACCCCTCACGAAAGGCAGTACTCGTGCGATCGATCCGTTGCGCCCTGACCGCTCTCGCCGCCGGTGGCATCCTCCTGGCGGGCGCCTCCGCCGCCTCCGCCGACGACGCCTTCACCGTCTACGCACCGATCAGCAACACGTACTCGATCGTCTTCGGGGACCTGAACCAGGTGGCCGGCGACGACATCTTCAACGCCGGCCACGACAACACGGTCGGCTCCCACAACGGCGCGGCGCCGGCCGGTGACATCGGCATGGCGACCGTGCCCGCGACCCAGATCATGAGCAACGAGGCCCTGATGCAGGGCGCCGGCCAGTGGACCGGAAACATCTTCCGCAAGTAGTCCCCGGTCGCACGGGAAAGGGCCGCCACCCCCGCCCGGGGGTGGCGGCCCTTTCCCGTGCACCTGCCGGCCGGTCACCGGGCGTCCCAGAACGTCTGGTTATCGACCCCTCGCAGGGAACACAGCGCGCATTCCCGTCAGTTCACCGAACGGAACCGGGGGCGCGTCCGCACGACCCGCCCTCGACCGGCAGACCATGAGCAAGGAGAGACCGTGCGCATACTCTTCACCGGCCCGCCCGCGGCCGGTCACCTCTTCCCGATGATCCCGACCGCACAGGCCTTACGCGCCGCCGGCCACGAGGTGCTGTTCGCGGGCTCGCAGCCGCTGAACCAGCTCCGCGAGGCCGGTTTCCCGATCGTCGAGACAGGCGACGGCCGCAGCATCCGGGACGTGTTCGAGCAGTCCACCGGCGAGGAAATACGCTACGTCGCCCCGGACATGACCCCGGAGCAGATCCTCGGCAGGGCAGCCCGCGGCTTCGCGCTCGTCTCCCGCTCCACCGTCGACGGACTGCTGGAGGCCGCCGACAGCTGGCGCCCCGACCTGCTGGTGTACGACTCCTTCCAGGCCGCGGCCCCGCTGGTCGCCGCCAAGCTCAAGATCCCCTCGGTGGTCCACAACTTCGGCGTCACCTCCGGCCTCGACATGATCGGCCGGCTCGCCGCCCACTTCACCGAGGCCTACGAGACGTACGGGGTCGCCGGCCCCGCCGAGCCCACCGCCCTGAACATCGTCCCCGCCTCCCTCGGCGGCGACCCGGAGGGCCTGCGCATGCGCTACCTCCCCTACAACGGCGGCGGCATCGTCCCCGCCGAGCTGCTCCGGCGCGGCGCCCGCCCGCGCGTCGCCGTCACCCTGGGCACCGTCCTCGCCGAGCTGGACGGCGTCCGCGCCATCGTCCGCCTGATCGAGGCCGCCGCCTCGGTGGACGCCGAGTTCCTGCTCGCCGTCGGCGGCGCCGACCTCGGCCCGCTCGGCACCCTCCCGGACAATGTCCGCCCGCTGCCCTGGGTCCCGCTCGCCGAACTGCTGACCGCCTCCGACGCGCTGATCCACCACGGCGGCTCCGGCACCCTGCTCACCGCCCTGCAGGCCGGCCTGCCCCAGCTCCTGCTGCCCCAGGGCG
This sequence comes from Streptomyces avidinii, assembly GCF_045161815.1. Lineage (NCBI taxonomy): Bacteria > Bacillati > Actinomycetota > Actinomycetes > Kitasatosporales > Streptomycetaceae > Streptomyces > Streptomyces avidinii. The sequence continues at coordinate 8,916,453 of NZ_CP108863.1, forward strand.
CCGACCACTTCACCAACGCCGACGCCCTCACCGCCACCGGCGCCGCCCTGCGCTCCGCCTCCGACGACGTCGACGCCCCGCTCCTTGCCCGCCTCACCGCCGACCCGGCCCTGCGCGAGGCGGCCGCCCGCCTCCGGGACCAGAACGCGGCCCTGCCCACCCCCGCCGAAACGGTCCCCGCCCTGGAGGCCCTGACCGCCTCCTGAACCCGGCGCCACCCCGCGGAACCTGCCCGGAACCCGGCCCCGGGCAGGTTCCGCGGCCCGGCGGGTCAGCCCTGCGCGGACCCGGTCCGGCGGGTCTGCCCGATCAGGACGGCGGTCGCCCGGTCCAGGAGTTCACTGAGCGCGGCGTGCTCGGAGGGCGTGAACGCGTCGGTGAGCGCACGCTCGAGGACGGCCACCTCCTGGTAGGCGCGGTCGAGGAGCGCCCGGCCCTCCTCGGTCAGGTTCGCGATCTGCACCTTGGCGTGCACCGGGGACGTCTCGCGGCGGATCAGCCGCTTGGTCTCCATGTTGGCCAGCACACTGCTCATGCTCTGCTGCGTCACTCCGCAGGCGCGGGCCAGTTGGGCGCCGGACATGCCGCCCTCCCGGGAGAGGGCCAGCAGCACGGTGTACTGCGTCATGGTCAGTCCGTAGGCGCGCAGCACCGCCTCGTGATGCGCCATCAGCGCCTGCTCCGACCGCCTGATCCGGGTGCAGAGCGTCTCATCGACCGGGGCTTCCATCACGCACTCCCACTCCATTGACAGGTTCATGGGTTGACTCAGGAACCTTATATACCTACTGTCCTCGACTGTAAGGATACTGAGTCAGCACAAGGGGCTGTAACGATGAAGGCTGTCCTCCTCGACGCCGAGAACCACTACCGCGTCACCGAACTCGACGAGCCCGCCCCCGGCCCCGGCCAGGTGGCGATCCGCGTCGCCTACGCCGGGATCCAGTGGGGCGACACCATGGTCCGCGACGGCCGCTTCCCCCTCCCGCGCCCCTTCGTCCCCGGCTTCGAGGCCTCCGGACGCATCACCGCGGTCGGCGACGGCGTCGACCCGAACCGCATCGGTACGCCCGTCGCCGCGCTGACCGAGGCGGGCGCCTGCGCCGAGGTGGTCCTGGCGCCCGCCGCGCTCACCCTGGACGTCGGCGACCTGCCGCTGCGGACCGCCGCCGGCCTCGGCTGGGGCGCACCGACCGCCTACGACCTGATCAACACCACCACCCGGGTACGCCCCGGCGAGAGCGTCCTCATCCACGCCGCGGCCGGCTCGGTCGGCACCCTCGCCGCCCAGTTCGCCCGCCTCGCCGGAGCCGGCCGGATCGTCGGGGTCGCGGGCAGTGCCGCCAGGGCCGACTACGCCGCCGCCTTCGGCTACGACCGGGTCCTGCTGCGCGAGGAATTCCCGGGCGGGCTCCACGCCGAACGCTTCGACGTGATCCTCGACCCGGTCGGCGGCCCGACCCGCCGCGCCGGTCTGGAGCTGCTGGCCGAGCACGGACGGCTCGCGGCCTTCGGCAGCCTCGGCCCCCACGAACCCGCCCCCGCCGACCCCGACGACCTGCTCATGCGCGGCGCGTCGCTCCTGACCCACAACAGCAACCTGCTCAGCCGCACCCACCCCGAACGCCTCGCCGACAGCGCCCGCCACGCGCTCCGTCTCGTCGCGGACGGCAGCGTGCGGATCGACATCACCGCCGAATACGACCTGGCGGACCTGGCCACCGCCGTACAGCGGCTCGCCGAGGGCGCCACCCACGGCAAGAGCGTGATCCGCGTCGCCTGACCGCGAACCGCGAACCGCGCAAAAAGCGCCGTCCGGGCGGGCGGAGCCGACCGGAGTCGAACCGGTGTCCTCGCGGTTTTGGAGACCGCGCGCGTCGACCTCTGCGCTACGGCTCCGCCCGTCCCGGCATCGTAGGGCCACCGCCCCGCAGCCGGCCCGGCCGGGGGGTGGCCGGAACTCACCCGAGGAGGGTGAACAGCGGGCTACGTGCTGGTAACTTGCGCGAGTTGATCAAGGTCGGAGGCGTGGCCGACCACGCTCCCGGCCGGAGCCACCCCCCAGTCAAGGAACCACATTGGCACGCACCGTCCGTACGACGGCCCTCGTCTCCACCACGGCCCTCGCACTCGGCCTCTCCCTCCTCGCCGCCGCCCCCGCGTCCGCCGCGGACGACGCACCCACACCGCACCTGGACTCGGTCGAGCAGACCCTGCGCCAGGTCTCGCCGGGCCTGGAGGGCTCGGTCTGGGAACGCACCGCCGGCAACCGGCTCGGCTCCTCCGCTCCCGGGGGCGCCGACTGGCTGCTCCAGACCCCCGGTTGCTGGGGCGACGCCGCCTGCACCGACCGGCCCGGATCGCGCCGTCTCCTGGACAAGATCCGCCAGGACATCGCCGACGCACGCCAGACGGTGGACATATCGACGCTGGCGCCCTTCCCCGACGGCGGCTACCAGGAGGCGATCGTCGCGGGCCTGAGGGAATCCGCCCAGAAGGGCAACCGGCTGAAGGTGCGCATCCTGGTGGGCGCCGCGCCCGTCTACCACTCCACGGTGATCCCCTCGTCCTACCGCAACGAGCTGCTCGCGAAGCTCGGCCCGGCCGCCGCCGGCAACATCACCCTCAATGTGGCCTCGATGACCACCTCGAAGACCGCGTTCTCCTGGAACCACTCCAAGCTGGTCGTCGTCGACGGCAGTTCGGTGATCACCGGCGGCATCAACAGCTGGAAGGACGACTACCTGGAGACCTCGCACCCGGTCAGCGACGTCGACCTCGCGCTGACCGGGCCCGCCGCCGGCTCCGCGGGCCGCTACCTGGACTCCCTGTGGGACTGGACCTGCCGCAACAGGAGCAACTGGAGCTCGGTCTGGTTCGCCGCCTCGCCCGGCGCGGACTGCATGCCCTCCCTGCCCCGGCCCGCCGCCCCCGGGGGCGGCGACGTCCCCGCGCTCGCCGTCGGCGGCCTCGGCGTCGGCATCCGTGAGAGCGACCCCACCTCCGCCTTCCGCCCCGTCCTGCCCACGGCCGGCGACACCAAGTGCGGGATCGGGATCCACGACAGGACCAACGCCGACCGGGACTACGACACCGTCAACCCGGAGGAGAGTGCCCTGCGCGCCCTGGTCTCCAGCGCGACCTCGCACATCGAGATCTCCCAGCAGGACGTCCACGCCACCTGCCCGCCGCTGCCCCGCTACGACGTGCGCCTCTACGACGCCCTCGCCGCGAAGCTCGTCTCCGGCGTGAAGGTCCGCATCGTCGTGAGCGACCCCGCCAACCGCGGCACGATCGGCAGTGGCGGCTACTCGCAGATCAAGTCGCTCTCCGAGGTGAGCGACGCCCTGCGCGGCCGCCTGACGGCCCTGACCGGTGACGGCGGCCGGGCGCGCACGGCCCTGTGCGAGAACCTCCAGCTGGCCACCTACCGCGCCTCCGACCGGCCGACCTGGGCGGACGGCAAGCCGTACGCCCAGCACCACAAGCTGGTCTCGGTCGACGGTTCGGCCTTCTACATCGGCTCCAAGAACCTGTACCCGTCCTGGCTCCAGGACTTCGGGTACGTCGTCGAGAGCCCGGCCGCGGCCGGACAGCTGAAGAGCGACCTGCTCGACCCGCAGTGGCGGTACTCGCAGGCCACCGCGACGTACGACTACGCCCGCGGCCTCTGTCAGGGCTGACCAACCCCACGCCGCCCCTGCTCCGCCCGGCCCGGTCCGGTCCGGCGGAGCGGGGGCGGTCCGCTGTCCCCGCCCCCGCCCCCCGTCTCCGCGCCCGCCCCGGGAATATCCGGGGAGCACCCCCCGTTCCGAGGTATGGTTGAACAATAAACAATCTTGGGAAGGGGAGCCATGCAGTTCGGGATCTTCACCGTCGGCGACGTCACGGCCGATCCGACGACCGGACGCGTGCCCAGCGAGCACGAACGCATCAAGGCGATGCTCGCCATCGCACAGAAGGCCGAGGAGGTCGGCCTCGACGTCTTCGCCACCGGCGAGCACCACAACCCGCCGTTCGTCCCCTCCTCGCCGACCACGATGCTCGGCTACATCGCCGCACGCACCGAGAACCTGATCCTGTCCACGTCCACGACGCTGATCACCACCAACGACCCGGTGAAGATCGCCGAGGACTTCGCGATGCTCCAGCACGTCGCGGACGGCCGCGTCGACGTCATGATGGGCCGCGGCAACACCGGACCGGTCTACCCCTGGTTCGGCAAGGACATCCGCGACGGCATCGACCTCGCCATCGAGAACTACGCCCTGCTGCGCCGCCTGTGGGACGAGGACACCGTCACCTGGAAGGGCAAGTTCCGCACCCCGCTGCAGTCCTTCACCTCCACCCCGCGCCCGCTGGACGGCGTCGCGCCCTTCGTGTGGCACGGCTCCATCCGCTCGCCGGAGATCGCCGAACAGGCCGCCTACTACGGCGACGGCTTCTTCCACAACAACATCTTCTGGCCCGCCTCCCACACCGAGCAGATGGTCAACCTCTACCGGCAGCGCTACGCCCACTACGGGCACGGCACCCCCGAGCAGGCCGTCGTCGGACTCGGCGGCCAGGTCTTCATGCGCAAGAACTCGCAGGACGCGGTGCGCGAGTTCCGCCCGTACTTCGACAACGCACCGGTCTACGGCCACGGCCCGTCCCTGGAGGAGTTCACCTCCCAGACACCGCTGACCGTCGGCTCGCCCCAGCAGGTCATCGAACGCACCCTGTCCTTCCGGGACTACGTAGGCGACTACCAGCGCCAGCTGTTCCTGATGGACCACGCGGGCCTGCCCCTGAAGACCGTCCTGGAACAGCTCGACCTCCTCGGCGAAGAGGTCGTACCGGTCCTGCGCAAGGAGTTCGCGAACCTGCGCCCGGCCGGCGTACCGGACGCCCCGACCCACCCGGCCCGCGTCGCAGCGGCCCGGGAGACCCCGAAGGAGGAGCCGCAGGCATGAAGCTCGTCGTCGTATCGGCGGGGCTGAGCTCGCCCTCCTCCACCCGGCTGCTCGCCGACCGGCTCACGGCCGCGACGCTGGACCGCGTGGACGCCGAACCCGAGGTGGTGGAGCTGAGGGAGCTGGCGGCGGAGATCGCCCAGCACTTCGTCACCGGGTTCCCGCCCGCCCGGCTGGCCGCCGCCCTCGACGCGGTGGCGGCCGCGGACGGCCTGATCGCCGTCACACCGGTGTTCGCGGCCTCGTACAGCGGCCTGTTCAAGTCGTTCTTCGACCTCATCGACAAGGACGCCCTCACCGGCAAGCCGGTCCTCCTCGGCGCGACCGGCGGCACCGCCCGGCACAGCCTGGTCACCGAACACGCCCTGCGCCCGCTGTTCACCTACCTGCGCGCACTCGTCCTGCCGACCGCCGTGTACGCGGCCTCGGAGGACTGGGGCGAGCAGGGACTGGACCGGCGGATCACCCGCGCGGGCACCGAGCTGGCACGTTCCATGGCGCCCGCCGCTCCCGCGGCAGCCCCGGACATCGACACCGCCGCCGCGATCGCACCCCGTTCCCTGACCGGGGCGATCACCTCGACGGATCCGGCGAACGGCTTCACGATCGTGCCGTTCGCACAACGGCTGGCCGCGCTCCAGGCCGAATAGAGCCCGGACCGGCCGCCCGGTCCGGGCCGCGGTCACGCGGGGGAGCGGCGGTGGGGAGCGGCGGCGGGGAGCGGCGGGGGAGAGCGGCCGCACCCGGCACCACTCCCTTTTTGCCGAACCGGCAACAGGACTCGCCGCCCCCGCGCCGCCCCTCGCATGATCGGGGCAGCGATCCTGGCGCACGGCAGGTCGAGAACCCTGGAGGACTCATGTCGCAGCAGGCCCCGGAAGCCACCCACCGCCTGGTCCCCTCGCCCGCAGGCCGGATCCACGTGGTGGAACAGGGCACCGGGCCGCTGGTGCTGCTCGTGCACGGCTTCCCGGAATCCTGGTACTCCTGGCGCCACCAGCTGCCGGCCCTGGCCGCGGCCGGATACCGCGCGGCCGCGATCGACGTCCGCGGCTACGGCCGTTCCTCCCGGCCCGGCGACCTGCAGGCGTACCGGATGCCGGAACTGGTGGCGGACAACGCCGCCGTGGTGCACGCCCTGGGCGAACGGTCCGCGGTGATCGTCGGCCACGACTGGGGCTCGGTCATCGCCGCCGACTCCGCCCTGCTCAGACCGGACGTCTTCCGCGCCGTGGGGATGCTCAGCGTTCCCTACGCCCCGCGCGGCGGGCCACGGCCCAGCACGGTCTTCACCCGGCTGGGCGCGGAGCGGGACGAGGAGTTCTACGTCTCCTACTTCCAGGAGCCCGGCCGGGCCGAGGCCGAGATCGAGCCCGACGTGCGCGGCTGGCTCGCGGGCTTCTACGCCGCCTTCTCCGCCGACACCATGCCCGCCCCCGACGCACCCGGCCCGCACTTCGTCGGCCGGGGCACAGAACTGCGCGACCGCTTCCCCACCGGCCGGCTGCCCGGCTGGCTCGGCGAGAGGGACCTGGACGTCTACGCCGGGGAGTTCGAGCGGACCGGCCTGAGCGGGGCCCTGGGCCGCTACCGGAACATGGACCGGGACTGGGAGGACCTCGCCGAACTCGACGGCGCCCCCCTCACCCAGCCGTCCCTGTTCGTCGGCGGCGGCCTGGACGCCTCCACCACATGGATGGCCGATGCGATCAAGGCCTTCCCCACCACCCTGCCCGGCCTGGTCTCCTCCCGGATCCTCGACGGCTGCGGCCACTGGATCCAGCAGGAGCGCCCCACCGAGATCAACCGCATCCTGACCGACTGGCTCGCCGCCCTGCCCGCCTGAAGCCCCTCCCGCCACCCCTCCCGGGTGCGCGTCGCCGCTCAACTCCCGTGGCCGGTCCGCGCCGACAACCCTCGGCACAGGCACGCGCAGAGACGGGCGGCCAGTGTCCCGTCGGGATCCAGGCGCGGGTTGAAGATCGTGACATCGAGTCCGACGGCGCGTTCGTCGGCCAGCGCGATCCGCAGCACGCTCTCCAGCTCCGGCCACGTCAGCCCGCCGGGAATGCGGTAGTCGACGGCCGGCATGAGGGCGTCGTCCAGGACGTCGACGTCGAGATGGACCCAGAATCCGGCGCTCCCGCCGTCCCCGAGACGCTCGATCGCCCGGCGCGCCGCCGCGCCGGCACCGGCCGCACGCACACCCTCCAGATCGACGGTGAGCAGCCCCGGAGGCAGGGGCTGCATCCCGGCCCCGGCGGACTCGCAGGCGTCACGGAAGCCGAAGGCGACGACGTCCTCGTCGCGCACCAGCGGCCCGCGGCCCTCGAGGTCGGCGAGCAGCCGGGGCCCACGGCCCGTGGCCAGTGCGAGCTCCATGGAGGCCGCCTCGCCGGTCGGCTCCGCCGCCGGCTGGTAGAAGTCGGTGTGGCCGTCGAGGAACAGCAGGCCGTACCGTCCGCGGCGCCGCAGGCACAGGAGGTTGCCGAGCAGGATGCTGCAGTCGCCGCCGAGGACCACGGGGAAGAAACCACCGTCCAGGACGCTGCCGACGGCGTCGGCCAGGGCGAGCGAGTACCGTGCGATGCCGAGCGGATTGAGGATCCCCGTGCTCCCGTCCCGCCCCGGGTCGTACGCCGTGGCCTCGACCCGGCCGGCCCGCACGGCCCCCAGCCGCTCGGCCAGGCCGGCACCGAGGAGAGCCGCCGGCAGGTCCTGGACCCCCGAGGGCCGCAGCCCCAGCACGGACGGCGCCTCGACGATCGCCGGCTTCCGCACGCCTGCACCCCTTCGCCGTCGCCCGCGTGGACCGTCGCACCGAACCCGAACCAACCACTGCGTACTCTCGCAAAGAGACCGGCCGGATCAGGGGACCGGCAGCACGTACGTCAGCGTGTGGCCGCGTTGCGCAGCGCGAGGGTGGTCCGGGCGGCGCCGGCCAGGTCCCTCTCCCGGACCAGCCGTACCCCGACGAAGTTGGCGGCGTCGCTCCACGCGCAGAGCGTCTGGTCGCCGTCGGGGCCCGCCACGAGGCCGCAGCTGAGGCCGCCGCCGTGCTCGCCCGCGTCGAAACCGGTCACGTCGCGGGCCTTCGCCGCGGTGAAGTAGTTGCGGAACTCCTGCGAGATGGACTTGGTCGCCTTGTCCTCGGCCACCTTGGGGTCCCAGTCGGCGCTGTTGACCAGGACGAAGAGGTCGAAGGATCCGTCCGCGCCCCGATCGTAGTAGCCGGTCCTCATGCTGTGCGGGAGTTCACGGCCGGCCAGCACCTCGGTCTCGGCGCGCTCGGCGGCCTCACCGCTCAGCAGGCGGTAGTCCTCGAAAGCGGCCGGGAGGACGATGACGAGGGACTCCTGGGCGCCGTCCGAGGCGCGTGCCTCGACGGCGCGGGGTTCGGGATGGTAGGAGGCCGCGGCCTTCACGCTCGCGACCACCGCGATCAGCACGGTCGCACCGGCGATGAAACCGGTCCGCTTCCTCCTCTCGCGCAGAGCCGATGCCGGGTCGGTGCCGGGCGGGGCCGACTGTTTGCGCCAGGAGCGGGTCAGCCACCAGAGCAGTCCGACAGCCGTGGCGGCGGCGGACATGACTCCGATGACCTCGCCGATGGCGAAAGCCTGAGAGGTGGGGTCGACGGAAGCGACGATCATGCCCGGCATCGTACGTGCGATCGAAATCCTGTGAACCACGGCTCCGCGCCCGGCCGATCGGCCGCAACCGGTGCAACGACCGCCGCGGGGCATCCGCACCGGTACGCACCACACGCACCACACGCATCGGTGCGACCGGCGATGCGCGTGCCCTACCGGAACAGGCGGTCACCCGGGCCGGCCATGCGATGCGTGCCGCTGTGGCGGTTCACCCAGTCACGGACGAGGCCGACGGCATTGGCGCACTGCCAGCTGTCGTCGTACTCGCGCACCCCGGTGAAGGCCCCGTAGCCCGCGATGATGCCGTCCACACGCCCCTCGCCCAGCAGCTTGTCGACGTACCACGGATCGTTGTAGGTGGTCGTCCAGGACAGGGTGGCCGCGAGCTGTCCGGCATCACGGTCCCCGGCACCCTTCTTCAGTTCCGCGCACGTGTAGTAAGTGGGTTCCGTGCAGTTGCCGAACCCCTTGGTGATGTCGCTGTCGCCGTAGTCCATCACCCGGCGACCCGCCGGGAATCCGGAACCGGACCGGTCGAACGCATCCCGCACCCGGTCGCGGGTTCCGGTCGTCGTGATCCCCTCCAGAGCGCCGAGCCGGCCCTCCAGGCTCTTCCAGCCCCTGCCGCCGACGTCCGGGGTGCTGCCGCCGTGGTACTCGTAGAACCCGTAGAGCACCGGGATCCCGGCGGCCGTCAACCGCTGTGCCTTGTCACGCAGTCCGGCGACGCTGCACCCGCGGTTCTCCCGTTCCCCGCAGTAGTTCGGGTCCTTGATGTCCAGCCAGACCAGCGCCGGCCGGCGTCCCGAGCCGGCGTGGGAGAGGATGCGGTCGATCATGCTGTCGAAGCCGGGGCCCAGCCGGTTGTCGCCGGCCGAGGAACAGTCGTGATAGGCCCGCCATTCGTTCGGGTTCCACCAGGCGCACACGTCTATCTCGATGCTGTTGGCGCCGTGCCGGAGCGCGGCGTCCACGCCGTCCAGGGTGTTGACGCGGTGCGCGACGGCATAGATCGGGCGACGCTGGTCGGCTGCTGCGGCCGGGGCCGTACCGAGCGCGGTGGTACCGATGACTGCGCACAGGGCCGCGAGCAGCGCCAGGAACAGCCGTGGGCCGGAAGAACCGGGCCTGAGGTGATTGGTCAAGAACATACTCCGTCATATCGGTGTCCGAATCGGACAATTGATCTCGGCGGTCGCATGCGGGCATGCGATAAATGCATGATGAATGAAATCCGATCGGGGGTGGCCCCCGAGTGGCGGAAAACCGATTCCGCCCCCTGCGTCGTGTGACGGAAAAGCGACCGGGAAAGGGGGAACGGAAATCCCGGTACGGCCGAATCCCCTTCCCGTGACCGGATGTCCACCCAGGCCCTGCGGACCGCGGACCACCGCTTTCCGGTCTGCCGGAAGTCGCCGGCCCGCACCCGGCCTGCGCCATCCGGCTCGGACCGCCCCACCTCGCAATTCCCGAGCCCCCACCGGGAAAATGCGGCCGCTTACGCTCCGGCGGGCCTCGAGGGACCCCGGGGAATACTGGAGAGCGGCCGGAACACCGGCCGGCACACCCGTACGGCCGGTTTCGGCCGGCAGCAACGTGACCGAGTCGAACCGGACTTGCCCAGGTAGCGAGCAGAAGTCCCACGCGCTTGCCGCCCTCCGTTAGGCCTCGCAATGCTTTCGAACGATCCGGCCGACCGACGTTCAGTGCACCTTCGGCTTTCCGCTTCCACATCCCGGGAGACACATATGTCCGACGCCGCGCGTACCCCCGAGGCCGAACTCCACGACCTGGAGCTCGACCTCGGCGACCTCACCGTCACCTCGATGCGGGACACCGCCGCACTGCCCGAGGGCGGCGCGTCCTGGGGCTCCTGCTCCTGCCAGGGCTCGTCGTCGTGCGCCCAGCCGCACGACGCGGTCGCCCTCCAGGCCTGACCCCGGCCCGATCCGACCCCGACCCCGAACACGAGAGGAAACCCATGAACGACGGCACACAGTCATCCGGTTTCGACCTCGACGACCTCGACCTCGGTGAACTCACCGTGACCTCCATGCGGGACACGGTCGCACTGCCCGAGGGCGGCGCGTCCAACGGCGGCAGCTCCTGTTCCTGCGGCTCGTCCTCCTGCGCACACCCGCAGCTGCCGGAACTCCCCGTGTAACGCAGGACACCGGCGCACCACCGCATGACCGCACCACCGCTCGGCAGACGCTTCCCGCCGTGCCCCGTGCCCGGCGGGAAGCCCGCGCGCCGCACCCACCCACAGGACGGGAACCCATGCCGCAGCCGCAGCCGCAGCCGCACCCCACCCCCGGCGCCGACGGCTACCGGGTACGCTCCGCCCCCTACGCGCTGGCCCGCGCCACCGTGCTCGCCCACCCGGCCCAGCAGCCGGCACCGGCCGCCTTCCGCGACCTGCTGGCCCGCCTCCACCGGCTCGACACCGAACTGGCCCTGACCGCCGCACCGCTCTGCGACGACCTGTACGCCGCCCGCGACGGCCACCCCGCCGACTTCCACCGCGACGTCGTCCTGCCCCTGCGACGGGCCCTGCACAACGGCCGTGAACCCCGCCCCGCCGTCCTCGCCCGACTCGGCGACCTCCCGGCCCGCCTGCCCCGGCTCGCCGCCTGGCTCACCCTGCGCGCCGACCGCGACACCCTCCTCACCGCCCTCGACGCCGCCGCCGGCCCCGCCCTCGCCGCCGAACGCACCGCACTCGCCGCCCTCTGCCGCGAACCCGCCCTCGCCCGGGCCACCGCCCTGACCAGCGCCGACCTGCTGCGCGCCGTGAACCGCGCCGCCACCGGAGCCGACGACCGCCGGGCCCGCAAGGAGGAGCCCACCGTGCTGCGCTACGCCCTGCGCGCCAGCACCAAGACCAGCCCGCTGTCGTGGTTCACGGCGGTCGGATGGGGCCCACTGACCCCCGCACCCGCACCCGCCCCCGATGCCGCCGCGGGCCCCGCCCTCGCCGCCGGCCCGGCCCGCCCGGTGACCTCCTGGGGCGCCGCACCCCTCCTCGACGGCCCCCTGCGGTCCGTCGTACGGGCCAACCGCACCCTGACCACTGCGCTGACCCTCGCCCTCCTCGACGCACCGCACCGCCGCACCACCCTGCCCCACCGCATCACCAGCACCGCACGGACCGCCGGCGGGCGGGCCGCGTACTCCCGCGACCGGCCCTCCTTCGCCGGCGGCCGCTACCTCGTGCCCGGCGAGGACGAGGCGGAAGTGGCCTCCGGCGGAGCACTGCGCCTGCTCACCGGCCTCGCCGAGAACCCCGTACCGCTCGCGGAGTTGACGCAGCACCTGGCCACGGCGCTGCGCCCCGCCGGCGACGACGACGGTGGCGGCCGGGCCGCGGCCGCCGCCTTCCTCGACCGGCTCGCCCGTGCGGGCCTGCTGGTCCCGCAGGACCCCGTCCCCCCGCAGGACCCCGACCCCCTGCGCCGCCTCGCCGCCTGGCTACGTTCCTTCGCGCCCGGCCACCCCCAGGACGCGCAGCGCGCCGACCGGATCGCCGAACTCGGCTCGCTGACCGACCGGTTCGCCGCCGCCCCGGCCGCCGAACGCCCCGACCGGCTCACCGACCTCACCCGGCGCTGGACCGCCGAACTTGCCGCCGCGGGCCGGCCCGTCCCCACCGCCTCCGCCCCGCTGACCGTCCTGTCCGAGGACGTGGTCGCCCCGCACCCGCTGGCCCTCGACGGCTTCCTCGGCGCCGCCGACCACGAGGCGCTCGGCGAGGTCACCGCCCTCGCCGAACTCTTCGACCTCGGCCATCTCGTCCGCCGCGCCGTCCGCGACCGCTTCGTCGAGCGCTACGGCCCGGGCGGACGCTGCGCGCACCCCTGGGAGTTCGGCGCCGACGTCACCGCCGCCTGGGAGTCCGCCGGACGGATCGCCCTCCTCGACCCCGCCGACCGCGACGCGTTCCCCAGCGCGACCGAGCCACTGGCCCGGCTGCGCGCCGAGATCGCCGACGCCCTGCGCGACCGGAGCGGCCCCGCCGGCCACCGCACCCCCGACCCCGCCGGGGACCGCGACGAGGCGCTGCTGCCCGCGGACACCCTCAAGACCCTCGGGGAGCGGCTCCCCGCCCCGACCGTCGAACGGCCCCTCAGCTACGCCTACTTCCTCCAGCGCGACCCCGCCTCCGGACTGCTGGCCGTCAACCACGTCTACGGCGGATGGGGCCGGTTCGCCAGCCGCTTCCTGGACTCCCTGGACCCCCGCGCCACCGCCGAGATGTCCCGGCAGATCCGGCGCGGCCTCGCCCCCGGCGCCCGCCCCGCCCAGATCCGCCCCGTCGGCGGGTTCAACGCCAACCTCCACCCCCTCCTCGTCCCGGACGAGATCGGCCCCGACCGGCACCGCACCCCGATCTCCGAGGCCGACCTCGAACTCGTCCACGACGAAGCCACCGACCAGGTCCGGATACACCTGCGGGCCACCGGCGAACCGCTCGACGTGCTCTACCCCGGCTTCCTCGCCCCCGTACTGCTGCCCGCCCGCATCGCCGCCCACCTCGGCGACCACCCCGGCGGGGTCGTCGACTTCCGCCCCCTCGCCCCCCGCCACGCCCTGCCCGCGCCCGGCGGCACCGTCACCGTCGGCTCCCGGCTCCGCCACCGGCACGTGGTGCTCCAGCGCCGCCGCTGGCTGCTGCCGCCCGGCGTCGTGGCCCGGCTGCGCACCGACCTCACCGCCGACACCGGCCCCGGCCGGGTCCCCGCGGCGGCCGCCGCCCACTGGCGCGCCCTGCTCGGCCTGCCCGAGCAGATCTTCCTGCACCCGCTGGCCGGCGCCCCCACCGGCCGGGCCACCGAGGACTTCCTGAGCCGGCTGGCCCGCCCCAAACCGCACCTCGCCGACCTCGGCAACGCCCTGCACCTGCGCTGCCTCGCCAAATGGCTGTCCCGGCACACCGACGGCGTCGTCCTCGAAGAGGCACTGCCCGCACCCGGCGGCCTGGACACGCCCGCCCGGGCCGTCGAACTCGTCCTCGAGGTCTACCGCGACGGCCGCCCGCGACGCCCGGCCCGATGACCCGCCCGATGCCCCGCCCGCCGACCCGCCCGCCCGGCCCGCAGCACCAGGAGAGGAGCACACCGGACATGCCGCCCCCCGACCCCGAGGCCCCCGCACCCGCAGGAGGCGACGACCCGCGCGACAGCAGCGCGCTGGACGTCGTCGCGTACTACCACCACCCGGTCAAGGCCCCGCTGCTGCGCGAGGTGATGCTGCCGCTCGCCGCCTCCGTTTCCGTCTCCGCCGACGGGACCGACGGCGGGATCGCCGCCCACGTCGAGCGGCACTGGCTGCACGGCCCGCACCTGCGGCTGCGCCTGCAGGGCACCGACCCCGCCCGGGTGGCGCACACCGCCGAGGCCGCGGCCGCCCGCATCCGGGCCCGGCTGCGCGCCCACCCCTCGCACAGCGACCTCACCGAGGCCCAACTCCTCGAACGGGCCGCCGAGTCCGGACGCGCCGAACTCGTCCCCCCGCCCTACGGGCCGGTCCACCCCGACAACACGGTCCGGATCGAGCCCGTCGACCGGTCCTTCGTACGGGGCCTGCTCGGAGCGGACGGGACCCGACTGCGGGAGGACCTGCTGCGGTCCGGCCTGGACGCCCTGCGCTCCGGCGCCGAATTCCTCGGCCGCCACCAGGACACCGACCGGGCCCGGCTCCGCCTCGCGGTGACCGCCCTCGCGGCCCACGCCTGCGCCCACCCCGGCGGCCTGACCGGCGGGCACTGGTCCTACGTCTCCCACCTGGAGGACTTCCTGCTCCACGACGACCCGGACGGAAGGCTGCGCGCCGCCTTCGAACGGCACGCGGAGCGCGCCGGGGACACCGCGACCGCCCTCGTCGCACGGATCGCCGACGGGCACGCGGACGACTGGGAACAGGCCTGGGCCGCCTTCTCGCAGGGCGCCTGGCGCCTTGCGCAGGAGCGTTACGACGCCGGCGCCGACCTCCACGGAGACCCCCTGGCCTACCGGGTCCGGGCCGCCGCCACCGGCGACACCGTCGCGTACGAGCGCTGGAACCAGGACATCCGCACCCGCTACAGCGAGTTCCACCGCCTGCTGCGCCGCGCCGACCCGCAGGGCGCGATGTGGAGCCGCCCCGACTACCTCATCCACCGCGCCTGCACGAACGCCCTGTACCGGCTGCTGACCATCTGCGACGTCCGCCCGCTGGAGCGCTACCTCGCCGCGCACCTGGTCGTCCGCGCCGTGCCCGCCCTGACCGGCTGCGACTGGCGCACCGAGATCGACGCCGTCATCGACGCGGTGGAGGCACGGACATGACCGGCACGAACCCCGACACGGCCCCCGGTACGGACCCCGGCACGGGCGGCCGCGCGAACGGCGACGCCCGGCCGCACCCCGGCGACCGGCTGCGCCCCGGCACCGCCGTCACACCGCTGCGCGCCGGCCTGCACCTGCGGGGCCGGCGCGGCAGCGTCACGCTGGAGGGCAGCACCGCCGTTCCGGTGGTGTGGGGCCTGCTGGAGGAACCCCTGCGCACCGGCCGCCTCGCGCAGTTCCGGGAGGGCCTGGCGCCGGGCTCGTCCGTCCGCACCGCCGTCGACACCCTCGTCGGCCGCCTCGCCGACCACGACCTCCTCGTCCCCGCCCCACCCGCCGCCGCGACCCCGGCCCCCACCGGCCCGGCGGACCCGGCCGTCGCACGGTGGATCGACGCCACGGCCGCGCACCCCGCCGACGCGGCCGCCGCCCTCGCCACCGCCCGGGCCGAGGTCCTGGCCCTCGACCCGGCATCCCCGGCCGCCACCGCCGCCGTGCGCGCGCTGGAGGCCGGCGGTCTGCCCGTCACCCCCACCCCCGACCCCGGGCTGCCCGGGGACCGGGTCCTGCTGACCGTCCGCGGCGCCGGCCGGGACCGGACGGTCGCCGCCGGCCGCAGCGGCAGCACCGGATACGTGACCGCCCCCGGCAGCGCCGCCCAGGCACGCGCCGACGCCGCGGCCCTGGAGGCCCGGCTCACCCACGCCGCCGACGGCGCCGGGGAAGCCGGCGCACCGCAACCCCACGAGGTCCCGGGCGCGTTCGCCGCGCTGCTGGCCGGCGCCGCCGCGCACCGGCTGCTGTGCGCGGCCGCCGCACTGCCCGACCCGGCCGCCGAGGGAGACGACCCCCGGCTGCTCCCGGGGATCCCCGCCGTCCTCCTCGCCGACGCCCGCCCGCCGCGCGCCGACCTCCACAGCTGGCTCGGCCCCCGGCGGATCGACGCGGACCGCCACGTCCGCCTCGCACCCCCGGCCGACCTCGCCGAGGCACTGCGCCGCATCGCCGCCCTCGGGGAGCCCCGCTGCGGACCCCTGCCCGGACCGCTGCCGGGGGACCTGCCCCAACTCCCGGTACCCCTCGCCACCTGCACACTGCCCGCCCCCGCCCCCGCCCCCGCCCCCGCCCCCGCCCCCGCCCCCCCCCCCGCCCCCGCCCCCGCCCCCGCCCCCGCCCCCGCCCCCGACCCCGGCCCCGCCACCCGGGACACCGGAACACCCCGGACCCTGACCGGCGGCGCGCCCCGGCTGGACCTGGCCCGGCTGGAACTGTTCTGCCGCGCCGCCGAACTCCTCCTCGGGGACGACACGTTCACCGTCGGAGCCGGCCCCGGGCACGCCCTCGGCCGCGCCCTGCGCCACGGCGCCGCCCGCCGCCTCGCCGCGGCCGCCCCGGACGGGCGCACCGCGGTGGACCCGGCCCGATGGTCAGGCCACCCGCAGCTGCGCCACTGGTGGAAGATCCTGACCGACCGGCTCGACGTCGCCGCGCGACTGGAGGTGCACCGGGCGGCCCCCCGCGCGCACGCCTACCGGGCCGTGGTCCGCCGCACCCCGGCGGGCCCGGGGCACGGGCCGGGCCCGGTGCTCGGCGAGGCCGTCGAGGCCACGCCCGGCGACGCCGCGGCCTTCGCCGCGCTGGCCGCCGTCACCGCCGCCCGCACCGCCGCGGCCGGGCCGTCCGCCGCCCGGCCCCGCCCTTCCGGCGGCGCGGTCGCCCCGCTGGCGGTGGCCGGTGCACGCACCGCCGCCTGGGAGGACCTCGGCTGGAGCGGGGGCTGGCTCGCCGACCTGGCCGGGCGCGAGGAAGCCTTCCAGGACACCCTGCACCGGCTGTCCGGAGCAGGCCCCGCGCCCACGCCGGACCCCGCCCCCGCCCCCGAACCCGCCGGCCTGCTGCGCTCCTTCGGCTTCACCGTGCTGCGCACCGCCGAGGAGACCCGATGACCGCCCCCGCCCCGGCCCGCGCCGCCGCCCCCGTACTGGACGCCGCCACCGCCCTGGCCACCACCACCGGCCGGGCCGCGGTCCTGCTGACCCACTGGACCCTCGGCCTCGCCGAGGAACTGAGCCGCCACGCCCTGCGCCGGCCCGTCGCCCTGGTCCCGGTCCGCTACGACGGGCCGCTGGCGGTGATCGGACCCGTGCTCCGGCCGGGCGGCGCGGCCTGCCTCGTCTGCACCGAGTACCAGCGCCTGGCCACCGCGGGCGGCCGGGTCCCGTGGCAGAGCCCGAAGCTGACCCTGGCCGGAGTGCCCTCACCGGCCCTGACCCCGGCCGTGGAGGCCCTCGTCCAGGAACTCCTCGACGAGGAACTCCTCGACGGGGAAAGGCTCCTCGACCAGGACGACTCGGCCGTCGTCCACATCGTCCACCAGGGCCGCGCCACCTGGTCCACCCACCGCGTCCGCCCCGTCGGCGGCTGCGACGTGTGCCACCCACTGCCCTCCGACACACAGGCCCGGCTCCGCCCGCTGCCCTCGGGGCCGCGCCCGATACCCGACCCGGCCCTCCTGCGCGGCTCCAACCCCCGTACGACCGGCGCCGCACTGCGAACCGCCCTGTACGACGAGCGGTTCGGGCCCGTACGGCTGCTGCACCGCTCCGAGGACTCGGCGTTCAGCCTCACCAGCGCGCTCGTCACCGACGGCCGGTCCGTCGACGACGGCGGCCACGGTCGGGCGCGCACCTACGCCGACAGCGAGCGCATCGCCCTCTTCGAGGCCGTCGAACGCCATGCGGGCATGCGCCCCACCGGCCGCCGCACCGACCTGCGGGCCTCCTTCGCCGAGCTGGGCCCCGACCGGGCACTGGACCCCGAGCGGCTCGGCCTGCCCGACCCCGCCCACCAGGGCCACCCCGGCTCGCCCACCGTCCCGTACACCCCGGACCTGCCGCTCCACTGGGTGCAGGGCTGGTCCCTCACCCACCGCAGACCGACCGCGGTCCCCGAGCACGTCGCGTACTGGGACGTGCCGGGCCCGGGCCGCCCGCGCGTCGTGTACGAGTCCTCCAACGGCTGCGGCCTCGGCAACAGCCCCGAAGAGGCCGCCCTGTACGGGCTGTTCGAGGTCGCGGAACGCGACGCCTTCCTCATGGCCTGGTACGCCGCCACCCCACTGCGCCGCATCCGCCCGCCGGCCGAGGACACCGACACCCTGCTGCTCGCGGACCGGGCGGCGGCGGCCGGCTACCGGCTCCTGCTCCTCGACGCGACCAACGACTTCGCCGTCCCGGCCGTCCTGGCGGTCTGCCGCTACGAGGGCGGCCGGCCGGACGCGCCGCGGATGTTCCTCGCGGCCGGCGCCCACCACGATCCGCGCGCCGCCATCCGCTCCGCCGTCGCCGAGGTCGTCACCAACGTTCTGGAGGCACCGCACCGCTCCTTCGCCGAGGGAGGACCGCGCGACCCCGAGCGGCTGCGGCCCATGCTGGAGCGCCCGGAACTCGTACTCACCCTCGACGACCACGTCGGGCTGAGCACCCTGCCGGAGGCCGCCCCCCGGCTGGAGTTCCTCTTCGCCGACACCCCGGCCGTGCCCGTCGCCGAGGCCTGGCCCGGCGCCCCCGCACCGGTGCCCGACCTCTCCGGCCTCCTGACGCGGACCGTCGACCGGCTGGCCCGCACCGGACTGGAGGTGATCACCGTCGACCAGAGCGAGCCGGGGCTGCGCGAGAGGTTCGGCCTGCACTGTGTGAAGGCCATCGTCCCCGGCGCGCTCCCGATGACCTTCGGGCACGTCAACCGGCGCACCCTCGGTCTGACCCGGCTGCTGGAAGTGCCCCACCGCCTGGGCCGCACGGCCCGGCCCGGGCGCCACGAGGAACTGCCCCTGCACCCCCACCCCTTCCCCTGACCCGACCTGCGACGACGAGGACCGGACGACGTGACGACGACCGACACAGGCACCGACACCGCCACAGGCACCGACACCGCCACGGTGACCGCGACCGCGACCGCGACCGCGACCGCGACCGCGACCGACACCGGCACCGCCACGGCCACCGGCACAGGCGCCGGCACCTGGCAGAGCCACCACCTCTTCCTGCACTCCACCACCGAGGACACCGACCGCTTCCTGGTCCATGACGCGGCCCCGCTCCTCGACGGCCTCGTGGCCGCCGGCGAAGCCACCGACTGGTTCTACATCCGCTACGGGCAGGACGGCCCCCACGTACGGATCCGGGTCCGTACCACCGCGCGGCTCCCCGAACTCCCCGACCTGCTCGCCCGGAAGGCACGGCAGGTACCCGCCGTACCCGGCCCCTGGCCCTCCCGGCACGGCGAGATCCGCGCCGTGCCCTACGCACCCGAAACCCGGCGCTACGGCGGACCGCAGGCGCTGCCCGTCGCCGAGGCCGTCTTCGCAGCCTCCACCCGCACCGCCCTCGACGTACTGCGGGCCCTGCCCACCGGGACCGGGTCCGCGGCCGCGTCCCGGCTCACCGCGGCCGCGGACCTCGCGCACACCACGGCGTACGCACTCGGCATGGACCGGCTCGCCGCCGCACGCTGGCTGCGCGCGCACGCGGCGGGCTGGCGCTGGGTCACCGAGGTACCGCTGCTGCCCGCCGCCGCCGTCCACACCCGCGTCAACACCGTCCACGCGGCGCAGCGCACGACCCTCGGCGGACGCGCCGCGGACCTGCGCGACCGCCTCCGGGCGGGCACGGCGGCACCCTGGCCGGCGCACTGGGCCGAACGGGTCCGGGAGGCCGACGCACTGCTCGACGGCCTGGGGGAGCGGACCCGGGCCGCGGTCTGGGGCTCGCAGCTGCACATGCTGTTCAACCGGCTGGGCGTGAGCCCCGACGAGGAACGAGCCGTGTGCCGGCTGGCCGCGCGCACCCTGCTGGACACGCAGGACGGCCCGGCCGGATTCTTCCCGCCGGGCCACACCGCCCCCGACCTGCAGTACCTGGAGCGCAGCAAGTTCCAGATCGGCCGCGGCGAGGACTCGGCCCTGCGTCCGTCCGCCCCCGTCGAGGACACCGCGCCGGCCACGGCCGCCGCCGAAGTCCCGCTCCCCGCCGATCCGTTGCCGCAGGTGTCCCTGGGCGCCGTCCTCGCGGCCCGTTCCTCACTCCGCGGCGCCCTCACCGGCCCCCTCGACGCCGGCACGCTCGGCGCCCTGCTGTGGCACTCCCTGGCCGACAGCGGCCGCAGCGAGCAGCACCTCGCCGACGGCACGACCCGTACCCTGACCCACCGCCCCTACCCCAGCGCAGGCGCCCTGCACACCGCACGCGTCCGCCTCCTCGTCCTCGACGTGGCCGGGCTCCCGGCCGGCACCTACGACTGCGTCCCCGAGCGCCGGACCCTGCGCCGCATCGGCCCGGTGGCACCGCAGGAGGACATCACCGCCCTGTCCACCTACCTCTCGCGCCCGTCGGCCGACCCGGACTGGATCGGCATCGCGCAGGCACCGGTACTCCTCGCCCTCTACGCCGACCTCGGCCTGCTGCGCCGCCGCTACGGACTGCGCGCACTGCGCCTGGCCCTCCTGGAGACCGGCCACCTGGCCCAGACCCTGCTGCTCACGGCGACGGCCCTGGGCCTGGGCGGGACCCCGCTGGGCGGCTTCCACGACGACCTGGCCCACGAACTCCTCGGCCTCCACGACCCGGACCAGCCCCTCCAGTACCTCCTGCCCCTCGGCCGCCGCACCCCCCTCCTGTCGATCGCAAACCGCACAGCGGGTAAAGCATTGGCCCCTATGGAGTGAATCGCGTCAGAACCCCGTGACCCTTGGCCGGAACTTTCCATACGGTGGCCGCTCTTCGCTCATCACCACAACTGGGGGGCCGGTGCGCAACCACCGACTCGTAATGACCGCTGCCCTCGTGGCCGCAGGTCTCGGCATCATCCCGGGCACCGCGCAGGCGGCGGATCCCGTACCCGTCGCGGCCGGCGTGGCCGAGGCCATAGCCGAGGCATCCACCTCCGAGGGCTTCCACAGCCCGGCCGACCGCACCGTCCGTACCGCCCTGCCCGCCGCCGCCGAGGGGAGCGGCAAGGCGAACGCCAAGACCGCCGCACCACAGACCGCGCAAGCCGCGCAGACCACGCAGGCAGCCGCACCGGACGCGGGAGCCAACCCGACCCTCGCGGTCGACGTCAGCGGAACCAGCTACACCGCACACGGCATCGAGCTCACCACCCTGATCACGAGCGCCGACTTCGCACTCGGCGTCGTCATCGCCTGGGGCGACGGGAAGACCGAGACGCTCACCGCCCAGGGCGCCGCCGAACTGCACCATTCCCACACGTACGACAAGTCCGGCGAGTACCAGGTCAAGGTGACGGTGACCGACACCGCCAACGCCGTCCAGGCCACCAACGGAGGCGCCTTCCTCACCCCCGGATCCGACTTCACCCCGCACACCCCGACCCGCCTCCTCGACACCCGCTACGGCACCGGCACCGGCGCCCCCGCGGCCAAGGTCCCGGGGCAGGGTTCCGCCCGGGTGAAGGTGGCGGGCAATGCCGCCGTCCCGGCGGGCGTCACCGCGGTCGCCCTCAACGTCACGGTCACCGAGACCGTCGACAGCGGGTACGTGACCGCGTGGCCCGGCGCCGGCTACGACCGCCCCGGCACCTCGAACCTGAACTACACGGCCGGCCGATCCATCCCGAACCTGGTGATCGTGCCGGTCGGCGAGGACGGGTACATCGAGCTCTACAACGGCGGCCAGCAGCCGGTCGACCTGATCGCCGACGTCACCGGCTACTTCACCCGGGCCTCCGCCGACGGCTACACCTCGATGACGCCCGCCCGGTTCGTGGACACCCGCGAGGGCCTCGGCACGTCCCCGGGCAAGCTCGCCGCACGCAGCGCGTTCACGACCCCCATCAGCGGGCTGCGCGGGGTGCCCCAGAACATCACGGCCGTGGCACTGAACGTCACGGTGACCGAACCCGGGGGACTGGGCCACCTGACCGCCTTCTCCGGCGACGGCCCGGTCCCGACGGCATCGAACCTGAACTTCCTGGCCGGCCAGACCGTCGCCAACGCGGTGATCGTGCCGGTGGCCCCGGACGGAACGATCAAGATCTTCAACGGGGCCTATCTGCCGGCCCACGTGGTCGTCGATGTCGTCGGCTACTACAGCAAGGACAGCAAGGCCGCCTTCCTGCCCTTCACCCCGTTCCGGACGCTCGACACCCGCGAGGAGGCCTACGGCTGGCCCGGCGGCAGGTTCCGGGCCCGCGAAGCCATCACACAGGGATTCACGCCCGAGGCCGCGACCGCGACCGGCGTCGAGGCCTACGTACTGAACACCACCGTCACCGAGACCGGCGGCGACGGATTCCTCTCGGTGGCCCCCAGCCCCTACCCGCTGCCCGCACCCGGCGAGCCCGCCGCACCCACCGGACCGCGCCCCGGCTCCTCCACCCTGAACTGGACGGCCGGCGCGATCGTCCCGAACCTGGTGCAGGCCGGCGACGGCGAGCACGGCGCCATCACCTTCTGGAACCAGGGCGACCAGGACGCCGACCTGGTCCTCGACGTCTTCGGCGTCTACCAGTCCAAGTAATCCGCACCCCCCGGTGGCGGCGCGCACCCGCGCGCCGCCACCGGCATTTCCGCACCCCGAGGGCCGAACCGCAGCCTCAGGGCCTGCACAGGCGCACGGCGAGAGCGGCGATGTCGTCGTCCAGCCGTCCTCTGCTGTAACGGACGAGGTCACGGTGAAGAGCCGTCAGCAGTTCGCCGGGCGGCGTGGGGGGCTGCACACTCATCCAGGCCTCCAACGGGAAGAACTCGCCGTCACGCGCGCGGGCCTCGGCGATCCCGTCGGTATAGAGCAGCAGCAGGTCGTCGGGGGCGAACTCGAAGAAGTCGACGCTGTAGCGGTCGCCGATCAGGTCCGCGAGGCTGAGCAGCGGCGAGGTGGCGGTCGGATCGAGGACACGCAGTTTCCCGCGGTTCAGGAGCAGTGGAGGAGGATGCCCGCAGTTGAGGATGCCGATACGTCTGCCCTCGTGCGGGATCTCGACCAGAAGGGCGGTGGCGAAGCGCTCCATCGGCCCCTCGGGTGGAAAGGCGGCGTTGTACCGGGTGCTGCTGGCATCCATACGGCGCGCGACGTCGACCATGTCGCTCTCGCCGTAGGCGGCCTCCCGGAAGGCGTTGACGATCGCCGCGGCCGCCCCCACCGCAGGCAGGCCCTTGCCCCGCACATCACCGATGAGGAGCCTGACCCCGTACGGCGTGTCGACCACTTCGTAGAAGTCCCCGCCGATGCGTGCCTCGGCCGCGGCCGCCAGGTACAGCGACTCGATCTCGATACTGCCGAAGCGGCGCGGCATGGGGCTGAGCACCACCTGCTGCGCCGCGTCGGCGACGAGCCGCACCTGGAAGAGGGTGCGCTCCCGCTGGAGCCGGACGTGGCTTCCGTACGCGGCGGCCACGGTGACCGCGATGATCCCCGCAGCCGTCCACCACGTCCCCAGATCGGGGAAGACCAGACCGAGGCCGATCATCAGAAGAAGGCAGACCGTCCCGAGCAGGACGGTGGGGAGCACCGGCCACATGGCAGCGGCGAGGGCCGGGGCCGCGGGCAGGAGGCGACTGAAGGCCATGTCCGGCGGAGTGTTGTAAGCCAGGCTGGCGATGACGACGGTCAGGATGACCGGCGACAGCCGCACAAGTCTTCCCGGGCCGGGGCGCCGGCGGTGCCGCGGCCGTCCAGACTCGATCACACTTCACAGAATATCTACGTAATGAGGGCAAAGCGCTCTGGCGATCAGAGCGGGCCGCCCGCCCCGGACCGCGATCGCGTGCCCGCCGGGCACGCCGGGGCGCCGGCGAGCTGCGTACACGCCCACGACCGGGGCCGCCGCCGACCGGGTCATCGGGGCCCTGGAGGACACCGCCACCCATGGCCGTGTCGGCGGTCGACCTCATCAACGGCACGATCCGTCTCATTACGGACAGTATCGGTCCGCAACGGCAGATCCTGCGGGCCGGTCACGGCCCGGGCGGCTCCGGAGCACGACACCCGGCATCGCGACCGTGGGCCGGGACGCACGGCAGACCCGGGCCCCGCGCCACATGCCGGCAGACACCACGAAGGCCCCGACATCGACTCGGGGCCTTCGTGCACTTCGCTGACCTGTCGGTTCAACGACCCGGACGGGCGAGCGTCACGCCCACTCAGGTCCCGGCCGGCGAAATTTTTCGGTGCGATGTCACATTCGGGCCCTCTCGTTGCTTCAAGGGCCGGACGCGGCGCGCATTCGCACCGCTGAGTCGAGAGGCAGATCGTGGATCCGACGATGATGACGGTGTCGGCGGTGGTGACCGCAGTGGTCGGCGCCTTGGCCCGACTGGCGTACAGGGTGGTCAAGGAGCGGGCGGAGGTCCGCCGGGCGGAAGTCGCACAGCAGGGCCTCTCGGAGCGGGTCCGGTCGCTGCCGCCGGGCAGCCGTCTCTCGGAGCGGTCCACCGACCGCGAGGTCGAGATCCTGATCGGCGACTTCGCCGGCCGCGGCGGGGAGCGGTGACTGTGACAGAGCTGCCCGCCCCGACCCACATCAAGACCGTCCCCCCGGCACTGCTGAACACGCCACCGACCCAGCAGGACAACGGGTTCGAGGCGTTCTACACCGTGGAGATGACCAGGGTGTCGGCATTCCTCATGCACCTGGGCGCCAGCCCCTATGAGGCGGCCGATGCCACACACGAGGCGTTCCTGACACTGCTGCCGGACAAATGGAGGTCGCTGGAGCACCCCGCGGCCTACCTCCGCAAGGTCGCGTACCGCAACTACCTCCGGCAGACGAGCAGCCGCGCCTTCCCCACGGACCCGGTCCCGGACCGGGAAGGCGGCACCTGTCCGGTCGAACTCGTCATCCTCACCGACGAGCAGCAACGGATGGTCGACCTCCTCGCGGCACTGTCGCCGGCGGAGAGAGAGGCCATGGCCTGGAACCTGGACGGCTTCAGTCACGAGGAGACCGCCGAGATCCTGGGCAAGAACCCCGCCGCGGTGCGGCAGGCCTACTCCCGTGCACGCGCGCGACTGATCCACGTTCTCGGTCTGATGAAGGAGGCGGAGACCAATGAGTGACCACTACCAGGACACCCGAACCTGCGCCGAGGCCACGGCCGAGGCCGCTCTCGACGCCCTTCTCGCCAAGCACCAGACGGACCTGCACCGCGCACTCGCGTCCGCCCTGGACACCCGAACCGGCCTTGCACGACTGGGACGTACGCCGATCCGCACACCGGACCGGGCGGTGCCCGGCACCTCCGTGCTGCCCCCCGCACAGCGGGGGTCCGTGATCGAGGTGAAGTCTTCGGCGCGGCCGGCCAGTTCCACCCTGGCGTCCGCGGTGGACGCCGTCGAGGACGAACTGGAGGACATCGACATCCTGATCGACGAGATCGAAGAACACCCGAACCGGGAGGTGACGCCCCCCGGCGCCCGGATGAGCCCCCACGTCGCCCTGGTCCTCGTACACCGCGAACTGGGCCGCATCGCGGACATGCTGATCAGCAAGAGGATCACGAAGGAGTCCGCCGGCTCCGCATTCGACGTGATCGAGACGACCCTGCAGGGCCAGGTCGCGGGGTGGACCCAGAGGGTCTCCCGAGCACCCCGCGCCCAACGGCACGCCGACATGCTGGAGTTGTTCACCGCCCGGGCCAACAGCACGAGGCAGCTCCGCAACATGATCGTCCGGCTGTTCGAGGAGGCGGACGAGACCGTCCTGCAGCTCAACTGACGGACCGGCGCGCGGGCGCCGCGGTGGGGCGGGGCCGGACGGTCAGGCGGCCGGCGCGTCCGGCGCGGTGTCCGTGTCGCGGAGTCCGGCCCGGGCGGCGCTCAGGGCGGCGATCTCGCGGTCGACGTCGTAGCCCGTGTCGTCCAGATGCTTGAGCAACCTGCGCCCGCCGCGGGAGAAGAAGGAACAGCAAGCCGCCCGCCCGGGCCCGGAACCCGGCGGCGGGCTCGCAGCCCGAAGGCGCCGGCGGCCGGAATTACCCGCAAAATCCCGGGTGTATGACGGGAAACCCTGGGCATTCGACTGTCCGGAGGTTGATAATCATGGTTCCCCTGCTTCTTGTTCTTCTGCTGATCCTGATTCTCGCCGGTGCGGGTTTCGCGGTGAAAATCCTGTGGTGGTTCGCGATCGCGGTTCTGATCCTGTGGCTGATCGGTTTCGTGGCCCGCCCGAAGACCGGCCACGGACGCTGGTACCGCTGGTAGTCCGCACGCCGGAAAGCCGATTCCCCCGGCAGGTGCAACCGGTTGACGGGGGAAACCCGGTCGAGGACCGGGACCCGCAACCGGCACCCGATTCGCCCGCCGTGAATGAACCGGCGATACGGGGGCACACGACGAACAGGCCGAAGCACGAAAGACGAGGGCCGAAATCATGGTGGCCCTCAGGTAATTCGGAGGAGTTGTTTCGCGTGACTGAGAACGTATGGAGCTACAAGTCGACTGCGGGCCGTCTGCAGGCCACGGACCTCACCGGCTACAAGGTCGAGGCCACCGACGGCAGCATCGGCAAGGTCGACAAGCACTCCGACGAGGTCGGTGACGCCTACCTGGTCGTCGACACCGGTGTGTGGATCTTCGGCAAGGAGGTCCTGCTGCCGGCGAGCACGGTGATCCGGATCGACGAGGCCGAGGAGAAGGTCTACGTCGACCGCACCAAGGACCAGATCAAGGACGCGCCCGAGT
This sequence comes from Streptomyces avidinii, assembly GCF_045161815.1. Lineage (NCBI taxonomy): Bacteria > Bacillati > Actinomycetota > Actinomycetes > Kitasatosporales > Streptomycetaceae > Streptomyces > Streptomyces avidinii. The sequence continues at coordinate 8,943,086 of NZ_CP108863.1, forward strand.
TCCACCGGGACAAGCACCTCGGTGATGCCGGCTACCACCGGGAGCTGGGCACCTACTACGGCACCGGCGCCCCCTTCGGCGGCCGCCCCGCCTGACCCGGCCGACCGCGAGCCTGCCCCGGCACTCCCGAAGGAGCGCCGGGGCAGGCTCGTGTCAGGCGCCGCTGCCGCCGGCGCGCACGGCGGGGACGAGGGCGGTGAGTACCTCGACGACACTGCCGTCGTGGTCGCTGCCGGCGGTCCCGCTCCCGCTCTGCACATTGGCCGTCCGGTCGATTTCGAGGACGGAGTCGGAGTGCGAGTTGTCGATGACGGTGATCAGGCTTCCGTGGGCGGCGGCGGGTCCGGCGCTGCCGCAGATCAGGGTCACCGCCAGGCAGGCGGCGGCCCGCACGCGCGCGCGGGTCATACGCCCGCGCTCTCGCGCGCGGGAGGTACCGGCTGGTGCCGGGCGATGTTCTTCGCCAGCAGCTCCGTGGACTCCCCGACGCCGATCTCCCGGCCGCCCTCCGCGGCGGGCAGCCGCCCGTCGGCGAGCCGCAGTTCGGCGAGGGCGGTGTCCATCGCGCGGTGCGCCGCGAAGAGGCAGGGCGTGCTGTAGATGGCCACGTCGACGCCGAGGTCGGTCAGTTCACCGAGGGAGAGCCGCGGGGACTTGCCGCCGGCGATCTGGTTGAAGAGCAGCGGCTTGGACCCGACGACGTCGCGGATCCGCCGGATCCACTCGACGCTGCGGACACCGTCGACCAGGACGACATCGGCGTCCGTGGCGGCCAGCGCCTCGGCCCGGTGGAGGATGTCGGCCTCCTCGGTGGCGTCCGTGCGGGCGACGACGAGCAGCTCCCTGCGGGTCTCGAGCACCGCTTCCAGCTTCTCCAGGTACTCGGCGAGCGGCAGGACCTGCTTGCCGTCGGCATGCCCGCACCGGCGCGGACGCTTCTGGTCCTCGAGGATGACACCGGAGGCGCCGATGCGCTCCATGCTCCTCACCACGTGGCAGGCCACCTCCACATCGACGTAACCGTCGTCGATGTCCACGAGCAGGTGGTGCTGCGGGAACGCTCCGCGCAGCCGCTGGACGAAGGCCAGCATGTCGGGCCAGGCGATGAACCCGATGTCGGGCAGTCCGTAGTGGGACGCGGCGAACCCGAAACCGGAGACGAACATCCCGTCGTAGTGCCCGGCCGCGACCGAGGCCGAGTACATGTCGTGCACGCCGATCAGGGGTGTGGTGCCCGGCTCGGCGATCTGGGCCCGCAGCTTGGTCCCGTAACTCATCGTCAGCTCCTTCGAGGGTGCGTGGCGCATGGGGGAGGGGAGCGACTGCGACGCAGCAGCGCTTTACCCAAAACTGATCATTTCCTAGCCATCCCCTGTTTTGCGGCATACCAAGTCTTTACTCACCCCAACGGGCCATCCCGTTCACCACAGAAACGTCACTGGACGCCACCCCCCGAGCGGACCCGCCGCGTGCGAGGGACGCGACCGCCCGGGCAACCGCCGCCGCGCACATGAGGATGCGTACTCCCCGGCCTCCCCGCACCATGAGCCTGTACCGCTACCGCTACCGCTACCGCTACCGCTACCGGCACCGCCGTGAAGGAGATGGCCATGTCCCCGGGTCCCGCGCCCCACGTGAGGTCCTCGGCCTCCGACGCGCCGGCCGCATGCCGATTGCTGCTGGTACGCCACGCGAAGGCCGTGCCGAAGGACGTGGCCGAGGACTTCGAACGCGCCCTGAGCGACCGCGGCCGGGCCGACGCGCCGGAGACGGGGCGCTGGCTCGCCGAGTCGGGCTTCGCGCCCCGTCTGGTTCTGTGTTCCCCGGCCCGAAGGACACGGCAGACATGGCAGCTGATCGCCCCGGCCCTCCCGGACGTGCCGCCCGCCGTGTACGACGACAGGCTCTACGACGCGGCCCCGAACGTGCTGGCCACCGTACTGGCGGAGCGCGGAGCGGGGGTGAGCCGCCTGATGCTGGTCGGCCACAACACCGGCATCCACGAGCTGGCCACGGCCCTGTGCGGAACCGGCCCGCCGAGACTGCTGGACCGGCTGAGGGAAGGGCTCCCGACGTCGGGCGTCGTGGTGGTGGACCTTCCGGGCGTGTGGGAGAGCCTCACCCCGGGCGACGGCCACCTGACCGCCTTCTGGGCCCCCGCCCACTGACAGCCGCCGTCGGGCCGCTTCAGCACCCGGCGGTCGGCGAGTTCGGGCAGCCAGGGGCCCACCGGCTCGTCCAGCCGGAAACGAACCTGCGCGCCGCCGGCATCCGCATCCCGCATCAGTGACGGCCGCCCGCAGAGTTCGGCCCCGCCGGACCTGCGCGACCCCGCATGGCTGGTGAGGGCCCGAGCAGGGCATGCCTTCTGTCGGAGTCGCGACTCACGGAGGGGGCGGGCTGATGACGGTCAATACCGGTCTCGGGCACGGACGTACGGGAAGGGGTGCCGCCGCCGTGCTGCGGCTGGCTTCGGTGGCCGCCGGCGTGGCGGTGGCCGCACTCCTGGTCGTCGACTTCCGGCTGACCGGTTCGGCAGGCCGGCAGATACTCGTGGTGGCACTGACGGCCGCCTTGGTGAGCGCGGGCATATGGGCGGCGTCGAGCCTTACGGCTCTCCTGATGCGGCCCTCCCTGCGACGGGCCCGGGGGCTCCTCGCGGAAGAGCCCGATCTCTGGGGCTCGGACCGGGAGTTCTTCGCCCCGATGCGTCGTCTGATGTTCCTCGGAGTCGTGCAGACCCTGGTCAACCTGCTGGTCCTGCTCACCGTGTATCCGCTCGGCCTCTGGGCCGGCGTGCGGATCTGCGCCGCCGCGGGTCTGCCGGCGCGCCTGAGCGGACTGTGGCCGGTCTTCGTCTCGGGGCTGCTGGTGGCGGTCGTTGCCACCACGGCCGGGACCTTCCTCGGCCTGTTCCGCCGCCGCCGGGCCGGCCGCGCCGCGGCCGCGCGCTCGCTGGCCGCCGTACTGCTCAATGCCGCCGGACTCGCGCTCGCCGTGCTCGTGCTGGACGGCGTCCGGCTCGACGCCGCGCCGGGGTGGCGGCAGGCGCTCGCCCTGTGTGCGGTGGCGTCCCTCTTCATGCTGCCGCGCATCACGCTGTCCCTGCCCGTACCGGGGATCGCCTCGATCGTCCTCGTCGCCTACCACTGCCTGGTGTTGTGGCTGACCTGCGCGGCCTTCGCGTTCGTGGAGCCCCGTCTTCACGCCGACGGCTTCCGGCAGTTGGCGGGGGCCGCCGCGATCATGTGGGCGGCAGAGTGGCCCGCGCGCCTGGCCGACCGGCGCGCGCAGGGAGCCGCCGCCCAGCCGGCTCCCCTCCTGCCCGATCCGTTCCCGCCGGATCACGGGTTTCCCTCCGGCCCGTTGTACTGACGGACTGTCCGGGCCCCCGCCCGCACCACCCGGTCCGCAGGTGTCCCCGGCACCCGCTCAGTGACATCCCTGGAGGCGTGGCGCGCCGTCGAGGATCGCCGACTCGGCTTCCGTGGCCTGGAGTTTCCACTCCGGGGCGACCGCCGCGTACGTGGTGACGTCGTGCCAGCAGCCCTGGGTGCGAAAGAGCCGGCGCAGCATCGCTTCGCGGCGCAGGCCCGCGGCGTGCATCACGTCCGCCATGGACGAGGGCGAGGCCCACGATGATCCGTGACGCGGATTCGCGCAGCCTCAGGTGCCGGCCGCGCAGTTCGGGTACGCGGCTCACGGGGCGGCCGCCGGCTGTGCGGTAGGGGCTCCGCCGGCCTGCGGCAGTACGGCTCAGCCGGAGAGGGTGCTGCCGCGCGGGCCGCGTTCACCGGGACGGCCCGCACGGCCGGGGAAACGTCACGGTCCCGCGCCCGTGCTCGAAGGCGTCCACGACCGGCCACTCGTCCGGCTCGGGCTCGCAGAGCCTCCGGACCCCGAACTGCCCCCGCGGGGCTACGGCCGCTGCGGGTCGGGGTCCGGCGGTCCGGCCCCGGTGCGCGAGCGGCAGCACATGGTCCGGCCCGCACGGGGCACACGGTCGGCACCGACCGAAAGGAGCCCGACCATGCTGGGCATCGCCGCCGCAGTCCTGTTCTTCATCGCGTTCCTCATCAACGCGGCCGACATCGCCACCAACGACGTCCTGAGTTCCACCAACTTCATGCTGATCGGTCTCGCGGTACTCGCGCTGCACGTCGCCGGCATCGGCGGCGCGCGGCCCGCCCGCGGATGGGGCCGCAGACGCTGACGGCCGCCGGTCGCCCGGCCGTGCGCCGACGGGTCACGTGATCGGCTGCGTGGTCCCGTCGGGCAGCGCGCAGGAGTAGCCGGCGTACGGGCGTGAGGTGACCTGTCCGCCGGCGGCCGTGCACTCGTCCCTGGTGATGTTCGGAGACGAGGCGGCTTCGGCGCCGACAGCGCCGACGGCGCTCATGCCGGCAAGGGTCGCCGCGGCCAGGGCGAGGCCCAGGATTCTCCGCATTCGCATGACTTCCTCCTCCTCTCAGGCGCCTCCGTTCGGCCTTCGGGAAGGACAAGTCTCAGGACGACGGCGCCCTACTCCTCAGCATGGGCGCTCCGCAGGAGGCCCGCGAGGTGAGGCCGGGCACCGCGCGCGGCGCCCGGCGGAGCCGAACGCGGGCGGTGACCGCCCTGCCCCGGAGAGACATACGACGGCCGCGGGGCCCGGCCGACCCGTGGGCCGGTACCGGCGGAACCATTTTGATCAAGCTTCGGACGGCTGCCTAGCATGCGCATGCCACCCCCATCGCCCCTACGAAAGCGACCCATGCGCATCCAGCGGACCCTCGCCACGACCGCCGCCCTGACCTGCCTCGCCGCCCTCTCCGCGTGCAAGGGCGGCACGGAAGCCGCCCCGCCCGCCGCGACCGCGTCCGCCGGCAGCACAGGACCGCTCGCCGAAGCGCAGCGGTACATGCGCCAGTTCACCTCCTGCGAAGACCTCGGCGCGTCCCCCGACGACCCGCGACTGCCGTCGGGCGACTTCCCCGAGGCCGGACAGTGGTCGGTCAAGGAGCTCGGCGTCTGCAGCGACGAGCCCGAGAAGGGCGACATCGCCATCGCCGCCCCGGCGGACATGAAGGCCTTCCAGGAGGGCTACAAGCAATACGTCATGGACAAGATCGCCGCCGGTGACGGCTCGTACGGGCTCGAAAGCAGGGTGCTGGTCGGCAAGGGCTTCGTCGCCGTCCCGACCCGGACACGCACGGCCGTCGCCCTGGTCCGCTCCGACCTGCGCGTCCTCACCTGCAATCCCACCGCCGCCGTCCCCGAGGGCTACAAGCGGGAGAAGGCCCTGGTCGAAGGCTGCGTGCTCGGCGACTTCGTCAACAGCGAGGACGGCCAGGGCAGCCCGAACCTGCAGACCCCGCAGGACCCGGCGGGCGGAGCCGGCGCGACCGGAAAGCCGGGGCAGCCCGCGCACGGCAGCCTGGGGCTCCCGCGCGCCGCGAGCATGGGCGAGCTGAGGAAGCTCGTGGAATCCAGCCTCGACTGCTCGCACTTCTCGACGGACCCGGCCACCGTCGCGGTCGAGTCGATCGACTACGCGCCGGTGGTGAAGGACGCCCCGCTCACCTGGGGTCTGTCGGGCCGGGCCCTGTGCGGGGAGCCGGCCGGCGCGCAGCGCGCCCACGGCCTGAGCTGGCTGGACACGGTCTCGGACATGAAGAAGCTCCAGACCAGGGCCAAAGCGGCCCAGCTCGCCGACCTGAAGGAAGACGGCAGGCTGCGGGCCACCCAGAGCCTGCTGCTCGTCGGCGAGAACATCGCGGTGGAGACCAACGACCCGGCCGCCCGGTTCGGCCTGTACCAGCAGCAGTTCCTCTACCTCAACTGCGTTCCCGGCTTCTCCGCGCCGACGGGGTACCGGCTGGAGAAGGCACAGGCCGACGGCTGCGTGCTGACCAACTACGAGCCCGGTCACCCGGTGGGCTGAGACACGATCCGGCGGGGGCACCCACGGAGCCGCCCCACCGGCAGCCGAAGAACGGCCGGGCGGCTGCGGCTCCGGTCCCCGCCCCCAGGACGAGCCGGCGAGCGGGGACCGGAGCAGTACATGAACCGGTCCGGCAGGACGCGCGGTTGCGGAGGACTCCGGTCAGGAGCCGCCCCGCCGGCTCCCGCCGACCCGGCCGCTCACGCGTCGCACGCCCACAGGACCGGCAGCGCTCAGCCCGGCAGGCGCACCGTCATCTCCACGGTCACCTCGTCCCCCGCCGCCAGCCCCAGCGGCGTTCGGACGGCGTTCTTGACCGGCAGCAAGTACCCGCCCTCCCTCGGGAAGAGCGACGTCTCGAAGGTGACTTCGCCGATCCTCGCCCCGACGGGAACGACCCCCCAGCCGTAGGTGGCAGCCGCCGCCACCTGCCGTACGTCGGCGGACTGCTCCTGCGGCACGGGGACGAAGTAGAACGGCGCAGGCCCGCGCCACTCGATCACCTGACTGGCGAAGACCATACGCATGACGGCAGTTCTCTCCCGGGGACGGCGGCGGGAAGCACGGAGGTTCCGCCCACCCTACGCGCAGCCCCCGGCCCGGTCCGGGGCAGCGGGCCACGCTCCCCGGGGCGGGACCCGTTCCCGATCGCACACACGTGCGTGGCCTGCGTTAGTCTCTCGGGGCGCAGAAGCGGAACACAGACGTAGACGGGGGAGCAGTGTCCTATTCGGAGCGCTGGCAGGAGCTGTTCGGACCGACCGACGGCGGGCCCGCGATGAGACTCGCCTCGGCGGCCCCCGACCCCGGGACCGGCGGCGGGCCCGGCGGCGGCCCCGGAAACCTCAAGCACAGCAACGGCCCCTGGACCAGCGCCTCCGGCACCGCCGGCGAGCTGCGCACCAGCACGGAGACGAGCCGGGCGGCGCTCGGCCCCGGCCACGAGGGCATCGAGACGGGAGCCGCCGGCCTCAGCTCCGTCGCGGCCCTCAAGGGCGTACTGACGTCCTGGGAGGAACGCCTCCAGTCGGTGCGGGACGAGTGCGAGCAGCTCAAGGGGACCCTGCTGACGGTCGCCAAGGAGATGGGCGAGACGGACGCCGCGATCAAGACGTCCTTCAAGGGCGTCGACGGCGCCGACAAGGCGGACGAGAAGCGATGACCACAACCCTCACCTGGAAGCTGCTGCGCGACCTCAAGACCTCCGAGTTCACGGAGGCGGGCGACAAGTGGCACGAGGTCTCGGGCCGCTCGGACTCCGACCGCGTACGGGTCGACCGCGCGATGTCCGCCAAGCTCCGCGAGACCCAGGAGAGCGACTCGGCGGAGGCGGCCCTCGGCAGGCTCCAGCGCCTCAGCCGCAACTTCCAGTACCTGCACTCCGAGTGCGCCCTCGTCCGTACGGCGCTCAACGGACTCGCCAGCGATCTCGCCGAGCCCCAGAACCAGTTGAAGCAGGCCCTCGCGGACGCCGCCGCCCTGAACTTCACCGTCCACGAGGACGGCTCCGTCAGCTACCCGGCCACCGAGGTCGAGGACCTGACCGGGGCGAAGAAGCAGGCCCCCGGCAGCACGGTCCAGGGCAGCTCCCGCCTCGCGCTGGAACCGCCCGGCCTCGGCTCGCAGGGCAAGTCGCCCCTCTACCCCGGCTACACGGGCTTCAAGCCGCTGAACCCGAACGCGGCGAAGGCGCAGGACGTGGCCGACCGTGTCGCCCGGGCCCTGCGGTCCGCACACGAGATAGACGCCCGGTACGCGAAGACCCTCGGCGGACTGAAGGCGGAGAAGGGCCTCGACGTCACCGAGGCCACGCTGAGGGACGTCTTCCAGGACACCTCCGACGTCCGCTCCACCGCCGGCACCTACCTTGGCGAAGGCGTCCCGCAGGACAAGAGCCCCGCCGAGCGCAAGCAGTGGTGGGACGGCCTGAGCGACGAACAGCGCCGGGAGTACCTGGAGATCGCCCCCGACCTGATCGGCGGCCTGGACGGCATCCCGGCGGTCTCCCGCGACGAGGCGAACCGCAACTACCTGCCGGTCCTCATCGACGACCTGGCGCGCCACGGCGGCGACGACGCGAAGACCAAGCTCAACGCCCTGCGCATGATCCAGGACAAGCTGAACGAGCCGAGCCGCCCGCCCATGTTCCTCCTGGGCATCGGGGACGAGGGCAACGGCCGCGCGATCGTCTCGTACGGCAACCCCGACACCTCCAAGAACGTCTCGGCGTACGTCCCCGGTCTCAGCACCAAGCTCAACGACGAGTTCGTCAAGGACACGATGAAGCGGGCCCAGGACACGGCCAAGGGTGCCCAGCGCGTGGACCCGTCCAGTGCCTCGATCGTCTGGCTGGGCTACGACGCCCCGCAGAACGTGGACGTGATGTCGAAGGGCGACGCGCAGCGGGGCGCCCCGGCCTACAACCAGTTCATGGCGGGCATCTCGGCAACGAACGAGAACCCGGACCCCCACGTCACGGCGATCGGGCATTCCTACGGCTCGCTCACCGTGGGCACGGCCGCCAAGCAGTCCGGCGGGATCCCGGGCGTCGACGATGTGATCCTGCTCGGCAGCCCCGGCGTGGACGCGCAGAAGGCGACGGAGCTCGGCGTGGGCAAGGACCACGTGTTCGTCGGTGCCGCCGACAACGACCCGGTCACCCACCTGCCCACGAAGGACGAGTCGGCGCTCGGCTGGATGTTGGGCGGCCCGGTCGGGGTCGTGGTCGGACGTGACCTCTTCGACATCGACAACGACGACGTGTACTTCGGCAAGGACCCGGCGAGCAAGGCCTTCGGGGCACAGCGCTTCCTGGTCGACGACGGGCCGAGGATGGTCGTCGAGGGCGGAGGGTTCGACGCCCACTCCCAGTACTTCACACCGGAGAAGGACAGGGTGTCGGCCGACAACATCGCCACCATCGTCGCCGGACATCCTGAGAACATCGTGAGGGAGAAGCATCGATGAAGCGCATCACGCGGACCATCCGCCTGGTTCTTGCGATGGCCGTGGCCGGAGCGCTGCTCGCCGGGTGCGGGCTGTTGGGCGGCACCAAGCAGAGAAACGGGGCATTGGCAGGCATGGACATGCAGGGAGCGGCGGAGCGCGCCGACGCGATGTTCTACGCGACGATCGGAGCGATCAAGCCGGACATCGAATGGGCCCACGACACGACGACGACCGGCAGCTGCGACGTGACGCGCTACTGGACCGTCACGACGGTCGTCTCCGAGCAGCGTCGCGGCAACTTCCTCGGGGTGGTCGAGAACTTCTGGAAGGCGAGCGGTTACCGGATCGGCCCGGTGAATCCGAGCAAGGACATGCCCGCCATCTACGCCACCTCCCGTGACGGCTTCGGCATCAGCCTCCTCTTCGGTCACGCGGGGCAGGCATTCTTCGAAGTCACCAGCCCCTGCGTGGGCGAGTCGAAGGTGGCACCGCCCACGAAGGTGGCGAACGGCCCCACCTACGAGGGCGAGGCCTCCGTCCCCACCCCCAACGTCCGCTCCGACTTCTGGTCCGCCGAAACCCCGGCGGCGCCGGGCCCCACCCCCTCGTCCTGACCGCCTGACGCGGACTCCCGTCCTGGTCAGACGGTAAGGGGGAGGAGCAGCAGGGGAGTCGTGGTCGGCCGGGGGGAGCCGCCCGCGGGTTCGAGAGTGAGGCCGACGGCACGGGCGTTCCCGGGACCGCCTTCCATGAGGGTGGCGCCGTCGCGGGACACGAGGCCGGCGGGGCGCATGGTGCCGTGATCGTCGAACCACAGCTGGTAGGTCCTGCCGGCCGGTGGGGTGGGCAGGCCGCTGCTGACGAAGGCGGCCCGGTCGCGCAGTGCGGAGGTGACCACCGTCGTGGTGGCTCCGCCGGTGGTGCGGCCGTGCACGGTCCGGGCGTCGGGGGCGGCCAGGACGACGGCAAGGTCCTGGGCCTGCCGGGCGCTGTGCTGCGCCTGGGTACGGGCCTGTTCGCTCTGCCGGTGCTGCCAGGCGGCGACTCCGCCGAAAGCCGCGGCGGCGGCGATGCTCGCGGCGATCACGAAGGCTCCGGCCCTGCGCGTCAGCGCGGAGGTGAGCCGGGCCGGTGCCGCAGGCCGCGTGCGCGGGGACGCCTGACGGACGGTGTCGATGTGGGTGAGGACCGCCTGTCTCATCGGGGCGGGCGCAGGCAGGCTGACCGCCGCGGCCAGACGCGCGGCGGTCGCCTCGAACTCGCCGACCTCTCCGAGGCAGGCTTCGCAGCGGCGGAGGTGCGCGGTGAAGGCGTGCTGTTCCTCGCCGGTGAGTGCGTCCAGTGCGTACGCGCCGGTGAGGGTGTGCAGGTGTGCGTCGTGTTTCATGTGGTCACCCCCATGCAGTCGCGCAGCCGGATCAGTCCGTCGCGCATCCGGGTCTTGACGGTCGGGAGCGGGGCCCGCAGCGCCTCTGCGACCTCGCGGTAGGTCAGGCCCCGGTAGTAGGCGAGGGTCACGGCCTGGCGCTGGAGTTCGGTCAGCCCCCGCATGCAGCGGCGTACCTGCTCGCTGTCCAGGCGGGTTTCGACCTGTTCGGCGACTGCGTCGAAGGGCCGCACCTGATCGCGTACGGCGTTGGCGTGCTCGCGGTCGGCGGAGGCCTGCGCGGACCGCACGCGGTCCACCGCCCTGCGGTGCGCGATCGTCGCCACCCAGGTCATGACGGACCCCTGCTCCGGGCGGTAGCGGGCGGCCTGCCGCCACAGGTCGATCATCACCTCCTGCGCCACTTCCTCCGACTGGGACCGGTCCCGGACGACCTTGACGGCGATCCCGAACACCATGGAGGCGACAGCGTCGTAGAGCACGGCGAAGGCGTCCTTGTCCCCGTGGCCCACCTTCTCCATCACCTCCTCCAGCCGCGGCCCGCCCGCGTCCGCGTTCCCGAACCGCAGCGGCCGTGTCACCGGCACCCCGCCCCGCGTCGCCGCACGACCTGTTGCGGCCCGACGCCGCGCAAAGACGGCCGACCCTTGCGCCTCGATGCCATCAACCGCTCTTTCACAGAGAGAAGGACCGGCCCCTCCATGCCCCGGGGCCGGCTGTATGCGTCCTGCCGGTGTTGCACCTGCTTCGTAGCGGCCACCTGCGCGGATTGCCCTACGGCAGGCAACACCGCACCCCGGTGGTCATCCGATCGAGCGAACCCGGCCCCTACGGCCCAGCCGCTGCTCCCGCGGCACCGAAACCCGTGCTGAGGCCCGAAAGCAGTGCCTCCCCGGAGCCCGAGACGGGCTCCGGGTCCGGATTTCCGACCTTTGGAGGCAGTCATGTCCCGAGTTATCAAGAGTGCCGCACTGGCCCTCACCGCCGCGGCCGCCGTCCTCGGTGCCGGATCGGCGGCTTCCGCCGATGCCGGTGCCCAAGGCGTGGCCGCCTACTCGCCCGGCGTCGGTTCGGGCAATCTCATCCAGATCCCGATCCACATTCCGGTCAACGCCTGCGGCAACTCCGTCAGCGTCATCGGGCTGCTGAACCCCGCCTTCGGCAACACCTGCATCAACGCCTGACCCCCACCCACTTCGGCCCGTGACTCCGCGCTGCCTGCAACGGCCGGTCACGGGCCGGGGGATCTGCTGCGGGTGACGGCCGGTACCGCCACCCGCAGCACCCGTCCGTTCCGGACGGCAGGAAAAGCCCTGATCGGGAAACCAATCCGCCGGACGGAGCACCGCGAATGGCCCATGTGAGCAACTTCCGTACATCCTTCGCACGCGGCGCACTCGGCGCCGTATCCGGCCTGCTGGCCGGCTACACGGCGCTGGCTGTGGCGGAACTGGCGGCCTCACCGGTACGGCCGCAGGCAGGCCCGGTGACCGTCGTGGGCGGCGCCGCCATCGACCGGACACCGGCCGCGGTGAAGGATTTCGCGATCCGGACCTTCGCAGAGAACGACAAGCTCGTCCTGCAGCTCGGGATCCTCGCCGTGCTCGGTCTCCTCGGTGTCGTCCTCGGGATCGTCTCCCTGCGCCACCGGCGTGCCGGAGCAGCGGGCGTGCTCCTCTTCGGTTTCATCGGTGCGGCGGCGGCCCTCACCCGCCCCGACGCGCAAGGGCCCGCGGACGCCCTGCCCTCGGTCGCCGGCGCGACCGCGGGCGCGGCGATCCTGTACTTCCTGGCCGGAAAGCTGTCCACCGGCCCGGCCTCCCCCGAAAGGGGGCCGGACGGCTGGTCGCGGCGGGGTTTCCTGCTGGCCGCATCGGTCGCGGCAGTCGCCGCGACCGGGGCGGGCGCCGCCGGCCGGGCCCTGACCGGCCGCCGCGGCCGGGGAGCCGTGGCCTCGCGCGCCGCGGTCGAGCTGCCTGCCCCGTCCTCCCCGGCCCGGCCGCTGCCCGAGGGGGTCCAGCTGAAGGCGGCGGGCATCAGCGCCTTCACCACCCCGAACAAGGACTTCTACCGGGTGGACACCGCGCTGGTCGTCCCCAGGGTCGACGCGGACACCTGGCGGCTGCGCATCCGAGGCAAGGGGGTGACCCGCCCCCGCAGTTACACCTTCCGGGAACTGCTGGCCCGGCCGCTGATCGAGCGGGACATCACCTTGACCTGTGTCTCCAACGAGGTCGGCGGCCCCTACGTCGGCCACGCCCGCTGGCTCGGCGTACACCTGGCCGACCTGCTGCGCGAATGCGGCGTCAGGCCGCCGTCCGACGGCGGCACGGCCGATCAGCTGGTCGCCCGCTCGGTGGACGGCATGACGCTGGGCTCCCCGGTCGAGGACGTCATGGACGGCCGCGACGCGATCCTGGCCGTCGGGATGAACGGCGAGCCCCTGCCCTTCGACCACGGCTTTCCCGTACGGATGCTCGTCCCGGGCCTGTACGGGTACGTGTCGGCCTGCAAATGGATCGAGGACATCGAGCTCACCACCTTCGACGCCTACGACCCGTACTGGGTCGAACGCAAGTGGGCGCGCAGGGCCCCGGTCAAGACCCAGGCCCGCATCGACACCCCCAAGCCCTTCGCCCGGCCCGCCGCCGGAACCGTCACCATCGCCGGGGTGGCATGGGCCCAGCACCGCGGCATCCAGCGCGTCGAAGTCCGTATCGACGACGGGCCGTGGCAGGACGCCGACCTCGCCCCCCAGGCCACCGCCGACACCTGGCGCCAGTGGTCCCTCCCCTGGAAGACCACCCCGGGCGGCCACAACCTCACCGTCCGCGCCACCGACGGCACCGGCACGGCACAGACCGAACAGCGCACGCGGACCATCCCCGACGGCGCCAGCGGCCGGCACAGCGTCTTCGTCACCGCCGGATAGCCCGCGGCCGGCCCGCCACGCGCCGGCCCCCAGACCTCTCATCCGCAGCAAACCGTATGGAAACCACCAGGAGATTCGCCATGTCCAGCACGCTCCGTTTCCGCCGTACCGCCCTCGCCGTCGCCGCGGCCGCCGTCCTGCCCCTCTCCCTCGCTGCCTGCTCCGACTCCGGGAGCGACTCCGCCTCCGGATCCTCCGCGGACAAGAGCAGCGATACCTCCGCCGCGTCCCAGCCGGCCACGCCGGACGCTTCGACGGCGATGGACAAGCCGTTCGGCCCGGCCTGTGCCGGCGTGCCCGCCGACGGCGCGGGCTCCTTCGACGGCATGGCCAAGGACCCCGTCGCCACCGCCGCCTCCAACAACCCCGCCCTGTCCACCCTGGTGAGCGCGGTGAAGCAGGCCGGCCTGGTCGACACCCTCAACAACGCCAAGGACATCACGGTGTTCGCGCCGACCAACGACGCCTTCGCGAAGCTCCCGAAGGCCGACCTGGACAAGGTGCTCGCCGACAAGGCCATGCTGACGAAGATCCTCACCTACCACGTCGTGGGCGAGAAGCTGACCCCGCAGCAGCTGGGAAGCGGTTCCTTCGACACACTGGAGAAGACCGGGCTCACCACCAGCGGCTCGGGCGAGTCCTACAAGGTCAACGACACCTCGAACGTCGTGTGCGGCAACGTGAAGACGGCCAACGCCAACGTCTACATCGTCGACACCGTCCTGATGCCGAAGTAACACCCCGTCGAGCTCCGGAACACGGCGCGGCCGCCCCGGGCGGCCGCGCCGGACTTCGCCGGGGCTCCGGCGCTCTAGCGCTCCTGGTTCAGGGGCAGAGCGATGTCGGTGACCTGCTGCCGGTTCGCGAACGCGCCCCGGCCGGTGGCCCTGCCGTTGAGGATGTTGATCTCGTACAGGCTGGAGGAGCTGCCCGTGCCGAGGGCGGCGAATCCCTTGTTCGTGCCGGCCTTGGCGTCGTAGTAGATGTCGAAGCCGGCGTCCGGTGCGGCGTTGACGCCCAGGTTTCCGGTGGGGGCGAGGGTGCCGGCGTTGGCGGGAGACTGCAGGGAGATCCGGTCGGCCATCGTGTCGAGGTCGAACAGGGTCGTCGCGGTCGCCGCGTTCAGGTCGTTGTTGGTGTAGGCGGCGCCGGTGACGCCCATGGCGGTCGACGGCGGGGTGGTGGGGTTGGTCAGCGTGCCGTCGACGGTGGTGCCCAGGGGGGCCGCGGCGTCGTCGATGTTGTGGCGCAGGTTCTGGCCGGTGTCGGAGACGACGCGCAGCCGGTTGGCGGCGGGGTTGAAGTCGACACCGAACCGCATGCCGGACAGGGCCACGGTGAGCTGGGAGACCTTCACGGCCCGGGCGTCGGTGGTGCCCAGGGTGTAGATGCCGCCGCGGTCGCCGACCCCGTAGAGCTTCTCGTTCTGCACGCGGAAGTCGATACCGACGAGCCTGGTGTCGCCCTGCAGGCCCGCCACCCTGCCCACCGCCCGGGTCTTGGACGGCTGGGCGACGGCGAATTCCACCAGACGCTGGTCGGAGGTCAGCCCGATCGCCGTCAGACCCCGGTGGTCCATGGCGGGCAGGGTCTGCGCCGGGGTGTCGATGTCGGAGGCCGAGGCGAGCGCGGGGGTCGCGCAGGCCGCCGCGAGAACGGCGGAGAGGGCGATGACAGTGCTGCGAGTACGCATGTTCACCTTTCGCATGGCTGATGGCCCGACCACGATGGTGCTGGGCCCGGGGCTACTTCGGAGAGGGCGTGCTCGCGGACGGTCCCGGGCGGGGGAGACCACCCCATTGGCGCAGCGACCGGCCGCAACGGGCGTGACAGCCCCGACCGGTGCCTCGGCGCCACCCTTCTCACACTCCCGGGCCGCCGGCGACGACACGGCTTCGGCGATACCGCACCACCAGGCACGGGCGGAGGCGCGCCGGATCTCCTTCTCCGCCCTGCGACGACGATGCGGAGTACGCCTTCCACCCGCAGCACGCGGAATTCGGAGCGTCCGCGCACTGACGGACGGGCGTACAACGGCCGCGCACCCGGGGTGACCCCGGTCCCGCTGCACTCCGCCGAGGAGCCCGCGCTGCTGCCGGCCGTCCGGCGCCAGGTCGTGGCTTCGGGTGCGAGCCCTTCAGCGGGGTGTGTCGTCCTGGGCGAGGGCGTTCTCCCGCAGGTTCGGTTCGTCGCGGAGCCTGCGCGTGAACCAGGCGCCGTAGCGGTTTCCCAGGTAGGGGGCGGTGGCCCCGTGGAGGAGGATGCTCAGACCGACGGTCACGGCGACCACTTCGCTCGTCAAGGCCCCTCCGGGCAGGTGTTCTTCGAAGGCGATCAGGCCGAACACCAGGGAAGCGAGTCCGCGCGGACCGAACCAGCCGATGTAGGCCACGGAAGCGGGACGCAGACCGCTGCCGGCCAGTGCGAGGGCGACCGGCAGCATACGGACGACGGTCAGGCTGATCAGCCCGTAGACCACGGGTCGCCACGTCAGGTGCTGGAGTACCGGTCCCAGGATGACCGCGCCGAAGACGAGGAAGGACAGCGAGGAGAGCAGCAGGCCCAGGCGTTCGGTGAACCTCGTGCTCTCCTCGGGCTCCACGCCTCGGGGACGGGCGTCCCGGTCGGCGGGCGCCCGCCGCAGCTGGATGCCGAAGGCCAGGCCCGCGACCCACGCGCCGATGAAACCGCTGCCCTCGGCCGAGACGCACACCGCGTACGCGATGACCGGAACGGCGAGTGCCAGGAACTGCTGCCAGTCGGAGCTGCTCCACCCCCGCGAGAGCGACCAGCGCAGCAGGCTCGCCCCGCTCCGGCCGGCCGCGATTCCGATCGCACTGCTGAGCAGCAGCGCCCGCAGGAACGTCTCCGCAATCCCCGGATGACCGTGACCCTCGCCCGCCGCCGCCAGGGCCAGCACGAAGAACGGCAGCGCCAGGCCGTCGTTCAGCCCGGATTCCACGGACAGGCCGCCGCGGACCAGCGCCGGCACCCGTTTGTCGGAGACGGCCTGCTGGCCCAGTGCGGCATCCGTCGGCGCCAGGACGACCGCGACCAGAGCCAGCTCCCACACGCCCAGGCCGGGCAGCAGGGGCCAGGCCACCAGCCATCCCAGCGCCATCGTGGCCGGCAGCCCCACCGCGAGCAGCCGCAGCGGCAGGAACTCCTCCCGGCGCAGGTCCCGGGCCCTGATCCCGGCCGCGTCCGAGAACAGCAGGAGCACCAGCGCGCCCTCCAGCAACGCCCGCGTGACCTCAAGGTCCCGCGCCGGGTCCAACAGGTCCAGGCCCAGCGGGCCGATCGCCAGCCCGCACAGCATGAACACCAACGGCCCCGAGACCACCGTGGTCGACAAGCGCCGCGACAGAACCCCGTACCCGACGACCGCACCCCCGGCGACCACGACGGCCCAGCCGTTCATCCACACTCCTCACCCCAGGGGCATCCGCCGTCGCCGGACGGCGGCACGGCCGGCGCGCCGGATCTCCCGGCGGCCGCCTCGTTCCGGCACAGACACCGAGCCCGACCCTAGGGCGCATCCGGCCGCGCCACGGGAACCGTGCCCCGACCGGGCCCCGGCTTGCTCCGGTCGGCCCAAGGCGCGGAGGCCGTCCCGGGGTTGGCTCCGGGTACCCGCCCGGGGCCCGGCGGTGGCGCCGTCCCCCTCGGGCGGTTCGCCGTCCTCCCACGCTCCCGGTGACTCATCGGTCCTTCCCGGTGACCCTGTCGACCAGGGCGTGCAGGGCCTGCAGGGTGTGGTCCGTGGTGTCGTCGGGGCCGATCCCGTGGATCTCGGCACCCTCGAAGGCGGCGGCCTCGCTGCTGCGGGGGAACATGTCCTGCTCGTACTCGGTGAGCGCGGCCTCGATGTCGCCGGGGTGGGCGGCGAGGGCCCGGCCGAGTTCGGCGCCGTCGAGCATGGCGAGGTTGGCGCCTTCGCCGTTCGGTGCCGCGAGGTGGGCGGCGTCGCCGATCAGGGTCACCCCCGGGACCCGGTCCCACCGGTGCCCGGTCGGCAGGGTGTAGTGGGGGCGCAGGACCGGCCCGGTGTCGCCGTCGGTGATGAGCGCGGTGAGTTCCGGCGCCCAGCCGTCGAACTCCCGCGCGATCCGGGCGGTGGCCGCGGCAGGATCGGTGAAGTCGATGGCGGCGAACCACTCCTGAGGCCTGGCCAGCGCCACGTAGGTGTGCAGGGTGTCGCCGCTCTCCCGGTGGGCGAAGATGTCCCTGCCCGGTGCGGGCGCGATCAGCATCCCGCCGCCGACCGCCTTCGCGGCGGCAGGGTGGCGGGTGTCGGCGTCGAACAGGTACGTCTCGACGAACGACGTGCCGGCGTACTCGGGTGCGGCGGGAGTGAGCAGCGGCCGGACCCGGGACCACGCGCCGTCCGCACCGACCAGCAGGCTCGTGACGACGGTGCCGCCGTCGGCGAACGTCACCTCGTGGCGGCCCCCGCCGACGGGGCGGGTACCGGCGGCCTTGTGCCCCCACCGGACGGTGCCGGCCGGCAGCGAGTCGAGCAGGATCTGTCGTAACTCGCCGCGCTGCACCTCGGGGCGTCCGCCCGTGCCGTCGTCGGCCCTGTCGAGCAGTACGGTTCCGTCCGGGTCGAGGACGCGCATCGCCTGGCGGCCCTCCAGGACGATGGCGTGGAACTCGTCCATCAGGCCGGCCGCCTTGAGGGCGAGCTGCCCGTTGTAGTCGTGGATGTCGAGCATCCCGCCCTGCATGCGCGCCGACGGGGACGGTTCGGCCTCGTAGACCGTGACCGCGATGCCGTGGACGTGCAGGACGCGGGCCAGCGTGAGTCCGCCGAGTCCTGCGCCGATGATCGTGACAGGCGTGTGCATGGAGGCTCCTCAGGGGATCGGGCCGCCCGGTGAAGGGGGCGGCCGCCTCTGCAAAAGTGCCAAGCGGCGCCGACGAGCCGCCGACAGCGGACCGACAGTCCCCGACACCGGGCCGACACCGCTCCGCCACCCGCCACCCGCCACCCGGCCCACGACGGCGACCACCGTGGTGGATCCTTCGAGCCGCACGACGGGTTCGAGCCGCCGCGGGGCCGGATTACGTGTCCTCTGCATGGATCTCGCCAGATTCGAGGATGGCCGACAGCACTGGTTCCCCGCCCGACCCGCCCGCCGATGATTCATAAGGAGGCCGGGCCGGGGGCGACAGCGCGACGGAGGTGTTACGGGTGGCGGGGAACTCGCTGGTCGAACGGGATGACGCATGGGCGAGGGCGGCGGCCGCGGGAGCCTCGGCCCGGGCCGGCACAGGCCGTTGGCTGCTCTGGGGAGCCCTGCCCGGCATGGGCCGCACGGCACTGCTGGAGGAGGCGGTACGGCGCGAGACGGCGGGCGGGTCCATGGAAGCCGTGCACCTGCGGTGCGCGCGCGAGGAATCCCGGTTCCCGTTCGCGGCCGTCCGTCAGCTCTTCCCCGAGGCGGACGGCGTCCCGTTCGCGGAGCAGCCGGCCGCCGACGAACAGCGGACCTTCCACCGCCTGCTGGCCCACCTGGCACGGCGGGTGGCAGACCGGCCCGCCCTGCTGGCCGTCGACGACGTGCACCTGGCCGACCGGGCCTCACGGCGTTGGATCGGCTATCTGACACGCAGGCTCGGCAACTTACCCGTCCTGCTGCTCCTGACCGAGCGCTCGGGCTCGTACCCGCTCGCGCTGCACGAGAGCACGGGCACGGCCACGACCCTCGAACCGCTCAGCGCCCCGGCCGTCCTGCGGCTCGCACGGGCCCACGGCCACGCCGCCGACGCCGAAGCCCTCGACCTGTGTGTACGGGCCTCCGCAGGCCACCCGGTACTGCTGCACGCCCTGCTCCGCGACCTCGCAGGCCCGGCCGCCGCCGACCTCGCCGCCGCCGGCCGGGCGGTGCCGCACTACCGCGCTGCCATCGGCGACTGGCTCACCTCACGCGCCGACCCGCTCTCCCGGCAGGCCTGCCTCACGCTCTCCATCGCGGCAGAGTCCGCGCCGCAGGAGGCAGACCGGGACGACATCCAGGACGGGACCCCGGACGGCATCCAGGACGGCACCCAGCACGGGACCCGGGACGGCGACGGAGCCGACCGGCCGGGCCGGACCCTGCTCACCGATCGGACCCACCCCCGCCCCCACCCCCGTCCGGGCCCGCCGGCCGAGTCCCCCGGGACGGCCTGGGCCGTCCGCCTCTTCGCCGAACCACTGGCGCGCGAGGCGGCCCTCGCGGTCGCCGACCCCGCCGAACTGCGCTCCCTGCGTACCAGGATCGCCCGTCGGCTCGACGAACGCGGCGCCCCCGCACGGCTCGTCGCCACCCACCTGCTGCACGTGGAGAGCCCCGACGAGGAGTGGATGATCCAATCGCTCGAGGACGCCGCGGAGGACGCCCTGCAGGCGGGACGGACCACCGACGCCGTCCCCCTCCTGCGGCACGCGCTGACCGGACCGCTCGCCCCCGACCGGCGCGCCGCGCTCACCCTGCGCCTCGGCGCACTGGAACTGCCGCACTCCGCCGATGCGGGGATCCGCCGGCTCCGCGCCGCCCTGGAGCTCGCCTGCGACGAGGAGCGGGCCGCCATCGCCCCCGCCCTCGGCGCGGCCCTGGTGGCCCGGGGCCGTCCCGCGACCGCCATCGGCGTACTGCACCGGGAGAGCACCGCCACGGACTGCGGGGAACTGGTGCGGGTCCTGCAGTCGGTGGCCGCCCTGATCGCCTCGCACGACGCCGCCGAGTGGCGCGGCGCCGTGGCCGCCATGCGCGACCTCGCCGCTTCCGCGCCCCCCGCGCTGGAACCGCTGGCGTGCGGACTGATCACCGAGTACGAAGCGGGAGCGGGGCAGCTCTCGGCCGCCGAGGTCCTCGAACGCGTACGGCCGCGGCTGTCGGCGCCCGTACACCCCGCGATCCGTACGGCCTGGCTCGGCAGCGCGGCCACCCTCCTCCAGTGGGCCGACCGGCTGGACGAGGCCCGCGCCCTGGCCGACAGCTCCCTCCCCGCCGCGCCCGCGCTGCCCGACCTGACGGACATCGGCCGCCAGTGCCTGATCAGCATCCGGGCGGAAGCGGCACTCATGTCCGGCGCCTTCCACCGGCTCGTACGGGAGAACACCCCACTCCTCGACGCGTGCACCGGCCACGGCATCCGCATGCCCCACGTGGCGTCCATGGTGGCCCTGGCGCACTGCGAGCTCGGCCGGCCCGGCGCGGCCCGGCAGGTGCTGCACAGCCTGGGCGGGCAGGGCGCGAGCAGCTCGTGGGAATGGAACGAGGTGCGCTACGCCCGGGCCCGACTGCACGCGGCCGAAGGGAACTGGCAGGCCGCCCTGGCCGACCACCTCGCCTGCGGCTCGGGCCAGCACGCCCGCGACTTCGTCAGCCCGGTCGCCACCCCCTGGCGGTCCGGCGCCGCCCTGGCCCTGGTACGGCTGGGCAGCCCGGCACGCGCCAGGGAGCTCGCCGAGGAGGAACTGGCCCACGCCCGGGTCTGGGGAACCCCGCGCACGGTCGGCCGCGCCCTGCGGGCCTGCGCCGCGGCCTCGGGGTCCCGGGCGGGACTGGAACTGCTGGAGGAGGCCGTGTCCCTGCTGCGCCCGGCACGGGCACCCGTCGAACTCGTGGAAGCACTCATCGACCTGGGGCGCGCCCGGATCGCCGGCGGGAACGGCCGCAAGGGCCGCGACCTGCTGGACGAGGCGCACGCCCTGGCGCTCCGGCTCCTGCGACCCGAGACCCCCACCACCACGGATGCCGCCGGGGACGCCACCACGGACACCGCAGCGGCCGGTACCGGACGGCTCGTGCGCGCGGCCCAGGACGCCCTGCGGGCGGCCTCCGCCCGCCGGACCAGGCCGACGACCGCGGGCGGCGCCGCACTCACCGACGCCGAGCTGCGCATCGTACGGCTCGCGGTCCGGGGCGAGACCAACGAGCAGATCTGTGCGGCGCTCCACCTGGCCCGCCGCACCGTGGAGACCCACCTGACGCACGCCTACCGCAAGCTCGGCGTGACCCGCCGCACCCAGCTCACGTCGCGACTGGACGCGGACGCGGACGCGGATGTGAACACGGACGCGGGCGCGGGCGGGGCCGTGTTCGTGGATTTCCACGATGCCCGGGCCTGAGCGCCACGGGCAGGGTGGTGCCCGTACCGACCGCCCGGCCCAGGGGGGTCCGTAGAAGAAAGGGACCGCTCATGTCCGCCGCTTCCCGCCGCCGTGTCAGAACCCTTGCCCTCGCACTGCTCGGCGCCGTCGTGGTGGCCGGCGCGGCCGTACCCGCCGCCTCCGCCGCCCCGGCCCCCGCCCCTTCCGCGCGAACGGCGCAGGCCGCCCAGTTCTGGCAGTGGGGAGGCGAGTACACGGACCGCGCCGGCGCGGAACTCGCGGGCAACCTGATGGTGTTCAGCGCCTCGGCCGTCACCTACTACGTCGAGTACGTGCGCCAGCAGCAGTACGTCCTCTGGTACCGGTGACCCTTCCGCCGGTGAGCCCTGCGACCTGCGCCCGCTCCTCAACCCCGCAGCCCCGTAAGAAAGTTGGCCCTGCCATGTTCTCCTCGCGCGACTCCCGCCCCTCCCGCCGCCCTTCCTCCCGCGTCCGGTTGCGCTCGCTGTTCACGGCCGCCGTGATGCTCACCGGTGCGCTGGCCATGGCCCCGGCCGCCCAGGCGGCGGGCTCTCCCGCGGACCCGGACCGGGCCCCGGTGTCCGTGAACGCCGCACGCAGCACCAACGTGGTCGTACGCAACCAGTCCGGCCAGGGCATGCAGCGGGTGTGGGCCAACCTGGACCACGGGTGCTGGACCAACGGCCAGCTGCCCGTGGACTACATCCCGGCCGGCGTGACCACCAGCTGGGCCAGCGAGTCCTGCGGCGCCCTGACCGGAACCGAGGGGTCCGCCAACTTCGCGGTCCCGGGCGGCCAGGTCCAGATCCACTGGAACAACCCGTACGCGGGCAGCAACTCCTACAGCTGCGACGTCCCGACCGGCTACTACTGCCAGCGCAGGGGCGGTTCGGGGAACAACGCCGGGGTGGAGTTCACCATCACCGGCGGCCCCAGGGCCCTCGCCGCGTCGGATCCGGCCGCCGGCCCCGCCTCGGTCCAGGCGGCCCGCAGCACCCAGGTGACCCTGAACAACAGCACCGGCGGCCTGCTGGCCCGCACGGACGCGGGCCTCTCCCACGGGATCTGGAGCGACAACCAGCTGCCGCCCGTCAACGTCATGCCCGGTCAGCGCGGCACGTGGCAGAGCGAGTCCGAGGGATTCATGACGGGCACCCAGGGCTATGCCACCTACCAGGTCCAGGGCGGCGGCCACGTCACCGTCCACTGGAACAACCCCTACAGCGGCAGCAACTCCTACAGCTGCACCGCGCCCGCGGGCCGCACCTGCACCCGCACCGGCGGATCCGGCGACAACGCCACGGTGGCCTTCACCCTCTCCTGACCCCCCCACCACCGCGCACCCACGGCACGGCGCTCACCCGCCGTGCCGTGGGTGCGCGGGACCGCCGGACAGCAGGCGGCAAAGACCCGGTGCAGGCCACGCGGCCTTCGACGGGACCTGAGTTCGACCTGTACGGCCCACGCACGTTGCCCCTGTTCTGCCCTCGGGTACATCCCCCGACCGCCCGCGCCTCGGGTATCCAGACGGGAAGTCGTCTGTTCGCCGAGGAAGAGGTTGCATGCACGCCGAAGAACGGGCCGGGTCCGCCGAGGTACGCAAGGGCAGGGCCCCGGCCCGCCAGCCCCGGGCCGCGAGCCCGACGCCGTCCCCGGGCCTCCTCGCGTTGCAGGGCACCGTCGGCAACGCGGCAGTCGTCCAGATGCTCCGCGGGCCCGGACAGCCAGGGGCCCAGGAACGACACCGGCACGGCGCCGACTGCAACCACCAGCAGACCGGGCAGCCGGTACAGCGCTCCGCCGTCGACGGCGTCCTGCGCACCCCCGGCAGCACCCTCGACGACGCCACCCGTACCGAGATGGAAGCCCGCCTCGGCGCCGACTTCTCCGACGTACGGATCCACACCGGCGAGGCGGCCCGCGCTTCCGCCGCCGAGATCGGAGCCCGCGCCTACACCTCCGGCAACCACGTCGTCATCGGCAGCGGCGGCGCGGACCGGCACACCCTGGCCCACGAGCTGACCCACGTCATCCAGCAGCGGCAGGGCCCGGTGGCCGGCACGGACAACGGGTCGGGACTGCACCTCTCGGACCCGTCGGACCGCTTCGAGCGGGAGGCGGAGGCAAACGCCACCAGGGTTCTGAGCGGACCGGTGCCCAGCCGGGAGACGCAGGGCCCGGCCGAACGGACCGGCGCCGGCCAAGAGTCCGTGCAGCGCTCCGTCCACCCCTACCCGACGTCCGGCCAGGCCCCCAGCGAGGAGGTCGGGAAGGACCTGGTGGGCTTCGGCGAGAAGCTCGACGCGGCCGTCCAGATCGCCTGGCTCCAGGCCACCCAGAACCCGACCGACGCCAATCTCGCGCTCACGGACGGATATCTGGGCCGGTGGGCGGAGCAGTGGCAGGAGTACCTCCAGGCCGCCCCGGGCAAGAAGGCGGAGATAGCCGCGCTGGTACCCGCCATGGCCGGCTACGCCATCGAGTCCCTCGCCACCAAGGTGTTCCTCACCGAGCGGAAGTCCTGGACCGGTCCGGCCTCCGGCCTCAAGTTCTCCGTGGCCATGCAGGTCACCCACGGCAACACCCGCCCCGATGTCGTCCTCCAGCTGGGCGGGAGCGACGTCGCCTGGTACGACATCACGTCCGCGAAGAGCCTGGGGCACATCTTCGAGAAGGACGGCTCCGGGTGGCAGACCAAGCCGTACGTGGCCGAGATCGCCTATCCGCAGGTGACGGCACAGACGGTCGAGTCGAACGCGGCCAAGTGGCAGAACGCGGGCAGCCCCGCCATCACGAACGACCCCATGATCTTCGCGAACTACTGGATGGAACGCGGGCGGTTCGAGGTGTCCATGGAATTCATGCGCAAGGACATCCTCCAGACCAGCCCCAGCCTCTTCGACCACGCCCGGAACGCCGCCGACAGCGTCACGGGCAATGTGAACGCGGCACGCCGCCAGGAGTACATGAGGGCCTGCCTGGCGCTCTACAAGGCCGGGGTGCTCGGCGGCGACTCCAGCGCATCCGAGGTGGCCACCGGGATCGAGGGCAAGGCCCAGACACCCGGCGTCGCGGCCCTCGCACCGCTGCCCAAGGACACCGCCTCGGTCATCCAGTGGCTCACCAACAACCACAAGAAGTACGGCTTCCAGGGCAGCGACGGCAAGAGCAGCTTCAAGAGTCTGAGCGTCCAGCCCGGAATCGTCTGGCTCCAGGAGTGCGCCGCGCACAAGCAGCTCACTATCTCGGACGCCGACATCCTGGCCCACATCGAAGCGAACTACGCGGAGGGCCTCACCGCACTGCGCAACGCGGGCCTGATCACGTGACCGACGGGCCGAATGGGTGAGCATCGGAGCCCGGTCCTTGCCGGTGGTGTTTCCCGGTCGCGCCGCCGTATCCGTACGGGGGTGCTGTTCCGGAATTCCGGAACAGCACCCGCTCTCCACCGGCCCGGACGGGATCCGCTCGCGTGGTACCCGCCGGGATGCGTGTCCGGCGGGCCTGGTGGGTGTTCGCCTGCGAGGATCGTCTGGCTGGAGTCGGGGGATCCGCTGCGAAGCGACTGCCCCGGCGGCTCCACCCCGCATGCCCCCGGCCGGCATCCCCCCCGCCGGCCGGGGCCGGCCCCGGCCAGCCCACCCCCCGGCTGGTCGGGGCTCTTCCGTACGAAGGGGTGTCCGGGTGTCCGGGGCTGCCCGGCGGAGCACCGGGAAGCGTCCGGCCCGGGGGCCACCCTTCGGCGGTGATCAGCAGGAGCGCCACTCCGCCGATGCCGTGCCGTTGAAGTACTTGCCCTGATCCGCCCATACCTCGATCCACCTGCTGACTCCGGCGGGGCCGACGTGCGGGCTGGACTTGTGGCCGCCGCCCGCGTAGTAGAACTTGATGAACGGGCACCGGCCGTCGGCCCTGGCGTCGAAGATGGTTCCGGTGGCCCGGGCCCCGTCGCAGATTTCGCCGCTGCCGCCGCCTTCGCCGCGGGTCTTGTTCCAGGGGGTGCCCGCCAGGACGGTGCTCTCGCCGCCTGCGGCGGCCGGTGCCGGTGCGGCCGAGATCGCGACCGCGGACAGGCCGAGGGCGAGTGTCGCCAGCGCACGGCCGGCGCGGCGACGGTTCGTGGTCTAGATCATCCACCCCGCGGCCGACGTCCCGGTCACGGAGTTCGACGGGATCCGGGTGGGCGGCATCTACCCGGTTCTGGAGATGGTCACCTACGACATCGACTGCCAGATCCGCGTGCTCGGCCCCGGCACACCCGACCCCGGACTCCTCTGGGACCCTGCCGACTTCGAGACAGTGGACACCCGAATACCCCCCCCCGGCTGGACCCTGGTCATCGACGGCGGCCGCACCCGCCTCGCGGACGCCCGCTGGCAGCGCCCCGGATTCTGGACCGACTACGCCCACGGCGACCCACAGGCCCTGGCCGACTACGAGTACGTGAAGCGCGAACTCCTCACCGCCGAGCCGCCCGAGAACTGACCCTGCGCCCGGTGCCCTCTCTCCCACATCCTGACGGTTCCCGGTCCTTGTGGTCTACCGCGCCCAGCCCACGCCGAGTTCGGCCGCGGGTATGCAAAGCCGGTTCCCCGGCCGTGTGTTCAGACGCCGGAGTGTGCCCCGTCGCCGGCGCCGAGGAGGGAGACCGTGAGCCGGCGTTCGACGGCGTTCGGCAGCGACCACAGTTCGCTGCGCAACTTCCGGTCCTGCGCGCCTTGGCGGTCGGCACGGCGGATCCCGGGCACGGCGAGGGCCAGGGCGGCCAGGGACGCGGCCAGCCCGGTGCCGAGGAGTCCACCGGCGAGTACGGCACCGCCCGCCACGGCGAACGGAAGCGCGAACCCGAGGCAGAGCGTGCCGAGGCCGCCGAGGACGGCCACCATCCACCACAGCGGGGTGAGCGGGTGCTCGTCGCGCATGTGGTCGACCAGCTGCCGGTCGGTGGGACGCCGCCGACGGTGCTCCTGGGCGGCGGCGAACAGCTCGGCACGCCCGCGCAGCGCCCAGACGGCGCGCACCCCCACCCATGCGACGGGCAGTACGAACAGCGTCACCAGCACCAGGCCCGCCTGAACCGCCCGCGGCACCGGCACCCCGCCGGAGGCGTCGGCCACCACGGACGCCACAGCGGCTCCCGCAACCACAGCACCCGCCGTGTTCGTGGCCACGAGCCATCGCCGGGCCCGGCGCACCCGAGCGCCGAGAGGGAACTCGACCGCGTCCAACGTCTTCTCCGTTCGATGACCGCAGGTACTCTACGCAGCCCGCCGAGGAAGCGGAGCAGCTCGGGCCCGGAACCTGACCGACGCGCACGCGGCAGGGGAACTGCGCCGGCGGGCGGCGGGCGCACACCAGGAGAACGTCCTCACGGGCTCATCGCGGTCCCTGGTCTCGGAGGTCTTCGAGGCGCTCGATGTCGTCGTGCACCGACTCCTGCTCCTCGGCGGTGAGGTGAACCGCGGCGGCCTCATCGAGGGCGGTGGTCATGGTCTCCCTGTCACCGAGGCGCCCGGCGGTATCCGCTCGCAGGACCAGGAGGCGCAGCAGTTGCGCCGGCGTGGGGCGCTCGTCCTCCAGACGGAGGACGCGATCGATGATCTTTGCAGCGGCCGCCGGGTCGTCCTTCGAATCCGCGAAGAGGGACGCCATGTGGAGAGCCCGGGCGAAGGTCTCGTCGGGGGCGGGTCGGTGGCGTTGGTCCTTGCTCGTCCGCTGCCCGACACGGATGCAGTTGCCGCCCGGATCGGTCATGAGGAACTGCCGCACGCCGTACGACATGTCCTTCAGCGGCCCGATACGTGGCAACCCGCGGGTCGGGACCCTCCCGTAGGCCGCCTTGAGGCCGGCTCGGAAGGCGTGGTGCAGCCCGTCCACGTCATCGGTCACCACGTAGCACGTGCTGATCGACTCGGCCGGCTCGTACTGCTTCAGACCGAAGAACTGGAGCTCGATACCTCCTCGTTCCACGACTGCGTAGGGGTTGGGACTTCGTTGCCGGTAGGTCACCTCGAATCCGAGCGCGATGTAGAAATCGAGAACGGGCTGAAGGGTGAGGCACGGCAGGATCGGAATCGTCTTCTCGCTCATGCAGCCACTCTAGTCAACTTTGACTAGAGTGGGCTCGCTCAGTAGCCGGGGGTTCCGTGGTTCGTGGCAGCATGCGACCCGGCGCTGATCGCGAAGCGGATCGGCGCCGGGTCGTCCGGGGCGGGTGGGGTCCACCGTCCCGGGTGGTGCGAGGGTCTCGGTGGTGGGTCGGTCACCCGCCGGGGGCCGGTGCGGGGGCGGGGTTGGGCTTGTGCTCGCAGTAGACCTTGCAGCCCGGCATGTTCTTCACGTCCTTGGGCTTGCCCTTCTTCTTGTTCTTCTTGTGCTTGTTGTTCCAGTCGCCCTTCTTGTGGTGGTCGCCGCGGTCACCCTTGGCGAGGTCCACGTGACTCACGGTCGTCGTGGCGACCTCACTGACCGGCGAGGGCGCCGGCGCCGCAAAGGCGCTGCTGGGCACCAGCACGCCGGCGCCGACGAACGCGGCCGAGACGGTAACAAGGGCAAAGCGCTACTTACGGGATGAACAGGGCATGGGGAGTGCTCCTTCGGGAGGGAATCGGTTAAGCGGAACAACTCCAGTAGGCCCTCCACGCCCCCGGCGCACATGTCCCCATATTCCGTGACTTGACGGACCGGCCTGCTGTGCTGGCGGTCGGCGAACCGGAGTTCCGCGATGCCCGCCAGGACGGCGGTGCCGACCGCGATACAGCAGTTTCCGAGACGTTGGCGGAAGGCTAACGCCCTGATCAGAGCCCCAAAGAGCGCGCAATCCCCTGCACCGGCTTTCCGGAGAGCGGCTTCGCGCCCGCGACGTGGCTCCTCCTCGCGCCCGCCTGCGCCGAGTGGAGCCGACTGCACCGGTAGCGGCCGATGGGCTCTGGCCCCCGGCCCCGTCTGTTGCCGGCCCAGAGAGCGCAGCCGTCGTGCCGGGCAACGACCGCCGACGAGCCCGGTCGGGCTGTTGGTAGACGCCCGGTTTTATGCAGGGGGGTTTGTCAAGTCCCGAAAGGTCGCGGCCTGACGAGGTGCGGGGGAGGGGGCCTACTCAGAAGACGGACGCACGCGCAGTGGGCAGTTCCCGCCGAGGCGTTTCCAGACGTCCAGAGTTCCAAATTTCCAGGTTCCACCTCCGGGATGTGGAGGCGTTGACGGTTCGGAAGGAGTGAGAGCATGCGAGTCACCATGGTTTGCCCGCTGCCCTGTGTCGGGAGGCGGGCGTCGTGAATTCCCTGCCTCCTTCCTCCGAGTGCCCCACCGGCCCGCCGCCCGGCCCGTTGTCGGGCCGGGGCGCGCATGCAGAACCGCCGCCCCCGCCCCCGCCGCCGCCCTCCCGGCCGGCACCAGGCCCTCCGCCTCCCCCGGGGCCCCCGTCGGGGCCTCTTCCGGCCTCTTCCGGCGGGTCTTCGCTGCCGCCGGCGGGTGGTGGTGGACGGGTTCGCAGGTGGCGATCGCGCAGAGCCGTGCTGGGCGTGAGTACGGCGGTGGCCGTGGTGTCGGCTGTGGTCCTCAGTTTCACCGTGCTGGGCGGGAACACCGCGGTGGGCGGTGAGGTCTTCCTCCAGGCCGCTCCGGAGGCCGGGCCCGACCCGTTCACTCCTTCGACGGCCGCACAGGCCGAGAGCGTCGCCAAGGTCACGCCCATGACCGCGGGTGTGAATGCGAAGGACGGTACGGGCAGCAAGGGAACCACGGGCACTGCGCGCACGCTCGAGGTCGACGGCGGATATCCGGGGCTGTACGGCGGAACGCGCAACGTCGCGAGCTGTGACGTCGAGAAACAGAGCCGATTCCTCACGCAGCACCCGGACAAGGGCAGGGCGTTTGCCGTCTCGCTGGGTATCCGGCAGCCCGAAATTCCTTCGTACCTGCGGTCGCTGACGCCCGTCCGGCTGGGTTGGGACACCAGGGTCACCAATCACGGATACCGGAACGGCGCACCCACCGGCTACCAGGCGGTGCTGCAGGCCGGCACTCCCGTGCTGGTCGACGGCCGGGGCGTGCCCCGGGTCCGCTGCGCCTGCGGCAACCCCCTGAATCCGCCCGTCGCGGTCAGAGGCAGGCAGACGTACAGCGGCGCGAAGTGGTCCTCGTTCCGGTCCTCCGGCCTCGTCGCGGTCAAGCCCGCGGTGGAGCCGGTGAAGACCGTCACGGTCTTCGACCAGGACCGCAGGGGATGGTACGAGCGCCCGAGCGGAGCGGCGGAGGGCAATCACGACCGCGAGGTCCCGCCCCCGAAGGGTCAGACCCCCGGCTCTGCCTACCCGGTCCTGCCGGCGGCCCACCCGCGATCGGCCCAGCCACCCTCTGACACGCCCCCGAACCAGCCCCCGGGGACCACCACCCCCGGCCAGGCGTCGAACCAGCCTCCCGGCAAGGCCCCCGGCCAGGCGCCGGGCCAGAACCCCGGGAACGTCCCCGCTCGGAGCCCGGGCGATGCCCCGGGCGGCATCCCGGGCCAGACCCGGGGCGATGTCCCGGACCAGGCCCCTGGGAAGGCACCGGACCCGGGCCGGAAGCCGGGCGAGAACCCGGATGAAGGCTCGGAGAAGGCACCGGGCCAGGAGTCCGGCAAGGCACCGGGCCAGGAATCCGGCACGGACCCGGGCAAGACGCCCGAGAAGACGCCCGAGAAGACGCCCGGGAAGGCGCCCGGCAAGGACTCGGAGAAGGACCCGGGCCAGGAGTCCGGCGAGCACCCGGGGAAGGAGTCGGGCCAGGAGCCTGGCAAGGCCCCCGGACCGGACGCAGACAAGGAGCGCGGCCAGGCTCCCGGGAAGGTGCCGGGCAAGGACTCGGAGAAGGACCCGGGCCAGGAGTCCGGCGAGCACCAGGGGAGGACGCCTGGCAAGGAATCGGGCGATAGCCCGGGCAAGGCCCCTGGGAAGGACTCGGGGAAGGTGCCGGGCCGGGAGTCGGACCAGGATCCGGCGAAGGTGCCCGGTCAGGAGTCGGGCGGGAAGCCCGGCAAGGTGCCCGGCCAGGATCCGGGCAAGGCCCCAGGGAAGGAGTCGGGGAAGGTGCCTGGCCAGGAGCCCGACAAGGGGCCCGCCCACGATCCGGCGAAGGTGCCAGGCCAGGAGTCGGGCACGGGTTCCGGGAAGGCACCCGGTAGGGACCCTGGCAAGGGTGCGGGTCAGGCCCCGGACACGGCTCCCGGGAAGGCGCCGGAATCCGGCCACGAACCTGGGAAGGCCCCCGGTCACGACACGGGCAAGGACACCGGTCAGGAGTCCGGGAGCTCGCCGGGCCAGGCCCCCGGCACGGCTCCCGGGAAGGCGCCGGAATCCGGCCAGGAGCCGGGCAAGGCCCAGGAAAGGAGCGCTGGCAACGATCCCGGAACGGCGCCCAGGAACGGTCAGGGCAGGGATCAGGGCCAGGCTCCCGGGAAGGCGCCGGGCCAGGATTCGGGCGCCGTCCCCGGCAACGGCCCGGGAAAGACGCCGGGCCGGGTGCCGGGGCAGGAGCCGGGCGGAAGCACGGGCTCGAACCCTGGTAACGAGCCCGGGCGGCAGCAAGGTGGGGACTCCGGCGGTGAGCCGGGGGCGGAGCAGCCCCGGTGATCCGGTGGTGCGAAATACCCGGGCGATGACGCTCCGGCTGAGCCACCGCCGGCCGATGCCCGCGGTGGCTGAGTCGGTGCGTGGGCGATGAGAGGCGCATCGTCGTTGACGGCCTGACCTCGTCGTGGGGTTCAGCGCAGTCGGGGGCTGTTACCGAGCCCGCTCGTAGGCGTGGGGCTGACGGCTGACGGCTGGCGCGACCGCCCCTACGGCCTGTCCTACGGATCAGGAAGCGGCGCTGCGGCGGGTGCGGAGCCGGCGGACGTCCTTCACGGCGTGGACGGCGGTCATGAGCGCGAAGCCGGTGAGAGCGAGCCAGAACCAGGATTCCGCCACCGTGAGACTCAGCAGCAGGCCGCCGGTGAGCAGCAGAGCGGCGACGCACCCCAGGTGCCCGTACGACCCGGCCGGCTCACGCCGGGTCACGGTGTGTGCGGCCGTCAGGTGGCGAGGAAGGTGCGGAGGGCGTTCGCGAAGTCGTCCGGGGCGTCGTGGTGGACGACGTGTCCGGCTGAGAGTTCGACGCGATGGGCGGGGCCCGGATGGCGGGCGTGCATCTCGCGGGCGTGTGCGGGGGTGATCTCGTCGCTGCGGGTTCCGTGGACGAGGAGGGTCGGACAGGTCACGCCGGTCCAGTCGGCCCAGTGGTCGCCGGTGAGGGCCTGTTGGGAGGCGATGGTGTCGTCGATGTCGAAGGAGAACCCCCATCCGTCGTCCTTCTCGCGGAAGGAACACTCCAGGTAGGGTGCGGCGGTTCCGAGCGCTTGGGCCAGGGCCTCACGGGTGGGTTGCGGTCCGGGCAGGCGGCGGGTGAACGCGGTGTCGATGTCGACGACAGCGCCGATGTCCTCGACGACCAGGACCGTGACGTGTCCGGGGCGGCGGGCGGCGTACTGATAGGCGTTGACCCCGCCGAGAGAGTGCCCCACCACCGGCAGTGGGCCGAGCCCGAGGTGGTCGTGGAAGGCGGCCACGTCCTCGACGTAGTCCTCCCGGCCGTAGGAGTCGGCGCGATCGGATTCCCCGTGCCCGCGCTGGTCCAGCGCCAACACCCGCCAATCCGGGGAGAGCGCGGCGGCCAGGGGAGCGAACGCGGCGGCCTCGTTGTAGTGCCCGTGCAGGGCCAGTACGGGCCGGCCGGGCCCGCCGAAATCGAGGTAGGACAAACGACGGCCGCGGTGAAGAAAGGAATGACGCACACCTGTGATCGTAGAAACCCACGCCTGGTCGACAAGCACCATCCCCGATCCTCAGGCGCTCGGCGCATGTGCCGGCGGCCCGAGGGCAAGCGGTGTGCCGGCCCCTCGGGGCCCTTTCCTCACCTCCTGCACCGCACGGTGCCTCCGCGCCTCCTGCACCGCACGGTGCCTCCGCGCCTCCGCGCCTCCGCGCCTCCGCGGCCTGGGGGAGTCGCGACGTCCGGCAGCCCGTGGGACGGGCGTTCTCAGACGTTGCCGAGGTCGGAACTCACCCACCGCTGCGGGCGCATGTGGATCACGAGCTGCTCCCCGTGTTCCTTCCAGGCGAAGTCGACGTAGCCCTCGACCTTCTCCGCCGGCAGGTAGCGGGCGGAGATCTCCACCAACTGCTCGCGCGTGGCGGGAACGGTGGAGATGACCGGTCCCTCGACCGACACGTACCGGATCGTGGGCTCCAGACGGTCCACCATCAGGGTGAACCGGCCTGCGGCCCGGATCAGATCGGCCTTGCGCGAGTCCCGTCCGGTCATGATCCAGATGTCGCCGCCGGGTGAGTACTGGTACCAGATGGGGACCGCGAGCGGCGCACGGTCACCTTCCGCTCCCGCGTTCACCGCGAGCGCGGCGACGTGGGGCTCGGCGAGGAACTGCTCGCGTTCGGTGCGGGACAGGGCCACGGCGCACTCCTTCGACAGGCGAATCCTTCTGGAGGGATCCCTTCACCCAAGAACCCTGCCCCGCTGCGCGCCCATTCCCCGCCCATTCCCCGCATTCCCCGCCCGGCCCGGATCCGCCCGGAAGGCACGGCGGAGCGGGGCGATCCGGCCGGCCCGGCGGCAGGCACAGGAGAGGGTCGGTTCTGGACTTTCTGTCCAGTCTGGACTTACAGTCCAGCCATGGGGAATGTTGAAGACCCGCAAGATGCTCGCGTACGGCTGTGGGCGCCGGTGGCCCAGGCTGTTGCGCTGCTGCTCGGCCCGTACGCCGAGGTCGTCCTGCATGATCCGGACACCGACCGGGTCCTCGGGATCTGGAATCCGATGACCTCCCGCGGCGTGGGAGACCCCTCGCTGCTGGGGGAGCTCGACGATCTCGAACCCTCGGCACAGGATGTGTTCGGGCCGTACGAGAAGCTGCTCGTCGACGGCCGCCGGCTGACATCGGTCAGCGCCGTCCTGCGGGATCCGCAGGACCGGCCGTCGGCGGTGCTGTGCATCAATCTCGACCGCACGCCGCTGGAACAGGCCGCCGCGGTCCTGTCCGCCTTCGGCGCCCCCACCGTGCAGCGCCCGGAGCCGTTGTTCGAGCAGGACTGGTCCGAGCGCATCCAGCACATCATCGGCAGCTACGTCCGCGAGACGGGGCGCCCCGTCGAACGCATGACCCGCCAGGACCGCCTGGCCGTTCTCGGCCGGCTGGAGGAGGCCCGGGTGTTCGCGGTCCGCCGCGCCGCTCCCGTCGTCGCCGGCGCCCTGCGGGTGTCCCGTTCCACCGTCTACGGCCTGCTCGCCGAACTCAGATCACCGAACGCGAAGGACCGAACATGACCCGGCTGCCCGACTTCCGCCTGGAAACGTACTTCTCCCGCTGGGAGTTCACCGCCCGCCACCACCTGACCGCCTCCGACGTCCAGACCATGACGCTGGGCGAGCTCCTCTCCCTGGCCGACGACAAGGACCGTGAGGCCTTCGAGAACCTGCCCCTGGGATACACCGAGACCTTCGGCGACCCGGCCCTGCGCGAGGTGATCGCCCAGACGTACGAGAACGTCGGCGCGGACGACGTGATCTGCTTCGCGGGAGCCGAGGAGGCCCTCTACCTGGCCATGAACGTCCTGCTCGACGCCGGGGACCACGCCGTGGTGGTGACCCCGAACTACCAGGCCGCCGAGACCGTGCCGATGGCCCTGTGCGAGGTCACCGGTGTGGCCCTCGACCCGGACCGCAACTGGGCCCTGGACCTCGACGAGGTCGCGGCGGCGATCCGGCCGAACACCCGCGTCGTATCGGTGAACTTCCCCAACAACCCCACCGGCAAAGTCATCGACGCGGCCGACTTCACCGCGCTCGCCCGCCTGTGCGACGAGCGCGGCATCCACCTCTTCAGCGACGAGGTCTACCGCGGCCTGGAGGCCGACGCCGCCCGCATCCTGCCGCAGGCCGCCGACCTGTCCGAGCGCGCCCTGTCCCTGAACGTGACGTCCAAATCCCTGGGACTGCCCGGGCTGCGCATCGGCTGGATCACCTGCCGCGACCGCGAACTGCTCTCGCGACTGGAGCGCGCCAAGCACTACACCACCATCTGCAACTCCGCCCCCAGCGAGGTCCTGGCCCGCATCGCGCTCAAGGCCCGCGAGCCGATCCTCCGCCGCAACCGTGCGCTCATCGCAGCCAACCTGCCGGCGTTCGAGTCGTTCTTCTCCGAGTTCGCGGACGACTTCGACTGGCAGGCCCCCGACGGCGGATGCGTCGCCTACCCCCGCTACCTCGGCCCCGACGGAGTGGAGGAATTCTGCACCCGTCTGGTGGAGGAAGCCGGCGTCCTGCTGCTGCCCGCCAGCATCTACCACTCCGAACTCACCCCCACCCCGCCCGACCGGTTCCGCATCGGCATCGGCCGCCACCGCCCCGAAGAAGGCCTGGCAGCCTTCGCGCACTGGATGCGGACAGGCCGATGACGACGACCCTGCCCGTCTTCGACACGGGCGCCATCGAGACCGCCGCCACCTCCCGGATGGTCCTGGACACCGTCCGCGACGCTCTCATCGCCCACGCCGAAGGCCGCACCAGCGTCCCGCCGCCCCTGCACATGGACTTCCCCCAGGCCAACGGCGACTGCCACGTGAAAGCCGGCTGGATCACCGACGCCACCGACTTCACCGTCAAGATAGCGACCGGCTTCTACGGCCGCCCCGGCCTCGGCATGCCGTCCCACCACCACGGCCTGGTCTGCGTCATCAGCGCCGAGACCGGGCAGATACGCGCCGTCCTCAACGACCGCGGCCTGCTCACCGCCTGGCGCACCGCCGCCGCGGGAGCGCTGGTCACCCATGCCATGGCCCGGCCCACGGCCCTCACCCTGGGCCTCTTCGGCACCGGGGAACAAGCCCTCCTCCAGGCCGTCTGGCTGGCCAAACTCCGCCCCATCGGCCGGATACTCGTCCACGGCCGCAACCTGCACAACGCCTCCGCCCTGTGCGAGGAACTCCACAAGAACGGACTGCCGGCCCGGCCCGCTTCCGCACAGCAGACCGCCGGCGCCGACATGATCATCACCACCACACCGGCGACAGCACCCGTCCTGAACGCCGCCGACGTGCCCGAGGGCACCCACGTGACCGGCATCGGCACGGACATGCCCCACAAGAACGAACTGCCACCGGCGCTCTTCCACCGCGCACAGCTCATCGCGACCGACGACCGTTCGCAGTGCCTCCACCACGGCGACTTCGGCCACGCCGTCCGCGCGGGCGCCACCGCGCAGGACAGCGACATCGCCGCCGGCCTGATCCTCAAAACGCCCCCCGACCGCCCCGAAACGGCCATCACGGTCGCCGACCTCACCGGTGTGGGCGCCCTCGACGCGGCACTCGCCTCGGCCGTCCTCCACCGGCTCCTGCGGTAACCACCGCAGCCGGACGGGCGGAGCACCGCCGACACCGCTCACACCCCCCACTGCCAGGACCCTGCCATGGACGCCGGCACCGACATCGAAACGGCCCCCTCCCCAGCCGCCCCGACGCGCCTCGCACCACAGCCCGCCACCGTCTGGAAGCTCCCGCACCATCCCGTGTCCGCCGGTACGGCGCGCCGCATCACCAGCACCGTTCTCGATGGATGGGACGTAGACGACGAGACCGTCGACCAAGCACTGCTCGTCGTCTCCGAACTCGTCACCAACGCCCTCGAACACGCCCTGCCCCCCGTCGCCCTCCACCTCCAGCGCCCCGGAAACGACGGCGCCCTGCGCATCGAAGTCGGCGACGGCGGCCACGCCGACCACGAGGGAACCTGGACCACCAGCTGCGCACCGGAAGAGCACGGTCGCGGCGTGAGCATCATCGTCCGCCCCCTGCTCGCAGCCGGTCCGGGCGCACGGGAAGTCAGAGGTGAGTCGGATGAGCCCGTGAACGCTCGACCCGCCGACCACGTAACCGTCCCGCCGTACGCGCCCGCCCTGGCGCCCCGGCCGAACTCCGTCCCCTGCTGCGCGCCGACCGCCGTGCGTGCGGACACGTGGGTGCCGGCGTTCGAACGGGACCGGAGTTGCGCGAAGCCGCGGCCCCGGCCGTCGACGCCTTCATGGACCCCGGCCACGACGAGTCCGGCTTCGTGGACCTGGACGACCTCCTCGGCCGCCACGGGTGACCGGTCAGCCGTGGGCGGTGCGTCTGTCCCCGCAGGCCGCGAAGACGCTCGCCGAGATTCCCGACCCGGCCAGGGAGATGGTTCTCTACGTGGCCGATCGCCGCACCCGGCACCTGTCCGTCCTGGACATCGTCCGGCTCGGGCAGCAAGTCTTGCCCTCGGCCGTATTGAGGGGTCAGCCGATGCGAACGGTGATCTCGGGGAGAGGTATGTCGGAGAGGTTCAGCTGGATCCCGGTCAGGGTCAGGTAGGTCTGCGAGTCGGTCAAGGCGGAGGTGGTGGACGGCGCCTGGGTCTTCCCGCGCGTGCTCACCAGCAGGTACCAGCCCCCGCGCTTGTAGCTGCGGGAGGCGTCGGGGCGGTCGCCGTTCGGGTTCAGCGTCCAGCCCTGGCGCTCCAGGTCGGCGCAGATCGCGTTCATCTCCGACTGTGCGGCGGTCTTCTCGCGGACGGCCATCCAGCCCGTCCTGTTCGAGTTGGCGCCGGCCGCGACGGTCGGGCGGCCCTGCGCCGGGTCGAGGCCTGCTGCGCCGACCGCGGTCCGGATCACCTCGTCCACGGCGTCCCGTGGCAGGGGCGGTGACGTGGACTCCGGTGTGGGCGCCGCCGTGGACGGGGACGGCGCGGGCGCGCCCAGGTGGATGCGCCCGTCGTCGTCTACCTGGATGTGGTCCGGCAGGACCACGGCGGCCAGGCTCACGATCAAGGTCGTGGCCAGCCCGATCCACACCCTCTTCAACAGCGCGTTCAACGCGAAACTCCCCCCGAGTGATCATTCGGAGGGAGTCTCACACATACTGCCGGGCGCCCGGCAGTCCTTAAAGGCGGGGCCCGCTGCTTCGTGTTCTCGGAGACTTGCGGATCGCTTCGCCCCACCGAGCCGCCTCGGTGACCCGCGCGATGTGCGAACACGTGGGAGCCCCCTGCCGGACCTCCGGCAGAACTTGCCGGCGGCGGCCGGCATGTGGGGGCGGCTGCCTCGGGCCATGCAGGGTCACCACGACCGCCGCACTCGTGATCTCGAGGTCAGCTTCCGGGGGCGCGGGCCTCGTCGTCGATGTCGCTGATCAGCCACGCGAGCATCGCGGGGGTGGCGTCGAAGTGGCCGCCGTGCCCGGCGTCGGCTTGTCTGATCAGAATCGCGGTCGGCATGCGTGCGGCGAGCCACTCGCCGTGCGCAGGGGGCACCAGGGTGTCGAGGCCACCGTGCCAGATACGCGTCGGAACTGTGATGTCTGCCGGGTTGAACCCCCATTCCGTGCCGAAAATGGCGGTGACGTCGTCCACCCAGCCGTCCAGCCCCGGCCGGACCGCCTCGGCGAACGCCGGGCCCATCATCGCGCTGATCTCCGGTCGGGAAAGGACCGCCTGTTCGATCTCCGGCAGCGTCGGGAAATCGGCCGTTCCGAGACTCGCCAGGTGTTCCGTGACGTCTTGCCTCCCGGTCAACGCCACGGCGGCGCTGCGGCGGTTTCCTTCGCTCATGCCGGCGGTCCGGTCCAGCCCGGCCGCGTCACGCGGCGCCGGGCTCGCCAGCGCCCCCAGCCGTGTCACCCGTCCGGGATACCGGGCAGCGAAAGCCATGGCATGCGGACCGCCCCCGGACACCCCGAACACCGCGAAGCGGTGCACGCCGAGTGCGGCGGTGACGGCGGCGACATCAGCGGCGGCATCGATGACCCGACGCCCCGGCTTAGGTGTGGAGCCCCCGAACCCGGGCCGGTCATATGTGATCAGCCGGACGCCGAGCCCGTGGAACAGGGAATCGTCCGGGTAGCGGGAGAGTCGGCTCATCGGGGTGCCGTGTAGGTAGACGACCGGTATCCCGGTGGGGTCGCCCCATTCCTCCACCGCCAACGTCCGACCGTCGTCGGCGATCAACTCGCGCATGGCGGCAAAGCCAGCCGCGGCACTGATCGACGGCCAAGGCTTTTCATCCACAGCACAACATCGGTGTGAGTGGGGGGGGGAGAGAGAGAAGGCCCGGGTGGTGTGCGCCGAGCTCCCCGAGCCGGCGCCGCTGTTCGTCGCCCAGCCGGTTCCGGTCCCGCCGTTGGGTGGCGAGCCACCGTCGACGTCCTTGCCGTGCCGGGTGATACCGGCGACGATCGCGGTCAGGCGGGTGCCTTCGCCGAGGAGTTGGGCGAGGTGGACGTAGTGCCGCTGCCGGTCGACCGTCCACCTGAGTGTTCCCGGGTTCCAGTCGGGGGCGATGGCGGCGGGCGCGGCGGCCCGCCGGCGGGCCCGGCCCTGGTGAATGCCGACCGCCGCACGCGCACCCAGGAGTGGCAGCGGAGCTGCAGGATCCGGTCAGCTTCCGCCGCCGGTCGAGCCGCCGTGGCCTACGACGATCCGGGACTGCACGCGGCGTTGGACGACCAGGTCCACCTGGACGGCGGCGGGGGCGAGTGTCTGTTGCAGTTGCCGGTAGAGGGGCGTGGTGTCGGTTGTCCACGGGAGGAGTGGCATGGGCCGGATCAGGCGGCCGTTCTTCAGGAGCACGTACAGGGTGATCTTGGCGGACACCGGCTTCCGGTCCCTCTCGTGCGACTCGATGATGGAGTGGTCGATCCAGATCTGCTGTACGTCGGTGAGCGGCCTCGGCCGGTCCGTGCGGGAGCCCCGAACGAGGGTCATGGTGTCCGGGGCGGCCGCGGGCGAGAACCGCAACCGGGTCACATGCCGGAAGGCCCCGTACAAGATCACGAACGTGTTGACGACGAGTCCCACCGCGGCGGCGATCCCGACCACAGCCCAGATCCGGCCGGGCCCCTGACCGAGGATCACCGCCATGACCGCATAGACCGGGGTGCCGTAGAGGGCGCCGGCCGCGAGCGACCCGATTACCTCCCCGGGCCAACGCCTGGCGGCGAACACGAGCGGCCCGACCTCCTCGCGAAGCACCACGTCGACCACGTCGGGGTTCGAACGGTCGATCCGCACGCTGTTCATGACACGACGTTAGGACGGCGTCACTGGTTGGGGAAGAGCGTGTGAGGCGCCAGGCGGCCCGGACACGATGCGCGGCCCTGCTCGGACGGCGGCCGCCAGGACGAAGTCACCGCCACCGGACGGACGATGTGGCGTCGGCCAGGGTCGCACCTTCGGGGACGCTTCGTAGCCGACGATCGCGTCCGAGACGCCCGTGAAGTCGACCCCACGCGTGTGGGGACGGTCTGTGCTCACGGTGTTTGGCTCTGCTCACGGTTTGCGAAGCGCGTTGTTCACGGGTTTGGCAGGCGCCCAGATCCACGGTCCCGCTGGGCCGTCTCTTTCGGATCTTGTCGGCCGAGCCCGCGGTGTCCGGCGGCATGGGGTCTTCCCAGGCCCGCAGGGCCGAGGGGAAGGATCGCAAGGCGGAGGGTCGTCCTGGTACTGGACGTACCGGGGCGGGCCCGACAACGCGGCGAGGTGCGGTGCCGGGCGTCGCGGGCCCGGCAGGATCCGAAAGAGACGGCCTGGTTCGCTCACCCACACCCCTCGTGCGCTACAGCGGCCGGCAGGGCGGCTGACCGGCCAGATCGGCCACCACGAATCCGCTTGGGACCGCCTGCGGACGACGCGTACTCTGTCGAGCCATGTGCTACCACGCGTTCAACGGCGCCTTCCGGCGCTACGTGTGCGTCGCGTGCCGGCTCGCCTTCAAAGGCAGCACGTGGCCGATCCGGAAGCGTATCTGTACCAGTTGTCGTGAGCAGCTCGCCTTCGCCGGCTACGACTTCGCCGCGCCCCGACGACGTGACACGAAGGCATGGTCCGTCGTTGCGGCCGTGCTCGCAGAGGGACTGACCTACGATCACCGCCCGGGCTGCGGCTGCTCGCGGCTCCCCTCGTTCCGGCCCCGGACCCAAGCGCAGGTGCGTGTCCGGCGACGCGCGGCCGAGCGGCTGGGCCTGCCTCTGTCGGTGACCCTCGCCCGCCGCGACGCCTTCACCCCGGAGAGCCGCGACGAGCAACCATCCTCGCCATCGGCCGGGAAGCGCGACGCTACCTGAGCGTCGTGCCTACGACGGTGCGGCCGGGACTGCCCTGGTCCGGCCACTGATGCTCCTGGCCCGCCTGCCCGGTCCTACGGTGTTCACCGCCCGCGTGCGGTCTGGCTCCTTCCAAGGCACGGCCGCGCCGACGACCCTGGACGCCGGCGGTTCGGCACCGACCACCGGTGGACCGCGTACGACCCCATGGTTCTGGCCGAGCGGATTGCCCGCGACATCAAGCGGCTGAGGCCGCGGCTCGCCGGTCTGCAGCGAAGGAGCCGACGCATGTCGGCGTACCCCCTGATGTCGAGTCGTACGCCGACACCGGCCTTCGGGGCAGCCTTGCGGGGCCCGCGCGGCCTCTTCCGGTGCCGATCCAAGTTCGCCCGGCCGGCGCTGTTGCCCGTCGTCGAGCCGGTGATGGTTCGCGGCCGACCCGTTGCGCCGACTGGTGACTCTGAACCTCACAGATTGGCGCCGGCGGCGCACCGCCTGCGGCTGCTGTGCGTGGCGGAGAGGGTGGCGATGGTCCAGGCCGCCACCCACACGGCGCCGACGAGCAATGCCGCGAGCGCGGTGGGCATGTGGGGAGGGGCGGCGCCCAGGCCCGGTGCCAGGCCCGCCGCGCGGGCGCCGAAGCCGAGCACGCCCGCTCCCACCATCGTGATGCCCGCCCAGGAGACGACGAGCGCCGGCCAGCGGACGAGCGGGGTCCGCGGCAGGCGGACGAGGAGCAGCGCAACGACGGCCATCAGCAGGCCGAGAGCCGCGTTGGCCAGTTGGGCGGTCTCGACGTCGGCGACGGCGGCGTAGGCCTCAGCCGGCGCGGGGAAGCCCGGCATGCCCAGCTCGCCCTCCCGCGCCAGGTCCACCTTGCTGACGGTGTAGGCGAGGGCGCCGAAGCAGGCGGTGAGGGCTGCGGCCAGGTGCTTCTTGCGGGATCGGGGCATGGGTTCATCCTGCGGTGAGCAGCGGCCGGGCCACCTCCTCCGCTCGTACCGACTCCCTCCCCCGCCTGGGGGAGGGAGTCTGGCTCTGACCCACCTGGCCGACTGCTCCCAACGCTCCCAGGCGCCGCTATTTCTCATCGAGATTTCCGGGCCTCTCGAGCGAGAGCCGATTCCAGGAATTACCGACATCCGCTCTTCGTTCTCACCGTAGCCCGCCGCGGACCGGCTTGTTCTGGTCCACCGTGGTGAAGCCGATACCGGCCGGGAAGACGTGCTCCTCCAGCACCTCGCCGCTCGTGGTCGAGGCGGCGTCCATCCGCCAGCCCCCGAACCCTGGGTGACCTGCCACAGCACCGGAGTGTCCCGCGCAGCCTTCGCCTGGCAGGCACCCCCGGGCAGTTCCCGGCCGATCGCCGGCGCCGTCCAGGACGCCTCGTCCAGCTCGGGGTCGTTCACCAGCGGCGCCCAGGCACCGACGGCTGCACCTTTGGAGTCGGCCGCCAGAATCAGGTCACGGCCCATCAGAGCGATCGCCGACCCCGAACCCAGGTGTGCAGGACCTGGCAGCGGCGCACGTAGTCGGGGTAGTCCTCGTACGCGCCCTCCCGCGGGGTC
The DNA here is from genome assembly GCF_045161815.1 of Streptomyces avidinii. Classification (NCBI taxonomy): domain Bacteria; kingdom Bacillati; phylum Actinomycetota; class Actinomycetes; order Kitasatosporales; family Streptomycetaceae; genus Streptomyces; species Streptomyces avidinii. The sequence goes on from NZ_CP108863.1 coordinate 8,985,121, forward strand.
CACCACTGCAGACCACACCGCTCCTCGTCCTCACCCCTCGCCGGCCGAAGACGCAACCCGGTACCGGTGGACAGGTCGTCCGCCGTCAGACGCAGCCCCGTCGTGGCATGCCGGATACGCGTCTGCCGGGAGTCGTAGCGGTCCGGATACCAGCGCTGCTCATCACCATCCCGGTCCGGGGCCACCCGACCGGCATCCCTCCGCGACCCCGCCGGCCACCATCCCGGTCACGGTCGAACGGTCCATCACACACAGAGCGAAACGGCCCGAAGGTCAAACGGAATCCATGAGCGAACCCTTCCACGGCCCCGACACAAGCCGACAGCGGCGAATACGCCAGGACAGCCGAGTCCGATCGCGGGGCCCGGTACCCAACCGCGCTTGTAGTTGGGCCCTTCCGGGTGTGGGTGCGAGGGGGGACGGGGCAAGGCCGCAGGCACGATCCGGCCGGGCTGTCGGCAGGGACGTGTCGGAGAGGGTGGTGTGCTGGTCGGCGGTAGCGAGCCGGGTCCGGTGTATTTCGATGTGGGGAGTGGTTCGGACGTGCCGACGACCTCGCACTGGTCGGCCTACGACGGCCGGGCCCGCCGGCCCCGCGCGGAGGCCGCCGGGCGGTGTGCGGATGGCGCGGCGCCGCGGAGTACCCGCTGGACTGGGACACGATCGGCGATCGGCCGCTGTACGAGGCGGACGTGGACCTCGGGGGACCGCTCGCGGACTGGACCGCGCACCTGTCCGTCGTCCGCGACAACGCGGTACTGCTGCCCGAACGGCTGGCCGAGCTCCTGGTCGAGATGGCCGGGCAGCTGAACACCACGGCTGCGGACGCGCCGTTGGCCGCGCTGCACGCCGCGGGTGTGCTGGAGCGGATCGCGGCCAGGGTGGGCCGGGAGACAGCGGGCGTGCTGTGCGACGACGGTATGTCGGCCGAAGCGGTGGCCACCGCGCTCGGGATCACCCGCTCCAAGGCCCTGGTCCTGCTCCTGGCCGACCAGGACGGGTAGCCGGTTCGGCGTCTCGATGGGCACGATCCGGTGGGCTGTGAAGCGGTTACTGGATCTTGGCGTGGTGGAAGCGCGCGGTACGGGCTCGGCTGTTCGGTACTTCATCGCGGCCGCTGAACAGTCGTGCGGGGGAGGGCCCCGGTCCGGCGGATCGGGGGCTTCCTGCTGCTCGGCGTGCGGGTCCGACACGCTTTCGCGTCCAGCCGCGGCTCACCTGCCCGTCCTACTCTTCAAGCATGGCTCTGTGGATGGCCTGGGCAGTGATGTCGGTCGCCTCGGCGGGTGGAGAAATGGACGATGTTGAGGGAGCTGTGGCCGCTCTCGACAGGTCGGTGCAGCGGATTCTGGACCGGGACCCGGCCATGACGGGCAGGCCGGCGACGGCGCTGCGTGCGTCGGCGCGCGACATTCGCACGCGGATGCTCGGTGAGGGGCGGGCGGCCGTTGAGCAGGGAGAGCGCTGGTTGGCCGAGGTGGGAGGGGTGAGAGTGCTCCTCGTCCCTCGGGACGACGAGTCCCTCGCCTGAATCTGCCCGGATGCGCCGGTCCTGTCCGGCGGCAGGGTCCTCAGCAAGAAAGCCCCCTTGATGAGGGGGCTTCTCGTATCCCTGGGCGGGGGAGCTGAGCACGAGATCCAGGTCGTGGAACCTCCATCAACTCGCCATCTTTGCATTCGGATTGCGGCCGCTCGCCGAACCTCACAGCCAGCCCCGGCCGAAGCTGCCGTCCCCGCCCACCGGCAGCCAGGAAGCGGGGCGCGGGCGCTGACAGGGTGTTCGGCTTTGGGCGGGAGCGGCTGTTCCAGAATTCTGGAACAGCCGCCCGGCCGAGTCCACGCCCGGCTCGGCCGGAGCGGCGCTGTACGGGACACCCCTCCATGCGGGCGAAATGCCCAGTGCTGAGCCGTATGCAACACCCTTCAGATGCGTACACGGGCCCGGGGTCCCGACTGTGGGCCGGGATCCGGTGGCGTGGCCTGACGGGTCGGCAGGGATCACGACTCCGTATCTGATTGGAAAACGGAAGGGGAGAGTCCTTTTTGTGTGGTCGGGAGCCGGTAGCGTACGCGCGTTCGATCATGTCCACGTCCCCAAGGAACCCTCCATGGCCACGCCTTCTGCGCCGCAGACCCCCGAGCAGCCCGCCGCTCCCGGCCCGGTCGACGTCCCCGTCGCGCCGTCCGAGCCCGCGAAGAAGAAGGGCGGCCTGGGCAAGAAGATCCTCGGCGTCATCGTGGCGATCGCGGTCGTACTGTTCTGGCGTCTGGGCCTTCCCTACCTGACGGGCGAGGCCCCGGTGCACGCGAAGGCCGGCGACTGCGTCGTCGTCACCGGCCCGGAGAACGACCCCAAGGTCGAGAACAAGGGCTGCACCGAGAAGGTGGCCGACCTTTACAAGGTCGTCAAGGTCGTCGACAACACCTTCGACATCGACAAGTGCGAGGGCGTGGCCGAGGTCGCTCTCGCGCAGCAGCTCGACGCGGACAAGTTCGTCCTCTGCATGGAGCCCGTCAAGAACTGACGCCCTACCTGCGGCGTCCCCGCGGGCCGTCAGGCGGTGCCCGTGCAGCGAGTCCGGCAGTGCGAGGTCGTCTCCGGACAGCCGCAGCGCCCCACCACCACGTTCGCCGCCAGAGGCTCCGGGTCGCCCGTGCCCGGGATGGCCAGGACGTGCGGGTCCGGGTGCCTGGAGGACGAGCCGGCGGATCGCGGAGGCCCTGCCGCGCCGCGGAGGGGAGCTGCAGGTGCGAGCCGCCTACCGAAGGTGGCATGTCACCCGGTTCGGAGGCCTCGTGGGGAGCCTTGCGCACGGTGCCGACGTGAGGCGAGACGGCTGCTCCCTGCAGGGCATCGTGCGCCATCCCTACGAGCCGTGGTCGGTGCGGTACACGCAGCACGAGCGCGGTTACACGGGCGGCCAGGTCATTGTGCTGAAGGCACTCCTCGACCGGCTCACCGAGGCGAAGGCGCTGGACCGGCTCGGTGAGCCCGAGTGGCTGGGTGCGGCGGCTGCCAAGCTGTCGTCGTACACCTCGTGGTACGCGCCCAAGGGCACCCGTCTGGTAACGGAGACCTGCAGAGTCTCGGCGTCTGAGCAGAAACCCAGGGCGCGGTCTACTTCGTCATGCCGGACGGTGAGGTGTGGTTCGCCAACTCGGGTGTCGACATTTGGCTTGACGCCAGGCCGCCTCGTCGAGGCGACCCTCGCCCCCTGACGCCGCCGTCCGCGCCTGCGTCCCGGGTCCGCCCGTTCCCGTTCCACCACCACACCGGCCGCCGCGCCCCGCCGGCGGGCATGCTCGCCAGCGGCACCCGCAGCGACGACTGACGCCGGCTTGGGCGAGTGCGGTGAGTCGCCGGATATCAGTCGCCTCCACCGCCACCGCAGGAGGAGCCGCCACCGCAGGACGCATCGTTGCCACAGGAGAAGCTGACGTCGTCGTTCTTCCGCGAGCGGGAACGTTGTTGACGCTGCGCCGGCCTGCCGCCGAATGCGCCGCCGCGCCAGGCCTGGAAGAGCCCCCAGGCGAGACCGATCCCCACGACTACCAGGTATTCCATTTCCACTGCCCCCCGTTCCTTCCATTCTCGCCTGCGCCGGTTCGCTCGGCCTCGGTCACCGCCCTGAAAGGCCCACAGCACGAACGCCACCGCGTACAGCACGACGGTCGCCAGGCGCGCGTACACCAGGGCCACGAAGACGCCACCCCGCCCAGGACCATGCCGCGGGCCGTTGCGCCTGTGCGCGATGGCGGCCATTGGGCTCGGTGCTCGGCGGCCGTCCGGCGACGGCAGCAAGGCGTCGTCGGCGCTGAGGAGTACTTTCCGGTCCTTCTCAGGTATCTCCGGATCGACGACGGCGCGGTTCTCGGCCTTCGGCATTCTTCCCCCCAGGTCTGTGCCTAGCGTGATCATAAAGACGGTGCGGCGTCTTCCCAGGGGCGGCACCGCACCGCGGCCGACTTCGCCGTCACACAGGCCGGGTCCTGACAGCCGTGGGACGAGATCACCTCCGCATACCGCCGGTTGGAGAAGCTCGGCCGGCCGAGCGTCGGCAGGTACGGCCTGACCGTGACATCAGGTGGCATCGCGGTGCGGGTGGACTCTCCCGCGATCACGGTGGGCGCCCGCTGATCTCGGGAGACCGCAGAGCGCTTCCCCGGTGCTGCAGGCGACCGCACTCGGCATGAGCGAGCCGACGGCCCGCCGCCGGTTTCGGCGAAGAACGGGAGCACCGGGGCTTGCTGCCGTGGAAGGCACTCACGGCGCCGGCCGAGGAGCAGAAGCCCGCGAAGGACGGCCCGTAGTACCCGCGACGTGCTGGTCCGGTGGGTGGCACCCGAGAGGCCGTCGCTGCGCCTGACGCGGGATGCAGATCTTAGGCCACTGAGGTCACACCCCGTGTCTCCCCCAGGAGAGGGTGAGCGCTCCGTCGCCGCCGACGGTGAGCGTCGCGGAGAAGGGGTCGCCGTGCTGGGTGAGGGCGGCGTGCAGCCAGTGGGCGTCGGCGGGGCGGGCTCGATGCAGCGTGAGGCGGCGGGCCTGGAATGGGGTCAGGCGCAGTCCTCGCAGTGCCCCCGTGTCCTTGTCGAGGCGGGCGGTGTAGAGGAGACGGAGGTCGTCGCGGTACTGCTCGTGACCGGTGATCCCTTCGTAGTCGTCGATCAGGTCTCCGCAGCCGTAGAGGATCAACCGGCCGCGATAGACCTCCAAGGGGCGGGGGTGGTGCGAGGAGTGGCCGTGGACGAGGTCCACGCCGCCGTCGACGAGGTCGTGGGCGAAGCGGATGTGCTCGGACGGGACCCGGTAGCCCCAGTTGGAACCCCAGTGGATCGAGACGGCCACCAGGTCGCCGGTCCGGCGGGCATCCCGTATACGGGCGACCAGGTCGGCCGCGGCGGCCGGCGAGGGTGCGGAGGCGAGGGCGATGCCACTGCGGTCCGGGGTGGCCGCCCAGTCGAGCGGGATGCCGCTCGAGGGGAGTCCGACCGAGAACACGAGGAGGCGCGGCCCGTGACGGGACGCGGGCCCCCCGCGGGACGAAGGAGGCTGCAGTGCCACCCGTGCCGGCCGCCACGCCTCGGCGGCATCGCCGCCCGCACCGGCGGTGCGCAGCCCGGCAGCGTGGAGGCTGTCGAGGGTCTCGGCCAGCCCGTCGCGGCCGAAGTCGAGGACGTGGTTGTTGGCCAGTACGCAGACGTCGGGCCGGGCGGCGGTCAGGCACGGCAGGTTCGCCGGATTCATGCGGTAGTGGACGCTCTTCCCGGGGGCGAAGCTCTCCGCCCGGGTCACGCTGGTCTCCAGGTTCAGCACCCAGGCGTCCGGCCCGGTGGCCCGAAGTTCCTCCGGCAGGTCGCCCCACGGCCGGTCGTAGCCGGTGGGCCGTGGTACCGGTCCGTTCGCAGCCTCGGCCATCTCGACGTACGCGCGTGCGTCCGTCACCCACGGCTCGGCGAGCAGCGGGTCGCCCGGGTGCGGCAGCACCTGGTCGACGCCCCGGCCGAGCATCACGTCGCCGGCGAGGCAGACGGTGACCTCGCGGTCCGCCGCGGGGCTGCCGCTCGCTCCCACTCCTCCACAGTAGGCCCGGCCCCCCTTCCAGCGGCTGACGCACTGGGCAGCCCCCGGCGCGAAGGGCCGGGGCGGGATGGGCCGGGGCGGGATGGGGACGGGAAGCGCGCCCCGCCGACGCCCGGCGCTGTGCTGGCCCTGGTGCGCGGGGTGGTGGCCGGGCAGGTAGTTTGCTCTGGTGAGTCTTCTTGATGATGTGGCCGAGCGCGACGGCTGGCAGTGCTGGGTGTGTGACGAACCGGTCGACCCCGACGAGTCGGTGAACGACCCGCGGGGGCCCAGTGTCGACAGCCGGACCGCCGACCGGAAGGCCAAGGTCGCCGAGCGGCTCGCGCACCGCGGGTGCAACACGCGCAAGGGCGCGGTCAAGGTGGTCATCGCCTGGCCGGAGCGCCTGTATGTGGTCGAACCCGCGCCGCTGATCGCCGTTGCCGAGAGGCTGGAGCGCAAGGGCGGCCGCGAGGTGGTGGGCCGTTGTCCGACCAGGAAGGACGCCCAGGAAGCGGCGGATTGGCTGGTGGACCGCTTCTCCCGACTGGTACCGGGGTTGCCGGTGACCGCCGGCATCGAGGCGGGCGGTGGCCAGTTCCTCGTCATCCTGGCCACTGGCCGCCGCTGACAGCGGATCTCCAGGCGCACACTCGCGTCGAGGTGGCGGCTGGCCGGTGTACTTCGATGTGGGGAGAGGTTCTGACGTGCCGTCGACCGCGCACTGGTCGGCTACGACGGCCGGGTCGGCCGCCCGCGCGCGGAGGCGTTGCGGGCGGTGTGCGCGTGTGGATGGCGCGGCGCCGCGGAGTCGCCGCGGAGTACCTCCTGGACTGGGACGCGATCGGCGACCGGCCCCTGTACGAAGCGGACGTGGACCTGGGCCGGGCTGCGGGGGAGGTTCGGCAGGGGGCCCGGCCGGGGCTTGGGGGCGGTAACCCGAGTACGCACCGACGTGGCGACCCGCAGGCCCGCAGGCCCGCAGGCCCGCAGGCTCGCCGGCCCGCACCGGAGTATGGGGGACGTCGGGACCCGCCTGATCCTCGGATGCGAACGCGGCACCGTCGTGCGCTGCGAGGGCGATCAGCTCGTTGCCGACCTGGACCCCTCCCTGTTCGGGCAAGGCGAACGCAGCTTCAGCCACCAGGAACTCGCCGAGCAGGCCACCGCCCGGCCTATCGTCTACCAGCGCCCGCTCTTCCCGACCCAGCCCTTCACCGTGCCCCCGCTCCCACCACACATCGTGGCCTCGAACTGTGGTTGTCACTCAGCGGATGAGGAAGGCGGGCAGGCGCTGTCCCACTACTGCGTCGCGGGGCAGGACGAGACCGAATCGGCTCTCTATGAGCGCCAGTGCGAGGCGGTCGCGGTCACGGTAGGACTCGCTTTCCGGTCGTGCGTACTCGCCGTCCGGGTGCAGCACACCGGCCCCTATCAGCTGTGGCAGCAGAAGGTCCGGCTGATCACCCCATCGCCAGACTTCTTCGCCGATGCCAAAACTGCAGACGTCCGCGCCGTCCTTGGCGTAGGAGAACATCGCCGGCGGATGGTCCGGGGAGGGGGCCAGGTGTATGGCCTCCACTCCGTTCCGAGAAATCTGGGCCAGCCTCTCGGCCCCCTCGCCCATCCCGTATTCAATAGCGAAGGACCAGCCGCCGCAGTCGCCGACCCGCACCACGTCATCGTCGTCCGTCGCGAGGTCCAGGACTATGTTCCATGCCTCGGTGTCGGTGATCGGTGACAAATGCGGATCCCGGCGCGCCACCCATCCGCACGGCCAGCTCCTGCGGGTCGATGCCTCGCGCGAAGACCACGCGGTGCTGCCATTCGTCCTGATCCACCAGCCACTGAATGCCGTCACCCATGTCGCCTGCCCCCTCTCACGGGCACAGGCGGACCCTCCATCCGTGCCCAGCGCAGTGATCACCCTGGTCACCGGAGCCGACAGGGCCTCCTGGGCTGGACTGGTCCCGCGCCCGCCCCGGCCCCGCTTCGAGCCGCCACTCCCCGCACCCGCGGCGCCCGCCGCCGTACCCGCTGCTGCTGCGCCGCGGGGGGAGGCCGCCGACCTGTGGGCTGCGCCCGCGAATACGGACGCGAAGCTCCTGGGGCCCTTCCTCCTACTGGACGAGGCGCAGGACACCAACCCCGTCGTCGAGCAGGTCTTCACGGCCCAGCGCGGACACGCCCATCATGGTCGGAGACTCCGCCCGGGCCATCTACGGCCGGCGCGGCGCCACCGACGTCATGACCCGCTTCGACGGCATCCCCCTGGCCCTGACGCAGTCCTTCCGCTTCGGCCCGCACCTCGCCCGCGAAGCCAACCGATGGCTCGCCCTCGCCGGAGCACCCATCCGCCTCCAGGGCACGGAATCAGGTGGCGGATCTCGTTGACGGTCAGCTTGATCAGGGTTTTTCCGTCGCCGCCGCCGGGTTGCTCGGCGACGGCGCCGTCCAGGTCGCGCGCCGGCCGATGCGTGCGCAGACACCGGGTGCCCAGGACCTTCGGCGGCGCTGCACCCCGCGGCCCGGGCCGTCTCTTTCGGATCTTGTCGGCCGAGTCCGCGGCGTCCGGTGCCGTGCCCGGCAAGGCGGAGGGGCGCCCGTGCACTGGACGTACTCGGGCGCCCCGACAACGCGGCCGGGTGCGGCACCGGACGCCGCGGGCCCGGCAAGACCCGAAAGAGACGGCCTAGTGCCCCGTGTCCGGCTCCGTGGGCCGCGCGTCGGCGCGTACGAGGTTCTGTTCCAGGCGTTCCAGGACGGCGAGGGCATCGGCGCGCTCGTCGTCCGAGAAGCCGGTGGCCGAGATGTCCTCGAGTTGGGTCCAGATCCGCTCCACCTCCCGGCGCAGGGCGTGGCTGGCCGCTGTCGGTTCGATGAGCGAGGCGCGCTTGTCGGTGGGCGAGGGGCGGCGGCGGACGAAGCCTGCCTGTTCGAGGCGACGGACCGTACGGGTCATCGTGGCGGCGTCGGAGTCCATCAGGCGTACCAGGTCGATCTGGCGCTGGGGACCGAGTTCCCAGAGGTGCATCATGACCAGTTCCTGGCCCGGGTGCAGGCCGATGCGGCGCAGGAGCTGTCCCGCGAACATGCGGTGCAGCCGGGCCAGCCGGAAGATCGCATGACTGATCGGTCCGCCTGCGGCCGCACCGGGGACCGGCACGGTGGCTTCCCGTTCCGTCGCTCCTGAACCCCGCTCGGCCTCGGATGTGGACTCGGCCATCTCTTCCCCACTCTCCTGTTTGGACAGGAGAACTCTACCTTCATCCAGGCCCATCAGTAGTGGTTCCGCTCGTCAGATGACGCATATGGACAGGTCGATGGGCTGCGCACCTCACTTGCCAGGCGGCGGAAAGCAGGTTTACTGTTCAGACAGGTAATTTACTTGTTCGGACAGTAAACAGCTCGCGTGGGCCACGAAACGCCCGGCCCGCAGAGCGCCACCCATCCCGAGGGAGCGACCATGACCACTGCTTTCGATCCGATCGTCCTGGGCGGCACGCGCCTCGCGAACCGAGTCGTGATGGCGCCGATGACACGTAGCCGTGCCCACGGCCCGGGCGCGGAGCCGACCGAGCTGATGGCGACCTACTACGCGCAGCGGGCCGGCGCCGGGCTGATCGTCACCGAGGGCGTCCAGCCCTCACCCGTCGGCCAGGGCTACCCCGACACCCCCGGCCTGCACACGCCGGGCCAGGTGCGGGCCTGGCGGACGGTGACCGACGCCGTGCACCGCGAGGGAGGGGTGATCTTCGCGCAGCTGATGCACACCGGGCGGATCGGTCACCCCAGCCTGCTGCCCGACGGACTGACACCGGTGGGGCCCTCGGCGGTCGCCGCCCGGGGACGGGTCTACACCCACCGGGGTCCGCAGGAATTCGTCACGCCGAAGGAGCTGAGCGAGGCGGAGATCCGGCAGACCGTCGCCGACTTCGCGACCGCGGCGCACCACGCCGTCGAGGCCGGATTCGACGGTGTGGAGATCCACGGCGCCAACGGCTACCTGATCCACCAGTTCCTCGCGGACAACACCAACCACCGCACCGACGCCTGGGGCGGCTCCGCCGAAGGCCGGATCCGCTTCGCCGTCGACGTCGTCACGGCCGTGGCCGAGGCGATCGGCGCTCGGCGGGTCGGTCTGCGGATCTCGCCCGGAAACCGCTACAACGACATCGTCGAGGACAACCCGGGCGAGGTCTACGGGGAACTGCTGGACCGGCTCGCAGGTCTGGATCTTGCCTATCTGCACCTGATGGAGGGCCCCGACTCCGGACTGACCTCGCAACTGCGCAAGGAATGGCCCGGCACGTTCGTCCTCAACCCGTTCACCCACCCCGACGTCACCGGCCTCGACGCGCTCGAGCTGATCGAGGACGGGAGCGCGGACATGGTGGCCTACGGGGCACTGTTCCTCGCCAACCCCGACCTGCCCCGGCGCCTCGCCGCCCGGGGCCCGTTCAACGCCCCGGACCAGGCCACCTTCTACGGCGGCGACCACCGCGGCTACACCGACTACCCCACCCTCACCGCTTGAGCGGCGGCCCCGCCGACGGGGCCCTCACCTGGGAGTTCCTGATGTCCAAAGCGATCACCTTCTCCGAGTACGGCACCCCCGAGGTGCTGCGGCTGTCGGAGGTCACCGCACCGGAGCCCGGCCCGGGCCAGGTCCGGATCCGAGTACGGGCCGCCTCCGTGAACCCGCTCGACATGAAGATCCGCTCCGGCCTGATGGCCGGCGCCGTCCCGGCGCGCTTCCCCGTGATCCCCGGACTGGACGCGGCCGGTGTCGTCGACGCGGTCGGCGAGGGAGCCGACGCGGCCGTGGGCGACGAGGTCCTCGGCGCCACCGCGGGCGGCAGCTACAGAGAGTACGCACTGCTGGAGCGGCCGGTCGCCAAGCCCGCAGCGCTGTCCTGGGAGGTCGCGGCATCGCTGGTGACCGTCGGCCGGACCGCGTTCCGCGTCCTCGCCCAGCTGGGCGTGCGCAAGGGGCAGACCCTGCTCGTCCACGGCGCCGGCGGCAGCGTGGGCGTCATCGCGGCGCAGCTGGCCGTCACCCGCGGCATCACCGTCATCACAACGGTCGGCGAACACGACATCGAGCGGGTCACCGCCCTCGGAGCCACCGCCGTCCGCTACGGCGACGGCTGGGTGCAGCGGGTGAGGGCCGCGGCGCCCCAGGGAGTCGACTTCGTCCTCGACGCCTCCGGCGCCGGTGTCCTCGCCGACTCCGTCGCCCTGACCGGCGACAGCGCACACGTCATCACCATCGCCGACATGTCCGCCGCACAGCACGGCGTCCGCTTCAGCGCCGGCAGCGCCGACCAGGCCGAGGACGCTCTGCCGCAGCTGGTCGAACTGGCCGCCGACGGCATGCTCACCCTGCCCGTCTGGCGGACCTATCCGCTCGAGGAGGCCGCTGCCGCACACACCGACCTGGAAGCCCACCGCAACCGGGGCAAGGCCGTCCTGCTGCCCTGACCTCCCACCTCCCACCTCCCACTTCCATGCCGCCGCCTCGTGCTGCTTACGCGGGCGAGGCGGCCCCGGGGCCGCAGCCCCGTCATCCCCGCACCGATCCCTTCGCCTCGCCGAATGACGCACCGCCGCAGGCCGCATCAGCACCACTGCGCACGCCGACCGGCGGCGCAGACCGCCCGATGCCGGACTCGACCCACGACCCGCTCCTGCCCGGACCGCCACCCACACGCCCGACCCCGACGGCCGGGCCCTGCCCCCCCGGCACCGGAGACGATCCGCCGGCGGCCCGAGCACCGCACGACCCGGCCCCACACCCACAGATTGGAATACCCATGTCCGCACGAACCCTGCCCGAAGCCACCTTCGCCCGCACCGTTCTCGGCTCCGGCCCCGGTCTCGCGCTCGCCCACGGCGCCGGCAGCAGCGTGGCCGGCACCTACGGACCGATCCTGGAGGACCTGGCCGCCCGCCACACCGTCGTCGGCGTCGACTACCCCGGCAGCGGGGACACCCCCCGCTCGACCACGCCGCTGTCGCTGGACGACCTGGCAGACCAGCTCGTCACCGCCGCCGTCACCGAAGGCCTGGACACCTTCGCACTGTCCGGCTACTCCCTCGGCGGCCCCGTCGCCATCCGCGCGGCAGCCCGCCACCCCGAGCGCGTCACCGCCCTCGTGCTGACCGCGACCTTCCCCTACCGGGACAACCACCTCGCTCTCGCCCTGCCGATCTGGCGCAAGCTGGCCGAGTCGGGCGACCGCGAAGTGCTGGCCGAGTACCTGACGATGATGGCCCTGGGCGCCGACACACTGGAGGCAATGCCGGCCGAGCAGCTCCAGCAGGCGATAGGGTTCACCGCCGCGAGCGTCGCCGACGGCACCCCCGAGCACGCCGAGCTGGCCCCCCGGGCCGACGTCCGCGACGACCTGCCGCACATCAAGGCACCCACCCTGGTCATCTCCACCACCCAGGACCGGTTCACCTCCACCCGCCTGCACCACCAACTCGCCGACACCATCCCCGGCGCCCAGCTCGTGGAGATCCACACCGGCCACCTGCCCATGGTGGAACGCCCCGAGGAATGGCAGAAGCTCATCACCACCTTCCTCGCCCGGCACAGCGCCTGAGCGAACGGAACGCACGCGACGGGCCTTCCCACCGACAACGGAAGCGGTACGGCTCCGCCTCCCCACCGCAGCAGGCTTCGACGCCGACTCCCGACCCGCGCTTCGACGACCGGAAGCAGGTACTGATCTGCGGTCGGTTGCCGGGGGAGGGCACGTCGTCCTGGCCGTGGGCGAGGATCGGCAGCAGCGCCTCGGCGGCACCGCACACGCTGCACGCCGTCGTGCCGGGCCGCGCGAGTACATCGAGTGCCTGCATGGTGCCGAGCGGGTGCGCGCGGTCGGTGCACTCGGGCAGCCCTCGGCGTGGACGGTGGCCGGGTGCCCGTGGGTGCGGCCGTCGAGCAGCCACGCCCACCGGGCCGGCGCCGAGACACGGGTACGGGGATGGGCGGGAATGCGACCGAGGTCGCCCTCCCCGGGCAGCGGGCGCAGCTGCTCGGCGGTGACCCACGTTCCGTACTCGGCCGGCTCGACCCCACCCCCGGCGGCCGTCTGCCACAGGGGAACGCCTGCCCTCACGCTGGCCTGGCGGGCGGCCTGCGCGGCACCGCCGCGTCAGCGACGGCGGGCGGGGTGGTCCGCCACGGCGTCGCGTACGCGGGTCCGGGTGAGGGTTGCGTGTGCAGGCGGCACGACTGCGGAGGCGTGGTCCCCGTCGCATGGCGGGCAGCACGGCCTTACGGGCACTTCGGTACAGCCGTTAGTGCTGCGGCTTCACCGCTGAGGGGAGCGCGAGTGAACTGGCTGAGTGGACCAGTGCCCCGGACGGCCCCGTCGCCGAGACCGGCGGCGGGGAAGCCCGGGGTGCCTCAGACGAGGCTGGCCAACAGCCCCGCGAAGACCTGTGGCCGGCTGAAGTAGCCGACGTGCGAGGTGGCCAGAGTGTGCACTTCGAAGGGGTTGTGCGGTGTCAGCGCGTCCGCTTTACGGATCATGTAGTCCTGGACGGCCGGAGGGATGCTCCTGTCCGCGGAGAGCCGGACGAAGGTGTGCGGGACGCGTCCCCATCCGTCGGCCCGGACCACCGCACCCGGCTCCGGCATCGCGTAGTTCTCGTCCGGGTCCAGGGAGTCCAGCAGCAGACGGAACTGGTGGTCGGTGGAGTCGGCCATGACCGCGGCCTTCAGCTCGGCGAACAGCTGCGGGTCGGCGTGCGCACTGCGCCAGTTCAGCCGGACCACGCCCTGGTCCTGGCCGTCCGCGTCGGGCACGGTGATCCGCGCGGCCAGGGCGTCGAGCAGGTTGTCGTCGACCACGTCCCACGGCTCGGTGAGCATGGCGGGGTCGCTGAGGCAGATCGCCGACAGGTAGACCACGCGGCGAAGCATTTCCGGTGCGGCGTTGGCGACGGCGCTGATCGTCAGACCGCCGAAGCTGTTGCCGACCAGGACGACGGGCCCCGCCGCGCTGAGGCGGCGGATGACGGCCAGCACGTGGCGCACGTTGTCCTGCAACGTGATACCCCGCATCGGGGAGGGGGCGGCGCCCAGTGCGGTGACGTCCTGCGGCTGCCGGTAGTAGGCGGCGGGGCCGTCGGCGCGGGCGCCGTGGCCGGGCAGGTCGACGGCATACGAACGGTGCCCGAGCAGGGCCAGTTCGTTCTGCAACGGGCCCCAGGCCCGGGCGTTGCTGGAGCCGCCGTGAACGAATACGAAGGTAGGGCGCAGGGTTGCGCGCATGGTGAAGATCCTCGTCATCCTGAGGTGAACGGTGGACGCGGGACCTGGTGTCGGCGACGGCCGACACCACGGTCAGAGCGTCGACCGGGTACGGGCGGCCTGCCAGTTGTGGATGACGGAACACATGACGGGTGATCATAACGTGCCCGGCGGAACAGAGGGAAGGATTCGGCACGTCAGCGGCGGATCGCCGCGTACAGGTCGACCCCGGACTTCGGAAGCGCCATGCCCCTCGTCGTGCAGAGCACAACCATGGTCCCGAAGCACGCACCCAGGCGCGCTCAAGACTCAGCGACATCACTCTCCCGTGGGAGCGGGTGCTTCTGAGCAAGAGGGGGAGCCACCCCATGTGTGCCCTTTGCCCAGGTGCCGTCGCTGTTCAGGGTGGTCCACCACAGGGAGTTGTTGGTGTGGCCGCGGTAGACACAGTGGAGTTTGCGCGAATCGGGCGGCAGCTCCGGTGGCGATCGGCGACCGCGTGGACCTGCCGGTGTGGCCGTACGAGGTGGACGCGGCCCGGCCGGAGCAGGCGGAGGACTCGGCCAGGTCGGACGGGGACGGCCCGCCGGGGCGAGGGTGAGGCAGTGCATGATCGGTTCTAATTCGTTCCTAGCAGCCCGATCGCCTCAGTCGGTAGGAGAGCTGCTTCAACGCCGAGGCTGCTTCGGCGTATGTGGTGATGACGGCTGGCCGGAGTCAGCGGAGGTCTAGAACGTTTCGGGTCAGGCCTTACCGAAGACCGGGTCGCGTTGATCTGGCCGGCCGTCATCACTCAGCCCTCGTTCACTCGTTGGTGTTTGTGGTGCGAGCCCTTCGCACGGTGACCTCTTGATCTGTCCGAGCCCGTTGAGCTCCCGCAGTAGACCGAGGCCCGCTCGCGCTGCGCTGGTGTCACGAACAGCTAGTGAGGTGGCGGTCCGGCCCTCGTGGCCGAGGCCTGGAATTGGAACGCTGCGTGGCCCGCATGCGCTTGTGACCGGCGCAAACATCGAGCCTTCCGGGGAGGGACCACTTGATCTACTGCGGAATTGACCGGGCCGAGAAGCACCATGACGTCGTGCTGGTCGACGAGTCCGGCCAGCTGCTGGCCAAGCGCCGAATCACCGACGACGCAGTCGGCTGCCAGGTGCTGCTGGACCTGCTTGCTGAGCACGAGAACATCCAGGACGAACCCATCCCGGTTGCGATCGAGACCAACCGCGGTTTACTCGTCGCTGTCCTCCGGGCAGGTCCACGACAGGTCTACGCGATCAATCCGCTGGCCGCCGCCCGCTACCGGGACCGCCACTCCGTCTCCCGGAAAAAGTCCGACCTCGGCGACGCCCCGGTCCTGGCGAACATCCTCCGCACGGACCGGCATGCTCACCGGCCTCTGCCCAACGACTCCGACCAGGCACGCGCCGTCGCCGTCCTCGCCCGAGCCCAGCAGGTCGGCAACCAGCTCCGCTCCCTGCTCCGCGAGTACTACCCCGCGGCCCTGACCGCCGTCGCGCACTGGAGGAACGGCCTCTGTCGGCCCGAAGCCCTCGCCCTGCTCAAGGCAGCTCCGACGCCGCCCGCCTGACCCGCCCCCAGATTGCTGCAGCGCTCCGGCATGCCGGCCGCCAGCGCGGAATCGAGGCCGAGACCGAACGACTCCGGGAGATCTTCCGAGCCGAATGGGCCCACCATCCAACTCTCGTAGAGAAGGCCCTGGGCCAGCAGATGCTCGCGCTGCTCGTCCAGCTCGAAGCCGCCTGCACCGCCGTGAACGCCCTCGCCCAGGCCGTGGAAGAAGCCTTCCTCCAACACGAGGACGCGGAGATCATCCTGAGCTTCCCCGGGCTGGGACCTCAGCTCGGAGCCCGCGTGCTGGCCGAGCTCGGCGACGACCGAAACAGGTTCGCCGACGCCCGCGGCCTGAAAGTTCATGCAGGTTCTTCGCCCATTACTCGGGCCTCCGGCAAGAAGTCCAGCATCACCCGCCGCCGCATCAAGAACGACCGGCTCAACCACGCCGGCTACCTCTGGGCCTCCTCAGCCCTACAAGCCTCACCCGGGGCCATGGCCCTCTACCGCCACCGCCGCGACGAACGCGGAGACCGGCACGCCTCCGCCCTGCGCAACGTCTTCAACAGCCTGATCGGACAGCTCCACCACTGCCTCCACCACCGCGAACTCTTCGATGAACACGCGGCCTTCTCGACTGCGGTCGTGCAGGCCACGCAGGCAGCGTGAGCCGAGAGTCAGGACCGGATTCAGCGAGGATCGGCATTGGCCTCGGGATTTCTCGACAATGCGGCCCTCGACTACGGACCCGTCGGCCTAACGATCATCATCGCTTCTCCCGCCGGAGTCCGAGGTCGGAGACGCGCTGCTCGTACAGGGCCGCGGCGGCAGCGTCACGGAAGTCGACCTTGTGCCACCGCGCAACGTCGTAGCCTTCGCTGTCGTGCCAGGACCGTAGGGCTTCGCACAGAGTGTTCCAGGTGTCACGGATCCGATCGAGGCGCTGCTCGTCTTGTGCGCGTAGCTCGGCCTCAGGCGGAGGAGCCCACACGAGAACTGTCGTAGGGCCCGAACGGTTGCGGTAGGGCTTCCAGAAAGGCGCGCGGATGTCCCATTCCAGTTGAAGAACGAGGCCAGACATCACCTGGGCAAGTGCCCCAGCCGTACGGTGCTCCTCAGTCTCAGCACCGTGAGCGGCCTCTTGGGCTTCCAGCCGCGGCATCAGGAACTCGAAGATCGCCCAGGCGTCATCCTCTGTGATGTCGGAGGCGTGGTGGAGCGTCCGCTCCGGCATGCCCGCCGGCTCGTCCTGCTCGATGGTCATCTCCGCCCCGCCCCCGGTCCAGATTCACCGAAGAGGAACACTGACCCGCACTGACCCGCACACGCCAAGGTGCTCCGGAGCGGGTTCATCGTCTCGGCTCCGATCAGGCTATCCGAGGAGTTTCGACGGGGCCGGGCGCCGTCGGAACGACCGCCTTGGCGCCGCATTCGTCGCCGCCGGGCGCCGTCAACTTGACGCCTGGCTTTGTGAGGTGCCTTCGGTGAACTTGTGCCCCCGGCAGGGTGAGATGCCCTTCGCCGGGGTCGTACCGGTGGTGCTGCGCCCGGTATCACCGGACCATGATCACTACTCTCTGCCGCGGTGTCGTCGCGGTTGCACACCGCCTCGGCGCCGATCCCGCGATAGTCCCCGGAACCCTGCTGCGCGACTACGCGGACGAGATCGACTGGGCACGCGTCATTTACCTCATTGACCGCTGCGGATCTCGTCGATGCGCTTCGCCAGAGCCTGTGTCTCCGCGATCAGCCGCCCGTGCGCCTTCTTCTGCTCCTCGGCACCCCGGTCCCTGAACACCCCGCTGAAGTGGGGTTGGAGCTGGGTCCACCAGCCGTAGTCCAGCATTGCCCACGCCTGCGGGCAGAGGGGGGCGCGGGTCTTCGGGAGATAGCCGCTGTCGACCAGGGACTTCCGGTACTTCTTCGGGTCGCTGCCCTCCAGGTAGCACAGGAAGTTGAAGGCCCGCTGCTGGGTAACGGGGTGGTCGCTCGACATGCCCTCCAGGGTCGGCGTGCCTTCCTTGCGTGCGATCTCGTCGAAGAGGATCGCGGCAGCCAGCGACGGGCCCGGCCCGACCTCGTTGACGGTATAGAAGGACGCGAAGCCGTCCGCCGCGTCCTCTTCGAGACCGAGGTTGGCCAGGAGGAGCTGGCGCTGCAGGGCATGGCCCATCTCGTGGCCGAAGATGAACTCGGTCGACAGCACGGTCAGGTCGTCGGTGTTGTACTCGGACGCGGGGAACGGGGCGGGCCGTTCGACGGTCTTCACGACATCGGCGAGGGCCTTCTCGATCTCGGTCAGGAACGGTGGCGGGACGAAGATCGTCCTGCCGTCGGGCTGGGTGACGGCGTCGGTGACACCGGGCGGCACGGCGGCGGTGACCTTCACGACCATGTCGTGCGGGAGGGTGAGTGATCTGTTCACCCAGTCGGCCGTACGCTCCAACACGCGGGAGTTCCGGATCAGTGCCACGGCCTCCCGGTCCTCCGGTTTGACCGTTTGGGCCTCGTAGACGACGGTGACCCTGCCGGAGCGCGCCGCCTGGGGGCGGGGCCCTGCCCCAGGCCCCTGCCCGGCGTCGCGGGACTCACCGCCGCACCCGGTCGAGACGACCCCGGCGAGGAGCAGCACACCTGACAGGACGATGCACGCCCTCGTCGAGCGACCGGCGGTGTTCGGCATCCTCGATCGGCTCCCGTCACGTGTCCCCGCACTGATCCTCCGGCCGTCCGGAGGCTGGCGCCCGTCGAGCCGCCCGTACGGGGGACCGTTCGCCGTGTGGGCGACCTCCGGGAAGCCGCCTGGTTCGACCGTTCGACAGCCGCAGCATCAGGGATCCCCGACGCGGCTTCCGGCGGTGGAGCGCAGCTCCTCGTGCCGGCCGACTGCGCTGTCGCTGAGGGGGAGGGTGGTTGCGGTGTCGGTGGTTCGGTGAGCTGGGGTGTTGCAGGGGCGGGACGTCCGCCTCTGGAGACCGGTGCAGTTGACCGGGCCGGCGCCCCGACCCGTCTGGGGGCGAGAAGGTTGGCCGGGGTGTGCGTCGCGGTCGACCGTGTGGTTGACCGGGTCTGCGCGCGGCGGGGCGTGCGGGCAGGGGGCCGGTCCATGCCCGCCGTGCGGTCCCACGTACTCAGGCCGTTGTGGGATCCACGGCTGCCATGAGTGTGGCCAGCCCGGTCTCGTCGGCCGCCCACACGGTGGCGTGCCATTGGCCGCGCCACTGTTCCAGCAGCACCCGTTGGCGGTCGCCGTCCCGGGAGTGGCGCTGGATGCCGTCGATGGTGGGCGGCCCGGAAATGAAGTCCTGCCGGAGTACCTCCAGCAGGGCCAACGGCTCCACTGCCCCGGGCAGAGCGAGCTGCTTGCCGTGAAGGTGGACGGGCGCGTCCCAGATCCGGGCGTGGACGAGGTCCGAAAAACGGTCGGCATGTGGCTGCCAGACGGCGGACGGCGTCACGTCGTCGAAGGAGATCACCACCGGTGGGTCCTCGGAGCCGTCGAGGCGAACGGCCATCACCCACACGCCCTGGTTCTCGACCAGGAACGGCAGCAGCCCCAGGGAGCCGACCGGGTCGAAGGGCCGTTCTTCCTGTTCTTCCACGTCGTCGGGCCAGTCGCCGTTGTCCTCGGGCCAGTAGTAGATCTCCTCCCGGCCCAGCCGTTCGGCGTCGTACACCATGTCGTCGTTGCTGAACTTCCTCAGCACGGCGGCGCCCTGTGCCAGCGCGAACCACTCGCGCACCGACGCGGGCACAACGTGGCCGTGCACGGACTCGAAGCGGTCCAGCACCGCTTCGGCCTCCTTGGATATCTCCAGGTCCAGCCCGGCGAGTTCTGCCGCACGACCGTGGAACCGCAGCGTGTCCGCCGGCATCATCCGTCCCCCTGTCTTTGTTGGTGGGCCCCAATGCCCGCCGGCCAGGGGGCGACCCTAGCCGCTCGTACCGACAGCGTGCACCGCGGCGACATCAGACGCGCACTGTCGCCTACGCCGAGAAGCTCGGCTACACCCGTCGCCCCGAGCTCAGCCCTGCGACGTGATGTGGTTGATGACCGCGGTGAAGTCATCTGTTGGTGAGAAGTCCACGTATTCGCAGTCCTCGAGGGCCAAGGGGGCGTGTCCGGGCGGCCAGTAGAACGCCTGTCCCGCCTCGTAGACCTCCTCACCGTCCTTCGTCACCATCTTCAGCCGGCCTTTGAGCATGTACCCCCAGTGCGGGCACTGACAGAGATCATTGGGCAGGCCCTTCAGAGCCGGCCGCAGGTCCGCCCCCTGAGGCAGCTGCACGAAGGCCACGGACAGGTCTCCGCCGACCGCTCGCGTACGGAGTTCGACGCCTCCGCCCTCGATTGCGACGGGTGTGTCCTGCCGGGTCGTCCCGGTCATGGCTGCCTCGCTTCACTCGTAGTGCGGCAGTGTGCCCCGCTTCCAGGCCGGCCCCGGCGGTCGGGGCTCGCCAAGCGGGCCCACGGGCTGCCGGCCCGCCTCCCGCCTCTCCCGTCGTCGCGATCCAGCTCTGGCTGCGCTGAGATGTCAGGAGCTGGCGCCGCTGACGCCTGGGGCGACGAAGCGCCGGTGCAGGCGGTGGAACTTCGGCTCGGGGTCGCTCTGCACGCCCAGTTCGCCCTTGAGTACGGGGGCGATCCGAGCCTCGATGAACCGGTTGAAGTGGTCCTCCGACTCCCAGATGTCCATCAGGTTGAAGCCGCCGTCGACGAACCAGGCGGCGTGCAGAACGTACCCGTCCGGTGCATCCTCTTCCCAGCGGACCTTCTGGCGCACCGCGTCGTACACATCGGGTGTGATCTCGGGCCAGGAAAAGGTCATCACGACTGCCATGGAGTGTCCTCTCGACCGCTTGGACGCGCCGCGGCCGGACGGCACACGGGATCGCACTGCGGAGCTATGCCGCCGGTATCGCCGGTGCATTCCGGGGCGCCCATCCGAGAAGGGCCGGGTGTGCTCTCGGCACCGTGGGCGTGATCAAGTTCCAGCTTTGCATCCTTGGCCGCTGCGGCACCCGGGGCGCTGCCCAGCGCGGTGAGGGGATGCGAGAGGGGGGTGTGGGACGGTGCAGGACGAACAGGATGCCCTGGAACACCAGCCGGTCCGGATGCCGCTTCCGCCCGGGATGGCGAGTGCGACGTACGACTTTCGGCAGCAGTGGTTCGATCACCGCCCACAGTTCGTCCTCGACATGCCACGGCTTCGGCCGAGCCACCTCACGCCTCCGGATCAATGCTCCCTGAGCGATCCAACCATCTCGAAGATCATTTCGTTAGGAATTCTAAGCAGGCCTGGCGGGTGTTCGCCTGCAAGGATCGTTCGGTTGGAGTCGGGGGATCCGCTGTGAAGTGGGGCCCTTGCGGCTCCGCCCCGCATGCCCCCCCGGCCGGCACCCCCGCCGCTGGCCGGGGCAGGCCCGGCCAGCCCACCCCCGGCTGGTCGGGGTTCTTTCATATAGAGGCGTGTCCCCGGGATTGCCTGGCGGCTGTTCTCCCGGTTCTTCACCGTCTGCGGCCCCTTCAATGTGGCCGCGAACGGGGCGTGGGTGACACCGACCCGCCCCTCACGCAGCCGCGCCCGTTCCGCCGGAGACGGCAACTGCGGCTCGCCCTCCAACAGCGCTGCGTTGCGGGGCCCGGTACCCAACGGCACTGGTTGTTGGGGCCGTCCGGGTGTGGGTGCGCGCGTGGGCGGGGCAGGGTCGCAGGCGGGACCCGGCCGGCCTGTCGGCAGGGATGCGGGAGAGGGCGGTAGCCCTGGTCCTGCTCCTGACCTCGCCGGACAGGTAACGGTCGGCGTCTCCACCGGCCGTGAGGGCTGAACCCTTCCTCCCTGCACCGCTGCGGCGGCTACGGCGGCGGTACAACCTGCCTGGAGGAGCCCGTGAGCGCTCAACCCGCCGACCACGTAACCGTCCCGCCGCCCGCCGCCCGCCGCCCGCCGCCCGCCGCCCGCCGCCCGCCGCCCGCCGCCCGCCGCCCGCCGCCCGCCGCCCGCCGCCCGCCGCCCGCCGCCCGCCGCCCGCCGCCCGCGCCCGCGCCCGCGCCCGGGGCCCCGGCCGAACTCCGTGCCCTGCTGCGCGCCGACCGCCGTGCGGACACGTGGGTGCCTGCGTTCGAGCGGGACTGGACCAAGGCCCTGGAGGACGCCCGCCACGCGTTCAGCCTCACCCCGCTGCACGAGGTGGTGCGCACCTGGCAGTTGCGCGTGGGCGCGGCCCCGGCCGTCGACGCCTTCATGGACTCCGGCCAGGACGAATCCGACTTCGTGGACCTGGACGACGTCCTCGGCGGGCGCCCGTGACCGAAGAACAGCCGTGGGCGGTGCGCCTGTCCCCGCAGGCCGCGAAGACCCTCGCCGAGCTCCCCGAGCCGGCCCGGGAGACGGTCCGCGACGTCCTCGACATCGCGGTGCGCTCCCTGTGGGGCTGGCCCCAGTGGAACGCCGGCGATCCCGAGGGCCAGGACGTCCGGGCCGCGTCCGTCGGGCAGCTGTCCGTCGTCTACGTGGCCAACCGGCTCACCCGGCGGCTGTCCGTCCTGGGCATCGTCTGGCTCGGCGCCTGATCGTGCGGCGGGCTGCTGCCGTCGGGTCCGTTGCCGGGGGGCGGCGGTCTGAGCGCCGGCGCCGGGGGCTTTGTCGGACGGCCCCGCGGTTCCCCGGCCGGGGAGGAGGCCGGGGTACGGGGTGTCCGGGTGCCGTACGGATCCGGGCGGGCCTGCCCCTATGACGCCGGGGGAAGAGGCGTCACGGGGGCGGGGCCGCTCCGGAAGCCCAACCCCCACGGTGTGCTTCCGACACCAACGCGTCTGACCCGGCGCCTCCTCCCCAAACGCCCTTTTTCTCAGCAGTTCTGAGAGGGCGTCACGTCCAGCTGCTCTCGGGCTCGCGCGCGGGGCCGCTTCATTGCTGGTCAGCATGCGGAAGCGAGCTCCGCTCCGGATGCCGTGCCAGCCGGGTTGCCGCACGCTGGGATGTATGGCGGACCAGACGGAGATCGTGATCCATTCCGTGTCGCCGCGGGGCGGGCGCAAGGTCACCGTGCACGCCCTCGGCGTGGACACGGACCTCGGCCGGGCGTTCACGCCCGGGGACGTGTCAGAGTTCCTGCGCCGGGCCGGCCTGGAGGATGTGGACCTGTCCGAGGACGGGCCGATCCGGTGGGAGGGCGGCGGCTCCGAGGTGTGGACCGGCGACATCTGACCCGCCGGGCACCAGACACCGGGCACGTGATGCTCCTGGGCGGGGCGGGTTTCCCTGCTGGCGGGCGCTGCCAGGCCGAGCCCGTGTATCAGGTGTGCAGGCGACTGTTGGAGCCTTCCCCGTCCTGGGCGCTGTCGTTGTTGAACCAGTAGTCCCCGGCCGCCAGGTAGCGGGAGGAGCGGCTGTTCCCGGGGGATGGCTGGGCGGTGACGGCCCGCTTCCCGTCCTCGGCCGGGGTGCCGACGGGAAGGACGAAGGCGACCGCGGTGCGGTCCTTGCGCAGGGTGCGCTCCAGCATGTGAATCCTGCTCCTGACGGTGCGGGGACGGGCGAGTGCGCTCATCCTCGGCACCCCGGCCTCAAGACGCATCCGCACCGGCCACCGCTCACCCTGCCGCCACGATATGTAGCCGAAATGGTGCGGGATGTGACTCTTCGTGTCAGCGTGGCGGAGGAAGTACCCCCCACGCAACGCATCGAGGAGTCGCCGTCATGGGCGGTATGCAGGACAAGCGCCAGGAACCGGGCAAGGGCCGAGAGGAACAGCAGCGCCCCCAGCGCCCGCAGCGTCCCGGTCAGGACCCGGTCCACCCCGAGCCCGGCACCCCCTCCCGCGGAGGCCAGCGCCCGGAGGAGATGGAGCGGCGCCGCGAGGAGGACCACCTTCACGACGAGCGCGACGACTTCTGACACAAGGCAGCACCCCACGCACGCAGAGCCCGGCCAGGCGCCCGTAGTCACCCCGGCCGGGCTCTGTTCATGCCGTGGGCCGGACCGCCCGGCCCCCCACCACGGAGGTCAGGTCAGACCTGGGCCGCGGCGTCGACGCCCGAGCGGCCCGGCGTGGCACGGCCCCGGGCAGGAGGACCCGGCGCCGCGCTCAGCCGGCCCGCGCCTCGGGGTGCTGAGAAAGGGCCACCATGCCATCGGCCACCGCGACGCAGTCCGGCGGCAGGCCGGACGACGGACCACCCCGGCTTCCTGCCACGGCGTTCACACGCCGGCGGTCAAGGGGCCGGAACCCGGGGAGAGCCGCGTCGTTGAAGGACTGGACGCACATTGCTCCGGAGGCTCCATCCGTTCCCCCGGGTCTGCCCGGGGCGGGCCCACGCCCTGACACCTGGCGCGTCCCGTCCCCTGCTGGGCGTACCCGCGGGGGACGGCTGCCGGCGCGCGTGGCGGCAGAAGCGTCAGGTGTCGGGATCAACCCGCGGGATCCGCTGCATGCCTGGGCTCCCGCTCCGGCTGCTCAGCCGGAGCGTAGGAGCTTGAACGCGGAGACGAGCCAGGACCGAGTTCGGAAGTCACCGGCCGCCGCGGCCATGACCATCTGCCCCGCCCGCCAGACGCCCAGGAGCAGGTCCGTGCAGCGGATCCCGCCTCCGGGGTGCCACTCCAACACCGGCCCCACCGCGTCGTCGTGCTCCCGCACCACGAGGCCGGGACCATACCGCCGCAGTCGTGCCGCTTGCACACGCACCCCTCACCCTGACCGAAATGGGCGACACCGTGACGTACCGGCCCGCCCGGCGACCGTGACGCGGCGGTGCCGCGCTGGCCCGGCCGGCCAGGCCAGCGTCAGGCGCAGGCCTCCGTCTGCAGGGCGAGACCTCTGCCTCGCCGCCGCCGTGACCCGTGCGAGGGTGACACCAGACTTTCCATCACGGAAATTCGAGATTTGCCATGATGGAAACACTCCCCTAGTCTTTCCATCATGGAAACCAACGGGGATGTCATCCGACCAACGCCTCAGCAGGCTCGCGACGCGCTGGCCGACACCGAGCAGATCCATACCTCTACCACCGCCCTGTCCGCTACCCCGTGGCCGCTGTGGTTCACCACCGCGCTCACGCTGTACATAGCTGCCGTCCCGCCGGTCTACGGCGGCCTGGCGACGGCTTCCGAGTGGCTGCTGCCCAAGGTCGCCTGGGCCACCGTCATGGCGGTGATGACCGCCGCCTACCTGGCGCTCTTCGCCGCCGCGGCCAACTCCTGGAAGAAGAAGACCGGCGTCGCACTGCGCCTGGACGTGCTGCCCAAACGTGCCACCGTACCGATGGCCGTCGGACTGCCCGCGCTCCTGGTGGGATCGGCGATCGCCTTTCGCGCCACCGGCGAGCCGGTGTTGCTGTTCGCCGCCTCCGCCGTGGGCGCCGCGGTATCGATCGCCTTCCACCTCACCTTCATCCGTCTGCACCGGAAGAACTCGTGAGCCCCGACCCCGCCGACCCCATGGATGGCTTCGACATCACCATCCACGCCCCCAATCGACTGCGCATCTGCGCCCTGCTTGACACCGCAGGCGAAGCCGAGTTCGCCACCGTCCAGCGAGAGCTCGATGTCTCCGCCTCGGTGCTGAGCAAGCACGTCACCGTGCTGATGGACGCCGACTACGTCGAGCAGCGCAAGGCCGTCCGCGACACTCGCCAACGCGTCTGGCTTCGTCTCACCCGACGGGGCCGCGACGCCTACCAGGCGCATCTGGCCGCCCTGCGCGCCATCGTCGGCTCGTAAGAGCGGGCCCCGGCCGGCTGGTCGCGGCACTCAATATCCGATGAGAGGGAAGCCCGGCGACCAAACTTCGGCGAGAGGCTTCAGCCTTCGGTGCACAGGACAACCCGGTGTGACTGATTCCCAATGACTGTTGTCAAGCGCCGAGGGCGCCTACTGGGTGGCTGATGTCATGCCGATGGCACGGCGGAACCTTGCCCGCAGAGAGGTCGGCACGGGGACGCCCGAGACCCCGTCGGGAGAGCCGGCATCCTGTGATGCAGCGATCCGCTCTGCTCGGTAATCGTGAGAGTCTCCGCGGAATGCGACGGCATCCTCCCCAATCCCAACTGCCTCCAGCAGGGTGTCCAGGGCCTTGTCGGCTTGCTCGTGCGGCTGAGTGAGCCAGACATAGGGCCTTGACCCCGGGTTTTGGACACCGGAGACACTTGGATCTTGATGGTCCAGGAGAACGGAGTCCCCGTGGGGATGAAGCACTACCCCGCCGAGTTCAAGGCGGACGCGGTCGCGCTGTACCGGTCGAGGCCCGGGGCGACGATCAAGTCCGTCGCCGCCGATCTCGGGGTGAACACCGAGACACTGCGGAACTGGATTCGGGCTGCCGACGGGCGCCGCCCGGGCGCCCACTCCTCAGCGCCGGCCGCTGCCCGGGATGGCGGTGACGACGTTCAGGCGGAGCTCGCCGCAGCCCGAAAGAGGATCCGCGAGCTCGAGGAAGAGCGCGACATCCTCCGCAAGGCAGCCCGGTATTTCGCGACGGAGACGCGCTGGTGAACCGCTGCCAGTTCGTTGAAGATCACCAGCGCCGTCACGGCGTGAAGCGGCTCTGCGACATCCTCGGCCTCTCCCGCTCGAGTTTCTACTACTGGCGCCGCACCGCGGCCGCGCGGATCGCTCGGCAGACCGCCGAGGCCGGGCTCGCAGCCCGGATATGCAAGGCCCACCAAGACTCCGACGGCACCTACGGAGCCCCCAGAATCACCGCCGAACTCCGTGACGAAGGCGGCCCGGCGGTCAACCACAAGCGCGTCGCGAGGATCATGCGGAACCTCGGGCTCGAGGGGGTCCGTCTGCGCCGTCGGCAGCGCACCACGCTCGCGGATCAGGCCGCGGCGAAGGCGCCGGATCTGATCGGCCGTGACTTCACCGCATCCGAGGTGAATACGAAGTACGTCGGCGACATCACGTATCTGCCGGTCAGCGGTTCGAAGCCGCTCTATCTCGCGACCGTCATCGACCTCGCCTCACGCCGTCTGGCCGGGTGGGCGATCGCAGATCACATGCGAACCGAGCTCGTCACCGATGCCCTGGCGGCCGCCGAACGGACCCGCGGGAGCCTGGCCGGAGCGGTGATGCACACCGACCACGGATCGCAATACACGAGCAGGGCCTTCGCTGAAATCTGCAGGTCAGCAGGGGTCAGGCAGAGCATGGGCGCGGTCGGCTCCAGCGCGGACAATGCCGCTGCGGAAAGCTTCAACGCCGCCTTCAAGAGGGAGACGCTCAAAGGCCGGAAGGCCTGGTCGAGCGAGCGCGAGGCCAGGCTCGACGCGTTCCGCTGGCTGACCCGATACAACACCCGACGCAGGCACTCCCGCCTCGGCCAGCGGTCCCCGATCGCCTACGAAAACGACCTCCGACCAACAGCAACTACCCTGGCCCAAGCCGCATAGACGTGTTCAACATCCGGGGTCAAGGCCCGCTCTGGGAGAGCGTCCACCAGCCGCAGGACCGTGTTCCGGCTGACCTTCGCCCCGAAGACGTCGGCCAGCCGGGCACCGGCGCGGCCAGCCAGGGCGAGGCCGACCTCGGCCAGCGCCGACCGCATTCGCTCAGTCCGTTGGCTGTATCGGCGCGTTAGGCCCGCGACCTGTTCAACGAACGTCCGCCGCTCGCAGGAGACGTCCTCGCAGGTGAAGCGCCGGACACCAAGCTGCAGCATCACCCGCCGTCCTGCCACGGGGAGGTCAGCAGGAAACCGCAGGTAGGAGCTGTGCACCCGCCCCGACCAACTTCCGCAGCCCGGGCACCGAGCCCGGGCCGTCCGACATCTGACACCGACTCGGATCACCTCGCCGTCGTCCTGCACCGACACCACCGTGATCTCCGGAGCTGCCAGGAAGAGCAGCTCTTCCAGCCGGAGCAGTACCTCGCACACAGCCCAGAAGCCTCAGCCCGGACGAGGTCGGCACTGGCATTTTCCAGACGATCTCGTGGGACGAATCAGCAAGATCGACGGTCACAGGGAGTAGGCACACCACAGAAGTTGGACCAGAACCCGTTCCCGTGAACAAAGCCATTGGTAGTGATCATGCCCGGTATAACGACGGGGCCCGCTGTCCGGGGCTGCCCTGCTCGGTGTCACGCAAGTGGGTGGGACACAGGTCAGGGCCGGGTTAGGGTCGCTGCAGCCCGTGCCGATATGGCGTGCGCGGGTCAGGCCCGGTGCCCACTCGTTTGGGGGCAGTACCGCCGGGCCGACCCATCCGCATTGGCGAGGGGTCCGTCAGCAGCGCAATGCGCTGTCAGCGCGTCCCGCCTCGCTGTCGGCCGGCCAGCTGCTGGACGGCATCGGCTCGGTGTGGCCGCCTGCTCGCCGGTCCCGCCGTTTGCTTCCCGGAGGCGCCGGGGGGACGAGACGTCTAGAACGAGACGTCGATGTAGTCGATGTCGGTGAACTCGACTTCGAGGGTCTCGGCGCGGGTGCCGCCGTCCTTGAAGTAGATGTCCTGGAGGCCTTCCGCGACGATCGCGCGCAGTTCAGGATCCTGGGCGCCCTGCTGCTGGGCGTCGAAGAGGCGTTGCGCGTAGGCGGGCGGGAGGTGGACGGTCAGCCGGCGCATCCGGCCGTCGTCGGTGGTGCCGATCGGGGCTGTGTACCCGAACCGTGCGCGGGTCTCGACGGTGATGCCGGTGCGGGAGGCGGCTTCCTTCCGTCGGCGGTCGCGGACCTTGGGCTGCCAGCGGGCCCGTACGGCGGTGTCGATGCGGTCGGTGATCGCCTTGGGCGGGGTTTTGCGTTCGCCGGTGCGGTAGCGCTCGATGGAGCGCTGGCTGACGCCGAGCTCGGCGGCCACGGCTTTCGTGGTCTTGAGCTTGCCCATCAGGAAGTTGATGCGGGCCTTCAGCGTTTTGGGCGGCTCCCGGGTGAAGACCTCCCGGTCCGCGCGCTCCAGAGCGTCGTCGATGTCCCCCACGGCTTCTATTCTCCTTCGTCCGTGACGGCGTCGCCGCCCTTGATGTGGCGGGCCGGGTTGAGGCCCTTCTCCATGAGGTCGACGGCCCAGGCCATCTCCTGGACGCCTTCGACCTTCGCGAGGCCGGGCGTGGTCCCGAGGCGGAAGGCTCCGGGGAGCGGCTTGCCGGAGGTGGTGTAGGGGAGGAAGTCGAGCGGGGAAGGTCCGGGGCTGGCGTAGACGACGCAGTCGGACAGGACCCCGAGCGGGTACTGCCCGATGGCCTTCGCGGTGTTGGCCATCTTGCGGTGCATGTTGACCCGGGCCTTGGAGATGACCGCGGCCCGGATGTCGGGGCGCCAGGTCGGGCGTTCCAGCGCCGGCCACCGCTCACCGTCCCGGTAGTGCCGTCCCTGGGGGCGTTCGCGGAGCTTGCCGATGCCGCCCTTGACCGTCGCCTTGATCGCGGCCAGCACGGCCGCCATCCCGGGGTCGACCTGCTTGTGGTGCTCCATCGCGGCGAGGAACTGCCGGTCGTCCAGGTCTGCGGTCACGCCGAGGTCGGCGAGTGTGTCGGCGTAGGCGGTCTTGAGACGGTCGTGCCACGGATCCAGATAAGCACCCGTCTCCCGGCGAAGGAACGCCTCGATGGGGGTGACGTCGTGGCCGAGCTCCTGGGCGTAGGCGAGGGTGTGGGTCTGGTACCAGGCCGGCCCTTCGGGCCGCCGGCCGGACGGGGTGAAGGGCGAGGGCAGTCGCGGGTCCAGCTCGATGTGCGAGAGGTCGACCAGCCAGCTGCCGGGGATCTTCTTGTTGAACTTCGGCGCGTGGAAGTGGTTGGGTGCGGACAGGCCGACGACCAGGCGCGCGGCCGCGGCGAGGAAGGCGGTGTTCAGGTCCAGGCCGACCGCGTACGGCAGCAGGCACTCCTCGTCCGTGAGTAGGTCCACCTCGCGCACCCACTGGTAGGCCTCCTCGTCCAGGAAGCCACCGGTCCAGCCCTGCGCGGCGGGGTGCTCCTGCGGGGCTTCTGGCGGGGCGGGGTCCATCGGCTCGGTGCCGAGCGAGCCCGGGTTGTAGGCGGACTCCCACTCACCCGCGGCCTCGTTCTTCACTGCGCGGGTCGGCGGCCGCAGCGCGGTCATCAACTCCAGCCCGGAGACGGCCGTCGAGCCGCGCGGGGTGATCACCCGGGCCGCGTACGTACCCAGCACGCGGGCGACCTCGGCCGGCTCCATCTCCGCCACCCCCGGCCAGGACCGCGCATCCAGCGCGTCCCACGACAGGACCGCGAGCTGCACGCACTGCCGCTGCCCGGCCTTCGCTGGCCGGTAGACACGCGCCCACGGGCCGAATCCCCGCTTGGTGAGCTTCCACTTCGCCTTCGCGAGCTGCTTGACGACCGGGTGGTCCTCGGACAGGCGCAGGGAGCGGCGCTGCTCGTGGCCCTCCAGCCGCTCGGGCAGCCCCAGCCGTACGGCGGCTGCCGCGGTCAGCACGACCAGCGGATCGGAGTCCTTGCCATTGCGGTTCAACCGCGGCGTGCCGAGCCCGGACTCCTTCAGCGTCCACTCCACCAACTGCGGAACGGTGGTGGCCGGGCAGTCCAGCACGATCCCGTTTGTGCCGTACGCGCTCCCGTCACTGTCCAGGACTACGAGCGGGCCGTGCGGGAACCGCGGGTCGACAGCCGACGGCGGGGCGGCCTTCCTCGCCGGGCGGCGGGACGTCACCGACGGCCCGGCCGCCTCCACGGGCGCCTTCACAACCGGATCCGGCGCAGCGGCGAAGGCGCGCTCGGCGGGTTGCTCCACGGGGCCGGTGAATGCCTCCGGAACCGGAGCGGGGGCGGGCACGGGCGTCGAGGCGGCCGGTGCGGGGTATCGCTCGGCCCAGGCGTCCAGCAGCCGCAGATAGGCCTGAAGCCGCGGCGGCCTCGGCTCGGAGCGGCCGTTCTCCCAGTTCTTCACCGTCTGCGGCGTCGACTTCAACGCGGCCGCGAGCCGGGCCTGCGTGACACCGGCCGCCTCACGCAACCGCGCCCGCTCCGCCGGAGACGGCAACCGCGGCTCGCCCTCCAGCAGTGCGTCCACCGCATCGAACAGTTCTTCCTGGCTCGGCATGGCCCACCTCCACCCCGAACCCTATCAAAATTAACTCTACCTGAGCGTTGAATTTAACCCTATCGAGTGGATCGTGGTTTCGGGATGTGCCGCGGGGCCCAGTACCCAACTGCACTGGTTGTTGGCCTCGTCCGGGTGTGGGCGTGGCTTTGTTCATGAGAACGGGGTACTTCCTGGAGCTGATGGACCACGGCATCGAGATCGAGCGCCGGGTCCCCGACGGCCTGCTGGAGATCGGCAAGAAGCTCGGCATCCCGCCGCTGGTGACGAACGACTCGCACTACACGTACGCCAGCGAGGCCGGCGCCCACGACGCCCTGCTCTGCATCCAGACCGGCAAGAACCTCTCGGACCCGGACCGCTTCCGCCTCGGACTTCTGGCAGGAGTGCCAACACGAAGCTGGTCGCGGACCATATCGACACCGAGGGCATGTTCAAGTTCCGGAACCTGATGCCGAAGTTCGACATCCCGAAGGGCTACACCGAGATCATCACCTGGTTCCCCGAGGGACTGCGGATCATGGACAACGCCGTCAAGATGGTGAAGGCCAAC
The DNA here is from genome assembly GCF_045161815.1 of Streptomyces avidinii. Lineage (NCBI taxonomy): Bacteria > Bacillati > Actinomycetota > Actinomycetes > Kitasatosporales > Streptomycetaceae > Streptomyces > Streptomyces avidinii. The sequence continues at coordinate 9,016,096 of NZ_CP108863.1, forward strand.
AAGGGGATCGGGGACACTGTCCCAGGACGGGCTCGGAGGCGGCGAAGCGCTTCAGGTCCCAGGTGAAGGGGCCGACGTAGGCCTCGTCGAAGTCGTTGACGTTGAAGATCAGCCGTCCATGTAGGTGCCGAAGTTCTCGGCGTGCAGATCGCCGTGGATCCACACGCGGCCCGTCCGCTCGTCCAGGTACGGGCCGCCGTGCCGGTCCCGCTCCAGGTCGGAGTAGAAGAGGCAGGCCGTGCCCCGGTAGAAGGCGAAGGCGGAGGCCGCCATCTTGCGGAATTTGACCCGGAGGGCAGCGGGGTCGGCGGCGAGCAGCTCACCGAATGCGGTGTCGAACACGTCGAGGATCTGCTCGGCGCGTATTGAGCTCATGACCTCTGTCATGCAGCCCGAGGTGCCCATGCTGAGGAAGGCGGATCGAACCACGGGTCACAAGCCCTTGGTGCTGATGGAACGTTGTCTACACCCTGACCAGGGCGAATTCTTCACTGCGCCGTGGTCGGCGGGCTCTCCTACGGCGCACGCCCTGATCACAAGGCCAACCACCCGGTTGAGTACATGGGGGACAACCTCACCGTGGTAGAGGACGGCAAAGTCCGCGAGCTACCTGAACGGGTGCCGCGCTGTTCGTTGCCGTGGAGGGCGGGTTCTCCCTGCGACATGAGCCGGTAGAGGCTCCTCTGGAGGGGACGCGGGCACGTGTCCTTGGCGCTCTGTACCGCCCGCCCGTATCCGTCGGTGCCCGAGAACTGTCAGCGGGTGCAGATACTCTGAACGGGCCCATTCGGGGAGCGTGTGCAGCTTCTGGAGGGCCGGGTTTTGACGGACCGTCGCCCCGGCCATCCAGTTGATGTGCGGCGGTCCTGATTGGGGGGCTCACATGCCCGGTAGCGACAAGCCGATGTCCGACGGTTGGGAGGACGAAGGCGCGCCGCGTGTCCGGGGTGAGAGTCGCAGCACTGCTCGCGATGTACTGCTCGCCGGCGTAGCCCAGGCCCTGCTGGCTGGTCTTGCGGACGAGGCCGCGCACTGGATCGTTCAGTTCGCGGTGTGGCTGTACGAGATGTTGGTCAGCCGCCTGTAAAACGCGACGCGCCCCCTGGTGCGGGAACACCAAGAGGCGCGAGGTGCGGGTTCCACCCGCGGCGGTCTCTGTCCCTGGTTCGCAGGCCGGGCAGAGGCCGCCGTTCTTGTGACACCAGTCTGCCGTCCGCCACTGACAATGCTCGGGGTGAGCAGGTACAGAGCGAACTTGCCTCCTGCGATGCCATGCCCACTGTAGCTCGGGTGCCGCTGCGCGAGACGTTTGCGCAGCCGGACAGCCCGTGAAACGCTCGGCGGGCGATGCCCAGCACTACCCACCCACAGACTGCGCCCAGTCGGAGCTGGTCGAGGTACGCGTAGTGGCGCTGCCGCGGCGGCCCGCTTCCCGGTCATGGTGCCGTGCCGGTAGGCGCGGCGCTGGTCCGACAGCCACCTGCCGAGCGGGAACGCCCCTGCCGGCTCGACGTGCTCTTACGGGACGTCCAGATCGCCCTCCCGCTTGCGGTAGCGGTACGCGGCTTCGGCGCCGCCGCGTCAGTGCGATCTCTCGGTTGCCTCCCCGCGCACGCGGGGGTGGGGCCAGACCTCGGGTGGGGGAGTCTGGGGTCAGAGGAGTCCGATCAGGTCGGCAAGCCAGTGTCCCCAGGGGTTGGTGGTGCCGGTGGCGAGGGGCACGATGACGGCGGTCAGCAAGATGAGAGGGCCGCCCACGGTGGCCAGGAGGGTCGGCCATGCCCGCTTGGGGGAGTCCTGCTGGTCGGGGTCGGGGATCGTCACGTTGGCTGCCGCCGACCAGATGAGGAAGGAGACCAGCAGTGCTCCCAGGGCGGTGAGGGTCTTGGCGAGCCCCGACACGCCGTTCTGGAAGACGGCGGCGGTGCCGAGACCGATCGCGGTCAGTCCGGTCAGTGTCAGGCCTGCCGTGACCACGTCCGCAGGCCTGGCCGGGCTCGCTTTCACGATGCGGTGGTGCGAGTTGGCGAAGTTCCCGATCTCGTCGGTAGTGGCGTGCATCCCGCGCAGGACCCGTTCCAGGCGGAGCCAGTCGACGGGGAAGATGCCCAGGGTGAACCACCGTTCCATCCGTACCAGGTCCGCCCGCGGGGAGCTGCCGGGCGCTGGCCAGGGCTTGTCCCGGCTCAGGTGGGCAAGCCGTTCGATCGACCACAGGACGTCCCCGCCGGCTCGGGCGCGCAGAGCTTTCAGCTGGGCGGTGAACTCCTCCTGGGTATCGGCGTGACCGAGCCCAGGTCTCGATACCGGACGCGCGGGCGTCAAGGGCTTGAAGGTACTGGCCGAGAGATCCGGCATCGACGGCCTGGAGGAGTCCTTGTCTGCTTCCACGTTGGCGACCTGCGTTGACACGACGGGAACAGCGTCTTCGACCCGGTCGTGGGACCCGGCGGGCGCCTCTTCGAGGAGGATCTGATTCTGGCGACGCAGGACCTCGACCTCCCGCTGCACAAGGAGGACCTGGTCGTGCTGCGCGGTGAGCTCGGCCTCCAGGCCGCGCGTGTAGGACTGCGCGTCCCGCAACTGCTTGTCCTGCCGCTCCACACGCCCTTCCAGGACGGCCCGTCCGGACTCCGCGTGACGGGCCTGCTCCAGCGCCTGCTCCAGCTCGACGGCCAACTGCTCCGCACGTTGCTTGAGCGCGGTCAGCTCCGCCTCGCCGGCCTGCTTCTCTTCCCGTATCCGGACGAGTTCCTCTTTGAGGTGGGCCAGCTGGACCGCCGGCGACCGACTCGCCTCGTGGGCCCGCCCACACAGGCGCGTCAACTCCTCCCGCACGCCGGCGGCCAGGGGCAGGCCACGTTCCGCGAGGAATGTGTCCAGCGCCGCGATGAAGTGGTGGGGGGCGACCCGCTCGCCGCTCAGGTACCGCGAGAGGGTGGCAGGGGCGACATGCGCGCCGACCGCGATCTCCTTCTGCGTCCCGCCCCGAGCGGTGAAGCCGTGTACCGCAGCACGTAACGCAGCCGCGTACGCTGCCGCCGCCGACCCCGCGTTCTTCGGTTCGTCCATCCCCGTGCCCCCCATCGACCGTGCCGCGCGTGCGCTCTGGCGCCGGCCCGGATTCGACGATTGTCACGCACCGGTACGCGGCGTGAAAGCCCGTTCCGGCCAGCGGTGCTGACCTGCCGTTACCAGTTGTCCGGGAAGCGCTGTTCCCACTGCCGCACCGATCCGCCCGGATCGACGCTCGATCTGTGGCCGCATCCGGCACCACATACGAGCAGAAACGAGGCATGACGGTGACTATGCTCCAGAACCTGCTGACAGGCTTCCTGACAGCATTGACCAGTGGCCTTGCCGCCACCCTGCCCACCTCACTCCAGAGCCCCGCCATACTCCTCGGCCTGGCCACCCTCACGGTCCCCGCACTGCGCGCCGTGTTGCGATACCGGCTCCAGGCCAAGGCCGTCGACAAGGCCGCCACACACGATCTCCCCGCCCTCTTCAACGCCTTCGGCGCCGCTGAAGCCGACCCGGCCGACGACCAGCCGCCGCCACCCGTCACCGAACCGTGACGACACGAGGCGACGATGACAGCCATCTGGTGGGGCCGACGGACTGCCCGTCCCATCCACAGACACGCGCGCCTTGCTGTCACGCCGCTCGGTTGGACTGCCATGCTCCCCAGGGCATGGCAGTCCGGCCCGTGGACCTGGTCAGGCGACACCGCTTGCCCCTGTGTCCGGTCCAGAGTCAGCGGGGTCGTCACCGACTGGTGGGTTGCCGTGTCCAGGAGAGCCTTCTACCCACCGCTCGACGGGACCTGCTCACCCAGTGGGCGGGTCTCGGGGTGGTGCGGGCGCGTTCCGAGCGGCCCGGCCGCCCCCTCCGCACCGCCATCCCCGAGTAGGTCGGCCGGTGACGCTGCAGCCCCGCCCGTCACCTCGGCCGGGAACGCACCGCTTCCCTCAGCGGCCGCCAACCGCCCCAGGTGCAGGGGAGTTCCGCCGAATTTTCCGATCTTGCCCCGGCACCCCACCCCATACCCGACACTGTGAGTGATGGGCAGTCAGCGCAGCGCACGCATGGGGGTGGGGATGCCCAATCGGTACGTGGAGCACGTCGTGTTTGGCCGCCTGGACATGACCCAGCCCGACCTCGGTATTGCGGGCGGTCGCCTGCTCCTGGACCGCATGTTGGCCGACGATCGCTTACCCGTGGAGGCTCGCGGGCTGATCTGCGCCGAGGACTGCATGGCCCTGGGGTTCATCGAGCCCATGTACGTCTATCGGCGTCAGGGGCGGGTCATCGCCTCCCACCAGCGCGGCGAGGCCGAGCAACGCCATCAGCCCGAGATCACTCCTGAACATCACGCCTGGGTGGACCGCGCCGTTCGCGTCGCCGAGGCCGAAGGCCACCGCGCTACTGAGGAGAAATTCACCCAGGACCGGAAGGTCCGCAGTGACGCCCTGATTTACGGCGCCGACGGCATCCGCCTGGGCGTCGAATCCCAGGTTTCCCCCGAGACCCCCCGCAAGCTCAAGACCCGCGACAACGCCGCCCGCCGCAACGGCGTGGCCGATGCCTGGCAAACCCCGCTTCATTCCCTGGTCGAACTCGGCGTCGTCCCCATGCTCCGCACCGACGCCTTGCCCGCCGAGATCATCAAACAGCCCAATCGGCCCATCCCGTTCCGCAGCGGCGTGCGCCACGTCGACATGGTCCGTTGCGACGAACGGTCTCCCGTTCCGTGCCCGCGTCGGAAGGCCGGTGGACGCTGTGGACGTCGGCATCCCCGCAGCAGGCCCAAGGAACATGGGTTCGACCAGTTCATCAGGGACGCCGCCGCTGGCCTGCTCGTACGGACCACCATCCGGGAACGCCGCGGCCTTGCCTTCGAGTTCTGGACCCCCCTTGGCGACCACCTGGCCCACCTGGCAGCCGCCGCCGAGAACGACGACGACATCACCGACCTGGCCACCCCTGAGCAGGCCGCTGACGAGGCCCTGGGCCGCCGCCTATGCCTTCCCATGGGCGAGGGCGACCCCACATGTCGAACCCGGTACCCCGGCGCCGACGCCGTTCTCCGCCGCGGTCTGCCCGAGGCATACGGCCGCCCACGCCCGACCGCCTCCGTGCCTGCGGTCCCACGGGGACGCTGTGGCGCCGGCGGAGGTATCGGGGCCTGTGGCGCCCCGGCGCGGCTGTACCCCGGCGGGTGGCTCTGTGATCAGCACAACCCGACTAGCTACCACCGGCAGGCTCATTGACGCCCAACCGGACCGATACGTTATGGCGTTGCGCGATCACACAGAGCGAAGGAGCGGACCCTTATGCGACAACCAGAATCAGACGCCGCGTTCACCGACGACGACGTGGAGGAATGGCACTGCCTGGAGACCACGGCGGTGAACGGTACGCAAGCCATGTGTGCGGCCAAGCTGGCGCAAGGGGACCTGCTGCTCCGCAAGGCGCCGATCCGGACGGAGGGGACGGCCAAGACCGGCGCCATGGCACATGTCAGGGCGTTCGCCGAGCGCGTCAATGTCGTCTTCTCCACCGCGAACAACATGCGGAGTACGGCGGCTTTCATGACCGCCGAACGCCGGCAGAAGATCGCGGAGACTGGCGTCACGGTTTCGTTTTCAGCCCTCCTGACCGTCGCGCTTCAGCCCCGGGGAAACGACGACGGGGAAGCGCGTTTCCAGTCCCTGCTCGCCCTCATGGGAGAGGCGCGCGAGAAGAATCCCCGGAATCCCCGGGTCTCCGTCGGGGAATATCGGGATGCCATCGGGGCCCCTCTGGACTCCGGAACCGAAGGCGGCGTCCCGGTCGCCAGGGTGGTGCGCCAGGTCACCGCCCGGCCGGACATCGTGACCGCGCTGGTAGAGGACGACGACACAGCCCGGAAACTGGTCGCCGCCTACGCCATCACCCGCCCCGACGTCGCCCGAGCCGTCGCGAAGGCCGACCCCGAGATGGCTGGCGCCCTCCAGGCCGAGGCCGTACGTCGCGACGTTCCCGCGCCCTCTCTCCCCGCACCGCGTACCGCCGCTGAGACCGCGCCGGCCCCCGAGGTCGACCCGGACGACCAGGCGCTGGACGACTACGTGGACGGACTGCCCGATGTACAGCTGAGCAAGTGGCGGGCCGACCTGGCCGGCGACCTGTCCAAGCTGGCCGCCGTCATGCTCCGCTCCCCCCAGGACGTCGCTGCGAAGGCCGACCAGGAACTGGTCCACCGCGTTCTGGAGCTGTGCGACAAGGTCACCGCCTGGGGCGAGCAGATCCGGGCCGAACACCCGCTCATGAAGAACACCGTGGACATCAACAAGATCAGGAGGGACCGCGTTGCCGGCTCACATGGTTGACGGCCCCGACGGGGCAACGCTGTACGTACCGCCGAAATACCACGCTTGGACCGAGGACCAGAAACGCGGCCTGGTCCTCGCCGTGAACGAAGCCGTGGCGCTCTACCCGCACAGCGAACCCCAGCAGGTCGCGCATGTCAGGGACGTGGCCATGCAGAACCTGGAACCGTGGGCCGAGCAGTTCAACCACGGCAACGCCCTGGACCTGGTCCGCTCGGTCGCCAACGCACAGGACTACATGCGCGACTGGCCGACCACGCCCCCACCGGTCCCCACTGACCCGCCCCCAGGCGGCGGCTCGGGCGGCGGAATCGGCCTCGGCGGGCTCATCCCCCCGCAGACCGGTGGGAAGTACCCCTGGGCCACGGGCGGGGGCTCCACTGCCGGCGCCGGTGCCACCATCCACGACCCGACCGGCGGCACCGAGGCCGAGGGCCCCGATCTACTGAGGATCGCCGCCGCCCTGGAGCAACTGGCCGTCCGCGACCACGCCCAAGCTGAGCAGTACGGCGAGCAGAAAAAGGTCAGTGACCGCCAGTACCGGGCCGCGGTCAAGTCCGGACACGTCGCTTCGGCGACGGGCAAGCTCATGAAGGCACTGGCCCCCGTGGCCGAGGACCACCCCGACGCCCGCAGCTACCGGGACTTGATGCGCCTGGGCGGCATCACCTTCGGGGAGTACAACCTGTCCGTGGCTGCCGTGGACGACTGCCTACGCCGAGCGAACCAGTCCGCAAGTGCCTGACCTGCTCACCCACCCACTCGGCCCCGACGATGACCCCTTCGCGTGGGCGGCCGGGTGGGACACCCACGCACCCCGAGGGCTACGACAGAAAGGTGCCAGGAACGGCCGCGTGGCCGATATCCACGCCTACGACGGGACTGTGGTAGAGACCGAGAAACTCCCACTCCGGCGCGACACCGTCACCGGCCGCCAACAGGACTGGCCCACCGTCCTGTGGATCCTGTACGCCCTTGACCAACACCTGGCCGGGAAACTACGGATCCGCCCGGCTGGCGGCGGCCCGGTCCAGTTTCGATGGGACCGCCCCAGCCGCAACGTCCAGCTGTGCCACCACTACCTCCTGGATCTCGGCTGGTCCGCCGACGCGGGCGACCACGTGCTGCTCGAACCCGCCCGCTACCAGACACACACCAGAACCCTGGCGGTCGGCGTCGGCCGCCTGCTCACAGCTGACAACGTGGCCCGCTGGATCCGCCACGGCGAGCAGCTCACTCCACACCCGATGCCCTCCAACGGCCGCACCGCCCCTGCATGACGAAGGCCCCCGCGGTACGGGGCCTTCGAGCAGGGCTTGGACGGAGGCGCTCGGGGTGCCGCTGCGGCGGTGCCGGCTGCGGGTGACCGCGTCCGCGGCCGTGCACCTGGTCCGTGCCGGGCTCCTCGTCTACCTCGGCGGTGAGGTCGCCTTCCCCGACGTCCACCCGGACCAGGTCGACACGCTCGCCCGCCGCCGGGACCTGCCCGCCCTCCTCGACCGGCACGTCCCCCTCGGCCCCGACCAGGCCGCCCGCCGGCTCGGCGTCCGCAGGGTCGACTTCGACGCCGCGGTGCGGCTCGGGTTCCTCTCCCCGATCGGCACGGTGGACGTCGACTACAAGTCCCACGGCGGGTGGACCACGGTGCCGCTCTACTCCACCCGCGACATCGCCCTCCTAGACGTCATCCGCCCCTGGGTCGACTGGCGGGCGGTGCGCGAGACCCGCCCCGGCCGCCGCTCCCCGCTCGCCTGCCTCACCCCGGTCACCCCGGACACGGACCGCGTGCTGCTCGCGGAGGTGGCCCGGATGGCCAAGGTGGGGCGGGCGGCGGTGGTCAACTGGCGCCGCCGCCACCCCGACTTCCCCACCCCGACCGCCGGGACGGAGACGCACCCCGAGTTCGACCGGGCCGACGTCGTCGCGTGGCTGCTCGCCCACGACAAGATCACCCTTCCCGCCGGGGCGGGGCAGGCTTCGCTGCTGGTGCGCGGCGACATGGGCGCCACGGGCCGGTTCCGGCTGGATGCCCCGTGGCTGGGCCTCGCCGACACCATCGAGGGCACCGACCAGCTGTCGGGCTGGGTCGCCGACGACACCGACGCCGACGCCCTGGCCGCGGGCCCGGTCGGAGCCACGCTGACCCGGCTCACCGCACCCGGCGCGGGCCCCCTCGCGGTCCTCGGCGACGTCCGGATGACCGACCGGTTCCGCTCCGGGTCCGGGCCTTGCGCATCACGCTGGAATGGCCGGCCCACCTGCGCGGCACCACCTCGCCGATCGGCACTGGTGGTGTGGTCCGCCACGGCGTCCCGCAGACGAGGACAGGCGAGGACTGCGTGCGCGCGGCATGGCTGCGGGGGCCTGGACCCGGTGCTGTGGTGCGACGAGCACGGTGGCGAGGCGCCCCCGGTGCTGGAGTGGCACGCGGGCGGCGGCCTGCGCTGAGGGCAGCTCGCGCGCGGCAGGGCGGCAAGCGCGTAGGGGCTCGTCGGCTGCGGGTGGTCCCGGCGCACCCTCGGATGCGCCGGGCGCCGGTCAGGCCCGGATTTCACCGTCCGGGGTGCTGGCCGCGCGCTGGTACCAGGCTTCTGCCTCGGTCTCGCGGCCAGTGTCCCGCAGCAGCACTGCGAGGTTGTTCATGGCGTTGGTGTGTCCGGTGTTGGCGGCGCGCTGGAACCAGGGTTCCGCCTCGGTCTCGCGGCCAGTGTTTACCAGCAGCAGTGCGAGGTTGTTCATGGCTTCGGTGTGTCCAGCGTCGGCGGCGCGCCGGTACCAGGGTTCCGCTTCGGTCTCGCGGCCAGTGTTTACCAGCAGCAGTGCGAGGTTGTACATGGCGTCGGTGTTTCCGGCGTTGGCGGCGCGCTGGTACCAGGGTTGCGCCTCGGTCTCGCGGCCAGTGTTATGCAGCAGCGCTCCGAGGTTGTTCATGGCGTTGGTGTGTCCGGCTTCGGCGGCGCGCCGGTACCAGGGTTCCGCCTCCGTCTCGCGGCCAGTGTTTACCAGCAGCACCCCGAGGTTGTTCATGGCGTCGGTGTTTTCGGCGTTGGCGGCGCGCTGGTACCAGGGTTGCGCCTCGGTCTCGCGGCCAGTGTTATGCAGCAGCAGTGCGAGGTTGTTCATGGCGTTGGTGTGTCCGGCGTTGGCGGCGCGCTGGAACCAGGGTTGCGCCTCGGTCTCGCGGCCAGTGTTATGCAGCAGCGCTCCGAGGTCGTTCATGGCGTTGGTGTGTCCGGCGTTGGCGGCGCGTTCGTACCAGGGTTCCGCCTCGGTCTCGCGGCCAGTGTTCTGCAGCAGGAGTGCGAGGTTGTTCATGGCTTCGGTGTGTCCGGCGTTGGCGGCGCGTTCGTACCAGGGTTCCGCCTCGGTCTCGCGGCCAGTGTTCTGCAGCAGGAGTGCGAGGTTGTTCATGGCGTCGGTGTTTCCGGCGTCGGCGGCGCGCTGGTACCAGGGTTGCGCCTCGGTCTCGCGGCCAGTGTTTACCAGCAGCACCCCAAGGTTGTTCAAGGCGTCGGTGTTTCCGGCTTCGGCGGCGCGCTGGTACCAGGATTCCGCTTCGTCGATACGGTCGGCGTCTTCGAGCAGGAACGCGAGGCTGTACATGGCGTCAAAGTCTCCGGCTTCGGCGTCCCGTTGGAGGTGCTGCTCGTCGGTTTCCGACGCCTCGGCTGCCGGGCCGGGGGTGGGCCCAGGTGCGAGATGGGCGGAGCGCAGGCGTGCGGCCACGTCTTTGGCGGTGGGGGGACGGCCGGCAGGGTCTTTGGCAAGGAGGGAGGTGATGAGGTTGTCGATGCCGGGCGCGATGGCGGGCTGGTGGGTGCTGGGCGGTTCGGGAGCGGTAGACAGGTGCATGGCGATGACGGCGTACGCGGAGTCCGCGGTGAACGGGGGGCGCCCGGTGAGGAGCTCGTACAGGCTGGCACCCAGGGCGTACAGGTCGGCCGAGTGCGTCGGTGTCTGGCCTCTGAGCTGCTCGGGAGCCATGTAGAGAGGGCTGCCGAGCAGCGCTCCGGCCGTGGTCAGGCCGATCGTGCCGTCCTGGATCTGGACGATTCCGAAGTCGCAGATCTTGATGGTGCCGTCGTCGAGCAGCATGAGGTTGGCCGGCTTGATGTCGCGGTGCACGATGTTCCGCGCGTGGGCGGCGGCCAGCCCGTCGCACACCTGGGCGCCGTACTCCAGCACCTGCTCCGGGGGAAGCCCGCCGGGGTGGTCCTCGTGCAGGACCGTCGCGAGATCACGCCCTTCCAGGAACTCCAGGACGAGGAACGGGGAGACTTCCACCTGCCCATCGGCGCTCATCTCCTGGTGCTCGCCCAGGTCGTGGACGACGGCGATGTTGCGGTGGTTCAGCCGGGCGGCCGCCTCGCCTTCACGGCGGAAGCGTGCCAGGACCTGGGCGGCGAGCCGGTCGTCACGCAGATGTGAGGCGAGCACCATCTTGATCGCGACGGTGCGGCGCAGCCTCAGATCGGTCGCCGCCCACACCTCGCCCATACCGCCGTGCCCCAACCGGCTGTCGAGCCGGTAGCGGCCCGCCAACTCCATCCCCCTGTACATGCAGGTCACCGTATGCGACCCGCCCGCGATGGGACAATTCACCAGCAGCCTGTGATGTGGAGCGGAACCAGTTGCTTGGACATCGCGGCCGGGTGCGGCGGCACCGACGTGGAGTTCACCCCAGCCCCGTAGCCGGACGGGGGTCTGCCATGGGCGCGGACGGCAGACCCCAGGGCGTAAGGGCGACGCTGTCCCAGTTCGCCTGGTGCCCCGAGCACGGTGTCGCGGCCGGCCCGCTGCTGGAGTGGCACGCGGGCGGAGGCCTGCGCTGCGCGCAGCTCACGCGCGGCAGGGCGGGGAGCGCGTAGGGGCTCGTCGGCTGGGCGCGGCCCCGGGCGCACCCTCGGGTGTGCCTGGGGCCGGTGGTCAGGCCCGGATCTCGTTGATGGGATCAGGGACGTTCAGGTGGCGCCCCGGGTGGGGCAGGCCCATACCTCGGTATCGAGGCGGTGTGCTCCGTGGTGGCCGGTGAGGGTGCCGCGGGGGACTGCCCCGTCGTCAAGGGGGCGGTTGCAGATGACGCAGGCCCGGCCCGCTTGCTGGTCCCATGTCAGCCCCTTCACGGAGGGGAGCGGGGCGCGGGCGCACGAGGTCGCGGTCACGGCCGCGGCCGGGGGTGGCCGTCTCCGGGCTCGGGGGCGGTGACGGCTTCGGGCAAGGGTCCCCGCAGGTAGAGGACCGGTTTCAGGGAGACCCGCCGAGACACGTTCGGGGAGCGGTCACAGTGACCGCTCCCCGAACGGGGGCTCAGGTTCTCCGCGATGACCGGTCTGCTGGTCTACTGCCGGACGAAGGGCTCGCTACCCTCCGGGGCATAGGCCAGGTCCAGCTCTGCCTGATCTTGATCCGTGGAGTACAGGAAGAACAGGTCGCACGTCGGGCCACCGGCGGCGGCCGTCAACGTGACCTCCGTAGCCGGCCCGACGGAGTCCAGATGCCAGGGTCGCCAGGTACCGGTGAACTTCGTGTCGGCTGACCACGCCCCGTTGTGACACACGCTGGGAGGCAGGCTCACCTCTCCGAGCGCACCGTCCTTGAGGAACTGGATCGTGCCCAGGGTCGGCGACTTCCAGGACCCGACGACCTGCCGCGCCCTGTCCTCGTCCGTCTGCACGGTGCAGGACACCGCCAGCGGTAGGACGGCCACCAGTGAGCCGACCAGGAAACGGACGCCACTCCTCATCCGACATCTCCCTTCTGGAGCGGGTTACTCGAAGTCACTGGGTCGGGCATAGTTCCCACCTGTCATGTAGTTCTTTGCCTCCCTGGTGATCGCGTCCCTGAGCTGGGACTCCGAGGCCCCGGGGTTGGCTGCGGCGATCTTCTCGCCCATCTGGCGGCCGTACTCGTTGTTCACGAGGTCCGAGAGGTGATCAACATAGTTGTGGCCTTCCCGGTCGCCGTACGCCTCGTGGGCGTCCGCAGACATCGCTTTCGCCGACCGCCACGCAGCGCACGGCAACTTCCGCGCTGGGCCAGACTCACAGCCCACACCCTGACCGGGCTCGAATGCACAGGCCGAGACCATCCAGACAGGGAAGTCCTTCGCTGGGCCTTCAGCAGGCTCGGCAGCTGACGCTTGTGCTCCCCGAGTACGGCACCCGCTGACCTCCTCACCGTGCCCAGTCGACGCCGAGGTCGGCCAGAGCGGCCCGCTGCGCCTGGTCGAGTCGGTCGCGGCGCTGCTTCTGATTGGCGAGCCACACCCCAACGCGGCGAATGTCCCCATCGGGCATCTCCTGCACACCGGCCCGCCCCGGCATGGCGCCTTCTCGCGCAATGTACTGCTGGAGGGCCTGGAGGCCTTTATGGAATGCCTCGCCGTCCGTGCGCGGCCCGGTGGCCGCGGCCGTCTTCGCGGGTGCCCTGCGGGCGCGTGGGGCCTTGCTCACGCCGAGTTCGCCGAGCCGCTGCTGCTGCTCCTCGTTCAGCCGGTCCCAGTTCCGGCGCTGGGTGGCGAGCCACCGTCCGACGTCCTCACCGTGCCGGGTGACACCGGGGACGACGGCCGTCAGCCGCGCACCGGAGGCGAGGAGCTGGGTGAGGTAGGCGTAGTGGCGTTGCCAGTCGACCGTCCACCCCAGCGTCCCCGGGTTCCAGTCGGGGTCGATCGCGGCCAGCTGCGCGGCCCGCCGCTGCGCGCGTTCGGGGTCCTTGCCCAGCCCGCCGGGGCGGCGGATGTTCGTGAGGTACTGCCCGACCTGGACGTCGAGGATCGCTGCGCCCCGCGGAGCAGCCAGGGTCCCGTGGAGTTCGTAGTAGGCGCGTGCGGCGCCGAGGTTGGTCTCGAAGCCGGCGTCGGCGGTGTCCCAGACGATCCCCAGCTCCTCCAGCTCGGCCGCCCGCTCGCCGGTCATGGCCCCGGCCCGGTAGGTGCGTCGCTGATCCGACAGCCACCGCCCCAGCGGGAACGCCCCCGCCGTCTCCACGTGCTCGTACGGGACCTCCAGATCGCCCTCACGCTGCCGGTAGCGGTACGCGGCCTCCGCGCCCCGACGCCAGTCCTGACGCTCGGTGTTGATCACGGTGTAGCTGATCCACTTCGCGATCAGCGCCGGATCCCGCGGCGCCGCGAACCGGAGCAGCAGCCGCGACTCTTCCTCACCCTCCTCCGGCGCCCTCCCGACCGGCTGAGACGGGTCCACGATCCTTTTCTGGTTCTCCTGCGGAATAGCCAACATTTCCACAGCCTTTTCATCATGCGCCCGAAGTCCAGCCAAAACCCGAATGAGCGGCCGGTACGAATTCGACGAAAGCATGTCTTCAGGCTTTTCATCCTCGCGCAAAAAGACAGGCACGATCAGCGTGGCCATCTTCCCTTCACCTGGCTTTTGCCGCAAGGCCCGCCCGATGGCCTGGACGATGTCGACGGCCGACCCCTTGGGATCGATCAGGGCCACACTGTCCGTCGCCCGAATATCAACTCCTTCGCCCAGAACTCGGCAATTACTGAGCACCGCCCGCCCGGCCCTGCGCCCGAAATCCGCGAGCACAGACTGCCGGTGAGCACCCTCGTGCTCACCGCACAGCCACCCCGACCACACCCGCTCCGGATGCCGCCCCGGATCCACCGCATGCAACCGGCGGGCAACGCGGTCCAGCCCGGCCGCGAAGGCCTCCGCCTCCACCGTGCGGTGGTGGAACGTGATGGTGGTCTGCAACCCATGCGCGGCCATGGTCTCCAGGAGCGCGGTCTGCATCGCGGCGAGGCGCTCGCCGCGCAGCTGCTCCTCGTACCGCTCCTCACTATTCAGCCGTTGCGGAGTGACGACGGGGTCGGTGAGTTCCGCGACGACAATTTGATACTTCGCCAAAAGCCCCCGGGAAATAGCCGCAGCGAGCGACAACTCATAAACGACCGGCCCGAACACCCTCGGATCGTCCATCGAGCAGGCGAGTTCCTTCGGCAGCCGGTCCCAGCGTGGCCGGTTGACGTAGACCCGGCCCTCCGCCTCCGCCTCCTCACGCTCCTTGCGCTCCGTCTCCTCGGCGAGCCGGCGCGCCTCCTCCCGCTCCCGCTCCTGCGCCCGAGACCGCGGGGGCCGTTCCATCCAGATCCGCGGGGTCGCGGTCATGTACAGCCGGCGCATCGCCGGAATCACGTCCTGGCGGTGCACATCGGCCCACGCCTTCCCGGCCGACCCGGACGTCCGGTGCGCCTCGTCGACAATCACCAGGTCGAACACGTCCATCGGCAGCCCGTACAGGCCCTCGTGGGCCTCGGCGATGACCGGCAGGGAGGCGTAGGTGGCGTAGACCGTGACGGGGCCGCGCCCGTGCCACAGCCCCAGCTGCGGCGCCGACGTCATCGTCCGCACGTCGAGCTGCCACAGTTGCGGGTCGTCCTCAAGCGAGCAGACCGCGACAGCCGGCCCGCTGTGCCCGGCGAGCCGCCACTCCCGCACCGTCTGCGTCAGCAGATCCAGCGTCGGCAGCAGCACCAGGACCCGCCCGTGCCGCGCGAGCCGGAGCGCCGCCGCAGCGGCGATAAAAGTCTTCCCGGTCCCACACGCGGATACGACCGTCGCCCGCAGCCCCGCCTCCGGAATCCGCTTCCCCGGCGGAATATCCAGCCCCCGGACGATCGCCTCCACCGCCTCCTCCTGATGAGGACGCAGCACGATGTCACCAGACTTCTGCATTCGGCACTCCGCTGAACTCGAAGCGGCGGACAGACCCGCCAGGGAGGGGGTGGCGATGTTCTCGGGATCCTACACAGCTACACACACCATCTCTGATGTGATGCACACTGACAACTGTACCGGTACGGTGCTCTCCGTGAGGACGTATCGCTGGTGTGCGCTCCCGCCTGGTGCCTCTTCGTCGACGCGACCGGCCTGCCCCGCAGTGCCCGGTGCGTGGGATGGGCCCGTGTTCCTGATGGGGCGCGGGCCCTGAGCGGCGTGAGGTCTACCTGCAGGCCTCCATCTCATTTTTGTTCGTCGTCCGTGATGAGGTTTGTGGGTTCCTTGTACGCCGGTTGGCCGTCTCGGAGAGCGGGCGTCCGGGCGGTGGGTGAGGTTCGGCTGTAGCCGTGCAGGGTGCCGGCTACAGCTTGTGGAGGTGCAATGAGCAGGCGTCTGGTGATGAGCGTGTGTGCTGTGCTGCTGGCGGCTGGGGGAACGCTGGCCAGTGCGGGTGTGGCGAGCGCCGACATTGTGGATGTGTCTTTCGGTAACGGGGGGAGCGTGTCTGCGAACTTCGCGGGCATCCTTGACGTCTTCGCAGGGGACTGCAACGGCTCTAACGATGCCGCCTGCGGCAACATCGACATCAGCCTTTTTTAGTGCGGCCCGGTGGTGGGAGCCGTCTCTCACGTTCCGGCGAGACGGCTCCCACCAGGTAGCTCACTCAAGACCCCGCTGGGCATCAGCCCCAGGCCGGGCGAGGGCCCCCAGAGACATGCACTCGACAGCCAACCTCGAGCACCTCGACTGCTGCCAGCCAGGCCCGCGGGAGCGGGCCTAGTCCTGGAGGCGGAGCCGGAAGGACTTGAAGGGGTGGGAGCGTCAGCGGACAGCCCTTCGATGTTCGCGCTTGCGCGGACATCTGGTGGCGCGTCAGCGCCACCGGCCCGGCGCTTGCGCCGGGCCTTTCCCTGGACGTCCGCTTGCGGACGTCGATTCCCGCGCTCGCGCGGGAATCTGGCGAAGCGTCAGCGAAGCCTGCCCGGAGCGCAGCGGAGGGCGTCGCTCTTCGGCGGCTTGCCGCCGAAGGTC